>NZ_CM149668.1:0-4800000 GCF_056173325.1 Nocardiopsis sp. iso_238 | reverse complement strand
CCCCGTACCGGAAGCTCTCGACGCTGGGGTCCCGTTCAGATGGGGATCTCATGTTGAACGGAGGGTTCATGAGAACGAGGTCAGCGGTATCTGGCGTCTTGCCTGTTCCCCATGGAAGGCCCGTGTCGAGCTCGGCCGCAACGTCATGGAGGGCCAGATTCATGCTGGAGAGGTGGAAGTCCCGATCATCGAACGCGGTACCTCCAACTCGTGGAGGAGGGTACGATTCGCGCCCCCGACCTGTTCTGACGGCCTCCGCCAGAAGCTCTCCGGTCCTGCAAAAGGGATCGTAGACACGGTTGAGGTGGTCGACCGGTCCAAGGAGCTCCACCATCGTGCGCACCACCGAACTCGGAGTGCGTAGCCCAGCGCGAACCGAGGTTCGATCCCCTTCCATCAGATCGAGCGCACTGGCGAAGATGTCCAGCAATGGCTTCCGGCCGAGGTCCTGGGTGTCGATCCTGTCGACACCTCGGACCGCCCTGGCGAACACGTCGCCCCTCAGATCTTGGAGGAAGCCGAGAAGGCCGGAAGGGATGACAGCTGTGAGGTCCGTCGCGAACGCGGCCCCGCGTGCGGTCCGGTTCCGGAGAGAGTTCCAGGAATCCGGATCAGCCCCGCGGACGAAGGCGAGCACGGCCACGAGCAGTGCGGAGTCCTGTACTGGGAGCGTTCCCCGCAGGTCGTCCATGATCCGGAAGAAGGCACGGTTCGCGTCGTCGGCCTCGCGGGGCACTCTCGCGGGGGTGCCGGGAACATCGGTCCCGGTTCGAGCTCGAATCCGTTCGGCGTAGGTGGCGTCGACACTTTCGTGGGGCTGCCGTGCGTCCGCCGGGATGACCCGGCTCGACAGCCACTCGACGATCTGGCGCAGGTCGAAGAGCCCGGCGTCTGGGTGCACTGGTTCGGGAAAGTCGGGGTTTCGTCTCTGCCAGGCCGTGACCGCGGCCCGACTGACCTGGGCGTAGCGGGCGACCTGCGCACGCGAGACCAGTTCTGGCGATTCCTCTCCCATCAACGTCCCTTCAGAAACTCGTGGGTGATTCGCCGCGACACACCTGGTCCCTGACCAACAACACCTCGGGGACGCGGTCAAGGGCCCGGATACCGGTCGCGGCCTCGGGGTTCACGTAGGAGAGGACGCGGTAGAGCTTGGCGTGGTCGGCCTCAAGATGACGGTGGTGAATCGGCTCGTGGTGCATGATGCGGTTGCGGAAGAGGCGTAGGGAGTAGAGCTGGTCCTGGAGCACTCGCCGGGAGCCCCCATAACCCGGGAAGGCGCGGTGCAGCACGGGAACCCACAGGGTGCGGTCGTAGCCTCGGGCGACCAAAGAGGTCCAGAACCCCAGGGACAGCTCCGTGACGATGTCGTCGGCCGTCGACGAACGGCGGCATCGGGACTGGGCCTGACGTACCAGTCGTCGTCCGTCACCGTCCAGGGGAGCCACGTCCCACCAGGTGTCCTGCCCGTAGTGTCGGCTCAGATGGTGGTGGACGGAGTTGCGCAGGGCGAGCTCGAAGGTGTGCAGCGGACCGTAGAAGGCCGCCGAGACCATGATGTTCCAGTGGTAGAGGTTCACCGCGCGTGTTGGGTCGCCGCCGCTGCGCCGCAGGTACGGCGCCAGACGTGGGGAGGAGTACACGGACAGCATCCACTCGGGTATGTCGGTGCTCACGACGGCCTTCGATCTATCTCGCCCGGGGTACGAGAGACAGGGGGCGGGGGGTTTGGTATCCTGGCGCGGTATGCCCCGGGTTCGCCTCTGCTTTGCACGCCACCCGGGGCACGGCTTTTTCCGGGGCGCGACAGTAGGGCGTCCTCGATGGGAGCCGGATCGTCGGGATCACCTTTCGCGCACGACGCTACATGCCGCGACTAGCCGCCGCAAGCGCACTCCAGTGCGCATTTTTTGTTAACACGCGCAACGGGTCCCGTCAGCACTCGATGACGTTGACGGCGAGGCCGCCACGGCTGGTCTCCTTGTACTTGTCGTGCATGTCGCGGCCGGTGTCGCGCATGGTCCGGATGACCTTGTCCAGGCTCACGAAGTGGCTGCCGTCGCCGCGCAGGGCCATGCGGGTGGCGCTGATCGCCTTCACGGAGGCGAGCGCGTTGCGTTCGATGCAGGGGATCTGGACGAGGCCGCCGATGGGGTCGCAGGTCAGACCCAGGTTGTGCTCCATGGCGATCTCCGCGGCGTTCTCCACTTGCGCCGGGGACCCGCCCAGGACCTCGGCCAGACCGGCCGCCGCCATGGAGGAGGCCGAACCCACCTCACCCTGGCAGCCCACCTCGGCGCCGGAGATGGACGCGTTCTGCTTGAACAGTATGCCGATGGCCGCCGCCGTCAGCATGAAGCGGACCACGCCGTCGTCGCCCGCGCCCGGGCTGAAGTGCAGGTAGTAGTGCAGGACCGCCGGGACGATACCGGCGGCGCCGTTGGTCGGAGCGGTCACCACACGCCCGCCGGCGGCGTTCTCCTCGTTGACCGCCAGCGCGTACAGCGTGATCCAGTCGCTGCCGCGCATCGGGTCCGGGTCCACGTGGGTGGGGGCGAGCAGCCCCTGCTCGTCGCAGTTGCCGCCCAGCTGGCGGTAGAGCCGGTGCGCGCGGCGGGGCACCTTCAGGCCCCCGGGCAGACTGCCCTCGGTGGACACCCCGCGGCGCACGCACTGGCGCATCGCCGTCCAGATCTCCAGGAGCTCCTCGCGGATCTGGTCCGGGGTGCGTCCGAAGGCCTGCTCGTTGGCGAGCATCAGCGCGCTGATCGACATGCCGGTCTGCTCACACAGCTCCAGCAGCTCCTCGGCGGACGAGAAGGGGTGCGGCAGGACGGTGTCGTCGGCCTTGATCCGGTCGGCGCCCGCGGCCCGTTCGTCCACCACGAAGCCGCCGCCCACCGAGTAGTACACCTTCGCGGCCACCTCGGCGCCGGAGGCCTCCAGCGCCACGAAGCGCATCCCGTTGGGGTGGTCCGGCAGGCTCTCCCTGCGGCGGAAGTCCACGTCGACGGCGGGGTCGAAGTCCACCGCCGGGCCCTCCGGGCCGCCCAGGAGGAGTCTTCGGTCCGACCGCACCCCCTCCACCAGGCGGGGGACGGCGTCCACGTCCACGCCCTCGGGGGTGTGCCCCATCAGCCCCAGGATCACGGCGGTGTCGCTGCCGTGCCCCTTGCCGGTGAGCGCCAGTGAGCCGTACAGCTCCGCCCGCACGTGGGTCACACGCGACAGGAGGTCCTCGGAGCGCAGACCGGACACGAACGTCCGGGCCGCCTTCATCGGGCCGACGGTGTGGGAACTCGACGGTCCGATACCGATCTTGAACAGGTCGAAGACGCTGATGGCCATGGCTGTCCTCCTCGTTGAGCACAGGGGTGGGGCCGTGGTGACCGGCGCCGTGTGGGCCCGCGCGGCCCACACGGCGGGGACTGCTACAGGTTCGGGTAGAGCGGACGCTTGGCGGCCAGAGCGCTGACCCGGTCGCTCAGGGCGGCCTCGTCGAACTCGGGCTTGAGCGCCTCGGCGATGACGTCCGCGACCTCGACGAAGTCACCCTCGTCGAACCCGCGCGTGGCCAGGGCCGGGGTCCCGATCCGCAGTCCCGAGGTCACCATTGGCGGCCGGGGGTCGTTCGGGACCGCGTTGCGGTTGACCGTGATCCCGACCGAGTGCAGCCTGTCCTCGGCCTCCTGCCCGTTGAGCTGGGAGTCGACCAGGTCGACCAGGACCAGGTGGACGTCGGTGCCGCCGGTCAGGACCTTGACTCCGACCTTCGCGGCGTCCGGCTGGGTGAGCCGCTCCGCGAGGATGCGGGCGCCCGCCACCGTACGGCGCTGGCGGTCGGCGAACTCCTCGCTCGCCGCGACCTTGAACGAGACCGCTTTGGCCGCGATCACGTGCTCCAGCGGGCCGCCCTGCATGCCGGGGAAGACCGCGGAGTTGATCTTCTTGGCCAGCTCGGCCTTGGACAGGATCATGCCGCCGCGCGGGCCGCCGAGGGTCTTGTGGGTCGTGGTGGTGACCACGTCCGCGAACGGCACCGGGTTGGGGTGCAGTCCGGCGGCGACCAGACCGGCGAAGTGCGCCATGTCCACCATGAGCAGCGCGCCGACCTCGTCCGCGATCTCGCGGAACTTGGCGAAGTCGAGCTGGCGCGGGTAGGCGGACCAGCCCGCCACGATCATCTTCGGCTGGTGCTCCTTGGCGAGGGCGGCGACCTCGTCGTAGTCGACGGTGCCGTCCTCGTCGCGCACGTGGTACGCCACGGCGTTGAGGATCTTGCCGGAGTAGTTGATCCGCATGCCGTGGGTCAGGTGACCGCCGTGGGCCAGGTCCAGGCCCAGGATGGTGTCACCCGGCTTGAGCAGCGCGAAGTACACGGCCGTGTTGGCCTGCGCGCCCGAGTGCGGCTGCACGTTGGCGTGCTCGGCGCCGAACAGCTCCTTGGCGCGGTCGATCGCCAGCTGCTCGACGACGTCGACGTGCTCGCAGCCGCCGTAGTAGCGACGGCCGGGGTAGCCCTCGGCGTACTTGTTGGTCAGGACCGTGCCCTGGGCCTCCAGGACCGCCTGGGGGGCGAAGTTCTCGGAGGCGATCATCTCCAGGGTGTCGCGCTGGCGCGCCAGTTCGGCGTCGACCGCGGCCGCCACCTCCGGGTCCAGCTCGCCCAGGGTCTGGTTGAGAAGGTTGTCGCTGGTCATGCTAGTTCTCGCCTTCGGTCAGCTCGGTGTACTCCTCGGCGGAGAGCAGGTCGGCGGGCTCCTCGGAGACGCGCACCCTGAACAGCCAGCCACCCTCGAAGGGCTCGGAGTTGATGGTCTCGGGGGCGTCCTCGAGCGCCTCGTTGACCTCCACGACCTCTCCGGTGACGGGGGAGTAGATGTCGCTGACGGACTTGGTGGACTCCACCTCGCCCGCGGTCTCGCCGGCGGTGACCTCGTCACCGACCGCGGGGGTCTCGACGAAGACGATGTCACCCAGCGACTCGGCGGCGAAGGCCGTGATCCCGACGGTGGCGATCCCGTCCCTGACCGCGATCCACTCGTGTTTGGCGGTGTAACCCAGCTCCGTGGGAACGCTCACTTCAACTCTCCTTGGAGGTGTTCCATTTGTCTGCCGTGCGCCCGTACGGCGACCCGGCCCGGCCTACGCCTGGCCACGCCCCGACCGTGCCGGTCCCTCGTGGGGATCCGGCCGCGCGGGGCGTGCAGGTTCTCGGGTCCGCCCGCTGGCGGCCCCGCTTCCTACGACTGCCGCTGGTAGAACGGCAGCTCGACCACGTCGACGTCCTCGCCCCGTCCGCGCACGTCCACGGTGAACGCGCCGGTCGAGGTGTCGAGGTCGCCGTCCACGTAGGCCATGGCGATGGGGCGGCCCAGGGTGGGGGAGGGGGCGCCACTGGTGGTGACTCCGATGACGGTGCCGTCGCGCAGCACGTCCTGGCCCTTGCGGAGCGGACGGCGGCCACGGGAGACGAGGCCGATCAGGCGCCGACCGCGAGCGGTGCGCGAGGCCTCCTCCAGCGCGGCGCGGCCCACGAAGTCGCCCGGCTTGTCGAGCTTGACCACGCGGCCCAGTCCGGCGTCGAAGGGGGTGAGGTCGGCGGAGAGCTCCTGGCCGTAGAGCGGCATCCCGGCCTCCATGCGGAGGGTGTCGCGGGAGGAGAGCCCGGCCGGGACCAGCCCGTGCGGGGCGCCCTCGGCCATGAGGGCGGCCCAGACCTCGGGCGCCCGGTCGGCGGGCCGGACGAAGATCTCGAACCCGTCCTCGCCGGTGTAGCCGGTGCGGGCGAGCAGGACCGGGACCCCGGCCACGGTGTGCTCGTATCCCGCGTAGTAGCGGATGTCGTCCAGGTCGGCGTCGGTGAGCGGGGCGAGGATCTCCACCGCGCGCGGGCCCTGGACGGCGATGAGCGAGTAGTCGGCGGACTCGTCGATCACCTCGACGTCGAAGCCGGACGCGCGCTCGGCCAGGGCGGAGGCGACCACGGGCACGTTGGCCGCGTTGGCCACGACCAGGTACTCGTCCTCACCGAGCCGGTAGACGATGAGGTCGTCCAGGACCCCGCCGTCCTCGGCGGTGATCATGGTGTAGCGGGCGCGGCCCACCCTGACCTTGGACAGGAAGCCGACCAGGGCGTGGTCGAGCGCCTCGGCGGCCTGCGGGCCGGTCAGCCGGATCTCGCCCATGTGGGAGAGGTCGAACAGCCCGGCGGCCTCACGGACGGCCGTGTGCTCGGCGGTCTCGCTGCTGTAGCGGAGGGGCATCAGCCATCCGGCGAAGTCGACGAGTGTCGCCCCGGCCTCTTCGTGGATCTTGTGCAGCGCGGTGAGGCGCGGCGCGGTCGCGGACTCTGACATGGGCACTCCCGAGAGGATGGGTGTCGTGCGTAAGGCGTTGCCATCCTCCCCCTCTGTCATGGGTGCCTGAGAGCTTCACCGCGCGCTCGGCGTGGTTTGCACCTTCGGCGAGGGAACGCGTCCCTGCTTTCCAGAGTGGTCTCGCCCGTACGGTCCGCTGTGCCTGAGAGGTTGTCTTCGGGGAGGGATTGCTCCTTCGGCGGCCCACGCTGGATACGCGGACACTCTCCCGTACGGGGTCAGCAACACGCTCAGCCTAGCAGCGGCGAACTGGGTCGCCCAAGACTGCCCGGGCGGTTGTGGACGACCCCGCCGCCCCGCATCCGACCGGCGGGGACGACCTTCGCGACACGGTCCGCCGAGGTCACGAAGCATGGTGTGTGACCACCGTGCATGCCCTAGCTTTGTTGGTGGACGTTCCTTCGGACAGCCTGTGGAGGAGACGAGTGCGTACCGACACCGAACACGCTCCCGGGAGGCCGGGGCACGCCCCCGGCCGCTTCGCCCTCGGAGCCGCCGGTTGTGCCATCACCCTGTTCAGCGGGGCCGCCTGCGCGACGACGGACGACACGGAGCCCGCGCAGGGAACCGTCGGCAACCCCGTCCAGCTGGGCGACGTGCAGACCGTGGAGCGTGAGGACCTGGAGGCGGTCTTCGCCGAGGCCGGGGTGAACGGGACGTTCGTGCTCTTCGACGCCGGTGACCGGTCCGCCGTCGTGGTGAACCCGGAGCAGGCCGACGAGCGCGCCGTGCCCGCGTCCACCTTCAAGCTGCCCAACACGCTGATCGCCCTCCAGACCGGCGAGGTGTCCGACGTCGACGAGGCGATCTCCCCCGAGTCCGGCGACGAGCTGAGCCTGCGCGAGGCCCTGCCCACCTCCGACGTCCCGGTGCACCAGGAGGTCGCGGACCGGATCGGGTACGAGCGCATGTCCACCTGGGTGGACCGTTTCGACTACGGCAACCGGAACGTGGGCGAGGAGGGGGCGATGGACCGGTTCTGGCTGGAGGGCCCCCTGGAGATCTCCGCGCTGGAGCAGGCCACCTTCGTCGCCGAACTGGCCCGCGAGGAACTGCCCGTGGACGTCCAGCACCAGCGCGCCCTGCGCGACCTGCTGCTGGTCGAGGAGGGGCCGGACCACCAGCTCTTCGGCCGGACCGGCCTGGGCGTGGACGTGGACCCGGTGCCCGGCTGGTGGGTGGGCTGGGTCGAGCGGGGCTCCGACCTGCACACCTTCGCGCTCCGCCTGGAGGTCGAGGACGAGGAGGACGCCGAGCTGCGCGAGTCGCTGGGCCGTGAGCTCCTGGTCGCCCTGGACGTCCTCCCGGCCGCCTAGCGCCCCGGGCCCTACGGGTCGCCGGGGGACCGGAGCTGGACCGGCACCGACCGCACGAAGCGCTGGTCGGCGTCGGTCACCCCGCCCATGAACTTGAACGTGCGCAGCGTCATCCGGCGGTCCGCGATGCGCAGCCCTGGCAGCTCCTCCAGCAACCTGCGCTCCACCCGGGTGAGGTCGGGGGCGTCGCGTAGCCACAGGATGAACAGGGTGTTCTCCGGACCCGCGATGGTCGTGCACAGACGCACCTCGGGGATGCGCTCCCCCAGGTCGGGCACACCGTCCAAGACGCTCGGGTCCACCGTGCCCCACAGGGTTGCGGCGCTCGGCCACCCCATGTGCGCCCGGGAGATGTCGCAGCGCAGCCCGAGGAGGCCGTCGCGCAGCAGTCGGTTGATCCGCCGCGCGGCGGTGGTGGGCGCGACGTCGAGGCGGTCGGCGATGGCCTGGTAGCCCAGCCGCGCGTCCCAGCACAGCAGGTCCACGATGTCCTGGTCGAGCTCGGTGACGCGTTCGTCGCCCACCGGGGCGCGCAGGGTGGGGGAGAGGGCGCGCAGACGGCGCCGCTGCCCGGGTGACAGGGCGCGGACCTGCCACAGGTAGGCCTCCCTGGGTACCTCGGTCACGACGTGCACCCGGTAGGAGACCACGTCGGGGATGCCGCCCACCCAGTTGAGCAGGTAGTCCGCCAGCCCACCGCCGGGCACCACGGTGAGCATGAGCTGGTGGGACCCGGCCACGAACTGGATGCTCAGGGTGTCGCGGTCCTCGGCCAGCGCAGCCGCCACCCGCTCCACCGATCCGTTGCGGCAGCTCAGCTCCACGTAGCTGAGGTGCCGACGGGCCATCACCCGGCGGCGGGGGAACGCCGCTATGCGGGCCAGCCCCTCGTCCTCCAACCTCTTCCAACGGCGGGCGAGCGTGGTGGGGTCCGCGTCCAGCACGGGCCCGAGCTCGGCCCAGGTGGCCCTGGGGGCCAGCTGGAGCGCGTTGATCAGGGACAGGTCGAACTCGTTGGGCATGCTCGATTCCGGCAGAATCCACCTCCTCCATAGCGGTTTCCGGCGATTTCCGAAGGCTACCGGAGCATCCACGTAGGTTTCCGCAAGATCAGAAGCGCGGCTCTGAGCTGCGAGTCCTCGGTTGGATGCGCGCCGTCGCGTCCGGGTGGCCGCGTCGCGGCGCCGGGACCGGGTGCGGGGAGAAAGGTGGCGTCGATGGCCTCGGCTGTCAGGACCCTCGTGGTCCACAACGGAACCGTGATCGACGGGACCGGAGAGGGTCCCCGCCACGACTGGGCACTGGTCCTGCGTGACGGACGGATCGACTGGATCGGCCCCGCCGACCAGGCGCCGCACGTCGGCGAGCCCCACGAGAGGGTCGACGCGGCCGGGGGCACGATCCTCCCGGGCTTCGTCGACACCCACGTGCACATGACCATGTCCGGCGACGGCATGAACCCCGCCGACCTGATCGACCAGCCCCCGCACTACGGCTACTTCACCGCCATCCCGCGCCTGAGGGCCACCCTCGACGCGGGGGTCACCAGCGTCCGCGACCTGGCCGGGCTCGACCAGGCCGTGGTCCGCGCCGTCGACGAGGGCATCGTCCCCGGCCCGCGCGTCACCACCGCCTACCGGGCCCTCGGCCCCACCGGCGGCCACGGCGACTTCCGTACCTGCTGCGGCTTCGACTACGGCACGGTCCTGGGCCCGGACGGGGCCGTCTCGATCAACACCGACGGTCCGGCCGAGGCCCTGCGCGCCACCCGTGAGGTGATGCGCAAGGGCGCCAGGGTCATCAAGGTGATGGCCAGCGGCGGCGTGTGGAGCCCCCAGGACACCCCCTGGCACGACGGCCTCAACGTCGAGGAGATGTCCGTGATCGTGCGCGAGGCGGCCAGCCACGACATCCCGGTGGCCGCGCACGCGCAGAGCGCCCGCAGCATCCGCAACGCCCTCACCGCCGGGGTCACCAGCGTGGAACACGGCTACGAGATCGACGAGCGCGGTATCGAGCTCATGCTGGAGAACGGCGCCTACCTGGTGCCCACCCTGTCCACCGCCACCACCCCGCCCGACCCCGCGAAGTCGGCCGACTACGCGGTGGCCAAGAAGCTCAAGCTCCAGGAACACCTCAGCGAGAACATCACCGCCGCCGTCCGGGCCGGGGTCCGTGTGGCCCTCGGCACCGACTCGGGCATCTGCCAGCACGGCCGCAACCTGCGCGAACTCGCCCTACTGGTGGAGCACGGCATGAGCCCCATGGGCGCCCTGCTCGCCGGAACCCGCGACGCCGCCGCGCTCCTCGGGCTGAGCGGGCAGATCGGCACCCTCGAACCCGGCAAGCGCGCCGACGTCGTCGTCTGCTCGGGGGACCCCCTCGCGGACATCACCCTGCCCGGCGACCCCGACAACGTCACCGTGGTCATCAAGGACGGCGCGGTCCACAAGGACACGGCCCGCACCCGACCGGGCACCGCGAACTGACCCCCGGGACCCACCCCGACCCCTTCATCCCAGAGGTGACCCATGAGCACCCCACGCTCCCACCAGGCCGTCGGCGGCCCCGGCCGCTCCGCGCCCCGCCCCGGGTTCTTCGCCCGCGTGCTGGACGGCATCGAGCGCGTCGGCAACCGGATCCCCGACCCGTTCGTCCTCTTCCTCCTGCTCTTCGCGATCGTCGCCGTGGCGTCCACGGTCATGGCGTCGGTCGGCACCACCTACGAGGTGCCCGGCAGCGACGAGGGCGAACAGGCCATCAACGGTTTCCTCACGTCTGACGGCCTGACCTGGCTGACCACGAACCTGGTCCCCAACTTCATCGGCTTCCCGCCCCTGGGCGTGGTCCTGACCGTCCTGCTCGGTGTCGGCCTCGCCCAGCGGACCGGCCTGCTCAACGCGCTGGTCCGCAGGGCCTTCGCCGGAGCGCCCCAGTGGCTGCTCCCCTACGTGGTCGCTCTGGTCGCGGTCTCCGGCAGCATCATGAGCGACGCCGCGATGGTGGTCATCCCGCCGCTGGCCGCGATGGTGTTCAAGGCGGCGGGCCGCCATCCCGTCGCCGGACTCATGGGCGGCTTCGCGGTGGCCACCGCCGCGTTCAGTTGCAGCCCCTTCATCACCAGCACCGACGCCCTGCTGTCCGGTATCAGCCAGACGGCCGCCGCCTCCGTGGGGATGGGCACGACCGTCACACCGGTCTCCAACCACTTCCTCACGTTCACCATCGCGGTCCTGCTCAGCCTGGTCGGCGGCCTGCTCATCGACAGGGTCCTCGAACCCGCGCTGGAGCGCGGCGGGGTCACCCGCGAACAGGTCGGCGCCGAGGACGCGGGCGACGCGGAGGACCGCCCCGACATGCGGATGGACCCGGTCCTGACGCGTTCCGAGACGCTCGGTCTGCGCTGGTCCGGCGTGGCGCTGCTGGTGACCGTCGCGGCGGTGCTGTCGGTGACCCTGCCCGCGAACGCGCCCCTGCGCAACGGGGACGGCACCTTCCTGCCGGAGTCCCCGCTGCTCAGCTCGGTGGTCTTCCTGGTCTTCCTGACCCTGGCCGTCCCGGCCGTGGTCTACGGCCTGGCCACACGGACCATCAGCAGAGGAGCCGACGTCCCCCGCATGATGGGCCACACGGTCAGGGAGATGTCCGGCTTCATCGTCCTGGCCTTCGTCATGGCCCAGTTCCTGGAGCTGTTCAACTGGACCGGGGTCTCCACCTGGATCGCGATCCGGGGCGCGCAGGGCCTGGAGGCCACGGGTTTCACCGGGTTCGGGGCCATCCTCTGCTTCATCCTGCTGGCGTTCCTGATCAACCTCTTCATCATCTCGGGCTCGGCCCAGTGGGCCCTGTTCGCCGCGGTGTTCGTCCCGATGTTCGCGCTCATCGGCTTCGAGCCCGGATTCGTCCAGGCGGCCTTCCGGATCGGTGACTCCACCTCGAACGTGCTGTCGCCGCTCAGCCCCTACGTGGTGATCATCCTCGGCTTCCTGCGCCAGTACGAGCCCAGGGCGGGCATCGGCACGGTCATCGCGCGTGCCCTTCCCTTCTCCCTGGTCTTCCTGGTGCTGTGGACCGGAGTCCTCGCCGTGTTCTACTTCGGCGGACTGCCCGTCGGCCCCGGCATGTACCCGCACATCTAGGTCGCGGGCCCGGGGGACCGGGCCCGCCTCCCGCACGCACAACGACGCAAGGAGACCGCCCATGACCCGCGCCAGGACCCTCTACCGGGACCTCACCCTCATCGACGGGACCGGAGCCGCACCGGTCACCGACGCCGCCGTGCTGGTCGAGGACGGGCTGATCGCCTACGCGGGGCCCGCCGCCGACGCGCCCGAGCCCCGCCCCGAGGACACCGTGGAGAGCCTGGGCGGCCGCACCCTGCTGCCCGGGTTCATCGACACCCACGTACACTTCGGGTTCTCCGACAGCCGGGCCCTGGCCAGCAACAACGCGACCGTCTCCCGCAGCCTGCACGCCTTCGAGTCCGCCGAGCGGATGCGGGTCACCCTGGAGGCGGGCGTCACCGGCGCCCGCGACCTGGGCGGGGCCGACTCCGGGTTCCGCGTCGCGCAGGAACGCGGGCTGATCCGCGGGCCGCGCCTGAGCATGGCGCTCCGCCTGATGAGCCACACCGGCGGCCACGCCGACTTCACGCTGCCCTCCGGCGCCAACCCGCACGACTGCGAGCACACCGCGGCCGAGATCGCGGACTCCCCGCAGGAGGTCCGGGTGGCCACCCGCAGACTGGTCCGGGACGGCGCCGACGTCATCAAGGTGTGCGCCACCGGCGGGCTCTCCAGCCCCTCGGACGGGCCCACCGACGAGGGGATCACGGAGGAGGAGATCGCCGTGATCGTGGCCGAGACCGCCAAACACGGCGGGCGGCCGGTCGCGGCGCACGCCCAGGGCGCGGCGGGGATCAGGAACGCGGTGCGCGGTGGTGTTGCCAGCGTCGAGCACGGCTACCTGATCGACGACGAGGGCATCGACCTCATGCTGGAGCGCGGCACCTTCCTCGTACCGACCCTGACCACGTTCGACTTCGAGGACCGGGTCCACCTGATGACCCGGAAGGCGATCGACACCAAGCGGGCCCTGGCCGAGGAGACCTACCGCCGGATCTCCCACGCGGTCAGCCGAGGGGTGCGGGTCGCGATGGGTACCGACGCCGGCATCTCCGAGCACGGCCGCAACCTGCGCGAACTCGCCCAGCTGGTGTCCGTGGGACTGTCACCGATGGAGGCGATCCAGGCGGGGACGGGCAACGCCGCCGAACTGGTGGGCACCGCCGACCGGACGGGCACGGTCGAGGCGGGCAAGTTCGCCGACCTCGTGGTGTGCGAGGGCGACCCCCTCGCTGACATCTCACTGCTGGGTGACCGCGCCAACGTGGTGCTGGTCGTCCAGGGCGGCGAGGTCGTCAAGGACACCCGGGCCTGACCCGGGTCCCCGACCGACCCGGGCTCCGTCTCGGGCGGACACCCGGGCCGACGGGACGGGCCCGGCACGCCGTCCTCGTGCCGGGCCCCGCGTACGCCGGGAGTCAGGCGGCGTTCTTGCGGCGCTGGCGGACCGCCTCGGCCAGGTTCTCCAGCACGCCCTCGGTGGTCTCCCAGCTCATGCACTTGTCGGTGATGGACTGGCCGTAGGTGAGCTGGGCCGGGTCACCCAGCTTCTGGGCGCCCTCCTCGATGAAGCTCTCCAGCATGACGCCGACGATCCCCCTCTGGCCCTCGGCCACCTGGGCGGCGATCTCCCGGGCCACACCCGCCTGGCGGACGTGGTCCTTGCCGCTGTTGGCGTGGCTGGCGTCGATCATCAGGCGGCGCGGCAGCTTGGAGCCCTCGAGCACGTCCAGGGCGGAGGCGACCGAGGCGGGGTCGTGGTTGGGGCCGCCGCGCCCGCCGCGCAGGATCACGTGGCAGTCCGGGTTGCCGTCGGTGACCACGACCGAACCGGCGCCGGCCGGGTCCACACCGAAGAACGTGTGGGAGGCGGCGGCGGCGCCCACGGCGTCCACGGCCACCTGCACGTCGCCGTCGGTGCCGTTCTTGAAGCCGACGGGGGTGCTCAGACCGCTGCTGAGCTGGCGGTGCACCTGGCTCTCGGTGGTGCGGGCGCCGATCGCGCCCCAGGAGACCACGTCCGCGATGTACTGCGGGGTGATCGGGTCCAGGAACTCGGTCCCGGCGGGCAGCCCGAGGGCGTTGATGTCGATCAGCAGCTCACGCGCGGTGCGCAGGCCCCGGTGCACGTCGTAGGTGTCGTCCAGACCGGGGTCGTTGATCAGGCCCTTCCAGCCGACCGTGGTGCGCGGCTTCTCGAAGTACACGCGCATGACCACGCACAGCTCGCCGCTGACCGAGGGCACGAGGTCGCGCAGGCGACGCGCGTAGTCCAGGGCCGACTCGGTGTCGTGCACCGAGCAGGGGCCGACGACCACGAGGAGGCGGTCGTCACCGCCGTCCAGGACGCGCTTGACCTCGGCGCGCGAGCTCTCCACGAGGGCGGTGCTCTCCTCGCTCATGGGGAGCTCAGCGAGCAGGTCCTGGGGGGCGATGAGCGGTTTGTAGCTCGCCACCCGTGTGTCGTTGGTGCTCGTCATCGTTTCCCCTGGTCCCATCACGTCGATCGCCTGGCGGCAGATGCTCGTGCCGCACCACGACCGTAGCGCGGTCCGCCGGGGCGGACACGGTCGCGGTGGGAATTGGACCGTGAATCCGGGGATGGGAAAGGCCACACCGACGCATTCCGCGGGAAGACGTCCCAACCCGCGAGACACAATGGCCCGGTCGCCATTTCCGTCGGGCGCCGTACCGCCCCGCGGGGTCAGTCCTTCAGACCCGGGAGGTCCTCCTCCCAGTACTCGCGGGGGTTGCGCACGCCGTCCGCGACCGTGCCGCGCTCCTCCTCGGCACGGCGCAGCCGGACCCGCCGGATCTTGCCCGACACGGTCTTGGGCAGCTCGGTGAACTCCAGGCGGCGGACCCTCTTGTGGGGTGAGAGGCGTTCCCGGGCGTACTCGAGGATGGCGCGGGCGGTGAGGGCGTCGGCCGCCACACCCTCGGCCAGGGTCACGTACGCCTTGGCCACCGACAGCCGCAGCGGGTCCGGCGAGGGCACCACGGCGGCCTCGGCCACGTATTCGTGCTCGAGCAGAACGCTTTCCAGCTCAAATGGTGAGATGCGGTAATCCGAGGCCTTGAACACGTCGTCGGATCGGCCGATATAGGTAATGGAACCGCGCGAATCCCGCTTGGCGATGTCGCCGGTGCGGTACAGCCCGCGCCGCGTCGCCTCCCGTGCGTCGCCGGAGGCGTCGGCGTAGCCGCTCATCACCCCCACGGGGCGGTCGGCCAGGTCCACGCAGATCTCACCGGTGTCCGAGGGCTCCTCCGTCTCCGGGTCGATCAGGACGACGTCGTAGCCGGGCATGGGCCGCCCCATGGACCCCGGAACCACCTCCTGGCCGGGGCCGTTGCCGACGAGCAGGGTGGTCTCGGTCTGCCCGAACCCGTCCCGTACCGAGAGCCCCCACACCTGGCGCACGTACTCCACGATCCGCGGGTTGAGCGGCTCCCCCGCCGCCACGACCTCCCGCAGCGGTACCTTCCAGGCCCCCAGATCCGCCTGGACCAGCATCCGCCACACCGTGGGCGGCGCGCACATCGTGTGCGCCCCGCACCGCACCGCCGCGTCGAGCAGGGTCGCCGGATCGAACCGCTCCTGGTTCACCACCAGCACCGTGGCCTCGGCGTTCCACGGCGCGAAAACACTGCTGTAGGCGTGCTTGGCCCAACCCGGGGCGGACACGTTCAGGTGCACGTCTCCGGGCTGGACCCCCAACCAGTACATGGTGGACAGGTGCCCCACGGGGTAGGAGCTCTGGGTGTGGGTGACCAGCTTCGGGCGGGCCGTGGTGCCGGACGTGAAGTACAGCAGCAGGGGGTCGTCCGGGTCGGTGGGGCTGGGCTGGGTGAAGTCCAGACCCGAGTGCTCCGAGTCCGGGTAGCTGAGCCACCCGTCCATGTAGCCCACGCAGATCCTGGTCCAGTGGCCGCGCAGGAGCTCGAACCGCTCGGTGTGCTCCGGCGAGCAGATCACGTGCGCGACCTCACCCCGCTCCAGCCGGTCCACCAGGTCGGCGTCGGACAGGTTGGTGGCGGTCGGCGTGACCACCGCGCCCAGTTTGACGGCGGCGAGCAGGGTCTCCCACAGCTCGACCTGGTTGCCGAGCATGAGCATGATCCGGTCGCCCGGGTGCACCCCCTGGCCGATCAGCCAGTTCGCCACCTGGTTGGAGCGCTCGGACATCTGGCGGTACGTGTGGTGCGTCTCGGTCCCGTCCGCCTCCACCAGCCACAGCGCGGTGCGGTCCGGTCGGGTGGCGGCGACGTGGTCGAAGTGGTCCAGCGCCCAGTTGAACCGTTCCGGCCGGGGCCACGTGAACTCCCGGTGGGCCGTCTCCTGGTCCTCCCGGTGCTGTAGGAGCAGGTCCCGCGCGGCGCGGAACTCCCGTGCCCCCTCGGACATCTCGTGCGACATCGAAGGCCTCCGGTTCGGGGGCGGCGCGCGGTGCGCACCTCCCACGGGCTCCCGGCCACCGGACGGGTGGCGGGACGAGGTGTGCCCCGGTTCTACCCGGAACCGGACATCCCGACCCATCGTCGCGTCGGTCCCGGCACTGGTCGGGCGCCTTGAGGCGTGGAAACCGGGGATGTCCGCCCGGCACGGGCACCTCTAGGATGGTCTGCCATGGAGGAACTGCACGGACACCACGCCATCTGGCGCTTCGACGAGGAGACGGTGCGGATCGGTTTCGGTACCGGCCGCAAGGTCCCGGCCCTGTTCAAGGCGCTGGGCCACTGCTCCGTACCGCTGAGCGCCGTACGCGACGTGGAGTTCGACCCGGGCGACCGCAAGCAGGGGTGGCGGCTCCGGCTGCGCCTGGTGGAGGGGGCCGACCCCTACGCGCCCCTGGAGACCGCGGGCGGCTCCGGGGCCGCCACGCCCCTGGTCCTGACCGGCCCGCACGAGCGCGAGCTGGTCGCGGAGTACTGCGCCGACCGGATCACCGAGTCGGCCCGCTACGCCCGCGAGACCCGCTCCTCCCCGCTCGACCTGGCGCAGGTCGCCAGGGCCCTCGTGGTGGGGCTGCCCTACCAGGCCCGCACCGGAGAGGGCTCGGTGTCGTTCGACGGCGAACGGGTGCGGCTGGTGTGGGACGGCTGGATGGCCAGTACCGCCAAGGGCCAGGAGAAGTCGCGTGAGTTCCCCTTCTCCGAGATCGACTCCCTCCAGTGGTTCCCCCAGCGCGACTTCGACGAGGGCTTCCTCCGGGTCGTGCTGCGCGGGGTGACCATGCCCGAGGCCTCAGGCCTGGAGAACGACTTCTTCACCCTGGCCTCGCACGGCCTCAAGGGCAGCGAGGAGAGCCTGTTGATGGCCGCCACCGTCAACACCCACATCGCCCTCGCCGGGGAGGAGGCCGCCGACGAACCGTCCGGGGAAGCCCCCGCACTGGAGGCGGCGCCCCCCGCCGAGGGCAGCGACGAGATCTTCGCCAAGATCCGCGAGCTCGGCAGCCTCCACGCCGAGGGGCTGCTGACCGACAGCGAGTTCAGCAGCAAGAAGGCCGAGCTCCTCGACCGGCTCTGACTCCCAGCCACCACCACGAAAGGGCCACGCCTTGCGCACCTTGTACCCGCCCATCGAGCCGTACGACTCGGGCATGCTCGACGCCGGTGACGGACACCGCGTCTACTGGGAGCTGTGCGGAAACCCGACGGGCAAGCCGGTGGTGTTCCTGCACGGCGGCCCGGGCGGCGGCTGCACCCCCGACCACCGTCGGCTCTTCGACCCGGAGAAGTACCGCATCCTCCTGTTCGACCAGCGCAACTGCGGCCGGTCCACCCCGCACGCCAGCCGTATGGACTCCGACCTGTCCACCAACACCACGTGGTCGCTGGTCGAGGACATCGAGCGGCTGCGCGAGATGATCGGCGTGGAGGCCTGGCAGGTCTTCGGCGGTTCCTGGGGCAGCTGCCTGGCCCTGGCCTACGCCCAGAAGCACCCGGACCGCGTCACCGAGCTGATCGTGCGCGGCATCTTCACGCTGCGCGACCAGGAACTGCGCTGGTTCTACCAGGAGGGCGCCTCGAACCTCTTCCCGGACCTGTGGGAGTCCTACCTGGAGCCCATCCCGGAGGAGGAGCGGGACGACCTGATCGGCGCCTACGCCCGCCGCCTGGAGTCCCCGGACCGCGAGGTGCGCCTGGAGGCGGCCCGCGCGTGGAGCGTGTGGGAGGGCTCGACGATCACGCTGCGGCCCAACCCGGCGCTGCGCGAGCACCACGCCGACGAGGACTACGCGCTGGCCTTCGCCCGGATCGAGAACCACTACTTCCACAACAAGGGGTTCCTCACCCCCGAGCAGCTCATCGAGGGCGCCGCGAGCATCCGGCACATCCCCGGCGTGATCATCCAGGGGCGCTACGACGTGTGCACCCCGGTGCGCACCGCCTACGACCTGCACCGTGCCTGGCCGGAGGCGGACTTCCACATCGTCGACGACGCGGGCCACGCCTTCAGCGAGCCCGGCATCCTCGACCTCCTCATCGAGGCCACCGACCGCTTCGCCAAGTAGCGGGTGGGGGTCGCGCCCGACCGGGTACGACCCCTCAGTGGTGTTCCGGAACCGCGCAGTCGGCGCGGTCGGAGGCGGCTCCCCCGAAGTCGTGAGCGGGGCGCGGGCGCGCTCACGGGAGAGGTTCCCGGCACCGGTCTCGTCGGAGTACGACAGGCGCGCGACCGGCCCGCGTCACGCGGGGCCGCCATGTGACGTCGGTCTTTCCCGGGCGGTTGGTGGCTAGGGTGTTGCCACCCGCAGACCCCCAAGGGCCCACGGCCCAGGAGAGAAGGACGACATGCGAGTAGAGGTCGACTACGACCAGTGCGAGAGCAACGCCCTGTGCATGGCCGCCGCCCCCGAGGTGTTCGAGGTCAGGGACGACGACTTCCTGTACCTCCTGACCGAGGAGCCGGGCGAGGAGCTTCGCGAGAAGGTCCTCAAGGCGCAGCGGCTCTGCCCCAAGCAGGCCATCACCGTGACGGGGTGACCCCCGCCGCGGCCAGGGCCTCGTCCCAGGTGGTGGGCTTCTCCAACAGGCCGCGGTAACGCATGGTGCGTGGGGTGGAGCGCAGCCCGAGCACACCGGTGAGCATCCCCCCACGCCCCAGGAACGCGACGAACTTTCGGTCCTCCGGTGACCCGTGCACGAAGGTGACCTGATCGGCGGGCGCGCCCTGTCCCAGGAGCTGGATCTTCTTCCGGTACTGGTCAGACCAGAAATAGGGCACCGGGGTGAACGGCGTCCGCCCCGACCCGGCGAGCAGGTTGCGGGCGGCCGCCTCCCCCTGCTCGCTCGCGTTGGTCCAGTGCTCCAGCCGGATCCGGCCGCCGTAGCGCGGGTGCGGCCAGTTGGCCAGGTCACCGACCGCGTACACGTTCGGCACGGAGGTCTCGGAGTACTCGTCGCACACCACCGACCCGTCGTCGAACAGCTCGACCCCCGAACCGCGCAGCCACTCGGTGTTCAGGTGCACGCCCACACCGGCCACCACCAGGGAGGCGTCGATCGTGGAGCCGTCCGCCAACCGGACCCGCTCCACCCGGCCCGCCCCCTCGAACGCGCGCACACCCACGCCGAGGCGCACGTCCACGCCGTTCTCCCGGTGCAGGTCGGTGAGGATCGCACCGATCCGGGGGTCGACCACCCGGGTCAGCGGGGTGGTCGCCGCCTCGATCAGGGTGACCTCCATGCCCACCGCGCGGGCGCTCGCGGCCACCTCGGCGCCGACGAACCCGGCGCCGACCACCACCAGGTGCCCGGAGGAGTCGAAGGCCGCCCGGACCGCCTCGGCGTCGTCCAGGGTGCGCAGGACGTGCACCCCCGCCAGGTCGGTGTCCGGACGCCGGGCCCGTGCCCCGGTGGCCACGATCAGCCCGTCGTAGCGCAGCGCACCCTCCTCTCCCGGTCCCTGGACGCGCACCTCCCGCGCGGCCGGGTCCAGCCCGACCACCCGGGTGTTGGGGCGAAAGTCCAGGTCGAGGCCGTCGATGACGGAGTCCTCGCGCAGCTGGAGCCCACGGTGCCCGACCAGCCAGCCCGGGCCCCCGTTGGCCGGGTCCAGTCCGACACCGGTCAGCGCCTCCTTGGACAGCGGGGGTCGGGAGTAGGGCCGGTGGGCCTCCTCGCCGACCAGGGTCAGACGCCCCTCGAAGCCCCGCTCCCGCAGGGCCTCGGCGGCATGCAGACCAGCCATGCCCGCACCGGCGATGACGATCTCGTTCAGGGTGTCCGACACCGTTCTCTTCTCTCCTTTAGCCGTCCCGTCGTCACGGGAGACCAGTCACAGTCCACGTCCGTCCCAGTGAACCCGCCGCTGTCCCCAACCAGTCCTGGAACCCCCTACAGGGCCCGGACCTCACCCACCTTCGCCCCGCCACCGTTCACCGGTGTGGTCAGGCGGTCGTTGACCGCGCTGACGTCCACGCCCAGGGCGCGCAGGGCGGTCAGGCCGACCACCACCCGCGAGCGCTCCTCGGCGTCGCCGTCGCTGATCTTGACCGCGACGGTCTCACCGGTGGGGGCGTTGAGCACGAGGACGCCGTCCGCTCCGATCTTGGAGACCAGGCCGGGCATCCGGGTCATGAGGTCGGTGTCGACGCGCTCGGGGCCGGAGACGTACTCGGGGTGCGCGCTCATCGCCTCGACGATCCCGCGCTCGTGGGTGCCCTCGGGGGACAGGCGCATCCCCTGGACGCCGCGGGCCAGACCGGTGAGGGTGACGGCGAGTTGGGGCGCGCCGCAGCCGTCGACGGCGGTGTGGGCGACGGTCTCCCCGCACATGTCCTCGGTGGCCTCGCGTACGAGCAGCTGGAGGGGGTGCTCGGGGTCGAGGTAGTCGTCCGTGCTCCACCCCTGGGCGACGCAGGCGGCGAGCATGCCCGCGTGCTTGCCGGAACAGTTCATGTACCGGGACTCGGGTTCGCGTCCGGCCGCGACGAATGCCCGGCGGGCGGCGGGGGCGCCGGGAACGGCGGGCGGGCACCGGAGGGCGTCGGCGGTGAGCCCCACGGAGGCCAGGATGCTCTCCGCCTCGGCGGCGTGGAACTCCTCGCCGCCGTGGCTGCCCGCGGCGATCGCCAGGGAGGGGCCCTCCAGCCGGGCGCCCGCGCGGAGCATGGCCAGTGCCTGGAAGGGCTTGGCGGAGGAGCGGGGGAACATGGGGTCGTGCACGGGGCCGCGCGCGTAGGCGATCTCACCGTCGGCGGAGAGACCGATCACCGCTCCGTAGTGCACGCCCTCACGCATTCCGGACCGGACGACCTCGGCCAGGGGGGCGTAGCTGGGCAGCGGTGGCTGGTTCATGCGGCTTCTCCTCGCCGTTGAGGCTGTGCGGTTCGTGCCCGTTGGTGCCGGGCACGCGTCAAAACGTACACACACCCCTCCTTCTTCCCGTTCGGCGGTGTGCGGTCCGTGGGGCCGTGTACGCGGGGGCGGCCGGTGTCGGGCACGGGCAGTAAGGTCGTGAGCCGACGTTGATCGACCACAGGGAGTAGGGACAGACGATGGGAACGCTGCGGACGGGCGCACTGACCCGGAGAAGGGTCGGCACGCGGGCGGCGGACCTGGAGTACGCGGTACTCGACGTCGAGACGACCGGGCTGGACCCGCGCGAGGGCGCGCGGTTGGTGGAGATCGCGGTGGTGCGGGTACGCGGGGACGGCACCCTCGTGGAGGAGTTCAGCACCCTGGTGGACCCCCGGGCGCCCCTCAGCGGGCAGGAGTTCCACGGGATCGGGGAGGGCGACGTCATCGGCGCCCCGCGTGCGGAGACGATCGTCCCGCGCGTCTCCCAGCTGCTCTCCGGCGCCGTGGTGGTCTGTCACAACCTGGACTTCGAGGAGCGCTTCCTCACCTCAGAGCTGGTGCCCGCCGGGCTGCCGCGCGGGCTGTCGGGGCTGTGCACGCTGCGCGCGCTCCGTTCCCAGCTGGACCTGCCGCGCTACTCGCTGCCGCGCGCCACCCACCTGCTCAGCGGGGAGTGGCCCACGGGCCAGCACACCGCGCTCGGTGACGCGCGCGCGTGCGCCCGGCTGCTCGTGGAGATGATCGCGAACGCCCCCGGCGAGCTGCGCTACACCGGACCGGAGCCGCGTGTGCTCCGGGCCGACGTGTCGTCGGCGGGGGAGGGGTCGGACGAGCCGGTGCGCTGGAAGCCCCGGACCACGCCCCTGCCCGGCGGCCTGACCCCCCTGAACCCCTGGAACGCGCGCTGGCGCGGGAGCGAGCTGGACGCCGCGCTGTGCGGGGGCGCCTTCCGTGAGACCGAGCGGGCGGTCGCGGAGTCCGCCGCGCGGCGCGGGTCCCGGATGCGGAGCCGGGTGGCCACGGCCGCGGCGGTGACCGGAGGGATCGCGGCCACCGTCGCGGGCGGGCTCCTGGTGCGTCTGGCCGGAGGGCGCGGCGGCCACCGGGGCCGCGCGCGCTGAACCGGCCGGTGCGGACCGGTGCGGTCAGAGACCGGACAGGCTGAGGAAGAACGCCACGATCAGCGCGCTCCCGCCGACCGCGGTGAACAGGGCGCGACCCTGTTCGGTCAGTCGGGCGGAGACCAGGCGCACCCGTGGGGGCACGCTGGTGCGCTGCGCCGTGGCGACCCCACCGGCGGAGCGTGGATCGGGCAGGCGTCCGGGCACGTAGCGGGGCACCTTGTTGAAGAGGGCGAGCGACACCAGGGCGGCGCCGACGGCGATCAGCGTGAGGGACACGAGGAGGAGGGCCTAACGGGTCTCGGCGGCGGTCGGACGGGTACGCCCGGGTGGGGGTCGGGCAGTGCGGGTCGTTCCCCGCTTCCGAAGCCTTCATGCCGCAGGGTGATGGCCGCTAACGGCCACCACCCGGTTAGAACCTGACCCTTATGACTGAGGGTGTTTCAGTTGGAACTCTGTGTGTTCGACTGGGGGTCGGAGGGGAGGATCGTGTCCACGGTTTCGGTCCGCACGCCGAGGGCGCGGAGCACGAAACGGGTCACCAGGGTGTGGGTGCCGTCGATGTCGACCTCGCCGTTGACCAGGGGCAGCCGCTGCGAGCCCACCATGGACAGGGTCAGTCCCGCGACGCGCTCGGCGGGCAGGCGGTCGAACTCCCCGGCGGCGCTGCCCTCCTCCAGGATCTCGGTGAGCAGGCGCTGCATCGGGGCCACGTGCGCGGCCAGCGCCTGGTAGGCGTCGGGTCCCAGGCTGGCGCCCAGCTCGGCGGCGGGCGGGTGCGGGTGCGCGACGATGCCTTCCAGCTGGAGGCGGACGAAGGCTGACAGGCGGCGGGCGGCCGAGACCCCCGAGGGGAGCTCGCGCTTGTAGCGTTCGACGAACGCGTTGCTGACCTGCTCGGTGAAGGCGAGGAGCAGCGCGGGCTTGTCCGGGAAGTAGTTGTACAACGCGGTGCGGGTGATGCCCGCCGCGTTGGCCACGTCGGTCATGGAGATGCGGTCGATCCCCTGTGACCTGGTCAGCTCCTCGACCGCGTCCATGATGCGCTCCCGTGTGCGGGCACGGTGAGCGGCGATGGTCGGAGCCGTGATCTTGGGCATGACTCCTATGGTGGCACGCCAGGGGAGTGCCGGACGTTTTCCCGGGCGTGCGGCAGGGGGAGGCGGGAACGGGTCAGGCGTGGCGCCTGCCGAGGTCCGCGAGCACCTCGGTGTTGAGTTGGTAGGCGAGCCGGGTCTCCCGGAGGAGGAAGTCGGCGGTGCGCTCGTCGAGGTCGAGGGAGTCGAGGCGCTCCCGGTACCCGGTACGGAACTTCGGCAGGCTGCCCAGGGCGTCGAAGACGTAGAAGGCCACGCCCGCGTCGTCGGTGAGGCCGTACGCCCTGGCAGCGATCCGCCGGATGAACTGCCCGCCGGAGACGTCGCCCAGATAGCGGGTGTAGTGGTGTGCCACGAACCCCGCCGGGTGGTCGGCCATCTGCTCGATGCGCGCCACGTAGGTCCGGGTGGCCGGGGTCGGGGAGACGCGGTCGCGCCAGTCGGCGCCGAGCAGGTGGGCGAGGTCGGTCTCCAGTGCGGGGACGCGCTCCAGCTCGGGGTAGCGGAAGCGGCCCGCGACGGGGTCCTCGGCCAGGTCGCGGCCGACCCGCTCCAGGGCCACGTACGCGAAGTAGTGCTGGGCGACCATCGCCGTGTATCCGTCGAGGGGGAGTTCGCCCTCGGTGAGGGCCCTGGTGAAGCCGTGGTGTTCGGCGGCCGCGTGGTCGTTCCAGGTGGCGGCCTTCAGCCGCGCGGAGAACGGTTCGGCCGAGGGGTCGACCGCGGTGGGGGCTTCGGCCGTGGCGCTCATGGTCACCTTCACCTCTCTTTCCGGAATCTTTATGACATGATGTCATTTAGGTGGTTCGGGTTGTCAAGATGGATACGACACTGTGTCAGAAAAAACGTGACACAACGCCCACTCGAAGTGTCCTGTGTCACTGCGTTCACGTGCCTGCGCACGCGCATCTGCACGCGCTGACCACCTGCGCGACCCCTCAGCCACGCCGGGCCCCCTCGCCCGCCCGGCCCCCGCGACACGCGCGAACCAGAGTGGTTCCGCCCCGCGGCGTTGGATGTGTCTCGTCTCGTCTGCTGGTCAACTGGTCGCCGGGGCGTTTATCGTTTGGGTGTCGTGCGGTCCGAACCACAGGTGTGACCCGAGGCGTTCGCCTCGGGTACGCGGCGTGACGGACTCCCACGGCCCCGTGGACCTTGAGGCGATGAGTGGATACCAGGAGAACAGGGCACGATCACATGACAGTGATCGGCGACGACGCGGCCCGAGCCGCCGACGGCGCTGCGACACACGGCAGCGCCGCCCTGGGTGACGACACCGTTCTGGACGACCGGGTGGAGGCTACCGTCGAATCAGTTGACGTCCTGCTGATCGAAGACGACCCCGGGGACGCCTTCCTCGCCGAGGAACTCCTCGCGGACACCGCGCTGACCACCAGGATCACCTGGGTCTCCACGCTGGCGGCCGCCCGCGAGCACCTCACCGGCTTCCGCGGCTGCGTGCTGCTGGACCTCAACCTCCCCGACGGGCACGGCCTCGGTCTCCTGCGCGAGGTCCTTGAGGGCGCGCCCTCCGCCGCCGTCGTCGTCTTCACCGGCCTCGACGACGAACACGAGGGCATCGCCGCGGTCGCTGCGGGAGCCCAGGACTACCTGGTCAAGGGCCAGGTGGACGGCTCCCTGCTGGCCCGCAGCCTGCGCTACTCCCTCGAACGGCGCCGCGCCGACGAGAACGCCCGCCAGCTGCGCGAGGCCCGCATGCGCGCCCGCGAGAACATGCGCCTGGAACGGGGCCTGCTGCCCCAGGTCCTGCTCGACAGCTCGCCCCTGAGCCACCGCGCCTACTACCGCCCCGGCCGCAAGCGCGCGCTGGTCGGCGGCGACTTCTACGACGCGGTCGAGAAGGACGGCACCACCCACGTCATCATCGGTGACGTCAGCGGCCACGGACCCGACGAGGCCGCCCTCGGCGTCAGCCTGCGCATCGCCTGGCGCACCCTGGTCATGAGCGGGGTCGCCGAGAAGCGCGTCCTGCCCAACCTGGAGGACCTCCTGGTGAGCGAGCGCGCCCAGGAGGAGATGTACGCGACGCTGTGCATGATCAGCCTCGACAGCGGCAGCGACCGCGCCCGGGTGCGCGTCCTCGGACACCCGCCGCCCATGATCGTCCGGGACGGCGTCGCGGAGGAGATCCAGGCCGTCCCGCAGCCGCCCCTGGGCGTGTTCCCCGTCGACCAGGACGAGTCGACCGAGGTGGTCCTGCCCGAGGGCTCCAGCATGCTCTTCTACACCGACGGCCTGGTCGACGCCTACGACGGCGGGCCGCCCGCCCGCCTGGAGGTCGCGGGCCTGCGCCGGATGGTGAACGGGGTCCTCAGCCAGGGCGTGGCCCTGTACAACCTGCCCGAACACCTGGTGGACGAGGCCGAACGCAGCAACGGCGGCCCGCTCCAGGACGACGTGGCGATGCTGCTCATCAACCACGGAGAGCCGCAGTGAGCCCCTCCGGGGAGGAACACCGCACCATGGACACCGACTCCCGGACCGGAGACCACGACGGGGAACCGGACGAGGGGGCCCGGACGTCCGTCGGCGGAGCCCCGTTCGTGAACGCCTCCCCGCACGAGCGCGTCCACTCCAGCCGCCACTCCTGGAGCCTGCGCCGCAGGGTCACCAGCCTGCTGACGGTGGTCGCCGTCGTCCTCGTGGTGGCCGTCTCGGTCATCACCCTCGCGGCCTTCCAGGCCAGGGACTCCCTGGTGCTCCAGGTCGATTCCCTGACCCCCGGGCTGAGCACCGTCGAGCAGACCCGCTCGGCCTACCTCAGCCAGGACCACGCCCTGCGCGGCTACATCCTCACCGGCGACCGCGACTTCCTCCAGCCCTTCGTCGAGCAGCGCATGTCGCTCGCGGAGCACCGGAGCGCCCTGGCCACGCTGGCCGAGGAGAACCCGGACATCGCGCCGAAGGTCAACGAGCTCATCGAGGCCGGGGACGTCTGGAGCGAGCAGTTCGCCGAACCCGTCCTGGAGGAGGTCCGCAGCGGCGAGACCCCCACCCAGGAGGACCTCCAGCGCGGACGGGTGCTCTTCCTGGAACTGAACCGGGCCGCCGACGCCACGACCAACCACCTCACCAACGAGATCCAGGAGGCCCAGAGCGGCCTCACCCTGGCCACCCAGCAGGTCGTGGCCCTGCTGGTGCTCGTCGGTCTGGTCGTGGTGTTCCTGTCGGTGTTCCTGTGGGTCATGCTCCAGCAGTGGGTGCTGCGGCCCCTGGAGGAACTGGCCGGGCACATGCGCCAGGTCTCCGAGGGCTACTACGCGCACCGCATCTCGCTGCACGGGCCGCCCGAGATCGTCCAGCTCGGCCACGACGTGGACGCCATGCGCGAGCGCATCGTGCAGGACCTCGACGAGGTCGCCTCCGCGCGCCGCAAGCTCCAGGAGCAGTCCACCCTCCTGGAACACCAGACCGAGGAGCTGCGCCGGTCCAACCTGGAGCTGGAGCAGTTCGCCTACGTCGCCTCGCACGACCTCCAGGAGCCGCTGCGCAAGGTTGCCAGCTTCTGTCAGCTGCTCCAGCGCCGGTACCACGGCCAGCTGGACGAGCGCGCCGACTCCTACATCGACTTCGCGGTCGAGGGCGCCAAGCGCATGCAGACCCTCATCAACGACCTGCTGGCCTTCTCCCGGGTCGGGAGGACGAAGAACTTCGCGCCGGTCGACCTCAACGTGGCCCTGGACGACGCCCTGAGCAGTCTGGAGACGCGTCTGGAGGAGGCGGGCGCCGAGATCTCCGGCGACACCCTGCCCACCGTCCAGGGCGACCGCACCCTGCTCACCCAGGTCTTCTTCAACCTGGTCGGCAACGCCGTCAAGTTCCGAGGCGAGGACGCCCCCGAGGTGCGCCTGAGCGTCGAGCGCCAGGGCGACGAGTGGGTCTTCTGCTGCTCCGACAACGGCATCGGTATCGAACCGCAGTACGCCGAGCGGATCTTCGTCATCTTCCAGCGCCTGCACACCCGGGAGAAGTACACCGGCACCGGCATCGGCCTGGCCATGTGCAAGAAGATCGTGGAGTTCCACGGCGGCCGCATGTGGCTCGACACGGGCGCCGAGAACCCCGAAGGGTCCGAAACCACCGACGACACGGACTCCGGGCGGACCGGAACCCGCATATGCTGGACCCTGCCCGTAGACATCGAGGCGGAGAAGGAAGAGTCGGTTGCCGTGGAGGGAACCGAACCGACCGACGACGTCGATAACGGTGTCGAGGGCACCGAGGTCGCCGAGCCCGCCCCCACGGACGAGGCACCGACGGCCACACGAGAGTCCGGCGGCACCGAGCCGGAGACCGGTTCCCCCACGGGCAGTGACGCCGAGGGGGATCCGAGTCCCCTGCCCGGCGGCGCTGGCGGTACGGTTCCACCCGGTCACGGGGCGGGGCCCGTATAGGGGTCTGGAAGCTTGAGCGAGGTCATGTTGGTGCATCCCATTGAGGTGCTGCTGGTCGAGGACGATCCCGGTGACGTCCTGATGACCAAGGAGGCGTTCGAGGAACACAAGCTGGGCAACCGCCTGCACGTGGTCTCGGACGGCGTCGAGGCGCTCCGCTTCCTGCGTCGCGAGGGCGAGTTCGCCGACGCGCCCCGGCCCCACCTGATCCTTCTCGACCTCAACCTGCCGCGCAAGGACGGCAGGGAGGTCCTGGAGGAGGTCAAGAACGACGACGACCTGGCACACATCCCCGTCGTCGTGCTCACGACCTCGGAGGCCGAGGAGGACGTGCTGCGCAGCTACCGCCTGCACGCCAACGCCTACGTGCCCAAGCCCGTGGACTTCGAGCAGTTCATCAGGGTCGTGCGGCAGATCGACGACTTCTTCGTGACCGTGGTCAGGCTGCCCAAGGGCTGATCCGTGAACGGACCGGGGACGGAACCGTCACTCACCGCGCCGGATCGGGTGGGTGTGGCGGTTTTTCGTTACGGTAAGGGGCATGAGCCTGCCGGAACCGCGTGACCCCACTGGTCCCTACCGTGTCAGCGTCGTGTGCCTGGGCAACATCTGCCGATCGCCCATGGCCGAGAAGGTGCTCACCGCCGACCTCGAACGCGCCGGAATGAACGACCTCGTCCGGGTCGACAGCTCCGGCACGGGCGACTGGCACATCGGGGACGGGATGGACTCCCGCGCCGCCGCCACCCTGCGCGTGCACGGGTACCTCACCCACCACACCGCCCGCCAGTTCCACCCCGAGGACCTGGCCACCCGGGACCTCGTCCTGGCCATGGACCTGGACAACCTCGACGACCTGCGCGGGGTCGTCGACGAACGCGGGCCCGAACTCGGCTTCGACCCCTCCCGACTGTTCCTGTTCCGCTCGTTCGCGCCGGGCGGGGGCCCCAACCCGGAGGTCCCCGACCCCTACTACGGCGGAGACGACGGGTTCACCGCCGTCCTGAACATGGTCGAGGCCGCCTCCAAGGGCCTCACCGGGGAACTCGTCGCCCGGTTGCGGGGCTAGTCGCGTGGACAGGGAGCCGATCGTGCGGTCCTTCGGGGGCACCGGTGACGGACCGGGCAGACCGGGCCGAGACCCGCAGACCGGCACCCTCGCTGACCGGGTCGAGGCGCTGCTGGACACCGAGGTCCGCCGCGCAGCGAAGGCCGGGACCAGCCATGACTGGACCCTGTCCTACGTCGAACTGGCCGACGGTACCCGGCTGTTCGTCAAGTCCCAGACGCGCGGGGCCGAACCGGCCGGGGCCCTGGCCGCCGAGGCGCGCGGCCTGGAGTGGCTCGGCCGGTGCTTCGGCTCCCCGGTGCTCCAACCCCTGGGCTGGGACGAGCGCCTGCTCGTGCTCCCCCTGGTGGAACAGGACGAACCCACACCCGCCGCCGCCGAACGGCTCGGCCGACAGCTCGCCGGAACCCACCTGACCGGAGCGGACGCCTTCGGTGCCGACTGGCCCGGCTACATCGGCCCGCTGCCGATGGACAACACCCCCGCCCGGTACTGGCCGCGCTTCTACGCCGAACAGCGGCTGCGCCCCTACCTGCGCCAGGCCCTGGACCAGGGGGCGCTCACCCCCACCGACGCCCGGGCGATCGAGCGCGTGGTCGACTCGGTCGAGGAACTGGCCGGGGAGCCCGAACCGCCCGCCCGTGTCCACGGGGACCTGTGGAGCGGCAACGTGCTCTGGCGCGCCCGCGACGCCGTGCTCATCGACCCGGCCGCACACGGCGGCCACCGCGAGGCGGACCTGGCGATGCTGGCGCTGTTCGGCCTGCCCCACCTGGACCGGGTCCGCGACGCCTACAACGAGGTCGCCCCGCTCTCCGCCGGGTGGCGCGGCCGGGTGGCGCTGCACCAGCTGCACCCCCTCCTCGTGCACGTGTGCCTGTTCGGCGCCGCCTACCGGACCACCGCGCTGGAGGCGGCGCGGGCCGCCATCCGCTCCACCTGAGTCACCCCTTGACGCTGCCCGCCAGCAGCCCGCGCACGAAGTAGCGCTGGAGCAGGAAGAACACGAGCAGCGGGACGACGATGGACACGAACGCGCCCGCGGTGAGCCGGTGCCAGGCCTCGCCCCGGGTTCCGGCCAGCTCGGCCAGCCGCACGGTGAGCGGGGCCGTGGAGGTGTCGCCCCCGGCGAAGATCAGCGCCACCAGCAGGTCGTTCCACACCCAGAGGAACTGGAAGATGCCCAGGGAGACCAGGGCGGGCGCGATCAACGGGAGCGCCACCTTCCGGAAGATCGTCCCGTGCCCGGCCCCGTCCACGCGGGCCGCCTCGAAGAGCGACCTCGGCAGCTGGGACAGGAAGTTGTGCATCAGGAAGATGCCCAGCGGCAGACCGAAGATGGTGTGCGCGACCCACACGTTGGTGAACGCCATCGCCCCGGTGAGCTCCCACGCGGGCAGCAGCTGCACCTCGCCCACCGACACCCCCTGCGAGAAGAAGCGCAACAGCGGCACCAGGGACATCTGGATCGGCACGACCTGGAGGGCGAAGATCCCCAGGAACACCCAGTCGCGGCCCCGGAAGTCGATCCAGGCCAGCGCGTAGGCGGCGAGCGCCGCGAGGCCCAGCACGAACACGGTCGAGGGCAGGGTGATCACGAAGGAGTTCACGAAGTGGCTGGCCAGACGTCCGTCGTTGGCGCTGCCGAAGAGAACGTCCCGGTAGTTGTCCAGCGTCACCTCGGGGGAGCCGAAGAACGTCCACCAGCCGCTGCCGCGGATCTGGTCGGCGGGCCGGAACGACGAGATGAACAGCCCGGCGGTGGGGAGCGTCCACAGGACGGCGATGACCAGTGCCGCGAGGCTGGCCGCCCCTCCGCTGAGCCGACCGCGTACCCGGGCGGCGGCGCTCCGGTTCCGCGCGACGTGATCGATGCTCATGCCAACTCCCTGGCCTTGCGGTTGCGCCGGATCTGGAGGACGACCAGCGGGACGACCAGGACGAAGAGGACCACCGCCAGGGCGGACCCCTGGCCCGTCTGGCCCTGGGAGAAGGCCTGGCTGTACATCTCGTTGGCGATCACGCTGGTGCCGTAGTTGCCGCCGGTCATGGTGCGGACGATGTCGAAGATCTTGAGGGTCTGCGCCGAGATGGTGATGAGCACGACCACCAGGGTGGGCCACACGGACGGCAGGGTGATGCGGGCGAACAGCTGCCAGGCCCCGGCCCCGTCGATCCGGGCGGCCTCCACCGTCTCGGCGGGGATGGCCTTGATCGCGGCGGACATGACCACCATGGCGAACCCGGCCTGGACCCAGATCAGGACCAGGATCAGCAGGAACGTGTTGAGGGGCTGTTCGAGGAGCCACAGCCGGGGCTCTCCGCCGAACCACACGACGATCTGGTTGAGCAGGCCGTACTGCTCCTGGTCGGCGGGCCGGTAGGCGTACACGAACCGCCAGATGATGCTGGCGCCGACGAAGGAGATCGCCATCGGCATGAACACCATCGACTTGGCCAGGGACTCGAACCGGGACCGGTCGATGAGCACGGCGTAGAGCAGGCCGACGGCGGTGGCCAGGGCGGGGGCGAACAACACCCACAGCAGGGTGTTGGACAGGACCTGGAGGATCTCCGGCCGCTGGAACATCCACTGGTAGTTGGCCAGCCCGACGAACGCGTCCCCGGAGCGGTCGTGGAAGGAGAGCACGGTGGTGCGGACGACGGGGTAGACCAGCCCACCGAGGAGCAGCAGGACGGCCGGGCCGAGGAAGAAGGCCGCCTGCCAGCGGTCCCTCCTGCTCCTGGGGGTGTCGAGCAGGACGAGCATCAGGCCGATGACGCCGAGGAACACGGCGATCCCGATGAGCATCCAGACGAGCTTGGGCAGCTCGTCCAGGAAGGAGAACTCCATGGAAGACCCCTGGTGGTACCTGGAGGTGTGGGGGGGGAGGGCCGGCCGGGGCTCCCGGGCCCCGGCCGGAGGGCCGACCGCGTACGTCAGCCCGAGGGGGCGACCGAACACGGACCGAGGCGAAGCGGTGGCTCAGAGAACTAGGGCCAGGCCGACTCCACGCTCTCCAGGACCGTCGCGGTGTCGGCTCCGGTGACCCAGTCGATCATGCCGCTCCAGAAGACGTTGGTCCCCACGGAGGAGGGCATGGCGTCGCTGCCGTCGAAGTGGAAGACCGTGTCGGGGTCGTTGAGGACCTCGGCGGTGAACTGGTCGGTGGGGTCGGACAGCACGGACAGGTCCAGGTCCTGGTGGGCGGAGACCCAGGAGCCGAGGGAGGCGCGCTGGTTGGCGAACGCGCCCGAGGACAGGTACTCGTGGACGGCGACCACCTCGTCGCGGTCGTCGAAGGCGACGACGAACTCCCCGCCGCCCATGATCGGGACCTCGGAGTCGGCCTCCAGCGGGGGCAGCACGAAACCGTAGACGTCGCCGTCCTCACCGACCTCCACGTCGTTCTCGAACTGGGCGCCGTAGAAGGAACCCATCAGGTACATGGCGCAGCCGCCGTCCAGGAGCGGCATCCCGGCCTCCTGGAAGGAGGTGACGGCGATGCTGTCCACGCCGCCGAAGGTGCCGTTGACGTAGTCCTCGTTGCGGATGACCCCGTCCGCCAGGTCGAAGGCCTCCTCGACCTCGGGGGCGTCGAAGGGGATGTCGTGGGCGATCCAGTCGTGGTAGACGTCCGTGCCCGAGGTGCGCAGGAGCGCGTTCTCGATCCAGTCGGTACCGGGCCAGCCGGTCGCGTCGCCGGACTCGAAGCCCACGCACCAGGGCTTGGTGCCGTCCGCGGCGATGGTGTCGCTGAGCTCGATCATCTCGTCCCAGGTCTCGGGGACCTCGTGGCCGTTCTCGGCGAAGAAGGTGGGGGAGTACCAGACCATCGACTTCATGTTGGCGCCGAGCGGGGAGCCGTACAGGTCACCGTCGACGGTGGCGTAGCCCCGCCAGTCCTCGCTCCACCCGGACTCGACGTTGCTCCGCACGCCGTCCGCGACCGGGACGGCGTGGCCGTCCCGGGCGGCGCGCTCCAGCAGGCCGGGCTGGGGGATGAAGGCCAGGTCGGGTGCGTTGCCGCCATCGAGGCGGACGGGGAGCTGGGCCTCGAACTCGCCGCTGCCCTCGTACTGGACGGTGATGCCGGAGCAGGCCGCGAAGTCCGCCCAGGACTGCTCCAGGCGGTCGCCCTCCTCGTCGCGGATGGAGGCGTAGACGGAGACGGTGCCGCCGGTGCCCTCCCACTGTTCGTAGGGGGAGCAGTCGATGCCGGAGGTGTCGGCGCTGCCGCCGTCGCCCCCGCTCAGGTAGGAGCAGCCGGAGACGAGGAGCACCACGCCTCCGGCGGCCAGGGCGCGTCGAGTGACCGAACTTGGCATGGGGGTCTCACTCCTTCGGCACGCACACCCACCGGGGGCGGGGGTGTGATCCAGGTCATGCGCTTCTCGATGTAAGTCCCATCCGGGGCGAATGTCCATACCTCGCGCAACTTCTTGCGTAACGATCCGAAATATTGCAGGACAACCGTGTGCGCTGCGCCTTTGCCGAGCCGAAGTGGATCCGGCCACCCGTCCGGTCCCGGGGCGGGTGCGCCGTTCGCCCGACGGGTCCGACGGAGCCGTACATTGGGGGCATGGCTGACGCATCCAGCCCTGGTCAGGGCCCACACGACGGACCCGAACTGCACGTGGCCCTGGTCGGCTACGGCAAGGGCGGCGAGGTCTTCCACGCGCCGCTCATCGACGCCGTCCCGGGGCTGCGCCTGTCCGCCGTGGTCACCGCGTCCCCGGAACGCGCGCGGGCCGCACGGCAGCGCTACCCGTGGATCACCGTGTACCCCAGCGTCGCGGAACTGTGGGCCGACGCCGCACGGTACGAGATCGCGGTGGTCAGCACGCCCAACGACACCCACGCGCCGCTCGCACGGGCCGCGCTGGAGTCCGGGCTGGCCGTGGTCGTGGACAAGCCGTTCGCGCTCACCGCCCGCGAGGCCCGGGAGCTCACCGACCTGGCCGACAAGCTGGGCCACGTGCTCACCGTCTACCAGAACCGCCGCTGGGACGCGGACTTCCTCACCCTGTGGCAGCTGATCGAGGAGGGCAGCCTGGGGCGGGTGCACCGCTTCGAGTCGCGGTTCGAGCGCTGGCGGCCCCAGCCCAAGGGGACCTGGCGGGAGACCGGAGGCGTCGACGCCGGAGCCGGGCTGCTGTACGACCTCGGCCCGCACCTGATCGACCAGGCGGTCAACCTGTTCGGCTCGGTGGCCACCGTCTACGCGGAGGTCGACGCCCGCCGCGAGGGGGTGAACGCCGACGACGACGTGTTCCTGTCCCTCGGGCACGTGCGGGGGACCCGCTCCCACCTGTGGATGAGCGCCCTCAGCGCGCAGAACGGACCCCGGTTCCGGGTCCTCGGTGACGAGGCCGCCTTCACCAGCTTCGGCCTGGACGGCCAGGAGGCCCGGCTCACCACGGGCGAGCGACCGGACACCGCCGACTGGGGCGTGGTCCCGCGAGAGGACTGGGGACTCCTCGGCACCGACGGCCACACCGAACCGGTGCCCAGCGCGCGCGGCGCCTACCCGGAGTTCTACGCGGGGGTCCGCGACGCCGTGGGCGAGGGCGAACCCCTGCCGGTGGACCCGCACGAGGTGATCCACGGCCTGGAGGTCATCGAGGCGGCCCGCCGCTCCGCCCGCGCCAACGAGGTCGTGCGGTTGCGCTGATGCCCCGTCGTGATCACGACGAGGGCGCGTCCGCTCCGTCTCCCGCCGTCCCCCGTGTTCCGGCCGTCGCGGCGCGCACGAAGTCGGCGAGGTAGTCGGTCAGCTCCTCGCGCGTCTCCTCTTCTCGGGGGTCGCGGCCCAGGATCATCCGTGACAGCTGTTGCACGATGTTCGGCCACGCGGCCACACCGATGAGGGTGAGTAGCAGCATGCGCGCCCGTTCCGGTGAGGACTCCAGTCCGGCCTCCGCGAGCACGCGGGTCTTCTCGACGTAGAGTGCGCCGCGTTCGGATTCCTCCGGGAGCTCGCGATCGCCGTAGTGCAGCGACTCCCACAGAAGCAGCCGCAGAAGGTCCGGGTTGTCACGGTGGAACTCGTGGACCCTTCTGACGTACTCGACCGGGTCGGTGTCCGCCTGGAGCGGGACGGCCCGGCCGAGGTCGGCGAGGGCCTCGGTGACGACGTGCTGGAAGAGCCGCTCCTTGTCACCGAAGTAGGCGTAGATGCGCTGCTTGTTCACACCGGCCCGTTCAGCGATCCGGTCCACTCGTGCACCCGCGATTCCGTGGTCCGCGAACTCGCGCCGGGCGGCGTTGGCGAGCAGGGAGCGGGTGACCTCGGCCTTCCTCATGGCTTCATCGTAGTCGTGCACCAACCAGTTGGTTGCACGTGGTCCCGAGTCGACGTCGATCGTCTATGTGCCGGGCGTCACCTGGCCGGTTGCGGACGGCGGCTGCGTCGTGTCATTGACAACTAACTGGTTGGTTTTTAAGACTGGAGTCGCACTCGCCGCATCACGTCGGAGGCTCGGAGGGTCGGACCCCGTGCGGCGCCGGAGGGGGAACCCGACTGAAGTGCGCGGTCGTCCTTGATCAGGCGACCAACCCGGTCCGGGGAATTTCATAGGGCCCCAAGATGAGCCCTCCCCCCTAGTGCGGCGTCCCCGCCGCGCTCGGTCGACCGGAGTGCAGGTGGAACTTCGTTCACGAAAGCGTCCGAACCACGGACCCAGCCAGTTGAAAGGCCTGAGGTCACAGTGTCCAACCAGACCATTGCCACACGATGTATCGTTGCCGACCGCTTACGGGACCACCCAGAACTCGGTGCAGCTCAGCGTCACGCTCTACCTCATCGCCTTTTCCGTCGGCCAACTGTTGTACGGACCGCTGTCGGACGCCATCGGCCGAAAGAGGTCCTTGCTGATCGGTGTCACCCTCTACCTGGTCGGCGGGGTGCTCAGTCTGTTCGCGACCACCATCTGGGCATTCGTGGTGGCTCCCCTCCTCCCTCACTCAGCGTGTCAAGTTCCAGACGGCGTCCCTCGGTTCCGTCGCGGCCGCCGCGCTGATGGTGGTCGGCGCTGCTCTCACCGAACCCAACTTGTGGGTGCTCACCGCACCATCCGCCGTCATGGTGTTCTTCGCGGGAGTCCTTTATCCCAACCTCATGGGGGCGGGGGTCTCCCGCTTCCCGGAGATGTCCGGGCTCGCGAGCTCCTGGCTTGGGTTCTGCCTCATGCTCTGCTCCGGCCTCATCATGCTCGGCTCCACCCTGCTGGCGGTGGACAGCCTCCTGCCGATGTCCGTCCTCTTCCTCGCCTGCATGACGGCCTGCCGTCTCCTGGTCATGCGGACCCTTCCTAGCCCGACCAACTCCTGACCGAATCACCAACACACAGAAGACCGGAGCCACAATGCGCACCACCGTTCTCGGCACCGACGGCCCCACTGTCCCCGTTCAGGGGCTCGGCTGCATGGGCATGAGCGAGTTCTACGGGAGCACCGACGAGACCGAGGCCGTCCGCACGCTGCACCATGCCCTCGACATCGGTGTCACGTTCCTGGACACCGCCGACATGTACGGCGGCGGAGCGAACGAGGAACTCCTCGGACGCACGCTGAGGGAACGCCGGGACGAAGTCTTCCTCGCCACCAAATTCGGCATTCTCCGCACGGACGACCCCCACGCCCGACCGGTGCGGGGAGACGCCCCGTACGTGCGGGCGGCCGTCGAGGCCAGCCTGCGCCGCCTGGGCACCGACGTCATCGATCTCTACTACATGCACCGAGTCGACCTCGACGTCCCCGTGGAGGAGACGGTCGGTGCCATGGCCGAACTGGTGGCCGAAGGGAAGGTCCGACACCTGGGTCTGTCCGAGGTGACCGCTGACGAGCTCCGCCGAGCCCACGGAGTCCACCGGATCGCCGCGGTGCAGTCCGAGTGGTCGCTGTGGAGCCGCGACGTGGAGGAGGCGGTCGTTCCGGAGGCTGCCCGGCTCGGCGTCGCCTTCGTGCCCTACTCACCGCTGGGCAGAGGCTTCTTCACCGGCACACTGACCGGCCCAGGCGACCTCTCCGAGGACGATTTCCGGCACCACCAGCCCCGGTTCAGCGCGGAACGCTTCGCCGCCAACAGCCGACTGCTGGAACCCCTGAACCGCATCGCGAGCGCCCACGGGGTCACCCCGGGGCAGGTGGCCCTGGCCTGGGTGCACCACCGGAGCGGCGTGTGGGGCGTGCCGACCATCCCCATCCCCGGTACCCGCAGGGTCCACCGGCTGGACGAGAACGCTGCAGCGGCGGACCTCTCCCTGACCGTGAACGAACTCGCGGAACTCGACACGCTGGCAGAGCGCGTGCAGGGGGACAGGTACGCCGATCTGACCCTCACCTCGGCGGGTCCGCGCTCCCGACTGGGGTAGCGGCCCAACGACCGAGAGGGCCTCCGGGCCCCGGCGCTCCTGTGGACAACGCACTCCACCCCTCCCCTTGGGCCTATGTTGGAAGCAGATAGATCCAACGCCGAAGGAGCAGCGCCGTGGCCCAGGTCCTCGTGGTCGCCGATGACCTCACCGGAGCCAACGCCACGGGCGCGCGGTTCGCCCGCACCGGCATGCGCGTGGCCACGGTGACCCCCGAGCACGTCAGCCGGGTCGCCGGGGACTACGACGTCGTGGTCGCCAACCTGGACAGCAGACACGTCTCGGCTGAGCAGGCGGCCGACCTGGTCACCGACGTCGTCGAGGCGGTCTGGCCGGTCGGGCTGGTGGTCAAGCGCACTGACACCACCCTGCGCGGCAACGTGGGCGCGGAGATCGAGGCCACCTACGACGCCGTTCGCGAGCGACTGCCCGCCGGGACCCGCGTCCGGGTGCTGTTCGCCCCGGCCTTCCCCGGTTCCGGCCGCATCACCGAGGACGGCGTGCAGCTGCTCGACGGGGTGCCGCTGGAGCGCAGCGAGCTCGCCAACGACCCGCTGTGCCCGATGACCACCAGTGTGGTCTCGGACATCCTCGCCGCCCAGACCGACCTCGCCGTGAGACACGTGCCCCTGCGGCGGATCACCCAGGAGATGCTCACCGCCGAGCTGCTCGCCGGTGACGAGCCGATCGTGCTCTGCGACGCCAGTACCGAGCAGCACCTCACCGACATAGCCGAGGCCGCGGCCGCCGCCCACCACGCCGAGGGAATCGTCTGGGTGGCCGTGGACCCCGGTCCCACCGGGGCCCTGCTCGCCTACGCCCTGCGCCTACGCGGCCAGGCCGGTTCACGCGGGCCCCTCCTCGCCGTGGCGGGCAGCACCACCGATCTCACCCGCCGCCAGCTCGCCACGGTCGCCCGCACCGGCGCGGTCCGGTTCGTGGACCTGGACGCTGTGGCCCTCAGCGACCCCGACAGCGACCACCCCGACCAGGTGGCGCGGGAACTCACCGACCACCTGTCCTCCTCGGGCTTCCCCGAGCTCTGCGTGCTGAGAGTGGTCACCACCGCCGAACGCGTCCGCGAACTGCCCGCCCACACGAGGGCCGAGCTGCCGGGCCGCGTCGCCGGTCTCGTGGCCGACGTGGTCAACGACCTGGCCGACACGGTGGGCGCCCAGGCGCTGCCCAGCGGTCTCTACCTGACCGGGGGCGACCTGACCGCCAGCCTCCTGGACGAACTCGACGTGCACGCCTTCGACGTGGGCGGTGAGATCGTCCCGCTGGCCGTACACGGCCACCTGAGCGGGGGCCCGCTCGACGGAACCCCCGTCGTGGCGAAGGGCGGTCTGGTGGGTGACGACATCACGCTGGTCGAGTGCCTGGCCAAACTGCGCCGGTCGGTGCAGGCCCGCCTGCACCAGGTCCACTCCGAGGTGTCCGAACACGTGATCCCCACCGCGACCCGCGATTGAGTCCCGCTGTGTCTCTACTGTCGCGTTTGTCTGACTCTCCACAACTTGCTGATTCCGGTACCGTGCCGGGATAGACGCGCAGGTCAAGGAGAGTGCTCCCCGCGCACGCGGGGATGGTCCTGAATTCCGAGATCGCCGCGAATGCGGCGTCGAGTGCTCCCCGCGCACGCGGGGATGGTGCCGGGGTGACTGAGCTATCGGTCCCCAGTGACAAGAGGAAGGGGCGCGGTGCCACCTCTGCACCGCGCCCCCGTATGTCGGGCCCTACGCCTTCGCGTCCTCGCTGATGTGGTTGGCCGCCAGTTTCCCGACCAGTTCAGCGAGGGTTCCGGGGGCCTCCAGGGGGCCCATGTGGCCGAGACCCGGGATCACCCGGACCTCGACGGGGTCCTGGACCAGCTCACCGATGTGGTGGGCGTGCCACGGGGGAGTCAGCTTGTCCTCGTCACCTCCGACGACGACGGTGGGCACCGCGATCTCCCGCACCGAGTCGTCCAGGTGCAGCCTCGTCATGACCCGGCCCCACTCGCCGCGGGGGATGCTTCCGCACTCGTGCACCAGCCGGGCGCACAGGCGCTTCGCGGCCGGGCTGCTCCCCTTTCCCATGACCAGGTACCGGAGCACGTTGGCGCTTCCGGCGTTGGCCGGGCCCAGGGGCAGCGGCGCGGTCAGGAAGACCTTAGCGCCCAACTTCCCGAGCGGGCCGGGCAGGGGGATCGCGGTCGACCGGTCGGGCAGCTCCGTGCACCCGGTGTTGGTCAGGAGCACCGCGGCCACCTTCTCCTTGAAGGTCGCGCGCGGCCCCGAGGCCATGATGGTCATCCCGCCCATGCTGTGCCCGGCGACCACCGCCTTGTGCCCGGTGGGCACGGTCGCCTCCAGGACGGCGCACAGGTCGTCCGCGAGCTTCTCCGTGCCGTAGCCCGCGCGGGTGAGGGGGGTCTGGCTCCGCCCGTGGCCGCGCTGGTCGTAGAGGACCACCCGGAGGTTCGGGTCGAGGTCCCGCACCACGGGGCCCCAGGAGGCCAGGGACGTGGACCAGCAGTGGGAGAACACCACGGTCGGTCCGTCCGAGGGCCCGCGCACCTCGACGTGCAGCCGGGTGCCGTCGTCGGACCGGACCCGGAGTTCCCGTGCCGGTCCCACGTGTCGTGTCGCCATGGGGGTCTGCCTCTCAGTCGTCGAGGTCGATGCGGGGGACGGCGAAGGGCGGTGTGCCCGACCCGTTCACCGGGAGCCCTCCCCACAGGTTGGGGCCGTCGAGTTCACCGACCCCCTCGTGGCCGTCGGGGGTGCGCACGATGACTGTACGCGCCCCCTCCTCGTAGGCCCTGGTGAGTCCGGGCTCCGGGGCCAGGCGCCCCTTCCAGCGGTAGTCGCCGGTGAGCGGCGAGAAGTGTCCGGCGAAGTGCGCCCGGACCTCGAAACTCTCCGCCGGATCCGTGCCCTCGGAGTGCAGCTGGACCGTCACGGGGCCCTGGTACTCCTCTTCCTCGTCGTCGAAACCGCTCACACGCTCTCTCCTCCGGTCGGTACGGGGCGCCGGCTGCTCGGGGCGCGGCGCAGGTCGTAGTTGTGCGGGTCGAACCAGCGGGTGCGCAGCGCGTAGTTCCAGGTGAAGGTGGGCCACAGCGTGGTGTTGCGGCCCTGCTCGTTCAGGTACCAGCTGTCGCAGCCCCCGGTCACCCACACGGTGCCCCGCATGGACCTGTGGACCATCTCGTTGTAGGCGTGCTGGGCCTCGGGGCGGGGCTCCAGGCGGTCCACCCGGTTGCGGCAGGCGAACTTCAGCGCCTGCATGGTGTACCGGATCTGCGCCTCGATCATGAACACCTGCGAAGTGTGCCCCAGGCCGGTGTTGGGTCCGGCGAGCACGAACGCGTTGGGGAAGCCGCTCACGGTGGTGCCTCGGAAGGCCTGGACGTCGTCCCCCCAGTGCTCGGCGAGCGAACGGCCCCGCGCGTCGTACACGCGGTGCGCGATGGGCGGGTCGGTGACCTGGAAGCCCGTGCCGAGGATGATCGTGTCCACCTCGTGCTCGGTCTCCCGGCCGGAGGAGTCCCGGGTGACGACGGAGTTCGCCCGGACCTCGACGATGCCGTCGGTGACCACGTCCGCGTTGGGCCGGGCCAGCGCGGGGTAGTAGTCGTTGGACATCAGGATGCGCTTGCACCCGGCGCGGAAGGTGGGGGTGAGCTTCCGCCGCAGTTCGGGGTCCTTCACGCTGCGGTTGATGTTCGCCCGGCCGAGCCGTTCCACGATCCCGAGCAGCCTGGGGTTCTTCGCGAACCCGAAGATGTAGGTCTCGCGCCCCCAGTAGATGCTCTTGCGGGCGATCTGCTGGGCGCCCGGGACGTTCCGGTAGAGCCAGCTCTCGGCCTTGGTGATGTCCCGGTCGTGGCGGAACATCACCCACGGGGCGGTGCGCTGGAACAGCGTCAGCCTCTCCACGAGCGGCTGGATCTTCGGCACGAACTGGATCGCGGACGCGCCGGTGCCGATCACCGCCACCCTGCGCCCGGTGAGGTCGTGGTCGTGGTCCCACTCCGCTGAGTGGAAGAGCCTGCCCTCGAAGGAGTCGAGGCCCTTGATGTCCGGGTAGGTGGGGTCGGCCAGCGGACCGGCGCCGCTGACCAGGAACTGCGCGGTGACGGTTCCGCTGGTGGTCTCGATCCGCCAGCGGTTCTCCTCCGGCTCCCAGCGGGCGGCCCGGACGTCGCTGTCGTACCGGACGTGCCGGTCCACGCCGTGCTCCCCGGCGACCCGCTTCATGTACTCCCAGATCTCCGGCTGCGGGGAGAAGGTCCGGCTCCAGCCGGGGTTGAGCGCGAAGGAGAACGAGTACAGGTGGGAGGGGACGTCGCAGGCGGCACCGGGATACGAGTTGTCGCGCCAGGTCCCGCCGATCCCGTCGGCCCGTTCGAGGATGACGAAGTCCCGGAGCCCGGCCTGCGTGAGGCGCACAGCCATGCCGATCCCGGCGAACCCTGAGCCGATGATGGCGACCCGGTGGTGCGGCACTTCTTCGGTCACGATGCTGTTCCCTTCGTACGGGCCCGGTGCGGCCGTGGACGCTGGCGTACCGACCGGCAAGTATGGACCCCCGGGGAACGTGGCGCGTTACGTTCCCCGGGGGAGGGGGGTCGGGGGCTGAGCGCGTGGCGCGTTCGCTCTCAGCCCCCGACGTCTGGGCCGCCGCCGGAAGACGTGGCGCGTTGCGCCTTCCGACGACGGTGTTCCGGGGAGAGGTGGTCCTCTCGGGAGGGGGCTAGGGAGTGTTTTTTGGATGCTTTCGCCGGTGGCGGCGGAGCCGCCATCGATGCGAGCGGCCGTCGCCCCTACTGTGCACTGCTACGCAAGCTCCGCAGCCTCGCACAGCGGGGGCCCGGCAAGCTCTCGCAAGACGATGAGTGAAGCTGCCCCTACTGTGCGCTGCTACGCAAGCTCCGCAGTGTCGCACAGCGGGGGCCCGCCCGGGTTTGGCTGTCCGAGCTTCATCGGCGCAGTGAGAGGCAGCCTGGTGGTCGCGAGCGCGGAATGATCCAAAAAACACGACCTAGCGGCCGAGCAGCCCGGCCTTCTTCCAGAAGTACCGGCCCAGGCCCGTGATCGCACCCGCGGTGTCCAGCGTGTTGACGACCTTGCGGGCGGCCCAGGTCTTGGTCTCCACCCAGTGCGGGTTTCCCCTGGCGACCCGCTGGGCCTCCTTCGGGTCCAGCCCGACCTGTTCGTAGACCTTCGGGTTGATGAGCCGGGTCGCGGAGTAGTAGGTGACCAGGCCCAGCACGATCCGGCTGTAGGCCTTGTTCAGGGCGCCGCGCTCGGGCCAGTCGCGCTGGAACTCCTCACGGGCGTACCGCATGTGGCGCGCCTCCTCGGTCACGTGGATGCGGGCCACCGCGCGCACCAGCGGGAGGATCTGCTCGTCCGGGACGGCCTCGCGCTGGAGCTGGTCCAGGACCTCCTCGACGAAGAGCGCGCCCGCGAAGATCAGCGGGCCGTGCGCGATCGCCTTGAACACACGGCCGAGGTGGAACGTGACCGGGTCCAGCCGGTGCGCCTCCCAGCCCAGCTTCTGCACCATCTTCGCGAACATGACCGTGTGGCGGCACTCGTCGGCGATCTCGGTGTACGCGTACTGGACGTGGAGGGTCGTGGGGTCGTTGTGGTACGCGTGCCGGACCAGCATCTGCATGAGGATCGTCTCGAACCAGATGCCGATGGTGGCGACGCTGGCGACCTCCAGGCGGGAGAGCTCCTTGCGCTTCTCGTCGCTGAGGCGGTCCCACAGGTGGGTGCCGTAGAGGGAGATCCGCTCCGGGCGGATCGCCCACATGTCGGGGTCGACGGGGGCGTCCCAGTCGATCTCGACCAGGGGGTCGAAGGAGGCCTTCGCGGAGCCGCGCAGGAGGCGCTTGGCGATGTCCTCGCGGTCGGTGAGTTTCGGCTTGGCGACGACTTCGGCGGTCATCTCGTTCCTCCTCAGGAGGCGCTGGTCTGGGCGTGCGGGGAACCGTGGCGCGCGTGGAGCCCTCGGGCGATCTCCGCGTCCGCGAAGGCGCCGTCGGTGAGGAGCAGGCCGAGCTGGAGCGACACGATCTGTTCGGTGGTTCCGGGGAAGTGCTTGGTCAGGTGCAGGGCGGCCGTCCCGAACGCCGTGCAGGCGACGTCGCGGGGGGCGCGCCGGGCGCCGGCGGCGCGGACCACCGTCATCACGGTGTCGCGCTCGCTCTCGGCGGGTACCAGGCCGTCGAGTGAGGCGCCGGTGGCGCGGGAGCTCTCGTGGATGGGGGTGTCCACGTAGCCGGGGTAGACCGTGGTCACGCCGACGTGCGTGCCGTACTCGGCGCGCAGGCCGTCCGCGTAGGCGGTCACCGCGCGCTTGGAGACCGTGTAGGCCCCGGCGAGCGGGAGCTGGAGGTTGGCCAGGAGCGACGCGGTGACGATCACGCGGCCGCGGCTCTGGAGCAGGGCGGGCATCGCGGCGGCGGTGACGCGCCAGGTGCCGAGGAGGTTGACCTCCAGCGCCTGGTGGGCGTGGGAGTCGGGCAGGTGGCCGATGTCCACGGAGGGGCCGACCCCGGCGTAGTGGATGAGCAGGTCGAGGCGTCCGCCGAGCTGATCGATCGCCTGGGCGACCCCTGTGCGCACCTGCTCGTCGTCGGTGATGTCGCAGGCGATGACGCCGGGGGCGGGCTTGCGGTCGATCCCGACGACGTTGACGCCGAGGTGGCGCAGGACCGCCACCGTGGCGCTGCCGAACGCACCGGAGGCGCCCGTCACGATGGCGTTCTGGCCGGGCAGCCGACTCAGGTGGCGAGGCAGGGGGGCCGTCATGTGATCTCCTCCACAGTCATTGCGGGAACGTTACAACGAGCATTGTCACAATGCAATGGGTATCAGCCGGAAATTTACTCGCGAGTAAGGTCCGTGTTCCGCTGCTGTGACGCGGTGCTGGCACGAGGACGGGGCCGCGCCCGCGCGCGGCCCCGTCGCTGCGGTCCGTGTCCTACCCGCGCCCGAGCAGCCCGGCCCTGCGCCAGAAGTACCGGCCCAGGCCGGAGATGGCCCCGGCGGTGTCGAGCGTCCTGACCACCTTGCGGGACAGTTCGGTCTTGCTGTCGATGAAGTGCGCGTTGCGCCGGGCGGCCCGCTGGGCCTCACGTGGGTCGAGGCCGATCCGCTCGTAGACCTTCGCGTGGATCAGCCGGGTCGTCGCGTAGTAGGTGACCAGGCCCAGCACGAGCCGCGAGTAGGCCCGGTCCACGGGGCCGCGCCGCACCCAGTCGCGGTGGAACTCCTCGCGGGCGTAGCGGATGTGGCGAGCCTCCTCGATCACGTGGATGCGGGAGGTGGCCCGCACGACGGGCTCGATGCTCCCGTCGTCGATCATCTCCCGCTGGAGCTGGTCGAGGATCTCCTCGACGAAGAGCGCGCCCGCGAAGATCAGCGGTCCGTGCGCGATCGCCTTGAAGAGGTTGCCGAGCACGTGCGCCACCGGGTCCAGGCGGTAGGCGGTGGATCCCAGCTTCTCGATGGCCTTCGCGAACATGACCGTGTGGCGGCACTCGTCGGCGATCTCCGTGTAGGCGTACTGCACGTGGAGGGTGGTGGGGTCGTTGTGGTAGACGTGCCGGACCAGCATCTGCATGAGGATCGTCTCGAACCAGATACCCGTGGCCATGGTGCTGGCCATCTCCAGCCGGGACAGCTCCCGGCGCTCGTCCTCGCTGAGGCGGTCCCACAGGTGGGTGCCGTAGAGGGAGACCCGTTCGGGGCGCATTCCCCACAGGTCCTCCAGCGGAGCCTCCCAGTCGATCTCCACCAGGGGGTCGAAGGAGGCCTTCGCGGAGCCCCGCAGGAGGCGCTTCGCGATGTCCTCGCGTTCGGTGAGCTTCGGTGTCGGCGCGTTTCCCACGGACATGTGTACCTCCAGGGGGTTCCGTGCCGGAGGCGCGCCGAACGGGCGGTTCGAGTGGTGTGACCCCGTTCACTCCGATCACCTGAAACGTTACAATCTCCGTTGTCATCGTTCAACGGCGCCAGGGAGCGGATTTACTGATGAGTACGGCACCACAGGGTCTCTAGGCTGGGTTCCATGGCGGAATACCGTATTGACGAACTCGCCCGGCTCGCCGAAACGACGGTGCGCAACGTGCGGGAGTACCAGGACCGAGGTCTCCTCGCCCCGCCCCGGCGCCAGGGCCGGGTGGGCATCTACTCCGAAGCGCATCTGGCGCGTCTGCGGCTGATCGGCCAGCTCCTCCGGCGCGGCTACACCTTCGCCAACATCGGTGAGATGTTCCAGGTGTGGGAGCGCGGCGGCGACCTGTCCGAGATCCTCGGCTTCGAGTCCGCCGTCGGGGACGCCTGGAGCGACGAGATCGCCGACTACCTCGGCATGGGTGACCTCAAGGACCTGTTCGGCAAGGGGGTGACCCCCAAGACCATAAGGCGCGCCCTGGACCTCGGCGTCCTGGAGCGCGACGGACTGCGCTTCCGGGTCCCCAGTCCGCGCCTGCTGCACGCCGGCGTCGAGCTGGTGAAGCTGGGGATGAGCGTGGGCGCGGTGCTGGACATCGCGGAGAACCTGCGGGACAAGATCGGTGACGTCTCCGAGCACATGGTCCGCCAGGTGTCCGACCACATCATCGCCGAGCACGCCCCCGGCACCGTGATCCAGAGCGAGGAGGTCGCGCAGATCGCGGAACTCATCCGCCGGGTGCGCCCCCTCGCGCAGCAGGCGGTGGACGCGGTCCTGGCCCAGGAGATGGCCCACCACCTCACCAACGTCATGGGCGACCACTTCGCGGACGCCATGGAGCACCTCAGGAGCGAGGACCAGACGACCCAGGACACCGACGGCCCGCACGGGCCCTGAGACGAACGAGGACGCGTCGCACCCGCCGGACCCGCTCTCCGGCCCCCGAACCCCCTGACACCCCCGCCCCCCCGGCCCCCACCGCCCGACCCCCGTACATCCCGGCCCCCGAACACCCGCCCCTCGACACGGACCACGGGCCCGGACACCAGCGCAGGTGTCCGGGCCCGTCCGTCGTCGGGGTCGGTCAGTCGTCGACCTTCGCGGCCCCGTTGGCGGGGGCGGTCGTGCCCTCGACCACGGTCAGCGGCAGCGACGTCGTGAAGCGCAGCTCCGCGAAGGCGCCGCTCGGCACCGCCGGGGCCTTCGGGAAGACCGGCCGGACGCTCCGGTACGCCTCGCCCGGCGCCGGGCGAGCGTCCTCCTCGCCCTTGTTCGGCCACATGGACATCGCCCGTTCGGCCTGGGCGGTGATGGTCAGGGACGGGTTGACGCCCAGGTTCGCGGTGACCGCCGAACCGTCCACCACGTGCAGGCCGGGGTGCCCGTACAGGCGGTGGTAGGGGTCGATCACACCGGTCTCGGGGCTGTCACCGATCGGGCAGCCGCCCAGGAAGTGGGCGGTCATCGGGATGTTGAAGATGTCACCGATCGTGCCGCCCGCGTAGCCGTCGATCCGGTCGGCCAGCCGCGTGGCCACCTCCTGGCCCGCGGGGATCCAGGTGGGGTTGGGCTCGCCGTGTCCCTGTCTGGAGGTGAGCTTCTTCCTGCCGCCCAGCAGCCCGCGCTTCACCGAGGTGGTCAGCGAGTTGTCCAGGGACTGCATGACCAGGCCGATGATGATCCGCTCGGACCAGCGCCGGTTGGAGAAGCTGCGCAGGAACACGGTCGGGTGGCGCGCGGCCAGTCCCAGGAAGCGCAGCCAGCGCGGAATCGAGCCGCCGCCCGGAACCTGGATCGCGGTGAGCAGGCCCATCGCGTTGGAGCCCTTGCCGTAGCGGACGGGTTCGATGTGGGTGTTCTCGTCCGGGTGGATGGAGGACGTGATCGCCACGCCGTGGGTGAGGTCCTCCGGCGGCGGCACCTGCCTGCTCATGGCGCCCACCAGCGCCTCGGAGTTGGTCCGGGTCAGGGTGCCCAGCCTCTCGGACAGCCGTGGCAACAGGCCGTCGGAGCGCATCCGGTGCAGCAGGCTCTGGGTGTTGTAGGTCCCGGCGGCGACCACGACCTGGCGGGCGGTGAACGTGCGGGCGTTGGAGCGGCGCCGGGGCGCGTCGGTGCGCAGGGTGTCCACCGCGAAGCCGCCGCCCTGGGACCCGGGGCGTTCCCGCAGCCGCTCGACGGTGGTCAGCGGGTGCACCTTCGCGCCGCCGCGCTCCGCGAAGTACAGGTAGTTCTCGGTGAGGGTGTTCTTGGCGCCGTGGCGGCAGCCCGTCATGCACTCACCGCACTCCGTGCAGGCCCGGCGCTCCGGGCCCGCGCCGCCGAAGTAGGGGTCCCCGACCGACGCGCCGGGGGCCGCCTTGGAGCCGTCACCGTCCCGCCCGTCGCCGAAGCACACGCCGACCGGGGTGAGGCGGAAGGTGTCACCGACCCCCATCTCGTCGGCCACGGCCTTCAGGTGGACGTCTGAGGGGGTGACGGTGGGGTTGGTGCGGACGCCGAGCATGCGGCGGCCCTGGTCGTAGAAGGGGGCCAGCTCCGACTTCCAGTCGGTGATGTGGCGCCACTGCGGGTCCTCGAAGAACGCGTCCATGGGGTGGTAGAGCGTGTTCGCGTAGTTGAGCGAACCGCCGCCGACACCGGCTCCGGCCAGGATCATCACGTCCCGCAGGAGGTGGATGCGCTGGATGCCGTACAGCCCGGCACCCGGGGCCCAGAGGAAGTTCCGCACGTCCCAGGAGGATGACGGCAGGGTCTCGGGTGTGAAACGTCGGCCCGCCTCCAGGACGCCGACGCGGTAACCCTTCTCTGTGAGGCGTAGGGCGCTGACCGAGCCGCCGAAGCCGGAGCCGATCACTACCACGTCGTAGTCGAAGGGGTCTTGTGTGTGGTGCGGACCTTCGGCGGGGTCTTCCGTGCGCTGAGGGGACATGGTGTGGGTCTCTCTCCAGGTCGGATGCGTGCTCGTCCTGCGCCGGAAACGAGTCCGCAACGATGAATGCGCCATCTAGAAATGTGACATTCGATATTGTAATGTTCGTCACTACCGCCGAGTAAGGTGTGTTCCATATAACACACGAGGCGTGCTTCGGCGCAAGTTTCGCTCCCCCTCGCCGCTCCCCCCAGCGGCGGACCACTGGAGGTTCACATGCCCAAGGCCCCCGAAGAGGTGCCCGAGGCGCCACAGGACGCGCCTGAGCAGCACGAAGGCGGTGGCGGAACGCGCTGGCGCAGGTTCGCACTCGTGGCGGTGCCCGGGTTCCTGGCGGCCGGAGTGCTCGGCGCCATGACCACGCAGGGCCTCCTCGCCGCCTCCTTCGCGGTCTCCGGGGACAGCTTCAAGATGTCCGCGGACTCGCTCTCCGGGACGGGGTTCAGCCAGTACGGCGACGTCGCCAACTCGGTCGACGGCTCCGCCCGCGCGGTCGGCCTGTCCACCGTGAACACCGCCGAACTGGAGAACCTGTGCATGTCCTCCCTGTGGGACCTGCCCATCGGTGAGGCCACCCTCGTCATCAACGCCGGGGCCAGCAGCCCGGTCGAGGGCACCAACCTCGTCATCGACATCGAGCAGCTCCAGGGCAACGCCGAGTTCGGCGCCATCGAGATCGGCCGTGACGCCAGCACCCTGGACAAGGCCGAGGGCGGCCAGGGCCCCGCCGGTGGTTTCGGTCTCCAGGCCGACTCGATCACCGTCTCCGAGATGGAGATGACCACCTGGGCGGTGACCTCGGGCTCGCTGCGCCTGACCGGGCTCAACCTGGCGATCAAGCCGGGCAACCACGAGTGCTTCTGAGCTCATGGCGCACGCACTGACGCCGATCCGATCGGGGTGGAGGTGGTTCCGTGACTGGCGGCGGAACCGGCCGTTCTGGGGCGGCTTCCTCCTCGTCGCGGCCGGGATCGAGCTGCTGGTCGCACCCGCCGCGCAGAGCCTGATCCTGCCGATCGACCTGGTCATCTACGCGGGCATCGCCGGGGTCTACGGGCCCCTCATCGCGCTGCTGCTGATCTCGCTCGGCGTGCTGAGCTGGCTCCAGCCCGCGCAGCACGTGTTCTTCGGCCTGGTCGGGCTCATGCTCGCCCTCGTGTCCTTCCCGACCTCCAACTTCGGCGGATTCGTCATCGGCATGCTGCTCGGCATCGTCGGCGGATCCCTCGTGTTCGCGTGGTCCCCCGAGGTCAGGCGCCGACCCCGTCGGCGCCGCGGGGACCGAAACACAGTCGAGGACACCGAGGACACCGACGGGGAGCCCGATCCCGCTGAAGGGGACGGCGAGACCGAGGGCGCCGGGACGCGTTCCGAGACGCCCGCCGGGGACCACACCCCGACCGAGACCGTCGACCCGCCCGCATCGCGCGGCCCGACCCGTTCCCTGGCCGCCGTCGCCCTGCCGCTCGCCGCCGCCGTCGCCCTCGCCTCCGCGCCCGCCCCCACTCTGGGCTGGCCCTGGGACTGGCTGGTCCCCGGTGACGACAAGGAGCAGAACGAGGAGCGGCCCTCCGAGGAACCGTCGGACGAGCCCACCGAGCGGCCCGGCGGCACCGACCCGGGGAACCCCGAGGACGACCCCACTGAGGACCCGGCCGACGAGGACCCCGACGCGGAGGAACCGGAGGACGAGGAGGAAGAGGAGACCGAGCCGGAGGAGGGCGACGCCGAGGACTGCGAGCTGCGTGTCGGGGAGGCCGCCCTGGTCGAGGACGAGGAGGATCTCCTCGCGGCGGTCCTGGCCTGCCAGGCCGCCCAGGACGAGGGCCTGTACCCGGAGGTCCTGGTCGACTCCGACTACGACTGCTTCCGGGGTTCGGTCCGGGAGTCCGGACTCACCGCCGACAGCCTCGCCATGTACGGCGCCCGCTACCGGGGCGTCGTGGAGTGTCCCACCGAGGACGGTCCCCGGCGCTACATCCGCCTCACCATGAGCAGCGGCGACGTCCGGGGCGGCGAGCTGTGGTTCGACGACCTCGGCACCCGGCGGAGCCTCGGGCTGCCCACCATGAACATGACCGGTGACGTGGAGATGCACGTGACCCGCATGCACGTCCGGCTGCTCGGGATCCCGCTGACCTTCACGCCGGACTTCCCGCCACCGCTCCTGCTCCCGATCATGTACCTCACCGACGTGGACGTGGACAGCCCGATGGCGTACACGGACTCGATGACTATCCCCGACCTGAACGGCCAGTACGGCGACGGCTAGTCGCCCAGGAGCCGCCGTGGCCCCCACGGCACCTGACGGGGACGCCCGGCAAGGGGCGTCCCCGTTCCCGTGCGGACGGGCTCCGGGCACCCAGGCCCGAACACCCTCGCGCCCCAAGCGGGCACCCCGACAGGGCGGGTCGCCCACAGGGGGCGCCCGCCCGGTCAGGACCTCAGCGGCGGTGCGTCAGCGCACCGGGATCACCAGTTCTCCGAGATCAGACGGCTCGGCTGGCCCACGTGCGACACGTACAGGGCGTCGCGGGCCCGGGTGCAGGCCACGAACAGCAGCGTCCGCTCCTGCTGGTGGGCGTGCTCCAGGGCCACCTGGTCGCCGTCGGCGGCCTCCAGCGCGGCCTTGGGCGGCAGCAGGTGGTCACTCACACCGACCAGCGCCACGCAGCGGAACTCCTGGCCCTTCATGCTGTGCATGGTGCCGACCCGGACCGCCGCCGGGTCGGCGGCGCCCTCCACGGGAGTGGTCCGCACACCGAGGGCCTCCAGCTCCTTGGCCACACCGCGCACCACCCAGTGGTTGCGCCCGGCCACCGCGATCTCGGCCGGGTTCACCCCGGCCTCCAGCCACACCCGGACCCACTCGCCCAGGGCGTTGAGCTCCTCGGCACGGCTGTCACAGCCGCGCACCACCGGAGCGGGGCCGCGCAGCAGCGAACGGTAACCGGCCAGGGTGTCCGCGTCGTCGTCCATCCCGAGGGCCGACCTGCGCCCCAGGATCGGCATGCTCCAGTCCAGGATCTCCTGGGTCACCCGGTAGCTGATCCGCAGCCGGTGGCCCCGGCCGCGCACGTTGATCCCCAGCGAGGCCAGCGACACCCGGTTGTCGGACACCCGCTGGTTCGGGTCGCCCACGATGAACAGGTCGTCGGAGCACTCAGGGACGGCGGCGCGCAGCATCCGCCACTGCGTCGGGTGCAGGTCCTGGGCCTCGTCGACCACCACGTGCCGGAACAGCGGACCGGTGCGGCCCAGCAGGCGCGCGGCCTCACCGGCCAGCTGCGGGTGGGACCACAGGCCCTCCACCCGCATCGCGCCCACGTAGCGCCGGACCGTCTCCCACACCTGCCGCCGGTGTTCGGGTGCCAGGTGCTGGACCCGGCCGCTGCGCTCGCAGCGGATGTAGTCGGGCAGCAGCTCCAGACCCTTGGCCAGGATCACCTGCTCCCACTCGTCCACCAGGAAGCGGCCGGAGAAGGGCAGACCGTCCGCGAGCGCGACCGCGCGCCAGCGCTGGGCCAGCTCGTCCCTGCCCACCATGCGCGGGGCGACGCTGGTGTGCGACTGCACGATCGACCGGGCCAGGCTGTCGACGGTGGCCACCCGGACCCGGGAGCGCGTGTCCGGGTCGGGCAGCAGCTGGTCGAGGCGCTCGGACAGGGACTGGGCCAGGGCCCGGTTGTAGGAGGTGAGCAGGATGGACTCGCGGTGGCCACCGGGGTCCTCGGCGGCGTCCAGTTCGGCCAGGTGCGCGGCGCGGTACAGGGCCATCACGGTCTTGCCGGTGCCGGGCCCGCCGGTGACCTGAGCCGATCCCCTGAAAGGCGCCTTGACGACCCGGTGCTGGTCCGGGTGCAGGGTGATCCGCCACTGGGAGAAGGGCGCGCCGAGGGCGCCGGAGAGCTCGGGCGGGCCGACGGGGGTGGGGTCGACGCTCTCGCTCCCGACCTCGGTGAGGGTGTCGGAGGTGCGCGGGCGCAGGCTCCGGGCGTAGCGGAGCGCCTCGTCACGCGGGCGCACGGTGAGCAGCCGGTAGTGCGTGTCGGCGGCGTCGTCCCCGGCCGGTTCGGTTCCGGCGTCGGGGTCGGGGACGATCACGCCGGACCAGTCGGGGGCGATGCTGACGACCCGGACCCGGGGGTCGGCGGCGCCCTCGACGGACTCCGTTCCCGGGTGGTCGCCAGCCTGGTAGGCGCGCATCACGGCCAGGGTGTCGAGCTGGACCTCGGGCGTGAGACGGCTGAAGTCGCTGAGGAAAGTCGGGGCGATCGCAAGGGCTGACACGTGGTGTGTTCCTCCGGTCTTCGACCTGGTGGTGGCTCTGGTGGACGGTCGGATCGGATGTGTCGCGGGAGGAGGCCGACGGGCTTCGCTCCCACCTGAGACATGCTCGCGGCGGAATTTGGGCAAACGCCGCCCGAGGGTGGATTCGCGGCAGGTTTCCGGAGTGTTGGTCTCTTCTTGTCCTTGCAGGTCAGGGTGGTGTTTGCGTAAGGGAGTTCGATGGTGTCCCGGAGGTTCTCCGGGGCCTTCCGAGTGGCCTCTTCTGACCTGCGGTTCCTTGGGGCGGGGAAATGTCCGAAAGTGGGGTTGTGTCGTGGACCGAAACCCGTGAATCGCGCGTGGATCTCGCTGTTCGCGCTGAGAAGCACGGGGGAGGGGAGGGGCGGCAGGCTCGTGGGAACGCGGTGACCGAAACCCGACGTGGGTGCGGGGCGCGGGAGGGGCACGAACATGAGAGGTCACCCGGTCCGGGCTCACACTCTGGCCAGTTTCGGACACGCTCTGTGCGGAAGGCCGCGCGGTGCGAGATCGTGTACGCACCCGGGGCGCATGACGCGTGGTTCAGGACTCTGCCGGGGTCCGTCCTACCCCGGCAGAGTCCTCAACCACCCGGAGGGCGGGGTCGTCGGCCCGCGCGACGAGTGCGGCCGTCGACCGCTCCGGCGTGAGGGGGACCTCGACCACCCTAGAGAAGCGGTACCCCGTCCCCGGCCTCCCCAAAGCCCCGACGCCGCCGAAGCCCCGCGTCGTCGAGGGTCCCGCCCGCCGCGGCGATGTTCCCCCTCGGCCCCGGGGCCCCTTCCGGCAGTGCTCATCGTGTCCCCTCCCTCCCGTGCCGATCCGTCCCGCACCGCTGCGGCTCCCGGGCCGACGCGGCTCCGTCTCCGTCCCGTGTGCTGCCTCAGCGCCACGCCGCACCCTCCTCCCTCCCGCGCCGATCCGGGCCCGGTCGGCGGGCCCCAGGTCGTCGACTCCGGAACGCATCCTGCCGTGTGGGTGCGACAATCGGCCCCGGGGCGTGACGACCGTGGTCGCGGGTGCGGACGCCCGACGTCCGTGGCGGCGCGGACCGGGGGGCATGCTCTAACGTTGGTGAAGACAAACCGGGCGGAAGGAGCGGGACGAGCACGTGGCCCCCAACGACAAGAACCAACTGCGTATCTCGGACACCGAACGCGACCAGGTCGCGGAGATCCTGCGCGAGGCCGCGGGCGAGGGCCGACTGGACCTCGACGAGCTGGACGAACGCCTCGGCGCCGTCTACGCCGCCAAGACCTACGCCGACATCCAGCCCATCGTGGCCGACCTCCCCGCCGGCGCGGGCGGCTTCGGCGGCTCCGCGCCAGCCGGACCGAACCGACCCGGCGGACTCACCCCCCAGGTCCCCAGCCCGGTCTCCTCCGGAGGGCAGACGCTGTACCTCACGGGCCAGGGCGACTCCGTGGTGCGCAAGAAGGAGTGGACCGTCCCGCAGCGGGTCGAGGTGAACGTGCGGTTCGGGGAGGCCAGACTCGACTTCCGCGAGGCCCGCCTGACCGCCCCGGTCACGGAGGTCTGGCTGGACGTCTCCTGGGGCTCCGGCGACCTGATCATCCCCGAGGGAGCCACCGCGGAGGTCAACCTCGAGACCTCGTGGTTCGGCAGCCAGCGTTCGGACGTCGACTCCATCGCCCGCCACGGCGCCCCGCACTTCGTGATCACCGGCAAGAACCAGGGCGGCAGCCTCAAGGTGCGTCACAAGAGGTCAGGCGGCTGGTCCGACCTCTTCGGGTGACCCGGACGGCCCGAGGCCCGGTTCCCCCGCCCCCACCGTGCGCCATGATGGTGTGGCCGCGCGGCAGGGGCCGCACGGGGAGCGGAGGTCTCGGGCTGTGGGTATCTGGATCGCGGCGACGTTCGCGGGCGTGTGCGCCCTCGCACTGGCCCCCTTCGCCTGGACCTACCTCGCCAGCGCGCGCCGTCGCGGCACCGTCGCGTCCGTGCCCCACCGGCCCGTCGCCGTGGTGCTCGGCGCCGCCGCCTGGCACGACGGCCCCTCCCCGCTGCTCGCACGCCGCCTCGACCTCGCCGTCCGGCTGGTGGAGACCGGGAAGGTGGACCGGGTCATCGTCTCCGGGGACAACCGCGAGGTCTCCCGCCGCGAGACCGACACCATGACCGACTACCTCGTGGCCCGCGGCGTCCCCGCCGACCTGGTGACGGCGGACCCGTTCGGCTACCGCACCTGGGACACCTGCGTGCGGATGCGCGGGCTCTACGGGGTGGACGCCGCGACGATGGTCACGCAGTCCTTCCACCTCCCGCGCACCGTCTCCCTGGCACGGGCCGCCGGGATCGACGCGGTGGGGGTGGGCGACCCCAGCCTCGGGGCGCGCCGCCGGTCCACCCTCATCGGCTACGCGCGGGAGGTCGGCGCCGCCGCCAAGGCCCTCAAGGACGCCGTCCTGCGCCCCGAACCCCTCCGAGGGGAACTCACCGACTCGGACTCCTAGGCACCGTCGGGGGTTCCCCCCTCACCGGTGAGAAGCCCGACGCCCGACGCCGATTCGCGTGCGGCCGCCGAGCCGGGATAATCGGCACATGAACGCGACCACGGGAAACGAACCACACGACAACGCGGCGGACACGGACTGGACGGCCCTGATCCCCGAGGGCGGTGAGCGCGTCCCCGAGCTGCTCGAACAGGTCGCGGCCAGCGACAGCGCCCTGTCCGACCTCCACGACCTCATCCACTTCCCCGCCCCGGGCCACCGGGCGGCCCCCAGGGTCGTTGACCGCCTGGTCGACGTCGCCACCGCGGAGGAGACCCTGCCCACCGACCGGTGGCGCCCCCTGAGCCTCCTCCTCGAACTGGTCAGCGCCCACGCCGAGGACCGCTTCCCCCAGCACCGCGACCTCGACCAGTGGCGCGACGAGGTGGCCTGGGCCGTCTCCAACGACGCCGAGAAGGTCCGCGAGCAGTACCGCGCCTGGATGGAGGAGGCCCCCGACGAGCAGCACTTCCACCGGATGCGCAACCGCCTGGCCGTGATGGAGGCCGACGACGGCGCCGAGCTGCTCCAGGCCGAGCTGGACACCTACGAGGCGGTCCTGGCCCGCGTCCCCGACCTGGTCACCCTCCTCCAGGGCGGCGCCAACCGCGGCGGCCTCGACCGCGCGGGGGAGTGGGTCAGCTACCTGCTCGGCTTCCTGCCCTCCGACTCCGAGCGGATCTCCTCCGAGATCACCGGAGCCTCCCAGATGCTCCTCGCCAAGGACCTGCGCTCCGCACCCAAGGCCCCCACCTCCATGCGCGAGATCATGACCCAGGGGCTGGACAGCGGTGAGCCGCTGCCCGCCGAGCTGTTCGCCCTCGGCCAGGTGGCCGACCCCCGGGACGTCGACACCACCATCGGCCTCACCCACCAGATGGCCGGGGGCAACCTCTACAACTCCTTCGCCGCCTCGGTGGCGCTGGTGCTGATCCACGGCGAGAACACCCCGCGCGAGGGGCTGCGCCGGATCGGTCGCGGCGGCGGCACCACCGTGGGATACGAGGGTCTGTTCAACGAGTCGTGGCCGCACTGCGGGCAGCGTTCCCCGCAGGTCCTGGGGTTCCTGGCCCTGGGCCGCGCCGGTGACCGCGCCCGCCGCCTGCGCCTGGACATCCTGCCCGGGCTGATCAAGGGCGAGGACGACTCCCGCGCCCTGGTCACCGGCGCCGGTCTGGAGATGGTCCTGGGCCCCCGCTCCAAGGGGCACACGGTCGAGGAGCACGCCCAGGCCGACTACGACGAGGAGACGTTGAAGGTCCTGTGGGCCATCGCCGAACTGCCCGCCTCCGCGTGGGAGGACGAGGAGTTCAGGGAGACTCTGCGGGCCTGGGCGCTGCCGGACGACGCCGAGGAGTACTGCGCCCTGGTCGGTGTGGAGCCCGAGCCGGAGGCGGAGGAGCCGCAGGAGGCCGCGCCGCAGCAGCCCCAGGAGGCGCCCGCCGGTCTGTTCGGCCGCCTCTTCGGCGGAGGCCGCTGACCCCACCCCCGAACCCGCTCCCCGGCGCCGAGGCCCCGGAGCGGGTTCGCGGTCAGGGGGTGCGTGCGGCGGCGAGGGCGTCGTCCACGCCGGTCTCGTAGTCGCCCAGGAAGTGGGGGTCGGGCCGGAACACCACGGTGCCCAGGGCCGCCACCGCCGCCGGGACCTCACGGGCCCACCCGTAGACCGTGGCGACGGCGCGCTGCTCCATGCTGGCCCCGCCCACCCCGACCGTGTCGATCCCCGCCGCACGGCACAGGCGCACCGCGCGCGGCAGGTGGAACTCCTGGGTGACGACCGTGGCCTCCTCCACGCCGAACACCTCGCTGGCCCTGGCGCACGAGTCCCAGGTGGAGAACCCGGCGTGGTCGCCCACCACCCTGTCCTCGGGGACGCCGGCCTCCACCACGTAGTCGCGCATCGTGTCGGTCTCGTTGTAGTGCTCGGCCCCGTTGTCGCCGGTGACCAGGACCGCCTCGACGCTCCCGGCCTCGTAGAGCTCCACCGCCAGGTCCAGCCGCTGGGCCAGCAGATAGCTGGGCAGGCCGTCGGAGCGGACCCCGGCGCCCAGGACGATGGCCACGGGCCGGTCCGGAACGGAGTCCACGGAGTGCCGCAGGCCTCCGGTGGAGGCCAGCACCCACACGAACGGCGCGCACCCCAGGAGCACCGCGGCCGCGGCCAGCAGGGCCAGACGGCGCCGCGACCACCTCCGGCGGGAGGGTGGCGTGTCGGGGCGGTCGGTGGTCTCGGACCCGGGAACGGATTCCTCGTCGGGGCTCGGTGTCGCTGAGGTCGTCACATCAGGGGAGACGCACGGGGAACGGCCGGAGTTCCGGGCGGGGCGGGCGTCCGCCCCCGGAAACCCACCTGTGTGGCAGGGGTGCCCGGGGCTAGAGTCGGCGCATGTCTGCACAGCCCCACGAATCCGCACGGTCCCCCCACGACGACCTCCCCCCGAGGCTGAGGGCGATCGCCGACCTCATGCCCGGATCCCTGCGCGAGGGCGCGGGAATGCACGAGTACGACGGCAGGGCCGCCGACCTCTCCCCGGAGGGGGTGCGCGCCGCCCTGGCCGGTCTGGGCGGTGAGCCCCTGGACGACCCCCACGACGAGGACCACCTGACCGCCTTCGAGAACGGGCTCCGCCACGAACTGGGCGAACTCCAGACGCACCGGACCAACCCGCTCCACCACGTGGGCGAGATGGACCTGTCCAGCTACGAGCGCGCCTACGCCCCCGAGGCCGAACGCGCCGCCGCGCGGATCGAACACCTGCGGCTCTGGCCCACCCTCGCGGACAACGCGGTCGCCGCGCTGGACCGGCTGAGCGCGCCGGTCGCCCAGTCCCTCCTGGGCGCGGTCCGAGGTCTCGCGGAGGGGCTCCCCGAGGGGCTTCCCGACGACGTGCGCCGCGACGCCCTGGCCGCGCACGCGCGCCTGCTCGCCCACGTCGAGCACGCCGCCGGACACGGCCCGGAGAGCGCCGCACTGGGCGCCGAGGCGCTCAGCCGTCTGATGGGCACCGGAGAGGCCATGGAGGTCGACCTCGACGCCCTCGCGGCCCGCGCCGACGCCGAACGCGACCGCCTGCGCGCCGGACTCGCGGCGGCCACGGCGCGGCTGGCACCCGGGCGGGATCCGATGGAGTTCAGCCGGGAGCTCACCCGCCAGCACCCCGACTCCGAGGGTGTGCTGGACGCCGCCCGCACGTGGACCCGGATCGCCCTCGACTTCACCGAGGAGCGCCAACTGGCCCCCTTCAACGACGGCGAGTGCCGGATCGACGTGCCGCCGCCCGCGCTGCGCTGGGCCACCGCGATGATGGCGTGGTCCGGCCCCTGGGAGGCGGACAACCCGTCCTTCTACTACATCACCCCGCCCGACCCCGAACTGTCTGAGCGGGAGGCCGCCGAGTGGCTGGAGCAGTTCAGCCACACCACCCTCCCGGCGGTGAGCGTCCACGAGGTGGCGCCCGGCCACTTCTCGCACGGGCGGGCCCTGCGCCAGGCGCCCAGCCAGGTGCGCCGGGCCCTGCACTCCATGACCTTCGCCGAGGGGTGGGCCCACTACGCGGAGGAGATGTGCCTGGAGGAGGGGTTCGGCGCCTACGCCGCCGAGCGGCTGGGCGACCCCGACTGGACCGCCGACCACTACGAGATCGGCGTGTGGCTGGAGGCGCTGATCCGCGTGACCCGGCTGTCGGTGGCCATCGGCGTGCACACCGGCACGATGACGGTGGAGCAGGCGGCGGCGCGCTTCTCCGAGGACACCCCGTTGCAGGGTCCGGCGGCGCTCTCCGAGGCCCGGCGCGCCACCTTCGACCCGACGTACGGTCGCTACACCTGGGGGAAGCTGGAGATCCTGGCGCTCCGTGAGCGCGCCAGGGAACAGTGGGGGAGCGCGTTCTCGCTGCCGCGCTTCCACCGCGCGCTCCTCCAGCTGGGCTCGCCGCCCCTGGGCCTGATCGGCGCGGCCCTGGACGACTGACCGGTGGGGCCCGGGGACACCGGCGCGGTGTCCACGGGCCCCTCGTCCCTAGGCCCCGGGGGTCTCCTGACCCGGCAGGCCCAGGTCGGCCAGGGCGGTCCGCACCCGGCCACGGGCCTTCTCCAGGGACCTCGCCGCCGTGACCGCGTCCACCTCGGCCAGCAGCGACACCAGGGCCACACGGGTGTCGCCCTCGGCCTCGGAGAGGGCCTCCGCGCAGACCTCCTCGGTCAGACCGGTGGCCTCCACCAGGATGGTCACCACGCGCCCGCGCAGCTTCCCGTTGGTGGCGTCCACGCCCACCATCAGGTTCGAGTAGGTCCGCCCGATCCGCACCATCACGGCGGTCGAGAAGGCGTTCAGCAGCAGCTTCTGCGCCGTGCCCGCCTTCATCCGGGTGGAACCGGCGATGACCTCGGCTCCCGTGGACACACCCACGTGCACGTCGGCGGCCGAGGCCAGCGGGGCGTCCGGGTTCGCGGTGATCAGCACCGTGGCGGCCGACCTCTCACGGGCCGCCTCCAGGGCACCGCCCACGTACGGGGTCCGGCCGCTGGCGGCCAGGCCGACCACCAGGGCGCCCGGCCCCACGGCGGCGGCGTCGATCCGGCCGGACTCCCAGTCGTCCTCGATCCCCTCGACCGCGCGGACCAGGGCCTCGCCTCCGCCCGCGTGGTGGGCCACCACCCACTCCGGGGGGACCCCGTAGGTCGGCGGCAGCTCGGCCGCGTCCAGCGCCGCGATCCGCCCGGAGGTGCCCGCGCCGAAGTAGTGGATGCCCGCGCCGCGCTCCAGCGCCGCCACACCCAGCTCCACGGCCCGGGCCAGCTCCGGCAGTACCGCGGCGACCGCCGCCGCGACGGTGGTGTCCTCGGCGTTGATCTGCCGCAGCACGTCCAGCGCGGGGAGGAGGTCGATGTCGTAGGTGCCCGAGTTGCGGGCCTCCGTGGGCGCCCGCACGATCACGGCCCCACCGTCGGCCGCTCGCCCGTCTGATCCGTTTCCGGGGTCCTGCTCCGTGCCACCGTGCACTGCGCTCTCCTGTTCGGTCCGCACCCTCGTCCTTCCGCTCGGCCGCGCCCGGCGGGCGGGCGGGTCAGTCGTCGCTTCCGGCGGGGGTGTTCCTCGCGGCGGACGCCTCGTTCCGCCGACGTCTGCGGTCGTCGCTCAGACGGAGACCACGGACCGCCTCGTAGGTGGTCTCCAGAGCGGTCCTGCTGTCCGTGTAGCGGATCTGCGCCAACCCGACGAACAGGCAGTCCACCACGGTCAGCTGGGCCAGCCGGGACGCCGTGGCGCCCGATCGGAACATGGTCTCCCGCGCCGCCGTGGTCAGCACGTGGTCGGCGAACCCGATCGGTGACCGGGGGAAGTTGGTGATCGCCACCGTGCGCGCCCCGCGTCGGCCCGCCTCGGTCAGCGCCTGCACGGTGTCGATGGTGGTTCCGCTGTGCGAGATGCCGATGGCGACGTCGCTCCCCTCAAGGAGGGCGGCGCTGGTCAGCATCACGTGCGCGTCCGACCACGCGAACGAGGTCAGCCCGATCCGGTGCAGCTTCTGCTGGAGGTCGGCGCCGACGAAGGCGCTCGCACCCACCCCGTAGATGTCGACGCGTCGCGCGTTCGACATGGCGTCGATGACCGCGCGCAGCACCTCCACGTCCATGGCGGCGCCGGTCTCCTCGACGGCCCGCGCGTCGGTGTAGGCGATCTTCTGCACGACGGTGACGAGGGTGTCGTCGGGGTTGATGTCACTGGCCAGCTCGGCCGCGTCGCCGCGCGCGCCCCGGGCCTGACCGGCCTCGGTGGCCAGCGCCAGGCGCAGCTCGCGGTAGCCGCTGAAGTCGATGGTGCGGCAGAACCGGATGACCGTGGCCTCGGAGGTCGCGCAGTCCTTGGCCAGCTGGGTGATCGAGGAGGCGGCGGCGCGTTCGGGGTCGTCGACGACCCGCTGGGCCACACGCTGTTCCGCCGGGGCCAGCGAGGGGAGTAACGACCTGATCCGCAGGACCGTCGTGGGGACCGGCGGTGGAGGGACGTCGCCACGGCCGCCAGACGGCTTCGGGATTTGCGCCATGGAGGAAAGTTTCTTTCGGTCGTGGTGCAGAGTCAACGCACTGGCGGGAAAAACCGGGAGATTCAAGGATTTCAAGGGACGGCCCGTGCGGCAAGTGCCCCTGTTCTGATTGCGATATCCCAGCTCAGACGGCACCCTTGGAGGCGAGGCGGCACGTTCCCACCCAACACACCCGTGTCCGCCTCACAGGGGGGATGGAGCCGTGCCGCTGTACGACCCGCCAGAGGTTCGGGGCGCGGCGACCGTCGACGCTGCCGTGACGGCCTCCCAGGGACTCCACGTCGGCCTCCTCGGCCGTTTCGTGGTCCAGGTCGACGGCGTTCCGCTGAGCCTGCGCGGCGACCGCCGCCGCGCGCTCCTGGCCACCCTGATGCTCAACACGGGCCGGACCGTCTCCACCGACGAACTCATCGAGCGCGTCTGGGACACCCCGGGACAGGCGGCCAGGGGAGCGCTCCAGGTCCACGTGGCCCGGGCGCGCGCCCTCCTCGAACGGCACCTGGGGAGTCCGTTGATCCAGGGCGCGGACGGCGGCTACCGGATCGACCTCGACGAGCACCGTTCCGACCTCCTGCTCTTCCGCTCGCTGGCCGAACGGGCCGAGCGCGCCGCCGCCAAGGGGGAGACCGACGAGCACGCCGACCTGCTGCACCGGGCCCTCAACCTGTGGCGCGGCCCCGTCCTGGGCGACGTCACCGCGCCCCTGCTGCACGCCCGGGACGTGGCGCGGCTGAACGAGGAGCTGCTCCGCGTGGCCGAGCGGGGGTTCGACGCGGCCCTGGCCCGTGGGGAGCACCAGCGCGTCGCCGCCCGTATCGGCCCCCTCGTCGTCGACCACCCCGAACACGAACCCCTCATCCGGGCCCAGATGATCGCCCTCTACCGTTCCGGCCGCCAGAGCGAGGCGCTACGCGTCTACGCCAGGACCCGGACCGTGCTCGCCGAGCGCCTGGGGGCCGACCCCGGCCGCGAGCTCCAGGAGACCTTCCACGGCATCCTGCGCGGCGACCTCGACTCCCGCCTCGGTGCCGGTCCCGCCAAGGCGGCTCCCGCCACGGGCGCCCTCGTGCCGCGTCCGCGCACCCACAACGAGACCCGGCCCTGCGCCGCCCGCCGCGCCACGACCCGGCCGGGCAGGGGCCTGGTGCCCGCCGAGCTCCCGTCCGCGCCGCGCACGCTGGTCGGTCGGGCCGAGGCGATGGCCGAGCTCGACCGCCTCGTCGACCCCTGCTCGCCGGTGCCGGGCAGCGTCCTGGTCCGGGGCCCGGCCGGGGCGGGGAGCAGCGCCCTGGCGGTGCGCTGGGCGCACTCGGTGGCCACGCACTTCCCGGACGGCCAGCTGTACGTGAACCTGCGCGGCCCCGACGGCAGCCCGCGCCAGCCGGGGGAGGTACTGCGCCGCCTGGTCCGCTCGCTCTCCGCCGGGGTCGTGGACGCCCGGAACCCGGACGGTCCGCCGACCGAGCCCGACGAGGTGGCCGCCAGGGCCCGTTCCCTGATGGCGGGGCGCCGGGTGCTGATCGTGCTGGACAACGCCGCCACGGCGCACCAGGTACGGCCCCTGCTGCCCGGCGGTCAGGGGAGCTGCGCCGTGGTGACCAGCCGCAACTGGCTGACCGACCTGTTGGTCAGGGACGGGCTGCGTGCCGTGCCGGTGGGCGCCCTGCCCGAGGAGCACGCGGTCACCCTGCTGCGGTCACTGCTGGGCCCGGACCGCTGTCCGCCCGAGTCGCTGCGGCGCGTGGCCGAGCTGGCGGGCTGCCTGCCGCTGTCCCTGCGGATGGCGGTGGCCTGGCTGGACGCCCACCCGGAGCGGTCCGCGTCGGAGCTGGTGGGACTGGTGGAGCGGGAGGACCCGGCGCACGGGGTCTCGCCCACGGCCCGGATGGCCGCGGTCCTGCGCGCCGGGCCCCTGGGGGCGGGCACGGTCGCAGGGAAGTACCGACCGGGTCCGGAACCCCGGGCCTGAGTCTCCGCGATCCGTCTTACGGTCGGCTTTCATCCAGGCGAAGTCCTCGTGTGCGGATGCGGGGGACCGGTGGGCGCCGGAGCCACGGGGGTGACCTGGTTGTTTCGGAAAGTCCGGGTTTTGGTCATCCCAACAGAGGGTTGTGAGATCGACCGGATCTTCCCCAAGGGGTGCTCAGCGGTCAGATGAGTCGCTAGTGTCAAGGCCATGACGCAGAACAACGATCCCAGCATGGACCCGGCGGGAACCACCCAGCACTTCCGCCGTTTCGTCGACGAGAACCCCGAGCCCGAGGAGGCTCCGCGCCGCCCGATCCTGCCGCTGGTGCTCGCCGGCGTCGGTGTCGCCCTGACCGTCGGCATCATCGTCGCCCTGTTCGTGGCCTTCTTCTAAACGGAGCGGTACGAGCCGTGCCCGGTGGGTTCGCCCCTTCCGGGCCAGGGCCGCGATGTGACGGGGCCGACGCGTGGTCGGATCCGAAACCGGTTCGCGGCCACCCCGTGGTCCTGCTAGAGTTAACTCGTTGCCGCAGAGAGCCGGAAGGCGCGAAGCGGAGACCGGCGTCATTAGCTCAGTTGGTTAGAGCAGCTGACTCTTAATCAGCGGGTCCGGGGTTCGAGTCCCTGATGACGCACAGCGAAGGGTCCTGGCGGGTGGAGTTCGTCTCCACCGGCCGGGGCCCTTTTCCGTGTGCCCCGGGGGCCCTGTGGGGCTCCGCGGGGGCCTCCTCCGTGTTCTGGGGCACATCGCCCGTTTCCGGCCCCGGGCGCTCCAAAGTTCGGGTAGAGTTAACTCGTTGCCGCAGAGAGCCGGAAGGCGCGAAGCGGAGACCGGCGTCATTAGCTCAGTTGGTTAGAGCAGCTGACTCTTAATCAGCGGGTCCGGGGTTCGAGTCCCTGATGACGCACAGCGAAGGGTCCCGGCGGGTGGAGTTCGTCTCCACCGGCCGGGACCCTTTTCCGTGTGCCCGACGGCCCGCCTCCGTCCCGGTCGGGCCGAAACCTGCGTAACGAACTCCCGAATCGGTTGAAACCTTCTCGCCGTCGGACGCGTCTGGATAGATACGCCGATACCCCTCCCGAGTCGGTGAGCAACCAGATACCCCGTGGAGTCGTCATGTTGTCCGAAGCGCACCGCCCCCTGCTTGGCCGAATGGCCCTCGTGGCCGTGGCCACCGGTGCCGCCCTGTCCCTGTCCGGGTGTGGCCTGCCGCTGCTGCCGCCCGCCCTCACCGGGGGCGGCGACGAGCCCAGCGAGGAGTACGACCCCGAGGCGGCCGAGGAGACCGAGTACGACGAGGAGAGCGAGCCCGCGGAGGACGTCGACGCGCCCGTCGGTGCCGAGGACCAGGACATCAACGCGCTCGCCGTGGGCGACTGCCTGAACGAGATGTCGACCGAGGTCGACGACTCCGTCAGCTCGGCGCCGATCATCGACTGCTCCGAGCCCCACGACCTGGAGGTCTACCACGGTGGCTTCCTGGACAGCGGCCTCGACTACCCGGGCCGCGAGGAGCTCATCGAGATGGTCGACGAGCAGTGCCTCGGCACCTTCCAGACCTTCGTCGGCACCTCCTACGAGGAGTCGGCCCTGGTCTTCCAGACCCTCTTCCCGATGGAGGAGGGCTGGGAGATGGGTGACCGCGAGTACCTCTGCCTGATCAGCCAGATGGACGGTTCCCAGACCACCGGCACCCTCGCCCAGTCCAACCTGTAGGCGCCACCCGGACGCGCGGCCGTGACCGCGGAACGTGAACGAGGGTCCGCGCCGCGCGAAGGCGCGGGCCCCCGTCCGTTCGCTGGCACCGGAGGCCACTCCGGGTGCGTGTTCCGCCGCGCCCTCCCCGAATGTCGTCACCCCGCGAGATGATCGGTGCGGCCTCGGTTCCTTTCCGCCAGGGGAAGGCCGGGCAATCGCCCGCCACCCGACGGTTCCTTTCGTTTCCCGGATCCTTCCGTCGCCGCTTCCCACCCGGTGGGAAAAGTGCCCCTGGTGAGTGCTGGATGCCATGACTTTCCAGGTCAGGCGTGCTGGATCGCCCTCGTTCGGTCACCTGGAGTATTCATGCGTCACATATTCGTGTTCGCTGGAAAACCAGATTGACATCGCGCTCCACCTGGTGAATTCTTTCATTCTCGCCACCACCGTTCCGGCGAGATTCCCCGCAAGCAAGAAATCCCGGAGTTCCCTCATGTCTTCCCTCTCCCCCGCCGTCCGCGGTGCCGCCCTCACGCTGCTCTCCGCCGGTGCCGTCGTCAGCCTGTCCGCCTGTGGCGTGCTCAACTCCGTCCTCGGAGGGGGCAACGTGATGGAGATCGGGGTCGGTGACTGCTTCACCGAGAGCGAGATGCAGACCGCCCTGGGCGGCGGGGAGGTCGAGGACATCCCCCTCGTCGACTGCTCCGAGTCGCACGACTCCGAGGTCTTCCACGTCGAGGACCTGCCGGAGGGCGACTTCCCGGGCACGGAGTCCGTGAACGCGTCCCTGGACGAGATCTGCGCCGGCAGCGCCTTCACCGAGTTCGTCGGTGTGGATTACGCGGAGTCGGAGCTCTACGCCAGCGGTCTCAGCCCGACCTCCGAGACCTGGGAGATGCTCGACGACCGCGAGATCGTCTGCTACGTCGCCTCCGACGCACCCATCACCGAGAGCCTCGAGGGCGCCAACCGCTGACCCGTCACCGGTCCCTCCGTACGGGAAGGCCCGCGCCGTGCGAACGGCGCGGGCCTTCGTCATGCCGGTGCGACCCTCCCTACCTCAGGGCGGTCGGCGTCAGCCAGGCGTCCGGCTGTTCGACGTCCGTCAGGATGACGTCCGGGGCGGCGTCGAGGGCCGACACCTCCGCGGCGTCCGGTCGGGGGATGCCCCCGCACTCGGTGTCCTCCGGAACCACGCCGTCGATCAGGTAGGCGTCCACGACCTCGTTCACGCAGGGGTAGCCCAGCTCACCGGTGTACGGGTCGGGCATGAGGTAGAACCCGTGGCCGCCCTCGTCCGTGACGGTGAGCAGGGGGCTCTCCAGTCGCTCGGCCATGGCCGGGCCGCCCGCGTAGTGGGTGTTGGCGTCGTGGTCGGCGGCGATCACCAGTGCCTCGGGGTGTCCGTCCCGGACCAGCTCGACCGGCTTCTCGGTCGGCGCGTTCCGGGTGAAGGTGCACGCCTGCGGGGCGGTCCACAGGGCGCCCGTGCTGTACGGGTGCGCGTCCCGGTACTCCCGCGACTGCTGGTGGTACAGGCCGAGCCGGTCGGGCCACTCCGACTCGCAGACCACCGCGGAGAACAGGTCCATGTTCGTGTCGAAGACGGGGTTGATCTCCGGCTGTTCCACCTCCTCGCCCGGGACCGGTTCGCCGTTGACCAGCAACTGGAGGAACCAGGCGTTGGCGTCCCAGTGGCCCTGGGCGCGCGAGGCGCCGAATACCAGGCTGTCGAAGGCGGCTCCGTCGAGCAGTTCGAGGTTGGGGACGTTGTCCCGGGGCTCCTCGTCGAGCCGCGCCGAGGTCTCGTCGAAGAGGGCGACGATCTCCTCGGGGTCGGTACCGAACCCGTACACGTCGTCGTGCTCCGCGAGCCAGGCGGTGTAGCGCTCCAGGTTGGCCGTTCCGGCCGGGGCCTGCCCCAGGAACACGTCCCGCCAGATCTCGGCGGGGTGAACGGACGAGTCCAGGACGCTGCGGTCGAGCCGCTCCGGGAAGAGTGAGCCGTACACCGGGCCCAGGTAGGTGCCGTAGGAGTAGCCGAGGTAGTTGACGGTGTCCTCGCCCGACGCCGCGCGCAGCACGTCCATGTCGCGGGCGGTGTTGGCGGAGGTCATGTGCGGGAACCGGTCGCCCTCGGCGGCGTCGCAGGCCCGGGAGTACCGGATCTTCTCACGCGTGTCCGCCGCGATCTGCGCGTCGCTGGCGCGGAAGCGGATCATCGGGAACTCGACGCCGCAGTCGAGAGGCGAGGAGGCCCCGGTGCCGCGCGGGTCCATGCCGATGAGGTCGTACGCGGCGTGCGCGGACGATCCGGCCAGCGCGGCCGGCATGATGCGGGCCGCTCCGCCGGGACCGCCGGGGTTGATCATGAGGACGCCGCGGCGCTCCTCGGGGTCGGTGGCGGCGGCCCGGCTCGCGGCGACGGTCAGCCGGGTGCCGTCGGGATCGGCGTAGTCGAGCGGGACCTCGAACTCGGTGCACTCCAGGCCGGTGAGTTCGACCTCGGGGCACTCGGCCCAGACGATCTCCTGGTCGTGGAAGGCGGCCAGGGCGGAGTCCTCCACCGGATAGCCGGGGGAGAGGGGAGCCGTGACGGGGTCGGCCGCGGCCGGGGGCGTCGCCGCCAGGGAGAGGGCCAGTCCGGTGGCGGTGGCCACCGCGACGGCGCGGATGGTGTTGCGTGCTCGGGGCACGGGGGGTTCCCTCCGATGTCCTGCCGCCGGGCGGGGGAGCGGGTCCGTTCCGGCAGGCGCGAGTGATGACTCCGTGACAGTACGAAGCGCCCATAGAGCAGCAAAACCATCAAAAGTAGCGTCTTCCCGCTTCTTCGGATGAGTGGCCGGATACGGCCACAAGTTAGTTGGCAATTTGTGGGTCTATGTCATCTTTTGTTCTTTTTGTGATGCCGATCATGTCGCACAAAAGACGCCGTTTGGTCACGAGGGTGGCGTGAGCCACATCGGTGGCGTTACCGTGATGTTCTATTAGGAAAGTTTCCTAATTAATACGTGCCTGCCCCCACCCCCTCCCCCCACCGCCGTGCCCCCTGCTCGAAGGAGCCTCGTGGCCACCGAAATCGCGGCCTCCCCACCACCTCCGGACACGGGTGAACCCGGGCCCGCCGCCCCCCGGACGACCCAACGCCTCCTGAACCGGATCTGGCGCAACTACGTCTTCGTGAAGCTACGCAAGGCCTTCGTCGTGGTCTTCGTGGTCGCCAATGTGACGTTCTTCCTCGGCCGCGCCATGCCGGGCGACCCCATCGACGTCATGGCGGGCCGCCTCACCCAGGGCGGCATGTCGATGAACGAGGCCCGGGCCATCGCGATCCACTCGCTGGCCTACGACCCGGACGCGCCCCTCTTCCGGCAGTGGTGGGAGTTCATCGTCGGGCTGTTCACGCTCGACCTCGGCGGCACCATCAACCGCCCCGGATACAGCGTCACCGAGGCCATCGGCGCCTACCTCCCCTGGACCCTCTTCAGCATCGGCGTCGGCACCCTCGTGGCGATCGCCCTCGGCCTCGCCCTGGGCATGATCATGGCCTACCGCCGCAACCAGGTCCTGGACCACGTGCTCAGCGTCCTGGCCTCGGTCCTCGGTGCGATCCCGAACTACCTCATCGCGATGGTGCTGGTCGTCGGCGGCGGCATGTACCTGGGCTGGTTCAACCCCATCGAACTGCGCGGCACGCTCAGCCCCGGCGTCCAACCCGAGTTCACGCTCAGGTTCGTCGGTGACGCGTTCTTCCACGCCGCCCTGCCGATCGGCACCTACGTACTGGCCATCATCGGCACCTGGATGCTCGTCATGAAGGCCTCCACCACCGAGGTGCTGGGCGAGGACTACGTGACCGTGGCCCGGGCCCGGGGGCTGCGCGACGGCCGCATCGCCACCGCCTACGTCGGCCGCAACGCCGTCCTGCCGCTGGTCGCCCAGATCGCGATCTCCTTCGGCACCCTCGTCGGCGGCGCGATCTTCGTCGAACAGGTCCTCGTCTACAAGGGCGTGGGCGGTCTGCTCCTCGACGCGGTCAACTACCGCGACTACCCGCTCCTCCAGGGGCTGCTCATCATCATCACCTCGTGCGTGGTGATCGCCAACCTCGTCGCGGACCTGCTGTACAGCAGGCTCGACCCGCGCATCCGGAAGTAGGGGGACGCACGCATGGCCGTCACCACCGCACCAGCGTCCGCGGGCGTCTGGGGCACCATCTGGCAGGGCATCACCCGGAGCACGAGCGGCTTCATCGGACTCTGCCTGGTCCTCAGCGTCCTGCTGTTCTCCTTCGTGGGACCGCTGCTGATCGACCACCACAACCCCACGGACGTCAGCAAGATCTGGGGCCCGATGAGCTCCGAGCACTGGCTCGGCACCAACCACGAGGGCAAGGACACCCTCACCCAGCTGATCCTCGGCGGGCGCGAACCCATCCTGGTCGGCCTCATGGCCGCCGTCATCACCGTCGTCATCGCCGTCGCCCTCGGCGCGGTCGCCGGATACGTCCGGGGCCGGATCGACCACTTCCTGCTCCAGCTGACCGACATCACGATGACCATCCCCTTCATCGTCCTGATGCTGGTCATCGCCTCCTTCTACCGGACCTCCTCCCCGCTGGTCGTCTCCTTCATCATCGGGCTGGTCACCTGGCCCTACCTGATGAGGTCGATCCGCGCGCAGGTGCTGACCCTCAAGGAGCGCGAGTTCATCGAGGCCGCCCGCCTCCAGGACCTCGGCACGGCCCGCATCCTCTGCGTCGAGGTGCTGCCCAACATGGCGGGCTACATCTTCATCAACTTCATCATCGCCATCACCAACGCGATCTACGCGGTCGTCGGCATGTACCTGCTCGGCCTGCTCCCCAGCACCGCCGAGAACTGGGGGCTGATGATCCAGCAGGCCTGGGACAACAACGCCTTCCTCCTCCCGCAGGCGGCGCCCTTCCTCGTCGCCCCGATGGTGATGATCATGCTCTTCCAGATCGGTCTGGTCACCATGACCCGGTCCCTGGAACAGGCCCTCAACCCACGACTCCGGGACAGGTGAGCCCCGTGAACGACCTCCCCGCCACCCCGGACGACTCCGGTCCCCTGCTGTCGGTCCGCGGCGTCGACGTCGGCTACCGCACCGGGCGCAGGACCCAGGTCACCGCCGTCCACGACGTCTCCTTCGACCTCCACCCCGGCCAGTCCATGGCCCTGGTCGGTGAGTCCGGCTGCGGCAAGACCACCCTCGGCCTCGGCCTGCTGCGGCTGCTCCCGCGCACCGGCGTCGTCCCCAAGGGCGAGATCCTCTTCCGCCGCAAGGACGGCACCCGCGTGGACGTGCGCACCCTGGAGAAGGAGAAGCTGCGCCGCTTCCGCTGGAACGAGGCGGCCATGGTCTTCCAGGGCGCCATGAACGCGTTCAACCCGGTGCTGCGGATCGAGGAGCACTTCCTCGACACCTTCCGCGCCCACGAACGCGCCGGGCGGCGCCGCCCCCGCAAGGAGATCATCGAACGCTCCGCCGAACTGCTGGAGATGGTGCGGCTCGATCCGGCCCGCGTCCTCGACAGCTACCCGCACGAGCTCTCCGGCGGTATGCGCCAGCGCAGCCTCATCGCCCTGGCCCTCGCGCTCAGGCCCCAGCTGATCATCCTCGACGAGCCCACCACGGCGCTGGACATCCTCACCCAGCGGTCCATCGTGGAACGCCTCGCGGAACTGCGCGAGGAACTGCGGTTCTCGATGGTCTTCATCACCCACGACCTCGGGCTGGCCGCCGAACTCGCGGACCGGGTGGGCACCATGTACGCCGGACGGCTCATCGAGACCGGGACCACCCGGGACATCTTCTACCGCTCCCGGCACCCCTACACCTCGGCGCTGATCAACTCCGTGCCGCCGGTGGTGGGCGACCTCCACATTCCCGAGTCCCTGCCCGGCGGGCCGCCCAGCCTCAACGCACTGCCCCCGGGCTGCGCGTTCGCGCCCCGCTGCGCCCACGCCCTGGACGCCTGCACCACCACGCGTCCCACGCTCGACGTTCTCAAGCACCGTGACGCGGGCCTGAGCCACACGGCGGCCTGCCTCCGCTCCACCGACGCCGAACTCCACGCCGAGGGGGTCTCCCGTGATTGACCGGACCGTCAACCCCGCCCACGCGGAACCGCGTCCCGACGACACCGCGCCGCGTGCCGCCAGCACGGTCGGCCACGCCGGAGCGCCCTCCGACCCGGCTCCCGGCAGCGTGCTCGACGCCGCCGACGCGACCGAGGCGGACGAGCGCCGTGCCCAGCCCCCCGTGCTGACCCTCAGGGGGGCCCAGCAGATCTTCCGGACCTCCCGGGGCGACGTCCCCGCCGTCGCCGGGGTCGACCTCGACGTCCGGCCCGGCCAGGTGCTCTGCCTGGTGGGGGAGTCCGGCTGCGGCAAGACCACCACGGCCCGCATGGCCGCCGCCCTGTCCAGTCCCACGGCCGGTGAGGTCCTGTTCCGGGGCAGGGACGTCGCCACGATGGACCGCAAGGAACGGGCGGCCTTCCGGCGCTCCGTCCAGTACATCCACCAGGACCCCTACGCCTCCCTGAACCCCGTGCGCACCGTCTTCTCCACGGTCTCCGCCGGGCTGCGCCGCCACCGGCTGGTGAAGGACCACCACGAGGCCCGCCGGGTCGCCACCGAGCTGCTGGAGCGGGTCGAGCTCACCCCGGCCGAGGACTACCTGGACAAGTACCCCCACCAGATGTCCGGCGGCCAGCGCCAGCGCGTCGCCGTGGCCCGGGCCCTGGCGATGGACCCCGAGGTGATCATCGCGGACGAGTCCACGTCGATGCTGGACGTGTCGATCCGCGTCAGCCTCCTCAACACCCTCGGAAGGCTCCGCGACGAACTCGGCGTGAGCTTCCTGTTCATCACCCACGACCTCGCCGTGGCCAAGTACTTCGCCTGGCGGGGCGAGATCGCGGTCATGTACCTGGGCAAGGTCGTGGAGCACGGACCCACCCCCCAGGTGGTCAACGATCCCCAGCACCCCTACACGAAGGCGCTCATCTCCGCGGTCTGCGAACCGGACCCGGACCTGGCGCGGAGCAAGGAGCGGGTCCGGCTGCGCAGCTCGGACATCCCCGACCTCACCGACCTGCCTCCCGGGTGCGACTTCCACCCGCGCTGCCCGCTCTACGCCGAGGGCAGCTGCGACACCGAACGGCCGCCGCTGGTCCGCAGCCACGACCGGTTGCTGGCCTGCCACGTCGTGACCCGGGGGTGAGGTGAGCTGCTGCTCCTCATCGGACGCTTCGGCCTGTTCGTCGGAGCGTTCCTCACCCTCGCCTGCACGCTCATGGTCGTGATCACATCCCCCGGCACAGCCGAGTTCGTCATCAGCGTCGTCACCGTCGGTGTCGGCCTGGCCGTTCTCTCCCTCGGTCTGCTCGCCGTCCTCCTGGAAAGGAAGCGTCAAGAATGACCTCCACCCCCTCGCGCAACGCGATCCTGAACGATCTGAGCAGAAGGCGGCTCCTCAAGGCCGTCGGCTTCAGCACGGTCGGGGTGGCCGGCGCGGGTCTTCTGTCCGCCTGCTCCGCAGACGGCGGCGGGAACTCCGACGCCACCCAGTTCACCGGGGTCTTCGACTACGACCTCGACTCCATGACGCGCAACGTCCACCGTGAGGACGGCGCTCTGCTGCTCAACTCGGTCTACAAGGACCTGTTCCTGTGCCCGGGGGGCGTCTACAACTGGGCCGAGCACGAATGGGACTACCTCCTGCTGGAGGGCCACGAGTGGGACGGCGACGACCTCGTCATGACCCTGCGCTCCGGGCTGAAGTGGAGCGACGGCACCGACCTGAACGCGGACGACATGATCCGCAGCTACGCCATGCGCGTCCTGGAGGCCCCGCCGTGGGGCTTCGGCTTCCCCCAGGTGCAGAACCTGGAGAAGCTGGACGACCTCAGTGTGCGGCTCGGGTTCGAGAACCCCTTCCCCAACATCGAGCGCAGCATCGTCAAGCACCGGATCGTCTCCAAGGTCACCTACGAGGAGTTCGGTGAGCGCGCGGTCGAGATGGTCAACGACGGCGTCCGGCAGGGCGACGACGAGCACGCCGAGTGGAACTCCGGGTTCATCGAGTTCAACCCCGACGTGATCGTGTGCAGCGGCCCGTACATGTTCGACGAGGCGCAGATGTCGGACGCGCGCATCACGCTGGTGCGCAACGAGAACGGCTACCAGGGCACCGAGGTGAGGTTCGACGAGGTCGTCGTCCACAAGGGCGACAACCGGCAGTCGGCGCTGCTGGTGCAGCAGGGCGAGGTGGACTACTCCAGTCTGGCCCCCTCCGCCGCCGACCAGCAGGCCTTCCAGAGCGTCGAGGGCTTCCGCTGGGTCGAGCACGCGGGCTACGACGGCTGCGGCATCATGTTCAACCACAAGGCCAAGCCCGAGGTCCAGGACGTGCGCGTGCGCAAGGCGCTGGCCTACGTCCTCGACGGCGACCAGATCGGCCAGGTGGCTCGGGGCGAGGGCTACAGCCGCGTCAACCACTACGCGGGTCTGGCCGACATCCAGGCCGAGGAGATCCTCACCGCGGAGGAACTGGCGGACTTCGAGACCTTCGACCAGGACCTGGACAAGGCCACGGAGCTGCTGGAGGACGCGGGCTGGACCAAGGAGGGCGGCAGGTGGTTGCTCCCTGACGGCGAGGAGGCCAGCTTCGAGGTCATCGGCGTCGCTGGCTGGGGCGACTTCGAGCTGACCGCCTCCCAGGTCGAGGAGGCCTGGAACGCGTTCGGCATCAAGACCGAGGCGCGCAACGTCCCCGAGGACAACCCGTGGGGCATCTGGGGAGCCGGTGACTTCGAGGTGGCCGTGCGCCACTGGGGCAACCCGGAGCAGCCCGACTACTGGGGCGCCTTCCAGATGAACTTCCTGACCGAGAACGCCAGGACCGAGGACTCCCCGGGCCAGGGGTTCGAACTCCAGGTCGAGAGCCCCTCGCAGGGCGACGTGGACATCGAGGAGCTGGTGGACACCGCCCAGCGGGCCGAGACCGAGGAGGAGCAGAAGGAGGCCCTGAAGACGCTCGCGATCGTCTTCAACGAGCTCCTGCCGCGCATCCCGATCTGGACCTACAAGTACCTCGCCCCGGCGGTCGAGGGCGTCCGCGTGAAGGAGTTCCCGACGGACACCCCCACCTCCCAGAACGAGCAGTACCAGGACAACCACGTCATCCTGGCGCTGATCAAGGGCGAGCTGGAGCCGGTCGAGGGTTGAGCGACGGATCCCCGGCGGTGAACCGGGGGTGACCGGGCCGGTCCCGGGCGGGGGCGGGTGCCTTCGGGCCCCGCCCCCGCCGGTGTGCCCGACCCCGCAGGGGGGTTACGGGCATGCGGGAGTTTGTCCTCCGGGGGGCCGTTTGTGCGCGTTCCAAGCGAAGACAGGTAGTCTCCCGTGCATTCGCACGCGCATCTGCGCGGTGCCTCTCCGTTCCCGTCCCCTGTCCCGGCACCCGCCGACCCCCGTTCGCCCCGCCCCCGCCCCGCCTCCCGGCGCCCTGGAAAGGACTGGCACACCGTGACCAAGGACCCGAAGGACCTGTACGACCTCGGTGAGGTACCGCCCCTGGGCCACGTGCCCGAGCGGATGCACGCCTTCACCATCCGGCGGGAGCGCTACGGCGAGCCCCGCGACGCCTTCGCCCACGAGATCGTGCCGGTCCCGGAGCTCCGGCCGGGTCACGTGCTCGTCTACACGATGGCCGCGGGCATCAACTACAACAACATCTGGGCGGCCAAGGGCCACCCCGCCGACGTCATCGCCGCCCGGGAGAAGGCCGGGGCGACGGAGGACTACCACATCGGGGGCTCCGACGGCTCCGGAGTGGTCTGGGCCGTGGGGGAGGGGGTGAGCGGGGTCGAGGTCGGTGACCACGTCATCATCGCCTCCGGCCAGTGGGACGAGGGTTCCGACGACATCCGCATGGGAGGGGACCCCGTCGCCTCCCGGAGCATGCGCGTGTGGGGCTACGAGCACAACTACGGCTCCTTCGGGCAGTTCACCCTCGTGCAGGACGTCCAGTGCCACCGCAAGCCGGAGAACCTGCCCTGGGACGTCGCGGGCGGCTTCCTCGTCAGCGCGGCCACCTCCTACCGGCAGCTCTTCGGCTGGGAGCCCAACGTCGTGCGACCGGGTGACCCGGTGCTGATCTGGGGCGGCGCGGGCGGTCTGGGAACCTCCGCGATCCAGCTCGCCCGCCAGGTGGGCGGAAAACCGATCGCCGTGGTCTCCACCCCGGAGAAGGCCGAGGTGTGCCGCAGGCTGGGGGCGGTCGGCACGATCCTGCGCACCGAGTTCGACCACTGGGGCCGGGTCCCCGACGAGAGCGACACCCAGGCCTTCGCGGCGTGGATGCGCGGGGCGAGGGCGTTCGGCAAGAAGTTCTGGGAGGAGCTGGGGGAGCGGCGGTCGCCCCGGATCGTCTTCGAGCACACGGGGGCGGACACCCTGCCCACCTCGCTCTACCTGTGCGACAACTCCGGGATGGTGGTGATCTGCGGGGCCACCTCGGGTTTCCAGGCCGACGTGGACCTGCGCTTCCTGTGGATGCGGCTCAAGCGCCTCCAGGGCTCGCACTTCGCCTCGCCCGCGCAGTGCCGCATGGTGATCGACCTGGTGGCCGGCGGACAGCTCGACCCCTGTGTGACCAAAACCGTACCGTTCGACGAGATCGGTACCGCGCACCAGCTCCTACGGGACAACAAGCAACCCCCGGGGAACATGGCGGCCCTGGTCAACGCCGCTCCGGGGCAGGTCGGGATCGAACTCTGACGGTCCCTTCCGGGGGTGGTCGCGGGGTCGTCCTCCAAGGAGGTGACACCCGGCAAGAATCAGACATTTCATGACAAAAGCACTACTTTCGGTCTGGTTCGAGCGGCGTATTTTCGGGTGTTCTCGCACGTCACCCGGGTCCTGTCCGGTGCCCCTTCGGCGGATCTTCGATTCTTCTGTCAAGCTGGGCGTCCTTTGTTAGTCTGACGAACCGAACGACGGTTCCCGGTGGAAGTACGGGAATTGTGTGGAGCGTGGACACTTGTCCACCGGATCGGGCCCTCTCCGCCGACCCCGGCCGCGCGCCACGATCCCCTCTCCCGCCAGAACCGTCGAGGCGTCCCCCCGGCGTTCGGGGCGTCTGGTCGTCTCACGGGCCGAAAGGTCCCGAGAAACGATTTCCTCCCTGGTCAGGGCGGTGGTGCGGGGCCACCGCCATCCGCCCACCTGATGCGAGGAGACGAGATTGTGGCACAGGCGTCACCGCAGGAACGCGATGACCACTCCCTGGCCAAGATGATGTCGACGGAGGATGGGCGTGGAGCCAGGCGCGAAGGAAGGTTCCGCCGAGCCATCTCCCGGATGGTCAAGTCCCAGGAACCCCCGTCACCGGAGACCGAGCAAGGAAATCCCGTGCATCAGCCCGTGCATCCGCACTCGCAGAACCCCGACCGAACGTCGGACGGCGAGGAGACAGCCGCGACGGAGCCCCCCACCGGACCCTTCTCCGCGTCCGCCGAGAACGGTTACCGTCCCACCTCCCGGGTGAGCGTCCCCAACCCCTACACGACCCGGAACCTGGAGATCGACGACGTCGACACCGGCGCCAACCAGGTCGGCCAGTGGCGCGGCGTCGGGCTCAACGAGCCGGAACCGCGCAGCCCACACATCCCCGCCACCACGGACACCATGACCGACAGCCCCAAACCTTCAGAGCACACAGAGCGGCCCGAGGCCCCTGTGTCACCCACGGCACCGGCCACGCCGGAAGCCACGGCCGCGCCCCGGCACACGCCGGGCCCGCGCGCCGCCCACGAGACCGCGAGGACGGAACCGCCCAGGGGCGAGTCCGGCGTGCCCGAGGCCGCCGACGCCCAGCGCTTCCCGGCGCCGGCCGAGTCGCGGTGGCCCGCCAACGAACCCGCCGAGCCCCGCGCCCAGTGGACGTCCCCTCTGGGCGACCCCGCGCCCGCGCCGTACGAGCAGCGACGCCCCGCCCCCGCCCGCCCCCAGGGGTCGGAGCCGGGACGGGAGTACCGCCCGACCGGGCAGGACCCCCACGCTCCGTACGGCTACCAGGGCCCCCCGGAGCACAACGGCCACCCGGGCCACCCGGGGGCGCGGAACCACCAGCCCTCCCAGGGCTACCCGGAGCCCTACGGCTACCAGGAGCCCCGCTACCGCCACGACCACGGCGGCTACCAGGAGCGCCCCGGACACCCGGACCAGGGCCCGCAGGGCCCCGGCTACCCGGGGTACGGCTACGGCCGCCCCGAGGCCGTGCCGCCCGGCTACCAGCAGCCGCACGAGGCCCAGGGCCACCCGGCCCCCTACGCCGGGTACGCGGCGCAGCCGCCCGCGCCGCACTACGCGGCCTACCCGCCGCCGCTGCCGTACCAGAGCGCCTACCCGCTGCCCTACCAGCCTCCCGGCTACGTCCTTCCGGGCCAGCCGGTGGTCTACCCGGGCCAGTTCGCGCCCTACGGGCAGATGAACCCCTACGGTCAGCCGGTCCAGCACGTCATCGTGCTCGCCGCCGGTCAGCAGCCGCAGGTGATCACCGCGGAGTCGGCCGCCACGCTCTTCTCCGAGCGCGCGGAGCCGTCCGTCTCCCCGGAGATCGGCCAGGACCGGGCGCTCACCCGCTCCGAGACCGGGACGGACGCGAACACCGCCACCGAACCGGCCAAGGAGACGGCCGAGCCCGAGGCCCCCGCGCGGGGCCGGGACGGTGGGGCCGCCACCGAGGCACCCGTCACGGAGGCCGTCCAGGACGCGCCCGCCGAGTCGGCCGGGGCCACCGCCGCCCCCACCGAGGACGGGCTCCAGGGAGACCTCCTCAACGAGGCGCTGGCCGGTCTGGCCATGCGCGACCTCTCCCTGGTCGACGCGCTCCTCGAGATGGTCGAGGCCCTGGAGACCGGGGCCCAGGACCCGGACCTGCTCGACAAGCTCTTCCAGATCGACAACTTCGCGACCCGTATGCGACGCAACGGCGAGAACTTCCTGGTGCTGACCGGGCACGACGGCGGCGAGTCCGACGCCCACGACGAGATCGTCCCGCTGCTCGACGTCGCCCGCGCCGCGACCTCGGAGATCAAGGACTACCCCAGGGTCAGCCTGGGCAAGATCCCCCAGGCCTCCATCACCGGTCTGGCCGCGGACGACATCAGCCACCTCCTGGCCGAGCTGCTGGACAACGCCACCGCGAACTCGCCCGAGCACTCCCAGGTCGTGATCAGCGCCCGTGAGCTGGACGACGGCCGCCTCATGATCGTCGTCGAGGACGAGGGCGTGGGTATCCCCGAGGCCCAGCTGGTGGAGCTCAACAGCCGTCTGGACGGCGAGCCCGTCCTGGACGACGAGGTGCCCAAGCACATGGGCCTCTACGTAGCGAGCCGGATCGCCCAGAAGCACAACCTGGAGACCAGGCTGGAGTCGCGCTCCTTCCGAGGGGTCAGCGCCTACACCATCGTCCCCAAGGAACTCCTTCGCGTGGCCACGCCCCGGATCCCCGGGCAGACCAGCACCACCACGATTCCCAGCACGAGTGCTCCCGTGACCTCGACCGGACCGATCCCGCAACAGCCCTCCGACGGCCGTGCGGTCAACGGCTCCAGCGGGCCCAAGACCCCGTCGCAGCCCTCTCCCGGAGGGAGCTCCGCGGTCACCTCGGCGGGCCTGCCCCGGCGCAGCGCCACCCCGCACGGCTCGCCGCTGCGGATGATGCCGCACCCCGACGCGCTGTCCGAGAACCCGCCGCCGCCGCCGAAGGGCCGGGACGACACCCCGCCCCGCCTCACCGGTGAGGCCCGTGCGGAGCAGATCCGCGACGAGATCGGTGACTTCCTCGACGGGGAACGCGCCGCCCTCGACGGCGAGGAGCTTGAGGACGACAAGGAATGACCTTCCAAGCGGGGGCCCGAGAGTCCCGTCCGGGCCCCCACACCCCAGACCCCCAGCGAACACGACCTTCGGCCGAGGCAGGTAGAGCACAACCATGACTGAATCCACGAACGACAGCGTTGAGAACTTCTCGTGGCTCATCGACCGGTTCGTCCGGGACGTGCGCGGTGTCGAGCACGCCGTCGTGGTCTCCTCGGACGGCCTGGTGCTGACCCACTCCAGTGACTTCCCCGAGGTGCACGCCGAGCAGCTGGCGGCCATCGCGAGCGGGCTGCACAGCCTGGCGGTCGGCGGTGCCAGCCTGTTCCAGCGGGGGGAGTGCGAGCAGCTCCTGGTGCGCTTCAACCACGGCCACCTGTTCATCATGGCCATCAGTGACGGTTCCTGCATGGCGGTGCTCACCGCACCCGGTACGGAGCTGAAGATCGTCGGTTTCCAGATGGCCAAGCTCGTGGACAACGTCGCCCACGTGCTCACTCCGCAGTTGCGCTCGCAGCTGCGCGAGGTCATCCAGAACTGACGACGGTGACCCGTAACGGTTCGGCAGGAATGAGGTTGCCGCGGCTATGAGCTTCCGCAGGCGAAGGAGTAACCGTGTTCGCCCGTTCACCTTCACAGGTGGGCGGACGCGGTCACGGCATCCGCTGATGGTGCAGACCCTGGTCTCGACGTCCGAGCCCGGGCAGGAACCTCCTGGCACCCTCATGCCGGAGTCGATCAGTATCTACAAACTGTGCCGGGAGACGCGGTCTCTCGCTGAGGTGTCGGCCGAGTTGAACATCCCCCTGGGTGTGACTCAGGTTCTGGTCAGTGACCTGGCCGAGCAGGACCTGGTGTACATCCACCCGACCATCACCGGCAGCAGTCCGTCCGAAAACCAGGTTCTGGAGAGGGCTCTTCGTGGTCTCGAACGACTTTTCCAGTGACAACAGGTCGAATCGCAAGAAGATGTCGAGCAAGATCGTCATCGCCGGTGGCTTCGGTGCCGGCAAGACGACCTTGGTGCGCTCGGTGTCGGAGATTCCGCCGGTCACGACTGAAGCGATCATGACCGAGGCCAGTGTCGGACACGACGACACCTCGGTCACACCCGACAAGACGACGACCACCGTCGCGATGGACTTCGGCCGCATCACCATCGACGACGAACTGGTCATGTACATGTTCGGCACGCCGGGTCAGGCCCGGTTCTGGTTCATGTGGGACGATCTGGTCCGCGGCGCCGTGGGCGCCGTCGTCGTGGTCGACTGCCGAAGGCTCGCGGACTCCTTCGACGCGGTCGACTACTTCGAGACCAACAAGCGGATTCCCTACATCGTGGCGCTGAACAAGTTCGAGGGGCGCTTGGACTACACCGCCGAGCAGGTCCGTGAGGCTCTGGAGGTCAGTCCGGAGGTGCCCATCATCGACTTCGACGCTCGACACAGGACGTCCGGCGGCGACGTGCTCAAGACCCTGTTGCGGTACGCGCTGGAGCACAACCGAGCGAGCGAGCCCGTCGCCTGACGGGCGGGGGCGTTCGGACTCCCTCTGGCCGATCCTCCCCCGCGGCCCCGTAGATTCCCAGGAAAGTTAGCGACACAATGCGCAAGATCCTTATCGTCGGCGCTGGCCACGCCGGCCTGCACCTGGCCCACGGTCTCCTGACCCATGGCTACGACGTCACGGTGATCACGGGGCAGTCCTCGATGGAGATCAGGACCGGGAAGCCCTCCATCTCCCAGTTCACCCTGCCCACGGCCCTGGAGTACGAGCGCAAGTTCGACCTGGACTTCTGGAGCGCGCTCTCCCCGCAGATCCGCGAGCAGAAGCTCATCATGTACGTGGGCGGTCAGAAGGTCACGTCACTCACCGGAAGCTCCCACCCCGGCAACGGGTACACGGTCTCCGTCGACCGGCGGGTGAAGATGGCCGACTGGCTGGAGTCCTTCGAGGACCGGGGCGGCAAGGTGGTCATCCACGGTGTCACCGTCACCGACCTCGACTACTTCTCGCGGATGTTCGACCTGATCATCGTCGCGGTCGGGCACGGGGAGCTGGGTCAGCTCTTCGACCACGACAGCAGTCGGTTCAGCGGGGCGCGGCCGCGCTCGCTGGCGCAGGCCTACATCTACGACGTGTGGCCGGACCCGGAGGAGTCGGAGAACGTCGGCTGGGCGGCCATCACCGAAGAGGCCGGGAACATCATCTTCATCCCCATCCTGAGCCAGGACGGGCCGTGCTACAGCATGTTCATGGTGGACAAGAAGGGCAGCCCCATGGACGCCTGGCCGGACCGGCCGGGGCCGCAGGAGCAGCTGCGCCGGATGAAGGACCTCAGCCGGAAGTACGCCCCGGACGTCTTCGAGCGGGTGCGGGACGCCGAGCTGATCGACGGCCGCAGCACACTGGTGGAGGACCTGACCCCTCAGGTGCGCAACCCGGTGGGCACCCTTCCCTCGGGAGGGAAGGTCCTGGGCATGGCCGACGTGGTCGTGACCATGGACCCCTTCGTCGGTCAGAGCTGGAACAACTCCACCCGCTGCGCCGAGGCGTACCTGGAGAGCATCATCGAACACGGTGACAAGGAGTTCGACGAGAACTTCCTGGTCAGGGCGTTCGACCGCTTCTGGGCCTTCGGCCAGGACAACCAGATGTGGGCCGAGTTCGCGGGGAGTATGTGGGAGCACGACCTGCCCGAACACGTCACCAACGTCATGACGGCGGCCTCCCAGCACCGGGAGATCGCCGACCGCTGGATCCAGGGGTGGGACCTTCCGTCCGACTACAAGAACTGGCTGTTCGACAAGGACGTGGCCCAGGCCTACATCGAGGAGGTCAAGGCGCGGAACGGCGGCTGATCCGCCCGTCTCCCCGGCCCCGACACCTCTGAGGCCCGGCGTCCCACTGGGACGCCGGGCCCTTTGTAGCATGGGTGCAAATTCGGGTAATGAAGGCCCGAATCCTCTGTCCGAAACCCCCCTCCATTGTCAGTGCTTGTGAACTAGCGTTACGCTCTTTCGGGTTGATGCCCGTTAGTCCTGAATGGTCTTTTGTGGGTCGGCGCCGAGAACAACTCGGTCCGCCTCGGTGAAGGTGTGGTAGACGCGTCTCGAAAACAACGTCGGCCTGTGCAGGTGCACGGTCGCTTGTTCATTCCCCGTGTGAGGAACGGACGCCGCCTCTCGCACAAGGGCCGGACATGGCGGACGAGAGTGAGAGGCAGCGATCGTGAGTGGCGAACCAGAGGGAACCCCTGCCCAGGACACCTGGGAGCCGGTCGCCGTCGTCGGGCTCGCCTGTCGGTTGCCCGGTGCCGGTTCCCCCGACGAGTTCTGGCGCCTGCTCTCGGAGGGACGTGAGGCCGTGGGCCCGCCCCCCGAACGGCTCGGGGAGACGGTCACCGAACGCGGCCCCGGCTGGGGCGGTTACCTGGACGACGTGGCCGGGTTCGACGCGGGGTTCTTCGGGGTCTCCCCGCGCGAGGCCGAGACCATGGACCCACAGCAACGGCTGATGCTCGAACTCGGCTGGGAGGCGGTGGAGCGCGCCCGGATCGCCCCGAGCACCCTGAGGGGCGCACGCGTGGGCGTGTTCACCGGAGCCATCGGGTCCGACCACGCCCTCCTCCTGGACCGCGAGGGCCCCGAGGCCCTCACCCGACACAGCCTCACCGGGACGCACCGGAGCCTGATCGCCAACCGCGTCTCGCACACCCTCGGGCTGCGCGGCCCCAGCCTGACCGTGGACGCCGGGCAGGCGTCCTCGCTCGTCAGCGTCCAGATGGCCGTGGAGAGCCTGCGCCGCGGCGAGTCCGAGATGGCGCTCGCGGGAGGGGTCAACCTCATCCTCGTCCCCGAGAGCACCGAGGCCGTCGCCCGGTTCGGCGGGCTCTCCCCGGACGCCCGCTGCCACACCTTCGACGCGCGGGCCAACGGCTACGTGCGCGGTGAGGGCGGCGCCCTGGTCGTGCTCAAACCGCTGGGCCGCGCCCAGGCCGAGGGCGACCGCGTGCTCGCGGTGATCCACGGCGGTGCGGTGAACCACTCGGGGGCGGGCGAGTTCCTGACCCGCCCCACCGCGGGGGGTCAGGCCGCCGCCATCCGCGCCGCACACGAGGACGCGGGCGTACGCCCGGACCGCGTCGGCTACGTCGAACTGCACGGCACGGGCACCCCGGCGGGCGACCCGGTGGAGGCCCGGGCGCTCGGAGAGGTGTTCGGCGCGGACCGGTCCGACCCCCTCCGGGTCGGGTCGGCCAAGACCAACGTCGGTCACCTGGAGGGGGCCGCCGGTATCGTCGGCCTGGTCAAGACGGTGCTCAGCCTGGACCACCAGACCCTGGCGCCCTCGCTCAACTTCGTCCAGCCCCACCCCGACATCGACCTCGCCGGCCTCGGCCTCTCCGTGCAGGCCCGACGCGAACCCTGGCCGGGCCACAGCCCGCTCGCGGGTGTCTCGGCCTTCGCCATGGGCGGCACCAACTGCCACCTGGTGGTGGGCCCCGCCCCGGCCACCGACCAGACCGCGGCCGAACAGGGCGGCGGCTTCGGCGGCTCCCGGGTCCTGGACCCGGTCCCGTGGGTGCTGTCGGCCCGTTCGGAGGCGGCGCTGCGCGAACAGGCCTCCGCCCTGCACGCCCACGTGTCCTCCCGGCAGCGGGACCGGGCCCTGGACGTCGGCCTGTCCCTGGCCACCACCAGGGACGTCTTCGAGCACCGCGCGGTGGTCTTCGCCTCCGGTGAGGACGACACCCGCGAACTGGAGTCGGTCCGCCTCGCGGACACGGGCGGTCCCCTGACCGACCCCCACGGGCCGGTGCTGGTCTTCCCCGGTCAGGGGGGCCAGTGGGTCGGCATGGGGCGCGATCTGCTCACGGGTGACGGGCTCCTGGCCAAGGCGTTCTCCCAGCGGATCCGGGTCTGCGAACGCGCCCTGCGCCCGCACGTGGACTGGTCGCTGTCCGCCGTGCTCCGGGGCGACCCCCAGGCTCCGCCCCTGACGGGGGAGGGGGCCCGGGTCGACGTCGTGCAGCCGGTGCTCTGGGCGGTGATGGTCTCGCTGGCGCAGGTGTGGTCGGTGCTGGGGCTGCGGCCCTCCGCCGTGGTCGGCCACTCCCAGGGGGAGCTGGCCGCGGCCTGCGTGGCCGAGGCCCTGCCCCTGGAGGAGGCCGCGCGGATCGTGGCCCTGCGCAGCCGCGCGCTGACGGCGTTGGCGGGCAGCGGTGCCATGGCGTCCCTGGGCGTCTCGCCGGAGGAGGCGGAGGAACTGGCCGCCTCCCTGCCGGACCTGCACGTCGCCGCGGTCAACGGGCCGCGCGCGGTCGTGGTCTCCGGCGCTCCGGAGTCGGTCCGCGAGGCGGTGCGCGGGTGTGAGGCGCGGGGACTGCACGGCTCCCTGGTGGACGTGGACTACGCGTCCCACTCGGCGCACGTGGAACGTATCCGGGGGCGGTTGCACACCGCCCTGGGCCGGGTGCGCTGGCGCCCCGCGAAGATCCCCTTCTACTCCACCCTGACCGGTACGGAACCGGGCGGGAGCGGCCCGGCCCTGGACGCCGACTACTGGTACGAGGGCCTGCGCAACCAGGTGCGGTTCGCGTCGGCGGTGCGGGCGCTGGCCGCCTCCGGGCGCCGCACCTTCATCGAGGTGGGCCCGCACCCCGTGCTGTCCTACGGTCTGCGGAGCACCCTGGCCGAGGCCGGGGTGCGCGGACACGTGCTGGAGACGCTGCGTCGGGGCGAGGGCGACCAGGCCCGGTTGCTCACCGCCGCGGCGGAGGCCTTCACCGCCGGGGTCGACGTCGACTGGGCGAACCTGTTCGAGGGCACGGGCGCGCGCACCACGGACCTGCCCACCTACCGCTTCCAACGAGAACGGTTCTGGCCCCGTGCCCGGGCCAGGGCACGGGCGGTCGCCCCCGCCGAGCCGTTGGACGAGCGGGGTCTGGAGCTGGTTGACGGGCGCACGGTGTTCGGCGGGCGCTTGGACGACGCCCGCCAGTCGTGGGTGCTCGACCACCGGATGCTCGGCCGTACGGTGCTGCCCGGCGCGGCCGTGGCCGGTCTGCTGTCGCACGCCGGTGAGCGGTCGGGCGCCGCCACCGTCGCGGAACTGACCGTCGAGGAGCCGCTGGTGCTCCCCGGCGGCGGCCGGGAGACCGAGGTGCAGGTGACCGTCGGGCCCGCTGACGAGAGCGGAGCCCGGGACGCGAGCGTGCACACGCGCGGCCCCGGCGAGACCGGGTGGACCAGGCACGCCTCCGGTTCCCTGGAGCCGGGTGGACTCACGTCCGAACCCCTCGTCGGAGCCTGGCCGCCACCGGAGGCGGTCGACGTCGGTCTGGATCCCGAGGACGCCTACCGGCGTCTGTCGCGCCGGGGCTACGCCCTCGGTCGGCTCTTCCGCTGCCTGCGCCAGGTGTGGAGCCTGGGCGACACCCTCCTGGCCAGGGTCGCCCTCCCGCGCGGCCACGGACAGACGCTGACCGGGCTGCACCCCGCGCTCGTCGACTCGGCGCTGCACGCGGCGCTGCTGTTCGGTTCGCGGTCCGAGGACACGACCCTGGTGTCCGCGTCCTGGCGCGGCCTGCGCACACGCGCCGGGGCCGCGCCCACGGAGCTGTGGGTGTCCCTGGAGCCGCTGGGCGCCGACCGCTACCGGGTCAGCGCCCTGGATCCGACCGGCCTCCCGGTCCTGGAGGCCGACGAGGTCGGGTTCCGTTCGGTGGAGCAGGGGGCGCTGCCGCCCGCGCCCGGCGAGGAGCCGGTGCTGTACCAGCTGCGCTGGGACCCGACGACCGTGCCGAGGAGCACCACCGACGCCCCCGCGAACCTGCCCGACCTGGACGACCTGGACCCTGACGGCCCGGTCCCGGACGTGGTCTTCGCCGAGCTTCCGGCCGCCGTCGTCTACGCCGAGGGGGAGAGTGTCCCCGACACCGTGCGGGAGGGGTTGTCGGCGGCGCTGGGGACGGTCCGCTCCTGGTTGCGTGACGAACGCTTCGCTGACTCCACCCTGGCCCTGATGACCTGGCGCTCCGTCTCGGTCGGACCGGACGAGCACATCGGCGGCCTGGCCGCCGCCCCCGTGTGGGGGCTGTTGCGCTCGGTCCAGCGCGAACACCCGGGTCGGCTGCTGCTGGTCGACACCGACGGCTCCGAGCGCTCGCACGGCATACTGCCCTCCGCCGTGCGCTCCGGCCAACCCCAGATGGCGCTGCGCAACGGCGGTGTCCTGGTACCGAGGCTGGTCCCCGTGGCCGACGCCGACCGGTCGGCGTCCGCGGCGCCCGTCTGGCGCCTGGACGCGGACGGCTCCGGTTCCTCACGGGACCCGGACCTGTCGGCGGCCTCGGACGCCACCGCGCCGCTGGTGTCCGGCCAGGTACGGGTCGCCCTGCGCGCCGTGGGCGTGGGCCGCCGCGACGTCTCCACCGTGATCGACGGCGGAGCGGGGCGGCGCGGGGGTCTGGACGGAGCGGGGGTGGTCGTGGAGACCGCCGAGGACGTCACCGACCTGTCCGTGGGGGACCGTGTCACCGGCCTCTTCCCCGGCGCGACCGGCCCGATGGCCGTGGCCGACCGCCGGGTGCTGGCACCCGTCCCCGACACGTGGGGGTGGGCCGAGGCCGCCGCGATCCCCGGGGCCTACCTGGTCGCCTACCACGCGCTGGTCGACGTGGCCGGGCTGCGGCCCGGCGAGAGCGTCCTGGTGCACGCGGCCGCCAGCGGTGTGGGCCTCGCCTCGGTCCAGTTGGCCCGGCACATGGGCGCCAGGGTGTTCGGCACCGCGGACCCGCACCAGTGGCCGGTGCTGGAGGACTACGGCCTCTCCCAGGACCGGCTGGCGCCCTCCCGGACCCTGGACTTCGAGGACGCCCTGCGAGCGGCCAACGGCGGTTCGGGCATGGACGTCATCCTGAACTCCCTCACCGGCCGGTTCGTCGACGCCTCCCTCCGGCTGCTGCGCTCACCCGCCGACGGGCGCGGGGCCGGCGGCCGTTTCGTGGAACTCGGCGGAACCGACGTGCGCTCGGAGGCGGAGGTGGCCGCCGCCCACCCCGGGCGCGGTTACGAGAGCTTCGACCTCCTCGACCTGGCTCCCGAACGCGTCGGGCAGATGCTCACCCGCGTCATGGAGCTGCTGGCGTCCGGGGCCGTGCGGCCGTCGCCGGTGAACGGGCTCGACGTCCGCGACGCCGAGGAGGCGTTCTCCGCGGTGCGTCGCGGGGAGTACATCGGCCGCACCGTCCTGCACCTGCCTGCTCCCTTCCCGCACGGCGCGACGGTCCTGGTCACCGGTGGAACCGGAGAACTCGGCCACCGGGTGGCCCGCCACCTGGTCGCCGGCTACGGGGTGCGCCACCTGACCCTGACGAGCCGTCACGGCGAGTCCGCCCCCGGGCAGGACGAGCGGACCGACGAGCTGCGCCGGATGGGCGCGGAGGTGGTGGTGCGGGCCTGCGACGCCGCTGACCGCCCCTCGTTGGAACGCCTGGTCCGAGGGCTGGACCGGCCGCTCGGCTCCGTGGTGCACGCGGCCGGGACGGTCGACGGATCCCCCGTCCTGGACGGTGACCCGGACCGGTGGGAGGAGACGCTGCGGTCCAAGGTGGACGCGGCCTGGAACCTGCACGAGCTCACGGAGGACCTGCCCCTGGCCTCCTTCGTGCTCTTCTCCTGCGCGGGCGGGGTCGTGGGGTCGCCCGGACACGCCCACCAGGCGGCGGCGGACGTCTTCTGCGAGGCCCTGGCCCACCTCCGCCGCGGCCGGGGCCTGCCCGCGACCTCCCTGGCCTGGGGCCCGTGGCGCGGAGACGACCGACCGGCCGAGGAGGACGACGCCGCCACGGCCGGTGGTGTCCTGTGGCCGATGCCGCCGGACCGGGCCCTGGCCAAACTCGACGCCGCGCTGTTCCTGCGGGGGACCGCGTACGTTCCGGCGCTGCTGGACACCGAGGCCCCGGACCTGCCGGTGCTGGCCGCCGGTGCGCGTACCGAGGCCGCGGCCGCCCGGCCGACGGCGCCCCTCGTGCCCCGACCCGCCGTGGAGCGCGCCGACGAGGAGAGCGCGGCGGAGCCCGGTCCCACCGGGGGTGACTGGACCGGGGTCGACGGCCCCGAGCGCGAACGCCGACTGCTCGCGGAGGTGCGCGCCCACACCGCCGACGTCCTCGGGCTCCGTGGCGGCGCGGCGGTCCCCGCCGACCGGCCCTTCCGCGAGCTCGGACTGGACTCCATGGGCGGGGTCGAGCTGCGCAACCGGCTCTCCGGGGCCACCGGGAGGCGGTTGCCCGCCACGGCGGTGTTCGACCATCCCAACCCGCGTGCCATGACCCTGTTCCTCACGAAACTTCTGGAGACTACTGACGACGCGGCCTCGGTGGCCGCGGACGAGACCGACGACGGGACCAACCGGACCGAGGGGGGCGCCGGCGACGCCGCCGGAGCCAGCGACATCGACCGGATGGACGTGGCGGGCCTGCTCGGCCTGGCACTGGGAGATCAGGGCCGTGACTCGGCCGAGGGGGAGACGGTTGATGGCTACCGATGACGTGGGGAACGCGCAGCTGGTCGAGGCGCTGAGGGCCTCGCTGAAGAAGAACGAGCAGCTGCGCCGCGAGGTCGAGCGGACCTCCGAGCCCATCGCCGTGGTGGGTATGGCCTGTCGGCTGCCCGGCGGTGTGGACACCCCCGAGGACCTGTGGGCCCTGCTGGACAAGGGCGCCGAGGCCGTCGGCCCGCTGCCCGGCGACCGGGGCTGGGACGTGGACGCGCTCCTGGGCCGTGGCGACGGCGGCGCGCGTTCGGCCATGGGCCAGGGGTCCTTCCTGGAGGACGCCGCCGGGTTCGACGCGGGGTTCTTCGGGATCTCCCCGCGCGAGGCCGAGGCCATGGAACCCCAGCAGCGCCTGTTCCTGGAGGTCGCCTGGGAGGCGATCGAGCGGGCGGGCATCCCGCCGACCTCGCTGAACGGCACCGACACCGGTGTCTACGTGGGCGCGATCCCCCAGGAGTACGGTCCGCCCCTCGCCCAGGCCCCCGGCGACGGGTTCGCGATGGCGGGCACCACGACCAGCGTCATCTCCGGCCGTGTGGCCTACACGCTGGGTCTGACCGGGCCCGCGCTGACGGTGGACACCGCCTGCTCCGCCTCGTTGGTGGCCGTGCACCTGGCCGCGCGCGCCCTGCGCGCGGGGGAGTGTGCCCTGGCGGTGGCGGGCGGTACGACGGTCATGTCCGACCCGGGGCTGCTCACCGAGTTCACCCACCTCCGGGGACTGGCCCCCGACGGCCGTTGCAAGGCCTTCGGCGCGGGCGCCGACGGGGCCGGCTTCTCCGAGGGGGCGGGCGCGGTCCTGTTGGAACGGCTCTCCGACGCCCGCCGCAACGGGCATCCGGTGCTCGCGGTGATCCGCGGCTCGGCGGTCAACCAGGACGGTGCCTCCAACGGGCTGACCGCGCCCAACGGGCCCTCCCAGGAACGCGTGATCCGGGCGGCCCTGGCCGACGCCGGGCTCGCACCGGGTGAGGTCGACCTGCTGGAGGCGCATGGGACCGGCACCACGCTCGGTGACCCCATCGAGGCCCAGGCGCTCCTCTCGGCCTACGGCACCGGACGGAACCCGGACCAGCCGCTGTGGCTCGGATCGCTCAAGTCCAACGTGGGCCACACCCAGGCCGCCGCCGGTGTCGCCGGGCTCATGAAGCTCGTGCTGGCACTGCGCCACGGCACCATGCCCCGCACCCTGCACGCCGACGAGCCCAGCGGCCACGTCGACTGGTCCCCGGGAACCCTGCGCCTCCTGAACCGCTCCCGTCCCTGGCCCGAGGGGGACCGTCCCCGCCGGGGCGCGGTGTCCTCGTTCGGGATGAGCGGTACCAACGCGCACGTGGTGGTGGAGGAGCCCCCGGTGGAGGAGCCCTCGGAGCGGCCCCTCGCTCCACCGCACCACGCGGCGCTCGGGAACGGGATCCCGGTGCCCTGGGTGCTGTCCGCCCGCGACGGCGCGGCGCTGGCCGCTCAGGCCTCCCGTCTGCGCCAACACCTCCAGACCCGGCCGGAGGCCGACCCCGTCGACGTCGGCCGGACCCTGGCCGCCGACCGGGACGCCTTCGAACACCGGGCCGTGGTGATCGGCCGCGTTCCCGGTGACCACCTGTACGGGCTCGACGCCCTGGCGGCGGGGCGCCCCGACCCGACGGTGCTCACGGGCCGCGCCCCCGGCGACCGCGGCACCGTCCTGGTCTTCCCCGGTCAGGGCGGCCAGTGGGCGGGCATGGCCGTGGAGCTGCTGAGGTCGTCGCCGCGCTTCGCCGCGCGCATCGCCGACTGCGAGGCCGCCCTGGCCCCGCACGTGGACTGGTCGCTCGGTGCCGTCCTGCGAGGGGAGGAGGGCGCCGCGTCCCTGGACCGGGTCGACGTCGTCCAGCCCGCGCTGTGGGCGGTCATGGTCGCCCTGGCCGACCTGTGGACGGCCCACGGCCTGCGCCCCGACGCGGTCGTCGGCCACTCCCAGGGCGAGGTCGCCGCCGCCTGCGTCGCCGGGGCGCTGTCCCTGGAGGACGGCGCGGCGGTGGTGGCGGTGCGCAGCCGCGCGGTCCTGACCCTGTCCGGCACAGGCGGCATGCTGTCGGTGGCCCGGTCCGAGGAGCAGGTCCTGGCCGACATCGCCGACGAGCCGCTGCACGTGGCCGTGGTCAACAGCGCCTCCGCCACGGTGGTCGCCGGTGACGCGGAGGCGCTGGACCGCCTGGCCGACCGCTACGAGGAACAGGGGGTGCGGGCACGCCGGGTCGCGGTCGACTACGCCTCCCACACCCCGCACGTCCAGCGTCTGCGGGAGACCCTGCTGAGCTCGCTGGCCACGGTGACGTCCCGCCCGGCCGACATCCCCATGTACTCGACCCTCACCGGGCAGCCGGTGCGGGACGGGGAACTGGACGCCCTGTACTGGTACCGCAACCTCTCCGAGCCCGTGAACTTCCAGCGGGTCACCGAGTTCCTGCTGTCCACCGGGCACGGCGTGTTCGTCGAGGTCGGACCGCACCCCGTCCTGAGCATCGCCCTCCAGGAGACCGCCGAGGCCGCCCACTCGGGCGAGACCGCCGTGCTGGCGACCCTGCGCCGCGACGAGGGCGGACCGGACCGTTTCCTCGCCTCGATGGCCGAGGCCCACGCCCACGGCGTGCCCGTCGACTGGTCCACCGTCTTCGGGCCCGGAGCCCGCTCCGCGGACCTGCCCACCTACCCCTTCCAGCGCCGCCGCTACTGGCGCTCCCGTGCCGCGACCCCGGCGGCGCCCACCGCCGTACCGGAGCCCGGAACGGCCGGAGCCGAGCCGGAGCCCGGACCCGCGCGGACGGCGGTCCGTGCGTGGACTCTGCCGGACGGCCTTTCCGACGCCGAGCGCCAGGACGCCGTCATGGGCCTGGTCCGCACCGAGACCGCTGTGGTGCTCGGCCATCCCGGCCCCGAGGAGGTGGAGCTCCGCCGGGGCTTCCTGGACGCCGGAGGCACCTCCCTGGCGGCCGTCACCCTGCGCAACCGGCTCAACGAACTCACCGGGCTGAATCTGCCGGTCACCGTCGTCCTGGACCATCCGACCCCGGTGGAGCTCACCGCCCACCTCCTGGAACGGCTCGCCTCCGACGAGCGGACTCCGGTGGGGTCCCTTCTGGAGGAGCTGGACCGGCTGGAGGCGTCGCTCTCCGCCGCCCCCGTGGAGGCGAACGTCCGCGACGAGGTCGAGGAGCGCCTGCGCGGACTCCTGCGCCGCCTTGGTGAGGGCACGCGGACGGACGGCGGACGGGACCTGGAGGAGGCCTCCGACGATCAGCTGCTCGAACTGATCGACCAGGAGTTCGGGATCTCCTGACCAGAGCGGGAACGTACAGGAAAGTAGCACCGGCATGACTCACGAGAACAAGTTCCGCGACCTGGTCAAGAAGATGGCCGTCGATCTGCGCCAGGCGCGCGCACGCGTCGACGAACTGGAGGAGCGCGACCACGAACCCGTCGCGGTGGTCGGGATCGGCTGCCGCTTCCCCGGCGGGGCGAACACCCCCGAGGCGCTGTGGGACCTGCTCACGGAGGAACGCGAGACCCTCGGCGCGTTCCCCACGGACCGCGACTGGGACCTGGAGGGCCTGTTCGCCCCGGACCCCGACGCCCCCGGGAGCACCTACGTGCGAGCGGCGAGCTTCCTCGACGGAGCCGGAGACTTCGACCCCGCGTTCTTCGGCGTGAACCCGCGCGAGGCATTGGCCATGGACCCCCAGCACCGGCTGGTGCTGGAGACCGCCTGGGAGGGTCTGGAGCGCGCCGGGATCGTCCCGTCCACCCTGCGCTCCACCCCCACCGGAGTGTTCGTGGGCATGGTCGGGCAGACCTACGGCCCGCCCGTCCAGGACTCCACCGCCGAACTCATCGGCTACCGGATGCTCGGCGCGATGCCCGCCGTGGCCGCCGGACGCCTCTCCTACACCCTGGGGCTGGAGGGCCCGGCGGTGACCGTCGACACCGCCTGCTCCTCCTCCCTGGTCGCCCTGAACCTGGCCATGCGCTCCCTGCGCTCCGGTGAGACCGGGCTGGCCCTGGCCGGGGGCGCCACCGTCTTCACCGACACCTCCTCCTGGGTCTCCTTCTCCGGCCACGGCGCGCTCGCCGGGGACGGCCGCTGCAAGGCCTTCTCCGAGCACGCCGACGGCACCGGTTGGGGGGAGGCCGCGGGCATGCTCGTGCTCGAACGCCTCTCCGACGCCCGCCGCAACGGACACCGCGTACTCGCGGTCCTGCGCGGCGGCGCCATCGGTCAGGACGGCGCCAGCAGCGGACTGACCGCCCCCAGCGGGCCCGCCCAGGAACGGGTGATCCGCCAGGCGCTCGCCGACGCCCGTCTGACCCCCGGCGAGGTCGACGCTGTGGAGGCCCACGGCACCGGCACCCGGCTCGGTGACCCGATCGAGGCCAACGCCCTGCTGGCCACCTACGGCCGCGACCGCACCGGCGACCCCCTGTGGCTGGGATCCCTGAAGTCCAACATCGGGCACACCGCGGCCGCCGCCGGGGTGTCCGGGGTGATCAAGATGATCCTGGCGATGCGCGAGGGGATCCTGCCGCGCACCCTCCACGTGGAACGGCCCACCTCCCATGTGGACTGGGCCTCGGGCTCCGTGGAACTGCTCACCGAGGCCCGCTCCTGGCCCGACACCGGACGGCCCCGGCGCGCCGGGGTGTCGTCGTTCGGGGCCAGCGGCACCAACGCCCACGTCATCGTCGAGCAGGCCCCGGATCCCGAACCCGCCCCCGAGACCGACCCCGGCGCGCGGCCGGTCACGCTCTCCCGGCCCACCGGCCCCGCCCCGGTTCCGGCCCCGATCCCGTGGGTGCTCTCCGCGCAGACCCCCGACGCGCTCGACGCCCAGGCCGACGCCCTGCGCGCCCACGTCGAGGCCCACCCGGACCTGGACCCCGCCGACGTCGCCTGGGGCCTGGCCACGGAACGCGAGGCCCTGCCGCACCGCGCCGCCGTGGTCGGCACCGACCGCGCCGCCCTCCTCGGCGGCCTGGCCGCTCTGCGGGAGAACACCAGGGAACCGGGGACCGTACGCGGACGCGCCCACGAGGGCCGCACCGTCTTCGTCTACCCCGGCCAGGGCTCCCAGTGGCCCGCGATGGCACGCGAACTCCTGGACTCCTCTCCGGTCTTCGCTGACCGGATCGCGGACTGCGAACGGGCCCTCAGCCCCCATGTCGACTGGTCGCTGACCGACGTGCTGCTCCAGCGTGACGGCGCGCCGCCGCTGGACCGGGCCGACGTCGTCCCGCAGGCGCTGTGGGCGGTCATGATCGCGCTCACCGCGCTGTGGTCCTCCCACGGCATCCGCCCGGACGCGGTGGTCGGTCACTCCCAGGGCGAGGTCGCCGCCGCCCACGTGGCCGGTGCCCTGTCCCTGGAGGACTCCGCCAAGGTCATCGCCCTGCGCAGCCGCGCCGTCCGCGCGCTGGTCGGCAACGGCGCCATGGCCGTGCTCGCGCAGGGGGAGGAGCGGGTGCGCGACCGCCTCTCCGAGTTCGGTGACCTCCACGTGGCGGTGGTCAACAGCCCCGGGACCACGGTGGTCGGCGGAGACCACGCCGCCGTCGACCGGATCGTCGCCGCCTACGAGGCCGAGGGCGTCCGCGCGCGGGTCTTCTCCGCCGACGTCGTCTCCCACATCCCCCGCACCGAACCGGTCCGCGCCGAACTCCTGGAGTCCCTGGCCGACATCCGGCCGCGGCGCCCGGACATCCCCGTCTACTCGCCCGTCACCGGAGGCCTGCTGGACCGGCCGATGGACGCCGACTACTGGTACGCGGGACTGAGCCGACCGGTGCTCTTCCAGAAGGCCACCGAAGCGCTCCTGGCCACCGGCCACACCGTGTTCGTCGAGGCCAGCGCCCACCCGGTCCTGACCGTGCCGGTCCAGGAGACCGTGGCCGAGTCCGTCGAGCGGGCCACCGCCGTCCCCACCCTGCGCCGCGACGACGGCGGCCCCGAACGGTTCCTGACCTCGCTCGCCCACGCCCACGTCGCCGGGGCCACCCCCGACTGGTCCACCGTCCTCGACGGCCCCCGCGCCCCCGTGGACCTGCCCACCTACCCCTTCCAGCACCAGCGGCTCTGGATCACCGGGGGCCGGAGCGGCGGCGACGTGTCCGCCGCGGGCCTGGAGACCGAGGACCACCCCCTCCTCGGCGCCGCCCTGCCACTGGCGGAGACCGGAACCACCCTGTTCACCGGCCGGGTCTCGCGGCGGAGCCACCCCTGGCTGACCGACCACGCGGCGGGGGACACCGTCCTGCTGCCCGGGACGGCCCTGCTCGAACTGGCCCTGAACGTGGGGGAGCGCCTCGACAGCCCCCACGTCGAGGAGATCGTCGTCCAGGCCCCCCTGATCCTGCCCGCGACCGGCGCGGCGCAGCTCCAGGTGACCGTCGAGGCCGCCGACTCCGAAGGGCGCCGGGCCTTCGCCGTGCACGCCCGCCAGGCCGGTGACCCCAACGCCCCCGACCTGGGGGACCGGCCCTGGACCCGGCACGCGAGCGGCGTCCTGGCTCCCGAACCCGCGCGCGCGGGCGAGGACCTGGTCGCCTGGCCGCCGCCCGGCGCCGACCCCCTGCCCGTCTCCGACCTCTACACCCGCATGGGCGACATCGGCTACACCTACGGCCCCGCCTTCCGCGGGCTCATCGCCGCGTGGCGGCTGGGCGAGGAGGTCTACGCCGAGATCGAACTGCCCGACCCCCAACGGGCCGACGCCGCCCGGTTCGGACTCCACCCCGCCCTGGCCGACGCCGCCCAGCACGCCGTCGCCTGCGCCCCCTGGATGCCCACCGACGGGATCCGCCTGCCCTTCACCTGGAGCGGTGTCACCCTCCACACGGCCGGGGCCACCAGGCTCCGGGTCCGTGTACGGCCCACCGGCACCGACGAGGTCGCCATGGTGCTGGCCGACGGCACCGGCGCGGCCGTGGCCACCGTCGACTCCCTGGTCCTGAGGGCCCCGGCGGACGGCCCCGTCGCCGCCGCCCCGGCCGACGACCTCTTCCACGTCACCTGGACCCCCGCCGCCACCGAACCTGCGGCGGAACACCAGGTGTGGGCGGTGCTCGGGGAGGACATCCTGGACACCGCGGCCGCGCTCACCGCCTCCGGGCACACCGTGCGCGTCCACGCCGACGCCGACGCGCTCACCCGCGCGCTCGACTCCGGTGCTCCGGTCCCCGACCGGATCCTGCTGCCCTACCTGTCCCGCCCCGCCGAACCCGGTCCCGCGCACGTGCACACCGTGCTCAAGCACGTCGTGGCCCAGACCCAGCGCCTGCTCTCCGACGACCGGGCGGCCACCGCCCGCCTGGTGCTGCTCACCCACGGGGCGGTCGCCACCGGCCCGGACGAGGACGTCCCCGACCTCGTGCACGCGCCCCTGTGGGGCTTCGTGCGCTCCGCCGAACACGAGCACCCGGGCCGGTTCGCGATCGTGGACACCGACGACCCGGGCCGCACCGCGCCGCTCCTGGTCAGCGCGCTCACCGGCGGCGCCCACCAGTCGGCCGTCCGCGCCGGGGCCCTCCTCGAACCGCGCCTGGCCCGCACCGAACCGCAGGGTGCCCCGATCGACTTCGGTGACGGGACGGTCCTGGTCACCGGGGCCACCGGCGCCCTGGGCGGGGAGGTCGCGCGCCACCTGGTCGACCGGCACGGCGTCACCGACCTCCTCCTCGTCAGCCGCAGGGGCCCCGACGCCAAGGGCGCCACCGAACTCAGGGAGGACCTGCTGGCGCGCGGGGCCTCGGCCACCCTCACCGCGTGCGACACCGCCGACCGGTCCGGGTTGGCCCAACTGCTCTCCCGGCACCGGGTCTCCGCCGTGGTGCACGTGGCAGCCACCCTGGACGACGGTCTGCTCACCTCACTCACCCCCGAGGGGATCGACCACGTCCTGTACCCCAAGGTCGACGCCGCCTGGAACCTGCACGAACTCACCGACGACCTGTCGGCCTTCGTGCTGTTCTCTTCTGCCGCCGGGACCCTGGGCAGCCCCGGACAGACCGACTACAGCGCCGCCAACGTGTTCGTCGACATGCTCGCCCACCACCGGAGGGCCCACGGCCTGCCCGCCACCTCCCTGTCCTGGGGCATGTGGGAGCGGCGCGGCGAGAACACGGCCAAGCTGGGGGAGAGCGACATCGTCCGCTACGCCCGGCTCGGCATGGCCGGGCCCGTCGCCACCGACCACGGACTGCGGCTGTTCGACGCCGCGCTCGGCAGCGGCCATCCGCACCTGCTGCCCGTCCCCATGGACCTGGCCGGGGCGCGTGCCCGGGCGGCCAGGTCCGGGGAGGTCGCCACGATGCTGCGCGGACTGGTCCGTCCGCCCCGGCGCCGGGCCGGCACGAGCGGCCCCTCCGCAGACGACCTGCGGCGCGCCCTGGCCGCGACCCCGCAGGAACAGCGCCACGGGGTGGTGCTCGACCTGGTCCTGGGCCGTACCACGGAGGTCCTGGGGCAGGGTGCGGCCGAGGCCGTCACCGCGGACTCGCCCTTCCTGGAGATGGGCTTCGACTCGCTGACCGCGATCGAACTGCGCAACCACCTCAGCTCGGCCACCGGGCTGCGGCTGCCCGCCGGGCTGGCCTTCGCACACCCCACCCCGGCCGCGCTGGCCGCGTTCCTGAACGGCGAACTCACCGGCACCGTCGAGGAGGCGCCCCGGGAACGGCGGGACACCTCCGACAGCGCGCTCGTGGACCTGTTCGTGCGGACCTGCGAACAGGGCAAGATCGTCCAGGGGCTGGACCTGATCTGGGCGGCCTCCCAGGTGCGCCCCACGTTCGACGGGCCCGATCAGATCAGCGAACCCCGCGTCCCGGTCCGCCTGTCCAAGGAGGGCGGCGGCGTGCGACTCATCTGCCTGCCGTCGGTCCTGATGATCTCCGGGGTGCAGGAGTACGCCCGGTTCGCGGGCGGTGTGCGCGGACTGCGCGAGGTGGACGTCATCCCGCAGCCCGGGTTCGCCGCCGGGGAACCCCTGCCCGCCTCCATCGAGGCGGTCACCCGGGTCCTGGCCGACGCCGTCGTCGAGTGCGCGGAGGGGCGCCCCTTCGTCCTGGTGGGCCGCTCCTCGGGCGGCTGGGTGTCGCACGCGGTGGTCGAACGCCTCGAACGTCTCGGCCACCCTCCCCGCGCCTCCGCCATGATGGACACGCCCCACCCCAGCGACCTCGCGACCATGCCCACGCTGGAGACCAACGTCGTCGAGCGCGGCGAGATGCTCGGCATCATGGACGGGGTACGGCTCACCGCGATGGGCGCCTACCTGCGCCTGTTCCGGGACTGGCGGCCCGGGCCCGTCCGCACCCCCACGGTGGTCCTGCGGCCGGAGGAACCCACCTTCGACCGCGAGGGCGTGGCGGTGCCGCCGTTCACCTGGGACCTCCCGCACGACGTCCTGCGGGTGCCCGGCGACCACTTCACCATGCTGGAGGGGCACGTGGACGTGGTCGGCCGCGCCCTGCACGACTGGTTGGAGGAGCGCGGCCTGTGAGAGGCGCCGCACCGGAACAACTCCGACATCCCGGGCGTTGCCCCTGAGGCGCGCCCGGGACGTCCCGTCCGGCACGGGCCCGTCCCGCCCAGAACCGTGCCCGCCGGGAAAACCGGTTGCCAGCCCTCCTAACCTTGAGTACTGATGAGCACCACCACGCCCGCGCCCGCCACGGACCAGCTCCGTTCCCGGTTGCGCGACCTCATGCCCGCCGACCGGCACCGTCTGCGTCGCCGTATCGACGGTCTGGCCAGAATCCGTGACGAGCGCCGCCGCGCCTCGGTGACCGCCCAGATCTCGGGCGACATCGACCGCGCGGAACTCCGCGTGGGCCTGCGCCGCGAGGCCGTCCCCGAGCTCAGCTACCCCGAGGACCTGCCGGTCAGCGCCCGGCGCGAGGACATCGCGGAGGCCATCCGCGACAACCAGGTCGTCATCGTCGCCGGAGAGACCGGCTCCGGGAAGACGACCCAGCTCCCGAAGATCTGTCTGGAGCTGGGGCGCGGCGTCATGGGCACCGTGGGCCACACCCAGCCCCGCCGCCTGGCCGCCCGCACCGTCGCGGAGCGCATCGCCGACGAGATCGGCACACCCCTGGGCGAGACGGTCGGCTACAAGGTCCGGTTCACCGACTCCTCGAACGACAGCACGCTGGTCAAGCTGATGACCGACGGCATCCTGCTCGCGGAGATCCAGCACGACCGCATGCTGCGGCAGTACGACACGCTCATCATCGACGAGGCGCACGAGCGCAGCCTCAACATCGACTTCCTGCTCGGCTACCTCAAACAGCTCCTGCCCAAGCGGCCGGACCTGAAGGTCGTCATCACCTCCGCGACCATCGACCCGGAACGGTTCTCCCGCCACTTCGACGACGCCCCCATCGTCGAGGTCTCCGGGCGCACCTACCCGGTCGAGGTCCGCTACCGGCCCATCTCCGAGGACATTCTCGACCCCGAGGAGAAGAACCCCGGCCCGGGAACCGACAAGGACCAGACCCAGGCCATCCTGGACGCCGTCGACGAACTCTCCAACGAGGACCCCGGGGACGTCCTGGTCTTCCTCAGCGGGGAGCGCGAGATCCGCGACACCGCCGAGGCCCTCGAGAAGAAGAAGATCCGGGGCCTGGAGGTACTTCCCCTCTACGCGCGCCTGTCCGTGGCCGAGCAGAAACGCGTGTGGTCCCGGCACGGCGGCCGCCGCGTCGTCCTGGCCACCAACGTGGCCGAGACCTCGTTGACGGTCCCCGGCATCAAGTACGTGATCGACCCCGGCACCGCGCGCATCTCCCGGTACTCGCACCGCACCAAGGTGCAGCGCCTGCCCATCGAGGCGGTCTCACAGGCCTCCGCCAACCAGCGCAAGGGCCGCTGCGGCCGTGTGTCCGAGGGCATCTGCATCCGGCTCTACTCCGAGGAGGACTTCCTCTCCCGCCCGGAGTACACCGACCCGGAGATCCTGCGCACCAACCTCGCCTCGGTCATCCTCCAGATGGCCGCGCTGGGCCTGGGCGACGTCGCCGCCTTCCCGTTCGTGGACGGCCCCGACCACCGGCAGATCAAGGACGGCGTCAACCTGCTGTCCGAACTCGGCGCCCTCCTGCCCGAGAACCGGGACGAACCCCACCGTCAGCGCCGCCTGACCCCGACCGGACGCCGCCTCGCCCAGCTGCCCATCGACCCCCGCCTGGGCCGTATGGTCCTGGAGGCCGAGAAGCGCGACTGTCTGGCCGAGGTCATGGTCATCACCTCGGCCCTGTCCATCCAGGACCCCCGCGAGCGCCCCACCGAGAAACAGCAGCAGGCCCAGCAGGCGCACGCCAGGTTCACGGACAAGGAATCGGACTTCCTCGCCTTCCTCAACCTGTGGAACCACCTGCGCGACAGGCAACAGGAGCTGTCCGGCAACCAGTTCCGCCGGATGTGCCGCGACGAGTTCCTCAACTACCTGCGGGTACGCGAGTGGCAGGACATCCACGGCCAGCTCAAGCAGGTCCTGCGCACGATGGACATCGAGGTCCCGCCGCTGCGCGAGGAGGCCGCCGACCCGCGCTCCGTGCACATGTCGCTGCTGGCCGGTCTGCTCTCGCACGTCGGCCTCAAGGACCCGGACAAGCACGAGTACCTGGGCGGCCGGGGAGCGCGGTTCGCGATCTTCCCCGGCTCCGCGCTGTTCAAGAAGCAGCCCCGCTTCGTGATGGTCGGTGAACTGGTGGAGACCTCCAAGCTCTGGGGCCGCATGGTCGCCAGGATCGAGCCGGAGTGGGCCGAGGAACTCGGCGCGGACATCGTGAAGCGCGGCTACAGCGAACCGCACTGGGAGCGCAAGCGCGGCGCCGTCATGGCCTACGAGCGGGTCACCCTCTACGGGGTGCCCATCGTCGTGCAGCGCAAGGTCTCCTACGGGAGGATCGACCCCGAACTCTCCCGGGAGCTGTTCATCCGCCGTGCCCTCGTCGAGGGCGACTGGGAGACCCGGCACCAGTTCTTCCACGACAACCGCAAGCTGCTCGACGAGGTCGAGGACCTGGAGCACCGCGCCCGCCGCCGCGACATCGTGGTGGACGACGACACGCTGTTCGACTTCTACGACCGTCGCGTGGCGGACAGCGCCGTCTCCGCCGCCCACTTCGACTCGTGGTGGAAGAAGGCACGCCGCACCGAGCCCGCGCTCCTCGACTTCACCCGCGAGGAACTCATCAACGACGGTGTGGAGGGAGTCAGTGAGGACGACTACCCGGACGTGTGGCGCCAGGGCGCGTTCGTCTTCGCGCTCACCTACCAGTTCGAGCCGGGCAGCGACTCCGACGGCGTCACCGCGCACATCCCGGTGAAGTTCCTCAACCAGGTGGAGAACACCGGCTTCGACTGGCAGATCCCCGGCCTGCGCGACGAGCTCATCACCGCGATGATCCGCTCGCTGCCGAAGCCGCTGCGCCGCAACTTCGTCCCCGTCCCGGACAACGCGGCCCGCGCCCGGGGAGGGATCACCCCCTACGAGGGCTCCCTCACCGAGGCGCTGGCCGCCGAACTCACCGTGATGGCGCACGGAGAACGCGTCCGCCCGGAGGACTTCCAGCTGGACCGGGTCCCCGACCACCTGCGGATCACCTTCCGCGCCCTGGACGACCGCGGGCGCACGCTGGCCGAGTCCAAGGACCTCGAACAGCTCCGCGCCAAGCTCAAGCCGCGCCTGCGCGAGGCGATCGCCACCGAGGCCAAGGGCGTGGAGAAGAAGGGGATCACCTCCTGGGACTTCGGTCCGCTGGAGCAGACCCTGGAACGCAAGGCCCTGGGGCCCAAGGTCAAGGGGTATCCCGCTCTGGTCGACGAGGGCGAGAGCGTCGCGATCCGCATCTTCGACACCCGGCCCGAACAGCGCGCGGCCATGCGCGCGGGCACCCGGCGCCTGCTCATGCTCACCATCCCGTCCCCCGCGACGGCGGTCAGCAAGGGCCTGAACAACCCGGACAAGCTCGCCCTGGCGGACAACCCGCACGGGTCGATCCGCAGGATGCTGGAGGACGCCGAGGCCGCCGCCGTCGACCACCTGCTCACCCGCGAGGGCGGGCCGGTGTGGAACGCCGACGACTTCGCCCGGCTCTGCGACCGGGTGCGCGCCGACCTGGGCGACACCCTCGCGGAGATCCTGGACCGCACCGCGCGCGTGCTCGTGCTGTGGCGCAAGGTCAGCAAGAAGGTCAAGGGCACCACCTCCCTGGCGGTCCTGCCGTCCCTCAACGACGTCCAGGGTCAGCTGGGCGACCTCGTGGGCGACGGGTTCGTCACCCGCACGGGGCCGGCCCGCCTGGACGACGTGCACCGGTACCTGCGCGGGATCGAGTACCGGCTGGGCAAGCTCCCCGAGAACCCGCGCCGCGACCAGGTCAACATGTCCAAGGTCGAACAGATGCGCCAGGCCGTGGCGAAGGTCCGCGGGTCGCTCCCGGCGGGCCGGGCCGACGACCCGGACGTGGTGGAACTGCGCTGGATGTTGGAGGAGTACCGGGTCAGCCTCTTCGCCCAGGAACTGCGGACCGCCTACCCGGTCTCGGACAAACGCATCATGAAGGCGATCGAGGCCGTCAAGGACGCGGGCAGGCGGCCCTAGGCGCGGAGGGTCGTCCCACCGGGGCGACCCTCCGCGGCCCCTCCTACCGAGGGCCGGGGCCGGCGGCGGCGTGCCTTCCGGCCTTCGCCGCGAAGAAGTCGCCGCCCTTGCGCAGGGTGTCGTCCGTGCCCCAGGACTCCTCCGCGCCGACCCGGCGCAGGTGCGGGATGTGCTTGCGGCAGTGGATGTAGGCCTCCTCGACCTGCACCATCATCCACATCTGCGCACGCTGCCCCGGAACCTGCGGCAGGGGCAGGCTCGGGACGTGCGGGCGCAGCGTCTCGTCCTCCATGATCTTCACCCGGCCGTTGACGTGCAGGCCGATCCGCTCCCGCTCGAAGTCGAGGAACATCAGCCCGATGTGCGGGTTCTCCAGGATGTTGCCCGCGCTGGCGAACACGCCGTTGCCCCGGTACTCGGGGTAGGCCAGGGTCCGGTCGTCGATGACGTGGACGAACCCGGGCGGCCCGGCCCGGAAACTGGAGTCGCACTCGCCCCGGGCGTCCGCCGTGGCGACGAACAGCATCTCCTGGCGGGCGATGAACTCCTTCATGAGCGGGTTCAGGTGGTCCAGCATCTGGTCGCGGTAGAAGCGGTCGGCCCGTTCGGCGGTGCCCATGACCGCCTGCACGTGGCGTTCTCCCTCGGTCCCGGGCGTACGGTTCTGATGGCTCTGAGTCATGGACGAAGGCTTTCGACGGGGGTGAGAGGAGGTGGGGTGCGGGTCCGCGTCAGCGTCGCCGGTGGGACGTGTGCGCGGGTTGGGGGGCCTGTTCGGCCCCGGCGATCATGTTCGCGGTGATCCACTGGTAGACGAGCACCCAGGCCGAACTCATCGAGGACGACCAGGTGGGGGAGACCTCGCTGACGGCGCGGACCAGGGCGCGCCCGACGTGCGGGTAGTGCTCGGGCAGCACCCCCAGCTCGTCGCGGTGCTGCCGCCCCAGGCTCTGCAGGTAGCGGGCCACGTCGTCGGGGCTGTCGAGGTACCGCACCACGGACAGCAGGGCGTCCGCCATGCGCTGCTGCTGGGGCTTGATGTCCTCGGAGAACATGCTCCGCACCTCGGGGACCATCATGAACAGGTTCTCGTAGAAGGACCGGGCCAGACGCGTGGATCCCTCGGGGATGTCCACACAGGACTGACGGACCAGCTCGATGATCTCCTGGTCGGGCAACGGCACTTCGGACAGTGAGCGATGGGTCAAGACGAATCCAGACGTCGGGTGAGCGGGGAACCACGGAACGCGATGGGGGACCGGTGTACCGAGGCTCGGGTTCCTCTGGCGGTGGTCTTCGTCCGCGGGGTATCACTCGGTCCCGCGGGTGCAGCGCCGAAACGGTATCCGCTCGCGGCCTCGTCGATCCGAGGCCCGGAACCCGAAGACGAACGGGACAGGTCGGAGTGAGGGGGACCTGACCACCGTTAATCGGGCTGTCGAGGAGGAACTGTAACAGAAGGGCTACGTGAGGCAGAGGATTCTCTTGGTGAGCACCAGGTGAGGGCGCTCCGCGCCGTCCTTCCCCGCCGACGACCGGGACGGTAGCATTCCGGCCGTGGTCTGGACCACGATCCTGCCCGAGGCGACGGAAACGAGACACCCTGTGGACACACCACGACGGCTCCTGCTCGTGGGGACCTACACCCCCGACTCCGACCCGCCCGGCAAGGGCGAGGGCGTCCACCGGGTCTGGTTCGACCCGGAGACCGGCGAGCTGAGCTCGGACGGCGTCGCCGCCCGCACCACCGGACCCTCGTTCCTCGCCTTCCGGCCGGACCCGCCCACGGTGTACGCGGTCAACGAGAGGGCCGAGGGCTCACTCACCGCCTTCCGGGTGCACGGGGACGCCACCCTCACCGAACTCGGCTCCGCGCCCACCGGCGGGGGATCGCCCTGCCACGTCCGCTACCTGGGCCCCGAACGGGTCGCGGTGGCCAACTACGCCAACGGTGTGGTGACCCTCCAGCCCACGGGCGAGGACGGCGCGCTCACGGAACCCCGCCGCGAACTCGCGCACCGGGGCCGCGGTCCGGTCACCGACCGCCAGGACGGCCCCCACGCGCACAGCACCGCGGTGGTCCTCGACTCGCACGACCCCCGCCTGCGCTACCTGCTCGCCGCCGACCTCGGCACGGACGAGCTGCGCGTGTACCACTACGCGACCCCGCTCAACGAGGAGAACCAGGGCCCGGCGCCCGACATCGACGAAGGCCTGCTGGGCACCGTCCGACTGCCCTCCGGCACGGGCCCCCGGCACATGGCCGTCAACGGCCGCCACGTCTACGTCATCGGGGAACTGGACTCCCGAGTGCACGTCGTGCGCTGGAACCCCCGCAACGGCACGGGGGAGCACCTGGGGTCCGTCCCCGCCGTGGGCGACCCCCTCCCGGACAACTTCCCGGCCGAGATCGCGCTCCACCGGCTCAAGGTGGAGGGCCGCGAGATCGCCGACGGCGACGCCCTCCCGATGACCACCACCTACGAGGGGCGCGTCTACGTCTCCAACCGCGGCGCGGACGCGGTCTCGACCTTCGCCGTCCGCGACGAGGGCGCCCGCCTGGAGCACCTGGCCGACACCCCCGTGGGCGCCTGGCCCCGCCACTTCACCGTGGTCCGGGGGCACAACGGCCAGCCCGACCACCTGGTCGTGGCCGCCCAGAACGGGGACTCCCTGATGTCGCTGCGCATCGACCCGGACACCGGAATCCCCGCCGACACCGGCCACCGCCTCGACGTCCCGGTCCCCGTCTGCGTGCTGCCGGTCCCCATCAAACGCATCCAGCGCGCCGAGGCCGCCCAGGGCTGAGCCGCGGGCGCGGATCCACCGTTCCCCGGCCCTCCACGACCCGGGTCCCACCGCCGGTGTGACCCGGGTCCTAGGCGAACCCCTACAACAGGCGTGCCGGGGTTCTGTGTGCCCCGCCTCCTGCCGGGCGCCTCCGCATAACGGACAATGGACGGTGATCCGCTCCCGACTCCTCCCCGAAGGGGACCACGCATGCCCACCACCGTGACGGCCCACGTCCGCTACCGGGGCCTCACCGCGCGCGACCTCGCACTCGTCGCCGTGTTCGCGGCGCTGATCGCCGCGCTCAGCGTCACCGTCGCCATCCCCGTCGGCCCGGTCCCGATCACCCTCCAGACCCTGGGCATCATGCTCGCCCCCAGCCTCCTCGGGTGGAAGCGCGGCAGCCTGGCGATCGCCGCCTTCCTGGCCCTCGGCCTGGCCGGGCTCCCCCTCTTCGCGGGCGGGCGCGGCGGCCTCGGCGTCCTGGCCGGGCCCTCGGCCGGGTTCATCGTGAGCTGGATCTTCGCCGCCCTCGTCATCGGCCTCCTCACGGACCTCATGGTGGCGCGCGGGAGGTACGGCTTCTGGCGGGGCCTGCTCATCAACCTGCTGGGCGGGGTCGTCGTCATCTACGCCGTCGGCGTCCCCTGGATGGCGGTGGTCCTCGGGGACGGCGTCCTCGCCGGGGCCCTGTCCATGGCGGTCTTCCTCCCGGGCGACATCGTCAAGGCCGTGGTCACCGCCGCGATCGCCAGCGCCGTCTTCCGCGCCTACCCCATCCCTCCGGCGGGCCGCCCGGTCATCGACGACCGGGTCACCCGGGAGAACGACTGATGCTCCGCCTCGAAGGGGTCTCCCACTCCTACGACGGCCGCGCGGTGCTGCGGGACGTCAGCCTCGACCTCACCGAGCACCGGATCGGCGTGATCGGGGCCAACGGTTCGGGCAAGTCCACCCTGGCCCGCACGCTGAACGGCCTGGTGCTGCCGGACGCGGGCCGGGTCTCGCTGGGGGAGTGGGACACCCGGCGGCACGCCAAGCAGGTCCGGCGCCGGATCGGCTTCGTCTTCTCCGACGCCGCCAACCAGATCATCATGCCGACGGTGGCCGAGGACGTGGAGATCGGGCTGCGCTCCCTGAGACTGGGCAGGGAGGAGACCGCCCGCCGGGTGGACGAGGTCCTGGAGCGCTACGGGCTCGGTGACCACCGGGACCACCCCGGGCACCTGCTCTCCGGCGGCCAGAAGCAGCTGCTCGCGCTGGCCTCCGTTCTGGTCACCGGGCCCGAGATCCTGGTCTGCGACGAACCCACCACCCTGCTCGACCTGCGCAACACCCGCATGGTGCACCGCACGCTGGCCGGGCTCGACCAGCGGGTCGTCCTGTTCACCCACGACCTGGACCTGCTCACCGACTTCGACCGGGTCCTGGTCATGGCCGAGGGTCGGGTGGCCTTCGACGGCGCACCCGAGGACGCGGTGTCCTTCTACACCAAGCTCATGGACCAGGCGGACACCGCGTGAGCGCGATCGGCCTGTACGTCCCCGGCACCGGGCCCCTGCACCGGATCCCCGCCGGGTCCAAACTCCTGGGCCTCCTGGTGGTCGGCGTCGCCCTGCTGGTCGCCGCCGACCCGTGGGTGTCCCTGGGCGTGTTCGTCGCGAGCCTCGTGGTGTACCCCGTGGTCGGCCTGCACCCGCGTCGGGCCCTGGGGGTCCTGCGGGCGCTGTGGCCGTTCCTGTTGGCCATCGGGGTGTTCCAGGCCCTGTTCGGCGCCTGGGAGGAGGGTGTCCGGCTGTGCGCCCAGCTCGCCTCCCTGGTGCTGTTGGCCAACGCCGTCACCCTCACGACCCGGGTCCGGGAGATGCTGGACCTCTTCGAACGCCTCGCCCGTCCGCTGCGCCACGTGGGAGTCAACCCCGACCGGGTCGCGTTGGTGCTCGCCCTGACCGTCCGGTCGATCCCGATGGTCGCCACCGCCTGGCGCGCCGCCCGTGAGGGCTACCGGGCGCGGGGCCTGTCCGGGCGGCCCCACCTGCTGGTCGTGCCGGTGATCGTCCAACTGCTCCGGATGGCCGACGCCACCGGTGAGGCGCTGGTGGCCCGGGGGATCGACGAGGACACCCGCGTGCGCACGGACTGATCCGGCGGTACCGATTCGGCATCGGGTGGGTGATTCGCGCCGATTGTCCGGGGATAATGTTCGGCACCAGTTCCCACGGTGCAGAACCGGTGATCGCGTGACCAGGCGTTCCCCCACCGAAGGGCGGCCCGCGGCCGTCCTCGTCGCCCTCCTGATGGCCGTCTCCCTGCCCGGAGCGCACCCCGCGATCGACGCCGTCCCCGAGGCCGCGCGGATCGCCCACCCGGCCGCCCCACCCGCTGTCACCTCGCGCGGCGGCACGGCCCTGCCTCCGGGGGAGCGGGCCGCCCTGGCCGCACGCGTCGAGGCCCTCGACACCGAGCACCCGGCGGAGTTCGGGATCGCCGTCCAGGACCTGCGGACCGGCACCACCTTCAGCCACGAGGCGGAGCGGCCGTTCCCCACGGCGAGCGTCGCCAAGCTGACCGTCCTCACCATGCTCCTCATGAGTGCCGAGGAGGAGGGCCGCGCGCTCACCGCGAGCGAACGCGAGCGGGCCGAACGCATGATCAGGTACAGCGACAACTCGGTGGTCGACGACCTCTACCTCCGGATGGGGTTCACCGACGGGTTCCGCCGCCACTCGGAGCGCCTCGGGTTCACCGCCACCGAACCCCACCCCGGCGGTAGCTGGGGCTCCACGAGGACCACCGCGGCCGACCAGATCCGCCTGCTGCGCGCGCTGTACACCGACGAGGGACCGCTCACCGAGGACCACCGCGCCGTCGTCCGCGCACTCATGGAGTCGGTCGCCCCCGAACAGGCCTGGGGCGTCTCCGCCGTCGCCGGTCCCCGGGATACCGCGGGGGTCAAGAACGGTTGGACCCCGCGCGAGTCCGACGGCCTGTGGACCGTCAACAGCGTCGGCCACGTCCGGGGCCCCGACCGCGAGTACCTGGTGGCGGTCCTGTCCGACGGACACCCCGACTACGCCTCGGGTGTCGACCTCGTCGAGGAGCTGGTCACCGAGGTCACCGATGCCATCGAGGGTCGACCCCTGCCCCGCGACGACCTCGCCCCGGCGGCGCACACGTTCCCACCGCACTGACCAAAGCGGGGGAACTCCGGTGCGTGGAGGAGTCCTGACCAGCGCGTTGTGTCAGGGTGAGGAGACGAGGGGTAACGATCCACGGGTCCACCACTGGGGAGACGGCGGCACATGGACAGCTACGGGGTGCAGCTCGGGTTGGTTCTGGCCCTCGTCCTGGTCAACGCGCTGTTCTCGGGCAGTGAGATCGCCCTGATCACCCTCCGCGAGGGCCAGGTCAGGCAGTTGGCCGAACGCGGGGCGGGCGGCAAGGCCGTGGCCCGCCTGGCCGGGGACCCCAACCGCTACCTCGCCACCATCCAGATCGGCATCACCCTCGCCGGGTTCCTCGCCTCCGCGACCGCCGCCGTGTCCCTGGCGCGTCCGCTCGTCGAACCCCTGGGCTTCCTCGGCGCGGCGGCGGCCCCGGTGTCGGTCGTCCTCGTCACGGTCGTCCTCACGTTCGTGACGCTCGTGCTGGGGGAGCTCGCCCCCAAACGCGTCGCGATGCAGCGCGCCGAGACCTGGGCGCTGGCCGTCTCCCGCCCCCTCGACCTGATGGCGACGCTGTCCCGTCCGGTCGTGTGGCTGCTGAGCGCGTCCACCGACCTCCTGGTCAGGCTGACCGGCGGTGACCCCGCGGCGGCCCGGGAGGAGATCTCGGAGGAGGAGCTGCGGGACATGCTCGCCTCCCAGCGCGACATCACCCAGGAACAGCGCACCATCATCACGGGCGCGTTCGAGATCGACGACCGGCGGCTGCGTCAGGTGGTGGTGCCGCGCGGAGAGGTGTTCGTCATCCCGGCCGGGACACCGACCGACGACGCCCTGCGGATGCTCGCCGACCACGGCCACTCCAGGGCGCCGGTGGTGGCCGAGGGCGACCTGGACGAGGTCCTCGGCGTGGTGCACTGGTCCGACCTCGTGCGGGGGACCGGAAGCGTGCGGGAGGTCGCGCGCGAGCCGATGCTGCTCCCCGACTCGCTGGTGGTCTCCCTGGCCCTCGAACGGATGACCGAGGAACGCGCGCAGCTCGCCGTGGTGGTCAACGAGATGGGCTGGATCGAGGGGATCGTCAGCCTGGAGGACCTGCTGGAGGAGATCGTCGGGGAGATCTACGACGAGACCGACACCGACGTCCGTGTGGTCCGGCGGCACGAGGACGGTTCGATGTTGCTGCCGGGCACCTACCCGGTCCACGACCTGTCCGACCTCGACCTGGACCTGCCGGACCCGCCCGAGGGCGACTACGTCACCGTGGCCGGGCTGATCCTCGCCGTGCTGGGACACATCCCGCAGAGCGCGGGGGAGCGGGTGGACTTCGGCGGCTGGACGGCCGAGGTGGCGGAGACCAACGGGCGGACCATCACCGAGGTCCTCGTGCGGCCTGGGACGGACGAACAGCCCTCCTGAGACCCCGGTCCCGGAACCCGGTGGCCGGAACCGGCCACCGGGTGCGACGGCGCCCCGCCGGTGCGGGGCGCCGTGCGGGCCGGTCAGTCCAGGGGACCGCCCGCCACGTACAGGACCTGCCCGGACACGAACCCGGCGTCCTCCCCGGTGAAGAAGGCGACGGCGTTGGCGATGTCCTCCGGGTAGCCGACCCGCTGGACCGGGATCTCGGCCGACTTGAACGCCTTCATGTCGTCGTAGTCGACGCCGATCCGCTCGGCGGTGGCCCGGGTCATCGCGGTCTCGACGAACCCGGGGGCGACCGCGTTGCAGGTGACGCCGAACTTGCCCAGCTCGATGGCGAGGGTCTTGGTGAGGCCCTGGAGCCCGGCCTTGGCCGCCGAGTAGTTGGCCTGGCCCCGGTTACCCAGCGCGGAGGAGCTGGACAGGTTGACGATCCGGCCCCACTTGGCCGCGGTCATGTGCGCCTGGGCGGCCCGGCTCATCAGGAACGACCCGCGCAGGTGGACGCCGAGCACCGTGTCCCAGTCGTCGGCGGACATCCTGAACAGCAGGTTGTCGCGGAGCACGCCCGCGTTGTTGACCAGGATCGCGGGCGGGCCGAGCCGTTCGGTGACGGTGTCGACGGCCGAGGCGACCTGGTCCTCGTCGGAGACGTCGCACCCCACCGCGACGGCCGTGCCTCCGGCCTCCGTGATCCGGTCCGCGACCTCCTGGGCGTCGGACTCCCCGAGGTCCAGCACGGCCACGGCGCGGCCCTCACGGGCCAGGCGCTCGGCTGTCGCGGCGCCGATTCCGCGGGCCGCGCCGGTCACGATCGCCACACGAGGCGTTGGGGACATGGTGTTACCTCCGTAATTCGTGTGCTGGACGCGGGGGAATCCTATCCGCATGCCTACCGGTCGGTACGCGCCCGGGTGGTGGTTGCGCCGCACTTGCGAAACGCTCGGGTAACGCTTCCGCGACAGCTGTTCGATACGTCTCACCTGCGCGCAGGTAATCCTTTCGGGTTCGTGTCCGCGTTTGCCTGCACTTTGCCGGGGCGTGGCCTACGATTGCGTGCAACACCGAGATGCACGTGCATTCGGGTCGTGCACCGGCACGGGCCCTCCCTTTCGTCGGCGGCCCGGCGCGCGAAGCGTCAGTGAGGAGTTGAGGGGCATGGAGTGTGCGGAGGCGGTGGCGAAGCCGACCGGCGCCTGGTGGCTCAGGGTCCTGACCCACGGTTCGCGCCGTTGGAACACCCCGGTCTGCGGTGACCGGCACGACGCCGTCACGTGGACCTTCGAGCCCCGTCCCCGGGCGGTGGCCGCCGCTCGTGAGATTTCCGCGGCCCTGCTCCTCGAATGGCGCATGGAGTACTTGTCCGGTGATGTGGCGGTGGTTGTTTCCGAATTGGTCACCAATGCGGTACGCCACGGTGGACCGCTGGCCTTGACCAGGCAGGGCGAAGCCGGTATTCAGCTGTCCCTCATGCGCAGCGGCGGGGAATTCATCTGTGCCGTTCGTGACGGCGGAGATCGCTTGCCCCACAGAAGGGAAGCGGAGCCCAGCATGGAGGGGGGCAGAGGGCTTGCCCTGGTGAGCGCTTTCGCGCGAGAGTGGGGAGTGATTCCCACACCGCCCGGCGGAAAGTTCGTTTGGGCGCAATTCGTGTGAGTCGATGACATGGGCCCCCTTCTCGGGCGGCCGACCGCTTGGCTGGCCCCGGAGGGGGCTCATCCAGCGGTCCGTCGTCCCGGAGGGGTCGACGGGACCGATCCGTGGGTGCCGCGGGGCGCGGGCTATATCGTGTACGTGTAGTGTCCGGACCGCGCGGCAAAGGGGTTCGGCCGACCCGATACCCTTGTTCGGAGAATGACAGAGAGGCGGCGAAGGTGGATATCGCTCAATTGCGTCAGGGGAGTGGACCCACCGTGCGTCGCATGCTCCTCGGGCACCAGCTGAGGAAGCATCGGGAGCGCAGCGGTCTCACACGAGAGGCCGCTGGCGAGAAGATTCGCGCCTCCGCCTCCAAGATCAGCCGCATGGAACTCGGCCGGGTCGGATTCAAGACCCGTGATATCGAGGACCTCCTGAAGTTGTACGGCGTCACGGACCGGAAGCTGCTCAAGCAATTCCGTGAACTGGCCGCCGAATCCAACAAGCCCGGTTGGTGGAAGGAGTACGGCGACGCCCTCCACAAGTGGTTCATCCGCTACGTGGGCTTCGAGGAGGCCGCCGACCAGATCAGGATCTACGAGTCCCAGTTCGTCCCCGGCCTGCTCCAGACCGAGGAGTACGCCCGCGAGATCATCTCGGGTGGCGTGGACACGGACATGGTGACCGAGCAGCGCATCCAGGCCAGACTCACCAGACAGAAGCACCTGGAAGCCGGGAAGAAGATGTGGATCATCCTCGACGAGGCGGCTGTGCGCCGTCCCATCGGGGGCAGGGAGCGCGGGCCGGAGATCATGGGCGGCCAGCTCCGTCACCTGATCCACCTCTGTGAGAACCACGAGAACGTCACCCTCCAGATCATCCCCTTCGAGGTGGGCGCGCACGCCGCGGAGGCCGGTTCCTTCACGCTGCTGCGCTACTCCGAGTTCGAGCTCTCCGACATCGTCTACCTCGAACAGCTCACCGACGGCGAGGTCATCGACAAGCCCGCCACGGTGGAGGCCTACACCAAGGCCATGACGCGGCTCAGCGTCTCCGCGGCCACCCCCGACGAGACCCTCTCCCTGCTCAAGGACATGTTGAAGGACCTCGAAGGCAACTGACACCGGGACCACAGCCGTCCCCCCGACCGCAGCAGGCGCCCCCGCCGGCCGGTCCGCACACGTGTGAAGGGCTCCGTCCACGCCGGACGGAGCCCTTCGGTGTTCATGGAGCCCCTGCGGCCTGGGAGAGAGCAAGGGTGAGGCGAACCAGGCCGTGGTTGACGCACCGCCCCGGGGTGCGCCGATCAGGTGCGGCGGAACACGGCCTAGCTGAGCAGGTTGTCGAAGTCGCCGTCCTTGGCGCCCAGGATGAGGCAGTCGATCTCCTCCTGGGTGTAGACCAGGGCCGGTCCGGTCGGGAAGCGCGAGTTGCGCATGGCGATCGAACCGTCGGTGAGGCGGGCCATCTCCACGCAGGCGCCCTGTGAGTTACTGCGCTTGGCCTTCTGCCAGGAGGCCTCGATCAGCTCGGTCGCGCGGATGCCGTTGTGTGCGGTCATGTTCGTCTAGCTCCTTGGTCTCTCTGAGGGGATGTGCGTGCGGATGCACTGCCAGATGCACGTGCAAAAGCACTGACACTCTTCCGAGCATAGCGTGACCATCGCCACTTGTCCTCGCGTTTGTGAGGATGTAAGCGCCATGTAATCGAGATGCGTTGCGGTTATCCCCTCGACCCCCTTTCGTTGCAGGTCAGGCAGGTTGCGGCGGCAGATCCGGCCCGTTTGTGACGATCAAGGAACCGTTCTTGGAAAGGGCGCTCCGATTCGAATGCCCTGTGGTAGCAAAAGGCCCCGCCGGTCATCCGACGGGGCCTGGTTCGGGGGTCTCTCCACCCCCGGAACTCACTCGCAGGAGAGCGCCGCGGTCAGCGCGTCCAGGTTGCCGAGCATGATCGACGGGTAGTCGTCGCCGGGCGACCGGTCGGTCACGCCCTCCAGCGGATCGAGCACCTCCACCCGTGCGCCGGTCTCGGCGGCGATGGTGTCGGCGGTGGCGGCGGGCATCAGCGGCTCGGTGAAGACCGTCGTGATGTCCCGCTCCCGGACGACGTCGGTGATCGCCGCGATCTGGGCGGGGGAGGGCTCGGTGTCGGGGTCCACACCGCTGACCCCGATCTGCTCCAGGTCGTACCGGTCGGTCAGGTAGCTGAAGGCGGTGTGGCCGACCACCACCTCGCGGTGCTCGCAGGTGGCGAGGCCGGTCTCGTAGGCCTCGCCGAGGGTGGACAGCTCACCGACGACGCGCTCGGCGCCCTCCTGGTAGCGCTCGGCGCCCTCGGGGTCGACCTCGCCCATCCGCTGGGCCAGGGCCTCGGCGGTCTCCTTCATGAGGTCCACGTCCAGCCAGAAGTGCGGGTCGAGGTCGCCGTGGTCGTGCCCGTCGTCCTCGGCGTGCCCGCCCTCCTCCTCGTGGTCATGGTCGTGGTCGTGGTCGTCCTCCGCGTGCTCGTCCTCGCCGCCGGCGGGGCGGAGCTCGACGACGTCGGCCACGTTGAGCGCGGCCCCCTCCGCCTCCTGGCCGATCGCCTCGTCCACGGCGGGCTGGAGGCCCTCGACGTAGAAGGCGATGTCGGCCTCGCTGACCTGGCCGATCTGCCGACCGGTCAACTCCAGGTCGTGGGGTTCGGTGCCCGGCTCGGTGAGCTGAACGACGGCGACGCCGTCACCGCCGATCTCCTGCGCCAGCCACTCCAGCGGGTACACGCCGGTGACGACGGTCAGGTCCGCGTCGGCGGGGGAGATCCCGTTCCCACCGTCCTCACCTCCGCCGGTTCCGCACCCGGTGGCGATCAGGAGTGTGGTGGCGCCGAGGGCGGCGGCTCGCGCGATGGGAGTTCTCATGGACCCATCATCGGGAAAATGAAAACGGTTGTCAATTTGCGCGCTTTGCCGGAACCCTCCCGACCTGCCCGAACCCGGCTCAGGTGGTCTCCGCGAACCGCTCCACGTCGTCGGTGCGCCCCGCCACCACGATCACGTCGCCCTTGTGCAGGACGGTCTCCTGGGTCGCGTAGGTGAAGGAGGCTCCCACCCTCTTCACCGACACCACGGTGATCCCGTACTGCTGGCGCACCCGCGTCTCCCGCAGCGTCCGACCCAGCAGCGACTTCGGCGCCCGGGTCTTGCCCAGCGCGAAGCCCGCGTCCAGCACCACGTAGTCCAGCATCCGCCCGGACAGCAGGTGGGCCACCCGCTCGCCCATGTCGTGCTCGGGCAGCACGACGTGGTCGGCGCCCACCTGTTCCAGGATGCGCCCGTGCCTGCGGTTGGTCGCCTTCGCCCAGATCGAGGGCACGCCCATGTCCACCAGGAGCGAGGTGGCCAGGATGCTCTCCTCCAGGTGGCTGCCGATCGCCACCACGGCCCGCGAGTACTGGGCCGCGCCGATCTGCTTCAGGGCCTCCTCGTCGGTGACGTCGGCGACCACCGTGTGGGTGAGCGCGTCGGCGTAGGTCTGCACCAGACGGGGGTTGGAGTCCAGGCCGAGCACCTCCCACCCGCGGTTGACCAGTTCCAGCGCGAGCGAACTCCCGAACCGGCCGAGGCCGATGACCAGCACGCGTTTGTCGTCGGATCTGTCTCGATGTGGCATGTGCCCTCTCCTCCGGGGAAGTGCTGGGTGCGCCCGCCGCTCAACCGATGATCGGTCGGGCCTCCGCGAGCTCGTATCGGCGGTGCCGGTCGCGGAAGGCCAGGGCCGTCACGAAGGTGACGGGCCCGATCCGCCCGGCGACCATCAGCACCGCCATCAGGTACTGGTTCCACGGCGCGAGCTCGGGTGTGATCCCGGTGGACAGCCCGACCACGCCGAAGGCGGACACCACCTCGAACAGCACCTGCATGAGGTTGAACCGGGTGGCGTACAGCATGAGCACCGTACTCACGGCGACGACGGTCGCGGACAGGAACACCAGGCTCAGGGCCTGGCGGATGACGTCGTAGGGGAGCTGGCGGCCGTAGACGTGCACGCGGTCGTGCGCGCGGACCTCCGCCAGCACCACCAGGAAGATGACGGCGAGGGTGGCGACCTTGATGCCGCCCGCCGTTCCGGCGCTGCCGTTGCCGACGAACATCATCATGACGGTCAGCAGCAGCGTGGAGTCCTGCATCTCGCCGGTGGGCACGGAGTTGAGGCCCCCGCTGCGCGGCATCACCCCGGCGAAGAACCCGTCGGTGATCCTCGCCCACCAGTGCAGCTGCCCGAGGGTGGCGGGGTTGTTCCACTCCATGGTGGTGACCAGCACCGCTCCCACGACGAACAGCAGGCTGGTGGTGGTGACGGTGAGTTTGGTGTGCAGGGTCCAGCGGCGCGGGGTGCGCAGCTGGCGGCGCAGTTCCAGCAGCACGGGGAAGCCGATCCCGCCCAGGATCGAGGAGAGCGCGATGGGGAAGAGGACGAACGCGTCCCCGGAGAACCGGATGAAGCTGTCGGGGTACAGGGACAGCCCGGCGTTGTTGAACGACGAGATGGAGTGGAAGAAGCCGGAGTAGACCGCCTGGCCGAAGGTGAGGTCGTAGCCCAGCCACATACGGGGGGTGATCAGGAGGAAGGTGATCCCCTGGCAGACCAGGAAGATGGTCAGCACCCGGCTCACCAGGCCGCGCACGTCACCGACCCAGAGGGTGCGCACCTCGGCCTGCACGTTGAGCTGCATGCGCAGCCCGAACCGGTGGATCACGGCGGTGCCCAGCAGCGAGGCCAGGGTCATGATGCCCATGCCGCCCGCCTGCATCAGCGCCAGCACCACGCCCTGGCCGAACCCGCTCAGGTCGTCGCCGATCGAGACGACGCTGAGGCCGCACACCGAGAGCGCGGAGGTCGCGGTGAAGAGGGCCTGCTCGAAGGGGAGCCCCCGGCCGTCCGTGGTGGCCCACGGGGTACTGAGGAGGACGGCGCCGACGAGGTCGACGGTCACGAACATCAGCAGGAAGACGCGCGCCGGCTTGAGCCAGACGCGGGACTCGCGCGGCGCGTGCCACTCCGAGCCCCGGTTGCGGTTCCGTGCCGCTCCCCGGAGCGAGCGCAGGCCGCGAACGAGCTGGCGCAGCGCTCTGGGAGGTCGGCGCGCGGGCGGTGGGATCACCGCTGACGTGCCTGGTGGTCGGCGTTGCGTGACACGGACACTCCTCGCTCGGGGACCCGAACAATACTGCCAAAGCCCCCCGCTCCGGGCACGTCGCCCCTCCGTGTGGCGTCGGACCCCTCAGGGGTGCCGGGCGCCCTCGTGGTCGGCGTGGCCGGGCGGTTCCAGCTGGAGGGTGGAGTGCTCCACGTCGAAGTGTCCGGTCAGGCACTCGTGCAGCTCGTCGAGCATTCTCCCGGAGTCGCGCAGGTCGTCCTCCGAGACCACCACGTGCGCGGACATCACGGGGACCCCGGAGGTGATGGTCCAGGCGTGCAGGTCGTGGACGTCGATGACGGAGGGGTGGTTCATGAGGTGTTCGCGGACCTCGCTCAGGTCCATGCCCTTGGGGGTCGCCTCCAGCAGGATGTGGACGGCCTCCTTGAGCAGTGCCCAGGCGCGGGGCACGATGATCGCGGCGATGCCGAGCGAGACCAGGGTGTCCGCCTGCTGCCAGCCGGTGAGCCACACGATCAGGCCGCCCACGATCACGCCGACCGACGCCAGGGCGTCGCTCATGACCTCCAGGTAGGCGCCCTTCACGTTGAGGCTCTCCTTGGCGCCCGAGCGCAGGACGACCATCGCCACGATGTTCATGACCAGGCCGAAGGCGGCGACCACCACCATGCCGAGTCCGGACACCTCGGCGGGGTCGCGGAGCCGGTCGACCGCCTCGACCACGATGAACGCGCACAGGGCGAACAGCACGATCGCGTTGACGGCGGCGGCGAGGATCTCGGCGCGCTGGAATCCGAAGGTGCGTTTGCTGGTGGCCGGGCGTGCGGCGATCCACACGGCGGCCAGGGCCAGGGCGATCCCGAAGGAGTCGGTGACGGTGTGCCCGGCGTCCGCGAGCAGGGCGAGGCTGCCGCTGAAGGCGGCGCCGGTGACCTGAACGACGGCGACGACGAGCATCAGCCCGAGGACCAGCGCCAGCTTCCTGCTGTTGGCGGCCCCGGCGGTGATCGGGCCGTGGTCGTGTCCCGCGCCCATGGGTTCCCTCCTCGGTTCTGCGAACGGTGGTGTCCCCACGCGTCGCGGCGGTCTGCTGCTGCGGGCCCGCGCGCTCGGGCGGTCCCGGGTGTCCGGCCGAACAGTTCAGCCTTCACTGTTTATACAGCGAGGACTGTCTATACAGCAAACGATGTACAATGATTTTCATGTTGACCTCCGAGCAGCGCCTCTCCGCGATCCAGCGTCTCGGCCGCGCCCTGTCCGACCCCACCCGGTGCCGCCTCCTCCTGGCGCTGCTGGAGGGCGCCGACTACCCCGCCGGGCTGGCCGACCGGCTCGGCCTCACCCGGCAGAACGTCTCCAACCACCTCGCCTGCCTGCGGGACTGCGGACTCGTGCGGACCCAGGCGCGCGGTCGCCAGGTCAGCTACGAACTCGTCGACGCGTCCCTGGCCCACGCGTTGGAGGACCTCCTCGGTGTCGTCTGGGGCACCACGCAGCCGCACGCGGCCCTGGACTCCCAGGGAGAACCAGGGGAACAGGCGCCGGTCGCCTGAGTCACCGCGGCGCGCCGTCGGGCGTGCCGGGTGCGGGTGAGTGCGCCTTCGGAGGGTTTCGGGGGGCCGGAACGCGACCTGTGATGTCCGTTACAGGAATCCGTGAGTTCGGAGTGCACGAAGACCCACTTCGGGACGGGCGACCACCGACTTTCTGAGGGTGTCCCTAACTTTGGTCGGACGGGACCCTGACAGAAGGCTGACATGTCCCTGAGAGATCCCTGAACCTCCCGGGTTCCGCCCAACTTCCGATATAACGCGACGTATGGTGAGTGGTGCGCCCGGCGGATGCGCAGCCCTCGCGGGCCCCGTACCAGGCGGACGACACCCGCATCCCCCACACCCACGTCCTCGCGGATCGGCACCGAGACCGCACCGGTGAGCGCGCGCTCGACGAGCGAACGCCGCACACCCGGGTCCGGCCGTCCCACACACGGCGAGCTAGGAGCGAGCACCTCTCATGTCCAGACAGGCCCCAACGGCCCCCGGCGCGGAGCACCCCCTCACCCGGGGCTCCGCCCACCCGGTGGAAGGGACGAACGCGTGAACCGCCTTTCGGTCATGTCGCTCGGCAACCGGGCGCTGGTCCTCCTCATCACCTTGGCCGTCCTGCTCTTCGGCGTCCTCGCGGCGATGTCGTCCAAGCGTGAGCTCTTCCCCGAGATGTCCCTGCCGATGGTGATGGTCTCCGCCCAGTACCAGGGCGCCACACCTCAGGTGGTCGAGGGACAGGTCACCGAACCCCTCGAACAGGCCCTCCAGGGCGTGGAGGGGGTCGACAGCATCACCTCGACCTCCACCACCGGGTCCGCGCAGATCATGGCGGAGTTCGACTACGGCCGCGACCAGGACGCCCTGGTCCGCGAGACCCAGGTCGCCGTCGACCAGATCTCCGGGATGCTCCCCGACGACGTCTCCACCTCCGTCATGGCCCTGAGCATGGACATGATGCCGGTGATGATGCTGGCCGCCAGCACGGAGAGCGGCGACGAGCAGTCGATGGCCTCCTCCATCGAGAACGTGCTCATCCCGGAGCTGGAGTCGGTCCCGGGCGTCCGCTCGGCCAACCTGTCCGGCGTCCCCGACCAGCGCGTGGAGATCACCCCGGACGAGGACGAGCTCGCCGACGCCGGGATCACCACCCAGGACCTGGCCGACGCCCTGGAGTCCAGTGGCCTGCTCATGGCGGGCGGCAGCATCGACGAGGACGGCCGCAGCCTCAGCGTCACCACCGGTGACCAGCTCACCAGCCTCGACGACATCGAGGACGTGTGGGTGCAGCCGTCCCAGGGCGCGGACCCGTCGGGCGCGATGCCCGGCGCCCCGCCCGCCCCGGCGCCCTCGCCCGTGCAGCTCTCCGAGGTGGCCGACGTCGAGATGGTGACCGAGGACGCCTCCTCCATCGCCCGACTGGACGGCAACCCCAGCGTCGCGCTCATGGTCATGGCGACCCCGGACGGCAACACCGTCGAGATCTCCGACGGGGTCCAGAAGGTCCTCGACCAGCAGTCCGACCTGCTCGGTGACGACATCTCCCTGAGCGTCGTCTTCGACCAGGCGCCCTTCATCAACGACTCGATCACCGACATGTTCGAGGCCGGTGCCTACGGCCTGGCCGCATCGGTCATCGTGATCCTGGTCTTCATGCTGTCCATCCGCTCCACGCTCGTGGTGGCGGTGTCCATCCCGGTGTCGGTCCTGGCGGCCTTCATCGGCATGCAGGCGTTCGGGTTCACCCTGAACATGCTCACCCTCGCCGCGATCACCATCGCGATCGGCCGGGTGGTGGACGACTCCATCGTGGTGCTGGAGAACATCCGCAGACACATGGACTACGGCAAGGAACGGATGGCCGCCGTCAAGGACGGTGTCCGCGAGGTCGCCACCGCCGTGGCCTCCTCGTCCTTCGCCACCATCGCCGTGTTCCTCCCGCTGGCCTTCGTCGGCGGCATGGTCGGTGAGATCTTCATGCCGTTCGCGGTGACCAGCAGCCTGGCCCTGGCCGGTTCCCTGCTCGTCGCCCTGACCATCACCCCGGTCCTGTGCTACTGGTTCCTGCGGCCCGCCGAGGTCGGGGACTCCAGCCGCGAGGAGATCGAGCACGCGGCCTACCAGCGCGAGATGCGCACCCCGCTCCAGCGCGCCTACCTGCCGGTCATCCGGTGGATCACCACCAAGCGGAAGGTGGCCACGGTGGTCACGCTCGCCGCCTCGGTGGCGATCTTCGGCGGTACCGCCGTGATGGCCGCCAACTCCGAGACGGACTGGCTGGGCGAGGCCGAGGAGAACACCTACACGGTCATCCAGGAGCTCGAACCGGGCATGTCCCTGGAGGCCGCCGACGCCGAGGCCGTCAAGGTCGAGGAAGCCCTGGCCGGGATGGCCTGGATCGAGACCTACCAGGTCAACGTCGGAGGCAACCCGATGATGGGCGGCGGTGCCGCCGACCAGATCGACTACACCATCACCGCCGACCCCGACACCGACCAGATCCGCAACCGCGACGTCCTGCGGGACACCTTCGCAGGACTCGACACCGAGTACGAGCCGCGCCTGGACTCCACGGGCGGCATGGGCGGATCCGGCATCGAGGTCCGCGTGACCGCCGAGGACCAGGACACCCTGGTCGAGGCGGCCGGGATGATCGAGGACGAACTGCGCGAGATCGACGGCGCGGACGACGTCACCAGCGGTATCTCGGAGTCCCAGCCAGCGCTGGAGGTGCACGTCGACGGCGAGGAGGCCGCAGAGTACGGCCTCAACGAGACCATGGTCGGCCAGACCGTCTCCGCGGCGTTCAACGGCCGTGACGTCGGTGACGCCACCATCGAGCACATCCGCCGCGACGTCGTCGTCCTGGTCCAGGACGCGCCGGGTACCGTGGCCGAGCTCAGGGAGCTGCCGATCACCACGCCCACCGGGCAGGAGATCGAGCTCGGTGACGTGGCCGAGGTCTCCGAGGTCGAGCAGCCGCCGGAGCTCACCCGCATCGACGGTGTCACCAGCACCACGGTGTCGGCCAACCCCACCGCCTCCGACCTCGGCGCGGTCAGCGTCGCGATCACCCAGGCGCTGGACGGCATGGACCTGCCCTCGGGCGCCACCGCCAGCCTCGGCGGGGTCAGCCAGGACCAGACGGAGGGCTTCGCCCAGCTGGGTCTGGCGCTGCTCGCCGCGATCATCATCTGCTACCTGATCATGGTCGCGACGTTCAAGAGCCTGATGCAGCCGCTCATGCTGCTCGTCTCGGTCCCGTTCGCCGCCACCGGCTCGCTGGGCCTGCTGATGCTGACCGGTACCCCGATCGGCGCCGCGGCCCTGATCGGCATGCTGATGCTGATCGGCATCGTGATCACCAACGCCATCGTGCTGATGGACCTGATCAACCAGAACCGGAAGAAGGGGATGGACCTCAGCGAGGCCATCGTCGAGGGCTCCCGGCACCGCCTGCGCCCCATCCTGATGACCGCGGTCGGCACCATCGCCGCGCTCGTCCCGATGGCCACCGGGCTGGCAGGCGGCGGCGCCTTCGTGTCCGCCCCGGTCGCCCTCGTGGTGATCGGCGGCCTGGTCACCTCGACCCTGCTCACCCTGATTCTGGTCCCGGTCCTCTACCAGCTGGTGGAGGTCCGCCGTCAGCGCCGTGAGGCCAGGTCGGCGGCCCGCCAGGAGCGGCGCCGCGCCAAGCGCCGGGCCCGCGCCGAGGACAGGGCGTCCAGCGACGGCCCCACGGCCGAGGGCGACGCGGGCGAGGTCCCGGAGAAGCAGAACACGGCCACCGGAGGCTAGCTCCGGAGCCATAAACCCAGGAGGGTGCCCCGCGCGGTCCACGTGCGGGGCACCCTCCTCCGCGTTCCCTGAGGCTCCGGGACGGCTGGGGGACGCGAGGGGCCCGAAGCCGTCGGCTGAGCGCAAAGCCCTGTGAATCAGGGGATCCAGGGCCCTTCCTCTGTGTCACCGGTATGTCGATTTGTGCTATCTCCCCATAGGGTGCAGAATCCGCAGGTCAGGCCCTTGATGTCGAGCGCTTTGCCATCACGCCGCCATCACTTGGAAGCCCTGCTCCGTGAAGGTCCGGTTGAGGAGCTTGATGGCGTTGCTGGTGGACCCCTGGAGGAGGTGCCAGTAGACACGCTCTGTAGTTGCTGAGTTCTTGTGGCCCAGAATCTTGGCCACCTGGGGGAGCGACAACTGGGCGTCCTGAATCGCCCGTGAAGCGAACGCGTGCCGCAGCCAGTGGAACGTGAACTCGTCCGGAAGCTCGGCCGCTCCAACCCCATCGCGGAAGTCCTGGTAGAACATCGTCAGGTTCGCATACGGTCCGAACTTCCCCGGGCACAGGTACCCGTCCTTGGGGATGCCGTACCGCTCGATGTGCTCGTCCAGCTTCTGCTCCATGTAGTTCGTCACGGGGATGTCGCGGTACTGGTGGGCCTTACGGCGCTTCAACGGGACCAGGGTGTGGACGTTCTTCACCTGCCGGTTGATGCGTAGGACCTTGCCCTCTCCCGTTTCGATGATCTTGGGTCGGGACACCGCCAAGGATTCAGCGATACGGAGTCCCCCTGCGTAGCCGAGGTACACAGCGATCTGCCAGGGCCCGAAGATTCGGCTCGCCAGCGTGTCCACCTGTTCCAGCGTGGGTGACACGAAGACCCGAGACTCCACATGCTCGGGGAGTTGGACACCAGCACAGGGGCTGTGCTCGATGATCTTGCTCGCCTTGAGGTCCTTGAAGACGGCCGCAACAGCGATGTAGATCGAGGCCACCGTGTTAGCCGCGTACCCCTCCTCGATCTTCCCCGCGACGAGGGACTTGACGTTCTCCCGCGTGACTTCCGTCTCCTGAAGCGACCCGAAGGACGTCCCGCCCAGGTCGAAGTCGTAGATATGGGTTCGCAGGTTGCTCCGGTAGCTGATCGTGGTGCTATCCGGACCCACCCGCTGTTCAAGGAACTTCTCGGCGGCCTCCTGGAAGCTTCGGCCCTTCCGTTGGGGAGCCTTCACTACCTCTTGCACCGCGTGGGCGCCCTCGACCTTCGCTGCCCAGCGGTTGGCAGCGCCCCACTGGTCCCCGTCGTACTCCTTCTTCTTGAAGGTCATGGTCTGGAGCTTCGAGCCGCGACCGCCGTTACGCCACTGCACCGTGGCGGAGTGATCGCACTTCTTCCAGAGGCGGATCTTCTTCTTTTCGTCGCTGAGGCCCTTGGCACAGGAGCAGCGCTTGAAAACCGACGCCATCAGACGACCGTGTTCCGGGTGAGGTAGTCCTCCACCGAACGCTCACGGAAGCGCAGGTGCTTGCCAACACGGATTCCCTTGAGTCCCCACGTCTTCCAGCAGGCGTAGACCGTCTTCTTCGGAACGGCGAGGTACTCGGAAACATCCTCTGGGGTCATGAGGCGGTTCGATCCTCCGAGCGACACGGTGTCTCACTTTCTAGTCAGGATGTGGGGCTCCCCCTGGTGGGGGAGGTGTTTGGTTCTTCTCGAACGGTGTTTCGCTGAAATCCTTGAGGTGCCGGACCGCGCTCTCCACGTCGATGTAGGGGGCGATGCCCGCTGGGCGTGAGTGGAGGTGGAAGTCCAGGAGCTGACGTCGCAGCGTCTCCGGGTCTCGGGCGGCCTCCATGGGCCACTGCCCGTCGATCCAGCGCCAGGCGTCATGTGCTGTGACCTCACCGAGGCCCGTCACCTCGACCTCACCTGTAGCCGTTGGCGGGAGCAGAAACGCGCTGGGGGACACCTTCAAGGCCGCGGCCAGGGCCATGAGGTCGTCGGTGTCAACGCGTCGCCTGCCGTGCTCGATTCTGGTGACGGCTCCAGCAGTGAACGGTCGGCCATGTTCCTCGGTGAGTTGTTCGGCCAGCTTGGTGGTGCTGAGACCCCGCGCGGCGCGTAGGCGCTTGAGGTTGGCAGCCACTTGCTGCCCTGTGGGTCCGAGCTCGTTCGCTCGTCGGCCTTGGTTGGTGTTCTCGCTCATCTTGAGAGTGTCCCAGCCCAACATGGTGGCCACGGTGTACCTCCTCTCTTCTCGTTGTTCTTAGTTCATCATGGTTGCATCCTAGCTCATCTTGATAGAAGCTTGACTCAAGAAAGAAGGGGGCGCCGTAGCACCCCCACACCTAACCGACAGCCCCGGCACAGCGCTGCAACGCCGTGCCAGGGCCCACTCGCACCCTGAGATCGCAGGAAACGAGCATGAACAATCGTATCGTCGGTGCTCTCGAAGCAGCCACCACCATCCCCTGGTGGGACCTCATCCCCGTCCTCACCGGGGCAGCACTCATCAGCCTCCTCATCATCCGCGTCATCGCCTCCGCAGTACGAGCCCTGCGCTCCCTGCCCGAGGAACGACGCGACGATCTCGTCCAGCTGCTCCTGACCATCGCCTTCCTGATCGTCGTCGGCGCACTGGTCGCGGAAGGCCTCATCGGCTTCGCCCGCGACGAGATGGGACTCGGCCCCCTGCTCTCCGTCGCCGTGTTCCTCGGCATCGACGGCGTCGCAGCCTTCTTCGCCCACACCGCCTACCGCCTGGCCAAGACCGGCCAGCGCGCCCTGTTTCCCCGGATGATGGTCATCCTCATCATCGCCGCGTCCGCCTGGTTCCAGTGGATTCACGCCGCCGACCTGGCAGCAGCCGCGCAGGTCGCCCGCGCCGGAATGCCGGTGATCGCGGCCCTGCTCTTGGAGACCCTCCTCGCCTCACGCCGACAGGCGTTCCAGCAAGCTCAAACCGACGCCGGAACACGCGTGCCCACCGCCCGGTGGATGTGGGACCCGATCGGTTCAGCGGGCATCACCCGACGCCAGCAGCTCTGGGCGGTCGCGAACTGGGAGGACGCCCTGGAGCTCCACATGATCCGGATGGAAGCGATCCAGAGGCTGCGCCGAGAGTTCGGGTGGAGATGGGCGTGGAGGGTGCCCGCGACGGTGTCAGTGCGCTTGCGGAAGGGCTTCCGTGTTGAGGAAGCCGCCGCGATGGTAGACGACATCATCAGCCACCACCAGCAGGAGCGGGAGGCAGGGGCAACGCTCGCCCCGATGCCACCATCGAAGGACCCGGCCGTGTTCGACAAGGCCGTGGATATGTACGCGCAAGCGATCACCGGGGGAATGTCGCTGCCCTCGGAACGTTCGTTGTGCCGGATGTATGGGGTTCCCACCAGCAACCGTCGTTGGGCACGGGCTGTGAAGAAGGAGGCCGAGCGCCGCGCGGAGGACTCGCAACCGGTTCAGCAGGTGATCGAGCCTGTACCGGTTTGACCCGGAGGCGGGGCCCCGACCGCCGGTCGGGGTCTCCGACCGTTCTCGGTCGGGCTCGACGTTCGCTTGCTGGGCAAGTGACCGTTCCCATGCTTCTCCGCTTGTCGGCGGCGGCGAGCATGGTCGCTCCCGAGAGATCGCTCCTGTGGCGTATGAGTCCGCGAGCGGACGCCGTCCGCTCCGTCTGCCGGGCGGCGTGAGCGAGCGCGGATTCCGGGTCGCGGTGGCGGCGCGAGTTCGAGCCCGCCTCGGTTCTACGGCGCCAGTGCCTGGGTGATGCGCGCCTGGATGTCGTGCGCGATCTCGCTCGGGGTTCGGGCCGACTCCCAGTGGAGTTCGGTGAACGACGCTGTCCCCGGACCGAGCCCGGGTCGCACTGAGAGATCGCGGCTCGAAGGAAGGTTGTCACTCAACGGTCTCTGCCTCCAGGTGTCCGACCTGGGTGCGAAGAAGCGATCACCTACTAGGTTAGTAGGTGGTGTTCCAGCCAGGTGCGCAGGGAACGGCCGCCGAGGCGATGCTCAGTGCTTTTCCGCCTGGCGATGCTCGGACTCCTCCATCGCCTCTGGCGTGTTCCGTGGGGAGGGAACCCAGGTCGCCTCGACCTCGCTCTTCCCACGCTGGATCGCGGCCCCCTCCTCGGTGAGGTACTCCTCCGGGATGTCGAACTCACCGTCACGGGCACCAGGACGAACGCTTCCCACTCGGCGGGGGTGAAGAACAGGGTGCCCTTCTCCGGGGACTTGCCGTCGCGCACCGCGCGGAAGCTGTCGTCGACCTCCGCGATCTCCGCGACCACTTCGGCAAGGAGGACCGCGACCACACCGTCTGCGTGGTGTCTGTGTGTCGGGTGCGTGCGGGGAGACAGGGGGCCGGGGCAGGTAGCGCTGATGCCCCGGAGGCCCGTGCCGGGACGGTGCGGGTCTCCCCGTGTCCACGGCTCCCGGACGCGGGGCCCGTCAGCATCGCCTCCGTGCTCAACCCGTGGCCGGTCCCGGAGCGGGGGTCCACTCATACGGGTTGCGCCAGACGACGACGCCGAGGGCCGCCAGACCGACCGAGAGGATCCATCCGAGGAACAGGGCGATGAACAGCCGTGGCCGCTTGTGCGCGGGATCCGCCGCGAGGGTCAGGGACGCCGGTTCCCCCGGGGCGCGGGGGTCGTAGGCGACGGTCAGTACGTCTCCCTCGGCCGGTTCCTCGGGCAGCCTCCCGAACACCTCGGCGGTGTGGGTCACGCCTCGGACGGTGTAGACGACCTCCGGCACCAAGGTGTCCTGCGCCCCCATCCCCGGTTGCCCGGACCCCGGTATCACTCGCACGTGGGTGACCTCCGCCCTGGCCCGCTCCGAGTAGTCGGGGTACTCCTCCATGTCGGGATGGGCGAACCGCGCCCCGAGGACCGCGGCCAGGACGAACACCACCAGCACCGGTGTCACCGAGAGGACGCGGTCACGCAGACGCGGCCTCCGGGGGCGGGGGGCCGGCGATTCGAGGGGGTCGCTGTCAGCCATACGGCACCACGTGCCCTGAGCCGGGTCTCGGAAACAACGCCCGGCTCGGGTCCGACCTCAGGAGCCGAGCCACGCGGCCGGGTAGGACGGAACGGGCCGACGCTGTTCCAGGGTCGCGCTGAGCCACCAGGGCGCGGCGCACAGGAGTCCCGCCACGACGGTCCATGCGGGGGTCCAGGGCACGAACACTCCGAGAAGGAGGACGACGGGGAAGACCAGTCCGAACAGCCAGCGGGGCCACACGTGTCGGCGCTGGCCCAGGAACGGGGTGACCGTCGCTGCCGTCCTGCGCTTCCACATGGGCCCCAGGATCAGCGGGGTGAACACGAAGGGGAGGACGGACAGGGGGAATTCCTCTCCCTGCTGCCACACCAGTCCCAGCAGGGTCACCGACACGGCGGCGATCCCCGCGGTGAACAGCCCGGTGCCCACGCAGAACAGGACGTAGGACCTGCGCAGCCGCAGCACCAGTTCCCAGTGTTCCCGCCACGCCTGCTCCGCGAGGGGTGTGCCGATCAGGGTCTCCATGCGAGACCACGACGCCACGGCCTGGTTGAGGAGGGGGAGTTGCTGTGGGGGTGTGGTCACGCCGTCTCCGTTCAGAACACCGATGGGACCGGAACACCCTATACGGGGTGGTTTCCCGAACGCCCGGCAACAGGACAGGTTGCACGTGACCACCGACGGCATCGGGACCGCGTGGGGGCGTGCGCTCATTCCCGAGACTGCCACCCTTACCCGCGACACCGACGAGTGACCTGCACACCAACTGCCACAACTGTGTCTATCGGCTCTGCGGGGTGCGGTCCGGCTGCGTCATGCAGTTCGGCGTAGACCGCTGCGGACGGCCGGGACACACGGGACTGAGCGCCGACTCCAAGGCACCGGTCACGGGGCCTCACCCTCGACCGTGTCCCTGATGGCCTCCTCCAGCATTGCGTTGGGCAGGTCGAGATAGACCCTGGGGGACCGGCCCCCGATGTAGGTGGGGCACCGGGCCTCGTCCGGAGTCAGTTCGCCGGAGTCCACGACGGTGCCGGTGCGCAATGCGTAGACGGTGTACTCGTAGGAGACCCGGTACAGCTCCGCAGACCATGTCTCGGCGTCATCGGGAGGCGGGGCGAAGAGGTAGGCGCCCGATTCCTGGTACTCGCAGGTGTCGAGCCTCTCGTCGCCCTCCGACCCGGCAAGGGGGCTGGCACAGACCAGCAGTTCGGCCTCGGCAGGGTCGTCGGGCGCCCACTCCTCGAAGTCGCCGGTGTAGTCGATCAGGGTGAGTGGCTGACCTCCAAGGCCGGTGCCCAGGTCCCAGCCGAACACCACGGTGGGATGGGGGCCCTCACCGGAGTACTCGGCCGTGCCCGGATGGCCGTCGCCGATGTCATGGTCACTCGACTCGAAGCAGTACGTCTTGAGGTCCTCCAATTCTTCGAGCTCCGGCGGCGGCGACGAAGGGGAGGGCGGAGGAGTGCGCTCTACCGCGGCGGAGTTGGGGGGAGCTGGCTCCGGTGCACTACAGCCGCCGATCGCCAGGGCCGTGGCGAGCAGGATGAGTGGAGATGTGTACGGGGTGCGCATGCGCATGATGGGGTTCCTCGGAGGGACGGGGGGAGGCCTGAGGCTACCGCAGAAGGGCCGCACGGTATGGATCCGGCTCCAACGGCCTCTCAGGCGGCCGCAGGCCTGGGGAGGGGCGCGTCCCCCGGGAGAAGGGCCTGAAGCCGGCGCCGTAGGGAGAACCACCCCTATGCGGGGTGATCCTCGCCACCCGCTAGTATCGTCCCTTCGTGCCCGACGACCCCCGGGGAACCAGATGTCCGACCTCGCCCGTGTTCGCGCCGAACTCCTCGATGAGATCCTCCTTCCCACCATCTCCAACGGTGTCCGGGGAGTGGTGGAGAGGGCCCGTGCCCTGGTGGAGAAGCAGGGGTCGGACCCCTGGTCGCACTACCTCCTGGGGCTGGCCCTGGGTATGCGCTACCTGGATGGCGAGGACCCGGAGGACGCGGAGGGCAGCCGTCACCATCTGGAGGAGGCGATCCGTCTGGGCGGGAGTACGGACCCCGATGCCGCGATGTTCCGCCAGCAACTCGCCGGGTCCCTGACAGCCCGATGGGCGAAGACCTTCGCGCGGGATCCGGACGCCGACCCCACGGAACTGGCCGGGGCCCTGGGCCTGGCCCGCGAGGCACTGGAGATGACCGACGCCCACAGTCCGCACCTGCCCGTTCGGCTGGTGCAGGTGGCCGAGTTCCTCGGCCAGGGCGTGGAGGGCCCGGACGGTGTCACCGAGGCCTTGGCCCTGACCGAGCGCGCGCTGGCCGTGGCCCACCCCGATGACCCGCGCCGGTCGAAGTTCGAGCACACCCGCGCCCAGCTGCACTTGCGACGGGCCACACGTGAGGAGAGTCCGTCCGCTGCGGTGGAGGCCGAGAGGTCGGCTGTGCGGGCGGTCCAGCTCGCCCCTGGCTACGACCCGTCACAGATGGCGATCCCCGGTACGTTCAGCAGCGCCCGCGTGCTCGGCAACAGACTGAGATGACGAGCGGATATCCCGGCCGGAGCCACTGATGGGGGTCTGAGTGGCCTTGGCCCACACACGAAGACACCGCCCCGCCCCACCATCACGGTGGGTCGGGGCGGCCCCTGTTCAGTCGGTCGCGCGCTTGCCCTTCACTTCTCCACCGGCAGTACCAACAGCGGCGCCGAGCAAAGCCCCGACCACGATTCCCAACGCCAGGTTGTCGAACGCCGTCCCGAGGGCGATCCCCAGGGCGAGGCCGATCGCCACTCCGGTGCCTGCGCTTGCTCCTTGCTTCCCGGTCACGACGTGCTCCTGTCTGTGGTTCGCACGTTGGACGTTGGACGTTGGACGTCCCGCACACCTGCCGGGTTGCAATCGAGCAGTCAGACACGAAGAAGTGCAGGCGTGCCAATCGTCGTCGCTCTTCAATGCGGCCTGGGTGGTGACCAGTGCGGTCGCTACCCAGGCCAGCCAGAGCACGCCGGTGAGCACCGTGAGCCCGTTGTAGACGGTGGCGACCGCGATCGCGGCCAGGGACAACAGGGTGATGGTCACCTGGGCATGTGCTCGTGTGGGCATCCCCCTTCCTGCCGGGTCCGAGGGGAGGACCAGAAGTAGACCGCAGTCCCCGTCGTCGCCCCGAACGCCAGGGACGGCGGTCTGGCCTGGGGAGGCCTGGCCAGTGCCCGCCAACGGGGCAGGTAGGCAGCCTTCGTGCGCAGCCCGCCCACAAGTGGACGTCAACGCTGCCCGTTCTCCCCAGCTCCGGGCCCGTGGGAGCTCCACCCGGCGTACACCAACTCAGCCAGTTCCCGAGCGTCCTCGAAGAAGGCGTCCACCTCGACCCCGCCGCCCCCACTCCTGGATACAAAGCACTGGAAACCCGCGCCCCGAACCTCGGCCAAGGGCAACCCGTCGCCCGCGGTGGCGTCCACCCGGGAGACCTCGCTCCAGAGCAGCGTGGTGGTGGTCCCCGCCTGCCGATGGACCAGCCCGCGGACGTGCACCCCGATGGTCCGATCCAGGGTGCGGCGCCACTGCACCAGCCGCCACACCCCCAGGCCCAGGATGATCGCTCCGACCCCCAGCAGCATCCCCGCCGCGTACAACCCGTCGTCCGCCCAGCCCTCCATCTCGACGACCACCGCCACACCACCGAGCATCACGGCCGCTCCGACGGCCGCCATGACACCCCCCAACCGCTGGAGCCGCGCGCTGTCAGTGCGGTACTCGCGCAGAAGGTCCCCGAGTTGATCGACGTTGGGTTCCATGGAAGTCCTTTTCTTGCTGAGGGTGGAGGCAAGTTCACATACCTTCCCTGATCCGGCCAAAGCATGCCGGAGGTGGCGGGCGGAGCGCGTCATGTGACCGGATGCGGACAGACAACGAAACCGCCCGCCCCACCCTCGAAGACGTGCGTGGGCGGCGCGGCGCGAGGCCCTACACGCCGTGGCGGACGTCGCCGGTTGCACGGTTCCAGCTAGCTACCACCGCACGCCGCCCGCGAGCGGACCGCGTGCTACCTCTGGCCACCCGCTCTGTCACGGGCGGGCGGCCGCCTCGTGGCCGGATGTTGCCAACCACGCGACACCCCGACCACTCACCGTTACGATCGTGGCGCTCCCGTCTCCCCAGATGGCAACACACCCTCACCCCCCACGGAGGACACGTGACCATCACCCCCGACGCACCCACCAGGGCCCCGGGCTTCATCTGGCTCGACCTCACCCGCAAGTGCCAACTCGCCTGCGCCCACTGCTACAACGAGTCCGGACCATCCGCTGACCACGGCACCATGACCCGGGCCGACTGGCTGCGCACCATCGACCAGGCCGCCGACGCGGGCACCCTCCACGTTCAGCTGATCGGCGGCGAACCGACCCTGCACCCGGACGCGGCCACGATCGCCCAGCACGCTCTCGACCGGGGGTTGAGCGTCGAGGTGTACTCCAACCTCGTCCACGTCACCCCCGAGTGGTGGAGCCTTCTCCAGCGTCCCGGCATGTCGCTCGCCACCTCCTACTACGGGGCCGACGCTAGCAACGCGGCGGCCCGCTCGTGGGCGATTCGAGAGGCTAGGACGCGTCGGCAGTCCGGCGCTCGTAGGCCTCCAGCAAGTCGGGCCGGTTCAGCGGGGAGGGAACCCAGGTCGCCTCGACCTCGCTGTGGCCGCGCTGGATCTTGATCTCCTCCTCGGTGAGGTACTCCTCCGGGATGTCGAACTCACCGTCGCGGGCACCGAGGACGAACGCGTCCCACTCGGCGGGGGTGAAGAACAGGGTGCCCTTCCCCGGGTCCTTGCCGTCCCGGACCGCGCGGAACCCGTCGTCGAACTCCGCGACCTCCACGATCGCCTCGGCCTCCGGGTCGGACAGCGACGAGCGCATCCACAACGCGTCGGTCGTGTCGTGCCACTTGACGTTCCCGTTGGCTTCCGGCGGCAGGTCAGGGGTGGTCTCGGCTTGGTTCGTCACGTTACTCCTTGTGTCGTCATGTGTGAGAGATACCCTAGTCAGGGTCCGGACACGAACCGGCCCCCGCCAGTGAGGATGGCGGGGGCCGATTTCTTTCGTTGCTACTTCGTGCGAACCGCGTCGAGCAGAGCAGTCCACTCACTGGACGGAATGGCTACTTCCCCCGACTCCCGATGCTGGGTGTCTCGGACCCTAGTGATCTTCCCCTCGGCCACCTCGACACACGCGCCCTGGTTTCCGCTGTAGCTGGACTTGTGCCAGTCCTGTGCACGCACGACTACTCCTTCAGTGATGCGATGAAATCGATGCTCTCTGCGGGCGAAAGCGCTAGACCTCGAAGCGCCCCGAACCGCTCCAGACATCGTGCCACGACATCCAAGTCCGCGATGATCTGGCCATCCTCAGGTAGCTCTGCGTACACCAGGCACTCCAGCAGGGTCATCCTGAGAGTGATGAATGCTCCATTCAGGGCGCCATGTGCTCCTCGGTCGAACGGCATCACCTGGAGTTGGATGTGCCTCTTCTGAGCCTGCTCGATCATGTACTCGTACTGTTCGAGCATGACCTCTGAATTCCCCACTGACCTGCGCAGAGCCCCCTCTTCAATGACGAAGTGCACAAGGGGCGGATCCAGTCTGGCGAGGATTTTCTGCCGCGCCAACCGCGAGTTCAAAAGACGATCCTGTTCCTCTGAGGTCAATGGTGGGAACGAGGCACCAAGAACTTCAGCTGCGTAGTCATGGGTCTGGAGCAACCCCGGAACGGCCTGGGGTTGAAACTCTTGGATGACCTGGGCTTTCCCTTCGATGTCGACGTACTTCTGAAACCACCAGGGCTGCGCTCGCTTCGCCCCTGGCCACAACTCCTGGAGGCGTCCGTGGCCGTTCAGGGCCCGGTCGGCGTCTTCCGCGAAGATCTTCGAGGGTCGCCTCTCACCACGTTCGATAGATCCCACCTGCTGTTTTGAGGTAGATGTGAGATCACCGAGCTCCCTCTGACTGAGATCTACCAATTCGCGTAGACGGCGAACTTCCGCCCCAAACTGGTTGATAGCGGCTTGCTCGGCGGGGGAGGTCTTGGGTGGCATAGCCCCAGACTGCCTCAAGCGACCCCGAATGGCTACACGAAGTCCGAATCAGAATGCAGAACGTGCCCACCACTGGTCCGTCTTATCGCTGCTCAGGCATGGTGGCTGCACGAGGTCACGGATGAAAGAAGCCCCGGTGGCCGAAGTAGAGAGCGGCCGCCCGGGGCTGAGACCCCACCCCGACGTACCGAGGTGAAGACGAATGCAGCATACCGCCCTGAAACCCACCCACCCCAGGTGGATCACAGAAGCCTGCGGCCGATTCCCCGGCCAGCACGACCAGGTGCGAGAAGTCCGCACGTGGGCCCGCGAGACGCTCTCCACATGGGGGATCGACGTCCCCGAGGACCTCGCTCTGGTGATCACGGAGCTGGTCACCAACGCGGTGGACCACACGTTCAGCGGGGACGAGGGCGGAATATTCACCGTGCGTCTCTACCTCCACGGAGACCATGTGCGCGTCGTTGTTCGCGACGCTGGTCCCCGGGCGGGACGCACCCCCACCCGCCGAACCCCGGTCCCGACGGCCCTGCACGGCCGCGGGCTCACCCTGGTCGCTGACTGCTCCACCTCCTGGGGTGCCCTGCGGTACGGCACTGGTGTCTTCGCTGAGGTTCCTCGATGAGTGGCCCCCTCCTGTCGATGGTGCCGCTGACCCAGGTCATGCCGCGCCCCACCGGCCACACGCACACCGCCATGGCAGCCATGCAGGCCGTGTTGATCGACCTCGGTTACACACCCCAGGTCGAAGTCGGTGAATGGTCGATCGACGCGCAACTGTACCGAGACCGTTTCTGGGACCGGGGCGGACCCATAGGAATCGGCCCTCTTCGAGCCTTCGCGCTGCGCCTGCACCAGCCCAGCCCGGACCGTTTGTGGTGGCTGGTCGAGTACCCGGCCCGAGGCCCGGACGAATGGACCATGCCGCACTCGGCCAGCAGCACCCGGCGCGTCACCATCCTCGGAGACGCCACGCTCCCGGTCCACGCCCAGGACCTCGGCGTGCTCGACTACCTCACCGAGCGACCGGAGCAGCGATGAGCCGTCGCATCGACCGCAGACCGCAGATCTCCCAACACCGACAGAGCTTCGTGGATCTGCGGTGGAGAGCCGCTGTGGCTGGGTGCAGCCTTTCCCGGCAGGCGCGGTTCCTGGGAGCGATCTACGTGCTCACCACGTTCGACCACCCCGCTGAACTCTTCTACTCCCTGGACGAGGTCGACCAGCACCTCAACCGGCTGGAGCGTACCTTCGCCCCCTGAACCGGTGGACCGCCGACGCACCCCCGCCGCCTCAGCAGCGGTGCCTCCCCAGACCGGGGGTTCCAGCGGTCCGCCTCGCCCGGGGCCTGTTCGACGGAGCAGGCCCCGGGCCCCAACAAACTAGAAGGCCCGCTTGATGACTTCCACAGACCACCCGACCCGCCCCCGGGGCCTCAACGTGCTGCACGTGTACGGGTACGGCTTCGCGATGGTCGCGCTCCTCGTCGTCCTCGCCTGGTTCGCACCCGCAGTGACGAATCTGTCCACCACCCTGCCCACGACCCTGTTGGCCACAACGGTGTGGGGCACCCTCGCGCTTGGTATCGCGCTGCCGCTGACCAACGTCATTATGGGCGACTTCAACTCCGCACCGAGCGGCGCACACGGTGGTGACCGCGACTGGGAGCAGGTGCCCGCACACAAACGCCGGCAGAAGGCCCGCCTGGTCCAAGACTTCATCACCGGGCAGTGGCTGTGGATCAAGGACACCGTGCCGCTCGACACCCTGATCGGACCCTGGGCCGAACAGGTTGAGCAGCGCCGGACGGACCTCGGAGCGGGGTACCGGACCCTCGCAGAGCTCGACTGGGAACAGCGCGGGCGGCCTGGCTCCGGGCTGGTGGGCACCACCGTCACCGCGCAGTCGCTGCCCATCGACCACATCCTCACGGATGACTCTGTCGAGCTCTTGCCGGGCAGCTTCGCGGTGCACCTGAACCCGCACTCCGATCACGGAGTGCTCCACGCTCGCACCCTCATCCACCCCCGGCAGGGGGACCAGTGAACTACGTGCACGGGCGGGCCGCCACCATCCTCCAGGCCCGCACCATCACCGGCGACGTCCATCTCGCCCGCGCCGACCCCACAGCGCTCTCCCACGCCCCGGTGCCCCGCCAGCTCCCCGCACCCAGGCTGTTCGTGGACCGCACCCAGGCGCGCGCCTGGCTCGACCACGCCTGGACCCACCGCCACGGCCCTCTGTGGGTCGGCGTCGAGGGCCCGCCCGGCATCGGGAAGACCGCCTTCATAACCGTGTGGGGCCACGACCACCAGGACCGGTGGCAACACGGCACGCTCTACACCGACCTGAACCGCACCAGCATCGACAGCGCTCTCCGCGGTTGGCTCACCGCGCTGGGACACACCGATTTGCCCGCAGACGAGGACCACCTGCGCGCCTTGTGGCGCTCGGCCACCGCGACCCGGCAGCTCCTCGTGGTGACTGAACACGCGACCTCCGAAGCTGCTCGTTCTCTGCTTCCTGCTGGGCCCGGGTGCGCGGGGATCGTCACCGCCCACCAGGGCCTCGCGGACTTGGTCGCCACCGGAGCCCGGTACGCGCGCCTTCCCGCTCTGGCCCCCGGCGCGGTCAAGGAGATGATCACGCTCCTGACCGAGCAGCCCCTGCCCGAGCCCCTGCTCCAGGACGCGGTGGCCTCAACGCGCGGGGTCCCGCTGGCTGCGGCTCTGACCGCCGCTGTCCTGGCCCGTGACCTGACACCACCACTCACAGAACCAGACGATGAGGAGGACACCGTGCCCGCAAGCATCCAGGCGCTGCTCGACGACCTGCCCGAGGACACCGTCACCACCGCCGCGATGATCGCCGCACACCCCGGACCGTGGGTCACCACCGAACTCGTTGCCCACCTGAACGAGTCCACCACCGACCAGGCCCAGCGGGTCGTGGACGAGCTGGTGGACAACGCGGTCGTGACCGACGCCGGACAGGGCCGCTACACCGTCCACGACCAGGTCCGCGCACCCCTGACCCACCGACTCGCCCCCACCGTCCGCACCCAACTGGCCAACGGCCTGGCAGGCTTCTACCGCCTGCGCCTCGCGGCTGCGGAGAAGGTCCTGAACCCGTGGCGGTGGCGAGCCGACGACGAGGGCGTCGAACTGGCCGCACAGTCCCAACTGGACCAGAAGCCGTGGTTCACCACCCGCGCCCAGACACTGACCTGGCTCGACTCCGAGCTGGCCAACATCGTGGCCGTCACCGGACTCCTCCACGAGCTGGGCCGCCCCGAGGTGTGGATGATCTGCGACCACATCGGCACCTACATCGTGTTGCGCAAGCCCGCCGACGCCCGCTCCCTCTACGAGAAGGGTGTGGAGTCAGCCCGCGCGCACGCTGACGGCAAGGTCGTGGGGCTCATGCTTCAGCGCGTGGGCACCACCATGCCCCAGGATGACCACGAGCTCCTGGACCTCTACACGAAGGCACGCGACTCCTACGAACAGGACGACTTCACCCAGGGGGTGGCCTCGGCCTATGAGGCCATCGGGTCGCTGCTCGGGCGCCTGGGCCGACTGGAGGAGGCCGAGCACGCGCAGGCCCTCAGCCTCCGACTGCACGAAGAGGTCGACAACCTGCGCGGGGCCGCGTTTCAGCAGCGGCGCCTGGGTGAGATCCGCACTCTCCAGGGGAACACGGAGCAGGCCCACCGCGACTTCCTGGCGTCCTACCGCACGCTCATGGAGTTGGACCCCCCGGACCTCTACCAGGCCACCCGCAGCGCCCAGGGAATGATCACCCTCCTCCTTCAGCAGCAAGAGGACCTGCGGGTGGTGGAGATGATCGCGCTCCAGGCGCTGGCCAGCGCCCGGGTGTCCGGGTCTCGGGTCCAGGAAGCGTCGCTCCACCTGGACCTGGCCCGCATCGCCCGAGCCCGCGAGGACTCCACCCAGGAGATCGACCACCTCCAGCGAACCCACGCCCTGGTGGAGGCGGGACACCACGTGGCGAAACAGGCCAGCGCCCGGCTGGAGGAGCTGGAGGGAGACACCCCGTGAGCCTTCCCGAACAGACCAACCACCAGCGCGCAGACCGGCCCACGGCCGTTGTCACGGGCGCGAACCGAGGGATCGGGGAACACATCTGCCGCCGCGTGGTGGCACTCGCCAAAAGGTATTTCTGTGGACCATGTTAAAGATGTGAAAGCGATGTTTGAGGAGTGTGCTGCCTGGAAGGTTGATTAGAAGGCTGGAATGAGAGCGGCAGCGCATATTCGCCCTGCTGCCCTTTTCTATGTCGCAAATAGTCCAGCATTGGGTAATGCCGTGTTGCTTGTGGGTGGGAGTATTTTGGGTTAGCGTTCCCATGGGAAAGTGATTGGTTAAGAGATCTGACCAAGTGATTTCCCGGTTCAGTTAAACTCGTCAATGGAGTTCCATCATGAGCACTGCTACCTCCGAAGCGTCGCCCACTCCGACGCCCTTCGTCCTGGACATCACCCTCGTCGAGGACTCCACCGCGTTCCCCGACAACATCAACCTCACCGACGACGGGTGCGGCTCCTCCTGCCCGAACTCGTGCGTGACAAGCTCCTTCGGAAGCGACTAGATCTGAGACACCCCGGTGCCGCGCTCGCCCTTCCGGGCGCGGCACCCTGGCAGTCGGAGAAACCTGTGCCCTCCATGTGGCATGTCATTGGAACTCCTCTTATCCGATCCACCGGAGAATTCCCCACTGTCCCTGAAGGCCCGGACCTGATCAGCGGAACACCGGAGGACTGGCGTAGCTGGGGGCGAGCCGTGTGGCCCACCCACGGGGCCGCGATCAGCCACGCCTCGCCAGTCCTCACGTCTCGTGCCCACGCCCTTCTTGATGGCACACCGATGGCCACCAAGCGTGCCCGCCGAGTCATCGCCTCCCTGCTGCGGTATCACCTGCGCGCTCTTCATCGGCCGACCCCATTCGGTCTCTTCTCCGGCGTCGCACCGGGGCGATGGGCCCAGACCACCCGGGTGCAGTGGAACGGGCATCGACTGGCCCTCACGCCTTCAGGGGCCTGGGTGGCCGACACCGTCACTCGGATGGAGACCGTCTCCGCCCTCCTCGCCCAGTGCGAAGTCGTCGCGACCCCGCTGGCCGAGGTCAACGCGGACGAGGGCCAGGTGGTCGTTCCCCAGGTTCTCCGGCCTGACAGCGGGCCCCTAGCCACCACGGCTGAAGTCCGCATCGGTTCCACCGCCGTCGTGCGCTCCGTGCTGCGGGCGGCGCATCGTCCGACGTCGTGGGACAGGGTGGTCGAGGCCGTGATTGCCACCCACCCGGGAGGTTCGGTTGGGGATGCCGAGAGCGTTCTCACCCAGCTCGTGCGCGTGGGCGCGTTGGTCACCAACCTGCGACCCCCTTCCATCGGCTCTCCCGTGGACCACCTCGACACCGTTCTCGACCAGGCGGGGGAAGCCGAGCAGGACGAGGGCGAGACCGTGGCCCGGACCCGTCAAGCTCTGGCCACGGTGACCCGGTCCTCGGACTTCACTTCGGCGCTGAGCGCGATCCCCGATCAGCCATCTGCGGACCTTCTGCTGCACGCCGAGATCTCCCTCCCGGTCACCATCCCCCGGGCCGTCACCGAGGCGGTGGAGATGTTGGAGGTTCTCAGCCCCTACCGCGACGGGCTCCCACACTGGAGGGGCTACCGACAGCAGTTCGTGGACCGGTACGGCCCGGACACCCTCGTTCCTGTGCTCGAAGTCCTCGCACACACCGGCCTGGGCTACCCGCCCTGGGGCCAGCCTGCTCCTCTCCCGCCTACCTCCCGTGACGAGTGGCTGCTGGACTGCGCACAGACAGCGGCGATAGACAGCACGGTCGAAGCCGACCCCACGGACCTCCTGGAACTCGTGCGGGACCAGCCCCACCAGCCCACGGTCGATCACACGGAAGTAGCCCTCCGGCTGGACTCCCCGAGCTCGGCCGCGCTCGACTCCGGACGCTTCCGGCTGGAGGTTCTGGGGGTCTCACGTAACGCCGGGACCATGGCTGGCCGGTTCGCTGGGATGACCGGGGGCACCGAGGATCTGCGTCTCGCGCTGGGTTCGAGCGACGCCGTCGCAGTGCAGTTGTCCTTTCCCCCGGTCAAGGCGCGCACCGCACACGTGACGCAGGCCCCGCAGATCCTGGACCGCGTGCTCAGCGTCGGGGAACACCCACCGCCCGGAGCGTTGAGCGTGCACGACCTCGCGGTGGGCAGCGACGAGGAAGGCCTGTTCCTGTGGTCGCACGCCCTCAACCAACGCGTCCGGCCGCAGGTGCTTCACGCCCTCAACCTTCGGTTCGCGCCCAGGATTGCGCGGTTCCTCGCTGAACTCCCGCGATCCGAGCGACGGCACGTCGTCCCCTTCGACTGGGGGATGGCCTCCTCACTTCCGTTCCTGCCCAGGATGCGGACGGGGCGCATCGTTATCAGCCCGGCGCAGTGGCGGGTGCGTCCGCACGACCTCCCACCCGCCTCAGCCACCTGGGCCGAATGGAAGACCGCGTGGTCCGAGTTCGCTCACCGCCGACACATCCCCGCCCGGGTGGACATGGGGGCGGGGGACCAGAGACTGCGCCTGGACGTGAGCGACTCCGATCACCTTTACCTCCTGCGCACCCACTTGCGCACCGTGGGCGCCACCAGGTTGAGGGAAGCGCCGTCGCCCACCGCGTTCGGATGGTGCGGCGGTCGGGCGACCGAGATCCTGGTTCAGCTGACCCACAAGGAGCCGTCATGACGTCCTCCGCTGACAAGGCCGTTGGCATCGCCGCGGCCGTGGCTGACCGTCTCGCCACCCCCGAACAGGGCTACGAGCGGGCTCGTAACCAGTGGTGGCCGCAATCCCTCGCCCAGGGAGCGGCAGGGATCTCGCTGTTGCACATCGAACGGGCTCGCACCGGCCACGCCTCCTGGGAGACCGCTCACCGGTGGCTCAAGGCTGCGGTCCACGATGGCGTCGCCTCCGGGCCAGAAGCCCACCTGTACTTCGGGGCCCCGGCCGTCCTCCTGGCCCTGCACTACGCTCACGAGGGGACCGGCGGGTACAAGGCCGAGGTCGCTGCTCTGGACCGCGTCCTTCACCGCATCGCCGCTCGGCGCCTCGCCGCAGCCCACGAACGTGCCGAACAGGGGAAGCTGCCAGAACTCTGCGAGTTCGACGCGATCCGGGGACTGACCGGTCTCGGGTTGCTCCTGGAGCTGCGCGACCCGGGGTCCGAACGGGCTCGCGAGGTGCTGGAGTACCTCGTGCGCCTGACCGAACCACTGGAGCAGCCAGACGGACGGCGGCTGCCAGGCTGGTGGACTGCGCAGGGCCCAGACGGGACAACCTCACCGCGTTTCCCGGGAGGGCACTCCAACCACGGCATCGCCCACGGCATCGCCGGACCGCTGGCGCTGCTGTCACTGGCCCACCTGGCCGGCACTCGCGTCCCCGGACACGTGGAAGCGATGGCCCGGATCGTTGCGTGGCTGGACACCTGGATGCAGACGAGTGACGAAGGCGCCTGGTGGCCGTACTGGGTCACCACCGCGCAGCACCATGAGCACGAGCTGGTGGTTGGTCCGCAACGGCCTTCCTGGTGCTACGGAGCGGGTGGTCTTGGCCGAGCCCAACAGCTCGCTGCTGAAGCCCTGGCCGACGACGAGCGCTCCGTCGCAGCCCGCGACGCTCTTACCGAGGCCCTCGGCAACCCCACACAACTACGCCGGGTCCGCGACGCCTCGATCTGCCACGGGTGGTCCGGACACACACTCCTGGCCCACACCTCCGGCATCGGCACCCCCTTCGACCTACTGAACCCGCTCTGCTCGTCCCCGACCGGCGAAGAAGCCGCAGACCTCCTCCTCACACCCCACGACGGCAGGAGCGGGATCGGCTTCCTCGAAGGCGGAGCCGGGGCCGCAACCGTCCTTCACACCCTCGGAGCCGGGACCAACAGCACCTGGTTCTCCTTCCTGCTGATCGGAGATCGCCGTGCCTGACGACACGCCCCAGGTCTGGATCAAATGGACGCGGTGGGAGACCGCGAACCAGACCGCCACCGAACTCCTCCCCGCCCTCGAAGAGGGACCGGTGAGCGGCTGGTGGTTCATCCGAAAGCACCCCTGCTGGCGACTGCGGTACTGCGAAGGGCCGGGCGCCCGCGCCCACCTGGACCAGGCGCTCACCGCACTTCGCGACCAAGGGAAGGTGGAGTCGTGGACCCACGATGTCTACGAACCCGAGCAGGGGGCCTTCGGTGGACGCCTCGCGATGGACCTGGCCCACCAGCTCTTCCACAACGAGACCCGACACCTTCTCCACCGCGCCGCACGAACCGGCCACGGAGAACTCGGCAACGCCGAACTCGCCGTGATGATGTCCAGCGTGTTCCTGCGCGCGGTCGGCCTGGACTGGTACGAACAAGGAGACGTCTGGTCCCGGGTCTGCTCGCTGCGCAACCGCCCCGAACCCTTCACCCTGGACCCGGTACACACCCACCAGGTCCGCACCCTGATGACCGTGAACCCCCACCCCCTCACCCAAGAGGCGGGACCACTGCGAAACGAGACCGCTCTGCTCCGGGACCTGACCGACGCCGGTCAAGGGCTGGCCGACCTCCACCGACGAGGAATGCTCACCCGCGGGCTACGTGCGGTGTGCGCGCACCACTTGATCTTCTCCTTCAACCGGTGGGGCCTGTCCCACCGGGAACAGCACATCCTGTCGAACACGGCTAGAGAGATCGTCATGACCGACACCACCACCCCGACCACCGAAGCGATCGACCACGCACGCAACGCTTTGGCCGACCAGCTGCGCAACAACGGCCACATCACCAGCCCGGCCGTGGAGGACGCCTTCCGGACCGTGCCCCGGCACCTGTTCGTGCCCAACGCCAGCCTGGAGGATGCCTACGCCAACCGCACGGTCTCCATCAAGGACGACGAGCAGGGACGATCCCTGAGCTGCGCCTCCCAGCCCAGCATCGTCGCGATGATGCTGGAGCAGGCCCGCATCGAACCGGGGATGCGGGTCCTCGAACTGGGCACCGGCACCGGCTACAACGCTGGGCTGATCGCCCACATCGTGGGCGAGAAGGGCCACGTGGTCACCATCGACGTGGACCAGGACCTCACCGACAACGCCACCGACCGGCTCCGCGAGGCCGCAGTGGACAACGTGGAGGTCGTCCTCGGTGACGGCGCCCTCGGACACGAAGACGGAGCGCCCTACGACCGGATCATCGCCACGGTCGGCTCCCACCAAGTCCCGGCCTCCTGGGTCACCCAGCTCGCTCCGGGGGGCCTGCTCATCGCCCCGGTCCGCATCGCCGGGGACGCCTCCTACAGCATCGTCTTCCAGCGCGACGGCGACAAGCTGATCAGCGTGGACAGTCAGCTGTCCACGTTCATGCCCCTCCGCGACTCCGTAGACGGTGACACCCGCTCCTACATGCCCATCACCGACGACGACACCGTGATGATCCAGGTCAACCGGGACCAGAAGATCACGTCCGCCCAGGTGAAGGGTGTGCTCGACGAGCCCGCGAAGACGGTGTGGACCGGCATCACCATCGGCGGAATGGAGCCCCGCGAAGGGCTGTGGCTGCGCCTGGCCGTGACGCTCGACAACTCCCTCTCCAGGATGCTCACGAAGAGGAGCGCGATCGAGAGCGGGCTCGTCACCCCCGGTCTTCCCTGGGGCGACATGGCCAGCGTCCCCACCCACGGCCGCGGATTGGCCTACCTCACCGGCCGACCCCTCACCACCCCGCAGGGGCAGTGGGAGTTCGGAGTGATCAGCCACAGCCAGGACGGACATGAACTCGCGGACCGGATGGCAGCGGTCATCACCGGATGGGACCGCAAGTCCGAGGCGTCCTTCGAGCTGCACCTCGACAACGGAGAAACGACGCTGAGGACCTTGTGGTACTAACCCCTTCGGAAGGCTGAGATGACCACCCCCCACCTGGTGCGCTACTTCCCCCTGGTGGCACGCCCGCGTCCAGCCTGCCGGTCAGTCGAGGAACGTGTCGGCGAGCTGCTCCAGCTCGCCGACACCGCCCACCACGACCCGGTACGCGCCGCGACCGTCCTCAACCAAGCAGCTCTCCTCGCCTCCGACCTCGGCCTTCCCCAACTAGCCCGCACCTGGTGCCACGAGCACGCCCAAGCCCAGTTCAGCCGTCTCCCGGCCAACGGCAAAGTCACCATCCAGGTCCTGGAGCCCGTCGTCAACCTCGCTCGACTACGCATTCGAGCAGGTGAGGGTGACCGTGCGCTGAACTTGCTGGAGCAACTGTTCGACGCCGTCTGCGAACGCACCGACACCGTGTTGAATGATGGCTTTCGGGTGCCGTGTTCCTCCCTCACCAGCGAGGACGACCACCACCGGGAGGTGGTGCAGTGGGTGTGGAGGGTCCTGCTCGCGGACGGAGCGCGCGCCCTGACCACAGCCGGACGTTGGTCGGACGCTCACGACCTCGTGAGGTCACACCGGGGGGTGGGCAACCGGATGAGCGACGGCCGCCAGATCGCGATGATCGACCATGCCACCTCTGGCGACTTCCACCAGGCACAGAAACTCGTCGAGACCACCGAGCCCGGCGAGCCCTGGGAACAAGCGGTGACCTCGCTCCTCGCTGTCATCAGCGACCCGGCCCCGCAGGAGCACCACATTGACCGAGCCGTCGAGACCTGCGGAGCGATCCCCTGGACCACCTCGACAGCCGTGTTCCACACACGGCTCCTCGTGACCCTCAGAACAATCGTCGGCCCCGGGGACCCGAGAACGGACCCCTTGGTTTCACAGCTCATCGGTCGTGTGCTGGACGACGGGAACGGCTACTGCGCTCGCGACCTTCTCTCCAGCAGTGACGCGGGGAACTACCGATCCGCCCTTGCGGAGACCGTCCGGCGCTGCGGCCTGGAGACAGCCTCACCCGGCGACCTTGAACCCCTGGCCGACGCCGTCCGCGTAGCACTCGAGGCGATCCGTGCTCCCTGAGGCCACAGACGCGTGCCCGCCCACGACAAAAAGGCCCCCGTGCCCTTGCGCAAGCAAGGGCACGGGGGCCTTGGCCCGCTCCAGGGCTTCCCTCCCCGGAGCGAGGACACGTGATCGAAAATAGCACCTCTAGCTGCGAAAATACAATCAGATCGGGAAGCCGACGACGAAGCTGGATGCGGCTGATTCAGGTTCGGGTGGAGGAGCAGACGGCGACACCCTGCTCCACATGGACCTGCGGTCGGACAACATCCTCATCACCCCGGACCAGGAGGTCGAGTTCGTGGACTGGCCGTGGGCAGCCCGTGGCGCCGCCTGGCTGGACATGGTCCAGTTCCTGCCCACTGCCGTACCGGCCGGGCATCCCGCACCTTCGGGACGATGGGTACCGGTGGGGCGAAGCCGCTCTGGACTGGTTGCGCACGCGTTTGTAGGAATTAACGGTATGGACAGCAGAACATCGGGGGAGCCCCCTTGCTCGACCGACTGGGGCAGGCACTCTGTGCGCGCTCGACCTTGAAGGAGCGGGCGCCCAGGAGCGAGAGCGCAAGGCGATCCGAGAAGTCGCCGCGGTCCCGGTCGTGGCCGGTTCCCCCGACTTGGCGTCGGCCTACGAGAGTCTCGGATCCCTCCTCAGCCGGTTTCGAGCTGCGCGATCGAGTGACCGGCTGGTTCCTCACTGCCGTGCTCTCCGCGCGTTGTGGGACGCGGTCGTCGCCGTGTTGATCGTCTACCTGGTCGAGGGAGGCTCCACTATTGACCCCGGGGAGACCTCCGCCAGTGGCAGTTGTCTCGCTTTCGCCCGAGCACCATCACCCACCCATCGGCCGTCGAAGGTGGTAGTCCTTGTCGGTTCGGATGCCGTGAGTAGCCATGGCCGCCCCTCCATGCGGGCTTAAAGTAACCAAGCAATCACTCAAAGCGACCGTATTGCGGAGGGTTGTCTAGTCTCCCCGAAGTAACGGCCAGGGTTCTGAGTCGCTCGTTACCCCTTTCCGTGCATATCTTGTTCGCTCTCATGGGTGAGGCGCTGGCCGGGTGGGGACACTTCCGCGCCCGTACCGCCGCTTGGTGCGTAGCGTGGAGCTCTCCTGCACCCTGAATTCTGAGACAGGCTGAGCCCATGGCGGATCGTGACAGCGACGGCGAAGATCAGATCAACGGTGACCTGGACGTGATCTGGTGTATCCCAGGGATTGTCGCGGGCTTGACCTTGGCAGCGAGTTACGTGCAGTACCTCAAAAGTTCCGGCAATGACGAGACGTGGTTCGCCATTTTCGTCCTGCCCGCGCTGCTCGGCCCAGCAATTGCGCTTATGGCGGTCGCTGGCGTGTTCCGCAAAGAGGTGCAGCTGGGACGCATGTCCTGGGAGGAGTACTGGATCGTGCTGTCGGGCATCTCTGCCGCCGCGTGCGTATTTTTGGGTGTCACAGGAATCGACGACGTCGTCGCGGCATGGGACTACTTATTCCGCTCGGAGTGAACCGTACCGCCTCACTGGCTCGCCCACGCCATAATCGTTCTGGACTGCACGGGTACCCGCCAGACGGATAAGGTCTCCCTCCAGTCTCTGGAGCGCGTCAACTTGGCTCGATTACCCCACCCACGACAAGAGGCCCCGTGCCCTGCTCAAGCAGGGCACGGGGCCTAGGTTCACTCCGGGGCTTCCCACCCCGGGATCCGTACATGGGATCGAAAATAGCATCTCTAGCTGCGGAAACACGATCAGATCGGGAATCCGAAGATGAAGCTGGATGCGGCTGATTCAGGTTCGGGTGGAGGAGCAGACACAGGGCCGATCCAGGGTCCGTTCGACAGCGCCAGATGGGAAAACCACATGGAAGGCGGTCGCTTCCCGGATGCAAGATCCATCGCAGCCCTTGTCTCCGGTCCCGGAATGCCGTCAACCGGGGAGATCCCCCGTGCGGCCTGAAGGCTCTTCACAGCCTCGTAGGTGGCATTCCCGAAGGAACCATCGGCCCCCCACGCCCCCACGTTGTATCCGAGGTCGATGAGTTCGAGCTGGAGCTGACGCACGGGTGTGCCCTGGTCACCCCAGTACAGGGTGGCGCGGGAACGGTACCGGTACCCGGACAGGGAGAGTGTCCCCTCCAGCCGCAGGCCACGGAACGTCCAGTAGTCCAGGACCTCTTCGCTGTGAGCAGCGAACGCCCTCACGGCCAGGTGTGTGGTGACCTGGCGCATCTCGACACGGAGCAGCTGGTCCAGCAGGATTCCAGGACCGACGTGCTCGTGCTGGAGGAGATCGGCGGCAAGATCGCGGGGCTGCGCTCGGACCTGCGCCAACCCCGTCGCTGACTCCCGCAGGAGCAGCCCCGGGCCTCCTGAGTCCGCGATCCAGCGGACCTCGGCCGTCCCGAACCCCGCGCTCTGAAAGGAGGGTGCCCTCATGTACCACCGGGCGGCCCAAGGGGCAGGCGGCAGAGCTACGCGCAGAGCAGGTGTGTCTCCCCGGTGGAACCCCGGTTCGATCCGGAGGCCGCCCGCGCCGTGCACGTCGGCGGAGTCATCGTAGACAGCGCGGTCCGACGAGGCGCGAACGGTCACGGCGCCCGCGCTCGCGCTCGCGGCCAGGGTGGCGTTGCTGACCCTCGTCCCGACCGGACCGGCAAGGGGGTTGTCGATGATGATCAGCGGATCATCACCTGCACCGTCAGGTCAGCCGCCTCGGTCTCCTCGGTCACGCGCACACCGACCGTCAACGCGGTGCGCTCGCTCACCCGAAAGTCGGGGGTGACGAGAGCAGCCCGGTGATCGGCGTCGAGAATCACCTCGGCAGCTACGAGCTCGGCGCCTGTGTCGGTGTCCACCGTCAGCAGGTGCACGATCACTTCACCCTCGGTGAGCGTGACGGCTTCGGCGTGCAAGACGGTGACCGTCTGCCCCCGCCCCTCCAGGTTCACGTACCGGTGCCGGGACGTGCGGGTCTCCAGCTCGTCGGGCATGGACCACAGCATGGGGTGGGCGGTGGCCACAGGTTCGGGCCGGTCCTCGTCCCCGTCCCCCGGCGGGGGGTTGTCTTCCAGGTGAGAGAGACGGGTGTCCAACCTGGCAACGATCGCGGGCCAGTCGGTGGAGGTCAGGACCCAACGGCCCAACGTCAGGCCTTCGGCGTCTCCGTTCTCGGTCTCACCCCGGGGCGCTGGGGCGATGAGTACCCGCTTGGTGTCATCGGGTCCACGGAAGCGAGGGATCAGCCCGTAGTCGGCCGAGACGAGGGTGTCGGTGCTCTGGCTGGTCGAGTCCAGCAGGTCGAGGAGGCGTTCCCCGGTGTCGTGGTCGAACACCCACAGGGCGACGCCGGGCACAAGGAGTGGCTGGTAGCCGATCTCCTCTTCGGTCAGGGGGACCTGTTCGCCGGGGGCGAGGACATAATCGGCGGGGCTGCCACCGAACCAGTACCGCACCGCGCTGCCTTCCTTACTCAACGACGAGGCCGGCCCCCTCGTTGAGGAGACCGGCCACGGACCGGGGGACGGGTGGGGTTCAGGACGTGCGGTCGCCGTCGACCAGGCGGTGGACGTAGGCGGCGACGGCTCCGACTACGGCGGTGCCCGCGGCCACGCCCAGGGTGGCCCAGTCGATGAGATCGCCCGGGGAAACGCTGTCGAGGACGGCACCGGACGCGGCGACGAGGGCGACGGAAACGATCGCGCCCAGGGCGTTCTGGGCGCTGGTGCGCAGGCTGCGGGTGCGGGCGTCGCTGCGGGTGGCGGTGTTGGGCATGAGGGGCCTTTCGGGACGGTCGAAATGGTCGGAGCGGTGAACCATGGCGGTTCTCTTCCGGTGGGTGGGTTCAGCGAATGGGGAGGATCAGGGTGGGGCTTCCATGGCACAGGGCGAGGTCGTTGAGCGTCCACACGGCCAGGCTCACCAGCACACCGAGGGCGAACCCGGTGGCCGCTGCGAGAAGGAAGGGACTTGGGGGCCTTCGGGAGCCGGGGTCACTCACGTGATGGGGGCGGTCCATGCGGCGGTCCAGGTGGCCGGGCCGATGAGGGAGTCGATGGAGAGGGCCTTCTCTGCCTGGAACTGACGTGCCACTCGGGCAGTGCGCGGTCCATACAGGCCGTCGGCGTCGATGGACCAGCCGCGCACCAGCATCTGCTTCTGCCAGCGGCGCAGGTCGGATCGGTGACTGTAGTAGCCGCTCACCGAGGAGTTCGGGCCCTCCTTGGGGCCGAAGAAGGCGCCCTTCGGGAGGGGGAAGGGCGGAACCTTGGAGACGGGGGTGCTGGGGGCGGTGCCACCAGCCGCCTTGTAGGCGGCCTCGGTGGCAGGGCCCCACAGTCCGTCCGTGCTGACGCCGACCTTGGACTGAAGCCACTTCACACCGGCCTCGGTGAGCGGACCCCACAGCCCGTCCACGTCCAGCTTCGGGTTGTAGCGCAGGCCGTTGACGGCGGTCTGCTGGGACCGGATGGAACGCACGGAGGTCATACCGCCACCCCCACCGGCACTGGGGTTGCCGTTGCCCTTCGCGCCGAAGGTGCCATCGGACACGAGCCGGTAGAGAACATCTCCGGGGCAGGAGGTGGCCACGAAGTCGCGGTGACCACGGATCGCGCCGCCGACACCGCGCGCCATGAGGTAGGCACGGAGGTCGAGCACGGCCTGGATGTGTCCCTCGGTGGGCTGCTCGTTGCCACCGAGCATCAGCGTCACCGAGTACCACTGCTGGTTTCCGGCGTTGGTCCCCTGCGCGGCCTGGGCGCGGGAGAGCCCGCGGCCGGTGAACACTTCGCCGTGCCGACATGCTCCCCAGCTGTAGCCCAGGTCCGCCCAGCCGTTGGAGTTCATGTGGTCGCGGCGCACCCGCTTCCAGTAGGCGATGCAGTCCTTGTGGGTGCTCAGACGAGTGGCGGGACCGTTGTAGTGGATGACCAGGCCTCGGGTGGGAGAGGCCCAGGAGGCACCGGAGGCGCCCCACCCGAAGTAGGAACGCGGTCGCAGGATCAAGAAGTGCAGCCCCTTTCTGGGCATGGGTGAGTTCCCGGCACCAGCGGTGACGGGTTCTCGGGTTGAGGTCAGGGGGAGGGTGGGCGGGTGAGCTTCTCGACTTGCCCGGCGAGGTCATCGACCTGGGTAGACAGGCTCTGAACGGCTTCCTCGGTGCGCTTCGAAGCGTCCTTCAACGAGGTGCCGTTGTTGTGCTGGACCTCGTGGCGCACGTCGGCCAGCCCGGTCTCCAGCGAAGCGACCCGGCTCATCAGTCCGGGCCGGGCTGCGTGGCCGGGCCGCCCTGGTTCGCCCATCAGGTCGTCGACCAGGTGACCCACCCGGCGCGCAAGCGTGATGAGCTTGCTCGCGCCGATGGCCACTGCGGTCAGGCCGGTGGTCACGGCAGCACCCGCTCCCACCCACAGGCCGGTCTCCACCAACCAGGAGGGGAGTTCAGACAACGAACGTCACCCCGTCCAGTCCCACCCAGGTGGGGTCATATGCCGTCCACAGCACGAGGTCGCCCGCGTCAGCCACCGATCCGGGGCGGATTTCCAGACGGGAGGTCATACCTCGGGTGGCGGCTGTGCCGCCGTGTCGGGAGGTGGTTGTCACCGCCATCGACACCACGGCTGGAGGGCGGGCCTGGGCGGGCAGTCGGGCAACCCAGGCGCGGTGCGTGATCGGGTTGCCGTTGTTGCGGGCGATCCGTCCGCGCAGGCGCACGGTGTCGTGACTCTCCCACCGCCAGGCGGGTGCCTGGCCATGGGAGGGCTGCCCGTATCCCGACCTGACGGTCAGCGGCTGCCACGGACCGGGGTAGGCAGACGAAGCCACACGTACCCACGAGCCAGCCCACACGGCCAGGCGGCCGGTGTCGGTCTCGTAGATCAACATCCCCTCATGCGGAGAGGCCGGACGCACCCCCGACGTGCAGGGCACGGCTCCCGTGGGCGCGGTGAACTGGCGACGGTCGCTCACGTCGGCGTTGGTGACGACCGCCGAATGGCCCTGGACCCGCAGGTCCGCCAGAGGAAGATCCCAAGTTCCGGCCGCCGAGCGCACCGGGGCCGGGACCGACCCACCGGGGGTCCCCTCGATGATGTGGGGTCCGCACCGCCCCTCGGCGGTCGAAGCGCGCAGCACCAGGAGGTCCCATCGGGCCTGGGCGTGGGTGTTGGGCTCGACCTGCACTGGGACGGAGGTGTCGGTGCGGTAGAACCAGCCGCCGACCAGCGCGAACCCGGGGGCCAGGCTCACGCGGGAGGTGCCATCGGCGATCACCTCCAACGCCTGCGCCGCGTCGGGCCCGTCCGGAACGACTCCGTCCACGCTCCAACGGCGGTGCAGGGCGGCGAGCCCGGTGTCCGTAGCCAGCGGCTGCTCAGCGAACACGCCGAAGCTTTCGGCCACGCTGGTCACCTCCTGGTGAGTAGTTGGTCCACGTCGCGGCGAAGGGCGGCGACGCGCTTGTAGATCTGGGGCTGATCAGGGGGCTCTCCCAACGTGGGGCGCAACCGTTCACCCTGATCGGGGGTTCGGGAGTAGTGGACTTCCCGGATGATGTCGGTGACCTCGCCCAGGTCCAGCTCGGCGGTCACGACGTCGCCTAGGGCGTAGTCGCGACCGAACTGGGTCCCCTCGTTCTCCAAGGGCTCGAAGGTCACCGACGCGGTGGCCGCCCCGTCGCGGAGCCGCTCGGTCGCGCGTTCCCGAGAGGCGACGTCGGGGTCCGTCCACTCCTCGTCCCCCTCACCGGGTTCCTGGGACAGGTCCCGGGCGTCGAGCACCTCCTCGATGACCACCCCCGGCCAGAGGGGGTCCCGTTCCTGGTAGCGGTAGAACCTCCGGTCGGTTCCTTCGCCACCGATGGCGACGATGACGTCGGTGACCTCTGGAGGGGAGGCGCTGTACTCGTAGGAGCCGAGGTTGCCCAGGTAGGGGGAGAACCTCACCCGATCGGAGACATCGCGGGCGGGGTAGACGTGAACGAGGAGGTCGGTTGAGTCGTGGTCCTGGACCAGATGGAACCCGAGTTCACCCGCACCGGCGACGGACCAGGCCGCCTCCAGGAGGTTGTCCAGTCGCAGCTGCGAGGACACCTCGTGCCCCCGTCCTTCGGAAGCGGGTATGCGCAGGCCGGGTAGTGCGCGGTCATCGATTGCATCGGGTCCCGCGTTCGCTGCGATCAGTTCGAGCAGGACGTCCTCGGCTGGGCCGTTGCGGGTCCAGTACTGGGCGCCGTGCTGAACTCCGGCCTCGGTGATGGGGGTGTTGGGGGAGGGGTAGACGATGCGGGCCAGTTGGGCGGTGTCGTCCACACCGCTGAAGGTCAGCGTGTTCTCCGCCCCCGACGTGCGGGTCCGCTCCATCGGGCGTTTGGGGCCGCTCAACAGGACGTGTCCGCTCTCATCGAGGAGAGCGATGCCTTCTCCCGCACGGAGCAGGTCCGCCGAGGGGCTGGAGGCGTCCACGGTGACCCTCCAGGCACCGAGCGCGAGATGGCGTGAAGTCGCGGTGAAGTCGACATCGTCATCAACGATGCCTAGCCAGCGGCGCTGGTGGTCGCGCACCCAGAGTTGCCACTCACCCATGGCGGCCTCGTACCGAGGTGATGTCCAGCGGGGTGAACTCCAACTTCAGGGAGGCTCCTCCGGCCTCGGCTCCCGACAGTTCGACGTCGATGAGGTTTCGTCCGGGGGTGAGCGGCCACAGGCGTGAACCGCGCACCAGGTGCGCGAACTGGTTGACGCCGTCGCCGTCACGCACGCTCTTGCGGCGTGGCCGGGTGTCGATGGTCAAGGACTGCTCACTGTCGAGGGCCAGGTCCACCACCAGGCTCTGAGACAGCGAGTGCGAGCGCATGAGCGTGCCCTCGGCAACGGGGCCGGTGATGGTCCACACTGGCCAGGCCGACGCTGAACCGGGGTTGTCGATGACCATGCCGTCACCGATCAGGTCACTGCCGCGCACCCGCAGGGGCGGGAGGGGGAGCCAGGTGTGGTGGGTGCCCTCGATGCGCCATGTGCGGCGCACCGGCGTCAGCTCCCAGTAGGGCTGCTCGGCCATCAGGGTTACCCCGTAGGTCGCCCAGTAGGCCCCGGCCTGGTCGGTGCCCTCGTCCCCGGCCATGCCCTCGACATAGCGAGCACGAATCCGGCGACGGGTCCCGTCCCGATCAGCCACCTCCAAGACCCCGGCGCCTCCGGTCGGGGGAAGGGGGTTCATGGCCTGGGCCAGCAGCCCACGCCGTTGAACCGCTTCGGCGCGGTCGCGTCCGTGAACGTAGAGCGGTAGGTAGATCTCCCGGGGCAGCGCCCGGCTGCTCGTGACGAGGCTTCCGTCGAGTTCGGAGGATTCAACCTCGTGGTGGGTGTACTCGGGCAACTCCAAGCCGCGAACGCCGGGCATGAGCAGGAACCCGGCCTCATCACTGTTCAGCGCGATGACCTGGCCCCCCGCACCAGTCCAGGTGAGCAACGGCGGGGCGCCCGCATCATCCGTCGCCGGAACGGGCAGACCAGGAGGCCGCGGGCCAGGGGGGAAGTACAGAACTGGCACGCGACCTCCTTGGTTCTCAGCGGGGCGGGTGAAGGGCTTCGTAGTCCCGCAACGCGGTGACGGTGGCCCGCGCGGTGGTGCGTGGGTCTCGTACTTCGTGCAGGTGGAAGGTGTGACCCGCCTCGCCGCCCCGCCCCTGGGAGATACGGACCAGGGCTTCGGACTGGCGGTGGGTGAGCACGGCTTCGGGCTTCCCGGAGGCGTTGCGCACGGCGGTGCGCCCAGGCGGGAGCCAGCCGCCCGAGTCATAGAGGTGCTCGTCCTCGCCCGCGCGCAGCAGTCGGGTCAGCGGATGGGTGATCGCCTCGGAGGTGAACTCCCGGTCCTGCTGCCAGATGCCACCCGATGCCATGCGCTTGGGGCGCATGAACTTTTCTGCGCGAGAGGCGTAGGTGAAGGAACGACGAACCGCGTTACTTTCGTTTCCGCCGATCGTTTTTCCATAGCCCTCGTAGACATTGATATGCCCCCAATTTCCGGGGCCGCGCCCACGGTAAACAGCCAAGTCGCCCGGTCGGGCGTTAGCTGCCCCGCGAACTGATTCCATGGATGAGTCAGCGAACGACGAGACTGCTGCGGAACGGATTCCGTGATAGGCGTCCTGTGCGCGAACCTGTTTGATGATTTCAGACACGAACATGGCGCACCATGGTTGGCCAGCCATGTTAAAAGCTCGCGTGAAATCATTCGGGTTCCCGGACTTGCCGATATGGCCAGCCGCTGCTTCCGCGACCGCTTTCCCGGTGCCGCCCATCTTGGGTCCGATGGTGGTCCGAAGCCATTCCACGAGATGATCGAGGATGGAGCTCGGAACACCGATCATGGCCTGCGCCCACGTGCCCTGGGTGAAGCGTCCCCTCATAGTCTCGACCAGGGGGTCCAGGACCCTGCGTGCTGCTCCGGCCAGGCCGTCGCCATCGAAGATGGAGGAGAGGCCGGAAGCGAACCCGCCGATGGCGTTGAAGATGCCTCCGCTAGAGAACGCCTGGTGAGTCGCACCGCTCATCAGAGAGCGGACACCGGCCGCGCCCCTGCTGCGGGCAACACTGTTCATCATGGCGACGAACTGCGGCCCGACCGCGCGCGTCCACTCCGGACGCATCACCGACTCGCCTCCGGAGAGCTCCAAGAGCCCGCCTGTAGGGGAGGCGAAGAGGTGCACATCGCGCCCGGGTGTGTAGCCCGGCATGATTCCACCAGTCGCAAAAGAATAGCTCGGAAGCGTATTCATATCGACCAGGTCGGCTACGGCGTTCCAGACGCGGCGAATTCCACGGTTATAAACGCTATTGACGATGAATTCGACGGGCTTCCGGGTAATGCTCCGAAGCTGATTCCAGGCCGTCCGGATGCCATTACGGGCGACCTCGAACGCGCGCTTCACATTGTCGACACCCTTGCGCAGAGCATCGAAGCACGGCCGGATTCCGTTCTGCCAGACAGAAGAAATGACCGACCGGATACCGTTCATGACCGGCGTGACGATGTTGTCGCGCAGCCACGTGAAGACCGGGCCTAGGGTTCCGCGAATCCACGACCGGATTCCGTCGAGCGCGGAACGCCAAGCTGAACTCGCTCGGGAGATCGTGTTCGAGACGGTCGTGAAGACCGGCTGGACGACACGATCACGCAGCCACGTGAAGACCGCAGAGAACGCCCCACGGATGAACGCGATCGCGGCTGCGAAGGCCGCCTTCGTGGTGTTCCACCACCACTGGGCTCCCTCAACCAGGAAGCCGAGGACCGGCGAGACCGCAGCCGACCACAGCCACGTGAAGGCCCCGCTCAGCAGGGACAGGCCCGCCTGAACGGCTAGCCAGGTCGGCTGGAGGACCGAGGTCCACAGCCACATCGCCCCGGCAGCGATGCCCTCCCATGCGGGCTGGAATGCGCTTTGCCACAGCCAGGTCGCCGTTGCGGCGACAAGCTGGAAGGCAAGGTAGAGCGGGGTGATGAGTACCGTCGAGATGACGGTGAACAGCAAACGGGAGCCGAACGAAATGGCATCCCATGCCGGGGAGATCGCCTTCTCCCATAACCAGACCGCCGCTTCACCGGCTCCACGGAAGCCGCCCATGATCCCTCCGAGGAGGGGCCCTAGGGCGTTTTCCCACAGCCAGGTTGCGCCGTCTCCGATGAGGGATAGACCATTCCTCAGGGCATCAAACGCAGGCTTGAGTCCCTTCTGCCAGATCGCGGACGCCGCCCCCTTGATGGAAGCGGCGGCAGCATCGACGCGTTCGCGAAATCCGTCAAAGTTCTTGTAGGCATAGATGACGCCAGCGATGAGCGCCGCGATCCCGATAATGAGCAGCGGAATTCCGGTGGCATTCACTGCCGCAGCGAGCCCCCAGGTGACAGCCGCCCAAATGCCCTTGGCAGCGGAAATGGCCACGATCGCAGCAGTGGCCGCACCCAAGGAGACACCGAGGAGGCGCACAACCGCCTCGTTCTCGCCCATCCACGACGCGGCCTCCTTCAGTGCCCGACCCAGTGGATCGAGCACTAGGAGCACGCTGGCAAGGGCGGGGAGGAAGGTCTGGGCGAAGGTCTGCGCAGCTGGGGCCAGCGATGTACCAAACTCGCGAACGCCGACTACGAGGCCGGTGAAACCGTCGATGATTCCCGCGTCGCCCAGGTGCGAGCGCACGTCACCCAGCAGGCCGGGCAAGAGATCGAAGCCGCCTGCGATCGCTCCCGCGATACCCAGCATGGTTGGTGTGAGCTTGTCCACCAGCGGAACGACTTCAGTAGCCAGGCCGTTGACGACCGTGTTCTTGATGGTGGACCAAGCGCCCGAAAAGGTGTTTCCAACATTCTCGGCACCCTCGATCAGAGCTGGGAACCAGGTGCCGTGTTCACCATCGAGTGCCTGAAGTACTTCCTCCAGGCCAATCGCTCCATCAGAGGCCATCTTCTGAGCCTCGGGAATGTCGACCCCGAGCACATCTGAAAGCGCGTCGTAAATCGGAATTCCGGCATCGGAGATCTGATTCAACGTGTCCATTTGGAATGCGCCTGCGTTTACGCCACTTGTCATGGCGGCGAACGCGCGGGACATGCCTTCCGCGCCGGTTCCCGACGCAGTGGTGGCTGCTTCGAGGTTCTCAAGAATGTCCACCGCAGCGGCACCCTGAACGCCCATGTAGGCCAGGGAGGTCGCACCCTCGCGCATGACGGAGAGATCGAGGTGCGAGAACCGCGCGTCCATCTCCGCCATGAGGTCGTTGACCTCCCTGGCACCACCACCAGCCGCGCCGTACAGCGCGAGCAGGGACGCCTGGGTGGTCTGCGCCGAACTCGCCACGCGAGCGACATCGACCGCCAGCGCCCCGAAGCCCAGGGCGGCGATGGCGGCGGCACCGACAGCACCCATGCGGGTGAGAGCACCGCCCAGCCCGGTCACTTCCGAGCGGGCGTTGCGCACCCATCCCGTCATGGACGTGCCGAGGCCGCGCACACCGTCGCCGACAGCGCGAGCCCCGCGGATCGCCCCTTGGAACACACCGCTCGCGGCGGTCCCCAGGCGGTACATGCGGGTGCCCGACTCCGAAGCCGAGACGCCGACCCCGTGCAGCCCGGCTGAGAGAAGCCGTGATCCGTCGCGGGCCATCGTCACCCCGACCTGTGCTGCCAGGCCCATGGAGTTCAGCGCACCGGCCGCACCGGTCGTCTCCAGGTAGGTGCCACGCAGTCCCGCCGTCAAGCCCTTGACCGCACGGTCCAGCGGCCGGATCGAGGAGGCAGCGCGGGCGATCTGCTGGCCGGTGCGGTTGAGCGTGGCGCCCACCCCGCCGAGGGAAGAGGTGAACCCCCGCGAGACCGCCCGCCCCATCTGTCGTCCGCCCTGGGTTCCGGCCTCGGTCAGTCCACGGCGCACCTGGCGTCCCACGCTGCGGTGGAAGTCCGAGAAGCTGGGAACGACCTGCACGAAACCGGTTCCGACCTGCTCCACATCCACCGCCTCTCAAGTCACTGTGCGGAATCGGGGGTGCGCCGCAGTTCGGCCAGGACGCGACGCCGTTCACTGATGCGGTCCAGCAGGTCTGTGTGCCGACGCGCCGAGGCGCGCTCGCGGGCCCGGTCCAGCGCCGTCTCGGGTCGCGGGGCCGGGGGAATCTTCGGAGGGGTCTGACCAGCAGCGGCGATGATGGCGGCCAGGACCTCTCCGAGTCGGTCCAGCAGCTTGTCGAGCCTTCGCGCTTCCGGAGTCTGATCGGTAATCGGAGGCGAGACTTGTTCGTCGAGGTCGCCTTGGGCGAGCAGTTGCTCGGCCAGGTCATCGTCCTGGGCCTGGGCGGCGGCCACGCGTGAGTGGGAGGGGAGGCCGTCGATGTAGCCGAGCAGCTCCAGAGGGCCGATCCGGTCTCGGTAGAAGTCGGCGAGCATCACGCCGTAGTGCTCAGCCAGGTCGCAGCGGATCGCCTCGTGGTAGCGCTCCAGGAGGGCTACGAGGCGTCGGATTCCCCCTGGTCACCCAGGTTGAAGTGGGCCTGGATGTCCTTGATGAGCGGGTTCAGCACGCCCGAGGGTGCCTCTCCGATGGCGTCGATGAACTCCTCGAAGACCTCATCGCCCACCAGGATCTTCAGGCTCGCCTCCACATCGGAGGTGTCGAGCTTGGCGGCCTCGAAGATCCGATCGACGGTTGGCGCGTTGATGGTCAGGACGGTCTCGTCGTCCAGGCGCAGGGGGAAGGGCTCCCGCTTGGCCTCACGGATGTAGGACCGGAGGTCGTAGGTGGGTGGGGACGACTTCCCGTTGCGCTTCTTCTTCGGCATCTACTTGTCCTTCTGTTCGGAGGAGGTGGCGGTCATGGCGACGGGTACGCGGGGTCGCCAGCCGTCAGCGGCGAGGCGCACCCGCTCGGCTGGGGTGCGCGCCAGGCGGAGGCGGCCCTCCTGGGCCGGGTGCCACATCTGGACCGGGGTGAACTCTTCGGTCACTAGCCCTCGCTCTCAAGTTCGAGGTCGATTTGGGCTGGGGAAACAGCGAGGGCTTCGGCCTCAGTCTCGGAGACGGTGACCTCAGCGGTCCCTGACAGCCCGGAGTGTGTGGCGGTGATCTGGCACTGGCCCGCACCCACGGCAAGGACGAGGCCCGAGGCGCTGACCTCGGCGATCGCCTCGTCCGAACTGGCCCATTCGGCGTCTTCGGTCACGTCCTCGGTGCTGTCGTCGCTGAAGCGCAGGGCTGCGCTGCACTGCTGAGTGGGCATCTCTTTCCTTTCACGTCAAAGGGTCTTGAATTGGGTCGGTGCTATCGCGAGAGCTGCAACGAGGAAGGGTTGACCGCCAGCGAGGAAGCGTTCACGCCTTCCCGGGGAATTCCCATCTTCTCCAGTAGGGCAGTCCAGCCGGGGCCCGCGAAGAACCAGCGCTCCGAAAAACCAAGAGAACTGTCGGTGAAGCCCGTTAGTGTCACGGGCCAAGAGAGTGGGTCGTCCCCGCTCTGAAACGCCTGTTGTTCCTTCGCGGTGACCTTGCACCTGGGCAAGTGGCGCGCGATGTAGATTTCTCCCTCGTCGGCCAGATCCACACCTAGGACCAGTGCCCGGTAGTAGCGGGGAGAAGGGCGCGATGGCTTGTCGATGACCACCTCGCCGGACCGGGACGCGCGGATGGAGTCGAGCGCAACTCCGGTGTACAGGCCGATGGTTCGGAGATTAGTCTCCTGAGCGGACACCTGGAGCTGTGTCGAATCGGAAATGATGTCCGACCGCGTCGGTTCCACAGAACCCCACGATGTCACGTCCGAAGTCTCGGTCTCGGCTGTGAACTGAGAGCCGTCTCCGGACAGGTGGCCGAGATCCCCATAATCCTCCGGAGGGGGTTCTAGGAGACCATCCTCCGGGCTTGTCAAGGTGTCGATATGTGGGGCGCTGATGGGAGCTAGAAAAACACTGCCATCCAACATCTTCCGGATGAGCTCGGACTGCTTGTTCTTCAGCTCATCGTAGGAAATACCCAAAAGGGTCCTCCATGGGAAATAAAAAGAGCCCATCCTGGGCGTAATGCCCCGTGGGCTCGAAAAGGAAAAGAGGGAGGGTGTTTAGAGACGGCGGGCGGAGACCCGGTACAGGGCAGCCCAGCGTCGAACCCGGCGCGGATCGGCGGTGGGTTGCTCATGGGGGCCGACCTCGGTGACGACCTGGTCGATGCCGCCGTGGAGCGTTCGATGACGCCCGGGAAGAAGACGGGCACGCGCCCGTTCGGCCAGGCCCAAGGCCTCGGCCCGGGTGGAGGAGTAAACGACGACCTCCACCCGGGCTGTGTCGGTCACCCCATCATCGGACCCCCCGACGCGGGTGACACGGATCAGAGGCAGGTCTATGGGTAGACCATGGACCACCGAGACCACTTCTCGGCCTGGGGTGAGCGGGGCCAGGACCCAGGCCACGGTCTCCTCAGCGTCGGGCCAGGTCACCGGTCCGCCGCCTCGATCGCGTCGACCGCCGCGTGCAGCAGCGGTGCCGGTCCGATCACGTGCGCGGCGGCCCGGTCCGACCAGGAGCCGGTTCCCGAACCACCGTCGCGGGTGGAGATCTCCCCGCGCTGATCTGGCGCCGCCGTGCGTGCGGCGTCCGCACCCGCCTCGGCCCGCAGACGGAGCAGCTTCCGCATCTGCGGAGTGTCGAACAGCGCGGCGGTGCCCTTCTCGTCCATCTCGTAGCGGACCTTGGACATCACACCCCCCGAACCTCGCGCAGACGCGCCTCGATGTGATGCGGGTGGCCAGTCAGGGTGTCCCGTTCGAAGGGACGACCGACCACCCGGAACTCCTCGTCACGGAACACCACGCGTCCGCCTTCATGGACAGGGGCGCCAGGCGGGGCGAACAACCGCGCGGTGACGGTGACCGTGCCCTCCGGAGTCTGGAAGGACTCCTCGGTTGAGAGGAACTGAAGGTGACACCCCGGAACAGCGACGTGCTCGACCTGGTCCAGCGGGTCACCGTGCCGGTCCAGGCGGACCGGCCCCGCGATCAGCACGATGTGCCCGCCCAAGCGGATCATCCGTCCTCCATCAGGCCAGCTTCCACCAGAGCGTCCACGAGGTCCTGGGCGAAGGATTCCGCGTCCGGATCGACCGCGGCTGCTGGGGCGAAGGTACCGGCCGGACCTTCAGGTCCTTCAGGTCCTTCCGGGCCACGAGGACCCTCCGAACCAGCAGGACCACGTTCACCCGGGGGGCCGAGAAGAACCATCAGCTCTACCCAGGCCCCGTTCTGGTTCTGGTGTAGAGCGCCAGAACCGGTGTCGAGGAAGACGTCGCCTGGCATCCCGCCGTCCGGGTCACCGTCACCGGCCAGGAACCTCATGCCGCCTCCACTCGCACCGATCGGGATCGGGTGATTCGGGCCGACCGGGATCGGCCGCCCCTGTTCGTCCAGCACGGAGATCACCGGGCCGGACACATACCTGGTCAACGGGCACCTCCTACGTGGCGGAGACCGGGGTCGGAGACCTCGACGGTGTACGCACTCCGGGCAGGGCAGCGAGCGGTGAGGGCGGCCAGCTCGTGTTCGGACACGAACAGGCCGCCCCGGTCGTCGTAGCTCTCCTGCACATCACCCACACGCCGGGACGTCAGACCACCCGGGTTGGTGTGAGCGCGCCGCGCGACCTTGATCAGGACCGCCCGCGCCACCGCCACGTCGGGCACACACCCGGCTGGCAAAAGCGCCTGGATGAACGCCTGAGCGTCTTCCAACAGCGCCGTGATCTGGTCACGGTTCTCCGCCGTGAGGCCGACCCCGGTACGCCGGGCGAACTCTTCGGCAGTGGCCCACACGGCTACTCCAACACGGTCGCGGAGAACGCGGCGTTGGGCCGTCCGAGGATCGGCAGGCTCACGGCGTTGCTCCTGGTCCAGAGGTTGAGCGGGTCCTGCTGCCGGTAGGTCCCGACCACGATCCCCGGCTCGGCGCCGTCCTCGATGCCGTAATCAGCCGACATCGCCTCCAGAGTCGGGCCCCACAAGGTGTGGCCCAGGTCAGAGTCCGGGAGCATCAGCACCCGGGAGGCGGGCAGCACCTGGTGGGCCTGGCCGTCCACTTCCATCTGCGCGTCGTAGGTCGAGAGGCTCGGCAGCCCGAAGGCGTTCAGGGCGGTGTCGAGTTGGGTGTGGGAGACGAAGCTCGGAGCGCTGTTGACCTGGCCTCCGTAGATCGCTGCCCTGACCTCTTCGTTGCGCAGTAGCAGGCCCATGGAGCGACGTGAGGCGAGCAGGACGCTCGGGGAGGCGCCGTTGATCCGCGCGTAGTCCTCGGCCCAGTCGATTAGGTCCGAGAGCGGCGTTGCCCCCGGCTGGTCCCACGGCGTGCTCGCGGTGGGAGCCATCTCCGCACGGCGACCGAAGTCCACCTCCACACCCAGTTCGCGCAGCCGAACCTTGCCGTGGACCAGGGCATCGGCGCGAGCCAGCTCCACACGGGCTGCCGTCTCGCGCACCAGGGTGATGGTGTCGCGCTGGATGAGCGAGGTGACGCGCTCCTCCTGGCGGCGCTGCATGAGCTGCGCGTACTCGGCCAGCGGGATCTTCCGACTGATCGGCGGGATCTCGCCCATGGCCTTGCGCAGGCCCGCCCGGGAGGTGATCGGAGCTTCGGTGTCCCAGGCCCGGTACTCACCGGCCTTGGTCAGCCCCGCCGTGCTCCCCAGCTCGATCGAGTAGAAGATGTCATCGGTCTCCAGATCCGGAAGGAAGGACCGGAGCCGGAACTGGTTCGCGTCCAGATCAGCCAGAGCCTCGCGGGCGAAGCCCGTCAGCTCGGCCGGGGAGATGAATTCGTGGGTGAGCAACATCAGGCTTCACTCCCGACTCCGGGACGCGTGTAGAAGATGATGCGTCCCTGCACGTGGCTGAAGGCATCCTCAGAGAGTGCGACCGGCAGCCGGTCGGGACGGACCTTGCCGTGCTCGAACAGAGCACCGATGATTGGCTGATCGGATGACTTCGGGCCTGGCAGAGACGACAGCAGGAACCCTGCGAGCACCTCCAGGCCGTTCTCGGCCTCGGGGTCGTACTGCCCGTACAGGCCCGTCGCCGTGACGCGGCCCAGGGGCAGCCCGGAGGGAATCCACACGTGGCGATTACTGGTGGGGATGTGTTCGGGGGAGAGGGTGACGGTGCGCGCGGAGTCGGTGCCGTGCTCGCTGCCGAGCCAGGACTGGTCCTCGGCTCCGTACACCTCAGTCTTGAGGGAAAGGTCCACTAATCTCGCTTCCTATAGGCCGCGTACAGGTCGCGGCCCGCGCTGGTGGTGGGGTTGGTGGAGGGTGGTGTGCGGTAGCCCTGTTCCAGGTCCGGGGCACCTTGTTCCTGCGGTGCGCCCCCTGTCGGGGCGGCGGGCAGGAGGGACTCGACTCGCGCGGTGATCGCGACGGCGTCGGGCTCACCGGCTTCGGTGATGTACCGGTCTAGGCGCAGGTCCTGCACGAGTTCGTCCAGGCCCGGAACGCGCCCTGCGGCCACGGCTCGAAACTCCGCCGCGACCAGCAGGTCGCGGTAGCGGTCCGCGGCGGCCTGCTCGCCCTGAGCGCGCGCCGCTTCCAGAGCCTTCTCCTGGTCGGACAACTGTGCGTTGCGGAGTTCGGTCAGGTCGGTCTCGGCCTGGCGCAGCCGCTTGAGTTCGTCCGCGCTGGGCAGCTTCTTGAGCTGGTCTTCCTTCTTGCGCAGGTGGAACTGGTAGTAGGCAGCCTTCTGGGCCTCGGCCATCTCCGCGACCGGGACACCCTCGGGAAACCCCTTGTTGGGGCTGGTCGACGCCTTGGGATCGTCGTTCCCGGAAGTGGGCTCGGTGTTCTCAGGCATGGTTCTCCCCTGTCGGGATCGGAAGGTGGAGTCCGCGCCCCTGGCGGGTACGGACATGGAAAAGGCCCGCCAGAGCGGGCCATGTCGGGTTCTAAAGTCGATTCATGTCTAGACCTGGGCGTGGCCGGTGTGGTTGTGGTGCCGCACCGTCAGCACGGGCCCGAGTTCACCGTGTTCACGAACGACCACCAGGTCCCGGTAGGTCACGCCGCGCGAGTCTTCCCCCAGGTCGCGGTCGATGGCGTCGTGTACCTGGTCGAGGAGGTCTTGGTCCAGGACCTGCCCGGTCTCGCCCACGACTTCCTCGACCCCGCAGTCGCACCCGGTGTGCAGGGGCATCAGCTCCCTCTTGCCGTACAGCTGGGTTGAGGCGATCAGGCACAGAGCGCAGGTTTCGGACCCTTCGGGTGTGCGCCGGTACCCGGTAACCCGGTCATCAGCTGAGAGAACCGACCGAGCGGCGTGGGTCTTCGTCAGCTGGAGGTCGGTCAACGCGAGGTTCTCCAGCCGGTCCGCGCCGTGCTTGACCGCCGTCTCCAAGGGAATCCCGTGGGACAGGTCCGTCCACACTTGAGCGAAGGGGCGCCGGTACACCTGCTCGGGTGGGACTCCGCGCACTGCGGCCGCGGCTTCGACTCCGATCGCGCGAGGCGATTCACCGAAGCGGTCCGCGATGCGTTGGGAGAGGTAGGCATCGGTCAGCCAGGCCATCGCTTCCTGAGAGCCCAGGATCATTGGCAGAGCCCGGTCAAGGAAGGTGTCCAGGTCCGCCTGCCGCCAGGAACCGGGGCCCAGGAACAGCGGTAGCAGCGCCTCCAGCAGGGCTTCGCGAAGCCGCTTCGTCGTAGAGGTGTACTCCACGCGCAGCGCGGACCGGTCCCGCTCACTCATCCGCCACCATGGTGCTCTCGCCCCGGGGCCGGTTGCCGAGGGCGGCGGCCAGGAGCTGGTCTCCTGCTGACTGTGAGGTGATCCGCTTGACTCGTGCGGGGGGCTCGTCCATATCCTCAGCGATCACCGAGAGCGGGTAACCCAGCGACTTCTTCTTGATCGCGGCGTCCACGACGACGGCCGGGTTGAGTTGGCGCGGGTCGCGCCACCGCACTTCGGCTTCGGTCAGGTCTCGTTCCTCCTGGGCGATGAGACCCGCGAGCCGGTTCACCATCTCCCAGGACTCCCCGAAGTTCGCGATGTGCTCGTTGACCTTCGCGATGTGCTGGAGGTCGAGCGCGGTCACCGTGTCCGCCGAGATGTTCACCAGCGAGGACAGCCAGTAGTAGGCGGGCGTCGAAGTGACCAGGAGCGCCGAGACGATATCGGCCTCGTGCTCCTTCAGGAACATCGTGAGGTCGATCTGGGAGAACTCCCCGAACTCGGTGTCCTTGCCTTCCGAGGCCCACACGGTGTCCGGGCCCGGGGTGAAGGGCTGCTCCACACGGGGCTGCCCGGTCACAGGGTCCAGGACCTCCAGCCCAGTCGCCGGGTCAATCGACCTGGTGAACTTGTGCCCCTTGACCCACTTCTGCTTGTACGCGGAGTAACGGCCGGCCGTCATCCTGTTCAAGATGGACAGGTTCAGCCGCTCCTGGATGCCCATCGCCTGCGCGAACTCCGGCTCCGGGGCCTCCCCGAGCTGGGGCATACAGGAGAACGGCACGATCGTCACCGCACCCCACGGGTTCTCCCGAACCCCGGGGCGGTCGTCGTAGCGGACCCGCCAGGACTCCAGACCCCAGGGCATCTTCTGCCGGGAGGAGAGCGGCTTGCTCGTCTCGTACCGGACGATCCAGTTCGGGGTCTGCACGACCGCGCGGCCCACACCCTCGATGTCGTCGTGCCAGGCTCGCAGCGCCGCGATGACGTCGCCGGTGGCCGGGTCGCGTTCCAGGATGGTGGTGCGCGCGTGGTCCAGAGTGATGAGGGGCCGGCGTTCGTCTTGGGGGTGGGGGCCGACGACGACGTAGGCCACCGACTGCGACAGAGCCGACCGGTACAGCTGCTTCTGCCTCGCGGGGAGCCGGTTCTGCTTCCACCACCGCCATGCCGACTCGTCCAGCTCCCCCTCGGGGGTCGCCAGACCGGTCACGGCCATCCGGTTCACGCTGCTGTTCGTGATCAACTGGCAGATGTTCGTCCGTGCGATCTCCTGGAAACGGCGGTGAGCGTCCTTGAGGCCCTTCGGGGGAACCGGTAGAGGCGCTTCCCCTTGGAAGAAGCTGCGCCACTCACCGAGCTGGCCCTGCCGATCGCGCAGGCGGCGCCCCAGACGAAGAAGCCACCAGTCCGGGGTCAGCGGGGTCTCATCGAGCACGCGAACCCCCTCTCAGAAGGACCAACCGCCCATCGCGGTCGGGGTGGCGTTCACGCCTCGGGCGATGCAGTCCATCCGCGCCGCGTAGGCGAGGATCATCGCGACCAAGGCGTCGATCTTGTTCGAGCTGCCGGAGAACTCCTTGGCGACACTGATCCCGGACTGGCCCAGGACCCTCCGGCGCGCGTTAAGGACATGGCGGGTCAGGGCCAGGTCGCCGTTGTGGGAGACCTCGTGCTGGCGCACGGCCTCCTCGAAGCGGGACACGGCGGCGACCATGAGCCGATGTCGGTTGGTCCACCAGTGGAAGGGGCGATCCGCAGTGGCGCGCACGTGGACCTGGTCGCCGTAGGCGGCGGCCCACCGGTCCACGTAGTCCTGCCAGTGCGCGGGGTCGCAGTACATGGCCGCGACCTCGAACCGGGAGAACGCGGCGGTGACGGCCGCGTTCACCTCGACGCCGGGGACCGACCAGCCTTCCCCTGGGGGGCCTTCCGGCTTCTCCCACAGGCCCAGCAGTTCGGTGTGACCGTCCGAGACCCGGCAGGCCACAAGCGCGGTGCTGTCGTTGCGGATCGCGCCATCGAAGCCGAGCGTGACCATGTCGCCATCAGCAAGAGCACGGTCCTCGCGCTGGCAGGAACCCCATTCGGGTTGCGAGAGGTAGCTCGTCTGGGCGTGGGTGACCTGGTTGAGGAAGTCGGCCCGCGCGGTCTGGGGATCGGTTGAGGAGTCCATGATCGTGCCGATCAGGGCACCAAGGTCCACGTGGCCGCCGTTGACGTCCGCCGAGTCGCCGTACACGTAGGCCAGGGCCTGTCGGAGCTCGTCACGGTCGTAGAGGTTGGTGTCCGCTGGGGCCTCGCGGGTGTCGTAGAACATCCCGCCGTCGAGGGCCTTGCCTTCGAGGATGCGGTGCCAGTCCCGCGCGGACATCTCCGCGACGCTGCCCTCACCAGGGGTGTAGGCGTTGGGGGACTCCAACGTGGTGCCACCGGTCTTCGCGGCGTTGATCCGAATCGTCTCGGCCAACTTGGTGCCACGGTTGGACTTGACCCACTCCTCGGACTGGTCCAGGACCGCGAAAATCGGCCGGTTGCCCTTGATCGTGCGAGCCGAGGAGGTGATCGGCTCGATCCTGCCCGCCCGGGGCAGGTTGACGAACCCCTCCAACGGCTCCAGGCCGGGGTAGGCATCCAGCACCGGTCCCTGGAGCATCTCCAACAAGGGAGACCAGGTGTTCTTCGTTTGCGCCTCAGACACGGCCGCGATCTGCACCAGCGGCGTGCGCACCTCGGACCAGGGCATCCCGACCGGCTGCCCTGCGGCGTCCCACCCGTCCGGGTACACCGGAGCGAGCGCCTCCACGATGGAGATCGCCGCCAACAAGGGGGACTTTCCCCAGCCGCGAGGACGGCAGAGCACCGCACGCCGGTACCGGCGCCTCCCCGTTCGCGGATCGAGCTCGTAGAACCGGAGGACGAACTCCTCCTGCTCCGGATAGAGCTGGAAGGGCTGATACTGGGCTCGATCGGGGGCGGCGAGCATCTCGCTGATCCAGTCGATCACCGCGTACCCCAGGGTCGGAACCTCACCGGGAACAGTGGGCTTCCAGGGAATGGGGCACCCCCTGGTCAGGCTTCGTCGGCGTCCTTCTGCTTCGCGGGCATCTCACGGACAACGCCCATGTGGGCTCCTCGGCGTTCGCGCGCGGACTTGCCCGTGCTGGCGGGGCGTTTGGCGTCAGCCTCGTCGGCCGCAGCGAACTGCATCCTCAGCCTCGCCCTGTCCTCGACCGTCGCGCCGAACTTGGACACCCGCAGCCTCAGCTCGGAAGCCACCGAGGTCTCCCCGGACCAGAGCCGGGCGTGCAGCAGAGCGGTGTCCAGGAGGAACTCCCAGTCCGTGCTGCTGAAGTGCTCGGCCTGGGCGCTTTTACGCCATCGGTCCCACCACTCGCGGGTGCGCTCGGGCCACTGGTACTCGACCAGCTCGTCACCCTCATGGACCCGGAAGTCGGGGAGCTCGGGAGGCTCGGAGTGCTCAGACCGCAACAGCGTCTGGGGAGCGGCCTCGGTGTTGCGTCGTGCTCGACGCCCGGGGCCTTTCGGGGCGGGCCCGCGACCGGCCATGGAGGTCACCTCCCGAAGGTCAGAAGTCGGACGCGCTCAGGTCCGCGAGGATGTTCGGCGCGCTCTGATGGGGGAGCCCGGTCACGGGCGCGACCCGGTCGGCCGCGAGGACCTCGACGTCGAAGCTGGGCCTGCGGGCTCGTCGGGCAGCGATCTCTCCCGTACCCCACACACGGGTCGTGGAGGGAGTCGCCTCGGCGTAGGTGGGAGGGAGCTGGTCCAGGACGAGGTTGGTCTGGCCACGCACGAGCAGGCACACGAAGCCCGAGCCGACGACGAAGCCGAGTTCACCGATCGAGGACCGGCTGGCCTTCGCGTAGGTGGTCCAGGTGCCGGGGGTCGCGGCCCGTCCCTGCGGAGTCATCGCGATGCCCGCTCGGGTCAGGCGAACCCAACGCCGGGCGGCACGCATGGAGGAAGGGATGGGGGAGAGGTCGGCGTCCTTCTTGCGCTGGCGAGCGGCCGCGGCTCGGCAGGCTGGAGAGCAGTAGCGAGCGTGGGCACGGGCAAGAAGAGGGAGCGGGCGAGGGCAGTGGGAACACCGTGGCATGAGTACGCTTTCACGCCGCTGAGCAGCGTGAATATCAACGAGTCAGAGGATGGGGATCTCGGTGAGGGGCTGAGTCGGACCGAGCGGAGAACAACCCGACGAAGTGCGGCAGAAGGGTGCCGGTGGGGCGGTCAGTCGCCCCAAGAAGCACAAGCAGGGCGTCTGACCCCAAAATCCCCAGACTTGTACAAAACGCGAGGCGCCGCACTTTCCCGGGCGGCTGCGAGCCCAGATGGGGGGTGCCCCCGGGTATCTTCAGGAACCATCCCGGCGCTGTAGCCGTCGGAGGGTAAATACTAGGTGCCCGATCTGGGCTGAGGAGGGTCGCTAGCATGGACGGAAAGAATCTCGTTTCCTATGACCCATTTGCTCGCGTTGATTATTCTTTTGATCTTTCCCGGCTGAAGATAGTTCCGCCGATCAGGATCCATGTTGAACCAAATTTAACCCTTGTAATCCTTGATGGTGTAACGTTTGGCCAACTTCATCACGCTTTCAGCTTCAGTGAGGTCTGCAAAGAGGTTTCTGGCTCCAGCGTTGATGGATTCGTGTACACCGCCGAGACCGAAACCGGACCTGAGGTTATCGAGGCTGTTGAGGGCCTGCTGAGCGCGTTCGGGTTTTCGGAATCTGAACGTGATGATCCTCGGTATGGCTCGTACTTCCAGCGTTTCAGGTCATGGATGCAGGACAAGGTGAACTCCCAAGCAGGTGTTGACGCGAGGGAGAAAGCGCAGCGCGCTCTTGAACTTAAGCTCTTGGACAAGGAACAAGCAGGAGTCGACTCTCAGCAGGCCGAGGCCGTCGCACGAGTGATCACCGCACTTGAAAAGACCGAGCGATGTGCCCTACTTGTTGGATCACTCCTGGTCGTTAAGACTCAGGAGGTCCTTGTGGCACGAAACCTCACACAGAGGGAAATGTTGCTACTCAGCATGAACCCTGAGCTCCAGATGCAGCCGGAGAGGCTGTTGGAGTTGCTTCGTCAAGCCCAGAGGGAGAAGGAATGCGAGTCGGTCGCTTCCATGTCTGAGATGGAACGGCACTTCCGAACTGTGATCGAGAAGCGGGCTGGATGACGTGGATGGCAGATTTGTCAGAGCCTCGGTGCAGGGCTCCGCCGGTAGCACTCAGGGGAGCAGCGGAACCAAACAGATCGCCCGTGAGTCTCAGAAGCATGGTCGTTTCCGCTCCCGCTCCGGATCCCGATGATGAACCCGCTGAAGGATCGACAGGTGAAGATGCCCTTGCTGACACCGTCAACCACTACCGGATGTACCTCCAGACCGGCTCAGGCAAGACACTGTCCTTCATCCACACAGCGCTCTGGCTGAGGGGGACGAAAGGGCCTCTGCTACCTCCTCAGCAAGTCGGAACTGTGGATCAACTTGTTGACGAGGCCAGGCGTTCACTACAGGTCGACAGCTCAGGTCAGGAGCTGACACCCATCGAGAGCTTGGAGAAGCAGCGCGAGCTGTTGTCGACGATCGCGGACGAGCTTGTGGGGCAGCGTGAGGATGCTCGGCGAGGTGAAGCGGATGCGCTCGCTCATCAGCGGCGGGCGCTCCGGGTCGCTGCTTGGAGCCTTGGTGTGGCTTCCTTGGCGCTGCTTCCTCCGGTCGTGGAGATCGTGTTGAAGTTGCTCGGGGTGAACCTATAGACGGGGAAGACGTGGCGTCGGGCTGTCCGGCGCCCCACCCTGCCGTTCGTCCTCGAAGAGTCGAAGTCGCCCTTCTGACGGAAGCGTGTCCTCAGAGCTCCGGCGGCCTCCGGTATTATCTATCAACTTCAGTCGCTCCAGTCCCAGGACAACTCAAACCGAAGTGATGATTTTTGTCTAGGTGGCCGAATCGGGCCACATCCTTTCCGGTGGGCCTGTGAGCCTGTTACGTTGATGCTGGTTCTCTGAAATCCTGTGTTCGCGGATTGTTGAGGCTGTGGTCCAGAGCTCCTGTGAAGAGTTTTTAAGGGAAGGTTTTTCTCATGCGGCAATCACTCCCAGGCTTGAGGTACAGGGCGGCAACGGTCTCTTTCGCTGCGGCGCTCGCTGCTCTCATGGCTGTCGCAGTGGGCGCATCACCGGCCTCTGCTGCCCACTGGCGCGGTATCAGTGGCGGAACGTATAGTGACAAGACCTGGTATGTCGGGGCGACTGAGCACATTAAGTCAGGAAATGGAAACATAACGATCCGGTTTTCGCAGATGCCGAGCGGGGGCGGTGGCACGCACGGAATCCGGGCCAGTGTAGCCTTCAATTCCAATGGTCCGTGGATGGCTCCCCAGCACTTCAATGGGAGTGGGGCACTGAATGAGTCCAAGCGCTTGTCCAGTGGAGTTGCCAATGGGACGTCCTTCTGGGTCTCCTACTCACGGCACCACGTCTGCACGTGGTCGTGTAACAACTCCTTCACCGGACAGATCTGGGCTTGACGGTTTTATGGTTCGCGAGATGGTCGGGGCGTAAACCATGACCCGGAACGGCTGATTCTGCCCACGTCCTCACGTAATAGGATTATCTATCAGGATCCGGTGGCCGGATGAATCCAGGATGATCTGCTTGGCCGGGAGAATTGCATGGTTGGAGCAAAAGGTCAACGGGTGAGAAGTCTCTGTCTGGCGTCTCTGTTAGTTCTGCTCTTCGCTGCTTGTGGGCTCGATAAACCCCGCGCCAGCGTTCCCGACCACGGCGAAACGGACTTGTATCTCGACCCGGACGGGGTGGTGGAGGAGTACTTCGACGAGGCTGCGAAATGGGAACTTCCCCCAATGCACGTCTGGCCTGAAGCCCAGGACATCTCTGGCCCACTGATATCGGACGAGCCTGTTTTCTATGAGCAGGGCTACGGCAGGGTTATCGCCGGAAACTTCTGGTTCTGTTCCTGGTCGATTTTTCTGTCCCGGGAGGCCGAAACGGAGGAGGATAGGGCCCTGGCGCTTGACAATCTTCGCGAGGTAGTGGGGTCTTATCGCTACACCGAGGGCATGAGTGCGGATGCCGTTGACTTCACCGACGCCGTGCTGGCTGGTGCCGATGCCGGAGAGAACGACATGCTTGAGAACTTCATTGATCAGAGCTGCAGTTACTGAATGTGCTTCCCCGTGCACGCGGGAACGATCCAGGGTGGGCAGGTACATTGTCGGTCGGATTGTCGGACCTCCGTCGCCATGCCTCCGTGGATTAGAGCAGGCCGGGGTGGGTCTCGCGTGGTCGGCGTGGTGAGAAGCGTGGTTTCGAGGCGTTGGCTTCCTTCGCGGTCTTGCGGTCGTGGTGCCAGGAGCACAGCAACTGCAAGTTTTTCAACCGGTGGTCGTCGCGGTCGCGGATGTGGTCGACGTCCGTGCCGTCCTCCGCGCAGATGCTGCCGTCTCCCATACGCCACTGGCAGAGGCCGTGGTCGCGTTCGATGACCTCGGTGCGCAGGGTGGGCCAGTTCGAGGGGAGGTCCTCACGGCGTCGGGACCCTTCCCAGCCGTTTCCGATGCCTGCCACCCCCGTTGTTGCGTTCTGTAGTTGTGGACTCCTGGGGATTCCGGTACCCCGTCGCGCTGTGTAGTCGGTGCTTAGGAAGAGCGCGCGGTCACCGAGTGGGTGAGACCGACCAGGCCGAGCAGCGAGGCCAGCGCGGACAACGCGGCAGCGCCGACCCATGCCCCGCCGAGCAGGACCAGGTACACGGCCAGCGCGCCGAAGATCAGCGCGACCCCGCTTCCGAGGACCACGGACGGTCCAATCGGCTCGTGGTCCCGCAGGGCCGAGGTGGCGACGCGGATACCGGTCTCGGTCAGGGCGTTGACCGCGCGCTGGCGGGTGAGGGTGTCGGCGTTGGGGACGGTGATGTGCAGGGTGGCCACGAGGGTCTCCAAGGTGGTGGTGTCCTCCGGCGGGCTCAACATCCACACGGGGGAGGGGTGGGGTGGTGGAGCCACACGCCGGAGGACACGTGTGTTGTCCGGCAGGGATCGCAGGCGTTGTGGTGGTGGCGAGAATGCTGCGCCCCACCTGGTGTTGGGTGTTCCTGGTGCCTGCCGGACACGTTTACGGGAGGGCGGAGGCGCGGACGCCGACCGCCCAGAGGAGGTCGCCTTCCCGGAGGAAGGGCAGGGTCTTGGCTTCGTAGTGAGGGTCAAGACGAAGGTCGCCGAGGACGTTGTCGACGGCGGTGTCGAAGCTGTCTTCGGCGTCGATGAGGGACGCGCGGCCTTCCCACCCGGGGGAGTACCAGTGCAGGAGCCGGGTGGGGTCACCGCCGACGCGTACCCCGAGCACGGAGGACGGATTCCCGGCCGCGTTCAGGCCGCGCAGGATCGCGGCGAGCGTCATACCGGAGCCGACCGGGACGACGACCCGTCGTACCCAGGGCAGGCGCGACGCCTGCTCGGACACCTGCTGGAGGTAGGCGGGGTGCTCCATCCCGAAGGGGACGCACGCCCACCCCATCGGGGCGAGGCGCTCGGCGTCGGCCCGGTACCGGGCCCGGATGACGGAGAGCCGTCCGGGACGGTGCCGGAACAGCTCCGCCCCCGCGGCCACGGCCACACTGGTTTCCGGGGTGACCTTGCCCCATCCGGTGTGCAACCGGGCCGGGATGCCCAGGGCGTGGGCGACCAGCGCGGCCCGCTCCAACTGAGGACTGATCCGCGCCCCAGCCGAGAGCAGACCAGCGGCACCATCGGCCACGGAGAACAGGGCGCGCGCCTTCGCCCCCGAAGCACCGCCGCGCGACCAGGCGTCCTCACGCTTGACCAGGACCCCGCCGTGTTCCTCGATCGGAGTGAAGGCGGGGGTGAAGTCGGGGACGGCCTGGGCGCGGGCGAGCAGGGTCGAGGTCATGTCGCTTCCGGGTCGATGATGTGCCGGGTCGCCTTCTTGGCATCGCCCTTGACGAACGTGAGCACATACTGATGGTGGCGGCCCTGCTTCCTGCTCGCCCTCCACTGATTGCCGACGCGCAGGGGGACGGTCCCGAGGACGTTCTGAAGGATCTGGTCGTTGTACAGGTGCATCCCGGCAGCTTCGTGTGCGGCGATCGTCAGCGGGACGAGCCCGCGGATGTTGCCCTTACGGTCGCGCAGGTCGCCCACCACCCAGGTCGCGAACCGGTCATTCTTCAGGGTGCGAGCCGTCTCCGCGATGACGTGGGTGTAGGTGTCCACGAAGTCGTCCCAGTCCATGTTGGACAGGTCGTCGGGGAGATCGGAGTAGACCTCCAGGTCGTGGTACGGCGGGCACGTGAAGGTGTAGTCGAAAGACTCGTCCGGCAGGGTCGGCACGACCTCAGCGGCGTCGCCGGTGATGTACTCGACGGTGCCGTCCTCGATGAAGTTGCGGTCCCGCCAGTCGGTGACCTGGACTTCGTTGGCCTCGACCTGCCGCTGAGACAGGTCCACGCCGAGGTAGTCGTAACCGCCGTGACCGGCGACGAGCCCGCGCACGCTGCCCCCAGCGAACGGGTCGAGGATCTTCCCGTTTGGGGGGACGTACCACTCGTAGCTCACCTCGGCCAGCACAGGGTCGAAGGTGCTCAGGCCGTTGCTGATCTTCATGAGCTGCTGCTTACCGAACGGGGAACTGGTGTCCCAGGTCTTGACGCCCTCGCGTCCGGCCTGGGAATCGAAACCGAGCTCCTGCCAGGCCCTCTTACGGGACTGCCACACGCCTCGGTCGGATCGAAGGATGGAGAAGGGGTAGATGCCGTCCACGTCGATGCGGGGCTTGGCGGTGGTGTCGGGCAGGGTCTGCTGCAAGAAGTGATCCCCCAGGGGAAAGAGGCGTGCGAGGAGAGCGGGTGCCGAGGGGAAGCACCGCAAAGGAGGGTGGGTCAGGCCAGGGCCAGGGGGCGTCGGCGCGCGGCCTGCCGGGTGGCGTGTTCGGCGCGTGCCACGTCCAGGAGACGGAAGCGTGGGCTGCGGCCAACGTAGATGTCGTGGCCGTCCGGGTTCTGAGCGACGGGGAGGTGGCCCCGGTTCTTCCACATGCGCACGGTGGGCACGGTGACTCCGGCTTGTCGTGCTGCCTGCTCGTAGGTCAGTAGCTGGTTGACGTCGAGCAGGTCCACGTGAACACCTCCGCACACGCAAAAACCCCCAACCATTCTGATTGAGGGCATAGTTCGCCTAGACCCCAAACGTAACGCGTTATGCCGTGAGCGCCCAAAGGTGCATGTTCTCTCGGCGTGTCGCGCTTTGGCCCGTGTTTCGAGACTCTGATCCAGGTTCTGGGGCGATTCCGCTGCGAAGGCGGCAGAATCGTTGTATGCGACGCACACAGACGTGGAAAAGCACTGTTTCCGAGCGGGGCGCTCGGGATGCATCCCCGGCGTGCACCGATCACGCCACACGCGTTCAACTCAGGTATCGGTGACCGATGGCCGAGAACCGCGTGAGCGATGTCCGGGGAACCTCCATCCAGGCCCACGTCATCCACGGGCCGGTCACGGTGCACTCCCCGCCCGCCACTTCGGTGCCCGGGTGGGTGGACTCGGCCCTGCCCGTCCACCAGTGTGACGGGGGCGAACTCGGCATCCACAACTCTTTCCCCGGGGCTGATGGCTCGGGGCTGCCTCCCTACGTGACCCGGGAAGTGGACAGAGAACTCGACCGTCGACTGGCCACGGTCGCGGCCTCTTCACGCGGTGGGCTGGTACTGGTGACCGGTGCCTCAACGGCAGGTAAGACCCGTTCACTGGTCGCGGCGCTGGAGCGCACCCTCCCTGACCGGATGTTGGTGGCCCCGCCCGAGGATGCCGATTTGCGCCCCCTCCCTGCCTGGCTCAAAGGCCGGGCCTCTCAGGCACCACAAGGGTGGGTCCTCTGGCTGGACGATTTGGAACGTCACTTGGGTTCCTCGGGGCTCACCTCGTCTCTGGTCACAGAGCTCGGCCAGGTCGGGGCGGTCGTGGCCGCTACTATCCGCCGAAACCACCTAGAGACCCTGCGCCCAAGCACCACAAACCATGCCGTCACCAGGGAATGGGCGGGATACGCGGTACTCAAGACGCAACCGGTTGTTGTCCAACGGCAATGGACTCCACAGGAGCGCGAGTGGGCGCGTGCTAGTGGCGATGATCGTCTGATCCGAGCTGCGGCGGACGAGCAGTTCGGGGTGGCCGAGAAGCTGGCAGCTGGTCCAGCGCTTGAGTCAGTTTGGCTCAGCGGCCCTGAGAGCGGTCACCCGCGCGGCTACGCGCTAGTTGCTGCTGCTGTGAGTCTGTCCGCAGCCGGAGTGCTGAGCCCGTTGACACGAGAGCAGATCCTCGCCTCCCATGGCACCTTTTTGCCCTCCCCCCCGCCTCTACCGGAGAACGTCGAAGATGCCTGGGAGTGGGCCACCCGTCAGCGCAGCGGGCTCGCAGGACTGTTGGTGCCTGCCGACCATGACGGCTACCGCTGGAGAGCATTCGACTACCTCACTACTCAGAGCACCCTGCCCGAAGGGGGGTGGAACGCAGCCTTGAAGACGGCTACTGGCCACGATCGTTTCAACGTCGGAGTCACGGCCTCCAAAGCCGGAAAAATGGACATTGCTGAAGCGGCCTTGAGCCCATTGGCGGAGCAGAGAGACATTCCCGCGATGATCTTCCTTGGCGACGTAATGGAACAGACAGGGCGGTTGGTCGAGGCGGAAACTTGGTATCTAAGGGTTGCTGAGCGGGAGAATGGGCCGGGGATGATCTTCCTCGGACTCCTACTGCGACGTGTCGGGCGGACAGCCGAGGCGGAAGCCTGGTATCTGCGCGCCGTTGAGCTGGGCAGTACCCAAGCGATGTGCCTTCTAGGGGCTTTGGCGATGGAAGTGGGGCGGTCAGCCGAGGCGGAAGCCTGGTATCTGCGCGCCGTTGAACTCGGCAGCAGCAGCGCGATGTTTAGCCTCGGGGTCAAGGAGATGGAAGCGCGGCAGCTACTTGAGGCGGAAACCTGGTTCCTACGCGCTGCCGAACTGGACCACCCCCTGGCGATGTTCAACCTCGGGGTTTTCTCGATGAAGGCAGGGCGGCTGCGGGAGGCGAAATCATGGTACCTGCGCGCAGCCGAGCAAGGGAACACAGCCTCGATGTTCAATCTTGGAGTCCTACTGAAAAGGGCGGGTCGGCTGGTCGAGGCGGAAACATGGTATCTCCGCGCTGCTGAGCAGGGGAGCACAGATGCGATGTTCAACCTTGGGCTGTTGCTCGAAGAAACAAGGCGGTCGAAGGAGGCGGAATCGTGGTTCTTGCGCGCTGCCGAACAGGGGAGTCTCCACGCGATGTGCATTCTTGGGTATCTTTATATACAGGCTGGACGGTTGGTCGACGCGGAAATTTGGTTGCTTCGCGCTGCCGAGCAGGGAAACTCGAATGCGGTGTGTCTTCTCTGGTTCTTGCTGACTGAGCTAGGGCGAGTGGAGGAGGCCAAGACCTGGTTTCCGCAAGCGCTTGAAGAGTGACTTACCCTGGTGTGGCGTGTGGGAAGGCGACCCCCAGTTTCGGGGCGCCAAGGTCGTTCGGCTATGGCACCCCAGCGCCGGTCCTACTTCGGCTGGAACTCTTCCGCGCTCCTGCGGCCCTTCACCTTCGTGTAGCTGATGGTGTCTGTCCACCCGTAGGGGTTATCGGTGAGCCGGTAGATTTTCCTGCCCGGGGTGCCGACGATCGCGCCGATGGTGACGCTCTTCTTGTTGACGCTCTTGACCTCGCACCACGTGGCGCCGATGAGGGCGAAGTCGCCCTTCGTGAAGTCCTCGGGACCGTACAGCTTCGACCCCGCTTCTTGTTGTGCGGCGAGCTGGGTCCGCCAGAACGCGAGTTCCTCTTCCACCTCGGGGCGCTTGGCCAGGAGCTGCTGGCGGTGGTTCTCGTTCCAGGGGTCTTCGATGTCGCGGTCGATGCGGCGCAGTCGAGCTTCGAGGCGGTCGATGCGACGCGCGGTCACGCGCGGGTCGTAGCGCTTGGCCAGGTTCTGTTCCACACCGGCCTTGCGCGAGTTCCAGAAGCCGCTCTTGCGGCCTTCCCGCAGCCCGCGTTCCATCGCGCCATTGATGCGTTCCTGGTCGCGGCGTGCGCGCGGGGCGGAGTGGTGCCCGTTCAGGATCGGCTGGCCGGGCGGGCGGTGCTCGGAGATGTCGGTTCCGCGGTCGAAGGCGGCCCGGGAGCGGCGGCCGGCATTGTTGGCGTAGTCCTCGAAGCGATCGGCGCGCTCCAGGGCGCGGTCGCGTCGCGCTTCTTCACGTTCGGCAAAGGACGGCTGGTCGTTGCTCATCTGGGTGTTCTCCTTGGGTCGTCGGTGAGGGGCGAGTTTCCTGCCCGCCCCGGGGTCGGCTTCTTCAGACCAGGAGCGCTCCGGCTTCGTCTAGCCCTCGTCGGTACTCGATGGCGGCAGTCAGCTCGGCGGACTTGGCCGCGAGGGTCACCGGGAGGTCCTGGTCGTCGGGGGCCCGGTCCATTCGGTCGACGATGCTCTTGATGTGGGTTGCGATGCTGCGGAGGTTCTCCTTGTGGTGGCGTAATGGTCAGAACATGTTTTCTGCGGCTTCGAGTACGTATTCTTCGAGTTCTTTATCGGTGGGGTCCCAGATTTTCGCTTCGTCTACGGGCTCTTCGTCCTCATTGAGGTCGTCTTCGTCGTCGGTGTAGCCGCTGGTCCAGGGAGGGTAGAGTTCTCCGTCTCCGAGGTTGATCTTGTAGCCCTTGGGTGCAATTCGGTTAAATTCGATGGCGAATGCTTCGGTCAGTTCCTTGTCGGGGGTACCTTTGGGGACGAAGATGTCGTTGTTTTCGATGCAGGCATCGATCACGGTGAGGATCGCGTAGCTGATCAGGCCCTCGTCGTAGATGATTCCACTGCGGTTTCGCATATTAGTTCCCTTCTTGGTTATTGCTTCAGCTTGGCTCGGGTGCGGGGGGTGAGCAACCCGAGTCGCTGTGTTTTGGTTAACTCGTTCAGGTGAGTTCGAGGATCATTTCTGATGCGTCTGCGTTGTAGGTGTCGCAGGCGGAAAGGAACGCGAATTCGGCTTCGTGGTAGGCGTCGATGATTGCCAGGCCGTAGGGGGTGCGAAGAAGGTTTCGGCAGGTGCTCAGCTCTTCTCCGAGGAGTACCAGGTGCTGATATTCGTCTTCGGTGAGTTCGTCCAACGTCTTGGAGTCTTCGGTAATCATGTTTCCCCTTCGGTTCGTTCCGTCTGGCTGAGACCTTACGGGAGATATGACCTAGAGCAAGCCGTGGGTATGTGACTTGGATATCTCGGGGAAAGTGGTTCAAAGGGAGTGACGAAGGGGGTGCCGAGGCGCCCCCTTCGTTTCCCTGCTTTAGGGAGTGGGGATAATGATCGGCTGTCCGAGGAATCGGCAGGCGACGATCAGGTTGGCCGTCGTGTGGGCGTAGTGCTCCTGTGCGGCTTCGAGGTCGATGCGCAGGTCGAGGTAGTGAAAGGCTCGTTCCAGCTGTTCCTTGCTGTCCTCGGTGGCGTAGATGGCGGTGTGGGCTCGCTCGGCCTCCTCCTCAAGGTGCATCATTTTGTGCAGGGCGTTCTCGGCGGTGCCGAAGACAGTGGTCTGGGTGATGTCCATGGTGTTTCCTTTTCGTCGTTCGGTGATTCGGGGTTTCCTGCCCCGTGAACTGTCCGACAGCTTAAGTGAAGTAGGACCTAAAGCAAGTCTGATGGGCGGGGTTATCCCAGTTTTAGTGTTGCGATCAAGGGGTATGCGCCGCTCTCGACCCCGGGTGAGGAACTCCTGGGGGAGTGAGGGTCGTCCGCTCCTCTGCGGCGTCAGTCGATTGAACGCACTCGCAGGTCTTCGGCGGGGATGTGGTGGAGCACCCACATGCTCCATTCGTTACGCGAGCCGAGGCACACAAACCGGGGAGTGGGTTCGATGCCCGCCTCTTCGGCCTCCCATTGGTGGATCGTGCAGAGGTCGCACCCGCAGTACTTGAGAACGCCGCCCTTGCGGCCATGGTGGAAGGCGTTGTCGCCCACGTAGGTGATGTGGGTTCCCGGTTTGATGGTCATGACGGTCCCTCGCATGTCGATCTGAGTCGTCGGTGGCGCCCCGGGGTTTCCTGCCCCGGTGGCAGCGCTCAGACCTTAGCTCGGATAGGACCTAAAGCAAGGGGTTGCCGCGTCCTCCGCGAGAGCGGACGATCGCTACGTGCGCGGCCTCTGCCTCGGCCCGCGTCCACCGCTCCTGGCCGTTGACCAATCGCCCGGAGGGCCAAGTTCCCTTCCACCTCCGGTGGTACATCTGCTCGGGCGTGACACCCCCCTTGGTCAGGTAGGAACGCACCTCCTCCCAGGTCAGCAAGTCGTCCGGAGAGCCTTCGAGCTTCGGGAGCCCGAACATCACACGCACAGCCTCGTCCACCTCATCGACGTAGTACGTGTTCGCACGTCCACGCTTCCTCACCGCCTTCGGCCAGGCAGGATGGTGCGACCACTTGCGGCGCACCATTTTCAAAGTGGTGTCGAAACGCTCGGCGACATCAGCGAGAGTCTCAGTCTGTCGGTCCTCTACCATGGGGCTGAAGGCTCCTCGGAGTCGTTCGGTGCGGGGTGGACGGTTTTCCTCACAGGACCCTAGGGTCGGCCGTCCGCCCCCTCACTTTTACCTCGTGGCTCGCAGTGGTCAGCTAGCGTCCCCCTCATTGCGCTGAGCGCATACTTCCGGCTTGGTGGCGCTTAGCTCGGGCGCACCACTCAGTTGATCAACTGCTACTCACGCAACCGGGACACGTGCCTAAAGGGCTCCGCGGTGGTGTGAGCCCATCGACACACTGCCGCGCACGAACACTTGGATGAGCGCCGGCGACTCACGAGCCACCTTGGGATCTCGGAAAGCTAAGGGAAACCCTGAGCGGCAAGGCCCGCACTGCCTACCAAGCAGCGGCACCTCCTCTGGTTGTCCCGACTCATACCGACAGGATTTGGCAACTGCCGGTACTCGTGAAAATGATCATCGCCGACAGCCCATACCTCGACAGGTGTAGGGCTCCAGGTGCCAACGAGCATGCCTCAAGGGCAGAGCCGCTCCCGCCTCGACGTCTGTGGCCAGACACATGTAGGGCGACAAGAGCTCACCTAAGAATGCAGTGAGAATGTTTGTAACACCTCTCAGGCGCAGCTACCGAAGGTTCCCCTCGGCTTTTTGATCTTGGTCTGTTAAGCATGATGCCAGAGTCGCATATAGGACCTTCGATCTTGACTGTTTGGCTGAGGCGTGATTGTGTGGGAGGACCTAATAGCGAATGGATATTCTGGTGCTCAAATCCCCCCGTAGTATCTCTGTGCTTGCCGCTACTTCTCTATTCATCCCCTTGCTGCAAACTCCTGCAATCGCAGAGGAAGGAGTGGCTGGGGTGCAAGGAGTGTCCATTTCTGGAACGGAATCATCTCTCACCCTGTCATGGGAACCTGTTCCTGGTGCGGTGGAGTACGTAGCCTTCGAAGAGCTCCCCAAGCCAGAATACGACAGGGATGCTCTAGAGCCTATATACAGGGGTGGTGATCCGAATTTCACACTTGATGGGCTTGGGGCGAGGGAAGTCTCCCGAATTAGAATCATCGCTGTCGATGAAGATGATCTAGTTCTCGCCAGAACGCTCATTAGAACCAGTACGCATGGGGCCGTCAACCCAGCCCAAGAAGTCAATTGGATCGCTAGCGGAGAGGGTGTGGAGATATTCCTTGGTCAACAAGGAAACGAAATTCCTTTCCTTGAGGCTGGCACAAGCGGGACTTCATCGTCATTGGAATTCAACGAGACTTTCTTTGACGAAGGTTTCAGTGGTGGATCTGAGATCTACGAGTTGTCCACGGAAGAGCTAATCAAGCCAACTTCACTGCAGAACCCAGATTCCCCATTGCCTGAACTAGTGGCTCAGAACCACGTGGTAGAAGTGCCAGAATTTTTGGCTCCTCCCGAGGGTACTCTTGAGGCTGAGATGGAGTCTCTTGAAAAGGTCATGGTCACGCAGACGATGGCAAGAAAATTCGAGTGGGAAGCTTTTATCGAAGACGATTATATACCTGCTCCGGTCTTCTGTGACACTGCGTGGGAAGAGTTGGGAGACATGCGTTTTGGGGGAGATGATCGCGATTTCTCCAGATGGAAGACGGGTCAAACGAATCGGTTTGTGATTTCAGTCCGAGCTGATTTCAACTGGCCTGAATTCGTTGGGTCTCCACCATCGTTTAGAGGCTGGAGAAATCCAGGAACTCTTCCTGTGCGTTCAGTGGGTTCTACCAACCTTTACGTCGAACAGGCGGACGGGTCTATGGAGTTTCGGGAATCCGCAACTGCACCCCGCGATGAGCTGACTATCGATCGTACTTTCGTGAACCGAACTACGGCTGATTTCCACATGACTGCCGACTCGACGAACCCACTGTGTGCGGTGCTGGGCTTCTTTGAAGCTCCAGCAATCAATGTGGCAATGAATGTCATCCTACATGCTGACGGAACGTATAGTTACGCGGGTGCTAGGGATGCTGCGCCGAATCACCAAGCTGTAGTTGACACTTATCGAATTCAGACATATCCGTCACCTTCTTATGCGGAGTACATGGAGAGCTACAACAATTTCCACACGACGTGCGTGCATAAACACACGAACGTTGGGTTTGCTAGTTTGGCTCTCCCGCCGGTCCCTGTGACATTTAACAATAGCAACCATGGGGATCCGTCGGCTAACGGTGACTGTTCCACGGTGGACCCCTAAGGTCGGAGATGCGCATGACCGCAGCTGGAAGCGCCTGCAGGCTTGCTGGTGGTGGAGGGATGCACGCTTCGCTCCTTCTCCTGATCCCATTTGGTATTGACTCAAGAATATCGCCAGGGATTGTTGTTGCGGTCCTAGGTTCTTCCTACTTTATTCTCCAGCTTCTTTCTGTGTCGGCTGGAATGCTTGGCTTCATTGTCTCTGGCTGCTCGAGAGGGTTGGGTGAGCAAAAGAGGGTCCGAATTGCGATTGCCTCCTCGGCCTCCTTGGTTGCTTTTCTCTATGCAGCCTTGCCAGCTTCTCTCGCTTTGACTGAGGGAGTGACAGTCGAAGTGATCTCAGTTTCTACTGTCGCGTTTTTGTTGGGGTTTTTTGTGCACCTGGCTCTGTCGAAGGTTGCCTTCTCAAGAGCGTCCGGAAGGGCCTTCATCTCTGTGGCTGTGTCGCTTCCGTTGCTTTTGGTCTTTGCCTTGGCAATGACCATCTAAGCCTCTGGTGAGGCTGGTGTTCAGCTAGGCTCTTTCGCTGTCGTTCAAGAGTCCGCACTGATTAAGGAACAGGGCCTCCTGGCAGAACGTCAGGAGGCCCTTAAGTGTCTCTGTTTACTTGATCATGACCGCAGTGAGTTGACGGGTCCATTTCATGTATCGCTCAATGTCGGTCACTGCCCGGCACCCAGCGCACCAGACACCGTTGTCCCCGCTCCGGCGCGTGAGCATCATCAGTTCGCAGTGCGGACACGGAACCCCGTCCAGGGTGAGCGTCCGGAGAGTCTGGCCGGTCATAGTCTGCGCGCGTCGGTGCAACCACAACACCTCCCGTCCGGCGTCAACCCCCGCGAGTTCGGGGTAGGCGTCCACGTAGTCAGGGCGTACCACCCCCAGCACGTCCTCGGGCAGGTTCCCCAGGTCCTGAACGGTGAGCGCGCGGCGCATCGGCTCCGCCTCCAAGCTGATCAGGCCCAGCACGAAGCGGGAGAGCAGTTCGCAGGCTCGGCTGATCGCGGCGGGTCGACGTTCCCAGGAGATGTCGGTCGGGGAGGGTTGGAGTCCCGCTGCCGCGCGTACTCGTTCTTCCCATGACAGCAGCACGTCGTGCATGGTCACCATGACTCGGTCCACCTCCAGGTCTAGTGGAGAAGGTGGTTCGGGGCGGCTGGTGTGCACGCGCTCCCCGCCGGGGTGGCGGGTCTTCTCGCGTAGGAGGTGGCTGAGTTCGGTGTAGTGATCGGGGAGCGCGGTGAGGGCGTGGTTGATGTCGGCCACGCAGCCGTCACAGAATGCTCGGGGTGTGAGCGCGGGGCGGGGGCCGTCGTTGGTCATGGTGGCGGTGCGGCAGTGGTGTCCGCGTCCGCACTCGCGGAAGGCGTGGTCGTTCACGTCGGTGTCCTTAGTGGTGAGGGATGGGCAGACCAGCACGGCGCAGTAGAGCTCGGTGGTTTTTGAAGCCGCGGTGGTCCGAGGGGGTGGCCGGGGTGATGATGAAGGGCCCTGTGGGTGGTTTCCATTCCAGGTGACGTGAGCGCTGGCGCACGGACCATCCGTGGGCGAGAGCGATCTTCTTCAGCTCGCGGTAGGGGGCGGGGAGTCGTGTCGGCACTGAGCCTCCAGAGGGTGAGCGCCCGCCCCGTTCTCCGGGGCGGGCTCAGGGGGTCAGGTCAAAAGGCGATGGGGGGGCGTTCTCGGCGTTCGGTCGTGTGGGGTCAGCAGCCATCCGTCGTCGGTGTTGGTGATGGTGGCTGTCCCCTGCGGAGTGCTGACCGCGAACCTGCTAGCCATGGCCACCAGGGGGCGCATCCGCTCCAGCTCCCTGCTCTGTTCGCAGAGCTGGGCACGCGCCTGGGCGAGCTCAACCTCCAGCTCGGCCACGCGGTCGCGGCGCTGCTCGTGCAGGCGCGGCTCTTCCTGGACGACGTGACCGTCAACGGTGGCGCTGGTGTAGTGCCAGGTCACAACGTGCTCGCAGTCGGGCAGTTTGAACCTGTCGTCGTCGGCCTGGGCGATGGCCTCGTCCAGGTCCAGGGCCTGGACCTCGACGGTGTGGTCGAGTTCGGCGGTGAAACGCAGTGTGTAGAGCATCTGGTGTTCCTCACGTGTGGGGCCGCCCCGCCTTTGAGGTGGCCCCGGGGTGGGTGAGTTAGAAGGGCAGGGGGTTCAGCGCGTCGTCGAGCTGGGCGAGCAGCCGCTGGACATCGACGCGGTCGGGGTCACGTTTGGCGTTCATGACCAGGCGGGTTGCCGCGCGGAGGCGCTCCTGCTCGCTGGGCGCCGGTGCGGCTTGCACGCACAGGTACCCGGTGCGCCGAGAGCCGCCGTGCTTGGTCTCGGGGGAGTCGTGGAACTCCTGGCGCAGGATCGAGCGGGGCCGGTCTCCGGTCGTAGCGTCCACGACGTCGACGCGGGTCTCGCTGACATTGGTGACGCGGACGCGGTTGCGCGCGCGTGGGTCGCAGGGCCTCCAGATTTCGTCCACATGCACGGGTGTGCCGGTGAGGTTCACAGGTCTTCCTTCCGTAGCGGGGTACAGGGCCCCGTAGAGTGGGGCGGGCGTTGCTACAGGCCGAGGTCCACGACGGCTGTGGCGTAGTCGAGGCAGATCTGGCAGGGGTGCTCCCGGGTGCTCAAGCAGGCGGGGGAGGCGTGCAGACGCACGGCGCGTTCCGTGATCGCTGCGGTGCGTCGCTCGGCGTCCGCGTCGCGCTTGGCGCGCAAGAGGTTGATCGCCTGGGGGATGAGGCCTTCGAGGTCCTCGCTGTCCAGGGTGACTACCGGGCGGCTGAGCCCCTGGACGTGGAGATGGGCGCTCTCGTTGGAATCCCACACCAGGGCGGTGCCCCCGAGGTAAGGCCACTTCTCGGTCCAGGCGGTGGCCAGGACCTGCTCCGCGTCGGTGGGGGTGTCGTGGAGCGGGATGCGGGTTTCTGTGGCCTCGTGGTCGTCGGCTTCGTGAAGGTGTGCTCTCGTGCACATAGATAGGATCATCGGTTCTTTCCTGGTGATCTCGTCGGTGTGTTCTGTCCTTCGGACAGCAGGACATTAGCGGTGCCTAGTACCGGTCTCAAGCCTTGTTTTTGCTGGTGGGGGCCTCGATGACGCGGCCAATCCAGGATTGATCCTGATACCAGGACGCCAGGGCCTCGTGCGCGCCAGAGGCGGGGATGACGACGACCTTGGGGCTGCCCTGCGTGCGCGTCAGCCCGGGTACCGGGGCCACTTCGCCCGTCTCGGTGTCGAGGACGCCGCCGTTCTTGCGCACCTCGTCGGAGACCCGCTTCGTGAAAGCGTCGCGAACGGTTTCCTCGATCTCGCTCTCCGCGGTGGCTCGTACCCAGTCCAGGTAGGCCTTGCGGTCTGTGATCGTCACCGACACCGGCCCGTCGTCCACACGGATCGTGCCGAGCGAAACGGGACTCCCGTCCGGGCCGGGAACACGCACCGACCTCCGGTCACCCGGAGCCATGGTCTGGGCCAGGTCTTCGACGACGTCGGAGACCAGGGCGGCTCTGCGTGGGGCGTCGGCTGCGCTGACCTGACGTTTGATCAGTGCGGCGGCGATGATGAACACCAGGTCCTCATGCTGCGGCAAGGGACGCCTCCCGCCCGAGCCGGGTGATCAGGTCGCCCAGGGTGCTGGGTGCTTCGGTGGCTGGGTCGATGACCGGAGCTCCAAGCAGGCCACGCCTGCGCCCTTCCGCGAGCAGGTTGCGCAGTGTTCCCACCGTCACGTCGGCCGCGAGCGCCTGGTCCCTCAGGCTGTTCGCTGTGGGGGAGGGGACGCCCTCGTTCACCCACGCCAGGAGTTCCTGAGCGAGCTCCTCCCCGGGGTGGGGGATGATCCGGCTGTCGAGGGCGTGCGCGCGGGCCTTCGTGATCGTCATGGTGTGATCGCGGTCGAGGTCCCCGATCAGCGAGAACTCATACTCCACTCCCTCGCGCTGCTCCGGCTTCAGGCCGATCTTGACGGGGACGGCCTTCCCTGAGCTGTTGGTCTGCACCTCGTAGGCGACCTTGCTGCGCATCGTCACGAGGATGTGCCCCGGATAGCTGGTGATCGCCTCGATCATTGCCATCTCGACGGGCCGAAGGTCCTTCCAGCCCGTGGCGAACTTGTTGCCGCCCTTGCTGAGCTGATCGACCTGTTCGAGGACGCCGCCCGTGCCGTTCCAGAACTTGCTCCAGGTGTCGATGATGAGCGTTCCGAGCCCTGCCTGGTTGGCGGCGGCGATGGCGTGCAGGAGGTCCTGGGGTGCGTAGTGGCGCATCACCAGGTGCTGGAACGCGAACTCACTGCTGTACTCGGCTGCGGAACCGTTCTCGGTGTCGATGACCCCGATGCTCTCTCCGAGGTGGGTGGCGACCTTCAGCGTGGTGTAGGTCTTGCCCGCCCCGGGCGGGCCGGTGAAGGCAGCCCTGACCTTGGTCTGTTCTTTGGTGGCGGGCTCGAAAACGAACTGGTTCACGTGTGTCCTTTCAAGTGGGGCCGCCCCGGGGCGGGGCGGCCTGCGGTGTTATGCCTCGGCGAACAGGACCCGGGCGCAGGCGCGCTCCTGGTCGGCGTGCTCACTGATGGCCTCGTCCACGGCCGCGCCGATCGCCTCGATGTCGAGCCAGGGGCTGTCGTACTCGTCGGCCTCGCCGATCCACGCGCCGCACTCGGGGCACTCGGTGTGTGTGGCGAACCCGTTGGTGCCGCTCACCAGGGAGAAAGCGGTGAGGGTGGCCTCCGCGACCAAGTCGGTGAAGGTGGCCGGGGCGGGCACGAGGATCGACATCGGGGCTCCCATGGGTCGGTACTTCGTACCGGTACTGTGTACCGGTCTTGGGACGTCTGGACCTTAGCTCGGGGTGTGTGGGTCAGCGACTCGTGCGCTGGCCGCCCGGTGCTATAACGGGGGGATGTCCCTGAGTAAGCTCCGAGCCCTGGCCAAGCGGTACCGCCGTGAGGAGGCGGCCCTCGCGAAGACCCGTACCGAGGTCTACGTCGAGATCAACCGGCTCTTGGACTCGGGCGAAGCCACGCCCACCGACGTGAAGAAGGTCGCGCCTGTGGGTGGCAGCATGATCCGCCGTCGTCGGCGCACCCGTCCCTCCACCGAACAGCCGGGGATGGATCAAGCAGGCGCGGAGTAGGGCAGGCGCACGACGACGGCGGAGGCGTTGTCACCGCCGTTGGTGCGGTGCAGGAACTCCTCAATCTCGCGAGCTTCCTCCACAAGTCGACGTGAACACTGCTCGGGGTCGTCGGCGTGCCCGGATACGAGATCGGTGATCTCTGCGTGGGTGAGCACGTCGTGTACGCCATCGGTGGTGAGCACCACGACCTCCGGCGCGGCGGACGAGGTGGTGCCGAACTCTGGTGCGTGGGAGCGTGCGACGCTGGTGGTCACCACGTTGGACTGGTCCTGCGCCAGGTGTCGGGGAACGCCTCCGTCGATCAGCTCCTGGGCGAGGTTGTGGTCGTGGGTGAGCTGCGTCAGTTCACCGGCAGTGAAGGCGTAGACGCGGCAGTCACCCACCCAGGCCACATCGATCGCGTCGTTGGGGTTGTCCTGGCTGACCACCGCCATGACACAGTCGCCGTCGAAGTCGCGGGCGAGTCTCTGGCCGGCCTCGGCCAGGGCGACCTGGGGGTCGTAGGACATGGCGGTGCACGCGGCCGTGATCGCGGCTTCCTCGGCGGCGCCCGCCGCGTCGGCGTGGGGGCCGAAGCCGTCAGCGATGGCCGCTGCCCACTGTTGGGTATCAGGGTCGGCGGTGACGAACGCTGCGTCCTGCTGCTCGTCTCTCTGGCCCTGGTCGTGATGGCTGGCGTGGACGATCATCGGTGCTCCTAGGGTCCGGGGCCGCCCGTCTCGGTGGGCGGCCCCGGTCGGTGTTCAGACCTGGGCGGTGTTCAGGTCGGTGTTCAACTGGGCGAGAGCTGCGGTCGGGTCGTCGGAGTCGGTGACGTGGGACCGGTAGAGGGTCCACAGCCGGACTCGTTCGATGGAGTCCGCCGCGAGTAGACGCTCGATCCACTCCTGGCGCGCGTTCACCGGTAGGCCACGGGGTCGGGCTTACGAAGTGGCCGGTAGTCGCATTCGGCCTCGGCGTAGACGCGCAAGGCTCTGACCTTGGGGCCGCGTGTGTGACGGGGGTCGGGAGCGGTGTCGATCCAGGGGATCGCCCACAGGGAGCCGGTCGCGGTCTCCTGGACGATCAGTTGCCACGCTTCGGCGTTGTTGGGCAGGTAGTCCACGTGCTGGTCGCTGACCTGTGTGAATCCGGCACGCGGGGGGCCGTCCGTTTCGCTGGCCGCGCGCAGCGCCTGGGCCAGGTCCTGGTCGAAGAGCCGTGTGGTCGTCATGTGGGGATCTCCTTCGTGGGGTCAGGGCAGCAGGCGGTAGCCGCTGCGACGGTCCTTGCCTGTCCGGGTTGTGCCGGTGGAATGGAGGTGGGCGGTGTCGATCCACCGGCCTGGCCGGTGGTCTACGCCGACGGTGCGGATGTGAGCGCGGCCGGTCGTGCTGTCGAAGCCGATGACCTCGATGCGTCGGTGCGCTTCCTCGGGGTGGCAGGCCTGGTAGATCTGGCCGATCTCAACGGTGTTCATGAGTTGCTCCAGGGTGTGGGGGACTAGCGCGTTCAGAACGGGGCGGGGCGGGAGGCGGCCCACGGGTCGTCTGCGGGAGGCCCGCTCTGTGGGGCGGTACTGGTTCCGCCGCGTTGCCCGTAGGCGTGTTGCTGATTGGCGCGGTTGGCCTTGGTGATCTGGGCGGTGGCGTTTCGCAGAGCTGGCCCGACCTCCTCGACGTCAATCTCGAAGACCGTTCGCTTCTCGCCCTCGCGGGTCTCGAAGGACCGTTGCTTCAGGCGGCCCTGGACGATTACGCGGACGCCGCGCTGGAGACTCTCGGCTACGTTCTCCGCTTGCTGCCGCCAGGCGGTGCAGGGCAAGAACATGGATTCTCCGTCTTTCCACGCTGATGTGTGGCGGTCGAAGGTGCGGGGGGTGGAGGCAACACGGAAGGTAGCCACAGCGGCCCCTTGGGCCGTGAATCTCAATTCGGGGTCCCCCACGAGGTTGCCCACGAGGGTGATCGGGGTCTCTCCTGCCACGGCTCTCCTTTCTCGGCCCGCCCGTTGGGGCTGGTCATCACCTGGGCGGCTGAGCCGAGAGTACTAGAACTTGGGGCAAGTGGCGACTCACTTGCCCCAAGTTTCAGGGCAGCGTTAAGCGCCCACCGGATTACTCACCGCGGTCCAGGAGCCGCCATCACCAAGGAGCGCCCACACCACGCCCGCGTACAGGACCGGCACCTCGCTAGGAGGAACGAGGCTGAGCTTGGACAGCACCAGGCCGCGCCGCTTCGCCTCAACGATGGCCTCGGCATCGCAGGTGATCAGCCCGTGGCACCCGTCCGTGCCCGTGCCGTGCAACAGCACGAGGTTGCCGGGCAGGTTCAACTCGCGACGTCGAGAGCCGCCCGCGCCCCGGTTGGTGCGGTGGTGGATGCTGTGCCAGGACGGGCTGACTGCCTGCCCACACCACACGCACGCTCCGCCGTCGCGGTCCCACACCATCTCTCGCGTCAGCTTGGTCGGTCCGCTCATGCCGCACGCTCCTGCTGGTCGGTGATCATCGTTCGTCGCTCCTCGGGCACCGTTCCGCCCCACACGCCATACCGTTCGCCTGCGGCCAGGGCGTACTCCAAACAGGCCGCGCGCACCGGGCATCGGGAGCACACCGCCAGGGCAGCCTGCGGGCTCTGCCCCTTCGTTGGGTAGAACGCTTCGGGGTCGGTCTGAGCGCACAGGGCCTCCTCCTGCCAGGACAGGTCAAGGCCGGGCGGGGGAGCCAGCAGCCGCACCAGGTCGGCGAGGTCCATCAGCGCGCCACCTTGCGGCGGTCGGCCCCGCTCATCTCGACCCGGGTCGTCATCTCGATCAACCGAGAGGCCACCCGGTCACCGACCAGTTCCGGCAGCGCGGCGGGGGCCGCGTTGGACGTGAGCAGCATGGGCAAGCACTGGTTGTACCGGTAGTTGACGATCCGGTACGTCACCTCTTCCGTCCAGGCAGACTCCTTCGTGGTGCCGAGGTCGTCCAGGTAGAGCAGCGGAGTACGCATCACCCGGAGCATGGTCCGTTCGCGCTGGGACTCGTCCCCGGCGCCTGGACGGAGCGCGGCGTACAGGTCCGGCCAGGTCGTGGCGACGACGCCGAACTGGCGCGGTCCGGCCTCGGCGACGCGTCGCAGGGCACCGAACATCTCGTGTGTCTTCCCGGTCCCGGTAGGTCCCCACAGCAGAAGCGACTTCGCGGTGGTGGGGTCGGTGCACACGCTGTCAGCCCAAGCACGCACCGCTTCCACACTCACCTGCGCGTGGGTGTAGCGGGGCGGTACGGCTCGGTCGAGTTTGGCGGTGGCAGCGTTGACACGCTGGCGGTGGTGGTACTGCGGGTGGCCGGGCTCGTCCGGGGTGGGCTCGTCTCGAATGGGCCCGGGGGTGGTGTCCAGGCCGCGCCGTTGGACGATGCGGGCCAGGCGGCCGAGCAGGTTCTCGTTGGCCAGGGTGGTCATCAGGTTTCCTCCAAGGGGGTTCAGGCCCAGGGGTCGGCGGAGCCGGAACCGTAGGTGGTCGGGTTGCGGTAGGGCTGGTGGCTTCCTCCCGGACGTGCCGGGTGGAAGTCGGGCTCGTCCTCGTACCGTTCGGACCGCAACCAGGACGCCGGGTATGCGGTGAACCGTGGGTTCTGGTCTTGGCGTTCGCGCGCATAGCGCTCGGTGGCGGCGATGATGGCGCGCGGATTCGCGCCCGCCTTGATCACCTGGCCCCAGGCCTTACGTGCGTCGCCCTTGGCCTTCTTCTTCGGGTAGCGGGACCAAAACTGGTCGAAGAGGTCATCACCGCTCGATGTGGCGGCCCCAGGGAAGAGTGCCCCGTCGTCTTCTTCCTCTCCTGACGGTTCAAGGACGGTTCCGTCCGAAGAATCTTCGGGGGTGGGGCGCAGATTCTTCGCCCCCGAAAATCCTTCGCCCCCCGAAGATGCTTCGGAGTGAGGGCCGTTGACCTGCGTTTTCGCTGACCCCCGTAGATTCTTCGGGGGTGAAGAGTTTTCGCCCCGCAGTTCCTTCGGGGGCGCAGAATCTTCGGGGGTGCGCATGGACAGCGTGTACATGTTGGTGCCGCCCCTGCCAGCGTTCATCTCCACCTGGAGCTCGCCCAGCTCAACGCACTGCTTGATGGCGGTCTGCACCGACCGGTCGGTGAGATTGGTCTTTCGGCAGAGCTCCTTGTTCGAGGGCCATGCGTTGGTGCCGTCGCCCGACGCACAGTCAGCGATGGCCAACAGCACCAGCCGCGCGGCGTTCTTGCTGCGTGAGTGATTCCACACCCACGCCATGACTTCGACAGCCATGGTTCTCCGTTCACGGTGGGGGTGGTTCAGGTGGTCTGGTGAAGACGGTCCTGGTCCGCGAGGGCCGCCGCGACGAGGCGCCCAGCCCGGGTGAGTTCGGCCCTGGTCCCTTTGGTTCGCACTAGGTCCTTGCGAACCAGGCACGCTCCACTACGGCCCAGGGTGGCCCGGGGCCCCTCGGCCAGGTCCAGGAGCTGCTCGCGGGACGTCTCGCTCAACGCGCTTACGCGGACCGATTCGCTGGGGTTGAGCATCACCAGGTCCGTCTCGGTGCGCACACGAAGAAACCGGTCGCGGTTGGTGTCGGCGTAGCTGTCCACGGTCCCGTAGTGGTGCCGTGTGCCCTCTTGGGTTCGCTGAGGTCCGGCCACCCAGGAATTCCGGGGGAATCGGGCATGGACCAGGGCACGCATGGTCTGGACTCGTAGGTGGTCCGGCACCTCCACAGCACGGCCCGCCTCGGTGACGGTGAACCGGTCCGGCCGGTCCGTGTGGTCCGTCGGGTCCAGCCGGGTGATCCACCCGGCCTGCTCGGCGGATCGAAGGGTGGGCCATGTGCCCAGCGTCAGAACACCGGTCTCGGGATCGGCTGAGGTGAGCACCGCCAGCACGGCAGGGGAGGGGGAAGTCATCGCATCTCCGGTCAGGTTGCAAGGGGCCGCCCCGGAGCCGGGGCGGCCGTCATCGGGTGGGCTCTAGCGCAGAAGGGCCTGGGCGGTGCCCACGGTCAGGCGCAGAGTGGCGCGCGCTTCGGACAGCCGGTGCTGGGTGGTGTTCACTCGCTGAGCTACTCCTCCCAGCCCTCGGGCATCGTGCTCGGCGTTGGTGCGCACGTGGTCGATCTCCGCCTCCAGACGGTTCAATTCGCGCTCCAGGTCCTGCTCGTGGCGTGCAACGGTCCAGGAATGAGTGTCGATCAGGTCCATCAGGGCGCGACCTTCAGGGGATAGGGAATTCCGGTCGATCTCACCGAGATTTTCCCTGAGGAGTTCATGGGAATAGTTGCTAGCCATCACAAGCCCTTGCTGTTTCTCCGAGGCTGTTCCTCGGCGCAGGTCAGAGCTTGGGGGAAGGAGTTTGGACAAGCAACACCAGACCGGCGGTGAAACCGGCCGGTTCTGGAGTGGGTCAACGTGGTCCGCGCGGACCAGATAATTGGATCGGTGTGGATTGCCGCGGACCACTTATTTCATTTTCCGGTTCCCTGCCACACAGCGATCTGGTGGCAATGGGTCCCAGGATCGGAGCTGGGTGTCCAGTCCACACGAACGATCTGCCCGCGCCGGGCGGCGGCCATGAAGCGGGGACCGATAGCCGCGCGACGGACCTCGGGCAGCAGGGGCCGAACCTGATTGGCGGAGAACCGTTCGCCCGAGACCGCGAAGAACAGGATGGCCTGATCGATGACGGCCCGGTCCCATAGGTTGTCGTCCACGTGGCTCATGGCTTGTTCGCGTCGGTGCGCGCCTCGCGCCGTTCCGAGCGCTTCGGCCAGTTCGAGTTGACGCATCACGACCCCCAGGTACGTGCGCCCAGGTTCACCTCTGCGCGCAGCCACGCACCGATGCTCTGGGCTGCGCTGAGCTGCGCCCGCAGGCTCGCGATGTGATCGCGGGCAGCTTTGAGTTTCTGCTCGGCCAGTTCCATGTTGAACTGCTCATCGACCACTGCCAGGGTCGCGTGCGCGTCGCGGTCGCGCTGTGTGCCCTTGCCGACGCTGGCGAGCATCGCGCGCGCGTGCGCGGTTCGGTAGCCCTGACGAGCCTCGGCGTACAAGCTGCCCAGGCGCGTGGAGTTATTGCTGGCCTCATCCAGTTGGGCGCAGTAAGTCCGAATATCGCGGATGGTCTCTTCGGGTGTTGGGGGATGCCACATGCCGGGGGCCCTGCTCAATGTCGCCTCGATCCGATTCCGTCACAGGCTGTGACCATCGCTACTTTTGGGGATGTAAACGCCTGTTTCTGCCTGTTCGTCCCTTATGTGTGATTCGGGCTTCAGCTCGTGGAACCCACGGGCGCCGGTGTAGGTGAGCTGCTCACCGACCGGGATGTCGAAGGCTCGACACACATCGACGTAGACAGGGAGGGACAGGTGGCGTTCGCCGCTTTCGATCTTGTACAGGTGCCACGGGCTGCGCCGGGCAACCCGAGCCAGGTGTGGAACCGACAGGCCACGGCGGCGGCGAGCCATGTGAAGCTGCTCTCCGTCCACGCCCTGGGGGACTTGCTTGGTGCGCGCCACCTCAGTGGAGCTGCTGTGCGTCATGCGCCAAGCGTAAGCTCAACTTTGGCCCAAGTCCAATTCTACTTGCCCCAAGTTTCTGGTTGGCGACGTCCTCGCGGTGTCCGTGTAGGGTTCACACCCCTAGTTAGGGCCAAACTTGGCCCAAAGTCGCTACGATGGGGCCATGACCCGCCAAGACGTCCCGCCTCCCTACCGCACATGGGAAGCTCAACGGTTCGACGAGCAGCTAGCTAGAGCCCTGCGTGAGCAGAAGCACGACCTCCAGAGCTTCGCCACCGCGATCGGGCTCAGCGATCAAGCTCTACGCAACATCCGACACGGTGTCAGCAACCCACGGCCCGCCACCATCGAGATCATCGAATACACCGCCGGATGGGAGGCGGGCGGCTTCGACCAGGCCCGACAGGGCAAGAAGCCCACCCCGCGGGCTTCGTCATCACCACTGCCCGAGAAGGACTTGAGGCCCACCCGACTCGGGCACCTCTTCCGGTTGGTTCGCAATGAAGATGGGGCGACACACACCACCGCCCAGGTAGCCGCGTGGCTTCGCGCCAGAGGTACGCGCTTGACTAGCTCCGATGTAGAAAGGCTCACCCGCTCCTGGGCGAAAGCTCCGGAGGGCATAGAGAAAGCCCTCGCGGAGTTTTTCGGCGTACCCGAATCCTATTTCTCTAATGCGGAGGACGTGGGCGACGTAGAGCGCGAGCTAGCGTTGCTGAACGTACTTCGCGACTCCGGTGTCAAGAAACTGGCTTTGCGCGCCGCTGGCCTCTCCCCGAGCAGTCTGGACTCACTGATCCAGATGGTGGAGTCGGCTCGCAAGATTGAGGGCCTCGGGGTGGAATAAACCCGAGACGAATAGTTTACAAAAGCTTGACTGAAGAGTGAAACGTCACCCTCGGCCTGCTCATTGTGGTCCCCCTGAGCTGGCACGATGAGAAAGGGGCGCGTTCGCGGTCGTCGTGACGAACCGACGGGTGTGGCGTGAGTTCAGCCCCTGCTATCAGTCGTGACAAGGCCGCTGATACCTTTGTGTGTACGCCAAAGGGTCAGCGTTTTCCTGTGCCCTTCCCCCAAGTCGGTGGGTGCAGGTTGGGGGTTATTAGCGTGTTCGTTTGGGGTAGAGGGAAACTACCGTCACACCAGGCGCCTGTAGACAAAGAACTCTATGATCAGTGCACTAAAAGGCTTCGAGAGTGCCAATTGGAGCTCCCGTCGTCTCGCTCCTTGAATGACTTCTTGGAAATCTTGGAGCAGCGCCGGGGGAGAAAGATTCATCTGCACGCCTGGCAATCACCGAGTAATCAGCAAGTGTGCGGCGTCTGGATCGGTGACGAAAAAGAGGACCATGTCTTCTATGCTGCTGCGACCTCCAAGGCACACCAGCGCCACATCATCCTTCACGAGATCGCCCACATGCTCTGGGAGCACGATCTACTAGAAAACAGTGACGGACTTGCGGCACTCTTCCCAAACCTCTCCCCTCAGATGGTGCGCCATGCCCTCATGCGAAACCGTTCGCGCTACGACAGCGCCGAAGAACGGCAAGCCGAAATGATGGCGACCATTCTCGGAAAAATGATCGACATTCCAGAGCCGCCCACCCTGCACGGCCCCTTGCGACGACTCCAGAGCACCCTGGGCGGAGAGGAAGAGTAAATGTCCGCGCTCCTACTTCCGATCCTTTTGATCGGCGTCGTCATGTGGCGTGCTCCCAAGGCACGCCAGCACCCCTCCCAACGCCCGCTCGTCTTGGGCTTCGCTCTCCTCGCCGTCGTCACAACCGTCCGAGCGCCACAGGTCGAAGCGTTCCTCCGCGAAGCGGACCTCGTGATGCTGCTGACCGTGCCCAAACACGTTGCTGGTGTACTCATGACCGCCGCCATCCTCGAATTCGTAGCCAGGATGATCGGCCACAGCCAACCCCGCGCACGTCGTGCTCGCCACACCTTCACCGCCGTGATCGTCAGCATCATGCTCGCGGTTCTCCCCTTCGTGCCTCGCGCGGCCGATGGTGACTTCGCTCTAGGCGCGGGAGGCACTGCCCCCGCCCTGATCTACTGGGCCGCCTGGCTCACCCACCTGGGAACGATGCTCGCCCTCGCGAGCAAGATGTTCTTCGGGCAGTCACGTAGGGCCGCAGGACAACGGCGGGCACGGCGGCTTCAACTTGGCCTCGCTCTCAGCGGCACGGGCACATCCATCGGCCTGCTTTACGTCCTCAACAAGACCGCGCTCATGATCGGCACCAGTCCCTGGGGACCGGGCCCACCGCTGAGTCCGGACACCACGGACCTCGTCAACACGCGCCTCATGGAAGCCGCGCTTCTCCTGGTCATCATCGGCACCACCCTGCCCGCCAGGTTCGTTGGAACACTCCTCGACAAGACACGCGACTTGCGAGCCTTGGCCGAACTGCACTCGCTGTGGCGCGACATCAGCGCCCACAACCCCGACGTGGTGCTGGCTCGTGAACCCGTCTCAACTCTGGACACGCGTCTGCGCCTTCATCGGTACGCGGTGGAGATCGAGGACGGCCTGCTCGCTCTGTGCCCACACTTCCAATCTGGAGTGCGAGAGCTCGCTGGCGAGACCTATGTGGGCCCGTCAGACGGCATCCAGGCATTCATCCACGCTTGCGAGGTGCGCGTTGCCCTGCGTGCCAAGGCCGCGGGCCTGCCCGAAGCCGACCACCATGAAGATCACCCAACCGTTCAGGGGGTCGGGGAACCCGGAGGGGACTGGTGGCGCGAAGAAGTCGACAGACTCCGCGCCGTCGCCTGCGCCTACCGTTCCCGGTCAGCGCGCCGTCTCGCGCTGAGCTTCCCGTTGCCTACCACCGAACTCCAGGAGAGCGTCAAACCATGACCACACCGACACCCAACCGGGGCCTTGGCGAGCGCGCCGCACGCCTGGTTACTGAGATCTTCGCCCCTGGCGTCCTGGTCGTCCTCATCCTCCTGGCCGTGGGCTGGTACTCGACCCCCGGCCTGGCCGGGTTGGGCTGGGGGCTGCTGGCAGCCCTGTTCTGCGGCATCGTGCCCTACGGCATCCTGATCGTCGGTGCGCGGCTGAGCTGGTGGAGCGACCACCACGTGGGGGACCGAAAGCAGCGCCTGGTGCCCCTGGCGATCATCATCGCCTTCGTCTCTGCTGGTATCGCGACCCTGGCCCTCTTGGGGGCTCCCCGTCCGCTACTGACCCTGGTCATCACCATGTTGACGACGCTGGTCATCACTCTCGCGATCACGGTCATCGCCCGGTGGAAGGTCTCCGTACATTCCCTGGTCGCGGTGGCCGGAGCTGCCATCGGCACCCTTCTGTACGGGGCGTGGGTAGCCGTGTTCGTCTGGCCTCTCGCTGCTCTCGTTGGGCGGTCCCGCATCCAGCTCAAGGCCCACACACCAGCGCAGGTGCTCGTCGGCGCGCTGCTGGGTGTTCTGGCCGCTGTAGCGTTCGCATGGTTCAGGTGAACCTCCGAGGGTAAGGTCACTTTCAGTGACGCCCTCGGAGGTCGGAGCAGCCGTTGGTCGCAGCTCCCGCCGTCATCACAACTGCCATCACCCCGCCATCACGGGGAGCGGAAGTGACCGGAACCAACGGGGACTCACAGGCATGCCGCTGAGTCCCCGTTGGCGCTAATGTCGCAGATCAGCCGTATATCCGTGGCTAGAAACCCTGCTGTGTAGGACTTTCGGGACTTTCCTCTCTGTCACCGGGCTGTCGATTTGTGCTATCCGCGCAGTCCAGGCAGGCTTCCTCACATGGATGATTCGAAGAAGAGCCTGGACGACCTCGTCCGCGACGAACTCGGTGACGAGCCCTCCCAGGAGGCCAAGGACTACGCGCGCGAACTCTACGAGCGCTACCGGCTGCCCGCCACGGACACCGGTGCGACCCCAGCGGACACCAAGGGGGCCGCTCCGACCACGGCCGAGGAGTAGGACCGCACACGCCCCCGGCACGGCGACGCACGGACCTCACGACCGGAAACGCCCCGCTCCAGACCGCATCGGCCCCCTACCGGGGCTGGTCGGACTCCCGGTCGTCGCCGTCCCACACCAGCTCGAACCACACCTGGCGGCCCCGGCCGTCGTGGCGTGGTTCGGTCCCCCACTTACTGGCGAGTGCCTCCACCAGGTCCAGACCCCGGCCGTGTTCGGCCGTGTCGTAGGGATCCCGGTGCTGGGGCGCGGGCGCCTCCGTCGTGCTGCCGAGGTCGCGGACCTCCACCCGGGCCCACCCGGGCGCGAGCCGCACGCACACCTCGAACTTCCCGGTGGCACGCCCCGAGTCGCTGTGTGTGATGGCGTTGGTGGCGAGCTCACTGGTCAGCAGCGTCGCCGTGGTGACCTCCGGTGAGACCGCCAGCTGGCGCGCGACGAACCTGCGCGCGTAGGCGATCTGGCTGGGCAGACCGGGGAAGCGCCGCCGTGCGGGTCGGCACTCGGTGGTGGACGGGGTGCTGCTGGACTCTTCCATGGGACTGGCCGGGCGTTGGGGACGGTCGAGAGGGGCCGACGCCGTCGGGAGCGGGTGCGTTGGCGCGGAACGAGGGGCTGCGGTCTCACACAAGTGGGTTCACTCCCCGAGGACGTGTGTTCGCGGGCAGGGCCGAACTGGCGCCTGGCCCTGGACGCGTCCATGCCCGGAACGGGTCACGGCGCTGGGTGCAGACACGGGGCGAAGCCCCCGGGGGCAGGGAGGGACACGGCTCGGTGCCGTTGGGGACACGGCACGAGGGCGGCGTGCGACAGGGGAGAAGCCGCGGGGCTTCACACGGGACGGTGGCGTGGCCGGGGGGCTGGCCGTGGAGGATGGTCATGTGTGCGGTGGGGTGTGCCCTACGACACTGAAGGGCCTACTCGCGCTCAGCATACGCTCCGTGCCTCCTTGACGACCCAGCCGACCTGGTCCGGACAGGGTAACCCCCTCTGAGCTGCCCAAAGAGGGTTCCGGTCGGGTTGGTGGGCCCGGCGGGGACCGAATATCGGCGCGGATGCGCGCCCCTGCGCCGATTCAAGGGCGAATAACGATTTGGTGAAGACCTCCCGAATTTTGCTACTTGCTTCGGTCTTGCGCGTGCTGTGGATCACCCGACAGGGTGGGAGTCATGGCCTCGCCCATCCCCGATCCCCTGCCCGTGGGCCTCGGCGTCGAGATCGACCGCGCCGTCCGGCTCACGGACGAGGGCCACGTCCTCGTCGGCGGTTCACCGCCCAGCGCCCTGCGCCTGCCGCCCGAGGGCGTCAGCTCGGTCATCCGCTGGCTCAGCGGGGCCGCGCCCGACCGCCCCGGTGAACGGCGGCTCGCGCGTGCGCTGCTGGCGGCGGGGCTGGCACACCCCCGCCCCGCCCCCGGCGTGCCGGTCCCCGGTGTGCAGGTCGCCGTGGTCGGGGCCGCGGACCACCTCGAACTGGAGGCGACCCTGGACCGGCTCCGGTACGAGTACCCGGACCTGAGGCCGGTGGTGGTCGGAGCGACCTGTCTGGGAGCCCGGGTGGCCCGGACCCGGGGCCTGCACGTGGTGCCCGGCCCCCTGACCGGGGCCGAGGCCCGGGCCGTCGCGCTCAGGGTCTGCGACGCACCGGTCGTCGCCCTGCTGGACGCCGGCGCCCGGCCCGCCCCCGGCTGGCTCGCCACGGCTCTCGGCCACTTCGCCGACCCCGGTGTCGCGGCGGTGGTGCCCCGGGTCCTGCCCGAACGCGTACGGAGTGGCCCCCGGGGGATGCTCGTCGCCTCCCTCAGCGCCCTCCACACCGACCGGGGCCCGGACCCCGCGCCGATCCCGCCCTGGGGCCACGGCTCCGGCGGCCCCGCTCCGACCCGCGGCCCGGGGGTGTCCCCGGAGCCCGTGCCCGCACTGTTCGTGCGCCGGGGCCTGCTCGACCACGACCCCGCCCTGGGCGCGACGGCCGACGTGGACCTGCTGTGGCTCCTGGCCGCGCGGGGGTGGTCGGTGCGGTACGAGCCCCGGTCGAGGGTGCGCACCACACCCCACACGGACCTCCGTTCCTACCTGGGTTCCCGGTTCGAGGCCGGTGCCGTCTCCGGGCCGCTGGCGCGTAGGCACGGTCGGCGGGTGGCCGGCCCCGAGCTGTCCCTGTCCGGCGCGGTCGGCCTGGGCCTGGCCCTGTCCGGTCGGCCCCTGGCGGGCCTGGCCGTGAGTTCCATCGGGGGAGCGGTGACCGCGCGGAGGCTCACACGGGGTGCCGGAGTCCCGGCGCGGGACACGGTACGCCCGGTGGTCGTGGACCTCGCCCACACCGTGCGGTCCGGGGCGCGGCTCGCACGGACCGCGCACTGGCCGCTCGTGGCGGCGGTGGCGGTCGGCGGGGCGGTGCTCTGGTCGCGGGAGCGGTCGGGCGGCGGGCCCGCTCGCGGCCCACGCGCGGCCGGTTCCCCGAGACGCGGGCGTGCGGGCCGTCGGGCCCTGGTGGCGGCCGCGGTGCTGACCGTCCCACACCTGCTCTCCTGGCGGCGCCACCACGGTGTGGCACCGGTGGGCCCCCTGGCGTGGTCCGGCCTGGCCGTCGCCGGTGACGCGGCGCGCTCGCTGGGCACGTGGTGGGGTGTGGTCCGATCCGGTTCCCCGGCTCCGCTGGTACCTCGTGTCCGCCCGGCGGTGTCGGCCACGTCACTTGAATCGTTGCAGGTGGCAGAGGGTCCGGCTGGGTCTGTTCGTAAGGCTGGGCCAGGGGCGATGCTTAGCCCGTGTTAACGCGTGTTACGTAGGGTGACAGAATTCGCGCCCCCGGATTGGCCTCCGAACGCCGGAAATCACGGTTTTTGTGACTCACGGTAATGTTCGACCGGTCTCGTTCGTCGTTGGGGGAAGAACGTGTTTCCAGGGTGTCGCGAACGGCGGCCGTCACGCTGGCGAATCGTCGACCGGGGCCGGTTTTTCGTAAACGTCGTTTACGCCTATGGCCCTCTCGTTTCTCATATGTCCAGTTCAGCGGGCATTTGTGACACACCGGAGTTGGTTCACTGCGTTGCGTGCCACACTTGACAATTGCACGCGAACTTGCTGCCCGCATTGCCACCGTTGTCCTTTCTTGATGTGGCGGTTACCAGCAAGTGTCTAGTGATCCCCCAGAATCTTGACATTCCGGTCACTGACCGTGAACCGGAAGACCGTGTGTTTCGGCAGTCACTGGGGGTGATCCCCGCGGTGTCGGCAGAGCTTGCGCGCTTACCCGGGCTAACCGGCCGGAGCGCACGAACCTTGCCCGACCCGTGTCACTCCCCGTGCCGGCGACTCGCAACAGATCAAGACAGATCAAGCGCCGGGCTCGGCTGTGAGGTTCGGAGATAGTTTTGGGCAAGTTCCTGGCCAGACGGCTGCTGAACTACGTCGTGCTGATTCTTCTCGCGACGAGTTTCGCCTACGTGCTCGCCGCCACCAACCTGTATCCGCGCGGGTACTTCGAGCAGATGCAGCCGCCACCGTCCCCCGAGGCGGTCAACGCCCAGCTCGACGCCCTGAACCTCAACGACCAGACCCCCATCGCGCAGCGGTACGCGACCTGGATCGGTGACGTCTTCACCGGTGACTTCGGCAAGACCATCCAGGGCGGCGACGTCGCCTCCCAGATGTGGATGAAGGCGGGCGTCACCCTCCGCCTCATCACCGTCGCCACCATCCTCGGCAGCTTCCTCGGGATCGCGGTCGGCGCCTACGCCGCCATCCGCCAGTACCGGGCCTTCGACAAGGCCGCCACCGCGGCCTCCTTCTTCGTGCTCTCCGTCCCCACCGTCGTCATCGCGATCGTGGTGCAGGTCGGCGCCGTGAGCATCAACGACCTCCTCGGTTTCCAGTTCCTGCGGTACTCCGGCGAGTACACGGCGGGGTTCACCGGAGAGTGGTACGACCTCCTGCTCAACCGCGTCTACCACGCACTGTTGCCGACGCTCGTGCTGACCGTCGCCCTGTTCGCGGCCTTCGCCCGTTACCAGCGCAACATGATGCTGGACGTGCTCGGCGCGGACTTCGTGCGAACGGCCATGGCGAAGGGACTGACCCGGCGCAGGGCCCTGTTCAAGCACGCCCTGCGCACGGCCCTCATCCCCACGATCACCTACTTCACCTTCACCTTCGGAGCCCTGGTCTCCGGGGCGACCTTCACCGAGAAGATCTACGGCTGGCACGGCATGGGCGCCTGGCTCATCGACTCCATCGCCAGGCAGGACGTCCACGTGGTCGCGGCGGTCTCCTGGTTCATGGCGATCACCATCATGGCCGCGTCCTTCCTCTCGGACATCCTCTACGCCTGGCTCGACCCGAGAGTGCGGGTGTGACCATGACGCACACCCCCGCTCCCGAGGTCACGGGTGCCACCGCGCCCCGCACCACCACGAACCCTCCGCGTCCCGGCGCGGCCGCCCAGCTGGAGACCACGTCATGAGCACGACCGAAGACAGCACGCAGCCCCAGGAGGTCCCCGGGGACCCCGAGGCCACCGAGGCCCCCGTGGTGCCGCCCGCCCCCAGCCGGGCCAAGGACATCGTGCGCCAGCTCCTCGGGACCCGACGGGTCATCGTCGGACTCGTCCTGATCGTCCTGCTGACCGCCCTGGCCTTCATCGGTCCCATGATCAGCCAGTGGGGTGTCAGCGAACGCGACTTCACGGCGCGCCTCGAGGGCATCTCACCCGACCACTGGTTCGGCACCAACCACACGGGCCAGGACATCTTCACCCGGTCCGCCGCCGGTCTCCAGAAGTCCCTGCTCATCGGCTTCCTGGTCGCCATCGGCTCCACAGTGATCGCGGCGCTCATCGGATCGTTCGCCGGATACTTCGGCGGGATCACCGACCGGGTCCTGATGTGGATCGCCGACCTCGCCCTGGTCCTGCCCAGCTTCGTCATCCTGGCCATCCTGTCCAGCCACTTCGTCGGACAGGGCGGCTGGCTGATCCTCGTCATCCTGCTGGCGGCCTTCAGCTGGATGGTCACCTCCAAGATGGTGCGCGGCCTGACCATCTCGCTGCGGGAGCGGGAGTACATCCACGCCGCCCGCTTCATGGGCGTGCCCCCCCACCGGATCATCCTGCGCCACATCCTGCCGAACATGTCGTCGCTGCTCATCGCGGACGCGACCATCATGGTCAGCACCGCGATCATCGGTGAGACCGCGCTGAGCTACTTCGGACTGGGCGTCCAGCCCCCCGAGGTCAGCCTCGGCGTCGTCATCGCGGCCGGAGCCCCGTACGCCACCACCGCGCCCTGGGTCTTCGCGTTCCCGACGATCCTGCTGGTCATCCTGGTCCTGGCCGTCAACATGATCGGGGACGGGCTGCGCGACGCCCTCGACCCGCACTCCAAGTCGCGTCGGTCCTAGGGGAGGGCACACACATGAGCACCAACACAGTCGAGGCCACCGAGGGCCACACCGACGCACCGAGCCCCGGGGCACCGGTCCTGGAGGTCACCGACCTCAACGTCACCTTCCGCGGGCTGGCCGGAAACCCCGACGTCCACGCCGTGCGCGGTGTCAGCTACGCAGTCCGCCGGGGCGAGGTGCTGGGCATCGTCGGTGAGTCGGGCTCCGGCAAGTCCGTCTCCTCCATGGCCGCCATGGGCCTTTTGCCCGACAACGCCAAGGTCACCGGCTCCGTGCGCCTGCACGGCGAGGAGATCCTGGGCCTGGACGACCGCACCATGGCCAGGAAGCGCGGCAAGGTCATCTCCATGGTCTTCCAGGACCCGCTGTCCGGGCTCACCCCCGTGTACACGGTCGGGGACCAGCTCGCCGAGGCCGTCCTGGTCCACGACCCCAGGGCGGGCCGCGCCAAGGCGCACGCCCGGGCCGTGGAACTCCTCGAACTCGTCGGCATCCCCAACGCCGCCCAGCGCTACCGCTCGTTCCCGCACGAGTTCTCCGGCGGTATGCGCCAGCGCGTCATGATCGCCATGGCCATGGCCAACAACCCCGACGTGATCATCTGCGACGAGCCCACCACGGCCCTGGACGTCACCATCCAGGCGCAGATCCTCGACCTGCTGCGCACCGCACAGGACGAGACCGGCGCCGCGATCGTCATGATCACCCACGACCTCGGTGTCGTCGCCGGGTTCGTCGACCGGGTCCTGGTCATGTACGCGGGACGTCCCGTGGAGATCGGCAGCGTCGACGAGATCTACTACAGCAGCCGCATGCCGTACACCATGGGTCTGCTGGGCGCCGTGCCGCGCATGGACCTCGAACGCCAGGGCGCCCTCGTCCCCATCAAGGGCAACCCGCCCTCGCTGAGCGCGCTGCCGCCCGGCTGCCCTTTCGCGCCCCGCTGCCCCATCGCGAAGCCGGAGTGCGACCTCGCGGAACCGGAACTGCTCACCATCGGAGCCCAGCCCTCGACGGAGGAGATCCGCACCCTGGTGTCGGCCCCGGAAACGGAGGGGGACGCCGAGGCGCCCCGGGAACCCGGGCACGAGTCCGTCCAGGACACCGGAGACCGCAGGGTCGCCTGCATCCGGTCCGGTGAGATCGACACCAACGCGTGGACGGCCCGGGACATCTACCCCGTGCCTGAGATCCCCGTGACGGAGGCGGCCTCCGTGCGCCGCGAGGACCGTACGGAGATGCTGAGGGTCGACGACCTGATCAAGCACCACCCGCTGATGAAGGGCGCCGTCTTCAAGCGTCGCGTCGGCACCGTGTACGCGGTCGACGGGGTCAGCTTCGACATCCGTGAGGGCGAGACCCTCGCCCTGGTCGGGGAGTCCGGCTGCGGCAAGTCCTCCACCCTCATGGAGATCATGGGGTTGGAGAAGCCGCAGCGCGGAACGGTCGAGGTCATGGGCCGGGGGACCGCGAAACTCAGCAAGCGCGAGCGCTTCGACCTGCGCCGCGACATGCAGATCGTGTTCCAGGACCCGATGAGCTCCCTGGACCCGCGCATGACGGTCTTCGACATCATCGCGGAACCGCTGCGTGCCCACGGGGTCCCCGCCGCCGAGGCCACCTCGCGCGTCTACGAGCTGATCCGACTGGTCGGCCTCAACGTCGAGCACGCCACCCGGTTCCCCTCCGAGTTCTCCGGGGGCCAGCGTCAGCGCATCGGCATCGCCCGCGCCCTCGCCCTGGAGCCGAAGCTGCTCGTGCTCGACGAGCCGGTGTCCGCCCTGGACGTCTCCATCCAGGCGGGCGTGGTCAACCTTCTGGAGGAACTGCAGGCCAAGCTCGGCCTCGCCTACCTGTTCGTGGCGCACGACCTGTCCGTGGTCCGGCACATCGCCGACCGGGTCGCGGTCATGTACCTGGGCCGGATCGTGGAGATCGGTGACACCCAGTCGATCTACACCCGGCCCGCCCACCCCTACACCCAGGCGCTACTGTCCGCGATCCCGATCCCCGACCCCGAACGGGAACGCGCACGCACGCACATCGTCTTGGACGGTGACCTGCCCAGCCCCGCCAACCCGCCTTCGGGTTGCAGGTTCCGGACCAGGTGCCAGAAGTTCATCACGCTCTCGGAGTCCGACCAGGAGCAGTGCGTGAACGTCGAACCGCAGATCCTGCCGACCAACGGTGGAGACCAGGGAACCGCCTGCCACTTCGCGGAGCGACAGGACGTTCTCTGACGGACCGCCGGTCCGACACGGGCACCAGGCCAGTACCACCCCGCGTGCTGGCCGACACTCACAGAAGGAAGATCCCCATGCGAATCGGGAAGGCGCGGTATCTCGCTCCCGCCGCCGCTCTGGTGCTGCTGGCCAGCGCCTGCGCGAGCAACGACGGCAACAACGAGGACGCCCAGGAGAGGACCGCGGCCCTGGCCGCGGAGGACCTGAACCCGGCGCCCCGCGAGGACCTGCAGGAGGGCGGCACCTTCGTGTGGGCCCTCAACGAGTACGCCGAGCAGCACAACATGGCGCACACGAACGGGAACCTGGCCAACGTGCGCCGTACCGCCGCCGCGGTCCTGCCCCGCACGAGCCGGTACGGTGCCGACGGCACCAACGAGCCCCTCACGGACTACGTCCTCGAATACGGTGTCAGCGACGACGGCCTCGAGGTCAACTACGAGCTGAACCCGGACGCCGTCTGGTCCGACGGTGAGCCCATCACCTGGGAGGACTACGAGGCGAACTGGATGACCCGCTCCGGTCAGCGCGACGGGGACTTCCAGGTCGGCTCCACCGACGGCTACGACCGGGTCCAGGAGTTCGTCGGCGGTGACGACGACTACTCCTTCACTCTGAAGTTCGACGAGCCCTACGCCGAGTGGCCCGGTCTCTTCAGCCCCCTGTACCCCGCGGAGTACATGGAGGACGAGGAGAAGTTCGAGGAGGGCTACAACAAGGCCTACCCCGTCACGGCCGGACCCTTCGGTGACGTGGAGTTCGACGACGTCTCCGAGCGCATCACCATCAAGAAGAACGAGGACTGGTGGGGCACCCCGGCCCTGCTGGACGAGATCATCTTCGACAGCATGGGCAGCGACGCCCAGGCCGGCGCGTTCAACAACGGTGAGGTCGACGGCTTCTACCTGGGCTACGACGCCGCGGGCTACGAGCTGATCAAGGACCGGGAGGGCACCTACCTCACGGAGGCGGTCAACCACGGTCACCGCTTCATCTCGCTGAACGGCGGCAGCCCGCGACTGGAGGACGTCCGCGTCCGTCAGGCGATCTCCCTCGGTATCGACACCGACGTCCTCTCCCAGGTCAGCCTGGAGGCGGTGAACTGGCCCATCACGGGCGAGGTCAACCGTCTGCTGCGTTCCAGCCAGTACGGCTACCAGGACAACAGCGAGGGCTACGGCGAGTACGACCAGGAGTCCGCCGAGGATCTCCTGGACGAGGCCGGGTGGACCCTCGAAGAGGGCGAGACCGTCCGTACCAACGAGGAGGGCGAGTCCCTGACCCTGGACTGGGTCGTCTCCGACGACCTCGCCGTCGCCCAGGACGAGGCCGACATCGCCGGCGAGATGCTGGCCGAGATCGGTGTCGAGGTGGTGACCCAGCAGGTCCCCGGCAACGCGCTCTTCCCCGAGTACGTCATCCCGGGCAACTACGAGATGGCCAGCTACGTCCTGACCGGCACCAACCCCTACGCCGGTGACAGCAAGGGCAACTACGGTATGCCCGACAAGGACGGCGAGTGGGGCAACAACCTCGCCCGGGTCTCCACCGAGGAGATCGACGAGAAGTTCGACGAGCTCATGGCGGAGACCGACCCCGACCGCTACGCCGAGCTGGCCAACGAGATCGACCGCCTGCTGTGGGAGGAGGTCGTGACCATCCCCATGTTCGAGCGTCCCGGTCTCTACGCCCTCGACGAGAACCTGCACAACTGGGGCGAGTTCGGTCTGGCCTCGGACTACGTGTACGAGGACATCGGCTGGGCCAAGGAGTAGTCACTCCAGAGGGTGATCGGAGCTCCCCGCTGTCCGCGCCGGACACCGGGGAGACCGCACCGGCGAGCGTTCGCGAAACGTGACAGTCAGGGCGTCGGCCCCCATCGGACGGGGTCGGCGCCCTGCGCCGTGCCCGGAACCCCGCGGGAGCGCACGGGCGGTGTGTCCGGTGTCTCGTGCCGCCTGAGAGAATCGTCGGAGTCCGACATCTCCCCCCGCCCCGCTCGTTGGAAAGTTCCCGATGCGACTCCACCCTCTCGCCGCCGCGTGCCTGGCGGTCCTCGTGTGTGTGGCCCTCAGCTCCTGCTCCCGCCAGGAGGAGGACACGGACGACACTCTCGAACCCCCCGTCGGTGCCGCCGTGGACCCGGACCCGGGGGAGGCGGACGAGTCCAGTCCGCCCCCGGAGACAGCTGAGGACGAGTGGCCCTTCGGCACCCCGGTGGGCTGGGCGAGCCAGCCCCTGATGCTGCCCGACCCGGAGGACGAGGAGGCCGAGGACGTGGACCCGGAGGACGGGGACGCGGACGCGGAGGACGGGGACACGGACGCGGAGGACGCGCCCGTCGAACACCCCGGAGTGACCGGCGGGGTCGAGGGGGACACCGTGGCCGCGACCGACGCCGACCAGCTCACCGAGTACCTGGAGGCCGAGGAACCCCTGGTGGTGGAGGTGGAGGGCGAGATCGACCTGGACGGTACCGTGCGGGTCGCCTCGGACAAGACCCTCGTGGGCACGGGGGAGGGCGCCGAGCTCACCGGCGGCGGCCTGCTCGTGGACGGCGCGGAGAACGTCGTCCTCGCCAACCTGGGCATGGACTCGGAGGGACCCGCCATCGAGATCCGGGGAGGCGCCCACCACGTGTGGGTGGACGGGTCCACCTTCTCCGGTGGCGGGGACGACTCGCTGATCACCGTGGCCGACGGCGCCGACCACGTCACCCTCTCCTGGAACCACTTCACCGACGCGGAGTCGGCGGTCACCATCGGCGGCGGTGACGAGGAGCCCGGCGCGCTACGGGTGACCGTGCACCACAACTTCTTCGACGGCACCTCCGAGCGTCACCCGAGTGCCCACAACGCCGAGCACGTCCACGTGTTCAACAACTACTTCCGCGCCAACCCGGAGTACGGGGTCCGGTCCGCCCACGGCTCCCAGGTGCTGGTCGAGGGCAACTACTTCGAGAACACCCCGGTCTCGGTGTCCACGGAGCCCGACGAACCCGGGAACGTGGTCACCCGTGACAACCTGCTGGTCGACTCCGACCAGCCCGAACCGCGCGGCACCGTGCCCGACCCTCCCTACACCTACGAACTCGACGACACCGTCAACGTCCCCGAGCTCGTGATGGGCCGCGCCGGAACCGACTGACCCCTGAGGCTCAGGGGTTCCGCCCCCGGGTTGTTGCCCGCGTACCGCGTTCCTGGGTCGGTCCCGCCCGTTCCCGGACCACGCGTCCACAGTCCGCCACCCCCAACGGACACCCCTGGCCCGAGGGCGCCGGACCTGGAGGTCCTGAGGTCCGGGGTCGCCGTCGACCGCGTCCCGGATCTCCAGCACGGCGGGCCCAGCGGTCTGTTCACTCCTCCCACGAGAGTCGCCCGCCACCTCAACGAACGCCCGTGGCCGACGGCCCTGTGCTCGCTTCCGGTGTCCCCTGAACGGCCGCGTGCCGCGCGGGCTCCCGGCGTCGGTACCAGGCGGCCGCTCGCCTCCGGCGCGCCCGCTAGACGGCCATGGGGTGGTAGTCGTAGGTCTCGCCGAACCCGTTCACGGCGGTGTAGCTGAGTCTTCGGGGGTGTCCGGCCTCGTCCACCCAGAGGTCGAACCGGGCCTCGGGGACCGGGAGGAGGCTGTTGCGGCCGACCTCGGACAGGTAGTCTCCCGCCTCCGTCGCGAAGGTGCCCGTGTACCGGTAGGCGGTGTGGGTGCTGGCCGGAACTCCGCGCGTGCTCTCGGGGAGCTCGATCTCCTCCGATCCCACCAGCTCCAGCTCGGCCGCGGTCTCCACTAGGTCCTCCAGAACCGCGAGCACGAACTCCTCCGAGCAGAGGCGGCGGTCGGCCTCCGTGGGCCGGTCCAGCACGGTCATGCCGGGCAGTCCCTTCTCGGCGGTCATCATGAAGCCGGTGCCGGGCAGGTCGTAGCGGTAGACCCGCACCCCCTCGGAGGTCTCGAAGTAGTGCTCGAAGGCGGTGTCGGAGTCGGGTTCGTGGCGGGCCCACCCCCGGGCGGGCTCCGCACCCTCGACGGTCCGGGTGTAGCTCACGTGGAAGGAGGGGGCGTCCCGGACCACCTGGACAGCGGACTCCAGGAACACCTCCGGGTCCGAGGGATCGGCGTCCACGGCCCGCACCAGCGGAGACTCCACCCCGCCCGGATCCACCGCCGGCGGAGCGGCGGTGCCTCCGTCCAGCGTCAACCGGGCCACGGTCCAACCACTGGCGACCACGGCCAGGCTGGCCAGGGCCACCAGCAGGCTCAGCAGCCAGTTGGGCCGTCCGGGGACGGCGTCCTCCAGCTCCTGTTCCGTGGACGGCATCGACGTCGACACTGACAACGCCTCGATTCTGCGGTTCGGTGTTCGGGGGGTGCCGCTTACGCGGAGTACGACGCAGTAACTCACCGCTCTGTTCGGGGGTCGGGTGAACATCATCGCCGCGGCCACTGACGAACGAGGCGCCCGTCACGGTCCCCGGAGCCCGGCGCGGCGGTATCCGATCCACGGATCTCCCTCCGGTCCGGAGCGCGTTCGACCAGGGTGCCGCACGCGCGCGGCGTCGTCGCGCGGGCCAGCACACGGACTCCCACAGGGAGGGCCCTGACACGGTACGGATCCGCCCCGTGGCCGCATGTGGCCGTCCCCGTGAACGCGGAAACGGGCTGTTCGACGGCGAGGACACGCCGTGCCCCGACCCCACTGTGGCGGATGACGGCGGGGGTTGGTTCACCACGAGGGGGCCGAGAGCGAGGTGATGCGAGCCCCGCATACGGCGGGAATCCACGTGACGGGGCCACACGGCGAAGGCCCACGGCGGTGCCCCTTCCCCGGGCCCGTTCCTCGCGTGAGGTCCCCGTGCGGGCGGGGCCGAGCGGCCCGGTGCCGGGCGACCCGCGCACGGCCTGGTCTCAACCCAACTTCGGGGGTCGGCGCTCGACACGGTGGATGGACCGCCACACCCTCACCGTCCGCTCCGGTGTCCCCGACCAGCCCCGGTCGGTGAGCGCCGCCAGGACCTGGCGCAGGAAGCCTGCCGGGCGTGAGCACAGGTCGTACACGCCGATCGAGATCACGATCCACTCCGCCTCCTCCATCGCCCGGTACCGCAGTCGGTCACGGGCCCGGTCGACCGGCAGGGAGTGGTGCTCGGCGCTGTCGTACTCCACCGCCACCCGGTACGCGGGCCAGCCCAGATCGACCCTGAACTCGCCCTCCACGGTGGAGACCCCGCACTGGGGCACGGGCCTGGGCAGGTCCACCTGGTGCAGCAGGACCCGGGTCCAGCTCTCGGCGGGGGACTGGCTGCGCCCGTCAGCGAGCCTCAGCGCACGCCTCAGCTGCCCCTGCGCCCGACGGGGGTGGGTCAGGGCGGCGGCCCGCAACCTGTCCTCGGAGGTGAGACGCAGCGCGAGGAAGCGGTCCAGGGCCGCGGTCGCCGCGTACAGGGAGCCCGACTGCGCCGCGGCGTCCAGCGCGGTCCGTGCCCTCGTCGTCACCCGCACCCCGCCCAACCGCGTGCGTTCGGACTCCGGAACGCACTCACGGTGCGCGACGACCCCGGCCCGGGCGGCTCCCGCGACACCCGGGGGCACCGCCACGTGCAGGCGGTTGCGGGTGACGGAGGTGCCCTGGGGGTACAGGTCGACCCCCCACACGTAGGCGGCGGTCCGACCGAAGGCGACCGCCCGAGGGGACAGCTGGGCCAGCACCGGCCGCAGCGTGCGGAGCAGGAGGTCGTGGTCGGGTGGGGGACCGGCCAGTGGAGAGGGCCGCCCGGGACGTGCGTCGGAGCGGGTGGCCCTGGGGGCCGGCGTGGGTCGGGGGAGGGGGAAGAGCGGGGAGCAACCAGAGGGAGCACGGTGGTCTCGCGTCATGCTTCCAGGTTCGGCCGACGGACCACCCCGGACAAGCCCCGACTCGGATCTGTGGACAACGCACCACGGGGCCCGGCGGAAGCGGGACACACGACCTGGAGAACAGAGTCGCGTGCCCCTCGACCGGAGCCCGCCCGGCGTCCTGGGGCACGGGGAGCTCCGGGCGGTGAACTACCGGAAGGGCGGTGGACCGGCGGAGAGGTGGATGTGGTCCACGTGGTCCAGGGTCGGGTTGTTGTACACCGTGTTCGCCGGACGTCTGACCTCCATCCAGGGCCCGGTGCGATCCTTGCTGGGACTCCAGATGTGGAAGTTGTAAATGATCCCCTTGACGTTGAGATCCTGGGCGTTCGCGATGAGGAAGTCGATCACCTCGATGGCGGTCGCGTCCATCTCCGGGGTCGGAGTCGCACCCAGGTCGGCCATCATGTAGTCCACCGCCTGGCCGAACCCGTGGTCGCTGGTCTTCTCATCCCGGTACCCGCCCGCGCTCAGGTAGAAGCCGGGGAACTCCTGGTTGAGCGCCTCGTGCGCCGCGCACATCTGCGGGTGCAGGCCGCCCAGGGAACCGCAGTCGGTGATCGCCCCTCCGCCGAAGACCGAGTTCGGATCGAACTTGAACCGGCCCTCCTGGTCGATGAGGTGCACGTCGAAGAACTCCCTCGCCTGGTCCTGGTCGGTGACGGCCCGTCCGCCGCACACCAGTCCGTCGGTCTCCCGGCCACACTCGGCCGAGAGGTCGATGATCGCGATCGCGGCCGCGGTGCCCTCGAAGGACCCGGCGTCGTCCTCCTCGCCGTCGCACACCACGTCGTTCCAGGCCCGGGAACCGTCCTCCGTCAGCTCCTTCTGACAGTGCGCCCCGCGCACCTCCACCCGCACGATGTTGCCGAAGCGGCCCATCGCGTTGTCACTGGCCCGGATGTCCGTGAGCACGCCGCCGTTGTTGCGCGCGTACGTCTCGGCGCGGGACTGGGCGATCTCCTCGTCGTACCGGGGCATGGGGTGGACGCCGTCGGCGAGCTGTCGGGCGGCGTGGTCCCGGAGCCCCGCCACCGCCGCCAACACCGAGGCGTCGGCGGCCGTCTGCGCCTGTGAGCGCATGTCGTTGGCCGCGCCGACCCGTACGAACAGCACGGTGAGCGCGAGCAGGCTCAGGGTCAGACCGAACAGGAGGAGGACGTTGGCCTGTCCGTCGTCGCGGCGTCCCAGGAGACGGCGTCTGCGTACCGGGGAGGAGGGGGGCCTTCGCATGGCGGTCCGGGGGTTCGGTCCCCGCGCGGAGAGCGGGGGAGACGGGCTCGGGAGGACTCGGAGGGTCGGGGCGGGGGCCGGGGCGCGTGGACACCGCGAAACCCCTGTCCGGCGCAGCTTAACCCGGGCGGGCGCGGGAGGGAAAGGGAACGCTGAAGGCCCTGTGGACAACCGCCCGGTCACCCCAGGTGACGCCGGTGACACGTCCGGGAACGCGGTCGCGGCCGCCCGTCCCCCGTGGACGGGCGGCCAGGAACCGGCCACCCGCCCGCGGCGGCCTACAACAGGGTCGTCCAGTAGCTCCAGAAGGCCTCAGCGACCGCGCCCGCGATCACCACGCCCCAGACGGTGAGCACCACCGTGTGGTTGCGGGCCAGCACACCGACCGGCCGCCGCAGCGCCACCGGTACCCGGAGGTGACCGGCGCGGAGGTTGTGCAGCGTGACGTACCAGAAGATCGGGATCGTCACCGCCCACACCACCATGCAGTACGGGCACAGCGCCCCGATCCGGTACAGGCTCTGGAAGATCAACCAGTGCACGAACACCGCACCGAACAGGCATCCCGCCTGGAGACCCAGCCAGAACCAGCGCCGGAACCCGGGGTCCGCCCCGGTGCCCGGACCGGTCCGGGCGAGCAGGGCCGCGCCCACGGCCGTGACGGCGGCGAAGCAGGCCACCCCGATGAGCGGGTTGGGCACCCCGAACACCTCGGCCTGCGGGGTCACCATCACCGTCCCGCAGGACAGCACCGGATTGAAGCTGCACGCGGGTACGTGGTCGGGGTCGGCCAGGACCCGGATCCTCTCCACAAGGAGGGCTGCGGCCGCGACCAGGCCGACCAACCCGCCCACCACCAGCAGCCACGGCAGGGCCCGGCTGACGATCGGCACGTCCGCGCCGGGGAACGGGTTCCGGGTGTCGGCGGTTTCGTGGCGTGCGGGGGCGGCCATCACTCCAGCTCCGAGTCGATCATGGCGGACAGGACCTCGTGACTCGGCATGCTCGGCGCGGGACGGCCGTTGACGAAGATGGTCGGGGTGCCCTGCACGCCCAGCAGGAGACCGTCGTCGAAGTCCGCCTGGACCCGCTCCTCGGTCTCCTTGGACTCCATGGCCTCCACGAACTCGTCCATGTCCAGGCCGAGGTCCTCCGCGAAGCCCACGAACACCTCGCTCTGATCCTCCCGGGACTCGCCCCACTCGCCCTGGGTCTCGAACATCCGCTGGTACATCTCGTCCAGGGAGTCCTGCTGCGCGGCGGCCTCCACAGCGGCGGCGGACGGGCCGGAGTTGAGGTGGCCGGGGAGCGGGAAGTAGCGGATCACGACGTTGATCCGGCCATCGTAGTCCTCGCGGATCCGCTCCATCACGGGGTACTGGGCGCGGCAGGCCTCGCACTCGAAGTCGAGGAACTCCACCACCGTGACCTCGGCGCCCTCCACCTGGTCGAGGTGGCGGCTGTTCTCCCGCACGAGCACGTCGGCGGGAGCGGTGGGCTGTTCCTCGGGGGTGGCCCCGGGTGCGGTCGGTCTGGCGGAGCCCCGGGCCGTCGCGGCCTCGTCGTCCCGGTCCAGGTAGACGAGCAGGCCGATCCCGAGGGCGGCGACGACGAGGAGGCAGAGGGTGATGACCAGGTTCTTGCTCATGTGAGGGTTCCAAGGGTCCGAAGCGAACGAGGGCACGCGTGTGAGCCCCGCGAGTGGGTGCGGGGCTCCTCGGTGCTCCTAGACCCGCTGGACGCAGAGGAGGGTGAGCAGGCGGTGGCCGTGGGGGCCGGCGGGGTCCCCGCGCGTGCGGCGCGGAGAGGGTCCGACCCGCGGCGGCACGGGCAGACACAGGACCAGGGCCGCCCCGAGGGCGAGCATCGGCTGCGCGGTCAACAGCCCGCGCTCGTCCGGCGTGGGACAGGCGTGCGGGGAACCGGGGTCCTCGGCGGAGTCGGAGGCCGCGGACCACTCCGCGGCCACGCGGGCACCGCCGCCCGGGGCACCAGCGCCGGGATAGCAGAGCGCGCACAGGAAGCACAGCACGACGACGGCGACGAGGGGCACCACCAGGGTGCCCCACCGCCAGGTCGTGGTGTGACCGCTCATGAGGGGAACTGTAGCGGTGTGTCCACGGTTGTCGAGGCCGGGGTGGCTGACCTGCCCCGACCTCGGCGCTCCGCTCGGGTGTCAGTGGATGCGGCGGTTGATGGCCGCCACCAGGTGGACGTCGGCCACGGTGACCTGGAGGTCTCCCGAACCCGTCGCGGAGACCGTCGCGGAGCGCACGTAGGCGCCGTGGCTCCACCTCCGGGCCGTCTGGTCCGGCACGGCCTTCGCCCCCACCTTGGCCAGGGCCCCGGCCGGTCCCGCCTTCAACCTGAGCTGCCACGAGGTACGCAGCACCGATCCCCGGTGGTCGTCGTGGTCGAGCAACGGCAGGGTCCCCACCAGCCGTCCCTCCTGGCGGCCGGGGTGGGCGGGCATCGCCTCCAGCGGGTACCGCTGCCCCGCCCCGGTGCCCCGTACGACCTCCAGCGCGAAGCTCGTGTCCTCGGGCAGCGGGGTCCCCAGCACCACCTCGAAGTACAACAGGTCGCCGCGGCGGCCCATCGGCCGCGCCCGGACCCGGTCCACCGGGAGCGACGGGGCGAGCGGAGCGGTCAGAAGCCCCAACCGGTCGTTCACCGTGTAGTACGGGCGCACCCTGGTGCCGAGGCCCCGCTCGGGCCGCACCTTCTGGGGCGCGTACTGGATGATCTTCTTGTACCCGACCACCCCGGACAGGTGCCGCCCCACCGTGTACTCGGTGCCGTCCGACAGGATCACCCGCATCTCCCACTTCTCGGAGTCGCCCTCCCGCCCGCGCACCACCAGCTCGGGGTCGATCACGGAGGTGAACTCGCCTCCGGCCGCGACCGCCGAGGGGAACTCCCTACGGGTCTGGGGTGAGGTCCTCAGACGCACCACCAGTCGGGCGCGCGCGTCCGGGCGGTGTCGGCCGAGCACCCGTCCCTGCACCGTGATCAGCCCGTCCGCGACCTCCACGTGGGAGATCTCCGCGTGGTGTTCCGAGCGCCGCACGTGCAGCACCAGGCGTCCCTTCGAGGACCGCGAGGGGATGACGAGCGAGAGCCCCGGGGTCCGCGCGGGCGACAACGGGAAGCCGTGCTGGTGGATCTCCACGTCCCGCACCGGGGCCTCCAGGCCGGCGTCCACCCGGAACACCTGCCACACCCCGGTGACCAGCCCCTTCTGCCGACCGCCGCCCGGTCCCTCCATACCCGTGCGGGAGGCGTCCACCAGGAACCGGCCGTCGGACTCGGGGAGCACCTCGACCCTCCTGCCCGGCTTGGTCAGCACCACCCGCTCGGGAAGGCGTCCCACCACGGCCCCCGCGGCTCCCTCGGGCGGACCGAACGACAGCACCGTCACCCCGTCGGGACCGGCCTCCACCCGACAGGAGGCGGTCGGCTCCGGACGCGGCGCGGGCAGGGCCGACACCGGCGAGGGCGGCATCCCGACCCCGACGAGGTCGAAGAACAGCTCCTCGTGCAGGCGCACCACGTTGACCGGGTCGAAGCGCTCGGAGCCGGTGAGGGCCGCCGCCGACATGCGTCGCCGAAGCGCGTCGTCACCCATGAGCCGCGCCAGGCCCTCAGCGATCCCCGAGGCGGACTTGTTCGGTACCAGCAGCCCGTCCTCCCGGTCCCGGATGATCGACGCGGGCCCGTGGGGGCAGTCGGTGCTCACCACCGGCAGGCCGGACCGCATGGCCTCCACGATGGTCATCCCGAAGGGCTCCTCGCTGGAGGTCACCGCTGCGAACGCCCCCTGCGCCCACGCCTCCTCGACCCTCGGGTGCGGCCCCATCAGCCACACCTGGTCCTGGAGACCCAGGGAACCCACCAGCCTGCCGAGCGCCCCGCGTCGGCTGCCCCGTCCGTAGATCCTCAGCGTCCAGTCCGGGAACTCCTCGCTGATCATCGAGAACGCCTGCACGAGCAGGTCGTGTCGCTTGCTGGGCGCCAGCCTGCCCGCGGAGACGATCGTGCGCGTGTCGTGCCCGTTCACGGTGAAGGGAGGCGCGGGCACCGAGTTGGGGATGGAGAGCAGCCGCACCCCCGGCAGCGGCATCCGCGCCGCGTAGGTGCGCGCGTCCGCCTCCGTCACGGTGACGAAGGCGTCGAGGTTGGGGTACTCGGCCGCCATCACCCGGCGCAGCTCCTCGGAGTGCTGCTCGTAGGTGAGGTGCTCCTGGCCGATCTTGATGATCCTGCCGGGCGCCGCCCGAGCGATCACCACGTTGAGCCCGGGCCGTGTGCCCACGACCACGTCGGCGTCGGTGGTGGCCAGGTACTCCTCCAGCCGGTCGTCGGTGAGGCGGCTGTGTGTGTCCCCACGACCGTCCTCCACGGGGAAGAGCAGCGGGGGGAGCCCGGCCCGTTCCGACCCCTCGTACAGCGGGCGTCCGTCCACACCGGTCGAACGCTCGTCCTGCTGACGGATGTCGACCAGCGGACGGAGGCTGACCTGGGCGGGGACGGGGAGGACGGGTTCGGCGCGGTGCCGGAACACCGAGACGATCTCCACCTCGTGCCGGGCGGACAGGGCCGCCGCCTGGTTGGCGACCGTGCGCACGGTGCCACCGATGCCGTACATGTCGTTGATCAGATAGGCGATCCTCATCGAGCCCCCATGTCCCCGGGGCCGTCCACGCGGTGTGCGTGCGAGGCGGCCCCGGCCCCCGTCCCCCGCACCGAGCCGGGCCCCCGGCCAGGGACTCAGTGGGGATTGAGGGATCAGGCTATGGGCGATATGGCCCTAAAGGTCCGCATCTGTCCCGAGCTGTCCAAAGGTTTGCCGCCACCTGTTGGTGTTTTGCGGCGGATTCACGCGAGCGTGGTGGGAGAGATCCGCTCCCCCGCCCCGCGGCAAGGGGAGCCGTTGGGCGGGGGAGCGGTGGTGGGAGACGGCGCGAGCCGGGTTCCTGGGAAATCCTCGGGCGGGTGCTCGGAGACCCTCCAGGTCCGAGCACCACCCCCGACTGCGGAATCCGACCCGTCCGAGCGGGGCCCGCCCCCCGCTTCGGTCCCGTCTCCTGGTCTGTGGCCCCATCGGTCACCGGGCACGATGGGGATTCGCTGCTTCCAGCGCTACACGCTTGTTTCAACCGAACAACGCTCGGTGGTTGACCCACCGACGACGTCTCGCGGAGAGCAACGCGACGTTGGTTGACAAGGACACTCTGCCGGATCGGACCGCGAAAATCGTGGGTTCTGGCGGACTTCCCGTGGCCGAATCCGGCCACAGCGGGGAAACGCCAGGTCGCACAGGGTGAGAGAGTCCAGGAAGCCACGCCTGGTTCGCGGGCGGGCGTTCGCCTAGTACGTCCCGGTGCTCTGCCAGTACCGCCAGGCCGTACAGGGGGAGCCGTGCGCTTCCTGGATGTGCCCCAGACCCCAGCTGATCTGGGCGGACGCGCTGTCGTCGAACCCCGGGGGCAGCGATCCGTGCTGCGCGGCGTTGAAGCCGACGATCCCGCGCGCACCCGTCGTCGGGTCGACCAACCCCTGGTCCCAGTTGGACATCGCACCCCAGAGGCTGTCCAGGCAGGTCCACTCCTGGTCAGTCCAGTTGTACGGCTCAGCCGCCGCCGCCTGCATACCGAGGTTCTTGTTGTCGCTGGTGTTGGAGTTGCCCGACCCCCACTCGAACTGTTCGGGCTCCTCGGGGCGGTCCTCGTCCACCCAGGTCTGGTCACCGCAGCCGGGACCGTTCACCAGGCACACCATCTGCCGAACGCCCTCGTTGAAGGTGGAGCTCACCCCGGAGGCGTAGACGGTGGTGATGATCAGCCCGGCGAGGATGACCGTCGCCCCCATTTCCACGAAGGCCGCACCCCGGTCCCGCTGACCCCCCGGAGCGGGCCTGGCCCAGCGTGGGAGCCCCGGCCGCCGCACGGACATCCGAGGAGGGCGGTCGCGCCCGTCCGAACGGTTGGGGGGTCGGCTGGAGGAGGGGCGGCGCGTGTCCCCGAGCTCGGGACGGTGGGGGGTGGTCAACTCCGCCTCCAGAAGAGTCCAGGAGCGAACGTGGGGGCAGTTCCCAGGATAGGGGAGTCCCCGGGACCCGACGCGAAGTCCGTTCCCGCCCTGGGAACGGGACGGTGGATCGCGAGGATCAGGAGACGGGGATGTTCTCGATGGCGTCGAATCCCGGGATCTCCAGGTCGATCTCATCCACGTCGGTGGGCACCGAGTACATGGACCAGTAGGCGACCTTCTCACCTGGATCAATGGTGCTCTTGGAGTCCACGTTGATGTTTCCCGAACAGAGACAGTCGCCCTCGCTGTCCATGACCGGGTGGTATCTCTGCCCCTCGTCGGAGGAGGAGACGGTGACCCCCGAGTACGAGTTCGCGTTGTGGTACATGTACGTGGTTCCGTGCGGCCAATCGAAAATGGCCTGCGCGTCTCCCTGGTTTTCCACGCTCCAGGCCACTGACAGCAGATTCCCCGACCCGTTCCGTTCCGCAGAGTGGGCTTCCGCTGTGAGCCCCGAGCTGATCGAGTCATTGGATTCCGCTGTGCCCAGAGAGTCGAGGTTCTCGGTTTGCGGGGCTGGTGCCGCGAGAACGCTCGAAGCCGCCCCGAAGGGGAGGACCAGTACGAGCGGGACGGCCCAGGTCCATCGGAGTCTCAGGTTCATCGCTGCCCCTACTTCTCGAAGGTGACGCTGACTCGGCGGTTACGTTCGCGACCCTCTTCGGTGGAGTTGTCGGCTATGGGATCGGCGGATCCGTGACCCTCGACTTCGAACGTGACTCCCTCTCGGGTGATGAGGTCGTTCAGTGCGGACTCAACGCTTTCGGCGCGTTCCTTGGAGAGGGGCCGGTTCACGCCGTCGCTGCCGGTGTCGTCCGCGTGGCCGTCGACGGACACGACAGCGGAGCTCGCGTCGTCGATCTCCTGGGCCACCTGCTTCAGGATGTCCTGGGCCTCGTCGCTGAGGTCGGAGCTGCCAGTGCCGAAGAGGACGTCGGAGGAGAGAATGATGCTGACTTCGTCGCCGCTCTCGGTCCGTCCGGTCTGGTCCTCTTCAAGGCTGTCGGAGATCAGCGTGAGGTCGAGGATCCGTGCCTCCCCGAGGTTGCTCTGCTCGACTGACTCGGAGACATCGCTGATGGGGATGTCGAAGAACGGTGAAGTCAGCGGAGTCGTGACGGTCATCTGCTCCAAGGATCCCTGGTCGCCGGGGAAGATCACCCAGAGAGTCTCTGTCGTACCACTGCCGAGGGGGCCGTTCAGTGAGTCACAGAAGCAGCTTCCGTCGCTCTGGTCGTAACTCAGGTACCGCTGTTGATTGACGTCGTCAATGAGGCTGATCTTGCTGGCGGTCTGCGCATCGAGTTCCTCGGCGAGCTTGTACCCCAGATCGAAGCTTTCGGAGGAGTTGTTGGTGATGCTCATCCGGAGACGAAGGAGATCGTTGCTCAACCGCTCCAGCGCGATGATGTCGATCTGTAGGTCCGAACCGATGTCTGAAGAGGTGAACTGCGAACTGGCGATGATCGCTTCCTCTTCCCCGGCCTCCTCCGGAGCCGACTGCCCGGGTTCCCCGGTGGCCCCTTCTCCGGGGGCCTCCGGCGACTCCTCCGCCCCCACGACGCACCCTGCGGTGAAGAGGAGAACCAGAGTCGCCGCCAAACCGACCCACCGGTGGCTTCTCTCCTTCAACGGGGAAGGTCTACTTCTGGGGGCCACGTTCTTCCCGTTCCTCTGGCTTCCTGGGGCGTGGAGCGACCTGTGCGGTAGTTCCCTGGCGGTTCCTTCTCCGACTGGACTACGGGGGGCCAGCGAAGATGCCGTCAATGGTGCTGCTGATGCCCTGGGCGATACGGGTCCCGATTCCGGCGTTCATGATCACCACGGCCACGAGTGCGACGAACACCAGGATCGCCCCGTACTCGACGAAGCCAGCGCCTCGGTCGCTGCTCCGCCCGGCCCTGGGCAGGGCGAGGGAGCTGAGCTTGACCCAGACCTGGTGCGTGAGGTTCACGGGGTGACTCCTTGGGGAACAGGGGCTGCGACTTCGATGCTGCTGGGACGTTCGCCTGGTTCGGGGGGCAGGGGAGGGGTGGTGCGGACGGCCCGCTCGTGGGCGGCCGCCTCGAACGTGGTCATCGCGATCACCTCCTCACGGGGTCTGGCGGATCCGGCTGCGCGCATGGCGGTGCCCTGATCCTGTGCCCCTCCACTATCGGACATCTCGCGGTGTCCTACCCCAGAGTCTGGCCGGATGTGGCCAGATCGTTTCCCGGTGCGTTTCGGCCGCTGAGCTCTGCCCACACCCTTTCTGTAGAGGTATTCACAGGTGGGGGGTGATTCCCACGGGTTCTCCCCCATCACTGGGGGCATCGGATTCCACCCTGCGCCTGCCTGCTGCCACTTGACAGCGGATCGCGTCGTGTGTTCCTGCGGCCGAACGCCCAGCGCGGGGGCGAAGGCCCAGGCCAGGGGCCGTGTCCGCGTCATGGTGTTGAATTGTCCAGTTCTCGTACGCGCTGCCCCCGGATCCACCCCCTTACCCCAGAGACCCTCCACCGCCGCACTCCCCGCTCCAGCTGATCCTCCCGGCCGACTCCATCGGTCGGCCTTTCAGAAAGGCCCGAATCTTGGACGCCACGGTGCTCATCCCCCTCCTGGGGGCCCTGCTCGGCCTGGCCATCGGTGTGTTTCCCCTCGTCAAGGTCTTCAACGCGAACCGCTCGATCGGCGCCGCGATCGCGTCCGTCCCCGTCCCGACGCGTCGTCCGAGGCCTGAGGAGCTCACCCCCACCGAACTCGCCTACCTCGTGGGCGGCGCCACCCGCGTGGGTGAGGTCGTGCTCATGGACCTCTTCCTCTCGGGCCGCGTCCGGCGTCAGACCAGGGGCGGGTTCTTCACCCTGGTGGGGCCCTCCAACGCCTATGTCACGGAGAAGGACCAGGTCCGCCGGGACATCGTCAAGGCGTTCAAGGACCGCACCGGCCTGACCGCGCGGGGGATGATCCGGACCGCCACCTTCAGCCGGGGCATCGACCGCGTGCGGGAAAGGCTCGCGGACCGGCGTCTGATCGCCCACTCCGGTGAGCTCACCAGGTCGCTCGCTGACTTCCACGACGCCGGGTGGGTCGCGCAGCGGCTCTCCTTCGTGAGTACGGGGCTGCTGATCGCCGGGCTGGTGCTGGTGACCGCCTACGAACAGAACGGGTGGACGGTGGCGCTGGTCGTGGTCGGCGGGGTCCTCTCAGTGTTGAACGGTCTCTCCTCCGGGCTGTACCTGGGGAGGGGAGGGCGGAACGTCACCACCAGGACCCCCGCCGGTCGGGAACTGCTCGTGGAAGCGGAACAGACCTACTCCGTCGGCCGGATCGAGGGGCGTCCGATGGTGCGCGAGGTGGCGCTCGGCTACACCGCGGTGATCGGGCTCGCCAGGATGGGCCGCGAGGGCGGACAGCGCGGGCGCGGTCGGGACGGTTCCGGGGACGACGCGGTGCGGGTCGTGACGGACTCCGGTTCGGCGCGGCTGGTCGGAGAACCCTCGGAGAGGGTGGGGGAGCAGACCCCGGAGCCCCGGGAGGGGTTCGAGCTCGACTGGGGCAGCCTGTGCGAGTTCGCTGACCTCTGCTCGGTGGGCGGCCACTCCATCAGCTCGGACGGCTCCGGTTCCCAGGGTGCCTCCGGTTCCCACGGTGGTTCCTCCGGCGGCGGCTTCTTCGACGGAGGTTCGGGGGGCGGCTCCGGAGGTGACTCCGGTGGCGGTGACGGAGGCGGCGGTGGCGGAGGGGACTGACTCCGGACCACACCCCCTACACCCCCGGCGGCCGGTCCGCATCCGCTTCCCAGGAAAGGGGTGAACCGCCGGTACGGGTGCTCGGCGTAAGAGAATGCAGGGGGAAGTGAGGTGTGTGGGGTGCCACGACGGTGTGCCCGGCTCGGGGGGCCGAGGGGCGATCCCCGGTGCTCGAAGCGGGGGATCCGCTAGCGAAGCCCCCACACCACGCCGCGATCGTCCCCTGAGCCCGATCCCCGTGCCCCCGGCCCGTTCCCGCCCGGCTGATCCCCGGCGACGGCCTCCGAACCGACCCAGCTCACCCAGAAGGAGTTCCATGACTCCGGAACCAGCGGAACCAGAGGCGGGGGAGTGGTTTCGCCGCTACTTCGCCCCCGAGGAGCTGGACCGGCTCGAACAGTTCCCGGTCCGCATCCCCACAGGCCACGAGTTCGGTCTGCTGGGCCTGCTCGGCGCCTGGCACACGCACGTGCGAAGACTGCGGGAGGACCTGCCCCTTCTGGACGCCGACCCCTCCGCCTGCGGTGTCCACGACCTGGTCACCGCGCTCGTGCTGCGCGACTTCGTGGACCGGGGGGTCGCCACTCTGGGTTCGGAGCGCACCGCCAGCGTGGACTCCGCCCTGGCCGACATCGACGCGCGCTTCCGCTCCCTCACTGAGGAGGACGGCGCCGGGCTGCTGGCCCTGGCCGAACCCGAGGCGCGGGACCGGACCGACGAGCAGTGGTGGTGGCGGCGCATCCCGTCGAGCGGCCCCGCGCGCAGGGAGCTGGACCGCGCGGCCGCCCGTGAACGGGACGGCCGGGTGCGCGCCGAGAAGGGCTAGCCGGACCCGTTCGCGGCCCTGGTCAAGGGCGGCCGGGGTCCCGGACGTGATGCGGGGCGGGGTCCCTGACGACCCCGCCCCACCCCTGTCACCGGAGGAAACGGTTCCGGACCCTGCCTGATCCGGTCCCGCACCCTTGACCAGTACCCCCGGTCAGGGTTCCGTGCCGACCTCAGCCCCCGTTGGGCGCCGCCAGGCCGAACGCGTCGGCCAGCAGCTCGTAGGAGCGGAAGCGGGCGGTCTTGTCGTAGATCATCGAGGAGATCATCAGTTCGTCCGCGCCGGTGTCGGCGACGAACTGGTCGATCCTGCTCCGCACGGTCTCCTGGGAGCCCACGAAGGAGTAGCGGAGCATCGCGCTCGTCTGCTCCTTCTCGCCGGGACGCCACATCGTGTCCATGGCCGAGCTCCGGACCGGGGGCTGGAGCAGTCCGCGCGCGTTGCGCATGATGCCCAGGAAGGCCTGCTGTTGCGAGGTGAACAGGTCCTTCGCTTCCTCGTCCGTGTCCGCGACGATCACGTTGATCCCGGCCATGGCGTAGGGCTTCGAGGCCTGTTCCGAGGGGGTGAAGTCCTCCCGGTAGGCGGCGAGCGCGTCGTGCAGCGCGCTCGGCGCGAAGTGCGAGGCGAAGGCGTACGGCAGCCCCAGGTGCGCGGCGAGCTGGGCGCCGAACAGGCTGGACCCGAGGATCCAGAGGGGCACCCGCAGGCCCTCACCGGGGACGGCGCGCACCGGCTGCCCGGGGCTCGCGGGCTCGAAGAGGGACCGGAGCTCCTGGACGTCCTGCGGGAAGGTCGAGGAGGCGGAGTGGTCACGGCGCATCGCGCGCATGGTGCGCGGGTCCGTTCCCGGGGCGCGCCCCAGACCCAGGTCGATGCGTCCCGGGTAGAGGGACTCCAGGGTGCCGAACTGCTCCGCGATCACCAGCGGGGAGTGGTTCGGGAGCATCACGCCGCCCGAGCCCACCCGGATGGTGGAGGTTCCCTCCGCGATGAAGCCCAGCGAGACCGAGGTGGCGGCGCTGGCGATGGCCCGCATGTTGTGGTGCTCGGACAGCCAGAAACGGGTGTAGCCCCAGCGCTCCAGGTTCTGGGCGAGTTCACGGGCGTCTCGGAGGGCCTCGCCGGGGGTCGAGCCCTCGACGATGCTGGCGTGGTCCAGGACGGACAGGGCGGGCCCCGTCCCCGGTACCCCGGTCTTCGCGGACCCGGTCTTTTCCGTCATCTCAGTTACCCCCACTGGCCTGGATCATTCGATGATCGACGAACATCGAACAGTGACGGTACACTCGCCGCTGAACGCACGCCAAATCCTGTTCGCGGACCGGCTCGGCCACCGGGCGGGGTCGGGTGGGACGGTGGGGCCCTCGGGCGAGCGTGCGGAACGGCCGTATGACAGAGGAAGCGGAGGTGGGGTCTTGGTTCCCAAGGGGACGTCGAAGGGGCACGAGCATCCGGCCCTGTCCGAAGTGGATCTGGTCACGGTGCTGTCCGCGCTGGCCGAACCCACCCGGATGCGGATCGTGTGCATGCTCGCGGAGTTCGAGGGTGAGCGGGCCTGGAAGGACATCGAACTGCCGATCGCGCAGTCGACCCTGAGCCACCACCTGAAGATCCTGCGCAACGCCGGCGTGATCCAGAACCGGACCGAGGGCACGCGCTGCTTCGTCTCGCTGCGGGACCAGGAACTCGACGGGCGGTTCCCCGGGTTGCTGGAGACGGTGCTGAGCTGCCGGGACCCGCACTAGGCCGTGTTTTTTGGATGCTTTCGCCGGTGGCGGCGGAGCCGCCATCGATGCGAGCGGCCGTCCAGGCAATCTCTTGCAAGACGATGAGTGAAGGTCAGCCCGGGTTTGGCTGTCCGAGCTCCATCGGCGCAGCGAGAGGCAGCCTGGCGGACGCGAGCGCGGAATGATCCAAAAAACACGGCCTTGGGTGACCCGGCGGCGCGAACACGTCATATCTTCACTCACGCAGGCGCAACGAAGCCCGATCACGCTGAGTTCCCGCCCGCGACGGGTTTCTGGCGGGACTCTCCCGTGCGCGCAACGGCGACGGCCGTTCGGAACCGGGGCCGTATGCGTGATCCGGGTGAGGGCTCGACACCGGGCCGCGTTCGTGGGATGGGCGCCCCCCCGGGGCGGGTGCGACGGGCCGCGGCCCCGGTCGCGGTCGGCTCGGTGTGAACCGACGCGATCCGGGGCCGCGCCTGAGGTTGGCCTCCGCTCCCGTGTCTCCCCCAGACGCCGGGAATCGGAGAGTGCCCCCCTTTTTTTCCTCATGGTCGGGGCCCGCGAACCCTCTGTTCCCCTTTGCCTCCCGGTGGCCTTGCCGCCCGGCAGTCAGCAGAGGGGTGGGGCCCCTTGGTGGCGAATGGAACATTCACGTGCTCGGTGAACGTGAATTCCCCCGAATCCCATGCCACCCCGACGGGTGGGAGTGCTCTTGGCGGAAGTTCCCCCTAGATCGCAACTTCCACGAAGTCACTCCCCATTGAACCCGCGCCCCTCCCGTGTGACGAACGAGAGAAAGCGAGATCCCGCAGGTGCACTCTATCGCTTCGCGAAACCATTCTGTCCAGGTCCGGGAGCCTCGTTCTGTGGTGAACGTGAACCAACCGGCGGGCCCCGGGAACGAACGGGCGCACGGAACGTCGAGTGCATGGCGCGGGCGCCTGGACACGCGCTGGCTTCGGGCTCGAAGCCTGCGCCGACCGGGCGACCGACGGTCCGAGTATGCCTGAGGAGGAGGGCGCTTCGCAGCCGTTCTACGGCAATTCCTCGAACTGATTCTCGGATGTGGTCGAGTGGCGCACTCGGGGTGGCCAATGGCGGCGTCCGGATTGGTCCGGACCGGAGCCTCGCACCGTCTTTTGTAGGTGGTTTGGTGTCTAAAGTCATCGCTTGGCGGAAACCGGACACCCTCGGGGCAATGGTTTCGGGGGTGGCTGATCCTGAGGGTGTCCGTGCGGGCCCTGTCGGTGTCGTGGCGCCACGGCGGGCCCCTGGGAGTGCCTCGGGGTCGGTGCGGCCGCAGCGGAGGCCCTGGCGGCCCTTGGGGACTCCGGGGCATTCTTCGACCCGAAGTGAGACATCGACTGTTGTCCCATTCGATGGGGCGACTGTCCGGTTTCCCCTCGTGGTGGGCCTGGGGGCGGTCGAGGGGCGGCTGGTCTCTCGGAGGGATCCGGTCATCACATGACATCAGGGCGAGGGTTCGTCACCGGTGAGTGGCGGCGGACTCGATCGGCGGGGTGGCGCCTCCCCTGGGGGGCGAGGACGAATCGGTACGAATGCCAACATCGTGCCTCCGGGGAGAGAAGGTGCCGGGTAAGGGACTTCCGGGGGTTCGGCGGGGTCCCTGGTTGGATGGCGCGGAGGGCGCGCTCAGGTCGGGTTTCCGCAAGGTGTCCCCGTGCTTTCTCCCGGGGGTTTTCCGAGTGAATGCGAATGGACGGTTTTCCAGAATGGGGCGTCGTTCCGCATGGGAAATGCGTGGTCTCGCCGGTCCGACCTGGAGCCGCCGTCGAGGTCGTGGGTGGTGGAAGTGCCGCAGGGGGCGGGTCAGGTGAAGAGGGGAGCTTCCCTCGGGGGCGAAATCATGAGTTCTATGCGAGTCCCGCATGAAGTGGACCCTTCCGGAACCGTCGGCCCCGAATACTCCGGGCGGAGCCCGGCGCTCCGCGGAACGGGCGGGGTGTCGGTCAGGCTCGGATTCGGGTCATCCGGAGGAAGCCACCGCACTGCCCGACGACGAGTCCGAGGTTGGCCAGGGCGTAGACCCACCACAGCGAGGCCAGTCCACCCGCCGAGGCCACGGGGAAGGCGGCCAGGGCCAGCAGCCCGAAACACACCGCGAACGTGTACAGGGTCGGGGTGGTGCGCCTGAGGGCGAGCAGCCCCATTCCGGGCAGGGCCTGCACGCCGTCCGCGAGGACGACCACGAAGACCACCGGTACCAGCACGGTGACCAGTGCGGAGACCGCCGGGTCGGGGGTGAGGACCCCGATGATCGGGCCCGCCGCGACCCAGAGCAGCAGCATGCTCAGCGTGATCACGGGCAGGGCCAGCGCCAGTCCCGCGACCAGTGCCCTGCGGACCTCTCCGAACCCGTTCCCCGAGGCGTCCTCCCCTGGGTCCTCGGCCGTCCGTGCGGCACGGGCCATGAAGGGGACCGCCGCCTGTCCGGCCGCGGTAGCGGGGAGGAAGGCGAAGGTCACCAGGGTCACCATCACCTGGTGGGCGGCGGCCTCGGTGGCACCGACCCGCGCCACCGCCATCGCGAGCAGGCCCAGCACGCCGAACTTGATCAGCATCGTCGACCCCATGGGGAGCCCGACCCGGGCGATGTGCCAGACCCCGGCCCAGTCCGGTGCCCTCGATCCGGGCGGCCGGGAGGTCGGCGCGGTGCCGCGCCGCAGCAGGACGTGGGCCACCGCGGTGGTCGTCAGGGCGGTCAGGAGCATCGCGAGACCGGCGCCGGTGATGTCCAGACCCAGCACCAGGACCAGCGTGGGGATCAGCACCACTGACGACGCCGTTCCGACCAGGCCCACGGCCATCGCCCGCTTCGACCGGCCCAGGCCGATCAGCAGGACGGTGGCGCACGACTGGAAGGCGTTGACGAGGAGGGCGAGCGCCATCAGGTAGGGGAAGGGGCCGAAGGCCGCCACCGTCGCGGCGGGCACCCCGATCAACCGGGCGACCATCGGCACCGCGGCGACCACGGCGCCGCCGACCAGGCCCACGCACAGGGCCAGCCAGAGGGAGTCGCGCAGGACGGGGGCGAGGGCGGCGGGGTCCTCGGAGTTCCGCGCGACGAACGGCATCGAACCGCGCAACGCACCCTGGACCACCATCGAGGCGGGGTTGTACAGGGCGATGGTCAGGGAGTAGGCGGCCAGGACCGCGGTGCCGGTGTGCCCCAGTACCCCCGCCGTGACGACGGTCCCGAACACCGTGGCGACCATGGAGAGGTAGAGGGGGAGGGCCTTTCCCGCGATCGCGCCGAGCAGCCGGAGGAAGGGCGGACGGGGCTTCCGTGGGGGCTCGTTCACGGTCGCGTCCTCCGGGGGAGCGGTTGAGGCCGGGAACGCGTCGCCGGAGGCGGGGGAGGGGTCGGTGCGGTGCCTCGCGGTGTTCCCGGTGTCGTCAGCCATGGTCTTCTCTGTGGGGGGGAAGTCGGGGCCGTCGAAAAGCTATCAGTGGAAGTTCAGGGCGATTTATGGTGATTTTGAACTGGTGTTTGGTCCGTGGTTGGATCGAGGTTTATCGGCCTTTCCTGAACGCGTGCCCCGTAAAGGTTGATATGCGACCAACGTCCGTGGCCAGCCGGGTGCGGACCGCTGTGCGTTCGGGGTCGCGGGTGTGGTGTGGGCCAGGAGCGCGGGCGGGGTTCGGGGGCTGGTGATTGGCCGGACACGGTCAGGGCGGCCCGTCCCCGAGAGTGCCTCTGGGTCGGTGCTCTGGTCGGAGGCGCGTCCGCGCGCCGGGGGTGTCCGGTTCGGCGGGGTCCCACGCTCTCGGCCTGTCGTCAGGATGAGGCCTCTCCCGGCGCCCGGTGGGGTGTGGTTGACGATGGTTTACACCGATTTCCTCTCCTTCCCATAACGTCCTCACCCACCGTGTCCACCGGCGGTGCCCTTCGCGGCGGTCCCCTCGGGCGTCGGGGCGGTGTCACGGGGACCGCCGCGATCCTTGGTGAACAGGGCTAACCGGCCCGCACGCCCGGGCGCGGGCGCACGATCGCGCCGGGGCGGACACGCGCCGCGAATGAGTCCCGTGTGCACGGAAAAAGGGGGGATCGCTGTGTCGGCTCCCTCACGAATTAGGTAGATTCGCAGAACAACGGGATCGAATGTGCTATCCCGGCACAGCCCACCACAACCGTCCCTGATGTGTGGAAAGCTGCCCCCAATGGACTTCTCCCTCCCCGCTCTGCCGCCGAACGTCACCCCCCTGACCGACGGTGACCCGCTCCAGGTGGGCCGCTACCGAATCATCGGACGACTGGGTGCCGACGGTGTGAGCACCCTGTTCGCCGCGGTCTCCCCCGAGCGAGAACCGACCGCCCTCCGGATCGCCGGTCCCGAGTGGGCCGCCGTGGGTGCCACCGGTGCTGAGACCTCGACCGTCGCCCGGAACGACGGCGTGTGCGCGGTGGGCGTTCGGGAACTCGGGACACACGAGGGTCGGCCGTGGTCCGCGATGGGGTACCTCCCCGGTCCCGATCTGCGTGAGCACGTGCGGATGCACGGTCCCGTCGGTGGAGACGCCCTGTTGGCGCTGGCTGCGGGGATGGCCGAGGCGCTCGCCACCACCCACGGCGCGGGTGCCGTGCACGGCGACGTGCGCCCGGAGAGCGTGGTGTCGTCGGCGCGCGGTCCCCGCGTGCTCGACTTCGGGATCGCCCGCCGGATCGACGACACGGCGTCGGTGCAGAGCGGGACGAGTCTGGGCTGGCTGGCCCCCGAGCGCTACGACGGTTCACCCGCCACACAGCGCTCCGACGTGCACGGGTGGGCCTGCCTCGTCGTGTTCGCCGCCACCGGTGAGCCGCCGTTCGGGGCCTCCCCGGCCGGGCACACACCTGGGCGGGTACCGGGGCAGATCCTGTGGGAGATGGCCCGCCGCACCCGCGAGGCGAGAGTCGACCTCAGGGCGCTCCCGGAGGACCTGCGGTCGCTGCTGCTGCGCGCCTTCTCCCCGGACCCGGAACTGCGCCCCTCCGCCGAGGACGCCTACCTGGAGTGCCTGCTCATGCTCGGCATCGACGAACAGTCGACCGCCGACACCTGGCCGGACCAGCTCCGCGCGCTCACCGCGCGACACTGGCCGATCCCGGACCTGGGCTGGCACGACCCGGAACGCTGGGCCCAGGCCGCACACGCCCTGAACCAGCGCCCGCCGGAGCCCGGTGACACGGGAGCGGCGCCCGGGGCGGTCGCGTCGGTCGAAGGCGGCGCCGAGCCGGGGGAGCCCCCAGCCGGCTCCGCCCCCCTCGGAGGCGACACGACCCCCGGGAACACGGGTGCCGGGTCGGGTCCCGACGACGAGGCGTGGGGCCCCGAGGCGGCGGCGGAGGCGTACGGGCACTCCCTCCCCGCACCTGCCGCTGACGGGCACGGTGCCGTGCCCGGAGCTCGCAGCTCCGGCACGGCGGGTCGGGGCGGAGCTGACTACCTGTTCGGACCCTCGCGAACCGGAAGCCACGACCTGTCGGGAGTGGAGAGCGCCGGGATCGACCTCGACGAGGACGACGGCACCGGCTCCCGGGGCAGGGTCGGCCTCTGGCTCGCCGTGGGAGCCGCCGGGATGGTCGCGGTGCTCGGGGGCGGGTACCTGCTCCTCGACGCGCTGGGCGAGTCGCCCGCCGACACCGTCGTCTCGGAGGACGTGGCCGAGGAACCGGCCGGGGCCGAGGACGAGGAGGAGGCCGGAGACGCTGCCGCCCCCTCCGCGCTGCCCTGTGACGACGACGAGCGGAGGGCAGCCCAGAGTGAACACGCCCCCTGGCGCCCCTTCAGCACCGACACCGTCTCCCCGGACGCGTACGCCCCGCTCCTCGTCCCGGGCCCCGAGGGAGAGCCGAACACCAGCCCCGACGTCTGGCCGTTCGTCTCCCCGCTGGACCACGACACGATGGACTTCGGGCTGGTCACGCCCAACCTGGAGGCCTTCCCGGTGATGAGCGTGTGCATGACCGCAGCGCGGGACACCGGCGAGGGGGTCGAGTTCACGGCGGAACTCACCTACCACCCCACCGTCGGCAGCCACCGTGTGTACGAGGAGGACTTCCTGGCGGTGACGCCCCTCGACCCCGAACTGAACGGGGGGATCGACAAGGAGGTTGTCAGGGGCGGGAGCGGCAGCGAGTTGGGACAACCCATGGCCACGCTCACGGAACTGAGCCCGCAGCACCCGTCCGCCGAGGTCACCGTGCTGGTGCCGGGAGCCCCGGAACGGGCGGGGGTCGCCTACCGTCCCTCCGAGTACGCGGGCGCTCTGGTCCACGACCTCAGCGGGCACTGCTACGACGTGGACGGAACGGAGGAGTGGCGGGACGGAAGCCGACTCGGTTCGGGCTACTTCGCCCTGCCGAGCACCGTCCCCGGAGAGAGCGACATGTCCCTGTGCCCGGTGGACGGGTCCCCGGAACAGGGCGGCGCCTGACCTCCCGGGTCCCGACCGCGCCTCAGCGCGGTTCCCGCGAGGAACCCGGCAGACGGGTGCGGGCGTAGGTGAGCCGACGCAACACCACCTCGGCCGGTCCGCGTAGGCCGCGGCGGCGCGAGGCCTCGGCGAGGGCCACGGTCAGCCCCCAGGTGAGGACGGCCACCAGAACGGTGACGGAGGCGCTCGCGGTCGCGCCCAGCCCCAGACCGTAGGGGGCGAACACCACGGTGAACACCACCGCCTGCGCCAGGTAGCAGCTCAGCGAACGCTCTCCCACGGCGGCGATCGCGGTGGCGACCGGCCCCGGAGAGCCGTCGCCACCCCCGCGTGCGGCCCGCTCGGTCAGCCACAGGGCGACCAGAGTGATCAGCGCGGCCCATCCGGGCCCGCCCACCCAGCCCGCGACGTCGTGCACCATCCACAGGGAGACCAGCACCGCGGGCTCGGGCTCCGGCAGGAACTCGGCGGTGACCAGGGCGTCCGGCAGCCCGGCGACGACGGCGACGCCCAGGCCCACGACGGCGGTGCGCACCAACAGGGGAAGGTGTTCCCGAGGGTGTTCCAGGATGCCCCGGCGACCGGCCCACATCCCCACCAACAACGGCGACGTCACCACCAGCAACAGGGTCACCGGTGTGTACAGGGTCCACTCCGCGAACCGTTCGGCGCTGGCGGCGAGGAAGCCCGGCTCCACGAGTGAGGGCGCCGTGGGCGCCGGTTCGGTGTCCCCGGGGGCGGTGTTGAACGCGTTGCCCAGGCTGAGCACGGTGTTCAGTGAGGCGGACGCGAGGGCGACGGCGCCCGCGGTCCACAGCAGCACCGCGTCACGCGCGCGCAGGAAGCCCACGAACAGCAGCAGACCGAGCCCGTACGCCCCGACGATGTCCACCGGCAGCAGCAGGACCCCGTGCGCGAGCCCGATCACCAGCATCCACAGTCCGCGACGGCGCAACACCACGCGGGCGTGCACCCACCCGCCGCCCGCGTCGAGGACCCGGCGCATGATCCACACGGTGCCGTAACCGAAGAGCAGGGAGAACATCGGGATCGCCCGCCCGGTCACCAGCGTGCTCTGGACGAGCAACAACACCTGGTCGGTGAGGGTACGAACGGTCTCGGAGTGGGTGAGGAAGAACTGGGCGTTGACCAGCGCGATGAACAACAGCATGAAGCCGCGCGCGAGGTCGGGGGCTAGGGAGCGCCCGGGCCCGAGCGCGGGCGGGACGCCGGTCGAGGGGGGACGGCGGGGCTTGCTCATGACGGTTCCTTCGTGGGGGGGCGGACACGGGGGACAGGGGCCGGTTCGGGGCCCGTCAACGAAACTACGGAGTCGCGGATCCCGTTCCAATGGGGCCTTCCCGATACTTCGGGTGGGTCCGTCCCCACCCGAACGAGCGCCTATGATGGTGGGGCGTCGCGTGTTCCCGGCCAAAGAGCAGTGGGTCGGCCGGAGTGCATGGAGGCGCCATGACCTTTTCGGGGAGCCAATCGTGAGCACACACTTCGCGTACCGAATCTGAGCGGCTGAGCCGTTCGCGGCGCCGGTGTGACGCGGCCGTCGAGACCGTGCCCCTCGGCCCCGGTGAGAGACCGGGCCCTGTGGAGTCCGACCCGCCACCCCTGGCCCCGCTTCGGCCGTACACCCGCCAGCCCGGTGCCACGGCACCACTTCTCGGCGGACTCCCCGAGCCCTTCCGGCCTGACGGCTGCCCGGTGCCCTGCCCCCCGACCCGCACCCCGGAACCGAGCGCGACACCCGCGCCCTCGGGGACGTCCGCCTCCACGACCAACAGTGAGAGGACCGTCCCTTGACGGAGACCGACAACAAGAAGACGACTGATGAGAACACCGGCGGCCCGGACCGGCCGCCGGCCGGACCCCACCAGCGCCCCGCGCCCTTGGTGAGCCCCTGGAACGAACCGGTGGTCGCGGAGTTCCGCGCCAACGGCGGCCGTGTGGGCGGCCGGTTCGAGGGCGGGGACCTGCTGCTGCTCACGACCACCGGAGCACGCTCGGGCCGCGAGTACACCAACCCGCTCGGCTTCGTACGGATCGACGACCGCGTCTACGTGGTGGGTTCGGCCGGGGGATCCCCGAAGGACCCCGACTGGTACCGCAACCTGCTCGCGCACCCCATGGTGACCGTGGAGCTGCCGGGAGAGGACACCCGCGAGTCCATCGCGGTCCCGCTGGCCGACGACGAGCGCGACCGGACCTTCCAGGAGATCGTCCGCCGCCACCCGGGGTACGGCGACTACCAGGACCAGGTGGAACGCCGGATCCCGGTGGTGGAGCTCCAGCCCTCTCCGGAGTTCGGCCCGGGTGAGGTGGGCAACCTCGCGGACAAGCTGTTCCAGATCCACGCGTGGTTGCGTGGCCAGCTCACCAACGTGCGCGCGGAGGCCGAGCGCTACCTGGCCGGGCGCGACGCCGCGTCGACCGCGCCTCCGGTCGGGCTCAACCTCCAGATCCGCCAGCACTGCCTGGCCTTCTGCGAGTCCCTGCACTTCCACCACACCAGCGAGGACACGATGTTCCCCGGCCTCGCCGAGGGGTTCCCGCACCTGAGGGAGCCGGTCGAGCGCCTGGTGGAGGAGCACCGTGTGGTCGACCGTGTCCGGGGTGAGCTGGAGGGACTGCTCGCTGACGTGCGCACCGCCGACCCGGTGCGGTTCATGGCGGAGCTCGACCGGCTGACCGAGGAGCTGGAGGCCCACCTGGACTTCGAGGAGGAGGCCCTCATCCCGACGCTGTCCGGGATTCCCTTCCCGCCCGCGTAACCCCCTCGGGGGAGAGTGGGGTGCCCCCGGGCCGTTCGTCGGCCCCCGGGGCGCCCCGGGCCAGCCGCGACCCGGTCACGGGGCTCCGGCGGCCTAGCCGCCGAGGAGGGTGCCCAGGTCGATCTCGGTCCCCAGGAACATCGAGCCGATGATGAGGATCAGCAGCCCCGGGAGCAGGGTCGCCGCGGTCACCATCGTCACCCTCGGGTTGAGGCGCTGGGCCTTGCGGCGCATGTACTGGGCGTCGGCCAGGCGCATGTCCTTGCTGATGTCCACCAGGGTGTCGCTCAACGGCGCGCCCAGCTCCTCGGCCTGCTGGATGGCGGTGACGAACTTGCTGAGCGACTCGTTGCGGTTGCGGCGGCGCAGTGACTCGAAGGCCTCCCGGCGGGAGGTGCCCAGCTCCATCTGGTGGAGCGCGATCGTGAACTCGTCCGCCAGGACCCCCGGCATCGACACCGCCACCCGGGCGACGGCGGCGCGGAACGACATGCCCGCGCTCACCGTCACCGCGAGCACGTCCAGGAAGTCCGGCAGCTGCGTCTGCACCTCGTCGGCGCGCTCCTGGGTCTGCACGTACAGGTTCAGGTCGGTCAGCCCCGCGAAGGCCAGCGCCAGGAGGGCGAGCAACGGACTGGAACCGGCCAGCAGCACCACGACCGCGAGGGTCCCGTAGATCGCGACCTCACCGACCTTGCGCCGCACGTACCGTTCCGTGGTCAGGCCGTCCGGTCGCCCCGCCGCCTCGATGCGGGAGGAGACGGACGCCTTCGCCTTCTCGCTCATCGACGCCATCAGCGCCTTGGAGAAGGGGCGTCCGATCCGCTCGGTGATCCGGTGCAGGAAGAAGGTGTCGTCGCTCTTGGTGGTCACCGGGGCGTTGACCGGGTCGTCCACCGCCACCCGGGTCTGCGACTGGGTCAGGTGCAGGCCGTAGACACCGAGCAACACGACCAGGGCCGAGGCGAGGGCGGCCGCCAGGGGGATCAGGAACGGGAGGTTCATGGGGGTGTCCTTCGAGGAGCGGGGCGGGGACCGTGACTGTACGGGGCGCTACATCTTGAACCTGGTGATGCGGGCGACCAGCACGAATCCGGTCGTGTACAGCGCCGCCACGACCAGCAGCACCGCGATCCCGGAGCCGGAGCCGGTCATCGTGCGCATGATCCCCGGCTCGACGCCGTTGATCAGGAACAGGGCGCCCACCGACATGAACCCGAGTGCCCACGCGGTGGAGGTCGTCTCACTGAGGATGGTGCTCACCTCACGTCGCGTCTCCTTGCGGCTCTCCAACGTGGAGGAGATGTTGCGCAGGGCCGTCACCAGGGACCCGCCGGACCTCGACGACACCAGCAGCGTGGACAACAGCACGCCCAGTTCGCGTGAGGGCATGCGCTGGCGGAGGTCCGCGATGGCCTCCTCGAAGCTCGCGCCGAGCTTCATGGACTCCGCCATCCGGCCGAGCTCCTCCCCGGCCGGGCCGTCCAGCTCGTCGGCGGCGATGGCCACCGCCGTCGGCAGCGCCAGCCCGGCGGAGGTCGCGTTGCCCAGCACCCGTGCCAGGTCGGGCAACTGGTTGGTGAACTCCTCCCGCCGCTTGGCCTCGGCCCGGCGCAGGTAGGAGAAGAACAGGAAGCCCACGCCCGCGGCGGCCAGCAGACCGAAGAACGGCGCGAGGACCTGCCACACCACCAGGACCGCCAGCAGCGCCCCGGACACCAGGGCCACGACGAACGTGGCCGGGCGCATGTCCGTGCCCGAACGCGCCATACGGCGTGCCAGCCGCGCACCCCACTGCGTGCGCCGCAACCAGGCGTCGAACCTGGCCATGGGAGTGGACGCGGCGTACTCCGCCTGGTCCAGGGCGCTGCGCGCGGCGATCAACCGCCGCTGCTCGGCGCTGGCCACGAACTCCCACAGCGCCCACAGCATCAGGAACAGAACCAGGGCGAGGCCGCCGAGGATCGCCGGAACCTGCCAGTTCACCCGGACTCCCTTCGGGCCGGTGCCGTCCAGCGGCCCGGTGTCGTACTTCGCGTGGGGTACGTCCTCGCGGACGCGGCGCGGGCCCTCAACGGCTGCCCTGGTCGCGGTCGTCGGTCACGACCCCGAACACGGAGGGGATGCTCTCCCCCACGTGGTAGATCCGACCGGCGACGTGGCGCGGCAGCGGGTGGTGCCGGAACCGCCCCTCGACGGTGCGGTCGGGGTTGGCCGGAAGCGCCGCGAACTCCATGAGCCGGTCCAGCCGGAACTCCTCGCGTCGGCGCGAGGACACCACGGCGATCTCGTTGATCCGCCGCGAGCCGTCCGGCCACCGGCCCAGGTGCACGACCGCGTCCACCGCGTTGTTGATCTGGTCGCGGATCGCGTCGTAGGGGATGTTCCCCTCGCCCAGGGTCGCCAGGGTCTGCAACCGGTGGATGGCGTCGTCGGCGGAGTTGGCGTGCACGGTCACCAAGGAGCCATCGTGGCCGGTGTTCATCGCCTGGAGCATGTCGATGGTCTCCGGGCCGCGGACCTCACCGACGATGATGCGGTCCGGGCGCATCCTCAGCGCGTTGCGGACGAGGTCGCGGATGGCGATCCCGCCCCGGCCCTCGATGTTGGCCGGCCGCGACTCCAGCCGCACCACGTGCTCCTGCATCAGCTGGAGTTCGGCGGAGTCCTCGATCGTGACGATCCGCTCCCGGCTGGGCACGAAGGCCGACAGCGCGTTCAGGAAGGTCGTCTTTCCGGTGCCGGTACCGCCGGACACGACGATGTTGAACCGGGCCCGCACCATCGCGGACAGCAGCACCCCGGTCGCCTGGTCCAGGCTGCCCATCCGCACCAGTTCCTCGATGGGGTAGGGCTTGGGGAAGCGCCGGATGGTCAGGACGGGGCCGGACAGGGACAGCGGCGGGATGATCACGTTAACCCGCTCGCCGCTGGGCAGCCGGGCATCCACCATCGGTGAGGACTCGTCCACGCGCCGGTTGACCAGCGAGACGATCCGGTCGATGGTCTGGTACAGCTGCTCCTCGCCGTTGAAGGCCGCGTCGATCCGCTCCATGCGGCCGCCGCGTTCCACGAACACGTTGTCGGGGCCGTTGACCATGATCTCGGTGATGCTCTCGTCGGCCAGCAGCGGCTCCAGCACGCCCAGCCCCAGCGCCTCGTCCACGACCCGGCGGATCAGCACCGAGCGTTCGCGGTCCGACAGCACCGGGCCCTCGCGGGACAGGATGTGTCCGACGACCCTCTCCAGGCGGACGCGGCGCTGGGCGAGCGTCAGCTGGGTCAGGTCCTCCAGGTTGATCTCCTCCAGGAGGCGCCGCCGCCAGTGCGTCACACTCCCGCGGTCCGCGCGCTCCTCGACGCCGCGGTCCTCCTCCAACCGGTCCTTCAGCCCCATGTCCCTCGTGTCCTCCCTTGCCGGTGCCGTCCTGGTCGCGCGGGTCCCGCCCGCCTCACACGTTCGGCATGTCCACCCGTCGGGTCAGTGTCAGGTTCAGGTCCACCGACGAGAACACGATCGGCAGTGGATGCGAGACCTCCACGAAGTAGCCGTCGCTGTCGTTGGCCCCGCTGGTGACCGTGGCGTCGTCCAACCAGCCGGGCAGGGCGGTGCGGGCGGCGTCCTCGGCCCCGGACAGTTCCTGGGTCCCGGCCGCCCGGGCACCCGCCCTGGCGGCCGACTCGATGCGTTCGACGGCGGTGAAGGCCAGGAAGACCTCCATCGCCACCACCACCGTGAGCAGCAGGACCGGCAGGGTCGCGGCGAACTCCAGGATGGGTCCGCCCCGGTCCGACCGCGGCTGCCCGCCGAACAGCAGCCTCCGGAGGACGGGGGCCCGTGTTCCGGGATCCGTCCCCGCGCCGTGAGTGGCCGGGCGGCCCGTCCCCGGGATCCGGGGCCCACGGGCGCGCTCGGTGGGGGGTGTGCCGCTCAGGGGGACTCCACCCCCTCGGGGTCGGTGGTCCCGCGCGGGCGAACCTCCGTGACCACCTTCGCCTCCCCGGTGATCGGCCACGGAGCCGTCACGCCCGGGAGGAAGACCGGCATGTCCAGGCTCACCCGAGCGAACCGGTCGCCGTCGCGCTCGACGATCTCCGTGGTCAGCACGTCCTCACCGTCCCAGGGCGCCCCCACCCGTTTGCGCGCCTCCTCGTCGATGCGCGCCATGTCGTCCGGCGTGACGGAGGCCTGCCTGGCCGCCTCGGCGGCACCGTGGGAGGCGTACATGGAGGTGACGCCGACCAACAGCACCTGCCACACCAGGGCCAGCGCCAGCATCATGAACGGAACCATGGCCGCGAACTCCACGAAGATCGCGCCGCGGTCGTCCCGGGTGGTCCGTCTCCTCACGGGTCCCCGGTGGTCCTCAGCCACCGATCCCTCCTGAGTGCTGGGGGCCGACCTGACCCCAGGGCGGCCCGACCGGCCGGGACTGGTGACCGGCGGACGGTTCGGGGCCGCCCATGGCGTTGAGGAACCCGGACACGTCCCGGGTGGTGGGGCCGCTCGGCGGCTGGGCACGCGAGGCCAGCCCGGCCAACCCCTGGGGGAGTCCGGCCGAGGGGGTCGTGTGGCCGCCCTGCCCGGTTCCCCCCGAGACGGCGGCGGGCGGAACGAGCAGGTCCAGCTCCGACGCGAGCCGCGCGAAGGCCTTGCGCAGGCCCTCGTCGGTCACCTTCGTGGGGTCCCCGTTGTTCTCCCCGGGCTCCAGCGCCCGGTAGGCCGCGGGGACGGGTGTGCGCAGCACCTTGGTGCCCAGCAACTGCTGGAGGAAGTCCGGCTGGATCTCGTTCTTCCGGCTGTGCCGGTTGACCAGCGAGTAGACGTCCTCGTGCGAGCGGATCTGGAGGCGTTCCCACATGGCCATCAGCCGTTGGGCGCCCCGCAGCGCGGGCACGTCGGGCGTCACCGTCACCACGGACCTGTCGGCCACCTCCACCGCCATCGCGGTCGCCTCGTTCATGGTGGAGCCGCAGTCCACGATCACCAGTTCGTAGCGGGACCGCAGGGCGCTCAGGATACGGCGGGTGGCCCGCGCGGTGACGTCCTCGCCGCGCTCGCCGTGCTGGGGCGCGAGGAGCACGTGGGGGCCGCGCGGGTCCACGTAGAGGGTCTCGGCGAGCATTCCGGGGCTGATGTCGTCGGCGGCGTCCACCAGGTCCGTGATGGACCTGCGGTGCTGGAGGTTGAGGTAGGAGGGCAGGTCACCGGCCTGGAGGTCCAGATCGACCAGGCACACCAGCCGGTCCCGCCGGGCCGCCGCCATCGCCAGGTGCACGGTGCAGGTGGTGGTGCCCACCCCTCCCTTGGCCCCGCTGAGCGTCAGGATCCGGCCGCGCACCCCCGAGGCGGGCAGGTCCAGCGACGCCGACTCCAGGTGTCGGCGCAGGGTCCGCGACCACTCGGCGGCCTTGGCCACCCGGGTCTCCAGTTCGGTGGCACCGGAGTCGGCCGGGACCACGCCCCGTGCTCCCGCCTCCATCGCCGCGGTGAAGGTGTCCGGGTCCATCGACGGCGAGACCAGCAGGATCGCCAACTGCGGATGCCGGTGCGACAGGTCCCGGATCGTGTCGAAGACGGGGGTCGGACCCAGCTCCTGGTGCACGAGGACCACGTCGAGGTCGGGGTACTCTCCCGCCCCGCTGATCAGGTCCGTGCTGGTGAGACGGGACGAGACGAGGTCGGCCCCGGACAGCTCCTCGAAGCGCGCCGCGATCACCATCTCCGTCTCGGAGCTGGGCATCCCCGCCAGGACTCGGAAGTTCACTGGTACTTACCCCTCGTGCGGCGTGCGCCGCTGGTCGCTCTGGTCGTCCTGGCCGGTTCCGCCGGAGGCGTTCTCGAAGATCCCCTCGAAGTCACCGCTGCACACCTGGGTGTCACCTGGGTCTCCGCCGCCAGCCGCGCTCACCAGGGCCATGCGGAGCTTGGTGGCGAACTCCTCGGCGTAGGCGAGCTGGAGCGCGGTCTGCGGGTCGAGCCGGAAGGTCACCGGGACGACGCCGGTCACCCCGCCGGCGTCGGACTCCTGACTGCGCAGTTCCCCGACGTCCAGGACCTCCACCTCGGTGACGATCCGGGTCGCGCAGGCCTCGCCGTGGTCGCGCGGCTGGAAGGTGCCGTAGATGTCCACGACCGAGCCCCGCTGGATCTTGCCCGCCATCCCGGTCTCGGCGTTGACCATGACCGCGATCTCCCGCTCGCCGGCGGTCAGGGTCGGCTGGGGCTTGACCATGCCGTGCTGGAGGATGGCCCCCTCGGTCAGGTGGCTGGCGGCCACCAGCTCCTGACCCTCGGGGGTGTCGATCTCCTCCAGGTCGGAGATGAAGACCTCCGGGTCGAAGTACGACGCGGGCACCTCGATGGAGGTGTACGAGTCCTGGCCCAGCGGCTGGTTGGCGTCGACGTCCTCGACCAGTTTCAGGACGGTGGCGACCCTGCCCCCTTGGTCCTGCTGGCCGTTGACGTAGGTGAAGACGGAGGCGAACACGGCGACGGCGCCGATAGCGGCCACGACCATGAGGAGTACGCCGCGTCGCTGACGGGGGTTCATAGGGGGTGGTATCCGTTTCCGTGTCGTCGGGGGCCGTCCGTCCGGGCGGCGGAGCGGCGGGCCCTAGCGGGAGAAGGTCCTGGGGGATTCCGGGCTCGGCAGGGCGTCCGGGTTCGCGGGGCCCGGTGGCGGGCTCGGCGGGGCGGACGGCCGGTGCCCGTTCGCTGGTACGGGGGGTCTGTCGGGGTGCGGGCCGGAGGAGGGAAGGCCGGTCCCGTGGGGAGGGTTCGGCGCGGCCCGGTGGGGCTGGGCGCCCCACTGCACGACGGTCGGCTGTTGGGCCGGGGCCGCCGGGGCCGCCGGGGCCGCCTGGGGCGCACGAGGGCTGTGGGGGTCGGAGGTCCCGTGGGGTCCCTGGGTTCCGCGCGGTACGGCGTCGACCCGTGACGAGGGGGAGCCGGGCGGGCCCGGCGGTGCCGGGGAGACGGGTGGCCGGGGCCCGGAGGGTGTCCGGGGCGTGCCGGGATCCTGGGTGGCGGTGCCGTAGGACGCGGTGCCGGGCGCGGTCTGGGTGGAGGGGCCGTGGTGCGTCCTGGTGGGGGTACCGCTGCTGACCCCGCCGCAGAACGGGCAGGAGGTGGCGGTGACGGGCTCACCGCACCAGGCGCACTCCGCCGCTCTGAGTGCCCCGGCGGCGTAGGCGAGGGCCTGGGGGTGGGCGCTCAACGCCACGAACTCCACGTACTTGCTGGTGCCCCAGTAGGTGCTGCCGAGCGGTTGGACGGGCAGGGTCCGGGTGGCCACCGGCTGGATCGCCTGGGGCAGGTTCTCGTCGAACACCCGGGTGATGCTCGGGTCCGGGGTGGAGCACAGCAGCTGCACCGGTTGGACCGGACGGAAGGGCAGCTCGCTGATGACGTCGGAGGGTCGCAGGCGCCCCACCTGGGCGGAGGGGGCGCAGTAGGCGAGGAAGGAGACCGTGGGCGCGTACGAACCCATGTGCTGGCGCAGGCTCGTGGGGAGGGTGGACAGCCCGGACACCGTTCTCAGCCAGGCCCCGGCCAACAGGTGTTTGGGCAGTTCCGCGCTGAGCGCCGCCACCATGCCCGGCGGCAGGTAGGGGGCGAGGTAGGCGAGCTGGTCGGCGATGAGGGAGAGGGCGAGGGGGGACAGGTCGACGCTGATCCCCGCGATGTGGTCGGTGCGCAGGGCACCCCGCGCGAAGTTGACCGCCTTCTGGGCGTCGGTGGAGCGCCAGGCGGGGTAGAGGGCCACGACCCGACGACCCGCGCGTACCTCCTCCATGGCGAAGGCGACGAAGGCGGCGCTGCGCGCACCCACGTCGTTGCCGTTCATGGCGAACCGCCGGGCTCCGGTCTCGCCCACGTGGCCCGTGCTGGGGATGTCCGCCAACAGGGCTACGGTCGTCTCCGACCGCGGTAGGGCATTGGACACTGGAAAGGCTCCATCGGTTCTGCGCGCTCGGGCGATGTCGGTTGCTTCGGAGGCGCCCCGCGTCTCAGGTGCCACTCGGACGCATCGTAACGAATGGGTGTGGTGCAGCGGGAGACCCGGTATTCACCACCTTGGGGCACGGGTTGCGCCATGTGGTGGGTTTTCGTCAATGAGGCCAAGGTGACCTGGACAACGGGAAGGGGCGCTGGGGTCGGTCGAGGGGCGGAGGCGGCCAGTCGCGTGTCCGGAGTACTTCGGGTCGGGACGGCCCGTGTGGGGCCGTATGCGGGCGATCCTATGTCTTTCGTGCTCCTCGTCCTCTTCGTTTCCTGGCGTCGTTCCGGCTGGCCGTAGCCGGAACCACCCCCGTCGAGCGGTGTCGCCGCTGATGGGAGGGTGCGTGGTCTGCGTCCGGTGGCTGGGCGACGGTGTGGTGGCGTCGCGCGGCGGTGTGGTGGCGTCGCGCGGCGGTGGGAGGGGCGGGGTGCCGTTCCTTCCAGCATGCCCCTCCCGCTCCGGACCCACCAGTGCCACCGGTCCTCCTGTGGACAACTCGGCGGTTCGGGGAGCCGGTCCGCGGGTGTCGTGTCCGTCTCGTTCGGGGTTGTCGTCCGTGTCAGGGGGAACGAACGAGGGTGACTTCGCGTCATATCTTGAGAAGTCACGTGCCCCCTGAGGAGACGAACACGATGCGCAAGGCAAACCGGGCCGCAGCCGGTGCGGCCGCTTGGCAGGTCATCCAGAACTCGGACAGCAAGGTCTCGCTGTGGGAGCGGACCCGGGCGATCCCGCGCATGCTCGGCGCGAAGCTGCGCGGACGCTACCCGGAGCTCGGCGGCGGCAAGCTCTTCATGATGCTGGTCCTGGTCGGCTACATCATCTCCCCGATCGACTTCGTCCCCGAGCTGATCTTCTCGGTGTTCGGCCTGGTCGACGACGTCGCCGTCGCCGTCTGGCTCACCACCATGGCGTTGGGGGAGAGCGAGCGCTTCGTCGTCTGGGAGCGCGGGCAGCGGGCCCAGGAGGCCTTCGACCGGACCAACCAGCAGGGTCAGTACCCGGGCCAGGGCGCCCAGGGGCAAGGCCCCGGCGAGGGAGGGCACCGGACGCCGGGCCAGTACCCCGGCCCGGAGCAGGAAGCCGCCCACCAGCGACAGCGGCGCTGACCGGAACCCCCGGACCCTCGGACTCCCAGGGCCCGGGAGATCCGAGGCCGCACCACCTTCCCGAAGGACGCCGTGTACACATCCCCCAGAACGCCCGATCACCCCGGGCGCCTCCGGGCCCCGTTGATCATCGGGGCCACGGTCCTCTCGGTCGCCCTGTTCGGCGGCGCTCTCCACTGGGCGCTCCCCGGGCTCGTCGGCCGACCCGAGCCCGAGCCCGCGCACGTGGACGACGACGCGGACACGCCTCCCTACGCGGGCGACTACCTGGTCGGCGAGGCCACCTGGGGTCTGAGGACCTCGCGTCTGGCCCGGACGATCTCCGAGGTGTGGACCGAGGAGATCGACGAGGTCACCTTCTCGGAGCAGGTCGCCAACGACCTGCTCGACCCGGGCGCCGAGTTCCTGGCCCTCGAGCGGGAGATCGACGCGCCCAAGAACGGCGCCGCCTACCGCAACGACGTCGTGCTGACGCACAACACGTGGTACACCCGGCTCCGGGACGGAACCCTCGACGTGCGTGACGGTGACCCCGTCCGGGAACCCGAGAACGTCATGGTCCTGGGCAACGTCTCGCCGAGGACCCTTCAGTACGTCGTCAGGGCCGACTCCGACATCCACACTCTGGAGGATCTGGCCGGTGCCACGGCGCTCATCCCCCGGGAGAACCCCGAGATCCTGGAACTGAGCGACCTGGTCCTGCTCGCGGCGGGACAGGACCCGCTCGCCATGGACGTCGCCTCCGAGGCCGACTTCGAGTCCCGCCACACCTCGCAGCAGCTCCTCATCGACGGTGACGTCGACGTGTACGTCCTCTGGGAGGGGGTCCGCAACGCGGAGCTCGACCACTTCGAGCGGCAGGGGGCGGACCCGCGCGTCCTGGAGATCCCGGAGGAGGTGGTGGCGGCGGTCGGCCGCGTCGACCCCTCCCAAACGAACCTCACCGTCGAGGCGGGGACGCTGCCCGGTCAGGACGGGGACGTCAATCTGATGGCCTCCTGGAAGACCCTCTACGCCCACGCCGACCTCGACGAGGACCTGGCGTACGAGCTGGTCGGCGCCGTGTACGAGGAGCTCGGAGACCGCATACCCGGTGAGGTGACCGCCACCGCGGAAGAGGCGCTGAGCGGGGTCGACCCCGGCTGGGTCCACCCCGGCGCCGCTCGCTACTTCAGCGAGCGGGGCGTGCTCTGAACGGACCCCTCGGCAGCGCGCCGCCGACCCCGGGGTCCTGAGGTCCACGCACTCATGCGCGCAGCACGGTGTGGGCGGCGCGCAGGCGGGCCTCCTCGGTCTCCGAGCCGGTCTCTCCGGATGGCCCGCCCGCGACCTCGTCCGCCCAGGTGAGCAGCTGTCCGAGGGGAGCGCCAGCGTCGCCCGTGGTGACGCGGGTGCGGCCCAGGAACAGCTCACCGCTGGTGCCGTCGACGGTCACGGTCGCGCCTTCGGGTACCCGGTGGCCACCGACGCGGATCGCACCGGGCTCCACGGCCAGGTCCCCCACGCCCACCACCGCCGGAGTGCAGAGGGACCGGGCGACCACGGCGGCGTGGCTGGCCGGGCCGCCCCGTGCGGTGACGATCCCCGCCGAGGCGGCCAGTCCGCGCATGTCCATCGGTGAGGTCTCCGGGCGGAACAGGACCACCGGATCCCGTTCGGCCGTCCGGACCGCCCGCTCCGCGCTGGTCGCCACGCGGCCGACCGCCACGCCCGGGCAGGCGCCCACGCCCCGGGCGAGCGGGGGCCGTCCGTCCGGCGGGACGGCGCGGGCGGTGCGCGCGTGCCGCAGCTGCGGGGGAGCCACCCGCAGCAGGGCCTCCTCGCGGGTGATCGCGCCCGCCTCCGCGAGATCGACCGCCACGCGGACCGCGGCGGCCCCGACCAGGCGGGCGGGGCGCAGCTGGAGCATCCACAGCCGCCCGGACTCGTAGGTGAACTCGACGTAGCAGGCGTCGCGATGGTGCCCCTCCACCCGGTCCAGAGCGGCCAGCAGGTCGGCCCAGACGGCCGGTTCCCGGTCAGCGAGCTCTCCGAGGGGACTGGTCAGCGTGGTGCCCGAGACGACCGCGTCCCCCTGGCGACCGAACAGCACCTCGCCGAAGGGGCCGTGTTCACCGGTGTTGGGGTCGTGGGTGAAGGCGACCCCGCTGCCGCTGTGGTCGTCGCGGTCCCCGCGCACCATCACCTGCACGGTCACGGCGGTGCCGAGGTCGTCGGGCACGCCGTGCAGCGCGCGGTAGGTCCTGGCACGGGGAGTGTTCCAGGAGGAGAACACGTCCGTGATCGCCTGGTGCAGCGCCCCCAGGGGGTCCGCCGTGCCGTCCCGGAAGGTCGGTGGGCCGACGTTGAGGATCGTCGTCATCATGCCGGGCATGGAGGCGCTGGCGCCGGAGCGCACGGACACCGTCAGGGGGTCGCGCGGGTCACCGAACCGGCGTCCGGTCCCGGCCTCCAGCGCTGTGACGGCGGCGGCGACCTCATCGCGCAGGCCGTCGGGATCCCGGCCCTCGCGGAGGAAGGCGCGACAGGCCTCGGTGGTGACGACGAACCCCGCCGGTACCGGCAGGCCCAGGCGTCTCAGGGTCAGGAGCCCGTGGGCCTTGCCGCCCAGCAGGTCCGGGCCGTGCCCGACCCGCGCGGAGAGTGGGTGCGTCCACGTCATCACGACCGCCTTTCCGGGGTCTCCGTCAGTACCGGGGGAGACCGAGGGTCACCAGCAGGTCCTCGTGCAGCTGGGCCCACACCGCGTGATACGAGGCGGTGCCGTCCGCGACCTGGTCGCGGGCCCCCGCCCGGGCCCGGTCGAGGGCGACGGAGAGCCGGGCCCGGTAGCGGCCGAAGCGGACCAGGCGCGCGGACAGGTCGTCGCAGACGGCCGCCAGGCGCCGGTCGAGATCGGAGAACAGCTCCAGGACCCGGGAGTCGTGGTCGGGGTCGGTGTGGTCGTTCACGGTCGGTACGCCGTCCACCGTCCGCAGCTGCCAGGCGGTGCAGAGGTCCAGCAGCTCCGGGTTGAGTTCGAGGAAGCCCTCGTGGGTGTGCTCCACGAGGGGTCGGGCGCCGGTGGCGTCCAGCTCGGCGGTGATCCGCGCGACGCCCGCCGTGCGTCCCGCCTCGCTCAGGCCCCAGCCGCCGAAGTCCCCGGCGGTGCGGGTGACCAGTCCCGCGACGGCGAGGTCGATCAGTTCGGACTCGGCCTGCGCCTCGCTCAGGCCGGTCACCTCGGCCAACCTGGCGGTCCCGGAGAACCCCGCGCAGCGCAGGGCGTGCAGGACCAGCAGGTCCTGATCGGTGGTGTGCGGTGTGCTCGTCGACTCCATGGATCCCCCTCAGCGTTCACCGATCAAGATACTGCAATCATCTGAATGATGGGAACATGCGAAATTGCGGATGGGGGAGTCCTCGCGTTCACGGGCCCGCCCCTCGTGGCGAGCCCGTGAACGGGTTCCGAGGCTCAGAACTCCTTGGCGAGCGGGCCCAGGACCGGGATCCACTCCCGCACCGAGACGTCCGTGACCACGCCCTCCAGGCGGAACGGGTCGGGCTCGGTGTGGGCCAGGGCCTCCTTGGCGGAGTCCGCCCGGAAGAGCAGCAGGGCCCCGGGGGCGTCGTCCGGGCCGAAGGGGCCCGAACAGAGGTTGACGTTCCGCTCGGAGAGTTCGTCCAGGTAGGCGCGGTGCGCCGGGCGGTGCTGGTCGCGTGCCTCGGTGCTGTTCTCCGCGTAGGTGTAGGTGACGGCGTAGACGGCCATGGTGGGTGCCTCCTGTCGAGCTGCCCGGGGGCAGGGGTGGTCGGTCCGGAGCCAGGATGCCAGGTCCCGTGGGGTGGAGAAGGCGCGTGCCCGGTATCGGGGCCCGCCCGGACTCGCGCCGACGCCGGACCGCGGCCCCGCGCGTGCGCGGTACTCCGTTCGATGCGAGACTGACCGGACCGGATGTTCGCCCCCCGCCCGTTCGGGCGCCGGGCGAACACGCGGGGCGAGCTCCGGAGGTGTTCGGGAATGGCCAGGTCCGCGTCGGGGGAGTCCGTGCTCACCCGCACCATGAGGATCCTCCGCGCCTTCAGCACCGTTTCCACCTCGCTCACGGTCTCCGAGATCGCCCGCCACACCGGCCTCCCCAAGGCCACCGCGCACCGCCTGGTGGCGGAGCTCGTCACGCTCGGAGCCCTGGAACGCGAACCCGACAGGCGCGTCCGTGTCGGCTACCAGCTGTGGGAGATGGCCGCGCGTTCCTCACCCGCCCGTGACCTCGGCCGCGCCGCACTGCCCTTCATGGAGGACCTCCAGGCGGTGGTGCGCGAACACACCCAGCTGGGTGTGCTGGAGGGCGACGACGTCCTCTACCTCGAACGCCTCTCCGCGCGGGAGGCCGGGCGCAACGTCGCGGAGATCGCCGGGCGCCTGCCGGTCCACGCCACCTCCACGGGCCTGGTGCTGCTCGCCCACGGCCCCGACGAACTCCGGGAACGGGTCCTCGGCGCAGACCTGCGAGCACACACCCCGCACACCGTCACCGACCCCGTCGAGCTCCGGCGCCTGCTCGCCGCCGTGCGCAGGGACGGGTACGCGGTCGCCCCCGGCATGATCGACCCGGGCGCCGCGGGTCTGGCCGCGCCGGTCCGCGACCGCGACGACCGGGTGGTGGCGGCCCTGTCCGTCGTCGTCCCGTTGCCCGGTGCCACCCCACCGCGCGCGCACCTCCCGGCGCTCGTGGCGGCGGCCTGTGGCGTCTCCCGGGCCATGGGCGCACCGGTCAGGGGAGGGGGCGTGATCCGAACGAGGGGCCGCGCACGGTACCCCTCCCGCTGATCCCCGACGGCGGAAACCGTCCCATTCAACGGAACGGGACTGGTGCCGCCCCCACGACGGATCGCATGCTGTGCCCATGGACACCAACCCCCGCCAGGTCAGGGCCCGCGTGGCCGTCGTCGGCGCCGGGCCCGCGGGCCTGATGCTCTCCCACCTGCTCTCCCTCTCCGGAATCGACTCCGTCGTCATCGACGTGCGCGCACGCGCCGACATCGAGGCGACCATCCGCGCCGGCATCCTGGAACAGGGCACGGTCGACCTCATGACCGGAACCGGGGTGGGCGACCGGCTCCTCACGGAGGGCCAGCGCCACGAGGGCGTCGCGATCCGCTGCCGCGGCGAGTCCCGGCGCATCGACTTCCGCACGCTCACCGGCCGCGCCGTCCACCTCTACCCGCAGCACGAGGTGCTCAAGGACCTCATCGCCGCCCGCCTCGCCGCCGGGGGCGACCTGCGGTTCGGGGTCAGCGACGTCAGCGTCCACGGCGTCACCACGGATGCACCGCTGGTCCGCTTCACCGAGGCGGACGGGACCCGGGTGGAGCTCTCCTGTGCCGTGGTCGCCGGCTGTGACGGCACCCAGGGGGTCTGCCGCGCCGCCGTCCCCCGCCAGGCGCGGACCGACTACTTCCACGCCTACCCGCACGGCTGGTTCGGCATCCTCACTGAGGCGCCACCCAGCTCCCACGAGCTGGTCTACGCCCACTCCGAACGCGGTTTCGCGCTGATCAGCTCCCGTACGCCCACGGTGCAGCGGATGTACTTCCAGTGCGATCCCGCCGAGGACGCGGCGGACTGGAGCGACGAGCGGATCTGGGCCGAACTGCGCGCCCGGGTCAACGGCGGCGGGTTCGAGCTGAAGGAGGGCCCGATCATCCAGCGCGGCGTCATCCCGATGCGCAGTTACGTCGTGGACCCCATGAGCCACGGCCGCCTCTTCCTGGCGGGGGACGCCGCCCACACGGTGCCGCCGACCGGGGCCAAGGGCCTCAACCTCGCCGTCTCCGACGTCGCGGTGCTCTGCCAGGCCCTCGAACGCCACTTCCACCAGGGGGACCCGGGCCTGCTCGACTCCTACGGACGTACCGCCTCGGACCGGGTCTGGCGGGCGCAGCACTTCTCCTGGTGGATGACGTCCATGCTGCACACCGACCCGGCCGCCGACGCCTTCGGCCGCCGTCGCCAACTGGGCGAGATCGATCAGCTCACCGCGTCCGCGGCCGGGAGCACCTATCTGGCGGAGGCCTACACCGGCTGGCCCGTCGCCCGTACCAACCCCGACTCGGTCATCGCCGACACCCTCCGCCGGTCGGCCGAACGCACCCCGTGAGCGCTCAGGAACCGCCCAGGACCTCGTCGATCCGGGAACCCATGTCGTCCGCGAGCAACCGCGCGTAGGTGCCCGTGAGGTGGTGGGAGTCCCGGTAGACCACCACGTTCCCCACCACCGCCGGACAGGTGTCGTCCGTGCAGATCAGGTCGTTGAGGTCGACCATCTCGGCCCCCTCCACCTCCCGGACCGCCAGCTCCTGGGGGTCGTCCCGCTCCAGGGCGTCCGACACCGGCCGATCGCAGGACGAGGGGTCGTCCGCGTTCTTGGCCAGGCAGTCGAGCACGTCCGCCGTGGTGCGCGGCGTGTCCCGGATCGCGACGAGCGGGGTGCCGGACGCGGTGACCTCCTCCCACAGCTCGACCATCCCCTCCGCCATGGCGTCGCGCGCCTCCGGCCCCGACTGGTGGCCGTAGGGGAGCCCGGCCGCCGAGGAACTGCTGACCACCAGGTCCGGTTCCATGTCCTCGATCTCGTCGACCACCGCCTGGTTCCACTCCTGGCACTCCTCGTAGGGTTCGCCCTCACGGCCCACCTCGGCGGCGGTGAACGCGCAGGCGGACTTGTTGAACACCGCGAGCCGCCAGCCCCGGTCCTTCGCGACCTCGTGCAGGGCGGGGAACCACTGTGTGCTGTGCGAGTCCCCGGTGAGCGCCACCGTGGTGTCCGCGTCGTCGGGGCCGTAGAGGCACGGGTCCGAGGGGTCCCGTTTGTCGAAGCCCGCGTGGCAGCCGTCGTCGTACGCCTCGGGGGTGTCGTCCTCCGCGCCGATCGGTGAGGGGTACATCCAGGCACCCTCGGGAGAGGGCAGACCGATCGCCTTCGGCCCCACGTGCAGCTCCGGGTCGAAGTCGCTGGCCTGGAACCGCTCCACCCGCACCAGCGCCGTCGCGGACACGGCGGCCACGGCCAGGACGCCCACCAGGGCCACGGACACCGCGCCGCGCCCGGTACGCACCAGGCCGTGCCGGGCCACCGGGTCCTCCACCCACAGCTTGGTCAGCCACGCCAGCAGGATCGACGTCGCCGCGACGGCCACCGTCCCGAGCGGCCCCAGGGTGTCCCGTTCGAGCAGCACGAGCGCGAACACGATCAGGGGCCAGTGCCACAGGTACAGCGCGTAGGAGATGTCACCGACGAACCTGGCGGGGCCGGTGCTCAGCACCGTGGCGGCGGAGGGACCCTCGGAGCGTTCGGCGGCGATCACCGCGACGCAGCCCAGCACGGGCAGCAGCGCGGCGTACCCCGGGAAGGGGGTGCCGGAGTCGTAGAACACGGCGGAGGCCACGACCGCGGCGAGCCCCGCCCACCCCAACGGCAGGCGCAGTCGGCGCGGCAGCCCCCGGTCGGCCAGGAACACTGCAAGCAGCCCTCCCGCCGCCAGCTCCCAGGCCCGGGTGGTGGGCAGGAAGTACGCGGAGGGATCGCCGCTCCCGGTCAGGACCACCGAACAGGCCAACGACGCGGCGAACACCGACGTCAGGACCACCGTGAGCACACGGAGCCGACCACGCAGGAAGAGCGCCCACAGCACGAACAGCAGCGGCCACAGCAGGTAGAACTGCTCCTCCACCGACAGGGACCAGAAGTGCTGCACCGGGCTCGGAGCGGTCTCCGCCGCCAGGTAGTCCAGCGTCTGGTTGGCCAGGTACAGGTTCTCCACGTACGCGGCCGACGCCAGCATCTGCCAGGCGGTGTCGCCCAGCCGGGTGACCGGTAGCAGCACCAGCGCGGCGGCCCCGGTCATGAGGAGGACCACGGTGGCGGCCGGGAGCAGGCGCCGGACCCGGCGCACGTAGAACCCGGCCAGCGACACCCGGCCGTGCTCCCGCACCTCACGCAGAAGGAGGGAGGTGATGAGGAATCCGGAGATCACGAAGAACACGTCGACGCCCACGTACCCGCCCGGCAGCAGCTCCGGGTTCAGGTGGTAGACGAGCACGAGCAGCACGGCGACGGCGCGCAGCCCCTGTACCTCGGGTCGGAAACGGTTCCCGCGACCCCGGGCCCCGGACCGCTCCGGAGCGGCCTCGGCCTGTGGCGAAGTGAAGTCGGGTGATCGCATGCCGTCATACTGCGCCCCGGCGCGGCCTTTGTGGAGGGAACTCGGAAGACCTTTCGCCAGTGTTTCCTGAGTCTTCGCCCTCCCGAGGGACACCGCTCCACTCACGTGCCCTGGGACCCTCCGGTGGCGGTGCCCCGACGGCGTCGGAGCCGACCCCGGTGGAGAATTTCCCATTTCCCCATGATGGGGCGCCGGGAAACAAGCCCATGGGCCTTTATGAATCAGCTTCCAGGGCACATTATCGGAGTGTTGGAAAAGGCGGGCGGTGGAGATATCGACCGTCATTGCCAATGCTCTAAATGGGCCCATGGAAGTTTGCTTGAATGACGTGTTTCAGCATGGAGGAAATTCTTGAACGGCTGCTTCATCAACTATCGGACCGGCGATGGCGAGCAGGTCGCTACGCATCTTGGGCGAGAGCTTTCCCGGAAGTTCGGTGAGAGTGAGGTGTTCCGAGCCAGTGAGTCGATTCCGGCCGGCGTCGACTTCGAGCGGCGACTTAAAAAGGCGGCACGTGGTTGCGAGGTCCTGTTGGCGGTGATCGGAAACCGCTGGCTGGAGAAGGGGGAGAACGACGGGCCGAGGGCGATCGACGACCCCGACGACTGGACGCGCTGGGAGATCGTGGCGGCTTTCGAGGCCGGGGCGACGGTCATCCCCGTCCTGATCGACTCGACGCCCCGCCTTCGCGCCGACGAGCTTCCTGACGACATCGTTCCCCTGGCCCGCTGCCAGTACCGGCGGCTCCGACACCGGACTGTCGGCCCCGATCTCGACGAGATCGCCGAGGCGGTCCTGATCGCGGCCCCCGAGCTCGAGGAGAGGGTACGTGTGAGGGAGGAGGCCGGTGCGGCGGAAGGGGCGGCATCCGGTCAGGGCAACACCATGGGAAACGTCGAAGGGACCGCGATCCAGGCCAGGGACTTCAGCAACCACGGCGTGGTCGTCAACGGAGACCATACGACCACTAGCACCGGTACCGGTGACATCAACCAGAACTCCACCGTGAACCACGTCGCCGGGGACCAGAACTCGACCGTGAACAACGTGTCAGGGGACCAGAGCATCGAGGGACAGCACTCGGGCCGCGTCGACCGACGGGGGCGTGAGTGACCACTCAGGAGACCGCGCGTCCCTCCGGTTCGCCTGCCACCTCCGTCGCCGGTGACCGGGCCACCACGCATACCGGACCGGGCGATGTCAACCAGGGGTCGACGGTCAACAACGTCAGTGGCGACCAGTACCTGAACCACTACTACCTGAGTGCCTACTCCGAGAGGCTTGGGTCGAATTCCGGGGAAGGTGTCACGCACGTCCAGGACCGTAGGATCGTCGCCGGGGACTGGCTGGCCACCCTGCGCCAACGGTTCGTCGCGCCGCTCAACTTCGATGAGATTCGCTGTCGGACCGTCATCGCCGACCACGGCGCGGTGGTCCTCAGTTCCACGTCGGGCGACGGTGCCAGAACAGCGGCGCTGATGGTTCTGGCGCCTGAGGGTAGGGAGGTGGATGGGGACGTTCAGGACGACCTCGTCCACACCGGTCCCGAAGGTCAGCCAGCCCTCAGCGGAACCTTTCCTGAGGAGGGTGATCGCCTGCTCGTCGACCTCACCAGGGAGAGCGGGATCTCTCTGACTCCCCTGCGCGACGAATTGGAGTGGCTGCGTGTGCGGGCTCATCGCGCCGGAGCCTCCCTGGTGGTGCTGGTCGAACACGGCGACGAGGAGAAGCTCTCCTCGTCACTGCGGGACCTGGTGGTACGCGTCGACCGGCCGGACCCGCTCGCTGTGCTGAACAGGCACCTGGACTCTCGTGGAGTTCCGGACTTCTCGACCTCCCACGCCACACCATGGGTTCGTGTCTGGGCTGCCACCGCCACCATGGGTGAGATCGAGGAGGTGGCGCGGCGTACCTTCACTGCGTGCAGGGAAGCCGGTTATGAGGGGGACATCGAGGACTGGTTGGGCAAGGCGCTGGAATCAGGGGAAGCTGCCCCGCCGGAGGACCTGGAGCTTGTGAAGGGGCGCCCCCGGGCGATCCTGCTCGCCACCTCCCTGATGGAGGGGGTTCCGGTCGAGCACCTGGCCGTCGGCGTGGACCTGCTACTGTCCCAGGTTGCCTTTCCTCACGACGAGACACCTCTGCTCGATCGGCCAGGGTTCCAGGAGGAGCTGCGTCTCTGCGGGATCGAGACACGCTTTGAGCGCAGGGCCTACTTCACACGGGCGGGCCGCGCCAGGATGCTGCGCTCGGCGTTCTGGGATGCACACCCCCGGCTCCACACCTCGTTCGGCCAGTGGGTGGACACACTCATCGCTGATCGGTCGCTGTCGCCCGTGGACCGCGACCGGATCGCGCAACGCTGGGCCGAACAGACGCTGCGGATCGCGGACCTTGACGCGCTCTTCCCACGGGTCGAGGAGTGGTCCAAGCAGCGGAGGTGGACCGCTCCACAGGCGGCCGTGCTGCTGACGAGCGTCCTGCGACACGAACGGTACGGCTGGAACGGTCGCCAGTTCATCTACTCGAAGTCGAAGAACACGACCCTTGCTCCGGGCTTCGGTCAGGTCCTGGTCGCCGTCTGCGCGCAGGAGCTGGCGGCGACGCACCCGGGACAGGCCGTCGTTCGCCTGCACTTGCTAGCCAGGAACAGGGATACGGCCGCAGCCGATGCGGCTCGGGCCGAACTGGCCACCCTGACGACCGCACACCCCCTGTACCTCAGGCTTCTAGTCAGGGTCTGTGACCGGCTTCGGGAGAACTGCCACAAGCCGGGCTGGGACCACGGCACGGAGCGGGACCTGCTCTGGGACCTCACGGCTCCCGACCGGTTGGCCGGTTTCCTTCGGGACCGGTTCGGACGCACAGCCGTGGAGTGGCGACTCAAGTCTGGGTTGGGCGCGCTGTTCCTCCGTGAGCGGGCCCAGACGAGGACCTACGCGGCCCGGTGGATCGGGTCGGGACGGCGGCTGATGGAGGTGCTGCTGACCGCCTCGGTCTCCGCTGGGACGCTCCCCGTCCTCTACACCTCAGGGCTGCGCTGGGCCGACGGGGCGACGACACCGGAACGACGGGAAAGCCGCCGTGCGGACGGGGAACTCCTCGTTCGGATGGTCGACGCCGTCGAGGGCCTGGACGGTCGTGGGTCACCGGTGGCGGACACCTCGACCCCGGCCGGAACACCGAGGAAGGAGCACGGATGAGTCCCGCGCAGCGACGTGTCGTGATGCTCACGGGAGCGTTGGTCTCGTTGGGGGTGGTCCTGTACCTGACCATCAGCTGGTGGGCCCTGGTGCTGGCACCGCCTCTGGCGCTCATCGGGGTGCTCGTCCTCATGCTCAGCAGCACCAAGGCGGCGACCCCCGGGGAGACGGTTCGCCCACCGGACCCGTTCGTGGAGGGCGGACCGAAGAACACCCGGATCAAGGCGGCCCTGGCACCCAGCCGGGACAGGGAGTACCCGTTCGTCCTCTCCGCCATGGTCTGGTGGAAGTGGGTGGGGGAACCGGACCATCGGTTGCGCAACCCCGAAGGCCTAGCCAGACAGGTCATTGTGGAACAGGCTCGACGGGTGAGCGAGGGATACCAGCCCGAGCAGTACGACATGGCGCTACACCAAGTCACAGCCACGCTCGGGGTGGCCTCCCACGGGTTCGGTGGGGTCGTCGAGGTGTGGGCGGAGGACGTCACGCTCTCGCTCTCGGAGGAGGACGAGACTCGGCTGGCCCGTATCGCCAAGGCCCGGAAGGAGAGCGTCCTGTGGGAGGTGGAGCGCTCGGTGGAGTCCGCGAAACGCAGGTACTACGCGGACGACGTGCTGGCGACACCGGGCAGTGCGATCGTGTGGGACCTGGTGCGTGGTGACGCTGACGTCAACCGCACCCATGGACTGATAGAGGTGCTCACCCGGGTTGCAGAGGCCTCCAAAGGCGCCGACCCTGCGGACCTCCTGGATCGGCTGAGGGTGGCTTCGCCCGAGTCGTTCACCTTCCTCAACGGCACCGAACCGGGTGGCCGCTTATCGGACGACTCCGTCTGGAAGTCGCCGGAGGACCGGGTCTGGGTGGATGAGGTGACGATCGGAACGGTCCAGGGTGAGGTGACGAGTGTGGGAGCGGCGAGGGGAGGGATCGACGATGCGGTTGGGGTCCTCATGGAACTGGTCGACGGGATCGAGAGCGAGGACGTTCGAATCCAGCTCGTGGACAGATTGATCAAGGCATTCGAGTTGGGTTCGCTGAACGAGATCTCCGAGCTGATCCGCCGCCGTCACCCGCTGGAGCCCGAGGGCGAAGAGGACGGCGAAGAGGCCCCTGTCGTGGGCCTCACGTACCTCGCGCCGGAGGCGGTTCCCTCGCCCAACGGCAACGGGGCGCCCTTCTGATCACGACTCACCCCTGAACGAGCGCGGGACCGTGCCCGGGGAGCCCCCCGGGCACGGTCTCCGCCCTCTCCTCTCCTCCGCTGGCACGCTCCCCGCCCCGACTCGGGGCGGGGAGCGTGCTGTGTCAGACCGTGCTCAGAGCGGTGAGGAGACGCGGGGAGAGCTCCCGCACGGATCGGTGGCCGTGGTATCGCGCCAGGGTCTGGTGGAGGCGGCGCAGGTCCAAACGGACGGTGGCCGAGTCCATCCTCGGCGCTGCGGTCAGGAGTTCGGTGGCAATGGTGCAGGACTGCTCCACCTCCCCGGACAGGGCGTGCGCGAGCGCGCGGCGCACCCCGAACCGGGTCCGCGCCCGGATCGCGTTCTGGGACAGCGACGCGCACTCTCGGTCCAAAAGTTCGGCAGCCTCCGCAACACGGCCCAGATCGACCAGGCACCAGCCCCGAGTCACCCCCACCGGGTCGCCGACGTGCCGAGATCCCAGAACTTCCGGGTCCCCTTCCCCACCACTCTTGTTTTCCACCTCGTCGGCGGCGAGGTGTTCACGGGATCGCTCCAGGGATCGTTCGCAGGACACCAAGTCACCGATCAGGGCGTGCCCCTGCGCTTCCTGTTGGGCAGCGAGCCCGAGCACACGGAACGACGTCTCAGGCGCGCGCTGGGCGCGCTGGGCCAACGCGACGGTCTGCGGGCCATCATGGGCGTACATGGTCAGTAGAGCCCGGCGCACCAAGGCGTACTCGCCCATCTCGGCGTCGCCACCGGCTCCGGCCAGGGACACGGCGGTGTCGGTCCACCACTGAGCCCAACGGTCAGACCCGCTCTCCTGGGCCATCCATCCGGTGTACTCGGCGAACCGCGCAGCTAGTCGCAGCACCGCGTCGCGTTGACTAGGGGGAGCGGACCTCGCCAGTTGGCGGAGGGCGTTGGTCTGGACTACGGCGATGGGGAACACCATCGACGGGGCGACACGCTGCCCCATGGTCCTGAGTTCGCCCAACTGGGCACGGAAACTGTCGAGTGCGGGTTCGGCGTCGGTGTGCCCTCGCTGGGAGGTGCCACTCGTTCCGGTGGCACCTCCCAGACCCGCTCCCAGCACGGTCAGGGCGCTGAGGGAGAGGGCGGTTCGACGGTCCATTCCGGCGAAACCCGTCTCGCCGTCCGGGGTCATGCTCATGAGCCATACCTCCTGGTCTACCGTGGGAGGCTCCGCCTGGGCGGCTCGTGTCTCGGTGGTTCCGGGGGCGAGTGCTGCGAGCTCTCCGTCTGCTCCGAGAGCCGTGTCGCAGGCCCTTACCAGGTCCTGGGAGGGCTTCTTCGCCCCGGTCTCCACCTTGCTCAGGTGACTCTTGCTGAAGTGAACTCTCCGGTTGAGGTCCTCAAGGGTCATCCCGGCATCCTGCCGACGTCGGCGGAGCTCGGCACCGAACATTCTTGTCACCTCACGGGGGGTTGGGCGGATGTGTTCCGGTGCCAGCCAGCAGTGGCGGAGGGAAACGACCCGACGACACCGGTCGGACACAGGCGTCATATCCGACGGGCCGGGCCGGGAAACAGGTCCCGGGAGGAACTCTGTCCCGAGCGGGGACCGCCGGTCCTGAAAGCGGAGGAGTGGGCCCGAAGCGGGCCTGGGCCGGGCTCCGACTCGGCGTTGGTGACGCGTTCACGCCGGTTCTCGGGCACACTGGCCTGAGGAACCTTCCCGTCCAGCCCCTTGCCCCCGCACGAGGAGACACCCCGTGGCCACCTTCGCCCGTATCCGCCTCGCGGCGGTCATCGTGGTGTTGATCGTCCCCGCGGTGCTGTTTCCGCTGGTCGGGGAATGGACTCTGCTGTGGTTGCCCTTCACGATGGCGCTGTTGGGCGTGGTCCTGGCGCGCCCGGACCTGCTGGTGACGGCGGCGGAGCTGGTGACCGGCCGGGCCGGGGAGGCTGAGCGGCGGGAGGAGACCGACGTGCGAGGCTCTGGGGACGAACTCCGTGACCGCTCGGACCAGGGGGACGAGCCCGCGCCCGTCGAGGCGCCGCGCGGTCAGAGCGGGACCCTCGGTGTCCGCACGCGTCGGATCGATCTCCCGAGCGCGATGGACGACTACGCCTTCGGCTTCTCCGCGCTCGTGCACTGGCGATGGGCCCACCGGGTCGACCTGAGCCTGCGCAACCCGGCGGGCCCGGCGGTCCGCTCGGTCGTGCTGCGGGCCCGCGAACTCCTGCGCGACACGCACCCTGAGGACCGCGCGGTGGCCGAGAGCGAGCTGGAGTCGGCCTTCGCGGTGGAGGAACCGGTCGCCGGGGGCACGATCCAGGTGTGGGCGGAGAACGTCCGTCTGGAGCTGGAGGACGAGGACGAGGAGCGCCTCGGCCGCATGGCCCACCTGCGTAAGGACCGTGCGCTGTGGGCCGCCGAGCACGAGGCCGCGCGGATGCGCGAAGCGATGACCGGCGGCCCCGGCCCCGGGCCTGAGCTCGACCTGGAACCGGAGCCGAGGTTCCCCGTCCCGTCGCACGATCTGTCCGACCTGCTGGAGGAGCCCGAGCCCGTCCCCACCGCCGGCAGCGGGGTGGACGAGGAGGGCTACGAGAGCTACTGGTGGCCCGCCGAGGAGGACGTGGACGAGGGCGGCATGGAGCAGGACGTCCAGGTCGCCATCCTGCGCGGGCTCATCGACTCCGTCGAGGGGGAGAGCGAGCGCGCCGCGTTCGTCCGCGAGCAGGTGGAGATCCTGGAGCGGAGCGGCTTCCCGGACGTCGCCGAGCGCATCCAGTCGGTCTACCCCGAGCAGTAGGTCACCCGCCGAGTTCGAGCGCCAGGACCCCGGCCACGGTCAGCACGACCCCGGCGACCTGGACGCGGGTGATCCGGTCGCGCAGCGCGAACACCCCGATGAGCGTGACGGCCACGATGCCCACGGCCGCCCACACGGCGTAGGCCACGCCCAGCCCGATCCCCTCCTCCAGGGCGAGGGCGAACAGGTAGTAGGCGCCAACGATGGTCACCACGGTGACCGCGGTGGGCGCGGGCCGGGTGAAGCCGTCCGAGTAGCGGCTGGCGATCGCGCCCACGACCTCCAGGGCGATCGTTCCGGCGAGGAAGAGATAGGCGAGGGACACGGGTTCTCCTGAGGTTCTCCGACTCAACAACTTGAACGATGGTTCAAGTAGATCTAGTGTCAGAGTACACACCTATCTGAACGATAGTTCAAGTAGTTGGCCGCGCGGGCGCGGCCGACCGAACGAGGGGAACGAACATGGCCTGGCTCTACCTGGCGGCGGCACTCCTGACCGAGATGGTCGGCGCCACCGCCACCGGCCTCTCCGAGGGATTCACCCACCCGGTCGCGGTCCTGGTGGCCGTCCCGGCCGTCCTGGTCGCCTACTTCATGCTCGCGCTCGCACTCAAGCGGGGCATGGCCGTGGGCGTCGCCTACGGCCTCTGGACGTCCTCCGGGGTGGCGATCGTCGCGGTCATCGGTCTGGTGCTGCTCGGCGACGAACTCACCGCGATACAGGTCGGGGGACTGGCACTCGTGATAGCCGGAGCCCTCGCCCTGGAACTGGGCCGGGCCCGCACGAGCCCGGAGCCCGAGGTCCCCAGGGAGCACAGCCGGGCCTGAACCCGCTGGTATCGTCGCCGCCAGAGCACTGACGGGGGAGATCGTGAGCGGCACGACGGAGCGGGTCGACGGACGACGGGCCCGGGGCGAGCGCAGGCGTGAGGAGATCATCGCCGCGACGCTCCGGGTCGTGGAACGCGACGGCGTCGCCGGGGTCACCCACCGGGCGGTCGCCCGGGAGGCGGACGTCCCGGCCAGCTCCGCCGTCTACTACTTCAAGACCATGGACGACCTGCTGGTCGCCGCGCTGACCGCCGCCTCGGACGCCTACATCGACCAGCTCACGGCCCTCCAGGAGCCCGGACGGGACGCGGCGCGGGCCGTCGCGGGACTGGCCCGGGTGATCTCAGGAGCCGGTGGTGAGGGCCGCGCCCGGGCCCTGGCCGAGCGTGAGCTCAACCTGTTGGCCGCCCGTCGCCCGGCCCTGCGCCCGGTGGCGCGGAGATGGCGCGAGGCGGTGTCGGAGGTGGCCCGGCAACAGGGTGTCGACGAACTGACCGTCCGCCGCTTCGCCGCCACCGCCGACGGCCTGTGCGCCAGGATCCTGCTCGGGGACGAGGACCTCACCGAGGACCGAGTGGCCGAGATCCTCCGCCACGCCCTGCGTGAGGACTGACTCCGGACCCCGGCTCACACGCTGGTGACCTCGGGCGCGTACGCCGAGTGCAGTACCAGCGCGGCCGCGCCGATCGCGCCGACGTCCTCGCCGATGCTCGACGTCTCCACCCGCACCCGCCGCATGGAACGGGCGATCGAGCGCTCCGAGACCGCGTCGAGCAGCGCGGTGCCGTACAGCTCCCCGACGTGCGACATACCCCAGCCGCCGAGCACCACCAACGGCACGTCGACCAGGTTGAGCAGGGTGGTCGCGGCCTGGCCGAGGCGGCGACCGGCGGCGGACACCACTTCCAGGGCCACGGGGTCGCCGGCGTGCGCCTCACGGCACACCCTGCGGTACGCGGCGACCGTACGGGCCTGCCCGCGTTCGAAGTCCGCCGTGCCCTCGCCCCGGCGCCTGGCCGCGTCCGAGGCGACCGCGTGCGGCGCGACGTAGGTCTCCAGGCAGCCCCGGTTCCCGCACGGGCACTCCGGCCCGCGCGGGTCCACCGTCACGTGGCCGATCTCGGCGGCGTTCAGGGTGGCGCCGCGGTAGACCCGGCCGTCCAGGACGAGCCCGCCGCCCACCCCGGTCCCCACGTACACGAGGGCCATGTCCGAGGACCGCTCCTCGCCGCCGGACCAGCGCTCACCGATGGTGGCGGCCGTGGCGTCGTTGTCGAGGACCACCTTCAGGCCGGTGCCCTCCGCCAGTGCCTCACGCAGCGGCACCGATCTCCAGCCGGGCAGGTGGGGCGGGGTGACGGCGCCGCCCTCGGTGTCGAGCGGGCCGGGCGTGGCCACCCCGAGCCCGAGGATGCGGTCGGGGACGTTCGCCTCCGCCACGATGGCGCGCACCGACCTGCTGAGGGCGTCGATCACCCTCTGCGGCCCCTGCGACGTGGGGGTGCGCCGACGGCTCCGCGCCACGACCCGTCCGGCCAGGTCCGTGACGACGAGCGTGGTGGAGGCCGGGTCGATGTGCATCCCGACCGCGTAGTAGGCGCCGGCGTTCAGCCGGAGCACCGTCGCCGGTTTGCCTCCGCGCGAGGTGGCGCGGCCGTCTTCCAGGACCAGCCCGTCCTCCAGGAGCCTGCGCACGATGTTGGACACCGTCTGGGCGGTCAGGCCGGTCTGCTCGGCCAGTTCCACCCGGCTGATCCCGTCGGAGCGGCGCACGGCGTCGAGCACCCTGCTCTGGTTGAGCCCGCCCAGCCACAGCAGGTTGGTGCTTGTGCGCATACGCCGATTCCCTCCGCCCGATCGGGCCGCTGACTGACCACATGAGGGTAACCGCCCCGGAAGAGCCCACTTCACCCATTGTCTTTATCCAAGGTTTTTAGTAAGCAAGTGATGTGAGTCACGTGTCGGGGGCTTCGGGTGCCCGGCACCCCACTTCTGCGCGAGGGGCCACGATGAGGAGAAACCGACGGAACACCATCCGTGCGGCGGTCGCCGTCCCGCTCCTGGCGCTGGTCGCCTCGGGCTGCTCGACCGGCGCCGACCGGGACGAGGACACGGTCCGGGTCGTCTACCAGAAGTTCGGCACCTTCATCGCGATGGACTCGCTGATGCGCCAGGTCAAGGAGGACTTCGAGGACGCCAACCCCGGCGTCACCGTCGAACTCAACGCCATCGAGGCCCAGGCCGAGGACTACCAGACCCAGGTCAACCTCATGAACGGCTCGCCCAGCGAGGCACCGGACCTGATCTACCAGGACACGTTCACCATCAACCAGGACGCCGACGCCGGATACCTGATGCAACTCGACGACCGCTTCGATGCCTGGGACGAACGCGACCAGTACAGCGACCAGGAGGCGGTGGCGGTCACCTCGCTGGACGGACAGCGCTACGGAGTGATGCTCGGCACCGACGTGCGCGGCCTCTGGTACAACACCGAACTGCTCGAACAGGCCGGGGTCGACACCCCCTGGACACCGGCCACCTGGGACGACGTCCTCGACACGGCCCGCACCGTCCGGGCCGAACTCGGAGACGACGTGGTCCCGCTCAACGTCTACTCGGGTACCCCCGCCGGTGAGATGGCCTCCCTCCAGGGCTTCCAGATGCTGCTCAGCGGCACCGAGGGCGCCCTCTTCGACGACGCGTCGGAACAGTGGGTCACCGGCAGCACCGGGTTCACCGACTCCCTCGGGTTCGTCCGGACCCTCTACGAGGAGGACCTCACCCTCGATCCCCAGGACGCCCTGGACGCCAACGTCGGCACGGTCAACAACGAGGAGCGCTTCCCTTCCGGAGGGATGGCGATCAGCCTGGAGGGCTCCTGGGCCACCCAGTCCTGGATCGAGGAGGCCAACCAGCCCTGGCCCGAGTGGGAGGAGGTCATGGAGTTCACCCCGATGCCCACCCAGAACGGTCAGGGAGCCGGGGCCACCAGCATGTCCGGTGGCTGGGCGCTTTCCATGGGCGCCAACGCCACCGACCCCGACCTCGCCTGGGAGGTGATGACGTACGCGCTCAACCAGGAGAACGGCGTCAAGTTCGCTGTGGAGGGCGGTCAGATCCCGGTTCGCGCGGACGTCGCGGAGGACCCGGCCTTCCTGGAGGAGTCCTCGAAGGCCGAGGAGTTCGCCTCCCTGGTCGACATCACCGGCTTCCGCCCCGCCTACAGCGAGTATCCGAGGATCTCGCTGGCCGTCCAGGAGGCCATGGAGAGCGTGATGCTCGACCAGGCCACCCCGGAGGAGGCCGCCGCGGTCTACGCCGAAGAGGTGGAGGGCATCGTCGGTCCCGACAACGTCACGACGGGTTCCTGACCGGTGGCCACCATCGGGTCCCGCCGACCCGTGGCCCGGGCGGCGCGGTGGGCCGTTCCGATGGCCCCGGCCCTGTTCCTGCTCCTGGCCTTCTTCGCGGGGCCCATCCTGTGGACGGTGTGGGCCTCCCTCACCAACGCGGCCCTGACCGGGGCCCAGGCCGCGCAGACCGAGTTCGTGGGGTTCGACAACTTCACCCAGCTGCTGTCCGACCCCCGGTTCCGGGCCGCCACCGTCCTCACCGTCGTCTTCCTGGTGGGCTGCGTGTTCGGGCAGACCGTGCTGGGCCTCACCCTGGCCCTGCTGCTCCAGAACCGCAACGGGGCGGTCCGCGCCACCGTGGGCGCGATCGTGGTGGGCGCGTGGGTGGTTCCGGAGGTCGTGGCCGGGTTCGTCTGGTACGCGTTCCTCGAACGGGAGGGCACCCTCAACACGGTCCTGGGCTGGATCGGTGCCGGGTCCCAGAACTGGCTGTTCGCCGCCCCGCTGCTGGCGGTGGTGCTGGCCAACGTCTGGAAGGGAACCGCCTTCTCGATGATGACCTACTCGGCGGGGCTGTCGGAGGTCCCCGAGGACCTGAAGGAGGCGGCGCGGGTGGATGGAGCCTCCGGCTTCCAGGTGCTGTGGCACGTCGTCATCCCGCTCCTGCGCCGGACCCTGGCCACCACCCTGCTGCTCATCACGCTCCAGACCGTCCAGGTCTTCACCCTGATCTTCGTGATGACCTCCGGCGGTCCGGGCTCCCGGAGCACCACGCTCCCCCTGCTGATGTACCAGGAGGCACTGCGCATGGGAGACCTCGGATACGGCACCGCCATCGCGTTGGCGCTGCTCGTGGTCGCCGGACTGTTCTCGATCGTCTACGTGTGGATGCTCCGGAAGGAGGAGAGCCGGTGAGTGACCATCCCAGCCGTGGCCGAGGGCCCGCGAAGCGGAGCCGGAACACCGGTCGGCGGACGCGCGCCGTGGTCAGTGCCCCGAGCCGGGCCGCGGGCGGCTTCCTCGCCTACCTCGTCCTCGGCGTTCTGGCGGTGCTCTTCCTGGTCCCGATGCTGTGGATGGTCTTCGCGTCGGTGGACCCCGAACCCTCGCTGCGCGCCACCCCGCCCTCGGGGTTCACGCTGGACCACTTCACGGCGATCATGACCCCGGAGGTCGTCTACCTGCCGATCTGGAACAGCATCCTGACCTGCGGGGGAGCCGCGCTCATCACCGCCGTGTGCTCGATGCTGGCCGCCTACCCGCTCTCCCGGTACAACCTCCGGTTCAGGAAGCCGTTCCTGTACACGGTGCTGTTCGCCACCGGACTGCCCGTCACGGCCATCATGGTGCCGGTCTACGGGATGTTCGTGCAGGCCAACCTGTTGAACTCGCTGGTGGCGACGACACTGTTCCTGGCCGCCAGCACACTGCCCTTCGGGATCTGGCTGACCAAGAACTTCATCGACGGCATCCCCCTCGCCCTGGAGGAGGCCGCCTGGGTGGACGGGGCCTCGGCCTGGCAGTCGATCCGCTACCTGGTGGCCCCGCTGCTGGCCCCGGGGCTGGCGGTGGTCGCGATCTTCACGCTCGTCACCACCTGGGGCAACTTCTTCGTCCCGTTCATCCTGCTCACGAGCCCGGACAAGATGCCGGCGGCGGTCCGCGTGTTCACCTTCTTCGGCCAGTACGGATCCGTGCGGTACGGCGAGCTCGCCGCGTACTCACTGCTCTACACGGTTCCCGTCGTCGTGCTGTACATGGCCGTCTCGCGGGCGCTGGGCGGCCGGTTCGCCCTGGGCGGTGCGGTCAAGGGATAGCCGGGTCGGCGTCGGGGGCCGGGGTCCGGACTCGGGACGGCGAGCCCGGACCCCGGGGTCGGGTCAGCGCTCGAAGCGCAGGGTCAGGATCTGGAAGGGCCGCAGTGCGGCCGACACCCGCAGGGTTCCCCGCCCGTCCGGGGCGGTGGTCGTGAGCAGTTCCGGTGCCTCCTCGTACTCCTCCTCCAGCAGGTTCACGGCGCGCACCCCCGAGGCCGGGAAGCCGGTGCTCACCGCCGCCCGCGCACGACCTCCTCGGGCCTCGTACAGGCGCACCACCACGTCGCCGGAGCGGTCGTCGGCGAGCTTGACCGACTCCACCACCACACCGGGGTCGTCCACCGCCACCAACGGCTCGACCACGACGTCTCCGGGCACCTCCCGGACCGGCAGGTTGATCCGGTAGCCCTCACGCACCGCGTCCTCGATCTCCGCTCCCGGGGCCAGGGCGTACCGGAACCGGTGTTCGCCCTGGTCGGTGTCGGGGTCGGGGAAGCGCGGCGCGCGCAGCAGCGACAGCCGGACCGTGGTCGTGGTGCCGCCGTCGCTCCGGACGTCCCGGGTGACGTCGTGCCCGTAGGTGGAGTCGTTGAGCACCGCCACCCCGTAGCCGGGCTCCGCGACGTGTACCCAGCGGTGGGCGCAGATCTCGAACCTGGCCGTGTCCCAGGAGGTGTTGGTGTGCGCGGGACGCCGGACGTGGCCGAACTGGATCTCCGACGACGACTCGTGCGCGCGCACGTCCAACGGGAAGGCGGCCTTGAGGAACTTCTCCCGCTCGTGCCAGTCCACGACCGTCTCCACGTCCAGGCGCCTCGCTCCGGGCGCCAGGGAGATCACCTGGACCACCGAGGAGTCCCCGAAGGAACGGGTGACGCGCAGGGCGGCGACGCCCGAACCGGGCTGTTCGGGTTCGACGGAGTCGGCCCGGGTGAGGTCCTCGGTGGTGTTGCGGTAGAACTCGTCCACGTCCCAGGCGTCCCACTGGTTGGGCAGGTCCTGGTGGACCTGGAGCAGGTTGCCCGGCTGGCCCGGGGCGAGCACCTCCCGTCCCTCCGACTCTCCGACCCTGTCCAGGACCGAGGTGACCAGACCCCGTTCGTCCACCCGGACCGTCAGCAGCCCGTTGTCCAGGACGAACCCGCCCGGAGCCTCCAGGTCCGGGCCGAGTGAGGCGTGGCCGGGGGCCGCCGTCCGCTCCCGGGGGAGGGCGCCCAGGGCCGGAACACCGTCGCGCTCGTGCGGGGTGGGGTTGAAGACCACGCCACCCCCGCCGGTCCCGCCACCGGCCAGGGCCTCCTGCGCTCCCGCGATGATCTCCCGGAGTTCCTCCGCGACCCGCGCGTACGTCTCCGCCGCCTCGCGGTGCACCCAGGCGATGGAGCTGCCGGGCAGGATGTCGTGGAACTGGTTGAGCAGGACCGTCCGCCAGACCTCCTCGATCCGTTCGTGGGGGTAGGGGGCACCCACCCGTACCGAGGCCGTGGCCGCCCACAGCTCGGCCTCACGCAGCAGGTGCTCCGAACGCCGGTTGCCCTGCTTGGTCGCGGTCTGGCTGGTGTACGTGCCCCGGTGGAACTCCAGGTAGAGCTCCCCCCACCACACCGGGGCGTCCGCGTACTCCTCGTGTGCCTTGGCGAAGAACCGCTCCGGGTGCTCGATCTCCACCGTGGGCGAGCCCTCCAGGTCGCGCAGACGCGCCGCGCGGGCCAGCATCTCCCGGGTGGGGCCGCCACCCCCGTCCCCGTGACCGAAGGGCACGAGGGAACGCGACGCGCCCCCCTTGTCCCGGAAGTTGCGAGAGGCGTGCGCGAGCTCGGCGCCGGTGAGCTCGGCGTTGTAGGTGTCCACCGGCGGGAAGTGGGTGAACACGCGGGTGCCGTCCAGCCCCTCCCACCAGAAGGTGTGGTGGGGGAACTGGTTGACCTGGCTCCAGGAGATCTTCTGGGTGAGGAACCAGCGCGACCCGGACAGCCGCACGAGCTGGGGGAGGGCGGCGGAGTAGCCGAAGGAGTCGGGCAGCCACACCTCCTGGGTGTCCACGCCCAGTTCGTCGCGGAAGAAGCGCTTGCCGAAGACGAACTGGCGTGCCAACGCCTCCGACCCGGGCATGTTGGTGTCGGACTCCACCCACATGCCGCCGACCGGGACGAACCGTCCGGCCTCGGCGGCCCGCACCACCCTTGAGAACACCTCCGGGCGGTGCTCCTTGAGCCAGGCCCACTGCTGGGCCTGCGACATCGCGAACACGAACTCCGGGTGGTCGTCCATCAGAGCCACCACGTTCGCACTGGTCCGCACGACCTTGCGGACGGTCTCGCGCAGCGGCCAGAGCCAGGCGGAGTCGATGTGCGCGTGCCCGACCGCGGACACCCGGTGGGCGCTGGCCGAGGCGGGGGAGCGCAGCGCCGGGGCCAGCACGCCCCGCGCCCGCTCCGCCGTGCCGGGGACGTCCTGGAGGTCGAGGGCGTCGAGGGTGCGGCCCAGGGTGCGCAGCAGCTCCCAGCGGCGGGGGTCACCGGTGTCGAGTTCACGCATGAGACCGCCCGCGACCTCCAGGTCGAGGGCGAGCTCCCACACCTGGCGCTCGAAGACGGCCACGTCGGCGCGGACCAGCCGGTACAGGGGGCGGTCTTCGGGGCCGCACCCGGAGCCCAGTTCGGTCCGCTGGAACGGGGGGTCACCGAGGATGACCGGGTTGGCGGCCGCCTCCACGTGGAACTCGACGGTCTCGCCGCCGCTCACGGGGGCGCCGACCGGAATCCAGGCGTTGCGGGGGTTGAGGCCCTTGACCACGGTCCCGTCAGCGAGGTGGACCAGCCCCTCGCACTGGAAACCGGGCATGGCGTCGTCGAAGCCGAGGTCGACCACGGCCTCCACGGTCCTGCCCGCCCACTCGTCGGGGACCCGACCGCGCAGCCGGAACCAGGTGGTGCCCCAGGCCGGGCCCCACGCGTCGCCCACCCGCGCGGGTTCGTGGGGCGCACCGATGCCCTCCTCGGCGGGGACCGGTTCCCCGGGCGCGTCCCAGCGGGCCACCTCCAGGGGGATCGACGTCGTGTACACCGCGGGCCAGACGCGTTCCCTCAGGACGCGGTCCAGTCGTGCCTCGGTCAGCCGCCGGTCGTCGTGCACGGTGGGTCTCCGTTCGGTCGTCCCCTGGCAGATGCCGCGTACATTGCCAGCGCGGCGGCACTTCGTCAATGCTTTGGACGAAGTCCGTTCCGCGGGTGTCGGCCACGGGACCTCGCGGGCGTCGACGCGCCCGTCCAGCGGGCTTCCGGGGGCCGCGGTGGTGCCGATCCGATGATTCGTCGACTGGATCGACTGGTGTCGGCGGGTGTTCCCGTAGCAGCGCGACCCGACTTCCACCCCTGTCGTTGGTCAGGGGGCCACCCCGTCGGTCGTCAGTGTTGGCGCGGGGGTGCCGATTCCTAGCGTGGATTCCGGATGGTTGGACACGTGGGGGAAGGAACCGGATGAGCAGCACGCCGACCGAACGGCGCGACGCGGTACTCCAGGCGAGTGAACTCGTACGGCGGTACGGAGCGGGGGAGGCCGCCGTCACCGCGGTGGCGGGGGTGAGCCTCACCTTCGAGGCCTCACAGTTCACCGCGATCATGGGGCCGTCCGGCTCGGGGAAGTCCACGCTCATGAACCTGTTGGCCGGGCTGGACAGCCCGACTTCGGGACGGGTGCTGGTGGAGGGTCGGGACCTGTCCCGACTCGACGACCGGGGGCTGACCCGGCTACGGCGCGAACGGATCGGTTTCGTCTTCCAGTCCTTCAACCTGTTGCCGGCCCTCACCGCCGAGCAGAACATCCTGCTGCCGCTCAGACTCGCCGGGCGGAGACCGGACCGCACCCACCTGGACGAAGTGGTGCGCACCCTGCGGATCGGCGATCGGCTGCGCCACAGACCGGCGGAGCTCTCCGGCGGGCAACAGCAGCGGGTCGCCATCGCTCGCGCCCTGCTCACCCGGCCCGCGGTGCTCTTCGCCGACGAACCCACGGGTGCCCTGGACGTCAGCACCGGACGGGAACTGCTCGCACTCCTCCGCGCCGCCAGTACCGAACTCGGTCGGACCATCGTCATGGTCACCCACGATCCGATCGCCGCGACCTACGCCGACCGGGTCCTGACGATGTCCGACGGTGTCCTGCGGGACACCCTGGAACGACCCACGACCCCGGAGGTCCTCACCGCCATGGCCCGAACGGAGCACCCGTGTTGAATCTGGCCTGGGCGCAGATCCGCTCCCATCCCGCCCGACTCCTCGCCGTCCTGCTGGCGGTCGTGCTCGGCACCCTGTTCCTGGCGGCCACCGCGGTGTTCTCCTCGACCTCGGCGGCCGGACTGCGTGCGGTGGCCGCCGCTCCGCTGACCGTCGCGGACGTGGTCGTGGACCGGGACCCGGAGGCGGTCGACCCCGGGCCGGACTGGGCCTCGGCCGTCGCGGAGCACCCCCACGTCGAGACCGTCACGGAGGTCCACGCACGAACCGTGCAGGTCGCCACCGACGACCTGCGCGGGACCGCGAACGTCTACGGGCTCGCGGACGATCCGGGTCTGCGCTGGTTCGACCTGGCCGAGGGCGACTGGCCCGTCAGCAGGCACGAGGTCGTGGCCGACACCGACACCCTGGAGTCGCTCGGACTCCGTGTGGGGGACACCGTACGGGTCTCCGGCAACCGGACCAACGGTTCCGAGGGGGACGCGCAGGGCGAGGAGGGGGAACGACCCGCCGGTGAGCACACGGTCACGGTGACGGGCAGCGTCGACCTGGACTTCCAGCCGCTGACCGGTGTGCGGTACACGTTCTACGCCCCCGAGGCGTACTTCGCCGGAGACAGCCCCCTCACGGTGCTGGCCGGTGTGGCCCAGGGGGTCAGCGCGGGGGAGGCGGTGACCTCCCTGACCGCCGCGCTGTCCCCGGAGCTGCACGTGATGACCGCCGAGGAACAGGCCCGGCTGGCCGCCGACCGTTTCGCGGGCGGTTCCCAGCAGCTCGATCTCATCCTGCTCGCGTGCGCGCTCATGGCGCTGCTCGCGGCGGCCATGGTCATCGCCAACACCTTCACGATCCTGCTCTCCCAACGCCGCCGTGACACCGCCCTGCTGCGCCTGGTGGGAGCGGACCACGGACAGGTGCGCGCGCTGGTCGTCGCGGAGGCCCTGATCATCGGATGCGCCGGCTCCCTGATCGGGCTCGGCGCGGGGATCGCGGTCGGGTACACGGGGGCCTCCCTGGCCGGACTGGCCGGGGACGGTCCGCACCTCAGCCCGCTCCTTCTGGCCGGTTGCGTGATCATCGGCGTGGGCACCACCGTGGCCGCGGCCTGGGCCCCGGCACGGGGGGCCGCCGACACCGCCCCGGCCGAGGCCCTGCGGTCGGCACCTCTGGACGGCGCGGTGCGCTTCCGTGCGACACACGCACTGGGAACCGTGCTCGCTCTGTTCGGGGTGGGGGCCATGGTCGCCGGGGCACGGGTGGAGTCCCTGCCCCTGGCCCTCGGCGGGGGCTTCGCCGGAGCGGTCGGCGTCCTCATGGCACTGCGCTATCCGATCTCCCGACTGCTCCGTCTGGCGCATCGGCCGCTGCGGCGGATGGGCGGCGTGGCCGACCTGGCCGGGGCCAACCTCCGGCGCGACACCGGCCGGGCAGCCACCGCCACACTCGCGCTCGTCCTGGGGCTCGGACTGATCTCCGCGCTCACCACGGCCGCGGCCACGGGCCGGGCCACCATCGACGGCGACCTGGACTCCCGCTATCCGGTGGACGTCAGTGCCAGAGTCGACGAAGGGTCGGTGTCCCCGGGCACCGTGGAGCGGGTGCGGGAGATCGAGGGTCTGGAGTACGTGGAGTCCCCTCGGACCGCCCAGTTGGAGATCGAGGGCCTGGACCGGGTCACCGTGGTCGGTGTCTCCCCGCGGCTCGCTGAGGCCACGGGCTCCGAGGCGCTCCTGGATGCCGCCGCGGGCACCGACGCCGGGTTCGGCCCGGGCCAGCACCCGGCCATGTTGGTCTCCGGGGATCAACTGGAGGCGCTTGACGCCACACCGGGGGAGAGCGTCGAACTCGGAGTGGACGGCGCCGCGCGAACCTTCACCGTGTACCCGTCCGCCCTGGCCACCGCCTCCGGCGCGGCCGCCCCGGTGGTGCTGGTGGAGGCCCTGGAGGACATGGCGCGGGGGACCGCCAGGGGCATGGTGTGGGGTGTGTCGGCACCGGGGACGGACCGCGACCACCTCGCTGACCAGATGGACCTGGTCGCCGGGGCCGACCCGGAGGTCTCACTCGGCGGGGCGCTCAGTGAGCGCGGTGACCTCACGGAGGTCCTCGATCTCCTGGTCGCCCTGGCCTTGGTGATGCTGCTGGTCACGGTGGTGATCTCGGCTCTGGGGGTGGCCAACACCCTGAGCCTGTCGGTCCTGGAGAGAACCCGTGAGGTGGCCCTGCTGAGAGCCCTGGGGCTGAGCAGGGCCGGGCTGTGCGGCACGCTCGCCGTCGAGGCCGTGGTGATCTGCCAGCTCGGGGCTGCGCTGGGGGTGATTCTCGGTGTGCCCTTCGGGTTGGCCGGGGTGGACGCGATCGTCGGTGGGACCGCACCCCTGGTGGTGTCCGTTCCCTGGCGCGAACTGGGGCTGGTCCTGGCCGCTGCCCTCGCTATCGGGGTGCTCGCGACCCTGGCCCCCGCTGTCCGTGCCGCACGTGTCGCTCCGGCCGAGGGCCTGACCCGTGAGTGAGCCAGCGACCGAAGGCGGGCGAGGGACCGTGACCACACCGACCCGAAAAGAAGCGGAACTACCCGGAGCCCTCCGGACCGGGCTCCCTCAGACCGGCCTCGTGCGCGACCGCCGCGGCCTCCACCCTGTTGCGTACCCCCAGACGGCGAAGGATGGTGCTCACGTGGCCCTTCACCGTCCCCTCCACCATGTAGAGCCGCCTGCCGATGTCGCCGTTGGAGAGTCCCGTGGTCAGGAGGGCGAGCACCTCGTGCTCCCGAGCGGTCAATCCGGCCAGGCGTTCGCGGGCGCGCAACCGGGCCGTGGAGCGTTCGTGGGTGAGGCCGTCGAGAACCCGGCGGGCCACCTTGGGGGAGAGGAAGGCGCCCCCGTCCGCCACCGCACGCACCCCCAGCAACAGCTCCCGGGGGTCGCCGGTCTTCAGCAGGAACCCGTCCACCCCGCCGTCGAGGGCCCGCACCATGTACTCCTCCTCGCCGAAGGTGGTCAGGATGACCACGCCGACCCCTGGCACGGCTCGGCGGATCTCCTCCGCCACCTCCAGTCCGTTCATCCCCGGCATGCGGATGTCGACCAGAGCCACGTCCGGCCGATGGGACCAGGCCAGCTCCACCCCCTCGCGGCCACTGGCGGCCTCGGCCACCACCTCGATCTCCGGGTCGTTGCCGAGTACCGCCCGCACCCCCGCACGGACCATCGCCTCGTCGTCGACCAACAGAACCCTGATCACACTCCGACCTCCCCGGACTCCTCCGTCACCACGGCAGCAACTCGACCGAGACCAGTGTCTCCGAGTCGAAGCAGAGCCGGTATCTGTCGTCATCACCTGAGACCAGGTCCGAGCTGGAGCGGTAGTAGCGGCACTCCTGCCCCTCGGGCTCCTCGGGCCAGGTATCGGGTGTGAGGGTTCCCGGGTGGACCTCGCGCTCGGGGAGCAGGGCCTCCACCGCGGCCCGTTCCTGACCGGGACGCAACCGCTCGAACACCTTCCGGTCGAGGGTGGAGCTCGCGGCCTCGTGCATGGTGAACGCCAGGAGCAGGCCGTACCCCACCATCGCCATGAGGACCGGAACCATCACGATCGTGCTGATCGCCCACAGGGTGCGGCGACGTATGAGGCGATGCAGGCGTGCCTCTCCCGTGTCGGGGGTGACATCTCCGGGGCCCGCGAAGCGACCCGTTCCCGTGTGGAACGGGACGTCGCCATCCACGAACCCACCCCCGGAATCCGCGCTGTTCCCGTCCCTGGCGTCGTCCGTCCCGTCACCGGTCGGGCCCGCCGCGTGGACTTCACGCCCCGGGAAGGCTCCGTCTCCGGTGACGCCCTCGCCGCCGAGCGGGGTCGGCTCCTCCACCGGCAGTCGGGCCGACACCACCCAGTGGCCGCCCTCGGGGCCGGCCGTCACCTCGCCCCCGGCCAGGCGCACCCGTTCCCGCAGTCCCACCAGGCCACTGCCGGTACCGGGGGCCCGGCGCGGGGTCGTGTCCCTTCGAGGCAGCGGATTGGTCACCGTCACCCGCACACCGCCCCCGTCGGGTGCGTGGTGCAGGACCACCCGTGGGTCCGTGCCGGGGGCGTGCTTGGCGGCGTTGGTCAGCGCCTCCTGCACCACCCGGTACAGCGCCCGGTCCGACATCACGGACAGGTCGGTGCGGCTGCCCTCCCGCTCCAGGGTCACGCGCAGCCCGGCCTCGCGCGAGCGCTCGACCAGTTCGGTGACGCCGTCGCCCAACGGCGCCAGGGGCGCGGACTCGGTGTCGGCGCGCAGGACCCCGACCGCGACCATGAGTTGTTCCGCCGCCCTCCCGGCCGCCTCCCTCAGCTGACCGGCCTGGACCCTGCGCTCCTCCGGCAGGTCCGGCGCCGTCTCCATCGCCCCCGCGCCCAGGGTGAGCAGGCTCAGCTGGTGCCCGACGGCGTCGTGCAGGTCGCGGGCGATCCGTGAGCGCTCGCGCATCCGTGCCCGCTCGGCCATCAGCCGCCATTCCCGGTCCAGGGTCCGAGCCCGTTCCCAACCCGCCCTTTCCAGGGCGGAGGTACTGCGCAGGTACAGGCCCAGCAGCCACGGCAGGACCACGGCGAACGCGGCCAGGACCCCGCCGGTCACCCACATGCCCACGGGGTGGCCGCCGAACACCAGTAGCCCCACCCCGAGCAGGCCCACCACGGTGAACGCGCATCCGGCCACCCGTGGGTCACGGGACAGCCGCCCGGTGAGCAGGGCTGGCGCGGGTACGGCCATCACCAGAAGCGGCCATTTCGGGGTCAGGGCCAGCAGAAGGAGCACGGTGGTCAGGGCCAGGTGACCCACGGGCGCGCGGAGGGGACGGAGACGGAGAGGGCGCATGATTGGGAACGTAACCCGCGGGGCGCGGCCGTGTCCCCTGTCGAAAGTCAGGGTCGCACCATTGCTGGTGGCAGTGCCGGTCCGGTCAGCGCGGCGGGCTCCCTCGTTCGGTCCTCCCCGCAGCTCGACCCACCTCACCCCGGCGCCACCGCGGCCGCCGCGCGGTCGTCCCGTGACCCTCCGTGTCGTACTTCCCACTTCTTCCGTGCGTGCCGGGAGCGGACTTTCGAGGGGATCGGGCCCGGGCGCGTGGCATCCTGGGACGACGCAGTCCGGTCTGGGAGGAACAACAACACATGAGCATCGACGCGTCGCGGGACCGCTCGCGGCCGGTCCTCGGTTCGCTCACGGAGCACGCCAGCCTGCGCGCCCGGGTGACCGACGTCCTGCGTGAGGCCATGATCGCCGGGGAGCTCGAACCCGGTGTCGTCTACTCGGCCCCGGTCCTGGCCGAACGCCTCGGTGTGTCCGCGACCCCGGTACGCGAGGCCATGATGGAGCTGACCCAGGAGGGACTCGTGGAGACCCTCCGGCACCGGGGGTACCGCGTGGTGGAGTTCGGCGACGTCGCGCTGGACGAGCTCATCGAACTCCGCGCGCTCATCGAGGTCCCCACGGTCGGCCGGGTCGCCGCGATCGCCACCGCCGAACAGATCGCCGCGCTGCGTCCGCTCGCGGACCGGTTGACGGAGACCGCCGAGACAGGGCAGCTGCGCGAGTTCATCGCCAACGACATGGCCTTCCACCTCCAGATGCTGTCCATCGCGGGCAACCAGAAGCTGGTGGACGAGGTGCGCAGGCTCCGGGGGATGTCGCGGCTGTCGGCGCTGCGGGGTCTCTACGAGGAGGGTCGTCTGGTCGACACCGCGCAGGAGCACCACGCCTTGCTGGATCGCCTCGAAGCCGGTGACACAGCGGGTTCCGAGGCCCTCATGCGCCACCACCTCGGCCATGTCCGGGGGGTCTGGGCGGGCCGCGCGGAGGTCTGACGCAGGGCGGGGCGGAACACGAACCAGATAGCTGAGCTGCGTCGATTAGGTCACGGGCCTTGATTCGGTGAGGGTGCAATTGTACGTTGCACAAGTTCCCATCTTGAGGCCCCTCTTCGTCGGGCCCTGATCCGAGGAGTTGTGAGTGGCCTCGCAGCACTCGGTGGTCGGTAAACCGGCCACCAACCGCCGTGTACTCTTTGGCAGCCTCAGCGGCAGCGCGATCGAGTGGTTCGATTTCTTCCTCTACGCCACCGCCGCGGCGCTCATCTTCGACAAGCAGTTCTTCCCCAACGACGACCCCGTGATCTCGTTGATGCTGTCGTACCTGACCCTGTCGCTCACCTTCTTCATCCGGCCGTTCGGCGGGATCGTCTTCTCCCACATCGGTGACCGGATCGGGCGCAAGAAGACCCTCGTCATCACCCTGTCGCTCATGGGCGGCGCCACCGTGGCGATCGGCCTGCTGCCCACCTACGACCAGGTCGGCCTCCTCGCCCCCGTCCTGCTGATCCTGTGCCGGATCATCCAGGGCCTCGCGATCGGCGGCGAGTGGGGCGGCGCCCTGCTGCTCGCCTACGAGTACGCCCCGGAGAACCGCCGCGGCTTCTTCGGCTCGGTGCCCCAGACCGGCATCACCATCGGCATGCTCATGTCGACCGTCGCCTTCGGCCTGGTCAGCCTGCTCCCGGACGGTGCCTTCGAGGCCTGGGGCTGGCGTCTCCCGTTCGTCGCCAGCATCGTCCTCGTCTTCGTCGGCCTGTGGATCCGCAAGGGGCTGGCCGAGACCCCCGCCTTCCGTGAGGCCAAGGAGAGCGGCAACGTCGCCAAGCTGCCCATCCGGGACACGCTGCGCGACCACTGGCGCTCCGTCCTCGTGGCCGTCGGCGCCAAGGTCGTCGAGACCGCCCCGTTCTACATCTTCGCGACCTTCGTGGTCAGCTACGCCACCGGAACGCTCGACATCCAGCAGTCCGTGGTCCTCAACGCCGTCAGCGCCGGTGCGCTGGTCAGCACCCTCGGCATCCTGCTCATGGGTGCGCTCTCCGACCGCGTCGGCCGCCCGAAGGTCTACCTCGCGGGCACCCTGCTCATCGCCCTGTTCGCGGCGCCCTTCTTCATGCTGCTCGACCTCCAGATGAGCTGGGCCGTGTACGCGGCCGTCGTCATCGCCCTCGGTGTGGCCTGGCCCCCGGTCACCGCCACCCTCGGCACCCTCACCTCCGAGATCTTCACGACCCGTGTGCGCTACACCGGCGTGACCCTCGGCTACCAGATCGGCGCCGCCCTCGCCGGCGGCACCGCTCCGCTGCTGGCCACCTGGCTGCTGGCCCGCTTCGACGGTGCCTGGTGGCCGATCGCCACCTACCTGGTCGTCCTCGCCGTCATCTCCTTCGTCGCCGTCGCGTGCTCCGGCCTGGTCGTGCGCAAGGAGAGCGCCCTGATCGAGGCCCGTGAAACCGCCGCCAACGAGAACTCCAAGGTGTCCGCATGACCGAAACACACACCGGCCTGCCCTTCGTCAGCGCGGAGGAACTGCGCGAGCGGGTCGGCCCCAAGCGGGCGTTCGAGCTGATCGAGCGCGCCCTGCTCGACGGTTTCGACCCCTCGCGGGACCCGGCGCGGTCCCACGCCGGGGCCGGAGACGGCCACCTGCTGCTCATGCCCTCGACCCTGGGTGACTGGGTCGGCGTGAAGGTCGCGTCCGTGTCCCCGGACAACCCCGCGCGCGACCTGCCGCGCATCCAGGCCGTCTACATGCTGATGGACGCCCGGACCCTCACCCCGAGGGTGTTCGTCGACGGTGTCACTCTGACCTCCCTGCGCACCCCGGCCACCTCCGCCGTGGCGGCCGACCGCCTGGCCGCACCCGAGGCGTCCCGCCTCGTGGTGTTCGGCAGCGGCCCCCAGGCGGTCGAGCACGTCGTCGCGGTGGCGGGCATCCGCGAGCTCACCAGCGTCCGGATGGTCGGCCGTACCCCGCACCGTGTGGACGCCGCCGTCCAGGAGCTCGCTGAGCGCGGAATCACCGCCGAGACCGGCACTGAGGCCGACGTGGCCGAGGCCGACATCGTCGTGTGCGCCACCTCCGCCAAGGACCCGCTGTTCGACGGCTCCCTGGTCCGTGACGGCGCCTGCGTGGTGGCCATCGGATCGCACGAGGCCGACCGCCGCGAACTCGACGCCGCCCTGATGGGCCGTTCCCTCGTGGTGGTCGAGGAGAGCGACGCCGCCCTGCGCGAGTGCGGGGACGTCGTCATCGCCATCGAGGAGGGCACCCTCACCAAGGCGGACCTCGTCGGCATCGCCCCGCTCGTCCGGGGTGAGGTCACCCGCCGCACCGACCGGCCCAACGTCTTCAAGGGCTCCGGCATGTCGTGGGAGGACCTGGCCGTCGCCGTGGGTGTCGCGCCCACGCTCTGACCGGTCCGAGGGCGGACCAGTCGCCCGGGCCGGACCGTCCTGTCGGCCCGTGTGACACCGGGGCTCCGCACCGCGAGGCGACTCGCGGTGCGGAGCCCCTTCTCCATGGAGCACCCCGGCTATGGGACGCTCCGCCGTTCAGTAGCTGCCGTGCCCGACCTCCCACAGCAGGTCCCCGATCTCCCCCACCAGGGACTTCGGCGCCCCCAGCCGGACACCCTCCTCCGTGAAGGAGCGCTCCGCCTCGCGCACCGGTCGATCTGCGGCTCGGCCCGCCACGTGTCCCTGAGCATCCCCGCCGACGCGGGAACCCCCGTGCCGGACCGGGCTCGGATCACGCGGTCGGGGTGGTCTCGCGCTCGGACGGGGCGTCCGGGCGCCTGGCGGCGCGCATCCGTGCCACCACGACGATGCCGACGGCCAGCAGGATGACGGCGTAGATGCCCAGGGTGATGGGACCGGTGAACATGACTCCGACGTCCCCCTGCCCGATCGCCAGTCCGCGACGCAGTTCGGTCTCCGCGAGGGGACCGAGGATGACGGCGATGAGCACCGGGGCGACGGGGATCGCGTACCTGCGCATCATGAACCCCAACAGTCCGAGGAGGATCAGCAGCCACAGGTCGGTGACCGAGTAGGAGGAGGCGTAGACGCCGAGCACCGCGAAGCCGGTGATCCCGGCGTACAGGTACCTCTTGGGGATGAGCAGCAGCTTGGCCCACAGCGGGGCGAAGGGCAGGTTGAGGATCAGCAGCATCACGCTGCCCACGAAGAGGCTGGCCAGGAGCGCCCAGACGAGGTCCGCGTTGCGCTCGAACAGCAGGGGTCCGGGCTGCATGCCGTACTGCTGGAACGCGGCCAGCATGATGGCGGCCGTGGCCGACGTCGGCAGGCCCAGCCCGAGGAGCGCGCCCATGGCGGTGCCCGCGGTCGCGCTGGCGGCGGCCTCCGGAGCCGCCACACCCTCGATGGCGCCCTTGCCGAACTCGTCGGGGCGCTTGCCGCGCCGGGCCCGCAGCTGGGAGAGCTTGCGCTCCGTGCCGTAGGCCAGGAAGGTCGGGATCTCCGAACCCCCGGCCGGGATGGTGCCGAACGGCAGGCCGAAGCCCAGGCCGCGCAACCAGGCGGGGACGGCGCGGCGCAGGTCCCCGCGCTTGAGCCAGAGGGTGCCACCGGTCCTGACCGGCTGAGCGTCGTCCCGCTGCCGGTGGATCCGCGAGGCCACGTGGAGCACCTCGCCCAGGGCCAACAGGCCGACGGTCACCGTGACGATGCCGATCCCCTCGAACAGCGAGGGCACTCCGAGGGTGAACCGCGCCGCGCCGCTCTGCGCGTCGATGCCGACCATCGCGATCGCGAGGCCCAGGGAGAGGGCGATGAGACCGCGGACCATGGACTGGGCGACGACGGCCGAGGTCGCCACGAAGGCGAAGACCGCCAGGGCGAAGTACTCGGCGGGGCCGAACCGCAGGGCGATGTCGATGATGACACCGGAGAAGAACGCCACCACCGCGGTGGAGACCACCGCACCGAGGAAGGCCCCGATGGCGGAGGTTGCCAGCGCCTGGGAGGCCTTGCCGCGCAGCGCCATCCTGTGGCCCTCGATCGCGGTGGCGATCGCCGAGCTGTTGCCCGGCGTGTTCATCAGGATGGACGTGGTGGAGTCACCGAACAGCCCGCCGTAGTAGACGGCGGTGAACATGATGAAGGCGCCCGTGGGGTCGAGCTTGAACGTGACCGGGAGCAGGAGGGCCACGGCCATGGCCGAACCCAGGCCCGGCAGGACCCCGACCGCGGTGCCGAGGACCACGCCGACGAAGGCCCACAGCAGGTTCTCGGGGGTGAGGGCGGAGGCGAAACCGCCGCCGAGGAGTACGAGTGTGTCCATGTCAGAGCACCCCGCCCAGGATCCCCGAGGGGAGGTTCAGGCCCAGGCCCGCGACGAACGCGAGTTGGACGACCGCCGAGTAGACCAGTGCCACCGCCGCCTCGAACAGCGAGCGCCTGCCCCCGAACGCCGTGCTGACGCCGAAGAACAACAGGGCTCCGGACAGCAGCCAGCCGAGGGGTTGCAACAGCAGGGTGAAGACGATGACCGAACCCAGCACCAGGCCGACCGTGCGCCAGTCACTGTGGGTGGCGGTGCGCCGGGCCTCCTGGCCCTCGACCAGGTCACCGACGATCCCGGCGGAGTCCGTGTCCGAGACGCCGTCGGCCGGGGGAACGGCCGGTTCGCGGGCGACCTGGACGATCAGCAGCGCCCCGAGCACCAGCATCAGTCCGGACACCAGACCGGGGAAGAGCTGGGGGCCGGGCCCTGTGGAGGTGTCCGGGACGTGCATGGCCATGGTCTGCGTGGCCAGGAAGGCGCCGACCCCGATGACGAGCAGGCCGACGAAGACCTCGCTGCGTCCCCGGAGCCAGGCCCGGGCCGGGTGGGACGCCCGCGAGGGCGCGGGCGGCGCTGATTCTCTCTGTGGGTTCATGACAGCCCCAGGTCCTTGGTGACGTCGGTGATGCGGGTGATCTCTTCCTTGAGGAAGGCCTCGAACTCCGGACCGGACTGGAAGGTGTCGTCCCACCGGTTGCGTTCGAGGGTGTCCTGCCACTCGGGGGTGGCGACCATCTCCTCGACGATGGCCGTCAGCTCCGCGCGTTCCTCCTCGGTGATCCCGGGCGGCGCCATGAAGCCCCGCCAGTTGGGGAGCACGGCGTCCACGCCCTGTTCGGGGAGGGTGGGGTGGTCCTCCAGACCGGTGACCCGCTCGCGTGCGGAGACGCCGAGGACCCGGAGGCTCCCCGTCTCCACCTGGTCACTGAACTCGTTGTAGCCGGACACGCCGACGTCGATGCTGCCCGAGAGCAGGGAGGTGAGCGCCTGTGCGCCGCCCGCGAACGGGATGTAGTTGACGTCGGTCGGGTCGAGGCCCTGTGACTGGGCGGCGAGCCCGGCCAGCAGGTGGTCGGTGCCTCCGAGCGAACCGCCGCCCACGGCCACCGCGCCCGGGTCGTCCTCCCAGGCCTCGATCAGGTCGTTCATGTCCTGGAGGGGTGAGTCGTCACGGACCACGAAGACCTCGTAGTCGTCCGCCACCCGTGCGATGGGGACGACGTCCTCCAGGGTCTGGGCGGAGTCGTTGACGATGATGCCGCCGATCATGACGGTCCCGGTGGTCATCAGGGTGGTCGCCTCGCCCTCCCGCCGCACCGTCTGCGCGAGACCGATCGTGCCCCCCGCTCCGGGCAGGTTCACGACCTGGGTGTTGGCCACGACGTCGTTCAGACGCATCGCGTGCTGTGCCTCCCGTGCGACGAGGTCCCAGCCACCGCCCGGGTCGGCGGGCACCACGATGTCCACCCGGGCGCGGGCCTCGGCTTCGTGCGTCTGTGAGAGCGCGGCGTTCACCGCGGCGGCACCCACGACGAGGGTCGCGCACACGGCCCCCACCGCACGCAGGGTGCGCTGCTTGTCCATCTTCACTCCCTCTCGACCCCAGTGGTCCACCAGGTGGACCTAATGGGCCGCTGATTGGTTCAGAGAATGATGCAAATCACTCGGAGGTGTGTCAATGCGTCCGGGAAATCTTTCCTTAACGAAGTCGTCACGCCAGCTGGGGTGCGTCATCCCTGGACAGAAGCCCCGTGCCGAGGGGGTCGGCTCGGGGGCCTCTGGCGGTTCCAGCTTCGGTGGGTTAGCCTGACCCCCAGAATGACCATCTAGTAGACCAATGAGTCCACCAGGTGGACCACGATGGGAGGGTGATGGCCGGGGACACCGAAGGGGGAGTGCGCAGCGTGGTGCGCGCGCTCGACCTGTTGGACCTCTACGACGAGAGGAACCAGCGCTACACCACACGCGAGCTGGTGGAACTGACCGGTCTGGCCAAGACCACCGTCCTCCGCCTGGTCGGAACCCTCGAACAACGGGGGCTGCTCTGGTCCGGTTCGGACGGCCGCGTCGGAGCCGGACCGGGGCTGCTCCGCTGGGCGCGCCTGGCCCACGCCGTCTGGCAGGTGCCCGAGTCGATCCGCGTGATCATGCGGGACCTCACCGTCGAGACCTCCGAGACCGTCAACCTCTACGTACGCGCGGACACCGTTCGGGTCTGCGTCGCGCAGGAAGAGGGCCCCCAGCGGCTCCGACACGTCGTGAACACCGGCGACGAGATGCCCCTCTGGGGCGGTGCTGCCAGCAAGGTGCTCCTGGGCGGAGCTCCCGAGTCGGTGGTCCGGAGGGTCGCTGCGGCCTCTCCGCACGGACCGCAGTACGTCGACCGCCTGCTCACCGAGATCGCCGAGGCCCGCGCCCAGGGGTTCGCGGTCAGCCACGGCGAACGCGAACACGGCGCCTCGGGCGTCGCCGCCCCGGTGAACGGTTCCGGTGGAGGTCCCGGACCCGTCGCCGCGCTGGCGGTCGGCGGGCCCACCGCGCGCTTCACCGACGCCTCCGTCCGTGCCTTCAGCGGCGCGGTACGCGAGGCGGCGGAGCGCATCGGCCGGATCGGGTTCGACCCGGGATCGGAGAACGTGGCGACCGAGGACAAGGAGAACAGATGAGCACCGCGACAGCCGCGCGTGACCCCCTCCCCCTGGCGGGGGTCCGCGTCCTGGACCTGACCAACGTGCTGGCCGGGCCCTACGCCGGATACCAGCTCTCCCTGATGGGCGCGGACGTCGTCAAGGTGGAGGTGCCCGGCGCGGGCGACCTCGCACGCCAGCTCGGAGCCTCCTCGGAACTCAACGACCAACGCGTGGGGGCGTCCTTCCTCGCCCAGAACGCGGGCAAGCGGTCGCTGACCCTGAACCTGAAGTCCACCGAGGGGCGCCGGGTCCTGAGAACGCTGGTCAGGGACGCGGACGTGCTGCTGGAGAACTTCCGGCCGGGGGTCATGGAACGCCTGGGCTTCGACTGGGAGACCCTGCGCGGCCTCAACCCGGGCCTGGTGTACTGCGCCGTGTCCGGGTTCGGCTCCGACGGGCCGCTGAGCGACCGGCCCGCCTACGACCAGATCATCCAGGGCCTGTCCGGGATGATGGACGCCACCGGCACGGAGGAGACCGGCGCCCTCCGTGCCGGTTTCCCGATCGCTGACGTCCTGGGCGGGCTGGCCGCCGCGTTCGCTGTCGGAAGCGCTCTCGTGCGGCGTGAACGCACGGGGGAGGGCACACGCCTGGACGTGTCGATGCTGGAGACCGCCATCACCGCCATGGGGTGGGGGGTCTCCAACTACCTCTCGGCGGGCGTGGAGCCCTCCCGTATCGGCAACGAGAACGCCACCGCCGCTCCCTCGGGCACCTTCTCCACCGCCGAGGGCACACTCAACATCGCGGCCAACAAGCAGGAGCAGTTCGAGACCCTCTGCCGCCTCCTCCAGGCCTCGGAGCTCGTGGCCGACCCCCGCTTCGCCACACGGGAGAACCGCAAGGCCCACCGGGTCGCCCTGCGCGACGAACTCGAGGAGCGTCTGGCGAGCCGGAGCGCGGCGGACTGGGAGAGGGTCCTGTCCGAGGCGGGGGTCCCCGCGGCACGGGTGCTCAGTGTCCGCGAGGCCCTCGAACTGGAACACATCGAACACCGGGGCCTGGTCCGCACACTGCCGTTCCCCGGTCGGGACGACCGCGACCTGCGCGTCCTGGGCAGCGGCGTGCACGTGGACGGCGCCTCCCTGGGGCCCGACCGTTCGCCACCCCTCCTGGGTGAACACACCGACCAGATCCTCCAGGAAGCCGGTTACGAGCAGAGCGAGGTCAACGCGCTCAGAGAGGCGGGTGTGGTGTGAGTGATCCCGACGCCCCGACCATGACCCACGAGGAGATCGGTGACTGGTGGTCGACCTCCCTGACACGTATCGCCCCGGGTGAGATCGAACTGCGCGGCTACCCCGTGCAGGACGTCATCGGCCGCCACGGTTTCGTCGAGGTGGTCTGGCTCATGCTCAGGGGCGAACTGCCCGAGCCGGCCCAGGCCCGCATGCTGGAGTCCGCGCTGGTCGCCGGGGTCGACCACGGGCCCCAGGCGCCCTCCATCGCGGCCGCCCGGATGGCCGCCACCTGCGGGCTGGGACTCAACAACGCCGTCGCCAGCGGAGTGAACCTCCTGGGAGACGTGCACGGCGGCGCGGGCCAACAGTGCGTCGCCCTCCTGAACAGGATGGCGGAACTGCGCTCCGACGGCACCGCCGCCGACGACGTGGCCGAGGCGATCGTGGCCGAGTACCGGGAGAGGGGCGGCTACGTCCCCGGGTTCGGGCACCGCTTCCACCCCAGGGACCCCCGCCGCGACCCCCTCCTGGGCATGGTCCGCGAGGCGGTCGGTGCGGGAATCGTCGACGCCGGACCGCTGGAGTCCGCACTCGCCCTGGAGAAGGCTTTGGAGGGACGCCGGGGCAGACCCGTTCCGATGAACATCGACGGGGCCACGGCGACCGTCTACGCCTCCCTCGGCTTCGACGCCGAACTGGCCCGCGGGCTCTTCGTCCTCTCGCGGTCGGTCGGGATCCTGGCCCACGCCTGGGAGGAGAGCAACAGCGGCGCGAGGATCAAGGGTCCCCTCCCGCGTACGGTCCTCGCCGGTTACACCGGCCCGGCGACCCGCCTCCCGGGCGAGGCCCACGACGACTGAGCCGCTCGCGGTGCCCCCGGCCGGTGCGAGCGCGCACCGGCCGGGAGGTGTGGGGACCGTTCCCTCCGGAGGGGATCAGCGGCCGGTCCGGCCGTCGATCCACTCGCGGAGGATGTCGAGGTGCCCGGCGTGACGGCCGGTCTCCTCGATCATGTGCGCCAGGGCCCACCGCATCGACGGCGCGGGCCCGCCGCGGTGGCCGTCATGCGCGGGTCGGCCGAGGTCCTCGCAGGCGGCGATGGCCCTGTTCGCTAGGGCGACGGCGTCGCGGTAGCCCTGGAGCACCTCCTCGGTGCTCTGGTCCGGACCGGCATGGAACGTCGCCGCCCAGTCGGCGGTCTCCTCACCGAGGAACACGCGGCGCTCGACGCGGGTCAGGTGCACGATGAGGCCGAGCAGGTTGGTCCCGGAGGCCACACCAGGGGTGCGTACGTGCTCCTCCGGCGCCCCCTCGACCTTGGCCAGGGCGCCCTGGCGCAGGTAGTCGAGGAATCCGGTGAGGACCTCCTTCTCACCGGGCCCGGTCCTGGGCGGTGGGCGGTCGCGTCGTGTTCGGGCGGACATGGTGCTCCCTCCGTGGGCGGTGTCGGCGTTCTCTGCGGTGCGGGCGTTCAGGCCCGATCGGTCCTCGGAGTCGTCCCCGGACGGCGGCGTGCCGCCACCACGTTGTCGACCACCGTCGCGGAGCGCCCGCCGGGTCCGTGCGCGAGTCGTGTGCGTTGTTCGACCACGGCGGCGGTCCACTCCGGCCCGAGGTCGAGCGAGTGCCACAGGTCGTCCGCGGTCGGATGCTCGTCGTGTCGGTTCCATGACCAGGGCGCGCTCGAACCGTGGTCGACGACGAGCAGGATCCCCTCGTCGCGGACCGACCGCGCGGCCGTGCGCAGGACCGCGTCTCTGTCGAGGCCCGTCGTGGCGTGGAAGTAGGTGGTGTAGACGAGGTCGACCGGGCCGGTGTCGGGCACGGAGGACGCCAGGTCGAGAGCTTCCACGTCGAGGCGTTCCCCGACTCCGGCCAGCCGGGCCCGTTCGGCCAGGACGTCCACCACGTGCTCCGAGACGTCCACCGCCGTGACCCGCCACCCCCGCGCGGCCAGCCACAGGGCGTCCCCGCCGCGCCCGCACGCGAGTTCGAGGCCCCGGGGCGCTCTTCGGCGCGGGGCCGGTACGAGCGCCAGTTCGGCCGCGAGCGCGGCGAAGGCCGTGTTGGGCTGCGGAGGGGGTGTCGAGGGATGTTCGTCGCTGTACTGCTGGCCCCAGAACTCCCGTGCGGGAGAGGGGACCCCGGTTTCGGATCGCATGAGGCCCATGCTGGGCGGTGGCGGCGGGTCCGGGCACGGTTCCGTGCGGATCTGCAACGGCGCGCGCGGGTCCTCAGGACCCGTGCAGGTGGACGCGCTCGCCCTGGGTCCCGAAGATCGCGATGACCTCGGCCACCGCCCGCTCGGCGGGGTTGCCGATCCAGTGCGGGGTCCGGGTGTCGAACTCGGCCGCCTCCCCGGCGTGCAGCTGCACGTCCTGTTCGGAACCGAGGACCAGCCGCACGGTTCCGGTGAGGACGTAGAACCACTCGTGGCCCTCGTGCGTGCGCAGCTCGGGAGCCGGAAGGGTCCGGGACGGCGGGTAGACCACCTTGTACGCCTGGATCCCGCCCGCGCGCCGCGTGAGCGGGACGAAGGTCAGACCGAAGCGGCGCACCGGATGCAGGTGGACGCGCGGGTCACCCACCTTGGGCGCGTCCACGAGCTCGTCGATCGGCACCCGGTGGACGCGGGAGAGCGGGAGCAGCTGCCCGAGGGTGGGCTGGAGCCGTCCGGTCTCCAGGCGCGAGAGCGTGCTCGGTGAGATCCCCGTGCGTTCCGACAGCTCGGCGAGGGTCAGTCCCGCCCGGCCACGCAGACGCCGCAGTCGGACGCCCACGGCTCGGAGCACCCCGGCGTCGGGATCGTTGCCTTCCATGTCCGCAACCTATCTCGTGGTGCGCTCCCGCTCTCGCTCCCGCTGTGGGGAGCGGGGGAGTGGTCGCACGCCTTCGGTTTTCGGTTTGAAACGATCCCTATTTTGGTTGTTGCCGAATGAGTCACGGTGGAAAACGAAGACGATCTCGGCTCCCGGAGCGGCTTCCGGTGGCCCTCGTTTGTCTTGTGGGGTAATGGTGGTTTTGGTCCGCGTATATATCCCCGTTGTTTGTCTGGTGCGGTGTGAATTTGGTAAATTCCTCTTAGTTGAAGGCGTGGCACGATGCCTCGCCGGAATTGCTTTCGGTCATCGTTGGAATGTGTAGGCACCAACCGTAATGCGTCGTACCCTGACCCGCGCGACGGCGGCCTGTGCGACCTACGCCCTGGTTCTCTCGCTGGGGGTGGGTGCACCCGTCGCGGCTGACGAGAAACCCGCCACCGTCAAGGAAAGTGCTCCGGGCTCCGGTCCGGTGGAGGTCTCCCCGGCCACTGGCGGATCGCACGAAGGTCCTGGCGTTCACGCCAGCGATAGCCCTTCCCCGATCCCGCATTACGGCGGTGGCCGAATTCAGTCCGCGAGTTCGCTGTGGGCCCATGTGGACCGCGCGTTTCCGGACCAACCTTCCAACATGGCCGAAATCGGAAGTCTGGGTACGGGTCGCCTCGCATGGGACCGTGTGTACACTCGCAGGGCCCTTTTCCGTTTCCCGGTGGAACTCGGTACCGATTCCGTGGTGGAATCCGCCGTGCTACGGACCGTCGTGGCGTGGTCCTACGACTGTGAAAGCGACTCCGCCGTGGAGTTGCACCGGGTCGACGCGTTCGACGAGGAAACCACCTGGAACGACCAGCCGGAGTCCCTGGGTCTGCTCGACACCCGGAACGTGCGGGGCGGGCACACGGCCTGCCCGCTCCACGGCGGCGTGGAGTTCGACGTGACCGAGGCCTACCAGCGGGCCCTGGACAACGGAGAACACCACCTCCACCTGAGGCTCGGGGCGGCGGACGAGTCCGGGAGCACCGCCTGGCGGCGCTTCGACGTCGAGGACGACCCCCCGGTCCTGGTGGTCGACCACGGCCCCGCCCCGAACAGGTCCGTCGCGCCCTCCGAGAGGGCTGAGCCGCAGGACGACGTCACCCCCCGGGACGACGACCCTCCGAACCACGTCCGACCTCCCGTGGCCCCCGTGCCCGTGGCAACCGGCGACGTCCTCCTCCGGGGTCACGACGACGGCCCGTCCGGGAGCGAGCTGGTCCGATCCCCTTCGGCGGAGGGACCGGACCACGCGATCGCCGCGGACGACCACTGGTGGGCCGGGGAGACGACCCGGGCCCGTGGCCCCCCAGGCAGCTCTTCACTCGACAACTGAACCCTCGGTTGGGCGACCGGGGGAGTCGGTTGGTGAAGGACGACACCCCTCTCCTCCGACGCGTCTTCCGGTCGGGCGGAGGCCCGCGTCGGCGGCCCGTGGGGGAGCACCGTGATGGGGAGGCTCCCCGGCGGCCCAGGAGTCCGTGCCGTCCGCGCACCGGTCACACGGCGCAGTGATCGTTCGCGGCGGACAGCCCGGCTCCACGCCGGTCGGAGAGGTGGTCGTCCCGCAAACCGGACGTGCCCGGGGCAGAGCCAGGTGGGGTTATGCCTCGGGAAGCCGCGGAGGCCCGTTCTCGTCTGTGTGCCTGGGTGCCACACGGACGTGCTTCGGGCCACCGCGGACGTTCGCGTGCCAGGAACCGCGGAGACGGGAGGTGGATCGGGAGCGAGCCGGGTGAACGGCACCAACGGGACACGGGCCCGCCGGACGCCTGACCGGGTCGGTGTTCCATCAGGTCTCGGGCCACGAGGGTGATCCGGGCCCGGAGGAGCCCGTCCGGTGCGGTCACGTCGACCCCCAGGATCCGCACCACCTGGTCGATCCCGCATGTGACAGTGCCAGGGTTGGTGCGGGCCCACGGCGCAAGCACCGAGTTCGACCCCCTCCGCGACGACCAGATCGAGTAGTGCTGCGCGCCGGAGTCTCGGTCGAGGGTGTCGCGGCGGGCGCTCGCTGACTCAGGTGAGTGAGTTGACGCCCTCGTAGTTCGCCAACGGAGCCGCCCCGGAGGTGACGTACTCCAGCAGGACCAGACCGGACGGGGTGTGGTCCCGTCCGACCAGGCGGAACCCGGTGCTCTGCGACGGGTGTGTGAACAGTCGTCGGCCCTCACCGACCACGGTGGGCGCGACCACCAGTCGGAGCGAGTCGACGAGCCCCGAGGACAGGAGGAAGCCGCCGAGCCGCGCGCTGCCGTGGATCTGCACCTCACGCCCGGGCTGGTCCCGCAGGCTGTTCACGGCGTTGACCGGGTCCCCTCCCAACAGGGTGGTGGGATCCCAGGAGCCCTCGGCCAGCGTGGAACTCACGACGTACTTGGGCAGCGAGTTCATCCGCACCGTGAACGGATCGGGCTCCGTGATCCGGGGCCAGTCACGCGCGAAGGCCTCGTAGGTGCGTCGGCCGAACAGCAGGCCGTCCGCGTGGTCCAGCCACTCCGACGCGGTGCTCACGAACGTCGCGTCCATGAAGGGCACGAACCAGCCGCCCCGGGTGAACCCGCCGGAGGTGTCCTCGTCGGCCGAACCGGGACCCTGACTGACGCCGTCGAGCGAGACGAACTGGGTGAGGGTGATCTTCACGCGGGCTCCTCTCCGGCGGTCGCGCCCGGACCGTCGAGGTGGCCCAGTCTCACACGGAGAGGACCACCGTCCCCGTCTCCACGCCGAGAGAGCCGAACTGTCACAGGGGCTCCGTACCGTTCGGGGCATGAGTTCAGGACTGATGGCCTTCAGCGTCGACATCGACCGGATCACCCGCCCCGCCTCCGAGACGGTGCGTTCGCAGTGCGAGATGTACGGCACGTTCCTCGACAACCGCCGCTTCTACCCGGTGAAGTACTGGTGGCTCGGAGAGGTGGACCAGACCCTTTCGGGTCTCGGTGTGCACGCGGTGGGGGTCGAGTACCTGGCGGGCGACCAGGACGACGGCGACTCCTGGTCCGCCAAGTCCGTGGGTCTGGCGGACGAGCAGGCACGCGCGGTCACCCCGGAACAGATCGCGGAGATCGAGGACCCGTACATGCGTGAGGCGGTCACCTCGGTCCTGGGTTGGATCCGCACCGCCGCCAGCCGCGGACACGGAATCATCGGCTTCTTCCACTGACGTCGTGTGTGTCGCCGCGGTGCGCACCATGGGCCTCCGACGCCTGGTCCGCCGCGCGGAGCGAACCTCCGGCTGTTCCGAGGCGGGAAGGCGGACGGGCGGAAGGTTCCACCCGTGTTGATGGCGCCGTTGACAGCGAGTTCCGTTGGTGGGGGTCTCTTTGACTTCCACCAGATCCCCCACCGGTTGAGTGCGTGTTCCTTCCGGGCGAGGCCGGGGCCCGTGCACGTCGATGATCACCCCCTCCACCCCGGCTCGAACCGTCGTGTGCCACGACCCCAGACGGTGCCAGCCCATCCTGACGATCAGCACTCCGACTTCGCGGGTCTGGTTCTCGCCCGGAAATCGCCAAGGGGATGAGTTCGACCGAACGAGGACGTCCCCGCAGATCAGCGGGCCCCCGAGGTCGGTAGAACTGTCGAATGATGGCTGAATTACCGGGTTGAGGCAGCCCCAGCACCGTGTGGCCCCATGGGTTCTTCGGTCAGCGAGAGGAATCGGAGCGGACTTCATGTTCGCTCGTACTTGGAGTAGCAGGGCTGGCGTCCTGAAAATCAGAACTGGGCGAGTGGTACGGTGGATGTGTTTCGCTCAGATTTCACAGAGAAAGAAATATCGATGCCTGACTTTTCTGATGGAATGCTGGATCGCTCCACGCCCATGAGTGTCGTTGTCGACGTGCTGGGTGACTTGGCGAATCGACTGAGCGGGGAGTACATCCACCTGTCCAGGTCAACCTCCTCTCCTGAAGAGGAGGAACGCCTCATTCAGGTGGCTCTCGGCGTCGATGACAGGAAGGATGCCACTGACTTCAGTGACCGAGAAGCCATGGTCGCCAGGATTCGAGAGTTCAAGGCCGAACTCTCGGAACTGAAGGGGAAGTAGGTGAAGGACCGCTATCGGTACACTCTTCGGGATGAGCAGCTGGACGACGGGTTCAGGCTGGCGAAGAGGTTCGTATTCAGGAAACGAAGGAGGGCCGAGGACAGACGTGTACTTGCCCTCGTCGGTGCCCAGCCCGCAGCCGGAAAGACTCAGGCAGCCAATGTCCTGAACGATCGGTATCCGGATCTGGTCCCTGTCATCGGGGATGATCTGAGGCGGTTTCATCCTGACTACTCGAAGGTCATGGATGAGAACCGTCTGCTCATGCCCGATGTGACGGCCAAGGCTTCCGGTCAGTGGGTGGGGAAGAGTCTGGAACATGCCAGGAAGGAGGGTTACAGCGTTCTGCTTGAGGGGACCTTCCGCAACACCGACATGGTGCTCAAGAATGCCGAGGTTTTCGCGAACAACAAGGGCGCCCCCTATAAGGTCGAGGTCTCTGCGCTGGCTGTCAACGCGGACCGTAGCCTTCTTGACTCGGTATCGCGTTACCTGTACTCGGGTGAGGGGCGCTGGACGAGTGCGGCGGCCCATGACGAGGCGTACCAGCGTGTTCCGGAGACGGTCAAGGCGCTGGAAGGATCAGAGAGCATCTCTCGTGTTGTTGTCACGGACAGATCGGGCAAGGATCTTTACGTGAACCAACGTGGTCCTGATGGGAAATTGTCTCGCCCTCGCGGGGCATCGGACTTTCTTGAAAGGCACCGGAGTCAGCCCCTGGGGCAGCAGGAGTCCCGGAAATGGATTTCCAACTACTGGAAGTATTCAAGGGAGATCGTGAAGCGCGGGGAGCTCAACTCTGTGACAGCCCCGACCTTCCTGAGGTTGCACGAGTCGGCAGACAGGATTTTTCAGCAGGCCTATCCCGGCGATCAAGCCAAGCTGAAGGTGCACCAGGCTTACCAGGCCCTACAGAAAACCGTGCTGCATGCGGGTAACAATGGTGCGGACAACTCGAAGCTCCCCAGAAACCCCAAAGAGTATTTCGCTGCCTCGGATGCCAGGAAGGCCGAATTCCATGCGGAGTTCAACAGGGCGAAGAAGGCATCCGAACTCAAGGCCAGGAGTGGAAGCGGGTCCCGCAAGTTCCCATGGCCGACCAGTGGTAGGCCCAAGGGTCCCGCGGTGGGTAGCGACGGACCGACTAGGTGACGTCGACCGACGCTCACCCGCAGAGGCGGCGTTCTCAGGCGGGAGTCGCGAAGGCGCCGCCGTCCTCGGGTAGCACCTGGCCTCCGTCGACGACGATGGCCTGACCGGTGATGAACGAGGCCCCGGGACCGGCCAGGAACAGACAGGTCGCGGCGATGTCCTCAACCTCCCCGACACGTCCGAGGGGGATCGCAGCGCGCATGCGTTCGAGGTAGTCCGGTCCCATGTCGTCCAGACCCTCGGTGCGAATGTTGCCGGGCAGTACGGCGTTGACGGTGACGCCCCGTGGTGCGAGCTCCAGGGCGGCGCTGCGCATGAACCCCAGCTGGGCCGCCTTGGTGGCGCCGTAGTGCGTCCAACCCGCGTATCCGGTCAGCGGTCCGGTGATGGAGGAGGTGATCACCACGCGACCCTGCTCGGAGAGCGTCAGGGCCTCCACCGCCGCCTGGACCGTGAACACGGTGCCCTTGAGGTTGGTGTCGATGGTCCGGTCAAGCTCCTCCGGGGCCATCGACACCAGCGGTGACGAGGGGAAGACACCGGCGTTGGCGCAGACCACGTCCAGGCCGCCGGTGCTCCGCACGGCCTGTTCGACCACGCGCACGCAGTCCTCGGGATCGGCCACGTCCGCGACGGCCCACTCCGCCCCTGGAACGCCATGGGCGGCCTCCCGTGCCCTGGCCTCGTCACGCCCGACGATCAGTACCCGGTCTCCGGCCCTCGCGAACGCCTTGGCGATCCCGAGCCCGATCCCCTTCGTGCCACCGGTCACCAGAACCGATCTGCCCACGGACGCCTCCTGTCGCTGGACCGGTGACGGTCGTACCCTGTCGACGGTCGAGGAACCCCCTGGGAACGTGAAAGGCCCTGATCCTCTGGATCAGGGCCTTTCGACTCTGGGGTGAGTGACGGGACTTGAACCCGCGACTTCTTGGACCACAACCAAGTGCTCTACCGGCTGAGCTACACCCACCACGTGCGCCTGACCTCTCGGCCCTGCGTACGTATGAAATTCTAGCGGACTCCGGGGAGTGCTTCGATCAGTTTTCCGGCTGGGCGGTGTGGAGAGCCGCGTCACGTGCCTTCAGGCCGGTGCCGTCGGCGACGACCTCGGCGGCGATGGCACGGGCCGTGGCCGAGTTCGGGCCGGGTTCCGGGACGAAGGCGGCCGCGCGGAAGTACCGCAGCTCACGGATGCTTTCGGTGATGTCCGCGAGCGCCCGGTGGCCGCCGTTCTTCTCCGGGCTCGCGTAGTAGACGCGCGGGTACCAGCGGCGCAGGAGCTCCTTGATGGAGGACACGTCGACCATCCGGTAGTGCAGGAAATCGTCGATCCGGCGCATGTCCCGGGCGAGGAACGTGCGGTCGGTGGCGATCGAGTTGCCGCACAGGGGCGCCTTGCGGGGCTCGGTCACGTACTGGCGGATGTGCTCCAGCACGCGGTCCTCCGCCTCCTGGAGCGTCACACCCTTGTCCAGCTCGTCCAGGAGCCCGGACGTGGTGTGCATGTTCCGGACGAAGTCGCCCATCCGGTCCAGGGCCTCCTGCGGGGGTTTGATCACGACGTCGACACCCTCGTCGAGGATGTTCAGCTCACCGTCGGTGATCAGACAGGCCACCTCGATCAGCGCGTCGTTCTCGAAGTCGAGGCCGGTCATCTCGCAGTCGATCCACACCAAACTGTCATTCATACCGGTCAGCTTAGGGGTTGTGGAAGCGAACGGGGGCGGTGGGCCGTCGGCCCACCGCCCCCGTGACGGGTTCTCAGTCCCAGATGAACGGGTCGGACTCGCCCTGGGGGAGACCCAGGTCGAAGATGTCGTACATCCAGTCCCACACGTCCCAGAACTGGAGGTAGAGCATCACCAGGATGATCAGGGGGATCAGGACGAAGAAGAAGCAGCCGCAACCGCAGCCGCGCTTCTTCCTGGGCGGCTTGGGTGGCGCAGGCGGCGGGCCGTACGCGTTGGGCGGACCGCCGTAGGGGTTGCCGCCGCGCGGGCCACCGGGAGGCGGACCTCCGGGAGGCGGACCCCAGGGGGCACCTCCGGGCGGCGGGCCACCCGGGCCACCGGGGCCGGGAGGACCGGCCATGGGGCCGCGCGGGCCGCCGGGAGGCGGACCGAACTGCTGGGGCGGCGGACCCTGCGGAGGCATCGGGGGCCGGTTGCCCATCGGCGGCGGGTACCCGCCGGGCGGACCGAACTGCTGGTGCGGGGGGAAGCCCTGCTGGGGACCGGTCGGCGGCTGGGGCGGGCCCGACTGCTGGGGGCCGGTCGGCGGACGGTGCCCGGGGAAGGCACCGGGCTGAGGGCCGGACGGGGGCTGGGCGACGAAGCCGGGCTGCGGACCCGACGGGGGCTGCGGCTGGCCCGGGTTCTGGGGGGTCCAACCGGCGGGGGGCGCACCGGCGTCGGCGGGGTTGGGGGCGGGGTTGGCAGCGGGGGCGTTCCTGGCGGCCTCCTCGACTCGCCTGCGCTCCTCCTCCGCCTGCTTCTGGGTCTCCTCGGCCTGCTTCCTGGCCTCGGCCTCGCGGAGGACCCGCTCCTCCTCGCGCTTCTTGGCGGCCTCCTCCTCGGCGTGGCGGCGCTGCTCCTTACGCTCCTCGGAGAGGTCGGCCCACCCCTCCTTGAGGTTGCCGAGGAATCCCTTGAACTTGCCGCTCCTGGGGTCCTCGTCGGAGCCGCCGGAGAACATCGGGTCGTTCGGGTCGAAGACCGCGGTGCCGCCGGGGGAACCTCCCGGAGTGAACACGGCGGTGCCCGGGGTCTCGCCGACGGTGTTGGGGTCGAACACGGCGGTGCCCGGCGTCTCACCGATGGTGTTGGGGTCGAAGACCGCTGTACGGGGCGCCTCACCGGACAGGTCGGCCGTGGGGATCTCGTCGTTGGTGAGGTCCGCCGTGGGCAGCTCGTCCTCGGAACCGGGAAGGTCGGAGGGGTTCACCCGCATCGTGGCGCCGCCCATGTCGGCGGTCGCCTCGTCGTCCGGGGACCGGGCCCACGAGGGGTCGATGCGCATCGTGCCGGGTTCGTCGCCGACCGGGGTGGGGGAGGGAGGCGACTGGTTGACGCGGACGGTGCTGGGGTCCTCGGGGGGTGCGGGGTCAGGGGTGCGCCGGGCCCACGAGGGGTCGATGCGCATGGTGCTCGGATCGTCGTCGATCGGCGTCGGGGCGCTCGTCCCCAGCCGGACCGTTCCCTCGTCGTCCTCGGAGGGGGAGGGGCCCCCGTCCCGGCCCAGATCGGTGGTGGCGGCTTCCTCGTCGGAGCCGGCCTGGAGCTCGCTCAGTGAACGGGTATGCCTCGTCCACTCGTCACCGTTCCACCATCTGAGCGTCTGCGCGTCGCCCTGTGGGTCGGCGTACCAACCCGGCTCGATAGATCCACCCATGGGCGACAGACTAAGGGGTTGCGGAGCCGTACTTGACCAGTGGTATCCGAATCTCCACGAGGCCTCCGTCTGCGTGTCTACGTGGTCACGGAGGGTCGCGGTTCGAGGGTGAGGGGCTCGGTCAGCACGTGCTCGGGATTCACCCGTCCGGGGGCGGTCGACAGGGATCCCGGGACCTGGTCGTGCCCGAAGTGCCCGCCCTTGGCCCACACGCGGGTCCGTTCCTCAGGCCGGTTCACCGGCCACAGGCCGGGCGGTCCGGCGGGCCAGCTCCTGGGCACGCCCCACGACTCCAGCCACTCCAGGATCGCCCCCAGGCCGAGGAGCGGACCGTCGGTGAACGGCTCCCGTTCCAGTGACACCACGGCGACCACCACGCAGACCCGCCCCTCGTCTCCGTGGTCCAGGAACCGGTCGAACCGGTCGGTGCGGCCCAGGGGGAGGTCGCTGCGCCGGGTGGCGGCCAGGGCCTGGGCCACCGCGCCGGTGCGCGGGTTCCACACCAGGTGGGCGGCCGTGCCCTCCCGGACCAGCCGGACCGCCTCCTCACGCGCCGACCACACGTCCGGGTCCGTTCCGGTCACGGTCCAGACGGCCCGGGGGGCGCCGGTCCCCGCGGCCGTGCGTGCGGGCGCGCCCTCGATCCTCTCGGCACCGGCCATCCACGCCTTCGCCATGGCACTCCCCAATCCGACCGCGGTGGGTCTCCGACCCGTCGATCCGGGCGCAGGAGGCGACGGGTCCCCGAATCCGGGCCCTTCCCGTGGTACGCCACCGGGAGTGGGAAGTCCATAGCGGACGGTGGGTGGACAGGTACATGTCACCTTCCGTTCCGGGCCCTACTCGTCCTCGTCCCCGACGATGCGCAGTGAGAAGGCCTGGAGGAAGATGTCCCCGATCTCGGTCGGGTCCTCGGTCATGTACGCGGCGCCGCCGGTGGCCGCCGCGATCTGCTGGAGCGGCTCCAGGTTCCGCACGTCCGGGCCGAAGGCGATCGTGATGATCGGGATCGGCCGCGAGGGGCTCGACATGGACTCCAGTTGGGACATCAGTTCGTCGAGTTCCATGCCCCCGGGGTTGTCGTCGTCCCCGTCGGTGAGCATGAGGATCACGTTGGTCCGGTCGGGCCGGTAGGTGCGCGACATCTCCTGGTACGCGGCCAGGTAGGTCTCGTACAGCGCGGTGTCGCCCTCGGGCAGCGGCTGCATCCCCTGGAGCGCGGCTCCCAGCACGTCCCGGTGCTCGTTCCCGGAGTCGTCGGTGGCCTGGAGCTCCCGGATCGGGGCGACCTCCTGGTAGTGGAGGTTGTTGTTGACGTTGGTGGAGAACTCCCACAGGCCCAGCTCGGAGCTGTCGGAGAACATCTGGAGGCCCTCGGCGGAGGCGGCCCCGGCCACCTGCATGCGGGTGAGCCCGGTACCGGGCACCTCGGCCAGCATCGACCCCGAGACGTCGACGATGGTCAGCACGCGGGAGTCCATCTTCAGCTGGTTCCAGAAGCGGGTCAGCTCGGTGATGGAGCCCTCGGAGGGCGCGGGCAGTTCCGTGGGCTCCTCCGGGCGGAACCCGGCGTCCCCGGTCAGCACGCCGTCGTCGAGCTGCCCCTCGGGTCCGCGGAACCCCTCGTCGAGGAGGCGTTCGGCCGCCTCTTCGGAGCGCACCGACGCCCGGAACACCTCTGCGGCACGGGTGATCTCGCTGTCCTCGCTCCGCACGATGTAGGGGTAGTCGAGGAAGTAGGTGCCGTCGTCGAGGTAGCTGGGCTGCGCGGCGGCGTCGGCGTGGGCCGTGTTGTACCGCCACACGGACTGTTCGGACATCACCATCACGGGCGGGGCCTCCGCGCTGCCCCCGCTCAGGGCGAGGAAGGCGGAGTCCTCGTCGGCGGAGGCGCCCCGGTGCAGGGACTGGAGCGCGGCGGTCATGTGCGCGTTGAAGGAGTCGGCGTCCGGGCTGGCCTCCTCCAGGGCGCCGTTGAGCAGGTAGAGGGTGGCCAGACCGCTGGAGCTGCGCGTCGGGTCGACCACGCGGACGACCCGGTCGGTCTCCTCGCCCGGGGCGGCGGTGGGGACCACGTCGGTCCAGGTGGTCCCCTCCCTGTCCTCGGCGAACTCCGCGAGTTCGGCCACCACCAGCGGGCTGCGGGCGACGGAGGTGCCGGTCTCGGTGATGACGGCGTCCCCGGCCTGGCTCTGGACCAGGCGCGGCCACACGGAGGAGTCGGGGATCCACACGTGGGAGTCGGTGTCACCGCTGGTGGCGCCGGAGCCGGTGATCTGGAAGGCGACGTCGGCGGAGTCGGCCTCACGCACGCTGGCGCGCACGCAGCGGTTGTCCACGGTGTGCTCTTCGGCGTTGAAGTCGCCGGCGACGTCGGCCAGGGCGGGCGCCAGCTCGGGGCTGACCGCCACGTTCAGTTCGATGTCGGAGCCGCCGCAGCCGTCGCCCTGACCGAACATGTACACACCCGCCACGGCGAGCCCGACCACTATCACCATCGCTGCGGCGAGGGCGGCCACGGCCCCGCCGCGTCCACGGCGGCGTCTGCTCCGGTCGGAGGGTCCTTCTGCGTACTTTCCGCGGTGACGTCCCACAGCTTTCCTCACGAGGTGGTGTACGGACGGGGTGTCGTACAGGGGGATGGGAGTGTCGGGCGCCCGGTGTTCGCGATACGGGCGAATCCGTGTGTACCGGCCGAGTTCCTGTCTTGCGCGACCTTCTGTGTGTTACCGGTGGGAACGTTACTCAACGCCCCGGGCCACGCGAACGGGGCCCGGGGCGGACGGGTCAGTTGTCGCAGTTGGGGACGCACAGACGCCGGGAGATCGAGCTCAGGAAGATGTCGCCGATCTCGTCCGGGTCCTCGGTCACGAAGGACGAACCGCTGGTCGCCCGAGCGATCTCGGCCAGCTCCGGGCCGTCCGCCTGCTCCCCGAAGGCGATGATGAACATCGTGACGGGGCGCTGGGGGTCGAACCGGTCCTGGAGGGCGGCGACCAGCTCCTGGTGGGAGAGGTCGCTGGTTCCCTCGTCCTGTCCCGCGGTCAGCAGGATGACGCTGTTGATCTTGTCCTCGTGGTAGTCGTCCTGGACCTCGTCGTAGGCGGCCAGGATGTTGTCGTACAGGCGCGACCCGCCGCCCTCGACCTCCAGTTCCTCGGCCACCCGCACCAGTTCCTGGCGTCGGGTGACGTCGCCGTCGTCGCCGGCGCCCAGCGGGTGCATGTCCGCCGCCCTGTCGCGGCCCTCGTCACCGAACTCCTCCGACATCAGCCACAGGCCCATGTCCGTCTCGTCGGGGAACAGGCCCAGGCCCATCAGCGCCGCCTGCTGGGCGACCTCGACGCGCCGCGGACCGCCGTTGAGGTCGTCCGCCATGTTCTGGGAGGTGTCGGCCAGCACGAGCGTGCGGGACGGCATGGAGAGCCGGTTCCAGTCGGTGACCGAGGCCAGCAGGGCGTCGCCGGTCAGGTCGTCCCCGACGGGCGGCTGCTCCGCGATGATCCCGGGCCGATCGGCCAGGACCGGGGCGGCCTCGCCGCCGGGGTCGCGGAAGCCCAGTTCGCGCAGGCTCTGCCGGTGTTCGCTGCCCCGGACGACCTCGTACAGGTCCGCCGCCGCGGCCTGGAGCTCCGCGTTCTCCGTGGTGGTCACGTACGGGTAGTCCAGGTTGACCGTGCCCTCGCTGACGTAGTGCGCCTGGAGCGCGGGCGCGGAGTCGGCGCGGCGTTCGTTGTAGTCCACCACGGCCTGCTCGGGGACGGCGATCACCGGGTCCACCCGGTCGTTGGAGGCGGCGGAACCGGTGAAGACGTTGGTGAGGTCGATCTCCCCGAAGGCGCTGTCCAGCTGGACGTCGCGCACGAAGTCGGTCATGGCGGTGTCGGCGGTGTCCCCGGAGCCCAGGTGCTCGCGGATCGCGCGCATCACCGTCATGCCGTCGGCGCCCCGGTTGGGGTCGACCATCACCACAGGGCGGTCCGGCTCGCGTTCGTCGGGCAGCAGCATGCTCCAGCTGGCGTCGTCCTGGTCCGGCATGCCCTCGGTGTCCGGGGGAGCGGCGAGCACGACCGGCGAGCTGGCCAGCGAGGGCGGGTCGGTCTCGATCCCGTGCGCCCCTCCGTCGGAGACCCGGGCCAGCTCGACCCAGGCGGAGGACTCCGGAACCCAGACGTGCGGGGCGATGGTGGAGTCACCGGTCTGGCCGCCGGTCAGGGCCGCCATGATCCGGTGGGGTGCGATCTCGTCGACCTGCGCGAACACGCACGCGTCGCCGTAGCCGGGCCGCTCCGCGTTGAACTCCGTCGCCGCCGCGCGCATCACCGGGGCGACGCTCTGGGTGGTCGAGACGCGCAGGTAGCGGGTCTCGCCGCAGCCCAGGGCGTTCATGGTGACCGGAACGGCGATCGCCGCGACGGCGATGAGGGCGACGACGATCGCGGTGATCCCCAACGGCGACCGCACCACCCTGCGGGTGTTCGCGGCGGTCGGTGAGGGGTGGCGGTGGCGTCCACTGGACACGGGAACTCCGGGGGTGTGGCGGGCTCCGGTCCCGGGGCGGGAGCCTCCCGGGGCCGGTCTTCAGGGGGCGGTCGCGGGGTTCGGCGCCGGCGCCCGCGGTGGGATCTCTGAGAACCATCGCGGGACGGAGGGCGTCACACACTGTGGATGTGATCGACCGACCGATGGCACACGAACGATTCCTCACCAGGACCTTACTCGTTGGTAATGCGGGAGCGGAAGGGGAGGGGTGGTCCGGCTCACAGCGCCCCCGGTGCGGGCCTCCCCGGAGCGCGGGGTGATCGCTTTGTTACGGTGCCCGGCGGGTAGCACTCCTCACTCCCGGCTACGATTGCCCGGTATTCGCTTGACCGATACTTGGCGTCCGTTTGGCCGAGCGCCCCGAGAACGGGGCCTCGCGCGTGGCGGTCGTCCCCCGTGACCAACCAAACCCTGAGGGTTATGGCATGTCCCATTCGCACAGTGACCGTAGGAGCCGAGGCAGTCTCGGCACCGTGCTGCTCGCCGGTGCCTGCTGCACCGGTGCGGTGGCCTACGCCGTGCTGGTCGCCCCCTCGATGCTGCCTCCGCAGGACGTGGAGACCACCAACGTCACGACCCCGGAGGTGCTCGGGAGCGTCATCGAGCCCGAGGAGGACTCGGCCGACCTGGAGGGTCCCGTCGGCCACCTCCGCATCAACGTCAGCGACCGGGGGCTGGCCTGGGTGCAGACCCTCAACTGCACCGGCGACCTGGCCTCCGACCCCGAGCCCTGCGCCGTGATGGCCGAGGCCGCCGCCGAGCTGGCCGGGGATCCGACCGCCGGCGACCCCGAGTCCGGGGCCGGCGAGGAGGAGCCCGACCAGGGGGTCTCCGGCGACCAGCTGTTCACCGAGGTCCGCTCGGGCACCGTCTGCACCGACAAGGTGTACGGCCCGCAGGAGGCGGCGATCGAGGGCACCTGGGAGGGCGAGGAGATCGACACCACACTCTCCCGCAAGGGCTCCTGTGAGGAGGCCCGTTGGCAGCGCCTGCGTGCCGTCACGGAGCAGATCGGCTGACCCACCCGGTCCCGCACGGGATAATCGCTGACCATGGATGTCATCAGGGTCAGTGACCCCGCCGACCCGCGTCTGGCCGACTACACCCGGCTGCGCGACGTCAACCTCCGTCGCCACCTGGAGACCGAGCACGGCCTGTTCATGGCCGAGGGCGACAAGGTGATCCGCCGCGCCGCCACCGCCGGGTTCGTCCCCCGCAGCTTCCTGCTCACCGAGCGTCGGGCCCGCGCCCTCGACGACGTCGTCTCCGGCTCCGGAGCCCCGCTGTACGTGGTGAGCGAGGAGACCGCCGAACGGCTGGTCGGCTTCGACCTGCACCGGGGCGCGCTCGCCGCCTACCACCGCGCCCCCCTGCCCGCGCTCGACGAGGTCCTGTCCGGTGCCCGGAGCATCGTGGTTCTGGAGGACCTGGTGGACCACACCAACGTCGGGGCGATCTTCCGCAGCGCCGCCGGTCTGGGCGTGGACGCCGTGGTGCTGGCGCCGCGCTGCGCGGACCCCCTCTACCGCAGGTCCGTGAAGGTGTCGATGGGCGCCGTCTTCACCCTGCCCTACACCCGCCTCGACGACTGGTACGGCGGCCTGGACACCCTGCGCGAGGCCGGTTTCGACCTGATGGCCCTCACCCCCGGAGAGGGGTCGCTGCCGCTGCGCGAGGCGATGGACGCCCTCGCACCCGACGCCAGGGTGGGGCTGCTGCTCGGTACCGAGGGCGACGGTCTGTCCGCGCGCTGGCTGGAGCGGGCCACCTCCCGCGTCCACATTCCGATGGCCGACCGCGACGTCGACTCGCTCAACGTCACGGCCGCCGCGGCCGTCGCCTGCTACGAGCTCTCGCGCTTCGGCGCCGTGGCGGCGCGGGACCACCGGGTCTGACCGGGAGCCGGGCCGCGCACCCGCCCTCGGCCCCGCACCCGGGCGAGCCCCTAGGGTGTCGGGTGACACGGACCGAGCAGAAGGAGAGCGGGCGACATGGGCGGCCGAGCACTGGTGCAGTGGGAGCAGAACAGGGACAACGCGCCCCGATCGCTCCACGTCGACCTCTACACCGGGGGTCCGGCCCCCGACGAGGGACTGGAGGACGTCACCTTCTACCAGGTGCCCTACGCGCCCTCCACCCAGGGCGTGGACGAACGGCTGGACGTCATCGCGCGCATGCCCGAGCTCAGGGTGGTGCAGCTGGTCTCGGCCGGGTACGAGCAGGTCCTCGACCTCCTGCCGGACCACGTGACCCTGTGCAACGGCCGGGGTCTGCACGACGCCACTACCGCCGAGCACACGCTCGCGCTCATCCTCGCCTCGCAGCGCGACCTGCCCCGGTGGGCGATCGACCAGCGCGAACACCGCTGGGGATCGGTCCCGCAGCGGTCGTTGGCCGACTCCCGGGTGGTCATCGTCGGCTACGGCAGCATCGGGCAGGCCATCGAGCGGCGCCTGATTCCCTTCGAGACCGAGGTGGTCCGGGTGGCCAGCCGTGCCCGACCGGAGGAGGACGTGCACGGGGTGGACGAACTCCCCGACCTGCTGCCGGGCGCGGACGTGGTCGTCCTGGTCACCCCGCTCACCGAGCGGACGAGGGGCCTGTTCGGCGCGGACGAGTTCGCGCTGCTGCGTGACGACGCCCTGGTGGTCAACGTGGGCCGGGGCGCCGTGATGGACACCGGTGCCCTGCTCGCCCAGAACGGCCGGGTCCGGGCGGCCCTGGACGTCACCGACCCCGAACCGCTTCCGGTCGCCCATCCGCTGTGGGACGCCCCCGGCGTGTACCTCACGCCGCACGTGGCGGGCGGTTCCGCCGCCTTCTACCCCCGCGCTCGCGCCTTCATGGACGCACAGCTCGCCCGCTGGGCCTCCGAGGAGCCCCTGGAGAACGTGGTGCGCCCCGGCGGCTAGGGGCCTGTTCCCCGGACGCCGCGCGGGACGGCGGGTACGGAGCGGACCGCGCCCTCCGGCCCGTGCGGCGGCCGCCGTTTGTCGGTCTCCCGGGGGAGACTGGGCCCATGCGGATCGCGGTGGTCGCCGACGGCGAGGGCGGTGGATGGCTGCGTGAGCTCGGGGAGGGCGCCGCGGCCGCTCCGGCACGCCGGGTGGGAGACCTCGCCGCCGCCGTGCGCGCGATCGAGGAGGACCGTTCCGGGAGGGACGGGACGGAGGAACCCGTCGCGGAGAGCGGGGGAGGGGACGGCGGGGTCGTGCCCGTCCGGTGGGTCTGGGCGGACACCGGCGACCTCTACCCCGACCTGGTCCGCGCCGGGGTGCGCGTGGCCCGCTGCCACGACGTCGGCCTGACCGAGGCCCTGTTGCTGGGCCACGGGGCCCGGCACTCCGAACCGCACTCCCTGGGCGCGTCCTGGGCCCGCCTGCACGACCTCCCGGTCCCCGACGACCCGGTGCGGCCGCTGGGCGAGGGGACCGCCGCGCAACCCGCGCTGTTCGAGGCCGACCGCTCCACACTCCCGCCCGGCACGGACCGGCTGGCCGCCCTGGTGGAGGTCCACGACGACCAGCGAAGACGGGTCGCGGCGCTGCCCGAACCGGGGCGGATGGCGCTGCTGGTCGCCGTGGAGTCCGCGGGAGCGTTGGCCGCCGTGGAGATGAGCCACGACGGCCTTCCCTGGCGCCCGGACGTCCACGACCGGGTACTCACCGAGATCCTCGGCCCGCGACCGCGCGCGGGTGAGCGCCCGGCGGTCCTCGCCGACCTGGTCACGCGGATCGGGGAGGTCGTCGGCCACGAGGTCAACCCGGACTCGCCCGCGCAGGTCCTCAGGGCGATGGCGTGGGTCGGCCACCCCGTGGAGTCCACCCGGTCCTGGGTCCTGGAGGAGGTGGACCACCCGCTCGTCCCGCTGCTGCTGCGCTACAAGGAGCTCGCCCGCCTGTACTCCGCCAACGGCTGGTCCTGGCTGGAGACCTGGGTGCGCGAGCTCCCCCGCGAGGACGCCGACGGCCCCCGGCTGGGCCGCTTCCAGCCCGACTACGTGGTGGGCGGGGTGGTCTCCGGGCGGTGGGCCACCCGGGGCGGCGGCGCCCTCCAGATCCCCAAGTCGGTCCGCCGGGCCGTGCGGGCCGACCCGGGCTGGGTCCTGGTCCGCGCCGACGCCGGGCAGCTCGAACCCCGGGTGCTGGCGGCCGTCTCCGGGGACGCCGCCCTTGCCGCCGCCGCGGCCGAGGAGGACCTGTACGCCCGGCTCGCCGTGCACGTGGGCGACGACCGCGAACGCGCGAAGATCGGCCTGCTCGCCGCCATGTACGGGCAGACCTCCGGCGACGCCGCGCCGCTGCTGGCCACGATGCGCCGCCTCTACCCCCGGGCCCTGGAGTACGTGGACTCCGCCGCCCGCACGGGTGAGGGCGGCGGGATCGTCCGTTCCTGGCTGGGCCGCACCTCTCCCGCCCCGCACGACTGGTCGGCGACGGTCGCCGCCACCGACGGTGACCGCCGACGCCGCGCCCACGGCCGGTTCACCCGCAACTTCGTCGTCCAGGCCACCGCCGCCGAGTGGGCGCTGGTCCTGCTCGCCGCGCTCCGCCAGGAACTCCCCTGGGCCCCCGAAGGCGGCGGGATCGTCTTCTTCGTCCATGACGAGGTGGTCCTGCACGTGCCCGAGGAGCGCGCGGAGGAGACCGTCCGCACCATCGACCGCGCCCAGGAACGGACCCGCACCATCCTCTTCGGGGACACTCCGGTCCGCTTTCCCCTCTCCGTTTCGGTTACGGACTGTTATGCGGACCTGTGACGCAACGCCGAAAGACGGGATATCCCCAGGGAACGGACAAGCGGCTGATAGGTGGACGTCCGGTATCGGACGGCGTGGGCGTCTTGCAAACGCGACCAGGTGCACCCATTCTTGGACCCGGACCATGTCATCTAAGGCCGTGCGCCGCAGCGCCTCCCCCCGCCCGCCGCGGTCCCAGAAAGGGTGATCGACCCCCGTGCGGAACCGTCTCAGAACATGTGCGGGTACCACGGCCGCCTTCGCGGTCGCCTTCACGGCCCTCGGGGCCGGGCCCGCCTGGGCCGACCCCGTCGTCCAGGACCGGCCTCCCCTCTCCGAACAGCTCTCCCCCGAGTCCGCCACCCCCAGCGGCTCCGCACCCCGCGCGGCCGAATCCCCGACCGAAACCCCCGACGTCGCGGACGTCGCGGAACTCAGGCGCGACACCTACGTCGCGCCCTTCCGTGAGGCGCGCTCCGTCGAGTACTTCGCGGTGTCCCCCGAACGGCTTCCCCGCGAGGTCGTCGACGCCGTCCGCGACATCGACGGCGTGGACGACGTCCTGACCGTCGACGCCGCACGGGTGGAGGTCGACGGCCAGCCCACCTCGGTGCTGGGCGTCAACCCCTCCAGCTTCCGCAACCACGCCCCCCGGCCCTCCGCCGAGTCCGACGAGATCTGGCAGGGGGTCGCGGAGGGCCACGTCGCGCTGTCCAAGGACGTCGGCACCGAACGCGAACTGGACGTCGGCGGCGAGATCACCCTCGCCGGAGGCAACGGCGAGGTCCCCCTGGAGGTGTGGACGCACGCCACCTCCGGCATCGCCGGGATCGACGCCCTCGTCTCCCGCGAACTCGCCCGTGAACTGGGCATGCCCGAGGGCAACGCCCTGGTCGTCTCCGCCCCCGACGCCGACCTGTGGGACCTGCACGAGGAGATGGAGGAGATCCTCGGGGAGGACGCCTCCCTCCAGCTGGTGGCCGACGCTCCCGAACCCCGGGTCGACGGCGACGCCGTGCCCTCCTCGGTGATCGAACGGATCATCGCCAACGCCGAGACCCAGCTCGGTGTCCCCTACGTGTGGGGCGGGACCACCCCCGACGTCGGCTTCGACTGCTCCGGCCTGCTCCAGTGGGCGTTCCAGGAGGAGGGCGTGTCCATCCCGCGCGTCACCCACGACCAGTGGAACGCGGGCGAGCGCGTGGAGTGGGACGACCTCGAACGCGGTGACCTGTTGTTCTGGCGTTCGGACCCGACCGCGCCGGACTACATCTCGCACGTGGCGATCTACCTCGGTGACGGCCAGATGCTGGAGGCGCCGCGCACCGGTCTGGACGTGCGGGTCACCCCCGTGCGCACCGCCAACTACGCGGGCGCGGTGCGCGTCAGCACCTGATCCCCGGCCCGGACCCCGGAAACGGGAAGGGCCGTGGTGCCACCGGGGCGGTGGCACCACGGCCCTTCCTTCTCCATGTCCGAAAAACCGCCGGGAGGGGAAGGCAGGCCTCGGTTAGGAGGGGGGACAGGGCCGCCGCTGAGGGAGGGGGAGACAGCGGTGGTCGGCCCTTGGGTGGTATGGAGTTGTGGCGGGGATTCCACGACCTCGCAGGCCGGGGTCCCGCCGCACAGGTCTACATAAGCAGTGACCGACCGATTTGGCAAGAGGTCCGGTCAAGCCATGCCACTACCCCCAGGCCGCGACAAAGCCCCCTCCTGTCCAGTCGGAGGGGGCTTCCGTACGTTTTCGTCTGCCCGCCGGTCAGCGCCCGGCGGCGTACCCCTGCGCGCCCCGGGGGTCGGCCGCCGCGCGGAGCTCACCGCTCTCCGGGTCCCGGGCGACCGCCGCCAGACGGCCCAGCGACCACTCCTGGGCGACCTGCACCCGGTGGCCCCGGCGTCGGAGGTCGTCGACGACCCCCTCACCCACGCCCGGCTCCACGACCAGGTCGCCTGGAACGGTCTCGCGGGGGTGGAAGGAGCTGGGGAAGGCGTTGGTGTGGAACATGGGTGTGTCCAGGGCCTCCTGGAGGTCGTCCACGCCGTTGAGCACCCGCACCAGGGCCGTGGTGGTCCACTGGTCCTGCTGGTCACCGCCGGGGGTGCCGATGGCCAGGACCGCCTCGCCGTCCGCACGGGTCACCAGGGTGGGGGAGAGGGTGGTGCGGGGGCGACGGCGCGGTGCCAGCGCGTTGGGCGAGGCCGGGTCGAGCCAGAACATCTGCGCCCGCGTGCCCAGGGGGAACCCGAGTTCGGGGATGAGCGGCGAGCTGCTGAACCAGCCGCCGCTGGGCGTCGCGGAGACCATGTTGCCGTCGGCGTCCACCACGTCCACGTGACAGGTGTCGCCGCGCAGGTCGGTGGGGGTCCGCCCGGCGGCGTCGCGGACGGTGGGCTCGCCGGTGGTGCGGTCGCCCGGGGCCTCCCCGGCCAGGTACACCGGCGCCTCGTAGGGGACGCGGCCGCCGGGCGCACCCGGGTGCGGCTCCAGGTCGGCGCGCCCGTCGCTGATCCCGCGCACCCGCTCGGCGGCGTAGTCGGGGCTGAGCAGGTCCTTCAGCGGGACGTCGACGAACCCGGGGTCGCCGTACCAGCCCTCACGGTCCGCGAAGGCGAGCTTGGCGATCTCGGTGCTCCAGTGCACGAAGTCCGAGCTCACGCCCTGGCGCGCGTCGGTCCCGACCCCGGCCGCCTCGGCCATGCGCAGCTGCTGGAGCATGACGGGTCCCTGGCCCCAGGGTCCCGTCTTGTGCACGGTGTGGGAACCGTAGACGGTGCTGACGGTGTCCTCGTAGGAGGCGCTCCAGTCGGCCATGTCCTGTGCGGTCAGCAGGGCCCGCTGGGGCTCGCCGTGGCCGTTCGGGACGGGACGGGAGAGGAACGCGCCGACCGCCTCCGCGACGAAGCCCTGGTACCAGGAACGGCGTGCCGCCTCGATCTGGGCCTCGCGGTCGCCGCCCGCCGCCTCGGCCTCGGAGACCACGCGCCGGTAGGTGGCGGCGAGCGCCGGGTTGCGCAGCCGCGTTCCGGCGGCGGGGGCGGCGCCGTGCGGCAGGTAGACGGCGGCCGAGCCCGCCCAGTGCCGGGAGAACACCGGGGTGAGCGCCTCCAGCGCGGCGGCGATCCTGCCCAGGACGGGGTAGCCGCGCTCGGCCAGGCCGATGGCGTGGTCCAGGACCTCGCGGACGGACATGGTGCCGTGGTCGCGCAGGAGCTGCATCCAGGCGTCGAAGGCCCCGGGGACGGTGGCGGCGAGGACCCCGCTGCCGGGGACACGGTCGAGCCCCAGCTCCTCGAAGGCCCCGATGGTGGCGGCGGCGGGCGAGACGCCCTGGCCGCAGAGCACGCGCGGGGAGCCGCCCCGGGCCTGGAAGACGACGGGGACCTCGCCGCCGGGGCCGTTCAGGTGGGGTTCGACGACCTGGAGGGTGAAGCCCGCGGCGACCGCCGCGTCGAAGGCGTTGCCACCGCGCTCCAGGACGGACATGCCGGTGGCGCTGGCCAACCAGTGGGTGGAGGCGACCATGCCGAAGTCGCCGCGGAGCTGGGGTCGGGTGGTGAATCCGGACATGATCGCAGTCCTCCTGCGGACGGGGGAGGGCGGGTTCGCCGCCCGTCTGGGGGTGTCGCTCCGGGACGGAGGACGGGGCGCCGACCGGTCCTCGGTGGAAACCGGCCGATCGAGGGTGACGGTACAGCATGGATTGACCCGGATGTCGGGTCATCGGGGGTTCGGGACCTTGGTTGTCGGTCGCGGCCGGGAAGGTGTCGGCGGCACGGGCCCCGGGCATCACCGAAGCCCGGCCGTGAACGCGTTCGGCTTCACGACCGGGCTTCGGTCAACGCAGGTCAGACGGTGAGGTTCAGGAGTTCTCCACCGGGATGGACCACGGCAGGGAGTCCCAGAGTTCCGCCCATTCCTCGGCGCCCACGGGGTCCGTCACCGGACCGGTCCCGGTGGCGTCGTGACTCATCCTCCGGACCTCGTCCATCGAGCTGGACATGCTCCGGTCGTTCTCCTGGGCGAGCTCACCGATGATCCCGGAGACCTCCGCGAGGACCTCCTCGACCTCGGCGGGCTCCATGCCGAACCGCTCCGCGCAGTCGTTGGTGGCGACCGCCCTGTCGCCCTCGTCGCCGTAGTACCAGACCGTGGCCAGCAGACGGTCGCGCTCGGCGTCGTTGAGGTCGGACCCGGACAGCGCCCGCTCGACGAGCGCGCCGCTGGTTCCGGTCATCCGAGCGGTGTCGAGCTCGGACTCGCCGGAGCCGAAGTCGACGAAGTGCTCGGTCAGGCAGGTCTTGACCTCACGCGAGGAGACGTTCTCGGGGAGGCTGGGCTGGTCCGGGGACGCGGCCTCCTCCTGGGTCGGAGCCTCGTCGACGACCGGGGTCGTCTCGGCGGTGGCCTCCTCGACCGGGGCCTCCTCGACCGGGGTGATCTCGTCGAGCTCGGCGCCGTCGACCACCTCCTCGTCCACGGGGGCCTGCTCCTGGGACGGAGCCTCCTCGGCGGGAGCCTCCGCGACGGGGGTCTCCTTCACGGGCGCCTCTTCGACGGGAGCCTCCGCGCCCGGGGCTTCCTCAGCCGGGGCCTCCGCTGCGGGAGTCTCCTCGGCCGGTGCGGCCTCGGCGGGAGCCTCCTCGACCGGAGCCTCCTGAGCCGGAGCCTCCGCAACAGGGGCCTCCTCAGCTGGGGCCTCCTCAGCCGGGGCCTCCGCTGCGGGGGTCTCCTCGGCTGGTGCGGCCTCGGCGGGAGCCTCCTCGGCCGGGGCCTCCTCCACGGGGGCTTCCTCGGTGGTCGCCACGTCGGCGGCCTCCCCGGCCGGGGGGTCCGCCTCGGCCGCGACGGCACTGGCGTCCTCGGCGGCCGGTGCCTCCGTCTCGGCCTGCGGCGCCGTCTCGTCGATGACACCCTCCGCGAGCTTCACCAGCTCCGCGCGCTCCCAGCGCTCCGGCTGGAGGTGCGTGGCGACGGCGACACCCGGGCTCTCCACCCAGAAGAGGTCGCCGGTCTCCTCGGACAGGTACGCGCCGTGCTCGAACGACCCGCCCGCCGGGACCTCCTCCAGGGAGCTGGCCGAAAGGTGGCTGTACCGGGTCTCGCGGACGTCCTCCAGGTCCTGGAGGCGGTCCGAACGCAGGACGGAGACCCGGCCGTACAGCTGGTCCGGTCCCTGCACCCACGAGAGCTGGGACTGGCTGTTGCCCTGACGGTCCGTCGTGGACGTGGCGTTGATGCCGTACCGCTCCAGACCGGCGGGCAGGTAGGTGATCTCGAACCCGTCGATGCTGAAGGTGGACACCCCCTGCCGCACGACCGGCCAGCTGAGCGTCCCCGTGTTCTCGTCGTCCGCCGCCGCGGGTCCGGCGAGGCCGATCAGCCCCGTCGTGGAGATCGCGGCGGCACTGAAGAGCGCGACCCACCTCGTGTGGTGCTTGCGCATGAGAGTTCCTTCCCATCGACTACTACACGTGATGTTTACAGGACTCTCTGTGATTATGGAGGGGGCTTACAGTCAAAAATCGGACATGAAGCGATCAATTGCCTACATGGGGTGAGATTGAAGCGTGGGGTTCCCGTGGCCCGAGGGGCGCGGACCCACCAGAAGATGGGCGTCGGATCACCGGCTGCTCCGCGCGTGGTCACCGTCCGGTCACCAGGCGCACTCACCCTGAGGTAGCAGTCGGCCAGTCCACGCGTACTTGGGAGGCCCGGTGCACCAGCGCATCGGATTCGTAGTCGGAGCCGTATCACTCATGTTGGCCCTGGGATCGAGCCCCGTGCTCGCCGTCCCCGCCACCGCGTCCGCGGAGGCGGTGACGGTCACCAAGGCCGCGACGGCGCAGCGGGTGACCCCCGGCGCCAGTGTTCTTCCGTCCCAGCAGTCGTCACAGAACCGCCCCCTCATCGCCGTCGCCCACCGGGGCGCATCCGGACACGCGCCCGAGAACACCCTCGCGGCGATCGACGAGGCACACCGCCTCGGCGCGGAGACCGTGGAGGTGGACGTCCAGCTCACCTCGGACGACCAGCTGATCCTCATGCACGACACCCGGCTCGACCGCACCACGAACGTCGCCGAGGTCTTCCCGGGCCGCGCGCCCTACGACGTCGGTGACTTCACGCTGGCGGAGATCCGCCGTCTCGACGCCGGTTCGTCCTTCGACGACGCGTTCGCCGGTGAACCCGTTCCGCTCCTCAGCCAGGCCCTGAACCGCCTGAAGAGGCACAGGATGAACCTCCTCCTGGAGGTCAAGGAGCCGTCCCTGTACCCGGGCATCGAGAACCGGATCGCGGACGAACTGGCCCGGCATCCCTACTGGCTGATGCCCAACGGGCCCGACCAGCCCCACCGGCTCGTGGTGCAGAGCTTCGACTGGGAGTCCACGGAGCGCTCGAAGGAGATCCTGCCCGCGCTGCCGCACGCGCTGCTCGGCAAGGTCCCGGAGTCGCGGATCGCCGAGTTCGACTGGGCGCACATGATCAACCCGAACCACACCACGATCGACGCCGCCTACGTCGACCGCGTGCACGACGCGGGCCTGGACATCATGCCCTACACGATCAACGACACCCAGGTGATGGGGCGGGTCCTGGAGATGGGCGTGGACGGCTTCATCACGGACTACCCGGACCGCGGCCAGCAGGCCATCGAGGAGTTCCTCAACGCCTCGGCCTCCGCCAGGGAGCCCGAGGCGGAGCCGGTCGGGGCGCCCGCGGGCGACTGACCCGTACCGACGGACGGACCCGCCCGGCACGCCGGGCGGGTCCCGCCGTGTCCGTACGCGCGAAGCCCACCCGGCGGCGGGTGCCCCGGCACCCCCCGATGGGATGATCGGTGCGAAGACACCCGAACAGGAAGCGGAGGTCACGTGAGCGACCGGCTGTGCATCCCCCAGGAACACGTCGACTGGCGCACCAAGGGCCTGTGGTGGCCGGGCGAGCCCGTCACCCTGGCCGAGTTCGCCGCGCGCGGGGACCACCTGTTCGACGGCCCCTTCACCTGGCCGCTCATGGTGCTCCGCGCCTCCGCGCTGGACCGCAACATCGCCGCGCTGGCCGAGTTCACGCGCGGCCACGGACTCCTGTTCGCCCCCCACGGCAAGACCGCGATGTCCCCCGTGCTCACCCAGCGCCAGCTCGACGCGGGCGCCTGGGGGATCACCGCCGCCACCGCCAACCAGGTCCTGGACTTCCGCCGGTTCGGGGTGGACCGGATCCTGCTGGCCAACGAGCTCCTGGACCCCCGGGTCCTGCGCTGGGCGGCGGCCGAGCAGGACGCCGACCCCGACTTCGCGTTCCTCTTCTACGTGGACTCGCCCGAAGGGGTCGCGGTGGCCTCGGGGGCGGCGGATGAAGCCGACCGCCCCCTCCGGGTGATGGTGGAGCGCGGTACGCCGGGAGGCCGGACGGGCTGCCGCACGCGGGAGGCGGTGCTGGCGGTCGCGCGGGAGGTCGTGCGCGCCCCGGGCCTGGAGCTGGCCGGAGTGGCCGGGTACGAGGGGTCGCTCAGCGACGCGGAGGGGGTCCGGGGCTTCCTGGGCGACCTCCTCGGGGACGCCGCCGCCCTGGCGTCCGAACACGGGCTGGAGCGTCCGGTGCTCTCCGTGGGCGGCAGCGCGTGGTTCGACGTGGTCGCCGAGGAGATCGGCGGCCGAGAGGACGTCGCACCGATCCTGCGCAGCGGGGCCTACGTCGCACACGACGACGGCCTGTACCGGCGGACCACGCCGTACAACCGGCTGCCCGAGGGAGGCGACGCCCTGTCCGGGGCCCTGGAGCTGTGGGCGCAGGTCACCTCCACCCCGGAGGAGGGGCGGGCGATCGCCGGGATGGGCCGCCGCGAGGCCAACTTCGACCAGGGCTTCCCCGTCCCGCGCGTCCTGCGAGGGCGTGACGGCTCGGTGGTCCCGGCCGAGGGGGTCGAGGTCACCGACCTCAACGACCACCACGCCTACCTCGACGTGCCCGAAGGGCTGGGGGTGCGCCCCGGCGACCTGGTCTCCTTCGGTGTCTCCCACCCCTGCACGGCCTTCGACCGCTGGCAGGTCATCCCGGTGGTGGACGACGGGTACCGCGTGGTCGACGCGATCGCCACCTACTTCTGAACCCGTGGACGGCCGTCGGGGCCGGTCCCGCGCGGGACCGGCCCCGACGGGGGGCGACTACGCTCCGGCGTGGCCCTGCTCCGGGGCCTCCTGGCCGGGCTGGTAGCCCCAGCCGTACAGGCCCGGCCGGGTGTGCCAGGCGCGCGGGCCGTCGAGGGGCCGGTACTCCACACCCGCCGCGTCGAGCCTGCGCAGGTGGTGCCGCAGGCGCGGCTCGAACTCGGTGAAGTCGCGCTCCCCCTCGGTCCACACCTTCTCCGCGAAGGCGGTCAGACGCGGGAAGACCATGTAGTCGAGCCTGCGGGCGTTGTCGATGTGCTCGCTCCAGAGGTTGACCTGGCCGCCGAGGACGTGCCGGGCCTCCTCCTCGGTGAGGTCGGCGGGAACCGGCTCGCCCGCGTACACGTCCTCCACGCGGAGCAGCGTGCCGACCGGAACCGGCTCGTCCGGCCGCTCGGACTGCTTGTAGTCCAGGTAGGACGTGGCGGTGGGGGCCATGATCACGTCGTGCCCGGCGCGGGCCGCCGCGATGCCGCCCTCCTCGCCGCGCCACGACATCACCGTCGCGCCCGACGCGAGGCCGCCCTCCAGGATCTCGTCCCAGCCGAGCAGGCGGCGGCCGCGCTTGGTGAGGTGGTCGTCGAGCTGGCGGATGAACCAGCTCTGGAGCTCGTCCTCGTCGGCCAGACCCTCGTCCCTGATCCGCTTCTGGGCGGAGGCGCTGTTCTTCCACTGGGTCTTGGGGACCTCGTCCCCGCCCACGTGGACGTAGGTGCTGGGGAAGAGCTCGATGATCTCGTCGAAGACGTTCTTGTAGAACTCCAGGACGTCGTCGGTGACCGCGAGGATCTCCTCGAAGACGCCCCACTGGGTGCCCACCGGGATCTCCCCGACCTCACCGAGCTCGGGGTAGGCGTGGATGGCCGCCTGGGAGTGGCCGGGGACGTCGATCTCCGGGACCACCGCCACGTGCCGGGCGTCCGCGTAGGCGACGATCTCGCGAATGTCGTCCTGGGTGAGGAAACCGCCGTGCGGGCGGTTGTCGAACGTCGCGGGCTTGGTGGCGCCCAGCTGGCTCTCGGTGCGCCAGGAGGCGACCTCGGTCAGCTTCGGGTAGCGGCGGATCTCGACCCGCCAGCCCTGGTCGTCGGTCAGGTGCAGGTGCAGCACGTTGAGCTTGTGCAGCGCGAGCAGGTCGATGAAGCGCAGGATCTCGCGCTTGGGCTGGAAGTGGCGGGCGATGTCGAGCATCGCGCCGCGCCACTGGAAGCGCGGGGCGTCGGTGATGCTCACCGCGGGCAGGCGCCACTCGGCGCCGCCCAGGGGGCTGGTGCGGTAGGCGTCGGCGGGCAGCAGCTGGCGCAGGGTCTGCACCCCGTAGAACACGCCGGCGGGTTCGTTGCCCACCACGATCGCGCCCTCGGAGTCGATGATCAGGCGGTAGCCCTCCCGGCCGAGTCCCGCTCCCGGGTCGACGCTCAGCCGGATCTGGGCGTCCTCCTCGTCGCCGGTGGCCAGGGGCAGGCCGGTGGCCGCGCCGAGCTCGCGCTGGAGCCAGGCGAGCGTGCCCTGGGCCTCGTGGTCCGCGGACACGCGGGTGGCGGAGGTGAGGGTGAGTCCGCCGGAACCGTCGGTGGTCAGCTCCCGGGGCCGGGGAAGCAGGGAAAGGGGATCGGGGTGGGGATTCTCAGGCACGCGGCACTGCTCCTGTCCGGTCTAGACCAATACCCGGACATAGTGTCACGTCCGGCTACGGCGGCACAGGGGCCCGGGGCAATCGGTCCGGGCGGGCTCCGCCATTCGGGGCCACCCAATACCCACTCTTGACCCGCGAAGACTCTTAACCCTCCGGCTTTTGCGGGAGACGTAGGGGAGAAGGGCCCGGAGCGGTCGGTGCCGAAACCGGGGGCGAACGCCGACACGCTCACGGGTGTGTGCCCGTCCCCGCGAGGTGGGGACGACACTACGAGAAAGACGGGGGGTGGCGTTATCGCCGGAGCACGCCGTCCCTCCGTACTGTGTGGCCCGTACCCGTTTGCGGGCGGTCGCGGGTGAGTACCGAGTGGCGGGGGTTGCGGTGATGCGCGGAGCACCGGAGACGGGTTCGGCCACGACGGGGTGGTGCGCCTGATGCCGTTGCACGTACTCATGGCCGTGGCGGGGGCCTTCGCCTTGGCCCTGGGCTCGGCCCTCCAGGAACGCGACGCGGTACGCGCCCCCGGGCAGAAGGTCGCACCGGCGGGCTTCCTCCTGCACCTGCTGCGCCAGCCCCGCTGGCTCCTCGGTACCGGGGCGGCCGTGCTGGGGGCCTGCCTCCACCTGCTCGCCCTGAGCGGGGCGCCGCTCACCATCATCCAGCCGATCGGCGTCACCGGGCTGCTGTTCGCGATCGTGCTGTCCGCCGTGTTCAACCGCCAGCGGGTCCGCGTCTCGCAGATCCTCGCGGGGATCGCGGTGATGGTCGGGCTGGTCGGCGTCCTGATGACCTTCCCGCACGGTACCGAGCAGCCGGTCATGTCCACCGAGACGGCGCTGTGGCTGTCCGGCGGGATGATCGCCGCGGGCAGCCTGGTCTACGTGTCCGCCCGCTGGCTGCCCAGCGGCGTGCGGGCCCTCCTGCTCGCCGCGGCGGGCGGCGCGGCGCTCGGCACCACCTCGGGTCTGGCCCGGGTGATCACCGCGAACGCGGTGGTGGACCCGGTCAACCTCTTCAGCTGGCTCACCCTCATGGCCGGGGTCACCGCGGTCTTCGGCGCCCTCCTGCTCCAGAACGCCTACCGGACCGGCCACTTCGCCGCCGCCTACGCGACCCTGCTGATCGCCGACCCGGTGGTCGGCGTGGGCATCGGCGCCCTCCTTCTCGGTGAGGGGGCACCGGACACCCCGCTGGAACAGGTCGGGGCGTCGCTCTTCGCCCTGCTGGCCTTCGCGGGCACCGTCACCCTGGCCCGGTCCCGGCACCGCAACCCCGAGGCGGACGGGGGCGCGGCGGGTGACGCCGGGACCTCCGCCTCCTCCAGTAGCCGCACTCGTTGAAACAGGGAGTTCCCAGATGGCACAGCCCAACCGTCCACTGCGCGTCCTGATCGCCTCGGACACCTATCCGCCCGACGTCAACGGTGCCGGCTACTTCACGTTCCGCCTGGCCGAGGGGCTGGCCGAACGCGGGCACCGGGTGCACGTCGTGTGCCCCTCAGAGCGGGGCGAACCCCACGTCACGGTCAACGGGAACGTCACCGAGCACCGACTGCGCTCGGCCCTGATCCCCCTCCAGGCCGAGATGCGGGCGGCCGTCCCCCTTGGGATGGGCGGGCACATCGCCCGGATCGTGCGGCGGCTGGACCCCGACGTCGTCCATGTGCAGAGCCACTTCCCCCTCAGCCGTGCGGCCCTGCGCCGGGGCAGGGCGGAGGGCGTGCCCGTCGTCCTGACCAACCACTTCATGCCGGACAACCTGTACGCGCACGCCCGCGTGCCGCGTCCGATGCAGCGCGCGGCGGGCTCCCTGGCCTGGCGGGACATGGTCCGGGTGGCCGGGGAGGCCGACCACGTGACGACCCCGACCCCGCGCGCGGCCGAGCTCCTGAGGGAGCGGGGGTTCGCCCGGGAGATCGAGGCGATCTCCTGCGGGATCGACCTCGACCGCTTCCACCCCCGGGCCGGGGACCGCGCGGCGGCCAGGGGCAGGTTCGGCCTGCCCGAACGGGACACCGTGGCCTTCGTGGGGCGGCTGGACGAGGAGAAGCGGATCGACGACACGATCCGCGCGCTGGCGATGACCGTCCCCGAGCGGGACGCGCAGCTGGTGCTGGCCGGAACCGGGCAGTGTGAGGCGGAGCTGCGCGCGCTCGCCGCCCGGCTGGGCGTGGCCGACCGGGTGTTCTTCCTGGGTTTCGTGCCGGACGAGGACCTGCCGATGGTCTACGCGGCGGCGGACGTCTTCGCCATCGCGAGCGTGGCGGAGCTCCAGAGCATCGCCACCCTGGAGGCGATGTCCACGGGGCTGCCCGTGGTCGCGGCCGACGCGATGGCGCTGCCGCACCTGGTGGAGGAGGGGCGCAACGGCTTCCTGTTCCCTCCGGGGAACCACGTGCACCTGGCCGACCGCCTGCTGTCGGTGCTCGGTTCGGAGCGGCGGCGCGAGGAGCTCGGGCGGGCGAGCCGGGAGATCGCCCAGGGGCACGACCACCACCGGTCGTTGGAGCGGTTCGAGGCGGTCTACACGCGGCTTCGCGGGCGCGGCCCGGGGCGCCCGGAGTCCGAGCGGGCCATGGTGGCGTAGAGCGGGAACCGTGTCCAGGGGTGCCATCCCAAAAAGTCCACTTTGAACACTTTCTGCATTCTTTGCGTAGCGATCGGTGATCTTGGGCCGCCACAGGAAAGACCAGAACTGTGTGGTTCGAAGGCATCAGCGGACAGGCCGGCGTCAGCCGGATCGCCAGGGGTGGAAACGTCACCGAGGGACTCACGGATCGGCTGGTCAGTGCCGAGCGTGAGGCCGGTTTCCACGAGCGCGACATGTCGTCGTTCGAACGAGAACGCATCGACCTGGAGCACCGGGTGACCCGGATGGAGGCCGAGCTGGACTCCCTGCGCAAAAGAAGACTGGAAGCCTACGCGCGCTGGTGGAACGCCCGCGACGACCGCGACCGTGCTCGCCACGTCTGTCGCAAGCTCCGCCGCAGGATCGACAAGGCGCGCCGACGGAGCAACGACCCGTGACCGGTACCCGAACAGGCCACCGGGAGCGCCCGAGAGAACACCGAACACGGCCCGTCCCCTGAGGGGGCGGGCCGTGTGCGCGCCCGCGGGGACCGCGTCCCCGCGCCGTCACCGGGGTCCCTGGACACGTGGGGAGACCGGGCTGAGCTCCCGTTCCACACTGCGGGCGGCGTCCCGGAGCGCCGACAGGGTCACCTGCACGGCCGGTCGCCGCAGCGAGGCCGGACGCAGCACCGCGTACACGTGCCGCTCCGGTGACGAGGGGAACTTCCGGTACACCAGGCCCGCCGGGGCGCCCACCATGGCCAGCGCCGGGACCGCCGCGATCCCGATGCCCCGCGAGACCAGGCTGAGGATCGTGCCCAGCCCCTCGAACTCCCACGTCGCCGCGGGCAACCCGCCCACCTCGGCGAACAGCTTCTCCGTGCCGTGGCGGGAACGCTCGCCCTCCGGCGCCACGATCCACGACTCGCCCAGCATCTGGTCCAGCACCAGCGGGACCTCCGGGTCGGCCAGCCGGTGGCCCTCCGGTACCGCAAGCACCATCGGGTCCCGCAGCAGGTGCACGTGGCGCAGGCCGCTGTCCGGCCCCCGGCCCGGGTGCTGCCCGGTCCAGTCGTCGACCAGGGCGATGTCCACCTCGCGGGAGCGCACCTTCTGGGTGCCGGTGGCCAGCAGGGTCTGCCTCAGGACCAGCTGCATGCCCTCGTAGCCGCGCAGCGGCGGCGCCAGCAGCGGCGCGAAGGCCACGGCGGCGGTCGGGAAGGCCGTCACCGTCACCACGCCCAGGGCGATGTTCGACTGTTCGGCCAGCACGGACTCGGCCGCCTCGACCAGGGCCAGGATCTCCTCGGCCTGGTTCACCAGCAGCTGTCCGGCGTCGGTCAGTTCGGCGCCGCGCGGGGACCGGTCCAGCAGCGCCACCCCCGTCTCGCGTTCGAGGGTGGCGAGCTGCTGGGAGACCGCCGAAGGCGTGTATCCCAGGGCGTGCGCGGTCGCGGCGATGGTCCCCCGGGTACTGAACTCGCGGAGGAGCTGGAGTCGTCGAAGGTCAAGCATTAGGTCATCTTATGCTCAGCATCGAAAAGACTCGCTTGTACTGATGGCGTGATCTGGGCAGGCTGTGGTGTGAGAGGCCACCAGCTGGACGAGAGCCCAGCTCAACCGGTGGTCAGCGCCTAACGACAAGCCGGAGATGAGTCATCCATGACCGTCACTGTGTCCGCCACCCTCGCCGTGAACGAAGCCCTCAACGACAAGCGCCGCCAAGGGGTGCGCGTGCTTCCGCTCGGGTTCGGTGAGGCCGGTCTGCCGGTGCACCCGGTCATGCGGGACCAGCTCACGGCGAGCAACGCGGCCAACTCCTACGGGCCCGTGGCCGGTTCCAGCGACCTGCGCGAGGCCGCCGCCGGGTACTGGAACCGCCGGGGGCTGCCCACCGACCCCGACCTGGTCATCGCGGGCCCGGGCAGCAAGCCCCTGCTCTACAGCCTGCTCCTGGAGATCGGCGGGGACACCGCCATCGCCGCGCCCAGCTGGGTCAGCTACGCCGCGCAGAGCCGCCTCGTGGGGCAGCGCCCGGTGATGGTGCCGACCGCCACCGGCCAGGGCGGGGTACCGCAGCCCGACCTGCTGCACGCCGCCGTCACCGCCGCCCGTGAACAGGGGCGCACCGTCAACGCGGTGATCGTCACCGTTCCGGACAACCCGACCGGCACCGTCGCGGAGGCGGAGACCGTGCGCCGCCTGGCCGAGGTCGCCCGCGAGCTCGACCTGGTGATCATCTCCGACGAGATCTACCGGGACCTCGTCCACGTGGACGAGCACGGCCGGGAGCGCGCCGAGGTCCACAGCCCGGCCGAGTACGCACCCGAGCGCACCGTCATCTCCACCGGGCTCAGCAAGAACCTGGCCCTCGGCGGCTGGCGGATCGGGGTCCTGCGCCTGCCCGACTCCGAGATCGGCCACCGTCTGCGCGGCGGCCTGCTGGGTGTGGCCAGCGAGATCTGGTCCAGCCCGGCCGCTCCCGTCCAGCAGGCGGCCGCGCACGCCTTCGGTGAGCCGGTCGAGCTGCGTGACCACGTGGACCGCAGCCGCCGACTGCACGGCATCGTGGCCCGCGCCGTCACCGACGTCTTCACCGGGGCCGGCGCCCTCGTCGCGCCCCCGACGGCGGCCTTCTACCTCTACCCGGACTTCGAGCCGGTCCGCGAGCGGCTGTCCGCCCTGCACGGAGTGACCACCGGCCCGGAGCTGACCGGGCACCTCCTGGAGCACTTCGGCATGGGGGTGCTGCCCGCCGTCGAGTTCGGTGAGAGCTCCGCCGCCCTGCGGATGCGGGTGGCCACGAGCCTCCTGTACGGGGACTCCGAGGACAAGCGGTACGCGGCGCTGTCCGCCGAGGACCCGCTGGCCCTGCCGTGGATCCGGGCCCACCTGGACCGGCTCACCGAGGTCCTCGGGTCGCTGCTCTCCGACGGCGCGGGCTCCGACGCCCAGTCGCCCAGCGCGGTGATCCCGGCCCCGACGGCGGTCGCGCAGCCGGTCCACTGACCCCGCGCCCGCACCCGGATCGTGCCCGCCTCTCTTATACGGGGTGAGGCGGTCACCACCGACGGGACCCTCCCTCTCTCTCCCAGGGAGGGTCCCGTCACGCTTCCTCGGGTGGGTCCCGGGCCGGTCACGCGCCCCCGGCCGTCACCCGCTCGCGGCGGGCGGCCAGTTCGTGGCTCGGCGCGATCACCGCGCGGTAGTGCTCCACCAGTTCCGCGTTGACCGACCGCCACGTGCGGTGCGCCACCGAGGGCCGGGCCCCGGCCGCCATCCGGGCCCGCACCTCCGCGTTACGCGTCAGACGGCCCACCGCCACCCGCAGCTCACGGATCGAGTCCGGCCCGTACAGCAGGCCGTTGAGCCCGTCGGCCACCAGGTCCACGGGGCCGCCCGCCTCCGGGGCGACCACCGGAACACCCGAGGCCAACGCCTCCTGCACGGCCTGGCAGAAGGTCTCGTCCGCGCCGGTGTGCACGAACACGTCCAGCGACGCGTAGAGCCGCGACAGGTCGGCCCCGGTCCGCTGCCCCGTGAAGACGGCGTCCGGCAGCAGGCGGCGCAGCCGGGCGCGGTCCGGTCCGTCCCCGACCACCACCAGGCGCATCCCCCGCAACCTCGCCAGGTGCCCCAGCAGGTGCACCCGCTTGTCGCGGGACAGGCGGCCCACGTACCCCACGATCACCTCCCCGTTCGGGGCCAGCCGACGACGCAGCTCCGCCGACCGGTGGTCGGGGGAGAAGCGCGCGGTGTCCACGCCCCGGCGCCACAGGTCCAGCCGGGGGAACCCCCGGCCGGTGAGCGCCTCCATGGTGGCCGAGGACGGCACCAGCGTGCGGTCCACCGCGGAGTGGACGCGGTGGAGCAGCGGCCACAGCGCCTCGGAACCGGGCAGGCCGTAACGTCCGGCGAACCCGGGCAGGTCGGTCTGGAACGCCGCCACGGTGGGCAGCGCCCACCTGCGGGCCACGTCCACCGCCGTCGCGCCGAACAGCGCGGGGGAGGCCAGGTGCAGCACGTCGGGCGCGAACGCGCGGATCGCGGCGGTCATGGTCCGCCGGGCGGGCAGGCCCATGGAGAAGTCGCGGTACACGGGCAGGGGCAGCGCGGGCATCCGTACGACCGGGAAGCCCGCGTACGAGGTCGGGCCGTGGCCCGGGGCCAGCACGAGGGCCTGGTGACCCTCGGCCGCCAGGTGCTCGCTGATCCGGCACACGGAGTTGGTGACCCCGTTGACCTGCGGGAGGAAGGACTCGGTCACGATGGCCACGCGCAGGGGCGGCCGGTGGACGGAGGGCGGGGGTGTGGGGGACATGCGGGGCTCCCAACGCCGAGGTGTCACGCCGAGTGGTGGGTGCCTCCGACGCTAGGGTCGGGGAGTGAACCCGGGTCGCCGGGCGGGAGAACCTCGCCCGAAGCGCCGACACGGGTTGGCCGATCAGGTGGTGACGCCGCCCGCACGGTCGACTGACCGACGGGTGACCCCGGCATGGCCGTGATCGCCGAACGTGACCGACAGAACGCCCGAAGGAGCCGTGTGGTGACACTCGTGGAATGGTCCGAACTGGTCCGAGCGGAACTGGACCTGACCGGGACCGACCCCCTCCGGAAACCGGACGTGGACCGCGTGCTCGACCTCGCGCGCGACGCCGCCCACTCCGTGGCCCGCCCGGCCGCCCCCCTCACGACCTACCTCCTCGGTGTGGCCGTGGGGCAGGGGGCGGACCCGGACGCGGCGGCCGCGCTGCTCAGCAGACTCGCCCTGGCGCAGGTCGAGGGGGAGGCCGGGGAAGGTGGCGAGGGGTAGTCCGGCAGACCGGATCCCGGAGTCGGGACACGCGGAGAAGACACGATCGTAAGCCGTAACACGCATTCTGACCTCGCGTGATTTGTTTGTTACGCGTCAGTGCCATTCTTTCCCGATACCGAACAGTGTCCACCGGTTCCAACGTGTTTCCGAGGGTCCTGGTTCCCCCCCATTGCACCGCTGGTGCCCCCTACCCCGCGTAATCACCGAAAGAGAGGTCCTCCGTGGACCACCTCCTAGAGATGGCCGGCGTTCTGTCGGAGATCATCTGGGGACCGTACGTCCTCATTCCCCTGCTGTTCCTGACGGGTGTCTACCTCACCGTCCGGCTGCGCCTCATCCAGCTGTTCCGGCTGCCGCACGCCCTGTGGCTGGCCTTCGTCCGCCGGAAGGAGGACGAGTCGGTCCAGGGCGACATCTCGCACTATCAGGCGCTGAGCACGGCCCTCGCCGCGACGGTCGGCGTCGGCAACATCGCCGGAGCGGCCCTGGCCATCGGTATCGGTGGTCCCGGAGCGCTGTTCTGGATGTGGGTCATGGGCATCTTCGGGATGGCCACCAAGTACAGCGAAGCCCTGATGGGCGTGAAGTTCCGCCGCACCGACGCCAAGGGCGAGCAGAGCGGCGGCCCGATGTACTACCTGAAGTACGGTGTCGGCGGCCGCTTCGGGGCCTTCCTCGGCATCTCCTTCGCGGTCTTCGGCGCCATCGCCGCGTTCGGCATCGGCAACGGCACCCAGGCCAACACGGTCGCCCAGCAGATGAACAGCGTCACCGGTGTGGAGACGTGGATCATCGGGCTGATCCTGATGATCGCCGCGGGCGCCGTCATCCTCGGCGGTATCAAGAGCATCGGGCGCGTCACCTCCGCCCTCGTGCCCGTCATGATCATCGGCTACGTCGGCATCTGCCTGATCGTGCTCGCCGTCAACTGGCAGTCGCTGCTTCCCGCGCTCCAGCTGGTCGTCACCTCCGCGTTCACGGGGACCGCGGCGACCGGTGGCTTCGCCGGAGCCGGAGTCCTGCTCGCCCTCCAACTGGGCTTCGCGCGCGGCATCTTCTCCAACGAGTCCGGTCTGGGCACGGGCGGTATCGCGGCCGCCGCGGCCAAGACCACCCAGCCGGTCCGTCAGGCCATGGTCTCCATGACCCAGACCTTCATCGACACGATCATCGTGGTCAGCATGACCTGCCTGGTCATCATCGTGACCGGGGTGTGGCAGGTGGAGGGGGCCGAGGACGGCTCGCTGCTCACCTCGCAGGCCATGACGGAGGGGCTGGGCGCGATCAGCCCCTCGATGGGGTCGGCCGGTGCCGTGATCGTGGCGCTCTCCGTCACGGTGTTCGCCTTCAGCACCCTGCTGGGCTGGTCCTACTACGGTGAGCGCTGCGTGGAGTTCCTGGGCGGACGCCGCATGGTCCTGCCCTACCGCCTGCTCTTCATCGTCGTCATCTTCGTGGGCTCGGTGGCCAACCTGGACTCGGTGTGGCTCTTCAGCGACATCGCCAACGGTCTGATGGCGCTGCCCAACCTGGTGGGTCTGATCCTGCTGTCCGGGCTGATCAGCTCGGAGACGCGCAAGTTCTTCAGCCACAAGGACTGGCGGAACCCGGACGTGATCATGGAGGACGTCAGCAAGTAGTGCCCGCTCGGCCGGGGACCTCCCCCGGCCGACGAGAGGGGGGACCGGCCGCCGTGGCCGGTCCCCCCTTCTGTCTGGCGTCGTCCGGTCACCACCAGGCGTGGAAGTGGTGCACCGGTCCCTGGCCGCCGCCCGCGTCGATCTCGTCGGCGCGGCGCAGGGCCTCGGTGAGGTAGGCCTTGGCGTCGGCCACGGCGGCCACGGTGTCCGCTCGCTGGGGGAGCAGCGCGGCGATCGAGGAGGAGAGCGTGCAGCCGGTGCCGTGGGTGTTGCGGGTGGCCACCCGCCCGGCGCGGAACTCGACCGGCTCCGCGACCCCGTCGACCAGCAGGTCGACACTCTCCTCACCAGGCAGGTGCCCGCCCTTGAGCAGGACGCGGCGCGGACCGAGTTCGAGGAGGCGTTCGGCCTGCCCCCGCATCTCCTTGAGGCTGGTGGCCTCGGTCTCGCCGAGCAGGTCGGCGGCCTCGGGAAGGTTGGGGGTGAGCAGGTCGGCGCGCGGCAGCAGGACGGAGCGCAGCGCCTCGATCGCGGACCGCTCCAGGAGGCGGTCCCCGCTCTTGGCGACCATCACCGGGTCCACGACCACGTTCGGCAGCCCGTAGCGGTCCACGGCGGACGCGACGGCCTCGGTGACCTCGGACGTGGACAGCATCCCCACCTTGACCGCGTGCACGGTCGCGTCGGTGAACAGGGTGTCCATCTGGTCGGTGACGAAGGACGCGGGGACACCGTGGACCCCGGTGACCCCGCGTGTGGACTGGGCGGTCAACGCCGTCACCACGGTCATCCCGAAGACTCCGTGGGCGGAGAACGACTTCAGGTCGGCCTGGACGCCGGCGCCCCCGCTGGGGTCGCTTCCGGCGATGGACACGACGTTGTACGCGCTCATTGGCGTTCCTTCGCTAGTACGAACTAGGGCAGGTTCGACGGGTGTGCTCTCAGCCGGGAGGAGTCTCTCCGGCACCCCGCGCCGCCGGGGCCTCGCGGCCCCGGCATCAGTGTTGGTTTGTGGTGGTTCCGACTGTAGTGGACGGCCCGCCGGAGCGGACCGTCCCCTCACGCGGTCAGACGGTGACGTTGTGGCGGGTCTCCACGCGCTCCTGCTGGGCGTGCCTGCGCTGCTCCCAGATGATCATGCCGACGACCACCACGAAGCCGCCGACGGCGAAGGCGAGCGTCACGGGGACGTCGGTCATCGGCAGCAGGTCGCGGTTCTCGTCCTGCCACGGCCACAGGGCGCGCAGCGAACCCGCCATCAGTCCGGTCAGCACCACGAGGGTGATGTGGTGGTGGTTCTCCAGCAGGAACTGGAGCACCTTCACGAACAGGGCCAGACCCGTGATCATGCCGAGCACGAAGACGGTGATGTAGGGGAGGTCCGCCGCGCGCAGGGCCGCCATGGTCGGCTCGTACAGGCCCAGGGTCAGCAGGATGAACGAACCCGACAGGCCCGGCAGCACCAGGGCGCAGATCGCGACGGCCGCCGCGAAGAAGACCACCACCGGGTGCGTGGGCAGGTTGGCGCCGGGCAGGCCGGTGAGCGTGAAGGCGAGCGCGGCGAAGACGAGGGCGACCGCGTAGTGCCAGGCCTTCCACTTCTTGCCCGCGCCGGTGTAGGGGATCCACAGGCAGGCCAGGACCAGGCCGAAGAACAGCGCGTAGGCGTACTGGGCGTGCGCCTCCACCAGCGGTGCGAGGAAGACGGCGGCCAGGACGAGTGCGAGGGCCATGCCGATGAGGGCGGGGACGAGCACCGACCAGTCGACCTGGCGGAACTGCTCCTGGGCACGCTCCTTGCCGCGGCCCCGGGGCACGTCCGTGACGTAGCGCTTGATACCGCTGACCACGTGGCCCGCGCCACCGATGAGCTTGTCGTAGAGGCCGACCATCAGTGCGACCGTGCCGCCGCTGATGCCGGGCAGTGCCTCGGAGGTGCCGACGGCCCCGCCGCGCACCGCGTTGAAGATGTAGGAGCCTACTGACTTGGCCATGTTGTCGGGCGCTGGCCCGGGAGTCTCCCGGGAGAGGGCGCCGTCCTCCGTCCTGATGGGGCCGCCGGTCCCGTGTGCACGGTCGACCGGCGGGTCAAAGGGGTGCTGTACAGCGCGGGTCGCGGGGACGACCTCCACCGGTTCGATACTCCGGCCCGCGCGGATGTTTGCCGCCCGGGCCGTGCGATGGGGGAGGAGAGCCGTCAGGCCCCGGGCCGGGCTGCGCCAATTCTAGCGGCGCCGAACGGGGTGAGGACGTCCGAGAGCCCTGAGAATCGGGGTTTTGGTCAGGTATCAGCCCGCGAGGTCCTTGGTCCGAAAACAGATCGTGACGACGGCGGACCGGAGCACGGTCTCAGGTCCGGTACGAACCGGACAGCGGCGAGGTCGGAACGGCGGGCGCGGCCGGGTCCTCCCCGGCCACCGACGCCGCCCACCGGTAGTCCTGTTTGCCCACCGCCGTACGCCGTACCCGGTCCACGAAGTGCACGGTCCGGGGCACCTTGAACCCGGCCAGACGCACCCGGCAGTGCGCCCGCAGCGCCCCCTCGTCCGGAGCCGAACCGGAGGCCAGCGACACCAGGGCCGTCACCCTCTGCCCCAGCCGCTCGTCCGGGGAGGGCACCACGATCACGTCCTCGACCGAGGGGTGCGCCTTCAGCACGGCCTCCACCTCCTCCGGGTAGACCTTCTCCCCGGCGGTGTTGATCACCACGCTGCCCCGGCCCAGCAGCACGATGGAACCGTCCCCGGCCCGGGTGCCGTAGTCGCCCGACAGCGCCCAGCGCCGCCCCTCACCGTCCGTGGGGAACGTGCGCGCGGTGGCGATCGGATCGTTGTAGTAGCCGAGCGGGATCCGACCGGTCCGGGCGATCCGGCCGACCTCGACCGACCCCGGCGGAAGCGGGCGCAGTGCACCGTCGAGCACCGCGATGCTGCCGCCCATCATGAAGCTGCGCCGGTCCGCGGAGTCCGCGACGCTCGTGTGCTCGTCGGGCGCGGTGGCCGAACCGCACACGCCCGTCTCCGAACCGCCGTAGGCGTCGGCCAGGGCCACGTCCTCACGCCAGGCCCGCCACAGCCCGCGCACCGAGGGGGTGAGCGGGGTGCCGCCGGAGCGCACCGAGGTGAGGTCGGGACACAGGTCGGGTTCGGTCAGCAGGTGCCTGGCCAGCGGGCGGGCCATCGCGTCGCCCACCAGCTGCACCGCGTGCACGCCCTCGCGGTGGGCCAGCTCCAGCACCCGGTCCGCGCGGAAACTGCGGTCCGTGGACAGCACCACGCGTTTGCCGCACAGCAGCATGCTCAGCGCGTTCCACTGCCCGGCGGCGTGCATGAGCGGACCCAGCACCAGCATCCGCAGCGGGAAGCAGCGCGCGGCGCGTTCGGCCACGTCCAGCGGGGTCCCGGCGCGCGGGGCGCCCGGGTCGCGCCGCTCCACGGCCGCGCGGAACACGTCCGCCTGGCGCCACAGCACCCCCTTGGGGTAGCCGGTGGTGCCGCCGGTGTAGAGCAGGTAGTGGTCGTCGCCGCTGGTCACGGGCAGTTCCGCCGCTCCGTGCCCGGCGTCGGGTCCGTGCGCGGCGAGCGCCTCCTCGTAGTCCACGCCGTCCAGCGAGGCGTCGCGCTCGGAACCGTCCTCCAACAGGAGCACGTGCCGCAGGCGCGGCAGGTCGGAGCGGACCGTCGCCACCGTCGTGGCCAGGGAGTCCTCCGCGATCAGGGCCACCGCGTGCGAGTCGGAGAGCACGTGCCGGAGCTCGCCCGCCACGTACCGGTAGTTGACGTTGACCGGCACCGCGCCCGCGCGCAGGACGCCCAGGAAGGCCTCCACCCACTCGGCGCGGTTGAACGACAGGATCGCGACGTTCTCCCCGGGGCGCACACCGGCCGCGGCCAGGTGCCGGGCCAGCCGGGTGGAGCGGTCTTCCAGGGCGCGGTAGGTGAGACGGCGCGCTCCGGCGACCAGCGCGATCCGGTCGGGGACGGCGTCGGTCACCGCCGTCATGAGGTTGGCGAGGGAGAAGGGGCTGTCCGGGGACGCGTGTAGGGGCACGTCGATGACCTCCCTGACGTTCGTGAAAGCCGTCCTCGGCGCGGGGCGCTCGCGGCGGCTGTGGCTCGTTACGAGCGAACGTACCCGTCGGGGCGGCGGCCGATCGCTGTGGAGGCTGTGTACCGCGTCACCTGCGTAACCGTCCCCCGTCACCCCCTTTGGAGGCCCCGCCGGGCCGCTCAAGCTCAGCGGGGGTGCCGGGGCGGGAGGTGCCGGGGTTTCGGGCCCGGGGCCGCGGCCGGTGATCTTCACCACCCCTTGTGGGCTCACCGGATCATCTGCTCAACTCTTGGAGATCCCGCCGCGGGGCTCTACAGGGCCCCACGGTGGGTATCTACTGTCTGACCATCGGTCAAAGGTGATCGGAGCGGCTAGATGACCACCCAGAATCTGGGACAGCAGGACTCCGTCGGAAACCCCGGCGGACAGGGACTCTCCAGCGCGGACCACATCGAACTCGCACAGTCGAGGTCCGCACACAACTACTCACCCCTGCCCGTCGTGATCGCCGAGGGCCGTGGCGCCTGGGTGACCGACGTGGAGGGCAAGCGCTACCTCGACTGTCTGGCCGGATACTCGGCCATGAACTTCGGCCATCACAACCCCGACCTCCTGGCCGCCGCGCACGCCCAGATCGACCGGGTGACGCTGACCAGCCGGGCCTTCTACAACGACCAGTTCGGCCCGTGGGTGAGTTCCCTCGCCGACATGGTCGGCAAGGAGAAGGTCCTGCCGATGAACACCGGTGCCGAGGCGGTGGAGACCGGCATCAAGGTGGCCCGCAAGTGGGGCTACGAGGTCAAGGGCGTCCCGGAGAACCAGGCGACCATCGTCGTGGCCGGGGCCAACTTCCACGGCCGGACCACCACGATCATCTCCTTCTCCTCCGACTCCGAGGCGAAGACGGGTTTCGGCCCCTACACGCCGGGCTTCCGCTCGGTGGCCTACGGTGACGCCCGGGCCGTCGAGGACGCCATCGACGAGACCACCGTGGCGGTGCTCATCGAGCCGGTGCAGGGCGAGGCCGGTGTGATCGTGCCGTCCGCCGACTACCTGCCGCGCATCCGGGAGATCTGCGACGCGAACCGGGTCCTGTTCATCGCGGACGAGGTGCAGTCGGGTCTGGGGCGCACGGGCACGATCCGGGCCTGTGAGCACACCGGCGTCGTCCCGGACGCCTACCTGTTCGGCAAGGCGCTGGGCGGCGGAATCCTGCCGGTGTCCGCGATGGTGGCCGACGAGGACGTCCTCGGGGTCATCCAGCCCGGGCAGCACGGGAGCACCTTCGGCGGGAACCCGCTCGCCGGGGCGGTGGGCCGGACGGTCGTCCGGATGCTGACCGAGGGCCCCTACCTGGAGAACGCCAGGAAACTGGGCGAGGTGCTCCGGCGCAGGTTGGACGCGTTCGTCGGTGACGGTGTGGTGTCGGCGCGCAGCATCGGCCTGTGGGCGGGTGTGGACGTCGACCCCGCGCTGGCCTCGGGCAAGGAGCTGTGCAAGCGGCTCGCGGAGCACGGCGTACTGGTCAAGGACACCCACGGGTCGACCGTGCGGATGTCGCCGCCGCTGGTGATCAGCGAGGACGACCTCAACTGGGGCCTGGACCGGTTCGCCGAGGTCATCGCGGAGCTCAAGGCCGAGCGGGGCTAGGTTCCCCCGCCCCCACGAGGGCGGATCGACGGTGCCCCGTCCCGGACCCCTCCGGGACGGGGCACCGTGGCCTCCGGCCCCGGCCGGGCGAGGTGTTCAGGAACCGGCACCGGCCTCGGCGGTGTCGTCCCCGTCCCCGTCGGCCTCGTCGGGGGCGTCCGTGCCGGGGACCGCGTTGACCGGGTCCAGGGGGCCGCCGAGTTCGGTGTGCAGCACGTCGGCGTCGACCTTGTCCAGGGTCTCCCGGGACGTGAACAGCACCCGCTCGGGCCCCTCCTCGATCTGGAGGCGCACGCGCTCGGCGATGGAGCGCTGGCCCTGGGCGGTGGGGTGGAAGCTCGCCCGGTCCACACGCAGGCCCTCGCCCAGCTGACCGAGGACGATCCCGTTGAGCCAGGCGTCGTCCTCACTGACCTCGTGGCCCTTCAACGCCGTGAAGACGTTGACGAACTCCACGCTGCCCACCTGACGGGAACCGTACACGTCGCCGTCCACCTGGTAGGCGGTGTCCCGGATCCGGTCGTTGAACCGCTGGGCCACCGAGTTCAGCCACAGCTGGTCACTCTGGGAGAGCGTGTAGTACATGCCGGGCGGCTGCTCGGGGAACAGCCTGGGGTAGCCCAGGACCAGCACGCGGGCGTCCGGGGCGCGACCCCGGATCTCGGTGAGCACCTCGGTGAGGGTGTCCTCGAACGCGTCCATCCGCTCGGTGACCTCCTCCTCCTGGTCCGTGCAGGCGGTCCGCTCCAGCAGCGGCATCCGCATGATGCAGGTGCGCAGGACGGGGATGAAACCGAGGTCGTTGCCGCCGATCCCGACCGTGACCAGCGAGGTGTGCTCGGTGACGCGCTCGATCTGCGACTCGGGGGTGCCGACCTGGCTGAGCATGTCGGAGCCCTTGTGGCTGCTGCACGCGTAGAAGCCCAGCGCGCCGTCGAAGGAGAACTCCTGCTCGATGACCCTGGGGTAGGCGTGCTCGGAGCGCCAGCACTCGCCGGGCTCGGCGGTGCCCTCCTCGTACTCGCCCGCGCCGTCACCGGAGGAGTAGGAGTCGCCCAGGGACACGTAGTTGCCCCACAGCGCGGCCTCCTCCGGTTCCATCCGGACCCGCCACTCCTCCTCCTCGTCCTCGGTGATGGGAGGCAGCGGTTCGCCGGGGCACACGCCGCCGGTGGTGTCGCACCACAGGCGCAGGAGGGTGTCGCGGCTGGCGGGCACGGCCAGGACCGCCACGAGGGCCAGGACCAGGACGGACACGGTGACCAGGCTGACGCGGCGGCGACGGACCCGTCGGGCGCGGACCCCCTCGTCGCCCTCGTTCGAGGCGGGGGATCCCTCCCCGGGCTCGGACGCTCCGGACTCCTCCGGCTCGGACGACTCGGCGTCGCTCGTCTCGGGGCCGGTCACGGGCTCGCCGGGGGCGGAGGTCGCGGCGGGGTCCTCCGGGCCCTCCGGTTCCCGGGGCTCCCGGGGGTCACCATCACGCGCTGACACGATCTCCTACCGCCTCCCAGTTCCGCGGGGCGTGTGGGGTGCGTTCGGCCGGCGCACCCCTGATCCAGAGTCAGACTACCCGGGGCGGTTTGTCGCGATGACGTCGAGAACTCGGCGGATATCGGCGTTGTCCAAGGTGGCGCGGGCGGTCAGGCGGAGCCGGGAACGGCCGTCCGGGACCGACGGAGGCCGGAAGCAGCCCACCCGGACGCCCGCCTCGTGGCAGGCGGCCCGCCAGGCGAGCGCCTCCTGTGGCGAGCGGGCCACGACCGACACCACGGCCGCGTCGGGCTCGCTGACCTCCATCCCGCGTTCGCGGAGCCCCTCGGCCAGCTGACGGGCGCGGGCACGGACGGCCTCGGCGCGTTCGGGCTCGGCGCGGAGCACGCGCAGGGCCGCCAGGGCCGCTCCGACCGAGGCGGGGGCCAGTCCGGTGTCGAACACGAACGTGCGCGCCGTCTCCACCAGGTGGCGGATCACCCGCCGCGAGCCCAGGACGGCGCCGCCCTGGGAGCCGAGCGACTTGGACAGGGTCACCGACACGACCACGTCGTCGGCGGCCGCCAGCTCCGTGCCGCCCACGGCGCCGCGTCCGCCCTGGCCGAGCACCCCGAGCCCGTGGGCGTCGTCCAGCAGCAGTGCGGCCCGGTGGTCGCGCGCCGTCGCGGCCAGGGAGGGGAGGTCGGTGAGGTCCCCGTCCACGGAGAACACGGTGTCGCTGAGCAGCAGGCGCCGCCCCGGGGCCTCGGAGAGGAGTTCGGTGGCGTGTCCGGTGTCGCGGTGACGGAAGACCGCGACCCGGGCACCGGCGGCGCGGGCCAGCCGGGTCGCGTCGATGAGGGAGGCGTGGTTGTACTGGTCGCACACCACCAGCGGCGGTTCGACCTCGTCGGCGGCCGGGGCGACCAGCGACGCCACCATCGCGAGGTTGGCCGCGTAGCCGGAGGAGAACACCAGGGCGGCCTCGGCTCCGTGGAAGTCGGCCAGCTCGCGTTCCAGCTCGGCGTGGAGCTCGGTGTCGCCGGTGACCAGCCGTGAACCCCCGGCCCCCGCGCCCCAGGTGTGGACGGCGTCGGCGGCGGCCGCCAGCACGGCGGGGTGCCGCATGAGCCCGAGGTAGTCGTTGCCCGCCAGGTCCAGGAGTCCGTCCGAGGGGGATCGGGGCACCGTCCGGCGGGTGAGCCCGGCGCGGGCCCGGCGCTCGGCGGCCCGGTCCAGCCAGGCGAGGGGGTGGCCCGTGGGCAGCGGTGCCGGGGCGGCGCCCGGACGGGTGGCGCGCAGGGTCCAGGGGCGGCGCGTGGGGCGGACGGCGGTGTGGAGGCGTTCCATGCGGAGGAGTGCTCCTCGGAGATCGGTGGTGGGTGCGGTCGCTGGTGCGGCTCCGTACGTGAGGGGACGGGGGAGGGACCACGGGTGCGAAAAAGCCTTGTGCACGAGGTAAGTGCGCGGGACACGGGGCCGGTGGAGAGGCCTGGGCGGGTCGACCCAGCAGCGGCCAAGCCCGCTGGGGCGACCCGTCCCTCGCTGTGCCAGGGAGGCGTGTACGACTCTGCCGCCTTCCGGCTCCCCGGTCACCGGTGAAAGCCCACAAAGAATCGGTGGGGATTCCTGGCTCACTCGTACGGGGCGCCAGTAGCCGCGCGGGCGGAACAATGGGTCACCATGTCGCGAACCAGCACCGAGACGGCCCACCCCGCCCGGGTCCGCGCCGCCGACAGCGCACACCTGTGGCATCCCTACACGACCGTGCCCGCGGCCGAGACGCCCTACGTGGTGACCGGCGCCCGGGGCGTCCACCTGGACCTGTGGGCCGACGGCCGCCACCATCGCGTCGTCGACGGGATGGCGTCCTGGTGGTCGTCGATCCACGGCTACCGCCACCCGCGACTGGACGCGGCGGTACACGCCCAGGTCGACCGGTTCAGCCACGTGATGTTCGGCGGGCTCACCCACGCGCCCGCCGCCGAGCTGGCCGAGGCGCTCGTCCGGATCACCCCCGAGGGCCTCGACCACGTCTTCCTCGCGGACTCCGGGTCGGTGTCGGTCGAGGTCGCCATGAAGATGTGCCTCCAGTACCACCGGTCCACCGGTTCCCCCGGCCGCCGCCGGTTCCTCACCTGGCGGGGCGGCTACCACGGGGACACCTTCCACGCCATGAGCGTGTGCGACCCCGACGGCGGTATGCACGCGCTGTGGGGGGACGTCCTGCCCGCCCAGGTGCACGCGCCCGAGCCGCCCGCCGGGTTCGACACCCCGCCCGACCCCGGCTACCTCGCGCGGTTCGAGGAGTTGGCCCGCGCACACGCCGGGGAACTGGCCGCGATCATCGTCGAACCCGTCGTCCAGGGCGCGGGCGGGATGCGCTTCCACCACCCCGCCTACCTGAGGGAACTACGCCGGATCGCGGACGCGCACGGGCTGCTGCTGGTCTTCGACGAGATCGCCACCGGGTTCGGCCGCACGGGGGAGATGTTCGCCGCCGACCACGCCGGGGTGGTCCCCGACATCCTGTGCCTGGGCAAGGCGCTGACCGGCGGCTACCTGACCCTGGCCGCCACCCTGTGCACCGGGAGGGTGGCGCGGGGGATCGCCGAGGGGGAGGTTCCCGTGCTCGCGCACGGCCCCACCTTCATGGGCAACCCGCTGGCCTGCGCCACCGCCCTGGCCTCGGTGGAACTCCTCACCGAGGGCGACTGGCGGGGCGACGTGGCGAGGATCGAGGCCGGGCTGCGCAAGGGGCTCGCCCCGGCCGCACGACTGCCGGGCGTACGCGAGGTGCGGGTGCTCGGCGCGATCGGCGTGGTCGAACTGGAGGGTCCGGTGCGCGTGCGCGAGGCCACCCGCGCGGCGCTCGCGGCCGGGGCGTGGCTGCGGCCCTTCCGCCAGCACGTGTACGCGATGCCGCCCTATGTCTGCACGGAGGAGGAGGTCGCGACCATCGCCGCCGCGATGGTGGCGGCGGCCGAGGCCTCACTGGAGGGCGGGACGGCCCCGCCCGGCCCCGAGGAGCCGGAGACCCCGGGGCGGGGCGACGACGAGGAGGGTGGCCGGTGACGACCGTGCTCGTGGTGACCGGCACCGGCACCGAGGTGGGCAAGACCGTGGCCACGGCGGCCGTCGCCGCCCGGGCGGTGGCACGGGGGCGCCGCGTGGCGGTGCTCAAGGCCGCCCAGACCGGGGTGGGCCCCGATGAGGAGGGCGACGCCCGCGCCGTCGCGCGGCTGGTCCCCGGAGTGACCACCGCCGAGACGGCCCGCTTCCCCGAACCGCTCGCCCCCGCCACCGCCGCCGCCCGTGCCGGTCGGGACGGTCCGGCCGCCTGGGAGGTGGCCGACCGTGCCCTCGACCTCGCCCGCGGCCACGACCTCGTGCTGGTGGAGGGCGCCGGGGGGCTCCTGGTCCGGTTGAACAAGGACCGGGAGACCCTGGCCGACGTGGCCGAACTCCTGGCCGCCCCGGTGCTGCTGGTCGCCGACCCCCGGCTGGGCACCCTCAACGCGACCGCCCTGACCGCCGAGGCCCTGCGCTCACGCGGGCTCGTCCCCGCCGGGGTCGTGGTGGGTTCCTGGCCCCGTCGGCCGGACCTGGCCATGCGCTGCAACCTCGTCGACCTGCCCGAGATGGGGGCCGGGCCGCTCTCCGGGGTCCTCCCCTCGGGCATGGGCGCCCTGGCCCCGGACGCGTTCGCCACGGTGGCCGGGAGATCCCTGGGCGTGGGGCTCGGCGGCACCTGGTCCCCTCCGGAACCGGGGTGAGGGCCCCGGCGCGGCCCCCGGAGGCGCCACTCCACTGGCGGACCCCTTCAAGGCCGGGGCCGATTCTTTGTGCCGTTCCACGGCAGACGCACCCCACCGCGCGCCGATACGTTGCCACTGCCAGCCCGAACACCGCCTTCCAGGGGACCCCTTGAACCTGCTCATCACCGGCATCACCACGCAGTCCTCCATCGCCTACGCGATCGCGGAGGAGGCCATGAACCAGGGCCACGAGGTGATCCTGACCAACCCGCCCGGCCGCGCCTTCTCCATCTGCGAGCGCATCGCCAAGCGGCTGCCCAAGGAGCCGGTCGCCGTCCTGCCCATGGACGTCACCGACCCCGCGCAGATCGCCACCACGGCCAAGGCGATCGGTGAGCACTGGGACCACGTGGACGGCCTGCTCCACGCCATCGCCTTCGCGCCCGAGACCGCTCTGGGCGGCAACTTCCTCAACACCGAGTGGGAGGACGTGTCCAAGGCGATCCACATCTCCGGCTACTCGCTGGCCGCCCTCACCGTCGGCATGCGCGACCTCCTCGCCAACGCGCCCGAGGGCGCCGGTGTGGTCTCCCTGACCTTCGACGCCAGCGTCGCCTGGCCGGTCTACGACTGGATGGGTTCGGCCAAGGCGGTCCTGGAGAACTCCGCCCGCTACCTCGCCCGTGACCTGGGCCCGGAGGGGATCCGCGTGAACACCATCTCCGCCGGTCCGATCAAGTCCCTCGCGGGCGGTTCCATCCCGGGCTTCGCGCAGATCGCGGACTCCTGGTCGGGCCACGCCCCGCTGGGCTGGGACACCAAGGACACCACCGTGGTGGCCGGACCCGCGCTCTTCCTGATGTCGCCCGCCGCGCGCGCCGTCACCGGCACGGTCATGCACGTGGACGGCGGCTACCACGCCATGGGTGCCCCGCTCGCCCCTACCCCCGGTCCCGTTTCCGCCTGATCCCGCACCACGAGGGGCGTGCGGGAGGGGTCGACGGGCCCGGTCGTCACCGACGGCCGGGCCCGTTCGTGTGGGCGGGGGCGGTCGCGCACGGGACCTCAGGCGCCACCGGCACGGGCGGGCGTGGGGACTGGGGAGCCCAGGGTGAAGGCCCCCGGGCCGGGGCCCCGGGCGCGCAGGCGAGCCGAGCGCGCCTCCGCCTCCTCCGGGGTGACCGCCGTGGCGGAGCGGGACCACCACAGGGTCCGCTCCACCTCGGGGAACCTCCCGGCCTCCGCTCGGTAGGCGAGCAGGTCCCCGTGGGCCCGCTCCACGAAGGACCGCAGGTCGGCGGGGGAGCGCCAGCGGCTCACCGTGCGCACGGAGGCCCCGTCGTCGGAGAAGTGGACCTCGTCGAGGTGGCCCGGGTGGACCTCGGCACGGGCGCGCAGCGCGGAGGCCAGGGCGGACAGGTGCCGGGGGTCGCCGGTGACCGTGCGGGACTCCACCAGGACCGCCCCCGGAGCCTGCGGGGCCGGGTCCACGCGGTTCCGGCAGGCCCTTCCGCGTGCGGACGCGCGGCGGGCGGTACGGGTGGGAAGGAGGGAACGCATGCGAACTCCCGTCTCAACTGGACCCTGAAGGGGCCGGTCCGGCTCTGGTGGGTTCGGTCGGACTGGTGCCAGTATCGGATTCCGACGCGGACACGAGGAGAGCCAATGGAGCCGAAAATGGACCCCGTTCGACGCACCGACGACCTGGTGGACTCCCTGGGCGCCTGGTTCACCGGGAGCGGGGCCCTCCACCGGCGGTTGTCCGACTCCCTGCGCGGGCTGGTCGACCAGGGCACCCTCGTCCCCGGCGAGCGCCTGCCCTCCGAACGCGGCCTCGCCTCCGCGCTGCGCGTCAGCCGTACCACCGTGGTCTCCGCCTACGACCACCTGCGCGTGGAGGGGGTCCTGGAGAGCCGTCAGGGGAGCGGCACCCGGGTGTGCGGTTCCCGGGCACCGGTCCGCTCGGACGGGTGGAACCCCAACGGCACCGGCAACCCCCTGTACCGCAACCTCCTCCAAGCCGACGAGAACGTCATCTCCGCCTCGTGCCTGCGCACCCCCGGTCTGGCCGGGGTGGAACAGGCCATCCGCGAGGTCACCGCCGAGGACCTGCCCGCCCTCATGGCCGAGGGCAACTACCATCCGCGCGGTCTGCCGGCGCTGCGCGAGGCGATCGCGCGGCACTACGAACGCCAGGGCCTGCCCACCCACCCCGACCAGATCGTGGTCACCACCGGAGCCCACCAGGCGGTCGCCCTGGTCGCCCAGCTCTACCTGCGGCAGGGCTCCCCGGTGGTGACCGAGGACCCGAGCTTCGCGGGCTGCCTCGACCTCTTCCGCGACCGGGGCGCCCGGATCCATCCCGTTCCCCTGGACGACCAGGGGATCGACCCCAACGGCGTGCGCCGCGTCCTCACGGAGACCTCACCGCACCTGCTCTACGTGATGCCCTCGTACCACAACCCCACCGGCACCATGATGTCCACGGCCCGCCGTCGTGAACTGGGAGAACTGTCGGCGCGGCACGGGGTGCCGATCCTGGAGGACAGCGCGTACACGGGCCTGCGCGCCGACGACGAACCCGCGCCCCTGGCGGCCCACGCCCCGCGCGGCGCCGAGGTGGTGACCGTCGACTCCCTGTCCAAGGTGGGTTGGGCGGGCCTGCGCCTGGGCTGGCTGCGGGCGCCCGCCGAGATGGCGCTCCGGCTCAGCCGACGCAAGGTCCTGGCCGACCTCGCCAGCCCTCTGCTCGACCAGGCGGTGGGCGTGCGCCTGCTCGACCGCTACGCCCGGCTCGCGCGGGAGCGCTCCGAACAGCTCCGCGCGGCACTCGACCACATGGAGGGCCTGCTCCGCCGGGACCTGCCCGACTGGAGTTGGCGGACCCCCGAGGGTGGCGCGGCCCTGTGGGTCCACCTGCCCGGGACCAGCGCCCGCGCCTTCGCCCGGGTCGCGCTCGCCCACGACGTCGAGCTGGTGCCCGGCCCCGTCATGTCGGCGTCGGGCGACGACCGCCACGACGAGTTCTTCCGGCTGCCCTTCGCCTACGACCGCGCCACCCGGGAGGAACTGGTGTGGCGCCTGGCCCGCGCCTGGCGTGAACTGGACCGGCACGGCCCCGTGCTGGACCACCCCGACGCCCTGGTGGTCTGACCGGACCTCCGGACCCCGGACGGCAGCGAGGGCGGCACCACACGGTGCCGCCCTCCGCCGTTCCCGCTGCCGGACCGGTCGGTGACCGGCGGAGCGGGCGGGACACTAGGGAGTGTTTTTTGGATGCTTTCGCCGGTGGCGGCGGAGCCGCCATCGATGCGAGCGGCCGTCGCCCCTACTGTGCGCTGCTACGCAAGCTCCGCAGCCTCGCACAGCGGGGGCCCGGCAATCTCTCGCAAGCCGTGGAGTGAAGCTGCCCCTACTGTGCGCTGCTACGCAAGCTCCGCAGTGTCGCACAGCGGGGGCCCGCCCGGGTTTGGCTGTCCGAGCTTCATCGGCGCAGTGAGAGGCAGCCTGGTGGTCGCAAGCGCGGAATGATCCAAAAAACACGACCTAGCCGAGCTGGACCTTGCGGGCCTCGGCGAAGCGCTCCTGGACGTCGGCCCAGTTGACCACGTTCCAGAACGCCTTGACGTACTCGCCCTTGACGTTCTTGTACTGGAGGTAGAAGGCGTGCTCCCACATGTCCAGCATGAGCAGCGGCTGCGTGCCGATGGCGATGTTGGCCTGCTGGTCGAACAGCTGCTCGATGATCAGGCGCTGGCCCAGGGCGTCCCAGGCCAGGATCGCCCAGCCCGAACCCTGGATCGCGGTGGCCGCGGCGTTGAAGTGCGCGCGGAAGGCGTCGAAGGAACCGAACTGGTCGTCGATGGCGGCGCCCAGCTCACCCTCGGGCTTGTCGCCACCCTCGGGGGAGAGGTTCTTCCAGAAGACGGAGTGGTTGACGTGGCCGCCCAGGTGGAACGCGAGGTTCTTCTGGAGCTGGTTCACGGTGCCGAAGTCGCCGGACTCGCGGGCCGCGGCCAGCTGCTCCAGAGCGCCGTTGGCGCCAGCGACGTAGGCGGCGTGGTGCTTGTCGTGGTGCAGCTCCATGATCTGACCGGAGATCCACGGCTCCAGGGCCGCGTAGTCGTAGGGCAGTTCGGGAAGCGAGTATGGCGCAGACATCTCTGACGCACCTTTCCAAATGACGCGATTCTTCGGGCTTACAGCGATGGGATCGCTCTAGTCAGCAAGCTATCAGCCGGGCGGCCGGACACCCGATGTCAGGCTCTTGACACCCGTCTCCGGGAATAAACGGCCACCGGGGCGTCCGCGCTACGGGGCCCGTCCTCGACCGTGACCGGTCACCGGTCCGGCGTCCACGGGGCCCGTGCGCCCTCACCCGCCCAGGCCTTCCCCCAGCCTTCCCGTGCGCCTGTCACACAAACCATCACCCTTGTTCCCGAACCTCCCGAATAACGTCGGAGTCCGGGGCCCGGCGCCCGTTCGACCTACTCTGGCCGGGCTGTCCGAGATCCGCCTGCCGGGTTCCCGGAAAACGTTGTTCGGGCGTTGGCCCGCCATTCACCGGGTGGGCATCGGGAACGGCGAAGATGCAGCGCCGAATTCGAGTGACGGAACCCGTTCAGACGCCTCGTTCGGCGCACAGTCTCCCTAGCACTTCGAGGCCACCGCCGCTCATGTACTCCTCCAATCCGAAGGCCCTCGCCGCGAGGGCCACCTCCGTCCCGTCCGTTCCCGACGACGTGCGCGCCAAGGGCGGCACCGGGGGGTTCCGGCCCGAGATCGAGGGGCTGCGCGCCGTCGCCGTGCTCCTGGTGGCCGTCTACCACATCTGGTTCGGCAGGGTCTCCGGCGGTGTCGACGTCTTCCTGGTGCTCACCGGGTTCCTGATCACCGGATCCCTGGTCCGGAGCGTCGAGCGGGAGGGGCGCGTCCGGTTCGTCGCCTTCTGGACCCGGCTGGTCCGGCGGCTGGTCCCCGCGGTGGCGGTGGTCCTGACGGCGACCATGGCCGCCGTGTACCTGTTGCTGCCCCGCTCACGCTGGGGCGACATCCTGGACGAGGTCCGGGCGGCCGCGCTCTACCACGAGAACTGGGCCCTGGCCCACGCGGCGGTGGACTACCTGGCCAGGGAGGCCGCGCCCAGCCCGGTCCAGCACTTCTGGTCGCTGTCCATCCAGGGGCAGTTCTACCTGCTGTGGCCGGTGCTGATCACACTCGCGGCGCTGGTGGCCACACGGGTGCGGCTGCCGTTCCGCGTGACGGTCCTGGTCCTGGTCACGGCGGTGTTCGCGCTCTCCCTGAGCTACTCGGTCTCGATCACCGCCCGGGACCAGGCCTGGGCCTACTTCGACACCGGGGCGCGCCTCTGGGAGCTGGCCCTGGGAGCCATCCTGGCCCTGGTCATCCACCGCGTGCGCCTGCCCCTGCGGCTGCGTGTGTTCCTGGGCTGGTTCGGCCTGGCCGCCCTGGTCTCCTGCGGGGTGCTCCTCTCGGTCTCCACGCTCTTCCCCGGCTACGTGGCTCTGTGGCCGACCATGGCCGCCGTCCTGGTGCTCCTGGCCGGGACCACGGGCAGCCCGCGCGGCGCCGACCGCCTGCTCACCTGGAAGCCGCTCACCGAGCTCGGCAGGCGCTCCTACGCCCTCTACCTGTGGCACTGGCCGGTCCTGGTCTGCTACCTGGAGGTCACCGGCAGGTCCCTGGCCACGCCGCTCGGCGGACTGGGGGTCCTCGGGGCGTCCCTGGTCCTGGCCTGGCTCACCCACCGGTTCGTGGAGGGCGGCCTGGACCGCCTCACCCGGCCCGCCGCCCGCCGCACCCCCGCGTGGTCGCTGGGGATCGCGGCCGCGCTGATCGTCCCGGTCCTGGCCGCCTCACTGCTGTGGACGGACCGTATCGACCGCGACCGCGCCCAGCGCGCCCAGGAACTGGCCGCCCCCGAGAGCTACCCGGGGGCCGGGGTGGTCGCGGACCCCACCACGGTCCTGGCCGACGTCCCGGTCCGGCCGGACCCGGCCGACGCCAGACAGGACCTGTCCTGGCACCACCAGGAGGGCTGCCACGTCACCCTCACCTCCTCGGAGCTGGTGGTCTGCGACTCCGGACCGGCCGACGCCGAGCACACGCTCGCCCTGGTCGGCGCCTCGCGGGTCGCCCACTGGTATCCGGCCGTGCGGGCCGCGGCCGACGCCCGGGGATGGCGCCTGGTCTCGTTCAGCAAGAGCGGCTGCCAGTTCAGCACCGACACCTCCCACCGCGACGGCGCGGTCTTCGACGAGTGCGAGGAGTGGAAGGCCGAGGCGATGGCCGAACTGGAGGAGCTAAGCCCGGACGCCGTCCTGACCTCCTCCACCCGCGCCACACTCAACGGCGAGCGGGTCCACGACGGCTTCCTCGACATGTGGGAGTGGCTGGACGGGCTGGGCGTCGAGGTGATCGGCCTGCGGGACCTGCCCCGGCTCACCTACCAGGGTGCCGAGTGCGTGGAGTCCGGGCCGGTCGACCGGTGCGTGTCCCCGGTCTCGGCCAGCCAGGAGGAGGTGGACCCCGCCACCAGGGTCGCGCTGCCGCCCAACGTCACCCTGATGGACCTCACCGACCAGGTGTGCCCCGACGGTTACTGCGACGCGGTGGTCGGCAACATCCTGGTGTTCTGGGACCACTCCCACGTCACCGCGACCTACGCGCGCACCCTCGCCCCGGCGATGGAGGAGGCCCTGGTCGAGGCCACCGGCTGGTGAACCCGGCCCGCGGCACGGGGGAATGGTTTCCGCGCGCGGACGGAAAAGTGTCCGGACGGGAAACCGCGGTGATGCGTCGGTGAACGCCGGGGGAATTGATTCCCGTTCGGGTTTCGATTTCCCCGGCGAACAACTCCGCGGGCACTTTGAGGAGTTAGTGTCGAAAGTGTCCGGGACTTTCTCGTAAAAACCCGGACCTCCCCCCTGATCCCGCTGCCACGCGACCCCCGTGGAGGTCCCCCTTGCGCACGCTCCGCCGCCGAGCCAAACCCCTCCTGGCGATCGGTGCCGTCCTCGGCCTGACCGTGCTCGCCCTCCCGGCCGTGCTCGGGGTCCTGGCCGTACTGAGCTGGGCGGAGGCCGTCATCGCCACCGCCGTGCTCCTGCTCGGCGGACTGGTCTGCGCCCTCGGCGCCGGACTGTGGACGCTTCGGCGCTCACTGCGGGCCCTGTCCGCCTCCGTCGACGGACACGGCCAGAGGGTCACCGAGGCGCTCGGCCGGGACCGCCTGGAGATCACCCGCTCCCTGGACGGGGTGGGCGAACGCCTGTCCCGGCTCCAGGACCACGCCCTGCCCCGGGCCAGCCGGGAGATCCAGCGGGCCGTCACCGTGCAGGGCCGCCACGACTACGAACAGCAGGTCGCCTGGGCCGAGCTGCGCGCGTACCTGGACGTCGCCCCCTTCATGCCGCCGCTGCGCGGCTGGGCCGCATCGCCGGACGTCCTGCGCCTGCTCGTACGGCTGATCGACCGCCACCGGCCCGAACTCGTCGTGGAGTGCGGCAGCGGCGCCTCCAGCGTGTGGATCGGCTACGCACTGCGCCGGGCGGGCACCGGCCGCCTGGTCGCGATCGAGCACGAGGAGCGCTACGCCGAGCTCAGCCGGGACCTGGTCGCCGCGCACGGACTCGACGACGTCGTCGAGGTCCGGCACGCCCCGCTCACCGAGGTCAAGCCCGAGCTGGCCGGGGCCGAACCCGACGGCCCGGTCACGTCCCAGCCGCTCTGGTACGACCCCTCCCGGCTGACCGGCCTGGACCGCGTCGGCCTGATGTTCGTGGACGGGCCACCCCAGGCCACCGGTGTCCAGGCCAGGTACCCGGCGGTCCCGGCACTGCTGCCGCACTGCACCGACGACGCCGTGATCGTCCTGGACGACGCCGACCGGCCGGACGAGCGGGCCCTGGGGGACCGCTGGGTCGCCGAGTACCGCCTGCACCGCACCGAGGAACCGTCGGAGAAGGGCGCCCACGTGTTCACCCGCCAGGCTCCCTGACCCGCACCGCACCAGCCCTTCCCCGCCACCGCCCGGCAGCCCGCCCCCAGGCGCCGCCCGACCTCGAAGGCCACCCGATGATCACCACCGTCCTTCGGAACGCCCTGCGCGCTCGCGGCAAGGAACCGGCCGTGCTCTGCCACACCGGCACCGACACCCGGGCCGAGCTGGCCGGCCTGCCCACCGCCCCGGGCGACGTGCTCCTGGACCTGGACGCCCGCCCCCACGGCGGGCCCGTCCTCGACGACGAACGCGTGGCCGGGCTGGTCGCGGTGGTCGCGGCCACCACCACCGACCTCAACCGCGTGCTCACCGCCGCCGTCCACCTGCCCCGGGCCGTGCACGTGGTGGTGGCGCTGGTCGCCACCCCCGGCCACCAGGAGCCTCCGGTCCCGGCGGGCCCCGGCATGGGCCAGTGGCGCGACCTCCAGGAGCTCCGGGTCCGCCGGGTGGGCGGCCGGGGCTGGGTGTGCGAACTGTTCTTCCCCAACGCCATCGAGTCCGCCCCGGTCCTGGACGCGGTCCTGCACGGCACCCGGGGCCGCCGCCGGGGCCCGGCCGTCACGCCCCTGGCCGCCCTGAACGGTGCCGAGGCCGCCCTGTGGCGGCCCGGCGACACGGGCGCCCACGGCGTGCCCCAGGAGGGACCCGTTCCCCTGCGCCGGGTCACCCCGGTGGGCGACATCGCCCTGCGCGTCCACGGTGCCACGGCCCCGCCTGCCTGGACCGACGCGACCGTGCCCGTCCTCGACCGGGCCACCACCGGCACCGACTCCTGGGAGGCGCTGGCCGGACCGGACGGCCACGAGCGGGCGGTCCGCTCCGCCCTCCTGGCCACCGACCGGCCCGGCGCCGACCCCGTCCAGCGGATCGCGCCCATCGACGAGACCACCGTCAACCCCACCGGCTTCAGCAAGGCCGAGAAGGGGCCCCTGGCCGACCTCACGCTGCGCGGCGGCCGCGCCGTCATCGCGGACGGCGGGAAGGACCTGGTCGCGGTCGCCCCGGACGGAACGGTCACGGACGTGGACCTGTCCCGCCTGCGCCACCTGCGCGGCGTGCGGGTGGACTGGTCCGGCCACAGGGGGCCGCACGCCGCCGTGCGCGCCGTCGCCTCCCTCGCCGCCGGTGGCGTCCCGCTGGTCAGCGGCCCGGTCCCCGCCTGGGCCGCCGGACTGGGCGCCCCGCTCACCGCGCTGCTCGACACCGCGGCCGAGGCCGACCTGTCCGACCGGCTGGCCCGCGAGGAGCACAGCGTCCGCCTGCGCCGCGCCGCCCTGTACACGCACGGCCTGCGCTCCCGCTGGCGCGCGCTCGCGGCCGAGGCCGGGGTCCCCGTGCCCCCGGCGCCCCGGGTCTCCGTCATCCTGTGCACCCGCCGCCCCGACATGGTGGGGTTCGCGCTCGCCCAGATCGCCCGTCAGCGCGGGGTGGAGACGGAGACCGTCCTCACCCTGCACGGCTTCCCCGCGTCGCTGCCCGAGGTGCGTTCCGCGATCGACGCGTACCGCTCCACCGGCCTGTCCCTGGTCGTCCACGAGGCGCCCGCCGACCGGATCTTCGGCGCGGTGCTCAACGACTCCGTCGCCCTGGCCTCCGGCGACCTCATCGCCAAGTGGGACGACGACGACTGGTACGGCCCCGAGCACCTGGCCGACCTGGTCCTGGCACGCACCTACTCCGGGGCGGAGCTGGTCGGCACCGGCCAGGACTTCGTCTTCCTCCAGGAGATCGACCTCATGGTCTGGCGCAGCCGGGAGTCGGAGACCGCCACCCGCTTCATCGCCGGGGGCACCATCCTCACCGACCGCGTGGTGCTGGAGGAGACCGGCGGATTCCGCCCGCTGCCCCGCGCCATCGACACCCAGCTGCTCATCGCCGTCACCCGGGGCGGTGGCCGCGTCCACCGCACCCACGGGCTGGGCTACGTGCTGCGCCGCACCGGCGGCGGACACACCTGGTCCGAGGACATGGCCTACTTCCTGCACAACTACGCCCGACAGTGGTCCGGCTGGCGGCCCAGCTCCCTCCTGGAGGGCGCACCCGCCCCGCTGGGGAGCGGCGCCGACGCCGGACGACCGGCCGGGACCACACAGCACACGGGGGGACACCCTTGACCAGTACCGAAGAACACACCGCCCCGGCCGTGAGCCCGGCCCCCGCGGGCCCTGTGGTCGTCCCCGGAGAGCCCCTGCCCCGGGGCACGGTGGACTTCGGCGGCCAGCCCCGGCTGCGCCGCAACGACTACGCCCCGCTGACCCCGCCGCCGCTGGGGGAGTGGACGCCGACGCTGTCGGTGAGCGTGGTGATCCCGGCGCACGGTCAGCCCGAGAAGCTGGCGCTGGTGCTGGCCTCGTTGGCGGGGCAGAGCTATCCGGCCCACCTCATGGAGGTGGTCGTGGTGGACGACGGTTCACCCGAGCCGCTCACCCTGCCCGAGGTGCGTCCCGAGAACACCCGTCTGATCACCTCGGCGCCCGGTGGTTGGGGTTCGGCGCACGCGGTCAACACGGGGGTCGCGGCGTCCTCGGGCCAGGTGATCCTGCGCCTGGACGCCGACATGCTCGTCTACCGCGAGCACGTGGAGTCCCAGATGCGCTGGCACCACCAGATCGACTACGGGGTCGCCCTCGGCCACAAGCTGTTCGTGGACTTCGACCCGGCCGCGATGACCCCGGAGCACGTCCGGGACGAGGTCGCCGCCGGACGCGCCGGGGAGCTCTTCGACGCGGAGAGCGCCGACCCGCACTGGGTCGAGCGGCTGATCAACAAGAACGACCGGCTGCGGACCGCCGGACGCCTGTCGTACAAGGTGTTCATCGGCGCCACCGGATCGCTGCACCGGAGCCTGTTCGACGCGGCGGGCGGCCTGGACGCCGCACTCATCCTCGGCGGCGACACCGAGTTCGCCTACCGGGTGGCCCAGCGCGGCGCGGTGTTCGTCCCGGACCTGGACACCAGCAGCTGGCACCTGGGCCGCTCCCAGATGCAGACCCGGCGCGACGCGGGCACCCGCTACCGCATGCCGTACGTGTCCAACCGCGTCCCCGACTTCCACCTGCGCCGCAAGCAGCCCGAGCGCCAGTGGGAGGTCCCGCTCGTCGACGTCGTGCTGGACGCCGAGGGCCACACCCTGGAGGAGGTCGACACCACCGCCAGGGCGCTGCTGTCCGGCACCACCCCGGACCTGCGCCTCTGGCTGGTGGGGCCCTGGGACTCGCTGGACGAGGGCCGCCGCTCCCCGCTCGACGAGGACGCCCTCGACCTGCGCCTGGTCCGGGAGACCTTCCGGGGCGACCCGCGCGTGCGGTTCGTCGCGACCGTCCCCGACCGCGACCCGTGCGTCACCTTCCGCCTCACCGTGGGCGCCGGAACGGTCCCGGCCGCCGACGCCCTGCGCGACCTGGTCAAGGAGATCGACAAGGAGGGCGCCGGACTGCTCTGCGCCCCCCTGCCCGGCGCCACCCGGGGCGACGGGGTCCTGCGCCTGGAGCGGGCCTCCGCCTACGCCCGCGCCCTGCACCTGGAGCCGGAGGCGACCGGTACCGACCTGGACCGGGTGGTGGAGCGGACCCACGGGACGCACTGGATCCCCGGAGAGGGGTTCGTGGCCGACCCGGAGGCCGGTGACGCCCCCAAGGACAGACCCGAGGTGATCCGGAAGCGGCTGGACCGCGCCCTGGCCGAGGCCGACCGCCTCCGTGCCCGGGCCGAGCGCGCCGAACGCAAGCTGCGCTGGTTCACCCCCGGGCTGACCAGGAGGGTTCTGCGCAAGCTGGCCCGCTAGCGCGCCGCCGGGCGCGCCCCCGGGGTGGTTCTGTCCCCGTGACAGACACGCCGTGACGGTAAGTCACGATGTGTAACCGGAGTGGCTAGGGTGGGCGGCGTGACCGGTCAGGACCGGTTCGCGCCTTCACCCACTCCGAACCCCGGGGTCGCCCGATGATCCACTCAGTCCTACGCCAGGCCTTGCGCACACGCGGTGACGAACCGGCGGTCCTCTGCCACACCGGGGACCACGAGTCGACCCTGAGGGAGCTCTCCGGGTTGCGGCTGCGCTCCGACGACCTCGTGGTCGATCTCGACGCCCACCCGCTCGGGGAACCGTTCGAGGTCGCCCGGGTAGGCGGGGAGGACCAGCCCGAGGCTGTCGGGCTCGTCGCCGTGGTCGCGGCCAGCCTCACCGACCTGCGCCGCAGCCTCATCACCGTCAACGCCCTGCCTCCCACCGTCCACCTCGTCGCGGTGGTCGCCGACACCCCGGGGCACCACGGTCCGCTCGTCCCGTGCCCGCCGGGCATCGACGAGTGGAACGACCTGCTGGAGGTGCGCGTCCGCCGCCTGGGCAAACGCGGCTGGATCTGCGAGCTGTACTTCCCGAACTCCGTCGAGACCGGCCAGGCCCTCGACTGCGTCCTGCACGGGACCACCGGCGGGCGGCGCGGCCTCCGGCCCACACCCCTGGCGGGGGTGCACGGTGCGGCCGGGGCGCGGTGGCGGCCGGGCGACGTCGCCGCCACCGGGGTGAGCGCGACCGGCCCCGTTCCGCTGCGCCGGGTCTCGCCCGTGGTCGACCTCGTGGTCCGCACCTCGGACCGGGAACTCCCGCTGTGGGAGGACGCCGTCGTCCCGCACCTGGACCTCCCGCGCTCCGGGGCCGGGGTCGACGAACCCGACCCCGTCACCTCGCTGGCGCCCGTCGACGAGCAGAGCGTGAACCCCATCGGCTTCACCAAGAAGGCCGGCGGCCCCATGGGCGACCTGTCGGTCCGGGGCGGACGCACCGTCGTCCGCGAGGGGGAGAAGGTCGTGTTCGCCGTTCCCGGGGACGGCACACTCACCGACCTGGACATCGGTCGGGCCCGCTACCTGCGCGGGGTGCGCGTGGACTGGTCCGGGCACGCCAGGTCGGTCACCGTCGTCCGGGCGGTCGTCGCCCTGGCCGCCGGAGGGATTCCCGTGGTCAGCGGGCCGGTACCCGAGTGGGCGGCCGGACTCGGGCCGGAGCTCACCGCCGTGCTCACGGGTCTGGACGCCACGGCGCTGGCCGACCCCCTCAGCAGGGAGGAGCACAGCGTCCGGCTGCGCCGCGCCGCGCTGGGCACCCACGGCCAGCTGGCCCGATGGCGCGCCCTGTCCGAACGGGCGGGGGTCCCGGTGCCGCCGGAACCCCTGGTGTCGGTGATGCTGTGCACCCGGCGGCCGGAACTGGTGGGGTTCGCGCTGGCCCAGGTGGCCCGGCAGCGCGGGGTGCGGTTCGAGCTGGTCCTGGCCCTGCACGGGTTCTCCGCCGAGCGTCCCGAGGTCCGTTCGGCCGTCGCGGAGTTCGCGGCGACGGGCATTCCGATCACCGTGCACGAGGCACCGGCGGACCAGGTGTTCGGCGCGGTGCTCAACGACGCGGTGGACCGCACGTCCGGCAGCGTGATCGCCAAGTGGGACGACGACGACTGGTACGGCCCCGAACATCTCGCGGACATGCTCATGGCCCGCACCTACGCCTGCGCCGACCTGGTCGGCGTCACCCAGGACCTGGTGTACCTGGAGGAACTCGACCTCACGGTGTGGCGGAGCTACCAGACCGAGAAGCCGTCCCCGGACGTGGTGGGCAGCACGATTGTGGTCGACCGCTCCGTGCTGCGCGACGTCGGCGGGTTCCGTCCCCTGCCGCGGGCGATCGACAGCCAGCTGCTGCTGGCGGTCCGCCGGAACAGTGGGCGGATCTACCGGACCCACGGCCTCGGCTACCTGCTGCGGCGGGCCGGTCAGGGGCACACCTGGGGCGCCGACATGGGCTACTTCCTTCGCAGGAGCACCCGGCAGTGGTCCGGCTGGCGGCCGAGTTCCCTGCTGGAGGGCGAACCCGCCCCGCTGGGTCAGCCGGACCCGCGCCCCGCGCGGACTCTGCTCCGGACCACCGAGTACACGGGAGGACAGTCGTGACCAGTGCGGACAACGTCTCGGAACGTCAGTCGGGGGAACGCCCCGACACCCGGGTACGGGTGGGGATGGTCCCGGAACAGAGCCAGCCCCGGGGAGGGAAGCGCATGGTGCGGCAGACGGCGCCACAGGGCCAGCCCCTGGTGTTCCGCAACGACTACGCACGGCTGGAACCGCCCGACAACGGAGCCTGGACGCCGACGCTGTCGGTGAGCGTGGTGATCCCGGCGCACGGTCAGCCCGAGAAGCTGGCGCTGGTGCTGGCCTCGTTGGCGGGGCAGAGCTATCCGGGCCACCTCATGGAGGTGGTCGTGGTGGACGACGGCACGCCCGTGCCCCTCGCGCTGCCGCCCGTACGCCCGGAGAACACCCGCCTGATCACCTCCGACCCCGGTGGCTGGGGATCGGCGCACGCGGTCAACACCGGGGTCGCGGCCTCGACGGGGCAGGTGATCCTGCGCCTGGACGCCGACATGCTCGTCTACCGCGAGCACGTGGAGTCGCAGATGCGCTGGCACCACGTGGTGGACTACGCCGTGGTCATGGGCCACAAGATGTTCGTGGACTTCGACCCGGCCGCGATGACCCCGGAGCACGTCCGGGACGAGGTCGCCGCCGGACGCGCCGACGGCCTCTTCGACCTGGAGAGCGCCGACCCGCACTGGGTCGAGCGGTTCATCGACCGGCACGACCGGCTGCGCTCGGCCCACCACGAGGCCTTCAAGGTGTTCGTCGGTGCGACCGGTTCGCTGCACCGGAGCCTGTTCGACGCGGCGGGCGGCCTGGACCCGGCCATGATCCTGGGCGGTGACAGTGAGTTCGGCCACCGGGTGGCCCAGCGCGGCGCGGTGTTCGTCCCGGACCTGGAGACCAGCAGCTGGCACCTGGGCCGCTCCCAGATGCAGGAGAAGCGGGACGCCGGGACCCGTTACCGGATGCCGTACGTGGCCAACCGCGTCCCCGACTTCCACCTGCGCCGCAAGCAGCCCGAACGCCAGTGGGAGGTGCCGCTGGTCGACGTCGTGCTGGACGTCTCGGGGCACGCCCTGGAGGAGGTCGACACCACCGCCAGGGCGCTGCTGGCCGGGACCACCCCGGACCTGCGCCTGTGGATGGTGGGCCCGTGGAGCGAGCTGCACGAGGAACGCCGCTCCCCGCTGGAGGAGGACGCCCTCGACCTGCGGCTGGCCCACGAGAGCTTCCGGGGCGACCCGCGCGTGCGGTTCGTCGAGAGCGAGCCGGGCACGGACCCGCGCGTGCCCTTCCGGCTGTACCTGGAGGCGGGGTCCGAACCCTTCCCCAAGGCCCTGGCGGAGATGGTCCACGCCTGCGACACCCACGCGGTGGGGCTGCTGTGCGCGCCCATGCCGGGCGCGCTCACGGCGGAGGAGGGGATGCTCCGCCTGGAGCGGACCGCCGCGTTCGCCCGCGCCCGCCACCTCGACCCCGAGGCGAGCGGCCGGGACCTGGACCGTCTGGTGGAGGAGGTCCACGGCATCCACTGGATGCCCGCGACGGACCTGGTCCACGCCACGGACCAGGAGGAGGCCAGGTTGGAGGCCCCGGCGGCCGCGCAGCCGGAGGAGGACACCGAGCGGGACGTGGCCCGGCTCCGCGCCGACCTGGAACAGGCCAGGGCCCGGAGCGACCGCATGCGCCGCAGGGCGGAGCGGGCCGAACGCAAGCTGCGCTGGTTCACCCCGGGGCTGGTCCGCCGTGCCCTGCGGCGCGTGGCCCGCTAGGGCGTCCGGTAGGCGGGGCGGGCTCAGCCGCCGAAGGAGGTGAGGGCTCCCCGGTCGTCGAACCGGGCGCCGGGGGCCCACGCGATCTCCCAGCGGTTGCCCTCCGGGTCCGCGACGTAGGCGGACCGCCCTCCCCAGGGCCGGTCCGTCGGTTCGGCCACGACCTCGGCGCCCGCCCGGACGGCGGAGGCGAACGCCCGGTCGACCTGGGCGCGCTCGTCCACGTTGCAGGCCAGGGTGAACCCGGACCATCCGGTCGGGGCGGGCAGCACACCGTCGGAAGCCTCGGCGGCCAGTTCCGCCACGGGGAACAGGGACAGCAGGACACCGCCCACCAGGAACCCCGTCCACGCGTCGGAACCGGACGACAACTCCTCCCAGCCCAGGGCCAGGTAGAACCGGCGCAGCTCCGGGAGGTCGCGGGCGCCGAGGGTGACCACGGTCAGGCGCGGCGGAAGGTCGTCCATACCGCGAGGGTACGTCGAGGGCCCCTACTAGGGAACCCAGAGGCCCAGGGCCTCCGCGACCAGGGCGGGGCGCTCCTGGCCCTCGATCTCCACGGTGTGCCCGGTGGAGACCAGGTAGCCCTTGGGGGTCCGCCGCACCTCCCCGAGCGTCACCGCGTCCCGCACACGCGAGCCCACCGTGACCGGCTGGAGGAACCGCACCTTGTTGAGGCCGTAGTTGATGGACATCCGCGGCTTCTCGGTGAGGTCGAAAATGCTTTGGGAGAAGTGCGCCAGCAGCGACAGCGACAGGTAGCCGTGCGCGATGGTGGCTCCGAAGGGACCCTCGGCGGCGCGCCCGGCGTCCTGGTGGATCCACTGGTGGTCGTCGGTCGCGTCGGCGAAGAGGTCGACGCGGTCCTGGGTGATGGTCAGCCAGTCGGTACGGCCCAGGTGTTCACCCTGGGCGGCGGCTACCTCATGGACGTCTGCGAATACGCGCACCGCGCCTCCACGTGCGTCGGGGTCCGGTGTCGGGGCCGGACACGGGGAGCGCCAGGATACCTAACGGTGTTCGGTTATGGGGTGGTGCCCGGCGCCCGATCCGAACGCGCGTCCAGCACCAGCGTCCTCGCGGTGTACCCGGACAGCGCCACCCGGTCCACGTCGTGCCCCAGACCGCTCTCGGCGAGCGGCACCGGAACCACGCCGTCGTGCGCGCGCACCGGGGGAGTCACCAGGTCACGGCCGCGCGAAGCGGAACTGGGCATCTCCACGGGCAGGGTCGCGCCGGACAGCGCGCCCAGCGCGACCGTCGCCGCACGGCCCACCCCGGTCACCGCCGAGGAACCGCACCACACCTCCCAGCCCGCGTCCACCGCCCGGTCCACCGCGCGCCGCGCCGCCGTCAACCCGCCCAGCCGGGCCGGGTCCACGTTCACCGCGCGCCCCGCCTCGGCCAGGACCGCCTCGCCCAGGTCCTCCACCGAAGACAGCGACCGGTACAGGGCCACGGGGGTGCGCAGCTCGGCCGTCAGACGCGCGTGCGCGCCCAGGTCACCGGGGGCGAACGGGTCCTCGATCGCCAGCAGCCCGAGCGTGTCCATCGACCGCAGCGCGTCCAGGTCGGCGGGGGACTCCGTGTAGCGCCCGCCCGCGTCCACCTGGAGGACCAGGAACGGGAAACTCGTCTGCGCGGCCCGGATCACGTCGGTGTCCCAGCCCGGCTCGACCTCCAGCCGGATCCGGCGGAACCCCGCCCCGACGCGCCGGTTCACCTCCGTGACCACCGACTCCAGGGTCACCTGCCGGGGCAGGGTCACCCCCGCAGTGAGGGCCGTGCGCTCCCCGCCCAGGGCGTGCGCCAACGGCGTGGAGCGCTGACGGCTCCACAGGTCCCAGCAGGCGGTGTCCAGGGCCCCGGTCAGCGCCGGGTCCCAGGGCAGGTCCGCGAAGGCGTCGGCCACCTCGGTCGGGCGGCGCCAGGCGTGGTCCAGGAGGGCGGGCGCGAAGTCGCGCGAGAGCGCCTCCCACTGCTCCGGGCTGGCGCGGGACACCTCACCCCAGCCGCTCACCCGGCCGTCCGACACCCGGACCAGCACCGGAACGGAGCCGTCGGAGCCTCGCCCGGCCAGGGACGGCCGCAGCCGCACCAGTTCGAGCTCGACGATCCGGGTCACCGTTACCGCTCCGGTGTGTGTCACTACAGTCCCCACCTCATGTGTTCGGGCCCCGGTCACGGGCCCCGCCGTCGGAGGGGCCACCCCTCGACGGTACCCCCGCCCGACCCACCCGACCACCCCGCGCGCAGGCGCGGATCCGACCGGTGACCCCAGGTCGAACGGGTGCGCCGGGCGCCGACACCGAGGAGGGGGCCGCCCGTACGGACGACCCCCTCCCCACACTTCCGCCGACGCGCGCCTAGGAGGCGAGCACCTCGGAGAGCTCGCGGTACTTCATCTCGTGCGCCTCGGCCACCGGGGCGTAGACCAGCTCACCCTCGAAGGTGTTGAGGCCCTCGGCCAGGGCGGGGTCCTCGCGCAGGGCCTGCTTCCACCCCTTCTCCGCCAGGGCCACCGTGTACTTCAGGGTGTCCTTGGTCAGGGCGTGGGTCGAGGTGTTCGGCACCGCTCCCGGCATGTTGGCCACGCAGTAGAACACGGTGTCGTGCACGGCGAAGGTCGGGTCGTCGTGCGTGGTGGGCCGGGAGTCCTCGAAGCAGCCGCCCTGGTCGATGGCGATGTCGACCAGCACCGCGCCCGGACGCATCCGGGACACCAGCTCGTTGGAGATGAGCTTGGGGGCCTTGGCGCCGGGCACCAGGACCGCGCCGATCACCATGTCGGACTCCAGGACGGACAGCTCCAGCTCGAAGGCGTTGGAGACCACCGTCTTGACCTGCCCCCGGTACAGCGAGTCCACGTGGCGCAGCTTGTGGACGTTCAGGTCCAGCACGGTCACGTTCGCGCCCATGCCCACCGCGATCTGGGTGGCGTTGAGCCCGGACACTCCGGCGCCGATCACGGTCACGTTGGCCGGGCGCACCCCCGGCACCCCGCCCATCAGCACGCCCCGGCCGCCGTTGGGGCGCTGGAGCGTCACCGAACCCACCTGCGGGGCGAGCCGACCGGCCACCTCGGACATGGGGGCCAGCAGCGGAAGCGAACCGTCGGGCAGCTGCACGGTCTCGTAGGCGATACCGGTGACCCCGCGCTCCAGCAGCGCGTCCGTGCACTCGCGGGAGGCGGCCAGGTGCAGGTAGGTGAACAGGGTCTGGCCCGCGCGCATGCGGTGGTACTCGGCCGGGACGGGCTCCTTGACCTTGAGGATCAGGTCGCCCGCGGCCCACACCTCGTCGGCGGTGGGCAGGATGGTGGCCCCCGCCGCGAGGTACTCCTCGTTGGTGATGGAGGAACCGAACCCGGCGTCGTGTTCGACGAAGACCTCATGACCCCGGCGGGTCAGTTCGTGGACACCCGCAGGGGTGATCGCCACCCGGTACTCGTGGTTCTTGATCTCGCGGGGCACGCCGATGCGCACGATTCCTCCAACTGGTATCGCCATTGATACCTCCCACTGTGACCTGCGAAGGCGCGTCCACGCTATCGCCAATGTGCATAGCCATCCGTTGCCATGTTGACAGGCTGTAAGCCGGATGTGTGTGGTGTGACACGGGTCTAGTGCTGATGTACTCCGGAGCGGGTCGGTCGCCCCGCCACCCACGTCCTGCGCACCCTCCCGGTGAGGCGCATCCCGGCGTAGGGGCTCGGGTCGGTCGGCGGCACCGCGAGGGTCGTCTGGTCGTCGAAGGCCACCAGGTCGGCCTCGTACCCCTCCTGGACCCGGCCCCGGCCGCCCAGCCCCAGCAGCTCCGCCGGGGCCGACGCGGTCCACCGGGCCAGGTCGGTCAGGGAACGGCCGCGTCTGCGGGCCGCCGTCCAGAGCGCGGACAGGCTCCACTCCAGGGTGAACAGCCCGATGGCGGGCAGGTGGCCCGAGCCGACGGTGCGGATCGGGGAGTCGGGTTCCAACAGGGAGCTCCACAGCGCCTTGCGGTTGGCGTCCGACCGCAACGGGGGACGGCAGGCGTGCGCGGGGGACTCCGGGCCGGGGAACTCCGAGGGAAGGCACAGGTAGTGCGGGCAGGTGTGCGCGGTCAGGCCGACCCCCACCGCGCCCGCGGCGGCCAGCAGGGCCGCGCACTCGGCCGCGGTGAAGGGGGCCACGTGGGTGCGCACGCCCACCACGCGCGCCGCCGCGATCACCCGTTCCAGGCCCCGCCGCTCCGCCCGGGGCGGGCGCTGCTCCGCCGACACCGGCGGGGTGCCGAGTTCGTGGGCGTCCTCGGCGTGCATGACCAACAGACCGTTGAGGGTGGCGATCTCCGCCATGGCCTTGCGCAGCTGCGCGTCGCCCAGGGCGGCCATGTCCGGTGCGCCGCCGTCCGACAGCGACCCCTGGAAGGCCACCACCCCGCCCGCGTGCAGGTCCGCCAGATCCAACGGGCCGGTCCCCTGGGTGACCCCGCCCAGGAAGAGCACCGACACGTCGGCCCCCGCCGCCGCCCGCTGGTGCACCTGGAGGGAGTCGGCGCAGGTGATCGCGGGGCGCGCCGGAGCGGGGGAGACCACCACACAGGTGACGCCGCCGCGCAGGGCGGCGTCACTCACCCTCCGGTAGGAGTCGGGCAGTTCCTCCCCGGGGGCGTGCACCCCGGTGCCGAGGTCGATCGCGCCGGGCAACAGGGCGGTGCGGCCGAGCTCGACCACCTCGCGCGCCGACATCCTGGCCGAGTAGGGGCGGACCGCCTCGATACGGCCGTCCCGAATCCCCACACTGGCCGACCTGATCCCCTCGGGGACCACCGTCCGCATGGAACGGATGACTCTGTCGAACTCGGGCATCGCCCTCCCCCTTCGTACGCTTCTCTGCGTTCGTGGAACTGAGTGGCCGTGGAGGGGGCACGGCGACGAGGGGCGACGGGCACGAGGGGGCGGTCCGCGACCTCCTGTAGGGAGAACGAGCGTATCGCGAAGGCCCTCCGTCGAAGGGGGAAACGTCACTTCTGGTCCCCGTGGACACGCGCGGCGAAAGGGATTTCCGGCACAAGGGGGGTGGGCGAGCGGACCCAAGTCCGACACTGTGTAGTAAACGGACTAACCTTGGTCGAGGTGTCCCCCTCCGCGCCAGGTCCCCGCCGGAGTCCGACGGACGGCAGTGCGGTGGCCATCGCGGCCGAGGGCGCTGACCTGCAAGTTGACCAACTCGACGACGGAGTGGCGCGTGGCTCCTCCCGCCCAGAACGACACATCCCCCAAGGAACAACAGGACCAGGCCCCCGGCACCGAGAACGCCCCCGTCTACGCCCTGATCGCCGTGCTGGTGTGCACGGTGGCCCTGGGCGCCACCCTCATCCTGGGCGGCGCGGTCTTCGCGCAGATCATCCCCGGCATGGAGCGGTTCGACTCCGGCGAGGTGGTCCGCTGGGGCATGCCGATCGCCAAGACGGTCATGGACACGGCCGCGGTGCTGACCATCGGCCTCATGCTCATGGCGGTCGTCCTGCTCGGCTCGGCGAAGGGCCAGCTGTCCGCCCAGGCCGTCGGCTACGTGCGCGCCGGCACCTGGACCGCCCTGGCGTGGGTTCTCGGGGCCGTGGGCACGCTCTACTTCCAGACCGCCGAGTTCCTCGGCAGGCGCGCGGGCCAGGTGACCATCGACGAGGTCAGCTCCTTCGCCGGGTCGGTGGGCTCGGGCGTCTCCCTGATGTTCGTCATCCTCATCACCACCGGCATCGCGCTGTTCGGCCGCACCATCACCACGGCCACCGGCGGCCTCTGGCTGCTGGTCGCGTCCCTGGCGGCGGTCACCCCGCCCGCGCTCACCGGCCACGCCGCCTCCTCGGGGGCGCACGAGCTCGCCGTCACCGGTCTGGCGCTGCACCTGATCTCGATCTGCGCCTGGGTCGGCGGACTGGTCGTGGTCACCTACCACGCCATGCGCAGGGACGCCCAGGAACCGGCCGTCGCCGCCCACCGGTTCAGCCGGATGGCCCTGTGGGCCTACGTCGGAGTGGCGATCAGCGGTGCCGCGAGCGCCATGGCCCGCCTGTACTCCCTGGACGACCTGTTCGGCACCGACTACGGCCGGATCATCCTCGTCAAGATCACGTTGTTCGTCGTGCTGGGCTTCCTCGGGAACGCCCACCGCACCCGGGTGCTGACCCGGATCGACGCCGCTCCCGGAGGGAAGGCGGGCTACTCGTTCCGCCGCCGGAGCTTCCTGCGCCTGGCCGGGGCGGAGGTCATGATCATGGCCGCCGTCATCGGTGTGTCCGTGGGTCTGGGCCGTACGCCTCCGCCGTCACCGCCGGTCGAGACCACCATCGACCCGGCCGCGGCGATCCTCGGCTTCGCCATCCCGCCCGCGATGAGCCTGGAGAACGTCCTCACCCTGTGGCGTCCGGACCTGTTCTTCATCATGTTCGTCGTGGTTGCCGGGTTCCTGTACCTCGGAGGCGTGCGACGGCTGGTCAAGCGCGGTGACAAGTGGCCCGTCGGCCGCACCGCCGCCTTCCTCCTGGGGCTGCTGACCATCGTCGCGGTGCAGCTCAGCGGGTTCGCGACCTACGCGATGATCATGTTCTCCATGCACATGATCCAGCACATGGTGCTGGCCATGGTCACCCCGATCCTCCTGGTGCTGGGGGCACCGGTCACCCTGGCGCTGCGCGCGCTGCGGCCCGCCGAGACCCGAGGCGACCGGGGGCCGCGTGAGTGGCTCAACGCGTTCCTGAACAGCCGCTTCTCCCAGATCGTGACGCATCCGGCCGTCGCTGGGCCGATCTTCGTGTTCAGCCCGTACGCGCTGTACTTCACCCCGCTGTTCCCGACCCTGATGAACGACCACCTCGGTCACCTGTTCATGGGTGTGCACTTCCTGGTCTCGGGCTTCCTCTTCTACTGGGTGATCGTCGGTATCGACCCGGCGCCCAGGAGGGTCCCGTTCCTGCTGCGCATCCTGCTCCTCCTCGTGGCGATGGGCTTCCACGCCTTCTTCGGCATCGCGATCATGGAGCAGGCCACCCCGATGGCCATGCAGTACTACGGGCAGTTCGACATCCCGTGGATGACCGACCAGGCCGCCGACCAGTACGCGGGCGGAGGTATCGCCTGGGCGCTGGGCGAGATCCCCACGGTCATGGTGATGCTGGCGCTGGTGGTGCAGTGGTCGCGTGACGACGAGCGCCAGGAGCGCCGCCGTGAGCGGCACAGCCGTCGCGGTGGTTCCGACGATGCTGACATGGACGACTACAACGCCTACCTGGCCGATCTCGACCGCCGCTCCCGCGCGGCGGCGGGTGGGGCTTCTGCGGGTGGGGGCGGTAAGGAGGTCCCCGCTGGTGAGGCAGCTGGTGAGGCGTCGGAAGGCACCGCCAAGGACTGATCGGCCGCAGGTAGGGCAGTAGGTGGATGGGGGCGTGCCCGACAGGGTACGCCCCCGTTCGTTCGGTCAACGGCCCCCAGCCCCAGCCGGTCATTCGGTATAGGAGACACGTTGTCCTGCTCGCTGCTTGTGAAGGTGCCGATTGCGGAACGGAGTAGTCGTGAGTGCCGGATGGGTGGTAGAAGAGCGGGGGAGCTCGTGAGTGGCGTGGGTGGAATGTCTGTTTCTCAACAACTTGCAGATTTGGTGCTTTGCCGCTGACAAACGTGCAGGTCAAAGAGACTGCTCCCCGCGCACGCGGGGATGGACCCAGCCGTGGCTGTACACGCCCTCGTCGTCGGGGCTGCTCCCCGCGCACGCGGGGATGGACCGGTGGTCACGCCGACCGGTGTCCTGATCCGGCCACTGCTGTTGTCCTTCGGGTGAGGCAGAGGGGGTAGGGAGCAGACCACCGTCACATCGCAGAGGTCCCCATGCCGTTGATGCTGCTGATCGTGGCCGGATGTGCCCTCGCGTGCGCCTGGCCGCTGTGGATCCTGGTCGACTTCTACAACAAGATGATCAGTTCCTCCGAGGAGGAACGCCTGAAGGATCGCAACGACGTACTCGCGCTTGTGGCGGCGGCCGCCGCTGGTGGCAATGTGTCCATGGCCCTGCTCGTTTTCGCGCTCGGGCAGCCGGAGAGTGCGGGTGCGAAGGTCCTCCTGGTGCTGCTGACCGTGCAGGCGCTGGTCTGCGCCGCGTGTGTCTGGTGGACCGACGACTTGGACCAAGCTCGCCACTGGAGTCGCATCCGTGAGCTCCTGACGATCGCCAAGTGGACCGCCATCGCATCCGTGTTCCTGGCCTTGGTCGGAGCCATCGCCCATCCAGACGCTCAGGAGACGGTCGATGGCGTGGTCGACACGGTCGGCACGATTTTCGAGGGTCTGCTGATCCTGGGGGCCATAGTCGTGGCGATCATCGTGGGGGTTGGGTTCGGGGTTCTCATGAGCTGGGAGGACCCGGACACTCCTAAGCGTCCCAAGGGGATGAGTAAACAGGTGTGGAACCGGCAGCAGCGGCAGTGGCGTGAGTACAAGCGCAAACACGGCATCGACCGCAGCGGCGGGGCGGGCTACAGCGGTGACGGGGGTGATGGGGGCGATGGAGGTGGCGGTGGGGACTGAGCTCTGCCAGCAAGCTGACCTGGAGACCATCCGCTCTTCCTCTTGGCCCGTTCCTGTTGCTCCCCGCCCCGTGGGGATCGGGCCGGGCGACGGCCTCGTCGCCCGGCCCGTTTCCTCACCGGGTCAGGCCAGGATGCCGATGGCGTGGGTCAGGTTCCGCCCCACGGCCTCCAGGGTGGTGAGTCCCAGGAAGAGCGTGGAGCTGATGGCGGTGGCGGGCCATCCCCACCACCGGCGGGGTGCGCGGTGGCGGCCCCGGGGGAGGACAGGTTCCGGCTCGGCCCGAGCGGCGGGAACGGCTTCCCTGGCCTCCCTCGCCCTCTGTTCACGCTGGTGGCGAGCCACGAGCATCCAGTGGGGCACCGGACCGTGTTCGAGCATGTAGGTCACTCGGGGGTTGCCCTGCATCTGGCGCAGCAGGCGTGCGTACCTGTCCTGGGGCGCCTCGAGCTGGGATGGCTGCGGGTGCGCAGGTGGCGCCGATGACGCCAGTGACTCCTGTGGATTCGGGACTACCCGCAGCGGACGCGCGGCGGTGCGGGGAAAGCGGTGGCCTCGGGGTGAGGCCAGGACGGACCGGACTCCGGCGCTGACCTGATGACCGGTCATCGGGCACACCTGCCAGCGACCAGGGTGGGGTGGGTGAACTCGGCCCAGATGACGGTGCCGAGCCCCGCACAGAACGGGAAGTCCAGCACGGGACGGAACCCCCACCGGGTGGCGAGGTGGCCAAGCAGCAGCAGGCCCCGGCCGCGTTCGGCCTGATCCCACTCCTTCCGGGTACGCCTGCGCGGGACCTTCGGGGAGGAGTCCGAGGACGCGTCGGTGCGGGTGCCGTCGTCGATGACCGAGATCCGGACCGTCCTCGGGCGAGGCGTGTCCAGGGTGCGGACCACCCTCCCCTCGGGGTCCTGCCCGGAACGGGAGTGGTCGCAGGCGTTGGCGAACATCTCGCTCACGCACAACACCATGCTCTCCCTCACTTCGACCGGCAGGGTGGGCAGGCAGGCGAGGTCGGTGTCCAGGTCGGCGCGGACCTGGCGGGTCTGGGAGAGCTGACCGGGGTAGACGCGGCTCTGCCACCGGTGCTCGTTGTCGGGCCGGTTGATCGTGTGGTCCGGGGCGTGCGTGTGCGGCACAATGGCCATGTCGGCAATCGCTTTCTCTTAGACGGTGGTTGGTTGTCGGCCTGCTCTGGGGGTGTTGCTGCACCCGCCAGAGCTTTTTCGTGGAACGGCTTCGGGGGCTCAGGCAGCGGGCGGAGGTTCCGGATCGCTCCTGTGGACTCCGAGGTGGCGGTGGGCGAGCAGCCTCAGGAGTTCGGTGCGGTTGGTTGCGGTGATGCGTTCGTAGGGGTCGCCGTCGCCGGTCCAGCCCAGGGGGCGGCGGGCCACGAAGGTCTCGTTGGGAACCTGGCCTTCGACGGTCATGTTCCAGTGCTTGTGCAGCAGCGCGCACAGCACGTGTTCGGGGACCGGGAGCCCGGGATTGGAGTCCTTGTGTTTCGGGACTGTCCCCGCCACGGGCCTGTTGCCGGGTACCCGCGTGGGTGCGGGGTGGTCGTGGATGGCCTGGTCGATCAACCGCATCGCTCGTTCCGCATCGCTCTCCTCACGAGCGGTGCGCAGGGCTTCCAGGATCACCGGGATGCGGTTGCGCAGGGTGTGGTTGTGCCACACGTCCACCTGCGCGGGAGTCAGATGGGCGGGGGCGGCCAACGCGTCCTCTGCGGTCGCGAGCAGGTCCCTGGTGTCGATGTCCAGCATCACTGCTCCCCCTTGATCTACGTCCACGGGTTGTGGGTGAGGTCGTAGGAGAGGTGGAACCAGACCTGTCGGAACTTCGGGTTGCCGTTATCTCCCCATCGGTCCGCCAACGCGTTGACCAGCCCCAGACCCCGGCCGCTGCCGGGACCCGCATCGGGGTCGAGAGTGTCCAGGTCAGCCGCGGTGAACGGCCCAGGCTCCATGGGGTACCGGGCGCCCTGGTCCTGGCAGATCAACGTCATCCCGGTCGCACCTCGATCGACGGTGAGCGTGTAGGTACTGCCGTGCTCACTCGACAGAGAGTGCGCGATGGAGTTGTTCGCCAACTCCGACCCCAGCAGCGTGAACACGAACCGGAAGTCGAGGGAGCGTTCAGCGGCGCTGGTGTCCAAGAACGCCCGCACCAGCGGCATGAGGCTGGGGAGTCCGGCGAAGGAGTACCGGCGTTTGCGGAAGGGTGGGCCCTCGGCGCGGGAGAAGTAGTGAGCGTGGAAGGGCTTGATGAAGCTCGCCAACGGGACCATGGCCTCGCGGTGGGCGAGTTCGGGGGAGAAAACGCCGCTCACGTGGCCACCGCCAACCGTCGCAACCCGGCCAGGACGAACCCCAGGACCTGCATGGGGACGGAGTCGATTGGCCGCCGGGGCGAGGGGATCACCGGTTCCTGAGATGACTGAGGGGTGCTGCATCGGGCAGGGCTGTGAGTGTTCGCGGTGAAGGCCTGCACCTGGGTGCACGGATCTGCGGACGCTCGGGTGCGCCGCTCTGGTCGGGGCGACAAGTGGTCAGCGTTCATGTTCGACCAGCTCTCCTGAAGGTTGTCGTGGGTTGATGGCGTGAGCTGAGGGCACGGGCTTCGCACAGGGTGCTCGGCCTTCGGTTCTGTTTCTGGGGGTGCTTTGAGCCAGAGGTGACTCGTGTGTCAGCTGAGGTCGAGGACGACTTCGACGGTGGTCTGCTGGATGCGGTGGCCGTCCCAGGTCCAGGAGGGGGTCCAGGACAGGGCGAGGTGGTTGAGGGCTGCCAGTCCGGACGTGCTTGCGCCGGGGTTCAGTTGCGGGTACTGGAGGGAGCCCGGATTCCGTGGCCCCTGGTCAGTGACGTACAGGTGGGGGAGGAAGGGGCGGGTCTGGTCCAGGACCACGCGGACCGTTCCCCCAGGCAGACCTGAGCGGGAGTGCTGGTGTGCGTTGGTGACGAGGATGCGCGCGATGCGGGCCAGCCGGGTGCCCTCGACCGGCAGCATGTTCCGGCACCAGGCGGAAAGAGCTCGGTATTCGCGGGTGGGTCCGAGCAGGATGCCGTGGCGTGCGGGCTCGGAGAATCCCAACGCACGGGGATAACACCCGAAATGGACGATTGGCGTCCTAGGATAAGTCTTGATAGATCGCATATGTCTCACCTCGGGGGCTTCGGGGTGGGCTCTAACTCCGGGTGGCCACTCTTGGCTTGGGCCGCCGGGGGTTTTGGGATTTCTGGACACCGATTGGCGTCTCGAACCCACCATGAAAGATCGAACACGCTCTGCGCTAGGGACATCACTGAGCGGTCACGATTACGTGAAGTGAGTGGACCTTGGTGAAGACTTCACGCAGAATTGGTGCACCGGGTAGACCTCACGGTGAATCAGGAGTCCAATGTCTCGCTCCCTCAAGCCCGAACTGGTAGAGCTTGGAAGTGTGCTAAAGAAGGTCCGCGCTAATGCCGACGTCAAGCAGAAGGACCTGGCCAGCGCCCTGAACGTCGTCCCCTCCACGCTTTCCTCGTGGGAGAAGGGAACGCGGGCTATGACCGAAACGATGGCTCGAAATATCGACCAAGCTCTTGAAAGCCCGGGTGTAGTGCACCGTGCGTGGAAGGGGGCACACGAAGCAGCAGGCGTTCCCTCGTGGTATCCAGAGGTAGAGCAGCTGGAACGGATGATGACTGAGCTTCGTGAGTACCAGAGCCAGATGATCCCGGGCCTGATCCAGACTGAGGACTATGCGCGTGCCGCGAACCGCGACACGTCTCCAGGTGTCAGTGCAGCGGAGCTGGCGGAGATGGTCAAGGCTCGCATGAGGCGACAGGTGATTCTGGGGAACAATCCGCCTCTGATCTACATGGTTCTTGAAGCAACTGCTGTGACCAGGGTGATTGGGGGCCGCCGAATCCTCTCCGAACAGCTCGCTCGTGTGCTGATGCTGATGGAGAAACGGGTAGTACGACTACAGGTGGTACCACCCAACCCGGGGACTCACCCGGGAGCAGCCGGGCCGTTCCGCGTATATTCCTTCTCGGATAAACCAATGGTGGCATCGGCTGAGTACCAGCAAGGTGAGTATCAGATGGATGACAGCCGCAAGGTCCAGGCCTGTCTGGCAGTGTTCAGCGCTGTCCAGGCTGAGGCCCTGTCCCCGGGGCAGTCCGCAGAGTTCATCAGGAAGGTCAAGGAAGAGCTTGATGAGTAGTACAGAGCAACCGCAGCGTGAGTGGTACAAGAGCAGCTACAGCGCGGCCAACGGGAGTTGTGTTGAGGTGGCGAACGGGAGAACCGTTCTCGTGCGGGACACCGAGAACCGGCCACTGGGGCATCTCGACACCCCATCGGCAGAGTGGACGGCCTTCCTGAAGGCCGCGATCTCCTAGCTGGGCACATAGGCCGGACCTCGCCAGGGTCCGCCCTTCCAGTGTCAGTGTCGGGACCATGGCTGGGAGAGATATGAGGCAGCATCACATGATGACTGATCAGTGGCACAAGTCGAGCTACAGCGACGGTGGCGGCGGCAACTGCGTAGAGGCTCGTGCCAGCGAGCAGGGCGCTGCGGTGCGCGACACCCAGAACCGCAACCTGGGTCACCTGGAGGCGCCTGCTCCTGAGTGGAAGGCGTTCGTGGAGGCTGTGCGCCTCTGAGGCGAAGTGAACCGGACCTCGCCAGGGATATTGGCGAGGTCCGGTTCGTGTTGTGCCTGTTCAGGCTACCTGTAGAGGAAGTGCAACTCCAGGACCAAAGGGCCTGAAAGTATCGTGCACAACAATCACCCCATCTACCTCATCGCCACGGTGCTCAATGGCCTAAGAACTCGCTCTTCCGCAAGTACCTGAAAGGGTGAGATTGTGGTCAAGGCGATCGAGAAGTCGCTGCTGGTCTACTGGGATCCGGGGAGCTCGCTCCCTGGATGCAACGCTGAACTTGATGAGGACGAAAGCGGAGGAATTCCGATGACGGGCTGGTGCAAGTCGACTTACAGCTCAGGTTCCCAGAACTGCGTAGAAGCCCGGGAGCACCAGGGTGGAGCTGCCGTGCGTGACACACAGAACAGGGAACTCGGCCACCTCACCTTTGGTGCCGATGAGTGGTCTGCGCCCCTCGACACGGTGAGCGCCAACTAGAGCCCGCTCTCCGGCCACAACGCTAGACCTGCTGAGGAAGAAGGAGGAGGAATTCCGATGGTCGAGTGGCAAAAGTCGAGCTACAGCGCCAACGGTGCCAACTGCGTGGAGGCCCGTGCCACCGAGGAGGGTGCAGCGGTGCGCGACACACAGAACCGAAACCTGTGTCATCTCGAAGCGTCCGCTGCTGAGTGGAAGGCTTTCGTGGCGGCCGTACGTCTCTGATCGAAGTGACCTGGCCCAACCGACAGTGAGCAGTCGGGGTGGTGCCGATCCTGTGGGGCAGCCAGCACTCTGCGGCGTCAGTGATCGTAGGTACGTGACATCACCGGTCCACTGCTACCGGGCGTGCGGAGGACGGCGAGCTGAGCCGAAGCGCGAGGCCAATTCATCCGAGTGCCCCGTGAACGGCCCCGTTCGCCGGTGCGATCGTGGCCCGACCTACTGGCCGGTCGGCCCTTGGCCCATGGCGGTCGACGGCGTGTGGCCTTCTCCCTCGAACGCCGCAAGCGAGGTGATGAAGCGTTCGGCCGCAGCGTCAACCTCGGAGGTCGGGCTCAGCAGCCTTTGCAGCAGCAGCCCTCGCAGGCATGCGGTCGCGATGATGCTCTGCTGCCTGGCATCGGTCTCCGTGGCTCCGTCGCGCAGCGCCGCCGCTTCGAGAAGACGCTCCAGGTGGTCGATGTCGACGACGAGCTCCTGGAAGGCTTCCCGCTCGTAGACCGCGAGCCCGACCAGGTGGAAGAAAGCGTGGGTCCGGTCCTCGTGCGCCGGGTCCGAGTAGAAGCTCCACACGGCCCTGCACAGGGCCACGAACCCGAGTTCGTCGCCGGTCGCGGCAATGACCAGGTTGTCGCGGCGGCGCGCCTCCAACAGCACGGCACGCAGCAAACCCGGCCGCGACCCGAAGTGGTACGTCAGCAACGTGTGGTGCACGCCGAGCCGCTCCGCCACCTGGCGCATCGACAGGTTCGGGCTGGGGCCGTTCTGGCCGAACTCGTCGAACAGCGCGTCCAGAAGACGCTGCTTCCCTTCCCCCACCGGCGCTCTCACGTTGCCTCCGTTGACAGTTTCACCACTGTTGAGTACGTTATCGCACATCCAATTCACCACTGTTGAGTTCGGCGGTGCGGGGCTTGCGACGGGGCCTCTGGAGACCGACGCGGGTGTCGTTCACCGGCGTCGACTCCGGGACCCTCGGTCCAGGCGAGACGGACGGCAGGACCCGCCTCCACGGCCCCAGGGTGTTCGCTGATCCAGACCTGGCCGCCCTCGTCATCAAGGGCGGCCGCAACATCAAGGGGGAGACTCGATGAGCGAGTTGTTGCACGGCTGCTTGCAGGACACGGAGTACCTGGAGGTCACCGCGAAGTCAGGACGCCGCTACGCCGTCTGGGTGACCACACCCCCCGGCTACGCGGACTCCACGGAACCCCTGCCGCTCATCTACGTGCTGGACGGCAACTGGACCGTCGGCCTGACCGCGCCCCTCATCGTCACCCAGTCGGACCCGTATCTGACCATCGCCCCGTACATCCAGGTCAGCATCGGGTACGCGGGTGAGGAGGCCGCGAACTGGGCGCAGGTTCGCAACCGCGACCTCGTGCCGCCCGGGGAACCCGCCGGAGACACCATGCTGGCCACCCTTGAGTCAGCTCGCGAGTCGGGTGCGATGACCCAGGAGGAGGTGGACGCCTACCTCGCCGAGCTCGCGGAATGCCGCGCCGACCTCTTCCTCGACTTCCTGACCGACGAACTCCACCCTCACCTGCGGTCGAAGCTGCGGGTCAGTGAGTCCGGGCACGGCCTCTTCGGATACTCCTACGGAGGTCTCTTCGCCCTCTACGCGTGGCTGCGCGACACGGGGCTCTTCACGAGCGTCGGCGCGGGCAGCCCGGGTGTGGCCAGCGCGGACAGCCAGATCTTCGCCCTCGTGGACGCCCTGCCGGAACTCGGTGAGGACGCGTCCGCTCCACGGCTGCACGTCACGCTGAACGAAGCCGAACTGCTGGGAGATGTTCCGTTCTACCGAGGGATGGCCCGTCACGTTCTCACGGCGCTGGAACAGCTGCACGCCAAGGGACGTTCGGAGCAGCTGTCGAAGGCGCTGTTGCAGGGGACGCACGTCACCGGGTTGCAGCCGTCGTTCCTCAGCTACCTGAAGACCTCCCACAGGCGCTGATCGCCCGGGTCGCACGCGCACCGAGCGGGAGGGCCCAACGGCATTGTGCCCGGCGGGCGTCAGGTGGGGGTCTGGCGATCCGTTTTTCGTCCGGCGAGCACGGGAGGCTGATGTGTCCCGTACGGAAGATGAGATCAGGAGGTGGGGCGCACGAGGATGTCGTAGGTGTCGGTGGTGCGCTCCAGATTCACCCCGAGGTTGCGGGCCCAGGCGTCGAGGTCTTCCTGGGCGGCCCGGCCGTCCCGGTCGTCATCGACCAGGATCTCCAGTTCCAGGAAGACCCCGGCCTTCTCCACCTCGTCGACGCAGACGGAGACCAGCCCCGCGGTTCCGACACGGCGGGTCTTGGCGATGCGCACGCTGGGCACGTAGCCCAAGCTCATGAGAACGCCGTGCATCGCCTCTCGGTCACCGACGGTCGTCTCATGCTCGATGCACTCCATGGCAGTGGCCATGGGCGTCTTGGTCGTGACGACGTGCTCTCCGTCCTGGGTGCGAAGCCGAGCGAACGTGAATCCCAGCTTGCCCTGTGAGAGGTCCCAGCCCCGGGGAGCGTACGCCAGGTCGTCCTGGTGAACGGGGTCGCTCACACTCACACCGGCCTCCTTGAGCGCCACCAGTAGCGCCTCCAGGTCCCGTACCCGGTACTTCGTTTCGATCTCGCGCATCGGTGGGCCCCCGGTTTCACGCTGTCGTCGCTGCTCCCCGGAGGCTACCGACGTCTCGCCTCACACGGGGTGCATTCACGAATCCCATGTGTTCAGGCGAGGAGGTTCGCTCTCGGCTCGCTTCGCTCGACTAAAGCACCGGACAGGTGAAACCCAGAATCACCGGTCCATCCCCGCGTGCGCGGGGCTCACGAGGACACCCCGCAGGCTCAGCCCCTGAGGGCCGGTCCATCCCCGCGTGCGCGGGGCTCACCCGATGATGATCATGAAGAGCAGCATGTTTGCCGGTCCATCCCCGCGTGCGCGGGGCTCACAGTTCACGACCTGCGGAAACGTGGGTCGTTATCTCCGCTTGACCTTTGAATTGATCCACTCCTGGGCCCAGGATGACAGATAGCGGGGCGCGGCATCAGGTGTCCTGGGAGTTGGTGATCGCGGTGCGGGCCACCTCGACAGCCACCTCACACGCCGCGTCAGCGCTGACCTGCACGTAGAACGAGTGCTCATCGGAAACAGCCACGGTGAGGTTGCAGGAGTCCGGGAACTCCGTGGTTACGCCCGGATACCCCTCCACGCTGACGAACCCCTGGTCGTCGGCCTCAGAGAAAGCAGCGGCAACGGTGTCCTCGACGGCGTCCTTCTCCTCATGAACCTCCACGCGGAGGTCCACGCTGGCATCAACCCGGTTCGTGTAGAAGCAGTTCGCGTCGGACTGGGGGCTGCCCTCGCCCTCCTGGTCCAGGATGCCGAGTTCGACGGCGGCGGCATCGGGGAGCAAAGCACAGGGGTGCGTGTGGGTGGGGTCCAGCGCGGCCACCTCGAACTGCCGGATGGAGTCGCGCTCCTCCAGCTCCACCGCGCATCCACTGAGCAGAAGCGCCGCCACCACGGCGGCCCGTGCACGCATACGCCGCTCCGTTCGCAGGGTGCCGGGACCCGGTGGGGCCCCGGCACGAAGCTACAGAGCGGCGTCTCGGAAGTGGCGCGTGTGGCCGGAAACGGTCAGACGACGAAGGCGGTCACACCCGTGACCAGCAGACCCACGCCCAGACAGATCACCAGCCCGCCGAGCAGCACCGAGGCCGACGGGCGCAGGTCACCCAGACCGGTGCGCCCGCTGACCATGGCCTGACGGCGCGCCAGGACGGGCAGGAGGGCGACGTTGACCGCGTACATCACGGCGGCCACCACGCTCGCGGAGGCGAAGCCCACCCAGAAACCACCGCCGCCGGACATCACGTTGAACGCGGCCAGCGACGGAAGCATCACCAGCAGCAGCACCGATGCGGCACCGAAGGCGGTGAGCAACCGGGGCGAGGACCCGCGCGCGCTCCCTGAGACCACGAGGAGAAGACCGATCAGGGCCGCCACCATGATGGCGCCCCCGATTCCGAACACGGCGATGTTGACCAGCGAATTCACGCTGGTCATTGTCGCACCGACCGGCAGCGGCCCCAACCCGGGGTGGGCTCAGCCGTGGTGCTCCAGTCTGGACCCGCCAGCGGCCTTCACGACACGGAGACGGGTCGTGACGCGTTGGCGGAGGTCCGCGACGTGGCTCACCACCCCGACGGCACGCCCGCCGTCACGAAGCCGGTCCAGTACGTCCAGGACCTCCTCCAGGGTGTCCTCGTCCAGGGTCCCGAAGCCTTCATCCACGAAGAGGGTGTCGATCTCCGTCCCACCCGCCTCGGTGGTGGCCACGTCACCCAGGCCCAACGCCAGGGCGAGGGAACTGAAGAAGGTCTCCCCGCCGGAGAGCGTCGCCGGGTCTCGCTCCACCCCCGTCCAGGCGTCCACCACACGCATGCCCAGACCCCCGGCGGAACGGGCCCTGCCGTCGCCCGCCGCCTTGTCCACCGTGTAGCGCAGCTCGTAGCGGCCGTCCGACATGGTCAGCAACCGGTGGTTGGCCGCCTCCACCACCTGTTCCAGGCGGGCCGCCAGTACGTAGGCGGACAGCCGGACGCTGTCGGTGTTGTCCGGCGAGGTACCCGCCGCCAGGGTGCTCAGCCCCTGAGCCACCGCGTAGCGGCGCAGGACGGGCTCCGAACCGGACAGCTGTCCATCGAGTTCCGCGCGCAGGGTCGCCAGGCGGCGGGCCCGGTCGGAGAGCATCCCCTGCCAGGCCACCGCCCGGTCCGCGGCCCGGTCGGCGGTCTGCGCGGCCGACTCCAGGGCCGTGGGGTCCGGTGCCGGGGCGAGCTCGGCGGCGGCCAGCTCCGGGTCGGCCAGCCGGGCCTCGACCGCCGCCCACTGGTCGTCGAAGTCGCGCGCCCGGGACCTGAGGTCCGCGCGTCCGCGCTCGTCCAGGGCCGCCGCCACCACCTGGGCCTCGTCCTCGAAGCCCACCTCGGCCAGGGACCGCCCGGCCTCGGTGACGGCGGTGCGCAGCTCCTCGGCGGCCCGGCCACGCAGCTCGACGGCGTCGGCCGCGTCGCGCAGCACCTCGGCCTCGCCGCGCAGGCGGGCGATCCGCTCGGCCAGTCCGGCGTCCTCACCGCGTGCCCGGTCCAGCAACGCGGTCAACCGCTCGTGTTCTCTGGTGCCCTCCTCGCGGCGGGCGGCCAGTTCGCTCTCCTCGCGCACCAGCTCGCCCTCGCGCTGGCGGGCCCGCTCCAGGTCCGCCGTGGCCTGGGCCAGCTCCTCCTCCAGCCGGTGCAGCTCACGGGCGGCGGCGCGGGCGTCGGCCAGTTCCCGTTTGCGGGCGGTCACCTCCTCGGCGGCGGCCTCCACGGTGCGGCCCTCGGCCCGCTCGGCGGCGGCCGTGTGCCGCTCCCGCAGCGCCACCAGGGTGTTCTCCGCCTCGGTGCGCCGGGCGGCGGCGGTGTCCGCGGTCTGCTGGGCGGCCCGCTCCTCCTCAGCCGAGACCAGCCCCAGCGCGCTCGGTTCGGCGGGAGAGGGGTGCTCGGTGGACCCGCACACCGTGCAGGGCGTGCCGTCGGCCAGGTCGGCGGCGAGCTCGGCGGCCATGTGCGCGATCCGCCGCTCCCGCAGGTCCTGGGACCGGTCGCGGGCGGCCTGGGCGGTGTCGACCGCGCGCCGCCGCTCCTCCTCGGCCCGCTCCACCCCGTCCGCCAGGCGCCGGTGCTCCTCGGCGGCCGTGCGGCGCCGTTCGGCCAGGTCGAGGGCGGCCTTCGCGGGGTCGGTGAGCCCGGACTGCTCCTGGGCCCGGCGCAGCTCCTCGGTGATGGTCCCGACCCGGGCGGGCAGCGCCGTCACCCGTTCGCGGGCCCGGACCGCCTCGGTGCGCACGGTGGCGATCCGCCGGTCGAGCCCGGCCAGGTCGCGCTGGAGGGAACGGCGGCGTTCGGCGTCCCCGCGCAGGTGGTCCAGGCGGGCGAGCTCGTCGTGGCGGGACCTCTCGGCGGCTCGCAGCGTGGCGGGAAGACCGGTGCTGAGGTCCGCGAGTTCGGCGGCGTCGACGTCCGTGATCCCGCTGACCAGGGCCAGGCGGTCGGTGACGGCCAGCTCGGCCTTGTCCAGTTCGGTGCGGCGGTGGTCGCGGGCGCGCAGCGACGGCAGCACCGCGTCGGCCCGCTCGGCGGCGGCCAGCCGGGTGTCGATCCCGGTCCGCCACTCGCGCCGTTCGGCCAGGTGGGCGCGGTGCTCCCGGGCGCCGGCCAGCCTTTCCCTGCGGGAGAGCAGCTCGCGACCGGCGGCCAGGGCCTCCCTGGCCTCGTCCCGGGCCCGCGTGAACCCGGCGGTGACCGCCTCCGCGTCGCGGGCGGTGGCGGCCTGTACCGAGGCCAACTCGGCGGCCCAGGCGGTGAGCTCCTCCGGGTCCTGCGGGGCGGCGGACCCACCGACCTCCGCGATCCTTCCGGAGACCGCCCGCACCCGCTCGTCGGCGGCGCGCACCTCGCGCTCCAGCTTCCGGGCGTGCCCTCCGAACCACTCCTCCACGTCCCGGAACACCCGGGTGTTGAAGATGCGCTCCAGGGACTTGCGCCGGTCGTCGGACTTGGCCCGCAGGAACCGGGCGAAGTCGCCCTGGGGCAGCATGACGATCTGGCAGAACTGGGTGATGGTGAGCCCGACCAGGTCTCCCACGAACTGCCCGGCCTCGTCCGGGCGGGTGGTCACGCCCTCCCAGCGGTCGCCCCGCCAGTCGAGGACGCGCACCTTCTGGTTCTCCGTGACGGTGCCGCTTCCGCGCTTCTTGGGCCGCTCCCACCGCGGGTTGCGCTCGATCCGCACGCGGCGACCCCGGACGGTGAACTCCAGGGTGACCTCCGGCCGGACCCCGGGCGCGGCGTGGTCGCTCCTGGGGGAGCGGTCCTTGCCGCGCGCACCGGGCACGTCGCCGTAGAGCGCGAAGCAGACCGCGTCCAGCACGGAGGTCTTGCCCGCGCCCGTGGGCCCGTGGATCAGGAACAGCCCGCCCCCGCCGAGCCGGTCGAAGTCGACCGTCTCGGTTCCGGCGAAGGGCCCGAAGGCGGTCATGGTGAGGGTGTGCAGCCGCATCTAGCGAGTCCCTTCCTGGACGCGGACCTCTTCGACCGCGCGGTCCACCAGCGCGCGTTCCTCCGGGGTCGCGGCACTGCCCCGAGCCCACTCGACGAAGTCCGCGACCACCTCGCGTTCGGGCCGGTCCGCGACGGCGACGGTGACCGGCCGCCGCTCCGCGTCCCCGTCGTCGGGGTCGAACTCCAGCATCAGGGTGTGCGGGAAGCGTTCGCGGAGCCGGTCCATGGGCTGGGCGGGGCGCCGGGGGTCGGTGAGGGTGACGTGGAGCCAGTGCCCGGTGTGGCGCTCCCACCGGTCATCGGTGAGCAGGTCGTCGAGGCGGCCCCTGACACGGGAGAGCGGCCGGGGGACCGGGGCGTCGGCGAACTCCGCCCCGGCGAAGCCGTCCGAGTCCAGGTCCACCAACCAGAACCCCTTGCGGTGGTGCTCCTCGGAGAAGGAGTAGGCCAGCGGGCTGCCCGGGTAGCGCACCGACGGCGTGATGGCCTGGCGGCCGTGCAGGTGGCCCAGGGCCACGTAGTCCACACCGTCGTAGACCGAGGCGGGCACGTGCGAGGCGCCGCCCACGGAGATGTCGCGCTCGCTGTCGGAGGGCTCCCCGCCGGTGACGAAGGCGTGCGAGAGCACCACGGAGCGGGTGCCCGGACGCTGGGCGAGATCGGCCCTGACCAGGTCCATCGCGTGGCCGATCGCCGCAGGGTGACCGCGTTCGGGCAGGTCCCAGTGGTGGCGGGCGATCTCCGGTTCCAGGTAGGGGATGCCGTAGAAGGCCACCGGGCCGTGCTCGTCCTCGATCACCACGGGGGTGCCGATCCCGTCCAGGGAACTGCGCAGGTGTACCCCGGAGGCGTCGATCAGGTCGGTGGCGAAGGACATCCGCGCCATGGAGTCGTGGTTGCCGCTGATCAGCACCGCTCTGGCCCCGGTCTCCCGGATGCGGCCGAGGGCGCGGTCGAACAGGCGCACGGCGTCGACCGGCGGCAGGGCGCGGTCGTAGAGGTCACCGGCGACCACCACGACGTCGATCCGTTCCGCGTGGATGGCGTCGACGAGGTGGTCGAGGAAGGCGGCCTGGGCGTCGACGAGGTTCTCCCGGTGGAAGGAGCGACCCAGGTGCCAGTCCGAAGTGTGCAGCAGGCGCATGGAACTGGACATTACCCAAGATCACTCCCTCCCCGCCGGGAGAACCGTGTGGCCTGTGGACAACTCCGGTGGGCGGAGCGGAGGGCTCAGAGCCTGCGGGCCAGTGTCAGGCCGTCTCCGATGGGGAGCAGGACCTGTTCGACGCGGTCGTCCGCGACGAGCCTGTCGTTGAAGTCACGGATGCCCTGGACGTGCGGGGCGGTCTGCTCGGGGTCCACCACCCGCCCGTGGGACAGGGTGTTGTCGGCCAACAGCAGCCCGCCGGGGCGCATGCGGGGGACCAGTTCCTCCCAGTAGTCCACGTAGCCGGTCTTGTCCGCGTCCAGGAAGGCCAGGTCGAACTGGGGTTCCCTCGGCAGTTCCCGCAGAGAGTCCAGCGCCGGACCGATCCGCAGGGTGATCTTCCGCGCGACCCCGGCCCGCTCCCAGTACCTTCTGGCCACCGACGTCCACTCCTCGCTGATGTCCAGCGCGAGCAGGGTGCCGTCCTCGGGCAGGCCCCGGGCGAAGCAGATAGAGGAGTACCCGGTGAAGGTGCCGATCTCCACCGCGTTCCGCGCCCCCGACAGCCGGGTGAGGAGGGTGGAGAAGACGCCCTGTTCGGGGCCGATCTGCATCCCCTGGGACTCGGGGAACAGCTCGGCGGTCTCGGCGGCCAGGTCCGACAGGACCGGGTCCACCGGCTGACTGTGGGCGACGAGGTAGGCGTGCAGTTCGGGGCTGATGCCCTCTGTGGTTCGAGTCACGCCCGCAACCCTAGAAGGCTCCGCCGCTCCGGCCAAGCGTCCCGCCCGCGTGCGAGCGCGGCGGGTGTCGGCCCGCCCGCGGCGGCCGCGACTAGTGGTCGGGGAGCAGGGTGGGCCAGTCGAACAGGTACACCGAGCCGATGATGACGCCGATGGTGAGCAGCGGGGTGACCACCTTCTGCTCCACCGGGCCGTTGGTGACGAAGCCCTGGCCCTGGCCGATGCGCTTCTTCCAGAACGGCCAGAAGATCGGCACGCCCATCTTGGTGATCATGTCCCCGAAGAAGTGCAGGACGATGCCGAAGGCCACCGCCAGACCCAGCCACGTGTAGTTCACACCCACCGAGAACAGGGTGAGGGTGATCGCCGCCGTTCCCAACGCGTTGATGATCCCCGAGGCCGTCCGGTTCTTGTCCATGCCGAATCCCAGCCCCTGGAGAGCGATTCCGACCAGCAGGAACACGAAGATCTGCACGGCCAGTTCCGACCACAGGGCCAGTGCCTGGACCAGGACGCCCATGAGGACCGCGAAGAAGAACGAGTGGGTGCCCATCCGGTGCCCGCCGAAGGCCCAGTTGAGGATGTCACTCAGGATCTCGGTGGCCTTGCCGTAGGTCTTGGTCACCGTCGCGCTCTTGTGGTCCACGTCCGGCAGCAGGGCCGCGCCCGCGCACACCAGGGATCCGGCGATGATCTCACCGGGGCCCAGGTCGAAACTGAGTCCAAGGAATTCCGTGCCCTGGACCAGCGGTACGACCGCCATCCAGCCGACCACGCCACTGAGTGCGTGCGAGTGCCCCATCATGGCGGGAACCGTAGCGGAGTCTGCCAATCGCCGCGAATCAGAGACCGGTTTCGGACAGGGAACAAAAGCCACTTCATCCTCAGGAAACACGAACGCTCCTGACACAGGAGTCGAATGCGTTGCGATATCCCGCCTCACCTCGGAGATCGTTGACGCTCATCGCGCCAAGTTGGTAGACAACCAACAACCCCCAGGTGGCCATGCCACCAACCCCACGAAACCTGACAGGGGCCGTTATGAAAACCCACCATCCTCCCTCCGGCACCCTTCTCCGGCGGACGGCGGCGTCCGGCAGCGCGCTCCTTCTCCTCGGAAGTCTCACGGTGGCCCCCGCGGCCGCCGACGAGGCGAGCGGCAACACCCTCACCGTCGCCATCGCCCAGCAGGTGGACTCCTTCAACCCCTTCACCGCGCAGCTCGCGGTCACCACGAACATCCTCCGGCACGTCTACGACAGCCTCACCACCGTGGACCCCGAGACCGGAGAGCCCGCCCCCTCGCTCGCGGAGAGCTGGGAGACCTCCGACGACGGCCTCACCTGGACCTTCAACCTCCGTGACGACGCCCTCTTCAGCGACGGCGAACAGCTCACCGCCGACGACGTGGCGTGGACGTTCACCACGATGATGGAGAACGACGCCGCCGCCGTCGCCAACGGCAACTACGTCTCCGGGTTCGAGAGCGTCACGGCCGAGGACGACACGACCGTCGTCATCCAGCTGGACGAGCCGCAGGCCACCATGGAGTCCCTGCGCGTGCCGATCGTCCCCCGGCACGTCTGGGAGCCGATCATCGAGGAGGAGGGCGAGGCCTTCTCCGACTACACCGGCGACGACCTCCCCACCGTCGGCAGCGGCCCCTTCGTCCTCACCGAGCACGCGCGCGGCGAGCACATCCGCCTGGCGGCCAACCCCGACCACTGGCGGGGAGCACCCGGCTTCGACGAGCTGTACTTCCGCTACTACTCGGAGAAGGACGCCGCCGTCGAGGCGCTGCGCAGCGGCGAGGTCTCCTTCGTCTACGAGCTCACCGACGCCCAGATCACCTCCCTGGAGACGCTGGACAACGTCGCCGTCAACATCGCGGACGGCAAGCGGTTCCAGGCCTTCAGCATCAACCCCGGCGCCGTCACCCAGGACGGCGAGGAGTTCGGTGACGGGCACCCGGCGCTGAAGGACCGCACCCTGCGCCAGGCCATCGTCATGGGCATCGACAACGAGGAGATCGTCCAACAGGGCGCCAACGGCCAGGCCGTCGCGGCGGGCGGCTACGTCCCGCCCCGCTACACCGACTTCCACTGGGCGCCCGAGGGCGAGGAGGCCATCCTCGACTTCGACCCGGACGCCGCCAACGCGATGCTCGACGAGGCCGGGTACGAGCGGGGCGACGACGGCGTACGCGTCTCGCCCGACGGCGACCGGCTCGAACTGCGCATGCACGTCCACGCCGACCGGCCGGACAACGTCCAGGCCGGACAGGTCATCGACGAGCGACTCGCGGACCTCGGCATCGAGATCGACAACCAGACCGTCGACCCCGGCATCCTGAGCGACGCCCTCTACGACGCCGAGTACGACCTCATCTTCACCGGGTGGACGGTCAACCCGGACCCGGACTACGTGTTCAGCATCCACACCTGTGACGCGCTGCCCACCGAACCCGGCACCATGCAGGGCGACGCCTACTTCTGTGACGAGGAGTACGACGAGCTCTACGCCGCCCAACTGGGCGAGTACGACCGCGAGGCCCGCGCCGAGATCATCCACCAGCTCCAGGAGGTCCTGTACCGGGAGGCCGTGGTCAACGTCCTGACCTACCCGAACATCATGGAGGCCTACCGGACCGACCACGTCGCCAGCCTCCAGCTGGAGCCCGCCGAGGGCGGGAACATCTGGGGCCAGGACGGCTACTGGGCCTGGTGGTCGGCCGAGCCCGCCGAAGGCGCCGCAGGAGGCGGCTCCGGCGTGTCCACCGGGGCGCTCATCGGCATCGGCGCCGGCGTGCTGGTGCTGGTGGTCGCGGGTGCCTTCGTCTTCTTCCGTCGACGCTCCACCGTGGAGGACCGCGAGTGACCATGACGCCCACCGAGGCGGACGAACCGACCGGGGCGGGGACCACCGACGTCCCCGCCCCGGCGGGCCCCACGGGGTTCGGCCGCGTGGCCCCCGTGGCCACCTACGTCCTCGGCCGCCTGACCACAGCCGTGGTCTCCCTGTTCGCCGTGATCGTCGCCGGGTTCTTCCTCTTCCGGATCCTGCCCGGCGACCCCGTCCGAGCCATGACCGAGGGCCGCGAGGTCTCCGCCGAACAGCGCGAGGAGCTGCGCCGCCAGTTCGGCCTCGACCAGCCCCTCTGGCAGCAGTTCCTCGACTACGCCGCCGGACTGGTCCGGATGGACCTCGGGATCTCCTTCCAGTACCGGGAGCCGGTGGTCGACCTCATCCTCGAACGCCTGGGCCCGACGATCCTGCTCGCCGGGACCGGCACGGTCATCGCCGCGCTCCTCGGCCTGTTCCTCGGCGCCCGCGCCGGGTGGCGGCCGGGCGGACGCGGGGACCGGATCAACACGGCGGTGGCGCTGTTCTTCTGGTCGGTGCCCACGTTCTGGCTCGGCCTGCTGCTGATCGTGCTGCTCGCCTCGGGACGCGGGTTCATGCCCGGCCTGTTCCCGACCGGCGGCATGGTCTCGCCCGGCGTCAGCGGCCCGGTGGAGACCGCGCTGAGCACCGCCCGGCACATGGTGCTGCCGGTCCTGACCATGGTCGCGGTGATCTACGCGCAGTACCTCATGATCATGCGTTCCTCGCTGATGGACGAGAAGGGCGCCGACTACCTGGTCACCGCCCGCGCCAAGGGACTGCGCGACGCCCTGGTGCGCCGCAGGCACGCCGTGCCCAACGCACTGCTGCCGACCGTGACACTCATCTTCCTCAACCTCGGGCAGGTCGTCTCCGGGGTGATCCTCGTGGAGACGGTCTTCTCCTGGCCCGGACTCGGACAGCTCTTCTACTCCGGCCTGCGCGTACCCGACCTCGGCCTCGTCCAGGGGCTGTTCGTGGTGTTCGCGGCCTCGGTGATCCTCATGAACCTCCTGGCCGACCTGGTGTATCCGCTGCTCGACCCGAGGGTGCGCCCATGAACACACCCACCGGACCCGCGACGGCCGGACCGTCGGCGGACGGTACGCCGCCGGTCCCGACGCCCTCCCCGAGCGCGCTGGCCCGCAGACGCCGCCGCGAGGCCCTGGTCGGCTTCGCCCGTGAGTACGCGCGCAACCGGGCCGGGCTCCTCGGCCTGGGGCTGCTCCTCACCATCGGCGTGCTCGCCGTGACGGCCCCGCTGTTCATCGACCAGGCCCACCTGACCATCACCGGCGCCCCCGGCGAGTCCCACGAGCCGCCGAGCTGGCAGTTCCCCCTGGGAACCGACAACTTCGGCCGCTCGATCCTCGACCTGGTGATCTGGGGCGCGCGGGTCTCGCTGACGGTCGGCCTGCTGGCCACGTTCGTGTCGGTCACCCTCGGCACCCTGGTGGGCGTCACCGCCGGGCACTTCGGCTCGTCCGGCGGCGTCGGCGGCCGGATCGTGTCCACGGTGCTCATGCGGGTCACCGACTGGTTCCTGGTCCTGCCCACCCTGGTCCTGGCGGTGGCGCTGGCCGCCGTCCTGCCGCGCGGCACCGGCACCATCATCATCGCGATCGGCCTCACCGTCTGGCCGCCCACCGCACGCCTGGTGCGCGCGCAGACCCTGGCCGTGGAGGCACGCCCGTTCGTGGAGCGCGCCCGCGCCCTCGGCGGCGGCCACGCGCACGTGATGGGCTGGCACGTGCTGCCCAACGTCATGCCGGTGGTGCTCGCCCAGACCACGCTGCTGGTGGCCACCTCCATCATCGCGGAGTCCACCCTGGCCTTCCTCGGCATGGGCGACCCCACCACCATCTCCTGGGGCGGGATCCTGGAGGCGGCCCGGACCGCCGGAGCGATCAGCGCCGGTATCTGGTGGTACATCGTCCCGCCCGGCCTGGCCATCGCCGTGGTCGCGCTCTCCTTCACCCTGTGCGGACGCGCGGTCGAGTCCGTCATCAACCCACGGCTCAGGGGGCAGAGTTGACCAGCCTTCTCGACGTCAGCGACCTGCGCGTCACCTACTCCGGCAGCGGCGGCGACGTCCCCGCCGTGCGCGGCGTGAGCCTGTCCCTGGACCCCGGCGACACCCTCGGGGTGGCGGGGGAGTCCGGCAGCGGCAAGTCCACGGTGGCCCTGGCGCTGCTGCGCCTGCTGCCCGCGAGCGCGAAGGTCACCGGAAGCATCCTGCTGGAGGGCGAGGACGTCCTCCGGATGAAGTGGGGCCGCCTGCGCGCCGTGCGCTGGGTGGGCGCCTCGGTGGTCTTCCAGGGCGCCATGCACTCGCTCAACCCGGTGAAGCGGATCGGTGACCAGATCGCCGAGCCGCTGCTCATCCACGAACTGGTCCGACCGGCCCGGGTGGACGCGCGCGTGGCCGAGCTCCTCGAACAGGTGGGACTGCCCGCCTCCCGTCGACGCGACTACCCCCACCAGCTGTCCGGCGGTCAGCGCCAGCGGGTGATGATCGCGATGGCGCTGGCCTGCGAGCCGCGCCTGATCATCGCGGACGAGGCGACCACCGCCCTGGACGTGATGATCCAGGCGCAGATCCTGGGACTGCTGGAACGGCTGGTGGACGAGACCGGGATCGGCATGCTGATGATCAGCCACGACCTGTCCGTCCTCGCGGCCACCTGTGACCGGGTCGCGGTGATGTACGCGGGGCGGATCGTCGAGCAGGGGCCCGCGCGCGAGGTCGTGCACGCCCCGGCGCACCCCTACGCGAGCGCGCTCAGCGCGGCCTTCCCGAAGATCGGTGACCCGGCCTCGCGCCTGGCACCCCGGGGTCTGCCCGGCGACCCGCCCGATCCGGCCGACCCGCCCTCGGGCTGTGTGTTCCGGACGCGCTGTGCCGTGGCGGAGACGGTGTGCGCCTCCGTCGATCCTCCGCTGTGGCCGGTCCGTCCCGACCGCGACGGGCACGCGGACCGGCACGCCGCCTGCGTGCACGTGGGCACGGGACCGGGCCTGGCGGACCGGGGCGGGGCCACGGGAGACGGCGACGCCGGCGGTTCCCACGACACGAGCGGTTCCCACGACACCGAGGAGACGAGCCGTTGAGCGCCGACACCGACTCACGACAGCCCGCCTCCCCTTCCGAACCGAAGGAGGACACCGGGCCGATCCTGCGCGCCGACGACGTGAGGGTGGCCTTCCCCGCCGGGGCCGCCCCGGGCGGCGGCCGGGGCACGGCCCGGGCCGTTGACGGCGTCAACCTCGACGTGGCGGCGGGGGAGATCGTCGCCCTCGTCGGGGAGTCCGGCTGCGGCAAGACCACCCTCGCCCGGGCCCTGCTCGGGCTGGAGCGGCCCACCGGCGGCCGGGTCCTGTTCGAGGGCGCGCCGCTGGGCTACCGCTCGCGTGACCTGCGCTCCTACCGGCGCCGGGTCCAGCTCGTTCAGCAGGACCCGATGGGATCGCTCAACCCCCGACGCACCGTCTACGAGTCCGTCGTTGAGGGGTTGCGCATCCACGAGGGCACGACCGCCGACGAGACCGAACGGGTCTCCCGGGCCCTGTCCCAGGCCGGGCTGCGTCCGCCCGAGCGGTTCTTCGCCCGCTACCCGCACGAGCTCTCCGGCGGCCAGCGCCAGCGCGTGGTGATCGCCGGGGCGCTGGTCCTGGACCCCGAGGTGCTGGTGGCCGACGAGCCGGTGGCGTCCCTGGACGCGTCGGTACGCGGCGAGATCCTGCGGCTGCTGCTGGAGTTGCGCGACGAACTGGGCCTGTCCGCGCTGGTGGCCACGCACGACCTCGGGCTGGCGTGGAACATCGCGGACCGGGTCGCCGTGATGTACCTCGGGCGCGTGGTGGAGCTCGGCACCGTGGAGGAGGTCCTGTCCGCTCCCGCCCACCCGTACACGCGGGCGCTGCTGTCGGTCCTGCCCGACTCCGGGGCGGAGGAGGGGCCCGTGGTGCTCTCCGGCGAGCCGCCGGACCCCAAGCAGGTGCCGACGGGCTGCCGGTTCCACCCGCGCTGCCCGGTGCTGGCCTCGGGCGAGGCCGAGCGGGCCGGGGTGGCCGACCTGTGCACCACGGTGGACCCGGCGGTCCTGGGCGGCGGCGCCGAGCGGCGGGTGGCCTGCCACTGGGCGGCCGAGGACGCGACCGGGCGCCTGCGGGCGGACGGTCCGCCCGGTCCCGTCACCGTGTAGGGGGTAGGGGAGCCCCGGCCGACGCCCGGTCACGGTACGCGCGGTTCCTGGTGACCGAGGAGCCGTGTGTACCCGCTGGTGCGGTTCGTGCCGTGCGTGGGCTGCCACCAGGGACAGGAGTGTCCCCGAGTGACCAGGGGGCCGTGAGTGCTACGCGTGGGTGCCGTGACGGTGCCAACCCGGTTCGTTGTTCACGCGGGGCCGCGTGTGTTCGCCACGTGAGTCCGGAGACCGGAGTGTGCGCGGGTGCCATGCGGATGAAGAGGAGGGCTTCCACACGGGTGACGGAGTCCGCGCGTGGTGCGCGGGTGCAGTGGCGGTGTCAGCTCGGTCCGTTGTCTCACGCGGGGCCGGGTGTGTCCGCAAGGAGCGGTCAGGAGAGTCGGGCACGCGCGGCTGCCAGGGGCCATGTACGCCCCCGCACGGGCCGTCCGGGGCGCGCGTGGTGCGCAGACGCCGTGAGGAGAAGGGCCGCTCGTGGCGCGCGGGTGCCGTTCGGACCACGGCCCCTCGATCGCGGACGCCCCTGAGATCCGTACCAGTTCTCCCCTGCCCCACGGCACCTCCGGGGCGGGGAGAACGGCGCTGGCCACGTGCCGGAACAGTCCCGGCACGGGTGTCGTTGGCACGGACATGTCGACCAACGAACACCCCGCACGGCCCGTCCCCCTGGCGGAACCGGGTCCGGCGCCAGCGCCCGAACCGGCCCTCACCGACCGCGACCTCTGGCACGGCGCCGACCTCGACCTGGACGCCTACCTGGCGCGCCTGGGCCTGTCCGGGGACCTGCCGCCGACCCTGGACACCCTCACCGCCGTGCACCGGGCCCACCTGGCGGCCATCCCCTTCGAGAACCTCCAGCTGCTCCTGGGGCGCCCCGTCCCGCTGGACGTCCCCGCGCTGACGGACAAGATGGTCCACCACCGGCGGGGTGGCTACTGCTACGAGCAGAACCTGCTCCTGGCCGCCGCCCTGGACCGTCTGGGGTTCAGCGTGACCGCCTTCGCCGCCCGGGTTCTGATGGGCGGCGACGGCCGCCCCCGGCCCTCCACGCACGCCCTCCTGCGGGTCCGGGTGGACGGTGAGCCCTGGTTGGCCGACGTCGGCTTCGGCGGCGGGGGCCTCGTGGAACCCCTCCGGTTCGCGGACGGGCAGCAGGTCTCGCAGGGCGGTTGGAACCTGCGGCTGGACCGGGTGTCGGAGATCGGTGACGAGGAGTGGCTGCTGCGCGGATTCGACGGTCGGCGCTGGCGGAACCTGTACTCCTTCGCCGCCGCGGGGGTGCTCCCGCAGGACTACGCGGTGTTCAGCCACTACCTCACGACCCACCCGCGGTCGCCCTTCCGCAACCGTCTGATGGTCGCGCGGACGGTCGGCGGGACCCGGTACGCGCTCAACGACACGACCCTGTCCGTCGAGCGGGTGGACGGCACCGGTGAGACACGGGAGTTGTCCTTGGGAGAGGTGGGAACAGTGTTGCGCGAGGTGTTCGACATCGCCCTTGACCAGGAGGAACGCCAGATCGTTGAAGGTCGGGTGAAGGGGTTCCTGGAGGTCTGAGTCGGGCCCGTGGGCTGTGATCGTCATCACGTTTGATGACGGCGTTGGGGAGGCTCCGTCGCGAACCCCGATGCCAGCGGGTGTGTCATCCACGCGGTGACGCACCCGCGGAACGGGCCCGCGCCGGTCGCCACGATTTGGGGTGATCGCACACGTTCGTGACCGTGAGTGTCGGGGCAGGACCTGTGGGGCGCGACCCAGAGGAGCTGCTCATGGCGCACATGACCACCGAAGACGTCCACGACTACATCAACGGTGTCTGTTTCAAGACCGGACCGCCCGGAAAGGTCGGGGCCGAGACCGAATGGCTCGTCACCGACCCCGAGCACCCCACCGCACCCGTCACCATCGACCGCCTCGCGGAGCTGCTGGAGGCCTGTGGCCCCCCGCCCGCGGGAAGCCGGATCACCTTCGAACCCGGCGGCCAGATCGAGCTCAGCTCGGCGGCCCTTCCCGGCCCGGCGCGCGCCCACGAGGCCCTCGCCCGGGACCTCGACCACATCCGCAAGACCCTCGCGGACGACGGACTGCACCTGGCCGAGACCGCACTCGACCCGGTACGGCCCCCCGTCCGCCAGCTCCGCCTGCCCCGCTACACGGCCATGGCGCGGTTTTTCGCCAACCGCCGCCAGCCCAGCGGGCACACCATGATGTGCAGCACCGCGTCGCTCCAGGTGTGCCTGGACACCGGGGCCGACGCCGCCGACGCCGGAGCCCGCTGGGAACTCGCGCACCGGCTCGGACCCGTCCTGGTGGCGGCCTTCGCCAACTCCGCCGTGTGGCGCGGACGGCCCACCGGCTGGAAGTCCACCCGCTGGGCCATCTGGGCGGCCACCGACGGCACCCGCACCCGCCCGGCCCTGGAGTCCCACACCCACCCCGACCCCGCCACCGCGTGGGCCGAGTACGCCCTCGGCGCCAACCTCCTGGCCGTACCGGAGGTCCCCGGCGGGGGAGGGGAGTGGACGGCGGACCCCGGCATCACCCTGGCCGACTGGATCGACGGGCGCGGAGCCCGCCCCGTCACCCTGGCCGACCTGGAGTTCCACCTGTCCACGCTCTTCCCGCCCGTGCGCCCGCGCGGTTGGTGGGAACTGCGGATGATCGACGCCCTGCCGCTCGACTGGTGGCCGGTGCCGGTTGCGCTCGCCGCCGCGCTGTTCGACGAACCCCGCGCCCGCGCCGTCGCGGAGGAGGCCACCGAGCGCCTGTGCCGGGGCCGCTTCCCCGACCCCGCGCTGTGGCGGCGCTCGGCCAGCCTGGGACCGGCCGACCCCGAGATCGACGCCTGCGCGCGGATCTGCTTCGACGCCGCCGTGGAGGCGCTGCCGAGGATGGGCGCGGCCGGGCTCGCCCACCTGGTGGACGCCTACGCGGACCGGTACGTCCGGCGCGGCCGGTGCCCGGCCGACGGCGCGCTCGGGGCACTGGTGCCCGAACCGCGTACCGAGGCCGGGACCCGGGAAAGCCACGGCGGCGTCCGCGCCGCGCGAGGGGGAGACACGTCATGAGTCGGGAACAGGACCGCGCCAAGGAGCGCATCGCCGCCGAACTGGACCGGAGCAGACGCCGCAGCAACGGGCTGACCCTGGACGCCCTGGACGAGGCGGACCTGCTCGCCCAGCACTCCCCGCTGATGTCCCCGCTGGTGTGGGACCTGGCGCACATCGGCAACTACGAGGAGCAGTGGCTGCTGAGAGCCGCCGGGGGACGCGAGGCGCTGCGCCCCGACATCGACGGCCTGTACGACGCCTTCGAGAACCCCCGGGCCGACCGGGTCGCCCTGCCCCTGCTGCGGCCGGAGGAGGCCCGCCAGTACAACGACCGGGTACGCCGGGAGGTCCTGGACGCCCTCGACTCCGTCGAACTGGAGACGGTCCCCGCTCCCCGGAGCCCGGGGGAGCGGTCCCTGCTGGAGGCGGGGTTCGTGTTCCACATGGTGATCCAGCACGAGCACATGCACGACGAGACCATGCTCGCCACCCACCAGCTCCGCCGGGGCGCCCCCGTACTGCTGGAGGAGGAGAGCGGGACACCGCGGCCGAGCCCGCCCCCGGCCGAGGAGGTCCTGGTCCCGGCCGGGCCCTTCACCATGGGCACCGACGACGACCCCTGGTCCTACGACAACGAGCGCTCCGCCCACACCGTGGACCTGGACGCCTACTGGATCGACACCGACCCGGTCACCAACGGCGCCTACCTGCGGTTCGTCGCGGACGGCGGCTACCAGGACCCCCGCTGGTGGTCCGAGGAGGGATGGGAGTGGCGGCAGCGGCGCGACGCCGTGGCCCCGGCCTTCTGGACGCAGGACGGCGACGGCTGGGCCCGGCGCCGCTTCGGACGGGTCGAGGAGGTCCCGCCGGACCAGCCCGTCCAGCACGTGTCCTTCCACGAGGCCCAGGCGTACGCCCGCTGGGCGGGGAAACGCCTGCCCACCGAGGCCGAGTGGGAGAAGGCCGCCCGCTTCGACCCCGCCAGCGGACGCTCGCGGCGCTTCCCCTGGGGCGACGAGGAGCCCACCGGCGGCCACGCCAACCTCGGCCAGCGGGCGCTCGGCCCGCACCCCGTCGGCAGCCACCCGGAGGGGGTATCGCCCCTGGGGGTGCGGCACCTGATCGGTGACGTGTGGGAGTGGACCTCCACCACCTTCCACGGCTACCCCGGGTTCACCGCGTTCCCCTACCGCGAGTACTCGGAGGTCTTCTTCGACAGCGGGTACAAGGTCCTGCGCGGAGGATCCTGGGCCACCCACCCCACTGCGGTCCGTTCCACCTTCCGCAACTGGGACCACCCGATCCGGCGGCAGATCTTCAGCGGGTTCCGCTGCGCGCGCGACGCGGGCCGCGCCTGATGTGCCGACACCTCGCCTACCTGGGGCCGCCGCGTACGGTGCACGAACTGCTGTACGCGGCGCCCCACTCGCTGCACGTCCAGTCCTGGGCCCCGCGACAGCAGCGGTACGGGACGGTCAACGCCGACGGCTTCGGTGTCGGCTGGTACCCGGAGGGGGCCGAAACCCGACCGCTCCGCTACCGGCGGGCCATGCCGATCTGGGGTGACTCCTCCTTCGCGGACGCGGCCCGGTCCATCAGCTCCGGCTGCGTGGTCGCCGCGGTCCGCGACGCCACCGTCGGCTTCGGGTCGGAGGAGTCCGGGGCGCAGCCCTTCCGCGCCGACCGCCTGCTGTTCAGCCACAACGGGGCCGCCCGGGACGACCAGGCGCTCCTGGCCGGCCTGTCGGCGCCCTTCCCGGCAGACGCCCTGGACGCCCGCGCGCCGGTGGACTCCGCTCCGCTGTTCGCGCACGCCGTCCGGGCCTGGCGGGCTTCCCGGGACCTCGCCGAGGCGCTGGTCTCGGTGGTCCACCGAGCGAGGGAACTCTCCGAGGGGCGGTACAACCTGCTGGCCAGCGACGGCGAGGTGATCGTCGGGACCACGGCGGGGGACACCCTCTACACCCTGCGCCGAGAGGGCGCCTGGCTGGCCTCCGAGCCCTTCGACGACGGGCGCGGCTGGCGGCAGGTCCCGGAGAACTCCGTGGTCGTGGCCACCCGCGAGCGCACCGACATCCACCCGCTCGGCTGATCCCGGGGCGCGCCCCGCTGGTTTCACCCGCCCCGGGTACATCCGTAAGGGACACAGGAGGCACCATGTTCCGGATTGACCGCAACCTGACCGCTGACGAGCTCGACAAGGCGCTGCGCACCGACGTCGCGGAGGGCCTCACCGCGCGGCCCAAACAACTGCCGCCCAAGTGGTTCTACGACGAACGCGGCAGCGGGCTCTTCGAGGACATCACGCGGCTTCCGGAGTACTACCCGACCCGGGCCGAGCGCTCCATCCTGGAGACGCACGCCGACGACATCGCGGAGGCGGCCGGGGCGGTCGCCCTGATCGAGCTCGGATCCGGTTCCGGGGTCAAGACCCGGCTGCTCCTGGACGCCATGCGCCGCCAGGGCGACCTGACCCGGTTCGTGCCCGTGGACGTCAGCGGGGAGTTCCTCGCCGCCTCGGCGCGTCCGGTCGCGGACGACTACCCCGGCCTGGACGTACACGCCGTCGTCGGGGACTTCGAGCACCACCTGGGCCTGCTGCCGGTCAGCGAGAGCGGCCGTCAGCTCCTCGCGGTCCTGGGATCGACCATCGGCAACCAGGAACCCGGACCGCGCGCCTCCTTCCTGCGCGACATCCACGACGTGCTGCACCCGGGGGACTCCCTGCTGCTCGGCGCCGACCTGGTCAAGGACCCGGACCGCCTGGTGGCCGCCTACGACGACTCCCAGGGGGTGACCGCCGCCTTCAACCGCAACGTGCTCTCGGTGATCAACCAGCAGCTGGGCGGTGACTTCGACCCCACCGCCTTCGAGCACCTGGCGGTGTGGAACGCCCGGTGCGAGTGGATCGAGATGCGCCTGCGGGCCCGCTCCGACCAGCACGTGCGCGTCGCGGACCTCGACCTGGAGGTGGACTTCTCCGAGGGCGAGGAGATGCGCACGGAGATCTCCGCCAAGTTCCGCCGTGAAGGACTCTCCGCCGAACTCGACGCCGCGGGGTTCGACCTCACCCACTGGTGGACCGACGCCGAGGGGGACTTCGCGCTCACCCTGGCCACCGTGCGCTGAACGTCAGGCCGCCGCCACGCCGATCAGCGTGCCGACCGTGTACGTCACCAGCATCGCGAACGACCCGCCGAGCACGCACCGCACCGCCGCCCGCACCGGCAGGGCGCCGCCCATCCGCGCGCTGACCGCCCCCAGCAGGCCCGTGGCCACCAGCACCGCGACCACCGTCACCGCCAGACGCCAGGAGTCGGGGCTCAGCAGCATGGCCGACAGCGGGATCATCGCGCCCAGCAGGAAGGAGAACATGCTCGCGAAGGCGGCCTGCCACGGATTGGCCCGGTAGCGGTTCAGACCCAGCTCCACCTCCACGTGGGCGCTGAGGGCGTCGTGTTCGGTGAGCTCCCTGGCGACCTCGCGGGACAGCTTCTCGCTGAGGCCGCGCTCCCGGTACATCCCGGCCAGCTCCTCCAGCTCACCCGCCGGGTCGTCGGAGAGCTCCCGCCGCTCCCTGGCGATCGCCGCCCTCTCGGTGTCCCGTTGCGTGCTCACCGAGACGTACTCGCCCGCCGCCATGGACAGCGCGCCCGCCAGGGTCCCGGCCACACCCGCGACCAGCAGGGTGTCCCGCTCGGGCGTGGCGCCCGCCACGCCCACCACGAGACCCGCAGTGGAGACGATGCCGTCGTTGGCGCCCAGGACCGCCGCCCGGAGCCCGTTCAACAGCGATCCCAGCCGCTTCTGCGAGTGCTCCGAGTTCGGTTCCATGGGGTCAGAGTGACACGTGTGACGCGCCCCGACCCGCCCCACCACGCCGAACTCCGCTACGCTCGTGCCGTGTTCAAGGTAGGAGTTTTCGGCGCCGATGGGCGCATGGGGTCAGAGGTCGTCAAGGCGGTTCAGGCCGCCGACGACATGGAACTCGTCGCGGGCGTGGACAGCGCCGCCGACCGTGATGCGGTGCTGGGGGCCGACTACGTCGTCGACTTCACGCACCCCGACGTGGTGATGGACAACCTCGCGTGGTTGATCGACCACGGGATCCACGCCGTCGTCGGGACGAGCGGTTTCGACGAGGCCCGTCTGGCGAAGGTGCGCGCCCTCCAGGAGGCCAAGCCCGGGGCGAAGGTGCTCATCGCGCCCAACTTCGGCATCGCCGCCGTCCTGATGATGCACTTCGCGAAGAAGGCCGCGCCCTACTTCGACTCCACGGAGATCATCGAGCTGCACCACCCGAACAAGGCCGACGCCCCCAGCGGTACGGCCTACCGGACCGCCGAGCTGGTGGCCGAGGCCCGCCGCGAGGCCGGGACCCAGCCGATGCCCGACGCCACCACCTCGGAGATCCCCGGTGCCCGTGGCGCCGACGTCGAGGGCGTCCGCGTGCACGCGCTGCGCATCCAGGGCCTGATCGCCCACCAGGAAGTGGTGTTCGGCACCGACGGCGAGACCCTGAAGATCCGCCACGACTCCATGAACCGCACCTCGTTCATGCCCGGTGTCCTTCTCGGCGTCCGCAGGACCGCTGATCTTCCCGAGCCCCTCACCCTGGGCCTGGAGCCGCTCCTCGGCCTGGACTAGCCATCTGAGACAACGAGGGGGACCGCCACAAGGCGGTCCCCCTCAGTCATGTCCCATCCCCGCAACGCGGGGGGCACTCTTGACGTTCAGTGGCCGCGCCGGTGGCCTTGGGACCATCCCCGCGTGCGCGGGGAGCACGCGACGAAAAGGCCCTTAAACACAGCGTTCTTGGGACCATCCCCGCGTGCGCGGGGAGCACACGTGAGCCGTAATGCCGTGGCCCCGGAGGGCGGGACCATCCCCGCGTGCGCGGGGAGCACACTTTTTCACCTGGGAACTTACCGGTGGCAAGGGTCCATTTTTCCAACTTCCCGAGAAACGGATATTTCCGGCTAGGCGCCTCGGCGGCAGGTGAGGAAGATCTGCACCTCGGGGTGGGCGCCCTCGGGGTTGTAGGAGACCACGCGCTCGTCCTCGATGATGAGCCCGGCCCGCTCCACGACCTCTCTCAGCTCGTCGCGGGGGTATCCGGACACCCGGATCTCGTTCCCCAGGAAGGAGATGGGCTGGTCGTCCAGGTCCGCCTCGACCATCGACAGGCACACCAGGCCGCCGGGGACCAGCGAGGCGCGTACGCGGCCCAGGGCCTGGGGGATGCGGTCCTTCGGCAGGCACAGCAGGGAGAAGAAGGCCACGATGGCGTCGTACGAGCACTCCACCGGGTCGAGGTCGACGATGTCGGCCTGACGGAACCTCGCCTCCGGGACGTTCTCGCGGGCGAGCGCGATCATCTGCTCGGAGATCTCGAAGCCGGTCACCTGGGCGCCCGAACTGACCAGCTGACGGGCGGTCGGCAGGCCGGTTCCCGAGCCGAGGTCGAGCACCTGTGCGTTCGGTGGCAGCAGGCTCAGCAGCCTGCGAACGCAGTCCTCCTGGCCTTCCTTGTTGGGAAAGGCCTCGTCGTAGCGTTCTCCGATCGTGTCGAACGCGTTCGCCTGGCGGGCGTTGCGTTCGGCCCAGGCCACCGGGTCGGGGGCGAGCTCGAGGGGATCGGTGGGGTGGTCGCTCGGCACGGTTCTCCAAGGGGGTACATAGGCGGGGCAGGCATCGTAACCGGAGCGGCGTCCGCGCTCAGGTCTGCCCAGGCAGGACGGCGTGTCCGTCCTCCAGGTAGACCAGGCCGCCACCCTGGTCGTCCACCGACACGGCCGCCTCCAAACGTCGGGCCGTCCCAGCGGGGAGGTAGTCGGTCAGCCGCGAGGGCGGGACCCATTCCCAGCCGGACAGTTCGTCCGCCTGCAGACGGAAGTCGGTGTGCGGGACCTCCACGCGGAACAGCCACTGGTTGGCGGCCGTGCGGGGCGGTCGGGGCGGTACCCAGTCGACGACGAGCGGGGCCAGCACACGCGCGGTCACACCCAGCTCCTCGGCGATCTCCCGGCGGCAGGCGGCCACGGGGGACTCCTCGGCCTCCATGATCCCGCCGGGGATGCCCCAGGGCCGCTCGGGGTCGTACACGCGCCGTACCAGGAGCACGTCGCCAGCAGCCGAACGGATGAGTCCGCCCGCCGCACCCCGGGTCGCGGGCAGGTTCGCGAAGAAGTCGTCGTCGCTCTGATCCACCCGACGACCCTAACCCGCCTAGCCCAGGGCGAGCGCCACCGAGAACAGCACGCCGAAGGCCATCTGGAGTTTCCCGGTCTCACCCAGGCCCAGCACCAGGTCGCGGCCGACCTGCCCGCCGAGCACCCGGCGCAGCGGGGGCGCCGCCAGAGGCGCGCACAGCAGGACGACCGGCACCCACCAGGACACCGTGGTCAGCACGAGGGCGACCAGGAAGGACGCCACGACCATGCCCGCGTAGAGGCGGCGGGTGCCGGTCTCGCCCAGACGGACGGCCAGGGTGATCTTGCCGGTCTCCCGGTCCGTGGGGATGTCGCGCAGGTTGTTGATCACCAGCACGGAGCAGGAGAGGAGCCCCACCGGCACCGACGCCACCCAGGCCTGCCAGGGCAGCGACCCCATCTGCACGAACACCGTGCCCACCACGGCCACCACGCCGAAGAACACGAACACCGAGACCTCGCCCAGGCCCCGGTACCCGTACGGGGTGTTCCCGCCGGTGTAGTACCAGGCGGCGGCGATGGCGGCCGCGCCGATCAGCAGGAGCCACCACGAGCTGGTCGCCACCAGGACCAGCCCGATGACACCGGCGAACGCGAAACTCCCCAGTGCGGCGGCCAGCACCTGCTTCGGAGCCGCCAGCCCGCTCGCGGTCAGCCGCGTGGGCCCGGTGCGCTCCTCGGTGTCGGTGCCCTTGACCCCGTCGCTGTAGTCGTTGGCGAAGTTCACGCCCACCTGGAGCGCCATGGACACCACCAGGGCCAGCAGCGCCTTCCACCACACGAACCCGTCCAGGGAGAAGGCCAGCGCGGTACCGACCGCCACCGGGACGATCGAGTTCGGAAGCGTGCGGGGGCGCAGCCCCGAGACCCATTCACTGACCGTGGCCACGCGCCGGTCCTCCAGATTCGAGACGGTGGCGCGCCCTGGGGGCGCGCCGGACAACTACCCAACGGTAGTGCCTGGCCGACGCGCCGCCGAACTACTCGGACACGGCCGCGTGCAACCGCACCATCGGAAGCAGGCGACCCATGTCGATCTCCCGCCGGGCACCGTCCGCGCGCCACCCCGAGGCCTCGAAGAACGACCGCAGCGCGTTCTCCTCCTCCGGGACCCACACGTGCACCGTGCCGAACCCGCCCTCCACCAGGTGGTCCACGCACGCGTTCACCAGACGGCTGCCGTGCCCCTCCCGCACCCGCTCCGGGTCCACGTGCAGCGCGAACACCTCCGCGTCCTTGGCGGGCCACAGGTCCGGGTCCCCACCCGGGCCGAACGCCGCGAACCCGACGACCGTGCGCACCCCGCCGTCCTCGTCGGTGGCCACCACCAGCCGGTGCTTCGAGGTGGGCGGCGACTCCAACGCCGCCGTCCACTGCTCACGGAAGCTCTCACGGGCCTGGTCGCCCGAGAGCTCCGCCGCCACCTCCTCGGGCAACAGCTCCCCGTACACCGACCGCCACGACGCGACCTGGAGGTCCACCACCCTGTCCACGTCGGCGGCACGGGCGGGACGGACGAACTGCGCACTGGACACGAGGGGGCCTCTCGGTTGGTTCCGGAACCCGGCGGGCGCGGGTGTGCGACACGCCGGACGCGAAGATCACCCACGCCGGAGTTTCCGGACCTTGCACCGGCATGGGAACATCTACGTTGTGAGCCTCATTATCAGAGTTATCGCGAACGCGCTGGCCCTTTGGGCCGCTGTCCTCCTCGTCGACGGGATCGACGTCACGGCGCAGGACACCGCCGGTCAGATCGTCGTCTACCTCGTGGTCGGCGCGATCTTCGGTGTGGTCAACGCGGTCATCAAACCGATCGTCAAGACGGTCGGCTGCCTGTTCTACGCCCTCACCCTCGGGCTGATCGGGCTCGTGGTGAACGCGCTGCTGTTCATGCTCACCGAGTGGATCGCCGGGCTGTTCAACGTCCCGTTCCACGTGGACGGATTCTGGCCCGCCTTCTGGGGCGCCATCGTCGTCACCATCGTGAGCTGGGTCGTCAGCATGTTCCTGCCCGACGCCAAGGACGACTGAGACACGCCCGAACGACACCCGCGCGCCGTTCTCCGACCACGGTGACACCGGGCCCCGTCCGAGTGACGAGGGCCCGGTGCGGGTAGGTTCACACTTCCGGGCACCGGTCGAGCGCGTAGGCTCCAGGTGACCTGGTCGGTCACACCCGTGACGGTCCCTCACCTCAACCCACGAGGACGGGGACCGAACCGGACCCGCTCCCGCGCACTCACAGGTGCGAGGACACAACAGACTTTCCCGCTTCCGGTGGCCCGCGTTCACCGGTCGCGGCGACGGACGTTCAACGCCGTCTTCACCCGTTGCACGGAGGAAAGCACCCGGCTCGGGACACACACCCGTTTCACGCACATGGAGAGGAGGAAGGGCAACCCAGGGCCCCGACGCCTTCCGGCTGGGGCCCGAGAGCCTTTCACACACGATGGTGGAACCCAAGAACCGCCCGTTCGGCAAGATGCTGACCGCGATGGTCACCCCGATGCTCGAGGACGGGGAACTCGACTACGACGGCGCCGCCCGGCTCGCCACCTACCTGGTGGACGAGCAGCACAACGACGGACTGGTCATCAGCGGCACGACCGGCGAGTCGCCCACGACCAGCGACGACGAGAAGGACCGTCTGCTGCGCTCGGTGGTCGAGGCCGTCGGTGACCGCGCCCAGATCATCGCGGGGGTCGGCACCAACGACACCCGTCACAGCGTCAAGCTGGCCAGGGCCGCCGAGAAGGCGGGCGCGCACGGCCTGCTGGCCGTCACGCCCTACTACAACAAGCCCCCGCAGGAGGGGCTGATCCGGCACTTCACCGAGATCGCCGACACCACCGACCTGCCGGTCATGCTCTACGACATCCCGCACCGCACCGGGACGCCGATCGCCTCCGAGACCCTGGTCCGGCTGGCCGAGCACCCGCGCATCGTCGCCAACAAGGACGCCAAGGACAACGTCGGCGCCAGCTCCTGGGTCATGGAGCGCACCGACCTGGCCTACTACTGCGGCACGGACATCCTGAACCTGCCGCTGCTGTCGGTCGGCGCGGCCGGTTTCGTGAGCGTCGTCGGCCACATCGTCGGCAGCGACCTCAAGGACATGATCGACGCCTTCGAGGCGGGCGAGGTCGGCCAGGCGCTGGCCATCCACCGCCGCCTCACTCCGGTCTACACCGGCATGTTCCGCACCCAGGGCGTCATCACCACCAAGGCGATCCTGAACCTGTTCGGGCTGCCCTCCGGGCCGGTCCGCACTCCGCTCGCGGACGCGTCCTCGGAGCTCCAGGCCCTCCTGCGCGAGGACCTGGCCGCCGCCGGGGTCAAGGGCCCGATCGGGCTCGCCCCGCACCAGGCCGTGCCCGCCAGCGCCGTGCGCGTCGAACGTCTGACGGAGGGTTCCGTATGAGTCACCCGCACCCCGAACTCGGCCCGCCCCCGCCCCAGGGCAAGGGCGTCCTTCGCATCGTCCCGCTCGGCGGACTCGGTGAGATCGGCCGCAACATGACGGTCTTCGAGTACGGCGGCCGTCTGCTCATCGTCGACTGCGGCGTGCTCTTCCCGGAGGAGGAGCAGCCCGGCGTCGACCTGATCCTGCCGGACTTCGACTACATCCGGGACCGTCTCGACGACATCGAGGCGATCGTGCTCACCCACGGGCACGAGGACCACATCGGCGGCGTGCCGTTCCTGTTGCGCGAGCGGGCCGACATCCCGATCGTCGGTTCCAAGCTCACCCTGGCGCTGATCAGCGCCAAGCTCGGAGAGCACCGGATCAAGCCGGAGACCGTCCTGGTGGAGGAGGGGGAGCGCCACGACTTCGGCCCCTTCAACCTGGAGTTCTTCGCGGTCAACCACTCCATCCCGGACGCACTCGCCGTGGGCATCCGCACGCCCGGCGGCACGGTACTGCACACGGGCGACTTCAAGATGGACCAGCTGCCGCTGGACAGCCGCCTCACCGACCTGGCCGGGTTCGCCCGCTTCGGTGACGAGGGCGTGGACATCCTGCTGTCGGACTCCACCAACGCCGAGCAGCCCGGGTTCGTGGTCAACGAGCGCAACCTGACCGAGGCCATCGACAAGGTGTTCCGGCAGGCGAAGAAGCGCATCGTCGTGGCCTGCTTCGCCTCGCACGTGCACCGCGTCCAGCAGGTCATCGACTCCGCGACCGCGCACGGCCGCAAGATCGCGTTCGTGGGCCGCTCCATGGTCCGCAACATGAACATCGCGCGCGACCTGGGCTACCTGAGCATCCCCGGCGACACCATCGTCGACGTCAAGCAGCTCGACAAGATGCCCGCCGACGAGGTCGTGCTGATCTGCACCGGCTCCCAGGGCGAGCCCATGGCGGCGCTGAGCCGCATGGCCAACCGGGACCACCAGATCCGCATCGAGGAGGGCGACACCATCCTGCTCGCCTCGTCGCTCATCCCGGGCAACGAGAACTCGGTCAACCGGGTCATCAACGGCCTGACCCGCTGGGGCGCCAAGGTCGTGCACAAGGGCAACGCGCTCGTGCACGTGTCCGGCCACGCCTCCGCGGGTGAGCTGCTGTACGTGCTCAACATGGTGCGTCCGCGCAACTTCATGCCGGTGCACGGCGAGTGGCGGCACATGCGCGCCCACGCCGACCTGGCCAAGCTCACGGGCGTGCCGAGCGACCGCATCGTCATCGCCGAGGACGGCGTGGTCGTGGACGTCCACAAGAACCGCGCCAAGATCGTCGGCGCGGTGCAGGCCGGGTACGTCTACGTGGACGGCTCCTCGGTCGGGGACGTCACCGACGCCGCACTGAAGGACCGCCGCATCCTGGGCGAGGAGGGCTTCATCTCCGTCGTCGTCGCGGTGGACTCCAACTCCGGGAAGATCCTCGGTGACCCCGAGATCCACACCCGGGGCGCGGGCATGGGCGCCGAGGCCTACGACGACGTCATCGACAAGATCCAGGACGCCCTGGACAAGGCGGCCGCCGACGGCGTCAACGACCCGCACCAGCTGCGTCAGCTCATCCGCCGCAGCACGGGACGCTGGGTCAACGAGACCTACCGCCGACGTCCCATGATCATCCCCGTCCTGGTCGAGGTCTGACCGTAGGGGAAGCAGGGACACGGCCCGGGAACGTACGCGTTCCCGGGCCATATTTTCTTGGGCCTCCGCTTCGCTTCGGCCCGTGTTCGGGCGCCCGGAAGGCCAGGGATTCTTCATCCTCGTCTACGCCTGGCTCGTTCCTCGGTGGCGGCTTGACTCGTCTTGCAGAACCCTGGCGGCGCCCGAACGCAAGCACCCCCCTGGTAGCCAAGGCCCCAGGCGGGACACGATTGGGGCTGGGGCGGAGCGGAAGTGTGGAAAGCCGGGACACGCCGTGCCCCCTGGATGATTCGGGCTGGACGGCTTAGTAGGCTTCCCGCCGTGCCGGGTCGCTGTGCCCGCACCTCGGAATCGACCCCGTCCCCGGTGGAGGTGACCCCCGATGGCCACGCGTGCCTCCTCAGGTGGTGCTGGGCGCAAGAAGCCCGCCGCGCGCAAACCCGCGGCGAAGAAGCGCATGCCCGACGGGCCCATCGCCTACGTGGTCACTCTCTTCGGCCAGTTCCTCCTGGTGATGTGGAAGCTCGTCGCGCACACCGTGGGCGGGGCGGCCCGGGCGGTCGGCCGCAGTGCCCGCGGCCTCGACCCCGACCTGCGGCGCGACGGCGCCGGGTTGATCCTGCTGGCCCTGGGCATCCTGGTCGCCGCAGCGGTGTGGTGGCAGAGCGAGGGCCCCCTCCTGGAGGCCACCCGCTTCGTGGTGGTCGGCGGCGTCGGCACCTTCTCCCCGATCCTGCCGCTGCTCTTCCTGCCCATCGCGGTCAAGCTGATGCGCACCCCGAGCACCAGCAAGGAGGGTGACGCAGGACGGCTGTTCATCGGGGTCACCTCGATCATGCTCGGCCTGCTCGGGCTCATCCACATCGCCCACGGCATCCCGCAGCCCGCGGACGGCATAGAGGGGCTCCAGGAGGCGGGCGGTGTCGTCGGCTTCGTCGCCTCCGGCCCGCTCAGCGCCGTGGTCACCCCCTGGCTCACCGGCCTGCTGCTGGCCCTGATCCTGATCTTCGGCATCCTCGTGGTGACCGCCACCCCCATCCGCCGCATCCCGGACCGCCTCCAGACCCTGTTCGGCGCCCTCATGGAGCGCGACACCGGACCCGACTCCGGGATCGGCCTCCTCGGCGCGGACCCGGAGAAGCCCGCCAAGCCGCGCAAGCGCAGGCCGAAGGCGCGGACCTCCGAGGCCGAGACCGTCGCGGGGGACCACGAGCGTCCCTACGACAGCCCGGTCCTGCCCAGCGAACCCGAGTCGGGGTCGATCGCCCCCGCCCTCACCGACGAGGAGGAGGCGGAGGCCGCGGCGGCGAAGAAGCCCGCCCGCAAGAAGGCCAAGGCCCCGGTCCCCGACCCCACGCCGGCTCCGGTCACCACCGAGCAGCTCTCCATCCCCTCCCGTGTGGTCGAGGGCGACTACGAGCTGCCCGCGCCGACCATGCTCAAGCCGGGCACGCCGGTCAAGCCCCGCACACAGGCCAACGACGACGTCGTCGCGGCCCTGAGCGGGGTCATGGAGCAGTTCAAGATCGACGCCGAGGTCACCGGGTTCACCCGGGGACCGACGGTCACCCGGTACGAGATCGAGCTCGGCCCCGCGGTGAAGGTCGAGAAGGTCACCGCGCTCTCCAAGAACATCTCGCTCGCGGTCAAGAGCGCCGACGTGCGCATCCAGTCGCCCATCCCCGGCAAGTCCGCGATCGGGGTGGAGATCCCCAACACGGACAAGGACATAGTGAGTCTGGGCGACGTCCTGCGCTCCCCGGCGGCCACCTCGGACGACCACCCCATGCTGGTGGGCCTGGGCAAGGACGTCGAGGGCAGCAACGTCGTGGCCAACCTCGCCAAGATGCCGCACGTGCTGGTCGCCGGTGCCACCGGCGCCGGTAAGTCCACCTGCATCAACGGGCTCATCACCTCGTTGATGATGCGTGCCACCCCCGACGAGGTCCGCATGATCCTGGTCGACCCCAAGCGGGTCGAGCTGACCATGTACGAGGGCATCCCCCACCTGATCACGCCCATCATCACCAACCCGAAGAAGGCCGCCGAGGCCCTCCAGTGGGTGGTGGGGGAGATGGACCGGCGCTACGACGACCTCGCCGCCTCCGGGTACCGGCACGTCGACGACTTCAACGCCGCCGTGCGCACCGGGGAGCTCACGGCCCCGCTGGGCAGCGAACGCGTCTACGAGCCCTACCCCTACCTCCTGGTGATCGTCGACGAGCTGGCCGACCTCATGATGGTCGCCCCCCGCGACGTCGAGGACGCGGTCGTGCGCATCACCCAGCTGGCCCGTGCCGCGGGCATCCACCTGGTCCTGGCCACCCAGCGCCCCAGCGTCGACGTGGTCACCGGCCTGATCAAGGCCAACGTTCCCTCCCGGCTGGCCTTCGCGACCTCCAGCCTCGCCGACAGCCGCGTCATCCTCGACCAGCCCGGCGCGGAGAAGCTGGTCGGCAAGGGTGACTCGCTCTTCCTCCCGATGGGCGCGGGCAAGCCCATCCGCCTCCAGAACGCCTGGGTGGGGGAGAAGGAGATCCGGGGGATCGTCGACCACTGCAAGAAGCAGTCCGAGCCCAGCTACCGCGAGGACGTCGCGGTTGTCGACACCAAGAAGAAGGAGATCGACGAGGACATCGGCGACGACATGGACCTGCTGCTCCAGGCGGTCGAGCTGGTCGTCACCACCCAGTTCGGGTCCACGTCGATGCTCCAGCGCAAGCTCAGGGTCGGGTTCGCCAAGGCGGGCCGCCTGATGGACCTCATGGAGAGCCGCGACGTCGTCGGCCCCAGCGAGGGCTCCAAGGCACGCGACGTCCTCGTGCAGCCCGACGAACTCGCCGCCGTACTCACCGACATTCGGGGCGGATGAGACCGACACCACGTCCGTGACGCCCGATTTGGCGCGATCTTGAGCCCTTCATGGGGCGTGGTGACCTGCGTTGTCCGTGTCCTAGTAGCAGAGTGGGTAGACGTAGGCACAGACAGTCGCGGGGGGAGTGCGCATGGCGACGATCGGCCAGACCCTGTCCGCCGCACGGATCGCGGCGGGTTGCTCCTTGGAGAACCTGAGCACACGTACACGCATCCGTATGCAGGTCCTGAGAGGGATCGAGAACGAGGACTTCGTCCCCTGCGGAGGGGACTTCTACGCCCGCGGGCACATCCGGAGGATCTGCAAGCTCTTCGGGTTGGACCCCGCACCGTTGCTGGAGGAGTTCGACAGGGACCACGCCTCGCCTGAGAAGGCCACCTTCATCCCCCCACCCCGGCACCCGTCCGCGAAGCCGAAGGCGGCCAGGGTCGCCGCGGCCCAGGGCGGACGGGCCCACACCAGGACCACCGACGAACACGAGACGCCCCAGGGCGTACCCCGCAGCTTCGGGGACGAGGGAGCCGACCCGGAGCAGCGGGCCGAGAACTGGGGCCACTTCGAACGCAACCAGCGGCTGGCCCGGCCGCCGCAGCGCAACAGACCCCGGGGGGCCCAGTCGGCCGGGGCCAACGCCGGGGCCAACAGAGAGGCCGCCGTGCCGGGACCGCGTCGGCCCGGTCGGCACAGCAGACCGGAGAGCCCGCCGCCGGGCGCCCGGCCGGGCGCGGCCCGAGCCGCCGCGCCCCGCAGCGGGGTCAGCGGCACCAGCACCCGCCGCGCGGAGGCGTTCCGGCGGCACTGGCCCTGGGCCGTGGTCGGACTCATCCTGATCGCCGCCGTGTTCGTGGGCGTACGCACCTGGCAGGGCTGGGACGAGGGCAACCCCGTCCGGACCGCCTTCGAGTCGGCGCGGGCGGGCGGCGAGCAGGGTTCCGACTCGGTGATGCTCCCGGAGGACGCGGCGGTGCCCGTCGAGCGCGCCGAGGCCGTGGAGGAGGACGCCGCCGAGGCGGAGCCGGTCGAGTTCACCGTCTCCATCACCGCCAGCGACCGCAGTTGGATCGAGGTCAGTGAGGCCGACGGCGAGGCGATCTACACCGGGTTCCTCCTGGAGGGCGAGACCCAGGACTACACCACCAGGACGCCGCTGAAACTGTGGGTCGGCAACGCGGGCTCGATCGACGTGGCCGTTGACGGCGAGGACCACGGCCCCAGCGGCGAGATCGGAGAGGTCCGGGAGGTCACCATCGGGGCCGAGGGTCTGGAGGACTGACGGGCTCCCACGGCGCGGCACGGCACCACGTGCGACGAGGCCGGGGTACGGGCGGGTAGGTCATCCACGGTAGTGTGGGGGGCTGCGGGCGGCGACCATCGACGCCTTCGTGCGACAGCACGACCCGACCGGTACCCCGGCCTTCGGCCGCGCCGCGCCCGCTGCACCCGTAGCTCTCCCACACGCTTGGAAGCCATGTCATCGCGCCGTACTGTCTCACTCGTCACCCTGGGGTGTGCGCGTAACGAGGTCGACTCCGAAGAGCTCGCCGGACGCCTTGCCGCTGGCGGCTGGGACCTCGTCGACGACGACACCAAGGCCGACGTGACCGTCGTCAACACCTGCGGGTTCATCGACGCCGCCAAACAGGACTCCATCGAGACCCTGCTGGAGGCGGCCGAGGGCGGCGGAAAGGTCATCGCCGCCGGCTGCATGGCCGAGCGCTACGGCTCCGAGCTGGCCGACGCCCTCCCCGAGGCCAACGTCATCGGGTTCGACGACTACGCCACCATCACCGACCGTCTCGACGACGTCGTCGCCGGCCGCAAGCTGGCCCCGCACGACCCGCGCGACCGCCGGACCCTGCTGCCGATCAGCCCGGCCGAGCGCGACGCCTCCCAGGTCCACGTGCCCGGGCACGCCGCCTTCACCGACTCCGAGGGCGCCGAGGGCACCGAGCTGCCCTACCGTGCGGCCACCCCGCGCCGCCGCCTGACCGGCGGCCCCGTCGCCAACCTCAAGATCGCCTCCGGCTGTGACAGACGGTGCACCTTCTGCGCCATCCCCGCCTTCCGGGGCGCCTACATCTCCCGGCAGCCCGACGAGATCGTCCGCGAGGCCGAGTGGCTGGCCAGCGAGGGCGTGCGCGAGGTCTTCCTCGTCAGTGAGAACTCCACGTCCTACGGCAAGGACCTGGGCGACGTGCGCGCGCTCGAGAAGCTGCTGCCGCGCCTGGCCGCCGTCGAGGGCCTGGAGCGGGTCCGGGTGAGCTACCTCCAGCCCGCCGAGGTCCGCCCCGGGCTGGTGGACGTGCTCACCGACACCCCCGGCGTGGTGCCCTACTTCGACCTCTCCTTCCAGCACGCCAGCGGCCCGCTGCTGCGCCGCATGCGCCGTTTCGGTGACCGCGAGCGTTTCCTGGAGCTGCTGGAGACCGCCCGCAAGGGCGCCCCGGAGGCCGGTGCGCGCTCCAACTTCATCGTCGGCTTCCCCGGCGAGACGGAGGAGGAGTTCCAGGAGCTGGTGGCCTTCCTCAGCGAGGCCCGCCTGGACGCCATCGGCGTGTTCGGCTACTCCGACGAGGACGGCACCGAGGCCCTGACCCACGAGGGCAAGGTGTCCGAGGAGGTCGTCCAGGAGCGCGTGGACACCCTCAACCGCCTGGCCGAGGAGCTCATGGTCCAGCGGGCCGAGGAGCGGATCGGCACCGAGGTGACCGTCCTGGTGGAGACCGTCCTGGAGGACGGTGCCTACGAGGGCCGCGCCGAGCACCAGGCGCCCGAGGTCGACGGCAGCACCATCCTGTACGGCGAGGGCCTGGCCGTCGGTGACCTCGTGCGCGCCACCGTCATCCAGTCGATGGGGGCCGACCTCGTCGCTGAGCAGGACGGGGAAGCCGCCGACAGATGAGCACCAACGACCCCGCGGCCTCGTCCGCCCCCCAAGCTCCACTGTGGAACATCGCGAACATCCTCACGATGAGCCGCCTGGTCATGGTGCCGGTCTTCGTCTGGTTCATGTTCCTGGACGGGCTCGGCTGGCAGCTCGCCGCGTTCTCCGTCTTCGTGATCGCCGCCATCACGGACCGGGTGGACGGTGAGCTGGCCCGCCGCCGGAACCTGGTCACCGACTTCGGCAAGATCGCCGATCCCATCGCGGACAAGGCGCTGACCGGAGCCGCGCTGATCGTGCTCTCCGTCCAGGGCGACCTGTGGTGGTGGGTCACCATCGCGATCCTGCTCCGCGAGTGGGGGATCACCGCCCTGCGCTTCGCGGTGCTGCGCTACGGCGTCATGCCCGCCAGCAGCGGAGGCAAGCTCAAGACCGTCCTCCAGATCGTGGCGATCAGCATCTACCTGTTCCCGCTGGGGCTGCTGCCCTTCACCGGCGTGTTCACCTGGATCGCGCACGGGGTCATGGCGGCCGCCCTGGCCGTCACCCTCTGGACCGGCCTGACCTACGTGGCCGACGCCGTCCGCCTCGTCCGTGCCAAGGGCGCCGACGGCGGGAAGCAGTAGGGCCGTGGGCCAGGCGGGGGACACCCGGATCGGGGGAGAGGCGCTGGAGGCCGCGCAGGCCGCCCACCGCGCCCTCCTGGAGGCCGGGGCCACCGCCGCCACCGCCGAGTCCCTCACCGGCGGGCTCATCGGCGCGCACCTGACCGCCGTCCCCGGTGCCTCCGCCACCTACCGGGGCGGGGCCGTCACCTACGCCACGGACACCAAGTCCTCCGTCCTGGGCGTCCCCGAGGCGCTGCTGGCCGAGCACGGCGCCGTCCACCCCGACGTCGCCGCCCACATGGCGCGCGGGGCGCGCCGACTCACCGGAGCCGACTTCGGGGTCGCGGTCACGGGCGTGGCCGGGCCCGAACCGCAGGACGGACAGCCCGTCGGCACCGTCTACGCGGCGGTCGCGGGACCGGACTCACACACCCGGGTCGTCCGGTTCAGTTTCACCGGGGATCGTTCGGGTATCCGCCTTGACACGGTCACGGGTGCGCTGAGGCTCCTGGGGGCCGCCGTTCGCGGGGACGTGACGGGAAACACCCGGGCCTGATCCCTCCGGCTGGTCCACCTCCCCCCGGGGTGGGGGAACAAAACCACCCCCGGGTGCGGTTCCCCCTCCAGCGAACAGGACGGCAAGAGGTGCCCGAATCGGGCGTGGGGCAGGTACGGTGTTGTATATGAAGGTCGTTACCGGTGGGAGGGAGCGCGAATGATGGTCCTGCTTCGTCACCTACTTGGTGACGTGCTCAGGCGGCTGCGTCAGCGCCAGGGTCGCACCCTCCGCGAGGTGTCGGCCGATGCACGGGTCTCCCTCGGATACCTGTCCGAGGTCGAACGGGGACAGAAGGAAGCATCTTCCGAATTGCTCTCCTCGATCTGTGGGGCTCTCGGGGTCCCGCTCTCGCAGGTCCTCAGGGAGGTCTCCGACCAGCTGGCACTGGCCGAGCTCCAGGAGGCCGCACTGCTGGGCGACGCGGTCACGACCGACCCCGTTCCCGCGCAGGACCTCGGCATCGCGCCCGTTCCGGACCGTGTTCCCCAGGTCGCAGACATGGCCGGTGTGTGACACCCGGCCCCACCCGCACACGTCAGCGTGGACCGTACGAGTCCTCACTCAGGAAGCCGGTCACCCCTCGGGGTGACCGGCTTCCGGTGTTCTGGGCGGAGCCCCGGCGGGGCGTCCGTCAACGGTGGGTGTGGTTGACCCAGGACTCGGGGTCCTCGGCCAGCACACGCACCTGTTCGGGGAGTTCGTTGGTGACCAGGTGCTGGAGGTTGACCCCCTCCAGGATGGAGCGCTCGCTGGCGCGCAGGGCGATCCACACCTGTTGCAGGCTGCGGGCGGCCCCGTCGTAGTCGACGTGTTCGGGGCGTTCCCCGCGCACGTTGGCGAGCGGTCCGTCGACCGCTCGGATGATGTCGGCGAGGGAGATCTCCGCCGCTGGTCGGGCCAGCCAGTAACCACCGACGGGACCCCGTTGGCTGCGTACCAGACCGGCACGGCGTAGCTGGGTGAGGATGTTCTCTAGGAATTTTCCGGGGATGGCCTGCGCGCGTGCGAGCTGCTCGGCCGTCACCGGACCGTCGCTGGCGACAGCGAGCTCTGCGGCCGCGCGAAGCGCGTAGTCGACCCGGGCTGAAAGGCGCATGCTGTGATTATGCCGTGGTTAGAAGGGCGAATGGGGCACCGGGCGCCGACGAGTGTTGCCAGCGGCCGGGATGCTACACGCCAAGGGTACTTCTCCTACCGACTTTCGGGGACATGGGCGGCGTGCGCCCTCGTGTCGGAACCGGAGAACACCCTCGGCCCGGTCCCTGGTGGAGTGGTGGGGACCGGGCCGAGGCGGAGCGTACGGGGTGGGTACGCCCTGGGAGGGGTCGAGGGCGGGTGGCCTACCGGGCGGCCTCCAGCGCGCCCGTGGCGCCCAGGAGCTCCGCGGCGCTGAGTCCGTTGACGTGCGCGGCGCCGTAGGTGCTCACGTAGGCCCCGCAGGCGGGGCGCCAGATGGGCAGGCCCATCTCGACCACCACGGCCTTCGGGTAGGCGCTGAGCAGGGCGTTCACGAACGCCTGGGCGGTCGGGTACCGGTGCGCGTCGCGCACCACGACGACAAGGTCGCGGCCGGAGGCGGCGGCCAGCACGGCGGCGGGCTCGTCGGTCTCGGGGGAGACCCGCACGGTGTCGCTGAACCAGGGGCCCAGACCCCACGGCACGTCACCGACGGCCACCCCGGCGGGGGCGTCCACCTCGATCACGTACGGGTTCTCCAGCGGCGGGAGGTCCCCGTCCACGCGGACGGCGCGGCGGGCCCCGGTGAGGCCGACCTGCTCGGAGTCCTCCGTGGCGGAGCCGCCCTCGGCGGAGTCCTTGATCCACTGACGCAGCCGGGCGTTGCGGTCGGCCGCCTCCTCCAGGCGCTCACCGGCCAGGCGGCCCTCACGGACGGCCTCCACCAGCGCCGTGCGGACCTGGGCGACCTGGTCCGCGTAGACGAACCGGCCCAGGCACAGCAGGTCGCACCCGGCGGCCACCGCGAGCACGCTGGCCTCGGGGATGCCGATCTCGCCGCTGACCCCGCGCATGTCCATGGCGTCGCTCACCACGACCCCGTCGAACCCGAGCTCTCCGCGCAGCAGGTCGTTGAGCACGGCCTGGTTGAGCGTGGCCGGGCCGTCGCCGCCGCCCAGACCGGGCAGCTCGATGTGCGCGGTCAGGATGGAGCGGACCCCGGCGTCGATGGCGGCCCGGAACGGCAGCAGCTCACGGCGGTGCAGCAGCTCGGCGTCGGCCTCCACACGGGGCAGGGTGTGGTGCGAGTCCTGGGAGGTGGCGCCGTGGCCGGGGAAGTGCTTGGCGCACGCGGCCACCCCGGCCTCCTGGAGACCGCGAACGGAGGCGGCGGCGTGGCGGGCGACCAGCTCGGGGTCGGCCCCGAAGGAACGGGTGCCGATCACCGGGTTGTCGTCCGCGACGTTGACGTCCACCGACGGGGCCAGGTCCAGGTTGAAGCCCAGACCGGAGAGCTGGTGGCCGAGCGCGCGCAGGGTGGCCCGGGTGAGTTCGGGGTCGTCCACCGCGCCCAGGGCGGCGTTGCCGGGGTAGTCACTGCCCCGGGCCTGGCCGATGCGGGTGACGTCGCCGCCCTCCTCGTCGAGGGAGATCAGCGGGGTGTCCGTGGCCTCGCACAGGCTCGCGTTGAGCGCGGTGACCTGCTCGGGGCTCTCCAGGTTGTTGTGGAAGAGACAGACGCCGGAGATCCCGTCCGCCAGCCCGTCCAAGATCCATCGGGGGGCCTGGAGGGACTCGAAGGGCACCAGCAGCGTGGCGTTGGCCAGACGCTCCAGTGTCGGGTCGTGCGGCATGACGAACTCCGTTCGGTGAGCAAGGGTGCCCAGGGGAGGGCAGACGCGTGGCGGGGATGGGGTGGTGTGGCGGCCGGTGGTGGCGGGCGGTCAGCCCTTGACGGCCCCCATGGTCAGGCCGGAGACCATGCGGCGCTGGACGAAGAGGAAGAAGAGCATCACCGGGATGGTCAGCAGGGTCGAGGCGGCCATGATCGGACCCCACTCCGTGCCGAAGCGGCCGAAGTAGTAGGAGAGGGTCAGCGGCAGCGTGTAGTTGTCCGTGCTCCGGCCCAGGAAGGTCAGGGCGACGATGAACTCGTTCCACGCCGTGATGAACGCGAAGATGCTGGCCGCCACCAGACCGGGGGCGACGAGCGGCATCAGGATGCGCCAGAAGATGGTCCAGCCGCTGGCACCGTCGATGGCCGCGGCCTCCTCCAGCTCCTTGGGGACGGCGGCGACGAAGCCGCGGAGCATCAGGATGGTGATCGGCAGCGACACGGCGGTGTAGACGATCAGCAGACCGGAGAGGTTGCCGAGCAGCTGCACCCCGGTGGCCTCCGAGAGCGACCGGAAGTTGATGAAGATCGAGATGATCATCGCTTCCATCGGCACCATCTGGATGACGATGAGCAGCATGATGAAGGCCGAGCGGAGCTTGAACCGGAACCTGGCGACGGCGACCGCCGCCAGCAGGGAGAACAGGGCTCCCATGGCCACGGCGCCGAGGGTGACCAGGAGGCTGTTGGCGAGGAAGGTCCCGAAGTTCACCCCCGGGATCAGCTGGCCGTTGATCACCCGGTCGAAGTGTTCGAGCGTGGGCGCCTGGGGGAACAGCCGCTGGTCCCGGGTGAAGATCTCCCCGGTCGGCTTGAAGGCCGTCGAGACCATCCAGTAGACGGGGAAGACCGAGAACAGGAAGACGGCGATCCCGGCCAGGTACAGGGGGAGTTCGCGCAGGCGGCGGAGCGGGCTGCGGCGGTGGACGCGTCGCGGGGTCCCGGTGCCGCCGGAACCACCCGACGCGGAGCCGCGGGCGGCGGCGGTCGAGGTTCGGGCGGTCTTGTCGACGGCGGTCATCGGGTCTCCCCCTGGCGGATCATGATGCGCAGGTAGTACGCGGTGACGGCGAGGATCATGACGGTCATGACCACCGCGATGGCGGAACCCATGCCGTAGTTGGCCGGGCTGGCGCTGAACCCCTGCTGGTAGATGTAGTAGGAGAGCAGGTAGACGTCCTTGTTCTGGAAGCTGTTCGCCAGGATGTACAGCTGGGTGAACACGCGCAGGTCCCAGATGATCTGGAGGACCAGCAGGAGCGCGAACAGCGGCCGCAGCATCGGGAAGGTGACGTTCCAGAACGACTTCCAGGCGTTGGCGCCGTCCATCCGGGCCGCCTCGTAGAGCTCGGACGGGATGCTCTTGAGTCCGGCGAGCACCGACACCGCGACGAACGGGAACGACTGCCAGACGATCACCATGACGAGGATGCTGAACAGCGACAGCGGTTCGAGGAACCAGTTGTACTGGAGCCATCCGTCACCGACGAGCCAGTCCGGCAGGCGGTCGAGGACGACGTTGACGAGGCCGCGCTCGGGCAGGAACAGCCACCGGAAGACCAGGGAGGCGCTCAGGGCCGGGGTCGACCAGGCCAGCATCATGCCGATGGCCACGAAGGTGGAGAACCACTTGGGCAGCTTGTGCAGCAGGATGCCGATCAGCGTCCCGAGCACCATGGTGATGCCGACCATGAGGACGCAGACGACGACCGTGTTGCGCAGGATCGACCAGAACGCGGGGTCGGTGAGCAGGCTCTGGTAGTGAGCGAAGTTGTTCCACTCCGGACCCGGCTGGTTGGGCATCAGGTTGCGGGTGGTGAAACTCGTGAACGAGTACCAGACCATCTGGACGATCGGCCAGAGCAGGACGACCGCCAGCAGGATCACCGACGGGATGATGAGCAGGTACGGGATCGGCTTGGGCCGCCTGGTTCGGGCGGGGGCCTGACCTACGGCGCCGTCCGGTTCGGCTGACGCTTTGTCGACGGTTCTCGGCATGGGCTTCTCAATCAGGGCGGGTTCGACCGGAAGGGGCGGGCGCGGGGTCCGCGCCCGCCCCTCACGGCTGTGCTCAGAAGGGACGGGCTCTTACTCGACCGGCTCGTTGAGGATGGTGGTCAGCTGCTCGTTGGCGCCTTCCATGACCTCTTCGGGGTCGCCGCCCCGCACGATGTCGAGCACGGCGCCGGGCAGGATCTTGTTGTCCAGGTCGGCGGCGTTCCAGCGCGGGGTGCTGGGGAAGAAGCGCGTGTTCTGCATGCTCGTGGCCGCGGCGGCGCGGGCGGGGTCGTTCTGGTACTCGTCCGCCTGGAGCAGCTCCGGGTAGGCCGGGAAGAAGCCCGCGACGTCGGCGTAGGCCTTGCCGCCCTCCTGGTCGCCCAGGATGCCGAGCAGGTCGAAGGCCTGGTCCGGGTACTCGGTGAGGCCGAAGACGGTCAGGGCCGAACCGCCGGCGAAGACCGGGGCCATACCCTCCGAGCCGGGGATCGGGGCGGAGGCGATGTTCTCCAGGACCTCCGGGTCCTCGGCCTGCTCCTCGATGGAGCCCAGGGCCCAGTTGCCGTCGATGTACATGCCGAGCTGGCTGTTGGCGATGTCGGCCAGCGCGACCAGCTCGGTCTCACCGACGTAGCTCTGCGGGGAGACGCCGTCCTCGGTGAGTCCGGCGTAGAACTCGACGGCCTCGACGGTCTCGGGGTCGGTGAGCCGACCGGTCCACTCCTCGCCGTCCTGGACGGCGATCTCGCCGCCGTTGCCCCAGATGAAGCTGGCGATACCGTTGGTGAAGTCGGTGGGCGCGGCGAAACCGGGGACGCCGTACTCCTCCTCGATCGCCTCGGAGACCTCGATCAGCTCGTCCCAGGTCGCGGGCGGCTCGTGGCCGATCTCCTGGAGCCAGTCGGCGCGGTAGTAGAGGGTGCGCACGCCGGAGAACCACGGGACGCCGTACTGGACGCCGTTGTAGGTGCCGTACTCCAGGGCCTCCTGGTCCATGTCGGCGGCGGGGGCCCACTCGCTGACGTGGTCACCGATGTCGAGCAGCGCGCCCTGGGACGCCCAGCTGGAGACCTGGTCGTTGCCGACCTCCAGGACGTCGGGAGCGTCACCGCCCGCGATGGCGTTGGTGATCGACTCCTGGGCGTCGCCCCACGGGATGAACTCGACGTTGACGGCGGTGTCCGGGTACTGCTCCTGGAAGCGGCTCTCCGCGTCGTCGAAGTACGCGACCAGGTTGTCCTGGGAGGTGCCCATGACCCACACGGTCAGGGAATCAGGAGTCTCGCCGGAAGAACTGTCGTCGCCACCGCCGCAGGCGGCCGCGAGCATCACCACGGCCGAGGCCAGAGCGATCTTGGGGAACCTCATGTGAACGTATCTCCCTTCGCACGTCACGCCGGGGCTCGGCGCCTGTGCTCGAAACGACCTGGGATCATGAACGGACCCGGGCGCCTCGACGTCTCTTATGGGGGTGTGCTGGGACAGCACTGGTTGTGACCGCCCCGCCGGCGCGGGTACCGGTGGCCCGAATACAGCCTCGGACCTGCCGGGACGTGACCTCCTGTGAGGTTGTCAGCTAAATTAACAGGAAACTTTCCTAATAAAAACAGGGTGAGGTGTCACGGTTATGTCTCAACGTCCGGGGACTCCCCGGCTGCTGCGCCAGCTCAACGATCGCGCGGCACTGGAACTCCTCTTGTCCGGCGGTCCGCTCACCAGGACCCAACTCGGCACGAGGACGGGCCTGTCCAAGGTGACGGCGTCCCAGCTCCTCTCCCGTCTGGAGGAACGCGACCTCGTCCGGGTCGTCGGCAGCCAGGCGGGGGGCAGGGGACCCAACGCGGCCCTCTACGCGGTCGTCCCGGAGAGCGCCTACGTGGCCGCGCTCGACGTCAGCGCGGGGCGGGTCACGGCCACCATCGCGGACATCACCGGCCGGGTCATCAGCGAGGTGACGGTCGACCCCAGCGCCTCCGACGACCCCGTCGCCCTGGTGCACACCGCCGTGATGCGCCTGGCCGAGACCGCCGAGGTCCCGCTGGACAAGGTCCGCGCCTGCGTGATCGGCACCCCCGGGGTGGTCGATCCGCGCACCGGTGACATCCGGTTCTCCTTCGACCTCATGTCCTGGCACGAGGGCGTCCTGGAGGCCCTGCGCAGCGACCTCAAGCGCTCGGTCATGCTGGAGAACGACGTCAACCTGGCCGCCCTGGCCGAGTACTCCGAGGGCGCGGCCGAGGGCGCGGACGAGTTCGTGCTCATCTGGCTCAGCGCGGCGGGCGGCGTCGGCATGTCCACGATGATCGACGGCCGTATCCTCCGGGGCCGCTCCGGCGGCGCGGGGGAGATCGGCTACCTGCCGGTGCCCGGCGCCCCGATGCCGGTCGACGTCGGCCTGTCCGGGAGCTACGACTCCCACCTGCAGGAGGGCAACCGGGACCTCCCGCACGGTTTCCAGGCGTTGGTCAAGGCCAAGCAGGTGGTCCAGCTCGCCGCCGAGCACGGCATCCCCGGCGACGACGTCACCGAGGTCGTGGCCACCGCCTCCGCCGGTGACAGCCCCGAGAGCGACGCCTTCCTCGACGCCTTCGCCGACCGCCTCGCCCGGGGCGTGGCGGCGGTCAGCGTCATCGTCGACCCGGGTCTGGTGGTCCTGGGCGGCGACGTCGCCAAGGCGGGCGGCCCCAAGCTCGCGGAGCGGGTCCAGGCGGCCACAGCGCGGATAGCACCCAACGTCACCGAGGTGGCCATGGGCACCGTCGAGGGCAGTCCGGTGGTGCGGGGCGCCCTGCTGCACGCCCTGGAACGCGCCCGGGACGAGGTCTTCTCCTCCACGGTCTGAAACCCCCGTCCCCCACCGCCTCCGCGCCCCGGCACCCTCACCCGCCGGGGCGCGGAGGCCGTGGCCTTACGGCGGGGTCAGTCCCCGCCGGTGTCGGGGCCGAAGGAGTCGAGGACGGCCTGGAACTCGTCCTGGTGCGCGTCACGGAGGTCGGCCGGGAAGTTGAAGCTGATCCGGTAGGAGATCCCCCGGGCCTCGTCGGTGATCTCCCGTGTGAACATCCACCGCTCCGGGGACTCGCGCTCCTCGTGGCGGAACAGCACCTCGTAGACGGCGCTCTGGAGGCGGCCCTCCAGCTGCTCGGTCTCCAGCCGCTGCTGCCGGACGTCGCTGAATTCCTCGTCCTCCTGGAGCAGCTGCTCCATCCGCACCATGGCGCCCTCGGCGTCGCGGACCAGGAAGTCGTACTCGGTGGCGACGACCGTGACGGACCCGTCCCCGTCACCGGTGACCAGGTCGTACGAGGACAGCCGGGTGGCCGACTCGCCGCCGCCCTGGAGGTCCCCGTCGCGTACCGTCCAGTCCTCCGGCATGACCAGCCCCACCACGCCGTCGCTCAGGCGGACGTGCCCCTCGGGCGCGTCGTCGTCGGAGAGGGTCTCGGGGAGGGCGTCGGACGATCCCTCGGAGTCGGAGGGGGCACCGCTCGGCTCCGGAATCGGCCCCTCCTCGGTGAGCTGGGCCTCCGCCTCGCTCCAGTCCCCGTCGGCCAGCATGCCGGGGAGGGTGAGCCCGCCCACCACCAGCAGGGCCGCGAGCGCGGCGGCGCCGATCCACAGCGGGACGCGGGAACGCCGGGGCCGGGACGCCGCAGCCGCGGGCGGCGGTACCGGGAACGCCTGAGCCGCCGAGGCGGCGGGAACGGGTGAGTCGAGCAGTTCCAGCGCCCGTTCCGGGAGCAGGCGCCGCCGGGGGTCGCGCACCAGCAGCCCGGCGACCACGGCGGCCACCGGCCCACGGGCGGGCACCGGGGGGACGGGCTGGGTGAGCACCGCCGTGAGGGTCCCTGTGAGCGTGTCCCGCTTGAACGGGGACTCCCCGGCCAGCGCCGCGAACAGGGTGGCGCCCAGGCTCCACAGGTCCGAGACCGCGCTCGTCTCGTCGTCCTCCAACCGCTCGGGAGCCGCGTAGGCGGCCGTGCCGAGGATGGTCCCGGTCCCGGTGAGCGCGGTGCCCTCGTGGTCGGGAAGGTTGGCGATCCCGAAGTCGGTCAGGACCGGTCGGGCGCCGTCCTCGCTCAGCATGATGTTGGCGGGCTTGACGTCGCGGTGGATCACCCCGGCCCGGTGGGCGGCCCACAGGGCGCCCAGCAGCGGGCGTGCGATCCGCTCCACCTCGGCTTCGGACAGGGGCCCGGTACGCCGGAGCCGGTCCCGCAGCGACTCACCGTCCAGCAGCTCCATGACGATGAACGTGACGCCGCCCTCGTCCAGGACGTCGTGCACGGTCACCACCGAGGGGTGGGAGACCCGCGCCGCCGCCTGCGCCTCGCGCACCATCCGGGCCCGGGCGCGTTCGCGCTCACGCGGCGGCATGTCGTGGGGGAGGTGGACCTCCTTGACCGCGACCTCCCGGTTCAGCCCGGTGTCGTGGGCCCGCCACACCGTCCCCATGGCCCCGCTGCCCAGTTCACCGAGGAACGTGTAACGCCCGACCGACCCGCGCGGGGAGGCCTGGCTGAGGTCGGCGGTCGGGCCCGAGGGGTCGGAGGGATCGGTGGGGTGCATACCCCCATACTCTCAACACCCCGAAGCGGGACGAAAGCGAAGGCAGGGATTCGGGGCGGACCGCCCACCGTCAACCGCGCCCGAGCGGCCGCACCATCGCGATCCTGGGCCGGACGAGGATCCCCGCCTCCGCCTCGACCTCCCACTGCCGCTCCAGCTCGTGACCCCACCGTTCCCGCGGCAGCTCCTCGAAGCCCCGGCGCTCGTACCAGGGGCCGTTCCAGGGAAGGTCCCGGAAGGTGGTGAGGGTGACCCGGTCGTGCCCGTCCTCCTCGGCGCGGGAGCTGACGGCCTCCAGCAGCGCCCCGCCGATCCCGCGCCGCCCGTGCTCCGGGTGGACGGCGAGCTGTTCGAGGTGGACGGCGCCGTCCAGGGTGATCGTGGCGGCCAGACCGCACACGCCCCGGTCCGTGACGGCCACGAGGACCCGCTCCACGTGGTCGAGCATCTCCCGGGGGTCGTCCGGCGGGAGTTCCAGCCCGGCCTCGGCGAAGAGCGTGTCCGCGGCAAGGGACACCTCCACCAGCGCGTCGGCGTCCTCCGGCTCCATGGGACGGATCACGAGTGACAAGGCCACCTCCTGTGTACGAGTGCGTGCGGTCGAGGTGATCCTCGCGCACCACGGCGCGGCTCGGCCAGTGGTTTCACGGCCGCACCGCGCTCAGCGGCGCAGGCGCAGCCCCTTCGGGGTGACGTGGAACCCGGCCGAGACCAGCGCGGTGTCCACGGGGGTCCCGAACACCTCCGCGCCGTCCGCGCGCTCCACCGTCAGCGACTCCACCTCGCCCGAGGCCACCAGCCCGGCCACCGCGCGCGCGGCCCGCTCCAGCAGCGCCGGGGTGGAGCCGAAGGTCAGCACCGACCGCCCTCCCCGGCCCACGAACAGGGTCAGGCGCCCGCCGTCCAGCACCACCAGCGCGCCCGCGACCCGCCCCGGACGGTGGGACGCCTCCACGCCCGCCGCGCCCGCGGGCCAGGACAGCGCCGCGCCGAACGGGTTGGCCGGATCCGTGGCGGCCAGCACCACGGGCGGAGTCGGGCCGCCGGGCTCCTCACCGGACAGCGCCCGCAGCCGGTCCACCGCCCCGGGCAGCGCGAACTGCGCCCCGCCCAACCCCTCCACGAAGTAGCCCCGGCGCACCCGCCCCGACTCCTCCATGGACCGCAGCACCCGGTACTCGTCCGACGAGATGCCCCGCCCCTGCTGCCCCTTGAGCAGGATCCCGTCGCGTTCGAGCCGTGCCTCCACCCGCGCCAGCGTGCGCCGGGTCGGGTCCGGATCGGGCACCGGCAGGGCCGACCAGCGGCCCGCCGCCGTGGGCGGACCGGACCGCGTGGGCATCACCGGGCGGCGCCGGGCGCGGGACGAGCCCCGGCGCGTGACGGGCCCCGCCCCGAGCACGGCGCGCATCGGGGCCAGGGTGTCGTTGGTGACGCACCCCGCCCACACCAGCCGCCACACGGCCGCCACCAGGTCCGCGTCGGAGACCACCGCCCCGCCCAGGGCGCGGGCGACGCGGTCGGACACGTCCCGGAAGAACAGGGCACCGCCCTCCCGCAGCACCCCCAGGACGGTCTCGGCCAGGGAACCCTCCTCCGGCGGGACCGGATCGGGCAACAGCAGCGGAGCCTCGCCCGCCGGGGCCAGCGCCAGCCAGCCGTCCTCACCCGGCAGGGCCCCGGTCCCCGCCCACACGACCTCACCGGCCTGGGTGAGCGCGTCCAGGGACACGGGGGAGTAGCCCTCCACCCGGGCGGGCAGCACCGTCGACTCCAACGAGGAGGCGACCAGAGCGGTCCCGCGCAACGACTCCACCGCCTCGAACACCGCGTCGGGGCCGCGCAGCCGCGCGTCCGGGACGGCCCGCTGCCACAGCGGCACGAACCGGGCCAGCGCCCGGGGTTCGACCGGCTCGACCTCCCTGCGCAGCCGGGCGACCGAGCCGCGCCGCAGACGGCGCAGCACGTCGTCGTCACACCACTCGGTACCGCTGCCGCCGGGCCGGAACCCGCCCCTGACCACCCGTCCGCGCCCCGCCAGCTCCCGCAGGGCACCCTCCACCGCGTCACGCCCCAGTCCCAGCCGCCGGGCCGCCTCCGCCGAGGTGAACGGCGCGTGCGTGCGCACGTACCGCGACACCAGGTCGACCAGCGGCTCCTCCACCGGCTCCAGGAACACCTCCGGCACACCGGACGGGGGCTCCGCGCCCAGGGCGTCACGCAGCCGGGCCGTGTCCTCCACCGCGCACCACCGCTCGGCCCCGGCCACCCGCATCCGGACCACGCGGCCCGAACCCTCCAGCCCGGCCAGCCACTCCCGTCGCACACCCCGCTCGGCCGCCTCGGCGGTGGTCAGCGGACCCACCTCCCGCAGCAGGTCGGCGGCGCCCTCCAGGTCCCGCACCGGGGCGGCGGTCCGCTGCAACAGGGCGTCAGTGTGCTCCACCACCTCCGGGTCCAGCAGCTCCCGCAGGTCGGCGCTGCCCAACAGGTCCGCCAACAGCGACGGGTCCAGGGTGAGCGCCTGCGCGCGCAGCTCGGCGGCGGGGGCGTCCCCCTCGTACAGGAACGCCGCCGTGTACTCCATCAGCAGCGACCGGGCGAACGGCGAGGCCTGCGGGGTCTCCACCTCCACCACCCGCACCCGCCGCGCCCGCACGTCGGTGAGCACCTCGGCCAGCGCGGGCACGTCGAACACGTCCCGCAGGCACTCGCGCACCGTCTCCAACACGATCGGGAACGACCCGTACCGGCCCGCCACCGACAACAGGTGCTGGGCCCGCAACCGCTGCTGCCACAGCGGCATCCGCCGGTCCGGGCGCTGGCGGGGCAACAGCAGCGCCCGCGCCGCGCACTCACGGAACCGGGACGCGAACAGCGCCGACCCGGTGAGCTCGTCGGTGACCACGGCCTCCACGGTCTCGGGGTCCAACGACACCAGGTCGGTCAGCTCTCCCGCCCGCAGGAGGCCGCCCGCCTCCACGTCCGGCAGCCGCAGCACGATCCCGTCGTCACCGTGCACCACCTGCGCGTCCGTCCCGAACCGCTCCCGTGCCCGCCCGGCGATCGCCAGCGCCCACGGAGCGTGCACCCGGGCCCCCAGCGGCGAGTGCACCACCGCCCGCCAGTCGCCCACCTGGTCACGGAAGCGCTCGATCACCACCGTGCGGTCGTCGGGCACGCTCCCGGTCGCCTCCCGCTGGTCGGCCACGTACTCCACGAGGTTGTCCGCGGCCCAGCCGTCCAGCCCCGCGTCCGAGGCCAGCTCACGACCGGCCACCTGGTCGCGGTCGGCCAGCTCGCGGGTCATCGCGCCCACCGCCCGGCCCAGCTCCGCCGGACGGCCCAGGGCGTCCGCCTTCCAGAACGGCATCCGGCCCGGCCTGCCAGGGGCGGGGGAGACCATCACGCGGTCGGCGGTGATCGCCTCGATCCGCCACGAGGTCGAACCCAGCACGAACACGTCGCCCACCCGCGACTCGTACACCATCTCCTCGTCCAGCTCACCGACACGGGTCGGCGCCCTGCTCGACGACTCCGAGGCCAGGTGCACGCCGTACATGCCCCGGTCCGGGATGGTGCCGCCGCTGATCACCGCCAGCCGCTGGGCGCCGGGCCGGGCCCGCAGCACGTCCTCCTCGCGGTCCCACACCAGACGCGGTCGCAGCTCGGCGAACTCGTCCGAGGGGTAGCGGCCCGACAACATGTCCAGCACCGACTCCAGGACCGCGTCGCTCAGGCGGGCGAAGGGCGCCGCCCGGCGCACCAGCGCCGCCAGCCCGGACACCGTCCATTCGTCCATCGCCACCATCGCCACGACCTGCTGTGACAGCACGTCCAGGGGATCGCTCGGCATCTCCAGCCGTTCGATCCCGCCCGCGCGCATGCGCTCGGTCACCACGGTGGTCGCCAGCAGGTCGCCCCGGTACTGCGGCAGGAACACCCCGCGCGAGGTCTCACCCACCTGGTGCCCCGCGCGGCCGACCCGCTGGAGGCCGCTGGCCACCGACGGGGGAGCGGCCACCTGGACCACCAGGTCCACCGCGCCCATGTCCACCCCGAGTTCGAGGCTGGAGGTGGCCACCACGCACCGCAGCCGCCCCGCCTTGAGGTCGTCCTCGATGAGCTCCCGCTCGGCCTTGGACACGGACCCGTGGTGGGCGCGCGCGATCACCGGAGCGCCGCCCCGGCTCTGCTCGGACTGGCCGGTGACCTGGGCGGCGACCTCCTCGCCGGGCAGGCCGCCGTCGACGCGTTCGGCGTGGAGGTCGTTGAGCCGGGCGCACAACTTCTCGGCGGTGCGGCGGCCGTTGGTGAACACGATGGTGGAGCGGTTGGCCTCGACCAGGTCCAGGACCCGGCGCTCCATGTGCGGCCACACCGAGCCGCGGCTCATGGTGTTGCCCGCGCGCGGGTCCGGGGGAAGCCCCTCGGCGGTGGCGGGCGGGCTCCCGGGTTCGTCGAGGTCGGGGACGGACGCCTCCACCCGGAGGTCCATGCGCGGGGTGTCCGGCGGGGCCACGATCACGGCGCCCGCCTCGGCGGCACCCCCGCCGGTGCCGGTCAGGTAGGCGGCGACGGTCTCACGCGGGCGCACGGTGGCGGACAGGCCGATCCGCTGCGCCGGGCGGTCCAACAGGGCGGACAGGCGTTCCAGGCTCAGTGCCAGGTGGGCGCCGCGCTTGGTCCCGGCCAGGGCGTGCACCTCGTCCACGATGACGGTCTCCACCCCCGCCAGACCCTCGCGGGCCCGGGAGGTCAGGACCAGGAAGAGGGACTCGGGCGTGGTGATGAGGACGTCCGGCGGGTGGGTGGCCATCCGACGCCGCTCCTGGGCGGGGGTGTCGCCGGTGCGCACCCCCACGGTGACCGGGGACAGGGCCTCCCCGCCGCGCTCGGCGGCGGCCGCGATTCCGGCCAGCGGCTGGCGGAGGTTGCGCTCCACGTCCACGGCCAGCGCCTTGAGGGGCGACACGTACAGGACCCGGCAGCGCTTCGACCGGTCCGTCGGCACCGGGGCGTGGGTGAGCCGGTCCAGGGACCACAGGAAGGCCGACAGCGTCTTGCCCGACCCGGTCGGCGCCACCACCAGCGTGTCCCGGCCGGAGGCGATCGTCCGCCAGGCCTCGGTCTGGGCGGCCGTGGGACCGTTCGGGAAGGCCCCTTCGAACCAGGCCCGGGTCGCCGCTCCGAAGGGTGCCAGGGGGTCGGTCGCTCCGCTCATCGCACCAGTCTGCCCAAGGGGTCCGACAGATCGTCGGAGGACACCCGGGCGCGCGGACCGGGTGGAATCCGTCCTGTGGACGAGTCCCCGCGGCTCCCTCCGGTCACTCATACTGGGGCCGATGAGACTCACTGTTTTCTGGCACAACATGCACGCCCAGTTCGGCGAGGCCTACGCGGACAGCCTGGCCAAGGACTACGTCATCGAGAAGCTCGGTTCCCGCACGGTCAACCAGGCGCTGGCCGACGGGATCTCGGCCAAGGAGGTGTGGCGGGCCGTGTGTGACGCGTTCGACCTTCCCGCCTCCGTCCGCTGACCCGGCCTTCGCCAAGCCCGCGTAAAAACCCGGACGCCAGGGGTTCGTACCGGATTTCGAACATGAGTTCGGGTAGTCTGGGTTCTCGACGGGCGGACGCCGAGCGTCGCGATTGTCGTACCGACCGCGTAGCGTCATGCGCATCATGAAGAAAAAGGCATCAACCCAACAGGGGAATCCCGTGGCATCTGGAGACCGAGACAAGGCTCTCGAAACAGCGCTCGCGCAGATCGAGCGGCAGTTCGGCAAGGGCTCCGTCATGCGCTTGGGGGACGACGACCGTCCGCCGATCGAGGCGATCCCCACCGGCGCCATCGCGCTGGACGTCGCCCTGGGTATCGGCGGCCTGCCCAAGGGCCGGGTCGTCGAGGTCTACGGCCCCGAGTCCAGCGGTAAGACCACCGTCGCCCTGCACGCGGTGGCCAGCGCCCAGAAGATGGGCGGCATCGCCGCCTTCGTCGACGCCGAGCACGCGCTCGACCCCGAGTACGCCAAGAAGATCGGCGTCGACACCGACAACCTCCTCCTCTCCCAGCCGGACACCGGTGAGCAGGCGCTGGAGATCGTCGACATGCTCATCCGCTCCGGCGCCGTCTCGATCATCGTGATCGACTCCGTGGCGGCCCTGGTGCCCCGCGCCGAGATCGAGGGCGAGATGGGCGACAGCCACGTCGGCCTCCAGGCCCGGCTCATGTCCCAGGCGCTGCGCAAGATCGCCGGTGCCCTGCACTCCACCGGCACCACCGCGATCTTCATCAACCAGCTCCGCGAGAAGGTCGGCGTCATGTTCGGCTCGCCGGAGACCACCACCGGTGGCAAGGCGCTGAAGTTCTACGCCTCGGTCCGCCTGGACGTGCGCCGCATCGAGACGCTCAAGGACGGCACCGACGCGGTCGGCAACCGCACCCGCGTCAAGGTCGTCAAGAACAAGGTCGCGCCGCCCTTCAAGCAGGCCGAGTTCGACATCCTCTACGGTGTCGGCGTCTCCCGCGAGGGCAGCCTCATCGACCTGGGCGTGGAGCACGCCATCGTGCGCAAGTCCGGCGCCTGGTACACCTACGACGGCACCCAGCTCGGGCAGGGCAAGGAGAACGCCCGCAACTTCCTGCGCGAGAACGTGGACGTGGCCAAGGAGATCGAGAAGAAGATCAAGGAGAAGCTGGGCATCCCCGGTCAGGGTGACGACAGCGCCTCCGGCCCCGCCGAGCCCAAGGCCGCCGACCCAGTCAAGGCCGAGGAGCCCAAGGCCCCCGCCAAGCGGGCCGCCGCCAAGACCACCAAGGCCGCCGCCCCGGATGCGTGAGGGGCGCCGGTCACCTGACCGCACCGGACCGGCCGAAGCCGATCCGGTGAGCGCCGACGAGGAGGCCGCTCCGGGTGGGCAGCCCGGAGCGGACCTCGAGAACAAGGCCAGGAACCTGGTCCTGAGGATGCTCACCCACTCCCCGCGCACCCGCGCCCAGCTGGAACGCTCCCTGCACCGCAGGGAGTACCCGGACGAGGTGGTGGAGCAGGTCCTCAACGGCCTCGACGAGGCCGGGCTGATCGACGACGCCGCCTTCGCCCAGGCCTGGGTCTCCTCCCGGCAGCACGGCAGACACCTGTCCCGCCGCGCCCTGACCCAGGAGCTGCGCACCCGGGGCGTGGAGGAGGAGACCGTCCGCGAGGCGGTCTCCGAGGTCAGCGACGAGGACGAGCAGGAGGCGGCCCGCGCCCTGGCCCGCAAGAGCCTGCGCGGAAGCCGCAGCAAGGACAAGGAGGCCCGGATCCGCCGCGCCCTGGGCGTCCTGGGCCGCAAGGGATACCCGGGAGGCCTGTCCTACCGCATCGTCCGCGAGGAGATGGAGCAGGAAGGCCTGGAGGCCGACCTGGACCACCCCGACTTCTAGCCTCCCGCCGCCCGGTTCGGGACGGTCGGCCCGAGTGGCGGGGCGAGCAGAGCGCCGGGAGCCTCGTGTTCCCCGCGCGCCTCGACCAACGGTGAACACGGTGCCGGAGCACGCGTGACGGTCATGTCGCCCCTGCGCGGATGGGTGACTCCGGGCGTGATTCGACCAGGTCGTTGGCTCCGCGTGTGTTCTGGACGGGCTGTTCGGGGCGAGGAGCCGGGCTGCCTTGAGTCATGCCTTCGGAGCCGATCCGATCACCCGTGGACACCACGGAGCCGGGGAGCGCCGGTCCGGGACCACCTCGACGATGCGCGTGTACGTGCGACCGGGTGAGATCCGGCCGGACGGGTGATCACGCGGTGCCGGGTCCGCTCTCGGGTCGCGCTGGTCCGCGCGGTGCGAGTGGAGGGACACCGGAGGACCGGGGCCTGGTCCGGAGCGGATTTCGGCTGCCGTGAGCCTTCGCGGGCGTTGGCCGGTTCGACCGCCCAGGCGACGCGGGGATCCGTGCGGATGCTAGCTTCCCTTCCCATGACGGAGCACCAGGACCAGACCAGGGCGGCCTATGACGGGGTCGTCGAGTTGTACGCGTCGATGTTCGCCGGTCGGCTGGAGACACAACCGTTCTCGCGGAACATGATCGGCACCTTCGCCGAGCTGGTGCGCGGGACGGGGAACCCACGCGCGGCCGACGTCGGCTGCGGCCCCGGACATCTGACGGCCATGCTGCACGACCTGGGGCTGGACGCCTTCGGCCTGGACCTCTCCCCGGCCATGGTCGAGCACGCACGGCGGGCGCACCCGTCCCTGCGGTTCGACGAGGCGCGGATGGAGGTCCTGCCGGTCGAGGACGGCGCGCTCGGCGGCGTGCTGGCCCACTACTCGATGATCCACACCCCGCCCGAGGAGCTGCCCGCGCTGCTGGCCGAGCAGGCGCGCGTACTGGCGCCCGGGGGTCTGCTGCTGGTCTCGTTCTTCGGCACGGACGGCCCGGAGACGATCCGCTTCGACCACAAGGTGGCGCCCGCCCACAGCTGGCCCGCGGATCGATTCGCCGAACTGCTGGCCGACGCCGGGTTCACCGTGTTCGCGCGGCTGCTCCACGATCCGGCCTCCGAACGGGGCTTCCTCGACGCCCACCTCCTCGCCCGCCTCGGTTAGACGGACCGTGCCCGGTTCCGGAGGGCGGGGTGCAGGAAGGTCCGTTCCCGCTCATCGAACAGGGCCCGGTCGGCGCCCGCACTCGGCCCTGGAAGGCGGGGCGAGTTCGATTCCGGTGCAGCGCGTCGAGCAGGACTCCAGCGCCGGGTCCGCCTCGGCGAGACGCCCGCACTCGCTCCTGGAGGGCGGAGCTGGGGAAGTCCCTGTTCCCGCTCATCGAACAGGGCCCGGTCGGCGCACAGGCGCTCTCCCCACAGGCGTCGGCTGCGGCGACTCCGTGCACCCCTTCGGCGGAGGGGTGACCTTTCCGGCGCCCTCTCCGTGCGGGCCCGAACTCCGACAGGGTGACGACCCGGCTCCGCGCGCGAGGGTCAGGTCGGTTCCGTGCCTTCCCGGACCACGGGCTCGCCGGTCACGGCGGTCACACCAGCCTCCGGGGTCACCTCCGGAAGCTGCTCCACCACCGGGAGGTCGTCCTCCGGTTCCTCGCGCGGCGCGGGGGGATCGGTGGTGAGTTCCAGCGGGGCCACGTCCGGCGTGAAACCGAACACCCCCGCGTAGAAGGCCAGCTCCGCCTCCAGGGTGCGGACACGCGCGGCCTCGGACCGGAAGCCGTGCGCCTCGCCCTCGAACTCCAGTAGCGCGTGCGGCACCTGGCGCCTGCTGAGCCCCGTGGCCATGCGGGTCGCCTGGTCGGGGGTGACCACCCTGTCCTCCAGTCCCTGGAAGAGCAGCACCGGGGCCTTGATCTCACCGATCCGGTTGATCGGTGACCGCTCCCGGTAGGTCTCCACGAAGCCCGGCAGGGTCCCGACCAGCGTGTCCGTGAAGCGTGACTCGAAGTCGTGGGTGGACTTGACCAGCCCCAGCAGGTCCGTGACGCCGAAGTACGACACCCCACAGGCGAAGGTGTCACCGGTCAGGGCGAGCAGCGCGGTGAGCCCGCCCGCGCTCGGCCCCCGGATCGCCAGGCGCTCGGGGTCGGCCAGCCCCTGCTCCACCAGGGCGCGGGCGGCGGCGGTGCAGTCCTCGACGTCCACCGCGCCCCACTCCTTGTGCAGGCGCTTGCGGTAGGAGCGCCCGTAGCCCGTGGAACCGCCGTAGTCCACGTCCACGACGCCGATCCCACGGCTGGTGAAGTAGGCCTTGACCAGGTCCAGCGAGCGCGAGGCCTGCCCGACCGGGCCGCCGTGCGCCCACACCACGTAGGGGGCCGGGCCGTCCGAGGAGACCCCGGGATTGGTGGGCGGGTACACGTTGGCGTGCACCGTCGCCCCGTAGCGGCCGGGCAGCGTCTCCTTGCGGGGGACGGGCAGGTACGCGGGGTCCACCGCCGTGTCGGTGCCCACGAGGACCTCCACGGTGCGGCGGTCCGGGTCCAGCCGCACCAGGCACCCGGCGGTGTCCGCCGAGGCGGCGATGGCCACCACGCTGGTCCCGTCGGAGTCCAGGTGCGACCACGCGGTCAGGTCGGTGCTGACCGGCTCCAGCTCCAGGGTGTCGGGGTCGTACACGCTCGGCCGCATCGCGGTGTCGCCGTGCAGGGTCACGATCCGTCCGTCGTCCAGCAGGCGGAAGCAGCGTTCGCCCAGGCGCCACGGCGGGGAGTGGAACTCCTCCTCCGCCGGGTACAGGGCGATGGCCTGGCCCTTCAGACCCGCCTGGTAGAGGTTCCAGAAGCCCGGCCAGTCCGAGGCCACGTACAGCGTGGAGTCGTCCGCCCAGACGGGGGCGAGCACGGACTCGTCCACCCCGCCCTTGAGCGTGTACTCCCCGAGCAGCCCGTTCTCGGTGAGCTCGCCCACCCGCAGCTCGGTCCCGTCCCAGGGCATCCTCGGGTGGTTCCACCGAACGTAGGCCAGGTGGGTGCCGTCCGGGGAGAGCGTGGGGGAGGCGTAGAAGTGCGCGCCGGAGACCAGCTCGCGGATCGCGGACGGGTCGTGACCGCCCCGCCCCGAGAGCGGGACCGCCACGATGGAACGGCGCACGCCGCCGTCGACGTGCTGTTCCCGCACGCACAGCAGCTGCTTGCCGTCGGAGCCCAGCGCCGGGTCGGCGTAGCGCAGGGCCCCGGGCGACCCGGGCTCGGGGGTCAGCGGGACCGGATCCTTGGCCCCGCGTTCGAGCAGGTAGAGGCGCTGGTCCTCGGAGTTGGCGAAGACCACGCCCACCCGGGCGATGGCCTTGTCGTCGCGGCGGGGGACCGGCAGGTGGGAGCGGCCGCCGTACTCGTGCACCCTCGTGCCCACGCTCCACGGGGCGGGGAGCAGGTCGCGCACGGTGCCGTCCGCGTCCCGGCGCACGAGCGTGGTGCGCCCCTCCTCGTCTGGTCGGTACTCCTCCCACCAGACCTCCTCGCCCAGGACGGACGGGTACGCCATCTGGCGCACTCCTCGGGCGACGTCACCGGCACTGATGGGTGATGGCCAGGAGCCGTGGGGGCTCGACAGTTCAGACATGTCCCGCTCAGGATGGGTCGTGGGTGTGATCAGATGACATGTCGACCTTAGTGCTCCGTGGGCTTCGTGTGCAGTCCCGGTGGGGCCGCCTGTGGACAGACGGGGTCGGCCGGAGGTCGGTGACGGCGGTGTGGACCCCCGGTGACGCCGCCGAACGGAGCCGGACACCGGTGCCACCCACGACGAAGGCCCCGTGGAACGCACTCGGGGTGAGTCCACGGGGCCTTCGCGGGTGTGGCCGGGGAGCTCGGTTACGAGCTCGAACCCCCGTCGCCACCGGAGTCGGAGTCCCCGCTGGAACCGGAGTCCCCGTCAGGGTCGGAACCTCCGTCGTCCGAGGCGGGTTCGTTCCGCTCGGGACCCTCGTCGGTCTCGGTGGCGACCGAACCGGACGCCGCCGCCGCGCCACCGGACACCGGCGCGCCGCCGGGGGCGCCGGTCACGGCGGTGGGCGCGCCGCCCGCCGCCGTCGCCTTGGCGGAGGGCCTGCCCCGTCGGGCGTTGCGGCGCTCCAGCCAGATCGCGAACCGGCTGAGCGACAGGTTGATGATGATGTAGATGATCGCGCAGATGATCGCCGCGGGGATCACGTTGCTCTCCCGGGTGGCGACCAGCGTGAAACTGCGCAGGAGCTCCGGGAAGGCGATGATGTAACCCAGCGCGGAGTCCTTGAGCAGGACCACCAGCTGGGCCACGATCGCGGGCATCATCGAGGTGATGGCCTGCGGGATCAGGATGGTCCACATCGTCTGGGTCCGGCTCATACCGATGGACTGCGCGGCCTCGGCCTGACCCTTCGGCACGGCGAGGATGCCCGCGCGGAACACCTCGGCCAGCACCGAACCGTTGTACAGCGTCAGGCCCGTGACCACCGCGACCAGCGCGGTCACCTGGAAGGTGCCGGTCGGGATGTCGAAGAGCTGCCAGGCCACGATGGGCAGCGCCATCGTGAAGAAGATCAGCATCAGCAGCGGGATGCCGCGGAAGAACTCCACGACGGCCCCGGACGGGATGCGGATCCACCACCGCTCGGACAGTCGGCCGATACCGAAGACCAGGCCGAACAGCACCGCCAGCACCGACGCGGTCAGCGCTGCCGTCAGCGTGTTCTGGAGACCGGGGAGGACGTAGCCCGTCCACGTCTCCGGCCGCAGGAACGGTTCCCACTTCTCCGCGGCCCACTGACCCGACGGGTTGACCGCCCAGGTCTGCGCCGAGAACAGGGGTGACTCGCGCTCGCTCAGGGTCCGGTTGAACCCCAGGTACAGCACGGCCAGCCCGACCAGCCCGAGGGCCACGGTGAAGATCGTGTAGAGGACGTTGCGCGCCTTGGCCTTGGGCCCCGGAGCGTCGAACAGAACGGCCTGCGCGCTCATCGGACCACCGCCACTCGCTTGGCGAGCCAGCCAAAGAAGTAACCCATCGGCAGGGTCAGGATCAGGAACCCGATCGCGAATCCGACGAAGGTCGGCAGGACCGGGGCGATGCCCTGGTCGAACATGAGCTTCATCTCCCGGGACGCCTCCTGGACGCCCAGCCCCGCGACGGAGGCGACGGTGGTGTTCTTGGTCAGCGCGATCAGCACGCTGCCCAGCGGACCGACGACGGTCCGCAGCGCCTGCGGGATGACGATCAGACGCAGGTTCTGGGTGAAGGTCAGGCCCAGGGAACGGGCCGCCTCGACCTGGCCCAGCGGGATGGTGTTGATACCGGCGCGCAGCGATTCGGACACGAAGCACGCGGTGTAGGCGGACAGTCCGATGACCGCCCACCAGAACACGTCCCAGGCCACGGTGTCGGCCAGGCTCAGCCCGAGGGCGCTGTTCAGGCCCAGTCCGCAGAAGAGCAGGACCAGGGTGAGGGGTGAGTTCCGGATGCCCTCGACGTAGGCGGTGGACAGACCGCGCAGCAGCGGGACGGGGGAGACCCGCATCGCGGTGAGCAGGATGCCGAGGATGAACGAGAAGACGGCACTGAACAGGGTGAGCCGGACGGTCCATGAGAAACCGTCGACGACCCTGTCGATGTTGCTGAGAAAGGCTTCCATAGGTCCCAGCCGGTCAAGGCTCGGAAGGTGGGGCCGGGCGGTCCCGGCCCCACCTTCCGAACAAGGTCAGATGACGTTTTTAGGCGCAGGCCTCGAGCTCGGGGACGGACTCCTCGTAGGCGAAGTCGGTCGCGCCGAAGGCGTCCTCCAGGTACTCGACGGCCGAGCCGTCCTCCCACATCTTGGTGATGGCCGCGTTGATCTCCTCGCAGCGGTCCGTGGAGCCGGCGGGCAGGCCGACGCCGTACTTCTCCTCACCGAACGGGTTGTTCACCATCCGGAAGTCGTCCGGGTTCTGGGCGGCGAAGCCCGCGAGGATGGTGTTGTCGGTGGTGACGGCGTCGACGGTGCCGTTGCTGAGCAGCTCCAGGCACTCGGAGTAGTTGCCCGCCTCGCGCAGCTCGGCGTCGATCTCCATCTCCTCGGTGATGTTGTGCGCCGAGCGGGAGCCGGAGGCCGAGCACAGGATCTTGCCGCTGAGGTCCTCGGGGCTGTTGATGTCCGAGTTGTCGGCCTGGGTCAGGATGTCCTGCTTGGCGACGTAGTACGGGCCACCGAAGTCGACCACCTGGCGGCGCTCGTCGGTGATCGAGTAGGTCGCGAGGATCATGTCGACCGTGCCCTGCTGGAGGAAGGACTCACGGTTGGCGGAGGCCGCCTCGGTCCACTCGATCTGCTCCGGGGAGTAGCCGAGCTCACCCGCGATGTAGGTGGCGACGTCGACGTCGAAACCGGCGGGGGTGCCGCCCTCGCTCAGGCCCAGGCCCGGCTGGTCGTACTTGACACCGATGGTGATGGTGTCGCCGCCGCCGTCGCCGGAGCCGCCGTCACCCTCACCGCCGACCTCGGCGGTGCCACAGGCGGACAGGGCCAGGGCGAGGACGGCGGCGCCGCCCAGGATGGTGTTGAAACGACGTGCTCGCATGTGGGGTACCTCTTCCTTGAGCGTGCGAAGAACGCGAAGATCTGGGGGAGCCCGGGGCTCGGGGAACCTAGTGGGTCAGGATCTTCGACAGGAAGTCCTGGGCCCGCTCCGACTGGGGGTTGGTGAAGAACTCGTCGGGCGTGTTCTCCTCGACGATCTGGCCGTCGGCCATGAACACGACCCGGTTCGCGGCGCGTCGGGCGAAGCCCATCTCGTGCGTGACCACGACCATGGTCATGCCCTCGCTGGCGAGGTCGGTCATGACGTCGAGGACCTCCTGGACCATCTCGGGGTCCAGGGCGGAGGTCGGCTCGTCGAAGAGGATCACCTTCGGGTTCATCGCCAGGGCGCGGGCGATGGCCACGCGCTGCTGCTGCCCGCCGGAGAGCTGCGCGGGGTACTTGTGCGCCTGGTTGCCGATCCGCACCCGGTCGAGGAGCTCCATGCCGCGGGCATCGGCGTCGGCCTTGGACTGGCGGAGCACCTTCATCGGGCCGAGCGTCACGTTCTGGAGCACGGTCTTGTGCGCGAACAGGTTGAACGACTGGAACACCATGCCGACGTCGCTGCGCAGCTTGGCCAGGCCTCGGCCCTCGGCGGGCAGGGGCTGGCCGTCCAGGGAGATGACACCGGAGTCGATCGTCTCGAGCCGGTTCATGGTGCGGCAGAGCGTCGACTTGCCGGACCCGGACGGGCCGATGACGACTACCACCTCGCCGGAGTTAACCGTCAGATCGATGTCGCGGAGCACGTGCAGGTCGCCGAAGTGCTTGTTGACGTTCTCCAGCACGACGAGAGGAGTTGAAGTCATGCATCGGAACCTAATGGGTCCAAGTTGCCGTGTCATCACGAAAACGCTGCTTGACCCAGGAGTAGCTGAGTTGTTACGGCGTGATTGGTAAAACCGTTATCGGTTTCGCTGTGTAAGAAGGCTTTTGTCGCGCGGAGTATCGGAGTCGCTCTCCAGAGTTTCCGTCGGTCGCTCTCAGTGACGGAGTCGGAACTCCGGGCCTGCTCGCTGTTGGTGTCGTCCCTCCAGGTCACGCGGGAGGTTCTGGCCCGGGGGTCGGGGCGGAGATTACTGGTGTGTTACGGAGCGTCCCTTTTCTCGGAAACAGACTTTCCGCCTTAAGGAGCTCTTCAGGAAGAGGGGCGGCGGCCCAGAGCTCGCCCCGGAAACCGTGCCCCCGGTAACCGGTCACCCGACCTGTCCATAACGGTCCCCGGCGGCCGAATCCGCTCCGGTTCCGGTGGCCGTCACCGGTGGGCCGGGCGGCTCCGCCCGGCGCCCCCGGGCCGGGCGCCGCGCGAGCGTCCTGGACGCCGCCGCGAAGCGGATAGCCTGGAACGGTGAGCCAGAGTCGTACCTACCAAGTGCGGACCTACGGCTGCCAGATGAACGTCCACGACTCCGAGCGCCTCTCCGGTCTGCTGGAGGACGCTGGGTACGATCGCGCAGCTGAGGACACCACCGCAGACATCGTCGTCTTCAACACCTGTGCGGTCCGTGAGAACGCGGACAACCGCCTCTACGGCAACCTCGGTCACCTGCGCCCGGTCAAGGACGCCAACCCCGGGATGCAGATCGCCGTGGGCGGCTGCCTCGCCCAGAAGGACCGCGGAGAGATCGTGCGCCGCGCCCCCTGGGTGGACGTGGTGTTCGGGACCCACAACATCGGCTCCCTGCCCACGCTGCTGGAGCGCGCCCGCGTCCAGCGCGAGGCGCAGGTCGAGATCGCGGAGGCGTTGGAGCACTTCCCGTCCACGCTGCCGAGCCGTCGCGAGTCCGCCTACGCGGCCTGGGTCTCGATCTCGGTCGGCTGCAACAACACCTGCACCTTCTGCATCGTGCCCGCGCTGCGCGGCAAGGAGAAGGACCGGCGCCCCGGTGACGTGCTCGCCGAGGTCCGAGCCCTGGTCGACGAGGGCGTCACCGAGGTGACGCTGCTCGGCCAGAACGTCAACGCCTACGGCAGCGAGTTCGGAGACCGGCAGGCCTTCTCCAAGCTGCTGCGCGCCTGCGGCGAGATCGAGGGGTTGGAGCGGGTCCGCTTCACCTCCCCGCACCCGCGCGACTTCACCGACGACGTCATCGAGGCCATGGCCGAGACGCCCAACGTGATGCCGCAGCTGCACATGCCGCTGCAGTCCGGATCCAGCAAGGTCCTCAAGGACATGCGCCGCTCCTACCGCCAGGAGCGTTTCCTCGGCATCGTGGAGAAGGTGCGCGCGGCGATGCCCCGCGCCGCCATCACCACGGACATCATCGTGGGCTTCCCCGGTGAGACCGAGGAGGACTTCGAGCAGACCCTGCACGTGGTCCGCGAGTCCCGGTTCGCGATGGCGTTCACCTTCCAGTACTCCAAGCGCCCCGGCACCCCGGCCGCCACCATGGACGGCCAGATCCCGCCGGAGGTCGTCAAGGAGCGCTACCAGCGGCTCGTCGAGCTCCAGGACCAGATCTCCTGGGAGGAGAACCAGAAGCTGGTCGGCCGCGAGGTCGAACTGATGGTCTCCGAGGGCGAGGGCAAGAAGGACGGCGAGCACCGCCGCCTCTCCGGCCGCGCCCCCGACAACCGCCTCGTGCACTTCGCCGTGGGCGACTCCGAGGAGCCCCGCCCGGGCGACATGGTCACCGTCGAGGTCACCTACGCCGCCCCGCACCACCTGGTCGCCGACTCCGGCATCGGGAACCTGCGCCGCACCCGCGCCGGTGACGCCTGGGACGCCCGCCAGGGCAGGCCGGTCCAGGTCACCAAGCCGGACGTCCTGCTGGGTATGCCGAAGATCGGTGTTCCGGACGAGCAGCCCGCCCCCGCCGGCGGCTGCTGCGACGCCTGATCCGCACGCCACCGAGGCCCCCGGCGCACACGCGCCGGGGGCCTCGTGCCGTTCGTACGCGGCTCACGCCCCCGCGGGCCGGAGCCGGATCGGCAGTTCCCTCAGTCGCAGCATCCCGGGGACGGCGTCGGGCACCGGCGGGCGGCCGGGCACCAGGGACAGCTCCGGGTAGGTGGTGAGCAGGGCGCCGAACGCGACCTCGCCCTCCTGGCGGGCCAGGGCCGCGCCCAGGCAGTAGTGCGCGCCGTGCCCGAAGGCCACGTGCGCCTCGCCGGGCCTGCCCTGGTGCCGGGTGACGTCGAACCGGTGCGGCTCGGGGTGGGTGGCCGGGTCGTGGTTGGCTCCGGCGACCAGCGCCACCGCCCGTTCTCCGGCGGCCACCGTCCCACGGGTGAGCCGGACCTCCTCCGTCGCGTACCGGGCCTTGACCGCGACCGCGGTCCCGCCGACGCGGAGCATCTCGTGAACGGCGGACGGCAGCAGCCCGGGGTCGGAGCCGAGCCGGGCGAGCTGGTCCGGGTGTTCCAGGAGCGCGCGGGTACCGTTGCCCAGCAGGTGCGCGGTGGTCTCGTGGCCCGCGATGACCAGGGTGAAGACCAGCGTCACCAGTTCGCTCTGGGAGAGTCGGCCGCCGCCCTCGTCCCGGGCCCGCACCAGTGCGTCGAGCAGGTCCTCGCGCGGGTGCTCCCGGCGTTCGCTGATCATCGCCTGGATGTGGTCGATCATCGCGCCGAGGGTCTCGTTCATCACCTCGGGCCGGGACGGGTCGAACTGGGTGAGCTGGTGGCTCCAGACGTGCCACTGGGCGCGGTCGGCCACCGGGACCCCCACCAGGTCGCAGATGACCGTGATGGGCAGCGGGTAGGCGAAGTGCTCGATCAGGTCGACCACACCGTCCTCGTCCGCGTGCCCGGGGAGCTCCGCGAGCAGGTCGGCGGCGATCCGTTCGACCCTCGGGCGCATCTCGTTGACGCGGCGCACGGTGAACGTGCGGGAGACGAGTTTGCGCAGGCGGGCGTGGTCGGAGCCGTCCTTGTCCAGCATCGACTCGGTCAGGTAGGTGACGAGGTCGCGGCGCAGGCCCTGGGCGACCAGGGCGTCCGAACGCCGCGTCTTCTCCAACCCCTCGGGCACGTTCTCGGGATCGACGACGAACCGCCGGTCGCTGAGGATGGTGCGCACGTCGTCGTCGTCGACGAAGGCCCGTCCCGGCTGGCCGTCGAGGAAGAGGACCGGCGCGGAACCGCCCGCGGCCCGGATCCGCTCGATCACCTCCAGCGGCCGTGCGGCGAACTCCTCGTCGCGCATGTTGACGGGTTCGGGGTCGCGGGAGTGGTCGGTGACGGGTGCGGCGGTAGGCATGTGCCCCTCCTGGGGTCTACGTGCTGCGTTTGACGCGCTTCTGTTCCTCGATCTCGCCGGTCAGGATCTGGTCGAGTCCGGAGAAGAGGGTGATGGTCCCCGCCTGCACCGCCCTCATGGCGGCCTCGGTCACGTCCTGTTCCAGGAGCAGGCGGATGCTGCGTGCGGCCAGGTCGGCCCGGGCGGTGCGGTCGGGGACGGGGTAGCCCTGCCGGGCGAGCAGGGGCTCGGAGAGCATGTGTCCGATGACCGTGGAGCTGTAGGCGTACAACTGCTGTTCGGTGGGGATCAGCGGGCTCAGGACCCCGTGCGCCTCCAGCAGGTCCCAGTACTCGCTCAGGGCCTTCTGGCGGGCCTCGGAGAGGTCCCTGACCAGCTTGGGGAAGGCACGGGAGAAGGAGTTGAGGTCCTCGTTGCCGTTGTTGTAGAGCGCGTGGATGACGGGGGAGTCGAACTGGAGGAGGTAGATGTGGCGCGCGATCTCGCTGGGTCGGGCGGCCTCCGGGTCCTCGCGCATACGGTCCAGCAGGCGGCCGACGATGTCGTGCTGGGCGCGCATCACGACGGTGAGGAAGAGCCGTTCCTTGGTGGGGAAGTGCAGGTAGACGGTCCCCTTGCCGACCCCCGCCCGGCGGGCGACGTCGTCGATGGTGGTCTTGCGGTGACCCCAGGACACCATCAGCTCCTCCGTGGCGTCGAGGATGCGGTCGGCCCGTAGCTCGCGTCCGGAGGCGGGTCGGTCCTGGGTGTTGTGGTCGGCGGACGGGGACACGTACGGCTCCTTCGGTGCGGGGGCCGCCGGTGAGGGCACTCACCAGCCTTGACGCGAAGACCATATCCAGACCTCCGTTCCCGGTCCGCATCCTTCTGACTCTGTGACTGGATTTCAAATCCGGTCACACAGTCAAATCTAAGCCAGATCGCGTCCCGGGACAAGCCCCCGGGAGGGAAACCGGTGGCGCGCGCCGGAGGGGACGGGAAACCGGAGCGGACGGGAACGATAGCCTCGCCCTTGTGTTGATCGCCGCCGCCGTGTGCCCGCATCCGCCCGTGCTGTTCCCCGAGGTCGCCCGGGGGGCGGCGCCGGACCTCGACGCCCTGCGCGCGGCCTGCGACCGCGCCGTCGCCGGGCTGGTCCGCGCCGGGGCCGACCGCCTGCTCGTGGTGGGTCGGGGCCCGCGCGAGCACCTGTTCGGGCCCGAGGCGGGGGGAGACCTCGCCAGCTTCGGAGTCGCCCTGCGGGTGGGACCGGAACCCGCCGTCCTGGACCTGGCTGCCACGACCGGGCGCTGGCTGTCCGAACGCGGCGGCCTGACACCGGACGGCTACCTGGAGGTTTCCTCCGGGACCACGCCGGAGCGCGCGGCGGAGCTCGGCGCGGAACTCGCCGGTTCGGCGGACCGGGTCGCGCTGCTGGTCATGGGGGACGGAAGCGCCCGCAGGACCGAGCACTCACCGGGGTACGTGGACGAACGGGCCGTCCCCCACGACGACGCCGTCGCCGAGGCCCTGGGCAAGGCGGACACCGCCCACCTGGCCGGGCTCGACCCCGAGCTGGCCCTCGAACTCATGGTGGCCGGACGCCCCGCCTGGCAGGTCCTGGCCGGGGCGGCCCCGGAGGGCGCCCTCAGCGGGGACCTCCTCGCCTACGAGGCGCCCTACGGCGTGGGGTACTTCGTGGCCGCCTGGGTGTGAGCCCGGACGGCGCTCAGCGCTGGGAGTTCGGCAGCAGCGTGGCGATGTCCACCAGGGCCTCGCCCGGCTCCTCGGTGCGCCCCGACAGCGCCGATTCCACCTGGGTCATCGCCCGCTCCAGCAGGTTCGGGGCGTCGTAGGGGAGCCAGTGCACCCGGGGGTCACGGCGGAACCACGACTCCTGGCGGCGGGCGAACCGGCGCGTGGCCTGGGCGGTCTGCTCCTTGGCCTCGGTCTCGGTGATCTCCCCGTCCAGCTGGGCGATCGCCTGCGCGTAGCCGAGCGCCTTGGACGCGGTGCGCCCCTCGCGCAGACCCTGCTTGTCGAGGCGGCGGACCTCCTCCAGCAGGCCCTGGTCCCACATGCGCTCGACCCGCAGGTCGATGCGCTCGTCGAGTTCGGGGCGCGGGGCGGTCAGCCCGAGCTGCACACACGGGTAGAAGGAGGTGTGGTCGGGCAGGTTCGCGGTGAACGGGCGCCCGGTCAGCTCGATGACTTCCAGCGCACGCACGATCCGCCGTCCGTTGCCGGGCAGGATGGTGCGGGCGGCCTCGGGGTCGGCCTCGGCCAGGCGGGCGTGCATCAGTCCGGGGCCGACGTCGGCCAGCTCGTTCTCCAGCCGGGCCCGCACGCGGGGATTGGTGCCCGGGAACTCCATGTGGTCCAGGACGGCGCGCACGTACAGCCCGGAACCGCCCACCAGGACGGGGATGACGTCGTGGTCGGCGCAGTCGTCCACCCGCTCGCGGGCGAGCGTCTGGTAGGTGGCGACGTCGGCGGGTTCGTGCACGTCCCAGATGTCCAGCAGATGGTGCGGCACGCCCCGGCGCTCGTCCACGGGGAGCTTGGCGGTACCGATGTCCATGCCCCGGTAGAGCTGCATGGAGTCGGCGTTGATCACCTCGCCCCGACGCCCGGTGCGTTCCTCCAACCACTCCGCCAGATCGACGGCCAGGTCCGACTTTCCCACAGCGGTCGGGCCCACGACCGCGATCACCTTGATCATCCCCCCAGCGTAGCCACGTCCGGCCCGCTCCGGGGCCAGAGCGGGTGAGAGAACGGTGGGAGTTCGGTGGGACGGCGGTCCGTTCGATGACCTGGGCGCGCGCGTCTAGGATGGCCAGCATGCGATTCGCCAAGGGCCACGGAACCGAGAACGACTTCGTGATCCTCCCCGACCCGGACGGGGAGCTCCAGCTCACGGAGGAGACCGTACGTTCGCTGTGCGACCGACGGGCCGGAATCGGGGGTGACGGCGTCCTCCGGGTGGTGCGCACGAGCGCGCTGGGCGAGGCGCTCGCCCCGGCCGCCCGCACCGCCGAGCGGACCGAGTGGTTCATGGACTACCGCAACTCCGACGGCAGCGTCGCGGAGATGTGCGGCAACGGTGTGCGGGTCTTCGCCCACTACCTGCGGCACGCGGGTCTCGTCACGGACGACCGGTTCGAGGTCGGCAGCCGCGACGGTGCCAAGGGTGTCGTGATCGAGTCCGACGGTGCCGTCACCGTGGACATGGGCCGGGTGGAGCGGCTGGGCACCTCCTCGGCCAAGCTCGCCCGACAGGTCGTGCACGGCGCCCGCATCTCCGTGGGCAACCCGCACCTGGCCTGCGAGGTCGACGCCCCGGTGGCCGGGATCGACCTGACCGAGCTTCCGGTGCTCGACACCGAGGCCTTCCCCGAGGGGGCCAACGTCGAGGTGTACTCCCAGGCGGGCCCCGGCGTGCTGGAGATGCGCGTGTACGAGCGCGGTTCCGGCGAGACCCGCTCGTGCGGCACCGGCATCGTGGCGGCGGCCGCCGCCGCCACCCCCGAGGGCGAGGACGCCACGTGGCGGGTCCGCGTTCCCGGCGGTGAGTGCACGGTCCACGTGGACGCCTCGGGCGCCCGCCTGACCGGCCCCGCCGTGATCGTCGCCGAGGGCGAGACCATCCTGCTCTGACGGGACCCGGCGGTTCAGCGCGGGGAGAGCGCGTTCCGCGCCGCGACGTCGAAGGCGTCGTCGCAGGCGTCGCGGACGGTGTCGTCGTGCGGGAATCCCCCGTCTCGTCTCCGGGACATCGAAGGTTCCCCTCGGAGGAAAGGGACAGGCGGCGAGCGGTGTTCTCCCCGCCGCCGCCCGGTCCCCGCACGGTTCACCCGCCTCCGTGTGCCCCCGTGAACCGGCCCGCGTCCAGGCCGCGCAGGGACGCGTCCAGGATCTGGGCGGTGTGGGTCACCGCCACCGACGAACCCGCGCGCTCCATGGCGGAGGCGATCTGGAGGGAGCAGCCGGGGTTGCCCGACACCAGCACCCGGGCCCCGGTGGAGGCCACGTCCGCGCCCTTGCGGTCGCCCAGCTCGCTCGCGGCCTCCGGCTTGAACAGGTTGTACACGCCCGCCGAACCGCAGCAGACCTCCTTGTTGGGCAGGTCCACCACCTCCAGCCCGGGGATCTGCCGAAGCAGCTCACGCGGCTGGCCAGTGACGCCCTGACCGTGGGACAGGTGACAGGCGTCGTGGTAGGCCACGCGGAGCGGGATCGGGTGGCGTTCGGCGCGCGGGCCCAGGGCCACCAGGTACTCGGTCAGGTCCACCACCTTCGACGAGACCGCCCGCGCCCGCCCCACCCACGCCGGTCCCGCCCCCGCCTCGTCCAGGGTCCGGTCGAAGTGCTTCATGCTGGACCCGCACCCGGCGGAGTTCACCACGATCCGCTCCACCTGGCGGGCCTCGAAGACCTCGATCAGGCCCTTCGCGAACTCCGCCGCCTCGCTGAGTCGCCCCGAGTGCCCCGACAGCGCCCCGCAGCACCCCTGGGCACGCGGGATCACCACCTCACAGCCCTCCAGGGCCAGCACCCGGGCCGTGGCCGTGTTGACCTCGGGGAAGAACGCGCCCTGCACGCAGCCCACGAGCATGCCCACCCGGGCGCGCCGCTCACCGACCGCCGGAACGAGTTCGGGCAGCGGGGGAGGGGGAGCCGACAGGGGCGGGGCGATCCGCTCCATGGTGGCCAGGGTCGGTGAGATCCGGTCCAGGAACCCGGACCTGCGGACCAACGCGGAGACCCCGCTCGCCTGGTAGGCGCGCAGGGGCCCGCGCAGCGCCCTGAGCCGCCCGCGGTGGGGGAAGAGCGAGAACACGGCCCCGCGCAGCGCCCGCTCGCCCGGGGTGCGCCGGTGCTCCTCCTCCACCCGGTACCGGGTGTGCTCGATGAGGGCGTCGTAGGCCACCCCGGAGGGGCACGAGGACACGCACGCCAGACAGCCCAGGCAGTTGTCGAAGTGCCCGACCGCCGTTCCGGTGAGCACGTCCTCCTCGTGCATCTGGCCCATGAGGTGGATGCGCCCGCGCGGGGAGTCCATCTCCTGGCCCCACAGGACGTTGGTGGGGCAGGTGGGCAGACAGAACCCGCAGTGCACGCAGTCGTTCAGCAGGTCACCGAAGAGCCGTTCTCGCTCGCCGGGACCACCACTGGCCGGTTCGGTCGGTAGGTCGGTCACGCGGGCTCCCTGGGATCGAGGCGAACGGGTGGGGTCGGGTGGCTCAGATCCCCCCGGCGAACCGGCCGGGGGAGAGGCGGTGCCCGGGGTCGAGGGAGTCCTTCACCGCGCGCATCAGGCCCAGGCCCGGGACCTCGCCCCACGGGCTGATCCCGGCGGCGCGCACGTCCGGTTCGGAGCGCAGCAGGACCAGCGGGTGCTCGGTGGCCGAGCGCACGCCGTCGACCACCAGCCCGATCCTCTCCGGGTCGGTACCCGGGGGGAAGGAGACGACCAGGGACCCGGTGGACGCCGACCCGTGCGTGTGGGCGCCCGCGTCGACCGCGCCGGACACCTCCGACACCCACGCGGCGGCCGCGACGCTCTCCGCCGGCGGGGTCGTGACCAGGGCGAGGGTGCCCTCGGCGGGAAGCAGGCCCCAGCCGTCGGGCAGCTCCTCGGAGACGGTGGGCGGGCCGTCGGCACCGTACTCGGCCAGGGCCCGCACCGTCCGCTCCGCACGTGCCTCCAGCCCGGCCGGGGTGCCCTCCAACACCACGTCCAACCGCCCCGGCCCCTCGGCGGGCCAGTCCAGCTCCACGGCTGAGGGCACCACGGAGGTCGACCTCAGCGCGGCCAGGGCCTCCTCGGCCCGCGACCGGGAGGACACGCGCGCGCTCACGACCCGGAGGGACTCCGGGAGGGGGTGCAGGCGGAAGGCGACCGACGCGATCACGCCGAGCGTGCCGTACCCGCCGGTGTGCAGCTTGGCGAGGTCGTACCCGGCCACGTTCTTGACCACCCGGCCGCCGCTGCTGGCCACCACCCCGTCCGCGCGCACCACCGTCATCCCGATCACGAGGTCGCGCAGGGCACCGGAGAGCAGACGGCGCGGCCCGCTCACCCCCGTGGCCACCGCCCCGCCCACCGTGCCGCCGAGCCGGACCGGGTCGTAGGACAGCCGCTGTCCGGCGGAGGCGAGCGCGGCGTACAGCTCGGCCACCGGGGTGCCCGCGCCGACCTCCACCACCAGGTCACCGGCGATGTGGTCGATCCAGGAGAGCGCGGAGACGTCCACCACCAGGTCCAGGGAGCGGGGCGGCCCACCCCAGTCCAGGGCGGTGCCGCCACCACGCACGGTCACCGAGAGCGCGCTCCGGTGCGCCGCCGCCATCACCCCCGCGAGGGCGTCGGTGTCGGACGGCGCCGCCACGTACCGGGGCACGACCCCGCACACGGCGTCCTCAACGGTCGCCTCCCGCAGGTCACAGCCATCGACATCCAGGTTCACCCTCGGCCTCCCGGCCCTCGTCGTCTCCGCCGCGGCCCGGCGGCTCAGAACTGCTCGGCCTCTCCGGACTCCACCAGCGGGTGCACCCCGGTGCGCACCCCCGGCCTCTCACCGCACAGGCGCGGCGTGGGCAACAGCTTCTCCGGGTTGGCGATCCCGTCCGGGTCGAAGGCCCGCCGGAACAGGTCGAAGGTCTCCAGCGAGGCGTCGTCGAACATGCGGGGCATCTTGCACGCCTTGTCCACGCCCACCCCGTGCTCCCCGGTGATGGAGCCGCCGTGCTCGATGCACAGGTCCAGGATCGCGCCCGACACCCGCTCGGCGCGTTCGCCCGCGCCGGGCTCGGAGTCGTCGAACAGCACGAGCGGGTGCAGGTTGCCGTCGCCGGCGTGGAACACGTTGGCCACCCGGATCCCGGACTCCTCCGACAGCGCGGCGATCCGGCCCAGGACCTCGCCCAGGGCGGTGCGCGGCACCACCCCGTCCTGGACGATGTAGGCCGGGCTGATCCGGCCCACGGCGGCGAAGGCCGACTTGCGTCCCTTCCAGATGAGGGCGCGCTCCTCGGCGCCGCTGGCCGCCCGGGTCTCGAAGGAACCGGCGTCCGCGCACAGGGCGGTGACCCGCTCCAGCTGGGCGTCGACCTCCTCGGCGGGGCCGTCCAGCTCCACCACCAGCACGGCGGCCGCGCCCTCGGGGTAGTCGCAGGCCACGGCACGTTCGGCGGCCTCGATGGCCAGGGCGTCCATCATCTCGATGGCGGACGGCAGCACCCCGGCGGAGATGATCGCGCTCACCGCCTCGCCGCCCGCGTCCAGCGAGGTGAACGCCGACAGCAGGGTGACGGTCTTCTCGGGGGAGCGGGTCAGGGACACGGTGACGCGGGTGGCCACGCCCAGGGTGCCCTCCGAGCCGACGAACGCCCCGATGAGGTCGTAGCCGTGCGCGCCCGGTGCCTTGCCGCCGAGCTCGACGATCTCGCCCGCCGGGGTGACGATCTGGAGTCCGCGCACGTGGTTGACGGTGAACCCGTACTTGAGGCAGTGGGCGCCGCCGGAGTTCTCCGCGACGTTGCCGCCCACCGTGCACACCTGCTGGCTGGAGGGGTCGGGCGCGTAGTAGTAGCCGTGGGGGCTCGCGGCCCGGGTGATGTCGAGGTTGGCCACGCCCGGCTCGACCACCGCGCACTCGTTCTCGACGTCGATCTCGACGATGCGGCGCATCCGCGAGGTGACGAGGAGGACGCCCTCGGTGTGGGGGAGCGCGCCCGCCGACAGGCCGGTGCCCGCCCCGCGCGGGACGTAGGGGACGCGGTGCTCGGCGCAGAGGCGGATCACGGCGGCGACCTGCTCGGCGGTGGTCGGCATGACCACGACTCCGGGGGTGGCGCGGTGGTAGGTGAGGCCGTCGCTCTCGTAGACGCGCCGTTGGGAGGGGTCGGTGAGGACCCCGTCGTCACCGCAGATCTCGCGCAGCCGGGGGACCAGGGCGGTCAGCACCGTGGGCGTGTCGGGTGCGGACGTGGTCATGGGCGCCTCCCGGTTCCGTACGGAGAACACGGCTGGGGGTGGCGCTCTCCGTCTGCGGCTCGCAAGGGGACCGTACGACCGTGCCCCCTGCGGAAGCAAGGGGCACGGTGGAAACGGCATTTCGTTGTGTGAAACCGGCGCCGGGCAGGTCCGTGAGGCGAACTCCGCGGACCGGCCCGATCCGTCCAGGTTGGCCGCGCTGGACGGGGGTCCGGTCCGCTACGGCATGCGCTCGTAGGCGGGCAGGGTCAGGAAGTCGACGTAGTCGTCGTCCAGCGCGACCTCGGTGAAGAGCTCGCTGGCCTGCTTGTACAGGTCCTCGTTGAAGCCGGCGCCGAGCGCCTCGCGGATGGCGGCCAGCTCCTCACCGATGATCTGCCTGACCAGCTCGGCGGTGACCTTCTCGCCGCCGTCCAGGGTGACGTCGTTGTGCAGCCACTGCCAGATCTGGGACCGGGAGATCTCGGCGGTGGCGGCGTCCTCCATGAGGTTGTGGATCGCCACCGCGCCGTTGCCGCCCATCCACGCCGCCAGGTACTGGAGGGCGACGTTGACGTTGCCGCGCAGCCCGGCGAGCGTCACGCCGCCCGGGGTCTGGTCCACGGCGAGCAGGTCGGCGGCGGACACCTCGACCTCGGGGCGCTGCTTGTCGATCTGGTTGGGACGGTCGCCCAGGACGCCGTCGAAGATCTCGCGGGCGATCGGGACCAGGTCGGGGTGGGCGACCCAGGAGCCGTCGAAGCCGTCGCCGGACTCACGGGACTTGTCGTCGCGGACCTTCGCGAACGCGTTCCGGTTGACCTCCTCGTCCCTGCGGGACGGGATGAAGGCGGCCATGCCGCCGATCGCGTGGGCGCCGCGCTTGTGGCAGGTGCGGACCAGCAGCTCGGTGTAGGCGCGCATCATCGGGGCGGTCATGGTGACGGCGTTGCGCTCGGGCAGCAGGAACTTGCGGCCACGGGTGCGGTGGGTCTTGATGATGCTGAAGAGGTAGTCCCAGCGGCCCGCGTTGAGACCGGCGGAGTGCTCGCGCAGCTCGTAGAGGATCTCCTCCATCTCGAACGCGGCCGGGATGGTCTCGATCAGGCAGGTGGCGCGGATGGTGCCGCGGGGGATCTCCAGGCGCTCCTGGGCCAGCACGAAGATGTCGTTCCAGAGGCGGGCCTCCAGGTGGCTCTGCATCTTCGGCAGGTAGAAGTAGGGACCCTTGCCCTTGGCGATCTGGCGCCTGGCGCTGTGGAAGAAGTACAGCGCGAAGTCGACGATGCCGCCGCTGGTGCGCTGGCCGTCGACGAGGATGTGCTTCTCGTCCAGGTGCCAGCCGCGCGGGCGGACCACGATCGTGGCCAGCTCGGAGTCGTCCTTGAGGGCGTAGGTCTTGCCCTGCGGGGAGGTGAAGTCGATCTCGCGGTCCAGGGAGTCACGCAGGTTGAGCTGCCCCTGGATCATGTTCTCCCACAGCGGGGTGTTGGCGTCCTCGAAGTCGGCCAGCCACACCTTCGCGCCGGAGTTGAGCGCGTTGATGGTCATCTTGCGGTCCGTGGGCCCGGTGATCTCGACACGGCGGTCGGTGATGCCGGGGGCGGGCGGAGCGACCTTCCAGCTGTCGTCCTCGCGGATGTGCCTGGTCTCGGGGAGGAAGTCGAGGTCCTCTCCGGCGGCGATCCGCTCCTCGCGGGTCCGGCGCGCGGCCAGCAGCTCCTGGCGGCGCGACTCGAAGGTGCGGTGCAGCTCGGCGACGAGGGCGAGGGCGTCCTCGGTGAGGATCTCGTCGAACCGATCGTTGAGGGGGCCGGTGATCTCGACCCCGTGCGTGGCGCCCATGGAAAACCTTCCGCAATACGAAACAAGCTTCTGGGATGTGGAAATGAAGCTACTATCTTGATGTCGAGCGGTCAACGTCACTCACGCGCTTGATCAGTGGAGTTCTTCCTGAAGGCGGAAGGATCTCGAAAGTTCCGACGAAAGATCCGCGCTTCTTGAGTATCCGATCTACTCCAAGAGTCTCACGCGCCCGCGCGGAGGAATGGCCTGTGTCACGTTCCCTGCGATAATTCGGATGCCCTGCCCGGGCGGAAGTGCGAGCATCGTGACCACGGGCCGTCGTACCCGCTCCGGGAAGAACCATGGCGGCACATGCGTTGACCCACCTGGAGGGATATGAATACAGCTGACACCCACGGAAGCGACCACGCGGGGCACGAGGCCCACGTCGGGGACGACTTCCGTGAGGAGAGCACCGTCGGCGGCCGAGCCGCTGGCGGTGACCACTACGAGGACCAGGGCCCCGCGCCCGACCAGGGTGAGATGGAGCTGGCCGAACGGCACGCGCTCCGCCGCGTCCAGGGGCTCTCCACCGAGCTCACCGACGTCACCGAGGTCGAGTACCGGAAGCTGCGCCTGGAACGGGTCGTGCTCATCGGCGTCTGGACCAGGGGGACCCAGACCGACGCCGACAACTCACTGACCGAGCTGGCCGCGCTCGCCGAGACGGCGGGCGCCCTCGTCCTCGAAGGACTCACCCAGCGCCGCTCCAAGCCCGACCCCGCGACCTACGTCGGCAAGGGCAAGGCCGCGGAACTGCGCGACATCGTCGAGGCCACCGGCGCCGACACCGTCATCTGCGACGGCGAGCTCACCCCGGGCCAGCTGCGCCAGCTGGAGGACGTCGTCAAGGTCAAGGTGGTCGACCGGACCGCCCTGATCCTCGACATCTTCGCCCAGCACGCCAGCAGCAGCGAGGGCAAGGCCCAGGTCGAACTCGCCCAGCTCAACTACCTGCTCCCGCGACTGCGCGGCTGGGGCGACTCCCTGTCCCGACAGGCGGGCGGCTCCGGCGGTGGCGGCGCGGGCGGCGGCGTCGGCCTGCGCGGTCCCGGTGAGACCAAGATCGAGACCGACCGGCGGCGCATCAACGACAAGATGGCGAAGCTGCGCCGTCAACTCGCCCACATGCGCACCGCGCGCGAGGTCAAGAAGGACGTCCGCCGCACCCGCGAGGTGCCCTCGGTGGCGATCGCCGGGTACACCAACGCGGGCAAGTCGAGCCTGCTCAACCGGCTCACCGGCGCGGGCGTGCTGGTGGAGAACGCGCTGTTCGCCACCCTGGACCCGACCGTCCGTCAGGCCCGCACGCCCGACGGTCGCGGCTTCACCCTGAGCGACACCGTCGGCTTCGTCCGGCACCTGCCGCACCAGCTGGTCGAGGCGTTCCGCTCCACCCTGGAGGAGGTGGCCGACTCCGACCTGATCCTGCACGTGGTCGACGGCTCCCACCCCGACCCGGAGCAGCAGATCAGCGCGGTCCGCGAGGTGTTCGCGGAGATCGAGGCCGTGGACGTGCCCGAGCTCATCGTGGTGAACAAGGTCGACGCCGCCGACCCGGACACGCTCAGGACGCTGCGCACCCGCTACCCCGACCTCGTCGAGGTGTCGGCGCGCACCGGAGAAGGGGTGTCCGATCTGGTCACCGCGCTGGCCGAGGCGCTGCCGGAGCTGGCCAAGGAGGTGCGCGCCCTGGTCCCGTACTCACGGGGCGACCTCATCGCCAGGGTGCACGAGGAAGGCCGCATCATCAGCGAGGAGCACACCGGAGACGGGACGGCGCTGCACGCCTTCGTCCCCGAGCTGCTCGCGGCCAAGCTCGACGAGTACACGCCCAGCAACGCCTGAGACCGGGCGTCGGGAACCGCACGGCCGGAACGTCCACGGGACGTTCCGGCCGCGTCGTGTCGAAACCACCGTGTTCCGGGAGCCGAGTCCGGGGCCCTCACGTTTCCCCTGAACCGCGCCGAGTCATCGAACCCGAGCGGGGAATACCAGTTCAGCGAGGGTCCGGGTGGTCTTCATCACTCTGCGGGCTTGCGAGTTTCGCTCGATAACGCTCGCATTCGTCCTCTCGGGGAGGTGTACACGGGCTCCGAGGATGGACTACGGTTTTGGAGCACTGGCCGGCAGTGATCGCTGTCCCCCCGGGCCGATGCGAACCCCCACTGTCACGGCACCGCGAGGCGACTCCGGGTCGCCCACGGCCTGTCGGAATCGCATCCAGATACGAGGTCGCCATGCCCGCCCGTGCACGCCACGTCCCTGCTCCGCGCGTCCCGCGGCGGATCTGACCGGCGAGGGCGGACCACCCCATGACGGTAGTACTCCTCACCAACATCGGTCGGCTGTGGACCGGGATCGAGCTGCTCACCAAGGCCGCCATCCTGATGGACAACGACCGGATCGCCTGGGTCGGACACGCGGCGGAGCTCCCCCAGCGCATCCCCGGAGTGATGGAGGACCTCACCGAGGTCGACGAGGTCGTCAACATCGGCGGCGGACTCGTCACCCCCGGCCTGGTCGACGCGCACTGCCACCCCGTCTACGCGGGCGACCGCTACGCCGAGGTCAACATGTGGGCCAAGGGCGCCACCCGCGCGGACATCTTCGCCGCGGGCGGCGGGGTGTCCACCACCGTCACCATCACGCGGGGGACCGACCCCTGGACGCTGTGCAACGCGGTCCGGGAACGGCTCCGGCACTGGGTGCTCTCCGGCAGCACCACCGTGGAGGCCAAGACCGGCTACCACCTCACCCGGGACGGCGAGCTCGCCGACGTGCGCCTGCTGCGCTCCCTGGAGGAGGAACCCGGGATGCCCCGCCTGCACGTCACGTTCTTCCCCGCGCACGGGGTCCCGCCCGAGTTCTTCGGCCGCCCCAAGGAGTACGTGGCCACCGCCGCCTCCTGGCTCAGCGACGCCGCCATGGCCGGGGCCGACGGCGTGGACGTCTACTGCGACAACCAGCAGTTCACCACGGAGGACGCCCACATGCTCCTGGGCGTGGGTCAGTCCGTGGGCCTGCGCACCACCCTGCACGCCTGCTCGCGGCCCCGGCACGGCGCGGTCCGGATGGCCGCCGAACTGGGCTGCTCCTCGGTCGACCTCGTCCACGAGGCCGACGACGAGGACCTGCTCGCCCTGGCGTCCACACGTACGCCCGTGGTGGCCTGCCCGACCACCGCCCTGCACGAGCGCCGCACCCCGCCGGTGCGCGCCCTGCTCGACCACGGCGTCCCCGTGGGTCTGGGCACCGACCACAACCCGGGGCAGTCCGGCACCACGTCCATGCCGCTGGTCATCTCCCTGGCGGTGTCCATGTTCGAGATGACCGTCCAGGAGGCGCTCAACGCCGCCACGGCGGGCAGCGCGCACGCCCTGGGCCTCAACGACCGGGGCATGATCGCCCCGGGCATGCTGGCCGACCTGGTGCAGTGGGACGCCGACCACGAGGGTGCCTTCGCGTGGTCGATGGGCCTGCACACGCTGCGCGTGTGGCAGGGCGGCCGCACCATCCACTGAGAGCCACCCGGGTCCCCAGGGTTCGTGTTCGGGAGGTCTCCGGACACACCCAGGAAGCGGCGACCGGCGGTCTCCGAAGGCCACGGGGCCGGTTCGATCGTTCCTGGAGTGCGTGCTCGCGCCGTCTGCGGGGCCAGGAAGGGCGCAGCTTCCCGGGCCCTGCGAACCCGAGCTCGGGGCCTCGAGTTCCACCCGGGGTTGCGTGATGACCGGCGCCCCGAGATCCACTCGGTGGCTGCCCCGGGCGCGGGCGATCTCCATGGTGCCCGGAAGGTCAAGCTCTCTGGGACTCCCGGGGCTCCGCAGGGGGGAGTCTTCGTCGAACCCAGATCGGCTCGCCACGCCAGCCCGCCGCGCTCAGGGCCCGGCGGGCACCGGTTCCGCTCAGCGGGTGCCCCGGGCGCGGGCGATCTCGATCACCGCGCGCTCCAGCGCGTACTCGGGATCGCGTCCGGCACCCTTGATCAGCGCGTCGGTCTCCGCGATCACCGCCATCGCGCGGGTCACCCCGGCGGCGCTCCACCCGCGTGCCTGCTGGCGCAGGGTGCGCAGCTTCCACGGCGGAACCTTGGCCCGCTTGGCCAGCTCCGCCTCGTTCACGCCGCGCGGAGGCTGGGCGGCCACCGCGATCCCGCGCACGGCACCCGCCAGGGCGCTGTTGATGAGCACCGGGGCGGTGCCCACGGCCAGGGACCAGCGCAGCTGCTCCAGGGCCTCGGGCAGACGCCCCTCCACGGCGCGGTCCGCGACGGTGAAACCGGAGGCCTCCGCCCTGCCGGAGTGGTACTTGGCCACCGCCGCCGCGTCCACCCTGCCCTCGGTGTCCGCGATCAGCTGGGTGCAGGCCGCGGCGATCTCGCGCAGCTCGGTGCCGACCGCGTCCACCAGCGCCTGGGCGGCGTCCCCGGTGATCTGCCGTCCGGCCGAGGAGAACTCGCTCTTGACGAAGGCCACCCGCTCGGGCCCCTTGGTGGGTCCCTTGCAGTCCACCCGCTGGGCCCCGGCCTTCACCGCCGCCTGGAGCAACGCCTTGCCCTTGGCGCCGCCCGCGTGGGTGAGCACCATGAACACGTCGTCGGCGGGGGCCCTGAGGTAGTCGGTGACGGTCGCCGCCAGGTCCTTGACCAGGTCCTGGGAGGAACGGAGTACCACCACCCGGCGGTCACCGAAGAGCGAGGGGGACGTGACCTCCACGAGGGTGGTCAGGCCGACCTGGGAGGGAACGAGGTCGTGGACGTCCACCTCGGGGTCCTCCTCGCGGGCCGAGGCGACGACGGAGGCCACGGCACGGTCGACGAGGAGCTCCTCGTCGCCGACGATGAGCGTGATGAGGGCGGGTGCAGGCATACAACGAGGATGCCACGCCCCACCGACCAACCGGTGCCCGATCACCGGTCCGCGCCACGGATCACCCTGGGCCTACGGATCGGGTCCCGGGCCACGGCTGGCCACCCGCACCGGCCCGCCCAGGACGGCCACGTCCCCGTCGAGGTCGGTACGGGCGTGCACCCGGGCCATCCCCTCCAGCACACCCACCGTGAACGGGGTCGGGTGGCCGTAGGAGTTCTCCCGTCCGGCGGAGGTGACCGCCACCGTCGCCTCCGTGGCGGCGAGGAAGGCCGGGACCTGGGTGTTCGCGCCGTGGTGCGGGGTGGTCAGCACCGTCACCGACAGCAGCTCCCGCTCCGGCTCGCGCAGCAGCGCGCTCTGGGCCTCCATCTCGATGTCCCCGGTGAGCAGCACCGACATGTGCGGCCCGTCGGCGCGCACGACCACGGAGGCGTCGTTCACCGATCCCACGAACCCGGCCTTCGGCCAGAGCACCCGCAGCAGCCACGGGCCCACCCGGAACCGCTGCCCCCGCTCGGCCTCGTTCAGCTCCACCCCCTCGTCGGCCAGCAGTCGGCCCGCCGCGCCCGCACCGAAACCCGGCGGGGCCAGCGCCGCCGGTACCCTCCGGTGCCGCAGTACACCGGGCGTGCCGTCGACGTGGTCGGCGTGGTCGTGGCTGAGGACCAGCAGCGGCACCGCGCGCACCCCGAGCCGGTCCAGGCAGCCGTCCACCAGGTCCGGGTCGTCCCCGGTGTCGAAGACCACCGCCTCCCCCCGTCCCACGGACAGCACGAACGCGTCCCCCTGGCCCACGTCGCAGGCGACCACGGCCCAGCCCGGGGGCGGCCACCCTCCCGGCACACAGCGCGCGGCCAGCCCCAGGACCAGTACGGCGACCGCCACGGCGGCGAGTACGCGCCGGGTCAGACCTCGGGTCAGGAGGAACACCACCAGCACCACGGCCAACAACAGGCCGCCCACCACGTCCGACCGCCAGGGCAGCGCGCCATAGGGGACCCGTGTGCCGGTCTCGGCCACGAAGGCGATCCAGGACACCCCCAGACCGGGCAGGGGCACCAGGAACGCGGCGGCCCCGGGCCACACCGAGGCCAGGGCGGTCAGCACCGAACCCGCCACGGTCACCACCGCCACCACGGGCGCGGCCAGCACGTTGGCCGGGACCGCCACCCAGGACACCTCTCCGGAGAGCAGCACCAACACCGGCGCGACCGCCACCTGGGCGGCCACCGCGACGGCGAAGGCCTCCGCCACCGGGCGCGGCCAGCGCTCGGACCAGGCCCGTGACCATCCGGGCACGAGCACCAGGATCCCCGCCGTGGCCAGAACCGACAGCGCGAACCCGTAGGACGAGGCCAGGCCGGGGGCCACGAACAGCACCCCCACCACCGTGACGCACAGGGCTCTCATCCCCGCGTGCGCCCGCCCGGTGGCCAAGGCCAGCAGACCCAGCGAACCCATGAACGCCGCCCGCACCACACTCGGCTCCGGTCGGCACACCAGGACGAACACCCAGATCATCAGGGCGCCACCCAACACCGAGCACCAGGTGGGAGCACGGACCCACCGCGCCACCCCCAGGACGAACCCCGTGAGGATCGCGAGGTTGGCACCGCTGACGGTCAGCAGATGGGTCATCCCGGTGGCCCGGAAGTCCTCGGCCGTGCGTTCCGGCAGCGCCGACACGTCACCGACGATCAGCGCCGGGAGCAGCCCCCTCTCGGGCTGGGACAACCCCGCCGAGGCCTCGCGCAGACCGGCCCGGACCCCGTCGGCGAACTCCTGGAGCCGACCGGGCGCGCCGACCTCCTCCGGGGGACCCCGCACGAGCACCAGGGCGGCGGTCAGCTGGTCGTCGTCCGAGCCCAGGAAGGTGCCGCGCGCCTCGAAGGACTGCCCGGGGAGCAGGTCCTCCCACTCGGGCCCGGAGGCCAGTACCACCACCGGCGCGCGCGACACGCGCTCCACACCGTCCACCCGGACCCACGCGGTGCGCGCCCGCACCACCCACTCGGCCCGGCCGGGACGCGGCAGCCCCGCCCGGGAACGGGGATCGGTGGAGACCACCGCGCGGAAGGCCGTCTCACCACCGTGTTCCACGGCGGCCGAAGCGGCGCTGACGGCCGTCCGGTGCACGTGGACACCGGCCACCGCCGCCACCGTCGCGCCACAGGCCAACGTGGCGACCAGCGCCAACGCCGACGACTCCCACGCGGGATGGGTCACCAGGAGCGCCACCAGCGCGGCGCAACCCAGTACTCCAGCGAACGACCACGCCAACCACGGCGGGGCGGCCAGAGCGCCGAGGGCGGCCAACCAGGCGGAGACGGCGGGGAGGAGCAGCCTGAGGTCCGGTGGCCGGTCCAGACCGTGGGCGTCGGTCCCCAGCCAGCTGACCACGCCGCCTCACCCCACCGTCACGTGGGGTTCGAGAGTCCGGAACGTCTTCTCCGCGATGCCGTCGACACCCAGCAGGTCCTCGGTGGAGCCGAACCTGCCGCCGAGCGACTCCCGGTGCGCCAGGATCTGTTGGGCCTTCTTCTGTCCGATCCCGGGAAGCGTCTCCAACTCCGACTGCCCGGCGAGGTTGATGTCGACGAGGGGCCCGCCGCCCTCGGGTCCCTCACCCGATCCGCCGTCCGGTTGGGGGACCCCCACCAGGACACGCTCTCCGTCCGTCAACGGCCGGGCGAGGTTGACCAGGTCGAGGTCGGCCTCGGGCAGCGGACCGCCCGCCTCCTCCACCGCGTCGGCCACGCGTGATCCGCCAGGCATGGTGTACAGACCGGGCTCGACGACCTCACCGCCCACGTGCACCACCACGTCCCCGCCCGGTTCCCCGGCTGCCCCGTCACCTCCGGGCGCGGGTTCCTCGGACGCGTCCTGTCCGGCGGGGGAGGCCTGGCCCGCCAGCTCGGGCACGACCACCTCTTCGGGACGATCGCGCACGACCAGGAGGGCCCCGGCCACGGCGAGCAGTCCGAGCACCAGCAGGGCCACCACCGCACGCCGGGACAGCGACGAGCGGGAGCCCCAACTCTCGGCCACCCGCTCCAGGACCGAGTCGGGTGTCTCCGGGGTCAGCTCCGTGTACCCGGACGGCGGTCGGACCGCCGCGCCCCGTCGCTGTCGTCCGCCCGGGTCCTCGTCGCGGATGGATTCCGGCGTCCCCGCTGCCGCGACAGTCGTGTGTCCCCCGAGGCTCCTGTCGCGTTTGTCGGGATCGTTGATGCGAGGGGCGGGGCTGGGCCCGGTGACCGGGCCGTGGACGGAAGGTGTGACCCCACCGTGCTGCTGTCCTGCCGCGTTGTTCCGGGTCTTCGGTGGATCCCCGGGACCCCGGCTCGTGTGGTCGTCCGCCGGGTCACCTTGGGGGCCTTCGTCGTGCCGCTCGGAGGTGCTGTTCCAGAGGGCTGAGGAGAACGCGCCGTTCGCGCCGGTGAGCTCACGGGCCCAGGGGGACGGGCCTCCCTCCGCATCCGTCGGGGGCGGGGCCTCCCGGGCAGACAGCGGGGGAGGGGGTTCGGCCACGGGGTTCGGCGTGATCCGGACGGTGGGCGCCGTCTCCGGGTCCAGAGGGTCCCCCGGCGGCCGCTCCGTCTCGCTCGGGGGCCCGGCGGTTCCGTTCCAGAGCGGGCCGGGTGGAGACAGGGAAGTCCAGTGCCCGCTGCGTCCCGAGGGCCGCTCCTCGGGGATGTAGGGGCTCTCGGCCCCGTCCACCGCGTAGGGAGGCCGGGGGAGCACCACCGCAGGGGCGGGATCGGAGAGGCTGCCTGAGGCGTGGTCGCGTGGGGGTTGGACGGCGGGGGAGGAGTCCAGCCCGAGGCCGCGGAGACGTTCCTCGGGGGCTGACAGGGGAGGTGTGCGCCGTGACCGGCGCGAAGCGGTCATGCATCCAACGCTAGGGACGCCGGATGGCCCTGTCATCGGCCGGTTTCCACCTGTGGATAACTCCCCGGCGCGGAGTCGGAGTTGTTTCCGGGCAGGCCTGTGCGGGCGGAGAAGGAGGCTCCCCCGATATCGAGCCAACCAGGATCCGCGCCCCCAGCTCCAAGGGCACTGACGCAACCTGTGGACAACTCCCTCGCGGTTGGGTCTCACAAGGCCCCGAACCCGTGGGGCTCAGGGATGGGTACGGATCGGAGCGGTGGCTGTCGGGTGGGTTCCCGGTGCCTCAGGTGGCGCTCGCCTGACAGGGGCGGGTCTCTCGTGACCGGGTACCAGTGCCTCAGGGACGGTCGGCCGCCGGTCCGGGACACCCGGGCACGACGAAGGGCCCGGTCCTGGTGGACCGGGCCCTCGCGAAGCCTTGTGCCTTGAGCCCCTTAGGCGGACTGAAGGTCGTGCAGGCGCTTGGCGATCGCGCTCTTGCGGTTCGCGGCCTGGTTCTTGTGGATAACGCCCTTGCTGCTGGCCTTGTCCAGGGCGCGAGCGGCCTCGCGCTGCGCGACGACGGCCTGCTCGACGTTCCCGCCCTCGGCAGCTTCGCGGAACTTCCGAACGGCCGTCTTCAGGGAAGAGCGCACCGCCTGGTTGCGGACACGAGCCTTCTCGTTCTGCCGAATGCGCTTCTTCTGCGACTTGATGTTCGCCATGCGAAAACGTGCTCCAGTTACTGTGATCTTCGCGTCGGTCGAACAGGCGGCTCATCCCATGGGCAGCCGTTCCATGAGAGGCCTGCGTGGGCGCCGACGCAGGGTGTGTGTGAGTCCACAGGGCTCAAATTCGAACGTGGAAGTCCGAGACACGGACTTCTCAGTATGCCGTACCGGGCGGACCACTCGGAACCGTCACGGCTCGCCCACCGGGGACAGCCAGGCGGTCCGGTAGGCGGTCAGGTCGTCCTCGTCCGCCTCGTCCACCAGGTACAGGGACACACCCAGGGCCATGCTCTCCGGGACCTCCTCCACACGGGACATCCCCAGCCGGACGGCGGCCAGGGCCGTCAGCGCGGTCTCGTTCTCGGTGACCGGCCCCCACTGGTCGCTCTCGTAGGCGGGCACACCGAACCTCACGGTGACGTCCTCGCGGGTGCGCAGCGCCGTCACCGCCTCGGTCACCTGCCGCACCATGAATCCGCCGTACAGCCCCGCCGTGGGCATGTCCGCCCCCACCCCGGGCAGCACCACCTGGTCCGCGTGCTCCGTCACCCGGTCCAGGTACCCCTTCGACCAGTACTTCTCCTCGCCGCCCGCGACGAAGGACGGCACCCTGCCGCCCGGAGCCAGCTCCACGTGGTGGGCCTGCACCGACAGCAGCGCGTCCTCGTCCAGCTCCTCGCGCACCATCTCCATGAGGGTGGGCAGGGACGGGTCGTTCACCGTCACCGGGCGGATCTCCAGGTGCACCCCGTCGAACCCGTCCGCGCCGACCTCCGCGACGGCCGGGGCCAGGGCCTCCCGGGCCGGGGCGTCGAACCGGTCCCGGATGAGCGAGGAGCCCGACTCCACGTGCCGCAGCCAGGCCAGCGCCTCCACCTCGGGGTGGTGCGCGTCCAGCCACGACAGCAGCGCCCCGGTGTCCGGCACCCGCTCCACGGCGCCCTCCGCGTCCACCTCACCGGCGTACACGTACAGCGTGCTCACCGCGCCGGTGCCCAGCAGCGTCTCCAGCGCCCCGGTGTCCTCCCACGAGCCCACCCACGCCGCGTCAGCATTCTGCGAGGCGGCCCACTCCTCGGGCGACCCCGAGTACTGGTAGGCCAGCAGCGCACCGGCGCCCACCACCACGACCAGGACCGCCGCCACACCCGCCAGCAACCGCTTCAGAAGCCACTTCACCCGTACGCCACCCGCTCTCGTCCGGCGCCCTCGTCCCCTGGGCACCCGCATCGCCCGTTTCCGGTCCCAGGTCGCATAATCTGGACCCAGGTCCCGCGCTCGCGCCCATACTGCCGTATCCTCACCGGCCGCTTCCGGTGAGGACGGTCTCGGCGCCGTGGGATGATGGACGATGCCGTGGCCGGATGGACATTCCACCGACGAGCCCGGCGGGGCGGCGCCACCCCAGGCGCACGACGACCCACACCCAACCCTGTGAACGGAGCACGGTGGCACAGCCGAACTGGACCGATCCCGCGCTGATCCGCAACTTCTGCATCATCGCGCACATCGACCATGGCAAGTCGACGCTGGCCGACCGGATGCTCCAGATCACCGGCGTCGTCGAGGACCGTCAGATGCGCGCCCAGTACCTGGACCGCATGGACATCGAGCGCGAGCGCGGCATCACGATCAAGTCGCAGGCCGTGCGCATCCCGTTCACCGCGCTGGACGACCGGACGTACACGCTCGACCTCATCGACACCCCCGGCCACGTGGACTTCACCTACGAGGTGTCGCGCTCCCTGGCCGCCTGTGAGGGCGCGGTCCTGCTGGTCGACGCCGCGCAGGGCATCGAGGCCCAGACCCTCGCCAACCTCTACATGGCGCTGGACAACGACCTCACCATCATCCCGGTCCTGAACAAGATCGACCTCCCCGCGGCGCAGCCCGAGAAGTACGCCGAGGAACTCGCCGGAATCATCGGCTGCGAGGCCTCCGACGTGCTCAAGGTCAGCGCGAAGACCGGTGAGGGCGTCGAGGACCTGCTCAACGAGATCGTCAACCAGATCCCGCCGCCCGTCGGCCAGGCCGACGCCCCGGCCCGCGCGATGATCTTCGACTCGGTCTACGACACCTACCGCGGCGTGGTCACCTACGTGCGGGTCGTGGACGGCCACCTCAGCCCGCGCGAGCGCATCCAGATGATGTCCACCAAGGCCTCCCACGAGATCCTGGAGATCGGTGTCAGCTCGCCCGAGCCCACCAAGAGCCAGGGCCTGGGCGTGGGCGAGGTCGGCTACATCATCACCGGCGTGAAGGACGTGCGCCAGTCCAAGGTGGGTGACACCATCACCTCCCTGTCCAAGCCCGCCTCCGAGATGCTCGGCGGCTACCAGGAACCCAAGCCGATGGTGTTCTCGGGGCTGTACCCGATCGAGGGCACCGACTACCCGGTGCTGCGGGACGCCCTGGACAAGCTCCAGCTCAACGACGCGGCCCTGGCCTTCGAGCCGGAGACCTCCGCCGCCCTGGGCTTCGGCTTCCGCTGCGGCTTCCTGGGCCTGCTCCACCTGGAGATCACCCGGGCCCGGCTGGAGCGCGAGTTCAACCTCGACCTCATCTCCACCGCGCCCAACGTGATCTACCGCGTGGACATGGAGGACGGCGCCGAGCACGTGGTGACCAACCCCAGCGAGTTCCCCACGGGCAAGATCGACGGGATCTACGAGCCGATGGTCAAGGCCACGGTCCTGAGCCCCTCGGACTACATCGGTCAGATCATGGAGCTGTGCCAGGACCGCCGCGGCGAGCTCCAGGGCATGGACTACCTGTCCGAGGACCGCGTCGAGATGCGGTACACGCTGCCCATGGCGGAGATCGTCTTCGACTTCTTCGACGCCCTCAAGTCCCGCACCAAGGGGTACGCCTCCCTGGACTACGAGCCCATCGGAGAGCAGAAGGCCGACCTGGTCAAGGTCGACATCCTCCTCCAGGGCGAGCCGGTCGACGCGTTCTCCGCGATCGTCCACAAGGAGAAGTCGTACGCCTACGGCGTGGAGATGACCAAGAAGCTGCGCGAGCTCATCCCGCGGCAGCAGTTCGAGGTCCCGGTCCAGGCCGCCATCGGCGCCCGGGTCATCGCCCGTGAGAACATCCGCGCCATCCGCAAGGACGTGCTCTCCAAGTGCTACGGCGGCGACATCAGCCGTAAGCGCAAGCTGCTGGAGAAGCAGAAGGAGGGCAAGAAGCGGATGAAGATGGTCGGCCGGGTCGAGGTGCCCCAGGAGGCCTTCATCTCCGCGCTGTCCACCGACACCAGCGGCGCCGAGGACAAGAAGAAGAAGTAGTGGCCGGGCCCGCCGACCGGGCCGGTGCACAGTGAGAGGGGCGCTCCCACGCGGGGGCGCCCCTCTCGTCGTGTGCCGGGCGTTCGCTACCCCTTGACCGCCCCGGCGGTCAGGCCGTCGCTGATGTAGCGCTGGAGGAACCAGAACACGATCAGCGTGGGCAGGGACAGCATCACCGCGCCCACCGCGAACATCCCGAAGTTGGCGTTGCGCTGCGAGGCGACCAGTTGGTACAGCCCCAGGCCCAGCGTCTTGGCGTCGGTGTCCCGCAGGAACACGCTGGCCATCAGGAACTCGTTGATGGTGGAGACGAACACCAGCAGGGCGACGATCGCCAGCACCGGGGTCACCAGCGGCAGCATGATCCGGAAGAACACCTGCGCGTGGGTCGCGCCGTCGATCTGCGCCGACTCGTCCAGCTCCTTCGGCACCGTGTCGAAGAAGCCCTTCATCAGCCACGTGTTGATGCTCAGCGCACCGCCCAGGTACACCAGCAGCAGGCCCCACCGGGTGTCGAAGCCGATCGCCGGGTAGAGCTCACCGATGTTGGAGAACATCAGGTAGATGGCCACGATCGCCAGGAACTGCGGGAACATCTGGATGACGAGCAGGCCGACCAGGCCCACCCTTCGCCCCCTGAACCGCATCCGGCTGAAGGTGTACGCCGCCAGCGCCGAGAACAGCACCGTCACCGCCGCGTTGGCGGTCGCGAAGAACAGCGAGTTCGCGTACCAGGTGGTGAACGGCGTGTTCCGGAACAGGTCCCGGGCGTTGTCCAGGCTCGCCCCGGTCGGCCACAGCTGGGCGCTGCTCAGTGTGCCGAGGGGGTTGAGCGCGGCCGAGACCACGAACAGCACGGGGAAGACCGCGAAGGCCACGACCACCACCATGACCGCGTGCCGCCACCCCAGCCGCCGGGCCCACAGCGCGAACCGGGTGGCGCCGCTCCGGGTGTGGGGCGCGCGCACCGCTTCGGGAACGCCGACCGTCATCGGTCCACCTCCTTGAGGGCCTTGCTCCGGCTCAGGCTGACCACGGAGATCACGGAGACGATGAGGAAGATCATCACCGACAGCGCCGCCGCGTACCCGTACTGGGCCGTGGCCTCGTTGAACGCCAGCCGGTAGGTGTAGGTGATGAGCAGGTCCGTGCCGCCCGCCGTCGGGTTGTCCGGCGAGAACGGACCGCCCCTGGTGATCAGCCACACCGCGTTGAAGTTGTTGAAGTTGAACGCGAACGTGGCGATGAGGATCGGGGTCATGGCGACCATCAGCAGCGGCAGGGTCACGTGCCGGAAGGCCTGCCAGGGGCCCGCGCCGTCGATCTGCGCCGCCTGCCCCAGCTCGCGCGGGATGGCCTGCAGCGCCCCGGTGGCCACGAGGAACATGTACGGGTAGCCCAGCCACACGTTGGCGAGGATGACGGCGGCCCTGGCGGTCCACACGTCGCCCAGCCAGTCGACCTGGAGCCCCAGCATCCGGTTGAACAGACCGAAGTCGGTGTTGAACATGTCCCGCCACAGCAGGAACATGGCCAGCGAACTCATCGCGTAGGGCAGGATCACCAGCACTCGGTAGAGCACCTTGCCGCGCATCCTGGGCACGTGCAGGGTCAGGGCGATCGCCAGCCCCGCCACGAACACCAGGCCGGTGACGGACGCCGCGAACACCAGGTTCCACAGCAGGATCCCGAAGAACGAGCTGGCGAAGGTCGGGTTGAGCAGGAAGCGAGCGAAGTTGTCGAGGCCCACGTTCACCTGCCAGCCCTGGGCCAGCCGCTGTCCGTCCTCGTTGTAGAAGGCGCCGCTTTCGTCGTCGGCCGTGTGGACCTCGCCGGTCTCGGTGTCGGTCACGCAGTCGCAGCCCTGGTCGTAGACCCGGACGGCGCTGCCCTCGAACGCGCTGGACAGCCCGCTGGAGCGGATGCCCGAACCGTCGCCGGTGGGGACCGCGAACTCCTGGAGCTCGTCGCTGCGCGCGTTCACCTCGGCGGGGGTGAGGATCGTGTACCCGAACGCGTCGGTGACCTTTCCCGCCGGGTCGACGTCGGCGCCGCCGAGGTCGGCCAGACCGTCCGCGGTGCCCACGTACGCGTGGCCCTCGCCGTCGGTGAGCAGGAAGGCCAGCTCACCGGTGCCGGGGTCGCCGGTGGTGGCGACCGTGAGCACGTACTCGGGGGAGTCGGGGTCCCGGGTGACCGAGAACGCCTCGATGGCGGCGATGGCCTGGGCCTTGTCACCCCGGTGGCCGTCGCTGAGGTTGGTCACCGAGGTGCTCATCGTGTAGAGCACCGGCAGGATCTGGAAGGCCAGGAGGAACACCACACCCGGGACCAGGTACTTCGCCGGGACGGTGCGCTTGGACAGGTAGACGTGGTAGACCAGGCCGACCGCCGCGGCGACCAGGCCCATGCCCCACCAGTTGCCCGCCACGTACAGGGGCAGGACCGCCCACACGCCGAACGCGGTGAAGACGCTGAGCAGGGCGATCTTGACGAGTTGGCCGACGAGCGACCCGTTGGCGGCGAACCGACCCCCGGGCAGCGGGGGACGCGCGGGCGCCCCTGGGGAGGGGGCGCCCGCTCCGTCGCGGTTGGAAGCGGCCACCTCTACTGACCGATCTGCTCAGCGATGGTGTCGTGGGCGGCCTCCATGGCCTCACGGACGTCCCCGCCCGCGATGGCCTGGGCCTGCGCCTGACCCAGCGGGTCCCACGTCTCACCCATCTCGGGGATGGACGGCATCGGCATGCCGTCGGCGCCGGCCTCCGCGATCGCGGCGATGGCGGCGTCGTCGGCGGAGACGGACTCCAGGGCCTCGTTCTGCACGGGGGTGCGCGGGTCGGCCTCGTAGAGGCTGAGGATGAACTCGGTGGAGGTGACGTAGTTGGTCACGAACTCCTGGGCCAGGGCGCTGTTGGCGCTGCCCTCGGTGACGAAGAAGGCGTGGTATCCGATGTAGGGGCTGGCCGGGTCCCCGCCCTCGAAGCCGGGGATGGCGCTGATCTCGAAGTCGATGCCCGCGTCGTTGGCGTCACCGACGTTCCACGGCCCGGCGATGAAGAAGGGGGCCTCCTCCTCGTAGAAGAGGTTGGCGTCGTTCTCGACGTCGATGGAGCGGCGCAGCACGCCCTCGCCGTCCTCGCCGTACTCCGCGATCCTCTCCATGGCCGCGACGGACTCGTCCGATCCCACCCCCAGGTCCGCGGGGTCCCAGGTGCCGGTGTCGTCCTGCCCGAACAGGTACCCGCCCGCCGAGGTGAACAGGGCGTTCATCCGGAAGGGCTCGCCCTCCTGGCCGACGGCCATGGCCAGGACCTCGCTGGTGTCGCCCGCGTCCTTGAGCTCGGTGCCGACCTCGACGAGCTCCTCGAAGGTCTCGGGGGCGTCGGGGGCCAGCGCCGTGTTGCGCATCAGGAAGATGTTCTCCTGCGAGTACGGGACGCCGAAGAGCTGCCCGTCGAAGGAGAGCGCCTCGACAGCGGTCTCGTCCACACCCCCGGCCTGGTCGCCGGTGAGCTCGATCGGGGAGACCGCGCCGTTGCGGACGAGGTTGCCGGTCCAGTCGTGCGCGCCGATGAAGACGTCGGGGGCGTTGCCCGCCTGGTGGGCGTTGAGGAGGTCGCCCTGGATGTCGTCGAAGGCCAGCCCCTGGACGTCCACCTCGATGCCGTTGGCCTCCGCGAACTCGGCGGCCGCGCTCTGGATGGCGTCGGCCCGCTCGGGGTCGGACCAGATGACGAGGGTGCCCTCGGCGGCTCCGCCGTCGTCCCCTTCGGAACCGTCGCCGCTGCACGCGGTCGCCGTCAGGGCGATCGCGGCGATACCGGCGACCGCTGAAGCGCTGCGGGATCTCATGGTGTCTTCCTTCCGGGAGGACTGGAGGAGGTGGGGTGCACGCGGTTCACCGGCCGACCGGGTCCGTCGCGGGCGTGCGTGGTGATGTGACGTTAGCAATAACTTGCAGTCTTTGAAAGGCTTTGCAGACGCCCTGGATAAAGATGTGGAAACACCCCGGAAACGGAAGGGGCGCCGCGTGCGGAGAGTCGCTTCGCGCTCGCCCTGGGTGGGGGAGTCGTCCCTCGGTCGACCGGGTCAGCCGTGCGACCTCGGCCATCGTCTCCGCTCGTCCCGGCCCGCCGGCCCGCGGGGGCGGGGTCGGCCACGAGGGCGGGAGCGGTCGGGGGTGCGGTACGCGGGTGGAAGGAAGGAAGAACCCGCGTGGGGGCGGGTGCCGGACGGTGCGCGCACCGTCCGGCACCCCGGGCTCACGGCCCGATCAGACGCGCAGCCACGCCGAGGTCTCGGCGGCCAGGGTCAGGGTGCCCTCGGTCAGCAGGGCGCCGGGGCCGCTGGCCACCAGGAGCTCACCGGAGGCGGCCAGTTCGACCGCGTCACCGGTCAGGTTCACCGCCACCCGGACTCCGGGCTCACGCTCGAAGTACAGGACACCCTCGGGCGCCTCCAGCCAGCTCATCGAGCCGTCGCCCAGGGCCTCCAACTCACGCCGCAGACGGAGGGCGGCGGTGTACAGCTCCAGGGTCGAACCCCGCACGCCGCGCTGACCGGCGCGGGTCAGGCCCGCCCACGCCTCGGGGACCGGCAGCCACGGGGTGCTGCCCTCGGGGCCGAACCCGAACGGGGCGGTGTCGCCCTCCCAGGGCAGGGGCACGCGACAACCGTCGCGACCGCGCTCGGTGCGGCCCGAACGCTCCCAGGTGGGGTCCTGGAGGGACTCCTCCGGCAGGTCGGTGACCTCGGGAAGGCCCAGTTCCTCGCCCTGGTAGAGGTAGACCGAACCGGGCAGGCCCAGCATCAGCAGGGTGGCCGCGCGCGCACGCCGCAGGCCCTGCTCGCCACCGCCGAAGCGGGTCACGTGCCGGGTGACGTCGTGGTTGGACAGCACCCACGTGGTCGTCGCGCCCACGGCGCCGTTGGCGGCCAGGGAACCGTCGATCACCTCACGCAGGCGCGCGGCGTCCCACGGTGCGGTGAGGTACTCGAAGTTGAACGCCTGGTGCAGCTCGTCCGGGCGCAGGTAACGGGCCACCCGCTGGGCGTCCTCCACCCAGGCCTCCGCCACCAGCGTCCGGTCGCCCGGGTACCCCGCGGCGATGCGCGACCAGCGGCGGTAGATGTCGTGGACACCGTCCTGGTCGAAGTAGGGCAGAGAGGTGCTGCCGTCGAGCAGGTCGGCCTTGGCGTCCGGGTCGATGTCGGGCAGTGCCGGGTCCTTGACCATGCCGTGCGCGACGTCGATCCGGAACCCGTCCACCCCGCGGTCCAGCCAGAAGCGCAGGACGTCGTCGAACTCGTCGTGCACCTCCTGGTTGCTCCAGTCGAAGTCGGGCTGCTCGGAGTCGAACAGGTGCAGGTACCACTGCTCGGGGGTGCCGTCGGCGGTCTTGAGGCGGGTCCAGGCCGGGCCGCCGAAGATCGACTTCCAGTTGTTGGGCGGCTCCTCGCCGTCGGCGCCACGGCCCTCGCGGAAGACGTACCGGGAACGCGCGGCGCTGCCGGGTTCGGCGGCCACGGCCTCGCGGAACCAGCGGTGTGCTGAGGAGGAGTGGTTGGGGACCACGTCGATGATCATGCGGATGCCCAGCTCGTGGGCGGCCGACAGGAGGGCGTCGAAGTCCTCCAGGGTGCCGAACCGGGGGTCGACGTCGCGGTAGTCGGCGACGTCGTAGCCGCCGTCGGCCAGGGGTGAGACGTAGAAGGGGGTCAGCCAGATCGCGTCCACACCGAGCTCGGCCAGGTGGGGGAGTCGCTCGCGGATGCCGGTGAGGTCGCCTTCGCCGTCGCCGTTGGAGTCAGCGAAGCTGCGCACGTAGATCTGGTAGATGGCCGCCTCGCGCCACCAGTGCGACTGGTCCTTCATCTGTGGGGGTCCTTCCGGATCATGGCTGCAAGTTCTTGCGCAAGATTACCGTTTACTTTCGTCCTTGTGACGGCAATCTCGACTAGAGTTGCCCACATGGGTCCACGACTTGCCGACATCGCACGGCACGCAGGCGTCAGCGAGGCCACCGTCTCGCGGGTGCTCAACGACAAGCCCGGCGTCGGAAGTGACACACGCAAGGCCGTCCTCACCGCGCTCGACGTGCTCGGATACGAACGCCCCGCCCGGCTGCGCCAGCGCTCCGCCGGACTGGTCGGCATGGTCATCCCCGAGCTGGAGAACCCGGTCTTCCCGATGTTCGCCCAGGCGGCCGAGGGCGCCCTCGCCCAGCGCGGGTACACCCCGGTCCTGTGCACCCAGACCCCCGGCGGGATATCAGAGGACGAGTACGTGGAACTCCTCCTGGAGCGCAACGTCTCCGGCATCCTCTTCGTCTCCGGCAAGCACGCCGACACCACCGCCTCACACGAGCGCTACCAGGCCCTCGTCTCCCGGCGGCTGCCGATCGTGCTGGTCAACGGCTACACCGAGTCCATCCCGGCGGCCTTCATCTCCGCCGACGACCGCGAGGCCGGGCGCCTGGCCGTCAACCACCTGGTCGCCCTCGGCCACACCCGGATCGGCTTCACCAGCGGGCCCGAGCGCTACGTCCCGGTCCGCCGCAAGCTGGAGGGCTACCACCAGGCCCTGGCCGAGCACGGCCTGGACGGCGACGACCTCGTCCAGCTCTCACTCTTCGGCGTGGAGGGCGGCCACGCGGCCGCCGGACGCCTCATCGAACGCGGCGTCACCGCCATGGTCTGCGGCTCCGACATCATGGCCCTGGGCGCCATCCGCGCCGCCCGCCAGCACGGCCTGCGCGTCCCCCAGGACTTCTCCGTGGTCGGCTACGACGACTCCCAGCTCATCGCCTTCACCGACCCGCCGCTGACCACCGTGCGCCAGCCCGTCAACGCGATGGCCATGGCCGCGGTGCGGGCCCTGTGTGACGAGATCGCCGGCCACTCCGTCTCCCACGCCGAGTACGTCTTCGACCCCGAACTGGTCGTACGCGGCTCCACCGCGGCCGCCCCCGCCACGGTGCCCGGCCCGCCCGCGCCGCCGAGCCACCTGGACGTCCCCTCCACACTGAGCCGCGACCCCCAGGACGCCGCCCACGGGGTCTGACCCCGGGGTGTCAGGGCACGTCGTCCGGTCGGTGACACTGGAGTCATGCCATCCGTAGCCCTCGACGGCGAACCCGTGCCCCGGACCGGGGAGCTCCCCGAAGCCTCACTCAGCGAGCTCGGCGGACGCCCGCTCGGGTTCTACGTCCACGTGCCCTTCTGCGTCACCCGCTGCGGCTACTGCGACTTCAACACCTACACCGCCGACGAACTCGTCTCCCGGGACGGCACCGCCACGGCCTCCCGCGAGACCTACGCCGGGCAGGCGGCGGCCGAGGTCGCCCTCGCCGACCGGGTGCTGACCGGCGCACGGCCCCCGGTCAGCACCGTGTTCGTGGGCGGCGGCACACCCACCCTGCTCTCTCCCGAGGACCTCGGCCTCGTCCTCGGTGAGATCCGCGACCGTTTCGGGCTCACCCCCGACGCGGAGATCACCACCGAGGCCAACCCGGAGACGGTCGACCCCGACTACCTCGCCCGCCTCAGGGCGGCCGGGTTCACCCGTGTCTCCTTCGGTATGCAGAGCGCCCGCCCCCACGTGCTGCGCGTCCTGGAGCGCGGCCACACCCCCGGCCGCCCCGAACAGTGCGTGACCTGGGCGCGCGAGGCCGGGTTCGAGCACGTCAACCTCGACCTCATCTACGGCACACCGGGGGAGAGCGACGACGACTGGGCCGCCTCCCTGGAGGCCGCCATCGGCGCCGGGCCCGACCACGTCTCCGCCTACTCCCTGATCGTGGAGGACGGCACCCGGCTGGCCGCCCGCGTCCGCAGGGGTGAGCTCACCGAGCCCGACGACGACGCCATGGCAGACCGCTACCTCATGGCCGACGAGGCCCTGGCCAAGGCCGGGTACAGCCCCTACGAGGTGTCGAACTGGGCCCGCACCGTCGAGGGGCGCAGCGCGCACAACATGCTCTACTGGACCGGCGGTCACTGGTGGGGGGTCGGCCCCGGGGCACACAGCCACGTGGGCGGTACCCGCTGGTGGAACGTCAAGCACCCGGCCGCCTACGCCGCCCGCCTGGCCGCCGGGGACAGCCCGGCCCAGGCCCGCGAGGTGCTCACCGAGGCCGAGCGCAGGTTCGAGCGCGTCCTGCTGGAACTGCGCGTGGACGGCGGCTGCTCGCTGGAACTGCTGGACAGGGCGGGTCTGGCCGCAGCGGAACGCCTGGTCGGTGAAGGGCTCCTGGACCCGCGAGCGCACTCCGAGGGGCGGGCCGCGCTGACCCGGCGGGGCCGCCTGCTCGCGGACGCCGTGGTCCGCGACCTCACCTGAGGCAGACACGAAGGAGGGGCCCGGCAGGAAAGCCGGGCCCCTCCTTCACGTGTGGAACGTCGGGCTACTTCACCCAGGTGACGTCCATCGGGTAGCGGGCCCACTCGCCCCGGTCCACCGCCGACGCCGCGCGGAAACCGGAGACGATCGAGAAGATCAGCAGGCCGATCCAGGTCAGGAAGCCGATGAGCAGCCAGGCCAGGATGCCGGAGATGACGTAGCCGATCAGCATCACCAGCTGGAAGCTGAGCGCGCGGGCGGCCTGGTCGCGGACGTAGGGCGACTCGTCCTTCTTCGTGATGTACACGATGAGCGGGATCAGCCAGCAGAGGAAGCCGCCGCCGATGTGGGCGAGCTTCGCCGAGCTGCGCTCCTCCGGGGTCGGCACGTAGGCGCCATAGCCCTGGGCGCCCGGCTGCTGGTAGCCGCCGTACTGACCGCCGTGGGGAGGCGGGTAACCACCGGGCTGGTGGTAGCCGCCCTGGGGGTAGCCGCCGGGATGCTGGTAGCCGCCCTGGGGCGGCGGCGGGTAGCCACCGCTCTGCGGACCGTTGTACGGGACGGGAGGACCACCGGGGACGCCACCCTGCTGCGGGTAACCGGGAGGGGGCGGGTAGCCCCCGGACTCACCCTGACCGTAGGGGTCGTGGGGGTTCGGGTTGTTCGGATAGGACATGGTGGTTCCTTGGTGTGTGGGCGCGGGTGACTACTTCAGGAGCCGGATGCTCACGGGGTAGCGGGACCAGGCTCCCCTGTTGGCTCCGGAGGCTCCCAGAACGCCGAAGACGATGGAGATGATCCACACGAGGGCGATGAGAAGGTAGCCGATCCAGGACAGGCTGGGGAAAAAGATACCCAAGCCGAAGAATGCCACGCCAGCGATGACGTACGGGATCAGCATAGTGATCTGGAAGTTCGCCGCTTCCGACGCGTGGTGGCGGACGAACGGTGACTGCTTGCGCTTGGCGAAGTAGATCGCCAACGGCGGGATCCAGCCGAGGAAGGCGATGACGAACCCGGACAGGTGCGCGAGCATCGAGACCAGGACGTCGTTGTCGCCACCGGCGGGCTGCTGAGCCGGGGGCTGGCCGTAGGCCTGCTGCGGCTGCTGGAACTGCTGCCCGTAGCTGGCCTGCGGCTGAAACTGCGGCTGCTGGGGCTGACCGTAGGCCGGGGGCTGCTGGACGTAGCCGGGCTGACCGTGCACCTGCTCCTGGGGCTGTCCCCAGGCGGGCTGGGCGCCGCTGGTCTGCTGAGCCTCGGGGGGCTGGATCTGCGGTTGGCCGCCGGTGTGCTGTGCCCACCCCGGCTGCGCCTGTTCGGGGGCCTGACCCCATCCGGGCTGCTGGGGCGCGCCAGGTGCCTGCTCCTGGGGTTGTCCCCAGGCGGGCTGGGCCCCGCTGGCCTGCTGTACCTGGGGCTGACCGCCGGTCGACTGTTCCCAGCCGGGCTGGAACTGCGGCTGCTGCGGCGGGGCGGGCTGAGGCTGGGGCTGTCCCCAGGCGGGCTGGGCGCCGCTGGTCTGCTGAGCCTCGGGGGGCTGGATCTGCGGTTGGCCGCCGGTGTGCTGTGCCCATCCCGGCTGCGCCTGCCCCTGGCCGTGGGGGTGACCCCATCCGGGCTGCTGCGGTGGGGCGGGCTGTGCCTGCTGCTGTGGTTGTCCCCAGGCGGACTGATCGCCGTACATCGGGACCTGGGCCTGGGGCTGGCCGTACGCCGGGGGCTGCTGAGGTTGGGCGGCCTGGGCCCCGGGCTGCCCCCATCCGGGCTGCTGAGGCGCCTGCGCGGGGGCCTGCTCCCACCCGGTCTGGGCGCCGCCGGTGTGCTGTGCTCCGTGGGGCTGCGCCTGCGGTTGGCCGCCGGTGTGCTGTGCCCATCCCGGCTGCGCCTGTTCGTGGGAGTGCCCCCATCCGGGCTGCTGCGGGGCCTGGGGCTGGCCACCAGGGGCCTGACCCCAGCCGGGCTGGAACTGGGGCTGCTGGGGCGCGGCCGGTGTCTGCTCCTGGGGTTGTCCCCAGGCGGGCTGGGCGCCACTGGCCTGCTGCGCGTGGGGCTGACCGTGCGCCTCGGGCTGTCCCCATCCGGGCTGTGCCCCGCTGACCCGCACTGTCTCGGTGTCAGGACGCACCTGCGGCTGGCCGCCGGTCGTCCGCTCCCACCCGGGCTGGGCGCCGCTCTGCGGGTCGGGCTCCTGCGGCTGCTGCTGTCCCTGCGCGTCGTCCGGCGACGGACGGCTGGACGGGGTCTCGCTCATGCTCTTCCCTGACTCCGCTGTTGGGGGCGCTTGCTGTGCCCGAACGAGTCGGGCCGTACCGACGACCGCGGAGGGCCGGAGGCCGTGATGCCTGAAGGAAACGGAAAACGGGGTTCCGGGGGTCCCATCAGACCATGTGATCGGGACAATCCTAGTGTTACGGAGCGTGCGGGCCCGTGACGAAGTCGATGAGTTCCTCCACCCGCCCCAGCAGGGAGGGTTCGAGGTCACCGTAGCCACGGACCGAACCCAGGATGCGGCGCCAGGCCTCACCCGTCTCCATCCGCCAGCCCAGGGCGTCCACGACGCCCTCCTTCCAGGGCAGGCCCCGGGGGACCTCGGGCCAGGAGCCGATGCCCACCGCACCCGGACGCACGGCCTGCCACACGTCCACATAGGGATGACCGACCACGAGGACGTCCGCGCCCCGGACGCGCTCCGCGATCCGGCTCTCCTTGGACCCCGGCACCAGGTGGTCCACCAGGACCCCCAGCCGACGTCCCGGCCCCGGCGCGAACTCCGCCACCACCGAGGGAAGGTCGTCGACGCCCTCCAGGAACTCGACGGCCACCCCCTCCACGCGCAGGTCGTGGCCCCACACCTTCTCGACCAGCTCGGCGTCGTGGGCGCCCTCCACGTAGATCCGGCTCTCCCGGGCCGTGCGCGCCCGCGCGTCGGTCACCGCGATCGAACCCGAGGCGCTGCGCAGGGGAGCCCTGGGTGCCGCCGCCGGACGCACCAGCGTCACCGGCTCACCGTCCACCAGGAACGCGGCCGGTCCCAGCTCGAACACCCTGCGTCGCCCGTCCCGGTCCTCCAGGGTCACGGCGGCCTTGTCCCAGGACACCACCGCCCCGCAGAAGGTCTCGTCGGCGTCCTCCACGACCAGGTCATGGCTGAGGGGTATCTCGCGTACCGCGCCCTTCCGGGGTCGTCGCCAGTCTCCCGCCAGAACGTCGCGGCCGTAACGGCCGGTTCCCTTGGTAACCACGGTGGTGCAGTCTACTGGTGACGGACCCGGGAAACCCGTTGGCGGGTGGCGCACGTCGCCGCTCGGGTAGGGAAGAAGCACCCCCCGTCCCCGTGTTACCGCCTGCGGGTAGCCGTGTGGGTTTGCGGCCGGGCATAGAATTAGCACTGAGGACCTTGGAGTGCCAGGAGGTGGCGAGTTGCTGGATGAGCGCAAGCTCGCAGTCCTGCGTGCGGTCGTCGAGGACTTCGTCAACACCAACGAACCCGTGGGTTCGCGGGCGTTGGCGGACCGTCACCCCCTTGGTGTCTCCCCGGCGACCATTCGCAACGACATGGTCGCCCTGGAGGAGGACGGCTACATCGCCCAACCCCACACCAGTGCGGGACGGGTGCCCACCGACAAGGGGTACCGGCTCTTCGTCGACCGGCTCTCCTCCGTCAAGCCGCTCTCGGCGGCCGAACGGCGTGCCATCGAGTCGTTCCTCGGCGGTGCCGTGGACCTCGACGAGATCGTCGCCCGCACGGTGCGGCTGCTCGCGCAGCTCACCCGGCAGGTCGCGATTGTTCAGTACCCGTCGCTGACCCGCTCGTCGGTGCAGCACGTGGAACTGGTGCCGCTCGGCGGCCAGCGCATCATGATGGTCGTCATCACCGACACCGGACGGGTCGAACAGCGCGTCATCGACGGGCTGGGATCGGTCAGTGAGACCGTGGTGGACGACCTGCGCAGCATGCTCAACCGCGCCATCGCAGGCAGACACCTCGGCGACGTGCCGGACGCGGTGGAGGACCTGCCCGCCCAGGTCGCACCGGAGGACCGTCCCGTCGCGGTCGCGATCCTCTCCGTCCTGCTGGAGAGCCTCGTGGAACGTCACGAGGAGAAGATCGTGCTGGCTGGCACCGCCAACCTCGCCGCGGTCGACTTCGCGGCCAGCCTGCGCGACGTGCTTGAGGCACTGGAAGAGAACATGGTCCTCATACGACTCCTCGGTGAGGCCAAGGACCCCTCCATGCTGACGGTGCGCATCGGCGCGGAGAACTTCCACGAGGGCCTTCGATCCACTTCCATCGTGTCGGCTGACTACGGCGTGGGAAACCAGTCGCTGGCCAAGATCGGAGTGGTGGGCCCCACCCGTATGGACTACCCAGGGACGATGGGCGCCGTCCGTGCGGTGGCCCGGTATGTCGGACAGATTTTGGCAGGACAGTAACTCAGTGGCCAGAGACTATTACCAGGTTCTCGGGGTGCGTCGCGACGCGTCCAAGGACGAGATCAAGAAGGCGTACCGGCGGCTCGCGCGCGAGCTCCACCCGGACATCAACCCGGACCCCGCCACCCAGGAGCGCTTCAAGGAAGTGACCCAGGCCTACGAGGTCCTCTCCGACGAGAACAAGCGTCGGATGTTCGACATGGGTCAGGACCCCTTCGCCCCAGGTGGCGGCGGCGGTGCCGGAGGCTTCGGCAACGCGGGCGGGTTCGCCTTCGACGACATCATGAACGCCTTCTTCGGCGGTGGACAGCCCGGCGGCCGCGGCCCCCGGGAGCGGGTCCGGCGCGGGCGCAGCATCAAGATCCGTATCGAGCTCGACCTCGTCGAGACAGCGTTCGGGGTCAGCCGGGAGATCACCTTCCCGACCGCGATCCTGTGCGAGACGTGCCAGGGAGAGGGCACCGCGGCCGGTTCGCACCGGACCACCTGCGACATGTGCCACGGCCAGGGCGAGGTATCCCAGGTCACGCGCTCCTTCCTCGGTCAGGTCATGACCTCGCGTCCCTGCCCGCAGTGCTCCGGCCAGGGTTCGGTCATCACCAACCCCTGCGGCGACTGCGCGGGCGAGGGCCGGGTCCGGGAGAAGGTCACCCGTACCGTCAAGATCCCCGCCGGTGTCGACGACGGCACCCGCATCCAGCTCGCCGGCGAGGGCGAGGTCGGCCCCAACGGCGGGCCGCGCGGCGACATCATCCTGGAGATCGTCCAGAAGCCGCACCCGACCTTCGAGCGTCGCGGCGACGACCTGCACTGCACCATCACCGTCCCCATGACGGCGGCGGCGCTGGGCGCCTCGTGCGCGTTCGACACCCTCGACGGCACCGAGAACATCGACCTGCGTCCGGGCACCAACTCGGGCCACGTCATCACCCTGCCGGGCAAGGGCGTCACCCACCTCGACGGCGGCGGCCGGGGAGACCTGCGCATCCGCGTCGACGTGGAGACCCCGAGCAAGCTCGACGAGGAGCAGGAGGCCCTGCTGCGCAAGTTCGCGGAGCTGCGCGGGGAGGACCAGAACCCGGGCCGCTTCAGCCCCGGCCACGGCGGGTTCTTCTCCAAGATCCGTGACGCCTTCGGAGCCAAGTGACCCCGCCGGTCTTCCTGGTCGAAACCGCGGCGCTGGCGGGTGACCGGATCCGTCTCGAGGGTCCGGAGGGCCGCCACGCCGTGGCGGTGCGACGCGTCCGCGAGGGCGAGACCGTCGACCTGTCCGACGGTCTCGGCCTGCGTGCGCGCTGCGAGGTCGACGAGGTCGTCGGCAAGGACACTCTGGTCTGCCGTGTGGTGGAACGCCGGAGTGAACCCGAGCCGCGGCCCCGGATCACCGTGGTGCAGGCCCTGCCCAAACGGGACCGGGGCGAGCTCGCGGTCGAGATGATGACCGAGGCCGGGGTGGACGCCGTCGTGCCCTGGTCGGCCGAGCGCTGCGTCACGCAGTGGAAGGGCGACCGGGGGGCCAAGGCCCTCGCCAAGTGGCGGGTGAGCGCCCGGGAGGCGGCCAAGCAGGCCCGCCGCGCCCGGACGCCCGAGGTCACCGAGCCGATGGACCGCAAGGGGGTGTCCGCCCTGCTGGCCGGGGCGGACCTCGCCGCGGTCCTGCACGAGGAGGGGGCGGGTCGGCTGTCCGAACTGCCCCTGCCGGAGGAGCCCCACGGTGCGGGGATCGTGCTGGTGGTCGGCCCGGAGGGCGGGATCTCCGAGGCGGAACTGGCCGCCTTCGACGAGGCCGGGGCGGTCCGGGCCCTACTGGGGCCCTCGGTCCTGCGCACCTCCACCGCCGGGGTGGCCGCGCTGTCGGTCCTCCAGGCGCGTACGGGACGCTGGTGAGCGGACACGGGCCGGTGCCGCGGCGCCGCTCCTGAAGAGCACGACGAAGGGCCCGTGGGAGATCCCACGGGCCCTTCGTCACGTCCGTCCGAGTGAGGACGGGGTCAACTCACGCTGGCCCCGTCCTCCTCACCGTTGTTCCCGGTGCCGTTGCCGGGCTCCTCGGTGCCCTCACCCGGTTCGGGGTCGCCACCGCTGCCGGGGCTGGTGGGCTCGTCGGTGGGCTCTTCCCTGGGTTCGTCGGTGGGGGCGCAGGTCTCCCTGACCTCCCGCTCGTCGTCCTTGCTCTTCTTGTCCTCTTCACGGGGGCCGTCGGTCGGGACCGGCGTGAGCTCCTCACCGGGCGGGCACGAGGCGGTGGCCTCGAACCCGTCGTCCTCGGAGGAGGAGGGCGAGCTGTCCGGGCTGGGGGAGCCCTCGGGGTCCTCGTCCGTCTCCTCCGCCGGTTTGCTGGTGCCGGTGGTGGAGTCCGTCGAGGGGCCGGGGGCCGCGACGCCGCCGCTCCCGTTGCTCTCGGCCTCGGGCGGGGTGCCCTCGCGGTCGGCCCCCGCCGGGACGATCTCCAGGACCTGTTCACGGACCTGGGGGCTCGACATGATCACCGAGGCGACGATGAGCACGGCCGCCGCCACCGCTGTCGCGGGACGCAGCCACGGCAGCCCGAACCACGCCGAGCCGCGCTGACGCTCGGTGCGCTCACGGATGAGGTTGAGTCCTTCGGCCGACGGGGTCACGTCGTCGGCCTCGGCGCGGAGTATCTGACGGAGCTGGTCCTCGAACTCCGTTTCGTTCCGATCGTTGGGGCTACTCATGACGTCTGCTCCAGTACAGAGCGAAGGGAGGAGATGCCACGCGAGGTGTGGCTCTTGACCGCGCCTCGGCTGATGCCCATGGCGTCCGCGATCTGTGCCTCAGACAGATCGCCGTAGTACCGGAGCACGATGGCCTCTCGCTGACGGGTGGGTAGCTTGCGCAGCGCGGTGATGACCGCCTCGCGTTCCAGCAGGTTCATGGCCCCGTGCTCGGCACTGGGTGCGTCGGGCAGGGCCTTCGGGGCGTGCTTCTCGACGACGGCCCTGTGGCGCAGCACCGACCTGGCCTTGTTCACCACCGCCTGGCGGAGGTAGGAGAGGGCCTTGTTCGGGTCCCTGAGGCGGCGCCAGGCGCCGTGCATGGCGACGAAGGCGTCCTGGACGACCTCCTCGGCGGTCGCGTGGTCCCTCACGAGCAGGGCGGCGAGCCGAACGAGCGGACGGTAGTGCTCCCGGTAGAGCTCCGTCACCGCGTGGTCAGCGTCCCACTCGACCGAGAGTGGCGCCGTGGCGGCTTTGGCCACCAAGGTTTCTGTCGTCACATCAGTTCGACGCACACCCTTGTCGCGGGGTTTACGAAAGGGCATACCTCTTCATTTCCAGTAGACGTGCGTTCCGATCCGAACACGTCGGACGTGGCCGAACGGCGGGCGTGCCCACAGCCTGACGCGCACGGGGACAAAGACTATCGCGCCCCGCTCGGTCGCCGGAGGGGATCGTGGATCGGAACGGTTGCGGAAAGGTTGAGGGTTCATCTCCTCGCGGTTCGTGTACCTGCGGTGTTCCACGCACCTGCGGCATCATGGGCACCGGACAATTCCGATGACCCGAGAAGCGGTGCCGCCACGAAGTGCGGGCCGCGTGACGGAAGGCGAGCGATGGTCGACCCCGACTGCCTCTTCTGCAAGATCGTGAAGGGCGAGGTCCCCGCGGACATCGTCCGCGAGGGGGAGCGCACGGTGGCGTTCCGCGACATCAACCCCCAGGCGCCCACCCACATCCTGGTCGTCCCCCGCGAACACCACGCCGACGCCGCCTCCGCGGCCGCCACCGACACCGGGCTGATGGACGCCCTGGTCCGGGAGGCCCACGAGGTGGCCAAGGCCGAGGACGTGGTGGAGTCCGGCTACCGGATGGTCTTCAACACCGGGGCCGGTGCCGGGCAGACCGTCTTCCACCTGCACGCCCACGTGCTCGGCGGACGCGGCCTGAACTGGCCCCCCGGATAGCGGACGAAATAACCCATCGAGCCCGCCGGGCCCCCGTTGGTAGACTCGGGGACGGGCCCCACCGGCCACTTCGGTTGTCCCACACACCCGTGGTGACCGTGCTCGACACCGTCGGACCCGGTGTGCGGCCCGTCCGCGAGGAGCCCCGGGCGACCGAAGCCCCGGGGCCGTGACCGAAGGGTAGGACAGCGGCCGCAAGGCCACACCATGGCCGAGTCAACTCACACGCACCAGGACCCGGAGACCCAGGTCAAGGTCGTGGTGCCGGACGAACACACGATGATCAGCCTGCTGGGCTCGGGGGACGAGCTCCTCCGCGCGCTGGAGCGGTCCTTCAAGAGCGACATCCACGTCCGCGGCAACGAGTTCACGATCAGCGGGACCCCCGAGGAGACGGCCGTGGTGGTCCGCCTCGTGGAGGAACTGATCGAGCTCGCCAAGAGCGGCACCCACGTCACCCCCGACACCATCGAGCGCATGATCCACATGCTGCGCTCGCCGGGCAAGGAACGCCCCGCGGACGTGCTGACCACCAACATCCTGTCGAACCGGGGCAAGACCATCCGCCCCAAGACGCTGAACCAGAAGCGCTACGTCGACATCATCGACGAGCGCACCGTGGTGTTCGGCATCGGCCCGGCGGGCACCGGCAAGACCTACCTGGCGATGGCCAAGGCGGTGAAGGCCCTCCAGGACAAGGAGGTCAACCGGATCATCCTGACCCGGCCCGCCGTCGAGGCCGGTGAGCGCCTGGGCTTCCTGCCCGGCACGCTCTACGACAAGATCGACCCCTACCTGCGTCCGCTCTACGACGCCCTGCACGACATGCTCGACCCGGACTCCATCCCCAAACTGATGGCCGCCGGAACCATCGAGGTCGCCCCCCTGGCGTACATGCGTGGCCGCACCCTTAATGACTCCTTCATCATCCTGGACGAGGCGCAGAACACCTCGCCCGAGCAGATGAAGATGTTCCTGACACGGCTCGGCTTCGGCTCCAAGATCGTGGTCACCGGTGACGTCACCCAGGTGGACCTGCCCGGCGGGCAGACCAGCGGGCTCCGGACGATCGAGAACATCCTGCGTGATATCGACGACATCGCCTTCTGCCGACTGACCAGTGAGGACGTCGTCCGGCACCGGCTGGTGGGCCAGATCGTCGACGCCTACGGCCGCTACGACGCCGCTCAGGGCGGACCGGGCGGCGGCGGCCGGGGCCGACCGGGACCGCGCGGCGGACGCCGCCGGGGCGGCGACACCCCGAAGGACCGCGCTGACGGCGCCGAGGGCCCCGAAGACCGGGCAGACTGAGAAGAAGTACGTAGTGACACCGGCCGGTGGGCCCGCCTCGTGCGGGCCCACCGCTGTCGGTAGGGTGCCCTTCCCCGGGTACCGGGCGGAGCGACACCGCCCACCCACACCGAATCCAAGTGAGGCAGCCCCAACCGATGAGTATCGACGTCGCCAACGAGTCCGGCGTCAGCACCGTGGACGAGGAGCGACTCTCCCGTCTGGCCCGGCACGTGCTCGACGCCATGCGGGTGCACCCGTTGGCCGAGCTGTCGGTCGTGCTGGTGGACGAAGGACCCATGACCGACCTCCACGTGCGCTGGATGGACGAGCCCGGCCCCACCGACGTGCTTTCGTTCCCCATGGACGAGCTGCGCCCCGGCGGCCCCGGGCGCACCAGCGAGCCGGGTGTGCTCGGTGACGTGATCATCTGCCCGCAGGTGGCCGAGCGCCAGGGCGAGCAGGCCGGCCACGGGACCCGCGCCGAGATCGACCTGCTGTGCACGCACGGCATCCTGCACCTGCTCGGCTACGACCACGCCGAGCCCGAGGAGCACAAGGAGATGTTCGGTCTCCAGGGTGAGATCCTCGCCGCCTGGAACGAGCGCGAGGCCGCCGCCGAGGGGACGACCGAAGGGGACGAGAGCGCCCGATGAGCGCGTCGCTGGCCACGGGTGACCCCGTGGTGTGGGCGGTGGCCTTCGCGGTCGCCCTCCTCCTGACCGCGGTGGCCGGGTTCCTGGTGGCGGCGGAGGTCGCCGTCACCCGCGTGATCTCCATGGGCATGGAGGACTCCCACGCCGAGCGCTCCGCACGGGTGCGCGCCGCGTGGGAGCGGGTGCGCGTGAACCCCACCGCCCACCTGAACATGCTGCTCTTCCTGCGGGTGGTGTGCGAGGTCTGCGCCGTCCTCGCCGCCGCCGTGGGCATGCTCTTCCTGCTGGGCGCGGGCTGGCCCGCCCTGGCGCTCACCGCCGTGGCGATGGTCGTGGTGGAGTGCGTCCTGATCGCGGTCACCCCGCGCATCCTCGGCCGCCAGTTCGCCGGTCCGCTCGCCCGGGCCAGCGCCACGGTCGTCTACCCGCTCCAGGTGGTGCTGGGTCCGCTGGCCCGCCTGCTGGTGGGGGCGGGCCGCGCGCTCACCCCGCGCGGCAAGGGCGACCGGGACGGCCCCTTCAGCACCGAGGTGGAACTGCGCCAGCTCGTGGACCTGGCCGAGCAGGGGGAGGTGATCGACCCCGAGGAGCGCCAGATGATCCACTCGGTGTTCAAGCTGGACGACACCTCGGTGCGCGAGGTCATGGTGCCCCGGCCCGACATCGTGTTCACCGGCCGGGACGCCGACGCCGACGCGGTCCTCTCGCTCGCCATGGCCAGCGGCTACTCGCGTATCCCGGTCACGGGCGAGGACGAGGACGACGTGGTGGGCATCGTCTACCTCAAGGACCTGGTGGAACGGTTGCGTGACCGCTGGGCCGCGACCGCCGGGGGCGCGGACGACGTGCCGCTCACCGCTGGCGACGTGATGCGCGACGCCACCTTCGTGCCCGACACCAAGCCCATCGACGAGCTCCTGCGGGAGATGCAGAAGCGCCGCAACCACGTGGCGGTGGCGATCGACGAGTACGGCGGCACCGCCGGACTGGTCACGCTGGAGGACATCGTGGAGGAGATCGTCGGGGAGATCACCGACGAGTACGACCACGAGATCGCCCCGGTGGACCGGCTGGACGACGACCGTGTGCGGGTGACCGCGCGGCTGCCGCTGGGTGAGCTGGCCGAACTCTTCCCCGAGCGCGACCTGGAGGTCTCCGACGTGGAGACCGTGGGCGGCCTGGTGGCGTTCGTGCTGGGTCGCGTCCCGGCGGGCGGCGCCCAGGCAGAATACGCTGGACTCAGGCTCACCCTGGAGGGCAAGAGCAGCCGCCGCAACCGGATGACCACGGTGCTGGTGGAGCGTCTGCCCGCCGAGCGGGCCCAGGGCCTCGACCACGACGTAAGGAGCACGGACCAGTGACGGACACGACGGGACTCGGCCCCGAGGACACCAAGCTGATCACCCTCGCGCGGGCCTCCCGGGCACGGAACGCGGCGGCCGAGGGCGCCGCGGTGCGCGACGAGACGGGGCGCACGTACGTGGCCACCACGGTGGCGCTGCCCTCCCTGCGGTTGAGCGCGCTCCAGGCCGCCGTGGCCGCGGCCGCCTCCAGTGAGGCCGCCGCGTTGGAGGCCGCCGTGGTCGTCACCGAGGCCAAGGAGCTGACCGAGGCCGACCGCGCGGTGGCGGACGACCTGAAGACCCACCTGGTGGTGATCGCGGCCCCCGACGGGGTGCCCGCGAGCGTCACCCGGCGTTGAGAAGGACAGATGAACGACCTCGACCTTGAGAAGCTCCGCGTGCCGCTGGAGCCGCTCTCCTACCCGGAGGGCTTCCGGAGCGGTTTCGCCTGCTTCGTGGGCCGCCCCAACGTGGGCAAGTCCACCCTGATGAACGCGCTGGTCGGGCAGAAGGTGGCGATCACCAGCAACCGGCCGCAGACCACGCGGCGGACGGTGCGCGGGATCGTGCACCGGCCCGACGCGCAGCTGATCATCGTGGACACGCCCGGTCTGCACAAGCCCCGCACCCTCCTGGGGGAGCGGCTGGACTCGCTGGTGCGGTCCACGTTGGTCGAGGTGGACGTGATCGCGTTCTGTCTGCCCGCCAACGAGCCGATCGGGCGCGGTGACACCTACATCGCCAAGGAGCTCGCGGAGCAGACCAACACCCCGGTGGTGGCGCTCGTGACCAAGACCGACCTGGTGGACCGGGCGGCGGTCGGTGAGCACCTGATGGCCGTGAACGAGCTGGGTGACTGGGCCGACATCGTCCCGGTGTCCGCGCGCGGCGAGTTCCAGCTGGACACCGTCACGGACGTGCTCTGCTCGCACCTGCCGAAGGGGCCGCCGCTGTACCCGGACGGCGACCTCACCGACGAGCCGGACGAGATGCTGGTGGCGGAACTGGTCCGCGAGGCCGCCCTGGAGGGGGTCCGGGACGAGCTCCCGCACTCGATCGCGGTGGTCGTCGACGAGATGTACGAGCGGGAGAACACCAAGCCCGGCAAGGAGCTGGTGGACATCTACGCGTCGCTGTACGTGGAGCGGCCCAGCCAGAAGGCGATCGTGATCGGCTCCAAGGGCTCACGCCTGCGGGACGTGGGTTCGCGGGCCCGCAAGCAGATCGAGGGGCTGCTCGGGCAGCGGGTGTTCCTGGACCTGCGGGTACGGGTGGCCAAGGACTGGCAGCGCGACCCCAAGCAGCTGCGCAAGCTGGGCTTCGACCAGCAGACGTAGGTCGGAGCGGACGAGGGGGCGTGACCACATGTGGTCACGCCCCCTCGTCGTGTCCGCGACGGCGCTGGTCAGCTCTGGTTGTTGAGGTCGGTGGCCAGGACCCGGGCGCACCGCCGCACGATGGGGGCGGCGTGGTCCACGAAGTCCCAGCTCACGCGGGCCTCGGGGCCGGAGACCGACACGGCCATGCCGGAGGGGGCGTCCTTGACGGGTACCGCCACGCAGCGCACACCCACCTCCTGTTCGCCGTCGTCGATGGCGTACCCGGTCTCGCGGATGCGCCGGAGTTCGGCGAGGAAGGCGTCGTGGTCGGTGATGGTGCGCTCGGTGGCGGCGGGCATCCCGGTGCGGCGGACGGTGGCCAGGGCCTCCTCGTCGCTGAGCTGGGACAGCAGGGCCTTGCCGACTCCGGCGGAGTGCGGCAGGACGCGGCGGCCGACCTCGGTGAACATGCGCATGGCGTGGGGTGAGGGGACCTGGGCGACGTAGATGACCTTGTCGCCGTCGAGCATCGCGAGGTTGGCGGTCTCTCCGAGGTCCTCCACGAGCTGGGCCAGGTGGGGGCGGGCCCAGGTGCCGAGCATGCGGGCGGCCTTGTCACCGAGTCCGATCAGACGCGGGCCCAGGGCGTAGCGGCGGGAGGGGAGTTGGCGCACGTATCCGTTGCCGACGAGGGTGCGGATGATGCGGTGGATGGTCGGCAGGGGCAGTCCGGAGGAGTCGGCGAGCTGGCTCAGGGAGGCCTCGCCGCCCGCCTCCGCCATGATCTCCAACAGGGCGAAGGCGCGGTCGAGGGACTGCACGCCACCTGAGCGCCGGGCCGTCTCCTCTGGAGGGCGTGGCTGGTCCGTTTGGGGGATCTGTGAGGCTGACAAGGGTCGTGCTCCCATGCTGAGGGCCGCTGCGGTCACGCCCATCATTCTGCAATACGAAAGGTGGTTTTCGCTCTCTGTTGCGAAGGGGAACCTTCGCGCCCCGGGGCGCGAAGGCGCCAGAACCCTTGTTCTTCCGAATCGCAGAAGTTATTATCCGCATATAGAAATTAGTGACCGGACTCTCATCGACCCCCGAGAGTCGGCACCGACGACGGAGGAGGACACGACACGTGGCGAGTGACAGCCTTGCTGGCCTGACCGACCTGGTCACCGAACTCGACACCCGGCTGGCCGAGGCCGACGCCCGACTGGACCGTGAGTACCCCGGGACCAGCGGCGGCCGCCAGCCCGTCCACAGCGTCTACGTTCCCGCCGACCGCATCCAGCCCGGCCTCGCCGCCGCCTGGGGCGAGGAGGCGATCGCCTCCCTCGACGAGTACGCGCCCAAGGCGGCCGACCTGGCCGAGATCACCGGCCTGAGCGAGGCCGCCGTGGCCGACGCGATCCCGCTGGTGCGCGCCAAGCTCGCCCGCGAGCCCATCGAGGACCTGCGCGCCGACTTCGAGGACGGCTACGGGGCGCCCGGCGACGAGACCGAGGACGCCCACGTCCTCGCCACCGCGAACGCGTTCGTCTCGGACCTCGAGCAGGGGACGGCCACCCCCTACTTCGGAATCCGGATGAAGGGCATGGAGGCCGCCGGGCGCCACCGCGGCGTCCGCACGCTCACCCTGTTCCTCCAGACCCTGCTGGAGGGACACGGATCCCTCCCGGACAACCTCGTCCTCACCCTGCCCAAGATCACCTCGGTCGAGCAGGTCGAGGCGATGGTGTGGGTCAGCGAGCGGCTGGAGGAGCGCTTCGGCCTGCCCGCCGGACGCCTGCGGTTCGAGCTCCAGATCGAGACCCCCCAGTCCATCCTGCTCACCGACGGCACCGTCGCGGTCTCCCGCATGATCCAGGCGGGCCAGGGCCGCGTGACCGCCCTGCACTACGGCACCTACGACTACAGCGCGGCCTGCGGGATCACCGCCGCCCACCAGAGCCTGGCCCACCCGGCCGCCGACTACGCGAAGTCGGTCATGCAGGTCGCCGCCGCCGGAACCGGTGTGTGGCTCTCCGACGGCGGCAGCAACATCCTGCCTACGGGCACCCCCGAGGTCGTGCGCTCCGCGTGGAACCTGCACGCCGGACTGGTTCGCCGCTCCCTGGAGCGCGGCTTCTACCAGGGCTGGGACCTGCACCCCAACCAGCTGCCCATCCGGTACCTGGCCACCTACGCCTTCTACCGTGAGGCCTTCACGCCCGCCGCCGCCCGCCTCAAGGCCTACCTCGGCCAGGCCGGGGGCAACGTCATGGACGAACCCGCCACCGCCCAGGCGCTGGCCTCCGTGCTGGCCAGCGGCCTGCGCTGCGGCGCCCTGGAGGAGTCCGAGGTGGTCACCGCCGCCGGCGCGGACGCCGGTACCATCGTCGCCCTGGCCACCCGCCGTGTCGGACAGGAGCAGTGAGTTGACCGAACACGCACTCGTCGTACGCGCCCACCGCGCACTCACCCCCGAGGGTGAGCGCGCCGTCAGCGTGGTCGTCGACGACGGAAGGATCACCGAGGTCCTGGCCGGGGACGACGCCCCGGTCAGCTCCGCCCGCGAGATCCGCCTGGCCGAGGACGAGATCCTCCTGCCCGGCCTCGTGGACAGCCACGTGCACGTCAACGAGCCCGGCCGCACCGAGTGGGAGGGCTTCGCCAGCGCCACCCGCGCCGCCGCATTGGGCGGTGTGACCACCCTGGTGGACATGCCGCTCAACAGTGTGCCGCCCACCACCACGCTCGACGGCCTCAAGGCCAAGCGCGCGGTGGCCGAGGGCAAGCTCGCCGTGGACGTCGGTTTCTGGGGCGGGGCCGTCCCGGAGAACTCCGGCGCCGACTCCACCGGCACCCTCTCCGACCTCTGGTCCGAGGGAGTGTTCGGGTTCAAGGCGTTCCTGTCGCCCTCGGGCGTGGACGAGTTCGGGCACCTCTCCCCGGAACAGCTGAACACCGCCGCCACCGCCATCAAGGCGTTCGGCGGCAGGTTGATCGTGCACGCGGAGGACCCGAAGGTGCTGGACTCGGCGCCCGCCGCGTCCGGGCGCGACTACGCGGACTTCCTGGCCTCCCGCCCCGACGAGGCCGAGAACGCCGCGATCGCCCTGGTGATCGACACGGCCCGCCGCACCGGGGTGCGGGCGCACATCCTGCACCTGTCCAGCGCCTCGGCCCTGCCGCTGATCGCGCAGGCCAAGGAGGAGGGCGTCCCCCTCACGGTGGAGAGCTGCCCGCACTACCTCACGCTGGCCGCCGAGGAGATCCCGGCCGGGGGGACCAGCTACAAGTGCTGCCCGCCGATCCGTGACGGCGCCAACCGCGACCTCCTCTGGCGCGCGCTCCAGGACGGTCTGATCGACTGCGTGGTCAGCGACCACTCTCCGAGCACCCCGGATCTGAAGGACCTGGACACCGGTGACTTCGGTACCGCCTGGGGAGGCGTCGCCGGGCTCCAGGTGGGTCTGTCCGCCATGTGGACCGAGGCCCGCGGCCGGGGCGTTCCGCTCGCGGAGGTCGTCCAGTGGATGTCCGCCCGGCCCGCCCGCGTGGCCGGTGTGTCCGGCAAGGGTTCCATCGCCCCGGGCATGGACGCCGACCTGGCGGTCTTCGCCCCCGACGAGCCCTTCCACGTGGAGGCGAGCTCCCTGGCCCACCGCAACCCGGTGAGCGCCTACGACGGAGCCGACCTCCACGGCCGTGTCCGCCGCACCCTCCTGCGCGGCGCCGAGGTCACCTCGGACAGCGTGACCGGCCGGATGATCACCCGGGACTGACCCGGTCCCGTCACGGGCGCCCCGCCACCCACGGGGCGCCCGTTCGCATACGCGGAGTCGTTGGCCAGGCCGTGGGCGTGCGCAACCCCGTCACGTGCCGTACAAGCGGTACGGCCTCGCCCCCTGCACCCCTGGGGGACCCAGCCATGCGCCGTAGTAACCGGTACGGCGCCATTCCCCTCAGCCACCGGGGGTGTGGACGTGCAGGTACGCGCTTCGCGGGGTGGTGCGGGTTTGGAACCCCAGCCATCCGCTGTAGTAACCCGCATGCCACCAACCACCCCCCTCAACCACCGGGTGGGTGCGAACGTACAGGAGCGCAGCTTCCTCAGCCCCAGAGGGCTTGCTTGAACCTTCACCCCCGGTGGTTGAACGTGCACGGCGCCATTCCCCTCAGACACAGCGGGGTACAGAGGTGAGGGTGCGCGCTTTGCTGGGTGGTGCGGGTTGGCGGGAGTGCGGTGGTCGGCGCTCGGACGGCGGGGGTTTTCGCCAGTGGTGGGGACACGCATCTCTAGAACACATCGGTTGTCCTGGGGGGTGGCCCGTGTCCGTACTTGGCCTTGAACTACCAGTCGTGCCACCGATCTGCTCATCCGCCAAGTGCGGTGCGGGCAGAGCACCATCCACCCACCCCGCCCTGAATAGACCGAGAAACCCCAAGGGGTACGGTGTAAGCGGTACCTGACTGCCTTTAGCTAACGGGAGAAGCGGGTTGGCCGTAGAGGATTACCGCCTCAGTAACCCCAGCCGTAGAACCCGCGCACCCGCAGCAACCACAGACCATAGAGCGGACAACGGCGCCCAGCCCCGTCCGGTTCTCCGGTGCAGGAGACACGTTGTCCCTCCCGCCGCTTAGGAAGCTGCTGATTGCGGAACGGAGTGGCCGTGAGCGTCGGGCGGGCGGTAGAAAGAGTGGGGGAGGTTGCGAGTGGCGTGGGTGAAATGTCTGTTTCTCAACAACTTGCAGTTTTGAGGCCTTGCGGCTGACAAACACGCAGGTCAAAGAGACTGCTCCCCGCGCACGCGGGGATGGACCCATCACCCCGCGCGAGTGGGGAAAGCTGCGCGTCTGCTCCCCGCGCACGCGGGGATGGACCCTCCCGCATGCCGATTCCATACCTGTGGGCGACCCACCAGCTGCTCCCCGCGCACGCGGGGATGGACCTGCGGAGCGGGCGCGGATCGCCGCTCGCCTGCGCTGCTCTCCGCGCACGCGGGGATGGACTCGGAATTGCTGTCGGCCACCGCTACTTATCTCACGGGACATGCTCCAGAAGAACATGTCTCCAGCAAAAGCAAAACCCTAGATCCTGGGCGCAGTTGTCCGCTCTACGGTTGTGGTTGCTGTCCTGCAGCCTTTCTACGGCCAACCCGCTTCTCCCGTTAGCTAAAGGCAGTCAGGTACCGCTTACACCGTACCCCTTGGGGTTTCTCGGTCTATTCAGGGCGGGGTGGGTGGATGGTGCTCTGCCCGCACCGCACTTGGCGGATGAGCAGATCGGTGGCACGACTGGTAGTTCAAGGCCAAGTACGGACACGGGCCACCCCCCAGGACAACCGATGTGTTCTAGAGATGCGTGTCCCCACCACTGGCGAAAACCCCCGCCGTCCGAGCGCCGACCACCGCACTCCCGCCAACCCGCACCACCCAGCAAAGCGCGCACCCTCACCTCTGTACCCCGCTGTGTCTGAGGGGAATGGCGCCGTGCACGTTCAACCACCGGGGGTGAAGGTTCAAGCAAGCCCTCTGGGGCTGAGGAAGCTGCGCTCCTGTACGTTCGCACCCCCCCGGTGGTTGAGGGGGGTGGTTGGTGGCATGCGGGTACTACAGCGGATGGCTGGGGTTCCAGACCCCCTGTGGTTGAGGGGTCTGCGCACCGGGCGTGTGGAAGGGCGGGCACGCTGACGCGTGCCCGCCCTGGTCTCTGTGTGGCGACTAGCCCCGGGTGGCTTCCCAGCGGGTGCGGAGGTCGGCGGAGCCGGTCTCGGTGAGGGAGCCGTACACGTTCAGGCGGGCCATGCCGCCGTCGGGGAACACGTCGGTGCGCACGTGGGTCGCGGTGACCGGGGCGTCCAGCACGAAGCGGTGGGCGCTGTCGGGCTGGAGCTTCGTGCGGCCGACGATCTCGAACCACTCGTCCGGGGTGTCCGAGTGCGTGTCGCGGCCCAGGATGGTCACCCACCCGGCCGAGTTGCCCTTGAGGTAGGCGGTGTCCAGCTCGATGGCGCGGACGGAGGCCTGGGCGGTGAGGCGGAAGCGCACCCAGTCGTTGCCGGTGTCGCGGCGGCGGCGGTTCTCCCAGCCGTCGTCCATCTTGTGCGAGCGGCCCGGCAGGATGATGTTCTCCGGCGAGGAGTAGAAGCGGTCCGACGCGTCCTCGACCGTGCCGCCGTTGACCAGCGCGGCCAGGTCGAAGCCGCCGAGGGCGGACAGCCAGGCCGGGTCGGCGATGGGCTCGCCGTACACGCGCAGGCGGGCGACACCGCCGTCGGGGAACTGCTTGAGGCGCAGGTGGGTCCAGCGGCGCTCGACGTCGATCCTGTAGCCGTTCTCGGCGTGGCCGTAGACCGGCGTGCGCGCCACGATCTCGGTCCAGTCGGCGGCCAGGAGCTCCTCGGTGGTGGGGGTCCCGTCGAGGTGCGTCACCTCGACGCTGATCTCCGTGGGGTGGTTGCCGCGGAAGTGCGCGGTGTCCACGACGATGCCGCGGATGACGCCGGGCAGAGCGAGACGGACCAGGGCCCAGTCGTGGTCGTCGGCGGTGGGGTGCGGCTGCTCGGCGCTCACACCACGGCGACGGCGGGTCTCCCACCCGTCCATGACCTTGCCCTTGTGCCCGAAGTGGTGCGGGTCGAACAGCGCGGGCTCGGTCCGCAGCATGTTCTCGCGGTGGGCGAAGAACTCGTCGTTGGCGGCGACGACACCGGCGCCCAGACGACGGTCGGCGAGGTCCACCAGCCCGGCGAAGTCCAGTTCGGTCTTCTTGAAGTCGGCGTAGGGGTCGCCGCCGGGGTACGGCTGGGCGTTGTAGGCACGGGGGTCGAAGGACGGGTCCTGGCTCACGTTGCTCCTGTCGGTCGGGGTCTTCCTTCAGACTCGCAGGAGAAACCGGTTAATTCCAGCGAAAGTTTTTGATCATTATGTTCGCTTTGGCTGAACATTGGTCAGGCGTGCTGCGGCGTCGGCCAGAGCCCCCAGGGCGAGGGCGATCTGGGGACGTTCGCCGGAACCGGACCGCACGGCGGTGACGACGTGGCGGCGGGGCTGCTCCGAGTGGGGCACGCGCAGGGTGACCCCCGGTGTGTCGCGGGCGGCGGCCAGCCGGGGGATCAGCGCGATCCCCATCCCGGCGGCGACCATGTCGAGGATGGCCCGCCAGTCGGAGGCCACGTGCGCCTGCTCGGGCACGAACCCCGCCTGGGCGCAGGCCGCGAGGGTGATGTCCCGCCACGGTCCGGAGGCGCCGTAGATCCAGGGCTCCTCGGCGAGGTCCCTCATGCGCAGCGCCGGAGCGGTGGCCAGCCGGTGCTGTGCGGGCAGGGCCACGTCGAGGGGATCGGTCAGCAGCTCGGTGCGGTCGTAACGGCCGTCGTTGCGGGTGGGGGCCTGGGCGGCCAGGGAGAGGCCGATGTCGATCTCCCCGGCGGAGAGGAGGTCGTAGACCTCCGCTGCCTCGGCCTGGTGCACCCGTGTGCGCAGCCCCGGGTGGTCGGCGCGCAGCGCGTTCAGGGCGGGGACCACCAGCCCGGGGATCGCGGTGGCGAAGGTGCCCACGCGCACCCGTCCGGCCTCGCCCCGGACGAACCCGTCCAGTTCGGCCTCGGCCCTTTCCAACTGGGCCAGCACCACGTCGGTGTGCCGCAGCAGCACGTGCGCGGCGTCGGTGAGGCGGACGCGGCGCCCGTGCGCCTCCAGGAGCGCCACCCCCACCTGCTGGGAGAGCGACGAGAGCTGCTGGGAGACGGCCGAGGGGGTCATGGACAGGGCCTCGGCGGTCGCCCGGACGGTGCCGAGCTCTTCGAGGGTGCGGAGTACGCGCAGCTTGCGCAGGTCCCAGTCGGTCACCCTCACAGGCATACCATTCACCGTCACTTAACAGAAGTGGGGCGGGCGCGTGGTCACGGCGCTCCGCCCCCGGGGAAAGGGACCCGGGTCAGGTCCGGTCGGCGTCCGAGCTCCGGTAGGTGGCGCCCGCCTGGTCCGTGTACTTGGCCTCACCGGGCCCCGCGCTGCCGATGTCGGCCCGGTCGATGTCGGCGGGGTCGGCGGAGGGGCCGCGGCCGATCACGTTGAAGCAGATGTTCAGCAGGATCGAGACGATGGCCGCGCCGATGATGCCCGAGTGGGCGATCAGCTCGACGGACTCCGGCAGGAACGCGTAGAAGGTCGGGTAGGCCAGCGGGATGATGGCCACGCCGATGGAGGCGGCGACCAGGATGAGGTTGAGGTTGTTGGTGAAGTCCACCTTGGCGAGCGTCTTGATGCCGCTGGCCGCGACGCTGCCGAACAGCACGAGGCCCGCGCCGCCCAGGACCGGGGTGGGGATGGCGGCCATGACCCCGCCGAGCACCGGGAACATGCCCAGGACCAGCAGGATGCCCGCGCCGGTGGCCACCACGTAGCGGCTGCGGATGCCGGTGAGGGCGAGCAGCCCGATGTTCTGCGCGAACGAGCTGGTGGGGGTGGCGCTGAAGATCGGACCGATGATCGAGCCGCTCACGTCGGCGCGCAGACCGGCCGAGATGCGCTTGGCGTCCACCTTGGAACCGGTGATCTCACCGACCGCGATGATGTGCGAGGCGCCCTCGGTCAGGACCACGAGCATGATGATGCACATGGTGATGATCGCGGCGACCTCGAACTGCGGGGCGCCGAAGTAGAACACCGAGGTGGGGTTGAAGACGATGTCGGCCTCGCCCACCCGGCTGAAGTCGGCCATGCCGAGCGGGACCGCCACGAGCGTGCCCACCACCAGGCCGAGCAGGATGGACAGACGGCCCCAGATCCCCGGGAACAGGCGGGAACCGACGAGGATGACGATCAGGGTCAGCGCTGCCAGGCCGAGGTTGGCCACGGGGGCGGCCGGGACCTCGGCGCCGTCCTCCATGACGCGCACGGAGCCGTCCATGATCCAGCGCGCGGCCACCGGCATCAGGCTGACACCGATCACCGTGATGATCGTGCCAGTGACGATCGGGGGGAAGAAGCGGATGAGCTGCCCGAAGAAGGGGGTCAGGAACAGCGCGAACACACCGGCGGCCATGGACGCGCCGAAGGCGATGGGGAGGTTCTCCCCGTCCTGGCCGGCCGCGAGGGCGGTGATCGCGCTGACGGGCACGAAGGAACAGGCCACCACGATCGGCATCTGCGCGCCGATCCGCTTGTGGCCGACGGTCTGCATGAGGGTGGCGATACCCGCCACCAGGAGCGCGCCGCTGACGAGGATTCCCATGGCGGCGGGGTCGTTCGCGAGCCCAGCGGCGGCGCCGATGACGAGGGCCGGTGCCACCGCACCGGCGTACATGGTGAGGATGTGCTGGAGCCCGTAGACGAGCATGAGCCGCACGGGCAGCTTCTCGTCCTCGGGGCGGGAGGGGGTAGTGGCGGTTGTTGTGGCCGAGTCCTTCGCGGACGGACTGTTCGACATGGCCAGTTTCCAGCCTTTGCGATCGGCGGTCACCGAGAGAGGGGGGTGACCGGGTTCTCCGGGGCGGGTGCCCGGTGGTGTCGCGCCGGCCTCGAACGCCCTGTTTTCGGGCATGACGAAGGCCGGTGTGGCCCTGGGGACGGGCAGGCGAGGAAGACCTCGGATGGGGAGGGTCCGGGGCCCGGCCGCACGCACGGGCCCCGGCGTTCAGGAAGCTCCGAAGAGCACCGGGGGCGACCCGGGGGAGCACGCGGCACGCCCCGGGGTCGTCACCGGACGGGGGTTAGATGAAGCCCGGGACGGCCTTCCAGGCGTCTCCGGCGTCGGGGGCGTCGTCGCGCTCGACCGTGGCCTCGATCTTGCCGTAGGGCCGGTCGGCGGCGAAGAAGACCTCGTTGGGGTTGTCCAGGCCGAACGCGGAGAGGTCCACCAGGAAGTGGTGGTTGTTCGGCATGGAGAAGCGGATCTCGGCGATCTCGGGGTGGGCCTCGAGGACGGCCGTGCCCATCGCGTACAGCGTCTGCTGGAGGGCGAGGCTGTGCGTCTCCGCGAAGAGCTCCAGGCAGAGGGCCCGGACGGAGTCGTAGGCCTTGTCGAAGTCGTGGTCGACGCCGACGTAGCGCCAGCGGGCCGTCACATCGGTGGCCAGGAGGCGGTCGTTGGTCTCGGCGAGGGTCGTGTACCGGGTCCGGGGGTATCCGTGGAACTCCGAGCCGGTGGACTTGAGGACGGTCAGGCCCTCGAATCCGGAGACCACCCACTCCTTGTCGCCGTCCTTGTTGACGACGGTGGTGCGGGTCTCGGCGCCTCTGCGGGAGAACGCGTGGTCGTGCGGGCCCTTCGAGGTGGCGATCCGGTCCCAGGAGTACTCCTCGATCTCCTGGCGGGCGCCGTACACGTACTCGTGCTCGTCCACGAAGTGGCGGGCCAGCCGCAGGGCGAAGTCCTCGATCGCGCCGACGCCGCCCCACTCGCGGGCCTTGGCGTAGACGGTGTTCTTCTGTGTGTCCGTCGGCAGACACTTGGAGTTGTCGCCCACGGTGTGGACTTCCTCCAGGTCCCCGCGGAGCTGGGAGGTGACGTTGACGTCCTTGATCTGGTGGACGTCGGTGTCGCGCTGGACGTGGACGAGGCGGACCTCCGCCTTGCCGTACTGGTTGTCTCCGAGCCTGATGCCCATCAGGGTGAACTCCATCCGTGTGGATTCGGTTTCATCGCTTGCGCCGCGCGTCGTTCCCGCGTCGGTGCGCCGTGCGTATGAGGGAGGACCGCTGTGGTCATGCGGAAGGACCTGTCACGCACTCGAAGAGGTTGAGTGTGCTACGTGGTGGGTGCCGCCAGGCGGGGCTCCTTCGTTCGTGGGGAGGGGACCGGGAACGTGGTCTCGCGGGCGGGACGGCCCGGTCTACGAGCCCCGGTAGGTCGAGTAGGCGAACGGGCTCAGGAGCAGCGGCACGTGGTAGTGCTGGTCCTCCTCAGCGAGGTCGAACACGATGCTGACCTCGGGGTAGAAGCCCTTCTGGCCCGTCGCGGCGAAGTAGGCCCCGGTGTCGAAGACGACCCGGTAGTACCCGGCGGAGAGCTGGTCGGGTCCGAGGTCGGGCACGCGGCCGTCGCTGTTGGTGCGGCCCTCCGCGACGGTGGTCCACGAGGTGCGGCCCGGGTCGGCGGCGGCCTCCAGGCGCACCGGGACGTCGCGGGCGGGAGAGCCCAGGGCGGCGTCCAGGATGTGGGTGGTCACGTGGCTCATGCTGCCTCCAGGAGTTTGACCAGGCGGAGTCCGGAGATCCTGCGGAGCTCCTCACCGACCACGGTCAGCTCGGTCTCGGGGTCGTTGTCCAGCCGGGCGACCAGGTCCGCGAGGAGTTCGCGTCCGCTGCGGCCGCTGGCGCAGACGAGGTAGATCTGTCCGAATCTTCCCTCGTACTCACCCTGGGCGAACGTGAAGATCCGCTGGACCCTGGCGGAGGCGTCGTCGGTGTCGGCCGCGAACGCCGCCTGTTCCCCGCGGGACCAGGCCGACTCGGTGTCCTGTCCCTTGGCCTTCTCCCCGATCCGGGGGTGGCGGGCCAGCGCGGTGGCCACCTCCTCGGAGGTGATGCCGCGCGCGTGGGTGTCGGCCACCGAGAGCAGGCTCCGGCGGTCGGTGTAGGGCGCCTCGGACGCCACTGCCTCGACCCAGCGGTCCACGTTCAGGCACTGGGCGAGTTCGGTGCGCAGGTCCTGCGGGGGCAGGGCGTTCAGACGCGCCAGACCCGGCTCGGGGGTGTCCCCCGACGGGGCCGGGGTGGTCTCGGGCATGTGTTCTCCCGTGGCTCGGCCGGTACCCGTCCTCACGCCGTGTGAGGCGCTGGGTCGTCGTACCGGCCTGGGCTTTCGTAGTGCAGATACCTGATTCCGTATTACGGATTGCAGGGACTCTAGTTGATGGCAGTGTGACCTTGTCAACACTCGCAAGGGGAGAAATCGGAAAAACAGTCGAATCTGTGGCCTGGTGCGAAGAAAACAGGAAGTTCCTGTTCCCTCGTGGGGCCTCCGGGGTGGGTGGGGTCGTGACCTCGGGGTTCGTCGGCGGCGGGGGAGGGGGTTCGCGCGGGCGGGGTTCGGGGGTGGGTCCGGCAGGGTGGTTGACAAGTGGCGGTGGTCCGGCCCACACTCAGATCATTCCTTAAAGTGAAAACTACTTTCCGCAATACGGAAGTGGATCTCGGAGGCAACGCATGAGCCACACGCTCGGGTACACGGTGAACTGCTCCCTGCTGTTCACCGAGCTCCCCGTCAACGAGCGCCCCCGGGCCGCACGCGACGCGGGCTTCCACGCCGTCGAGTTCTGGTGGCCCTTCGAGAGCGCCACCCCGGCGCAGGCGGAGATCGACGCCTTCGTCGCCGCCCTCGACGACGCGGACGTGCGTCTGAGCGGCCTCAACTTCTTCGCCGGGCAGCTCCCCGGCCCCGACCGCGGCGTCCTCTCCCACCCCTCCCGCACCGACGAGTTCCTCGCCAACGCCGAAGTGGTCGCCCAGATCGCGGAGCGCACCGGCACCACCGGCTTCAACGCCCTCTACGGCCTGCGCCAGGACGGCGTGGACCCGGCCGAGCAGGACCGGCTCGCCGTACGCAACGCGGTGGCCGCGGCCGACGCGGTGGCCAAGGTCGGCGGCACCGTCCTCGTCGAGCCCATCAGCGGCTCCGAGGACTACCCGCTCAAGACCGCCGCCGACGGCCTCGCCTTCGTCGCTAAGGTCAAGGAGGCCGGGGCCGAGAACGTCGCCCTCCTCGCGGACCTCTTCCACCTGGCCGTCAACGGCGAGGACGTCGCCGCGGTCGTCCGCGACCACGCGGCCGAGTTCGGGCACATCCAGATCGCGGACGCCCCCGGACGCGGCGAGCCCGGCACCGGCGACCTGCCCATCGACGAACTCCTCTCCGCCGCCCAGGCGGGCGGCTACCGGGGGCTGGTCGGCCTGGAGTACAAGCCGACCGTGCCCAGCGCCGAGAGCTTCGGCTGGCGCGACTGACCCCCACCGGTCACGGCGGCCCTGGCCGCCGCACCAGCCCACCGCACGAACAGCCACACCACAGCCTGAAAGGGGCCGTCATGGCCGCCAAGAAGATCGCCTTCATCGGCCTGGGCATCATGGGCCTGCCCATGGCCGTCAACCTCGTCCGCGCGGGCCACACCGTCACCGGCGTCAACCGCAGCAGCGCCAGGGTGGACGCCCTGGTCGCCGAGGGCGGCCTGCGCGGCGGAAGCGTCGCCGAGGCCGTCTCCGATGCCGACGCGGTCATCACGATGGTTCCGGACTCCCCGGACGTCGACCAGGTCCTGCGCGGTGAGGGCGGCGTCTACGACCACGCCAAGCCCGGCACCCTGGTCATCGACATGAGCACCATCCGCCCCGACGTCGCCCGCGAGCTCGCGGAGGCCGGCGCCGAACGCGGCCTGCGCGTCCTGGACGCCCCGGTCAGCGGCGGCGAGGCCGGTGCGATCGAGGCCAAGCTGTCCATCATGGTCGGCGGCGCCGCCGAGGACTTCGAGGCGGCGCGTCCCCTCTTCGACGTCCTGGGCACCACCCCGGTCCTGGTCGGCCCCAGCGGCTCCGGGCAGACCGTCAAGGCCGCCAACCAGCTCATCGTGGCGGGCAACATCCAGCTCCTCGCCGAGGCCCTCGTCTTCCTGGAGGCCCACGGCGTGGACACCGAGTCCGGCCTGGAGGTCCTGGGCGGCGGGCTCGCGGGCAGCACCGTGCTCCAGCGCAAGGGCCGGGGCATGCGCGAGCGCGACTTCGCTCCCGGCTTCCGGATCGCCCTGCACGACAAGGACATGCGCATCATCACCGACTCCGCGAGCGCCGCCGGTGTGGCGATCCCGCTGGGCTCCCAGGTGGCGCAGTACGTGGCCGCGCTCAAGAACCAGGGCCACGGCGGCCTCGACCACTCCGCCCTGCTCAAGATCGTCGAGCAGCTCTCCGGCCGCGACGGCGAGTAGGGCCCGGACCGCCCCCGGCGGTTCCGCGAACACGCGTCACCTCCGGACACGGAACTCCGTATGACCGGGGCTGTGCGCCGCCCCCGGGTGTTGGCCCACCCGGGAGGCAGGCGGTCGCACCGCCCCACCCCTGGCACTCACCCCCGGCGTCCGGGGCGTCCACCACCCCGGACGCCCCGGCACTCCAACCACCCCAGCACTGAAGGGTTCGCTCCCATGGCGAAAATGCCCGCGATGAACGCCGTCGTGGAGGTTCTCAAGGACGAGGGCGTCGACACCGCCTTCGGCTGCCCCGGCGCGGCGATCCTCCCCCTCTACAAGGCGATGGAGGAGGTGGGCGGCATCGAGCACCTGACCGTCCGCCACGAGGAGGGCGCCACCCACATGGCCGACGGCTGGTCGCGCACGACCGGCAGGGTCGGCGTGGCCATCGGCACCTCCGGCCCCGCCGGAACCAACATGATCACCGGCCTGTACACCGCCATCGCCGACTCCGTCCCGATCGTGTGCATCACCGGCCAGCAGCGCACCGACCTGCTGGACAAGGAGGGCTTCCAGGCGGTCGACATCGTCGAGATCGCCAAGCCCGTCACCAAGTGGGCCGTCCAGATCAAGGAGGCGGCCACCGCCCCGTGGATCTTCCGTGAGGCCTTCCGGATCGCGCAGGAGGGCCGCCCGGGCCCCGTGCTCGTCGACATCCCGGTGGACGTCGCCCAGGAGCTCATCGAGTACGACCCCGAGCTGGACGCCGCGCTCAAGATCAACACGGTCGAGCCGCACCTGCCCCGGGTCGAGCGCGCCCTGGACCTGCTGCTCGCGGCCGAGCGCCCGCTCATCCTCGCCGGTGGCGGCGTGATCCTGGCCGAGGCCTCCGACGACCTGCGCGCGCTGGCCGAACACCTCCAGGTCCCGGTCCAGGTCACCCTCATGGGCAAGGGCTCCTTCGACGAGGACTCGCCCCTGTACTCCGGCATGACCGGCGTGCAGACCTCCCAGCGCTACGGCAACGCCTCCTTCCTGGAGTCGGACCTGGTCCTGGCCGTGGGCGCGCGCTTCGCTGACCGCCACACCGGCCAGATCGACGTCTACCGGGGCGAGCGCACGTTCATCCACGTGGACATCGAGGCCACCCAGATCGGCCGTGTCTTCGAGCCCGACCTCGGCGTGGTCTCCGACGCCCGACTGTTCCTCCGGGAACTCCTGGCCGCGGCCAGGCGCCGTGACGCCAGGGCGAAGGTGGGCGCGTGGATCGAACGGGTCAACGAGCTCAAGTCGACCCTGACCCGCCGCGAGGACTTCGACACCGTCCCCGTGAAGGCGCCCCGCGTCTACAAGGAGATCAACGAGGTCTTCGACGAGGACACCTACTTCGTCACCGCCATCGGCCTCTACCAGATCTGGGGCGGCCAGCACCAGAAGGCGTACAAGCCGCGCCACTACCAGATCTGCGGTCAGGCGGGCCCGCTCGGCTGGGAGATCCCGGCGGCCATCGGCGTCAAGAAGGCCCTCAAGCACACCGAGCCGGACGCCGAGGTGGTCGGCATCGTCGGTGACTACGGCTTCCAGTACATGGTCGAGGAGCTCGCGGTCGCGGCCCAGTACAACGTGCCGTACGTGATCATCATGCTCAACAACGAGTACCTGGGCCTGATCCGCCAGGCGTCGATCCCGTTCGACATGAACTACCAGGTGGACATCCACTACGACGAGTACGGCACCGACAGCGTGAAGCTGATGGAGGCCTACGGCTGCTCCGGCCGCCGCGTCTGGGAGCCGGGGGAGATCCGGGAGTCCCTGGAGTGGGCCCGCAAGGAGGCGCAGTCCACCTCCCGCCCGGTGCTGGTGGAGATCATGATCGAGCGCGAGGCCAACACCCCGCACGGCCCGGCCATCGACGCCGTCAAGGAGTTCGAGCCGCTGCCCGGCGAGTAGCTCCGTGGTCCGGGTGCGACTGCACCCGGACCCCACAGACCGCCACGGGGTCGGACCTGCACCCCGACCCCGTGGCACGGGCCCCCTCCGCGACCGGCAGGAGGGGGCCCCACCGGCCCCGGGGGGTGGTGACGTTCTTCGCTGGCTCAGCGCCACCCCCCGGTTCCCCGTACCGGACCCGGGCACCGTCCCGGGGCCGGACACGGTCGAACCCCCTCGCACGTGCGGACCTTATCTCGGCACGTGCGAGGGGGCGTTCTGTTCGCCCGGGCCCCGACCGCGGGGTCAGGAGCAGTAGGCCTCCTCCTCGCCGATGATGCGGTACGGGCAGTCCGCGTAGTCGAGCAGGCGCAGCACGGCCTCCTCGTTGCGGGCGGTCTCGCGTTCGATCACCGAGGAGGGCGGGTAGAAGCCGCCGTCCTGGGGCGACTTCGGGTACATCTCGTACGTGTAGTTCACGATGCCCTGGTCGGCCCAGAGCCAGTCGTTGATGGAGCCGTCAGTGACGTAGAGGTCGCTGGACTGCTGGGGCGTGTAGCCGTTGGCCTCGGCCATGTACTCGCCCAGGGCGCGGTGGGTGTCGTACTCCTCGCGGTTCATGCCGTCGGTGACCTCGTCGTACGTGTATCCGTACGGCCACAGGATGAGCTCGCTGTAGGTGTGGAAGTCGATGGCGCTGGTGATCTGCTGTTCGCCGTCCACCACGCGTCCGCGCACGAAGTCCGCGACGGCCTGGACCTCGGGGGCCGACTCCGCGGAGTCACCTCGGTAGGTGATGCTGCTCGGGTCGCCGGACGAGCCGTTGCAGCAGCCCCAGTTGTGGGCCCAGTTGCGGTTCAGGTCGGTGCCGATCGCGGAGGAGCCCTCGTTGGGGGAGCGGTTCTTGCGCCAGTTCCGCCAGGTGTCGCCCGCCATGTCGTACTCGCTGCCGTCCGGGTTGACGTTCGGCAGGATCCAGATCTCCCGGCTGTCCACCAGCCCGGTCACCCGCTCGTCCTCGCCGTACCCGTCCGTGAGCAGGCGCATCAGGTAGATCGCCATCTCCACGGTCAGGTGCTCGCGGGCGTGCTGGGAGTGGGTGAACAGCACCTCGGGCTGGTCCTCGTCCACGGACACGTTGTCGCTGATCTTCACCGCGACGAGGTCCTGGCCCTCGTAGGACTGCCCGTACACCTCCTTGGCGGCGAGGTCGGGGTTGGCGGCGACGAGGTCGTCGATGATCTCCAGCAGCTCCGGGTAGGTCGTGTAGCCCGGATCGGGGTTGGCGAAGGCCTCGGGCAGCGCGTGGGGCTCGGCGGAGTAGCCGAGGTCGCTGAGCTCCGCCATGTCGTGCACCGAGCCGGTGACCAGGACGGAGTCCTCTCCGACGTGGTCGATGGCCACACCGGACGCGGCGATCCGGGACCGCTCCTCGGCGGTGCTCACACCGGTGATCTCGTACAGGTCGTAGGAGGGTTCGGCGGTCGCGCCGCCGGGGGTCAGCAGCCCGAGCAGGAGGGCGCTCGCGGCGACCGGGACCAGTGTTCTTCGGACGGGGGTGAGGGACACGATGCCTCCGTTGAGCGGGGGTGAGGCTTCGGATATGTGGCGATATTGGAGATCGGGGCGCCGTGGACTGTCAATGTGGCAGGCCCCGTGCCGCAGGGGTGCGGAATCGTCTGGTTTGACGGCATTGCCACGTGAAGCCCGCTTTTCCTGTCACCACTCACTCGCTCTCCGTGTCCGGATGTGGCCACGGCGGAACTCCGTTCCCCGACGGTGGGGGAGGGGGAGGAGTGAACGTGAGTCGTCCCGTGGCCGACGGGCCACGGGACGCGCTGCGGGTGGAGTGAGGAGAGCGGTCCGCTCCGACGGGAGAAGGGGCGGGTGCGTGCCCGGATCGGAGTCGCCGGTGGGCGGCGCGGTGGGCGGCGCGGGGGGTGTCCGCCGCACCGGTGCGCACACGTCGGTGTGCCGCCGGATGTCCCGGGCGGCCCGCCCTCGGCGTCCGGGTCCGGGACGGCGCGGTGGCGGGTCCGGGCCAGTCGTCCCAGCCCGGTGGGAACCGCCCCCGAACCGCTCCGTCACCTCCGCGCCGAGGCCCGGTTCCGTGGTGGCGACGACCACGGCGTCGGCCCCTTCCGTGGGCTGGCGGACGGAGGGCGGGGCGGGGGTCCCGGCCCCCGGGGCTTCGCGACCCGTGCGCAGGGTTCGAGCCTCCCCGGAGAGTTTCGGGAAAACGCGGACACGGGCGGGTCCCGGGGGTTAGGTTGTGGATGAGGCCGTGGGAACTCCCACGGCTCGATCGCGGCCGTGCCTTTCAGAGGCGTGGCCAGGCTGAACAGAGTTCTCGGTGTCCGCGTCGGAGACTCCTCGGTGGGCCGTGGGGGAGGGGTGAGGGGTGAGCCACGCAGGTGGTCCTCAGCCGCGTCGCACGCCGTCCGGCCAGATGACCTCGACCGGAAGACCCCGCAGACGGGCGGTCTCCACAGCGTCCCCGGTTCCGCCGTGGCCGTCGGCCGGTTGGCCGTCCCACACGGCGAAGAGCCGGTCCGCCTGGGAGATCAGGGTCTGGTTCGCGGCCTCGTACGCCGCCCGGCCCGCACTGCGGTGCGGCATGTAGCGGACCGAGTCGGCGCGGATGAGCAGCTCGTCGAAGGAGTCCCGCTCGTGCGGCTTGACCTTGTTCTCACGGTAGTCAGCCGACGGCAGGACGACCTCGACGCGACCGCCCACCTCCAGGACGGCCGAGGCGAAGAGCTGGTCCGCGCCGCGTGCCAGGCAGGAGATCCCGACCAGGTCCGCGTCCCGGTACGGGGCGAGCGCGTCGGCCAGAGCCCCCCTCACCACCCGGGCGCTGTTCCCTGTCAGGTTCGAATGTCCGGTGATTCCTATCCGTGTCACAGCATCCCTTTCATCTGCGGGGCAGTGGAAGCAGGGTAAAGGAGAGCTCCTCGCGGAGCTGCGCCACGGCCGGGTCCCGGTGCATGGCTGCGGCTTCGGAGTGCCAGTCCTCGAGCCTCCTGCGCACGCGCCCCGACCCGATGGCCGAGCGGGAGCGCAGCACACTGCGAACGGCCGCCGCGGAGGAGGTGGGATCGCCGAGCACGAGATAGGTCCGGCCCAGCCCGACGTGGTCGAACGCGCGCCCCTTCTCCTGGCCCTCGGGCCGTGTCTCCAGGGCCCGCAGGATGTACTCCGCCGACAGCTCCGCGTAGCGTCGCCTCTCCGCGGGTTCGTGCTGACGACGGCCCAGGTCCCGGTAGCGGGCGCCGACCACCCCCGAGAGTTCGGCGTGGTCGAAGCTCCTCGCCCACAGGGGCAGGTCGTCCCCACCCTGTTCGAACAGGTCCTCGGCCTGGTGGACGGAGCGGCGGAAGGCCTCGGCCCGGCCCATGTGCGCGTACGACCAGGCCTCCCGCGTGCGTAACAGTGACCGGGCGACGGGCGGCAGTCCGAGGGAGTCGGACTTGTCCAGGGCCAGCCGGATGATGTCGAGCGCGTCTTCAGGACGGTGCAGGTCGAGCATCTGGCGTGCCATGTCGGCCAGGACGCCGATGCCGTAGGCCCGGTGCTCGGGTCCGGCCTGTTGCAGGGCCCGGAGCGAGATTCCGTAGTAGCGCTGCGCGGTGGCGTGGTCCCCGGAGTCGAAGGACATCGACGCCACGATCTTGGCGAGTTCGGCCATGACGGCGAAGAGCCTCGACTGGACCTGTGCCCCCTGAGGGTTCTCCACGAGTTCGGAGACCTCCGAGAGCTGCCCGATCACCGCCTTCCTCCGAGTCCCCATCCGCCACCGCTCGCTCCAGTGCCTCAGACAGACCGTGGCCGCCTCGATCCTTTCGAGTTCCAGTTCCCCGATCGAATTCCTTCCGTTCACCAGCCCTCCGGCGCGCGGCGCCAACCAGTGTTCGACCAGCTCCGTCAGGGCGGCGCCAGCGATCAATCCTCCGCCGACCGCGAAAGCGTCTCTGCGTTTCATGAGGTCCCTCAACGTGATCTCGGCGATGTCCCCCGCCGTTGTGGTGGAGGGAGAGAATTCGCCATGCCGTAGAGACAGTTCTGTCCCGGGATCCACATGATCATGCTTTTCCGGGCCATCGGCGAGTCCCAGAGCACGTCTGGCCTGGGTGGGCATCTCCAGGCCGTCCGCCACACGCAGCCACGTGTTGAGCGCGGTGACGGATCTGCGCCCGGACATGATCGCGCTCACGTGGGGTTGTGCCATGTCCACGGCGGATCCGATGACCTGTTGGCTCGCACCGGTGTGCTGCCGGAGAAGACCGAAGAGCCTCCCCGCGTCCCGTTCCGTGAGGGATCGGCGGACGTCCAGGCGGCTCCAGAAAGGAAGTGGTGGCCTCAGTGGCGCGTGGGCCAGGTGTTTTGGCATTCATACCACCGGTGTATATCCGTTCGGGATTCCGCGAGGAAGGGTGATCGGGTTCCCATGTCCCTGTTCATCCTTACCCAGAACGAACGGCCGTGTAATGGACTCAAGACCCTGATTGGGTCCGGATCGCGGCGGATGGAGTCCGTCCACCTTGAAAACCGAGACACGGTGTCGAACGCGTCAGCGCATCAGCCCCTCGCGAGAAACGGCCCTCCACCTGTCAGGGCTGGTGAACGGGGGGCGTCCGTGACCTCCCACGGGAAGGACCTCGTCGGGCGGCTCCTGACGCGGGGCCGGTTACCGATGGAGTGGCAGCCCTCGTTCGAGTCGGTGCCACGTCACCTCTTCGTCCCCGAGCGGTTCGAGGACTCCGAGGGAGTACGGCTCGACCGGTACGAGGACGAGGACGGGTGGCTTCGTGGGGCCTACGCCGACTCCCAGATCCTGGAACCGCCGGGGCCGGGGGAGGAACTGACGCGGCGGGTCCGTGTCTCGGTGTGCTCCCCCTCACTGGCGGCCGAGGTCCTGGAAGCCTCCCGGGCCACGCCGGGGATGCAGGTCCTGGAGATCGGCTCCGGAAGCGGCTACTGCGCCGGACTCCTCACGATGCGGCTGGGCGACGACAGCGTCACCACTGTGGAATCCGGTTTCGCGCGATCCGAACACGTCCGGGTCCGTCTGGCCTCCGCGGGCCTCGAACCGCGGGTGGTCAGCGTCGACACGGTGGAGGGTTGGTCGGATCAGAGCCCCTGCGACCGGGTGCTGAGCTTCGCTCCGGTCGACCGGGTTCCCTACGGCTGGATACGCCGGTGCCAGCCCGGCGGACGGGTTCTCGTGCCCTGGGGGGACGCGTCCCGTCAGCTGGCCCTGGCCGACCTCCGTGTGGGCGGGGACGGCCTGGCGCGGGGCCGGTTCTCGCCGTTGCGGGGGAGCGGTGGCCAGCAGTGCGGGCTCGCTCTCTGGCGTCGTCTCTCACGGAGTCTGCGTCCCGAGGCGGACCGCGCCGTCCGCGGATCGGAGCTGGGCCGCGGCGATCTCCTCGACGACTCCGCCGTGTTCGCGGCGGGGATCCTTCTCCCCGGGGTGGGATGGGCCGTGCGCCACGGAGCCGGCCGCTCCGTCTCCCTGTGCCTCGTGGACCCGGCCACGGGTTCCTGGGCGCTCCTGCGCACGCCGGCCGAACCAGGGGTCGGAAGGTCCGAGGTCCGTCAGAAGGGTCCCCGGTTCCTGGCCGACGAACTCGAACGGGTTCACGGTCTCTGGCGGGAGGCCGGTCGCCCGGCCCCGGACCGGTTCGGTCTGACGGTGACGCCCGACTGGCAGAGCGTGTGGATCGATGACGAGTCGTCGGTCCTGAGTGTTTCCCCATCATCCTGAGGAGTGAAGCCGTGAACCGAACCCGCGTCCACCCGAACGAACCCCGCACCGAGCAGCGCTGGAAGTCCCGTTGGTATCCGGGTGACCCCCGCCGGATCGGCGCGGCCCGCGGCGACCTGGTGCAGGACCTCTCCCGCCTCCCCGGTGTGGGTGAGGAGGCCGTGGACGCCCTGCGCCTCTGCCTGAGCGAGATGTTCACCGGGGCCCTGACCCGGGCCTCCTGGGCCGGTCGGGGGGTCATCGTGTTCCGGAGCCTGTCCCTGCGCCAGAGAGGCCCCTCCCAGCGTGTCTTACGCCTGTCCGTCGGGGAGTGGGAGTCCGTCGACGCGGCACGGGTTCCACCGTTGTGGGGAAGCGTCGAGCAGGCGGAGGGAACCGGGCTCACGCTCATCGCGCACTTCGCCAGCCGTTGGGGAAGCAGGCGGATCGGCACCGAGGAGGAGTGGGCGTATCTCATGTGGGTCGAGTTCGACCTCGACGACCACTGACGCCGGGAGGATGTCCGTCGGCGGTACCGGCCCTGCGGTGGCTGGGCTTACCTGCCTGTCGGGGGCCTCGGGTGTTGGCCGCACCCTGGGTCCCGCCGACGGACTCCGTATGACCCCCCTAGCACTGAAGGGTTCGCCTCCAGGGTAACTGCTCGCGGCTGTATCTTGAAGTCGAGGTACCTGATTTCGAGGATCGGTTGATATCCATGGAAACCGGTCAGTGCGTCCCAGTTCAGGCGGGGCGTGTCCCACCATGTGGACGTCGGGTACCAGAATTCTTGCCCCGTCTGCTAGCGTGACGATCGTTATGCTGCGCGAGCTTCTCCTTCTTAGTGGCCGCGGCGGGGATCGTTAGAAGGTCGGCCCCTCGCCGCGGGACTTCGGCTTGCCGTGTCGACCACGACATCACGCGCCACACTTTTCCGAGGAGCCACACCGTTATGGTGCCGCAGCAGCAGACCAGCCCCATGCCGTTCCACCGCTACCAGCCGTTCCAGTCGGTGGACCTGCCCGACCGCACCTGGCCCGCCAAGAGCATCACCGAGGCGCCGCGCTGGCTGTCCACCGACCTGCGTGACGGCAACCAGGCGCTGATCGAGCCCATGGACGCCACCCGCAAGCACGAGATCTTCCAGCTGCTGGTCAAGATGGGCTACAAGGAGATCGAGGTCGGCTTCCCCTCCGCCAGCCAGACCGACTTCGACTTCGTCCGGTCGCTGATCGAGGACGACCTGATCCCCGACGACGTGCAGATCTCCGTCCTGACCCAGGCCCGCGAGGACCTGATCGAGCGCACCGTGCAGAGCCTGGTCGGCGCCAAGCGCTCCACCGTGCACCTGTACAACGCCACCGCTCCCACGTTCCGCCGCGTGGTCTTCCGGGTCGACCGCGAGGCCTGCAAGAACATCGCCGTCGAGGGCACCCGCCACGTGGTGCGCTACGCCGAGCAGTACCTGGGCGAGACCGAGTACTTCGGCTACCAGTACTCCCCGGAGATCTTCGTCGACACCGAGCTGGACTTCGCCCTGGAGGTCTGCGAGGCCGTCATGGACGTGTGGCGGCCCGGCCCCGGGCGCGAGATCATCCTGAACCTGCCCGCCACGGTGGAGCGCTCCACCCCCAACGTCTACGCCGACCAGATCGAGTGGATGAGCCGCAACCTGTCGCGGCGCGAGCACGTGGTCCTGTCCGTCCACCCGCACAACGACCGCGGTACCGGCGTGGCCTCCGCCGAACTGGCCGTCATGGCCGGGGCCGACCGCGTCGAGGGCTGCCTGTTCGGCCACGGCGAGCGCACCGGCAACGTCTGCCTGGTCACCCTGGGCATGAACCTGTTCAGCCAGGGCGTCGACCCGAAGATCGACTTCTCCGACATCGACGAGATCCGCCGCACGGTCGAGCACTGCACCCAGCTGCCGGTCGCGCCCCGTCACCCCTACGGCGGCGACCTGGTGTACACGGCCTTCTCCGGCTCCCACCAGGACGCCATCAAGAAGGGCTTCACCGACCTGGAGGCCCGCGCCGAGGAGGTCGGGAAGGCGGTCGAGGAGTACCCGTGGGACGTCCCGTACCTGCCCATCGACCCCAAGGACGTGGGCCGCAACTACGAGGCGGTCATCCGGGTCAACAGCCAGTCCGGCAAGGGCGGCGTCTCCTACATCATGCAGCGTGACCACTCTCTGGACCTGCCGCGCCGCCTGCAGATCGAGTTCTCGCAGGTCATCCAGCAGTTCACCGACGCTGAGGGCGGCGAGTTCCCGGCCGACCGGATCTGGGACATCTTCTCGCAGACCTACCTGGCCGAGACCGGCCCGGTGGCGGTCCTGGCCCACCGCTCCAGCACCGCCGAGGACGGCACCTACTCGATCCACGCCGACGCCCGCGTCAACGGAGAGATCCGCGAGCTGAAGGGCACCGGCAACGGCCCCATCTCCGCGTTCGGGGACGCGCTGGCCGACGTGGACGTGAAGGTCCGGGTCATCGACTACGTCGAGCACTCCATGGGTGAGGACGGCAACGCCCGGGCCGCCGCCTACGTGGAGGCCGAGATCGACGGCCGGGTCGTGTGGGGCGTCGGTATCCACAGCAGCATCACCACGGCCTCGCTGAAGGCCATGTGCAGCGCCATCAGCCGCGCCTGATCCACCACCGCCGGCGCTCCAGGCACAGGGCGCCCGGCACCTCCCCGGCACTGGGAGAACGGGGCCCGCGACACGCGTCGCGGGCCCCGTTCCGCGTGAGAACGCCGTGGCGGCACCAAGGGCGCCATGTACCGAGAGATCATCCAGCGCGGCCTGCGCGTTCCGCCGCCGGACGGGACACCCGGGGAGGGCACGGCCCATGTGGTGGTGCCGCTGGTGTTCAGCCGTACGGAGGAGGGGTGGGTGGCACGCTGGACGCACCTGTTCCTGCGGGGCGCGGACTTCGGCAACCGGGTGGAGGGGCACGGCGGTGTCCGCGAGGGAACAGGCCCGTGCGGTGGTCGAGCGGCGTCACCTCACCGTAGGGGACCTCGTGGACACGGCGTACTCTCCTCGCCCGGTGGGCACCGTTCCGGCTTCCTTCTTCTCCTCAATGAAATCAGCCGGAACACTCTCCCACCACACACGACGACGGCGGGCCGCGTCCCCGCTGGGAACGCGGCCCGCCGTGTCGGTCGGCCGGGTCACTGGTAGCCGAACTTCTGGGTCCAGGCGTTGCCGGACTCACCGACCCCGATGGCCACCAGGTCGCAGTTGAGGATGTTGTCCCGGTGCCCGGGGCTGTTCATCCAGGCGTCCATGACCTGTTCGGCGCTGGTCTGACCCTTGGCGACGTTCTCCGCGCCCCAGGAGCCGTAGCCGTGCCGCTCCGCCCGGTCACCCGGACCCTCGCCCTCGGGGTTGTCGTGGGACATGTAGTCGCGGGCGTCCATGTCCTCGCTGTGCTCCTGCGCGGCGGAGGTCAGCTGGGAGTCCACACGCAGGGCACCGCATCCGTTGGCGGCCCGCTCGCTGTTGACCAGGGTCACCACGGCGGCGGTCCGGGGCCCTCCGGTGGACTGCCCACCGCCGCCGCTTCCGCCGCTGCTCCCGCCACCACCGGCGTTGCCCGAGCCGCCGCCGCTTCCGCCGCTGCCGCCCCCGTCGTCGGGAGCCGACTCCTCGGCCTCCTCGGCGGAGGAGGAGGCGGTGACCGTGGAGGTCCGCGGACCGCCGTCCCCCTGGGGGTCGGCGGCGCTCGGCGTCGCTGTCGGCTCGTCGAAGAAGTCGTCCTCCGCGTCCGTGCCGGGGGCGTTGGCGTCGTCGCTCACCGCGCTCCCGACCCCGCCCGCGTCAGCGGCGGCCGTGCCGTCCGCCGGGTCCGCCGGGTCTCCGGCACCGGAGAGCACCAGTGCGCCGGCCAGGGTCAGCCCCACCGGGACCGCCACCATGGCGGCCACGACCGGCACCCTCCCGCGTCGCGCCTCGCGGTCCGAGCGCTGTTCGCGGGCGCTCGTCCTGCGTCTGCCTCGACGACCTCGCGCCATATCGGTCTGCCTTCCGGGTTGGGGAATTCTTCGGGCACCCACCTGGGGTTACGGTCACGGTCGTCAGTGCCGCAGGGGAAGGGCGGCGGGACCGAAACCGTCAGGCCCTAGCGCGTGAGAGTAGAGCAAATGCCGAGAAAAGGGAATCCAAACCGTAATAAACCAGTTCAGGGTCGTGCGCGTCGCGGGGCCCCGGGGAGGCGGAGGCGGTGGATCCGGTCCGGTCGGTGCCATCCGCGACAATGGGAGGGTGAGTCTCTACCGCGACGAGGGCGTCGTCCTGCGCAACCAGAAGCTGGGCGAGGCCGACCGCATCGTCACCCTCCTGACCCGGCGCACCGGTCTGGTCCGCGCGGTCGGCAAGGGCGTGCGCCGGACCAGGTCGCGCTTCGGCGCCCGACTGGAACCGTGCACCCACGTCGACCTCCAGCTGCACACCGGCCGGACCCTCGACGTCATCACCCAGGCCGAGACCGTGCGCTCCTACGGTGCCGCCGTGGTCTCCGACTACTCCCGCTACACCGCCGCCACCGCCATGCTGGAGACCGCCGAGAAGGTCGTGGCGGTGGAGAAGGACCCGGCCCTGCGCCAGTTCCTCCTGCTCATCGGCGCCCTGCGTACCCTGGGGGAGGGGAGCCACGACTCCCGTCTGGTCCTGGACGCCTACCTCCTGCGCTCCCTGGCCGTGGCCGGGTACGCGCCCGCCCTCACCGAGTGCGCCCGCTGCGGCAGCCGGGGGGAGCACCGTGCGTTCGCGGTGCACGCCGGGGGTATGGTCTGCTCGGTGTGCCGTCCCCACGGTTCCACGCATCCCGCGCCCGACACGCTCCGGCTGATGTCGGCGCTGCTCGGGGGCGACTGGGACAGCGCGGACGCCAGCGACGGCAGGCAGCGCTCCGAGTGCAGCGGGCTGGTCGCGGCCTACCTACAGTGGCACCTGGAAAACGGAATCCGATCACTGCGCCATGTGGAGCGTTCTTGAGTCTGTTCAGCTTCGACAACGGTAGGCGGCGCGAGCCGGACTACGCCCCGCCCGTCCCGCACCCCAGCGGGGCCCGGCCCCCGGAGGTACCGGCCGACCTGGTGCCACGGCACGTGGCCGTGGTCATGGACGGCAACGGTCGTTGGGCGAAGGAACGCGGTCTGGCGCGTACCGAGGGGCACAAGGCTGGTGAGTCCTCGCTCTTCGACGTGATCGAGGGCGCCCTGGAGATGGGCATCCCCAACCTCTCCGCCTACGCCTTCTCCACCGAGAACTGGAAGCGCTCGCCCGACGAGGTGCGGTTCCTCCTCGGCTTCAACCGCGACACCATCCGCAACCGCCGTGACGAGCTCCACGCCCGAGGTGTGCGCGTCAAGTGGGCCGGACGCCCCGGGATGCTCTGGAAGAGCGTCATCAAGGAGCTCAAGGACGCGGAGGAGATGACCCGGGACAACACCCGGCTCACCCTCCAGTTCTGCGTGAACTACGGCGGCCAGGCCGAGATCGTGGACGCTGCCCGCGAGCTGGCCCGCCAGGCCGCCGAGGGGCGGATCTCCCCGGAGAAGATCACCGAGGACACCCTCGCGCAGCACCTGTACGCCCCGGACGTGCCTCCGGTGGACCTGTTCGTGCGCTCCTCCGGCGAGCAGCGCCTGTCCAACTTCCTCCTGTGGCAGTCCGCCTACGCCGAGTTCGTCTTCCTGGAGACGCTCTGGCCCGACTTCGACCGCCGCGACCTGTGGCGGGCCTGCGAGATCTACGCGAGCCGGGACCGCCGGTACGGCGGTGCCGTGCCCAACCCGGTGACGGGGGAGGAGAAGTGATGGAGGAGACCGACGGCGCGCTGGTCAGGCCGGGGATGTCTCTCGTCTCGGTCGGTGACAGCTTCACCGAGGGGGTGGGCGACCCCCGTCCGGACGGCAGCGGTGTGTTCCGCGGCTGGGCGGACCGGCTGGCCGAGCACCTGGCCGACCACGTGGGCGAGATCGAGTACGCCAACCTGGCCGTGCGCGGCAAACTCATCCGCCAGATCGTCACCGACCAGGTCCCGCCCACCCTGGAGATGGCGCCGGACCTGGTCACCCTGTGCGCGGGCGGCAACGACCTCCTGCGCCCCGCCGGTGACCCCGAGCGCCTGGCGAAGATCCTCGACCACACGGTGTCCCGCCTGCGCGCCCAGGGCAGCAGGGTGGTCCTGTTCACCGGTGTGAACGTCTCCTCCGGGTACATGCGCGGCACCATCGGGCTGTTCGCGCGCTACTACATGAACGTGCGCGCGATCGCGGACAGGTACGACTGCTTCCTGGTCGACCAGTGGTCCATGGACGTCCTCACCGACTCCCGCGCCTGGGACGAGGACCGGCTGCACATGTCGCCGGAGGGCCACCGCCGCCTGGCGCTGCGCGTGGCCGAGGTCCTGGGCGTGCCCACCGGGGAGCGCTGGGACGAGCCGTGGCCGGAGGCGGAGCCGGTCAGCTGGACCGACGCGCGCCGGGACGACCTGCACTGGGTCAAGGACTCCCTGGGGCCGTGGATCGGCCGCCGCCTCGCGGGGAAGTCCTCGGGGGACACGGTGACCGCCAAGCGTCCCGAGCTCACCCCGCTCACCAAGGACCGCTGACTCCTCCTCCGACACCGTTCCGGGCACACCGCGCATGGTGTGAGCTCTGCCCCAAAACGCGACGAAACCGCAACCTACTGTCGCGTAACCGTGGCTTCGAGTTGCATCATCGAACACCATGAGCGGTGTGCCGACCGGATCTCCCGGTGACCTGAAAAGCAAGGACATCCTGTCCTACGTCGCCCTCGGGGACAGCTTCACCGAGGGCATGAGCGACCCCTACCCGGACAGCGACAGCGTGCCCAACGGCCGCTACCGGGGCTGGGCCGACCGTGTGGCCGAACACCTCGCGGACCACGTGCCCGAGGTCCGCTACGCCAACCTCGCCATCCGGGGGCGCCTCATCGCGCAGATCCGCGACGAGCAGGTGCCGCGCGCGGTCGAGATGAAGCCCGACCTGATCACCCTGTGCGCGGGCGGCAACGACATCATCCGCCCCGGCAGCGACCCGGACCAGGTCGTGGAGATCTTCGAGTCGATGGTGGCCGACCTGCGCGCCACCGGCGCCCGGGTGGTCATCTTCACCGGCTTCGACACCAACTGGCAGCCGGTCATGCGCCACCTGCGCGGCAAGATCGCCACCTACAACATGCACATGCGCGCCGTCGCCGACCGGTACGGGTGCGACGTCGTCGACGTGTGGAGCATGAAGGTGTTCTCCGAGGCCCAGTCCTGGAACTGGGACCGCCTCCACCTGTCCTCCGAGGGACACCGCAGGCTCGCCCTGCGGGTGTGCGAGGTCCTGGGCCTGCCGGTGGACTCCGACTGGAACGCGCCCTTCCCGCCGCTGGAGCCGCGCGACTGGCGTACGGCGCGCCAGGAGGACCTGCACTGGGCCCGCGAGTTCCTCGTGCCGTGGATCCACCGGCGCCTGACCGGCCGTTCCTCGGGTGACGGGGTCGACGCCAAGCGGCCCACGCTGGAACGCTGCGACCGGTCCCAGGACGGTCGCTGACCCCGGGCCGCGCTGACGACGAGGCCCCCGCCGCACGTCGCGGCGGGGGCCTCTCCGCCACGTTCAGGAGGCTGTGACCAGGTCCTGTGTGGCGGCCATGTTCACCCGGCTCGGCTGGTCGTCGACCGGCCAGTTCGGGGTGGCGCCGCCCGCCGCGTGGATCGCGGTGCGGATGAGGTCCAGGGCCCGGCGCAGCACCCGCGGGGGGTCGCCCTCGTCCAGGACCAGGATCTCCACGGTGACGGTCCGCTCCAGGGCGTCGGTGCTCACGGTGGAGTCGGTGAAGTCGGGGTTGTGCCGCTCCAGCTCGAGCAGCTCCCGCATCACGGTCTCCCCGTGCGCGTGGACCATCTCCGGGGTGCTCGCGGGGTCGGTGCCCAACCGGAACTGAAGGGACAACTGGGTGGCGGTCCGCACGCTCACACGTCCTCCTGCTGTTCGGGCGGGCACACTCGTCTCACGAAGCGTACGGTCTGGGTCCAGTAGTTCGGGTTGGAGGGCGACAGGTGGACCTGTCGCTGGTGGGCTCCGCAGGGGCACTTGATCGTGTAGTAGGTGGGCGGGTCCTCGATCCGCCACCCGAGCTCCGCGATCAGCCGGAGCGCCTCCTCACCCTCCTTCTTCGGATGCTTGGTCCAGTCGCCCAACGGCGTTCCTTCCCAGGTTCCCCCATGGTCCGGGGGTCTGTCGAGGGTGCTTCCCCGCCGGGGGTCAGGGGCGCGGGGTGGATCCGAACACCGGGTAGTGGTCCGAGTAGTCGTCGTAGGTGTAGGAACGGCCCCAGGAGCGTACAGTCCAGGGTTCGCTCTTCACCGCACGGGTCTCGTTGACGTAGGACGTCGGGGCGGCGCCGTTGCGGATCGGCAGGACGTGGTCCAGCTGCTGGGCGTCCCAGTCGGAGTAGTCGTGGGTGGCGATCGAGTTGCCCGAGGGGTCCCAGGAGGGCGCGTCCCCGGTGTAGGCGGGCGCCACGGCGTCCAGCCGCTCGACGGCCCGCTCCCACTCGGCGCCGCCGCCGACGATGTTCAGGTCGCCGGCGAGGTAGATCCGCTCGTCGTCGGGGACGGCCTTGGCGTCCAGCAGCGCGACGATCTGGTCGAGCTGGTCCTCCCGGACGCGCGCGTCCTCGCCGGACCCGCACGCGCCGTCCTCGGACTGCATGTGGGTGCCCACCACGTGCAGGCGGCCGTCGGGGGTGTCCAGCTCGACGTAGGCGAAGCCCTTGTTGGAGAACCAGTCGGCCCCGCAGGAGCGGGAGAAGACGTGCTGTTCGGCCCGGACGATCGGCCAGACGCTGTGCACGCTGACGCCGCCGTTGGTGGTGGTGCCGTTCCGGAAGCCGGAGGTGTGGTCCCACCCGGCCTTGGAGCGGCCCACGACGGGCGTGCCGTGCGGGTACTCCCCGGCCAGCCCCGCGCGGAGGCGGTCGGCGCTGGAGTTCTCGAAGAGCTCCTGGAGCACCACCACGTCCTGCCCGGAGAGGAGGCCGTCCTCGACGGTCAGGTCGGCGCGGACGTCCTGCCCCCAGTTGGGGTAGAGGGCCTTGGGCAGGAGGAAGGCGTTGTGGGTGACGATGCGGGGATCGGCCCGGCCCTCCTGGGCCGAGGCGGGGCTGACGGACAGGAGCGGGGAGATCAGCAGCGCGGTGAGCAGCGCGGCCGTGGTTCGTCTGTACACGAAGGCACAGCCTGGCCGAGTCATGACACGACACGGCTACCAGCCGGTAACCACCGGGTGGAGACCGCGTGCACTCTGCCGCTCCCCGAGCCTCCCGGCGCCTACGGGGCCCTCCCCAGCGGGCCGACACGCGACGAGGGCCCCGCGCGATCGCGCGGGGCCCTCGGGCGTCGTCGGTCAGACCTGCTGTGCGCTGCCCTGTTGGGCCAGACGCAGCGAGCAGGCGCCGCAGGTACCGAACACCTCGACCGTGTGCGTCACGCCGGTGAAGCCGTGCTTGGCCCCCACCTCGGCGGCCCACCGCTCCACGGTGGGACCCTCGATCTCCACGGCGGTGGAGCAGGTACGGCACACCAGGTGGTGGTGGTGGCTCTCGGTGTCGCACGCACGGTAGACGGCCTCGCCGTCGTCGGTGCGCAGGACGTCGACCTCACCCGAGTCGCTCAGGGCCTGAAGGGCCCGGTACACGGTGGTCAGACCGATCTTGGAGCCGTCGGCTCGCAGGTCCGCGTACAGGTCCTGCGCGCTGCGGAAACCGGAGGACTCGGTCAGTGCCTGACGGACGGCCTCGCGACGTGTACTCATGGTGTCACCCTCCCCCGATCTGTCTGGGGCATCGTATCCGCCGGACCCTCCGCTACGGGATGCAGGGGTGCCGGTGTCCGCCGCTTGGTCACGCGGCGCAGGACCCCGCCGACCAACACGGCGAGGCAGAAGACGGCCAGGGCGAGCAGCACGATCGTGGCCCCCGGCGCGAGGTCGGAGTAGAAGGCCGTGGTCAGCCCGCCGAGCGAGGAGACCAGACCGATCAGCACCGCCAGACCCATCGTCACCCTGAAGCTGCGGCTCAGCTGCTGCGCGGCGGCGACCGGGACGATCATCAGCGCGCTCACCATGAGCACACCCACCACACGCATCGCGATCACCACCGTCAGCGCGGCGGTCACCGCCAGCAGGATGCTCAGGAAGCGCACCGGCAGCCCGTGGGCCCTGGCCACCTCCTCGTCCTGACACAGGACGAACAGCTCCCGGCCGAAGACTGCCAGCACCGCGACCACGCCCACCGCGAGCACGCCCACGATCCAGATGTCCTGCTCGCCCACGGTGCTGACCGAACCGAACAGGTACGAGGTGAGGGTGGCGTTGCTCGCCCCCGGCGTCATCCCGATGAGCAGCACACCGCCCGCGATGCCGCCGTAGAACAGCAGCGCCAGCGCCACGTCGCCGCTGGTGCGCGTGCGCACCCGGACCATCTCCATGAGGATGGCGCCCAGGGTGGCCACGACCGCGGCCGTGAGCACCGGTGAGGTGCTCGTGAGCAGGCCCAGGGCCACCCCGGTCAGGGCGATGTGGCCGATGCCGTCGCCCAGCAGGGCGAGCCGCCGCTGGACCAGGAAGGTGCCGATGATCGGGGTGACCAGGCCGACCAGCACCGCGGCGAGCAGCGCGCGCCGCATGAACTCGTACTGGAGCAGCTCAGTCACGGCGGGGAACCTCCAGGCGGACCATCTCCGTCGGCGCGGTGGCGTGCGCGGAGCCGTGGTCGGGGTCGTTGGGGTCGGGGTGCGGATGCTGGTGCTCGTGCCCGGGGCGCGCGCACTCACCGGTGGCCTCGGGAGGCGGCCCGTCGTGCACGATCCGGCCGTGCTCCAGCACGACCGCGCGTTCGATGACCTCTTCCAGAGGGCCGAGCTCGTGCAGTACCAGGACCACGGTGCTCCCCTGGTCGCGCAGACGGGCGATGGCCCGGGCCAGGGCGCGCTGGTTCTCCGCGTCCACTCCGGCCATGGGCTCGTCCATCACGAACGTGTCCGGGCGTCCGGCCAGCGCGCGGGCGATCAGCACCCGCTGCTGCTGGCCGCCCGAGAGCTCCCGCACGGCGTCCCCGGCGCGGTCGGACAGGTCCACGGCGGCGAGCGCGTCGTCGACGGCGGCGCGGTCGGCCCGCGTGGGCAGGGAGAGACGGCGGCGCCGGGCGACCTGCCCGGAGGCGACGATCTCGCGCACGGTGGCGGGCACGGCGCCCCCGGCGGTGAGCCGCTGGGGCACGTAGCCGATCCGCCGCCAGTCCCGGAACCGGCGCAGGGGAGTCCCGTGGAGGAGGATCCGGCCGGAGGTGAGGGGCACGATGCCGAGCATCGCGCGCATCAGCGTGGACTTGCCCGAACCGTTGGGTCCGAGAACGGCCATGGTCTGACCCACGGGGACGTCGAGGCTCACGCCGTCGAGGACGGTGACGCCGTCGTAGGCGGCGTGCGCGTCGACGGCCTGGAAGGCGGGCGGGGTGTCGGGGCCCGGGGCCCCGTCCTCCGTGAACTGGGCAGACACTGCTTCATTATCACGAAAACGAAAATGATTGTCAAAACTGGCAAGGGTGACGAGAGTCCCCCCGCCTCAGAAGCCCAGCATCCTCGCCACGGCCAACACCAGCACCACCACGATCATCAGGACCCGGGGCACCCGCTGCTGACGCTGGAGCGAGGGCCAGGTGAGGAAGGCCAACCACCCGAAGACCGCCGCCACCAACAGCAGACACGGTGCGCCCAGCCAGCCCGGGGCCATCAGCCCCGCGAGGAACAGTGCCCCCAACACCACCGGCGGAAGCCACCCCGGGCGCTGGTGCAGCCACACCAGGGGCACCGCGCTGCGCCGCTCCACCTCGCCGCGCAACCTTCCCGCGCCCGGGGTGAACAGGGAGTCACCCGGGGGGAGGGGCCGCCCGGAGGCGGGCCGCCGCTGTTCGTCCTCGTGCTCGGGAGAGGCCATCGCCGCCTGTTCCTCTTCGCTGTGTCCCGGTTCCCGCGACGTCCTCGCGACCCCGACCGGACGTCTCGGGGGCGGTCGGTGTGCGCACCGTGTCCCGGGGCCTGTGATAATCCTGGATCAGACCCTAGTGCAGGGCCCTGGCACAGCGCCGGGCACAGGCGCGGCGAACACCGCGCATCTCCCCTCGTACCCGCACCCCCGACTGTTCCGGGTTCGACACGAGACGGGTCGAACCGTCTACATTCAGTTACTGACCGTCTGTTCCATGCGGACCGTCCGCACCACGGTGCCCGCACGTCGTGTAGAGACGAACCCTCCGGAGGGTGTCAACTTCCGTGCCCGAACCCACAGTCATCGTGACGTTCGACGTCACCGAACCACACTTGCAGAACTGCCTCGACTCGCTGGCCCGTCAACGCGACGAGAGCCAGACCGGGGCGGCGGCGCGCGAGGGCGCCGCACGACCGGACGTCGAGGTCGTCCTCGCGCCGGTCCGAACCACCAACGGCGGCCCCGGGCCGACACCCGCCGACCCGGCGACCGCCGACCCGGACACGAACGGGGACGACGAGGCGGCCGCCTCCGGTACCTCCGACGAGTCCCTCCCGGAGGAGAACGACCAGGGGGACGAGGCCGTCGCGTCCGCGCGCGAGGACGGGCTGGCCACCGCCACCGCCTTCGCGGCGACACCTCCCGCCGGGCTGCGCGTCACCCTCCTGCCCGGAGAGCCGGCCCCGGACCACGCCGGGGCGCGCTCGCTGGGGGCCGCCGCCGCCACCGGCAGCCACCTGCTCTTCCTCACGGGCTCCGACGCGCTCACCGCCTACGCGCTCGCCCACCTGGCCCAGAGCGCCGCCGACACCCGCTCCGACCTGGTCATCGGCAACGTCCACCAGTTCAACGAGCTCGGAGCCGCGCCCTCCAAGGCCCACCGCAAGTTCGGCCGCCAACGGCTCGCGGAGGACCCCAGGTCGGTCCCCGGCCTGATCGCGGACGCCACCCTGGGCAACCGTCTCTGGCGCCGGGAGTTCTGGGACTCCCTGCCCGAGCACGACGTCGCCAAGGAGGACACCGACCTCGCCATCGGCCGGGCGACCCTGCTCGCCCAGGCCGTCGACGTCCTGCCCGCGCCCGTGCTGCTGATGCGCGAACGCGAGAAGGTCGGCACACCCCTGGAGAGCGCGGCCCTCACACGCCGCGTCACGGCCATGCGCGAACTCGGCGCGGACCTCACCACCGCGGACCGCGAGCTGTGGGACCGCATCCGCCTCCAGGGCGAACTCCACCGTCTCCTCCTGCGGCTCGACGACGCGGACCAGGAGGTCCGCGAGACCGTCCTCGACCTGCTCAACGCCTACCTCGACCACGTCCCGGACAGCCTCCTACGCGGCCTCAACGTGCTGGACCGCCTCCTGTACCACCTGGTGCGCAAGCGGCGGCTGGACGACGTGCTGGAGGTCGCCACCTTCGCCAAGAGCGTCGAGATCAAGAAGGCCACGGTCGTCCGGCAGGGGCTCGGCTACTACGTCCGCTACCCCTTCTTCGACGTGAAGGACCCGGCCAAGGCGGTCCCCAAGGAGATCTACCGCCTCGAGGACGAGATCAAGGTCCGGCAGAAGACCGAGGACATCCACTGGGAGGACGGCCGCCTGCACGTCAGCGGCCGGATCGGCATCCGGAACCTGCGGGCCCGCAAGCGCTGGCAGCAGCACGTGGTCGCCTTCGTGGTCAACACCGCCACCAAGCGCCGCGTCCGCGTCCCCGTACGGACCCGCCTGGCCGCCGAGTACCGGCTGCCCGACCTGCCCGACTCCGCCCGCCACGACTACGGCGGCTTCACGGTCGTCGTGGACCCGCGCCGCCTGCGCGGCTCCGGCGGCTGGGAGCCCGGTGAGTGGAAGATCGAGCTGGTGGTGTTCAACCGCAGCCTCGCCCGCCGCCGCATCGTCTCCAGCCCCGTTCCCGGACCGCCCGAGCGGCCCGGGTACCAGAGCGTCGGCGACGACGTCTGGGTGCGACCGCACTGGAACCGCGACCGGCACCTGGTCATCGCCGTCGAACCCGCGCGTGCCCAGGTCACCGAGCACCACTTCGACGTCCGCACCGCCGAACTCACCGTGGGCGGAGAACTGCTGTCCGCGCCCGCCGCCGAGGCCACCGAGCTCCGGCTGGTGCGGCGCCCCGGCACAGCACGGCTCAGCTACCCGGTCACCATCCAGAGCGGCCGCTTCGAGGCCAGGGTGCGGGCCGAGGAGCTCTTCGCCCGCAGTCTCAGCGAGTGCGGCGGCGTGATCCGGCAGGAGGAGTGGGACGCCCACCTGGTCACCCCCGACCAGCGCACCGTCCCCCTGGTCCTGCCCGACGAGGTCCGCACCACCGCCTACGACTCCGAGGGCGCGCAGCAGCAGCTCGCGGTGCAGCGCACCTTCACCGGACACCTCAAACTGCGTGCGGGTCGGGCCCACCCCTGGGTGGACCGCGCGGAGTGGCAGGAGCGCGTCCTGGTCCTCGGGGGCGAGTTCTCCCCGGCCAACGAGCTGAGCGTGGTGGCCAAGGCACGCGGCCGCGACGAGGAGCACGAGCTCACCGTGGAGCGGTCCGGGAACCGGTTCACCGCCCGGTTCGACCCCTCCCGCATCGCCACCCTGTCCGGCGAACTGTCCCTTTCCACCGGGTCCTACCAGCTGTGGGCGCGGGTCAGCGAGGAGTCCGCGGGAGAGGGCGACGAGTCCACCAGCGTGGACGTGGGCGTGGAGTTCACCGACTCGCTCATCCACGACCTGCCCATCGAGACCGAGAGCCCCGAACGCTCCTACACGCTCTCCTACCAGGGCCGCGGCATCCCGGTGCTCCAGGTCGGCACCGACCTGCACCCCGCCGAACGCGGCGCCTTCGCCCAGCGCGAGCTCCGTGAGACGTTCTACCCGGCCCAGCGCGCCGAACCGGTCACCGAGGGCATCCTCTTCGACACCTACACCGGGCGCCAGTACTCGGACAGCCCGCAGAGCCTCTACGCCGAGCTGCGCAAACGCGCCAAGTGGGCCGACTACCCGATGTCCTGGCTGGTGGCGGACGGACAGGTCCGCCTGCCCGACGACCTCACCCCGGTCCGGCACAAGGGCGAGGAGTACTTCCGGGAACTGGCCCGCAGCCGGTACCTGGTCAGCAACTCCCGGCAGCCCGCCTGGTTCCACCGCCACCCGGACCAGGTGGTCGTGCAGACCTGGCACGGATCCATGCTCAAGCGCATCGGCTTCGACGTGGAGAACATCCGGGGCAAGTCCCGCGACTACTTCGACAAGCTCGCGTGGGAGACCCGGCAGTGGGACTACCTGGTCTCCCCGAGCCCCTGGGCCACCCCGATCCTGCGCAGCGCCTTCCGCTTCGAGGGTGAGGTCCTGGAGACCGGATACCCGCGCAACGACATCTTCTTCTCACCGGAGCGCGAGGCCATCGCGGACCGCACCCGGCGCCTGCTCGGCCTGCCCGAGGGCAAGAAGGTGGTCCTCTACGCGCCCACCTGGCGGGACGACAAGTACTACACGCGCGGCAAGCACAAGCTGGACCTGCACCTGGACCTGCGCCGCATGTACGAGAAGCTCGGGGACGACCACGTGCTGCTGGTGCGCCGCCACCCCCGCGTGGTGGACAGCGTGCCGATCGTGGGGGAGGACTTCGTCTACGACGTGTCCCTGTACCCGGAGATCATGGAGCTCTTCCTGATCACCGACGTGCTGATCACGGACTACTCGTCGATGATGTTCGACTTCGCCAACACCGGCCGCCCGATGCTCTTCTTCACCTACGACCTGGAGAGCTACCGGGACAACCTGCGCGGGTTCTACTTCGACTTCGAGGAGACCGCGCCCGGACCGCTGCTGACCCGCTCCGACGACGTCATCGAGTCCCTGCTGGACATCGACGGGGTCGCCGAGCGCAGCGGCGCCTCCTACCGGTCGTTCGTGGACCAGTTCTGCCCCCTGGACGACGGGCACGCGTCCGCCAGGGTCGTGGACCGCGTCTTCGGCAAGGAGTAGCGAGCGGTGGGTGGGCCGCCTCCGAGCACCTTCGGGGCGGCCCACTCCCGTGTCTGCGCCACAATGGGCGGGTGATCGTCATCACCCGATACTCCGTGCCCGAGGCCGACACCGAGGCCTTCCGAACCGACGCCGACGCCGCCGTGGCGGTCCTGGCCCAGCGTCCGGGGTTCCGGTGCCACCGCATCGGCCGCGCCGCCGACGAACCCACGCTGTGGACCGTGGTCACCGAGTGGGACGGCGCCGGGTTCTACCGGCGGGCCCTGTCCGACTTCGACGTCAAGGTCACCGCCGTCCCGCTGCTCTCCCGGGCCATCGACGAACCCACCGCGTTCGAGATCCTCGGTCGCGGCGAGGGGCCGTCCTGACCCCCGGGGCCCTCCGCTCCGAGGGGAGCGGGCGGGCCCCGCACAAAGAGTGCGCGCCCGCCTCCGGATTGCTCTAGCCTGGTGGGAAGCGGTCTCCCGGAGCGCCACACCCGTGGCTCCGCGCGCGGACCGCCCCCCAACAGAACCGACGATGTATCGCGAACAGCGATCCACCGACCGCCAGCCGGATGGAGAGTCACCCCATGGCCGCCAAGTCAGAGGCAATGGACGCACTGGTCAACCTCGCCAAGCGCCGAGGTCTGGTCTACCCCTCCAGCGAGATCTACGGAGGTCTGCGCGCCGCCTGGGACTACGGCCCCCTGGGCGTGGAGTTGAAGAACAACGTCAAGCGCCAGTGGTGGCGTTCGATGGTGCAGGAGCGGGACGACATCGTCGGCCTCGACTCCAGCGTGATCCTGGCCCGTGAGGTCTGGGAGGCCTCCGGCCACGTGACGGCCTTCGTGGACCCGCTCACCGAGTGCCAGTCCTGCCACAAGCGCTTCCGGGCCGACCACCTCATCGAGGCCTACGAGGAGAAGCACGGCAAGGAGCCCGCCGAGGGCCTGGCCGCGATCGCCTGCCCCAACTGCGGCGCCAAGGCCTCCTTCACCGAGCCGCGCATGTTCAACGGTCTCCTGCGCACCTACCTGGGCCCGGTCCAGGACGAGAAGGGCCTGGCCTACCTGCGTCCGGAGACGGCGCAGGGCATCTTCATCAACTACAAGAACGTCGAGCAGAGCGCCCGCCGCAAGGTCCCCTTCGGCATCGGCCAGATCGGCAAGTCCTTCCGCAACGAGATCACCCCCGGAAACTTCATCTTCCGGACCCGTGAGTTCGAGCAGATGGAGATGGAGTTCTTCGTCAAGCCGGGCAGCGACGAGGAGTGGCACCAGTACTGGATCGACCAGCGCCACCAGTGGTACCTGGACCTGGGCATCGCCAAGGACAACCTGCGGCTGTACGAGCACCCCCAGGACAAGCTCTCCCACTACTCCAAGCGGACCGTGGACATCGAGTACCGGTTCAACTTCCAGGGCAGTGAGTGGGGCGAGCTGGAGGGCGTCGCCAACCGGACCGACTACGACCTCAAGACGCACGCCGAGGCCTCCGGTGTCGACCTGTCGTACTTCGACCAGGAGAACAACGAGCGCTACATCCCCTACGTCATCGAGCCCGCGGCCGGTGTCGACCGGGCGGTGCTCACGTTCATGCTGGACGCGTACAACGTCGACGAGGCGCCCAACGCCAAGGGCAAGCTGGAGAAGCGCGCCGTGATGCGTCTGGACCCGCGCCTGTCGCCGGTCAAGGCCGCCGTGCTGCCGCTCTCGCGCAACGCCGACCTCTCGCCCAAGGCCCGCGACCTCGCCGCACTGCTCCGCAAGCGCTGGAACGTGGAGTTCGACGACGCCGGCGCGATCGGCCGCCGCTACCGCCGCCAGGACGAGATCGGTACCCCGTTCTGCGTGACGGTGGACTTCGACACCCTTGAGGACAACGCGGTGACCGTGCGCGAGCGCGACACCATGTCGCAGGAGCGCGTGTCCCTGGACCGCGTGGAGATGTACCTGCTGGAGCGCCTGCCCGGCTGCTAGCTCCGGAACCCGCGACACCCGCGGCCGTCCCTCCCGACCAGGGGAGGGGCGGCCGTTCGGCGTTCTCCGGGCTTCGGGTGGAACAGCAGAGACGGCCGGACCCGGGGGGATGTGGTTTCCGACCGTCTCTTCGGCGCCCCGGCCGCACACGGCCGGAGCACCGGCTCTCAACCTAACGTCAGCACCCGGGGCCGGTGGGGCGGTTTCGGCCCGGTTGTCCCATCGCGTGAGTAAATCGTGACGACCGGAAGCGGCCGGGTCTTCGTGCCCGCGACATCATGCCTAGAACAGCTATGCCTAGAGCTGCTAGGGTACCTCGCGTCGGAACACCGAGGTACGAGGACACGCATGCACATAGACAAGGACCTGGTGGCCGCTTCGGCCACCCCGATGGTCCTGGGAATCCTGTCCGAGGGCGAGTCCTACGGCTACGCGATCGTCAAACGGGTCAACGAGCTCTCCGACGGGCGGATGAACTGGACGGACGGGATGCTGTACCCGCTGCTGCACCGGTTGGAGCGCAACGGCCTCGTCCGGGCGTCCTGGGGCAGGTCGGAGGCGGGCAGACGCCGCAAGCACTACGCGATCACCGAAGCGGGGCTGGAGGCGCTGGCCGAGCGGCGCGAACAGTGGAGCGTGGTCGAGGAGGCGCTCCGGCGGGTCTGGTCGGCGGTGCCGCGGCCCGAGTACCCGGGTCCGGCTCCGGCGGGAGGGTTCGCGTGACGGGCGAGAACGCGCGCGGTGACGTGCTCGAGGAACAGATCGACCAGTGGCGCGGCTTCGTGACCCGCCGTCGGGCCATCTCCGCCCCGGACGTGGAGGAGATGGAGGACCACCTGCGCGAGCAGATCACCGAGCTGGAGTCGGGCGGTCTGGACAGCGAGGAGGCCTTCCTCGTCGCGGTCAAGCGCATGGGCGGCCTGGACGCGGTCTCGCGCGAGTTCGCGCGGGAACACTCCCACCGGCTCTGGAAGCAGCTGGTCCTGGTCCCCGACGCCGAGGAGGAGTCCGGTGCGTCGCGCTGGCGCGAGCTCGGGGTGACGCTGCTCTTCGCGCTCGGCGCGGGGGCGGCGGTCAAGCTGCTGGAGACCTCGGTCGAGGGCCTGCTGGTGACCCGCAACCTCCCCTTCGTGGTCCTGCCCTTCCTGGCGGGGTGGTTCGCCTGGAAGCGCCGTGCCCCCTGGCAGGTGGGCGCTCTGACGGCGGCCCTCGCGGCGGTTCCGGCCCTGGCGGTCAACCTCTACCCGTTCCAGGAGACCCCCAGCCCCTACCCGGTGCCCGGGATGACCTTCGTCCTCGCCCTGACGCACGCGCCGATCCTCCTGTGGCTGCTCGTGGGGGTGCTGCACACGGGCGGCCGGTGGCGCTCCCACGAGCGGCGGATGGACTTCGTGCGGTTCACCGGCGAGCTCGTGATGTACCTCGTGCTGATCGCCCTGGGCTCCCTGGTCCTGGTGGGCCTGACCGCCGCGGTGCTCGGCCTGGCCGAGGTCGACATCGGACCGTTCTTCGCCGACTGGCTCGTGCCGTTCGGCGTGCCGGGGTCCCTGCTGGTGGCCGCGTGGCTGGTGGAGGCCAAGAAGAGCGTGGTGGAGAACATCACGCCGGTCCTGACCAAGGTCTTCACCCCGTTGGCGCTGCTGATGCTGGTCGCCGACCTCGTGGCGATGCTGGTGAACGGACCCCTGGCCAGCGTCGACCGCGAGCTGCTGATCGTGATGGACGCGGTCCTCGTGCTGGTCCTGTTCCTCCTGCTCTACTCGATCTCGGCGCGCGACCCGCTGCTCCGGCCGGGGGCCTTCGACTGGCTCCAGCTGGCCCTGGTGGGCACGGCGCTGGCGGTGAACGCCGTCGCGCTGACGGCCATGCTCACCCGGATCGCGGAGTTCGGCTTCACCGCCAACAAGACGGCGGCGCTCGGCCTGAACCTCGTGCTGTTGGTGCACCTGGCGTGGTCGGCGTGGCTGCTGCTGGGCTTCGTGCGGGGCACGCGACCGTTCGCGGCCGTCGAGCGGTGGCAGACCACCTACCTGCCGGTCTACGCGGTGTGGGCCGCCGTGGTGGTGCTGGTGTTCCCGCCGCTGTTCGCCTTCGCCTGACATCCGTCGGCGGCCGGGCCCCGTGGGGGACCGGCCGCCGACCGGGGGCGTCCGCGTCGGTCAGGTGGCCGTGTAGACGACGAACGAGACCGCGATGTAGTGGCAGACGAAGGCCGCGATGGTCAGCGAGTGGAAGATCTCGTGGAACCCGAACCACCGGGGCGCGGGGTCGGGCCGCTTGAGCCCGTAGACCACGGCGCCGACGCTGTAGAGCACGCCGCCGACGAGGATGAGGATCCAGGTGGCCGGGTGGGTGCCGTTGACCAGGTCCGGGATGAACAGCACCGCGACCCAGCCGATGGCCAGGTAGAGGGCGGTGGACAGCCAGCGCGGAGCGTTCAGCCACAGGAGCTTGAACGTGACCCCGGCGATCGCCCCGCCCCAGACCAGCGCGAGCATGGCCGTGCGCAGGGTGCCCTCCAGCACGAGCATGATGAACGGCGTGTAGGTGCCCGCGATGATCAGGTAGATGTTCGAGTGGTCCATGCGGCGCAGGACCTGCTGGGCGCGCGGTGACCAGCGGCCCACGTGGTAGATGGCCGAGGTGCTGAACAGCAGCACCGAGCTGAGCGCGTACACCGCGCTGGCCGCCATGGCGGGTGCGGTGGGGGAGAGTGCCACCAGGACGATGCCCGCCGCCAGGGCGAGCGGGGCGGTCCCCAGATGAAGCCATCCCCGGAGCCGGGGCTTGACCGCCTCCAGCAGGTCCCCGGCGGCCGCAGCGGCTCGCACGCTCCCTGTCTCCCGCGCCTTCGACACCGTTCGCACCCCTCAGATCCAGCGACCCCGCTCCATGGCGGGCCACACCGAGAAGCCTAACTTACGGATGCGTAGGTTACTTGATGGTAATGCTGTGTCGCGCGGCACAGTGCGCTCCCGGGGGAGGGGTGGGGTAGGGGATTGGTCGTGTTCCGGTTCCGGCCCGTTCGAGCCCGGTCGGCGCCGTGGGCCGGGTGTGGTCGAGCGGCCGTGACCAGCGAAGTCACGGTCGGAGTCGCCTCGGTGTACTCGTTCTCGCGGGTGGGGGACGTGTTCTGGTCCTGGACCATTGGTATAGACCTCTTTAACCTCCATGAACAGGCACTATGTCGAAACAGGGTGGTTCATGGAGGGGCGCTTGTGCGGACTGTGGATAGGGTCGCGCCCAACAGGGGCCGACCCCACGCCGAACGGCCGCGAGAGAACGAGGGAGCACCCCCGTGACCAAGTACGTCTACAAGTTCACCGAGGGCAACAAGGACCTGAAGGACCTGCTCGGCGGCAAGGGGGCCAACCTCGCCGAGATGACCAACATCGGTCTCCCGGTTCCCCCCGGTTTCACCATCACCACGCAGGCGTGCCGTCACTACCTGGAGAACGGTGCCCTTCCCGACGGGCTCGACGCCGAGATCGAGGCCGACCTCAAGGACCTGGAGAAGGCCATGGGGCGCCGCCTCGGCCAACCCGACGACCCCCTCCTGGTGAGCGTGCGGTCCGGAGCCCGCTTCTCCATGCCCGGCATGATGGAGACCGTCCTCAACATCGGCCTCAACGACGAGTCCGTGGTCGGCCTGGCCGCGCAGGGCGGCGACGAGCGCTTCGCCTGGGACTCCTACCGGCGCCTCATCCAGATGTTCGGCCGGACCGTCCAGGACATCGACGGCGACCTGTTCGAGGAGGCCATCGACGAGCTCAAGGCCGCCAAGGGAATCACCGACGACCTCGACCTGGACGCCGCCGACTTCCGCCAGCTGGTGGAACGGTTCAAGGAGATCGTCACCGAGCAGACCGGACGCCCCTTCCCGGCCGACCCCCGCGAACAGATGAACCTCGCGGTCAGGGCCGTCTTCGACTCCTGGAACGCCCCCCGCGCCGTGCTGTACCGCCGCCAGGAGCGCATCCCCGCCGACCTCGGCACCGCCGTCAACATCTGCTCCATGGTCTTCGGCAACCTCGGCATGGACTCCGGCACCGGCGTGGCCTTCACCCGCGACCCCGCCACCGGGCAGACCGGCGTCTACGGCGACTACCTCCAGAACGCCCAGGGCGAGGACGTGGTGGCGGGCATCCGCAACACCGTCCCCCTCACCGAGCTGGAGCGGATCGACCCCCGCAGCCACGAGGAACTCCTGGGGATCATGGACACCCTGGAGAACCACTACCGCGACCTGTGCGACATCGAGTTCACCATCGAGCGCGGCAGGCTGTGGATGCTCCAGACCCGCGTGGGCAAGCGCACAGCGGCGGCCGCCTTCCGCATCGCGGACCAGCTCGTGGACCAGGGCATGATCGGCCTGGACGAGGCGGTCCAGCGCGTCACCGGCGACCAGCTCGCCCAGCTGATGTTCCCCCGCTTCGACGACGAGGCCACGGCAGGGGAGGACGTCCACCACCTCGGGCGCGGCATGAACGCCTCACCCGGGGCCGCCGTCGGCAAGGCCGTCTTCGACTCCTACACCGCCGTGAAGTGGTCGCGCAGCGGGGAGAGGGTCATCCTCTGCCGCCGCGAGACCAACCCCGACGACCTCGAGGGCATGATCGCGGCCGAGGGCATCCTCACCAGCCGGGGAGGCAAGACCTCGCACGCCGCCGTGGTCGCCCGGGGGATGGGCAAGACCTGCGTGTGCGGGGCCGAGGAACTCGACGTCGACACCAAGAACCGGCGCATGACAGCCCCGGGCGGCGAGGTGGTCGAGGAGGGCGACGTCATCTCCATCGACGGCACCAGCGGCCGGGTCTACCTCGGTGAGGTACCGGTTGTCGACTCCCCGGTGGTCCGCTACTTCGAGGGGGAGATCGACCCCGCCTCCGACCAGGCCGACGACCTCGTGCGCTCCGTGCACCGCCTCATGCACTACGTCGACGCGGCCCGCCGCCTGTACGTGCGCGCCAACGCCGACACCCCCGAGGACGCCGCCCGCGCCCGCCGCATGGGCGCCCAGGGCATCGGCCTGTGCCGCACCGAGCACATGTTCCTCGGTGACCGCCGCCAGCTGGTCGAGCGCCTCATCCTGGCCGACACCCCCGACGAACAGCAGGACTCGCTGGACGCCCTGCTGCCCCTCCAGCGGGAGGACTTCGGGGGGATCCTGGAGGCCATGGACGGGCTGCCCGTCACGGTCCGCCTCCTCGACCCGCCGCTGCACGAGTTCCTGCCCGACATCACGGAACTCTCGGTGCGCGTGGCGGTGGCCGAGGCCCGGGGCGAGAGCCACGAGAACGACCTGCGCGTCCTCCAGGCCGTACACAGGCTCCACGAGCAGAACCCGATGCTGGGGCTGCGCGGGGTACGCCTCGGGCTGGTCGTCCCGGGGCTGTTCACCATGCAGGTGCGGGCCGTCGCCCAGGCCGCCGTGGACCGGATCAGGGCGGGCGGCAGCCCCCGGCCGGAGATCATGATCCCGCTGGTGGGCACGGTGCAGGAACTTGAGATCATCCGGGACGACGCGCTGCGGGTCCTGCGTGAGGTGGGGGAGGAGAACGGCATGGAGCTGGACTTCCCGGTCGGCACCATGATCGAACTGCCCCGCGCCGCGCTCACCGCGGGGCAGATCGCCGAGCACGCCGAGTTCTTCTCCTTCGGCACCAACGACCTCACCCAGACCGTGTGGGGCTTCTCCCGTGACGACGTGGAGGCCTCCTTCTTCTCCGCCTACCTGGAGAAGGGCGTCTTCGGGGTGTCGCCGTTCGAGTCCCTGGACGTGGACGGGGTGGGCCGCCTGGTCCGCATCGCAGCCGAGGAGGGACGCGCCGCGCGGCCCGGCATCAAGCTCGGTGTGTGCGGTGAGCACGGCGGCGACCCGGCCTCGGTGCACTTCTTCCACCAGGTGGGGCTGGACTACGTCTCGTGCTCCCCGTTCCGGGTGCCGGTGGCCCGTCTGGAGGCCGGGCGGGCCGCCGGGCGCGCCGTGTAGCGGCCCACCGAACGCCCGTGGCGGCGCCCGTGTGCCAAGGGCGCCGCCACGGGCGTTCCACGGGGTCGGGGACACTAGAATCGGGCGTCACGGCCGAGGTCGACGGAAAAGTCAACCGTGACCTTTTCGTGATATATTTTCGACGTCGGTACGCTCCCGAGCACGACGCCCCGATCCCCCTCCACTCAGTCGGGGCTCCGGGTATCCACCGGCCACCCGTTCCACGTCGGCTCCCCCTTCCCGGTGTCCCCGCTCACATGGGGAGACCACGAACCCGCGGTGGGTGCCGGGCGTCCCAGTGGGGGTACCGCGTCATGATCCAAACCAAGCGGAGGTGGGCCGGTGCGAACGGCGAGTGACGGTCGCGGCGACGAGCCGTGGGACGACCCGGCCACGGCCCCCGCTGACCACGAGGCCACACAGGTCTTCTCCCGGGACGGACTGGCCGGTGCCGTCCCGGCCGCCGAGAGCACCCGGCGGTTCACCCGACCCGAACCCGCACCCACCGGCCCGGACGAGAGCACCCAGGAGTTCGGCCGCGCCGACCCGGCCGACACCGGTGACCAGGGCGCCGCCTTCACACGCAGGTTCGTCCGCGACCGGCCCCCGGCGCGCCGTGGTCGGGACCTCCCCGTGTACCCGGACACCGCCGACGGCCACGGCCACGACGTCCCGGGGGACGGGTACGAGGACCCCCTCGACCCGCCCTTCGAGGAACCGTACGAGGAGCCGCCCGCGCGTGAGCGCGGCGGCCGACGCACCCCGCCGCCCCGGGGCCCCCGCACCCACACACCCAGGCGTCGCAGGCGCCGCCGTTTCCGCGTGCGCTGGATCCTCGCCCTCATCCTGGTCGCCGCGCTGGCGATCCCGCCCGGCACCTGGGGGTGGGTCTGGTACACCGCGCGCCAGGACGACCGCACGCCCTCCGACGCGATTGTGGTCCTGGGCGCCAGCCAGTACAACGGCGTGCCCTCGCCCGTCTTCGAGGCCCGACTGCGCCAGGCCCAGGTCCTGTTCCTGGACGGAGTGGCACCCCACATCGTCACGGTCGGCGGAAAACAGCCCGACGACGCCTTCACCGAGGCGGCGGCGGGCCGGAACTGGCTCATCGAGGTGGGCGTCCCGGCCGACCGGGTCACCGCGGTCGAGGAGGGCAGCGACACCCTCCAGAGCTTCCAGGCCATGGAGGGGGTCTTCGAGTCCAACGGCTGGGAGACCGCCATCCTGGTCTCCGACCCCTGGCACAGCCTGCGCACCAAGGTGATGGCCGCGGACCACGGCATCGAGGCGGGCACCTCGCCCGCGCGCTCCGGACCCGCCGTCATCGAGCGCCGTACCCAGCTCTGGTACATCACGAGGGAAACCGCCTCCCTCTGGTACTACTGGATCTTCAACGACAGCAGCGACATCCGTGTCAACGCGGCCTGACCAGGGCCAATGACATGATTCGTCGTTGCCGGGAAGTAGGCTCGGGGCCATGACGACCATCCCCGGAGAGACCGTGACCCCGGAGAGCGGCACCCACGGGTACACCGCACGCGACACCGAGCGCTATTCCCAGGAGTCACGTAAGAGCAGGCGACGCGGCCCCTTCGAGAGGGACCGCGCCCGTGTCCTGCACAGCTCCGCGCTGCGTCGGCTCTCCGCCAAGACCCAGGTCGTCCAGCCCGGGGTGAGCGACTTCCCGCGCACCCGGCTGACCCACTCCCTGGAGTGCGCCCAGATCGGCCGGGAACTCGGCCAGGCTCTGGGCTGCGACCCCGACCTCGTCGAGGCCGCCTGTCTCTCCCACGACCTCGGCCACCCTCCCTTCGGCCACAACGGGGAACGCGCCCTGGACGAGGCCGCCGCCGCGTGCGGCGGTTTCGAGGGCAACGCCCAGAGCCTGCGCCTGCTCATCCGCCTGGAGGGCAAGGTCATCGACCCCGACGGCCGCAGCGCCGGGCTCAACCTCACCCGCGCCACCCTGGACGCCACCGTCAAGTACCCCTGGAGACGCGGCGAGGGCGGCGACACCCACAAGTTCAACTGCTATCCCGACGACTCCGAGGCCTTCGCCTGGCTGCGCGAGGGAGCCCCCGTCGGACGCACCTGCTTCGAGGCGCAGGTCATGGACTGGGCCGACGACGTCGCCTACTCCGTGCACGACGTCGAGGACGCCCTGCACGCCGGGCTGGTCAGCATGGCCGCCCTGCGCGACCCCGTCCAGCGCGCCGAGGTCTGCCGGATCGCCGCCGCCTTCTACTGCGACGCCGAACCGGCCGAACTCGACGAGGTGCTCGGTGACCTGCTCGCCGAACCCGTCTGGCCCACCGAGTTCACCGGGGACCTCGCCTCCCTCGCCGCCCTCAAGAACCTCACCAGCGAACTCATCGGCCGGTTCTGCCGCGCCGCCGAGGGCGCCACCCGCCGCGCCCACGGCCCCGGTCGGCTCACGCGCTACCGTGCCGACCTCGTCCTGCCGCGCCGCGCCCTCCTGGAGTGCGCCCTGCTCAAGGCGGTGGCGGCGCACTTCGTCATGTCCCGCGAGGAGGCCCGGGCCTACCAGGCCGAGGAGCGCCGCACCATCACCGAACTGGTCGCCGCCCTGTGGGGGTCGCCCGGATCCCTGGACCCCCAGTTCCGCGCCGTTTACGAGAGCGCCGCCGACGACACGGCGGCCCTGCGCGTGGTCGTGGACCAGGTCGCCTCCCTCACGGACACCTCCGCCACCGCCCTGCACGCGCGCCTCGTCCGCTGACACGCCCCTCACCAGGGGCGGACGAATTCATCGCGTTCACCGGTCTTGACGCGCCCCACGGGAGCGCACACACTGCTCAGTGCGCCCGGCGCCCGCGTGGCGGGCGCCCAGGAGCGCACCGGTACGAGCGAGGGACCAGGGCATGCCCCCACGGCCTGGACGCGGCCCCGTCATGAACGACGTCGCCAGGCTGGCCGGTGTCTCGCACCAGACCGTCTCCCGCGTCCTCAACGCCCACCCCGGAGTGCTCCCCGAGACCGAGGCCCGCGTACGCGCGGCCATCTCCGAACTCGGCTACCGCCGCAACTCCTCCGCGCGCGCCCTGGTCACCCGCCGCTCCGCGCTGGTCGGCGTCCTCACCACCGTCCCCGACCACCCGGACACCGTCCGCGCGGTGGTCGGGATCGAACGCGCTCTGGGCGCCACCGGCCGCACCCTGCTGTACGCCGGAGCCGCGCCCGAGGACCTGTCGGCCGTGGCCGAACGCCTGCTGGAACACGCTCCCGAGGGCTGTGTGGCCCTCGTCCCCGGCCAGGAGGGGGAGCTGGCCGCCCTCCACCACCCGCCCCCGACCGTCGTGATCGACCCCGGTGGCACCCCGCACCACCCCCTGGCGGCGGTGGGGACCGACCACCTCGGCGGCGCCCGCGCCCTCACCCGCCATCTGCTCGGGCTCGGACACCGCACCGTGCACCACGTCGCGGACGGCTCACCGGGGCACGCGGCACGGACCAGGGGATGGCGCGCCGCCCTGGCGGAGGCCGGGGCACCGGTCCCCGTGCCCGAGCTCTCCGCCCGGACCGGCCCCGACGCCGGTCACGCCGCCGGACTCGCACTCGCGACCCGGCGCGCGGAGGGGGAGGAGGTCACCGCGGTGCTCGCCGCCGACGACCTCGTCGCCCTCGGCGTTCTGCGCGCCCTCGCGGAGTCCGGCCTGCGCGTTCCCGGGCAGGTCAGCGTCGCCGGGTTCGGTGACCGCCCGGAGGCGGCCCACCTCGTCCCCGCGTTGACCACCGCCACCGGCGACCCCGCCGAGGTGGGCGAGGCCGCCGTGGGTCTGCTCCTGGACCTGCTCGACGGTCGCGGAACCGCCGCGCCACTGCGGGTCCCGGCCCGCCTGCGCGTGCGCCACAGCACCGGACCGCCACCCCTGCGCCGACGCTGAAGCCCGGCGCCGGGCCCCGCGATGATCACCGTCACTCCGAACGGCCGGACCACCCGCGAACGGGTGACTTGGGAGACCCGCCCTGTGGACGGTGGTCGGAACGTCCCGGGGGAGAACTACCCTGAAAACCGTGGCAGGCCGGATCAAAGACGAAGACATCGCCCTCGTACGCGAGCGCACACCCATCGCTGACGTGATCGGTGAGTACCTCCAGCTGCGCAATGCCGGAGGTGGCTCGCTCAAGGGGCTCTGCCCCTTCCACGACGAGAAGTCCCCCTCCTTCAACGTCACCCCCGCCAAGAACCTCTTCTACTGTCTGGCGGGGGAGACCCGGGTGCTGACCCGGGACGGGGTCAGGCCCATCCGGGAGCTGGCCGGGGGCAGACACACGATCCTCACCAGGAGTGCCACCTGGGTGGAGGCTCCCTTCTACTCCTTCGGTGAGCAGCGGCTGATGCGGCTCACCCTCAGCAGGAACGGCCAGCACAAGGAGATCCACGCCACCCCCGAGCACCGGTGGTTCGTGCAGTCCGGCAAGGACCGGTCGGAGGTGCGTGAGGTCACCACCGAGGAACTGCGCCCCGAGCACCGGCTCGCCCACGTCTTCCCGCCGAACAAGGTCACCCGGACCACGCCCTCGCCGTTCGGTATCGCGCACGGGATCACCTTCGGTGACGGCACCCGCCACGGGCGCGGCAGCATGGCCCAACTGGACGTGGAGAAGGACCCCGCGCTGCTCAAGTGGTTCCCCAACAGTGAGACGTCGCAGAGCGGTCGCCAGATCCTTGTCCACCACCTGCCCGGGCACTTCAAGGACCTGCCGTCATTGGAGGAGTCCCACAGCTACCTCTACGGGTGGCTCGCCGGGTACCTTGCCGCCGACGGTCACGTCGCCAAGGACGGAACGGTCCTGCTCAACTGCGCGGACCGCTCCGTGCTGGAGCACGTCCGCGCGGTCGCGACCAGGCTCGGGATCGGCACCTACGGCATCACCGAGCAGGTACGCGAGGGATTTCCCGGCCGGGAGCCCTCCTCGATCTTCCGGGTGCACCTCGTCAACGAGGACCTGACCGAGGAGTTCCTCCTTCACGAGGAGCACCGTCTGCGCTTCACGAGTGCGGAGAAGAAGTTCGCCCGCAGGGGCTGGACCGTGCGCTCGGTGGAGGACACCGACCGGTTCGAGGAGGTCTTCTGCGCTGTTGTGGACAACGGTCACGCCTTCGTCCTGGAAGACAACATCCTCACCGGAAACTGCTTCGGTTGCGGGGAGGGCGGGGACGTCATCTCCTTCGTGCAGCGGATCGACAGCCTCAGCTTCGCGGAGGCGGTCGAGTCCCTGGCGCGACAGACCGGGATCGTCCTGCGGTACGAGGAGGGCGGGCGCAGCACCCCGCGCAGGGACGAGGGCAAGCGGCAGCGCATGCTGGACGCGCACCGGGCGGCGGCCCAGTTCTACTCCGAACAGCTCCTGTCACCCGGGGCGGTCGCCGCGCGGCGGTTCCTGGGGGAGCGCGGGTTCAACCGGGTGCACGCCGAGCAGTTCGGGCTGGGGTTCGCTCCCGGAGGCTGGCAGAACCTCACCGACCATTTGCGGCAGAAGGGGTTCACCGACGCCGAGATCATCGAGGGCGGCCTGGCCAGCCAGGGGCGGCGCGGGGCCTACGACCGGTTCCGCAACCGCCTGCTCTGGCCGGTACGGGAGGTGACCGGCGAGGTCGTCGGGTTCGGGGCGCGCAAGCTCGACCCCGAGGAGGACGGCCCCAAGTACCTCAACTCCCCGGAGAGCCCCATCTTCCACAAGGGGCGTCTCCTCTACGGCCTGGACCTCGCCAAGCGGGAGATCTCCCGGCAGGGCAAGGCGGTCATCGTCGAGGGCTACACCGACGTCATGGCCTGCCACGAGGCCGGTGTGACGACGGCGGTCGCCACCTGCGGCACCTCCTTCGGTGAGGACCACCTCAAGATCCTGCGCCGGATGCTGCACGGGCGGCCCAACCACGAGACCCGGGTCGTGTTCACCTTCGACGGCGACAAGGCCGGGCAGAAGGCGGCCGTGCGGGCCTTCGCGGAGGAGCACGGGTTCTCCTCCGAGACCTTCGTGGCCGTCCAGCCCGACGGGCTCGACCCCTGCGACCTGCGTCTCCAGAACGGACCCCAGGCGGTGGTCGACCTCGTGGAGGACGCCACCCCGCTGTACGAGTTCATGGTCCGCAAGACCTTCGAGAACTACGACCTGTCCACGGTGGAGGGCCGGATCGCCGCCCTGGACGCCGCCGCGCCGGTGGTGGCCAGCATCCGCAACGCGGGCACCCGGGAGGCCTACGCCAAGAACCTGGACCGCTGGCTCGGGTTCCTGGACGAGGCCTTCGTGGTGCGCCGCGTCCGCCAGCACATGCGCCAGGGCGGGGCCCGGCCCGCGCCCCGGGCGCCGGTGCCCACCCCCGACGCCCAGAGCGCCCCCTACGACCTGCGCGACCCGTCGGTGCAGCGGGAGCGGGAGGCCCTCAAGATCGCAGTCAAGCTCCCCAACCTGGCCCGGGGCTTCGACACCCTCACGGACGAGGACTTCACCGTTCCCCAGCACCGCGCGGTGCTCCAGCTCATCCGGCAGCAGGGCGGCATCGCCGCGGTGGGCGATCCCGAGACGTGGGCGCTGACTCTGCGGGACGCCGCTCCCAATGACGCACAACGCGATTTCGTCACGCGCCTGGGTGTAGAGGAGATCAAGTTCTATGGAGAACTCGACGAGCATTTCGCCCAGCAAATCCTGAGCACAATCAGGACTCATTCCATCAACCGGAGGGAGTCAAACCTCAAATCCGAGCTGCACCGGATTGACCAGGTCGCCCAGCCGGAGGAATACAACCGGGTCTTCGTCGAACTCATGCAGCTCGGCCAGCAGAAACGCGCTCTCCAGTAGTCGGTTCACAGCGGTATGTAGCACCGGGGTGACAATAGTAGTTCTCCTATTGCGGTAGGTGTCCGGGCACAATGAAGTGGTGCCTCCCACAGTTGTGACCAACGAAATTCCGCCCGTCCGCCAGGTCGTTCCGCTCCTCCCCGACTCCGGCCGGGGAACGGTGAGTCGTGGGGAGGTCGCGTCGGCGTTGGAACGCCTCGACGCGCCGCCCGACTCCCTGGACCAGACCATCAGCGAGCTCGCGCACGCCGGGGTCGACGTGGCCGAGCCGCCCGAGGAGGCGGTCCTGGTCACCGACCCGGGTCGCCGCTCCGGTTCGGACCTGGTCCGCATGTACCTGCGCGAGATCGGCCGGGTCCCGCTCCTGACCGCGCAGGAGGAGGTGGACCTGGCCAAGGCCGTCGAGGCGGGCCTGTACGCGCAGCGCCACGAGCCGGCGCCGGGACACTGCGCGACCGACGAGCTCGCCGTCCTGGTGGAGGAGGGCCGACGGGCCAAGCGGCGGCTGATCGAGTCCAACCTGCGCCTGGTCGTCTCCATCGCCAAGCGCTACATGGGGCGCGGGCTCCTGTTCCTGGACCTCATCCAGGAGGGCAACCTCGGCCTCATCCGGGCGGTGGAGAAGTTCGACTACGCCAAGGGCTTCAAGTTCTCCACCTACGCCACCTGGTGGATCCGCCAGGCCATCACCCGGGCCATCGCGGACCAGGCCCGCACCATCCGTATCCCGGTGCACATGGTCGAGACCATCAACAAACTCGTCCGGGTCCAGCACCAGCTGCACCAACAGCTGGGGCGCGAGCCCAGCGTCGCCGAGATCTCCGCCGCCGCCGGGTTCGTCGGAGAGCGCGTCCTGGAGATCCAGCGGATCGCCCGCGAACCCGTCTCCCTCCAGGCGCCCATCGGTGAGGAGGAGTCCGACTTCGGTGACTTCATCGAGGACTCCGACGCGGTCACGCCGGTCGAGGCGGCCGCGTTCACCCTGCTCCAGGAACAACTGCGGGTCCTGCTGGGCGACCTCTCCGATCGCGAGAGGCGGATCATCCGGCTGCGCTTCGGTCTGGCCGACGGCCAGCCGCGCACCCTGGAGGAGGTCGGCCGCGAGTTCGGGGTCACCCGGGAGCGCATCCGCCAGATCGAGGCCAAGACCCTCGCCAAGCTCCGCCACCCCTCGCGCGCGGGCACCCTGAAGGACTTCCTGCACAGCGGCTGAGCCACCTTCAACGTCCGGGACCCACCGTGGGTTCCCCCGGACCGTGGAACGGCCTCATCTGGCCGACATGGGACGAACACCCCGCCCGCGCCCCTCCGTGCCCCTACGGTCGAGGTGTGAACGCCTCGCCGCCCCCGTCCGAGTCCCGGTCGCCCCTCGGACGGCGTCCGCTGCTGGTGCTGGGCGCGGCCGCCACCGCCGTCGTCCTGCTCGCGGGGGCCGCCGTCGTCCTCAGGAACCAACGCGAACCCGAGCGGATCGGGTACTTCGCGGACTGGAACGTGGCCAACCGGGGCTACACGGTCAACGAACTCCGCAGGAGCGGGGCCCCGGCCGACCTCACCCGGATCATGTGGGCCTTCGGCAGCATCGACGACGACGGCCTGTGCCACATCCCCGAGGGCCGCCACGACCAGCCCTGGGAGCTCTACCAACGGCGCTACGCGGCCGACGAGAGCGTGAACGGGCGGGCCGACGAGTACGAGCAGGAGCTCGCGGGCGGCCTCAACCAGCTGCGCCAGCTCCGGGGGGAGCACCAGGACCTGGGCGCCAGCCTGTCCCTGGGCGGCTGGAACTGGTCGGTGAACTTCTCCACCGCCGCGCGCACCGAGGAGTCCCGGGAGGCCTTCGTCACCTCCTGCCTCGACCTGTGGCTGCGCGGGAACCTTCCGGTGCGCGGTGACGAGCCCCAGGGCGGCGAGGGCGTCGGCGCGGGTGTCTTCGACGGCATCGACCTGGACTGGGAGTGGCCGGGCGGGCAGGGCAACGCCGACAACGTGGTGCACGCCGACGACCCCGCCAACTTCACGCTGCTGGCCGCCGAGTTCCGTCGCCAGATGGACGCCCTCTCCCGGGAGACCGGGGAGGACTACGTGCTGTCCGCCTCCCTGCCCGGAGGGCCGGAGCACGCCGAGGTCTACGAACCCGAGCTGTTCGACCACGTCGACTTCGCCACGGTGCAGGGGTACGACTTCTCCGGTCCCTGGAGCGCGTACACCGCCCACCACTCCAACCTGTACACCCCCGACCACGACGAACAGGCCAACAGCGTGGACCAGGCGGTCCGGCGCTACCTGGACCTGGGCGCCGACCCCGGGCAGATCGTGATGGGCGTCCCGGCCTTCGGCCGCGGTTGGCAGGGGGTCCCGGCGCAGGACGACGGCCGCGGCCAGTTGGCCGAACGGGCGGCCGACGACGACTACGACGGCCCCACCCGCCCCTTCGACCAGCTGGAGGAGATGGACGGGCGCCGCTTCCTGGACGAGGAGTCCGGCGCCTACTGGGTCTACGACGGCGACGAGTGGTGGACCTACGACAACCCCGAGGTGATCGGGCTCAAGGGCGACTACGTCCGCGAGCACGGCCTCGCCGGGATGATGGTGTGGAACCTCGACATGGATCCCGACGGCACGCTGGTCCGCGCCATGCGCGAGTCCCTGGACTGAGCGCACCGCGCCGCGCGCCGAGGTTGCCACCCCACACCGCCCGCGCCACGCTGAGGGCATGGCCGATCCGCACAGCACCACCCCACACCCGGACCTTCCCGCACTCCGCCGCGACCTGGAGGAGGGAGTCCGGGGCACCGTCGCCCTGGACGCGGGCACGCTCGCCCTCTACACCTCCGACGCCTCGAACTACCGGCGCGTCCCACTCGCCGTGGTCATCCCCGAGACCGTCGACGACTGCGTGGCCGCCGTCCGCGCGTGCGCCGCGCACCGGGTGCCGATCATCCCGCGCGGCGGCGGCACCTCCATCGCCGGGAACGCCATCGGCACCGGCGTGGTCATCGACACCTCACGCCACCTGCGCGGCATCCTCGACATCGACCCGGAGGCACGCACCGCCACGGTCCAGCCCGGGGTCATCCTCGACGACCTGCGCGCCGCCACCGCCGAACACGGGCTCACCTTCGCGCCGGACCCCTCCACCCACAGCCGCTGCACCATCGGCGGCATGATCGGCAACAACGCCTGCGGCTCCCACTCGGTGGCCTGGGGCACGACCGCCGACAACGTGGTCTCCCTCGACCTGCTGCTCTCCGACGGCACCCGGATCACCGTCGGCTCCGAGCACACCGAAGCGGAGTTCGAGGAACTGGCCGCCCGCCCCGGACGCGAGGGGGAGATCCACGCGGCGCTGGCCCGCCTCGTCGAGGCGCACCGCGCGGAGATGCGCACCGCCATGCCCGAGTTCCGGCGCCGCGTCTCCGGCTACGCCATCGACCGCCTGCTGCCGGAGAAGGGCCGCGACGTCGCCGCCTCCCTGGTGGGCACCGAGGGCACCTGCGCCCTGGTCGTGGGCGCCACCGTGCGCCTGGTCGAGTCGCCCCCGGCCCGCGCCCTGGCGGTCCTGGGCTACGACGACGCCCCCTCGGCCGCCGACGCCGTGCCCGGGCTGCTGGAGCACTCGCCCCTCACGGTCGAGGGCATCAACGACCGCATCGTGGCGGCCCTGGACCGCCACGGGTCGAAGTCACGGGTGCCGCTGCCGCTCGGCCACGCCTGGCTGCTGGTGGAGATCGCGGGCGCGACACCGGACGAGGCGGCCGCCGCCGCGCGGACGATGATCGACTCCCTGGGCGAGGGCACCCGCCCGCGCGACTCCGCCGTGGTCACCGACACCGCCCACCAGAAGGCGCTCTGGCGCATCCGCGAGGAGGGCGCCGGACTCACCTCGCGCACCCCCACCGGGGCCGAGGCGTGGTCGGGCTGGGAGGACGCCGCGGTCCCGCCGGAGAACCTCGGTGACTACCTGCGCGACTTCGAGGCACTGATGGCCCGCCACGACCGCTACGGGGTCGTCTACGGGCACTTCGGTGACGGCTGCCTGCACGTGCGCATCGACTTCGAGCTCACGCACGAGCGCGGACGCCGCGAGTACCGGGCCTTCATGGAGGAGGCCGCCGGGATCGTGGTGCGGCACGGGGGATCGCTCTCCGGCGAGCACGGTGACGGCCAGGCGCGCTCGGAGCTCCTCTCCCGCATGTACCCGAAGGGCCTCATCCGCGCCTTCGGTGAGTTCAAGCGGGCCTGGGACCCCGACAACCTGATGAACCCGGGCATCATCGTCGACCCGCTCCCACTGGACGCCGACATCCGGGTCGCCACCGACGTCCGCCCGGAACTTCCGCTGCTGTCCCAGACCACCCTGGCCTACGGGGAGGACGACGGGGACTTCGCCAAGGCGCTGCGCCGCTGCTCGGGGGTGGGCAAGTGCCGCCGCCAGAGCGGTCCGGGGGTGATGTGCCCCAGCTACCAGGTGACCCAGGAGGAGAAGCACTCCACGCGCGGCCGCGCCCACCTGCTGTTCGAGATGGCCAACGGCGAGGTGATCACGGACGGGTGGCGCTCGGAGGAGGTCCGGGAGTCCCTGGACCTGTGCCTGTCCTGCAAGGGGTGCCTGAGCGACTGCCCCGTCAACGTGGACATGGCCTCCTACAAGTCCGAGTTCCTGCACCAGCACTACAAGGGGCGGATCCGCCCGGCCGCGCACTACTCGATGGGCTGGCTGCCGGTCCTGGCCCGCCTGGCCTCCCTGGCCCCGATGGAGGCCAACCGGGCGGTCCGCCTGCCCGGGGTGTCCTCGCTGGCCAAGCGGATGGCCGGGGTGGCCGCCGAACGCGACCTCCCCGCCTTCGCCCCGACCACGTTCACCCGCGCCCACCGGCGCCGTCTCAACCGGGGCGAGGGCCGCGCGGGCGGTCCCAAGGTGGTGCTGTGGCCGGACACCTTCGGCAACCTGTTCAACCCGAACGTCCTGGTCTCGGCCGTCCGTGTGCTGGAGGACGCCGGGTTCTCCGTGGTGCTGCCCAAGGGGCAGGTCTGCTGCGGACTCACCTGGGTCTCCACCGGGCAGCTGGACGTGGCCCGGGCGGTGATGCGCCGCGCGGTGGCCGCCTTGGCGCCGCTGGTGTCCCAGGGGCTTCCCGTGGTCGGCCTGGAGCCGAGCTGCACCGCCGCGCTCAAGCACGACCTCGTGGAGCTGCTGCCGGGGGAGGAGAGCTCACGGGTCGCGGCCGCCGTGCACACCTTCGCCGGGTTCCTCAACGAGCACGCCCCGGAGTGGCGGCCGCCGCGCGTGGACGCCTCGGCTCTGGCGCAGGTGCACTGCCACCAGCACGCCGTGTCCGGGTTCGACGCGGACCGGGAGCTGATTGCCCGCGCCGGGATCGACGGCGAGGTGCTGGACTCGGGCTGCTGTGGTCTGGCGGGCGACTTCGGCTTCACCGAGGGGCACTACGAGGTGTCCTCGGCCATCGGTGAGCGCGAGCTCCTGCCCCGGGTGCGCGCGGCCGCGCCCGAGACCCTGGTGCTCGCGGACGGCTACAGCTGCCGCACCCAGATCGAGCAGGGGACCGGGCGCCGGGCCCTGCACCTGGCCGAGGCGCTCGCGCTGGGCCTGGACCGCGGGGACCGGGCCCAGCGCGACTGACGCGTACGGGTACGCGGTGGGCTCACACGCCCATCTGTTCGTGGAGGAGGGCCAGGGCCCGGGAGACGGCGTCGGTCAGGCGCGGGTCCTCGGGGTCCAGGTCCTCGCCCAGGTGCACCCGCCAGTCGATCTCACTGCCCAGGGGCGCGCGCCGGGCCACGAGCCGGAAACCGGTGGCGGACTCGGCGTTGGGGAAGGGGACGAAGCGGTTCACCAGGATGGTGGAGGTGACCCGTTCGGCGACGGTCTCGGCGATCCGCCGGTAGTCCACCGGGTCGCCGGTGAGTTCGGTGCGCAGCCGCACGGTGTGCTCGCCCACCCCCTCCTCGACGAACGTGAGCGTGTCCGGGCTCCACCGGGCCCGGTCGATGTCCTGCCAGGGCACGCTGCGCCCGTCGGGCAGGTACAGGGCCCGGGTGGTCGCCACCAGCACGGCGGCGGTCCCGGAGCCCTCGGCGGCGGGGGCGCTCCCCGCCGGGGCGGCGACCCGGGCCTGGGAGAGCACCCGCTCGCCGCGCTCCAGTCGGGAACGTATGTCCTCGGGGACGTTCTGGCCGAACAGTGCCATCCTCAGACGTCCCGGCCCTCGGCCCCGCCGCCGTTGGCACCGGTCCCGGGGCGGGTGCCGTTGGACGGGCTGGTCTCCCACTCGACGAGTTCGATCTCCTCTTCGGTGGGTCGCGCCAGGAAGTCGCGCACGGAGGTGATGGGCATCTTGTCGACGGCCCTGTCGTAGACGGCGCGGCCCGCCCTGCTGGTCTGCGCGCCGACGACCCCGGCCACCTCCTGGACCAGGGGGCTGTCGGCCACCTTGCGTGCGGTGCGGGCGAGCTGCTCGTAGCGGGCCCGGCCCGCCTTGGCGCCCAGCACGTATCCGATGGCGAGTCCGGCGACGAACGTGATCCGGTAGCGCATGGGTTCCTCTTTACGGCCTTGGTGACGGTCGGCGTGGTCCGTGCCCCGACGTTACCCGGTCGTGCCGCGGGCCACACGGGCCGACACCGGTCACGAGCACTCCCGAAGCGCGCTAGTCTGTTCATGTCGACGAGGCCGCAGGCCCCGGAGGCACGCGATCCCGCGTAGCTCAATCGGCAGAGCAGCCGGCTGTTAACCGGCAGGTTACTGGTTCGAGTCCAGTCGCGGGAGCGTTGGAGGAAGGCCCATCGGAGGAGTCCGGTGGGCCTTCGTCGTGTGCGTCCCTCCGGCGTCGCGGAAGCTGCGCCGAGGTCCGGGAAAACGTCACGAGCACCCTTGCGGACGCGCTAGGATTGGTGCTGTCGCCAAGGCCGCAGGGCCTGGGGGAGACGCGATCCCGCGTAGCTCAATCGGCAGAGCAGCCGGCTGTTAACCGGCAGGTTACTGGTTCGAGTCCAGTCGCGGGAGCGTTGGAGGAAGGCCCATCGGAGGAGTCCGGTGGGCCTTCGTCGTGTGGGTGGACGCGGGCGACCCCCGCCCGCTGCCGGGCCCGTGGGCTCCAACGCGGGGACGAGGGTGGACCGTACTCAGACGCGTCCCACGCCGCCGATGATCAGTTGCCGGTTGCGGTGCGGCATCTGGTAGCTCCCCGGGATGGGGGGAGCGACCGGCAGGGTCCGCCACTTCTGGGCCTGGAGCAGGCCCGGAGGCACCGACTCCCAGCCGTCGAAGAGCGAGGCGACGTCGGCTTCGTCGCGCCAGTACCCGTGCCCGAGCTGCTCGGTGAAGAGCTGCTGGAGCTGGTCGGCCCGGAGTGCGTCCTTGGGGTGGCGGACGGGGTCGGGGCGACAGTAGTGGCTGAGGACCATGTGGCTGCCGGGAGCCAGGGCATCGCGGAGCTCCGCGACGCCGCGAGCGGCCGCGTCGAGGTCGCCGAGGTGCGAGACCACCCCGGTGAGCAGGAGGCCGACCGGCCGGTCCAGGTCGAGGAGGCTCGTCTCCGGGTCGCGGAGGAGGCTCGGGACGTCCTCCAGCCCGCCGCGCACGGCGGTGGTGGTGCGGCCGTCGCGGATCAGGGCCAGGTGGTGGGCGAGCACCACGGGGTCGTGGCTGGCGTAGACGACCCGGGCGTCGGGGACGCTCTCGTGCGCGATCTCGTGCGGATCCCCCGGAGCGGGCATGCCCGCACCCACCTGGAGGAACTGACGGATGCCCAGATCGGCGGAGAGGTGACGCACCGCCCGCTGGAGGAAGGCGCGTTCCCCCAGGACGAGGTCGACGAACCCGGCCGCGGTGTTCTCGGCCTTCGCCGCCAGGTCCCGGTCCACCTGGAAGTGGTCCTTGCCCTTGAGGTGGAAGGAGTGGAGCCGGTGGATGTTGGCCCTGGCCAGGTTGACGGGCGGCGGGGGCTTGGCCCGGACGTGATTGTCCCCCGCCTGCCTCAGGAAGTCGGGGGAGGTGAAACGAGACATCGCCGTCCTCTTGTCTGAGGTGGGGAAGTGCGGTCGACTCCCAAGATTGGGATGACCCCTCGCGGGGTCGCGTCAAAGGATTCTATTCCGCGTTGGCGCGGTTGTTAACAGAGTCCACGATACAGGTGGTAAAAATCGTCGCCCGGGCTCGTCCTTGGAGGTGTGGACGTCACACGTTAAGACGGGCTTGCGTGAACTTGCGCTTATACACCTAATGTCCATTTTGCGAGGAATGGGGGTGGGGTCGTGTCTCCTTCGCCCCGGACACCCGCAGCGGAGGGAGCCACATCCCCCTTCCCTCAGGCCTCACCGGGACCTCCGCCGCCGACGTTCCGGCCCCCACGCGTCCGGCCGCTCCGCGTGGGTGGTGCCCGAAGGGCCCGGGTCGTCGGTCCCGAACGGTTCGGGCGTGAAATCGGGCGGTGCCACTATTGGAAAGGCGGTGGACAATTTCCCTAACGCCCCCGCCTGCCTGCGAGAATCCACTGAAGCGCCGTTAGGTCATTCGTCGTCCCCAGTCGAGGGAAGCGTCGGGAAAGGGGGTGCTCGGGGAAGGGGGCGCGCATCCTCGGAGCCCGGCTCCCCGACCCCCGTTAACCTGGTGCCATGGACCGTCCCCACACCATCCTGAGCTGCGCGATGTCGATCGACGGACGCATCGACGACACCAGCCCCGAACGCCTCCGCCTGTCCAACGAGGCCGACTTCGCCGAGATCGACGAACTGCGCGCCGGGTGCGACGCCATCCTGGTCGGCGCGGGCACCCTGCGGGCCGACGACCCGCGCCTCCTCGTGCGCTCACCGGTCCTGAGGGAACGCCGACGCGCACAGGGGCGCACCGAGAACCTGCTCAAGGCCGTGGTCACCCGGAGCGGCGGCGTGGACCCCGGCGCACGCCTCTTCTCCACCGGGGACGCTGGCGCGGTCGTCTACACGGGCGGTGCCGGGGTGGCCACCGCCACCCGCCTCCTGGCCGGACGCCCCGACACCGATCCGCCCGCCGAGGTCGTGGACGCCGGTGAGCCGCCCACCGCCGAGGCGATCCTGGCCGACCTCGCGGCGCGCGGTGTCTCCCGCCTGCTGGTCGAGGGCGGCGGCCACATCCACACCCTCTTCCTCACGTCGGGGCTGGTCGACGAGCTCCGGCTCGCGGTCGCCCCGTTCCTGGTGGGGGAGGAGGACGCCCCGCGCTTCGTCATGCCGGGCGCCTACCCCTACACCCCCGGGTCGCCCATGCGCCTCGTGGAGGCCCGCGCCCTCGGAGAGATCGCGGTGCTCCGGTACGTCCTCGGCCCAGGGGAGCGGTGATGGAACGGAACGGGACCACGGGCGGACCGGCGCCGGAGGAGGGCGCGGCCGACGCGTTCTGGCTCGCGGAGACGGTGCGGCTGTCCCGCTCCTGCCCGCCCTCGACCACCGCCTACTCGGTGGGGGCCGTCGTGGTGGCCGAGGACGGTCTGGTCCTCGGTGCGGGGTACTCCCGCCGCGACGACCCGCACGACCACGCCGAGGAGGTCGCGCTGCGCGGGATCGACCCCGAGGACCCGCGCCTGGCCGGGGCGACCGTCTACTCGTCCCTGGAACCGTGCAGCTCCCGCGCCTCGCGGCCGCGCTCGTGCACGGAGCTCATCCTGGCCACACCCGTGCGACGGGTGGTCCTGGCCTGGCGCGAACCGGCGCTGTTCGTGGACTGCGACGGCGCCGAGCGGTTGGCCGCCGCGGGGGTCACCGTGGTCGAACGCCCCGACCTCGCGGAGGGCGTCCGCGAGGTCAACGCCCACCTGCTCGGCTGAGGGGGACCTCCGCACGGAGGTCCCCGCCCGTCTACAGCCGGTTCACGTCCGTCACGTGCACCACGGCTCGGCCCTCGGCGTTGGACGCGGCCAGGTCGACCTCGGCGCTGATGCCCCAGTCGTGGTCACCGGCCGGGTCCGCGAGGATCTGCCGCACCCGCCACATGTCGTCCTCCTCCTCGATGAGGAGCATCTTCGGGCCGCGCGCGTCCGGGCCCGTGCCGATCTGGTCGTGTTCGGCGTAGTACGCCTCCACGGCCTCGGCCCACTCCTCGCCGCTCCACTCGTCGTCCTCGGACAGCTTGCCGAGGTCGCCGTAGCGCCGACGGGAGGCCAGCTCCACGCGGCGGAACATCTCGTTGCGGACCAGGACCCGGAAGGCGCGGGCGTTGGAGGTGACCGGACGGACCCTCTCCTCGGCCTCGGCGGTCTCGCCCTCGGCCTCCTCCTCGGGGTTGGTGAGCTGCTCCCACTCGTCCAGCAGGCTGGAGTCCACCTGGCGCACCAGCTCGCCCAGCCACTCGATGAGGTCCCGCAGCTCCTCGGTCTTGGAGTCGTCCGGCACCGTCTGGTTGAGGGCCTTGTAGGCGCTGGCCAGGTACCGCAGCACGAGACCCTCGGAGCGGGCCAGCTCGTAGTAGCCGACGTACTCCACGAAGTTCATCGCCCGCTCGTACATGTCGCGGGCCACGGTCTTGGGCCGCAGCGGGTGGTCGCCCACCCACGGGTGGCCGCGCCGGTAGACCTCGTACGCGTGGTCGAGGAGCTCCTCCAGCGGCTTGGGGTAGTCGATCTCCTCCAGCCGCTCCATGCGCTCGTCGTACTCGATGCCGTCCATCTTCATCTGCTGGACGGCCTCGCCCCGGGCCTTGTTGAGCTGGGCGCCGAGGATCTGACGCGGGTCGTCCAGCGTGGACTCCACCACGGTGAGGGCGTCCAGCGGGTACGTCGGGGACTCGGTGTCCAGCAGCTCCAGCGCGGCCAGGGCGAACGTGGACAGCGGCTGGTTGAGGGCGAAGTCGGCCTGGAGGTCCACGGTGAGCCGGGCCGTGCGGCCCTGGCCGTCCGGTTCGGGCAGGGCCTCGACGATCCCGCCGTCCAGCAGCGACCGGTAGATGGCGATCGCCTCACGGATGTGCCGCCGCTGCGACTTGCGGTCGTCGTGGTTCTCGGTGAGCAGGTGCTTCATGGCGGCGAAGCAGTTGCCCGGCCGCGCGATGACGCTCAGCAGCATCGCGTTGCTCACCCGGAAGCGCGAGTTCAACGGCTCGGGGTCGGCGTCGATCAGCTTGCGGAAGGTGGCCTCGTCCCACGAGACGAACCCCTCGGGGGCCTTCTTGCGCACCACCTTGCGCCGCTTCTTGCTGTCGTCGCCCGCCTTGGCCAGCGCCTTCTCGTTCTCGATGACGTGCTCGGGGGCCTGGGCGACCACGTTGCCGACCGTGTCGAACCCCGCCCGCCCGGCGCGGCCGGCGATCTGGTGGAACTCTCGCGCGCGCAGCCTGCGCACGCGGACGCCGTCGTACTTGCTCAGGGCGGTGAACAGCACCGTGCGGATGGGCACGTTCACGCCCACCCCCAGGGTGTCGGTGCCGCAGATGACCTTGAGCAGCCCGGCCTGAGCCAGCCGCTCCACGAGGCGCCGGTACTTGGGCAGCATCCCCGCGTGGTGCACGCCGATGCCGTGCCGCACGTAGCGGGACAGGTTGCGGCCGAACTTGGTGGTGAAGCGGAAGTTGCCGATCTCGTCGGCGATCCGCGCCTTCTCCTCCTTGGTGCACATGTTGATGCTGGTCAACGACTGTGCGCGCTCGATCGCCTGCGCCTGGGTGAAGTGCACGATGTACACGGGCGCGTCCCCGTTGCCGAGGAGCTCCTCCAGGGTCTCGTGCAGGGGGGTGGTCCGGTAGTCGTAGTAGAGGGGGACGGGGCGCTCGGCTGAGGTGACCACGGCGGTCGACCGGCCCGTGCGCTTCTCCAGGTCCTCCTCGAACCGGCTGACGTCCCCGAGGGTGGCGGACATCAGCAGGAACTGCGCCTGGGGCATCTCCAGCAGGGGCACCTGCCAGGCCCAGCCCCGGTCGGGTTCGGCGTAGAAGTGGAACTCGTCCATCACGACGGTGTTGATGTCGGCGTCGCGGCCCTCGGCCAGGGCGATCTGGGCGAGGACCTCCGCCGTGCAGCACACGATGGGCGCGTCGGCGTTGACGCTGGCGTCACCGGTCATCATGCCGACGTTCTCGGTGCCGAAGATCTTGCACAGGTCGAAGAACTTCTCCGACACCAGCGCCTTGATGGGCGCGGTGTAGAACGCGCACTCGTTCCGTGCCAGGGCGGCGAAGAGCGCGCCCGTGGCGACCATGCTCTTGCCGGAGCCGGTGGGGGTGTTGAGGATGACGTTCGACCCGGAGACGACCTCGATGAGGGCCTCCTCCTGGTGCGGGTAGAGGGTGAGGCCCCGCTCCTCGGCCCACAAAGCGAACGCCTCGAAGAGGGAGTCGGGTTCTGGTTCGGCCGGAAGCACATCAATGAGACTCACGGTCTCTATACTGCCCGCTCCCCGACCCCCTTCGGGACACGGCGGGGTGTTCGTCCCCTCACCGGCGCCCGCAACACGGACGGGCACGTCCCCGAGGGGGAACGTGCCCGTCACCGTGGTACCGCTCCGAACCTAGACGAGGCCGAGCTGCTTGACGGTGTCGCGCTCCTCGACGAGCTCCTGCACCGAAGCGTCGATACGGCCGCGCGAGAACTCGTCGATCTCCAGGCCCTGGACGATCTCCCACTTGCCGTTCCTGGAGGTGACGGGGAACGAGGAGATGAGGCCCTCGGGGACGCCGTAGGAGCCGTCGGACGGGATGGCCGCCGAGGTCCAGTCGCCCTCGGGGGTGCCGTTCACCCAGTCGTACACGTGGTCGATGGCGGCGTTGGCGGCCGAGGCGGCCGAGGACGCGCCACGGGCCTCGATGATCGCGGCGCCGCGCTTGGCGACGGTCGGGATGAAGTCGTTCTCCAGCCAGGCCTGGTCACCGACGGCCTTGGCGGCGTTGGCGCCGTTGACCTCGGCGTTGAACAGGTCCGGGTACTGGGTGGCGGAGTGGTTGCCCCAGATCGTGAGCTTCTTGATGTCGTTGATCGACACGTCGAGCTTCTTGGCGAGCTGGGTCAGCGCGCGGTTGTGGTCCAGACGCGTCATCGCGGTGAAGCGCTCGGCCGGGACGTCCGGGGCGTGGCTCTGCGCGATGAGGGCGTTGGTGTTGGCCGGGTTGCCGACCACCAGGACGCGGATGTCGTCGGCGGCGCCGGCGTTGATGGCCTCGCCCTGGGGCTTGAAGATGCCGCCGTTGGCCTGGAGCAGGTCACCGCGCTCCATGCCCTTGCCACGCGGGCGGGCGCCGACCAGCAGGCCGACGTTGGCACCCTCGAACGCCTTGGTGGCGTCGTCGAAGATGTCGATGCCCTGGAGCAGCGGGAAGGCGCAGTCGTCGAGCTCCATCGCCGTGCCCTCGGCGGCCTTGACGGCCTGCGGGATCTCCAGCAGGCGCAGCTTCACCGGGGTGTCGGCGCCGAGCAGCTGGCCGGAGGCGATCCGGAACAGCAGTGCGTAGCCGATCTGACCGGCGGCGCCGGTGACGGTGACGTTGACGGGTGCGTTGGACATGCGTGAACTCTCCTGACGACGTTGTGCGACCCGCGATGTTACCAACGGGTTCGTGACGGCTCCGGTGCCGGGCCCAGGGGGTACGGCCAGGCGCGCGCCGCACCATCACACCCTAGACCGCCCCCCGGTGCCGCTCGCGACCAAGGTGCGCCCAAGCGCTTCGCGCGTCGTCACAGGTGCGGGCAAGCCTTGCGGAGCAACGGATTTCGGGCGAGGAAACGCCGGACGCATCCTGTTAGGATGACGTTTGCTGACGACGGAGGGCCGGTAGCTCAGTTGGTTAGAGCAGGGGACTCATAATCCCTGGGTCGCGGGTTCGAGTCCTGCCCGGCCTACCCCTTCCGAACATACGAAAAGCGCCGCCAGCCTGCACAGACAGGCCAGCGGCGCTTTCTTTCTCTTCCGGACGTGTGCGGTCGGTTACGGCCCCGTCCCGGTGGCTCCGGGGAATGCGCGTTGAAGTTCCGCGCGCTCGAACCCGTCGAAACCGCCCTTCATGCGCGTGCGGGATTCCTCTTCACTCCCGCTCGTGATTCGGGCATAAAACCCAAGAAGGACATGAAGTCCGTGGCCAGCCCATTCCGCAGTCCGGTGTGGAGGGACGCCACTGCTCCGGCTGGCGGACGCACCGACGCGGTGAGGGGTGCACCCGTCCCGGTTCGCCCTAGAGAACCGCCCTCAGGTCCCGAAGCCCTTCAACCACCACAGGCCCGGCATCCTCGCCCACTGCTCCCGTTGGGCGGCGGAACGTTCCCGTGCACGCTGGTACCAGGCCTGGGCCTCCTCCTCCGGCAGGGGCGGCGGGTCGGGCAGGTAGGCCAGGTGGGCGGTCTGGATCTGTTCCCGGGTCAGTGGACTGGACACCCCGGCCTGGGCCAGGCTCACGGCGGCGGCCACCAGCGCGTAGCCGCTCGGATGGCCGCTCTCGGGGCCCTGTCACGTTCCCACTCCGCGACGCGGGTCCACCGGGAGCGGCGACGGCCGGTCGCGACCGGCCGTCGCCTTCGCCCCGGACGAGGGTCAGTCGTCTCCGACCAGCCCCCGCACGAAGGCGCGGTAGTCGCGCAGGGTCACGCGCAGGGCCTCGGTGTCCCCGTCCGCGTCCTCCAGTGCGGTGCGCAGGGCCTCGCGGCGCGCCTCGATCTCCGCGATCACGGCGTCCGCCACCTCCGAGGCCAGGGCGTCCGCCGCGCGCACCGAACCCGGCGGGTCGTCCACGAACGCGCCCTGGGCCTCGTCCCAGCGTTCACGTACCTCGCCTGGGACCAGGCCACGGGGGTGCGGCCGCCAGCTCCGGGAGGGGTCGGGGGTCTTCCGGGGGCTGCCCTGCCGGGGCACTCTGACCTCGGCGGGCTCGGGGGTTTCCGACTGTTCCGTCGGAGCGGGGGGCTCCACGGGTCCGGGGTCGATCCGCTTCGCACCCGGACGGTGCCTGGGCCGTACTGGGCGATCCGCCATGTGTACCTCCCTCGTGTGCTTACTCCACCTGTGCGGTGCGGGTGGTCTCGGTGCCGAGCAGGGCCTCCACGAGGCCCCGGTAGGCGATCAGGGCCTCGCGCAGGTTCTCGGTGGCCGCCTGGTCGGCCTCCGCGAGGTGCCCGGCGGCCCCGGCGGCGCGGTACCGGGCGACCGCCCCGGGGTGGTCCACGGACAGGTCCCGGGCCCGCCGCTCGAAGCTCGCGTCGTCGTGGACGCCGTCCTCCGCGACGGGACCGTCGGGGTATCCGAGGTCCCGCATGATGGTGTCGGTGAGTCTTCGGGCTCCCCGGACCGCTCCGACCGGGTCGTCGACGAACCCCTTCTGCACGTCGGTCCAGGCACGCGCGTAGTCCGAGCGTTCCTCCTCGGTGGGTGCGCGCAGATCCGTGCCCCGGCGCTGGCGCAGCCGTCCGGAGAGGTCCTGTTCGGCCCCCTCCCTGCCGCCGTACGCCTCCAGGGCCTGCTCGTACTCCGGGCCGAACCGCTCCCTGAGCCGCCGCGTGCGCAGGGCGGGGAGGACCGCCAGCCACGCGATGATCGCGGCTCCTCCGATGACGATGACCACGGCCGCGACGATGATGACGATCGTTCCGGTCTCCACGGGGGGTACCTCCTGACGAGCCTGTGCCCCCGGGTACCGGGCGCGAAACGCCACGTTCCGTGTTGGGGACGACTGGGGCCGCTCACGGCAGGTCCGGAACCCGATTGGTCCGATACGCCCTAGACTGGCCGCCGGTCGGAGGGGCACCGTGGCCCACGTCTCGGCAACCACCGCGCCGCGGGGACCGTCGAACACGTGTGGTGAATGGACGGAACCGGTGAGGAAGGCGTGCGGTGGACGGGGGGAGAACGGCGGTGTACGGCACGGACCGGCCCGCCACAGTCTGGGACCATGTCCTGAGGGTGGTCTCCGTCGGCACCGTGGCCGTCCTGCTGCTGGTCGCCTTCAACGCCAGCGTCTCCCGCGACGTCGCCATGCGGCCCGCCGAGGACCGTGACGAGTCCGGCGCGCTCCCGCTCTCCGAAGTCCTCGACGAGACCGGTGTCTCCCAGGACGGCACCGTGGGCTCCGCCGACCTCGACGGCGCGGGCAACAGCCTCTCCGCGCGCACCCTGGCGGCGGCGGGCTGGAACCCCGGGGAGGAGGTGGTCCTCCTGGACACGCCGCTCGCACTCCCCGCCTACGGCCCGGGCCGCCCCGACCACGTGACCGCCGACGGCCAGTCCGTGGCCCTGTCGGCCGAACCCGCCCGGTGGGACTCCCTCACCTTCCTGGCCACCGGCACCCGCACCGACGGCACCGGCGCCGACGTCCGGGGCGAGGGCCGCGTCGTCTACACGGACGGCACCACCCAGGACTTCCCGCTCTCCGTCCCCGACTGGGCGGCCGGTCCGGCCGGGGACTCCGCCCTGTCCCTGCCCTACGCCAACTCGGCCACGGGATTCGGGCAGGGCGCCATCGGGTCCGTCCGCCTCTACGCCCGCTCGGTACCGCTCGACCAGGGACGCGAGGTCGACCACGTCGTCCTGCCCACCGTCGCCGACGACGACGCCAGCCTGCACGTGTTCTCCCTGGGCGGGCGGGCCGCGCAGGCCTGGACCGGCACCTGGGCGCGGGCCGTCTCCGGGTACGCGTCGGTCGGCCCCTGGGAGGACCAGACGCTGCGGATGACCGTCCGCACGACCACCGGCGGACACCAGGCGCGCCTCCGGTTCGACAACACCTTCGCCTCCCGCCCGGTCGCTCTCGGGGCGGTCTCGGTCTCGTTGCGCGGCGAGGGCGCGGCCACCCACGGGGCGCCGGTCCCGCTGACCTTCGACGGGGCGCCCGGCGCGGTCATCCCCGCTGGGGGGAGACTGGTCACCGACCCCGTCGACATCCTCCTGCCACCGCAGACCGAACTCCTGGTCAGCGTCCACCTGCCCGAGCGGGTGACCGCCGCCCCCATCCACTACGCGTCGGTCGACACCAACTACACGAGCGTCCCCGGCAGCGGCGACCAGACCCTGGACCGCACGGGGGAACCCTTCACCGGCCTGGTGGAGCAGTGGCCCTTCCTCACGGGCGTCGAGGTGATGGACGGGCCCGGAGCTGTGGTGACCTACGGCGACTCCATCACCGACGGCCTGCGCTCCACCCGGGACGGACACGCGCGCTGGCCGGACGTGCTGAGCGCACGGCTGCACCGGAGTGAGGACCTGCCGAACCTGGGCGTTCTCAACCTCGGGGTGGCGGGCAACCGGATCACCTCGGACGGCTACCCGGGCGAGGGCGTGTCCACCTACGCCAGCGGTGTGAGCATGCTGCACCGGGCCCAGCGGGACGTGTTCGCGCAGAACGGAGTGGAGGCCCTGGTGCTCTTCGCCGGGATCAACGACCTGCGCTGGGGCGCCACCCCGGACGTGGTGGTCGCCGGGCTCGGACGGCTGGCCCTGACCGCCGAGGAGCACGGGGTGCGGGTGTTCGTGGCCACGCTCGCCCCGTGCGCGGGGGGTTCCCGGTGCACTCCGGAGGTGGAGCAGGCGCGCCAGCGGGTCAACGCGCACCTGCGCTCGGAGGCGGGGGACCCGGAATCGGTCTTCACCGGGGTGTGGGACTTCGACGCGGTGCTGCGGGACCCCGATGTCCCGGAGCGGATACGCCCGGAGTTCGACTCCGGCGACCACCTGCACCCCAACGACGCCGGGCTTCGGGCCGTCGCGGAGTCCGTGGACCTGTACGAGCTGGTCGGCGGCTGAGCCGACGCGGTCAGCGCGGACAGCGCAGATGGTGGTGGATCACCAGGTCCACGTACACGCCGCCGAGGTCGCTGAGGCTGAGCCCGGCCTCGGGGTCGTACCAGTGCAGGAGCGAGTCGAAGGTCTCCAGGACGCTGTCGGTGGCCCTGCCGGTGTCCCGTATCCGGAACTGGTCGGCGGTCACCCCGGCCACGATGATCTCGCGGACGTGCTCGCGGTAGGTCCGGTGCAGCGAGCTGATCTCCCGGTGCCGGACGGGGTGGATGGCGCGCAGGGTGGGCAGCAGTTCCTGGCTCAGTGCGATGGCGGAGCGGTGCCGCCAGCCGGAGTTCACGTGTCTGCGGACCAGGCTGGACATGCGTTCGGTGGGGGCGTTCCCGGGCGCGTCCGCGGCCAACTGGCCGTTGACCCGCTCGCGGGTGGCGCGTAAGACCACCGCGTAGGAGAGGTCGAACCGGGTGGGGAAGGCACGTCTGAGGCACGCCGCGTCGGTGCGCGTCTCGGTGGCGATGAGCCGCGTCAGGTCGGACATGGCGATCCCGCGCGAACCGTGCTCGGCGAACAGCCGGGCCGCGCAGTCCAGGACGGGTGCCGTCGTGCGAAGTGCGTTCGGGGGGTGATCGGCCGTCATTCGTCGTTTCTCGTCGGTCGGTGTGCACCGCGGACGTCAGGGGGAGACAAGGATATCCGCGAACGGTCGACACACAGTGTGGAACGGAGGAATTGACCGGAGAAGATGTCATTCAGGGTGCGCGTGGTGTTGATGTTCCCGCCGTCACCGAGTGGGGGAGTCGTCGTTCGTTCCCCCAGGTCGTCCCCTGGGACACGCGAATGGCGCACCGGATATTCCGGTGCCATCCCGGAAGGGGACGGGAATTGTCGCCGTGCCGTTCCGTGCCGCGCGCACCATTGTTCACGGCGGCCCCGGTGCCGTTTCCTGGGCACGGCCCGAAGTCAGGGAAACGAGGTCGTCGACGCGATCGGTGGCGAGCGCGTCCACGCCCATTCCCATGAGTCGGGCCATCTCCGGGAACTCGTTCACGGTCCAGGCCACCACACCGAAACCGTGCCGGTGGAGGTCGGCCACCCGCTCCCGGTCCACCAGGGAGAAGTGCATCCCCAGGAACGTCGGGCGCAGCGTGCGGGCCACCTCCTCCGGCGGCGGTCCGGGCTGTTCCCAGGCGAGCATCATCCGGGCGCCGGGGCTGCGGGCGCGCAGCGCCTGGAGCGTCTCCAACGGCCCGGTGAACAGCGCCAGGTCGCCGAACCCGTGTTCGCGCAGGACGGTGTCGGCGGCCAGCGCCGCCTGTGGAGAGGCCGCGTCGACCAGCAGCGGCGCGGTGTTCCCGCCGCCGAACTCCGCGATGACCTCCATGAGGGTGGGTATCCGGCGCTCCACGTCGTCCCTGGCGGAGGCGAGTTCGGCCAGGGTCAGGTCCGCGACCTGGCGCGGCGGGGAACCCGGGAGGGCCACGACACGTTCGTCCACCAGGACGGGATACCCGTCCGAGGTCAGGTGGACGTCGATCTTGACCAGGTCGGCTCCGGCACGCAGGGCCGAGCGCAGTGCCGGGAGCGTGTTCCCGGGGAATCGTGCGGTGTCTCCGCGTAGTGCGATGGACAACGTCATGGAGTCAAGAGTGGCAAAGACCCCGCGGTTACGTGGTGCAAACAGGAAAAACGCCCACCAAGGCGTCCCGGACCGCAGGCGGGGGGACCGCGCACGGGTCGTTCGCGCCCCGATTGCGAGCGGTCTCACGTCGTGGGGGCACGTCCTGGGTACGGCTACCTGGGAAACTTCGATAAGGGGTGTCGTATCCGAACGGCACCCGCAGGCCAGGCCCCCGAGTGTGAGGCGAACGATGATCCCGGACCAGCGGCGAGAGCACATCCTGAAGCTCCTCCAGGAGCGCCACGTGCTGAGTATCAACGAGCTCACGTCGATGCTGTCCGTGTCCCACATGACCGTGCGTCGCGACATCCAGGCCCTGGAGAACGACGGCAAGGTCCTGTCGGTCACCGGAGGCGTGCGGCTGGCGGCCCGGCTCAAGAGCGAACCCTCCTACCTGGCCAAGGCCCAGCTGGAGGTGCCCGCCAAGCGGGCGATCGCGCGCGCCGCCGCCGAGCTCGTACGCGAGAACTTCACCATCTACCTGGACGCGGGGACGACCACCCTCCAGATGGTGCCGCTGCTCACCGACAAGGTCGGGCTGACCGTCATCACCAGCGACTTCAACGTCGTCGGCCACCTGATGGAGTACCCGGGGATCGAACTGATCCACACCGGTGGCGTGGTGTCGCACTCCGACCACTCCTCCGTCGGACAGTTCACCGCCGACTTCCTGCGGCAGGTCAACGTGGACCTCGCGTTCATCGCGAGCAGCTCCTGGGACGCCGAGCGCGGCTCGACCACGCCCTCCGAGGCCAAGGTGATCGCCAAGCAGGAACTGCTGCGCATCGCCTCCAAGAGCGTCCTGGTGGTGGACAGCACCAAGTACGGGAAGTTCGGCACCTTCCGGGTGGCCCGCCTGGAGGAGTTCGACCTGATCGTCACCGACGACCGCCTGCCGCGTTCGGCGGTGGACGAGCTCGGTGAGCGCGACATCCGGCTCAAGACCGTCCCGAGCGAGTAGCGGCGCGCCCGGCCCCTCCGGGCCGGGCCGACTAGTCCTCGCCGGTGTCGGGGTCGGCGGGCACGAACAGGGCGAGCTCGGTGCCGTCGGGGTCCTGGAAGGCCAGGATGGACCCCTCCTCGGTGTGCACGACCGGGGTGTGCTCCACGTCCAACCGGGTGAAGCGGTCTTCCCAGGCCTCCAGGACGCCGAGGTTGGCGGCGGCCAGCGTGAGGCGGCCCAGACCGCAGCGGCGACTGTCGAAGCGTCCCTTGAAGTTGTCCCGTTGCTGGACGAGGGCGACGGTCAGCCCGTCTGGGAGGGGGAAGACGGTCGGGGGCGGCCCGTCGGTGTGCGCGGGGTGCTCCGGCCTCAGGCCCAGGACGGAGCGGTAGAAGCGCACGCTGACGTCGAGGTCGCGCACGGACAGGGTCACGCGGGCGATCCCGGCGATCGGAGGAGGCGGGGAGGCCTCGCGGCGGAGACTGGCGCGGGGGGACAGCGCCTTGAACAGATCGAGCACGATCGACAAGCCTACGCACACCTCGGGACCGCCGCCCGACGTCTTGACGCGCGCTTAACACCTTGCACGCTGGATACGGCGTCGTCGCAGGTCAGACCCCGGAACTGAGTCCCGTGTCCTTGGTCACGGGCGGTTCGGAGGCAGCTCCGTCCGGGGAGGCGGGACGCTCGTACCACCGGGCGCGCAGCACCAGCGTGGTCACCGCCAACGAGATCACCCCGCCCGCCGTGGCCAGCGCGAACGCGCCCTGGTGCCCGTAGGAGTCGGCGAGCGAGCCGGAGATCATCGAGCCCAGGGCCTGTCCCAGGATCAGGCTGCTCAGGATGATCGACATCGACTGCGAGAGGCGGCTGGGCGGGGCGGCGCGCTCGATCAGGCCGAACAGGCTCACCAGGTGCGGACCGATCGCGATGCCCAGGACGAGGATGGTGATCGCGAGGGTCGCGGGACCGTGCTCCAGGTACAGCGGCAGGGTGAGCAGCGCGAGGCCGCCCGCCGCCACCCGGGTCCGCGCGGTCAGCGTGAAGCCCACCGGCAGCGAGGCCATCATCAGTCCCGCGAGGGCGCTGCTGGAGCCCATCACCGCGTACATCAGCCCGGACAGGTCGCCGTGCCCGGCGTTGTCCGCGAACGCCGTCACACCCGTCGACATCCCGCCGAAGAACAGCCCCTGGCAGAACATCGGCACGGCGAGCAGCAGCAGGGCGGGCCGGGTGATGCGCCCCTCGGCGCCGCGTACGGGTGCCGACCCGGGCGGGGCCGTGGGGTGCAGGGCGAAGACGGTGCCGAACACGCCGATCAGGACGGCCGCGCCGAGCACGCTCGCGGAGGGGGACAGGGTGAGGGTGAGGACACCGACCAGCGCCGGACCCAGGACGAACGAGGCCTCGTCCAGGACCCCCTCCACCGACATCACGGCGGACACCGAGCGCTCGCGCTCCAGCCCGCGGTCGGGGCCCTTGCGGATCAGCACCACCCAGCGGGTGCGGGCCATCGGCCCCACCTGGGGCATGCACAGACCGCCGACGGCCGCCAGCGCGACCAGCGCGGTCAGCGGGGCGTCCGCCGTGACGGCGGCCACCAGGGCGCCGATGAGGGCGGCGTCCACGATCGCCATGACCAGGACGGGGACGCGCTGACCGTGGCGGTCCGCGAAGCGCGCGATGATCGGTCCGCCGATCGCCTCACCGAGCGCGAACGCCCCGGAGACCAGTCCGGCGGCGCCGACGCTGCCGGTGGTGCTGGTGACCAGGGTCAGGAGCCCGATCAGGGTCATGGACACGGGGAGCCGGGCCAGGAAGGTGGCGAGGAGCAGGGGCCAGCCGGCGATCCGGTGCATCCGTCGCAGGGTCTCCAGGGGTGACATTCAGCCTCGTTCTGTCTCGTGGTGCCGCGCCGTCGCCCTCGGCCGCAAACCATCCCATGATAGGTGGATCTCTCCAGGAGGAGGACGAACCCTGACTTTCGTGGGTGCCCCGAGACCGGTACCCCTGTGTAGGTTCACCAGCATGGACTTCGACCCGCGCCGGTTCCCGGCACCCGGACGGCCCACCCGGGGCGCCCTCGCGCGCGACCTCCTGCTGTGGCTCGGGACCTCCCTCGTCCTGCTGGCCGAGGCCTACGCCCTCACGGTCGCCGGGTACGAACCCGCCCTGCCCGTCCTGGTGCTGGTGGCCCTGGCGGGGGTGGTGGTCGTGCTCAGCCGCACCCACCCCCTGCTGGCCCCGTGCGTGGCCGTGTTCGTGTGCACGTGGTCCCAGGCCTTCACGGTCCTCCTGGTGTGCGCGGCCTACCTGGCCGGACGCCGGTCCGCACGGCTCGGGCCCGCGGTGGCGCTCTTCGCGGGCCTCTGCCTGGCCATGGCGGTGCTCGTGCTCAACCACGTGGACGAGACCCCCGGACTGTGGGTCACCGCCGGGTCCACCCTGGTGTTCTGCACCGCGCTGCCCTGGCTGGTGGGCGTCTACCGACGCCAGCACAGGGAACTGGGCCAGGCGGGCTGGGAGCACGCCCGTCAGCTGGAGCTCGAACAGCGGCTCACCGCCGACCGGGCCAGGCTGCGCGAACGCGCCCGGATCGCCCAGGACATGCACGACTCGCTGGGCCACGACCTCAGCCTGATCGCGCTGCGCGCCGGGGCCCTGGAGGTCGCGCCGGACCTGGCCGAGCACCACCGCGAGGAGGTCGCCCGGCTGCGCGCCGGCGCGGTGGAGGCCACCGCCGGACTGCGCGAGATCATCGGCGTCCTGCGCCCCGGCACCGGAGCCGGACCCGCCCCCACCGCCCCGGTCGGCGAGGACGTCCCGGCGCTGGTCGCACGGGCCCGAGACTCGGGGGTGGACGTCACCCTGGTCAGTGCGGGACCACTCGACGCGCTCCCGCCGATGGTGGACCGCGCCGTGCACCGGGTGGTGCAGGAGTCCCTGACCAACGCCACCAAGTACGCGCCCGGCGCCCCCGTCGAGGTGCGGCTGACCGCCGACGACACCCGGGTGGAGGCGTGCGTCACCAACCGCCCACCGGACGAGCCGGGCCAGGAACCGGGCTCCGGCGGCGGGCACGGCCTCACCGGGCTGGGGGAGCGGGTGCGGTTGGCGCGCGGGGCGCTGACCACGGGTCCCCACGAGGGCGGCTGGCGGGTGCGCGCCATCCTTCCGCTGGACGGCGCCGAGGTGGTGGAGGGCGAGGTGATCGACCAGCTCCACAGGGCGGCCCGCAGACGTGTCCAGCCGTGGACCCTGGCCCTGGTGGCCGCCCCCGTGGCCGTGGTCGTCCTCGTGGTCGCCACGGTCTACTACGTCCTCGCCGAGAGCCTCGCGGACAGCACCCTCCCACCGGAGGAGTTCGCGGCGGTCTCCGTGGGCGCGCACCGCGATGACCTTCCCCTCCCGGCCCAGCCGATGCGGATCACGGAGGCGCACCTGGCGGAGTTCGGTTCCGCCGACCCCGCCTGCGAGCAGTACCGAAGCTCGGCGGGGATGTTCGACGACGACGTGGACTTCTACCAGCTGTGCTTCGAGGACGGGGCGCTGGTGACCAAGGAGAGACTGACGAGATGAGCCGTGGGACGCCGCGACCGGGACCGGAGATGGGGAAACTGTGATCAGGGTGCTGCTCGCCGACGACGAGGCGATGATCCGCGCGGGTGTACGGGCGATCCTGCGGAGCGATCCGGGGATCGAGGTCGTCGCGGAGGCCGCCGACGGACGCCGGGCGGTGGAGCTGGTGCTCTCCCACCGCCCCGACGTCGTCCTCCTGGACATCCGCATGCCGCGCATGGACGGGCTCGCGGCCTGCGCCGAGATCCTGCGGGTGGCCCCCGGCACCAGGGTCGTCATCCTGACGACCTTCGGGGAGGACGCCTACATCTCCCAGGCGCTCGGGGACGGCGCCAGCGGGTTCCTGCTCAAGGCGGGGGACCCCCGTGAGCTCATCGCCGGGGTGCACGCGGTCGCGGAAGGCGGCGCCTACCTGTCGCCCCGGGTGGCCCGGCAGGTGATCGAGCGGTTCGGCGGAGGCAGAGCGGCGAAGGAGGCCGCCGCGGCGGCACGCCTGGCCGACCTCACCGACCGCGAGAGGGAGGTGCTCGCCCTGGTCGGCGCGGGCCTGTCCAACGCCGACATCGCGGAACGCCTCTTCCTCGTCGAGGGCACGGTCAAGAGCTACGTGAGCGCCATCCTCAGCCGCCTGGGCATGCGGAACCGGGTCCAGGCGGCCGTCCTCGCCTACGAGGCCGGGCTGGTCGAGGACGCCGCGCGCTGACCTTTTGGGCCGGGGCCCCGGCGGGAAGACTGGTGGCATGAGCTCCGAGGACCGTTTCCACCCCCTGCGGCAGGAGGACGCCGTCCTCCTCGCCGCGTCCTGGCGTCAGCTCGCCGGTGAGGACTGCGAGGCGCGCGCCGTGGGGGACGAACTCCTCGGCCGCTGGAGCGAGGACCACCGCCGCTACCACACCCTCTCCCACCTGTGGAGCACGCTGCGGGCGGTGGACGTGCTCCAGGAGGAGGCCCGCGACGTCGACGCCGTGCGGTACGCGGTCTGGTTCCACGACGCCGTGTACGAGGGCAACCCCGGCCACGACGAGGACCAGAGCGAGGCCCTGGCGCACCGTCTGCTCGCGCTCCTGGGGAAGGACCCGGTGCTGATCTCCGAGGTGGTGCGGCTGGTGGGTGTCACCAGGGACCACCGGCCCGAGCCGGGGGACGCCAACGGCGCGGTGCTCTCCGACGCCGACCTGTCCACCCTGGCCGGGGCTCCGGAGAAGTACCTGGCCTACACCTCGGCGGTCCGCGCCGAGTACTGGCGCTACCCCGACCGGGTGTTCCGGGCCGGACGGCTGCCGGTCCTGCGTTCGCTGCTGGAGAGCCCGCACCTGTTCCACACGGAGTTCGGTCGGGCGCACTGGGAGCCCCGGGCCCGGTCCAACATGCTGGCCGAGGTGGACCGGCTCAGCCGCGAGCTCTCGGAGGAGCCTGCCCCGACCCGCCGCGCTTGGGGCGGCGCAGTCCCGCCGCCCGCAGACGGGTGACCAGTTCACGGCCGCTGACGAGCTCGGCCCCCAGCTCCAGAGCACGCGGGTGCAGGTGCTCGGGGACGTCGTAGTGGTCCCTCTCGAAGGCCCGGGCGGGGACCCCCAGCTCTCGCGCGAAGGAATGCAGTTCCTCGAAGGAGCTGTCGCTCACCAGGTGGGCGAAGCGCCACCCACGGGGGCCCGGCCAGACGGGGCTGTCGATCAGTACACTCACCGGTCAACCCTAGACGCGCGGCCCCGTGCTCTTCACGGCCTGTTCGCTGACCCCCTCCATCTGGATTGCTGTCGACCCCGTCCGAGGGCCACGGAGGAGAGGGCCGAGGAGAGCCCCCGTCATCGCAGGACGTTCACCGGAGCCCCGCAAGCTCGGGGGAGGCCGACTCTCGTTGGTCCCCGCGCCGCTTCTCACCTGTGAGACCCGCGCACGCGGCTCTGGTCGCGCCGGGTCTCCTTCTCCGTGAGACCCGCTTCTCCGTGAGACCCGCTTCTCCGTGAGACCCGCGCACACGGGGATGGGCCGGGGTCCTCACCCACATCGCCCGGATCCACTCGTGAGCCCAGCGGTCGCGGGGATGGACGGCGTGGCGGCCGGACGGGCCCGACGGACCTCGGTGAGCCCCGCACCTGCGGGGGAGGGCTGGCGGGTGCGGGGTTGGCCGTCAGCGGGTCCGGGGGGCGGTGACGACGCGCCAGGGGACCGGGCTCGACAGGATCATGGTGCTGGAGGGGCGGCCGTGCTCCGCGAGCTGGTCGATGACCTCCTCGAAGTGCTCCATGGAACGCACCGCGATGAGCAGCACACAGCAGGCGTCGCCGGTGACCCGGTGCACCTGGAGGATCTCCGGCAGCTCCAGGGAGGACTGCTCGCGCAACAGGCAGTGGGCGCCGAAGCACTCCATACGTACGAGCGCGGTGACCGGGAGACCGGCGGCGGCCGGGTCCACGTGGGCGTGGTAGCCGGTGATCACCCCCCGGTCGGTCAGGCGGCGGACCCGGTCCGCGACGGCGGGCGCGGAGAGGTTCACCCGCCGGGACAGCTCATTGAAGGACAGGCGCCCGTCCCGTTGGAGCTCGTCGAGGATGCGCTGGTCAACGCTGTCCAGTGGGGTTTCCAGTCGTGAGGCCATACTTCACGTTCCCAAGGCTGATGTCGGATTCCTGTTACGAATGCTAGGTCAGTGCCCGACTTGCGTGGTCGACGTCCCTTCCTTATCGGGGTCAATTGTTCGAGTATGTGAGTTCACGTACACGCAGGTTCGTGAGACCACCGCAGTCACGCAGTACACGAGGGGTACACCCGATGCTCTCCACCACGTCCGCCCAGCAGTGCCCCTACGCCCCGACTGACGTCGGCGCGGCCGAGGCCCGCGCCACGAAGGCGGAGAGCAACGAAGGCAAGCCCACCCTGAGCTTCGACAGGAACACGCCCTACGCCGACTACCTGGGTGTGGACACCCTGCTCGGCCTCCAGAACCCGCGCACCAAGGAGCCCGCCGAGTCGGCCTTCATCATCGGCACCCAGGTGATGGAGCTCCTGTTCACCCTCGTCCAGGAGCGCTGGGAGGCGGCCCGGGACGCGCTGGAGGTGGACGACGTCCCCGGCGCCGTGGCCTGGCTGCGCAGCGCCTGCAACGCCCAGGACGTGCTCAACAGCACCTGGGGCCTGTTCGGGGACATGACGCCCACCCAGTTCAACCGGTTCCGGGACGCCTTCGGCGAGGCCTCCGGCTTCCAGTCCTACAGCTACCGCAAGCTGGAGTTCGTCCTCGGCCACAAGTCCGCTGCCATGATCCGCCCGCACAAGGCCATGACCGGTGTCGTCGACGACCTCACCGCCCTGATCGAGCGCCCCAGCCTGTACGACGCCGCGCTGCGCCTGCTGCACCGCCGGGGCCTGCCCGTCCCGGACGCCCGCGCCGAGCGGGACTGGAGCGAGGACTACGAGCCCTCCCCCGAGGTCGAGGCCGCCTGGATCGAGGTCTACGCCGACGACCGCCCCGGGAACGACCTGTACCTGTTGGCCGAGGCGCTGGTGGACGTCGCGGAGCGGGTGACACGATGGCGTCAGCTCCACCTGGTCGCGGTCAAGCGCACGATGGGCGGCAAACCGGGCAGCGGCGGATCCAACGGTCTCAACTGGCTGGCCCGCAACGCCGAGAAGGACGTCTTCCCGGAACTGTGGTCCCTGCGCAGCACCATCTAGACCAGGACACCACGGCACTAGGAAGCAGGACCCGATGACGCCCATCTCCCGTGAGGAGTGCGCCGCCCTGGACGCGGCCGACCCCCTCGCCCCCCTCCGCGAGGAGTTCGTCCTCCCCGAAGGGGTGATCTACCTCGACGGCAACTCGCTGGGCGCCCTGCCCCGCTCCACCCCCGCCCGGGTCGCCGACATGATCGAGCGCGAGTGGGGCCAGAACCTCATCCGCAGCTGGAACGACGCGGGCTGGTGGGACAAGCCGCGCACCCTCGGCGCCAAGGTCGCCCCGCTGGTCGGGGCCGGTGCCGACGAGGTGGTCGTCGGTGACGGCGCCTCCGCCAACCTCTTCAAGACCCTGGTCACGGCCCTGCGCCTGTCCGACCGCACGGTGGTGCTGGGGGAGGCGGGCAACTTCCCGACCGACCTGTACGTCACCGAGGGCGCTGTTGGTCTCGCCGGGGCCGAACAGCGCCGTGTGGACCCCGACGGCCCCGAGCTGGCCGAGGCCCTGTCCCGTGGCGACGTGGCCGTCCTGCTGCTGAGCCACGTGGACTACCGCAGCGGGGTGCTGCGTGACATGGCCGGGATCACCCGCCTGGCGCACGAGCACGGCGCCCTCGTGATCTGGGACCTCTGCCACAGCGTGGGCGCGGTGCCCATCGACCTGTCCGGGAACGACGTGGACTTCGCGGTGGGGTGCACGTACAAGTACCTCAACGCGGGCCCCGGCGCCCCCGCGTTCCTGTACGCGGCCCGCCGCCACCACGCGGCCTCGGACCAGCCGCTCAGCGGGTGGCACGGGCACGCCCGGCCCTTCGACTTCGCCCCCGACTACGAGCCGGCCACGGGAGTCTCGCGCTTCCTCAGCGGATCGCAGCCCCTGGTGGCGGACGCGGCCCTGGAGGCGGGGCTGGACGTGTGGGCCAAGGCCGACCTGTCCCGGGTCCGGACCAAGAGCCTGGCCATGACCGACCTGTTCCTGGCCAGGGCCGCCTCGGTGGGGCTGGCCTCGATCACCCCGGCGGAGCACGACCGGCGCGGCAGCCAGGTCTCCCTCGTCCAGCCGGAGGAGGGCGCCGGGTACCCGATCGTGCAGGCGCTGATCGAGCGCGGTGTGATCGGGGACTTCCGGGCCCCCGACGTCATGCGCTTCGGCTTCACGCCGCTCTACTTGCGCTACGTGGACGTGTACGACGCCGCGACGGCGCTGGTGGAGGTCGTGGAGTCCGGCGAGTGGCGGGCCGAACGGTTCAACCAGAGGTCACAGGTCACCTGACCGACACGTACTCCCCGGTGGGGCAACCCACCGGGGAGTTCTTTGTGTCCACGGGGCCTCGGGCGCCTTCCGGTGACCCTCCCCAGTGCCGGGATGGCCCGGTCTTTGCCATGGCGGAGATGCCACGCCGACGCTCCGGCGGTCCGCTTCTTCGTGACCTTTCGACGTGTCCGTGGCCCTTTGGGAGGGTCTGGTCCACCCCGTGCCGGTACTTTCTGGTTTATGACGACGGCCACTCATCGAGCCGTCCGAGACGCCCCCTTGGGCCCGGGATCCCCTGCGGTTAGGGCAATCCTGTGACCTGCGGGTTCTCCGAGAAGGGCGTCGTTTCGTGTTCGTCGAAACACGCCCTGTCATTTTACCCGGAATCCTTCGGCACTTTGCCAAAGCCTGGGTTAGTGTCCTTCGTGACCGGTTCGTTATGGACCTTTAGCGATCCGGTGCCGAGCCCTTGACCGGCCTGCGAGCCGGAAGGGAAATCGAGACCTCTTCATCTCTCTCGGGAACGAGCAGCGCGAATCCACGCGCAGCTGTCCGGCGGAGCCGATCCGGCCCCCCGTTCCCACCCCGCCACTCGCCGCCAGCGACGCGGGGAGCGCCATGGCATGACACCAGTCCGGAACACGGACCCTTTCCGTTCGTGTGCCCCGACGCGCCATGGCCCGGTCTTCTCGGCTTCTGTCGTCAACCTGGCTATCACACATGAGCAACGACACTCCCATTCAGTACGGCGAAGTCACCGCGACCTATTTCTGGGACGACGGTTCCGGCATCAACGGAGACACCGGGATGCCCGCCGGAGGCGAGCCCATGCAGAAGGGGCTGTTCTCCAGCCCCAGCTGGCCGCTGGGCACCGAGGGATTCATCGTCCACGAGGGCGAGGAGTACGAGTTCTTCATCGGTGACCGCGGTCCCGGCGTTCCCTCTGAGAACTGCGACGTCCTCCTGGACATCGACGGCCACACCTTCGCCGACATGATGGGCGAGAGCTTCGACGAGAACTCGCTCGTCGTCAGCGGCGGCAACGGTCACGCTGAGGTCGAGTACTTCATCACCAAGTGGGGCGACGGGAACGGCACCGAGGGTGCTCCCCACCCGTTCAACCAGTCCGGCAACAAGTGTGAGAACGCGGTCTCCGACATCCCCGCCAAGTACCTCCCCGAGGAGAAGGCGGAGAAGGAGGAGAAGAAGGACGAGGAGAAGAAGGAGGAGAAGAAGGAGGAGCCCAAGGACGCCTCCGACGAGACCTCCGAGGAGGAGCAGCAGGACGAGGCTCCCGCCGCCGCTGAGCAGGAGGACCAGGACCCCGGCGTCACCGCCGAGACCGCGGCCAACGACCTGTCCGGCTTCGGGCTGACGGGCGCCGAGGGCACTCCCTCCGCCGCCGGTCTGCTCACCCTGGCGATCATCCCCGCGATCCTCATCGCGATGTTCTTCGCCTGGACCCGCCGTCCGTCCGGTGCCCACGCCGGTGCCGAGGACGAGGGCGGCAAGGGTCTGATGGCTGAGAGCGACGGCCGCCACGGCATCGCCACGCTGTTCGACAAGCTGCTCGGACGCTAGCTCCGACACGACCACCCCCGGACCCACCCCGGTCATCCGTGACCACGGGAGTCCGACAGCCAGGTGTTCCTTCTGGCGGGGGGAAACAATGAGACTCCCGTAGGGCGCTGACCCTCGGAGAGTGGGTAGGCCAGGGGCCGCGATCGACGATCGCGGCCCCTGTGCTGTGCGCACCCCGTTGCCGAATATACCCCCAGTGGGTATGTTCGGGGCGCTGGCCGAGCCACGGCACGCACACGGACGGAGGGGGCGCCATGCCTGTCGACGGGTACGCGGAGTACGGCTACGAAGGGGTGCGCGAGGTCTTCCGGGAACTGGTGGACGACGGCCGGGAGACCGGAGCGGGGCTCTCGGTGTGGCGGGACGGCCGCGAGGTGGTCCGGCTGAGCGGTGGCTGGGCCGACACCGAACGCCGCCGCCCCTGGGGCCACGACACCCTGGTCCAGCCCTACTCGGTCTCCAAGCCCTTCGCCGCGCTGGCCGCCCTGGTCGCGACCGGTGGGGGAGTGCTCGACCTGGACACGCCCGTCGCCCGCCACTGGAAGGAGTACGGGGTCGCGGGCAAGGAACACACCACCCTGCGCCACGTGCTCACCCACAGCGCGGGGCTGCCCCGCTTCCCCCCGACCGCCGCGGCGTCGGACCCCCTCGACGACGCCGGGCTCCGGGCCGCCCTCGCGGACGCGGAGCCCGAGTACGCCCCCGGCACCCGGATGGGCGAGCACGCGCTCACCCATGGACACCTGATCGACGGAGTCCTGCGCGCGGCGGCCGGGACCACCCTCGGCGCGGCCTTCAACGAGGTGGTCAGACCCGCCCTGGGGCTGGACGCGTGGTTCGGGGTGCCCGAACACGCGCTCGCCCGCGTCGCGGACGTCGAGTACGCGCACCCGGACTGGCCCCGGGCCCAGCCCGCCGCCGACTGGCTCGCCGTCCCGGACGGGCCCCTGGACCCCGCCGTGGTCAACTCCGACGCCTGGCGCGGGTCCGTGTTCGGCGCGGTCAACCTGCACGCGAGCGCCACCGGTCTGGCCGGTTTCCTGGACGGGATCACGGACGGGGACGGTCCGCTGCGCGCGCTCCTCGGACGCGAGGCACACGAGGAGTACCTCGCCCCCCAGGCCACCGGGTACGACGAGGTCTTCGGCACGGAGCTCACCTGGACCCTGGGGTTCCTGCGGGACGACGCCAAGATCGCCAAGGGCGGGATCGGGGGATCGGCCGTGTGGAGGTCCCTGCGCCACGGCCACTCCTGCGCCTACCTCACCCGGAGACTCGACGACCACTCCAGGGCGGCCGCGATCGCCGCTGCCCTGGGCGACGACCTCTCCGTGGCGCCCGTGCGCTCCGGTCGCCCCTGAACGGTCGGAGCCTCCGAGCCCCGGAAGGCGGGACACCGCCCGGGGCCGTCCGGAGACGAGGGGAGGTGGGGCGGGCCTCCGGTCACCGTTGACGCGGAGGGCCCGCCCGTCCCGTGGACACGGCGGCGTGTGGGCCGCGTGCCCTCACCCGTGCCGGGACCCCCGGGACGGCACCCGAACCCGCGTCGTTCCGGCGGCGCCGTTGCCGCCCGCGGATGCGGAGCCCTCCCGTGTCTCCGGCGCGGTGGTCCCTAGGGGGCCGAACCCCGCGGGTACGCGGCGGTTCCGGCCCGCTGGCCGCAGCGGTGGCCGACGACCGCGGCGCGGCGGGGTCCGGTGGGAGCCGCGTGGTCGGGCCCGGAGAACGAGGGGAGCTCCTGACGTCGGCCGTGCCGGTCCACCGAGCACACCGGCCCCCGCGAGGACGGAGGAGGAACCGGACAAGGCCGATCATCGGTGCGCTTCATGTCTTGAATATGAGGCGAATCACCCCATATTGTCGATGCCTCCGGGGTGATGCTGGACGAACTGCTCGGTAGGACGCCCGTCATCGCACATCATCTAACGTGTCCACGACGCGGACGGTATGAGGTAAGACACATGGCCGTGCAGCTGGACGACACCGACCGCCGGATCATCGCGCTCCTGTGCGACGACGGCCGCATGTCGATCCGTGCCGTCGCAGAGAACGCGCACATCTCGCGGGCCAACGCCTACTCCCGTCTCGAACGCCTGCGCGACGAGGGCGTGATCAGGGGCTTCACCGCCGTCATCGACCCCGAGAAGTACGGCACCGCGCTGTCCGCCTACGTCTCCGTGCGGATCGAGCAGCACTCCTGGGAGAGGTTTCGCGGCTATCTGCGCGACATCCCCGAGGTCGACCACGCGGCACTGGTCTCCGGTGACGTCGACCTCCTGCTCCTCGTCAGGGTGGCCGACGCCGCCGCCCTGCGCACCTTCGTTCTGGAGCGGCTCCAGCGCCTGCCCGAGGTGAAGAGCACCCAGACCATGTTCATCCTGGACGAGCCCCACCTCCAGTAGGAGGAGGACCTCCGGTCGCGGTGAATAGGGTCCATTTCACCCAGGACCGGACCTTGTTCGGTCGGGGCCACTTGGAAGAATGGACCCATGCCCGAGTACCGCGTCATCGACGCCTTCACCGACCGGCCCCTCGCGGGTAACCCCGCCGCAGTCCTCGTGCTGGACGACGTCTACCCCGACGCCTGGGCGCAGGGGATCGCCGCCGAGTTCAACCTCTCGGAGACCGCCTTCGCGCGCCGGATCGAGGCCCCCGACGCCGACTTCGAGCTGCGCTGGTTCACCCCGGTCACCGAGATCGACCTGTGCGGACACGCCACCCTCGCCACCGCGCACGCCCTCACCGAACTCGGCGTGGAGGGACCGATCCGCTTCAGCACCCGCAGCGGCGTGCTCACCGTCCGGAACCGGGACGGCAAGCTCTGGATGGACTTCCCCGCCCGCCCCGCCACCGCCACCGAGGCCCCCGAGGGCCTGGCCGAGGCCCTGGGCGCCGAACCCCTGTGGACCGGGATCGGCGGCAACAACGACCTCCTCGTCGAGTTGGCCGACGCCGCCACCGTCCGTGCGCTGGACCCCGACCCCACCGCCATCCGGGCCCTGCCTGCCCGCATGGTGATCGCCACCGCCCCCGGTGACGGCGGATACGACACGGTCTCCCGGTGCTTCGCTCCGTCCATGGGCGTCCCCGAGGACCCGGTCACCGGAGCCGCCCACACCGTGATCGCGCCGTTCTGGGCCGAGCGGCTCGGCCGGACCGAGTTCCTGGCCCGCCAGGCCTCCAGGCGCGGTGGTGACCTGCACCTGCGCCTGGACGGCGACCGCGTGCTCATCGGGGGCGACGCCGTCACCGTCGCCACCGGCGACCTGAACCTGTAGAGGAGATCCCCATGGAGCAGTGGGCCACCAGGGAAGAGATCAACGCCGCGCGCGAGAGGCTCGAAGCCGGCCACCCCGGCTGGCGGCGCCCGGCGGCCTACGGGGTCGGCGTGCACCGGGACGGCCGGACGGTCTTCGGGCTGACCAACGTCGGCACGAGCCCCCTGCCCGCCGTCGTCCTGGCCATCGTGTGCGGACACACCTCGGGTACCGCCACCCACGAACTCACACCCGCGCGCCTCACAGCGGCCGCCGACGCCCTGGCTCCGGCGGCGGCGTGCACCGAGCTGCGGCACCCCAACCTGGTCGAGTGGCGACGGCTGCTCAAGGAGATCGAGGAGAGGGGCGGGCGGCCCGTGGCGGTGTTCGTCGGAGACCTGGCCGAGGACCCCGTGGACCCGCACGACCGGGCGTTCCGGGCGGCTATCGCCTGATACACACCACCGGGTGGGAAGCCGATCCCGTCGAATTCCCGGTTTTCCCCGTGCGGCCACCCCTGGTCCGGTAAGAATAGTTCCACGACACCCCCCACCCCCCTCCGTGGAGGTGTCGGGACGGCGGCCCGACCGGAGCACCCCTTGATTCCGGACGGGCCGCGTCCTCCCCGCCGATCGGTGCCGGTCCCCCTCCAGCCCGGTCGGCGTCCTCTGGCGGTCGGGCCGAGAACCCCGTACCCGGCTCGACCCCAGAGGCCGGGAGTCCTCAGGGGACGTCGACGCCGGGCGAGTCCAGCATCCGGGGGAACAGCGCCTCGATCTCCGCGAGACCCATCCGGTTGATCCGGTCCTTGGCCGCCTGGGCCCGGGCCGTCGTGGGCAGGTCACCGGAGAGCAGCCGGGGCAGCAGCAGCCGCCGGACCAGGAGCTCGCGCTCGGAGACCCCCTGCGGGCGGCGCACCACCGAGACGTTCACCCGGACCGCGTGTTCGTTCCCCGGCACGGCTCCCGGCCGGTCCGTCTCGACCGCCGCGTAGCGGAACCCGTGCGCGAGTTCGCACGGCCCGCACCCCACCGGTCCCCGGCTCGACGCGCATCCGCACTCCGCGCACACCAGTCGGTCCAGCGCCGCGTCCACCACCCGCCAGTCGTGCCGGTCCGGTTCCCCGCCGACCAGCGCGGCCACCTCGGGCCCGTCCTCCAGCCCCTCACGGATGCGGAAGGCCTCCCACTCCTCCTCCAGGACCGCGTCCACCAGCCCCCGGCACCGAGCACAGTCCGGAGCCCCGCTGTACTCGGGCCCGGGGCACTCCGGGCACGCCCTCAGGGCGTCCCCCACAGCAGGGCGCACGGGCCTCACCTCCGGGACCATTCAATCCGCCCGGGTCCCCGCGCCTCCACCCCTTTTCCGGGAGGGCCCTGGCTGTTCGCACTCCGGAGTCCGTCACCTGGGCGGTGTCACGAGGACCCCACCAGGGCGTGGATGTGGTCGGCGGCGTTCCTGGCGCCGTCGACGCCGGTCAGACGGCTCTGGAGCTCCCCGGCACGGGAGCGCAGGCGGGGGTCGCGGAGCAGGGTCTCCAGGGCACGGCGGAGCCGTTCCCCCTGGGCCTGGTGGGGAGGGAGGCCCACGGCGTTGCCGAAGCGCACGCATTCGTCGACGTTCCAGCGCTGTTCCATCTGGAGGCCGATGCCGAGGAACGGCTTTCCCGAGGCCACGGCGGTCTGGACGGTGCCCTCGCCGCCGTGGATGACGGAGGCGTCGATGAGGTCCCCGAGCCGGTGGGCGGGGAGCAGGTCGAACACGTGCACGTGGGGGCCGAGGCGCTCGCGGTCGCCGGGCTCCAGGTAGCGGGCGACCGGGGCGATCACCGTGACGGGCAGGCGGGAGAGCTCGTGGAGGACCCGCAGGACGATGTCGCGGTGACCCGAGCTCCCCATCGCGCAGTAGACGACGCGTCGGTCGGCCCCACGGGCGGTGTCCGCCAGGTGCCGTACCTCCGGGGGCACCTCGTGGGGCAGCCGGGCGTAGACGGGGCCGACCCAGCGGTAGTGGGGCGGGAGCAGGTAGGGGCGCGGCTGGCCGGAGATCGAGGCGACCAGGTTGAGGTCGCCGTCCAGGGCCTCCACGGTACGGCGGGGGAGCCGCACCCCGTTCTCGCGGGCGACCTGGGAGAAGCCCCGGGGTTTGAGGGTGGTGTACCGGGCGGCCTCGCGCAGGAGGACGGCGGCGCCGGTGTTGACCATCCGGGACAGGCGGCCGTCCCCCTGGAGGAGCGGCACCGATCCGGTCTGGCGCAGGTGCGGCCACGAGTAGGCGAACGGCCTGACGTAGACCAGGGGGACTCCGCTGGCGCGCGCGGAGATCATCTGGCTGAGCGTGGTGCCGATGACCGTCGCGGACGGCCGGAGCACCTTGTTCAGGGCCAGTTCGCTCTGGACCCGGGCGCGGACCAGCTCCGTGGTGAAGGGGTGGCTCACGCCGCGTCCCTGGTCGAAGCGGACCAGCTGGTCGGCCTGTTCGTCGGTGAGCCCGGGGGAGAGCGGGTGGTACTCGAACCCCTCGTCCTCGATCAGCCGCGCGTACCGCTCGGAGTATCCGGTGAACACGCACTCGTGCCGGTCCCTGAGCTGCCGCGCGACCTCGATCGCCCGTGTCGTCTCAGCGAGGTTGAAGGTTTCCGGTGCGAACAGGACCGTGCTCATGGTGCGGACTCCTCGGGAGAGGGGGGCTCATCGCAACCTAGCGGCAGGGGGAGGCGCCGGGCAAAGGGCGGTCGGGGAGGGTGTCGTGCGTCACTTCGGCTTGCCACGGGAGTTCCCCGGAAAGAAACTGGGACGGGCGTCCCAATTGTTTGGGGCGCAACGAACCACGAGGGGACCACCATGCCCAATCCGTACGCCCGGATCTTCGCCGTGCCGGGGACGCGGGGCTTCACCGTCGCCGGGATCATCGGCCGCATGCCCGTGGCCATGACCAACGTCGGCGTCATCACCATGCTCGCTGCCACCCACGGCAGCTACGCGCTGGCCGGAGCCGTCGCCGCCACCTTCACTCTGTCCATGGCCCTCATCACCCCCCAGGTCTCCCGGCTGGCCGACCGTCACGGCCAGCGCCGCGTCCTGCCCCCGGCCGCCGCCGTCAGCGTGGCCTCCCTGCTGCTGATGCTGCTCTGCGTCCAGGTGGAGGCCCCGGTGTGGACGCTGTTCGCCTGCGCCGTGCCCAGCGGGGCCATGCCGAGCATGTCCGCGATGGCCCGCGCCCGCTGGACCGGGATCCACCGGGGCACGCCCCTGCTGCACACCGCCTACTCCTTCGAGTCAGTGGCCGACGAGCTCACCTTCATCACCGGCCCGGCGCTGTCCGTGGTCCTCAGCACCATGGTGTTCGCGCAGGCCGGACCCCTCGCGGCGGCCGCCTTCCTCGCCGTGGGCGTGAGCCTGTTCGTCGCCCAGCGCGGCACCGAACCGCCGGTCCGCGAACCGGAACCCGCCACGGAACGGGGGCCGCGCGGGCTCGGGGCGCGCATCGTGGTGCTGGTGCTGGTCCTGGCCGCCGGTGGGGTGATCGTCGGTGCGGTCGACGTGGTGGCGGTGGCCTTCGCGGAGGACCTCGGCGTCCCCGGGGCGACCGGGATCGTGCTCTCCGCCTACGCCCTCGGCTCCGCGGTCTCCGGCCTGGCCTTCGGAGCCCTGAACCCGCCCTGGAGCGCCCACGCCACGCTGGTGCTGGCGGTGGCCGGAACCGCGCTCACCACGCTGCCCCTGCTCCTGGTCGGCGGGATCGCCGCGCTGGCCGTGTCGGTCTTCGCGGCGGGGGTCTTCTTCGCCCCGACCATGATCCTGGTGATGACCCTGATCGAACGCTCCGTCCCGCCCGCCCGCCTCACGGAGGGGATGACCTGGGCCCTGACCGGACTCACCGTGGGAACGGCGGTCGGAACCCTCACGGCCGGGCTCACCGTGGAGTCCTCCGGCACCACCGGCGGCTTCCTCGTGGCGGTGGTCGCGGGCCTGACCGCCCTGACCGTCACGGTCGCGGGCACGCCACTGCTGCGCGGAGCCGCCGCGACACGGCACGAGACGGAGGCTCCGCTACCCTCGGCGCAGGAACCGAGGAGGACACCTGAAACAGACGGACGGGCGCCGCGCCAAGGGTGAACTGCGCCGGAAGGCCCTGATCGAAGCCACCCTGCGCGTGGTCGAACGCGACGGGGTGGCGGGGGTCAGCCACCGCACGGTCTCCCAGGAGGCCGGGTTGCCCACCTCCGCCACCACCTACTACTTCACCGGGTTGGGCGACCTCCTGACCGCGGCCCTGACCAGCGTGATGGACGAGGACTCCGAGCGCATGCGCCGTCTGTCCGGCGACGGGGACCGACGGCGCGAGCTCGCGGAGCTGATGGCCCGGGTCGCGGCCGAACCCGGTCACCTGCTGGCCGAGTACGAGCTCTTCCTCCTCGCCGCGCGCCGTCCGCACCTGCGCGGGTCCACGGACACCTGGCTCGCGGCCGTGCGGGCGTTCGCGGGCCGCTACACGGACGACCCGGTGCGGACGCGTGTGGTCTCCGCCGTGGTCGACGGGGTCCTGCTGCACTCCCTCCTGACGGAGGCCAAGCCGAGCGCGGACGAGTTCGAGGCGATCCTCACCGACGTGCTCCCCGACCCGCAGGACTGACCGCTGTCGGTGGACCGCGCGGACACGGTTGTCCACAGGGTCGGAGCGGGATTCGCACAGAAGTCCTAATCTGGCGGGGGCACCAGTACGTAGCGACACCGGGGGAGACGATGACGGAGCGGCGGGGGAACGGCGGCCAGGGGCGCCGGTACGGCGGTGGCGGCGGTGGTCGGGGCGGCTCCGGCCGCAGGCCCGAACCCGAACCCATCCGGGGGGTGCGCGACGAGGCGCGGCTGTCCCAGGAACTCCTCGGGATGCAGGGCGCCTCCTACGGCCGCTACAAGTCCCTCAAGGGCGACTGGGACTTCGGGGACTTCACCCTGACGGTGCAGCGGGTCCAGGCCGACCCCTTCGCCCCGCCCTCGCGCGTCCGCGTCCTTCGGCCCGACGCCGGTATCCCCGCGAGCGCCCACGCGGATCCGGTGCGCCGTCGGGCCACCGCCGACTACCTCGGACGGCGCGCCCGCCGACTGCTGCGGGGGTCGCTGCTGAAGATCGACACCGGGGGCCAGGAGGTCATCGCCCGCTCCTCGTGCCAGATCACCGAGGACGGCGCCCTCGACCTGCGGATCGGGGTGGACCTGCCCGGCCACGGCCGCCGGATCGACGGGCGCACCGCCGAGCGCGAGCTGTGTCGCACCCTCCCGGCGCTGGTCGACGACCTCGACTGGGACGAGATCGACCACGCGGAGGCGGCGGCCTTCGCCGACACCGTGGCCGACGCCGTCGCCCTCAGGGCGAGCCTGGCCGACCGCGGTCTGGTCGCCTTCGTCGCGGACGGGGCGGTCCTGCCCCGGCGCAGCGGAGTGAGCGACGAACCCATGGCGGGGGAGGGCGTGGTGCCCTTCGCCGCCCCGGCGAGCCTGCGCGTGAGCGTGGACCTCCCGCACGCGGGCACGGTCACCGGCATGGGGGTGCCCGAGGGCATCACCCTGATCGTCGGCGGCGGTTTCCACGGCAAGTCCACCCTGCTGCACGCCCTGGAACGCGGCGTCTACGACCACGTGCCCGGCGACGGCCGCGAACTGGTCGTGACCCGGGGGGACGCGGTGAAGATCAGGGCGGAGGAGGGGCGCCGTGTGGAACGGGTGGACGTCAGCCCCTTCGTGCGCAACCTGCCGACCGGCGCCGACACCCGCGACTTCCGCACCGAGAACGCCTCGGGCTCCACCTCACAGGCGGCCAACATCTGCGAGGCGGTGGAGGCCGGGTCGCGCACCCTGCTGGTGGACGAGGACTCCACCGCCACCAACCTGATGATCCGCGACGAGCGCATGCAGGCCCTGGTCCACGGCGACCGGGAACCCCTGGTGCCCTTCGTGGACCTGGTCCGCCCCCTGCACCGCGAGCACCGGGTCTCCACCGTCCTGGTCATGGGTGGCAGCGGTGACTACTTCGACGTCGCCGACCAGGTGATCATGCTGGACGCCTACCACCCGCACGACGTCACCGAGCGGGCCCGGGCGCTGGCGCACGACCGCGCCGACGCCGAGTTCACCCTGCCCCGGGCCCGGGTGGTCGACCCCGGCTCGGTGGACGACGACACCGCCAAGGGACGGAGCCGGATCAAGCGCCGGGACATGGACGTACTGGTCTACGGGGAGAGCGACGTCGACGTGCGCTCGGTGGAGCAGTTCGTGGATCCCGGACAGATCACCGGCGCCGGTCTGGCCCTGCGCGCCCTGGTCAGGGGACGGCACCTGGACGGGAACCGGACCGTGGCCGAGGCCCTGGACTCCCTGGAGGAGGCGCTGGCCAAGGAGGGCGTGACCCTGCTCGGCGCCGACTTCGGCGGTGACTACGCCCTGCCGCGCAGGCACGAGACGGTCGCGGTCCTCAACCGGCTGCGGACCCTGAGAGTGCTCGGCCAGGGCTGACCGAGACCGTCAGGACGCGGATCGCGGGACCATCGGGACGGCGGCGCCCAGAGCGGTGTGGGCGTCGTCACCTCCGGGGTCGCGGGGTCCGGACCCACCCGCCCCGGGTCGGTATTGTGGAAAAGCAGGGCACAGCGACCCCGTCAGGGGCCACCGGAACCTTCCGGGCAGGCCGACACGGGTGTGTCGCGGCCCCTGCGAACCCGACCAGTTTTGGAGACGAGAACCCGGTGCGCGACCCCGCAGAACTGTACGAACTCCACCCCGGCTTCGACGACGTCACCGGGCTGGTGATGCTCGTCTGCCTGGACGGCTTCGTCGACGCCGGAAACGCTGGCAGCCAGTTGTCCGAGTCGCTGTTCGAGCGGTTCACCGCCGAGGAGGTCGCGACCTTCGACGTCGACCGCCTGGTGGACTATCGCCGCCGCAGGCCGCAGATGACCTTCGTCGAGAACACCTGGACCGACTACACGCCGCACAAGCTGGCCCTGTACCGGATGCACGACGCCGAGGGCCACCCCTTCCTCGTCCTGCACGGTCCCGAGCCGGACGGCGAGTGGGAGGCGTTCATCGCGGCCGTGACCGGCCTCGCGGAACGCTTCTCCGTCTCGCTCTCCATCAGCGTCAACGGCATTCCCATGGCGGTGCCGCACACCCGACCGGTGACGGTCACGCCGCACTCCACCCGCCCCGAGCTGATCGAGGGACACACCCCCTGGATCGGCCGGGTCGAGGTGCCCGCCAGCGTGTCCGCGCTGATGGAGTACCGCTTCGGGGAGAACGACCACGACTTCGTGGGCTACGCCATCCACGTGCCCAGCTACCTGGCCCAGTCCACCTACCCGCGGGCGGCCATCGCCGCCCTGGAGTACGTGGCCGGGGCCACCGGGCTCGCCCTGCCGAGCGAGGAGCTGGAGGAGGTCGCCGCCACCACGGACGTGGAGATTGCGGAGCAGGTCGCGGCGTCCGAGGAGGTCCAGCGCGTGGTCGCCAACCTGGAACGCCAGTACGACGACATCATGTCCTCGCGCGCGGAGGAGGGCGGCGGGCCGGTCCCGCTGTCCGACGACGGCGCGGGGCTGCCCACCGCCGACGAGCTCGGCGCGGAACTCGAACGCTTCCTCGCTGAACGCGAGGGAGACGGAAACGGATGACCGTGTTCTACCAGATCCTCTTCAGCTCGGTCCTGCGCCACATGGACGCGGAGACGGTGCACAAGCTGAGCTTCGCCGCGCTGCGCGGCGTCACGGCCGTCCCCGGTGTGGCCGAGACCATGGGCAGGGTCCTGGGCCCGCGCGAACCCGAGCTGACCGTGCACGCCTTCGGCCGCGAGTTCCCCGGCCCGCTCGGCATGGCCGCCGGGTTCGACAAGAACGCCGAGAGCCCGCGCGGTCTGGCCGCCCTGGGCTTCGGCTACGTCGAGGTGGGCACCGTGACCGCCCACCCGCAGCCCGGCAACCCCAAACCGCGCCTGTTCCGGCTGGTGGCCGACCGCGCCATCGTCAACCGCATGGGCTTCAACAACGAGGGTTCCGCGCTGGTCGCGGAGCGCCTGCACCACCAGCGCCGTGGCCCGCTGCTCGGGATCAACATCGGCAAGACCAAGGTCACGCCGGAGGCGGAGGCGCCCGCCGACTACGCGCTCAGCGCGCTGCGGCTGGCCCCCTACGCCGACTACATGGTCATCAACGTCAGCTCGCCCAACACACCGGGGCTGCGCAACCTCCAGGGTGTCGAGCAGCTGCTGCCCCTGGTCAGCGCCGTCCGCGCGTCCCTGGCCGAGGCGGGCCGCCCCGAGCTGCCGCTCCTGGTGAAGATCGCCCCGGACCTGGCCGACGAGGACGTCGACGCCGTCGCGGACCTCGCGCTGGCCGAGGGCCTGGACGGGATCATCGCCACCAACACCACGATCTCCCGTTCCGGACTCGACACCTCCGACGAGGATGTCGAGGCGGCCGGAGCCGGGGGCCTGTCGGGCGCCCCGCTCAAGGAGCGCTCGCTGGAGGTCCTGCGCCGCCTGCGCTCCCGCGTGGGCGACCGGGTCACCCTGGTCGCGGTCGGCGGCATCGAGACCCCCGAGGACGCCTGGGCCCGCGTCCGCGCCGGCGCCACCCTGGTCCAGGGGTACACCGGGCTGATCTACGGCGGTCCGCTGTGGCCCCGCCGCATCCACCGGGGCCTGGCCCGCCTGGTCCGCGAGGCCGGGTACCGGTCCGTCCAGGAGGCCGTGGGGTCGGACGCCCCGGCTCCGGCGCTCACGGTGGTCCGGGAGACCCACGAGGCCAGCTGACCGACGCGCGGGCGGCCGGTGGGGGTTCCCACCGGCCGCCCGCGCGTGTGCGCCCTACCAGTCGCCGTCCCAGTCGGGAGGGTAGACGTTGCCGGGTTCCGGGCCGCCGAGCGCCTGGCTGCTGGTGACGAACACGTAGTCCTCCGCGCGCAGCCGTTCGACGATCTCCGGGACCGCCGCGAGCGTGGCGGGCCGGGGGTCGTGCAGCAGCACCACCGCGCCCGGTTCGACCCCGTCGAGGACGGTCTCCACGATCTCGTCCCGGTCGTGCCCCTTCCAGTCCCCGCTGTCCACCGTCCACGCGACCTCCGCCATGTCCTGCGCGGTGATCTCCTCGTGCACGTCGTCGTTGGTGGCGCCGAACGGCGGCCGGAACTGCTCGACCGTGAACCCGGTCTGCCTGCGGACCATCGCGCTCACCGCGGCCGTCTGCGCGGCAAGGCGCCCGGGGTCCATCTTGTTCATGTGCTCGTGTTCGTCGCCGTGGCTGGCGATCTCGTGCCCCTCGGCGTAGGCGCGCCGCAGCACGCTCGGCCGGGTCAGGGTCGGGCCGCCGTTGAGGAAGAAGGAGGCCGTCACCCCCTCCTCCGCGAGGACGTCCAGCAGGTGCGGGGTGGCGTCCACCGGTCCGTCGTCGAAGGTCAGGGCCACGCACCTGGTCTCGCCGTCCTGGCAGTCCACCTCGGGGTCACCGGCGGTGACCACTCCGGGCGGGGGACCGTCCCCGGCGTCATCGGACCGGGCCGCGGGCAGGGCCAGGTCGGGTTCCGCCACCAGGGCGGCCTCCCGGGCGCGCTCACCCAGGTCCGACAGCAGCGGTGCGGCCCGCTCGTGCCCGACCACCACGGCCCTGCGACCGGGGGCGCTGTCGGGGACGTGGCCGTCGACGATCGGTGACAGGTGCCCGTCGTCGAACTCGACCACCAGGTCCCCCGACGCGTTGAACCCGATCGAGTCGTAGGTCCGCAGCACCGGGTGGAACGCGTCGGGGTCGACGTCCTCGTCGTCCGCCAGCTCCTCGCGCGCGATGGCGTTGAGCCGGACCAGCTCCTCCTGCCCGCGCAGCAGTTCGGTGGAGGAGGACACGGAGAGGTCGTGGGCGTCGTACCAGTACGTCGCGTAGCCCTCCCGCAGGCCGTGCATGTCCTCCTCGGTGCGGACCAGCCGGACCCCGAGGACCCCGTCCCCGGCGGCGACCAGCTCCCAGTCGACGTCCAGCCGCACGGGATCGCGGGTCCCGGCACGGAAGTCCCGCACCTCCTGGTCCACCCGCGCGGCAAGGCCCTCCGCGAAGGCGTCGGCGCCCTCGAACTCCGGGTAGGCGACGCTGACCTCCACGCCCTCGGGCTCGTGGGGGTGGCCGGTGAAGTCCCGGGCGTCGCCCCGCCACTCCCCGACACCGTCCCCGACCTCGTCGGCCAGCACGGTGAGCCGCTCGGGGTCGCCCTCGTCCACGCTCACCGCCCCGTTCCCGCACGCGGCGAGCGTGAGGGACAGCAGCACCAGGGCGGTCCCCGGCCGGAACGGCTGTGCCCGGACCGGGCCGGGTGGGGGAACGGTCCGGCCCGGCCCAACTCTCCTCGACGCCAAGACCCGACTCCCTCGTCCCTCTGGGGATGCTCCTCACGACTGCTGGGAGCAACATAGGGGACAACACCCCGGCCCCTCTGGCGGTGTCCACATGTGGACACCGCCAGAGGGGCCGGGGTGCGGGTGGGTCACTCCGAGTCGCTCGGAGCCTCCTCCGGGGCCTCCTCCTCGGGGACGCCGTCGACGTAGGTGCGGCCCGGCTCGGTGGTGCCGAGCAGCTGCGACACCGTGACCATCGAGTACCCGCGTTCGTCCAGTTCACGGATGATGTCGATCGACGCGTCGATGGTGGTGGGGTGGATGTCGTGCATCAGGATGATCGCGCCGTCGGACGCGCCGTCCAGCGCGCGATCGCGCACCACGTTCGCCTTGCGGTCCCGCCAGTCGTTGGTGTCCACGCTCCACAGGATCTGCGCCAGCCCGAGCTCCGCCGTCACCTCCGCGACCGTGTCGTCGGTGGCCCCGTACGGAGGCCGCATCAGGTCCATGGTGTATCCGGTCTCCCGGTACACCAGCGCCTGCGTCGCCTCCAGGTTCTCGCGGACACCGTCCGCCGAGAGCTCGGTCAGGTTGGGGTGGTCCAGAGTGTGGTTGGCCACCTCGTGCCCCTCGGCGTAGGTGCGCCGCACCACCCACGGGTGCTCCCTGACCGGGAGGCCGGTGACGAAGAAGGTGGCCTTGGCGTCGTGCGCGGCCAGGGCGTCCAGCAGCTCGGGGGTGCGCCCGCCGGGGCCGTCGTCGTAGGTGAGCGCCACGCACTTGGTGTCGGGCGCGGAGCAGTCGACCGAGTCGTCACGCGGGGCCAGCACGCCGGGCGCAGCCGAGGCCGAGCCGTCCTTGTCCGCCTCCGGGGCCTCGTCGATCGAGAAGGCGCGCACGCCCGTGGTCGCCGCCTCGCGCACCCGCAGGCCGAGGTCGGAGAGCAGCGACTCGGCCTCGTCCCGGGGCAGTACCGCGTGCACGCGGCCCGCACCGGCCGGGGCGACCTGGCCCTCGTCGAACTCCACCACGAGGTCACCGTCCGGGTTGAAGCCCACCGAGTCGTAGAGGGAACTGATCGGGTGCAGCGCCGAGGGAACGGCGTCCGTGCCGGACACCGCCTCGCGCACCCGCTCGTTCAGTTCGGCCAGCTCCTCCTGTCCGGCGAAGAGGTGGCTGGAGCCGTGGACCGCGCCCGTGCCGGTCTCGTACCAGTAGGTGCTGTGCCCCTCCCTGGTCTCCTCGGAGTCCGTCTCGGTGGTGGTCATCCGCACCCCCACGATCCCTTCGTCGGCGGCGGTCAGGCCCCACTCCCCGAGGAACGTGCGCGCCCCGGGGTTGGCCGCCTCGAAGGAGCGCGCCTGGGCGCCGAGGGTCCTCTCCAGGAAATCGGTCAGCGGTCCGGCGTTCGGAATGGACGGGTAGGTGACGGAGACGTCCGCCCCGCCCTCGTAGGCGAGAGTGATCTCCTCTGTTCCGGGGACCGCGTCGGGGGAGACCGTGGTCAGTTGGTCGGGTTCGCCGGTGGCCGGGGTCCGTGTCCCGTCACCGGATGACTGGTCGCCGTCGCCCGCCAAGGCACTGTCCTCCAACAGTCCGATCGGTCGGGACGCCGACAGCACCAGTCCCAGCAGGACGACCATCGCGATCGCGACCGTGAGGAGGGGCTGGTCGGGAGCCATGGTCTGCCGGTCTTGCTGCTTCACCTGGGGTTCTCCACGTTCATCGTCTGACGAACGTTCGTGGGGGAGGAGGGGGAGCGCTCCCCCACGTAACGCTGATTGTCGGTTGGGATGCCGCGAACCCGACGCGGGTTCACGCCGAGTGGGCGAGGACCACGCCGGGTGCATGGGCGGAGGGGGCGCTCCCTATACTTGCAGCCGTGGAAGGTACACGCTCCACCCTTGGTCACCCCGGAAGCCTTCCGGGGCGGGCGTTGCGTGTCGAAAGAGGGAACCCGGTGCGAGTCCGGGACTGCCCCGCAGCGGTGAGTGGGAACGAACGTCGTCATAAGCACTGGTGATCCGACCGGAAAAGTCGGAAACCGGGAAGCGGCGACCAGTAGGAGGGCCGGCGGTCACGCCGGAGCACGCCCACGAGTCCGAAGACCTGCCTCCGCCCGGCGGCGCACCCGTGCCGTCGGTGGTCCCGTGCCCCGAGGGAGGGCCGAGGGCGGAGACAGCCGTGCGCCGTCGGGCGCCTCCTCGGCGTGTCCGCGTCCTCGCTCGCCTCGTGGCCGGTACCCGGCTTTCGACGAGGGAGAGAAGCTCCATGCCCAGCACCCCGGCCGCCAGGCCGTCCGTGCGTTCCACCGTGCACGGCTATCCGCGCATCGGCCCCGACCGCGAACTCAAGCGCGCCAGCGAGTCCTACTGGAAGGGCGGCACCACCGCCGCCGAACTCGACGCCGTCGCCGCCGAACTCCGCCTGGGCGTCTACGCCCAGCTGCGGGAGGCGGGCGTGGACGACCTGCCGTCCAACACCTTCTCCTACTACGACCAGGTGCTGGACACGGCGGTCCTGTTCGACCTCGTGCCCTCCCGCTTCGCCTCCCCGGCCCAGGCCGGTGAACGGGACGAGCAGCTGCGCCGCTACTTCGCGCTCGCCCGGGGCGAGCAGGGCGCCCCGCCGCTGGAGATGACCAAGTGGTTCGACACCAACTACCACTACCTCGTCCCCGAGCTCTCCCCCAGCACCCGGCCGCGCCTGGTCGGTGACAAGCCCGTCACCGAGTTCCGTGAGGCCTCCGAGGCCGGGTTCCAGACCCGCCCCGTGCTGGTCGGCCCGCTGACCTTCCTCCTGCTGGCCAAGGCCGCCGACGACGCCCCCGAGGGTTGGGAGCCCATCGAGCTCCTCGACCAGCTCCTGGACGCCTACGCCCGGCTGCTGTCCGACCTCAGGGCCGCCGGCGCCACCGAGGTCCAGCTCGACGAGCCGATCCTGGCCACCGACGAGGGCCGCTCGGCCGTCGGCCACCTGGAGCGCGTCTACCAGCGCCTGGGTGCCCTCACCGACCGCCCCTCCCTCCTGGTCTCCACCTACTTCGGCTCCATCGGCGCCGCCGCCCTGCGCGTCCTCAAGGACTCCCCGGTGGAGGCGGTCGGCCTCGACCTGGTCACCGACGCCGAGGGCGTCGAGGACCTGGCCGCGGTCTCCGGCCTCGGCTCCACCCGCCTGGTCGCGGGCGTCGTCGACGGGCGCAACGTGTGGCGTACGGACCTGCCCGCCGCCGTGGCGGAGCTGGGCACCCTGCTCGCCCTCACCGACGAGCTCACCGTGAGCACCTCCTGCTCACTGCTGCACGTGCCGATCGACCTCGACGCCGAGACCTCGCTCGCCCCCGAGCTGCGCGCGGCCCTGGCCTTCGCCAAGCAGAAGGCGGGGGAGGTGGCCCTGCTCGGCCGCGTGCTCACCGAGGGCGAGGACGCCGACTTCGACGCTGCCGCCACCGGGAACCCGTCGTTCACCGACGCCCGGGTGCGCGCCCGCCTGGACGCGCTGGGTCAGGACGCCTACGAGCGCCCCGAGGACCGCGGCGCGCCCACCGACGTCACCCTCACCACGACCACCATCGGCTCCTTCCCGCAGACCCCCGAGCTGCGCCGCGCCCGCGCCGCGCACCGCAGGGGCGAGCTGGCCACGGAGGAGTACGAGCGCACTCTGCGTTCGGAGATCGACCGTGTCATCGCGCTCCAGGAGGAGATCGGCCTGGACGTCCTCGTCCACGGCGAGCCCGAGCGCAACGACATGGTCCAGTACTTCGCCGAGCAGCTGGAGGGCTACGCCACCACCGAACGCGGGTGGGTGCAGTCCTACGGTTCGCGCTGCGTGCGCCCGCCGATCCTGTTCGGTGACGTCTCGCGCCCCGAGCCGATGACGGTCGAGTGGATCACCTACGCCCAGTCGCGCACCGACAAGCCGGTCAAGGGCATGCTGACCGGTCCGGTCACCATGCTCGCGTGGTCCTTCGTCCGCACCGACCAGCCGCTCGGGGAGACCGCCCGCCAGGTGGGTCTGGCCCTGCGCGACGAGGTCGCGGACCTGGAGCGGGCGGGCATCCGCCACATCCAGGTGGACGAGGCGGCCCTGCGTGAGCTGCTTCCCCTGCGCGAGGAGCAGCGCCAGGCCTACCTGGACTGGGCGGTGAACTCCTTCCGCCTGGCCACGTCCGGGGTGGCGGCGAGCACCACCATCCACACGCACATGTGCTACTCGGAGTTCAACCAGATCGTCGGCGGCATCGAGGCGCTGGACGCCGACGTCACCAGCGTCGAGGCCGCCCGTTCGCGCATGGAGCTCGTCGAGGCCCTGGGCGCGCGCGGCTACAAGCGGGGCATCGGTCCGGGCGTGTACGACATCCACTCGCCCCGGGTGCCGTCGGTCGAGGAGATCGAGGCCTCCCTGCGGCTGGCGGCCACGCACGTGGACGCCGGGAACCTCTGGGTGAACCCGGACTGCGGTCTGAAGACCCGTGGTTACGCGGAGACCGAGCAGGCGCTGCGGAACATGGTCGAGGCGGCCCGCCGGGTCCGCGCCGACCTCCCGTAGCAGCGGGGGCCGGACACGAGGAAGGGGGCCGCGGCGATGCCGCGGCCCCCTTCGGTGTTCCCGGCCGCTACACGGCCCGCACGGGTCAGCCCCCGACGATGGCCAGCGCCTCGTTGGCGGCGTTGACCATGATGTCCTGGGTGTTGTCCGGCAGGGCGAGGTCCTCGTGGTCACCCTGGGTGGTGTCGAGGTAGTAGGTCACCGAGATGATCAGGTTGTCCTGGCGCATCAGCAGACTGGCCTCGGGAAGCTTCTCCCCGAGCAGGTCGGTCTTGGTGACGACCAGGTACGCCTCGCTGCCGAGGCCGTCCAGCTCCTCGTCGATCTCGATGTCGTCGGCGTCGTAGCGGTCCGACTCGGCGCCGCCGCGGATGCGGTCCAGCGTGTACTCGATGTCCTCGGCGGCGGCCTCCGGGGAGTCGCTGGCGCTGTAGGGGAGCTTGAAGCCCACCTCCAGCGAGCCGAAGCCCTCGGTGGAGCTGCTGTCGGGGAGGTCACCGAGGTTGGAGCAGCTCGACGTGTTGTCGGAGACGTACTTGCTGCCGCTGTCGCGGAGGACGAAGTCCGTCTGCACCTGGTCGGTGAAGGACTCGCAGGGCTCGGTGGGCAGGGCGTGGGGCGGGTCGCCGAGGGCGCCGTTCGAGGCGGGGGTCTCCTCCTCGGCGGGCTCCTCCTCCGCGGGCTCCTCTTCCACGACCTCGGAGGACTCGTCGGGGCCGGAGGCGATCTCGTCGCCGTCGTTGCCGTTGGTGACCAGCATGACGAACACGGCGATCACCAGGACGATGATGACCGCGCCGCCGCCGATGACCACCCAGAGCCCGGCCTTGCTGCCGCCGCCGCCCTGGGGCGGCGGGGCGGGCGGGTATCCGCCGGGTCCGCCGGGTCCGCCCGGTCCCGGGCCGTAGGGCGGCTGTCCGCCCGCGTACATGCCCTGGTCGGGTCCGGGCGCGCCCGGGTAGGGGCCCTGACCGTAGCCGGGCTGACCGCCGGTGGCGGCGTCACCGTAGGGGTGCCCCTGCGGCGGGCCGTAGGGCGGCTGTCCGCCGGTGCCGTCCCCGCCACCGTAAGGGTTCTGCGGTGGCTGGTTGTAAGGTCCGTTTTCGCTCATGGCTCCCCTCGCCCGGTGATGTGGTGACCGTGTTGTGTGAGGCGCGCGTTCGCGCCCGTGGGTTCTCACGAGTTCCCGTGGTGGCCACCGGCGGATCGCCGGGTGTGTGACAGCACGGGGAACCGTGGGGGAGGTGGGCCCGCCTCGGACGCCGTGACCGCGGGCGAGAGCGGACGGGCGAGGGCGGGAGTTCCCCGTGTTCGTGAGGAGGTCCCCGGTTCGAACGGGGCGCCGACCGCCGTGTGTGGAGCCAGCGGGTCGGTTCCCCGCCGGCCAGGGGTCGGGACGCCTTGCATCATAGCCCTGACCGGTGTCAACAGGGCAGGCCGGACCTGGGGTAGGAGGGTGAATCGTCACCGTTTCGTGCTTCTGACACACCAGTCCGTCATTTGCGTGACTTAATCGTGATGTCAGTGCATGGACAGGGTGGCGGGCATTCGGGTATCAGGACCGCCGGAATGAGGGCCCTTGGTCCCGTAAGGCGTGTGCGGAGACACCCCCTGTGACCTGCGTGACCGTTCCGGGAACCCGACCGGTGCGCGGGGCGCGGCGTGTGTGGCCGGTTGTGGCCAGGGAGAACACGGCTCGCAGCCGTGCCCAGGAGGGTCAGAACATCGAGATGTGCACGTGGTCGAAGTGGTTCTCGGTCATGTTGCCCCGGTCGGACATCGCCCGCCAGCCCTCGTCACCGCGCCGTACGTCCCAGATCTGCTGGCGGTAGATGACGTACATGATCCCCAGGTCGTCGGCGTTCTCCATGGCCCACTCCGAGATCTCCCAGCCCCGGTCGATCTCCTCCTGGCTGGGCATGCCGCCGTTCGGGTCCAGCATGAAGTCGCAGGCCCGGCCCTTGGGGTGCTCACCGACAACGAAACCGCCGTCGGGCCGGTAGCAGCCGACCCCGCCCACGTCGTCCCCGCGCCCGAACTTCTCGATCACCAGGTCACGCATCTGCTCCGTGCGCGGGGTGATGCTGTTGTGCGACTGCATGGGCTGGCTCGGGTGGTCCGCGATCAGGACGTGCACCTCCGACCGGCGGTCCTCCAGCTCGGTGAGGTCGTCCGAGGCCGCGTCCAGCCGCTCCTGCGCGTTCTCCTGGGCCACCTCGTCACGCGAGAGCGCCTGGTTCAGGTGGTCGATCTTCTCCTGGTTGGTGGTGGTCAGGTAGTCGATCACCACGGCACGGTCGATGACCTCGTCTGGCTCGGCCTCCACGAACAGCGACATGGACGGGTCGATCCCGCTGCTGGTGTAGGTGGCCACGGCCAGGGAGACCACCTGGTCGCGGGCGTCCCGCACCTCCTCGCGGGTGGCGTCGGCGCGGCCCTCGGCCCGTTCGGCCTCCTCCATCACCGCCTCCATGTCGCGCAGCTCGCCCTCGTACTCCTCAGTGAGGGTCTCGGCCCGGGACTTGAGGTCGCTCATGCTCTCCGGTTCCCGGGGCGGGGTCGGGGCGGCCGAGGCGGGCAGGGCGACCAGTGCCGTGGCGGAGAACAGGGAGAGGGAGAGCGCGGTCACCCGCGCACCACGGGACGGCACCAGCCAGGACAGCCCGGAACCCGCCGCGGCGGACAGCGCACGCGCGCCCTCCGCCAGGTCGGCCAGGGCCTCCCGCCGGGTGCGGGCCGGGGGGTCGGGCGCCCAGAAGTCGGCGTGCTCGCCGCCGGTGCGCCCTGGACGGCCGGACCCCACCGCACCACGCGGGTGCGCTGCGTCTGCGGTCTGCGCTGTGTCCTCGAAGTCCTCGAACTGCACGGTGTGGTCGCTCCTCGGGCCCACGCGCGGCCCCCTGCGGGCACGGGGCGCTGTGGGTGCGTCTGCTCGTCTTTCCCGGGCGGGCGCGGCGGCCGTGGGGCTGCGGCGGCCCTCGGTACTCACGGCGCGTGTGCGCCAATGAAGAGTCACGGGACGGTAATGAGTGTAGGCACTCACGAGGACCTTCGGGCGGGAGAGGATCGGACGTCACTCACACAAAAGCCTCGATGTGTTGTAAATAACCATATTCAGGTCAAGTATTTTGCTGAACGGACCCGGTCAACCATGGTTGAGTTGGTGCCGTGAAGGCTCCTGAGCACGGCAAAGCGACCCCCGCCACCATGGCGGACACCACCCGGCGGTGCGTTCCGCTGCCCGGCGGCCGCTGTCGCATGCCCCGTTAGCCACCTCTGACACCGAGCCGCGCCCGGCGCCCCGCGCCGGAGCCACCTCCCCGGGGGCCGTCCTCCACGCTCCCCGTGACCGCCGGACGTACCGGCGCGTCGCCGCCGCCCGCCAGGTGAGCGCTTCGTACGCTCGGGTGTGGGCGTCAAACCCACGCTGAGTCCAGAGCCCTCCTGTGTCCGCGAGCGGTCTCCGGGACACCACCGCCAGACGTCGATGGGAAAACCGTGATTGACGCAGTGGGTCTACACAAGACCTACAGGTTGAAGAAACGCCAGGTGCACGCCCTGAACGGGGTGGACCTGCATGTCGAGTCCGGCGAGATCTTCGGGGTCGTGGGCCAGAGCGGTGCCGGGAAGAGCACCCTCCTGCGCTCGGTGAACCTGTTGGAGCGCCCCGACAGCGGCACCGTGCGCGTGGGGGAGGAGGAACTCACCTCCCTGCGCGGTGCCCGTCTGCGCGCGGCCCGGAGGGGGATCGGCATGGTGCACCAGCACTTCGCCCTGCTCTCCTCCCGCACGGTCGCGGGCAACGTCGGCTTCCCCCTGGAGGTCGCCGGGGTCTCCCGCGCCAAGCGGGCCACCCGGGTGGGTGAGCTCCTGGAGCTGGTGGGCCTGGGCGACAAGGCGCGCGCCTACCCCTCCCAGCTCTCGGGCGGGCAGAAGCAGCGCGTGGGCATCGCCCGCGCCCTGGCCTCCGACCCCCACGTCCTGCTGAGCGACGAGGCCACCTCCGCCCTGGACCCGGCCACCACCGACTCGATCCTGTCCCTGCTGCGTCGCCTGCGCGACGAACTGGGCCTGACCATCCTGCTGATCACCCACGAGATGGACGTGATCAAGCGGATCTGCGACTCCGCCGCGATCATGGAGAACGGCGAGTTCCGCGAGTCCGGCCGTGTGCTGGACCTCATCGGCACCCCGGGATCCCTGCTGGCGCGCTCCCTCTTCCCCCTGCCGGACAACGGCGGGCCCGAGAGCGTGGTCATCACCTACCCGCGTTCCTTCGACGAGCCCTTCATGTCCGAACTCACCCGCCGCTTCGACGTGGACGTGAACATCCTCGGCGGCGGCGTGGAGCAGGTCGCCGGGCAGTCGGTGGGGCGCCTCAGCGTCGACATGCGCGGGGAGCGCCGCCGTGAGGCGCTCAACTACCTGTCCGAGCACGGCCTGCTGGTCGAGGAGGCCGGAAAGTGACCATCAACCCCTCCGACGTCCTCGTCCTCGCCCAGGAGGGCAACGCCCTCACCGCCATCGGGGACTTCATCGCGGCCTGGCCGGAGATGTGGCCCAGCCTGTGGCTCGGGACCCAGGACACCATCTACATGGTGGTGTGGGCGACCGTCTTCAGCGTCCTGGTCGGCCTCCCGCTGGGCGTGCTGCTGGTCGCCACCGACCGGGGCGGGCTCGTCCCGGCCCCGGCGGTGCGCGCCGTGCTCAGCGCGATCGTCAACGTCGGCCGTTCGCTGCCCTTCATCGTCCTCATGGTGGCGGTGCTGACGCTCACCCGCTTCCTGGTCGGCACGACGCTGGGCCCCACGGCCGCGATCGTCCCGCTGAGCATCGGCGCCATCCCGTTCTTCGCCCGCCTGGTGGAGACCTCCCTGCGTGAGGTCGACCGCGGGGTGATCGAGGCCGCGCACGCGATGGGCACCCGCAAGTCCACCATCGTGGGCAAGGTGATGCTGCCCGAGGCCATGCCCGGCCTGATCGCCGGTCTGGTGATGACCGTGGTCACGCTCATCTCGTACTCCGCGATGGCCGGTGCCATCGGCGGCGGCGGTCTGGGCGACCTCGCCATCCGCGAGGGCTACCAGCGCTTCAACGACCACTACCTGTGGGCCACCGTGATCCTGCTGATCGTCATCGTGCAGGTCGCGCAGAGTCTGGGCGACCTGCTCGTGCGCAGGCTGTCCCGGCGCTGAGACATCCGGCCCCGACCCCCCGACACACCCCTCGCCCCCCTCCAGAGTTGACCGGAACCGACGGCAAGGAGACAGCGATGACAGGGACGAACGTGCTTCGGGGGGTCGCCGCGGCGGGTGCCGCCGCGGTCCTCCTGGCGGGCTGCGGCAGCCCCAGCGAGCGGGCCGGCGACGACGGCGGCGGAGAGGAGGGCGTCGTGACCCTGCGGGTCGGCGCCACCCCGCTGCCGCACGCGGAGATCCTGGAGTTCGTCAACGACGAGCTGGCGGCCGACGCCGGCCTGGCCGTCGAGGTGGTCGAGTACACCGACTACAACCAGCCGAACGCGGCCCTGGCCGAGGGCGAGCTCGACGCGAACTACTACCAGACGTTCCCCTTCCTGGAGGAGTACCTGGCGGGGAACCCGGACACGGACCTGTCCTACGTCGCGGACGTGCACCTGGAGGCCTTCGGCCTGTACTCCGAGAGCCTCACGGACCTGGACGACCTCCCGGAGGGCGCGAGCATCGCGGTGCCCAACGACGCCTCGAACATGGACCGGGCCCTGCACCTGCTCGACGAGGAGGACGTGATCACCCTGGCGGAGGGCGCGAGCGGCCAGGTGTCGGAGTCCGACATCGAGGACAACCCGCTGAACGTCACCGTCACCCCGGTGGAGGCGGCCCAGCTGCCGCGCTCCCTCCAGGACGTGGACGCGGCCGTGGTGAACGGCAACTACGCCCTGGAGGCGAACCTCACCGAGACCGCCAACGCGCTGGCCTGGGAGGAGACCGAGGACAACCCGTACGCCAACGGCCTGGTGGTGCGCTCGGAGGACGTGGAGTCCGAGGACCTGGTCCGCCTCAACGACCTCCTGCACAGCCAGGAGGTGCGCGACTTCATGGAGGAGCGCTGGCAGGGGGTCGTGATCCCGCTCGGTCCGGGCACGGACTAGCCGGCCCGACGTTTCCGCTCTCCCGAGGGCCCGGTGGGACTCCCCACCGGGGCCCTCGCCCGTGCGGGACGGACGGTAACGGTTGAATCTCGGGGAGGCGTCACTCCGTTGACTCGCGTGAGGGTGTCTGCTTCGGTGAATGGGAGCGCTCCCAGTGAGGTCCACCCACCACGGAAGGTGCGTAACGAAGCAGTGAGCAACCCCAACGACTTCCCCGAAGGCTTCCTCTGGGGGGCGGCGACCGCCTCCTTCCAGATCGAGGGCGCCACCACCGCCGACGGTCGAGGCCGCAGCATCTGGGACACCTTCGCCGAGACCCCCGGCAAGGTCCTCAACGGGGACACCGGTGACCCCGCCGACGACCACTACCACCGCTACGCCGAGGACGTCGCCCTCATGCGGCGGCTCAACCTCGGCGCCTACCGCTTCTCCGTCGCCTGGCCGCGCGTCGTCCCCGACGGCACCGGTCCCGTCAACCAGGCCGGGATCGACTTCTACGACCGCCTGGTCGACAGCCTCCTGGAGGCGGGTGTCCAACCCTGGGCCACCCTCTACCACTGGGACCTGCCCCAGCCCCTGGAGGACGCCGGAGGCTGGCCCGCCCGGGACACCGCGTACCGCTTCGCCGACTACTCACGGGTCGTCGCGGAGGCACTCGGAGACCGGGTCACCCACTGGATGACCATCAACGAACCCTGGTGCGCCGCCTTCCTCGGCTACGAGAACGGCCACCACGCCCCCGGCCGCAGGGACCCCGCCGCCGCCCTGGCCGCCACCCACCACCTGCTGCTCGGCCACGGCCTGGCCGCCGAGGCCATCCGCTCCACCGGTCACCCCGCCAAGATCGGGCTGGCGCACAACCAGGCGGTCATCCGGCCGCACGGCGCCAACGCCGCCGACGCCCGGGCGGCGCGCCGCGCGGACGGGGTGCGCAACCGCATCTTCACCGACCCCCTGCTCAAGGGCGCCTACCCGGCCGACGTGGTGGCCGACCTCGTCGACGTCAGCGACTTCTCGTTCGTGCGCGACGGCGACCTGGAGACCATCTCCACGCCCCTGGACTTCCTCGGCGTCAACTACTACTCGCCCGAGTTCGTCGCCGGCTCGGCCAAGGGCATCGACCCCGCCCTGGTCAGCGGTGACGGCGACGCCTGGCTGGGCGCGGGCCCCGACGAGGTGCACGTCTCCCAGGGACTGCCCGTCACGCACATGGGCTGGGAGATCGACCCCACCGGCCTGTACGACGTGCTCCAACGGCTGGCGGGCGAGAGCGGCGGCATCGACCTGTACGTGACCGAGAACGGCTGCGCGTTCGAGGACACCGTCAGCGAGGACGGCGCCGTCCACGACCCCGACCGGACCGACTACTACGAGGGTCACCTCCGGGCCGCGAGGGAGGCCATCCACGCCGGGGTACCGTTGCGCGGTTACTTCGCCTGGTCACTTCTGGATAATTTCGAGTGGGCATGGGGATACTCCCGCCGGTTCGGGATCGTCCACGTGGACTACGAGACGCAGGAGCGCGTGGTCAAGGACACCGGACACTGGTACGCGGAGCTGGCCAGGACCGGACGGTTCCCCGAGCGGTAGACCACCGGTGGTGGACCGCGAGCGTTCGCGGGGAGCCCGTACGACGGGACCCCGCGAACGCTCGCGTGGTCGACCCGTGCCCGACCGCACACACAACCGCCGCCCGGGCGACCGGCGGCACGACGTCCAAGGAGCCCACAAGTGGCCAAGAGTGGCGGTCGGCAGCGGCCGACCCTGGAGATGGTGGCGGAACGGGCCGGGGTCGGCCGCGGCACCGTGTCCCGGGTGATCAACGGGTCGTCCCAGGTCAGTCCGAGGACCCGTGAGGCCGTGCACGCCGCGATCGCCGAGCTCGGGTACAGCCCCAACCAGGCGGCGCGGACCCTGGTCACGCGACGTACGGACACGATCGCGCTGGTCGTCTCCGAGGCGCGGGACCGCCTGTTCGCGGACCCCTTCTTCGCGGACATCATCCGCGGGGTGAGCTCGGTGCTGCACGAGCGGGACCTCCAGCTCATGCTCACCACCGCCCGGGGCGAGGCCGAGCACAAGCGCGTGGGCGAGTACCTCAGCGGCTCGCACGTGGACGGCGCCCTCCTGGTGTCGCTGCACCGGGACGACCCGCTCACCTCGCGCCTGGCCGAGTCCGGTGTGCCCGTGGTGCACGGCGGACGCCCCTACTCCGAGGCCCAGCCCGCGCCGTTCTGCGTCGACATCGACAACCTCGACGGAGCCCGGGTGGCCATCCGCCACCTGCTGGACGCCGGGTACTCCAGGATCGCCACCATCACCGGGCCGCAGGACATGAACGCCGGTGTGGAACGCCTGCGCGGCTACCGCGACAGCATGGCCGCGGCGGGCCGTGAGGTGGACGAGCGCCTGGTGGTCCAGGGCGACTTCAGCGTGGAGGGCGGAGCCGAGGCCATGGCCCGGCTGCTGGACCAGGGAGGCGAGCCCGACGCGGTCTTCGCCGCCTCCGACATGATGGCCGTCGGTGCCATCCGCGCGCTGCGCGAACGCGGCCTCAGCGTGCCCGAGGACGTCGCCCTCGTCGGTTTCGACGACACCCTCATGGCGCGGCACAGCGACCCGCCGCTGACCACCGTCCACCAGCCCACGGTCCAGATGGGCCAGGAGATGGCCCGGCTGCTCGTGGACGTGGCGATCCCGCGCACGGCGGAGGCCGAGACCATCCTGCTCGACACCCGGCTGGTGGTGCGCGACTCCGCCTGAGGGCTGGCGCGGCCCTGCTCACCGGCACGTTCACGCCCGTGGCCGCTGGACTCCCGTGTGCCGCCTGTGCGAGGCTGGTCGCGATTTCGCGGAGGACGGTGGGGGCACATGAAGTCGACGCGGGAACCGACCCACGCCAGGTGCGCGATCTCCGCGTGCGGTTGGTGCGACCGGAACGGCGACCTCTGCCGGTTCTGCGCCGGGACGGGGTGGTGGCGGCCGGAGCGGCCGCACCGGGAGGTCAACGGACTGGTCGTCTGGCACCGGGTGGAGGAGCCCTGCCGCGGGTGCGCCGGGACCGGCAAGGAACACGGGTCGACGGCCGCGTCCTGACCCGCGCCACGGGGGTACGGCCCCCGCGCCAACGGGCGCTCCCAGCCCGACTTCAGCGAGCCCGACGGAGCTCGTGAACCGAACGTGGAGGAACTGTGCGCTGGGTCACCTACCTGTCACCGAGCGGTGGCGGTGCGCGCGTGGGCGCGCTGGACGACGGTGACGTGATGGGCAGCCCCGGGGGCCGGAGCCTCGGTGAGCTGCTGGAGGGCGGCGACGACGCCCTGGCGGTCGCGCACGAGCGGGCCGTGGACGGCGCGATCGAGATCATCGTCGAACCCGAGGCGCGCATGTGCGCCCCGGTCCGGCCCGCCGGTCCGGTTCCGGTGCGGGTGGGGGAGCGCGAGTACGCGATCGCCCCCGAACTGGTGCGGGGGGTCGACGACCCCGTGGCCCCCGAGGCGCGGTCCGCCCGGGTGGGCGTGGCCGCCCTGGCAGGGGGATCGGGGCACGCGAGCGCCTACACCCCGGCCTGCCTGTGGCTGGACGAGGCGGGCGAGCCCGTGGAGCTGATCCTCGGTCCCGTCCTGACCACCTCCGACGAGCTGTCCGGCGACGTCCTGGAGCTCAGCACCTCGGTGGACGACGAGGAGAACGGGCGCGGCCGGGTCGAGCCCCACCACGACTGGCTGGTGTCGGGGCCGGGAGGGGTCCGCGCGCTGCTGCCCGTCGCCACCCCCGACCTGGAGGCGGACGACGAGCTCTTCGTGGACGCCGGTGAGCTGGGCACCTACGAGGTCAGGGTGGGTTCCCAGGTCTGAGCGGTCCGCTCGGGCCCCGGCTCAGGGGGTGTACTCCCAGTGCCAGGGCTCGAAGCCGCCCCGGGCCCACTCCGGGTTGTCCCATCCCCGCTCCGGCGCGTGGTCGAGCATCCACCGGTGCTCCGGGGACCCGAGCTCGTTCACGCCGCCGCACAGGTCCACGGCGACGCCGAGGCCGTGCGCGCTGGTGCCCGGCCTGGCCGCCATCCCGGGGAGCATCTCCTGGAAGAGTCGCACCTGCTCGTGGTACGGGCGGTAGGAATCGGTCACGCACATCGGGCGCCCGAACTCTGACCGGAAATCACCGTCGAGCTCGATGAACGCGGCGGCCGCATCGGCCCTCAGCCGCTCGCCCGGCTGCGGCAGCGGGCACAGCAGCGTGTCCGGCACCCGCCCGTTCTCGACGTTCGCCGCGCCGTCCCCGGCGCAGCCGCCGAGGCCGTCCTCCACCGGGACCGCGTCGTCCCCTCCGGTGGCGCCCGCTCCGGCGCCGCCGGTGCCTTCCACGGCCTCACGGGCCTCCGCCAGGGCCGCCTTGCGGCGCGCCTCCTCGTTCCCGGGGTCCCGGGTGTCGGCCAGGGCGTCCTCCAGCCGGGTCTGCTGCTCCAGGAGTTTCTCGGTCCGCCCCTCCTGGGCCTCGATGGCCTCCAGGGCCGTCTCGCGCGCGGTCTCCGCCGCCTCGGTGGCCTCGGCCTGCTCCTGTTCGGCGGTCTCCGCCGCCTCCGCCAGGGTGTCGGTGGCCACCTGGGAGGCCCGGGCGCGGGCGAGGTCGGCGGAGCGGTGCTCCCCGAACAACACGAGGTAGGAGCCGCGTTCGAGGGCGTGGGCGGGCCCCTCGGGGCTGGTCCAGGCCTGCATGAGGCTCAGGTCCGCGCCCTTGTAGGCGCTGGCGGCCTGACGGGCGGCGCCCAGCCGGGTGCCCTCGTGGCGCAGGTCGGCCGCCTCCGCGCGGGAGTCGGCGGCCTCGCGCTCGCCGGTGAGCTCGTCCAGCCGCGCGCTCTCCTCCTCGTAGGCCCGGATCTTCTCGGTGGCGCCCTCCCGGAGGGCGGCGACCTCCGCGCGCGCCGTCGCGAGCTCCACACGCAGCCGGTCCAGTTCACCCGGGCCGGGGTCGGTGACGTCGGCGGCGCCGGGGGCGGCGCAGGTGAGGGAGAACAGCAGCGCCGTGCTCAGTGGGAGCAGTGTGTGGACCGAAAAGCGGCGAAGCGCGTGATTCTCCTGTGAACTGGGAGAAGTGCCGTGGGCGATGAATGGGTGACTCTGGGTGCTCGAACCTGGGCGCGACGAGGTGCGCATTTCCGCCTCCCCCTCAGGGCCTGCGTATACGTGACAGTCACGATGTCACGGAGCGGCGGCGCGGAAGTGGATGCTGGCGGTGTGTCCAAATAGTTACCTCAATGTCCGGCCGGTTTTCGGTCGCCCAGTCTGACCTGGGGGATTGGCCCTAATGCGGACAGGGTGGGGATTACGGCCACGGTTGGCGTCGGATGATCTTGCTTGATGGGCATCAATCGCCCGAAGCGAGCCCTTCTCGCCCATTGGTACGCTATGCACCGCACGCGCACCACGACAGTGTCGGTGCGCGGCGCCTCTCCTCCCAGGCGAGTCCGGCGGACAGTCTTCACATCTCCCCACATTCCCACTGCTTCCTGCTTCTGGTGGACCACTGTGGTCATGCCGACCTTCCGGTCTGGAGCGGTCCGATCCCTGGGTTCAACAGCCGTTCGAGGCGGTGACACGAAAGGTTGCGAGGGTCCGTGTCGACACGAGCGACGAAAAGCGGGGCCAGCGCTCAGAGCGAGGCAGCGCAGGCCGAAAACGCCGATGCCAAGCCCCGGCGCAGAGCCAACTGGTGGCGGCCACGTAACTGGCGGGTGCGCTCCCGACTGGTGGCCCTCATCGTCATCCCGACCGCCGTCGCGCTAGCGCTCGGCGGACTGCGGGTCTACGAGGCCTCGGTCTCCACCGTCACCCACGCGCACATCGAGGACCGCGCCCAGGTGGGCGTCCTCATCGTGGACCTGGCCAACCAGCTGGGCCGCGAGCGCACGGCCAGCGCCGTCTACATCTCCGACAACGCGGACCCGGACCGGCGATCCGCCGACCTCCGCCAGGAGATGGACACCGAGCGAGCCGCCACACTCGACCTCCAGAGCACCCTGAACGCCCGCCTGGACGACATGGGCACGATGGACGGCGACCTGGCGCAGACCCGACTCGCCGCGATGCGCAGCCAGCTCTCCACGCTGGAGTCGCTGCGCACCGAGGTCGACACCACCCGCATCACGGTCCTTCCCGTCGTGACCAAGTACCGGACCATCGCCCGGTCGCTCTCCGACTTCAACCAGACCATCGCGGACGAGACCAACGACACCGAGCTCCGTGAGGCCGTCCGCGCCCTCACCGCGCTGTCGAACGCCCGCGACCAGCTCTCCTACGAGACCGCGCTGATGGGCCACTCGCTGGCCCGCAACACGATGACCGGCGGCATCTCCGAGGCCATCGACTCCAGCCGGGCCCGCTACGAGAACGAGATCTCGAACTTCATCCAGGCCGCCTCGCCCCAGCAGCGCGCGGTCTTCGACGAGAACTTCACCGGCCTGGAGGTCAGCCAGGTCTCCACCATGCGTATGCGCGTCATGTACCGCGCCGACCGTGGCGACCCCCTGACCAACGTCACCCCCAACGACGGCCCCGAGGACTACGCGGCCATCGCGGACACGGCCCTGGAGCGCCTCCAGACCGTCGAGTCCAGCCTGGCCGAGGGCATCGCCGCCGACGCCAACGACCTGCGCGGCCAGGCCCTGGTCCGCACGATCATGGACCTCATCATCGTCGCGGGCGTGCTCCTGGCGGTCTTCATCCTGACCTCCCTCGTGGTCCGCTCCCTCGTGCGCCCGCTGCGCACCCTGGAGGACGGCGCCCGCCGCGTCGCGGAACGCGACCTGCCCGAGGCGATCAACCGGATGCAGGAGGCCGGTACGGCCCCCGAGTCCGTCAAGGTCACCCCCATCGAGGTGCACACCCACGACGAGATCGGTGAGGTGGCCCGCGCCTTCGACGACGTCCACCGCGTCGCCCTGACCCTGGCCTCCGACGAGGCCGGACTGCGCAGCAACGTCAACGCGATGTTCGTCAACCTGTCCCGCCGAAGCCAGACCCTGGTGGAGCGGCAGCTGCGCCTCATCGACGGTCTGGAGCAGTCCGAGCAGGACGCCGACCGCCTCTCCGACCTCTTCCAGCTGGACCACCTCGCCACGCGCATGCGGCGCAACAACGAGAACCTGCTGGTCCTGTCCGGTCAGGACAACACCCGCAAGTGGGCTCAGCCCGTCCCGCTGGTCGACGTCCTCCGAGGCGCCGTCTCCGAGGTCGAGCAGTACGAGCGCGTCAACGTGCGCGCCCCCTCCCACATCTCGGTGCTCGGCCGCCCGGTCAACGACGTCATCCACCTCGTCGCGGAGCTGGTGGAGAACGCCACCTCGTTCTCCCCGCACGACACCGAGGTGCTGGTCAGCGCCAAGATCATGGACAACGGATCCGTGCAGGTCGACGTGACCGACAGCGGCATCGGCATGGCCCCGGAGGACCTGGCGGCGGTCAACGCCCGCCTGGCCGCCCCGCCGGTCATCGACGTCGCGGTCTCGCGCCGCATGGGCCTGTTCGTGGTCTCGCGCCTGGCGCACCGCCACGGCATCCGCATGAGCCTCAAGGAGGCGCACGGCGGCGGCACCACCGCCAGCGTCGTCTTCCCGCCGGACCTGCTCATCACCCCGGTCGAGGGCCAGCACGCCCTGGGCGGGGCCGACAGCCGTCCCGAGCTGTCCGCCGGGGCCCCCGACACCTTCGCCGAGGCCGAGGCGGCCTTCGCCGCCAGCCCCGCCGCGGAGGAGCCGGGCGACCCCTGGAACAGCCAGGAGTCCGGCGACCTCGCGGGCGACCTGGGCGGCCTGCCCAAGCGCAAGCCCGTCGGCGGTCGGCCGGAGGAGCACCCGCCCAGCGGCCAGGACCTGTGGAACACCACCAGTACCGGCTCGGTCTGGGAGGCGCCCAACCGCGCCGAGGGCCTGTCGCCCAACAGCGGCCTGACCGACAACGCCAACCCGGTCGTGGACCCCTACGACGTGCCCGAGGAGGACGAGCCGAAGCAGGAGGGGCCCACCGGTCGCAGCCTGTTCGACCCGGCCCCCCGCAACAGTGCCGACACGGGTTCGTTCAGCGCCCCGGACACCGGCTCGTTCCGCCGGCCCACCGACACGGGCGCCTTCGGCCGCCCCGCCTCGGACACGGGCTCCTTCGGGCGGTCCGCCGAGCCCGAGAACCGGAGCACGGAGTCCTACGACGCCTTCGGCACCGGTACCCACCGGAGCGGGGCCTTCGACACCGGCTCCGGCAGGTCGGAGACCCCGGCGGCACCGGCGCGCGGCGAGGACAACACCGAGACCTTCCCGGCGATCTCCTCCTGGGACACCGGCGCCCAGCAGCCCGACCAGGCACCGCCGCAGGCCCAGCAGCCCCAGCAGCCCGAACCCAACACCACGGGCAACTGGCGGGGCGGGGGCGACTCGCGGGAGGGCTACGGTTCCACGGCCTACCTGTCGCGCCGCTACGGTGGTGCCCAGGGCCCGAACAACACCGTCGTCCCGGCGGCGCCGTCCGGTGAGGACGCCGACTCGCTGCCGATCTTCGACGCGATCGAGTCCAACTGGTTCAAGCGCCGGACCGGCGGTCCCACCGTGGACACCACCGAGACCGGTCCGATCCAGCAGGTGCCTCCGGCGCCCAAGGACACGCCGGAGCCCCAGCGCACGCGCAGGGACACCGCCCAGCAGCAGCCCGCGGCCAACCCCCGCTCCGACCAGGAGTGGAACTCGGCGGCGGACCGCGGCTGGAAGGCCGCACGCACCGCGGCCGAGCCGCTCGCCGGTGGTCTGACCACCTCGGGCTTGCCAAAACGGGTTCCCAAGGCAAACCTTGTTCCTGGTACCGCACCCAAGCCGGAGAACTTCAAGCAGATGCCCACCCGAAGCGCGGACCGTGTCCGCAACCGCTTCTCGGGCTTCCAGAAGGGTGTCCGGGACGGTCGGAACCGGCTCGGCGACAGTTCGACAGAGGAGTGACCCAAGTGGCCAGTGGTGGGACGGGGTCCCTCACAGCCCCGGAAGCCGGATGCAATAGCATCTACCGAGCTTCTCGGACGCACCACACCCATCGCTTGACGAGAGCGGAACACCAGACTCCCGGTCACCCCCACGGGAGGGGCCGGGTGGTTCGCAAAGGCAGTGCTGTCACATGCCGTGCCGGCGGTAGCAGTGCCCACAGATCGACCGGCGAACTTGGACAGGAGATCAGATGAGTCGACAGGTGAATGAACTCAACTGGTTGATCACTGACTTTGCCGACCGGGTACCCGATGTCGCCCACGCGATCGTCGTCTCCTCTGACGGCCTTCCGTTGGCTTCGTCCGCGGGCTTCCCGGCCGACCGGGCCGACCAGCTGGCCGCAATCGCCTCTGGTCTGTCCAGCCTGACGCAGGGCGCGGCCCGGGTGTTCGAGGGTGGAGCGGTCGCCCAGACCGTCGTCGAGATGGAGCGGGGGCTGATGCTCATCATGGCCATCAGCGACGGCTCCTGTCTCGCCGTCCTCGCGGCGGCCGAGAGCGACCTGGGTCTGGTCGCGTACGAGATGACCCTGCTCGTCGAGCGGGCGGGGCGGGCGCTGACACCAACGGCGCGCACCTCGGGAATCCACTGATCCACCACCGACAGGAGGAAGTGGTGGCACCTCACAGTAGAGATGCCGGGAGCGCCTCGTGGTTCGGACAACAGCCGGGCCATCCCCCCACGGGAGGGATGCCGGCCGTTCCGGGCGGCGGAGATGTTCCTCGACCAATCCAACAACCGTATGACCAACGACCCGCGCCGGGCAGCGCCCCCAGTTCGCTGGTGCGCCCCTACGCGGTCACCAAGGGCCGTACCAAGCCGAAGTCTCAGCTTCCACTGGAGGCGCTGATCTCGGCCACCGCGGCGGCCCGGAACGAGTCAGGGACGCTGACGCCTGAATGGCAGGCGATCAGTGACCTGTGTCGGGAATGGCGATCCGTGGCGGAGATCTCCGCGCTGTTGCGGATGCCTCTCGGTGTGGCGCGGGTGCTTGTGGCGGACATGTCCGAGCAGGGACTGGTCCAGATCAGGTCTTCGCTCAACAACGACGCTCGCCCCAACACCAACCTGCTTGAAAGGGTGCTCAGTGGACTTCGCAAGCTCTAGCCCAGCCGAGGAAGGCGGTGCTGGGGGGAACGCGATGACGTCGGTCAAGATCGTCGTCGCCGGGGGCTTCGGTGTCGGGAAGACGACATTCGTTGGCTCCGTCTCCGAGATCGTGCCGCTGACGACCGAGGCGGTCATGACCAGCGCCAGCGTCGGGGTGGACGACCTCGCCAAGACGCCGGACAAGCAGACCACGACCGTCGCCATGGACTTCGGCCGTGTCTCCCTCGACTCCGACCTGATCCTGTACCTGTTCGGCACCCCCGGACAGCACCGGTTCTGGTTCATGTGGGACGACCTGGTCAAGGGTGCCATCGGCGCGGTCGTGCTGGTGGACACGCGCCGCCTGGCCGACTGCTTCCCCGCGATCGACTACTTCGAAGAGGCACGTCTGCCCTTCATCGTGGGCATCAACGGGTTCGACGGCTACTACCCCCACGCCGCGGACGAGGTCCGGGACGCGCTCACGCTCAGCCCGGAGATTCCCATCGTCCAGGTGGACGCCCGTGACAAGGCCTCCACCAAGACGACGCTCATCACCCTCGTCGAGCACGCGATCACGGTGGGGGACCCCGAGGGCGCCGCCGGGCAGCAGCCCACCTCCACCGGGGGCCAGAACTCCTGGCGCTGACCAGGACCTGCCCCGGGCCCGGGGTCCCGCACGGAGTACGGCCCGGTTCCCGCACGTCGGGAACCGGGCGTCCGTGTCCCCCCTGAACTGGCATCATGGCGGTATGACCTCCTCCTCCCAGCCTGACGCGGCCGAGATGACCCGACGCTTCCGAGACGTGGCCGAACGGGTGCTCGACGCCCTGTTGTCGGACGCGCCCGAGTGGGCACTGGACCTGGGGGACACCCGGGGAGCGCGTCGGCTGACCGACCACTCCGTCGAGGCCGACTCCCGCCGCGTCGGCGTCCTCACCGACGCCCTGGGTGCCCTGGACGAGATCGACGCGGACCTGCTCACTGCCGACGACCTGGTCGACCTGGAGATGCTCCGGACCAGGATCAGCGCCGACCTGTGGCACACCACCGAACTGCGCCCGCACACGTGGAACCCCCTGGTCCACTCCCCGGGCGAGGCCCTGCACGCCCTCCTCGAACGGGAGACCCTGCCCGCGGAGGAGCGCCTGGCGGCCCTGACCGCCCGCTGCGCCGCCCTGCCGGCCTACCTGGACACGGCGCGCGTCCGCCTGTCCGAGGGCCCCGGCATGCCCCGCGTGCACGTGGAGACCGCCCTGGGGCAGCTGGAGGGCGCCCGGACGATGCTCGACGAGGACGTCCCCGCCCTGGCCGCCCGGCACCCCGAACACGCCTCGGAGCTCGAACCCGCGCGGGCCGCCGCCCTGGCCGCGCTCGACGAGTACACCTCCTGGATGCGCGCCGAGCTGGAGTTCGCCACCGGGAACCCGCGTCTGGGCGCCCGGGCGTTCGCCGCCCAGCTCTGGTACACGCTCGACTCCGAACTCTCCCCGGAGGCGCTCCTGGTGCGCGCCGAGAGCGACCTCCTGGCCACGGAGGAGGCCCTGGCCGAGGCCGCCGCCGAGTACGCGGGCGAGCCCCGTCGTCCCGGTCAGGTGGCCGAGGTGCTCTCCGCCCTGGCCGACGGGTTCGAGATCGGCCCGGAGGGGGTCGTCCCGTCCTGCACGGACGCCCTCGCGCACCTCTACGCCCGGGTCCGGGAACTGGACCTCGCGACCGTCCACGACGACCCGGTCGAGGTCATCCCGATGCCGACCTCCCGACGGGGCGTGGCCGTGGCCTACTGCGACGCGCCCGGGGCGCTCGACCCCGACGCCTCCTCGCAGCCCACCTTCATCGCCGTGGCACCGCCGCCCGAGGAGTGGCCCGCCGAGCGCCGGGCGTCCTTCCTGCGCGAGTACAACGCGGGCATGCTGCGCAACCTGATGGTCCACGAGGCCCTGCCCGGGCACGCCCTCCAGCTCGCCCACGCCGGGCGCCACCGGGGCCACACCCGGGTGCGCTCGGTACTGAGCAGCGGCACCTTCGTCGAGGGGTGGGCGGTGCACGCCGAGGGCGTCCTGGCCGCGCACGGGTGGTCCGGCGGCGCCGATCCCGCCACCCGCCGCGCCAACCTGGGGCTGCGTCTGGTCCAGCTCAAGATGCGGCTGCGGGCCGTCCTCAACGCCATCCTCGACGTGCGGGTGCACACCGGGGACCTCACCGAGTCCGAGGCCGTCGCCCTGCTGACCGAACGCGGCCACCAGGAGGAGGGCGAGGCCGTCGGCAAGTGGCGGCGCGCCCTGCTCACCAGCGCCCAGCTGTCCACCTACTACGTGGGCTACGCGGAGGTCTCCGACATCGCCCGCGACCTGGCCCTGGCGCGCCCCGACGAGCCGGTCGGCCGCCTGCACGACGCCATGCTGGCCCACGGCAACCCGTCCCCGCGCCACCTGCGCACCCTGCTCGGGCTCTGAGACCGCAGACCGCGGCGCGCCACCCGGGGGGCGTGCCGCAGCCCCGCCGCGCCACCCCCGGGGCGCCGGGTCCGGCGCTTCACCCACCGGGCGCTCCTATGCTGGACGCGCGGCACGAAGCGGTCAGGCGAGGGGAGCGGACGAGCCATGCGCGGTACCCACGACGAACCCGTGAGCGGTGCGGGCGCGCCTCCCGGCGCCGGAACCGGAACCCCGGACGGCCACGAACGGCTCTGGACACCCCACCGCATGGCCTACGTCAAGGGCGAGGGGAAGCCGACCGGACCCGGGTCCGACGACGGCTGCCCCTTCTGCCGCGCCCCCGGACTGCCGGACGAGGAGGGCCTGGTGGTCGCGCGCGGCCGGTCCGCCTTCGCGGTCCTCAACCTGTACCCGTACAACAGCGGTCACCTGCTGGTCTGCCCCTACCGGCACGTCTCCGAGTACACGGCGCTGGACGGGACGGAGACCGCCGAGGTCGCCGCGCTCACCCAGGCCGGGATCCGGGCGCTCACCGAGGCCTACGGCCCCGGGGGCTTCAACGTCGGCATGAACCTCGGTACCGTGGCCGGTGCCGGGATCGCCGCCCACCTCCACCAGCACGTCGTGCCCCGCTGGGGCGGCGACACCAACTTCATGCCCGTGATCGGACAGACCCGGGTCCTGCCCGAGATGCTGGAGCGGACCCGTTCCAGGCTGGCCGAGCTCTGGCCCCGGAAGTGAGGCCGGGACCACCCGAACCCCCCATCCCACCGACTCCCCGTGGTCGACGCCACCCCCAGTGGGTGCGGCTCCCACCCCGACGACCGTTCCCGCCCTACGATCACTAGAAGACATGCTGAGAATCCTTCGCCCCTTGACCTCCCGGGTCACCGCTCCGCTCGGCCGGAGCCTGGCCCGCATCGGCCTGACGCCCAACATCGTCACCATCGTCGGTGCCACCGGTGTCGTCGTCAGTGCCCTCTACTTCTATCCCCGAGGCCAGCTCTACGCGGGCTCGGTCGTCATCACCGTCTTCGCGCTCTTCGACATGCTCGACGGGGCGGTGGCCCGGGCCAAGGACAGCGCCAGCGCCTTCGGGGCCTTCCTCGACTCCAGCCTCGACCGTGTGGCCGACGCCGCGATCCTCGCCGGGCTCATGTGGTGGTTCGTGGGTGAGGGCGACGATCCCATGCTCGCCGGGCTCACCCTGTTCTGCCTGATCAGCGGCTTCATGGTCTCCTACATCAAGGCGCGGGCGGAGGGCCTGGGCGTCAACTGCGACGTCGGCGTGGCCGAACGCACCGAACGCCTGATCATCGTGCTCGTGGCGGTCGGCCTCAGCGAGCTCGGCGTGCCGTACATCCTCGCGGGCGGCCTCTGGCTGCTGGCCGTGATGAGCCTGCTCACCGTCCTCCAGCGCCTCGTCGAGACCCGCGCCCGCCTCAACGACCCCGGCTTCGTCGAGGACAAGGGCGAGGGCGACGGCGAGAAGACCAGCAACGGCGCCTGACCACACCCCCGAAGGGACCGAAGCACCAGAGGACGAGGAAGACGACGTGGACGAACGCATGGCCGACCTGGCCTACTCGGCGGGGTGGACCCTCGTCCGCCGCGCACCCGAGGCGGCGGGCCGGGCGGTGTTCCAGGGGCTGGCCGACCGGGCCTGGCGCACCCACAACGACGGCACCCGGGGGCTGGAGCGCAACCTGCGCAGGCCGGTCGGGCCGCACGCCACGGACGCGCAGCTCAGGGCGTTGTCCAAGGCGGGGATGCGCTCCTACATGCGCTACTACTACGAGATGTTCCGGCTGCCCGCCATGGACCGGGAGCACCTCCTCGCCCGCACCCGCCAGACCGGGATCGAGGTGCTGGAGGAGCACGTCCGGTCCGGGCGCGGCGTGGTGGCGGCACTGCCGCACATGGGCAACTGGGACCACGCCGGGGCGTGGATGGCCGCGCGCGGCACCCCGCTCACCACCGTGGCCCAGCGGCTGCGCCCCGAGAGCCTCTACCAGCGGTTCACCTCCTACCGGGAGTCCCTGGGGATGGAGGTCCTGCCACTGACCGGAGGCGCCGCCAACACCGTCGGGGTGCTCTCCCGCCGCCTGCGCGAGGGCGGTCTGGTGTGCCTGCTCGCGGACCGCGACGTCAACGGCACCGGGCTGGAGGTGGACCTCTTCGGTGAGAGGGCGCGCGTCCCCTCCGGGCCCGCCGCGCTCGCCCTGAACACCGGGGCCGCCCTCATGCCGGTCTCCCTCTGGTACGACGGCCCGTACTGGAACATCCGCGTCCACGACGAGGTCCCCGTCGCCACCGAGGGCTCCCGCACCCGGCGCGTCCACGACACCACCCAGGCGCTGGTCCGGGTCTTCGAGGGCGCCATCGCGGAGCACCCCGAGAACTGGCACATGCTCCAGGCCGTCTTCAGCGCCGACCACGACGCCGACCGCGTCCGCCGCCACGAGGCCGAGGCGGCGGTCGCGCCCGCCCTGGAAGCGCGGCGGTGATCCGGGCGCTGACGCGGACCGGACCCCCGGACGACACGACCCCAGAGGAGGAAGGGAGCGGGATGCGCGTCGGGATCGTCTGCCCCTACGCCTGGGACGTGCCCGGCGGGGTGCAGCAGCACGTGGGCGACCTCGCGGAGGCGCTGGGCGCGATGGGCCACGAGGTCTCCGTCCTGGCGCCGCTCGGTGACCCCGACCACCCGATCCCGCCGTACCTGGTCCCGGCCGGACGCCCGGTCCCGGTGCCCTACAACGGTTCGGTGGCCCGCCTCAGTTTCGGGCCGCGCACGGCCGCGCGGGTCCGCCGGTGGATCACCGAGGGCCGCTTCGACCTGCTGCACATCCACGAACCCGCCGCGCCCAGCGTCTCCCTCCTGGCCTGCTGGGCGGCGGACGGACCCGTCGTGGCGACCTTCCACACCTCGAACCCGCGCTCACGCGCCATGGCCGCGAGCTCGGGCGCCCTCCGCTCGGCGCTGGAGAAGATCAACGCCCGCGTGGCCGTCTCCGAGGCGGCCCGGCGCACCCTGGTCGAACACGTGGGCGGAGACGCCGTGCTCATCCCCAACGGGGTGTCCGTACGCCGCTTCGCGCAGGCCGAACCGCTGCCCGGCTGGCCGGGGCGGGGCGGCTCCATCGGGTTCCTGGGCCGACTCGACGAACCCCGCAAGGGCCTGGCCGTACTCCTGGAGGCCTTCTCCCGGATGGCCCCGCACCGCCCCGGGCTGCGGCTGCTCGTGGCCGGACCGGGGGAGGCCGACCTGTCCGGGGTCCCCGACTCCGTGCGTGAGCGCGTGGTGCTCCTCGGGCGGCTCGACGACGCCGACAAGGTCCGCGCCTACCACTCCACCGACGTCTTCTGCGCGCCCAACCTGGGCGGGGAGAGCTTCGGCATCGTCCTGACCGAGGCGATGGCGTCCGGGGCCGCGATCGTCGCCAGCGACATCCCCGCCTTCGCCGCCGTCCTGAACGACGGCGCCGCGGGGGAGCTCTTCCGGGTCGGTGACCCTGACCACCTGGCCGAACGCGCCGGGGCCCTGCTCGACTCGCCCGAACGCCGGGCCGCGCTGTCGGAGGCCGCGCGCGGCGCGGTGCGCGCCTACGACTGGGCCACGGTCGCCGCCGACATCGCCCACGTGTACGAGACCGTCCTGTCGTGGGACGACCGGGGCCACCCCGGGGTACGGGCGGACGGCGGCCCCCGTGCCCCCGGCGCGGCGCGGCGCGGACACCCGAGGCCTCGGGGTGAGCGGCCCTGATCGAGGACGTTCGCTTCGTCACACTGGTCGCGTCGATCCTGCTCGTGCTGGTCCTGCTCGGCTTCTACCTGTCGTGGCGGGCCACCCGGCTCGACCGACTCCACCACCGGGTGGAGACCGCGCGCGCCGCCCTGGACGCCGCCCTGTTGCGCCGGGCCGCCGCCGTCCTGGACCTGGCGGCCGACCCCGGCCTGGAACCGGGGGAGGCGCGGGAACTGGCCGCCGCCGCCAACAGCGCGCGCCGGGCCGGGGAGGGAGGGCGCGAACTCGCGGAGAGCCGACTCTCCCAGGCACTGCGCGCCGCCCTGGACCGTCCGCACGGCGGACCCGACCCGGAGCGGTTGGACGAGGTGACGGTGGCCGCGCGCGGCGTGTACCTGGCCCGGGTGTTCCACAACGACGCCGTGTCCGACACGCGTCGCGCGCGCCTCTCCCGACTGGTCCGGCTCCTGCGTCTGGCGGGCACCGCGGCGCTGCCCGACTACTTCGAGATGGACGACCGGCCGCCCCGGCGCTGAACCGGGGCCCGGTCCCCTTGTGCGGACGGGGTGGCCACACGTCACACACCGATACTCCAGCCTGGCCAAAGGCGGCGAATCGGGTGGAACTAGGATGGGACGTTGGTCGACCCGGTGCGCGCCACCGACGGTGCCCGCGTGTGCGCGTGCGGTCGTCGGGAGCGCCGCGCCGCGTCGCACCCAGGTCGTGCTCCCGGCCGCGCGGGCGTCCGGAGAGCGGGTCCTGGCCCCCAGTCAGCCGAACGAACGGGAGACCACCACCGTGGCCACCAACGCAGCGAACACCTCCGACAACGCCGTCGGTACCCAGCGCGTCAAGCGCGGCATGGCCGAGCAGCTCAAGAACGGCGTCATCATGGACGTCGTCACGCCCGAGCAGGCCAAGATCGCGGAGGACGCCGGTGCCGTCGCCGTCATGGCCCTGGAGCGGGTCCCCGCCGACATCCGCAAGGACGGCGGCGTCGCCCGGATGTCCGACCCCGACATGATCGACGGCATCGTCGAGGCGGTCTCCATCCCGGTCATGGCCAAGGTCCGGATCGGACACTTCGTCGAGGCGCAGGTCCTGGAGTCGCTCGGCGTCGACTTCATCGACGAGTCCGAGGTCCTCACCCCCGCCGACGAGGCGTACCACATCGACAAGTGGGCGTTCACCGTTCCCTTCGTCTGCGGCGCCACCAACCTCGGTGAGGCCCTGCGCCGGATCGCCGAGGGCGCGGCCATGATCCGCTCCAAGGGCGAGGCCGGTACCGGCAACGTCGTCGAGGCCACCCGCCACATGCGCTCCATCAACGGTGAGATCAAGCGCCTGGGCACCCTGGACGAGCCCGAGCTGTTCGGCGCCGCCAAGGAGCTGCGCGCCCCGTACGAGATCGTCAAGGAGGTGGCGCGCCTGGGCAAGCTGCCCGTCCCGCTGTTCTCCGCCGGCGGCGTGGCCACCCCCGCCGACGCCGCGCTCATGCGCCAGCTGGGCGCCCAGAGCGTGTTCGTCGGCTCGGGCATCTTCAAGTCCGGCGACCCCGCCAAGCGCGCCGACGCCATCGTGCAGGCCACCCTGCACTACGAGGACCCGGCCGTGATCGCCCGCGTCTCGCGCGGCCTGGGCGAGGCCATGGTCGGCATCAACCTGGACGAGCTCTCGGACTCCCAGCGCTACGCCGGTCGTGGCTGGTAGCCGGAGCCCCGACCGCCGAACCCACGACCGACGAGGCAGTACGTGACCGCCAACCCCACCATCGGTGTGCTCGCCCTCCAGGGCGACGTGGCCGAACACACGCACATGCTGCGGGACCTGGGCGCCCGCACCGCGCGGGTCCTGTCCGCCGACCAGCTCGACACCGTCGACGGCCTGGTGATCCCGGGCGGCGAGTCGACCACCATGTCCAAGCTCGCCGTCCGGTACGACCTGATGAAGCCGCTGCGCGCACGGGTCGCGGACGGTATGCCCGTCTACGGGACGTGCGCCGGGATGATCATGCTGGCCGACCGTGTTCTGGGGGGAACGGCGGACCAGGAGACCGTGGGCGGCATCGACATGACGGTGCGCCGCAACGCCTTCGGACGCCAGACGGAGTCCTTCGAGACCGGCGTGCGGATCGACGGGATCGGTGACGACCCCTTCGACGCCGTGTTCATCCGCGCGCCCTGGGTGGAGTCGGTCGGCCCGCGGGTGTCGGTCCTCGGTAGCGTCTCCGGCCCGAACGAGGCCGGTAGGATCGTCGCCGTACGACAGGGCGGCCTGATGGCGACGTCCTTCCATCCCGAACTCACCGGCGACACGCGTATCCACCGCCTCTTCGTCGACATCGTGAAAGGACTTGCATGAGCGGCCACTCCAAGTGGGCCACCACCAAGCACAAGAAAGCCGTCATCGATGCCAAGCGCGGCAAGCTGTTCGCCAAGCTGATCAAGAACATCGAGGTGGCCGCGCGTACCGGTGGTGGGGACCCCGAAGGGAACCCGACGCTCTACGACGCCATCCAGAAGGCGAAGAAGAACTCGGTGCCCGCCGACAACATCGAGCGCGCCCGCAAGCGCGGCTCCGGTGAGGAGGCCGGTGGCGCCGAGTGGCAGACCATCATGTACGAGGGGTACGCCCCCGGCGGCGTGGCTCTGCTCGTGGAGTGCCTGACGGACAACCGCAACCGCGCCGCCTCCGAGGTGCGCGTGGCGGTCACCCGTAACGGCGGCAACATGGCCGACGCCGGTTCGGTGTCGTACATGTTCAACCGCAAGGGCGTCGTGATCGTGCCCAAGGAGGGCACCACCGAGGACGACGTGACCATGGCGGTGCTGGAGGCCGGTGCCGAGGAGGTCGAGGACCTCGGAGAGGCCTTCGAGATCGTCTGCGAGGCCACCGACCTGGTCCCGGTCCGCACCGCGCTCCAGGAGGCGGGCATCGACTACGAGTCCGCCGACTCCAGCTTCCTGCCGACCATGGAGGTCCCGGTCGACGCCGAGGGCGCCAAGAAGGTCATGCGGGTCGTGGACGCGCTGGAGGACTCCGACGACGTCCAGAACGTCTTCACCAACGCCGACATCCCCGACGAGGTCATGGCCGAGCTCTGAGGCCCGGGCCCGCACGGGACCACGCGTCGACGCCCGTGGCCGCACCCCCGAAACGGGGGCGCGGCCACGGGCGTTCCCGTGTCCGGAAACGGAAGGGCGGGGGCGGTGTCCGATTGAGTACAGTACGTGGTACCGCGCACCACCCCCGACAGGGGCGCGGCGATTCCCCCGACAACCGGCGAAGGAACCCCCATGAGCCAACCCCCGGAGTACACCCCGGACCCCTCGCAGCAGCCCTACGGGCAGCAGCCTCCCCAGCAGCCCCAGTCCGGCGGCTACCCGGGCGGCCAGTACTACCAGCAGCCCGCGCAGCAGCCCGGTGCCTACGCCCAGCCCGTGCAGAAGACCCCGGGCTTCTTCGGCGCGCTCTTCGACTTCTCCTTCCGGGAGTTCATCACCTCCCGGATCATCAGGATCGTCTACATCCTGTGGCTGGTCCTGATCGCCTTCGGGTTCCTGGCAGGCCTGGTCAGCTCCATCTCGCTCATGGGTGACCAGGACTTCGGCGTCCTCGGCTTCTTCATGCTGATCGGGACCTTCATCGGTACGGCGGTCTCCGTGCTGGTCGCCCGGATCACCCTGGAACTGCTCATCGTGGTCTTCCGCATCAGCGAGGACCTCAGCGCCCTGCGCAAGCGCGGCGGCCTCTAGGACGTCTCCCTGATCCGGTGGGTCGGCGGCTGACGGCCGCCGACCCGGGGACGTCAGGGGAGGCGGCGCAGGACCTCGGCGGTGAACTCGTCGGTCCCCGCCTCGCCGCCCAGGTCGCGGGTGCGCACCCGGCCCTCGGCCAGGACGGCGCGCACCGCGTCCATCATCTGCCCTCCCGCCTCGGGACGGCCCAGGTGGTCCAGCATCATCGACGCCGACCACAGCGCCCCCAGCGGGTTGGCCACCCCCTGACCCGCGATGTCGGGCGCCGAACCGTGCACCGGCTCGAACATCGACGGGTACTCGCGTTCGGGGTTGAGGTTGGCCGACGGGGCGATCCCGATCCCGCCGGCGACCGCCGCCGCGAGGTCGCTGAGGATGTCACCGAACAGGTTGGAGCCGACGATCACGTCGAACCTGGCCGGGTCCAGCACGACCTTCGCGGCCAGGGCGTCGATGTGCTCCTGGTCCCAGACCACGTCCGGGTGCAGCGCCGCCCGCTCCGCCACCAGCTCGTCCCAGAACGGCATGGTGTGCACGATCCCGTTGGACTTGGTGGCCGAGGTCAACCGGCCGCCGCGGCGCTCCGCGAGGTCGAAGCCGTACTCCAGGACCCGCTCCACGCCCTTCCGGGTGAAGACCGACTCCTGCACGGCGCGCTCCCGGGGGGTGCCCCGGTCGAAGCGGCCGCCCTCACGGGAGTACTCGCCCTCGTTGTTCTCCCGCACCACCACGAAGTCCACCTCGCCGGGCAGCGCGCGCGTCACCGGGCTGGGCACGCCCTCCAGGACGGTGATCGGCCGCAGGTTGACGTACTGGTGGAACTCGCGGCGGATGGGGATGAGCAGGCCCCACAGGGACACGTGGTCGGGCACGCCCGGCCAGCCCACCGCTCCCAGGAGGATGGCGTCGTGGTGGCGGATCCGGTCCAGGCCGTCCTCGGGCATCATCGCGCCGGTGTGCGCGAACCGCTCGCAGGACCAGTCGAACTCGTCGTAGGTCAGGGCGAACCCGTGGTGGGCCGCGACCCGGTCCAGGACGGCGGTCGCGGGGGCGACGACCTCACCGCCGATGCCGTCTCCGGGGATCGTGGCGATGCGGTACTGCTTCATGGGGTCTCCATCGGATGAGGTGGGCGGTCGAGGGGCGGGGGAGGGGCAGGGAACCCGGGGTCAGGCCCGGGCGGTGTGCTCGCCCAGGAAGGCGCGCAGGGAGGCGGCGGTGGCCTCGGGCGCCTCCTCGGGCACGTAGTGGTCGCAGTCCAGGCCGTGTCCGCGCAGGTCAGAGGCGTACTCGGACCATGCGCCGGGCACGTCGTAGTGGCGTCCGACGAAGCTGTGGTCGCCCCACAGGAGCAGGACGGGGCACTCCAGTCGGCGCCCCGCGTCCGCCCGGTCGTGTTCGAGGTCGACGGTGGCCGCGGCCCGGTAGTCCTCGCAGGACGCGTGGATGGCGGCGGGGTCGCCGAAGCAGCGCACGTACTCGTCCACGGCCTCGGGGTCGAACGCGGAACCGCCGTGGTGGCGGGCGTTCATACGGGTCCGGACCCAGAACCCGGGGTCCCGCCCGATGAGGTGTTCGGGGATGCCGTGGCCCGCCGTCAGGAAGAACCAGTGGTAGTAGCCCGTGGCGAAGTCCGCGTCGGCGTGCTCGAACGCGTACCGGGTGGGCACCACGTCCAGGGCGGCGAAGGCGGTGACCGACTCGGGGTGGTCGAGCGCCAGCCGGTGTCCGACCCGCGCCCCCCGGTCGTGTCCCACGACGGCGAAGCGGTCGAAGCCCAGCTCACGCATGAGGAGGTACTGGTCCCGGGCCATGGCCCGCTTGGAGTAGGTCAGGTGCCGGGGGTCGGAGGGCGGTTTGTCGCTGTCCCCGTAGCCGCGCAGGTCCGCCAGCACGACGCTGAAACCGTCGGCCAGGAGCGGGGCGACCCGGTGCCAGATCAGGTGGGTCTGGGGGTAGCCGTGCAGGAACAGGACGGGGGGTCCCTCTCCGGCCCGGCGGACGTTGAGGCGCAGCCCCTCGACCTCCACGTCGTGCCGGGTGAAACCGGGGAGAAGTCGGTCGTTCATGTCCTGATCACAGCAGCCCGGCACGGCGCCCGTCCAAGACCGGTTGTCGATAGCGCTGATAGGCACGGCCTATAGGATCGGACAGCGAAGGACGAACCGGGCGGAGGGGTGACGTGGACGTGCGTCAGCTGGAGTACTTCCTCGCCGTCGTCGACCACGGCGGGGTGAACCGCGCCGCGGCCGCCCTCCACCTGTCCCAGCCCTCCCTCTCCCAGGCGATCCGCACGCTGGAACGTGACCTGGGCAGCGACCTCTTCCACCGGATCGGCCGCCGCCTCGTGCTCAGCGACGCCGGACACGCGCTCGTCGAACCCGCCCGCGAGGCCGTGCGCGGACTCGACCTGGCCCGCTCGGCGGTGGAGGCGGTCCGGGGGCTGCGCCGGGGCCGCGTGGACGTGGCCGCCCTGCCCACCCAGTCCATCGAACCCCTCACCGGGCTGGTCGCGGGCTTCACCGAACGCCACCCCGAGGTGTCGGTGTCCATCCGGGGCGCCCTGACCAACCGGGACGCCGTCCAGATGGTCCGCACGGGTGCCTGCGAGCTCGGCGTGGTCGCCACCGACACCCCGCTCCGGGACACCGAGGTGCACGTCCACCCGCTGGTCCGGCAGGCCTTCGTCCTCCTCGCGCCCCGGGGCGGCCCGTTCTCCCCGGGTGCCCCGGTCCCCGTCGACGAGCTGACCGGACACCGCCTGATCGTCGGCCACGAGGGCTCGGGCATGCGCCGGTTCGCCGACCGCCTGCTGGCCGAGGGCCTGGACGCCCACATCGCCGTGGAGAGCGAGCACCGGGTGTCGATCCTGCCGCTGGTCCTGGGCGGTGCGGGGCTGGCCGTGGTCACCGACGCCTGGCGCGGCCTCGCCGAGCAGGCCGGGGTGCTCGTCCTGGACCTGGTCCCCACCGACCACCTGCACGTGGCCCTGATCAGCCGCCGGGGCCCGCTCACCGCCGCCGCCCGGGCCTTCGTCGAGCACGCCGCCGCCCGGGCCTTCGTCGAGCACGCCGCCGCCCGGCCGTGAACCGGGCCGTTCAGCCGGTCATGTCCATCTCCGCGACGACCCTGGTCGGACGCACCCGCACCACCAGCTCACCGGCCACGCCGTTGCGGCGACCGTACTCCTCGGCCAGGTCCGCGCCCATGTACCGGGCGGCGATGGCGGTGGCCGTCCGGAGGAGCTCGCCGGGATCCTCGGACACCTCGGCCACGCCCTGGACCTGGACGAAGCCGTACGGGGGCTCCTCGCGGTCCACCACCAGCGTCAGCCGGGGGTCGCGCGCGAACGCGTGCCCCTTCGCACTGTTCCGGCCGGTGTTGAACACCAGGCCGTCCTCGTCGATGGTGAACCAGATCGGCGCGGCCAGCGGGCGGCCGTCGGAGGCCGTGTAGGCCACCTTGCCCGTGCGCGTGCCGTACAGCAGGAAGTCGCGGACCTCGGGATCAGTCAGGGAGCTCATGGCCCCAAGGTAGGACGCGATCCGCCGCGCCTCCGGCCCGACACGCTCACACCGCTGCGGGGAGACGCCGGGGCAGGGGCCCCACCCGTGGGGCCCGGCGCACCGGTACGTGGGCGTCGGCCCTGGTCGGACCGGAGAACACCGCCTCCAGCGGCAGCCCCAGGGCGTCGGAGACCGCACCCGGCGCGTCCCCCGGCACCGGCTCCAGCACCGGGCGCGCGGCGCCCAGCAGACCGGTGAGCCGGGCCTGGCGGGCCAGGTCGGGGGAGGCCCCCGGGGCGATCCGCACCGGGCTCCCGTCCGCGAGCTCGTAGCCCACGCACCAGCGCAGGTCCCGCCCGAGCCGGGCGGGGGCGTCCGCGTGCGTGACCACCAGCGCGTCCACCCCCGCCGTGGCCTCCAGCGCGTACCGGAGAGCCACCAGGTCCAGGTGGCCCACCCGGAACCCGCCCTGCCACGGGTGCGCGAGGTTGTGCCGGTCGGCCAACCGCTCGGTGAGCCCGGCGTCCTCGGTCACCAGCGGCCCCGCCCCGTGGCGGGTCGCGAAGGTGCGCGTCACCCCGATCCGCCGGGCCCGCCCCGCCATCCCCGCCTCCGCCAGCAGCGCCAGCGGGTTCACGGCGGTGGTCGTGGACCAGGTGGTGTACGGGTGGAAGCCGTGCCACTCGTCCAGCAGCACGCCCTGCGCACCCTCGAAGACCACCGGTGTCCGGGCCAGCAGCCGGGGCAGGTACCGCTCGTCCACCAGCCGGACCCGCTCGGCGAAGGCACGGTAGGCGGCCAGGCACGCGTCCGGGTCGGGCCGGGGCTCCCGATCCGCGCCGCCGCCCCCGTCCTCCGCCTCGGACAGCACCGGCGCCAGCCGCTCCGCCAACCGGTCCAACTTGCGGCGGAGCACCGCCGGGGACGCGCAGTCACCCACGGTGGGCGCGTCCTCCGGGTGCTCCAGGGAGTAGGCCATCGTCTCGCCCACGCCCATCCCGCACGAACCGTGCCGGTCCCGGCCGCGGGCCCGCTCGCGGGCGCGGTTGGCGGCCGCGTGCCAGGGAGTGCTGATCAGCGCGCGCCGGTCCACCGTCACCAGGGAGAGCGGATCCGCCACCCCCAGGGAGGACAGGTGCTCCGCCTCGGCGGCCAACGCGAAGGGGTCCACCACCGCGAACCGGGACAGGTGGGTGGGCACCGGACGGCCCGGGGCGAGCGTGCCCGCCCCGAACTGCGCGAACGTGTGGTGCCGACCGTCCGGGGTCACCACGTTGTGCGCCGCCTGCGCGCCGCCGTTGGCCCGCACCACCGCGCCGTACCCGCCCCCCGAACACAGGAGGTCCACGGTCACGCCCTTGCCCGCGTCGCCGAACCCCAGGTCCACCACGATCGCGTGCTCGCCGGGTCCCGTCCGGTCGTTCACAGCCGGTCCACCCCCGGGCCGTCACCGGCCAGCCCCTCCAGGCCCGAGGAGGTGGCGACCGCTCCGCGCCCGCGAGCCAGCGGCCGCAGGGCCCGGCCCACCACGTCGGCCTGGTCCGATCCGGCGTCGGCCAGGTCCCGCAGCCCCTCCTCCAGGTCGATGGCCTCCTCACCCAGGCCCACCGTGACCGCGATCGTCTCGCAGACCGCGTCGAGGTCGTCCAGCAGGACGAGGTTCTGGCCCAGGTGCCCCTCCCAGAACTCCCGGACCCGGTCGTCCCGGAAGTGGTGGCTGCCGGTCGGCATGAGGAAGTACACCTCGTACTTGCGCCGCAGCTCCTCCAGGATCGCCGGGAGGGTGACGTTCTCGTCGAGGTCGTCACCGATCACGTCCAGGACCTCCCGCGACTTGACCGCGCCGTAGGCCATCTCGTCGCCCACGATGAACAGGTAGCCGCGCCGCCCCCGCTTCTCCAGGCAGTCCAGGGCGGTGTGCCGGGCCATGAAGTACATCGCCAGCTCGTAGGACTCGGTCATCTGACCGCCGCCCCCGCCCTCCAGCAGGATGTTGCCGAGGTCGTCCTCCAGCTCGTTGCCGGACTCGAACTGGCCGACCTGGAGCGGCACGCGGTCACAGGTGGCGTCACCGATCGCGCCGAACAGGATCTGCGGGTCCTCCACGTACCCCCGGCGCAGCAGCAGTCCGAACAGGTCGGGGAGCTTGGCCTGGAGGGCGCGGGGCACGCGCCCCATGGAGCCGGTGACGTCGAAGAGGACCGACACCGCCAGCGAGTTGGGGTGGGCGTCGGAGTCACGGCTCTCACGGACGCCCACGCCGTGCGGGTCGAGCGACGGGTGGGCCCGCCACTGGTCGCGCGGGGCGGTGGTGACGTCGTCGTGGTAGTCGAACCCGCTGCTGCCGGCCGAGGCCTGGTAGGCCCGTCGGGCGTGGTGGGCGTCGGTGGACCAGTTACTGCTTCCCATCGTGGTCTCCTTCTGTTCCTGTGTGGGGGTGGGTCGGGATCTGGGCGGGCATGGAGAAGGGGCGGAACCGGCGCGGGCCGAAGCACCGCTCCAGCGCCTCGTCGACCTCGTCGAGCAGGGCGAACGCGTCCCCGGGCCGCCGGTCGGGGGAGGTCAGCGTGCAACCGCGCGCCAGGGCCCGCAACGGTCCGGGCAGGCGGCCGCCGGTCACGAACTCCACGCACCGGGTGGCCATGTACACGTCGGTGGCGGGCACGGCCGGGCCGCGCCGGGTGACCTCGGGCGGATACGCCTCCTCGCGGTGCGGCACCATCGCGGGCACGTGCGGCGCGGTGCGCGCCTCGGCGAAGGTGACGGAGTAGCACCAGTCCACGAGGACGACACCGTGCGCCTCGGGGTGGACGAGGACGTGTTCGGGGACGACCGCGCCGTGCACGACCCCGGACCGGTGGGCGTTGCCCAGCGCGACCAGCAGGCGCCGCCACATCCACGCGGCGTCGCGCGGGTCGATCCCGTCCGGGTACGCCCGCCGCACCCCGGCCAGGCTGTGGAAGCCGGTCAGGAGGCCCAGGACGTTGCCGCGCCGCTCCACCCCGGTGGCCGCGTCGCGGTGGCGGACCGACTCCACCAGTTCCGGGACGAACGCGCGGTACGCCGCGGCGCCGCGTTCCCTGATCCGGCGCAGCGCGGTGGCCTCGGCCAGGATCAGGTCGTTGTCGCGCGTGGCCCGGGGGAGTTTGAGTACCCCGTCCCGCCAAGGGCCGTCACGGTCGCCCTCCCGCCACCGGACCGGGTGGAGGTCGGCCACGTCGCCGCTGGCCAGAGCCCCGCCCCGGCTGACGTGGTAGGCACGCTTCCGGGTCACCAGGGTGAGGTCGTCGAGTCCCAGGTCCCCTTCGGCGGCCAGCCGGTAGCGCCGCCAGGCCTCGGTGAGCCCGGAGAACCCGGCCGCGGCCTCGGCCGTACGGGTGGCGGGAGCGGTGTCCGGGTGGAGCAGCCGGGCCAGGCGCCGGTACGCGGCCGTGGCGGCCGGGGGGACCGCCCCGCCGTCGACGGGCAGGGGGCCGAACAGCGCGCCGGGGTCGGCCGCGAGGGCGAGGTCGCGCAGGGCGGAGTCGAATCCGTCATGGGGGTGTCGCTCCTGGTCCATCCTTCTCCCTTCCGAGGGTGTGGCCCGGCGAGTGTTCACCGGTCCGGGCTCACTGGGCGCCGCGCAGCAGCGGCGGGTGGAGGAGGGCCGCGCCGCCCGCCCGGTACAGCCGGGCACGGCGCCCGCCCCCCGCGCCCCCGCGCTCGGCCAGCTCCCCGGTGTCCTCCACGAACCCCGGGGTGGCCTGGATCTTGCGGTGGAAGTTGGCGGCGTGCAGGGTGCGCCCCCACACCGCCTCGTACACGCCGCGCAGTGCGGAGACGGTGAAGGTGGGGGGGAGGAAGGCGGCGGCCAGGGCGGTGTACTCCAGCTTGGAACGGGCGCGCTCGACCGCGTCACCGAGGACGCGCGTGTGGTCGAAGGCGAGGTCGTGCCGCTCCTGGGAACCGTCTCCGTGGCCGAGCGCGGTCCACGGCACCCAGGCGGCCTCGGCCGTGTCGCGGCCGGTGTGCGGGTCGGGCAGGTCGGGGGCGAGCACCATGTACGCCACCGAGACCACCCGCATGCGCGGGTCCCGGTCGATCGCGCCGTAGGTGCCGAGCTGTTCGAGGTGGAGCTCGGCGGGCAGCGGGGTCTTCTCCGTGAGCACGCGCAGGGCGGCGTCGGGCAGGTCGCGGTCGGCCGGGCCCCGCGGACCGTCCTCGGCCCGGACGAACCCGCCGGGCAGGGCCCACCGTCCGAGCTGGGGCTGTCGGGTGCGTCGGCCGAGCAGGACGTGGGGGAGGCCGTCGCGGATGGTCATCGCCACCACGTCCACGGTGACGGCGACGGGCGCGAAGGCGTGCGGGTCGTAGCCGTCGAGGTACCTGCGCTCGTCGGCCGCGTCGTAGCGGTCCGTCCCCGCGCCCGTCGGCTCGTCGATCCCCTCGGACACTGCTTCCCCCAAGTTGTTCTCATTCTGAGTTTTTCTCGATGTGAGTTGAACTTAGCACCGACCGGTCCGTCCGTCCACCCCCCGAGTCCACGGGCCGACACGCCGCCCGTGGCGGACGATCCCGTCGGAGCCCGCCGCTAGCATGGTGCGAACGGACGTTCGAGAACGGCGTCCGCGAGACGGTCGAACGAAGGAGCGGGTGGGGACGTGCGCGTGCTGGGGATCGACCCGGGGCTGACCCGCTGCGGGGTCGGGGCCGTGGAGGGCGCCATCGGCCGCCCCCTGCGCCTCCTGGCGGCCGACGCCATCCGCACCAGCCCCGACACCCCGCTCCCGCAGCGCCTGGTGGAGGTCGAGCGCGGCATCGAGGAGTGGCTGGACACCTACGAACCGGACGCCGTCGCCGTCGAACGCGTCTTCGCCCAGCACAACCTCAGCACCGTCATGGGCACCGCCCAGGCCAGCGGCATCGCCCTGGTCTGCGCCGCCCGACGGGGCCTCCCCGTGGCCACCCACACCCCCAGCGAGGCCAAGGCCGCCATCACCGGCAGCGGCCGCGCCGACAAGAAACAGGTCGGCGGCATGGTGGCGCGTATCCTCGGACTCGACGGGCCGCCGAAACCGGCCGACGCCGCGGACGCCGTGGCCCTGGCCATCTGCCACATCTGGCGCGGCGGGGCCCAGGCCCGGGTCGCCCAGGCCCAACAGGACTTCGCCCGCAAGGTGGAACTGGCCCGCCGCACACGCGGACGCTAGCCCCCGAGCGGCGACCGCCACAGGCAGCAGCACCCCCAGGAAGGAGACGGGCACCCCTCCCGGTGCCCCACACGAGATGATCGCGTTCCTCACCGGCCGGGTGGCCGCACGCGGCGCGGCCAGCGCCGTGATCGACGTCGGCGGGGTCGGCATGACCGTCCAGTGCACCCCCTCCGCACTCTCCCGACTCCACGTGGGGGAGGAGGGCACCGTCGCCACCAGCCTCGTCGTCCGCGAGGACTCGCTCACCCTTTTCGGGTTCGCCGACGATGACGAGCGGAACCTCTTCGAACAGGTGCAGACCGCCTCCGGCATCGGACCCCGCATCGCCCTGGCCATGCTCGCCGTGCACAGCCCCGACAGCCTCCGCCAGGCCGTGGCCACCGAGGACACCACGGCCCTGACCCGCGTGCCCGGCATCGGCAAGAAGGGCGCCCAGCGCATCGTCCTGGAACTGCGCGGCAAGCTCGACGCCCCGGTCATGACCGACGGCACCCTGCCGCCCGCCGACGGACCCCAGGGCATGGAACCCCACGGGGCCTGGCGCGGACAGGTCGTCTCCGGCCTGGTCAACCTCGGCTGGTCCAGCAAGGACGCCGAGGCCGCGGCCGCCGCCGTGGCCGCCGAGGCTGAGGACACCAACGACGTCACCGTGCTGCTGCGCAGCGCCCTGCGCAGGCTCAGCCGCGCCTAGCCCCCAACGGGAACCGGAGGGAGAACACCCGTGTACGAGCGTGACGCCGTCTCACCCGAGGCCGACGTCGAGGAACACCAGATCGAGGGTGCGCTGCGCCCGAGGAACCTGGACGAGTTCGTCGGCCAGCACCGGGTGCGCGAACAGCTCTCCCTGGTCCTGCACAGCGCCCAGCGCCGGGGGCGCGCCCCCGACCACATCCTCATGTCCGGCGGCCCGGGCCTGGGCAAGACCACCCTGGCCATGATCATCGCCGCCGAACTCGGGGCGCCCCTGCGCATCACCTCGGGCCCGGCCATCGAACGCTCCGGCGACCTGGCCGCCGTGCTCTCCACCCTCCAGGAGGGAGAGGTCCTCTTCCTCGACGAGATCCACCGCATGGCCCGCCCCGCGGAGGAGATGCTCTACGTCGCCATGGAGGACTACCGGGTGGACGTCGTGGTCGGTAAGGGGCCCGGCGCCACCGCCATCCCGCTCGACATCGCCCCGTTCACCCTGGTCGGGGCGACCACCCGCGCGGGCATGCTCCCGGCACCGCTGCGCGACCGCTTCGGCTTCACCGCGCACATGGACTTCTACGAGCCCGACGAGCTGGAACAGATCCTGCACCGCTCCGCCGGGCTCCTCGGCGCCCCGCTGGAGGGCGACGCGGCCCGCGAGATCGCCGGTCGCTCGCGCGGCACCCCCCGGATCGCCAACCGCCTGCTGCGCCGCGTACGTGACTACGCGGAGGTGCGCGGAGGCGGGCACCTCACCCTGGGCAACGCCCGGGCCGCCCTGGAGCTGTACGAGGTGGACGCCCTGGGGCTGGACCGCCTGGACCGGGCCATCCTGGACGTGCTCATGAACCGCTTCCGGGGCGGGCCGGTGGGGCTGTCCACGCTCGCCGTGTCCGTGGGCGAGGAGGCCGAGACGGTGGAGGTGGTCGCGGAGCCCTTCCTGGTCCGCTCCGGCTTCCTCGCCCGGACCCCGCGCGGCCGCGTGGCGACCCCGATGGCCTGGGCGCACATGGGGATCACCCCGCCGCCGGACGCCGCCTTCGGCGCCGCTGCCGACCCGGCCGCCAACGGCGCCGGGAGGGCCGGTCAGGGCACCCCGGCCCCCTGACCGGGGCGGGAGGCCTCCCCGCGGGTCCCCGCCGCGGCGCGTGGGGGCGCGTGCGCGAACCGGGTCCGAACCGTTAGCGCTCCGACCCCGGGCGGTGGGTCGCCGGTGACCGGCGCCACGTAAACTGTGTCGAACCAGCCACGACGGGGCAGCGTCCCCGTTCTGGCGTCGTCGGACACCGGCGGAACGAGTTGGCTCCCCCGAGCGTTGTAGGCATCGGGTACGACTCCGGCCGCCGAGGTCGGTCGGCCCGAGAAGGTGGTCGTCGCGGTGTCCGAACCGGCAGACGTCGGCCACACGAAACGTCAGGAAGGACGCCCCCGTGCAGGGCATTTACACTCTCGCCGACGCGGCCCAGCAGGAGGGCAGCATCTTCAGCATGATGCTCCCGTTCGTGCTGATCCTCCTGGTCTTCTGGCTCCTCTTCTGGCGCCCGAACCAGAAGCGCCGCCAGCAGGAGACGCAGATGCAGAGCTCCCTGGTCCCCGGCGTCGAGGTCATGACCAAGGCGGGCATCTTCGCCACCGTGGTGGAGATCCACGACCAGGACGTGCTGCTGGAGATCTCCCCGGGCACCCGCATCCGGATGCTCAAGGCCGGTGTCGGCGAGGTCATCACGCCCGCCGCCGACGACACCCCGGTCGAGGACCGTCCCGACTTCGGCGACGACGACAAGCCCAAGGGATAACACCGGGCCGGGCCGTGCCCCGGCTCGCCACAGACTTCGGTACCGGCCCCCTCCCGGGGCCGGTACCGCTGTGTCCCGGCCACCTCCGCCCGCAGTTCCGCCAGACCGGACCCACCACAGAAGGCCCCGCCACCCATGTCCCACGACACCGCGACCCCGGACGTCCCGGACGCCGCCGACCTCGACCTGATTAGGGCCCACGTCCGCGACGTCCCGGACTTCCCGCACCCGGGCATCCTGTTCAAGGACATCACGCCCCTGCTCAACCACCCGGAGGCGTTCGCCGTCGCGGTGCGGGCCCTGGCCGCGCCGTTCCTCGACAGCGGGATCGACCATGTCGTCGGACTGGAGGCGCGCGGGTTCATCTTCGGCGCCCCCGTCGCCATGGCACTGGACGCGGGCTTCGTTCCGGCGCGCAAAGCCGGGAAACTGCCCTCGGAGACCATCGACCAGGCCTATGATCTGGAGTACGGCACCGCGACCGTCGAGATCCACGCCGACGCGATCACCCCGGGCGGCCGTGTGCTCATCGTCGACGACGTCCTCGCGACCGGCGGGACCGGCAGGGCCGCGGTGGACCTGGTCCGCAAGGCGGGTGGTACGGTCGTGGGATTCTCCGTCCTGATGGAGCTCTCCGCACTGCGGGGGCGGGAGAAGATGCCCGACGTGGAGCCGCGCACCCTCCTTTCGGTCTGAGGCCGACCTCGCCTGACTGTCGCCCCCCCACGGGGGAATACCTCGACAGTTCGTCCTTGTTGACGTACTCCAGCACTCGGTGTGACGCACCTGGTGATCTGCGTCACCAGGCGTACCTACGAGTCGGTACCGGGGACACGAGGCGCCTGACCGCTCCCCGCGCAGGTGGGGAGTGGTCCCCACTAGACTGGCGGGCGAGGGGACCGCGGCGGCCGCGTCAACGACTGGCCCTGATGACACGCACGTGCACCGGAGGCGAGCCGGACGGCGACGTCGGCTCCACCGGGAGGAACCGCGGGAGGTAGGCATGCCAAGCGAAGTGGTCTCGACCGGGGCTGTGTCCGATCAGGGGTCGGGCGGGCAGACCCCCGAGACGCGGACGGCCGCCACCCCCCAGGAAGAAGCCACCACCACGCGGTCGGAGCGTGCGCAGGGCACCGACAGACCACAGAAGGACCGCCCGGAGGGCGCCGCGCGTGACGCGGCGCCCTCCGACGTCTCGGGGCCGGGTGCCCCGGGGGGTCAGGCGGCCACCACACCCTCCACCGTGCGAGTACGCCGAAGGCTCGCCCGACTCGGGGCCCAGCGGGGAGTGACGATGAACCCGGTGCTCGAACCACTGATCAAGACCGTGCGCGCCACCCATCCCAAGGTGGACGTGCGGCTGATCGAACGCGCCTACGAGGTCGCGGCCCACCATCATCGCCACCAGAAACGCAAGAGCGGCGACCCCTACATCACGCACCCCCTCGCCGTGGCCACCATCCTCGCGGAGCTCGGCATGCAGGAGGCCACCCTGGCCGCCGCCCTCCTGCACGACACCGTCGAGGACACCGACTACTCCCTCGACGAGCTGCGCGCCGACTTCGGTGACGAGATCGCGGAGCTGGTCGACGGCGTCACCAAGCTGGACAAGGTCAAGTACGGCGAGGCCACCCAGGCCGAGACGGTCCGCAAGATGGTCGTGGCGATGGCCCGCGACATCCGCGTGCTGGTCATCAAGCTGTGCGACCGCCTGCACAACATGCGCACCCTGCGCTACCTCCCGGCCCGGGCCAAGCGGGAGAAGAAGGCCCGCGAGACCCTGGAGATCTTCGCTCCGCTCGCCCACCGCCTGGGCATGAACACCATCAAGTGGGAGCTGGAGGACCTGGCCTTCGCCACCCTCTACCCCAAGCGCTTCGACGAGATCGCCCGCCTGGTCTCCGAGCGGGCCCCCCGCCGCGACGTGTACCTCCAGGAGGTCATCGAGGCGGTCTCGGCCGACCTGCGCGAGTCCAAGCTCAAGGCGACCGTGCGTGGCCGACCCAAGCACTACTACTCGATCTACCAGAAGATGATCGCCCGCAACGTGGGCTTCGACGAGATCTACGACCTCATCGCGGTGCGGGTCCTGGTGGACAGCGTCCGGGACTGCTACGCGGCCCTGGGCACGATCCACGCGCGGTGGAACCCGGTCCCCGGCCGGTTCAAGGACTACATCGCGATGCCGAAGTTCAACATGTACCAGTCGTTGCACACGACGGTCATCGGCCCCTCCGGCAACCCGGTCGAGCTCCAGATCCGCACCCGCGCGATGCACCGCCGCGCCGAGTACGGCATCGCCGCGCACTGGAAGTACAAGGAGGACCGCAACTCCTCCGGTGCCGAGGCCAAGCCCAAGGGCACCACCGACATGCAGTGGCTGCGCCAGCTCATCGACTGGCAGCAGGAGACCAAGGACCCGGGCGAGTTCCTGGAGTCGCTGCGCTTCGACCTGTCCGTGCAGGAGGTGTTCGTCTTCACCCCGGGCGGCGACGTCATCTCCCTGCCGCAGGGCGCCACGGCGGTCGACTTCGCGTACGCCGTGCACACCGAGGTCGGCCACCGCACCGTGGGCGCCCGGATCAACGGACGCCTGGTGCCGCTGGAGAACGAGCTGCACAACGGCGAGACCGTGGAGATCCTCACCTCCAAGGACCCCGACGCCGGGCCCAGCCGCGACTGGCTCAACTTCGTCAAGAGCGCGCGCGCCCGCAACAAGATCCGGCACTGGTTCACCAAGGAACGCCGCGAGGCCGCGATCGAGCAGGGCAAGGACGAGATCGCCAAGTACATGCGCAAGCAGGAGCTGCCGGTCAAGCGCCTGTTCAACGGGGAGGCCATCATCGCCCTCGCCCGCGACCTGCGCTATCCGGACGTCGACTCCCTGTACGCGGCCGTGGGCGAACGCCAGGTCAGCGCGCAGAGCGTGGTGGGCAAGCTCGTGGAGTCCATGGGCGGGCTGGACAGCCACGCGGAGGACCTCGCGGAGTCCTCACTGCCGACCAAGGTGGCGACCAGCCGCCAGCGCGCGGGCAACCCGGGCGTGGTCGTGGCCGGAGGCGACGCCGACGTGTGGGCGCGCCTGTCCAAGTGTTGTACGCCCGTGCCCGGTGACGAGATCGTGGGCTTCGTGACCCGGGGCAACGGGGTCTCGGTGCACCGCGCGGACTGCGTCAACGCCGCGAGCCTGGACCGCGAGCGCATGGTGGACGTCGAGTGGCGCCCCACCGAGGACTCGATGTTCCTGGTGGCGCTGCACGTGGAGGCCCTGGACCGCTCCCGTCTGCTGTCCGACATCACCCGGGTGCTCTCCGACCAGCACGTGAACATCCTGTCCGCGACGGTGCAGACCAGCCGGGACCGGGTGGCGCAGAGCCGCTTCACCTTCGAGATGGCCGACCCCACGCACCTGGGCAGCGTGCTGCGCGCGGTCCGCGGGGTCGACGGCGTCTACGACGTCTTCCGCGTCCGCAACTGACCCGCGGCCGCCCCGCGAGGGCGGTGCGGCCCGGAAAACCGGTGGAGCGGGGAGGTCCCGGGAGCTAACGTGCCTGGGACCACTCCGAGGGAAGGCAGCCCCCCATGCTCCACATCCGTCCGCTCCGCCCCGAAGACGGGCGTTCCCTGGAGGCGCTGGCCCAGCGCCTGTGGCCGACGGCCCCGCACCCGGGCGGGCTCGGCTGGCAGCTGGCCACCGAGGAGTTCACCGGTGGGAACGCGGCCGTGGCCGAACGGGACGGTGAGATCGCGGGCTGGGCCGTGATCGAAGGGCCCGACGCCCTGCGTGCGCTGGCCACCGTCTCGGCCGTGGGTGCCTCCCGCGATCCGGAGGCCGGGGCCGCGCTCCTGGACTGGGCTCTGACCCGAACCGGTGACGCCGCCGTGGAGCTCCTGGCCTTCGAGGGGGACACCGTGCTCCGCGACCTCGCGGAGAAGGCCGGTTTCGCCCTCGGGAAGGACAACACCTTCGGTGAGTGGATGGGCCGCGCCGCCACCGAGGAGGAGATCCGCCTCCCCGACGGGTACCGGATCCGCCCCGTCCGTGAGGACGAGGAGGAGGCCCGCGTGGCGTGTCACCGCACCGCCTGGAAGCCCTCCGACCTCCCCTGGCCCGAGCGTGTGGGCACGGTGAACCCGGACCTGACCAGCCGGTTCAGCCGGGAACGGTACGACAGCACCCGCGCCGCGCTGCTGTACGACCGCGAACTCGACCTGGTGGTGGAGGCCCCCGACGGCTCGCTGGCCGCCTGCTGCGTCGTCTGGTGGGACCCGGAGAACCGCTGCTCGGAGATCGAACCCCTCGGCGTGGTCCCCGCGCACCGGCGCCGGGGCCTGGCCGTCGCGCTCGCCCTCACGGCGTGCGCCCTGACCGCGCGTCGGGGCGGCGACCGGGTGTACATCAACACCACACCGAACGAGGCCTACCCGACCCCGGCCATGACCTACGCGACCGTGGGCTACACAACGCTCGACCGGGGCACGGCCCTGCTGCGCCCCGCGCGCTGAGCCCCCACGGCGGAGCCCCGGCCACCCGCTTCGGGTGACCGGGGCTCCGTGCGCGGTACTACAGACGGATCGTCGTGGACCGCACGATCTGGAAGACCGGGTGCCGGTCGGCCTCGGCCTCGAACGCCTGCTCCGGGGCCTCCGGAGGAGCGTCGAAGTACGGGCCGACGACCGCGGACCGGGGGTTGTCCAGGTACTCCTTGAGTACCGGAGCCGCCTCGGCCGGGCCCAGCTCCCGCACGCTCACCAGCTCGATCCAGCCGCCCTGGCGCAGGGTCGCGAAACCGTCCTTGCGGATGTTGCGCACCCAGTCGACCTCCCCGTACGGGGAGACCAGGTACCGGCCGCTCTCACTGTCCAGGACACTGAGCGGGATGGTGCGCAGGAAACCGGAGGTGCGCCCACGCGTGGTGAGCAGGTGCAGCTCCGGCGGGCAGGCCCCGTACTTGACGAAGCCGCTGACGAAGGCGTTGGCGGTCCGCCGCAGTTTCGTCATCTCGAACCGCTTCGTCGGTTCGTTCACCATCTTCGGCAACTCCCTCGATCGGATGCTCCCATTGTGATGGTTTCCGGCGACCGATGGCACCCGTGGGCGCGCCCCCGGTCTAGCGGAACGCCGAGACGCCGGTCACGGACTGGCCGATGCTCAGCGCGTGGATCTCCTCCGTGCCCTCGTACGTGGCCACGGTCTCCAGGTTCACCATGTGCCGCATCACCGGGTACTCCAGGGTGATCCCGTTGGCGCCGTGGATGCCGCGCGCCGTCCGGGCCACCCTCTGGGCCGCCGCCACGTTCGCGAACTTGCCGAAGCTCACGTGGTTGTGGTGGCAGTTCCCCTCGTCCTTGAGGCGACCGATCCGCAGCGCCGTCATCGCGGCGTGGTTGACGTCCACGACCATGTCGGCCAGCTTGCGCTGGGTGAGCTGGAACCCGCCGATCGGCCTGCCGAACTGCTCCCGCGTCCTCGCGTAGTCCAGGGACGCCTCGTAGCAGGCGCGGGCGGCGCCGGCCACGCCCCACACGATCCCGTAGCGGGCCTCGTTCAGGCAGGAGAGCGGGGAGCCGAGACCCTTCGACCCGGGCATGACGGCGTCGGCGGGCAGCCGCACGTCCTCCAGGACCAGCTCGGAGGTGATCGAGGCGCGCAGCGACAGCTTCCTGTGGATCACGTTGGCGGAGAACCCGGGGGTGTCCGTGGGCACCACGAAGCCGCGGATGCCGTCCTCGGTGGCGGCCCACACCACGGCGACGTCCGCGACCGAGCCGTTGGTGATCCACATCTTGGTGCCGTTGAGGACCCAGTCCGACCCGTCGCGGCGGGCGCGCGTGCGCATGGAGCCGGGGTCGGAGCCGGAGTCGGGCTCGGTCAGCCCGAAGCAGCCGATCGCGTCACCGGCGGCCATCCTCGGCAGCCACTCGTTCTTGTGCTCCTCCGAGCCGAACTTGTGGATGGCGGCCATGGCCAGCGAGCCCTGCACGGACACGAAGCTCCGCAGCCCCGAGTCCACGGCCTCCAGCTCCCTGCAGGCCAGGCCGTAGGCGACCGCGCTGGAGCCGCCGCAGCCGTACCCGTCCAGGTGCATGCCGAGCACGCCGAGGTCACCGAAGGCCTTGGCCAGACCGCGCGGGTCCGGGAGGGTTCCGGCCTCGAACCAGTCGGCCACGTTGGGCAGGAGCTCACGGGTGGAGAACTCGCGGACGGCGTCGCGGATGTCGCGCTCGGTGTCGGAGAGCTCGGCGTCCACCGCCAGGAAGTCGAGGGGGTCGGGGGCGGCGGCCCTGCGCTGGGAGTCGCTCATGGTGGGTGTCCCTTCGTGGTGCTTGCGTGTGCGGGGTCGGTGCCGGGGCGGGGCCCGGCTCAGCCGACGTCGGTCTGTTGGACGGCGCCACTGGTCAGGAGCGCCGCGATCCGCTCCGGGGTGAGGCCGAGCTCGGTCAGGACCTGCGCCGAGTGCTGTCCGAGCAGCGGCGGCGCGGTCATCGGCACGGGGGTGTGCTCCATGCGGAACCCCGCGCGGACCTGCTCCAACGGCCCGGCGGTGGGGTGCTCCACGGTGCGCAGGACGTCGTCGCCGTTGGCGTCCGCGGTGCGCAGGGCGTCCAGCACCCCGCGGACCCGGCCGGCCGGGACCCCGGCCTCGACCAGGACCCGCATCCAGTCCTCGGCGGGCCGCTCCCGCAGCGTCGCGGACAGCTCCCCGACCAGTTCCCCCCGGTGCGCCACCCGCTCCGGGTTGGTGGCGTACCGGGGGTCCGCGCCCAGGTCGGGGCGGTCGATCGCGGCGCACAGACGTTGGTAGAGGGCGTCGTTCCCGGCGGCGATCACCACCTCGGCGTCCTTGGTGGGGAACACCTGGTACGGCACGATGGTCGTGTGGGCGTTGCCCACGCGCGCCGGTTCGGCCCCGGTGACCAGCGCCTGCTGCGCGAGGTTGACCAGGCTGGACAGGGTGGAGTTGACCAGGGAGACGCTGATGTTCTCACCGCGCCCGGTCACCCGGGCCCGCATGAGCGCGCCGAGGATGCCCACGGCAGCGTTCAGGCCGGTCAGGACGTCGGTGAGCGCCACACCCACCTTGCTCGCCGGACCGTCGGCGGGACCGGTGGTGGCCATCAGCCCGCTCTCGGCCTGGACGACGATGTCGAACCCCGGGCGGGTGGCGGGTTCGTGTTCGGGGCCGAAGCCGCTCACGGAGCAGTACACGACGGCCGGATTGCGCGCGCTCACCTGCTCGTAGCCCAGTCCGAGCCGGTCGATCACCCCGGGCCGGAAGTTCTGGATCACCACGTCCGAGGTCGCGCACAGCTCCTGGACGGCGGCCAGCCCCTCGGGGTCCTTCAGGTCGACGGCCAGGCTGCGCTTGTTCCGGTTGACGGACAGGAAGTAGGCGGCCTCGCCGGGGGAGTGGTCCGCCCGGTGTTCCTCGGTGGGTTCGGCGTAGGGCGGGCCCCAGGACCGGGTGTCGTCACCCCGGCCGGGCTGCTCCACCTTCACCACCTCGGCGCCCATGTCAGCGAGCAGCATGGTGGCGTAGGGGCCCGCGAGCACCCGGGACAGGTCGGCGATCCGCACCCCGGCCAGCGGGAGCGGGGCTCCCGGACCGGGAGCGGGGTCGGGTGGGGAACTGGTCTCACGCATGGGGGGTCACTCCTCGCCGTCGGACGGGCTCTCGGGGTCCACGGGGCCGCAGGGCAGCTGGTCGCCGTCCCGCAGCTGGTAGTAGGTCTCCAGGCAGCGGCGCAGCGCGGTGGTGAGCGCGGCGCCGGACTGGCCCGCGTAGCGCGTCTGGACCCGCTGGACGATCTCCGCGATGTCCTCGGTCACCGAGGCGCCCTCGACCAGGGCACGGAAGAAGTCCTTGGCCAGGTCGGTCAGGAGGGTGGTGTCCGCGGCCACGATCCGGCCGTCCGCGGAGTCCACCGCGAGCACGACACCGAGCCGCTGGTACTGGGAATGGCTCGCCACCGAGTCGGGAAGACGGGCGTAGCCGGAGATGAGCACGACCCTGGGGTCGCGGAGAAGCTGCTGAACACGGTCGTCGCCGTACAACGGAAAAGCACCTCTTGTCTGCGGGCACGCGAAAACTCCAACTCACTGGAGTCTCGCGTCTGAAGGGCGGCCGGGGGAAACCGGACACCCGCGACGGGAGGGCAGTTCTCGATCAGTATGGCCCAGCCGGGACGGTCGGTGTCAAGGGCGGGGGTGGTCCAGGGCACACGAGCACACGGATGCGCGCCACGGGAGCCCTGTGTTACATTTCCGCTCAGGTCACGAGTACCAGCGACAAGCCCCGGCTAGCTGGTCGGCAACCCTCCTTCCGCGGTGGGGTGCCCCGGGTGAGGACCAGGTCCCGACACGACCGTGTCAGACAAGCGCGGACCCCTGAGGCGCAGCCGTCATCGGCGTACCCCGTGGGTCCCACGACCCGCAGAAGAGGTGCCCCATGACCACTGTCATCCCGTTCGACTCCACGCGCTCCAGCCGTTCCGCCGCCCGGGACGCGGCCCGCGAGGCCGAGGCCCGTACCGAGTGCGCGATCGTCACCGCCGAGGGCGGGGTCCCCCTGGTCACCGGTGAGCGCGTCGACTACGCCAACTTCGACTACGCCGCCAGCGCCCCCTGCCTGACCAGCGTCGCGGACGCGCTCGCCGCCGCCCTGCCCTACTACGCCAGCGTCCACCGGGGCGCCGGGCACCACTCGCAGGTCAGCACCGACGCCTACGAGCGCGCCCGCCGCAGCGTCTCCCGGTTCCTGGGCGTGCGCACCGAGGCCGACGCGTACGGCTCCGCCGACGCCGTCGTGTTCGTGCGCGGCACGACCGACGCCGTCAACCTGCTGGCCCGCGCCGTTCCCGAGGGCTGCACCGTGGTGGTCTTCGAGTCCGAGCACCACGCGAGCCTCCTCCCGTGGGAGCACCCGGCCTCACGCGCCGGGAAGGTCGTCCGGCTGCCCCTGCCCGCGTCGCCCGAGGCCGCCGTCACCGCCGCCCGGACCGCGCTCGCGGAGGCGCCCGAGGGGCCCCGGCTGCTGTGCGTCACCGCCGCCTCCAACGTCACCGGCGAGATCTGGCCGGTCGAGGAGCTGGTCGAGGCCGCCCACGCCGAGGGCGCCCGCGTGGTGGTGGACGCCGCCCAGTACGTGCCGCACCTGCCGTTCAGTCTCTCCGGGACCGGGGCCGACTACGTGGCGCTGTCCGGGCACAAGCTCTACGCCCCCTTCGGGTCCGGGGTGCTGGCGGGCCGCGCCGACTGGCTCGGCGACGCCGCCCCCTACCTCGCCGGCGGGGGAGCGACGCGCCGGGTGACCGAGCACGACGTCCAGTGGAACGACCTGCCCGCGCGGCACGAGGCGGGCAGCCCGAACGTGCTGGGCGCCGTGGCGCTGGCGGCGGCCTGCGACACCTTCACCACCGAGACGCTCTCGCTCCAGCACATCCGCGAGGCCGCCCTGCTGGAGCGCCTGCGCTCCGGGCTGGGCGAGATCGACGGCGTGCGCGAACTGTCCCTGTGGGACGCCGAACACGCCCGGGTGGGGATCGTGTCCTTCGTGGTCGACGGCCTGCCCGCCGACCTCCTGGCCGCCGCCCTCTCCGCCGAGTACGGGATCGGCGTGCGCGACGGCCTGTTCTGCGCCCACCCGCTCACCACCCACCTGCTGCCCGAGGGGCACGAGCAGGCCGTGCGGGCGAGCCTGGGCGTGGGGACCACCGAGGAGCACGTCGACCGTCTGGTCGGCGCGGTGGCGGACCTCGTGGCCCGTGGCCCGCGCTGGGAGTACGCCGACTGCGACGGCCGCCTCGCCCCGGTCCCGGACCCCCGCAACGTCCTCTGAGGCTCCTTTCCCGCCCGGAGTGTCCGGAATCGGAGTATTCGGGACCTCGGACTCATGGAACTTCACTACGCATGACCCCACATTCGACGCACTGGGTCACATTTCACGCGGGGGTGTGCCGGGGATCACGTTCCCAGGCGGTACTATCGGGCCCTGACGGTGGGGCGCGCCGTCGCCGGACCCGACCGGTCCGTACCGACGCGGCGTCCCGCCTCCCGCGAGCGAACCGGCTGGGGGAGCGTGATCGTGACGGACGTACGAGGACCCAAGACAGGTCCCCTCACGGCCGTGTTCCGAGCGTCCGAACCCCCGCGCGTCCCCGAGCAGCCCTCACCGGTGGTCAGCCTCGGCTCGCGCACCCGCCCGCCGGACCCGGCCGAGGCCGAACGGGTCCGCGTGCACCAGGCCTTCCTGGGCCGCGTCGTCGACTACCTCTGCGCGGACGCCGGGATCCGCCAGTTCGTGGACTGGGGCTGTCCGGTGCCCGGCACCGCCGAGCGCGTCCGCCGGGCCAGCGCCGACGCCACCCTGGTGCACCTGGCGCCGACCGGGACGGCGGGGGTGCTGGCCGCCCCCGCGCGCAACGCGACCGTCCTGGCCGGGGACGGCTCCGGCGACTCCGGGACGGACGCCGTGCTCCGACGCCTCCACACCAGCGGGCTCGTCGACTTCGACGAGCCCGTCGCCGTACTGATGACCCGTCCCGGCACGGAGCAGGACCCGCCCGCCGGGCTCGACACCCTGCACGGCATGATGCGCGGCGGCGGATACGTCGCCCTCACGTCCACGGCTCCCCGCCCCACGGCGGAGCGGGCCTTCGCCCCCTTCCTCCCCGTCGAACCGGGGGTCGCCGACCTGACCTGGTGGCCCTACCCGGACGAGGACGTGTCCGCCCCGGGGTGTGGAACCCTGGGCGGACTGGGCCGCGTGCCCAGGCGAGGAAGGGGAGCGACGCGATGGCGCTGAACTGGAACGGTGAGATCCTGGCCCAGATGAGGTTCTACTGGGACTTCTCCCTGTGGCCCAGGCTGGAGGGGCTGACGGACGCCGAGTTCTACTGGGAGCCCGTCCCCGACTGCTGGACGGTGCGCCAGCTGCCCGACGGCCGCCACGCCCCGGACGGTGCCTATCCGGAACCCGTGCCGCCGCCGGTCACCACCATCGCCTGGCGGCTGGGACACATTGTGGTGGACGTGCTGGAGGCCAGGATCAACTGGCACTTCGGGGACCGGACCGCCAGCCGCGACAACATCGACTGGCCCTCCACCGCGGCCGAGGCCAGACAGCGGCTGCGCAGGGCCTACGTGACCTGGTCCGACCACGTCCAGGAGCTCGACGACGACGACCTGGCCGAACCGGTGGGCGGCGCCGAGGCGGCTCAGTGGTCGGACTTCCCGCTGGTCGTGCTCATCCTGCACCTGAACCGCGAGTTCATCCACCACGGCGCCGAGGTCGCCCTCCTGCGCGACCTGTACCGGGCCCGCTTCGGGGAGAGCGCCGGTCCGTGGTCGGAACCGGTCGCCTAGAGCACGTGCGGCGGGTCCACCCGGACCTGCACGAGGTGTTCGTCCCGGCGCGCGCTGCGCGCCGAGGCGGCAGCCTTCAACGCGCGGGAGAGGTCACCGATCGCCCCGCGCGGCACACGCAACAGCGCCCGCTCGGTCACGTGGTCACCGTTCTCGCCGGTCTCGGAACCGACCGGCACCGGTCCCAGCAGTTCGGCGGACTCGGGCAGCCGGATCTGGTCCAGCAGCTCACGCACGTGCTCGGGGGCCCCGGTGATCGAGGCCATCGACACCGCCGGAGGGAAGCCCAGCCCGCGCCGCTCGGCCAGCTCCCGTTCGGCGAACCCGCCCGGGTCCCAGCGCACCAGCGACTGCACCACCGGAAGTGACGCGTCGGCCGAGACCACCACGGTGCCGCCCGGCCGCACGAGCGCGGCCGCGTTCAGCCAGCGGCGCAGCGCCTCCTCCGAGGCGCGCAGGTCCGCCCGGTTGAGCAGTGCCCAGCCGTCCAGGAGCACCGCGGCCGCGTACCCGCCCTCCGGGACCACCGGCTCCGCGCCGGGGGTGGAGACCACCAGCGACGGCCGGTTCGGCACCTCGGCCAGGACCTCGTCCCGTCCCGAGGTGCGCACGGTCAGGGACGGGAAGGCCCGGCCGAGCTCCTCGGCGGTCCGGCGGGCTCCCACCACCACCGCCCGCATACGGGTCACCCCGCACTCGGAGCAGGCCCACTGCCCGGCCACCCGGCCGCACCACCCGCAGGAGGGCACGGCGTGCGCCTCGCGGATGGCCAGCGGCCCGTGACAGGCCCCGCAGCGGGCCGGTTCGCGGCATCCGGCGCAGGCCAGGGCGTTGAGATAGCCCCGACGCGGCACCTGGAACAGCACCGGGCCCTCCCGCGCCCCCTCCCGGGCCGCCTTGAGCGCCAGGCTCGGCAGCCGGGCGGAGCGCGCCGCCTCGTCCCGGGCCAGTTCGCGGTCGTCACCGGCGGGTTTGACCACCGGCGCCCGGCCGCGCAGGGTCGTCCGGTCGGAGACCAGCGGGAGCGCCCACCCGGACTCCACCAGCAGCTGGGCGTCGGTGGTGCGGGTGTGTCCGCCGAAGAGCGCTCCGGCACCCGACATGTGCGCGCGCATCGCGAGGACCGTGCGGGCGTGCGGATAGGGCGCGTGCGGGTCCACGTGCACGTCGTCCCCGTCGTCCCACAGCACCACCAGGCCCAGATCGCGCACGGGCGCCAGCAGGGCCAGGCGCGAGCCCACCACCACCCTGGTCCGCCCGTGCAGCACCGACAACCAGCGCCGATAGCGCGGGGTCGGGCCCAGGTCGGCGGGGAGCGCGGCGTGGCGTCCCTCGCCCAGGAGGCGCGTCAGAGCGGCGTCCACGGCCTGCACGTCACGGCTGTTGGGGACCACGATCACCGTGCCGCGACCGGCGTCCAGTGCGGCCCCGGCGGCCACCGCGATGGCGTCGGCCCACTCCGGGCCGGGCAGGGCGTTCCAGACAGCGCGGGCCGGACGCCCCTCACGCAGGGCCTCGACGAACGCCGGACCCTCCGGATAGTCCCGCCAGGGCCCCGGGTCCGCCGCCGTGTCGTCCCGCTCCGGGCCGGTCTCCTCCTCCGGCGGGGCCTCCCGCTCCACCTTGACCCTGCGCGGCGGTATGGCCAGCTTGGCCACCTCGTTGAGGGTGCCCGCGTACCGGTCCGCCACGGCCCGGGCCAGCTCCAGGATCTCCGGGGACAGGACCGGTTCCGAGGAGACGACCGAGTCCAGATAGGCGAGCCGCCCGGCGAAGTCCGACCGCTCCACCCGCTCCGCGAGCAGCCCCGCCAACAGGCGCCCGTTGAACATGACCTTCACCCGGCAGCCGGGCACCGCGTCGGCGTCCTGGTCGCTGGAGACCTGGTAGTCGAAGTACCGGTCCAGGTGGGGGAGCGGGGTGTCCACGATGACGCGCGCCACCGGAAGGCTCGCGGCGGGCCTTCGCGGTTCGGGGCGGGACGCCTCCCTGGCCCTGGCCTTGGCCAGCGCCTTGGGGTCCAGCAGTTCCGACACGTCGAAGAGGCCGTCGTCGGGCTGGTCGGGCTGGTCGGGCTGCTCAGTCATCACCCTTGGTTTACCAGAACCCGCCGACAACACCGCCTTTCCCGCTCGGGAGACCCCGCTGGTACTGGTAGAACAGTGATCCGTAGGCGCAGCGGAGGGGACCCGAACATGAAGCTTGTCTTTGCCGGAACGCCGGAGGTGGCGGTGCCCTCGCTCCGGGCGCTCATCGACTCCGAGCACGAGGTCGTGGCGGTGGTCACCCGACCCGACGCGCGCTCCGGCCGTGGGCGGAGGGTCTCCGCCAGCCCCGTCGCGGAACTCGCCGAGAGTGAGGGCATCGAGGTCCTCAAGCCCGCCAAGGCCGGGGACCCCGAGTTCCTGGCCCGCCTGTCGGAGATCGCCCCCGACTGCTGCCCGGTGGTGGCCTACGGGGCCCTGCTGCCGCAGTCCGCGCTGGACGTCCCCAAGCACGGCTGGGTGAACCTGCACTTCTCGCTGCTGCCCGCGTGGCGCGGCGCCGCCCCGGTCCAGCACGCCGTCCTGCACGGCGACGACGTCACCGGAGCCTCCACCTTCCGGATCGTCAAGGAGCTCGACGCCGGACCGGTCTACGGCACCCTCGCGGAGACGGTCCGCCCCACCGACACCAGCGGAGAACTGCTCGGGCGCCTCGCGGAGTCCGGCGCGGGACTCCTGCTCCGCACCGTCGACGGCATCGCCTCCGGGGAGCTCAGCCCGGTCCCGCAGCCGGACGCCGACGTGTCCTACGCGGGCAAGCTCACCACCCTGGACGCCGAACTCGACTTCACCGCGCCCGCCCAGCGCGTGGACCGGGTCGCCCGCGCCTGCACGCCCGCTCCCGGCGCCTGGACCACCTTCCGGGGCACGCGCCTCAAGCTCGGCGCGGTGCGGCCCGTCACCGACGCCGACCGGCCCGACCTCGACCCCGGCCAGCTGCACGCGGACAAGAAGCGCGTCATCGTCGGCACCAGCACCCACCCCGTGGAGCTCGGCCTGGTGCAGCCGCAGGGCAAGAAGGAGATGGCCGCCGTGGACTGGGCCCGTGGCGTGCGTCCCACCGACGACGACCGACTCGGCCGCTGAGCTGCCGTACTCTCGGATCTGGCGTGCGTGAGCGTGCGTCGGCACCCGTCCCCGGCTTGTTGAGGCAGAGCACACGTTGAGCGAGCAGTCCCGGTCCCGGAACCAGCGTCCCCGTAAGGGTGGAAAACCCAGGCAGGGCGGTGGCCACCGGACCGCTCCGCCCCAGCCCCGGGACCCGGCCCGCCGGGTCGCCTACGACGTGCTGCGCGCGGTGGAGCAGCGGGACGCCTACGCGAACCTGCTCCTGCCCGCCCAGCTCGGTGAGCGCGGCATCCACGGCCGGGACGCGGCGCTGGCCACCGAGCTCACCTACGGGACCCTGCGCCACCAGGGCACCTACGACGCGATCCTGGAGACCTGCGTCGACCGTTCGCTGGCCTCGGTGGACGCCGAGGTGCTGCCCCTGCTGCGGCTCGGCACCCACCAGCTGCTGTCCACGAACATCCCGCCGCACGCCGCCGTCAGCGAGACCGTGGACCTGGCCCGCCGCGTGGTGGGCCAGCACCGGGGCAAGTTCGTGAACGCGATCCTGCGCAAGGTGAGCGCCCGCGACCTGGACGCGTGGATCGCGATCGTCGCCCCCGACCGCGAGCGCGACCCCAGCGGCTACCTGTCCGTCGTGCGGAGCCACCCGCGCTGGGTGGTCAAGGAGCTGGCGCGCGCCCTGGGGGAGCGGGCCAAGGACGGCCTGGAGCAGACCGAGAGGCTGCTGGTCGCGCACAACGACCGCCCGAGGGTCACCCTCGTGGCCAAGCCGGGCCGGGCCAAGGTCGCGGACCTGGAGGAGTCCGGGGCGCTGCCGGGCCGCTACTCGCCCTTCGCCGCCTACCTGCCCGAGGGGGATCCGGGGCTGATCCGCGAGGTCCGCCAGAACCGGGCCGCCGTCCAGGACGAGGCCAGCCAGCTGGTGGCCCTCGCGCTGACCCGGGTGGACGCCAAGGGCAGCGACGGCCTGTGGCTGGACATGTGCGCGGGTCCCGGCGGCAAGGCCGGTCTGCTGGCCAGCATCGCGGGCCAGGGCGAGGCCCGCCTGGTCGCCTCGGAGCTCCAGCCCGCCCGTGCGGGCCTGGTCGCCGACGCCGTGCGCCGCGCCCCCCGCGACGCGGGCCGCGCCGTCGTCGCCGACGGCACCCGGCCCGCCTGGAAGCCGGGCTCCTTCGACCGCGTGCTCGCCGACGTGCCGTGCACCGGCCTGGGCGCCCTGCGCCGCCGTCCGGAGTCCCGCTGGCGCCGGGGACCGGAGAACGTCACCCAGCTCGCCCCGCTCCAGCACGACCTGCTCACCCGGGCGGTCGAGTCCGCGCGCCCCGGCGGCGTGGTCGCCTACGTGACCTGCTCGCCGCACCTGGACGAGACCGACGGGATCGTCCGGAAGGTGTTGGCCGAACGCGAGGACCTCGAACTCCTTCGCGCCCCGGACTACCTCGACGAGGTCCCCGACCTCGCCGCCGGGCCCGAGGGGAAGTACGTCCAGTTCTGGCCGCACGTCCACGGTACGGACGCCATGTTCCTCGCCCTCCTCCGCCGCAAGCCGGAGTAGCGGACCGACCGCACGCGCCCCTTGGGACGGTGTTCCCAGGGGGCGCGTTTCGGACATTCAGGAATCTACGCCGTAAAGGTGGCGGTCACGCCCCGCCGGTCGCGACGACCACGCAGATCATGCAGGAGTTCCCCGCCTCCCGCAGCAGGTACCGGTACGACTCGGCCCGGACCTCCTCGCCGCGCGCGTCCCGATAGGACCAGCGCACGTCCGTCCACACCAGCCTCCCGGTGAGCTCCTCCACCCTGCGGATCTCGGGGGAGGCGTCGACCATCCCCTGCTTCCGGTAGCTCTCGGCCGCTCCCGTGAAGGCCGCCCTGACGTCCTCGGGCGAGGCCACCGCGATGCTCTCGACGTCCCCCGCGACGTAGGCCGGATAGCTGTAGCGCGCCGCGATCCCGTCCAGGTCACCGGCGACCAGCTCCCGGCTGTAGGCCTGCAGGAAGTCCCGCAGCCCGTTCTCGTCCAGCATGTCTCCCCCTGACTCGGTGGTACCCCCGAGGCACACCTGCCCCGAACCGGCCCGGATACACTGCTGACGTGGCAATCCAGATCTCTCCCAGCATCCTCAGCGCCGACTTCGCGCACCTCGCCGACGAGGCCGCCCGCGTCCCCAACGCGGACTGGCTGCACGTCGACGTCATGGACGGACACTTCGTCCCCAACCTCACCCTGGGCCTGCCCATCGTGGAGTCCCTCCTCAAGGCGACGCCCACCCCGCTGGACTGCCATCTGATGATCGAGGACCCCGACCGCTGGGCCCCCGCGTACGCCGAGGCGGGCGCCGGAAGCGTCACCATCCACGCCAAGGCAGCCGACGCCCCCGTGCGGACCCTGCGCGAGATCCGCAGGCACGGCGCCCGCGCCGGGCTGGCGCTCAACCCCGCCGAGCCGGTCGACCCCTACGAGGACCTCATCGGTGAGATGGACATGCTCCTGCTCATGACCGTCGAACCGGGATTCGGCGGTCAGCGGTTCCTGGACCTGGTGCTGCCCAAGATCCGCCGCGCCCGCGAACTCCTGGACAACCGCGACGCCTCGGTCTGGCTCCAGGTCGACGGCGGCGTGAGCGACGAGACCATCGAGCGCGCCGCCGAGGCCGGAGCGGACGTCTTCGTGGCCGGATCCGCCGTCTACGGGGCCCAGGACCCGGACAGGGCCATCGAGTCCCTGCGCGCCCAGGCCCGCAAGGCCAGTCCGCTCGCCTGAACCCTCCGGTAACGATCGCGGCGCGCCGGACCCGGGGGCCTGGCCACCGCGGGCGGTCCGCCCTATGCTGCCCGCTGTAGTCGTCGATTTCGCTTGGTCGCGGCTCCGTCTTCCCCTCGGGGGAGCGGCGCGGCGGGAGCGCGTTGCCAGGCGCGGACCCGTGGAGTACGCGTGAACGCTTGGACCACCGAGCACCTGGCCGTGGACGCCCTCTGGGAGGCGGAGAGCGCGGCGATCCGCTGGTTGCAGGGGCTGGCCGGGTGGCTCGCCCCGCCCTTGGAGATCGTCACCTTCCTCGGCTCCCAGGGCGTGATCGTCGTCCTGCTGGTGACCGTCTTCTGGTGCGTCCACGCGAGCCTGGGCGCCCGACTCTTCGTGGTGGTCATCGCCTCGGCGGTGGTCAACAACCTGCTCAAGTCGGTGCTCTACGGCTCCCGTCCCTACTGGTTCGACGCGAGGGTCACCGGATACTCCCAGCACGGCGGCTTCGGGATGCCCTCGGGGCACAGCCAGGCGGCGATGGTGACCTACGGCTATCTCGCGGCCAGGTCCGGTCGCCGGAGCCTGGTGTGGGCGGCGGTCGCGGTGATCGCGCTGGTGGCCCTGTCCCGTGTGTTCCTGGGCGTGCACTATTTCAGTGACGTCGTGGTCGGTCTGGCGGTGGGCGGTGCCCTGCTGTGGCTGGTGCTGCGCTACGAGGACCGGGTCCTGGCCTGGTGGCTCTCCCTGGACACGGTGCGCTGGGTGTCGTGGCTGCTGGCCGTGTCGCTGGTGCCGTGCGCGGTGGCGACCGCCTGGCAGTTCGGCGTGCGGGGGGACTGGGTGGTGCCCACCGCCGAGTGGATCGGCGCGACACCCTCCGACCCCGCCGGACACACGCTGGCCGGACTCTACACGACCTGCGGGGCGCTGCTCGGCGGGGTCCTGGGCTTCACCCTGCTGCACCGGCGCGGTTGGTACAGCGCCGCGGGCACGCTCACGGCACGCGCGGCGCGGTTCGCCCTCGGGATCTCCGTGGTCCTGCTCGTCCTGGTGGTGGAGCGGATCCTCTTCCGGGACCTGGCCGGGCTGCCGTCGGCCTTTGTGTCGTACGCGGTGTACGGCGCCGTGGCCCTCTGGGCGTCCTTCGGGGCGCCGGAGATGTTCGTGCGCGCGGGCCTGGCCACCCGACCCGAACGGCCCGCGGCCCCCGGTCGGGAATGACCCCCGTCACACCGGCTATGCGCCGCGTGGGGGAGGGGTTAGGATCGAGTCGTTAGACAACAGTCAAACGCGTGCTCCGGGGTCGGTGAAAGTCCGAACCGGCGGTGACAGTCCGCGACCCGGTCGATTCCATCGACCGGTTGAACCGGTGGAATTCCGGTACCGACGGTTAAAGTCCGGATGGGAGGCAGTGCGCGTTGGGGCGGGTCCGAGCCGTGCCGATCCTTGGTGACGGCTCCGTGTTCCGCTCCTGCCGTGGACCCGTTTTCCACACCCTTTTCCCCGGAGCCGTGCCAGGCGAAGGGATGTAGGGCGTGTTCACCGGAATCGTCGAGGAACTCGGCAAGGTCGTCTCCATCGAACCCGCCGGGAGCAGTGGTGAGGCGGTCCTGCTCACCCTGGGCGGCCCCCTGGTCAGCTCCGACGCCGGTCTCGGCGACTCCATCGCGGTCAACGGCGTGTGCCTGACCGTCGTCGCGCTCGGCGAGGGCACCTTCACCGCCGACGTGATGAAGGAGTCCCTGGACCGCTCCTCTCTCGGCGCCCTCACCCCCGGCGCCCCCGTGAACCTCGAACGCGCCGCCCGCACCGACGGCCGCCTGGGCGGCCACATCGTGCAGGGCCACGTCGACGGCACCGCCACCCTCCTCTCCCGGAACCCCGGCGACAACTGGGACGTCCTGCGGTTCGGCCTGTCCCCGCAGCTCTCCCCGTACGTGGTCGAGAAGGGCTCCGTCACGGTGGACGGCACCAGCCTCACCGTGTCCGCCGTGAGCGCCCCCGGCGCCGAGGACGAGTTCTTCGAGGTCAGCCTCATCCCGGCCACCCTGGAGGCCACCACGCTGGGCGCCCTGGCGGTCGGCGCCACCGTGAACGTCGAGGTGGACGTCATCGCCAAGTACGTGGAGCGCATCACCGCCGTCTCCCGTGCCCGCGCGCAGGACGGCACCCGCGCCTAGCGCACCCCGCCACCACCCACCGGACCCACCCACCGGACCCACCCACGACGCACCTTCAGGAGCGGGCATGACCGTCACCGACACCACCCCGGCCGCCGACACCGGACAGGCCGTCGTCCTCGACCGCATCGAGGACGCCATCGCGGAGTTCGCCCAGGGCAGGGCCATCGTGGTGGTGGACGACGAGGACCGTGAGAACGAGGGCGACATCATCTTCGCCGCCGAGCTCGCCACCCCCGAGCTGCTGGCCTTCATGATCCGCTACACCTCCGGCGTGGTGTGCGTCCCCATGGAGGGGGAGGACCTGGACCGCCTCGACCTGCCGCTGATGACCGCGCGCAACGAGGAGAGCCTGCGCACCGCCTACACGGTGACGGTGGACGCGCGGGAGGGTGTCAGCACCGGCATCTCCGCCGCCGACCGCGCCCGCACCATCCGCCTGCTGGCCTCCGACGACAGCCGCCCCGTGGACTTCGTGCGCCCCGGCCACATCCTGCCGCTGCGCGCCCGTCCGGGCGGCGTCCTGGCCCGCCGCGGCCACACCGAGGCCTCCGTGGACTTCGCCCGTCTGGCCGGTCTGCGCCCCGCCGGTGTGCTCGCTGAGGTGGTCAACGACGACGGCACCATGGCCCGCCTGCCCCGGCTGCGCGAGTTCGCGGACGAGCACGGCCTGAAGCTGGTGTCGGTCGAGCAGCTGGCCGCCCACCGCGCCGCCCTCGGTGAGTCCCTCACCGAGGAGGAGGCCAACCCCGCCCTGGTCACGCGCATGGTGGAGACCCGTATGCCCAACCAGTACGGCGAGTGGCGCGCGGTCGGCTTCAAGGGCACGGCCGACGGCGCCGAGCACGTCGCCCTGGTCCTCGGTGACCTGTCCGACGGCGACGACGTCCTGGCCCGCCTGCACTCGGAGTGCCTCACCGGCGACGCCTTCGGCTCCCACCGCTGCGACTGCGGCGCCCAGCTGGACGCGGCCATGGCGGCCGTCGCGGAGGAGGGGCGCGGGGTCATCGTGTACATGGGCGGCCACGAGGGCCGGGGGATCGGCCTGCTGCACAAGCTGCGCGCCTACAGCCTCCAGGACGAGGGCGTGGACACCGTCGACGCGAACCTGCGTCTGGGCCTGCCCGCCGACGCGCGCGAGTTCGGCGCCGGCGCGCGCATCCTCACCGACCTGGGAGTGGCCTCGGTGCGGCTGCTGTCCAACAACCCGGCCAAGGCCGAGGGCCTGGAGCACCACGGGGTGCGGGTGAACGAGCGGGTGGCCATGCCGACCTTCGTCACCGACGACAACCTCTCCTACCTGCTGACCAAGCGCGACCGGATGGGCCACGACCTGGCCGGTGTCGCACAGTAGGACCACCACCCCCCGGTACCACCATCACACCCATCCAGAAAGGCCGGTCATGAGCGGCACAGGACGTCCGGACGAACACCAGGTCGACGCGTCGGGGCTCTCGGTGGGCCTCGTCGTCACCCGCTGGAACGAGGCGATCGTCGAGCCCATGCTCGCCAACGCGCTCGCCGTGGTGAAGGCCTCGGGGGCCGCCGAGCCCGTCGTGGTGAGGGTCGCCGGGGCGGTGGAGATCCCGGTGGTGGCCCAGGAGCTGGCCCGCAGGCACGACGCGGTGATCGCCCTGGGCGCGGTCATCCGCGGCGGCACCCCGCACTTCGACTACGTGTGCCAGTCGGTCACCCACGGTCTGACCGAGGTGGCCCTGCGCGAGTCCACCCCCGTGGGCAACGGTGTGCTCACGTGTGACACCCTGGAACAGGCGCGTGACCGCGCCGGACTTCCGGGAAGCGTCGAGGACAAGGGCGCCGAGGCCGCGCAGGCCGCCCTGGACACGGCGGTCGCGCTGCGCGGACTGCGTCGCTGATCCCACCCTGCTGGTGCGCGCGACCGCGCCTGGCCGGACGGTGACCGGGTGAGTCACGCCTGAGCGCGTGGAGATGGAGCAGTTGGTGCGGACGAGGGAACTACCTGTGGACGAGGCGTCGAGCAAGGCGGCCCTGCCGAGGACCTGGCGGCCCCGCGCGGTGCGGCTGGTCGCCTACGGCCTGGGCCTGCTGATCGTGGCGACCATGGTCGTGCTGGCCGTGATCCTGCCCGCCGAGTGGCGGACGATGGACCGCTTCCTGGTCGTGGGGCTCGGGCTCGCTGTGGCCGCGGGGCTGCACATGCTGGGCCGTCCCCGGCTGATCGCCACGGAGCGGAACGTGGTGGTCGTCAACGGCATCCGCACGCACCACCTGGCCTGGCCGGAGGTCCTGGACATCCGGATGCCGGTGGGTGAGCCGTGGCCCTGCCTGGACCTGTCGGACGGCACGTCGCTGCCGGTGATGGGCATCCAGAGCACCGACGGAGAGTTCGCCCAGCGCGCCCTCGCGGAGTTCCGTTCGATGCTGGACCGGGGCGAGGGCCGGGAGCCCGACCCTGCGGAGGACCCGCGTTCGTAGACGAAACCGAATCGAGCCCCCGTTTCCTGGAGGAACGGGGGCTCTTCTGTGTTGCGTTGGGCACATAGGTTGGTATCAGGGCCCATGAGCGGACCGTCGCGGCCCGCCAGGGGATTCGTGGAAGAGGTGCCGCGTGCGTGATGTCCGAGCGAGCGTGTCCGAGCTGTACGCGTCGGGGGAGACCTTCGCGGTGGCCACGGTGATCGACACCTTCAAGAGCGCGCCGCGTGACGCGGGCGCCGCCATGCTGGTGAGCGCCTCCGGTGAGGTCACCGGAAGCGTGTCGGGCGGCTGCGTGGAGGGGGCCGTCTACGAGGAGGCCCTGGAGGCGATCCGCACGGGTGTGCCGGTGCGCCGCACCTACGGGGTCAACGACGACGACGCCTTCAGTGTGGGACTCACGTGCGGGGGGACCCTGCACGTGTTCGTCGAGCCGGTGAGCCGCGCGACCTACCCCCAGCTGGGCGCGGTGATCGGCGCCGTGGACGAGCACCAGCCGGTGGCTGTGGCCACCGTCGTGGCCGATCCCTCCGACGCCTCCCGGGTGGGTCGTCGCCGGATCGTGTGGCCCGGGCACGCCGAGGGTGACCTGGGCGGGGGCGGTGAGCGCCTGGCCGCGGCCCTGGACGACGACGTGCGCGGCATGCTGGCCCAGGGCAGCACGGGCCTGCTGCACTACGGCGTGGACGGCCAGCGGCGCGGTGACGAGCTGGAGGTGTTCGTCCAGTCGTTCGCCCCGGCTCCCCGCATGCTGGTGTTCGGCGCCATCGACTTCGCGGCGGCCGTGGCCGACCTCGGCTCCTACCTGGGCTACCGGGTGACGGTGTGCGACGCCCGCCCGGTGTTCGCCACGGCCAGGCGGTTCCCCACCGCCGAGGAGGTGGTGGTGAAGTGGCCGCACGTGTACCTGGACGAGGTCGCTGACGAGATCGACCAGCGCACGGCGATCTGCGTGCTCACCCACGACCCCAAGTTCGACGTCCCGGTGCTCAAGCGGGCGCTGTCCACCGAGGCCGGGTACATCGGTGCGATGGGTTCGCGGCGCACGCACGAGGACCGGTTGGAACGGCTCCGCGAGGCCGGTGTGGAGGAGGGGGCGCTGGCGCGCCTGCACTCGCCCATCGGTCTCGACCTGGGCGCGCGCACTCCCGAGGAGACGGCGGTGTCCATCGCCGCCGAGCTGGTGCGCAGCAGGTGGGGCGGCAGTGGCAGGGCCCTGAGCGAGACCCGTGGGCGGATCCACCGGGACACGCCCCCGGTACCCCTGGTTCCGGCCGGATTCGGCCACTCCAAGGGGTGATCCGAAACCGCCCCGATGCTGTAGTCCCAGCTCACGGCGGTGATCCCTGGGCGGGGGCCGGTGCGTCGCCCGCGACCTCGTCGAGGTGGCCCACCCGGGGACCGCGTCCGTGGCATCATCGCGTCATGGGTACGGGGGAGCGAGGAGACGGGCGTTCGGGCGCGGTCGCGGGACTGCTGCTGGCGGCGGGTGCGGGGAGCAGACTCGGCCGCCCCAAGGCCCTGGTCGAGCTCGGGGGTGAACGCCTCGTCGACCGTGGCGCGCGCATCCTCTCCGAGGGCGGCTGCGCCCCGGTCCTGGTCGTGCTCGGCGCCGCCGACACCACCGTGTCCGGGGCGGTGACCGTGCACAATCCCGACTGGTCCACGGGGATGGGCTCCTCCGTCCGCGCCGGGATCGACGCGATGCCGGACACCGTCGACGCCCTTCTGGTCGCCCTCGCCGACCAGCCGCTGGTCACGTCCGAGGCGGTCCGGCGCCTGGTCGAGGCCCACACCCAGGGCGCCCGGGCGGCGGTGGCCACCTACCACGGCAATCCGCGCAACCCCGTGCTGCTGGGCCGCGAGCACTGGTCCACGGTCTACTCGATGGCCGAGCGGGACGTGGGCGCCCGCCCCTTCCTGCGGGCCTACTCCCACCTGGTCACGGCGGTGCCCTGCGACGACGTCGCCAGCCCCGAGGACATCGACACCGAGGAGGACCTGGTGAGGCTGACGGAGACACTCGGGGGAGTGTGAGCCGGGGCCGCGCCGATCAGTCCAGCGGCTCCGCGAGGATGCCGAAGGTGTGCTCCACGCTCTCGCCCGGAGCCAGGACGATCAGGTCCGTGCCGCTGTTGAGGGCGTCGGGCGGGCAGGTCATGGGCTCGGCGGCCAGGTGGGCCCGGTGGAGGTCGCCGCCAAGGGAGTCGGAGCTGAACAGCTGGAGCCAGCCGTAGCCCGGTCCCGCCCACAGACACACCCGGTGCTCGGGGCCGCTCAGCCGGACCCAGGCGCGTTCGTTCCGGTCGCGGTCGAGATCGGTGAAGGCCGTGTCCAGCTCCGTGGCGCCCGGGTTCCGGCCGGGCGGGCGCAGGTCGTACTCGGTCCCGGACACCGGAACCGGGGCGCCCACGGGCACCAGGTCGGCGTCGGCGGGCTGGCGGCTCCCGGCCGTGGCCTCCAGCCGCACCTCGTCCCGCTCGACCAGGTCCCGGAGGGGCGTGCCCAGCGTGAGGTAGGGGTGGAAGCCCAGTCCGTACGGGGCGTCGGAGTCCCCGGTGTTGCGCGCCCCGACGGTGACGGTGAGCCCGTGCCCGTCCGAGGCCCCGGAGGTCAGGCGGTAGGTGGCGGTCAGCTCCAGCGGGAACGGGTACCCGGGGGTGCCGGGGAAGTCCAGGCGCAGGGTCACGTCCTCCTCGGAACGCTCCTGCGTGGACCACACCGCCTCGCTGACCAGGCCGTGGATCGCGGATCCGGTCTCCGGGTCGTTGACGTCCAGCCGGTACTCCGTGCCCTGGAAGGTGTAGCGGGCCGAGGCGACCCGGTTGGGCCAGGGGGCCAGCAGCTGCCCCTGTGAGGCGATGGGGCCCGACTGGCGCGTGTACGGCCAGACGAGGTCGTGTCCCCGCCAGGAGAGCGCCTGCAATCCGGCTCCGGTCCGGTCGACGCGCGCCCGGTACTCACCGGCGCGCAGATCGAACACCTCAGCCACCCGTCCACCCCTCTCCCCGTGGTCCGGCACACCGCCGAACCGGGAGATCATAGCGTGTCCGACGCCTCACCCGCGGTGTCGGCCCGCGGTGCTCAGCCGAGCAGTCCGTCCAAGGGGATGAGCACACCGGAGCCCAGGGCCAGCAGTCCGGTGGAGAACAGGACCACGAGCATGAGCAGGGATCCCGCGACGGCCAGGCGGAAGGCGCCCAGTCGGCGGCGGGCCTTGAGCGTGGACTTCGCCGCGGTACGGCCCAGCGCGATCAGTACCACCGACAGCAGGACCGGGAACCACCAGGCCGCGCCGAACCCGCCGGGCAACAGACCGGTGAGCGCGGCGGCCCCGTCGGTCAGGGGGTTGTCACCGAACTCCAGCAGGCCCGTGTAGGCGTCGGTCACGAACGGGCTCTCGGGGAAGAAGCCCTCCCCGGGCCGCAGCGCCCGTCCCAGACCGTCCAGCAGACCCAGCAGCGCGGCCGGGTAGGCGAACCGGCGGCACCGGCCCGCCCTCATCGCGCGCTGGATCTGGCCCATCGTCCGGTCGACCCGCCGGGACGCCCGCTCCTGCTGGCGCCGCTCCTTGGCGGTCACGGGCTCCTGCGGCCGGTGGGGGTCGCCGGGCAGCGCGGGGTTGTCGGGCCGGGTGGCGGCCACCGCGCGGCGCTGCCGGGCCGTGGCCACCTTCTCCTGTGCGCCCTCCCAGCGCGCCCGGGCGGAACCGGCCAGGGAGGCCCAGCGGTCCTGGCGGCGGGCGCGGCCGTCGGCGCGCTCGCGCTCGGCGATCGAGCCGCCGACCCGCGCGGCCTCCGGCAGCAGGAGGAGGGCCGCGAGCGTGGCGCTCCGGCTGGCCAGCTGGTCGCCGCCGTCGCGCAGCGCCGCCTTGCGCTGCTCGGACCACCACGGCGCGTTCGGCGCGGAGCTGCGCTGCTGGGGGTGCCAGGACTGTCGGCGCAGCAGGGACCGGTGCTGCGCGGCGGTCTCGGGTGAGAGCACCAGTTCCACGGCGCGTGCCCAGGTGGAGTCGATCTCGTGGGCGGCGGGGTGGCGGGGCGCGTCGGGGTTCCGGGTGGGCTCGGGGCGCGCGTCCACCACGCGTTCCAGGGTCTCGTTCACCCGCGCCATCAGCAGTGGGACCTCGTGCTGGACCCGCTCCAGCAGCGCGCAGCGTCCGGAGCCGCCCGAGCGGCACTCGGGGTGCGGGCACCAGTGCTGGGCGCCCAGGCCCACCACGCCGGACTCCACGGCCTCGCGCACCACCGAGTGGCGGCTGGCGTCACCCGCCGCCAGGGCCAGGAGGCCGTCCGCGCTGATCTCGTGGCCCCGGAAGCGCGGCGGCATGCCGGGCACGTAGCGGGCGGCCAGGGCGCTGATCGCCACGTGCGCGAGGTCGGGGCGGGCCTCCAGACCGGTGAGATAGGCGCGGTCGAAGGTGTAGTCGTTGACCTCGCGGTCCAGCCAGGTACGGAGCTCGGGCCAGTGGCTGCGCAGCCACATCGCACCGGTGTCGGAGCGGTCCAGCAGGTCGAAGGCGAGGCTGGGCGGGTCCTCGTGGGAGGTCCCGGCGAAGTTGATGGGGCGCCGACGGCTCGCGGTGCGGATCGGCGGGCGCTCTCCGGCCAGCCACGCGGCGACCTCGTCGTGTCCCCACCGGGCGGAGGGGGCCAGGGTGAGCAGGCCCCGGGCGAGCAGGCGCCAGCGCTCGTCGGTGATGGCCGAGATGTCCACCTCGGTGTTGCGTGCGGTCAGCCAGTTGCCGCCGCGATCGGGGCGGCGGCCGGTGACGAGCTCGTGCACCATGACGCCCAGGGACCACCAGGCGGCGGGGGCCTCACGGCGCCCCTCCACCACCTCGGGGGAGGCGTAGGCCTCGGTGACGGCCTGGCCGCCGTAGACACGGCTCATGGTGGCGCGCACGGCACCGCCGAAGTCGGTGAGGGCGACCACCGGCGGGTCCAGGGAGCGGACCAGCAGGTTCTCGGGTTTGACGTCGGTGTGGTTGTGCTGGAGCTCGCTCTGCCAGTGGTGCAGGCAGTCGGAGACGGCGCGGACCACGGCGCGGGCGCCCTCGTCGTCCATGGGGGACTGGTTGATGACCTCGCGCAGGGTGCCGAGGGAGAAGTACTCCTGGGCCTCCCAGGCCAGGTCCTCGCCCCAGGAGCTGGCGGCGGTCCCGTAGCCCTGGATGGCGGGTGTGTGGGGGGAGGCGGTGCCCCGTGCGCGCAGCCGGTCCAGGAGTTCGCGGTTGATGTCGTGGCCGGGCCGGTACACCTTCAGCGCCAGTTGGCGCCCGGGGGAGTCGGTGGGTTCGGCGAGGTAGACGACGGCCTCGCCGCCCGCGCCGATGTGGTCCAGGACCTGGTAGCGGCGGCGGAGTTCGGCGGGCACGGCGTAGTCGAGGTCGCCCGCGGGGCCCACGACCACGCGGGAGACCAGACGCGCCATCCAGTCCAGGAGGGGGCCGAGGAGCACCCGCCACCACGGGGTGCGGCCTCCGGAGGGGCCGGGTGCGGCGCCGACGGGTCGGCTCGCGCCCGGACGCGCCGTGGGGGAGACGGGCCGCTGGACCCGGGTGCCGTCTACCGCGGGGCCCGGGGCGGCGTCGCCGGGCAGGACGGTGGTGCGGTCCGCCCCGGACGGCGTGCCCGGCGGGACCACCCGGGTGGGTGCGTCGTCGGACGCGGGGGGCGGGCCCGGGTGCGCCGACCCCGGCTCGGGCGGAGGCGCGGCCCCCGGCCGGAACACGCGTGTGACCCAGCGCGTGGCGCCCACCGCCGGGTTGGTGCGCGTGGTGGGCGTCGTGGGGTCGATCCGCTGGGTGGGTGCGTTCTCGTCACCGGGGTCGGGCGTGACCATCGAGGCCGGAGCCATCCTTCGGATAGGTGGTCGTCTGCGTGTCCGGGGGATGCCGTGGCGGGGCGGACCCCTCCAGGTTAGGTCGTTCACGGGCCCGGTCCGGGTGGTGGAGCCCACCGCGTCGCGGACCCGTGAACGGTCTTCCCCCGTCACCTGGTGGGACTCCTCCGAGGCCGTTCGGGTTCCCGTTTTCGTGACCCTTCGTCACCGGACCACTCGGCGGTGTCCGTGGCGGGTCGGCTCAGTGCTGGCCGCGCGGGGTGATCCCCAGGGCGGCGCAGGCCTCCTGGTACATGCGGACGACCTCGACGCGGATCTGCGCGCGCTCGGTCAGCGGGGCGGCCCAGGGGATGCGCACGCCCTCCTCGGTGCCGTTTACGGTGACCGCGTAGTCTCCTCCGTCGCCGTCCAGCCCGGTCATGCGGGCGGCGGTGGCCTCGGGGCGGTCTCCCAGGGCACGGCAGATGATCAGGGTGTCCTCGGGGTGGTCGCCGTTCATGTGGGCGGTGACGGCGGTGACGACCTCGGGGGCGAAGGGCTGGGACGGCACGGTGGCTTCTCCTGGGGTCGGTGGTCGTTGCCGGACATACGAGACGGGGGAGGGTCCGCGGACCCTCCCCCGTCGACGATATCCGAGGCCTCACCGGGTTTCTGACGAGGTGACGTCAAAACCGGGGGCGGTGGTCACTCCCCTCGGGTGGCCACGCCCGGACACCGCCGTTCCCACCGGAGCCGGTGCGACTCAGGCCTGGCGGGTGAACTCGGCGTCGATCTCGATGGAGATCTTGTCGCCGACGACCACGCCGCCGCCGTCCATCGGCATCTCGATGTCGACGCCGAACTTCTTGCGGCTGATGGTGGTGGAGGCGGCGAACCCGGCGCGGTCCAGGCCGTAGGGGTCGACGGTGGATCCGTTGAACTCCAGGGCCAGCTCGATCGGGTGGGTGTTCTTCTTGATGGTCAGGTCACCCTTGAGGACGAAGTCCTCGCCCCTGGCCTCCAGGCCGGTGGAGCGGAAGCTGAACTCGGGGTGGTTGTCGGCCTCGAAGAAGTCGTTGGACCGGATGTGGTTGTCGCGGTCGGTGTTGTCGGTGTTGATCGAGCTGGCCTCGATGGTGGCCTCGACGGAGGACTGGGTGGGGTCCTCGGGCACGGTCAGCGTGGCGTCGAAGCTCTCGAAGCGGCCACGGACCTTGCTCACCATCATGTGGCGGACGGAGAAGCCGACCACGCTGTGGGCGGCGTCGATCTTCCAGGTGCCGGGCTTGAGTTCCTGAGCGGCCATGGTGTCTCTCCCTGTGTTCGGGCGACCCGGGTTCTGGGCCGTCCCACTGTGCGGTTCGTTGTCTAGCAACAAAGTACCTTAGAAGTATCTTCCTGGGAAGTAGATTAGGTGTTCGTCCCCGAGGACGCAAGGGCCCTCGCCGTCCCGGGGCCGCGACCCGGGCCGGCGGGCTAGAATCAGGCCATGGAGAAGGCCTGGCTCGAAGCCGACGAACAGGACGTCTGGCGCGGGTTCCTGCGGATGAACGCCTGGATCTACGACGAACTCGAACACGACCTGCGCTCCCGGGACAGCCTCTCCCTCATCGAGTACGGGATCCTCGCCCACCTCTCCGAAGCCCCGGAACAGCGCATGCGGATGCGCGACCTGGCCGAGACCGTCATCGTCTCCAAGAGCCGCCTCTCCCACCAGATCGCCCGCCTCGAACGCGACGGCCACGTGCGGCGGGAGAGCTGCGAGGACGACCGGCGCGGACTGTGGGCGGTCCTCACCGACGACGGTGCCACCGCCCTCCGCGCGGCCGCGCCGGGCCACGCCACCAGAGTGCGCTCACTGATGTTCGACCGGCTCACCTCCGAGCAGGTCGTCCAGCTCAGGGGGATCGTCGACGCGCTCGACGGCGCGCGCCCCTGATCCACGGCGGCGGCGCGCCGCCGGAACAGGGGAGAGGTCACATGGTTCTGTCCGGGAAGCGACCCCGGAACGGACACACACCCCGGGTAGAGTCGGAGCCCGTGAGCAGACCATCGATCATCGGCGCCCAGAACTTCCGTGACGACGACGGCAGCGCCGACCCGGACGTCGAGGCGTGCCTGCGTGAGCACGCCGCGGGCCGGACCGGCGACCGGCAGGTCCTCGCCGCCCTCAGCGGCTCCCGGGTCCTCATCCCCGTGGTGTCCGTGGCCACCGAGACCGAGCAAGGCGTGGGCGGGCTCACCAAGGACAAGAACAGCGAGGTGGCCATCCCCATCATGACCGGCAAGGACGGTCGTCGCGGGGTCCTGGCCTTCACCTCCGTGGACGCCGTCCGGCGCTGGCGTCCGGACGCCCGACCGGTCCCCTTCACCACGCGGGACGCCTGCCAGGCCACCCTGGAGGAGAACGCCGACGCGCTGGTCATCGACGTGTCCGGGCCGGTTCCGCACACCATCCAGGGCCGCTTCCTCACCGTGCTCGCGGAGCAGGGGTCGGTACCCGAGCCCAAGGACGACCCTCAGGTCCTGTCGATCGTCTACCGGGTGACGCACGCCGAGTTCGGGATCGAACGCGTGCGCATCCACCCCTCCGAACGCGCGGACCTCGGCATCCGCCTCGAACTGGACGAGCGCGACGACGAGTCGCTGCGCAGGGTCGCGGAGCGGCTCAGCACCGAACTCCAGCACGTGCTGCCCGGCGGGGTCGAACTCAGCGCGGTCGTGCGGGCCCGGCGCGACGACGAGTGACCCCGGGGTTGTCCACAGGCAGCCGCACACCCTGTCGCCGGGCCCCGCCAGCAGGTAGTTTCCGAACATGCCCACCCCCCTGGCGCTCACGTCGTCCCCGCTTCCGTGGGCGGTCCTCGCGGCCGCCGTGCTCTTCGCCCTCGGCCTCGTGGTGGGCCGCACCGGCGGCCGACTGGTCCCCCTCTTCGGCCCGGGGCAGGTCGCTCACCAGGACGTTGTCACAGGTGGAATCGGAGAACGGGCAGGCGCGCCCGACACACCGACGGCACCCGCCACCGCGACGGTCGACCCCGAAGAGGCGTACGAAGGGCCGCCGCCGCCCCGCTGTCCGCACTGCCTGACCCGCCTCCGCTTCGCCCGGGGCCTGCCGGTCGTCGCCTCCCGCGCCTTCCGGCGGAGCGGCGCCTGCCCCCACTGCTCGGACCGGGTCCGCCCCGACCCGGCCGTCGTCGGCACCACGGCGCTGCTCTTCGCGCTGGTCGGCGCCCTCGCCCCCGCCCACCTGGCCCACTGGTCGCCCTTCGGCCTCCTCGCCCTGCTCTGGCTCGTCGCGCTCGGCGTCCCCCTCTCCGCCGTCGACCTGCGCGTCATGCGCCTGCCCGACGCCCTCGTTGCCCCCGCCTACCCCGTGGCCGCGCTCCTCCTGGCCGCCGCGGTCCTCCTCCCGCCCTTCGGCCCCGACCTCGAACGCGGCACCGGGGCCCTGGTCGGCATGGCGCTCATCACGGTTCTCTACTGGCTGCTGTGGCGGATCAGACCGGGCGGGCTCGGGTTCGGGGACGTCAAGCTCTCCGGGCTCACCGGCCTCTACGCGGGCTGGGCGGCCGGACCGGTGGGCGCTCTGGTCGCCGCCTTCTGGGCCTTCGCGGCCTTCTCCCTGCTGGGGGTGGCCCTGCTGCTCCTGCGCCGGATCACCCGGACCGAACCGCTCCCGCTCGGCCCGTTCATGCTCGCCGCCACCCTCGCGACCGTCCTGGCCGGTCACCCCCTGCTCCCCCAACCCTGAGCCCGGTGACCACGCCTCCACCCGATCCGTGGGAGGATCGTGGACATGTTGCGTTGGCTGACCGCGGGGGAGTCCCACGGACCTGCACTCGTCGCGATCCTGGAGGGCCTTCCGGCCGGTGTGTCCGTCACCTCTGACGACATCGCCGCCGCGCTGCTCCGACGTCGCGCCGGGTACGGTCGGGGCGCCCGGATGAAGTTCGAGAAGGACCAGGTCTCCGTCATCGGAGGCATCCGGCACGGCATCACCCAGGGTGGGCCGGTCGCGATCGAGGTCGGAAACACCGAGTGGCCCAAGTGGGAGAAGGTGATGTCGCCCGACCCGGTTCCCGCCGAGGAACTGGACGGCGTGGCGCGCAACGCGCCGCTCACCCGCCCCCGCCCCGGGCACGCCGACCTCGTGGGCATGCAGAAGTACGGGCACGAGGAGTCCCGCCCGATCCTGGAGCGCGCCAGCGCCCGCGAGACCGCCGCCCGGGTCGCGGTCGGTGAGGTCGCCCGGCAGTTCTGCCGCCAGGCGCTCGGGATCGAGATCCTCAGCCACGTGGTCTCCATGGGCCCCGTGGCCGTTCCCGAGGGCGCCCCCGAGCCGCGCCCCGAGGACCTCGCCGCCATCGACGAGGACCCGCTGCGCTGCTTCGACCCGGAGACCAGCGCCCGGATGGTCGAGGAGGTCGACGACACCAAGAAGTCCGGGGACACCCTGGGCGGCGTCGTCGAGGTGCTCGCCTACAACCTGCCGCCCGGCCTGGGCAGCCACGTGCACTGGGACCGCCGCCTGGACTCCCGCCTGGCCGGGGCCCTCATGGGCATCCAGGCCATCAAGGGCGTGGAGGTCGGAGACGGGTTCCGCACCGCCGCCCGCCGCGGCTCCGAGGCCCACGACGAGATCGAGCCCGGCACCGACGGCGTCCGCCGCCGGACCAACCGCGCCGGAGGGGTCGAGGGCGGCATGTCCACCGGCGACCCCCTGCGGGTGCGCGCCGCGATGAAGCCCATCGCCACGGTGCCCAAGGCGCTGGACACCATCGACACCGAGACCGGCGAGCCCACCAAGGCCCACCACCAGCGCAGCGACGTCACCGCGGTCCCCGCCGCCGGTGTCGTGGCCGAGGCCATGGTCGCCCTGGTCATCGCCGAGGCCGCCATCGAGAAGTTCGGCGGCGACTCGGTCCCCGAGACCGCCCGCAACCTCCGGGGCTACCTGGACTCGCTGACGATCCGCTAGCACGACCACACTGGCCGCTGGCACCACCCCACTGGCCCGCCCTCCTCGGAGCGCGGGCCAGTTCGCTTCCATCCCCAGGAGTTCCCCCATGCGCCACCCTCGCCTCGCCACCGTCTGGTGGGACCTGTCCCAGTCCGACCAGACCATCGAGTCCCTGCGCGCGTACCTGAAGGAGACGTCCGTCGACGCCTTCGCGGAGGTGCCCGGTCTGCGCCTCAAAGCCTGGATCGCCGACCCCGAGACCAATCGGTGGGGAGCGGTCCTGCTGTGGGAGTCCGCCGCGGCCTCCGAAGGCCCGGTCCCCAGCCGCGCGCTTCAGCTCATCGGCTATCCGCCCACCGAGCAGCACGTCTTCGACGTGGAGGCCACCGTCGAGGGACGCTGCGAGGACACTCGGCTCAGTCACCGGGGCCTCGCCTTCGATCCGGAAGCGTCCTGACGGCCGATGGATCAGGGGCCTTGGCCGCCGTCGTGCCGGGTGCCTCCCCGCAGCTGGGGATAGGCGCGGAAAACACCGGTACTTTGGTTGGGTAGAGCCTGCTCCCCGTGAACGCGGGGATGGGCCGTCAGGCGCGGCCCCGAGCAGGCGGTCAGAACGTTCCCCGTGAGTGCGGGGGTGACCCCCAGAGGTAGGCAGAGCGTGGCAAGAGCGATCGCGGTGCTCATCGGTTCGCCCGGTTCGGGCAAGTCCACCGTCGGTGAGGCCCTGGCCCGCCGACTGGACGCGGACCTGTTGTGCACCGACACCGAGATCGAGAGGCGTGCGGGCAAGCCCATCAGCGACATCTTCGTCCAGGACGGCGAGGAGCACTTCCGCGCCCTGGAGCGCGAGGTCGTCGCGGAGGGTCTGCGCTCCTGGGAGGGGGTCGTCGCGGTCGGCGGTGGCGCCGTCCTCAACGAGGACACCCGGAAGGAACTCGCGGACCATCACGTGGTCTACCTCCAGGTGGAGTTCGGCGAGGCCGCCAAGCGCGTCGGTATGGACGTCGCCCGCCCGCTGCTGTCCGGGAACCCCCGCACCCAGCTGCGCAAGCTCCTCAACGAACGGCTCCCGGTCTACGAGGGCCTCGCCTCGGTGACCGTGCCCACCACCGAGTACCACCCCGAGGAGATCGTGGACGCGATCGTCGACTCCCTCCCCACCGGAAAGGCCGCCCAGTGACCGTGACCCGGATCGGTGTGGGGGAGCCCACCGGACGTTACGACGTGGTGGTCGGCAGCGGCGTCCTCGCCGAACTGCCCTCCCTGGTCGGCGGCGCCGCGCAGGTGGCCGTCATCCACCCCGAGGGCCTGGGCGAGATCGCCCGCCCCGTGGCCGGGGTCCTGGAGGAGGCCGGATACACCGTCCGGCCCATGCCCGTGCCCGACGGCGAGGCCGCCAAGACCGCCGCGGTCGCCACCGGGCTGTGGTCGCGGCTGGGCTCGTTCAACTTCACCCGCACCGACGCGGTGGTGGGCCTGGGCGGCGGGGCCGCCACCGACCTCGCCGGGTTCGTCGCGGCCACCTGGCTGCGCGGGGTGCGTTCGGTCCTGGTGCCCACCACCCTGCTGGGCATGGTGGACGCCGCCGTGGGCGGCAAGACCGGCATCAACACCCCCGAGGGCAAGAACCTCGTGGGCGCCTTCCACCCCCCGGCCGGGGTGCTGTGCGACCTCGCCACCCTGCCGAGCCTGCCCCGGGCGGACTACGTCGGCGGGCTGGCCGAGATCATCAAGGCCGGGTTCATCGACGACCCCGTCATCCTCGACCTGGTCGAGGACGACCCCGAGGGCGCCACCCTCCCTGAGGGTCGGCACACGCGCGAACTCATCGAGCGCGCCATCCGGGTCAAGGCCGACGTCGTCTCGGGCGACCTCAAGGAGAGCGGCCGCCGCGAGATCCTCAACTACGGCCACACCCTCGCGCACGCCGTCGAGCGCGCCGAGAACTACACCTTCCGGCACGGTTACGCGGTCTCCATCGGCATGGTCTTCGTCGCCGAACTCGCCCGCCTGGACGGGCGGATCGACGAGGACCTGGTGCGTCGGCACCGCACCGTGCTCACCTCGGTGGGGCTGCCCGTCAGCTACACCGCCGAGGCCTGGCCGGAGCTGCGCGCCACCATGGCCGTGGACAAGAAGGCCCGCGGATCCACACTGCGATTCGTGGTCCTGGACGGTCTGGCCAGGACCGCGATCCTGAGCGGACCCGCCCCCGAGCTGCTGGACGAGGCCTATCAGGCGGTCGTGAGCGGTTCCTGAGTCCCCGGGAGCCACTAGACTGATCGAAGGCGAGGAGTGCCCGGGAGCCGGTCGGCACGGCCATCGGCGGCCACGGGAACCACGCCTCGCCCCACTGACCACCGACCGGACCAGCGAGTCCGGTCTCCGACGTGTCACACCCCTGGGAGAGACGACCGAAGTGGCCACGACGAACGACATCAAGAACGGCACGACCCTGCGGCTCGACGGCGGCGTCCTCTGGAACGTCCTGGAGTTCCAGCACGTCAAGCCGGGCAAGGGCGGCGCGTTCGTCCGCACCAAGCTCAAGAACGTCCTCACGGGCAAGATCGTCGACAAGACCTTCAACGCCGGCTCCAAGATCGAGTTCGCGAGCGTCGACCGCCGTGACATGGAGTACCTGTACCACGACGGTGACTCCTTCATCTTCATGGACACCCAGACCTACGACCAGATCCCGGTGGGCGACGCCGTGGTCGGGGACGCCAAGGGCTTCCTCCTGGAGAACACCAAGGTCACGGTGGCCACCAACGAGGGCAACCCGCTCTACATCGAGATGCCCGCCGCGGTCGAGCTCGAGATCTCCGAGACCGACCCGGGCGTCCAGGGCGACCGCTCCACCGGCGGGACCAAGCCCGCCAAGGTCCAGACCGGCGCCACCATCCAGGTGCCCCTGTTCGTCACCACCGGTGAGCGCGTCAAGGTCGACACCCGCACGGGCGACTACCTCGGGCGTGTCAACTGATGAGTGGTGCACGGCGCAAGGCCCGTCGGCGCGCGGTGGAGGTCCTCTACGAGGCCGAGGTGCGCTCCACCTCGGTGGAAGACGTCATCAAGCGTCGCCGGGCCCAGCCCGAACCGCCGATCAACGAGTTCACCGAGCTGCTGGCCCGCTCCGTCGACGAGCGGCGCGAGCGGATCGACTCGCTCCTCGACGAGTACGCCATCGGGTGGACCCTGGAGCGCATGCCGGTCGTCGACCGCAACATCCTCCGGATGGGCGCCTACGAACTCCTGTGGGCCGAGGACATCCCCGACGGCGTCGCGATCGCGGAGGCCGTCGGTGTCGCCAAGGAGCTCTCCACCGACGAGTCGCCCAACTTCATCAGCGGACTTCTGTCTAGGCTGATGGAGAACAAGTCGACGCTCTCGCTCTGAGACCTCGCGCCGAGGCCGGGCACTAGCTGATTGAGGGAACGCAGGTGACTGACAGGAGCGGCACGCCCGTGACCGGTTTCGGTACGGGGACCGGCCCCGTGCGGGCGGCCAACGCGGCCCGGACCGCCGTGGTGTGGGACGCCCTCTCACGGCTGCTGGACCGTCTCTTCGACGGTGAGCCCCTGGAGATCGTCGACGCGGGCGGTGGCACCGGTGGCGCCGCCGTCCCGCTCGCGGAGCTCGGTCACCGCGTGACCGTCGTCGAACCCAGCCCCGACTCCCTGGCCGCCCTGGAGCGCCGCGCCGCCGAGAGCGGTGTCATGGTGCGCGGCGTCCAGGGGGAGACCCAGGACCTGGCCTCGCTCTTCCCGGCCGCCAGCGCGGACCTCGTGCTGGTGCACAACGTGCTGGAGTACGTCGACGACCCCGCCGCCGCACTGGCCGACGTCGCCGGGGTCACCCGCCCCGGCGGCGCGGTCAGCCTCCTGGTCACCAACGCCGTGGCCGGTGCCCTGCACAGGGTCCTGGCCGGGCACATCACCGAGGCCCGGCACCTGCTGGAGGACCCGGACGGCCGTTGGGGCGAGGCCGACCCCATGCCCCGCCGCTTCACCCGTCAGCAGCTCCTCGACCTGGTCGGCCACTCCGGCCTGACCGGGGAGAGCGTGCGCGGGGTGCGTGTGTTCGCGGACATCCTGCCCGGACAGGCCTGGGAGGGTGACGCCCAGGCCGGGCAGCACCTGGTGGAGCTGGAGCGGGCCGCCGCCGACCACCCGGAGCTGATCGGCGTCGCCACGCAGCTGCACGCCGTCGCCCTCAAGCCCTAGGGCCGGGGCGGGACGCTGCGGACAGGGCATAACCTGGCCTTATGAGCCGACGTCAACTGGAGCGCGGTGCCGCTCTGCGGGGTGTGGTCACCCCTGAGGGGATCGCCCCCCTGCGGTCGGACTTCCCCTTGGACGGCTCCGGTCCGGACGACGACTGCAACATCCTGCACCTGGACATGGACGCGTTCTTCGCGAGCGTGGAGCAGCTGCGCCACCCCGAGGCGCGCGGCCGTCCGGTGATCGTGGGCGGCACCGGTCCGCGCAGCGTGGTCTCCTCCGCCGACTACATCGCCCGCCGCCACGGCGTGCACTCCGCGATGCCCATGGCCCAGGCGATGCGGCTGTGTCCGGAGGCCCTGGTCTACCCGCCGGACGGGGCCGCCTACCGGCAGGCCTCCGAGGCGGTCATGGACATCCTGGGTTCGGTGACGCCCCTGGTGCAGCCGCTGTCGTTGGACGAGGCCTTCCTGGACGTCTCCGGGGCCCGCCGCCGTCTCGGCGGTCCGGTGCGCATCGCCGCGATGATCCGCGAACGCGTCCGCCGTGAGCAGCGGCTCACCTGTTCGGTCGGGGTGGCCGCCACCCGTTTCGTGGCCAAGCTCGGTTCCACCCACTGCAAGCCCGACGGTCTGCTGCTGGTGCCCACGCGGGAGGTGCACGGCTTCCTGGACCCCCTGCCGATCGGCGCCCTGCCCGGGGTGGGGGACAAGACCGAGCGCACACTCGTCCGGCTGGGCCTGCGCACGGTGGGCGCCCTGTCCCGGTCCGATCCCGACCTGCTGCGCATGGAACTCGGGGAGAAGGCCGGTGCCCGCCTGACCGCGCTGTCCCGGGGCGAGGACCCCAGCGCGGTCGTCCCGGACACCCCGGACAAGAGCGTCGGCGCGGAGGAGACCTTCGCCGAGGACGTGGACGACCCCGGCCTGATCGACCGCGAGCTGCTGCGGCTGTCGGAGAAGGTGGCGCACCGTCTGCGCGTCTCGGGACAGGTGGGGCGCACGGTGAGCGTGAAGCTGCGCCGGGCCGACTTCTCCACGATCACCAGGGCGCGGACCCTCTCCGAGAGCACGGACGTGGCCCGGGAGATCAGCGCGGTGGCGCGTGCGCTCTACGCGGCGTCGGGGTTGAAGGGCACCCCGCTGCGTCTGGTGGGGGTCCGACTGGAGGGTGTCGCCCCGGTGGAGCAGGCGCACCACCAACTCGCCTTGGGGGAGGAGGACTCGGGTTGGCGGGACGTTGAACGGGTTATGGACCGGGTGAAGGCCCGTTTCGGTCCAGGCGCGATACAGTCGGCAGTATTGGCCAAGCGTGACGAAAACGACGTATGATGCGGCAACTTCCGGGGGCCTCTGAGCGTTCTCAGAGTACAACCGGAGTAAGGGTTAGAAGAGAGGCATGGAAGCCGGTGTTTCCGATACAGGGCGAGGGTATCGTGGCCGTAGTGGGTCAGGTACACACGCAGCTTTTCTTTCCACTAGGCGCTAGTGCACCGTATTCTGGGCATACCACTGACCAAGAGACTGTTCATCAGTACCCGTCACCCCAACCGGGGACTGCCGTAGGGAGGCACCGTGCCGCTCTCTGAACACGAGCAGCGCATGCTCGACCAGATCGAGCAGGCGCTGTATGCCGAGGACCCGAAGTTCGCGAACACTGTTCGGCAGACGAACCCCGGAGTCCATTACAAGCGCTGGATCATCAAGGCCGTCATCGGCTTCGTACTCGGTATGGTGTTGCTCCTCCTGGGGCTGCTGCTGAGTAGTCCGGACTCGTCGCTGGCGGTTCCGGTCACCATCAGCGTCCTCGGGTTCATCTTCATGCTGGCCTCCTTCCTGCTGGGCGCCAACGCCTGGCGCAAGGCCGCCGGGGGCGGTGCGGAGGCGATGTTGGCCGAGGCCGAGACGGAGACCAAACACAAGCGCAGGGGCGCCAAGCGTCCTGGGATGATGAACCGCTTCGAGGAGCGGTGGCGCCGTCGCCAGGAGGGCGAGGAGTAACAGCCCGCTCGGGACGGACACCGGTCCTCCCAGGTGACGGATGCCCAGAACGCTCGCCCGTTCGCAACGGTGGGGCCCGCACACGCCAGTCGTGTGCGGGCCCCACCGTTTTCCGTGCGCCCCGCCCGCGCGGAGACGCGTGCTCCGCGCCCCGCGCCGCCCCCGACCCGGGAGGGTCAGGCGGGGGCGGGGACGGCGTCAGCGGCGGTCCGGGGACGGTGCCACGGGGCGAGGGAGCGCGGCAGCAGGAGCGCCCGACAGCGGTCACCACGGGTGGCGGCGGCCTTCGCCCCCGTCCGGGCCGTGGCGAGGTCGGCGGTGATCCGGTCGCCGTCCGTGTGCTGGGCGTCCCCCGGTTCCGGGGCGTAGCGCGCGGACTCCTCCGCCAGGGCCAGCCGCCACACGGCGGCGTGGGCCTCTGAGGGCAGCAGCGTCCCGTCGGGGCGGACGGCGCCCAGCCGGGCGGCGGTCGCCCGGGGGCTCTCGGTGAGCGTCCACTCCACACCCAGGTCGAGGCAGGTGTCCCGCAGCTCGCGCCACGCGGTGTGCGCGGCCGCGGTCCCGCCCGCGGCCACCGCGGCCCGACGCGACCAGCGGATCACGGACCGGACCAGGGCGGGGCCTGCCAGCAGCAGGAGCCCGCCGAGCAGGCCCGCGGCCACCGGCCACCACGGGGCCGCGCCGGAACCCGCACCGCCCTCCCCAGTGCCCGCGGCGGAGTCGGCGGACTCCTCCTCGTCTTCCTCGGGGGTCGGGCTCGCGGCCTCGGAGGGGTTGGCGGAGGGCTCGTCCTCGGGGCTCTGGGTGGGCTCGGGGGAGTCCGAGGGGCTGGGTTCGGGATCGGGTCGGGGCTCCGGCACCGCGTCGCCCCCGGCGTACTCGGGGACCGTGGCCGTGCCCTGCCCCTGGGTGGAGGCGGGGGTGGGTTCGAAACGCACCCACCCGGAACCCTCGAAGTACAGCTCCGGCCAGGCGTGCGCGTCACCGACCGACACCGACCAGCGGCCGTCGCCGCCCTGCTGCCCGGCCGTGTAACCCACCGCGACCCGGGCGGGGATGTCCGCCTGGCGGGCCATGACCGCCATCGCCCCCGCGAACTGCTCGCAGTAGCCGATCCGGTCCTCAAGGAGGAAGTGGGAGAGCGGGTCGGCGCCGTTCGGGACGGAGGGCGGGCTGAGGTCGTAGGTGAAGTCGCCGCCGGTGAAGAAGTCCTGGAGCGCGACGGCCCGCCCGTAGGCGGAGTCGGCGTCCCCGGTCACGGAGTCGGTGAGCTCCTGGACACGGCCGTCGACGCCGTTCGGGAGGTCGAGGTGGTCGTCGGACAGGGAGCTCGGTGGCCCGGCGTCGGCCAGGTCCTGGGCCTCGGGGCTGTTCTCGGCGGACTCCACGGTGAAGTCGAACCCGGTCGGCGGGGTGTCGGTGGTGAACACCATCAGGGTGTCGGGGTCCACGTACCAGTCACCGGTCACGTCCACCGAGCGCGCGGGGTAGGGCAGAGGCAGGAACTCCGTGCCGGGCGCGTCCGAGTCCATCACCACCCGCGTGGTGACCGAGGCGGAGGAATCACCGCTGCGTCCCGGGGGCGGCGGGAGGGGGTCCTCCAGGGCGGAGTCGCGGCCGGTGTACACCGGTGACATCGTCCAGTTCTCGCCGCTGAACTCGTCCAGAACGTAGGTGCGCAGGTAGTCGGGCGCCTCGGCGTCGCTGCGGTAGGTCAGCACCGCGCGGTTGGAGGAGGCGGCCAGGTCGCGGCGGAGCGAGACCAGGGGGTGGGTGGTGGTCACGCTGCCGCCGGCGCCGAACTCGACGCCGTCCGCCATCGTGTGGACGGCGTCGGTGCGCAGGGACGGCACCATCAACGGCAGGGACAGGGCCAGGAGGATCGCGACGGAGGCGGCGGCCACCACGGTGCCCAGCTGCGCGGCGCCCGCCGCGAAGCGGCTCCCCGGGGTGTGCCCGTCCGGCACCCGGACCCCCCACTCACGCCCCCGGACCCACATGTCCGTGGCCAGCAGAGCGACGTAGCCCGCCGCGCAGACGGCGGCCTGCACCCAGGTCAGCCCGGCGCCGTCCACGGCCAACGGCACCACGATCAGCGCCAGTACCAGCCCGCCGACCATCCCCGGGCAGCGGGCGGTCACCGCGAGGAAGTCCGCCGTCATCATGAACACCAGGAACGTCAGCGCGATGATCAGCTGGAGCCCGGCGGTGGTCGGGATCGGGGGAGCGCTGGTGTTGATGCTGTTGACGCCCTGCTCGAACAGCACCCACGTCCGCTCGAAGGTGGCCGAGGTCGGCACGACACCGAGGAACCCGGTGCCGGGGGTGAGGATCGGGGTGAACAGCAGCGCCGCCACCAGCAGCTGGAGGAACGGCACCGGGAACGAGGTGCGGCCGCTCAGGCGGTACACGGCGGACACCAGGGACACCGCGACCATGAGGACGACGGCGGGCCCCCACCAGCCGTCGCCGCGGATGAGTCCGCCGAGCAGCGGCAGCGCGGCCAGCATCGAGACCAGGGCGGCCAGGGGCATCAGTGCGTTCGTCAGTCTCAACGGGAACCCTCCCAGGAAACACGGGCGCCGGCCGGGGCCGGGGGTGACCCACCGGTGACGGCCCGCCCCCACAACGGTGGGAGCTCGGCGGCCTCACCGACCTGGACCACACTCCAGCCGTTGGCGGTCAGCAGTTCGGCGGTACGCCGCGTGTGTTCGGTGTCGGTCCACGCCGCCCCCGTGCACAGGACCGCGACGTGCAGTCCGGGCCCGCGTACCCGGGACAGGGCCGAGGCGTCCTCGGGCGACACCGCGCCCAGGACCGCCACCACCAGGCTGGACGAGGAACCCCGCGCACCCTCCAGAGTGCTGATCCCGCCGTACAGGCCGTCCGCCTCGGAGGCCTCCACGGTCGCCAGACCGTCCAGCACGCCGGACGTGTGGGCGGTGTGCAGCTGGCCCCGCTCGGTGTGCAGACGCAGTTCGTGCCCGCTGTCCAGCAGGTTCACCGCAACGGAGGCGGCGACGCTGACCGCCGTCTCCAACGAGTTCCAGGCGCCCTCACCCGCGTGCGCCCCGAACCTGGTGTCCAGGAGCAGGGTGCTGTGCTCGCGCCAGTGCTGTTCGTCCCGGCGCACCATGAGCTCACCGTGCTTGGCCGTGGAACGCCAGTGCACCCGGCGCATCTCGTCGCCGTGGCGGTACTCGCGCGGGATGGGGTCCCGCTCCCCGGCACCCGTCACCGAACGGCGCGGGGAGTTCTCGCCCTGGGAACCGTCGGAGGCGCCGAGGGTGGGGAGCGGGACCACGGGCGGGGTCACCAGCAGGGGGGAGGGGGCGCCGACCTGACGGGTCACCCGGACACAGCCCAGCGGATCCACCACGCTCACCTTCAGCGGGCCGACCGGATACCGGCCGCGGACCGCCGGACGCACCAGATAGGTGACGTCGCGGACCGCCCGCGCGGCCAGGAACCCCACCGTGTAGCGGGGTTCGTACCCGAGCCGGACCGGCAGGGTGTCCTCGATCCGCACCCAGATCACCGGCCAGGTGGGGGAGGAGTTGCCGATCCGCACCAGGACCCGGGTGTCGGTACCGGCGGAGATCCGGCTCGGCTGCAGCGCTCGGCTCTGCACCACCCGTCCCGTCGCGCCCAGGATCGTCAGCGCCGAGATCGGGGGCACCAGGAGCAGGAAGAGACCCACCCCCGCGAGCTCCCGCTGGCCGATGACGAAACCGCACACGAGCGCGACGACACCGGAGAACAACATCAGACCACCGCGTGCGGTGAGGGTACGTTGCGGGCGCATGGTCCGTCTCTTGTGGTTCCGAGGGGAGGAGGGTCAGCGGGGGCCGGGCACGGGCAGCCGGGAGACCAGCTTGGCGACGATCTGCTCGGCGCTGAGCCTCTCCATCTGCGCCTCGGGGCCGGGCAGCAGCCGGTGGGCGAGGACCGGGACGGCCAGGGCCTGCACGTCGTCGGGGACGACGTAGTGGCGGCCCTCCAGGGCGGCGTGCGCCCGCGCGGCGCGGACCAGGTGCAGGGTGGCCCGGGGCGAGGCGCCCAGCTTGAGCTCGGGGGCGGTCCGGGTGGAGTTGACCAGGTCCACGACGTAGCGGCGCATGCCCGGAGCCATGTGCACGTTGTGCACGTGGTCCACCAGGGAGCGGATCTCCGCGGCGTTGGTGACCGGGGCCAGCTGGTCCAGCGGCGAACCGGCGCTGTGGCTGTCGATCATGTCGAGCTCGGCCTGGGGGGAGGGGTAGCCCACCGAGACGCGGGCCATGAAGCGGTCCCGCTGCGCCTCGGGGAGAGCGTAGGTGCCCTCCATGTCGGCAGGGTTCTGCGTGGCCACGACCATGAACGGCCGCTCCAGGGCGCGGGTCTGGCCGTCCACGCTGACCTGGCGCTCCTCCATGCACTCCAGGAGGGCCGACTGCGTCTTGGGTGAGGCGCGGTTGATCTCGTCACCGAGCACGATGTTGGCGAAGACCGGGCCCGGGTTGAACTCGAACTCGTTGCGGTCCTGGTGGTAGACGCTCACCCCGGTGATGTCGCTCGGGAGCAGGTCCGGGGTGAACTGGACGCGCTGCACCGAGCAGTCCACGGCGCGGCCCAGGGCCTTGGCCATCATCGTCTTGCCCACACCGGGGACGTCCTCGACGAGGAGGTGGCCCTCCGCGAGCAGGACGGTCAGCGCGATGCGCAGCACGTCGGGCTTGCCCTCGATGACCGTCTCGATCGCGCCGCGGACGCGTCCGGCGACGGCGACAACGGCACCGACGTCTCCTCGGACGCCGCCCCCGTGACCGTCATGCTGTGTGCCGAGTGACACGAGAACCCTCTCGCTCGGTGTGCCTGCGTGTTTCGCTCCGAGGCTAGGGCCAATCAGATCCCTTGCAAACCAAAATGCCGGAATCGGTCGCCGAACCGCCGCCCCAGGGATGGGGGAGGGGTGCGACGCACGCGGGCGTCACGGTGCCCCTCTCGGCCACCGCTCCGAACTCAACTTTCTGACCTGCGCATTTGTCGATTCTTCAGCGTCCGAATGCGGATTGAAGCTGTTGACGGTGGGGAAGAGTGGAGTAAGGTGGAGCACCGTGGAGAGGGTGAATTCTCCGCATAGGGGTGAGGGGGTGAGTGTGTGTTCCTCGGCACCCACACACCTCGCCTCGATCAGAAGGGACGGCTGTTCCTTCCCGCGAAGTACCGCGACGAACTGTCGGGGGGTCTGGTGATCACGAAGGGCCAGGAGCGCTGCCTCTACGTCTTTCCGGCGGACGAGTTCCGCCGCGTCACCGACGCCCTGCGCTCCGCACCGGTCACCGCCAAGGCGGTCCGCGACTACAGCCGCGTCCTCTTCGCCAGCGCGTCCGACGAGTCCTGCGACAAGCAGGGCAGGGTCACGATCCCGTCGAAGCTGCGCGTCTACGCGGGCCTGGACCGCGAGTGCGTCGTCATCGGGGCCAACACACGCCTGGAGATCTGGGACGCCGCGGCGTGGTCGGAGTACGAGACCGAGCAGGAGCAGGCGTTCTCGCAACTCTCAGAGGAGGTGCTGCCCGGGGTGCTGTGACGGCGGGGCGGGCGCTGGAACGCCCCGAACCACCAGCACGCAGTCCATGCAACGCCGGGACCGGGGGCGGTCTCCGGAGACGGTCACACGAGCTGGCGCGACTTCCCCGGTGCCAGGTCGTGAGCGTTCGTCCGCTGAAAGGTGGACAATAGCGGCCGTGTCCGGAGGCCCTCCGGTTACTTCGGAGGGGCCACGCGAAGGACACCGTGAAGCGCACCCGGTGCGCGGCACGGACCCAGGGGGAGATCGCGACAGCGTGGAGGAACAGCAGCGCATGGGGGACAACCGGCAGCACGAGCGGCCCGACGGGGACGGCTCGGCGCACCAAGGGGCCACGCAGGACGATATCGCCGCCCGTGTCCAGGCGGCGAGAGCGGGAATCGACCCGCTGCACGTACCGGTCATGCTCGACCGGATCGTGGAACTGCTCGCACCGGCGCTCAGCAGGCCCGGGGCGGTGTTCGTCGACGGCACCCTCGGGCTGGGCGGCCACTCCGAGGCCCTGCTCAAGGCCTGCCCCACCATGCGACTGGTCGGTGTGGACCGGGACACCACCGCCCTGGAGCGCAGCGCCAGGCGCCTCGCGCCCTACGCGGACCGGACCCACTTCGTCCACGCCGTCTACTCCGACATCCCGCGCGCCCTCGACGAGGCCGGGGCGGAGCACGCCGACGCGGTCCTGCTCGACCTCGGCGTCTCCTCGCCGCAGCTGGACGAGACCGAACGCGGGTTCGCCTACGCCCACGACGCGCCCCTCGACATGCGCATGGACGGCACCCAGGCGCTCACCGCCGCCGAGGTCGTCAACGACTACCCCGTCGCCGAACTCACCCGGGTCCTGCGCACCTACGGCGAGGAGCGCTTCGCCTCCCGCGTCGCCAGGGCGATCGAACGCCGCCGCGCCCAGGGCCGCATCGACTCCACCCGGGAACTGGCCGAACTGGTGCGCGAGGCCATCCCCGCCGCCACCCGCCGCACCGGCGGTCACCCCGCCAAGCGCACCTTCCAGGGCCTGCGCATCGAGGTCAACGCCGAGCTCTCCATCCTCAAGGAGACCCTGCCCGCCGCGATCTCCCGCCTGGACGTCGGTGGCCGCATCGCGGTGCTGTCCTACCACTCGCTGGAGGACCGGATGACCAAGAGGGCCCTCGCCTCCCTGGCCACCGACACCACGCCCGCCGACCTTCCGGTCCCCCTCCCGGACCGCCAACCGGAACTCCGACTCCTCACCAGGGGCTCGGAACTCCCCACGGACGAAGAGAACGAACGCAACCCGCGCGCACAGTCGGCACGCCTCCGGGCGGCCGAACGCGTGCGCTGGCCGTCGCGGCAGTAGGGAGACCAGAGATGGGCACGAAGACGGACACACGCCGCACCACCAAGGGGCGCGCGACGACCACGAGGCGTACCGGGGCCACCAAACGCCCCACGGCGCCCAAGCGTCCAGCGCGTCCCGCGGCGACCACTCGCACCACCCGCCCAGGCGGTACCGGCCCCGCGCCGAAGATCCCCTTCGTCCTGCTCATCCTGTGCCTGCTCGGCGGCGCACTGGTGTCGCTGCTGGTGCTCCGCAGCGTCGTCGCCCAGGAGGCGTACACCATCACCAGTCTCCAGTCGGAGAACCGGGAGATGTCCTACGTGGAACAGGAGCTGGAGAAGTCGGTGGCCCACATGGAGACCTCCGAGCGGATCGCGAACGAGGCCGAGGACATGGGGATGGAGCAGGGGGACGCTCCGCTCTTCCTCGACCTCGACAGCGGTGAGATCAGCGGTGACAACGGTACGGACACCGGGAACGCTGGGAGCGGAGAGTGAGCAACCCCCGGGACCGCCGCCCCCATGACCCCCGAGGACCCGGAGCGGCGGGACGCTCCGGGTCCCGGCCCAGCAAGCGTCCCCAACGCGAACCCCGGCGCCCCGCCAGCGGGGCCCGCGCGAGCTCCGGATCGAAGCGTGGAGGGTCCGCTCGCGAGGTGAGGAGGGGCGGTGACCGGGCGCGGCGCAGGAGCCCGGCCCCGCTGCCCCCGCCGCCGCTCCTGCGGCGCACCTTCCAGCCGGGTGATCCGAACAAGCGGATCAAAATCGGCGGGGCGATCATCGTGGTGATCCTCATGCTGTTCGCCGGGAGGCTCACCCAGATCCAGGGGGTGGACGCCGAGCGCTACGCCGAGGCCGCCGCCAACCTGCGGCTCCAGACCATCGACATCCCCACCCTGCGCGGGCAGATCACCGACGCCGGGGGGAACCCCTTCGCGCTGTCCGCCGAGGTCCGCACCGTCTTCGTCGACCCCGAAGAGGTCGAGGCGGAGGAGCGCGACCAGCTCGTGGACGAACTGGTCACCCGCTTCGACCTGGAGCAGGAGGAGGTCGAGGCCAAGGTCGACGCCGCCCCCAGCCGCTACCAGGTGGTGGCCGACAAGGTGTCGCCGGGGGACTGGCAGGAGATGCGCGACCTCGGCCTGTCCGGGGTGGGCGCCGAGGTGGCCTACGAACGCGTCTACCCGGACGAGACCGGCGCCGCCGACCTGGTCGGGTTCGTCGGCTCGGAGGGGCACGGCCTCGAAGGGCTGGAGGGCTACCTGGACTCGACGCTCGCCGGTGAGGCCGGCAAGCGGCAGGTCGAGGTGGGCAACGACGGAACGCAGATCCCCATGGCGGGCGGTCTGGTGCGTGAGCCCGAGCCCGGGCAGGACGTGCGCCTGACCCTGGACCGCGACCTCCAGTGGTTCGTCCAGCAGGCGCTGGCGGAACGCGTGGAGGAGTTGGACGCCGAGGGCGGAAGCGCCATCGTCACCAACACCGACCAGGAGATCCTCGCGATGGCGGACTACCCGTCCTACTCGCAGAACGACATCGCGGCCACCGGTCCGGAGGAGTGGTCCAACGGAGCCGTGGCCGAGACCTTCGAGCCGGGCAGTACCAACAAGGTGATCACGGTCGCCGCCGCGCTGGAGGAGGAGCTGACCACACCGGAGACGGTGTACACGGTGCCGTACACCCTCCAGTACTACGACCAGACCTTCCGCAACTCCACGAACAACGGCACCCAGCGGCTGACCGTCAACGGCATCATGGCGCAGTCCAGCAACGTGGGCACCATCAAGATCGCGGACCAGGTCAAGGCCGGGGTGCTGCACTCCTACATGAAGGACTTCGGTCTGGGACAGCCCACCGGTCTTGCCCTGCCGGGTGAGGAGTCGGGGGTGCTCACCGAGCCCGACGACTGGTGGGGGACCCAGTTGCCGTCGGTGTCCATCGGGCACGGCCTGTCGGTGAACGCCGCCCAGATGGCCTCCGTCTACGCGACCATCGCCAACGACGGGGTCCGCGTGGAGCCCCGGCTCATCGCCGGGACCGTCGACACGGACGGGGAGTTCACCCCCTCCGAGGAGCCCGAGAAGACCAGGGTGGTCAGCAAGGAGACCGCCGACCGGCTCGCCCTGATGCTCGAGGCCGTCACCGGCGACGAGGGCACCGCGCCCCAGGCCCGCATCGAGGGGTACCGCGTCGCGGGCAAGACCGGTACCGCCAACCGGATCAACCCGGAGACCGGCGGTTACGACGGCGGCGGCTACACGGCGACGTTCGCGGGCTTCGCCCCCGCCGACGACCCCGAGCTCGTCGTCCAGGTGGTCCTGCACAACCCGAAGGAGACCTACTACGGCGGCGAGGCCGCGGGACCGGTGTTCAACGACATCATGTCCTTCGCCCTCAAGACCATGAAGGTCCCTCCGACGGACACCGAGCCCCCGGCCATCCGCCTCTTCGAGGACGAAGAGGACCGCTGACCCACGGGCGGGAGCCGCCACCCGGCGGCACCCGCCCGATCCGGAGGATGCGGCCGGGTCCATCCCCGCGTGCGCGGGGAGCAGACGGATGTCCTCCGCGCTCACGCTCTCGTGGCGGGACCATCCCCGCGTGCGCGGGGAGCAGACTTTTTCACCTGGGAACTTACCGGTGGCAAGCGCTCGATTTTCCAACTTGTCGAGAAACAGACAAAACCGACATCCACCTTCGTTTGTTGCTGTCACTGGTGAGCCTACGGCGAGAGTGACCTCCATGCCCGCGTTGACCGGATTCATGGGCTGGCCTCCTCTCCCGAGGTGTGGATGGGTGGATAGCCCGCGAAAGCCATCCGACATTGACCAGACGCGACACGAAGGACGATCCGCGCAGAGAGACTAAGAACCGGCAGGGAGGGAGTCCACGAGGGACCGGATGGCGCGGACGTGTTCGGGGCCGGTGCGGCAGCAGCCTCCCACGAGCGCGGTGCCGTCGGTGATCCACCGGGCGGCGGCGCGGCCGAAGTCCTCGGGGTCGGTGGTCCCGGTCCACCGCTGGGCCCCGGCGTCCCAGAACTCACCGGAGTTCGGGTAGGCGACCCCGGGCAGGCCGGTGCTGGCGACCTCGCGGAGGAGGGAGGACACGTCGCCGGGCGGGACACAGTTCACGCCCACGGCCAGCAGGCGGTCGTGGAGCGGGGCGAGCTCGGCCGCGACCCGGCGGAGGGGCGTGCCGTCGCTGATGTGCTCGGCGTCGGCACAGGAGAAGCTGAACCACGCGCGGACGTGGGGGGTCTCCTCCAGGAGGCGGGCGAGGGCCCGGGCCTCGGGGAGGGAGGGCAGGGTCTCGCAGGCCACCAGGTCGGCGCCGCTGTCGGTGAGGATCCGCCAGCGTTCGCGGTGCCACTGGTAGAGCTGGTCCTCGGTGAGACCGTAGGCGCCGGTGTACTCGGAGCCGTCCGCGAGAGTGGCGCCGTAGGGGCCCACACTGGCGGCCACGAGGCCGCGGCCGAAGGCGTCGCGCTCGGTGCGGGCGAGTTCCACCGAGCGGGAGAGAAGGCCCTGGGCGTCGGCGCGGGAGTGGCCGCGCCGGGTGAGGGCGGCGACGCTGGCCTGGTAGCTGGCGGTGATGGCGACGTCCGCGCCAGCCTGGAAGTACTCCCGATGGACCCGGGCGACGAGTTCGGGCTCCTCCGCGAGGAGACGGGCGGACCACAGGCCCCCGCCGAGGTCGCGGCCGTGGGCCTCCAGGCTCGTGGCCAGGCCTCCGTCCAGCACGAGTGGGCGTGTCATGGTGGCACCTCCTTCGGGTGAAGTATCGCCCGCGGGCAGCGTGGAAATTACCGAGAGGTCCCCCGCAGCCGTTAACCTCCACACGTGCCACCGGTAATGCGACCTGAACACGCCAAACTCCGTCCACTGTCCGCCCTCGCAGCGCTGCTGGGGTCGGACGCCACACTCCTGCGCCCCGACCTCGGCGCGGACCGTCCAGCGGACATGCCCGAACGGGAGATCCATGTCCGCGGTATCACCCACGACTCGCGCAGGGTGCGGCAGGGCGACCTGTACGCCGCCCTGCCGGGGACCCGCGCGCACGGCGCCGACTTCTCCAAGCAGGTGGCCGTGGCCGAGGCCGCGGCGATCCTGACCGACGCCGCGGGCGCCGACCGCGCCGCCGAGTCCGGCCTGCCCGTGCTGGTCGTGCCGGACGCGCGCGCCGCGCTGGGAACGGTCGCGGCCTGGGTCTACGACGACCCGGCCCAGGACCTGCTCCTGGTCGGTACCACGGGGACCAGTGGCAAGACCACGGTCACCTACCTGATCGAGTCCGGCATGCGTCACGCCGGGATGAGCACGGGCCTGGTCGGCACCGTGGAGATGCGTGTGGGCGACGAACGCGTCGCCTCCTCGCTGACCACGCCGGAGGCCACGGACCTGCACGGTCTGTTCGCGGTCATGCGCGAGCACGGGACGACCGCCGCCGCCATGGAGGTCTCCAGCCACGCCCTGGCCCTGGGCCGCGTGGGCGGGACCCGCTACGACGTGGCGATCTTCACGAACCTGTCCCAGGACCACCTGGACTTCCACTCGGACCTGCGCGACTACTTCGACACCAAAGCGCGCCTGTTCTCGCCCGAGTACTGCGACATCGCCGTGGTCAACGCCGACGACCGGTTCGGTCGCGCGCTGGTGGACATGGTCCAGGGGCGCGGCGCGGTCCCGGTGACCACCTTCGCGGTGGAGGGCGCCTCGGACGCGGGCCCGGAGAACGCCATGGCGGCGGACTGGACGGCGGTGGACGTCGTCCTCGGCGCCACCGGCAGCACCTTCCGCATCGTGGGCCCCGGCGGCATGGAGGCCCGTGCCTCGGTGGCGCTGCCCGGTCCGTTCAACGTCTCCAACGCCATGGCGGCCGTCGTGGGCCTGGTCGAGGCCGGGATCCCGTTGGAGACGGCGATCGCCGGCGTGGCCGCCGCTCCCGGTGTGCCGGGCCGCATGGAGCCGGTCGAGGTGCGCGGCTCGTCGGGGTCGCAGGACTTCGCGGCCCTGGTGGACTACTCGCACAAGCCCGGCGCCATCGAGGCCGTGCTCAGCGCCCTGAGGGAGACCACCGACGGCCAGGTCACCATGGTGGTCGGCTGCGGCGGCGACCGGGACCGGGCCAAGCGTCCGCTGATGGGCGAGGCCGCCGCGCGCCTCGCCGACCAGCTGATCATCACCAACGACAACCCGCGCACCGAGGACCCGGTCTCCATCGCCTCCGCGATGCTGGACGGCGTCGCCAAGGTCCCCGAGGACCAGCGGGCGCGGGTCACCGTGGAGTTCGACCGCGCCGAGGCGATCGGCCTGGGCGTGCACCGGACCGGCCCCGGCGACGTCGTGGTGGTCGCGGGCAAGGGCCACGAGACCGGCCAGTACGTCAAGGGCGAGGTCCTGCCCTTCGACGACCGCGAGGTCCTGCGGGGCGCCATCGAGGACGCCCTGCGCACCCGGGCCAGCGAGCGGCTGGGCAACGCCCTCCAGAACGTCCACCGGGTGCCCGACGAGGGCTGACGCCACGACACACCCGAGGCGCGCCGAAACTTGGTGCCGACCTCTTTCCGGGACGCGGTCCCAGACCGCGTCCCGGTGGTGTGCCCCTCCGTGACGTGCACGAATCACACGCGCGGTGCGTGTCGACGGTCACGAAGTGGAGCATATTGCTCCGCACAGGGCCCTGCCGGGACCCCAGACACCCCAACATGTTCTAAGGTAGGTCCGGCAATCGCAGCCCGACACGTGCCGCCCACCCAGGCGCCCTCGGCCCGGCACCAGCCGGAGTCCGTGGCCCGGCGCGGCACCGCGCGCACGGTATCCGCGGTGCCATCCCCTGACCCGATCCCGAGGCCGGGTGGCCAATGCCCCTGGGGCGCCGTGGGCCGGGCCTGACATGAGGAGTGGATTTGATCGCGCTCACGCTCGATCGGATCGCTGAGATCACCCAAACCGCCATCGGCGGATCAGCGCGCCCCGACGCCGTCGTCGACGGCCCCGTCGTCATCGACTCCCGACAGGTGGCGCCAGGAGCGCTCTTCGTCGCCCTGAGCGGCGAGCGGGTCGACGGACACGACTTCGCCGCGTCCGCCGTGGCGGCCGGAGCCGTCGCGGTCCTGGCCTCTCGCCCGGTCGACGCCCCCCACCTGCTGGTGGACGGCGGCGACGACGAGGTGGTGACGGCCCTGGCCCGACTCGCCCGGCACGTGGCCATCGAACTCAGCGACCCCGCGCGCGGAACGGCCACCACGGAGGTCGTGGGGGTCACCGGCTCCTCCGGAAAGACCACCACCAAGGACCTCATCGCCCAGGTCGTCGGAGAACTGGGCCCCACCGTCGCCCCCGCGGGCTCGTTCAACAACGAGATCGGCCACCCGCTCACGGTGCTCCGCGCGGACACCGACACCAGGAACCTCGTGCTGGAGGTCGCCGCACGCGGGATCGGGCACATCGCCCACCTGTGCCGCGTCGCCCCGCCCCGGATCGGTGTCGTCCTCAACGTCGGCAGCGCCCACATGGGCGAGTTCGGCGGCCGCGACGCCATCGCCAAGGCCAAGGGCGAACTCGTGGAGTCCCTGCCGCCCGGCGGAGAACGGCGCGGTGAGGGCGGCGTGGCCGTCCTCAACGCCGACGACCCGCTCGTGCGCGCCATGCACTCCCGCACCGAGGCCCGCGTGGTGCTCTACGGCACCGCCGAGGACGCCCAGGTGCGCGCCACGGACATCGCCATCGGTACCGACGGCGCCCCGTCCTTCACCCTGAACCTGCGCGGCCGCACGGCCCCGGTCCGGTTGGGACTGGTCGGCGCCCACCAGGTCAGCAACGCGCTGGCCGCCGCGGCCGTCGCCGACGACCTCGGGATGGACATCGAAGACATCGCCGCCGCCCTGGGCGCGGCGACCCCGGTCAGCCGCTGGCGCATGGAGGTCACCGAACACCACGGTGTCACCCTCGTCAACGACGCCTACAACGCCAACCCCGAGTCGATGCGGGCGGCGCTGACCACCCTGGGCGCGCTCGCCCGGGACAGCCGGTCCATCGCGGTGCTCGCCCACATGGCCGAGCTCGGTGACGACGGCGGGGCCGAGCACGAGAACGTGGGTGAGCTCGCCGCCGAGACCGGGGTGGCCCACCTGGTCGTGGTCGGAGCGGCGGCCGAGGGGATCGCAGTCGGCGCCGAACGCGCCGCCCAGCAGGGGCGGTGGCGCGGTGAGAGCATCCGGGTTCCCGACGCGGAGGCGGCAGCCGACGCGGTGCGCGAACGGATGCGCACAGGAGACGTTGTCATTGTGAAGGGATCGCGCGTGGCTGCGCTCGAAAGGGTCATCGACCTCATCACCAAGGGTGATGTCCAGTGATCGGCATCACCATAGCGGCGGGGCTCTCGCTGATCATCTCCATGGTGCTGATGCCGCCGCTCATCAAGCTCCTGTACCGGTTCAAGTTCGGCCAGGAGGTCCGCGACGACGGACCCGAGGGCCACAAGACCAAGCAGGGCACGCCCACCATGGGCGGCATCGTGATCATCCTCGGCGCGGTGGTGGGCTACTTCGGCTCCCACCTGCTCCTCTGGGCGATCCAGCCGGCCGCCTCCGGGCCCACGGCCTCCGGCCTGCTCGTGATGTTCCTGTTCGTCGGCATGGGCTGTGTCGGCTTCCTGGACGACTTCATCAAGATCTACAAGCGCCGCAGCCTCGGTCTGCGCAGCGGCGCCAAGATGGTCGGCCAGGCCGTCATCGGCGTCGGCTTCGCCTACGGCGTCACCCAGTTCCCCAACGGCTACGGCTACACCCCCGCCGCCCCCCAGCTGTCGTTCCTCCGCGACTTCGGACCGCCGCTGATGATCGGCGTGTTCGTGATCTGGGCGCTGTTCCTCATCGTGGGCTTCTCCAACGCGGTGAACCTCACCGACGGCCTGGACGGTCTGGCCACCGGCGCGACCATCCTGTCGCTGGCCGCGTACGTCATCATCGGCAACTGGCAGCTGCGTCAGTCCTGCGTGGAGGCGCTCACCTCCAGCTGCTACACGGTCCGCGACCCCCTGGACCTGGCCGTGGTGGCCTCCGCCGTGCTCGGCTCGTGCATCGGCTTCCTGTGGTTCAACGCCCCGCCCGCCAAGATCTTCATGGGCGACACCGGGTCGCTGGCCCTGGGCGGCCTCATCGTGGGCCTGGCCATCACCACCCGCACGCAGCTCCTGCTGCTCCTCATCGGCGGCCTGTTCGTCATCATCACCATGTCCGTGATGATCCAGATCACCTCGTTCCGCCTCACCGGCAAACGGGTGTTCCGCATGGCGCCGCTCCAGCACCACTTCGAACTGAAGGGCTGGGCGGAGACCACCATCGTCATCCGGTTCTGGATCATCCAGGGCCTGTTCATGGCGATCGCCATCGGGCTCTTCTACCTGGAATGGATGCCAAGCTAGAGGCATGCCGCACCTCCATCCTTCCGACCCGTCCCGCACCGCCGCCCCCGCGGGGGGAGACGACCCCCTCGCGGGCGCTCGGGTCTGCGTCGCCGGTCTGGGTGTCTCCGGGCCCCCCGTCGCCAGGGCCCTCCTGGCCCGGGGTGCCCGGGTGGTCGTCGTCGACGGCCGCGACGACGACACCACCCGCCCTGTGGCCGCCGCACTGACCGAGGCCGGTGCCGAGGTCGTCCTGGGCGACACCCCGCTGCCCGAGGACTGCGACCTCGTGGTCACCTCGCCCGGCTGGCGTCCCGACTCCCCGCTCCTGCTCCGCGCCGCCGAGGCCGGAGTGGAGGTCATCGGGGACGTGGAGCTGGCCTGGCGGCTCAAGCCCGCCGACCAGGTGTGGCTCGCCATCACCGGCACCAACGGCAAGACCACCACCGTGCGCATGCTGGAGTCCATCCTGCGCGCGGACGGCCGCGACGCGCTCGCGGTGGGCAACGTCGGCACCCCGATCGTGGACGCGGTGCTGCCCGACGACGACGGCCACGTGCACGACGTCCTCGCGGTGGAGCTGTCCAGCTTCCAGCTGCACTGGTCGAACAGCGTCCGCCCCCACGCCGCCACCGTCCTCAACGTCGCCCCCGACCACCTGGACTGGCACGGCGGACTGGAGCCCTACGCCCGCACCAAGGGCAGGGTGTTCGCCCGGGGCACGATCCGCGTGGTCAACACCGCCGACGCGTGGTCGGTCCGACTGGCCGAGGAGGAGGGCGACCCGCACACCCCGGTGGTGGGCCTGCGCCTGGACACACCGCGCGCCGGTGAGCTCGGCGTGGTCGAGGACCTGCTGGTGGACCGCGCCTTCGTGGACGAGCCGAGCAGCGCCGAGGAGCTCGCCACCCTGGGCGACGTACGGCCGGCCGCGCCGCACAACGTCGCCAACGCCCTGGCCGCCGCGGCCCTGGCCCGTTCGCTGGGGGTCGCGCCCGCCTCGGTCCGGGCGGGGCTGACCGCCTTCGTGCCCGAACCCCACCGCATCGCGCACGTGGCCTCGGTCGCGGGCGTGGACTACGTGGACGACTCCAAGGCCACCAACCCGCACGCCGCCGCCGCGTCGCTGAACTCCTACGACTCGGTGGTGTGGATCGCGGGCGGCCTGCTCAAGGGGGCCGAGGTGGGCGGACTCGTCGCCGGGGCCGCCGCCCGTCTGCGCGGCGCGGTGCTGATCGGCGCCGACCGCGAGCGGATCCGCGAGGCCCTGGCCGAACACGCCCCGGAGGTCCCGGTGGTGGAGGTGGAGGGCCCCGAGCCCGACGCGCCCGCCGGGCACACGGTGATGGACGCGGTGGTCGCCCGGGCCGCCGCCCTGGCCGAGGAGGGCGACACGGTGCTGCTGGCCCCGGCCGCCGCCTCCATGGACATGTTCACCAACTACCCGGAGCGGGGCCGCTTCTTCGCCGAGGCCGTCCACCGCCTGTCCTGAGCGGCACCGGACACGGGCCGGGCGGAACGGCGGCCCGAAGCTGGCGCTGAGTCACCGGAGGCCACCCCTGCGTCATTTCGGACGTGCGGGTGGCCTCCTGTGTGTCGCGTGGCACCCCGCGCAGCGCCAAAGATGGCCAACACGCGGGAAATGTCCACGGTTCCCGACCCGCCGGTACGCAAGTATTGAGGCGCGAATCGTGCGGAGGGTGTGGATGGCGGCGACGACAACGGTTCCCGGGGTGTCCCGCACCCGGGAGCGCACGGCGGCCGGTGGCCGCGAACGGGGCGTCTGGCGTGAGTGGGCCCGGTCCCTGGACCGACCCCTCACCTCCTACTACCTGATCCTCAGTACCGCGGTGATGCTCATCTCCCTGGGCCTCGTCATGGTGCTGTCCTCGACGATGGTCAACTCCATCACCGAGACCGGCTCGGCCTTCTCCGTGGTCCAGCGCCAGATGGTGTCGGCCATGATCGGCCTGCCGCTCATGGTGATCGCCTCCCAGCTGCCCCTGTGGGTCTTCCGCATGGTCGGCTACCCGGCGATGATCCTGTCCGTGGCGCTGCTGCTGCTCACCGCGTTCCAGGGCACCGAGGTCAACGGCGCCATGCGGTGGCTGGAGATCGGCGGCCTGGTCATCCAGCCCTCCGAACCGGCCAAGCTCGCCTTCGCCCTGTGGGGCGCCAACATCCTGGCCCGCAAGGAGGAGCTGAAGGACCTCACCGAGTGGCGGCACCTGCTGATCCCGCTGGTGCCGGGCTGTGGTCTCCTCGTGCTCCTCGTGCTCCTGGGCTCGGACCTGTCCACCTCGCTGGTGCTGCTGCTCATCTTCCTGAGCCTGCTCTGGGTGGTGGGCGCGCCCGCGCGGCTCTTCGTGGTCATGTTCGGCCTGGTCCTGGGCCTGGCCGCGATCGTCATCGCGATCGAGCCCTTCCGCATGACCCGTATCGCCGTGTTCCTCGACCCCGAGTCGGACCCGAGCGGTTCCGGATTCCAGTCCCTGCACGGCCTGTACGCCCTGGGCACCGGGGGGCTCTTCGGGGTCGGTATCGGCGCCAGCCGTGAGAAGTGGGGTTTCCTGCCCTTCGCCGAGTCCGACTTCATCTTCGCCATCATCGGTGAGGAGTTCGGGCTCCTCGGCTCCCTGCTGGTCCTCGGCCTGTTCGGCATGCTGGGCTACGCCGGTCTGCGGGTGGCCTTCCGGGTGAAGGACCCGTTCTCCCGGCTCGCCGCCTTCGCCATCGTGACCTGGATCATCGGCCAGTCCATGATCAACATCGCGGCCGTCATCGGCCTGGTCCCCGTGACCGGCATCCCGCTGCCCCTCGTCTCCTACGGCGGCTCCGCGCTCATCCCGACGATGATCTCGCTCGGGGTGCTGCTCGCCATCGCCCGGAACGAGCCCGAGGCCCAGAAGGCCCTGGCCGCCCGGGGTCCCACTCGGGTCCAAAGGGCTCTAAGCTGGCTTGGCCTGGAGAACATCGTCGCTTCCGTCCGTAATCAGAGCGGTTCGACGCCCTCCAAGCGCACCACAGCGTCGCGCACCCCGCGCAAGTCGGGTGAGCGCGGCGCCAGGACTGGTGCCAAGACCACGGCCAAGAACAACAGCGGACCGGTCCCGGCGGGTGACCGGCCAAGGAGGAATCGGCGACGATGAGGGTAGCCCTCGCCGGAGGCGGCACGGCCGGGCATATCGAGCCCGCACTCTCCCTAGCGGACGCGCTGCGGCGCGTGGAACCCAACACGGAGATCCTCTGCCTGGGAACGGAGCGGGGTCTGGAGACCCGGCTGGTCCCCATGCGCGGCTACGAACTGGGCCTGATCCCGGCGGTTCCCCTGCCGCGCAGGCTCACCCCGCAACTGCTCACGGTCCCCGGCAAGCTGGCCGGTGCCCTCAGCGCGGCGGGTGAACAACTGGACAAGCTCCAGGCCGACGTCCTCGTCGGCTTCGGCGGCTACGTGGCCACCCCCGGCTACCTGGCGGCACGGCGCCGACGCATCCCCATCGTGGTGCACGAGGCCAACCCGCTCCCGGGCCTGGCCAACCGGCTCGGCGCGCGGCTCACCCCGCACGTGTTCACCGGACACCCGCACACCCAGATCCGCAACGGCCGGTTCATCGGTATCCCGCTGCGCCAGCAGATCACCTCGCTGGACCGGCTGGCCATGGGCGACAAGGCCCGCGCCTACTTCGGCCTCCGCCCCGACCTCCCCACCCTGCTGATCTTCGGCGGCTCCCAGGGCGCCCAGCGCATCAACGAGACCGCCTTCCAGGCCGCCGCGGCCTTCCGCCAGGCGGGCGTGCAGGTCCTGCACGTGGTCGGCCCCAAGAACGCCGACGAGCCCCGGGACCTCACCCAGGACGGCATCCCCTACGTCGCCGTCCCTTACGTGGACCGCATGGACATGGCCTACGCCGCCGCCGACGTGGCGATGTGCCGGTCCGGTGCCATGACCTGCGCCGAACTCACCGCCGTGGGCCTGCCCGGCGCCTTCGTGCCACTGGCCATCGGCAACGGTGAGCAGGCCCTGAACGCGGAACCGATCGTCCAGGCGGGCGGCGGCCTGATGGTCGACAACGCCGACGTCTCGGTCGAGTGGATCACCGGCCAGCTCATCCCGCTGCTCACCGACACCGACCGCGTCGTGGCCATGTCGGAGGCGGCCGCCCGGATGGGTCGCCGCGACGCCGACACCGAACTGGCCCGGGAGGTCCTCGCGATCGCCCGCGGCGACAAGCCCACCCCTGAGATGCAACTGTCCGACGACGACGGCGAAGACGCCTTCTACGACGACGGGAAGGACGCGCGATGAGCCTGGTCACACCGACCGACCCGGTCCCCGTCGACGAACTCGGCCGCACCCACTTCATCGGCCTGGGCGGGGCCGGCATGTCCGGCATCGCCCGCGTGCTGCTCCAGTCCGGGGTCGAGGTCTCGGGCAGCGACGCCCGTGACAGCGAAACCCTGCGCGAACTCGAGCAGATGGGCGCCCAGGTCTTCGTGGGCCACGCCGCCGAGAACCTGGGCAAGGCCGAGACGCTGGTGGTCTCCTCCGCCATCCGCGAGGACAACCCCGAACTCGCGGAGGCGCGCGCCCGAGGCATCCGCGTCCTGCCCCGGGCCGCAGCCCTGGGCGCCCTCCTGCTGGGCCGCGAGGGGATCGCGGTCTCGGGCACCCACGGCAAGACCACCACCACCTCCATGGTCACCGTGGTCCTCCAGCACCTGGGCGTCGACCCCGGGTACGTCATCGGCGGCAAGCTGGTCACCACCGGTCTGGGCGCGGACGCAGGTGTCGGAGAGGTCATCGCGGTGGAGGCGGACGAGAGCGACGGGTCCTTCCTGATGCTCTCGCCCAAGGTCGCCGTGGTCACCAACGTCGAGGCCGACCACCTGGACAACTACAGCGGCATCGACGAGATCCACGCGAACTTCGCGAACTTCGTCGACCGGGTGGAGCGCACCCTCATCGTCGGGATCGACGACCCGGGCGCCCGCACCGTCGCGGAGCTCGCCCGTGAGCGCGGCAAGAGGGTGCTCACCTACGGAGAGGCCGAGGACGCGGACTACCGGATCACCCGTATCCGCGCACGCGGCTTCACCACGGAGTTCACGCTCACCACCGCGGACGGCGAGCCGATCGACGGCACCCTGGCCGTCCCCGGGCGCCACAACGTCCTGAACGCGGCCGCGTCCGTGGCCGTGGCCGACGAGCTCGGCCACGACCTGGAGGTCGCGGTCGAGGGGATCGCGGACTTCGCGGGCGCCGCCCGCCGCTTCGAGCTCAAGGGCGAGGGCGACGGCGTGGGCGTCTACGACAGCTACGCCCACCACCCCACCGAGATCGACGCGGACCTGCGCGCCACGCGCGCCGCACTGCGCTCCTTCTCCGAGGACTCCGACGAGGAGATCCCCGAGGGCCGGGTCGTGGCCCTGTTCCAGCCGCACCTGTACAGCCGGACCCGGATCTTCGCGGAGGAGTTCGCCGCCGCCCTGAGCCTGGCCGACGAGGTCGTGGTGATGGAGGTCTACGCCGCCCGCGAGGACCCCGAGCCCGGGGTGACGGGGGAGCTCATCACCTCGAAGGTGTCCCACGACGGCGTCCGGTACGTGCCGGACCGCGCGGACGCCGTGCGCACGGCGTCCGCGCTGGCCCGCCCCGGGGACATCGTCCTCACCATGGGCGCCGGTGACGTCACCGAGCTGGGGCCGCTGATCGTGGAGGAGCTGGCGCGGAACGCCGAAGGTACCGAAACCAGCTAGAGGAGCACACACGTGGCCGCTGACCGCAACAGGGCGAAGACCACGGAACAGGACGAGGCGGGGCCCGAGGCCGCCGTCCGCAAGGGGTCGGACCCCTGGAAGGTCGCCTTCGCGGTCCTGCTCGTCGTGTCACTGGTCTGCGTGGTCACGTGGGTGCTGCTCGGCTCCCGCCTGCTGGTGGTGCGCGACGTCGCGGTCACCGGTCTGGACCGGGTGCCGAAGGAGGAGGTGGTCGCGGCCGTGTCCGTTGAGACGGGCACACCCCTGATCCGGGTGGACCTGGATCAGGGCCGCGACCGCGCCGAGGGCCTCGACCTGGTCGAGTCCGCCGAGGTGAGCCGGGGCTGGCCCGCCACCCTCAGGGTGGAGGTGGTCGAGCGCCGTCCCCTGCTCGCCCTCCGGGTGGGGGAGGAGTACCGGCTCGTGGACGGCGACGGCGTACGGATCGAGGACTCCGCCACACGGCCCGGCACACACCCGCTGGTCCGGGTCACGGGGGAGATCGAGGACAACACGGCGGTCCGGGCCGCCGCAGAGATCGTCGAGGAGGCCCCGGACTCCCTCATCGCGCAGATACAGCTGATCGACGCCACCGACACCGACGACATCACCATCGAACTCGGTGACGGCTCGGTCGTGGAGTGGGGCGACTCGCACGACACCGCCGGGAAGAGCGCGGTGCTGCGCGTGCTGATGCGCGAGCACCCGCCCGAGACGGGGCGTGTCTACGACGTCGGAACCCCCGATCTCGCCATCGTCCGGTGAAGCGGGCCCCAAGGAACGGGATGCTCGTAGAGGAGTCGGGTCAAGAGCCGCGAGTGGGGACAAGGGGTACGAGTGGGAGCTCGACGCCGCGAACCGAATCCCTCGTGAGGACATTCCAGACGCGACGCGCCGAGTGCGCACTTCGCTTCCTCGCGTTATACGCCGTTAGGCTGAAGTCGTCACCGGTTGCCCGCACCCGACGGTCCGCTTACTGTCGGGAAGCACAACCAACGTCAACAACGCAGTAAGACACGCTTTCAGGGGTACACGGGAACCGTTCGAGAACGGTCTTCGGTGGCCCCGGGTCCCCCACACACGGTCGCCTCCGGGCGCTGTGCGCGGGTACCCGAAACGCACACTGTAGAACCGGATGCCGGACCGCCGGCGCACCCGTTGGCCCCAGGGCCAGCGGACGCGGAGACGGAACGGCGTAAGCGAGCGGAAAGGCCCCTCGTCGTGGCAGCACCGCAGAACTACCTCGCGGTCATCAAAGTCGTCGGTATCGGCGGCGGCGGTGTCAACGCCGTCAACCGAATGATCGAAGAGGGGCTCAAGGGCGTCGAGTTCATCGCGATCAATACCGATGCCCAAGCGCTGCTGATGAGCGACGCGGACGTCAAGCTCGACGTCGGCCGTGAGCTCACCCGTGGCCTTGGCGCAGGCGCCAACCCCGATGTCGGCCGCAAGGCCGCCGAGGACCACCGCGAGGAGATCGAGGAGGTCCTCAAGGGGGCCGACATGGTCTTCGTCACGGCTGGTGAGGGCGGTGGCACCGGCACGGGGGGAGCCCCGGTCGTCGCCAACATCGCCCGCTCCCTCGGGGCGCTCACCATCGGTGTGGTCACCCGCCCCTTCGGTTTCGAGGGCAAGCGGCGGGCGACCCAGGCCGAGTCGGGGATAGCGATGCTCCGTGAAGAGGTCGACACCCTCATCGTCATCCCGAACGACCGACTGCTGTCCATCTCGGACCGCCAGGTCAGCGTCCTGGACGCCTTCAAGGCGGCCGACCAGGTCCTGCTCTCCGGTGTCCAGGGCATCACCGACCTGATCACCACGCCGGGCCTGATCAACCTGGACTTCGCCGACGTCAAGTCGGTCATGTCCGGGGCCGGATCGGCGCTGATGGGGATCGGATCAGCGAGAGGCGACGACAGGGCCGTGGCAGCGGCCGAACTGGCGATCTCCTCACCACTGCTGGAAGCGAGCATCGACGGCGCCCACGGTGTGCTGCTGTCCATCCAGGGCGGCTCCGACCTCGGACTGTTCGAGATCAACGAGGCGGCACAGCTGGTCGCCAACTCGGCGGCGCCCGAGGCCAACATCATCTTCGGCGCCGTCATCGACGACGCCCTGGGTGACGAGGTCCGCGTCACCGTGATCGCGGCGGGATTCGACGAGCCCGAGGTGTCCGGCCCCGCCACGCGGGAGCGCCAGCAGGTGGACCCTCCTGAGGCCGTCGCCCCCACGGCAGGCATCACGTCCGGCAGGGAGGAGTCGTCCGCGAAGGCGACGCCCCCCGGCGCGGACGCGAGCGGGGCGCCGGCCACCAGCATGCCGTGGATCGCTCCGTCCCGCCCGGCCCAGCCGGTGCAGGAGGCTCCCCGGCCCGCCATGCCGCCGGTCCAGCCCGTCGTGACCCCGGAACCGGTCCGGCCCGAGCCCCAGCAGGCCCCGGCCGAGCCGGTCCAGGGCAACGGGCACCCGGCCCCGCACGGCGAGTCCGAGCTGGTCGAGCAGGAGCCGGTGCAGGCGGTCCAGGCTGAGGAGACCGTCGTCCCGGAGCCCGAGGCCGCCGAGCCGGAGGAGCAGGCGAACCACATCCACGCGGTCTCGGAGGCCTCCGAGCGCCGCAGCGAGGTTCCCACGCCCCGTCGCCGGGTCATCTTCGACGACCCCGACGACCTGGACGTCCCGGAGTTCCTCAAGTAGTCCCGCACCACCCCGGTACCATCGACGTGTCAGCGGCCCCGACCGATCTGCGGCGGGGCCGTCGCCGCCCTCGGTGGGGCGCGGCGGAGGACGGCGGGGGCGAACCGCCCGCCGTCACTCCTCCGTCCACGGGGCAGAGGGAAGGACCACGTCGGACCGATGGGCAACGTCATCGACCTGGGGCACGGTGTCCGTGCCGCCGTCACCGAACGCAAGGGCGGCGTGAGTCGGCCGCCGTTCGACTCGCTCAACCTCGGGCTGGGGACCGGTGACACCCGGGAGGCGGTCACCGCCAACCGCCGACGCGCCGCCGAGGAGTTCGGTTTCGACGTCGACCGCGTCGTCTGGATGAACCAGGTGCACAGCGCCGACGTGCTCGTGGCGACCGAACCCGGCGGGGTCGGTACCTGCGACGGCGTGGTCACCACCCGGTCGGACCTGGTCCTGGCCTCGATGGCCGCCGACTGCCTGCCGGTGCTCGCCGCCGACGCCCGCGCCGGGGTGCTGGGGGCGGCCCACTCGGGCCGTCTGGGCACCGCGAACGGGGTCGCCGCCAACCTGGTCGACACGATGGCCGCCCAGGGCGCCACCCCCGCGCACACCACCGTCTTCCTCGGCCCCGCCATCTGCGGCAGCTGCTACGAGGTCCCGCCCGAGCTCCAGGCCCAGACCGCCGCGCTCACCCCCGAGGCCGCCTCCACGACACGCCAGGGCACCACGGGCGTGGACATGGTCGCCGCCGTCACCGCCCAGCTGCGCCGGGCGGGCGTCACCGACATCGTCACCGACGGCCGCTGCACCCTGGAGAGCCCCGAACTCTTCTCCCATCGGGGCGACGCGCCCACCGGCCGGTTCGCCTCCTTCCTCTGGCGCACCTGACCTCCGACCCGCCCGACCGGGCCGCTCCTCGCGGCCGGTTCCGGTCACGCGCCGCCCCACCGACACCAGAAGGAACGAACGACCGTGTCACAGACCGACCCCGAGCGCACCGAGCAGATCCGCGCCAACCTCACGGCCGCGCGGGCCAGGATCGAGGCGGCCTGCCACAGGGCCGACCGCGACCCCTCGGAGGTGTCGCTGATCGGCGTGACCAAGACCTATCCCGCCAGTGATGTGCGCATTCTCGCCTCGCTCGGTGTCAACGACGTGGGGGAGAACCGCGACCAGGAGGCGGCCCCGAAGGCGGCGGACACCGCCGACCTCGGCCTGACCTGGCACTTCGTCGGCCAGCTCCAGACCAACAAGGCGCGTTCCGTGGCCTCCTACGCCGACGTGGTGCACTCGGTGGACCGGGCGAAGCTGGCCAGGGCCCTGGGGGACCGGGCCGCGGCCGCCGAACGGCGCCTGACCTGTCTGGTCCAGGTCAACCTGGACGCCGACTCCCAGGCGGGGGTGATCGGCCCGCGCGGAGGTGTGGACCCCGCCGACGCGCCGACGCTCGCGGAGAGTATCGACGAGCACGAGGCGCTCACTCTCGGAGGGGTCATGGCGGTGGCGCCGCTCGGGGGCGACCCCGACGCGGCCTTCGCGGTCCTCGACGAGGTGGCGGGGCGGATTCGGGATCGCTACCCTCAGGCAACGGTGGTCTCCGCGGGGATGAGCGGGGACCTGGAGGCCGCGATCGCAAGAGGCGCGACACACCTGCGACTCGGCACGGCGTTGCTTGGCGCTCGGGGACCGATCGTGGGGTAATGTCCCCACATAGACCTTGGGGCCCGTCTGTGGCGTTCGCCCGAATGGACGAACACCCCGTTGAGGCGGGGCGCAGGGGCCGGAAACGACGGAGGAGTCGGCTGCGGTGAGAACGCCGCGGGGACGACGGAGGACATGAGATGGCCGGCGCGATGCGCAAGATGGCGGTCTACCTCGGCCTCGTGGAGGACGACCGTTACGATCACCGCTATGCGGACGAATATGATGAGTTCGACGATTTCGACGAGGGCGTGGAGGAGCAGCGTGACCGCGACGCCGACACTCCGCGAGGCGAGGAAACACGAGGCGACGCTGTGACGGACACCGGCGACTACCTGGGAACGGGTGAACGGCGCGGTGGAACGACCACGACAGCCTCAACCGCCGACCTCGCTCGGATCACCACGCTCCATCCACGCACCTACAACGAGGCGCGTACGATCGGAGAGCACTTCCGGGAAGGTACACCGGTGATCATGAACCTGACCGAGATGGTCGACAGCGACGCCAAGCGTCTGGTCGACTTCGCGGCTGGTCTGATCTTCGGTCTCCATGGCAGTATCGAACGCGTGACCAACAAGGTGTTCCTGCTGTCCCCGGCCAACGTCGAGGTGACCGCCGAAGACAAGGCGCGGATCGCCGAGCGAGGGTTCTTCAATCAGAGCTAGATCATCACATTTGTCCAGAGATTGGGTCGGGGAACGACCGTGAGTATGGTCCTGTACGTGCTGCTGCTTCTGCTTCAGCTGTTTGTCTTCGTGCTGATAGCGCGGGTGGTGTTGGAGATGGTGATGTCCTTCTCCAGGACCTGGCGGCCTACCGGCTTCGTGCTCGTGCTCGCTGAGATCGTGTACACGATCACCGACCCGCCACTGAGGTTCCTACGCAGGTTCATCAAGCCGATCCGGCTGGGAAGCGTCGCACTCGACCTGAGTGTGCTGATTCTCTTCTTCGCCGTGATCATCCTTCAGAGCATTCTGAGGGGCATGATGGCAAGCTTCGCGTAGGGGAACGCGGGCGGAAAAGACGCCCCGGATTCCGATATGTGGTCTTGGTCATGATCTGGATTGCCGTAAGGTCACGATCAGGTAGCGTCCCTACGGACAGACTCCAAGCGCGCCAAGGAGACGAACATGCCGCTGACACCCGCTGATGTGCGGAACAAGCAGTTCAGTACCACCCGGCTCCGGCCGGGGTACGACGAAGAAGAGGTCGACGCCTTTCTCGACGAGGTCGAGTCCGAGCTGGACCGACTCATCCAGGAGAACGAGGAACTGCGCGGCAAGCTGGCCGAGTGCCTGAGGGGCAAGGTCCCCAACGCCGGTATGCAGGACTTCCAGCAGCAGGAGCAGGCCCCTGAGGCCCCGCAGCAGATGGAGCAGATGCGCCCGGAGCCCGTCCAGGCGCAGCAGCCCGTCGAGCCGCAGCCCCAGCCGCCCGCGCCGCAGCCGCAGATGGGCATGACCGGCGCCAACCTGGCCATGGGTGGCGAGGAGAACATGGACACGGCCGCCCGCGTCCTGGCCCTCGCCCAGCAGACCGCCGACCAGGCGATCTCCGACGCCCGCCGTGAGGCGGACGAGACCCTCGGCCGCGCCCGCCACGAGTCCGAGGACATCCTCGGCAAGGCGCGCCGCCAGGCCGACCAGATCATCGGTGAGGCCCGGGCCCGCTCCGAGAACCTCGACCGTGACGCGCAGGAGCGCCACCGTCAGGTCATGGGCAGCCTGGTCCAGCAGCGCGAGGAGCTGGAGCACAAGGTCAACGTGCTCAAGGACTTCGAGCGCGAGTACCGCAGCCGCCTGAAGGACTACTTCGAGCGTCAGCTGCGTGAGCTCAACGAGGAGGGCAAGTCCATCGAGCCCAACCCGAACACCACGGGTGGGTTCCAGACGATGGCCCCCCAGTCCGGTGGGACCCCCGCGCTCCAGCAGCACGGCCCCGGCGGTAACCCGTTCGGTCAGCCCGAGCCCGCCCAGCACGGTGGTTTCCACCCGGGCGAGGCCCCGCACGAGCGTCGCTGACCTGTCAGCGGCTGCGGCTCCGAACAACTGAAAACTCCGGCTCCACACGTGTAAAGGCCCTGGTCGACCCGTGATCCTTAGCCTCCTCGCCACCGTGGCGGTACTGGCGGCCCTTGTCGTCATCGCGGCAGCCCTGGCACTTGCTGAGCCCACCCTGGTGTACATCGCCCTGGGACTCGGCGGGTTGAGCGTCCTCCTGTTGTTGGGCGCTCTGGTCCAGGGACGACGGTTCGGCGGGAGCGGATCGGACACGGCACGGACGGACGGTTTGGGGAAGTCGTCCGTCCCCGTGGTGGCCGCCTCGACAGCGGTCGGCACGGTACCGGGCACACAGTGGGAACCGGAGCACTCCGGGCGCGTACCCGCACCGGCTCAGCAGCCGGTGCGGGAATCCGCCGTTACGGAGCCCCCCGTGTCCCCGGGGCACGAGGTCGACGCGTCGCGTGTGACGTCGGCCGAGGAGAACGAAGAGGAAGCGGAGTTCGAGGTTCCCCGCTGGCAGACCCCCACCATGGGGAGCTGGCCGGATCCGGCTGTCGGGCCGGACGCCGCGCCGAAGCCGGAAGAGGACTCCGAGAGGGCCGAGACCGTCCCCGAACCCGACGGCTCGGACGAACCCCCGCAGGAGGGGGAGACCCCCGCGAGGGAGGCACTCCACGAGGACGCGCCGGTCCCGACCGAGGTCGAGGCGGCGCCGGAGCCCGTGGTCGCCGACGAGCACCCCCGTGAGGCCGTGGCCGAGGCCGAGCCCGCCACGGAGCCCGAGAGGGAGGCGGTCGAGGAGACCGCCGTCAACGAGACTTCCGCCGGGGAGGCCGCGTCGCCTCCCGTGAGCGATGACGACGCACGGGCGGAGGAGCAGGTCCGGGAGGACCGGGCCCCCGTCGAGGACGAGGGAGCGGCCGTCGCCTACGCCGCCCTCCTCGACACGCGGGACGAGGACGTCGAACCCGACCCGAACACACCGGTCGACGAGACCGACGCGACGCCGGAGAGACCCCACGAGGACGGGGCCGACCCCGTTCACGAGGAGTCCGACGAGGTCCGAGCCGAGGCGGCGGACGCCCCCGAGGAGTCCGCAGCGGTTCCGGGCACCTCCGACGAGGCCGAGCCGGTCCACGCGGAGTCCGAGGAGGACCTCCCCGAGATCTCGCACGAGACCGACGCCGAGGCGGCTCGGACGGTCTCCGGTGAGGGCGTCCGGGCCGAGGAGCCCGACACCCGGACCGAGGCCCGCCACGAGGACGAGGGCGAGCCCGTTCGCGAGGAGTCCGACGAGGTCCGAGCCGAGGCGGCGGACGCCCCCGAGGAGTCCGCCGCGGTTCCGGGCACCTCCGACGAGGCCGAGGACGCCCCGGCAGCGGACACCCGGGTCGACGAGTCCGACACGGAGCCCGCGGCCCTCCACGAGGACGGGGCCGAGCCCGTCGGGGACGGATCCGATGAGGACACCCGCGCCGAGGAGCCCGAGAAGGCCGCTGCCGCAGAGCCCACCGAGGTCTCCGAACAGGCAGAGGACCGGGCCGAAGGCTCCGAGGCCGCCAGGGAACGGGACTCCTCCTACAGCGCCTGATCCCCGGAACACGCAAGGGCCCCGCTCGGTGAGCGGGGCCCTTCGTCGTCCCTGGGACGTGACGGGTCAGGCGCGGCGGAAGGCGAAGACCACGTCGAACTCGTCCGACTCCGCCGAGTGCGGGGCGTCCTCGGACACACCGGCCACGAAGGCGTCGGCGAGCACCTCACCGGCGATCAGCGACCCGTGCTCGGTGAGCGCCTGCCGGATCGACTCGTCATCCGTCGTCCACCACACGTGGATGCGGTCCGAGACGTCCAGACCGCTGTTCTTGCGGGCCTCCTGGAGCATCCGGACCATCTCGCGGGCCAGACCGGCACGGCGCAGCTCCGGGGTCAGCTCCAGGTCCAGGGCCACGGTCTCACCGCCCTCGGAGGCCACCGCCCAGCCCTCACGGGGCTGCTCGGTCACCAGCACCTCGTCGGCGCTGACCTCGACCGGCTCGTCCTCGACCCGCACCTGCGCCCAACCGCTGTCGCGGACCTGAGCGACCAGGGCGGCCGGGTCGGCGGCCTGGATGGCCTTGGCCACCAGCGGCGTGCGCTTGGCGAACCGCTTGCCCAGAGCGCGGAAGTTCGGCTTGACCACGTAGTCCACGAGGTCGCCGCCGACCGACGACAGCGCGTCCAGTCCGGCCACGTTGAGCTCCTCGGCCACCTGGGCGCGCAGCTGCTCCGGCAGGTCCGCGAAGCCCGGGGCGCCCACCAGGGCGCGGGCCAGCGGCTGGCGGGTGCGCATCGCGGAGTCGACCCGCGCGGAACGGCCCAGCTCCACCAGACGGCGGGTGAGCGCCATGTTCCTGGACAGCTCGGGGTCGATCAGGTCCTCGTTCACCTGCGGCCAGGAGGCCAGGTGGACGGACTCGGCGGCCTCCGGGTGGCGCAGCGCCGACCACACGTGGTCGGTCAGGAACGGGACGATCGGCGCCATCAGCAGGGTGACGGTCTCCAGGGCCTCGAACAGCGTCGCGAACGCGGACGCGCCCTCCGGGGTGTCGGCCCCGCCCCAGAACCGGCGGCGGGAGCGGCGCACGTACCAGTTGGAGACGTCGTCCACGAAGGCGGTCAGGCGGCGCCCGGCCCCGGTCGTGTCGAACTCCTCCATCGCCCTGGTGACGTCCCGGACGACCTCGTTCAGCTCGGACAGCAGCCAGCGGTCCAGCACCGGGCGGTCCTGCGGTGCGGGCGCGTCGGCCAGCTTCGAGTGGTCCCAGCCCTCACCGGCGTTGGCGTACAGGGTGAGGAACGACGTGGTGCTGTAGTAGGTCAGCAGCACCTTCCGGACGATCTCCTCCAGAGCGGCGTGGCCGACCCGCCGGGCGGTCCACGGCGAGCCGCTGGCCAGCATGAACCAGCGCAGGGCGTCGGCGCCGTGCCGGTCCATGACCGCGATGGGCTCCATGACGTTGCCCAGGTGCTTGCTCATCTTGCGGCCGTCCTCGGCCAGGATGTGGCCGAGTACCACCACGTTCTCGAACGAGTTGCGGCCGAACACCAGGGTGCTCACCGCGAGCAGGGAGTAGAACCAGCCGCGGGTCTGGTCGATCGCCTCGGAGATGTACTGCGCGGGGAAGTTCTCCTCGAACGTCTCCTTGTTCTGGTGCGGTGCGCCCCACTGGGCGAACGGCATGGAACCGGAGTCGAACCAGGCGTCGATGACCTCGGGCACGCGGCGGGCGACCCGCTCCTCCTCGGGCAGGGACGGGTCCGCGTCGGGGTCGGGGATGACGACGTCGTCGACGTAGGGGCGGTGCGGGTCCAGGTTGGACAGGTCCTGGCCGCTGAGCTCGCTCAGCTCCTCCAGGGATCCCACGCAGATCTGGCGGCCGTCGGGGAACTCCCAGATCGGCAGCGGGGTGCCCCAGTAGCGGTTGCGGGACAGCGCCCAGTCGACGTTGCCGCGCAGCCACTCCCCGAAGCGGCCCTCCTTGACGTTCTCCGGCACCCAGTTGGTGCGGTCGTTCTGCGCGAGGAGTTCGTCCTTGACGGCGGTCGTGCGGATGTACCAGGACGGGACCGCGTAGTAGAGCAACGCGGTGTGGCAGCGCCAGCAGTGCGGGTAGGAGTGCTCGTAGTTCAGGTGGCGGAAGAGCAGGCCGCGGTCCTTGAGGTCCCGGACCAGCGTCTTGTCGGCCTCCTTGAAGAACACCCCGCCCACGAGGGGGAGGTCGGCCTCGAAGGTGCCGTCCGGGCGGACCGGGTTGACCACGGGCAGGCCGTAGGAGCGGCACACCAGCATGTCGTCGGCGCCGAAGGCGGGGGACTGGTGGACCAGACCGGTGCCGTCCTCGACGGTGACGTAGTCCGCGAGCACCACGTAGTGCGCGGGCTCGTCGAAGGGAACGAGGTCGAAGGGGCGCTGGTAGGTCCACCGCTCCATCTCGTCGCCCTCGAAGCTCTCACCGGTGAGCTCCCAGCCCTCTCCGAGGACCTTCTCGAACAGCGGTTCCGCGACCACGAGCCGCTCGTCGCCGTTGGTGGCCACCACGTACCGGACGTCCGGGTGCACGGCCACGGCGGTGTTGGACACCAGGGTCCACGGGGTCGTGGTCCACACCAGCAGCGAGGTGGGGTGCTCGGGGGCGGCCAGCGGTCCCGAGGTGACGGGGAAGCGCACGTACACCGACGGGTCGGTGACGGTCTCGTAGCCCTGGGCCAGCTCGTGGTCGGAGAGCGTCGTGCCGCAGCGGGGGCAGTAGGGGCTGATCCGGTAGTCGCGGACCAGCAGTTCCCGGTCCCAGATCTGCTTGAGCGCCCACCAGACGGACTCCACGTACTGCGGGTCCATGGTGCGGTAGGCGTCGTCCATGTTGACCCAGTAGCCCATGCGCTCGGTCATGGACGTGAACGCGTCCACGTTGCGCAGGACGGACTCGCGGCAGCGCTGGTTGAACTCGGCGATACCGAAGGCCTCGATGTCCTTCTTGCCGCTCAGGCCGAGTTCCTTCTCCACGGCGACCTCGACCGGCAGGCCGTGGCAGTCCCAGCCGGCCTTGCGGTCCACGTGGTAGCCGCGCATGGTGCGGAAGCGGGGGAAGACGTCCTTGAAGGCGCGGGCCTCGACGTGGTGCACGCCGGGCTGGCCGTTCGCGGTGGGCGGGCCCTCGTAGAACACCCAGTTCTCGTTGCCGCGCGTCTGGTCGAGCGAGCGCTGGAAGACGTTCTCCTTCGACCAGCGGCCGAGGATCTCGCGCTCCGTCGCGGGCAGGTCGATCTGAGCGGGCAGCTGGGGCAGCGCGCGGGATTCGGGCCGGGGGTCGTCGGTCACCGTCGTACCTTTCTCCATCAGGGGTGTTCCTGACGGAGGGACGAGGCGGAGCCCCGCGGTACCACCCTCCTTGGAGCCGCGTCCGAGTCCGCTGGGCGGGTCGGTGGCGGGTCCCACTTCGTTGGGTTCGTGCCGGTTCTACTGGGGTGCGCGCGGTCGCGCGGCCCGTTCTTCCGGCGGCTCCGGGGTGATCTTCGCGCTGGTCGTTGCCCCCGGGCTCACACCGTCCCCGGGTCGCTTGGCCGGTCCAGCCCCCTCTAGGCTGTGTCCGTCCGGTCGGGGCCAGCGTTACTCGTCCCCATCGACACGACTTCAGGATAACGCAGTGCGGCCGGGCGCGCCGCGCTTTAGGTGGGGGTGCGGCCATGGCGGAGCGGACACGGGGCGCGGTCCTGGTGACCCTGCCCGACCGCGACGACGCGGAGGAGCTCGCGGAGCAGCTGCTGGAGCAGGGCTACGAGCCGTGCAGGGTGTACCGGGACATGCTCGCGGGGGAGGACGACGCCGAGGACGTCGACTGGGTGATCGAGGTGCTGACCGGACCGCACGGCGGCTCGGCGGTCTTCGACGAACCCCACCTGCTGCTGCTCGCCGAGGACTACGGCGGGTTCGCCGTGGCCGAGTGAGTCGCGCCCGCCTCCGGCACCGCACCGCCGGGATCGTTGCCATGGGCGGGTGGATTGCCTAGGCTCACGGCACCACTCACGGCCGCCCCGAAGGGGGAGACCCCCAGTTCAGCGGGGGTGCGGGGGTCGTGGGGCACGCGGAGGGGGAGTGCGATGAAGGCCACCGAGGCGGCGGCGCTGCCGGTGCGACCGGGCGAGGAGCCCTGGACGTCGGCGGAGCTCGCGCAGGTCCGGAAGCAGCTGGAGGGCGAGATCGCGGCCCAGCGGGAGGAACTGCGGGACGGCGAGAGGGAACTCGCGGAGCGGCTCACCGACCCGGTCGAGGGCGCGGGGGACGACCCCGCGGACGCCGGGGCCAAGACCTTCCAGCGCGAACACGATCTGGCGTTGGCCTACAATACTCGTGACCTGCTCGCCAAGAGCGAGCGGGCGATCGAACGGATGGACGCGGGGACCTACGGGGTCTGTGAGTCATGCGGCCAGGCCATCGGGAAGGCACGTCTACAGGCCTTCCCGCGCGCCACCCTGTGCGTCACCTGCAAACAGCGCGAGGAGCGTCGCTGACTGAGGTAGAGCCCTCCGGGGACAGCAACATGACCACGACCGACAACACCGCTGCCCGGCCGCGCAGGTACGTACTCCTGTTGTCGGTCGCGCTGATCGCGATCGTCGCCGACTTCCTCACCAAGGAGTGGGTGCTGGCCGCCTTCTCCCCGGGTGAGCGCCTCGACGTCGTCGGCAGCTTCGTCCAGTTCACCCTGGTCTACAACACCGGCGCCGCGTTCTCGCTCGGCACCGGCTACACCTGGGTGTTCACCGCCATCGCCACCGTCGTGGTCCTCGCGATCGCCTGGATCGGCTGGCGCGTGCGCAGCCTGTGGTGGGGTGCGACGCTCGGCCTGATGATGGGCGGCGCCGCCGGGAACCTGGTCGACCGCTACTTCCGGGGCGAGACGCCCGGGACCGGCGCGGTCGTCGACTTCATCAGCGTCGGGACCTTCCCGGTCTTCAACCTGGCCGACTCCTGCGTGGTGGTCGGGGCCTGCCTGGTGGTGGCGCTCACGTTCAAGGGGCTCAACCTGGACGGGACGAGGGCCGAGGACGAGGAGACCGGTCCCGACGAGGGTTCCGCGAAGGACAACGAGGACAACGACGAAGGGAAGGGCGCATGAGCGACACCCGGAGCCTGCCCGTCCCTGACGGGCTCGAGGGCGACCGGCTCGACGCCGCCATCGCGCGGATGTTCGGGCTCTCCCGGACCCGTGCCGCCGAGATCATCGGGGACGGCGGGGTCCTCCTCGACGGCGCCGAGGCGGCCAAGTCCGACCGGGTGAGCGCCGGTGCCTGGCTGGAGGTCACCCTCCCGCCGCCGCCCACCGCCCCGGTGCCCCGGGCGGAGGCGGTCCCCGGCATGCGGATCGTGCACGAGGACGCCGACATCATCGTGGTGGACAAGCCGGTCGGCGTGGTCGCGCACCCCACGGTCGGCTGGACCGGCCCCAGCGTGCTGGAGGGCCTGCTGGCCTCAGGTGTGCAGCTGGCCACCAGCGGCGCCGCCGAGCGCCAGGGCATCGTGCACCGCCTGGACGCCAACACCACCGGTCTGATGGTCGTCGCCAAGAGCGAGACCGCCTACAGCGTGCTCAAGCGGGCGTTCAAGGAGCGCACCGTGGACAAGCGGTACCACACGCTGGTCCAGGGCCACCCGGACCCGCTGCGCGGCACCGTCGACGCCCCGATCGACCGCCACCCGGCCGGTGACGGCCGCTGGGCCGTGGTCGCGGGCGGGCGCCCCTCGGTGACCCACTACGACACCCAGGAGGCCTTCCGGGCCGCCAGTCTGTTGGAGATCAGGCTGGAGACGGGCCGCACCCACCAGATCCGGGTGCACATGTCCGCGCTGCGCCACCCGTGCGTGGGCGACCACCTGTACGGAGCCGACCCGACCCTCGCCGAGCGGCTGGGGGTCAGGAGGCAGTGGCTGCACGCGGTGCGTCTGGGCTTCGACCACCCCACCGAGCACCGCCCGGTGGAGTTCTCCAGCCCCTACCCCGACGACCTGCGCGCCGCCGTGGAGCTGCTCCGCGAGGACTAGGCCCACCCGGACCACTCCCTCCTCAGACCCTTCCGCCGTCCTGCCCCACCGGGGCCGGGCGGCGGACGTGCAGGACCCGCTGGCAGAGCGCCGCGCCCAGGATGATCACGAGGGCTCCCACGGGCTGGTTCCAGGTCAGGGTCTCACCGAGCAGGACCACTCCGGCGGTGACGGCGACCACCGGGACCACGTACGTGACGGTGGTGGCCACGGTCGCGCCCGCGGCGCGGACGATCGCGTAGTTGAGGATGTAGGCGAACCCGGTGCCGAACACCCCCAGGGCGGTCACGGCGAGCGCGGCCCGCCAGGTGAGTTCGGTGGGGAGCCCGGTGAACAGTGGGGCCAGCACCAGCAGGGGCAGGGTGCCGAGCAGCATCTGGAGGGAGCTCAGCTCCAGCGCCGTGTGCGGGCTTCCGGCCACGAACCGGCGCAGGTAGGGGGTGCCGATCCCGTAGCAGACGGTGGCGCCCACGACCAGGAGCATGCCGAGCAGGGCGTCGTCGTCGGAGGCGTTGACCTGTCCCAGGGAGTTCCAGACGCCGAAGACCGTGAGTACCCCGAGGAAGCCGATGCCCAGGCCGAGGAGGCGGGTCCGGTCGGGTCTCTCGTCGGTGAGGATCACCATGGCGAACACCACGCCGAAGAGCGGGGTGGCGGCGTTGACGATCCCCATCAGGGCGGACGGGATGAGCTGCGCCGCGTAGCCGAACAGGGTGAACGGGACGGTGTTCAGCAACAGGGCGGCCACGAACACGTGTCCCCAGAGCCGGGGTGAGGAGGGGAGCCGTCCACGGGTCAGGAACAGGAGGGTGAGCAGGGCCAGGGCTCCGGTGGCCATGCGGCCCAGAGCGAGCTGGAGCGGGGCGAGGACCTCCGCGCCGACCCGGATCAGGACGAAGCTCATGCCCCAGATGAGCGCGAGCAGCACGAACTTGGCGCGCCAGCTCAGGAGTGGGGCGCGGTGCGGTGCGACGACCGACGGGGCGGACGCGACGGCGCCGGGAAGAGTGGACATGGGATGTTTCTATCTGTGCACGATCCCTTAGGTCTACTTCGTATCTCTAAACCCATGCCTTAGCGTTGCTTACATGCTCAGTGTCGACCGGCTCCGGGTCCTGCACGCGATCGCCGCCCACGGATCCCTCAGCGCGGCCTCCCAGGCCCTGCACGTCACCAACTCCGCCGTCTCCCAGCAGCTGACCAAACTCGAACGCGAGGTCGGCCAGCCCCTGGTCGAACGCAACGGGCGGGGAGTGCGCCTCACGGACGCCGCCGAACTCCTGGTGGAGCACACCTCGCGCATCCTGTCCCTGGTCCACCGCGCCGAGGCCGACCTGGAGGCCCACCGGGGCGAGGTCACCGGTCACCTGCGCCTGTCCGCCACCCCCACGGCGGTGCGCGGCCTGCTGCCCGCCGCCCTGCCCGCCCTGCGTGAGGCACACCCGGGGCTGAGGGTGGAACTGCACGAGGACGAACCCCAGGAGAGCGTCCCGGCCATGGCGCGCGGCGACGCCGACCTGGCCCTGGTCGTGGACTGGATGGGCGCGCCCCTGCAACTGCCCCAGGGGATGACGCGCACCTCCCTCATGGAGGACGTCGGTGACATCGCGCTGCCCTCGGACCACCCCCTGGCCCACCGGGAGATCCTGGAGCTCGACGAGATCCTGGACCTGCCGTGGATCAGCTGGACCAAGGGGTCCATCTGCGACGACTGGCTGCACGACATCATCCGTGGGCGCGGGGCCGAACCCCATGTCATCCACTCCGTGGAGGAGCACCAGACCAAGCTGGCCCTGATCGCGGCCGGGATCGGTGCCGCCGTCATGCCCCGCCTGGGGCGGGGGCCCGTGCCCGAGGGGGTGACGGTGGTCCCGGTACAGCCCGCGATGGTCCGCCAGGTCTACGTGTTCTGGCGCACCGACGCCTCCCGGCGCCCGGCCATCCGCGCCGTGGTCCGGGCCCTGCGCGAGGCGGCCGCCGCCTACGCGGAGTGAACCGGGATGGGGCGGCCCCGGGGGCCGCCCCACCGCTCAGGCGTCTCCGAGCAGGTCCGTCATGGTGGCGGTCGGGCTGATCACCTCCGGGTCGGTGCGCACGTCCACCAGGGTGGGCAGATCCGCGCCCACCGCCTCGGACAGGGCCTTCTCCAACTCCTCACGGGTGTGCACGGTGGCGCCCCGGGCACCCAGCGCGCGGGCGTACCCGGCCAGGTCGAGGGGGCCGCTGATCTCCGTCCCCGCGATCCTGCCCAGTTCACGGGCCTGGTGCATGGCGATCGTGCCGTAGAGCCCGTTCTGGAACACCACCACCGTGATCGCCGCACCGTGGCGCACCGCCGTCTCCAGCTCCTGCCCGGTCATCAGGGCGCCGCCGTCCCCGGCCACCGCCACCACCGTCCGCTCGGGTGCGGCGAGCTTGGCGGCCACGGCGGCGGGCACCGCGTAGCCCATGGCGCCGCTGGTCGGCGCCAGCTGGGTGTCCGCGTGCCGGTACCACCAGCCCCGGTGCAGGAAGGAGGCGAAGTTGCCCGCGTCGTTGGTGATCAGGGCGTCCTCGGGCAGGGCCTCGCGCATGCCCGCGATCACCGACCACGGGTGCATGCGCGGGCCGCGGTGCCGCTCGGCCTCGGGCGGGACGGTGGCGCTCTCGACCCAGAGCCGGCGTGCCGCGCTCCAGTCCCGGTAGGGCACCTTGACCGGCGCCCCGGCCAGGGCGCGCAGCGCCTCACCGGAGTCGGCCACCGCGCCGAGCCACACGTCCTTGGTGGCGCCCACCTGCGCCGGGTCGATGTCGATCTGGGCCACCCTGGTACGCCCGTCCGACTCGGGCAGGCGGTACCCCTGGGTGGTGGTCTCGCTCATCCGGCAACCCACCACCAGGACCGCGTCGGCGTCCGCGAGGGCGCCCAGCACCGCGCTGGGGGCGCCCAGACCCAGGTGCCCGAGGTAGAGTGGGTGGTCGTTGGGGAAGACGTCCTGGCGGCGCCAGGCGGCGTACACTCCGGCGCTGTACCGCTCGGCCACGCGCACGAGGTCCTCGCGCGCGGCCCGTGCCCCGCCGCCCGCGATGATCACCGGGCGCACGGCCCTGGCCAGCCAGGCGGCCAGCCGGTCCCGGTCGCCCTCGCTCAGGGGAGGCCGGGGGACGAGCGGGGCGTGCGGGGCGGGCGGTGCACCGACCCGTTGACCGAACAGGTCACCGGGGACGGCGATGGCCACCGGTCCCGGCCGCCCGGTGGTGGCGATCCGGACCGCCCGCGCGGTCACCTCCGCCAGCCGGTCCGCCCGGTGCACGGTGGTGGACCACTTGGTGATGGGCGCGTAGAAGGCGGTCAGGTCCACCTCCTGGAAGGCCTCCCGTCCCAGGTGCTCGGTCTCGGCCTGGCCCAGGAAGACGATCATCGGGGTGGAGTCCTGCATGGCGGTGTGCACGCCCACCGCCAGGTTGGCCGCGCCGGGGCCCCGGGTGGCGGCGGCCACGGCGGGGACACCGGTGAGCTTGGCCTCGGCCTCGGCCATGAAGGCGGCGCCGCCCTCGTGCCGGGTGGAGACCAGGGCCATCTCCGGGTGCTGGTCGATGGCGTCGGCCAGTTCGAGGAAGCTCTCACCGGGAACGGTGTAGCACCGTCTGATCCCGGCGGCGGCCAGGACCGACACCGTCGCGTGCGCGGCGGTGTCGGTGGGGGGCTGGGGCCGTGGTGCGGCAGGGGCCATGGAGGCGGGTCCTTCCATCGTCGCAAGGTCCACTCAGCGCGCCCCGGGGCCGGGGTGTGCCCCGGAACACATGCGGCTGACTCTGGCAGGCGGCCCAGAGCCGGTCAAGGCCGGGAGCCGTGGCCTGTGGACAACTCCGCCCGAGCCGCCCCAACCCGCCCCTACACCCCGAGGGCCCGCAGCGCGGCGGTGGTACCGGCGGCGGCCACGACCACCAACAGGAACGGCGCGCGCAGCACCAGGGCGAGCACGGCGGCCCCCACCCCGGCCATGCGGGCGGTGTCCCAGTGCAGCGCCTGGCCGTCGCCCAGGGCCTGCACGGCGATCAGCGCGGCCAGCAGGGCGAGGGGCACGGCCATGGCGAAGCGGCGCAGCCACGGGTCGTCCAGCAGGCGGCGCGGGGCCGCCAACCCGGCGTACTTGAGCAGGTAGCACCCGGCGGCGGTGGCGACCAGCGCGATCCACAGGGTCATGAACGCACCTCCTGGGAACCCGTGCCCTCGGCGGACGTCCCCTGTTCCGCGTGGTCCTCGGGCCCGTGCGACCGGTCGTCGCCGCCCACGAACACCAGCAGGGCGGCGGAGGCCGCCAGCAGCACCGGCACCCCCGGCGGGAGGAACGGGGTCGTGGCCAGCGCCAGCCCCGCGCCCAGCACCGCGATCAGCCAGGTGCGCGGACCGCCCTCGCGCAGGCGGGGCCACAGCAGCCCGAGGAAGACGGCCGGTCCCACGGCGTCTAGGCCGAACGCGTCGATGTTGTCCACGCGGTCCGTGGCCAGCGCGCCCACCAGGGTCGTGGTCACCCAGAACCCGCCCAGGACCAGGTAGGTCGTCATGAACGCCGTGCGGGCGGACTCGCGGTCCGGTTGGACCAGCGTCACCGCCGTGGTCTCGTCGATCACCCCGTGCGCGGCCAGCGCCCGCCGAACGCCCCGGTACCCCAGGACGTCGGCCAGCCGCAGCCCGTACAGGGTGTTGCGGGCCCCCAGCAGGAGGGCGCCCAACGCTCCGGCGACGAGGCTGCCGCCGCCCGCGATCACCCCGACCAGGGCGAACTGGGAGGCGCCGGTGAACATGAACAGGCTGAGGAACACCGCCTGGGCGGGGGACAGCCCGGCGGCCACGGCCGCGGTGCCGAAGGCCAGACCGGCGGCGCCGACGGCGACACCGATCCCGAGGCTGTCCCGCACCGCTGGCGAACGGAGTACGGAGAAGGTCTTCACGTTCGCCCACGCTAGGCGGGCCCCGGCCCGGAGTCTTGAACGTTCTTGCGCGCCCCGGGAGGGTCAGGCGCGCAGGGCGCGCTGGTAGGCGACCGGCGGGACGCCCAGGTGTCGGCGGAAGTGCCGGGTGAGGTGCGACTGGTCGGCGAAGCCCACCAGCGCGGCCACCTCGCCCGCCCTCCGACCCTGGAGGAGCAGGGCCCGCGCCCGGTCCACCCGCAGCTGGTTCAGGTAGGCGTGCGGGGGCAGCCCGTAGGCGGCCCGGAAGGCCCTGGCCAGGGTGAACGGGCCGATCCCCACCTGCGCGGCCAGCTCCTCCAGCGTCGGCGGGTCCACGAGGCGCCCGGTCAGCAGCTCCCGGGCCAGCGCCACCTCGGGCCGGGCGGTGTGCGCCCCGGCCCCGGCCCCGCGTTCACGCCCGTGCGAGCGCAGCAGCATCGCGATGCCCTCGCGGGCCAGCGACGACGCGGTGAGCCGCTCCCCCCGCTCGGCGGCCATGTGCGCGCCCACCAGCACGCGCGAGACCTCCGGGGCGTGGATACCCGAGTGGGTGAACCCCGGGGTTCCACGCATCCCCAGTTCCCGCCCGATGTCCTCCACCACCTCGGGTGCGGGGTAGAACACCCGGTAGCCCCACCCCTCGGGAACCCCGGCGTGCCCGGTGTGCACCTCGTCCGGAGCCACCACGGCGAGCCCTCCCGGTCCCACGCGGGAGCTGCCGCCCGCGTGGGAGTACTCCTCGATCCCGGCGGTGATCATGCCGATGGTGTAGGTGGAGTGGGTGTGCCGGGTGAAGGCCGTGGTGACGAAACGCGCGGTGAGCAGTTCGGTGTCGGGCAGCCCGGAGAAACGCCAGTACCGAGCGCGCTCCACGCGCGGGTCCTCGACCGTGGGGTGAACGTCGCTGGGCAGTTCCATATGTCCAGGTTAGAGCGGGTCGGGTGTGGTCGCCGGTGGCAGGGCGGGGGACCGGCCCCGCACGGGTCACGGCGGGCCCGCCGGAGTGCGCGGTGTCGGCGCGCGGATAGTCTGCGCCCATGAGCAAGCCACAGATCCGCCGGGCCGAGGGCGCGCGCGACCGCGCTGCCGTCTTCGTGATCCGGGGAGCCGTCTTCGTCGCCGAACAGCAGGTCCCCATCGAGGAGGAGTGGGACGACCGCGACTCCACCGCCTCCTTCCTCCTCGCCCTCGTGGACGGAAACCCCGTGGGCACGGTCCGACTCGTGGACCAGGGGGACGGTTCCGGCCTCCTGGGCCGGATGGCCGTCCTGCCCGCCGGGCGGGGGAAGGGGACCGGCGCCGCGCTGGTGCGCGCCGCGGAGGACCTGGCCCGTGAGTCGGGGCTCGAACGGGTGGAACTGCACGCGCAGACGCACGCGCTGGGCTTCTACGAGCGGCTGGGCTACTCCGCCCACGGCGAGGAGTTCATGGACGCCGGGATTCCGCACCTGCACATGGAGCACAAGCTCGGCTGACCGGGCCTGACGGGGCGCGCTCCCGGTCCGGTGTGACAGGGAGCGCACACCCTCGGACCACCCCGTCCGGGTACTACCGAGTAGGATTCGGTTTTGGTGTCGGCCCCGCCGACGTGTCGAGCACGTCGCCGCCGACGAGCACGAACACCGATCCGACGAGGAACACATGACGGTCAACACGCAGACGGCCACCGAGAGCCCCGACGACCCGCGAGCCTACGGACTCCCGCTTGTCGACGCCCACGCGCTCCCCGCCGAACTGCGCACGTTGGTCTCCCGCGTCCACGACCTCGTCGACGCCGTCGCCAACACCGAGGTCGACTCCGACACCCTCGCCGAGACCGCCGCCGTGGTCGAGGGCCTCACCGACCGCCTCAACGTCGCCCGCCGCGAGATCGGCACCATGGTCAGACGTGAGCTGGGTGACGGCACCACCGTGATCGGCACCATCACCAACATCGTCGAGGGCGAGACCAACCCGGCGGCCCCGAGGCTCTTCCTCGACCGCACCGAGGAAGGCCTGCGCGCCGAGGTCACCCTCAACACCGTCTACCAGGGCCCTCCCGGCCTGGTCCACGGCGGCTGGATCGCCGCCATGCTCGACCAGGCCGTCGGCAGCGTCTCCTCGGTCGAGACCAGCCCGGGGCTGACCGCGCGGCTGGAGATCGACTACCGCCGCCCCACGCCGCTGTTCACCCCCCTGGAGATCACCTCCTGGGTGGAGCGGGTCGAGGGCCGCAAGGTCTTCGTGGCCGGCCGGATCCGCGCCCACGGAGAGGTCACCGCCGAGGCCAGCGGCCTCATGATCCAGGTCGAGGTCCCCGAGTGAGCCGCGGCACCCCCTCGGCGTGTAGTAGCATCACGACCGTGACCCACCGCTATTTCGTGTTTAGCCAGCCGACGCACCCGTCGGCCGCTCGCACGTAGGCGGAAACGGGAACGTCGGCAACAGAGCACTCGGGCACCGGCCCGGTGCTCTTTCGTCTTTTCGGGCGGCCGACGTCCCAGTCCCACTTCCCCGACGGGTCGTACGGCCGCGCCGCCTCCGCGAACGCATCCACACCCGAGAGGGACCTCCGTGCACGACCGCCACAGCGAACCCGCGCCCCCCGCCGAGCAGATCCTGCGCCTGCGCGGCCGGATCGACCAGATGGACGCCGAGCTCGCCGCGCTCCTCGAACGCCGCGCCCTGGTCGCCGCCCAGGTCCAGCGCCTCAAACCGGTCGGATACTTCGCCGGACGCGACATGGACCGCGAGCGCCGCCTCGTCGAGCGCATGGCCGAACACGCCCCCCGGCTGGGCGCGGACCGCCTCGCCGAGATCATGGACAGCGTGATCAGCGCCGGTCTGGCCGCCGCCCAGGAGGAGGCGGCCCGCACCGGAGGCCCCGGCGACGCCTGACGACGACGAGGTGGCGGCGGGCCCGACCCGCCGCCGTTCCGCTACGGCCGCAGCAGGTCGACCCACACCAGACGGTGGTCGGAGCTGGGGAACGGGTAGTCGCCGGTCAGCCGGAACAGCGGGTCGTCCACGGTCGGCCAGAACACGCCCGAACCCCGCGCGGGCAGCGACCGCGACGGCAGGACGTAGTCCACCCGCAGGTTGCCCGGGCCGGGCACGTCGTTGAAGTCGGCGCTGTCCTGCTCCGGGTCGCCCTCGTGGTCCTCGTTCGCGCCGCCCTGCCGCTGTGCCGCGCCGCGCCCGCCCTGGCTGGAGGGGCGCACGTCCACGACGTGCCGGTGCTCCAGCAGCTGGGCGACGGCGTCGGGGTGCCCGTCGCCGTCGTTGGGGTCGGCGTTGAGGTCGCCCGCGATCACGAACGGGGAGCCCGGCGCGAGCCCGCCCCGCACACCCTGGTCGTCGTAGACGTACGAGCTCCCGCGCGGGGTCACGTAGTCGGCCCAGAAGCGGATCTCGTCGTGGTTGCGTGCCACGTTGCGCTTCTCCGGACCGTCGAAGGACGGCGGCGTCGGGTGGCTGGCCAACAGGTGCACCGGGCGGCCGCGCCCCGTGTCGATCGGGACGTCCCAGTGGCTCTTGGAGGACAGCCGCAGCACCTCCAGGGCCTCCTCCGAGTAGTACGGCTCACCGGTCGCCGGGTCGGTGGGCAGCAACGCGTCCGGCATGTCCGCCCAGCGGAAGTCCTGGAAGGTGCGCACCTCGTCCGTGACGATCGGGTACTTCGAGTACACGACCATCCCGTACTGACCCGGGAAGAGGCCGTAGCCGAAGGCGTCCTCGGCGTACTCGGGGCTGCCCGGCTCGGTCACCGCCCGGCCGTCGCCGTTGAGGTCCACACCCGAGGCCACGCCCGTGTTGACCGGGGCGGTGTACACGTACGGGTACTCGATCGGCTCGGCGCCGGACTGGCCCACGGACAGGTAGTTGTCCTGGAAGAGCCGGGGCCCCGCGCCCTCCTCGTCGTAGTCGAACTCGTTGACCAGCAGCACGTCGGGACGCACGTGCTGGATGATCTCGGCCACGTTGCGCGCCTGTTCGCTGTCGGGGGTGGCCAGCTCCTCGACGAGGGCGCCCTGCTCGCCCCGTTCCAGAGCGGTGTTGAAGGTCGCGAAGCGCACCTCGTGCGCTCCGGGCGGGGACGGGACCGACGGTGACTCGGCCGCCGACGAGGGCAGGGCGGTCAGCGCCGACGCGGCCAGCACCAGCGTGGCGGTGGAGGCGATCCGGCGGGGCGTGGTGGTCACGGAAGGGGATCCTCTCGGCGGGGGAGGGGGGTCGACCGCCGGAGGCTAACAGGCCCGCGTGTCCGAACGGTGTACCAGCACCGTCCGAACGGCGGCCGGATCCACCTGGGGCCCGCACCAGCCCTTTCGCCGCTCCTCTGACGGACCCGCCCGGACCCGGGTCAGGAGGGGCGGAGGCGTCGGCCGCTGTCCACAGGCGTCCGCGAAAGTCGTGGGGAAGTCGTAGGCTCAGGGGACACCACCCGTCCGTCTACCCGCCTGGGGGCACCCGCGTCATGGCCGACTCCTTCGCACACCTGCACGTCCACACCGAGTACTCGATGCTCGACGGGGCGGCGAAGCTGAAGCCCCTCTTCAAGGAGGCCGCGCGGCTGGAGATGCCAGCCGTGGCCATGACCGACCACGGCAACATGTTCGGGGCCTACGAGTTCTACCAACAGTCCAAGGGATCGGGCGTCAAGCCGATCATCGGGATCGAGGCCTACGTCGCACCCGAGTCGCGCTTCCACAAGAAGCGGGTCTTCTGGGGGCGTTCCAACACCTCGGACGACGCCTCGGCCGAGGGCGGCAAGGACATCTCCGGTGGCGGCCGGTACCTGCACATGACCATGCTCGCGCGGAACGCGCAGGGATTGCGCAACCTCTTCCGGATGTCGTCCCTGGCCTCAGCCGAGGGCTACTACATGAAGCCCCGCATGGACCTCGAACTCATGCAGCAGTACAACGAGGGCATCATCGTCTCAACCGGCTGCCCCTCCGGTGGTGTGCAGACACGGCTGAGGCTGGGGCAGGAGAAGGAGGCGATCGAATACGCGGCCGGGCTCCAGGACATCTTCGGCAAGGAGAACGTCTTCCTGGAGCTGATGGACCACGGCGTACCGATCGAGAAGGAGGTCCGGGACGGCCTGCTCAAGGTCGGTCGTGAGCTGAGCATCCCGCCGCTGGTCACCAACGACTCGCACTACGTCTACGAGTCCCAGTCCTCGGCGCACGACGCACTGCTTGCGGTGGGCGTGGGCAAGAACCTGGACGACCCGACCAGGTTCCGGTTCAACGGTTCGGGCTACTACCTGAAGACCGCCGATGAGATGCGCGGTCTGCTCAACTTCGACGAGTGGGCGCAGGGGTGCAAGAACACCCTGCTCATCGCGGAGCGGGTCGAGGCTGGTGCCTACGATGAGGTCTTCGCCCACCGCGACCTCATGCCGGAGTTCCCCATCCCAGAAGGGGAGACCCAGGCCTCATGGTTGGCCAAGGAGGTCGAACGGCTGCTCCCGACCCGCTATCCGGACGGCGCGGGCGACGACGTTCGCCGCCGGGTGGAGTTCGAACTCGGCATCATCAACGAGATGGGCTTCCCCGCCTACTTCCTTGTGGTCTCCGACATCTGCCAGCACGCCCGCAAGAACGGGATCGCCCTGGGCCCAGGCCGTGGGTCGGCGGCGGGCTCGATGATCGCCTACGTCCTGGGAATCACCGACCTGGACCCGCTGGAGCACGGTCTGCTGTTCGAGCGGTTCCTCAACCCCGAGCGTGTGACGATGCCCGATGTCGACCTGGACTTCGACGAGCGTCGGCGCGGCGAGATGATCGATTACGTCACCCATTTGTACGGCGAGGAGCGAGTCGCGCAGATCCTCACCTTCGGCACCATCAAGGCCAAGGCTGCGGTGAAGGACTCCACCCGGATCCTGGGCATGCCCTACTCGGTGGGCGACCAGATCACCAAGGCCTTCCCCGCAGCGGTCGGCGGCAAGGAGATCGCGCTCGACGCGGTGTTCAACACCGAGAACGAGCGCTACAGCGAGACCACCGAGCTGCGCGGCCTGGTGGACAACGACCCGCAGGTCGCCAAGGTCATGGAGACCGCGCGCGGGATCGAGGGCCTGACCCGGGGCACCGGTGTGCACGCGGCGGGAGTCATCCTGTCCAAGGAGCCCCTGCTCGACGTGATCCCGCTGCACAAGCGCGACTCCGACGGCGCCATCATCACCGGCTTTCCCTACCCTCAGTGCGAGGACATGGGCCTGCTCAAGATGGACTTCCTGGGCCTGCGCAACCTCACGATCATGGACGACGCGGTCAAGAGCATCAAGGAGGCCGAGGGGACCGACATCGATCTCGCCCAGCTTCCGCTCGACGACCGGAAGACCTACCAGCTGCTCTCCCGGGGCGACACCCTGGGCGTCTTCCAGCTGGACGGCGGCGCGATGCGCAACCTCCTCAAGCGCATGGAACCGAAGAAGTTCGGTGACATCGCGGCCGTCCTCTCCCTGTACCGGCCGGGCCCGATGGCCGCGAACGCGCACAACGACTACGCGGACCGTTCGAACGGGCGCCAGGAGATCACCCCGATCCACCCGGACCTCAAGGACGCCCTGGAGCCGATCCTGGGGGAGACCTTCCATCTGCTCGTGTACCAAGAGCAGATCATGGCCATCGCGCAGCAGCTGGCCGGGTACACGCTGGGCGGCGCCGACCTGATGCGTCGCGCCATGGGCAAGAAGAAGAAGGAGGCCCTGGAAGAGGAGGAGGCCAAGTTCTTCCCCGGGGCGAAGAAGCGCGGCTTCTCCCAGGAGGCCATCCAGGCCCTCTGGGACGTCATGCTTCCCTTCGCGGGCTACGCCTTCAACAAGTCCCACGCCGCCGGGTACGCGCTGGTCTCCTACTGGACCGCCTACCTCAAGGCGAACTACCCGGCCGCGTACATGGCCGCGCTGTTGACATCCGTCAGTGACGACAAGGACAAGATGGCGGTGTACCTGGCCGAGTGTCGGGCCCAGGGCATCAAGGTGCTCCCGCCGGACGTCAATGAGTCGGGTCTGCGCTTCACCCCGGTCGGCAAGGACATCCGCTTCGGTATGGGCGCGGTGCGCAACGTGGGCGCGAACGTGGTCAACTCGATCGTCAAGACCCGCACGGAGAAGGGCAAGTACTCGTCCTTCACGGACTTCCTCTCCAAGATCGAGCTGGCGGCGTGCAACAAGCGCGTGATCGAGTCATTGGTCAAGGCGGGCGGTTTCGACTCGCTGGGTCAGCCCCGGCGTGAGCTGTACCGGCACCACGAGGTGGCGGTGGACGGGATGATCAGCTCCAAGAAGCAGGAGGCGCACGGCCAGTTCGACCTGTTCGGCGGCGGTGACGACGACGGCGACTCCACGCCGATCGGGTTGAACATCCAGTGGGGCGAGGAGGAGTGGGACCGCAAGACCAAGCTGGCCTTCGAGCGGGAGATGCTGGGTCTGTACGTGTCCAGCCACCCCCTCGCTGGGGCCGAGCGGGTGCTGGCGCGTTCGCGCGACACCTCGATCGCGCAGATCGTCGCCGGTGAGTTGGCGCGTGAGCGCGGTGAGGTGCGGATCTCGGGGCTGATCTCCAAGGTGGACAAGCGCACCAACAAGGCGGGCAACCAGTGGGCCATCGCCACGGTGGAGGACCTGGACGCCAGCATGGAGGTGCTGTTCTTCCCCAAGACGTATCCGCTGTACGTGGAAGCGCTGCTGGAGGACACGGCGGTCACGGTCAAGGGGCGGCTCAACGACCGGGACGGCACCTGGTCGATGTTCGCCTCCGAGATGTCCATCCTCGACATCTCCCACGTCACCGAGGGCGAACCGCCCGTCCTGCTCACCGTGGCCGAGGACCGGCTGAACTCCGAGCTCGTCGACGACCTGCGCCAGGTGCTGAGCACGCACAAGGGGGACACCCCCGTGCGGATCCGGGTGGACAACCCGGTGCGCTCCCGGATCTACGCGGTGGACCGCTACTCGGTGCGGATCTCCCCGGAGTTCAACGGTGAGATGAAGAGCCTGTTGGGGGCGTACTCGGTCGACTACTGACCGGTCAGCGACCTCCAGGGATCCCCGTGTGCGACACCGCACACGGGGATCCTTCTGTCTGCGCCCTTGCCATGATCGAGTTAGCGATATATCTTTGAGCTATCGGATCACGGAATGACAGTCGTGAACGATAAGGATGACTCGACAGCAAGGAGACGACATGACCGCGATGGCACTTCCCGGCCCCTGGCCCTGGGGCGGACGCACCGAACGTCCCCGACTCCCCTGGGCCTGGGGCCCCACTGACAGCCCCCGCGCACACCACGACCCGCGACAGGCGCACGACGAGCACCGGGGTCCGCGACGGGACGGGTTCGGCCACCCGCCGCCCCCGCCCGGGCCGCCCGGGTCGCCGCCCCCGCCGTGGGGAGGGGCCCCGGGCGGGCCCTTCGGCCCCGGAGGCCCGGGAGCACCGTTCGGTCCGGGCTTCCCCTTCGGGGGCGGACACGGACCCCGCCGAGGAGGCACCCGGGCACGGCGCGGCGACGTCCGCACCGGAATCCTCATGCTGCTGGCGGAGGAACCGCGCAGCGGATACGAGATCATCCGCGAGGGCCGCGAACGCAGCGGCGGGGTCTGGCGCCCCAGCCCCGGCTCCGTCTACCCCATGCTCCAACAGCTGGAGGACGAGGGCCTGGTCGCGCAGATCGAGGGGGAGGGGCGCCGTCGCCCCTACCAGCTCACCGACGAGGGCATCGCCTACCTGGAGGAGAACGGCGCCGACCTCACCCCGCCCTGGGAGGCGGGGGCGGACGCCCACGCCGACGCCAGGTCCCGCTACGAGGAGATCGGCGCGCTGGCCTACCAGCTCTCGGCCGCCGCGTCCCAGGTCGCCCAGGCGGGGACCCCGGAGCAGCTGGAGCGCGCCAAGCGTCTGCTGGCCGAGACCCGGCGGGGTCTCTACCTGATCCTCGCCGACGAGGACGCCGACACCACCGAGGACGGCGACGAGGACTGATCCGCGCGTGACCCGGGCCCGGGACGGTGCGCACCGTCCCGGGCCCGAACACGCCGGAGGGCTAGTGGCCGGTGGCGCCGTCGGCCAGCTCGCGGAGGACGTCCAGGTGCCCGTTGTGCCGGGCGGTCTCCTCGATCATGTGCAGGACCACCCAGCGCAGGGTCACCCGCCCGCGTTCCCTGAGCACGCGGCGGGCGGAGTTGCCGAGCTCCAGGTGGGAGGTGACCTCCCGGGAACGCCCGCACTGGTCGGCGTACTCGGAGAGGAGCTCCTCCAGGGGCCGTTCCGCCCCCACCCTGAACTCGGCGTCCGGGTCCTCGGCCGAGTACGGCGCCCGGTCGGGTTGGTTGAGCATCACCACGTCGAACCAGTACGCCTCCACCCAGCGCAGGTGGGAGACGATCCCGCCGATGGTGGTCATCGGTGAGCTCGGGACCGGTGCGGACGCGGAGAGGCCGGCGGCCAGGTCGGCGCACTTGCGGTGCACCGTCGCCCGTTGCCAGTCCAGCGAGGCCAGGAGCATCGTGCGCTCGTCGGCGGCTGTGGGAGCATCGACACGCTCGGGGAGGCTCGGGAGGCTGCTCTTGTCACTCATGGCGGTATTCTCCTTCGGGCCATGTCCGGTATCCACTGGTTTTCGGTGGGGCCGGGTGGCGATGATGAGGAGCGGTTGATGGCGGAACAGAGCGGTGGCGCGCCGGTACGCGGCCTGGTCACGGGCGCGGCCTTCCTCGGGGGTGTCGCCCTGCTGGGCGCCCTCCTGGCGCCGTTGTGGTGGTGGCTCGCCCCACGGCCCGAAGTGGTGGTCCTGCCGGACGGCGGGGTCTTCACCGGCGCCTCCGAGGTGGTCTTCGCGGGGGAGGGCTACTACGTCGTCATCACCGCGCTGGCCGGGCTCGTCACCGGCTACGTCACCTACATGGTCCAGTTCTCGCTGGCCCGGCGCCGGTTCCAGGACCTGCGGATGGCCGGGCTCGTCGGAGGCACGCTCGGTGCGGCGGCCGCGTCCCTGCTGGTCTGGCGGATCGGTGTCGCCCTGGACGCCCCCGCCCGGGAGGCCGTGCTGGCCACCGACCCCGGCGGCACCGTGGTCGCGGCCCTCCAGCTCCAGGCCGTCGCGTTCCTGGTCGTGTGGCCCTTCGTGCACGTCCTCCAGTACGGGCTGCTGGACGCCTTCAGCCTGATGCGCGGCGACCAGCCGGGCGTTCCCGAACCCGTTCGGACCCGGATCCCGGCCGAGGACGCCGTCCCCCTGACCGGTGGCCCCCACCCGGGGGGAGCGGGGACCGCCGGAACCGGCTGACGGTCTCCTCCGGGCTCCGCGCGGCGCTCACAGGGTCTGGACCGAGTCCCCGTACATGCCGTCGAGCAGGTCCCGGTACCGCTCCTCCACCGCTCTGCGGCGCATCTTCAGGCTCGGCGTGATCTCGCCCTGTTCCACCGTGAGCTCGTTCGGCAGGATGGCGAAGTCCTTGACGGACTCGTGCCGGGGCAGACCGCGGTTGAGCTCGTCGATGGCCTCCTGGAGCATCGCCCGCACCCTGGGTTCCCTGGTCAGACCGAGGTAGTTCAGCGCGCCCAGACCGTTGGCCTCGGCCCAGACCTCGATCGCCTCGGCGTCCAGGGTCACCAGGGCCACGCAGTAGGGGCGACGGTCGCCGTGCACCACCAGGTTGCCCACGTAGGGGCACAGGGACTTGAACCGGCTCTCGATGCTCTGCGGGGCCACGTACTTGCCGCCCGAGGTCTTGATCAGTTCCTTCTTGCGGTCGGTGATCCGCAGGCGGCCGTTCTCCAGGGCGCCGATGTCACCGGTGGCGAACCAGCCGTCCTCGTCGAGGACCTCCTGGGTGGCGCCGGACAGGTTGTGGTAGCCGCGCATCACGCTTCCACCGCGCAGCAGGACCTCGCCGTCCTCCGCGATCCGCACCTCCGTCCCGGGCAGGGGCAGGCCCACCGAGCCGAACCGCACGTCACCCGGCCGGGTGAGGAAGGCGCCCGCCGAGGTCTCGGTCAGTCCGTAGCCCTCCAGGATGGTGATCCCCGCGCCGTAGAAGAACCGCCCGATCTCGGGGGCCAGCGGCGCGCTGCCGGACACGAAGAACTTCAGCCGGTCACCGAAACGGGCACGCAGCCTGGCGAACACCAGGCGGTCGGCCACCCTGTAGCGGGCGGCGAGCAGCCCTCCGGGCTCCCGGCCCTCCTCCCGCAGACGGGCCACCTGGTCGCCCACGCCGACGGCCCACCTGAAGATCCGGTACTTGGCCGCACCGCCCTCCTTGGCCTGCATGACGACCCGGTTGAACACCTTCTCGAAGATGCGCGGGGCGGCGGCCATGAAGGTGGGCCGCACGACGGCGAGGTTGTCGACGATCCGTTCCACACGGCCGTCGACGGCGGTCGTGAACCCCAGGCGCAACTGGGCGACCTGCATGACCTTGCCGAAGCTGTGCGCGAGCGGCAGCCACAGGTACTGGACGTCGTCGGCGTCGAGCATCTCCCAGCCCTGGGCGCGCATCTCGTCGCCCATGACCCGCAGCGCCTCGGCCTCGTAGAGCCAGTTGGCGTGGTCGAGGCGCACGCCCTTGGGGCGGCCGGTGGTACCGGAGGTGTAGATCAGCGTCGCCAGGTGGTCGGACCGGACGGCGGAGACCAGTTCGTCGAAGAGTTCGGGCCGCTCGGCGTGCACGCCGGCCCCGACCTCCTCCAGCTCGGACAGGCTCATCACCCAGTCGTCGTCGCCCCCGGCCGCCCCCTCGAAGGCGATGACCCGCGACAGCCCGGGCATGGCGCCGCGCTGCTCCACCAGTTTGGCGACCTGCTCGTCGTTCTCGGCGAAGGCCACCATGCTGCCGGAGTCGGACACGATGAACGCGCAGTCGGGCGGCCCGGAGGAGGGGTAGATCGTGGTGGAGGCGCCGCCCGCGCACAGGATCGCGAGGTCGGCCAGGACCCACTCGACGCGGGTGCTCGACGCGATCGCGCACCGGGCCTGGGAGGTCAGGCCCAGGGAGTGCAGGCCCAACGCCAGGGCGCGGACGCGGTCACGGGTCTGGTTCCAGGTCAGGGACTCCCACTTCTCGCTGCCACCGGTGGGGGAGGGGATCGGATAGGTGAACGCCTCCCGGTCGCCGGATTCGGCGACGCGGGAGACGAACATGTCGGGAACGGACCGATAGGGGGATGAAGTGTTGCCCATGTCACAAAGCTACCCCTGGGTAGGGGGTCGGGCAACACTCCGTGCGCGAATGTGTGCGGGTCCACGGACCCCTGTGACCCAGCGGATTCCGGGTCCGGACACGGGACCACGGGACCTCGTCACCGGGTCGGTGGCGCCCCCGGAACCCGGGGCCGCTCAGTCCGTCCCGATGGGGGCGAGGGACGCCTCGGTCAGGGCGATGAGGTCCTTGGGGGTCAGCTCCATCTGGAGGCCCCGCCGTCCGGCCGAGACGTACACCGAACGCAGCTCCGTCACCGAGGAGTCGATCACCGTCCGCAGCCGTTTGCGCTGCCCCAACGGGCTGATGCCGCCGCGCACGTACCCGGTGATCTTCTCCGCCCGGGCCGGGTCGGCCATCGCCGCCCGTTTGCCACCGACCGCCGCGGCCAGTGCCTTCAGGTCCAGCGACGCGCTCACCGGCACCACTCCGACGGTGAACACTCCGTCCACCTCGGCCACCAGCGTCTTGAACACCTGCTCGTGCGGCACCCCGATCGCGTCGGCGGCGTCCGCGCCGTAGGAGTGGCCCTCGCCCCCGTCCACCTCATAGGGGTGCAACGTGTAGGTGGTCTTGGTCCTGCTGGCGGCCACCGTCGCGGGCGTGGATCTTCCACTCATGGGTCACCTGGGCCTTCCACTTCGTACTTCCGACCTCAGGGCAGGCTACTCCTCCGTAGGCGGGGCGCCGCACCAGGTGAGCCGGGTGTCCCCGGTCGGGCCCCGGCGTCCCCGGGACGGCTCCCTAGTTGAAGGAGACCCCGTTGTCGAGGAAGGGGCCCGCGGGGAGGTTGGGCAGGTCGGGCGCGGCCACGATCCGGTTCTCCCTGCGCAGGAAGCGCGCGGCCACCGCCAGCCGGGTCGCCGCGTCCTCGGCCTCCAGCAGACGCTGCTTCTCCGCGGAGTCCAGCACCACCGAGATCGCCACGGAGTACGACAGCGCGATCGGGTCGCGCGGCAGGTCACCCGAGGTCTCCGACGCCATCCCGATCTCCGCGAGCCGTCTCTCGTACACCTCGTACAGGTCCCGCACCCGGTCGGCGTGCTCCTGGACGTCGGGGCCCAGGGGTTCGGGGAGCAGGGAGACCGCCGCCGTGGAGTAGTCGTCGGTGGAGGAGGTGTCGACGTCCGACAGGTCCGTGATGGCGAACCGCGTGCCGCCCTCGATCACCAGGTCGTACCGGCCGTCCTCGTAGGTGCGCACGTCGCGCACCACGGCCGTGCACCCGGTCGCGCTCACCAGGGGGAGGGAGGCCGGCGCGCCGGGTCCGGAGGTGTTGGGCACCCCGGTGTCCGCGCCTGCCGATCCCTGCCCGGACTCACCGGCCACCTCGTGGCCCAGCTCGATCCACACGACGCCGAAGCGGGCGGGACCGTGGTCCCGGCCGCCCGTCTCGCCCCCGGCCAGGGTCGGACCGAGCAGCTCCGAGACCAGTCGACGGTACCTCTTCTCGAACACGTGGAGAGGGATCGTCATACCGGGGAACAGCACGGTGTTCAGCGGGAAGATCGGCAGCGCCTCTGGCATGGTCCCAGTATGCCCCCGCCGGGGCGCGGACGCGGGCGCCCCGCCCGGGGTGCTCCGGGCGGGGCGGGTGCGCGGGCGGCGCCGGGGGCGCGGCCGGTCAGGAGACCGCGGGGCCCGCGGTGCCCGGAGCGCCCTGGCTGCCGTTGTCCTCGCTCGGCATGTCGCGGGCGACGAAGGTCTCCACGTCGAACAGGTTGCCGTTGGCGCGGTCCACGACGTTCAGGAGGGTCGACATCGTGGCGACCTCCTCCACCTGCTCCTGGATGAACCACTGGAGGAACTGCTCTCCGGTGTAGTCGTCCTCGTCGCGGGCGACCCTGGCCAGACGCTGGAAGTTGTCGGTCACCTCACGCTCCTGGCGCAGGGCCAGGGCGACCAGGTCGCGGGCCACGGCGAAATCGGTCTCGATCTCGTCCACGCCGGGAAGGGCGAAGGTGACGTCGTTGTCGAGCAGGTACCGCACGATCATCATCGCGTGGTCGCGCTCCTCCAGGGACTGCTCGTAGAAGACCCTGGCCAGCTGGGGCAGGTCCTGGTCGTCGAACCAGGCGGCGATCGCCACGTACTGGTGCGAGGCGGTGAACTCGTGCCGCACCTGGTCGATGAGGAGACGGTGGAACTTGGAATGGCTGCTATCGCCGGTCTTGTTCGAAGTCATGCCACCACGATAACCCATTCAAAAGCGTTTTACGAAACCCCTTCGAGTGGTGTCCCAATGAATTAGGCAAGCCTTTCTTCCGTCAAATTAGGTAAGGTGTCCCAAACTTAGGTGACGCTTATTCGCGCGTACTCGGAGTGGTGGGGGCGCGGGGTCCGGGGAGCGGGGTTCGCGCCGGTCGCGCGGGTGTGGTGTCCATCATCCGGACTCCGCCACCCACGGATTGGGCCGAGCCCCCTAGACTGGGACCGTGATCAGTCGAATCGACCTCCGAGGCTCCCAGGACGACCCGCGCGACGCCCTTCCGCGCGCCGAAATCGATGTGGCGGACGCCACCGAGCGCGTGCGGCCGCTCTGCGAGGACGTCCGCCATCGCGGGACCGAGGCACTGGTCGAACTCACCGAACGCTTCGACGGCGTGCGGCTCACCGACGTCCGCGTCCCCAAGGACGCCATCGACGCCGCCCTGGTCGACCTCGACCCCGCCGTGCGCGCCGCGCTGGAGGAGTCCATCCGCCGCGCCCGCAAGGTGCACCGCGCGCAGCGCCGCCAGGACCACACCACCCAGGTCGTCCCCGGCGGCACCGTCACCGAGAAGTGGATCCCGGTCAACCGCGTCGGCCTCTACGTGCCGGGCGGCCGCGCCGTCTACCCGTCCAGCGTCATCATGAACGTCGTCCCCGCCCAGGAGGCCGGCGTGTCCTCCCTCGCGGTGACCTCGCCGCCGCAGAAGGACTTCGGCGGGCTGCCCCACCCGACCATCCTCGCCGCCTGCGCGCTGCTCGGCGTCGACGAGGTGTACGCGGTCGGAGGCGCCCAGGCCGTCGCGATGTTCGCCTACGGCACCGACGACTGCGAGCGCGCCGACATGGTCACCGGACCCGGCAACATCTGGGTCGCCGCCGCCAAGCGCCTCCTCAAGGGCGTCATCGGCATCGACGCCGAGGCCGGGCCCACCGAGATCGCGATCCTCGCCGACTCCACCGCCAACCCCGACTACGTCGCGGCCGACCTCATCAGCCAGGCCGAGCACGACGTCGTCGCCGCCTCCGTGCTGGTGACCCCGGACGAGGCCCTGGCCGAGGCGGTCACCGAACGCCTCGCCGCGCGCGTCGCCACCACCAAGCACGGCGAACGCGTCCGCGAGGCCCTGTCCGGCCCGCAGTCCGGCATCGTCCTGGTGGACGACCTCGAACAGGGGCTGGCCGTCGTCGACGCCTACGCGGCCGAACACCTGCAGATCATGACCGCCGACGCCCCGGCCCGGGCGGCGCGCGTGCGCAACGCCGGAGCCATCTTCGTCGGTGACCACTCCCCGGTCTCCCTCGGTGACTACGCCGCGGGCTCCAACCACGTGCTGCCCACCGGCGGCTGCGCCTGCCACAGCGGCGGCCTGAGCGTGCAGACCTTCCTGCGCGGGGTGCACGTCGTCGAGTACGACCGCGACGCGCTGGCCGACGTCGCCCATCACGTCATCACCCTGTCCCAGGCCGAGGACCTGCCCGCGCACGGCGAGGCCGTGGCCGCGCGCACGGAGGAGGGGAACACGCCCTGACCCGGGGGTGTTCCAGCAGTTCCGGGGAGGTGCCGGGGGTGACCGCCCCCGGCGGCGCCCGAACAACGGCCGAAGCGAACCGGAGGCCGTCAGACGCCCGCCCCGGCGGGGCGACCGGACACGGGGACCCGTGTGACCACGGCGGTCACAGCGGCCCCGGTGGCCCGTCCCGCCACAACCGACCACGAGTGTGAACCCAGTGAGCTTCACCCTGAACGACCTGCCGCTCCGCGACGACCTGCGCGGACACGCGCCCTACGGCGCACCCCAGCTGGACGTGCCGGTGGTCCTCAACACCAACGAGAACCCCCACGCGCCCTCCCCGCGTCTGGCGAAGGCCCTGGCCGAAGCGGTGGCGGACACCGCGCTGGGGCTCAACAGGTATCCCGACCGGGACGCGGTCCGCCTGCGCGAGGGACTGGCCGCCTACCTCGGCCACGGCCTGACCGCCGCCAACATCTGGGCGGCCAACGGCTCCAACGAGGTCCTCCAACAGCTGCTCCAGGCCTTCGGCGGCCCCGGGCGCACGGCGATGGGCTTCGAGCCCTCCTACTCCATGCACCCGATCATCTCCCGGGGGACCGGGACGAACTGGGTGCCGGTCCCGCGCGACGCCGACTTCCGGATCGACATGGACGCGGCCCTGGCCGCCATCGAGGAGCACCAGCCCAGCGTCGTCTTCCTCACCTCGCCCAACAATCCCACCGGTACCGCCCTGGAGATCGTCGACATCGAGCGCGTCGTCCGGGCCGCCCCCGGTGTCGTGGTCGTCGACGAGGCCTACGCCGAGTTCCGCCGCGAGGACACGCCCAGCGCCCTGTCCCTGCTGCCGGACCACCCTCGGGTGATCGTCTCGCGCACCATGTCCAAGGCCTTCGCCCTGGCCGGGGCGCGCGTGGGCTACCTCGCGGCGCACCCCGCCGTGGTGGACGCCCTCCAGCTGGTCCGCCTGCCCTACCACCTGTCCGCCGTCACCCAGACGGTGGCCGTCACCGCCCTGGAGCACGCCGAGGAGCTCCTCGGCGCCGTCGCGGACCTGCGCGCCGAACGCGACGCCCTCGTCGTCTGGCTCCGGGAACAGGGGTTCTCCGTGGCCGACTCCGACGCGAACTTCGTCCTGTTCGGTGAGTTCGAGGACCGGAACCGGGTCTGGCGGGACCTGCTCGACCAGGACGTCCTCATCCGTGAGACCGGCCCCGACGGCTGGCTGCGCGTCACCGTCGGCACCAGCGAGGAGATGGCCGCCTTCCGCGCGGCACTCCTGAAGGTCACCGGCCGGTAGCCGCGCCGGGCCCGCCCGGCACCACCGCACCGCACCACCACCACAGCACCACCAAGGATCAGGCACCATGAGCCGCATCGGGCGCGTCGAACGCGCAACCAAGGAAACCAAGGTCATGGTCGAGGTCGACCTGGACGGCACCGGCGTCGCCGACGTCTCCACCGGGGTCGGCTTCTTCGACCACATGCTCGACCAGCTCGCCAAGCACGGGCTCTTCGATCTCACCGTGCGCACCGAGGGCGACCTGCACATCGACTCGCACCACACCATGGAGGACACCGCCCTCGCCCTGGGCGCCGCCTTCAGCGAGGCCCTCGGTGACCGCGCTGGCATCCGCCGCTTCGCCGACGCCAAGGTGCCCCTCGACGAGGCCCTGGCCGAGGTCACCGTCGACGTCTCCGGCCGTCCCTACCTCGTGCACACCGAGCCCGAGGGCATGGCGCCGATCATCGGCCGCGACTACGACACGACCATGACCCGCCACATCTTCGAGTCGTTCGTGGCCCAGGCCCGTGTGGCCCTGCACGTCCACGTGCCCTACGGCCGCAACGCCCACCACATCGTGGAGGCGCAGTTCAAGGCGTTCGCCCGCGCGCTGCGCACGGCCACCGAGAACGACCCGCGCGTGGACTGGGTGCCCTCCACCAAGGGCGTCCTGTAGATGGACACCGACCTCTGGGGCCTGTTCCTGCTCGTCCTGGGCGGCTTCCTCGCCGGCGGCGTGTACGCGCTGTGGGGGAGGAACCGCCTCATCGCCGGAGCCCTGGCCGGGTGCGTCGCCCTCGCCGTGGTCTCCGGCGTGCTGCGGCTCGGCTACTTCTAGTCAGCCCGTTCCCAGGGCCGCTCACCTCACCAACGGAAGGGCACACACTCGAATGTCACGTGTGGTCGTCTTCGACTACGGGTCGGGCAACCTCCGCTCGGCCCAGCGCGCCATGGAGCGCACCGGTGCCGACGTCACCGTCACCTCCGACCCGCGCGCCGCGCTCGACGCGGACGGGCTGGTCGTTCCCGGGGTGGGTGCCTTCAGCGCCTGCATGGCCAGCCTCAGGGCGGCCGGGGGAGACCGGATCATCGGTCGCCGCGTGGCCGGGGGCCGCCCCGTCCTGGGGATCTGCGTGGGCATGCAGGTCCTCTTCGACCGGGGCGTCGAACAGGCCGACGTCCACGCCGAGGACCGCGCCACCGAGGGCTGCGGCGAGTGGCCGGGCACGGTCGAACGCCTCAGGGCGCCCGTCGTCCCCCACATGGGCTGGAACACCGTCACCCCGCCCGAGGACACGCGCCTGTTCGCGGGCGTGGGCCCCGAGGAGCGTTTCTACTTCGTGCACTCCTACGCGGTCCGCCGCTGGGAGTTCGTCAGCCACAGCGACCGCATCCGCGGTCCCGGGGTGACCTGGTCCGAACACGGCGAGCCCTTCGTGGCGGCCGTGGAGAACGGTCCGCTCAGCGCGACCCAGTTCCACCCGGAGAAGTCCGGTGACGCCGGAGCCCGCGTCCTGGCCAACTGGGTCGGCACACTGTGACCGCCGTGCCGCCTTGGGCCCCCGCTTCGCTCCGGCCCGGGTTCGGCGCCTTCGCAGAGGGATGTGGGTCAAGACAACACTGCATCGTCGTCCACGCCTGACGCTCGTTCCTCGCCAGCGGCTTGACCCGTCTTGCACTGTGTCTGCTGAAACCAGGACTCTCCGGCGCCGAACAGAACACCCCCCTTGCCCAGCGCAACCCACATGACCCCGAACCGAACCGAGCACGAGAAGGCACCATGACCGGCGAAAACACCCCGTCGACCCCCGTACTCGAACTGCTGCCCGCCGTGGACGTGTCGGGCGGGCAGGCCGTCCAGCTCGTCCAAGGCAGGGCCGGCTCCGGCGGCCAGTACGGCGACCCCTTCGAGGCCGCCCGCGCCTGGCGTGACGCCGGGGCCGAGTGGATCCACCTGGTGGACCTGGACGCGGCCTTCGGCCGGGGCCACAACCGCGACCTGCTGCGCGACATCGTCGACCGCCTGGACGTGAAGGTCGAGATGTCCGGCGGCATCCGCGACGACGAGTCCCTGACCGCCGCCCTGGCCACGGGCTGCACGCGCGTGAACATCGGCACCGCCGCCCTGGAGAACCCGGAGTGGTGCGCCCGGATCATCGGGGAACACGGGGACCGGATCGCGATCGGCCTGGACGTGCGCGGCACGACCCTCGCCGCCCGGGGCTGGACCCGCGACGGCGGCGACCTGCTGCAGACCCTCGAACGCCTGGAGTCCGAGGGCTGTGCCCGTTACGTGGTCACCGACGTCAACAAGGACGGCACCCTCAAGGGCCCCAACCTGGACCTGCTGCGCACCGTGTGCGAGCGCACCGACAAGCCGGTGGTCGCCAGCGGCGGCGTGTCCAGCCTCGCCGACCTGGAGGCGATCTCCTCCCTGGTCCCGCTGGGAGTGGAGGGCGCCATCATGGGCACCGCCCTGTACGAGGGCGCCTTCACCCTGGAGGACGCCCTGACCACGGTGCGGGGTGCGGATCGGTGAGCCTGGCCATCCGAGTCATCCCGTGCCTGGACGTCGACGCCGGGCGCGTGGTCAAGGGCGTCAACTTCGAGAACCTGCGCGACGCCGGTGACCCGGTGGAGCTCGCGGGCACCTACGACGCCGGGGGCGCGGACGAGCTGACCTTCCTGGACGTCACCGCCTCCAGCGGCAACCGCGAGACCACCTTCGACGTGGTGCGCCGCACCGCCGACCAGGTGTTCATCCCGCTCACCGTCGGGGGAGGGGTCCGCACCACCGAGGACGTGGACCGGCTGCTGCGCGCCGGTGCCGACAAGGTGGGGGTGAACACCGCCGCGATCGCCCGTCCGGAGCTGATCGGGGAGATCGCCGAGCGGTTCGGCCGCCAGGTCCTGGTGCTCTCCGCCGACGTGCGCCGGGTGCGCGAGGGCGGCCGTCCCACACCCAGCGGGTTCGAGGTCACCACGCATGGCGGCAGGGAGAGCGCGGGTCTCGACGCGCTGGAGTGGTGCGAGCGCGCCGCCGAGCTGGGCGCCGGGGAGATCCTGCTCAACTCCATGGACGCCGACGGCACCCGGGCCGGGTTCGACCTGGAGCTGATCCGCGCGGTGCGCGCGAGGGTGGACGTCCCGCTGATCGCCTCGGGCGGTGCGGGCGCGGTGGAGCACTTCGTCCCGGCGGTGGCGGCGGGCGCGGACGCGGTGCTGGCCGCGACCGTCTTCCACTTCGGGGAGTTCACCATCTCCGACGTCAAGCGGAGCCTGCGTGAGGCCGGATATCCGGTCCGGTAGGAGGAAAGCGGTCACGACACGCCGCCATGACCGACAGCAGGCCCCGAGCGAACTCGCTCGGGGCCTGTGACCTGCACAACCATGTCAATGATTACTGTCAGTAATCAAAGCGTGTCATGGCGTTGACCAAGCTGTGATCCGTGTGAGCATGAGCGCGTCTTACCAGCCACGACAGGGAGATAGTCGCCCATCATGTCCAAGCACGTCTTCACCGGCCTTGCTCGCCGGTTCGCCTCCCTCGCCACCGCCGGAGCCATCGCGATCGGCGGAATGGCCCTCATGGCGCCGACCGCCGCGGCCGACGACTTCGAGCGCACTCCGGACGAGGTCATCCAGCTGATCCAGGCCCAGGTCTGGCCGAACTACTCGCTCCAGAACCCCGGCCCCAGCGTCGACATCCTGGCCGCGCAGTACTTCCTGAACCACCTCGGCTACATCACCGACAACCCGAGCGAGACGTTCACGCGTGGGTTCGACCGCACGCTCCGCGACTTCGAGAACCGTGAGGGCATCGACGTCAACGGCGTCCTGGAGTCGCAGAGCTGGATCAAGATCCGGAACGAGCTGTTCCCGAGCCAGGCCGACGGCTTCCAGCGCGACGACCGCGGCTACGGCGTCCGCGCCGTGCAGGTGCTGCTCAACGAGAAGGACAACGCCGGGCTGACCGTCAACGGCCACTACAACTCCGCCACGGAGCGGGCCGTCCGTAACTTCCAGCGCAAGAAGTGCATCGGCGTCGACGGCGTCTACGGCTGGCTGACCTACAAGGCCAGCATCACCGGGGTCGACAGCTGCTCCAACAGGGCTCAGGCCCCGGGCGAGGAGGCCGCCGAGCAGGCTCCGGCCGAGGGCGCCGCCGAGCAGGCTCCCGCGGAGCAGGCCCCGAGCGAGGAAGCCGCTGAGCAGGCTCCCGCGGAGCAGGTGCGTCCGGCCGGTCAGGGCCGTCCCGCGGAGCAGGTGCGTCCCGCCGGTCAGGGCCGTCCCGCCGAGCAGGCCCCGGCCCAGGACGCTCCCGTGGAGGAGGGCGACCAGGCCCGTGAGCTGGAGGCGGTGCGCGGCTCCTAGCCCGCACCCGTACCACCTGACGTAACGAAGGTCGGGTCCGGAACGCCACCCGCGGCGTACCGGGCCCGACGCGTGTGTACGCCCCGGGACCTCCGGGAAGTTCCCGTTGTACGGAATAGCACGGATGTGTCCCGCGCTGAAACAATCCGGTGGCGGCTGTCGGTGCCGCTGGATAGGTTGGCCCAAACACGCGACCCGTGCCCGTCGGCATGCCCGGGAACGGACGGAACGCGGGCCGGGCGGTCGGAGCGAGCCGGTCAAGAAGAGGAAGCGGGGGCGTATGGCGCAGGGCACCACGACGGCGAACCAGGCGACACGGGAGGCGGACCCGCCCGGCGAACCCACCGCCGAGAGCGCCGACACCACCAGCCCCGACCAGGCCACCGACCCCCACAAGGGCGTCTTCGCCCGGGGGATGCGCGTGCTGGGCGTCGCCGCCCGCACCGAACCGTGGATCTTCCTCGCCGCCGTCGCCGGGGCCATGCTGCACGCGGGTGTGTCCGTGGGCTCCGCCTCCGTGCTGGGACACCTCACCGACAACACCATCCTCCCCGCCTTCTCCGCCGGGGAGACCACGGCGGCCGCGCTCGTCGCCGCCGCAGCCCTGCTCATGGCGGTCGGACTCGGCAAGGCCGTGGGGCTCGCCCTGCGCCGCCTGCTCGCCGGGCTCATGCAGTACCGCATGCAGGCCCGCTACCGCCGCGCCGTCGCCCGCAAGTACCTCGAACTCCCGCTCTCCTGGCACCACCGCCACCCCACCGGCCAGCTCCTGTCCAACGCCAACGCCGACGTCGAAGCCGCCTGGCAGCCCCTCGCACCACTCCCCATGGCAGTCGGCAGCGTGTTCATGCTGGTCATCGCCTCCGTCGCGATGATCGTCACCGACCCGGTCCTCGCCCTGGTCGCCTTCGTGGTCTTCCCGATCCTGGCCGCCGCCAACGTCGTCTTCCAGCGCCGCGTCTCCCCGATGGCCTCCCGGGCCCAGGCCCTGCGCGCCGAGGTCAGCGGGGTCGCCCACGAGTCCTTCGACGGCGCCCTCGTCGTCAAGACCCTCGGCCGCGAGGACACCGAGACCGAACGCTTCACCCGGTCCGCCCACCGCCTGCGCGACGCCCTCATCCAGGTCGGCCGCATGCGCTCCATCTTCGACCCCTTCACCGAGGCCCTGCCCAACTTCGGTGTGCTCGCCGTGCTCCTCCTCGGTATGTGGCGCCTGTCCACCGGCGCCATCGAACCCGGCGAGCTCGTCCAGATCGCCTTCCTCTTCACGCTCCTCGCCCTGCCCATCCGCTCCTTCGGATGGATCCTCGGTGACCTGCCCCGCAGCGTCGTCGGCTGGGACCGCGTCCAGTCCGTGCTCAACTCCGACGGCGCCATGGAACACGGCGACCAGACCCTGGAGACCACCGAGCGCGGCCTCGCGCTCAGCGTCCGCGACGTCACCTTCTCCTACGCGGACGCCTACGAAGCCGACACCGACGCCGACGGCGGGGGCCGCGACCTCCTGGACCACACCGTCACCGGGGCCCGCACCACCGTGCTCAACGGCGTCGACCTCGACATCGCCCCCGGGCGCACCGTCGCCCTCGTCGGGCCCACCGGGTCGGGCAAGTCCACCCTCACCACCGTCCTCATGCGCCTGGTCGACCCCGAGTCCGGCGCCGTCCGCTACGACGGCGTCGACGTGCGCGACCTCGCCCGGGGCCAGATCCCGCGCCACGCGGCCCTCGTGCCCCAGGGCACCTTCGTGTTCGAGGACTCCGTCCGCGACAACGTCTCCCTGGGCGCGGCCGGTGTCGACGACGAACAGATCTGGGCCGCGCTCCGTCTGGCACGCGCCGACGGGTTCATCGCGGAACTCGACGGCGGCCTCGACGCCCGCCTCGGGGAGAAGGGCACCACGCTGTCCGGCGGCCAGCGCCAGCGCCTCGCCCTGGCCCGCGCCATCGTCCGCCGCCCCCGCCTGCTGATCATGGACGACGCCACCTCGGCCGTAGACCCGCAGATCGAGGCGCAGATCCTGGCCGGACTCCGTGAACGCGACGACGCCGCCACCGTGGTCGTCGTGGCCTACCGCAGGGCCACCATCGAGCTCGCGGACGAGGTCCTCTACATGGAGGGAGGCCGCGTCCTGGCGCGCGGCACCCACTCCGAGCTCCTGGTGACCTCCAGCGGTTACAACAGGCTCGTCACCGCCTACGAGCGCGCCTCGGCCGAGAACGAGAGCGAGCGCGCCCCCATACCGGAGGAGCCCGGACCCGCGGAACCGCACCTGCCCACCGGAGGACACGCCACCGACGCCGCCGAGGAGACCAGCCGATGAGCGCACCGACCCAGCCCCGTACCGACGACAGGTCGGAACAGGCGGAGGCGGGGGCGGGGCGCCCCGAACGCGACCCCGTCCTCTCCCTGCACCGGAACCAGGACTCCGCGCTCGGCACCATCCGGCGCGGCCTCCAGCTGTCCCCGGAGTTCGCCCGGGGCCTGTGGCTCACACTGCTCTTCGCCCTGGTCGCCACCGCGGGCAAGGTGATCGTCCCCGTCGCCGTCCAGCAGATCATCGACAACGGGCTCACCGGGGAGGGCGGCCCCGACCTCGGCTTCGTGACCCGTATGGTGACGGTCTGCGCCGGGCTGCTCGTGGTCACCATGTTCTGCTCGTACCTGATGAACCTGCGCCTGTACCGGGCCACCGAGTCCGGGCTGGCCACCCTGCGCCGCAAGGCCTTCCGCCACGTCCACGACCTGTCCGTGCTCACCCAGAACAGCGAGCGCAAGGGCGCCCTGGTCTCCCGGGTCACCGGCGACGTCGACCAGATCAGCACTTTCATGCAGTGGGGCGGTCTGCTCCTGCTGGTCAGCGTCGGCCAGCTCCTGGTCGCCACCACCCTCATGGCGGTCTACTCCTGGCAGCTGACCCTCGTGGTGTGGATCTGCTTCCTGCCGCTGCTGTTCGGGGTCCGCTGGCTCCAGAAGCTGCTGTCCAAGGCCTACCTCACGGTCCGCGAGCGCACCGGCGACATGCTCGGCGCCATCGGCGAGACCGTGATGGGCGCCGCCGTCATCCGCGCCCACGGAACCGAGGAGCGCACCGCCGGACGCATCGACACCACCGTGCTGGCCACCCGGCACGCCCAGGTCAGGGCGCAGCGCCTGTCCATGGCCGTCTCGCCCTTCGCGGAGATCATCGCCGCCCTCGGCAACGTCGCCGTAGTCCTGGTCGGCGTCTGGCTGGGCGTCGGGGGAGACCTCACCGCGGGTCAGCTCATCGCCTTCCTCTTCCTCATGACGCTGTTCATCCAGCCCATGATGATGGCCACGGAGATCTTCAACGAGGCCCAGAACGCCATCGCGGGCTGGCGGCGCGTCCTCGGGGTGCTGGACACGGTCCCCGACATCGCGGACCCCGGCGAGGCCGGGCGCGTGCTGCCGCGCGGGCCGGTCCGGGTCGGGTTCGACCGGGTCACCTACTCCTACCCCGAGGGCCCCGTCGTCCTGGACGACGTGGACGTCGAGATCACCCCGGGCACCAGGGTCGCGGTCGTCGGAGAGACCGGGTCCGGTAAGACCACCTTCGTCAAGCTCCTCACCCGCCTCATGGACCCCGCGTCCGGCACCGTCCGCCTGGACGGGGCGGACCTGCGCGAGGTCTCCTTCTCCTCACTGCGGAGCCGCGTCGTCATGGTCCCCCAGGAGGGGTTCCTGTTCGACAGCTCCCTGGGCGACAACATCCGCTTCGCCCGCCCCGAGAGCACCGACGCCGAGCTGGAGGCGGCCATCACCGAGCTCGGTCTGGCGGACTGGCTGGGCAGCCTCGCGCACGGCCTGGACACCCCGGTGGGCCAACGCGGGGAGTCCCTGTCAGCGGGGGAGCGCCAGCTCGTGGCCCTCGTGCGCGCCTACATCGCTGACCCGGACCTCCTCGTCCTGGACGAGGCCACCTCGGCCGTGGACCCGCACACCGAGGTCCGCATCCAGCGGGCCCTGGACCGGCTGACCCGGGGCCGCACGTCCGTCGCCATCGCCCACCGCCTGTCCACGGCCGAGGCCGCCGACCGGGTCCTGGTGTTCGACGGCGGCCGCATCGTCCAGAGCGGATCCCACGACGAACTGGTGGACCGGCCCGGCGTGTACGCGGACCTCTACGCCTCCTGGGTCCGCTCCTCCGCCTGACGCTCCCGACCCCTCCACCAGTGGGCCGCCAGCAGCTCCGCGACCAGCGGTTCGGTCAGCAGGCTCACGTCGGGGTCGCCGTCACCCGGGTAGCGCACGCTCAGCGCCACCCCCGGAACGCGCTCGCGTCCGGGGGTGGCTCCCACCGCCACGAACGAACCGCGCAGCTGCCCGAGGTGCTCCGCGAAACGCTGGTCGTAGGCGGAACCCGCGAACAGCAGGGCCCGGTAGTCCGACACCGCCGCCAGGTACCGGTCCGAGTGCGACCACTCACCGGTCTCCGCGGCGTGCGCCACCCGGATCGGCCCCCTGCGCAGCACCCGGACCCCCTGCTCGGCGGAGGCCAACCGCTCGGCCGGGGCCACCAGCCGCACCCCGTCGGGGGAGTCCAGGACCCGCGCCGCCTCGGGCACCCACTCCGGAGCGCCCTCCAACAGCACCCGCGAAGCGTTGGCGACCCGCTGGAGCAGCCCCGGGAAGTTGGCGCTGCCGCTCGTCGCCGGCGCCCCCAGCCGGTGCCCCAGCAACAGCAGCAACGCCAGGGCGTGCTGGTAGGCGCGGCACCCCAGCCCGGACCGCTCCTCGCCCGCCCGCAGCGGCACCAGCAGGTCCGCGTACCGACCCACCACCGCGTCCTCGTCCGGCGCCAGCACGATCACCGGTGAACGCCCCACGTACCGGTCGAGCGCCGAGTGCAGCTCCCGCTGGCCGTCGCCCAGACTCACCGCCACCACGAGCGTCTCCGGCCCGGCGGGCGGCTCCTCGACCGAGGAGGAGAAGTCGGCGTGCGCGGCCACGCCCCCGCGCCGCAGCCGCGCCGCCGCCACCTCGCACGCGCGCCGCGCCGGACCCAGCGCGAGGAACCGCACCGACCCGGGTTCGTCCCCCAACAGCGCGGGCAGCGCGGCGTAGGGGTCCCAGCGAGGGAAGCGCTGGGCGAGCTCGGTCAACGCGGCGGGTTTCCCCGCCAGGTCGGCGGACAGGTGCTCGGCGGTCACGGGAGCTCCCAAGCTGGCAGAACCGTCGGAACGGCGACGTCACGGACGCACGCACTCTAATCCCCCCACCCGCGCCCGGGGGGATCGAGGGGAGTGACCGGCGTCAACCCGCACCCGGTGGGCAGAGCGCGGGCGGCGGCCATAACCTGGAGGCATGAGCGCCACCAACCTCGATCCGGACATCGCCGCACGCCTGAAGCGCACCGCGGACGGCCTGGTCCCCGCCGTCGTGCAGCAGCACGACACCGGGGAGGTCCTCATGCTGGCCTGGATGGACGACGAGGCCCTGCACCGCACCCTCACCACCCGCGACGCCACCTACTGGTCGCGCAGCCGGGGCGAGTACTGGGTCAAGGGCGCCACCTCCGGAAACACCCAGCGCGTGGTCTCCGTCGCACTCGACTGCGACGGCGACACCCTCCTGGTCCGCGTCGACCAGACCGGAGCCGCCTGCCACACCGGGGACCGCACCTGCTTCGACGCCGGGCAGCTGCTGTGACCCGCGCCACCGCCCGCGCCCGGCGCGAGTACGGCGTGGCCACGCTCGCCCTGGCCGCCGGGGCCGCGCTCATGCTGGCCGCCTCCGGGCGCGTGTGGGTCACCGGCGAGCTCGCCTCGCCCGGACCGGTCGCCGCCGTCCCCGTGGACCTCACCGGAGGTGACCTCACCGGGGCCCTGCGCGGCCTGGGCTGGGCCGGGCTCGCCGGGATCGTGGGCCTGTACGCGGCCCGCTCCTGGGCCCGTCGCGTCGTGGCGCTGCTCATCGCGGCCTGCGGTGTGTTCGCACTCACCTCCCTGTGGTCGGCCACCCGCCCCGGCGTCCTGGCCGACGCCGTCACCCGGCTGGCCTCCGACACCGGGGGCGCCGCGCAGAGCGCCGGAGCGCCGGAGATCCACGCCCTCGGCCCCGTGATGGGCGCGGCCGGGGCGGTCCTGCTGGTCCTGAGCGGCCTGGTCTCGGTAGCGCGTGCCCCTGCCTGGCCCGGCATGGGAAACCGGTACGATCGGGACGCCGCACCGCGTCCGCGCCAGGCGGAGACACCAGCCGACCTGTGGAAATCGCTGGACGCCGGTGACGACCCCACTCTTGGCGCCCCGGAGTCCGGCGGGTCCGCCGGAACCGAACCGGCGGCCCGCACCGAAGCCGGTGGCGACACCGAACCCGCACCGCTGGCCGAGTCGCCAGCCCAACCCAAGGAGAGCCCCTGATGGCCGACGCCCACCACGAAGAGCACGACGACCACGGCAACACCGTGTCCGCCTGGTTCCTCACCGTCTCCTGGATCGTCGCCTGGACCGTGGCCGCCGTCGCCATCATCTTCGGCGGCGCCCTGATCACCTGGACCGTCATCGCCCTGGTCGCCAGCATCGCCCTGGCCGCCGTCGCCGGTGTCATGAAGAAGGTCGGCCTGGGCCGCAAGGAGCCCCGCCCGGTCCCGCCGACGCGCGAGGAGTGGGAGGCCGGCCGCGAGGCCGCCGTCACCGCTCAGTAGTCCCCTCCGTCCGGAGCGTCCGTGGCCCACCGCGCGTGGGCCACGGAAATGGACGGGTGCCTCCGGGGCGGGTACATTCACCTCACCGGCTCCGCCGCCGACCCGCAGGTCGAGCGGGTTCCGGTCTCCCCCTCGCCCCTCGGCCGACACATGTCCGGAAGGACACCACCCATGAGTTACGGTCCTCCGCCCCCGGGCGATCCCTCGGGCTACGACCAGTCCACCGGCGGCTACGGTCCGCCGGTCCCGCAGTACGGCCAGCCGCAGGGGCACTACGGTCCGCCCGTGCCGCCCTACGGCGTGCCCGGACCCTACGGGGCGCAGCCGCCCGCGTCCGACCCGCCCAAGAACTACCTGGTCTTCAACATCCTGGGCATCTTCGGCTGTCTCGGCATGACGAGCATCATCGGCATCATCGGCCTGATCTTCGCGCTCCAGGTCAGCAGCAAGTGGCACATCGGTGACTACGTCGGTGCGGAGTCCGCGGCCAACACCGCGAAGATCCTCGGCATCATCGGCCTCTGCTGCTTCGTGGTCACGGCGCTCTTCTTCCTCTTCTACCTGCTGATGTTCCTCGGCTTCGGTGTCTCCGCGCTCATGATGTGACCCGGGTGCGCGGACGCGGCCGCCGGTAGGGTGGGCACGTGCAGCACGACGACGAACCCGCCCGCCGGTCGGCCCCCGCCCCGTCCCTCCCGGACGTGCGCGCGGCCCCGGCCGGGGAGGGCGCCCCGGGCAGGGTCTCCCGTCTCGTCCAGCGGATCCACCCCGCGACCTGGCCGGTCTCCCTGGGGCTGCTCGGGCTGTCCGGGCTCGTCCTCCTCCACCTGGTGGACCCCAACGAACCGGGCAACTACCCCACCTGCCCCTGGCTGCTCCTCACCGGCACGTTCTGCCCCGGCTGCGGAACCATGCGCGCCGTCGCCCTCCTCACCCACCTGGACGTCGTCGGCGCCCTCGGCATGAACCCGCTCCTGGTGCTGCTCCTGCCCTACCTCGCCCTCACCTACGCGGCCTGGCTGATCGGCACCCTGCGCCCGCGCGCGAGACCGCCCCTACCGGCCCCCACCTGGTTCGTCTGGACGCTCCTCGTCGCCTTCGTGGTCTTCTGGATCGCCCGCAACCTCCCGTGGTTCTCCTTCCTCGCCCCAGGCACCCCGCTTCTGCCGACCTGGTGAGGCCGGGCCCGCCCCGATGGGGCGGGTTCCTGCCCCATCGCACGGATTCCTCCGGCGTGGTGACCCGGGGGCGGCGGCCCCACGGCCGCCGAGGGTGGATACGATGACCAGCACACGGTGTGACGGCCCCGAGCCCGCACCCGATCGGACCGGCCGCGTCCGCCTCCGGACCGGCCACCGCGAACCGCAACCATGGACGAGGGAGCTAGAACCTGTGAGCGTGCTCGACGAGATCCTCGACGGAGTACGCGCTGACCTGGCGCAGCGACAGGCGGAACTGCCCCTGGACCGCCTCAAGGCCCAAGCCGAGTCGGTGCCCGTCCCCAAGGACGCCGAGGCCGCCCTGCGCCGCCCGGGCGTCCACGTCATCGCGGAGGTCAAGCGGGCCAGCCCCTCCAAGGGCCCGCTCGCCTCCATCACGGACCCCGCCTCGCTGGCCCGCGACTACGAGGCCGGCGGCGCCAGCTGGATCAGCGTGCTCACCGAGGGGCGCCGGTTCAACGGCAGCCTGGACGACCTGCGCACCGTGCACGCCGCCGTCGATACCCCTCTGCTGCGCAAGGACTTCGTCGTCAGCTCCTACCAGCTGTGGGAGGCCCGCGTCTTCGGCGCCTCCGCGATCCTCCTCATCGTCGCCGCCCTGCCCCAGGACGCCCTGGTCTCCCTCGTCGAACGCGCCCGCTCGCTGGGCCTGACCCCGCTGGTCGAGGTCCACGACGAGGAGGAGGTCGCCCGCGCCCTGGACGCCGGAGCGACCGTCATCGGCGTCAACGCGCGCAACCTCAAGACCCTGGAGGTCGACCGGGACACCTTCGCCCGGCTCGCCCCCCTCATCCCGGCCGACCGCGTCAGAATCGCGGAGTCCGGCATCCGGGGCCCGCACGACCTGCTGGCCTACGCCGGTGCCGGAGCGGGAGCCGTCCTCGTGGGCGAGAGCCTCGTCCGGGGACGGAACCCGCGCGAGGCCGTCGCCGACCTGGTGACCGCCGGTGCCCACCCCGCGCTGCGCGACCGGAACTGACGGGACGAACACGATGGGACCGACGAAGGCGTACACGGAGCCCGCGCGGCACACGCCCGCGCGCACGCTCCGGCGCCGATGGCGATGGCTCTAGGGAGCCCGTAGGCACGTCCCACGGGTTCCCGTCGCCGCGTCGACCCGAACCAACCCGCGCCGCCCGAGCCAGGCGGCGCACGGCCGGTCGGCGCGCGGCTCCCGTGGCGCGACGCCCCGGGCCGACCCGCGCGCTCGGCCTCCTCTTCCCAGGAGAACTTCCCATGAGCCACGCCCAACCGGTACCCGACGAGCGCGGGCACTACGGCCGCTTCGGCGGCCGGTTCGCCCCCGAAGCCCTCATCGCGGCCCTCGACGAGGTCGAGGCCGAGTGGGCCAGGGCCAAGGACGACCCCGCCTTCCACGCCGAGTTCGACGAACTCCTCAAGAGCTACGCGGGCCGCCCCAGCCTCCTCACCGAGGCCCGCAACTTCTCCGAGCACGCGGGCGGCGCGCGCGTCCTGCTCAAGCGCGAGGACCTCAACCACACCGGCTCGCACAAGATCAACAACGTGCTGGGCCAGGCGCTGCTCACCAAGCGCATGGGCAAGACCCGCGTGATCGCGGAGACCGGCGCGGGACAGCACGGCGTGGCCACCGCCACCGCCTGCGCCCTCATGGGTCTGGACTGCGTCATCTACATGGGGGAGGAGGACACCAGGCGGCAGGCGCTCAACGTCGCCCGCATGCGCATGCTGGGCGCCGAGGTCGTCCCGGTCACCATCGGCAGCCGCACCCTCAAGGACGCGATCAACGAGACCTTCCGCGACTGGGTGGCCAACGTCGACCACACCCACTACCTCTTCGGCACCGCCGCCGGTCCACACCCCTTCCCCAAGCTCGTCCGCGACCTGCACTTCACCGTGGGCGCCGAGGCCCGCCAGCAGGTCCTCGACCTCACCGGCAGGCTCCCCGACGCCGTCGCCGCCTGCGTCGGCGGCGGCTCCAACGCCATCGCGATCTTCGCGGCCTTCATCCCCGACGAGAGCGTGGCCCTCTACGGGTTCGAGGCCGGGGGAGCGGGTGCCGACACCGACGAGACCGCCGCCTCCATCACCGCGGGCAGCCACGGCGTCTTCCACGGAGCGCGCACCTTCGTCCTCCAGGACGAGTTCGGGCAGACGCTGCCCAGCCACTCCATCTCCGCCGGGCTCGACTACCCGGCGGTGGGCCCCGAACACGCCTACCTGGCGGACACCGGCCGGGCGACCTACGAGCCCGTCACCGACACCGAGGCCATGGAGGCCTTCCGGCTGCTCTGCCGCACCGAGGGCATCATCCCCGCGATCGAGAGCGCCCACGCCCTGGCCGGGGCGATCCGGCTCGGCCGGCGCCTCGGGCCCGAAGCCGTGATCCTGGTGAACCTCTCCGGGCGCGGCGACAAGGACGTCAACACCGCGGCCGCCTACTTCGGCCTCGTCGACTCGGAGGGACAGGCCTGATGCCCGCGACCACACTCCAGAACAGGCTCGCCCAGGCCCGAGAGGCCGACCGCGCCGCGCTCATCGGCTACATGCCCGCCGGGTTCCCCGACGTCGAGTCCTCGATCCGGGTCATCGAGGCCATGGTCGAGGGCGGGTGCGACGTCGTCGAGGTCGGCCTGCCCTACTCCGACCCCATGATGGACGGACCCACCATCCAGCGGGCCGCCGACCGGGCGCTGGCCTCGGGCACCACCACCGACGACGTCTTCCGCGTCGTGGAGGCGACCGCCGCCACCGGCGCCGCCGCCCTGGTCATGTCGTACTGGAACCCGATCGAGCGCTACGGCGTCGAGCGCTTCGCCACCGAACTCGCCAACGCGGGCGGGGCCGGGGTCATCACCCCCGACCTCATCCCCGAGGAGGCCGAGGAGTGGTACGCCGCCTCCGAGAAGGCCGGGCTCGACCGGATCTTCCTGGTGGCCCCCTCCTCCACGGACCGGCGCCTCGCACTCACCACCGGCGCGTGCAGCGGGTTCGTCTACGCGGCCTCGCTCATGGGCGTCACCGGCACCCGCGCCCAGGTGGCCGACACCGCCGAGACCCTGGTGCGCCGCACCCGTGAGGTCACCCGCGAGTCCGGGCTGCCGATCTGCGTGGGGCTGGGCATCTCCACGGCCGCGCAGGCCGCCGAGGTCGCCGGCTACGCCGACGGCGTCATCGTGGGCGCCGGGTTCTGCCAGCGCGTCCTGGACGCCCCGGACCTGGAGACCGGACTCGTCGCCGTCCGCTCCTTCGCGGAGGAGCTCGCCGCCGGAGTGCGCTCCCGCTAGTCCCTTGGAAGGGCCGACCGGCCCGCGTCAGGAACCCCACGGTGGGTCGCGCCGACACGGCGCGGCCCACCGTTCCCGTGTCCGCGCCCTCAGCCTCCGAGCAGGTCAAGCGCAGGGTTAAGAGGGTGAGAATCGGGTGAGAGGGGACGCCCGATCCCCGCGAACCGGTCACCCGCCAGGTCTCCGGGTGGTGTGATGGCGGGGTCCCGGAAGCGCGGCCCCCGCCGCACTCCCCGGTTCCGATGCCCCGTGCCACCAACTCACTACACACAGTAGGCTTTGTTCCAACACGAAGAGCGACAAGGCACGCACCCAGTGCCATGAGCGCGGACGACCGCCCCCCACTCCCGAAGGCCTCGCAGATGACGGACACCCACGACGACGCCCCCACCACCCAGCCCACCGGGCGCTGGGAGACCGTCCAACCCTGGCTCACCCTCGCCTGCCGGGTCGGCCTCGCCGCCGTCCTCATCACCGCGGCCGTCACCAAGTTCCCGCCCGCCCTCTCCGTCCAGGCGGTCGAGGCCTACGACCTCTTCCCCGCCGAGATCGCGGAACTCATCGGTTACCTCCTGCCGCTCTTCGAGCTCGCCCTCGCCCTGCTCCTCCTCGCGGGCCTGGCCACCCGGCAGGTCGGCGCCGTCGGCGCCCTCCTCATGGTCGTCTTCATCGCCGGGATCCTCTCCGCCATGGCCCGCGGCCTCAACATCGACTGCGGCTGCTTCGGCGGCGGCGGACAGGTCGACCCCGGCGAGACCACCTACGGGCTCTCCATCGCACGCGACGTCGCCTTCGCGGCCATGGGCGCCTTCATCGCGCTCTGGCCCCGATCCCCCTTCGCCCTCGACCGCGCGCTCGGCCTCTTCCGCTAGTCCCGGAGAACCGGTGCCCCCGGCACCCCGAACGCGACGGTCGACCACCTCCAGAAAGCCAGAAACAGAGGAACACCATGGGGAGTGAAGCGCGCAAGCGCTCCCGCGAGAAGCTCAGGGAACAGCGGGAGAAGGAGAAGCGGGCCGCCAAACGCAACCGGACCCTCATCGTCGTCGGCGCCGCCGCGGCCGTGGTCCTGCTCGTCGTCGGGATCGGCTACGCCGTCCTCACCTCCGAACGCAGCGAGGGCTACGAGGGCCCGCTGGCCGACCAGACCCTCCAGGAGGACGGCAGCGTCGTGATGGCCGAGCCGGACGCCTCCGCTCCCGTCGTCGAGGTCTACGCCGACTACCAGTGCCCCGCCTGCCGCCAGTTCGAGCACTTCGGCGGCGACGTCCTCAAGGAACAGGCCGCCGCGGGCGCCGCCATCGTCCACTACCGGCCCGTGAGCATCTTCGCCCAGCAGCCCGTCCCCATCAGCTCGAACTCACTGCGCGCCGGTGCCGCCGCCCGCGCCTCCGCCGACTACGGCGTCTTCGTCGAGTACAACGACACCCTGTTCGAGAACCAGCCCACCGAGGGCAAGGAGGGCTTCAACGTCGACGAGCTCAAGCAGTGGTTCCGCGACACCGGGGCCTCCGACGAGGACGCCCAGGCCTTCGACGACCGCGTCGACGCTGAGGCCGAGGTCGTCAAGGAGTTCACCGAGGAGTACCTGCCCGCCCTCACCGCCGACGCCACCGAGCAGATCGGCCAGGAGAACATCGGGACCATGGTCCTGTCCGACCTCATCAGCTGGGGAGAGGGCAACGGACACGACGCGTCCTTCCTGGAGGGCACCTACACGGGCGAGATCATCGACGCCACAGGGAAGGCCTACACTCGCTACAGCGGAGCCAACGAGTTCCGCGCCACGCCTTCCGTCTACATCAACGGCGAGTTGCTCGACGGCAACACCGCCATGAGCACCAGGGGCCTGGCCGACGCGATCGCCGCCGCGGGCGACGGCGAGGTCAGCACCGAGCCCAGGGATGCCGACGGCGGGGGTGACGCGGAGGAGAACCCCTGATCACCACCCCCGCACGCGGGGCGAACCCGAGAGCAGAGCAGTGACATTGTCGTCGACAGCTTCCGAGGGCGCGGCCGAGGTCGGCCGCGCCCTCGCGGCCATTCCCAGCCCCGAGATCAACTCGATCCCCATCGGGCCGTTCCAGATCCACTTCTACGCCCTGTGCATCCTGGCCGGGGTCATCGTCGCGGTCTACTGGAGCGAGCGCCGCTGGAAGGCGATGGGCGGTGAGCCCGGCACCATCATGGACATGGCCGTCTGGGCCGTGATCCTGGGTCTGGTCGGCGGTCGCCTCTACCACGTCATCAGTGACGCCCACCTGTACTTCGGGCCGGACCGCGAGGCCATCCGCGCCCTGTACGTGTGGGAGGGCGGCCTGGGCATCTGGGGCGCCATCCCGCTCGGCGCCGTCGGCGTGTGGCTGGTCGCCCGCAAACGCGGGCTGTCCATGTCCAAGCTCTCCTTCGCGATCGCCCCCACCCTCCCCCTGGCGCAGGCCATCGGCCGCTGGGGCAACTACTTCAACCAGGAGCTCTTCGGGCGCCCCACCGACCTGCCCTGGGCCCTGGAGATCTACCCCACACCCGAGGGCCACATGCGGGCGGGCATGGAGGTCGGCGTCACCACCTACCACCCGACCTTCCTCTACGAGTCCCTGTGGTGCCTGGTCCTCGCGGTCCTGCTGGCCTACCTCGGCCGCCGCTTCGAGGGCTCCCTCCAGGGCGGACGCCTCTTCGCCGTCTACGTCATGGGTTACTGCGTCGGCCGCTTCTGGATCGAGTACCTGCGCGTCGACCCGGCCAACGACTTCTTCGGCCTGCGCCTGAACAACTGGACCTCCATCGCGGTGTTCCTCGGCGCCCTCGCCTACTTCGTCTGGGCCGGCCGCCGCCTCGACTCCTTCTCCGCCTCCGTCGTCCCCCACGGGCAGGACGCCGGGACCCAGGTGTTCGGAGACACATCCTCCGACGAGAAGGCCGACGAAGGCACCGTCTACAGCGCCGTCGACGGCGACGACTCGGTGTTCGACCAGGCCACGGGCTCATCCGAGGGGGCCGGGACGGAATACCACCCGAGCCCTGAGCGATCTAGTAGCGAGGGCTCGGCGGAGGACGGCGCCGACGGCGCGGAAGGCAACTCCGGGTCGAAGCCCGAGTAGAGCGGGACATTCCGAAAACCGGCGCACCGGCCCGTGGCCGAGCGCGCCGTACGACGAAGCCCGCACCAGTCGAGCAGACCACGGGTTGACGATTGAGAAAGACCGTGAGCAGAGCCGATTCCGGTCACGGACGCAGACGTCGGCGCGGCGGGTCACGTCGCGCCGACAGCGCCCACACCGAAGAGCACGTCGACGACTACGGCCCCGAGGACGGGTACGAGGAGCAGTACGACCCGGAGGAGGACTTCTCCGCCGAGTACGGCCACACCCAGCCCCGCCCTGACGCCGAGTACGACGACCACGAGGACGACCCGGACACCGGGTACGAGGACGACCACGAGGGCGAGGAGGGCTCGGAGCAGGAGGCCGGGCGTTCCGCCGGCCGCAAGGGCCGCCGCAAGGACAGGAAGGGCGTGGGACGCGTCTCCGCCTTCTCCGCGTCCGCGATCAAGAAGGTGTCGGTCCTGGGCGACCGGCCCAACCAGATCGTCTACACCCTCGCTGAACAGAGCAAGCGCAAGCGCGGCACCGCCGTGCTCGGAGTGCTCCTGGGCGCCTTCAGTATCGCCCTGGTCGCACTCCTGGGCCTGCTGACCTACCAGCTCGTCACCGGGACCGGCGGCAACACCGACCGGGGTGAGGAGAGCATCGTCGCGCCGCCCGAGGGGCACAGCACCATCACTCCGGAGCTGTACCTGTTCGAGCCGGACCGGCCCGAGGTGTTCGGCGCCATCGCGAACCGCCCCGACGACGTCGAGCCCATGACCGACGAGTCCGTCTTCGGACCGGTCGAGGAACTCGACATGGCCGGGATGAAGCTGGAGCTCCAGGAGTCCGAGGTCACCGACTCCTGCACCTCGCTGGTGTGGGGCGAGGAGCTCGGTCAGAGCCTCCTGGACGCCAACTGCCTCAACGCGGCCTCCGGGGTGTACACCGACTCCAAGGACGACTACGTCGCCCAGGTGACCCTGTTCGACCTCTCCGACACCGAGGGAGCGGCCGAGGTGGCGGCCGCCATGGACCCGACCAACGTCGAGACCGGGGCCGGCTTCCTGCTGTCCCGTGAGATCGACGGCGTCGAGGGCCTCCAGGAGGGCTACAGCCAGGCCACGACCCAGGTGATGGGCCACTACCTGGCCGTCTACTGGGTCGCGCGCACCGACGGTTCCCTGCCCGGGGACGACTCGGGTCTGGCCACCGCCAGCGTGGTCTCGCAGAGCGCCTTCAGCTTCGTCTACGACGAGGTCGTCGCGCACAAGCCGGAGGAGGAGGGCGAGTAGGAGCCGGTCTGTCCGGCCCCGTCGGACGCCCCGATAGGATCTCGGACAGATCGACCCGCCCGCCGGGGTGTGTTCCCCTGATTTCAGGGAACACGGCCCCGGGGTCGACACCAGGCGGGAGGCGTCCCCCCGCCGTTCCCGAGCGCAGCCGGGCCGGTCACGTCACGTGACCGGCCCGCATCCACGGAAAGGTCCTTTGGGTGTCCCCTTCTGAACCGTCGACGCCTGGCAGGCCGGGCCGCCGGAGGAAAGACAGCGAGCCAGCCGAACTCCCCGCCCAGGCGGACCGGAGCCGGTCCGAGAACCGCGAGGGCGGACGCCGCAAGGGCGGAGGCCGACGCAAGAAGGAGCCCCGCCGCTTCGGCGGGATGCTGACCGTCCTGGTCGGCGTGCTGGTCGTGGCGCTCATCGCCCTGGGCACGGTGCTCTTCTTCCAGTTCTCCGGAGACGGCGGGGAGGAGCAGGCCGCCCAGGAGACCCGACCGGCCCTGTACAAGGTCCAGGACTCCCAGGACAGCAACATGAACGCGGTGCTGTCCTCCCGGGAGAAGGACACTCGGCCGCTCAACGAGGGCGAGCTCTTCGAGCGCCACAACTCCGAGATCTCCGGTCAGAGCCTGGACTTCACCCTGCGCGACTCGGACCTGACCGAGGACTGCTCGGCGGCTGTCTGGGGCGACCAGGTGCGGCAGGCGCTCTCCGACGCGGACTGCACGCAGGCGGGCCGCGCCACCTACATGTCCGAGGACGACGTCTTCGGTGTGGTCGCGGTGTTCAACCTCGCCGACATCGAGGGCAGCCGTGCCGTGGCCGAGGCCATGGAACTGCCCGAGGCCGAGGAGGACGAGCAGCCCGTCGACCCCGGCTTCGTGCTCTCCCCGTCCGGTGAGGACCCCCTCGACCGCCTCGGCAGCGGCTACAGCGCCGCCGACGCCATCATCACCGGCCACTACCTGGTGGTGATCTGGGTCCAGCCCACCGACTCCGAGTCGGTCGACGAGCGGGTCAGCCTGGTCACCCCGCTGGTGACCCTGGCCAACTTCCGCAACCCGTTCTTCCGCCGGATCGGTGAGCTCGGCGGCGAGGAGACCGCGCCCGGAGCCGGTGAGGGCACCGGGACCGAGGACGGCACCGGGGACGGAACCGGTACGGGCGAGGGCGCCGTGGAGGGCACCGACCAGGAACTGGTCGAGGATCCGCCCCCGGCCGACGGCACGGTCGAGACGCCGACGCAGCCCGGCCAGTAGCGGCGCCACCCCCCAGAACACACGGGCGGGGCCCGGTGGGAACGACCTCCCACCGGGCCCCGCCCGCGTTCGTGGACCGGACCGGCTCAGTCCGCGCCGTCGACCCGGCTCGGGTCCGCCCCCGCCTCGTCGACCCGGGAGACCAGGTCCGAGGCCACCGCGCGCAGCTCCGCGAACCGGTGTTCGGGCAGGTCCAGCAGGGTGTGCCCGGCCACCCAGCCCGGGACCGCGGCCACCGCGTGCCGGGCCGTGCGCTTGTTGATGGGTCGTCCCCGCTGGGCCGCCGCCTCCACCAGGCCCGTGCGCAGCGTCGCCGTCAGCGTCCCGTGGGACCTGCCCTGGACGTGGGCCAGCAGACGGTCGGCGCCCGCGCCGGGCGCGGCGCGGGTGCACCGGATCGCGGTGAGGTCCGCGGCGCCCACGCCCCTCAGGAACCGGACCCGGAACGCGGGCTCCACCAGGGCACGGAACCCCTTCTGGCCCGCCTCGTCACGCACCCAGCGCGAGGACGAGGGCACCAGCACGAAGGTGTCGTCGGCGGTGGCCGCCAGCGCCACACGGGGCGCCAACCGCTCCCAACCGCCGGTGAGGTTGACCACGGCCCGGGGGCCGACGGCGGTGGGGGAGTCCATCCACGTGGACAGGCGCACCCGGGGGTCCCCGGCCACCTCACGCGGCCAGTCCCCGACCAGTGAGGGAGCCCCCACCGTGTCGCCGTCCTCGGCGCCGTCACGCGCGGGGACGGCGCCGGTCAGCTCCGCGACCCGCTCCAGCACGGCGGTGGCCCGCTCCGCGTCCAGACCGCCGCGCGCCTCCTTGGCGTTGACCCCCTGGCTGTACACCCGAGAGGAGTCACCGCCGGGGGAGGACAGGGTGCGCGCGAGCGGACGCAGCACGTACAGGTCGCTGGCCGCACCGATGGACTCCGCGCCCAGGTAGCGGTTGAAGTCCGGCCACACCGCCTCCAGGAGCAGCCCCGAGCGCACCATGCGCGCCTGGGTCGCCGCCGCCAGCTTGGGCGTGGTCTCGCTGGCGCCGTAGGCCACCAGCACACGCCCCCGCCGGGGGTCGGCCAGCCCCTCCACCCCGCGCCGCACGAACAGGTCCACCCCGTCGGGGGTGTACGGCGGATCGGTGAAGACCAGGTCGGCGCCCTCCCGCAGCGACGCGGGCAGCCCCAGCCGCAGGTCGGCGGTGTGGGTGCGCACCGGCAGGCCCAACCGCGCGGCCACCGCGTCGATGTGGGCCAGCACCCGCTCGTCCAGGTCCACCACCAGGACCCGTGCCTCCGGCCGCACCAGGGCCACCGCCAGGGACGTGAGGTCGTGGTCGCCCACGCACAGGAGCGTGCGATGGCGCAGGTCGAACCGGGTGGCCAGGAACAGGGCCCGGCGCAGCGCGGTCTCGGCGGTCGCGGACACGTGGTCCAGGTCCAGGTCGGAGGCGGGCCCCTCGGCCACCGCCCGCGCCAGTTCCTCGGCGGCCCGGGAATGGGCGGGGAGCAGGTGGGCCACCGGGTCGGCCAGCGTGGGCCCGGCCGCGCCGGTGTACGGGACGGGGCTCGACAGACGGCGCCGGTCGCCCCCGGGCTCGCGCTCCACTTCCCCCGCGGTCTCCAGGGCCCTGAAGAGGGACGCCACCACGGCGTGCGCCACACCGCTGGCGCGCACGAGGTCGTTGGCGCTCCACCAACGGCCGTCGGAGAGCAGCTCCAGGACCATCCTGGGCCGGGCCGCGTCGGGCCCGTGCTCGCGCAGGAAGTCCTCCGCCGCCTCGGGGAGGGACGGGTGGTCGTCGCGCCGAGGGGCCGCGTGGGTCTCCGGCACCGGGGTGCCGGGCACGCGGGCGGCCTCGGGGGAGTCGGCTCCGGGATCGACCGGGCCGGGGGAAGTCGGGTGTCCTGCCATTCCGTGATCCTCCCACGTCGAGGACGCCCCGGAGGTGCCACGGCCGGGGCCGCCCGCCTCGGATGAGGGGGATGTCACTCCCCGGTGTGATCCGTCCTCCCTTGGGAGAGGTGTCGGCCCCGGGGTATCGTGGGAAAGCGGTGGTCAGGCGCGGTCTCACGCCCGGTGAAGATCCGACCGGCGAACGGTCCTCCATCCCCTTTGGGAGGTTTAGCGGATTTCCCTCGTGGAACAACCCGCAAGGCCAGCTCTCATCGGACCCCGGTCCGAGAGGGACCCGCGCCCCTCCGCAGGGAGCGGGCACACCACGGGCCACGGCGCACCGCGGCGCCACCTGGTCTAGACCTCCGATTCGCATCGGGGCCGGACCAGCCTGTATAAGAGAACCTGCCCGACAACGGGACGCCCACCGACACCGGCGACACGAGGACGTGTACGCGACACGGTGACACGGACCGGGCGACCCACGGTCGGGACCCGCCCCCGGGCGGACACAACAGCATCACGCACGCAGCAGGGCCAACGTCGTCCCGATGCGCTTTTCACGAAGCCGACGAGAGACGACTGGAGGGCAGATGCCCGCTGGAAACGTGCGGCGTTCGTCCGTCCGAACGAACGCAGAAGCCACACCCCAGGGCCTGTACGACCCCGCCTTCGAGCACGACGCCTGCGGAGTGGGCTTCGTCGCCGACCTCACCGGTCGCCAGAGCCACGACATCGTCAGCAAGGCCCTGACCGTCCTGCGCAACCTCGACCACCGGGGCGCCTCCGGAGCCGACCCCGACGACGGCGACGGCGCGGGCATCCTCACCCAGATCCCGCACGCCCTCTACACCGAGGTCTGCGACTTCGCCCTCCCCGCCGCGGGCGCCTACGCCACCGGCATCGGCTTCCTCCCCTCCGACGCCGCCGAGCGCGCCGCCGCCGTGGAGACCATCAACGCCATCGTCGCCGACGAGGGCCTCACCCTCCTCGGCTGGCGCGAGGTCCCCTTCGAGCCCCAGTACAGCGGCCCGGCCGCCCGCGAGGCCATGCCCTACTTCGGGCAGCTCTTCCTCACCGGCACCCCCGGCACCGCCACCGACGGCCTCACCGGCATCGACCTCGAACGCCACGCGTACTGCGTCCGCAAGCGCGCGGAGCACGAGGCCGACGTCTACTTCCCGAGCCTGTCCCCGCGCACCATCGCGTACAAGGGCATGCTCACCACCCCGCAGCTGGAGCCGTTCTTCCCGGACCTGTCCGACCGGCGCTACGCCTCCGGCCTGGCCCTGGTGCACTCCCGGTTCTCCACCAACACCTTCCCGTCCTGGCCGCTCGCCCACCCGTTCCGCTACGTGGCCCACAACGGCGAGATCAACACGGTCAAGGGCAACCGGAACATGATGCGGTCCCGGGAGGCCAAGCTCGCCACCGAGCTCATCCCCGGCGACCTGTCCCGCGTCTTCCCGATCGTCGACCCCGACGACTCCGACACCGCCTCCTTCGACGACGCCCTCGAACTGCTCCACCTGGGCGGGCGCTCGCTGCCGCACGCGGTCCTCATGATGATCCCGGAGCCCTGGGAGAACCACACCGAGATGGACCCGGCCGTCCGGGCCTTCTACGAGTACCACTCCACCCTCATGGAGCCCTGGGACGGCCCCGCCTCGGTGTCCTTCACCGACGGCACCGTCGTCGGCTCCGTCCTGGACCGCAACGGCCTGCGCCCCGGCCGCTACTGGGTCACCGAGGACGGCCTCGTCGTCCTCGCCTCCGAGGCCGGCGTCCTCGACATCGACCCCGCCACCGTCGTGCGCAAGGGACGCCTCCAGCCCGGCCGCATCTTCGTCGTCGACACCGCCCAGGGGCGGATCATCGAGGACGAGGAGATCAAGGCCGAACTCGCCGCCGAACACCCCTACCAGGAGTGGATCGACTCCGGCGTCCTGCGCCTCGCCGACCTCCCCGCCGCCGAACCCACCCCGGTCACCGAACTCAACCTCGCCCAGCAGGTGTTCGGCTACACCGAGGAGGAACTGCGGATCATCCTCACCCCGATGGCCCGCACCGGCGCCGAACCCATCGGCTCCATGGGCACCGACACCCCGGTGGCCGCGCTGTCCGCGCGCTCGCGCCAGCTCTTCGACTACTTCTCGCAGAACTTCGCGCAGGTCACCAACCCGCCGCTGGACGCCATCCGCGAGGAGATGGTCACCAGCCTCTCCACGCTCCTCGGCGCCGAGGGCAACCTCCTCCAGGCGTCCCCGGGCGACACCCAGCGCCTCGTCCTGCCGACCCCGGTCGTCGACCAGGCCCAGCTCGCCGCCATCGTCGCCGCCGGGCGCGACAACCCCGCGCTGCGCACCTTCACCGTCGACGGCACCTACCCCGTCGACGGCGGCGGCCGATCCCTGTCCGCCCGACTGGACGAGATCAACGCCGAGGTCTCCGAGGCCATCGACGGCGGCGCGCACATCCTCGTGCTCAGCGACCGCCGCGCCGACGCCGCACGCGCGCCCATCCCGTCGCTGCTGCTCACCGGCTCCGTCCACCACCACCTCGTCCGAGAGAAGACCCGCACCGAGGTCGGCCTCCTCGTCGAGGCCGCCGACGTCCGCGAGTGCCACCACGTGGCCCTCCTCGTCGGCTACGGCGCCTCCGCCGTCAACCCGTACCTGGCCCTGGAGACCGTCCGGGACCTGGTCGAACGCGGCACCCTCGGCGGCGTCGACGACGCCGACACCGCCGTCCGCAACACCGTCAAGGCGTTCGGCAAGGGCGTCCTCAAGGTCATGTCGAAGATCGGCGTGTCCACGGTCAGCTCCTACACCGGCGCCCAGATCTTCGAGGCGCTCGGCCTGGGCCAGGAGGTCATCGACCGCTGCTTCACCGGCACCACCTCCCGCCTGGGCGGCGTCGGCTTCGACGTCCTCGCGGAGGAGGTCGCGCTCCGGCACCGCCGCGCCCACACCGCCAACCCCAACGCCCACCGGCGCCTGGAGGTCGGCGGCGAGTACCAGTGGCGGCGCGAGGGCGAGCCCCACCTGTTCGACCCCGAGACCGTCTTCCGGCTCCAGCACTCCACGCGCAGCCGCAAGTACGAGATCTTCAAGGAGTACACGAACAGGGTCGACGACCAGTCCGCCCGGCTCATGACCCTCCGCGGCCTCTTCCGCCTCAAGGAGGGCGTGCGCGAACCCGTCTCCATCGACGAGGTCGAGCCCGTCTCGGAGATCGTCAGGCGCTTCTCCACCGGCGCCATGTCCTACGGCTCCATCTCCGCCGAGGCGCACGAGACCCTCGCCATCGCCATGAACCGCCTCGGCGGCAAGTCCAACACCGGAGAGGGCGGCGAGGACCCGGCCCGCTTCACCCCCGACGCCAACGGGGACCTGCGCCGCAGCGCCATCAAGCAGGTCGCCTCCGGCCGCTTCGGCGTCACCTCGCACTACCTCAGCAACGCCGACGACATCCAGATCAAGATGGCGCAGGGCGCCAAGCCCGGCGAGGGCGGCCAGCTGCCCGGCCACAAGGTCTACCCGTGGGTCGCCAACACCCGCCACTCCACGCCCGGCGTCGGCCTCATCTCGCCGCCGCCCCACCACGACATCTACTCCATCGAGGACCTCGCCCAGCTCATCCACGACCTCAAGAACGCGAACCCGTCCGCGCGGGTCCACGTCAAGCTGGTCTCCGAAGCGGGCGTCGGCACCGTCGCCACCGGCGTGTCCAAGGCCCACGCCGACGTCGTCCTCATCTCCGGCCACGACGGGGGCACCGGCGCCTCGCCGCTCACCTCCCTCAAGCACGCGGGCACCCCCTGGGAGCTCGGCCTCGCCGAGACCCAGCAGACCCTGCTGCTGAACGGCCTGCGCGACCGCATCGTCGTCCAGGCCGACGGCCAGATGAAGACCGGACGCGACGTCGTCGTCGCCGCCCTGCTCGGCGCCGAGGAGTACGGTTTCGCCACCGCGCCCCTCGTCGTCTCCGGCTGCGTCATGATGCGCGTCTGCCACCTCGACACCTGCCCCGTGGGCGTGGCCACCCAGAACCCCGCCCTGCGCGAGCGGTTCTCGGGCAAGGCCGAGTACGTCGTCAACTTCTTCGAGTTCATCGCCCAGGAGGTCCGCGAGTACCTGGCCCAGCTCGGCTTCCGCAGCCTCGACGAGGCCATCGGCTCCGTCGACCTGCTCGACACCGTCGAGGCCGTCGACCACTGGAAGGCCCAGGGCCTGGACCTCTCCCCGATCCTGCACGAGGTCGAGCCCATCGCCGGAGACCACCGCGCCCGGCGGCGCACCCAGGACCACGGCCTGGACAAGGCGCTCGACAACACCCTCATCCAGCTCAGCGAGGGAGCGCTCGACTTCGGCCAGCCGGTCCGCCTCGAACTGCCCGTGCGCAACGTCAACCGGACCGTGGGCACCATGCTCGGGCACGAGGTCACCAAGCGCTACGGCGCCGACGGCCTGCCCGACGGCACCATCGACGTGTCCTTCACCGGATCCGCCGGACAGTCCTTCGGCGCCTTCGTGCCCCGGGGCGTCACCCTGCGGCTGTCCGGTGACGCCAACGACTACGTCGGCAAGGGCCTGTCCGGCGGCCGCGTCATCGTCCGCCCCGCGGCGACCTCCACCCTGGCCGCCGAGGAACACATCATCGCCGGGAACGTCATCGGCTACGGCGCCACCTCCGGGGAGATCCTCCTCCGAGGCGTCGTCGGTGAACGCTTCTGCGTCCGCAACTCCGGCGCCCTCGCGGTCGTCGAGGGCATCGGTGACCACGGCTGCGAGTACATGACCGGCGGGCGCGCCGTCATCCTCGGCCGTACCGGACGCAACTTCGCGGCGGGCATGTCCGGCGGTATCGCCTACGTCCTCGACCTGGACACCGAACGCGTCAACCCCGAGATGGTCGAGATCGAGGACCTCACCGACGAGGACCGCGAGTTCCTCACCGGCGTCCTCACCCGCCACCACGCCGAGACCGGCTCCACCGTCGCCGAACGCCTCCTGGCCGAGGGGACCAAGGGGCTCGACCGCGTCGCCAAGATCATGCCGCGCGACTTCAAGCGCGTCCTGCTCGCCCAGGCCGAGGCCGAACGCGAGGGGCGCGACGTCGACGAGGCCGTCATGGCCTCCGCGCAGTCCTGAAGTCAGCACACGAGAGGAGGAGGAACCATGGCTGACCCCAAGGGTTTCCTGAAGATCACCGAGCGCGAGCTCCCCGGGCACCGCCCCGTCGACGTCCGCATCCAGGACTGGCGCGAGGTCCAGGAGGACCTCGACCGCGGCACCGTCACCAAGCAGGCCTCGCGCTGCATGGACTGCGGCATCCCGTTCTGCCACAACGGGTGCCCCCTCGGGAACCTCATCCCCGAGTGGAACCACCTCGTGTACACGCACGACTGGGCCGAGGCCATCGAACGGCTCCACGCCACCAACAACTTCCCCGAGTTCACCGGCCGCCTGTGCCCCGCGCCCTGCGAGTCCGCCTGCGTGCTCGGCATCAACCAGCCCGCCGTCACCATCAAGAACGTCGAGGTCTCCATCATCGACCGCGCGTGGGAGGAGGGCTGGGTCAAGCCCCTGCCCCCCACCCACCGCACCGGCCGCACCGTCGCCGTCGTCGGCTCCGGCCCCGCCGGGCTGGCCGCCGCACAGCAGCTCACCCGCGCCGGACACGACGTCACCGTCTACGAGCGCGCCGACCGCGTCGGCGGCCTGCTCCGCTACGGCATCCCCGAGTTCAAGATGGAGAAGCGGCACATCGACCGCCGCCTCGCCCAGATGACCGCCGAGGGCACCGCCTTCCGCACCGGCGTCAACGTCGGCGTCGACGTCACCGTCGACCAGCTCAGGGCCGACCACGACGCCGTCGTCCTCACCGGCGGCGCCACCCAGTGGCGCGACCTCCCCGCCACCGGCCGTGAACTCAACGGCATCCACCAGGCCATGGAGTACCTGCCCCTGGCCAACCGGGTGCAGGAGGGCGACCTCGACCGCGCCCCCATCCACGCCGAGGGCAAGCACGTCGTCGTCATCGGCGGCGGCGACACCGGCGCCGACTGTGTCGGCACCGCCCACCGGCAGGGGGCCGCCTCGGTCACCCAGCTGGAGATCATGCCCAAGCCCCCCGCCACGCGCCCCGACCACCAGCCCTGGCCCACCATGCCGATGCTGTACAAGGTCACCAGCGCCCACGAGGAGGGCGGTCGGCGGGTCTACTCCGTCAACACCCTGGAGTTCGTCGGGGACGAGGACGGCAACGTCCGGGCCCTGAGGCTGGTCGAGGTCAAGCGCGGCCCCAACGGCTTCGAACCGGTCGAGGGCACCGAGCGGGAGATCCCCGCCGACCTCGTCACCCTCGCCATGGGCTTCGTCGGCCCCGAGAAGGAGGGCCTGCTCGACCAGCTCGGCGTCGAACTCGACGGGCGGGGCAACGTGGTCCGCGACAGCGACTACCGCACCACCGTCGACGGCGTCTTCTGCGCCGGGGACATGGGCCGCGGCCAGTCACTCATCGTCTGGGCCATCGCGGAGGGCCGCTCCGCCGCGGCCGGGGTGGACCGCTACCTGACGCAGGACACCGTCCTGCCGGTGGCCATCCCGCCCACCGAGCGCCCGCTCGTGTAGGAGACGACACCACCCGGGCGCGGGGGCCTGTCCCCGCGCCCGGCACGCGCCCTACGATCGACCCATGGTGTACCGCGTCATCGGTGAGGGCGCCATGGTCCTGCACCTGCTCTTCCTCGCCTACGTCGCGCTCGGCGGCTTCCCGGCCTGGCGCTGGCCCCGCATGTTCTGGCCCCACCTGGCCTGCGCCCTCTACGGCCTCGGCGTCACCGTCATCGGCTGGCCGTGCCCCCTCACCCACCTGGAGGACTGGGGCCGCCGGAACGCCGGACTGGCCGGGCTTCCACCCGAGGGCTTCATCGAGCACTACCTCACCGGCGTCGTCTACCCCGCCGAACACCTCGTCACGGCCCAACTCCTCGTGGCCCTGAGCGTCGCCCTGTCCTGGGCCGGAGCCCTTTACCTCCACCTCCAACGCAAGCGACCCGAGAACGCCGCGTAAAGATCGCGAATGGATCAGGGCCGGGCTGTTCTCCCCGTCCGGACACGGTCGTACCGTCGAATCATGACCGTTGTGACCTGGGATTCGTACCGCGCAGCAGAACACTTCACCATGCGCAGCGCCCGGCTCGTCGACCGGCACCGCTTCGCCTACCTCTTCCAGAGCGGACCAGCCGAACCCGTCCGCGCCACACTCTCCGCCTACCGCAACCTCGACGGAGGCTACGGCAACGGCCTCGACCCCGACCTGCGGGGCCACGCCAGCCAGCCCGTGGCCACCGAGATCGCCCTGCGCTACCTCGACGAACTCGGCCCAGTCCCCGCACAGATCGGTGTCGGCGTGTGCCGGTACCTCGCCACCATCAGCAACGACGACGGCGGGCTGCCGATCTCGCTCCCCAGCGCCCGCTACACCGAATCCGCGCCCTGGTACCGCCACAACGACGACTTCCGCAGCCGACTCGACGTCACCTCGATGATCACCGGGCTCCTGCACAAGAACAACATCACCCACCCCTGGCGCGACCTCGCCACGGCCTACTGCTGGAAGCACATCGACGCCCTCAAGTGGACCAACCCGCACGAGGCCATCGGACTCTGCTGCTTCCTCCAGCACGTCCCGGACCGTCCCCGCGCCGTCGTCGCGATGAACCACCTCGCCCACATGATCCGCGCCGTCATCGACGTCCACCCGCGCGCCACCGGACACGTCCACACGCCGCTGGACCTCGCCTCCCACCCGGGCCACATCGCCCGGCCGCTCTTCACCGACCAGGAGATCGAACGCAACCTCCAGGCCTTCGAGGACCAGCAGCGCCCCGACGGGGGCTGGGACGCCTGCTGGGACGACTGGGACACCGTCGCCACCCTCGAACGCGAGGGCATGCGCACCATCCAGCGGCTCCGCATCCTGCGGGCCTACGGGCACGTGCAGCCCGACCTGCCCCGCCCCCGCCACTCCGCCTGAGGATTCCGAGGGACGGCGCCGGGGGAGCGCCGACCAGGGGAGGGGCGGCGGTCAGGGCCACCGGACCGCCGCCCGCGGCGACGAGCGGGCCACACGAGGCACCGGCGCCGCTCAGCCCAACGCCAGGAAGGTCACCCCGGCCGCCTCCAACACCGCCCGGTCCACCTCGGAACCCGACCGCCCGGTCACCGCGCGCACCGCCACCAGCGAGGCACCCTCCGCGCCCACCCCGTCCGGCAGCACCCGCGCCAACTCCTCCCGGGCCACCGACCCGAACAGCACCTCACGGACCACGTCCAACGCGGACCCCGCCGTCCACGGCTCCCGGCCCAGCGCGTCCGCCAGGTCCACCCCGTGCAGCACCAGCTCCACCACACGGGTCACCAGGTAGTCCGTCAACAGCATCGGGTCCCCGTGCCGCGTCACGACCCGCCGCGTCTCCGGTTCACCCGCCAACCGGTCCGCCAACGCGCCCCAGGTCCCGCGCAGCACCCGACCCGGCTCGGTCGCGTCCGCGCGCCGGGCCGCCCGCTCCACAGCGCCCTCCACCCGCGCCGTGTTCACCGCCGGAGAGAACCGCACCTCCGGCACGTAGTACCCCGCCGCCGACACCAGCGGAGCCGACACGCCCGGCGCGTCCCCGTCCAGGGCCACCGTCACCTGGCGCAACGAACCCACCGTGTGCACCGACAGCGCCGCCACGTCCCACGGCGCACACCGTGTGGGCAACACCACCTCGGGCTCCGACAGGCCCAGCAGAACCCCCTCCAGAACCTCGACCTCCGCACACAGAGCGGACACCACCACAGCACGATCGAACACGGAAACCCCTTCACCGGACGCCGAACGCGGCCACGCGGCCACGACCCCCATCCCACACCGGTCACGCAGGGTCACCGCGTTCGCCCCAGCTCCACCTCAGATACGTGCATTCGCAACCTGGTTTAGACCACTCCATCCCCCAGACGCTCTAAAGTGATAGACGTGACACGTCGAGCAAAAATCGTTGCGACCCTTGGCCCCGCCACCTCGAGCCCGGAGACCCTCCGGCGCCTCGTCGACGCGGGCCTCGACGTCGCCCGTCTGAACCTCAGCCACGGAACCCACGACGACCACCGCGCGAGCCTCGCCAACCTCAGGCAGGCCGCGGCGGACGCCAACCGAGCAGTGGGGGTCCTCGCGGACCTCCAAGGACCCAAGATCCGCGTGGGAACCTTCCCCGACGGACCCGTCGAACTCGCCGCCGGAGACGAGTTCACCATCACCATCGAAGACGTGCCCGGCGACCGCCAGCGCGTCTCCACCACCTACAAGGGGCTCCCCGGCGACGTCCGCCCCGGCGACCGCGTCCTCATCGACGACGGCCGCGTCGTGCTGGAGTGCACCAAGACCACCAGCACCGACATCCAGACCCGCGTCATCTTCGGCGGCACCGTCTCCAACCACAAGGGGCTCAACCTCCCCGGAGTCGCCGTCAGCGTGCCCGCCCTCACCGACAAGGACGAGGCCGACCTGCGCTGGGCCCTCGCCCAGGGCGTCGACATGGTGGCCCTCTCCTTCGTCCGCAGCCCCGCGGACGCCGAGGAGTGCCACCGCATCATGGACGAGGAGGGCGTCACCGTCCCCCTCATCGCCAAGATCGAGAAGCCCCAGGCGGTCGAGCGCCTCCAGGACATCATCGAGGTCTTCGACGGCGTCATGGTCGCCCGCGGCGACCTCGGCGTCGAACTGCCCCTCGAGAACGTCCCGATGGTGCAGAAGCGCGCCATCGAACGCTGCCGCGACAAGGCCAAGCCGGTCATCGTCGCCACGCAGATGCTCGAGTCCATGATCAGCGCGCCCCGCCCCACCCGGGCCGAGGCCTCCGACGTCGCCAACGCCGTCCTCGACGGCGCCGACGCCGTCATGCTCTCCGGCGAGACCAGCGTCGGCCAGTACCCCATCGAGACCGTCGAGACCATGGCGCGCATCGTCAGCGCCGCCGAGCAGGAGTCCCTGCGCGCCTCGCACATCCTCAACCGGGTGCCGGAGACCACCGGCGGGGCCATCGCCCGCGCCGCCGCCGAGATCGGCGCCACCGTCGGCGCCAAGGCCCTGGTCGCCTTCACCATGTCCGGTGAGACCGCCCGGCGCCTGGCCCGCTACCGCTCACCCATCCCGCTCATGGCCTTCACCACCGAGGCCGAGACCCGGGGCACGCTTTCCCTGACCTGGGGCACCGAGTGCAACCTGGTCCCGTGGGTCGACAACACCGACGACATGGTCCGCCAGGTCGAGACCGAACTCCTCCAGATCGGCGACTACCACAAGGGTGACAAGGTCGTCATCGTTGCTGGTAGCCCGCCCGGAACCACCGGTTCCACCAACTCCCTGCGTGTCCACCGACTCGGCGACGCCGTCGCCCTCGGTGCCGGCTGAACCAGCTGACGCGTGAACGGGCGCCCCGGACGGGCGCCACCTGACGGGCCGCATCAGGTCCGGCCCGGGGGAAGGCGTACTGAGCCGCGCCGACCTCTCCGGGCCGACCGGTGCGGCCGATGTCGTGTCAGGGGAGGGGACCACGAGGAGCGCGGGGGAGCGCGGGACGATCCCCGCTACTCCTGGTTGGAGGAGACCCCGCCCTCGAACGTCACCCGGTCCAACGGCATGTCCCACGGCAGCAGGTTCCAGGGGCTCCTCGGGTCCTCGTCCAACAGACCCAGCGCCACCCACACGCGGTCGGCGTCCGGCCGGTCGGACTCCGCGGGGGCACCGTCCACACCCTTGTCGGGCCAGAGCAGGTACCCGGCGTGGAAGGCCGTGCACAGCTGCCCCCACGACGAGTAGCGGCGCTGGAGGTCGGAGGCCACCCGCCGCAGCAGCGTCTGCGTCTCCACCGGGCTCAGCCAGTCCAGGGTCGCCCCACCGCACACCAGCCGGATGACGTGCACCGACTTCCACCACTGGTAGGCGCCGATGATCACCGTCTCGTCGCCCTCGGCCACACCCGTGACCGCGCGCAACCGGGCCACCTGCTCCGGGGACAGTTCCACCGTCTCGCCGGTGTCCAGACCGCCCTGGTCCAGGGGCAGCCGCGACCGGGCCGTACCCGTGCGCAGGTCCACCGCCAGGTCCAGGCTCGGCCCCTGGTGCAGACCGGCCAACAGGGTGTCCACCGCGGCCAGCAGCGACTCACGGTCCACCACCGACCACTGGCGCTCCAGCATCCGCCGGTAGCGGCGGCGCAGACTCGGCCGCGCCACCACGTCCCAGGGCTCGGCCAGCGCCACCCGGAAGGGGGCCGCCGCCGCGGCGGCCCACCGCTCGGTGCTCAACGGGGCGTCGGGGGACTTGGTGCGGATCGTGGGCGACTCACGCGACCCCACCACCAGCTCGGCGAAGGAACCCGACGCCAGGACCGCCAGCGGCAGGAACGACCAGCCGGGCAGGTCCACCGCGACGAGCAGGACCGCCAGCAGGGCCACCGGGGTCCACAACCACGGCTGCCGACGCCGGGAACCCCAGGCCACCACGACCCAGGCCCCGATCACCAGCGCGCCGATCACCCCGGCCACCGCGGTCAACAACCGTCGCCCCTCTCTCGCTGCGAGCCCGTTCCGACAGGGCTTTCCGCCATCCAGGATCAGGGACGCGACGGCTTCCAGGCGACCGAACCCACGGGTTGTGCTCAGGTTGTGGCCGTGATGTGACCGGTTCAGCCAGCTTGTAGCTACATAAAATGACAAAAGGCCTATTTAGGGTCGAATGGGTCGGGTAGTTACAGAGGTTCTGGCCAGTCTGTCCCGACCCGGCCAGAACCCCCGCGACAACCGCCGAAAACCCCTAGCCCAGGGCCTCCACGACCACCTCGGTCGCCTCCGCGACCAACGCGTCGTCGTACTCCGCGTCCTCGACGTCACGGCTCGACAGCACGGCCAGCACGATCGGGTCGCCCTCGCCCCCCTCCGGCCACAGCACCGCGATGTCGTTGCGCGTCCCGTGACCGCCACCTCCGGTCTTGTCGCCCACGACCCAGCCCTCCGGCACACCCGCACGGATCAGATCGTCACCCGTGGTGTTCCGCACCAGCAGATCCACCAGCACCTCACGGCGGTCCTCCGGCAGGACCTCACCCAGGGTGAACGCCTCCAGGGTCCCCGCCAGGGCCTCCGGGGTGCTGGTGTCGCGCTCGTCACCCGGAACGGCCTCGTTGAGCTCCGGCTCCCACCGCACCGGGTTGGTCACCTCGTCGCCGGTCAACTCCTTCAGCGCGGCACCGAACCCCTCCGGGCCGCCGATCTCCTCCAACAACAGGTTCGCCGCCGCGTTGTCGCTGAACCGCACCGTCGCGTCGCACAGCTCCAACAACGACATCCCCGACTCCAGGTTCTCCTCCACCACCGGCGAGTGCGGCACCAGCACGCTCTCGTCGAAGGTCACCACCCGCTCCATCTCCTCCAACGAGTTCTCCGACAACACCACCCCCGCCAACAACGCCTTGAACGTCGAGGCGAACGCGAACCGCTCACCCTCCTGGAACGCCACCTCCTCGCCCGAACCCGTGTCCAACGCGTACACACCCAACCGGGCGTCGAACTCCTCCTCCAGGGCCTCGAACTCCGCCGCGAAGTCCACCGTCACCGAGGCCGACTCCGCGGGGACCCCCGCATCCCCACCGCCCTCGGCCGCGCCACACCCCACCACGGGCACCAACGCCACCGACGCAACGAAACCGCGCCACCACACACCGCGCACAGCAAAGCTCACGAAAGCCCCCAAAAGAACAGGAATCAGAAGAGAGGCGAGCCAGAACCGGCCCGCCCCCGCAGTCTCACCAACCACCACCCATGCTGTCCAAGACACAAACAGCCACACCCATGCTCTTTCGACATAACCTCAGACCATGGACCTCGTCGGAGCCTGCACCGCCTTCATCCACGTCAGCGACCGAGGCAGCTTCACCCTCGGAGCCGCCGCCGCGCGCATCCCCCAACCCGTCGCCAGCCGCCGCATCGCCGCCCTCGAACGACACCTCGGGGCCGCCCTCTTCGACCGCACCACACGACGCGCCACCCTCACCCAGTTCGGCCACACCGTCCTGCCCACCGCACGGCGCCTCGTCGACCTCGCCCACACCCTCGAACACGACGCGGCCCAGGCCCGCCGCACACCCCTGCGCCTCGCCGTCCCCACCACATGCACCACCCACGACCTCGCCCACCTCACCGCCCAGGCCCGCCACCACGACCTCCACCTCGACCCCCACCCCGCACCACCCGCCCAACGCGAGGAACTCCTCCACACCCGACAGGTCCGCACCGCCATCACCGCCGTCCCACCCGACCGCGCGCACTGGACCGTCCCCCTCGGCCTCGCCACCCACCACCCGCCCCACGCCAACACCCACTACCTCGAAACCCTCCGCCCCCACCGCGACGACACCACCCCGCCCCGCCGCCTCTGGATCCAGCCCGAGGACGACACCCCCCACATCCGCGACCCGCTCACCCACACCGGCGACACCATCGGCCTCCAACCCACCCAGATCACCCGCGCCACCACCCTCACCACCGCCACCGCCGAAGTCCTCACCACCGACGACCTCCTCCTCTGCTCACCCCGCCAGGCGGACGACCTCAACCTCCACTGGCGCCCCATCGGAGAGATCCGACCCACCCGCTGCTACACCGCCACCGGAGAACAGTCCGAGACCCTCCGCACACACCTCCACCCACACATCGCCCAATGCCTCGGAGCCACCCCGTGATCACCCAACGACTCCAGACCGAACTCGAACAGGCCGGACTCCAGGCCTCCCTCCTCGTCCGCGACCTCAACACCGGCCACGAGATCGGCATCGAACCCGACACCGAGTACGCCACCGCCTCCCTCGTCAAGATCCCCCTCGCCCTCGCCACCCTCGAACGCCTCCAGCAGGGCGAACTCGACGGCACCACCCCCGTCCGCATCGAACCCGGCGGCCCCACCACCGGACCCATCGGCCTCGGCCGCTTCCGCCACCCCGCCACCGTCGCGGTCGACGACCTCATCTACCTCGCCATGTGCCTCAGCGACAACGTCGCCGCCGACACCCTCTTCGACCTCACCCCGCCCACCCGGGTCACGAAGACCCTCCGCGCCCACGGCGTCCACGGCATCACCGTCCGCCACCGCGTCCGCGACCTCAACGAGACGCCCGCCGAACGCCTCGCCCCCGACGAGACCCACCTCGCCCACACCCTCGCCATCCAGGCGGCCAGCGCCGGACGCGGACACCGCATCCCCCAACTCGACGTCACCCGCGCCAACTCCGGCTCCGCCCGCGCCCACGTCGACCTCCTCCAGGCCTTGTGGAAACCCACCACCATCCACCCGGACACCGCCGCCCGCCTGCGCTCCCTCATGGCCGACAACGTCATCCGCCACCGCCTCGCCCCCGAGTTCAGCACCGACGCCAGCACCTGGTCCTCCAAGACCGGCAGCGTCCTCAACCACCGCCACGAGGTCGGCGTCGTCGAACACAAGGGCGGCGAGGCCTACGCCATCGCCGCCCTCACCGCCTCCTCCGTCCCGGCCCGCCACCAACCCGCCGCCGAAGCCCTCATCGGACGCGCCGCACGCACCCTCCGCGACCACCTCCGCGCCACCTGACCAGACCCGAAACTGACGTGCCGTAGAAACACAACAGACCAGCTCAGACGTAGCGTTGAGGCATGCTCACACAGATCGCCATCCACTCCGTGACCGTGCTCGACCAGGACGAGGCCCTCGACTTCTACGTCGGCAAACTCGGCTTCGAGGTCGGAGACGACGTCGACATGGGGTTCATGCGGTGGCTCACCATCACCCTGCCCGCCGACCCGGACCGCCACATCCTCCTGGAAGTGCCCTCCCAGGACGAGAACGGCGCCAAGGTCCGCGAACTCCTCACCCAGGGCGCCCTCGGCGTCGCCGCCATCATCAACACCGACGACTGCCGGGCCACCTACGACACCCTGCGCGCACGCGGGGTCGAGTTCACCGAGGAACCGACCGAGCAGCCCTACGGCATCGACTGCGCCCTGCGCGACCCCTTCGGCAACCACCTCCGCATCACCCAGCCCACACCGATGCAGGAGATCACCGAGGAGGACCTCAGGCGCTGGCGGGGCGAGGAGTAGGCCCGGGCCCGTCCGCGTGCAGGCGACCTCAGTACTTGGGCCCCACGAACGCGTCCATCCGCGCCACGGCGTCCCGCTGTGACACCGACACCACGTGCTTGTCGCGGCGGCTTCCGTTGCCCTTGATGGTGTGGACCCTCCAGGGGACGCCCAGCAGGTCCAGGGCGTCGGTGAACAGCCCGGTGATGTCGGCGGAGACGTTGGTGAAGTGGTAGCGCGGGTACTCGTAGTGCTTCACTCCACCGTCGGGCAGGGACCTTCTGATCCGGTTGAGCACCCGGCTGCCGTCGGAGTGCACCAGCCCCCGCACGAACTCCTCGGGATGCTCCTCGACAATGGTCCGCTGCCAGGGCTCCAGGGCGATGGTGCGGTCGTGCTTCTTGCCCGGCCCGTGCTGGGGGAACAGGCACGGCCAGTGCTTCCAGTTGCTGTGCACTTCCGTGCAGCCCGTGGAGGGGACACGGGAGACCTTGTGGTCGGGACGGATGGCAGCCATGCTCCCTGCGCAGAGCTCGATGAGACCCGGCCAGGTGTCCGAGCACATCACCCGTAGCCGCCAGACCTTCTTCGCGGGATCTCCTGCCGGGGTGAGGCACCCGTCCCCGAGGTAGAGGCCCAGCAGGTAGCCGTACGCGTCTGGCCGCCTGGGCGAGCCGGGTATCGGCTCGCAGCGAGGGCAGAGATCAGTGTCGGTGTACCTGTCCACGAGGGAACGATCGAGTGTCCACGCCCGCAGGGTGGAACGGTTGATTCCCATCCGACGGCCGACCTCCGCGTAGGAGATCCCGGAGTCAATGAGGGAGACGGCCTCGCGCCTGACATGCGGTGAGTACATACGGTGCATGTTCGCTCACGCTTCGGACATTTTCGGGCGCAGGGCGTCCGCCAACAGAAAAGCCACCCGCGAGGGTGGCTACTGGTGCCCCGAGTGGGATTCGAACCCACACTTTATGGTGTTTGAGACCATTGGCTCTGCCTGTTGGCCTATCGGGGCCTTTGGGTTGTTGGTTCTGCTTGTCCGGTTTGCCTGTTCGGCGTCCCGGGGGCGTCGCTCCGTCAACGGTGGAGTCACGATTGACGCGCATTGCCGGGGCCAACGGTCAGCATACTAGCGGATCTCGGTAACCTCGTGTACGTGACGAGGACGCAGAGCCGTGTGGTGATCGCGGAAGACGAGGCCCTGATTCGCCTGGATCTCAAGGAGATGCTCGAAGAGGACGGTTACGCCGTCGTCGGGGAGGCGGGCGATGGTGAGGCCGCCATCCGGCTTGCCCAGGAGCTCAAACCCGACCTGGTGATCACCGACATCAAGATGCCGGTGCTCGACGGCCTCTCGGCCGCCGAGCGGATCGCCGGGGAGCGCATCGCCCCGGTCGTGATCCTGACCGCCTTCTCCCAGCGGGAGCTGGTGGAGCGGGCCCGCGAGGCCGGAGCGATGGCCTACCTGGTCAAGCCGTTCAGCAAGTCGGACCTGGTTCCGGCGATCGAGATGGCCACCTCGCGCTACGCCGAGCTGGCCGCGCTGGAGGCCGAGGTCGGCAGCCTCCAGGATCGCCTGGAGACCCGCAAGCTCGTGGAGCAGGCGAAGGGTCTGCTCCAGACCCGCCACGGGATGAGTGAGCCCGAGGCGTTCCGCTGGATCCAGAAGAACTCCATGGACCGTCGGCTGACCATGCGCAAGGTCGCTGAGACGGTCGTCGAGACGCTCGGGGGACAGTCCTCCTAACGGACCGACCCCCGCCGCGCTGAACCGGGGCCGCACCCGACCGGGTGCGGCCCCTTCCTGTGTCCAGGGGGCGCCGGGCCCGGGAAAGCCTACAGATCGGCAGGTTGCGGCTCCGGAACGTGGACATGTGTTCAGCGTCAACGCGTATCTCGTACCAGTTTGATCTCGCTTGCGCACAATGGGGTGACGGTTGGGTCACGTGGCTTAAGCGGCACTGAATGACCGGCATAAATCGGGCTAAACTCACCGCACCGAACAGCTAAAGGACAGCGGCCCCCGAATGCCTCCCATCCGGGTGCCGTCAACCTCAGATGCGCAAGGAGCGCGCGTGCGCACACGCCTCGTGACCGTGTTGCTCGCCCTGATCACCGCATTCCTGGTGATCCCCGGGGCAGCGGCGACGGCAGACGAACAGGGCGGTGAGTCGCTGCACGGTCAGATCGGTCAGCCGGACGACCGGGACCAGGGTGTCGAGGGCATCCTGATCACGGTCTTCCAGGGTGATGACGAGATCGATGCGGTGGAAACCGACTCTGATGGAATGTGGGAAGTGGAGTTGCCCGGACCGGGTGACTACCGCCTAGTGGTGGACCAGGAGTCCGTCCCCAGCGAGTTCGCCGTACGCGAGACGAGCCTCATCGTCGAGGGTGAGGCCGAGGTCGAGGTCGAGCCCAACCAGCAGCGGCTGCTCCTCATCGGGTTGGAACTCCCCGGCGGACCGGCGGACCAGGACGAGAGCTCCCCCTCTCCGGACGCCGAGGCGACCGAGGACGCGGAGGAGGACACGGCCTCCGAGGACGAGGCGGTCGCGGTCGAGGGCGTCAGCGGCGGGTTCGGTGAGCGCTTCGCGCAGCTCACCGCGGCCGGTCTGCTGTTCGGCCTGGTCATCGCGATCTCCGCGATCGGCCTCTCCCTGATCTTCGGTACGACGCAGGTCATCAACTTCTCGCACGGTGACATGGTCACCTTCGGCGCGATGATGGCCCTGCTGTTCAGTACCGGCGCCGCGGGACTGGGCAACTCCCTGCTGGTGATCTTCGCCGGTCTGGGTGCCGCCGTCCTGGTGGGCGCCTTCCTGGAGGACCGGTTCAACCGGACGACGCTGATCATCCTCCAGTGGTCCTCCGTCATCGGCGGTATCGCGCTGGCGACGCTCATGGGCCTGTTCGGTCTCGACCCCGGCTGGCAGGTGCCACTGTGGGTGGCGGCCGGTATCGCGGTGGTCATGGGCGGTGTGCTGGGCAGCACCATGGAGCGCTACCTGTGGCGCCCGCTGCGCAGGCGCAACGTCGCCCTGATCCAGATGTTCATCGTCTCCATCGGTCTGGCCCTGGTGCTGCGGCACGTGCTGCTGGTGCTCTTCGGCGCCAACCGGCAGCGGTACGCCGGGTACCAGGTGCAGGAGCTGGTGCACATCGGCCCGATCTCGATGCCCCCGCGCGACCTGGTGATCATGGGTGTCGCGGTCGTGGTCCTGGTCCTGGTGGCCTGCATGCTCCAGTTCACCCGCATCGGCAAGGCGATGCGCGCGGTCTCGGACAACCGGGACCTGGCGGAGTCGTCGGGTATCGACGTGGACCGGGTGACGCTGTACGTGTGGTTCCTCGGCGGCGGTCTGGCGTCCCTGGGCGGCGTGCTCTTCGGCCTCAACCAGGTCGTGGACTACGAGATGGGCTTCCGTCTGCTGCTGCTCATGTTCGCCGCGGTGATCCTGGGCGGTCTGGGCACGGCCTACGGCGCGATGGTCGGCGGTGTCGCCGTGGGTCTGGTGGCGATGCTGTCCACCCTGTGGTTCCCCGCACAGCTCATGCAAGCGTGGGCTCTGGCCCTGATGATCCTCATGCTGCTGATCAGGCCCCAGGGTCTGCTCGGTCGGCGCGAGCGGGTCGGCTAGGAGAGGTAGACGATGGATATTTTCTTGATCCTCGCCGAGTCCGCCCGATCCGCGGTGGGACCGGTGGCCGCGATCTACGCGCTGGCCGCGATCGGCCTGAACATGCACTTCGGCTACGCCGGGCTGCTGAACTTCGGCCAGGTCGGCTTCATGCTGGTGGGCGCCTACGGCGTGGGTATCAGCGTCGCGGTGTTCGAGTTGCCGTTGCTGGTCGGGTTCCTGGTGGGTCTGGCCTGTGCGGTGGTGCTGGCGCTGTTGCTGGGTGTTCCGACGCTCCGGTTGCGGGCGGACTACCTGTCGATCACGACGATCGCCGCGGCCGAGGTGCTGCGGTTGGTGTACCGAGCGGGCTTCGCGGAGCCGCTGACCAACGGCGTGTACGGGTTGCAGAACCTGTCGACGGAGTTCCGTGAGTGGAACCTGGCGCTGGGGCTGTTCGACCCGGCCGAACGCTACGGGATCGGTTCGTTCTCGTTCAGCGGCAGCCACATGTGGCTGATGACGGTCACGTGGGGTCTGGTGGCGCTCATGGCGGCGCTGACCTGGGTACTGATCCACAGCCCGTGGGGGCGTGTGGTGAAGGGCATCCGCGAGGACGAGGACGCGGTGCGCAGCCTCGGCAAGAACGTGTTCGCGTACAAGATGCAGGCGCTGGTCCTGGGCGGCCTGATCGGTTCGCTGGCCGGTTGCATGATGGCGGTGCACCAGGGCGCGATCGCGCCGGACCAGTTCAAGCCGCAGGTGACGTTCTTCCTGTGGGTGATCCTGCTGTTGGGCGGTGCGGGCCGTGTGCTCGGTCCGATCGTGGGTTCGATGGTGTTCTGGTTCCTGATGAACTTCACGGACAAGTTGCTGCGTGGCCTGGGCAGTGAGGGTTACCTCCCGTTCCTGTCGGGTCCGGACTTCGGTGCGATCCAGCTGGCGTTCGTCGGTGTGTTGCTGGTGCTGCTGATCGTCTTCCGGCCGCAGGGTCTGATCGGTGACCGCAAGGAGATGTTGATCAATGTCAAGTGACGAGGTGATCGGCTCCGAGGCGGGTGCCGAGGTCGACCGGATGGCCGGGGCGGTCCCGGAGCCGGGTTCGGCCAAGCAGGACCCGATCCTGGTGGCGGACGGGGTGAAGCGTTCGTTCGGTGGTCTGACCGCCGTGGACGTGGAGCACCTGGAGGTGCAGCGGGGGACGATCACGGCGCTGATCGGTCCGAACGGCGCGGGCAAGTCCACGCTGTTCAACCTGTTGACGGGGTTCGACCGGGTCGACGGCGGTGAGTGGTCGTTCGAGGGTCGTGGGATCAACGGCCGTCGCGGTCACCAGGTGGCGCGGGCCGGGATGGTGCGGACCTTCCAGCTGACCAAGGCGCTCACGCGGATGACGGTGCTCGACAACATGTTGTTGGGCGCTCCCGGTCAGACGGGTGAGCGGATGGCGGGCGCGTTCCTGCGTCCGGTGTGGGGCCGTCAGGAGAAGGCCAACACCGCGAGGGCGTTGGAGTTGTTGGAGCGGTTCAAGCTGATCGACAAGCGCCGGGACATGGCGGGCGCGTTGTCGGGCGGTCAGCGCAAGCTGCTGGAGATGGCGCGCGCGCTGATGACCGATCCGAGCATGATCATGCTGGACGAGCCGATGGCGGGTGTGAACCCGGCGTTGGTGCAGTCGCTCCTGCACCACATCACGTCGTTGCGTGACGAGGGCAAGACGGTCCTGTTCGTGGAGCACGACATGGACGTGATCATGGGGATCAGTGACTGGATCGTGGTGTTGGCGCAGGGTCAGGTGATCGCGGAGGGCCGTCCTTCGGACATCCGGTCCAACCAGCAGGTGATCGACGCCTACCTGGGTGCCCAGGACGTGGAGGGCGAGGACCAGGGGAGTGGCGATGAGTGAGGGGAACGACGGGATCCGTCCGGAGCCGGAGGAGGTTCCGGCCGTGGCCGAGGAGGCCGCCGCCGTGCAGGAGCACCGTGAGGAGGTGCTGGAGCAGGCGCGGGCGGAGGCTCTGGAGGTGGGTGGTCCGGACGACTACCTGCTGTTGGCCAGGGACCTGGTCGCCGGCTACGTGCCCGGGGTGAACATCCTGAACGGGTGCACGCTGACCCTCACCGAGGGTGAGGTGGTGGCGATCATCGGGCCGAACGGTGCGGGCAAGTCGACGCTGATCAAGACGATCTTCGGGTTGATCCCGGTGCGTGAGGGCGGTCTGACGCTGCGGGGTTCGAGTATCGCGGGGTTGGCGGCGCACTCGTTGGTGGAGCGGGGCGTGGGTTACGTCCCGCAGACGCGCAACGTGTTCCCGTCGCTGACGATCGAGGAGAACCTCCAGATGGGGGCGTTCCTGCGGCCGAAGTCGTTCTCGGAGCGGTTCGAGGTGGTGGCGGGGCTGTTCCCGCTGCTGGCGGACCGGCGCCGGGCGAAGGCGGGTTCGCTGTCGGGCGGTCAGCGGCAGATGGTGGCCATGGGTCGGGCGCTGATGATGGACCCGTCGGTGCTGTTGTTGGACGAGCCGACCGCCGGGTTGTCCCCGATCTACCAGGAGGAGGTCTTCCAGCGGGTGAAGGAGGTCAACGCCGCGGGGGTCTCGGTGATCATGGTGGAGCAGAACGCGCGGAGGTGCCTCCAGATCTGTGACCGGGGGTACGTGTTGGACCAGGGCCGGAACGCGTACACGGGTTCGGGCCGGGACCTGCTGAACGATCCGAACGTGATCGAGCTGTACCTGGGGACGCTCGCGAAGGGCTGATCCACGCGTGTGTGGGGGGCGGGACCCGTCGTGGGTCCCGCCCCCTCGTCGTGTTCCGGGTCCGGTGCGGGGTCAGTCGTTGGTGAACTCGACGTACTCCAGGATCTCGTAGCCGTTCTCACCGAAGTGGAAGACCTCGAAGGTGGCGGAGGTGGGGTCGCCGTTGTCGTCGAGGTCGATCTTGCCGCTCATACCCTGGTAGTCGATGGGTTGACCGTCGTCGAGGAGGTCGCGGCACTGCTCGAAGGTGGTGCACTCGGTGCCGTCGGGGCGGGTGACCTCGCCGACGTGGTCGACGTACTGGGCGGGGTCGGTGGAGCCCGCGGACTCGGCGGCGAGGGCGATGGCGGTGACGCAGTCGAAGATGTGCGGTGCGAACTGGAAGGCGTCGAGTTCGGGGTCGAAGGCGCGTAGGTCCTCGTTGAACCGCGGGTTGTTGGCGCTGGGTGCGACGCCGGTGGTGCCGGTGACCGCGTCGGTGGAGGCGGCGCCGATGGTCGCCTCCAGGTCGGGGTCGTTGAGGCCGTCGGTGAGGTAGAACTGGCTCTCGGTTCCGCTCTCGATGAGGGCGGCCATGAGCTGGGTGCCCTCCTGGAAGGAGATGAGGGCGACGGCGTCGGCTCCGGAGGTGGCGGCGGTGCTGACGACGGCGCCGAAGTTGGTGGCGTCGGGGTCGTAGGTCTCGGCGAGGACGACGTTGGCGCCGAGGGCGTTGAGTTCGGCCTCGACGGCGTTGAGGTAGCCGTTGCCGTAGTCGTCGGCTCGGGCGATGACGGCGACGTCGAGGTGGCCGTCGTCGACGATGCGCTGGGCGAGGACGGGTCCGGCGAGGAGGTCGCTGGGGGCGGTGCGGAAGAAGTATCCGTTGTCGTCGACGCGGGTGAGGTCGGGGGCGGTGCTGGAGCCGGAGCACTGGGCGATCCCGGCGCCGGTGATGGTGGCGTAGCTGGCCTGGGTCATGACGGAGGCGGCGGCGCCGATGACGGCGTTGACGTCGGCGGAGACGAGGTCGTTGGCGGCCTGTTGGGCCTGTGCGGCGTCTCCGGCCTCGTCGGCCACGACGGGTGGCGGGACCTGGGCGCCGAGGATGCCGCCGGCGGAGTTGATCTCGTCGATGGCGTACTCGACGGCGGCGGTCTGGGGGCGGCCGAGGAAGCTGAGGCTGCCGGTCTGGGGGTAGAGGAGTCCGAAGGTGAACGCGGTGTCGTTCTCGGTGTCGTCACCGAGGTCGAGGGTGTCGCCGCAGCCGGTGAGCGTGAGGCTGAGGGCGAGGGCGGCCGCTGGGAGGGCGAGGGACCGGTGGGTGGGCATGGCGTGGTCGTCCGTTCGAGTGGCGTGTGGTGTGGTGCCGTGCGGCCGCCCGGTCCGTGTACGACGAGGCACGGCGCGCGGGGTGGCGGCCGTGCCGGGGGTCTCGCGGTGGTCGTGTCCAGACGGGTCCGGGGGTGCGGGGCTGGTGCCCCGCACCCCCGGACGGTTCGCTCGGTGTGTGGAGGATGGTGCCCCTCACTCACGGACGCTGTGGTCCGTGGTGGGGGACGGGGTCATCCGTCGTCACTCGTTGACGGAGTACTCCTCGAAGCCGAGGGTCTCGTAGCCCTCGTCACCGAAGTGGAAGACCTCGAAGGTGGCGGAGGTGGGGTCGCCGTTGTCGTCGAAGTCGATGTTGCCGCTGGTGCCCTGGAAGTCGATCTCCTCGCCGTCGTTGAGGAGGTCGCGGCACTCCTCGAAGCTGCCGCACTCGGTGCCGTCGGGGCGGCTGATCTCCGGGAGGTGCTCGACGTAGTCGGCGGGGGAGACGGATCCGGCGGACTCGGCGGCCAGGGCGATCGCGGTGACGCAGTCGAAGACCTGGGGGGCGAACTGGAAGACGTCGAGTTCGGAGTCGAAGGCGCGCAGACCCTCGTTGAACTCGGGGTTGTCCGCGCCGGGGGCGACACCGGTGACGCCGGTGACGACGTCGGGGTCGTCGGCGTTGACGGTGGTGCCGAGCTCGGGGTCGTTGAGGCCGTCGGTGATGTAGAGCTGGTCGCCCTCGATGCCGGACTCGATGAGTTCGGCGATGACCTGGGCGCCCTCCTGGAAGGAGATCAGGGCGACGGCGTCGGGCTCGGCTCCGGAGACGGCGTTGACGACGGAGTCGAAGTTGGTGGCGTCGGGGTCGTAGTTCTCGGTCGCGACGACGTTCGCTCCGAGGGCTTCGAGCTCGGCCTCCACGGCGCTGCGGTAGCCGTCGCCGTAGTCGTCGGCGCGGGCGACGACGGCGATGTCGAAGGCGCCGTCGTCCACCATCTGGCGGGCCAGGACCGGACCCGAGAGGAGGTCGCTGGGGGCGGTGCGGAAGAAGTAGCCGTTGTCGTCGATCTCGCTGAGGTCGGGGGCGGTGTTGGAGCCGGAGCACTGGACGATGCTGGCGGCGGTGACGGTGTCGTAGCTGGCCTGCGTCATCGCGGAGGCGGCGGCGCCGATGACGGCGTTGACGTCGGCGGAGACGAGGTCGTTGGCGGCCTGGTTGGCCTGGGCGGCGTCTCCGGCCTCGTCGGCCTCGACGATGGCGGGGACGTCGGTGCCGAGGATGCCGCCGGCCGCGTTGATCTCCTCGATGGCGTACTGGGCGGCGGTGATCTGGGGCGGGCCGAGGAAGGCGAGGCTGCCGGTCTGCGGGTAGAGGATGCCGAAGGTGAACTCCTCGCCGGAGCCGTCACCTCCGTCCGCGCTGCCGCCGTCTCCGTTGCCACACGCGGTGAGCCCAAGAACGAGGGCCGCGGTTGCGGCAGTGAGGCTCAGGAACTTCTTGCTTGCCATGTTCGTGGTCACTCCGTTCAACCGGCTGGTCTGCGCAGCCGTGCCGATAGCGCTTATGCGTCCTGTTGCCCGTTATGTGTGGCATGACTTAATCAGGAGCGTTAGCGGAGCTTAATCCGGTATCGGGTTCCGGTGGAAGCTGCGGGGAGCGGTTGCGTCTCAGTCGCCTTCTGCTCGTTATGACTCTGTAGCCGTGTGGCGGGGCGTGACTGGACGGACGCCGGGTGTGGTGGGGGTTGGGGTGGCCGGTTGTCGCGGCGCGGGGGTGCGGGGGTGTCGGTTCGTCCAGCGTTCGCGCCCGGGCGGAGACGTTAGGCGGGCTTCACTCCAGGCGGAGGCGCACCTAAAGGGCGGGGCGGGGTGCCGGGGCGCCCCGCCCCGGACCGCTACTGGGGGGCGTCGCGCAGCATGCAGGTGAGGCGGGAGGTGCAGACCTTGCGGCCCTGGTCGTCGGTGATGGTGATGTCCCAGGTGGCGAGGGTGCGGCCCAGGTGGACCGGGGTGGCCACCCCGGTGACGTGTCCCTCGGTGGCCGAGCGGTGGTGGGTCGCGTTGATCTCGATGCCCACGGCGACGCGCCCGAACCCCTGGGCGTGGACGGTGGAGCCGATGGACCCCAGGGTCTCCGCGAGCACGCACGAGGCGCCGCCGTGCAGCAGCCCGAAGGGCTGGCGGTTGCCCTCGACCGGCATGCGGCCCACGACGCGCTCGGCGGAGGCCTCGGTGATCTCGATGCCCATCCTGTCGACCAGGCCGTCGGAGAGCGCCCCGGAGTCCAGGAGTTCGCGCATTCCCTCGGCGTCAGTGGTCATGGTGTTGCCTTCCGATCCGGTCAGGTGGCCCCGTAACCGGTCGAACCGACCGGTGCGGGGAGGTGTTCCCGTGGTGATGGCCGCGGGGTGTCCGTAGCGCATCCTAGGATTCGTTCTGTGGTGACCAAGCGAGAGACCCCTGAACAGACATCCCAGGCCGACGGCGGGCGCGCCCGGCTGCTCCTCCTGGACGGCCACTCGATGGCCTTCCGCGCGTTCTTCGCGCTCCCCGTGGAGAAGTTCGGTACCAGTACCGGGCAGTCCACGAACGCGGTGTACGGCTTCGCCTCCATGCTGGTGAAGCTGCTGCGCGACGAGGAGCCCACGCACGTCGCGGTGGCGTGGGACCTGTCCGGCCCCACCTTCAGGGACGAGGAGTACGACGGCTACAAGGGCGGCCGGTCGGAGACCCCTCCGGAGTTCCCCTCCCAGGTTCCGCTGACCCAGGACCTGATGCGGCTGATCGGTGTCGCGAACCTGTCGGCGCCCGGCTTCGAGGCCGACGACGTGATCGCCACGCTCGCGCACCAGGGCGGTGAGGCGGGCATGGAGGTGCTGATCGCCTCCGGTGACCGGGACGCCTTCCAGCTGGTGACCGAGGACTGCACGGTGCTGTACCCGGGCAAGAGCCTGTCCGACATGCGCCGGATGGACCCGGAGGCGGTGGAGGACAAGTACGGGGTCACCCCGGAGCGGTACCGCGACCTCGCCGCCCTGGTGGGGGAGAAGGCCGACAACCTCCCCGGGGTCCCCGGGGTGGGCCCCAAGACCGCCGCCAAGTGGATCACCAAGTTCGGTTCCCTGGAGGAACTGGTGGCCCGGGCGGACGAGGTCCCGGGCAAGGCCGGGCAGAACTTCCGCGACCACCTCGACGACGTGCTCCGCAACCAGCGGCTCAACAAGCTGGTCACCGACGTGGAGCTGGACACCGGGGTGCGGGAGCTGGGCCTGGGCGAGGCCGACCGCGCGGGGGTCGACGCGCTCTTCGACAACCTGGAGTTCGCCTCCAACCTGCGCGAGCGCCTGTACGCGGTGATCCGCGCGGGTGAGAGCGAGGAGACCGCGGAGGACGGCGGGGCCGTCGAGGGCTTCACCGTGGACGTGACGGTGGCGGCCACCGGCGGGGTGGCGGCCTGGATCACCGAGCACGCCTCCGCCGAGGCGCTCACGGAGCGGGCCCCGGCGGGGCTGGCGATCGACGGCGCCTGGGGCGCGGGGACCGGGCGGGTGGACGCGCTCGCCGTCACCGTTCCGAGCGGGGCCTCGCTGTTCGTGGACCCCACGGTGCTGGACGCCGACGACACCGAGGCGCTGGCGGCCTTCCTGGCCGACGCCGGACGGCCCAAGGCCGTGCACGAGTACAAGGGCGCACTGCTCGCGCTGGGCGCGCACGGCTGGGACCTGAACGGGGTGATCAGCGACACCGCGCTGGCGGCCTACCTGGCGCAGCCGGGGCAGCGCCGGTTCGACCTCGCGGACCTGTGCCGCAAGTACCTGGGCCGGGAGCTGGAGGAGGACACCGACGGCGCCCAGATGACCCTGGACCTGGGGGAGGAGGGCGGCAGCGGACGCGGGCACGGCCTCGCCGTGCGGGCCGCCGCCACCCGGGACCTGGCGGGTGTGCTCGCCGCGGAGCTGGACAAGAGGGGCGGCACCCACCTGCTGGCCGAGGTGGAGCTGCCGCTGGTGGACGTGCTGGCGCGGTTGGAGCGCGCCGGGATCGCCGCGGACCGCGAGTACCTGGAGGGTCTCCAGGGGGAGTTCGCCTCGGCGGCGCGCGGCGCGGTGGAGCGGGCGCACGAGATCGTGGGCCGGGAGTTCAACCTGGGTTCGCCCAAGCAGTTGCAGCAGGTGCTGTTCGAGGACCTGGAGCTGCCCCGGACCAAGAAGATCAAGACGGGCTACACGACCGACGCGGACGCGTTGGCGTGGCTGGCGGAGCGGACCGAGAACGAGCTGCCGGGCGTGCTGCTGCACCACCGGGACCAGACGAAGCTGCGTACGACGGTCGAGGGCCTGATCAAGACGGTCGCCGACGACGGGCGCATCCACACCACGTTCAACCAGACGGTGGCGGCGACGGGGCGGCTGAGCTCCACGGAGCCCAACCTCCAGAACATCCCGGTGCGCACGGACGTGGGTCGGCGGATCCGGCGCGCGTTCGTGGTCGGTGAGGGCTATGAGGAACTGCTCACGGCGGACTACAGCCAGATCGAGCTGCGCATCATGGCGCACCTGTCGGGCGAACAGGCGCTGATCGACGCGTTCAACAGCGGGTACGACTTCCACGCGCACATGGCGGCCCAGGTCTTCGACATCGGGGTGGAGGAGGTCGACGGCGAGGCGCGGTCCAGGATCAAGGCGATGAGCTACGGACTGGCGTACGGGCTGAGCGCCTACGGCCTGTCCCAGCAGCTGGGGATCACCCCGGACGAGGCGAAGAGGCTGATGGAGGACTACTTCGCCAGCTTCGGCGGGGTGCGCGACTACCTGAACCGGGTCGTGGACGAGGCCCGCAAGGTGGGGTACACGGAGACGATCCTGGGGCGCCGCCGCTACCTGCCCGACCTGACGAGCGACAACCGTCAGCGGCGCGAGATGGCGGAGCGGATGGCGTTGAACGCGCCGATCCAGGGTTCGGCCGCCGACATCATCAAGGTGGCGATGCTCCAGGTGGACGCGGCGCTCACCGAGGGCGGGTTCCGCTCCCGGGTGCTCCTCCAGGTGCACGACGAGCTCGTGGTGGAGGTCGCCCCGGGAGAGCGCGAGGCGGTCGAAAACCTCGTGACGCACGAGATGGGCTCCGCCTATGCTCTGCGTGTTCCGCTGGGCGTCTCGGTCGGCAGCGGGCAGAACTGGCACGACGCCGCGCACTAGGGCGCGGCGCTGAACTCGGAGGTGGGGACGGTGGCGGGGCAGGAAGAGACCACGGGCGGTCTGGCCGTGGGGCCCGTGACCGTCCCCGCCGACGCGTTGACGTGGCGGTTCTCGCGGTCCTCGGGGCCGGGCGGGCAGCACGTGAACACGTCGGACACCCGGGTGTCGCTGTCGTTGGACGTGGCGTCCTGCCGGGCGCTGGGAGCGACGCGTCGGGCCCGTGCCCTGGAACGGCTGTCGGGGCGCCTGGTGGACGGGGTGCTGACGGTGTCGGCGCAGACGCACCGTTCGCAGGTGCGCAACCGGGTCGAGGCGAGGGAGCGGCTGGCGGCGATCCTCGCGGAGGCGATCGCGCCCCCGCCGCCGGAGCGGCGCGGCACGCGGCCGAGCCGGGCGTCCAAGCGGCGTCGGCTGGAGGCCAAGCGTCGGCGGAGTGACGTGAAGAAGTCGCGTTCGCGGCCTCCGATGGACTGACGGACGTCCGGAGAAGCACGTGATTCGGACTTTTTTCCGGACGTCCCGCCCCCGCCCCGCCGGAGTGGCGCGCGGGGTGCGTCAGCCCCTGGCAGACATGGCCGGGGGCCTAGTTGATCTTCCCCACCCGGCTCGGGTAAATTGCGGCCACGACAGCCTTGTACGGTGCCCTCTCCCCGGATTCCGATTGACCTGCGCGCTCTCGTCTCATATTCTGGCGTCAGCGTTGTGGGTTCGTGCGGGCGTCCGCTGTCTCCGGTAGGGGGCAGGAGGGTTGCACCGCTTCGGTCTCCACTCTGGACCGGCGGCTGGCGGTCACGGACGGCTCGTTCCGTACATGTGACCTTCGCTTCTTACTTCTGGACTGCGGATCGACGGGCTCGAACCTGCGGCGTGCCCATTTCCTGTTCCTGTCCGTATCCGGAGTCCACCCACAAATGACGAGCAGCACCGAGGCCACCTCGACACCCCAGGTAGCGGTCAACGACATCGGGTCCGAGGAAGCCTTCCTCGCGGCGATCGACGAGACCATCAAGTACTTCAACGACGGTGACATCGTCGAGGGCACCATCGTGAAGGTCGATCGAGACGAGGTCTTGCTCGACATCGGCTACAAGACCGAGGGTGTCATCCCCTCTCGGGAACTGTCGATCAAGCACGACGTCGACCCCGGTGAGGTCGTTGCCGTCGGCGACCAGGTCGAAGCCCTCGTTCTCCAGAAGGAGGACAAGGAAGGCCGTCTGATCCTGTCCAAGAAGCGCGCTCAGTACGAGCGGGCCTGGGGCACGATCGAGAAGATCAAGGAAGAGGACGGCGTCGTCACCGGCACCGTCATCGAGGTCGTCAAGGGTGGTCTCATCCTCGACATCGGCCTCCGCGGCTTCCTTCCGGCGTCCCTGGTCGAGATGCGTCGCGTCCGCGACCTTCAGCCCTACGTCGGCCGCGAGCTCGAGGCGAAGATCATCGAGCTGGACAAGAACCGCAACAACGTGGTCCTGTCCCGTCGCGCCTGGCTGGAGCAGACCCAGTCCGAGGTCCGTCAGACGTTCCTCAACACCCTCCAGAAGGGTCAGATCCGCAAGGGCGTCGTCTCCTCGATCGTCAACTTCGGTGCCTTCGTGGACCTGGGTGGCGTCGACGGCCTGGTGCACGTCTCCGAGCTGTCCTGGAAGCACATCGACCACCCGAGCGAGGTTGTCGAGGTCGGCCAGGAGGTCACCGTCGAGGTTCTCGACGTGGACATGGAGCGCGAGCGCGTCTCCCTGTCGCTCAAGGCGACCCAGGAAGACCCGTGGCAGCAGTTCGCCCGGACCCACCAGATCGGTCAGGTCGTTCCCGGCAAGGTCACCAAGCTCGTCCCGTTCGGTGCGTTCGTGCGCGTCGAGGAGGGCATCGAGGGCCTGGTCCACATCTCCGAGCTGGCCGAGCGCCACGTCGAGGTGCCGGAGCAGGTCGTCCAGGTCGGCACCGAGATCTTCGTCAAGATCATCGACATCGACCTCGACCGCCGTCGCATCAGCCTCTCGCTGAAGCAGGCCAACGAGAGCGTCTCGCCCGACCAGGTGGACTTCGACCCCACCCTGTACGGCATGGCCGCCGACTACGACGAGCAGGGCAACTACAAGTACCCCGAGGGCTTCGACGCGGACAGCGGCGAGTGGCTCGAGGGCTTCGAGGCCCAGCGCGACGAGTGGGAGCGCAGCTACGCCGAGGCGCAGGCCCGCTTCGAGGCTCACCGCAAGCAGGTCGAGGAGGCGCGTGCGGCCGAGGCCGACGCCGCCAACGCCCCTGCTCCGGAGGAGGACGAGGAGGACTACACCGGTGGTGCGCAGAGCGCCGGCGGTTCGTCGTCCAGCTCGGACTCCACCAGCGGCGCGCTCGCCTCTGACGAGGCTCTGGCCGCCCTCCGCGAGAAGCTCGCGGGCGGCGAGGCCTGAGGGTCTCCTCGCCGGGCTCCGGCCCGAGTGACGGTTTAGCGAAGGGCCGTCCCCACCCAGGTGGGGGCGGCCCTTCCTCGTGTCAGCGGGCCGGACCGCGGGTGGCGGCGGTGGCCCGCAGCAGGTCACGCACCAGGTCGAGGTCGACCGCCCCGGGGTTGCGGAAGCGCAGGCACCCCTTGCCCATGTCCTGGCCCGCGAGCCGGTCGGCGAGGGCGGCGGTGACGTCCTCGCGCATCAGGTAGACGGAGACGTACCGCTTCTGGCGGGCGAAACCCACCTCCAGGACCCCGTCCCTGCGGTAGCCGGGCATCCCGTACGCCATCACCTCCTCGAACCCCGGGAGCTCGGCCCGGCACAGGTCCCGGAGGCGGCTCAGCACGGCCCGGTCGGGTTCGGGAAGTTCCGCCAGATAGGCGTCCACATCGACTGCGTTGCTGCTCACCATGGGTCAAGGCTACGTACCGGGGGCTAGGGTTGCCTGGTACCCGCCGCGGGCGGGGACCAGTTGAGGAGGCGACGTGTTCGACATCCACCCGGCCACCCCCGACGACGCCGGTGAGATCTTCACCCTGCAACGTGCCGCCTACGTGGACGAGGCCCAGGCCTACGGGGACCCGTTCATCCTGCCGCTCACCGAGGGGCTGACCCGGATCGAGAAGCTGCTCTCCGACGCCGACGCCGTGGTGCTCAAGGCCGTGGTCGGGCACCGGCTGGTCGGGGCGGTCCGGGCCGGGATCACCGAGACCACCGGGGTGGTGGGCCGTCTGGTGGTCGCACCGGACATGCGTCGGAGGGGGATCGCCGGGGCGCTGCTGGTCCGGGTCGAGGACGACCTGCGCGAGCGCAGGCCCGAACTGACGGCGCTCACCCTGTTCACGGGGGCGCAGAGCCCGAAGAACCAGCGCCTGTACCGCACCCTCGGGTACGCGGAGACCCACCGTGAGCGGGTCGCGGAGCACCTGGTGATGGTGCACATGCGCAAGGAACTGGACCGGGTGGGGGCGGGGTCGGCGTGACGCCTCCCGGCCGCGCCCCCTAGGGTGTGGCCCATGCTGAAAGTGGGCCTCACCGGCGGTATCGGTTCGGGCAAGAGCGCGGTCGCGTCCGCGCTGTCCTCCTACGGCGCCGTGGTGATCGACGCCGACGCCATCGCCCGTGAGGTGGTCGCGCCCGGGACGCCGGGGCTGGCCGAGGTGGTGACCGCGTTCGGAGAGCGGGTGCTCGCCGCCGACGGAAGCCTGGACCGGCCCGCGCTGGGCGAGATCGTCTTCGCTGACGAGGCCCGCCTGGCCAGCCTCAACGCCATCGTCCACCCCCGGGTGGCCGAGCGCAGCGGACGGCTGATGGCGGAGGCCGAGGCCTCCGGCGCCAGGGTGGTGGTCTACGACGTGCCCCTCCTGGTGGAGAACGGGCTGGAGTCCCTCTACGACGTGGTGGTCGTGGTGGACACCCCCGACGACCTCCGGGTCGAGCGGGTCTCACGGGGCCGGGGCATGCCCCCCGAGCAGGTGCGGGCCCGGATCGCCGCCCAGGCCGACCGGGCGACCCGCCTCGCCGCCGCCGACCTGGTGGTGGACAACTCCGGAACCCGTGAGGACCTCGACGCCCGTGTGGCGGAGCTGTGGGGCGAACTCCTGGAGCGCGCCGCCTAGGAACCCCGCGACCCCGCACCACCCCTCGGCGGTGCTCCGTGCCCTCTCCGGGGCCCTGGGTGTCCACGAAGCGCCCCGCGGAAGCGTGTGGCGGACCGTGTACGCACCGGTGACGACGATCCGGCCTGGGCCCGTTGGGGAGCTTTCCGGGACGCCGGGATGTCGTGGGCGGTCTGTAGCGTTGGGGGTAGGGACACGTGGGCGAGGGAGCGGCCCGACGTTCGTAGGGGAGAAGAGGGCAAGTGCGACCGGTCAGTGACATCAAGCGCAGCGAGGCACCCTTCGAGGTCGTCTCGGAGATGACCCCGGCGGGGGACCAGCCCCGGGCGATCGAGCAGATCACCAAGAGGGTGCGGGAGGGCGACCAGCACACGGTGCTGCTGGGCGCGACCGGTACGGGCAAGACGGCCACCGTGGCGTGGACGGTGGAACAGCTCCAGCGCCCCACGCTGGTGATGCAGCCCAACAAGACCCTGGCGGCGCAGTTCGCCAACGAGCTGCGGCAGATGCTGCCGAACAACGCCGTCGAGTACTTCGTCTCCTACTACGACTACTACCAGCCCGAGGCCTACGTCCCGCAGAGCGACACCTACATCGAGAAGGACTCCTCGATCAACGACGAGGTGGAGCGGCTGCGGCACTCCGCGACCAACTCCCTGCTCACCCGGCGGGACACGATCGTGGTGGCGTCCGTGTCGTGCATCTACGGTCTGGGCACCCCGCAGGAGTACGTGGACCGCATGGCCCAGCTCGCGGTCGGCATGGAGGTCGACCGCGACGACCTGCTGCGCCGACTGGTGGAGATGCAGTACACGCGCAACGACGTGGCGTTCACGCGGGGGACGTTCCGGGTGCGCGGGGACACCATCGAGATCATCCCGGTCTACGAGGAGCTGGCGATCCGCATCGAGATGTTCGGTGACGAGATCGAGCGGCTGCTCACGCTGCACCCCCTGACCGGCGAGGTGCTGGGGGAGAGCGAGGAGATGTTCATCTTCCCGGCCTCCCACTACGTGGCCGGTGAGGAGCGCACCGAACGGGCGATCGGCACGATCGAGGCGGAGCTGGGCGAGCGGCTGGCCGAGCTGGAGGGCCAGGGCAAGCTGCTGGAGGCACAGCGGCTGCGGATGCGCACCACCCACGACCTGGAGATGATGCGCCAGCTCGGCACCTGCTCGGGGATCGAGAACTACTCGCGGCACTTCGACGGCCGTGACCCGGGCAGCGCCCCCAACACGCTGCTGGACTACTTCCCCGAGGACTTCCTCCTGGTCCTGGACGAGTCGCACGTGACGGTCCCGCAGATCGGCGCCATGTACGAGGGCGACGCGGCGCGCAAGCGCACCCTGGTCGACCACGGCTTCCGGCTGCCGTCGGCCATGGACAACCGGCCGCTGAAGTGGGAGGAGTTCACGAAGCGGATCGGGCAGTCGGTCTACCTGTCGGCCACGCCGGGCAAGTACGAGCTGCGCCAGTCCGGCGGGGACGTGGTCGAGCAGGTCATCCGCCCGACCGGGCTGGTCGACCCCCAGGTGGTGGTCAAGCCGACCGACGGGCAGATCGACGACCTGGTGCACGAGATCCGCGAGCGGGCGGAGCGCTCCGAGCGGGTCCTGGTGACCACGCTGACCAAGAAGATGGCCGAGGACCTCACGGACTACTTCGCGGAGCTGGGCATCCGGGTGCGGTACCTGCACAGCGAGGTGGACACGCTGCGCCGGGTGGAGCTCCTGCGTGAGCTGCGGGTGGGTGAGTTCGACGTCCTGGTCGGCATCAACCTGCTGCGTGAGGGCCTGGACCTGCCGGAGGTGTCGTTGGTGGCGATCCTGGACGCGGACAAGGAGGGCTTCCTGCGTTCGGAGACCTCGCTGATCCAGACGATCGGCCGCGCGGCGCGCAACGTGGACGGCCAGGTGCACATGTACGCGGACAACGTCACGGACTCCATGCGGGCGGCGATCGACGAGACCACGCGGCGCCGGGACAAGCAGCTGGCGTACAACGCGGAGCACGGGATCGACCCGACGCCGCTGCGCAAGCAGATCGCGGACATCCTGGACACCCTGAACCGCGAGGACGTGGACACCGAGGAGCTCATGTCGACCGGTTACCGCCAGGGCGCCCAGACGTCCAGGGCCCCGGTGCCCGCGCTGGGCGAGCGCGCGGACGTGGCGAACATGCCGCGCGCGGAGCTGGCCGGGCTGATCGACCAGTTGAGCACGCAGATGCACCAGGCGGCGACCGACCTCCAGTTCGAGCTCGCGGCCCGGCTGCGGGACGAGATCGGTGAGCTGAAGCGGGAGCTCCGGGGGATGGACGCGGCCGGGTTGAAGTGACCCCGGCGGGTGCCGGTAGGGTGCCGTTCAGGCCCCGTGGTGTGGGGGTTCCGAGCGCGGAATCCCCACGGTGAGCACGGTTCCCGTCTCGAATCGGGCACGATCCCAGTACGGTTGGGTCGCATAGTTACCTTCACGTGACATATTCTTGTGCTTTGCGTAAGTCGAATGTTGCTTTTGCCTTTTTCGGGTGTGGGGGAGTTCATGGTCAGTCGGGTTCTGGGCGTCGCGGGTGCCGCGGTGCTGACGGGTCTCCTGGTGGCCGGGTGCGGGATCAACCGGGGCGGTGAGGACCCGGAGGAGATCGCGCCCACCCCCGACCTCGGGCAGGGGCCGGAGGAGGAGCCGGTGGACGGCGTCTCCAACGACGAGGTGATCGTGGTGGTCGACGACGGCGTCGAGGTGCACGAGGACTGCGCCAACCGCGAGGTCGTGGTCAAGGCCGACGACGCCGTCGTGATACTGGACGGCGACTGCGGACTGGTCCGCGCCACCGGGCGCAACTCCGTCGTCGAGGTGGGCACCGCCGAGAAGATCGTCCTCGTGGGCGTGGACAACCAGGTCTCCTTCGCTTCCGGGGACCCCGAGGTGATCAACCACGGGCGCAACACCACCGTCAGCGAGGGCGGCACCGCCAGCCCCGAGTCCGAGTAGGACCCCGAGGTGGAGGGCCTCCCCGCCCTCGCGGCGCGAACCCCCGTCCGTTACCGTGGTGCCCGTTCGCGCACACCGTGTCAGCGTGCCCGAGGCCTCTGCCGGTGGCGGCGACCGGAGACGGAAGGGCCCGTGTTCTCCGGCTTCCGTTCACCCGTACCGCTTCGAGGAGGTACGGTCGATCCTGTCCCGACACGTCGGTGGTTCGGACGACGTTCCGGTGCCCCCTGCGGGTGCCGAGACACGACCGCACCCGTCAGTCCGGTCGGGGCACGCTCTTGACGAATGGAGGGGTGGGGCGGGTGAGTGGTTATGTCGCTCGGGTGCGGCATGATGAGTCGCCTGGCGGCGACATCGGACTCGATCCGCTGGTGCACTCCGCTGCCCAGCGCTGGGCGGAGTCGGACCCCCTGCTGCCCGAACCCGTGGGGTTCGCGGCCAACTCCTACCCCCTGCTGACCGTCAGCGACGAGGACGGCCGCACCGTCGCCGCGGGCAGCATGCACTACACCTGGTACCAGCCGGGCGAGGTGGGCCGCATCTGGGGCGTGCCCGACCAGCACTGGCTCACCCCCATCGTCGGCGGACCCGAACCCGCCCGCGCCCTGGACTCCCTGCTGACCAGCTGGCGCGACCAGATCGAGGACCTGCCCACGGGCACCGGCTCGGAGTCGGCCGCCCTGGTGAGCTGGCCCGCGCGCGACGTCGCCGGGATCATCCCGCTGCAACGCCACGGCCTCCAGCCCTACACCGTGCTCGCCGCCCGCCAGCGCCGCCGTGGCGTGCCGCCCTCGCTGCCCCCGCGCGACGTCGCCATCCGGCTGGCCGACATCAGCGACCTGACCCAGGTGGTGGGTCTGCTCATGGAGGAGCACCGCTACGAGCAGCACTTCGGCGGGGTGTTCCTCCAGCCCGACACCGCCGAGCAGACCCGCAAGGTCGCGGCGCGGGCGCTCAACCGTTCGCGTTCGTGGATCTGGTTGGCCGAGCGCCGGGGCCGGGCCGTGGGGCTGCTGTGGGTGTCGCCGCCCGAACGCTCCCGCTGGGCGAAGTCCCTGGTGCGGGCGCGCCCGATCGCGCACATCGGGTACGGGGTGGTCTCGGCCGCCGAGCGCGGCCGCGGGATCGGCACCGCCCTGGTGAGCCAGGCGCACCAGGCGCTGGACAGCCACGGTGTGGGGGTGTCGGTGCTCAACTACGCCGCCATGAACCCGCTCTCCGGGCCGTTCTGGCACCGGATGGGCTACCGCCCGGTGTGGACGACCTGGGAGGTCCGTCCCGCTCTCGCCCTGCGCTGACCCGGGGACGCGCCTCCGAACGACCGCCGCCCCGGTGACGGAGTTCACCTCGCGGGCTGGCTAGCCTGGGCGCGCAAGCGCAGTGTGGCGTGGAGAGGTGGAGCCGATGAGCGCGGACGACCGCGGACCCGAGGGTGCCGAGCACGTGGAGATCGTGGAGGTGGGGCCGCGTGACGGCCTCCAGAACGAGTCCACCGTGCTGTCGGTCGAGGACCGGGTGGAGCTGATCGACCGGGCCGTGGCCGCCGGGGTACGGCGGATCGAGGCGGTCAGCTTCGTCCATCCCAGGCGGGTGCCGCAGATGGCCGGGGCCGAGGAGGTCATGGCCGGGGTCACACGGGTGCCCGGGGTGTCCTTCATCGGTCTGGCGCTCAACCGGCGCGGCCTGGACCGGGCGTTGGAGGCCGGGGTGTCCGAGGTCAACGTGGCGGTTCCGGCCACGGACGGGTTCAGCACCCGCAACCAGGGCAGCACCGTCGACGCGATGCTGGACTCCCTGGTGGAGATGGACCGGGCGCTGGAGGGCACGGGGGTGCCGTTGAGTGTCACGGTCTCCACTGCCTTCGGGTGCCCCTTCGACGGAGAGGTCGCGCCGGAGCGGGTGGTGGAGGTGGTCCGCCGGATCGCGGACACCGGGGCCGTGGAGATCGCGCTGGCAGACACGATCGGCGTGGGCGTCCCCGCCCAGGTGCGCGACCTGCTGCGCCGCACCGCCGAGGTGGCGGGCGGGCGGACCCTGCGCTGTCATTTCCACAACACCCGCAACACCGGTTACGCGAACGCCCTGGCCGCGGTGGAGGAGGGGGTCCGGGTCCTGGACTCCAGCCTGGGCGGCTTCGGCGGGTGCCCGTTCGCCCCCGCCGCCACGGGCAACATCGGCACCGAGGACCTGCTGTACATGCTGCACCGCAGCGGCCTGCGCACCGGGGTGAGCCTGTCCGGAGCGGCCGCGCTGGGTGACTGGATGGGGGAGCGGCTCGGTAAGCGGCCGCCCGCCTACCTCGGGCGCGCGGGGGGCTTCCCCGCCTGACCGCGGCCCCGTCGTCCGCCCGTGTCCGAGTCCCGCCTGTCGGGTGCGCGGCGGTGTTGCCTTCGCCACCCGGCGGGCGACGGGCCGCGCCGGAGTCCCCTGCCACCAGGGGTTCGCGGCAACCGTGCAGGTGGGGATGGGGAACACCGGGGGTCGAGTGGACGTTCCCAGGTGTGGGCGAACGAGGGGCCTGTTATTCTGGTGCCCCGTGGAGTCCGACGCGCTGGAACGGCATCGCCGCCGCTCGGATCCGGACCGCCGCACGGCCGCCCAGCTCGCCCGAGCCAGCCGTAGCCACTCAAACCACGGGAGCAACACTTTGGCATTCGCCGCGAGTACCAAGCACCTTTTCGTTACTGGCGGCGTCGCCTCCAGTCTTGGCAAGGGCCTGACCGCCTCCAGCCTGGGACGACTCCTGAAGTCGCGTGGGCTTCGGGTCACCATGCAGAAGCTGGACCCCTACCTCAACGTCGATCCCGGAACGATGAACCCGTTCCAGCACGGTGAGGTCTTCGTGACCGACGACGGCGCCGAGACCGACCTGGACGTCGGCCACTACGAGCGCTTCCTCGACGTCGAGCTCTCCGCCTCGGCCAACGTCACCACCGGGCAGATCTACTCCAGCGTCATCGCCAAGGAGCGCCAGGGCGCCTACCTCGGTGACACCGTGCAGGTCATCCCGCACATCACCAACGAGATCAAGTCGCGCATCTACGCGATGGACGCGCCCGACGTCGACATCGTCATCACCGAGATCGGCGGCACCGTCGGCGACATCGAGTCGCAGCCCTTCCTCGAGGCCGTCCGCCAGATCCGGCACGAGATCGGCCGGGAGAACTGCTTCTTCCTGCACGTCTCCCTCATCCCCTTCCTCGGCCCGTCCGGCGAGATGAAGACCAAGCCCACCCAGCACTCGGTCGCCGCCCTGCGCAGCATCGGCATCCAGCCCGACGCCATCGTGTGCCGCTCCGACCGGCCCATCACGCAGAGCCTGAAGTCCAAGATCAGCCTCATGTGCGACGTGGACGAGGCGGGCGTGGTCTCCACCCCCGACGCCCCCTCCATCTACGACATCCCCAAGGTCCTGCACCGCGAGGGCCTGGACGCCTACGTCGTCCGCCGTCTCGGCATGCCCTTCCGCGACGTCGACTGGACCGAGTGGGACGAGCTGCTGCGCCGCGTGCACCAGCCCGACCACGAGGTCACCATCGCCATGGTCGGCAAGTACATCGACCTGCCCGACGCCTACCTCTCGGTCAGTGAGGCCCTGCGCGCCGGCGGGTTCGCCACCGACACGCGGGTGAACATCCGTTGGGTGGCCAGCGACAACTGCGCCAGCCCCTCCGGCGCGGCCGCCGAGCTCGACGGCGCGGACGGCATCCTCATCCCGGGCGGCTTCGGCGTGCGCGGCATCGAGGGCAAGCTCGGCGCGATCCGCTACGCCCGTGAGAAGGGCGTGCCGCTGCTCGGCATCTGCCTGGGTCTCCAGGGCATGGTCATCGAGTACGCGCGCAACGTGCTCGGCCTCGAGGGCGCCAACAGCCTGGAGTTCGACGACAAGGCGATCGACCCGGTCATCGCGACCATGGCCGACCAGGAGGACGTCGTCGCGGGCGACCGCGACATGGGCGGCACCATGCGGCTGGGCCTGTACCCGGCGGACCTGGGCGAGGGCACCCTGGCCCGCGACCTGTACGACGGCGCCGAGCAGGTCTCCGAGCGCCACCGCCACCGGTTCGAGGTCAACAACGCCTACCGGCCCAAGCTGGAGGAGGCGGGTCTGGTGTTCTCCGGCCTCTCCCCGGATGGCAAGCTGGTGGAGTACGTGGAACTGCCCCGGGACGTGCACCCGTTCTTCATCGCGACGCAGGCGCACCCGGAGCTGCGCTCCCGCCCGACCAACGCGAACCCGCTCTTCCGGGGCCTGATCTCCGCCTCGCTGGAGCACAAGGTCTCCTAGCGGCGACGACCAGGCGGGTGGGGCCCGAGCCTGAGAGGGGCCGCATGGCCAACCACACCCGCCCGGTCGAGGACGAGACGACGGGGGCGTTCGCGAAGGTGGCGGACGCCCCCGAGTCGTGGCCGGTGGAGCGGTCCGAGGAGCGGTACCGGGGCGCCAAGTGCTCGATGCGCACGGACTGGGTGGAGATGCCCGGCGCCCACGGCCAGGGCCGGACGGTGGCGGCCCGCGACTACATGGACCACCCGGGCGCCTCCGCGATCGTCGCCCTCGACGACCGGGGGCGGGTGCTCCTGCAACGCCAGTACCGGCACCCCACCCTGCACACGCTCTGGGAACTGCCCGCCGGTCTGATCGACGGTGACGGTGAGGGGCCGCTGGCCACCGCCCGCCGTGAGCTGGTGGAGGAGGCCTCGCTGCGCGCCGCCACCTGGCACAGACTCCCCGACTTCTACCCCAGCACGGGTTTCTCCAACGAGCGCATCCACGTCTTCCTCGCCCGCGACCTCACCGAGGTGCCGGAGGAGGAGATCGACTTCGTGCGCGAACACGAGGAGACCGACCTGGCCAGCGCGTGGCTGCCGCTGCCGGAGGCGGTGCGCGGCGTGATGGAGGGCCGACTGCACAACGGGGCGACGGTCATCGGGATCCTCGCCGCCCACACCGCGTCCCAGGACGGGTTCGCCTCCCTGCCCGCGGCCTCGGACGACTGAGCCGCGGGTGGGAACGGACGCAGTGGAGGAGGGACCGGGCCGGTCCGAGCTCGACGAGGGCCCCCTGGGCCGGGTCCGCGCCGCCTTCCTGGACCACCTGAGCGCCGAGCGGGCCCTGGCCGACAACACCCTGCTGGCCTACCGCCGTGACCTGTGGCGCTACGTCGAGTACCTGGACGGACAGGGTGTCACCGACCTCGCCGGGGCGACCCCCGGGCACGTCGGCGCGTTCCTGGCGGCCCTGCGCGACGGCGACGACGCCCACGCCCCGTTGAGCGCCTCCTCCGCCGGGCGGACGCTGGCCGCCGTGCGGGGGCTGCACCGGTTCGCGGTGCGTGAGGGGTGGGCGGGCACCGACCCGGCCGTCGAGGTCGCGCCGCCGTCGCCGCCCATGCGCCTGCCCAAGGCCGTGCCCCTGGACCAGGTGGAACGGTTGCTGGACGCGGCCGGTCCGGTGGCGGCTCCGGCCTCCGACGCGCGGGCCGACCTCCTGGCCCAGCGTGACCGCGCCCTGTTGGAGGTCCTGTACGGCACGGGGGCGCGGGTGTCGGAGGCGGTGGGTCTGGACGTGGACGACGTCGCGGAGGCGGTGGACGCGAACGGGTCGGTCGGCCTCGTGCGGTTCCGGGGCAAGGGCGGGAAGGAACGCCTGGTGCCGCTGGGTTCGTACGCGCGCCGTGCCCTGGCCGGTTACCTGACGCTGGTGCGGCCGGTTCTGGCCGCTTCCGGTCGGGGCGGCCCGGCGCTGTTCCTGAACACGCGGGGTGGTCGGCTGACCCGGCAGGGCGGCTGGGTGCTGCTGTCGGCGGTGGCGGAGCGGGCCGGGGTCGAGGGTGTGTCGCCGCACACCCTGAGGCACTCCTTCGCGACCCACCTGATCGACGGCGGCGCGGACATCCGTGTGGTGCAGGAGCTGCTGGGGCACAGTTCGGTCACCACCACGCAGGTGTACACCCTGGTGACCGTGGAGCGGCTGCGTGAGGTGTACGCCTCCAGCCACCCGAGGGCGCGGCGCGGGCCGGAACCGGGGGGCCGGGGGTGAGGCGCGGGCGCCGCTCGCGGGCGAGGCCGCAGGCGTTCGGGACGAGTCCGACGTGTGTCGTGTGTACCCTTCTCCTACGAGAGAAATGGGTACGAGCGTGCGGTTCCTCCCGGTTGCAGAGGGTGGGGAATCCTGGTCGGATCATGTTGAAGTGCGCCGTGTCGTCGTTCTAGAGTCGCCGCACAGAGGTACGTTGCTGTCGACATATTGAGTTTCCGACGGCGGCCAGTCGTGGGAGACGTCAAGAGTCCCATCGGGCCGTGGCCGGTCCGTAGGGGAGGTCAAGGGTTGTGAACTGGTCGGAGAACGGCGAGGCGGCGAACACCGCACCCGTCGGCGAGGAGGGCTTCGCCGATCCGGTGAGCAACCCGTGGGGGACGACACGCAACACGGGGGCGGATCTGCACACCAAGAGACCCGTGCGTACATATCCGGAGCCAGCACCGCTCGACGAACACGGTCCGGCACGGATTGTAGCACTCTGTAACCAGAAGGGTGGGGTCGGTAAGACCACCACCACCATCAACCTCGGTGCCGCCATCGCGGAGTTCGGCAGGCGGGTACTGCTGGTCGACTTCGACCCGCAGGGCGCGCTGTCGGTCGGCCTGGGCCGACTGGACCCGCGCGAGCTGGACCTGACCGTCTACAACCTGCTCATGCAGCGTGACGTGACGGTCGAGGACGTCCTGCTCAAGACGGACATCGACGGTCTGGACCTCATTCCGAGCAACATCGACCTGTCGGCAGCCGAGGTGCAGCTGGTCGGGGAGGTGGCCCGTGAGCAGATGCTGGGACGCGCGCTGCGCCCGGTCATCAACGACTACGACGTCATCCTCATCGACTGCCAGCCGTCGCTGGGCCTGCTGACCGTCAACGCGCTGACCGCGGCGGACGGGGTCATCGTGCCGCTGGAGTGCGAGTTCTTCGCGCTGCGCGGTGTGGCCCTGCTGATGGACACCATCCAGAAGGTGCAGGAGCGCCTGAACGAGGACCTCGTCATCGACGGCTTCCTCGGCACCATGTACGACCCGCGCACCCTGCACGCCCGCGAGGTGCTGTCCACGATCGTGGACGGCTTCGGCGACAAGGTGTACGGCACGGTCATCAACCGCACCGTGCGCTTCCCGGACGCCACCGTGGCGGGCGAGCCCATCACCAGGTTCGACTCGTCCTCGGCCGGGGCCAACGCCTACCGGTCGCTGGCCAAGGAGGTGCTGGCGAGGTGGCCTCTCAGCGGTCACGACGTGTGACGCTACCCGGGGCGGACGAGCTGTTCTTCCGCCCCTCCGGTCCCGAAGAGGAACCGGTCGAGACCGAACGCCAGTACCAGGTACCGGAACAGGATCGACAGAGCACCACCGAGGCCTCGTCGGAGCGGCCCGCGCGAAAGTCGAACGGCAGGGGGCGGAGCAAGGTACGCCGCGCTCCGAAGCCGAGCGGGCGCCAACGCCACGACGAGAAGATCACCGTCTACGTCTCCGGGCCGGAGCTGCTGGCCCTGGAGCAGACCCGGCTCTCGCTGCGCGCGGAGCACGGGTTGTCGGCCGACCGCGGCCGCCTCGTGCGCGAGGCCGTCGCCGTGCTGCTCGCCGACTTCGAGGAGCACGGTTCCAGCAGCATGCTGGTACGCCGGCTGACCGAGGACTGACGTCTCCGGGGCCGACCGCCGGGGGAGCGGACGGAGAATCCGGGGACCGGGAGGTTGAGGGTGTCACCGGCTGGTCCCAGCCGGTGACACCCTTGTGTCATGAGCGAGAAGACGTGGACCCGTCATGGTGACTGACCAGGAGGGCGCGCCGCCGGGGGCGGAGGGCGCCGACGAGGTCGACGAGAACGCCTTCCAGGTGCACCTGGACAACTTCGAGGGCCCCTTCGACCTGCTCCTCGGGCTGATCTCCAAGCACAAGCTGGACATCACCGAGGTGTCGCTGTCGAAGGTCACCGACGAGTTCATCGCGCACATCCGCAGGTTCGGCGACGACTGGGACCTGGACCAGGCCAGCAACTTCCTGCTGGTCGCGGCCACCCTGCTCGACCTCAAGGCCGCACGTCTGCTGCCGCGCGGCGACGTGGAGGACGAGGCGGACCTGGCGCTGCTGGAGGCGCGCGACCTGCTGTTCGCCCGGCTGCTCCAGTACCGTGCCTACAAGGAGGTCGCCTCCTTCATGCGCGAACGCCTGGCCACGCAGGGCCGCAGGTACGCGCGGGCGGTGCCGCTGGAGGAACGGTTCGCGGGGATGCGCCCGGACGTGCTGTTCAGGCTCGGCCCGGAGGAGTTCGCGGCCCTGGCGGGGCTGGTGTTCACGCCGAGGGAGCCGCCGAGCGTCTCGGTCACCCACATCCACCTCACCAAGACCTCCGTCAAGGAGCAGGGTGAGCTGATGGTGGCCGAACTCCGTGAGCACGGCCAGCTGACGTTCGCCCAGCTGACGGCCGAGTGCGACGGTACCTTCGAGGTCGTCGCCCGGTTCCTGGCCCTGCTGGAGCTCTACCGGGCCGCGAACGTGGGCTTCGACCAGCCCGTTCCGCTGGGGGAGCTGACCGTGACCTGGACCGGCGGCGACGAGGACGTCGAGCTGGAGTCCGACTACGACGACGCGGCACCGACCGCCGAGACGACACCGGGGGAGCAGTGATGACCGCAGAGCACACCGCCGAGGCGGAGGACCTCTCCGCACCCCCGGGCCTGCGCCGCGACCTGGAGGCGGTGCTGATGGTGGTCGACCAGCCGGTGTCCGAGTACGACCTGGCCCGTGCCATGGACGTACCGTTGGAGCTGGTGACCCGCACCCTGGAGGAGCTCTCCCGGGAATACACCGAACAGGGGCGTGGTTTCGACCTACGGGCGGTGGCCGAGGGGTGGCGTGTGTACACGCGCCCCGAGTGCGCCGACATCGTCGAGCACTTCCTCAGGGAGGGGCAGGAGGTGCGGCTCACGCAGGCCGCACTGGAGACGATGGCCGTCGTCGCCTACCGCCAGCCGGTCTCACGTGGCAGGGTCTCCGCCGTACGCGGGGTCAACTGCGACGGGGTTATGCGTACCCTCGTACTGAGGGGCCTGATCGAAGAGGCCGGACACGATTCCGAGTCCGGTGCGCTGCTGTATCGGACCACTTCCTATTTCCTGGAACGGCTGGGCCTGCGTGGCCTGGACGAGCTGCCTGATCTGGCGCCGTTCCTCCCCGACGACATCGAAGGTCTTGACGACACCGGTGAGCACACCTAACAGAGAACGTTCCCGTGGTGAGCGGGACGGACACGCCCCGCGCGGTGAGCGCGGCGACTATGACAACCGCGGCGGCCGAGGCCCCCGCGACGACCGAGGCGGGAACGACCGCCGTGGCGGCGGACGCTACGACCGGGACGACCGTCCCCGTCGTGATGACAACCGTGGCGGCTACCAGGGCCGGGACGACCGTCCCCGCCGTGACGACAGCCGTGGCGGCTACCAGGGTCGCGACGACCGTGGTGGTCGCTCCTACGACCGTCGCGACGACAACCGTGGCGGTCGCTTCGACCGCGACGACCGGCGCGGCGGCAACCAGAACCGCGACGACCGCGGGGGTCGCTCCTACGACCGCCGTGACGACAGCCGCGGTGGCTACCAGGGTCGCGACGACCGTGGGGGCCGTTCCTTCGACCGTCGTGACGACAACCGTGGTGGCCGTCCGCAGGGTCGGGACGACCGTCCCCGCCGTGACGACAGCCGTGGTGGTTACCAGGGGCGCGACGACCGACGTGGTGGGTACCAGGGTCGCGACGACCGTGGTGGTCGCTCCTTCGACCGTCGTGATGACAGCCGTGGTGGCCGTCCGCAGGGTCGGGACGACCGCCCCCGGCGTGACGAGCGCGGCCGCGACGACAACCGTGGTGGTTACCAGGGGCGCGACGACCGACGTGGTGGGTACCAGGGTCGCGACGACCGTGGGGGCCGTTCCTTCGACCGTCGTGACGACAGCCGTGGCGGCCGTCCGCAGGGTCGGGACGACCGCCCCCGCCGTGACGACCGCAACCGTGACGACCGGCGCGGCGGTTTCCAGAACCGTGGCGACAGCCGTGGCGGCCGTTTCGACCGGGACGACCGTCCCCGTCGCGACGACCGCAACCGCGACGATCGCAACCGTGACGACCGGCGCGGTGGCTACCAGGGCGCCCGTGACGACAAACGCGGCGGCTTCCGCGAGGAGCGTCCCCGCCGCGACGCCCAGGGGCGCCGCCTCCAGGGCCGTGACGACAAGCGCGGCGGCTACCAGCGCCGTGACGACAACCGCGGCGGCCGTCCCCAGGGCCGTGACGACCGGGCACGCCGTGACCCGGACCAGCGTCCGGCCCGCCGCGACCACGAGCCCGTCCGCGACGTCAAGAGCGAGAGCCAGCTCTCCAAGGCGGCGCGCGAGCGTCTCCAGGCCCTGCGCGCGGACTTCAACCCGCGCGACGAGGACCGCCACGAGGGTGACTCCCGTGACACCTACACGGACGTCCCCGACGGCATCCGGCTCCAGAAGGCGCTGGCCGCGGCCGGTGTCGCCAGTCGTCGGGCCAGCGAGGAGATGATCGCGGCCGGTCGGGTCAGCGTCGACGGCCAGATCGTCAAGCGCTTCGGCGCCCGGGTCGACCCCGAGGCCTCGGAGATCCGTGTCGACGGCATGCGCGTGGTCACCGCCCCGGACAAGCTGTACTTCGCGCTGAACAAGCCGCGCGGCGTGGTCAGCACCATGTGGGACCCGGAGGGTCGCCCGACCCTGGCCGACTACGCCGGCCAGACCGACGAGCGCATCTTCCACGTGGGTCGGCTGGACACCGAGACCGAGGGTCTCATCCTGCTGACCAACGACGGTGACCTGGCCAACCGCCTCACGCACCCGCGTTACAAGGTCGTCAAGACCTACATCGCGAAGGTGCCGGGCCCGGTGCCGCACCGCGTGGTGCGCGAGATCCAGAAGGGTGTGGAGCTGGAGGACGGACCGGTCCAGGTCGACTCCTTCCGCGTGGTCGACAACGACGACACCCAGGCCATGGTGGAGATCCGTCTGCACGAGGGGCGCAAGCACATCGTGCGTCGCCTCATGGAGGCGGTGGGCCACCCGGTCGCGGACCTGGCCCGCACCCAGGTCGGTCCGATCGACCTCAACACCCTGCGTCTGGGCACCATGCGCGCGCTCAGCTCGCGTGAGGTCGGCGAACTCTACAAGGCCGCCGGTCTCTGACCCGGAGGTCTGTCGATACAGTTGACGGCGGTCGCGCCCCACTCGGGGAGCGGCCGCCGTCTCCTGTCTTCCCCGGGCGACGGCACCACCGACGAGGACGAAAGCGGGATCGAACGTGGCGGTACGGGCCATTCGCGGTGCGGTGCAGGTCGACGCGGACGAACGCGAGCAGGTGCTGGAGGCCACGACCGAACTGGTCTCCGAGGTGATGCGGCGCAACGGGCTCACCACCGACGACGTGATCAGCGTGCTGTTCACGGCCACCCCGGATCTGACCAGCGAGTTCCCCGCGCTGGCGGCGCGGGGTGTCGGTTTCACGGACGTCCCGCTGATGTGCGCGTCCGAGATCGACGTCCCCGGCGCCCTGCCGCGCGTGGTGCGGCTGATGGCCCATGTGGAGACCGACCTCCCGCGCGCCGAGGTCCAGCACGTCTACCTGCGCGGCGCCCAGGCACTGCGCCTGGACATCGCCCAGTAGCCGACCGCGGCGTCATCGCCCGCCCGTCCGGGCCCCTCGCCGCGATCACGGCGGGAGGCCAGGTCAGGAGGTCGTACCCTGGGACCGTGCCCGCGACAGGCGTGGGCACGGTGACTCGGGGGAGTGCTGTGGGCGAGGAAGCGGCCGGGACGGGCCGGACGGAGCCGCGTCGGGTCACGGTGGTCGGGACCGGACTGATCGGAACGTCGATCGCCCTGGCCCTGCGCGCCCGCGACGTGGACGTCACGCTCAGCGACCCCGACCCCGCCTCCCTCCGCCTGGCCTGTGACCTCGGCGCCGGGCGTCCGCTGACGGAGGCCGGGGACGGTTCCCCTGCGGACGTCGCGGTGATCGCCGCTCCGCCCGCCGTGGTCCCGGAGGTGCTGCGCGACGTCCAGCAGCGCAAACTGGCCCAGGTGTACACCGACGCGGCCAGTGTGAAGACGAGTGTGCTGGAGGGCGCCGAGCGGCTCGGCTGCGACATGGCGACCTTCGTGCCCGGCCACCCCATGGGCGGCCGTGAGAAGCACGGTCCCGGTGCCGCCCGCGCCGACCTGTTCCTCGGCCGGTCCTGGGCGCTCTGCCCCACCCCGGAGGCCGACCACGGTTCCGTCGAGGCGGTGGCCGGTCTGGCCCGCATGTGCGGCGCGGACCCGCTGGTGCTGGACGCCCGCGCGCACGACCGCGCGGTGGCCCTGGTCTCGCACACCCCGCACGTGGCCGCCGCCGCGGTGGCCGCCCGGCTGCTCTCCGGTGACGGGGACGCGCTGACCCTGGCGGGCCAGGGGGTGCGCGACGTCACGCGGATCGCCGGAGGGGACCCGGCGATGTGGGAGGAGATCCTCACCCACAACGCGGGTCCGGTCGCGGAGGTGCTGCACGGGGTCGCCCGGGACCTGACCGCCGCCGCCGACGCCCTGCGGTCCTGGAGCGGTACCGGGCACGGAGCCACGCCCCGGGACGGCCTGGAACCCGTTCGCGACCTGTTGGCGCGCGGGCGTTCGGGGCAGGCCCGGATCCCCGGCAAGCACGGGACCGTCCGCCGCCCCGAGTACACCGTGATCCCCGTGGTCATCCCGGACGCACCCGGTGCCCTGGGCCGCCTGTTCGCGGCCGCCGCCACCGTCGGTGTGAACATCGAGGACGTGCGGATCGAGCACAGCCCCGGCCTGCCGCTGGGCGTGGCCGAGCTGTACGTGCTCCCGGAGGCCGTGGACACGTTGGCCGGCGAGCTGTCGGCCGACGGCTGGTCGGTGCACCCCGGCCTGTGACCCCGCCCCCGGGCACATGGTGCCGGGCGTGTCGGCGCGAAGGTAGGCTGAGGCGTCGGCGACAGCAGACGCCGACGCAGGCACAGTGATCTCGGGAGTCAGCAGCAGTGAGTGCGCAGGGCAAGGGCATCGTCATCGCCATCGACGGTCCCTCCGGGTCGGGCAAGTCGAGCACGGCCAGGGGTGTCGCCAAGGCGCGGGAGCTGCGCTACCTCGACACCGGAGCCATGTACCGGGCCCTGACCTGGTGGATGCTGGACAACGGCGTGGACGTCGAGGACGCCGCCGCGGTGGCCGCCAACGTCGAGCGCCCGGTCATCTCGATGGGCACCGACCCGTCCGCCCCCTCCGTGACGGTGGACGGTCGTGACGTGGCCGCCGAGATCCGCGGCAAGGAGGTCACCACCAGCGTCAGCGCCGTCTCGGCCGTGCCCGAGGCCCGTGAGCTGCTGGTGCGGACCCAGCGCGAGGTCATCGAGACCGCCCGCGTGGAGAGCGCCGGTATCGTGGTGGAGGGCCGTGACATCACGACGGTCGTCGCCCCCGACGCTCCCGTCAAGCTGTTCCTGACCGCCAGCGCCGAGGCGCGCGCGCAGCGGCGCAGCAAGGAGGTCCGGACCGTCGACGTCGCGGCGACCCAGGCCGACCTGGCCCGCCGGGACAAGCTCGACTCCAGCCGGGCCCACTCGCCGCTGACGCAGACCGCCGACGCCACCGAGCTCGACACCACCGGCCTCAGCCTCGACGAGGTCGTCGCCCTGGTCGTCAAGCTGGCCGACGAGGCCCGCGACAGCTAGCGCGGACCCGCCGGAGACGGCGGGAGGCCGGGGAGAGACCGGCCACACCACCCCCGTCAGGGGGAACACACGAACATCCACGGGGGTTGCCCCCCGTGGCAGGACACGGGCGCCCGCAGCGGCGCCCGTGGGTGATTCACGTGGCGATCGCGTCGAATCCTTCGACATCCTCGCGGCACGCATCCTGGGCGCGTGAGGACCTGGAACCGGGAGTACGAGTACATGAGTGAGTTCGACGTGTCCGACGTGGGCGAGGGGCCCGAGGGCGAGGAGGCGGCGCTGCCCGTCGTCGCCGTGGTCGGCCGACCCAACGTCGGCAAGTCCAGCCTGGTCAACCGGATCATCGGCCGCCGTGAGGCGGTCGTGGAGGACGTCCCGGGCGTGACCCGTGACCGGGTGGCCTACGACGCCGAGTGGCAGAACCACCGCTTCACGCTGGTGGACACCGGCGGCTGGGAGACCAGCGTCAGCGGGCTGGCCGCGATGGTCGCCCGGCAGGCCGAGTACGCCGCGCAGACCGCCGACGTCATCCTGTTCGTGGTCGACGCGACCGTGGGCATCACCGACGCCGACGCCGCCGTGACGCGGGTCCTGCGCGCCACCAAGAAGCCCGTGGTGCTGGCCGCCAACAAGGTGGACGGCGGGCAGCAGGAGGCCGACGCGCTCGACCTGTGGAACCTGGGTGTGGGCCAGCCGTTCCCGATCAGCGCCCTGCACGGTCGCGGTACCGGCGACATGCTGGACGCCATCGTGGAGGCCTTCCCCGAGACCCCCGTGGGCGACGCCGAGGACGACGAGGACGGTCCGTCCCGCATCGCCCTGCTGGGCCGCCCGAACGTGGGCAAGTCCAGCCTGCTCAACCGGCTCGCCGGTGAGGACCGCGTGGTCGTGGACTCGGTCGCGGGTACCACCCGTGACGCCGTCGACGAGCTGATCGAGCTGGGCGGCCAGACCTGGAAGTTCATCGACACCGCCGGCATCCGCCGCCGGTTCCGTGCGCTCCAGGGCGCCGACTACTACGCGACGATGCGCACCGGCACCGCTCTGGAGCGGGCCGAGGTGGCCGTGGTGCTGATGGACGTCAGCGAGCCGCTGGCCGAGCAGGACATCCGGGTCGTGGAACAGGTCGTGGAGGCCGGTCGCGGTCTGGTCCTGGCGTTCAACAAGTGGGACATCCTCGACGAGGAGCGCCGCACGTACCTGGAGAAGGAGATCGACCGCCAGCTGGCGCGGGTCTCCTGGGCCCCTCGGGTGAACATCTCCGCGATGACCGGCCGCCACATGGAGCGTCTGGTTCCGGCGATCGAGACCAGCCTGGCCGGGTGGAACCAGCGCATCTCCACGGGTCAGCTCAACAACTGGCTCAAGGAGCTGGTGGCGGCCACCCCGCCGCCGGTGCGCGGCGGCAAGCAGCCCAAGATCCTGTTCGCGACGCAGGCCGGTGCGCGTCCGCCGCACTTCATCCTGTTCACGACCGGTTTCCTCGAGGAGAACTACCGCCGGTTCATCGAGCGCCGTCTGCGCGAGGACTTCGGTTTCGAGGGGACCCCGGTGCACATCAGTATGCGTATCCGGGAGAAGAAGAACGGGACCCCGGGCCGCGCCTCCAAGGGCAGTGTGCGTCCGGACCGCAAGCCGCGCGGCGGCGGTCGCCGCTGACGGCGGCCCTGGCCACCGCAGGGTTCGAGAAAACACGATGAGGGGGCGTTCCGTACGGAACGCCCCCTCATCGTGCGTGCCTATGGGGCGGGGGACGGGTCCCGCCGGTCCGGCTCGGAGACGGCCCCGGGGCGGACCGGGCCGACCAGGCGGCGGAGCAGCCGCTCCGCCGGGCCCCGATGGCCCCGGCGGCGCATGAGGTCGGCGGCGACCAACGACACCAGCCAGGTCAGGGCGGCCACGCCCAGGGACGCGGCGAGCCCCGTGCGGTCCTGGAGGCCGAGGGCGACCGGTGAGAAGACCGCCACGAACACCACGCTCTGGACCAGGTAGAAGGTCATCGAGCGCTGTCCCAGGGCGGCCACGGCGGTGGTGACCGGTCCCTGGGAGCGGGCGGCCCGGAGGGACACCAGCGCGATGGCCCCGACCAGGCCGAAGCCACCGAAGTAGCCGGTGAGCGGCTGGAGGAGCGCGGTACCCCACACCGAGGCCGTCGAGGCGGGTGTCCACAGCCCGGTCTGGGCGAGGATCGACGGCAGGGCCCCCAGGGCGGAGACCGCCGTGGTCACCACCACGGCCCGGACCAGGAACGCGCGGTGGCTCCCGGGGTCGTCCAGCAGCCCGCGTCGGGCCGCCCACATCCCCGCGATCACACCGGGGACCACCAGGACCGTTCCGACCACGAGCCCGAACGGCGCGGCGGGCAGCCGCTGGACGTATTGGGCGGCGAGGTCGGCTCCGACGGGAGTGGCCAGCGTCCCCACATCGAAGGTGGTCACCCCTCGCCCCAGGGCGAGGAGCATCGGTACTGCGGAAAGCAGTGTGCCGGGGAGCAGGCTGAGGGCGCCGAGCCGCAGCAGGGTGCGGTCACGCGCCCTGAGCAGGCCCACGAGCAGCAGTGACGCGAGGCCGTAGGCGGCCAGGATGTCGATGGGCACCAGCAGCAGGTGGACCAGGCCGAAGACCATCAGCCACAGGCCCCGGCGGCGCAGCATGGCGCGGACGTCGGCGGGCTCGTCACCGCGCCCGGTCCTCTGGTTCAGCGTCTGCACGAGGGCGTAGCCGAAGAGGAAGGCGAACATGGGGCGGGCGGTGTTGTTGACGAACAGGTCGTGGAAGGCGAGCGAGAGTCCGTTGGCCAGCGCCGGTCCGTGGTCGACGGCGAGGACGAACAGCGGGGCGTGGGCGAAGGCGATGGCCAGCAGCATGGTGCCCCTGGCCAGGTCGGGGGCGAGCGCTCGCGACGCGGTTGGGGTCACGGCTCCTCCTCAGTCGGGTATGACATACATGTTAGTACATGTAAATCATGCAGAACATGTCAAGGTGTCATCGTCGGGGCGTGCATGATCCGCTTGATACGCTGTGTGAAACGTGCGCAGAAGGTGGTGGCCAGGTGGCCGAAAAGGCGGACGGCGCGCCCTACGGGCCCGGCGGCCGGGGTTTCTACGGTGCGGTGACGGTCAGCGAACGCGGCCAGATCTCGCTGCCCGCTAAGGCCCGCCGCGACCTCGGGATCTCCCCCGGGGACAAGCTCCTCGTCCTGGGCGACCCCCAGCAGGGTCTGGCCCTCATGACGGTCGACCGGCTCATGGGCAACCTGGAGGCCTCCTCCCTCCTGATGTCCGCGATCCAGGACCAGGTGGACGACGACGGGGACGCCGCGGCCGGTTCCGGTTCAGACTCCTAGACACACGACGGAGGGGGCGTTCCGTACGGAACGCCCCCTCCGTCGTGTGCGCGGACAGTCCGCTCAGGTGTCCGTCGGCAGACGGCGGACGTTGCTGCCCCGGATGCCCGAACCGGACTCGCCGCTCCGCCTCGGGTAGGGCAGGTGCCCGGAGGAACCCGGGCCGGGTTCGGGCACCGGGATGGCCGGGGCGCCGGGCAGCGGCTTCCCCGCGCTCTCCTTCATCCGCCACACCACGACCAGACCGATGACGCTGGCCCCCATCACCAGCCAGGCGGGGGAGTACGGGTTCCCCGTGGCCTGCACCAGCGACTCGGAGATCAGCGGGGTGGTACCGCCGAACAGCGCCACCGAGACGTTGAAGCTGATGGCCAGGGCGCCGTAGCGGACCTTGGTCGGAAAGAAAGCCGGGAGCGATGCGGGGCCCGCGCCGGAGAAGTGCACCAGGGTGACGGCCAGGACCAGCACACCCAGGGCCGCCGTCCACGCGTTGCCCTGTTGCAGGAGCCAGAAGGCGGGCAGGGACAGCACGAGCCCGAAGACGCACCCGGACATCAGGACCGGCTTGCGGCCCACCCGGTCGCTCATGAATCCGAACAGGGTCACGCTGGCCAGCATGAACACCATGGCGCCCAGGGTCACCACCAGGGCCAGGGTCGAACCGTACCCCAGCACCGCCTCCAGGTACGTGGGCATGTACGCGGTGACCATGTAGTTGTTGACGTTGAACACCATGACCAGGCCGATGCAGAGCACGATGGCGTGCCACTGGCCCACGATCGTCTCCTTGAGCTGGCCCTTGCGGCGCTCGCCCTCCTCGTCCTTGGCGAAACCGTCGGTGTTCTCGTTGTAGACCGGGGTCTCCTCCAGCTTCACCCGCAGGTAGAGACCGATGGCGCCCAGCGGCAGCGCGAGCAGGAACGGGATGCGCCATCCCCAGGCCTGCATGGTGTCGGGGCCCAGCAGCAGGGTCATCACGGTGACGATGGCCGCGCCGCCCACGTAGCCGCTGACGGTGCCGAACTCCAGCCACGACGAGAGGAACCCCCGTCGCTTGTCGGGGGCGTACTCCGCGATGAACGTCGTGGCGCCGCCGTACTCACCGCCCGTGGAGAAGCCCTGGAGCATACGGGCGAGCAGGAGCAGGATCGGCGCGGCGATGCCGATGGTCGCGGCGGACGGGATGAGGCCGATCGAGAAGGTGCTGACCGCCATGAGCAGCATGGTGGCGGCCAGGACGCGCTTGCGGCCGATCCGGTCGCCGAGCGGGCCGAAGAACACGCCGCCGAGCGGACGGACGAGGAAGGCCGCCGCGAAGGTGGTGAAGGTGGCGATGAGCTGTACCCCGCCGGACTGCGACGGGTAGAAGACCAGGCCGATCGTCACGGCGAGGTAGCTGTAGACACCGAAGTCGTACCACTCGGTCGCGTTGCCGATCGCGGCCGCGACGACGGCCTTGCGGGTGGTCCCGCGCTCCGTCTTCAGGGTCGGCTGGGCCGGTTGTTCGCTCACGTCTCCCCCTCGGTGAAATCACCTGAAGTACATAGATAAACACTTGGGGTGGTGAAAGCGTGGGAGGCGTACCTGTCGGCCGACGGTAGCGTGGCACCATGCGCAAAGTGCTGGTCAGCGCCTGTCTGATGGGGCGCAGGGTCCGTTACGACGGTAGGGCCAAACCGGTGGGGGACGACACGGTCACCCGCTGGCGGGAGGAGGGGCGCCTGGTCGTGCACTGCCCGGAGGTCGCCGGGGGACTCCCGGTCCCCAGGCCGCCCGCCGAGATCGAGCCCGGCGCGGACGCCGCCGACGTGCTCGCCGGCCGGGCCCGTATCCGCACCCCGGAGGGCGCGGACGTGACCGAGTACTTCGTCGCGGGTGCGCGGGCGGCCCTGTCCTTCGCGCGTGCGCACGGAGTGGCGGTGGCACTGCTCAAGGAGTCCAGCCCCTCGTGTGGGACGCGCGAGGTGTACGACGGGGCCTTCGAGGGGCGCAGGGTGTCCGGTGAGGGCGTGACCGCGTACCTGCTCCGTGAGAACGGGGTGGCGGTCTTCAACGAGGACCAGGTCGCGCGGGCGGCCGAGCACCTGCGCGACCTGGAGGCCTGAGGGCCACGGGGAACCCCCCGTGGCCCCCTCGGGTCAGTCCTTGACCACCGCGTAGCGCAGACAGGCGAAGGCCCCCACCAGCTTGACCTCCAGCGGGCGCAGCTGGACCCGTCCGTCCAGCAGGGGCGCGCCGCCGCCCAGGCTCACCGGGGCCACGGACACCGACACCTCGTCCAACAGGCCCAGCCGGGCGAGGTTCGCGGCGATCCGTCCACCGCCGACCACCCACACGTCACGGCCGTCCGCGACCCGCACCATCTCGGCGTGCAGGTCCCGCAGCTCCTGGTCGGTGTCTGCGCTGGTGAAACGCAGGTCGCCCTCGATCCGGGGGAGCTCCCGGTGGGTGAGCACCCAGGTGGGCGCCTCGTACGGCCAGGGCTTGTGCCCCTCGTACTCCTGGATCCACTCGTAGGTGGTCGCCCCCATGACGATCGCCCCGGCGTTCCTGATGAACTCGGCGGTCTCGTCGATCGCCTCTCCCTCCTGTGCGCCCTCCACGGCGAACAGCCAGTCCAGAGAGTTGTCCTGGTCGGCGATGAACCCGTCCAGACTCGTGGCGGTCTCGTACACGGTCCTCATGCTGTGTCTCCCCGATTCCTTGATTCGTAGCGTTCCGGCAACCACTCCAGGGGGTCGCCCTGGTCGACCTCCACCCCCGCCTCGCGCAGCATGTGCCGGACGTTCAGCCTGCGGTACGCGGAGTAGGTGAGCACGTGCGCCACCACCCCGCCGAGGAGGAAGCTCTCCGGCGGGTCGCACAGGGCGTCGATCAGCCGGTCGCCCCAGGCGTCCCGCCGACCGATGTCCGTGACCGCGGCGATCCACCGCGCCCCCGCCTCCGTGTGCCTGACCCGAAGTGACTCCGGGTCGTCGGCGCCGTGTCCGGGTGTGTCCGCGCCCGCGATGGAGGCGAGCCACGACTCCTTGGTGCCCACCAGGTGGCCCAGGGTCGCGGCGATGGAACCCTCGGGTCCGTCCCAGGACAGGACGGTCCGGGTGTCCCGGACCCGGCGGTACTCCTCCTCGGGCAGATCGGCGGCGAGCCGGATCAGCCGGTCGGTGTCGTCCACGTCGTGGTGGGTCTGGAGCGCTGTCACGTCCATGCTGGGGCGGTTCCTCGGGTTCTCCTCCACCCACAGGTGGAGCGGTGGGTGGAAGTGGACGCCGTTCGGTGCGGGCAGCCAGCGGCCGCTGCCCGCCGTGGTGGCGCTCGGAGGATGGCCGAACGCCCGTGCGAAGGCGCGGGTGAACCCCTCCACGGAGGAGTACCCGGCCTCGAAGGCGGCGTCGGTGACGCTGCAGCCCTGACCGATCCGCCAGGCGGCCCGTTCCATCAGGACCCTCCGGCGCAGCGCCACCGGTGACTCACCGGTGTCCCGGGTCAGCTGGCGGCTGAAGTGGAACGGTGAGGCGTGCGCCTGCCCGGCCATCTCGCTCAGCCGGGTGTTGTCCTCGTCCAGGACCGCGTCGAGCAGTTCCCGCAGGCGGTCCCGTCCGGTGGTGGGTTCGGTCATGTGACCAGTATGTTCCGGGGGCCCTCGTCTCCGCTTGACCGTTCTTGCGCAGTGTCCGCCCGCGCCCTGGGCGTCGACGGCGGCGTCGCGGCCGGGGCGAAGCGCTCCTCGTCGAACCGGCGCGGTCGCCTGGGCCGACCGCCCGCCGGAGCCCCGAGGGGGCACGCATCGTGGTGCGAACCCCCCGGGAGATGCGATAGAGTCTTCCCCGTTGGCGACGCCGGAGACGGCGCCGCCCAGCGGCCGGGACGTAGCGCAGTTTGGTAGCGCACTTGACTGGGGGTCAAGGGGTCGTGGGTTCAAATCCCGCCGTCCCGACAAAGGAAAGCCCTGGTGAGACAGGAAGTTCTCACCAGGGCTTCGTCATGTCCGGGGGGCGTTCCCAGGCGGGGGTCGTGGTGGGCGTTCACACCTTCGGGGGACGGAGCGTGATCGCGGCGATGACGGCCCCGGTGAGGGCGGTCGCGGCGCCGATGGCGAACCCGAGGCTCCACCCGGCGGTGGCCGCGGCCGTCGCCGACTCTCCCTCGGACACGAGCCGAGCCGTCCTGGTGGCGCTGGCCGTGGTGAGGACCGCGAGACCGATGGCCCCACCGAGCTGCTGACCGGCGTTGAACAGGGCCGACGCGACCCCGCTGTCCGAGGGGTCGGCGGAGGAGACCGCCGCCGTGGTCAGCGGTACGAACGCCAGGCCCAGCCCGAACCCAGCCAGCACGACGCCGGGGAGGACGGTGTCCGCGTAGCCCGCGTCGGGCCCGACCCGGGTGAGCACCGCGAGCCCGGCGGCCACGAGCAGCGAGCCCGTGACGGCGAGCCGGTCGGGTCGGACGGCGGCCAGTGGTCCTCCCGCCAACCGTGCCGCGATCGCGATCGCGACGGTCATCGGCAGAAACGCCAGGCCGACACTGACGGGGCCGTACTCGAGGGCGGTGGCGAGGAAGAGGCTGAGGAAGAAGAACAGCGCGTAGATGGCGACCCCGAAGATCAGCCCGATCACGTCGGCTCCCCAGACGCCGCGGATCCGCATCAGGCGCGGGGGCACGAGCGGGTGGGCGCCGCGCGCCTGGAGCACGCCGAAGGCCACGAGGAGGACCAGCGCCGCCCCGAGCGCCCCGAGTGTGCCAGGTGACGTCCATCCGGCCTCGGCGGAGCGGACCAGGCCGTAGACCAGGGCGATCAGGCCGCCCGTCACGGTGACGGCGCCCGCCACGTCCATCCCCTCGCCGCGCTCGCCCCGTCCGGCGGGCAGCACGGCGACGGCCAGCGCGACCGCGGCGGCCGCGACCGGGACGTTGATCCAGAACACCCAGGGCCAGGAGAGGGCCTGTGTCAGCACGCCGCCGAGGATCAGGCCGAGCGCCGTGCCCCCCGCGGTCACGCCCGCCCACACGCCCAGCGCCATCGTTCGTTCGCGACCGACGGGAAAGACCGCCATCAGCAGGGCCAGTGCCGCCGGAGCCATCACTGCGGCGCCGACACCCTGCGCGGCGCGGGCCGCCACCAGCACCACCGACGTCTCCGCCCATCCGCCCAGGAGCGACGCGAGGGCGAAGACCAGCGAACCGACGACGAACATCCGTCGGCGTCCGAAACGGTCGGCCAGGCGGCCACCGAGCACCAGGAGTCCGCCGAATGCCAGTGTGTAGGCGGTGATCACCCACTGGAGGTCGTGTGCCGCGAACCCCAGGTCGTCGCGGATAGCCGCCAGCGCGACGTTCACGATCGTCGCGTCGACCACGATCAGCAGCTGACTGACGGCCAGCACCGTCAGGGCCCACCACCGCCGCCGCTCCGACCCGCGCCGCTTCTCCCGGCGTGGTGCCGGGCTTGTGTCACTCATCATGGTCTTCCTCTCGTTCACTCAACGAACGTAGAGCGAAAGTTCATTTCGGTCAATGCGTGTAGAGTGAAACCCATGGCGGAGGCAGACTCGGCGCGGTTGTCGCGCGCGGAACGGCGGAAGCGCACCGAAGCGGCGGTCCTCGCGGCCGCGCGGAGGCAGTTCGCCGAACACGGATTCGAGCGCACGACGATCCGGAGCATCGCCACTGACGCGGGCGTCGATCCCGCACTGGTGATGCAGCTCTACGGCAACAAGGAGCAGCTCTTCGGAGCCGCCGCCAAGGTGGGCTTCGATCCGCCGGGCGCCGCGGAGACGCCCGACGACCTGGCGAAGGCGGCGGCGTCGCACCTGTTCGCGGGCTTCGAGGACCCCGACCGCCGGGCGGGCTCGGAGGCCCTGTTGCGCAGCTCTCTGACACACCCCCTGGCGGGGCGGATCCTGCGTGACGAGGTCGTGGCGCCGGCCCAGGCCGCGGTCGCGGACCTGATGGGCGGCGACGACGCCGAACTGCGCGCGGCCGTGCTGAACGCCTGCACCCTCGGGGTCGCCATCTCCCGGTACCTGCTGAAGGTGCCAGCTATCGCCGGTGTCGACCAGGCCGAGATCGAGCGTGTGCTCGAACCGGCGTTGCGGGCCCTCATCGAGACGCCGCCGACTCCCGACGGCACCTGACGGGCGCGCACACCCGAGGGTGGCTCTGGTGGAGGGTGTCCAGCTGCTCTGGGGTCAGTCCGGACGCGTGTCCTCAGCGGGCGGCGGCGTCGAGGTGGGTGACGTAGGCGTTCATGGCGTGGTCGCGCAGGGCGTCGGCCCCGGGGGAGAAGAGGTCGGCCGTGTGCCCCTTCACCGAGTCCGTCAGGCCGCCCAGGACGGACAACGGCGTCTCGTGCACCCGTCCGTCGGCGTCGATGTGCCGGACCTCGGAGATATGGCGGTGGGGCGGCTCGGGCGGGACCTGGGCGGTGACGTCGTTGCGCGCGGCGTGGCCCGGGAGCGCGCGTGCGACAGCTCGTGGCCCTTGGTGGCGTGGTCGAGGGTGATCGTGGTCATCCCGGAACTCCCGAACGCGTCGATGTCGTCACTATCGGTTGCACCCTTGCTTCGTTCCAAGGAGTCGGGATGCGCGGGTTCGGGCGGTGAACATGAAAATCGATGGTCGGCGTCCCTCTCCGACGCTAGGGTTCCGGGGGTTCGACGCTTCCCATTGGAGACCCTTCTTGAACAGTGCTGTCACCCTCATCCGTTCCGCCGCCCTCTCCGACGCCGCCGAGTACGCCTACGCGGCGACCGTGCCGTCGGGGGTGCGCCTGATCTTCCCCGCCGGATCGTGCCCGCTCAACGAGGACGGCTCCACCGCCGCGGTGGGCGACTACGCGGGGCAGGCGGCCGTGTGCGTGGCCAACCTGCGGACCGCCCTGGCCGAGGCGGGTGCCGAGCTCACGGACGTGGTCAACACCCGGGTGCTCGTCGCCTCCACCTCCCAGGACGACCTGGTCGCCGCCTGGGAGGTGGTCCGGGACGCCTTCGGGGAGCACGACGTGCCCAGCACGCTCATGGGCGTCACCGTCCTGGGCTACGACGACCAGCTCGTGGAGATCGAGGCCGTGGCCGCCGTGCGCGAGTGATCAGTCCTCGTCGGGGACCCGGCGCAGGACGTCGCCGGGCTGGCAGTCCAGTACGCGGCAGATCGCGTCCAGGGTGGTGAACCGCACCGCCTTGGCGCGGCCGTTCTTCAGAACGGCCACGTTGGCGGGGGTGATCCCGACGGCCTCCGCGAACTCCCCGACCGACATGCCGCTCCGGGCGAGCTGGACGTCGAGGTCGACGATGATCGCCATCAGACCACCCCGGCCATCTCGGTCTGGAGGTGGGTCGCCTTGCGCAGGAGGCCGCGCATCAGGACGACCAGCATGGCGAACGCGGCGCCCACGGCGGTGGCCAGGGAGGCGGCGCCGAGAGCGGCGACCGCCTCCATGGCGCCGTTGGCGAACGGCATGTCGGTCACGACCAGGTGCGCCGCGACCCCGGCGGAGAGCAGCGTCGCCACGAGGCTGGCGCCGATGATGACGTCCACCCACAGGAAGGCGCCGGGGTCGAAGAGCGCGTCGCGGCGCAGCATGCCGAGCAGCTTCCATGTGGCGACCAGCGCGACCTGGACGCAGGCGACGCCGAGGATGCCCAGGACCGTGTACGGAACGACGATCCTCTCGTACGGCGGGAAGTAGGCGGCCTCGTCAGCGATGGCCCCGGGGATGACGACGATCTGCCCGAAGAGGCCGACCAGGACGGCCACGAGGATCGCGGCGCGCAGGATGAGGGTGAGGTAGCGGTGCATGGATCGATTATCGATAGATAGCTATCGATAGTCAATAGGCCCCGCTTGCTCTCAGAGGGTGAGCATCACCTTGGTGGCCCGGCGCTCGTCCATGGCCCGGTACGCCTCCGCCGCCTCCTCGATCGGGAGGGTGAGGTCGAAGACCGCCCCGGGGTCGATCTGGTCCGTCATGATCAGCTCGACCAGGTCGGGCAGGAACCGCCGCACCGGGGCGGGGCCGCCGAGCAGGCTCACGGTGGAGAAGAACAGGTCCATGCCGTCGAGTTCGACCCCGTGGGCCACTCCGACGTAGCCGACGTGCCCGCCCGGCCGCGTGGAGTGGATGGCCTGCTCCATGGACTCCTGGGTGCCGACCGCCTCGACCGTCGAGTGGGCCCCCAGGCCGCCGGTGAGCTCCCGCACCCTCTCGGCCCCCGCCCGGCCCCGCTCCTCCACGATGTCGGTGGCGCCGAACCGCCGGGCCAGCGCCCGGCGGTCGGCGTGGCGCGACACCGCGATGATCCGCTCCGCCCCGAGGCGGCTCGCGGCCAGGACCGCCGACAGGCCGACGGCGCCGTCACCCACCACCGCGACGCTGCGGCCCGGTCCCGCCTCGGCCGCGACCGCGCCGAACCAGCCGGTGCCCAGTACGTCGGAGGCGGCCAGCAGGCCGCGGGTCTGTTCCGGAGTGGGTTCCCCCGGCACCCTGACCAGGGTGCCGTCGGCCAGCGGAACGCGGGCGTAGTCCGCCTGGGTGCCGATGGAGCCCATCATCACCTGGTGGACGCAGCGCGATTGGAAGCCCGCCTGGCAGATCTCGCAGGTGTTGTCGGAGGCCACGAACGAACCGACGACGAAGTCGCCCACCCGGATGTCCCGCACCGCTGGCCCGACCTGCTCCACCACGCCGATGTACTCGTGGCCCATGCGGGTGGGCCCGTCCTGCTGTTCGACGCCTCGATAGGGCCACAGGTCCGATCCGCAGACGCATGCGGCGGTGACCCGGATGACGGCGTCGGTCGGCTCGATGATCGCCGGTTCCCGGACTTCCTCGACCCGGATGTCGCCGGGTCCGTGCATCACTACGGCTCGCATGGCCACTCCCATCGTTGACTCTCTGTTCTGCCCACTAGAGCACCACGATTCACGTCAGGGAGGGAGTCCCGCCTGGAGGGGGTACCACGAGGGACCCCCAGGCCAGGCGGGGGCCGGGGGCGCTACTCCCGTTCGGCGGCGCAGCAGGCGGAGGCCTCGCCCGTGACGGTGGCGGGCGCGGCGCCCCTCTGGTCGCTGTCGCCCTTGACCACGTACACCTCCCACGGTTCCCGTCCGGGCCCGTGGACCCACACCTTGTCCTGGACGGCGTAGCAGCACGAGGTGTCGTTCTCCTCGAAGGTCGCCAGGCCCGAGGCCCGGAAGCGGCCGGTGGCCGCGTCGACCTGCGCGGACTCCTCCACCTCGACACCCAGGTGGTCCAGGCGGGTCTCCTGGCCGGGCTCTCCCTCGATGAGGACCAGCTTGAGCGGGGGCTCGGCCACGGCGAAGTTGGCGTAGCCGGGGCGGCGCTTGGCGGGTTCGACGCCGAAGAGGGTCGAGTAGAAGGTCACCGACGCGTCGAGGTCGGCGACGTTGAGGGCCAGCTGGATGCGGGACATGGTGTCCTCTCGGTTTGTATCGATACTTGTCTATGCAGGGCGCGCCCAGTCTTGCCTTCTGTATCGAAGTTTGTCAACATAGACGCATGTCGAATCAAGAGGAGGGCGCCCCCGGCCGGGGCGGCGCCGACTGCTGTCCCAGGTTGTTGCAGTCCCCGTTGGAGGACGGAGAGTCGGTCGAGCTCGCCCGGGTCTTCAAGGCCCTGGGTGACCCGGTGCGGCTGCGGCTGTTGTCGATGATCGCCACGTCACGCGGTGACGAGGTGTGCGTCTGCGATCTGACGCCCGCCTTCGACCTCTCGCAGCCGACCATCTCCCACCACCTCAGACTGCTCCGTGAGGCCGGACTCATCTCGTCCGAGCGGCGCGGCACCTGGGTGTACTACCGGTTGATCCCCGCGACGACCGACCGCCTGGCCTCGGTCCTGAGTCGGGCCGGACTCCCCGAGGGGGCCGACGCGTGAGCGCCCCCGCGCGTGAGGACGCCGCTCCGGGCGTGGTCGGACGCCTCTCGTCCCTGGACCGCTTCCTGACGGTGTGGATCCTGGCGGCCATGGTCGCCGGTCTGGCGCTGGGCCGCCTGGTGCCCGGCCTGGGCGAGGCGCTGTCCGGAGCGGGTGTGGCCGGGGTGTCCCTGCCGATCGCACTGGGGCTGCTGGTGATGCTGTTCCCACCACTGGCCAAGGTCCGCTACGACCGGTTGGGATCGGTCACCGGCGACCGGCGGCTGCTGGTCACCTCCCTGGCGGTGAACTGGCTGGTCGGCCCGGCACTGATGTTCGCCCTTGCCTGGCTGTTCCTGCCGGACCTGCCGGAGTACCGCACCGGACTGATCATCGTGGGCCTGGCGAGGTGCATCGCCATGGTGATCGTCTGGAACGACCTCGCGTGCGGTGACCGCGAGGCCGCCGCCGTCCTCGTGGCCATCAACTCCGTGTTCCAGGTGGTGGCGTTCGGCGCGCTCGGCTGGTTCTACCTGTCGGTCCTGCCCGGGTGGCTGGGGCTGGAACAGGCCTCCCTCGACGTGTCGTTCGTCGACATCTCCGTCTCCGTCCTGGTCTTCCTCGGGATTCCCCTCCTGGCCGGATACCTGACGCGGCGCCTCGGGGAGCGGGCGCGCGGACGGGAGTGGTACGAGACCCGCCTGCTGACCCGGTTGGGGCCGTGGGGCCTGTACGGGCTGTTGTTCACCATCGTGATGCTCTTCGCCCTCCAGGGAGAGGCGATCACCTCGCGGCCCTGGGACGTGGCGCGCATCGCGCTGCCGCTGCTGGTCTACTTCGTGGTCATGTGGGCGGGCACGCTCGCCCTGGGACGGGCCCTGGGCATGGCGTACCCGCGTTCGGTCACGCTCGCCTTCACGGCGGCGGGCAACAACTTCGAGTTGGCGATCGCGGTGGCCATCGCCTCCTTCGGCGCCACCTCGGGTCAGGCTCTGGCCGGAGTGGTCGGCCCGTTGATCGAGGTGCCGGTGCTCATCGCCCTCGTGTACGTGGCCCTGGCCGCGCGACGCTGGTTCCCGGGAGAACTCCCCGCCGAGGCGAAGGGGGACGACGGTGGCTGAGTCGACGGACGAGATCCCGCGGGTGCTGTTCGTCTGCGTGCACAACGCGGGACGGTCCCAGATGGCGGCGGCGTTCCTGGACCGCCTGGGCGCCGGACGGGTACGGGTGCTCTCGGCCGGTTCCGTTCCCGCCGAGCAGGTCAACCCGGTGGTGGTGGAAGCCATGGCGGAGGTCGGCGTCGACATCGCCGCGAACACCCCGAAGGTCCTCACCGAGGACGCGGTCCGCGCCTCGGACGTGGTGATCACGATGGGTTGCGGCGACGCCTGCCCGTTCTTCCCCGGTAGGCGCTACCTGGACTGGGACCTGCCCGACCCGGCGGGGCGGGGTGTGGAGGCGGTGCGGCCGATCCGGGACAGGATCCGGAGACTCGTCGAGGACCTGCTGGAGGAGCTGTTCCCCGGCTGACCCCGGCGAGGGTGGCGCACGCCACTGACGTCCCCACCGCGCGCCCCGGCATGAACCGGGGCGCGCGGTTGTTCCCGGCTGTTGGCGGACGAACGTGAGGAGCGGTCGTGGAGGGTGTTCGGGGCGCGACGCCGCCCGGTGCGGCGGACGTGGTGGTCATCGGTGCGGGCCAGGCCGGGCTCTCGGTCGCCTGGCACCTGCGCAGGCTCGGGCTCGAACTCGGGACGGGGTTCGTGGTCCTGGACCGCGGACCCGACGCCGGCGGGGCGTGGCAGTTTCGCTGGGAGTCGCTGCGGCTGGACGACGCGCACAAGGTCGACGACCTGCCCGGGATGCGCGAGATGGGCCTGAGCTTCGCCACCGCCGACGCCTCCCGCCCCGCGCGGGACGTGGTGCGCGACTACTACGAACGCTACGAGCGGTGGTTCGGGCTGGACGTGGCGCGGCCGGTCCGGGTCACCTCGGTGCGCGAGGACGGAACCGGCCTCCTGGTCACCACGGACAAGGGTGACGTCGCGGGGCGTGTGGTGGTCAACGCCAGCGGCACCTGGGCACGGCCCTTCCGTCCCTACTTCGCCGGGGCCGCGGACTTCCGAGGCGTGCAGGTCTCCACGCCCGGGTACCGGGCGGCCGAGGACTTCGCCGGGGCGCGGGTCCTGGTGGTGGGCGGCGGCACCTCGGCGGTGGGGTTCCTGCGTGAACTGGAGGGGGTCGCCGCGAGCACGGTCTGGGCCACCCGCCGACCGGTCGAGTTCGTCGACGACCCCGAGGGCGGGGTCCGTGCGGTGCGGAGGGCGGACGAGGCGGCCCGATCGGGGCTGCCCCTGCCCAGCATCATCAGCGGCACCGGCCTGCCCGCCACACCCGGGAACCTCGCCGCGCGGGACCGGGGGCTCCTCGTGTCCCGGCCCATGTTCACCGCGATCGAGCCCGACGGGGTCCGCTGGCCCGACGGCACCTTCGAGCCCGTGGACGCCATCGTCTGGGCCACCGGGTTCCGCTCCGAACTCACCCACCTGGCACCCCTGCGTCTGCGCGAACCCGGGGGAGGGGTGCGGGTCGAGAACGGCCGCGCCGTCCACGAGCCGCGCCTGTTCCTCGCCGGGTTCGGCCCGCAGGCCAGCACGATCGGGGCGAACCGGGCCGGGCGCGCCATCGCCCGCCGGGTCGTGGCGGAGCTGCGCGACGACTCCTGAGGAGGCTGCGAAAGGGCCTGTGGACAACCGGTCCGGCGGGCGGTCCGGGAGTTAGTGTCGGTTCCGGACCCAGTTGATGCACAGCGTCGGAGGTAGCCGGTATGAGGGCCAACAAGCTTCCCACCGAGGAGATCGAACGGGACCCGGCGGCCTTCGCCGACCGGGTCACCGCCGACGCCCGCTTCGGGCGCGCGGCCGAGGCGGGGCGCTACCGGCTGGTCGTCAACCGGGCCTGCCCGTGGGCCCACCGCGTGGTGATGACCCGGCGGCTCATGGGACTGGAGGGGGCCGTCTCCCTGGCCGTCACCGACCCGGTCCAGGAGATCATCGAGGGGGATCCGCACTGGGTGTTCACCGAGCGCACCGGCAGTCCCGGAGACCGCGACCCGGTGCTGGGCATCCACGCCCTGCGCGAGGCCTACCTCGCCCGTGACCCCGCCTACGAGGGCGGCGTGAGCGTGCCCGGCCTGGTCGACGTGCCCAGCGGACACCTGGTGTCCAACGACTACGACCAGATCAGCGTGGACATGGCCACCGAGTGGGGCGACCTGGCCCGGGAGGGCGCTCCGGAGCTGTACCCCGAGGCGCTGCGCGCGGAGATCGACGCGGTCAGCGCCGAGGTCTACCGTGACCTCAACAACGGCGTCTACCGGTCCGGGTTCGCCCCCGACCAGCGGCGCTACGACCGGGCGGTCTCCGCCGTCTTCGCCCGGCTGGACGCCCTGGAGAACCGCCTCACCGACCGCCGGTACCTGGTGGGCGACCACGTCACCCTGGCCGACCTGCGGCTGTGGGCCACCCTGGTGCGGTTCGACGCGGTCTACCACGGCCACTTCAAGTGCAACCGGCGCAAGCTCACGGAGTACCCGGCGCTGTGGGCGTACGCGCGGGACCTGTTCCAGACCCCGGGCTTCGGGGACACCACCGAGTTCGAGCACATCAGGGTCCACTACTACCGCGTGCACACGGCCCTCAACCCGTCCGGTGTGGTGGCGATCGGCCCGGACCCCCGCGCCTGGCTCACCCCGCACGGCAGGGAGGCCCTCGGCGGCGGCCCCTTCGGCAGGGGTACGGCGCCCGGCCCGGTGCCCGCGTCCGAACGGGTCCCGCCACTGGAGGCCCAGGACCGTGCGGCCGGGGGGACCTGGGACGCCCCGGTGGGCTGACCACCGACGGGCTCCGGCCTCAGCGGAGGACGGTGTGTTCGCGCAGGAGGCGGACGGCCTCGGTGACGGCGGGCCGCCGGGAGGTGCCCTCCCGCCACAGGGCGGACACCCCGCGCACCGGTACGGGCTCCAGCGGCTTGACCACCAGGGAGTCGGGCACGGCGCCCCGCCCCAGGCGGGGGACCAGGGCGATGCCCAGCCCGACCTCCACCAGAGCGAGCTGGGTCTGGAACTCGGCCACGAAGTGGGCGATGTCGGGTTCGCCGCGCACCGGGCGCAGCGTGCGGGTCAGCCAGTCGTGGCAGACGGTTCCGGGCGGCTGACAGATCCAGCGTTCCGAGGCCACGTCCCGGCGGCTCAGCACGGGGAGTTCGACGAGGGGGTGGTCGCGGGGAAGGACGACGTCGCACCGGTCCTCACCGAGCGCGGTGCGGGCCACCCCCTCGGGGACGGTCATCGGCGCGATGTCCCAGTCGTGCACGACGGCGAGGTCCACGGTTCCCTGCGCGACCATGTGCGGGGACGTGTGCGGGTCCTCCTCGACGACGCGCAGGTCGAGGTCGGGGTACCTCCGGGCCAGTTCGGCCAGGGGGCGGGGAAGCAGGCCCCGGGCGGCGGTGGCGAAGGCGGCCACGGTGAGGCGGCCCGAGGGTTGGCCGCGCCGTTCCTCGAGGGTGACCTCGGCGGTTTCCATGAGGGCGAGCATCCGGGCCGCGGTGTCCACGAGCATTCCGGCGGCGTCGGTGAGCACCACACCGCGCCCCTGACGTTCCAGGAGAGGGGTGCCGGTCTCACGTTCGAGCTTGGTGACCTGCTGGGAGACGGCGGAGGGGGTGTAGCCCAGCGCCTTGGCGGCGGCGCTGACCGAGCCGTGGACGTGGACGGCGTGCAACGCCCGGAGCCGGGACAGGTCGAGCACGGGGGCTCCTCACGGATCATCGTTAAGCAATGGTGAAACCAATCTAGTAGAAGGTTTCGCTGGTGCTAAAGCGTGGTCGGCGCCATGATCGGAGGCATGCGTCCCACCCACTCCCTGCTCGCCGTGCTGGTCGCCGCCGTGTGGGGGCTCAACTTCGTGGTGATCGAGGTCGGCCTCGACCACTTCCCGCCGCTGCTGTTCTCCGCCCTGCGGTTCGTCGTGGCCGCCCTGCCCGCGATCTTCTTCGTACGCCGCCCCGCTGTCGCGTTCGGCTGGGTCGTCCTCGTGGGCCTGGTGCTGGGAGTGGCCAAGTTCGGGCTGCTCTTCACCGGCATGGACCTCGGGATGCCCGCCGGACTGAGCTCGTTGGTCCTCCAGGTGCAGGCGGTGTTCACGGCGCTCTTCGCGGTGCTCTTCCTCCGGGAGGACCTGCGCCCGGTCCGCTACCTCGGCATGGCCGTCGCCCTGGTGGGGATCGGCCTTGCCGCCCACGACCACGGCGGATCGGGTCCGCTGACCGCGTTCCTGCTGGTCGTGGCGGCTGCCGCGTTCTGGGGGCTGTCCAACGTGATCACCCGGAGGGCGGCCCCGCCGGACGCGCTGAGCTGGATGGTCTGGGTCAGCGTGGTGCCGCCGCTACCGCTCTTCGCGCTGTCGATGCTGCTGGAGGGCCCCGAGGCCGGGCTGGCCGCCGTCCGGGAACTGGACCTGGCCGGGGCGGGGGCCATCCTCTACGTGGCCTGGGCGGCCACGGTGTTCGGCTTCGGCGCGTGGGGCTACCTGCTGCGGCGGAACGAGGCCTCGGCCGTCGCGCCGTACTCACTCCTGGTCCCGGTGTTCGGGATGGCCTCGGCGGCGGTGTTCCTCGGGGAGGCAATCCGGCCGCTGAGCCTGGTGGCGGCTGGGCTCCTCGTGGGCGGCGTGGCGCTCACGGCCCTGGGCGGCCGGTCCGGGAGGGCGAAGGCGGTGGACGCGGGTTCCCCGCACTCGTCGGGGAACCCGGGGAACCCGCGCAGGACCTAACGCCCCGGGTGGTGGGCGGCGACCAGGAGTTCCACGTTGCGGTCCAGCGGCTCGCCGTAGTTGGCCGGGTCCGCGTACAGGTCGTTCACGGACAGCTCCCGGTACAGCGAGGCCAGCCCGTCCGCCGAGAAGTCGCCGTGGTCGACCTGGTACGGGCTGTCCGCCTCCAGGAGCGTGGTGAACAGCGACATCGTGCCGTCCGCGTTGTCCACGATCTCGATGCTGCGGGCCATCTGCGGGTGGTCGATGTGCGAGGCGGTGTTGATCTCCCAGAACCCGCGCTCGGGCGTGCCGGAGGTGTGGGCCCGCACCTTGTTGTAGTGGGTGTGCCCGTTCACCCAGGCCAGCACGTTGGGGTACCGCTTGAGCATGCGCACCAGGATGTCACCGATGTAGCGGATCTCGGCCGGGCGGCGCCGGTCCGGAAGGGGGTTGGTCATGGTGTCGCTGGTGTGGTGGCTGAACAGGACGAACAGCTCGTCACCGACCTGCTGGGTGCGGCGCCGACCGAGCAGGTCGTAGTAGACCGAACTGGAGGCGCGCAGGGTCCGCTCCAGCCAGTCGTACTGCGTCTTGCCGATGGAGCCGTTGGCCAGGCCGGCGAGCGTGGTCGTGTCCATGCTGATCCCGGTGATGCCCTCGGCGATCCGGAAGCTGTAGAAGCAGTTCACCCCGTCCGCGTTGTCCTCGGTGAACCCGTGCCCGACCGGCCCGGGGCCGGTGTTGGCCTCCGCCAGGTGGGCGGCGACGAAGCCCGCCGTGTCGAAGGGTGTCCGCCGCTCGTCCGGGGTGACGGTGGAGGTCAGCGCGGCGGTGGTCACCGCGTCGGGGTCGGGGTGCTCGACCTCGTCGGGGACCGCTCCGAGCTGGTCCTCGTCGGTCATGGCCTCGGCCATCTCCGTCGTCACCCGGTCGTCCGCGAACATCAGCTTGCGGTCACCCACGTAGACGTCACCGAGGGTGCCCGCCGGAAGGGTGCCCGCAGGGGTGTTGTCGTGGTTGCCCACGGTGCAGTACCAGGGGACGTCCAGGCCGGGGCTGCTGAACTCGGCCGTGGCGGCGGCCAGGAACCCGGGCAGGTGGGGGAACCCGCCCCGTGACTTGTACCGGTCGCTCCGCTCACTCTCGGGCTGCCAGTACAGCTCGGAGCCGCAGTTCTGCACTCCCTCGAACCGGTGGGGGTCGCCGGTGTCGGGGGTGAGCGAGCCGCCGTTGAGGATCGACATCAGCCATTCGAGCTCGATCTGCTCGTGGTTGTCGGTGTTGTCGCCGGTGGTCATCATGAAGTCGAAGGGGCGGCCGGTCACCGGACCGTTCCTGAGCGAGTTCACCCGGGCGACCAGAGCCGACGCCCCGACCATGGCGAGCGCCTCCTGGGGGCGGTGGGCGCTGGAGCCGAGGATCGGGTGCGTGTACTCGAACCGTACGGGGCTCTGCACGTCGAGGATGTGCAGGTCCGTGAACTGGACGAAGGCGCTCAGGGGTACGCGGCGCTCGTCACGGCCCGACTGCGCGGGGACCAGGTCCTCTCGGACGTGCAGCGGCCAGCCCGGACCGGCGGTGAGGAGACGGTAGCCGTCTCCGACGGGGGAGGCGACCTCGGCGAAGGTGGTGCCCTCGGGGTTGGCGACCCGGTCGAGGGTCTCCCGGACGAGCCGGTCGTGGGTCGCGGCGGAGACGGGGAGGGCGGGCAGACCGAGGGCGAACCCGAGTCCTGCGGAGGCGGTGAGGAAACCGCGCCGGTTGAGGGAGGCCATGGTGGCGGCGTCCTTTCGGCCCTGCGGGGGCCTGAGGGGAGAGCGGGGCGCCGTCATTAAAGGCCGAAGTCAGTGCTGGCGGCAACGGGTGCACGGCCACGGGTACCGGACCCGGTCCGAGGGGTTTCGGGGGCCGGTGGGTACGATCATCGGTTCGGTCCCTTCCGCTTACGGGAACGCGGGAGGATGATCACTGAGAGTGATTACCCGTCGTCCGCCCGCGCGTCATCGGCGCGTGGCGGGCCGTTCCCCTGGGCTGTGGTGAGCCGTCACAAAGATGAGTACTTCTCATGTTTGGCCGGATGCGGTCAATCTGGGTGCGCTTCCGGCGGTGGGACTCGACGCACCCGGGCCGTTCCACCGGTCTCCTCCTCCCAGAGGTTGCTGGTCCCACGGCCCGTCCCGGGACACGGCCTCGTTCGCGACCTCGCTCCCGCCACCCGAGAGGTTCAGCCGTGATCCTTCGCTCGCTAGGGTGGCCGGGGGCGGAGCCTTCCGATGGATCGCGGGCCCCTCCGCGACGGTCCTCGAGATTGCCGCCGTCGCCCACCCGGCCGGTGACGACGACTGACGGGTCACCGCGCCCTTCCTCGTGGACGGCGGGATCCGGCGCCCACGTCACCGCGCTCCAGCCGTCCGAACCCGTACCCCGGAACCACAGGAGGTCGCCCATGCCACCCGTCGTCGGGATCACCGCCTACGCGGAGCGTGCCCGCTGGGGACCGGCCTGGGACCTGCCCGCGACGCTGCTGCCGCAGTACTACACGGATTCCGTGGCGGCGAGCGGCGCGGTCCCGCTGCTGCTCCCCCCGGTGGCCGGGATCGCCGGGGCGTTGGACCGGCTGGACGGCCTGCTGCTGGCCGGGGGCGGCGACATCGACCCCGACCGGTACGGCGCACCGACCGGCGAGCACACCGACGGGGTCCGGGTGGGCCGGGACGCCGCCGAGGTGGACCTGCTCTCCGGGGCGCTCGCCCGGGGCCTGCCCGTCCTCGGCGTGTGCCGGGGTATGCAGCTGCTCAACGTCGGCCGGGGCGGGACCCTCCACCAGCACCTGCCCGACCTCGTGGGGCACTCCGGGCACTGTCAGCGGGACGGCGTCTTCGACACCCACCCGGTCACCGTCGCCGAGCACTCCCGCACCGCGCGGGTTCTGGGGCGCACCCTGATGGACGTGCCCACCTACCACCACCAGGCCGTGGCGGACCTGGGCCGGAACGTGTCCGCCACCGCCTGGGCCGAGGACGGAACGGTCGAGGCTCTGGAGTACACGGACGTGTCCAACGTGCTCGGCGTCCAGTGGCACCCGGAGATGGGGGCCGACCCCAGCCTGTTCGACTGGCTGACCGAACGCGCCGCTGAGCGCTGAGCACCCTCTCCGACCTGCGGGGGATGAACCCGTCGGTCCGCGCTGGCACACTTTGCTGGCGCCCGTGGGCCGGGACGACGGGTCCCGGCCAGGGCCGGAAACGAACGGGGAGACCATGGAGAGGACCACGTGGACGGGGCGGACCCGGGGGGTGCGGCCGTGAGCTGGCCAGCGCAGGACGGGGGATGGAACGGAGGGCACCCGGGCCAGTACGGCCATCCGCAGCAGCCGTACCCCCAGCAGCCGCACCCACGGCAGCCGCAGGCTCCGTACGGGCAGCCCCAGCAGCCGTATCCCCAGCAACCGCAGGCTCCGTACGGGCAGTCGTATCAGGGACACCCTCCGCAGCAATTCCAGCAGCAGCAACCCCGGTTTCACCACCCCCACGGACACCAGGGGCACGCCCAGCAGCAGGGCCACCAGCAGCACGTCCCGGTGGAGGGCCTGCCCCACGGATGGGCGCGCGCGCCGGGATGGGCGCTGCCGGGCGAGCCCGGAACCCTCACGGCGCGACCCGAGGGCGACGCGGGCACCTACCTGCGCTACCTGGTGGCGTTCAGCCCGCTCCTGGGCGTGTTCTTCCTCGTCGTCCTGGTCCTGTCGTCCATCTTCTTCGAGACGGCCAACCCGGGGAGCGGGGTGACCGGCGGCATCGTCGTCGGCGCCCTCGCCGCGCTCTGCCTGGCCGTCCTCCCCGTCGTCAAGACCCGGCGCATGCTCAACGGCACCGTCGTGGTGATCTCCCCGGCGGGCGTGGAGCTGCGCGACCACATCGGCTTCGAGGTGCGCCTGCGCTGGCGGGACGCCACGCAGGTCGGCAAGACCGTCGACCGCGTCGCCGCCGGTCCGGGCGTCGACGTCGGCGGCCAACAGGTGCAGGTCAAGGATCTGGAGTCCCGTGGCCTGGTGGGCTGGGGCGAACGCGTCATCCCCGACCAGGCCGCGCGCATGCGCACCGTCCTGGCCTCCCAGCCCCGCCACCCCGGGACCGGCGCCGAGTTGGTGGCCGTCTCCTTCCAGGCCGCCGGGTCCAGCGGGTGGGACAACCCGCTGGTCACCGAGGCCCGCCGCCACCGCCCCGACCTCTTCGGCTAGCGGTCGGTCAGCGACCCGGAACCCGGCCGGAGGACTGCGGGCGCCCCGGGCAGCCGCGACACCGGCGTCGCTGCTACTTTTTCGTGTCGTTGCGGGCTCTCGGGGCCTCAGACCACGAACGGGGCGGTGCGGGTTGGCGGGCGAACGGCGCATGGAGGGCGTCCTGGCGTGGACCGGGGCGGGAGTGGTCGCGGGGGCGCTGGCCCTGGCCGCGGTGACCCTGGCCCTGCACCCGGCGGGCCGGGACACGGGGTTGTTCGCGACCACCGGCTGGGGCTGGTTCTGGGCCTGTCTGATCGGTGCGTTCGCCCTGATGGTCTGCGTCCGCTGGCGCCGCCCGCCGTTCGACGAGGATCCGAACGCGGAGGGCGGCTGGGACCACGTGATCCTGGTGGGTGCCGGAGCGGTCGTCGTGTGCCTCGTCGCGGCCAACGGCGTGTTCCTGGGCGCTGACGCCTCCGGGCCGACCACCCTGACGCCGAGCGGGTTCCGCACCGGCCTGGTGGTCTGCGCGGTGGCGCTCGGCCTGCTGCTCCTGCTCACCTCCGTTCGGCGCCCCGCCGCCCCCCGTGTCCGTTCCCTGACCGCTCTCGGCGCGGGCGCGCTCACCGTGGTCCTGATCGGGGTTCTCACACCGGTGTTCGTCGGGCCGGGTGACGGGACCGGGGCCCGGCACACCGTCGCTGAGGAACGGCCCGACACGGCCCCGGTCCCGGACCGGGTGCGCGGGACGGGGTGGACCTGGCGTCCGGACCACGACGCCGAGATCGATCGGATCGCGGCTGGGGCCCACGGCCCCCTGGTGGTGCTCGGGGACGGTGTGGTGTCCCTGGACGGCACCGACGGCGCGGAGGTGTGGTCGTACCGGCGCCCCTCCGGTGACGCCGACGACGAGGACATCTCGCTGTGGGTCGGCTACGACCGCGCGTATCTCACGTACACGCCGGTGACGGGAGACGACACCGAGGCGGCCCCCGTCACGGAGGCGTTCGACCTGGTCACCGGGGAACGGAAGGCCGAGTACGCCATGCCCCTGGAGGGGGGCGACACCGGTCGCCTCCTGGGGTGGTCGGATGGTGTCCGCGTCCACCAGGACTGGCGGGCCCAGAGGAGGGCCGACCGGGCCCCGGGCCTGAGCGCCTGGGACGCGGTGACCGGTGAGGAACTGTGGCACCGGACGCTGGGGTCGGACGGGGACCAGTTCTGTGACGGCGGCCGACCCCGGGTGCGCCGGGACACGGTCGACTACGCGGTCGTCTGTGTGAGCGGGGACGTCGACGCCGAGGGAGGGGCGGAGATCCGTGAACTCGTCTGGCGCGGCGAGGTCCCCACGGAGTTCCGCGTGGTCTCCGTGGACCTGAGGACCGGCGAGGAGTCGTGGAGCCACGAGCGCGAGGACTGGGGGGACGTCTTCGTCCCCAGCCGATCCTGGACGGCGCGGAGGACCGGCGATTCGGGGAGGGCGATGGTCGTGGAGGCGTCGTTGGGTGCGCGGGGCCTGTTGTTGGACCTGGACTCCGGTGAGGTGCTCCTGGACTTCGCGAACGGAGCCCTGGAACAGGACGACGCCCTCTCTCCTGAGCGCGTGGTCGCGGCGGACCCCGGGGGCGTGGACGTGCTCGTCACCCGGGCCGACCAGGGGGCCGAGATCCATCGTGTCGACGCCTCGGGGGAGCGCACCGTGGTGGTCGGGGCGGGCGGGTTCCTCAAGGACGTCTTCGTCGAGGACCACGTGGCCCTGGTGGACCAGGTGCTGTTCACGGACGGAGGGCAGGACGCCGAGGGACGTGAGCCGGTCAGCGTCCTGGCCGTCTCATCGGGGGAGCGGCTGGGCACGGGGCTGGACAACAGGATCTTCCTCGGCGCTCCGGGGGAGGTACGGCAGCTCGCGGGGGTCTCCGGGGCGGTCGTGGCCCTGGTGGACGAGCACGAGGGCGGCACGCGAGTGGAGGGGCTGGTTCCGTGACGCGTCGGATCCGAGTGGAGGGGCTGTGGGCGCCGCTCGCGTGGGCGGGAACCGGCTCCGCCCTGGCCGGAGGTCTGCTGCTGGTCGTTCTGCTGGCGGCGGGTCCGGCGGAGTGGGCCCGGCCGGGCCCACTGCACCGGGCTCTGGGAGGCGCCGTGCTCCTGCTCGTCGCGGCCTGGGCCCTGGGCGGACGCTCACGGCGCTCCGCGAAGGACGACCCGCTCTCCGGGCCCGGTGAGAGGTCGGGTCCGGTGCGGGCGGTCGCCACACTGGTGTTCGGACTGGCCCTCGCGCTGGCCCTGCGTGAGGCGCCGGGCTCCCGGGAGGGGCGGGAGCCTCCCGTCCCCGACGTCCTGACCGACGTCGGCTGGCTCTCCCACCTGTGGTTCCTCTCGGCCGTGGCTCTGGTGGCGGGTGCCGCCGCGCTCGCGGTGACCGGCCGCCCCGAGCCTCCGGCCCCGGGCCGCCCCCGGAGCGGGGCCCCGCTGGCCGCGCTCGCACCGTTCGTCGCCCTGGCGGTGTTCGCCGTTCCCACGGTCCTCGACCGAGACCGGCTGACGCACACACTCGCCGCTCCGCTCGCGGAGGCGGAGGAGCCGGTCGCGGGGACCGAGGTGACCTGGGTGTGGGAACACCCGCAGGAGGGCGCGGTCGACGTGGTGGCCACCGCCACCGGGGTGCTGGTGCTCGGTGACAGCGGCGTGTGGGCGCTGGACAGCGGTGACGGCACCGAACGCTGGAACTTCCGGCCGGTGGGTGAGGTCCTGTGGTCGGGCGTCTCCCCGGACACGGGGCGCGTCGGGGTGCTGTACCGGGACGACAGCGGGACCGACCGGGGGCGGGCCCTGACGATCCTGGAGACCGACACCGGCGGGCTCGTCGGACACCACGGCGTCCCCGACCCCGTGGAGCGCGTGTCGCTCACCAACGCCACGTTCGTCCTGACGGGGGCGGACGGCGCGTTCACCCTCCGGGACCACGAGTCGGGGGAGGAGCAGCCGCACGCGGGCACCCCGGACGGATGCGTTCCAGTGGGGGCGCCGGTGGTCGCGGGTACCAGGATCCTGGTCCCGGACACCTGCGAGGAGGCCGGTCCGCACTGGGGAGAGAACCCGGTCCGCGTCCTGGGTGCGCGCGGTGACTGGTACGAGCGCGCCGAGCTCCCCGGCCCCGTGGAGGAACTGGTGTCGGCCCCGGACGGCTGGGCGGTGGTGGCCCGCCACGGTGGCGACGAGCCCGGTGCGCTGGCCCTCCGAGGGAGGGACGGCGCGCTGATCGCCTCGGACCTGAGCGAGGACGGCACGGCGCGGGTGGACCCCGTCGACGGTGAGCGGCTGCTGTTCACCGAGTCCGGTGAGGGCGCCCGACGGGTGGAGTACCGCCTCGAACGGCCGGTGGTCGTCCCGCCGGGAGAGGGAGACCCGACCACCGAACCCGTGGCGTCCCTGGTGTTCGAGTTCGCGGACGAGCTCTCACCCGAGGAGGCCGAGCTGGCCCTGGACCCGGACGCCGTCGCGGCGGGGCCCGACCTGTTCGCCGCCGTCCACGGCGTCGAGCGCACGACGGTCGACGGCGGATCCCCGGGGCTCCACCTGCTGGTCGGCACGTGGGGTTCGGAGGGCACGGCGGTCCGGCTCGACACCGCGGCCGAGGGACTGGCTCCGGACGGATCGGCCTTCGGTGTGGCCCTGGCCCCGGGGGCGGTCGTGGTGTCCGGGCTCGCGGTGGGGGAGCGGGCCCACGTCGTCGGCGTGGGCCCCGGACCCCGGGACTGACTGGTTCGAGCGCCCTCGCGCATGCGGTAAAGTTTCACCTGTTGGCGGGGCGGAGACGCACCGCCCAGCGGCCGGGACGTAGCGCAGTTTGGTAGCGCACTTGACTGGGGGTCAAGGGGTCGTGGGTTCAAATCCCGCCGTCCCGACTGGCGAAGGGCGTTCACTCAGGTGGACGCCCTTCTTCGTGTCTGGGAGAGGAACCGGGGGGCTATGGAGTATGGCCTTCACCTTGTACTGAGCTTCTTGAGCCTGAATTTCCACTGTTCCGGAGCTACTCGTCACGTGCGCGATGTCCTGGCCGACCCAAGGCCAGATGTCCCCACCTGTATGGGTTGCAGAGACAGCGCAGCCGGACCATGGGTTCCAGACTCGTCGATAACGGTGATTACCAAGAACCCCGATTCGCTGCCGCTCATTTGGCACGCATCTGCTCGGACTCCAGTCACCTGTGTGGGCCAGCCGCGACTTCCCCCGATGCCGTGTGGAAACCCCTCACGTCGACCACCTCGTCCAAGCGGTCCGGGACGAGGTGGTCGTGGACGTCCACAGTGTCCGTTGCGAACGTGTGCCGAGCCTTGCCCCAGTTGTCCGAGGTCCATCGCTCGACTCAGGGATCCGACCGCAGATCCCGCCGCATGAGGACACTGGGGTGGCCGGACAGGACCGAGGTGGTGTCGGCGGCGTGGACGAACCCGGCGCGCTCGAAGTTCTTCCTGAGGCCGGGATAGGCCATCGTCTGATCCACCCTGGCGCCGCCGTTGTCCAGGGGATAGGACTCGACCACTGGTGCGCCGTGGGAACGGGCGAACTTGACGGCTCCGGTGATCAGCGTTCGTGAGATTCCCTGTTTGCGGTGGCCGGGGCGTACCCGGATGCACCACAGGGACCAGACCGGAAGGTCGTCGATGTGCGGAATCTTCCGGTTCCGGGCGAAGGAGGTCGCTGAGCGCGGTGCTACGGCGGCCCAGCCGACCGGTTCTCCGCCGTCGTAGGCGAGCACCCCAGGCGGAGGATTCTCGCGACACAGTTCAGCCACGTACTCACCGCGGGCGGGGCCGAGGAGGTCCTTGTTGAGCTTGGACGGGATCCGATAGCTCAGGCACCAGCACACGTTGGCCCCGGGCGATGTGGGGCCCACCAGGGTTCGGACGTCATCGAAGACCGTTGCGGGGCGCACGTCGATGGTCATGGGGCCAGGATGACACAGCGTTCACTCAAGTGATCGCCCTTCCGCGGGCTCGGAGGTCATCCGCAGGCGCGGCCGTTCTCCGGAGATCCGGTCCAGAAGCGGAAGGGCTGCTTCCGCGTCGTCGCTCCACACCGGGTCTAGGTTCTCAGGACGGTCATGGTGCTCCGCCTGCTCGGGGGTTCCCGCTGTTCGGTCGCGCTGTGCGGGTGGGCACGCCGCCACCTCGACGTGATCGAGGAGGCCCGACGGCTCCACGGGTGAAGCGGAGGGGCGGACGCCTCGTACGCCGCGCCCGCCCCGGGCGCCCTGGGGAACCGGTGTTCAGCGCGGCCCCCGGCTGTGGGCGACCGCCAGTCGCGGGCCCCCCGAACCCGGTGGGGCGGAGGTCTCCCCTCGGACGCGCGACTGTTCGTCCAGGTGCGCGATGAGGTCGCGTACCTCCCGGGTGGCGGACGCCCCCGGATCCCTCAGGATGAGGGTGCGCAGTACGGCCCGGGCCTGGTGCAGGGCGAACGCGAGGTGCTCGGCGTCGCAGGAGAACAGCACCTTCCGGGTCTCGTCGGCGGCCGCCGCGACCTCCCCCTCGGCGCCGAGCGCGTTCGCGTGGTCGAAGTGCAGGGAGATGAGGTCGCTCCGGCACCCCGCGGGAGCGTCCCCGTAGAGGAGGAGGGTCTGCTCCAACAGCGGCGCCCCGTAGCGCGAGCAGCCCATGTTCAGCAGGGCGCCGGAGAGCAGGGCCAGGAGGTTCCGCCGGGAGAACGCGAAGAAGTCGTTGCTCCCCGTTTCACCGGGTTCCCAGGCGCAGGCCGACTCGACCGAGGAGAGGGCCTCCTCCCGCTGGCCCATCCTCGCCAGCGCACGCGCGGCGTTGGCGTCGGCGAACATCTTCGCGGACAGGAACCGTTCGCGCCGGGGCCCGTCCGGTACGAACCGGACCTCGCGCGCGTGGGTGGTCGTTGCGGCCAGGTCACCGAAGTGGTAGCTGAACTGGGAGCTCCGGGCGTGGGCGTGGTAGCTCAGTTCCCTCATGCCCGAGATGCGGGCGTGCCGCTCGGCCACCTGGTGCCAGCCGGCCGCCTCGCGGAAGCAGCCCAGCGACGTGTGCGCGGCGGCGGCCATGAGCGTGGAGGTGCCGATGGCCAGCGTCAGCGCCGGCCGGGCCTCCGGTGGGGTCTGCGCGTGCGACAGCGACCGGAGTTCCGCGATCAGCGGGGTCAGCGCCGCGATGATCTGCACCGGGGAGAACAGTGCGTAGTCGGCGCGGTAGTGGTCGACCGTGGCAGCGAGCGCGTGGACGCGCGCGGCGATGTAGTGGGTGTCCGTCCGGTTCATCTCGGAGAGCAGGAACTCCGCCGAGTTCAGGATCTCCGCGCTCTCCTGCCGCTCGTTCCCGCCGCTGGGCGGGCCGACCAGCTCCAGGTGCCGCACCGGTGCGGGGGGCGTGGCCGTCCCCCCGGTGGTCACGGGGGCGCCGTGCGGGAGGGGGAGGGAGGCCCTGGGGGCGTGGCCGTCGAGCAGGGCGGTCAGCTCGTCGGTGGCGATCCCGAGCAGGCCCGCCAACCGTCGGTGCTGGGACAGGCTCGGTCGGGTCAGGCCGCGCTCCCATCGGGTGACGGTGGACCGGGCGACGTTCAGGCGCTCGGCCAGCTCGCCCTGAGTGAGACCGGAGAAGCGGCGCCGCTCCGCCAGGGACGGCCGCGGCGCCTGAGCCCTGTTGGCCAGGGTGGGCTTCGGTCTTCGCGCCTCGAGGAAGGGCTCGAAGAGCTCGGTCCAGCAGTGGGCTCCGCGCCACCTCGGGGACTTGGGCGTGCTGTTCGGCGCGCTGTTGGCCTCCCAGAGCCCGTCCGCGACCGTGACCGCGTAGAGCTCCTTGAGATCCGAGATCGGGATCCGCAGCGCACGCGCGAGAGCGGGCAGAAGCTGGGGGCGCGGGACGGAGGTTCCCTTCTCCCAGCGGGCGACGGTCGACCGGTTGACCTCCAGTTCCCTGGCGAGGTCCTCCTGGGTCAGTCCCACACGGCGGCGATATTGGGATAGCTGAACAGGGTCTTTAGTCTTCATGTCGCCCTCGCGCTGGGGATTGGTGAATGACTCTTCTCCAACGAGATTATCCGGACCCTCGTGGGATTTCGACTGAGTTTCTCGGGTAATGATTCGTGACCGGAGCCGGAGTGGCGCTGGGTGATCGTGACGATGCGTCAGGGTATTTCGGATGGTTCCTTGAACCCGGTTTTGGGTGGGGGTCGCAGTGCCGGGGGGCAGTAGCCAAAGGGTGGCCCCAGGTGAAGTTCGCCCCGACTCCTGTGGCGAAGTTTTGTATACAGCCAGTTCAGCTTGTGGATATTGCACACTGTGCAGCAATGTGCCGGTCAGGCGGGCTGTGGTGGGCTGTGAGTTAAATCACTTGATTTCCCGTTTCGTTGATTGTTGTAAGCATTGATTGTGCGTTGGTCTACGTGATAAACGCCCGAGAAATGTGCTTGGCCGAAGGTGGTCACGAAGTCCCGGGCTCCTGGGTCCCGGTCGGGGACGCCTCATGAATGCGCTATTCGTGCGTCACGGATGAGTATTGACTGGCCAGATGGCCTGTGTGAAATTTGTTGAGGCCCGGGACGGATTCCAGTTCCCAGTCGGCGTCCCTTGTGCGTCGTCGCCCGTGCCACCTCGTGTCGCAACGGGCGTTGAATTGAAAGGGGGTAGTCGGATGGGCCTCTCCACTCCATTGCTTTTGGAAGGAGTGTCGACCTGGATTCCTCAGGGCAGGGAGACCGCCGTGTCCGCGGTGAGTGCGGGAAGGCTGGATGCCGAGGCCGCACGCGGGCTGGGCACCACTCGTGTACCGGTCTCCGCGACGTCCGCTCCGGAGATGGCTGTCGCGGCCGCGCACCGGGCCCTGGAGGCCGCAGGGCGGGGAGCGGAGGGCGTCGACATCGTCGCGCACGGCTGGATCTACCACCAGGGGCACGACTTCTGGTCCCCCGCGCACTACGTCGCCCGGCGGATCGGGGCCACCGGGGCGTTCCCCGTCGGCGTCCAGCAGCTGTCCAACGCCGGAGCCGCCGCACTGGGTATCGCCGCGGACCGGCTCCTGGCCGATCCGGGCGTTCGCCGTGCCCTGGTCACGACGGCGGACGCCTTCCGGGGACCCGCCTTCGACCGGTGGAACGCCGACTACGGAGTGGCCTACGGCGACGCCGGTACGGCGGCGGTCCTGGGCCGGTTCGACCCGGAAAGTGCCCGCCCCGGCCTCGTCCTACGCGCACTGGAGTTCGTCACCGACGCGGGGTTCGAGTCCATGTACCGGGGGCGTGACGCCTTCACACCGGCCCCGCTGTTCCACGGGGGACGCGTCGATGTGCGCAGACCGAAGAAGGCCTACATGGAGGCGCACGGCGGTGAGGGGTTCCGGGACACCGCCCCCTCCCGGGTGCGTGACGTCGTCGCGGCCGCCCTCGACCGGGTCGGGCTCCGGTCCGACGACGAGCGGATCCGCTACGTCGTCCTGCCCCGGCTGGGCGACGGGATCCTCTCCCTCATGTACGGCGCCGTGACCAACGGCGGTTTCCGCGCCGAGGTGGTGAACCTGTCCGAGGGCAGCGGCCACCTCGGAGCCGGGGACATGCTCGCCAACCTCGCCTACCTCGCGGAGGCGGACCGACTCGCACCCGGGGAGTACGCCCTGGTCGTCGGCGGCGGTGGCGGGTTCACCTGGTCGTGCGCCGTCGTCCAGGCCGCCTAGGCCGGCGGCGTCCCCCGACGCCCGAGCCTCCGAGTACCGGACACCGCCGGACCGCCGCGCGGACCACCCGACACCGAACAACCGAACGCCTATGGGGAGTTGCCTGATGTTGGACGAGTACGACGTCATCGTGAACGGCGCGAGCATCGCCGGGACCACGGCCGCCATCCTCTACGCCCGGCGCGGGGCCAGGGTCGCGCTGCTGGAGCGCCGCGCGGAGATGGACGCCTACAAGGTCCTGTGCACCCACTACATCCAGCCCTGCGGCTACCCGGTCCTGGCTGAGCTCGGCGTCATCGGGGAGCTGGAGGCCCTCGGCGCCGTGCCGAACTCGGCCGACTACTGGACCCGCTGGGGCTGGATCCGTCCCGAGTCGCGCCTCGGCCCCGGCGTCCTGCCGCACGGCTACAGCGTGCGCAGGGAGGTCATCGATCCGCTGATGCGCCGCCACGCCCAGCGGACCGAGGGCGTCGACCTGCTGCTTGGCCACACCGTCAAGGACGTGCTGACCGAGGACGGACGGGTGGTCGGGGTGGCCGGGAACGCGGGAGGGGAGTCCTTCGAGCTGCGCGCCCGGCTCGTGGTGGGCGCGGACGGCAAGGAGTCCACGATCGCCAAGCTCACGGACACCCCCACCGAGACCGAGGAGAACAACAGGTTCAGCTACTTCGCGTACTTCAAGGGTCTGCCCCGGCCGACCGGCGGAACCGCGAAGGTCTACTACCTGGAGCCGGACAACGCCTACGTCATGCCCAACGACCAGGACACCACCGTGATCGCCGCGGTGCTCTCCAAGGAGCGGCTGCCCGAGTTCAAGGAAGACCTCGAGGGCGCCTACCTCCGGTTCGTGCGTTCGCTGCCGGACGCGCCCGACATCGACCGCGCCGAGCGCGTCTCCAAGATCATCGGGACGGTCAACTACCCGCTGGTCGTGCGCCGCTCCACCGGTCCCGGCTACGCGCTGGTCGGTGACGCCGCGCTCACCAGCGACCCGCTGGCGGCGGTCGGTTGCGGCTGGGCCCTCCAGTCCGCGCAGTGGCTGGTCCAGGCGACCGGCTCGGCCGTACTCGGCCGCGGCGACCTGGGGGCCGCCCTCGCCGGTTACGGCGAGCGCCGCAAGCAGCAGCTGAAGGCGCACGCCCACGTCATCTCCGACTTCGCCACGGTGCGCCCCTACAACCGCATCGAGCGGTTCACGTTCTCCGCCGCCGCCCGGGACGGCCAGATGGCCGAGCACTTCCACACCTTCGGGTCCCGGCTGATGAGCGTGCCCGACTTCCTGTCCCCGTGGGCCGTCGCCCGCGCCTCCTACGTCAATGGCAGGGCGCTGCTGCGCGGCGAGCGCTCCACGCCGTTCCGGCAGCAGGGGAACGTTCCGACCGGAGGAGCCCAGCGATGACCGGCGACCGTACGCAGCGCGGGAACGGACCCCGGCGCACCACGCGTGAACTCTGGGACGCGTGGTCGGCCGTGTGGAACGGCGACTTCGCGCTGGCCGAGGAGATCGTCTCCCCCGACATCCGGGTGCACATTCCCGTGCACGGGATGCCCGACCCGGACACCATCCGCGGCGTTCCCGCGCTTGTCAAGTGGATCTCCGCCTTCCGTTCCTCCTACGGCCCCGAGGCCAGGATCACCGGTGAGCTCGGTCCCTTCCTGGTCGGTGACCACGCCCTCGGCCTGTGGGTCTTCAACGGCACCTGGAACGGTGGTCGGCCCGCGACGGCCACCGCCGAGCCTGGCACGAAGGTCGAGTTCCGGGGCGTGGATGTCCTGCGAGTCGAGGACGGTCTCGTGGTCGAGTACTGGCTGACCGACAACCAACTGGACCTGTGGGCGCAGCTGGGCGCGGTTCCCGGGCCCCCACCCTCGGACGCGGAGGGGAAGTCCGTCGCCGAGGGGTCCGCCGACCCCGCGACGCCGAAGGGGCTGCGCGAGGCGCTGGCCCACCTCGCTCCAGAGCGCCACAGGGCCCACGTCACCCAGGCGGTCCTGGACGAGCTGGCCGACGTGCTGGAGGAGGAGCGGGTCAGTCAGGCCCAGGGGACGGAGAGCTTCCTCGACCTGGGCACCGACTCGCTGTCGGCGGTCGAGCTGCGCGGCCGACTGGGCTTCCTGTTCGGTCTGCCCCTGTCTCCGACCATGGTGTTCGACCACCCCACACCGCGGGCGCTGGCCGAGCACGTCCTGACCGAGGTCGGCGGCGAGCCGGAGGGCCCGGCCGCCGACGCGCTCATCGCCCTGAGCCGCCTGGAGGCCTCCGTCCTGGCCCTGGAGGGCGAGGAGGAGACGGTCGGGCGGATCGTCCGGCGGCTGCGCGCGCTCGTCGACACCCTGGAGCCCGCGAACGCCGCGACCGTCGATCCCGTCGGCGCGTCGACCAGCGAGGAGGACATCTACGCCTACCTCGACAGCAGGTTCGGACCGATCGGGTCCCACGAGCCCACCGCCGCCGCCCAAGGGAAGGAATGAGCTGCCATGACCAGTGAGAACGAGTCCAGGACGGCCCGATCACAGTCGGGGCGCGCCGGTGCGGACCAGACCGTGGACCGAGAGCGCCTGCTGGGCTACCTCAAGCGCAGCACGGCCGAGCTCCAGAACGCCGAGACCCGCATCCGGGAGCTGGAGGAGCGGGAGAACGAGCCGCTGGCGATCGTCGGCATGAGCTGCAACTTCCCTGGGGGAGCCCGCACCCCCGAAGGGCTCTGGCGGCTGGTGGACGAGGGACGGGACGCGATCACGCCGTTCCCGACGGACCGCGGATGGGACGTCGACGACATCTACGACACCGATCCCACCAAGATCGGCAAGACCTACGTACGCGAGGGCGGCTTCCTGCACGACGCCTCCGACTTCGACGCCTCCTTCTTCGGTATCTCGCCGCGCGAGGCCGTCACCGTCGACCCCCAGCAGAGACTCCTCCTGGAGTCGACGTGGGAGGCGTTCGAGGACGCGGGCATCCTCCCCGAGGACCAGCGCGGCGGGGACACCGGGGTCTTCGTGGGCATCATGTTCGACGAGTACGGCCTGCGGTTCCTGAAGAGCCCCGTCGAAGGCTTCGACGGCTACCTCGGCGTGGGAAGCGCGGGCAGCGTCGCCTCGGGCCGGATCTCCTACAGCTTCGGCTTCGACGGTCCGGCGGTCACCGTCAACACCGCCTGCTCCTCCTCCCTGGTCGCCCTGCACCTGGCCGGTCAGGCGCTGCGCCGGGGGGAGTGCTCGACGGCGGTCGTCGGTGGAGTGATGCTGATGGCCACCCCCTTCTCCTTCACCGAGTTCAGCCGCCAGCGCGGACTGGCGCCCGACGGGCGCGCCAAGTCCTACGCCGACGGCGCGGACGGCACCTCGTGGGCCGAGGGCGTGGGCACCCTCATCGTGGAGCGGCTCTCCGAGGCCCGTCGCCGGGGGCACCGCGTCCACGCGATCATCCGTGGTACCGCGATCAACCAGGACGGCGCGAGCAACGGCCTGACCGCGCCGCACGGGCCCTCGCAGCGCAAGCTCATCCTGGAGGCGCTGGCCTCCGGCGGACTGACCGCCGACGACGTGGACGTCGTGGAGGGACACGGAACCGGCACCCGGCTCGGTGACCCCATCGAGGCCCAGGCCCTCATCGAGGCCTACGGACGGAACAAGCGCAACGGCCCGATCCGGCTCGGCTCCCTCAAGTCCAACATCGGGCACACCCAGTCCGCCGCGGGCATCGCCGGCATCATCAAGATGGTCAAGGCCATGAAGCACGAGCGGATGCCGCGCACCCTGCACGTGGACCGGCCCAGCACCCTGGTGGACTGGGACGAGGGTAACGTCAGACTGCTCACGGAGGCCCAGCCCTGGCCGAGGGACGAGCGGCGTCCGCGCCGCGCGGGGATCTCGGGGTTCGGGATCAGCGGCACCAACGCGCACGTGATCATCGAGGAGCCGACGGCCGAGGACGGCTGGGCCGCACCCGCGGCGGACGCCCCGGAACGGACGGACGGCTTCCAACGGGAGGCGGCCCCCAACACGACGCCCTCGCCCGTGCCCTGGCCGCTCTCCGGCCGCGGCGCCGAGGCCTTGGCCGACCAGGCACGCCGACTTCTCGGGGAGTTGGAACAGGGCGGATCCGGCGAGTTCGGCCTGGAGACGGCGCGGCCGATCGACGTCGGCTACAGCCTCGCCACCACGCGCACCGCCATGCCGCACCGCGCAGTCGTGGTCGGCCGGACCGCCGAGGAATTCCGTGAGGGCCTGGCATCGGTCGCCTCCGGATCCCGCTCTCCCATGGTGGTACGCGGCCGGGCCCGCAAGCTCGGCGGCACCGCCTTCCTGTTCACCGGACAGGGGAGCCAGCGCGTCGGCATGGGCCTGGAGCTCGCCGCCGCCGACACCGCCTTCGCCGAGGCCTTCGACCAGGTGTGCGCCGCGCTGGACGTCCATCTGGAGACCCCGCTGCGGTCGGTGATCGAGGGGCCCGAGGAGCGGCTGAACCGGACCGAGTACACCCAGCCCGCGCTGTTCGCCGTCGAGGTCGCCCTGTTCCGGGCGCTGGAGCGGCGCGGCGTCCGCCCGGACTACGTCGCCGGGCACTCCATCGGTGAGTTGGCCGCCGCACACGTGGCCGGGGTGTTCTCCCTGGAGGACGCGGCACGCCTGGTGACCGCCCGGGGCCGCCTCATGCAGCGGTTGCCCGAGGGCGGGGCGATGCTCTCCGCGCAGGCCACCGAGGACGAGGTGCGGTCCGCGCTGCGCGGACTGGAGGACAGGGCCGGGGTCGCCGCCGTCAACGGTCCGGTCGCGATCGTCATCTCGGGCGACGAGGACGCGGTCGCCCTGGCCGCCGAGCGCCTGGAGGGCCAGGGAAGGAAGACCCGGCGGCTGCGGGTGAGCCATGCCTTCCACTCCCACCACATGGACCCGATGCTGGAGGAGTTCGCGGAGGTGGCGGCGGGTGTCGCCTACTCCGCTCCCCGGATCCCCCTGGTGTCCGACGTGACGGGCGCGCTCGCGGACCCCGCGGAGCTGTGCTCGCCGGACTACTGGAGCCGACACGTCCGGGAGGCGGTGCAGCTGCGCCGCGTCGTCGACACCCTGCGTGCCGAGGACGTCGACACCTTCGTGGAACTGGGCCCGGACGCGACGCTGACCGCGCTGACCCAGGCGTGCCTGGGTGACGGGCACGACGCCCTCGCCGTCCCGCTGTTGCGCAAGGACCGCGACGAGGCGGCCTCGGTCGCGACGGCCCTCGGCGAACTGCACGTGCGCGGCCACGGGATCGACTGGGAGGAGGTCTTCTCGGAGCACCGACCGCACCGCGTGGACCTGCCCACCTACGCGTTCCAGCGGACGCGCTACTGGTTGGACGAGCCGGAGCCCGCGGGTGACCTCGCGGCGGCGGGTCTGGACACGGTCGACCACCCCCTGTTCGGTTCGGTCACCACGCTGGCCGACGGTGACCAGGTCGTGTTCACCGGCCGACTCTCCGAGCGCTCGCACCTGTGGCTGGCCGACCACGTCGTCCACGGCGCGACGGTCGTCCCGGGCACGGCGTTGCTGGAGCTGGCCACCCGTGCCGCCGCGCACGTCGGTCTCGGGTCCGTCACCGAGCTGACCCTCCAGGAACCGATGGTGTTGCGCGGAGGCGAGGGACTCTACTTCCAGCTGGTCCTGGGCGCCGCCGACGAGGTCGGCCGCAGGTCGGTGACGGTGGGGTCGCGGCCCGCCGACGCCGACGACCAGACCTGGGCCCGGCACGCGACCGGTCAGGCCGAGCCCGGTGCGCAGGCCTCACCCTCCGACGGTGCCCTTCCCCCCGACGGCGCGGAGGAGATCCCGCTCGACGACCTCTACGAAGGTCTCGCCGCGACCGGCTTCCAGTACGGTCCCGCGTTCCAGGCGCTCACGGGTGTCTGGCGCTCTGACGGCGACCTCTACGCCGAGGTCCACCTTCCTGAGGAGCAGACGGAGGCCGCCGCCTCCTTCGGGGTGCACCCCGCGTTGCTCGACGCGGCCCTGCACGCGCTGACGGCGGAGGAACTCCATGACGGTCGGTCGTCCGGCAGCCTGCCGTTCTCCTGGGGAGGCGTGCGGGTGCACGCCGTCGGCGCGACCACTCTGCGGGTCCGCTTCGTACGACGGGGCGACGCCGTCACGATCGTCGCGGCCGACGGAGCGGGCGACCCCGTGCTGACCGTCGAGTCGTTCGTCGCGCGCCCGGCCTCCGCCGAGCAGATCTCCATGGCGCCCCGGGCCCCGGAGGGACTCCACCAACTCGACTGGACCCCGCTCTCCCTCCCGGAGGGCCGGGCTCCGGCGGCGACCACGTTGCTCCGCTACACGGACGCCAAGGAGCTGCGCGACGCCCTCACCGACGGGCGGGTACCCGACGTGCCCGGCACGGTCGCGCTGCTCACCGTCGAGGCGACGACCGGAGGCACGGCGGAGGCCGCGCACTCCGGTACGGCGGAGGCACTCGCCCTGCTCCAGGAGTGGCTGAGCTCGGCGCCGGAGACGGCACGGCTCGCGCTCCTCACCCGGCGGGCGGTCGGCACCGAGGTCGGGGAGGACGTCCTCGACCTCCCGTCGGCCGCGGTCTGGGGGTTGGTCCGCAGCGCCCAGACCGAGACGCCCGACCGTTTCGTCCTCGTGGACGCCGAACCAGGAGACGTCCCCGACGACCGGCTCTCGGCGGCCCTGGAGTCCGGGGAACCACAGCTGGCCCTGCGGAACGGAACGGTACTCGTGCCGCGCCTGGCCCGCGTCCGCGACCTGGACCCGGAGGTGACCGGGGCCGTTGCGTGGCGGGGAACCGTGCTCGTCACCGGCGGAACCGGTGAACTGGGCTCGCTGCTTGCTCGGCACCTGGTGACCGCGCACGGGGCACGCCGACTCCTGCTGGTCAGCCGGAGGGGTGCCGCCGCGGAGGGCGCCCAAGAGGTGTCCGACGACCTGCGCGCGCTCGGCGCGGAGGTGGAACTCGCCGCCTGCGACATCGCGGACCGCGGCGCCCTGCTGAGCCTGCTCGAGGCCATCCCCTCAGAACACCCGCTCACCGCCGTGGTCCACACCGCCGGTGTCCTGGACGACGGGGTGCTCACCTCGCTGGACGGGGAGCGGCTGGCCAGGGTACTCAGGCCCAAGGTGGACGCCGCGTCCAACCTGCACGAACTCACCCTCGACTCCGAACTGGGCGCGTTCGTCCTGTTCTCCTCGGTCGCGGGCACTCTGGGCAGTCCCGGGCAGGCCAACTACGCTGCGGGCAACGCCTTCCTGGACGCGCTCGCCCAGCACCGCCGTTCCCAGGGACTGCCCGCCACCGCCATGGCCTGGGGTATGTGGGAGCCGACCGGCGGCATGGCCTCCGGTCTGGCGGCGGCCGACCTCAAGCGCATGGCGAGGTACGGCGTCGAGCCGATCTCGGCCGAACAGGGCCTGGCCCTCTTCGACGCGAGCCTGAGCGCGGCCTCGCCCGCGGTCCAGCCCGTCCGGTTGAACCGCGCGGCACTGGCGGAGAACGCGCGGAACACCCCCTCGGTGCTGCGCGGGCTCGTGCGCCCGATCGTCCGCCGAGCGCGCTCCGGCTCCGTCACCGAGGTGCGGCCGGACACGCTGGGCGAACGCCTGGCCGGGGTGGTGGGGGCCGAGCGCCGAGAGGTGATCGTCGAGCAGGTCGCCGCTACCGTCGCCGGGATCCTCGGACTCAGCGGCGCCGACGCCGTCGACGCCGACACCCACTTCCGCGACATCGGATTCGACTCGCTCCTCTCCCTGGAGCTGCGCAACGCGCTCAACGAGGTCACCGGCCTCCGGCTCCCACCGACGTTCGTCTTCGACCACCCGACCCCCGGTGCGATGGCGGAGGAACTCGACACCCTGCTGGAGTCCGGACCGTCCGGGGGCGGCGGGAGCACGGCGGACGGCCAGACCCTGGTCGACCTGTTCCGAGCGGGCCACGAGAGCGGTCAACTGGGGAGCGCCGTCGATCTGGTGGTCACCGCGTCCCGGCTCCGACCGGAGTTCCGGGCGGGGGAGGAACTGCCCGTCCCCGCCCTGGTCTCCGGATCCGACGGCCAGGAGGGCGCCGTGGTCGTCTGTCTCCCATCGATGATGGCTATGTCGGGGCCGCACGAGTACGCCGAACTCACCCGGCACCTGGAGACGTTCGGTGAGTACGCGGTCTGCACCCCGGCGCTGCCGGGGTTCCTCCCCGGCGAGGCCCTGCCCGCGTCACTGGAGGCCCTGGTTGAGGGGCTCGCCGGTGCGGTCGGCGCGGTCGCGGCCGGTCGTCCGCTCGTCCTCCTCGGCCGGTCGACCGGCGGGTGGGTCGCGCACGCCGTCGCGCACCACCTCGAGGACTCCGGCACGCCGCCTCGGGCCCTGGTACTGATCGACACCCTCGCCACCCCGGTCGACCTGGGCGACATGGCCATGGTCGCGGACACCCTGCTGAGCCCGGAGAGCAGCGCGTGGGTCGACGACCACCGCCTCGTCGCGATGGGCGGCTACCTCCGGGCCTTCGACGGGTGGACCCCGCCGAGGACCGGAGTGCCGTCCCTGCTCCTGCGGGCCGACGAGCGGACCGGGACGCATGACCGGCCCCGCTGGGAGGGGGCCGACTCCACCGTCGACACCCCCGGGGACCACTTCACCGTCCTCACCAGCCACGCGTCCGAGACGGGCAAGGCGGTACACGAGTGGCTCGGGTCCCTTCCCGGTGGTTCGGCGTGACGGGGCGGAGCGCGGCGACCCTGGAGCGCGTCGAGTACCACGTACCGGAACGGAGGGTCGAACTCGCGGAGGTCGCCGGGGCGCTGGGGCTCACCAAGGCCAAGACGTCACTCTTCCGCAGGGTCCACGGGCTGCGCGAGCTGCGTGTGGACCCGGGCGGGGGACTCCTCGACCTGGTGCTGCCCGCCGCGCGTCGCGTCGTCGCGGATCTGGACGACCCCTCGTGCGTGCGCCACGTGGTGTACGCGCACGCCATCCACGAGGTGGCACCGGCGTCGGAGGCGACGGCCCGGCGGATCGCCGACGCCCTGGGGCTCAGGGACGCGGTCGCGTTCGCGCTGACCCAGCAGAACTGCGCGAGCGTGCTGGGCGCCGTGGACATCGCCGCCGAACTGCTCCGTTCGGCGGCGCCGACCGACCGCGCGCTCGTCGTGACGGGCGAGAAGCCGCACTCACCCCTCGTCCAGCTCCTACCGAACACCGCGATCATGGGCGAGGCCGGAGCCGCGTGCCTGGTCGCGGCCGGAGGGAGCGGGTCACCCGTGGTCGGGTACGCCACCCGGACGCTGGGGGAGTACGCCGACCTCGTGGGGCTGCCGCCCGACCGAGCGGCCGAGTTCGGCAAGAGGTACGCGCCGGAGCTGGCCGACGTCGTCCGACGCGCGGTGGACGACGCCGGACTGGCCCTCTCCGACATCGACCTGGTCGTCCCGCACAACGTGAACGTCATGTCCTGGCGCAACACCGCGGCCGAACTCGGCCTCCCGTTGTCACGGGTGTACCTGGAGAACATCCCCGTCTACAGCCACTGCTTCGCCTCCGACGTGCTGGTGAACCTGGCGGTGCTGCACCGGGCGGGACGGCTGCGGCCGGGCCGCGCCTACGTCCTGGCGAGTGTCGGCGCGGGGGCCACCTTCAGCGCGTCGGTGCTGGTCCACCGGTGGCCGGACGGCGGCGGGCCGGGCCGGCTCGCCGCCCTCGAGCACCGGACCACCGACCGTTCAACCATGTTCGCGGGAGAGAGATGAGTTCGCTGACCACGCTGGAGCACATCGAGGCCCATGCGCCCGAGCGCAGGGTGCCCATCGAGGAACTGGCCGGGAGCCTCGGGCTGAGCAAGTCCAAACTCCGTCTGTTCAAGCGCATCCACGGCCTGCGGGAGATCCGGTTCGACCCGGAGGTGCCGCTGCTCGACTCCGTTCTGCCGGCCGCGCGCCGGGTCGCCGCCGCAGTGGACCCGTCCCGGGTCCGGTACGTGATCTTCGCCCACACGACACAGGCGCTGGCGCCGCCACTGGTCGACACCGCCAGGGAGATCCGCGACGCGCTGGGCCTGGACCACGCCGAGGCGTTCGCGGTGAGCCAGCAGAACTGCGCCAGCGGCATGGCCGCGGTCGACGTCGCGGCCCAGCTGCTGCGCGCGTTCGGTGACCCCGACGCGCGGGCCCTGGTCGTCACCGGGGAGAAGGCATTCTCCCCGAAGGTGCAGCTCATCGAGGACATCGCGATCATGGGCGATGCCTCGGCGGCCTGCCTGGTCGGTGTCGACGGACCGGGAGACCGCGTCCTCTCCTACGTGACGCACACACGGGGCGAGTTCTCCGCCTCGATGCTGCTGGACGAGGAGCGCGCGCTGCGCTTCACCAAGGTCTACGCGCCGGAGCTGGCCGAGGTCATCCGGCGCGCGGTGGCCGAGGCCGGGCTGACCCTCTCCGACATCGACCTGGTCGTCCCGCACAACGTCAACATGCAGTCCTGGCGGCAGACCATCACGGAGTTGGGCATCGACCGGAACCAGGTCTTCCTGGAGAACATCGAGCGCTTCGGCCACTGCTTCGCCTCCGACGTCTTCCTCAACTACGCCACGCTGCGCGACGCGGGCCGCCTCGTGTCCGGACGCAACTACCTCTTCGCGACCGTCGGCCTGGGCGCGACCTTCGCCGCGATGGCGATCACTCACGAAGGACGGTGAAGGACGATGAGCGACACCTACACGCGGCGTCTGAAGCGATCCCTGACCGGGGACGCGGACGCCAGGTTCGTCTGGTTGTGCAACTTCGAGGTGGAGAACGAGTGGGCGCGGGCGTACCGCGGGCTTCCGGCGGCCCGGCTCTCCCCGACCGCCGCCACCGTACGGAGGATGGAGGAGCTCGGCGCCCTGCTGGCCGAACCGGCCGACCACCTCCTCCTGGGGCAGGACATCGACGCCGACTACCGGTCCTACGCGGAGGACCTGGGGTTCACCCTCCCCGGTGAGGTGGTCGCCCCGGCGGAGGCCGGGGCCGAGACGAGCGCCGCGGTGTTGGACTCACCGGAGACGCTCCGGCGGCTGTCCGAACTCGCGACGGAGGGCGCCTACCTCATGCCGATGGGCACCTCGGTCCTGGAACAGCGGATCGCGGAGCGCACCGGACTGCGGCTCGCCACCCCCGACGCCGCCACCTGCGAACGGGTGAACAGCAAGGTCTACAGCCGTCGGCTGACCGAGGAGCTGGGCCTGCGCTCCATCCCCGGGTTCAGCTGCGCGACCTCCGCCGACCTCCGCACCGCGCTCACCTCGCCGCTGGCGCGGGAGCACACGACGATCGTGAAGGACTCCTACGGGGTCTCCGGCAAGGGCTTGGTCATCGTGGACTCCGAGCGCAAGGCCAACCGCCTGCTGCGCATGGTCGAGCAGCGCACCGAACGCTCCGGTGACGACCGGCTGGACGTGGTCGTCGAACAGCTCATCCCCAAGCGGTTCGACCTGAACTACCAGATCACCGTCTCCCGGGACGGCCGGACCCACCTCGACTTCATCAAGCAGGCGCTGGTCGAGGGCGGCGTGCACAAGGGCCACCTGATGCCAGCCGACCTGGACGGCGCCCAGCGCGCCGAACTGGAGGAGGCGGCCCACGCGATCGGCTCCCGGCTGTACGCCGAGGGCTTCTTCGGGGTCGTCGGCATCGACGCCCTCCTCTCGGCCGACGGCGAGGTGTACCCGGTCCTGGAGATCAACGCCCGGCTCAACATGTCCACCTACCAGGGACAGGTGACCGAGCGCTTCCAGCATCCCGAGGGGGTCGCGCTGGCCCGGCACTACGGGCTGCGGCCGACCGGACGAGTCCCGTTCCCCCGGCTCCGGGAGGCCCTGGACACCGCGTCCGGCGTGCCGGGGGACGGCCACGGAGTCGCCGTCACCTGCTTCGGGACGGTGAACGCCCAGGCCAAGGAGGACGAGGCGTTCGAGGGTCGGCTCTACACCGTGCTGTTCGCCCGTGACCGGGAGGAGCTGCACAAGTTGGACAGCGGGGTCGAAGAGGCCCTCGAACAGATCAACGCCAAGGAGCAGACGTGACCGAGAGCGAGTTCACGGTACAGGGCCTTCCGGTCTCCGAGATCGCCGCCGAGTTCGGGACCCCCCTCTACCTCTACGACGGAGAGGTCCTGCGCGACACCTACCAGGGGCTGCGCGACCGGCTGCACCCCGCAGTCGACATACTCCTGTCCCTGAAGGCGAATCCGAACATCAGCGTGTGCGCCCAGCTCGGTTCGTTGGGTGCGGGCGCCGAGGTCTCCTCCCTGGTGGAGCTGCGCACCGCCCAGCGGGCCGGTATCGCGGCCGAGGACACCATCTATCTGGGCCCGGGCAAGAGTCAGGAGGAACTGGAGGCCTGCGTCGACGCCGGGCTGCACGCCATCGTCTGCGAGTCCCTGGCCGAGCTGACCGCCGTCGACGAGATCGCGGTGAGCCGGGGCAGGGACGACGTCGCCGTCATGCTCCGGGTGAACCCCGACTTCCACACCAAGGGGTCGGGGCTGGCCATGGGAGGCAAGCCCCGACAGTTCGGCATCGACCGCGAGCTGCTGGGTGGCGCGCGCGAGCTGATCAAGGGCCTGCGCAGGGTCCGCGTCGTCGGCTTCCACGCCTACATGGGCACCCGGTTCCTCAACCACGCCGACATCGTCCACAACACGCGCGAGATCCTCTCCATGGTCGAGTCGCTCAGCGAGGAGCTGGAGGTTCCGCTGGAGAGCGTCGACTTCGGCGGCGGCTTCGGCGTCGCGTACTTCTCCAACGAGACCGATCTCGACCTCCCGGCGCTCACCGACGGCATCAACGCCGAGGTGGAGCGCTTCCGTGAGGCGCACCCCGGGTGCCGGATCATCAACGAGCTCGGCCGGTACCTCACCGCGCCCTGCGGCGTCTACGTGGCCCGGGCGCTCTACGTCAAGGAGTCGATGGGCGAACAGTTCGTCGTCGCCGACGGCGGCACCAACCACCACATGGCCGCGGTGGGCGTGGGGAGCTTCGTCAAGCGGAACTTCCCCCTGCGCTCGCTGACCCGCTACACCGAGACCGCCGACACCGAGTACACGGTGACCGGACCGCTCTGCACGCCCAACGACGTCATCGGCAAGAAGGTGGCCCTGCCCCGCGTGGAGCCCGGTGACCTCATCGGCGTCGAGCGCTCCGGCGCCTACGGCCCCTCCGCCTCGCCGGGGAACTTCCTCAGCCACGGCTTCCCCGCCGAGGTGCTGGTCCTCGACGGGACCGCGCACCTGGTCCGCGAGCGGGACACGGTCGAGGACCTGATCGGCCCGCAGCGCCTGGTCACCGGCTGACCAGGCACCCCGGCTCCCGGCAGACCGAGGAGCCCAGGACACCAAGAAAGGAAGACAGCATGGAACGCAGCAAGGTGACCTCCGCGATCGAGACCGGGTTGACCGAGGTCCTGGAGCGACCGATCAGCGGGATCAAGGACGGCGACCGCCTCTTCGAGGACCTGGAGCTGGACTCGACCTCGGTCCTGGAACTCCTGATGGCGCTGGAGGACGAGCTCGACCTGTCCATCGACCCCGAGAGCCTGGACATGGAGGACTTCGTCTCGGTCCGCACGCTCACCGACTACCTGCTGTCCCTCGGAAGCGGGGAGTCCCCGGACCTCTCGGGCGCCGTGCTCACCGAACGGGAGGCCTGATGCCGGTGGTCAGCGCCGGTGCGGCCGTGGTCGACCCGCCGCCGCGCCCGTTCCACGACGACCCGAGCATCGTGTCCTTCTACCGCGACCTGGTGGAGCCCTTCGGCGAGAAGGTGGACGAGGAACGGCTCCGTTCCGGCCGCAACGTCTTCCACCGCGATCTCGTGGACGCCCTGGTGTCCACCGAGGGGATCACCGACCGGGGCGCCGACCTCGTCGTCGTCGCGCACGCGCTGCCGGACGTGCACCCGTTCACCGCCGTGGCCTCGCACCTGAACATGCTCCTCGGCGGAGGCGCGCAGAGCTTCAGCATCTCCGAGCAGGGACTCGCGGCGCCCTACACCGCGCTGCGGGTCGCCGCCGCCTACCAGCGGTCCGGTCGCGCCGACCGCGCCGTCATCGCCGTCTTGGAACAGACGACCCTGCCGACGGCCCACCCTCTGGTCGACGACCACTCGCTGGTTGACGCCGGTGCCCTGCTCCGCTTCGAGCGGGAGGGGACGGGCCTGCGCGTCGACCGCTTCGCGGACGCCCCCTCACCGGAGGCCACGGTCGAACGCCTGCGGGAGCTGGCCGACGCCGACCCCGAGGGCACCCTCCTGGTCGTCGGTCCGTGGGTGGACGCCGGAGTGCTGGACGCCGGGGGCGTGCCGGAGGACGGAACGGGCGGGTACACGGTCCACCGCGCGCGGACGGCCGGATACTGCACGGGTGTCTGGGTGGAACTCGCGCGTGCCCGGCACGAGTGGGCACGCGACCACACGGCCGTGGTCATGTGCGACGTCGACCCGTTGAGCGGCCGCGGCCACCTGGTGCGCCTTCGTGCGTGACGGTGCGGTGGCGTCGGGCGCGGAGCGGCGGACGCCGGAGGAAGGAAGGGACGCGTCGGCGGCGGGTGAGCCAAGAGTCGGGGTCGACGTCATGGACGCCGGCGAACTCGATCGCCTGCTGACGCGTCCCTGGTTCCGCCGCTGGGTCTACTGCGCCTCCGAGCTCGACGCCGCCGGTTCCTTCGGCTCGGCGCGTTCCCGCGAGTTCCTCGTCGGACGTTTCGCGGCGAAGGAAGCCGTGCTCAAGGTCCTCGGTACGGGTTGCTCCGCGGGCGTCACCCCCCGTCAGGTGGAGGTGCGTCGCGGCGACCTCGGGGCACCCGCCGTCCGGTTCACCGGGGCGGCCGCGCGGCACGCCCGTGCGGGCGGCGTCCGGAGCGTCGCGGTGTCCATCGCTCACAAGGGGGACAGCGTGATCGCGGTCGCCGTCTCCGTCCCGGGGCCGTCCGGGGCGGAGGAGGGAGCACGCCTGGCCGACGAGGCGCTCACCCGGGCCGTCGGCCCGGAAACCGGACTCACTACCGCAGGGGGTAGAAACGATGACCATCACTGAACAGGGCGCGGCCGTTCCGGCCGCAGCGAAGGGGGAGATCCTGGCCACCCTCCGGGTCCGGATGGGGCCCAGGGACGCGCACTACGGGGGTGACCTGGTCGGTGGGGCACGCATCCTCGAACTCCTCGGCGACCTCGTCACGGAGGTCACCATCCGCACCGACGAGGACGAAGGGCTGCTTTCCGGCTACGACAGCGTCGTCTTCACGGCCCCGGTGCACGTGGGGGACTACGTGGAGGCGACGGCCAGGCTGGTCGGCGGATCACGTCTGCGGCGGATCGTGGAGTTCTCGGTCGTGAAGACCATCGCCGCGCGCTACGAGGCGGGCAGCCGCACCCGGGCCGTCGTGGTCGATCCGCCGTTGGAGGTCTGCCGGGCCAGGGGTACGGCCGTGGTCCCCGCGCGCAGCGCGCGCCGGGCGGCGGGGGGAGCGTCGTGAGCGGGGGCGGTCCCGGTCCCGACCCGGGCAAGGAGTACTTCGAGAGGTTCACCGCCCTCTGGAACGGTGAGCTCGCCCCGGAGGAGGCCGCGGCGTTCGTCGCGGAGGACTTCGTCGTGCACAGCGCGGAGGTGGCGCCGTACCTCGGCGTCCCCTCCTCCGGTCCGGTCCTCGGCCGTGAGGCGCTGCTCCGTTGGATCACGGGTACCCGCTCGATGCTCGGGGACCTCCGGTTCAGCACGCTCCTGGGCCCGGTCCAGGACGGGGACGTCATCGCCGGGCTCTACCAGGTGGGCGCCGTGTACAACGGCGGCGCTCCCCGCGCCACGGCGGCACCGGGGACCCGGATCGACTACACGGGCATGGCCTTCCTCCGCCTGCGGGGCGACCGGCTCACCGAGTACTGGGTGATCTCCGACGGGCTGCGTCTGGCGTCCCAGCTGGGCGCGGTCACCCGCTGACCGGCCCCACCGCTTCGCGGGCGGCCGGTGCGCGCCCCACCGTCCGGGGCCGTCCGCCGCCCGCGAGCACCCATCGCAGTACCCGCGCAGTTCCGATGTCAACGACTTGGAGAAAGCATGTGTGGAATCGCCGGCATCGTCGGGTTCAACCGGGACCTCACCCGGCCGGAGCACCGCTCCGCGCTCGCGGCCATGACGCGCAGCATGGAGCTGCGTGGCCCCGACGCCGCGGGGGAGTGGGTCGACCGGGAGGTGGCCCTGGGCCACCGCCGACTCGCGGTCATCGACATCGAGGGCGGCACGCAACCGATGGTCGCCGACGAGACGGGCGGCCCCGTGGTCCTGTCCTACAGCGGAGAGGTCTACAACTACCGAGAACTGCGCAGGGAGCTGACCGCCGCCGGACACCGCTTCCGGACGGAGAGCGACACCGAGGTGGTCCTGCGCGCCTACCTCCAGTGGGGGCGGGCCGCGGTCGAGCGCTTCAACGGGATGTTCGGCTTCGCCCTGTGGGACGGTCGGCGCCGGGAGCTGCTCCTGGTCCGCGACCGACTGGGAGTCAAACCGCTGTTCTACGCCCCCACGGAGGACGGCGCCCTGTTCGGCTCCGAGCCCAAGGCGCTGCTGGCCCACCCGGACGCGGACCGCGGCGTCGACCTGGACGGCCTGCGCCAGATGTTCACACACGGGCGCCCGCCCGAGGACGCGGTCTGGCGCGGTATGCGCCAGGTCCCGCCGGGAGGCATCGTCACGGTCACCCCTCACGGTATCGAGCGCGACGTGTACTGGAGGCTCTCGTCCGGAGACGTCGAGGGTGACCCCGTGCACGCGGCGGGGCGGCTCCGTGAGCTCCTCGACGACACCGTCGAGCGCCAGCTGGTCTCGGACGTCCCGCTCTGCGTCCTGCTCTCCGGCGGCCTCGACTCCAGTGCGCTGACCGCGCTGGCCGCGCGCGGCCTGGGCGGGAGCGGTGCGACCGTGCGCAGCGTGTCGGTGGACTTCGCGGGCAGCGAGGCGGACTTCACCCCGGACGCCCTGCGCGGCACGCGGGACGCCGACTACGTGGCCGACATGGTCCGGCACGTCGGCACCGATCACCAGGACATCGTGCTGGACGGGCGCGCGCTGGCCGACCCCGGTCTGCGCCGCAGGGTGATGGCCGCGCGCGACGTGCCGATGGGCCTGGGTGACCTGGAGGCCTCCCTGTTCCTGCTGTTCGAGGCCGTACGGGAGCGCGCGACCGTCGCGATCTCCGGCGAGGCCGCCGACGAGGTCTTCGGCGGGTACGCGTGGTTCCACGTGCCGGGGATCGTCGCCGCCGACACCTTCCCCTGGTACAGGGTCTTCCAGCCGGAACCGGAGCAGGCCCTGGTGATGCTGGAGCCGGAGATCGCCCGGAGCATGTCCTTCACCGAGTACCTCGACCAGAGCTACCGCGAGGCGCTGGCCGACGTGCCGGTGCCCGCCACCGCCAGCCCCCGGGAGCGCAGGATGGCGGAGCTGACGCACATGCACATCACCCATTGGCTCCCCTACATGCTGGAGCGCAAGGACCGGATGAGTATGGCGAACGGCCTCGAGGTGCGGGTTCCCTTCGCGGACCACCGGATCGTCGAGCACGTCTACGCCACGAGCTGGGGGGTGCGCACGGCGGAGGGCAGGGAGAAGGCCCTCCTCCGCGAGGCCGTCTCCGACCTGCTACCGGACGCGGTGCTCAAGCGTGCGAAGAGCCAGTTCCCCCTGACCAAGAACGCCGACTACTTCCGCGAACTCCACTTCCAGGTGAAGGAGCTCGCCGCGGAGCAGTCCCTGCCCCTGTACGAGCTGGCCTCCCGGGACTGGGCCGTCGAGGCGGCGGCCACCGACCCCCTGGCCTGGACGCCCGGCCAGCAGCTCGCCGTGCACCGCTTCCTCGACCTGGCGGCGTGGTTCGACGAGTACCAGCCCAGCCTGCACGTGTGAGCCGGGACCGGGCGGCGGACCGGGCTAACCGAGGTAGTGGCCCAGAACCTCGCTGCGGGTCGGGTGCGCCGCCGCGTGTACTTCCCGGCCTGCGGCGGTGATGGAGAGGGAGATGGCACGGCGGTCGGAGCCCTGCATGCGCCGGGAGACCAGCCCGCGCTTGTCGAGTCGGGTGACGCTGCGGGACAGGCCGCTCTGGCTGAGGTACATGCGGTCGCCGAGGTCGCGCATGCGGACCTCGGCACCGCCGGTCTCGGCGAGGACGTCGAGGAGGATGTCCAGGACCTCGAAGTCAGTGATGCCGATGTCGTGCCTGGCCATGAGCTCGCGGTCGATCGCGCACGAGGTCTCGTAGTAGTCCTTCAGGAGTCCGCGCCACTGGCTGATCAGTTCGGCTTCGGTGGAGGGTCCGATACCAGTGCCGGCAGTGCCACGCGTGATGTCCATGACCTGATCCATGTACAGAAACTAGCACGTCGGACAGATGTATCCCAGAGCATTAAATGCTTGCGCATTAAATGCGAGCGCATGTAGGGTCGTGAATCGTGAGTACCGAAGCCTCAACTCCCGTCTCTCCAGAACCGACACCCACCTCGTCGGGCTCTCCGCCCGCGCAGGACGAACAGCGCTGGACCCCTCGGCTGGTGATCCTGCTCGTCATCCTCAGCCTCGCCCTCTTCCTCGACATCCTGGACGCGTCGATGGTCGCCATCGCGCTTCCCTCCATCGGGGCCGAACTGGGCATGGAGACAGCGCAGCTCCAGTGGATCGTCACCGGTTACGTCCTCGGTTTCGGTGGCCTTCTGCTGCTGGGCGGGCGCGCCGGTGACCTACTGGGACGTCGCAACGTCTTCCTCGTCTCCATGGCGGTCTTCGCCCTGGCCTCACTGGTCGGCACGATCGCCGTCGACCCGAACCTGCTGATCGCCACCCGGTTCATCAAGGGGATCGCGGCGGCCTTCAGTGCTCCGGCGGCGCTGTCGATCATCGTCACCACCTTCGCGGAGGGAAAGCAGCGCAACCAGGCGGTGTCGATCTATACCGTGTTCGGTGCCTTCGGCTTCTCCTCCGGGATGATCTTCGGAGGGCTCCTCACCAGCCTGGGATGGCGCTGGACCTTCTTCTTCCCCGTGCCGATCGCACTCGCGGCGGTCGTCATCGGCTTCTTCCTCATCCCGCGCGTCCGCTCCACCGTCAGGAGCGGGTTCGACATCCCCGGCGCGGTCACCCTCGCCGCGGCCATGCTGCTGCTCGTCTACACCGTGGTGACGGCGCCCGAGAACGGCTGGGCCCACCCGATCACGCTGCTGTCATTCGCCGGGGTCGCCCTGCTGTTCGCGGCCTTCGTCGTCATCGAGCAGAGGGTGCGCAACCCGCTGGTCCGGCTGGGGATCCTGCGCAACGGCGCGCTGCTGCGCGCCAACGTCGGCATGCTGACCCTGATCGGCTCCTTCGCCACGTTCCAGTTCCTGCTCACGCTCTACCTCCAGCAGGCGGTCGGGCAGTCCCCGATCCAGGTCGCCATGGCCCTGCTGCCGGTCGGTGTGCTGGTCGCGCTGAGCGTGTTCGTCGCCGGACGGATCATCGGCCGCTTCGGCACCGAAACGCTCATCACCGTGGGCCTGATGGCTCTGGCCGTCGGGTACCTCCTCTTCCTCAGGATCGACACCGATCCCTCCTACCTGACCATGCTGCTGCCCACCACGCTGCTGCTGGGAGTCGGCTTCGCGCTGGCCTTCCCCTCGGTCAACGTGCAGGCCACGGCCGGAGTGGCGCCGGAGGAGCAGGGGCTCGCGGCCGGACTGGTGCAGACCTCCGGCCAGCTCGGTGCGGCGATCTTCCTGGCGATCACGACGGCGCTGATCGCCGTTGACCACGCCACCGGAGAGGGAGCAGCGCAGGCCAGCGCCGACCAGATGCTGAGCCAGTTCCAGCCCGGTCTCTACGTGGTCGTCGGAGTCGGTCTGGGCGGCGTCCTGCTCACCCTCGTCCCGAGGCTGCTCTCGCGCGGCAGGGACAAGGAGGTCGAGCGCCAGGGGGTCCCGGGCTAGGCCCCCTCCACGATCCGGTCCTCCGGCAGGTCACAGCAATGCGCCGGCTCGCCTGTCGGAGGACCGACCCCCACCCCCGCCCCAGGAACGCCTCCCGTCGCACACGGCACGGTGGGAGGGCAGCGCGGCGCGCTGCCCGCGTCAGTACCGCGACAGCGGCTTGACCCATACCCGCAGAGGGGCGAGGACCGCCCCCGAGTACTGGAGAGATCCATGTCGTTACGGAACACGAAGGACTCGATCAGCGCGCAGGCGCTTCGGGACGCCCACCCGGACGCCTTCCTCCGGCGCCCCCTCGTCGAGGTGCCGCGTACTCAGGACCTGCGTTTCTGGAACCGCCCCCTGATGCTGTGCGCACTGCTGATGGCGACGGTCCTGGTCGTCTCCGTGGTGGGACTCGTCGTCGACGGGCGCACGGTGGCGGGCGAACCCGCCTGGCTCAAGCCCACCAAGTTCGCGATCTCCAACACCCTGTACGCCCTCACCCTGGCCTGGATGCTCAGCCTGTTCTCCCGCTGGTCACGCACGCTCTGGTGGCTGGGAGCGGTCATCGGTCTCGCACTGACCGTGGAGATGGTCTCGATCTCCACCCAGGCCGCCAGGGGGACGCGCAGCCACTTCAACTTCGCGACCACGATGGACACCGTCATCGTCTCCTTCATGGGCGCGGGCGCGTTCCTCCTGTGGACGGTCACCCTGGCCATCGCCGTGTTCCTCATCCTCCAGCGGAGCGCCCACCCCACCCTGGCCTGGGCGATCAGACTCGGTCTGCTGGTCGCGGTCGCGGGGATGATGATCGGCTACATCATGACCTCACCGACGCCCGAGCAGGCCCAGGCGCTCGGCGGGGGCCAACCCGCGCCGACGATCGGCGCACACAGCGTTGGGGTTGAGGACGGTGCCCCCGGACTTCCGGTGACCGGCTGGAACATGGACGCCGGAGACCTGCGCCCGGCGCACTTCGTCGGCCTGCACGCCCTCCAGGTGCTCATCCTCGTCGCCATCGCCGTGCACGCGCTCGCCCCTCGTTGGGCACCGCTGCGCCCCCTGGGCGCCCAGATCGGACTGGTCGTGACCGCCGCGCTCGGCGCCGTCGGCACCGTGGCGCTGCTGACCTGGCAGGCGCTGCGGGGGCAGGCCCTGCTCAGACCCGACGAGCTGACCCTGGCCGCTGGCGGCGGGCTGTTCGCGCTGGTCGTCCTGGTCGGCGCGGTCGTCCTGCTGGTCGGCTCGCGGCTCACGCGGGACCGCTCCGAGGTGACCCGGTGAGCGGCGGGCGGGGAACGGGCCCGGACTCCCGGACACCGCGGGGGGAACCCTGGGACATCCTGGTCCGCGAGGACGCTCCGCACCGGACGGAGATCCGTCCGGCCAGAGCCGACCTCCTGGGTGCCGGGGAGGTTCGGCTCGCCGTCGAGAGGGTGGCCCTCACCTCCAACAACGCCACCTACGCCTGGGCGGGCAGGTCCTTTCCGACCTTCCTGGGGGCCTTTCCCGCCCCCAGCGGATTCGCCCGGGTGCCCGCCTGGGGCTTCGCGCGTGTGGAGGAGTCGCGCCACCCAGGGGTCCAACCCGGCGAGCGCTATTTCGGGTACCTACCCATGTCCACGCATGTCACTCTGGGTGCCGAAGTGACTCCGCGCGGCCTCCTCGCCGCGGACCCCGACCACCGCGTCCACCCCTGGTACCGGGAGTACCGTCGGGCGGGGCTCCCCGACACCCTCGACGACCACCGCGTCGTCGTCCGCTCGGTCTACGCGGGCTCCTTCCACCTCGCGGACCTGGCCCTGGCCGACTGTGTCCCGGGAGTCCGCTCCGTGCTGGTCACCAGTGCGTCCAGCACCACCGCCATCGGGGCCGCCGACCGTCTGCGCCGTGAGTCCGACCTGCCCATCGTCGGCCTGACCTCCCCGGTCAACCTCGACTTCACCCGCTCCCTCGACTGCTACGACCAGGTCTACGCCTACGGCGAGCTGAGCACCATCGACCTGCCCATCCCCACCCTGCTCATCGACCTGGCGGGCGATCCCGCGCTGCTCGGCGCGATCTACTCGAGCTTCGCCGGTCGGCTGAACCACACGGCCCTCGCCGGGGCCACCCGCAGGGCCCGGGAGCCGCTCCGCGCCAGCGCGTTCCCGTCACCTCGCCCCACGCCGTTCTTCGCTCCCGACGAGGCGCTGCGCTCCATGGCGCGTGATCCCGACGCCTACCACCGGTGCTTCGAGGAGGCCGAGGAACGCTTCATCGGGACCGCGGCGAACTGGTTGGACATCCGCTGCCGGAACGGTCCGGAGGCCATGGCCGACACCCTGGCCTCCCTGCTCGGCCACGGCCGGAAGGGAAGCCGCGTGGCCAACGTCCTGGCGCCCTGACACCGTGTTACGTACTCAGACGACGACCTCTTGGCAGACCTCGATGAAGGCCTGGGTCCGCCGGATCGGCGCGCGGTCGGTGAGCTGGACGATCTCGATCCCGAGCCCCTCGGGTTCGACGTCCAGCTCCCGGGTGGCGTAGGGCAGGTCCTCGTAGCTGCGTTCCAGCACGGTGCGCTGGGTGAGCAGCGCGTTACCCAGGCCGCGGGCGACCAGGGCCCGGACCATCTCGAAGCTGGTCGTGCGGAAGCGTACGTTCGGGGTGAGTCCAGCCCTGGTGAACAGGCCCAGGAAGTACTCTCCGCCGGGCGGCAGGTCGAACAGGATCAGCGGTTCGGCCGCCAGGTCGGCCAGGCCCGGCCGCTCCTGCGCGCTCACCGCCCCGCCCACGGGGGCGAGGACGTACGGGGGGTCCGACCGCAGCGGGAGCGCCGTCACCCCGGTCGTGGCGCGTACCGAGGCCAGCTTGTAGTCGTAGGTGATGGCCAGGTCGATCCGCGTGTTGAGCAGGTCGTCCAACAGCCTCTCGTGCGCGGCCTCGACGAAGGAGAGCTGGACGTGGGGGTGGCGGCGGGAGAACTCCGCGATCACCCTCGGCAGCAGGATCGGCGCGATCGTGGCGTAGCAGCCGATGGTGAGCGTGCCCTCGATCTGCTCCCGTTCCTGTCGGGCGGACTCCCGGAACTGGTCGAGCCCGGCCAGCACGTTGTCGGCGGCGGCGATCGCCCGCTGCCCCGACGTGGTGAGCCGCATCCCCTTCTGCGACCGCACGAACAGGGTGATGCCCAGGGTCGACTCCAGCTCGGCCAGGGCGGTCGAGACCGCCGACTGCGAGACGAAGAGATCCCGCGCGGCGGCGGTCACCGAACCGCGCCGCGCGACGGCCGTCAGGTACTCCAGTTGTCGCAGGCTCACGTCCGACATGCCCGTCCCACTCCCGGTTATCAGTTTTTCTGATGGTGAAGTTCAGATCTATGTGTTGTACAGATCGTACTCCGCGCCCCGATACTCGTGACCCAGGCCACAGGCAGGGCGTCCCCCGGGCCCGTCCGTGCCTTGAGAACCGTCCCCAGGAGGCGTGATGACCGGTGCGACCCCGGATTCAGTGGACCGGAAGGACCTGCGGCGCAGCGTCTTCGCCGGAGCGGTGGGCGTCTTCGTCCACTGGTTCGACTGGGCCGTCTACGCGTATCTGGCCACCACGATGGCCAAGGTCTTCTTCCCCGAGCAGGACGGCACGACCGGACTGCTCTCGGTGTTCGCGGTCTTCGCCGTGGCGTTCTTCGTCCGCCCGCTCGGCTCGGTGCTGTTCGGCCACCTCGGAGACCGCTTCGGACGCAAGACCACCCTCTCGATCGTCATCATCTCGATGGCGGCGGGCACGCTCATGCTCGGGCTGCTGCCCACCTACGACTCCGTCGGCGTCCTCGCGCCGATCCTGCTCGTGGTCGCCCGCGTCATCCAGGGACTCGCGGCGGGCGGGGAGTTCGGCAGCGCCGCCGCCTTCCTCGCGGAGTTCTCGCCGCCCAAGCGGCGCGGCTTCGGGTGCTCGTGGATCGAGTTCGGCTCGGTCGGCGGCTTCCTGTGCGCGTCGTTCGCGGTGTGGGCGCTCCACGCGGCCTTCCCGGCCGAGGTCGTCCTCGACTGGGCCTGGCGGATCCCCTTCCTGCTGACGGTGCCCATGGCGGCGGTCGGCCTCTACATCCGCCTGAAGATCGAGGACACGCCCGAGTACCGCGCGCTGGAGGACATGAACAACGTCCCGAGCCAGCCGGTCGTGGAGGTGTTCCGCTCCAACGGGAAGCAGTTCCTCCAGACCGTCGGCATCGAGACCTTCATGAACTCGACCTTCTACATCGTCCTCGTGTACCTGATCACCTACCAGGAGGAGATCGTGGGGGTCCCGGCCGACCGGGCGGCCCTGCTCTCCGCCGCGGCCTCGGTGGTCGCCATGGGCGTGATCCCGCTGTCGGGCATGATCTCCGACCGGGTGGGCCGCAAGCCGGTGCTGTACACCGCCGCCGGCGCGATGATCATCGGCGCGGTGCCCCTCTTCCTGCTGATGCAGGCGAACACGTCGTGGGCGGCCTTCCTCGCCACCTTCGGGCTGGCGGTGATCCTGGCGATCATCCTCGGCACGCACGCGTCGACCGTGGCGGAGCTCTTCCCGACCCGGACCCGGCAGAGCGGACTGTCCATGGCCTACAGCGTGGCGGGCGCCTTCTTCGCGGGAACCCTGCCGTACCTGATGACCTGGCTGATCTCGCTCACGGGCAGCTCCATGGTCCCCGGCTTCACGATGATCGTGATCGGCGTCATCGGCGCCGTCACCCTGCGGACCATGCCCGAGACCAGGGGCTCCGACCTTCTGCACGAGAGCGACCGCGCGCGGGTCTGACCCGTTCCCGGCCCCGTGCCCGGGGCTCGCGCCGACGAGCCCCCCCCGTACCTCGCAACCGTCCATGGGAGTGGAGAGCAGTATGTCCGTTGAGGAGATCGAAGCCGTCGTCGTCGGAGGGGGGCAGGCCGGGATCGCGATGAGCGAGCACCTGCGCGACCGCCGGATTCCGCACGTCGTCCTCGAACGGCACCGCGTCGCGGAGCGCTGGCGTTCGGAGCGGTGGGACTCGCTGGTCACCAACGGGCCCGTCTGGCACGACCGGTTCCCCGGCATGGAGTTCGACGGCCTCGGCCCCGAGGACTTCGCCACGAAGGAACAGGTGGCGGACTACCTCACCGCCTACGCGGAGATGATCGGCGCCCCGCTGCGCTGCGGGGTCGAGGTGACCTCGGTGCGCAGGCACGAGGGCCGCCGGGGCTTTCGCGTGGAGACCTCCGGCGGCGACTACGACGCGCGTTACGTCGTGGCCGCCACCGGACCGTTCCAGCGCCCGGTGATCCCGGCCATCGTCCCCGAGGGGCAGGTCCCGGCGCAGATCCACTCCAGCGGTTACCGCAACCCCGCGCAGCTGCCCGAGGGCGGCGTCCTCGTGGTCGGGGCCGGGTCGTCGGGCGTTCAGATCGCGGACGAACTCCGCGCCTCCGGACGCTCGGTGTACCTCTCCGTCGGTCCGCACGACCGTCCCCCGCGCCGGTACCGGGGACACGACTTCGTCTGGTGGCTGGGCGTGCTCGGCAAGTGGGAGGCCTCGACCCCGCCCCAGGGCGCCGAGCACGTGACGATCGCGGTCAGCGGCGCGCACGGAGGCCACACCGTGGACTTCCGTGCCCTGGCGGAGCGGGGCGTCACCCTCGTCGGCCGGACCGAGGCCCACGACGGCGGCACCGTCCGCTTCGCCCCCGACCTGCGCGACAACATCGCCGGTGGCGACGCCAACTACCTGTCGCTGCTGGACGAGGCCGACGCCTACGTCGCCCGCAACGGCCTCGACCTGCCGGAGGAGCCGGAGGCCAGGGTCCTGGGGGACCTCCCGGCCTCGGTGACCGACCCCATCCGCGAACTCGACCTCGCCGCCGCCGGGGTCACCTCGGTCGTGTGGGCCACCGGCTTCACCGCCGACTACGGCTGGCTGCCCGCGAACGCCTGCGACGAACACGGCAGGCCCCGGCACCAGCGAGGGGTCTCCGGCGAGCCCGGCGTCTACTTCGTGGGGCTGCCCTGGCAGTCGCGCCGGGGATCGAGCTTCCTCTGGGGCGCCTGGCACGACGCGAGCTACGTGGCCGACCAGATCTCCATCCAGAGGGGATACATGGAACACAACGACGCCCACCCGCGCCTGACCCACGTCCAGAGGTGAGAGCACCCATGACCACGCACACCCGCATCCGCAAGTTCAACACCAGGGACACCTACCCCGAGCAGAACCTCGACAACGACCTCTGCCAGGCCGTCGTCGCCGGGGGAGTCGTCTACCTGCGCGGCCAGATCGGCCAGGACCTGGACACCCGCGAGTCCGTGGGTGTCGGCGACGTCCGCGCGCAGACCGAGAAGGCCATGGCCAACATCGACCTCCTCCTGCGTGAGGCGGGCAGCGGCCTCCGGGACATCGTCAAGGTGACGGTCTACCTCGTCGACCCGCGCTACCGAGAGGACGTGTACCGGGAGATGGGGCGCTGGCTCAAGGGCGTCCACCCCGTCTCCACCGGGATCGTCGTCCAGGCGCTGGCCCGGCCGGAGTGGCTGGTGGAGATCGACGCCACCGCCGTGATCTCGGGAGGCCGGGAGTGACCTTCTCCATCGCGGCACACCAGGACGGCAGGTTCGGCGTCGCGGCGGTGTCCTCCTCACCGGCGGTCGCGGCGCGCGTCGTCCACCTGCGGGACTCCGTCGGCGCCGTCGCGTCGCAGAACATCACCGACCCCCGGCTGGGCGCGGCCCTGCTGGACCGGTTGGAGGCGGGAAGAGGCCCCGAGGCGGCCCTGGAAGAGGTCGTCGGGAACACGCCGAACGCCAACTTCCGCCAGCTCACCGTGGTGGACGCCTCGGGTGCGGCGGCGACCTTCAGCGGCGGCCTCACCCTCGGCGTGCACGGTGCGGCCACCGGGCCGCACTGCGCCGCCGCCGGGAACATGCTCTCCCGCGCGGACCTCCCCGCGATCATGTGCGAGACCTTCGCCTCCGCCGGGGGAGAGCTGGAGGAGCGTCTGCTCACCGCGCTCTCGGCCGCCCTGGCCGCGGGTGGCGAGGCCGGTCCGGTGTACTCGGCGGGGCTGTCCACCGTCTCCGGCCACGGCTGGCGCGACACGGACCTCCGGGTGGACTGGCAGGAGGAGCCGGTCCAGGCGCTGGGCCGACTGCTCGACGTCTGGCTGCCCCAGCGCGACGACTACGTCCAACGCGGCCTGGACCCGGCCGCTTCACCCGGATACGGGGTGCCCGGCGATGACCGCTGAGACCCACCGACCGCCCGAGGTCTCCGGCCATCTCGGGCGGCTGATCGCCTACTCCGAGACGCTGCACGCGCACCCGGAGACCGCCTGGCGGGAACACCGCGCCGCCGCGTGGACGGCCGAACTGCTCGACGAGTTCGGCTTCGAGGTGACCCCCTCCTACCTCGGCTTTCCCACGGCGGTACACGCCTCCTACGGATCGGGAAGCCGCCGGGTCGGGCTGGTCGTGGAGTACGACGCGCTGCCCGGCCTCGGCCACGCGTGCGGGCACAACCTCATCGCCGCGATGTCGGCGGGCGCCGCGATCGCCCTCCGGCCGTGGGCGGACCAGCTCGACCTCACGGTCGAGGTGGTCGGCGCCCCGGCCGAGGAGGGTGGCGGGGGCAAGGTCGAGCTGCTGGACGCGGGCGCCTTCCACGGCCTGGATCTGGCGCTCATGGCCCATCCGGGGCCGGTGGACGCGCCCCGGGCCGAGCCGTACGCGGTCGCCCACGACCACGTCCGGTTCACGGGGCGGACCGCCCACGCCGCCGCCTACCCGCACGAGGGCCGTAACGCCAACGACGCGTTCGTCATCTCCCAGGTCGCCCTGGGGCTGCTGCGGCAGCAGCTGCCGCCCGCCACCCGGGTCCACGGCATCCAGACGGTCGGCGGCGAGGCGCCCAACGCCATCCCCGGTGTCACGGAGGGCCGCTGGTACACCCGGGCCCGGACCCTGGCCGAGCTGGAGCCGCTGCGGGCACGGGTGGAGCGGTGCTTCGAGGCGGGGGCGCTGGCGACCGACACCGAGCTGGAGTTCACGCCCGAGTCCCAGCCCTACTCCGAGTTCCGCACGGACGAACGCGCCCTGGAGATCTACACGCGCCACGCCCTGGCGATCGGCCGCAGGTTCGACGCTCCGGTGGAACACCAGACGATGAACCGCGCCTCGACCGACATGGGCAACGTCTCCCAGCACGTGCCCGCCATCCACCCCTACATCGGCCTGGACTGCTTCCCGGTCAGCAACCACCAGCCGGAGTTCGCCGCCGTGTGCGTGGGGGAGGCCGCCAACCGGGTCATCGGGGACGGCGCCACGCTGCTCGCGCGGACCGCCCACGAGTACTTCTCCTAGACACGGGCCGCCCCGGCGCGGGGCGGACCGTCAGTAGCGGGCCACCCCGGGCTTCCACAGGGTGGCCCGCTCCACCACGTACACCTCCAGGTTGCCGACGCTCGCGCCGCACGCGCCGTGCCGCTCGGTGGCGACCAGGGCCGAGGCGATCAGCTCCGCGCGGTGCCGTTCCTCGGGCTCGGTGTCGCCCACCGGGATCACCTGGCGCACGTGGTGGCAGCGCGACCGGCCGTCGCCGTGCACCAGGCCCACCACGTACGTGCGCTTCCATCGCCGCAGGGCGGCCTGGCGCGGGATCTCGTACAGGTAGCGGCAGCGCACCCGGACGCCGCCGGGCAGGTCGGCCTCGGCCTGGTAGGTGATCGACCACCAGTTCTCGGCCACGGGCACGACCGTCGCGCGCATGGCGCGCGCCCACGCCTCCAGGGTCGACCGGTCCTCGACCACGATGACGGCGGCGTCGCTCACGACGCCCCCTCGCACTGGTCGGGGATCTGACATGAGGTCACTCTAGGTATCCAGGTGGGTTCGAAGGGTACAGTTTGTGCCCCTCGTGTCGGGGCCGTGCGCTCCGCTCATCCCAGCAGCCCGATCCGTTCGGCCAGGCCCCCCGCCCCGTCGCGGCGCCGGGGATCGCGCGACTCCAGTTCCTCCAACACCATGCGGCGGGCGAACCCGTTGTACCGGACGGTCTCCGGAGCCGCCGCGTGCGCCGCCGCCAATATCCGCAGAGCCTCGTCCCGCTGCCCGGCCAGGTGGTGGGCGCGGGCCTGCTCGATCCGGTGCCGGGCCCCGCGCGGCCGCGACGGGATCGCCTCCGCCGGGGCCCGACCCGCCTGACGGACCGCCTCGTGCCCGCTGCGCAGCTCCACCGCCACGGTCACCGCGTGCGCCGCGATCACCGGCCGGGAGAACGAGGTCATCGGGTGGTAGTAGGAGGCGGGCAGCCGCTCGGCGGCCTTCCGGGCGGTGTCCCAGTGCCGCCAGGCCGTCCCCGCCTGTCCGCGCCGCGCCGCCGTGTACCCCGCCTCGAACCGCAGCGCGCCCCACACCGCGAGCACGTCACGGTCGCCGTCGGGCAGGTGGCGCACCAGGTGGCGGCTGGCGTCCTCGGTCACCGCGTCCGCCGCCTCCCAGTCACCCGCGTCCCGGTGCGCCTGCGCCAGCAGCCAGGCCGCCACACCCAGGGCGTGCGGGTCCTCCGCCTCCTGGGCGGCGACCATGCCGCGTTCGGCCACCCGCCACAGGAGGCTCTGCGCGGGCTGGTACGCGATGAAGAACTGCGCCAGCGAGCACACCTCCGACAGCACCGACCGCGCCGCGCGCCGGGCGGTGGCGTCCTCGGCCCGCCGGACCGCCCGCTGGGCGTCCTCGAAGAGCGCGGGGAGCAGCCGCCCCACCACGTCGCGGTGGTGGGGCGCCGAGTGCCGGGCCCGCCAGGCCGCCGCCAGCCGGGCGCGCAGCCGCTCCACGGTGGGAGCGGGCCGGTCGTCGCCCAGCGTCAGGGCGTTGACCGACGCGCGGACACGCGGCAGCAGTGTGTGCCCCGGTCCGGTGAACAGCTCCACGGGTACGGACTGCTCTCCGGTGAGTTCGGCCAGGTCGCGGATGCGCAGCGCCTCCACCAGGCGCAGCAGGATCGGGAGTTTGGGGGTGCCCAGCCGCCCGGTCTCCACGGCCTTGACCCACGACGCCGAACGACCCACGAGGCCACCCAGCACCTCCCTGGTCAGGCCTCTCCTGGTGCGGTTCAGCTTGAGACGGGTACCGAAGGGGATCTCGACCTCGTACGGGTCCGGGGTGCCGTCCACGGGCATCGGGTCGTCCTTCTCTGGGGGAGTCGCGGAGACCAGGCTACGAGCCGGTTCCCGACCCCAGGGCGGAAACCGGGCCACCTCCCCCGGTCGGGCCCCGTCCACCGCGTATGGCCCGGTCGGGCCCCCTCCGAACTGGGACGACGCCGCTCAGTTGCGTGTGCTGACGGAGGGAAGGGGAGCCACCTGGGGTCCGCCGGGGCTGCGCAGACGCTCGAAGACGAGGTCGAAGGTGAACCCCGCGGTGAACCCCACCGGCACCACGAAGAACAACAGGCGCCGGGCGTCCAGCTCCACCAGCAGCTCCGGGACGGTCAACAGCTGGGCCGCCACGTACAGCAGGACCGAGACCGCCCCAGCGCCGAGTCCGCGCGCGCAGGCGCGCAGCGCGGAGGGGGTCCGACCGAACGAGTCCCTGATCAGCGCACCCGACACGGCCGCGCACATCGGACCGGCCAACAACAGGGACAGACTGGTCGGGTCGGTCGGCCCGGGGCCTCCGGCCAGCACGATCGACGCCAGCGCGGCCAGCAGCAGCAGGATCGCGGAGACCAGCCCGGCCGACTCACGCCAGCGACCCCACCGCCGGGCCCGCTCCTCGCGGCGGCGGCTCTCGGCCCGACGCTCCATCTGGCGGCGCAGCACCTCCGCCATCCGTCGGGCCGATCCCGACGACCACGACTCGCCCAGGGCGCGCACGTCCTCGCGGTCCACGTGGTCACCGGATCCGTCCAGGTACACCCACACCTGCCGTGCCGCCCCGCCGAACACCGCCAGCGGCACCACGGGGACGCCGTGGGCCAGCGCGACGACCCCGGTGACCCGGGTGGACCGACCGCCCCCGGCCAGTACGATCCCGTCCACCTCGAACAGCGTCCGGTAGTACGGCACCTCCCACTCCGCGCCGGTGTCGCGGACCGTGGTCACACGCACCCGCGACCCCTCGGGCAGGTCGGGCGCGTAGTCCTGGTGCCGGGGCGGATGGGCGATGATCTGGGAGTCGGGCGCGGAGGCCGCCGCGTACCCGCGCGCGACCAGCGTCTCGACGTAGTGCTCGTCGTCGGCGAAGACCACGAGGTCGTACCCGGCCAGGGCCAGTTCACGGCCGAGCTCGTGGCAGGCCTCGCGCACCTGGTCGGTGGCGCTCAGGGGCGGTTCGTACTCGCGGGAGGCGTCGACGCTGCCGACCACGGCGATCCGCGGCCGTCTCGCTGGGGCTGGTGCCTGCTTCACGGGGCCTCCGTCACGGTGCGGGGAGGGTCGGTCGGTTGGTCCTCCACGGAGGGCCGGTCCTGGGGGAGGAGGGCGCGCAGCGCCGCCGCCGCGTCGGGGTCACCGGCGGTCTCGGAGACGGCCCGGGCGAGCCAGGCGAGGGCGTGGGAGTCGGGGTGCTGGGCCCGCAGGTGGGACACGAGGCGGTCGTGGCGCTCGGCGGCGGGAACGGTGACCCGCCAGTACAGGGGGTTGAGGGCCCGGTCCCGGCGGAGCTCCCCGAGCCTGCGCAGGAACGCCGCCCAACAGGTGGGATCGTCCAACGCGGGGACCGTGAGCAGCACACGGACGGCCCGCTCACCGACCGACCCGCGCGGGTCCTGATCCTCGGGCCCGTCGGGCCCCTCGGGCGGAGCGGCCTCCTCCAGACAGGGAGGAGGTCCGTCCGGGTCTCCTCCCGCCCTCCGGGCCCCCGCGTCCCAGGCGGGGACCGCCTCCCGGGCGACGGCCTCGGGCAGGGGCGGAAGCGCGGCGGCCGAGGAGCGGGCCACCAGCGCGCCGATCCGGTAGCACAGGGCCCGGTAGGCGGCCGGGTCCGTGAGCATCAGCTCCAGGACCCCGGCGTCCGCGTGCCCGGGGACGCCCACCCAGTCCAGCCGCTGGCGCTCCCGCACCACGCGGGGGAGCGGTCCGCTGAGTGGCTGCCACACCAGCGGCAGGATGTGGTGGGGCGGGGCGCCGTCGTTCCGGAAACGTCGGATCCGCTCCTCCACGATCCACCACTCCCGGGCGCACCAGGCGCTGTTGAGGTGGGTCTCGCTCAGCAGGACCACCAGGGTGCGGGTGGTGGCGCAGTGCCGGAGCAGTTCGGAGCGCCAGCCGCCGCCCGGTTCCAGGGTCGGCCCGGTCGCGCCGAAGGCGTGGTCGTCGGTGTGCAGCCGGACCATGCCCTCCAGGTCCGCGTGGAAGCGCAGCACGTGTTCCCGGTCGGCCCTGCGACCGCCGTAGCTCGTGAAGAAGGCGCTGGTCCCGCCCGCCCCGGTGCCCTCCGTCCCGGCCGTCTCCACCCCCGTCACCTCCACTCGGACCCCCTGCTCCCCGCCGGTCCCGTCCCGTCACCGGTGTCCGCGCTCAGATCTCCGGCACCTCCAGGTCGATGTGTCCGCGTTCGCTGACCGAGTCGCCCATGTGCCGGGCGGTGCTGTTCAGGTAGTTGGCGTAGGCGAGCTCGTAGTGCGGGTGCTGGGTGCCGCACACCTGGTGGAGTTCCTCCTGGGTGCGCACGTCCAACGCCACGGCCTCGCTGATCTCCCCCTTGGCCACCAGGGCGTTGGCCAGGTTGACCGCCGCGCCGAGCGACAGGGGGTGCACCTCGCCCACCTGGGGGTCGGCGCGCAGCCCCTCGTGCGCCCGCCGGGCCTGGGTCTCCGCCTCCTGGACGTACCCGGTGCGGCAGGCGTAGGCGGCCAGGTTGGCCCTGGCCACGAGGGTGAAGGGGTGGTCCGGACCGAACACGCCCGTGTAGCCGTCGACGCACGTACGGGCCTGGCGGAGCGCCAGGTCGTAGCGGTCGGCGGCGGCCAGGCAGGCCGCCACTTCCAGGGCCATCGCGAGGCTGCGGGGGTGCTCGTTCCCGTACTCGCCCCGGTGCTGTTCGTGCGTGCGGCGGATCCGCTCCAGCGCCTGCTCGGGGTCGCCCACCAGCCGTTCGTTCACCGCCAGTTCCTTGCGGGCGTGCAGTGTGTGGGAGGACAGCTCACCGATGGTGCGGCGCAGCATCTGCGCGGCCTGGTGGATCTGCCGGTGCGCCATCACGTACTCGCCCGTGCGGCGACGGTAGGTCGCGGTCGCCGAGGACAGGATCCAGGTGTAGGGGTGACGGTGGCCCAGGATCTCCCTGGTGACCCGGTGCGCCCCCTCACCGACACGCAGGGCCTGCGCGTAGTCCCCGGCCGCCGACAGCGACAGCGCCAGGTTGTGCTCGGCCAGCAGGGTGTGCTGGTGGTGGGGACCGCGACCGGCCAGGTAGGCGGAGTAGGTCTCCCGGTCGTGTTCGAGGGCTGACGCGAACCGGCCCAGCGCCCGCAGGTCCGCGCCCATGCCCCGCCGCGTGAGCAGCGTGAACGGGTGCCGCTCGCCCAGGACCTCCCGCTGGAGTTCGAGGGTCCGTCCGTTCAGCCGCCCCGCCTCGCGGTGTTCGCCGCGCGAGCGGTGGACGTTGGCCAGCTGGGTGGCCAGGTGCAGACGGAGCCGGTCGCGCTCACCGAAGGCGTCGGTCCAGGCCCGCAGCAGCGGTGTGCCCAGCTCCAGCGCCGCCTCCAGCTCGCCCTTGCGGTGGTGGTAGCGCACCTGGTTGACCAGCCAGCGGCGTACCTCGTCGTCCCCGCTCACGCTGGCCTCGGAGGGCACGATCTGCCAGCGCAGGTTCTGGTACCGGTGGTCGTGGCGGGGGTCGTCCGCCTCCTCGTCGTGCGGCGCGTAGGAGGCCAGCACCTGCCGCACGGACTCGCGGACCCCGGCGCGCTCCTCGGCGGGGATGCGGTCCCGGACCACCTCCTGCACTGCGGGGTGCACCGAGAACATCTTCAGCTGCCGGTCGAAGTCCATCAACAGGACCCGGGTGAGCTGGAAGTGGACGTGGTTGAAGTTGACCCGTCCGGTCCGGTACTGCGGGTCGGCCTCGGTGTACTCGCTGACGGCGCGCGGCGAACGGAGCAGGTCCTCGGGAACGCCGTCGGGTGACAGGTGAGCGGCCAACCGGATCAGGCACAGGCTCGCCGGGTGGTACTGCTCCAGTTCGTCCAGGGCGAGGGAGCTGCTCAGCCGCTCCTCGAAGGAGCCCGCGCCCCGGACCACCGAGGGTTCGCGTTCGTCGAGCAGCCGCGTGTACTCCGCGACCGCCTCGGCGGGGCCGTCCAGCCGCTGTCCGGAGTTCAGCCACTCCAGGGCGCGGTGCAGCTGGGCGGGCAGGTGCCCGAGTCGCCGTGAGAGGGCCAGCGCCGTCTCCGCGTCGATCTCCGGGAGGCGGTCCCGGAAGAGTTCCACCACCTCTCCCTCGCTGAACGGCCCCACCTGGAGGCAGCGCCGGTGACCGTAGGCCTCCCAGTCCCGGTGGTAGGAGGTGATGATGACGTGTCCGTGGTCGTGGGGGATCAGCGCGTCCAGCCCGCCGGGCGGCCCCGCGTTGTCGTAGACCAGCAGCCACCGGTTGAGCGGTCGGCCCGTCCGGAGGGCGGACAGCACGGGGTCGGCCTCGGGGGAGCGGTGGTCCGGGAAGCGTTCGGCCAGGGTCGCCGCCAGTTCCTCCAGGGACGACTCGACCTTCTCCGGGCGGTCCGCCGAGATCCACCAGATGAGGTCGTAGTCGCTGCGGAAGCGCCGGACGAACTCGCGGACGATCTCCGACTTCCCGCTGCCCTGCATCCCCACCAGCACCACCGGGGGCTTGTCCTCCATCCCCTGTCCGAGGAGGTCGCGCAGGCGCTCCAGGAACCCCTCGCGGCCGCTGAAGTTCTGGTTGCCGTGCGGGGCGTTGCTGATCAGCTCCGGGTTGGGCGCCCCCGGGTAGCTGGGCCCCTGCCCGGGTCCGCGCGAACGGTGGCTGGGGAACCTCGGGTCGAACCGGGCCAGCAGGGCGCCGCGGGCGTCCTCCTCCTCCCGGATGCGCAGGTTGATCCACTCGGCGTCCGGGAAGCCGTCCGGCGGGGCGCCCTCGTCGATCGTCACCCCCAGCACCCGGTGCGCGCCGTTGCCGCCCTGCGGCGGCGCGGTCTCCAGCAGACGGTGCAGCAGCCCGAACGCGGCGGACCCGTGCAGGTGGGCCGAGACCAGCACCATGATGATCCCCTGCCCGCCGGTGTCGGGCAGCGGCGCGCCGTCCGTCCGGGGCCGCACCACCCGGATGCCGACCCATTCCAGCTGGGGCTGGACCCAGTCCGCCCACGAACGGTCCCGGGAGTCGGCCAGCAGGATCACCGAGGCGACCGCGCCGTGCCTGATCTGCTCGAAGACCAGCTTGACCTGCTCGCTCTGCTCCTGTGTGAGGTGGCGCCCCCGGGGGACCGCGCCGCCGGTGAGGATGGAGGTCAGCCTCTCGTAGGCGTGGAACAGGGAGCTGGGCATCCAGGTGCGTTCGAGGAAGGCCGCCAGGGTGAGCCGTTCCGCGATCCGCGCCTTGTAGGGGATCTCGGCACGCCCCCAGTACTGCCACGGGTCGTCCTGGGAGGCCTCGACCCAGGACGCGAACGTCTCGTACGCCCGGTCCCGGAGCTCGTCCAGGTTGGGGAGCTCCAGGTCCACGCGGGTCAGGATCGGTCGGACCGGCACGTGCGGGGCCTCGGCGCGCAGCGCGGCGGCGATGCGGGCCGACTTGTGGATGGCGGTGGTGTTGAGGGTCAGGCAGAGGGCGACCTGGTCGGCCAGGACCGCCGCGCAGCGCCGCCCCAGGAGCCCGTTGCCGGGGGCGGTGTCGACCAGGACGTGGTCGTAGCCGCTGTCCAGCAGCGCGGACCGGAGTTCGCGCAGGAAACGCGTGGAGAGGTCGCCCCGGGCGAACCCGGAACCGTGGATGGTGTCCAGCTGGGTGAGCCGGGCGGCGTGGTGGGAGCCGGGTCCGAGGTAGCCGATCTCGCCCTCCGGTACACCGGGGATGACCGGCCACCGGCTCAGGTGCTCGACCTGGTCGCTGAGGTCGGCGCCGCGCGCGCACACCTCGGCGGGGTCGGCCCCCGGGGCGTGGCAGCCCTCGATGACGCCGGTGATCATGTCGACCAGCCCCTGGGGGCGTCCGCCGCGGAGCCCGAACAGCGGGGAGAAGTACTCGCGCAGCTCGGGGGAGTGCAGGTTGAAGTCGACGAGCAGGACACTCCGACCGGTGCTGGCGATGTTCCAGGCCACGTTGGCCAGGGACGTGGTGCAGCTGCTTCCCGACAGGGGCGAATGGAACACGAGTATCTGTGCGGCGGAGTTCGTGTCCCCGATTTCTTTGCTGGTCAACGCGGCTCCGGGGGGATGGAGTTTCCTTTTCTCGTTCCTTCCCGCAGGCCCGTGCGTCCCGTGCGCACGGGCTTTCGGCTTGGGAGAGAGGATGTTCCCACTTTTCACGGGAAGGAACCCCGGGAAACCTGGGTGGGTGGAGCGGGAAAACGGCAGTCGTGAATTCAGGGGCCGTTGTTGCCGTTGTTGCTGAGGTCGGCCTGAAGAAGAACCGGCGACACGGCGAAGCCCCCGGGGCGGTCCTCACCGCGCCGGGGGCTCACGAGAACCCGCCGCCTCAGACCCGGTACTCCAGGGCCCGGTCCTCGGCGGTGGCCACCATCTGTTCCTGGCGTTCGCGGACGGCGGGTCGCTCCGGGGCCGCCACCCGGCCCAGCTCCCGGTGCCGACCGTGCCGACTGGCCAGGGCCACCGCCGCGGACCGGCGCATACCGAGTTCCTCGCCCAGTTCGGCCAGGGAGCGGCGGACCCGGCGGCGGTGGGCGTGCCGCGCCACGAAGTACACGGCCACCGCGCTCAGGAACACCACCAGCGTCTTGACCAGCACACCGAGGAGGCCGACCAGTACCGGGGCGTCGAAGAACCAGTGGACGCCCATCGCCAACAGGAACAGGAGCAGCGCCCCCGTGGCCCGGCCCGCTCCGGGACGCCAGGCGGAGGCGGCCAGCAGCCCGACCGCAGTGCCCGCGATCGCGGACATCGCCCAGTGCGAACCCAGGCCGGTCAGGCCGACCCGCAGGAACAGCGTCTGGAGCACCGAGGTGACCCCGTCCGTGGCCCCCTGCATCATGATCGAGTTGAGCGCGTAGGTGAAGTCCTCCGCGATCTGGAAGCCCAACCCCACCAGTGCCCCCATGACGAAGCCGTCGACGGGGCCGCGCACCACGCGCGGCGCCATCACGGCGATCAGCACCACCCCGATGGTCTTGACCAGCTCCTCGTTGAGCGGTGCGGTCAGCGACGCGCCCCACGCCGAACCGAAGTCGACGCCGCCCATCCTGGACCACGCCGACATCAGCTGGGAGTTCGAGAACAGCGCCAGGCCGATCGCCCCGGTCAGGCCCCAGACCAGGGCCACGAGCGAGAACGTGGCGCTCGGTGCCCGGACCGGGCGGATCCGGCGCAGGATCCAGAAGCCGATCACACCGGACACGGCCAGCACGACGGCGGAGGCCAGCGTCTCCGTGGGGAAGACCCGTATCGCCCCGAAGAAGCTAGTCAGGGTGTAGACGAACCCACCCAGGCAGACCACGGCCACGGCCACCGTGGCGACCAGGGCGGGGACGCGTTGCGGACCGGGCGGCTCCGGGGGCGGCGGGGTCGGGCGCTCGGCTCCCACCTGCTCCTGGCCGGAGCTCCGGGGCGTGGGGACTTGGCCGCTCACGGTCGACGGAACGTCGGGTTCGGGTCGTGCGTGGCTCATGGTGTCCCTCCCGTGTCCTGATCGAACCGGATCGACTGGACTATCCGTTCGGCCTCGACGATGTCGGCCGCGCTGGCCTCGGCGCCGATGGCCTGGGTCTCCACGGCGAAGCCGCCGTTCGGGGAGGGGAACACCGTCGCGACCCCGGTGTGCTCCTGCATGTGCAGGTCTCCCGTGAGGCCCTCCGCGCCGCCCTCGGAGGTGGTCGGCTCCGGTTCTCCGAGGGTGGCCGAGGCGTCTCCGACCCTGACCGTCTCGCGCATGCCGTCCCAGAGCTCCTGGGAGTCGGCGTCCGCGTTCGGTTCCACCACGCTCACCTGGAGGTTGACCGGCCCCTTCGCGAAGAGGAACTGCTGGTCGCTGGTGCTGGAGCCGGTGTTGAGCTCCCAGCCCTCGTCGAAGGTGAGCGAGGCCCTGTAGCCCTCGCTCGAGCCGAGGGTCATGGCCTGCCCCGGGGGTACCGCCTCGGACGCGGGCAGCGCCGCGTTCACCAGCGCCCATCCGCCCGTCAGCACCACGACCACCGCGGCCGACACCCCCAGCGGGACCCAGTTGCTCCGTGGACCCCGCGCCCTGGCGTGGCGTAGTTCCACGCGCTCGTTCACCATCGTGCCCCCGTCCGCCGCGTTCGTTCGTCCTGGGGACAGCGAAACACCCGCAAAGGTGTCGAACAGTGAAAAGTGGGACACTTGGCGCGATTTTGCGCTGATTTCACCGACAGCGGGAGTGGGGGCGGTCCGATGCCCCGGACCACCACCCACGCCGTGAGGACGACGTGGCCGAAAGTGGCCCCACTTTCCGGCACGCACCCCCTTGGCGAATCAGCCCTCCCGTGATGGGATGCCACCTTCAGCGTGATACCCACCGACGGAAGAGCACGGGCGACCGATGCCGAAGCAGAGCAAAGACCAACTCACCACGGACCGTTCCTCCCTGGTCCACCGGATCCGCTACGCGCTTCGGAACCCGGGCCGGATAGCGCCCTACGTGCTGCGGTCCGCGCGGGACCTGCGTCTGCGCCTCACCCATCGGGATCACGTCTCCTACTACCGTGCGGTGATGGCCTCCGACGCCGCCCGCGACCCCAAGGCGGCGGTCGGCAGCCGCAACGAGGAGCGCTGGCTCGCGCTGGGCCAGATGCAGTTCGACTACCTCGTCGAGCACGGCCTCAAGCCCAGCCACCGGATGCTGGACATCGGCTGCGGCAACCTGCGGGCCGGGTGGCGGTTCATCGACCACCTGGACACCGGCGGCTACTACGGCATCGACATCTCCCCGGACATCCTGATCGCGGGCAAGAAGGTCCTGGCCGAACGCGGACTCCAGCACAAGCTGCCGCACCTGACCCTCACCCAGGACCTCACCTTCGACTTCCTCCCCGACGACTCCTTCGACGTCGTCCACGCCCACAGCGTGTTCTCGCACTCGCCCGTCGAGGTCATCGACGAGTGCCTGAGCCACGTGGGCCGCGTACTCGCCCCGGGCGGGTTCTTCGACTTCACCTTCGACCGCACGGAGGGCACCGAGCACCACGTGCTGCGCGAGGACTTCTACTACCGCACGGAGACCCTCGTCGCCCTGGCGGAGAGGCACGGCCTGCGCGCCCGCTTCATGGAGGACTGGGAGGAGCGCCCGCACGGGCAGTCGAAGATCCGGGTCACCGTGCCCGAGTGAGTGCCCGACGCTCCGCCGAACGACTCCTCCCACCTTCGGTCCGCGCCTGAAAAGGAGGAGGAACGGCCGAGCCATCGCGGTACGGGTGCGGAGGAACGCCACCCGGCCTGGATCGCGGCCCGGCGTGGCGCCCTGCTCTCCGACGACCCCGAGCTGCGCGCCTTCACCGTGCCCGGGTGGCGGGGACGACCAACGGTTGGAGCGGGTCGTGCGGCACTTCACCGCCGTGGAGGACGCCGAACGCAAACCGGGGCCCGGTCACCCGGGCCCTGGTCCATGCGGGCGTTGACTCCTTCCTCCCGGTCGCTTCTCGCGGCGCCACGTCGTGGGCCCGCACTGATCGGACGAGAGGCCATCCTGGCGGCCATGCGTGAACTCCACGCGCACAGCGCCGTCCACGCCGCCAGGCCGGGACCGCAGGGGCGGGCCACGGCCCGCCGCGCGTTGACAGAGCCCTGAGCGGCCCCGCTGAGTCGGGGCTGGTCATCCGCCTCGCAGAGGCTGCCTGATTCGCCTGATTCCCAGGGGGCCCGTGTGACACGGGCCCCCTTCTGTCTGCATTCACTATCTACGGCTGGTTTGGCTTAATTGTCGTAAGTATTATGAATTCTCATAACAGAACAATAAAGCGCGGGATATTCCTTGAGGATGGGTTTTTCCGGTGCAAGGATCGGTCGTGTCCTCGACGCGGGAGAAAGGGAACTTTTGCCCAATCACGATCGTGAGTTTCGGCTGCTCGAACTGGTCCTGCACTGTGCCTCGTGGCCGAAGCCGCGAGATTTCGACCTGAATCACTCGATCATCCACGTCCACGGCCCGGTCAACACCGGAAAGTCGACCTTGGTGGACGCGATCGCCTTCGCGCTCGGCCAGAGTGTCAGGTGGAAACTGGCGGCTGAGCGCGAACTCACCCAGGTGGAACTCACGCTGCGGATCCAGGGGAACCCAGTGACCCTGCGGCGCGCCACCCGGCGTCCGGGAACGGTCGACCTGCTCGACGCCGAGGGGAGGCTGGAACGCACCATTCCGGTGGTTCGACGTGCCGGGGACGAGAGGCTCACCCTGTCCGAGGAACTCCTCGCATGGAGTGGACTCCGGGACATCCTGGCCCCCGAACAGGCGCGGAGTCTGGGGCAGAAGGGGTTCACCTTCGGCCAGGTCTGGCCCTACCTCTGTCGCTCCCAGGGGGCCATGGACCAGCACGTCGTCATGTCCTCCAACACGGTGCGCAGAGAACTCTTCGAACTCCTGCTGGGCCTGAGCGAACCGGTCAAGCAGGTGCTCCAGGCACGGATGAAGGAGAGCAGGAAACACCGAGACCAGCGTCAACGCGAACTGTCCGCGATCAGGGAGCACTTCGAGAACGTCGACGCACCCCTCCCGGGAGAGGCGCGACGACTCACGGAGGAGGCGCGCGCCCAGATCGCCGCGGTCAACGCCGAACTCGAACCACTGCGCGCCCGTGAGGCCGAGGTGCTGCGCGGGGCCGCATCGCTCCGTCTGCTCGTGGAGGAGACCCACGCCCGCTATGTCAGGGCCACGGTCGAGCACCGCGAGGCCTGTTCCGACGTGCGGAAACTGCTGGACCGTCTCGCTGATCTGAACCGTGGGGCCCACCCGCCAGGGACGGGCTCCTGCCCCGCCTGTCAGCAGGGGCTCGACAGGGTGGTTCCCGACGGCCACTGTCACCTGTGTCTCCAGGCGGCGGAATCGGCTCGGAAGTCGGCCGGAGCACACGCTCCCCGAGCGGAGCTCGAACGCGTGCGCGGTGCCCTGTCCCGAGCGGAGGAGCGGGCCGCGTCCGCGTCCGCGACCGTCGACGCGGCTGTCGCACGCGCCCAGGAGGCCGAGGCGGAACTCTCACGCCACGACGGCGCGGAACTGGTACCGCTGCGTGGGAAGATCGCGGAACTCGTCCGGGCCCAGGCGGGCCTGGAGGAACGGTTGGTCTCGCTCGGCCAGCTCCAGGCCCACTACGTTCGTTGGCAGGAACTGGAGTCCGACATCCTGACGGCCAGGGGTGAGATCGAGGAGCTCCAGGACGAGTTGGACGGTGTGGACCAACGGGTGGCCGAGAACCGCTCGGGGCTGAGCGATCTCGACGAGCAGTTCCTGGCCACCATCGAAGGATTCGCTCCTCCCTGGTTCGCGGGCCGGGCCCATGTGGACCGAAAGACCTACTTGCCGGTGGTCGACGGGCAGGGCTTCTCCGATCTCGGCGGGGGCACCGTCGCGGCGGTGAACGCCGCCTACAGCCTCGCGCTGCTCGCCTACGGTTCCGTGGCGCACGCGTCCTCGCTGCCACAGCTGCTCATCCTCGACTCACCCACCAAGAACATCGGTGGGAACGAGGTGGACAAGGAGTTCACCGACCGGATCCTCTCGGCCGTGGTCAAACTCGTGGACATCCTGAGGACGGGAGAGGAACTGGGCCGGGCCACTCCGCAGGTCATCATCCTGGACAACGACGGGCCCGAGGTGGATGGGATGCACAGGGTCCCCCTGAGCAGGGAGGAACCCCTCCTGCCCGGGATCACGCACGAGGACACCGGGGAGAACCCCGACGCCGCCTAGCGGAACGTGCGCCCGCTCCCGGGACCCGTGTGACACGGGCCCCGGGAGTCCGCGGTCTAGCCGAGGCGGCGGATGTCGCCTCTGACGCGGTAGAAGCCGCCGCTGCCGGAGGTGAGCACCTCGCTCACGACGTAGCGGGCGCCGGCACGCCGGATGTCCTTGGGGAACTGCACCCGAAGGGTCGGGTCGAAGCCCTCGGAGACCACACGGATCCGCAGGCGGCCGCCGTCGTCCACGCATTCGACGACGATCCCGTCGTCGTCCACGAGCTCGCTGGAGCGCACCGTCTCCAGCTCGGTGGCGGGGGTGACCGCGTCCCAGGAGGGGGCCTTGACGCTGACCGGCTCCGGGACGGTGCCGCGCTCGGCCGCCAGGATCGCCTCCTCGGAGGCGTCGACGCAGGCCAGCGAGCCGTCGGTGGTCACGATGTACAGCCGGTCCTGGTGGAACTGCATCGAGTAGGCCGAACCGCATCCGGTGGCCAGCTTCCACAGACGGCGTCCGTCCCTGGAGAAGCAGTAGACCGAGGAGTGGTTGTCACCCGCGAACACGTAGCGGCCGTCCGGGGAGGCCGCGCAGGAGAAGACCGCCCCGTCGCAGCGGTAGGTGGAGCGGTGCACCCCCTCCTTGCTGATGCGGTCCACGGAGTTGTGTGCCGTGGCGGCGAAGACCTCGTCGCCCTCCTGCCAGCCGAACAGCACCGCGCCGCTGGTCGGCACCGTCCAGCGCTCGTCCCCGGTGCCCGCGTCGTACATCGTGACGCCCCGGGAGTGCCCGTGGTAGACGCCCGCCTCGTCGTGGCGGACCATCCACGCGGAGTTTCCCGAGCTGCGCCGGGACCACTGGAACTCGTCCTCGTGGTCGATCACGGTGATCCGTCCGGCGACGTCGGAGACGCCGAGCACCCCGTCGTGGATGTCCAGCCAGAAGATGTCCACGTCCTCGGAGATCTCGTACGCCACGTGCGGGATCTTCGCGCCCAGGTCGTAGACCTTGCCGTCGTCGCACCCCGCGTAGATCCAGAAGTCGTCGGCCACGATGCACTTGACACCGTCCGGGAGCCCGTAGCGGGCGGTGACGGTGCCCTGGTGGGACAGGGTGTACACGTCTCCGCGCTCGTTGCCGACCCAGCAGCGCTCGTCGTCCACGAAGATGCCGAAGGCGGGGCTGCCCGAGCGGAACCGCCACAGCACCGGGGCCAGGTTGGCGGTCGACCGCTGGCTGACGATCGTCCGCCTGGTCACCGCACGCCGCTTGCGCACCCCGACCACGGCGGGCTCGTAGCCCTTGCGCCGTTTCTCCGCGATCTTCCGCGCCGCCGTGGCCTCGGCCTTGGCGACGGTGGGGTGGCTCGCGGTGCGCGACTGACCGCTCTCCCCGATCCGCCCGTACCGGATGGTGACGTCGGTGCCGTTGATGGAGACCTCGTAGAACTTGTGTGCGCCGCCGCCCTCTTCCGAGAGCTCCAGGTAGGTGGTGCTGGTCATGGCAGGCCCTTCGACGATCGGATTCCGGGCACGCCGGGGGAGGGGTGCCGGGCAGGGGAGAGGGAGTCGGTCTCCCGAGGGAGGCCGTGTCGACTGGTTCCGAATCTATCGGCGGGCACCGACAATCCGGGTCAGAGGGTGGTGGGCATCGGTCCGCCGTTCCACTCCACGGCGTCGGACAGGGCTCGGGCCAGGTCCATCGGCACGCCGGCGAGGTCGGCCTGGGCGCGGTGCAGGTTCATGACGATCCGCTCCGCGTCCGCCCACGCGCCGAACTCACCGAGGTCGATGCCGCGCGCGCTCTCCAAGGGGGTGCGACCCTCCCGGAGGGCCTTCCCGGCGGTTTCGAGGACGAACCGGTAGTACCGCTCGTGCACGGCCAGTACGCCGTCGAGTTCGGCGCCGGTCAGCACCGGGCCGTGGCCGGGTACCACGTGGTCCGGGGCGAAGGAGCGGACCCACTCCAGGGAGCGCAGCGCGCCGTCGAGCGACCCCATGAGCAGCAGCGGGGTCAGCCCGTGGAAGACCAGGTCCCCGGCGAACAACACCTTTTCCCGTGGGAGCCAGGCCACGACGTCACCGACGGTGTGCGCGGTGTGCCCCGGGTGGTGGAGGTCGACGCGGCGACCGCCCAGGTGGAGCGTGAGTTCGCGGTCGAAGGTGACGGAGGGCAGCCTCCGGGTGACGTCGCCCCAGTCGGGGACGGGTTCCCAGACCGGTGGGGGGTTCTCGAACAGCGGGTCGGTGTCGAGCGCCTCGCGCATGCCGGTCTGGCCGATCAGCACGGTGGAGTCGGGCAGCAGGCTGTTGCCGTAGGTGTGGTCGCCGTGCTGGTGGGTGTTGACCGCCCACCGGACCGGGGCGCCCTCCGTGACGGACGCGAGCGCGCCCAGGAACCGCCGGGTCCGGGTTGCGGTGGCACAGGTGTCCACCACGAGGACTCCGTCGTCTCCGGACACGGCGCCCGCGTTGTTCACCCACCAGGTGCCGTCGGGCTGCACCCACGCGTACACGCCGTCGACGACCTCGCTGAGCGCCCCGGCCTCCGGGCCGGTCCGTGCGGTCTCTGCCATGGCGATCCCCTTCTCAGACGGCGGTTCGGGGGTGTTTCCCCGACGGGCAGCGTATTCGTTGGCCCGGGGCGGGAGCCCACTCCACTGGAGTCCGCCAGCCGGTGGGGAAAGGATCTCCCGGTGCCCTGACCGGGTCCGCCTTCCGAGAATCCAGCTTGTGGATATCCGGACTTCGGCCAGCGCCGGGTGCTAGCGTCCCGAACATGGACACCCCTCGACACCTCACGGTCCTCCGCGAGAGCGGCACCCTCATCGCTGACGCCGCCGAGGACCGCCCGCACGCGCACGTACCCACCTGCCCCGAGTGGAACGTCCTGGACCTGGTCTGGCACGTCGGCGAGACCCACCACTTCTGGAGGTCCATCGCCTCCGGGGAGATCAGGGACCCCGACGACGGGTACGTGCAGCCGGAGCGCCCCGACGACGAGGAACTGCTGGGCTGGTACCGGGAGGGGCTGGCCGAGACCCTGACCGTGCTCACCGCGCTGGACCCCGAGGTACCACGCTGGACCTGGTCCCCGCAGAAGGACGGGGCGTTCATTCTCAGACGCATGGCCCAGGAGACCGCCGTGCACGCCTGGGACGCGCTCAACGCCGTCGGCGGCCCGGCGGCGCTGCCCGCCGACGTCGCCACGGACGGTGTGGACGAGTTCCTCGCCTTCTTCCTCGGTCTGGCCGAGATGCTGGACCTGCCCCGCGAACCGGTCGGACCGATCGGCGCGGTGCTGCTGACCGCCACCGATGTCGGCCGCTCCTGGTCGGTGGACCACACCGGCCAGCACTGGCGGGTCAGCCACGGCGTGAACCGCGCCAACACCGAGGTGGAGGGCACCGCCTCCGACCTGCTGCTCACCCTGTGGAGACGGACCGGTCCCGAGTCACTGAGGATCACCGGCGACGCGCAGGCCTTCACACGGTTCCTCAGGGTCGCGGAGACCGAGTGACCGACCGGCGTCGCACGCCCGTCCGGTCACACGAGCGCCCGGGGGCGGTAACACCCCCGGGAAAACACCGTGCGCCATCCGTGGGCGGGCTGTTAGCGTCGCTGCCATGTTGGACAGGCCCGTGGACTTCGACGACCACCAGATCAAGGACGCGCTGGCGGACTGGGGTATCCACCCCGAGGTGCTGACACACGTGCCGCTGGGCTTCGGTGACCACCACTGGAGCGCCACCGACACCTCCGGGCGGCGCTGGTTCCTCACCCTGGCGGACCTCGAACACAAACCCTTCCTCGGCGGCGAGCCCGACACCGCCCTGCGCAACCTGCGCCGGGCCATGGACACCGCCGCCGAGCTCCACGACGCGCACGGGCTCGGCTTCGTCGTGGCCCCGCTCCGCTCCACCGGGGGAACCACCGCCCGGCGGATCGGTGACCGCTACGCGCTCAGCGTCTTCCCGCACACGGAGGGCGACCCGGGTGACTTCGGACAGGAGCTCACGCCCGAACAGCGGGCCCAGGTCCTGGACACCCTCGCCCGGCTGCACGGACGCACCCCGCCCACCGGCATCCGGTCCACCCCGCCGACCCTGGACGGGGCCGAACGACTGGCGGAGCTCACCGAGGACCCTGGGAAGATCGGTGACCACGGACCCTTCGCGGAGCCGACCGCCGAGCTGCTCGCCGCGCACGGCGCCGCGCTGCGGGCCCGCCTGGACGAGTTCGGCCGCCGCGCCGCGCGGGCCGACGCCTCACGGGCGGTCACCACCCACGGCGAACCGCACCCGGGCAACCTGCTGTGGCGCCGGTCGGGCCCGCTCCTCGTGGACTGGGACACCGTGGGTCTGGCCGTTCCCGAACGCGACCTGTGGCTGGTCACCGACGACCCCGGCGAACTCGCCCGCTACGCCGAGGCCACCGGGCACCGGCCCGACCCCGCGCTCCTGTCCCTGTACGGGTTGCGCTGGGACCTCCAGGACGTCGTGGAGTTCGTCGACTGGTTCGCGGCCCCGCACCGTCGGGGCACCGACACCGAACAGGCCTGGCGGGACCTGGGAGCCATCCTGCGCCGCCTGGCCCACTGAGCCCGGTGGGCCGTGGGGCCCGGTGGGACCGTGCTCAGCCGTTGAGCAGCGGCACGAACACGCGCAGTGCCGCCGGGCGCTTGCGGAAGACCACCTCGGCCGACCCCTCCACGACCTCGCCGTCCACGGCCAGGAGACGGGGCTCGTCCGGGATCGACAGGGTGAGCGACTCGGTCAGCCGCTCGGTGTAGCCCGCCCCGGACACCGCCCGCGCGAACAGCACGTCCGCCAGGGCGCGCAACCGGGGGAAGGGCGAACGCGCGCACAGCACCCGCACGTCCAACCGCCCGTCGTCCAGGTGCTCCCGCAGGCCCGGCACCCGGGCGTGCGTCCGGTACCGGCAGTTGCCCACGAACGCCCACCACACCTTCGCCGGGCGCCCGTCCACCAGAGCCGGGGTGGGCTGGACCTCCCGCAGGTCGCGCCAGAGGGCCAGGGCGAATGCGGGCCACTTGCCGATCCGGTCCGCCCAGCGGTCACGCCGCTCCACCATGCGCGGGTACGACCCGAACGACGACGTGTTCAGGAAGACGCGCCCGTCCACCTCGCCCACGTCCACCCGGGCCAGCCGGGCACCGGAGTAGGCGCGCAGGGCGATCTCCACCGAGGTCAGCCCCAGGGTGCGGGCGAAGTTGTTCAGGGTGCCGTCCGGCAGCACCAGGAGCGGACGGTCGTGGGCGAGGGCCGCCGTGGCTCCGGCGTTGACGGTCCCGTCACCGCCCGCCACCGCGAGCACCGAGCAGTCGCGGGCCGCCTCGTCCATCACCGAGGCGACGTCGTCGTCGGCGGAGAGCGGAACGATCCGGGCCCGGGGCAGTTGGCGGGCCACCCGGGTCGTGGTGTCCGCGGTGGTCAGGGTGGGCACCCCGGTGTCACCGCCGCGCGGGTTGACCACCACGGTCACCCCGGCGCCCTCTTGGTCCACGTCCGCCTCCCCCACGGGGGTGGTGCTCGCCCCGAAGACGAGTTCGGGACGCGGTGGCAGGAGCGTGCGGGAGAGCAGGGCGGAGGCGGCGCCGATCGCGACCCCGCCGAGCACGTCGCCCGGGTAGTGGACCCCGCTGTGCACGCGGGAGAAGCCCACGGCACTCGCCATCGCGGACACCAGGAGGGACAGCGGCAGCGGTGCGTCGGACACGACGCCGCCCGCGTAGCCCACCGCGGCGGCGGTGTGCCCGGAGGGGAAGGAGGAACTGAGGTAGGAACGATAGGGAACCCGGGCGGCGGGAACCGCCGAGCTGTCCGGGCGGGGACGGCGCACCAGGTACTTGACCGCGGTGGCGCCGACGTTGGCGATCCCGGCCGCGACGATCGCCCGCAGCGCGGTGCGGCGCAGACGCGGGCCGCCGGTGACGGCGAGCGTGGCCGAGACCAGGACCCACGGCGCCATGTTGTCGGTGCTCTGGACGAACTTCGGCGTGTAGCCGTCCAGGTGGGGGGTCCCCACCCGGGTCACCCGGTCGTAGACGCGCTGGTCGAGGCGTTGGAGTCGAGGGAGCAGTCTCATGGGCCCCAGCCTGGTGGTCATCGGATGAGTTGTCCATAAGGCGCGCTTCGCCCGTGACGGGGCCGGAGCGGGACGGTGCCCGGGGGTGACGACTGGGGAAGGGCCGTCGCCCCCGGGCGCACGGCAGGCGGTTCGCGCACCGCCGGAACTCCCGTGGTCCCGTTCTGAGGCTAGCCTGTCCCGCTCGGCTTGGGGTGGGATCCCCGTCACTGTCCGGGGTCGCCCCTGGATGGCCGGTTCCGGCCCTGTGGAGGACGTTTCGGAGGGGGTGCGGGAGAGTAGGTCTTCGGACGTCCCCCTTTGAGGAAAGGCGCCCATGTCCACCACTGAGACCCCCGACCAGATCCACGTCGTGGTCCTGCACTCCGAGCAGCCGCTCACCGTCGACCTCTCCGAACTCCACCCCGACCGCCGGGTCACCGTGCTCACCGACGGCGCCCCGGGCGCGGTCAGTGAGGGGGTCGAACCCCCGGACGTCGTGTCCATGCCGCGTTCGGAGTGGGCCGACCAGCTCGCCCGGTGGGCGCGGGGCGGCGAGGTGGACGTGGTGAGCAGGGACGAGTCCTGCCAGGACGTGTGCGCCGAACTCCGCGCGGGGCTGGGGCTGGACCCCCGTCCCGCCGCCCCCGCCGACCACTGATCCCACGTCCTCGCAGGCCCCCGGCCCCTTCGTGAGGGCCCTTCCACCGCTGCTAGGTTGTCGTTCGCGCGACGGACCGTCGGTGTCCGGGCACACGAAGCGGCCGACCGTGGGGGGCGGGTGAACGGTGGACGAGCAGGGTGGCGACGCGCGCCCGCGACGGCCCCGGCGCGGTTCCGGCACCCGGACCACCGTCGTCGCGGCCGCCTCCGGTGCCGTGGCCGTGGCACTCCTCGCGGGGCTGGTCTGGGCGCTCACACCTCCGCGCCTGATCCACACGGTCGCCTCGGGCGACCCCGGTGAACCACCGGCGGTCCCCTCCGGCGTCGACGGAGTGGGATGGACCTGGTCGCCCCCGTCGGGTGTGCGGGTGGAGAGCGTGGCGGCCGGTCCCCGCGGGCCGATCCTGGTGCTGTCGGACGGGGTCGTCGCCCTCGACGGCGCGAGCGGGGAGGAGGTGTGGACCTACCGTGAGCCGCACGGCTGGGACGCGGAGGCACTGCTCTTCGAGGACGTCGTCCTCCTGACCCGGGACCTCGGGGCGGCCACCGTGACGGTCACCCCGCTGGACCCCGCGACCGGCGAGGCCGTCGGTGGTGAACGCCGTCTGGAGGGACTGGTGGGGTACGCGCCGTCGACCACTCTCCACGAGTACCGCGACGGCGCCGGGACCAGGGGAGTCCAGGCACGGGAGTTCGACGGCACGGCGACCGGCAGCGGCGGGGCGCGGTGGACCTTCGTCCCGCGGGGGGAGGGCCTGTTCTGCGAGCTCCAACGCGACCTGTGGCCGACGACCGACCCGGACACCGGAGACGGACGGGTCGTGGTCGCCCACACCTGCGCGGACGCACGCGAGTACGAGGAGCGGACGCTCCAGCCAGCACTGCCCGGCGAATCCGGCGACGGCTCCGACGACATCCTCGCCCACGGGGGATCCCTGGACACGGCGGTCGCCACCGTCGCCGCCCTCGACCTCACCAGCGGTGAGGAGGTGTGGCGGTACGAGTACCCGGTCCGCCGCTCGTGGGGCCGCTTCGACCTGGACCTCGCGGACGGGACGGTGCACTCCGAAGGCGGGGCGCCCGCCCTCCGGTTCCGGGCTGACTCCGAGCTGCACCTGCTCGACCCGCGTACCGGAGAACCCCTCGGCCACCCCGAGGAGGCGCGCGACGCCCGCGGGCGGTTCGGGCCCAGGGTGGACCGGGTCCTCCGGGCGGACACCGCTGGCACGGTCATCGCCGTGGAGGGCCGCTACCCCGGGAGCGGGGAGCCCCTGGAGGTCCTCACCACCGACCCCGAGGGCGGGGTGACCGCCCGTGTGACGGTCGACCCGGACGGTCCGGTACCCGAACCCCTCGACCTCGCGGTCGTCCTCGACGACACCCTCCTGATCCCCTACACGGACCGGGAGAACGGTGAACGGGGTGTGCACTCCCTCGCGCTGGCCGCCGGCGACCTCGGTGGGGAGCGCGTGGAGATCGGTTCACCCGCGAACGACGTACCCGGGGAGCACCGGCTGGTCGCCGTCCCCGGCGCCGTGGTCTCCTACGGCACCGGCGCGGCCGACGTCCACGGCCTGGTGCCCTGACCTCCGTCCATCCTCCAGAGAACAGCGGTGAGAAGAACCCGTGAGTACCACCTCCACGACGCAGGACTCCGCCCAAGCGGGCGCCGCACCAGACCAGGGAAACCGGACCGAGCGCCTGCGGGAGGTGGTGGGCTGGGCCGGGTTCGGGCTGCTCCTCGGTACCGTTCCGGCCGCCTTCCTCGTCCTGCGGCGGTTGGAGGGCAGCGGCTTCGGCCCGGAGCTGCTGGTCCCGGCGGAGGGGCGCGGCGTCTGGCAGATTCCGGTCCTGACCGCCGTCGTGGTGGCCGTCAGCCTCCTCCGCCGGGACCGTCGGGAACCGAACCCGGACCCGGAGGGGCCGGTCACCCCCGGCTTCCCCTTCCTCCTCGGATCCGCGCTGGTGGTCCTGCTGCTCGTCCTCTGGACGCACCTGCCCCGGGCCTCGTTCGTGTTGACAGCGGGGCTCTTCGACACGGGCTACGGTGTCCGGCCGGGGGAGGTGGCCCTCTGGGGGATCGGTCTTCCGCCGCTGCTCGGCCTCGTCCTGCTGTTGGTCTCACACCTCTGGCCGCGGACCCGCACGCGAACCCCGCGTTGGTGGCTGACGCCGCTCGCGGTCGGCGCGTCGCTGGCGCTGCTCGCCGACCCCGCCGTGCGGGCGCTGTCCGAACACGTCCCCACCCGGCACTCCGTCCTGGACGGGTCCCCGGCGGACCCCGCCCCCTACCCCGCCTCCGTCGAACGGCTGGGCTGGGAGTGGCGGCCACCGGAGGGGACCGCGGTGGCCGACGTCGAACGCGGCCCGCTCGGTCCCGTCGTCGCGACCACGGACGGCGTGTTCGGTCTGGACGGTGCCACCGGTGCGGAACTGTGGAGCTACCGGCGTCCGCGCGGCGACGTCCTCGTCACCCTGCATCCGGGCGCCGACCGCGCCCAGGTGATCCTCCGCTCGCGGGAGTCGTCGGGCAGGGGGAGCCCAGCCGAGGACCCGTTGCGAGGCGGCGACGTGGTGCTCCTGGACACGGCCACGGGAGGAGTCGTCGACGCGTTCAAGACCGACACCGTCGAGTCGCGGAACGCGCACGACCACTCCCTGCCCGGGCTCCGGTTGTCGATCCGCGACGACTACGACGGTGTCGGCCTCGGCGTCCGCGCGGAGGAGGGCACCGACCACCTGTGGTGGTTCACGCTGGAGGACGAACCGGGAGCGGTCGAGGACGGCATGGTCTGCGGGACCGACGAACTCCGGTTGCGCTCCGACACGTGGGGGGAGAACCTCCTGGTCCAGGGTGACCAGCTGTTGCTCTCCTACCGCTGCGCCGACCCCGCCGACTTCGAGGACGAACGGGAGGCGAGGGAGCACCTCGACCGCGACGACGACCGGTTCGTCTCCCACCTGCTCGCCCTGGACCTGTACACCGGCGAGGAGAACTGGCGCCGTACCTGGGACGCCTCCGACGGAGCGACGTCCTCGCGGGTGGCGCTGAGCGACGGCGGCCCGGTCCTGAACCCCGGCGCGGCGCCGGCCGTGGTGGTGTGGAGCCTGCTGGACGAGGTGCACGTGGTCCTGGACGCCGAGGACGGGTCGGACGCCTTGGTGGCCGCACCTGACTCCTGGTCGTCGTCGGTCGTGCACGCGGACACCGGTGGTGCGGTGACGTCCATGTCAGAGCGGGAGACGGACGACCAGGGAGAGAAACAGGGCGACACCGTCACCGTCCTCGAACGCGTGGACGCCTCCGGTTCGATCACCGGGGTGGTCCGCGTCCCCTCCCCTGACCTGACCGGAGGACACTCCGACGCCCCGAGCGGTTCCCCGGTGGCCCTCACGGGCGGGGTGGCCTTGCCCTTCGTCGGGGTGGAGGGGGTACTGAACCGGGGAGACCTCTCCCTGACGACCGCCCCCTTCCAGGGCTCCTCACCAGGGCCGGGTGAACCGACCGCGGGTGTCGCCTCGTTGGTCGGCGGGAAGGAGCGCTGGAGGTACCAGCTCAAGTGGGAGGCGAGCTGGCCCCAGGCGGAGGTGGTCCCCGGCGCGGTGGTCTCCTACCTGAGGGAGGAGGGCTCCGGAGTGTACGGCTGGCAGCCCTGACCGACCGCGCAGGCGCCCTCTCGCATTCCGTGAATCTTTTTTTCCCAACTACCACCAATCCGCTCCCCGACCTGCTCCGAATCACTGGTGTCAGCCAGACACCTGATTCGCGAGAGGACGCATGAGCACACACCACACCGGGCGTCGCAGGGTCGCGGTCATCGGTAGCGGCGTCTCCGGACTGACGGCCGCGTACATCCTCGGCCGACACGACGACGTCACCCTGTTCGAGGCCGACGACCGTCCCGGGGGCCACGCGCACACCCACCGCGTCCCCGGGGCGGACGGCGGAGAACTGGCCGTGGACTCCGGCTTCATCGTGCACAACCGCCGCACGTACCCCCACCTCCTGCGGCTCTTCGACGAACTCGGCGTGACCACCCGGCCCACCGAGATGAGCCTGTCGGTCAGCTGCGAGGGCTGCGGTCTGGAGTACGCGGGCGCACGGGGGGTGCGCGCGCTGTGGCCCAGCAGGTCCCGGCGCGGCGCCGACCACGTCCGCATGCTCCTCGACATCCCGCGTTTCCACCGGGCGGCCCGACGCCTGGTCTCCGTGGCCCGCAGGGTCGATCCCGGGGGCACGGTGGTCGGCCCCACCCTGGGGGAGTTCGCGGACCGCCACCGCTTCTCCCCCTTCTTCACCGCGCACTTCCTCCTGCCGCTGGTGTCGGCGGTCTGGTCCTGCCCGGCCGGGACCGCCCTGGACTACCCGGCGCGCCACCTGTTCGGCTTCCTGGAGCACCACGGCATGCTCGGCGTCTGGGGGTCCCCGCGCTGGCGCACGGTGGAGGGCGGCTCCCACACCTACGTGGAACGCGTGCTGGCGGGCCTGCACTCCGTCCGCCTCGGCACGCCCGTCCGCGCCCTCTCCCGTGACGAGGACGGGGTGCGTCTGAGCACCGGCGCCGAGGTTCTGGAGTTCGACGCCGCCGTGGTCGCCACCCACGCCGACCAGGCCCTGGCGCTCCTCGACCGCCCCTCCGCGGACGAACGGGAGATCCTGGGCGCCTTCACCTACACACGCAACCGCACCGTGCTGCACACGGACACCTCGGTCCTGCCCTCGGACCGGGACACCTGGGCCTCCTGGAACCACCGGCTGGACTCCTGCGACCCGGGCGGCTCGCCGGTACGGGTCAGCTACCACATGAACCGGCTCCAGGGCCTGCCCGAAGGCACCGACTACGTGGTCACGCTCAACGCCGGCGACGGCCTGAAACCCGACCGGGTGGTGGCGGCCATGGACTACTCCCACCCCGTCTTCACCCCGGAGTCGGTGGCGGCGCAGCCCAGGCTCCGTTCCCTCGACACCCCCGTCCTCGCCTTCGCCGGGGCCCACCACGGCTGGGGCTTCCACGAGGACGGCTGCCGCTCCGGGGTCGAGGCGGCCGCCGCCCTGGGGAGGCGGTGGTGATCCCCGCCCTGTACGAGGCCACGGTGCGGCACGCCCGTGCCGAGCCCGTCCGGTACGCCTTCGCGCACCGCACGTACTACTGGCTGATCGACCTCGACGCCCCGCCGCGCCTCCCGTGGCCTCTGCGAGCCCTGGCCGGGTTCCACCCCGCCGACCACGGTGACGGGCGGGCCGCCACCCTGCGCGCCGACATCATCCTCCACCTGCGCGAACACGGGATCGACCTGAACGGCGGCCCGGTGTTCATGCTCGCGCACGCCCGGGTGTTCGGCCACGTCTTCAACCCGCTGACCGTCTACTGGTGCCACGACCCCGACGGTTCGCCTCGCGCGGTGGTCGCGGAGGTGCACAACACCTACGGCGACCGCCACCGCTACCTCCTCCACCCGGACCGGCGGGGGCGGGCCACCGTCCCCAAGGCCCTGTTCGTGTCCCCGTTCAACGAGGTCGACGGCGAGTACCGGCTCAGCCTGCCCGAACCAGGCGAACGGCTCGCGCTCACCGTCGCCCTCCACCGTGAGGGACGCCCTCCCTTCACGGCGTCCGTGCGCGGCCGCCGCCGCCCCGCGACCCTCGCCCGGCTGCTCCGCATGTCCGTACGCCACCCGCTGGCGCCGCTGGTCAACGCGGCCCGCATCAGGGTCCACGGCCTCCGGCTCCACCTGCGCGGCCTCCCGTTCCGGGAACGCCCCGAGCCCGACCGCCCGCGTACCGGGGAGCGCGGACCGCGGGCACGAGCCCCCGGCAGCGTCCGCCCCAGTCCCGGCCGTCCCCAACCACGAGGAACACGACCATGACCGCGACCAGCCCCCACCCACCCGGTGCCGTCGACCCGCACCGCTGGCCCGACGTCGCCAGGGTCCCGAGCGGCCCGCTGCGCACCGCCGTGGCCCGCCTGCTCTCCGCCCGCGCCGTCCCGGCGGCGGGGATCCGCGCACACGTCGGCCACACGGCACCGCCCGCCGAGCTCACCGACGGGGACACCCCCGTCCTGTGGCTCCGCGACCCCGACGCCTTCCACGCCCGCCTGGCCCACGACGGCCTCATCGGGTTCGGGGAGTCGTACATGGCGGGGGAGTGGGACTCACCCGACCCCGTCGCCGTACTCACCCGCTTCGCCGAGCACTACGAGGAACTGGTTCCCAGACCGCTCCAGCCGCTGCGCCACCTCACCCTGCCGCGCCGCCCCGCCTCGGACCGCAACACCCGTGCCGGGGCCCGTCGGCACATCAGCCACCACTACGACCTGTCCAACGAGCTCTTCGCCCTCTTCCTCGACCGCACCATGACCTACTCGTCTGCGCTGTTCACCGACGACGACCCGCGTGACACGGACGGCCTGGCCCGTGCCCAGGCACGCAAGACCGACCGGCTCCTGGACGCCGCGGGGGTCGGGGACGGCACCCGGCTGCTGGAGATCGGCACCGGCTGGGGCGAACTGGCCGTGCGCGCCGCCCGCAGGGGCGCCCACGTCACCTCCCTCACCCTCTCCACCGAACAGCGCGACCACGCCCGTGAGCGCGTGGCCGCCGAGGGTCTCTCCGACCGGGTCTCCGTCGAGCTGTGCGACTACCGGGACGCCACCGGCACCCACGACGCGGTGGTCAGCTGCGAGATGGTCGAGGCGGTCGGTGAACGCTACTGGCCCGACTACTTCACCGCGCTGGACCGGCTGGTCCGGCCGGGCGGACGGGTCGCCCTCCAGACCATCACCATGGACCACCGCCTGATGCGGGCCTCCCGGGGCTCCTACACCTGGATGCACAAGTACGTGTTCCCCGGCGGACTCATCCCCTCGGTCACCGCCGTCCGGGAACAGCTCGCCGCCCGGACCGGACTGCGGATCACCGACCGCCTCGCCTTCGGCCGGGACTACGCCGACACCCTGCGCGTGTGGCGCGAGACCTTCGCCGGAGCGGCGGAACAGGTGCGTTCGCTCGGTTTCGACGACACCTTCCGCCGTATGTGGACCTTCTACCTCTCCTACTGCGAGGCCGGGTTCCGATCCGGGCTCATCGACGTCGAACAGATCGCCATGGAGCGTGCCGCATGACGACCACCCACCCGCGCCCCCGGGGCGTCGCCCACCTGCTCGGCCCCCTGGTCGCCGCCTTCCTCAACGGGGTCCTCCCGGTCCGGCTCCGCGCCTGGGACGGCAGCGAGACCGGGCCGGTCGACGCCCCGCGCGTCACCGTCCGCGACCGTGACGCCCTGCGGCACGTCCTGGCCCGCCCCGGTGAACTCGGGCTGTCCCGGGCCTACGTCACCGGTGGCATCGAGGTCGAAGGGGACCTCACCGACGCGTTGCGCCGGGTCTGGGCGTCGGTCGGTGTCCACGGCACCTCGGTCCCCGGTCCGCGCACCTGGGCGAGGATCGCCCGCACCGCCGTGGTCCTGGGCGTGGTCGGACCGCCGCCGCCCCCTCCGGCCTCCGAAGCGCGTATCGGGGGACGGCGCCACTCCCGGGAACGTGACGCCGCCGTGATCTCCCACCACTACGACGCGGGCAACGACCTCTACGAACTGCTGCTCGACGAGACCATGGCCTACTCGTGCGCGCTCTGGGACGACGACGAGCCCGGGCAGACCCTGGCCGACGCCCAGCGCGCCAAGCTCGACCTGGTCTGCGACACCCTCCGGCTGCACAAGGGGGACCGGCTGCTCGACGTCGGATGCGGGTGGGGATCGCTCACCCTGCACGCGGCCCGGTGGTACGGGGCGCACGTCTCGGCGCTCACCCTGTCCGCACGACAGCGGGACCACGTGCTCGCACGCGCGGAGGAGGAAGGGCTCGAACAGCTGGTGGACGTGCGCCTGATGGACTACCGCGACGTCGCTCCCGACTCCTTCGGGCCCGGTGGCTTCGACGCGGTCGCCTCCGTGGAGATGGGCGAGCACGTGGGCCGCGACGGCTACGCGCCGTTCACCCGGCAGCTCCACGACCTGCTGCGTCCCGGCGGATCGCTGCTGGTCCAGCAGATGTCCCGGCGCGGACCCCACCCCGGCGGCGGCCCCTTCATCGAGCGCTACGTCGCGCCCGACATGCACATGCGCCCGCTCGGTGAGACCGTCGGCCTCCTGGAGGACGCGGGATTCGAGGTGCGCGGCGTCCGGGCGATGCGGGAGCACTACGTGCGCACCGCCCGAGCCTGGTCGGACGTGCTGGAGCGCCGGATCGACGAACTGGTCGCCCTCGCCGGTCCGGAGGCGGCCCGGATGTGGCGGCTCTACCTGGCCGGAGGGTCACTCGCCTTCGAGGAGGGGCGCATGGGCGTGGACCAGATCCTGGCGGTCCGACCGGACCCGGTCACCCGAGGAGGGGCCGGGTCCGAACCGGGCACCGAGGCGGTGACGCCCCGATGAGCGTCCTCGCCGCCGTCCTGCTCAACCTCGCCGTCGCCGCGGTCGTGGTGGGCGCGGTCATGCTCACCACCTTCGCTGTCGCGGTCCGGGTGGGCCGCCACGGCGTCGTGGACGTCGCCTGGGGGCTCGGCTTCGTCGGGGTGGCGGTGTCCACCGCCGCGGTCGCCACCGCCACCGGGACCGGCGACCCCGCCCGGACCTGGTTGCTGGCCGCCCTCACCTCGGTGTGGGGCGTGCGCCTGGCCGTCCACATCGGGCTGCGCGGCCGCGGCAAGGGCGAGGACCCCCGGTACGAACGGTTCCTCTCCAACGCCACGGGGAGCCGGAACCTGTACGCCCTGCGGGTGGTGTACCTGCTCCAGGGCTCGATACTCCTCCTGGTCTCACTCCCGTTGCAGGTCGCCGCCCACACCGCCGGCCCCCTCGGCTGGCTGGCGTTCCTGGGCGTGCTGGTCTGGCTCACCGGGTTCGTGTTCGAGTCCGTCGGTGACGCCCAGCTCGCCCGGTTCAGGGCCGACCCCGCCACCCGGGGCCGGATCATGGACCGGGGACTGTGGGCCTGGACCCGGCACCCGAACTACTTCGGAGACGCCGTCGTGTGGTGGGGCCTGTTCCTGGTCGCCGCCGGGTCCTGGTGGGTCCTGCTCACCCTGCCCGCGCCTCTGCTGATGACCTACCTGCTCACCCGGGGCTCGGGGCAGCGACTGCTCGACGAGCACATGTCCGCCCGGCCCGGCTGGTCGGAGTACGCCGCCCGGACGAGCTCCTTCGTCCCTCTGCCCCCGAAGAGGGCGGCCGCCCGGGAGTGAGCCTGGACCCGCGCGAACGGTCTCGCGTGGGAACGAGGAACCCCCGGCCGGAAGGTGTGGAGTGGCCCCGGCCGGGGGCGGTTCGGGCGGCGGACGGGGTCAGGCGGCCCCGTCCGGTCGCGGGACCTCGCTGATCCGCATCACCACGGCCTTGGGCTCGGTGAAGAACTCGCGGCTGTGGGCGCCGCCCTCGCGGCCCAGTCCGGAGCGGCCCGCCCCGCCGAAGGGCGCGCGCAGGTCGCGGACGAAGAAGCAGTTCACCCACACCGTGCCCACCCGCAGCGAAGCGGCCACGCGGTGGGCGCGGGACAGATCCTCGGTGAACAGCATGGCGTTGAGGCCGTAGGGGGTGTCGTTGACCTCCGCCACCACCTCGTCCTCGGTGTCGAAGGGAGTGACCGTCACGAGGGGGCCGAAGATCTCCTCGTTGCGGTGCGGGGCCTCCTTCGGCAGGCCGGTGATCACGGTGGGCCGCACGAACAGCCCCGGCCCGGCGGCGCCGGTCGCCACGGTGCCACCCCACTCCGTCACGGAGTCGAGGTAGCCGGACACCTTGCGGTGGTGCGCCTCGGAGGACAGCGGCCCGAGCAGCGTGTCCGGGTCCTTCGGGTCACCGGGCACCAGCTGGTCGGCGGCCTCGCACAGACGGCGGGTGAACTCCTCGGCCACGGACCGGTGCACGTACAGGCGTGACCCGGCCAGGCACACCTGTCCGGCGTTGGTGAAGGCCGCGCGCACCGCCCACTCGACGGCCTGGTCGAGGTCGGCGTCGGCGAACACCACGTTCGCCCCCTTGCCGCCCAGCTCCAGGCTGACCGGGGTCAGGTGTGTGGCGGCCGCGCGCGCCACGGCGGTCCCGGTGGCGCTCTCCCCGGTGAAGGTGATCCGGTCCACCCGGGCGTGGGAGGTCAGCGCCGCCCCCACCGAGTCCGGGCCGTGGCCGTGCACCACGTTGAGCACCCCGGGCGGCATCCCGGCCGCCAACGCCAGCCGGGCCAGGAGCGTGACCGACGCCGGGGAGTCCTCCGCCGGTTTCAGCACGACCGTGTTGCCCCAGGCCAGTGCGGGAGCGATCTTCCAGCTCGCCAGCATCAGCGGGAAGTTCCACGGGGCGATGGCCACCACCACACCGGCCGGTTCGTAGCGGGTGTAGGCGTGGTGACCGGTGTCGGAGGGGTACAGCTCGGCGGGGGTGAGGGCGGCGTGGTCCGCGAAGAAGCGGAGGTTCTCGGCGGTGCGCGGAACGTCCTTGGCCATGCTCTGCGCCACGGGTTTGCCCATGTCGCGGGTGTCGGCCAGGGCCAGGTCCCCCCGGTTCTCCAGCACGAGGTCGGCCAGCCGGTGCAGGATCGCCCGCCGCTCGGAACGGCTCATCCTCGGCCACGGTCCGGAGTCGAAGGCCCGGCGGGCGGCGGCCACGGCCAGGTCCGCCTCGGCTCCGCCGCCCAGAGGGAAACGCGCCCAGGGCCGCCCCGTGTAGGGGTCGACGCTGTCGAAGGCGGGCCCGTCCCCGGCGGTGAGCTCCTCCCCGTCGATGACGTGCCCGAACTCCTCGACGTCCGGCTGTGCCCCGGCCATGTCAGTTCCCCTCAGGGGCGCGGCGGGTACCAACGGCGTCGGCGGTGCGGCCGGTGGCGGGACGGTCCAGCCCCCGCTGCTCGGCAAGGGTGGTGCCCCCGGCCGACCACAGGGCGGGCGGCACCTCGCGGACGATGACGCGGATGCTCTGGGCGGGCGCGTCCAGGCTGGTCTCGACCGCCGCGTGCACGGACCGCATGAGCTCGCGCAGCCGCGCGGGGTCCCGGCCCTCGGTGAGGGTCACTTCGATCAGGGGCAAGGGAACTCTCCTGTGGGGGTGCGGGCCCGGCGGGGGCGGCGCCAGCGGCGGCGCCCCCGCCGGGGGAGGGGGAATCAGTCCTGGAGGGTCAGCTCGGACATCTCGATGGGCTCGTGCAGGACCCCGGTGGCCAGCAGCAGGTCGTTCCAGCGGCCCAGCTCGTCCACGTCCACCGAACCCCCGGTCCACACCGGGAGCTCCATGGCCTCGGCCTGCTCCTCGGTGGTCTCGGAGTAGGTCTGCACGATCTCGGCGGCGATCGCGGGGTCCTCCGCGAGCATCCCGTTGGCGCGCTCGATCGCCCGGGTGAAGCCCTCGACGGTGGTCGGGTTGGCCGCCACGAACTCGTCGGCCATCCCGATCCCCGAGACCGGGATGGCCTCCGCGATCCCGGTGTAGGAGGAGAACACCTTGCGGGCGCCGTCCTTCTCGGCGCCGCTGCGGAACGGCTCCACCAGCCAGACCGCGTCCACGGCCTCCTGTTCGAGGGCGGGCACCATGTCGGGGAAGGGGTACTCCACGAACTCGATCCCTGCGGTCTCCACCCCCTGCTCCTCCAACGACGCGGCGATGCTCACGTCACCGATGTTGTTCAGGGTGTTGACCGCGATGGTCCGTCCCGCGAGGTCCGCGGGGGACTCGATGGGGGAGTCGTCGTTGACGTAGATCCCCGCGGTCTCCTCGGTGCCGCGCACCCCCTCCGCGACGATGGTGACGCCGATGTACTGGCTCTCGGCCAGGAAGAAGGACGGGTAGCTCGCGAAGGCCGCCTGGAGGTCGTCGGAGACCATCGCCGGTACGGCGGCCGCACCGCCCTGCACGGGCTGGGCGGACACACTGAGGCCCTCCTCGTCGAAGAAGCCCTCCTCGATGGCGATGAACACGGAGGCGTGGTCGATGATGGGCGTGATGCCCACGACCAGCGTGGTGGCCTCGTCGGTGGGGCCGTCGTCGGCCTCGGAGGATCCGGAGCAGGCGGTGGCGGCGAGGACGAGGGCCACACCGGCGCAGGCGAAGGTCCAGCGCCCGCTGGTCGACGGATTGTCGGTCATAATCATCATGATGGATTAGCGCCTAGGGGGTGGGCGGGGCACGGTCAGGGGGCCGTGATCCCGGCAGGTGGCTCGGTCAGTGGTTGCTGGGCTGGCTGTGGATCGGTTCCGGCGTCCGCTCGGAGGAGGGGCGCCGGATCAGGCGTGCGACCTCGCCGCGCAGGGCGACGAACTCCCGCAGTTCCTTGGTGTCGATCTGGTCCCTCGGCTGGGGGAGCGGCACGTCGATGGTGGTGACGACGGTGGTGGGCGGGCCCGAGAGCACGACCACCCGGTCAGCGAGGTAGACGCTCTCGTCGATGTCGTGCGTGACGAAGACGATGGTCATGTCGTAGCGTTCCCGAACCCGCAGGACCAGGTCCTCCAGGTCCTCGCGCGTCTGTGCGTCGATGGAGGCGAAGGGCTCGTCCATCAGCAGGACCCCGGGCTGGTAGGCCAGCGCCCGCGCGATGGCCACCCGCTGCTGCATGCCGCCGGAGAGCTGGCTGGGGTACCTGTCGGCGTGGCCCTCCAGGCCCACGGCGGCCAGTGACTCCGCCACCCGGCGCTGGGCCTCGGCACGGCCCAGACGCAGGTGGCGCAGGGGGAAGCGGACGTTGCCCGCCACCGTCTGCCACGGGTACAGGGACCGGGCGTAGTCCTGGAAGACCATCGCCAGTCCCTCGGGCACCCCGTCCACGGGCCGCCCCTGGAAGGAGACCTCACCGCCGGTGGGGCGCTGGAGCCCGGAGAGGATGCGCAGCAGCGTGGTCTTGCCGCAGCCGGAGGGGCCCACCACGGAGACCAGCTCACCCTCGGCGACCGAGAAGCTGATGTCCGCGAGCGCGGTGTGCGCCGTGGCACCACTGCCGTAGGTGTGCGTCAGACCGCTGACGTCGAGCATGGGTGTGGTCCTCATGGTCGGGGCCTTCATTGGCCCGCGGGTTCGGAACTGGTGCGGTTGGCGATCCGGTGCCAGGCCAGCAGCCGGTGCTCCACCAGGGTCAGGGCGAGGTTGAGCAGGTAGCCGAGGACGCCCAGGAGAGCGATCCCCGCCCACATGTCGAGGATCTGGAAGCCGCGCTGGGCCTGGACGATGTGGTAGCCGATCCCGCCCGTCGCGGCGACCATCTCGGAGATCACCATCAGGATCAGGCCGAGCGCGAGGGCGGTGCGCACGCCCGCGAGGACCTTCTGGGCGGCACCCGGCAGGACGATGCGGGTCAGGCGCCGGTGCAGCGGCACTCCGAACACGCGGGCGGTGGCGTGCTTGAGGGGGTCGATGGAGCGCACCCCCTCGATGGTGTTGATGAGGATCGGCCAGGACGCGCCGAAGGCGATCAGCAGTACCCGCATCAGGTCGTCGCGGCCGAACAGCACCAGGAACAGCGGGATGAGCGCGGGCGGCGGCAGGGCCCGGGCGAACTGGATGACGGGGTCGACGTAGTCTCCGACGCGCCGGTTGAGGGCGATCGCCACCCCCAACGCGACCGCGGTGACGGTGGCCAGGGCCAGGCCCGCGAGCATGCGCGCCAGACTCGGCAGGACGTCGTCGCGCATGCTGTCGGTCAGCCAGGCCTCGGTCGAGGGCAGCCACAGCTCACCGGCACGGGCCAGGAACTCCGAGGGCGGGGGGAAGAACGGCGAGCGCGCGTTCTGCGCCGCCAGTTCCCAGACCAGCAACAGCCCGGCCAGGACGGCCCAGCGCAGCAGGAACGATCCCAGGGTGCGCCCGGCGCGACCGGCCCTGCCGGGGTGCGCCCGCCCCGGGGAACCCCGGCCGGGGGGCACGGGCGCGGGTCGCACCACGCCGGGACCCCGTGTGTCCGAGGGCGGCTCCACCGTCGGGAACGTCTTCACGTCTGTTCCTCCATGAGGCGCTTCCAGTGGAAGAGCCGCTGTTCGACGGAGCGCAGGAGTCCGTTCACGGCCAGACCCAGGAGCCCGGCCACGATCGTCCCCGCGTAGACCATGTCGGTGTTGGCGCCGCCCGAGCTCATCCTCAGGATCCAGCTGCCCAGGCCCTCGGCGGCACCGGCGAGCAGTTCGGCGCTGACGGTGACGATCAGTGCGATCGCGGCGGAGATGCGCACCCCGGCGGCGACGAAGGGTGCGGTGGACGGCAGGACCACGCGCGCCAGGACCGCGAGCCGGGGCACCCCGAACACCCGGGCCGACTCCCGGGCCAGGGGTTCCACGGCCCGCACCCCGTACAGGGTGTTGAACAGGATCGGCCACAGCGCCGCGTAGGTCACCAGGGCCACCTTCATCTCGGCGCCCTGGCCGAACACGAGGATGGCGACCGGGATGAGCGCCACAGAGGGGAGCGGGCGGAGGAACTCCACCACCACCGAGGAGGCGCGTTCGACCCAGCGCAGGGAACCCAGGAGCAGCCCCAGGCCGACCCCGGCGAGCGCCGCGAGACCGAGGCCGGTGAGGGCGGCGGTCAGTGTGGCGGCGACCTCGGCCAGGAAGGCCGGATCGGCCAGCAGCCGGGCCGTGTTGGCCAGGACCACCGAGACCGGCGGCAGGGCGGCGGAGTCCACACCCCAGCGGGCCACGGCCTCAGCGAGGCACAGCGCGACGACGACGCCGACGAGACCTCGGCGTAGGGTGCCGAAGGTCGACGTGCGCGGACTGCGGCCCAGGCGACCACGCCGCGTGAGGATGTTCAGGGGGGTCACGTCGGAACGCTCCTGGGGGATGACGGAATGCAATCACTCTATTGATTATGGTTAATATGTCAACGTGCGTCCCCCGAACTCCACGAAGCCCGCCCCGTCGGCCCTCCCGTCCGGTTCAGCCCGGCGGCGTACGGGTGCTGCTGCGCGGCGGAGTGTGCTCGTCGGCCGCCCGTCTGGCCCGCCGCGCGTCACCCGAGGCGATGGCGTCCACCAGGTCGCGGTGCAGCTGGAGGTTGGCCTCGAAGCCCGCCTCGAAGCCGGGGTCCGCCGCGATCTCGCGCACCGACTCGCGCGCGGTGTCGAGCAGCGAGACGTACAGGGTGCGCAACAGCTGGTTGGAGGAGATCCTCGCGATCTCCTCGTGCAGCTCCCAGTTACGCGCCAGGTAGCCCGCCGGGTCGTCCCTGAGGTCCGCCATCAGCGCCACGATCTCCCGCAGCCGCCTGATCTGCTCCTGGCCAGCCTCCCGCGCCGCGTGTTCGGCGATGGTGGCCTCCAGGGCCTCACGGACCTCCAGGCTGTTGGCGACCGACAGCGCGTCGTCACCCAGCCCCAGGATGAGGTGACTCAGCCGGATGTGTGCGCTCGGGGAACTGACGAAGATGCCCCCGCGCGGACCGGGACGGGCCTCCACCAGACCACGCGTCTCCAGGAGCCGGACCACCTCGTTGAAGGTGCCGACCGAGACCTCGAACCGCTGGCGCAACTCCTCCTTGGTGCCGAGGCGGTCACCCGGGCTGACCTGCTTGTTCATGATGATGTCGCTGATGTGGCGCACCACGCCCTCAGCCTTGGACACGCGTTCGGGCAGGGGGCCGCCGATGGTGGGCCAGCCGCTGAAACGATTCGCCATAATGATCATAACTATAGGACCCTCCGGCGAACCGCGCAGGTGAGGGGCCTGCTCCCAGCCCCCGCAGGCGGTTCGGCGGCCTCCGCCGCTCCTCGCGGATCCCCTGACGGCACCCTCGTTCCCCCTCCCTCCGGCGCCTCCGCGCGCACCCCCGATCCGCCCCCTCAGGAGACCCCGTGGACCCCACGACGACCGAAGCACTGATCGCGGCCGGGGCCGCCCTCGCCCGGCACGGCCTGGTCGACGCCTTCGGCCACGTGTCGACCCGGACCCGCGACGGCGGCTGGGCCATGACCCGGGGCGTTCCCCTCGGCGCGCTCACCCCCGACGACGTCCGGCCCTTCGACCCCACCGCCGACACCCTCGCGCCGTCCCTGCCCAAGGAGGGGTGGATCCACCGTGCCGTCCTCCGTGCCCGCCCCGACGTCGGGGCGGTCTGCCGGGCCCAGCCGCCCACCGCGACCGCCCTGGCCTCGGCGGGGGTCCCCGTCGTCCCCCTGCACGGACAGGGCGCCTTCCTGGGCCCGGAGGTCCCGGTGCACGAGGACCCCCGGCTGGTCCGCGACCCCGACCACGCCGAACGGCTCGCCCACGACCTGGGCCGGGGCCCGGCGGTCCTGATGCGCGGGAACGGGGCCGTCACGGTCGGCGACTCGGTCGCTGAGGCGGTCGCGCTCATGTGGGTACTGGAACGCTCGGCCGTCATGAACGCCACGGCCTCGGCCGCCGGAACCCCCCGCCCCCTGGCCGACGACGAACAGCGGGCCTGGCGCGAGGTGGCGCCGGAACTCTGCCTGCGCGTCTGGCTGTACCTCGCCAACGAGGAAACCCCCCAAAGGAGATCCACCAGCACATGATCGAACTCAAGGACATCGCCTACGTGCGCTCCGGCGCCGCCGACCTGCGCGCCGCCGTCGACTTCGCCACCGACGTCGTCGGTATGGAACTGGTCCAGGAACAGGACGGGATCGCCTACCTGCGGGTGGACCACCGCCACCACTGCCTGGCCTTCGTCGAGGGCGAGTCCGGGGTGATCAGCTCCGGGTTCACCGTCGCGGACCTCGACGCCCTGGCGGCCGCGGAGACCGAACTCGAGTCCGCCGGGCTGCCCGTCCAGCGCGGCAGCAAGGAGGGCGCGCGCTCCCGGAGGGTCCACGACTACCTGACCTTCGAGGACCCCTTCGGCAACAGGATCGACCTGGTCGTCGGTCAGACCCACCTGACCACCCCGGTCGCCTTCTCGCGCCCCGCCGGGATCACCGAGTTCGGGCACATCTGCTTCGACGCCCCCGACATCTACGAGGCCGGACGCTTCTGGACCACCCGGTTCAACGCGAAGGTCTCGGACTGGGTGAGCGACGTCGCCTGCCTGATGCGCATCGACCCGGTGCACCACAAACTCGCCGTGTTCCACGGCGAGCGGCCGGGGCTCTGCCACATCAACTTCCAGGTGGAGTCGATCGACGACGTCATGCGCTCCTGGAACTTCCTCAAGAGCAAGGGCGTGGAGATCGAGCAGGGGCCGGGCCGCCACCCCCAGTCCACCGCGATCTTCCTGTACTTCAAGGGACCGGAGGGCCTCACCTACGAGTACTCCTTCGGCGTGCGGCGCATCCCCGAGGACGAGGACTGGCAGCCCCGCTGGTTCGACCTCAACGAGCCCGGCGCCATCGACATGTGGCTCGGTGAGAACAAGCGGGTGAGCACCCAGTACCAGGTGTCGTCGGACAGCGTCCCGCTGTCCGACTGACCTCCGCCCGGCCGAACGGGGGAGAGGGGCGGCCGTGTCCCGCCCCTCCCCGTCCGTCCGGCCCCGGACTCAGACCGACGGGATCTGGCCGCCGTCGACGCGGACGACCGAACCGTTGACGTAGGCGGCCTGCCTGCTGGCCAGGAACGCCGCCACCGCGCCGTACTCCTCCGGGGCGCCGTAGCGGCCCGCGGGGACCGTAGCCCGGCCCTTGGCCTGGGTCTCCTCCAGCGACAGCCCCTCACGCTCGGCGCGGGCGCGGTCCAGCGACTCCACCCGCGGGGTGGCGATCCGGCCCGGGACGATGACGTTGGCGGTCACCCCGTCGGCGGCCACCTCGCTCGCGACCGTCTTGGACCAGGAGTGCAGTGAGGCGCGCAGGGTGTTGGACACCCCCAGGTTCGGGATGGGCGCGATCGGCCCGCCCGACGTGCTGGTGATGATCCGGCCCCAGCCGCGCTCGCGCATCCCGCCGACGACCGCGTCGGTCAGCCTGATGACCGGCAGCACCATCGCCGCGTACATGTCCTCCCACAGCGCCGGGTCCTGGCCCAGGGCGGGGGTGGGCGGCGGGCCACCGGTGTTGTTGACCAGGATGTCCACCGGGCCCAGCTCCTCGACCACACGGGCCACGACCTCGCCCGCGCGCCCGTGCTCGGCCAGGTCCCAGACGACGCCGACCGCGTCCACCCCGTGGGCGCGGCACGCCTCGACCGTCGAGTCCAGACGCTCCTCGTCGCGTCCGGTCACGGCGACCCGGACCCCCTCGGCGGCCAGCGCGACGGCCATCGCGCGGCCCAGCCCGGAGCTGGCCGCGGTCACGAGCGCGACCTTGCCAGCGATTCCCAGATCCATTGTTCTCCTCAGACTTCCGACGCTTGCTGACGGCATCTTGGCAGCAAGGGGGAGACGTGGGACACGCGGGGGCCTGGTCAGCGGGGATCCCGGGGAGCGGTGGCCGTGCCCGGCCCCGGTAGCCTCGACACCGAGGTCCCGTCCCCCGGGTGGGGTCGGACGCGCCGGACCCCCTTCCCGAAGGACGCCCTCCCATGAGTGAGCCGCAGGTCATCGAGGTCCCCGACGCCCTGGCGGCGTCCCACGGGACTGGTGAGGGGGAGCGGGCCTGGATCGCGCGCCTGCCCGCACAGGTGAGGGACCTGCTCGATCTCTGGGACCTGGAACGCGACGGGAGCTTGGTCTCCGGGCAGGCCGCACTCGTGGCGCCGGTGCGACGCGCGGACGGCTCCCGCGCGGTGCTCAGGGTCCAGATGGCACGCCAGGAGACGACCGCCGCACTGATCGGCCTGCGGACGTGGAACGGCGACGGCGTCGTGCGGCTGCTCGACCACGACCCGGAGAGCGGTGCCCTGCTTTTGGAACGCCTGGACGGGTCACGCTCCCTGGCCTCCGTCGAGGACGACGACGAGGCCGTGGCCACCCTGGCCGGGCTGATGGCCCGGCTGCACTCCGCCCGTGCGCCCGAGGGTCTGCCCGGCCTCGGTGACGTCGCGCGGGACCTGCTGGTGTCCGTGCCCGACGCGCTTTCCGCCCTGTCCGATCCCGACCGGCGGCGGCTGCGCGGCTGGGCGGCGGTCGTCACCGAACTGGTCGACGAGCCCGGGGACCGGATGCTGCACTGGGACCTGCACTACGACAACGTGCTCGCCGCCGCGCGGGAACCGTGGTTGGCCATCGACCCCGAACCCCTCGTCGGTGACCCGGGGTTCGACCTGTGGCCCGCGCTCGACACCGGCTGGGAGAGGTTCCACACCGACGACGTGCCCCGGGTGGTGCGGCGCCGGTTCGACCTCCTGACCGAGGCGCTCGGGCTGGACCGCGAGCGCGCGGTCGGCTGGACCCTGGCCCGCCTGCTCCAGAACACCCTGTGGGACGTCGAGGACGGTCGGACCAGCATCGACACCTCCCAGGCCGTCGTGGCGGAGGCGCTGTCCCGCTACTGAGTCCGGTCATCCCGGGGAGCGGGCCGCGCCGGTGGAGTGACCCACCGGGGCGACCGGCCGTTTCGCCACTCCCGACTGATCCGCTCGCGGTGGGCGGCCAGGCGGGAGGGCACCTCGTCGACACCTGGGGAACGGCACCCGGCGCCGGTGCTCCATCGCGGGCCGCGGCAACCGCGCGAAGGCCGCCCGGCACCACACCGCGAACGGGTGGTCCGGACGGCCCGACCACGAACCCCGCGCCCCGGTTCGGTACCGGGACGCGGCGGGACCTCAGCTCTCGTTGGGCACCACGACCGCGCGCCCGTCGATCTCGCCCGCCTCCAGCCTCCGGTACGCCTCCAGGGCGTCCTCCAGGGAGAACAGCTCGACGTCCGGGCGGATCTGCCCCGCCCTGTACATGTCCACCACCTCCCACAGCTCCGCCACGGAGCCCCAGTAGGTGTTGGTCAGGTACGACTCGTACGGGTTGGTGAAGAACGAGAACTCGTGGGTGCCGCCCCCGATGCCCACGATGCTCACCCGGCCGCCCTGGGCCACGGACGCCGCGGCCGCCGCCACGGTCGGCCCCGCGCCCACGAAGTCGAAGACCGCGTCCACACCCCGGCCTCCGGTGAGCTCCCGGACCCGCTCCACCTGGCCCTCCCCGGCCTCGACCGTGATCGCTCCGTTGGCCTCCGCGCGGGCGCGCGCCCTCTCCTTGACGTCCGTGGCGATCACCGTCGCCCCGGTCAGCGCCCGCAGGATCTGGACGCCGATCTGCCCGAGCCCGCCCAGGCCGATCACCAGTGCGGTCCGGCCTCCGCCGCCCAGGTGCGGAAGGGCGGCCCTGATCGCGTGGTACGGAGTCAGCCCGGCGTCGGCCAGCGGAGCCGCTGCCACCGGGTCGGCGTCACCCAACGGGATGAGGTGGCGCTCGGGAACGGTCATGTACTCGGCCATCCCGCCGTCGCGGCCCAGCCCGACCGCCAGATAGGGCATGGTCGCCGCGTTCTCGCAGTAGGTCTCCAGCCCGGCGGCGCACTTGCGGCAGTGCTGGCAGCCGATCGGCCCGTACACCATGTAGGAGCCGCCCACCTGGACGCGGTCGCTCACCCCGCTCCCGACGGACTCCACCCAGCCGGCGTTCTCGTGCCCCAGGACGAACGGCGGCTTCTGCGCGCCCGGCTGCCCCTCCTTGAACAGGCGGTACACGCTGATGTCGGAGTGGCACGCGCCCGCCCCCGCGACGCGGAGGAGGACCTCCCCGGGGCCTGGTTCCGGCACGGGGACCTCCGTGAGTGAGGGGAACTCCCCATAGTTCTCGAACACCACTGCGCGCATGTGCGGTCTCCCCCCGCGTGAGGCGCGGTGCCCGTACGGGGGCACCGAGGACGGGACACGCTCGGTGCCCCGGCAGTCCCCGCGAAGCTAACACCGGGCCGATTCCCCCGTCACCCAAGGGGCGTGCACGGAACCGTCCGCATTGTTTGACCCCGATCCACCGATCCCGTCGATGAGTTCCGGGAACGACGCTGGTCAGTACGGGTGAAGACACCGCGACCTCCAAGGAGGACACCATGTTCGACAGCACGAGGGCCTTCGGGTCCTTCGCGGTCCCCGACGCCGAGACGGCCCGCGCCTTCTACCGCGACACCCTCGGCCTCACCGTCAGGGACGTCCCCGGCATGGAGGAGTACGGCCTGCTGGAGATCGACCTGGGCAACGACCGCAGCATCCTCGTCTACCCGAAACCCGACCACCGGCCCGCCGTGTTCACCGTCCTCAACCTGACCGTGGACGACATCGACGCCGCCGTGGACGGGCTGGTCGACCGTGGGATCACCATGCTCCGGTACGACGACTTCGACCAGGACGAGAAGGGGGTGGTCCGTGGCGGACGCCCCCTCGTCGCCTGGTTCACCGACCCGGCCGGGAACGTCATCGGCCTCATCCAGGAGTAGGCCGAGCACGGCGCACCCACAGGGGAGGGCGTCCGGGTACCATCACCCGGATGCCCTCCCCCCGTGTGGACAGCGTCGGCCAACACCCCGGCTTCCGCCGTCTCTGGGCCGGTGCGGTGGTCAGCCAGTTCGGATCCGCCGTCGGCATGGTGGCTCTGCCCGTCATCGCCGTCGTCGTGTTGGACGTCAGCGTCTGGCGGGTCTCCCTCCTGGCCGGGATCACCGCGCTGGTCACCGTCCTGGTCTCCTTCCACGTCGGCCGACTCGTGGAGTACACGCGCAAACGCCCGGTGATGATCGGCGGCGATCTCCTCAGGGCGGCAATCCTGGCCAGCCTCCCCGCCGCGCACGCCTTCGGGGTGCTCACCTACACGCACCTGTGCGCGGCAGCGGCCGTCAACGCCGTCTGTGCCGTCGCCTCCACCGGAGCCGCGCAGGCCCACCTGAAGTCCCTGGTCTCCCCGGCCGGGCTCGTCGACGCCAACAGCCGACTCGAGTCCACGCGCTGGCTGAGCGTGTCCGTCGGCCCCGCGCTCGCCGGTGCCCTGATCGCGGCGCTGTCGGCCGTGGGAGCCCTGGTGGCCACCACCGTTGGGTACCTCTTCGGTGCCCTGGCCGTTCGGACCATCCGTGAGCCCGAACCCGCCCCGCCCACGCGCGACGAGTCGGGGTCCTCGCGCCGGGAGGAGCTCTTCGCCGGGCTCGGCTTCGTCTGGAACCACGCCACCCTGCGGCCGATCCTGCTCGGATGGGTCCTGTTCGCCGGGGCCTCCTCGATGGCGGCCCCGCTGACCGCCGTGTTCTACATGCGTGACCTCGGTTTCAGCGCCTTCGAGTACGGGCTCCTCATGGGGGTGCCGTCGCTCGGTGGACTGCTGGGCGCCCGCCTCGTGCCCCGACTGGTTCGGAGACTGGGCGTGCTGCGTACTCTGCGCTGGGCCTCCCTGCTCCGTGGCCCCTGGTACTTTCTCATCCCCTTCGCGGTTCCCGGCCCCATGGGCCTGCTCATGTGCGGCCTGGGGTTCGGCCTGCTCCTGGTGTTCGCCGCCGCGGCCAACTCGGCCATGGCCGGATACCGGCAGTTGGAGACCCCGGACGCCCTGATGTCCCGGGTGGCCACGCTCTGGGCCTTCGCCACGACGGTCACACAGCCTGTGTTCATCGTGGTCGGAGGAGTGGTGGCCAGTCTGATGGACGCGCGGGTGGCACTCCTGGCCGCCGCGGTGGTGATGGCTCTGGCAGGGCTCCTCCTGCCTCGTGGGGACCATACCGCCAGCACTGCCTGAGCATTCCGTGCATGTGGGAGGCACGGACCTGACCCCTGACGGCCCAGCCCAAGGACACACTGTGTCGGCCGTCGGTACGAGGCACCCGCTGTGCGAACGAAGGTGGCGTGCTCCCTGGCGGGGACCCCTGGCAGGGACCCTGGGTGCCGACGGCGGACGGGGGCGTCCGTGCGCGGTCCAGGGGTCCCCCCGCAGTTCAACCGGGGTGAGGTTGGGGGGCGGCGGGCTCCCTGACGGAGGACCGTGGGGTGCCGACGGCACTCACGTCGTCCGTGAACATCGCCGTCGGCGCGGCGCGGCGCGGCGCGGCCCCGGCCCCCCGCACCGCTACTCGACCGGTGCGTACCGGTCGATGGCGGCGAGCTCCTCGGTGGAGAACTCCAGGTTGCTGACGGCGGCCACGTTGTCCTCCAACTGCGCCACACTGCTCGCGCCCACCACCGCGGAGGTCACCCGACCGCCGCGCAGCACCCACGCCAGCGCCATCTGCGCCAGGGTCTGTCCGCGCCGGTCCGCGATCTCGTTCAGCCCTCTGACCCGGTCGAGCACCGTGTCGGTGATGCCGTCCTCACTCAGGAACGGGCTGGCGCCCGCGGCCCGCGAACCCTCCGGCACCCCGTTCAGGTACCGGTCGGTCAGCAGCCCCTGGGCCAGCGGCGAGTACGCGATCGACCCGGCGCCCACCTCGTCCAGCACGTCCAGCAGCCCGTTCTCGACCCACCGGTTGAACATCGAGTACGAGGGCTGGTGGATCAGCAGCGGTGTACCCATCTCGCGCAGGAGGTGCGCGGCCTCCAGGGTCTGCTCGGGGGAGTAGTTGGAGACCCCGGCGTACAGCGCCTTGCCCTGCCGCACCGCCGTGTCCAACGCGCCCATGGTCTCCTCCAGGGGTGTGTCCGGGTCGGGGCGGTGCGAGTAGAAGACGTCCACGTGGTCCAGACCCATGCGCTCCAGGCTCTGGTCCAGACTGGCCAGCAGTCCCTTGCGTGACCCCCACTCGCCGTACGGCCCCGGCCACATCAGGTGCCCGGCCTTGGTGGACACGACGAACTCGTGCCGGTACCGCCGCAGGTCCGAGGCGACCACGCGGCCGAAGTTCTCCTCGGCGGCCCCGGGCGGAGGACCGTAGTTGTTGGCCAGGTCGAAGTGGACGACCCCCAGGTCGAAGGCGCGCAACAGGATGTCGCGCTGCGTCTCCAGCCCGCGTTCTCCGCCGAAGTTGTGCCACAGGCCCAGGGACAGGGCCGGCAGGCGCAGACCGCTACGGCCACAGCGTCGGTAGGGCATGGTGTCGTAGCGCGTGGGTGCGGCGACGTAGGTCATGGTGGCCCCTCGTGGCTGGTGGGAAAGGGTGGCTGGGCCCACATTCTGGCACGTGCGTCACGCCCGGGACCGTTGTCCACAGGGCCTCTTCCCGTGAAGACCAGCATCCCCGTGCGCTGTTTCCGCCCGGCGGTCCAACACGTCACCCCCTCGCCGATGAGTTCCCCGCGCCCGACCGGTCCGTACATGTGAACGAATCAGATCGTTCGACCCCTGACCGAGGAACGGACCCCCATGAACCCGACACCATCGCTCCGCCGGACGGCGGAACCACGGGCCACCAGACGTGAGTGGCTCGGGCTCGGTGTGCTCGCTTTGCCCACACTGCTGCTGTCCCTGGACATGAGCGTGCTGTACCTCGCACTTCCACACCTGGCCGCCGACCTGCGGCCCACCGGCGCGCAGACCCTGTGGATCATGGACGTGTACGGGTTCATGATCGCCGGGTTCCTCATCACCATGGGCACCCTCGGAGACCGGCTCGGGCGCCGCCGACTCCTGATGATCGGAGCCGCCGTCTTCGGGCTGGCCTCCGTGGCGGCCGCCTTCTCCAGCAGCGCCGAGACGCTCATCGCCACCCGCACCCTCATGGGGGTGGCCGGGGCCACGCTCATGCCCTCCACTCTGGCCCTGATCAGCAACATGTTCCGCGACCCCGCACAGCGCGCGGTGGCGATCTCGGTATGGACCAGCTGCTTCATGGGCGGGACCGCCATCGGACCACTGGTGGGCGGCCTGTTCCTCCAGTGGTTCTGGTGGGGGTCGGTCTTCCTCCTCGGCGTCCCGGTGATGCTCCTGCTCCTGGTCTGCGCACCCCTGCTCCTGCCCGAGTACCGTGACCCCGGCGCGGGCCGACTGGACCTGTTCAGCGTCGCCCTGTCCCTGGCCGCGATCCTGCCGGTGGTCTACGGGCTGAAGACCGCCGCCGAGGGCGGTTCCGGCCCCGTCTCCCTGATGGCCGTGCTGTTCGGCGCGGCGACGGGGACGTGGTTCGTGCGCAGGCAGCTGCGCCTGCCCGACCCGCTCCTGGACCTCAGCCTGTTCCAGTCGCGCTCCTTCAGCGCGGCGCTGGGGGTCATGCTGGTCGGCGCGGTCGCGATGGGCGGCATGTTCCTCCTGCTCAGCCAGTACCTCCAACTGGTCGCCGGGAACTCCCCGCTGGCCGCCGGTCTCTGGTTGCTCCCCCCGACCCTGGCGATGATCGTCGTCACCATGTTCTGCGCACCCCTGGCCCAGCGGTTCGGCAGGGGCACGGTGATCGGCGGCGGCATGTTCGTCAGCGCCCTCGGCTTCCTGGTGCTGGTGTTCGTCCCCGTCGACGGCGGTAGCGTCCCGGTGGTCCTCGGCCTGCTGCTCACCTCCGTGGGGGTGGGGCCGGGCGCGGCCCTGATCGCGGACATCGTGGTGGGAACCGCGCCCCGGGAGAAGGCCGGTTCGGCGGCGGCCATGTCCGAGACCAGCGGCGAGTTCGGCATCGCGATCGGTGTGGCCGTGCTGGGCAGCCTGGCCGCCGCCGTCTACCGGACCCGGGTGGAGGTCCCCGAGGGCGTCGCGGACCCGGGCGCGGTCGAGGTCGCACGTCAGACCCTCGCGGGGGCCGCCAGCGTGGCCGGGGACCTGCCCGCTCAGCAGGGGGCGGTGCTGCTGGAGTCCGCCCGGGAGGCCTTCACCACGGGCGTCAACATCACCGCCGTGTTCGGTCTGGTCGCGATGGGGTTGTTCGGGGCGCTGGCCCTGTGGCTGCTGCGCGGCGCGGGGGAGTCCGCCCCGTCTCCAGCGGTGCCGGAGAAAGTCGCCCCGAGGTCCGAGGCGACCGATGACTCTCCGGGCGGGGACGGGTCGGTACGGGTGAGGGAACACGACGACACCATCGGGAGGACACCATGAAGCGCCCCAACCTCGACAGCATGCTGCTCGCCAGCACCGACCCGGACCGCCTGCGCGACTGGTACGCCGCCGTCCTGGACCCCGTCAGCAACGACGACATGGACAGCTACCGGGTGCTCCGGTTCGGCACGTTCCACATGCTGATCGACCAGCGTGACGACGTCGGCGCCGAGGCGGCCGACCCCACCCGGATGATCCTCAACTTCGACGTCGGTGACGCCCGCGCCGTCGCCGCGCTCATGGACGAGCGGGGCACCGAGTGGGTGGCGCCGCTGGAGGACCGTGACGGGAGCCTGTTCGCCACCGCCAAGGACCCGGACGGCAACTACGTGCAGATCATCCAGATGAGCGAGGAGGCCCTCGCCGCCATGGAACGCGGTGACCTCGGCGGCTAGGTCCGATCCCGGGCGGACCGTCCCGGTCCGCCCGGAGCCGAGGTACAGAACTTCACGTGCTTGGTTGGCGAGGAGGCCGGGGCGTTCACGCCCGGGAGGAATTCGTCTTGCCTGCTGGATCATGAGCGCGAAGGGCGGTGTGTGGCGGGTTTCGGGGGAGTTTTGTGGTTCCCAGCTGAAGGCCGAGTTCGATCTCTCGGCGCAGCCCGCGGTCCGGGTGATCGGCAAGGTCGCTGACGCCTACACCACCCGTGCCGTGAACCTTCGGTCCGGGAACCTTCGGGCCGGGAACCTGGGCCGGAAGGGATCACCCACCCGCAAACGGGTGGAGGCCACCCCGATCAGCTTCCGCCCGGACGCCGCCCAACCCTTCGACGATCGGTGTGTGTCCTGGCAGATGGACGCCCGCACGGTCTCGATCTGGACCACCCAGGGGCGGTTGAGGAACCTTCCCTTCACCAGCTCCCCGGACCGGCTCAAACTTCTGGCCGAGTACCGCCGGGGTGAGAGTGCCCTGATCTGCCACGGCGGGGCCTGGTTCCTCGCCGCGGTGTGCGAGGTGCCCGAAGAGCCCTTGAACGAAGAACCGGAGGGGTTCGTCGGGGTGGATCCGGGGATCGTGGAGATCGCCGCCACCTCCACTGGCCAGCAACATGCCGGACGGCAGCTGAACCGGTACCGGCGCCGCCAGATGCGGCTTCGCGCCACACTCCAGGCCAAGGGCACCAAGAGCGCCCTACGGGTGCTCAAACGCCAGCGCCGCAAGGAGTCCCGGCGGGCGCGGGATGTGAACCACCGGATTTCGAAGAGCATCGTGGACCAGGCCGAACGCACCGGCCACGGGATCGCCCTGGAGGACCTTCGGGGCATCCGTGGCCGGGTACGGCAGGCCAGGAAACAACGCGCCACGCTGCATGCGTGGAGTTTCGCGCAACTGCGCGACTTCATCACATACAAGGCGCGCAGGGCGGGGGTGCCGGTCGTAGTCGTGGACCCGGCCTACACCTCCCAGACCTGCTCGGAGTGCGCCCACACGTGCAGAGGCAACCGGCCCTCGCGGGCCCGGTTCGTCTGTCGGGGTTGTGGTGTGGTGCTGCACGCCGATGTCAATGCTTCACGCAATCTCGCCCGCCGGGGTGAGGCGGTGTGGACCGCGGGGCGGCAGTCAACCGTCCCCGTGCCCTCCACCTGAGGAGAGTGCTGGACGCGGGAGGTCGGATCCACCTGCCAGGTGGGCGCCTACCTGCAAGCCCATAGATTCAGCCACGGGCAGTTGGCAAAGGAACTACATGGAGCCGTGCGTTCTGTCGTAGGTGGGGCGTAGCGTGACGTCCGTGGCCGAACACACGACTGACCAGGACTTCGAGCGGCTCGTCGCTCCCTACCGACGGGAGCTGTACGCGCACTGCTACCGCATGCTCGGTTCGGCGCACGACGCCGAGGACCTGGTCCAGGAGACGTACCTGCGCGCCTGGAAGGGCTACGACCGCTTCGAGGGCCGCTCCAGCCTGCGTACCTGGCTGCACCGGATCGCGACCACGGCCTGCCTCACCGCGTTGGACAGACGCGGCCGCCGCCCCCTCCCCACCGGACTCGGCGGCCCCACGGACACCCCCGAGGCCGCGCTCGCGGAACACGGCGACGTGCCCTGGCTCGAACCGATGCCGGACGTCCTCGGCGGCCCCGACGACACCACCGACCCGGGCGCGGTGGTGGCCGCGCGTGAGAGCGTGCGGCTCGCCCTGATCGCGGCGCTCCAGTACCTCCCGCCCCGCCAGCGCGGCGTGTTGCTCCTCCGCGACGTGCTCCGCTTCAGCGCGGCGGAGGTCGCCCGGACCCTGGACATCTCCGTCCCGGCGGTGAACAGCCTCCTGCAACGGGCCCGCGCCCAGCTGGGGCGGATCACCCCAGAGGAGGACACCGTCCCCGAGCCCCGTTCCGACCAGCGCGAGACCCTCGACCGCTACGTGGCCGCCTTCGAGACCTACGACATCGGTGCGCTCACTGACCTGTTTACAGCCGAGGCGTCCTTCGAGATGCCTCCGTTCGCCACCTGGGTGCGCGGTGCGGAGAACATCGGGCGGCTCATCGACGCGCACTGCCCGGCCAAGGGGCCCGGGGACCTGGCCCTGGTGCCGACCTCGGCCAACGGGCAGCCCGCGTTCGGCATGTACCTCAGAGGGGAGGACGGCTCGTACCGCGCGTTCGGCATCCACGCCCTGACCCTGGTCGAGGAGGGGATCGGCCACTGCGCGGTCTTCTTCGACACCGCGCTGTTCCGCCTCTTCGGCCTGCCCGCCCTTCACGGTCCCGCGAGCTCGTAGCCGGCCGCCTCCACGGCGGCGCGGACCTCGTCGGCCTCCAGTTCGCGGTCACTGCTGACGGTCACCCGGTCCAGTTCGACCTCCACAGTGACCGAGAGGACGCCCTCGACCCGCTCCAGCTCCTCGGACACCCAGCCCGCGCAGTGCGCGCAGGCCATGCCGAGCACGGTGTAGGTTCGTTCGATCATGCCGGGACCCCGTCCTTCTCCATGCGGGTGAGCGAGTGGGACTCGCGCAGGCGGCCGTCGGGCGTGAACCTGCCGAAGAAGTACACGTCGATCGAGAAGGACTTCCCCCTCATGGTCACGTGCATGGTGTAGCGGGCGGTGAGCAGGTCCCCGTCACTCGTGGCATCGTGCACGTCCATCCTGGACGTGGGCTTGTTCCTGCGAATGGGGCCCAGGTGCGTGATGAGCCTGCTCCGGTCCATGCGGTGGCCGTCGTTGACCTGTTCCATGTCCGGGGTGTGGAACCGGTCGACGATCGTCGCGAGGTCCTCCTCCGTATCGGTGACCGCGCCCCCGAAGTCATCCAGGAAACCGACGATGAACCGCCCGGGGTCGCCTGCGAAGGTGTCCACTGTTCCTCCCTGAGTCCATAACTCTGACTCGATGTAAGATATGCCACCCGTTCAATTCTGACAAGGTGTAAGAGATGTCCCCAGCTCCGAACCGTCGGGCCGACGCGCAGCGCAGCCGGGCCGCGATCCTCGACGCCGCGATCCGCCTCCTCAACGACCAGCCCGAGGCCAGGATGGACACCATCGCGGCCGAGGCCGGGGTCACCCGTCAGACCGTGTACGCCCACTTCCCCTCACGGGCCCAGCTCCGGTCGGCGGCGCTCGACCGGATCACCGAGGAGGCCGTGGCCGCGATGGACGCCGCCGACCTCGACTCCGGGCCCGCCGCCGACGCCCTGCTGCGCCTGGTGGACGCCGCCGCCCAGACCGTCGGCAGGTACCCCCACCTGGTGCTCTGGTCCGACGCCCGGACAGACACCTCCGAGGAGGTCCGGCACGCCCCCGTCGTCGAGCGGCTCAGGAGGGTGATCCACCGGGGACAGCTCGCCGGAGAGTTCGACGACACGCTTCCCACCGACTGGCTGGTCTCGGTCGTCATCGCGGTCGGTCACGTCGAGGCCGAAACCGAGGAGGAGACCCACCGGGCGCGGCACACCACGCTCCTCCGTGTCCTCGGCCACCAAGGGCCCGTGTGACCAGGGGCCCAGTCCGATTCGTCCCGCCCACTGGCACAAAGGGCTCCCGAACGCGACTACCGTGCTGATGGGCCGTGTCAGTGCGCGGCCCTCCTTCTGACCATTTCTCCCACCCGCGGCAGCGGGCAGCCAGATGGGAAACGTGTGAACAGCACCCATGACCGATCGCCCCGGAACCTGCGCCTCATCGTGACCGGAGGGGGTACGGGAGGCCACACCTACCCCGCACTGACCGCGGTCAACGCTCTGCGGGCCCGCCTGGAGTCGACCGGCAACTCCCTCGAGGTGCTGTGGGTGGGCGCGGCGGACAGCCTCGAGCAGCGCGTGGCCACCAGCAACGGCATCGCCTTCGAGTCGGTGGCCACCGGCAAGATTCGCCGGTCCAAGAACCCGATCAAGATGGTCTCCCCGGCCAACGTCAAGGACATGACCAACGTTCCCCGAGGCGTGGCGCAGGCCCGGTCGCTGGTGTCCGACTTCGCGCCCGACGTGGTCCTGGCCACCGGCGGATACGTCGCCGTGCCCGTCGGCCTGGCCGCGCGCATGTGCCGCCGCCCCCTCGTGGTGCACGAGCAGACCGTCCGCCTCGGCCTGGCCAACAAGGTCCTCGCCCGCGCCGGCGCCCAGATCGCCGTGTCCGCGCAGTCCTCCGTGGCGCTGCTGCCCGAGGGTTCCCAGGACACCGCCGTGGTGACGGGTAACCCCGTGCGCCCCGAGGTCCTCACCGGCCAGCCGGAACTCGCGGCCAAGGGCCTGGGCTTCGCCGGGTACGACCCCGAGCTGCCCACCGTCTACGTGACCGGCGGCGCCCAGGGTTCGGCGCAGATCAACACCAACGTCAGCGACATCCTCCCGTGGCTGCTCACCAGGGCCAACGTCGTTCACCAGTGCGGTGCGAACAACGTCGACGCCCTCCGTGAGAGCGCCCGGGCTCTGGACCCGGCCCTCGCCCGGCGGTATCACCTGACCGCCTTCGTCGGCCCGGAACTCCCCGACGTCCTGGCCCTCGCCGACGTGGTGATCTCCCGCAGCGGAGCCGGAACCATCGCCGAACTCACCGCCCTCGGCAAGGCCGCGGTGTTCATCCCGCTGGCCTCCTCGGCGGGGAACGAGCAGGCGCACAACGCCCGCCACCTCCAGGAGTCCGGCGCCGCAGTGGCCCTCCTCGGTGAGGTCAACCCGGCCAACCTCCAGGCCGCCGTCGAGCCGCTGCTCGCGGATCCGGCCACCCGCGAGGCCATCGCCTCCCAGGCTCGTTCCAAGGGCATGCCCGACGCCGCCGAACGCCTCGTCGACGTCCTCCTCACCGCCGCCAACTGAGCCATTTCCTGAAACATGTCTCCATTCATGCAGAAGAATCACGTTCGTCCATGGAAATCACCAGTGTCCAACTTTCGAGAAGTTGGAAAAACGACCCCTTGTCACTGGTAAGTTCCCTGTTCAAGAAGTCTGCTCCCCGCGCACGCGGGGATGGACCCCGCAGGCGGAGCAAGGACGGCTCGTGGTCCAGCTGCTCCCCGTGCACGCGGGGATGTTCTGGCAAGCGGTGTTTGTGTCGCGCGAGGCAACCCCGCTCCCAGGGTGTGCAGATCTGGGTCTCCGTACCATGGAAGTGTCTGTGTTGTGCGGGATATGCTCAATTTTCATTGGCCACATCCGGTTTGCGGGAAAGGTCGATTCCCGTTCTGGATTGTCGTCAGGAGCCGTTTAGATATCTCCCATGACCTCCTCTGTTCCTTCCCAGCCCTGGAAGGACCACCTCTCCGCAGCGGCGCGACGCGTGTGGGCCAAGCACGACTTCGACTCCGACGGCTGGCTCCCCCTGTACCGGCACATGGCCGACAGCGCCTTCGTTGCGGGCAGACTCTGGGACGAATGGCTTCCTGACCAGGTCCGGCATCTCGTCGGTGCTGCACTTCCCAACGGTGCGGCGGACGCCCGCCTGCTCGCGGTCTGGCTCGCCGCCACCCACGACATCGGGAAGGCGACTCCCGCCTTCGCCTGCCAGGTCGAACACCTCGCGGACGACATGCGCGCGCACGGCCTCGACATGCCGCTCCAGAAGCAGATGACAGACCGCAACCTCGCCCCGCACGGCCTCGCGGGCCAGCTCCTCCTCCGAGAGTGGCTGGCGCAACAGCACGGCTGGCGGGAACGCGACACCAACCAGTTCACGGTGATCGCCGGAGGCCACCACGGCATTCCGCCGAGCAACACGGCCATCGCTGCCCTGGACAACCGTCCCGATCTTCTGCGCGCACCTGGCAGCGCGGACGCCTGGTACACCGTCCAGACGGAGCTCCTGGACACGGCTGCCCGTGTGACCGGTGCGGCCGAGCGACTCTCGGACTGGCGAACCGCCAAACTCCCGCAGACCGCTCAGGTCCTGCTCACCGCATTGGTCATCACCGCCGACTGGATCGCGAGCAACGCGGAGTACTTCCCCTACTTCCCCGGAGAACGCGGCAACGACCCCGAGCGCTCCGAACAGGCCTGGAGACTCCTCGACCTGCCCCGGCCCTGGACACCCCGTGAGCCCCGGGGAACGGCCACGGAGCTGTTCGCCGCGCGCTTCGCTCTCCCCGCCGGAGCCGTCGTGCGTCCGGTCCAGGAGGAGGCAGTCGAGGCCGCCCGTGCCATGTCCGGCCCCGGACTGGTGGTGATCGAAGCTCCTATGGGGGAGGGCAAGACCGAGGCGGCCCTGGCCGTCGCCGAGATCCTGGGCTCCTACACCGGTGCGGGCGGATGCTTCGTCGCCCTTCCGACCATGGCCACGAGCAACGCCATGTTCTCCCGCTTCACCCACTGGCTGGAGCGTCTGCCCGGCATGCCCGAGGAAGCGGCCTCGATCTTCCTCGCGCACTCCAAGGCGCACCTCAACAAGGAGTTCTCCGGCTACCTCGGTGGCGGACCCCGCCTGGCCACTGACACCGACCGCGACTCGGGAAATGCTCCCGGAAGCGCCGCGCTGGTCGCGCACCGCTGGCTGCGCGGACGCAAGAAGGGCATGCTGTCCTCCTTCTCCGTCGGCACCGTCGACCAGCTCCTGTTCACCAGCCTCAAGAGCAAGCACCTGGCGCTGCGCCACCTCGCGTTGGCGGGCAAGGTCGTCGTGATCGACGAGGCCCACGCCTATGACACGTACATGAACACCTACCTGGATCGGGCCCTGTCCTGGCTCGGCAGGTACGGGGTTCCCGTCGTCGTGCTGTCCGCCACCCTCCCGGCCCGGCGCAGGCGTGAGCTCGCGCTGGCCTACACGGGGGAACGACGGGGGAGCGACCCGACCGAAGAGGCTATGGGGCGGGTTGGGGAGGCGGAGGCATATCCACTGATCACCACGGCCGAGCCCGGCGCGGCACCCCGCCTGTACACCCCCGCCGCTTCCGGCCGATCGACTGACGTCCTCATCGAACCCCTCGGTGACGACCTCGCCACCCTCGCTGCCCGCCTGGAGACGGAACTGGCCGAGGGCGGCTGTGCCCTGGTCATCCGCAACACCGTCACCCGGGTGCACGAGGCCGCCGCCCACCTACGCGACCAGTTCGGTGACGCCGCGGTGACCGTCGCCCACTCCCGCTTCCTCGATCTTGATCGGGCCGCCCGGGACGAACAGCTCCTGAGCGAGTACGGACCTCCCCCGAAGGTCGCCGAACTTGGCGGGGTCCGCCCCGCCCGCCGCATCGTGGTCGCCAGCCAGGTCGTCGAGCAGTCCCTGGACGTTGACTTCGACCTGTTGGTCACCGATCTTGCCCCCGTCGACCTGGTACTCCAACGCATGGGCCGCTTGCACCGCCACCTCCGGGGCGACGGACAGAGCCAGCGCCCCTCCGGGCTCCGCACGGCGCGGTGCCTGGTCACCGGCGTGGACTGGGACCAGAGCCCACCCCGTCCGGTTCGCGGATCGCGCACTGTCTACGGCGAGTACCCACTCCTCCGCTCGCTCGCCGCGCTCCGGCCCCACCTCGAAGCGACGACCGACGACGAGCGAACTCTCCGGCTGCCCGACGACATCAGCCCACTGGTCCAGGACGCCTACCACCAGACCGACGACCATTCCGACATCGCTCCGGCGAGCTGGTCCGCGGCATTGGACGAGGCCCACACCGTCCAGGAGACCCAACACGCTGACAAGGCCGTGCGGGCCCGCGCGTTCCTGCTCGACCCGGCGGCCCGGGACGGCCGTGCGGTGATCGGCTGGGTGGACGCCGGAGTCGGGGAGGCCGACGACAGCCAGAGCGGTAAGGCCCAGGTCCGGGACACCGGGGAGAGCCTGGAGGTCCTGGTGGCCAGGCGCAACGCCGACGGATCCCTGACCACGGTCCCCTGGCTCACCGAGGGGCGTGGAGGCCTGCCACTGCCCCCGGACTCGGTGCCCACTGCCAAGGCCGCGCGAGCGCTCGCCGCGAGTGGCCTGCGTCTGCCCTACCAGTTCACGGTCACCGGAGCGATGATCGACCGCACCATCGCTGACCTGGAGACCGATCTGATCGTGGCCTGGCAGACCAAGGAGGCCCACTGGGTCGCGGGGGAGCTGGTCCTGTTCCTGGACGAGGACAACCGCGCCGAACTGGCCGGACACACGCTGCGCTACACCGAATCCGACGGCCTGGAGGTCACCCGTGCACCATGAGGCGCCCACAGCCGTGGCGACATCCGAATCAGGGTCCTCGCCCCCGCGCTGTTTCGACCTCACCCGCAGTCCCTGGATCCCGGTACTGCGCATGGACGGCAGCGAGGTCGAACTGTCCCTGACCGAGGTCTTCGAGCAGGCCGAGTCGGTGCGCCGGTTGGTCGGCGACGTCCCCACCCAGGACTTCGCGCTGCTCCGCCTCCTTCTGGCGATTCTGCACGACGTGCTCGACGGTCCGCGGGAGGTCGAGCAATGGGGCGAACTCTGGGACGACGGACTGCCGGTCGCGGAGCTGCGCGCCTACCTCGACACTCACCGGGGACGGTTCGACCTCCTGCACCCGCGGACCCCCTTCCTCCAGGTGGCGGATCTGCACACCAGCAAGGGCGAGTACTCGGCGCTGGACCGGATCGTCGCCGACGTTCCCAACGGCTCACGGTTCTTCACCATGCGCGCCCATGGCGCCCGACGGCTCGACTTCGCCGAGGCCGCCCGCTGGGTGGTGCACGCGCACGCCTACGATTCCTCCGGTATCAAATCCGGTGCCGAGGGCGACCCTCGCGTGAAGGGCGGCAAGGGGTACCCGCAGGGTGTGGGCTGGGCGGGCCACCTGGGCGGGGTGTACGCGGAGGGCGACAACCTCCGGCAGACCCTCCTGCTCAACCTCATCTCCTTCGACACCGCCAACCTGGACGTTGACCGGGAACCGGGGCGAGACCGGCCCGCCTGGGCACACCCTCCCGTCACCGCCGCACCGCTGGAGGGCGCCGCCGCCGTGTCCCGCCCTCATGGGCTACGCGATCTCTACACCTGGCAGACGCGCCGCATGCGCCTGCATCACGACGCGGAGGGCGTCCACGGTGTCCTGCTCGCCTACGGCGATCCGCTCACCCCCCGCAACATGCAGCTGCGCGAACCCATGTCGGCCTGGCGCCGCAGCCCCGCCCAGGAGAAGAAGCTCCGTGAGGCCACCGTCTACCTCCCCCGTGAGCACGACCCGTCGCGAGCCGCCTGGCGCGGCCTGGGCGCGCTCGTGACCGGGAAGGTCCGAGGCGCCGAACAGCGTCAGGAGGCGGCCGACCAGGTGCGCCCCCGCGTCCTGGAGTGGATCGCCCGCCTCACCGTCGACAGCTACCTCCCGCGCGGCCACCTCCTGCGGGTCCGACTGGCCGGGGCGGTCTACGGCACCCAGCAGTCGGTCGTCGACGAGATCGTGGACGACTCCGTGGCCATTCCCGTGATCCTGCTCCACAGGGACCATTCGCATCTCGCCCAGGTGGCGGTGACGGCGGTCGGCGACGCCGAGGACGCCGTCACCGCGCTGGGTGACCTGGCCACGGGACTGGCGCACGCGGCGGGGGCCGACGGTGACGGCCCCCGGGCCACCGCCCGCGACCGCGGCTTCGGAGAACTGGACGGCCTCTTCCGCGCCTGGCTACGCGACCTGGCCCCGCTGCGGGAGGAGGAAGCCGACACCGAATCCCGCCTGGACGACCCGCACTACAGCAGGGGGCAGCACGGTCAGTGGCAGCGGACCGTACGCGACACCGTTTCCCGCCTCGGCGACGAGCTCATCGAGTCCGCGAGTGAGGCCTCCTGGGAAGGGCGCGTCCTCGACGCCAAGGGCGGCCCGTTCTGGCTCAACACCTCCAGCGCCGACCTGCGTTTCCGTAGAGCACTGCGCAAAGCCCTGCCCCTGACCGTCCCCGTCACGGGCTCCGAGAACACGGAGGAAGAACAGTGACCACAGCGAGCGCCACCGACTACGTCCCCGACCTCAGAGAGGTCGGTGAGGCCGTCGACGAGCGTATCCGCCAGCTCCAGGCCGGATACCTCCGGGATCACCCCGACGCGGTCGCCACTCTGGCCAAACTGCGTCGCGGAGCGGGCAGGACCATCGACGAGGTGCCGGAGCTGGTCGGAGTCACCATCGACCACCGCTTCTACGAGACCTTCCACGTCAACGATCCGCGCACGCCCGACGCGGAGTCCGCCGTGCACGAGGCCCTCACGCTCTACGCCCTCCATCAGCAGTCCAAACGTGAGAAGGGCATGCACCGGCGAGGGAGGGACTTCGGCGGAGCCGTCCGACGCCTCATGCCGTCCGGCGACATCGACGAACCCCTGCGCAAGCGGTTCGTCCAGGCCCAGACCGCGAGCAGTCGCAGCACCCGCCTGGACCGGCTGCGCGGGATCGTGCAGCTCATGCGAGCCGAGGACGTTCCGCTCGACTACGGGCTTCTCGCGGACCAGCTCCACGACACCCGCACCGTGGCGGGAGCCGAGCGGGTGCGCCGCGCCTGGGGGCGCGGCTTCCAGGCGTACCGCCCGAGCAGGTCCGAGCCCACGCCGGAGGGTGACGAGACCGGAACCGACCCCGCCGAGTAACCGCCGATGGCGGGGTCAGCTCCGGACCCCGCCATCGGCGACACGACCCCCAACCCTCCTGTTCGCGCCACGCGCCGAACACACACCGACCAAACGAGGACACACCCATGAGCCGGACCATTCTCGACGTGCACGTGTTGCAGACCGTGCCGCCCAGCAACCTCAACCGTGACGACACCGGTGCCCCCAAGACCGCCGTCTACGGCGGTGTACGCCGCTCCCGGGTCTCCAGCCAGGCCTGGAAGCGTGCCACGCGGCTCGCCTTCGACGCCCTGCTCGACCCCCAGGACCTGGGCACCCGCACCAAGCGCGTCGCGGAACTGATCGCCGCCCGCATCCGGGAGATCGACCCCTCCATCGAAGAGAGCGAGGCGCTCACCCTGGCGGCCGAGACCGTCCAGGCCGCCACCGGTTCCAAGATCGAGCCGCCCAAGCGCAAGGTCGACGCCGCGAAGAAGAACGGTGAGGCGGCCCCCGCCCCCGAGTCCGCCTACCTGATGTTCCTCAGCGCCCGCCAGCGCGACGGTCTCGCCCGGCTCGCCGTTGACGGCAGGGACGACATCAAGGCCTTCCTCAAGGAGAAGGACAACAAGGCGCGCGCCAAGACCGTCGCCGACACCCTGCACTCGGTGGACATCGCCCTGTTCGGTCGTATGGTCGCTGACGGCGCCGACATCAACGTGGACGCCGCCGCCCAGGTCGCGCACGCCATCAGCGTGCACGCGGTGGAGAACGAGTCGGACTACTACACGGCCGTCGACGACAGGAACCCGGAGGAGGAGACCGGCGCGGGCATGATCGGGACCGTCGAGTTCAACTCCTCCACCCTCTACCGTTACGCGGCGGTCGACGTGGACCTGCTCCGGAGGAACCTGGGGGAGGGGCTGCGTGAGGACGAGCCCGTCACCGAACCGCTGCGCCGCGCCGTGGAGGCGTTCGTGCGCGGGTTCGTGGAGTCCCTGCCCACCGGCAAGATCAACACCTTCGGCAACCACACCCTGCCCGACGCGGTCGTCGTCAAGCTGCGCAGCCAGCGGCCGATCAGCTTCGTGGGGGCCTTCGAGGAGCCGGTCGGGGCCGAGACCGGTCACGTGGCACAGGCCAGCGCCCGCCTCGCGGAGTACGTGCCGGAGGTGGAGCGGGCCTTCGGGGCCGCTGACGACGTCGACACCTGGGTGGTGCGGGTGGGGGACCGGACCGCCAAGCTCTCCGGGCTGGGTGCCGACGTGACCCTTCCCGAACTCCTTGAGCAGGTCGGCTCCGCCGTCGCCCGGCGGCAGGCCCCGAAGTGAGTGCCTCCGCCCTGGGGGCCGCCGGATCGCTCACCCTGCCCCTGGTCCTGGCGGGGCCGCTCCAGGCCTGGGGATCCTCCTCCCGATTCTCGCGGCGCGGTACCGAGAACGCGCCCACCAAGAGCGGTGTGCTCGGGCTTCTCGCCGCCTCCCTCGGACGTGACCGGACAGAGGATCTGGCCGATCTGGCGTCGCTGCGATTCGGTGTGCGGGTGGACCAGCCCGGTACCCGAGTACGGGACTACCAGACCGCGCACCACCTGGTCACCGGTGTGTCCATGCCGGTCTCCGAACGCTTCTACCTTTCCGACGCGGTGTTCGTGGCGGCGGTGGAAGGCGCCCCCGAGCTGATCGTCGAACTGTACGAGGCGGTGCGCGCGCCCGTGTACCTCCCCTATCTGGGCAGACGGTCCTGCCCGCCCTCGCGGCCCGTCGAACTGGGCGAGCCGGTGCGGAGTCCGCTGGAGGACGTCCTGCGCGACCAGCCCTGGCAGGCTTCCGAGTGGTACCGGAAGCGGCGCGGACGGCGTGAGGGGGCGGAGATCGCACTCTCCACTCTCGTGGACGCGGCATCCGGGGACGGCCCGGCCGATTCCCTGCGTGACCTCCCACTCAGCTTCGACCCGAGACACCGCCGGTACGGCCTGCGAGCGGTCCGAGCCGATTCGGTCAGCGTCTCCAACCCGATCCCGGGGCGGCGCGTGAAGGTCGCGCCTGCCCACGATCCCCTGTCCGCGCTGGGAGACCCCTGATGCATCTCACCCGTTTCCGCTTCAACACGCATCGGCCCGGAACACGCAGGCTGTTGTCCTCGCCGCAGGCACTGCACGCCGCCGTGATGGGCGGGTTTCCCGACCTGCTGCCCAGCGCCGCCTCTGCCAGCGACCCGCTGGCCGGGATCGCGGGACCCGTCAGCCGGACCGGCAGTGACGGAGGCAGGCCGCGAGTCCTGTGGCGTTTGGATCGCAACGCCAGTGCGGAGGTGCTCCTCTACGTGGTGAGCCCCAGCAGGCCCGAGCTCACCCACCTGGTGGAGCAGGCCGGCTGGCCCCAGGCAGAAGAGGGGCCGGGGTGGCAGACACTCGACTACAGCGGGTTCCTGTCCCGGCTGGAGACCGGACAGACCTGGGCGTTCCGGTTGACGGCCAACCCGGTGCACAGCATCAGGCGCAAGGACGGGGAGGAGACCAAGCCCACCGCGCACGTCACCCCCCGGCACCAGGCCGGGTGGCTGCTGAAACGGCAGGAGAAGTGCGGGTTCGAGGTGCTGCGCGCCGCAGGTGCTGACCCGGCTCTGCCGGAAATGGATGGCTACGAACTACTGGTTCACGACCGCAACAGCGCGGGCTTCGACAAACCCGACCCGAGGCCCGAGCGGAAGGGGAAACGGATGCGGGTGCCCGTGGTGACCGCGACCTTCGACGGGAGACTGACCGTCACCGATCCCGACGCGCTGCGCCAGGCCCTGAGCGCGGGTATCGGCCGTGCCAAGGCGTACGGATGCGGTCTCATGACCCTGGCCCCGGTGGGTGAACGGTGACGACGGTCGGGAGGAGGCGGACGCCCTCACCACGTGAGCTGACCCGGATGAAGGACCGGGTGTCGTTCGTCTACCTGGAGCGGTGCGTGGTGCACCGGGAGGACAACGCCATCACGGCTGAGGACGGGGACGGCACGAGGTACATACCCGGAGCGACCATCGGGACCCTTCTCCTGGGGCCTGGGACCACCGTGACCCAGGCTGCGATGAAGGTCCTTGGGGAGTGCGGAGCCAGCGTCGTCTGGGTGGGTGAGCATGGGGTCCGCTTCTACGCGGCGGGGCGAGGGCTGACGACCTCGTCCCGGATGGTGGAGGCACAGGCTGCTGCATGGGCCAACCGTCAACGTCGGCTGGACGTCGCACGGGCGATGTACAGGATGCGCTTCCCGGACCTGGACGTGGAGGCCTTCAGCCGCCAGCAGTTGCTCGGCAAGGAAAGCGGCCGAGTGAGGAAGTGCTATCAGGCTGAGTCGGAACGTACCGGGGTGACCTGGAAGGGGCGCAAGTACAAACCTGGTCAACATGACATGTCCGACGCGCCGAACAAGGGGATCACCTCCGCGGCACAGTGTCTCTACGGGGTGGCGCACACGGTGACGGTCGCTCTGGGATGCAGCCCCGGGTTGGGTTTCGTGCACTCGGGGCACGATCGGGGGTTCGTGATGGACATCGCGGACCTCTACAAGGTGGAGATCGGGATACCGGTGGCTTTTGATGCCGCTGCGCAGGGTGATGACGACGTTGATGGGGTGACCCGGAGACTTCTGCGGGATCGGATCAACGAGGAGGGCCTGCTCGACAGGTGTGTCCGGGACGTCAGGAAGCTTCTTCTCGGGGACGCGAGCTGCGAAGAGTCAGACGAGGACTCGGTCGGCCTCGTTGGTGACGATGGGCAGCTGTTGGAGGCTGGGAGGCACCATCCTGACGAGGTGGTGTGGTGACGGTCATCGTTCTGGCCAAATGTCCCAAGGGACTGAGGGGCTTCCTCAGCCGTTGGCTTATGGAGATCTCTGCGGGCGTGTTCATCGGCAATCCCTCTCACAGGGTTAGGGAAGCGCTGTGGGCTGAGGTCCGGGAGTACGCGAACAACGGTCGGGCGCTGCTCGTGTACGGGAACGACTCGGAACAGGGGTTCGCCTTCGACACGTTCGAGCATGATTGGGAGCCCAGGGACCACGAGGGGCTGGTGCTGATGCATCGCCCCAAGAATCCAACCCGCAGAAGTCCGGCCACTACTCCCAAGGCCGGTTGGAGCAAGGCTGCCCAGCGGAGAAGGTTCGGGAATCGATGAGCCACAAGGTGCCTATGGGGTTTTTGTCTTTGGTGTCCAAATTCCGAGAAGTTGGAAAAACGACCTTTTGCCACTGGTAAGTTTCCTGGTCAAAAAGTCTGCTCCCCGCGCACGCGGGGATGGACCCGAGATGTTGGCCAGGCGCTTGAAGAACTTCTCCTGCTCCCCGCGCACGCGGGGATGGGAACGGCCTGCTTGACTGGGGCGGTCAAGGTAGGGGGAAGTTGTGGGCGGTCGGGTTTGGTGGGTGGCGGGTCTCTCCCTGCTGCTCGCGGGGTGTGGTGCTGAGGTCCTACCGGAGGGCGGGGCCGACTACCAGTTGGGCGGTGCCTACCCGCCGCCGGACGGGGTGACCACGGTGGTGCGTGACTCCACGGCGGAGCCGGTGCCGGGAATCTATTCGGTCTGTTACGTCAACGGCTTCCAGACGCAGCCCGGGGAGCTGGACTTCTGGCTCGGAACCGATCTGTTGCTGCTGGACGAGGGCGGGGAACCGGTCGCGGATCCGGGATGGCCCGACGAGATGCTCCTGGACACCTCGACGGAGGAGAAACGGGGGCGGATCGCGGAGATCCTGGGGGAGACCATCGACCGCTGCTCTGAGGCGGGGTTCGACGCCGTCGAGTTCGACAACCTGGACTCCTACCTGCGGTCGAACGGGGCGCTGACCGTGGACGACAACCTGGCGCTGGCCGAGGAGATCGTCGGGTTGGCACACGAGGGCGGGCTCGACGCCGGGCAGAAGAACGCGGCCGAGGTGGCCCAGCAGGGCAGGGACGAGGCCGGGTTCGACTTCGCGGTCGCCGAGTCCTGTGCGGCGTGGGCGGAGTGCCCCGCCTACACGGACGTCTACGGGAGCGACGTGATCGCCGTCGAATACCCCGGGGACCTGGACGACGCCGGGACCAACTTCGACGTGGAGTGCGAGAATCCCGACGTGCCGTCCAGGTTCGTGCTGCGGGACCTCGACCTGGTCGAGCCCGGGGACCCCGAGTACGTGTACGCGGAGTGCTAGCCGAAGGCGGCGGCTTCCAGGCTCAGCCCGATCAGTGGTCGGCCGTGGAGTCTGTCCCGGGGTGGTCGTAGGCCGTCACCCCCGGGAGCTGAAGTTGGTTGAGGTCAAGACAAGGAGGGCTGGATGAGTTTCCCCGGCACGCTGGACCACCTCGTGTACGCGGTGCCCGATCTCGAGGAGGCGGTCACCGACTTCGCCCGGTGGAGCGGGGTGACGCCCGCCCGCGGCGGTTCGCACCCGGTGGGGTCGGCCAACGCCCTGGTGGCGCTGACCGTGGAAGGTCGGCGCGCGCCCTACTACCTGGAGATCGTCGGCCCCGATCCCGAGCAGGTGGGGCCGGTGCGTGTCTTCGGGCTGGCCGACCTGGACCGTCCCCACCTGGCGACCTTCGCGGTGCGCGTCGACGGTGACCTGGAGACCGTCGTCGAGCGGGCCCGAGCGGTGGGCCACGATCCCGGTGACGTGGATCCGTGGTCCCGGACCACTCCGGACGGAACCGTGCTGCGGTGGCTTCTGGCCAAGCGGGAGCCCGACGAGTACCCGGCGCCGGTGCCGTTCCTCATCGACTGGGGGCGGACCCCGCAGCCCGGTCTGGGAGACCTGCCCTCGCTCGAACTGCTGGCCCTGCGCGCGGAGCACCCCGATCCGGAGTCGCTGGCGCCCGCCTTGGAGGCGTTGGGTGTCGACCTCGACCTCCGCCGGGGGCCGCGGCCCCTGTTGGAGGCGGACCTGCTCGGTCCGCGAGGTCTTCTCGTCCTGCGCTGACCAACGGGGGAACCCGGATTCCCCCATCTCTTCCCAGCCGTCGTTTTCGACCCACTCATGTCGGGTACCGCAGCACCCACATCCCCCCGCCGTAACCGACGAACAGGGGAGCACATGCCGCAGGCCCAGCACACGCCCGCTGACCGGGAGGGCGCACGGTGAGCGGCTGGAAGGTACCCCTCGCGCTGGCCGGACTCCGGTGGGTGTGGTCCCGCCGCAAGCGGGCGCCCGAGCCCGAGCCCGGGAACCACGGGGAACTCCTCCTCTGGGGCGCGGCCGGGGCCGCTCTCGGGGTCGGCGCCTCGGCGCTGTCCGAACGCCGTCGATCCGGGCTGATGAACGGCAAGGTCGTGCTGATCACCGGCGGCTCCCGGGGACTCGGCCTCCAGCTGGCCCGCGAGTTCGGCGCCAGCGGGGCCTCCGTGGTGATCTGCGCGCGCGGCCAGGAGGGCCTGGACCGCGCGGTGGCCGAGCTCTCCGGCAGGGGAGTGCGGGCGCACGGCGTGGTCTGCGACGTCACCGACGCGGACGCGGTCGAGGACCTGCTCGACGAGGCCGAACGGCACTTCGGCCGTCTGGACGCGGTGGTCAACTCGGCCGGGATCATGCGAGTGGGCCCTCAGGAGACCCTCACGGAGGACCACTTCCGGCAGGCCATGGACGTCATGTTCTGGGGCCCGTTCCACCTGTCCCGAGCGGCGGTGGACCGCCTGCGTCGCACCCGGGGCACCATCGTCAACATCACCTCGATCGGCGCCTACCTGTCCGTGCCGCACCTGCTGCCCTACTCCACCGCCAAGCACGCCTGGGCCGCGCTGTCCGAGGGCATGGCGGCGGAGACCGCCGGCAGCGGCGTGCGGGTGACCACCGTGGTGCCCGGGCTGATGCGCACCGGCTCCCACCGGGGCGTGGTCTTCACCGGGGACCCCGAACGCGAGTACGCGTGGTTCGCGCTGGCCGCCGGGCTGCCCCTGGTGAGCGTGAGCGCCGAACACGCGGCCCGGCGCATCGTGCGCGCCACGGCCCGGCGCCGGGGCTTCCTCGTGATCTCCCCCATGGCCCGGGCGGGGATGGCGGTGCACGGTGTCGCGCCCGGACTCACCCAGGGGGCGATGCGGCTGGTCGGCCGACTGCTGCCCGACGCGCCCCGGCACGTGGAGGAGCGCCCCGGCTCCGAGGCGGGTCAGAGCAGGCTGGGACGCCTGGTCGGCGCCGTCACGGTGCTCAACGAGCGGGCGGGCCGCCGCATGAACCAGCGCTCCCGAGTCGAACGGATCTCCCAACGGAACGAGGAGGACACCCTATGAGTGAGAACTCCGCCCCGACACAGCGGCAACCCGACCCCATGCCGCCGGACCCCTTCCCTCCGGCGCCGATGCCGCCCGAGCCCGTGCCGCCGGAGCCGAGCCCGACCCCGGTCCCCGAACCGGGCCCCATGCCGGTTCCCGAGCCGCCCGGACCCGAGCCCCAGCCCGAACCCGCCTGAGCGGCGGCTCCGGGGCGTGCCCGACCGGGTACTCCCCGGAGCAGATGATCACCATGGGTCACCACTCTTGACGTCTGAGCGACCGGAGCCTAGCTTCTTCAGATAACACTCCTTCCGGATCCGGACCGCGTGAACCCCCTCGCGCGGCGCCGGTCCGTACCCCGCTGGAGGTCCTCCATGGCGCGTCACCGCTCCACCCCCCGCAGACACCCCTTCAGGACCCTCGGGATCACCGCTCTGGGAGCGCTCCTGATGGGCGCCGCCCTGTTCCCGGGCGGCTCCACGGACGAGGTCGCCCCCGTCTCCGACGAGACCGCGCTCAGCGCGGTCGACGAGCACGGGCAGCTCCGGGTGTGCGGCCTCAAGCTCTGCGACGAGAGCGGCCAGCCGATCCAACTCACCGGTATGAGCTCGCACGGGCTCCAGTGGTACGACCAGTGTCTGACGGACGCCTCGCTCGACGCCCTGGCCCAGGACTGGCGGGCCGACGTCCTGCGGGTGTCCATGTACATCCAGGAGGGCGGATACGAGACCGACCCGCGCGGCTTCACCGACCGGGTGCACGAGCTCATCGAGGAGGGCACCGCTCGCGGCCTCTACGTGATCGTCGACTGGCACATGCTCACGCCCGGCGACCCGAACCACAACACGGACCGCGCGAAGGAGTTCTTCGCCGAGATCGCCGCCGAGCACGCCGACAAGGACAACGTCCTCTACGAGATCGCCAACGAACCCAACGGGGTCTCCTGGAACTCGGTGAAGGGCTACTCCGAGGAGGTCATCCCGGTGATCCGGGCGCAGGACCCCGAGGCGGTCGTGCTGGTGGGCACGCGCGCCTGGTCCTCACTGGGCGTCTCGGAGGGCTCGGACCACTCCGAGATCGTGGACAACCCGGTGGACGCCGACAACATCATGTACGTCTACCACTTCTACGCCGCCTCGCACAGCGGCGGGCACTTCGACGTCTTCCGTGAGGCCGCCCAGGAGCTGCCCCTGTTCGTGACCGAGTTCGGCACCCAGGAGCACACCGGTGACGGTCCCAACGACTTCGCCGCCGCCCAGGCCTACCTCGACTTCATGGCCGAAGAGCAGATCAGCTGGGTGAACTGGAACTTCTCGGACGACTTCCGCTCCGGCGCGGTCTTCGAGACCGGCACCTGCGACGCGGGCGGGCCGTTCACCGGCACCGACTCGCTGAAGCCCGCGGGGGAGTGGATCCGCGACCAGATCCGCACCAGCGGACTGTCCGCCTGACCGGCCCGGGTCCCGGGGGAGCCCCCGGGACCCGGTGCGTCAGCTCGGCGGAACGGTGGACACGCTCAGCTGGTCCTCACCGTCCACGTCGACCACCACCTGGTCGCCGGGGAGCACCTGGCGGTCCAGCACCATGCGGGAGAGCCGGTTGCCCACGTTGCGCTGGATGGTCCTGGCCAGGGGGCGTGCGCCGAACTCCGGCTGGTAGCCGCGTCGGGACAGCCAGTCGATGGCCTCGTCGGTGAAGCGCACCTGGATGTCCTGGGCGCGCAGCCGCTCCTCGGTCCCCTCCAGCATGAGCGTCGTGATCTGCCTGATCTCGTCCTCGCCCAGCTGCTTGAAGACGATGATCTCGTCCACCCGGTTCAGGAACTCCGGGCGGAACTCCTCCTTCAGACGGCGCATCACCCGGCGCTCGGTGTCGGGGTCCATCTGCCCGTCCGAGGTGAAGCCCATCGGGCCGCCGCCGGTGATGGCCTCCGAGCCCAGGTTGCTCGTCATGATGACCACCGTGTTCCGGAAGTCCACGGTCCGGCCCTGTCCGTCGGTGAGCCGACCGTCGTCCAGGAGCTGCAACAGGAGGTTGAACACGTCCGGGTGGGCCTTCTCGATCTCGTCGAGCAGCAGCACCGAGTACGGGTGGCGGCGGACCGCCTCGGTCAGCTGCCCCGCCTCCTCGTAGCCCACGAACCCGGGCGGCGCCCCCGTGAGCCTGCTGGTGGTGTGCCGTTCCTGGAACTCGCTCATGTCGATCCGGACCATGGCCTCCTCGGCCCCGAACAGCGCCTCCGCCAGGGCCCGGGCCAGTTCCGTCTTGCCCACGCCGGTCGGCCCCAGGAACAGGAAGCTGCCCACGGGCCGGTCCGGGTCGCCGAGCCCGGCGCGGTTGCGGCGGATCGCCTCCGAGACGGCGGTGACCGCCTCGTTCTGGCCGACCACGCGGTCGTGCAGCACCTCCTCCAGGTTGACCAGCCGCTCCCGCTCCTCCTGGGTCAGCTGGGCCACCGGGATGCCGGTGCTACGTGAGACCACCTCGGCGATGTCGGCCGGGCTCACCTCGGGCACCGCCGAACCGGTGCCGCGCGCCTGGTGCACCTCGCTCTTGGACGCGTTGATCTCGTCGCGCAGGGCCGAGGCCCGCTCGTAGTCCTCGTCCTGCACCGCCCGGTCCTTGCGTTCCTCCAGCTCCTTGAGCTTGCGTTCCAGGTCGCGCAGGGCCGAGCTGGAGGTCTTCAGACGCAACCGGACCCTGGCTCCGGCCTGGTCGACGAGGTCGATGGCCTTGTCGGGCAGGAACCGGTCGGTGACGTAGCGGTCGGAGAGCTCCGCCGCAGCCACGAGGCTGTCGTCGCTGAACCTCACCTGGTGGTGCGCCTCGTAGCGGTCCCGGAGGCCGCGCAGGATCTCGACGGTGTCCTGGACGGACGGCTCGGGCACCTGGATCGGCTGGAACCGGCGTTCCAGGGCCGCGTCCTTCTCGATGTTCTTGCGGTACTCGTCGACGGTGGTCGCGCCGATGATGTGCAGTTCCCCCCGGGCCAGCGCGGGTTTGAGCATGTTCCCGGCGCTGGTCGACCCCTCGGAGGCACCCGCCCCGACCAGGGTGTGGATCTCGTCGATGAAGATCAGCAGCTCGTCCGAACGCGCGCGGATCTCGTCCACGATGGCGTTGAGCCGTTCCTCGAAGTCGCCCCGGTACCGGGTGCCCGCGACGATGCCGGACAGGTCGAGCTGGACCAGCCGACGGCCGCGCAGGGTCTCGGGGACGTCGTCGTCGAAGATGCGCTGGGCGATGCCCTCCACGATGGCGGTCTTGCCCACGCCCGGGTCACCGATGAGCACCGGGTTGTTCTTGCGCCGTCGCGCCAGCACCTCGATGCACTGTTCGACCTCGTCCTCACGGCCGATCACCGGGTCCAGGCGCCCCTCCCGGGCGAGCGCGGTCATGTCGGTGCCGAACTCGTCCAGCTGCGGGGTGTCGGAGGGCGCGGTCTCGCCCTGTTCGCTCGGCGGCACCGCCCCGGCGGCCTTCTGAAGCGCCTGCGGGGTGATCCCGGAGTCGCGCAGGAGTTGGCCGACCGGTGCGCCGGGGTTGACCGCCAGCGCGAACAGCAGGTGTTCGGGCGTGATGCTGGTGCTGCCGGTGGCGCGGGCGATCTGGAGGGAGTCGAGGAAGGCGCGCTTGGCGGCGGGCGTGAGCCGGGGGGAGCCACCGCGCGCCGCCCGGGGCGTCTGGGCGACGGCCTGGTCGACCACGTCCCCCAGCGGGGCCAGGTCCGTGTCGGTGCGGCCCAGCAGTTCACGGATCGGCGGGTAGCGCAGGAGCGACCACAGCAGGTGGACGGAGTCGACGTCGGCCCCGCCGCTCTCCAGGGTGCGGCGGACCGCCGAGTCGGCCACCCTCTGCGCCTCGGGGTCCATCAGTTTGGAGAGGTCGACGCGGCGGACGGGCCCCCGTGACCCGCTGAGGAACCGCGCGAGGAACTCGTCGAAGGAGCCCGGGTCGTCACCCGGGCCGTCGGGAAGGTCGGTGCTCATGTCGTGTCGTCCCCCGTGGTGTTGACGGACGGGCGGTGCGGTGGCCCGTCGGAGTCGCACAATCACCCTAAGTGAAACCACCTGAATCGGGCGGTACCACCCGCGCATGGGGAGGGTTCGGCTGATCCCTGGCCAGGGTCGGCGGGGGAGTGCTAGCCTCGAAACGATTCCCTACTTTTCCAGTCGGCTTTCTGTGTAAAGGGGCGTTCGTTGAGCACCGACACCACCCGGATCCGGTCCTGGTCCTTCGAGACCCAGCAGATCCACGCCGGGGCCGAGCCCGACCCCGCGACCCTCGCGCGGGCCACCCCGATCTACCAGACCACCTCGTACGTCTTCCGGGACAGCCAGCACGGCGCGGACCTGTTCAGCCTGGCCGAGCCCGGCAACATCTACACCCGCATCGGCAACCCCACCCAGGACGTCCTCGAACAGCGCGTCGCCGCCCTGGAGGGCGGTGTGGGGGCGGTCGCCTTCGCCTCCGGTTCGGCCGCCGTCACCGCGGCGCTGCTCAACCTGGTCGGCGCGGGTGACCACCTGGTCGCCAGCTCGCTGCTGTACGGCGGCACCTACAACCTCCTCCACCACACGCTGCCCAAACTCGGCGTCCAGGTGTCCTTCGTCGAGGACCAGGACGACCCCGACTCGTGGCGCGCCGCCACCCGCCCCGAGACCAAGCTCTACTTCGCGGAGACCCTCGCCAACCCCGGCGGCAACGTCCTGGACGTGCGCGCGGTGGCCGACACCGCCCACGAGACCGGCGTCCCGCTGATCGTCGACAACACCGTGCCCACCCCCTACCTGCTGCGTCCCATCGACTTCGGCGCCGACGTCGTCGTGCACTCCGCCACCAAGTACCTCGGCGGGCACGGCACCACCGTCGCCGGGGCGGTCGTGGACGCGGGCAGCTTCGACTTCGGCGCGCACGGGGACCGCTTCCCCGGATTCGTGGAGCCCGACCCCAGCTACCACGGGCTCAGGTACTGGGACGCGCTCGGCCCCGGCGCCTACGCCGCCAAGCTCCGTGTCCAACTGCTGCGCGACACCGGCGCCGCCATCGCCCCGCTCAACTCCTTCCTCGTGTTGCAGGGAGTGGAGACCCTCTCACTGCGGATCGACCGCCACGCCAGCAACACCCAGGCGCTGGCCGAGTGGTTGGAGGCGCGGGACGAGGTCGAACGCGTCCACTACGCGGGCCTGCCCTCCAGCCCCTTCCACACCCTGGCCCGGAAGTACCTGCCCCGGGGTGCGGGGGCGGTCCTGTCCTTCGAGCTGCGCGGGGGAGTGGACGCCGGACGGGCCTTCGTCGACGGCACCGAACTGTTCAGCCAGCTCGTCAACATCGGTGACGTGCGCAGCCTCATCGTGCACCCGGCCAGCACCACCCACAGCCAGCTCGCCCCCGAGGAACAGGTCACCGCGGGGGTCACGCCCGGGCTGGTCCGGCTGGCGGTGGGCCTGGAACACGTCGACGACCTGCGCGCGGATCTCGAACTCGGCTTCCGCGCCGCCAAGGCGCACCAGTGACCGGTCGTCCGCGACCGGCGGGTCCGGCCCGTCCGCGCCAGGACGGGCCGGACCCGGCCCTGACGGTTCCGGCCGCGACCCGGCCGGCCCGGGGCGGCTGGCGTGAGGGCGACCCGGTCGGACGGCGCCGTTGGGTCCGGCTGGACCGACCCCTGGAGCTGGAGTCGGGGGAGCACCTGCCCGGGGTGCGCCTGGCCTACCAGACCTGGGGGCGCCTCAACCCCGAGGGCGCCAACGCGGTGCTGGTCCTGCACGCCCTCACCGGCGACGCCCACCTGGCCGGACCGCCCGGCCCCGGCCAGCCCAGCCCCGGCTGGTGGGAGGGGATCGTCGGTCCCGGGCGGGCGCTGGACACCGACCGCTACCTGGTGGTGGCCCCCAACGTCCTGGGCGGCTGCCAGGGCAGCACCGGTCCGTCCTCGGACGCCCCCGACGGTCGGCCGTGGGGGAGCCGGTTCCCCCGGATCACCCTGCGCGACACCGTCCGCGCCGAGGAGGCGCTCGCGGACGCGCTGGGCGTGGACGCGTGGGCGGCCGTGCTCGGCGGATCCATGGGCGGGATGCGCGCCCTGGAGTGGGCGATCACCCTCCCAGGGCGGGTCCGTCGGGCCCTGGTCCTGGCCTGCCCCGCCGCCACCACGGCCAGGCAGATCGCCTGGGCCGCCCCGCAGCTGCACGCCGTACGAGCGGACCCGGACTGGTTCGGCGGCGACTACCACTCCACCGGCCGCGCGCCGGTGGACGGCCTCGGGGTCGCGCGCCGGATCGCCCACGTCACCTATCGCGGGGCGGGCGAGTTCGACGCGCGCTTCGGCCGGTCCGCCCAGCGGGGCGAGGACCCCGGCTCCGAGGGGCGGTACGCGGTGGAGTCCTACCTCGACCACCAGGCGTGGAAGCTGGCCCGCCGCTTCGACCCGGCCAGCTACGTACTGCTCACCGAGGCGATGAACGGGCACGACGTCGGACGCGGCCGTGGCGGGGTCGCTGCCGCGCTGGCCGCGATGCCGGAGCGGACGATCGTGGCGGGGGTCGACAGCGACCACCTGTATCCGCTCTCGCAGCAGCGGGAGATCGCCCGCCACCTGCCCCGGCCCGGTCAGGTACGGGTGATCGGGTCGGCGCACGGCCACGACGGCTTCCTCGTCGAGACCGAGCAGGTCGCCGCGCTGGTCGGGGAACTGCTCTCCGACACCGGGTGAGCGGCGCGGGCCGCGACCCGCACGCCTGCCCCGGGCCGAAGGGCTCAGGCCGAGGCCGCGTCCAGGAGCGCCGACTCCTCGGCGGTCAGACGCAGGTCCGCCAGGGCCAGCAACCCCTCCAACTGCCCCAGGCCACGAGCGCTGGAGAGCACCCGGCCAGGTCCGGACAGGCTGCCGGTGCCCCCGGCAGTGACGCACCCGTGAGGTGGACCCGAGGGCGCTGCTCATCATGGTGCGCAAGGAGGGCGTGTGCCACCTGGGTGCCGGTCGGCTGACACAGGCCGAGCCGCTCATCCTCCGGGCCCTGGGGCTGCTCTCCGAGGACGACCACCAGAACCGGGCCCGCGCGCACAAGGCCCTGGCCGACCTGCGGGTCCGCCAGGGGCGGATCGACGAGGCACTGGAGGAGTACGACGAAGCGGTCGCTTCGCACCGCCACCTCGGAGACCAGCGCCGGGTCGGAGACGTGTACGTGGCGCGCGCGGACGCCGTCGAGGACCGCGACCCGGCGGCCGCCCGCGCGGAACTGGGCCGAGCCCTGGAAGCCTACGAGAGCGCCGAGGCCGGTCGGGAGGCCGCCGAGGTCCGGGAGCGGATCGGCGCCTGACCCGCCCCGGGGTCACTCACCTTCCCGGTGGACGGTGAAGGTGAGCCGCTGCTCGCCCAGGAACACCGCGAGGTCCCGCTCGGGTGCCCGTCCCCCGACCCACAGGTGCCAGTAGGCGGAGGCCGCCGCGGTGGGGTCGGCCCCGTGCCGGGGGGAGTCCGCCACGAGGCGTACCCGCGCCCCGTCGCGGTCGACGACCAGGCAGTCGGGGCCGTCCGCCGCCACCGCCAGGTGGGCGCGCGGGTGATCGGCCAGCCGAACCCGCAGCCGTTCCCAGGAGACGGCCCCCCGGGGGCCCTCCGACCCGGGACCGCACAGGAGGAGGCAGGCCGCCTCGGACCAACGCGCCTGGGTCTCGTCCGCGTGGGCGGCCAGGTGGGGCCGGTCCAGCGGCAGCCTCCCGGCGTCGACGGCCTCCGCGGGGAGTCGGCGGACCCGGAGTCCGTCCTCCTCCTCGAGGACCGTGCACCACAGCGGCGTGGTGTCCGCGGCGTCGGGCCAGCCGCGTCGGTAGGGGATCGGCGGGTCCGGCGGCAGGACGCGCAGGGGCTGCTCGGGCTCGGACAGGTTCAGGAGCCGGTAGAAGGTCGCACGCAGGATCTGCCCCGACCGGCCGGGTACGGAGTTGAGCAGGTCGGTGTGGGCGGAGAACCGGTCGGGCTTGTGCCCGGCGGCGTCGGCCAGCAACTGGGGCAGCAGAGGTCGGTCCGCGCGCAGCCGGGTGGCGTCCCTGCCGAACGCGGCGATGGGGGAGCCGTCGGCCATCTCGTGGTGGGGGAAGGCGGCCAGCATGGTGTGGGTGCCCTGGGCGGCGCCGTAGAAGGTGACCGAACCGTGGTCACCGATCACGTGGTCGGCGGCGACCAGTGCCGCCTGCCAGCCCTGCCGGGGAGGCAGGACGCGGAGCCCGGCGCGTTCGGCCGTGGCCAGCCAGGACCGCACCTGCCAGGTCCCGTGTCCGTGCCAGACGTTGGGGTGCAGGGCGAGGGCCACGCGGTACTCGTCCACCGGGAGTTCGGTGAGGAGGGTGCCGAGGAGGCCGGGCCAGGCGCCCAGGAGGGAGGTGGGCCCCCAGGTGGAACTGACCAGGACCAGCCTGCGCGCGCCCGTCTCCAGGTGGTCGCGGTAGCGTTCGCGCCAGGGCAGCCCGGCCAGGATGCGGTCGTGGGTGGGGTCTCCGGCGACGACCGCGGAGCCGACCGCCTCGGGGCAGGCGGCGCGGAGCCGGTCGAGCTGCTCGGTGTGGGAGAGCACGAGGGCCTCGGGGACCAGCTCCCCGTCCCGCAGCAGGGTGGGGGCGGCCAGACCGAACACGGCGTCGGTTTCCGGGGAGTCCGTCACGTCACGGTTTCCGGTTTCCGGTTTCCGGTTTCCGGTTTCCGGTTTCCGGTTTCCGGTTTCATTAGTTTATTGTATCCGGCACCATGGGAGAAGACGACCAATGGGGCCTTGATCAGGTGCAGGTCGTCGCCGTAGCTCGCGGCGATCGCGAGGTCGAATTCCTCCTCCACCGCCTGTTCCCACGGGGCGACGACGGCGCCGATGTCACCGAGGAATTCGGTGACGCCCTCGCGGAAATTGGACGTGCGCGCGCGGGTGAAGACGATCTGGATTCGGGGATCGGATTCGAGTAGCGGAAGAATGTCGAGCAGGCGCGTGAGGGTGGTGACGGTGTGCGCCACGACCAGCACGCGGCGGCAGTCGGGCGCCGTCGACCAGCCGGGGGCCGATCCGATGGGTACCCTCAGCCGCTCCTCGACCGACATGTGCTCTCCCGCTACTCGTGTCCGTTCTGCCCGGCCCGCGACGGGACAGAGTACCGAATCCCCGCCTCCTTGTCGGGGGCCGGTCAGACCCCGTGGGTGGCGCGGCGGTGCTCCGCGTAGCGCTCACGGACCCGTCGGCCCACGTCGGGCTCGTGGCTGGACTCCTCATCCGGGGCGCCCAGGGGCCACACCGGGGGTTCGGCGGTTCCGGCGAGGGTCCAGGCGGCCTGGCGGGCCGCACCGATGGCCACGTACTCGGCCGCGGGCGGCACCACGATGGGAGCGCCCAGCACGAGCGGTGCCACGGCCCGTACGGCCGCCGACCGGGCGCCCCCGCCGACGAGCAGGACGCGCTCGACCGGGACCCCGCTCGCGGTCATCGCGGCCAGGCCGTCGGCCAGTCCGCAGAGCATGCCCTCGACGGCGGCGCGCGCGATGTTCTCCGGACGCATGTTGTCCCGTGTCAGCCCGTGCAGTGAGCCGGTGGCGTGCGGCAGTTCCGGGGTGCGCTCCCCGTCCAGGTAGGGCAGCAGGACCACCCCGCCCGCCCCGGGTTCGGCGTTCAGGGCGAGGGCGTCCAGTCCGGCCAGGCCGGTGCCGAGCATCGCGGCGGTGGCGCTCAGTACCCGCGCCGCGTTCAGGGTGCAGGCCAGCGGAAGGAACCCGCCGGTGGCGTCGGCGAACCCGCACACGGTGCCGGTGGGGTCGTGGGCGGGCCGGTCGTGCGCCGCGAACACGGTTCCGCTGGTGCCGAGGGAGACCACGGCGTCACCCGGCCGCAGCCCCAGACCCAGCGCGGTCCCCATGTTGTCGCCGGTGCCGGGGGCGATGACGGCGCCCTCGGGCGTGTGGCCCACCGGCTCCGAGGGGGCCGCCACCCGGGGCAGGTCGAGTTCGCGGCCGAAGGCGCGGACCAGCAGGTCGGTGCGGTAGGCGCCCTCGGACGGCGACCAGTACCCGGTACCCGAGGCGTCGCCCCGGTCGGTGGTCGGCGCGGTACGGGCGCCGCCCAGCCGCCAGGTCAACCAGTCGTGGGGGAGCATCACCCCGCGCACCCGGGCGGCGTTGTCCGGTTCGTTCCGGGCGAGCCAGCGGAGCTTGGTGACGGTCAGGCTGGCCACGGGCACGTTGCTCACCGCGTCCGCCCAGGCCCCGGGGCCGCCGAGCTCCTCGACCAGGTCGCGCGCGGCGCCGGCGGAGCGGGCGTCGTTCCACAGCAGTGCGGGCCGCACGACCCGGCCGTCCTCGTCGACCACCACCATGCCGTGCTGTTGACCGGCCACGGACACGGCCGCGACGCCGTCGAGCAGCCCGGAGGAGGCGGTGGTCAGCGCCGTCCACCAGTGCGCGGGATCGGTCTCGGTTCCGTCGGGGTGCGGCGCGCGGCCCTCGCGCACCACCTTGCCGGTGGTGGCGTCGCAGACCACGATCTTGCAGGACTGGGTCGAACTGTCGATTCCGGCAACCAGCGTCATGTGTGCTCCGTGTGAGTGAGGGGTCGAAGCGGTCGTGGAGGTCAGGTCATGGCTGACTCGAGGAGGATGTGCGCGGTCGTGGTGTCGGTGACCAGTGAGGAGATCACCCCGGTCTTGAGGGTGGAGTGGATGGCCTGGGCCTTGCCCGAGCCCCCGGCCACGGCGATGACCTCGGGGACCGCGCGGAGCTGGTCCAGGGTGATGGCGATGACGCGTGAGGTCAGCTCGGGTGCGATGGGGGAGCCGTGCACGTCCACGGTGCGTGCGCACACCTCCGCCTGGACCCCCTCGCGTTCGAGGGAGGCGCCCTCGGCGGGGGAGAGGGCGTCGCGGACCAGGGAGAGCGTGGGGGACCACGAACCGATGGCGACCACGGCCTTGTCGAGTTCGCCGTAGCGCTGCATGGCGTCGGCCACCTGGGGTTGGCTGCGCAACGCCTCCGCCGTACCGGGGTCGGACACGACCAGAGGGGCGTAGACGGGGAAGGCCGGGCCGCGCGCGAGGCTGGCCACCCGCCGCACGAGTTCCACCGAGTTCTCCTCCACGCCTCCGGGCAGCACGCCGGTGAGCTGCACGACCGTGCACCGGGGCAGGTCGCCCAGGGCGAGGGTCATCGCGTTGAGGGTACGGGAGCAGGCCAGCCCGAGGGTGTCGCCCTCCTCGAGGATCTCGGTGAGGTACTCGGCGGCGATGCGCCCGAGGCTGCGGTGCAGTGCCTCGCCCTCCCCGGCGTGGGCGACCACCACCGCCTGCTTGAGGCCGTAGGCGGTGCTCAGCCGCTGGGAGAGGTCGGTGTCCACCTCGGTGGGCTCCGCGATCTCGATGCGGACGATCCCGACGTCGCGGGCCTCCTCGAGGATGCGTGCGACCTTGAACCGGCTGATGCCGAAGTCCTCCGCGATGCGGATCTTGGAGTCGCCCGCCAGGTAGTACCTGCGGGCGACCGCGGTGGCGCGGATCAGTTCCGCGGGTCGGAACGCGTGCTTCATCTACGCCCTCCAGTGGTGTCGCTCAAATGAGCGGAGTATCGCCCATTATTGCACCACGGGTTGACCGGTGACACCCGTCACAACTTAAATGAGGCCCGGGCCGCTCATGTGTTATCCAGAACGCTCATATGAGCGGCCGGTGCTCGGAGGAGGCCGCACGGGATCCCCCTCGCGTGGTCCCGCGGTCCTCGCCTGCCTACCCCCAGGAGGAAGTCATGATCACGAACGCACCGCGAGGCGTGCCGCTGGTGGCGGCGGCCACCGGGCTGGCCCTGGTCGCCACCGGCTGCTCGGGGGCCGGGGGCGCCGGGGCGGACGGCGACCGGATCGTCACCGTCGCCACGGTCTCCAACCCGCAGATGGAGGACATCGAGGCGCTCGCGTCGGAGTTCAACGACGCGCACCCCGACATCACGGTCGAGTTCGTGGTCCTGCCCGAGAACCAGCTCCGCGACCGCGTGACCCAGGACATCGCCACCCAGGGCGGCCAGTACGACGTCGTCACCATCGGGACCTACGAGGTGCCGATCTGGGCCGAGAACCAGTGGATTCTCAGCCTCGACGAGTACGCCGCCGACCCCGGCTACGAGATCGACGACATCATCCCCACCGTCCGCTCCGCCCTCTCCCACGAGGACCAGATGTACGGGGCCCCCTTCTACGGGGAGTCCTCCTTCCTCATGTACCGGGAGGACCTCTTCGAGGAGGCGGGCCTGGACATGCCGGACCGGCCCACCTGGGAGGAGGTCGCCGGGTTCGCGGCCGAACTGGACGACCCGGACGCCGGCACCGCCGGGATCTGCCTGCGCGGGGTCCCGGGCTGGGGCGAACTCCTGGCGCCGCTCAACTCCGTGATCCTCACCTACGGCGGCCAGTGGTACGACGAGGACTGGAACGCCCACCTCGACTCGCCCGAGGTGGAGGAGGCCGTCCAGACGTACGTGGACCTCGTCCGCGACCACGGACAGTCGGGCGCCCCCAACGCGGGCTTCACCGAGTGCCTCACGACCATGGCCCAGGGCGACGCCGCCATGTTCTACGACTCCACCGTCGCGGCGGGCAACCTGGAGGACCCGGACTCCAGCAGCGTCGTCGGTGACATCGGCTACGTCGCCGCGCCGACCATGGAGACCGACCACGCGGGCTGGCTGTGGGCCTGGGCCCTGTCGATCCCCTCCACCTCCACCGACCCCGAGGCCGCGTGGGAGTTCGTCTCCTGGGCCACGTCGAAGGAGTACCACCAGCTCGTCGGTGAGGAACTGGGCTGGGAGCGCGTCCCGCCCGGCTCCCGGATCTCGACCTACGACATCCCCGAGTACCAGGAGGCCGCCGAGGCCTTCGCCGGACCCACCTACGACGCCATCGACAACGTCGACGTGGAGCAGCCCGGAGTGCACCCGCAGCCCTGGACCGGGGTCCAGTACGTGTCCATCCCCGAGTTCCAGGACCTGGGCACCCTCGTCTCCCAGGAGATCTCCGCGGCCATCGCGGGACAGCAGACCGTGGAGGAGGCCCTGGCCAAGTCGCAGGAGTACGCGGACCAGACCGCCGAGTCCGGCGGCTACCGCGACTGAGAACCGCCGGTGCCGGGCGCCGAACCCGGCACCGGCACCGGAGCCCTCCCCACCCCGACCCCCGCAAGGAAGGCCATGAGCGCTCAGACCCCGCCGGACACGGCGCGGCGCGGGCCCCGGACCCGGGACCTGACCCGGACGGAGCGATGGATCCGGCGCGGCCCGCTGCTGCCGGGACTGCTGTTCGTCATCGCGATGACCCAGATCCCGTTCCTGTTCACCGTCTACTACAGCTTCCAGAGCAGCAACCTGCTGCGCCCCGACTCGGACTCCTTCGCGGGGTTCGCCAACTACGGCAGCGTCCTGGGCGACCCGCTCTTCCACAACGCCGTCGCCAACACCGTCCTGCTGACCGTCGGCGCGGTTCTGGCCTCCCTGGTCCTCGGGCTGGGGCTGGCCCTCCTGCTGGACCGCGCCTTCCTCGGCCGGGGGATCGTCCGGACCCTGATGATCACGCCGTTCCTGGTCATGCCGGTCGCCGCCGCGCTGCTGTGGAAGACCTCGATGTACCACCCGGTGTACGGCCTGCTCAACTGGGTGCTCTCGCCGTTCGGGGTCCAGGCGGACTGGGTCAACGACTTCCCGCTGCTGTCCATCGTCATGGTGCTGACCTGGCAGTGGACCCCGTTCATGATGCTCATCATGCTCGCCGGGCTCCAGAGCCAGTCACCCGAGGTGCTGGAGGCCGCGCGGGTGGACGGCGCCGGACCCCTCGCGGTCTTCCGCCGGATCACCTTCCCGCACCTGCGCCGCTTCGTGGAGCTGGCGATCCTGCTCGGCACGATCTACATCGTCCAGACCTTCGACGCGATCTACATGATCACCCAGGGCGGGCCGGGCCAGTCGACCACCAACCTGCCCTACTTCATCTACCTTCAGGCCTTCCGCTCCTTCGACGTGGGGGAGGCCGCCGCCGCCGGAGTGATCGTGGTCGTCGCGACCCTGGTCGTCGCCATGTTCGCCCTGCGCGTGGTCTCCAGCCTGTTCGAGGAGGAGTCGTGACCCCCGTGACCGCACCTCCGTCCGCCCCGTCCGCGGTGACCTCGCCCCGGGACGGTTCGGCCCGGCGCAGGCGTCGGCGCCGACCCGTACGCCCCCTGCCGGGCATCCTCGCGTGGGCGCTGGGACTGCTGTTCTTCTTCCCCGTGCTGTGGATGTTCCTCACCGGTTTCAAGCAGGAGTCCCAGGCCTCCACCAACCCGCCCACCTTCTTCTTCCAGCCGACCCTGGACCAGTACTCGGCGGTGATCGGGCGCGACTTCGTCCCCTACCTGCTGAACTCCCTCCAGGCGTCGGTGCTGTCCACCATCCTCGCCATCGTCCTGGGGCTGCCCGCCGCCTACGCGCTCTCCCTGGTGCGCGTCCCCGCGTGGCGCGACTCGCTGTTCTTCTTCCTGTCCACCAAGCTCCTGCCGCCGGTGGCCATGATCCTGCCGCTGTACGTCATCGCCAGGAACCTCGGCGCGCTGGACGACGCCCGCACCCTCACCCTCGTGTACACGGCCATGAACCTGCCGATCGCGATCTGGATGATCCGGTCGTTCCTCGTCGAGCTGCCCAAGGAGGTCCTCGAGGCCGCCCGGATGGACGGAGCGCGCCGACTCACGGAGATGCGGCGCGTCATCCTGCCGATGATCGCCCCCGGTCTGGCCGCCACAGCCCTGATCTGCTTCATCTTCGCCTGGAACGAGTTCTTCTTCGCGGTCAACCTGACCGCGTCCCAGGCCTCCACCGTCCCGGTCTTCCTCGTCGGCTTCATCAGCGGCGAGGGCCTGTACTGGGCCCGACTCTCGGCCGCCTCCACCATGGCGGCCCTGCCCGTGATCCTCGCCGGATGGGCCGCCCAACGGTGGCTGGTCCGCGGCCTATCCCTAGGAGCCGTGAAGTAATGCGCGCACTCGTCGTCAGCGAACCCGGTCACTACTCCGTCCAGCAGGTGGACGACCCCAAGCCCGGCCCCGGGGACGTGGTCGTCGCCCCGGCCGCCGTGGGCATCTGCGGAACCGACCTGCACATCATCGACGGGGAGTTCGCCCCCACCCCCTATCCGATCGTCCCCGGACACGAGTTCGCCGGAACCGTGGTCGCGGTCGGCTCGGAGGTCACCGACGTGGCCGTCGACGACCGGGTCGCGGTGGACCCCTCCCTGTTCTGCGGGGAGTGCGCCAAGTGCCTGGTGGGCCGGGGCAACCTGTGCGCGCGGTGGAACGCGGTGGGCGTGACCCGGCCCGGAGCCAGCGCCGAGTTCGTCCCGGTGCCCGCGTCCTCCTGTTACCGCATCCCCGACTCCATGCCCTTCGAGCACGCCGCACTCATCGAACCCCTCTCCTGCGCGGTACACGGGTTCGACCTGCTGCCCGGCCGGGTGGGCGAGCACTACCTGGTCTACGGAGCGGGGACCATGGGGCTTCTCATGGCGCAGCTCGCCGCCTCGGCCGGGGCTGCCAGCGTGTCCGTGGTCGACCCCAACACCGACCGCCTCGCGGTGGCCGCCTCCCTGGCGGCGGACGCGGTCGCCGTCGGCGCCGACGAGCTGGACCGCTCCGACTGGGAGGTGGTCATCGACTGCACCGGTGTGGTCCCGGCGATCGAGGACGGTCTGACCCGGGTGGCCCGGGGCGGCACCTTCCAGGTGTTCGGCGTGGCCCCGGCCGAGGCCACCGCGACCTTCTCGCCCTTCCGGATCTACAACGACGAGATCACCGTGGTCGGCTCCATGGCGGTCCTGCACAGCTACGGGCGGGCCGTGGACATCATGGCCAAGGGGGTCGTGGACGCCGACACCATGGTCACCGACTCCTTCGCCCTCGACGACTACGGTCTCGCCGTCGAGGCCTTCCGCGCCGGTCGCGGCCGCAAGCTCCAGGTCAACCCGCAGCTGTAGAGGAGTGATGCCACGTGGCATCGGTCAGTTTCGAGAAGGCCACCCACTTCTACCCGGGCTCGGACGCGCCCGCCGTGGACGAGCTGAGCCTGGAGATCGAGGACGGGGAGTTCCTGGTCCTGGTCGGACCGTCCGGTTGCGGGAAGTCCACCTCACTGCGCATGCTCGCCGGGTTGGAGGAGGTGGACCACGGGACCATCCGGATCGGGGACACCGACGTCACCGACCTCAGCCCCATGGACCGCGACATCGCGATGGTCTTCCAGTCCTACGCGCTCTACCCGCACATGACCGTCGGGCAGAACATGGGCTTCGCCCTGGAGATGGCCAGGGTCGGCAAGGAGGAACGGGCGCGCCGGGTGGCCGAGGCCGCCGAGCTGCTGGACCTGACCCCGCTGCTCGACCGCAGACCCAAGGCGCTCTCGGGCGGCCAGCGCCAGCGTGTGGCGATGGGCCGCGCGATCGTGCGGGAGCCCCGGGTCTTCCTGATGGACGAGCCGCTGTCCAACCTGGACGCCAAGCTCCGGGTGTCCACCCGCACCCAGATCGCCGAACTCCAGCGCAGGCTGGGCGTCACGACCGTCTATGTCACCCATGACCAGGTCGAGGCCATGACCATGGGCGACCGGGTCGCGGTGCTCAAGGACGGGCTGCTCCAGCAGTGCGACACCCCGCTCGGGCTGTACGAGCGCCCGGCCAACGCCTTCGTCGCCGGTTTCATGGGTTCACCCGCGATGAACCTGCGGGAGTTCCCCGTCACGGGCGAGGCGGTCCGGGTCGGCGGTCACGACCTCCCGCTGGGCGCCGGGCAGCGGGCGCGTCTGGCCCGGGAGGGCGCGGACTCGGTCCTGTTGGGGTTCCGTCCCGAGGCGGTGGACCTGGTGGGTGACACCGACGGCTTCCCGATGGAGATCGGACTGGTCGAGAACCTGGGCGCGGACTGCTACCTGTACGGGGGGATCCCCGGACATCCGGCCGACGGCGACCTGGTGGTCCGGGTGGCCCCGGACCGCGCTCCGACCAGCGGTCAGGTCGTCCACCTGCGGGTCCGGCCCGGGCAGGTGCACGTCTTCTCACCGGGGACGGGGGAGCGCCTGGACGAGTGACCTGGACCATGGCCGCGACGGACACTTCTCCCTTGCCTTGGTAAAGACGCGTCAATAAACTTGAGCGCAGACAACTCAAGGACGAGGGGAAGTGGTCCGATGCGCGTCACGGATGTCTTCGCGGGTACCGGCGAGCGGATCGACGAGCACCTGTGGGCCCAGTTCGAGGCCGAGCCCGTGGCCCGTGTGGACAGCGGCCGGCGTGGCGGAGACCTCGTGGTCGAGGTCGAACTCGCCCCGGGCGTCGATCCCCGAGGGGTGCGGGTCCGCCACGAGGGTGACACCCTCGTCCTCGTGCGGAGCGCGGACCGCGCACCCCTGTACCGCGTGCCCCTGGACGCCCCGGTCGGTCGTGCCTCCCTGCGCCGCACGCCGCGCGGGCTCACCGTCACCGCGCCCCTCACCGGTCCCGCGCCCGCGGCCGTCCGGCCCGGGCTGAGCCCCGTCTCCCGCCCCACCCGGGCGCGGGCCGCCCTGGCCGGTCTCGCCGCCCGGATCCGGGCCCTGTTCAGCCGCTGACCCGCCTGCCTCCGTTCCCACCCGCGCCCCCGGATCCGACACGTCGGGGAGAGCCCGGGCGCGCGGACCGCACGACGAAAGGGCGCCCCGAACCGTTCGGGGACGCCCCTCTTCCCGGGCGAAGGGAAGTCTCGTGGAGCCGTGCCTACTCCGACGGGGCCACCGTGGCGAACCCGCCCCGGTGGTAGAGGAGCGGCGGTCGCGGGTCCTCCAGGACCAGGGTGTGGGTCACCTCGCCGACGACCAGCCAGTGGTCACCGATCAGCCGGGTGTCGAAACGCGTGCAGACCAGGTGCGCCACCGCCCCGTCCAGCAGCGGCACCCCGTCCGGTCCCGGACGCCAGACCGTGGGCGGGGCGAACCGGTCGACGTCCCGGCTCGCGAACCGCACCGCGACGTCCGTCTGCTCCTCGCTGAGCAGCTGCACCCCGAACTCGCCCGCGCGGCGCAGCGTCGGCCAGGTGGTGGACGTGTCGGCCACGTAGAAGGAGACGAGCGGGGGTTCCAGACTCACACTGGTGAAGGACGTGGCGGTCAGCCCCACCGGCCTTCCCCCGACGTTCGCGGTGATGACGACGACACCGGCCGGGTGGTGGCGCATCGTCGCGCGGAACCGGTCGGCCTCGGCCCGTCTCCGGGACGGGGACGAGGTCTCGGTGACACTCATCGGACTCTCCCTTCTGGGCGGCGGTCAGACGGCGGTGGTCCTGGACCGGACGGCGGCGCGCAGGGCCGGGGCGGCTCCGTGGGCCCACGGCTCCAGCACCGCGTCCAGCCGCGGGGCGTGGTCCTCGTCGGCGGGCACGGTGTCCTGGAGCAGGGCCAGCCCCGAGGTGGGCACCGTGGCCCCGAGCTCCAGGAGCAGCGGGCGCAGGTGCACGTCCACGGCCAGGGTGTGCGCGGGGGAGGCCATCACCAGGACGGGGACGGCCGTCACGCCCGCCAGGCCGCCGGACGGCAGCAGGTCCAGGAAGACCTTCAGCAGCCCGGTGTAGGTCGCCTTGTAGGTGGGGCTGGCCACCACCAGCAGGTCGGATCCGCTCACCCGTTCCAACGCCGACCGCACGTCCAGGGTGGGGCCGGGGGTGAGCAGCAGGGGCGACAGGTCCGCCAGTTCCAGGACCTCCTGCTCCGGAGGCAGTCCGGTGGCGCGTGCGGCGTGGTGCGCCACGGCCCGGGCGGCGGTGGCGGTGCGGGAACCCCGGTGCGGGTTCCCGACGAGGACGGTCGTGGTCATGACGGCTCCGGAACGGAAGGAGGGGCGGACTCAGGTGGTGGCGGGCTCCGCCACCGCGAAGGGGACGAGGGTGGGGGCGTCGGTGGCCTCGTCCCCGTCGGGATGCCGCCACAGGCCGCGTTCCCGGAGCAGGGGCAGCACCCCCTCACCGAACCAGTACGCCTCCTCCAGGTGCGGGTAGCCCGACAGCACGAACTCGCTGACGCCCACCCGGTGGTACTCCTCGATCAGGTCCGCGACCTGTTCGTGGCTGCCGACCATCGCCGTACCCGCTCCGCCGCGCGCCAGACCCACACCGGCCCAGAGATGGGGGTGGATCTCCAGGTCGTCGGCGCGGCCGCCGTGCAGCTCCAACATGCGCCGCTGCCCCTCGGACTCGCTCCGGCGCAGACCGCTCTGCACCTGGGCGACGGTCTCGGGGGAGATCCCGTCGAGCAGACGTCGGGCCTGCGCCCACGCCTCCTCCTCGGTGTCGCGGCTGATCACGTGCAGTCGGATCCCGTACTCCAGGGTCCGGCCCCGTTCGGCGGCCAGTGCGGTGACCCGGCCGATCTTCTCCTCGACGGCGGCCGGGGGTTCACCCCAGGTCAGGTAGGTGTCCACGTGGGAGGCGGCGACCTCCAGGGCGGCGGGTGAGGAGCCGCCGAAGTACACGGGTGGGCGTGGGTCGGGCGTCCGCTGGAGCACGGCCCCCTCCACGGTGACGTGCTCGCCCCGGTGGTCCACGGTCCGGCCGCGCCACAGGGCGTCCACCACGCCCAGGAACTCCGCGGTGCGCCGGTACCGGGCGTCCTTGTCGAGGAAGTCGCCGTGCTGGCGCTGCTCGGCGGACTCACCGCCGGTCACCACGTTCAGCAACAGGCGCCCCCCGCTGAGCCGCTGGTAGGTGCTGGCCATCTGCGCGGCCAGGGTGGGGGAGAGCAGGCCCGGGCGGAAGGCCACCAGGAACTTGAGCCGCCTCGTGCCCCCGACCAGCATCGCCGTGGTCAGCCAGGCGTCCTCGCACCACGAACCGGTGGGGGTGAGGACGCCCTCGAACCCCAGCCGTTCGGCGGCCTGGGCGATCTGGCCGAGGTACTCCAGGGAGGGTTCGCGCGTCCGCCAGGCGGAGGAGGACACGACGTCCGCGCCGTGGCCTCCGCCGACGACGCCTCTGCTGTCTCCCTGCGTGGGCAGGAACCAGTGGAAGGTCAGGGGCATGAGGGTGTCAGTCCTTGCTCTCGTGGTGCTAGATCTGTCCGTGCCGGGGAGGACGGCGACGGTTGAGGGAGTACTCCCCGACGTGCTGGACCTTCCAGCGCACCGGGTCGTGGACGGTGTGGGTGCGGGCGTCGCGCCAGTGGCGGTGCAGGTTGGCCTCGTCCGCCGTGGCGCGGGTGCCCGCCGCCTCGAACAGGGCGGAGGAGACCTCCACGGCGGCCCGGCCGCCGACGACCTTGGCGGCGGCCACCGCGATGGAGGCCTCTGCGGTGGCGTCCTCCGCGTCGGAGGCGCCCTCGGCCAGGAGCGCGTCGGCCGCCTCCACGCGGTCGGCGGCGGTGCCGAGCAGGGCCTCGGCGGAGCGGACCTGGATCTCCAGCTCACCGAAGCCCTGCACCAGCAGGAGGTCCTCGCTGGCGTCGTCCACGCCGCTCTCGAACCAGGGGCGGCTCTTGGTGCGCACGAATTCCGAGGTCTCCTCCAGCGCCCCGCGCGCGGCGCCGACGTCGATGGCGGCGTGCAGGAGCTGGGCGAGGGCGCCGTAGGTGGTGGGGCCCTCGAAGGTCCGGTACTGCTCCAGGAGGAGCTCGGGGGAGACCGTCACCCCGGCCAGGTGCACGGTCCCGCTGGCGGTGGTGCGCTGGCCCATGCCCGCCCAGTCGTCCTCGATCCGGACCCCGGGGTGGTCGGCGGGGACGAACGCCAGGTGCGGACGGGGCCCGTCCGGGGTGGCGGCGGGGGCGACCACGGCGAGCCAGTCGGCGAACAGCGACCCGGTGGCGTAGTACTTCGTGCCGTCGATCCGGTACGCCTCCCCGTCGCGTTCGATCCGGGTGGCGTGGGTGTGCGCGTTCCTGCCGGAGCGCTCGGCCTGCGCGTTGCTGATCAGGGCGCCCGCGAGGACGTCGGAGTACACGCGGCGCCGGGCCTCGGAGCCGCCGCGCAGGCGCAGGGCGTTGAGGAACGCGAAGTGCGGCTGGAGGATCTGGGCCAGGCTCAGGTCGGCGGTGCCGAGCAGGCGCAGGACCTCCGCGACGGTGGCGGCGCCCACGGCCGCCCCGCCGAGGTCGCGGGGGACGGTCACCCCCAGCAGGCCGGAGCGGGAGACCGCGCGGACCACGTCGTGGGGCAGACGGCGTTCCCTGTCGCGGGCGGAGGCCTCGCGCGCGACCAGGGGGACGAGGGAACGGGCCACGCGGACGGCTTCGGCGGCGGAGGACAGTACGGGAACCGGCGCGGCGTCGGGGGACGTGCCGGGGGTGGGCCCGGTGATGGTCTCGGACAAGGGGAACCTCCTGAGCTGGGGCGCGACCGACACGCCCGGTAATCCTGAATGCCTACTGGAATTACCCGGAATCAAAGCACGGGTGGGGCGGGTCGGTCGTGAGGCACCGATCGTCGGTGTGGCGCGGCGGTTCCCGGGGGTGTCCGGGCCGAGGGTTCGGGCGGCTCCGCGCATGGCAGCCCCCTCGGCCCGGAACGTGGACCGGCCTCGCGCTCGTGATGTCCGTCCGGCGGGGTGGCCCGGGCGGCGCGAGGGTTCGGCGGGTCCGTGCCGACCGGCTCCGCGATCCGGTCGGCGTGGTGTCCACTGTGGTCTCCGGAACCCGATTTTGTCAACCAATAAAGTAGGGATTCAAGGAAGTGGGAGGTCACGGCGGTTGATGGTGGAGTATCGCGTGGTGCTGGTGGGGTGGATGTGGCGCGCGGCGACACGCTACTACCGACTAAACCTGTAGGGAATATGGTTTACTGGCGGGCATGGCAGTCAGCGCATCACCACACCTCCGGCCCTGGTGGCGACCGCTCACCTTCGACGAACGCTGTCAGTGACCCCGTCCAGCACGACCACTGACACCGCCCGGAGAGAAGTAAGAAGCCCATGACCGTCGACGACGCCGCCGGACGCACCGCAGCACCCACCCCGCTCACCCTGGACCGCCTGTCCGAGCTGACCGCGAAGGTCGCGGACGAGGTCCGCCAGGGAATCCACGAGATCCGCTTCGACGCCGAGAACCGTTGGTCCGTCCGGCTGCACGCCGACGACTACACCGACGTCTGGCTCATCTCCTGGACCCCCGACCAGTCCACCCGGCTGCACGACCACGCGGGCTCCCTCGGCGCCCTGACCGTCGTCACCGGTGAGCTGGTCGAGCACTACTGGGACGGAGAGCTGCGCGAACGCGTCCTCGCGGAACACGGGGGCGGCCGCTTCCCCCTCGGCCACGTGCACGACGTCATCAACACCTCGGACCGTCCGTCCGTGAGCGTGCACGCCTACTCGCCGCCGCTGACCGCCATGCACTACTACGAGGTCACCGGGGACGACGCGCTGCGCCGTACCGGCAGCATCCTCACCACCGATCCCGAGCCCGACGTCCCCACGTTGGAGTCGGTGCCCTCGGCTGAGGGGGTGGGCCGGTGAGCCTCATCGAGCGCGTCCTCAACAGCAAGCGTGCCCACCTGGAGCGGCTCACCCCGGCCGAGGCGCTGCGCGCCCAGCGCGAGGGCGCGCTCCTGGTCGACACCCGGCCGGTCGTCAACCGCGCGTCGGAGGGGGAGATCCCCGGCGCCCTGGTGATCGACCGCAACGTCCTGGAGTGGCGGCTCGACCCCACCAGTCCGGACCGGGTGCCCGAGGCCGACGCGCCGGACCGGCACGTCGTGCTGTTCTGCAACGAGGGCTACGCTTCCAGCCTGGCCGCCGCCCAGCTCCAGGAGCTGGGGCTGGCGCGCGCCACCGACCTGGTCGGTGGTTTCCGGGCCTGGCGCGCGGCCGGACTGCCCGTGACCGAACTCGTGCGGGAGTCCGCTCCCGTCTCCTGACCCGTCCGCGGGCGGCCCCGACCCCGCCGCCAGTGTCCGGTGTCGCCGCATGTGTCTTATCCATACTAAACAAGTCGGTTTGATGAGTAAGGGTCGCCGGCCCCGCGACCCTCCGCCGTGCCCCACCGCTCCGTCCCCCGACCCAGGGCGCCCCGGGCGCCCGGAGGAGAAGCGTCATGAGTGAAACACCCTCCACATCGTCACCCACCACCCCCGCGCGGACCGGTCTCAGGATCAGCGAGGACTGGGCCGCCACCCTCACGGGTCTCGTGCTGCTCGGCCTGTGCCTGCTCGGCGTGATCCCCGAGGGGCTGATCCCGTGAGCACCGGAACCCCCGATCCCCACGGCTCCGCCGACGTCCCGGAGGAGGGCCCGGCGGAGGCGGCCACCTCCACCGCCGCCGAGGTCCCCGCTCCGGAGGCCTCCCGCGCCGACACGCCACCGCCCTCCTCCCGGGGCTGGACCGCGCTCGGTCTGCTCGTCGTGCTGGCGCTGGCCGCCGCCACCAGGTTTCTGGAGTCCTGGGTCCCCGAGGCCGCCGAGGGCACCGCGCTGTCCGGGTTCGCCAGCGCGGTCGAGTACCCCGTCTACGCGATCCTCCTCGGCCTGGCCGGGAACCTGGTCCTCTCCCTGACCGGACTCCTCGACCGCCTCTCCCCGGCGTTCCGGACCGAGTTCCTCATCAAGACCGGTCTGGTGCTCCTGGGCTCCACGGTCCTGTTCGACGTCATCATCCGCGCCGCCGGACCGGCCGTCCTCCAGGCCCTGGTGCTGGTCACCTCCGTGTTCCTGTTCACCTGGTGGCTCGGCGGCAGGCTCGGGCTCGACGACCGCCTGCGCGCCCTGCTGGCCTCGTCGGTGTCCATCTGCGGAGTCAGCGCCGCCATCGCGGCGGCCGGAGCCGTGCAGGCCAGGAAGGAGCAGCTGGCCTACACGGCGAGCCTGGTCATCCTCTTCGCCGTGCCCTCGATCTTCCTGCTTCCCTGGCTGGTCCAGGTGATCGGGCTCAGTGACGCCCAGGCGGGCGCGTGGATCGGCGGCAACATCGACACCACTGCCGCCGTCGCGGCCTCGGGGGCGATCGTGGGCGAGGACGCGCTCCAGATCGCCTCCATCGTCAAGGCCACCCAGAACGTCCTGATGGGCGTGGTCGCGGTCCTGCTCACGGCCTACTTCGCCTTCCGCGTGGCCCCCACGGAGGGGAGGGACAACGAGGGACGCCCCGGGGTGCGCACCCTCTGGGACCGCTTCCCCAAGTTCGTGCTGGGCTTCCTGGTCGCCTCGGTGGTGGCCACGCTGTGGGCCAACAACGCGGCGGAGGACGCCCAGGCGGGGCTGGACACCGCCAAGGCGCTGCGGGACTGGTTCCTCATCGCGGCCTTCACCAGTATCGGCCTGGAGTTCCGGCTCGGCTCCCTGCGCGAGGCGGGGTGGCGTCCGATCGGCGTCTTCGGCGCCGCCACCGCGTTCAACCTGCTGGTCGGACTGTTGCTGGCGATGCTGCTGTTCCGGGGCTTCTCCTTCTGACCCGGACGGACGAGGGGCGCGGCACCACACGGTGCCGCGCCCCTCGTCGTGCGCGTGGGATCGGAGCGGGCCGCCGCGCCTCAGGGGACTCCGCCCGGCGGTCCGACCGGTCAGTCCCTCCGCACGGGGACCGACGTCGAGGGGCCGTGGTAGATGTATCCGACCTTGCGCACCGTGGCGATGCGGCCCCCGGCCCGGCCGAGCTTGCGGCGGAGGCGGTGGATGTGCACATCGATGGTGCGTGAGTGGAGTTCGCGGCTGGAACCCCAGACCCGTTCCATGAGCTCGCCCCGGGTGACCGCGCGGCCGGGAAAGGCGGTCAGGCACTCCAGGAGCTCGTACTCCTGGAAGGTCAGCTCGACCTCGGTGCCCTGGGACCACACGCGGCGGGAGTCCCGGTCCAGGAGCAGGTCGCCGCCGACCTCCGGCACGGGGCGGACCCCGGGGTGCGGTTCGTCCACGACGACCCCGTACACCAGCATGTACCGGCCGCTCTCGGGGAGGGGGAGCACGCCGAGGAGGGAGTGCTCGCCTTCCGTGGCCTCCGGGGTGGGGGAGGCCGCGGGTACGGACACGGCGGTCAGGGCCGGGTGGCTCCGCGTCGGGGTGGTGCGGGCGTCGGCTCGGGGAGGTGCGGTGTGTGCGCTGAGCATGTACCCATCATGCTTCCGGTTTCCTTCAAAAGCTACCTGATTAGTGGGTAATCTTTCCCGCTGTGGGGAAGGCCACGATTGGTGTCGGGCAAAACGGAGTTTTCCTACCAAGAAGGTGGTCTAGTCTCTGGTATCAGCGCGCCCGGGTCCCACGAGGACACCGGGCCGTCCCGGTGCCGGTCCCGCCGTCGCCGGACGCCCCCCGCGATCCTCCGTCCCACGACCACGAAGGAGTGCACCATGCGCACGACCTCGACCCTCATCGGCGCGGCCGCCCTGGCTCTGACCCTCGCCGCCTGCGGTTCCCCCAGTGAGCAGGCCTCCGGGTCCGCCGACGCCGAGGCCGGGGAGGGGCCGCTCCGGGTCGGAGTCAGCCCGGTGCCGCACGGTGACATCCTCGCCTTCATCGACGAGAACCTCGCGGAGGAGGCCGGGCTGGAGCTGGAGATCGAGGAGATCGCCGACTACAACACGCCCAACGCCGGGCTCGTCAACGGTGACCTGGACGCCAACTACTTCCAGCACCGTTCGTTCCTGAACGAGTGGGTGGAGAACGGCCCCGACGCGGAACTAACCTACGTCACGGACGTCCACATCGAGCGGCTGGGGCTCTACTCCGAGACCTACGAGGGCGCGGACGACCTGCCCACCGGTGCCAAGATCGCGGTCCCCAACGACCCGGCCAACCTCTACCGCGCGTTGACGATCCTGGAGACCGAGGGTCTGATCACCGTGGACCCCGACGCCGGTGAGACCGCCACCGAGAAGGACGTCGTCGACAACCCGAACGACCTCGTCATCACGCCGCTGGAGGCAGCGCAGCTGCCGCGCTCCATCGCCGACGTCGACGCGGCGGTCATCAACGGCAACTACGCCATCGAGGCCGGGGTCACCGAGGACGCCAACGTCCTGGCCTGGGAGCCCGAGGGCGACGACTACGTCGAGAAGTACGCCAACGGCCTGGTCGCCCTGGAGGAGAACGCCGACGACGAGCGCGTCCAGCTGCTGGCCGAGCTGCTGCACGACGAGCGGGTCCTGGAGTACGTCCAGGAGACCTGGCAGGGCGTGGTGCTGCCGGTCGACGCCGACGGCTCCGTCGCGGAGTAGCGTCCCCACGGGCCCGCGGGTCCGTCGCGCCCCTGGCGCCCTTCCCTCCCCTCGGGGCGGTGGAGCCTTCCGGCTCCGCCGCCCCTTTCGTGTTCCCTGGCGAGTACTGGGAGTATGACTCTCCGTAGTCAGGGCGGGTAAAGTGTCCTGAGTCACAGGAAACCTCCGCGCCTCCTGTTCCACAAAACCTACTTATTAAGTAGAGTTTGGCCCGTTCGCCCCTCTGATCACCCGAAAAGGACCCTCATGAGCCTGCGCAAGACCGTGCTTTCGGCCGCCGCCACGGTACTGGCGATCGGGATGGTCGCGACCGCCTGCGGCGGGTCGGCCGACGGTGGCGGGGGCGGGGACGCCGACACCCTGACCCTCGGCTACTTCCCGAACATCACCCACGCGCCCGCCCTGGTCGGCGTGGAGAACGGCACCTTCGACGACGCCCTGGGCGACGTCGAGCTGGACACCCAGACCTTCAACGCGGGCCCGGACGCCATCAACGCGCTGTTCGCCGGGGAGGTCGACGCCACCTTCATCGGACCCAACCCGGCCATCAACGGGTGGTCCCAGTCCGACGGCACGGCCCTGCGCGTCATCGCGGGTTCCACCTCGCGCGGTGCGGGGCTCGTGGTCCGTCCCGGGATCGACTCCGTGGACGACCTGCCCGGCACCACGCTGTCCACGCCGCAACTGGCCAACACCCAGGACGTGGCGCTGCGCTGGTTCGCCCAGGAGCAGGGTTGGGACGTCGACACCGAGGGCGGCGGCGACCTCTCGATCATCCCGCAGGACAACTCGGACATCATCAACGCCTTCGAGCTCGGGGAGATCGACGGCGCCTGGGTACCCGAGCCGCACCTGAGCCGCCTGCTGGTGGAGCTCGGCGGGGAACTGCTGGTGGACGAGACGGACCTCTGGGAGGAGACCGGTGGCGAGTTCGTCACCACGCACCTGATCGTCAGTGCCGAGTTCCTGGAGGCCCACCCCGACGTGGTGGAGGACCTGCTGCGCGGCCACATCGAGACCGTCGACTGGATCAACGACAATTCCGAGGAGGCGCAGGCGGCCGCCATCGCCCACCTGGAGTCGGTCTCCGGCAGTGGGCCCAGCCCCGAGGTGGTCGCCTCGGCCTTCGAGAACACGGTCTTCACCGTGGACCCGATCGCCCCCTCGCTTCGGGGCGGTGCGGAACACGCCGAGGGCGTGGGCCTGCTCGAGCCGGTCGATCTGGAGGGCATCTACGCCCTGGACCCGCTCAACAAGCTCCTCTCCGAGGGCGGCGGCGAGGCGGTCGCGGGGCTGTAGCGGCCCCCCTTGGAGCGGGGGTGGCGGAGTCGGACGGGGGCCGCCACCCCGGCTCGCGCCACCCCGGTGCTTTCACAAAACCTACTTATTAAGTAGAGTTTTCCCCGTCCCTCCGCAGACGCCCCGACAAGGACCCTGAGATGCGCGTTTCCCCGACCCCGCTGAGATCCACCGCGGCCGCCCTGGCCCTGGGGCTGGTCGCCACCGGGTGCGGGGGCGAGGGGGGAGGTGGCTCCGCCGCCACCCTGACCCTCGGCTACTTCCCGAACATCACCCACGCGCCCGCGCTCGTGGGCGTGGAACGGGGCATCCTCGACGAGGCCCTGGGCGACGTCGAGTTCGCCACCCAGACCTTCCACAACGGGCCCGACGCCGTCAACGCGGTCTTCTCCGGAGAGATCGACGCCGCCTTCCTCGGTCCCAACCCCGCCGTCAACGGCTGGTCGCAGTCCGAGGGCGAGGCCCTGCACGTCATCGCGGGGGCCGCTACCCAGGGCACCGGCCTGGTGGTCCGCGACGACATCGAGACCATCGACGACCTGCCCGGACACACCTTCTCCACACCGATGCTCGGCGGCACCCAGGACGTGGCGCTGCGCTGGTTCGCCCAGGAAAAGGGCTGGGAGGTCGACACCGCGGGCGGCGGCGACCTCTCGATCATCCCGCAGGACAACCCCGACACCGTGGACGCGTTCCGGCTCGGGGAGATCGACGGCGCCTGGATCCCCGAACCCCACCTGAGCCGGGTCCTGGCCGAGGACGACGCACACCTGCTCATCGACGAACCCGAGCTGTGGGAGGAGACCGACGGCCAGTACGTGACCACCCTCCTCGTCGTCAGCGCCGAGTTCCTGGAGAACGACCCCGGAGCCGTGGCCGACCTGCTGCGCGGCCACGTCGCTTCGGTCGACTGGATCAACGACAACCCGGAGGAGGCGGCCGAGACCTCCCGCGCCCACCTGGAGGCCCTCACCGGCGGTGAACTCGATCCCGGGCTCACCACCGCGGCCTTCGAGAACGTCACGTTCACCGTGGACCCGGTCGCGCCGTCGCTCCTGGTCCAGGCGGAGCAGGCCGAGGCCATCGGACTGCTGGACCCCGTCGACCTCAACGGAATCTACGCCCTCGACCCGCTGAACGACGTCCTGGCCGAGGCCGGACACGCGCGGGTCGCCGGGCTGGAAGGGTAAGGGCACCATGACCGCCATCACCGAACCCCGGACGACCGGGACGAACGCCGTGGAGATCGACGCCATCTCCAAGGTCTTCGGCCGGGGCAGGGGCGCCGTGACCGCCATCGACGGCATGTCGATCAGCGTCGGCGCCGGGGAGTTCCTGTCCATCGTCGGCGCCTCGGGCTGCGGCAAGAGCACCCTGCTGTCACTGGTCGCGGGCCTGGAGGAGCCCACCACCGGGGCCGTGGACGTCGGGGACCACCGCGTGGCCATGATGTTCCAGGAGGCCGCGTTGTTCCCGTGGCTCACCGTGGGGGCCAACATCGAGGTCCCCATGAAGGTGAACCGGGTCCCCAGGGCCGAGCGCCGCAGGCGCGCCATGGAACTCCTGGACCTGGTCCGTCTGACCGGTTTCGAGCGCAAGCGCCCCCACGAGCTCTCCGGCGGCATGCGCCAGCGCGTGGCCCTGGCCCGCGCCCTGGCACAGGACGCCGACGTCCTGCTCATGGACGAGCCGTTCGGCGCGCTCGACGCCATGACCCGCGACATCCTCCACGACGAGCTGGAACGGATCTGGCGGGAGAAGTCGCTGACCGTCCTGTTCGTCACCCACAACGTGCGGGAGGCCGTGCGCCTGGGGGACCGGGTCGTGCTCCTGTCCAGCCGCCCGGGCCGCGTCATCGAGGAGTTCACGGTGGACGGCGAACGCCCCCGCCGGATCGACTCCGTGCCCATCGCGGAGCAGGCCGCCGCCATCACCGACCGACTGCGTGAGGAGGTCTCGCGCCATGCCTGAGACCGACGTGCGGGACCGCCAGGTCCAGGGGCTCGACGCCCTCGAACTCCAGCCGCGACGCGGCGTCGACGAACGCGGCGCCGGGGAGGTCGCCCGCGGGATCTGGGCCGCCACCTGGCCCAAACTGGCCGCCGTGGTCATCGTGCTCGCCGCCTGGCAGGCGGTCGTGTGGTCCGGGTGGCGCACGGAGTTCGTGTTCCCCGGCCCGGACCGGGTGCTGCCCACGCTGTTCAACGAGGTGACCAGCCCCGAGTTCTGGACCGCCGTCCAGGTCACCATGCGCCGCGCCTTCGTCGGGTTCGCGCTGGCCCTGGCTGTGGGCGTGGTCGTCGGACTGGCGGTGTCGCAGTTCAAACCGCTGCGGGCGGCGATCGGCTCACTGATCACCGGGCTCCAGACCATGCCGTCGATCGTGTGGTTCCCGTTCGCGATGCTGCTGTACGGCATCAGCGAGTCCGCGATCATGTTCGTGATCATCCTGGGCGCCGCACCCTCGATCGCGGGCGGCCTGACCTCGGGCATCGACTACGTGTCCCCGTCGCTGCTGCGGGCGGGCAAGGTCATGGGCCTGCGCGGGGTCCAGCGCTACACGCTGCTGGTCGTCCCGGCCGCGCTGCCGATGTTCGTGACCGGCCTCAAACAGGGCTGGGCGTTCGCCTGGCGTTCGCTGATGGCCGGCGAACTGCTGGTCATCATCAACCAGCAGAACTCGATCGGCTGGGCGCTGAGCCAGGCCCGCCAGCTCAACGACGCCGAACGGCTGCTCAGCTACATCATCATCGTGCTGGTCATCGGCATCATGATCGACGTCTTCTTCAGCTGGGCGGACCGCTCCCTGCGCCGCCGCTGGGGTATCACGCAGTAGCCCGAGGACCCGGGGAGGGGAAGGGGCGGGGCCGCGCGTTCGCGAGAGCGCGCGGCCCCACCGCGTTCGGGGCCGGGACCCACCGGTCAGGCCAGCAGACCGAGCAGGTAGGCGACACCGGTGAGCGACACCAGACCGCCGAGCAGGAACCGCAGCGGACGCTCTCCCATACGACGTCCGAGCCCGACGCCCACCAGGGCCCCCAGCGCGCCGCCCACCCCCAGCGCGAGGCCCACCCCCCAGTCCGGGGCGGCCGGGGCCGCGCCGAAACCGATCCGGTCGAAGGCGGCGTAGGCGCTCAGTCCCACCGCCGAGGTGACCAGGGTGGTGGTCAGCCCCACCAGGGCCGCGCGGGAGGTGTGCCAGCCGCCCACCGTGATCAGCAGTGGGGCCAGGAGCGATCCTCCGCCGATCCCCACGGCGGCGCCGAGGAGCGCGGCACCTCCGGCCGCGAGGGCGAGCGGGGCACCGCCCGCGCGGCCCCGCCCCACCGATGGTTCGGGACGGGCGTGCGCCCTGGTGACCAGCAGGCGGGCGCCCATGCCGAGCATGAGCACCGCGAGCAGGCCCCGGAACAGCGCCGGGTCCGACAGCCACGTCACGCGGACGGCCGCCCCGGCGACCGCGCACGGGACCGCCGCCCCGGCGGCGACCAGAGCCCCGGTGCCGTGGCCGCGTACGGAGCACGCCAGACGGCTCAGCCCGAGCGGGGTGGCCACGACGTTGTAGAGCAGGTTGGTGGCGCTGACCGCGGGGCCGTGCAGGCCCAGCACGCTGAGCTGGACGGGCAGGAGGAGCACGGCCCCGGACACCCCCACCGGCGTGGTGGCGGCGGCGACGGCGAATCCGGCCAGGACGGCGAGGAACAGGGTCACCCGAAAACCCTACTGCATCAGTAGGAAAAAGGGCGGTGGTCCTCAGGTCATCCGTACACCGCGTGGTACAGCTCCACGATCTCCTCGGCCCCGGGCACCCGGGGGTTGTTGTCGGGCGACCCCGAGGCGAGCGCCTGCTCCGCCATGAGCGGGGCCAGCTCCCACCAGCGCTCGGCCCCGATCCCGTACTCGCGCGGGGTCGGCACCTCCAGCTCCTGGTTGAGCAGGCGCAGCTCCCACACCAGGGCCCCCGTGGCCTCACCGGTGGTGCTGTCCGGGGCGGCCAACCCCATCGCGCGGGCGCAGTCGGCGTAGCGCTCGGGCGCGGAGGGCACCGAGAACTCCGTGACGGCGGGCAGGAGCATGGCGTTGGAGAGCCCGTGCGCCACGCCGAAGTGCGCGCCGACCGGCCGACTCATCCCGTGCACCAGGGCGACGCTGGAGTTGGAGAAGGCCATCCCCGCCTGGGTGGCGCCCACCATCACCGCCTCGCGGGCGGTCCGGTCGTCCGGGTCGGAGTACACGGTCCGCAGGTGGGTGAAGATCGTGCGCATCGCCTCGCGAGCGAACCCGTCCGAGACCGGGTTGGCCCTGGCGCTCACGTACGCCTCGATCGCGTGGGTCAGGGCGTCCACCCCGGTGTCGGCGGTCAGCCGTCGGGGCATGCCCAGCGTGAGCTCGAAGTCCACCAGCGCGGCTCGTGGCAGCATCGCCAACCCCGCGCAGAGCATCTTCTCGCCGGTCTCCGCGTCGGTGATGATGCTGTAGCGCGTGCACTCCGAGCCGCTGCCCGCCGTGGTCGGCACCGCCACCACGGGCAGGGCGGGGGCGTCGGTGACCACCGGCGCCCGGTAGTCGCGCATCCGCCCGCCGTGCGCGCCCACCAGGGCCACGGCCTTGGCGGTGTCGATGGGGCTGCCGCCGCCCACCGCGACCAGGGAGTCGAAGGCGCCCTCCTTCAGCGCCCGCACCCCCTCCTCCACCACGGCGGTCGTGGGGTCGGGGACCGTGTCGGCGAACACTCCGGGGGAGGCGCCCGCGCCCTCCAGGTCGGCCAGGAGCCGCCGGAAGAACGGCTGTCGCGCGATGAAGGGGTCGGTCACCAGGAGCGGTCGGGACAGGCCGAGGGAGTCCAGGGTCCCGGCCAGTTCGGCCGAGGCCCCCGCACCCACGCGGATGATCTGGGGCAGGACGATGGAAGCGGACACTCGGGGTACCTCCGGGGGCGGGAGTACGGGCACGGTCGGACACCCCCGGGTGCCGGGGGCCGTGACGCCCGGTACCTACCCCGCTCTCCGATTCGACTCCTCCCGGACCGTACCGATTTCGTACCGCCTCCGTGACGCACCGTCCCGGCACGGGCGGAGGGCCGGGCACGGAGCCCGGCCCTCCGGCACGGTCCTACGGCGGGCGGACCCGGTCAGGCGTGCACGAGTGGAGTGTCCACCAGGTGCTCGGCCACGAACCAGGCCTCCAGTTCGTTGGTGCGGATCACGTCCGACACCAGGACGTCGTTGGTGCCGTCGTCGCCCAGTTCCTGCACGCGCGCGGCGGCGTCGTGGGCGTCCTCCAGGATCGACTCGTGCGCCTCCAGGAGCCGGGAGAGCATCGCCGGAACCTCCTCCACGCCGTTCGGCGGGCGGGGGATGCTGGTCAGCTCCGCGACGTGCCTCGGGTCGCCCACGGCCACCCCGCCCAGGGTCTGGACGCGCTCCGCGACGGTGTCGATCAGCTCCGTCAGCTCCCCGGCGTGCTTGTCCATCAGCAGGTGCAGCTGGTAGAACGTGTGACCGCGCATGAGCCAGTGGTGCTTCTTGTACATGTCGTGCAGGATGCGGAGATCGCACAACACCTGGTTGAGCCGCTGACACGAGTACATGCGCGCGTCGTAGGACAGACCGACCGGCAGCTGACGGACCGTCCCGAACTTCTGGATCTCCTCACCCCTCTGGTGGAGCCACGGCTGGCTGTTGCGCGGCTTGGGTGTCTGGCTCGAACTCTGGTCGGCGGTGGTCACTGCGGGTTCCCCCTCCGGGTCGGTGCACTGCGTGGAGCAGGAGGCTCCGCCAGCCAGTCTTGGTCACGGACCGTTGTCGGGAGAGAAAACGAACGCCATGTGGTGGCAAGGATTCAGGCGACCCTCCGGTCGAAGGTGACGGGCAGCTCGAACAGACCGTGCATGATCATGCTCGGCCACCACCGCAGCTCGCTCTCGTCCACGGCCAGGCGCAGGCCCGGGAGGCCTTCCAGGACGGCGGTGACGGCCACCCGGGCCTCCACCCGGGCCAGCCGCGCCCCCACACAGAAGTGCGCGCCGTGCCCGAAGGACAGGTGCGAGGCCGCACGCCGGGGATCGAAGACGTCCGGGTCCTCGTACCGACGCGGGTCGCGCCCGGCCGCCAGCAGCGACACCAGGACCGGTTCCCCCGCCTCCAAGCGGACCCCGCCCACCGTCGTGGGCTCAGCGGGGAAGCGCCAGGTCGCGTTCTGGAGGGGGCTCTCCAGTCGCAGCGACTCCTCGATCGCCGGTCCCACCAGCTCGGGGTCCTCGCGCAGCCGCGCCAGTTCCCCGGGGTCGCGCAGGAGGATCAGCAGCATGTTGCCGATCAGTGCGACCGTCGTCTCGTGCCCCGCCACCAGCAGCAGGAACGCCGTCGAGGTCACCTCGTCGCGGGTGAGCTCGCCGGCGCGGTGGGCCTCCACCAGGTCGCCCAGGAGGTCGTCGGAGGGCGCGCGCAGCCGGGCCTCCACCAGCCCGCCCAGGTAGGCGTCGAACCAGTCCGTGGCCGCGCCGATCGCCTCGTACTCGTCCGGGGAGGAGGAGTCGATCACCGCCGCCTGGCGGTGGAACTCGGGCCGGTCCGCCTCCGGCACCCCGAGGATGTCGCAGATGATCGCGATGGGCAGCGGGTAGGCCAGGTCACGCACCAGGTCCGGTGCGGCCTCCTTCCCCAACGCGGCCACGAGCTCCCCGGCGATCCGTTCGGCGCTCTCCTCCAGTGCCCGGACCCGGCGCGGGCTGAACGCCGCGCCGGTCACCCTCCGAAGCCGGGAGTGGTCGGGCGCGTCCACGTTGACCATGCTGCGCACCAGGCTGGGCCGGTGGTCGAAGGGCAACCCCAGACCGGCGCGGTACCAGGTCCCGTCGGCGCGCCGGGGGTCCTTGAGCATGGCGGGGTCGGCCAGCACCGAACGGGCGTCGCCGTACCGGGTCACCAGCCACGCCCAAGCGCCGCCGGGGAGGTCGACGCGGTGGACGGGATCGTGCTCGCGCAGCCACCGGTAGGCCGAGTGGGGGTCCGCCTCGAACTCGGGTCCGTGCAGGGCGGGGGGTGTGAGGGTCATCGCCGGTCTCTCCTTGGGGGTGCGGTTCGCCCGGTTCCTACCCACCTGGGGACGGCGGTGTCGCGGGGGTCGATTTAGGGCGACACGGCGCAGGCCGTCTCCAGGACGAACCTCGGCCAGGGGCGGTGCGGGTCGTGGCCGGTGAGTTCCCGGACCCGTCGCAGCCGGTACCGCAGGGTCTGGGCGTGGACGTGCAGCGACTCCGCCGCCGTGGTCGCCGCGCCGGTACGGAAGTAGGCGCGCAGCGTGTCCAGCAGGTGCCGGTTGTCGTGGGTCAGCAGCGGTCCCAGGACCACCCGGCGCACGGTCGTCGGCGCGACCCCGCCCCCGTTGAGCAGCGCGAGCACGTACGCGTCGGAGTCCCGCAGCAGGCCGTCCGCGCCGAAGGCGTGCGGAGGAGCGGTCTCCACGGCCCCGTCCGCCAGCCGGTACGCGGCGGACAGGTCGGCCAGCCCGCGCGGTTCCAGGGCACAGCCCCGCCACCCCCGTGCCACGAGCGCCTCCGTGAGTCGTCCGGCGTCCTCGGGAGCGGCCAGGACGACCACCCGTCCCGACCGGGTGGTCACCAGGGGGTCCGCTCCGTCAGGGGACGCCTCCGCCACCAGTTCCAGACCCACGGCCACCGTGACGTCGTCCGCGCGCACGGGTTCGGTGACCACCAGCACCGCCGGGTCGGGCGGTGCGATGCCCAGGGTGCGGGCCCGGTCCCGGATGGCGCCCTGGGAGGCCTGGCGGCCGATCAGCAGGTCGTCGAGGAGCGCGCGCCGGGCGCGTTCACGGTCCGCGTCCAGCCGTTCGGCGGCCTCGGCGTGGCCGGTCTCCAGGCTCTCGGAGATCTGGTCGAGGGAGGCCAACCACAGTTCGCTCAGAGCGAACACGTCGGCGGCGTCGAGCCTGTCGCCCGCCTGAGCGCGCAGCAACCGCACGGCGGCGGCCGAACCGACCCGGTGCGCCCGGACCACGGCGCCGATCGAACGTCCGTCGGCGGCCCGTGCCCGGCCGATCCCACGGAGCCGCTCCACGTCCTCCGGGGGCAGGCGGCGTTCCCCGCGCACCCACAGCTCCAGGGACCGGGTGACCAGCCAGCCGGTGATCGCCCGGACCTCCCCGAGCTGGGAGCCGTGCAGCGCCCGGTAGGCGGGCACCTCCGCGTAGACCTCGGAGACGATCCGCTCCACCAGTCCGGCCCGGTCGCGCTCCAGCTCCGCGCTGACCCGCATGCGCTCCGTACGCCCCATGCGCCTCCTCCGTCCCACGCCGTCGGTCCCCGGCGTCTCCCTCGGGAGCGCCGTCGCGCCCACACGGGGCGGGCAGCCTATCGCCCCCTCCCGCACCCGGCCGAGACCGGCCATCCGGGTAAAAACCGTGCACATGTGCGGCGCAGCCTCAGAGGCCGACCTCTGCTGACATGGCAGTATGCGCACACAGGCCCGGGAGAGAGCACGTGTCCAACACCGAGCGCCGGCGTGCCGGGCGCGCCGGGCACACCGGTCGGCCAGTGGAACGGCAGAGCCGGACGGGGAAGACGGGGGATGAGGACGATGACGGTTCCCGGCATCGCGCTGAACAACGGGCTGCAAATGCCGCAGCTGGGTTTCGGCGTGTGGCAGGTGCCCGACGACGCCGTGGGCGAGGCGGTCTCACACGCCCTCGCGGCGGGTTACCGCAGTATCGACACCGCCGCCGCGTACGGCAACGAGGAGGGGGTGGGCGAGGCGCTGCGCAGTTCGGGGCTCCAGCGGGAGGACGTGTTCGTCACCACCAAGCTCGCCAACGCCGACCAGGGCTACGACGCCGCACTGCGCGCCTTCGACGCCAGCCTGGAGCGGCTCGGCCTGGACGTGGTGGACCTCTACCTCATCCACTGGCCACTGCCCGAACGCGACCTCTACGTGCCCACCTGGAAGGCGTTGGAGCGCCTGTACGCGGAGGGCCGGGCCCGTGCGATCGGCGTCTGCAACTTCAAACGCCCGCACCTGGAGCGGGTCATGAAGGAGGGCGGGATCGCTCCCATGGTCAACCAGATCGAACTGCACCCGCTGCTCTCGCAGGAGAAGACGCGGGCCTTCGACTCCGACCACAACATCGCCACGGAGGCCTGGAGCCCGCTGGGGCAGGGCGAACTCCTCCGCCACCCGCTGATCACCGAGATCGCCGAGGAGATCGAACGTACGCCCGCGCAGGTGCTGCTGCGGTGGCACGTCCAGCTGGGCAACGTGGTCATCCCGAAGTCGGTGACGCCCGAGCGCATCCGCGCCAACTTCGAGATCTTCGACTTCGAGCTCTCGGAGGAGGACATGGCCCGGATCAACGGCCTCGACGAGGGCCACCGGTTCGGACCCGACCCGGACACCTTCGACGGGGAGTGAGCCGCGCGGCCGACCGCTGACCGGGGGCGGCGCGGCTCGCGGTGCCTAGCGGAGCTCGCGGAGCCTGCGGGCACCGGCCAGGGTGGCGTCGATGCCGTCGCGGCGCACACGGGCGACGTACACGCCACCGCCGACGAAGATCGCGAGGAAGAGCCCGACCACAGCGGTCAGGGCCAGGACGGACAGCACGGAAGAGATCATGCGGTCATGGTAGCCGCATGTCGGACGACGCTCTCACCGGGGGAGTCCCGGGTGCGCGCCGAGCGAGACGGAGGGTCCGCCGATGGACCAGACACCGCACGAGATCATCAACCCGCTCTCCCTTCCCGACCCCGTGGGCTACGCACACGCCCTCGTGGTGACCCCGGGCCGCACCGTGTACGTGGGCGGAGAGGCCTCCCTGCGCTCCGACGGGGCACTGGCCGGCGACTCGCTGGTCCAGCAGTTCGACCACGCGCTCGCCAACCTGGTGGAGGCGCTGCGGACGGCGGGGGCCGAACCCGCCCACGTGGTGAGCATGCGCGTCTACACCACCTCTGTCGGTGTCTACCGGGTCAACCTCAAGACGCTCGGCTCGGTCTACCGGCGCCACATGGGCCGCTACTACCCGCCGATGGCCGTCCTGGGAGTCACCGAACTCCTGAAGGAGGGGGCCCAGGTCGAACTGGAGTGCGTGGCCGTGATCCCGGACGCGCGTGACGACGCCGAGCTGGACGCGGAGAGGCCCCGCGGTCTCGTGGAGGAGGTCGACGACCCGTTCGTGGACGATCCCGGAACCGACGAGCCCGAGGAACCCGAGGAGGCGCGGGCCTGAGCCGCGCCGGGCCGCGCCCCGACCCCGACGGTCGGGGGCGCGCCCGCTCGGTCACCGTTCCGGGGACCGCACCAGGAGCACCGCGACCACGCACACGCCCATCCCGGCCAGTGCGCCCGCGCCCACCGGGTCCCCGAACATCAGCCAGGTCCACACCAGCGTGGTGGGCGGTGTCAGGTAGAGCAGCGCCGAGACCCGCGCCACGCTGGTCCGGGCCAGGTTGACCCAGTACAGCCCGTAGCCGCCCAGCGTGGACAGCAGGACCACCCACGCCACCGCGGCCCAGAACCCCGGCGCGGCCGGTGGGGCCAGGGTCCCCGTCGCGGCGGCCAGACCGGTGAACAGGACCGCGCTCACCGCGCACTGCACGGCCAGGGCCTCCACCAGGCTCCCTCCGGGACGTGCCCGCCGCTCCACCAGGGTGGCGGCCACCAACGAGAGCATGGCGCCGAACGGGAGCGCGTACGCCCACCAGGGGGCGGATCCGGTCCGGAGCAGGTCCGCGCCGACCACCATCCCCACACCCGCCAGGCCCACCAGAAGCCCCAGGACCTGGCGTCCTCGCACCCGCTCCCCGAGCAGGGGAACGGCGAGCGCGGTGGCGACCATCGGCTGGAGAGCGGCGACCAGCGCGCTGGTCCCGGCGGCCACCCCCGCCTCGGCGGCCGCCACCACCCCGTACAGGTACCCGGCCTGGGCCAGCGCCCCGAGCACCGCGTGCAGGGCCAAGTCGCGGCCGCTCATCCGGGTCCCCCGCCACAGGCACCAGGCCACCAGCAGCCCGCCGACGATGAGGAACCTCCAGGCCAGCAGGGTGGTGGCCGGGGCCTGCCGGGTGCCCAGCTCGGCGCCGACGAACCCCGAACTCCACATCACCACCAGTCCCGCGGCCAACAGGAACGGGAGGAGGGAACGGGTGGTGGTGGTCGGGCGAGTCCGTGTGCGCGAAGTGATGACGTCCATGGCGCGAGATAAACACACCGGTCGGTATACTCACAATGTAGTCACCGACCCCGGGAGGAAACGATGACCGGCATCACCGAGGCACCCCGGCTCACCCCCGCCGCGCGCCGCGTACTGGACGTGGCCACCGAGCTCTTCTACACCCAGGGGATCAACACCGTGGGCATGGAGTTGGTCGCGGAGCGAGCCGGGGTCACCAAGAAGACCATCTACGACCGGTTCGGCTCCAAACAGCGGCTGGTCGTCGCCTACCTGCGCGCCCGGGACACCCGCTGGCGCGACTTCCTCGACACCCACCAGGACCCGGACGCCTCACCCCGTGCCCGGATCGGGACGACCTTCGAGGCCCTGGACGCGTGGATGCGGCAGGAGAACCAGCGCGGCTGCGCCATGGTCAACGCCTACGCCGAACTGTCCGACCCCGAGCACCCCGGTCGAGCCGTGGCCGAGGAGCAGAAGAGGTGGCTGCGCGACCTGTACACCGACCTCGCCCGGGAGTGCGGGGCGACCGCTCCCGAAGAGCTGGGCGGCGTCCTGGCGATGCTGCACGAGGGAGCCGTCGTCGCGCGCAACGTCACGGGGGACCCCGACGCCGCCCTGACGGCCCGCGCGGCCGCCGACACCCTGCTCACCGCCCACGGGGTCCCCGGCGAGACGGTCTAGAGGTACCCCAGCCGGGAGAGTTCGTGGCGGGCCACCTCGTGCACGTCACCGTGGTCCCTGCGGGTCAACCTCTCCCGCCACGCGCCCACGCCCCAGGAGTGGTCGGTCAGCAGTTCGCTGGCCGAGACCCGGGCGCCGGTGAACTCCAGGAGGCGTTCGGCGGTCTCGACCTCCTGACCGTGCACGTCCTCGTAGCGCAGGGTCATCAGCTGCTCGGGGCCGATCTCCTTGCGCAGCCGCGCGGACATGCGCACCGCGCCCCGCCAGCGCATCGCGCACTTGGTCGCCACCGACCCGTCGGTGAAGTCGCCCAGGTCCGACTCCTCCTCCAGGCCGAAGAAGTGGTTGGGGAACTCGTGGTCCAGCTTCATGAAGCTGGGCTTGAGCCAGGCCAGCGACCGCTCGTCCTCCATCATGTCCGCCACCACGTCGCGGCCGTCGCGGATGATCTGGACGAAGCGCGCGTCGGGGAACGCGGTGTGCAGGGCGCTGGCTGAGTACAGGAGGTCCGGGCTGGCGTCGCCGTAACGGCGCGCCGCGGCGCTGTGCTCGCAGGGTTCGGCGGAGGCGTTGGCGGGCACCCGGGCGCCGGGCCCGGGGCACCTGGGGCAGGTCAGGGGGGTGAGATGCCAGATCTCGGCGTAGGCCTCGCGCAGCAGGGTCGCGGTGCCCGACACCTTCTCCTGAGCCAGGGAGGGGCGTCTGGCCACGGCGTAGACGGCGTTGAGCACGCCCGGGGAGCCGGCACCCAGATGGAAGCCGGGCGCGCGGGCCAGGGCGCGGGCGATCACCGGAACCCCGGAGTGGGGCGCGCCGAGCACGAACACCGGGCGCTCGACCTTGGTCCCGTTGACCACGAGGATGTAGGAGGGCTGCTTCATGATTGTGTCGTATTTTTGCACCCTTTGCCCTTCTCGTGTGCATCGGTCGGGGCCTGGTGGCACCCGCCCCACACGTTCCCCGAGGTTAAGGGCAGGATCAGTCCGGAAAGCGCCGTGCTGGGCCAAGACCGGGGAAAGCCGTGCAAAGACGTTGTAAGAATGGGGTATGGCCTCGATGACCGACGACACCACGCCGTTCGCTGACCCCGAGGGGTTCGAACACGCGGCGGACCTGCTCGCCTCCGCGCGACGCATCACCGTCCTGACCGGCGCCGGAGTGTCCACCGACTCCGGCATCCCGGACTTCCGCGGTCCCCAGGGGCTGTGGACCACCGATCCGGACGCCGAGGCGATGTCGGACATCGACAGCTACATGGGCGACGTGGACGTACGCCGTCGTACCTGGTTGGCCCGCCGCTCCCACCAGGTGTGGAAGGCCGAACCCAACGCGGCCCACCTCGCCCTGGCCGACCTGGCCGCCGCCGGTCGCCTCCACGCGCTGGTCACCCAGAACATCGACGGCCTGCACCAGCGCGCCGGAGTGCCGGAGGACGAGGTCATCGAGGTCCACGGGACGATGCTCCGGGTCATGTGCATGACCTGCGGGCTGCGCACCCCCAGTCCGGAGGTGCTCGGCCGCCTGGACGAGGAGTCCGACCCCCGGTGTCCGGTGTGCGGCGGCATCCAGAAGACGGACACCATCTCCTTCGGCCAGCGCCTGGACCCCGAGGTCATCGAACGCGCCGCCCAGGCGGCCCGCGAGTGCGAGGTGTTCGTGGCGATCGGTACCTCGCTCACGGTCCACCCGGTGGCCGGGCTGTGTGACGTCGCCATGATGGGGCGGGCCGCGCTGGTGGTGGTCAACGCCGAACCCACCCCGTACGACGACTACGCCAGCGCGGTCCTGCACGACCCCATCGGTGACGTCCTTCCGTCCCTGGTCAGGCGGGCCCTGGCGGTCTAGGGGGCGGGTTCCCCCGCTCCGAGTACGCCCCGTCGAGCAGCGGTTTGACGTCCATGACGCTGTTCTCCGAGCCCTGGAGGTGGGCGTCCGGACCGAAGGTCTCGTCGGACGGCCCGGACCCGCCGTCAAGAGTCCCGAGCACACGCCGCAGCTGCTCGACGAGCGACGGCGGCAGGTCCGGGGCGAGTTGGTCGAGGACTGCTCGGGTCTCACCGTCGCGGGGGTGGACGCGCCCGAGGTCGATCGTCCTCCACAGGCCGACCGCCAGCTCGTCTCGCAGACCGAGCCGGTAGTCCTCGCCCGCCAGCGGACTCCTGAGGTCCTCGACCGCCTGCCTGAGGGCCGACAGTGTGGACGCGCTCATCGAGGGATCCGTCAGAACCCTTCGGTAGGCGTCCAGTCTGCGCTGGGGCAGCTCCGTGACCGGGGACAGCCGCAGCAGGAGGAGCTCGTGGGCGAGTGACCACAGGTCGTCGGAGCGCGTGTCGCCCGTCCACGCCCCCAGGTGGGATACGTGCTGTTCGATGAAGGGGAAGAGGTCGATGGTCAGTCTGGCGGCGGTGCCGTTGATGCGCAGCGCGATGGAACGCAGCAGCTGACCGGCGGGACCAGTGTGTGACACCAGGTGCGAGTGGTGGTCGATCGCCGGGGTGTGGCCCCGCGTGGAGCGGGTGAGTTCCGGCAGGTCGAACCTGATGCTCTCACCGACGTCCACGGGGGATCCGCTCTCCAACTCCACGCAGGAGCGCCCGTCCCGGTGGTGCCGCATCCTCAACGTGTCCAGGACGGTGAACCAGTCGGCCGAGGGCAGGGCACGCCACAGAGCCGCCGCCGAACGCCACTGGTGCAGGGCGGGAGCCTCCCCGTCGTGGTCGGGGAAGAGCTCACGGACGTCCACCGGCCCCTCCCGCGCGAGCAGGAGCAGGGACAGCAGGTTCACCGTGTAGTACGCCTGCCTGACGGTCAGCGGTAGGCGTCGGGGCTGGTAGGCGGAGTGCAGGTGATCAGCGGACGGGTAGGGAGCCCGTCGGAAGAGTTCGACGAGCAGCTCACCGTAGTGTGCGCGGCGTTCCTCGCTCCCGGAGACGTCCTCCGTGATCAGCTCCCTGAGGAAGTCGGTGGTCCGTTCCCGGTCCGCGTAGCAGGCGAAGGACGACGTCGCGTACAGGAGGCCGTCACCGGGCGGCTCGCTCCAGGGATCGTCCTCCCGATTGCGCGCGTGGTGGTCGACCAGGGTTCTGAGAGTCCTGGAGACCAGACGGGCCACCAGGTACTCCCCGAACGTGCCGTGCAGGAACTCGTACGCGCTGAGCGGGGTCTGGTCCCGCCCGCTGACTCTGGCCTGGGACACGTGCACGAAGAAGAAGCGGCCCAGCAACAGGTCGGCGGCCCGGACGGGGAAGCCGGAGTGGGACTCCTGTTGGGGGCCGTCCAGCCTGAGCGTCCTGAGGTCGTCGCCCACCTCCTCGGAGCCCACCGTCTGCCTCTGGCGGGTGAACATCGCCAGCGCCGTGGCCTCCAGACGGCGCAGCTCGCCCTGGACCTCCCGCCTCAGGTCCCTCTCACTGAGCGCGTCACGGTGTTTGCGCACCTGGCGCCGGACGAAGGTGGTCAACAACCGTTCGTACAGCTGCCCGAGGGACATCGACCTCGGTGACCGCCGCAGGTCGTTGTCCTGCGCGTCGTAGACCAGCAGTAGCAACAGCAGCAGGGGCTGCTGGCTCAGCTCCGGATAGTGCATCAGGCGGTCCAGGTCCAACGGGCGCAGCCCGGGGGAGCGGAACCGTTCCCGGTTCGCCCGGTTCCAGGCCTCCAGTACCCGTCCGATCCGCTCCCGGCCGAACGGTTCGAGCCGGATCACCGTGCTGCGTTCGGGAAACCGGACCCGGCTGGCACTGAGCGTGCGGCTGGTGACGATCACCGCCACGGGCTGTCCCATGACCTCCTGGTGGGTCTGGAAGTCCCGGATCTGTTCCAGGTAGTTGTGCCGCTCCACACCGGCGGCCTGGAGGAGTTCGTCGAACCCGTCCAGGATGACCACTGGCAGGGCTCCCTGGGCCTCGGCCAGCAGCTTCGTCCAGCTGACCCGTTGGAGGAGGTCGAGTTCGAGCCCCTCCTCGATCTGGGTGTGGACGGCCGCGTCCGCGCTGACCGAGCGCAGCTCCACACGGATCGCCAGGAAGTCCTCCTCCGGCAGCCGCGCGGCCAACACCTCGGTGAGCTTGGACTTGCCCGCGCCAGGTTCGCCCAGCAGCACGGTCGGGTACCGCGTCGTGTCCGGGTGTGTGAGGCGGACGGCCAGGAACTGTTGCAGATCCGGGAGGAGCTCGCGTGTCTTCCACCATTCCCTGACCGAGGGGGTGTCGCCCTGGGCCACCCGGGCCACCCGTGCGCTCGGCGGCACGTAGCAGTCGCTCAGGGCGGGGATGACCATCCCGGAGGGCAGGTCCTCCGGGAGCACGTCGTCCACGGGGAGTACCGGCCTGCGCAGCAGTGCCTGGTACTTGCGGGAGAGGCGGATCCGCAGATCGCCCACCGACCTGCCCGAGGAAATCCGGGACAGCCGCTCGTGCAGCTCGGCGAAGGCGTCGCCCACCTGCCTGACCTCGTGCCGCGTCCTCTGGTGCTCACGCAGGTTCGCCCACATGCCGAACTCGGGGGCCTCGGCGCACAGCTTCAGGTAGTGGGCCCGATAGGCCGCGAGCGCCCGCCGCGGAAGGCTCTCGCACAGCGCCGCCTCCAACCTGCCGCCCCGCCCGGTGTCGACTCCGGCCCGTTCGGTGGCCTCCAGTCCCCTGGTCAACTGGTGCAGTCCGAGCGCGCTGTTCGCGAAGACCCGCTCCGCCCGTTCGAAGAGATCCTCCCGCCCCCACAGGAAGTCCTCAGCCGGGGCGTGGACCTCCTCCGACCTCAGGGCGCGCTCCAGGATCAGGGCCTGTTCCTCCGGGCTCACCTCCAGCTCGGTGGCGCGCAGGCGCAGTCCGGCGTCGGCCAGGCACGCGTCCAGGGGTTCGAAGAAGGAGACGATCAGCAGGATCCGGTGAGCCGCCTCGATCCGCTGCGTCCGGGAGTACCTGTCGGTGCCCCGGAGTTTGGCGCCCAGGTCGGCCAGGGCCCTGTGACCCTGGCCGACCACGAACGACCGCAGCCCGAACAGGCCGGGTACCCCGACCGCGTCCAGTCCCTCCTCGGTCATCTTCTCCGCGAGGTTCCACAAGGTGCTGTCGTTCCCGCTGAGCTCTTTCAGGGCGCTGGCGTAGGTGACCGGCTTAGCCATCGAGGGGGTGGCCTCTCCATGTCCGCTGGGGGAGGAAGCGTGACTCGGACATCACGCTACGTGTGATGGGAGGGGCGCGGAAGGGGTTCAGCCCACCTGTGGACGACTCCGCGCCACCCCGGGACTCCGGCCACCGGGCCGAGGCTCCGGGGACCCCGGTCCGTGTCCGGTTCAGGGGCCGGCCGAGCCCCCGGGCACGGTCGGGTGGGTCTCGCCCGTGGCGGCCTGCGCGACGGGTACGGAGGCCGTGGCGCCCTGTCCGAGCACGGGTCCGTCCGCCTGGCTGCCGAGCAGCAACAGCAGTTCCCGCCTGAGCCGTTGGAAGGAGTCCCACACCTCCGGGGGAGTGGTCTCGCTCCGACGCATCGCGCGGAGTGCCTCCTGCACCATTCGGGACAGCGCGAGATGGGGGTCCGCGCCCAGCCGGTCCGGCCAGGACCGCAGGTCCTCCACGGCCTGCCTCAGAACGGTGAGCACCACCTGGTCCGGTGCGCCGCGGAAGATGAGACGGGAGTAGCTGTTCAGGCGGTCGGTGACCATGGCCTCCGGGATCTGGTCGATCGGTTCCAGGCGCAGCCGCAGGACCTCGTGGGTCTCGACCCAGGACTTGTGGTCTCCGCTGGTGTACCAGGTGCCCAGGTCGTCGGAGACGTAGCGCAGGTACGGAGTCAGCAGCAGGGCCATGCGAGAGGCCGTCCCGTTGGCGCGCATTGCCGTGGACCGGAGCAGTCGGGAGACCACCGTCGAGTACGGCACCTCCACCTCGTAGGGGTTGAGGGTCGCGGGGTCGCCCGGGGAGTCAGCGCGGAGCTCGAAGCCGACGCACTCACCGACGTTCACGGGTTCACCGCGGTCGCGGCTGAGCGCGCTGAAGGGCTGTTCACCCCTCCAGTACCCCAGGTGGCGCATCCGCATGAAGTCGATGATCCCGAACCACTGGGTGGCGGACAGGGCGCGCCAGAGGGAGACCGTCCGCCGCCAGGCGTGCCAGGGGTCGTCCGTGTCCGGATAGAGGCTCTCCAGGGGCACCGGCTCCTCGCTGACCAGGATCAGGAGGGTGATCAGGTTCGCGGTGTAGCGGGCCTCCCGCGAAGTGACGGGTATCCGCAGGGGTTCGTACCCGGAGAACGAGCGGTTGGCCGCGGGGAAGGGCGCCTCCCGGAAGAGCTCCAGGACCAGGTCCCGGAACTCCTCCCGCAGGTCGGGTTCCTCCTCCAGCCGCCGGGCCAGCAGCTCGTCCAGGAAGGTCACCACCCGGTCGCGACCCGCGTACGCCGCGAAGGAGGCCAGGGCGTACAGCTCGCCGTCGTCCAGCTGCAGGGCCCGGCTCCGGCGGCGGGACACCCGGGCGCGGTCCTCGACCAGTTCCGTCAGGGCCGCGACCACCATGCGGGCCACCAGGTACTCGCCGAAGGTGGCGTGCAGGAACTCGAAGGCGCTGCTGGTGCCGTCCGTGGTCCTGGACCGCGCCTCGTGGACGAAGAAGAACCGTCCCAGCACCTGGTGGGCGGGGGCGATCTGGCCGTGCAGGTCGGCGTCGCCGGGATTCTCCGCCGCCTCGGGCATGAGGACGGCCAGGTCCGCGTCCAGCTCCTCCGCGCGCACGCTCTGGCGCCCCCGGGCGAACATCGCCATCGCGGCCACCTCCAGCCGCCGCAGCTCGTCCTCGATCGCCCGGTCGAGGTCACGCCCGCCCAGGTGGGGCCGGTGCTTGTCGACCTCGCGCCGGGCGAACATGGTGAGCAGCCGCTCGTACAGCTCACCGTGGGAGAGGCTGTCCGAGGCGTTGAGCAGGGCGTTGCCGTGGGCGTCGTAGATGAGCAGCATGATCAGGAGCAGGGGCTGCTCGGCCAGGTCGCGGTAGCGGAGCACCGCCTCCGGGGTGAGCGGCCTCAGCTTCGTGGACCCGAAAACGCGCGTGTTGGCGCGGGTCCACACGCCGAGCATCTGCTCGATCTGGGTGTCGTCGAAGGCCTCCAGACGGATGACCGTGGTCAGCGGGGGGAACCGGGTCCGGTCCGCCACCAGGGTCCGGCTGGTCACGATCACGACCACCGGCTGCCCCAGCGCCTCCTGGCGCTGCTGGAACTCCTGGACCCGTTCCAGGTAGTCGGAGCGGTCCACTCCCGTCGCCTGGAGGAGTTCGTCGAAGCCGTCCAGGATGACGACCGGCAGCGCGCCGTCGGCGTCGTCGGCCAGTTCCCGCCAGGACACGCTGGTGTGCAGGTCGGCCCGCAGCCCCTCCTCGATCTGGACGTGCAGGGGCGCGTTGGGGCTGACGGCGCGCAGCTCCACGCGGATGGGGAGGAAGTCCTCCGGCGGCAGCTGGGCGGCGAGCATCTCGGTGAACTTGGACTTGCCGGCGCCGGGGTGGCCGAGGATCACCGTGGGGTACTCGGTGGCCCTGGGGTGCGTGATCAGGGAGGCGACGATCGTCTGGAGGTCGTCCTGGACGGGAAACTCCCGCCACCATTCGTCACTGGCCGCGTTGTGGGTCTCGCGTGCCATGGTGACCCGTCCGCGCGGTGGGATGTAGGCCGTGCGGAGCGAGGGGAGCACGAGCCCGGCCGGGGCGTCGTCGGAGCGCAGGACCGGCCGGTTGAGCACCGCCTGGTAGGAGGCGGTGAGCTCCTGCCTCCTCCGGGTGACCGGACGCGAGGAGCTGATGCGGGCCAGTTGTTCGTGCAGGTCGGACAGGCCGGTGCCGATCTCCTGCCGGGTCCGTTCGTGCTCGCTCGTGTGCAGCCACATGCCGAACTCGGGGACCTCCGCGCCCAACCGTCGGATGTTCTCGTCCAGGCGTCCGGGTACCACCTGGGCCATGGTGGTCTTGAACTTCCTCACCAGGAGGTGGTCCTCGGTGATCCCGTGCCGTTCGGCCACCGCGAGGCCGCAGGCGAAGTCAGCGACGCAGGCGGCCGCGCCCTGAGCGAACTCGACTGTCACCGTGCCGCGCGCTCTCCGGTGGCCCGAGTGCGTGATCGGGAACGACGGCCGTGGACCGGGGAGTTCCAGCAGCCGTGCCCCCAACAACGCGAACTGTTCGTCCGAGGTGATCTCCAGATCGTCCAGCCCGAAGGGCATCCCGACCCGTGTGAACACCTCGTCGGCGGCCTCGAAGACGGACGTGACCACCAGGATCTGGTGGGCGGCCTGGATCTTCTCGGACCGGGACAGGCGGCTCTCGTTCCGGAGCCTGCCGCCCAGGCCCTCCAGCAGCTGGCGGCCCTTGCTCACCAGGGCGCCGCGCATCCCGAACAGGTCGGGGACACCCACCAGGCCCAGGCCGCCGTCGGCCACCTTCTCCGCGAGGTCCAGGGCCTCCGAGTCGCCACTGCCGAGGATCTTGAGCGCGTCACTGTAGGTGAGCCGTCTGGCCATCGGTCGGGTGCCTCTTCCACGTCCGGGGGTGTCTGGGCGGGAACGCGATCGGACCCGACACCGGGGGTGGCGTCGAGTCCGCACGTCAGAAGGGTTTCGCGAGTATGGGGTTGTGCGTTGCCCGGGCGTCCGCGGGGGAGCGGACGCTCACGGGCGGTGAGACGCCCTAGGGCAGCTGCCAGTTCACCGGATCGGCGCCCTGTTCCCGGAGCAGCTCGTTGGTCCTGCTGAACGGCCTGGAACCGAAGAAGCCGTTGCGGGCCGAGAGCGGGCTCGGGTGCGCGGACTCCACGCACGGGACGCCCGGCATCATCGGTCGGAGGTTGCGGGCGTCGCGGCCCCACAGGATCGACACGAGCGGCTTGCCGCGCTCGGCCAGGGCGCGGATGGCCTGCTCGGTGACGGCCTCCCAGCCCTTGCCCCGATGCGATCCGGCGTTGCCCGGGGCCACCGTCAGGACCCTGTTGAGCAGCAGGACGCCCTGCTCCGTCCACGGCGTGAGGTCACCGTTGGAGGGCATCGGAGTGCCCAGGTCCTCGCCCATCTCCTTGTAGATGTTGCGCAGGCTCGCGGGAAGACGGACCTCCGGCGCCACCGAGAAGCTCAGCCCGACGGCGTTCCCGGGGGTGGGGTAGGGGTCCTGCCCCACGATCAGCACGCGCACGTCGTCGAAGGGCTGTTGGAACGCACGTAGGACGTGGTCCCCGGCGGGCAGGTAGGTGCGGCCCCCGGCGACCTCCTGGCGGAGGAAGTCGCCCATAGCGGCGATCTGCGGGGCGACGGGCTCCAGCGCCTTCGCCCAACCGCTGTCCATGATCTCGTGCAGGTCCTTGTTCGACATGGCCAGAACACTAGCGGCAGCCACGGACATCCAGACCCGTTTCGATCCCCGTGGCCGTCACACCCGCGTCACGGCTCCTGGCGCGCGCGGGTCAGGCGCGGACGCGCTCCCGCCATCGGTCCAGGTGGGAGCGGACGGCCCGGGTCCGGGAGGACTCCTCGCCGTGCAGTCGGGCGTGGTGGACCACCAGGGCCTCGTAGCGGCGGACAGCCTCCGCCGCGCGGCCGGAGTGCCCCAGGTAGGCGGCCTGGTAGTGGCGGGCGCGCAGGGTCAGGGAGTCGTCCTCACCGCGCGTTCGGGCCAGGTCCGGGACCAGCGCGGACAGCTCCCGCACCGCGCCCTCCGGATCCCCGGACTCACCGAGCTCGAAGGCGAGGTGCAACCGTGTGGTCTGCACCCGCTCCGCGTCCGCTCCGTGCGCCGACACCAGGTCCGGGACCAGACCGGCGTGGGTCCGGGCGGCCAGGGCGTGGTCACCGGCGCGGCCCGCGTTGGTGGCCAGGTAGTAGCGGGCCGCGAGGGTCTCGGGGTGGCGGGCCCCGTACGTCCGGAGCAGGTCGGGGAGGAGAGCTCGGAACCCGCGCACCGCGCGCGCGTGGTCCCCGCCCTTGCCCGTCGCGTAGGCCTCCCGGCGCCGGGCACGCAGGGTGTCGGGGTGGTCGGGGCCGAGTACGGCGCCCAGAGCGGGCAGCAGACCGCGCAGGTCCTCGGCGGCCGTTCCGAACTCGCCCGCCTCCGCCCGCGCGCGGGCGGCCTCCACCAGCTCGCGCAGGCGGGCGGGGGAGAGGTCCGGCCCGGGCGGCACCGCGGCCTCCGTGTACACGAGAGTCGGCGTCGCAGGGGTGGGTGCGGACCGGCGCGGCGGCGGAAGGAAGGCCGACAACCGTTCCCCGACCTCCTCCGCGTTCGCGGGCCGCTCCTCGGGACGCTTCGCCAACATCGCCGTGACCAGCTGGGACAGTCCCACGGGGACCTCCGGGCGCAGCGTCGCCACCGAGCGCGGAGGATCGGTGAGGTGCATCCGCAGCACCGTCAGCGGGTTGGGGTCGTGGAACGGCGGGCGCCCCGTCAGCAGCTGGAACAGGATGGCTCCCAGCGAGTACAGGTCGCTCGGCCGGTCGACGCGCACCTGCTCCGGCGACATGTAGAGGGGTGTCCCCACGACCTGGCCGGTCCGGGTGATGCGGTCGCTGCGGGTCGCCTCGGTGAACGCCGCGATCCCGAAGTCCAGCACCTTCAGGGTGCCGTTCCCGGTGCCCCGCTCGACCACCATCAGGTTGCCGGGCTTGACGTCGCGGTGCACGATCCCGGCGGCGTGCGCCGCGCCCAGCCCGGACGCCGCCTGGGAGACCAGGTCGACGGCGCGCCCCAGTGGCGCGGGCCCGCCCTCCCGGAGCACGGCGGTCAGGGATCGCCCGGTGACCAGTTCCATCACCGCGAACACCGAGCCCGTGTCGGCGTCCTGTCCGAAGTCGTACAGGATGACCACGTTGGGGTGGCCCGCCAGACGCGCGGTGAGCCGGGCCTCGCGGCGGAACCGCGCCACGGCCTCGGACGAGTCCGCCCTCCCGGGCCGGATCAGCTTGACCGCGACCGGGCGGTCCAGCAGTTCGTCGACGGCCCGCCATACCTCGCCCATCCCGCCCTCGCCCAGGAGGGAGAGGAGCCGGTACCGCCCGCTCAGGACCCTGTCCTCCGCCACCGGCTCCCTCACCTTCGGACTGTGTTCGACGGTCGCCCCAACGGCCGTCGGCCCCGGTCTCGGGGCGGTACGGGGCATGGGGGTACAGCCGTTGAGGCTACTGTGTTGCCTGTGCCGACGGCACCCTGAACCCCTGATCCCCCTGTGTGGAAAGAGTGTCAGAGCCGTGAGCCTGAATCTCTACGTCGGTCCGGACGCGCAGCCGGACAAGTACCGTCTGGTCCGTCTCGTGGGACGCGGTGGCGAGGCCACGCTCTACCTGGCGGAGGTGAGCCTGGCCGGGCAGACCGAACCCGTCGTGGTGAAGGTCCTCAACTCCGACGTCACCTCCAACGACGAGCAGTTCGCCGAACTCAGCGCCAAGTGGGGCGAGCAGGCCGAACTCCTCCGCTTCATCAACCGGCTCGGGGTCGTGGGGGTCCGGGAGCACTTCGAGGGCGCCCCCGAGCACCCCGCCGACGGGGCGGCCGGGAACGGCGACGAGCGCGCCCTCTACCTGGTCATGAACTACGTCGAGGGACTGGACCTGCGCGACTGGCGGGCGGAGAACGTGGTGGAGGGGCCCCGCGGTCGGCGCGAGGTACTGCGGTGCCTGGAGCAGATCGCCCAGGTGCTGGACGTCCTCCACTCGGGTCGCGCCACCCCGTCGAAGCGCGTGGTGGTGCACGGCGACCTCTCGCCCGGCAACATCATGATCAGCGTCGAGGGTCAGGCCACCCTGGTGGACTTCGGGCTGAGCCGGATCGCCGCCCGGCACATGACCGCGCGCCCCTGGTTCACCCCCGGGTACGCGGCCCCGGAGATCTTCAACGGCGAGTACTCGCCCGCGACGGACCGGTACGCCTTCGGCGCGATCGCGTACTTCGCCCTGACCGGCGAGGACCCGCCGCCCGCACCGGAGCAGCTGCGCGAGAGGCTCGGCGCGCTCCCGGTGCTGGCCGAGGCGGGAGAGGCGCGGCGCGAGTTCGTCCTGCGCATGTTCTCGGTCGAGCCCTCCGAACGCCCCGAGGCTTCGGAGTGGGTGCGCGCCCTGCGCTCCCTGGCGACCTCCTCGGTGCCCTGGACCGCCCCGGCCTCCGAACCCGCGGGCTTCGGAGATCCGGGAGACGCCCTCGGCACGGCCAGCCCGGTGAGTCCGGACTCCGGGGACGGGGTGACCGGAGGCTCGGCCCCGCCGGAGGGCGCGCGCTTCGCGGGTCCGCCACCGGTCAGCACCCCCGCCGACGGTACGACCGGCGGTGACACCGGCACGGCGCCCGGCACCGACGGCCCCCCACAGGAGCCCAGGCGTCCCGTCGGCGGTATGCGGGGCGTTCCCACGGCCCAGCCCCCGGCCGCGCGGATCCCGTCCCAGCCCGGCGCCCCGCAGGGCGACCCCCCGACTGCGGCCGCCCCGTCCGGAGGGAGCGTCCCCGGTCCCCGCCGTCCCCCGGTCGGACCGCCGCCCCCGAACCCCGCCGGGCCGCCCCGGCCACGCGGTGCGATGGACGGCGGCACCGCCCCGTACGGCGTCGCGGCGCACGGCGGACCGATGACGAACCACCCGGGCCAGGCGCCCGGTCCGCACCCCAGCGGTCCGTTGTACGGCGGACCGCGGGCGACCGGCGCCTTCGCGGCCCCGCCCCGGCCGCCCGCCTCCGAGAAGCCGAAGCGCGGGTCCCGCAGGCCCGTGGTGGTGGGGTTGGCGATCCTCGCGGTCGTGTTCACGACCCTCGGCGCCGGAGGTACCTACGTGGTCATGGACCGGGTCGTCCCGCTGTTCTCCGAATCGAACGGCACCAACCTCGCGGAGGTGGCCTTCGAACCCTCGGACGACCCCGAACCCTCCGAGCCCGTCACCGACGACGTCCCCGTGGACGCCGACAAGGAGACCGGCGTCCCCGAACCCTCCGGGACCCCGTCCCCGGACGCGGACGGTCCCTACTCCCTCTCCCAGCTGAACTGGGTGGACTCGGAGGACGCCTGGGAGTGGGGGCGCGCCGAGATGGACGGCGAGGTCCACAACAACGCGTTGGTCACCGAGGCGGGTTGCAGCGTCTGCGACCACTGGGTCGAGTACAACCTCAGCCGGTCCTGGGGGACGTTCGACGCCACGGTCGGACTGGACGACAACTCCAGGTCGGGGAAGAACATGACCTTCACGGTCTACGCGGACGGTGAGCGGGTGGCCACCGAGACGGTGACCCTGGGTGAGACCGTCGACATCGAGGCCGATGTCAGCGGAGCCCTGCGTCTGCGTCTCGAGGTGGAGTCCGACGACACGGACCTGGTCGCGGTGTGGGCCGCTCCCACGCTGGTCGGGGACTGACCCGGCGCCCCGGGTACCGGTCGCCGGACACACCCGGTGGGAGTGTTCTCCCACGGACGCGATGGTTCTTGTGCTGCCGGATCGTTCGGCCCGCTCCTCGGACGGCCCCGCCCCGTCACGAGAACAGGCCGACCAGCAAGGACGTGAGAGCGAACAGGACCGTGACGAGCAGGACCACACGCAGGACCGCCGCCGAGACGCTCAGGGCGCGGTCGACCGCACGGAAGCGGTGGTTCAGGGTCCGGATCCGGTCCCGCTCCTCTTCCAGGTGTCGCTCCAGGTCCTCCCGCTGCTTCCCGGCGAGCCGTTCCGCCTCGTCGTAGGACCTCCGCAACTCGTCCAGGTGTTCCCTGGCCTGCTCAGGACCGACGGCGGCCCTGAGCTGTTCAGGGTGATCGCTGCTGGGCATGTACCCGTAGATGCGGCTCTCGCAGTTCCGGACCGCCACCAGGCGCTTCCGGAAGGATTCACGGTCGATCTCCAGGCCCCGTTCCTTCCGCTCCCGAACGAGTCCGGTGACGACCAGGTCGTCGGTCGCGTGCACGGACCTCCTGCGGGCGTCGCCGTGAACCCAGCTCAGTGCCAGGAGGGCCGGTACGGAAAGCGCGATCAGAAGTGTGCTCCAGATGGCGTCGGACACGGCTAGTAACCCATTCCCATTTCCTGGCTTCTCTGTCGCGGAACCGATGTCTGAGCCCGCGAAGCCAGCTCGACGAGTCGTTCACCCGGCGATGTGACCACGGATCCCCGAGCGCCTTCGTCAGTGTGCTTCGGGGGGACCGTGCCCTCCCGGGGGGCTGTCTCCTGGGGCGAGACCGGATGCGTCGGTGTTCCCTGCCTCCGGGGAGCCGGGTCGTCCTGTGCCGAACCCTGCGGCTCCTTCCCGGCTCGCTCGGGTCGGTAGGCTTCGATGATCTCGGCGAGTGCCTCCTGGTACAGCTCCTCCGGAGACCTGCTCTTCTGGAGAAGCTCCTGCGGAGTGCTGGTGGTGATGTCCTCCAGTTCGCTCCTCCTTTCGTTGACGACGGTCGTCATCCTTTCGATGGCGGACCTGACGTTGTGTGACTTCGCGATGTACGCGTTGTCCTGTTCGATGGCCAGGCGTGCCATCCGCTCCTGGGACTCGGTCAGCCCCGAGAGGTCGACGATCTCGAAGGTCCCGTCGGACCGACTCCGGACGTTTCCGGCCTCGACGAGTTTCGCGTAGTTCTCCGTGATCCTCGCCAGCTGGAAATCGATCCTTTTCCTGGACTCCTCCAAGGCCTCGGGAAGAGGCTCCGCCCGGTCGGCGAGCCTTTCCGCGCGGTTCTTCTTCTCCTGGGTGAGGGAGTTCCTGATCTCCTCGATCTCGATGAGGAGCTCGGTCGTTTCGTCGAGGGATCTCTCAGCTCTTCTCTTTTCCGCGGATCGGTGTTCTCCGTCCTCCCTCATACGCTGTCGGATCTTCTCCTGGATGACCGTGCGGATCGCGGCGGTGGCCAGCGCGACCATGACCCCCACGATGGCTGTCGGCAGAGCGACGACGGCGGGCTCCTCTGTTCGGTGGTCGGCGTGCGCGATGGGTCCGTACTAGTGGGACGAGCCGCTGTCGAGGTGCGGGGCCGCGGCGGCCTCGGAGCTCTCCCTGACCTGCAGGAGGTTCTTGGTGACGTAGTCCGTGCCGAGGCGATCTCCTTCTCTCGCCACTTCCCGGACCGCGCTCTCGAGCGCCCCGACTCTTCCTCCGAGGAATCCCTCCGCGCCGGCGACCTCACCACGGGTTCTCTGGATTCCGTCCAGGTCCCGTTCGAGGCGGTTCATGTAGTCCATGTCGGGAACGAGGACGGCGGACCCGGCTCTCGCTCTGTGGAGTGTGTGGGCGAAGGTCAGCGCCGCAGATGCCGCCAGGATCAGCAATAGGATGACCGAAGGGGTCGGCACGTCATCTTTCCCATTCTCGCGTCGGTTCGATACCGGTGGGCTTCGGCTTCGTCCGGGGGAGGGTGTTCCCGGGCCTCCTGTGGCCCTTGCCCGCTGGTGTGGCCGGTTCCGTCCCGGGTGATTCCTGTTGTCCTGCCTCGGACTGGCGTCCTCGTGCCTCTGCGGCGACGTCGAAGATCTCCTGGACCGCCTGCGAGTTCGAGGCGAGCCTGGATTCGGAGAACTTCTCGATCCGTTTCGCCAGGGTCTCCATGTCGTCGAGTTCCGCCTTCCTGTTGCCGAAGCTCTGGTCCTCCTCCTTCCTGAGGGCCCTGAGCTTGAAGGCGACGTGACTCAGTTTGTCCTTGATGCTCTTCCTGGGGCCGTCGAGAGCCAGTCTCCGGGTCTCCAGTTGTCTCTGCTTGTCCTTCTCGGACTCCTTTCCTAGAAGACTGGCCGTGATGGTGGCCGCCGCCGTGACGGCGACGGCGGATACGCGCGCTGCGGTGAGCCAATTCTGTGCCACGGGTGCCTTCTCATGCTGTGCGGTGAGCGGCTTCGTTCCGAAGGCCGGACTTCTGGCTGGGGGAGGGGACACCAACAGGTTTTTTACCAGGGTTTCGCAGCGGGAGGCGACACCCTGTATGGCCGCTTTCGGTCATCCGCTTGACGCACGGGAACGCCCCCGCGCTCGGGCGCGGGGGCGGGGGCGTTCCGGGGTGGTGCCTAGTCGGCGCGCCAGCCGCCCTGGCGGTCCGCGAGGTTGAGCGCCGTGGTCACCAGGGGCACGTGGCTGAAGGCCTGCGGGAAGTTCCCCACCTGGCGGCCGCCCCTCGGGTCCCACTCCTCAGCGAGCAGGCCAACGTCGTTGCGCAGGGACAGTAGCCGCTCGAACAGTTCCCGGGCCTCGTTCTGGCGGCCGATGGACAGCAGGGCGTTGGCCATCCAGAAGCTGCACGCCAGGAAGGCGCCCTCGTCGCCGGGGAGCTGGTCGGCGGAGTTCTCCAGGTCGGTGCGGTAGCGGAGCACGAACCCGTCCACCATCAGGTCCTCGCGGATCGCCTCGATGGTGCCGACCACACGGGGGTCGTCGTAGGGGAGGAAGCCGACCTCGGGGATGAGCAGCAGGGCCGCGTCCAGCTCCTTGCTGCCGTAGTACTGGGTGAAGGTGTTGCGCTGGGGGTCGTAGCCGTACTCGCACACCTCCGCGTGGATGGTGTCGCGCAGCGCCCGCCACCGTTCGATGGGCCCCTCGGTGCCGAACTCCTCGATGCTGCGCACGGCCCGGTCGGCCGCCACCCAGGCCATCACCTTCGAGTGGACGAAGTGCTGCCGGGGGCCGCGCACCTCCCACAGGCCCTCGTCGGGCTCGTCCCAGCACCACTCCAGGTAGTTGACCAGGGAGCGCTGGAGACCCCACAGGTGCTCACCGCCCTGGATACCCGAGCGTCGGGCCAGGTGCAGCACGTCCATGACCTCGCCGTACACGTCCAGCTGGTACTGGCCCACGGCGGCGTTGCCGATCCGGACCGGGCTGGAGGACTCGTATCCCGGAAGCCACTCGGCCTCCCACTCGGTGAGGCGGCGTTCGCCCCGGATGCCGTACATGATCTGCATCAGTTGAGGTTCACCCGCGACGGCACGGGCCAGCCACTCGCGCCAGGCCATGGCCTCGTCCGTGTACCCCGAGCGGATCAGCGCCTCCAGGGTGATGGTGGCGTCGCGCAGCCAGCAGTACCGGTAGTCCCAGTTGCGGACCCCGCCGATCTCCTCGGGGAGGGAGGTGGTGGGCGCGGCCACGATCCCGCCGGTGGGGCGGTAGGTCAGGCCCTTCAGCGTGATGAGGGAGCGCACCACGGCCTCGCGGTAGGGGCCGTCGTAGGTGCACTGGTCCACCCACTTCTCCCAGAAGCGCTCGGTGCGGGAGAGGGCCTTCTCCGCGTCCAGGTGGTCGGACTCCTCCACCTGGGAGGGGTGCCAGGTCATCACGAACGGCACGCGCTGCCCGGCCGTGACGTCGAAGGTGGTGTCGTGGGTGAAGTTGTGGCCCTTGAGGGCCACGGGGGCGCTGAGCCAGATCGCGTCCGGACCGGCGATGGCGACCAGCTCGGTTCCGGCACGGTGCATCCACGGGACGACGTGCCCGTAGTCGAAACGGATGCGCATGGTGGTGCTCATGCGCACGGTACCGCTCAGCCCCTCCACGATCCGCACGATGTGCGGGGCGCCGCCCCGGGGCGGCATGAAGTCGATGACCCGGACGGACCCGGTGTCGGTGTCCCACTCCTGTTCCAGGATGAGGGTCTCGCCCCGGTAGTGCCTCCGTTCCGCCTTCTCCGACCCGTCGGCCGGACGCAGGGTCCAGTGCCCGTTCTGTTCGTCGCCCAGGATCGCGGAGAAGCAGGCCGAGGAGTCGAAGTCGGGAAGGCACGCCCAGTCGATGGACCCGTCCCGCCCGACCAGCGCGGCGGTCTGCATGTCGCCGATCATTGCGTAGTCTTCAATCCAGCCGGGCACGCGGCTCACCCCCAACACGTCGTCTTCGTCTGTGCGGTGGCGCGAGCCGCCCCGTCGCCACGGGGAGTGTCGCGTCCGCGCGCGCACGCCCGTGTGCGCCCCCTCGTCGGGGACCCGTCGCCCGACCCTCCTGGCCGGGGCGCCGTTCCGGTCATGTCTCCCCCCGGACCGCCCGCAGCTGCCTCGTACCCGGTTATGTGCCCAGGCGCGGGCAGGCGAAAAGGCCGGATGTGGAAAGGACCCGTCCCGCACCGGTCACCGCGGTCCCCATCTTCCATGCTCCACGGGGGCCTGGCTACGGGTGGATGCACGTGCATCCGGGCGTGCGGGAAGTATGTCGCGGTATGGGTGGCTTCCGCCGGGGAGAAGTTATGACGCGGTGATCAACGGGAGGTGACGGGTCGGCTAACGGCCCGACAGAGTGGGGCTTTCCGGCGTTTCCTCCGGCATCCGCAGCATCGGGAGGAACACCTGGGCCAGGGGGCCGATCGTCACCATGAACACCACGGTCCCCACGCCGACGGTTCCACCGAGCAGGAACCCGGACAGCGCCACGGTCACCTCGATGAGGGTGCGGGCCCGCCGGATCGACAACCCGCGCGCGGCCAGTCCCGTCATCAGGCCGTCACGGGGCCCGGGTCCCAGTCCCACGCCGATGTAGAGACCGGTGGCGACCGCGCACACCAGGACCCCGGACGCAAGGAGGAGGATCCTGACGGCCAGTGCCTCGGGCACGGGCAGCAGCCAGAGGGACAGGTCCACGGACGCGCCGACCACCACCACGTTGCTCAGGGTGCCGAGTCCCGCCCTCTGGCGCAGCGGGATCCACAGCAGGATCAGGAGGGCGCCGACGATGACGCTCCAGGTGCCGATCGACAGGCCGGTCTGGAGCGCCAGCCCCTGGTGCAGCACGTCCCAGGGCATGGCGCCGAGGTCGGAGCGGATGAGCAGGGCGCCGCTCAATCCGTACATGGAGAGGCCGAGGTAGAGCTGGGTGAGGCGGCGCAGTCGCGGGCGCGGCAGGACCGGGGTGATCAGAACGCGTCGGACCAGGGCCGACACGGGGCTCAGGGGTCGTTCGGGCAAGGCCGACCTCCACTTTCACGCGTACCGGTGAAGAGATACATGGGGTGGTTGGATGACCGTCCGCAGAGGGGGCCACATCGGTATCGTGGCCCAGGTGGTGCTCGGATTGAAGAGCCAATCCTGGCAACTGGCCCGATTTCTCCCCCGGTGAGGTGAATCCCATGGCGAGGCAGCGCACCGACCACCCCGGAACCGGTGGCGGCACACGGCGGATCAACGGTCGGCTGCTCGCCCGGCTGATCGGTGAGGCCCCGGTCGAACGCCCCTTCTACCTCGCGATCGCCCGTGCCGTGAGCGGGCTGGTCCTGGACGGACGGGTCCCCACGCACACCCGGCTGCCCGCCGAGCGCGACCTCGCCTCCGCGCTGGGGGTCAGTCGCAACACCGTCACCGCCGCCTACTCCTGGCTCCGGGACAACAGCTTCCTCGACAGCCGACAGGGCGCGGGCAGCTGGACCGTCCTGCCGGACTCGGGAACCCGGGGTCCGGCGCCCTTCGTCCCCGCCGCCGAACAGATCGACCTCGGCGTGGCCGCGCCCCCGGCGGTCGACGGACTGCGCGCCGCCTCCTTCCACGCCTCCGAACAGCTCGCGGCCCACGTGGGCGGGATCGGCTACTACCCCTACGGCCTCCCCGAGCTGCGGCACGCCATCGCCCGGCGGTACGTGGAGCGCGGGCTGCCGACCACGCCCGAGCAGATCTTCGTCACCAGCGGCGCCCAGCAGGGCGTCACCCTGGCGATGGAACTGCTGGTCAACGAGGGGGACGAGGTCCTGCTGGAATCGCCCACCTACCCGCACGGCCTGGACGCGGCCCGCCGCAACGGCGCCCGCGTCCGCACCACCGGGGTGACCCCGCAGGGCTGGGACATGGAGTACCTGGTGGACGCCTTCCGCCAGCGCCGACCGTCGGTGGCGTACATGATCCCGGACTTCCACAACCCGACCGGCGCGCTCATGGACGACGACGAACGCCGGGTCCTGGTCCGGGAGGCCCGCCGCGCGGGCAGCCACCTGATCATCGACGAGTCCGGGGCGGAGCTGGCCATCGACTCCGGCGACCTGCCCGCCCCGGTGGCCGCGTACGACACCGACGGGCGCGTGCTGACGGTGGGTTCGGTGGCGAAGCTGTTCTGGGGCGGGCTGCGGGTGGGCTGGGTGCGCGCGACCCCGCCCATGGTCACCCGGATCATGGCGATCCGTCAGCGCGTGGACCTGGCCGGGTCGGTGCACGACCAGCTCACCGCGACCCACCTGCTGTCCGACGTGCTGCGTATCCGGGCCGAGCGCAGCCGCCAGCTGCGCCGCAACCGGGACGCGCTGCTGTCCGCGCTGCGGGAGCGCCTGCCGGACTGGCGGCCCAGCGTGCCCGGCGGCGGTCTGGTGCTGTGGGCCGCGATGCCCCAGCCGGTCGCGACGGCGCTGTCGGAGGCCGCGATCCGGCACGGCGTCCACCCGGCGGCCGGGCCGGTGTTCGGCGTGGACGGCACCCTGGAGCGGTACCTGCGCCTGGCCTACACCCGACCGCCGGACGTGCTGGTGGACGCGGTGGAGCGGCTGGCGGCGGCCTACGCCGAGACCCTCGCCCACCCCTCGCAGCCACGCGGCCAGTTGTACGTCTGAGTTCCCGGACCGGACACCGGGGCTCGCGCCGTCCGGTCAGACGGCGAAGCGCCGCGCGAAGCGGACCACCTCGTCGATGACCTCGTCGCGGTTGGTCTCGTTGAACACCTCGTGCCGGGCGCCGGGGAACACGCGCACCGTGACGTCCTCTCCCGCCACCGCCTCGATGCCCACCCTGGTGTCGGAGAGCGGCACCAGCCGGTCCTCGTGGCCGTGCACCCACAGCAGGGGGAGCGAGCCGAGGCTGCCCGCGTCGTTGCCCCGCCTCAACTCGGTGAGCAGGGCGTTCACGGTGGCGCGTTTGAACGGGCCGTGCCAGACCAGTTCGTCGGCCACGTAGGCCGCGCCGACGGCGGGGTCGCGCGAGAGCGTGGCCGGGTCGATGGGGGCGTCCGGGATCACCTCGGCGGCGGCCATCTCCTCCAGGGCGGTCCAGCGTCCCAGGACCGGGCCGGTCAGCGCCAGGGCCTGCACCGCCCCCGGGTTCACCTGGGCGTAGCGGGTGGCGATCAGGCCGCCCATGGAGTGGCCGACCATCACGAGGGGGAGGCTGCGGTAGGCGGTACGGGCCTGGGTGACGACGCGGTGGACGTCCTCGACCACACCCGCGTAGTCCTCGATCAGCGCTCTCTCCCCGGAGGAGCCGCCGTGGCCCCGGTGGTCGGCCCCGTAGACCACCGCTCCGGCGGCGCACAGGTCCCTGGCGACCTGGTCGTAGCGGCCGAGGTGTTCGCCGTAGCCGTGCACGAGCACGGCGAGCCAGGTCGGTTCGCCCTCGGTCGGGGCCCAGGCCCGTGCCGCCAGCTTCCCGGAACCGTCGGGTCCTCCGGCCAGCCCCCACTCACGTGTGCTGATCACCGTGTCCTGCCTCCTCGTTGCCGCGGCCGTCTGCGACGATCGGGTGGTCGCCGCCCGGAGTGGTCACCCTAGAACATCCCGCGGGCGGTGCCGGGGCCCGCGGCGGGGGCCGTGGTCGCGGCGCGCGTTTGGGGTATCGGTCGGAGACGGCGGTGTGATCTCGTGCGAGTTGACGAAATATGCCAAATGGTGCGATCGCGACGACTTGCCGTGAAACTGGATCTTCTACGCTTAAGAGCGGGTATCCCTCTCCTGGGTGTACCCCCGTGCTTTTCCCGACAGCCAATCCGGACTGGAGAGGAGGATGACGCTCGTGCTGGCTGACTCCTATGGCCGCGTGGCGACGGACCTGCGTGTGTCGCTCACCGATCGGTGCAACCTCAGGTGTACCTACTGCATGCCGCCGGAGGGACTGGAGTGGCTTCCCAAACCCGAGCTGCTCACGGACGACGAACTCCTCCGCCTGATCCGTATCGGCGTCACCCGCCTCGGGATCGACGAGGTCCGCTTCACCGGCGGTGAACCCCTGCTGCGACGCGGCCTGGTGAACATCGTCGCGGGCACCACCGCCCTCGACCCCCGCCCGCAGACCGCGCTGACCACCAACGGGATCGGGCTCGCCCGGACCGCGCCCGCCCTGGCCGAGGCCGGGCTGGACCGGGTCAACGTCTCCCTCGACACCCTCGACCCCGTCGTCTTCGAGAAACTGGCCCGGCGCCGCCGCCTGCCCGACGTCCTGGACGGGATGGCCGCCGCCGCGAGCGCCGGACTCACCCCGGTCAAGGTGAACGCCGTGCTCATGCGCGACGCCAACGACCACGAGGCCGCCGACCTTCTCCGCTTCTGCGTGGAGCACGGCTACGAGCTGCGCTTCATCGAACAGATGCCCCTGGACGCCCAGCACGGCTGGCGCCGGGACACCATGATCACCGCCGACGAGATCCTGGCGCGGCTGGAGACCGAGTTCGACCTCGACCCGGCCGACGCCGACACCCGGGGCAGCGCCCCCGCAGAGCTCTTCCGCCTGCGCGGCCAGAGCTTCCCCAACGGCGAACCGGCCACGGTCGGCGTGATCGGTTCGGTCACCCGCCCGTTCTGCGGTGCCTGCGACCGGGTCCGGCTCACCGCCGACGGGCAGATCCGCAACTGCCTCTTCGCCCGCGAGGAGTCCGACCTGCGCACACCGTTGCGCGAGGGCGCCACCGACGACGAGATCGCCGACCGCTGGCGTGCCGCCGTCGCCTCCAAGCTGCCCGGCCACGGCATCAACGACCCGAGCTTCCTCCAGCCCGCCCGACCGATGTCCGCCATCGGCGGCTGATCCGAACCGGCCACCGAGGGGACCTACCGGGATAAACCGGTTGCCGTCCTCCCGCCGCTCTGGCTTGATGTTCCGGGGCACCGACACCGCAGAACGGCGGTGCCCCGGGGCGGGAACGAGAGAACGGGAGGTGCCCCATGCCCTACACCGAAGTCCCCGGCGACCTGGTACCGATCCGCATGTGGGCCGACCCCGCGCAGGTCGAGTCCGCCGCCATGGACCAGCTCCGCAACGTGACGCGCATGCCCTGGACGCACGGCCTGGCCGTCATGCCCGACGTCCACTACGGCAAGGGCGCCACGGTCGGTTCCGTGATCGCGATGCGCGACGCCGTCAGCCCGGCGGCCGTGGGCGTCGACATCGGCTGCGGCATGACCGCCGTGCGCACCGGCCTGACCGCCGAGCGCCTTCCCGACGACCTCGGGGCCCTGCGCTCGGCCCTGGAGGCCGCCATCCCGGTCGGCTTCCACGCCCACGACGAACCCGTCGACCCCGCGCGGGTCCCCGGGCTCGGCGGTTCCGGGTGGGACCGCTTCTGGGACGGTTTCGACGGGCTCGCCTCCGCCGTGCACCCCCGGAACGAACGCGCCCGGCGCCAGATGGGAACCCTCGGCGGCGGCAACCACTTCCTGGAGGTGTGCCTCGACGACGACGGCGCCGTCTGGATGGTCCTGCACTCGGGCTCGCGCAACATCGGCAAGGAACTGGCCGACCACCACATCACCCAGGCGCAGGCCCTTCCGCACAACCAGGACCTGCCCGACCGCGACCTCTCCGTGTTCGTGACCGGAACCCCCGAGATGGACGCCTACCGGCGCGACCTGTTCTGGGCGCAGGACTACGCCCGCCGCAACCGGGACGTCATGATGGCCCTGGCCTGCCAGGTCCTGGCCGAACGTGTCCCCGGCACCACGTTCGAGCAGCGGATCTCCTGCCACCACAACTACGTGGCGGAGGAGACCTACGACGGCGTGGACGTACTTGTCACCCGGAAGGGGGCTATTCGTGCTGGTTCGGGTGAGTTTGGTGTGATTCCAGGCAGCATGGCCACCGGGACGTACATCGTGAAGGGCCTCGGCAACCCCGCCTCCTTCAACTCCGCCTCGCACGGCGCCGGACGCCGCATGAGCCGGAACAAGGCCCGCAAGACCTTCACCCGGGCCGACCTCGTCGAGCAGACCCAGGGCGTGGAGTGCCGCAAGGACCTCGGCGTCGTGGACGAGATCCCCGCCGCCTACAAGGACCTGGAGTCGGTGATCGAGGCCCAGACCGACCTGGTCGAGGTGGTCGCCCACCTGCGCCAGGTGGTGTGCGTCAAGGGGTGAGCCCCCGCCCTCCCGGCGGCCGCCGCGTGCGGCATGCTGGGAGGGTGACCGAGAACCTCGACGCGGTGGTGCTGGCCGGGGGAGCGGCGACCCGTATGGGCGGCGCCGACAAGCCCGGCCTCACCGTCGCCGGACGCACCCTGCTGGAACACGTGGTGGGCGCCGTGCGCGCCCACGCACCGCACGCCGACGTGACCGTGGTGGGGCCCGAACGCGACCGCCCCCGGGCCCGCTACGTCCGTGAGGACCCGCCCGGGGCGGGCCCCGTCCCCGCCCTGCGCACCGGCCTGGCCCGGGTGCGCGCCGCCCGGGTGGCGCTGCTCGCGGCCGACCTGCCCCACCTGGCCCCGAGCCACCTCGCCGCCCTGTGCGCCGCGCTCGGTGGCGGGGGCGCGGGGGAGGCCCGCGGGGCGGTGTTCGTGGACGCCACCGGCCGCGAGCAGTGGCTCACCGGGGTCTGGGACACCGCCGCGCTGCGCACCGCCCTCGACGACTACACGGGGCGCTCGCTCCACCGGCTGCTCGGCCCCCTCGACCCCGTGCGGGTGCCGCTCACCGACGCCCCGGAGGAGTTCGACGTGGACACCCCCGAGGCCCTGGAACGCGCCCGCGCCGTCTGGACCCCCAGGGATCCGGAGCCGAGCTGACCGGCCCCGCCGCACCGGAGGGAGCGGACCCGGACGCACCACGTGGCCTGCGGGACTTGCCCGGCTCGGGGAGCTGGGCCATCATGGCCGTCATGACGATCAGGAAGGGCGGAATCCGCCCGGGCCGTTGAGCCCCACCGCGCCGACGTACGGGTCGGCCGCCGAAATCCTCGCCTCCCTTGAGGGCCTGAGCCCCCACGCGCGCACGCGCGCGCTGGCCCGCCACGCCCGACTCCGCGCCGCCACACCGCGACTGGCCCCGCTCCTGCACGGCCTGTCCGAGCTCGGCCACCACCGCGACGCCCTGCACGTCGCGATCGTGGCCAAGCACCTCGACACCGTCGCCCGGTACCTGGGCGGACCCGACACCGAACTGCGCGGAGCCGCCCTGCGCGCCGTCCGCACCCTCCCCCTCCCGGACCCGGTGGTCCTGACAGCCCTCGACGACGCCCCCGGCGGACTGCGCCGCGCCCTGTACCGCGCCCTCTTCCAGGGCCGCCGTACGGAGCTCTCCGACTCCCTGCTGGACCGGGTCCGGGCCCGGTACGGCGACGCCGAGGCGGCCGCCCTGCTGCCCGCCTGCTCCCGCGACACGGTACGGCGCCGTCTGCCCGGCCTCGTCCACGCCCTGCGCTCCTGGCGCCGACTGGCCCGCCGCCACCCGGACACCCTCGCCGACCACATCGCCGACCGCTTCGGCGCCACGGACGCCGACCGGTCCACCCATCACCGCTGGAACCGCGCCCTCACAGCCCTGGACCCCGTACGCCCCGCCCGGGTGGCGCAGATCGTCGGTCCCGACCGGCTGAACGGCTACCCGCACGCGCTTCGGGTCTCCGACGCCGACCGCCTCAGTTCACCCCACCCGGACGTCTCCCGGGGCCGGGTCGGACGCGAACTGAGCCGGGCGACGCGCACCCGCCCGGCCACCGCCCGGTGCGTCCTCCGGTCCCTGCCCGCGAAGGAGGCCGCCGTCCTCCTGGACCGGGCGGTGGCCCGGTGGGACCGTTCCCGCACCCCCGAGGCCCTGCTGCCCTACCTGGGACTGCTGCCCCGCGACCGGGCGGCGGAACTGGCCCGCGAGGCCCTGACCGAACTGGCGGTCTTCCAACGGGTCAACAGCCGAACCCTCGTCCCCGACCAGGATCTCGACGCCATCGCGCACCTGCCCTACGCCGAGGCCTCCGTGCGGCTGGACGAGGCCGCCTCCTGCGGCGACCCCGAGCGCAGGGCCCGGGGACTGTCCCGACTCGTCGAGGCCACGGCCCGCACCGGTGACCCGGCACTGCTGGCCCGGATCCTGACGGAGCGGGTCGAACGCCACGGCGCCGACCGCGACCCCGTCCGCCGCGCCCTCCTGCTCGCCCTGTCCGAGGTCGGCCCCCGCCTGCTCGTGTCGTGCCTGCCGTCCCTGCACCGCCTGACGGAGGACACGGTGCGGGCCCGCGACACCTCGGCCGCCACCCGCGACGTCCTGCGGCACCTGGCCTCCCGTCTCCTGCGCCACTCAGGTACCCGCGACCACGAACCCGCCGTGCTCTGGGGGACCGGCGTCTACCGGAGACTGGTCGAACGGTTCGGCGCCGACGGGCTGGGCGACCCCGACCGGCCCCGGCACAACGCCCCCTGGTGGGCGGTGCGGCGCCGCCGGACCCCGCCCTGGTGGGTCACCGAGGAACACGGCGCGCACCGGCACGGGCCCGAACCCCGCCTGTACCAGGTCCTGCCGCCCGGAGCGGAGGACCTCCTCCTCGAACAGCTGAGCGGCTTCCTGGCCGGGGCCGGTCGCCGGGGCGACCACGGGCCCGCCGTCGCCCTGGCCGCCGAACTCGGCCACCGGGGACGCCGTGCGACCGCGCTCGACGGCCACCTGCGTGCCGCCGTGCTGGCCGACCCCGGCTCCGCCACCGCCGCCCGCGCCGCGGCCCTGTACCTGACCGGCCCCGACCGGGACCGGCGGGCGCTGCGCCTGTTCGAGGAGGACCCGGCCACCGCGCGCCTCCCCCGCGTGTGGGAGCTCCTGACCCGCCGACACCCCGCGTCGGTGGCCCTGCGGGCCCTGGAGTCCGCCGCGCCCGCTCCGGGCGGAGGCGATCACGGCACCGCCGTGTGGGTGCCCCGCGTCAGCCGTGCGCTGCTCCTGGAATGGCCGAACGCCCCGCGTGACGGGCTGCGCGCACACCTGCTCGCCGTCGCCGGGGAAACGGCCCTGGCCGCCGCCGACCGTGAGGCGGCCCTGCGGTCGCTCAGCGCCCTCCCTGGCGCACACCGGCACCTGACCGTCTTCCTGGACGACGGCGAGGTCGTGCTCCGCGAGGCGGCCATGTCCGCGCTCGGCCGCTCCGACCAGCCCGAGCTCGCGCTGGAACTGCTGGCCGCGCACTCCGACGGCCCCCGCTCGCGGGCGGCCGGACCGGCCCTGTCCCGCTGTGCGGAGCGGGCACGCCCGTCCGCCCTCGGACCGCTCCTGTCCCGCCTGTTGGAGGGGCCCGGGAAGGTGACCGTCCGCCGGACCGCCGCGCGGCTGCTGGCCCGGCACCGACCGCCCGGAGCGGTGGCGGCCCTGGTCCGCGTTCTGCGCCGACCGGACGAACACCGCGACGTGCTCGCCGCCGTGGCGGCGGCCCTGCTGGTCCTCGCGGATCTGCCGGGGGCCCTCGACGCGTTGGCCCAGCGGGTCCCGGACTTCACCGAGGAGGAGGTCCAGGTGGCCCTGTTGGGGGTGGACCCCGAGCGGCTGTCCCCGGGCCTGAGGCGAACGGCGGCCGACACCCTCGCCGCCCTGCCCCCGCCCCGCCGCACGCACTGGCGGATGAGCGGCTGGTGGGGGCGGTGGACCGCCTGGGGGTCGGAGACGGTGGACGACGTCGTGGCGGCCGTCTGCGATCCCGACCAGCCGTTCGAGCGCGCGCTGGCCACGCTCCGACAGGTCCTCGCCCGAGGCAGGGGGCATGACCGGCTCGCCGGGGCGCTCGAACGCCTCCTGGACCAGCTGCCCGCGCCCGGGCAGCTGCCTCCGGACGCGGGGACGGGTGCCCTCGAACGCGTCAGGGACGCGCACCGGAGGGCGCGCGAGGTGGTGGGCCTCCTACGGTCCGCCCTCCTCTCCGCTCCGTCAGGGGACACGGTGGTGCGAGACCAGGCCGACCGCGCCGTGGACCTGCTCACCGCGCGCCGCGAACTCGTCGGGCTCGCGCTCCGCCTGCTCGACGCCGAACTGGTGCGTGCCGTCAGAACGGCCGAGGACACCCACGAGTCGGAACCGCTGGTGGACTGTCTGCTCCGGACGGCGCGACTGCTCGCCACGCGCCCCGGGCACGACGGGCACCGGTGGATCTCCGTGGTCCGACCGGTGTGCGACCGGTCCGGAGATCCGCGCGTCGGAGAGGAGACCGCGGCCCGGGTGGCGCGCCGTCTCCTGGAGGAGGCCGAGGCGGACGAAGGTCGGGTCGGTCAGGGGACGGGTCTGCTCGGGCTGACCCTGGTCCAGAACGCACTGAGCGGCGGCGCCTGGGCCCGGCCCTGGTCCGAGCTGCTGGCCGTCGCGGGGAGCTGCCGTCACGAGGAGGTCCGTCTGAGGGCCTGGGGCACCGCCGTGGAGTGACGGGTCAGGGGCGGGCGCCGGGCCCGTCCCCACCGTCCTGACCAGCGTCGCCGTCCAGGAACTCGGCCATCGGAACCGTCTCACGCAGGAACCCGCGCAGGCCGAGGAAGTTGGCGAGGTAGTCGCGGTGCTCGTCGCAGGCCACCCACACCTTGCGGCGGTCGGGGGTGTGCAGCTTGGGGTTGTTCCACACGAGCGCCCAGTCGGCGGGGGCGCGGCAGCCCCTGCGTGAGCAGTGTGTGTCCGGTGCGGTATTACCCAATGCTGGTCCCCAGGCGACAAAGCGGATTCGGCGGTCAAGCCCCGGCCACGGCCGGGTATTCCCGCCGACCGGGTGCGGACAAAAGGCGACGCCGGGTGGTTACGGGGGCAAACCACCCGGCGTCGCGCGATGTTTCGACGGGGGCTCGAAACATCGTCCCGCGCTTCGACGGGGGATCGAAGCGCTAGACCCAATGTACACCGACGCCCCCCGGGGTACGTCAAGAGTGAGTTACGACGTTGTCTCGGGACAGTCCCGCCAGGGCGGGTCCTAAGTCCCAGGTCAGGTCTTATCTGACACTTCACCCGCCGTTCCGGGCCCCTTCCCCGGGCCCATTCCCTGGTCGGAACCGCTGTCCCGCTGGCCAAGGGCGCCCCAACCGGGACCAAAGGCCTCAGAAACAATCAGCAAAGTCCACCGATCCGTTCTCCGGAAAGGTTCAGGGAGTAAATCAGGGGGCCCGTGTGGCCGGTGGGGATTGAGGGCAGGCAGGGAGCGGGGCCGGGTTCGCGAGGCCCCAGCCACCGACTACACAGGGGGTCACCCATGACCGGCCACACCTACCGCGTCACGGAAATCGTCGGAACCTCTCCCGAGGGCGTCGACCAGGCGATCCGCAACGGCATCCAGCGGGCCTCGGCCACGCTGCGCGGGCTCGACTGGTTCGAGGTCACCGAGGTCCGGGGCCACATCGAGGACGGCGATGTCGCCCACTTCCAGGTGGGCCTCAAGGTCGGTTTCCGGTTGGACGACTGACCTCCCCCGACGGCTCCGGACCGGCGACACCGTCCGTGCGTGGCGAGGGGCCGGGGCCGTGGGGGTTCGGTCCCGGCCCCTCGCTCAGGAATCGTCGTCGTCCGGCGCCGGACCGCGCAGCACGTCCACGTGCACGTGGTCCAGGTGCCGCAGGATCTCGTTGTCCGGGTCGGCCTCGTAGTGGCGCCAGCCCATCGACGGGTACCGGGTGCTCCAGATCTTGTCGTCGAAGATGATCACGTCGATCTGGTAGTCGGGCGCGTGCGCGATCAGCCAGTGCGCCAGCAGCCACCCCTCGCGGCGGTTGTCCTCGTTGACCGGACGGTAGAAGACGTCGAGCGCCCGGCCCTCGTAGTGGGCGGAGTCCTCGCCGTGGCCGGTGTCGTACCCGCCGGCCACGAACCCGCCGATCTCGGTGTCGGCGAAGTCGTTCTCGATCCCCTTCTTGAGGGTCTTGGCGCGCGGGGTCAGCCCGGAGCCCAGCTCCTCCTCGAACTCGACCTCCTCGCCCGAGTAGCGGCAGCTCATCGAGGGTCCGGCGTCGTCCTCGGGCCCGTTGACCAGGGCGTCCATCACCTCGTCGGGGATGTCGTCCACGTCGGGCCGCGAGATGGGCGCGTCCTCACCCTGGGCGATCACGGCGGCCGCAGTGCTGGCCCGCTTGGCCTCGTCGCGGTCGAGCCTGACCTGCTCCTCACCGGTCCACACCGAGCAGTCCGGCCCCCACGGCGTCGACGTGGGGAAGCTCCGGTTCTGGTTGGCCACCACCCACTGGGTGCCCAGCACGGCGATCACGGCCAGGACGGCCAGGGCCGCCACGGACAGGACCAGTCCGTGCCATCGTCGGTGGACCCGGGAGGCCCCGGGAATCCTGTGGGTCATGCACTCCGCCCCTCCACGCCGGAGACGGGGCGGCGGTGCCGCCGTCGACGTCCCGGGCGCCCGTCACTGTCCGGCTCCCTCGCACACTCCTCCGTCTATGGGACACAACGGGAACAACTCTCATTCCCGACAGTGACACGGATCAAGCGCGGGCGGCCGTGCCGGATGCGGGGGACGCGTCGGTCACCACACCGACCACAGGACCATCACACCGCCCAGGAGCAGGGTCAACGCCCAGACCCGGTCCATGGTCACGCCCTTCCAGCGCAGTGCGTGCACGCCGAGGAAGTCGTGGGCGATCAGCGCGGCCACCCCCGCCGCGCCGAGCATGGCCAGCGAGTGCACCCCGGTCGCGGCGAGCCCGAGCAGGGTGGCGTCCCACAGGCTCCACGCCCCCTCGGCGGCCACCGACGCTCCCGCGGTCGCCTCGGTGGCGGCCTCGGGGCCGGTCCCGCCCCCGGCGGCCCCGTGTCCCGCGTGGGCGCCGCCCTCCGCGTGCGTGTGGTCGAGCTGCCCCGAGAGCACCGGCATGACCATGAGGCCGGCCCCGTGCGCCGAGGACATCAGGAAGGACCAGGCGGTCAGCTGCCACAGCGACAGGCGCACGTCCCGCCAGTGGAAGTGCTGGCGCGACAGCAGGATCACCATTCCCACCAGCACGATCAGCCCCCCGCCCAGGACAGGGAAGAGGACCGACGCGGTGGCCGACCCCGTGACGGTGATCGCCACCGCCGCGACGGCGACGCTGACCGCGTGCCCCACGGCGATCGCGGGCAGGGCCGCCAGCACCTGACGGCGTCCGCCCTCCTGGAGGCCCCTGCTGACGGCGAGCAACCACCCCATGCCGGGGTGTAGCCCGTGGAAGGCGCCCAAAGCGACGAGAGTCCAGAGCTGAGCTGTGGTCACCGCGCCAGGTTCACACGCCCGCAGGGGGCGGACAACGGTCCGTGGCCAACTGTCCGACACCGGTCACCCTGTGTCGCCGGGGTTTGCCGGAACCCCCCAGGGGCATCGGTCCAGGGCGAAGAGCAGGTCACCGCCGCGTCGCCCAGGGCATGAACGAGCGCGGCCGCCCCGACGGGGTCGGGGCGGCCGCGGACTCCGGCACCGAGGGGTTCGGCGGACCGAACCGGTGCCTCAGGGGCAGATCGAACCGAGGTCGGTGGCCTCCGAACCGACCTGGCGGCCCGGGTCGGCGGGGGAGGGCTCGTCCAGACCGGTGTAGCGCTGCCACTCGGTCCGCTCGTCGTCCTCCCACTCCTCCCACTCCTCCGGGGTCGGGTTCTCGACGTCCTCGGGACCGTCACCGTCCGGGGAGGCGGAGGGGTCGACCAGCGGCGCCTCGTCCCCGCGCTCCTCGCTGGCCCCGATCGCCTCAGCGACCAGCTCCTTGATCTCGTCCCAGTCCGGGTTGCCGGTGGACACCTGCGGCGGGGACAGCTGGAGCGCGCTCATGTCACCGTGGTCGGTGAGCTCGTCGGCCAGCTCGATGAAGGCGGGCACCTTCGACTGCGGGATGTCGGTGGTGAGCGTCCGCTTGGTGGCCCCGGCCAGCCGCCGGTAACTCGTCAGGATCGTGGTCGGGTCGACCTGTTCCGCGACGTACTTGACCAGGCACCCCTGGCGGCCCATCCGCCCGTAGTCGTCGGAGCCGATCCGGGACCGCCCGTACCAGAGCGCCTCGTGGCCGTCGAGGCGGCGCACCCCGGGCTCCAGCACCCCGCCGTGCACCCCGTACGGGATGGGCTCCTCGATCCGCACCCGCACGCCGCCCACGGCGTCGATCAGGTCGCGGAAGCCCATCATGTCGACCATCGTGTAGTACTCGACCTCCAGGCCGAGGTTGTACCCGATCACCTTCTTCAGGGTGTCCGCCGCGGGGTCCTGGGCGATCGGGTTGAGGGCCAGTTCGTCGGGCTCCTCGGCGATCGTCTGGTACACGTCGTTGAGCAGCAGGTCGAAGCCGTACGGCTCGGGGTAGCGCTCCGCGAGGGCGCTGTCCTCGGGGAAGTGCACGTTCTCCAGGTTGCGGGGCAGCCCCACCAGGACCGAGTCGCCGGTCTCGGTGTCGATGCTCGCCACCATCATGGTGTCGGTGCGCACGCCGTACCGGTTGTCGGCGGAGTCCGCGCCGATCAGCAGCACGTTGACGCGGTCCGCGCCGTACCAGGGGTCGGCCGCGTCGTGCGGGGGCAGGTCGTCGCGCTCGGGGGCGTCGAAGACCTCGGCCAGCGTCTCGTAGGCGGTGTAGCCGCCGTGGAGCGCCCAGGCGGCGGGCGCGCCGACGGTCAGGCACAGCAGCAGGACCACGACCCCGCCGAGGAGGCGATGGCCGAACCGGGCGCCCTCGGGGCGGGTGATGGTCCACGAGTGCACGATCACGGTCAACCACAGCACCACGACCACGAACACGGCGCCCATCAGGCCCAGCAGCCAGCGGTCCTGCACGGCCATCCCGGCCAGCACGGTCATCGCGCCGGACTCGTGGGTGCCGATCCGGAACAGCCAGAAGACCAGGGCGGCGATCCCCGCCAGGTAGGCGCCGAGGAGCACGGTCCCGGCGAACCGGCGCCTCATGCGCAGGTGCGCCACACCGGGGAGGGGAAGCGACGCGGCGGTCCACAGCAGCGCCCTTCCCGTGCTCAGGCGCGTGGGCGCCTTGTCCCGCCGCTCGTCCTCCGCTGCCACCAGCGTTTCCTCTCAAGCCGCGGGGCGATCAGGGCCGCCCCGTCCTCTACTCCTGATTGTTCGCGCCACGGTCTCCGTGGGCGGTCACTTTCTGTGCTTATGCCCTTTCCCAGGTGTGCGCGGGGGCTCGGCCCGTCGGTCGTCCCGCGCGGTGTGCCGTGGGCGCCCGCGGCGGGCGTCACGCGGACCCGTGTGATCAGTGTGGCGCTTTGTCGGGGTTGTGTGCACAGTGGCCACCTCATAAGGGGTGTTCTATACAAGTCTGTTATGTGGTCGAGAGTTGCCTGATGGGGCATTGGACGGCGCTGTCCGGCCGGTCAAAGGGGTGAATCAACCGATTTCTTTGGCGATCAGTAGTGAAGCGGCTCCACAACTGCGATGATCTGGCCGGAGGAGGGGGCGTCGTCCGGGGGTAAGGGCGGCGTCATGGGAACGAAAGGCAACCATCGTGCTCGATGCGGTTGACGCCGCGCTCATGCGGGCGTTGCAGGGGGACGGCAGAGCGACGTTCCAGGCCCTGGCGGACGGGGTGGGCCTGTCCAGGACGGCGGTCCGCGCCAGAGTCCGCCAGTTGGTGCAGTCGGGGGCGATCAGGATCGTCGGCGTGCTGCACGCCGGGGTCGTGGGTATGGAGGTCCTCGGTCACGTGTCGTTCCGGGTCAGCGGACCGGTCGGTCCGATGCTCGAGGCGCTGGGGGAACGCGAGGCCGTGACCTTCGCCGCGCAGGCCGCCGGGAGGTTCCCGGCCGTCGCGCAGGTCAGGGTCGCCGACGACGCGGCCCTGACCAAGGAGCTCACCGAACTGCGCTCACTGCCGGGTGTGGAGGGCGCGGAGGTCTTCCGCGCCAACGCCGTGTACAAGGACGCCCACAGCAGTGTGCGTGAACTCCGCGACATCGAGTTGGACGCGCTGGACTGGCGTCTGGTTCGGAGGCTGCTGAAGGACGGTCGGGCCTCGTACGCCGACCTGGCCCGGCAGGTGGGGCTGTCGCAGGCGGCGGCCCGGTCCCGGGTGGTGCGCCTGCTCAACTCGGGCGTGGTGCACGTGACCGCGCTGGTGGAACCGTCGGCGGTGGGCGCCAACGAACAGCTCGGCTTCGGACTCCGTTGCCGGGGTGACGCGGACGCGCTGGGCACGGCCATGGCGAACATGGGGCGGATCTCGTTCCTGGCCAGCGGCTTCGGTCGTTACGACGTGGTCGGGACGCTCACGGCGCCGGACCGTTTCCAACTGGTGGAGGCGCTGGAGCGGATCCGGGGCACGGCCGGGGTCGCGCACGTGGAGACCTGGGACCATCTCCAGGTCCGCAAGGAGCGCCGGGGCGGTGAGCGCTCGCTCGGCTGGGGCCCCGGCTGATCCCGGGCGGAACGCGAGGGCCGGTTCACGGCGCGGGGCACGGGTCCCGGGTCGTGAGCGGGTGGGGCGGGTGGTCGTCCGCCCCACCCGTACCCGAGGATGGAGTCATGGTGACGGACGGTCCGGAGACGCCGGAGACAGCAGCCAAGCGCGAACCGGGCACACTGCGGTTGCGCGGGCGGACCTTCGCGGGTCGGCGCTTCGCGGTGATGGGGGTGATCAACCGGACCCCCGACTCGTTCTACGACAGGGGCGCCACCTACGCTCTGGAGGCCGCGCTGGCCTCCGCCGACCACGCCGTGGCGGCCGGGGTGGACGTGATCGATGTCGGCGGGGTCAAGGCGGGGTACGGCGCGCACGTGGACGAGGCGGAGGAGGTCCGCCGCACCGTGCCGTTCGTCCGCGAGCTCCGGGACCGCCACCCCGACGTGGTGATCTCGGTGGACACCTGGCGGGCCGGGGTGGGCCGGGCCTGCGCCGAGGCCGGGGCGGACATGATCAACGACACCTGGGCGGGGGCCGACCCGGACCTGGCCCGGGTCGCGGCGGAGTTCGGCACCGGCCTGGTGTGCAGCCACAGCGGGGGGCTGGCCCCGCGCACCGACCCCCACCGCGTGCGCTACGACGACGTGGTCGCGGACGTGGTGTCCGGGGTGTGCGAGCTGGCCGAACGCGCGGTGTCGGTGGGCGTGCGTCCGGACGGGGTGATGATCGACCCCACGCACGACTTCGGCAAGAACACCTACCACTCCCTCGAACTCACCCGCCGTCTCGGTGAACTGGCGGCCACCGGATGGCCGGTGCTGGTGGCGGTCTCCAACAAGGACTTCGTGGGGGAGACCCTCAGCGCCGGGCTGACCGAGCGCGGTGACGGGACCCTGGCGACGTTGGCGGTGTCCGCCCGCGAGGGGGCCCGGGTCTTCCGGGTCCACGACGTCGCGGCCGCCCGCGCCGCCCTGGACGCGGTGGCGTCGGTGGTCTGACGCGGCGCCGGTCACCCTGCCTGGGAGGGGCCACCGCGGGTGGCCGGACGGACACGGTCCCGGCCCAGATGTAACCATCGGTAGCATTTTTACGTGTTTCGGGCTCGCATGCCTTGCGTCACGTTTAAGTTACCCGCGAGTATAGAAGGGGTCGGTCCGAACCGACCGCACCGGGCGCGGGTGTAATGGAGGCTGACGTGGCGCTTGCGAAGACGTTGACGGCTGTGGGGACGGTGGCCCTGGCCCGCTGTGGGGGGCGTCCCTTCGGGACCCACCTCTTCTCCGTCTGGCCGGGGGCGGCGTTCGCCGCGAGCGCCTTCCCCGTCCGCTGCGCACCGGGGGACAACCTCGCGCTGCACGTCGCGATCGCCCAGGCCCCGCCGGGCTCCGCCCTGGTGGTGGACGTCTCCGGAGAGTCCGAGTACGGCTACGTGGACGAGATCCTCGCCGTGGCCGCCCGCACCCGGGGCGTGGCCGGGATCGTCCTGGACGGCTGCGTGCGCGACATCGCCGCGATCGCCCGCTGTGAGCTGCCGGTCTTCGGTGCCGGGGTGGCGGTCCGCGAGGCCGGGCACGACGCGGGCGGCTCCGTGGGCCAGCAGGTGTTCATGGACGCGAGCGGCCCCGCCCCGCTGCCGGTCCGGCGCGGCGACTGGATCGTGGCCGACGACGACGGTGTCGTCTGCCTGCCGCGCGGCCAGGTGAGCACCATCATCGCCGAGACCATGGACAGCGTCTCCCGGGACCGGGAACTCATCGACGCCGTCTGCGCGGGGGAGAGCACCCTCGACCTCCTGGACCTGGACCCGTCCAGGGTGACCGGCTGGGAGGGGGCCGCCGACCGGGGGACCCGGCGCGGCCGTCCGAGGTCGATAGGGTCGCGGCGCGACGGTCGCGGGGTGCCGGAGGGGCACTCCCGTCCGAGGCTGGGCCCGCGCTCGGCGGTGGGCGACGTCTACGGCGGCGACTGAGTCCGCGCCGTCCCGGCGGGATCCACGGCGCGGGCCCGGAACCAGCACTGGCTCCGGGCCCGCACACGCGTTCGTCCCCGGCGCTCAGTCCTCGGTGAGCGAGAGGAGCTCGTCGAGGTAACAGGTGGCCTCGCGGGCGGCACGGACGGGGTCCGCCTCCCGGACGGCCTCGGTGAGGCCGCTGTGGTCGATCCCCTCGGTGGCGGAGGAGGGGCGGTCGGAGGCCTCGGCGCTCTGCTCGTAGGCGGTGTGCGCGATGCTGGCGTAGACGACCTGGGCGATGTCGTCGTACAGGTCGATCAGCAGGGTGTTGTGCGTGGCGTTGACCACCGCGCGGTGGAAGGTGAAGTCGGCCTCCACGAAGGCGCCCATGTCCTTGGTCCGCCAGGCCTCCTCGCGCAGGGCCATGGCGCGGTCGATGTCGGCCATGTCCTCCTTGCTGTGGCGCATGGCGGCCAGGCGCGCGGCCTCCACCTCCAGGGCGCGGCGCACCTCCAGGTTCTCCCGCAGCCGGGAGCGTTCGAGGCGGCGGCGCAGGGCCCCGCCGAGCTCACTGGAGGCGCGGACGAAGGTCCCCGCGCCCTGGCGGATCTCCAGCAGACCCGCGTGGGCCAGGGCTCTGACCGCCTCGCGGACGGTGTTGCGGCCGACCTCCAGTTGTTCGGACAGTTCGGACTCGGTGGGGATGCGATCACCGACGCCCCACTCACCGGAGTCGATCTGGGCTCGTAGCTGACTGATGACCTGGTCGACGAGACCGGTCCGGCGTGTCGACGCGAGGGGCACGCTCATACCTCCTAGGGGCGGGTCGCCGGATGACAGGCCCAGCGCACGGGTAGGGAACGGTTAAGGACGGAGCCTAGACCAGTTGGGCGCAGGAATAGGCCCCGAACGTCAATGCGTTATCCTCATGAAGTACATAGGGTCATCCTACGAATTTGTGAGCCACGTCCTATGAGCGTCACCCCCACGCGCGAGAACGCCGCGCAGGGCACCCCTCCTTCCGGCACCGACCAGCACCGAGCCGCGTCCCGCGCGGCTCTCCTGCTGATCGCCGTCGCGATCGCCCTCGCCGCGCTCAACCTGCGCACCGCGATCACCAGCGTGGGGCCCGTCCTCGGCGAGGTCACCCAGGGACTGGGCATGACCGCCGTGGGCGCCGGTGTCCTCACGACGCTCCCCGTCCTGTGCTTCGCGGTCTTCGGCGGGCTCACCCCACTGCTCAGCCGCCGTCTCGGCTCCCACCGCCTGCTCGTCCTCGCCCTGACCGCCGTCACCCTCGGCCTCGTCACGCGGGCCATGGCCCCCGAACCCTGGCTCTTCCTCGCCCTGAGCGTCGTGGCGCTCTCCGGCGGAGCCGTCGGCAACGTCATCCTCCCGGCCCTGGTCAAGCAGCACTTCCCGCACCGCGTGGGCCTGATGACCACCGTGTACACCACCGGTCTGGCCGTGGGCACCGCGATCGCGGCCGCCGCCACCGTTCCCCTGGAACAGGCCACGGGTAACTGGCGGATCGCCCTCGGCGCCTACGCCCTCTTCGGGCTCGTCGCGGCCCTGCCGTGGCTGCTGGCCCTGCGCCACGAACCCGCCCCCGGCGACGCCCGCGAGGCCCTCAGCGTCCGACAGGTACTCGGCACCGGGATCGGCTGGCAGTCCGTCCTGTACTTCGGCACCCAGTCCTCGATCGCCTACATCATGTTCGGCTGGTTCGCGCAGATGCTCCGCGACCAGGGCCTGGACGCCCAGTCCGCCGGGGTGATGCTCGCCTACCTCACCGCCCTGGGCATCCCGATGTCGCTGATCATGCCCTCGATCATCGTCCGTGTGCGCGACCAGCGCCCCTTCGTGCTGCTCTTCGTCACCGCGTACCTGATCGGCTTCGCCGGGATGTGGGTGTCCCCGCTCAACGGCACCTGGGTGTGGACGACCTTCGTCGGGATCGGCCTGGGCAGCTTCGTCATGGCGCTGACCATCTTCGCCGTACGCACCCGCACCGCCGAGGGCACCGCGGCCATGTCCGCCTCCAGCCAGAGTCTCGGCTACCTGCTCGGCGGAGCCGGGCCGTTCCTGTTCGGGCTCCTGCACGAGGTGAGCGGCGGCTGGCACGCCCCGATGGCGATGGTCATCGGTCTGGTGCTCCTCAACCTCGTCGTGGGCCTCCTGCTCGGCCGTCCCCGCTATCTGGAGGACGCCATCGCCGCCCGGGCGGCGGCGCGCCGGTCCTGAGCCCCCCGCCGGGTCAGACCGGCAGCCAGTCGATGCGGCCGATGAGGTACACGGCGCCCACGAACGCCACGACGTCGATCACCGTGTGGGCCACCACCAGCGGCATCACCCGTCCGTAGCGCAGGTAGAACCAGCCGAACACCAGCCCCATGACCAGGTTGCCGAAGAACATCCCCACACCCTGGTACAGGTGGTAGAAGGCGCGCAGGACCGAACTGGCCAGCACCGCCTTCCACGGCGCCCACCCCATCTGTCCCAGCCGGTGCAGCAGGTAGCCCACCACGATCACCTCCTCCAGGACGCCGTTCTTCAGCGCCTGGAGCACCAGGACCGGGGTGTCCCACCAGTTGCCGTCCAGCGTGCTGGGCACGATGGTGCGGGTGAGCCCGAGCTGCCAGGAGACCAGGTACACGACGAGCCCGCCGGTGCCGATCAGCGCGGCCAGGGCCAGCCCGCTCCAGGTGTCGAACCCCGGTCGGCGCAGGTCGAAGCCGACGGTGCGCGCGGACTCGCCGCCCCGGTGCAGCAGGTACACCACCAGCGCGACGGGGGCGAAGGCGAAGACCACCGAGTACAGCTGGAAGGACAGGTCCAGCCACGGCCGGTCCTCGGCGCGCGAGCGGATGAGGTTGGCGGTCTGGTCGGCCATCGACTCGGGCGAGGTGAGCACGCCCAGGAACGAGATGACCGCCGACACGGCGGCGGCGCCCAGCGACAGGGCGAGGACGCACAGCACCTCCCAGCGCATCAGGGAGCGGCTGGCGAGCTGGTGCTGGACGGTGGTTCCCGCGCGCGTCCCCTCGGCGGGCCCGGCGGAGCCGGTGGGGGAGGGGCGGGGAGCGCGCGGGTTCGGGTCGGTTCTGTCGGTCACGCGTCGAATCTACGCGCTGTCGACGGAGAGGTGAGCGACCTACTCGTCGTCGCCCTCGTCACCGTCCTCGTCGCCGTCACCCCCGCCTTCACCGTCGCCGCCCTCGTCATCGCCGCCGATGGCGTCGTCGATGCCCTGCTCGATGTTCTCCTCGACCTCCTGCTCGATCCCGTCCTTGACCTCCTGCTCGAGGTCGTCGGTGTTCTCGCAGGCGGCCGCGCCGAAGACGGCGACGGCGGCGATCGCGCTGGCCGCCACCACCCGTCGGGTCGTGGAGAGGGTCACTCTGCTGATGTCGTCGAGTTTCACGTCGGCTCCGTGTGCTTGGCGAAAGGGTGCTCGGGGCGGTCGGTCGGAACGTCCCGAGGCCGTGGGGGGCGGGCTCGACGGTTCCGTCACCCGTTGCTTGGAGCCACCGTATACGCGTACCGCTCCCACGCGGGCGGGCGCGGGGGTTTCGGACACACGAAGGCCGCCGACCATGCGCGAGTGACACGGACCGCGCATGGCCGACGGCCAGGGGGAGGCCGTCCCGCCCCGCCCCAGCCACGAAAGCGGGGAGGGACGGCCTCAGGGAACGAAGACCAGGGTCAGTGAGCCGCTGAGAACTGGTCTTCTTCGGTGGAGCCGGTGAGAGCCGTGGTGCTGGCCTCGGGGGAGATGGTCGTGCTGATCGCGTCGAAGTAGCCGGTGCCGACCTCGCGCTGGTGGCGGGTGGCGGTGTAACCGTCGGCCTCGGACGCGAACTCGGCCTCCTGGAGCTCGACGTACGACGTCATGCCGTTCTGGGCGTAGCCCTTGGCCAGGTTGAACATCGAGTGGTTGAGCGAGTGGAAGCCCGCCAGGGTGATGAACTGGAACTTGTAGCCCATGTGGCCGAGCTCGCGCTGGAACTTCGCGATGGTCGCGTCGTCGAGGTGACGCTTCCAGTTGAAGGACGGCGAGCAGTTGTAGGCCAGCATCTGGTCCGGGTACTCGGCCTTGATGCGCTCGGCGAAGTCGCGGGCGACCTCCAGGTCCGGGGTCGCGGTCTCCATCCAGAGCAGGTCGGAGTGCGGGGCGTAGGCGAGGCCGCGGGCCACGCAGGCCTCGACGCCGTTGCGGAAGCGGTAGAAGCCCTCGGCGGTGCGCTCACCGGTGGTGAAGGCCTGGTCGCGCTCGTCGATGTCGCTGGTGATCAGGGTCGCGGCCTGGGCGTCGGTCCGCGCGATGACCAGGGAGGGGACACCGGCGACGTCCGCGGCGAGGCGGGCGGCGTTCAGGGTCTTGACGTGCTGGCTGGTCGGGATGAGGACCTTCCCGCCCAGGTGGCCGCACTTCTTCTCGGAGGCGAGCTGGTCCTCCCAGTGGACACCGGCCGCGCCCGAGGCGATCATGCCCTTCATGAGCTCGTAGGCGTTGAGGACGCCGCCGAAGCCGGCCTCGGCGTCGGCCACGATCGGGGCCAGCCACTCGGGGGCGGTGTCGTCACCCTCGGACCAGGTGATCTGGTCGGCGCGCAGGAGCGCGTTGTTGATGCGGCGGACGACGGCCGGGACCGAGTTGGCCGGGTAGAGGCTCTGGTCCGGGTAGGTGCTGCCGGAGAGGTTGGCGTCGGCCGCGACCTGCCACCCGGAGAGGTAGATGGCCTTGAGGCCGGCGCGGACCTGCTGGACCGCCTGGTTGCCGGTGAGCGCGCCCAGGCTGTTGACGTAGTCCTCGGTGTGGAGCAGGTCCCACAGGCGTTCGGCGCCGCGCCGGGCCAGGGTGTGCTCCTCGGTGACCGAACCGCGCAGCTTGACGACGTCGTCGGCGGAGTAGGTGCGCTCGATACCGGCCCACCGGGGGTTGGTCTCCCAGTCGCGCTGGAGTGCGGCGCTGGCTTCCTGACGTCGAGCGCTGGTGCTCATGTTCGTTCCCGCCTTACGTGTAGTCCCCAAGGTCTTCGCACCGGTCGAGAGTCCTCCCAAGGGCCAGGGGGTGAGCCCCTGAGCGGTAAGTTCCCCGCCGGTAACTATGATTCTTGGGCAAGATCCAAGGGTTTTCCACTCGAAATCGGGTGAAGATCGTTGTTTCTTTCCGTAAGATGAAGCCATGGCGTACTTTGGTGCTGAAGAAATACCGTCTTTGACAGGTGACCTGGATCTCGTCACGTTTGGCCAGAGGCTCCGACATCTGCGCAAGGCGCGCGGGATGACCCTGTCCGACCTGGGGGAGCGCGTCGGGCGGGCGCCCTCGCAGCTCTCCCTGCTGGAGAACGGGAAACGTGAGCCGAAGCTCTCCCTGCTCACGTCCCTGGCCTCCGCCCTCGACGTGTCCGTCGAGGAACTCCTGTCGAAGCAGCCCCCGAGCCGCCGCGCGCAGCTGGAGATCGCGGTGGAGGAGGCCCAGCGCGACTCCCTGTACCAGGGCCTCAACCTCCCGCACCTGAAGGTGGGCAAGCGGGTCCCCAACGACGTCCTCGAACACATCGTCGGGCTCTACGACGAGCTCAAGAGGCGTAACGCCAAGCCGACCGCCACCCCCGAGGAGGCGCGCCGGGCCAACGCCGACCTGCGCCGCCAGATGCGGGAGCGGGGCAACTACTTCGAGACCATCGAGGCCGCGGCCGCCGACACCCTCTCGGCGGTCAACTACACGGCCGGGCCCCTCTCCCAGGGGCAGATCCTCGCGATCGCCACCCACCACGGGTTCTCCCTGAGGTACGTCCAGGACCTCCCCCGCTCGGTGCGCTCCCTGACCGACCACGTCAACCGGCGCATCTACCTCAAGCGCGAGACCACGCTGGGCATGCACAGCCCGCGCACGATCCTCCTCCAGACGCTCGGCCACGTGATCCTCGGCCACAACCAGCCCCGCGACTTCGGTGACTTCCTCCGCCAGCGCGTGGAGGCCAACTACTTCGCCGCCGCCGTCCTCATCCCCGAGACCACGGCGGTCACCTACCTCCAGGAGGCGAAGAAGGCGCGCGACCTGTCCGTGGAGGACCTGCGGGACGTCTACTCCGTCTCCTACGAGATGGCGGCGCACCGGTTCACCAACCTGGCCCACCGCCACCTGGACCTGGTCTGCCACTTCATCCGCAACGACGAGACCGGCATCATCTACAAGGCCTACGAGAACGACGGCCTGGTCTTCCCCACCGACGACAGCGGTGCCATCGAGGGCCAGCGCATGTGCCGCCAGTGGTCGGGCCGCCAGGTCTTCCAGTCACCCGACCGGTACTCGATCTACTACCAGTACACGGACAAGCCCAACGGCACCCATTGGTGCGTCGCCCACGTGGACCCCAGCCGCGAGCGCAACTTCGCCATCACCCTGGGCGTGCCCTACAAGGAGTCCCGCTGGTTCCGAGGACGCGAGACCACCAACCGCACCAAGTCCAACTGCCCCAACGGCGAGTGCTGCGTGCGTCCGCCCGCCCAGCTCGCCAGCCGCTGGGAGGGCAACGTGTGGCCCTCGGCCCGCGCCCACTCCCACGTGCTGTCGGCCCTGCCGTCGGGCACCTTCCCCGGCGTGGACGAGCACGACGTCTACACCTTCCTGGAGGGCCACAGCCAGGACTGAGCCCCGGACCCTCCACCGGTACCCGTGTGAGGGGGCCGACGCGTAAGGCGTCGGTCCCCTCACGGTCTCTCCGCCCCGTACCCGGAACCGCTCAGGCGCGCAGGTCCCGCAGCGCCTCCGGGGTGAGGTCGGCCAACGACGGGTAGCCGTCGACCGCCATGAGCAGGTCCGCCTCGGCCAGCAGGGACCGCAGCACGTGCACGATTCCGTCCGCCCCGCCCAGGGCCAGCCCGTAGACGTAGGGGCGGCCGACCGCCACCGCCGTGGCCCCCAGCGCCAGGGCCTTGACCGCGTCGCTGCCGGACCGCACCCCGGAGTCGAAGACCACCGGCAGGTCCGTGGCGGCGGCCACGTCCGGCAGACACTCCAGGGCCGGGATGCCGCCGTTGGCCTGGCGGCCGCCGTGGTTGGAGACGTAGACGGCGTCCACGCCCCCGTCCGCCGCCCGCCGGGCGTCGTCGGGGTGGCACACGCCCTTCACGATCAGCGGCAGGTCGGTCAGGGACCGCAACCACGGAAGGTCGTCCCAGGTCAAGGGGTTGCCGAAGACACCGGCCCAGTGCGCCACCACCGCGTCGCGCGGGGCGTCCGCGCCCACCCGCTCCTGGAAGACGGGGTCGGACGTGTAGTTGGCCAGGCAGTGGCCGCGCAGCATCGGCATGTTCGCGGTGGCCAGGTCACGCGGGCGCCAGCCGGTGACCCAGGTGTCCAGGGTGACGACGATCCCCGCGAACCCGGCCGCCTCGGCGCGGCGGACCAGGCTGGCCGCCAGCTCGCGGTCGGTCGGCGTGTACAGCTGGAAGAACCCGGGAGTGTCACCGAACCGCGCGGCGACCTCCTCCATCGGGTCCTGGGACAGGGTGGAGGCGATCATCGGGACCCCGGTGCGCGCCGCGGCCTCCGCCGTGGCCAGGTCCCCGTGCCCGTCCTGGGAACAGAGGCCGACCACCCCGACCGGGGCCATCATGAGCGGCGAGGGCAGGCGGATCCCGCACAGTTCGACGCTGGTGTCGCGCTCCTTGGCGCCCACGAACATGCGGGGGTACAGGCCCCACCTCCGGAACGCGGCGGTGTTGGCGTCCTGGGTGTACTCGTCGCCCGCGCCGCCCGCCACGTAGGACCACACCCACGGTGGGAGCGCCTCGGCCGCCCTGCGCTCCAGTTCGGCGAAGGCCACGGGGTGGGAGGGAACGACACCGGTGAGGCCGTTGAGGTAGATCTCCAGCTGGTAGTCGCCGTAGTGCGAAGCCATGGTCGCCTCCGGAAGGGGGTGGGGTGGGACCCGCATCATTCAGACGGGCACGCGCGCGTGTCAAGTGCCGCGGGGGACGGGAGAGCACCGTGGAATGACGGGTCCCACCCACCCTTAGCTGGGTGTTGGTCTCCCGATGAGCTGGTGCGGGGTAGGGGGCGGGCGTGGAACCGATGCTCGCGAGCGCCGTCGATCATTTCCCCATGGGTGAGAGCCTGCTCTACGAGCCGAAGTGGGACGGCTTCCGGTGCCTGGCCGAGACCGGGCCCGTGCGCATGGACAGCAGGCAGGGGAGGTCGCTGTCACAGCGCTTCCCCGAGATCGTGGAGGCCCTGGACAGCCAGCTCCCCGAGGGCGTCCTGCTGGACGGGGAGATCATCCGGTGGGCGGACGACGGGCGGCTGGACTTCGGGGCCCTGCTGAGGCGGAACGGTGCCTCGGTCCGCCACGCCCGCGCCCTGGCGCGCACCGACCCGTGCCACCTCGTGGTATTCGACCTGCTGAGGGCCGGTGGCCGGGACCTCACGCACCGGGCGCTCTCCCACCGGCGCGGGGAACTGGAACGTCTCATGGAGCTGGTCGAGCAGCCCTCGCCGCTCACGCTCGGCTGGCAGACCGACAACCCCGAGGTCGCCATGCAGTGGTGGGACGAGATGCCCGCCGTGGGAGTGGAGGGCGTGATGATCAAGGACGCGCGCCGCTCCTACCGTCCGGGCCGCAGGGACTGGCGCAAGTGGAAGCACCGCGTCACCACCGAGGCGATCGTGGGCGGGATCGTCGGGCACGCGCGGGCCCCCCGCGCGCTCATCCTGGGCCGCGTGGACTCCGCGACCGGCGAGCTGCGGGTGGCGGGGCGGACCTCGGACCTCTCCCCGGACGAGTCCGAGGAGGTCGCGGGGCACGTGGTCAAGACCGACGACCACCCCTGGCCCCGGCTCCTCGCCGCGACATGGGGCGGGGACGCCTCCCGCCAGACCTACACACGGGTCGTACCGGACCTGGTGGTGGAGGTGTGCCCGGACTCGGCCGAGGTGTCCGGCCGGTGGCGGCACGTCGTCCAGTTCCTCCGCGCGCGCACCGACCTGGTGCCCGAGGACGTGCCCCGGGACCTGGACACGGAGTAGTCAGCCGGCGTCCGCGACCGCGTCGGCCAGTTCGTCCCTGGTCATGCGTGAACGACCGGGGATGTCGAGCTTCCTGGCCTGCTCCATGAGCTCGCCCTTGGTGGGCCGGTGGTCTTCGGAGGAGCGCGGCGCCGGAGCGCGGCCGCGGCGTCCGGACTTCGCGGCCCGCTTCTCGCGCCTCTGCTTCAACGACGCGCGGAGAGCGTCGTCGAGCGCGACGACCTTGCCCTCGCCCTTCTCCTCGGGCTCCCTGCCCTCGTAGCTGACGGTGCCGCCCCGCGCCTTCGTGGCGATCAGGTCCTCCAGCCGCCGCTCGTACTCGTCGGAGTACTGTGAGGGCTCCCAGTCGGCGGTCATCGCGTCGATCAGCTGGGAGGCGAGCCTGAGCTCTCCCTGGTCGACCTCGCCCGTCGGAGGGCGCATGACGTCCTCGGGGTCGCGGATCTCGTCCGGCCAGTAGAGGGTGCTTGCCGTCAGGACGCCCTGCTGCGGAGCGATCAGGGCCAGGTGCTGCCGGTTGCGCATGACCAGCGTTCCGAGACCCGCCCGGCCGGACTCCTCCAGCGCGGCCAGGAGCAACCGGTACGGCTTCGACGAACTCTTGTCCGGTCCCAGGTAGTAGGTGGACGAGAACCACAGCGGATCGACGTCCTCGGCGGAGATGAACCCGGTGATCTCCAGCGTCCTGCTCCGCCCGGGCTGGATCTGCTCCAGGTCCGCGGGTTCCAGGAGCACGTAGGAGTCGGAGTCGTCGACCTCGGCTCCCTTGACGATGTCCTCGTTGGCCACGCGTTCGCCGGTGTCCTCGTTGACCCGCTGGTAACGCACGCGCGCGTTGGTGCCGCGCACGAACTGGTGGACGGTCGGTCCGTGCCTCTCGCGTGCGGAGTACATGCGCACGCCGACCGACACCAGTCCGAAGCTGATCGTTCCGGTCCACACGGTTCCAGGCACTGCTCACACCCCCTCCCTCCAGTGTGGTAGCGGGGCGGCAAACACCGGACAGGTGTGTGTCAGGACTCTTCCCCGTTCCGCGTGGGAGCGCGTCGTTGTGCCTGTCCAGACTGACTGTTACCGTTGGTAGCACTTCATGGTCGCCCCTCCGTCCCCCGGAGGATCCAACAAAGGACGCAATCGCATGAGTGAGGCCACCGCTCCCGCCTTCAGCCTGGAACTGAGCGAGGACGTTCGCGACGTCCGGGACTGGGCCCACGGGTTCGCCGCCGACGTCATCCGCCCCGCCGCCGCCGAGTGGGACGAGCGGGAGGAGACCCCCTGGCCGATCATCCAGGAGGCCGCCAAGATCGGCCTGTACTCGCTGGACTTCTTCGCCAACCAGTGGTTGGAGCCCACCGGACTCGGTATCCCCGTCGCCTTCGAGGAGCTGTACTGGGGTGACCCGGGTATCGCCCTGGCGATCACCGGAACCGGTCTGGCCGCCGTCTCCGTCGCCTCCAACGGCACCCAGGAACAGCTCTTCGAATGGGTGCCGCAGATGTTCGGTAGCGCCGACGACGTCAAACTCGGCGCCTTCTGTTCCTCCGAGCCCGACGCGGGTTCGGACGTCTCCGCCATCCGCACCCGCGCGGTCTACGACCAGGCCAAGGACGAGTGGGTGATCAACGGCGTCAAGACCTGGGCCACCAACGGCGGCATCGCCCACGTCCACGTCGTCGTGGCCTCCGTGGAACCCGAGCTGGGCTCGCGCGGGCAGGCGTCCTTCGTCATCCCGCCGAACACCCCCGGCCTGTCCCAGGGCCAGAAGTTCGCCAAGCACGGCATCCGCGCCTCACACACCGCCGAGGTCGTCCTGGACGACGTGCGCGTCCCCGGCTCCTGCCTCCTGGGCGGCAAGGAGAAACTGGACGAGCGGATCGCCCGCGCCAGGGAGGGCAGGCGCTCCAAGGGCCAGGCCGCCATGAAGACCTTCGAGGCCTCCCGTCCGAGCGTCGGTGTCATGGCGGTGGGCTGCGCGCGGGCGGCGTACGAGTACGCGCGGGACTACTCCGTCCAGCGCGAGCAGTTCGGCAGGCCGATCGGGGACAACCAGGGCGTGGCCTTCCTCCTGGCCGACATGGCCACCCGGATCGACGCCGCCCGGTTGCTGGTGTGGCGAGCCGCCTGGATGGCGCGCAACGGCAAGGACTTCACCAACGCCGAGGGCTCCATGAGCAAGCTCTACGCCTCCGAGACCGCCACCTACGTCACCCAGAACTCCCTGCGCATCCTCGGCGGCAACGGCTACACCCGGGACTACCCCGTGGAACGCTGGCACCGCGACGCCTCCATCTTCACCATCTTCGAGGGCGCCAGCGAGATCCAGAAACTCATCATCGGCCGCACCATCACCGGCCTGCCGATCCGTTAGGAACGGCGGCGGCCGGACGTCCCGGGCCGGCGGGCCTGGCGGGCGCGGGGTGAGGACACCCCGCGCCCGCGCACCGCCTACTCGGGGAAGTGGCAGGCCACCGGGTGCCCCGCCCCCCGGTCCACCAGCTCCGGCACCTCCTCGGCGCACAGGTCCCGTGCCTTCCAACAGCGGGTGCGGAACCGGCAGCCGCTGGGCGGGTCCACCGGGCTCGGCACGTCGCCCGTGAGGACGATCCGCTCCCGTACCCGCTCCGTACGCGGGTCGGCCCAGGGCGCCGCCGACAGCAGGGCGATCGTGTACGGGTGCGAGGCCCGGTCGTAGACGTCCTCACGGGTGCCGGTCTCCACCACCCCGCCCAGGTACATCACCGCCACCCGGTCCGAGATGTGCCGCACCACCGACAGGTCGTGCGCGATGAACACGTACGACAACCCCAGCCGCTCCTGGAGCTCCGCCAGCAGGTTCACCACTCCGGCCTGCACCGAGACGTCCAGCGCGGAGACGGGCTCGTCGAGCACCAGGAGGCTGGGTTCCAGCGCCAGGGCCCGGGCGATTCCCACCCTCTGCCGCTGGCCTCCGGAGAACTCGTGCGGGTAGCGGTTCCCGTGCTCGGGGCTCAGACCCACCATCCGCAGGAGCTCGGCCACCCGCTCGGGGCCGCCGTCACTCCAGCGGCGGTGCACCTTCAACGGTTCCGCGATGATGTCGTTCACCGGGAGTCGGGGGTTGAGCGAGGCGTAGGGGTCCTGGAAGACCATGCCCACCTCGCGCCTGACCCGCTGCATCCTCGCCGGGGACATCGTGGTGAGCTCCTCCCCCCGGAAGCGCACCGACCCCGCGGTGGGCGCGACCAGTTGGAGGATGGCCCGGCCCGTGGTGGACTTCCCGCAGCCGGACTCCCCGACCACGCCGAGGGTCTCCCGCTCGGCCAGTCGCAGACTGACCCCGTTGACCGCGTGGACCTGGCCGATCACGCGGCGCAGGAACCCGGAGCCGTGCACGGGGAAGCGCACCTCCAGATCCCGGACCTCGAGCAGTGGGGCGTCGGGGGCGCCCAGGGCGCCGCGTTCCCCTGCGACGGTCGTCATCGTTCCGTCCCCCCGTCACGGAAGAAGGCCGTCGGGTCCGCCACGTCCACCAGCCGGTCACCGTGGTGACAGGAGGCCAGGTGCCCGCTGTCGGGCCCGTCCACCCTGACCAGCGCGGGCTCGGCCGACCGGCACGTGGCGTCGGCCAGCGGACAGCGCGGGGAGAACGGACAGCCCGGGGGCAGGCGGATCAGGGACGGCGGGGTGCCGCGGATCGGCCGGAGGCGTTCGCCGCGCACCGAGGTCATGGACGGTGTCGAGCCCAGCAGCCCCGCCGTGTACGGCATCCGGGTCCGGTAGAACACCTCGTCGGTGTCCCCGATCTCCACCGGTCGGCCCGCGTACATGACCAGGACCCGGTGGGCCAGACCCGCCACCACCCCCAGGTCGTGCGTGATCAGCAGGATCGCGGCGTTGACGGTGTCCTTGACCTCCAGCAGCTTCTCCAGGATCTGGGCCTGGACGGTGACGTCCAGCGCCGTGGTCGGTTCGTCGGCGATGATCACGTCGGGGTCGTTGATGATCGCCATGGCGATCATGACCCGCTGGCGCATGCCCCCGGAGAACTCGTGCGGGTAACTGCGCAGACGTTGCGCGGCCTGGGGGATGCCCACCAGGTCGAGCATCTCCCGGGCGCGTTCGAGCGCCTGCCTGGGCGGTACCAGCGCGTGCGCCAGGACCGCCTCGGCCAGCTGGTCCCCGACGGTGTGCACCGGGTTGAGCGCGGTCATGGGGTCCTGGAAGACCATCGAGATCCGTCGGCCGCGCAGGGAGCGCAGCTCCTTCCGGCGCATCGCCAGCAGGTCCCGTCCCCGGTAGAGCACACGGCCGGTGACGCGCGCGCTTCGGGGGAGCAGGCCCAGCAGCGCCATGGAGGAGACCGACTTCCCCGAGCCGGACTCCCCGACGATGGACAGGACCTCGCGCTCGCACAGCGTGTACGAGACGTCGCGCACGGCCCTGACCACGCCGTCGTCGGTGGGGAACTCCACGCTGAGGTTCTCCACCCGCAGCACCTCGTGTTCGGTGGGCTCGCGCGCGTCGGCCAGGGTGCGCGCGGTGTGGACCTCACCGGCGGCGTCGGTGAGCGGGGCGTCGAGAGCCGGGTCCGCGGCGGCGCCCGGCGGTGGCATGGGGGGTGTCCGGGTCATCAGTCACGCACCCTGTTCTGTCGTGGGTCGAAGGCGTCGCGCAGGCCGTCTCCGATGAAGTTGACGGAGAGCGCGATGAGGATGATGAAGAGGCCGGGCCAGTAGAACAGCCAGGGGCGGGTGCCCATCGCGCTCCGGTAGTCGGTGATCAGACGGCCCAGGGAGGTGTCCGGCGGTTGCACGCCCATGCCCAGGAAGGACAGGGCGGACTCCAGCAGGACCGCCGCCGCGATCGCGAGCGTCACGCTGACGATGATCACGCCCACCGTGTTCGGCAGGATGTGCTTGAAGATGATGCGGCCCGAGGAGGTGCCCACCGAGCGGGCCGCCTCCACGAACTCCTTCTCCCGCAGGGACAGCACCGAACCGCGCACCAGGCGGGCGGTCTGGGTCCAGGTCACCAGCCCCAGGACGACGCCCAGATAGAGGATCCCCGCCTGACCGGCGATCTTCGCGGCCGCGGCGGCGATGGCCAGGAGCGGGATCGCGATGAGGACGTCGGTGACCCGCATCAGCACCGTCTCGGTCCAGCCCCGGAAGTAGCCCGCGCAGGCGCCGACGACCGTCCCCACGACGGTGGCCACGACCCCGACGAGGAAGGCCACGGTGAGGGAGACCTGGGTGCCGCGCATGGTGAGCGCGAAGTAGTCCTTGCCGACGTTGTCCTGCCCGAAGGGGTGTTCACCCAGGGACAGGCCCGCCCCGCCGAGGAACCCCGGCACGAGGCTGAGCGTGGGGTCGCCCCCGTCGGTGAGGGGGCCGGTCGCTGAGGGGGACTTGTCCCACCAGCCCGGGACGGGACCGAACCCGATCGAGCTGAAGGACAGCAGGACCACCCCGGCCAGCAGCACCATGCCGAGCAGGGCGGCGCGGTGACGGAGGAAGCGGGAGCGGACCAGCTGCCACTGGGTGCGGGCCGCGATGTCCAGGCCCTGGGCGGCGTCGGAGTCCGGGTGTCCGGGCCCCGGCGGACCGTCCTCGGGGTGCGGTGGCGGAGCGTCGTGGTGCGTCGTCATCGAGTGTCTCCCTCGGTCATGACAGCCGGATCCGGGGGTCGAGATAGGCGTAGGTGATGTCGGCGACCATGTTGAACAGGACGATCGCGCCGCCCGCCACCACGAAGAACGCCATGACGGGTGCCGGGTCGGCCTCGTTGAGCCCGGTGAGCAGCAGGTGCCCCATCGCGCGCCAGCCGAAGACCGTCTCCGTGACCACCGCCCCGCCGATCACGGTCCCGAAGTCGTAGGCGGCCAGGGTCGTGATGGGGATGAGCCCGTTGCGGAAGGCGTGCCGGGTCATCACCGTGCGTTCGGGCAGGCCCTTGGCCCGCGCCGTGCGCACGTAGTCCTGGTTCATCACCTCCAGCATGCTGGCGCGGCTGTAGCGGGTGTAGGTCGCCAGGGAGACCAGGATCAGGGCCAGGGTGGGCAGGGCCAGGTGGCCCGCCGAGTCCAGTGACAGCTCCCAGAACGTTCCCTGGTAGTTGGGGGTGCGGGCGCCCACCGTGGAGATCGGGCGGCCCTGCATGGAGGCGCTGTAGGAGGCGAAGGAGCGCAGCATCCGGTCGACGAAGATGACGCCGCCGGTGAACAGGCCCGTCCACAGCGCCGTCGCGACGGCCTCGCGCCGGTACAGCACACCGCCGATCCCGTGGCCGAGCGCCACGCACACGACCACGGTGGCCAGGGCCAGGCCGCCGATGACGGCCAGGTCGGGGTCGGCCAGGACCGGCGACAGCGCGAAGTACAGGAACGTGCCCAACGCCGCCGACGCCAACGCGGCGTACATCGGCCGGTTCGGACGCGGCCCCGAGATCAGCACGCTGAAGCCGACGGCGGCGCCGAAGGCGCTGACCGCGACCACCACCGGGCCCAGCCCGGGGTCGGTGAACCACCGGGTCACCGAGACGAACGTGAGGATCCCCGCCGTGGCGGCCGAGGCTCCGGCGAAGGCGATGATCCGTGTACGGCGGTCGCCCACGACCAAGGAGCTCCAGGCCAGCCCGGCGAGCAGGGACACCACGGCGATGACCGGGGGAGGGATGACCGGTTGCGCCAGCCAGTCGTTGAACTCGATGGCTCCGTACTGCTTGAGCAGCACCCCGACCCAGAAGATGGGCAGGGAGAAGGCGACGAAGGCGCCGAAGGTCACCGAGTGGTCGAACCCGCTGTACTGGCGCAGCGCGGACACGACACCGATGGCGATGCCGATGATGATGGCGAGGAGGGTGGCGGCCACCACCAGCTGCATCGTGGCCGAGACGGCGTCGGTGAGCAGGACGTTGACGTCCTGGCCCTGCCGGTTCACTCCGAAGTCACCGGTGAGGGCGCCAACGAGCCAGAGGAAGTAACGGGAGTAGACGGGGAGGTCGAGGCGCATCCGCTCGATCCGCTCCGCCATGGCGGCCTCGCGGGCGTTCTCCGGTAGTTCCCGGAGGTCGGCGAGCGGGTCACCGGTGTTGGTCGCGAGGACGAACATCACGAAGGTCGCGGCGAAGAGCACGAAGACCGAGACGACGAGTCTTCGCGCGATGAAGACGAGCACGGGTGCTGACTCCTGGAGGCTGGGGGACGTTCGCGCGCGGGTGGCGGGTCGGCCCTTCCGGCCAGGGGCCGGGGCCGTGCCGTCCGGGTGGGTCCGGACGGCACGGGTGTCCGCGCGCGTTGGGGTGCGGTGCGGCCTACTGGACCGACCAGTCCCACACGTTCCAGACGATGTCGGTCTGCGCCGGGTTGGGGACGACGTTCTCCACGTTGTCGCTCCACGCGGCGGTGCCGGGGTGGCTGAACAGCGGGATCGTCACCAGGTCGTCCCAGAGGATCGTCTCGATCTCGTTGATGATCTCCAGCTGGGCGTCCGGGTCGGCCTCCTGGAGGACGTCGGCCAGCAGACCGTCCAGTTCGTCGTTGGCGTAGCAGCCGTTGTTGTTGCCCTTGGCCTCGCCGGTGCACTCGTCGGGGGAGCGGAAGGTGGAGTTCCAGCTGCTCACCTCGGCGGAGCCGGACCAGGCGTACATGGCCACGTCATAGGTGTTCTGCGACAGCCCGCCGTCGGTGTCGAAGAAGGTGTCCTCGCCGTTGATCTGGACGTCGAACCCGGCCTGGTCACAGGAGTCCTTGATCAGCTCCGCGGTCTGCTGGCGGCGGGGGTTGCCACCGATGAAGCCGAGCCGCACCTCCTGGCCGACCATGTCGAGCTCTTCGAGCAGTTCCCGCGAGCGGTCGAGGTCCACCTCGCCCCACTGGTCGCCGCCGCTGGCCGCGACGGCCTCCGCGTAGCCCGGGTCGAAGGGGGCGATGTTGCGCACGTCCATGGTCTCGGCCTCGGGCTGGACCGGCTTGATGAGGTTGTCCACGATCAACTGGCGGGGCACGCACTGCGCGAAGGCCTCGCGCAGGTCGTACTCCTCGAAGGGGCTGGAGTCGAAGTTGAAGTCGAGGTGCTCGTAGATGTACTCGTCGTAGACCTGGACCTCGACGCCCTCCAGGGCCTCGACCTGGTTGATCAGGTCGACCGTGGGCTGGGGCCGCATGATGTTGATCTCGCGGTTCTCCAGGGCCTGGGTCTGCTCGTCGGAGGCGATCCAGCGCACGACGATGTTGGAGGTGGCCGGAGCCGCACCCCACCAGCTCTCGTTCGGTTCCAGGGTCAGCGACTGCCCGGCCTCGTAACCGGCGAGCTGGTAGGGGCCGGAGGAGGGGGTGAGGGAGGAGTCCGGCAGGGCGCCGCTGACGGTCCAGCCCTCGTTGAAGAACTCGACTGACCCGGCGAGGGCGTCGTGATCCTCGTCGCGGATGGCCTCCACGAGCTCCTCGACGGTGAGCCCGCCCTGTTCCGCGACCACGTGGGCGGGCATGAGCGTGTTGTTGCCGTTGCCCGGGCCGTTGCTGGACCAGTCGGAGAAGGGGACCTCGTACTCCAGCGCGAAGTCCTTGTCACCGATCTCGCAGTCGGGCATCACCGTGTCCTCGACACCCGCCGTGCCGTTGGAGGAGAACTCGAAGCGTCCGCTCTGCTGCGCCCACCAGAGCAGCGCGTCGGAGCAGTCGATGACCTCCCCGTCGGACCACACGGCATCCGGGTGGATCGAGTACTCGACGACCTGCGGATCCTCGGAGACCTGTTCGTAGGTCCCGAAGTCGGTGTTGGCGGTGACCGCGCCGCCCTCACCGAAGTACCAGAAGCCGCTGGTCAGCTGGTGGTTGACGATCGCGTTCTTGCTGGAGTTGGCCCCGGCCGTGGTGTTGTTGAAGCTGTCGTACTCCTGGTCCCACGCCAGGGTGATCGTGGAGGAGTCGGAGGAGGCGGCGCCGCCTCCTCCGTCCGACGTCGAGCACGCGGAGAGCGCGAGCGCTCCCGCCGCGACCACGGCCGTGGCCTTGGTGATGTTCCCGGTGATTCTCACGCAGTGGTTCCTCTGCCGTTGGGGGATGAATCCAGGATCGAAGTAGAACGGATTCTGGGCAGCGCGTGGGCGCGTGGCAATAGTCCGCGACCGGCTGTTATCCAGCTGAGGCGCATTTGGCCCCAAAGCTAGCCAAAAATGGAACTTAAGGGAGGAAATCGGGCTGAGATTGATCCCCTGACCCGCTGATCATCCCTGCCATATCCAGGGCTCCGACCTGCCATGTCATGGAAAAGGCCCATGGCCATCTCATCCCATGAAGGGACTCGACGCTCCGGTGGGCGGCGTCCTCCATTCCCTCGTGTTCCGAGGTGCGTGTGTGGTCAGCGTGGGAAAGGGTGCGAAGAAAAGGGGCCTCCGTGTTTCCTGTGCATTGGCCCCGGGGTGCCCTTTCACGGAGTGCGAGACCCGTTTCCCCTCCGGGCCGCCCTCACGTCCTCACCACGGGACCCCGGGCGGCTCCGCGCCCGCCGGGGCGGGACGTTCCGCCCACGCCACCCCCGTTACCCTGTGGCCCATGACACCAGGCAACGGCGCCCCCACCCTCACCATCCCGGCGGCCTTCAACGGCCCCGACGGCTCCGGCAACGGCGGCTACAGCGCGGGCCTGCTCGCCGCGCGACTGACCGCTCCGGGCGGCCCGGCCGTCCAGGTCACGCTGCGCAACCCGCCGCCGCTGGACCGCCCGTTGACGGTGGAGGGCTCCCCGGAGGAGGGCCTGCGCCTGGTCGACCCCGTGGCAGAGGACCGAGCCCGCCTGGTGGCCGAGGCCGTGACCGCCGACCCCCTCGACCCCGGACTGATCCCCGGCGGACCGGTCGGCATCGCCGAGGCCGAGGAGGCCCGGAAGCGGTACGGCGGGTGGGAGTCGCACCCCTTCCCCCGCTGCTACAGCTGCGGCCCCGAACGCGCCGAGGGTGACGGCCTGCGCCTGTTCGCGGGACGGGTCCGCCCGGGGGAGGGGCCCGACGGGGTCGGCAACACCGTCGCCTGCACCTGGGAGGTCCGCCCGGAGGTGGACGGCGGCGACGGCACGGCCGCCCTCGCCCAGGTCTGGGCGGCGCTGGACTGCCCCGGCGGCTGGTCCAGCGACGTCTCCGGCCGCCCCATCGTCCTCGGCCGGTTCACCGTCCAGGTCCTGGCGCTCCCGCCGGTCGGCTCCACCCAGGTCGTCATGGGCCACCTGGAGTCCGTCGACGGCCGCAAAGTCCACACCGGCAGCACCCTCCACGACGGAGAGGGCCGCCTGTTCGCCCTGGCCCGCGCGACCTGGATCGCGATCCGGACCTGAGGGGCGCGCCGGGACCGCCGAGCTCCGCCCTCCAGTACGGTGAACCCTTGTGGCCTTCGAAAACTCACAGCAGACCGCGCCCGACGACGACACCCCCGCGCCGGCGCCCCGGCGGGGACGGAGCGGGCGCGGCCGCGACCCCGAGCGGCGGCGGGCCATCCTGGACGCCGCCGACCGGGTGATCCAGCGCGACGGTCCCGACGCCTCCATGCTCGCCATCGCCACCGAGGCGGGGATCAGCAAACCCATCCTCTACCGGCACTTCGGTGACAAGGGCGGCCTCTACCAGGCGCTGGCCCGGCGCCACGTGGACCCGCTCATCGAGGCCATCCGCTCCGAGCTGTACCAGCACACCGACTTCGACGTGCGCGCACGGGCCACGGTCGGCGCCTACCTGTCGATGATCTCGCAGAACCTCAACCTCTACCGGTTCCTGATGGACCGGGCCACCTCGGAGGACGTGCGTACCCGCAGCGACCTCGGGCTGATGGTGCGCCGCCTGGGCGAGGAGCTCGCGGACCTGCTGATCACCGAGGGACGGATCAGCGGCCGTCTGAGGGCCCAGATCGCCGCGCACGCCGTCGTGGGCATGGTCCAGGCGGCGGGGGAGTGGTGGCTCGAACACCCCGAGGTGAGCGAGCGGGAGATCATCGACGACCTCACCGACGCCGTGGTCGGCGCCATCCGGGGCAGCGGCGGCTGACCCCCGGGGGGATCGCCGCCTCGGACTTGACCTGGAGTGCGGTCCAGGTCGCATGCTTACGGGATGACGGACTACCACACCCCCGGCGAGGTGGCCGAGCGCTTCGGGGTCACGCTCGACACCCTGCGGTACTACGAGAGGGCGGGCCTGCTCCGGAGGGTGGACCGCGCCCCCAACGGCCACCGCCGCTACCGCACCGACGACGTCGAACTCCTGGACATGCTCCGCTGCCTGCGCGAGACCGACATGCCCATCGCCCAGCTGCGCGACTTCGCCGAGCTGGTCCGCGACGGCGACCACACGGTCCCCGACCGCCTCGAGGTGTTGCAGGGCCACCAGCGGCTCCTCGACACCCGTGTCGCGGAGCTGCGGGCACGCCAGATCACCATCCAGCACAAGATCGACCACTACCTGGGCGTACTCTCCGACGGCGCCCCGGAGGCGGCCTCCCCGGAGAACGCCTGACCCGGCCCGGTTGCCCCCGCTGATCACAGAACCGACAAAGCTCGTATATGCCCGCATAACTCCGCTTTCGCGGTTTCCTGACGCTTCGGGCGGATACCTTCCCTAGGAAGGCGCTCGGCGGGGCCGAGCGCACCGGAGATCCGCGAACCACGGGGAGGGGCTCAGTTGCCCGAGAGCACGACGGCGTTGGAAGCGGACTCCGGTGCCTACCACCAGATCCACTTCGCCTGGGCCGAACCCACCCTCCTCGGCCGCGTCGGACCGGGGCCGTCGGCCACCTCCCTCCCCGACCGGGACCAGCCCGTACTGCGCTCCTGGCGCGACCGCCTCATCCCCGCCCTCACCGCCGACTACCGGTCGGCGCTGCCCGGCACCGACCCGGCCGCCTACCCGGAGACCCTCTGGGCCCACCACTACCCCGACGGACAGAGCGCCCTCGTGTACCGGTGGCCCGGCGACGTCCGCGAGGCCCACGCCTGGGCGATCGTCGGGCCCACCCGCGGTCTGGACTTCCCCCGGGTCCTCGCCCTGCACGAGAACCCCAACACCCGGCCCGCCGCGAGCAGGCCCCCCAAACCGGGCTGGGCCGCGATGCGGACCCTGCCCGCCCCCGAGCCCTGGGAACTCACCGCCGCACCCGGCGCCCTGCGCACCCGCGACCGGCGCGCCGCCGAGACCCGGATCGAGGGCGAGCCCATCCTCGTCGGGGCCGTGGCCCACGCGCTCGCGCACCCCGACCGCCCCCTCCGCCTGACCCTCGACCCGGACCGCGCCGACCTGTGGCAGGCCACCCAGCTGCGCTTCCTGTGGGGCATGCACCGCGTGCTGCACGACGTTCTCACCCCGCGTGCCGCCCTGCCCGCGGCCGGATGGAGCTGGTCCTTCTCCACCTACGAGCCGGTCCCGGACCCGGAGGACGGCCCCCACCTGGCCTTCGCCCCACCCGCCGCAGCGGGATCGCCCTTCCTCTCACCGGTCCCGGAGGAGCACCTCAGAATCGCGGAGGGCCTGGTCACCGTCCTGAGGGAGGAGGGCGGCGACGCCTTGGCCGATCACCTCAGGGAGCGGGGCGTACCGGAGGCCGCCACCTTCGGTGAGCGCCGCGACCTCCTCCGCGACTGGCTGGATCCCGCCCCTCGCCCCGCGCCGCAGGAGGAGCCCGACCAGCCCGCCACGGCGGGGATCCCCGAGGGCGGACCGGTCGCGGAGCAGATCAGCGCCCCGCCCCCCGCTCCCTCGCCGCCGACCTGGATCGACCCCACCCCCGCCCCGCTGGCGGACGAACCGGTGCCCGATCCCACCCCCGCCCCGTTGGCGGACGAACCGGTGCCCGATCCCGAGGACGACCTGGAGGAGGCCCCCGACCCCTTCGCCGACGACGACTCCCAGGACACCGCCGAGCAGGAGACCTGGGCCGGAGGCAGGCGGGGGCCCACCTTCCTGGGGGTGGCACGGCGCCAACCCGCCCCGGAACCGGAGCACGACCCCCTCTCGATCTTCGGGCGGCCCGCACGCCCCGCGTCCTCGGAGGACACGAGCACCGAACCCGAGCCATCCGGGTTCCGGGACGAGCCCCCACGGGCCCCGGTGGCCGACGAGGGGCCCCGCGAGATCTGGACCATCTCCGCCTCCGCCGACCGTCCCGAGCCAAAGACCCCGGAGGACGCCCCGCCCCTCGCCGTCCGCCCCCTCGAAGAGGAGCCCGTCGACTACGCGGCCGAGACCGAGCCCGAGACCGACGAGAACTTCGACGACCCCGACGACAACTGGCCCACCCAGTACGCCGACCTGCCCCTCGCGCGCCTGGAGCGGTGGCACTCCAAACGCGGGCCCGAGGGCGCCCATGTCGACGTCGTCGACGCCCGCGCCGCCGTGCGGGCCGAACGCGCCGAACTCCAACGGGTCCGCGACGAGCGCGACCGCTACCACACCGAGGTCCAGGACCTCCGCCGGGAGATCGCCCGCCTGGACCAGTCCTGGATCGACGCGGAACCCTTCTCCGAGACCCCGGAACGGACCCGGCGCTGGCCGCTGGTCCTGCTCGTCTCGGCCCTCGCCGTGACCGCCCTCGTGATCGGCCTGGAGGTCGGCTCCGGCACCCAGCTGGGAGTCCTCGACCTCCTGGGCCGCGTCACCCCGTGGGGCTGACGGCCCGTGTGACGGGCAGCACCCACCGGACACGCCCTAACCTGGAAGGATGACCGACACTTCCCCGGCCCCCACGGCGGTCCCGCAACCGCTGTGGGACGCGATCCGCGACCTGGACCTGCCCAAGCGACACCTCAGGGACCTCACCGCCCACCCCGAGGAGGCCGGTGAGATCCTCCTCGAAGCGGTGGACGTCCTGCGCGGACGGGACGAACGCGCGGCGCGCGCACTCGCCCAGGCGCTGCGTGAGCACGCGCCGAAGGCCGGGCACCGCCAGTTCGCGACCAACCAGATCGTCACGATGCTCCGTGCCGAGGGCCGGACCGACGAGGCCGACGCCCTGCTCGACGAACTCATGGACTCCGGTCCGGACCGCGGCGTCGCCGTGCTCCTGGCCGAGGACCTGGCGTCGCGAGGCGACTACGCCAAGGCCCTGCACTGCTACAACGTCGTCTGCCGGGGCATGCTCGCCCAGCCCCCGGAGACCGTGGCCGAGCTCAACCGGCTCGGCCTGATGCCGCTGCTCGGTCGCGCCCGGATGCGCGAGGCGCTCGGCATGGCCCCGGACGCCCACGACCTGGCCACCCGCTCCACCGACGCCTACCTGCCGCCGCTGGACGCCCGCACCGACCTCGGGGGCGCGCCGAACCGGTCCGTCGACACCACCCCGCGGCCCGGCCGCAACGATCCCTGTTCCTGCGGTTCGGGCCGCAAGTTCAAGAAGTGCTGCGATTCGCCACTGGCCCGCTGAATCTGTGCGAACCGGACACCGCTTTCGGGAGTCACATCCCGCGTCGGTGCGCGCTCGGCGCACCGGGAGAAGAGGTGGCGGTTCGTGTTCGGAATCCTGCGGCCCTGTCGGCACACGTTGTCCGAGGACCTGGCTCGGGAGTGGATGTCCCACATGTGCGGACTGTGTCTCGCCCTGAGGGACGACCACGGCCAGGCCTCCAGGGTCGCCACCAACTACGACGGCCTGGTCGTGTCGGTCCTGACCGCCGCCCAGTCCCGTGACCAGGCAGGAACCCGTGCGGCCGGCCGCTGCCTCCTGCGCGGCATGCGCGGTGCCGACGTGGCCGACGGGTCCGGCGCCCACCTGGCCGCGGCGGTCTCCCTGATGCTCGCGTCGGCCAAGATCAGCGACCACATCGAGGACGGCGACGGAGCCTACGCCCGCCCCGGGGTGCGCGCCGTGGCCGGTCGCGTGGCCACCCGATGGCGGAACGGAGCCCAGCGCACCGGAAGCGGACTCGGCTTCGAGGGCACCGCCCTGGCCACGGTGGTCGACCGCCAGCGCGAGGCCGAGCTCTCCGCCACCGAGGGCACCGACGTCCTCACCGTCACCCGTCCGACCGAGGAGGCCACCGGAGAGGCCTTCGCGCACACCGCCGCCCTGGCGGGGATCCCGGGGAACGCCGCCCCGCTCCAGGAGGCGGGACGCCTCTTCGGCCGGGTGGCGCACCTGCTGGACGCGGTCGAGGACCGCGAGGAGGACCTCGCCAACGGTTCATGGAACCCGCTCACCGCCACCGGGACCCCGGTCGGCCGCGCGCGGGAACTCTGCGACGACGCCGTCCTCGGTGTGGACCTGGCCCTGAGGGAAGCCGAGTTCACCGACGACCGCCTGGTCCGCGTGCTCCTCGTCCAGGAACTCAACCGCGCCGTCGCCCGTACCTTCGCCCACGGCGGCCACCCCGGCCACGGTCAGCACCCCGGCCAGGGCCCGCACCCGGGCCACGGTCCGCACCCGGGTCATGTCGGGCATCCGGGTCACCCGGGCCACGGTGCGCACCCGGGCCACGGCGGACACAGCGGCCATCCCGGTCATGGCGGCCACGTCGACTACCCCGGCGACGGCGGCCAGCCCCACGACCCCGGCCACGGGGACCACTCCGGTCACGGCGGGAAGGGCTCGAAGCGCTCCGGCAAGGGCGGCTGCTGCGGCGCCTGCTCCTGCGACACCCCCGGGTTCCGGGAACCGCAGCGCGGCCGGGGCCTCCTCGCAGGCTGCGCCGCGGCGCTGTTCATGTGCTGCACCTGCCAGTTCTGCTGCCGCGACCCCCACCCCGGCCCGTGGTCGGGCGAACCCCGGGACTCCTGGTGCGAGGCCTGCGCCTGCGTGTCCGACACCTGCGGCACCTGCTGCCAGGCGTGCAACTGCTGTAGTAACTGTTCCTGCTGTGAGGGGTGCGACTGCAACTGCGGCTGACCCGGTCCCGGGACGGCTTCACGGAACCCGTCCCGGTGTCCGTCAGTGGTCGCAGCTCCGGCACCGCCGGGTGGCCGCGCGCTTGGTGTTGCCCCCGGTGGCGCGGAGCGGCGAGGCCTCACTGATCCGCTGCCACAGCCCCGGGTCCGGGTAGTTGATCCAGCCCCACAACGGGGCCCTGACGTCCGAGCCGGACTGGTGGGAGCAGCCCAGCCGGTGGGCCACTCCCCGAAGGGAGATGAGGATGGCGTCGCCGGACGGGTACGGTCTCACGGTCGAGAACGGCGTCCCGGTCCCACAGCTACCGATGTAGTCCCGTGGCAGCGCACAGGCGCAGCCCTCCCCGACAGGGAGCTCACAGAAATCGCAGCGCTTCATTCTCTTACAGTGCACCCACGTGGTGACGATCAGGCAACTTTCGGTGCCCAACCCGCCACCAGTTCCAAGAACCTGTCTCAGAGCCAACTGACAGCCGACACTCGCCCCGGCATCGTGGCCTCGCCTGATCGTTCGATGAGGAGGGCCGAAACCGCCTCCCCTCGCGAGGACCAACCAACGGAAACCGGTCTCAAACAGAAGGCGCCCGCAGAGATTTCCCATCGAGGCGATCCGAGGTGTCGGTGCTTGGGTAGCCACGGCGCATGACCACGACACAGACCGAGCAGAGCACGGAACCCGTCACGACCCGGATCGTCGACTACTACGACGGTCGCAAACGGGCCTGGGTGAAGGAAGCCGTGCGCCTGTTGCACGCGGACGCCACCCGCTCGGCGGACACGCACGTGTTCCGCTTCCCCCTCCCCACAGAGTGGGGCATCGACCTCTACGTCAAGGACGAGTCGGTGCACCCCTCCGGAAGTCTGAAGCACCGCATGGCGCGGGCGCTCTACCTGCACGCCCTGTGCACCGGCTGGATCGAGGCCGACACGCACGTGTTCGAGGCCTCCAGCGGGTCCACGGCGGTCTCCGAGGCCTACTTCGCCCAGCTTCTAGGGCTGAAGTTCACGGCCGTGGTGCCCAAGAACACCAGCGTGGAGAAGGTGGAGCTCATCAAGGCCTACGGGGGCGAGGTGAAGAACCCCGGACCCGACGGCGACATCGAGAAGGAAGCCGCACGGCTGGCCAAGGAGACCCCGAAGGGGCACTTCATGGACCAGTTCACCTACGCGGAGCGCGCCTACGACTACCGGGACGACCACAACGTCGCGGCGACCGTCTTCCAGCAGATCTCCGAGGAGCGCCACCCCGACCCCAAGTGGTTCGTCGTGGGAGCGGGCACCGGCGGCACCGGTGCGACCATCGGCCGACACATCCGCTTCAGTCGTCGCGATGCCCGCGTGTGCGTCGTGGACCCGCAGAACTCAGCGTTCTTCCCCAACTGGGTGGCCAACCAGGGCCACCCCAAGAGCCAGTGGCCGGAGGACCCCTCGACGTGGATCAAGGGGAGCCCATCGCACATTGAGGGGATCGGGCGCCCGACGGTCGAACCCTCGTTCCTGCCCGCCGTCGTCGACCGGATGATCTCGGTCCCCGACGCCGCCTCGATCGCCGCCATGCGCCTGCTTCTGTCACGCCTGCGCCACCGAGCCGGCCCCTCCACCGGAACCAATCTGTGGGGAGCCCTGCGGATCGTCGCCGAGATGCTCTCCGACGGTGAGCAGGGCAGCGTGGTCATGCTCATGTGCGACCAGGGCGAGCGGTACATGAAGAGCTACTACGACGACAAATGGGTCGAGCAGACCCTCAAGCTGGATCTCGTGCCCTACACGAAGGCGCTGGAGGACTTCCTCGCGACCGGTCGCTGGAACGAGCCGGTGGTCGCCGCCGTGCCCGCCGCGAGGGACGCCTGAGCGGGGTCACACCGGCCGTGGGCGGGCCCTCGCGAGTTGCGAGACCCGCCCGCGGCCAACGGGATCGGTACAGGAGGACATCCGAGGAGAAGGGCGAACCCTGCTCCGCTCAGGCCGGTCAGACCGTTCTGTTGACGAGCGAGGTGAGGAACCCCTGGGTCTCGGGATCGGTCGAGTACAGGAGGGTGCCGCGCATGCCCCGGGTCAACAGGACCTTGTAGGTGTTGCGGATCAGCGCCTCGGCCTCGTTGTCGGTCGTCTTCTTCCCCATCGCCGGGTCCCTGTTGGCGCTACGGTCGATGACCAGGCGTCCGTCACGGAACAGCAGGTCCGGTCCCAAGATCACCCCCGACCAGTCGTACTCGAACCCCTGAGCCGTGTACACGCATCCCACCTGGTCGAACCCGCCCTCTTCGGTCGCCCAGAGCGCGCTCGGGGGTACACCCGGCAGCCAGCGCTCCAAACGGCTGTTCCAGGGGCGTTCCCAGGTTCCGATACGGACGTCGTTCTCCAGCGGTCGATCCTTCTCGGCCTTGCTCCAGGTCCAGCAGTAGCCGGCGCTCAAACGCGCTGTGTACCCCTGCTCCAGAGCCGGTCGCAGGAGCTGCTCCATCTCTGCCGGTGAAGCGGCTGTGCCCAGGGAGAAGTCGTCGTCCCCGGACCACGGGACGGGGCCGCCCGGGGCCAGCCCCAGAAGGCGGAGAACCCATTCCTCGTACAGCTCGCTGCCGCCGCAGCGGAACTGGCCGGCCAGGTCGACCTGGTGGACCTCGAGCCCCATGTCCGCAGCGTGCTCTCGGATGGTCTCCACGGTGCCCATCTCCCCCGGGCGGACGACCTGGTGCTCGTCGAGGAGGAAGACGGGGACCCTGGCCGCCGCTAGGAGTTCGTCCACCTGAGGCCTACCCGTACGCAGTGTGGCCTTGGTGTACCGGTTGGCTGAGGTCTCGCGGATGCGGTGCGATTCGTCGCAGATCAATACCTCGAACTGGTTCTTCGAGGCCTCCATGAAGCTGTTGAAGTACTTGAACAGCTCCTTCACCCGCGGGCTGCGCTTGCCCGCGACCTTGCGCATGGTCGTGGTGAAGGCCTTGGAACCGGTCGCGTGCAGCGTGCTGACGCCTTTGCGGGAGAGCTCGCCGAGGAGGGACAGAGCGATGACGCTCTTACCGCTTCCGGGGCCGCCGCTGATGATGACGGCGGTCTTGCGATCCTCCGCGTGCGCGCGATCCACCGCGTGCATGACCATCTGGAAGGCGGTGCGCTGCTCATCGAGCAGGGTGAACTGGGTTCTCTCCTTCACCTCGACCGCCGCGACCTTCATCAACTGCTTGCTGGGTCGGGTCTTCCCACTCAGGAGGTGGTCGGCGGAGTCGGCACCTGCCAGTGGGGCGAGCCTTCCACGGAGGAAGTCGAGGAACTCCCCGCGACGCTGGGCCGTGAAGAGTCGACTGTTGCCGTCTTGCGGAAGATCGAAGAGATCGCGTACGGCGGGGTCGTAGGCGTTGTGCAGATAGGCCGCGCCCCGGAGCTGCTTCTCGGGGTCGGTGACGGACGAGACGAAGTCGCCGATGTAGTCGCAGTAGCCGCGGACTTGGAGAACCGGGTGGAGTTTGGGGCCGCCCGGCTGGTGGGGGACCAGCACCATTTTGGGGTCCTCCTCCCATGACTCGGCCTCGCTCCACTGCTTGAGCTCGACCACCACGTAACTGTGGTCGTTCGTCTCGGGATGGTGACCCGCGAGCACCACGTCCACGCGCTTGCCGGACAGGGGCAGGCGGTATTCCATGAGCATCTCGACCTCACCAAGCCCAGCGTCCACCAGGTCGCTCGCGAGCACAGGCAGACTCCGGTTCCACGAACGGACCTCGGAGGGGCTCGCGGAGCGCCCAGTGGTGAAACGGAGATGCTCGGAGATGAGCTCACCGAGCTGCTCCTCGAGCTCGGAGACACGCGACACGGACGAGGCAGATCGGCGGAAGGCCGTCAAGAACACTCCAGGGCAGCACGAAGGGGTATCTCGTGCGGGTGGAGGCGTGTCCTACGGGGCAGGAAGCCTGTCGGGCCGCGAGACGTACCGGGCCAGGCTAGCGATACGCGGCGGCTGGCGCCGTCCTTCACCCACACGGGTCGCAGGATGGGTGCGAGTGACCAGTAGTGTCACACCCATTTCCTAGCATAAGAGGGATTGGAAGTATTTACACGCATTCGTGGTGAGATGCCTGACTGCGGAATGATCAGGAGCTGGAACCTTGAACGAGAGCGATGTCGCTCGGGTCTACGTCTACGTTGCGAACGCTGCGGAGAAGAACCTCGAGACCGGTATCGAGCAGTCGGTCTGGGGCTGGAAGCCCAACCGGAGAGGCGTCGTGAGGAACCACGACCTCCTCGCATCCCTCAAAGAGGGGGACTACCTGTACCTGGGCTTTGGTGGTTCGGGGCACATCAAGGCGGACGTAGCACAGGAGAAGACGATCTCCCGGATCGAGGTCGCTCGCCTGACAGGAGGGCTGTATGAGCACTCGAGCCCGGTCTGGGCGGACGACGTCTACCCCTACAGGGTGCCTTTGGAGTTCGTCGACACTTGGGAAGACGTGACCAGGGACGACATCGGCCCGGAGGGCATTGAGGCCCTGCGCAGATCGGCCTGCGGCGAAGGCGGGGCCTTCTCACCCGAAAGCCGGGAGTCCGTCCAGGAGAAGCTTTTCCAGAAGGTGCTCGAAGACTACGAGGACGGGCTCACGGACACGGAGGACCCCGCCGACAGCACCAACTGGGACCTACCCTCCGACCTCGACCGCCGCGCCTATGTCCTCGCACGCGCCGAGCAGAAGAAACTGCGGAGGAAGAAGCTCAACGGCAGATCCGAGGTGTACTGCGATCTGTGTCAACTGCTGTTGCCCGTACGTCTGGTACACACCGCGCATATCCGCAGGCGCAGCCAAAGCCCTCACGAAGTGCGCCTTGACCCCCACAACCTGATGTTCGCCTGTGTCCTTGGTTGCGACGCCCTCTTCGAACACGGCTACGTGTACGTGGATGTCGACGGTTGCGTCCAGGCATCCGAAAAAGCAAAGGACGGGGCGCTCGTCTCGGCGGTGGAACGCCTTGGCAAGAGTTGCTCCGCCTTCACGAAGAACAACGCCGAGTACTTCGCCTGGCACCGTGGAAACATCGCCAATGTGAATGAGAGATGATGCCGGAAACACCCCCCAGCCCCCTCAGGTACGTCCACGCCGGTCGTGTCGGTGACACGGCCAAGGAGCTGCTGCAGCCGGACTTCGTCGATCGCTGTGTCCTCGCCTACCAGTCGGCGGGGTTCGGAGAGCCGGGCGACTCCGAGGTGCGAAGCTGGCGAAACAGTTGGCCGCCGCTCCTCGAATTCCTGGTCCGTGCGGGCCTCGAGGACCTGCACATCTACCTGGAGTTCGCGACCCTGGACACCGAAAGCCGGATGGACGCTCTGCTGGTCGGTCAACGAGGCCCGGATGATCTGATCGCCACCGTTGTGGAGTTGAAGCAGTGGACCGAGGCGAACCCGGTCGCCAGGAACCTGGTTCGCCTCCCGGGGGGCGACCGTCTGTGGACCCATCCGCTCGCTCAGACAGCCGGGTACATGGCCTTCCTGGAACGGTGGTTCGAATCCGATGTCGCTCGACTCGAGGTTCGCGGAGTCGTCTTCCTCCACAACGCGACCCGTGCCCAGGCCGCCACGGTCCAGGAGAGCGGGGGGCTCCCCGCTGAGTACCGAGTGCCAGTGGTCAGCGGCGAGGAGGTGCGTTCTTCTTCGGAGGACATGGAGCTGAGTGAACTCTTTCGGTGCGCAGACGTTCAGGGGCTCGACCAACATGCCCTCATGACTTTCACGGGTGCCAGGTGGCGGGGGAGCGAGGCTCTTCTGGACAGCGTGGCCGCGGCAGTGCGTGGAGAACCCTCGTTCAAACTCGTCGGGGACCAACAGACCGCGCTTCTGGACGTCAGGGCGCGCGTGCGGACGGCCCTGGACAGCGGAAAGCGCACCCTCATCGTCGTCAAGGGCGGGCCCGGTAGCGGCAAGACAGCACTGGCGATGCGGCTGCTCGGGGACTACGTGAACAAGCCGAACGTCCGTGCTCGCTACGGGACTCCTTCCGGCGCACTGACCCGCAACCTGCGCGAGACTCTGGGGGTCCCTGGCTCGGATCCCCTGTTCCAGCTACCCAAGAACAAGGTTAGGGACTCGCGGCTACTGATCATCGACGAGGTCCACCGCTACCATCGCAGCAGCGGCGGCCTGGGGACCTACGTGCTGAGGAATCTCTCGGAAGTTCCGGTCGTGGTGGTCTTCCTCGACGAGCGCCAGCGGGTCCGCCCCAACGAGGGTGTGACCGAGCAGGAAATCCACGAGTTCGCCCAGACTGCTTCACCGCCGATCAACGTCGTCACGCACAGCCTCAACGGAAGTTTCCGCTGCAACGGCTCCCGCGAGTTCAACTCCTGGGTCGACGACCTCCTCTACGACGAACCCAGGCCCTGGGCAGGCACTGACTACGACCTGGCCGTCAGCTCCAACCCGTCGGAAATGGAGCGGTGGCTCGACACGTGCCTGGATCAGGACCGGACCGCTCGGATCAGCGCCGGATTCTGCTGGGGCTGGGACGAGGTGCGTTTGGGCGAGGAGTTGCCCGGCGTCAAGATCGAGTGGGAGGGCGGGCCCCACGGTGAACCCCAGAAATGGGAACGTCCGTGGAACCTCCGCAAGGAGCAGACCATCGCGGCCGACGGTGAGTTCGTTGGTCCGGAGAGCTGGCTGTGGGCCACCGGCCCCGGGGGCGAACGCCAGGTCGGCTGCGTCTACACCGCGCAGGGACTCGAGTACCACGACGCCGGCGTCATCTTCGGCCCTGACCTTGTACGACGCGGTGACCAGTGGGAGGCTCACCCCGAAGAGAGCCGGGATCGAGCTGTCCGAGGTGTGAACGCTGACGAGTACCTCGAACTGGCCAGGAACACCTACCGCGTTCTCATGACCCGTGGCATGAGATCGTGCCGCCTCTACTCCACCGATCCTGAGACCCAGGCGTTCCTGTCCTCACTCGCGCCCAGAGACCTCAGATGAACCAGGGTGGCGGACGAGAGTGTCCGCCACCCACCCCGCTGTGAGAATCGGGTCAGTTCACGACTCTCTGCGTTCATATGAATAGCAGAGGTTTCGTCACCAGGGTGATTACGCACAGGTCGGTTTTTCTCACTGAAGCCGGTGCTGCTACCAGTTCCCTTTCCTCTTCCACCTGGATTCGAGCTCTTTGAAATGTGGTGGGACTGCCAGTCTGGTAGTGGCGCGCGGCGGCCAGGATTCATCCCCTACGAAGGGGGAGAGGCAGTAGCGGACGGCGGATGCATGGCGCCACAGGTCAGGGCAAGTGGCGGCTCCGACGAGACGCAAGTATTCTATCTTTGTGGATTCATGAATGTTCCGGGTCATCCTGAAGGTGTCCGCGACGTGATGAAGTCCCAGCTCTCGGACGTCCTTGAGAGAGCTGGGACTTGCACCTCTGCTCTTTCGGGGGTAGCAGATGCTCGAGAAACTTCTAGGGGTTGGTGGAGAGTCGCTGTCCTCGCTGAACCGGGACAGGAACTCTGACACGATGCTGCACCAGACGTGTGCCTCTGTGACGCTTTTCAGGGTGACTTCCGAGCCAACGATGGAGATGGCATCGCTTGTCACCTTGCTAACGAACTTCTCCTGGGTTTCTCTCGTTTGCGCGCTACATCGGAGGCTGGCTTCCGCTAGCTTGACGAATGTAGCATGCAGAGCCTCATCGACCAGGAGGGTCTCCAACCAGGTGGCCCCCTTTCTCTTGTTGAGGGCAAGTGTGGAGATCTCGCTCTGAGTGGGAACGTTTCGGGCTGGACGCGTCCGAGTGCCTACATCTCGTGCGTCCTTGTGGAATCCTCCGAAGACTTCGTGGAGGCTTTCACGTAGTGATTCGTATTCACCAGAATCCGAGCATCGTGCCGCTCGTATGAGTAAGTTCTTCTGGTGGCCTGCCCCACGGCAGTGACAATGGCAGTTAGCCTGCTCGGCGTTCTCGCATGAGGAGTTGTGCGGAGGAGGGGAGGTGGTTTCTGGCATCTGGCCCCAACGTGATTGCGTGCTCGGTGATCTCCGGACCTCGCCGCGAAGATTCCTGATTCGATTCCGGCGTGCTGCGGTTAATGATGGGAACGGCGTCACCCGGCGGTGGGCACGGACTCACCTGTTGGGCTTCCGCTTCGTGTGTCTGGTTTCACTCTTCCCCCTTGTTCATCAGCGTGCACAGGAATGACCGATAGCGGCCACGCAGGGGAACCAGCCAGGCTTCTGGAGCGAAAACGTGACTCTCGGGTTACCACTGAGGTCAAAGGCACCTCAGGTTCCGCTCCCAGGAACTGCGTGGACCGGCCTGTGTCGACTTCTCCCTGGGGCCGAGCTGTGGATGGGCAGGACTCCAAGGACAACCCCTGCTGTCTCACGGGAGTCCTATGCTGGGCGGGCAGTCGCGCGTCGCAGAACCGGACAGGGAGCGGATCGGATGTCGAACCGGTGGTGGGGGAAGCCCTCGGAGTTCCCCTGGGAGCAGGCCGCGCTGGAGCACATCCGGGAACGGTTCCCGACCACCGGCAACTACCGTGCCTGGGCCGGATTCACCTTCACCGCGCGCAACGAGCGCATCCGCGAGTGCGACCTGTTCGCAGTCACGCCCACCGGTGCCTACCTCATCGAGATCAAGAGCCACCCCGGGCACGCCACCAACCAGGGCAGTGAGTGGACCTTCGTCGACCGTGACCGGCGTCGTCGGACCATCAGCAACCCCCTGCACCTGAACGACCTCAAGGCCAAGGAACTGAAGAACCGCCTGCAGTGGGCGGTGAACAAGCTCGGTCTGCGCAACGTGCGGATCCCCTTCATCGAGGCGGGGGTGTTCCTCTCCGACCCCGACCTGCGATGTGAGTTCGACGAGGTCCAGGCCGCTCACGTCTACGGCCGCGACGGACTCGAGAAGCAGACCGGCCTGCCCGGGGTGTCGGACGGGCTGATCAACACCCCCCACAGCAAGGTCGACCCGGGTTTCCTCAAACACGTGACCCGCCTGATGGAGACCATCGGCATCACGCCCATGGACCGCGCCCTCAAACTGGGGGAGTACACCCTGGAGAAGCGGTCCTTCGACAGCGGACCCACCTGGACCGACTTCAAGGCCAAGCACGAGCGCCTCGGCGGACTCAGCCGCGTGCGCCTTTACCACTACGGTGAGGACGCGAGCGAGGACGAACGCCGCTCCGTTGAGCGCGCGGCCAAACGCGAGTACATGTCCCTGGAGGGGATCTCGCACGAGGGCATCGTCAAAGCCGAGTATTACGGGCTCATCGAGGAGGGCGGCACTGACCTCGGTCCGGCGATCGCCTTCCGGCACCACAAGTCCTGGCAGCGCCTGGACCACTTCATGGCCGAACACGGCGAGGGCTTGGACGTCGACACCCGCATGGTGATGGTCCGCCAACTCGCGGAAGCGGTCAACCACGCCCACCGCAACCGGCTCTACCACCGGGCGCTGGCGGCCCGCAGCGTGTGGGTGGAGATGGACGGCAGCTACCCCCGCCTGTACATCGCCGACTGGCAGGTGGCCTCCAGGGAGAGCCTGCGCCTACGCGGTAACCGCACCTCGCACGCCGCATCCAGCACTGGAGCCACCGAGCACCTGGACGCTGCCCTGGGAAGTCGAGCCCTCGCCGCGCACGTGGAGAAGGCCGCGGCCGCGTATCTGGCCCCCGAGTTCCCCGACTACGCGGGACGGGCGGCCGCCCAGGACCTGTTCGGCCTGGGAGCCCTGACCTACCTGATCTTCACCGGGCGGCCTCCTGCCAGAGACCGTGCCGAGCTCAGTCAAACCATTCAGCAGCACGAGTGCCTCACCCCGGCGGCGGTCAGCGACGACATCGTCCCGCAGCTGGACACCCTGGTGCGGGAGTCGACGCAGCGCTCCCCGAACGACCGGCTGGCCACCGTGCAGGCGTTCCTGCGCGGACTCGACGAGGTCGAGGAACGCCTGACCCTGCCCGAGGTCACCACCGACCCGCTCGAAGCCCGGACGGGGGACGAGGTCACCCCGGGATGGGAGGTGCGCGAGATCCTGGGTAAGGGGGCCACCTCCCGGGCGCTGCTGATGCGCAACCAGGCGGCCGGGCGCGAGATCGTCTACAAGGTGGCGCTGAACACCGGATCCGCGGCGGCCGCTCTGCGCAGTGAGGCCGAGACCCTGCGCGAGGTGGGCGCTCATCCGCGGATCGTGGACATGGCCGCCACCGAGAAGGGGGCCGACCCCGGCCTGGAGGAGATCGGGGAACGCACCGTCCTGGTCCTGGAGCGCGCCGGACAGAAGACCCTCTCCGACTTTCTGGGTGAGGAGGGTGCGCTCACCAGCGGTGAGCTCCACACCTTCGGCCAGCACCTGTTCGAGGCGCTGGAGCACCTGGAGGAGAGGGCCGTCCTGCACCGGGACATCAAACCCGCCAACCTGGGGGTGGCGCAGACCCGCAAGAAGGCGCGCGCCCTGGTGCTGTTCGACTTCTCGCTCTCCAAGGCCCCGCTGACCCACACCTCGGCCGGAACCCGAGGCTACCTCGACCCCTTCCTCGGTGAGAGCCGCCCCTACGATGACTACGCCGAGCGCTACGCGGCGGCGGTGACCCTGCACGAGATGGCCACCGGTGAACTGCCGCTCTGGGACGAGGACGGCGTCTCTCCGGAGTTCCTCGGCGAGGACGTCGAGGTCCCCCGCCTCACGGAGGAGGCCTTCCCCAAACAGAGCCGTGCCGCGCTGGTGGACTTCTTCCACCGTGCCCTGCACCGGGACCTCGGCAAGCGCTTCGCCTCCCTCGCGGACATGCGCACGGCGTGGCAGGCCTCCTTCCATGCCGCGCCCCCCGCTGAAGCGGCGCAGGACACGGAGGAGACCCGTCGGCGCAACATGGAGAGCGCCACGGTGGAGACCCCTCTCCACCTCGCGGGCCTTACCCCCCTCGCGGTGGACACCGCCCAGCGGATTCTGCGCTGCGAGACCGTCGGTCAGCTACTGCGCACCCCGGTCCGGGACATCACCCACATGCGGGGCAGCACTCGAGGGATCCGCAACGAACTCAGCAGTGCCACGGCCTACTGGCGCAAGAGTCTGGACGTGGCTGAGTACGCCGTCCCGGCCAAGGCCAAGTTGCCCAGCGGCGCCGATGAGGAGACCAAGCGCAACGCCCTGCTCGACCAGGTGATTCGTCAGCTGCTGCCCAACACGACCGAGGCCAACCGCTGGTGGGTCCGGGTGGTACGTGAGCTGCTGGGTACGCCCGAGGGCAAGAAGGGTCTCCTGGACTGGTGGCCCACCCGGCGCGAGATCGCCGACCGGCTCTCCCTGCCCCAGGAACGGGTCGAGGAGGCGCTGCAGGAGGCCTTCGCACACTGGGCGAAGAACGCCTCTCTGATGGGTTCGGTCCGCGACGACGTCACGGACATCCTGGACCGCAACAACCGGCTCCGCGAAGTGCGCCAGATCGCCTCCGAACTGCTGTCCATGCGTGGTTCCACCCTGGAGACGGAGGAGCGCTCGGTGTACGCGCTCGCCGCGGTGCGGGCGGTGGTGGAGTACGAGGAACAGCGGACCGAACAGCGCTTCGTGGCGCGGCGCTACCCGCGCCGGGTGATCGTCGCTCGGGTCATCGACAACGACCCCCTGGTACCGGTCGAGGGTGACCTGTTCGACTACGCCGAATCCCTCGGTGAGCGCGCTGACGAACTCGTGGCTCTCGGCGGCTCCGACGCCCTACCTGGTCCCGGTACGGTGCGGGAGGCCCTGCGCGGAACGGAGTCGCCGGAGGGCATGAAGCCTCTCCCCGACACCGCGTTGGTGCAGCTCGCCGCGGCAGCGTCGGAACGCGCGGCGGCGACCCCGCGACTGGAGCTGTACCCGGTCGACCTCGACCTCGAGCGGGCCCTGCGCATCACCCAGGCCATCGGCTACCTGGGCAAACCCGGGATCACCCCGGAGCAGATCAGCGACCGGGTGCGTTCGCGCTTCCCCGCACTGCCCGCGCCGAGCCGAAAGCAGCTGCACGCGCTGCTCAAGCACCGCCACCCCAAACTCCGTGAAGAGCGGGTCGGCGACACCGTCTGCTGGTATCTGGAGCCGGAGTTCACCACCTACCAGCCCTCGACCCACACCGGACACCACCACGAGCTGGACCAGGTGGGTACCGCGTCCCTGCAGGCCTGGCAGCGACTGGAGCAGGCGGTCCAGCGGGGCGGCTACCGGGCGCTCAAGACCTGGCTGCCCGACACCGAGCGCTCAGCTCGGATGCTCACGCGTATGCCGGGCACCGTTCCCCTCGACGTCTCGACCGAGTTCGTCCGCGTGGTCGACGAGGTCATGGAGGCCAAGGGCAGGGGCCTGACCTGGGAGCACTTGGCCAAGGCCGACAACAGTGAGCCCCGGCCCAGGCCCTTCGAGACCCTGCTCCAGGAGGTGTTCCAGCGCCTGGGAGAGAGGGTGCGCACTGCCAGTGCGGAATCACCCGCCGGTAGTGGTGTGGTGGTGCTGTACCGGGCGACACCCCTGGCCCGGTACGAGGCGGGCCGGTCCCTCCTGGGCCGCCTGATCCAGGAGGCTCGCGAGGCCGACCGTGCACCGTACGGCCTGTGGCTGCTGTGCCCCATGCGGGGTCCGCAGACCCCGGCCACGCTGGACGGCCAGCCCGCCGGCATCATCGCTGACTCCGAGCAGGTTCTGCTGCCGAGGGGCTTCACCGCCCCGGAGGCCGTGCTGGTCGGGTAGCCATTGCTCAAAAACTGTGATGCGGTACGTGAAGTTGCTCCGGGGCCACCTTCAAAGGTGACGTGGACCCGGAGCCGCCTGCGCCATGGTTTGATTCTGGGAGTCGCTGATTCCCCTGTGGTATGGCTTCCATATCTTGTCCTGAAGCTCGATCACATCGAGGACTACTTTCTGATGGCCGATCATGAATTCGCGAGTGCCGATGTGGAAATCGATGTTCTCGACGGGCAGATCGGGTGAGATGAGGGTGTCGATGACCTGGTCTAGAGAACTGGGTGCATCGAGACCGGTCATGTATCGAAACGACGTCACATGAATGTCGTCAAAGGGAACTGGCCGAAGACAGAGCTGTTGGGGTGTGGCCACAGCCCATGTCCAGTCGATATCGGAGAACTTGGGCCAGCCGTGGGGCAGTTGAACTGTTGCTTCACCCGAGGTCAGCTCGGTGCGGAGCCTGTTGGCCTGGGCCGATGCCGATTTCACCCAGTCTTCGATCTTGATGACTTCAGGCAAGGAGATTGCGTCGATGGGCCACTTGATCTCCAGGCACACACCGCGTCGTTGTTGCGGATCCACGGCTACCACATCAAGATCCCCAGCAATACGGTTGTCTTGGCGCCGAGCCCGTATGCGCTCGGACACAAGAACCCCAGGAATCTCTCCAAGCCAGTCCTTCCATTTCTCTGCCCGGCGTCCTTGGCGTTGGCCAATAGGACCATAACGATTTGGATTATAGGCTGAACTGCGCAGGATGATCGCGTCAACGGCCCGAGGTGTGATCAGTGGCGGGCACACGATGACATTCCCCTGTACCTCGGCCAGAGGTGATGCTCGGCAGGAACGACCTTTTTTGAAGGTAAGCTGATCGATGGTGGCTTCGACATGTTCTGACGGGACCGTGGGTAGCTGGTCGGCGACCATCTCTGACAACTTATCTCGATGAATATGGGCAAGTGTTGTTTCGGTGCGCTTAAGTATGTGTGCTGTCGACTCACAAAGTGAGGCAAGACCCATGATGACCGACAGTACGGCGGTAGCGTGGCCGACGGTAAGACCTTCATCGAGTCGGAACGTGTCGGGAAGAGTGCCCTCCGGTAGAGCCTGCCGGTGAATGTCAATGGCCGATTGTGCGCGCTGGGCTGCAGCGTGGAGAACCTCCGGTGGGGGGAGTTCCCGGGATGGTCGTGACCGGCCCCTGATCCACTCGCGCTCGGTTGAGGAGAGCTCCGGAAGACTAGTGGGGTGGGCGGCCTGTTCCAGGTGCATGTCAGCGGCTTCGATTGCTGGATCCCAACGGAAGCGAACACGGAAGGCGTTGCCTCGGCGACGCACCTCGTAGCCTCCGGCTCGCACGGTTCCCTCGAGGTTATCCAGACGGGCCGATGCCAGGGCAGCGATGCAGATTTCCATGGCGTTTTCACTGTCACAGGCCCCTTCCCCCAACGGAAGCTCGTGATGCCACGTGATGATTTGGGCAAGTACGGTTTCCCAGGGAACTTCCGTGTCAATCCCACGAGCAAACTCCATGGCGCGAAGACGGGTTGCGCATTGCAGCAGGACCAGTAGCCGCTCTGGCCCGGATTTCCAACCAGCGAGTTCGCGTTCGGCCTTTCGGCGGCTGCTAATGAAGCTCAGGAGTGCGTCATCTGGTCTCATTTGTCCACCTATGAATCCCTGGTGCTTTTTATGCCATCGAGTTATCCGCAACTCAACGGCTACTCAAGAGCCGTTCACGTCGCCAAGATGGGCGGTGAGTTGCTCGCGTAGGTGCTCGGCTCTTGGGTCATGGAAGTCCCCAATGGACTCCAGAGCCTCGCGCCGGTACCTTTGGGCCCCCGTTTCTTCGCCGTTCTGGGTGATTACTGTGGCCAAGCGATCCAGGCAGACCGCCAGGTTCCAGTGGGCGCCGTTGCGGCGGTAGCCGTTGGCGGCCTGGTGGTAGAAGCGGGCCGCCTCGTCCAGACGGCCGAGGGACTGGTAGATCCCGCCTACACCCTCGAAGGACTCGGACTCGCGGACGTGCTCACCCATCGATCGGTGCAGGCTGGCCGCCTCATGGAAATGGCGGAGCGCTTCCTCCGGGCGGTCGAGCATCGAGTAGGCGCGGCCGAGCTCCAGGTGAGCGAAACCCTCGTAGGTGGTGAGGTCGAGATCGTGGGCGATCTCCAGAGTTCTCTGCGTCAGCGACAGGGCAAGATCGGCCTGCCCCGCTTCCCGCCTGGCTGTGCTCAGGGCGGTGAGACAGGCGAACTCGCTGGCGCGGTCCCGGGTCTCCCGATGGATCGCAAGAGCGTGGTCGGCCAGCGCCACCGATTCCTCCCATCGCCCCAGTTCCAGGAGGCAGCGGACCAGGTTCCCCATGGCGATCCCCTCCCACAGGCGGTTTCCGAGACCTCGGGCCGCAGCGAGGGAACGCTCGAAGTTCTCGCGCGCCTGAACGAGCCTGCGGCCGCGTTGCTGGGCCAGGGCGAGGGCGTTCAGGGACATGAGGACCCCGTGTTCGTCACCCAGTTCCCGCCTCAGTTCCAGGGCACGTGTGTGGTGCTCGATACCTGCCTCGAACCGGTTGGCCTGGAGGTGGGCTATACCGAGGTTCTCCCAGAGGTCGGATTCGGCCCGAGGGTGGTGTTCTGTGCGTAGGGCCCTCAAGCCGTGGTCGAGCATCCTGATCCAGGGTTCGCCGTAGACGGGGAAATGCCCCAGCACGTGGGGGAACCGCCAGGTGAGGTCGGTGAAGTCGTGCTCGGCAGCCGTCTGTGCCGCGGCTCTCAGGTTCGGTTCCTCCTGCTCGAACCAGCGGAGCGCGTCCGAGTTGTCGGAGAGAACCGGCCCCGAGGACGGAGCAGTGAGGACCTGGTCCGGCTCCGGGCGGCGCAGGTTAGAGTCCACGGTGAGAGCCGCGGAGTAGGCCGTGCGCAGATACCAGGTCAGGAGGCGTTTCAGGGCTGCTGTTCGGTCTTGGGCGGTTTCCTCGTCGCGTACCTGGTCCATCGCGTAGGAGCGAATCAGGTCGTGGAACCGGTAGCGGTCCGTGCCGGTCTGCTCGAGCAGGTGGGCACCGACGACCGTGTCCAGTGAGCGTCGGGCCCTGCGCACCGGAAGGTCGGCGAGCGCGGCTACGGCGTTGGTGCCGAAGTCCCTTCCGGGGTGCAGGCCGAGGAGCCGGAACAGGCGTGCCGCGTCCTGGGGCAGGACCCGGTAGGACCAGGCGAAGACGGAACGGACGGTGTCCGCCTCCTCCTCGTCATCGGTGGCCAACGCGTCCCACAGCCCGGATTCGTCGCGCAGGTCCTGGATGAGGTCGGCCAGGGGCATGTGCGGACGGCTGGCCGCGCGTTCGGCCGCGATGCGCAGGGCCAACGGAAGTTGTCCGCACAGGCGTGCGAGTTCGGCGATCTCGCTCGGGTCATCCTTGGGGCGGTGCTGCACGGTCACGTACTCGAGGAGTTCCACCGCCTGATCCGTGTCCAGGGTGCGTACGGTGAGTCGCCGTGCCCCGTCCCTGGCGACCAGCCCGGACAGCCGGTCCCTGCTGGTGATGACCACCGCGCTGTCGGCGGAGCCGGGCAGGAGCGGTCGCACCTGGGCGGCGTTGGCCGCGTTGTCCAGCAGGATCAGCACCCGCTTCTCCGCCAGGTACGAGCGGTAGAGGGCGGACCGACTGTCGGTGTCGGGTGGGAGTGAGTCTGCGGCGACGCCAAAGGCCCGGAGGAACCGCTCCAACACCTGGTCCGCTGGCAGGGGCAGCCCTGGACCGTACCCCTGGAGGTCGACGTAGAGCTGTCCGTCGGGAAAGCGGCCGCGGACCCGGTGTGCCCAGCGCAGTGCCAGGGCGGTCTTCCCCACCCCAGCGGTGCCGACGATGACGTGCATCGCCGCCTCTGCTCGCCCGCCGGACTCCTGACCGGTACCGGGCATGTGGTTGCTGAGTAGCTCGAGCTCACCGGTGCGGTTCACGAATCCGCGCACGTCCGCGGGGAGCTGTCGCGGTACCGGGGCACCGGAGCTCTCCTGGCCGTCCCCGTGGAAGTGCACTCCACCACGGACGTCCCGAGCCTGGATCGCTCGTCCGGAGACACCCGACATCCGTGACTGATGGCCGCTGGTCGAACCCTCCTCGGGTTCCTCGCCCGGAAGAGGCGTGTGCTCATCGAGCACGGGGCGTTCCCACTTCGGCCACCTCGCGGACGAAGTAGTCCTCCACGGGTTCGGCCCGCTCGTGCAGGGCGGCGATTTCGGACCGGCACTGTTCGAGGAGAGCGTGGTCGGTATAGCGAACCGCTCCCTCGGCCTCTCCGTGAGCGTCGTAGAGGATCCGGTAGGTCACCTCCTCACCGAGAATGACGATCTCCGGGACGGGGCCTTCCTGTTCGAAGGCGGAGAGCGCCTCCGGGGTGACGACACGGATGTCCTCGCCGCACTGGGCTCGAATCCTTGCGGAGTGCAACTCCCACAGCAGGTAGGTCGACAAGGGCTGCTCGACGACCCGGACCCGCCGGACCCGGCACCCGGCCTGGGCCAGGCCTTCGAACATCTTGCGCAGGGCGGGACGATCAGCCTCCATCAGCCGAAGGGACTCCTCCCGGCGGCCCTGGAGGAAGGCCATCCAGCTCTCGCTCTCCGGCTCGTGGAACTCCTGCTGCCGTTCGAGTTTCCAGACGTCGGCGCTGCGGAGTGATCGGAAGCGGTCTCCGAAGTCATCGCCGTACTCGGAGAGACTCAGGTGGTCGCCGGGGAAGGAGCTGACGGAGTCAAGCATCTGCGATGTCCGATTTCGCTGAGACGAGTGTGGAACGGGGGATGATGACCAGCCGTTCGTCTTCTGCGATAGCCACACCCTCAGGGAGGCGTGGAGCATAGGAATCAGTGAGATCGCGACCTATGACCGCGATGTCCCCGTTGTCGAGCTCCCAGATGTCCGGGCATTTGTCGATGTTGTTGGAATTGCCGAGTTCGGCCGGTGAGGCTCCAAGCCTGCGCTTCATTTCCGCTGATGAGTCCGCTTCCCAAGGGTCTGCCATGGGTTCCCCTCTCGCGCGCTCCGGCATGGGGGTGAGCGCGCTGCAAGCAAAATAACATGCCTCGGTCGTGGGCCGAGAGTGGATTTGGTGAGGGAGATCCATGGTCGGTTTCGCCGTGGTGGCATGGCCTGAGGCTCTTGCCAGACAGTCGGTCGACTCCGGGGAAGTAGCAGCTCATGGCGAGATGCGGGACTGGAGCGTGGACGGTTGATGTCCGGTTCCCTTGGGTGGCCTAGGCCGGACGAGGTGGGAGATCCCTGAAAGTCTCCGTAGGTCCTTGAGTGCTTCTGCGGAGTGGTCACCAGCGTGGATCTGAAGTCTTTCTGTCCGCAGTTCAGGAGACTGATCGGTTGCGATGCTGTCAGGGCCGGAGTAAGCGACAAGAATCCCGATGTGGGGGGTTTGCGCGATCAGTCAAATATGGGCTGAAGAAGCAGCAGGGCGCAGCGGGGGTCAAACGCCCGTGCGTGCGTCCGGTGCTGGATCGCGCTTCGAGCTGCCCCCTGGGATTCGGAGGACCCGCGGTCAGTCGCGTTGGAGCGCGGTCCCCTCGACGTCGCGTAGGGAGTAGCGCTCCGGCTCTTCGCCGGTGTGGCGGAGGGTGGCGATCTCCGCGCGGCATCTCGCGGCGATGTCGCGGACAGTAAACCGATCGCCCTCCAGGAATGCACCCTGCTCGTCGTACCGGCTCGCCGACGACGCCACCCTGTCGCCAAGCCCGAAGACCTAAGGAACCTGACCACTGTGTTTCCACCTCCTCAGTGGTGCCGGGGAGATCCGGATGACAGCAGAGACGGCTGGTGGACGCCTGCCTTGCTTGGGGCGTTCGCATTTGGCGCGAGAGCCTTCAGCATCATGCCGACTGGTCACCACTGAGAGGTGGAGTAGTGCTGCCGGGGACCGGTGGCCGTCGCTCTCAGAGACAGCGTGGCGGCCGACAGAAAACTGTGCCCGGCGGCCACCACGTCACACTGGGATTAGCTCTGGGAGGTGCGGGCCGATGTCAGGAAGGCTGACCACTCGGCTACGGGGAAGGGGACGTGGCCCTCGGCGGGGTGTTTCGAATCGCGGACAGCCGCTCCGCAAGGCAGGTCAGCTACCTCTACGCAGTTGGGTTCTTGCCCGCTGTAGCTGCTTTTGCGGAAAACCAGCTCGTTGCTCATCGGTCACTCTCTAGGGACGTGAGCACGTCGGTAATGAACCGGGCGCTCTGGGTAGTGCTCAGTGCAGTGCCCTGGATATCGCCAAACGTGGCACTGTAGCGCGCAACATCCTTGGGCTGCTCGAAGAATACTGAATCCGTCACGGTACCGACATGGACGATCGGCAGCGCCAGGTGTTCGGGGAACTCCAGGATGCTGAACGGGGCAACCAAAGCAGCGTGAGAGCCTGCGGTGAACGGCAGTACCTGAACGTCCACGTTGGGCATCTTCGCCATGTCGAGAAGGTGCCCCAGCTGCTGGGACATGATCGACGCGTCACCCACCATCCGCCGCAGAGCTGCCTCATCCATGACGACTCGAAAGTGGACCGGGTTGATACGAGACAGGATCTCACGCCGAGTCATCCGAGCGTCTACACGGTGGGCAATGTCCTTCGCATCGGTGTAGCGCCCACCCTGGAACAGGGCTTCGGCGTACTCCGGTGTCTGAAGCAGCCCAGGGATGACCAACCCCTCGAAGCTACGGATGACCGAAGCCTCCGCCTCGAAATCCGGTAGAGCCTGCTCCCCAAAGACCTCCCGATACTTTGACCACCAGCCCCTCTCCTTGGCATCGCGCGCCAGAGCGTGCATAGCTAGGCGCTTTGAGGGGTCGCTGATCTCGTAAAGATCCATGAGCTTGTCCAGGTCACCAGTGGTGATGCGACGAGTCTCAGTGGTCTCGATCTTGCTGATCTTGGACGCGGTCCACCCCAAGGCCTTGCCCGCCTGGGCAACCGTCAGCTTGGAGCGTTCGCGACCCTGCTTGAGCTCGGATACGAGCAGACGGAGCCTGAGGGTGGGGCTGTAAGGGATGCGCATGGGACGAGCCTAGCCGAAAAACTCGACATTTTCCCGAATCGCTTGACTCTCGACAATGTCGAGTTGCAAGATGAGTGTGTAGCCAGTGACCGGCGTCTCACACACAGTGGCAGGACCTCGGGTGCTCAGGCTACGTCGTGCCCCTTTCCCTCCGTAGGGAAAACGTGAAGGTCATCGGCCTTGCGGGCACTCCCTCGCCCCACTCACTGCTTCCGCCTGCGTAAGGAGTCTGTTCGTCATGCCCGTACTCGCCCCCGTACCCCCGATGGCCCAGGTGACCATCGCCCTCCACGAACTCGTGCCCCACGCCTACCGGCACTACTTCAACGGCCGACCCGACCGCCCCCACTACCGCACCCGCCGCTACGACTTCGGCGCCTCCCCGCTCTTCCTCCCACTGGTCCGGGCCTTCCTGAACACCTGCGCCGCCGAGCAGAGCACCGACTACCGCTACCTCTTCACCCTCATCGGCTCCGAACTCGCCAACAACGCCCTCAAGCACTCCCGCTCCGGACTGCCCGGACGCTCCTACCGGCTCCTGTGCGAACGCCACCGGGACGGACTGCGCGTCATCTGCCGCGACGACGGGGTCACCACTGACCGCATGATCAGCGTCCACGAACGCCACCACCTCACCGTTGACCCCGGCGGCCTGGACCCCACCAGCGACTCCGGGCGAGGACTGGCCATGATCAACGCCCTGGCCACCCACTGGGGCGACAACGGCCGACCCGGCCACCGCGAAGTCTGGGGCTTCCTCGCCTACGACCTGCGAGACAGCCTCTGGCCCCACCTGACCCACGAGCCATAGCCCTCAACAGCAACGCACGAAAAAAGGGCCCAGGAAAGCGCGCCAACGCTTCCCGGGCCCCCAACACAACCCCGAAATCCAGACCTAGCAAAGTCAGAAAGCAGGATCAGTGACGCATCCTATCCCCGCACCCCGACCCTCCAGCGACGCTCTCCCCCGAAACCCACTCTCCGGCCCGGCCTGCACCACCTGCGAACACCACTCCTGCCGCAGCCGCCGCGCCCAGCACCTGCCCCGCCTCGGCGGGCACCTGGCCGAGTACCGCACCGAGCACGACCTCGCCGCCACTCTCCAGGCCCGCAACCCGCACCTGATCATCTGGTACGGAGAGCGCACCGGCTCCTACTGGATCGCCAGCCCCACCGGCCTCACCGAGGTCCCCGACGTCCAGATTCTCAACCGGCTTCTGCCGCACCTCGTCGAACTCTGGTAACCCTGTCGATCGAAGACGGTGGTGGACCTCCATGCCTAGATGTCCACCACCGTCACACAGTGGGGATCACGATCGAGGATGCCGGTGTGACCAAGGTGCTCCACGCGTGACAATGGAGAGGTACCCCGTCCCTCTCGTTGTGGTTGGAGCCCCCCGTGGTCGATCAGGCGGTGCTGTTGAAGGACCTGCAAAAGCAGGTGAAGTTGTTGGAGGACGACCTACGCGAACGCGGTCAGGACCCGACAGCAATCAAGGGAACCGACTCCACGGGAGAGCCTGAGACCTTCGATGCCTCCCTCAAGCGCGAGTACCAGCGTGCGCGGGATGCCGAGCGTACGGCTGTCACCGAGGCGGAGTGGCGCGAGGGTCAGATCACCCAGGCCGCAGTGGCGTGGGTGCTGTCCACGGTCTTCCTCCGCTTCTGCGAGGACAACAGACTTCTTGAACAGCCGTTCATCGCAGGTCCGAAGGATGCGCGTGACCGGTACGGCGTCGCCCAGGAGCTGAAGGAGGCATGGGTTCTCCAAGGACGGAGCGAGAACCCCGATGCTACCGAGCGAACTGACCGTGACTGGCTGGAGCATGCCTTCGAACAGATGAGCGTCTCCTCGGTCATGGCGGGGCTCTTCGACAAGCGGCACAACCCCATGTGGACCATCACCCCGTCCCACTCGGCGGCCAAGCAGATTATCGACTTCTGGCGTGCCGTGGGCGAAGACGGCCACTTGGTCCATGACTTCACCGACTCCGAGTGGAACACCCGTTTCCTGGGCGACCTCTACCAGGATCTGTCCGAAGCCACTCGGAAGAAGTACGCGCTGCTCCAGACGCCGGAGTTCGTCGAGGAGTTCATCCTCGACTACACTCTGGAACCAGCGATCGAGGAGTTCGGCCTCGACGGTAACCGCATCTACCAGAAGGACAACAAGGGCTTTCGCCTGATTGACCCGACCTGTGGGTCAGGGCACTTCTTGTTGGGAGCTTTTCACCGCCTGCTTGGCAAGTGGCGCGAGGCCGAGCCGGGTACCTCGGACTGGGACCTGATCAGCCGGAGCCTGCGCAGCGTCCACGGCGTAGATAAGAATCCTTACGCGGTGGCCATCGCGCGCTTCCGCCTCCTCATCGCAGCGATGCAGGAGGGTGGGGTTACTGCCCTGAGTGCAGGTAACCCCGAGTGGCCCATCGTTGTTGCGGCTGGCGACTCCCTTCTCCATGGTCGTGGTGCTCCACAGCGTCAGGAGGATCTCTTCGGCTCTGGGAGCGAAGTTCACCGTTACTCCTCGGAAGACATCTTCGAGTACGAGCTCGAGTTCGATCTGCTGGGCGTCGCCAGCTATCACGCAGTGGTTGGGAACCCTCCCTACATCACGGTGAAGGACAAGCAGGAGAACCAGAACTACCGGAATCGTTATTCTACGTGCTCAGGAGCGTACGCTCTTTCAGTTCCGTTCGCTGAGCGCTTTTTCAATCTCGCCAGGCGTGCGGGGGGTGACAAAATTGGTGCTGGTTTCGTTGGTCAGATCACTTCTAACTCCTTCATGAAGCGCGAGTTCGGGAAGAAGCTCATCGAGGAATTTTTCCGTAACGAAGTTCGACTGACTCACGTAATCGACACTTCGGGTGCATACATTCCTGCTCACGGCACGCCAACGGTGATTCTTGTTGGAAGGAATGTTCTTCCTGCGCACACTGGAACCGTGCGTGCAGTTATGGGTGTTCGAGGAGAGCCAGGGCAGCCTGTGATTCCTTCGCAAGGGCTAGTATGGTCTGCAATTGTTGAGCAACTTCGATTGGAGGGAAGATCTGACTCCGAATGGGTGAGCGTAGACGATTTGTCTTGGGGAGACTTTAAGGATTACCCGTGGAGCCTTTCTGGTGGTGGTGCGGGGAAGCTTCTGTTGGATTTGAAGTCGAATCCTGGCCTGCTGCTGGGGCGGATTGATGTGGTTGGACGGAGCACTCACACTGGCCTAGATGAAGCTTTCTATGGGCCGGATTCCGGTTTTGCGTCTAGGGGGCTTCTTCGGGCTAGCGTCCCAGTTGCCTTGGGTGATGGCGTCCGGGACTACATGATGAATTGCCCGGTTCGGGCAATTTTTCCGTATAATGATTCTGGGCTGCCTCGCGATATCTCGCGAAAAGAGTATGAGTTCCTCTGGAGGAACAAGGAGGCTTTGAGGAGGCGAGTTGATTTTGGGAAGACTCCAGAGTCTAGGGGTTTGCGGTGGTTTGATCACAGTATGTTCTTCCCTGGAAGGTATGTATTTCCGCTCTCAATTGCTTTTGCTTTTGTGTCGACGCATAACCATTTTGTGCTGGATCGTGGAGGGAAGGTCTTCAATCGTTCGGCGCCGGCGATCAAGCTACCGGAAGGGGCAACCGAAGACCAGCACCTGGAGTTGCTGGGGGTTCTGAACTCCTCGACTTCGTGTTTCTGGCTTAAGCAGGTGAGTCAGGGAAAAGGAAATCGGGGAGGGGAAAGGTCAACTGGGCGTTGGGAATGGGAGGAGTACTTTGAATTCTCTGGTACTAAGATCAAGGAGTTCCCACTTCCAGGTAGGCTTCCTTTGGGGCGCTCAAAGGAGATTGATTCCCTCGCGCAGAAACTGTCCTCTCTCGAACCCTTGGCCTTGGTCGAATCGAGTACCCCTACAGCTGAGGCCCTTGGGGCAGCTCACGCCGATTACATCGCCACTCGCAAACGGATGATTTCCCTCCAGGAAGAACTTGACTGGGACGTTTACTTCCGCTACGGCCTCACTAGCGAGGACCAGCTTCTCGAGTTGACCATCCCGGATACCTTCGATGTCCCCTCCACTTCCCTTGGGGAACGAGCCTTCGAGATCGTGCTAGCGCGCAAGTTGGCTGATGAGGAGGCTTTTGGAGCTTGGTTCGACCGTCATCGCTCCACTCCTATCGCTGAGATCCCAGAGCACTGGCCGGACGCCTACAAGAAGGTCGTCGCCAAGCGCATCGAGCTGATCGAGTCGGACAAGAACATCAACCTGCTCGAGCGCCCCGAGTACAAGCGCCGGTGGGAATCTGAACCCTGGGAGAAGAAGCAGAAGGCCGCGCTCAAGTCCTGGCTTCTGGACAAGTGCGAGGACCGGCGTCTCTGGTTCAACACCGACGACTACGGAGACGAGCGTTCCCATCCGCTTTCGCTTCGCGCCTTGGCCAACCGGGTCCGGGACCTGTTCCCCGAGGTAGCTGAAGTCGCTGCGCTCTACGACCCCACGAAGGATTTCGGTGAGGTCATCGAGGAGATCGTCAAGACCGAGCACGTTCCCTACCTCGCCGCATTGCGCTACAAGGACACCGGTCTGCGCAAGCGTGCCGACTGGGAGCGGGTGTGGGACCTCCAGCGTGAGGAGGACAAACTCAACGCCGATCTCGCTGAGGGGGAGAAGGAACACCGCCTCGACATCCCCGCCCCGCCCAAGTACACGTCCGCTGACTTCCGTCGAAACGAGTACTGGTCCAACCGCGGAAAGCTCGACGTGCCCAAGGAGCGGTTCGTCTCCTACCCGGGCGCGGAAACGGACAGCGACTCGACCCTCCTCCTCGGCTGGGCTGGTTGGGACCACGCCCAGCAGGCGGACGCCCTCGGAACCCTCGCCCATGAGCGCCTCGATGAACTCGGCTGGGGCAAGGAAGAGGACTACCGCGACAAGATGATTCCGCTCCTCGCGGGCATGCTCGAGCTGCTTCCCTGGGTCCAGCAGTGGCACACCGAAGCCGACGAGTACGGCGAGACCCCTGCCGACCACCTCAGGGCGGACCTCGCCGAACTGCGTGACACCACCGGCATCACCGAGTCGGAGATGAGGGCCTGGCGTCCGCAAACCGCCCGAGGGCGCAAGAAGGCCTGACCCCCAGCGCCCTCCGCTTCAACAATGCGGAGTCACCCCCACTTCACGGCTGGAGACCGCCCGCTGGTCTCCGGCCCGGAACCCACAGCACCCCCTCAACTTGCGTCCATCCCTTGGACGCGGCGTGCTCACGCCGCCGCTCCTCTGGGTAAGCAGTGGGTTGAAACCGTATGACAACCCGAATCCCACCCCGTTCGTCACATCAGTGCCCCAACCCTCCTTCCAACACAGCAAGACGAACCTCCCCCAGTACCTCGCCCTTCACCGCTCCACCGCACAGGGTGTTCCTGTCCTCACCCGGACTTAGGCTGGAACCCCGGCCCAGAATCGGGAACCGTGCGCCCCACCGGACACTCCAGCGCCCGGAGTGTTCGCACTGGCCGCGCCCACGGTTCCCACCCCCCGAGCAGAACGCAGAAAGGCGCGCCCCGGCGATGACGACCCCTTCCCCTGGTTCGAGCGGCACCGGCCGAGTGATCAGCGACCTGATCGACATCCCCCTCGCCGTCCAGGACGGCGACCTGGTCGTCAAGCTCACCGAGAGCACCTCAACCCGCCAGGCCCAGGCCCTCGCCGAGTACGTGGTCACCCCCCAGCTGGCCGAGAGCTTCGACCAGGCCCTGGAAACCATCCGCTCCTCGGTCACCGACGGCAAGTCCCAGGCCGCCTACCTGCACGGTTCCTTCGGTGCCGGTAAGAGCCACTTCCTCGCGGTGCTCTCCGCGATCCTGGACCACCACCCGGACGCCCGGAGCAAGCCCGGCCTGGCCGACCTGCTCGCCAAGCACGACAGCTGGCTGTCAGGGAAGAAGTTCATCGAGGTCAAGGCGCACCTGGTGGAGAAGGACGTCTCCATCGAGGCCAACATCCTCGGCGGGTACGTGCGCCAGGTGCGTCACGAGTACCCGGACGCTCCGGTCCCGGCGGTTTACCGCGCGGACGGACTGCTGGAGGACGCTCGTGAGCAGCGCGCCCGTATGGGGGACGAGGCGTTCATCGACCTGCTGCCGTCCCGGGGCGATTCCGCCGAGGGAGAGTCCGACGACGTCTGGGGAGAACTCGCCGGTCCCTCCACCTGGAGCACCGAGACCCTCGACGCCGCCTTCGCCGTCCACCCCGACACCGAGGTCGCCACCGAACAGGGCCTGCGCCAGGAACTCATCAGTGCCCTGATCAGCGGCCCCTTCAAGCGCTACACCAGCGCGGTGGGGGACTCCAGCGGCGCCTACGTCAGCATCGACGAGGGCCTGTCGGTCATCAGCCGCCACGCCAAGAAGCACCTGGGCTGCGACGCCGTCGTCCTGCTCTTGGACGAGCTGATCCTGCGCTTCACCGCCTTCATCGGTGACGAGGGTCGGATCAGCAGCGAGGTGCAGAAGATCGCCAAGCTGGTCGAGTCCTCGCACAGCCACCGGCCCGCGCCCATCATCAGCTTCGTGCCCCGCCAGCGGGACCTGCGTGAACTCGTCGGCCTCGGGGGCGGAACCGAGGGCATCTCCCAGACCATCAGCTACTGGGACGGCCGTTTCGGCCACATCAAGCTCGCCGACGCCAACCTCACCGAGATCGCCCGGCACCGCCTCATCAAGCCCCGCAGCGACGAGGCCGCCGCCGAGATCGACGCGGCCTTCGAGCGGATGCGCGGCAGCCGGGCCGAGGTACGCGACACCCTCCTCGACAGCGCGGGCGGAGCCGACACCAGCACCTGGGAGGACTTCCGCAGCCTCTACCCGTTCAGCCCCGCCGCGCTGCACGTCCTGGTGGAGATGTCCTACGCACTCCAGCGCCAGCGCAGCGCCATCAAGCTCCTCCTGGAACTGCTGGTCAAGTACCGCACCACTCTGCCCGTGGGCCAGATGGTGCCGATCGGCGCCGTCTTCGACGTGCTCATCGAGGGCGAGGCCAAGCCCTTCAAGGACCACCTCAGCGCCGAGTACGCCAAGATCAGCAACTTCTACCTCAACAAGGTCCAGCCCTGGCTGTTGGAGAAGCACGAGGTCACCAAGGCAGAGGTGGCCGGTCTGGACGTGCGCTCCCCGTTCCGCCGGGACGACTTGCTGGTCAAGACCCTCCTGCTGAGCGCGCTCACTCCCAACGTGCCCGCGCTCAAGGACCTCACCGTGGGTCGGGCGATGGCGCTCAACCAGGGCATCGTCAAGGCCCGCCGCCCCGGGCAGGACGTCAAGGCGGCCACCACTTTCTTCCAGGACATGGCCGCCCAGTTCGGTGAGGTGCGGGTCGGCGCGCAGAGCGACAACCCCACGCTGTCCCTGAACCTGCTGCGGGTGGACACCGAGTCCCTGATGCGCAGCGCCTACTCCGCCGCCAACGACCACGCCCTGCGTCGGTTGTTCCAGCGCCTACTGTGGGAGCAGTTCGGGCTGGAGCCGGGGGCCGAGCGCGCCGGGGTGGTCTGGCGCGGCACCCAGCGCGCCGTCGAGCTGGTCTTCGGCAACGTGCGCTCCACCGACGACCTCGGCCGGGAGGAGTTCCGGCCGGTCGCCACGAACGCCGTCCGGGTGGTCATCGACTACCCGTTCGACGACGGCGACCACAGCCCCTCCGAGGACCGCTACCGCGTGCAGGCCCTGCGGGAGGAGTTCGGCGAGACCGTCCCGGGTCTGGTCTGGCTGCCGACGTTCCTGTCGCCAGGCAAGCTGGAGGACGCTCGCCGGATCCTCATGATGGAGTACCTCCTCGAACCCAACGTGATCGAGGAGAAGGCACCCGACTGGAGTAGCGACGACCGCCGTGAGGCCCGCGCCCAGCTCGACAACCAGCGCAACCAGCTCACCACGCAGATCGGCAACCTGCTGCGCGGCGCCTATGGCCTGGTGGAGGTGGAGCGGGACAGCAGCGACTATGGCGCCCCCGCCGACCCGCACATCGAGCCGATGCCCCAGGGCCTGAACATCCCCCTGGAGGCAGGCAGCCAGTTCCCGGCCGCCCTCGAGCGGATCACCACCAAGCTCCTGGACCACCTCTACCCCGAGCACCCCGACCTGGCCAGCCCCACCAGGAAGTCCGCGCTCCGGCGCGGCGACCTCAGCATCGTGCTCAAGGCGGTGGAAGAGGCCAAGGCCGACAAGCTCAACCGGTACGAGAACGCCCCCAAGAGCGACCTGCCCACCCTGCGGCACATCGCCGGTCCGCTGCGCATCGCCACCGTCGGCGAGGTCTTCGTGCTCCGGGACGACTGGCAGCGCGAGATCGACCGGTTCGTCAAGCTCAACATGCCCACCAGCACCGACGTGCGCGTCGGCGACCTCAAGAAGTGGATCCGTGCCCGCGAGGACGGGCAGGGGCTCCCCGAGGACATCGTCGACCTGCTGGTCCTCGTCTACGCCGTACAGAGCGACCGGGCCTGGATCCGGGCGGGCAAGCGCTACACCGGCGCGGACATCGGCCAGCTCGCCGACGACATCGTGCTCCGCCGCCAGGAACTGCCCTCCGAGGAGGACTTCCAGCAGGCCAACGAGCGCGCCCAGCGGATCTTCGGGCTCCCCGCCCAGCCGCTGCTCAACAGCCGGTCCGTGCAGCGCATGGCCGAACAGCTCAAGGAACAGGCACACCGGCTCCAAGCGGGCAGCGAACACCTGGTCCGTGAACTCACCAGGCACACCCAGGTGCTCGGACTGAACGAAGAGGCCCCGCGTCTGCGCACCGCACGCGCTGCGGACGAGCTCCTCGGCCGACTCAGCGGGTTGGCGGACGACACCGAACTGGTCAGGGCGCTCGGCCAGGCCGACCTGCCCGAGCAGAGCGGCGTCTACCACCTCAGCATCACGGGGGCGGGCAACCTCGCCCAGGCCCTGGCCGCCGCCCGGTGGGACCTGCTGGAGTCGCTGGAGACCATCATCCATGCGGGTGGCACACACTCCAGCCGGGCCGAGCAGATCCTGGGCGCGCTTCGGGAGGCCGCGCGGCACAACGAGAGCACCCAGAAACTGGCCACCGCTCTCAGCTCCGCCAACAGCGCCGCCAGCGCGCTGAACAATCTCATCATCCGTGAGGCATCCGGAGGACGGGGGACTCCGCCGCACACAAAGCGGGGTGGCGGCACCTGGCCGGAGCACACCGGGGTGCGCGTCGAACACGAACCCACCCTGCCGCAGCCCCCCGCCACTCCCGCCGGGGCCTGGGCCACAGTCGACCCCGGGGTTGGCGTGGACGCGGCCGTCGCCGAGCTGCGCACCCGACTCGGTATCCCCGAGGACCGCAAGATCCAGATCACCATTCGGGAGGCCGAGTGAACAGCGCCACCACCCGGGCCGTTGCGTCCCGACCCGCCGCCCCGGCCCTGGGACGGGTGAGTGCGGAGAGTCTGGCCGGTGCGCTGGAGCGCGCGCTGGACGCCGAGGCCCGGCGGGTCGCCAAGGGTCACCCGCGTTCTGGTGCCACTGCTCTGGCCCTGTCCGCCGCCCCGCACTGGGACGGCCCCGGCACCCTCACCGTGCAGATCGAGACGGGTCAGGGAACGAACGAGCAGCGGACCGTACGGGTGGTGGGCGCCGACAGCGTCCTGACCCTCGTGCACGCGCTGAGCGGTAGCAACGAGGACGTCGACCACGTGGTCGTCCTCACTCCGCTCGACCCCGCCGACCTTGGTGAGGCGCTGCTGGGCCGCTTCCTCGGCGAGGAGGTGGTCCGCCTCGACGACTGGGAGCTGCTGCGCGGCGAACTCAAGGTCACCCGGATCGACCCACGGCTGTACTCGGGCCGGCTGAGCTGGCTGGCCGACACCCTGCGCGAGATCAGGGCCACCCACCAGCTCAAACTGGGCACCGGTGTGCTCAAGCTCGAACAGGCACTGTCCATCGCCGTCTCCGCGCGCTTCGGCCGCAAACCCGGCGAACAGGTGGACAGCGCGGCGCTCCTGGAATGGACCCGCAACCCCGCCTCCGTGGCCGCCTTCACCCGTCTGCACGAGGACGAACGGGAGGACCTGCGCCGCGAGGTCGAGGAGAACCTCGGAGCCGTCCCGCGGGTGCTGTTCACACTCCTGGACCGCGGCCACGCGCTCGACGCAGTCCCCATCGGGCTCACCCTGTCCGAACTCGACGAGGCAGCCCAGGAGGACCGCCCAGACGGGGACCGGGACGCGGCCCGCGCGGCCCAGCACGCCCTGATCCGTGCCCAGGAAAGGTACTTCGGCGCCAACCAGCCCCGGGCCGGGGAACTGAGGGAGTTCGGCAACGCCTGCACCGCGTCCCTGGTGCGGTTGCTCGACGGTGCGGAGGAGGACCACGCCGACGAGACCGTCCGCCGTACCGAGGAACTCCTCTTCCAGCTCGACGCCGCACCGGTGGCCCAGGCCAGCCGACTGCTCGACGCCGGGCTGCACACCCGCCTAGCCGACCTGGGGCGGCAGATCACCCTCGCCCTGGGCGAGGACGGACGAGGAGGGCCCCTGCCGCAGGACCTGCGGGAGGTGGAACAGGCACTGGGGCGGCTGCGCGACCACCGCCGCCACGGCTCCCGGGACAAGCAGGAGCAGGCACGCGCCGCCACGAACGCGGTGCGGCTGCTGCGCCGCATGGCGCTCGGCTCTGCGGATCAGCCGTTGGGGGCCACCACACCCAGCACCGCGCGCGGATGGATCCAGGTCCACGTGCAGGAGACCGGATGGGTGGACCGCGCGGCCTCGGCGATCTGGCACCACCACGGTGACGTGCCCGTCTTCGTCCAGGCCCTGGGCACCCTCTACACGCGGGTTCGCGACTGGCGTGCACGCGTCGACGCGGCGTTCGCCACCGCCGTCAACCGCTGGAACAGCGGGCACGCGCCCACCGACACCCAACTGCGGGCCGAGAACCTCCTCTGCCGAGTGGCCCTGCCGCTTGCACAGGACCAGGCACCGCTCGTCATCGTGCTCGACGGAATGAGCATGGAGGTCGCCGTCCAGTTGGCGGAGGACGTCAACGGAGGCGGACGCCTCGCCGAGGTCGGCCGCATCTCGAAGGGGACCCAGGCCGGTGTGCGCGAGGGCGCCCTGGCCACCGTCCCCTCCATCACCAACTGCTCGCGGGCCTCCCTGCTCACCGGCGAACTCGCCACGGGGAAACAGGACCGCGAACGCTCCGGCTTCACCGCCCTGTGGAAGCGCACGGCCTTCGGCCAGCGCAGAGCGGTGCTCTACTACCAGCGCGACCTGGAGGTCGGCGCCGGGCTCCACCTTCCCGCACAGGTACAGGAGGACATCGACGACACCGAGACCGTGGTCGGAGTCGTCCTCAACACCATCGACGACGCCCTCTCCCGTGGCCGGGAAGCGGACCAGGCCACCTGGTCCACGAAGCAGGTCGGCAAGCTCGGTTCGCTCCTGGACGCCGCCGCTCGTGCCGGCCGCCCCGTCGTGCTCACCTCCGACCACGGTCACGTGTGGGACCGGGGACAGGCCGTCAAGACCGTGTCGGGGGAGTCCGCCCGCTACCGCGTCGGAGAACCCGGTGACGGCGAGATCCTCGCGACCGGAGACCGTGTCCTGTTCGGCGATGGCACCCTCGTCGTCCCCCACCGGGAGGACATCCGCTACACCGACCGCAAGGACGGCTACCACGGCGGCTTCTCCGCAGCCGAGATGGTCATCCCCGTGCTGGTGTTCGTGCCCGTGGAGACGGCACGCCGAGGCTCGGGGGAGAGCGGTCACGCCACCGCCCCGCACGGCTGGCAGCGACTGGGCCCGGCCGAGGTCGAGCCGGTCTGGTGGTCCCAGCCGTTGGAGAGCACCCCTGCGGCCGACAGCGGGCACCACTCGCGGTTCGACGACTTCTCCGGGTTCGTCACCCGGGACCCCCAGAAGGAGAAGAGCGGCACCACCCCGAAGCGACGGCAGGGCAAGAAGCAGGCCCAGCCCGAGCAGACCCCCGCCCTCTTCGGAGAGCAGACCCTGGGAGCGCAGGTGACCGACACCTCCGCGTTCAAGGCCAGCCTCAGCAGAGTCGGCCGGGCACCGGCCGCAGAGGAGATCGCCGCGCTCGTCGACGCCCTCGCCGCCGTGGGCGGAGGCAACCCGCGCCTGCCCGTCGGCGCGGCCTCCCGTGCGGCCAACGGGCCCCAGAGCCACCCACGAGCCGTGCGCTTCCTCAAGATGGTCGGCAAGGTCCTCAACGTCGAGGCCTACCCCGTCCTCACCCTGACCGACGGCGACCGTAGCGTCGAACTCAACACCGCCCTGCTCCAGCAGCAGTTCCTCCGAGGGGGCCGAGCGTGAACCCCGTCAGCGCCGCACGCCGTGAGGAGGTCGTCGGCGCCCTGCGCCGCGGCACCGTCCCGCACGGCGGCCTCGACCTGTTCGCCGTCGGCCTCGACCGCTACGAGAACGCCCTCGACAAGGAACTCGGCAACGTCAGCACCGGCGGGGCCGACTTCAAGGCCGTGCGCGGTGAGTACGGCTCCGGCAAGACGTTCTTCGTCCGTTGGCTGGGTGAGCGGGCCAAGCGTGCCAACTTCGCGGTCACCGAGATTCAGATCTCCGAGACCGAGACACCGCTGCACCGGCTGGAGACTGTCTACCGGCGCCTGACCGAACGGCTCACCACCTCCACCCAGCCCCCCAGCGCGCTGCGCGAGATCGTGGACAACTGGGTGTACTCCCTGGAGGAGGACGTCCTCGCCGACGGCACGGTGGAGGAAACCGACGAGGAGGCGCTCAACCAGGCCGTGACGGCTCTCCTCGAGCGTCGACTCACCGAGGTCGCCGCCACCAACCCCGGGTTCGCCGCAGCCCTCCGGGGCTACCACCGTGCCCAGGCCGAAGGGCAACCGGCCATCGCCGAGGCGCTCATCGCCTGGTTGGGCGGGCAGCCCAACGTCGCAGCCGCGGCCAAGCGCTATGCCGGGATCAAGGGCGACCTCGACCACTTCGGCGCGCTGGCAGCGCTCAAGGGGCTGCTGGTGTTGCTGCGCGACTGCGGACACCCGGGACTGGTGGTCGTCCTGGACGAGCTGGAGACCCTTCAGAGGGCTCGCACCGACACTCGGGAGAAGGGGCTCAACGCGCTGCGACAGCTGCTGGACGAGATCGCCAACAAGCAGTTTCCCGGGCTGTACCTGGTCATCACCGGTACCCCAGCGTTCTTCGACGGCCCGCAGGGCGTGCAGCGGCTGGCGCCACTGGCCCAGCGTCTGCACACGGACTTCCTCCCCGATCCCCGGCACGACAACCTGTACGCCTCCCAGATCCGCCTCGGTGGTTTCGACCTGGACAAGCTCCACGAACTGGGATTGTCCGTGCGGGAGCTGTACGCAGACGGGGCCGACGCACCCCAGCGCGTCCGGAGCCGGGTCGACGACAGTTACCTACTCGGTTTCGCCGAGGCGGTCGCGGGCGAGCTGGGTGGCAAGGTCGGCATCGCGCCCAGGCTTTACCTGCGCAAACTCGTGGACGTGATGGACCGGATCGACCAGAACGAGGACTTCGACCCGCGTCTGCACTACAACCTCACCGTGGGTGGCAGTGAACTGACCGAGGTGGAACGCGGAGCCCACGTGCAGCGGGCCAGCAGCGCGGACGAGGTGGAGCTCGACCTGTGAATGCCTCCTCTGCAGCAGGGGAGGGCGGCAGGGTGGGTGGTTCGGCTCCCGCAGGTGCGGAGCCGAGCACCCTGGACCTGCTGCACCCCACGCTCGCCCATCACGTCGTCAACACCCTGGGGTGGCCCGGGCTGCGCCCCCTGCAGCGCGAGGCCCTGGCCCCGCTCATCGACGGGGACGACGCGATCCTGCTCGCGCCCACGGCTGGAGGTAAGACCGAGGCGGCCCTGTTCCCCCTGCTCACCACCATGGCCGGACGAACGGGGGAGGGGCTGTCTTTGCTGTACGTGTGCCCCATCAAGGCGCTGCTCAACAACCTGCTGCCCCGGGCCCAGGCTTATGCAGGGTGGATGGGCCGTACCGCCGAGCTGTGGCACGGTGACATCTCCTCGGCAGGGAGGCAGCGCATCCTGCGTAACCGGCCCGACATCCTGCTCACCACCCCCGAGTCCCTCGAGTCGATGCTGGTCAGTACAAAGGTCGACCACCGGGCGTTCTTCAAGAACCTGCACGGCATCGTGGTGGACGAGGTGCACGCCTTCGCGGGGGACGACCGGGGTTGGCATCTGCTCGCTGTCCTGGAACGTCTGTCCCGGGTGGCCGGGCGGCCCGTGCAACGAGTGGGGCTCTCCGCGACCGTCGGCAATCCCGAGGAGCTGCTGGCCTGGTTGCAGGGGTCCCTGTCCGGTGAGCGACCTGGGCGGGTGATCGCCCCCGGAGTGAGTCTGCCCCAGGCAGGACACGTTCCCGAAGAGCCGCCACCGGGCGAGGTCGAACTCGACTATGTGGGCTCGCTGCGCAACGCGGCCAAGGTCATCGCCTCGCTGCACCAGGGTGAGAAGCGCCTGGTGTTTTGCGACTCCCGCAAGTACGTGGAGGAACTCGGGCACACCCTGCGCGAGTTCGGGGTGACCACCTTCCTGTCACACGCCTCCCTGGCCCTGGACGAACGCCGCCGCGCCGAGGCGGCCTTCTCCGAGGCCCGCGACTGCGTCATCGTGGCCACATCCACCCTGGAACTGGGCATCGATGTGGGTGACCTGGACCGGGTCATCCAGATCAACGCACCAGGGACCGTCGCCTCCTTCCTGCAGCGCATCGGCCGCACCGGGCGCAGGCGGGGGAGCGCCCGCAACTGTCTGTTCCTCGCGGTGGACAAGCCCGGCTTGTTGGACGCTGCCGCGCTCCTGCATCTGTGGGGCAAGCACTGGGTCGAACCGGTGGTCCCAACCCCAGAACCCCGGCACATCGTCGCCCAGCAACTGCTCGCCCTGTGCCTGCAGGAACCCGAGGTTGCCCGAGAGCTCTGGCCCGAGTGGTGGGGTGACCTGGAACCGTTCCACCAAGGGGAGCCCATCGCAGCGCACCTGGTTCGCGAGGGCTTCATCGATCTCGACGGCGGACTGATGATGGTCGGCCCCGAAGCGGAGAAGCGCTTCGGGCACCGCCACTTCATGGAACTGACCAGCGTCTTCACCGCGCCACCCCAGTTCACCGCCCTGCACGGTCGCACCGAGATCGGCCGTGTGGACCCGTCGCTGTTGGCCGCGGACGAGAAGGAGGCCGGTCCTCGCCGCCTACTCCTGGCGGGTCGTACCTGGGTCGTCACCTGGGTGGACTGGCGTCGGCAACGCTGCCAGGTCGAACCGGTCGAAGGCGGGGGTGGCAAGGCCAAGTGGGACTCGGGCGGTCACCTGGGCTCCTTCTTCGCCCTGACCCGAGCCGTTCGGGAGGTGCTGCTCGGAGCCGACCCCAAGGTGCGGCTCACCCAGCGCGCGGTCAAAGCTCTGGCGGAGACCCGTGAGGAGCATCTGGACATGGTTCACCCTGCGGGCTCGGTCATCGTCCGTGCCTCCAACGGCGACCTGCGTTGGTGGACCTGGGCGGGGGCACGGGCCAACCTGACTCTGGCAGCCACTCTCGGTTCTGCCGCTGATCCCAAGCAGCAACCCACTGACGCGTGCCTACGCCTCAACCCTGAGTTGGACCCGCGTTTCTGGGCCGCCGCCAAACAGTCGGCCCGGGAACGCATCACCCTTCCCCAGGTGTCGACGCGCGCCTTGGACGGACTGAAGTTCAACGCTGCCCTCCCCGAACACCTGGCCGAGCGCACCTTGTCCGCAAGGCTGGCGGACGTCGAGGGCGCGAGAGCGCTACTGAAGGAACCCACCCGCTTCGTGCAGACTTGAATGAAATGGTCTATTCGCTGCCGGGGTTCTCGACACGTTCGCCTTCTATCGTGTGAATCCGCCCCGGGCCGGGGTGCGTGATTGACCGGATACCCGGTTTGTCGTAGGAGACCCATATGGGTTCTCGGAACGGGGTAAAGCCGTCGGGCAGATTCGTGTCGAGAACGAAGATCTGGAAGGTCTCTTCTCGCTGTGCGGCCATGCCCTGGATGTGCCGGTAAATGTTCGTGCTCAGCTCCTGACGTGGACCCAGCGACTTCTGCGGGCTGTCCAGGATCAGGAAACCGGGAAAGGGGTATCGAGGGCTGGTCAACGCCTCCGCCTGCAGAGCCAGCCAATACCCCACGATGAAAGGGACCCGGTTGCCTCCGCTGATGCTCACGGTGTCGAACCTCTTGCCGTCGATGTAGGGAAGGAAGTCCTTGGAGTAGATAAAGGCCTCTCGTACGTTGGGCGCCGCGAAATTCCTTTGTACCAGCCTGTTGTAGAAGTCCGTCAGATCATCGAACAGAGTCCTGGACGTCGAGTCGAGGTGCTCCCGGTACAGACGGAGTCTCCCTAGCGCATTAGCCAGCTCATCATCGGCTGTCTCACAGTCGGTGACGAAACTCCTCGCGTGGTCGGCTGTGGAGATCAAAGCGCTGATCCGCTCGACTTCGGCTTCGGCGCCCGCTACCTGCTCTGCCACGCGGGCGAGTTCCTCCGAACCGGGGAACCCCAGCCGCGATGTGAGGAGTTCCAGTTCGGTCTCCAACTCCCGGATCTCCTGCAAGAGCTCGCCACGGTATCCCCGAAGAGTCTCATTCTCCTGTTGCCCCTGGACCAGAAGTAGTCGGATCTCCTCACGCTGGTCGACCAGTTGGAGCTCCTGGGCGGTGGCTTCTCCTGGAACCGCGAGTGGGAGCCGATTTGGATCGCTGTCCTGCTCTCGGGCGCCTCGCTGGGATCGGTGGGTCTCTTCTTCTGGCACCGCTTGAAGGCACAGTCGGCAGGTGCCTGGCTCGGAGCGATGCTCGTCCAACGCCTGAAGACACCGTGGGCACTGACTGAACTCGATGGGGGCGAGGAGGGTGTTCGCGGTCCGGACACGGTCCAGTCTGGCCAGCGCGGCCGCCAGTCCCTCAGAGCGCCCACGGCGTTGCCGCTGTGTCTCCTCCAGACCTTCCAGTTCTTCATCAGCCCTGGCCATGGTGTTCCTTGTGGTGGTGAGCAGACCACGTAGCGCCACGATTCGGTCGTCATGGGCGCCGAGGGAGGACCGCATCCTCTCAACGGCCCGGAGAAGTTGTTGCTGACGTCGCTCGGCCTCTGACAGCTCACTCACAAGGTCGTCTCGGGAAGGTAGAGCGGTGCGCTGCATCAGTGCCTCCACCCCTTGGAGGTGAGCCTTGGCCTGACGTTGCTTCCCTCTGACCTCGTCCACCTCCACTTCGAGGGTGGTGAGGTGTTCGTCGACCAGACCGAAGAGTAGCTCGAAGACGCGCTTGCGCCGAGGCGTCACCGAGGCGACGTCGTGTCGGGCGATGCTGTGGTCGATCTCGAACTGGGGTACGTGCATGTACTCCCACACATGCTCGAAAGTCACCCTTCTGCGGCGGCCGTTCACGGTGACCTCGATATCCGATGGAACACCCAGCCACTCCAGTAAGGCGGTACCGATGCCGACCTCATCGTCGCTCGGATCGATGGGATACTCGCCGAGCATCTCCTGGGATTCCAGGTCGATGACCTCAACGCTTCCAGGCGTGCGCACTTGGCGGCCCAGCCTGAGCCGCTGCTCGCCAGCCACGATGTCCACGAACACCCGCTGTACTTTCTGTTCCACCACGGGTGTTTTCTGAGCTTTCAACCCCAGACCGAACCTGATCAGTTCGATGATTGTGCTCTTGCCTGCACCAGGGGCCCCGATGAGGAGGTTCAGCCCTTTGTGGAAAGTCCTTCGGTCGGGCTCTCCCTTCTCGATGCGAAGTTCGAGCGCTTCGACCCGGAACAAGATGCTCACGTGATCAGGTCTCCGAAATCGTGTTCTTCGTTTAGGGACAGTCGTTCCTGGATCAACTCGGCGATGCGGTTGCCGCTGAGACTGTGAGCGGCTTCGGCCACGGCTCGGCAGCGGTCGGAAACCGCGGACCACGCGGGTGTGTTCGCCGCCGAGCGTGCGACCTCGGTGCCGTGGACGCTCGGCTGCAAGGTCATCCGGGCACGGCCGTCGGCGCCTCTGATCAGCAGCGCGCGCCCGAGAAGTGCGCCGACCACGGTGTAGTAGCGCTCGTCCCAGGGTCCGTATCGGTGTCTGCGCATCGGAGCCTCCACGGAACGAGCATCGGCGTCCTCTGAATGAAGGCGTGGGTCGTGTGGGTCGAGATCATCCAGGACCTGTGCGGCGAACAGGGGGTAACGCACCAGGAAGTCGAGCTTGGCCAACTGCCCCAGGCCATCGACATGTCCAGGACCTCTGGGAACTGCGGCTACGGAACCGATGAGAAGGAGTACCCGCAGCTCGTGGTAGCCGCGGTCCCGAAGGAAGTACGCTCGGTATCGAGGCGGAGCGGGTTGGCTCATTCACCCTCCCCTTGGGGGCGGTCAGCGTCGGGGGAGTCGCTGTGGGAAGAGGTGAGCAGGATGCGGTCGGCGTCGAATCGGTACGGTGTGAACCAAACGCGGCACTGATCGGAGGCGTCGGCGAGAGCGCCGGTGAGGAGCGGGCGAGTCAATCGAAAGGGAAGCGGCGAAAAGCTCTCGAGTGGAAGCCGGGTGGCGCCGTGCCACAGCCGCATGCCGAACTCGGCCTGCTCCACGCCCTCGGCGCGTAGGCCGACATGGAGATCGTCGACCTGGTCTTCCAGATCGTCCGCGAACTCCTGTAGTTGAGCGTGGTTTCCCGGGGAGTCATCGACCTCCTCCGCGCAGGTCTTGCGCCACCTGACCATCCGGTCCTCGGCTCGTTGGATGGCGTTGGCCTCCAGTCCGCCAACCTCCATTTTCACTGTGACCTTGTGCTTGTAGGGCAGTGGTGGAGCGAGGTAGATCCCGGGTTTTTCCAGTGCTCGCTTGATCACCATGAGAGCTTGCCCCGTGGTCACGGTGCGCTTTTCGACGGCCTCCTTGCCGGGAGTGAGTGTTTGGGCGCTCAATGAGCGGATCAGCCTGGTCAGCCCCGCATCCTCTGTGGGTAGCTGATCCTCCATGCTCTGCTCGACGTAACCGGTGAGCGCATGCCAGACCGCCCCGGCGTGGATCGGCGGATGCCCGAGTCGCTTGAGTACAGGGGAGACGAACCGCGATGGTCCGCTGTGGACGATGTCCCTTCGGCCAGGGAGGTTCGTCTCCAGAGTCAGGGATGTGAGAAAGCGTGCCGAGGATTCGAGTAGTTCGGAACCAGGTCTGCACTGGTGCACATGCTTTGATCTGCCCTGGGATTCCTCTTCGCTCAGACCGGCGTCCTTGTGGTGCATCATCAGGTACCGAGCCAAGGTGTGATGCAGGTCGGATCGCGCCTCCGAGGATACGGGGTTCCGAGGACTGGCGTCAGCTTCGTCGTCGAGTTGGCACAGGTCACGGAGGGATCGAGTTTCCGGGAGGCTCCGGATGGCATTGTTGGTTACCAAGCGGCACCTGGGCATCTGTGAGAGCCGGCGATGATTCCGATACAGGTGAGGGATGCCGCCATCGCTCATGAGCGACGACCAGGTCCACGCCCCCTGGTCAGCGTCGAGGTGTTTGGCGGAGACCAACTGGCATTGGTCACCCTCGACGAGGGCCCAGTCCTCATGGCGTTCGCTTACCAAGGCTCGGTGCGGAGACTGCTCGCCACGGTGCTGTTCGGCGAGGTCCAGGCTCACAAGGACGAGAAGGTCACGGGCCGCGACGCGCGACTGCCAACGGTAACGGTTGAGAGTTCTGGAACCCGAATCATCATCGGGGGGTACGGCAAGGAGGGAGGTCTCGCTCAGAGGTATTCACCCTTTCCCGAGTTCTTCGTCATGTTTCTATCATCCTGGCGCACGGAAAAATCTCTCGTTTTCAAAAATTCTGCTGAGTAATCGTGGAACCGTAGATCTGAAGGGCTCTCTCCAGGTATGTTCGTGGCCTTGGCCAGGGATGACCCTGCGTGGTGAATTTTTGCCGAAACCATGTTCGATTCGACTCCTTCGGATTTTGGCCACATGTGGCCGACCGGAAAGCGAGTGCATTCTCATCCGGGGCATGTCTCACAAGCATGTTGAGGAGTGCATCGGCAAAGGGTGACTTGGGTGCATATGCCGGATAATCGGCTCGTAGGGGAGTCCCTCGTCTGTGCGTGAGGACCGCTTCGTCGCTCCCAGGGGGTCCTTGGTGGCGCTTCTCATCAGGGAAGCATTGTGGTCCTCTGGCCTGTGTGAACCGCCACGGCGATGGCTTCCACTTGAGAGAGCAGCGCCTCCGGTTCGGTGTCCAGGTCCAGGACGTGCTGGTGCACGGTGACCCCCGGGTCGCCATGCAGGCGGTGCCGGGTCGAGGCCACACCGGAGCCTGCCGCGTAGACCAGGTGGCCCTCGGTGAGGTTGAGACGGGTGCAGTAGGCCAGCACCTGGTACAGGTCCCCTGGGTGGCCGCTTGAGCTCTTGGCCCGCTTGTACTTGGCATCCACCACCCCGGTGGGCTCGTCAACTCCAGAGGGCTCGTAGAGGAGATCGGGGCGGAGCCGCGCTGTCTGCCCGTGGTCCAGGTGGAAGCGCCCGTCCTGGAGCAGGCACCGGCCTCCTTTGGCTCGCAGGGACTCGGAGAGGGCTCGGGTCGCGAAGTCCTCGAAGACCTGCCACATGCGCAGGACGAGACCGTCGGCGCGCAGGGTGTCGTCCTCGCCGAACTCGTAGGACCCCGACCTCAGGATGAGTTCGGCCAGCCTGAGCGGGTTGTGCAGGCGGGAGTTCAGGCGGCTGGGCTGCCACGCGGGGAGCTCCAGGCCTGGCGGCAAGGGGCTGACTCCGTCCAGCCGGGTGAGGATCCTGCGCAGAAGGGCTCGTGTGGTCGGGGCGGTCCCGGGCAGGCGCAGAAGCTTGCGTGCGGCGGTGAGCAGGATGCTGTTCTCGCTGATGTCCGCGGTGTGATCGTCGTATCGGACCTCAGCAGGTAGGAGCATGCCGAACCGGCGACGGGTCTGATCCGCGGCGCGCAGCCTGCCCCGTAACACCGGAGCTGACTCCTCCACGGTTCGGTAGCCCATCAGGACCCCATTGCCCAGTGCACGCTCACACATCCGGGCGAAGGCGTGCGCGACAGCGGGAAGGAGGTCGTCGTGCCCCTGGACCCGCACTTGCTCCCGGTCCCACCTCGTGCCCGTCTGGGCGTAGCCGATCAGGAAGAACAACCGGTGCACGGGCAGTTTGGGGACGATGACCAGGTCGACCGACACCCCGCGGGTGCTCAGCCGCACCGAGCCGACCATCTCTCGGTCCGCGTTGACCCGCCACCGCCCGTCGGGTTCGGGCACCACGGTGGCCAGCCCGGACGCGGCGATCAGAGCCGCCTGCGCCGGGGCCAGGGCGACCCCGCTGCGAGGGCGGTGCTCGGTCAGTCGGAGCGTGTCGCTCATGGCTGTTCGCCTGGCCCCAGGGCCTGGCGGAGCGCGGCCAAGCCGTACCGCCCCGCCACGTCGGTGCCGTCACCGTAGTGGTGTTCCTCCAACAGGGGGAGGATCTGGTGGCGCCACACGCGTTCCAGGCCCTGAGGTGAGGAGTGGATCGACGTCCGCATCAGGTACGAGGGGCCGATCCGGAAGTCACGGTCGTCGATCCGGTTGTTGAGCTCCTCCAGCAGGAGCGCGGAGGTCTCCGGTAGTCCGTGGTGATGCAGCCACTGCCGCAGCACCGAGCCCACCGGCTCGGACGAGGGGTGTAGTTCGATGAACCAGAAACGTCGGCGCATCGCCGTGTCCACGAGGGCGATGGAGCGGTCGGCGGTGTTCATGGTGCCGATGATGACCAGGTTTCTCGGCAGATCGAAACCGGCGTCGCCCTCGGTTCCGTAGAGCAGGCGGACCGACCTGTTGCGGTACTCCAGCAGGAAGTAGAGCTCCCCGAAGACCTTGGCGAGGTGCCCCCGGTTGATCTCGTCGATGATCAGCACGAACGGTTCCGAGGGGTGCCTGCGTGCCGCGCTGGCGAGGGTACGCAGCGGACCGTGGCTGAGGGTGAAACCGGCCGGTCGTTCAGAGTCTCCGGGGTGGGGGCGGTAGCCCTCGAAGAAGTCCTCGTAGGAGTAGGACGGGTGGAACTGTACGAGCTGGACGTTCTCCGGCCGGTCACCGGTGAGGTGCCGGGCCAGTTCCTGGGCCAGGTGGGTCTTGCCGGTGCCCGGAGGACCGTAGAGCACCAATTGTTGCTTGTCGCGCAGTAGGTCCACGCACTCGGCGAGCCACTCACGGTCCATGTACACACTTCGGGCGAACTCGTCGGTGGGTCCGGGGAGGGAGGGCCCATCCGGCGCTGACACTGTCTGTGGGGCGCCGGTGAGGAGCTGTTCCAGGTCCTTTGCGAAAGCAGTGAGGTCGAGCAGGTCGGTGTTGGGTGTGCCGACCCGGGCAGCGAGTTCCCGGGGCAGGTCCCGGGACAGGTCGAGGGGGCTGGACACGGTGTGCCATTCCACCGGACGCAGCAGCTGGTCCGGGGCCGCGGGGTCCTCGGACCGAACCTCGTTGGAGGAGATCCTGCCCAGGTGGATCTCCTGGCCTATGTTGGTCAGCACAAGGTCCCCGGGGCGTATCCGCGAAACGAAGGCGTGCAGGGAGAAGGCGAGGCGTTCACGTTCCTCCACGGTCCAGTGGCCGTTGTTCACGTCGACGTTGTCCCGGACCGCCTTCTCACTCATCCCCGCCCGCAGCGCGCCGGCGGACTCCTCGTGCAGGGAACAGACACCGTGTTCCAGCCAGAGTGAACGGACGAGACTGTTTCCCTGGCTGTCGGTTCCGCGAAGCAGCCAGGCACGCGAGGGTGCCTCGTCCGGGGCCGAGGCTGATTCCCTGTCCAGGGAGGCGAGCTGCTCGGCCAAGTCCTGCTGGGAGAGTCGGTGGCTGGCCAGTGTCCACCCCTCAGGCCCGAGAATGCCGTCCGAACCCAGCAGTTTCAAGGCCTGTGCGCGCTCCTCCTCTGTCAGGTGCGCGGGCCCAGGGGATCCGCCCTCCGAGCTCAGGACACGGTGCCACCCCTCGGGGCGTACTGCGGACAGGTACGGTGCGAGGTCCTCACCGCGCAGCCCGGTCTGTTCGGCGAGGTCGTCCAGGCTGACCCACCACCCCTCGGACAGCGTCTGGAGGAAGTCGCACGCCAATTCATAGCTTTCCTTGGCCTGGTTCCACCTCTGGTAACGCTCGTCGATCAGGCCACCGATGTCGTCGTCCTTGGTCAGCTCCCCGAGCGCGTGGCGGCCGGCGCCGGTCAGCTGCCATGTGCCGTTCCCGTCCTTGCGCAGCCATCCCGCCTTGACGATGCCCGCCGAGTTCCAGGTGAAGCGGGTGAAGGCACCGCTCTTCCCCGTGCCCGCGTTTGCCCATTCCTGCTCCAGGCCGGGGTTCCGGCCGAGGATACGGTTCCACACTTCGCTCTTGTGCAGGCCTGCGGGAAACTCGTCGAGCACCTCGAGGAGTGTGCGCGTCATCCGTGAAGCGAGTTCGCTTCTGGTTGCCAAGGGGATACCTCCAGGCCAAGGCCAGGTCGGTGGGGTTCTGGATGAAATGAGCGTACAAGGGGCGAAGAGGCGAAGAACGGGCAGCCAATCCGACTAGCCGTCGACTCATCCCAGGAAGCGCTGGCGGGTCACGCGTGGCGGCCTACTCGCAGACTGCGACCGGAGAGTCAAGGAGTGGGGCGAATGAACCCGTCCGGTCTTGGGGGACGTCTGCGGGCACCGACTACGGCCGTGCGGCGGTGGTAACGATCTTTGGGTTGGTTCGGGCCTTCGAGGCGGCGTGATTCCGTATCCGGTCACGCTGAACAAGTTGGCAGCCTCTGGTCAGCACGTTGAGTGGATCTGCTCGGACTTGCCGGTCCCGCGCCAGCGTTCAGAGGTCTCGTGTCGCATGGCCGGTTCCGGTCAGTGGTCGAAAGTCCCTGACGAACGACGTATCCGGCTGGTAGACCTGCGTGGCGGAGTGTCAGCGGGTCGTGACGGAGCGGCCCCTTGCCGGGGAATCGGGAGAACGCGCGCGTGGAGCCGAGCGAGCTTGTGGCCAGGATCGTCTTTGAAGAGGACGTGACAGAAGAAGAGGCGGAGCAGCACACCCGGGACCTGGTTCTCCTTTTGGAGGACCTGGACGTCGACGAGGTGGGTGTGCCGGAGGGCGATGCGGGGACGGGAACCAGGTCAGCCGATCCTGCTTGGCTCGCGGGGGCGGTGGTAGTGGCCGGTGCGGTCCTCAAACCGGTGCTCTCCGCTCTGGTGGAGCTCCTGGGGAAGTGGATCGAACAGAGCGGTCAGCGGTCGGTGACGGTGGAGCTCGGCGACGCCAAGGTCACCGTGAAGGGTCGCGTGGCCACGAAGGACGTCGAGTCCTATGTGCGGGCCCTGAACGAGGGGCGCAAGCTCCAGGGGACCGGTGACTGATGCGTCGGACAGCGATCCTCATCGGGGTCAACCGCTACGACGACCTGGCCCCGCTCGACTCACCGCACGAGGACGTCCACGCCATCGAACGGGTCCTGAAGGCCAACGGGCACTACGACCGGGTCCAGCCACTGTTGGACCCCACCCGAAACGAGGCCATGGAGGCCCTGGAGACGGCGCTGTCGGAGGGCAAGCCCGACGACCTCCTCCTCGTCTCCTTCTCCGGGCACGGGGTCAAGGACAAGCGGGGACGGCTGCACCTGGCCCTTCGGGACACGCGCCGCAAGCGCCTGGAAACGACGGCGCTGTCCGCGGAGGTCCTCAAGCGGTTGCTGGAGGACTCTCGGATGCGCAGCAAGGTGCTGTTGCTGGACTGCTGCCACGGAGGGGCGTTCGCCGACGGTTTCGCGACCCGGTCCGGTGGTGGGGAGGAGGCCGAGCCCCTGGATCTGGAACGCCAGCTCAGCGATGGAGCCGGGACCTACGTGATCGCGGCCTCGGGTGCCCTGGAACTGGCTCGGGAGGGTGACAACAGCGCGGGTGTGCGTCCGTCCCCGTTCAGTGCCTCCGTGGTGCGCGGGCTGGCAGGGGCGGCCACCGACTCCAACGGCGACGGGTGGATCGACGCGGTCGACCTCTACCAGCACGTCCACCGCGAGGTCGACCACGTGGAGGGCCAACGCGTCACGGTCTCCTCCCTGGGGGTGCGCGGTTCCCTGGTGCTGGCCCGGCACACGGGGTCGGCGACCGCCGCCGACCTCCCGAAGGCCCAGGCCGGTACAGGGGAGGAGGGCAGTGCGGAGGAACGCGTCGAAGCTCCCGCCGGGGAGGCGGGCCGGGGCGAGCACCGTGCTGGCGGTGTGTGGGGCTGGGGCCCCTACCTCGACTACCTGCGCGACTGCCTGGTGAAGCAGAGCGTGTTGCAGCAGCTGCCGGACGCGAGCGGACGGGACGCGGCGGTCTGCGACATGGGCTCGGAGGTGCTCCTGAGCAGGGCGGAGGACCGGTGGCGACTGACGGGCCGGGCCGAGGGCCTGGCCCGGGAGGCGGTCGACGAGGGCCGCCCCCTGCGTTACGGCTATCCGGCGGTGCTCTTCGACCCGGTGCGGTCCGAGCGCGGCCGTGGCCGCAGGGCCAAACTCGCCCCGTTGTTCGTGATGGACGTGGAGGTCGAGGAGGAGAACGGCGAGCGCTTCCTTGTTCCTGTCGGTGAGCCGGAGCTCAACCGGGAACTGTTGGTCTCGGCCGCCGACCTGGACGAGGGGGACATCGAGGAACTGGTCACCTGGTTCGAGGTCGACTGGGACGGGGGAGGGGTCTCGGGCCTCGCCGACAAGGCGCGCACGGTCTGCGACCGTTTGCGCCTGGCCAGGGTCGACGACCTGATCGCCGGGGAGTTGCGCGGGTCGTTGGACGTGCGGCACGGTGCCCGCAGGGGCGCACAGAACGCCGCCGTCCTCTACCGGGGGGACCCCGCCGCGACGGCCGTCAAACAGTTGCTCGGCGATCTGGACCGGAGGAGTGGAGGGATCCGCCTCGAGAAGATCGACGGGACCGCGCTCGCGACCCTGACCGGTGCCCCGCCGACCACCGGTGGTGCGAGGCCGGTGCTGCCCGTCGTGACCGGTCGCAGCAACACCGCGCAGGAGGAGATCCTCGCCTCCGCCATGAGCCAGGTGCTGACCGTGGCCACCGGCGCTCCCGGAACCGGTAAGAGCGAACTCATCACCTCCGTGGTCACCACGGCCATCGCTGCCGGGCAGTCGGTCCTGGTCGCCTCCACCAACAACACGGCCGTGGACGAGGTGGTCACGAGGGTCAACAAGCTCGGCCCGGACGCGGATCTGATGGTGCGCACCGGGAAGCAGGAGCATCGTGCACGTGAATCCGAAAGACTCAACGCCCTGTTGGCCGCCGAGTGGGGCGCGGCGGACACGGCCACCGCGCACGCGCGTCTGGCGGTCCACCAGAGGGGGTTGGACGCGGGACGTGACGAGCTGGCGGAGGCGGAGCGGACGGAGCGACGGTTGGCGCTGCTGGCCGAGGCACGGAACCGGCTGCGGCGCGGCCTGCCGACAGCGGTCGCCGCGTCCGCTTTCGAGAGGCCGCAGGACCGGGGCCGCTGGACCCGCAGGGTGGAGGCGTCCCTGGAGTCACGTTGGACGGGCTGGTGGCACCGGTGGTTGACGCGTCGGGGGCTCGGCGTCTCGGGGACGGACCAGGAACTGTCCAGCATCCTGGCGTACCTGACCACGGAGAACGAGTGGTGGGAGCTGCGCGAGCGGTCGGAGCGGGGACCAGGCCCAGAGCAGACGGCGGACAGGATGCGTGGCCTGCGCGAGGAGCGGCGCGAAGCCAGCACCGAGTACCTGCTGGGTCAGGTCGCTGACTCGCTGCGCCGGGGGAGGACCGTCGTCGAGGGGCGTCTGCGCAACCTCGCCTCCGGGCAGAACGGGTGGAAGGGCATGAAGGCGTTGGTGCGCACCGTGCCCGCGTGGGCCACGACGTCCCGGTCGGTGCGCGGGGTCTTCCCGCCCGAACCCGGGCTGTTCGACCTGGTGGTGATCGACGAGGCGAGTCAGTGCACGGTCGCTGACCTGGTGCCGCTGCTCTACCGGTCACGTCGGGCCCTGGTGATCGGAGATCCCTACCAGCTGCAACCGGTCAACCCCATGACCGCACAGGACGACCGGCGGATCCTCTCCGCCCACGGGTTGCCCGCAGGGGAGACGGAGGAACGGTCGCTCTCCTTCGGTGGGTCCTCCGCGTACCACGCGGCGGCGTCCGCGCTGGTCGCGGGCGGTGGCGAGGTCCTGTGGCTCGACGAGCACTACCGCTGCCACCCCGACATCGTCGCGCCGGTGAACCGCCGTTTCTACGGCGAGCGTCTGGCGGTGCGCACCAACAGTGCCGCTCTCGCCGCTCCGGGCGACCCCGCCGTGCAGTGGATCGACGTGCGTGGTGCCTGCGAACGTCCCGGAGGACGCTCCTGCCTCAACCGGGAGGAGGCGGAGTCGGTGCTCGACCTGCTCCGTAAGCTGTGGCGGTCCCTGCCCCCGGAGGCGAGCATCGGAGTGGTCTCGCCGTTCGCCCCGCAGGTTCGTCTCATCGAGGACAAGCTCGGGGACGCTGCCACCGACCGCATCCGCGTGGGCACGGCGCACCGGTTCCAGGGTGGGGAGCGTGACGTCGTCGTCATCTCACCCGCGGCGGCCGCCGGTGTGCACCGGAGCAGCGGGAACTGGGCGCGCCAGCAGCAGAACCTGTGGAACGTGGCGGTCACCCGCGCCCGCTCGCGCTTGTACGTGGTCGGCGACCGCGAGTACTGGGCCGACCAGGGCGGGCTGCTGGGCGACCTCGCGACGCAGGAGGAGGCCTCGGGCGTCGGTGCGCTCGATGAGGCCGGCAGCCTGCTGTTCGAGGCGCTGACCGTGCGCGGAAGCAGCCCGAGGGTCGGCCACCGTGTCGAGGGGTACTCCTGTGACCTCCTGGTCCCGGGGGAACACACGGATACGGCGGTGATCGTCGATCGTGCCGGGGTCGCATCCACCGCCGCTCCTGCTCCGGGACGGACACTCCAGCGCGTCCTGGACCGGACGGCCCTGTTCGAGGGGGTCTCCGGCGCACGCACGGTACGCGTACCCGCCTGGCGATGCCTCGCCGAACCCGAGACGGTGGCGGGCGAGCTCATCGGTGGTTGAGCCGGGCCGAGCTCCTGGAACGTCTGGCCATCCATCCGCCCCGCAGGGCGAAGGTGACGGTCAGCGCGGGTTGGGAGCGCCGTTCCAGTAGTGGCCGCAGACCCCGCCCACCTCCTCGGAGAGAGTGGTGGTGAGGTCGGGGTCCCAGCCCTGCTCCATGAGCCAGGCGCGGACGTCGTCGCGTTCCTTGCGGATACGCCGGTAGGCGTCCCGAACCCTCGCGAAGCGCTCCTTGCGCCCAGGGCGTTCACGCCGGAGGTCGCGGCGGGCCTTGGTGATCCTGCGCCCGTAGTACTCCTCGATCACCGCGGCTGCGTTGAGGTGGCTGAGGAAACCGTCCTCCTGCCAGTCGGACAGTTCCCTGGCGCGGAGTTCCTCCAGTTCCCTGCCGGTGCCGCCTGGATCGCCGCCGGAGGCGCGCGCGGCGCGTGCCACGCCCTGGGTGTTCTCCAGGCGGCCGGTGAGGAACTCCTCGATGGCGGCCAGTGCGGTGGATTGCGTGGCCTGTCCGTCCGACGCCATGGTCGCCTCCGGTCTCGGTCCTGTTCGGTACGGGTGATGAGCTACGCGTCACCCTCGAACAGGTTCGCACGCGGGCGGTGCCGAGTGGTCGGCGAGACGGGCCACGGAGTCGGACGGCCGGTGGTCAACTCCCCGTGTTGAGCGACCAGATGGAGAAGTTGAGCGCGGTCGCGAACGCCACCCAGGCCCAGTAGGGCACCAGCAGGGCCGCGGCCCAACGGGACACGCGGGCGAACAGGAGGATGGTCACCGCCAGGGCGACCAACAGCAGCACGATGTCCACCAGGGCGGTTCCCCGGAGTCCGGCGGTGAAGAACAGCGGCGACCACGCCGCGTTCAGGAGCAACTGGGCGGCGAACAGGGACAGTTCCGTGCGGGCTCCCTGCCAGCCTCGCTGGCGCCAGACCAGCCAGCCGGACACGGCGATCATCGCGTACAGCACTGTCCACACCGGGCCGAACAGCCAGGACGGTGGTGCCCACGACGGTTGTTGGAGAGCCGCGTAGTCCCCGGCCGTTCCGGGATTGGAGAGCACCCCCACCAGCGCGGCCGCGGTCACGGCGGCGGCGAACACCAGGGCCGCGAGGAGTGCGGACGCGGTCGACGGGGTGATTCTGGGCGTGGCGGTGGTCATGGCTTCCCTTCGAGCGCAGGAGCGCTGGCTTGTGGTCGGCTGGCGCACTGAGGTGGCGGCGCCGACATCATTGGCTTATTACTCGTATGTCGAGTAACTCGTTTTCCAAACGTTTATCTGTCAGAGAGTATGTGTCCCTGAGCGCAGCGTCCCGCCTCTGTGCCTCCCACTCCCAGGGCGGAGTCGGCCACATACTGTCCCCGTGGGCGATGCGGCCGTCGAGGGAGAGCCCTGCGGGAGCGGAGGACTCCACCGCTCGTCGGCGTGTGGGTGGAGCCCTCCTCGCGCGTTTCCCCGCGTGATGGGTGCGATCACCGTCGGGTACGCCCTCGTCATGGGCGTCGGCCTGCCCACCGACGCCGACCGCTGCGCCGCGTTGGCGGTCGCGGGAGGGTTCGGTGTGCTGTGCGCGCTGAGCGCCGTCGGAGCGCGTCGCCCGCAGCGGTCCGGCCGCGAAGCCATGTGAGCGCGTCCCCAACACGACACCGAAGGAACTGGTGCACATGACCCAGGACAGACCTCTGTGGTTGTTCGGTGACCAGCTCGGCGGGCACTTCCACGGCACCCACCGGAACCGGGGCCGACCGATCCTGTTGATCGAGTCCGAGCTGGCCCTGCGGCGGCGGCCGTACCACCGGCAGAAGCTGCACGTGGTCCTGGCGGCCATACGGCGGTTGGCGCAGGACCTGGGGGACCGGGTCACCTACGTCCGGGCGGCGACCTACCGGGAGGGGCTGCGCCGGTTCGGTCGGACGGTGGACGTGCACGAACCCGGGTCGCACGCGGCGTCGGCGCTGGTCGAAGGCCTTCGGGAGGAGGGACTGGTCGGCGAGGTCCTGCCCACTCCCGGGTTCGTGTTGGGGAGGGCCGAGTTCGCCGAGTGGGCGCAGGGCCGGTCGGGGTTCCGGATGGAGGACTTCTACCGGGACCAGCGCCGCAGGTTCGGTGTCCTGCTGGAACCGGACGGCGGCCCCGTGGGTGGCGGGTGGAACTTCGACAGGCGGAACCGTGAGGGGCCGCCCAGGGCAGCGACGCTGGGGGTGCCCGCGCCGTGGCGCCCCCGGGAGAACTCCATCGACCGAGGGGTCCGGCGGGACCTGGACGCGTTGTGCGGCGAGACCGGGAGCAGGGTGGTGGGCGGGGACGGCCCCCGCCTGTTCGCGGTGGGCCGCGCCGAGGCGGGGCGGGCGCTGCGCCGGTTCCTCGATGGGCGGTTGCCGACGTTCGGCGCGCACCAGGACGCCATGTTGGAGGACGACTGGAGCATGTCGCACTCGCTCCTGTCCGTCCCGCTCAACCTGGGACTGTTGGATCCGCTCAGGGTCGTCGGGGGAGCCGAGCGCCGGTACCGGGAGGGCGCCGCGCCGCTGGCGTCGGTCGAGGGGTTCGTTCGGCAGGTGCTGGGGTGGCGGGAGTGGACCTGGCACCTGTACTGGCACCTGGGCCCGGACTACCTGCGGTCGAACCACTTCGGGGCGACGACGGAGCTGCCCGGGTGGTGGCGCGCACTTGACCCCGAGGGGACCGAGGCCCGGTGCCTGAGCCGGACCATGGCGGGGGCGCGCGAGCGGGGCTACGCCCACCACATCGAGCGGCTCATGGTGCTGGGCAGTCACGCGCTCCAGCGGGGGTACCGGCCCGACCAGTTGAGCGCGTGGTTCGCCACCTCGTTCGTGGACGGCTTCCCCTGGGTGATGGCCACCAACGTCATCGGGATGAGCCAGTACGCCGACGGCGGGCAGGTGGCCACCAAGCCCTACACCTCCGGTGGGGCCTACATCCGTCGCATGAGTGACCACTGCGGCTCGTGCCGGTTCGACCCCGGGGTGCGGGTGGGACCCCGGGCCTGCCCGTTCTCCGCCGGGTACTGGGCGTGGATGAGCCGCAACGAGGAGGCGCTCGCCGGCAACCACCGGATGGCGCGCCCCCTCGCGACGATGCGGCGGCTGCCGGATCTGGAAGCACTCGTCGAACAGGAGCGGCAACGGGAGTAGCCGTGGGTGATTTGGGCCTTTGGGGTGGTTTCTTCGGTGACCGAAAAGGGGCGAGTTCGGTGGTCATGGATCCCCGAATGAACCCGGCCTTGGTCCGATTTTTGATCATTTCTTGGTTGCTTGGGTGATTATGTCCGCGTGTTGTGGGTGCTGGGCAGCGAGAGGGGTCGGGGTCTCATTGCTGCTGATCATGTGGGGTGCTTCGCTGATCGTGGTGGGCGATCTGTGGCGAAGATCCCGATTTGGGAATCGGAGATTTGCGGGTTGCTCTTCTTGTGTCTGAAAATGGGATTCCTGTGATTTCGCGGTGGTGTTTCTCGTAAGGTGGGCCGCGGTTTGTGGGGGACGGTTCGGGAGCGGTCGTATTGCGCCCGTCCCGGTGCTTTCCGTCCCCTTCGCCCTCTCAGTCCGTGCACGGCGGCTCCACCGTCGAGCACGGGTACACGCGACCACGATGAAGAGAGACACCTCCGATGTCGATCGACTCAGCCCCCGAGGTTCGGACCAGCGATCAGCAGAGCCTGGCGACCGCGGCCGCGCGGAACCTGGCGACCACCACCAAGTCCGCTCCGCAGATGCAGGGGAAGAGCTCCCGCTGGCTGCTCAAGACGCTCCCCTGGGTGCAGACCGACGGCGGCGCCTACCGGGTGAACCGCCGACTGACCTACACCATCGGCGACGGCCGGATCGACTTCGAGCAGACCGGCTCCGAGGTGCGCGTGATCCCGCGCGAGCTCGGGGAGCTGGCCGTGCTGCGCGGCTACGACGACATCGAGGTCCTGGAGGCCCTGGCCGGGCGCTTCACCCAGCGGGAGTTCGAGCCGGGTGAGGTCCTCGCGCAGGAGGGCACTCCCGCCGACCGGCTGTTCCTCCTGGCACACGGCCGTGTCCACAAGACCAGCGAGGGCGCCTACGGGGAGACCAACCGCCTCGGTGTGCTCGTGGACGGCGACAACGTCGGTGAGCGGTACCTCCTGGACACCGACCCCGTCTGGGGATTCACCGTCAAGGCGGCCACCGCGGGCACCCTCCTGGAGCTCCCGCGCCGGGAGTTCATCGCCCTCCTGGACGACTCACCCAGCCTCCAGGCCCAGGTCCAGGCGTTCCTGTCGGTCCCCGGACGCAGCCAGAACAAGTACGGCGAGGCCGAGATCGCCCTCTCCTCCGGGCACTCCGGTGAGGTCGAGATCCCCGGCACCTTCGTCGACTACGAGCTCAGGCCCCGTGAGTACGAGCTGAGCGTCGCCCAGACCGTGCTGCGCGTGCACACCCGGGTGGCCGACCTCTACAACAAGCCGATGAACCAGACCGAGCAGCAGCTGCGGCTGACCATCGAGGCGCTGCGCGAGCGCCAGGAGCACGAGCTGGTCAACAACCGCGAGTTCGGACTGCTGCACAACGCGGACTTCCGCCAGCGCATCCAGACCCACTCGGGCCCGCCCACCCCGGACGACCTCGACGACCTGGTGAGCATGCGCCGCAACACCCAGTTCATGTTCGCGCACCCCCGGGCCATCGCGGCCTTCGGCAAGGAGTGCAACAAGCTGGGCCTCAACATCGGCACCGTCGAGGTCGGCGGCCACCACCTGCCCGCGTGGCGCGGGGTTCCGATCCTGCCGTGCGGCAAGATCCCGATCTCCGAGCACCAGACCTCCTCGATCATCGCCGTGCGTACGGGCGAGGACAACGAGGGCGTCATCGGCCTGCACCAGACCGGCCTGCCCGACGAGGTCGAGCCCGGCCTCAACGCCCGGTTCATGGGCATCGACGACAGGGCGCTCATCTCCTACCTGGTGAGCACCTACTACTCCGCCGCCGTGCTCGTCCCGGACGCCCTGGGCGTCCTGGAGAACGTCGAGGTCCGCCCCCGTGCCTGAACGATCCACACCGTCAGGGAAGGAGGCCTGAGTGTCACTGCTGTCCCGGATGTCCTCGACCAGCGCCGGACACTCGACGGCGGAGCTGGTGCGCTCGCTGCTGCGCGACCCCCAACGCCCGGGCAAGGCCGACCTGTTCGCGGCCCCGGCGAGGTCCGCGGGCGGGCTGAGCCTGCCCGGCGGACCCACCGGCCTGGGGACCTCGGCCGCCAGGATCCTGCTGCCCGACCGGTCGCCCGTGTCCGAGCCGAGGGGCGCACGGACCGCCACCCTGGTCCCGCCCGCGCCCGTGGGCCCCGGACTCCCGAAGGACGACGGCGGCTCACCGGTCCCGGTCCTGTACTGCCCTCCCGCGGTCCGGGACGACCCGGCCCTGGGGGAGGAGGTCAACGACCGGCTGGTCGAGTGGGCCGAGGAGGTCGGGGTGTACCCCGGTCAGCTGGACCGGGTGCGCGCGTGCGACTTCGGCCGCCTCATCATGCTCGCCCACCCCGAGTCCGACGACCCCGAACGGCTGCTGGCCGCGGCCAAGTGCGCGCTGTCCGAGTGGTCGGTGGACGACCACTACATGGACGGTGAGGTGGAGGAGGCCCGGCCCGAACTGCTCGGGCAACGGCTGGCGATCGCCCACTCGGTGATCGACCAGGCGCACCTGCCGCTGCGGTACGCCCCGCAGCTGGAGGAGGTCGTCCAGGCCGACCCGGTGATGGTGGCGCTGCGCGCCGCCCTGGACAACCTGTCCGACCACGCGTCGTCCGCGCAGGTCCGCCGGTTGCGGCACGAGCTGGCCATCATGTTCGTGGCCTACAACCAGGAGGCGGTCTGGGCGGCGACCCAGCAGCGGCCCCCGGTCTGGGAGTTCCTCATGCACCGGCACGAGAACAGCTTCGTGCCCTGCATGGTGCTCATCGACGCGGTCGCCGGTTACGAGCTGTCCCAGGGCGAGTTCTCCGACCCCCGGGTGCGGAGGGTCTTCACCCTGGCGGGGTCGGCGAGCGTGATCGTGAACGACCTCTACTCGATGGGCAAGGAGGACCCCTCCGACTTCAGCGTGCCGAGGCTGATCGCCACCGAGGAGAACTGTTCGGAGCGCGAGGCGATCGAGCGCACCGTCCTGCTCCACGACGAGATCATGCACACCTACGAGGCGGAGGCGGCCGCGCTCGCCCTCTCCGGCTCACCGGAACTGCGCCGCTTCCTCGCCGGAGTGTGGGCCTGGCTCGGGGGAAGCCGGGAGTGGCACGCCCGGACCGCGCGCTACCACGGCGCCGCCGCCAGCTGACCCCACCGCATCCGAGACCCCTCCGAGCGGGGGCGCGTGCCCCCGCTCAGGTTCGGTGTGCCCCGCGAACGCGGTGCGCCCCCGAACACAACACGTCATCCATGACAAGGAGCAACACGATGACCACCACCATGCCCTCTCACAACCCGGTGCGAAACCAGGGCCCGGTACTGCGGACCGCCTACCAGCAGTCCGTGGCGGACTACTGGAACGCGGAGAAGGACCCCGTGAACATCCGCCTGGGTGAGGTCGACGGTCTCTTCCACCACCACTACGGGATCGGCGACTACGACCCCTCCGTGCTGGAGGGCCCCGAGGAGACACGCGAACAGCGGATCATCGAGGAGATGCACCGCCTGGAGACCGCGCAGGCGGACGTGCTCCTGGACCACCTCGGTGACATCACTCCGGACGACCGCATCCAGGACACCGGCTCCGGCCGCGGCGGCACCAGCTTCATGGCCAACGCCCGGTTCGGCTGCCACGTGGACGGTGTGAGCATCTCCGAGCAGCAGGTGGAGTTCGCCAACGCCCAGGCCCGGGAGCGGGGCGTGGACGACAAGGTGCGCTTCCACTTCCGCAACATGCTGGACACCGGCTTCGAGTCGGGTTCGATGCGGGCCAGCTGGAACAACGAGTCCACCATGTACGTGGACCTGTTCGAGCTCTTCAGCGAGCACTCCCGCCTGCTGGAGTACGGCGGCCGCTACGTCACCATCACCGGCTGCTACAACGACGTGACCGGCGGCCGGTCCAAGGCGGTCAGCCGGATCGACGAGCACTACACGTGCAACATCCACCCCCGGAGCGAGTACTTCCGGGCGATGTCCGCCAACAACCTGGTGCCGATCAACGTCGTGGACCTCACCGCCGCGACCATCCCGTACTGGGAGCTGCGGGCGCAGTCCCAGGTCGCGACCGGGGTCGAGGACCCCTTCCTGACCGCGTACAAGGAGGGCAGCTTCCACTACCTGCTCATCGCGGCCGACAAGGTCTGACCCTCCCTCCCGCACACGGCCCGGTGTCCGGGGCGCCCCTCCCTCAGGGGCCGCCCCGGCCCGGGCCGTCACTCGCGGCACACCACACCACCGTCGAACACGAAGGGCGCTCATGACCACCGACACCCATGCCGGGTCCGTGAACGAGACCGTGCGGGACGAGCCCCGGCCGATCATGCTCGAACTGGTCGACGAGGACGGGAACACCACGGGCACCGCCGAGAAGCTGTCCGCGCACCAGGCCCCGGGACAGCTGCACCGGGCGTTCTCGGTCTTCCTGCTGGACGAGCGGGGCCGACTCATGCTCCAGCGCCGCGCCCTGTCCAAGTACCACTCGCCGGGCCTGTGGTCCAACACCTGCTGCGGCCACCCGGAACCCGGTGAGCTCCCCTTCGTGGCGGCGTCCCGGCGCACGGGAGAGGAGCTGGGGGTGGCGCCGGCGCTCATGCGCGCGGCCGGAACGGTGAGCTACCACCACACGGACCCGGTCTCCGGGCTCGTGGAACGCGAGTACAACCACCTGTTCGTCGGGGTGGTCCGCGGCCGGACCCGGCCCGACCCCGAGGAGGTGGCGGAGACGTCCCTCGTGGACGCCGCCGGGCTGGAGCGGCTGCGCGCGGCCGCCGAGTTCTCGGTGTGGTTCCCCACGGTCCTCGACGCCGTGCGGCCCTCCCTGCGTGAGCTGGGACCCGAGGCCGGCTGGTGAGCCGAAGGCCGGGGCGGCGGGTGCGACCCACCGCCCCGGCCAGGGCGTTCGGACCCGGACCGGTGCCGGGATTCAGACGTCGCAGTCCTTGCAGCGGCTGGTGGCGACCCGGTCGGTGTTGCCGTGGGTGGCCCGCAGGGGCGAGCTCTCACTGATCCGGCGCCACACGGAGGGATCGGCGTCGAGGACCCATCCCCACCGTGGGGCGCTGACCCCGCTCGGGTACTGGTGCTGGCAGCCCGGAAGGTGGGCCCTTCCGCTGCTGTGGATGTGGATCTCGCTCACGGGGGTCGCCTCGCCGCGACGACGGTCGGTTCCGAGAGCGCAGGCGCAACCGCCGTCCAGGGGGAGTTCGCAGAAATCACAGCGTTTCATCGCACCATCATGCCGAGAGGGTGAACCGTGCGGAAGCCCCCTTCCGCCATCGCGCCGAACACGTCCGGGCCGTGTGGACCAGCGTCCACACGGCCCGGATCGTCGGGGGTCAGCAGCGGGCGTTGATGGTGCCCTGGATGGAGGACTTCTCGGCGCTGGTCACGGACAGGCCGTAGCGGTGCTTCACGTTGACCCAGGCCTTGACGTAGTCGCAGTGGATCGCGGTACGCGGCGGCATCCAGGCGGAGGGGTCCCGGTCGCCCTTGGAACGGTTGCTGCTGGCGGAGACCGCCCACAGCTGGGGAGCGGAGACGTCGTTGGCGAAGGCGCGCCGCTGGTTGGCGGACCAGTTGTTGGCGCCCGACCGCCAGGCGTCGTGGAGCGGCACCATGTGGTCGATGTCGAACGAGGACGCGTTGTCGGTCCACACCCCGTCGTACTCGCTGGACCACCGGCCGGACGTCGGCTGGCAGTTGCCGTCCACCTGGACGGTGTGGCCGTCGCGGCGCAGGACGGTCTCGCGCGCGTCGCAGGGGCTGGTGATGACCACCCAGTGCGGGAAGAGGCTGCGGTCGTAGCCCGCACCGTTGTTCTTGGCGCGGACGGTCAGGCCGTTGAGCTGCGACTGCGCCGCCGAGGTGGAGGGGATACCGGGCGGCAGGACGTGGTGGGCCAGGGCCGGGGTGGCCCAGCCGAGGACCGCGACGAGAACGGCGGCGGTGAGGGCGGACAGGGCGCCGACCACCGTCCGGCGCGCGCGGGTGAGGGGGAACGTACGGGGGATCGCGGGCAACGCTGCTCCTTGGGGGAGGAGGGAGTCGGTCGAACCCTCACACCATGGTGTGTCTCGGCCGGTATGACCAGACCCCTCCGCGTGAAATCCGTGCCGTGTTCCGGTGGCGGCGCGGTGACGGGTCGGCGGACGCCCTGCCCCCGACGATCGACCCCACCCGTGTGCGGCGCCCACCCGGCCACGCCGGGGGTGACCGCTCCGTCCGAGGAGGACAGCCCGATGTGGTCGCTGTGAGTGGGGTCACGGACACCCACGGTCCCACCAGTCACACCTGTAACTTCCGTCACCTGATCGTTTCTTACCGGGGTCGCGGTAAACGATGCCTTTCACGTGGGTGAACCATGCCTAACCTGTGGGTGTCCCCACGGGACCACCATCCCGATTTCCCCGAAAGGCCTGATCCGTGATCTCTCAGCGCAGCGCGGCCGCACTTGGACTGGTGGGCGGTACGGCACTCCTCCTGTCCGGCTGCGGCTCCCCTCAGGGCGGCGGAGCCTCCTCGGAGCCGGTGACCGGAGGCGAGCTCGTGGTCGCCTCACTGCCCGCCGTCATCGATCCGCACGCCACCACCTCGCGTTCCAACTGGATGGTCGCCGCCTCGGTGTGTGAGGGCCTGTTCGCCAACGCGGCCGACACCTCGATCCAGGACGGCCTCGTGGACTCCTACGAGTACGACGTCGACGCGGGCGTGTACACGCTTCGCCTGAGGGAGGGCGTCCCGTTCCACGAGGGCGGCCAGCTCACCGCCGCCGACGTCGTGGCCTCGCTCGACCGCTACGCCGACTCCGACCCGGGTGAGCTCTTCAACAGCCTGGTGGAGGAGGTCGCCGAGACCGACGACCTCACGGTCACGATCACCACCGTCAACCCCACGGGCGCGATCCCCGCCCTGCTCTCCACGCCCGACACCGGCGCCTACGTGATGTCGGCGTCCTCGCTGGAGGCCGCCGGGGACGACGAGCTGTCCTCACTGGACTGCACCGGCCCCTACCGCCTCGACGAGTTCACGGTGGACCGCCAGGCCACGGCCTCCCGGTTCGACGAGTACGCCCCGCGCGACGAGGACCCGGACGGCGCGGCGGGGGCGAAGACCGCCCACGCCGACACCCTGAAGTTCGTCCCGTTCAACGAGTCGAACACGCTCAACCAGCTGCGCACGGCCGAGGTGAACGTCGCCCCGCAGTTCCTCGGCGTCGACCAGCTGGACGTCTACGAGGCCGACCCCTCGCTCCAGGCGGTGCTGAGCGAGGACTCCGAGTTCTCCATCATGCAGTTCAACCTGCGGTCCGAGCTGATGGGCGACGTGCTCATGCGCCGCGCCGTGCTCAACGCGCTGGACTTCGCGGAGATCGAGACCCAGTACCTCGGCGGAACCGACTACTTCACCGAGGACTCCAGCTTCTTCCCGCCCGGCTCGCCCTGGTACTCCGACGCCGGATCCGAGGCCTACACGGACCGTTCCGCCGAGGAGGCCGAGCGCCTGCTCGACGAGGCCGGGTACGACGGCACCCCGGTGCGCGTGCTCTACCGCCCCTCCAACGACAACTACGGCCCCATCGTCCAGCAGCAGCTGGAGGCGGTCGGCCTCAACGTCGACCTCCAGGCGATGGACGCCGCCACCTTCGGCTCCACGCGGACCGAGGAGGACACCTGGGAGGTGTTCCTCGGCGGGGGCGCGGCCTACTCCGACCCGCTGACCGTGGTCTTCCTCAACGACGACTTCCCCGGCTGGTGGGCCACCGAGGAGAAGGCCGAGCTCATGGCCGCCGTCACCGAGGGAGAGGACACCGAGAGCCGTAAGCCCGCCTGGGACGAACTCCAGGAACTCATCTGGGAGGACGTCCCGTTCATCCGCTTCGGCCACGAACCCCGTCTCGCGGTGACCTCCGCCGACGTCGGCGGTTTCGAGGCCACGCAGGGGACCGTCCGGGGCTTCTACAACATCTGGATCGACCAGTAGGACCCCGCCGCCCGGCGGCCCGCCGCACGGTCGCCGGGCCCGGAACCCACCGCGCACGAAAGACTCCTCATGAGAACCACCCTGCGGTCCCTCTCCAGGGACCCGAGCGCGATGACGGGCGCCGCGATCGTCGCGGTCATCACGCTGCTGGCACTCCTCGCCCCCGTCCTGGGCGGCGACCCCGACCTGCTCCGACCGAGCGAGCGACTCCAGGCCCCCGGAACCGGTGGCCCCCTGGGCACCGACGAGCAGGGCCGCGACATGTGGACGGTGCTGCTCCACGGAGCCCGCACCTCGCTCGGCATCGCCGCAGCCTGCACGGTGCTCGCCATCGTCGCCGGGTTCCTCACCGGCGTCGTCTGCGGCTACTTCCGCTGGGTGGACGCGGTCGTCATGCGCGTCATCGACGGGCTGATGTCGTTCCCCAACATCATCCTGGTCATGAGCCTGGTCGGCGTTCTGGGCCGGGGAGTGGGGCCGGTCCTGTTCGGCCTCACCGTGGTCCTGGTACCGCCGATCGCCCGGGTGGTCCGCGCGGCCGCGCTCACCGCGCGCTCCGCGCCCATGGTGGAGTCCGCCCGCGCGCTGGGGGCCCGTGACTCCTGGATCCTGTTCCGCTACGTGGCACCCGAGTCCGTCTCGGTGCTCATCGTCCAGGCGACCATGGGCTTCGCCGCCACGGTGCTGTCCATCGCGGCCCTGAGCTTCCTCGGTATCGGACTGCCGCCGGACGTGCCCAGTTGGGGCGCGAGCCTGTCCGCCGCGCAGCAGTACGCGGCGGTGGCCTGGTGGATCGGGGTGTTCCCCGGTGCGGCGATCCTGCTGACCGTCCTCGGGCTCATCCTCCTCGGAGACGGGCTGCGCGACGCCATGGACCCGCGGGCCCGGCGCCTGGCCGAGCTGGCGCGCTCCTCGAAGTCCTCGGCCCGGTCCTCGCGGCGGGCCCGGACCACCGTCCCCTCCGACGAGAAGGACGGGTGACCCGTGCTCTCCTACGTGTTCAAACGCCTGTTGGCGCTCATCCCGACCGTCGCCGTGCCGATGGTGCTGCTCTTCGTCCTGCTGCGGCTCACCCCGGGCGACCCGGCCGCCGTCATCCTCGGTGAGAACGCCACGGCGACCGAGATCGCGGAACTACGCACCGAGCTGGGCCTGGACGCCCCGATGTGGCAGCAGTTCCTCGACTGGCTCGCCCGGATGGCGCGGTTCGACTTCGGGGAGTCCATCTTCCTGCACGCTCCCGTGGCCGAACTGGTCCTGTCCGCGGCGCTCGTGACCGGCCAGCTGGCGCTGATCTCCATGCTCCTCGCGCTGCTCATCGGCCCCGCGCTCGGCGCCGTCGCCGGAGCCACGAGGTCGAGGGCCCTGGACCGGACCATGGTGGTCGGGTCGGCGGTGGGCGTGGCCATGCCCACCTTCTGGCTGGCCATCCTGATGGTCATGCTCTTCGGGGTGACCCTCCAGTGGCTGCCGGTCGCGGGGTTCACCCCGATCACCGAGGACCCCGTCCAGTACGTGCGCCACATGGCGCTGCCGTGCCTGGCGCTGGGCACCCTGGAGGCGGCCACGCTCTTCCGGTACTCGCGCAACGGCGTGCTCGACGCCAAGCACCAGCCCTTCGTGGCCACGGCCCGGGCCCAGGGCCTGCCCGAGCGCACCATCACCCGCTCCTACGTCTTCCCGGCCGCGCTCGCGCCCCTGGTCACCGTGGTCGGGCTCTCCCTGGCCTCGATGCTCGGCGGAGCGGTCGTGACCGAGAACGTCTTCTCTCTGCCCGGGCTGGGCAAGCTGCTGCTCACCGCCGTCGAGCGGCGCGACTACCCGCTCATCGAGGGCTGCATCTTCTTCATCGCGGTGGCCTTCGTCCTCGTCAACCTGCTGGTCGACGTGGTCGCAGCCACACTCGACCCCCGCATCAGGCTGGAGGCCAAGGAGTGACCACGAACTCCACCGACGACATCCTGCTGGACGTGCGCGGACTCGACGTCGACGTCCTGACCCCGGAGGGCCCGCGCCGCGTGGTGCACTCCCTCGACCTCACCCTCCGTGGTCGGGGCACCCTGGGCATCGTGGGCGAGTCCGGTTCGGGGAAGTCCATGACCGCCACCGCCGTCATGGGCATCCTCCCCGAGACGGCGCGCGCCTCCGGGCAGGTGCTCTACCGGGGCCGCGACCTGCTGGCCCTGCCCGCCCGCGAACGGCGCGCCATGGCCGGACGGGAGATGGGCTTCGTGTTCCAGGAGCCCATGAGCGCCCTGCACCCCACCAAGACCATCGGCGGGCAGATGGCGGCGCCCCTGCGCCTGCACCTGGGACTGACCCGGCGCCAGGCCCGGGCGCGCAGCGCCGAACTCCTGGACCTGGTCGGGATCCCGCCCTCCCGGGGCGTCCTGGACGCCTACGTGCACCAGCTCTCGGGCGGCATGCGCCAGCGCGTCATGATCGCCATGAGCATCTCCTGCGAGCCCGCCCTGCTCATCGCGGACGAACCCACGACCGCGCTCGACGCCACCATCCAGAAACAGATCCTCGACCTCCTGGCCGACCTGCGAGAGGAACTCGGGCTGTCCGTGCTGCTCATCAGCCACGACCTGGGACTGGTCTCCCGGTACACGGACGACGTCGTGGTCATGCTCGACGGTCACGCCATGGAGTCCGGCCCCACCGACCAGGTGGTGTCCGCACCGGAGTCCGGCTACACCCGCGGCCTGCTGGAGGCCTCACCCCGGCTCGGGCACAGCCCGGACCGCCTCCCCGTCATCGACAAGAGCCGATTCACCAAGGCGGTGCAGTGATGAGCACGACCGACGGCGCCGCGGGAGCCGAACCCGTCCTGCGCATGGAGCACGTGACCAAGAGGTTCCGCCTCGGCGGGATCCTGCGCCGCACCGCGCACGTGGCGGTCCGGGACGCGTCACTGGAACTGGGGCGCGACGAGGTCCTGGGCCTGGTGGGCGAGTCCGGTTCGGGCAAGTCCACCCTGGGCCGCATGGCCATCGGACTGATCCGGCCCACCTCGGGCTCGGTGACGGTGCTGGGCCGGGACATCCTGTCCATGCGCCGGTCCGAACTGCGGACCTACCGCCGCCGCATGCAGATGGTCTTCCAGGACTCGTCCAACTCCCTCAACCCGCGCATGACCCTGCGCGAGCTGCTGGAGGAGCCCTACCGGGTCCAGGGGCTGCACACCCCCGCCGAGCGGGAGGGTCGGGCCCTGGCGCTCGCCGACGAGGTCGGGCTGGCCCGGTCCTGGATGGGGCGCCTGCCCCACGAGTTCTCCGGTGGCCAGCGCCAGCGCGTGTCCATCGCCCGCGCCCTGGCCCTGGAACCCGAACTGATCGTCGCCGACGAGCCGGTCTCGGCACTGGACGTGTCCGTGCAGGCCAAGGTCCTCAACCTGCTCAAGGACATCCGCCGGGCGCGTGGCCTCTCCCTGCTCTTCGTCAGCCACGACATGGCCGTCGTGGACTTCATGTGTGACCGCGTCGCCGTCCTGAACGGCGGCCGGGTCGTCGAGTCCGGGCCCACGTCCCGGGTGCTCCGCGCCCCCGAGGACGACTACACACGCACTCTGATCGAGGCCGTGCCCCGACTCTGACCGCACGTTCCCGCCCGTCCCGCCCCCTTCCGCTCTGGAAGAAGGAGAACATGACCACCCGACACGCGCAGGCGAAGCATGCCCTCATCCGGGGACCCGTCCCCGAGACCGAGGGGAACCGGGCCGTGGTGCTCGAACCCTACGGGGTCGACCGCATCCCCACCTACGACTACGTCCAGGAGGAGTACCTCGTCTCCGGCACGGCCGCCGACGACCCCTACAGCACCCGCGTCCTCATCCGACGTCCCGCGGACATGTCGCTGTACACGGGGCGGGCGCTGGCCGAGGTGAGCCACATCTGGGGCGGGAACTCGGTGTGGCGGGCCTTCAACCGCCAGATCATGCGCGGGGGCTTCATCTGGGTGGGCATCGACTCCCAGGCCCCGTCCGCGCTCGACCTCATCAAGGGGGTCGACCAGCGCCGGTACGCGGAGATGACCTTCTCCTCCGGGGAGCTGGCCAAGGACTTCGCGGGCAGTATCCCCTTCACGGAGAACCCCACGCCGGAGGTGCTGGCCCGCGAGTACGACGAGTTCAAGGAACGGTGGTGGCGGGCCACGCCGCAGTCGTTCGAGATCATCGCCCAGGTGGCCAACGCCCTGAGGGAGGGCCTGCCCGGCCTGCCCGAAGCCGCCGTGCGCACCCTGCTGTTCGCGGGGATCTCCCAGACCGGCGGCGTCGTGCGCAGGTTCGTGGAGCGCCACCACGCCGCCCTGCGACGGCCGGACGGAGGACCCGTCTTCGACGGGTACATGCCCTGTGCGTCGGGAGGGCCCGCGCTGCCGGACGTGGACGTGCCCGTCATGGAGGTCCTGGGGGAGGCCGAGTTCCAGTCCGTGCGCTGGGCGTGCGGGGTCTCGGGCCAGGTACGGGGGCTCACGCACCGCAGGCCGGACTCGCCGTTCTTCCGGCTGTACGAGGTGGCCGGGATGGCGCACCGGGAGACCCGGCACATGAGTGACCGGGACCGCGAGCGGCTCCGGGACTGCCCGCTCCCCGAGGGTGCCCGGTGGTCCACCTTCCCCAACTCCCACGTGTACAACGCCCTGCTGGAGTCGCTGTCCGCGTGGGCGCGGGGCGAGGCGACACCCCCGGCCTCCCGCCTCCTGGAGACGGAGGGCGACACCGACACCGTGCTCAGGGACGGGATCGGCAACGCCAGGGGCGGGCTCCGCACCACCCACACCGACGCGCCGCTCTCCACCCTGGTGGCAGCCACCCCGATGGGTCGACCCTCCTGGTACCACGGCAGTGAGACCCCGCTCGCTCCCGAACGGCTCGTGGAGCGCTACGGGGACGCGGACGGCTACCGTCGCGAGCACTCACGGGCCCTGGACCGCATGCTGGCCGACGGCTTCGTCCGGCCGGAGGACGCCGAGCAGCTGCGGCTGGAGGCGGAGCTGGTCGACTTCTGACCGGCGCGGATCCCGTTCGGCGCGTGTGCGGGCCGGGGCCCGGGGAGGGGGTGGGACACCGGGCGCGGTACCCACCCCCGGGCCTCACTGCACGAGCCGGGTGAGGAACTGGTGTCCCAGTGAGTAGACGGTGCCGAGTCTGATGCGGTGGCGCACCAGCCTGCCGTCGCGTACGGACTCCAGCAGCCCGGCCTCGCGCAGGCGTCGCAGGTGTCGGGAGACCTGGGGTTCGGTCATCCCGACCCGCGCCGCCAGCTCGCCGGTGGTGCAGTGCTCGTTGACCAGGTGTCGGCACAGCACCAGGCGGGCGGGGTCCGAGAGCACGGCCATGCGCCGCTGCAACTCCTTGAGAGGGACGTCGATGGTGCCCATCTCGGTGATCGGGAACTGCACCACGATGGGCAGGTTCGCGCGGGGCTGCGCCTCCTCGAACTTCACCACCAGGTGGGGGCGGGTGAACAGGCTGGGCACCAGGACCAGATCGCGTCCCGCACAGGAGACGAAGGCGTTCTGGAGCTTGTCGTAGGCCACCTGCGCGGTCTGCGGCAGGTAGTGGCCGCCCGGTGTGAGGGAGGCCAGCACGACCCCGAGCCGGTCCTGGGAGAAGCGCCCCCGCACCTCGCGTCCGGCCGTGGCGAGCTGGGGCAGGGTCGCCTCCCAGCGGGCACGGAAGAACGTGTCGTGACAGTGCTGGAGCAGGTCGGACAGGTTCTGGCGGAAGGCCGCGCGGTCCGCCAGGAAGAGCTCGCCCAGCTCCTCGCGCTCCTCGCTCTTGGCTCGGCAGACCTCCAGGAACTCCGCACGGTGGTCGTGGGGGTCACGCAGGCCGTAGTAGCGCTCCCAGCTCCCGCTCGCGATGGTCTCCGCCACCATGGAGTCGAACACCGGCGCGGGCATGGCGTTCATCAGGGCCAGCTCGTCCTGGAACGTCGCGGGGTGGCTGGTGTCCAGGGGCAGCAGCGCGCGCAGTCGGAACCTGGCCCACAGGGGCGCGAAGGTGCGCAGGCGCCGCTCGGTGGCCCGGTCCACCCCGGACCGCACGGCGCGGATGTCCCGGCTCGCCCCCGGGTGGTGGCCCGGTTCGGCGACGCTGTGCAGGAACGCCATCAGTTCGGCGAGCGGCGAGGGCCGCACCACCACACGTGAGGCGTCGGTGCTGACCAGGTCGAACACGATGGGCATGCCCAGATCCTAGTGACCCCCGGGACCCGACCCGCCGTGCGCCCCTCGGCGCGGGAACCCCGAGGGGTCGGGAGGCTCAGCCCTCGGCGCGCAGACGGTCGAGTTCGGAGCGCAGCTCGGCGGCGAGGGCCACGGCGCGGTCGAGCCCGCCGTGCGGGGCGGGCTCCCCGGACGAAACGGCCGACGGAGCCGGGCCAGCGGCCAGCGACGGACCCGGCGCGATCCGCACCTGGTCGGTGGCGCCGTCCGCCTCGATGTCGAAGACGACGCGGTCGGAGCGGTGCCAGCTCTCGAACCACTCCAGGGGCAGGCCGTCCTGGTCGAAGGTGCCGCCCTCCAGGAGCAGGAGCGGGACCCCGTCCGGGACCCCCAGCTCACGGGCGATGCGCGGGTCGGCCGGGACGGCGCGGATCTGCCTGCGGCCACTGCTGGGCACCGCGCCGAAGCGGACCTCCATGAGCCGGTGCAGGGAGGCGTTGGCCAGCATGGCCGAGTCCAGTTCCGCGAAGCGGTCCGCCGGGAGCCAGGTGCGCACGTAGGACAGGGCCTCGTCGTCGACCGACCGGACGCGCTCCAGCCGCAGCAGATCCTCGGTCACCAGGTGGTGGACGGCGGAGGGCGGGCCGGTGCGGGCCCGTTCCAGGGAGAGCACGGCGGTGCGCAGGCTCAGCCCCTCGGCGGAGAACTGGTCGAAGAGCCCGGTCACCCGCTGCACGAGCCGGTGGTGTTCGGTGGGGACCGCGGCGACCGGAGCCCGCCCCCGGGTCCGGCGGACCGATCCCTCGTCCTCCAGGGTGGCCAGGGCCTGGCGGACCACACTCCGGGAGACACCGAAGCGCTCACGCAGGGCGGCCTCGCTGGGCAGGGCGTCACCGGGCGGGATCGAGCGGTCGCGGATCTCCGCGCGCAGGGCGTCGGCCACCTGGGCGTGCAGGGGCCGGGAGTCGGAGCGGTCGACAGGCATGGCCGTCATTCTAGGGCGTGTGGCGCGGGAGCCACGGAGCGCCGGAGCATCTCCGGCCGCGTCCGACGGGCCGCCGGACGCGGCGCGCCCCCGTCCCCCGGAACCGGAGGGGGACGGGGGCGCGCCGTGGTGCGTCCGCCCGGTCAGGAGGCGGTGGCCTTCCACACGTGTCCCCAGCCGGGAGCGAGCTCGGCGGCCCGGCGCAGGGCCAGGACCAGACTGGCCTCGCGGGCGATGCCCTGGCCCGCGATGTCGAACGCGGTGCCGTGGTCCACCGACACCCGCACCACCGGAAGCCCGGCGGTGATGTTCACGCCGTCGTCGCCGTAGACGGCCTTGAAGGGCGCGTGGCCCTGGTCGTGGTAGCAGACCGCGACCAGCTTCCACTTGCCCCGGACGGCCGCCGGGATGAGCGCGTCGGCGGGGATCGGCCCGTGGGCGTTGATCCCCTCGGCGCGGGCGCGTTCGACGGCCGGGGCGAGCACGTCGGCGTCCTCGTCGCCGAACAGGCGGTTCTCCCCGGCGTGCGGGTTGAGCCCGGCCACGCCGATGGGCTCGTCCGCCTCACCCTGGGCGCGGGCGAAGGCGCTCATCAGCCGCAGGACCTCCAGGGTGCGTTCCTGGGTGACGTCCTCGATGGCGCGGCGCAGGGAGACGTGCGTGGTCAGGTGGAAGAAGGACAGCTCACCCGCGGACAGCACGAGGCTGTAGTCGCTGACGCCGAACTCGTGCGCGAGCAGCTCGGTGTGGCCCGGCCACTGGTGCCCGCCCAGGTGCATGGCGGCCTTGTTCAGCGGGGGAGTGACGATCCCGTCGACCAGGCCACGCTTGGCGAGGTCCACGGCCTCGATCACGAAGCGGGCCGCTCCGTCGCCCGCCTCCGCGCTCAGTTCGCCGTAGGGCACGTGGCCGAGCGAGGGGCCGGTCTGCACGACGTCGATCACACCGGGTGTGTCGGCCGCGTCGGCGGGTGAGTCGATCGGGTTGACCGCCGACGCGTCCCCGCCCACGGCGGTGACGGCCCTGCGCAGGGCGTCCGCGTCACCGACGACGACGGGCCGGGACAGTTCACGGACCTCCGGGTGGTGGAGGAGCGCCTTGGCGGTGATCTCCGGACCGATACCCGCGACGTCGCCGAGGGTGACCGCGAGGGTGGGGCGGCTCATGTGCTGCTGCCTTTCGTGTTGCGGACCGCGTCAGCGGCCTCGATGAGGGCGGTGGGGGAGCCGAAGCCCCCGGCCTTGGTGACGATGGCCAGCCCCTCGCGGGGGCCGCCCGCCAGGGTGCCCAGCGGGATGCCCGGGGCGACCTCGCCGGTCAGGGCGATGGCCCTGGCCCGGAGGGACGCGGTGAGGGCGCGGGCCCCGTCGCCACCGGTGACGACGAACCCGGACAGCGGGTACCGCTCGGCCACGCGCGCGGCCAGCTCCCCGAAGCGCCGGGCGACCAGGGCGGGGTCGAGCCCGCTGGTGCGGTCGTCGGGGGCCACGAGGGCGGTGTGCGGGTGGGAGGGGTCGAAGGTCTCCAGGACCCGGTCGGACCACTCCCGCCAGGCGGTGTCGTCGGCCAGCGCGTGGGCGTCGGGCTGCTCCACCCGTGTCCACTCGTCCGCCAGGAGCTCCGCGACCTGTCCGCGCGCGGCCTGGTGGAGGGAGGTCACCACCACCAGGGCCGGGCCGGGCTCCAGGACCGGGCGCCAGGTCTCCGCCAGCCGTGTGGCGAGGCCGGCCGAACCCACGGGGACGGCGCGGTCACCCAGGAACGTGACGGCGGCGGCGACCCGGGCCAGGTCGGCGTCGGTCTCCGCGTCGACGACGGCCACGGGCGCGGCGTCGCGGAGCAGGGCGGCGTTCCGCTCGGGGTCGTCACCGGTCAGCCGGACGTACCGGGCGTCCAACAGCTCGGCGATCCGGCTCTCGGTCACCGGGGAGACCGGGTCGTCCCCGACGGCGGTCCGGTGGACCTCGACCCCGTCCACCAGGAGGACCCCGTCGCGGACGACGCGGCCGTTGGCGGGGAAGGCCGGGCAGACCACGGCGACGGTTCCGGGCGGGGAGACGGACAGGACCCCGTCGATCTCCGCGCGGATGGGGCCGCGCAGGGTCGAGTCCACCTTCTTGTAGACCAGGTCCGCGCCCGCGTCGCGGAGCCCGCGCACGGCCTCGGCGGCCGCGGAGGCGGCCCGCTCCGGCGGCAGGGCGCGGGAGTCGGTGGTCACGGCGACCACGTCGGCGGTGGACTCCGCGGTGCCCAGCTGGAGTTCGGTGCTCCAGCCGGCGCGTACGAACTGGACGGCGGTGTCACCCGCGCCGGTGAGGTCGTCCGCGACCACGGCCACGCGTGGTGTGCGTGTGTGGGTCATGACCGTGTCTCCTCGGTCTCCTCGGGGTCGGTGTGGTCGGTGGCCGTGGTGGCGGCCTCCTGCCGTTCCGCGATCTCCTGGCGCTCGGCCTCGGCGGGCGAGGCACCGGCCCGGCGCAGCACCCAGGTGGTCACCAGCGGCGCGAGCAGGGCGGTGACCAGGACGCTCGCGGCGACCTGGGTGGTGGCGGTCCCGGCGTAGGAGAGGAAGGACGGGTCGGCGGCGGCGATGATGGCCGGGGTGGCGACGGCGTTGCCCGACGCGGTGCCCGCGGCGAAGCCGATCCCCGACTCCTTGCCGCGCCGCAGGAGGAAGCGGTAGCCGAGGTAGACGAGTCCGCCGGTGACGAAGGTGATCGCCACGCCGAGGAGGATCCCGGACAGGCCGCCCCTGGCCACGTCCGCCAGGTTGATGCCGGTACCCAGGGCGAAGGCGAAGAACGGGATGACGATCGCGGGCACCGGGGTGAGGAGCTCACGCCACTGCGAGTCGATGTTCCCGACGAGGACGCCGAGCAGGAACGGGATGATCGCGGCGAGCAGGGTGAGGACGGGGATCTGACCGATCCCGGAGGCGCCGATGAACAGCAGGGCGAAGAAGGGACCGTCGTTGACGGCGCCCGCGATGTAGGCGCCCCGGTCCTTCGTCCGTCCGTACTGTCCGGTCAGGGCGAGCCAGAGGCCGCCGTTGGCGTTGGTCGCCGCCGCGAGCATCGCCATGATGGAGATGCCCAGGACGCCCTCGGGGCCGGTGACCATCGCCAGGGCGATGATGAGCAGGCCCGGGATGACGCTCTTCCCGAGGAGGACGACACCGGTGGTGGCCAGCACCGGACCGCTGGTGCGGAGGGTGACCTGGGTGCCCGTCGCGAAGATGAGCAGGGCGATCAGCGGCATGGCGCTGTCCTTGAACAGCGCGGTGGTGAAGCTGCCGATGTCCAGGGCCGCCGGAGCGAAGGTTCCCAGGACCGATCCGAGGACGAGGGGGATGAGCATGGCCCCGCCGGGGACCTTGTTCATCCATTTGAGGAGGGGTACCAGCGACCCCTGGCTGTCACGCATAAGAGTCCGTTCACATGGGACCGGGATCGTGGACCGACGTCACACACGGCACCGGTACACGCGTTGTCCGTACAGATTGTACGTACAATTTCGCGAGAGTCCACCGAACAGGCACAGAACTTCACAACACGGATGACCAGGGCGTCCCCGTCGGGGCCGTTCCTAGCCGCGTGTCCGGGACCTCGGCATGGGCGGGATCGGGCGGTCGATCCGCGCGTTCCTGCCCGCCTGGCGGGGCACGCGGTCGTCCCGGACGCACTCCAGGACCTCCTTGGCCGCGTACCGCCCCGCGACCTCGAAGCTCCAGCGGTTGGAGTCGATATCGCTCCACAGCGCGTCGCGGAGCACGATCCGCGTCGCGTAGGCGGACCTGCCCCCGCCGCGGAGCTCCAGGCTCGTACGGACGCCCTCCCCGAAGGCGTGCCTGAACTCCTCGGGGAGGGGCTCGTCGGGGCGGGGGCAGGTCGCGGGCAGATCGTCGACGAACTCGAAGTCCGCTCCGCTGCGCGCGGGTTCGGCGTCCAGCCACACCAGGGCGAAGTAGCCGGGGCACGCGGTCTGCATGACGTTGCGGACGAACACTCCGGTGACGGTCCGGGGGAGTGGGGGGAGAGGAGGCAGGGGGTTCGGGGTGAGGGGCATGGTCCCTTTCTAGCCCCCGGCCTGCTGCGGATCGTGATCCAAGTGTGGTGTCCCGGGGCGTTGGAGGGTTGCGGGTCCGTCGGAGAGACCTGACCGGTGCCCGCCGGAGACCCCGGGGAGCCTCCGGCGGGCACCGCCTCACCCCAGGCGCCCGAGGAGTTCCGGCAGGTCGCCCTCGTGCGCGACGGTCAGGCGCCTGGTCGCGCGGGTCACCGCCACGTACAGGTCGTTCGCGCCGCGCGGCTGGGCCAGCAGTTCCCCGGGGCGCACCACGATCACCGAGTCGTACTCCAGCCCCTTGGACTCCGTCGCGGTCAGCACCACCACGGCGTCCCCGGGGGCGTCGCGCCCGCCCGGGTCCGCACCGGGCAGCGCGCCCGCCACCTCGGTCAGGGAGGCGTCGGAGGTGATGACCGCGATCCGGCCCTCACCGACGGCCTCCCGCTCCCCGGTGACCAGCGCGGACAGCTCGCGCAGGTCCCCGATCCGGACGGCGAGGGGGGCGTCGCCGTCCTCGCGCACGGACTCGGGAACCTCCTGGTCGGGCGCGGCCGCACGCAGCACGTCGGCGGCGACGGCCATGATCGGCGCCGGGGTCCGGTAGTTGACCCTCAGGTGCTCCACGTGCACCTTGCCCGGGGCGTACGGTTCCAGGGCGGCCTCCCAGGAACCGGTCCCCGCCGCGCTGCCGGTCTGGGCGACGTCCCCGACGACGGTCAGGGACCGGGTCGGCACCCGGCGCATCACCGTGCGCCAGGCCATCGCGGACAGCTCCTGGGCCTCGTCCACGATCACGTGCCCGTAGGCCCAGTCGCGGTCCGTCGCGGCCCGGTCGGCGGTGCTCAGGTCCGGGCCGGTGTCATGGTGGCGGTCCGCGAGCAGGTGCGCGTCCAGCCCCTCCCTCGGATCCTCCGTCAGCCCGGTGAGGTCCAGGACCCCCTGCGCGTACCGGACCTCCGCCTCCCGCTCGGCGTCCCGCCGCCGCTGACGGGCCCGCAGGTGGCTGTCGTCCCGGCCGAGGAGGTCGGCGGCCTCGTCCAGGAGCGGGACGTCCTCGACGGTCCAGGGTGCCCCCGATGGGCGGGCCAGCCGTGCGGCGTCCGCGACACCGGCCCCCGTTCCCACCCTGAGCAGGGCCTCGCCGTCGGCGTACAGGTCGCGGAGCAGCCGCTCCGGGGTGAGGTCGGGCCACAGGGCGTCCAGGGCGTGCTGGACGGGTTCCTCCTGCCAGAGCCGTGCTCCCACGTGCGGGAGGTCCTCGTCGGAGACCGGGCGCCCGAGCCGCTGGGACTCGACCCGCGCGAGCTCGCCGAGCAGCGTGTTCACCAGGTACTTGCGCGCGGTGTTGTGGGGCAGCCGCAGGTTCCGGGTGGTCTCCAGGACGTGTGCGCACACGTCACCGGGCACGACGAGGGTCCCCGCGTCGGTCTCCACGCGCAGGTCCGCCTCTCCGAAGGCGCGCAGGGGCGATCGCTGTCGGTCCCGGACGGCGGCGCCCACGAGGTCGACCATGCGCGGGGACCCCTTGAGGGTCGCGACGGCGTGGGGGTCGCGGGCGGAGGCCTCCACACCCGGGAACAGCTCACCGACCGTGCGCATCACCACGTCGGTCTCCCCGAGGGAGGGCAGGACGTCTCCCACATAGCGCAGGAACGCCGGGTTGGGCCCCACCACCAGGACGCCCCGGCGCTCCAGGACCCGCCGGTGCGTGTAGAGGAGGTAGGCGGCGCGGTGGAGCGCCGCGACGGTCTTGCCGGTGCCCGGACCGCCCTGGACGACCAGTACTCCGGCCAGACGCGCGCGGATGACCCGGTCCTGCTCGGCCTGGATGGTGGAGACGATGTCGGCCATCCGTCCCGTGCGGCCCCGCTGGAGGGAGGTGAGCAGGGCCGCCTCACCGACCAGTTGGCGGCGGTCGCCCTCGGTGAGGCCGTCGACGTCGAACACCTCGTCGTCCAGACCGACGACCCTCCTGCCACGCACCCTGAGGTGGCGCCGCCGGGTGACCCCCTCCGGGGCGCTGGGCGTGGCCGCGTAGAAGGGGCGGGCGGCGGGGGCCCGCCAGTCCACGAGGATGGTGTCGTACTCGGCGTCGCGCAGCCCGATCCGCCCCACGTAGCGTGCCTCGGTGTCCCCGGGGCCGTGGGAGACGTCGATCCGGCCGAAGCACAGCCCCTCCTCGACCGAACCGAGCTGGGCCCGGCGGCGGGCGTGCTCGTAGGAACGCGTCTCGCGCTCCACGATGGCGGCGTATCCGGCGCGTTCCTGGAGGTGGGCGTCGGCCAGCCGCCGCCCGGTCTGGGCGCGCAGGGCGTCGAGGCGTTCGTACATGGTGCTGACACGGACCTGCTCGACCGTGATCGCGGCCTTCTCAGGGGAGGGGGTCGAGCGGTCGGATTGACAGGAGTCCATCTGGTGGCTATCCTTGCGATTAGGAAGTTCTGTGATGGCTATTTCTGTGGGACGTGGATCCCGAAGCTTAGCAGAGCTCCCACTCGTGTGTCGGGCCGTGCTCGGTCAGCGCGCCGAACCCTCTCCCGGAACCGGGCGGGGGTTTTTCGTTTTCGGGCCCCTTCTCCGTCTCGCACCCGCTACACTCGGCCCATGCGAACCAGTCCGATCCACCAGGGACAGTGGTGGCGCCGCTCCTAGGCGGCGCACCGACAGTTCGCGTTCCACGAACACCGCAGCGACCGCCCCGTACCGGCGGTCGTTTGTCGTTTCCCGACGGCCCCGGACGGCGATGACCACCGACCGCAGAGCGCCAAAGGACCGGCCGTGAACCCCAGCGACGCACAGACCACCACGTACCGCACCCCGAGCGGCGTGACCGTCCACCGCACCGTCACCCCGTGTGACCCTGAGATCCTGACCGAACTCGTCGCCTCCGTGGAACACCGCCGGGGCGGGGTCCTCTCCTCCGGAATGGAGTACCCGGGCCGCTACGACCGGTGGCACCTGGGGTACGTGGACCCCTGCCTGGAGATCAGCACCCGGGGCCGCCGGGTCACCGCCACCGCCCTCAACGACCGGGGCCGGGTCCTGCTCCCCGTCCTGGCCGACGCGCTCGACACGGTGCCCGGGGCCGCCGACCGCGCACAGGGCCCGGACCACGTCGCCGTCACGGTTCCCGAGCCCGACCCGGACGCCTTCTTCACCGAGGAGGAGCGCAGCCGCCGCCCGAGCGTGTTCACCGCCCTGCGCGCCGTTGTCGCCGCCCTGCGCAGCCCCGAGGACTCCAACCTGGGCCTGTACGGCGCCTTCGGCTACGACCTCGCCTTCCAGTTCGAGCCGGTTGAGCGGCACATCGACCGGGACCCGTCCGACCGCGACCTGGTCCTGCACCTGCCCGACGCGATCGTGGTCCGCGACCGCAAGCGCGAGACGTGCGTGCGTCACACCTACGAGTTCACCGTGCCCGCCACGGAGACCCGCGCCGAGGCCACCACCGAGGGGCTGCCCCGCGAGACCGGCCCCACCCCGCCCGTGGTCGCCGCCGAGGTCCCGCCCGGCCCCCAGCCCGGTTCCTACGCCGAGGTGGTCGCCGAGGCCAAGAAGCGGTTCCGCCGGGGCGACCTGTTCGAGGTGGTCCCCGGCCACCGCACCTACGCCCGCTGCACGTCCCCGGCCCGCTTCTACGAACTGCTGCGCGGGCGCAACCCCGCGCCCTACGAGTTCTTCTTCAACCTGGGCGAGGGGGAGTACCTGGTCGGCGCCTCCCCGGAGATGTTCGTGCGGGTCACCGGCGAGCCCGGCACCGGCCAGCGGGTGGAGACCTGCCCGATCTCCGGGACCATCCGCCGGGGCGAGGACGCGCTGGGCGACGCCGAGAACATCCAGGAGCTGCTCTCCTCGGTCAAGGAGAAGTCCGAGCTGACCATGTGCACCGACGTGGACCGCAACGACAAGTCGCGCGTGTGCGAGCCGGGCAGCGTCAAGGTGATCGGCCGCCGCCAGATCGAGATGTACTCCCGTCTGATCCACACCGTCGACCACATCGAGGGCACCCTGCGTCGGGACTTCGACGCCCTGGACGCCTTCCTCACCCACATGTGGGCGGTCACCGTCACCGGGGCGCCCAAGACCTGGGCGATGCGGTTCATCGAGCAGCACGAGACCAGCCCCCGCCGCTGGTACGGCGGCGCGGTCGGGGTGGTCAACTTCGACGGCTCCATGAACACGGGCCTCACCCTGCGCACCGCGCACATCCGTGACGGGGTGGCGGCCGTGCGCGTGGGCGCGACCCTCCTCTACGACTCCGACCCCGAGGCCGAGGAGAAGGAGACCTTCCTCAAGGCCCGCGCGCTCCTGGAGACGCTGGCCCTGGGCGAGGAGGCCGCCGACGAGACCGCCCCGGCCGTCAGCGCGCCCGCCCCGCAGCCCGGCGCGGGTATGCGGGTACTGCTCGTGGACCACGAGGACTCCTTCGTCAACACCCTCGCTGACTACGTGCGCCGCCACGGAGCCGAGGTCACCACCGTCCGTTACGGGTTCGAGCCCGAGCTCCTGGACCGGATCGCGCCGGACCTGGTGGTCCTCTCGCCCGGTCCGGGCCTGCCGGTGGACTTCGCGATGTCGGACCTGCTCGACGCCCTGGCCGCCCGCGGCCTGCCGGTGTTCGGGGTGTGCCTGGGGCTCCAGGGGATGGTCGAGCACGCCGGGGGAGAGCTGCGCACCCTGGACGAGCCGGTGCACGGAAAGCCCGGCCGCGTCCGGGTGTCCGGCGGCCGGCTGCTGTCCGGCCTGGGTGAGGACGGCGCCTTCCCCGCCGCGCGCTACCACTCCACCTACAGCACCCCGGACCTGGTGAAGAACTTCGAGGTCACCGCCGTGCTGGACGGCGACGCCGGTGAGGAGCCCGTGGTCATGGCGATCGAGGACCCGGCGGCGCGCTGGTACGCGGTGCAGTTCCACCCGGAGTCGATCCTCACCGCCAGTGTCGGTGAGGGCATCGTGGCCCGGGTCCTGGAACTCGCCCGGCGCTGAGCCTACGACCTGCGTCACAGTGGCCGCCGCTCACCTGGGGCGACGGCGTGTGAAGGAAACGAACCCGAGGGGTGAAGTTTGATCGGATCGTGACCGGACAGGGGTTGCGTATGGGTACTTTGCTGACTGTCCTAGGAATCATCCTCATTGTCTCCGGTGTCCTGGGGGTGCTGCGCGGGCAGCTCCTCTGGGGCATCATCGCCATCGTCGTCGGACTCTTCGTCGCCCCGGGCTACTTCTACGGCCTGTGACCGTCCGGAGCGGCGGGTGCCCCGACCAGGGGCCTCCGCTCCCGGGCCGACCACGGCGAAGCAACGGACGTGTACCCTCGGGGGAGGTCAATCGGCCCCGCCCCACACACGCTCCCGTGCTCCGGAAACCCCTGGTCGCGGCCATGACGCGTGCCCTGGGCGGGGGAGTTGCTAGGAGAGGGTGCCGTGAAGAAGGTCGAGCCCCAGGTCCGCCTGGTTGCACGTCCGCAGGTGGACTACGACGCGATCACCGACTACCTCAAGGAGGTCGGGGGCGAGGCGTGGTTGGAGCGGTTCGACCGGGGTGAGCTGGACGCCCACCTCAACGACCCCCAGAACCTCGCGGAGTTCGCGGGGCGCCTGTGCTACCGCTCGTGGGAGCCGGGCCTGAACCCGAACGTCACGCGGGTGCGCAAGGACCAGGACGCCTACCTGGGCAACATCCTGGCGAGTCTGCACGGTTCGGTGCTGGAGCACGTCAGCTTCAGCTTCGTGCTGCACAACGTCTCGCGGGTGCTCACCCACGAGCTCATCCGCCACCGCCCCGGTGTGGCCGTCTCGCAGGAGTCCCTGCGGTTCGTGCGCCTGACCGACCTCCCGTTCTGGTTCCCCGAGTGGGCCGAGGACGACCCCGAGCTGATGGAGCGCGCCACGGCGATGCTCCAGCAGATGGAGGAGTTCCAGTTCTGGATGGCGGAGCACTTCGGCCTGGACGACGAGGGCGTGAAGTTCGCGGAGAAGAAGCACAAGACCTCCTTCATGCGCCGCTTCGCCCCCGAGGGTGTGGCGACCGGCCTGGTGTGGACCGCCAACGTGCGCACGCTGCGGCACACCCTGGAGGCCCGCACCGCTCCCGGAGCGGAGGAGGAGATCCGCCTCCTGTTCAACCTCATCGGGGAGACCCTGAAGGAGGAGGCCCCCGCGCTCTTCGGTGACTACACCGTCGAGGACGGCGTGTGGGTGCCCCAGCACCGCAAGGTCTGATCCGTCCGGAGCGCCCGCACCCGAACCGGGTGCGGGCGCTTCCTCGTTCTCGGGCCGCGCCGGACGTCAAGAGGCGTGTCATGGGCCGTCATGTGGGGTTCACGGTAGTCCTCCCAGGCCAAGTGGGGTTTTATGGCCGACACTTCCTTGTTCAGGGAGTGGCCGCAGAGCCTTTGCGAGCTCCTGTCGGGGGTACGGGCCCGGCGAGTGCGGGGCGCACGTCCCGTTCCGTGAACCAGGAGGTGTGCTCCGTGACAGGAGAACTCGTACCAGAGAACCTCGTCGGCCACCGCGTGCTGGACGCCGAGGGTAACCAGGTGGGCAAGATCAACCAGGTGTTCCTCGACGACGACACCGGGGAACCGAGCTGGGTCTCGGTCCACACCGGGCTGTTCGGCATGCGGGAGACCCTCGTTCCGCTCCAGGGGGCGCGTCCCGTGGAGGAGGACATCCAGGTCCCCTATGACAAGACGGTCGTCAAGGACGCCCCGCAGGTCGACGCCGAGCGACACATCACGCCGGAGGACGAGGCGCTCGTGCGCGACTACTTCGCGCGACAGGGCGGGTTCCCCCGGCAGGCCCAAGGGGAGGTCGACACCAGGACCGCGGACCCGGACGCCGGGACGGCGGTCCGGAACTCCGGGACCACGGACACGGGCGTGCCTGCGGGGCCCGGCAGCCACGGTGACTTCGCGGACCGGCGCGAGGGGCGGGGGGACGAACCGCGGGCCGGCGACCCGTTGGACCGCTACCACGGCGAGGAGCGCCTCGGCGGGTCCCGCGCGGGCGACACCGATGACCTCTCCGTCCTGCGCCACGAGGAGCGGGTGGACATCGGGGTCGAGCGCCGCGAGGGCGGGCAGGCGCGGATGCGCAGGCACGTCGAGACCGAGCGCTTCGAGGAGACCGTCCCGCTGCACCACGAGGAGCTGGAGGTCGAGCGGCGACCCATCACCGACCCGTCCCAGGTCATGGACCCGGGGCACATGGAGGAGGACGAGCGCACCTTCACCCTGTACGAGGAGCGCGCGGTGGTCTCCAAGGAGGAGGTACCGGTCGAGGAGGTCCACGTCCGCAAGCGGGACGTCACCCGTGAGGAGCACATCGAGGGCGAACTCCGCAAGGAGCGCATCGACTTCGAGGACGAGGACGGGCTCCCTCCACGGGGCCCCGACGACGCTCCCTGACCCGACGCGTCGTTCACGCGACCTCCGAGTGGCCCCTCGACCGAGGGGCCACTTGCCTGGGGCGGGTTCCTCGGTATTTTTGGTATACCGCTACCAGGAAGGCTGTCATGACCGAGCAGAAGCCCCCCACGATCTTCCGCGACGTTCGCCCCATGGGCGGCGACACCGTCGACCTGGTGGTGGTCGACGGGGTGGTGGCCGAAAGCGCCCCCGAGGGTGCGGTCGAGGTGGTCGACTGCGGCGGGCGGATCGCCCTGCCCACGCTGGTCGACGCGCACATCCACCCGGACAAGACCTCCTGGGGCGAGCCCTGGCAGTCGCGGCGCCCCGCGAAGGGGATCGCCGAACTGGGTGAACAGGACGCCGAGTTCTTCCGGACCTGCCCCAGCCCCGTGGCCGACCGCGCCGAACGCCTCATGGGCCATGCCGTCACCCGCGGCACCCGGGCGATGCGCGCGCACGCCGACATCGCCCCCGCCTACGGGCTGGACGGGCTCCACGGCGTGCGGGAGGCCGCCCGACGCCTGGCGCACGCACTGGACGTGCGGATCGTCGCGTTCCCCCAGCACGGGGTCCGGCGCGCTCCCGGCACCGACGCCCTGCTGGCGGAGGCGCTGCGCACCGGCGCGGCCGATCTGGTCGGCGGGATCGACCCCGAGGGCTTCGACGGCGACCTGGACGGCCAACTGGACCTCGTCTTCGGCCTCGCGGACCAGTACCGGGCGGGGGTCGACATCCACCTGCACGACAGCGGCTCCGTGGGTTCGCGCACCATGTGGGCGATCATCGAACGCACCCGGGCCCTGGACATGGGCGGCCACGTCACGGTCAGCCACGCCTTCGGAGTGACCCCGGCGGCCGAGGACTTCGAGGCCGTGGCGGCCGGTCTCGGGGAGGCCGGGATCGCGCTCACCACCGTGGCCCCGGACCCCTCCCGCGTGCTCCCGGTGGCGCGGCTGCGCGAACACGGCGTGCGGGTCGGCGTGGGATCGGACGGAGTCCGTGACTCCTGGAGCCCGTTCGGGGACGCCGACATGCTGCACCGCGCCCACCTGCTGGCCAGGGCGCTGCGGGCACGGCTCGACGACCAGCTCTCGGACGCCTTCCTCACGGCGGCGCACGACGGAGCGGCCCTGGCGGGCCTGCCGCGCGCCGACTTCACGGTGGGTGCGCCCGCCGACTTCCTGCTGGTGGACGGCGAGTGCCTGCCGCAGGTCGTGGTGGACCTGCCCCGGCCCCACGCCGTCGTCCGCGCGGGCCGGGTCGTCGCCCGCGAGGGCGGACTCCTCTGACCGCCTCCCGGAGCGGAAGAAATCTGAAAGCATTGCGCACTAGGTTTCCTGACTGACGGACGCCGGGGCGGCGGTGGTGACACCATGAGCCCCGGTGCGGACGTGGACCCGGGCGCTGCCACCCGGGTACCCGGAGTGGTCAGGACGGGACCACTCGTTCGTTCGGGCCGGCCAGGACGGGACGGGCCCGTGTACGTGGGGGCGGCGGTGAGTAGGAAGAGCGCTGACCGCCGCCCCGCCTGCCCTCGTTTCGTCCCCACCCCGGGTTAGGGTCGTGGCCCACGCCCGGACCGACCGGGCGGAGACAGGAGACCGGATGAGTGCGGCGGAGAACGGGCGGGTCGACCGGGCGGAGCGGACCATCGGGGCGCCGCCGTCCGAGGTCTACGGCGCGCTGACCGACGGCGCCGCCCTCCAGGCCTGGCTGCCCCCGGCGGGCATGTCCGGGCGGATCGAGGACTTCGACCCCCGGCCCGGCGGCGGGTTCCGGATGGAGCTCACCTACCGGGAGGCCGACTCCGGGCACGGCAAGACCTCGGAGACCACCGACGTCACCGACGTGCGGTTCGACGAGCTCGTGCCCGACGAGCGGATCGTGCAGTTCGTCGACTTCAACTCGGACGACCCCGCCTTCCTGGGGACCATGGTCATGACCTGGCGGCTGGAGCCGGTCCCCGAGGGCACCCGGGTGACGATCGAGGCGACCGACGTGCCCCCGGGCATCCGGCCCGAGGACCACGAGGTCGGCCTCACCTCGTCACTGGCCCACCTGGCCGCGCACGTCGAACCCTGACCGGTCCAGGCGTTCGCGCAGCCGGTCCGGGGTGTGCTCGGGTGAGCGCGGGTGGTACGCCTGGTCCAGGGCGAAGCTGAAGTTCGAGGGATCGACGTCGAAGGTCGTAGGCGCGCTCCTCGTCGTCCCCGAGTTCCTCCTCCGCGCCCTCTGGGGTCGGGGGAGTGGGTACACCTCCTTGTGTATCGGACGCGGCCGACAACCGAGGCGGGTCCCGGTCCGCGCCGGGGTCCCCAGGTGTGTCCTTCCCTGGTCGGGACAGACCGGGCGCTTAGGGTCACACTTGTCGGCCGCCGACACGGAGGGGGAACGCCATGAGCGAGGACGTGGGCGCGGAGATCACCGAGGAGGAGGTCTCCGGCGAGGAGCACGAGCAGGGGGAGGCCCCCCGTGCGGAGCCCGAGCCGCGTGGACGCGAGGCCGAGCCCGGGCGCGGCCACACCATCGTCGTGGGTGCCGGGATGGCCGGGCTGGCCGCCGCCGACCGCCTCGCGGAGCACGGCGAACGCGTCACCGTGGTCGAGGCCAGGGACCGCACCGGCGGCCGCATCCACTCGGTGCGCGACTGGGAGGGCTCGACCCTGGACGTGGGGGCCTCCTGGATGCGCGGTGAGGAGAACAACCCGCTGTCCCGGCTGGTGGAGGAGGTGGGCGCGCGCACCGCCGTGTTCAACCGCTCCACCGAGACCGCCTACGACCCCAAGGGCCGCAGGCTCCTGTTCGACCGGCACCGCCGCAACCTGGAGGACGTCAACCTCCTCCACGAGCACATGTACTGGGCGACGGTCGGCGCGAGCCCGGAGGAGTCGATGGAGGAGGGCATCAACCACGCCCTCTACGACGTCAACCTCGTGCGCTCCCGGGCCAGGGACGCCGCCGAGATCGTCCACCGGGTCGCGGAGGCCGACCACGGAGCCGACGCCGAACAGGTCGCCTTCGCGGCGGTCGCCTCGCGGCACGAGTTCAGCGGCGACGACGTGGTCTTCCCGGACGGCATGAGCCAGCTCACCGACCACCTCGCCCGGGGGCTGGACGTCCGCCTGGAGCACGTGGTCCTGGGAATCACTCACGACGACCAGGGGGTCGGAGTGCGGGTGGACACCCCGGACGGTGAGGAGACACTGACCGCGGACCGGGTCCTGGTCACCCTGCCCCTCGGCGTCCTCCAGTCGGGACAGGTCGACTTCTCACCGGACCTGCCCGAGGACAAGCGGGACGCCCTGGCGCGCCTGGGCAACGGCCGCCTGGAGAAGCTGTTCCTGCGCTTCGACGACGTCTTCTGGGGTGACGCCGAGGTCCTGGTCCACCTGGGCACCGAGGAGGGCACCTGGTTCCACTGGTACGCCGGACAGAACGTCCTGGGGCAGCCCATCCTGGTCAGCCGCAACGGCGGCAACGCGGCCAGGTTCCTCGCCGGGATGGAGGACGGGGACGTGGTCGAGCACGCCATGGCCTCCCTGCGCGGCATGTTCAAGAAGGCCCCGGACCCGGTGGATCACCACGTCACGCACTGGATGGACGATCCCTTCGCGCGCGGCGGGTTCTCGTTCACCGCCGTCGGCGCGGGCGACGGGGACCGCGTGGCCCTGGGCGACCCGGTCGGGGACCGCCTCTTCTTCGCGGGGGAGGCCACCGAGATCGAGCACTCCGCCACGGTGCACGGCGCCCTGCTGTCCGGACGGCGGGAGGCCGACCGTATCCTCGGCGGCTGACCCACCGCCGGAGCGTGCGTCCCCGCAGGTCGAACCCGGGTCCCGGGTGAAGTCCGTACACGGTACGATCAGCGTGCGGACGTCCGTCCGGGCTCCGGGATCCGGCGGGGCGCGTGGTGGCGGGAACGACGGTCCCGCCCGTTATCGTTGGCGGTATGGGGCGATCCGCGGAAGAAGGCAGACACGAAGCGGGGGGCAGCGTGGTCAGCCCGGTGGTCAGTGACCGCATCTGGACGGTTCCCAACCTGTTGAGCATGCTCCGGTTGTTGGGCGTGCCGTTGTTCCTGTGGCTCGTCCTGGTACCCCAGGCGGACTGGTGGGCGCTGCTCGTGCTCGCCCTGGCCGGGCTCAGCGACTGGCTGGACGGCAAGATCGCCCGGGCCTGGAACCAGGCCACCAAACTGGGCCAGATCCTCGACCCGCTCGCGGACCGCCTGTACATCTTCGCGGCCCTGCTCGGCCTGGTCCTGCGCGGCATCATCCCGTGGTGGCTGATGGGCATCCTCGTGCTGCGGGACGTCCTCATCCTCGGCGCGCTGCCGCTGCTGCGCCACTTCGGCTACGGGCCGCTGCCGGTCAACTTCGCGGGAAAGGCCGCCACCCTCTGCCTGCTGTACTCGTTCCCGCTGCTGTTCCTCGCCGGGTACGCGTCCATCGTCGGAGATGTGGCACGGATTATAGGTTGGGCCTTCGCGCTGTGGGGAACGGCTCTGTACTGGTGGGCCGGACTGCTCTACGCCGTCCAGGGACTGCGTCTGATCGACCAGTCCCGCCGCGACGAACGCGATGATCTCACGGGTTCCCCCAGGGGTTCCCGGGACAGCGACCCCGCACGCGGCGACGGCGTGGACCGACCCGATCCGTCCGCTCCGGCGACCGCTGACGGCGCACCCGGCGCGGAACCCGAGGGCTCGGACGGACCGGGCCTGCCGGACCAGGGCCGGACGCCCTGATCCACCGAGCGAACCGGCGGACCGGCTCACCAGAGTCCTGTCGGATCGAAAGGGAAGTGTCGTCTCCGCAATGAGAACATGTCCCACCGCGCGCGACCGTGCGCGTTCCGAGAAACCGTCCTTCGCCGCGTCTCCCGACCGCACCGCCGTTCGGGGGTGCGCGCGATGACCGCACCCGATTCCGCGCCCGTCCCCCCGGGTGAGGCCGCGGCACCCCCCATGAAGGCCGTCGTGATGGCGGGCGGCGAGGGCACGCGCCTGCGCCCGATGACCGCCAACCAGCCCAAACCGCTCCTTCCGGTGGTCAACCGCCCCATCATGGAGCACGTGCTGCGCCTGCTGCGCAAGCACGGGTTCACCGAGACCGTGGTCACCGTCCAGTTCCTGGCCACGCTCATCCGCAACTACTTCGGTGACGGCGAGGAGCTCGGTATGAAGCTCCACTACGTCGCGGAGGAGGTTCCACTCGGCACCGCCGGGAGCGTCAAGAACGCCGAGGAGCACCTGCGCGGCGAACCGTTCATCGTCATCTCCGGTGACGCGCTCACCGACATCGACCTCACCGACATGGTCCGCTTCCACAAGGAGCGCGGCGCCAAGGTCACCATCGCCCTCAAGCGGGTGCCCAACCCGCTGGAGTTCGGCATCATCATCGTGGACGACCAGGGTCGCATCCAGCGCTTCCTGGAGAAGCCCACCTGGGGTCAGGTCTTCTCCGACACCGTCAACACCGGCATCTACATCATGGAACCGGAGGTGCTCGACCGCGTCGCCGCGGGTGAGGTGGTCGACTGGTCCGGCGACGTCTTCCCCGAACTGCTGGAGGAGGGCGCGCCCCTGTACGGGTACGTGGCCGACGGCTACTGGGAGGACGTGGGCACCCACGAGAGCTACCTCAGCGCCCAGGCGGACGTGCTCTCGGGCAAGGTCGACGTCGAGATCGACGGCTTCGAGGTCTCGCCGGGGGTGTGGGTCGGCGAGGGAGCCGAGGTGGACACCAGCGCGGTGCTCAAGGGCCCGCTCTACATCGGTGACTACGCCAAGGTCGAGGCCGGGGCGGAGCTGCGCGAGTTCACGGTGGTCGGCAGCAACACGGTGGTGCGGGCCGAGGCCTTCTGCCACCGCACCGTGCTGCACGACAACGTCTTCATCGGCCGGGGCGCCAACCTGCGCGGGACGGTGATCGGCAAGAACACCGACGTGATGGCGGCCGCCCGGATCGAGGAGGGCGCGATCGTCGGCGAGGACTGCGTCATCGAGTCCGAGGCGTACGTGAGCAACGACGTCAAGGTGTACCCGTTCAAGACCATCGAGGCCGGTGCGGTGGTCAGCACCAACGTCATCTGGGAGTCGCGCGGGCAGCGCTCGCTGTTCGGCCCCCGGGGCGTGTCCGGCCTGATCAACGTCGAGATCACCCCGGAGCTCGCGGTACGGCTGGCCAACGCCTACGCCACCACGCTCAAGAAGGGCGCGATCGTCACGACGTCCCGTGACGTCTCACGGGCGGCGCGCACGCTCAAGCGCGCGATCATCAGCGCGCTCACGGCCGCCGCGATCGAGGTCCGGGACCTGGAGGTGGTCCCGCTGCCCGTGGCGCGCTTCCACACCTCGCAGAGCGGCATCAGCGGCGGCATCACCGTGCGCACCAGCCCCGGTGACCCCGAGTCGGTGGACATCATCTTCCTGGACGGACAGGGCGCCGACCTGTCGCCGGGGGCCCAGCGCAAGCTCGACCGGGTCTTCTCCCGGGCCGAGTACCGCCGCGCCTTCCCGGGGGAGATCGGTGAGCTGTCCTTCCCCTCCCGCAACGTGGAGAACTACTCCCACGAACTGCTGCGGTCCGTGGACACCTCCGGTGTGGCCGAGGCCGAGCTCAAGGTCGTGGTCGACTGCGCGGGCGGCACGGGTTCGCTGATCCTGCCCTCCCTGCTGGGCCGGATCGGCGTGGACGTGCTCACGGTCAACAACCGGCTGGACGAGGCCTCGCCCACCGACACGGTCGCGAAGAAGATGCGGGACCTGGAGCGGCTGGGCGAGCTGGTCGCCAACTCCGGTGCCGACTTCGGCGTGCGCTTCGACCCGGTGGCCGAGCGGCTGTACATCGTGGACGAGAACGGCGAGCTGGTGGACGGCGACCGCGCGCTCCTGGTGGTCCTGGACCTGGTCGCCGCCGAACGCGGCGGCGGGCGGGTGGCGCTGCCGGTCACCACGACCCGCGTGGCGGAGAAGGTGGCGCGCTCGCACGGGGCCGAGGTGCTCTGGACGGCCACCGCCACGGACGAGCTGACCAAGGCGGTGCTCTCGGAGGGCGCGGAGATCGTCTTCGCCGGGGACGGCCGGGGTGGTTTCATCGTCCCCGAGTTCAGCCCGACCAGTGACGCGATCGCCGCCTTCGTACGCCTGCTCGGTCTGGTGGCGCGGACCCGGCGCTCGCTCGGCCAGATCGACCGTGCGATCCCCCAGGCGCACCTCCTGCGCCGTTCGGTGCCCACCCCGTGGGCGGTCAAGGGGAGTGTGATGCGCGCGGTCGTGGAGGCCGCCGGAGAGCGCGAGCTGGACACCACGGACGGGGTGCGGGTGATCGAACCCGACGGCAGCTGGGCGCTGGTCCTGCCGGACACGGCGGAGGCCGTCACCCATCTTTGGGCGGAAGGTCCTGATTCGGACACGGTGCAGCGTCTGCTCGACGAGTGGGCCGCCGTGGTGGAACGGGCCGAGAGCTAGGGAGTGTTTTTTGGATGCTTTCGCTGGTGGCGGCGGAGCCGCCATCGATGCGATCGGCCGTCCAGGCAATCTCTCGCAAGCCGTGGAGTGAAGGTCAGCCCGGGTTTGGCTGTCCGAGCTTCATCGGCGCAGTGAGAGGCAGCCTGGTGGTCGTGAGCGCGGAATGATCCAAAAAACACGACCTAGCGGCCCGGGCCCCGCAGGCCGGGGCGTGTGGGCGCGGGCGGAGTGTGACGCCCGCGCCCACGGTCCGTGCCCGGGTCGCGCCCCGGGGTGTTCGCGCCCCGTGGCGGGGTCGGGGATAAAGTGGACGAAGGCGCAGGTCGAGGCCGGGGCCGGAAGTTCGTGGAAATCCACCCGGCGCGGCGGAGAACCAAACGCCCGGGCCGGGCATCTGCTCCAGAACAGGTGTTGGTCTCCCACGAGGCCTGTCACCGGTCGCGGCGGCGTCCCGGACGCCGACGGGACCGGACCCCGCCAAGCGGGCGCCCCGGCGGGGTGTTCGCGGCGGGCCGAGGGGGAGCGAGACCCTGTCTGGACAGGGATATGGTTTAAAGTCGAGTGTTCCCTGAAGCACCGTGTCACCACCCGCCACGGAATCCCGGCAACGGCGGACATCCAACGGGGGTGACAAGGAGTCCTACTTGGGGGATGAGACCTAGCGACCGACCGTGTGAGACGACCGCTGCCGCGACCGTGGACAGCGGACCGACTCACCGTGTTCCGGACGGTGGACGGGCCCCGTTGCCCGCCTGGCGCCCGGAACACGCCACCGATCAGCCGAATCAAGCACCGCCCCGTGCGGTAGGAGGCCGAGCCGACCTATGTCGAGCGTTTACTGCACGCAGTGCGGTCACGCCGTTGCGGATGATGCCCGTTTCTGCTCCCACTGTGGAACACCGGTCCGCAGGGCCGAACAGCAGAGCCCACGGCCCAACGCCGGCGGCGACTCCGCGGGAGATGTCACGTCGACCATCTCCATCTCCGGTATACAGGCGCTGGAGGAGGAGGAACAGGGCGATGAACTCGGCGGCGACGACCCCGCCAGCACCGACGCGCTTCCACCCGGAACCGCCTTGCTGGTGGTGCGACGGGGCCCCAACGCCGGGAGTCGTTTCCTCCTGGACAGCGACGTGACCACCGCTGGCCGACACCCCAACAGCGACATCTTCCTCGACGACGTCACCGTGTCCCGACGCCACGTGGAGTTCTTCCGCCGCGGCAACGGCTTCGGGGTTCGTGACGTCGGCAGCCTCAACGGCACCTACGTCAACCGCGAACCGGTGGACGAGGCCGAGCTGGGCGGCGGGGACGAGATCCAGATCGGCAAGTTCCGGATGGTCCTGCTGACCAAGCCGCGCCGATGACGGTGCGCTGACCACGGTCGACGGGGGCGGGTGTGCCGAGGAGGTTTGCGGCCCCCCGCCTCCGGAGAGCTTTGTAACGAAGGGTGCCGATTTTCGCCCTCGGGTCCTGGTCCGACGGGGGAGCAGGGACGAGCGCCCATCCGGCATGACGACTCGTGGGACGGAGCCGCTGTGAAACACATGGAGGTCGTCGGCGTCCGGGTTGAGATGCCCTCGAACCAACCGATTGTCCTGCTCAAGGAATCCGAGGGGGACCGCTACCTGCCGATCTGGATCGGTGGGGTGGAGGCTTCCGCGATCGCGCTCGCCCAGCAGGGTGTCTCGCCCGCGCGCCCGCTCACCCACGACCTGTTCCGTGACGTCCTCGACGCGTTGGACACGGGGCTGGAGACGGTGAACATCACCGGTCTGAGTGACGGCATCTTCTACGCCGAGCTGGTCTTCAGCAACGGTGTGGAGGTCAGTGCGCGCCCCTCGGACTCCATCGCCCTGGCCTTACGGACCGGTACCCCGATCTACGCCCACGAGGACGTGATCGAGGAGGCCGGTATGCCGATCCCGGACGAGCAGGAGGACCAGGTCGAGGCGTTTCGGGAGTTTCTGGACAACATTTCGCCGGAGGATTTCGGCCAACGAGGTACCTGAACGGTCGGGGCTCGCCCTCCGCGGGCCCCGATATGTTTTTCGCGGCCGTGACCTGCGGGTTCACGGGTCGCACCGGTGATAGATTAGGTGAACGGAGTGGTCGTGGAAGGCGCAGCCGAAAACCGCTCGGCGGGTTTCGGCCCGGCGGGGGCCGGTACCGCGACTCCTTTGGTGTGCGCACTTGGCGACGCGCCGCGCGCCTTCGTTGACGCTGCCCTGCGGTCGTCCTACCGTCAGTGCTGTGAAACCCACGGCGCGCCCGTTCCCTGAGTGGACTCCCCTGTCGATGCCGCCGTGGGACGAGAAGCCGGAGGTCGGCGTGGCGGTAGCGAGCGGCAAGCGGGATCACCATGACAGGCGGTCCGCGCTGCGGCTAGCGGGGCAGCAGGGCCTACTGTGCGAAGAGGACGTGATGGCGCTGCCTACGGACGTCGGGTATCGGGGCCCAGCGGCGTGTACGGCCGCCGGGATCACCTATCGACAGCTGGACTACTGGGCCAGGACCGGCCTGGTGGCTCCCAGCGTGCGCACGGGCGCCCAGAACGCTCCCCTGTACAGCCTCCCCGACATCCTGATGCTGAAGGTGGCCAAGCGGCTTCTGGACACCGGGATATCGCTCCAGCAGATCCGCACGGCCGTCGACCACCTGCGCGGCCGCCCCGCCGCCGAACTGTCGCGCATCACCCTCATGAGCGACGGCGTCAGCGTCTACGAGTGCACCTCGCCCGACGAGGTCGTCGACCTCATGCAGCGGGGGCAGGGGATGTTCGGTCTGGCGTTGGCCAACGTCTCCCGTGAACTGGAGGAGGCGCTCGGCGTGGTCCCGGCCGAGGAGAGAGCCGATCTGCCCGCGGCGGCCCCCCAGGTCGTGGACGAGCTGGCCATGCGGCGCCGGGAGCGGCGGACCGGCTGAACCCGGTACCCGCGCCGGTGCGACGTCCACGGTGAAAGGTGTGCCCTGACTCGGTGTCAGGGGGTCAGATCGAGTACGGTCGTAGTCACAACGGGGATGAAAACCGACATTCGCCCTGCTTGTACACACATACAGAGCGTCAGCAGGCCGCTGATACCGCGCGGGAGAGACCTCGGGCAACGGGGCGCCGACGGGGCAATACTCCCCAGTAACCTCTCAGGCACCATGGACCGCGCGGAGTAGGCCGCTCTGAAGCCTGGGCGCGGTCGTGCCCGGTGACAGAGGGGGAGACCGTGAGGAACACCGCCGACCCGATCGGCCCTGTCACCAGGAGGTCTCCGTGCCTGACCCGTCGAACGTCCCCACCCCGGGCGCCCCCGCCCGGGTGTTCGCGGACCGCCACATCGGACCCGCCCCCGCCGAGACCGCCGAGATGCTCAAGACGGTCGGCTACGGCTCCACCGCCGAGCTCATGAACGCGGCCGTGCCCGCGTCCATCCTCAGCGCCCCCGGCCAGAGCGCCGCGCTCGACCTGCCCGAGGCGATCGGTGAGGCCGAGGCCCTGGCCGAACTGCGCGACCTGGCCTCGCGCAACAGGCCCACCACCCCGATGATCGGCCGCGGCTACTACGGCACGCTCACGCCCCCGGTCATCCTGCGCAACATCATGGAGAACCCGGCCTGGTACACGGCCTACACGCCCTACCAGCCCGAGATCTCCCAGGGCCGACTCGAGGCCCTCATCAACTTCCAGACCATGGTCTCCGACCTCACAGGTCTGCCCATCACCGGCGCCTCCCTGCTGGACGAGGCCACCGCCGCCGCCGAGGCCATGACCCTGGCCCGCCGCGTCAGCAAGGTCAAGGGCGACGTCTTCGTGGTCGACTCCGACGTCTTCCCGCAGACCCTCCAGGTGCTGCGCACCCGCGCCGAACCCCTGGGCATCGAGGTCGTCGTCGCCGACCTCACCCAGGGCCTGCCCGAGGGCGACGTCTACGGCGTCCTGGTCCAGTACCCGGCCTCCAGCGGAGCGGTGCGCGACCCCGGCGCCGTCATCGCGGAGGCCCACGAGCGCGGTGCCCTGGCCGTGGTCGCGGCCGACATCCTCGCGCTGACCCTGCTGCGCAGCCCCGGCGACCTCGGCGCGGACATCGCGGTGGGCTCCACCCAGCGCTTCGGCGTCCCGCTCGGCTTCGGCGGCCCGCACGCCGGATACATGTCGGTGGGGGAGAAGCTCCGCCGCCAGCTGCCCGGCCGCCTGGTCGGCGTCTCCGTGGACGACGCGGGCAAGCCCGCCTACCGTCTGGCGCTCCAGACCCGCGAGCAGCACATCCGCCGCGAGAAGGCCACCAGCAACATCTGCACCGCCCAGGTGCTCCTGGCCATCATGGCCGGGATGTACGCCGTCTACCACGGCCCCGACGGGCTGCGCGCGATCGCCCGCCAGGTCCACGCCCGTACGGCGGCCCTGGCCGACACGCTGACCCAGCGCGGATTCGAGGTGCTCCACGGGGCCTACTTCGACACCCTGCGCGTGCGCGTGCCCAGCGCCGACCGCGTGGTCGAGCGCGCGCTGGAGGCCGGGATCAACCTGCTGGGCGTCGACCAGGGCACGGTCGGCCTGAGCGTGGACGAGACCACCACCGTGGCCGACCTGGAGAAGGTCCTGGCCGCCTTCGGGGAGGCCGACCGGGGTGCCGAGCGCGGCCCGGTGTCCGTGGACGGCGACGCCGACCGCCTGCCCGCCGACCTCGCGCGCGGCGTCGACTACCTCACGCACCAGGTGTTCAACACCCACCGCAGCGAGACGTCCCTGCTGCGCTACATGCGCCGCCTGTCCGACCGCGACCTCGCGCTGGACCGCACGATGATCCCGCTGGGCTCCTGCACCATGAAGCTCAACGCCACCGCCGAGATGGAGTCCATCACCTGGCCGGAGTTCGCGGGCCTGCACCCGTTCGCCCCGCTCGACCAGGCGGCCGGGAGCGTGTCGCTCATCCGCGACCTGGAGGGGTGGCTGGCCGAGGTCACCGGCTACGACGCCGTCTCCCTCCAGCCCAACGCCGGTTCCCAGGGGGAGCTCGCCGGTCTGCTGGCCATCCGCGGCTACCACCGCTCGCGCGGCGACGACCACCGCGACGTCTGCCTCATCCCCAGCTCCGCGCACGGCACCAACGCGGCCAGCGCGGTCATGGCGGGCATGCGGGTGGCCGTGGTGGCCTGCGCCGACGACGGGAACGTCGACCTGGACGACCTGCGCGCCAAGATCGCCAAGCACGGCGCGGAGCTGGCGGCCATCATGGTCACCTACCCCTCCACCGCCGGCGTGTACGAGGACACCATCACCGAGGTCTGCCGAGTGGTCCACGAGGCCGGCGGCCAGGTCTACGTGGACGGCGCGAACCTGAACGCCCTGGTCGGCTGGGCCAAGCCGGGCGAGTTCGGCGCGGACGTCAGCCACCTCAACCTGCACAAGACCTTCTGCATCCCGCACGGTGGCGGCGGTCCGGGCGTGGGCCCGGTCGCGGTCCGCTCGCACCTGGCGGGCTTCCTGCCGAACCACCCGGGCCAGCCCGAGGCGGGTCCGCACACCGGCGTCGGCCCGGTCTCCGCCGCGCCGTTCGGCTCGGCGGGCATCCTGCCGATCTCCTGGGCCTACGTGCGGATGATGGGCGGCGACGGCCTGCGCTCCGCCACCGAGACCGCCGTGCTCTCCGCCAACTACGTGGCCAAGCGCCTGGAGCCGTACTACCCGGTGCTCTACACCGGCGCCAACGGTCTGGTCGCGCACGAGTGCATCATCGACATCCGCCCGCTCCAGAAGGCCAGCGGCATCAGCAACGAGGACGTCGCCAAGCGCCTGATGGACTACGGCTTCCACGCGCCGACCATGTCCTTCCCGGTCAACGGCACGCTCATGGTGGAGCCCACCGAGAGCGAGAACCTCGCGGAGCTGGAGCGGTTCATCCAGGCGATGATCTCCATCCGGGGCGAGATCGATCGCGTGGCCAGCGGCGAGTGGGACGCCGAGGACAACCCGCTGCGCGGCGCCCCGCACACCGCCGAGGCGGTCACCGCCGACGAGTGGAACCGCGCCTACACCCGCGCGGAGGCCGCGTACCCGCTGCCGTCGCTGCGCCAGGACAAGTACTGGCCGCCGGTCGGCCGGATCGACCAGGCCTACGGTGACCGCAACCTGGTCTGCTCCTGCCCGCCGCCGGAGGCCTTCGAGCTGTAGGCACCGGAGCCGGGACACGCGTGTCCCGCGAACGTGCGAGGGGCGCCCACCCGTGAGGGGGCGCCCCTTCCGCGTCCCGCGAGGCGGTCGGGAGCACCGGCGGAGCCGCAGACCGTGCCGACACCCGACCCACGGGCCCGCGACGGCCGGGGGAGGGCGCGTTAGAGTTTGCACAGCCGCGGAACCGCCGATGCCGGACGCGGCCACGCCTGCGGCCCGCGCTCCCCGTCGCGCGGGCCCGACACCCCCATGGAAAGCGGAACGAATGACCACGACGTCCGGACCTCCCGCACGCTCTGGCCCCGCCGACCCCTCAGACCCCGGACCCCGGGCCACGGACCCCGACGACGCCGAGGACGCCTCCGCGCCGACGCCGGAGGGCGCCCCGGACCTGTGTGACCAGGCCCAGGACCTCGCCGAGAACGGGCACCTCAAGCGGGCCGCCAAGCTGTACCAGCGGGCCGTCGCGGCCAATCCCCCGCCCCGCGTGCAGGCGAGGGCCCTGCTCGGCCTGGCCGTGGTGCAGGACCAGCGCGGCGACCCGGCCGCCTCCCGGAAGGCGGCGCGCCGCGCCCTCTCCACCGGCGACACCCGGTACGCCCCGCGCGCCGCCTACCATCTGGCGCTCTCCCTGGAGCAGGAGGGCGCGCACGGCGAGGCCGTCCGGATCTGGCACCGCCTGCTCGATCTCGGCGGCCCCGCGTACGCCGCCGTGGCCCACTACGGACTGGCACGCGAGGCGGAGCTGCGCGGCGAGGAGGACGAGGCCGAGGAACACTGGGAGACGGCTCTGGAGCTGCCGCCCGGAGACGCCGCGATCAGCCGCCTGCACGCCGCCACCGTGGTGGAGGCCGCGCGCGACCTGGCCGGTCGGCTCCTGGAACGGGGGCGGCCGGACGCCGCCGCCGTCGCGGTCGAACGCGGTCTGAGCGTGGGCGACGACCCCGGGCTGCGGATGCTGCGCGCCGCCACGTACCTGGAGAGGGCGATCGCGGACGTGGGCTCCGTGGTGGACACCGGACCGCCCGACGGGGACGCGGGTCCCCGCCCGGAACCGCGCACCTCCGGCGCCGCGGTGGAGCTGCTCGCCGGGCTGCTCTCCCTCAAGGGGGAGTCGGACGCGGCCGAACAGGTCTGGCGGGCCGGCCTGGACAGCCGTGACCGGAACACCGCCGACGCCGTACGGGGACGTCTGCGGAGCCCCTTCGCCCACCCGCCGCAGGACGGCGGGGAACAGCCCGAGCCGTGGTGGGAGGTCTACCTGGAGGAGGCCGTGGCCACCTCCAGCGCTCCCGCGCTGGCGGGGGAGCTGTTCGCGGTCGTCACACAGATGCACGCACTGCTGGCCGTCCCGGTCGTCGAGGGCGAGTCCCGGCCGGCGGCCCTGCGCGCGGCCATGGAGACGGCTCTGCGCACGCCGAGTGAACTGGTGTGGGGGAGCTCCGTGCACGCCGACTTCAGACGTCGGCTCAGCGCGGCGATGGGTGAGGACGTCCTGCCGGAGCAGTGGCCGGACGGAGGCTGAGCGAGGGGCCAGGGACCGGCCCTGGGGACGGCGCTTTCGGGAGCGCTCGGGGTCAGGCGGCGACCCGGGGACGGTGCGGGGCCACGACCGCGCCGTCGGGGAGGAGCTCACCGGTGTCGTCGAAGAGGACGACGCCGTTGCAGAGCAGGCTCCATCCCTGTTCCGGGTGGCTGGAGACGACCCGGGCGGCCTCGCGGTCGGTGTCCTCGAAGGAAGGGCAGGCGGGTGAATGGCTGCACATGTCAGAGCCTTTCGTCGGGGTGCTCCTCGTTGAGCTGAGGCCAACATTAGTGGCTGACATCACATGATGTTGTCGGTTTAGGTCGACAACGTTCGTCGGCGTGTCTTGTTGACCTTCGCCAAGTGAGACACGCCACACGCCTGACGGGTTCTGTCCGAGGGCTCCTTTTTCCCGTCCGGGTCGGCCGCACCGGCCGCCGAGGGCCGGTGCGGCCCCGCTCAGTAACCGCCTCTGGTGCGGCGCGCCGCGGGACGGCCGCGCATCCCCGCCCCCGCCAGACCGCCGCGCTGGAACGCCCGCACCAGCTCACCGCCGAGGTTGACCCCGGCGCCCAGCGCCAGCGCCACCATGACCGCCTCAGCGATGCTCAGCAGCCCCGAGACGGCCGTTCCCTGCGTGATCTCGATCAGACCCCGGTACAGGATGCTTCCGGGCAGCAGCGGCGCGATGGAGGGGATCAGGTAGGGCAGCACCGGCCGCTGCGTGCGCCGGGCCAGCCAGTGCCCGACCACGCCCACCGCCATCGCGCCCACGATCGTCCCGACCACCGGCGGCACCTCCAGGAGCAGGCGCAGACCCGCGTAGATCAGCCAGATCATCACGCCCAGGGCGCCGATCGTGGGCAGCATGCGCGGGGGCACCGCCAGGGAGATCGCGAAGGCCATGGCGATCCCGGCCGCGCCGATCAGGACCGGCGCGTCCATGGCGGTCCCCGCCGAGGGCAGGTTCTCCAGGTCCAGGTCGATGCCCAGACGGGTGGCGGTGTAGGCCACCGAGACCACACCCGCCACGATCGCGCCCAGGATGAAGAAGGTCTCCAGCAGCCGCGCGGCCGCCGACACGTAACTGCCGCTGATCCCGTCCTGGAGGCTGGAGACCAGCGGACGGCCCGGCAGCAGGGCCATGATGTTACCGGTGATGATCGCGCCCGCCTGGAGGCCCAGATCCAGCTCGGTGCTCACCCACAGCAGACCCACGCCGATGGAGGAGGCCACCACGGCCGCCGCCGACATCTGGTAGAACTCCGCGACCCCCCGGTTGGCCAGGAACACCGAGGTGCGGTCGCCCAGCACCGTGGCGAGGAAGGCGACGGTGGCCACGATCAGGCCACCACCCACCATCAGGCTCGCGCTGGAGGCGATCAGGCCGAAGCCCACCGCGATCAGCCAGTTGGGGTAGGGCATCCGGGCCCGGCGGATCTGCTCCAGGCGGGCGCTGGCGTCCTCCAGCTCCAGCAGCCCGAGCGCCGCCTGCTGGACCAGTGTGTGCAACTCGTTGACGCGAAAGTAGTCGAGGGTTCGGCGACGCACCACCCGTTCCCCGGTGACCGGGTGGCTGTCGCCGCCGGGGTGGGTGGACAGGGAGATCGTGGTGAAGGTGACCGACACCTCCGAGCGGGGCAGGTCGAAGGCGACCGACAGGCTCAGCATGGCCTCGCTGACCGCCTCGGTGCCCTCCCCGCTGGCCAGCATCAGTTCGCCCACACGCAGGACGAGGTTGATCACCCGGGCGTCAGGGAGGCTGACGTCCTCGCCGTCCTCCAGGCTGTCCGGGGTCAGCTCGCGTTCGTGCTCGGCGCGCCAGTCGCGCATCCGGCTGAGCATGAACTCCTCGCTCGGCGGCCCCGAGCGATCCCGCTTGCTTGGCATGGCTGTACTCCGTTTCCTCCCCGTCGCCCGCACCCCAGATGATCTGCGTACTGCCTCGGCAACCCCAAGGGGGACGCCGCGCCCGTGCGCGCGGTTCGCCCTCCGGCCGCGGCGGCGGCGGTGAGTTCGGTCACCGGATCATCCTGTCAAGGGGCGTGCTTCGTCATGGTGGGCGACGCGCCGGGTCTCGGGCGCTCGCGGGGCTCGGTGACGGTGTTCAGGACGGAGGACCCGGGGCACGCGGGTCGCGTGCCCCGTCCTGTTCCGTGTGCTGTCCGGGGCGGACCAGGCCGCTCTCGTACGCGTGCACGACGGCCTGCACGCGGTCGCGCAGGCCGAGCTTGGTGAGGATGCTTCCGACATGGGACTTGACGGTGGTCTCCCCGACCACCAGGTGCGCGGCGATCTCCCCGTTGGACCACCCCCGCGCGATGAGTCGGAACACCTCGCGTTCGCGGGCGGTGAGGGAGTCCCGCTCGGGTTCGGGTTCGGGCTCGTGGCTCGGCAGGAGGGGCGCGAAGCGGTCCAGGAGGCGGTGCAGGACGGTGGGGGAGACCACGGAGGCGCCCCGGGCGACCACCTCGACCGCCGAGACGAGTTCGGCGGGAGGCGCGTCCTTGAGGAGGAAACCGGAGGCGCCCGCGCGCAGCACCCCGACGACGTACTCGTCGAGGTCGAACGTGGTCAGGGCGAGGACGTGCACCCGGTGGCCGAGCGGGCGGGCCCACTCGACGATCCGCCGGGTGGCCTCGATGCCGTCCACGCCGGGCATGCGGACGTCCATGAGGACGACGTCGGGGAGCAGGCTCCGGGCCGAGCGCACGGCCTCGCGGCCGTCCGAGGCCTCACCGACGACGGACAGGTGGGGGGACGACTCCAGGATCATGCGGAAGCCAGCGCGGACGAGGGGTTGGTCGTCGGCGAGCAGGACGGAGACGGATACGGAGTCGGACACGGCCCGATTCTCCCCCAAGTCGGCGGTCATCGGGGCCGTAAACGCCGTGACCCACCCGTGATCTGGGTCGGAGTTGCGTCACACTACCCGTGTGCGGGAGACCTACACCACCGATCTACCCGCGTCCGGGGTCGTCGGCGGAGCGCCTCAGGCGGTCGGCAGCGGCGGCGGGGTGCCGCCGAACTCCGGGCACAGGGCCTGGTGCTCGCACCAGCCGCACAGCTTGCTGCGCCTGGGCTCCCAGGTCCCCGCGCGCCCGGCCGCCTCGATCCGCGCCCAGATGTCACCGATCTCCGCCTCCGCCGCCAGGAGCTCCTCCTCCGTGGGGTCGTACCAGCGCACCGAACCGTCGCCCAGGTAGACGAGCTGGAGACGGGCGGGAACCACGCCCAGGTCGCGCCAGATCATCACCGCGTAGAAGAAGATCTGGAACTTGGCCTTGTCCTCGAACCGGGGGTGCGGCGACTTGCCGGTCTTGTAGTCGACCACGCGCATCCGCCCGTTGGGAGCCACGTCGAGCCGGTCCACGTAGCCGCGCAACCTCAGGCCGGTGGGGAGCGCGACCTCCAGGCGCATCTCACGCTCGCGCGGCTCCAGGCGCTCGGGGTCCTCCAGGTCGAAGTAGCGCCTGACCAGGGCCCGGGCCGAGTCCAACCAGTCGGCGAGCCCCTCCTCGCCGGGGAAGAGGTGCTCCGCGACCTCGGGTTTGCCGTCCCGGATCCGGGCCCACTGCGGCTCGACCAGGCTCTCCGCCGTGCGCGGCGTGCGGGCGTCGGCGGGCAGCTCGTACAGGCGCTCCAGACAGGCGTGCACCAGGGTGCCCCGCAGGGCGGCGGCGCTGGGCGCCTCGGGGAGGCGGTCGATGGTACGGAACCGGAACAGCAGCGGGCACTGGAGGAAGTCCGAGGCCCGGGAGGGCGAGAGGGCGGTCGGAAGCGGCGCGGTGGTCATACACCGAGCCTATGAGAGGAGCGCACCCGCCGGGAGCGGGCGGAGCCACCGTGAACCGACCGGGAGGGCTCAGCTCCCACCTGCCGGGGACCCCGGCGGAACAGGGCCTAGTGTGGAGCCGTGAGCAGAGGCAGTGACCAGTCCCGACCCCGTCCCGACGACACTGAACGGAAGAAGCCCGGGTTACTGCTGGGCCGCCCCTTCGGGGTCCCGGTCTACGTCACCTCGTCGTGGTGGATCGTCGCCGTCCTGATCACCCTCGTCTACGGAGGGATCGTCCAGGCGCGCCTGGCCCTGGGCCCCTCCGCCTACCTGCTGGCCTTCGTCTTCGCGGTCCTGCTCTACGCCTCGGTGCTCGTGCACGAACTGGCGCACTCGCTCGTGGCCCGCTGGTACGGACTGCCGGTGCGCCGCATCGTCCTCTACGTGCTGGGCGGGGTCTCGGAGATCGACCGGGAGGCGCCCACACCGGGCCGTGAGTTCTGGATCGCCTTCTCCGGACCGCTGCTGTCACTCGTGCTGGCGGCGGTCGCGTTCGTGCTCGCGCTCTTCACGGACCCCTTCAGCGTCCCCGGGGAGCTGCTCTTCCAGCTGTGGATCGCCAACCTCCTCGTGGGCGTGTTCAACCTGCTGCCGGGGCTTCCGCTGGACGGCGGTCGCCTGCTGCGCGCCGGGGTGTGGAAGATGACGGGCCGCCCCCACACGGGCAGCGTCGTGGCCGCCTGGGGCGGCCGGGTCCTCGCCCTCGTCGTCGTGGCGCTGCCGTTCCTGTTCGCGTGGAGCGCGGGGAGCACCCCGGGACCGTGGGCGATCGTGTGGGGCCTGGTCCTGGCCGGTTTCATGTGGATGGGGGCCACGGAGGCGCTCAACAACGCGCGCGTCCGGGCCCGGGTGCCGGGGTTGAGGGCACGCGCGCTGACCCGCCGCGCCGTGGCCGTCCCGGCCGACCTCCCGTTGGCCCAGGCCGACGTCCGCGCCCGGGAGGCCGGTGCGGAGGCGGTCGTGGTCACCGACAGCGCCGGAACGCCGATGTCCGTGGTGCATCCGGCGGCGGCCGAGGCGATCACCGACGCGCGCCGGGCCTGGGTCCCGGTGTCGGACGTGGCGCGGGCGCTGACGGAGCACTCGACCGTCTCCGCCGACCTGGAGGGCGAGGAGCTGTTGACGGAGCTCACCCGGCAGCCGCTGCCCGAGTACCTGGTCCTGGAGGCCGACGGCTCGATCCTGGGAGTGCTGCGGGCCTCGGACGTCAACGCCGTGATCACCGGACGGGCCGGAGGCCGTTAGCCGGGAGCGTCGAGTGGCGGGCCCGGGCGCCACCGCGGGCGCGGACCCGGCACGGGTTCAGCGGCGGGCACCCTCGGGCCACAGGACCGTGACGGGGCGGTCCACCCGGTGCGCGTAGGCCACCACGTCGGCGGTACCGCCGGGGCCCCGGGCGGGTTCCCCGTCCCAGACCGCGACCAGCTGGTCGCACCGCTCGACGAGGAGGCGTCCCGCCGCCATGTGGGCGCGGGGGTCGGACTCTTCGTGCGGCAGCGCGTGGACCAGGACGGCCTGTCCCAGGAGGCGGTCGTACACCGGGTGGTGCTCGTCCGGGAGCGCCTCCCGGTAACCGGTCGCGGGGACGATGGCCTCCAGCGGGGCACCGGTGGCCACCACGGCCTCGGCGAAGACGACGTCGGCGCCGTCCGCGAGACAGGACAGGCCCACCATCTCGCATCCGTACGGTTCCAGGTGAGCCCTGACCAGACCGGCGACGGCGCCGCTCACGTCAGGGGTCAGGTTGCGGTGTCCGGTGATCCCGATGCGAATCACATGACCTCCCTGCTGCTCGGCTCCCCGACTTTCTACCCACTCAGGGGGATACCGGTAACCAGTGAGGAAAGCCTGTCGTCGAGGTCCTCGACGCAGTGCGCGCGGGGGCCCTGGTAGCGCCTGCGGAAGGAACGGACCCGGCCCACCACGCGCTCGGAGTCGAAGCGCACGCCGGTGGTCAGGGCCTCCTGGGCGAGCCGGAAGGCCTCGTCCACGTCACCGGCCTCCGCGTGGGCGGAGGCCAGCTCCACCTTGAGCAGCGCCGACTGCTTGACGTTGCGCGGGGCCGGGGCGACGGCCTCCGCGAAGGCGGCCCGGGCGTCGTGCGGGCTGCGCAGCCGGACCCCCACCAGGGCGCGGTATCCGGCGACCTTGGCCTGGTCGAAGGCGAACACCCACGGCCAGGGCGGCTGGGCGTTGTCCGGGCTGTCCACCTCGCGCTCGGCGCGCCGGATGGAGCGGGCGGCGGAGACGCGGTCGCCCAGTCCGGCGTGGGCGAGCGCGCCGATACAGGCGAGCCAGGCGCGCGCGGTGGGGTGGGCGGCGGGGCCGAGCACGTGCTCGGCTTCCTGGACCAGCCCGAGGCCCAGTTCGGGGTCCTCCGCGACGTCGATCTCGAAGGCGGCCAGGGAGCCGAGCATGTAGACGTCCAGGAGGCGCATCCCGGCCTGGCGCGCCCGGACCACGGCGGTCCGGTAGTGCATGCGCGCTGACCCCATGTCCCCGAGGTCGGCGCTGAGCCACGCGGCGAAGCCGGAGGCCTCGCTCGCGGCCGCGCTGAGCTCCGTGTGGAAGGTGGTCCCGCGCGCGTTCCCGAGCATCTGTTCGGCCAGGTGCACGTGCGCGACGGCCCCGGGCAGCAGGTGGCGCGCCGGGGAGGTGGCGTCCATGCGGCGCTGGCCGCCGGTGATGGAGCGCAGCGCGGGGGCGGTGGTCTCGTTGATGCCGTGGTATCCCTCGTACCCGTCCGCGGGGCGCACGCCCGCGAGGGCGGAGGGGCCGGTGGTGACGCTCCGCCCGGGGTCCCGGCGTCTGGAGGGGTTGCGACCCGCACCGGCGGGCTCCTCACGCGCGCCCCGGCCCAGCCCCCGCGTTCCCACGTCGTCCGGTTCCCGCGTGCCGTCCAGCACGCCGGACCCCCGCTCCGCGCCCGGGCCCTCCGTACTCCCCGCGCCGCCGAACCGCAGCAGGTGGAGCGGGATGCCCAACCGCCGGGCGAGGTCGTGGACCTGGCTGACGGTGAGGGACTGCTGCCCGTTGACGACCCGGGAGACCCAGCTCTGTGAATAGGTCAGCGCCTGGGCCAGCTCCCCCTGGGACCACCCGCGGGCCGAGCGCACGCCCTCGATGACCGTCGGCATGTCGCAGGTGGCCAGGGCTGCGGCCATCCGCGGGCGGGTCCACAGGTCCTGGGGCAGTTCACCGTCTCGTTGGGGCATGCAGCTTAGGTTAGGGATTCCGTGAGCGCTTGGTGGCTATGTGTGAAAAAGAAAGTGTGATGCGTGATCCGCATACGGGTGCCCGTCCCTGCTCAGGGTGGTGCAGAGTTGGTGTGGTCGTTGGTCCGGCGTACGACGTGTCGCGCCGGGCCCGTGAGGAAGGCAGGGAGGCCGCGTGACCGTTGAGACACCACCGGCGGGGAGTCCGAGCCTGGCCGGGAGTGGACGCGAGCATCGTGGCACCCCGCCCATGGGCGTGTTCGGCGCCCAGGCCCCCGCCGAGGCCGTGTGCCGGGTGGACCTGGCCACTCTCGCTCTGCGGGGCATGGCCGCCGAGCTCCGTGCGCGCGGGGTCGAGGCGCGTGAGGACGGGGTGTCCGGCGTGGTGGACGCCGGCCCGGCCGCCCGCCCGCAGCGTGCCCTCCTGCGCCCCCACCGGGGCGACCTCTGGTGGTGGATGCGCTGGCCCCGCCAGGACGGACTCCCCTCGGGGCTGCACGGGGTCCCGCTCACCCCGGTCGACCGCACCTCCGACGCGGCACGCAGGATCGTCGGCGCCCTGACCACCTCGGCGGAGGGCGGCTGACGGACGCGTCCGGGTGCGGCCGCGGCCTCGTCCGGACCCCAGAGCGGGCTGTGCGCGCGCACGGTCCCGGGTGTCGGAACGGTGTCTGGGGTGTGCCCGCGCCCCAGTCTCCCTCTGCGCGGGCCCCAGACCCGTTCGGCACCCGAAGCGGTACCGCCCCCGCCGGTCACTCCTTCTGACCGGTGGTCCCGACGAGGGTCGCGGTGTCCACCCCCGAGGGGCCCCGGCCCTGCCCCGGGACCGGGGCCCCTCACCCCCCGACGGTCCGCCGCGGAGGACCCCTAGACCTCCGCGGCGGACAGGGCCGCGCCGACGATCCCGGCCGTGTTGCGCAGCTCGGCGGGCACGATCGGCGTGCGGATGTGCAGGTGGTGGAGGAACTTGTCGGCCTTGCGGCTCACTCCGCCGCCGACCACGATCAGGTCCGGCCACACCAGGTCCTCGATGGTGCGGTAGTAGCGCTGGAGCCGGTGCCTGGCCCAGTCGTGGTAGGAGAGACCCTCGCGTTCCTTGGCGCCCGAGGAGGCGCGCGACTCGGCGTCGTGGCCGTCGATCTCCAGGTGGCCGAACTCGGTGTTGGGGACCAGTCGGCCGTCCACGACCAGTGCGGTGCCGATCCCCGTGCCCAGGGTGGTGAGCAGGACGGTGCCGTCCACGTTCCGGGCCGCGCCGTAGCGGTTCTCCGCCAGGGCGGCGGCGTCGGCGTCGTTGAGCACCCGCACCGGTCGGCCCGCGGCCTCGGAGAACAGGGCGCTGGCGTCGGTGTCCACCCAGCTCTTGTCCAGGTTCGCGGAGGTGCGCACGATCCCGCCCTGGACCACCCCGGGGAAGGTGACGCCCAGGGGGAGGCCCTCGGTCTCGGGGAAGTGCGCGGCGATCTCGGCCACGATCTCGGCGACGGCGGCCGGTTTCGCCGGGTCGGGGGTGTGGATCTTCAGGCGGTCCCGCAGGAACTCACCCGAGCCCAGGTCGACCGGTGCGCCCTTGATCCCGCTGCCACCGATGTCGATTCCCAGGCCCGTGGTCTGCTGTGACATGGGTCGTGTCTCCCGAGGTCCTCGTGTTCCGGATGGGCGTGGTGCTGGTCCACACGCCTGATACTGCCCAACGGGCGGGCCTTTCGCACGCCCGCCCGGTCCCGTCCGGCGGGCCCGACGGTTCGTCGCGGTGCCCGGAGGCCGATACGCTGGGCGACTGCCCTGACCAAACGCGACGTGGGAAGACGAGAGCGACGTTGACCGGTATCCATGGCCGCCGCGGCCCCTTCACCGACGGCGACACCGTGCAGTTGACCGACCCGAAGGGTCGCATGCACACCATCACACTGCGCGAGGGCGGGACCTTCCACTCGCACAAGGGCAAGGTCGAGCACGACGACCTCATCGGTGAGCCCGACGGCAGCGTGGTGCGCTCCAACACCGGCACGGCCTACGTGGCGCTGCGCCCCCTGCTCATCGACTACACGCTCTCCATGAAGCGCGGCGCGACCATCGTGTACCCCAAGGACGCGGCCCAGGTCATGGTCGAGGCCGACATCTTCCCGGGTGCCCGGGTGGTGGAGGCCGGCGCCGGTTCCGGCGCCATGTCCAACTGGCTGCTGCGCGCGGTCGGGGAGCAGGGCATGGTCCACTCCTACGAGCGCCGCGAGGACTTCGCGAAGATCGCCCGCAAGAACGTCGAGAACTTCTACGGGGGTCCGCACCCGGCCTGGAAGCTCACCGTGGGCGACCTGGTCGAGGAGCTCGACGAGACCGACGTGGACCGGGTCTTCCTCGACATGCTCGCCCCCTGGGAGTGCCTGGACGCGGTCGCCGGGGCGCTGATCCCCGGCGGGCTGGTGTGCTGCTACGTGGCCACGACCACCCAGCTCTCGCGCGTGGTGGAGGAGCTGCGCGGGGACGACCGCTTCTACGAGCCGCGCTCCTGGGAGACCATGCTGCGCACCTGGCACGTCGAGGGCCTGGCGGTGCGTCCGGACCACCGGATGATCGGCCACACGGGCTTCCTCGTGGTCGCGCGGCGACTGGCCGACGGTGTGGAGGCCCCCGAGCGCCGTCGCCGCCCGGCCAAGGGCGCCTACGGCAAGGACTACGAGGCCGCCAAGGCGGCGGCCGACGCCGGTGCGAAGGCGGCGGCTCCCGCGTCCGCCGCGACGGCCGACACCGAGCCCGCGAAGGTGACCGAGGGCGGCGAGTAGCACCCGCGCGCGCCCGACCGTGAAGGGGCCCTCCGGAGACGATCCGGACGGGCCCCTTCCGCGTGTTCGAGGGCGACCGGAAAGGGCCGCGCCCGGCGGCACGCGGGTGTCGCGCTGTCGGGAAGGTGCTTGCCCCAGCCCCGCCACGGAGGTTACTTTCTCATTACGTCGGGCCCTTCGCTACCACCGTGACCTGGTCTTACGCAAGATCCCATAATGAGGTGCACGACACTCGTGCGGGGTTACAGGTTAGGAAATGGGCATGGGTAGGTAGGTTCCCGAGTAGTTCCTACAGGGAGGTGGCGGACGTGGCCGAACGCGAGGACGAGCGTCAGGGCGATCGGGACCGTGAAGTCGCTGAGCTCACGGCCCAGGTGGCCTACATGGAGAAGGAACTCAGCGTGGTCCGGCGCAAACTCGCCGACTCACCCCGACATGTGCGTCTGCTCGAGGAGCGGCTGCGGGAGGCCCAGGCCAGCCTCGCGGGCGCCAACGGGCAGAACGAACGGCTCGTCTCCACGTTGAAGGAGGCGCGCGAACAGATCGTCGCGCTCAAGGAGGAGGTCGACCGGCTCTCTCAGCCGCCCTCGGGCTTCGGCGTCTACCTCGGCTCTCGCGAGGACGACACCGTCGAGATCTTCACCAACGGCCGCAAGATGCGGGTCAACGTCAGTCCCTCCGTGGACCTGGACCACCTGCGTCCGGGCCAGGAGGTCATGCTCAACGAGGCGTTCAACGTCGTCGAGGTGGAGTCGTTCGAGACCGTCGGCGAGGTCGTCATGCTCAAGGAGCTCCTTGAGGACGGCGAGCGCGCGCTGGTCATCTCGCACCACGACGACGAGAAGATCGTCCGCCTGGCGGAGCCGCTGCGGGACGAGCCGATCCGGCCGGGCGACTCCCTCCTGCTGGAGCCCCGTTCCGGGTACGTGTACGAGCGGATCCCCAAGTCGGAGGTGGAGGAGCTCATCCTCGAGGAGGTCCCCGACATCTCCTACACCGACATCGGCGGCCTGACCGGGCAGATCGAGATGATCCGCGACGCGGTCGAGCTGCCCTTCCTCCACAAGGACCTCTTCCGCGAGCACCAGCTCACCCCGCCCAAGGGCGTGCTGCTCTACGGCCCGCCCGGCTGCGGCAAGACGCTGATCGCCAAGGCGGTCGCCAACTCGCTGGCCAAGCGGGTCGCGGAGCGCACCGGCAAGGACGTCGGCAAGAGCTTCTTCCTCAACATCAAGGGCCCGGAACTGCTCAACAAGTACGTGGGTGAGACCGAGCGGCACATCCGCCTGGTCTTCCAGCGCGCTCGGGAGAAGGCCTCCGAGGGAACTCCCGTCATCGTGTTCTTCGACGAGATGGACTCGATCTTCCGCGTCCGCGGCTCCGGTGTCTCCTCCGACGTGGAGAACACGATCGTCCCGCAGATGCTCAGCGAGATCGACGGCGTGGAGGGGCTGGAGAACGTCATCGTGATCGGCGCCTCCAACCGTGAGGACATGATCGACCCGGCGATCCTGCGGCCGGGCCGCCTGGACGTCAAGATCAAGGTCGAGCGGCCCGACGCCGAGGGCGCGCGGGACATCTTCGGCAAGTACGTCACCGAGGACCTGCCGCTGCACGAGGACGACCTGGTCGAACACGGCGGGTCGGCCAGGGCGACGGTGGACGCCATGATCCAGCGGGTCGTGGAGCGGATGTACACCGAGGGCGAGGAGAACCGCTTCCTGGAGGTCACCTACGCCAACGGTGACAAGGAGGTCCTGTACTTCAAGGACTTCAACTCCGGCGCGATGATCGAGAACATCGTCTCGCGGGCCAAGAAGATGGCCATCAAGGACTTCATCGACCAGCAGTCCAAGGGCCTGCGCGTCTCCCACCTGCTCCAGGCCTGCGTCGACGAGTTCAGCGAGAACGAGGACCTGCCCAACACCACCAACCCGGACGACTGGGCGCGGATCTCGGGCAAGAAGGGCGAGCGCATCGTCTACATCCGGACTCTCGTGACCGGGAAGAAGGGGGCCGACTCCGGTCGGTCCATCGACACCGTCGCCAACACCGGCCAGTACCTGTAGGAACGCGCGTCCTTTGATGCGGAGAGGGGCCAACCAGAGTTCTGGTTGGCCCCTCTTAGTTCCGGCGGTTTCCGACGCGCGTGATGACATGGTGATGACAGTCCTGCGAGTTCGCTGGAGGGTCGTTGAACGGGAACCCTGGCTTGACTGGGTTTACGGAGCGTGATCGTCATGACGAAGGCCGGGCGGGGACGGCCGCCCGGCCTTCACGTCGATGTTCGCCTACACACAGGCGAGGATTCGGTCCTCAAGCTCGGTGGGGAGGCGCAGGCTCTCCGGGATGTCCTCGGCCCTGCACGGGGTGTTCGGGTCGAGGTGGTCCCACGGGTTCGCGTCCCAAGGGAAACCCCATGGGGTGACCCAGGCGCGGAGGACGTCCGCATCGAGTTCGCCCGTGAACAGGGCGGCCAGCTCGTGGTACCGGGCGCCTTCGCGGGCGACGATCACGGTCCACGGCAGTCCTTCGCTCAGTACGAGGTAGGGGGAGTGGAGCCGTGTGCTCGTCATGACACGCACTTGCGGGCCGGGGTCTCCCGGTTCTTCCATCACTGACTGTCACCGTCCCAGGGTCAGGTGTATGCGGGGGAGAGTCACCGTATCGGGTCCGACCTGGGATGGGTAGCCCCAATTTTGGGGTGTATCCGCCGGTTGGTTATCACGCACGGTGACTCGTCACATGTTAGGACGTGTGTCCAACAGTGTTGGTTTACATTGACTCAGGTTCTCTCCGACATCCGGCGAAGCTTCTCGGTGAGGTCCTGGCCTAGGCGAAGGTCCTCGACTGCCTGTTCGGGTGAGAGCGAGGACCGGGTGATGGAGAGGCCGTACCGTTCCCCGTCTCCCACCAGTGTGTAGTCCCTGCGCCCATCCGGGTGTTCCACCCAGGTGAGGGTTCCGTCCACGGTGGTCATCGACCCGACCATGCGGAGCTGCTGGTCCACGGACGGGACGGGGATCGGGACCGGGCCTTCGGTTTTGCCGTCGAGGATGGCCTGGTAGGTGCCGGGGTCCCATCCGAGGGTCGTCTCCAGGCGTTCGAGCGACCCTTCGCGGTGCCCCCCTTCTCCGCTTCGCAGGTTGTAGAAGGTGCGGCGGCTGAGTCCGGCCTTCGTTGCGAACGCGGTGACGCCGAGGCCGAGTTCGGCTAGTCCTGCGTCGATCTGGGCGGCGAGTTTGTCGGCGGGGGTGGTGGGTGTGTCCGTCTCTTCGGTGGAGGACGGATGCGGGGGCTCCGGGGTTGTGGCCCTGCGTAGTTTCCAGTAGGTGCCGCGGTCCCATCCGAGGGCGTCTTCGAGTTTTGAGACGTGTTCGGGGCGTGGGGTGGTGCGGGCGTAGCGGAGGTTGGTGCCGCTGCTTTCGCTGATGCCGACGATCTGCCAGAGGTGGGTCCAGGTCCAGCCTCTGGCTCGTCTGTCCTGGTCAATGGCGTCGTTTACGTTCATGGTGTCTCCAGGGTGGGGTGTGGTCAGCCTACCTTGGCTGCTCACAATTGGGGGAAATTTGGGGTTGCCTTGGGGGTTGAAACCCTCTATGGGGGCGCCGAAACCGTGACTTGTGAGACCCCAGACACATGCCGAAGCCCCGCGCCCGGATTCCCAAAATGCACACAATTGCGGTAAATTAGGGGCATGACCACACGGTTCCCCATCAGTGGCTCCGCCCTGCGCCGCACCCGTATCCAGCACGGCTACCCCTCTGCCCGCCTCCTCGGCAACGCCCTCGGCCTCAGCATCGGCCAGGTGTACGACCTGGAACACGACCGCACCAACATCTCCGCAGACACCTACCAGGACCTTCTGGACCTTTTCGGTCTCCCCGACGGGGCACTTAAGGTCTCCGAGATCGCCTGCCCCTACTGCGGTCACCCCGAAACGGAGGACCGAAAGTCCCTAGGAGTGGTGCCCGATGCCGCTTGATCCCGTCGCCCTGGAAGCCGCCCGCCGGGTGTGGGGAGACGGGCCCCCGCTCTCCGTCTCCGCCCTGGAAGCGATTCGACCCATCTGGCTCCCCGCCTACCGGGCCGCGTGCATCGAACCGGACCCGGTCGAGGAGCTGCCCGATGCCGCGTAGCCACCCACGACCCCCGGACGTGCGCGTCATCGACCCGAACTCCGTGCCCGTGATCGACAGCGTCCAGGCCGTCACCGGCGGGGATGCCCCGTACTGCCGCCGCTGCGGTGGCCCGGACACGATCGCTCCAACTGTGCTGGCAGGGCTGATCGACCACATCCCCGACCACGTCTGTGAGACCGACGTCCCCGTGGAGCCCCGCTTCATCGTCGGCGCCCTCGCTTCCCCCTTCCTCTAGGAGCCTCCCTGTGACCACCGCCGCCCTCACCGCACTAGCCGTCATCGTCCTCGGCATCGCCTACACCGCCCACCGCACCTACAAGCTTTTCCGCACCCTCATGTTCTCCACCCTGTCCGACCAGATCGCGCTCCACGCCCGGTTCCTACGCCGTCTGGAGAAGCGGGCCCGAGCGGAGGCCAACGCCGGGGACGTGTTCGCCGTGGTCGTCCTGGACGAGATCGCCACCCACCACGACGCCATCCGCGAGTCGAGTTCGGCAGCGGACAAGGCCCGCCAGGCCGCCAAGTAACCCAACCGCCACACCCTTCCCTGAATCGAGAACCCCCATGACTGCTCTGCCCACCGCCTCCGGCCCCTTCACCATCACCCCCGACACCGCCCGCGCGTGGCTCCGCGACCGCAACAAGGGCAACCGGAACCTGTCCCTGCCCGCTGCCCAGCAGTACGCCGACACCATGCGCGAGGGCCGCTGGAAGCTCACCCACCAGGGCATCGCGTTCGACAACGAAGGACTCATCCTCGACGGTCAGCACCGCCTCCTCGCGGTCACCCTGGCCGACGTCCCCACGACCATGTTCGTTTTCGTCGGCATGGACCGGGACACCTTCACCGTGCTCGATGTCGGCCGCCGCCGCCAGGCCGGACACCTCATCCAGTCCACCCCCTACGGGCTCCTCGCGGCTGCCGCGTGCAGGTTCCTCGGCGTTGTCGACGGCACGTTCCAGGACGGGAAGAGCAGCTACATCATCGGCAAGGGCGATAACGACGCTCTCCTGGGCGTGTTCAAGAACTGGGAGGACGAGCTGACCCAGTGGGCGAAGCAGGTCAACGAGACCCGCAGGACTTCGCGGGTGTTGCCCGCTCCGCACCTGGCGGTCCTCGCGCAGGCCTCCCGCACCCAGTACGCGGACCGGATCGACGGCTGGTTGGAGGGGCTGAGGACCGGGGCCGGGCTTGAGGCGACGGATTCGCGTCTGCACCTGCGGAACCGGTTCATCGCGGACCGTAAGGGGTTCCTGGGAACCACGGGTCGTGACCAGGCGTACCGGCTGACCGTGAAGGCGTGGAACGCGCACGCGGAGTCGAAGCCGATGCGTCTCCTGCGGACCAAGGACGGCGAGCAGGTCCCGACCGTCGTCCAGTAGAACCCCCGGGCCGGGCCCTTCGCGAGGGGTCCGGCCACCTTCTTCCCCTTCTCCCCGCTCCCGAAGGGCACCCCAGTGACAACCCCAGAGAACACCCGCCGTGTCCTCCACCTCGCAGACCTCTCCCGCGAACTCGACCAGGCCGTCACCGACCTCGGCCGGTACGAAGCCGTGGCCGTTGACGCCGAAGCGGACTACAAGCTCGCGCACGCGCACGCCTTCAAGGACGCCTCCGGTTCCGTGGATGCACGCAAGGCCGCCGCCACCGTGGAATGCGATGACCTGTTCCGCACGTGGGGCAAGGCCGCCGCCCTGGTCAACATGCAGAAGGCGCACATCCGCGCGTTGCACACCCGCATCGACGTCGGTCGCACGATCCAGGCGACCGCCCGTGCCGAGGTCAACCTCGCCGGGTTGGGCACATGAGCCCCCGCCAGCGGTACGAGGCCGCGGACTCCCTCCTCGCCGTGTACGAGCTTTGCGGCAACCCCCGCCTGTTGGCCCTCGCGGAGCATCACGTGGCGGTCGCTGAAACGCACCTGTCCACTTGCCCGAACGCTGCCTTGGAGGTGTCCGGTGTCTGACCGCGAACAGCTCGCTGACCGGATCGACCCCGTCAATGCGGGGATGGCTTCCACGCTGCGTGCGACCTCCGATGACTGGTGGTCGCGCGCCTCCCGCGCTGTGGACTACCTCGCGTCGACCGGCCGCCCGTTCACCGCCTACGACCTCGTCCAGGAGTGCGGGATCGAGGAGCCCGACCGGCCAGCGTCGCAGTGGGGGGCGTTGTTCTCCGCGAAGCGCGCCCAGGGCGTCATCGAGCACGCGGGGTTTGTTCGGTCGCCGCGCCCCACGGTGAAGGGGTCCGCGTGCTCCCAGTGGGTTGGTAGGGCCGCCCCCATCCAGTCAGAGGGGGTGGCTGCGTGAGCACGTGGGAGATCGCCTTGGAGCCAGGGTTGCCAATGATGAACAGCAACCACCGGCCGCACCGTATGGAGCGCGCCCGGCAGACCAAGCAGGTGCGCACCGCTGCCCAGTACGCCGCGCTCCGGTCCGGGATGCCCCGGTTGGAACGTGCGTGGGTGATCGCGTACATCCACCCTCCGAAGAACTACGCGCGCTGGGACCCCCCGAACTACTGGCCGATGGCGAAGGCGGCCGTCGATGGGGTGGTGGACGCCGGGCTTCTCGCGGACGACTCCCACCAGCACGTGTCCGGCCCCGACATGCGGCCCGCCCCGAAGGTCCCGAAGCTCGGTCAGTTGCGTCTGGTGTTCGCCGCGCCGTGGCGGTGCCGGTGCGGCCACGACGTCCTAGAGCACCTGCCCGGTACGTGCCTTCGGCCCGGGTGCGGGTGCGGCACGTACCGGGATGGCGACGACCAGGCGCAGCCGGTGTTGGGGGTTGCGGCGTGAGCCGGTACGGGGAGTGCGCGTGCTGCGGGCGCCTCGGTGAGCTGACCGGCCGAGGTCTGGTCCGCCCGTGCCACCGCCGCTTCCGGGAGGCCGGCGTCCTGGACGAGTGGCCGACCGAGTGGGAGCTGGTGGAGGAGGACGTGCGGATGGTGTTGGCCACGGGTGCATCCCACCGGGTGACCGCTGCCCGGTGTGGGACGACGCCGCGTCAGGTGCTGCGGATTCTGGCGCGGTGGCGGCTGGGTGTGGTGGACGGCGACGGGCCGGTACAGGGGTTGGCGCGGGCGGTACCCGAGGCGGCCGCGGCGTGAGGTCACTTCTTGTCGAGGACCTTCTCCCACAGGCGCAGGTTTTCGCGGTTGGTGCCGAGGGCGTCAGCGAGCTTCAGCTGTTCGACTTCTTGTTCGCGGGCGGCCCGGATGGCTCGCGCGCGGGCCAGCTTGGCCTCGTGGATGATCCGGGCGGCTTCCTTCTTGGCTTCGTCTACGCCTCGGTGGGCGTCGATGACCTGCTGGATCAAGGGGTTCTCCGTCGTCATGGGGGTGAGCTTACCGGGGTGGTGCGATTTCATCTTAGGCCAAAAGCGCTTTGGCCAAAAGGTTGCGTGCCAAAGTCACTTTGGCATAGGCTTGAGTCATCGGCCAGGGCGCACCGCCCCACCGAAACCCGAAAGGACACCCCCATGAACAAGCTCCCCGAGAAGGCCCTCAACGAGCTCGTCGCCGCCGTGAAGCGCGCCGCCCACCCCTACTCCTTCGCCACGGTCCCCACCCTGGCCCGCACCCTCCACGCCTCCACCCGGGAAGCCATCATCCGCCGCGACCTGGTCACCGCCACCGACACCGGGCAGTGGGCGCTGACCGACCAGGCCATCGAGATCGCTGAAAACGAGATGGAGCGCCGGGAGCACGACGCGAACGAGCAGCGGCACCAGGCGGACAAGGACAACAGGGCGCAGCAGGAGAAGGCTGTGGCCACGGACCGCCCCGAGACCCATGCCGACCGTGCCGCTGCACTCGTGCCCGGCCCGTTCGGGGTGTTCGAGGACGGCCTGTGCGTCGAGGACGTCGACACCCGGGACGAGGGTCAGGAACTCCTCGTCACCTACCGCGAGGGAAGCCAGTGCGACTACCAGCTGCGCCCTCTGTGCCTCGCCCACCCGGACGCCCAGCAGCCCCGTGGGGACTGCGACGACTGCGAAGAGGTGGAGGACGGTCCTCGGGGAGTGCTCACGGGCAGCGCCGTGAGCGAGATGTACAACCACCCCATCCCCGCCTCGGTCACCCCGGCGGTCGTCGGGTTCGAGACCCCGGCCGGAGTCGTGGACTTCAACGAGACCGGCCCCTACCTCGACGGCGTCGCCTACCCCGCCACGGCGGAGGGGTTCGCCCGGTTCGCTGACGACCTGGAGGCCCGCGCGGAGAACGTCGAGCTCGGCGCTTACGCGTCGCTGGTGGCTGAGTACATCGCCGCTTCGCGCACCTTCTCGAAGACGCACCGAATCGCCGCGAGCCTGGACGACGACGCTGCGGAGGCCCTGATGTCTGTGACCAACACCGGCCGCCTTCACGGCCAGCTGGACAGCCTCCGGGCCCTGGTCGCGAAGGAACTCGCGGAGGAGTACGAGGAGCACGGCCGCCCCGTGTTCTACCGGTCGCCGCTCGGGGTGGGCGTGAGCAGGGCTCGTGCCCAGCTGGACGCCGCCCGCGCGACCGCCTGAACCTGACACACAACGGCGGGGCCGGTCTCACCCTCAATGAGACCGGTCCCGCCACCCCTCAACCTACAACCCCGAGAGGACGCCCCCGTGTCCCGCTACACCGACTTCATCACCGCCCGCCTGGACGAGAACACCGACACCATCCCGACCGCCGCCGTCACCGCCCTCCGCTCCCTGACCGCCATGCACGACGGTGACCCGCACTGCTACGGGTGCGGCCGGGACGGATACGACGAGTGGGTGCGCGCGGAGGCGTGCGAGCAGGCCCACGAGATCGCCCAGATCTGGGCGGACCACCCCGACTACCCCGGGGCCCCCGCCCACCGGGTTCGGCTGCTCGACGCCGCCCCGGACGGCCGCCTGCACGACCTCGCCGTGAACCCCCTGATCGGCGCCGGGTTGGCCCGCCGCACCCCGGCCGGGGTGTACCTGACCCCACGCGGTCGGGAACTGCTTCCCACCGACCACAAGGCTGCTGGGCGGCTGTCCAGGATCGACTTCGACTGGGGCCGCGACCCCTACCCGCACCCCGCCACGGTGCCGACCGTGGCGCACGTCCGCGCCTACCCCGCCTACTACATCTGCGGCCCCGGCCGGGAGCTGGCGCAGAACACCCGCTGCCCGCACGACTACTTCCTTACGGACTCCTGCCCCGGCTGCGACAACGACGACTAACCCGACCAAACCCATGGGTGGGGTCGGCCTCCAGGGCCCACCCCACCCGCCCCCAACCCCCACAGGAGACCCAGATGTACGCACAGAACATGCAGGACGCACTCGTCCAAGCACTCGCCCTACACGACGCCGGACAACCCGCCCGCATCATCGCCATGTCCGGCCCCAAACAAACCATCCGCCACCGCGGCCTCGCCACACCAGACGAGGACGGCCACCTCGTCCTCACCCGCAGGGGGATCAACCGCGCACGGCAGATCAAGGCCGACCCCGAGTACCGGCCCGACACCCGCCCCGAGTTCACCCAGCACCTCGCCCAGCTGATCCGTGATCAGGTGTGCAACTGCAAGGCACAGCGGGTCCAAGACCGGGTGACGCTGCGCATGTACTCCGAGAACCAGGCCAACGCCCGCGCCTACCTCGACCGCGCCCGGTCCCTGATGGCGGACACCGTTGGAGTTGAGCTGACCGGCCGCGAACTCGTTCGCCCCTCGGGACGCCGGTTCGTAGCCGAACTGGACCTCACCCTCACCTGACCGACCGATGTCACGCGTGACCGTCCCACGTGACCCAGCCCCGAGGAGACCCCCGTGACCCCGATGGACCGACACCACATCGCCCAGCAGATGCACGACACCGCCCTGGCCGAACGCGCCGAGGCCGCCGCCGACCTCGCCCCCGACCCGAACACCACGGTCGAGTACCTGGAGTTGCTGCGCGCAGACCTCCACCGCCGGGTGGACGAGGTTATCGACAACGCGCAGCTCAGTCGCCCTTCCGCGACCCGGCCCGTGTTGCGGACCCGACGCCACCGCGAACTGTCCCCGTGACCGGCCCCTGTCACGCGTGACGTCACGCGTGACCCGTTTTGTGACCGTCACCAGGCACCTAAGGAAGACCGTGAAACACCCCGGCCTGTTCGTCCCGCTCGACGTGAATTACGTCAGCGACGAAGGTATTCGCCGCGCGGGGATCGCTGCTGAACTCCTCTTCATCCGCGCCCTGGTCTACGCCAAGCGCACCAACTCCCACGGGTTCATCCCGGACTACGACCTGCCCGTGATCGCGGTCGGGTTGCACCCGGACGGGGTCCCGCAGTCAGTGGCCGCGCTCCTGCACTGGGAGCTGTGGGTGGAAGCGGAGGGTGGTTGGCAAATCCGCAGTTGGGAGCGTTGGAACAGCGCCCCGGACGAAGCGGAGAAGGAGCGGAAGAAGGCGCAGGCGAGGGAGCGCAAGCGCCGCCAGCGGGAGCGGGAAGCGGCCGAGAGGAAGGCCGTCGAGGAGTCGGGGGAGGTCGCGCCGGGGCAGCTGAAGTTGGTGCCGGGCGGGGCAGAGGACACCCCGGTTCCCACCCCGGATGTCACGCCAGATGTCACGCGTGACGGTCACGGTGTCACGCCCCCTAAGAGAAGAGAAGAGAAGAGAAGTAGTAACTACCTTCCCTCTCCTGACGGAGAGGACCCGAGCAGGGACTCCAGCGACGACGGTGACTCGAAGGCGAAGCCCTCGGTGAAGAAGAAGGTCGACTACACCGAACAGACCCCGGACTTCGTCCGCTTCTACACCGCCTACCCCCGCAAGGCCGACCGTAAGGACGCGTGCAAGGCCTGGCACCAGGCCCTCGTTGCCGGTGTCGACCCGGAACACATCATCGCCGCGGCCGAACGCTACGCGACCACGTGGAACCCCGAGGACCGCAAGCACACGAAGTACCCGGCGGTGTGGCTGCGCAAGGGCTCCTACGACAACGAACCCGAACAGCTCGCCCCCGCCGCCGGTGACTCTCGGTTCAAGGGCGGACCCCGACAAGCCACCCCGAGCCGGAACGACTACACGAACGGACAGGTCAACATCTGATGACCCCGCACGACCATGACGCGAACGACCAGGCGGCCCGCGACCACTGGGCGCGAACCCAGGCCGAAGCCCGGCTCGCCCGGTTCATCGCCCGCCAACCCCGGGTGTTCGACAAGCCCGGCACCCTCCACCCCCAGGTGGCCGCCTGGTGCGACCAGTACGCGGCCGGGGAGCCCGGCAACCTCATCCTCGTCGGCCCGGTCGGTGTCGGGAAGTCCTGGCACCTGTGGGCGCTCGCCCGCTACCTGATCACCACCCACCACTGGCGCGGCAGGTTCGAGGCCGCGACCGCGTACACGATGCAACGCGCCATCGCCCCGCCGTTGGATGAGGACCTGATCGGCCGGTGGATCAACGCCGACCTCCTCGCCCTGGACGACCTCGGCGCCCAACGCATCAGCGAGTGGGACGCCGGACACCTCGCCGGGATCGTCAACGACCGTTCCGAAGACCAGAAACCGGTGCTGCTGACCTCCAACGAACTCAACCTCGCCGGGCTGCTCGACGAACGCACCGCCTCCCGCATCCGTGACAACGCCACCGTCGTCCTCCTGGACGGCGACGACCGTAGGAAGCTCCGCCGATGACCTCCGCCCTTGAACCCGCCCCCGCCCAGACCGACCCCCACGATCTGCCGTCCGAGGAGATCGTGCTCGGCCTGTGCCTGATCTCCAAGTACGCGGTGGAATCAGTCGGGGAACTCGGTCTCCTCACCCAGGATTTCTACCGCCCCGCCCACCAGCTGATCTACGACGCCGCCCGCCACCTGGCCGACAGCGGCGACCCCATCTCGCAGGCGTCCGTGAACGCCGAGCTGATGCGGCGCGGCCAGTCCATCGCCACCGGCGGCCCGGTCAAGCTGATCGAGTTGTCCTCGAACACCATGAGCCCGGGGTCCGCCACCTACTACGCCAACCTGATCATCCAGCAGGCCCGCCTACGCCGCGCCCTGGAAGGTGCCCGGCGTGCCGCCCAGATCGCGTTTGAGGGCCGCGGGGACGTGGATGAGCTGATCGGGCTGATCGACGCGGAGATGCAGGCCGCCACCGCCCCCCGGGGGACGGACGTGGACGGGTTCGTGGACCTCGGTGACGTCCTCCCGGAGGTGATCGACGACCTCCAGAACGCCCCGGAGGAGGGTGACCGTGTCGAACTCCCGTACAAGGACCTCGACGCGCTCACGTCAGGCATCGAACCGGGGGAGGTGTTCGTGGTGGCCGGCCGCCCCGGCATGGGCAAGACCACCCTGGGTTTGGACGCGGCCCGCCACACTGCGATCCGCCACAACCTGCCGGTGGCGTTCTTCTCCCTGGAGATGTCCCGCAAGGAACTGACCATGCGGATGCTGTGCGCGGAGTCCCGGGTACCGCTTCACACCATGAAGGAGCGGCTGATGACGGAAGACGACTGGGCGCGGATGTCGGACGCCCGGTCGCGGATGGCCGAAGCCCCGCTGAAGATCGACGACTCCGCGAACACCACCACCGCGCACATCCGCGCCCGCCTGCGTGGAATGCAGCGCGCCGGGGCCCCGGCCCGGCTCGTGGTCGTGGACTACCTCCAGCTGATGAAGGCCCCGGGCCGGTCCGACAACCGGCAGCAGGAAGTCTCCGACATCTCCCGCGAGCTCAAGTTGATCGCGAAGGAGTTCGAGGTTGGTGTCATCGTCGCGGCCCAGCTGAACCGTGGCCCTGAGCAGCGCACGGACAAGCGCCCCATGGTGTCCGACCTGCGCGAGAGCGGCAGTGTCGAACAGGACGCGGACGTGGTGATCCTGCTGTACCGGGAGGACGAGTACGACCCCGAGACACCGCGGGCCGGGCTCCAGGACCTGATCGTGGGCAAGCACCGGGCGGGTCCGACGACGACGGTCGAGGTGGGATTCCACGGTCACTACTGCCGCGCGGTTGATCTGGCGGAGGGCTGATGGGCGCCGACATGATCCCGCATGGCGAGTACAGCGGATACAAGTACCACGGATGCCGGTGCGAACCCTGTGGTCAGGCCCTGCGCGACTACCAGAACAACGTCACCCGGCTCAAGGCCTACGGCCAGTGGGACCGGTACGGCGACGCTGACCGGGTTCGCGCCCACATCCGGACCATGCGGGAGCTGGGTTGGACCTCGACCCAGATCGCCCAGGCGTCCGGGGTGGCGTTGTCCTCGATCACGACCGCCTACAACAACTCCGACCGACGTGTGTACGCCGACACCGCCACCCCGATTCTCCAGGTGGACCCGCACGGTCCGCGCCCCGATCGGGGCAGGTTCCGGGCGTTCGGTGCGACGAACAGGTTGCGGTGCCTGGCCGCTCTGGGTTGGTCGCCGTCGCGGGTGGCTCGGGAAGCAGGACTGTCTGTGGAACTTTCTACTCGGCTGGCCCGTGGAGGTCAGTCGGAGGTCGCGGCTGAAACGCACGGTCGGATCTGTGAGGTGTACGGCCGCCTGTGGTCGGTGCGTCCTGAGGGGTGGTTGGCCGACCGTGTGCGCCGGGAGTCCGTCGGGAAGGGGTGGGCGCCCCCGGCGGGTTGGGACGACGGTTGGTTGGATCTGTCGCCCGAGGAGCTGGATGCGGAGTTGGCCCGGGAGGTGGCTCGGATGGACCGGGCAGATCTGGTGCGGAACTACCGGGCGGTCCGTGAGCAGGGTGAGTTGTCGCCGTTGGCGTTGGCTGCGGCGAGGGAGTTCAACAGGGTGCGCGCGGCGGAGGCTGCTGCGCGAGTGGTGCGACGGGAGGCGGCGTGATGAGGCGGCGGAGGATGACGGGCCCGGACAGGGCCACCCGCACGCTGGTGTGGGAGCGGGATGGTGGGGCGTGCGCGTGGTGCGGCGGCCCGGTGTCCCCGGAGGATCACAGCTTGCAGCACAGGCGGGCGCGGGGCATGGGCGGCACGAGGCGGGCGGACGCGAACAGCCCGGCGAACTTGCTGTTGGTGCACGGGTCCGCGACGACCGGATGTCACGGCCACATCGAGTCGCAGCCCGCGGAGGCCGCCAGGCGCGGGTTCCGGATCGGGCAGTGGGCGGACCCTGCCGAGGTGCCGGTGCTGTACGTCGGGGCCGTGTGGGTGCGTCTGGGCCACGCGGGGGAGTGGGAGGCGCAGGTCAAGACGGTCTGACCCCCTGGTTGTGAAGAGTCCCAGAGCACACTCATGTCTTCAGATCCCCTAAATGCACACAATTATGGTAATATTGGGGTATCCCAAGGGGGAGGAAACCTCCCCCAAGCCAGGGGGTGACCTGCGCGAACGCGATACCAGGCACCCACGAGAAGAGAAGGCTCCCCCTGTGGCAGGCGAAACCCAGATCACCCTGGTCGGCAACCTCGTCGACGACCCCGAACTCCGCTTCACCCCGAGCGGTGCGGCCGTCGCGAACTTCCGCGTCGCGTCCACCCCCCGCCGGTTCAACAAGCAGTCGGGCGAGTGGGAGGACCAGGAGGCCCTGTTCCTGTCCGGCACCGTGTGGCGGCAGTACGCGGAGAACGTTGCCGAGTCCCTGCACAAGGGCGACCGGGTCATCGTTCAGGGCTCTCTTAAGCAGCGGTCCTACGAGACCAAGGAGGGTGAGAAGCGGACCGTCTTCGAGATCGACGTCGAGGAGATCGGTCCGGCGCTGCGCAACGCGACCGCGTCGGTGACCCGGAACCAGCGCCAGAACGGCGGCCAGCAGCAGCGTCAGGGCGGCGGGTACGGGCAGCAGTCCGGCGGCCACCAGGGCGGAGCCCCGGCCCAGGACCAGTGGGCGACCGGCGGCGGGGGTGGCGGTTTCGGTGGCGGTGCCACCTCTGACTCGCCCCCGTTCTAGACCACCCCACCCCACCCCACCCGGGGCCGACCCCCACCCGCTCGGGGGTCGGCCCCCACACCCCCACGCTCGAAAGGACACCCCCACCGTGGGCTACGACATGACCTGGGAAGACGCCTCCCAGCACGGCGACCCGTACTTCCGCCTGAACATCTTCGGTATGGCCCGCTTTGCGGACGCCATGCACCGTCTCGGGATGCTCTACCCCGCCGAACCCGGGAGGTTCCCACAGGCGCACGAGCACGGCACCACCTGGGAACACGTGTGGACGGTCGGAGACGAAGCGGCCCCAGACCCCGACGCCGACACTCCGAAGCTCACCGAGGAGCAGGCCAAGGCCGCCCGCGACTTCGCCACCCGGCTGGAGACCCACCTGTCCCAGCACCCCGGCGACACCCCCGGCATTCCCGACTTCAAGTTCTCCACCAACGACGGATGGCTCGTCACCCCCGAGGAGTGCAAGGCCGCCGCCCACGCCGCCCGCGCGGCCACCCCCACCCAGCTCGACGCGAGTGTGGGGCCGGAGCGCGAGTACTGGGGCCGGTGGGTGGAGTACCTGGAGAAGGCCGCTGAGCACGGCGGGTTCCGCGTCAACTGACGATCCCCTTCGGGCCGACCCGCGCCCGCCCGCACGGTCGGCCCCTCACACCCACCAGGAAGGCCACACCATGTCCGCCACTGAGAAGACCCACACCATCCCGCTGGACACCGCCGAAGCCCTGTGGGAGCTCAAGGACTACGGCGACCCCCACGGCGGCTACACACCCATCCACGACGAGCAGACCGGTGACAGCCGGTGGTCCACCTTCCACCAGGTCATCATCCGCCGCGACTCCGACGACACCCTGTGGTCGCTCCCGTATGAGGAACCCGCCACGGAATACCAGGACTGCGACAGGTTCCAAGGCGACCCGGTCACCGTCCACCGCGTGCGTGCCGAGGAGTACACGGCCACCCGCTACGTGACCGCCTAAGACCCTCTCCCCCACAGGGGCGGCCGGGCCACTCCCGTGCCTCGCGGCACGACCGGTACCACCACAACTCACCACCCTCGGAGACACCGCATGAGCATCCCCACCCCCGAGTTCGACGTCAAGGTCGTCGGCCCCGACGACTACGCCGCGATGATCCTGCTCGGCAAGGACGGTCACGCCAGCATCCGCACCGGGGCCGGGACCGATGCCCAGGAGGTGGGGGACCTCCTCACCTGCACCACGGGCCAGTTCCACCAGCGCAACAACCTCGCCCTGTTGGTCACCGACGAGATCCGCACTGGGCTGTCGGCCGCCGGTTGGGCGCCGCCGTTCGACCCCGCCGACCACGAACTCTCCCCGCACGACTGGGTGGAACTCGCCCAGTTCGACGGCAAGTGCCAGTCCGAGGGGTTCGGCTACGCCGCCGACGAGTACCCGCCGAAGTTCAAGGACGAGGCGCTGTCCGCCGCGATCAGGCACGCCCCCATGGACCGGCTCAAGAAGCTCGTCGCCCACCACCAGGACGCGATCGACGCGTGGTGGGAGCAGCCCGACGCGATCGACCTGATCAACGCCCACCAGGCCGCGCAGCGCGCCGACCGCACCTGACCCCCGTTCCGCCTGCCGTGGCCGTGACCGCCTGCCCGGCCACGGCAGGCCCCACCCCCCTTTGGAAGGACCCGATGACCGCCGTCACGAAAACCTGCCGGAAGTGTCGCCGCACCCTCCCCTTGACCGAGTACCACCGCAGCGGCGGATGGGGGCGCCGGGCTGACTGCCGGGACTGCGTGAACTCTGCCAAACGCACCCCGGGGGCGCCCGCTCGACGCGACATCCCGCCCCCCGAGCACGGCACCCCGGCCGCTGGTCACCGCCACTACCGGGCCGGTGAGAAGCCGTGCCCGCCCTGTGCCCGCGCGCTCGCGGACAAGCAGGCCGAGCGGGACCGTGCCCGCCGCGCCCGCGAGAAGGCCGCCAAGAACCTCCAGGCCGCCGCGTAGCCCCGGGGCCGCCCCACCACCGGGGCGGCCCACACCACCCCGCACACCGGAACGGAACCCGCGATGTCCCACCCCACCCCAGCCGCCCAGCTCCTCACCGAGATCAGAGAGCGGGCGTCACAAGGCCCCAACCCGGACGCCCCGCTCAACCTCGCGGCCCGGGACCGGCTGCTCCTCCTCGAACTGGTCGATCAGCTCACCCGGGAGAAGGAGGACGCCGTCCCGTCCATGCGCGCGCGGGCTGCCGAGATCGCGGCAGACGGCGAGTGGTCGCGGCTAGAAACCCCGGCTGACCGCATCCGCGCCCTGCCGCTGCTCCCCGGCGACGCCGTCGAGAGCGAGCCCGACGTACACGTGGCCACCCCGGAGGGCATCACCCCTTGCGGCCAGGGCACCCGCGACGTCACCGTTACCCCGCTCATCCGCGAGGCGACGTGCCTGGGATGCCTGCGCAGCCTCGCCCAGGCCACCCACGGCGACACCCTCCCTGAGGAGGACCTTATTGAACCCGGGGACGAGGTGCCGACCCTGTGCGAGCTGGCCGACCGGGTGGCTGCCCTGGAGGACCGCCTGTCCCCGCCCACCATGAAGGCCGCGGTGAACCCCTCGTGTCCGACCGCGACGTTCACTCTCAAGACCGAGCACGTCACCCTCCTCCAGCTCAAGGACGACCACGACCCGGACGCGAAACGCCCCTACGGGAGCAGCAGTGTCCCCCAGGACGTGGCCGAACTCCTTGGCTGGAACTCGGACGCGTTCGACGATCTCCCCGAGGCATGGGACATCGCCCGGGACCTGCACCACGAAACCAGTACGGCCCTGGCCGTGATCCTGTCGGCCGGTACCACCGCACCAGGCACGTACCACCAGGACCACAACGGCACCTGGTACCCGGCCGGTGCGCGGTGACCCGCCGGAACCGGCGCCCTGCCGCTGACCCGGACCTCATGGCCGTGCTCGGGCTCGCTGTCCCGGGACCCGAGCTGGTGGACGCCGCCCGAACCCGCGCGCACGTGCGCCGCCTACTCGCGGCCGGGTGGGGGTCCCGCACCATCGCCGCCCGCTCCGGGGTGGACCGGCGCGCGGTCCGAGCGTTGTGGGCCGGAAGGAACGCCGGGCTACCGCCCACACGCCGGGTTCACGAGGACACCGAAGCCCGGATTCTCGCGATCCACCCCGATGATCCGAAACCGGACCCGGATGGTCAGCGGGACCGCGAGCCCGGGACACCGTCCGCGTTGGGGTCGTGCAGGTGAACGTCTCCGAAGTCGCGGCCCATCACCACCGGCCCCTCGGGGGAACCGTTGATCGTGTTGTTGACGGTCTGGTTGCCGTATGGCGTACCGACCTCTTCTGCCCACGCTCGCGCCTCTTCCACCGCCCTCTTCCTGGCCTCTCGGCCCCACTTGTGAGAGAGGAGCCTGCACGAGTACCACGCAAAGGCAAAGGTGCCGAGGCCCAGAGGCAGAGTGACCTCGGGTACGCGCATCTGGGGGAACAGCTCCAGGAGGAGGCCGAAGGCGCCGATGATGACGAGGCCCGCCCCTATGAATCGCAGGGGGTGTTGTTCGGGGGCGAAGGAGTTCATGTTCATGCGGTGAGCGTACTGACGGGCGGTCGCGCACCGTGGTGGAACCGTGAATCACAGCCCGAGCAGCTTGACCTTCTTGGCCTGGAACTCCTCGTCGGTGATGAGGCCTTCATCGCGGCGGTCCGCCCACTGCTTCAGTTCCTCAGCGGGGGAGAGGGAGGCCGGCGTGGAGTTCTTCGGCTTGGGGCCGCGGGCGGGGCGTCCTGCGAGGTGTTCGCGGGCGAGGGCTTTTTCTTCGGTGGTTCCGTCGCGTTCGATGTCGGCCATGGCGTGCTCGATGAGGCGGGCGCTGCTGTTGGTCCCCTGGCGTTCGTATACGGCGTCGAGGGCGCCCATGAACTCTTTGGAGGGGAAGCGGATGGTGCGGGGGAAGGTCTTGCCGATCGGCATGGTGTGGGCCTCCTGGGGTGGTTTTCGTATGTACGTAATCATGCCACAGCCTGTGCTGTATGTACGAAACCTGTGGTAAACTGTACATACGAAACGGGGGAGGGAAGCCCCCGAATCCCACCACCGAAAGGCCCCTCAGATGCTCGCCACCCTCGCCCCCGCCCCGGCCGCCACCCTCCCCACCTTCGAGGAGATCGACCTCCCCCAGGTCATCACCGTCGACGGGTTCGGCATGGCGTCCTGCGCCGAGTGCGGCGCGGACATCTGGGACGCCCCGCACTGGACGGTGGACTTGGCCGACCAGGCCTGGGACGACCACCTCGCGGACCCCGACACCCCCCGCGCCTGCTACCGGGACTAACCCGGCCCGGCCGCCCCGGCCCCGCTCCCGGGGCGGCCCCGCACACCACCACCCATCCCGCTCATGGAACAGGAACACCGTTGATCCACAACATGCAGTTCGCCCCCGCCACCAAGGAACTCGCCCGCGCCCGCGTCGCCCTCATCGGCCCGCCCGGCTCCGGCAAGACCTACACCGGCCTCAAGCTCACGACCACGTTCGCGGACGGGGAACGCCCCGCCATCATCGACACCGAACGCGGGTCCGCGTCCAAGTACGCCGACGAATTCGGATTCGACACCCTCAACCTCACCGACTTCCACCCGCAAGCCCTGATCAACGCCCTCCAGGTGGCCGCGAACATCGGCTACAAGGCCGTGTTCATCGACTCCATGTCCCACTTCTGGAGCGGTGCCAACGGCATGTTGGAGCAGGCCGACTCTCGCGCGAAGGGCAACAACTCGTTCTCCGGGTGGAAGGAGGTCCGACCCCTCGAACGGCAGATGATTGACGCCCTTCTCGACTACCCGGGGCACGTCGTCGTCGCGATGCGCTCCAAGGTCGCCTACGAGATCCAGACCAACGACCGGGGCAAGAAGGAACCCGTCAAGCTCGGCACGAAGCCCGACCAGCGCGAGGGCATCGAGTACGAGATGGACCTCGTCGCGGACATGCACGACGGCACCATGACCGTCACGAAGTCGCGGGCGGTCGCGTTGACCGGCGCTGTGGTCCACCACCCGGGGGAGGAGTTCGCGGCGGAGGTTCTGGCGTGGCTGCGTAACGGTGTCGCGTCCCCGGCCGGTACCGAGATCGCGACGAGGGCACTCGCGGATGACGTCACCGTGGATGTGCTCCGCCAGCTTCACGCTGACGCCCGGTCGCGCGGTCTGCTGGGCGCGGTCGTGGAAGGCCCGACCGGAACGACGGCGCTGGGGCTGCTGATCACCCAGCGCGGCAAGGCGCTCGCGGAGGCCGAGAAGGCGGGTGCTGGTGACGCCGCCGCGTGATGACGCCGGGCAGGCCGGGGGCACCGACGCCCCCGGCCCGCTCGGGCCTGCTGAACTCCAGGTGCTCTTGCTGTTCTCCAACACCCTGGTCAAGAGGGTCCGGGACCAGGTGGACGAGTACAAGCACCGACTGGTGACCGGCACGGGTGACCCAAACCTGGACATGACGCCGGGAGAAACGAAGAACGTCCACCTCCAGGACGAGGACGGGAACTGGCACAAGATCGGCAGCGTGCGGGCGGACAAGGCCCCGGTGAACGCGGTCGTGACCGATGAGAAGGCGCTCACGCGGTGGGTGGAGGAGAACATGCCCACCGAGATTGAGCGGAGCGTCCGCAAGTCGACGCTGAACAAGATGAAAGAGCAGATGAAGGAGTTCGGCGGGGTGGTCCTGACCACGGGTGAGGTGGTCACGGTGCCCGGGTTGGAGTTGGAGGTGGGGGGTCCGAAGGTCGTGGTGTCTCCGGCGCGGGGGGCTGCGGCTGTGTTCGGGGCGGTGTATCGGGATGGGCGGTTGCCGCAGGTGGGTGCGGTGTTGGGGCGGGCGTTGGAGGTGGGGGAGGCGCCCCCCGAATAACCGGAGTTGTGTACATACGAATTAGGGTGTATTCTGTACATACAGAACGGGTTGAGGTTCAACCCGCTCCCCGGGCCCGCCCTTCCCGTCCTGTCGGGCGGGCCCACCCCACTCACCAGGAAGGCCACACATGACCGCCAACGCCCCCACCATCTACGACATCAAGCCCGGCGACATCGTCGCCCTCACCGACTACAAGGGCCGCGAGGAAACCGTCGTCGTCACCCGCACCTTCGAGTACGACGGCGTCATGTACCTCACCGACCAGACCGGGTGGGAGCACAACCGCGACGACACCGACACGTTCCGGTTCATCCACCGCGCCCGCTAGGAACCGCCGCCCGCCGGAACCGGCCGCACCCCGGGTTCAACGCCCGGTGCGGGCACCACCCCACACCACCACCAGAAGGGCCACACCCATGTCTGAAACCGCCAGCCCCGAAGCCGTACAGGCCCTCCGCGACGCCTACACCATCGACGCGAAGGCCTCCGAGACCGCAATCCGGTGGGCGTCCGAGGACCTGGCCCGGCACGGCGTCCGCGCCGCGATCATCCCCCTCCCCGAGAACCCGGCGCCCTCCCCCGGCACCCACACGTTCGCGAGCACTTCGGATGGTGTGCGGTTCTACAACCCGAAAGACCCCTGCGGTCCTGTCACCACGGTGCCGTGGGACGAAGCGCCCTTGCTGCTGACACAGCTCGCTCAGCTCGTGCAGGACCGCGAGGTCGCCCAGGCTGCTGCCCGGGAGCGCCGCATCAGAGAGTACGCCGCTGCCATGCACGCCGCGTCGGACCTGTGTCTACGCAACAAGACCTCGGAGGACTGCGGGTTCTGCGTGCAGATGGCGACCTACGCCATCGACAACCCGCCCCCGTCCGCCTGACCCCCTATCGCCCCACGGGGCGGCCACTCGCACGGCCGCCCCACCATCCCCCTGACTGGAGCCCCCTATGACCCACGTGCGCCCCACCACCTACAGCGTCAGCGCCCTCCCCCCGACCCACCCGTGGGCGCCCCTCTACACCCTGCACGTCACGGCCGATGAGAAGGCCCCCGGCCGGTGGTACGTGACCCGGTGGGGGTTCCGGTACCTGGAGGACGGCAGCACGGTTTTCCAACCGCCCATGGGCAGCCAGGACGAGAAGGACCGCGCCCGGGAGGCGAGCCTCATGTCCTTCAACGAGGCCATGGCGACCGCGAAACGTCTCGCCCCCACCCTGACCGTGGACATGGGCCGTGGCCGCCAGCGCCCCGATCAGGTCCCGGCCACCGTCTGATGGGTTCCCACCGCCGCCCGGACCCACGCCTCACAGCCACCGTGTGGCGTGTGTCCGGGCGGTACCCCGACCGTCGGGCAGCCGTCGAAGCGTCCCTGCCCCCCTGCCCCCCGCCCGCCACCTACCGACCCCGCCACACACGACAGGAGCACCTGATGAGCACTCGCGCCGAACTCGAAGAGGAAAACGCCGCCCTAGCCTCCCGCGTCAGCGAGTTGGAGATGCGCGCTACCCAGAACGCGGTGGACGCCGCCCGCAAGGACCGCAGCATCTGGGAGGCCGCCACCCGCACCGCCGAACAGAAGATGCTAGCCGCCTTCGACACCCACTGGTCTCTCGCCTTGAGGGAGGCCAAGCGTCCCCTGGACGTGCTCATCAACCGCGCCGCCTACCTCAGCCCCCGCCCCGACAAGGCCCACGTCGATGCCCTGGTCGAAGCCGCGCAGATCGCCCGCTACGCCCTCGACCAAGCACTGAAAGACACCCCCCGCCACGCGAAGCAGACGGAGACCACCCCCGATGAGCAGCAGTAAGAACCTGATCAGCATCACCGAGTTCCGGGAACGCCACGGCCTCCCCGAAGGCACCCAGTACTGGATCACCGCCGACCGGAGCCGCCCGCACCCGAAGGGGGTGTTCGTCCCCGACACCTCCGCCGCGTACCCCCGGGGGTGGACCCGTGACGGGTGGGGACCGGAAGGGTACATGCCGCTCGTCCCGGACAGCCGTACCCGGGAGGGTAAGGCCGCCCACGACGATCTCCGATCAGTGGAGGTCGCTGTGGAGGTCATCCATGCGACCAGCACCGACGACGAGGACATCGTAGACATGCTGCTCACCGCCGCCGACTACATGGGCCCGGTCAAGGTCATCCGCGCGGACGGGTCCACGGTCGTGTTCACCCCCAGCCCCACCACCACGACTGGTCCGAGGTTCCCGTGAACGACACCCCCGAGACTCACTGGAGCACCGTGAACGACCACGCCGCCCCGGCCGACACCAGGCAGCTAGCCCGAGAAGCGTTCGACCGTCAGCGGCTGGTCCACGAATACCGGGGTGACTGGGCGGTGGACCCCGCTACCGTCGCCAGCATCCCCCGGGATCGGTGCCCGGTGTGCGGGGACCGTGCGGCCACCCCTTCCGCGTGGGCGGCTCACATGGCCGATCACAAGGGCGAGGGGCTGGCGTGGCTGGCCCGCTGGCAGGAAACCCACCCGGCCGCCGCGTGACCCAGCAGGAAGGGCCCGCCCGGGGTGAATTCAGCACCCCGGGTGGACCCACCCGAACCCTACCCGGAGGCCCCCGTGACCCCCAGCAGGCCGCCGCGTGGTGAGGCTGGCGTTACAGCACGGGCTTGTCTCGGTCCGCCTTCATATCCGACTTGGTAGGTCTCGCCGAATATCGAGCCCAGAGCGCCCAGAACGGCACGGAAGCAGTCAGCGGGAACAGTGCCATCACCATGGACCGGGCTCGCGCGTTCTTGCATATGTCCTGGAACTCAGTCGTCCATTCCTCTCCCGTGTAAAGGGTTGTGGATGGGCAGTCAGGGCGGGGAGTTTCCATCACGATGGCGGGTTGCGGAGGTGGGGCCAGCAGTATCCAGATGGCCACTAACCATAGTGAAAGAGCTGGAATAAGGACAAAATTGTGGAACTTCAAGACAGTCCCGTCTTTGGGGGAAGGACCATTTAGAATCTCACGCCCATATTTCCATGTCAGCCCTTTGGCCCGATCTGGCCAGTCAGGCTTTGAAGAAAGGTCCACCCCCGTGACCCCCCAGCAGGCCGCCCGCGCCCTCACCCCCACACCGACCAGATCAGCATCCACGCCCGCGCCCTGGACGAAGCCCTGACCGCCACGGACGAGACCGGCGCCCCGATCGGCCCCGCCGGGGCCCACCTCCGCCAGATCATCGCCGCAGCCGAAGCCGGGCTGGCCGAACTCCGCCCCCGCCTGACCACCGCCGCCTGAAAGGAACCACCGTGACCGAGCAGACCGAGTTCACCGTCAACCTCATCACCACCGCCGACATCACCATCCACGTGACCGCGACCGACGTCGAAGACGCCATCGAGAAGGCCCACGACGCCGTCCCCATCCTGTGCGCCCACTGTGCCGGGTGGGACCAGAATCGGTCTCTCCATCTCGGTGAGGAACCGGAGTTGCTGAATGTGACCGTGGACGGCGAGGAGGTGGAGACCGGCCTCACCATGGTGGACAAGCTGAGGGAGACCGCTCGTGAGGCTAAAGCGAGGGCCGACACGCTGTCCGCCGAGTTGGCTGCCGCCCAGGCCCGCATCAAGGAACTGGAGGAGACCGGCGGGGTCGTGAGCAACGTGTCCGGCGACGTCGCCCCCGGCGCGTTCCACATCCAGAGCCGCGACTTCACCGGCAACATCCACCTTTGACCCCACCCCGGGGTGGGGCGCAACCCAACGCACCCCACCCCCAACCCCAGGAAGGCCCCACCCGATGACCCAGCACGACCCGCAGAACCTCGACCACATCCGCCCCGGCCAGGTGTGGACCTCCGCCGCCCCCCGCGACAACATCACCGTCCGCGTCGTCTCCATCCAAGCCGGACGGGTCTCGGTGGTGGACGCTTACGACGGGAAACGACCCCGCCCCATCTGGGCGCACCAGTTCCACGCGTCCCCGACGACCCGCACCGGCCGCGACCGCAAGAGCGGCTACGTCCTCAAGAAGGACGCCCCCGCCGACCACCAGGAGACAGACCGTTGACTCTCGAAGAGCAGGTAGCCGCTGACACCCGCGCCCTCATCGACCAGGACGACGCGCACACCCAGACCCTCACCCACGCCGCCGACCGTGCGCTGACCCGCCGCATGTTCGGGGTGGAGGGGTGGCTCCGGTACTGGGCGGGGGAGCGGGTCAACCTCGCCGGGGTCATCCCCGCCGAGTACGCCCTGGCCGTGGACACCGCCCGCCTCATCATGGAAGGCCGCACCGCGTGACCCGGCGTGTGATCGTGACCGGCGGCCGACACTACACAGACCGGGCCGCGGTCGCCCGCGCCCTCCAGGAGACCGTCCTCCGGTTCGGCCCCGGCGAGCATGTCACGTTGGTGCACGGGGCGGCGTCGGGCGCTGACCGGCTGGCGGCGTCGGTGGCCGCTCGTGCCGGGTGGATGACCGAACCCCATCCGGCTGAGTGGAAGCGGCACGGGAGGGCGGCGGGGCCGATCCGGAACCAGGGCATGGTGGACGCCGGGGGAGATGTGCTGGTGGCGTTCCGGGGTGGTCGGGGGACTGCTGACATGGTGCGTCGTGCGCGGGCGGCGGGTATCCCGGTGCGGGTGGTGCCCTAACCCCCCCCGAGGGCGGGGGATCTCCTTGCCCAAGAGCCAGTAATTGCACACAATTGTGGTAATATTGGGGGTGTGGTTGGGGGTGAACCCCCCGCCACACCCCGACCCCCATGCCGGAAAGGACCCCCTGTGGCCTTCCTCAACGACCTCTCCAACGCGGTTCTCAACTCCGCCACGAAGTACCCCAAGATCCCCACCTACCACCAGCTCGCGGACAAGGGTCTCCTCACCGACGACCACACCCCGTTCCCCAACGGCCAGGACGTCATCGTCACCGAGAAGGTCGACGGCACCAACGCCCGCGTGATCGTGGACCCGGCAGGTGACCTGTTCATCGGGTCCCGCGAGGAGCTGCTGTACGCCCACGGCGACCGCGTCCACAACCCCGCCGAGAACATCGTCCACACCCTCCGCGACATCGCCCGGGACCTGCCCCGCCCCGGCGCTGGTCTGGCCGTGTACTTCCTGGAGGTGTACGGCAGCGGGATCACCGCCCGGTGGAAGCAGTACACGGGGCACACCAACGTGTTCGGCGCCCGCCTGTTCGACGCCGCCATCATTCCCGCCGAGATCCTGACCGGGCAGGTCGAGCAGATCGCTGCGTGGCGCAACCAGGGAGGGCAGACGTTCGCCACGGAGACGGAACTAGCGGGAATCTCCACGGCGTCCGGCATCCCCCTCACCCCCCGCCTGGCCACCATCCCCGCGTCCGGGGTGCCCACCACGGTGGCGGAGATGCACCCGTACCTGTGCGTGGTCGCGGGGGAGACGCGGGTGGCGTTGGACGAGGACGGTCTCGGTAACGCGGAGGGGGTCGTGCTGCGTACTCCGGACAGGTCGCACGTGGCGAAGGTCCGGTTCAAGGACTACGAGCGCGCCACGAAGACACGCGCCCGCGCCGCGAAGAACGCCGCCTAACCCCCACATCGAACCGGGCGGCCGAGACCACAAACCTCGGCCGCCCCTCCCGGAAGGACATCCCGTGACGAAGATCGTCCACCTCGACTGCGAGACCAACGGACTCCTGCGCATCCACCGGCCGTGGGAGGTCGCCGCCATCGTAGAAGAGCCTGGCAAAGAACCGGTGGAGCACGAATGGATACTGCCCGTGGACCTGACCAACGCCGACCCGCGCGCCCTGGAGATCGGCGGGTTCTGGGACCGGCACCCCCAGGGCACGGGGAAGGCCACCATGGCGCTCCTGAACCCGGCTAAGACCGCCCGCCAGCTGGCCCGCATCCTCGTTGACGCGGTCGTGATCGGCTCCAACCCCACGTTCGACAAGGGGATGCTGGAGCCGTTCCTCGCCCAGCACGGCCAGCCTTGGGCCGCCCACTACCGGATGGTCGACGTCATCACCCTCGGCGCCGGTCGGCTCATGGCGGAACTCCCGCAGAACCTCCCCACCCTCGGCTACCAGACGCCCACACTGCCGTACCGGACCACGGACATCTCCCGAGCCTTCGGGATCGACCCCGACGACTACGACCGCCACACCGCGTTGGGTGACTGCCGGTGGACCAAGGACCTCTACGAAGCCATCACCCACAAGGGGGCCGACCAATGAGCATCCCCGCCATGAACCGGATCACCATCACCTGTTCGTACCTGATCATCGCGATGGCGTTGTTCGGTGCGATCGGGTCCGCTGCTGCTGGCGAGTGGGGTAGCGCCGGGTGGGCTACGACCACCGTGTTCGGGTTCTTCCTCGCGGTCCTGCACATCCCCCGCCCCTCGAAGGGGTCGGCCGGTGCCTGAACTGTTCCTGATGTGGTCGGCCGCGGTCATCCTCGCCGCCGTCGCCCTCATGTGCGTCGTCGTCGCGACCGTCTACGCCTCCGGGCTCCTGTACGGGGTCGTGAACCAGTGGCGCGTCAAGGGGTTGACGAGGGCGGAGGTCATGTACATCCGCCGGGTGACCGCGCGTCTTCGCTACCGCAGCAAGGCCCGCAACAAATGCCACGGCCGCCGTTGGTTCGCTAACCGGGAGTTCCACTGATGCCTGAGATCGCTGAGCGTATGCGGGCGCTGGTCGCTGACCAGACCGGGAACACCGACCTCGCCGCCCTGGTCCACAAGGCCATCGCCCAGGCGTACCGGGTTGGCGCGAACCGGGGTCTGGAGGAAGCCGCGAACGTCGTAGGAACTTTCACCGGGAACGAGTGGTTCGGGTTGAAGCAGTCGTTCGTGACCAGGCTGATCCGCGACCGCAAGGTCTCCGTGGACCCGCCCCCGGCGGACGGTGTCCGGGTGCAGCCCACCACCTACCAGGTGTCGGCCGTCCCCGAAACCCACCCTGACGCCTCTCACTTCACCGTCCAGGTGCAGTACCGGGGCCACGACCTGTGGGCTGTCACCCGCCACGGGGGGTGCCTGTCCTCGGCCGGGGTGTGGGAGTACGAGACCCGCCCGTCCGAGCGCACTGACGAGTGGCTGGCACAGCACCGGTTCCCCTACCCGGAAGCGATGCGCCTTGCCCGGGAGGTCGCCCCCGAGTTGACCGTCATGGGCCGCACCGTTGCCGATGTCCTTCAAGATCTACGAAGTCAAGGTGACGGCCCCGATGCCAGCCAGACCTGAGTTCTCCCAGTGGCTCAAGATGACCAGCCGCGCGACCGGCTTCACCACGAACAGTGCGCTCGCGCAGACCCTCGGCGTCCCCCAACCCACCATCAGCCGTTGGAAATCAGGAGCACAGCCCAGCGTCGAACACCTCGTCAAGATCTCGCGCCTGTTCGGCATCCACCTCGAACACCTCATGGTCCTCGCCGGATACATGGACGCCGAACCGAACGCCCAGGCCCCTGAACTCCAGCTTCAGATCCCGGAGGGGTGCGTTGTCGTGGCTGCTGATGACGTCCTGGCGGTGTTGCACGGACCTGTTGCCTCTGCCCCTGAGGCATACGTGGCCGCCGTGGGCAGGCTGCACCGGGCAGTTCTGCCGGTCGAAGGCCTGGAAGTCGCAGATGAGGAGACCACCACCGATGAAGCCTGAGACCCACGCCTACCTGGAAGCCAACCGCGGCCCCCAGTTCGTCAGCCGAGGCCCGAACGGCGACCGGCTCAAGGTCACCCCCACCCCGTTCGATGGGGTGCTTCCCGTAACCGTGGACGACCACGAGGACAGCGCCGATCACGCGCTCAACCGCGAGGAGACCACCAGATTGCGGGACTGGTTGAACACCCACCTCGGAGACAACCCCGGCGCGGACATGGCCGAGTGCGCCGCCCAGATGGACGGGGACGACAAGCGGACCGTCGCCTACCCGCGCTGTGGGTGGTGCGGGGACGACCACCTCGCCGCACTCGACACCGTGAAGGACCAGACCTGATGACCCCCATCACTCTCGCCCCCGTCACCATCAACGCGGTGCAGTACGACGGCATCAACACCACCTCCGTCGACCACATCCGAGCCCTGGTCGAAGCATCCACCGACCGCCGCCCCGCGTTCCTGCCCGACACCAACATCGAGCAGGCCCGCGTCTACCTGGCCGAGCAGCGGGCATGGGTGGCCCTGTTCGCGGGGCACTGGGTGGTCGAGTTGCCGTCTGGGGCCCTGGTGGTGCTGTCCCCGGACGCCCTGGAGAGCGTCCTCGTGGCGGTGGCGGGCTGATGTTCACCACCACCCACCGCGCCCGCAAACCCCGCACCTGCGACCGGCAGTGCGACCAGCCCATCAAACCCGGCGACCTGGTCGAGTACAAGACCATCCCGCCCGGCCGCCACGAACTCAACAACCAGGGCTGGTTGCGGTCCGTCACCCACGTCGGCAGGTGCCCGATCCCAGGGCCGACCGCCGAAGCGTGGAACGCCGCCTACCCGCCTGGTACGCCGGTACTCGCTGGGCCCGAGCACCGACGAGCCGCTGATCACCCGCACCCGCTCTGTTGCGTGGGAACTGGGGTCCGGTCACCCTCTGGCCATGGTGGACGACTACGCCGGGGGCATCGCCCTCACCCACCTGCAACCGCTGGAGACCGGCCGTGGCTGACCACCTCACCCCCGCCCAGATTGCCATGATCGACGCGATCGTCGATCCGATCCGCCGAGAGCGTGCCGCCGCCCCCGGCCTGGCAGCGGAGTACGACGACGCGTGCGCACGCGTCGCCCAGCTGCACGACGAAACTGTCCTACAGCGCCGCCGCATCGAGGACCTGGAGGGCGCCCTCGCCGATGCGCGGGCTGAGGCGAACCAGTACTGGGTCAACGGCCTCGCTGCCCTCGACCGCCGCGACACCGAGATCGCCCGCCTCCGGTTGGCCTGGAAGTCCGCGCGGCGAGGCCGCGCCCAGCAGCGCGACGCCCTGCGTGCGGCGATGGCCGCCGACCGCGACCAAGCCCGCCGCGCCCGTGACCGGTACCGGGACGAGCGCAACGCCGCCTACGCGGAACTCGCTGACCTCCGCGCCCAGCTCGCCGCGACCACCGCGCCGCACCGCGCCGAGGAACGCCGCGCCGCCGACACCCACCCCGGAACCGACAGGAGCAGCACGTGAGCGCCCCCACCTCCTTGCCCTACCCGCACGCTCGCCAGGACTGCCAGCGCTGCCGCGAACGGGACGCCGACATCGAGATCCTCGACGGGCCGGGCAGCCGGTCCTACACCCGCTACTGCCGGGACTGCATCGGTGAGCGCCTCGTCCTGGGCAGCACCCAGCTGGACCGTGACGCGGACCCGGGCGGCCCCTACATGGTCACGTACCGGCTGCTGTGCCCCGGCGCCCCGGACGGGTCCTGGCCGGGTCACCCCCGCACCACTTAACCCACCTGCCCGGGGCGCACCGACCGCGCCCCGGGCACCCCACCACCGAACAGGAGAACCCCATGGTCCAGACCGTCGCCCTCGTCATCGTCATCGCGTGCGGCATCGGCGTCATCATCGCCGGAGGCTTGACCATCAAGTGGTCCCGCGAGGCCACCGCCAACTGGCAGTGCGCCTCCGAGAACTGGAAGATCGCCGCCGAGAACTGGCAGCGGGCCGCCGAAGACAACGAACGCCGAAACGAGGCCCTGCTCCGGCTCTCCGCCGCCCAGCCATCCGAGGTCCTACGACGCTTCGCAGAGAACCGATCCGGCTCGGAGTAGCAGACCCTCGCCCGGGGCGTCACCACCCAGCGCCCCGGCTCCCACACCACTGAACAGGAGCCCCTGATGGCTGACCAGACCGCCACCCCTGACCTGCGCCACCTCCCCATCCCCACCGGGTTCATCATCGTGTCCCCCCGCGACCAGCACGGCCTGGCCGCGCACACCGCCGAGGACCGGGTGAACGTCAGCGTGGCCGACGAGAACGGGGAAGGCACGCACACCACGCTCACCCCCGCCCAGGCCACGCTCGCGGCGACCGAGCTGTTGCGGATCACCGGCACCAACCTGGCCGAGTGCTACATCACCGAGGACGGGTACCCGGCCCTCCACCACGTCCCGCCCGGAAACGAGGGGGAGGAGGGGCATCTGGTGATGTTCACCGGCGGGGATGACAGCCTCCTCGACCTCGTCACCGCCGCCACCAACCACATCTGCGGGGCCGACCATGAGTAACACCGAACTGGAGTGCGGCAACCTGTGGCCGCACAACGCCCACCAGTACAACGACAGTGGCGTGTACCGGCCCTGCCCCGGCCTCCAGGAGCAGCCGCCCGCCCCGGCCGTGTGCCGGTCTCCCCGCTGCACCCGGCCGGGAACCAGCGGCTCCGGGTGGTGCTGCTACGGGTGCGCCGCCCACACCCGGTTCGGTCGCGAACTGCTCCACAACCTTCCATGCGAAACCGCGAACCCCGGGGCGGAGGAGACCGCGGACCGGTGGATGGCCGACCGCGACCGCGCCCAGACCGCCCTGCAAGCTGAGGTGGACCGAGCGTTTGTCCCCGGCTGTCTTGCCAACGTCAACAACACCGTGGACGTCCTCGCGCCGGTTGTCGCTGACCTGATCCAGCAGGCCCGAGAGAGGCCCCCGGCCGAAGGCGAACACCACCCGCGCACCGAGGTTGAGGCGCACGCCGGGGGAGACCGGGAGCAGCTGATCGCCGCGTGGGAGGCAGACCAGGCCCAGTGGCGGAACCGGGTCAAGGAGGTAGAGGCCGAACGCGACCAGGCCCGGGATGACGGCCGCCGGGAGGGTATGGCCGAGCTCGTCGCCCACCTGGAGAACGTGGCCGCCGGAGCCCGAGCCGGGAAGGCCGAGGCGTACACCGAAGAGGCCGAGTCCTGGGGGCCCAACCGGTGGTGCCTCATCACCGACCAGGCACACCGGCTGGCCGAGGCCTACACCAAGGGCAAGGGGTTGCCGGTACCGGACGCGACCACCCGCGCGAAGCGGTTGGAGGAAGAACTGAAACGTGAACGGGGCCGCCACGCGACCGAGGTCATGAAGTTGAAGAACCAGGTCGAAGCCGCGGTCCTCGACCTTCGGGGTTGGCGGGGGGCGTTCATGGCCGCGAACCGGCGCGAGAACGAGTTGCGCGCCGAGCTGGACCAGGTGTGCGCCACCACCCGCCGCCGGGAACTCGTCCTGGTCGACCGGCTACGCCGCCGGGGTGTGGACCTCGAACGCACCCGCACCGTGCTGACCGTGGCCGAACTCCAGTTGACGCACGTGTCCGAACTCCTCGACCGCGCCACCCGGTTTCAGGTCGGTCCCGTCACCGTCGTCCCGTACCGGGGAGGGTGGCGGTGCTCGTGGCCGGACCCTGCCTGGCCCGGGAACCCTGACCAGGCCCCGGCTCTGACCGAGGACTTCCCCGACCAGTTGGGTGCGATCATCCACGCCGATCACATCCACCACACCGGAGGTACCACCTGATGGACATCACCGAACTGCACCACAGTGTCCACGACCGCATCATGCGGGTCCCCGGCGCCACGGAACGCACCACGGACGCGGTGATGTGGGTGGTGCGCGCGTTCCTGCGCGAGAAGGACAACCGAACCGCCGCCCTGAAGGAGGAGAACCGGCGGTTGCGGGCCGCGTTGGATCACGTCGACGTCGCGTCCCGGAACGGCTGGGGCGGCCCTGACCATCAGGACGTGTTCTCCCAGTGGCGGGAAGCAGTGACGGAGGCCCGCAACATCGCGAACACCCCCAACACCTAACCCACCACACCCCCCGGTACCTGCCCTGACCTGCGGAAAGTGCCGGGGGCGTCACCCCCCCATGGGATCATCGGATGTATGAACCCAACATCCCCCGAAGGGACCCACCCGACCCCAGAACCCGCACCCAGCCGCGACCCGTTCCACCACCTCCGCCGATTCGTCGCCTGGCTACTCGGCATGGGTGCCCTCACCCTGTGGGCGGTCGCGATCTGGGACGCCGACTGGACGTACCTGTGGATGTCCGTCCCCGTCATCATCGCTGCTGCCATCACCGACCCCGGGAAGGGCATGTGATGGCCGCCGAACACGAGCGGAGGGCAGCCCAGTGAATTGGAAGGTCGCTGCCATCACCGCCCTGATCCTCGTCGGGGGGACCGGGTTCTTCGCCGCCTGGGCGCACCTGGCTGCGGCCTCCATCCGGTCCGGTCACCCGGTGGTCGCGCTGGTGGGGGTGGTGGGCCCGCTCATCGCCGCGACCGCTCTGCTCGCCGGTGCCCTGTGGGCTCAACCCGACCACTGACCTGCAAGGAGGATTCCTGATGACCGTGACCCTGTTCCCGTGCGGGCGTGGCCACCGCTGCCCCCAGGCCGTCTACGACCTGGGGGCAGGGCAGAAGTACCCGCCGCGTACCGAGAACCTGTTCTGCCCAGACTGCCGGGCCCACATCGCGGACCGCATCCGTGACCTCCCCACCGTGTACCGGGAGCTGCGCGCCCAGTACGGCATCCAACCGGTCATGGCCGACGACGACGCCCGCGTGCACACCTCCCGGGTGAACCCGTCCATCCCCGTCCGTGAGGACCTGGACGCCCTCCTCACCGAGATCGAAACTACGGTCGCAGCGTATGAGGACCGGGTCCGCCAGCACCTGTCCATGCCCCCCGCCCCCCGAGCGTCGTGGGCAAACCGCGCCACCCGCGTCACCGAGGCGTGCCAGCTCCTCGCCGCCCACGTCCAGACCCTCACCAACCTCCCCATGGAGTGGATGGCCATCGGCGGAGCCCACGACGAACGCGGCGGCCTGGACGCCGGCCTCGACCTCCTCGACCTCCACCACCGGGCCGACCGGGCTGGGGGGAAGCAGCCCGCGAAGTACCTGGTTCCTGTGGTGTGCCCGTCCTGTCACATCCCGGCCGGGGTGATGCGGGAGGCCGGGAAGGACGGGGCCACGTGCGTGTGCGGGTACGTGATCGGTGAAGACGAATACCGGGCGCTGACGTGGGCCATCGCCCAAGTGGCGCAAACAGTAGCGTGAATTCAGGTTAACTGCTGCATGTCTGTGAGGGCGCTGAGGATATGTCAGGTTCTTCCACTGACGAATCCCAGGCGATCGTGTATGTCACGTCCATGACTTCTTCTTCGTAAGCTTCGAATTTCACCTCCCATTTTGGGCGCTTGAAAGATCCATCGGAATCGTAATCGATAGGTATCTGAAAAGTTGCTTGCCTCTCCTCTAGTGCTGAGTAATCTGCGGGGGCTGGGCGCATCCACCACTCTGATTTGTTGTCGCTGGTTGCGAGTAGAGGGAGGTAGTCTTCGCCGATCTCTCTATTGCTGCTGTTTCTGAAATTTCCTAGCGAGGGGAAAGTGATCGTAGTGCACGGTGGGATTGTCTCATGAACTAAGAACTTAGCCTTTTTGTGCTCGGTGGACCATGAGCTCACGGTCAGGCCAGAGTCTTGATGATGGGTGCTATGCCACATGTGTTCATCGGCGAAGTATATTTCGGTTGGGTATCGGTTCGCGTTCTGTATGTGGGTCAGGCCCTGGTCGGAGTCCGGTTCTGTTTCCCACCAAGAGACGTTGGCAGCGTGTCTCTCGCCGCGCTCTTGCTCGGCAATCCTGTGCTGTTCTTGCTGGATTTGGAAAGTCTCATTTGACAATAAGAGAGCCCAGGCTGCAATCAGTGTGGTCACTAGTGCAGACATAGAGTTGGCTCGCTCTCCCCATCCTTTCGATGAAGTCCTACTAGTCGTGCCTAGTCGGTATTCTGGTTTCCCTCTGTCTTCCGGGTGTTCGATATAATGCAAGTGTTTCCTGGCTTTGTGTTTCCAGTTTGACTCTTTGGGAAAAATGATGCTCTTTCGTGCGTTTAAGACATTTGATTCGACTAGGCTTTTCTGCTTTGAGCGCCTCATCGTCGCGATTAAGACAATGGACCGGATGATGAAAGCCATTGAAGCCCTCCCTGGAATGCGTAGAACATACATGAGTTCTCGTGCGAGTCGGGTAAGAACGAGCATCTTGGGTGCAGTGTTGAACGAGGTGCCGGTGTGACTCCAGCGTCCGAAGAACGTCAAAGTGGCAGGACGAGTACCGTGGGCTGACCGTGGCGCTGGCCGATGTGGCGCGCGCCGCATGACCGTCGAGGAGAAGCCCGTGTCCCCGAAGAAGCCCCGCTTGTCCCTGAGTGACGTCCACGATGAGTTCGCCCATGACCCGGCCCAGCCCACCATGGCGGATGTGGACGAGTGGGAGCGCACCGAGGCGCGGAAGACGCGGAAGACGGCCCCGCAATGGCGTATCCGCCCAGCCGTGGACTCCGACTGCGAAGCGATCATCGCGGTTGACCAGGAGTCTGGCGGCCACTTCGATGCCCTCCTCTCTTACGTGAGTGGCCGGATTGGCGATACCTACGAGGTGTTCGTCGTCCTGGACCAATCCGGCGAGGTGGTGGGCTGGCTCGAAGGTAACTCTGATGCCGACCTGTACGGAGAACTCACCCGGCCCACTCACCCCAGACCGCACGCTTACGTCGCGCAGATGCTCGTGTCCCCGCGAGTGCGTGGCCAGGGCGCGGGGTTGGCGTTGATGCGCGAGTTCGTGAGAGTCGCAGCAGCTGCCGGATGCACATGGCTCGCGCTGCGGCCCATGACCGGATACGAAGACGACGCTGCCCGGTTGGCGTTCTTCGCCAGGTGCGGGCTTCACGAATTGGTGGAGGGAGAGCCGAACGAAGGGGGGTTGGCGGCCCCGTTGGTGGACATGGTGGTGTCGCTAGACGCGGGAGCGGGACACAGCGCGTGAGCGTGATGGACGCGAGGGTGGCATGGCTCCGGGGGGCATGGACGAGGACGAGGCCGCGGTGAAGGCGGCCACCCCCGGCCCGTGGTGCGCGGACGGGGGCATGGTGTTCGCGGGGGATGGTGATGATGCTGTGGCCGCGTACTCGGATGTGTGGGGCAACGACGGGCCCGGGGCGGACACAGACCAGCTCTGCCCGGAGGACGCCCGTCACATCGCTCTCCATGATCCCCGCTAGGTGCTCGCGGACATCTCAGGTAAACGCGCGCTCCTCGACCTGTACACCCAGGTTGCCGGATACGACGTGGAGGAGTGGGGTGACGAGGCCGCGACCGGGCGCGCTCACGGACTAGGGGAAGCCGTTCGGGCGCTCGTGTCCGGGTACCGGCACCGGCCCGGATGGGACCCCGCCTGGCCCTAAGCTGGGCGCCATGACCTACCTCCCCGCCCCCGGCAGCCACACCGACCAAGCGTGGGCCCACCACACGGGGGAGAGCGAGAACCCCCGCGACACCGATGCGTTTCTCGTGCGCTTCAACACCATTCTCCACCTGTTCGGGCACCCCTGCCTCGGCGCCGCCGAAATGGAACAGGTGCTGTCCGCCGACGGTAAGATCAGCAGCTACATGACAGCCCTCCACGCTGCCAGCGCTGAGACCGGCCGCGGTTTGACCTGGATCGAATGGTACCGCTCAGGCCGTCTCACAGTTGAATACCAGACGCACACGGACCAGGTGCCGCGCCCGCATCACCGGATCTACGCCGAATTGCTAGACGGGGTTCCCAAGATGATCCCCGAAATGCTGGATGGTGGTGAATTCGGTATCCCCTCTTCCCCGCTGGGTGTCGCCACGGTGATGTTGTGCCGGTTCTATGACATGGTGCCGCGTGGCGAGTTCGAGGCGGGCGACCTTTTGTTGGAGGGGTTGGTCCCGGCTCATGAACGCGAGTTTCACCGGCTGGCGTATGAGTACACGCTGGGGTACACGTTGCGGGCGGCGGACACGGGATCGGCGTGGTTGACGGACGACACCCTGCGCGGGTGACCCAGCGCTTGTAGAGGTGCTGGGCCCGGCCCGGTCACGACCCGGGGTGGGGGTGAGGGGCGCTCTGCCTGCTCGGGTCCCGGAGGGCGTCACCGATCCGGACGAACGCTCGAGTCAGGGCGGTCGGCTCACTCGTCCGCTGGCCTACCTCTTGGACCCGGTGGTCGGTTGCTTCGAGCCCCGTCCGGGTGGCTTGCGCCCACGCCTGCACCATCCTGGTTGCGCTCATGCAGGTTCCTTTCGCTCCCCGTCATGGTCGTCTGCGCGGCTGGTCAGACGCGGGCGGTGACGCCACACTCGTGTCACCGATCCGCGTCGGGCGGCAGCAGCTCCACGTCCTCCGGGTCGATGCCGTCGACCATGAGCGAGTCCGGGGCCCACCCGTGCTCCTGACACAGGTACACCTCAGGCCACCTTGCGCCCACCACGAAATGTCACCGCGCGGTGCCACCATGCAACCATGCCGCGTGTAACGAAACCGATCCCCGCCCGCCTCAGCCGCCCAGCCGACCCGAACCTCAACCCCCACACCCTCGACCAACTCCCCGAACACCGCCAACGCAACCTGCTCTGGCACCTGTCCAGCGACCACACCCGCAACGAGGTTGCCGAACACATGCCGGAGTACTCCGTCCGCCCCTGCCCAACCAGCCCATACCGGCCCCCGTACTTCACCTCCGCAGTCCCCGGTGACGACGGCCTTCACCACCTCTGGCACCCCGAGCACGGGATGGTGTGCGGCATCGAGGAGGACAACCCCGGCGGCCCGTGGAAGCACAAGGCGATCTTCTGGTGGGAGCAGGAGGGGAAGACCCGGCGACGCACGTTCACCACCCGGGTGACTCGAACCGGGGAGGAGGTCGAACCTGAACTCGTGCCCCCGGGAGAGGAATGCTGGATGTCCTACATCGAGGGGAAGTACAACCAGCAGTACCCTCTGGCCTGGCCCCAGTGGATGGGGGCGAACAAGCCCTACACGCGGGCTCGGTGGGAGTTCGTCCAGAAGCTCGGGCGAGGGTGCGCGGTGTGCGGAGGGGCCTTCATTGGCGTTATGGACCATGACCCGTTCACCGGGTGGGTTCGCGGGATGCTCTGCGACCACTGCAATAACAGCATCGACAGGTGCCCGCACCTGAGCGGTTGTGGGTGGGCGGACTACCTCAACGATCCGCCAGCGTGGCACCTGAAGGCCGACTACCCCGGGCTCGGGAAAAAGTACCAGGGGACAGTGGACCGGTTGCGGAAGGCGTTGGACGAGTGGGACCCGATGCTGTTCGCGGAGGTACGGCGCCGCCGGGGCCCGCAGGCAGAAGGGTTGTGGTGATGGCCGAACCCGGCCAACCCACCCCGCCCCCACACCGCCGGACGGTAGGACAGGGGCATGAACGATCTCGACAAGCCCCACGTCCGCGAACTCGTCGGACTCCTCCTCATGCTCCCCAGCGACTGGAAACACCCGGTGTGGCGCAGCATCAACGAAGACAACGACCACCGGAACCTGTTCGGACAGATCAGCCCGCTCGTCAGGATGCTAGGAAACAGGGAAGGCAGGCCCGCGGGCTCCCTCGTGTACGAGGTCCTGGACGTGTTCTCCGACCTGAGTGAGGGAACCCGGCGGCTGATCGGGGAGCAGGTCGGCGGGCTCGGCGCGGGCGTCACGGTGGGGGACGTGTGGGTGGCGGAGTTGTTGACGGTGGCGGTGCGGGTGCGGGGTGGCGCGTTGCCGGAAACTCTCGGGTTGCGGGCTCGGGCGTGGGGCGGGTCGGAGTGAGGTGGGTTCGTCGCCCTGGCCCAGTACGATCGGGGGATGGATGAGTTCGAGGTGAACATGGTTGTCGGCCGCGATGACGAAGCGGTCGCGGAGCTGGGTGGCGCGCACGGGTACACGATCGAGGAGCCGTTGAAGGTCCCGGCCGTGGTGTTGGCGCGGGCCGCCCGTGTTCCGTTGGAGGGGTTGCCGAGGATGCGGTTCGTGACTACGGGTGAGGGGTGGCGTCCGGCTGTTGTGGATGCCTAGTTGCCAATGACGTTAGTTCCTGGTTTAATGGTGTGTGTCGGGAGGGAAGCCCGACAACCGAAAGACCCCAACGTGAAAGGCCACACCATGAGCCACCAGACCACCGAAGACCAGCGCACCCAGCTGACCGCCACACTCACCGACCTCGTGGACGCCCTCGCCGGATGCGACATCATCCTCCCCCCGCCCCACGGCGCCAGCGTTGACGCCGACCTCATCACCTGGATCACCCTCATTGGCCGCGCGGCGGACGTGCTCGCTGACCCCAACGGCCTCGGCGGACGCCACTGGGCCCGCACTCTCGGGGTGGAAGCCGCTGCTCGCGCATGGACCGGCGCGGCCGGGATGCACCACCTCTACCTCCAGATCCAGATGCCCCAGTGGGAGCAGCACTACGAGGACTTCATGGGTCGGGTGACGTCCTCGCTGACCCGTTGGCGTGCGGCGCAGGTCTAGCTCGCCCGGGGGTCGTCCGCACGGGTCGGCCCCCACCTTGCCTTGGGACGTTAGTTCGTGCGATAATAAACGTGTTGGGAGGGAAGCCCAACACCCGCACGAACAGAAAGACCCCACATGACCCTCGCGAACCCCTGGGCCGCCAGCGACCGCCAGCACGACAACACCCACTGGCAGTGGGCCGTCCTCTACGGCGCCATCCGGGAGTTGGCCATCACCCTCCCCACCCCCGTCAACCTGCCCCACCTGCCCTACGACGCGGCCCCGGAAGCGCACACCACCGCCGCCCGCCGCGTGGAACACCTCCGCGACCACCACCTTGGCCGTGACCTCCCCGGCGACATCCTCGCCCTCGCGGACCGGGCTCTCACAGACGCGATCCTCGCCCAGCGAGACAGCGACCCCAACGAGCGCCGCGACATGATCGCGGAAGCCGGGGCGAGGGTCCGCGCCGTGGTCGCGTACATGGGCATCGGACCCGAGGATGCCGGGGTGCACGACACCATGGAGGAAATGATCCTCTGACCAGCAACAACAACCAGAAAGCCCGCCCCGGAACCCCGGTGGCGGGCTTTGCAAGTAGAAAAGGGCGGCCTCTACAGCGTCTAGCGCCGAAGACCAGGCCGAAGCCTGGAACTGGGAAGGCCGGCCGCCCCCGAAAGACCCACCAGGCAACCAAAAAAGTGAACCCAGAAAGGCAGAACCCATGATACAGCCCCTCACCCTCATCGACTACGCGCGAACCCGTGACATCGACCCCACCCAGCTCCTCACCCAGTTCACCGACAACCCCGACGCCCTACCCGAACAGGTCGACACCCGGGCCGGACAACCCACCTACGACCCCGACGAACTCGACCGCGCCCGAGGCGTCACCACCCTCGAAGGGTTCGCCCGGTACCGACACCGGGACGTCCAGGACGTGCGCCGCTGGCCGAAGCTCCAACCCGTCCTGTGGCCCAAACCTGTCGGCAAGATCGTGACCGGTAAGGCCGGGAAGCCCGCGCAGCTGTTCGAGTTGGCACGGCTGGATCAGGTGGCCGCGGCCGAGGCGGCGCGCACGGAACGGGAGGGTGTGTCGGATGATCATGTGACCTTGGCGGGGTTCTCGGATCGCACGGGGGTTCCTGTGCGGACTTTGCGGGACACGTGGAAGCCGCGTTACCCGGATAAGTTTCCGAAGCCGGTGGTGGGGCCGGATGGGCGTCCGTTGAAGGAGGGGCGGGCGTATCTGTTCGAGTTCAAGGAGTTGGAGCGGTTTCGGCGTCGTATGTCGGAGTAGTTCCTGTAGGTGGTTGTTGGGGGTGGGCCCGGGTGGGTCTGCCCCCTGTTTTGTGCGCTTGCCGGGCGACGTTAAGTCGTGCAATAATAGTCATGTCAGGGCGGGGAGGGAAGCCCCGCAGACGCCGAACCGAAAGGCCCATCATGACCAAGGACACCGTCACCGCCGCCCGCATCGCGCTGTTCCGCGTGAAGTCCGCCGCCTCCTCGGCCGCCTACCACGTCGAGGACGTCACCGGCGTTCGCATGGTCCGCGTGGACGAGGTCCACTACGGCCAGGAGGTTGGCCTCATGGCCGACGCGGCCGAGGCCATTCGGTCAATTCCGGCTGTTGAGCGGCCCGAGATCGCGGTTGAAGCCCTGGTGGCGCTGGAGGCCTGGGAGGAGGCCCTGAAGCTTTACGCGGAGGTGGATGCTGCCCCGGAGGGCATGGTGCAGGTGTGGGCGGCCGAGGAGCGCGGCGTGTCCGCGTACTTCCGGGTCAAGGCGCTGGCTGGTTAGGGGTCGGGTGGGGGAGGGGGTCGGTGAAGTTCCCTCCCCTGGCTTGCCTGGTGACGTTAGTTCGTGCGATAATAGAGACATCGCAAGGGGGAAGGGAAGCCCCCAAAGAACGAAAGGCCACACCATGACCGGCATCGAGCGCCCCACTACCAAGGGCGGCACCGAGGTTGACCACTTCGACGGCCGCGACTCCCGCCGCGCGCAGTCCAGCACCGCCGGTCTCGCCTCCACCGTCAAGACCAAGGCTCGCCGCCGCGACCGCCACAACCGCAAGCTGTTCAACCGCCTCTACCGCACCGGCCGCGCCGACTGGTAACCCCCACGGCCGCCCCCACCCGCCCCGGGGGCGGCCCCCACCCCCACCCCCACCTCAAGAACCCAGGAAGGCCCCACACCATGACCACCACCGCCACCCACGTCCCCACCATCGAAACCATCCTCAACTCGCCCCTGTGGCACCGCCGCGAAGGCGCCCGCCGCACCCACATGGCCGCCTGGGTCGACTTCCTCTGGTACCGCGCCATCCACCGGAACAACCGCACCCCCGACACCCGGGCCGCCCGCGAGAAGGCCGAGGACGCGTACTGGGAAACCATGCGGCTGACCAACCACTGTGACGGCTACGTGTGGTCCCGGCTGATCGCTCAGGGCGTGGACGTCGACCAGCTCCCCGCCGACCGTGACGAGTGCCCCCGCTGCAAGGGGGACATCCGCGAGGACTACGGATGCCCGTGCACGAACGTGACGCTCGCCCTCGAACTCGGCTGACCCCCACACCGAACACCCCGGGGGGCGGGAAGGGAAGCCCGCCCCCCACCACCAGAAAGACCTGACCGTGCCCCACACCCCTGCCGCCCGCACCGAGTACCCCCGCCCGGACTTCGTCGGACGTGACGACGAGCTGATCAACTTCGCCGAAGCCGCCCGCCGCGCCCAGATCACGACCGGCGCCCTGTCGAACTGGCGTCGCCGCCACGCCGACTTCCCGAAGGTCGCGAAGCTCGACCACTCCGGCCCCGGCCGCGCCCAGAAGTTCATCCCGGCCGACGAGTTCGACGCCTACCTTGCCCGCCACCAGGAAGGCGACCGGCCTCGCCGCCACCCGGCCGAGGTCGCCTCCCAGAACCTGCGCTACTACACCAAGCGCGTGCAGGAACTGGAGGACCGCGAGGCCGCCCTCGTGGAGGACGTGAACGCGGTCGGTCGCCCCTACGACGTGATGAAGCTGGAGAAGACCCGGGCCGCTCTCACCACGGCCCGCGCCCTCGAAAGCGAAGCCGTGGACCGGCTCACCACCCTGATCTTCTGACCCACCACCCCCGGGGGGCGCGGAAGGGAAGCCGCGCCCCCCACCCACCAGGAAGGCAACCCCCATGAACACCGAGTACGAGACCACCCGTGACGCCTACGCCCACCTCGAATACACCGAGACTTCTCACCGCCTGGCCGTCGAAGCCCTGGCCGACTTCGACCCCGAGGTGGACGACCAGGCCGAGCTGATCTGGGACCTGTACGGGTGCAGGGACCGCGCGCACCTCGCCCGCGTGGAGGCGGCCCGCCTGACCGGGTTCCTGTCCCTGGCGTGCGAGGACCACGGCACGACCCTGTCCGACGTCGTGAACCGGTTCTCCCGCCGACTCATCATGTCCGCGCCGCCCAAGCCGACCACTCCGGAGTTCTGGGGCCCCGAGGCGGGGGATGTGTGGGTGACCCGCCACGGGTGGACGTGGAAGCTGGAGGGTGACGTGATGGTGTCCCGGGACACGGGCGGGGAGTCGAGGGTCCTGCGGGTTGCCGCGTTCCGGGATGAGGACCCGGTGTTGTGGATGCGCGGGGGCGGGTTCGCTCTGTGGGTGCCGGTGCTGCGGAAGCAGCTCCCCGTGGGTGGGCGTGTGGTGGGCCCTATGGGGGGGGGGGGGGGGGGGGCGTGCGACCGTGGCGGTTCCGCCGGAGAGTGAGGTTCGGCCGGGCGTGTTCGGGGCGTGGTGGCCTTCTGGTGGGTGCCTGGAGGGGTCGCACGTTTGGGTGGTCGTGGATGGTGAGGGCCAGGGCGTGTGGGCTCCCGTGGCGTTCTTGGTGGGGTGAGAGGCCGCCTTGCACGGCGACGTTAGTTCGTGCTATAATAAACGTGTTGGGAGGGAAGCCCAACACCCGCACGAACAGAAAGACCCCACATGACCCTCGCCGCCCGCACCACCACCCTCTATGTCGCCTGCATCATCGAGCTCCTGGAGCTGGAGATCGACCTGAACGCCAACGACGGGGTCTGTGAGGACTGCGAAGACGCCCCCGCTGGCGTCTGCGGCGAGTGTGCGGCTCCCGGTGAACAGTGGGAGTACACCACCCCCGGGGGTGTGTGGGAGGTGTAGTCCTCCGGCTCGGGGTTAGCGCCCCGGGCCCACTTTGCACGGTGACGTGAAGTCATGCAATAATAGGCGCACGGCGGGAAGGGAAGCCCGCCCCAACCGAAAGGCCACACCTTGAGCACCATCGAAAAGCTCGACCGCGAAGCACTCCTCCTCGTCGCCGAGGCCGTCGAACTCTTCTTCGAAGCCACCTTCGAGTCTGTCCTGGGCGAAGGCGACGAAGGCGACTATCAGATGACCCGCCGCCGCCTCCACAACCTGTGCGGGGAGCACGGTGTGGATGTCGACGAGGCCATTTCCACCTTCGCCCCGTAGTCCCCATTCTTCGGGGGTCGGGAGGGAAGCCCGACCCCCGGTGCCCCTGAAAGGCCCGATCATGCAGCGCCTCAACTTTGGCGACCCCATCATCTATTTCGGCAGTGTCGAAGCCGCGCGCGGGACCGGCGCGTATACGGGCCCCTGTGACTGCGAGAAGTGTGTCCGGGTGGCCGCGTATGGGCTGCGGGTGGCCCGGCATCGGATTGAGACGGTTGCGGGTCCGGTGTTGCACGTGAGGTCGGTGTCGTTCATCTCGGCGGTTCGGTAGCGGGGGAACTCCACCTTGCATGGCGACGTTAGGTCATGCAATAATAGAGTCATCGGCAGGGAGGGAAGCCCCGCCGAACACCCCAACCGAAAGGCCACACCATGAAGCACCTCATCGCCGCCCTCGCCGACTACACCATGACGCAGAAGGACGCCTACCGCGGCGACGACCTCGCGTGGGACTACCTCGAACGCGACTGGGCCGAGGTGGAGCGCCACGCGCGCCCCCAGGGGCTCACAGCCCCCCAGGCCCTCCGGGCCTACCTCCGGCGGTAACCCCGCCCCGGGGCCCTTCGGGGCCCCACCCCTCCGCCCCGAACACTCCGACCAGAAAGAGAAACACCACATGAGCAACAGCTACTGGGTGACCTACCACGAGAGCCCCGAGATCAGCATCGCCGCCGTGGAAACCACCATCGCCAACCTGCACAGCCGAGGCATCTGCCCTCCCGGCCTCCGCTCGAAGGTCTTCCGACTGATCCAGAACCGGCTCGGCGCGTTTCACTGGGTCCCCGCCGGTGCCTACATCCGGGGGCGTCACGGCCTGGAGGCCCTGCCCTCCGAGCGCATTGAAGAGATCTTCATCGGGGCGTGCGAGGACATCGTCCTCCGCCGCGACCGCTGAACCCGGGTGGCCGCCAGAGTTGGCGGCCACCCGCCCCCGGCCGGGAGGGAAGCCCGGCCGCCCACAACCAGAAAGACCCACACTATGGATGACCGCACCGCCGAACGCATCGACCGGTACAGGCAGTACGCCGAGAACGCCCGAGGTCGAGCGCAGGCCGCCCGACAGTCCTCCGACGCGTACAGCGCCCGGTTTCAGGGCGGACAGCCCATCCTCAACGGCCACTCCTCCGCGCGCGGCGCGCGCCGCGACCGGGGCCGGTCCGACGCGGCCATGCGCCGCTCCATCGAGGCCGAGAAGACCGCGAAGTACTGGGACGACCGGGCCGACGCCGTCGAGCGCCGCGAGATGCAGAAACACGACCCCGGGGTGATCCAACGCCGCATCGCCCGTCTGGAGGCCGAGGAGCGACGCGCCGGGCCCGGGGGCACCGTCCGTTCGGCCGAGGTCGCCGCCCAGCTCGCGGAGAACCGCGCCGAACTCGCTGAATCCGGCGTGAAGGTGTGGGGGAAGGCCGACTTCGTCAAGGGTGACTACGTGTTCCGTGACGGCATGTGGTGGGAGATCGCGCGGGCCAACGACAAGACGGTGACGGTGGGCGCGGTGGTCGGGTACGACCACGCCCGCGCCCGGGTCGGCGGGAAGCGCGTGTACCGGTTGGGAGACAACCCGTACAGCTGGACGGACACGGTCTCCTACACGGAGGTCACGGGTCGGATGTCGGGGGAGGAGATGGCGGCCCGGTTGGGTTCGTGAGGTGTATGAGCCACCTTGCGCGTGACGTTAGTTTCTGAAACAATAGAGACATCGGGGGGAGGGAAGCCACCCGATCCACACCACCGAAAGGCCACACACCATGGACACCACCACCCTGACCACCGGCCGCCGCTACGCCATCACCTACACCACCGGAAAGCGCACCTTCGGCACCGTCCTCGCCGCAACCACCGTGGCCGGCCGCACCCACTACAAGATCGCCCGCCCCAACGGCGGCTGGGTCGCCGCCAACACCGGAAACATCGCCTCCGCCACCCCCCTCGATGACTACGCCGTAGGCGACCGGGTGAGCACCCGCCACGGTCTCGGCACCATCACCCAGGCGCCCTCCCTGATGGCCTCCGGCTGGACCGTCCGCGTCCAGCACGACACCCCGGCCACCGCGTCCGGTCACGCCCGCTACACCGTCACCGACCTCACCCCCGCCTAAACCACACACCCCGGCCGCCCCACCCATACGGGGCGGCCAACCCCCCCGGCGAACCAACGGAGCACACCATGCGCATCACCCCCACCGGCCGCATCACCGGCGACGGCTTCACCCGCGAGGCCCTCCTAACCGTCCTCGACGCCGCCGCCCCCGCGTCCGACTGCAAACTCACCCCGGACGGCCGCCCCCGCCCCGCCGTCAACGAAGAGCGCCTCCTGGCCCGGTTCGTGAGGGCTTTCAACGACGACGCGCCCACCGGATACGTCCTCAATCTCGACCGGGCGGCTATCGAGCCCGAAGGCGACCCCGACCTGTGGCAGCCCAGTCCCCGGGAGATCGAGGACCGCGTCGCCGACGCCGTCACGGACGCCTGGAATCTCTAACCCCCGGGGGCTTCGGCCCCCACCCCGGCCGGGAGGGAAGCCCGGCCACCACCCACCAGAAAGACCACCGGCCATGAGCACCCCCACCGCCGCCCGCCTCACCGCCACCACCCACCGGTGGGCAGACCGCCACCGAGCCGCCCACCTCGACCACCTCCGCCCCGTCCGCATCGCCCTGGACGTGTACCAGCAGCGCGCCGAAGCCCTCTACTGGGAGCGCCGCGCGGACACCGTCCAGCAATCCGGCCGACAGTGGGCCCGTCTGGATGAGATCCGGGTTCCGCTCGCCCTGGCCGCCCGCGCCCTGCACCGTGAAACCTGCCAGCACTGGTCCACGGCGGCCGACCTCACCGAGTTGTGGGACATGCCGCGCATGATGACGGTCCTGCCCGGCGAGGGGGTGTTGTACGACGTTGCGCGGGCCGCCGACACGGTAAAGATGTGCATCTCCGAGATGCGGGAAGCCGCCGAGTCCCACCACCACTGGGCGTGGGTGCTGTCCGACAACCTCGAACGTCCCTGAACCCCGGGCGGGTGTCGGACCCGCCCGGTACCGTCACCACCACGGGGGTCGCTCCCCCCGCCCTTATCGCCCCTCTGAGGGGTTCACCGGCCGCCCAACCCCGGGCGGCTGGCCACAACACCCCTTTGGAGGAACCATGTCTGTGACCACGGAGCCGGGCCAGTTTCCGGTCGAGGAGAACGTTCGTGTCGATGGCGAGTTCGCCGGTCGCATCCGCCGGATGAGCAGCGGCACCTACCGGGCCACGCAGGGGCAACTTGTCGTCGCTGATGGGGCTGTTCGGGCTGAGGCGGTCGGCGCGGTGGCTGCGGAGTTCCGGTCCCGGCACGCCCAGGAGAAGCAGCAGGAGAGCCTTGACTTGGCGGTCGCGCGGGATCAGGAGTCGTATCGGCGGGCTGTGGAGGCGGACGAGGCGGAGGACACCTACGACGTGTGATCGAACGCACGTTCGACAGGGTTCGGCTGATCATGTAAGGTGTATGTCAGCGGAGAAAGTATGCCCCGGCCGGGAAAACCACGGTCCGGGGCATTCGTCGTTTCAGGAGACTTTCGTGACCCCCATGGCTCTCATCCACGGCGACAAGGTCGACACGACCGACGCCGCCCGAATCCTCGGCAAGACCACCGCCGCGATCTACGTGTACGTGTCCCGAGGGGTCAAGCTCGCGTCGGGGGAACGCTTCTTCCTCCGCCCGGCCGGACGCGACCACCGGGGCCACAACCTGTACTCGCTGGCGGACCTGAGGACGATCGCTGCCGCGACCCGGGCCCGGGGCACGTCCCACAAACAGGTCCTGACCGCCGCGTAATCCCATCCCCCGCTAGCTCAGATGGGTAGAGCACCCGGCTCTTAACCGGGGCGTCGCAGGTTCGAGCCCTGCGCGGGGGACTGTGCCTGTAGCTCAACGGCAGAGCACCCGGTTGTGGGCCGGGCAACGCGGGATCGACACCCGCCAGGCACCCCACAGGCGGTTAGCTCAACGGGTAGAGCACCGGTCTCCAAAACCGGGCGTCGGGGGTTCGAGTCCTCCACCGTCTGCCACCCTGGCCCTCACTGGCCGGAGGAACCACGCCCCGGAACCTGCCTGCCCGGGAAAGTAGCGCGGGGCCGCCCACGGCAACAGGGCGAGCCCGCGCCGCGCACCACACCAACCACCGCCCGGGTAGGGGCCCAGCACGAACCCCTGCATCCCCCGGCGGTCACGGCACGGCACCACCTTGCCTCGGGCCACCCAGGAAAGGCCACCGTGACCCCGCTGTTCGACACCCCCGCCACCAAACCGGAAACGATCCACCCGTTCAGCGTTCTGCGCGCCGACGTCGGCAAATGGCAGGACCGCAAACGCGCGTGGAACGCCCTCGGGTTCAACTCCCGCGCCGGGCGCGAACACACGAAAACGTGGAACACCGCTGGCGGCGACGACGTCTCCCAGAAGCTCGGCAAGATCAGCGACGGCCTGTCCACCTTCGACCCCGTCCTAGCCGAACTCTCCTACGACTGGTACACCCCCGCCAACGGCCACATCCTCGACCCGTTCGCCGGAGGGTCTGTGCGCGGCCTCGTAGCCGGACACGGCGGATACCACTACACCGGCATCGACCTGTCCCAGAAGCAGGTCGACGCGAACCGCCCCCAGATCGACGCGTGGCACGAACGGGGCCTCATCGAGGCGGAAACCCGGGTGGAGTACATCGTGGGGGACGCCGCTGACGTCACCCCGACCCTGCCCGATGACCACTTCGACTACGTGTTCACGTGCCCGCCGTACCACAACCTTGAGGTGTACTCCGACCTGCCCGAGGACCTGTCGAACATGGCGTGGGCCGACTTCGAGGACGCGTACACGCAGATCATCACCGAAACCATCCGGGCGCTGAGACCCAACCGGTTCGCGACATGGGTGGTCGGTGAGGTGCGTGACTACCGGGGGATGGTCCGCGGGCTCGCCCCGTTGACGATCGCCGCCCATGAGTCGGTGGGGGCCCGGTTGTACAACGACGCGATCCTGATGAACACCCTCGGCACTGTACCGATGAGGATCGGGAACCAGTGGCGGGCGTCTCGGAAGATGGGGCGTCACCACCAGTACGTGTTGACGTTCGTGAAGGGCGACCCGAAGAAAGCGGCCCGCGCGGTTGCGGGCTGATCCGGGAGCCACCCAGTTCGTGCCGTGCCCTTGAGGCCGGCGCTTTTGGCCCGCACGTCCCTGTGGCGGTGGCGTGCGGGCCCCACACACTCCCGGACCTCCTTGAGAGGGCCGGGACGGGCCCGGGACAGGTAGAGGGATCTCCCTGATCCTCCGGCGGGGAACCCCGGGCCCACCTCATGCTTGCCCGACAGCCACCAGGCACACCACAACGCGCTACACGCACACCGGCCTGCGCTGCGCCTGTCGGGCACCCACACGTGCCCCTGGTTTTGATGCTCCGACGTCCCCATGGGGGTGGGCGTTGTCGAAGCTCGACCAGGGGCACCACCTACTTGCCCAGGATCTTCTCCATCTTCGCCCGCCGAGCCTCGTACTCGGCCTGGGTGATCTCACCGTCGGACAGCATCCGGCCCAACTCCGCGAACTGCTTTTCCGCGACCGCGGTGAGCTTCCCACCCGCCTGGGTGTTCTCGGACTTGTCGAGCCACGTCTGCACCGGACCACCATCCGGGTCCATGATCGCCTGCTCCAACTCCCGACCCCCGGACACCACACGGAACGTCCGCTCACCCCCCACGGTTTGCAGGGTGAGTTTCCCCCGCCCCCGGTCCACCCCGGCCACGGGCAGCATCACTGACGACGTGGACGTGCGGCCGAACATCCCGGCGGACACGAACAGCACCCGGCGGGGGGTCGCGACGATGACGCACGCCTTCCCATCGAGGTTCCCGGCCCCGGCGGCGTTCACGGTCTCGCCCGCGCCGAGCTCGGCTTCCGCGACGGCCAATGCCTTCTTGAGGCCGACGAACCCGCCTGTCCGGGTGGCGTTCTTGAGGTCTTCGCGCATGATCTGTCGCCTTTCCGGCGTTCGGGGGACTCCGTCCCTCATGATCCACCACCTCGACCCCCAGGCATGACAGGAGGCCCGTTGTGGCCAGCACAACCCGGAACCGGCTCCTTGGAACCCCGCAGGCGCAGGCCATGTTCGATGTCCAGGAGCAATGGGGGCAAGCTCTGTCCGCGTTTTCGGGCATGGTGGAGCAGGCTAGGCGAGCGGGTTTCACTAAGCGGCAGGCGCGTTCGATCGTCGCGGCCACCATCGTTCAGGAGGTCGCGACCTCGAAGTTCGTCGAGGACGACGTGGACGGTGCCGAGTGAGTACCGCGCAGACCCTCGGCCAGTACCGCAAGGACCTGACAGCAGCCGGGTTCACCCCAGCGGAAGTCTGGGCACTGCTGGGGCAAGCCGCCCCAGGCCCCACGGACACCATCACCGCGGGCCCGCCGAGCGGCCCCGGCCCCGCCTCGTTGCGCATCCTCGTCCTCGCTGGTGATCACCAGGAGGGGGAGCAGTGGGTGAGCGACCAGGTTCGTCTCGATCGGGTTGATTCCCCGGACTGGTTCCTGGTGCTCGCTGCCGACGCGGGCGTGTTGCACGGCCTGGAAGGGCCGATTGCGGTTGTGAAGCTGCCCGGGTTCTACCGGCTGCCGTTGAAGAAGCGGGCGGCGTGGGATGACGCGTTCAGCATCGCCGCCGCCAACGTGTAACGGAATGTAGTTGCAACCCCCGGGATGGCGCTGACCTTCCGGGGTTTTCGTCTACCCACAGTCACCGAACCCCCTTGGAGGTCCCGTGAGCCCCGCAGACATCGACCACCGGTACAAGTACCACCCCTCCAACACCCCCACCGCGATCAACGCCCACCAAACAGTCCGAGGTGGCGCGCTCGCGTTCGCGCACCTGATCAACACCCACGTCCCGGACGGCCCGGACAAGGAGTTGGCCCTCAACGCCCTGGACGACGTCCTGTTCCGGTCGAACGCCGGGATCGCCCGCACCGGACGCCCGCACCCGGGGACCTGCCGGTGCAACCCCCACATCCGCACCAAGGGCCGGGGGATGGACGAAACCAACGACGGCTGACACCCGGGGCATGAAGAAGCCCGGGGCCGTCAAGACGACTCCGGGCCATTAACGTGCTGGTTAGGACATCTTGCCGACCAGCTTCGTGACCGCATCCGCGTTCGGGGCGGCCTGCCCGGTCACCAAGGCGTAGGCCGCCGCAACGTTCCTGGCGGCCTCCGTGTTATAGGGGTACTTGCTCTCGGTGTTCTCCGCAGCCGTCTTGATCAGTGACAGGACAGCGTCACGAGCCTGCGTTTCGAGGTCCTTCGTGTTCTCAGTCATGCCAGTGACGGTAGCTGTCCCCTGCGACATTTCGAGCTTGACGTAACCCCCATAAGCGCCCTCAAGAGTTCGAGTGACTGTGAAGGCAGAGCCCCACCGGCCCAGCGGCGTTCGTACACCGCTAAGACCGATGTCAACACGTAAGCGATCAGGGCGGGGATTCCGCATCCCCCTCTTGCAGCGCACCCCCCGGCGGAGTTGCCCCGCCAAGAAGACTCCTCCGCTGAGTCTGTGCCAACGCCTTGAACTTGGCGCGCTCCACCCAGGCGTCCAGCAAGAGACTCAGCACGTCGCGCGCGGCTTTGCGGCGAGCGGCCTGCTTTGACCAAACCGCAGGTAGGGCTACGCCGAAGAAGATCGCCAAGAAGACGGCCGCGACGATGAGGAGGGGGACGAGTGCTAGCAAACCTGATGGACTCATATAGCGGCCACCTCATGCCCGCTGGGTCCGTGAGGTGCGCGCTAGGGAACACACCTTGTGTGCTCCGTGACGGTGGCGCCGTCTCCATCATTGTAGCCCATTGCTATTCACCGTCTAGGGGTCTGGTGACTTCTCGCCCGAAGCAGCCGTGTAAGACCCCTGGGTGTCGGGGGAAGGCCCGCCCGGGGAAAGCCACCTGCACCGGGTGCCGTACCCGATCGAACCGGGACCTTCGCCAACGCCGGGGCCACTCCACCGCCCAGGGGTACGGGCGCGGCCACCGGCAACGGTTCCGGCCCGGAGTGCTGGCGCGTGACCGGATCTGCCGGGTGTGCCGGAAGGCCGAGGCGACGGTGGCGGATCACCACCCGCTCGACCGCAAGACCCTGGTGGCGATGGGGTTGGACGCGGACAACCCGGAGTACGGGCGTGGCCTGTGCGAACCCTGCCACAACCGGTACACCGCCGGTACGAACCCGGGGGGCTGGTACGGGGGAGCCCCCTGGTAGACCCCCCACCCCACGGGTACCCCACCCCCACCCGGGGGAAGGGGCACCCCACACCCACCCCGGAGGGGAGGACCCGTGCGCCACCCCTGCCCCACACCCGGATGCCCCACCACCACCCCCACCCCACGAACTCGCTGCCCCCGATGCGAACACCGCACCGGCAAAGCCCACAAGGTGACGCTGGTGTGCGGCCCACCCACCGCAGGCAAGAACACCTGGGTCACCACCCACGCCCGATCGGGTGACCTCATCGTGGACCTCGACGCCCTGTACACCGCGGTCAACGCCAACCCCACACGCGGCCACCACGACCAACCCCCAGCGCTGGCCCCGTTCGCCCTCGACGCCCGTGACGCCATCATCAACCGGCTCCTCCACGGCGACCACAACGTCCGCGCCGCCTGGATCATCCACTCCGCACCGCGAGCCCAGACGCGAGCCGAATGGAAACGTCGAGGCGCGAACATCGTGATGATCACCGCGCACCAGGACACACTCACCCGCAGGGCCCACACCCAACGCCCACCACAGTGGACCGACCACATCACGGACTGGCACAACCGGTACACACCCGGCCACATCGACCAGGTAGTCACCACCGGGTAGCCACCCCACCGAACCCACCCGAACCCCGCCCGAGACCAGAACACCACAAAACCCCAGGTCAAAGCCCGAACCCAACCCGCCCCACCACAAGGGGTAGGGGGGTCCAAATCGCTGTGACCTGGGCAAATGCCGGGCGCGCGGGTGACTCTCCGTCAACGCCGACGAGTTTCCCGAAAAATATCCGGCCCGGGGGGGAGGCAACCCCTGTGGGCAAACGAGGCACCCGCCAGAAACCCTCCGCACTGAAAGTCCTGGAAGGCACCCGCCAGGACCGCATCAACCACTCTGAACCCCTCCCAGGGCAAGACGACATCGTCGCCCCCCACTGGCTCGTCGAACTCGACAACCTGTCCGGAGACGACAACCGGGAAACCGCCCTCGACGTGTGGAACCGGCTCACCCCCGACCTCCACCGCAAAGGCGTCCTCACCCCATGGGACGTCGACGCGTTCGCTGTGTGGTGCGACGCCGTCATCCGCCACCGCGAAGCCGTCGAAGAGATCACCCAGCACGGCGTCATGGTCGTCGGCCAGAAGGGCGAGCGGGTCAAGAACCCGGCCGTGCAGATCGCCCGCGACTACGCCGACACCATGACCCGCATCGGCGCCCGCTTCGGCCTGACCCCCTCCGACAGGGCGGACCTCAAGATCGAACGGGAGGCACCGACCGGTGGAGCAGACCGCTACCTCGCCTGAACTCCCGCTCTGCTCCTGGACCCACGACGACCTCACCTGCGACGAACAAGGCGCCCACTTCTGTGTCCCGCGCGCGAACCACGCCCAAGGGTTCATCGAAGAGGTCCTGGTGCACACGAAGGGCGTCTACGCCCGCAAGCCGTTCGTGCTGACCCCGTGGCAGCGCGACGACATCATCCGACCGCTGTTCGGGAACGTCCGATGGTCCGACGAGTACCAGGACTACGTCCGCCTGTACTCCACCGCGTGGATCGAGCTCGGCCGCAAGAACGGCAAGTCCGAGATCCAGGCCGCGATGATGCTCTACCTCCTCGTCGCTGACGGCGAGGAGGAAGCCGAGCTGTACGGGTGCGCCCGCGACCGCGACCAGGCCTCCCTGGTGTTCAACGTCGCCAAGCGCATGGTCCAGCTGTCCCCGGTGCTCTCGCGCCGGTTGCAGGTCAAGGACGCCAACAAACGCATCGTGGACCCGAAGACCGCCAGCTTCTACCAGGTGATCGCCGCCGACGCGGCCGGAGCCCTGGGCTACAACCCGCACGGGGTAGCGGCCGACGAGATCCTGGCGTGGCGCAAGCGGGACCTGTGGGACGCCATGGAGACCGGTATGGGTTCGGGGGCCCGCCGCCAGCCGTTGATGATCGCGGCGACGACCGCGGGCAACGACCCCGCGTCGTTCGCGGCGAACATGCACAACGAGATGCAGAGGATCTTCGACATGCCCGACCGGTCGCCGCACACGTTCGTGTACCTGCGCAACACCCCGGAGGAAGCGGACCCGTGGGACGAGGCGACGTGGGAGATCGCGAACCCCGCTTTGGGGGACTTCCTGTCGGTGGAGAAGTTCCGGCAGGCCGCTTCGGATGCGAGGCATGATCCGGCGAAGGAGAACGCGTTCCGCCAGTTCAGGTTGAACCAGTGGGTTCGTCAGGCCACCCGTTGGATGCCGATGCACCTGTACGGGGAGAACCCGGGCCAGGTGTGGACCCACCCGGACGAGGTCCGTGAGGAGTTGGCGGGCCGGGAGGCCTACGGCGGGTTCGACCTGTCCGCGAAGTTCGACCTGACCGCCTGGTGTGTGCTCCTACCCCCGGTGGAGAAGGGCGGCCCGGTCGACGTGCTGTGGCGGTTCTGGCTCCCCGAAGAGGCGTTGCAGAAGCTGGACGAGGACAACGACGGCGCGTTCACCCGGTGGGCTGAACAGGGCTGGTTGACCATCACCGAGGGCAACATCATCGACTACGACCGGGTGTACGACGACATCGGCGCGGACGGGGAGCACTTCGTGTTCCGGTCCGTGCACGCCGATGAGTGGTCGATGTGGCCGGTCATCAACAAGGTCGGTGAGCTCACCGGCCTCGATGTCGATGAGGGCGAGATCGTCGCGTACAAGAACACCTACGACCGGATGACGCCGGGCCTGAACGAGGTCATGGGGTTAGTGAAGACTCGCCGGTTCAACCACCACGGCAACCCGGTCGCTGCGTTCTGCTTCGATTCGGTGGAGGTGCGCCGTGCCCCGTACAACCCCGACTTGATCCGGCCGGACAAGCCGGAGCGGGACAAGTCGGGGAAGCGAATTGATGGGGTTCCGGTGGCGGCCATGGCTGCTTCGGCTTGGCTGCTCGATGACGATGATGATGACGGCGGTTCCGCTTACGAAAACCGCGGTATCACCGTCGCCTAGGCGACAGTCTAGTTGCAATAAGGACGCCGTATACGGACTACCAGCGGCCAGTCCGACCAGGCGGATGCTATTTGACCCACTGTTATCTATTCGTCTGCAAGTTGTTCTCGCTCTTCGGGTGGTGTTTGGTTGATCTTATAGAAGCTGGAAATATTATGAGTCGCGATTGTTTCCGGCTTCTGGTTGGCGTACCATACGTCGTACTCGGTTTCTATCAGTGGGAGGTGCTCTATGATCGAAAGCTCACCTGAAGATATGAACTCCATTACGATTGTTCCGTTGGGCTTGAACAAAGTGGGATAAATGTTTGCGCATAGGTGCCCCGGAGACGCGGTGCTGTCTTCGATGTGGATGGGGGTTGAGGCGCCAAGGCATGCCAGGTGCCTGGAAATGAGGTGAATGTTGATGGGGGCGTTATTGTCGAAGGATGAGCTGGGGATGTCCTTTGTTCCAGAGTTGGTGATTTTTATGGAGGCAAAGTAGGGGTTGGAAATCGGGATGCCTTGGTGGGAGACCTGGATCGGGTATTGAGCACCTGAGAGTGTCGATGGGTTGAGGGGGATGTTTCGGATCAAGATTTCGATTTTCGCTTTTGTGGTATTTGCCTCCCAGGCCTTGAATGCATAATATGCACCAACGGTGCCTGCGATTCCTGCTCCAAGCGAAATCCAGTTCTGGGCAATCCAGTCGAACATGCATTCCTCATTGTAGGAAGATGGGCTTAGCGGTGCAGTGATGATAGCCGATCTTCAGTTTGGCTGCTAGGGCGTTCGTGATTTCGGATCCGTTTCAACTCAAGAAAGGTGGTGTCCGTCGTGTTCCCGTGGCTCCGGTTGCTGCTCCGCCGTGAGGTCGTCATCAACCTGTATGACGGCACCGGATTCCGGGGGGTCCTTTATCGGAAGGCCGGGCCCCTGGTGGAACTCCGTAACGTTGAACGGTTGGAATCCGACCTCACCATCACTCCGTGCGACGGCGCGGTCGTCATCGAACGCTCACAGATCCAGTTCTGGCAGGTGATCCGCCCGTGAGTCTCATCGTGTCCGGCGGCCAGCTGGAACAGGTGCGGGAGCACAGCGGGTACACGCTCCCCGCTGCGATCCAGCTCGGGAACACGTGGGTGGAGCACGGGCGGATCTTCGAGGCCCAACCGCAGGTGCAGACCGTTGTCACGTTCCTGGCCCGCAACATCGCCTCTCTCACCCTGCACGCCTACGAACGCCGGTCCGACGTCGACCGTGCCCGCCTCACCAACCACCCGCTCCCGAAGCTCCTCCGCACCCCGCTCCCCGGCCGGAAACTCACCCGCTACCAGCTGTTCTTCCGGATCGTCGCCGACCGCGCCATCTACGACGACGCGTTCGTGGCCAAGATCCGTGACGAGAATGGTCGGGTCATCGGACTACTACCGGTGCCGCGCCCGTGGGTCACCACCGATGGTGGGTCGTGGATCGAACCCGGCGAGTACATCGTGGCGGGGACGGTCCGGGTTCCGGCGGAGGACATGATCCACCTGCACGGGTACGCAGTCGACTCGCTGTGGCACGGCACGTCTCCGATGTCGGCGCTGCGGAACATCCTGCTGGAGGAGTACGAGGCGAACCGGCACCGGCAGCAGATGTGGAAGAACGGTGCCCGCACGTCGGGGTTCATCCAGCGGCCCGCCCCGAAGAACGGGCGGGACTGGTCGGAGGAGGCTCGCACCCGGTTCCAGCGCGAGTTCCGTGACCTGTACACGGGTGACGGCGCTGACGCCGGGGGTGTGCCCGTCCTAGAGGACGGCATGACCTACGTCCCCGCCGGGCTGGACCCGCGCGCGGCCCAGTACATCGAGGCGCGGAAGCTGACCCGGGAAGAGGTCGCCGCCGCGTACCACATCCCGCCCCCTCTGGTCGGCATCCTCGACCACGCCACGTTCAGCAACATCCGTGAGCAGCACAAACAGCTGTACCAGGACACGTTGGGTCCATGGCTGGTCGACATCGACGAGTCTTTGGAGATCCAACTCGTCCCCGAACTCGCGGACCCGGACCTCGTGTACCTGGAGTTCGACATCCGGTCGAAGCTCAATGGCAGTTTCGAGGAGCGCGCGGCCGGTGCTTCCGCTGCGGTGGGTGGCCCGTGGATGACCGTGAACGAACAACGCGCCCTGGACAACCTGTCCGCGATCGAGGGCGGCGACGAGCTGATCACCCCGCTGAACGTCATCAAGGGCGGGCAGGCGAACCCACGCGACTCCGCACCGCCGCCGGACCCGGCCAAGGCGCTGCCCTCAGCCACGAAGGCCCGCACCATCCACGTCAAGACCGCCCCGCCCGAGAACGCGGTGGAGCACGTCGAAGTCGAACTGTCCAGGTACTTCGCCCGCCAGGCCCGCTCTTTGGGGTCGCTGCTGGGTGCTGCGAAGACCAGCGGAGTCCTGACGAAGAACGCGGCCGACGTCGTGAACTGGGACCGGTGGGAGACAGAACTCGCTCTCCTCCTCGAAACCCTCAACACCGGGGTAGCCGCACAGACGGCGCGCGCCGCCCTGGAGGACATGGGCGCCGACCCGGCCGACTACGACCCGGCCGACACCGCCGAATGGTTGGCCGCGAACGCCCAAGGGCAGGCCGAGGCCGCCACGGAGACGTCCCGCGAGCAGGTCACCGAAGCCCTCGACGCAGATGATCCGGCCGAGGCGTTGAAGCACCTGTTCACGATCTGGGCTGCGTCCCGGGCCGCCGAGCTGGCCGCCCGCCAGTCCCTGCACGTCGCGGGCTACACCAGCGTGAAGGAAGCCCGGAAGGTATTCGGGTCCTCCGCCCGGAAGACGTGGCGCACCACCGCCAACAACTCCCGCGCCTCCCACGCCCGCCTGAACGGCCAGACCGTACCGATCGACAGCCGATTCGCGAACGGCGCCCGGTGGCCCGGCGACAGCATCCTGCCTGCCCGCGAGTCCGCGAAGTGCAAATGCATGCTCTCCATCACCGGCACCCCGCAAACCGACGACGACCCCGGCGGCACGCCGGATGAGGAGTAACCACATGATGCGCACCAAGAGCGTGCCCGTCCAGATCAAGGCCGCCGGGGAGCACGAGGGCACCGATGCCGGGGTGTTCGAGGCGATCGTGGCCGCGTACAACCTTGACTCCGGGGGCGACAAGATCACCCCCGGCGCGTTCACGAAGACGTTGGCGGAGTGGACCCTGAAGGGTGACCCGCTCCCGGTGATCTGGTCGCACAACTGGTCCGACCCGGACGCCCACATCGGTGTGGTGGAGGACGCCAAGGAGACAGAGGACGGCCTGTGGATCAAGGCCCGCCTGGACCTGGACGAGCCCAAGGCCGCGAAGGTGTACAAGCTGCTGAAGGGCCGCCGCGTCACCCAGTTCTCGTTCGGCTACGAGATCCCGCCGGGCGGCGGTGAGTGGGTCGACGGCAAGTCCGACGAGGAACCCGGCCATTACGCGCTCAACGAGATCAAGCTGTTCGAGGTCGGGCCGTGCCTGGTTGGCATGAACCAGGCCACGAGCCTCGGCACCGTCAAGGCCGCGGAGACCGGTCTGACGGAGGAGCGGGTCCGCAGCATCGTCGCGGAGGTCCTGGCCGCGAAGTCCGGCAGCCCCGGAGATGACGCGGCCCCGGGGGGCCCCGGCCTCGACCCGGGGGCCCCGGACGAACCCGCCCCGGAACCCGACCCGACCCCCGCCCCGGCCGAACCCGACCCCGAAACCACACCAGAGCCCGAGTGGCAGACCATCGCGTCCACCGTCGCCGCGCTCACCGACCAGGTCAAGACGCTCTCCGACTGGCTCAGCCAGCAGCCCGCTCCGGAACCGGCCCCGGTCGCCACCGACGACACCCCCGAGGGTAAGTCGGACGCGCCCGAACCCCCGGCTCCGGACCCGCTGCGCGCCCAGCTCGCCGCCCTGAACGCCGACCTGGCCTCCCTGTAACCCACACCAACCCCAACAGCACCTGTAGGCCACACCAGCCCCGCCACCCCACCGTGGGTGTGCCCGGCACCGGTGCCGCCTCGCTCCAACTCCTGGAACGAGGAACCACCGAATGCCCCGCAAGACCATCGACGAGCTCAAGGCCGAGCTCAAGCACCAGCTCGAAGCCGCCGACACTATCGCCAAGACCGCTGAGGGCGCGGCCCGCAACATGACCCCGGAGGAGTCTGCCAAGGCTGGCGAACACCTCCAGGCCGGTACCGCCCTCGTCGCGGAGATCAAGGCCTACCAGGGTTCTGGCCAGCTCCAGGCCGCTCTCGCGGAGATCGAGGGCATCGGGCACCAGCCCGGAGGCGCGAAGGGTCTGGTCCCGAACGGCAAGATCGGTGACCTGGGCGGCAAGTCCCTCGGTGAGCATTACACCGAGTCGGACGAGTTCCAGTCGCTGCTCTCCCAGAAGACCGGCCAGCACTTTAACTCCAACCAGCGCATCTCCTCCCGGCCGGTGGCGTACAAGGACCTGCTGCTGACCGGCGGCGACCGCTCCAGCGCGGGTGGGCTGGTTCGCCCCGACTACCGCGGCCTCCAGCTGGGCCTGGACCCGGTCATGCGCCCGCTCACCATGCGCGACCTGGTGACCGGCGCGACCACCACCAGCGACACCATCGAGTACACGTACATCGACGCGGTGACGCTGAACGCGGAGTTCGTGGCCGAGTCCACCAGCACCGCCACCCCGGAGAGCCCGTCCCCGGCGACCGGTGTCAAGCCGCTGTCCGGGTTCACCACCCGCTCCGAGTCGACCACGGTCAAGACCCTTGCGCACTGGTTCGCCCTCACCCGGCGTGCCCTGTCCGACGTGGCCCAGGTCCGCTCCCTCGTGGACGCGCTCCTGCGCTACGGCCTGGAGGAGAAGGTTGACCGGGAGATCATCAACGGTGACGGCACCACTGGCGACTCCCTTCGCGGTATCGCCAACACCCCGGGCGTGCAGGTCCTCACCGTGAACGCGGGCAGCATGGACCCGGTCCGCGCGAACATCGAAGCGGTCCGCCGCGCCAAGACCATGACCCGGCTGGGCGCCCGCGCGGTCGCGAACGGTATCGGCGCGAACCCGCTGGACCTGGAGAACATGGACCTGGTCAAGGACAACGAGGGCCGGTACGTGCTCGGCGGCCCGGTCGCGGCCGGGGGCACCACCTCGCTGTGGAACCTGCCGATCGTGGAGAACGAGGCCGTCCCGCAGGGCGAGCTGTACGTGGGCGACTGGTCCAAGGCGGTCCTGTACGACCGTGAGGAAGCGTCCATCACCGTCACTGACAGTCACGCGGACTTCTTCACCCGCAACCTCGTCGCGGTCCTGGGCGAGTGCCGGGTGGCCCTGGCTGTCCTCCAGCCGTCCGCGTTCGTCAAGGTCGAGCTGGCCGCTTAGGAGGTCCCCCTATGGCAACCGAGGGTTACATGAGCGAGTTCCAGGGGCGGCTTCGGTCGGTTGGTTCCGCTGACGAACTGGCTGATCTGCTCGGAGACACCGGCGACGGCGGGGGAGGCCCCGTCGCGTGGGCCGACATCACCGGCAAGCCGACCACGTTCGCGCCCACCGTCGGCACCACCGCATCGACGGCCGCCGCGGGCAACCACACCCACTCCAACCTCGCCACCACGGACGCGCTGTCCACGCTGGCCGCCCGTGTGCAGGCGCTCGAAGACGCCGCCGGGGTCTGATGTTCACCCGCCGCAAGCGGGGTGTGTGCCCGGTGTGCAGCGCTGACCATGCGTCGTGCGGCACACCGGGCCAGGGCCCCAGCGTGATCACAGGAGGGAAGGGGGTGACAGAGGTGACCCAGCCCGACACGAAGCTGCACGTCTACACGGTGAAGATCAACGGCTACGCCACGAAGATCCAGCTGACCGAGGCGGACGCCCGCCAGCGAAAGCTGATCCCCGGCGAGCCGGAGGAGAAGCCCACCGTCCAGACGAAGGCCAAGGCCAGCAAGACCAAGGAGGGGGACGAGTAGATGGACCCCTCCGCCACCTGGCCGGTGCTGGCCACCGTCGACGACTGGCCGCACCACACCGAGGCCCGCCAACCCGACCACGCCGAACACCTCCTGGCCGCCGCGTCCCGCAACATCCAGGACGCGGCCGGGTGGCACATCGCCCGCCATGAGGTGGATGGTGACGAGTACGACGGGCGCGGCAACCGGCTGTTGACCCTGCACGCCATGAACGTGCACGAGGTGCGGCAGGTGCGGGTCGACGGGGCCACGGTCCCGGACTCCGGATGGCGGCTGTCCCGCCGGTACGGCCAACTCGAACGCGTCGGCGGACGGTGGCCGTCCGGGTTCGGGCGGATCGAGGTCGACCACAGCAGCGGGTTCGACCCGACCCCGCCGAACCTGACCCAGCTGTGCGTGGAGGTCGCCGCCCGGGGTGCGAACATCCCCGTCAGCGTCGCCTCGGAGACCGTGGACCGGCGCACCGTCCGCTTCCGCGCAGCCGTCGAGCTGTCCGAGTTCGACCATGCCGCCCTCGCCCGGTACACGCTCGGCCCCCGCTCATGACCGGCATCTGGGCCGACACCGTGACCCTGGTGCGCCGCACCGTGGCAGGCCGGGACCGGTACGGCAACGACGTGCACACCGAGACCCGCGAGACCGTCGAGGGGTGCTCGTGGCAGGCCATCGACGGGGCCGAACGCCACGATCAACAGCGCGACCAGACCGTCGCCTACTGGGACCTCTACCTACCCGGCCTCGACACAGACGTGGACGCCGTGGACGCGTTCGAGCACGGACCCCACCGGGCGGAGGTGCACGGGCCCGCCCAGTACCACCGGTCCGCGTCCGGCCTGCTCGACCACACCGCCGTCCGCCTCCGAGAAGTGAAGGGGTGACACCGTGAAACCGCAACGCCCCGGCGAGACCGTCCGCATCGACTACGTCGGTGTCGGAGAGGCCATGCGCGAAGACGGTGTCCGCAAGGCCGCCGCCCAACGCGCCCGCGACATCGCCACCAACGCGAACGCCCTGGCCCGGGGGATGGGCATCAACGCCACCATCACCGTCCGCGAGGGCACCCGGAACCGCGGCCGAGGCAAGGGCCGCCCGGAGGCGCAGGTGCGAGCCGAAACCACCGACATGGGGGAACGCGCTCACCTGCTGTCCCTGCTGGAAGCCGCAGGGAGGGTGCGGTGACCCGCCTCGACGTGGACGGCCCGAACCTGCTCGCCACCGTCATCTCCTGGCACACCCAGGAACTCCCGGAAGTGCGGGCCGTCTCCAAGAATCCGGCGACCGACCGATTCAAACAGGCGATGCCGCTGGTCCGGTTCCGGCCGTCCCCGGGCGGCACCACCACATGGGCCGGTGACACCACCACCCTCCTCGACGTCGACTGGTACGACACCTCCGACGACGTGCTGTGGGCGTCCGTCCGCGCCACCACCTCCGTTCTCGAACGTCTCGCTGCCCGCCACCACGCCGGCCTCCTGGTCGATGACTGCGCCGTGCACATGGCGCCGGGTGCGGCCCCGTATGAGGACGAGTCGGTGGTGCGTGCGTTCGGTGTGTTCCGGGTGACCACCCGCTTCTGACCTTTCTCTGAGAGCCGCCCGCGCCCCGCCCACCTGTTGGGCCCGGCCGCCTGCGCCGCCTCCCCACCTGACCTTTCGCGAGCCCCCGCCGCCCAGCGGCCCGGGGCTCTTCCTGTATGCCCAAAAGGAGGTGGCCCTGGTGGCCACTGTCGAATCCCAGTACCGCGTCACCAAGAACGCTGTGTTTAAGGGCCTGTTCGTCGCGGTGTTCGTCGCTGACGCCTCCGTCGCCCTGCCCACGGAGTTGTTCGACGAGGACGGCAACCTCAACGCCCTGCCCACCGGCTGGTACCCCGTCGGGTACCTCACCGAGGACGGCATGACCCACTCCCGTGAGCGGGACATCGGGGAGACCATGGCCGCGCAGGAGGCCGCCAGCATCCGCGATGACGTGCAGGCCGACACCTCGACGTCGCAGATCGTCATGCTGGAGACGTCTCCGGTGGCCATCGCGCTCTACGAGGGGCTGCCGTTCTCCCAGCTTGGCACCCAGCTCGGTGTCCCGCTGTCCTGGGCCAAGCCCGCTGTCCCGCAGGTCCTCAACCGGCGGTGGTTGTTCGTCGCGGTCGACTACTCCAAGACCACGAGCGCTGAGAAGATCCGGGCCCGCCTCTACCCGTCCGGCGCGGTCACGGAGATCGGTGACGAGACGGAGAACCGGGCCGACGCCAAGGGCTACGAAGCCACCATCAAGGCGTACAAGGACGAAGAGGTCGGCACGGACGTCCTGCACTGGATGGACGGCCCCGGATGGCGTGAACTCGCCAACGACCCGGCCCCGGAGCCCGACCCTTCTCCCTGACGGTGACGCCTCCAACAGCCACGGTCCTCCTGGACTGAACAGCCCTGATGGGGCTAAGCGTCACCCGCCTCAACCTGTAGAAAGGCGCCCCGTTGGCGACCCTTCAGCTCACCGCAACCCTGAACCTGACCGACGACACCACGGAGACCGTCACCGACACCGCGTCCTGGACCTCCTCCGACGAGCAGGTCGCGACCGTGTCCGGCGGTGGTCTGGTGACCGCGACCGGCCCGGGAGAGTGCACGATCACCGGCACCCACTCCGGTCTGTCCGGCACGTCCACCATCACGGTTCCCGCACCCGACCCGGAACCGGAGTCGCTGTCGGTGACCCCGGCGTCGGCGTCGGTCGACCTCGACTAGAACCCACGATCTGAACCCGGCCGGTGGCCCACAGGGGTGAGCCCCACCGGCCGGGTTCTCACCTGACCCCACCCGGGGTCGGCTTACCCCAGCGCCCACCCCGCACCCGTCTGGAGACGAATCCTCATGGCCGAGGCCAAGAACCGCAAGACCCGCCGCACCCTCGACGCCGTCCGCCGCAAGTACGCCGACAAGCTCGAACTGGAATCGGTTGAGAACCCCGTCGTCGGCTACGAGTTCGACGACGGCCACGAATACCTGATCCCTCACCCCCTGTTCGCGGACGACGCCTGGTCCGACGCGGTCGACGCCGCAGAGAAGACCGCCGACAAGGCCCGCGCGATCCTCGGCGAGGAACAGTACGAGCGGTTCCGTGCACACCCCACCCACCGCGACGCGGACATCATGCTCGTCTTCCTGGACCTGAACCAGTCCACCCAGGGGCAGCTCGCTGACGGGGGCCCTACCAAGTAACCGACCTGCTCGGGGACACCCCCGAGGAGGTCGAGGCGATCGAGGCCGCGCTGATCGCGGAGTACGGGGGCCGGGACTGGTTGGGCGACTACATGGTCACCCTCCACTCGGACCTGACCGGGGGTGACCCGCCTGCCGAGGGCCGGGTCACCCTCCACCAGCTGCGGGTACTGATCGACAACCTGCCGCCCACGTCGGCACGCCACCGGCAGGTGCGCGGCCACTCCTGGACCGTTGAGACGTATCTGCTGGCTGCGATCGGTGACGCGGTGCGGGAGCACGCCACCTACACCGTGGCCGTCAACTCGAAGAACCCGCGCAGCGTGAAGAAACCGGAACCGCTGCCGCGCCCGGTGGACCACGCCGAGGAAGAGCGCAAGGCCGCCGAGGCCGAGAAGCGCGCGTCCGCTCTCGCTCAGATGGTCGGCCGCCTCACCCCCGATTTCCAACACCTTTTCAGCTAGAACAAGGGGGCCCTGGTGGCGACCACCGTAGGCGCCGTATGGCTCAACGTCCTCCCCTCGATGCGGGACTTCACCCGCAGACTCACCGGGGACGCCACGAAGGCGGCCATGGCCGCAGCGAAGACCTCCGGTGCCCGCATGGGTGCGGACATGGTCAACGAGGTGTCGCGGGAGGTCGGCAGGAACGGGGCGAGGGCGGCTAAGGAGGCGGGGGAGAAGGTCGCTGACGAGGCCTCCGCCGCCGCCACGAAGAAGCTCCCGAAGGAGATGAGCAAGGCCGGGACCGCGGCAGGGGCGGCGCTCGCGGACTCCGCCGGGAAAGCCTCCCAATCCCTGTCCCGGACCCTGTCGGAGTCCACGGCGAAGGCCACCCGCGACGCCATGGCCACGGTTTCGCAGACCACGGCCCGCACCCTCCCGGCCGCACTGTCCGCGCAGGCGGGGCGGGCGGGGGAGCAGGCCGGGGCCGCCATGTCGCGGGCGATGGCGCAGTCGTACCAGCCACCCGTGCACGGGTTCTCCGGGTGGGTGTCCGGTGCGGCCACGGCTGCCCGTGACGCGGGGTCGTCCGCGATGTCCACGCTCGGCTCCACGATCACCTCGGCAGGGCCCGCGATCACCTCCGCCATGACCGGCGCGGTCGGCGGTGCGATCGTCGCCGCGTCCCGTGAGGGTGTGGCGCAGGCCGGTCAGGCGTGGCGGTCCGCTGGTGCGGAGATGACCGCTGCCGGTCAGCAGACGACGGTGGCGATGTCCGCGCCGATGGCCGCATTCGGCGCGTTGACGCTGAAGACAGCGGGTGATTTCGAGCAGCAAATGAACCGGGTGCGCGCCGTTTCAGGTGCGACCGGTGAAGATTTCGACGCTCTCAACGCGCTTGCTAGGGAACTCGGAGAAACCACCCGGTTCTCCGCGTCGGAAGCCGCTGACGCCATGGGCTTTCTGGCCATGGCCGGATTCGACACCGAACAAATCATGTCAGCGCTCCCAGGAACCCTTGACCTGGCGGCTGCGGGCGCGATCGACCTAGGCGAAGCCGCTGACATCGCATCGAACATCCTGACCGGTTTCGGATTTGAAGCGTCCGAACTCGCACGGATCAACGACATCCTCACCGCGACGTTCACGAACTCGAACGTCAACATGACCCAACTGGGTTACAGCTTCAAGTACATTGCGCCGATCGCGAATTCAGCCGGTCTGCAATTCGAGGAACTCGCGGCAGCGGTCGGAATGCTCGGCAACGCCGGTATTCAGGGTGAGATGGCTGGTACGGCGCTGCGTGGCGGTATCAGCCGACTCCTGAAACCGACCGGTGCCGTTTCGGATGCCCTGGATGAGCTCGGGGTTTCTGTTGCTGACTCGGCCGGGAACATGCTTCCCCTTGCTGACATTTTCGAGCAGCTTGAATCTGCGGGTGCCACCACTTCTGACATGATCACGATTTTCGGGCTCGAAGCGGGTCCGGGAATGATGGCGCTCCTTGATCAGGGGTCTGGGGCGTTGCGTGACTTCACCGCCGAGTTGGAAAACTCAGGTGGGACTGCGGGGCGGATCGCGGATATCCAGATGGAAGGCCTTAACGGGTCCATCCTGGAATTGAAGTCCGCGTTCGAGGGCCTGTTGTTGGCTATCGCTGACAGCGGGATGCTGGAAACTGTCACCGATCGGGTTGAGTCGTTCACCTCGGTGATTCAGGACTTGTCCCAGACGAATCCGGAGCTGTTGAACACAGCGGCCGGATTCGTGGGGTTGCTGGCCGCGCTCGGCCCGATTCTGTGGATCGGTGGTCGGGTCGTCGGCACCATCGGCGCCCTGACCGCTGCTGTCAGCGGGTCCGCCACGTTCCTCACCGCCGCGATCACCGGGTGGCGAGGGGCCGGGACAGTGTGGGCGGCTGGAACCCCGCTGATCACCCGACTGACCGCCGCGATCCGTCTCAACGCCCTTGCGCTTCGGCTTCAGGCCGCCAGGGTCAATCGGTCCGTGGCCGGGATGATCCTCCACAACACCTGGTCGAAGATCGTCCGGGGCGCGACGCTGGCCTGGAACGGCGCCCAGTGGCTGCTCAACGCCGCCCTGACGGCGAACCCCATCGGGATCGTCGTCGTGGCCATCGCCGCACTGGTCGGCGGAATCGTCCTCGCCTGGAAGCGCAGCGACAAGTTCCGGGCCGTTGTCACCAAGGCGTGGGACACCGTCAAGGCGAAGGTGCAACCGGTCGCGGACTGGTTCACCGGCACCGTCTGGCCGGGCCTGGTCGCCGGGTACGAGTGGGTGGCCGACATCGCCTCCGAGGCGTGGGGCAAGGTCACGGCCGCGTGGGACAAACTCACCGGGCTGTTCTCCGGCGAAGTGAGCCTGGGCGGCATCAGCCAGTCCCTCATGGACGCCGGAACATCCGTCGTCGACTGGTTCAGGGACCGCAGCGGAGACATCCGGGCGTGGGTCCAGGACCTTCCCCGACTGATCTGGGAGGGCGGCAAGGGCCTAGGGGAGTCTTTCCTCGGGCTCCTCCAGACCATCCTCGACCCGGCCACCCTGACTCAGATCGGTCAGGACATCGCCGGACACATCACCGGCGGCCTGGACTGGCTGATCGACCAGGCCCAGGAACTCCCGGCGAAACTCGGCCCGAAGCTGGGCGCGGTGGCCGGGGAGATCATCGCGTGGGCGCAGAGCCTCCCAGGGTTGGTCGAGGAGAAGGTGGCCGGCCTCGCCGGTTCGCTGGTCGGGTGGGCGTCCAGGGTCGGACCGGAAGCTGTGGCGCGTCTCCGCCAGGCGGGGACGAACATCGCGGACTGGTTCAAGGGTCTGCCGGGTCGCATCGCTGACCTGGTGGACATCGACGCCGCCGTGGCGTGGGCGAAGGAGATCCCTGGCCGGATCTCCGACGCGATCGACATCGACGCCGCTGTGGCGTGGGTGCTGACCATGCGTGACCGGGCTGTCGTCAAGCTCGGTCAGGTCGTGGACGCCGTCAAGGAGTGGGCGCGTGACCTCCCGGAGAAGATCCGGGGCTGGATCGACAACGCGGCGAAGGTCAAGGACTGGTTCGTTGAATGGGGTCCGAAGATCGTCGCGGGTCTGGCTATTGCCTTTCTCGTTGTAGCCCTCGCCATTCCCGTGCTGCTCCTGACTGTTGGTGCGGCAATCCTGTTCGTTCTCGGAATTATTGTCCTTGAGCTCGGAAAGTGGATTTGGGAGAAATTCACTGGGCTGATGGAAACAGCAGCCCAGGCCCTTGGGGCGAAGGTCGCTGAAGTCGGAGCTAGATTCCGTGAAATCCGGAACCAAGCTGTCGCGTATATCAGTAACCTCTACACGCGGGTGATCGGATTCTTCGCGAATACCCGGGATCAGAGCGTGGCTCGGGTTCGGGAAATGCGTGACCGGGCTCTGGGGTTCTTCGCGAACCTGAGAGATCAGAGCGTGGCCCGGGTGTTGGCGCTCCGTGACAGGGTCGTGTCGGCTCTGGTGAACGCCCGTGACCGGGGTGTTGGCGCGGTTCGTGGACTGCGGGATCAGGCGACGGCGTTGGTGACGAACGCCCGTGACTGGGTGGTGTCACGTGTCACCAGTTTGCGTGATCGTGCTGTGTCGCTCCTGAACAATTTCCGAGACAGGGCCATTAGTGCTTTCCAGAGCGCTAAAAATGGTATCGAAACGGCCTGGAAAAAGGTTGAATCGGTCACCAAAAAGCCCATCACGTTCCTGGTCAACACCGTCTATAACAATGGTATCAGGGCCACCTGGAACAAGGTTGCCGACCTAGTCAACATGTCCCAGCTGCCGCGCATCAACGGTTTCGCGACCGGCGGCATCATGCCCGGATACACACCCGGACGCGACCCACACAAGTTCATCTCACCTACCGGCGGGCGGCTTGAACTGTCCGGCGGCGAAGCCATCATGCGACCCGAATTCACCCGGGCAGTGGGGCCGGGGTGGGTTCACGCGATCAACGCCGCTGCCCGCTCCGGTGGGATCGGCGGTGTGCAGTCCGCGTTGGGGTTCGCGTCGGGCGGTATCTACAGCCCGGTGCAGTCCTTCGACAAGGGCGGCATCTGGCAGAGCGTCCAGAACTTCGGGTCCAGCCTGAAGGGCATCTTCGACGGGGACGGGCTCGCCTCAGCCGCCCGCGCCGTCCTGGACCCCCTCATCGAGACGATGAAGGGCCGGTTCACCGAAGGCCGGTTCAGTGACCTTTTGACCGCGGTCCCCGGTGCGATGGTCGGCAAGCTCGCGACCTGGCTGAAAAACACGGTCGGGTCCATGCTCGGCGGCACCGGCAAAGCGGTCGCGGAGAACGCCGCGAAGTACGTCGGCATCAGCGGGAACCCGAACCAGTTCACGAGGGCTTTCGGGATGGGCGGCCAGCCCTGGTGCGCCATGTTCGTCAGCGAGATGATCAAGGAGGTCAAGGCCCAGAAGGCGTACTCCAACGTGCGTTCGGCGGCAGTCACCTCGTTCGCGAACTCGTCCATGGACTCGGTGTCCAGTGTGGCCGCGTCCCGCCCCGGGGACCTCGCCGTGTACTCCGGTAGGGGGCCCGGCGGGTGGCAGCACATCAACATCATCGTGGACGACAACGGGTCCACGATCGGCGGTAACGAGGGCAACGCCGTCCGCGAGTACTCGTCGTACTCGTCTCGGGCGGCGAAGTTCATGAGGCCGAAGAACCTGGCCACGGGCGGGTTGTGGTGGCAGGACGAGGCCGTCAACTCCCCGCGCACCACTCCGGCGTTGACCGAGCTACTGCGCGCGGTCGACACCGTCAAGGTCCAGGGGTACGCGTCCGGCGGCACCCCGCCAGTCGGTGAGTGGTCGGTGTTCGGTGAGAACGGCCCCGAACTCGGTTTCATCTCCCGGGGCACGCGGGTCATGTCGAACCGCCAGTCCCGCAAGATGTTGTCTGATCTGCACCCCAACCCGGCCCCGGTCATCACGGACGGGCAGTGGAGGGACGTGCAGGACAACCGGGCGGGCCGACGCCGGGAGCGTCCGAACCAGACGTTCAACGTCTATGAGACCCGCCGGGCGCGTTCCACTGCTCGGGAGGTCATGAAGGCCCAGGCGGACGCGGACGCACTCCACCCGTCGTGGGCGTAACCACAACCGAGGAAAGGGGCGGGCTGTCCGATGCCGATCATCTACCTGCCACCCACACCACCAGGTAGGCCCGGTGTTGGGCTCCCGCCCCGCCAACCCTCCTACGCAACGAGGATCACCTGGACCAGCGCAGCGGGCGACACCACCGTGCTCACGGACTGGGCGCGCGGCTACACCCTGATGGACGGCGCCCGCGGCCTCGGGATGCCCGAGTACGAGTTCTACCGGCGCGAGTCGGGGGTGTTGAACGGTGACCAGGTGACGGGGGTGCGGGCGCTTCCTCGGGAGTTGTTCTTCCCCATCAAGATCCACGGGGAGTCCCGGGGCGACATCATCGACCGGCGGCGCCGACTCGCTGAGGACCTGGACCCGATGGGGGTGAACGGCGGCGGGCGGGGGACCATCACCGTGCAGGAGTTCGACGGCACCCGCAGGTCGATCACCGCGCACTACGAGTCCGGCGCGGAAGGGGAGATGGACCGGGACGTGGAAGGGCTGCTGTGGGCGTCCTTCGGGCTGCTGTTCCGGGCGGAGCAGCCGTTCTGGGAGCTGGACCCGGTGGAGGTCGTTTACCGGGGGCCTTCGGACGACGGCCGTAAATGGCTGCCGATCCTCCCCGTCAAGGTGAAACGGTCGGCGGCGATCGGCCCCGGCATGAACATCCGTGTCGGCGGGTCGGCGCAGACGTGGCCGGTGTGGACGTTGCGGGGCCCGATCGCCCCCGGTGTCCGGTTGACCAACGTCACCACCGGCCGGTGGATGGAGATCGGGGGCGGGCTGGAGTCCGGGGATGAGCTGGTGATCGACACCCGCCCCCGGCGTAAGTCGGTCCGGCTCAACGGGCAGCGCGCCTACCGGCTCCTGACACAGCCGGGCTCCACGTTGTGGCCGCTCAACAAGGGCGTCAACACGGTGGATGTGGAGGCAACGGGGATGGCGGAGGAGTCGAGGCTGATCTTGCGGTACACACCGCTTGCCTCCACCGCGTAATTGTCACGTGCGGAGAGTATCGATCTGTGCCTTTCCACGCCCTTGGACCGTGACCGAAATTTCAACCCTGCGGTTGTCCGGCCACTCGTGGTTGAGGTCTTCGATTTCTCCTGGTTCGAGCCAGCCAGCCCACCTGGCGTGCATTAGTCCATTTTTATCAGCAACACGTATGCTGAAAAGAGCGCGTGTTGTGGTGTTATTGATCAGGCTGCTGCGTTCTCCGAGGGCAAAGAACTCGTATTGCGCATAGTATTTGCTGGTCTCGTAGCGAACTCGGGCGATGCCGCTCACGCCACCAGCGTCTCCGTCCTTGGGCTTCCTGCGGCACTGGGTTCGCCAATTGCCGCTCGTGGTGTCTTCTGAACAGAGGACGATATCGATGGCAGAGGCTGGATCTGGCGTGGCTGCGCAGAGCGTGACCGCAGTTACGCCGGACATGACGCCAGCGACTAATCGCTTGGAGGTGTTTGCGTATGATCTCATGCGTGTCCTGGTCTTTGTATTCGTGAGTGAATGCTCATGTATGAAGGTAGCCCATTATTACCTTGTGCACGAGGTTCTGGCCAGTCTTGGCCACGCCATCGGATTGCAGGGGATGAGACTCGGAGCAAGAGTATTCAATTGTTTCACGAGCAACAGTGGCAACATGTTAGGTGTGAGGAGCGCCGTGGACGAGTGGGTCATCCGAGTCCGTAACGCCGACCGGGAGATGATCGGTGAAATCGACGACGAACAGGAACTGGAGATCCGGGACCGGCACCTAGACCACGGGGCATGGAAGATCGTGGTCGACGCCGACACCGAATCCGCCGCCCTACTCGAAGAAGGGGCGGGCATCCAGTTCGAGATCAACGGCCAGGTCGTGTTCTCCGGCCCCATCAACCGGCTCGTCTCCGAGATCACCGACGACGCCGGAACTGACAACCCGGACGGCGCGGAAGCCTCCACGTTCACCGGCATCTCCGACACCTCAGCGTTCCGCCGCATCATCTACCCGTCCCACACCAGCCCCATCACTCCGGCCGGGGTCAAACACACGGTGGACCGCACCGCGATCACCGGCCCCGCCGAAACCGTCCTGGGCACCCTGATCAACCGGCAGGCCGGACCCGCAGCACTCACCGGCCGCCGCCACCCGGGCCTGGTCGTGCCCACCTCGCAGGGGCGCGGCCCCACCATCACCTCATCGGAGCGGTTCACGGATCTGCACGAGCACGCGTTCGCCCTAGCGGCCGGTGCTGGCCTCGGATGGCGGGTCCTCCAACACGGGACCGACCTCGTGTTCGGGGTGTACGAACCCCGCGACCTGACCGATGAGATGGGGTTCTCCGTTGAGCTCGGCAACGTCGGCACGTACACATACGAACTGACGCCCCCCGAGGTCACCCACTACATCATCGGTGCGGGTGGCGAAGGCAAGGACCGGCTCCTGTTCCAGTACACGCAGCTGTCGCCGCTGTGGCCGGGGCTGGTGATCGAGGAGTTCAAGGACTCCCGAGACCTGAAACCGGCCCCGGACGGGCCGGATGACACCGAGTGGGTCGACCCCGCCGTGGCGTCCGTCCAGCAGGCGGAGGAACGGTTCGCCGAGGCCGCCGCGCAGCAGACGGTGGCGTTCGACCTGCTCCCCACCGAAGGGCTCGTGTGGGGAGAAGACGTCGGCCTCGGTGACCGGGTCAACTTCGACACCCCACGCGGCACCGTCACCGACCTGATCCGCGAGGTCGTGTACCGGCGCACCCCAACAGACGGGCAGACCATCACCCCGATCGTCGGGGACGCCGTGCACCTGCCCCGCACCTACCGGGCACTCAGGCGGTTGCGGCGGGAGGTCGCCGCCCTGGCCGCCACCTAACCCACTGTCTCTCAACCCCACAGGGCCCCGCACCACACGGTGCAGGGGCCCTTCGTCATGAAAGGAGGCGGCTCGTGGCCGAGCAGTCCGGCGTTTTCGCTGAGTCCGACCTCGACACCGCCGAAGACCTCGCCCGCTGGTACCGCCAGTTCTCACCCTCCGGGGTCGTCACCGCCGGGGCCGACGCCGGGCAGCGGATGGAGGTCACCGCCACCGGAACCGGCCTCATCACCATCGGCACCGGGTACGCGCTCGTCGGCGGCTACTGGTACCGGATCAGTGTCCCCATCACCCGGGGCATCCAGGCCAACACCTCAGGGCAGCCCCGCCGGGACCTGGTCGTGGTGCGCGCGGACCCGCAGGCCGACGAGGCGACCGTGGTCATCCTGCCCGGCTCCCCGGGCGCGTCCACCCCACCCAACCCCACCCGTAACCCGGCCGGGGTGTGGGACATGGTGCTCGCCGTCATCGTCGTGGCCGGGGGGTCCACCGTCGTCGCCCCAGGCGATGTGGACCTGCGGGTTCGTGAGTTCACGTCCCCGGGTGGGGCGGTGCCGTGCCATTCCACGAACCGGCCCCCGGAGACCTTCGAGGGGCAACTGATCTATGAGAGCGACACGGGCCGCATCCTGATGAGGGTGGGCGACTCGTGGCGGCTCGTCACCGAAACCGAGTTCCCCACCGCGTGGCAGCCCATCACCCTACGGTCCGGGTACACCACCCCCGGGCACGGCCGGTCCCCGTCCTGGAGGTTCATCACCCCGGGCCGGGTCGAGCTACGCGGCACGATCTCCCGCACCAACGGCAACGCGCTCCCGAACAACGACTACTACGCGCGCCTTCCGGCCGCGGCCCGCCCGAATGCGTGGGTGCGAGCCGTGGGGGCAGCTGAGTCCCGGAACTCCGGCGGCTCGTGGGGGGCGACCTGCCGCCTGGAGGTCGCCAGCGAGAACGCGTCGAACCGGTTGCCGGGGCAGGTCATCGCGTTTCACGAGCACGCCCCGCGCTGGATCGCCCTCGACAACTTCGCTTATGACGTCTGAACTCGCGTCCCTGGAGCTGTGGGGGACTCTCGCCGCTGCTGCTGGAGCCATCACCGCTGTGTGGGCGGCGCTCCGAAAGATCGTCCCGGTGCTGCGCAAGTTGGGCCATCTGGCCGATGACCTGATCGGTGAACCCGCCCGGCCGGGGGTGGAGGCCCGCCCGGGGGTGATGGAGCGTATGGCGTCCATGGAGCAGCAGCTCGCTGTGGTGCAGCACGAGGTGGAGCACAACGAGGGCACGTCGCTGAAGGACGCTACCCGCCGCACTGAGACGGCCGTGGCAGCTCTCACCAAGCAGGTGGACAAGCTCACCGCCCGCGACCGGGCCACGCCCGTTGTCCAGCAGGACATCACCATCAACCCCGATCCACCAACGCAAGGAGAGCCCCGTGTGTGAACCCGAGATCCCTACCGAACCCGACTACGACTTTTGGGTCGGTACCCCGTTTCGGTACGAGATGGCAATGACGGAGCAGTACGAAGGGTGGCTGGAGGTGACCGTGGACGACACCAAGTCGCCTTCCAACGCCCGCTACTCCCCGGAGACGCTGGATGCCGCCATGCGTGCGTTCTGCCAGGTCATCCACGCCGAAAGCCCGATCCGGGTCGCCAAGCGTGTGTCCGCGGCTGCATCCCGGCCCGGCACGTTCTTCCCCACCCAGTGATCCCAGAGGAGACCCCGTTGTACGACTACCGGCACGAGCAGGTCGACTACACCATCCGAGTCCAGCTGGGCGGAGGCATGGCCGGTGAGATCCGGCTGAGCGTTGACGCCACACCGATCGAGGAGCACCTGGACCAGGCCGCGAACGCGTTCTTCACAGCGCTGTCGGAGCACTACGAGATCGAGGTCCGCCAGTCGGTGCGTGCCACGGGCCACCGACCCGGCTTGGTCTTCCCCACCGCCTAGACCACCTCCCGTCTCCCCCTTCTTCGGGGCCCCGCACCTTCCTGGACGGGGCCCTTTCCCATGCCCACAGAAAGAGCCCAGCATGATCCTTCGCCCCCGCTCCTACTTCGGCTGGGGGGCCAGCGGCGCGGACTACGCCAACCCGCGCTCCGGCCTCGTCATCCACTACAACGGCGGCCCCACCAACCTGAAGACGCAGGCTGACTGCGTCCGCTACTGGAAGGGCGTCCGGTCCAGCCACGTCAACGACAACGGGTGGGCCGACCTCGGATACTCGTTCGGAGTCGCGGTGAACGGGGAGGTGTTCACCGGCCGGGGCCTCAACCGCTACCAGGCCGCCCAGGGCACTACCTCCGGGAACGCCAACTGGTACAGCGTCTCCCTGATGATCGGCGGCAACGAGCAGCCCACCCAGGCGCAGATCCAGGGAGTGCGTGACCTGCGCGCCTACCTCATGGCCCGAGGCATGGGTTCCGCGATCCGGGGGCACCGCGACTTCGTCAGCACGTCGTGCCCCGGCACCCCGCTGTACAAGCTCGTCCAGGACGGCACGTTCGGGAAGAAGGGCAACGGAACCCCCACTACCGGGGGCAGCTCGGGCGAGTACCGGCCGGAGAACGGCGACGGCCTGTTCCAGCTGTACGAGTACGGGCCCGCCATCAAGCCTCTCCAGAAGGCGCTCGGCGTCACCGCAGATGGCTACTACGGTCCCGACACCGAGAAAGCGGTCCGCGCGTACCAGAAGAAGCACGGCCTCGGTGTGGACGGCATCGCCGGACCCGAAACCCTCGCCCACCTCGGCCTCAGCGCGGCGGCCTCGAAGCCCGGCTCTGGCGTCCCCTCCTGGCCCGGCGTGTACCTGTCCGACTTCACCACCCACGCCTCGGCACGCACCTGGCAGCAGCGTATGAGGGACCGCGGCTGGTCGATCGGAGTGGACGGCATGTACGGGCCCGCCAGCGCCCGGGTCGCCCGCCAGTTCCAGACCGAGAAGCGGCTCGGGGTGGACGGCATCGTGGGCCCCGACACCTGGCGTGCCGCGTGGACCAGCCCCGTCACCTGACCTACCGAACCCGGCCGCACCCCGTGCTGTGGGTCGCGGCTGGGTTCGCCCTCGGGGTGGCTGTGACCTGCGCTGTCTGGTCGCTCAACGACCTCGTTCTCTGCCACCACGGCCCGGTCCTGATCCTCCCGATCAGGTGAGAACTCGGCTGTACGACAACCGGGCACGGAAGAACCCACGGGTCTGGGACCGGAACTCCAGGCACTGGCCCCCGGCCGCCCACTCACCCCACACGGTCAGCGGGTGGCCGGGCCCGAACCCGCCTTCCCACCGCACCGTCCCCGTGCCGCCCACCCACAACAGGCCCTTGTCGAACAGGGAATGGCACTGGCCGCACACCAGCATCGTGTTCCACAGGTCAAGCTTTTCCTGGTCCGTGCATTCGGTGCGGGGTTTGATGTGCGCCAACTCCAAAAGGCCCTCGGGGTACGGGGCCCGGCACAACGCGCACAAGGCGCGGGTTCGTCCGGCGAGTTTCCGAGCCCGGAGCACAGCCTGTTCGCCTCGCCTCCTGGTGAGGGCGACGGGGGAGAGGTCACCGCTGAACTCCACGTACCGGCCAGTGCTCTCAGCGTCTGGTGGATGTTTCCAACCCCGCAGCGCCAAGAACGGATGGAAGTGGCTCTTTCCTGAGCTGACAGGACAGAACAGCACGCGGTTCTGGCGGCCGAACCTCGCGGTGGCGATGTTGAACCCCAATCCGTGAATCCCGATATCTGAGATTGCGTCAACCCATTGTCCGAATGAGTTGACTTCATCAAATACCACCACGTTATTCATCGGCGCTGCTGCTCCTCTGGTTGCTGAAGCAATCACGCTAGCGCCACACACCGACAAACCATCTCACATCCCGGGATGGTTTTTTCTATTTGTCGAAGGAAGGCATCACATGTCTCGTCGTATTGAGTCCGCCGCCGTCGTCCGCACCCTGCTCCCGTACCTCGTCGGCGCCGTCGCCGCGCTCGCCGCCGGACAGGGCATCACCCTCCCCGAGACCGCTCTCGCCGCCGTCATCGAGCCCGCCCTGGAACCCGCCGTCGCGTTCCTCGTCGGCGGTGGCTACTACCTGCTCGGCCGAGTCCTGGAGACCCGCGCCGGACAGACCGCCCAGCGTCTCGGTCGCCTCCTTCTCTCCTTCGGCACCACCACCCACACCCCGGTGTACGTGCCCGCCGCTGAGATCCCCGCCGCGCCGACCGCGGACCAGGCCTGACCCCAGCAGTACCCCCCACACCACCACAACAGAACAGCGAGGACGGGCCCATGAGGTACTGGTACGGCGGAGGCCCCGCCGACTACGTCATCAGCCCCGGCCAGCAGGCCCACCTCCCCGGCGAAACAGTCGGCTACCAAACCATCCTCGTCCCCGGTGTCCGCCTCTGGTGCTACGACCACGGCAGCGGCGAGCGGGTCATGGACCTCCTCAACGCGTCCGGCGACCAGGTCGACCACCTCATCGCTGGGGAGTACGGGGACATCCCGCGTTTCCGGGGCCCTGACGAGGTGCGTCGTCTCCTCATCGGCCCGGAACCCACCGATCCCGGCGACCCGGACGACCCGGACGACGGAAACGACGCCCAGGGCCGATGGGTCATCACCACCTCGGACTGGCCCACCATCGTTGGCGCGGTCGAGTCCCGGGTCCACACCCTGGAACAGGGAGGGAACGGTGGGGGAGGGGAGGACCCCGGCGAACCCACCGGGTCAGCGCACCCACTCATGTGGACCCACCCCGGCCGGGTTGAGGAACCCCGCACCAGCCCGCACCCGTACTACAACGACGACGGCCGCTCCCAGACCATCCCCAGGGTGCGCGCCCAGGCCACCGTCGCCAGCGGGGAACTTGTCTGCTCCGTGCTCCGGATCGACCCCGACACCGGCACACAGACCGTGGTCGCGGCCGTGGCGTTGACCCCGGACAACCCGGTGGGGGTGGTCGCCCCGGACGCCACCGTCTCGGACGGGTCCGGGCTGACCGTCCGGATCGAACCGGGGGATGTGGATGACGAGGTCGCGGACGTCACCATGCAGGTGATGATCCGATGACGACCGTCGTGGACACGTTCCCCCGCACCACCGCCACCGGGTGGGGGGACACCCCGTCCGGGCTGGGGTGGCAGGCCAACGGCGGCACCCCGGAGGAACGCCGTGTGGTCCCCGGTGCGGCCCGCATCAGCCTCCCCACGAACCCGGGCGGTGTGCGCTCCCAGACCATCCCCCGCCCGTGGGGGGACAGCCAGGTCCTCGCCCACTTCCGGGTGGGGCAGCTGTCCGTGGGCGCCCCGCTGTTGGTCGGGATCATCCTGCGCCGCCAGGCCGCGAGCGTGTTCTACCGGGTGCGGGTGGGGTTGGACCTCGAAGGTGGGGTGACCCTGTCCGCCACCCGGGGGGTCACCCAGGTCGGCCCGTCCGTCGACACCGGGGTGACCTACGGTGCCGGGTCACGCCTACGTGTTCGGGCGCGGGTGGACGGTCACCGGCTCCGCGCCCGCGTGTGGTCGGCGGCCTCCCCGGAACCGTCCGGGTGGCAGCTGGACCGGACAGTCAGCGTAGACACCATCCCGGGCGGGGACGCAGGGGTGGCCCTGTCGGCGTTCGGAGAGAACACGAACGATGCCCCGTGGGTGGACTTCGAGCGGGTCGAGATCACCTACCCGCTCCTGGCCGAGAACACCCTGACCGGGCCGTCAGGCCAGCAGGTCACCAACACCCGCCTCGCTGACTCCTCCCAGGCCGGTACCGTCACCATCCGCCACCCCGGAACCCGCGCCACCTACGACGACACGGAGACCGTGCGCGGCCGACTCTCCATCCGCCTCGCCTCCGGCGGCCACCGGGAGGAAACTCCACACCTACGTGTCAACCTCCCCACCACAGGGCCATGGTCGGCCCGCTGGTACAGCTGGGTACCGACCCTCCAGGACGCCGGCCTCGGCATCGGGGAGGTCCGGACGGCGGCGGTTCTTCCCACTCACGCGTGGGTGGTGCACGCCACCGCCGCTGGAAACATCGGCACCCGGTTGCAGCCCCCCGGCCTGGCGGCGCCCGCGATCCAGTGGGACGAGCAGGACGGTGTGGGTGTGACGATCGGCCAGTGGTGGCGGATCGAAATGCGGTACGCCGGAGAGTCGTTGCAGGTGCGGGCGTTCCCTGGGCATTCCACCACCGGGTACCGGGGCAACGCGTGGACCGGTCTTCCGGACCCGGGCCGCACCCTGGACCTGACCGGGTACCGGTGGCGGCGTGACCGTCCGCTGGTGCAGTGGGGGAGCAGCGGCGCGGAGGTGCGAACCCTTCAGAACGAACTCGTTGACCTCGGATACTCCCTCGGCGCGGGCGGGGCCAACGGCGACTTCGACGAGCGGATGCACCTGTTGGTCCAGCGGGTTCAACGCGACCTCGGCGTCACCCCGGTAGACGGGTCCGCGGGCCCCGAAACCCGGTCTGCGATCGACTACGCGTTGGGCCGGGTGCCGCCTCCGCTGTGGGTCAGCCACCTCGCCATCGCAGGCGGGGAGTGGATCGGCCCCGCTGAACCGGACTCCGCACCTGCGCCGGTCACCCGGTTGGGGTTCACGGTCGGTATCCCCATCTGAGCGGGTTGCTGACTTCCGATAAGGCATCTATCCTTAGAACAGGTGTTCGGAAGCCAGGGTGGGGACCCGGCGACGAACGAAGCGCCTCACCTCCCAGTTTCGGGAGGTGAGGCGCCTTTTTTGCGTTCAGGGGGCGGGTGTTGGGCTCCCGCTGGCTAGCCTCCGGGTACGGGCCGGGGGTGGAACCGATGCTCGCGACTGCTGTGGATGCCCTACCCACCGGCCCCGGACTGTTGTACGAGCCGAAGTGGGACGGCTTCCGGTGCCTGGCCGAGACCGGGCCGGTCAGGATGTCGTCCAAGAATGACCGGCCGCTCCACCAGCGGTTCCCGGAACTCGCTGACGCCCTGGACAGTCAGCTCCCCGAGGGCGTCCTGCTGGACGGGGAGATCATCCGGTGGGCGGACGACGGGCGGCTGGACTTCGGGGCCCTGCTGAGGCGGAACGGTGCCTCGGTCCGCCACGCCCGCGCCCTGGCGCGCACCGACCCGTGCCACCTCGTGGTGTTCGACCTGCTGAGGGCCGGTGGCCGGGACCTCACGCACCGGGCGCTCTCCCACCGGCGCGGGGAACTGGAACGTCTCATGGAGCTGGTCGAGCAGCCCTCGCCGCTCACGCTCGGCTGGCAGACCGACAACCCGGAGGTCGCCATGCAGTGGTGGGACGAGATGCCCGCCGTGGGGGTGGAGGGCGTGATGATCAAGGACGCGCGCCGCTCCTACCGTCCGGGCCGCAGGGACTGGCGCAAGTGGAAGCACCGCGTCACCACCGAGGCGATCGTGGGCGGGATCGTCGGGCACGCGCGGGCCCCCCGCGCGCTCATCCTGGGCCGCGTGGACTCCGCGACCGGCGAGCTGCGGGTGGCGGGGCGGACCTCGGACCTCTCCCCGGAGCAGTCCGAAGAACTCGCGCCGCACGTGGTGAAGACGGACGATCACCCGTGGCCCGCGACCCTCGCGGCGACGTGGGGGAGTGAGGGAAGGCAGCACTACACCCGCGTGGAACCGCACGTGGTGGTGGAGGTGTGCCCGGACTCGGCCGTGGTGTCCTGGCGGTGGCGGCATCCGGTCAGGTACGCGCGCCTGCGCCCCGACCTGGCCCCGGAGGACGTGCCCCGGGACCTGGACGCGGAGACGTAGCATCCGCTACTTCGGGGTTTCCACGGGCAGCTCCGGCCCGACCGCCCGCAGGTACTCAAGCCGCTCTTCGAGAACGAAGTCCGGCGCGGTCATTTTCGACGAGGCCTGGAGCCCCCGCACGTGCCGGATGGTGTCGAGGCGGAGCAGGCCCTCGACGCTTTCGAGCGGGATGGTCCAGCTGAGAGCCAAGGGCGCCGGTTCCCCGCCTCGGCTTCGCGCCCGCAGCATGGCGACGGCGATCCGCCAGCCGATCCTCGCGGCAGCGCGCGGCCGGTCCCTCAGTTCCGGGACGGCTGTGAGGAGCCACGGGTCCAGGGCCCTCTCTACGTCCCACTCGGGTGTGCGCATAGTCCTATAGTGCCTGACGTGCGCAAACCCCACTCGTCACCCGGAGTTCATCCCCGCGTGCGCGGGGAGCAGTTGAGGACGTCGTCCTGGTGCTCGTGGGCGACGGGTCCATCCCCGCGTGCGCGGGAAGCAGGCGGCCACGAGCAACCCGGAGCAGTCATAGCAGGGCCCATCCCCGCAAGGTGCAGGGAGCAAACGAAGCTCGAAGCCTCTCGGCCGGAAAAGAACGGCCCATCCCCGCTGGACGAGGAATTGAGGATAACCCTACTCGCTCTGAGGCGGCCCGTCCACGTCTTCGGCGGAGCGCTCGGTTTCTTCCTCGTGGGAAGCCAGGATTCTTTTCACCGTTGGCACATTCACGCCGGTCGCCTTCGCCATGTCTCGCAGAGACGCGTGACGAAGAGCCAAGTGGACCACCGCCTTCCGCAGTGAGCTCTCATACGCTGACCGGTCCTTTCTCATTTCGACCAGTTCAGGTGTGACCGGGACGATTTCCACCTGGCTGACCGGCACCTGCGCGAGGGCTAACGCCTTCATGGTGGCGGTCGCCAACGCCTCCAGCGTCCGCCCGTGTGCGTACACTCCCTCCACCGAGACGATCCACATCCGTCCTCGCCGCTGGGCCTCGCACACTCTTCTCTCGCTCATTTCGCACCCGCTCTCAGGTCCTCGATCACCTGGTGCACGATCAGGTCCGGGATCGGGGTGGGCAGCACCAGCCGCTGAGACCCGACTCGGTAGATCGCGTGCGAGTCGCTGTGGTCAAGCCGAACGACGGTGACCCCCAACTCGCTTGCCGCCGCGCGGATGCGCGTCAACCCGCCGGACTCCTCGGTCCTGCGCGCTCGGAGGCCGGCGGTGACTTCCCGGGCCTCGGCCCATTCCTGAATGGACACCACGGGTTCATGCACCACAGTGGGGGACCACGCCCATTCCGATATGGGGTTCCACGGACTCATTCCGGGCGTGCTGGTGCGGGTCGCCCGCCGGTTGTACACCTGGTATCCGGTGAGCTTCGGGTTCGCGATCAACCCCTCCACCCGGGAGGGCGTCCACCGTCCCGGATACCGATCCGGGGCGGCAGACAGGATCGCGATGATGTCCGACGACTTCAAGTGCTCCTCCCGGCGCAGACGGCACAGCTCACGGGCTGCCTCGAAGCGGCGCGGGTCGGGGTGCGGGACGAGCAGCTTCTTCGGCCGCGCAACCCCGAACCGGGACCCCTCCCTCTCGGGCGCGTTCTCATCCACCACCGCCACGTAGGGGTAGGGCGGCACCCCGTGGTTCCACCCGTTGACGGCGTGCTGGATCTGCCCGCCCATGGACATCTCCACCAGGGCGTACCGGTACAGCTCTGCGTCGACCTGGCTGTACCTGCGGGTCCGCAGCTGGCCCGTCTTGGTGCCGCCGGTCGGTTCGTTCGCATAGACCACCTCCACGCCCACCTTCTCCAGCTCGTGTTCCACGGTGAGGCTGGTGAGCATGGCGCGGGCGACCCGGTCAGAGCGCTCCGCGATCACGTGGGTGATGCCGCGGTGCTCGGCTTGGTCGAGGAGTTCCTGGAGTCCGCCGTCCCGGGGGACGGGGATGGCGAGAGCGTCATACATCTCCATGGAGCCCAGACCCCGTAGCGCCGGGGGGAGCATCCCGGACTCGACGTCGTAGAAGTGCGCGACGAAGCTCTCACCATCCTCCAGGCGTTCGGAGGCCAACGCGACCTGGCGGGGGATCGAGCTGGTGGGGTCCTGGTTGTCCTTGGTGGACACCCGGCCAGCGAACGCCACGCGCCGGGAGCGGGTCGTAGTCGTCTGCCATCCGGGGAGGGTGCTGAGGTCGATGGGTGGGCCGAACGCGGTCGACACGGTGGTGCCCTTTCTACTCGGGAAAAACGATGCGGACCTCCCCACCGGCCTGGCGGGCGGCGCGCACGGACACGGCCCGGTGCCACGCGGCGGTCCACCGGTTCATGTCCGGGTGCACGTGGTGGTACTCGGGGTCGTCGCGGTACACGGTCAGGGTGGGGGCGGTCTGGGATCGCAGTTTGGAGGCGATCTCCTCCACGTAGGAGTCCGTGAAGGCGACCAAGTTGTGAACCTCGGCGGCGACGCCATCCGGGATGTCGTACTTTCCCGCCTCCCAGTGGCGGACGGTCCTGCCCGCTGAGGCGGAGGTCAGGGCCCGGCCGAGGGCGTCGGCGGTGAGGCCGAGGTATTCGCGGAGGGATTTCAGTTCGGCAGGGGTCACGGTGATGGCTCCGGGTGTCGTGGGTGACATGAACCGGATCATCATCCCAGCCACCGTGCCCCTTTCCGAGTCGTGATCAGCGCGTCATGGGCGCTTTCATCCGGGGGCCGGTCGGCGCGGTGGGTGCGGGGTCGGTGCTTCCTCCGCCGCCCCGGCGGCACCAGGGGCACCAGGGGCTCAGACGCATGTGGGCCTCGGCGGACAGCCACAGGACGGTGACCACCATGGCGGGCAGGGACAGGATGGCCGGGGTGGTGAGCGGGGCTACCGCTCCCGCGAGGAGACCGCACCCCACACAGGTGGCGACGACCTTCAACCCGGGCCGGTCCGGGACTCGGTGGATGAGGGCGAGCATCCACCATCGGCGGGTCGCCTCGTCGGCCGGGTTGGTCGGCATCGTCTGGGCGCAGAGGACGCAGGGCCTCCGCAGATGGCGGAAGAGGCTGACGTACAGCAGGCCGAGCGCTGTGAAGGCCAGGGCCACAGGGGTGAGAGTGGGTCCCGTCACCAGAGTCAGGAGCGGCGCCAGGCACAGCAGGGTAAGGCCCGCGCGAGCGGAGTAGTGCACGAACAAGGGGGTCTCCGAACAGGGGCGGGGAGCCCCACCACGAGCGGGTGGGGCTCGGGGGTGGGGTGTCAGGCGCGGGTGACCGGGGCGCAGAACCCGGAGACGGTGGGTGTCCACGGGCCGGTCGGCTCCCACTCGTCCTCGGCCATGGCCTCGACGGCGAGCTGGTGGAGCAGGGCGGCGGGAACGACCTCGTTGGCCCGGACGGGGAGGGCGATGGTCTCATCACCGATAGTGAGGGACTGCCACCCGGAGGCGCCGACGCTGAGGGTGGCGTCCTGATTGATCAGGTCCGGGTCGTACCGCTCCAGGATGGGGTCGAGGTCGATCCCGGCGATGATCGCAGAGATGTCCAGCTGCCCGAACTCGTCAGTGGGATAGCCGTCGAAGCCCTGGTCGGCCGCGTAGTACGGGCCGTAGAAGTCGTTGCCGCACAGGCTGACGCTGCTGGGCAACGCGGCGTTGATCTGCGCGCGGAACGCGGCGACCATCCTGTCGAAGTATCCGCCTTCATTCACCTGCTCGACCCACTCGGGGTCTCCGCCGCTGAGGTAGTTCGCGACGTCGGTTTCCACGGTCAACTCGGTGCGGGCGTGGTTGTACCAGGTGCCGTATTCGGTGGTGACAGTCATGATCGCCGGTTCCTTCCGGTGGGGCCTGGGGCTAATCCCCGGACCGCTAAACACGACTGTAGCTTCCTAATTTAGGAAGCACAACTCTCGTTATGGGTTTTGTTAGATTGCTTCTCCGTCCCACCGGTACGCGACCTTCGCGGCACCCGGCCGGTCCTGCAACAACTCGTAGGTGTGCACCACGAGATGGCCCTTCGTCCGCTCCTCGACCTGCACGATCGGCGGCAGACGGCCATCCACCAGGGCGACGGGTAGGTACTCACCGTCCTCCGGGGTGGCGCGACGGACGAACATGGCAGCACCGTACCCACTGGCCGCAAGCGGCAGGGCCTAGGACGATCAGCGCGTTACGGAGAAGAGGGCCTGTCGGAACCCTCCGCGAAGCTCGGTGATCGGCCCGCGGTCACGGGTGTAGTAGAGCTTGTTCGTCATCAGGACGGCCCACCTCTGCTGCCGTGGGCAGATCCAGGCCCCGGTCCCCGTGAACCCGTAGTGCACCCACACATCCTCCTCCGGAGAGGTGCCGGGCGCCGGGTGCCAGAACAGGCCCCGCTGAGGTTCGAGCTCGCCGGTCTGCACCCGCAGAGATTCCGCCACCCACTTCTCCCCGAACCCCGCCCGGTCGCCGGGGGCGAGCATGTGTGCCAGGAACCGCCCCACATCCGGGGCGGTGGAGACCACCCCGGCGATCCCGCACACCCCACCCAGCAGGCGGGCGGAGAAGTCGTGCGGGACGCCGCGCAGGTGCTGGCCGGTGTCCTCATCCAACTCGGTCGGGGCTGCCCGTTCCACCAGTCCCGCAGGCAACGGCCCGAACTGGGTTTCCGCCATCCCCAGAGGAGCCCACACCCGATCGCGGGCGAGCACGTCCAGGCTTTGGCCGGTGAGTTCTTCAGCCAGGAACCCGAGGATGAGCGCGGCCCGGTCGGTGTACCGCACCTCCTCCCCAGGGGTGTGGTGCAACTGCTCATACAGCACCCCGCGACGGATCTCGGCCGGGTCGGTTCCGTACAGGGCCTTCAGCTGCGCGCGCGGTGGAACCCCAGCGGTGTGGGTGAGGAGCTGGCGCACGCTCACCTGCCCCAAGGGGGCGGTGGCCAGGTCCGGCAGGAGGCGGGCGAGGGGGTCATCCAGGCGTAGGACTCCGTCGTCCCACAGGGTTCCGATCACTGACCAGACCGCGGTGACCTTCGTGAGTGAGGCGATGTCGAACAGGGTGTTCGGCTGCATGGGTGCCGTGGGGTCGGTGGGGTCCAGGACCCCGGCTTGCCCGCCGGTTTCGGGGCCGGAGGGGCCGCCCACGAGCCAGACCGCTCCGGGTGTCACCTGCTCTTCCACGGCCTGGTTGAGGAGGGTGTTGATGCGGTCGGCGTCCACGGGCATGGGCGGGCCCCTTCCTGGTCAGGGTCGTTCGCAGGCGAGCCTACTGGTGTTGGAGGAGGTTTTCTGAGAGGTCGTGGAGCGCGTTCGCGAGCACGGACAGCGGGAAGCGTGCGGCGTTGCGGTACCCGGCCTCGCGGACCTGGTCGAGGGCGCGGTGGTCGGTGGAGAGCCAGGACAGTGTGGCGGCCAGCGTGCGTTTGCTCAGGTCCGGGACCGGTATCGCGCTGGTGCCCAGGACGTCGTTCAGGGCAGGGACGTCACGGTAGAGCACGGGCAGTCCGCACGCCTGGGATTCGATCGCGACCAGACCGAACGCTTCCCATGTGGAGGGGACGACGAGGAGGTCGTGGTGGGCGAACTCTGCCCACAGTGCGGGACGGTCGAACCAGCCCAGGTACCGAACTCCGGGTGCGGGTGGGGGTGTGGGGGCGGCCACGCTCAGCTGCGCCCCCACCTCCTGGCACGCGGCGACCAGCTCATCGGCTCCCTTCTCGGGGGTGAGCCGTCCGGCGAACAACAACCGGAGGGGTCCGGGGCGGCGCTGTGGTGGGCGTGGAGGAGGGGCAGCGAGCAGGGAGTCCGGGACTCCCCACGGCACGTGGGTGATGCGGCCCGGGGGCAGGTCGGGGACCATCCTGGACAGCTGATCGGCCATGGTCGGGGTGGGGGCGACCACCACCCGGGCGCGGTGGGCGACGCGTGTGAGGATCGTGTGCTGGGTCAGACAGTCGCGGGCGTACAGCAGGTCGGTGCCGTGGATCAGGGCCAGGGCCGGGGTGGTGGGGAACGCGCCGATCATCGCTGGGCTCGCCCCGAACGCCAGGTGGTGGAGATGGAGAACGTCGGGGGTCGGCGCCTGGGCGTGCAGCTGCTCGGTCAGGTGCGCGACGTAGTGACGGAACGGTGGCCCCTGGACGCATTTCCCGGCACCGTCCAGCAGGGCGACCTTGCGTCCGGGCAGCTGGTGGGGGCCGAGCATCCACGCCCAGGACTCGTCCGCGAGCGGTCCCCCGGGGGTGGTGTACAGGTCGTGGAGGAGTTCCACCGACCCGCCGGGGGCTGTCGCGGGCAGGTCGATGCCGGTCACGATGCGCACGGGTTCAGCTCCTGCCACAGTCGGGAGGTGTCGATCCCGGTGGTGGAGCGGTATTTGCGTCCCACCTCCTGGTAGGACACCGAAGTGCCGTGGACGGTGTGGAAGGTGAGCTTGCCGAACTTCTGCCCGGGGTAGACGCGTACCGGGTGGACCACATGGATCTCCAGCGTCCACGCGATGGCGTGCCCCTGGTGGCCCAGCGGTGCGCTGATGTGCACCCAGATCCCGAGCGCCCCGACGTCCTGTGCCCCGTTGAGGCGTTGGGCGTAGACCTCTGACGCGGTGAACTCGTGGGTGCGGCCCAGGTAGAGGACCCCGGGTTCGAGCACCACACCCTCAGGGCCGAACAGCACCCGCGTGTAGGAGGTCGGCAGTGCGGAGTCGAGGGAAGGCGGGCACTTCCAGAGCTCGCCGTGCAGCGTCCAGTCGTAGGCGTTCGCGGAGAGGCGGGCCGGGTCGAACGGGGAGATGGTGATCCGCCCGACCTCGATGGCGTCGAGGATCGCCTGCCGGGTGAGGATCACGATGCGACCTGCCGGTGCTCGGGGGCGTGCCGCCACATCTCGGAGGGTCGCGGCCCCGACGCACCCTGGTACTTGCCCCGGTAGAGGTCCACATCTCCGGTGGCGACCTCGAACATGACCTGGGCGATCTGCATCCCGGCGTACACGCGCAGTGGCTGGACCGGGGTCAGGTGCAAAGTCCACTGCCCGTAGAACCCCAGATCTCCGACCGGGGCGGTGATGTGGACGTGCAGGCCCAACCTGCCGACGCTGGAGCGGCCTTCGAGCAGCGGGACGTGCCGGGTGGACCCGACCCGTTCGATGGTGTGGCCGAGGTAGAGGGTGTCGCGCTGAAGGACGAACCCCTCCTCGGGGATCTGAAACGCCCGGGTCGGGTTGGGCTTGTAGGAGTCCAACACCTTCTCGGTGTAGACACGCAGGGTGCGCCCGAGACGCACGTTGACACTGTTCGGGTTGACCTGGTCGGGAACGAACGGGTCAACGCGAATCGTCCCGTCCTCGGTGCCTTCGGTGATGGCCTGACCAGTGCAGATCATCCGGAACCTCCTGGGGGTGCGGTCATCTCGTGGATGAGTAGGTCACGCACGCTCAGACCAGTAGGGGTGGTGGTGCGCGCGCGCAGGTGGGTGGTGGCCAGGTACCGAGTGGTCACCACCTGGTTCGGCGGGGGTGTGGGAAGCCGTGGTGCGATCTCGACGGGGCCGACGTCCGCGACGAGATCGTCGACTACGTCGGGGGTGAGTAGTTCGGGCAGGCCAGCCAAGACAAGGTGGTTGTCGAAGGGTTCGAGCTCGGCCAAGTCCCACTCGGTGAGCACGCTCCCCACCCGGGCGGGCCGGAGCGCGGTTTCATTGAGGAGAACAGGGTGGCCGGTACGGCGGTGCGCCTCCTGGCCGATGCGGCGGGTGAGCGCCCGCCGGTCGGGAACCGCGTTCTGGTAGCGGGGGGAGGTTGAGGAGATGAGAGGGCTGTTGGCGCGGACGGCTTCGATGTCGGTGAGCAGCTGGGCGAGGTCATCGGATCGAGATTTGGGATCGGACAGGGGGTAGAGGAGGCGGCTGGTCAGACACCGCCACCCGGTCTCCTCCAACCGCGCCACCGCGTACCCCGCGCCGAGTTCGGGCCCCTTCACGACGAGGGATGACCCGGAGCGTGTGGGGCCGGTGTGGGTGCTGTGGCAGTGCCCGGAGAACACCACCCCGGCCAGCTCGGGCAGGTCGGCCATGAGCGCGAGATCTTCCTCGAACCCGGAGTGGGAGAGCACCACCCACTCGTCTGCTGGCGTGGACGCCACCAGCTCCCGGAGCGCGTCGGCGGGGTCGAGGACTTGGTGGCCCACCCGGTCGTCGGCGGGCACGCACGCCCACGCTGAAGGCGAGATGATGCCGGTGACCGCGACCGTTCTCCCGGAGACCTGATGGACCTGGACGGGCTCCCAGACCGGGGCATGCCCGGTGACCACGTTCGCGCACACCACCGACGGCGCCAGTTCGGGTGTGCGGTAGTGGTGGTAGCCGTGGTTCCCGGGAACGACCGCGTCGTAGAGCAGCTGGAGCAGACGCGTTTCCAACCGGCCACCGCCGGCCTGGTAGTAGCCGGTCCCCTCGAAGAAGTCGCCGGAGTCCACCACCAGGAAATCCGGGCGTCGGGCCGTCAGCACGGTGGTCAGGGTGGGGGCGTCGCCCAGGTGGGAGTGGACATCGGTCGTGCCTACTACACCGACCAGTCGCCGGGTCACGCCGACTCCTGAATCTGGGCGCCGAGCGCGGTCAGCGTGCCGACCATGTCGGGGTGGCCGCGCTGGATCTGGGCGTCGCCGCTGATGGTCGACACCCCCCTGGTGGCCAGGGCCGCCAACACCACGGCTGTTCCGGTACGGATGTCGGTCGCCTCGACGTCTGCCGCGTGCAGGTCCTGGGGGCCGGTCAGCTCGCACAGGGTCGAGGACAGGGCATTGATGCGGGCACCGAACCGGCCCAGCTGGGGGAGCAGGTTGTTGTGGCGGCCCGGGTTGATGTCGTCACCGAACCGGTGCGTGCCGTCCCGGCCGAGCGCGGTGACGAGCAGGGCGGGCTCGAAGTCCGCGTCCAGGCCGCCCGGGGCCAGGTCCGCGATCGCTTCCACGGGGCCAGCTGCCCGGGGGGACTGCGCGTCCAAGCTGACCTCGTACTCACCGGGTTGCGGGTCGAACCCGAGCTGCCGCAAGAATGACAACCCGGCGGTGAGATAGTCGGGGTTGATTCCGGAGATGGTGCCCGACCCGCCGGTGACTGCCAGAGCGCACAGCAGCGTGAACGCCTCAACCTTGTCGCCGGGCACCCGCCATGCGGATTCCGGCGGCTTCGGTGAGCCGGGGAACACGGTCAGCTCGTCCTCGGTGACGGTCACCTCGACCCAGCATGAGGAGACCGCGTACAGGACCTCTAGAGTTTCCGGCGCCAGGTTCGGGTTGTGGATGATCAGGCGGCGCCGCTCGACAACAGCGCGCAGCACGGCTGCGATGGTCGCCCCCCGGGACCGGAACGGTAGTTCCAGGTTCACCGGCTTCAATGGGCTTCCGCCCAGGGTGACGGTGTACCCCCACCCGTCGACGGTGACGTGGTCCCCGAAGGCTCGGTACACGGTGAAGTGCAGATCCATTCCTCGGTCTCCGATGGAACACCCGCCGGGCCACGGCAGCCGAGCCCGCCCGCGCGCACCCAGGAGGGCAGGGACGAGGTAATACGAGGCGCGAATCGTTCCTGCGGCCTCCAGGCCTTCCCAGGTGGGCGGGCTTCCGGTGGGTGCGCCGACGGTGACACCCCGCTGTTCCAGGCTCAGCTCGAACCCGATGGTCTTGAGCAGGGACAGCATGGCCACCACGTCCGAGGAGGCGGGCAGACCAGTGAGGGTGACGGGGCCCGGGGTGCAGGCCGCGGCAGCGAGCAGCGGCAGGGCCGTGTTCTTCGATCCCTCTACGGTGACGGTTCCGTGAAGGGGTGTTCCGCCGTTGATGGTGATCATCAGTGCTCCTTGTGCCCGCTCATCCGGGCTTTGGTCAGCTACACCAGAGCGCTGCGTGGCGTGCGCAATGGACTGTTGCCCAGGGGGTGCGGGCGAGGTCGTAGGGGTTCGGCCCTCTCGTGTGATGTGTGCGCTCTCGGGTGCTCACTGGAGATGCAGTTCGGTAGGCCGTCCTCACAGCTCTTAGTCGATCCGCTACCCAGGTGCGCTACCGGTGTAGGCAGGTCGTCAGGGCTGGGTCGATCAGGGCCGGGTCCACCAGCCAGAACAACGCGGCGTGATCGCTAGGGATCGTGACGTGCTCCAGCCCCCATGCGGCCGGGGTGACCGACTCCGTCAGGTACACCCGGTCCACGGCGAAACCTCCGTGACCGGTGGGGGCGAGCAGACGGGCCTGCTCCTGCGGGTCGCCCGTGCGGTCAGCGAGGTGCAGGGCGAGGTCCGTCCACCTGCACCGGTCGAAGAGCTCAGCGACCGCCCGGTCCACCTCTTCCTTGCCCGCTGGTCCGGTGAACCGGTAGGCGAGGTTCGCGGCGGGCAGGTCCTCGGGGCGGGGTTCAGGAGGGGCGGCTGGGTGCATCAGGCGGGGAGCGTTGATGTCCCCGAAGAGCATCGCGGCTTCCGCCCTCGGGGCGCCGGGCGGCTGGGATCGGTCAGCAACGCGACGGGCCCGATCTGACATCGTCGATGCCTGGTGGATGGCCAGCGGCAGGCTCTGGTGGGTCATGTGCGCGACGACGACGGACAGGCTGTACGGGAGACCGAAGTCGAAGAGCGCGGTGCCACCGAACCCGGTGAGCCCGGACGCGGCCCCATAGACCGTCTCCCACTCCTTGAAATCCATGGCGTCGGGGTCATAGAGCAGGCCCGTGGATCGCCCGGGGGCGAACGAGTCCGGTACCGCCGTCAGGCCGAGCCTCCCCTGAACTTCCTGGAGGAGTCGGCCGTCATCGGCCATCCACTCGTTGGCCTCCTGTACCCCGACCAGGTGCGGGTCCTGGGCGGCGATCGCCTCGCATAGAGCGGGTAGGCGATCCGCGCGGGTCCCATCCGGGTTGCGGACTCCGCCGCGCCACGTGTTGACGGACATACAGCGCAGGGCGCTGGGGCTCATCAGGTTCCTCGTCATGGAATGGATGGGCGTGTTCATTCGGCGTGGTTCCAGGGGTTGTGGGTCAGGTCGTAGGACAGGTGGAACCAGACCTGCCGAAACTTCGGGTTGCCGTTGTCGCCCCACCGGTCCGCGAGGGCGTTGATGAGCGCGAGCCCTCTTCTCTTCGCGGTCCCCGACGTGACCTCCTGGGGAGTCGCGGCGGTGAAAGAACCCGGTTCGACGGGGAGCCGGGCGCCCTGGTCCTGGCAGGTGAGCGTCATGCCGGTCGCGCCCCGGTCGACGGTGAGCCTGTAGGTGCCGCCGGGGTCACCCGAAAGGGAGTGGGTGAGGGAGTTGTTGGCCAACTCCGATCCGAGCAGGGTGAACAGGAACCGGTAGTCGGTGGAGCGTTCGGCGGCGCTGGTGTCCAGGAAAGCCCGCACCAGGGGCATCAGGGCGGGGAGTCCGGCGAAGGCGTACTGGCGTTTGCGGAACGGGGTGCCCACGGTCCGGGAGAAGTAGTGGGCGTGGAACGGCTGGATGAAGCTCGCCAGAGGGACTGTGACCTCGCGTTGGGTCAGCTCAGGGGAGACCACGCCACCGTGGGGGTGAGCGGACTTCCAGGGAGGGATGAGCATGGCCATCTCGTTGAGAGTCAGAGGCTGTTGAGGTCGATGTGGCGGATGTCCTCGGCCACCGCCCAACGGGTGTCCAGGTCCGCGCGCAGCCACCGTGCGAGGGAGGGGGAGTCCAGGCGCACGGCCCCGGCGGCGAAATGGTCCGCGTCGGCGGGCAGCCGGTAGACGGTCCCGCCCCGCAGGTACAGCTCCGGGATACGTTCGCCCAGGTCGGGCGCCACGCGCACCTGCGCTCCGGCCTCTGCCTGCCTGCGCACCGCCATCCACGCGAACCGGGCGTAGTCGCCCATCGCCATGGGCGGGATGATCAGGCGCCGCAGATCCGGGTTGGGCGCGTTCGCGGATTGGATCTCGTGGTCGATGATCGCGAGGGCCTTGTCCAGGTCCCCAGCACGGTAGGCGTCCAGGGCGGGGTCATGCCGTAGCCGCGTCGTCAGCTTGTCCACCCGCACGTCCTTCTCCGGGACGTCGATCCTACGCCGTTGGGCGAGGTCGGCGCGGTACTCGGCCCGGGTCAGGTGGAGGCCGTCCGTGTGGTTGATGGCGTCCCACACCGTGGTGTGGGAGGAGCGGGCGGGGGGCGGAGTCGAGGGGCGCTCGTTCATGCGGCGGCTCCCAGCGCGAACTCGATGAGCCGGTGATCGCTCACCCGAGGCTCGCCCGGGGCGGGCACGTGCACCCGGTAGCTGCCGGGCACCAGGTGCGGGATCAGGGCGGGGCTCAGGAGGGCGTCGTCGATCACGGTCCCGCCTCCGCGTTCGACGGCGGCGTGGGTGGTCTGCACCATCAGTTCGTCGGGGCGACCGCGCTGGTGCCAGTCGGTGACGGCGACGCTGGCCCACCCCAGGCCACCGATCCGGTGCCCCCGCGTCTCGTCCCAGGTTCCGGTGAAGTGGTCGACAGCGGCCGTGTGGGAGACCCACTTCCCGTCGGGGCCGTCCGGCTGCCACGCCTTGTGGTGACGGGAGTGGACGGGGCGCTTCTCCCAATCGGGTTCGGGGTACTCGGGGCCGGAACCCTTCGAGTTCAGGTCACCGACGACCATCGCGTAGCCCTCGTTGCCGAGGAGTCCGGAGGCGATGCGGGCCGCGCGGACGCGGGCGTCGCGGTCCCAGGGCTCCCAGTGCTGGGCGAGCACTGCCAGCGGTGCGTCCAGGGTCGGGGTGGCGAAGCGGGCCCGGTTCCAGCTGTCCCGGGAGCGGGTGGTTTCGGGGCTGTCCCACCGCAGCAGGTCCAGCCGGGTGGTGTCGTACAGCACCACCGGGGGAAGGTCCGCGCGGTCGAGGTGGCCCACCAGCATCCGGTAGCGGGGCCCGTGTCCCCACCTGTCGTTCATCCACCCGGTGATGGCCTCGGCGCGCTCGCCCCACCCGCGCCCCTCGCAGACCACGAACATGGCCGGGGCGTTGGTGACGTCGGCCAGGAGTACGTCCAGGACGCCGGGGACACCCCCGGGCTGGTGGGTTCCGCCTTTCTCGATGTTGGCGTAGGCGACGCCCAGGTGTGGTGGGGCGGTGGGTGCGGTCATCGCTGTTCCTCGCGGGTAGTAGGGGGTGGTCCGGTGGGGCCGAGAAGGCGGGCTCGGCCCCACCAGGGGCCCACGGTGCTGTCAGGGTGTGGCGCCCGCACCGTGAGCCGGGGTGCCCCCGGGCCGCACTCCGTATACGGCTCCGGGGTGTGGTGAGCTGCCCGCGCCGACCCGGCTGCGGAGGTCGCGCGTGCGGCTCACCAGCTTGAGGGGCCACCACTCCCCGACGGCGAAACCGGGGAGTGGTGGCTGAGGCCCGGGGAAGAAACCCTGGCCTCGGTGAGAGGGCTGCTCACGGCGCTGCGCAATCTGCCACCCGGCGCTGTGCCGTGTCGTGAGAGCAACCCTCCGTGCCTGGAGCCCAGCTGTCATGAGCTCCAGACGTGGTGAACCGCTGATCCCACGGCGGTCCACCAGCTCAGAGGGTCAGGCCACCGGCTCGGAGGCCTCCCACAACCTCTCGAAGTCGTCGCGCCACACCGCCGGGTCCCCAGGCGGCGTGAAGTAGTACCGGGCGCTCTCCATACGGACGTCGTCGCCGAGAAGCGTGAACGCGTTGCACCCGTCCAGCCCGTCGAAGCGGATGCGCCGGATGTCGATGTGGGACAGGTCGTTCACCACCCGGAGGTAGTCGATCTGCTCTTCCATGTACGGGCCCTCGTGTTCGAGGGCGTCTACACCGATCACGAAGCGGTGGTGCAGGCCACGGTCGGTGCGTTCGCGCATCTGCTGGCCGCGAGCCATACGAAGGTTGATCATCGCCTCTCGCCCGTCGGCCAGGTGGGGGTACTGGTCCGCGACGGCTTCCGCGTAGCGCCGGGTCTGGAGCAGGCCGGGTACCACCCAGGGGTGGAACTGCGACGTCGATTTCTCGGCCTCTTCCTCCAGGAGCCCTTCCAGCCCGGACGGGTAGATGAGTTCGGGTGCGATGACGGCCATCAGGTCTTCCTCTCTGTTGGGTGAAACGGGAGTGGGTTGGACGGTGGTTCGTGGTGGTTGGTCACGCGGCGTCGTGGTGATGCCAGCGGACGAACTCCGAGAGCGGTGTGGCCCGTTGCCGGGCGGCCCAGGCCACGAACCCCGCCGTCGCCCTCACCAGCCCCGGGTCCGTGATCCGCACCGCGCCGTCCCGCGCCCCGATCGCGGTGTGGGAACGCAGATACACGGCCCGGGGTGTGACTTCGAGGTCGGGGAGCGGCCGCTGGTCCTCCAACAGTTCGACCTTCCAGACCGGGAGGGTGTCGACCGACCCTCCGGCGGCGACCACGTGGGTGAACCGGGCCAGGGTGTACTGCCCGAAGTCCGTTCGGAGCGGCGTGTTGGGAACCCACAGGGTGCGGTGGATCAGCCCGCGGGCGCGCTCTTCCCGGATCTGCTGTACCCACCGGGGTCTCTGCCCGATCAACTCCTGTTCGGCCTGGCCGTGCTCGCCCTCGAACCAGCGGGCCCAGGACGGCCAGTCCGGGGGTACCTGCTGGTCTCGGCGGGCCAGTGTCCACCAGGTACCCGATGCGGCCCGTCCCAGTTCGCGGGCCAGCTCGTCTTCGGTGAGGTGGTCGCCGTGGTCGGTGGCGGTGAGTGCGTCGAACAGGGTGAGCGGCCCCGGGTTACGGCGGCGGCAGTAGGCCAGGACGGACCGGGCCTCGTAGGTGAACCGCCTCGGGCCCTGCTGCTGGGCGATGAGTTCGCCCTCCTGGGTCAGGCGTACCAGCGTGGGTGCGCCGTGGCCGGTCAGGGTGCGGGTGTGGGCGATGGTCAGGTAGCGGCCGGGGGCGGTGAGAATGCGGGCGCGTTGGTCGAGCACGTGCGCGGACACGGACACTGGACACTCCTGTTCTAGGCGAGGGAGCCGAGCCACACGCTGACGACCGTGACGGCAGCGGCAGCCGAGGCGTGGCCGAGGATGAGGGGGGTCAGCCGGTTGCAGTGCAGGTACAGCACGGCGACGATCGCGCCGCCCACCGTGGCCGTCAGGACACCGGGCCAACTGGCGTCCGTGATCGCGAAACGGCCCACGACGGACCAGGCCACGAACTCGAAATCGCTGATCCGGGAGCGTGCGACCAGCGTCGCGACGACGCCCAGGAGCACAACCTCGGAGAGGACCGCTGTGGTGGTCGTGGTGAACAGCTGGAGGAGGAGGGGGCCGCTGCCGGGCTCGGGGGTGGTGACTGCGGTGATGCCGTGTACTACCAGGTAGAGGGCCAGGGCCACGGCGCCCAAGATCGCGGCGTCCAACCCATGCTCGATACGGAGGAGACGTTGGTGGGTGTGCGTCCAGCGGGGGGCGATCCCGAACCCGTCGCGGACCCCGAGTCCGGCGGCGCGCGCCAACAGCCAGGACGACAGGACGATGACGGCGGCGATGGCGGCCCAGAGGGCTGTCCACGCGAGGGTGAAGGCCGGTGTGGTGCTGGCGTCCGGGATGTTGTGGGTGAGGGTCACGAGGAGCGCGAGCATGAAGGCGGCCAGCCCGTACACCTGGTAGCGGTGCAGGTCGCGGGTGGGGCGGTCGTGTGTGGTGGTCATGGGTCTTTCCGAGGGTGCTTGGTTCCCCGGGGCCCGCCTGCTGGAAAGGCGGGCCCCGGGGGCGGTGGTGGCCCGCTGGAACCCCGTGTGGACGGTGGGGTGCGTCGGCGGGTCACCGGTTCAGGGGGTGGCGGGGTGCTGGTTCAGGAACATCGCGACTTCGTCCAGCGAGTAGAAGAAGTCGGTGTGCCCGAGTTGGGTGAGGGCGTAGGTGACCCCGGCGTGGTCCCGGCCCTGGGTCAAAATGAACCCGGGGCCTGTGGTCGCGGCCCTCCACCGCAGGTCCCCATACCGGGAGCGCTGGTCGGTGATCTGGGGTCGGCGGTCCGTTCGGATCACGTGGGCCTGCCCAGCAGGTGGTCGATGACCGCGAGGTCCTGGGTGTGCACGGGGAACCGGGCGTCCCCAAGCACGGCCAGGCGGCGGGTGCTGGTCGCGGACTTCGGCATCGCCCACTCGTCTGGGGTTCGGGGCGGCCACTCGTAGGTCCACCACAGGGAGTCGGGGCCGGGTTGGTGCAGGCGCAGGCACACGGCGGCGACCGGCCCGTGCCCCACGGGGGTGCCGTGCTCCCAGTGCCGGTCTCGGTAGAGGCGAGCGTCCACGGACCACTCGGCGTGGTCGACCTGCGGGGTGTACCCCGACCGGACCAACGTCTTCGCCATGGTGGTGAGCGCCCGGACAGCGCGGGTCGACGGGCGGGGGAACTGCTGGTGGTGGGGCACCATCGACAGGGTCAGCACGCTCACCGGGCGACCTCCGCCCACACCCCGGTACCGATCGTGGCGACGCCCCACCTCAGGGAGAGGGTGTCCACGATCCCGAGCCCGCGGCCGTGCTCCGCCGTGGGCTGTGGTGTGCGGCGGGTGGGGGTACGGCCCTTGCGGGGGCCGGCGTCGCGGACAACGACGCGCACATGGTCTTCGTGGAGGGCGAGGCGGACGGTGAACCTGCCGCCCGCATCGCCGCTGTGGGAGTGGTCAACGGCGTTGGTGGCGAGTTCGCTGACCACGATGGCCAGGTCGGTGGGGTCCTCGACGTCCCAGCCGGGCTTGCCGAGGGCGCCGATGGCCCACCTGCGAGCCTCCTGGGCGCCTTCGGTGGTGCCGTCGAAGGTCGCGCGGCGTTCTTCGATCGGCCTAGTGCGTGGGGGTTTGAGGGCGGTACACTGCATTCGTTCTCACCTCGGTGCTGTCGGGGTGGGGGCTCAACCCCGGGCGACCGCTCTTCCACTTCGGTCACCGGGGTTTTTCTGTGTCGGGTCGGCCCGCCCTTGCCTCCCAGCTGGGGCGGGCCGACGTCGCTCCCGCCCGGCGAAGGGCAGGTTGTTCCCAGCGGCCACCCCATGGGCCGTGACACCCATGGGGCGGCCGTGCAGCTCAGGACCCACATCTCCTGGACGAAAGTGCCGAGCTGGAGCCGCACCATTCCCTTCGGTCGCGGCCTCACCACAGACCCTGCCAATCAGAACCTCGGGCGGTCTATGCTTACCGCTCAAGATGGTGAAGCTTCTATGACCAGTGGTGAAAATAGATGACCCGGTGGTGAGATGGAAACCGTAGAAGATGAAGAGGCAGCAGCAAGGCGCCGGTTCGGGGTGATACTCAGAGAACTTCGAGGTCAGAGGGGTATGTCCCAGCAGGAGCTAGCCAAGATGGCTATTGTCTCGCAGAGCGCAGTGAGCGACCTGGAGCTGGGGAAGAAAGGGACAAAAAGGGACCCAGTGGTTCGCCTTGATGAGGCTCTTACCGCTCACGGTGAACTTGTTGACGCCTGGGACGCAGTGTTCTCCGGTATCGGGATGACCGCCTACTTCCGGCGCGTGGCCGGGGCTGAACAGAGGGCAGTCCGGATTCGGGACTACTCCCACGGCCTGGTCCACGGGCTGCTTCAGACGGAGGGCTACGTCAGAGCCATCAATGAGGTAGCGAAGCCGGAAACCCCGCAGGACAGCGTTGACCAGATCGTCGCAGGTCGACAACATCGCCAGCGAATCCTCGAACAGACCCACCCGCCCGCGATGACGATGATTCTTGACGAGGTGGTGCTCCTACGTCGGTTCCGTGACCCCCATGTCATGAAGGACCAGATCAGCCGTCTGATCGAACTGTCCTGCCTTCCGCGTATCAAGATTCAGCTGGTGCCGATCACGAGCGAGGGACATCCGGGTCTAGGCGGGTCCTTTACGATGATCGAAGAGCTTGGGAGCCCCCCGTTCGTGTACGTCGAAAGTCAGGAGACCGGGGTGTCGCTGAAGAGGCAAGAGGTTGTGGCAAGCTACGACCGGATATTCGCGGACCTGGGAAGCGCAGCTCTACCGGTATCCGAGTCACGGTCCCGCATGGAAGAGATTCGAGGCAGCATCACATGATGACCGATCACTGGAACAAGTCGTCCTACAGCAACGCGAACGGTGGCCAGTGCGTGGAAGCTCGCACTACCGAGCAGGGTGCTGCGGTGCGAGACACGCAGAATCGCCACCTGGGTCACCTCGACGCGTCCGCCCGTGAGTGGAAGGCGTTCGTGGAGGCCGTGCGTCTCTGAGACGCAGCGAACCGGACCCCGCCAGTCACGTTGGCGGGGTCCGGTTCTGTGTGTACCGGCAAAGGGTACCTGCGATGTCTGGCCGAAACCTAGGACCAAAAGCGGTTGCGTCGGGGCCATCCCCTCTTGACGGGGTCGAGAAGCGCGGCGGGCCCTTCAACCCACAGATGGGTACCCCGCTCGTCCACGGTGACGCCTAGCCGGTCACGACCAGGAGAGTCGAACTTCACCCACTCGTCCCACGCTGCCGCGATCTCCGCCCACAACGCCCGAGGCCCAGCCTGCCGAGTCTGGTACGCCCCACCCGCCGGGGTGTACTCCGCCACCGCCCACGACCCGTCCGTGGTCGCCACGTACACCGTCGCCTCCCCAGCCCACTCCGGCCGGTCCTCGGCAGCCTCGTACACCGCGTACCGCAGATCGGGGACCAGGTGTCCCAGAGCGAGCTGCCAGCCGGTGTGCCGGTACGCGACCACCCTCGGGTTGAGCTCGATCAGCCCGTCCGTCGCCGCCGGGTCGTCCTCGTCCACCAGATCCCGGACCCGGCGCATGTCCGGCCGCTGGGACCGCAACGTCATGAACGGGGCGTCCCCGATGATGTGGCCGGTCGCGGTTCCGTCCCCGTGAACCCGCAACCTCAGCAGGACACCGGGGGTGTTGCCCAACTCCAGGGGGGTGACGATGATCCCGTACTTCGCGCTCTGCTCCACCCACGAGAACGGCACCTGGTCGCGCGCCGCAACCGTCGATAGCACCCTGTCGAACTCGCCTTCGCCAACCTCCGGGGTCCCGGCCGCGTCAGCTGTCACGACCGTGGGGTGGTGGCCCGCCTGGGCGAGGTTCTTCACCGCGGTCTCGGCCAGGCCGGGGTCGACCTCGACCGACACCACCGACTCCTCACCGAGCGCGTGCGACAAGAGGGCCGTGTTGTAGCCGGTGCCCGTCCCGATCTCCAACACCCGGTGACCCTCACGGGCATCGAGCGCCTGAAGCATCTCCACCACCAGCGACGGTTGGCTGATACTCGACGTCCGCAACCGGCCCCACCCGGGTTCACCGTTGGGGCCACCGGCCGGGACGCCGTCATCGACCTGGACGGCGAGCGCGTAGTCCTCGTGCGCCCACCGGGCATGGTCGGGGTCGTCCCGGCTCACCGGCCGAAAGTAGCCGGGGTGGTCACGGGCGGTGACCCACACCGTGTCGGGGATGAACCCGGCCCGGTCGGTGTGCAGGATGGCCCGGTGCCACAGAGGGTCGATGATCTGGCCCGTGGAGGTGAGGATTCGCGCGAGGCGGACGCCGGGGTGGTCCGTCACCGGTTCGGGTCCTGCCCGTCTCCGGACTGGGGCGGGATGGGTTCGGCCCCGTGCCGGTTGGGGTCTTGGCCGTCGCCGCCTGCGCTGCCACCTGTGCCGCTGTCGGTGGGTTTGTCCGGGTTGTCGTGCTTGCCCATGTGCGTGCTCCGTCCTGCTAGGGGGTCAACCCCTGCACAGTAACCCGGTGTGGTCGGGGTGTCGCGGGGTTGGCCGGTTCCAGCCATCGCCAGGAGGACCGGAACCGTTCGTCGTAGGGGGGCGAGTAGGGTGCGCATGACCCGATCAGTCGGGTTGCTGGTGAGGGCCCGCGCCTTGTTCGACAGACACACGCGGGCCCTCCGAGTCCCGGCGGGCGGCACTACTGCCCGCCGGGGCCCTCCCCGCTCTCACGCCAGAGCCACAGGACCGTGCGGACCACAGCCAACAGGGTGCGAACAACGGCAGCGACCAGACGCCACACCCACCACCGGGTGCCCTCCTGCGACTTCGCGCGCTTCCTCGGGAACCTCATCGTCGGCTTCCTCTCCGGATCGGGGAAACGAGGCGCACACCGCGCCCCGAGACTGAGGGCAACAACATCCCCGTGACCAGCGAACCAACTGGTGTGCATGTGCAGATGCACGTGCACACTGTCGCACCTGGAGAGGACGCTCGGGTAGCGATGGCCGGACCCGGCCACCACAATCCAGGAATCCCATCCGCAGGTTCCTGACGTGCTGACTTACGCGGCGGTACCGATCCGTGAACGGCAACGGGCCACGAGAACGGCCACCCGCCCCACGGGGGACGGGTGGCCAGAAGAAGGGTTTCGGTCAGGACGGGGGCAGAGGGATCGCCCCACCCCCGACCGGACGACGAGCGGGCGGCTCCTCCCGAACCTCCGTCGCGGACAGAGTCGTCTCCACCTCCACCGTCAGATACCGCCTCACGCCGGGGTCGTGATGGTTCGGGCGGTCGCCGGACGAGCGGACGATGCGGATACCGGGGGAGTTCTCCAGGACGCGCACGAACGCGTCGATCTCCTCGGGCGGGCCGGACGGTCGGATGTCGAGTGCCACAGGGGTTCCTCTCAGAAAAGGGAGTCAGTCGAGCTGGCGGAGTCAACGCCCGGGGTACTGCCGGTGGTCGCGGCCAAACGTTCCTTCGCGGCGCGGTGAGCGGCCTGCCGCCAGATGCGGTTGTCCGGGTTGACGGCGGCGAGCTTGCACAGTTCCCGCCCCGACAACTCGTTGCCTCCCTGGGCCTCAGCCACGTACAGGTCGAGCAGCTGTTCGTACACCTCCTCACCGGGCTTCGGAGTGACCTGGCGGCCCCGGCCGTCGTGCTTGGGGTCCGGGATCTCCCAGGTCTCCAGCGATGGACGAACGTCCTCCGCCGGTTCGGGGGTCACGATGGACACCGGCTTCGGGGTGGGGGCGGTGGGCACGTCCAGGGGAACGTGTCCGGGGGTGTGGGGGAGCGAGTCCGCCCACGGGTCCACCCAGGTGTCGCGGGGGGTGGGGGCGAACGGTTCCGGGAACACCTCGTCGGGGAACGGGTGGTCGTACCCGTCGTCCTGGTCGTCGTTCTCCCATTCGGCGGCCGGGTCCACCCACTCCACCGGGGCGGGTTCACCGATCGCCTCCACCGCGTCCTCAACCCCCGCAAGCGGGGCCAGGTCCACGGCAGGCGTCCCGGGCGGTAGCGACACCACGTAGGTACCCGGCTCCACAACCCCGGCGCGGGCGGCGGCGCGGGCGTCCGCCTCAGCCTGCCGAACGATCCGCCGGTTCTCCACCTCGCGGCGGTGGTCAGCGATCACATCAGGCACCATCCGAGCGGCCTCCTCGACCTTGAACCCGCGCTTCAACCGGATCGCGACATCAGCCGGAACCCTCCACGACCAGAACGGGCCGAACTCGCGGCGGAGCTGGCGGATACACTCGGCCCGGGTCATGTGGGTGTCCAGCCCCTCCTCCCACGTCTCCATGTTCCACATGTGGGTTCGGCGGGTGATGCCGAAGCTGCCGATCGGGTCCCAGATCCACCGTGCCTTGGGGACCTGGCGGCCGGTGTCCGTGTTCGCTTTCTTCCACGCCCGACGCCGGTACTTGAGCGTGGTCTCCCACAGGTACCCGGCGATCAACGGTAGGGCGGTCCAGGCGACCTGTGCGGGGAGTTCGCGCCCGGAGGCGTGCGCCCACTGGAACCACGCCGACCCTGCGACGATCAGGCCCACCACGATGCGGGGGCTGGTGGCCTTCGCGCCTTCCTTCGCGAGCCGGTAGGAGATGAGACCGAAGTACGCGGCCATCCCGTCGAGGGCGAAGAAGAACAGGTACGGCCACACCCCGGTCAATCCCATGTCGTCGCGGGCGAACGGGATCAGACCCTGCATGATCAGCCCGGCGACGACGAACACGAACCCGAACACCAGCAGGTTCTCGACGGTGTTCTCGCGCTTCGTCTTCTGGTCGTCGGTGGGCGGGGTGCGGAGGGCCGTCCAGGCGGCGCGGAGACCGTGGACGGCGAGGGTTCCGGCGCGTGAGCGGAGTGTGGGGGTGGCGCGGGTCTTCCGCCGGTACTCGGCGTACCCCAGGAGGACGGTGAAGATCACGACGCTGGTGACAGCGAGGATGATCTGCGGGGCGGGCGGCAGCCCCGCCAGGTAGGTGAGGGCGGACGTCATCATCGTGATGGCGTCCCCGATACGATCGGTCACAGCTCGGGCTCCTGTTGTGGCAGGTGTTCGGGTTTGCCCCGGGCAGCCTTCACCGCTGCTCGGGGCTTTCTTCTGGTGAGGGTTATGCGATGATAGTATAAGAATCAGCGGTCATCGCATAGAACTATCCGGAAGTGAGGTGGTGGTGTGCCCAGGCCCGAGCAGGTGGGAAACTCACCCCATGACCGAACCCCGCCAACGCAGGACCAACGAAATCGGCGCAACCGGCCGACAAGTCGCGGCGAACGTCCGGCGCCTACGAAACGCCAGACAGCTTTCGGCCGCAGCCCTGGCCCAGCTCCTCACCGAGCACGGCCGGCCCTTCGTGCAGAGCGCCGTGGCGAACATCGAGGCGGGGCGGCGCCGAGTCGATGCCGACGACCTCATGGCTCTGGCCGTAGTCCTCGACGTGTCCCCGACGATGCTGCTGCTCCCGCCGGATGCCCGCACCACCACCGAGGCGACCGGCACAGGTCCGAAACCCGCTCATGAGCTGTACCGGTGGGCCGACCGCCAGTGGCCCCTCGAAGCGTCCACGGACCCGGAAACCCTCCGCCGTCAACTCCTCGACCTGTCCGTGTACGGGAACCCCGCCGGACTCCCCGCCTACGTCAACGTCGACCAGGACGTGCGGGCCATGGCCGCCTTCGGCCGTCCGAAGTTCCGAGATGACTCCTCCCCTGAGGGTGGTGACGCGCCACCCGCATAAGAAAGGTGCCCCCATGTCGCTGGGCGGATCGAACCGACTCATGTCCCCGGACGAGGTTGCCGCGTACCTCGGTGTCCCCAAGAAGACCGTGTACGACCGGTGGAAGGAATGGGGGCTGCGCGGTATCAAAGTCGGCCGCCACCTCCGGTTCCGGGAGCGCAACGTGGAGTCGTGGGTCAACTCCCAGGAGATCACCTACCTCAAGGACGCGGCCTGATGGCGTCGGTGAGGAAGCGGTGCGACTGCGCCAAGGGTGTTGAGGACGAGAAGCAGAAGGTCCGTGTCTGGAAGAAGTGCGACCACTCGGCCTACGTGTACTGGCGCAACGGCGGGCGCGGGTCTCGGCTTCTCTCCGAGGTATTCAAGCGCAAGGAGTACGACGGAAAGCAGTGGGGTGCGGCGGAACGGTGGGCCGCGCATGTCGATGGACGAAAGGCCATCCAGGAGGTGGTGCAGAAGCCGCGGCAGGGCGGGAAGACCTTCCGTGAAGTCGCGGAGAAGTACCTGGCGGAGAGGGTGGGCAAGGAGTCCACCACGGACTCCTACCGGTACAGCCTGCGGAACCATGTCTTCAACACCGACGTTGACGGCGTTCCGTTTGGTGAGATCCCAGAAGGCGCTGTGTCACGGGACCACATCAAGACCCTGGTGAAGCACTGGACGGAGAGTTTCGCCCCGAACACCGTGGCGGCCATCTACATCGCGGTGTCTGCGGTGTTCACCGATCGGCGCAAGAGCGGCGCGATCATGAAGAACCCCTGCTCTGAGGTGACGCTGCCCGAGCACATCGACTCACGCGTGTTCGTGTCGCCCACTCTCGAACAGCTCGACATCATGGCGAGTCGGTTGTGGGGCCCTTGGCAGTTGGCTCCGTATCTCGGCCACGCGGCTGGGTTGCGGTGCGGGGAGGCGTTGGCTGTCCGTCTGAATCAGCTCGTTGAGGGGGATGAGGGCTGGGTTCTCCGCATCAACCGACAGGTGTACACAGCGTCGAAGCTGACCCCGCTGAAGCACAGGAAGGCGGATGAGTTTCGCGAGATTCCCGTGACAGGGTTCCTGCACCGGAGGATCATGGAGCACGCCGAGGCGCATTCGATCCCGGAGGACGGGTTTCTGACGCCTGGCAAGGCCGGGGTTTGGGAGGGTGGGGCCCCGTACCCTCACCGGCCGTCGTTCTACGAGGAGTTGCGGGACGGGCTTGCTGCTGCGGAGCTCCCGGATGAGTTCATGTTCCAGTGGCTCCGTCATGATTTCGCGAGTCGGTGTATCCAGGGGAAGCCTCCCATCCCTCTTCCTCAGGTGGCGAAGATCTTGGGGCACCGAAACTCAGCGACTACGGAGCGTGTCTACTGGCACTTGTTGCAGGGTTCGGTGGCTTCGGCCCGGGACACCTTGGATCGCGGGTACGTGTTGGCTGGTTACACGTCCTAGAGCGCGTGTTGGCAAAGTGTTGTCACGAGGGTGACTGCCCCCCTGCTGACCTGCGCTGGCTGCTCACCCGGTACGCATCGTCTACATCCGGACTCTCGTGACCGGGAAGAAGGGGGCCGACTCCGGTCGGTCCATCGACACCGTCGCCAACACCGGCCAGTACCTGTAGGAATACTCCGGAGCGGGGCCCGCGTGCGATTCGCGGGTCCCGCTCCGCCGTTGGTACGGGATTGCCGAGCCACAATGGGGTCGGAGTCGGGAACTCCCGGACCGGATCCGGTTTGCTTTTCTGAGAATCCAGGTCGAACCGCCCTGAACTGGGACGACACGCCCATGGAAGCCCGGTGGAAACGCCCGGGAAGACGGCGCTTAGGCCACAATTGGCGCGGAAGCGTTCAAGACAGGTCCGTGGCGGATAACCTCTCATCATGAGTGTGCGGCGGATTATGGGTATCGAGACCGAATACGGGATCTCCGTGCCGGGAAACCCCGGAGCCAACGCGATGGTCACCTCCACCCAGGTGGTCAACGCCTACCTGGCCGCCTCGGCGGCACGGGCCAGGAGGGCACGCTGGGACTTCGAGGAGGAGAACCCGCTGCGCGACGCCCGCGGGTTCGACCTGGCGCGCGAGGTCGCCGACCCCACCCAGCTGACCGACGAGGACCTGGGCCTGGCCAACGTCATCCTCACCAACGGCGCGCGGTTGTACGTGGACCACGCGCACCCCGAGTACTCGGCGCCGGAGGTCACCAACCCCCGTGACGCGGTGCTGTGGGACAAGGCGGGGGAGCGGGTGATGGCCGACGCGGCCGCCCGCGCCGGTGCCACCCCGGGCATCGAACCGATCCAGCTGTACAAGAACAACACCGACAACAAGGGCGCCTCGTACGGGTGCCACGAGAACTACCTGATGAACCGGTCGACGCCCTTCGGGGACATCGTCCGGCACCTCATCCCGTTCTTCGTCTCACGGCAGGTGATCTGCGGGGCGGGCAAGGTCGGCATCGGGTCGGACGGCCAGAGCAGCGGCTTCCAGATCTCCCAGCGGGCGGACTTCTTCGAGGTCGAGGTGGGTCTGGAGACCACCCTGAAGCGTCCCATCATCAACACGCGGGACGAACCGCACGCCGATCCGGACCAGTACCGGCGCCTGCACGTCATCATCGGTGACGCCAACATGAGCGAGATCTCCACCTACCTCAAGTTGGGGACCACCGCGCTGGTGCTGTCGATGATCGAGGACGGCTTCCTCAGCGCGGACCTGTCCCTGGAGACCCCGGTGGCCGACCTGCGGGAGGTCTCCCACGACCCGGGGCTGACCCACCGGGTCCGGCTGCGGGACGGGCGCCGGATGACCGCCCTGGAGCTCCAGGGCGAGTACCTGGACCAGGCGCGCAAGTACGTGGAGGACCGCTTCGGCACCGACGTGGACCCCGACACCGCCGACGTCCTCGACCGTTGGGAGTCGGTCCTGTCCCGGTTGGCCGTCGACCCGATGGACCTGGCCACCGAACTGGACTGGGTCGCCAAGCTCAAGGTCCTGGAGGGCTACCGGTCCCGGGACGGGCTGGAGTGGTCCCACCCCCGGCTGCAACTGGTGGACCTCCAGTACTCCGACGTGCGCGAGGACAAGGGCATCTACAACCGCCTGGCCGCGCGCGGACGGATGCGGCGCCTGGTGGACGAGGCGGCGGTGGCCCGCGCCGTCACGGAGCCGCCGGAGGACACCCGTGCCTACTTCCGGGGCCGGTGCCTGGCCAAGTACGCCGACGAGGTCGCCGCTGCCTCCTGGGACTCGGTCATCTTCGACGTGCCCGGCTACGACTCCCTCCAGCGCGTGCCCACCCTGGAGCCGCGCCGGGGCACGAAGGAGCACGTGGGCGGTCTCCTGGAGGCCTCCGCCACCGCCGCCGACCTGCTGGCGGTCCTGGCGGGCAACCGGAGGAGCTGACCAGCGGTTCCCCGGGTGTCCCTCCGACACCCGGGGAACCGGCCCGGCCGTCCGCTCCGGGGAGCGGGCGTCAGTCGTGCCAGGTGCCGTCCGCGCAGCGCATCGGCCGTAGGCTCAGCGCCGTCCAGAGTTCCAGACGGGTCCGTGAGTCGGCCAGGTCGCGGCCGAGCACCCGTTCGGCCGTGCGCAGCCGGGCCCGCAGCGTGTTGCGGTGCACCCCCAGCTCCCGCGCCGTCTCCTCCACGTGCGCGCTGCTGTCCAGGTAGTGGCGCAGGGTGTGCGCCAGTTCGGTGCCGTTGCGCGCGTCGTGTTCCACGACGGACCCCAGTACGGCCTCGGTGAACGCCCGCGACCCGCTCTCGGGCACCGACGACCGCAGCAGCGCCCAGGCGTCGGCCTCGTCCACGTGCCGGTACCCCTGGGTGGAGACGGCGCCGCGCGCCCGGGCCACCGCCGACGCGAGTTCACCCGGGCCGCGCGCCCGGCAGGCCCCCGCCGCCGACACCCCGTCGAGCAGGGCGAGCAGCCGCTCGCCCGCGTAGGGACGGCCCGTGTCGGGCAGGACCGCCACCAGCTCCTCACCCAGACGGCAGAGCCCGCTCGACCCGGCCGCCTCCGTGTCGCCCAGTACGTCGACCAGGGCGTCGGCGGCGTCGTCCAGTGCGCCCGGGGCGGGAGACCGGAAGCAGACGACCTCCCAGGGCGGGGGCGGCAGGGTCAACGGCACCCCCACCGCCTGGCCCAGTGCGGCGGCGCGCAACAGCGGCGCGCGCTCCCGGAACATCGCCCGGCGCGCGTCCCGCGAGTGCAGCAGGTGCACGGCCAGCAGGGACGCGGCGTGGTTGGCGAGCACCCGGACGTTGGGGGAGGGCTCCGCGCAGCGCAGCGCCACCCAGCCGAGGGTGCGTCCGGTGGTGCCCAGGGTCTGTAGGAGGATCGACGCCCCGTCGTCGGCCAGCACCCGCATACCCGGAGTGGGCGCGGCGCCCAGCACCTCGGCGCGCACCTGGGAGTGCCAGCCGGGTTCGAGCTCGGGAACCGCCTGGCTCGTCATCGCGTTGCGGTCGAGCAGCAGGCACTCCCCGGAGGTGGCCGACACCAGTTCGCGCATCACCCCGGTCGGCCCCGAACGCAGGGCGGCGCGCGCCATCGCGTCCTGGGCGGCCAGCACCCGGCCCTGTTCACGGGAGCGCTCCGCCGCGTAGTGGTCGGCGACGGTCTCCACGACGGCGACGAACGACGTCTCGCCCTCGACCCGCAGGACGGGGAAGCCCAGCCGGTCGCCCTCGTCCAGGACCTCGGGCGGGATCTCGTTCAGCCAGATGTCGATGGCGAACGCCAGGCCCGCGCACCCCGCCCCGTGGAGCCGCCGTACGTAGGCCCGGTGCCCCGCGGCGTCGCCGCCCAGTCCGAGGCCGGCGGTCAGCACGAGTTCGCCGCCGCGCAGCCAGCGCACCGGGTCGGGCAGCTCGGTCACGTGCGCCCAGCGGACCACGCGGTCCAGCCCGGCGAACCCGGCGGAGGCGCTGACCTCCAGGTGCGGTGACGCGGTGATGTCGCGGACGGTGATGCTCACGGGCCCCTCCCGCCGTGCTCCGGCTGTGCGACCTGCACATTTGTCACGGTACAACCTGTGCGGACCATCCCGTCGCCGGTGGCGGTGGAGTGTCTACGGTCACAACAACACGCCGGATCACATCGGTCGTGGTCGCCGACGACCACGCCACGCGCCATCGGAGTTCCCATGTCAGAGCGGACCGCCCCCACGTCACCGCACCCCGCACGTGCGGCTGTGGCGGCCTTCGTCGGCACCACCATCGAGTGGTTCGACTTCTACATCTACGCCACCGCGGCGAGCCTGGTCTTCGCGACCCTGTTCTTCCCGGCCGACATCGACCCCATGGTGGGGCTGATGGCCTCCTTCGCCACCTTCTCGGTGGGCTTCTTCGCCCGCCCGCTCGGCGGCCTGCTGTTCGGCCACTACGGCGACCGGCTCGGCCGTAAGTCGGCGCTGGTCATCACCCTGCTCATGATGGGCGTGGCCACGTTCAGCGTGGGCCTGCTGCCCACCTACGAGCAGGTCGGGTTCGTCGCCCCGCTGCTGCTGGTGGTGCTCCGCTTCGTTCAGGGCATCGCCGTCGGAGGCGAGTGGGGCGGCGCGGTGCTCATGGCCGTGGAGCACGCCCCGGAGAACCGCAAGACCTTCTACGGTGCCTTCGCCCAGCTCGGCAACCCGGCCGGGGCGCTGCTGGCGACGGGTTCCTTCGGTCTGATCGCCGCCTGGGACACCGAGATCCTCTACGACTGGGGATGGCGCCTGCCGTTCCTGGCCTCGGTCCTGCTCGTGGCCGTCGGCATGGTCATCCGCTTCAAGGTGGAGGAGTCCCCGGTCTTCGACGCCGTGCAGGACGACCAGCCCCGGGGGCTCCCGCTCGGCTACGCCCTGCGCACCTCCTGGCGCACCCTCCTGCTGGGCGTGGGGGTGCTGCCGGTGGCCGTGGGCGGCTACTACATCGTCACCACGTTCCTCCAGGCCTACGGGGTCACCGAGGTCGGGATCAGCGAACAGGTCATCCTCACCGGTCTGACCATCGCGGCCTTCGTGGAGCTGGTGGTCACCCTCGGGGTGTCCTGGCTGGGCGACCGCTACGGAACCGTCCGGGTCGTCACCATCGGCCTGGTGGGTGTGGGCGTGCTGGCCCTGCCGCAGTTCCTGATCCTGGAGACCGGCAGCACCCTGCTCATCGTCCTCATGCTCTGCGTGATGCGCGTCGCCATGGCCACCGTCTACGGCCCCATCGCGCGGGTGCTGGCCCAGATGTACCCGCCCCAGGCCCGCTACACCAGCATCTCCATCGCCTACCAGACGGCGGGCGCGATCTTCGGCGGACTGGCGCCGCTGGCCTGCACCGCCCTGTTCGCCGCCACCGGCAGCATCCTGTCCGTGGTCGGGCTCCTGGTCGGCATGGTGCTGCTGAGCGTGGTCTGCCTGTCCCGCGCGCCCCGCTACCGGGACTCCGAACTGATCACCTCCGTCTGACCCGGCGCCCCCCGCTCCGACACCGCTCCGGTACCGCCGCCCCGCGTGGCGGCGGTACCACCCACTCCCGAGGAGGACCCACCCGTGACCGGTCTGCTCATCCACAACGCCCGCGTCCTGACGATGGACGACACCAACCCCACCGCGCCCGCCGTCGCCGTCCGTGAGGGCCGGGTCCGTCTGGTGGGCGGCGTCGAGGCGGCCCGTGCCGCCGCCGGACCCGGAGCCGTGGAGGTGGACGCGGGCGGCCGCACCGTCCTGCCCGGTTTCATCGACCCGCACAACCACCTGCTCTCCACCGCCGAGTCCCTGGCTGCGGTGGACGCGCGCTATCCCCGGGTGGGCAGCGCCGCCGACCTGGTCGCCGCGATCGCGGCCGAGGCCGAGCGCACCCCGTCGGGCCAGTGGATCCGTGCCTTCTCCATGGACGACGCCAAGTACCCGGGCGGTCGGCCCACCCGCCGCCACCTGGACGAGGCGACGACCGAGCACCCGGTGATCGTCTACCACGTCTCCGGCCACCAGGCCGTGGTCAACTCCGCCGCGCTGGCCTGGAGCGGGATCGGTGAGGACGTGCCCGACCCGGCCGGGGGCTCCTTCGTCCGCGACGAGGGCGGGCGGCTGACCGGGATGGTCACGGACGCGGCGATGGAACTCCTGCTGCCGCTGGCCGTGGACATCGGCTGCCACGGCCCCAACTTCCACACCGCGCTGCCCACCGAGCACCTGCTCGGCTGGCTGTCCGACGCGGCCGCGCCGTACCTGTCGGCGGGAGTGACCACGGTGTGCGACCCGCAGGTCTCCGCCCGCGAGCTGCGGGTGTACCGGGCGGCGCGCGCCGCGGGCACCCTGCCCCTGCGCACCTTCGGCATGCCGCTCTCGCACCAGCTCGACGCCCTGACGCAGGCGGGCCTCGCGAGCCCGTTCGGTGACGACTGGCTGCGCCTGACCGGGATGAAGTTCTACTCGGACGGCACCCTCCTGGGCGGCACCGCGAAGTTCAGCGTGCCCTACGGCGAGCGGGGTCAGTTCCCCGGCAGCCTCTACCACCACCCCGACCAGCTGGTGGACCTGGTGACGCGGGCGGCCCAGGAGGGGTGGCAGGTCGCGATCCACACCCAGGGCGACGCCGCGATGGAGCACACGCTGGACGCCATCGCCTCGGCAGCCCGGGTGTCGGGACCCGACCCGCGCCCCCGGATCGAACACTGCGGCTACCCGACGGTGGAGCAGGCCAAGCGCTTCACCGAGTACGGGGTCATCCCGGTCAACCAGCCCAACTTCCTGTACGACAGCGGCGGCGATTTCCTGCGTCGCCTGGGGGACCGCGCGCACCGGCTCCAGCCGATGCGTGAGGAGATCGACCTGGGGCTGCGCCCGGTGCTGTCCAGCGACTCCTTCGTCTCCAGCCTGCGCCCGATGGACACCGTGGCCAACGCCGTGTGCCGCACCACCCGGGAGGGGGCCGACATCGGGCGGGAGCAGGGCGTCACCCTGCACGAGGCGCTGCGCGCCCACACCCTGGACGCCGCGCACGCGCTGGGAGTCGAGGACCGTCTGGGGGCGCTGCGCCCGGGCTACCTGGCCGACCTGGTCGTCCTCGACGCCGACGTGGAGTCCCTGCCGCAGGACCGGCTGCGCGAGGTGAACGCCTGGCTGACCGTGCTGGACGGCGAGGTCGTCCACCGGGCCGCCTGAGCCGGGCGCGGACGCGAGCGTCCCCGCCCGCTGGACGCGGACGGGGACGCCTGGTGCCTGTGGTCAGCGGGCCGGAGACCCGCCGGTGACCACCGGGGTCAGGTCCTCAGACGGACGCCCCAGGAGTTCACCATGGGGGTGACCTCCTGGTAGAAGGTGGTCCCGCCGGTGCGGCAGTTGCCGGAACCGCCGGAGGTCACGCCCTGGGCCTGGGTGCCGGAGATGTAGGAGCCGCCGGAGTCGCCGGGCTCGGCGCACACGGTGGTCCGGGTCATGTTGGTGACGGTGCCCTCGGGGTAGCTCACCGACTGGCCGCGGGCCTGGATGGTGCCGCAGTGCCAACCGGTGGTGGAGCCGGAGCGGCAGACGGAGGAGCCGATGGGCGCCTGGTTGTGACCGGCGACGGTGGCGTACCCGCCGGTGTTGTAGCGGCTGACCAGGTTGGTCAGCGTGAAGTTGGAGGTACCGCGAACGAAGGCGGCGTCGTTGCCCGGGAAGACGGACTGCTCGAAGACGCCCCGGCCGTTGCCGATGGTCACCTGGGTGCCCACGCGGCCGCAGTGGCCGGCGGTGACGAACCCGGGCTGACCGGCGGCGTTGGTGGCCGCGAAGCCGACCGAACAGCGGCCGCCCATGGTGTAGGCCAGGCCACCGATGATGTCGGCGTAGAGCTCGGGCCGCGCACTGGTGGTCACCTCGACGGCCGAGGCGTCCACGCCGGCGTCCGCGAGCAGACCGCTGACGTCGGCTCCGGAACCCTCCAGGACCTCCAGGACGACGGTGTCACCCGCGACGTCCGGGTACCAGCCGACCACGCCGGGGACGGCGTCGGCGGCGTTGAGCTCCTGGACGATCTCGTCGAGGCCGTCGATGCCGTAGGAGACCAGTTCGGTCCCGGCGCCGGTGGCCTCCACGGCCTCGACCGCGGCGGCGTCGGTGACCAGGACGGTCAGTTCCAGGGTCTCGGTGTCGAAGACGGAGCCGCCGTAGGCGTCCCCGGCGGCCTCGGCCGCGGCCTCGTCGACCTCGAAGGCGGTGTCCTGGGCGGCCAGCAGCTCGTCGGCCTCGGACGGGGTCAGGTCGAGGTCGCGCTGGAGCGCTTCCTGCATGGAGACCGCGTCGGCCTCCGGGGTGGGTGACTGGGGAAGCGCTCCGGTGGCCGCGAGGGCGCCCGGGGTGCCGGACAGCACCAGGCCGAAGGCCAGGGCTCCCGTACCTATGGCGGAGACAACGGGGGAGGGTCGCATGGGGGTCCCTACTCTCCTGGGGGGATCAACGGGGGATCGGAGCCGAATTCCTTCGGCCCCTGTCGTTCACCGAGACATTCGGTAAACAACGCCTAACCATAGGTGCACGTTTTGGTGAGGGAAAGACCGCCAGAACGGTGCAGCATTCAGGGCTCGGTGGGGTCACCCGATGATGGGTCGCATGGCGGTCGCAGAACGTGGCGACACGAGCGGCCACCTTGCGGTTGTTGGAGTCGGTGCGCTACCGACCGAATCCGTTCCCCTGTCACAAGGGGGGCATTCTGGCCACATGCGGACACCGGTACCGCGTACCAAACGTGGCCGGGCGGACACACAGGTGTAACACCAGTGGTCACGGCTTCGCCAGCGTCCCCCTGGATGTGCGCAGTGCGTCCCTCTGTTCGATGTGTGGCACACGGGTCGTGGAGCGGAACGGCGACCGGGTGTGAGCGCCCATCGGAGGGTGTAGGGGCGCGAGCGGCGACACAGCGAACGCCCCCGCCCGCCGAACGGCGGACGGGGGCGCGGTCGCGCGGGAACCACATGGTCCCCGAACGGCCCTAGCTCGTGACGAGGCTGAGGTTCCAGGTGCTCAGCGCCGGGCCGACTTCCTGGTAGTACGTCGTACCACCGGAGGTGCAGTTGCCGGAGCCGCCCGAGGTCATGCCCTGGGCCTGGTCGTCGGAGATGAACGAACCGCCGGAGTCGCCGGGCTCGGCGCACACGTTGGTCCGGGTCATGTCGTTGACGGTGCCCTCCGGGTAGCTCACCGACTGGCCTCGGGCCTCGATGGTGCCGCAGTGCCAGCCCGTGGTGGAACCGGAGCGGCAGACGGCCGCGCCGACCGGGGCCTGGGTGGAGCCGCCGACGGATTGGGTGCCGCCGGAGCTGTACATGTTGACCAGGTTGGTGACGGTCCAGTTGGACGTGGACCGGACGAAGGCGGCGTCGTTGCCCGGGAAGATCGACTCCTCGAACACACCGGAGCCGCTGCCGTCCTCGCTGTCGGCGGAGGTGCCGACGGTGCCGCAGTGGCCGGCCGTCACGAATCCGTCGTTGCCCGCGCTGTCGGTGGCCGCGAAGCCCACCGAGCAGCGTCCGCCGCCCATGTAGTAGGCGTCGCCGCCGACGATGTCGGCGTACAGCTCGGGCGACTCGTCGGTCTCCTCCACCTGGACGGCGGAGGAGTCCACGCCAGCGGCCTCGATGAAGCCCTGGGCGTCGGACGCGTCGGTGGCCTCGACGACCACCGTGTCGCTGGCGAGGTCGGGGTACCAGCCGACGACACCCGGCTGGGCGCCGACCGCGTCGAGCTCGTCCATGATCGCCGCCAGGCCGTCGGTGCCGTGGGAGACCACCGAGGTCTCGGCGCCGGCGGCCTCGACGTCCGACGCCGGGCCGCCGTCCGTGAGCAGGACGGTCAGTTCCAGGGTGTCGGTGTCGAACACGGAGCCCGCGTAGGCGTCGCCGGCGGCCTCGGCCGCCGCCGTGTCGATCCCGAGGGCCTCCTTCTGGGCTTCGAGCAGGTCGTCGGCCTCGAACGGGGTGAGGCCGAAGTCCCTCTCAAGCGCTTCCTGCATGGTGGTCGCCTCGCCCTGGGGCGAGGGCTCGGCGGGGGCGGTCACGGCGGAGGCGCCGGGAGCGACCGAGAGCGCGAGCCCGAAGGCCAGCGCTCCCGTGCCGATCGCGGAGATGACGGGGGAGGGTCGCATTGATCCCTACTCTCCTTGGGGAATGGACGGGGGTTCGGGGGCGCGGCTCTCCTGAGGGGGAGACCCGGTCCCCGCGTGAGTTTCCGGCCGAACCGGGGAACTCGTTCGCTCACCGAGACAGTCGGTAAACGAATCCAAACCATAAGTGAACAGCTTGGGCAGCGAAAGCCCATGAAATGGATAATTCACTCAGGTGACGAGAGGATCATCCGATCACCGGGTTCGAGAAGGGGCGTCACTCTGGGTCGCGAGCCGCCTGACCTCCCGTTTTGGTGACTGGCTGTACGCGGATCACAAACTCGCCAGTAGGGCAAGGGGTGCTGTGTGGCCGGATGCGGACACTGGAACCGCGTGCCAACGGTGAGGGTGGGGCTACGTAGACGTACACGGCATGGTCAGAACGTCGCGGAGGGTGAAGATCAAGTTCGATCAGAGAACGAGTGTGCGCATGGCGCCCAAAGGGTGCGGGGGAGTGCCGCGACGTAGTGTCACGAAGGGGAGCGGAGCCGCGCGGCCGCCCTCCGGGGAGGACACGCCCGGGGCGGAGCCGGAGCTCGTGCCCGCGCCGCGTGCGGCCCGGCGGGACGATCCGAGGTAACTAGCGAGTATCGGGCCTGTGGAAGACGGTTGAGGCGGGGACCGTTGGGCCAAGATAAGGGCGAGGGCCCCGAACGGGAGGTAACGACAGATGGCGAATGACAACGGCGGCCAGAAGCACTCCTCGCGGCGTGAAGAGGAGGTCGAGGAGACCGAGGCGGCACCCGAGGCCCGGGAGCGCGACGAACAGCTGGACGAGGACGTCGACGACATCCTGGACGAGATCGACGACGTGCTGGAGAGCAACGCCGAGGACTTCGTGCGCCAGTTCGTGCAGAAGGGCGGTCAGTGACCGACGGGTTCGCTGACAGCGCACCCGGCCGTCACCGGCCCCCGGGGCGTACGGGACTAGGGTCGGTCCCACCGGCCGGTACCACCCCCGGCCCGTAAGGGAACGACAGACAGAGGGACGACAGGCGCCCCACCCGCCCCCGAGACGGGGTGGGGCGCGAGCGGAGGGAGTCGCGTGTTCGAAGGTTTCGAGGGCGGACGGATGTCGGCCGCATTCATGAGTGCGGGGACCTCGTCCTTCACCGAGTTTCTTCGGGAGGTCAAGCCCGAGCTGCTGCCCGGCCACCACGTGGGCTCGGCGGGCGGCTCCGGCACGGCGGAGCACCTCACCCCGGACGCGACGACCATCGTCGCGCTGACCTTCCCCGGCGGCGTCCTGCTCGCCGGGGACCGGCGGGCCACCCAGGGCAACGTCATCGCCAACCGCGACATGGACAAGCTCTACCGGACGGACGAGTTCTCCGCGGTGGCCATCGCCGGATCCGCCGGGATCGGCATCGAGCTCGCCAAGCTCTACCAGGTGGAGCTCGAACACTACGAGAAGCTGGAGGGGCGCTCCCTCTCCCTGGAGGGCAAGGCGAACAAGCTCGCCCAGATGGTGCGCGGCAACCTCGGCATGGCCATGCAGGGCTTCGTCGTGGTCCCCCTGCTGGTCGGGTTCGACGAGAACACCCGACAGGGCCGGGTGTTCAGCTACGACGCCGTGGGCGGCCGCTACGAGGAACAGCGCTACTACTCGGTCGGCTCCGGCTCGGTCTACGCCAAGGGCTCCATCAAGAAGCTCTACCGTGACGACCTGGACGAGACCACGGCGATCAGGGTCGCGCTGGAGTCGCTCTACGACGCCGCCGACGACGACTCCGCCACCGGCGGCCCCGACCTGCACCGCAGGATCTTCCCCCTCGTCGACGTCATCACCGAGGACGGGCACCGCAGGATCGGAGCCGACGAGGTGGCCCGCCTGGCGACCGAGGTCGTCGAAGGGCGCGCCGCCGACCCCGACGGCCCCAAGGCACGCCTGAGCTGAGGCGACCCGAGCCTCCACACCAGACCTCTCCCGACTAGGTAAGGAACGATCCGCGGTGTCGATGCCGTTCTACGTCGCCCCCGAACAGCAGATGAAGGACAAGGCGGACTACGCGCGCAAGGGCATCGCGCGCGGCCGCAGCGCCGTCGTCCTACAGTACGAGGGCGGAATCCTGCTGGTGGCGGACAACATGTCCCGCACACTGCACAAGATCAGTGAGCTCTACGACCGCATCGGCTTCGCCGCGGTCGGCCGCTACCCCGAGTTCGAGAACCTGCGCCTGATGGGCGTGCGCTTCGCGGACGTACGCGGGTACCAGTTCGACCGCCGCGACGTCAGCGGGCGTCAGCTCGCCAACATCTACGCCCAGACCCTGGGCACCGTCTTCAGCGAGAGCCTCAAGCCCTGGGAGGTCGAGATCGTGGTCGCCGAGGTCGGTGACACGGCTGCCGAGGACGAGATCTACCGCATCACCTTCGACGGCTCCATCGTCGACGAGCAGGGCTTCGTCGCGGTGGGCGGCTCCTCGGAGCACGTCTCGAGCCAGCTCAAGGACCGCTTCGCCGCCGACGCGCCGCTCAGCGCGGCGCTGAACGCCGCCACCCACGCCCTCGCCCACGAGAACGGCGAGGAGCGCGAACTGGAGGCCGGCAACCTGGAGGTCGCCGTCCTGGAGCGCTCCAGGGAGCACCGCAAGTTCCGCCGCATCCACGGCGACCGCCTGACCGCCCTCATCGAGGAGGGCAAGCGGGGCACCGCCGGGGACGAGGCCGACGAGTGATCTGACAGCACAACGGTGCGGCGCCACCCGGGCGCCGCACCGGCCGGGCTGGTGTGGACGACGCGGCCCCGTCGTCCACGCCACGGTGACGGAAGTTGGTGAGGCCGCGTGGAACGACGGATCTTCGGGCTGGAGAACGAGTACGGGGTCACGTGCACCTTCCGGGGGCAGCGCCGCCTGTCGCCGGACGAGGTCGCCCGGTACCTCTTCCGGAGGGTGGTCTCCTGGGGGCGCAGCAGCAACGTGTTCCTGCGCAACGGGGCCCGCCTGTACCTGGACGTGGGCAGCCACCCCGAGTACGCCACCCCCGAGTGCGACAGCCTCGTGGACCTGGTGGCCCACGACAAGGCCGGTGAGCGCATCCTGGAGGGGTTGCAGGTCGACGCCGAGCAGCGCCTCCACGAGGAGGGCATCGCCGGGGACATCTACCTCTTCAAGAACAACACCGACTCCGCCGGCAACTCCTACGGCTGCCACGAGAACTACCTCGTCGGCCGCCACGGGGAGTTCGGCCGCCTGGCCGACGTGCTCATCCCCTTCCTGGTCACCCGGCAGATCATCTGCGGGGCGGGCAAGGTGCTCCAGACGCCCAGGGGGGCGCTCTTCTGCGTCAGCCAGCGCGCCGAGCACATCTGGGAGGGCGTCTCCTCCGCGACCACCCGCTCCCGCCCCATCATCAACACCCGCGACGAACCCCACGCGGACGCCGAGCGGTTCCGCCGCCTGCACGTGATCGTGGGCGACTCCAACATGAGCGAGACCACCACCCTGCTCAAGCTGGGCTCCACCGACCTCGTGCTGCGGATGATCGAGGCCGGGGTGGTCATGCGCGACTACACCTTGGAGAACCCGATCAGGGCGATCCGCGAGGTCAGCCACGACATGACCGGCCGCCGCAAGGTGCGCCTGGCCAACGGCCGCGAGGCCAGTGCCCTGGAGATCCAGCGCGAGTACCTGGAGAAGGTGCAGGGCTACGTGGACCGGCACGGGACCGACGCGGTGGGTAAGCGCGTCCTGGACCTCTGGCAGCGCACCCTGGAGGCGGTGGAGACCCAGAACCTGGAGACGGTCCAGCGCGAGATCGACTGGGTGGCCAAGTACATGCTGCTGGAGCGCTACCGGGAGAAGCACGACCTCACGCTGTCCTCCCCCCGGGTGGCCCAGCTCGACCTCACCTACCACGACATCCACCGCGACCGCGGTCTGTTCTACTTGATGCAGAAGCGCGGCCAGATGGACCGCGTGGTGGGGGACCTGAAGATCTTCGAGTCCAAGTCGGTGCCGCCGCAGACCACGCGGGCCCGGCTGCGCGGGGAGTTCATCCGGCGGGCCCAGGAACAGCGGCGCGACTTCACCGTGGACTGGGTGCACCTCAAGCTCAACGACCAGGCGCAGCGGACCGTGCTGTGCAAGGACCCCTTCAAGTCGGTCGACGAACGCGTGGAGAAGCTGATCGCCGGGATGTGACCGGCGCTTTCGCACGGCCCCGGGGACCGGCCGAAGACGGCCACCCCGGGGCCCTCGTCCGCGCTCCCACCAGCCTCTTCGCTTTCGGAGACCGCTCGGGCCGGTTTCCCCTCGGCCGAAAACCGGATCGGGAGGCCTCCAGGGGCTGGCCACACTCCGACTGTTCGGTAGTGTGACCCTGTCCTGAGCCGGAAATCAGAGGTTGTGACCCATGCACCGACGTGCTGCCGCCCTCGCGGTGCCACTGACCGCCATCGCCTTGGCGGTCTCCAGCTGCTCATCGCTCCCGGAGGACTGGCGCACCCCCGCCTTCCTCAGCATGAACGACGACACGCTCGACTCCCGGTTGCCCCAGGTCACCGGTGATGTCGGCGAGGAGCCCGAGATCACCTTCCCCGACATCGAGCCTCCCGACGAGGAGATCTCCGGTGTCGTGAGCAAGGGCGCGGGTGAGGACGCCCTGGTCGGCGCGGACGACCTGGTCATCGCCAACGTCGTGCAGTACCAGTGGACCGCTCCCGGAGAGGGCGAGCCGGTCGAGGGGCAGTCCAGCTACGAGAACGGCGCTCCGGACCTGATCCGCATGGACCAGATGCCCGAGTACATCACCGAGACGCTGGTCAGCCAGCCCATCGGCAGCCGCGCGGTCTACGTCTTCCCGCCGCTGACCGAGGAGGAGAAGACCCAGGCCGAGTCCATGGGCCAGCCCGCCCCCGAGGGCGCCAGCGTCCTCGTGATCGACATGGTCGACCGGTTCAGCAAGGGCGCGGTCGTGCCCGGCGAGCAGACCGACGACGGCGGCGGCGACCTTCCGACGGTGACGCAGGAGGGACACAGCCAGCCCCGGATCGAGGTCCCCGACTCCGACGCCCCCGACGAACTCGAGGTCACCCCGCTCATCGAGGGCGAGGGCGCCGAGGTCGAGGAGGGCCAGCAGGTCATCGTCCAGTACACGGGCGTGCGCTGGGAGGCCGACGAGAACGGCGAGCACGAGGTCTTCGACTCCTCGTGGAACCAGGGCGGGGTCCCCTTCGACACCACCATCGGCGCCGGTGCGGTCATCAAGGGCTGGGACGAGGGCATCGTCGGCCAGAAGGTCGGCAGCCGCCTCATGCTGGTCGTCCCCGGTGACCTGGCGTACGGGAACACCGAGGAGGAGGCCATGGGCGCTCCCGCCGGTCCCCTGGTGTTCGTGGTCGACGTGCTGGGCGCCTACGACAACCCGCCGCCGCCCGAGGAGCCCGCGGAGGGCGCCGGGGGCGACGAGGTCGCCGAAGACCCGGAGGAGACCGAGGAGTAGCCGCCTCCCTCCGAACGAACGCGCACCGCCGCCCCCGCGAGCCCAGAGCTCGCGGGGGCGGCGGTGCGTTCGCGTCCGGGGCCCGTCCCCGGCCGTGGACGCACCGGAACCGGGCGGGAGCGGTGACGTGGCGGTGACACGCAGAACGGTGCCCGGCTGCCGGGGAGGCGCGGTCAGCGTGCGTAGAGTCGGCTACCCAAGGTGAGCAGCGGCGAGGGGGAGCCATGTCGGACCAGCGGCGGTACTGCTACGTGTCGGGTCTGCGCCTGGGCGTCCCGGCCCTGGAGGAGCTCTGCGCCCAGGGGAGCCCGCCGAGCCTGGTGGTCTCCTACCCCGCCGAACTCGCGCACCGCTCCGGCTACACGGACTTCGAGGAGGTCACCCGTCGGCACGGCCTGCCCCACCTGCGGGCGGCCGACATCAACACCGACGAGGTGCGCGACGCCCTCGTCGCCCACCGGATCGACCTGATGGTGGTCGCGGGCTGGTCACAGCTGGTCCACGAGGACGTCCTGGCCGCACTGCCCCTGGGCGGTGTGGGCCTGCACCCGTCCCCGCTCCCGGTCGGCCGGGGCCGCGCCCCCATTCCCTGGACGATCCTGCGCGACATGCGCTCCAGCGCCGTCACCCTCTTCCACCTGACACGGGAGGCCTTCTCCGGTGACGTCGTCGACCGGATCTGGTTCGACGTGGCCGAGGACGTGACCGCGTCCGGCCTGTACGAGCGGACCGGGCACCTCCAGTCCGAACTGCTCGTGCGCAATCTCGACGCCCTCCTGGAGGGAAGCGCGCCCCGGCGCCCACAGAGCGGGCACGGCTCGGAGTGGCCCCGGCGCCGCCCCAGCGACGGCCACCTCGATCTTGCGGCGGCCGGACGGGACGTGGACCGGATGGTGCGCGCCCTGGCCGACCCCTACCCCGGCGCCTTCGCGATGTTCGGCGGCGCCCGGATCACCCTGTGCGGCGGACGTGTCCGCGACGAGGTCGCGGGCGGCGACCCGGGGCAGATCGTCTCCGCTGGCCCTGGCCGCGAATGGGGTGTGACCTGTGGTGACGGCAGCGTGTTCGTGCCGGAGTCGCTCCGGGTGGACGAAGGAGTGCGCGCCGAACCGACCTCCCTGGCCATGTTCCGGCCCGGTCGCTACTTCGACGTACCCTCCGACCACATGATGGCCGCGACCCGTCGCACGCCGATCCCCGGATCCGAGCGTCCCTACCTGGGCGCCCAGTACGGAGGGGACCACGACTCCGACCTACGGGTCGGTCCGGACGAACGGCGCGACCTCAACCCCCGATGAGTGTGGCGGCGTGGCGCCCGGCGGCCGCCGCGCTGAGGAAGGCCGACCGGTCCTCGTCCAGCCCGCGCCCCATGGTGGACACCTTCACGGGAAGCGCGCGCACCTCGTCCTCCAGGCCGTTCACCGACACCTCCACCAGCGTGTGGCGCTCTCCCAACGGCCAGGCCTGGTCGCGGACGCGCTCGCCGAAGAATCCCGGCAGCCGGGGCACCACCACGTCCGCGGGGGCCAGGGCCACCCGCCCGTAGGCCGTCAGACTGTGGTGTGACACCCCCCGGTGCCGTTCACGGGTGTCGGCCTCGCTGACCCTCAGGCTGGCCACCGGGCGGCCGCCGAGGACGGCGGCGGCGTTGACCGCCTCACCGCAGGAGACACCGGAGAACCCCCACGGGGTACCGGTCCCCAAGTTGCCCGGTCCCTGGCAGACCACCGCGATCTCCGCGTCCAGCACGTGCCGGGCGGCCAGCAGACCCGAGTGCACGGTGACCGCCTCCAGGTCGCCGCCGAAGGCCTGACCGGTGGTCACACACCCCCGGAGCATGCCGTCCTCCCTCAACGCCCCCACGATCCGCGAGAACGCGGCGGGCAGCGCGCCGCCGTCGAGCATCACGTTGACCACCCGGGTCCCCGGACGCTCGATCCGCACCCCGGCCAGGACCGCGGGCAGCGAGGAGTGCAGGTCGGCCACGACCACGGGCATCCCGTCGATCCCCACGGCCTCGCGCAGCACCTCGTGGTGAGGCGCCCCCTGTTCGTCCGCGCCCAGTACGGTCGCCTGGAGCGGCGTGTAGCGGGCCTTCACCAGGTGCCCGGGGCCCTCGCGGTCGGCGGGCAGGCGGTCGGGCACCGCCACCACCATGGCGTATCCGCCGGTGCCCAGACCCAGGTCCAGGGCGCCGGTGTTGAGAAGGACCGCGTCACCCACGTCGGGGGTGCCCACCAGGTCCGTGTAGGCCAGGGCGGTGCAGGTCGTGGTCTGATCCGGCCCGTCCCCACTGACGGGCACCGAGACCGCGCACACACGGACTCCGGGCCAGGAGGGCAGGATCTGAAGGACTTCACCGCGGCGCCACCGGATCATGCTGGGCACGGTACCGTCGGACCTGAACCGAAGGTGGGAGGACGCGCCCTCGCGGCCCCGCCCGGTCCACCACAGCGGGCAACACAGCGGGCTAGAGGAGTGCGGACGATGTCGCGCAGGAAGACCGAACGGCAACTGAACCTGGTCATCTGCCTGTTGTCCACGCGGCGCCACCTGACCGCCCAGGAGATCAGGGCGACGGTGCAGGGCTACGCCGAGGCCGACACCGAGTCGGCGTTCAAGCGCATGTTCGAGCGGGACAAGCGGGAGCTGCGCGACAGCGGCATCCCCATCCAGGTCGGTACCGGTGACGCCTTCAGCGGTGAGGAGGGCTACCGGATCTCCCGTTCGGACTACGAGCTGCCCGAGATCGAGCTCCTGCCCGACGAGGCGGTCGTGCTGGGTCTGGCCGCCCGCGCCTGGCGCCACGCCTCCCTGGGCGAGGCCGCCGCCAACGCCCTCTTCAAGCTCCGCTCGGCCGGGGTCCCGGTGGACACCGAGGCCGCCCCCGGTCTGACCCCCGCCATGCGCACCGACGAACCCGCGTTCGGCCCCGTGTGGCAGGCGGTCCGGGACCGCCGTCCCATCTCCTTCGACTACCGCAAGCCCGGCGAGAGCGCGGCCCAGCGGCGCGAGGTCGAGCCGTGGGGCATCGTCAACCTGCGCGGGCACTGGTACGTGGTCGGCCACGACCGGCTGCGCGACGCCCGACGGGTGTTCCGTCTCGGGCGGATGCGGGGCGGGGTCACCGTCGTCCGGACCGGCCCTGACGTGGTGGTCCCCGAGGGGGTGGACCTGCGTTCGGTGGTCTCACAGCAGAGCGCCGTGCCCGAGCGCACCGCGACCCTGCGGGTGCGCACCGAGGCCGCCCACGACCTGCGCCGCCTCGCGCTCCGCGTGGTTCCGGGGGAGCGGGACAGCACCGGGGACGGCTGGGACACGCTCACCCTGCCCTACACCAGCACCACGGGGCTGGTGCGTCAGGTGGCCTCGCACGGTTCGCGCGCGGTGGTGGTGGAGCCCGAGCAGGTCCGCTCCGCGATGGCCGACCACCTGGCCGGGGTGGTGGAGGGCACCGCCGTGGCCGAGGAGACCGACCCCGCCGAGGGGTGGGAGGGCGCGGACGCCCCGGCGCGCGGCCCCCGCTCCGCCGACCAGCTGCGCCGTCTCCTCATGCTGGTCCCGTACGCCCTCGGCCGCGACGTGCGCGTGCCCGAGGTCGCGCGGCACTTCGGACTCAGTGAGAAGCAGGTGGTCTCCGACCTCAGCCTGCTGTGGATGTGCGGCCTGCCCGGGTACACCCCCGGTGACCTGATCGACGTCGACCTGGACGCGGCCCGCGAGACCGGCGAGATCATCATCGCCAACGCCGACACCCTGGCCCAGCCGCTGCGGCTGACCGCGGACGAGGCGGCCAGCCTGGTGGTGGGCCTGTCCCTGCTGGAGGCGCTGCCCGAGGCCCAGGGGATCGAGGGCGGTGCGCTCAGGCGGGTGGGCGAGAAGCTGCGCACCGCCGCCGGTTCGGCCGTGGGCGACCTGGCCGACGCGGTGCAGGTGCGGGTCGAGGTGGACGAGCAGGTGGCCCGGACCCAGCGGCGCTGCGCGGACGCCCTCAACAGCGGCCAGCGCCTGCACCTGCGGTACCTGTCGGGCTACCTGGACCAGGTGACCGAGCGCGACGTCGACCCCATGGGCCTCGTGGTCCAGGACGGCCAGACCTTCCTGGAGGGCTACTGCCACCTGCGCGAGGCCGTGCGGCTGTTCCGCCTGGACCGGGTCCTGGAGCTGACCGTGCTGCCCTTCGCCGCACAGGTGCCCGAGGGCGTGGCCCGCCGCGACCTGTCCGCCGGGGTGCTCCAGCGCTCCGAGCGCGACGCCCTGGTGACGCTGTCCCTGGAGCCCTCCGCGCGCTGGGTCACCGAGGACTACGTCTGCGAGTCGGTGACCGAACTGCCCGGCGGCGAGGCCCGGGCGACCCTGCGCACCCCGGCGCCCGCGTGGGTGTCCCGGCTGGCGCTGTCCCTGGGACGGGAGGGGCGCGTGGTGTCTCCGGTGGCGCTGGCCAAGGACGTCAGGGCCGAGGCCGAGCGTGCCCTGGGGCACTACCGCACCGCTCCGAACCGCGCCGAATTGGTCGAGACCACTTCGTCTCCGGAGTGACGCGCACCTGTTCACCGGGGGGTGGGGTGTAGGTCATCGCGGAAGGGATATGGTGAAGCCGTGATCGCCTTCGCTGTCCTCTGCGGCGTGTTCTGCGCAGGAGTGCTCGTCGTCGGCGCCCTCGGGACGAGGGTGCGCCGCGCGGCCTCCGCGCTGTCCGAAGGGGTGACACGAGCGGCGGGCGGGTACCAGGCGAGCAGCGCTGACCTGCGTGAGCGCGTCCGCCGTGGCGGTGCTGGGACATGACGGCCCCGCGGACGAACGCGCGTACCATCAGAGGCGCTTGGTCGCGCCCCACAGAGAGGTAGAACCATGGGACCGTTCAACGGACCTACCATCGCCATCCTGGTGATCCTGGCCATCCTGCTGTTCGGAGCCAAGAAGCTTCCGGACCTGGCCCGTTCCCTGGGGCGCAGCGCTCGCATCCTCAAGGCCGAGAGCAAGGGCCTGGTCGACGACGAGAACAACGAGTCCGAGGACCAGCAGGCCCAGCAGAACCAGCAGGCGCAGGCACAGCAGCAGGCCCCGCAGAACCCGGCGCCGCAGCAGAACCAGCAGCCGCAGCAGCAGGGCTACCCGCAGCTTCCCCCCGGTCAGCGCATCGTCAACGAGTCCGGTGAGCCGACCAACCAGACCTACAACAACTAGAACGTTCCGGTGGACCGGCGTGGTACCGGAAGGTGCCGCGCCGGTCGGCTGTCGTCAGCGGGGAGCGTCCGCACTCGGAGCGGGCCCAAGGAGAAGAGAGTGACCGCAAGATGAGGTCCCGAAGCCGATCGGCCAACCCGGACGCCCGGATGCCGCTCATGGACCACCTGCGCGAGCTGCGCAACAGGCTGGCCAAGGTGCTGCTCATCCTGTGCCTGGGAGCCGTGGTCGGCTTCGTCTTCTACGACCGGATCTGGGACTTCCTCACCCAGCCCTACTGCTCACTGCCCGCGTCCCAGGTGGTCGACGGCGGCGGCTGCTCCCTGATCGTCACCGGCCCCTTCGACGCCTTCTTCGTCGCCTTCAAGGTCTGGATCTTCGTCGGCGCCCTGGTCACGGCCCCGCTCTGGCTCTACCAGCTGTGGGCCTTCGTGGCCCCGGCCCTGCACAGCGGCGAGAAGAAGTACGCGTACATCTTCGCCCCGCTGGCCGGGATCCTCTTCGTCTCCGGCGCGGCCCTGGCCTACTCGATCACCGCGCTCGCCCTCCAGATGCTCTTCGGGTTCCTGCCCGAGGACGCCGACCCGTACCTGACCATCGGTGAGTACCTCAGCTACATGCTCATCATGATGAGCATGTTCGGTCTGGGCTTCGTCATGCCGCTGCTGGTGGTCCTGCTCAACATCGTCGGCATCGTCACCCACGAGGCCATCGCCAAGTGGCGCCGGGTCATCATCTTCTCCGCCTTCCTGGTCGCCGCCGTCATCACCCCGGCCGAGCCGATCTCCATGCTGGCTCTGGCCGTCCCCCTCGTGATCCTCTTCGAGATCGCCGAGGTGTTCTGCTTCTTCAACGACCGCCGCAAGAAGCGCCGCGACCCCACCAGCGATCTGGACGACGACCAGATCTCCGAGCTCGACGACCAGCCCTCGGAGCTGGACCACACGCCCGCCCCGCTGGAGGAGACCGACTCCGACGGCGGCTCCGGCAAGCGATCCTGAGCCGCCGCGCGACGCGCTAGGGTTCGGCTGGGGAGGTCCCGGACGCCCGCCGGGCCGGCACGGCCGTCCGGCCGGTCCGCCCCCTCGCAACGCTGGGACACCAAGGAGAGCCCCCTCCCGTGTGGGCTCCCGGACTAGGAAGTGCTGATGAGCGAGCAGACAGAGGCCAAGAGGGAACTGCCGCCCGAGGCCATGGGCAACGAGAAGTGGCACGACACCACGCACGCGGTGTGGTTGCGGTCCTCGCTGTCCAAGGAGGAGTCCGAGGCGGTCGTGGAGGTCGCGGAGTTCGACGACGGCTTCCGCGCGGTGCGCGACGGCAAGTCCCCGGAGAAGGGCACCCTGTTCTTCACCCCCGCCGAGTGGGAGGCCTTCGTCCTGGGCGCCCGTGACGGTGAGTTCGACATCCCGGAGGAGTACCTCACCGAGGAGGAGGCCGCGATCCAGCGCGGCGAGACCGAGGTCGAGGCGACCTGGGTTCCCTCCCCGCTGAACACGCCGGAGGCGATGGAGGAGTACCATCGCCGCCAACGTGAGGAAACCGAGCGGGAGTCCACGACCGAGGACGACTGATCGGGCCACCCGCACCCGGGCGCGCGGGTGTACGGGCTCCTCACCTGACCCCGTACACCCTTTCGTTCCCCTTTGTGGGTAGGTAAGGACCGGCATATGTCCCCTCATATCGCCCTTCTGGTCAACCCGGCCTCCGGCCGTCGCCGCGCCGCCGTCATCGCCGTGCGGCTGAAGGAGGCCCTGCGCGCCCAGGGCGCGCGCGTGCACGTCTACACCGGCCGATCGGCCGCCGACAGCCGCAGGCTGGCCAGGTTGGCCGCCGCGGACCGCCCCGACGCCCTGGTCGCGGTGGGCGGCGACGGCCTGGTACACCAGGTTCTTCAGGGAGTGGTCGGCACCGGGGTGCCCCTCGCGGTCATCCCGGCGGGCAGCGGCAACGACGTGGCCCGCGCCTTCGGAGTCCCCAAGGGGTCGGCCGACAGGATCGCGGAGGCGATCCTGGCCGGGCGTACCCGGGCCAGCGACGTGGTCCGTCTGACCACCGCCGACGGCCGCCAGCGGTACTACATGAGCGTTCTGGCCTGCGGCTTCGACGCCCGGGTCAACGAGCGCGTGAACAACTTCCGGTTCGGGATGGGCCGGTTCGGCTACCTCGTCGGACTCGCCGCCGAGCTCCGCTCCTTCAAGCCCATCGACTTCGAGATCGACGTCGACGACGAGCGGATCCGCGAACCCGGCATGCTCGTGGCGGTCGGCAACACCAGCGCCTACGGCGGCGGCATGCACGTGTGCGCCGAGGCCGTCCCCGACGACGGCCTGCTCGACGTGGTCTTCGTGAAGAAGGGGCCGCTCGGCCGTTTCCTGCGCCTGTTCCCCCGGGTCTTCGCCGGGACCCACCTGGGACTGGAGGAGGTGGTGTTCAGGCGGGGGCGCACCGTCACCATCCGAGGAGAGGCCGGGACCGCCTTCGCGGACGGGGAGCCCACGGGCGCTCCGACGCTGGTGTGCGAGGTGGTGCCAAAGTCGGTCGAGATGCTGGAGCTGACCTCATAGGCTGGGAATCCTATGAGTAGTCACTCCGAGCGTTACGCCGCCTTCCGCAGGCGCCAGAGCGCCTCCAGCGCCGCGATCGAGGCCTTCCAGGGGCTCTACGGGTTCGAGTTCGACCCCTTCCAGATCAGGGCCTGCAAGGCCCTGGAAAGCGGACACGGGGTGCTGGTCGCCGCGCCGACCGGTTCCGGCAAGACCGTGGTCGGTGAGTTCGCCGTGCACCAGGCCCTCAACGAGGGCACCAAGTGCTTCTACACCACGCCGATCAAGGCCCTGTCCAACCAGAAGTACAACGACCTGGTCCGGCGCTACGGCGCCGACCAGGTCGGGCTGCTCACCGGTGACAACAGCGTCAACGGTGAGGCGCCCGTGGTCGTCATGACCACCGAGGTGCTGCGCAACATGCTGTACGAGGGTTCGTCCACCCTGGGCGGGCTGGCCTACGTGGTCATGGACGAGGTGCACTACCTCGCCGACCGGTTCCGGGGCGCGGTCTGGGAGGAGGTGATCATCCACCTCCCCGAGTCGGTGCGGATGGTCGCCCTCTCCGCGACCGTCAGCAACGCCGAGGAGTTCGGTGAGTGGCTCCAGCAGGTGCGCGGCGACACCACGGTGATCGTCGACGAGAAGCGTCCCGTCCCGCTGTGGCAGCACGTGATGGTGGGCAAGCGGATCCACGACCTGTTCGTCGACGAACAACCGGAGGAGACCGGCGGCGAGGACGACGAGGAGGGCGGCGGCCGGAGCAGGCGCAAACGGGAGCGGCGCCGCTCCCAGCACCAGCGCCCGCGCGAGATCCAGGTGGGCGGGCGCAAGCTGCTCATCAACCCCTACCTGACCCGCACGGCGGAGGACGACTCCCGCACCACCCAGCTGGCCAACCGGCGCCGCCACCCGCAGACCCGGGCCCGGGGCAACGTGCGCCCGCGGACCCGCTTCGCCCCGCCCTCCCGGCCGATGATCATCGAGGAACTGGACGCCGAGGGCCTGCTCCCGGCGATCACCTTCATCTTCAGCCGGGCCGGGTGCGACGACGCCGTCCGCCAGTGCGTGGCCTCCGGTCTGGTGCTCACCACACCGGACGAGGCCGCCCACATCCGCGAGTACGCGGAGTCGCGCTGCGCGGACATCCCGCGTGCGGACCTGACGGTGCTCGGCTTCGACTCCTGGCTGCGCGCCCTGGAGGCGGGTATCTCCGCGCACCACGCGGGGATGCTGCCCACCTTCAAGGAGATCGTCGAGCACCTGTTCTCGAAGGGGCTGATCCGGGCGGTCTTCGCCACCGAGACGCTGGCCCTGGGCATCAACATGCCCGCCCGCACGGTGGTGATCGAGAAGCTCGACAAGTGGAACGGGGAGACCCACGCCTCGCTCACCCCCGGCGAGTACACGCAGCTCACCGGGCGTGCGGGCAGGCGCGGAATCGACGTCGAGGGGCACGCGGTCGTCGTGTGGCAGGCCGGGACCGACCCCGAGTCGGTGGCCAGCCTGGCGGGCACCCGCACCTACCCCCTCAACTCCAGCTTCCAGCCCTCGTACAACATGGCGGTGAACCTGGTCGGCCAGGTCGGCCGCCAGCGCAGTCGGAACATGCTGGAGGCGTCCTTCGCCCAGTTCCAGGCCGACCGCGCCGTGGTGGGCCTGGTCAAGCAGCTGCGCAAGCACGAGGAGGCCCTGGAGGGATACGCCAGCGCCGCCGAGTGCCACCTGGGTGACTTCATGGAGTACGCCGGTCTGCGGCGGGCCCTCAGCGACCGCGAGTCGGTGCTGGCCAGGAACCGGTCGGTCCAGCGCCGCGACGAGGCGCTGGAGAGCCTGGAGCGGCTGCGGCCGGGCGACATCATCCGCATCCCGGCCGGGCGCTACTCGGGCCACGCGGTGGTCCTGGACCCGGGGCTGCGCCACGACCTGCCCGCACCCCTGGTGCTCACCGTCGACAAGCAGGTCAAGCGGGTCAACTCCAGCGACTTCCCGGTGCCGGTGCACCCCTCGGGGCGCATGCGCATCCCCAAGTCGTTCTCCGCGCGCTCGCCGCGTTCGCGCCAGGACCTCGCCTCGACCCTGCGCAACAAGCTGAAGGAGCGGGGCACCGACCCGTCCTTCGAGCGGGGCGGGCGCCGGGGCGCCCAGGAGGACGCCGAGGTCCAGCGGCTGCGCACCGAGCTCAAGGAGCACCCGTGCCACGGCTGCTCCGATCGCGAGGACCACGCCCGCTGGGCCGAGCGGTACTTCCGTCTCCAGAAGGAGACCGACGCGCTGCGCCGCCGCGTGGAGGGGCGCTCGCACGTCATCTCCCGCACCTTCGACCGGGTGTGCGGTGTGCTGGAGGACCTGGAGTACCTCTCGGGCGACGACGTCTCCGAGGACGGCGGCAAGCTGGCCAAGATCTACTCCGAACTCGACCTGCTGGTCGCGGAGTGCCTGCGCCGGGGCGTGTGGGAGGACCTGAACCCCGTGGAGCTGGCGGCCTGTGCCGCCGCACTGGTCTACGAGGCGCGCCGCAACGACGACGCCTACCCGAGGCTGCCCGAGGGCAGGGTCGAGGAGGCGCTGACCGAGATGAACCGGCTGTGGGGCGAGCTCAACGAGGTCGAGGCGCGCCACCGCGTGTCGTTCCTGCGCCAGCCCGACCTCGGCTTCGTGTGGACCGCGCACCGTTGGGCGCGCGGCGACCGGCTCGACGCGATCCTGCGGCAGTCCGACATGACCGCGGGCGACTTCGTGCGCACCGCGAAGATGCTCGTGGACATGCTCAGCCAGATCGCCGGGGCCGCCGCCGACCCGCACGTGCGCGGCAAGGCCCGCAAGGCGGCCGACCTCGTCCGGCGCGGCGTGGTGGCCTACTCCTCCTTCAACTAGGCGTGAGGGCGCCCCGGTGGTCGAACCGGGTCATACGGGGCGCCATCATGGGATACGCACGGGACCCCTCCGGGGGCCTGTAGTCCGCGACACATCCTGAAACGAGGCTTCGTCCATGCTGCGCACCCTCATGAACGGCAAGATCCACCGCGCGACGGTCACCCAGGCCGACCTGCACTACGTGGGGTCGGTCACCATCGACGCCGACCTGATGGACGCCGCCGACATCGTCGACGGCGAGCAGGTCCACATCGTCGACATCGACAACGGCGCCCGCCTGGTCACCTACGCCCTGGTGGGTGAGCGGGGGAGCGGGGTCATCGGGATCAACGGCGCCGCCGCGCGCCTGGTGAGCCCCGGGGACCTGGTCATCATCATCGGTTACGCCCAGGTGGACGAGCGGGAACGGGCCGACCACGTCCAGCACGTCGTGCACGTGGACGGGGAGAACCGCGTCGTCGCGCTCGGCAACGACCCGGCCGAGCCGGTCCCGGGCAGCGATCTCGTCGCCGGTCGCTGACCGGACCCGCGCCATGCGACGCCCGTGCCCCGGCACGGGCGTCCGTGTTCGCGGAAACCCCCCGAAATGGCCGGTTCCGGCCTGATCGGACATCCGGGTCCCGGGTATGTCCACAGGCGCCATGGACGAACGGGACGAGGAACGGCGCCGGGTCGCCGAACACATCGAGTGGCAGAAGCAGGGCGCCTGGGTCGTCCTGTGGGGCCCCTACACCCGGCGGTTCTGGGCGTTCGCGCGCTGGCCGGTGATCCCGGTCGGCGGGGTGGTGGTGCACGCCGACGACCCCGACCTGCTGTACGCGGAGATGCGCTACGTCGAGCGCGAGCACGACTTCCTGCGGTGGCGCTACGGGCGGGGCTGACGGGGCGGACCCGGCCTGGTCCGAAAAGGTGCGGAGGACTACGATTCATCCGTTGGCCGGATGAATCGGAGCACCCACCTCGTGTCCACAGAAACCAGCCGGGACGGGGACCCCCTCTCCGAAGCGGCTCGGGCCCGCCTGCAACGGCGTACCGTCCTCGTCCTCATGCTCGCCCAGGTCGTCGGCAGCGTCGGCATGGGCGCCATGCTCGCCGTGGGCGCGCTCATCGCCCTCGATCTGAGCGGGTCGGACGCGTGGTCGGGGATGGCCACCACGATGATCACCCTGGGCGCGGCCGCGTTCGCCCTGCCCCTGGCCTCGCTGGCCGCGCGCAGCGGGCGCCGTCCCGGCCTCTCCCTGGGCTGGCTCTTCGGTGCGCTGGGCGGAACAGTGGTCATCACCGCCACGCTCCTGGACCTCTTCGCGCTCTTCCTGTTCGGCATGCTCCTGGTCGGCGCGGGGACCGCGACCAACCTCCAGGCCCGGCACGCCGCCGCGGACCTGGCCACCGAACGCACCCGCGGCCGCGACCTGTCCGTGGTGGTGTGGGCGACGACCGTGGGTTCGGTGGTGGGTCCCAACCTCATCGGCCCGACCGGCGGACTGGCCGTCCTCCTGGGCCTGCCCGACCTGCTGGGTCCGGTGCTGCTCACCACGGTCGGGTTCCTCGGCGGCGCGGTGCTGATCGCGTTCCTGCTGCGGCCCGACCCGCTGCTGACGGCGACCGCCGAGGCCGCCCGGATCGACGCGGACCAGGGCCGGGCACCGAGGGGCGGGGTCGGGCTGACCGACGCCCTGCGGGCGATCGGCCGGACCCCGTCGGCCCTGCTGGCCGTGGTGGGGGTCGTCGCCAGCCACACCACGATGGTCTCGGTCATGACGATGACACCGGTGCACCTGACACACCACGGTGCCGAACTCACTGTCATCGGACTGACCATCTCCCTGCACATCGCCGGGATGTACGGGCTCTCCCCACTGGTGGGCTGGCTGGCGGACCGCTTCGGGCGCACGCCCGTGCTCCTCACCGGGCAGGTGATCCTGTTGGCGGCCGCCGCCGTCGCCGGAACCGCCGGGCACAGTGAGGCGCTGGTGACCACCGGGCTGGTCCTGCTCGGCCTCGGCTGGTCCTTCGGGCTGGTCTCGGCCAGCGCGCTGCTGGCCGAGTCGCTGCCCGCCGAGGTCCGCCCCCGAGCGCAGGGGTTCAGCGACCTCGCCATGAACCTGGGGGCCGCCTCGGCGGCCGCGCTGTCCGGCGTGGTCCTGGCGACGGTGGGCTTCGGGGGCCTGAACCTGTTCGCCGCCCTGTTCACGGTCCCGGTGTTCGTGCTCGCCCTCCGCGCACGGGGCAAACACTTCCCGACCTTTACCGGAAACGCCCGCTGAGCTCCGCTCCGCCCCTCCTGGGCGCGGTTACGGTGCGGTTCTGAGGTGCCCGCCGCTCTCGGCGGGACGCGCCACTGGACGAAGGGGTGTTCTGGGTGAGTGATCGGGAGCCCGAGGAGGGAGCCGGTGAGCGGCCGGACCAGGATCCGGTCAACCACCACCCGCCGGAGGAGTGGCGGCCGGGCGACCCCGGCGATCCGATCGAGGGCGGCCCGCAGCCGCCCGGGGAGCCCCGGCACGACCCTCCGCCGGGAGGGGCGCACCAGCACGGCACTCCGCCGATGGGGCAGCCGTCCTACGCGCCTCCTCCCGGGGGCCCGTACCCGGGAGGGGCGCTCCACGGTGGTCCGCCGCCGGGCGGTGTGCCCCCGGGCGACCAGCCTCCGGGTGGTCCGCCCCCCGGGGACGCGTGGTCGGGCGGCCAGCCCTCATGGCAGCCGCCCCCGGGCTCCCAGCCCCCGTGGCAGCAGCCCTCGGGCGCCCAGCCCTCGGGCGCCCAGCCCTCGTGGCAACGGCCCCCGAACGGGCAGCCCTCGTGGCAGCAGCCCCCCGGTGGTCCGCCGCCCGGGCCCCCGCAGGGCGGGGGACCCTCCTACGGGCCGCCGCCGGGCGAGCCCGGACCGTACGGGGGCGGCCCCGGGCAACCGGACCCGGGTGAGTACTCCCAGGGGCCCAGCGGCCCGGGGAGCGCGGGATACGAGCACGCGGGCTACGCCCCGGGATACGGCGGCTACCCGAGCGAGCCGGTCAACTACGGCGCCCAGGGCGGCCACGGCCACCCCGGCGGATACGGTCCCCCGGGGCAGGGCGGCTACGGCCCGCCGCCGTCGAAGCCGACTCCGTGGGGCAGGATCATCGGGATCGGCTGCGGAGTCCTGCTCCTGCTGCTCCTGGCTCTGGGCGGCTGCGCGGCGGTCGCGCTGGTCCTGGCGGACCAGAGCTCGCCCAGTGGCAGCGGCGATGCGGGCGTCGAACAGACCGAGGAGGCGCCGGGAGAGGACGTGCCCTCCGAGGCGGAGCTGACCGCCACCTCGACCGAGTTCGAGCCCAGCTCCCTCTACGTCGAGGGCGAGTTCACCAGTGTCGAGGTGACCGTCACCAACACCGGTACGGACGCCCTGGACGTCAATCCGCTCTACTTCGTCGTGGTGGACGCCGAGGGGGAGGAGCACAGCCCGGGAGACGCGATCGCGATGGACGCCAACGAGCTCGGTGTGCAGACCCTGGACCCGGGGCAGACCGCCGACGGCGCGATCACCGTCCCCGGTGAGATCGACGCGGAGCGGGTGCTCTTCGAGCCGTACTTCACCGGCCCGGTGGAGGTCCCGGTGACCTGAGCGACGGGGCCGCCCACGGGCTCGGGACGAGGTCCTGTCAGGGGGCGAGCGCGGGGTCGCGCAGCCACTCCGACAGGGCCTCCCTGCGTTCGCTGTCGCACTTGAGCGGGCAGGTGGTGCAGTAGCCGTGCTCGGGGTCGGCCTTGTAGTCGAAGCAGCAGGTGCCCCGGACCGCCCAGGTGCCCCGGGGGTGGTCGGGGGCGAACGGGAACAGCCGCGGCCGCCTACGGGTGACGGCACCCGCCTCGACCACCGCTTCACCGAGCCGGGTGGCCAGTTCCCAGGCCTGCTCGGCGTCACGGCCCAGGTAGCGGGCCGGGTTGAGCATGTAGAAGTGCAGGGTGTCCAGGACCCAGCCCCACAGGGTGCGCTTGCCGGCGCGTGAGTGTGCGTGCAGGGCCTCGACCAGGGGCTCGACGGTGGCGAACAACGCCTCCGCGACCAGGCGCAGCTGCTCGTCCTCGTCGCGGGCGACCACGGTCTCGGGGTGGTCGGCGGCGGGGTCGTCGGGCAGGACCACGGTGCGGAGGTCGGTCACGGTGGGCGTGTCGAACCTGCTCCGGACCGTGTCCCAGGGCAGGTACAGGGTGTCCGGGGTGAGCAGCGGTCCGCGTCCGGTGAGGTACAGGCAGGCGGCGACCAGGAAGATCGGCTCGCGCAGGGTGACCCGGAGGAAGTTGGTCGCGGCGGGGAGGCGGTGGCCGGGGCCGTGCTCGGTCCGGAGCTTGTCGAACAGCACGGGGAGCCAGTCGTGTCCGGTCATCGAGGCGACGCTGTGGAACTGGACGCGGTCCACCGGACGGCCGTGGAGCCGGTCGGCGTCGGTGAGCTCGGGCAGCGGCGCGAACTTCAGCCGCGCGCTGACGCCCTGGAAGACGTCGAGCGGATCTGGAGTCACCTGGCAACCCTTCGTCGCGGAGCGGAACGGACAGGTCCGGGGGCGTGCGACAGCCGCGTCCGGACGGGTCGTGTTCACGTGCGCCTATGAAGTGAGGCTACCCTAACCATCGCGGCGGTGGCAATGCGTCAGCCTGGACGTTTGCCGAATCGTGGAGCCTTCGTGCCCTGGGGTGCGGGGGTGACGTACGGGTCCGTCGGCCGCCGTCCGACGGACCCGCGTGGTCAGTGGCTCAGGGCACGGAAGCGGCGCAGCGCCAGCGGGACGCAGACGGCCACCATCAGCGCGGGCACGCCCAGAGCCAGGAGCAGCGCGTTCTGCGCGGGCCAGGCGTCCGAGGGCAGTACTTCGTTGCCGAACAGCTCACGAGTGGCGCTGACCACGGCCGACAGCGGGTTCCACTCCGCGATCGGAGCCAGCCAGGACGGCATCGCGGTCGACGGCAGGAAGCTCGTGGACAGCATGGTGAGCGGGAAGGCCAGCGGGTAGACCAGCATGCTCGCCGCGTCGGGGTTGGTCGCGTGCAGGCCGATCAGGACCCCGAGCCACACCAGAGCGAACCGGAAGAGCAGGAGCAGCCCCACGGCGGCCAGCGCGCCGCCGACACCGTCCTCGAAGCGCCAGCCGATCAGGGCGCCGCAGCCGAGCAGCAGCACGACCTCCAGCACGGCGCGCACCATGTCGGTGAGCGTGCGCGCGCCCAGGATCGCCATCGGCGCCATGGGCATGGAGCGGAACCGGCTCATGACGTCGCGCGCGGTGTCGCGGGCGATCCCGGCCGAGGTCCCGGCGACGCCGTACAGCATGACCATGGCCAGCATGGCGGGCACCAGGAAGGTGCGGTAGTCCCGTGCCCCCGTCCCGGACATGACGTCACCGAACACGTACCCGAACAGCAGCACCATCAGCAGCGGCATGCTGATCGCGATCACCAGCTCGAAGGGGTCGCGGACCATGTGGCGCAGGTTGCGGTGGCTCAGGACCAGGACGTCGGTCCAGGCCCGGCCCCGGCGTTCGCGGGCCGGGTGGGACACGGGCGGCGTGCCCCGGTCGTGCCGGGCGGTCGGGGGAGTGGTGGTCGCGGTCATCGGGTGGCCTCCTCCGTGTTGGTCCCGGTGCCGGTCAGGCCCAGGAAGACCTCGTCGAGGCTGGGACGGCGCACCCCGATGTCGGTGATCCTCAGTCCGGAGCCGTCCAGGGCGCGTACGGCGCCGGTCAGCGCGGCCATCCGGTCCTCGGCCGACACGCTCACCCGCCGTTCGGCGGAGTGCACGCGCGCGGGGGCGGTCAGGGCCGTGCCGAGCAGCTCCGCGACGGCGGACAGGTCCGCCGGGTCGTGCACGAGCACGTCCAGGCGGTCGCCGCCCGCCTGGGACTTGAGGGTGTCCGGGGTGCCCTCCGCGATCACCCGGCCGTGGTCGATGACGGCGACGCGGTCAGCGAGCTGGTCGGCCTCCTCCAGGTACTGCGTGGTGAGCAGCACGGTGGCCCCTCCGCGGACGAGGTCGCGGACGGCCTCCCACACCTGGATCCGGCTGCGCGGGTCGAGCCCGGTCGTGGGTTCGTCGAGGAACAGGACACGGGGCTCCTGGATGAGGCTGACCGCCAGGTCGAGGCGGCGGCGCATCCCGCCGGAGTAGCCGCTGGAGGGGCGGTCGGCGGCGTCGACGAGGTCGAACCGCTCCAGGAGCTCCCGGGCGCGCTCGCGTGCGCCGGTCCGGTCGTACCCGTACAGACGGGAGAACATCACGAGGTTCTCGCGGGCGGTCAGGATCTCGTCGACGGAGGCGTACTGGCCGGTCAGGCCGATGACGGAGCGGACCATCTCCGGTGCGGTGAGCACGTCGTGGCCGCCGACCGAGGCCGTGCCGGAGTCGGGTCGCAGGAGGGTGGACAGGACGCGCACGGCGGTGGTCTTGCCCGCCCCGTTGGGTCCGAGCAGGCCGAGGACGGTGCCGGGGGCGACGGTGAGGTCGAGCCCGTCCAGGGCCCGGGTGTCGCCGTAGCGCTTGTGGAGTCCCCTGGCCCTGACGGCCGGGGGAGACGACGGTTCCATGACTGTGTGCCTCATAAACTGTGTACGTACTAAACTTATTAGTTTAAGTAGTACACAGTTTTAGGATGGGAGTCAACCAAGGCGGCGGACCGGAGCGGCGGTCCCCGCGCGGCGGTACCGACGACTGGTGGGGTATGACGAGCGAAGAACGGCCGACGACGGGAACCACCCGGGAGATCGAGCTCCTGTGGGGCCAGCGGGAGACCGCCCGGCGCGGACCCAAGCCCAGGCTCAGCCGCACGGCGATCGTCGAGGCCGCGATGGCGGTGGCCGACGCCGAGGGACTGGACGCCGTCTCCATGCAGCGCGTGGCCAGGGAGCTCGGCTACACGACGATGTCGCTGTACCGGCACCTGGAGAGCAAGGAGGACCTGCTCGTCCTCATGCAGGACGCCGCCCTGTCCCAGCGCCCCGCCGGGCCCCGCGACGACGGTGACTGGCGGGCCGGGACCGAGGAGTGGTGCCACCGGGCGCTCGACCAGTGGCGGAGGCACCCCTGGTCCGCCTACATCCCCCAGTCCGGCCCCCCGAGCGGCCCCAACGGACTCCGCTGGATGGAGGCCGGGCTCCGCGAGGTCTCCGCCTCCGGGCTCGGAGCCGCCGAGTCACTCCAGGTCCTCCTGCTGCTCTCGTACGCGCTCAGGGACCTGATCCGCATGGAGGAGGACCTGGCGCGGGCCGCCCGGGCACGCGGCGGCTCCGTGGAGGACGACGAACAGGGGTGGGTCCGGGGGCTGCGGGGGGTCATCGACCCCGAGGAGTTCCCGACGATCCTGTGGACCCTGGACCAGGGCACGTTCGACGAGGCCCCGGCCGGATTCGCCGAGGAGAGCGGTCTCCTGGGCGGCCTGGGCTTCGCCGTCCAGCGCATCCTCGACGGTGTCGACGCGTACGTGCGCACCGGGGGCCGGGCCGAGGCAGGGGGCTGAGGACCGCCCGGGGCCGGGGAGCGGGGGCGGGTCCGTCCGCCCCCGCCCGTTCAGCGCACCAGCACCAGGTGGTGGCGGGCCAGCGCGGACACCACCCGCACGCACGTGGGCGCGTCCACGCCCGCGCGCTCGGCCAGCGCCGCCACGGACAGCTCCCGGTGCTCGGCCAGCGCCTCCAGCACCGGTTCCGCCACGACGGGAAGCCGGTACCGCTTCCCCGCGACGGTGACCACGACCCGGGCGTCCCCGCCCTCGCCCTCCCGCACCACGGGGGGAGGCAGGATCGGGACGAACTCCACCCGCGCGTGCTCCGGGGGAGCGCCGTCCTCCACCGGCCAGGGCAGGGAGAACGACGTGCGCCGGGGGAAACGCGCGTCCCGCTCGGCCAGGAAGGTGTCCAGGTCCAGGCGCTCGGCCAGCTCCGTGATCCGCTCGACCAACTCGTGCCGGTGCTTGCGGCGCGAGTCGGGGTCGGCGAACCGGGGCAGGTCCCGACGGAACGCCTCCTCCTCGAACAGTCCGCGCACCAGCGCGTCCGCCCAGTCCACCCCGGTCGCGCGGGTGAAACCGAAGGTGAGGTGCATACTCACCTCACCGGTGCCGGTCACCGTGTGCCACCAACCGCGCGGCACGTGGATCACCTGACCGGGGCGCAGCACGCCCTCCCACACCAGGTGCAGCTCGCCGTCCGCGTCCCGGGGCGGGGTGTGCGCGTGGTCGGTGTCGTTCCTCATCGGGTACGGGCGCGAACCCGGCCCGTGCACCTGCCAGTGCTTCGTCCCCTCCACCTGCACGATCACCGTGTCGTGGTCGTCCCAGTGGGTGTCGAACCCCCGGGACTCACCCCAGATCAGGTACAGGTTGGTCTGCGCGCGCTCCCGGGTCAGCCGCATGAGGTCGTCGGCGGCCGCGCCGATCGGCGGGTGCATCCGGTCGATGCCGTCCAGCACCAGGCTCGCCCCGGCGCGCAGCTCCCGGTACAGCGACTCGGGGCGCACGATCCGGCGTTCGGTCCGCGAGACCCGGGCCCGGTCCGTGTAGCGGTCCAACGGGACCGGTGAGCCGTCCTTGTGCAGGCGCAGACGGGGCGGCTCCGGGGCGCTCTCGGCCAGCAGGCCGTTGAGGTCGTCGAAGGTCAGGAGCGAGCGCACGGCGTCCGCGCCCAGGTCGGCGAAGACGAACTCCTCCGACAGTCGGGTGGTGAGTGCGTCGCGGCCCACGACGTCGCACAGGGTTCGGGTGAACAGGCTGCCGGGATCGGTCACGGCTGTCCCCTTTCCAGGAGGGTCGGACGTTACGGTTCTGCGGGCGCGCGGATCGTGGTGGCGGGGGGACCCGCCCGGCCCGCGCCGGAGCGGCACGGACCGGGCGGGCACCGATCAGATGAAGTCCGAACTGGAGTCGGTGCCGTCGTTGTCGCCGCCCGCGGTGGTGTCGCGGGAGGTCACCTCCGCCAGATCCTCGACCTCAACCTCGATGGGGTCCATACCGCACCTCGCTTTCTGTGTGCCGTCGATCCTCTTGGTCAGGGCCGGACCGGGTGCCGTCAGCGCCCGGTGAGCCCCGTTCGGTGGGCCGCGAACGCGTGCGCGTCGGCGGCCAGTCCCACGGCCCTGCTCACCGCGCGCGGGCCGTGCCCGACGTCGTGTTCGTAGCGCAGCAGGGCGGCCGGGCGGTCCCCGTCCCCTCCCGCCGCCAGCAGCGCCGCGCACATCTTGCGCGGGTGGGCGGCGTCGGTCCGGGTGTCGCCGTCGAACCCGGTGAGCAGGACACTGGGATGCCGCAGGCCGGGTGTGCGCAGGGCGGTGTCCAGAGCGCGGTGGTAGGGGGAGTACGACACCAGTGCGGCGAAGTCGTCGGGGTCGGCCGCGGTGCCGAACTCCCGTGTCCACATGCGGCCCAGCCCCAGCCGCTCGAACCGCACCATGTCCGCGAGGGGGGCCGAGGCGATCACCGCCGAGCACAGGTCCGGGCGGGCGGTGGCGGCGGCCAGCACCAGCAGCCCCCCGGCCGAACCGCCGGACAGGCACAGTTCGGCGCGCGTGCACCACCCGGAGGACACCAGCGTGTCGGCGGCGGCGATCAGGTCGCGCACCGCGCGCGTCTTGTGGCGGCCCGAACCCTCCAGGTGCCACCGGCGCCCGGCGTCACCCCCGCCCCGGACGTGGGCCACGGCGTAGCGGCCGCCGGAGAGCAGCCAGGCGAGCACGGTCGCGCTGAACCCGAACTGGCGCGGACGTCCGAAACCCCCGTACGCGTGCAGGAGGGTGGGGCCCGGCCCGGAGCCACCGGAGGCGTCGAAGACCGTGACCGGCACCCGGGTGCCGTCGAAGGACCGACACCACTCCACGGTGCGGACCACGGAGGGGGCGGCCCCGGTACCGGGGCGCGCGCCGGTGGCCGCGTCGGGGTTCGCGGGGGCGGGCCAGGGCACGGGTGTCCGGTGCCCTGGGGCCAGGCGCAGGACCCTCTGCTGGGTGGCCACGTCGGCGTAGGCGAGGAAGACCGTGCCGTCCGGCATGGCCACCGGGCCGGAGGCCATGCCCTCACCCGGCAGCTCCACCGTGTGGGAGCGGACGCCGGTGACGGCGTCGTGCACGGCGGCCTCGCTGATGCCCAACCGGGTGCGGACCACCAGCAGCGCCGTGCCCTCGGGCGAGCGGTGCGGGCAGAACGCGTCCAGGGTCGCGCCGGGGTCCTCGGGGACCACCTCCCGCCAGTGCTCGGGTGAGAGCCGGTCGCCGGGGGCTCCCGGGTCCACCGCGCACACGCGGCGTCGCGGCGCGTCCAGTGTGGTGCGCAGGTACAGCAGACCGTCGGGACCCGCCCCCACCTCGGTCTCCGCCTCGTGGTCGACCTGGAGCGGTCGGAACTCCGGCCGCTCCGCCGGACGCGCGGCCAGGTCGGCCAGCCACAGGTCGGTGCGGTGACCGGTGCCGTGGCTCTCCGTGACCAGCAGCCAGCGGTCGTCCAGGACCCGCACGCCGGGTACGGTGCCCGGCCCGGTGCAGGGGTACACGAGCGTCTCGGCGCCGTCCACGACCCGGCGCAGCCACACGCCGCGCACGCCCCGGACGCCGTCGCGACGCACGTAGTAGAAGGACCGCCGTTCGCCGGGCAGCCAGGCCACGTGCGAGTACCGTACTCCGGAGACCGTCGGGCCGACCGTCGCTCCGGTGTCCGTCCGGACCACGCGCAGGCCACCGCGTTCCACCCCGCCCGAGGAGGTCTGGACGGCGACCAGTCGGCCGTCCGGGCTCGGTTCCCAGGAGTCCAGGGTGGTCCGCCCCGTGGGGTCGTCCGCGCAGGGGTCGTGGACGGTCAGCGGATCCGTGTCCGGGGCCCCGGCGGCGGTGTCTCCGGGGTCCCGGGGCCACACCACGAGGCGCGGGTGTTCGCTCCCCGCCCGGCGTACCGTGCAGAACAGCGTGCCGGAGCGGTGGACCGGCGGCGACCACAGGTCGGTCGCGACCAGCGCCCGGATGCGTTCGGCCAGGTGTGCGCGCAGGGGCCAGGTGGCCGCCTCCCGCTCGTACTCCCGACCGCGCTCCGCCAGCCAGCGGAGGGTCGCGGGGGAGTCGGAGGTCTCCAGCCATCGGTAGGGGTCGGGGACGGGGTGGCCGTGCAGCGTGTCGACGACCGACACGGGGTCGGCGGCCGGGGCGGTTCCGGGTCGGTTACGCACCATCACATGGTTCAAGCGGCCCGACACGACGGTCAAGGAAGAGATACCTGGCCCCGAGGGACGCGACTGTGTCGGTGAGGGAAGGTTTGTGGGCGGTGCCAGCCACGACCGCCGGGATGGTCGGCGGGGAACCGGGTAGGTCTCCGACGAGGGGCGGACCGAGCCTCGGGAGTTCCAGGAGTGAGGGAGGGACCCGTGGAGAACACCGTCCGGCACCCCCGGGAGCCGCGCCGGTCGCTGGTGGCGGCGGCGTGCTTCGGGGCGGCGGTCCTGGCCACGGCTCTGGTCGGCGGCGCCGCCGCGGCACAGTCCGGCGCGGTCTACGCTCGCCTCGACCTGCCGGTGTGGGCACCGCCCGCCTGGCTGTTCGGTCCGGTGTGGACCGTCCTGTACGTGCTCATCGCGGTCGCGGGCTGGCTGGTGTGGCGGGCGGCCGGAACCCGGGGCGCCGCCGTCTTCCTTGGCGTCTACGTCCTCCAGCTGCTCCTGAACGCGGTCTGGACGCCGCTGTTCTTCGGCGCCGGGCTCCAGGGCCTCGCGCTGGCGGACATCCTGCTGCTGGTCGTCGCGGTGACGGCGACGCTGTTCCTGGCCCGTCCGCACAGCAGGTCGGCGGTGGTGCTCCTGGTCCCCTACCTGGTGTGGGTCGTTTTCGCCGCCACGCTCAACGCCGCCATCTGGGCGGCCAACTGACCCAGACGACCACGGGGGAGACGGGGACGGGCGGCGCCCCGGGGGATGGGGCGCCGCCCGTGTGTCCGGTCCGGGGAGGTGTGGACCGGACCGGGGGGCGGATCAGACGTTGTCGGGGTGGCCGATCGCCAGGCCGCTCTCCTGGTCGAAGAAGTGCAGCTGGCTGACGTCCACCGCCAGGCTGATGGTGCTGCCCGGGCGCACGCTGCTGCGCGGGCTCACACGGGCGGTGAACTGCGAGCGGTTGTCGCCCAGCGGCAGGGCGGCCTCGGCGCTCTCCTCGTCGTCACCGGCGGCGTCCTTCGCCAGGGCTGCCGCGTCCTCGTGGCGCACGGGCGGGGCGTCGATGCCGAAGATCACGTTGATCTCGGTGCCCAGCTCCTCGGTCACGTCGGCGGTGACCTCGATGCGCGGGTCGCCGTTGCCGTCGAACTCGGCGTCGCTGAAGTCCGAGGGGCGGATGCCCAGGATCACCGAACGGCCCACGTACTCGCTCAGGTGTGGGCGCTCCTTGAGGACCGAGGCCGGGACGGGGAGCGCGTGCTCGGCGAACTTCAGGACCGCGCCGTCACCGTCGCGGGAGATCTCGGCGTCGACGAAGTTCATCGCCGGGGAACCGATGAACCCGGCCACGAACAGGTTGACGGGGGCGTCGAACAGGCGCTTGGGGGTGTCGACCTGCTGGAGTCGGCCGTCCCGCAGCACCGCGACCCGGTCACCGAGGGTCATCGCCTCGATCTGGTCGTGGGTGACGTAGACGGTGGTGACGCCCAGGCGCTCGTGGAGCTGGTTCAGGGAGGCGCGCATCTGCACGCGGAGCTTCGCGTCGAGGTTGGACAGCGGCTCGTCCATGAGGAAGGCCTGCGGCTCGCGCACGATGGCGCGGCCCATCGCCACACGCTGGCGCTGACCACCGGAGAGCGCGCCCGGCTTGCGCTTGAGGTAGGGCTCCAGACCGAGCATGTCGGCGGCCTCACCCACGCGCCGGGCGATCTCCGCCTTGGGGACCTTGCGCAGCTTCAGACCGAAGGCGAGATTCTGCTCGACGGTCATGTGGGGGTAGAGCGCGTAGTTCTGGAAGACCATCGCGATGTCGCGGTCCTTCGGCGGACGGTCGTTGACGATCTCGTCCCCGATCACCAGCGTGCCCGCCGAGATCTCCTCCAGGCCCGCGATCATGCGCAGCGCGGTGGACTTGCCGCAGCCGGAGGGGCCGACGAGCACCATGAACTCGCCGTCGTTGATCCGGAGGTTGAGGTCGTCGACGGCCTTGACGTCGCCGCCGTAGATCTTGTCGACGCCCTCAAGGACGATCTCCGCCATGGCTGTCAGCTCCCGCGTTGGCTCGGTGGTGTGGCGTATCCGATGGTGGGGAACCGCGGGGCCGTGGACCCCTCAGATGCCCCTTCACCGGGCCCGATGTTCGAAGTTGATCGAAACGGGTCGGTTTCTTGATCACATCAGACATGATCGCGATCAAAATGTCCAGAGCGGATTTGATTTCGATCCGATTGCGGTCACGCGCAAACCACCCTTGGCCAGCTGGCGTGTGCGGCTCAGGTGCGTTAGCCTGGCGCACGGTTCATCACGCTCTCCCCTCCCAGCACTTGGGCCGGTAGCCACGACACGGCGCCCGGGTTGAGACAAGGGGTCGGGGAGTCTGGGTAACCTAACGACCAGTCCAGCACTGGACGGACCGGTTGTGCGGCCCCCACTCGTCCGATTGGACGCTGCATCACGCGCCAGGTGCAGCTGGGATCGGGTGAGGGGCGGAGTACCGCGACCGGGCGGGGGGTTGGACCCGGAAAAGGCCCGAACATCCAGTAGACAACGGTCTTCCGAGCTCGCCGCCGACGGGACGGAGCCGGTCCGAAGGGTGGCTCGGGCCTTTTCCGCGTCCCCCCAATATGCTGACCGCCAGGACCCTCAGAATCCAGCGGAAAGCGAGCATCCCACGTGGTTGCCGAGCAGAAGGGGCCGGAGGCAGCTCCGAACCCCGAAAGACCCTCGCCGAGCATCACGGCGCCGGAGTCCGAGGCGCGGGCCACGACGTGGTCCCCCCTGGCCCCGGGGCACCGCTGGGGACGCTTCGACCTCCTCCTGAGGACCCTGGCCGCAGTGGGCGCGGGCCTGGCCCAGCTCTTCGCGCTCCCGCCGTACGGCCTCTGGTGGCTGGGCCCGGTCAGCGCCGCACTCCTCCTCCTCGCCGTGTGCGGGACCCGCGTGCGCCGCGCCGCCTGGCTGGGCGCCCTGTCCGGCGCCACGCTCATGGTGCCGCTGGTCCACTGGCAGGGCATCTTCGGCGTCGACGTGTGGCTGGGCATCGCCGCGGCCGAGAGCGCCTACTTCCTTCCCATGGCCATGGGCCTGTCACTGGTGGCGAGACTGCCCTACTGGCCCGTGTGGACCGCCGCCCTGTGGGTGGCCCAGGAGGCCGTACGCGCCCGCTGGCCGCTCGGGGGCTTCCCCTGGGGCAAGCTCGCCTTCGCGCAGCCGGACACGCCCTTCGTGGGGTACGCGGCCCTGGGGTCCTCCCCGCTCGTCTCCTTCGCCGTCGCCCTGACCGGCGCCATGCTGGTGTGGACCCTGCTGCGCGCCGTGACGGCCCGAGGCCGCGCGCGTGTGCTCCTCCCGGCCCTCGGCCTGGCCGCCAGCGCCGCGATCGTCCTGGGGGGTCTCGTGGCCCCCGCGATCAGCCGTCCCACCCCGGTGGAGACCGTCACGGTCGGCATGGTCCAGGGCAACGTGCCCAACGTCGGTGAGATCTCCATCCTCGGAGAGCGCGCCCAGGTGCTCCAGAACCACGCCGACGGCGTAGCGGAACTGGCCGAGTCGGTCCGGGCGGGCGAGTACCCCCAACCCGACCTCGTGCTCCTGCCGGAGAACGCCAGCGACATCGACCCCTTCCGGGACCCCGAGGCGGCGCGGACCATCGACGAGGCCGCGCAGGAGGTGGACGCGCCCCTCCTCTGGGGGCTCAGCCGGTTCAACGACGACGGCACGCGCTCCGTGCAGAGCCTGGTGTGGGACCCCGAGACCGGCCCGGGCGACGCCTACGACAAGCGCTACCTGGTCCCGTTCGGCGAGTACGTCCCCTACCGCGACTTCTTCACCCGGTTCGTCTCCCGTCTGGGCCAGGTCAGCTCCGACGCCGTCCCGGGCACCGAACCAGGGGCCCTGGACATCGGCGGCACCACGCTGGCCGTGGGCATCTGCTTCGACGTGGCCTTCGACCCGCCGGTGCGCGAGTCCGTGGCGGCGGGCGGGGGGATCATCGTGATCCCCACCAACAACGCCAACTACAACTTCACCGGGCAGTCGCACCAGCAGCTGGCCATCACCCAGCTGCGCGCCGTCGAGCACGGACGCCCGGCCGTGGTGGTCTCCACCAGCGGGGTCAGCGCCGTCGTCGAGCCGGACGGCGGGATCGCCTACGAGTCGCCCGAAGCGGTGCGCGACGTCAACGTCGCGGAGCTCACCGCCATGGAGGGCACCACGGTGGCCACCCGGCTGGGCGCGGTCCCGGAGGCCCTGATGGCCGCGCTCGGCCTGGCCGCGGTGGTCGCCTCGGTCGTCGTCTCCCGCAGGTCCCGGACCTGAACCCGCCCACCGGCCGGGGGAGCGGTCCCCGTCGCGGGGGTCGGAACCGGGGCGTCCGCCGCGGGTGGGAGTTCCCGGACCGGGAACCATTCACGTCACGGGTACGTTTTCCCCGTCAAGGGGAGAACCCGACTCCGGTCCACGACACTGAGGATGATTCGCGATGCCGCTGCTGATGGTGCTGGCGCTGATGGCACTGCCCTTCCTTGAGGTGGGCCTGATGATCTGGGTCGGCGGACAGATCGGCGTGCCGTGGACGCTGGCCGCGCTGGTCTCGCTGATGATCCTCGGCGTGGCCGTGCTGCGGCACACGGGCCGGGCCTTCCGCGAGGTCGTCCAGGAGGCCGACGAGGCCATGCGCACCGGTGAGCAGCCCCGCAAGGGCCTGCTCGACCCGTTGATGCTCATGGCCGGCGGCATCCTGCTGGTCATCCCGGGGTTCCTCACCGCCGCCGTCGGTCTGCTGCTGGCCACCCCGGTCACGCGGCCCGCCCTGCGGTGGGCGTTCGCCGGTTGGGCGGCCCGCCGGATGAGGAAGATGCAGGAACGCGTGAACGAGGAGTTCTCCGCGCGTGGCGCCACCATCCCGAACCAGGCCCCCTTCGGGCCCGGCGGACCCGCCGGTTCCGGTGGGCCCGCGAACCCGTTCGGCACCGCTCCCGGAGGCTCGCGGGGCGCGGAGACCGGGGACCGGTCCACCCCCAACCGGGGCCGCGTCATCCAGGGCCAGTTCGAACCCGAGGACGACGACCGGAACTGAGACCCCGGTCACCCGCGTTCGGGTCCGGGTTCCGGCCCGGACGGGGAGACCGACACGTAGGCACCCACGATGCGGGCGATCACCGTGGTCAGGAACAGGGTCCCCGCCACCGCCTCGCCGGTGGCCAGCGAGCGCGCCCACGGGGTGACCGGCACGAGGTCGCCGTAGCCGAGCGTGACCAGGGTGACGAAGCTCAGATAGGTGAGGTCCTGCCAGTCCACCGGTGTCCCCGGGGCGAGGGAGTCCTCGAAGCCACCGGGCCACAGGGCCTCCACGATGCCGAACAGCGCCGCGAACACTCCGCCCAGCAGCAGGTAGGCGCAGATCGCCGCCAGGATCAGCTGCGGGCCCTGCTCACGCTGGTGCCGCCGCCGGTAGGTGAACACGAACGCGAGCAGCTTCAGGATCAGGTAGCCCTGGAACAGCACGACGGCGCAGAACAGCCCGAGACGCGCGGTGGGGACCTCGGGGTGCAGGGCCGACCAGAACCCGGACACCAGGAAGACCACGGAGAGCACGGCCACGGGGACCAGGCGTCGGCCCTCGGGCAGGACAACGCGCACGCCCAGGAAGACCACCGCCGGATACAGCAGGGTGTACAGCATCTCCCACAGCTGTCCGCGCAGCGTCAGCGGATACGCGAAGTGCAGCAGCGCCGATGCGGCCAGGAACGCCGCCAGGGGGTGTGAGAGCCCCGGTCGACCACGCATACCGGCCCCTTCCCGTACGCCACCGCTCGCCGGGAGGCTAGCCCGGCCGCGGGCGGGACCGTGTGAGGCGCGGGAGGTGTTTGCCCGACCTTGGAGCGCCGTCGACACGCGGTAGACCAGCGGGCTGCGAGCATCCTCAGGGAGTGGGGCCACCAGGGTCCGCACGAGCCGGAGGAGCACCATGAGCGTGAGCATCCCCGAGCCGGTCGCGTCGTTCGTCGACCGGGTCAACGACCACGACGAGCAGGGCTTCCTGGAGGCCTTCACCCCAGACGGGGTGGTGGACGACTGGGGACGGGAGTTCCGGGGGCGCGAGGCCATCAAGGGGTGGAGCGAGGTGGAGTTCATCGGGGCCCGCGGCGTGCTGGACGTGCGCTCGGCCGAAACCACCCCGGACGGGGTCACGGTGGTCGGTGACTGGAGGTCGCGGCACGCCAACGGGCTGAGTTCCTTCGCCTTCCGCGTCGAGGGGGACCGGATCGCCCGGATGACCATCAGGGAGGGCTGATCCGTTCCGGCGCAGCACGGGGTCGACGGGACGACGGGACGCGTGGCCCACCAGCACTGATCGTTTCGATCACGTTCGATCACGCGGTGGGCGCGAGTCCGGGTTCAGTGCTCCGCGACACGTCCGTGGAGGCGCGCGTGCAGACCGCGCACCTCCTCGCTGAGGGACCCCACCGGACCCTCCACCGGGATACCGGGAGCCACCTCGTTCACGGACAGCGCCCGCACCGGACCGGCCGGGACACCCCACTCCGCCAGCCAGGAGCCCAACTGCTCCGCCGAACTCGCGTACACGATGCGCCCCAGCCCCACCCAGGCGTGGGCGGCGGAGCACATCGGGCAGTGCTCACCCGAGGTGTAGACGGTGGCCTCGGCGCGCTCGGCGGGGGTCAGGTGCCCGGCGGCCCAGCGGGCGATCGCGAACTCCGGGTGCTGGGTGAAGTCGCCCCCGGCCACGTGGTTGTGGTCCTCGAACAGCACCGCGCCGTCCGCGCCCACCAGCACCGAACCGAACGGCTCGTCACCCCGGTCCAGAGCCGCCGCGGCCAGGTCCACCGCGCGACGCAGGTGACGCAGGTCGGTCTCGTCCACCATCATGGGCTCCTTCGCTCCGGGTTCGGCGCCACCGTACCGCGCGCCGGGAAAACCCCTGGTCGCCTCCGGGGCGCGTGGCTACGCTGCGACCCATGGAGATCAGGATCCGGCCCTACGAACCCGGCGACCGCGACACGGTGGTCGGCCTCGCCCTGCGTGCCTGGGAGCCCGGCTACGCAGCACTGGAGCGGACCCTGGGACCGAGGTTGCACCGGCGGCTCCACGGGGACTGGCGCCGGACGCACGCCCGCGACGTCCGGGAGGACCTGGACTCGGCGGAGGCGGACGCGTGGGTGGCCGTCACCGACCGCGTGGCCGGGTTCGTCACCGTCCGGCTCGACCGGGAGGGCGGCACCGGACTGGTCCACCTGTTGGGGGTCGACCCCGAGCAGCAGGGGCGGGGCACCGGCACGGCGCTCACGGAGTTCGCCGTGGAGCGCATCCGGGAGGAGGGCATGGCGGTGGCCGTGATCAGGACCGGCGGCGACGACGCCCACGCCCCGGCACGCGCCGTCTACGAGAAGGCCGGGTTCGTGGCCTCACCGGTGGTGCACTACTACCGGAGTCTGTGACCCGGGAGTCCCCCGATCACCGTGGACGACGGGCTCACCGCCGGAGGGCCGTGCGGCGCCCCGCGCGCAGACCGTTGGCGATCACCACCACCTCAGCCAGTTCGTGTACCAGGACCACCGCCGCCAGTCCCAGGACGCCGAACAGCGCCAGTGGCACCAGACCGACGATGATCGCCAGTGACAGCCCGACGCTCTGCCACATGATGGTCCGGCAGCGGCGGGCGTGGGCCAGGACCGCCGGGAGGTGGTGCAGGTCCTCACCCATCAGGGCGACGTCCGCGGTCTCCACGGCCACGTCGGTGCCCATCGCGCCCATGGCCACGCCCAGGTCGGCGCAGGCCAGGGCCGGGGCGTCGTTGACCCCGTCACCGACCATGGCCACGGGGCCCCCGGCGCGCAGCTCACCGACCACCCGGGCCTTGTCCTCGGGCAGCAGCCCGGCGTGCACCTCCTCGGGGGCGATCCCGACCTCGACGGCCAGCGCCCGGGCCGTGACGGGGTGGTCACCGGTCAGCACGGCCACGCGGTGCCCGGAACGGCGCAGTTCCGCGACCACCTCGGCGGCCTCGGGGCGGGGTTCGTCGCGGACCGCGAGCGCGCCCGTCACGTCGCCGTCCACCTCCACCAGGACCACGGTGGCCCCGGCCTCCAGCAGCCGCTCGACCTCTCCCCGGAGGGGACCCGGGGAGACCCACCCGGGACGGCCCAGACGCACCTGCGCGCCCTCCACCCGGCCGGTCAGCCCGTGGCCGGGTACCGCGAGGACGTCCTCCGCCGGAGGGGGTGAGGGGTGGGCGGCCAGCACCGCTCGGGCGAGCGGGTGTTCGCTGCGCGCCTCCAGCGCCGAGGCCAGGGCCAGGACGCGCTCCCGGGCGCGCCCGGGAGCGGGCACCACCTCCATGACGGCGGGCGCGTTCCGAGTGAGGGTCCCGGTCTTGTCCAGGGCGACCACCCGGACGCCGCCCATCGCCTCCAGCGCCGCGCCGCCCTTGACCAGTGCGCCCTGACGTGAGGCCGCGCCGACGGCGGCCACCACGGTCACCGGAACGGAGATCGCCAGCGCGCAGGGAGAGGCCGCCACCAGCACGACCAGCGCCCGTTCGATCCAGGTCAGGGGGTCGCCCAGGAGCGATCCGACCGCCGCCACCAGCGCGGCCGCGACCATCACCCCGGGAACCAGGGGGCGGGCGACCCGGTCGGCCAACCGTTGGCCCTGACCCTTGCGGGCCTGCTCGGCCTCCACGACGCGCACCACGCGCGCCAGGGAGTTGTCCTCGGCCCCGGCGGTCACCGTGACCTCCAGCGGACCGGTGCCGTTGACCGAGCCCGCGTACACGGCCTCGCCCGGTCCCGCCTCCACGGGCACGGACTCCCCGGTGATGGCCGAGGTGTCCAGGCTGGTGTGCCCGACGGCGATGACGCCGTCGGTGGCCAACCGTTCGCCCGGTCGCAGCACGAGGGTCTGCCCGGGGCGGAGCCGGTCGGGGGAGACGGTGTGCTCGACCCCGTCGCGCAGCACGGTCGCCCGCGCGGGCACCAGGTCCAGCAGGGCGCGCAGGCCGCGCCGGGTGCGCGCGACGGCGTACCCCTCCAGCCCCTCGGCGACGGTGAAGAGCACGGCCAGCATCGCCGCCTCACCGACCTCGCCCAAAGCCACGGCACCGGCGGCGGCCAGGGTCATCAGGGTGCCCACGCCGATCCGGTCCCGGAACGGGCCCGGACCTGACAGGCGGCGCACGGTGGAGGGGACGAAGGTCCAGGCCGCGACCGCGAGGGCGGCGGACTTCAGCAGGAGGGAAAGGGACTCGGGGGCGCCCCACCATCCCGCCGTGTACCCGGCGAGCAGCAGGGGCGCGGCGACGGCGGCGAAGCGGATCTCGGTGACCTGCCCGAGCCGGGTGGGCTCCGCCGGGTCGGTGGACCGCACGGGCGGGGCGTCGCCGCAGCAGGTGTCGCTCACCGGACGCCGTCGGTTCCGTAGGTGGGGCACAGGGCGACCGCGTTCCCGGTCGCCGCGAGGAGGGTCTCGGCCGCCGCGAGCAGGGTGATCAGTTCGGGGCGGCTGAGCGAGTAGAAGACCTGGCGCCCCTGGGGGCGCCCCTCGACCAGGCCGCAGTCGCGCAGGCACGACACGTGTTTGGAGACCGTGGACTGGGCCAGGCCCAGCTGGTCCACGAGGTCGGTCACACGTGCCTCACCCTGCGCCAGGCGACGCACGATCGCCAGCCGGGCCCCGTCGGAGAGACTGTGGAAGAGGGCCTCGGCCGCGTCCAGCCCGGAGTCCGCGCAGACCCCCTCCACACCTTCATTCATCGTCATGCGACGATCATATTCAGTTTTGGCGATGAATCAACACCGGGTCAGGCGCGCTGGGCCACCGTTCTCGAAGCGGCCAGCGTCTGGGAGATCTTCGCCGCCAACCTCGCTGAGGGCACGTCCGTGTGGGGACGCCAGGCGAGCGCGTCGGAGTCGCCGCCCCGCGCGGGCACCGTCGCGGCCGTCGCCCGGTACAGGTACAGGAAGTCGAAGTGCACGTGCTCCGGCTCTCCCCGGTCCTCGTCCTCCGGGACACCGCGGACGTCCAGGTCCAGCGGGAGCGCGTGCGTGTCCGACCCCGTCCGGGCCGACTCGACCTGGTCCGGGGACAGACCGGTCGCCTCCGTCAGACGGCTCAGCGACGCCTCGTCCAGGGCGCCGTCCCCGTCGGTCAGGTGGCCGCCCGGCAGGAGCCAGGGGCCCCGGTCGCCCTCGCGGACCATCAGCACCCGCCAACACGGGTCGAGCACCACGGCCCCCGCGGTCACGTGCCCCCGGAACTCCTTGGGCGAGGAGAGCTCGTGCCCACCGTCCAGGGCCCGCACCAGGGGGTCGGCCGCGTCGACTTCCTTGGGGAAGCGCTCCAGATAGCCGTCCAGCACGGCGCGGATGTGCGTGTTCGGGATGCTCAATGTGGCTCCTGTCGATCCAGACACGTGGCGCCCCCAGGATCCCGGCTCGGCACCGGCCGTGAACAGTTCCCACGCTGGTCGGCCCCGAGGTGGTACCCGAACCCGCTAGGCGTCCGCCCGGGCCGTCATCCGGTCGTCCACGAGCCGGATCACCGTGATCACCACGATCGCCACCCCCGCCACGGCCAGTCCGGTCAGGACCTTGGTCGGGTCGCTCACGTCGAGGTCGAAGAACCAACGGCCCCACGGCGTCACCATGGCCAGGGTCAGGAGGCCCACCATGGACCCGACCATCGCCACCTTCCACCACACGTACGGTTTGGCCACCAACAGGAGCACCCACAGCGTCGTCGCGCACAGCGTGATGACCACCGCCGTGCGGTCCGCCGGGTCCGGGACCGTGCGCCCGCCGAGCACCAGCAGGTAGGTCGTCACCGCGGCCAGACCCGCCACCATCCCCGAGGGGATCGCCAGCCGCAGCGTGCGCAGGACGAACCCCGGCCGGGCGATGTCGGTGTTGGGCGCCAGGGCCAGGAAGAACGACGGGATGCCGAAGGTGACCGCGTTGATCAGCGTGGCGTGCCGGGGGAAGAACGGGTACGCCACCGCCAGCAGGCCCACGATGATCGCCAGCGTCATCGTGTACACGGTCTTGGTGAGGAACAGGCTGGCCACCCGCTCGATGTTGCCGATCACCCGGCGGCCCTCGGCCACCACCCGGGGCAGCACCGCGAAGCGGTTGTCCAACAGGACCAGCTGCGCGACCGACCGCGAGGCCGGGCTGCCCGAGCCCATCGCCACGCCGATGTCGGCCTCCTTCAGGGCGAGCACGTCGTTGACGCCGTCACCCGTCATCGCCACCGTGTGGCCCCCGTCGCGGAGCCCGCGCACCATGTCGCGCTTGCGCTCGGGGGTCACCCGGCCGAACGCCGAGTGGCGCTCGACGTCCCGCGCCAACTCCTCGGGCCCCCGGGGCAGATCCCGCGCGTCCACCGGGCGGTCCGCGCCGGGCAGGCCCAGCTCACGACCGACCGCTCCCACCGAGGCGGCGTGGTCGCCGGAGACGATCTTGACGTCCACCCCCTGGTGGGCGAAGTAGTCCAGGGTCGGCCCGGCGTCCTCACGCACCCGCTGGTCCAGCACCACCAGGGACACCGGCTCCACCGTCCCCGGGGCGAACTCGTCGTCCACCCGGACCGAGGCCCGCGCCAGCAACAGCACCCGCAGGCCCTGGGCGCCCAGACGGGCGGCCTCCTCGGCGGCGGGGGAGCTGGGGTCGGCCAGGACGTCGGCGGCGCCGATCACCCAGTGCCCCTCACCCGCGGGAGTCAGCAGGCTCGCGCCGCTCCACTTGCGCGCGGAGGAGAAGGGCGCCAGCGCGGTCACGGTCCAGTCCGGGGCCTCATGCCCGCCGGCCGCGCACCCCTCGGCGATCGCGGCCATGCTCGGGTTCGGGTCCGGGTCGCTCGCGGCCAGCGCGGCCAGCACAGGGGTCGGGGAGTCCGCGCCACCCAGGTCACGGATCTCGGCCAGCCTCATACCGACCTCGGTCAGCGTGCCGGTCTTGTCCGTGCACACCACGTCCACCCGCGCCAGGCCCTCGATCGCGGGCAGTTCCTGCACGAGGCAGTGGTGGTGTCCCAGGCGGATCACCCCCACCGCGAACGCGATGCTGGTCAGGAGGATGAGCCCCTCGGGGATCATCGACACCAGAGCCGCCACCATGCCGCGCAGGGCGTCCGCCAGCGGCCCCGAGATCCCCCCGGACACCGGCTGGTCCAACGCGACCTGCCCGTTCATGAACAGCTGGCTGTAGACGAGCAGCGCACCGATCGGGAACAGGGCGTAGGTGATCCAGGTGAGGATCGTGTTGATCCCCGACCTGAGCTCCGACCGCACCAGTGAGAACCGGCTCGCTTCCTCGGCCAGCCGCGCCGCGTACGCGTGCCGTCCCACCTTCGTCGCCCGGAAGCGCCCGGCCCCGGCCACCACGAAGCTGCCCGACATCACCGTGTCACCGGCCTGCTTGAGCACTGGGTCGGCCTCGCCCGTCAGCAGCGACTCGTCGACCTCCAGCCCTCCGGCCCAGGTCACGACGCCGTCGACCACCACCTGGTCACCGACCCCGACCTCCAGGACCTCGTCCAGGACGATCTCCTGGGTCGCGACCCGCACCGTGGAGCCGTCGCGCACCACCCGGGGACGCGCGGCGTTGACGATCGCGAGCCGGTCCAGGGTGCGCTTGGCGCGCAGCTCCTGGACGATCCCGATCAGCGTGTTGATCACGATGACCATCGCGAACAACCCGTCCTGGACCGGTCCGATGACGGCGATGATCGAGAAGAGCACCGCGATCATCGCGTTGATGCGGGTGAAGACGTTCCCCCGGATGATCTGTCCGACGCTGCGACTCGCCCGGACGGGGACGTCGTTGGTCCGCCCGCCCGCGACACGTTCGGCGACCTCCTCCCGCGACAACCCCCGCTCCGGGGGCGGCCCCAGGAGTACGGACCGGGCCGAGACGGGCTCGGTCGGGATCGGGCCCCGCTGGGACCGGTCGGTTTCTTCGGACACGGAGGACTCCTGGTTGGGAGGGCGAAGGGGACGGGAGCGGTGAAACCCCCGCTCACGGGCCCCGGCGTCAACGCACACAAGACTAGGGAGCCCCCAGAGTAGAAGTGCACGCCCCGGCGGCGCCGTAGGGCCCGCGTGACTCTTCACCCTGGGGCCAGCACCACCCTGACCAGGGATCGTGTCCCCGGCGGGCGCCCATGGGGGTTCGCGTCGTAGAGTCCTTGGCAAGGGACCCGAACGCGTGGGAGACAACGAGATGTGCACGGTGATCGTCGGTTTCGATCCGGACGCCAGGACACCGCTGGTCGTCGCCGCGCTCAGGGACGAGATGCGCTCACGCCCCTGGGCCTGGCCCGCGCCGCACTGGCCCGACCTGCCGAACCTGGTCGGCGGCCGCGACCAGCTCGCCGGAGGGACCTGGCTCGCCGTGGACCCCCAGAAGCGACGGATGGCCGCACTGCTCAACGGGTGGCCGTGGGACGGCACGATGCCGTGGGAGGGCACCTACCCCGCCAGCCGGGGCGACCTGCCGCTCAAGGCGTTGACCACTCAGAACCGCGACCCCCTCGCGGGCGAGGACCCCACCCGCTACGCCCCCTTCCACCTGCTCGACGCCGACGCGCACAGCGCGACCCTGTACAGCTGGGACGGGCGGTGTCTGGACATCCGTTCCCTTCCCCGGGGCGTGACCACACTGGTCAATACGGGCCTGGACCCCGCCGACCCCCGGGCCGCCCGGCACACTCCGGAGTTCGCCCGGACCCGCCCGGACCCGGACCTGGCGAAGGTCGACACTCCGGAGGGGATCTGGGGGGAGTGGCCCGCCCTCATCGGCAAGGCGGCACACGAGCGGCCCCGCTCGGCGGGCACCACCCCCGGGGGCGACCCCACGGGCCTGATCGCCCACGCGGACCTGGGCGAAGGCCGGGTGTGGGCCACCGGTTCCGTCACCCTCATCGCCCTGGACCGCGACACGGTGCGCTACGCCTTCACCGACACCCCCGCCGCCCCCGAACCCTGGAAGATGATCGACCTCTAGAAGCGGATGGGCAGCAGGGTTTCCCACGGGTGTGGGCTCACATCGAACTCGGCCCCCGGAGGCCCGCCGGTCCATCCCCACGGGCGTGGGGCTCACCCACCCCAGTTCCTGACTTCCGATAAGTCAACCGGTCCATCCCCACGGGCGTGGGGCTCACACTTAACGACCTGCGGAAACGAGCCAGGTTATCTGGTCGAGAGCTACCCAAAGGTAGGAAATTGGCCGAACTCGGCCACTTGCTGTAAAACGCCCCCGGCGGGTTTTGTAGCCGCTAGGTTCGTCTCACATTCCCTCTTCGAACAAGTGGAGCCCCCGTGGCCACGGGTAACTTCGATGACCCATACTACTTCGACCTCGGCCTTTGGGCCAAGGAGCGCGGCCTGAACGGCGGGCGATACCCCTACGTTTGCCATGCTGTCGACAGCGTTGCGGCCGCATCGGAGATATGGGACACCGTCCTTTCGAGAGGAGTACGGAAGAGGATCAGCGTTGGAATGGGAGTCTCAGAATCGCGGGCGCGTTCACTGACCGCATTCTGGGCTGGATGCCACGACGCAGGGAAGCTGGTGCGCCACTTCCAGGAGCAGGTTCCCACGGAACTCTCCCGATACCCGGTCGAGTCCGCCGAAAGGAAGGGGCACGCCGTGGTCACCGCCGAGTGGCTGACGACGGCTCTCCCCAAGATCGGTTACACCGATGCGGAATACGTCGCAGACCTGGTCTCACAGCTCCTGGGGGGACACCACGGCATCTATCCCGCTCCCATGGCCCAATTCCCCGATCCCTTTCTCGGGTTCGGTTTCGCGCGTGGCCTTTGGGAGGAACAACGGGAACGTTCTCTGCTTCTCGTTCACGAACTCGCGGGGGAACCGGAACCTCCACCGTGGTTGGACACTCCCACGGCCGCCCTGGTCTGTGGGCTCATCATCCTCGCGGACTGGTTGGTCAGCCAGGAACACTTCATCCTGAAGCAGTTGGCGACTCCTCTCGAGAACGGCAGCCATGACTGCCTGGTGAAGTTCTTCGGGCGATCACGTGCTCTGATCCCCGCCCTGGTTGGTGCGGCGGGTCTGGGACGCCTCACTGTCGCTCCGTCGACTTTCGCTGACGCCTTTCCGGAGCTGGAAACTCCCAATGGGCTACAGGAGTCCCTGGCCCGGCACCTGCCCGCACTCTGCTCGGACGGCGGCCTGATCCTGGTCACGGCTCCGCCTGGAGAGGGGAAGTCGGAAGCCGCCTTTCACGCAGCTGACCTGTTGGGGCACGCCACCGAGCGAGACGGTCGCTTCGTTGCGCTGCCCACCATGGCCACGGCCGACCACATGTACTCGCGCTTGAAGGAGTACGCGGCGCGCCGAGCCACCACCCCGGCTCCACTGGCGCTCCTGCACTCCATGGCCTGGCTGAGCTCGGACTACGCGCCTTCACCGCCCGTCCTGGGCTCGTCGACGGTGCTCTCCGGATTCGACATCACCGAGTGGCTGTTGGGCAATAAACGCGGGCTCCTGGTCTCCTGGTCGGTAGGTACCGTCGACCAGGCCCTCATGGCCGCCCTACCCTCCCGGCACAACGCGGTCCGTATGTTCGGGCTGAGCGGCAAGGTGGTGGTCATCGACGAGGTGCACGCCGTGGACCCGTACCAGCGGACTCTCCTCGAAACACTGCTGCACTGGTTGGGCGCCTTCGGCACCCCCGTCGTGTTGCTCTCGGCCACACTGCACCATTCCACGGCCAACGCGCTGGTCGAGGCCTACCTCCACGGATCCCGAGGCAGGAAGCGCAAACGGTCCGAACCCAGGCCGGTCCCCTCGATCGGGTACCCGGGCTGGCTCCATGTGCATCCGACAACCGGTGACGTCTCCACCAATCCGGAGCCCGTCCCCACTACACCGAGGAAGCCCTTGGACGTCGACCTCGTTCCAGTGGGGCTGGACGGAGGCCGCGCTGATCGCTCAGGTGTGCTGCGGGATCAGCTGACCCCGCTGGTCGAGTCGGGCGGTTGTGCGGCGGTCATCTGCACCACTGTCGCCGAAGCCCAGGTCACGCGGGACCTCCTGGCAGGATGGTTCGCGGAGCTCGACGCCGCCGGTGGCCGACCCCCGGAGCTCCACCTGCTGCACGCCCGGTTTCCGCAGGAACAGCGAACCGCGATCACCGAGGACGTCATCGCGCGCTTTGGCAAGGAGGGCGCTGCGGAGGACAGGCGGCCCGGTTCCGCCGTGATCGTGGCCACCCAGGTTATCGAGCAGTCACTCGACCTCGACCTGGACCTGCTGATCACCGATCTGGCGCCGGTTGGCCTCCTCCTGCAACGCGCGGGCCGGTGCTGGCGCCACGAGCACCTCGGTTCCGTCACCCGACCGACCTGGGCGCCTAGTCCGCGCATGGTGGTCCTGGTCCCGGCCGAGGCGGACAGTTCCGGGCACATCCCTCGTTCTTGGGGGTACGTGTACCCGGTCTCCCTGCTCATGCGCACACACAACCTGCTCCGGCGCCGGTCAGGCGCGCCCGTTCGCGTGCCGGAGGATGTGCAGGGGCTCGTGGACGATCTGCACGACGACGAGTCACTGATCGAGGACGTCGCTGCGGACATCCGCCGACTCGGAGAGGAAATGGCGCTGCGCTCCCACGGTCGCAACGCGGTCATCCCCACGGTGCAGAGTCTGGGAAGCGACCTGTACCGACTCACGGCGGCCGACTTCGACATCGGTGAGCACTTCCTGGCCACGAGGTTCGGCGCCGACTCGGTGCGGGTGTTGTGCTGCTATGAGGACAGCCAGGGGCGACGCTGGCTGGACCCCGAACGCACCCGTCCGCTCCCCGAACCCGGCCCCAACGGAAGGATCGCGCACGATGACGTTCGCACGGTAATCGCCCGCACGATCCCCCTACGCGCGGACCACCACACCCAGCAGCCCCTGGCAGAGGCCAACCGGGTTCCCGGGACCTGGGCGGAGGAGTTCCACCTGCGTGACCTGGTGATGCTCGTGCACGGGGTCGAGGACGACGGAAAGATTACCCCCGCACACCTGGGTGAGCGTTCCCTGTACCTCAGCCCCGTGAACGGCTTGGAGGAATCGAAGCCTTAGCTTTCATCCTTTTCAGCTGTTCGCCATGGTCTGACGCCAGCCTCACTCTTAGCTGTCATCCGGACCATCCCCGCGTGCGCGAGACTTCGCCGAACCTATCAACCATTGACTCGAAACCGCAGGATACCGTGACCACACCCTCCTTCGACCTGACCTCCGAACCCTGGTTGCCCGTCCACCTCCCAGACGGGACCGCCGGTCCACTGATCGGCCTCCGCGAACTCCTGTGCCGAGCACACGAACTCTCTGACGTCGAGCTGCCCCTCCCGCCCGCGTCCGCACAGCTCTGGCGTGTGCTCGCGCTGATCACCGCCCGCATCACCGGGCTGGACACCGCCGAGAGCGCGTCCGAGTGGCAGCGACGACGCCGGGAGATCATCGACGCAGGTCGCCTGACTGTGGCATCCGTTGACGCCTACCTCTCACCACTCGGGGAACGCTTCAATCTCTTCCACCATGACCGCCCCTGGCTCCAGGACCCACGACTGCGGGACCAGTGCGCGAAGTCCTCCGGGGTGAACAAGCTCGCCTGGGGCCGGACCGCCGGTCAGAACCAGGTGTGGTTGGGCGGGCACCACCACGACCTGGCCCCTGTCCCGCTCTCCCCTGAGGAGGGGGCCTGGCACCTCCTTGCCACACTGGGCTACGGGCCGTCGGGGCGCTGCACCTCTCGCACGGTGGACGACCGTACCGAGGCCAACACCACCGCCGGTCCCCTCCGGGGAACGGTGTCCTTCCACCCCCTTGGACGGAACCTGTTCGAGAGCCTCGTCCTCAACATCCCCCTCCCCGAAGAGGAAGAGGATGACGTGGAGGGACCCGAACCAGCGCCGTGGGAACTCGACACACTGCCCGACCCCCTGGGCCCACCCGAGGAGTCCACCGGCCTCGCCGGGCTACTGGTCAACCAGTTCCGGCACGCTGTGCTGCTCACCCCCTCACGGGATGGCTCGCGGGTCGAGGACGCGCACGTCACGTGGTCCCTCCGGGAGCGCCGAGTTCCTCCCACCGACCCCCACCTGATCCACCAGACCAGCAAGGACGGACGTAAGTACGCGCGTCCCGCCGACTTCTCCCGTGCGGTCTGGCGCGACCTGGAGGGGCTCCTTTCCGAGAGCACCCAGGAGCAGTACCGCCCCGAGCTCTTCGACCAGCTCACCAGCAGAACCCATTTGCCTCCGGACCTGCGGGAAGCACTGCGACTGCGTGCGTTCGCCTTCGACCAGGACGGACAGACTCGGGACCGGCAGTGGTTCACTGCACGGACCCCGGCGGTCCTGCGCTGGTTGCAGGAGTCAGCGCAGTCGGATGAGGAGAGCACGCGGGCACTGGTGCGCATCAGGGCGACTCGCGAGGCGGCTGAACGCACCGGGCGCAGACTCCGCGACGCCCTCGTCTCCTCGTGGAAGGAGAGCAACAGCCCTGTGGGCGGAGCCGACGCGTATGGCGGAGACAACCGTACCGAAACCGGGGCGGGCCCCTGGCGGCGCGCCGGAACGGCCCGGTACTGGTCCACTTCCGAGCGCCTGTTCTGGGAGACGGTCATGGACTCGGAGTCCGTCGGGCCGGGCAACGGCTTCATCCGTCTGGCACTGCGAGCCTACGACGAAGTGACCTCCGTCTACTGTGCCCGCCCCCGGGTAGCCAAAGCGGTCGAGCACCATCGGTGGCGTCTCTACGACGGCTGGACCCGTGAGCACAACGACCAGGAGGACACGGCATGATCGCCAACACCAGGCACAACGTACACCAGGAGATTCTCGGTGCGGCCGACCGCATGGCGCGCAACCTCAGCAGGCGGGTCGTCGACGAACCAGCCGTCCGTGCCACGCTTCGCCGGGGAGTGGGGCTGCCAGCGGAACACCCGTCCATGCTCCCGTTGCACGCTTTCGTCACCCCCTACCTCGACGCGCTCCCCGAGCGCTCGCGTGCTGCGTGGACCTCGACCCCGGACGTGGCCGTCGAACGCGCCTTCTACTCGGTCGCGACCCTGATTGCCGCCCAGCCCCGCCAGGTGCGAGATGGGGATGCCGAGGGAGAACCGGGGCCTGTCGACTCTGCGGATTCCGAGGAGCCGGAGGCCCGGAGCGCCGAGGCGGTGGAAACGACGCGGGACGTGCCCTCCGCCGATGACGCTTCACCGGCGGCCGACCCCAACGACCACAAGAGTTCTGGCCAGGGCCGGACACGACAGGGCTTCGGCTCCGTACTGGGATCGGCGGTGGGAAGGGGCGACCTGAACGCCGCCACCACCGAACAACGCCTGCACCTGCTGTGCCGCCAGTCCCTCGACGGCGTCCACGTACAGCTCCCCCGCGTGCTGGCGAACGCCCAGAAGAAGGGCGCGCGGATCGACTGGGGCCAGTTGGTGCTGGACCTGGCCCGCTGGGGCGGAGAACGCGACCACGTGGCCAAGGAGTGGGCTCAGGGCTTCCACCGATCCGTCGAGAGGGCGCGGCGCGAGGGGAAGAGGGCCCCCGAGAAAGCCCCGGACACCACCGAGCCCGACCTGGGCAGCTGAAACCTCCTCCCGAGCACCACGCGACACCCCCCTCTGACACGACCGCCATGAAGAGAGAAGAAGAAGGCACCGCATGAACAAGCCGAAGTTCCTGGACGTCCACGTCCTTCAGACCCTCCCCTTCTCCAACGTCAACCGCGACGATCTCGGCTCCCCCAAGACAGTGGTCTACGGCGGTGCGGAGCGCACGCGGATCTCCAGCCAGAGCTGGAAGCGGGTGGTCCGGCACAGGGTCGAGGAGACCCTGGGTGACCCGGCCGTACGCACCCGACGCATCATTGGGCAGATCGCGGAACGTCTCGTCGCGCGAGGTTGGGAGCCCGAGCTCGCTGAGCAGGGCGGCCGACAGATCATCCAGTCCGCGGCCAAGGGCGGGATCAAGCTGGAGAAGGAGAAGGAGGGCGAGCCCCCGGTGACCTCCGTTCTGTTCTACCTCCCGGTCTCCGCCATCGACGCGCTCGCCGACATCGCCGCCGAACACCGGGACGGGATCGCCAAGGAATCGACGAAGAAGAACCCCAAGGGAGTGCTGCCCTCCGACGCGATCGCGGGTGTGCTCCGCAGCCGCAACGCCACGGTCAACCTCTTCGGGCGCATGCTCGCCGAGCTGCCCAGCACCGAGGTGGACGGCGCCGTGCAGTTCGCGCACGCCTTCACCACGCACGGCACCAGCGTCGAGGTGGACTTCTTCACCGCCGTGGACGATGTGCCCAAGGACAACGACCGGGGCAGCGGTCACATGAACGCGGGCCAGTTCAGCACCGGTACGTTCTACCGCTACGCCAACATCGACCTCGCCGGACTGGCCCACAACCTGGACGGTGACACCGACACCGCCCGCGAACTGGTGACGGAGTTCCTCCGCTCCTTCCTCTCCACGGTCCCCTCGGGCAAGCAGAACGCCACCGCCGCGGCCACCCTTCCCGACCTCGCGTACGTCGCGGTGCGCTCGGACCGGCCGGTGTCGTTCGCCCCCGCCTTCGAGTCGGCTGTACGAAGCCAGGACGGATTCTCAGCGGCTTCGCGTGACCGCCTCGCCGAGTACGCGGGCAAGATCAATGAACTGTGGTGGGAGGACAGCGTCGTCGGCTCCTGCCACGCAGGGGTCGACACCAAGCCCCTGGACCACATCGGAGACCGAAAGGCTGGCTTCCCGGCCCTGGTGGAAGCCGCTGTGACGGCCGCCTACGGTCCGGTCGGCTCGTGAGCGGGCTTGTATTGCGGCTCGCCGGGCCCATGCAGAGCTGGGGTGAGCACAGTGCCTTCGGTGAACGTGACACCCTGTCCCACCCCACCAGGTCGGGGCTGGTGGGGATGTTCGCCGCCGCTCAGGGGGTACGGCGCGATGAGCCTTTGGACCGCTACGCCGACCTGCGACTGGTCATGCGCGTGGACTCTCCGGGCCTGCGGATGAGCGACTTCCAGACAGTCGGTGGGGGCCTGCCCCGTGAGCACACCGTGCCGACCGCCGAGGGTAAGCGCCGCCCGGAGAACGCCACCACCATCGTCACCCGGAAGGCGTTCCTGGCCGACGCGGTGTTCACCGTGGCCGTCACCGGCCCGGGAACCAAGGACATCGGACGGGCTCTGGAGTCGCCGCACTGGCAGACCTACCTGGGCCGACGGTCCTTCGTGCCCGACCCCCTGTTGGTACTGGGCCGCGCCGCCGATCCAGTGGAGGAACTGCGAACCGGGGTACCGCTCCCACAGCGTCATTTCCCGAGCGGAGCCGATTCCGTCTCCGTCGACCTGGTGTCGGAGGGCGCAGGCTCCCCGACGGCCCTCGAACAGTCCCGTTCCACACTTAACGACATTCCGCGCGCCTTCACTTCCCGCCGCCGTCGGTACGCAAGCCGGGAGGTGCGGGTGTACTCCGTTCCGGTACCTGCCTGCCTGGTCGCGCATGGGTGGCGCGACTATCAGAACCGCCTGTTCACGTACGTCAAGGAGCACCGTTGACTTGGCTCTCGAAGATCACCCCCGACCTCCGTTCCCGCTGGGCTAGGACCAGTTTCGGCAGTGCCGGTGACCTCCATCGACTCGTGATCGCCCTGGCCGCGCGCAATCTGGGCGAGGACCGCGTGGAGTCGCCCCGCCAGCGTGCTGGACTCCTCTTCCGGTTGGAGGAGGTGCAAGGGGCGCCTGTTCTCCTCGTCCAGAGTGCTGAGGCCCTCAACGCGGACGCGCTGGGTGCCGGGTTCGGGTCGGTGGTGGAACGTGACCTGGGCCCCTTCCTCAAAGGCCTGGAGAAGGGTAGTGAGGTGCGGTACCGCCTGGCCGCGGCACCCAGCAAGAGGCTTGGGAGGTCGGAGCGGAACGCCGAACGCCTGGGTAACCGGGCCGAACTACTGGGCGAACTGGCCCAGCCTGGCAAGCGCGCCTACACGAGGCCGCTCTTCGGTGCCCAGGCCGAGGAGTGGTGGCGCGAACGCGCGGAGCGACACGGGCTCGATCTGGTCGACGTCACCAGCACGGGCGCCGTCCCGGCCTTGGACCAGGGAAAGAGCGGGAAGCGGGGCGTGCGCATCCATGTGACCAGGTTCGACGGGTACGCGGTGGTCCGCGACCCCGATGCGCTCCGCGAGGCCGTCCGCAACGGGGTCGGCCGGGGCAAGTCCTTCGGCTGCGGGATGCTCAGCCTCGCCCCGGCGGGGTGGTGACCTCCATGAGTGCGGAGATGGCGGCGCGCAAGGCGCTGGCCCGCCCCACCCTGGCGATGTTGCCCCGGGTGTCGGACAACCTGTCATTCCTGTTCGTGGACATCTGCCGGATCGTGCAGACCGACACCGGTGTCTGCGCCGAGGTCGCAGCCGGACCGGGCTCGGTTCGCCGGGTCCCGATCCCGACCGCTTCGCTGGCCTGTGTGTTACTTGGGCCCGGAACGTCGATCACCGCCCCGGCTCTGGCGACCTTCATGCGCCATGGAACGACCGTCGTGACCTCGGGTGCTGGCGGAGTGTTGCACTACGGCAGCCTGGTGCCCCAGTCCCGGACCACCCTGTGGTTGGACCGCCAGGTACGTGCCTACGCCGACGACGACCGCCGGTTGGAGGTCGCGCGGCACATGTACGAGATGCGCTTCGGAGAGGAGGTCGAGGAGGGGACCAGCGTCGAGCGACTTCGCTCACTGTAGGGGCAACGCATGAAGGCGCTGTACCGACAGTTGGCTACCAGGCACCATGTGAAGCCGTTCAAGCGCAACTACGACCCCGAATCCTGGGACGAACAGAATCCGGTGAACAAGGCCCTGTCAGCGGGCAACGCGGCGCTGTACGGGGTGGTGCACTCGGTCATCGCCCATCTGGGGTGCTCACCGGCTCTGGGCTTCGTGCACACAGGGAAGCAGAACTCGTTCGTGTACGACATCGCAGACCTGTACAAGGCGCAGACGACTGTTCCGCTGGCCTTCACGTTGCACGACTCGACGAGCCCGGACAGCACGGCCCGGTTCCGTCTCCGCAGTGAGCTGAAGCTGTTTCGGATGATCCCCAGGATCGTGCAGGACATCCAACAGCTCCTGGATCCCGACCTCGACCCGGACGAGGAGGAAGGCCCCGAGCGCTGGCAGGTGGTGAACCTGTGGGACCCCGATGTCGGGTCCGTGGCCGGCGGTGTGAACTACGCCGGGGACGGCGTCTGATGGGCACGATGGTGGTCATCTCCACCACGGCGGTCCCTGACCGTGTTCGAGGGGCGTTGTCACGTTGGATGGTGGAGCCGAAGGTGGGCCTGTACGTGGGCACGATGAGTGCGCGCGTTCGGGAGAAACTGTGGGAGGCCGTGAGCGAATCCGTGGGCGAGGGCGCGGCTGTGTGCGTGCACACCTCGGACAACGAACAGAAGTTTGTCATCCTGACTGCGGGTGAGAGCCGCCGTAAGGTGATGGACTTCGACGGACTGCAACTGGTCGGGTTCCTCCCCGAACTAGAGGAGGAGGTTGTGGACAGAAAATGGCCAGAACTCCCCGAGGGTTGGTAACGTCAAGATAACGCCACGCGTTCTTGCAGGTCATTAAGTGAAGCACCCACGCACGTGGGGATGGACCGTACAGCCCCGCCGTTCCGGGGCTTGAGTGGTCGGAAGCACCCACGCACGTGGGGATGGACCGCCCGTAGGCACTTGAGCTTTGAGAACCGAATAGAAGCACCCACGCACGTGGGGATGGACTGGGCTTTCAGGTGATGTCTCGTCCCAGCGCCTAGTCCAACGAGTACACGCGGACGTAGTCCACGCGCATCTCCTGGGGGAGCTGGGTCGTTCCGTCCGGGTAGCCGGGCCAGTCACCGCCCACCGCCACGTTGAGGATCATGAAGAACGGCTGGTCGAACACCCACGGGTTTCCCCGGGTGTCCGCGGCCGTGTAGGTCTGGTAGGCGATCCCGTTCACCGACCAGGTGATCGACCCCGGCCGCCAGTCCACGGCGAACGTGTGGAAGGTGTCCGCGAACGACCAGCCCTGCGGGTGCATGTAGGAACCGGTGAGCGGGCTGCCGCCGAAGTAGCCCGGGCCGTGGAGACTGCCGTGCGCCAGGTGGGGTTCGCGGCCGATGTTCTCCATGATGTCGATCTCGCCCGAGTCCGGCCACGGTGTGTTCGGGAAGTTCGAGCCCAGCATCCAGAAGGCGGGCCAGATGCCCTGCCCGCGCGGGATCTGGATGCGGGCCTCCACCCGGCCGTACTGGGGCTGCACCTTGTTCTGGGTGGTCATCCGGGCCGAGGTGTAGCTGCCGTCCGCCTCCTGGCGGGCCGTGATGACGAGGTGGCCGTTACCGTCCAGGGCCGAGTTGGCCCGGCTGGACGTGTAGTTCTGGAGCTCGTTGTTGCCCCAGCCGTGGTCACCGGTCTCGTGGTTCCAGTTCGCGGGGTTGGGGGCGCCTCCGGCGGGTCCGTCGAACTCGTCGGACCACACGAGTGTGGCCCGCATGTCGGACTCGGCGGTGGTGGTGGCGGTGGCGGTGGCGGGGGAGAGCAGGGCCGCGGCGGTGATGACCGCCATGAACAGGGCGCGGTGCATGGGCTACTCCGGGGGGAAACGCCACAGGGTGCACCCAGTGTGGTCGCCCTGTGACCATTGGTGTTGAAAAGTTACTTTACGTTTAGTAACCCGGATGTACAAGCGGGGTTTTCTCGGAAGTTTTCCGAAAGCGCGTCATAGGCGCCGTGGTGGACCGTCTACCCCAGGAAAGAGTTCGACGATCCACCGAGGAATCCACCATGCTGAGCGCCCACGCCGTCCCCGCGCCCCTGTTCGACCCCGCCGACCTGGTGGGTCAGTGGGTCCGGGTGAAGGAGGACGGCACCGTCGGGCTGCTGACGTCCGCCGACCACACCGGTTGGACCCTCCGCACGCCGACCGGGACGGTCTCGGCGCGGGGGCGCCTGGCCGCCGAGCCGGTCACCCGCCGGGCCGAGGCCGGGCCGGTCCGCCGCCGCCTGCGCGCCGTCATGGACGACCCGGCGTTCCCGGGCGCCGACGACCTGGACCTCCTCGACCTCCAGCTGGCCGCCCACCCGTGATCACCGGTGCGTCGTGCGCCTTCGGCCGACCCCGGTCTGACCAGGGCGGACGGCGAGGCCGAGGGCACACCGCCGCGTGAGCCACGACCTAAGGAATGCGTAAACCCCCTGCGTGATCGCGGCGTCTCTCTGAGAGACGGCGCACTCGCCGTCGGACACGCGTGGAACGCACGCGTACACAGCAGGGGGCACCACCATGGGCCGAAACGGCAACCTCATCGAATCCGGAGCGTACTGGCTGCTCTACGTCGTCTCCTTCAGCGGCGCCCTCCTGCACTGGCGTCTGGGCAACGAACTCCTGGCGGCGATCTGCGCCGTGACCGCGGTGTTCAGCGTCCTGCTCATCGGACGGGTCCGGATCTTCGCCGCCCCTCAGGAGCGGTGACTATTCCCGCCGCACCTGGGGGGATCATCACCTTCCACGCCACCCGCTATCTGTGCGTTTGTCGCGTGCACGTGCGGATAGGCTTCCCGGTATGCGTTCATGGTCTGCGCCTGACATCGTCCCCCTGCCGGGTTCCGGCGGCCCTCTCCGTATCCACGACACCGCCACCGGACGGATAAGGACGACCGCGCCGGGATCCACCGCGGGTATGTACGCCTGCGGCATCACCCCCTACGACGCCGCCCATCTGGGGCACGCCTTCACCTACCTGACCTTCGATCTGGTCAACCGGGTGTGGCGGGACGCCGGGCACGACGTCAACTACGTCCAGAACACCACCGACATCGACGACCCCCTCCTGGAGCGGGCCGAGGCCACCGGCGTCGACTGGCGCGACCTCGCCCACCGGGAGATCGACGTCTTCCGTGACGACATGGCCGCCCTGTCGATCATCCCGCCCACGTCGTACGTGGGCGTCGTGGAGTCCGTCGACCTCATCAGCGACCTCGCCGTCCGTATCCGCGAGAGCGGCGCCGCCTACGAGGTGGACGGCGACCTCTACTTCTCGGTCGAGGCCGCGTCGAAGTTCGGTGAGATCAGCAACCTCAGCCGCGAGGAGATGCTCGGCCTCTTCGGCCAGCGGGGCGGCGACCCCGAGCGCGCGGACAAGAAGGACCCCCTCGACTGGCTGCTGTGGCGCGCCGAGCGCCCCGGCGAGCCCGCCTGGGACAGTCCCCTCGGTCGCGGCCGCCCCGGCTGGCACATCGAGTGCAGCGCCATCGCCCTGGACCGGCTCGGCCCCTCGTTCGACATCAACGGCGGCGGCAGCGACCTCATCTTCCCCCACCACGAGATGGGCGCGGCCGAGACCCGCTGTGCCACCGGTCAGCCCAACGCCCACAACCACCTGCACGTGGGCATGGTCGGTCTGAACGGCGAGAAGATGTCCAAGTCGCTGGGCAACCTGGTCTTCGTGTCCAAGCTGCGCGAGGAGGGGGTGGACCCGGCCGTCATCCGGCTGGCCATGCTCTCCCACCACTACCGCGCGCCGTGGGAGTGGACCGACGCCGAGCTGCCCGCCGCCACCGAGCGCGCCGAGCGCTGGCGCGCGGCGGTGGCCCTGGGCGCGGGCCCGGACGCGGCCCCGGTACTGGCCGCCGTGCGCGCCGCGCTCGCCGAGGACCTGGACTCCCCGTCCGCGCTCTCGGCGGTGGACGCCTGGGCGAGCGCCGCGCTGACCGAGGGCGGCCCCGACACCTCGGCCCCCGGCCTGGTGCGCACCACCGTGGACACCCTGCTGGGTGTCCGGCTCTAGGTATCCCCACACCTCCGTGCCCGTTCCCGTCCGGTTCGTCAGGGACGGGCACGGAGCCCGGTCTCAGGCCCTGGGCTGGGGTATCCCCGGCCCGGTGGGGGCGGTGAAGTCGGGGAAGCGGACGGTCTCCGCGTCGGGGAGCAGCCGCACCACGGGGACCCCGTTCACGGGGTCGGCCCCGATCCGCTCGAAGTCGTCGAGTCCGTCGGCCACGTCGTGGCCGAGTCCCCGCATCAGCTCGGTCGCCGCGACCGGGTGCTCCTGCGCGTAGTGGGCGAGCACCTGACCGGACTCCCGTGCGGGGAGCGGTTCGGCCACACCCCGCCGACGCCGGTTGCCGATCTGGAACAGCACGCGGGGTTCCGCGCGGACGTTGCGGAACCACTGGGACCGGTCCCCGTACCCGGACGCCACGAGCACGGCCCCCGTGTCGTCGTTGCGGCCCAGCACCTCCAGCACCGCCTGCCGTGCCTCGCCCGTGGAACGCCCCCGGTGGGTGAGCAGGACGAAGCGCCCGCCCAGGAGCGGTCCCAGGCCCAGCCGGTAGATCCAGATCGGAGCGCGGTACAGTGCGCGCCCGAGCGGGTCGCGCGGGGGTTGGGCGAACGTCATCGAGGCCTCCTGAGCTGGGTTCCAGCGCCCGAGTGTAGTGAGCCGCGCGGGGCGGAGGCCGGGACGCCACGCCAACGGTCGGTGCCCGCTGCCATGATGCGGCCATGGACACCAGAGCTGAGATCCTCCACTCGACCGACTGGTCGAGGACCTTCCACGCCTATGGTCCGGCCACCGACGCACCGGAGTTCCTCGCCGGGCTGCTGTCCGAGAAGGAGGAGGTCCGGGAGCAGGCGCTGGGCTACCTGAACAGTGCCATCCTGCACCAGGGGACCGTCTACCCGGCCACCCCGCCCGCCGCTCTGTTCGTCGCCGGTCTGCTGACGGACCCGGTGTCCGACCTGCCGGTGGGGGACCCGTTCGCCGCGGGCTCCCCCGCCGAACCGCTGCGCCTGCACCTGCTCGGATTCCTGGCCGCCACGGCCCGCGCGGTCGCGGAGCTGTCCGCCGGCCGCTCGCTCTCCGACCTGGACGGGGCGGCCGACCCGGGGGAGCGGCGGGGCGAGCTCGACGCCCTCCTGTCCGGGATGGCCGACGGCGACGCGGAGGGCGACGAGGAGATCTGGGAGGACCCGCTCCTGGACTCGGTGTTCCAGGCGGCCCTGCGTGACCTGCGTCGAGCCGCGCCGGCGCTGCTCGGGGCGGTGCGGCCGCTGCTCACGCACGCGGACGGCCGGGTCCGCCAGCGGGCGGTGACGACCAGCGGCGCCCTGAGCCGACTGGTCGACGCGCCGGTGGACCTTTCGGGCGCCGCGGACCTCGCGGAGAACCGGGACGAGGGGGCGGCGATCGTCCTGGCCCTGGTGGAGGGTGGCCGGGACACTTCCGCCTTCCTCACCCACCCCGACCAGGCGATACGCGTCTGCGCGGCCCTGTCGGAGGGGCTGGCGGGTGACCCCGTGGCACTCGGGGAGCTCCGCGCGGCCCTCGTCGACCCGGCCGCCGCCGACGCCTGGTTCCAGGACCGCCCCGGATACTTCTCCGGTCAGGTCCGGTTCGCGCTGGTCGCCGCCCTGGTGAGCCGTTCCGGGCCCGAGGACGCCGCCGACCTGCTGCCCGTGTTCCGCGCGTTGGCGGCGATGGCCGGTCCGTTCACGTGCGAGGCCGACCTGCGCGGTCTGCTCCGCCTCGCCCTCGGGATCGAGGAGGGGGCGACCGCGTCCGGGGTCGGGAACCCCACCGGGCTCCAGCGCGCCTACCTCGGCGCGGTGGTCGACAACGACCGACTCTGGGGCACGGGTGCCGCGAATCCGGCCCTCGTCCTCCGGAGCCTCGGCCTCCCCACGGACCGCGAGGCCCTGGCGGCCCTGGCCGCCACCCCCTGATGATCGGGGTCCGCATGGGGCGCCGATGGGTGACTTGTTCGCCAGTGTCCGGTTCGGTGGTGACGGTGGTGACCACCTGTGGCCACGACATCGCGGAATCGCCACCAACGCGGAGTGGGGCGTGATGGGATGGCGCCCATGACCACGACCAGTACCCCCACCCGGCCCAGCGCCGCCGCGGAGCTCATCGCTGACTTCGTCTCGACCGGCGGCCGCCTCACCGACCGCGCCGACCTGGCCCGGTTCCTGAGGGAGCACCGACTCGTCACCGAGGGCGCCATCCCCATCACCCTGGCCGACCTCGACGAGGCCATCACGCTGCGCGACGGTATCCGCGCCCTGCTCGACCAGGAGAACGCCCCGGACCCCGAGGCCCTCGGCCGCGCCCAGAAGGTCCTGGACGGGCTGCGCGTCACCGTGCGGCTGGAGCCCGCCGAGCAGGCCGAGTCCCCGCTGGCCCCCGCCGTCGTCGACGAGGTCCGCCGTGGCCTGGCCCGCGTCGCCGGGGCGTGGGCCGCCGTCCTCGCCACGGGCGAGTGGCGCCGCCTGCGCCTGTGAACCCGGCCGCCCCGCCCGCGAGCGGTCGGGGCGGCCCCTCCGGGCTCAGCCGAACAGCGAGGCCAGCGGACCCCTGCGCGGCCGCTCGGCCAGACGCCGCTCCAGGAAGGCCTCCCACTGGGTGGTGACGTCCTCCAGCCCGTAGTCGGCGGCGGAGGCGAGCGCCTCGGCGCCCATGCGGTGGCGCTCCTCCCGGTCCGACACCAGGCGGTTGAGCGCGGCACCCAGGGCCTCGGTGTCCTGCGGCGGCACCAGCAGGCCGTTGCGGCCGTCGTCGATGATCTCCCTGGGACCGTGCGGGCAGTCGAAGCTCACCACGGGCACCCCCACGGAGAAGGCCTCGATGATGGTCATCCCGAACCCCTCCACACGCGAGCTGACCGCCAGCAGTGAGGCCTTGGACAGCTCACCGAGCATGTCGGTGGTCCGGCCCATGAGGCCCACGTTGTCCTCCAGGCCGAGGCGCCGCACCGTCTCGCGCAGTTCCTCGTCCCGGTCCCCGCCGCCGTGGATGTGCAGCCGCCACTCCGGGTGCTCCGCCACCACGTGCGAGAACGCCTCCACCAGCAGCGGGTACTGCTTGACCGGGGAGAACCGCCCGGCGGCCGCGATGATCGGCGCCTCCAGGGTGGACCGGGGCGGTTCACCCGGCTCCAGCGCGTTGGGCAGCGCGGTCAGCCAGGCGTCACTGGAACGGAGCAGCTCCTGGTAGGCGGTCCGGTCGGACTCGGTGAGTACGCTCAGGCCGCCGAGCTGCGGGTACACCTTGCTGATCGCCTTGCGCACCTTGGGGTTGTGCTCGCCCAGGTTGAGGTGTTCCTGACCGATGGTCAGGACGCGCGGCGGCGCCCACTCCGCAAGGAGGAGGTTGATCCCGGGGCGGGTCCCGATCACCACGTCGGCCTTGGTGGTGCGCAGGTAGCGGCGCAGACCGGTGACCGCCTCCGGCGTGAAGTTCTTGTTCCGGCGCCGTTCGGGCTCCGGAATGATCTGTTCGGCCTTCCGATACCAATGATCCAGGACCCGTTGTCGGGGGAGTCTGACCCGCGACTCGTCGGTCTCGTCGCTCAGAGGAACGAGGTCGACGTTCGCGTCGGGTGTGAAGAACGGCTTGCGCCGCTTGCGGACCAGACTGACGATCTCCACCTCATGGCGCGCCGACAGCCCCCGTGCCAGGTTGTGCACGGTCCTGACCGTGCCACCCATGGCGTAGCCGTTGGCGATGACGAATGCGATCCTCACAAGTTGCCCCAGACCCCACCCCGCGCGGTCGGGACGGGCACTTGTCCCAGGCCTCGGAGGACGGCGCCCCGCGCGGTCCCGAGGTGCGCGTACCCCCGTACCGCGCGCTTCGGGAACCTGGCCCAGTTCCCCCGATCCGCGAGCCATTGTCCGCAAGGTATCCATAATGGCCTAAAGATGAGGTAACAGAAAACCGGGACCTCAGTCCCGGTCAGCGGAGGTTCCCGGCCTTCTCAGCCGTCGTCGCGGCGGCGCAGGTAGCGCTCGAACTCCTGGGCGATGGCGTCTCCCGTCGCCTCGGGGAGGTCCACCGTGTCCTTGGCCTCCTCCAGCCCGCGCACGTAGGAGGCGATGTCCTCGTCCTCGGCGGTGAGATCGTTCACCCCGGCCTCCCAGGACACGGACTCCTCGGGCAGGTCGCCCAGGGGGACCTCGGCCTCCACGAAGTCCTGGACCCAGCCCAGGAGCGCCAGGGTCGCCTTCGGGCAGGGCGGCTGCGCCACGTAGTGCGGGATGGCCGCCCACAGCGACACCGTCTCCACGCCCACGGCACTGAACGCCTCGTGCACGGCCCCCACGATCCCGGTCGGACCGGAGTAGGTGGCCGCCTCCAGCCCGAACCTGGCGCCCAGCTCCACCGGGGAGCACATCCCCGTGACCGGGATGGGGCGGGTGTGCGGGGCGTCGGCCAGCAGCGAGCCCAGGACCACGGCGCGCCGGACCCCCAGCTCACGGGCGATGGCCAGCAGGTCCGCCGTGTAGGAGCGCCAGCGCATGTTCGGTTCGGGACCGCTGACCAGGACGACGTCGCGGCGCGCCCCCGGGGGGCGGACCACCCGCACACGGGTGGTGGGCCACTCCATCTCGGTGAGCTTGCCCTCGGTCACCGTCATCCTCGGCCGCGTCACCTGGAAGTCGTAGTAGTCGTCCGGGGCCAGAGCGCACAGCTCGGTGGCGTTCCAGTGCTCGGACAGGTGCGCCACCGCGAGGCTCGCGGCCTCACCGGCGTCGTTCCATCCCTCGAACGCCGCCACCATGACAGGCTCGACGAGCTCGCGGTCGAGCGGGATCATGGGCGGCCCCTTCCTGAAGACGGACCACACCACCCTATGGGGTGCCGAGCCGAGCGAGAAACCGTCGACGGAGACCGTCAACATTGGCCCCGGGCGCAACTTTGGGACGCCTGTCTCACGTGGCGAAACGCCCATGAGGTACCCTCGCGACCAGCGACTGACCGGGACACCGCTGTCCCCGGACGCCGAACCCGCACCGCCCCGCGTCGCGGGTCGACCCGGCACCGCAGGTCCCCGTGCCAAGCATCACCGGGATCGAGCTGGGTCCCCGCGGTGCCCCGAGACTAGAGTTGTTGAACATGAGAGATCGACGGACGTTCCGTGAAGCACTGTCCCAGCGAGTGATCGTGGCGGACGGGGCGATGGGCACCATGTTGCAGGCGCACGATCTCGACCTCGACCAGTTCGAGGGCCACGAGGGCCTCAACGACATCCTCAACCTCACCCGCCCCGACATCGTGCGGGACACCCACGCCGCCTTCTTCGAGGTCGGCTCCGACTGCGTGGAGACCAACACCTTCTCCGCGAACTACGGCGGCCTCTACGAGTACGGCATCGAGGACCGCACCTACGAGATCGCGGAGGCCGGGGCGCGCATCGCCCGCGAGACCGCCGACGCCTACGCCACTCCCGACCAGCCCCGCTACGTCCTGGGCTCGGTGGGACCCGGAACCCGGCTGCCCACCCTGGGCCACGCGCCCTACACGTTCCTGCGCGACTACTACGAGCGGACCGCGCACGGGCTGATCGACGGCGGTTCCGACGCCATCCTCATCGAGACCTGCCAGGACCTGCTCCAGGTCAAGGCCGCCGTGGTCGGCGCCAAGCGCGCCCGCGCGTCCCTGGGCCGGGACGTGCCGATCATCGCCCAGGTCAGCATCGAGACCAACGGCACCATGCTCATGGGCTCGGAGATCGGTGCCGCCCTGACCTCCCTGGCCCCGCTCGACATCGACGTGATCGGCCTCAACTGCTCCACCGGGCCCGCCGAGATGAGCGAGCACCTGCGCTACCTGTCGCACCACTCGCCCATCCCGATCTCCGTCATGCCCAACGCGGGCCTGCCCGAGCTGGGCCCCCACGGCGCGGTCTACAACCTCTCCCCGGGGGAGCTGGCCGACGCCCACGACACCTTCACCTCCGAGTTCGGGCTCAGCCTCGTCGGCGGTTGCTGCGGCACCACCCCCGAGCACCTGCGCCAGGTCGTCGAACGGGTCCAGGGCCGGGGCCTGAAGAACCGCAAACCGCTGGTCGAGGCCGCGGCGTCCTCCCTCTACCAGAGCGTCCCCTTCCGCCAGGACTCCAGCTACCTGGCGGTCGGTGAGCGCACCAACGCCAACGGCTCCAGGAAGTTCCGCGAGGCCATGCTGGCCGAGGACTGGGACGCCTGCGTGGAGATCGCCCGCGACCAGATCCGCGACGGCGCGCACGTGCTCGACCTCAACATCGACTACGTGGGCCGCGACGGCGTGCGCGACATGCGCGAACTCGCCTCGCGCCTGGCGACCGCCTCCACCCTGCCGCTCATGCTCGACTCCACCGAGCCCCCCGTCCTGGAGGCCGGGCTGGAGGCGCTCGGCGGTCGCGCCGTGGTCAACTCGGTCAACTACGAGGACGGCGACGGGCCCGACTCCCGGTTCACCCGCATCATGCGCCTGGTCCAGGAGCACGGCGCTGCCGTGGTCGGCCTGTGCATCGACGAGGAGGGTCAGGCCCGCACCGCCGAGTGGAAGGTCCGGGTGGCCAGCCGCCTGATCGACGAGATCACCGGCGACTGGGGGCTGAGGACCGGCGACATCGTCATCGACTGCCTCACCTTCCCCATCACCACGGGGCAGGAGGAGACCCGCCGCGACGGCATCGAGACCCTGAACGCCATCCGCGAGCTCAAGTCCCGCTACCCGGAGGTGCAGACCACCCTCGGTCTGTCCAACCTGTCCTTCGGCGTCAACCCGGCCGCGCGGATCGTGCTCAACTCCGTGTTCCTGCACGAGGCCGTCCAGGCGGGCCTGGACTCGGCCATCGTGCACGCCTCCAAGATCGTGCCGATCAACCAGATTCCCGAGGACCAGCGCAAGGTGGCGCTCGACCTCGTCTACGACCGGCGCGAGGGCGACTACGACCCCCTGTCGGAGTTCATCGACATGTTCCAGGGGGTCGACGCGAAGGCGATGAAGGCCTCCCGCGCCGAGGAACTGGCCGCCCTCCCGCTGTGGGAGCGCCTGGAGCGCCGGATCATCGACGGAGAGCTCACCGGCATTGAGGCCGACCTCGACGAGGCCCTGACCGAGCGCCCCGCGCTGATCATCGTCAACGACACCCTCCTGGAGGGGATGAAGACGGTCGGTGAGCTGTTCGGCTCCGGCCAGATGCAGCTGCCCTTCGTCCTCAAGTCCGCCGAGGTCATGAAGAAGGCGGTCGCCTACCTCGAACCGCACATGGAGAAGAGCGACGACGACGGCAAGGGCCGCATCGTGCTCGCCACCGTCAAGGGCGACGTCCACGACATCGGCAAGAACCTCGTGGACATCATCCTGTCCAACAACGGCTACGAGGTGGTCAACCTCGGCATCAAGCAGCCGGTGTCGGCGATCCTGGAGGCGGCCGAGGAGCGGCGGGCCGACGTGATCGGCATGTCAGGTCTCCTGGTCAAGTCCACGGTGATCATGAAGGAGAACCTGGAGGAGATGAACTCCCGGGGCCTCTCCGAACGGTTCCCCGTGCTCCTGGGCGGTGCCGCGCTCACCCGCTCCTACGTGGAGCAGGACCTGGCCGAGATGTTCGGCGGCGAGGTGCGCTACGCCAAGGACGCCTTCGAGGGCCTGCGCCTGATGGACACCTTCATGGCCGTCAAGCGCGGCGAGGAGGGAGCCAAGCTCCCCGAACTGCGCCAGCGCCGGGTCAGGCGCGGGGCCACCCTCAAGGTGACCGAGCCCGAGGAGATGCCCGCCCGCAGCGACGTCTCCACCACCAACCGGGTACCCACCCCGCCGTTCTGGGGCGACCGGATCAGCAAGGGCATCCCGCTGGCCGACTACGCCGCCTTCCTCGACGAACGCGCCACGTTCATGGGGCAGTGGGGGCTCAAGGCCTCCCGTGGCGGCAACGGTCCCACCTACGAGGAGCTGGTGGAGACCGAGGGCCGTCCGCGCATGCGGATGTGGCTGGACCGTATCCAGACCGAGGGCCTGCTGGAGGCCGCGGTCGTGCACGGCCACTACCCCTGTTACAGCGAGGGTGACGACCTGGTCGTGCTGGACGACGACGGGGCCACCGAACGCACCCGCTTCACGTTCCCGCGCCAGCGCAGGGACCGGCACCTGTGCCTGTCCGACTTCTTCCGGCCCAAGGAGTCGGGGGAGCTGGACGTGGTCTCCTTCCAGGTGGTGACCGTGGGGGCCGCGATCAGCCGGGCCACCGCCGAGCTGTTCGAGAAGAACGCCTACCGCGACTACCTGGAGCTGCACGGGCTGTCGGTGCAGCTCACCGAAGCCCTGGCCGAGTACTGGCACACCCGGGTCCGCGCCGAGCTGGGCTTCGCGGGGGAGGACCCCGCCGAGCTGGACGCCTTCTTCAAGCTCGGGTACCGGGGCGCCCGCTTCTCGCTGGGGTACGGCGCCTGCCCGGACCTGGAGGACCGCGCCAAGATCGTCCGGCTGCTGGAGCCCGAACGGGTGGGGGTGTCGTTGTCCGAGGAGTTCCAGCTCGTTCCGGAACAGGCCACCGACGCGATCGTCATCCATCACCCGGAGGCGACATACTTCAACGTCTGACCCGCTGAGGTGTGGGCCCCGCCGACGAAGGACCACGGCGGGGCCCTCCCCATGGGTCAGCACCACCGGCCACCCACCACGCCACGAGTCGAGATGAGCGAATTGAGCACAGTGAGTTCCGAAGTGACCGAGACCGCCGCCCCGGTGGAACGCCGTCTCCAGGCCGTCCTGCTGGACATGGACGGCACCCTCATCGAGAGCGAGCACCTGTGGGGTGAGGCCGAGGCCGAGCTGGTCGCCGAACTGGGCGGCGAGTGGACCGAGGTCGACCACGCGGCCAACGTGGGCAACGCCGCCGAGCCGGTGGGCCGTTACATCATCGAGCTGACCGGGGCCGACCACCTCACCCCGCGCCAGGTGGCGGACCTGCTCTACGACCGCTTCCGCGCCAAGCTGGAGGGCGGGGCCGAGCTGCGCCCCGGCGCCAAGGAACTGGTGACCATGCTGGCCGAGGCCGGGGTCCCGGCGGTCCTGGTGACCTCCACCGAACGCACCCTGATCGAGACGGCCATCGGCGGCATCGGCCTGGAGAGCTTCGCGGACTCGGTCGCCGGTGACGAGGTGGACGCGAACAAGCCCCACCCCGACCCGTACCTGAGGGCCGCGCGCCGCCTCGGCGTGGACCCCGCGCGCTGCGTCGCGGTGGAGGACTCGGTGGTGGGGGTGGCCTCCGCCGCCGACGCCGGGTGCGTCACCGTCGCGATCCCCAACCACGTGGAGATCGAGCCCCGTGACGGCGTGGTCTTCCGGGACAGCCTGGTCGGCGTCGACCTGGAGTGGCTGGAGTCGCTGGTCTCCGGCGCCTGAGCGCGGACCGCCGGTCCTCCTCGTTCCCGTTGTCCCACGCGTCATCCGCCCCGCACGCGCCCGGTCCCTTGGTGACCCGCCCGCGGGTGGGTAGCGTGGGGCGGGGGAGCGGGCCGCACGGCCCCCGACCGCCGTCTCCGGCCGGGCGCGCCCGGGGTGTTCGGCGGACACACGCCCTAGGGGATCGGCCGGATGTGCGTTCGGACGCGGGATGGGAGACTGGTCGCATGCCTGAGACTTTGAGTGAGAACGTCGGTATGGGGCTGGGGGCGGCCCTGACGGCGGTCGGTTTCGTCATCTCCTACTTCGTGTGGCGGAGGAAGGGCGCGGCCTACGGCCTGCGCGGCGTCGCCTGGTCGCTGTTGCCCGTGATCGCGGGCCTCCTGCTGCTGATGGACGTGGTGTTGCAGTTCGCCCTCGGCGTGCTGGGCATCCTGCTGACGATGGCCTTCAAACTCCAGTCGTGGGTCGGCCTCGGCCTCGCCGTGCTGATGGTGGTCCTGTACGTGGTATCGGGGTTCATGAAGTCCAGGGGCATCGGGGTCAGGCCCGGTGCGCGTCCCGAGGACAAGGCGCGGGCCAGGACGGAGGACGGGGGAGCCCCCGCGGCCGGGGCCGCGCCGACACCCGCGGGCCAGGTCAACGCCCCGAAGCAGACCAAGGCGCCCGCCGCCGACGACGACTTCGACGACATCGAGGCGCTGCTGCGCAAGCGCGGCATCGAGTAGCCGACACCTTCTCCGACGACGAGGGCGGTCCCGCGAATGCGGGGCCGCCCTCGTCCGTGTTCGGGGTGCGGCACCGGGGGTTGTGGCGCGGAGCGCACCCCTGAGTGGCCTGCTTCACGTTGAGGAATCTAGCGGGTACTCACAGTTTCATAGCACTTGCCATAGAACCTATGGATCGGGATGGTTCGCGCGGTTTTGACCGTATCGTTGGCGGGGGCGCGTTCCGGTCTTGTGCCAGCTCAGCCCTGGTCGTCCGATGAATACGTGCTTTGCGTGGTTTGTGGGCTTTAGTCGTCATGTGGGTTGTTTGTTAGCGTTTGTTACGTTTTGGCTACACAGGCAGACTTTGGACGACATGCACTCAAAGGGCGAGTAAATTGGTCGCTGTGTAACATCCCGGGCGGAAAGGTCCGTGATTGTGCCCAACCTCTCAACGGTCGGGCACGTCGCGTGCCAGTACCGACGAGACGGGCCACCCTCTCGCCCCGTCGGTCCAACGCCCACGCCAGCCAGAGTCGAGAACCGGCAGGCCCCACCGTGAGACCCGGAAGGGTCACCCCCAAGTGGCTCACGCGTGGGATCAGTCCCCTCGGCCAGAAGCGTATGAGTGGAGAGTGGTGGCCTGATGAGCGCGCCCTCGCATGCCCCTGAGTCGGCCGAGCCGGTCGACTCGGAACCCGGCGCGACGGCCTCGGGTCGCAGCGACGCCGACAATCGGTCCCTGAGGCAGATCGCCTGGCAACGACTGCGCCGCGACAAGGTCGCCATGGTCTCCGGCCTGGTCGTGGTCCTGCTCATCCTGGCCGCGATCTTCGCGCCCTTCCTGGTCAAGCTGTTCGGGCACCCGCCCACCCAGTTCCACCAGGACCTGATCGACCCGAGCCGTCGCGTCCCCTACCTCGACCCCGAGAACCCGGACGCGGGCATCGACCGCTGGGGCGGCATCAGCTCCGACCACCTGCTGGGCGTCGAGCCCACGACCGGTCGCGACCTGTTCAGCCGCATCCTCTACGGTGCCCAGATCTCCCTGCTGGTCGCGTTCCTGGCCACGCTGGTCTGTGTCGCCCTGGGCACCCTGCTCGGCATCATCGCCGGCTACATGGGCGGCTGGGTCGACACCCTCATCAGCCGCGCCATGGACATCTTCCTGGCCTTCCCGCTGATGCTGTTCGCGATCGCCCTCGTCGGCGTCATCCCCGACGGCGTCCTCGGCCTGACCGGCAACGGGCTGAGAATCGGCGTCATCGTCTTCATCATCGGGTTCTTCAACTGGCCCTACATCGCCCGCATCGTCCGCGGACAGACACTCGCCCTGCGCGAGCGCGAGTTCGTCGAGGCGGCCAAGAGCCTCGGCGCCAGCAACCGGCACATCCTCCTCAAGGAGATCCTGCCGAACCTGGTCACGCCGATCATCGTCTACTCCACGCTCCTGATCCCCACGAACATCCTGTTCGAGGCGGCCCTGAGCTTCCTTGGCGTCGGCATCAACCCGCCCACGCCGAGCTGGGGCAAGATGCTCTCCGAAGCGGTGCCCTTCTACCAGACGGCGCCCTACTTCATCATCTTCCCCGGTCTGGCCATCTTCATCACCGTCCTGGCGTTCAACCTCTTCGGTGACGGCCTGCGCGACGCCTTCGATCCCCGGACCTCGGACTGACCCGAGCCCGCGCGGGGAGGCCCGTCTCCCGCCCCGCACGGACAGCGGTCAACCCATCGTCCGACCATCCCCACACCAGGTTCAGAGAGGTACTTCCTTGATGAAGCGCACCCTCGGATTCGTCGCGCTCGGCGCGGCGGCGTCCCTCTTCCTGTCCGCCTGCGGCGGCGCCGCCACCGGCGGCGGCTCCGACTCGGCCGGCAGCTTCGACCTCGGCTCCACCGAGGTCGTCAACGCCTCGGACAAGGCCGGAGGCACGCTCAAGTACGCGCTCGCCGCGGACTTCGACTCCACCGACCCGGGCAACACGTACTACGCGTTCAACTGGAACTTCTCCCGTTACTACGCCCGTACGCTCCTCGCCTTCAACCCCGAGCCGGGCGACAAGGCCACGGACCTGATCCCCGACATGGCGGCGGACCTGCCGGAGCCGAACGACGACTTCACCGAGTGGACCGTCAAGATCCAGGAGGGCCTCAAGTACGAGGACGGTACTGAGATCACGGCCCAGGACATCAAGTACGGCATCGCCCGCTCCAACTTCAACGGCGGCGTGTTCACCGAGGGCCCGCAGTACTTCAAGGCCCACCTGGACCAGGACGACCACAACGTCTACGACAACGGTGACGACCCGCTCGCGGGCTTCGACTCCATCGAGACCCCGGACGACCACACCCTGGTCTTCCACCTCAAGGACTCGTTCGCCGAGTTCCCCAACGTGCTGACCCAGCCGCAGACCGCCCCGGTGCCGATCGAGGCCGACCGCGAGGCCCTGTACCAGGAGAAGGTCGTCTCCTCCGGTCCGTACAAGTTCGACGGCCAGTACGAGCCCGGCGTCAAGCTCAACCTGGAGCGCAACGAGCACTGGGACGGCGACACCGACCCCGTCCGTCAGGCCCTGCCCGACCGCATCGAGGTCGAGATCGGCGTCTCCCAGGACGAGATCGACGAGCGCCTGCTCAGCGGTGAGCTCGACGTGGACCTCGCCGGCACCGGCGTGGGCCCGGCGATGAACGCCCGCCTGCTCGACGACGAGGCCGCCCAGGGCAACCTGGACAACCCGTACTCCGGCGCCCTGCGCTACGTGAACATCCACCTCCCGATCATCGAGGACGTGGCCTGCCGCCAGGCGATCATGTACGCCGCCGACCGCGACAGCATGTGGCGCGCCTGGGGCGGCGCGACCGGTGGCGACCGCGCCACCAGCCTGCTCCCCCCGGCCATCCCGGGCTCCGACGTCGAGTCGGACCTGTACCCGTCCGAGGACCACAAGGGTGACCTGGACAAGGCCCAGGAGAAGCTCGACGAGTGCGGCGAGTCGGACGGCTTCAAGACCAACATCGCGGTCCGCACCGAGCGCGAGAAGGACGTCCAGACCGCCGAGGCGCTCCAGCAGTCGCTCTCCCGCGTCGGCATCGACGTCGAGATCAAGTCGTTCCCGTCCGGGGACTTCTTCGGTCAGTACGCCGGTTCGCAGGACTACGTCCGTGAGAACAACATCGGCCTGAGCGTCTCGGGCTGGGGCCCGGACTGGCCGAGCGGCTACGGCTTCGCCTCCAAGATCACGCACGGCGACGCGATCATGGAGACCGGTAACTTCAACACCTCCGAGCTCGACGACCCCGAGATCAACGGTCTCTGGGACGACGCCCTCAAGACCGAGGACCCGGAGGAGCGCGCCGAGCTCTACTCCAAGATCGACACCCTCGTGATGGAGAACGCCGCCATTCTGCCGGTGGTCTTCGACAAGACGCTGATCTACCGCTCCGACGAGCTGACCAACGCCTACTACCACCCCGCGTACATGATGTACGACTTCATGGCGCTGGGCGTCGACCGGGGCTAGGTCCCGAACTACCAGCCTGAACTAGTACGAGAAGGCAGGTGAAAGCGGCGGGGAGCCCGAGGCGATCCCTCGGGTGTCCCCGCCGCCGACCGCGATGCTGAATTATGTTCTCCGCCGCCTTGGTGCGGGTCTCTTGCTTCTCGCCGTCGTCACGGCGGTGACCTTCTGGATCTTCTACGTCCTCCCCAGGTGGGCGGGCGTCACCCCGCACGGCATGGCGGCGATGTACGTGGGCAAGGCGCCCACTCCGGAGGCGCTCGACGCCACCGTGGAGCGCCTTGGCCTCGACCAGCCCGTCGCGGTCCAGTTCATCGACTTCATCCGCACGCTGCTGTTCGGCCAGGAGTTCACCTTCGGCCGTGAGACGGTCGAGTGCGCGGCCCCGTGCCTCGGCTACTCCTTCACCACGAACTCGCCGGTGCTGCCGCAGCTCCTGGACCGGCTCCCCGTCACCCTGTCCCTCGGCCTCGGTGCCGCGGTGATCTGGGTCGTCGGCGGTGTGGCCGTCGGTGTGCTCTCCGCTGTCAAGAAGGGCAGCATCTTCGACCGCCTGGCCATGGGCGTCGCCCTCATCGGCGTCTCCCTGCCCATCTACTTCACCGGTCTGCTCGCCCTCGCCTTCCTGGTGCACGAGTGGGGCCTGTTCCCGGTCTCGCGCTACGTGCCGTTCACCGAGAACCCGGTGGCCTGGTTCCAGGTCATGTTCCTTCCCTGGGTGACGCTGGCGTTCCTGCACGCCGCCCAGTACGCGCGGCAGACGCGCGCGGGCATGCTGGAGACCCTCAACGAGGACTACATCCGCACCGCCCGGGCCAAGGGCCTGAGCGAGCGCAAGGTGATCTTCAAGCACGCCCTGCGTCCCACCCTGACTCCCATCGTCACCATCCTGGGTCTGGACATCGGCATGGTCCTGGGCGGCGCGATCCTCACCGAGACGGTGTTCTCCCTCAACGGTGTGGGTGCCTACGCGATCACCTCGATCGTGGCCAAGGACCTGCCCGTCGTCCTGGGCGTCACGCTCATGGGCGCGGTGTTCATCGTCGTCTGCAACCTGATCGTCGACCTCCTCTACCCGGTCGTCGACCCCCGGGTGCGCATCGCCGGGTAGGGCGCGCCGCACACGCCCCAGCGCGCCGAGCGCTGACTCCAGACCAGCTCTACTGAAGGAAATGTGACATGGCCTCGACCGGACCGGCATCGGCTGCCTCTGACGCAGTCGTGCGCGTGGATGACCTGCGGGTGACCTTCCCGACGATGGACGGCGACGTCCACGCGGTGAAGGGGCTCTCCTTCGAGGTGCCCGCCGGTGGCGCGCTGGGCATCGTGGGTGAGTCGGGTTCCGGCAAGAGCGTGACCTCGCTGGCGCTGATGGGCCTGCACCGGGGCAGCCGCGCCCGGATCACCGGGGCCATCGAGGTGGCCGGGCAGGACGTGGTGACCGCGAGCGACAAGAAGCTGCGCTCCATGCGCGGCAACGACATCGCGATGGTCTTCCAGGACCCGATGCAGTCGCTGCACCCGCAGTACACGATCGGCAACCAGCTGGTCGAGGCCTACCTGGTGCACCACCCCAAGGCGGGCAAGGCGGCCGCGCGGCAGCGCGCGGTGGAGGCGCTGGAGCGGGTCGGTATCCCCGAGCCCGCCAAGCGGATCAACTCCTACCCGCACGAGTTCTCCGGCGGTATGCGCCAGCGCGTGGTCATCGCGATGGGTCTGATGTGCGACCCGAAGGTGCTGCTCGCGGACGAGCCGACCACCGCGTTGGACGTCACCGTGCAGGCGCGCATCCTCGACCTGCTGGACGAGCTGCGCCGCGACCTCAACATGGCGCTGATCCTGGTCTCCCACGACCTCGCCGTCGTCGCCGGTTCCGTGGACGAGGTGGTGGTCATGCGGCACGGCCAGGCCGTGGAGCGCGGTGACGTGCGCCGGGTGCTGTCGGCCCCCGAGCACCCCTACACGCAGGCGCTGCTGGCCGCCGTGCCGCGGGTGGAGATGTCGCGGGCCGAGCGCCGCGCCCAGGACCGCGCCGACCGCGTGGAGCGGGAGAAGCGCGAGGGCACCGTCACCGAACCGGGTGGCTTCGAGGCCTTCGTCCCGGCCTCGACCGAGGGCGAGCCGCTGCTCCGGGTGCAGGACGTGGCCCAGCGCTTCAAGGTGCGCGGTGGCATGTGGGGCAAGGCGACCGACTTCTGGGCGGTCAAGGGCGTCAGTTTCGACCTGTACAAGGGTGAGACCCTCGGCGTGGTGGGGGAGTCCGGGTCGGGTAAGAGCACGCTCTCCAGGATGGTCATGCGGCTGCTGGAGCCCACCGAGGGCACGGTGGAGTTCGAGGGCCGGGACATCACGCACATGTCCGAGCGGGGACTGCGTCCGCTCCGCCGTGACGTGCAGATGGTGTTCCAGAACCCCTACTCCTCGCTGAACCCGCGTCTGACCATCGGTGAGAGCATCGGTACCGCGCTGCGGGTCCAGGGAGAGCGGGACGGCAGGAAGATCCGTTCCCAGGTCCAGGAGCTGCTGGAGCGGGTGGGCCTGGAGCCCAACCACTACAACCGGTTCCCGCACGCGTTCTCCGGCGGCCAGCGCCAGCGCATCGCCATCGCGCGGGCGCTGATCCTCAAGCCCAAGCTCATCATCTGCGACGAGCCGGTCTCGGCGCTGGACGTGTCCACCCAGGACCAGGTGCTGCGCCTGCTCTCGGAACTCCAGGACGACTTCGGCCTCACCTACATCTTCGTCGCCCACGACCTGGCCGTCGTGCGCCAGGTCAGCGACCGCGTCGCGGTCATGCGCAAGGGCGAGATCGTCGAGATGGGTGACAGCGACTCCGTCTACGAGAACCCGCAGAGCGACTACACCAGGCAGCTGCTCACCGCCGCCCCCGTTCTGGACCCCGACGAGGCCCGCGAACTGCGCGCGGAGCGCGTCGCCAGGCGCGCGGCCGACGCCGCGGCCTGACCGCCGCCGCTGTGACGGGGCCCCGGCCGCTGGAGGACAGTGGCCGGGGCCCCGTGTTCTAGGAGGGCTTGCGGAGTTCGGTGACGCAGTCTCGGTACTTGTCGACGGTGTACCGGCCGTCCGGGCCCCACGAGGTGCGCTGTCCGGTGACCTCCAGCCCCGCCTCCCGGGCCCAGCGGGCGAAGGCCTCGGGTGAGACGTCCGAGCGGTTGCCGTCGTCGCGCCACCGGCGCTGGCTCAGCCACCGTTGGGCGATCCTGCCGGGGCGGCCCGCGCGGCGGTTCACCGGGGCCAGCCGCAGAGACCAGTCGGGCTTGCCCGCGTGGTGGATCACCGCGGTCGCCCCCGGTTCCATGACCCGGGCGGCCTCCCCGAGATAGCCGACGATCACGTCCGGCTCCAGGTGGACGAAGACGTCGAAGGACCACACGAACGCCACGGACGCGTCCGGAACCGGCTCCATCGAGTACCCGGGGGTGTGGTGGACGTTCAGGCCGTCGCGGTCGGCGAACCGCTCACGGCAACGGTCCAGACAGCTCTCGTTGACGTCCACGATCCAGACACCGGAGGACCGCTCCAGGAGGTGCTCGGTCCAGCGGCCGTGTCCCGGGCCGACCTCCAGGGCGGTGCCCCGGGACGCCCCCGGGACGAGCAGTTCTTCGACCAGTCCGGCCTTCCACTCCTCGTAGGGCTGGCCGCAGTACGCCGCCATGTGGGCCCATTCGTCTCCGTCCCGCTCCCACGAGTGCGTGCCGCCCCAGGTCCGGCGATTCCAGTCAACGGTGGGCATTTCTCTTTTCCTCCTGGGGGTGGCCTGCGTTCGTGCTGGTGAATCGACTCGAATCCTATCTTCGCGCCAGGTGACCGCCCCTTTGGGAAGGAGAGGTCATTCTTTGTTCGGGTTTATGATGCTTTCCTGGAACCGGTCCGCCGAGGCTTTTCGTGTGCGGGAGAATGCGCTGACCGTGTACCGGGCAGGAAGCCCGGATGGGCGCACTGGTGTTGGTCAGGCACGGACAGACCGAGTGGAGCAGGGTGGGTCGGCACACCGGCCGCACCGACCTGCCACTGACCGAGGAGGGCGAGCGGCAGGCGCGGTCGGTGCGTCCGATGCTGGCGGACCGGCGGTTCGCGCTCGTGCTCACGAGCCCCCTCGGCCGGGCCGTGCGCACCGCCGAACTCGCCGGACTCGGCGGCGCCGAGACCCACTCCGATCTCGTGGAGTGGGACTACGGGGCCTACGAGGGGATCACCACCCGCGAGATCCACCGGGAGCGGCCCGACTGGAACCTGTGGACCGACGGGGTGCCCTCGGGCGCCGTGGGGTTCCCCGGAGAGAACCCGGAACAGGTGGGGGCGCGGGCCGACCGCGTGCTCGACGACCTCTCCGCCGCGTTGGAACGGGGCGACGTGGCCCTGGTGGCCCACAGTCACCTCCTGCGCGTACTCACCGCCAGGAGGTTGGGACTGCCGCCTTCGGGCGGAGCGCTGTTCCGACTCGACACCGGTTCGGTCAGCACACTCGGAACGGAACACGGGCGCCCCGTGCTGACCTCCTGGAACCGTTCCTGGGATCCGTCGGATTGATCACCGGAAAAGGATCGGGCGCGAGGAAAAGGTGATTTCGGGTTTTATGCGCACCGGTGTTCTGGGTACGGTTCCCGTGGATGGACATCGAAGCGCGAACAGGAAACGTACTCCCGATCCCTCGTCCACGCCCCGCTCCCGATGACGGACCCCCGCCCCGCTCGCTCCCGCCCCCCGACCCTCGCCACCCCAACCACCCCGGGCCGTAGGGAGTGTTCGTCGGACACACGCCCCCGCCCGGCCGGTCGCCCGTGTCGGACCCTCTCCCGGCGCGGACGCCCGCCGCCGGGTCCGCGCAGGTCCCGGACAGCCGCCACAATGGAGGGATGTCGAAGCGCGCCCCACGTCACCAGCCGTCCCCGACCGCCGACCGCCCCTGTCCCTGCGGCAGGACGAGGACGTACGGCCAGTGCTGCGGAAGACTGCACGACGGTTCCACCGCGGCGGCCACCGCCGAGGACCTGATGCGCTCGCGGTACAGCGCCTTCGCCGTCGGTGACGAGGCCTACCTGCTCCGATCCTGGCACCCGGACACCCGCCCGGCCGACGTCGGACTGGATCCGGCCACCGAGTGGGTCCGGCTGGAGATCCTCTCCACCGGGGAGGGCACCCCCTTCCACAACGAGGGGACGGTCGAGTTCCGCGCCCACTACCGGGAGGGCGGACAGACCGCGCGGCTGCACGAGCGGAGCCGGTTCCTGCGCCACGGGGGCGCGTGGGTCTACGTCGACGCCCTGTAGGGCCCGTGTTCCGGGCCCGTGACCGGGCGGACACGGGGCGTCGGTGCGAGACGGTAGGAAGGAACCGCGCACACCTCCCGACCGAGCGGAGCCCGACATGTCGTCCCACACCCCCGAAGCCACCGGCGCCCCCGACCCGGAGCGCCAGGCCCGCACACTCGAGTCCGTCGCCCGAAGCCTGGCCGCGATCATGCCGGAGGACTGGCGGACCGCCACGTACGAGTTCTGGCAGGTGGGGGGATACCCCCACGAGGACGTGACCGCGACCTCCGCCGACGGCACGGTCCTGGAACTCCCCGCTCCCACCGAGGCAAGGGAGGGAGCCCTGGCCCTGAAGGACCTCCTCCACCAGGAGGGGAAGGGCACCTGGCTCTCCATGACCGTCTCGCTGGAGGCCCCGGGGAGGTTCCGGGCCGAGTACAACCACGACACCGAACTCGACATCCCCGCCGACGTCGCGCCCGTGGCCTACCTCCAGGAACTGCGCCGCTACCCGCGCGGTGAGGAGACGCTCCCGCGGTGGTGGGCCGCGCAGCTGGAGCGGACCCGACCGGAGGAGCTCGACCGGCTGTACGCGGACTTCGGCACCGACCTCGTCGCCGCCTACGCGGAGGCGGGGCTGACAGGGCGGTACGCGCCGCCCACCAGCACGAGCCTGGACGTGCCCGGGATCGGCCCGCTCCAGGACAGCGACCTGCGCGAGACCTTCGAACGTGCGGCGGTCAGCTCCGCCGAGGCCCGGCCGCGGATCGCCGCCAGGGTCGTGGAGCACCTGGTGGACAGCGCCCGCGATCAGGGCTTCCTGGGTGCTCTGACCGCCGAGGGCGGCGTGGTGGTGGCCGCGCTCCGGGACGCCTTCCGGGAGGTCGGGGCGCAGTCCTCCTTCCAGGGACTGAACACCCTGGTCGTCCAGCTCCCCGACGGGCCGAGCATCAGCACCGACATCGGATCGTTCCGCTCCGGAGTGGAGGGCTCCACCCCCGAGCAGATCGACCAGCACGCCTCCGCGTTCGCCCGCGCCGCTGTCGAACAGTTCGCCCAGGCCGCACGGAACAACGAGGCGGTCAGCTCCCCGTCCTCGGGCCGACTGCGGGTTCGGCTCTACCACGCCACCGCCTTTCCCGAGGGGGTGCTGGAGCAGTTGGTGGCGCGGGAGATCGCGCCGGGTCTGTGGCAGACGGTGGTCATCGACAGTCCGGAGTCACTCCAGCCGCTGTCGCGCGTGACCCACGAGGAGTCCGGGCGCCACGAGGGAGAGGTCTTCACCGAGGCGGTCGCCAGTGCTCTGGAGGAGCCCGTGGAGGTGAGCGAACACGAGCTGAGCGGGGCGCGGATCGTGCACCTCGGCGCCCGGCACCCCTACGTGGCGGCCCAGGCGCACGCGTTGGACCGGTTCGTGGGTGAGGCGCCGCACGGCCTCCTGGTGGCGTTCCCCGTACCCGAGGTGATCCTCGCCCACCCGCTCGGCCAAGGGCACCCGATCGCGGGGATGGACCACCTGGGGCAGCTCGCCCAGCGGTTCGTCGACGACGCGGAGAAGCCGATCAGCCCGCAGCTGTACTGGTGGCACCCGGGGTCACGGGGCCGCGCACAGGGAGATCCGCTCGACCTGCGTCCGGTCGGGATGGACCTCGACCACGAGAGCAGGTCGGTGACCCTGCACACCTCCGACGAGGAGTTCGCGCCGCTCATCGACTCTCTGGTGCGTCAGGGCTGAGGTGGGGCCCGGCGGTCAGCGCTGGTCGCGCAGGCGCCGGGCCAGGTCGCCCGCCCGGGCGGCGGTGTCCGGGTCGGGGTGGTGACGGGCCAGCGCGTCCAGGACGGGGAGGGTGTCCGGGTGGGCCCGCAGCCGGACCGGATCGGGGTCCTCCAGCACGGTCCGCTCCACGTCCGGGGCGCCCCGTGCGGAAAGGAACTCCGGGAGGTCCGCGTTGTCGGGGGTCATCGCCGCCGCGATCACGTCGATCACCACCCACGGCCCGTGCTCACCCAGGAGCCGGTCGATACCGCGCTGGGTGAGCATCCCCGAGGAGAGCAGTACCACCGCCGCCATGCTCGCCACGGCGGGGCGCGGTGAGTACAGCAGGGAACGCAGCTCGGGCTCCAGGTCGGAACTGGTGGTGTTGAGGACCTGGGTGCCCACCCAGCGGCGCAGGGCCACACCGGGGCCGGAGACGACCTCGCTGATCTGCCGCAGCGCCTCGGCGGGGCCGCGCCGGTCCACCCACGGCCCCGCCTCGGCCAGCCGCTCCTCGACCGGCAGCACGGAGAGCGCGTCGAGGAAGCGCGCCGCGCCGGCCTCCGCGAGGGTGTCCACCAGCGGGGCGTGGATGCCCACCTCCAGCAGGAGCCGACGGACCCCGTAACGCCCCAGCGCGGTCAGTTCGACGGTGCAGTGACCGTGGCCGTCCGGCCCCGAGGCGTGGGTGGGGCGGTGGTCCAGGGCGACCGCCCCGGTGTCGGAGAGCTGCCACAGGACGTGCAACAACAGGTCGGTGGCTCTGGACGGGGGCGGCGCCGGGGACAGCAGCGCCTCGCGTGCCAGCGTGTCCAGGTCCGGGCGAGCGCCGTCCGGGGCCTCGTAGAGGTGGCGCAGCACTCCGGGGAGCAGGTCGGGGCCGGTGGTGCCGGGGACGGGCGGGTCCGTGGGCGCGAGGTCGCCCCGGGCGTGCTCGATGGTGTGCTCGAACTCCTGGAACCACCAGCCCAGGACCTGTTCGGGGTCGCGGACCCGGTGTTCGAGCCCCGGGGCGGGGCGGGCCCGCGCGTCGTCGATCTCCACCAGACCGAGGCGCAGGGCGGCGGACCAGGGGACGACGAAGTGGGCGACCTCGGCCACCGAGTGGAGGCCGCCCAGCCAGGTGGCGCGTTCGGTGACGAGGCTGGGGAGGTCGGGCGGCCAGAGCGCGAACCGGGTGATGGCGGTCCGGGCGTCGTCGATGCCGGGCACTCCGTGCCGTGTCACCGGGGTGCCCGGGGCGCTCCACCGGGCCAGGCTGAGGGCGTCGCACAGCAGTGGGGAGTCCAGCGCCAATCGGGCGAGTGCGTCGTAGGGGAGCAGTGACACGGGCCTTGCGGCGAGGGGTGGGTGCTCCGGGTTCGACGGGTCATGAGAGGGCATGTCCGCTCCCGGTTTCTCTTCGGGTGTTCGTCTGCGAACCTTGGTCCGGGGGGAGTGTTCCGCAGGTCTTCGTGAACCCCTCTTGTACCGCCCCGGCGAGGGGCGGCGGGGCGGTTTCGCGCAGATCGGTACGAACCCGGGAGCCGGTCGTCCACAGAACGGCGTTCGGGTCCGGTGTCGAGGACACGGGATGTCTAGGCTGGGGGGATGGACCGTCGCGCGGCGCTGGAGTCGCATGTCCGATCGATGACCGACGAACGGGTCGCGGACCTCCTCGCCACCCTGGCGGAGGGGGTGGTGCGGTACGCCCGGGCCACTCCGCAGACCCTCCTCCACCTGCTACCGATCCTGGCCTACCGCCCGCGGGCCTTCGAGCGGCTGACACTCGCCCACCACCAGGTGCTCTACGCGGCGGTCGGCGCGGTGGAGGACCGCGAACGCCTGGGCGCCTCCCCGGGAGGCGGGGGGTCGGCCCGGGAGAGTGTGCCGGGCCCGGTGGACCACGAGACGCTGCTGGCGAGGGTGGACGCCGACCGCCCCGGCCTGGCACGGGTCCGCGCGGAGGAGACCGTCACCGACCTCGTGGGCCTGGCGCTGCTGTGGCCGGACGGCCGGGGCGGCTACCACCTCCCCGACGACGCCTTCGAGCAGTTCGGCCTGCCGCGTGTGCCGCCCCCGGTCCGGGCCGGACTGGGCGAGCTCGACCTGGCCGGGGTCCGCCGGATCGCCCTGACCCTGGGCCTGGACCCCACCGAGGGCCGGGGCACCCTGACCGGCGGGATCGAGGCGGTCCTGGGCGCACCGGAACGCGTGCTGGAGCTCTGCCGCGCCGCGCGGCACGACGTCGCCCACCTTCTGCTCGGCCACGCCTTCCTCGGGACGGAGGCGCGGGCCTTCCTCACCAGGCCCGGGGGAGAGCCGCTCCACGTCCCGGCGGAGGGGACCGGCGACCCCGACCTGGACTGGATGTTCGAGCACGGTCTGCTGCTGCCCCCGGACCACCCCGGTGACGGGCTCGTGATGCCGAAGGAGGTGGCGGTGGCGGTCCGGGGCGCCCACCCCTGGCCGTTCGAGCCCGCGCCGCAGCCGGTGGTGGGGGTTCCGGTGGACCAGGTGACGCCCGGTGGCGCCACCGACGTGGCCGAGGGCGCACGACGCGCCCTCGCGACCCTGGCGGGCGCGGACGCGCGGCTCCTGGACGCGGTCACCGATCGCCCGCCCAGGCTGCGCGGGGACGGCCTGCTCATGAAGCAGGAGAGACGGCGCCTCACCCGGATCGCCGGAGGCGACGAGGACCTGGCCAGGCTCTGGTTGGAGTCCGGTGCGGTCCTGGGACTCCTCACCGTTCACCTGGGCCGGGTCGTGCCGTCCGATCAGGCGGGGGCCTGGCGGGGCCTCGACACGGAGACCCGACTCGCCGCGCTGGCGGAGGCCTGGGCGGGAACGGAGGACGCCGCGCTGTGGTGGCCGACGCCGGAGGGCGCGGCCCTCTCCCGGGTGCGGTCCGGTCGGGCCCGGACGCGCTGGGCCCTGGCCTGCGCGCTCAACGACCTCCCCTGGGGGACCAGCACCGGGGTGGTGGGCGAGCGGCTGCTGGCCGAACGGGCCGAGGGGCGGGAACCCCGTACGGGGGCGCGGTGGCTGGTCTCGGCGGTCACCTGGCACCAGCCGTCGGTGGAGGCCGTACCCGACACGGCGGGCCGGGTGCTGCGTGCGCTGCGTGAGGCGGAGGTGCTGGGGGCGGTCTTCGGCGGTGCGACCACCGAGGTGGGCCGGGCGCTGTCCCGGCACTGCCGGGGCCGGTGGGAGGCCTGGCCGCACGGGGGTCCGGGGACGGTGGCGGCGGTCCGCCAGGGGCTGGGGGGAGGTCCGTCAGGGTTCGGACCTGCGGATACGGGAGGGTGTGGTCTGGTCGGACCGGAGGAGAGGCGGCACCGGGAGTTGCGCGAGGCGGCCCGGGAGCTCTTCGGGGCGGGGTGGTACGGAAGGGACGCGGGCACGGAGGGAGCATGATCATCCTCACCGAGATCACGGGTGGTGACCGTGTGTGGAGTCCGTGCGCATCGGGTAGGGCGCGGCGGCCCCGGCGTGGGGTGGACGGGAGGTTGACGGTGCGTGAACGGGCCAACCACGGTGTTTTCCGAGTTCCCCCCGTTTCCTGTAGGGAATGGAGCGTTCCAGGTCGAAGATTACTGCCGGGTAACAGTGCTGGTCCAGCTGGTTGAGGGCTGTCTCGGAGCCTTCGTGACCGTGTGTAGGATTCCCTCTGCGTTCGCGTAATTCGGGTCACTTTCGTTCGCGATCCACCACCCAGCCACAGCCCCCGTGCGTCCGTGTGCCCTCTTACGGGTTCCGTGCGCTCTGAGGCACGTCTGTTGTGCCCCCGCACGCCCCACGGGACCGTACTGAGAGGTAGATATGTCCCCTAACACCGTAGGTCTGGCACTGCTCCTTCTGGGGGTGCTGCTTCTGCTCTCCAAGCTCGTCCGCGTCCGGTGGAAGCTGACCCAGAAGCTGTACCTGCCGAGCTCGATCATCGGCGGCGGTATCGCGCTGCTGCTCGGCCCCGACCTCTTCGGCCGGGCCATGGGGCTGCTGGCCGACCAGGGCATCGCCGTCGGGTTCGCGGAGCGCGCGGCCGAGGGCGGTCTCTTCGGCGTCGACATCATGTCCGTGTGGTCCTCGCTGCCGGGTCTGCTCATCTCGGTGGTCTTCGCCAGTCTCTTCCTGGGCAAACGCATGCCGAAGATGCGTGAGGCGATCGACCTGGCCGGACCGAACCTGTCCTTCGGCATCACCGTGGCCAGCGGTCAGTACGTCATCGGTCTGCTGCTCGCCCTGCTGGTCCTGGCTCCGTTCTTCGGCGTCCCGGTGATCTCGGGCGCGCTGATCGAGATCGGCTTCCTCGGCGGGCACGGCACCGCGGCGGGCCTGGGCGACACCTTCCAGCAGGTCGGCTGGGCCGAGGGCCAGGACCTGGCGCTGGGCATGGCCACCGTGGGACTGCTCTCCGGCGTCATCATCGGCATCATCCTGATCAACTGGGGTGCCCGCCGCGGCAAGACCAGCGTGATCAGCTCCGACAGCAAGGGGACCGACCGCGAGCAGGCCGGCCTGGTCGAGCGCGAGAAGCGCACCCCCGGTTCGATGATGACGGTCCACCCCTCGTCCATGGACCCGCTGACCCTGCACTTCGGCCTGGTGGCCCTCGCGGTGATCATCGGCCAGCTCATCCTGTCCGCCCTCCAGTGGGTCGAGCAGGCCGTGTGGGCCGACAGCATCGAGATCATGGCCTACGTGCCGCTGTTCCCGCTGGCGATGATCGGCGGCATCATCGTGCAGCTGTTCATCGACCGGTTCGACCGCAACGACATCGTGGACGAGCAGTCCGTGGAGCGCATCCAGGGCCTGTCGCTGGACGTGCTGGTCATCGCCGCCATGGCCACCCTGTCGCTCCAGGCCATCGCCGACAACATCGCCGCGTTCGCGATCCTGTCCGTCGCGGGTGTCCTCTGGTGCCTGTTCGCCTTCCTGTTCCTCGCGCCGAGGATCATGCCGAACTACTGGTTCGAGCGCGGCATCGGTGAGTTCGGCCAGTCCCTGGGCGTCACCGCCACCGGCATGGTGCTCATGCGCGTGGTCGACCCCGAGGCGAGGACGCCCGCCTACCCGGCGTTCGGTTACAAGCAGCTGGTGTTCGAGCCGTTCTTCGGCGGCGGTCTGGTCACCGCGGCCGCGATCCCGCTGATCGTCAGTCCGCTGGTGGGACCCTGGGGATTCCTGGCCATCATGGCCGCGACGATGGTCGCCTCGCTCTTCTTCGGCCTGGTCGTGCTGCGGCGCAGGCGCCGCAAGGAGGAGCAGCGGGCGGAACAGGGCCAGGAGCGGGTCCCGGTCCCGTAGGACCGGATCAGGGTCCCTCGGTCCGGGGCGGCGCGTGGGCCGAGGCGGCCCGCGCCCTGGCCGCGATCGACGGGTCCGGGTGGTGCTGCCCCAGCAGCCGCAGGACCGAACGCGTGTCCGGGTGCTCGGGCCGCCAGAGCCGGGCGACGTCGTTGAGCAGGAAGCGGTCGATGCCCTCGGCCGCCTCGGAGACCAGGAACGACTTCAGTCCGGTCTCGCCCAGACAGGTGGCCGCCGCGAACATGTCGATGGCGGTCCAGTGGCCGAACTGGGCGGTCAGCCTCGCCCGCTCCGGCTCGGAGAGCATGCGTGAGGCGAGCAGGACCACCGAGGCCAGACCGGCCAGGGTCGGGTCGTCGCTGCGGAGTAGGGCGTACAGCTGGGGCTCCACCCGAGAGCTGATGGTGCCCAGCGCCATGGTGGCGTTCCACCGGCGCAGGGCCAGCCCGGGCCCGGAGGAGACGGCGACGATCTCCCGTAGCGCCTGTTCGGGGGTGCGGGCATCCAGCCACGCGGTGAGGGCGACGAGCTGGCCGTCGGGGGAGAAGTCGGCCAGGGCGTCCAGGAACTCGTCCGCGTCGAGTCGGATGAACTCCTCGGTCAGGGGAGCGGACTGCTCCTCGGCCAGGAGGATCTGTCGGATCCCGAACCGGCCGAGGTCGGTGAGCTGCACCCAGGACGGCGCCGCGCGGGGTGCGTGCGCTCCGGCGCCTTCGGAGCGGGGGACGTGCCATCCCAGGGAGATCGCTCCGGTGTCGCTGAGCCGCCACAGCGCCCGGGTCAGCCGGACCGTGTTCCAGGCGGGGCAGCGGGCCGGAAGGTAGTGGGCCTCACGGGCGGGCAGGAGCTCCTGGGTGACCAGGCGCAGGGGCACGCGCGCGCCGTTGGGGGACTCGTACAGGCGCGCCAGCGTGGTGTGGGGTTCGAGCCCGGCGATGCCGCGCAGGGCCTGTTCGACGCACGAGTGGAAGGCCAGGGTCCACCACCGCAGCACCCTGCCGGGGGAGGCGAGCCAGCGCTCCAGTTCCGGGGTGGGGCGGGCCTGGCCGGTCTCACACTCGATCATGCCCAGGTGCTGGGCGGTGCGCCAGGCCTCCAGGAACTCCTCGGCCTGGGTCGCCGAGGTGATCCCCTCGGCCCAGGCCGCGCGCCGCTCCGGGTCCCGGCCCAGGGCGCGCGGCCACAGCCCGAACCTCTCGACCGCCGCACGCACGTCGTCCGGGTCCGGCATGCCGTCCACGTCCACGGGGGTGACCGGCCCGCACCAGCGGGCGAGGTCGACGGCGGAGCGCAACAGGGGGCTGGACAGGGCTCTGTGGGCGAGCGCCTCGGTGGGGATGAGGGACACCGGACGGGCCGCGAACCGGCGCCGTGACGGCGCCTCCGGATGGTGGGATGACATCTGTGCCCCCGACTTCTCCTTGCTCTGAGTTTCTCTCACTTTTACAGCGGGAGCGGGGGCTGTGGAGTGGTTTCGAGGACATCGTGGGCAGAGCGCAGCCGAAAGGGGTTCCCGGGTGGGGGACAAACCGGGAAGGCTGGCAGAAAAACCCGGTCTCGGGTTCCGTTAACGACCTGTCCGAGATTGCACGCACTGGAATTCCGGAAACCACAGCGTGGATTCGTGGTTCAACGCAGGTGGGAGGCGCCGTTGACGTCCAGGACCGTCCCCGAGGACCAGACCGCCTCGGGTGAGGCCAGGTAGCGCACGGCCGAGGCGATCTCCTCCGGCGCGGCCACCCGGCCGAACGGGCTCTGCGCCCGGACCCCGTCCGTGAGCCGCGAGGAGACCCGTTCGGTCTCCACGAACCCGGGGGCCACCGAGGCCACCGTGATGCCGTGCGGTGCCAGGGCGACCGCGAGCGACTGGCCGAGCGCGTGCAGCGCGGCCTTGCTGGCGCCGTACGCGGGGTGGTCCGGCTCGCCCTTGAAGGCACCGCGTGAACCGACGTTGACGATGTGCCCGCCGTGGCCCCGGTCGATCATGTGCCGCGCGACCAGGAAGGAGAGGTCGGCGGCCCCGAACACGTTGACGTCCACGGTGGTGCGCCAGACCCGCCGCCACTCCTCGAAGGAGGTGTCCGCGACCGGGTGCGGGAGGTTGACGGCGGCGTTGTTGACCAGCACGTCCACACCGCCCAGGAGCTCGACCGCCTCCTCGACCAGTGCCGCCGCGGCCTCGGTGTCGCGCAGGTCGGCCCCGACCAGCACGTGCCCCTCCCCGGGCAGCCCCGCCAGGGTGGCCTCGGCCTCCTCGCGTCGCGACCCGTAGTGCACGGCGACCCTGTCACCGCCCTCAGCGAAGGCGGTCGCCACCGCCCTCCCGATCCCCCTGGCGGCACCGGTGACCAGCACGTTGCGACTCATGAGGTGACCCTTCGACGGCGGTACGGCGTCCCGAGGCTACCGTTCCGGCACCCAGGACCCCCCCACCCGCCCCGCCTCGGGGACCCGTCCCGCAGAACCAGACGCCCACCGACCGCTTCTCAGCGTCGACGGGTGCGGGCGGAGTCCGTACCCGGTGAGGAAGGGTGGCGTACCGAGGTGGAGGAGCGGTGGAACGTGACGACCGGACTGGGTGACGGGGACGCCCCGCGTGTACGGCTCGACGAGGGCCGGGGGAGTGGGGTCCCGTCCGCGGTGACGACCGCGGTGGCACGGGCCCGGCCCGTGGACGGCCGTCCGGACGTGTTCGCCCTGGAGCCCGGACTGCCGGGCACGACGGTGTCCGCGCTGGTCTCGGGCGGGCTGGCCGGGTACGACGAGGGAACCTCGGGATGGTGCCTCACCCTGGCCGGAACGCACCTGCGCTCGGCCCTGGTCCCGGACGTACCCGGGCACCACGTCGACCCCCGGGGTGTCAGTGTCCACCCGGAGCTCAGCCGGGACGATCGCGACCGTCTGGTGGCGGCCCTGGCTCGGGAGAGCGGTGGGGAGGGAGCCGACCACGGCGTCGCGGCACGCGATCCGGATCCGCGCTCCGGCGTCGAGTCCACCGGAGCCCTGGTGATCCTGCTGGTCGCGCTGATGGGCGTACTGTCCCTGACACTGCTCTTCGCCCCGGAGGTGTTCGGCCCCCTGTCGGTGGCCGCCGGTCTCGCGGGGGCGGGCGCCGTCCACGCCCACCTGCGCGGGCGCGCCTCCCGGGCCCGGGAGGAGGCGGAGAGGGCGCCTGACGCGGTCGAGGAGCTCCAGGGGCGCTTCGTCACCGGCGACATGTTGGACGCCCCGGCCCGCTGGATGCTCGGCCGGGCCCAGCGGGCGGTGGACGCCGTCCTCGACTCGGCGCCGCACCAGCGTGGTCTGTTGTTGGACGAGGCGCGCAACCGTGTCGTGCTCACCGACGTGGAGTGGGGCGTCGCCCAGAGCCTGCTCCGGCAGTCCCGCACCCGCCAACGGATCGATACCACGCCCGTGACCGGTCAACGCAGCGGGGAGGCGGCCCGTCGGGCGCGTGCCGCGCTCCAGACGGACGTCACCGACGTGGAACGACGGGTCCGCACCCTGGAGGACTACGCCAGCAGGGTCCACGCCGCCGAACTGGAGGAGCAGGACCGCCGCAGCGCGGCCGAGCTCGACGCGATCGCTGACAGCACCGTCGAGGCCGGGGCGGCCCATCCGCACCAGGAGGAGTCCCTCTCCCATCTGGTCCGAGCCCAGGCCCTGGCCCTGCGCCTGGCCGCCCTCAGCGACGACACCGACCACTCCGCACCTCACCACCCCTGACCTTCGCGCCGGGCGAGTGCCCCGGGGGCCGTCAGCAGGACCAGACGCTCCCCGAACGCTTCGGTCGCTGGTCAGGGGCCCGCTCCGACCGTGCTGAACCGGGCGCGGCGGGCGGCCCTCGCGGCGTCCGGGCCCAGGGCCCCGAGGGCGATGGCGGTCAGCACGCAGTCGGTCGCCGGATGGCCCGAGCGCCACATCAGCCGTGTGACCGTCTCCGGGTCGCGCCAGACCGGGGCGTCGGCGGGCAGCGGCGCGCCCAGCTCCACACGCAGTGCGTAGGTGTCCAGCAGGACCACCACCAGCTGCTCCAACCGCACCCGGCCGGGCTCGTTGCGGGCGTGCGCGACCCACCCTCCCAGCACGGGGTGTTCGCGGTAGCCCTCGAACACCCCGCGCAGTTCCTCCTCCATCCCGTCGAAGAGCCGGAAGACGTCCAGTCGCTGGCGCCAGGAACCGAGCTCGGCGCAGACCTCCAGGAGTGCGCGGGCGCCGCTCCGTGGCCCGCGCTCGGCCAGCCAGGCGCGCCCCAGGACCTCGGCGTCCACCGGTCGGCCCTCCCAGAGCTGGAGCAGCAGCTCCCGGGCGTCCATGGACGTGGTCGGCGGGTAGCCGGGCAGGGTGATCCCCCAGCGGCGCCACCGATGGACCATGGCCTGGTCCCCCAGGGGGCTGATCCGCAGCCCGCCGTCGCCCGGCGCCTCGACCGCGCCGACACGGACCAGGGCGCCCACCGCCGCGGCGACCCTTTCCTCGGGGGTCGGCGGCCGCGCCCCGGACGGTGCCGCGTCCCTCGGCCCCGGGACGGAGTGCCCCGGGGCGGGCCACGGGGCGAGCGCCTCCACCAGGTCGGAGACGGTCCACACCCCTCCGGAGGTGAACAGCTCCCCGAGTGTCCGGGAACCGAGCCCGCCGTGCTCCGCCAGCATCGCGGGCAGGGCCCGGACCCAGGCGAGGACGACCCGGGTGTCGTCGTCCCAGTCCCGCGTGCCCCCGCCGGGGCGGACCTCGGTGTAGGTGGTCCGCAGGAACCCGGCGCGCAGGGCGACCTCGAACAGCCGGGCCACGTCCGACCGGGCCAGCCCCAGGTGCGCCGAGGCCTCGGCCACGGTGTGGTCGGTGAGCGCCTCCTCCTCGGTGGCGGTGCTGAGGGGCAGGCCCTCGTCCGCCCACGCGGCCAGGCGCAGCGCCCGTTCCAGGTCGGGGCAGGCCCGGGCGGCGGGGGCCGAGAGCGCGGCCGGGGCGAGGTGCACCCGGGGGAGGTCCTCGGGCTCCCAGAGACGCCCCCACCACGGTGCGCCGTCCTCGGTCACCGACCAGGGGGCCTGGTCCCGGGGGAGGGGCTGGACGTCCTCGACCGCCGCGCGCAGGGCGCGGGGGCTCTCCTCCGGGCCCAGCAGGTTCCGCTCCACGAGATGGTCACACCAGGTGAGCCAGGTGGCGCGGAAGTCCTCGGGCAGGGCTCCGCCGGCGGACAGGGTGAGCATGACCCGGGTGACGTCGTCGCGGTCCCAGTCCCCCGGGTCGGATCGGACATGGCCGTGGACGGTGAGGAGCCGGGTGAGGAAACACGGGTCGACACGACGGGACCCGCGGGCCCAGTCGAGGCAGGAACGGACGGCGTCGTCGACGGAGGGGAAAACGGTCATGGCGTCCTCGCTTCTCTCCCGGGGGCGGGGTGGCCGCGCCCCCGCACCACCGAAGGTGACGCGGCCACGTGTCCATCATCGGAGAATCCGGGGTTCTTCGCTGAGGGCCTGTGGACAACCGCGGACGAACGTCGGGAAACCCGTGGGAACGGTCTCGTCGTGCTGGTTGAATGCGCGCATGCTGATCCGAACCGCGCTGCCCTCCGAACGGGAGGCCGTCGGCGCCCTCCGTGTCCTGGCCTACGACCACGAGGGCCTCCTGGCCGCGAGTCCCGTGTACGCCCGCACCCTGCGGGACCTGGGATGGGAGGACGGGGACGAGGTCCTGGTGGCCGAGGCGGAGGGCCGCGTGGTGGGCACGGTCGTGTTCGTCCCCTGGGGGCCGCGCTGTGAGATCGCCCGGGGTTCCGACGAGGCCGAGGTCCGCGCCCTCGCGGTGGACCCCTCCGCGCGGCGGATCGGGGTGGGCGCCGCCCTCGTACGCGCGCTCGTGGACCGGGCGCGCGCGGAGGGGGTGTCCCGTCTGGTGCTCTGCACCCGGACGGTGATGACCGGGGCACAGCGCCTGTACGCGTCCCACGGCTTCGTCCGCCTGCCCGAACGCGACTGGACCCCCGTCCCGGGAGTCGACCTCCTCGCCTACGACCTGGTGGTCAAGGACTGACGCCGCTCCCTACCGCGCCAGGGCGGCGGCGTCCCCCAGAGGGCAGGCCCCGAGGTGGGCCAGCACGGTCTCGGCCGAGGGGTCGGCGGACACGGCGAGGACGAAGGACTCGGGGTCGTCGTCGACCGCGGGCAGACCGGCGTCCACCAGGTCACGAGCGGCCTCCTTCGGCGGCCGGTCCGCGAGCCAGCGGTCCAGCAGGACCTCCACGTCCACCGGCCGGACCCCCGCCAACAGCTCCAGGAGCCCCGTCGCGTCCAGTCCGCCCACGGGCGGTACGACCGGCACCCGTACGCCGGACTCCCCCAGGTGCCGGGCCGCGCAGTGGTCGCCCAGCCCGGAGGTCCGGTAGCGCTCCGGACCGACCCTCTCCACGGCGCCGAGGTCGGCCAGGACCCCGAGCGCCCGCCGGACGTACTGTTCGGGCTCCTCAGAGCCGGGCAGGGCACCGGGACCGCAGGAGTCGACCAGCTCGGCGGGGGCGCGCGCCCTCCCGGACAGGAAGAGTTCGGCCAGCAGCAGGAACGGGGCGGGACCGGGGAGCGCGGCCATGGTGGTCAGGGCGTCCGCCCACGCGTCGGCGGCCGCGCCGGGCCGCTCCTCGGCCCAGGCGGTCGCCGCCGGGCCGGGCAGGACGTGCAGGTAGGTCGTGCGCACCAGCGCCGCCGAGCGCGCCACCGAGAACAGGAACCGCACCTCGGCCGGAGTGCTGTCCAGGTCACGGGCGGCCCGGGCGGTCTCCTGCGCGCAGAGGTCGTCGTGGTCCGTGCCGGGGCGCAGCAGTCTCCTCGGCGCCACCCAGGCGGCCAGCAGGGCCGCCCGGTGCAGGGTCGGACAGGCGGAGGCCCGTGCGTCCAGCCCGGCCCGGGACCCCGGCACGTAGGGCAGCAGCGGTGCCGGTTCGGCGCCCTCCACACAACCCAGCCGGGCCAGCAGCGGGGTGGCGGCGTCGTCCACGGGGTCGTGCCCGGAGATCCGGGTGGGGCCCGGGGTCAGCCCGATCCGCTCGATCGCGGCGCGCAGGCGGCGCGGACTCTCCGCCGACGTCAGCCCTCCGGAGGAGACCAGGTGGTCGCACCAGGCCAGCCAGCTGTCCCGGAGGCTGTCCGGCAGGGTGCTCCGGTCGCACAGGAGGGTGGCGACGTCGTGGACGTCGTCGACGGTCCAGTCGCCGGGCTCGTGCGCCCCTGCGTCGCGGTGGACGCTGAGGAGGAGGACCAGGTCCTTCTCCTCCAGCGAGGGCGGGGGATCGGCTGCGCTGGCCCAGTCGAGGCAGGCGGAGACGGCGGTCAGGAGTCTCTCAGTCATGAGGTGGTCACCGAACGTTATGCGGATGGCCGAACTGCATCAGGGTAACCCCCGGCAGGTGCTCCCGCATGGGAAAACGTCGAAAACGAGCCCGTTCGCCGCCGTGTCCGAGTGCCAAATGGAGGCGTTTTTCCCTGGGGTTGCTGGGGGAGTGGTGAAGCGGGGGGAGAAACGGCGGCTAAAAGCGGCGGAATCATAACGGGTGCTCGTATCGGCGGGTTTCACCGTGCTCTCTCCGCTAATGGCCAATCACCGTTTCGATGGCCGGAATCGGTCACTTTCTCAGTGCCTGCGGTGTTTGGGGGCCGTGGGTCGGGAAGAATCGCCGGAGGCGGCGGGAGGGAGTCTGCCCCGGGCGAGCGAGGTCCGGGCCAGGGCGCCCGTACCGCGGGGTGGGGGTGGACTGTCCGCACGCGAGGTTTGTGGATACCCACGGGGAGTACACAGAACGACAAATGCGATAATCCAACTGGGTTACGCACTTTCCGTCATCCCAGGAGGTCGCCCGCGTGGCACGGAGTACCGACCCGGAAAGACGCCCTGAATGGCCCGATGGCATGGATGTCGACGAGCTCCTCGGTCAGGGGTGGCGGCCCACGCCCTTTCGCGAGTTCATCCTCAAGATCCACAGCCGCTGCAATCTGGCCTGCGACTACTGCTACATGTACGAGATGGCCGACCAGAGCTGGCGGTCACAACCCCGCCGCATGGCCCGGCCCACCGTGGACCGGGTCGCCGAACGCATCGCGGAGCACGCCCGCGCCCACGGACGCGAACGGGTGGACGTCGTCCTCCACGGCGGCGAACCGCTCCTGGTCGGCCTCGACCACCTGAGGCACACCGTCCAGTCCCTGCGCAAGGCCTGCGAGCCCGACGTCCACGTGGCGCTGCGCATGCAGACCAACGGCGTGCTGATCGACTCCCACTTCCTCGACCTGTTCGAGGAACTCGGCATCCGGGTGGGGGTGAGCATCGACGGAGCCGAGGCCGACCACGACCGCCACCGCACCCGCGCCAACGGGCGGGGCACCCACGCCGAGGTGCGCGCGGGCATCGAACGGCTCAACGACCGCGACGGCCGCCTGCTGGCGGGGCTGCTCACCACCATCGACCTGGAGTCGGACCCGGTCGCGACCTTCGAGCACCTGCTGGAGTACGACCCGCCGAGCGTCGACTTCCTCCTGCCGCACGGCAACTGGGACGAGCCGCCGCCCGGCTGGTCGCCCACCGAACCGCGCTACGGCGCCTGGCTCGTGTCCGTGTTCGACCGCTGGTACCACTCGTCCGAGCGCGAGACCAACATCCGCATGTTCAACGAGATCATCCGACTCGTCCTGGGCAGCCCCTCGCGCACGGAGAGCGTCGGACTCTCCCCCGCCGCACTCGTGGTGGTGGAGACCGACGGCAGCGTCGAACAGGTCGACAGCCTCAAGTCCGCCTTCGAGGGCGCCGCGAGCACACCCCTGCACACCTTCACCCACAGCTTCGACGACGCCCTCTACCTGCCCGCCGTGGCCGCCCGCCAGATCGGGGCCCGCGCGCTCAGCGCCACGTGCGCCGACTGCCCGCTGTCCCGGGTCTGCGGCGGCGGCCTCTACCCGCACCGCTACCGCGAGGGCAGCGGCTTCCTCAACCCGTCCGTGTACTGCGCGGACCTGTTCCACCTGATCACCCACATCCACCAGACCGTGGCCGCGGACGTGGCCCGCATCAGGAAAGGGCTCTGAATGTCAGATCCGGTTCCGGAACCGGTGTTCGAGGCGCTGGCCCGCGGCGGCGGAGGAGACGGGGCCACGGCCCACCTGCGCGCCGCCCAGTTCGGCAAGCACCTCCTGCTGTTGCGCCGCGTCGTGGACGCGGCGCGGGCGGCGCGGCACCCCGACGCCGACCGCGCCCGGGACGCCTACGACCTGCTGGCGCGCGCCCAGGAGCACGCGCCCGAGCGGGTCGCGACGGTCCTGCGCCACCCCACCGTGGGGGTGTGGGCGCGGCGGACGGTGCTGGCCCTGGCCGGACACCGGCCCGAACGGCCCCGGGTGACCGGACTGGCGTCGGTCGCGGCCGTCGCCGCCCTGCGCGGCCGGATCGACGGCCGCCTGGAGGTGCCCCTGGACGGCCCCACCGCCCCGCTGCCGTCACTGGGCCGGGCCGTCGTCGACACCGGCGGCGGACGGGCCCTGTTCGAGACCACCGGAGGCCGGGCCTCGCTGCGCACCGGACACGGGCCGGAGGTGGTCGTCCCCGAGGACCCCCACGAGGACGCGCCCGGCTGGCACGCCCTGCGCCGACTGTCCGCCGAGCACCGGGGCCGACGCCTCACGCTGCTCCTGGACGACCTGGACCCCGACCGCCTGCCCGGAGCCGACCTCGTCGCCCACCGGATCGGCGCCGCCGAACTCGCCCACTGGCGCCGCACCCTGGAGGGGGCCTGGCGGCTGCTGGTCGACGACCACTGGACGGTGGCCGCCGAGACCGCCGACACCGTGCTCACCCTGACCCCCATCACCTCACCGGGCGGGCGTGCCCACACCAGCGCCACCGCCCGGCACGCCTACGGCAACCTCGGGCTGTCCACCCCGCCCGGACCGACCCTGCTGGCCCTCACCTTCGCCCACGAGGTGCAGCACGCCAAGCTCACCGCCCTGCTCGACCTGGTGGACCTCACCCTGCCCGAGGACGGCAGCCGCTACTACGCGCCCTGGCGTCCCGACCCCCGTCCCGCCTCGGGGCTGTTCCAGGGGGTGTACGCCCACCTGGGAGTGGCCGGGTTCTGGCGCAGGCACCGGCACACCGTCACCGGGCGGGAGGCCGCCCGGGCCCACGCGGACTTCGCGCACTGGCGGCGCTCCACGGCGGACGCCGCCGGCGCCCTGGCCGACTCGGGCAGGCTCACCGCGGAGGGCAAGCGGTTCCTGGCCGCCACCGACCGCACCCTGCGGGCGTGGCTGGCCGAACCGGTCCCCGCCCCGGCGGAGGAGGCCGCCGAGGCCGCCGCCCGCACCCACCGGGAGCGCTGGTACGCACGCCACGGTTGAGCCGGGCGGCGGCCCGGGCACGGACACCGACCCGCCCACGGGGGGTCAGAGCAGCGGGGGGTCGAAGTCCGCGACCAGTCGGCGGCCCTCGCCAGCGGCACCGGTGTAGGAGTGCTCACGGCCGAGGGAGCGCAGGTAACCGGTGAAGGTGTGCTCGGCCAGCTCGTCGGCGTCCTCCGTCTCGTGCTCGGCGCGCAGGTCCAGCACCAGGTTGGAGGCGCAGGCCAGCGTGCTCGGGTGCTCCTCGCCCAGCAGGGCCCGGTAGCGGCGCAGCGTGCCCCGCCCCAGCCGCGTGGCGTTCTTGGCCTCGCCCAGCGCGGCCAGGTCGCTGGCCAGGTTGGTCGCGGCCGCCAGGGTGTAGTGGTGGTTGCGGCCGAGCCTGGCCTCCAGCGCGTTGAGCGCCGACTCGTTCATCGAACGCGAGCGCGCCGGGTCGCCCATCAGCCGGTACAGCAGCGCCACGTTGCTCGTGCAGCCGTGCTTGTACGGGTGGTCGGCCCCGTAGGCCTGGGCGTAGCGCATGTCGGTGTCCTCGGCCAGTTCCAGGGCCCCGGCCAGCTCGCCGGTCATCCGCCACAGGTTGGCCAGGCACATCGCCGCGGCCAGGGTGTCCGGGTGGTTGATCCCGCGCAGGCGCAGATAGCGCGAGTGCGCGTCCTGGCCGAGTTCGAGCGCCTCGTCCAGCTCACCCGAGAGCCGCCGGGCGATCGCCAGGTCCACCTGGGCGCGCAGGGTGCGGGGGTCCTCCACACCCAGCTGCTCCCGGCCGTAGGCGAGCGCGTCCTCACCCAGGTCGCAGGCCTCGGTGTAGTCACCGGACAGCCGCACCACCTGGGCCAGCCCGGACCAGAACGCCAGCAGCGTCGGTGAGCCCCCTGCCGGTCCGCTGCGCTTGAACAGCATGTAGGCGCGCTCGTGCTTGCTCTGCGCACCAGCGAAGTCACTGGTGAGGGCGTGGTCCAGGGCCAGGTTGTACAGGGCGCGCAGAGTGGCGGTGTTGTTGGGGCCGAAGGCCTCCTGGTACTGGCGCAGCACCTCCTCGTCGTGTTCGCGGGCCTGCCAGAAGTCGCCGCGGGCACGGTAGTCCGCGCCCAGGCCGGAGAGCACGGAGAGGGTCTCCGGGTGGGCGTGGCCCAGCGTGCGGCGCATCTTCGGGAGGATCGCCAGGTTGAGGTCGTGCGAGGCGATGTACCTGCCCAGGTCCCGGAGCCGGTTGGCGTACTTGGCCTGGGCCTCCAGGACGAAGGAGTCCTCCTCGCCGGAGTCGGCCGTCCACTTTTCGATGAAGTTCCGGGCGTACCGGCTGGCGGTCTCGTAGTTGCCGGAGACGTAGAGGAAGTTCAGCATGTTCAGCGCGAAGCGCCGCACCTCGGGCCGGTCCGACTCCGCGACCCCGGCCGGGCGCATGTGGGAGAGCAGTTCGAGGTAGCGCGCCTGGGCCGACGCGTCCGTGAAGCTGTTCGGCGCCGCCGCGCTCAGGAGGGACCACACCTCGACCCGGATCGACTCCTGGGTGGCCTCGTCCAGCTCCTCGCGCAGCAGCGCCTGGATCAGCCGGTGCACCTGGATGGTGCGGTTGGCCTGGTCGAGCCGGACCAGGGCGTAGCGGCCCAGCTGTCCGATGGCCTTGCTCAACCGGATCGGGTCGGCCATCAGCTCCGCCATCTCGGGGCGGATCGGGCCCTCGTCCACCGGGAAGAAGAGGTCGCGGGGGATGGGCTCCGGGCCGAAGAAGGCGCAGCAGCGCAGCAGCTCCATCGCCTCAGGCAGGTTCTCCTTGAGCTTCTCCACGGACAGCTGCCACGCGGCGGTCATCGGCTTGGGGTACTCCGGCGGCTTGCCCTCGCGCAGCAGCGGGCCGGTGCGCTCGGACAGCAGGCGCAGGTACTCCTGGGTGGACATGCCGGTCTCGGACTGGAGGGCTCCGGCCTGCTCCAGCGCCAGGGGGAGGTACCCCAGGGCCTCGGACAGCTCGACGGCCTCCTCGGTGGTGATCCCGCGCGGGATGCGCTTCTTGAGGAACTCCACGCTCTCGTGCTCGCTGAACACGTTGACCGGCACCGTCTCCGCGACGCCCTCCCACCGGTGGTTGCGGGTGGTGATCAGGACGTGCCCGGGCCCCTGCGGGATGACCTCGGTGAGCTCCTCCGGCTCGTCGGCGTTGTCGAAGATGAGCAGCCAGCGCGCGTACGGCTCGCCCTTGCGCAGGGCCTCCAGCACCGCGTCGGCGGCGTCCTCGACGCCGGTCACCCCCGGTCCGGGCAGGCCCAGGTGCGGTGCGAGGTGGGCCAGCGCGGAGTCCACAAGACCGGGCTGGTCGGCCATGACCCACCAGACCAGGTCGTACTCGCTCCGGTACCGGTGGGCGTACTCCACGGCCATGAGGGTCTTCCCGACCCCGCCGTACCCCTGGAGCGTGTGGGGGACCACCGGGTCCGAGGGGTGGGGGACCACGGCGGTGACCTGGTTGAGCAGTCCGGCACGGAGCGCGCTGATCTGTTCGTCGCGGCCGGTGAAGTTCTTGTGACGCGGCGGAACGCGCCCCCACACTTCCGGGAATCTGTTTCCGCCGTGCCCTTCCGGGAAACGGTTCTTGTTCTGGCCCTGGGGGGTCCCTTTGGAAGCGGTCACGCGTTGTCCTCCGGTTTCACATAGGCCCCACCAGGAATTCTTTTCCCCATCAACGTGAGAAGCCCCGGTGTTGTGTCGTGTCGGTACTTGTTGCCTGAGGGATTCGTCAACCTCATCAGAGTAGGCGAAGAGGTTAGGGAAGGACAGGTGTGTGGTAGTAACTTCTGGACGGCGAATCGAAAACGCCGGGGCGAATGGGCGGGCCCCACCGACCGTTCGCGGTTGGCCGCGGAACGGCGGCCGCTACGACGCGGAGGCGAACACATGGGAGAACACGGGTTCACCGGCGGAACGGCGCTGGTGGACGTGGGTGAACTGTCGTTGCGCGACCTGGAGGGTATCGGCGGTTCGGCGATAGCCGAGGCGCTGCGTACGGTGCTCGACCCCGGAGAAGCGGGCGCCGAGGTCGTGGCCGGGTTCGTCAACGACCCCGAGTAGGACCGTTCGGTGGCGACACGTCGTCGGTGCGGCGAAAAGGACACAGGAATGTCACCGGGGCTCGAAACCGCGCCCTGACCCGTGACACCATGGACAGCGCTCCTCACACAGGTGCTGTCTCCATTCTCGCTGGCCGGGAGCTGCTTCATGACACGAGCCGCCATCGTCCACGCGCACGGACCGTTCGTCGGGGCGCGGCCCTTCCGTGCCCAGGACCGGCGACACTTTCTCGGCCGCCGTTCCGAGACCGAGGAACTGGTGCGTTCCTGGGGCCGCCACCGGCTCACCGTCCTCCACGGGGACAACGGGGTGGGGAAGACCTCCCTGGTCGGAGCCGGTGCGCTGCCCGCGCTCACCGATCGGGGAAGCACCGTCCTCCCCCTGGGCGAGCTCCGCTTCGACCCGGGCTTCCCCGCCGCGATACTCCCCGGTCAGAACCCCTACAGCCGGGCGCTGCTGGCGTTGTGGAGCCCCTCGGACTTCCCCACGCACGGGCCGGGCACCTCGATCACCGACTACCTGCGCACCCACGAGAGCACCGACCGGCAGGGCCTGCCCCGGCCGGTCTTCGCCGTCCTGGACCAGACCGAACTCCTGCTGCGGCGTTCGGCCGCGCCCGAGCCCGTGCGCAGGGACTTCCTCGACGAACTGTTCACCGCCGTGGAGCACCGCCCCGACCTGCACCTGCTGCTGACCGTGCGCACGCAGCACCTCGACGAACTCCGGCGCCTGGTGGAGAAGCGGGAGGTCGACCACGCCGAGGTGGGGCTGGCGCCGTTCGCCCCGGGCACCGCCGCCGAGGTGGTGACGCGCTCCCTGACCCTGGCCGGTTCGCGTACCGCCGCCCGGGACTCCGGCCGACTCGTCGAGCAGGCCCGCGCCGCGCGCGAGGAGGGGAGCCGCGCCGGTGCCCGCGGCGACACCGTCGAGCCCGCCCTCCTCCAGGTCCTGGGACAGGCGCTCTGGGAGGAGGCCAGCGGGTCCGGAAACGCCCTGGTGCCGGACTCCGACGCCGAGGTCGACCGCGTCCTCACCGCGTACCTGTCGGGGGTTCTGGCCCGGGTGGCACACGAGCACCTGGTGTCCCCGGAGGTCCCGCACGCCTGGCTGCGCGCGGTGGCCGAGGCCGGGCCCCGGGGCGTGGGCCGTCCCGCCTGTGAGGATCCGGACGGCGAGCTCACCCCCGGGGTGGTCCACGCCCTGGAGGACCGCCACCTGGTCACCGCGAACCGGGACGGTTCCGCCTACCTGTTACGCCATCCGAGGCTGGCGCGCCCCCTGGCGGCGCTGTCCCCGTTCCCCCGAACGCCCGACGACCAGGGCGAGCCGAGCCCCCTGGACGCCGCCCGCGTCGCCCACACCCGAGGGGAGACGGCCCTGGCGGCCGAGCAGGCGCGTCGGGGCCTGAGCTCGCGACCGGCGCCGGGACCGAGGGAGCGCGCGCTGCTCACGGCGCTCCTGGGCGACCTCGCTTTCGAGCGCGGCGACCACCGTGCGGCGGCCGGACACTACGCGGACGCCGCACGGCAACGGGAGGCGGTCGGTGACGGGGCGGCGGTCTCGCGCCTGCTGGTGGCCGAGGCGCGCAACCGCCTGATGCTCGGAGAGCGGTCGGCGGGCCTCACGGGCCTGGCGGCGGCCGAGGGGCGCGTGCACGCGGACCCCAGCCTGCGCACCGGGATCGGGCAGGTGCTCTGGCTCGCGGGGCAGGGGAGTTCCGCCCTGGACGTCCTGGAGGGCGCCATGGTGGGCGGCGGCGGGATCACCGAGGCGCGGCGCACGCGCGGTGAGATCCGGGCCGAACAGCGGGGCGTCGCCAAGGGAGGAACGAGTTGAGCCTGTTCGACTCCACCGTGCTGGTCGCCCTGATCACCGGTGTCATCACCGCCGTCAGCACCCTGGGGGCCACGGCCCTGTCGGGGCACCGGGCCGCCCAGGTCGAGCGGTGGCGCGCCGAGCACGCCCTGGAGCGGGAGCGGGAGCTGCGCGACCACGAGAGGGGGCTGGCCCGGGAGCGGGAGGTGCGCACCCGGTTGGAGGAGGTGCGCGGCAGCGTGCTGCGGCTCGACATCGGCATGCGCAGCATCGCGCAGATCCGCCTGCACGGTCCGTCCCGGCAGGGCGGCGACGACCTGTCCGAACTCGTGCGCCAGGCCCGGACGGACATCTTCGAGGCGGTGATCGCGGTGGAGCGCATGCGCGACGTCCTCTCACCGGACGGCCAGGACCGGGTCGACGCCCTCCGCGACGCGGTGGACGAGGCCCTCAACCACGTCCAGGCGCGTACCGACCGGAGCGCTGAGCAGGTGCACCGGGATTTGGCCTCGGGTCTTCGGGCTCTGGCCGAGGCGGTTCCGGCGGAGTGGGTGCTGGAGGCGGTGGCCCCCGTCGTACGGTCCGGGGGCGCGGCCGGTTCCTTCGCGGTGCCGTTCGAGGATGACCCGAGCGCAGAACAAGAGCCAGGGTGAACGCGAGGGTGAGCGTTCCGACGGCGGCGCACACGAGCAGGACGGTGCCGTGCACGCCGAGTGACTCCAGCGCGTAGCCGCCGCACAGCATGCCCACGGGCAGGGCGCCGCCGCTGAGGAAGCGCACGGTGCCGGTGAGGCGCCCCAGGTACTCGGGGGGAACGTGGGTGGTGTGGTACGTGGCCACGGTGACGTTCATGTGCGCGCCGACGAACCCGATGCCGCCCCAGACCACGGGCAGCGCCGCCAGGAGCCAGGTCGGCCCGGCCCGCTCGGCCACGACCAGCAGCAGGGTCAGGGTCAGCCACGCCCACAGGCAGAGCACCACCATCCGGGTGGGGGTGAGCCTGCGGACCAGGACCGGGGCGAGCAGGGCGCCGAGCAGCCCCCCGGCGCCGGTGGCGGCGAGCACCACGCCCAGCAGGAAGGCGGACAGCTCCTCGTCGGTGGCGGTCATCATGATGATCAGCCAGACCGACTGGAACAGCGCGTTGGTGATGGTGCACACGAGCAGCGACCGGAGCAGGAAGCGGTCCGAGCGCAGCAGCAGGAACCCCCCGGCCAGATCCCGGACGACACCGTGCCGGGGGCCGGAGCGCCGCGACGCGGTCCTGGTCCGGGGCAGCAGCCAGGCCGCCCACAGCCCCAGGGCGGAGACGACGGTGTCGAAGAGCGCGGGCAGCCCGTGCGCCACCCCGTACAGGGCGCCGCCGAGGGGGCGGCCGATCATCTGGGTGGCGTCGGTGCGTGCCTCGTTCTTGGCGGCCGCGCCGGCCAGCTCGTCCCGGGGCACGAGCAGGGGCACCGCCGCCGCCCCCGCCGTGGCGTGCAGTGTGCCGCACACGCCGTGCAGGGCCGAGGCGACGGCGAGCAGGACGACGGGCGCGTCGAACACCAGGACCGGGCCGACGAACAGGACGACGCAGGCGACACGGGTGGCCAGGCCGACGACCATGACGGTGCGCGGGTCGTGGCGGTCCACCACGAGGCCGACGGGTATGTGCAGGACGGTGCGGGGCACCATCCCGGCCGCGGCGATCCAACCGGCCAGGACGGGAGACCCGGTGTGGAACAGGGCCAGGAGGGGGACGGCCAGACCGAAGGTCATGGTCCCGAGGCTGGCCAGCGCCACACTGCTCCACAGCAACGCGAAATGGCGTCGCCAACGTCCGGTGTCTCGAGTCGGAAAGGTCTCCCCAACACGGGGTTCCGTTGTTGACATCGTTCTCAATGCAGATGGAAAACGTGGGTGCCGAAAAACCCCGCAAGGTGCACCGGGGTGACAAATCCGAATGCGGCAGGCCCTGTGGTGTAGGGCGTGTGCTGACCCGATCGGCGTGGTCCACGCGGTTCTGAAGGTCCCGGGTCATGCTATCCGGAAAAGCGCGTCCCTTAGGCCTGTTGGTGTTCAACATGAGTGTCTGGGTCGCAAGTGTCAACAGGGGAAAGGGTGATTGGACGTTTTATACCGTTTTCTCCGATTGACCTCAACTCTGGTTGAGGGCGCACACTGCTCGGGAACCCGAGCCGAGGAGTACCGTGCCCCACCCCGAGCCCTTCCTGCCCGCCCCCGCACACCTGCGCCCGCGCCTGGCCGACGACCGCAACGTCTGGCTGTGCACACTGCGCGCCGACGGATCGCCCCACGTGGTCCCGGTGTGGTTCGTCCACCTCCGGGAGCGCTGGTGGATCGGGGTGTCCACCGCCTCCGTCAAGGCCCGCAACGCCCTACGCGACCCGAGGGTGTCCCTCGCCCTGGAGGACGGGGACGCCCCCGTGGTCGTCCAGGGGCGGGCCGTCCTCCATGACCACTTCCCGGAGGACGTGCTGGCGGCCTTCCGCGACCGCTACGACTGGGACCCGCGCACTCCCTACGGCGGGGACCCGCGCCGCTCCCTCCTGGAGGTCGGTGTCACCCGGTGGCTCATGGCCGGAACCGCCCCCGAGACCACCCCGACCCCCGGCTAGCCGGTCTCCAGCCGGGCCACCCGGTGGGCCTCGGTCGGATCGGGGCACTCCCAACGCCGGACCAGCCGTTCCACCGCCGCTGGCGGCACCGGTGCGGACCTGCGGCCCATCCGCTCGCGCAGCACCCGGGGCGGCGCCTCCAGCGCCACGATCTCCACCCGGGCCCGGTAGTCCGCGGCCAGGGACACCGACCTCCCGCGCAGGTCGCGCGAGACGTTGGTGGCGTTCCAGACGAACGACCGGCCGGCGCGCAGGTGCTCGCGGGCGCGCTCGGTGGCGGCCGCGGCCACCGGACGCTGGTCGGCGGTGGGCCGCACGCCCAGTTCCGTGCGGAGCGCGTCCAGGCTCACCACCGGCACGTCCGGGCGGTTCGCCCTGATCCAGTGGTCCTTGCCCGCGCCGGGCAGGCCGGACATCACCGTCACGGTCAGCCGCGTGTCGTCGTGGGCGGCGTAGTCCGGGTCGCGGTCGGGTCTGCGGAAGAACCAGAACCGCGCGTGGTCGGACGGGAAGGCGCGCGGTACGTCCAGGCAGCGCTGCTCGGCGCAGTACTCGGCGTACAGCCCGACGTTCTCCAGGACCTCCGAGGCGTCTCCGCAGCGGCGTCCGAGGATGTCGGCGGTGGCCAACAGCACCAGGTCGTCGTTGCGGGCCAGCAGGCTGGCGCGGAACGCGATCCGGCGCAGGTCCGGGCGTTCCAGGGCCCAGAAGGGCACCTGGTGGTGGCGGACCAGCGCCGCGACGTGCTCACGCCACTCGACCGGTGCCCCGGCCTCCCAGAGGATCCGGCGTGCCAGCAGGTCACCGCCTCGGGAGTGCCCGTGGGCGGTCACCCGGCCGTCCTCGTCGCGCCGGGTGCACAGGGGCTTGGCCACGTCGTGCAGGAGCACCGCCGCGAAGAGCCGGACCCGTTCCCCGACGGGCCGGGCGCGCCACTCGGGCAGATCCGCGAGGGCCTCGCACGCCATGCGGGTGTGCACCTCCACGTCCCCCTCGGCGTGGTGGACCGGGTCCTGCTCGACCCCGGCGAGGTCCCGCACCCACGCGAAGGCCTCGCGTACCCGGCCCCAGTCCAGGTCCCAGTGCGGCGGCGCGGGGCAGAGCTCATCGAACGGCCGCATACAGCACCTCCGGGTCGGCCAGGGAGTTGGCGATCAGCGGCCGGTCCAGCCAGTGCGTGCCCGCGTCCAGGATCGCGGAGGTGAACTCCGACCGCACCCATTTGTACCGGTCGACCGTGTGGTCGCCCTCCTCGACCTTGACGTACAACCCCTCCATGAGGTCGGAGCCGTCCGTCTCCGCCAGGGCCCGTTCCGGGTCGGCGCCACCGGCCCTGGCGGCGTCGGCCAGGGCGCCGCGCCACGCGGGGGTCCGGCACGTGGAGGCCCCCACCAGCGAGGTCAGTTCCCCGAGTGAGGCCAGGGGGCCCTCGTGCAGCACCGGAACCGACACGACGGGCGTACCGGCCAGGAGCGCGCGTCTTCGTGGAGTGGACAGGAACGTCCCGTCGCGGGTGTCCAGCACGTCGAACTCGCAGAAGTAGTGCGGCAGCGCGTCGTAGAAGACGGTGTGCCGCGCGTACACCCACTCGCCGTAGAGCACGTACCGGTCGCCCAACCGGGGCCACAGCACGGGCGCCACCGCCGCCGCCCAGGCCTTGAACGGGGCGAACTGCCGTTCCCGGGGGCCGCCGGTCAGGTAGTGGCCGCGGCTCTGGAGCCGCAGCCGACCGTCAAGCCCGAAGCTGATCCCGGCGTTGGCGCCGTCCAGCTTCTCCTCCACGACCAGGTGCCGTCCGGCCAGGTGCGCGAACGGCTCGGCCGACAGGTCGTGGTCACCGTGTTGGAGCCGCGACCCGCGGATGTGCCGGGTGCGGGGGTACTTGCGAAGCATGTGACGGTTGTACACACCGGACGGACTCCGGGGCCAGCGGTTTTCCCGCCCGAGCGCTCAGGCCAGCCTGGTGCGGCTGCCCAGGGAGGCGGCGTCGGCGGCGGCGCGCCCCTCGTACCAGCCCTCGGCGCTGGAGGGGCCCCGGACCCGGGAGGAGGCCAGCGCGCCGAAGGCCTCGTCCACGGCGGCCTCCACGGCCTTCTCCCGGGCGGCGAACACCGGGACGAGGTCGGTGCCGGTCTCGGCGGTGACGGCCTCCTCGGCGGCGCGCGCCGACTCGGACAGCCGCTCGCCCACCCGCACCGCGAACGCGGACATGAACGACGCCCGGAAGTCCTTGCGCGCCCCGCGCCCGGACCGGTCCCGCCTCGCGCCGCTCACCCGCATCGCGGCCTCGGCCTGGACCAGCAGCGACGTGTACAGCAGGTCCACCGCCTCGACGTCGCCGGGGAACCCCATCACCGTGCTCAGCCCCAGCTCGCGGTGCCAGACGGCGCGGCAGTGGTTGGCCTCCGCGACCTCGTTGAGCAGCACGGCCCGGTGCTCGTCGTAGGGGGAGTCCACCGGGAGCCTGCGGGCCGAGGCGGCCTCGGGCTCCTCGGGGTCCTGCGCCACCAGGGCGAGGTCGATGCTGTGCCGCGCCATCATCTCCTGGGCCCGCGCGGTCAGCGCCTCCGCCTCCTGCGGGAACTCGGTGGACTCGGCCTTGGCCAGCAGCGCGCGCACGCGCTGGAGCCGTCCCCGGTCCACCGGAGCCGAGGTGTTCACGCCCGGCCGGAAGGTTCCCGGCGGCGGGCCCAGCCGACGCATCGGCGGCAGCACGCGCAACACGGCCAGGAGCCGGAGCACCACCTCGACCGCCTCGAACCTCAGCAGGCCGTGCTCGGCGCCCAACCGGGTCAGGTGCTGGTCACCCGATGCCGGGGCGGTCGCACCCAGGGCACGCACCTGCTCGGTCCAGCGGGGGTCCACCGTGGCGGCGGAGTGGCGTTCGAGGTCGGCGGTGACGGCCTCCGCGCACACGGCCGCGGTCAGCGGCCCGGACTCGCGGGACACGTGCCGGACCGTCTCCGTGGGCTGCCAGCCGCGCGCCCAGGCGTCGGCGACCGCGAAGAGGAGGGTGTCGAGGAGCGCACGGCCCGCCGCACCCGCCCACGCCGGGTCCTCGGCGTCGGCCAGCCGGGCCGACGCGAGGTCGACCCCACCGCCCTCCTGCCCGCGCACGAGCGCCTCGACGGCGCCGGTGACCACCTCCACGGGTGTGTCCGTGGGCCCTGGCCCGGCCCACTCGTCCCCGGCCCGCGCGTCGCCGCGTCTGCGGCCCTTCCTGCCCACGGTGGCACTCCCCGTTCGAGAGACTGTCGGGCCCTGCGGCCGTTGCGGCCCCCTTCGGGCCGACTGGCCATCCTACCGGCCTGCGGCTTCGACGGCGGGGTGGGGGATCACACCCCCCGCGCCCTCCGGTTTCCCGCAGGACGTCCGGAGGGGTCGCCCCATGGCTGCGCGGAACCCGGCCGCCTAGCGTCGGTGCCATGCCCATGACAACGACCCTGACCCGCACGGTCGCCTCGACGGCCCTGCTGTTCGCCGTCGCCGTTCCGGCCCCCGTCGGCGCCTCGACCGCGAGCACCGCGGCCGCCACCGCCGAGGCCGTCGACGCGGTCGTGCGCGACCACATGGAGGCCACCGGCGCCCCCGGGGTGGCCGTGGCCGTCACCCACGGCACGGAGACCGTGCGCGCCCGGGGGTACGGCCGTACCGCCACGGGCGACCCGGTGACCGCGCACACCCCCATGGCGATCGCGTCGGCCAGCAAGGCCTTCACCGCGCTGGCGGTCGTGCAGTTGGTCGAGGACGGCGAGATCGGACTCGACGACCCGGTCCGCGCGCACCTTCCCGAGTTCGACCCGGACGACCCCCGCGCGGACGCGGTCACCGTGCGCCAGCTGCTGGACAACACCTCGGGGATGAGCGGCGCGGGGTTCGACGAGTTCGGCCGGGGACGCGTGCCCGACCTGAGGACCGCGGTCGCGGGCATGGACGGGGTGCGGTTCGCGGCGGACCCCGGGACGCGGTACTCGTACCACAACCCGAACTTCCAGGTGGCGGCCCGTCTCGTGGAGGTGGTCAGCGGGCGGTCGTTCGCGGACCGGCTGCACGAGCGGGTCCTGGACCCCCTCGGCATGACCGACAGCACGACCGTCGCCACGGACCTGGACCTGCCCTCCTCCGCGCGCGGCCACCTCATGTTCCTCCGGCGGGGACTCCCGGCCACGGAGGTCCCCTCCTTCGGCGCGGGTTCCGGGGGCGTGCTCAGCACCGCCGACGACATGGCCTCCTGGCTGATCGCCCAGAACAACGGCGGGGCGTCCGCCGACGGCACCCGGATCGCCACTCCGGAGGGCGTCGCCCTCACGCACACGCCCTCACCGGCCACCGGCGGCACCTACGGGCTGGGCTGGTCCGTGGGGACGACACCCTCGGGGGCGCCCCGGATAGAACACGGCGGAGAGCTGTTCACCGCCACCGCCCACCAGGTGCTGCTGCCCGAGTCCGGCCACGGAATCTCCGTCATGGTGAACACCGCCGGGATGGACGCGCACGCCGCCGTGCTCACCGAGGCGCTGGTGGCCCTGATCGAGGAGGGCGGTCCGGAACCGGCGTCGGGTACGCGCGCACCGGTGGTCGACTCGGCCACGCTGGCCCTGGCGGGGGTCGCGGTGTGGCTCGGGGCCCGGGGTGTGCGGCGGTCCGGGACCTGGGCGGCGCGCCGGGCCGGTGCGTCCGGCTGGCGCACCGCGTCGCGCCTGGTCCCGCTGGCCGTGCCCGTGGTGCTCTTCGCGGTGCTGGACCACGCGCTGGGCGTGCTGTACCGGAGCCAGGACCTCACCTGGGGCATCCTCTGGCGCCTGTTCCCCGGCCCCGTCGCCCTGCTCGGCCTCGTGGCCCTGGTGTGCGTCGCGGTCGCGGCGGCACGGCTCGTCCGTCTCCGGCGAGGCCGGTCCGATTCCTCCACCCCTGTCCGGTGAAGGGTGCCGGTGCCCGACGGCGAAAGACGCCCCTTTCCTCCTGGAAGCACCTCGGAAACATCGGCGCCCTAGCGTCGTCCCCACCGCAGCCACCGAGGAGTCTCCATGCGTCAGGGAACCGGGTCCACGGGCGACGACGCGGTCCCGGACGGAGCGGCGGAGGCTCCGCGCTGCCCCCGCACGGGAGAGGCCGCCCCCTCCCTCCACTGGAGCCCGACACCCGGTGCGGAACCTCCCTGGGACCGGCTGCGGTCCCGGCACGGAGGCCTGGTCCCCGTGGAGGTCGCACCCGGCGTCCCCGGCTGGCTCCTGCTCGGCTACAAGGAGAACCTCCGGGTCCTGCGCGACCAGAACCACTTCTCCGCCGACCCCCGCCCCTGGGGAGCCGACGGTGCGCTGCCGATCCGAGGCGCGGCGCTCGCACGCGACGGCGACGAACACCAGCGCCTGCGCCTCCCGATCGTGGACACGCTGGCCTCCGTGGGCACCCAACGGCTGGTCCCGGTGGTGCAGCGCGCCGCCGTGCGGCTGATCGGCCGGGTCGGGGCGAAGGGCGCGGCCGATCTCGTCGGGCAGTACGCCCTACCCCTGCCCGCACTCGTCCTCAACGAACTCCTCGGACTCCCCGACTCCTACGGGCACCTGCTCGCCGACCTCACCGCCCGCCTGCGCGGCGACGACGCGCGGCGGGCGGCGACGGCGGCACCGGCCGTGCGCGCCTACTTCCGGGGGCTGGTCGCCCGCAAGCGCGCCGAACCCGGGAGTGACGTCACCTCCGTGATCCTGGAGCACCCGCACGGACTGACCGACGACGAGGCGGCCGAGGCACTGCGCCTGCTCTGGGCGACGGGGCTCGAACCCACCACCCACCTCATCGGCAACGCGCTCCGCCTGCTGGTCGGGGACCCCGGAGTGTGGACCGCCTACCTCGGCGGGACGCTCACCCCGGAGGACTTCCTCGACTACGTCATGTGGACCGACCCCCCGGTCAGCGTGCTCGCGGGGCGCTACGCCACGACGGACCTCCGGATCTCGGGGGTCCTGGTCCGGCGGGGGCAACCGCTGCTCTTCGGGTTCGGCGCCGCGCACACGGACCCCTCCGTCTCCGGAGGCACCGGTGCCGCAGTGGACCTGCTGGTCGGGAACCGCGCCCATCTGTCCTGGGGCGCCGGAGCCCACCGCTGCCCGGCCGCGTCGCTCACCCAGGAGTTGGTGCGCACCGCCATCGACACGGCGCTGGACCGGATGAGGGGCATGGTCTCGGCGGTCGGACCCGACGGACCGCGACGACGCGCGTCCCCCGGCGGGCCGGAGGAGCTGCCCGTGCGGTTCGTCCCGACCGGGGAGCCCGAGCCGTCCGCGGAGCCCGAACCCGAGGCGAGGCGCGGAGCCCGGCGCCGGAAGCGCCGCCCCGTCGGCCGGGGCGCCCGCTACCAGGCGCCCTTCGCTGAGAAACCGCACGACCCCGACCCCCTCGAACAGCTCCTGGAGCGCTGGAGCCCCCGGAGCTGAACCCCGGGGGCCGGTGCGATCGGGAGCTCAGTCCCCTTCGGGGTCCACCACGACCAGCTCGGGGTGGACGCCCTCCGGGTCGTCCAGGAGGGGCTGGTCACCGCCGCGCAGGTGGTGGTCGAAGTAGGCGCCGGCGTACGTCCGCACGAGGTCCACCCCGTGCGCCACCGGGAGGGCGCCGAACTGCGCACGCCACTGCTCCGGGGTCATCGTGTCCCGCAGCCCGAGCTGTTCCATGAGCACGCCCCGGTCCAGCGCGGTGGAGTGCCCGGAGTCGGTGACCCGGATCCACTGGCGCCAGCCCGTCAGGCCCGCCCAGCGCTCGTCCCAGCCCTCCCAGGCCTGTCCCTGGCCGTTGGCGAGCAGCGCGAGCGGCTTGTCGATCTCCCCTTCCAGCTGCGCGGGGTAGTAGGGACCGTCCAGGTTGAGTCCGGCGTCCACGCGCTCCTCGGTGACCAGCGTCTGGGCGGTGGCCGCCCCGCCCCAGGAGTGGCCCACCATCCCGGTCCGGTCGGTCGCGACCAGCCCGGACCATCGCCAGGCCTCGCCGCCCTCCAACTCGTCCAGGAGGAAGGAGACGTCGTCGGCCCGGTTCACCGCGCCGTCCTCCCACCGTTCGGTCGCGCAGGCGCCGCACCGATCCACGAGTCCGTCGGGGAACTCCACCGGGGCCGCCTCGTGGCGGTGGTCGATCCCGGCCACCGCGAATCCTCGGCTGGCCAGGTCCTCACCGAGCGAGGACATCCAGGTCCGGGACACCCCGGCTCCGGGGGAGAGCACCACGAGGGGCAGGCCCTCGTCGGTACGGACCGGCGGCGCGTCCGCCACGGAGTGGGTGCGCACCCGGGTCAGGGTGTCCGGAGGCAGGTGGTCGAACCCGCTCTGCGCGAGGATCGCCTCGGACTCGGCCCCGGTCAGGTAGGGGGCGGGACGCCCGGCGTCGGTGCGGGCCGGGTACCAGAGCGTCACCATGATCTCCCGGTCACCGCCGAACCACGGGTCCTCGCGGTCGGTGTCCACCAGGTGCAGATCGGTGGTGCCCACGGGGGCGGGGCCGGTGGGTGCGGGCAGGGCGGGGGTGGGCGGGCGGTCCCGTTCGTTCGCGGCGGAGGCCGGACCGGCGGCGAGGGCTCCGCCCACGGCCAGGGCACAGGCCAGGGCCAGGGGCGCGGACCGCCGCCGAGCGGTCCCTGTCGGGGGAGCGGGAACGCGGGTGGAGGAAGTGGAGGGGCGGGGCATCGGGGAACCTTCCCGTCGTGGTCGGTCTGCCATCCCCTGAACACTAGGAAGCGCGGTCCGACGGCACGAGGGTGCACGCCAGCGACTCCGCTGGGGGCGGGCCCGCGGTCCCACGGTGGGGCGGGCACGACCCCGCGCCTCCCCACCGGGGTGGGCCCGCGGCCCCGCCGCCTCAGTCGGCGGGCTCCACCAGCAGCACCTCCAGGGTGCGGGGACCGTGCACGCCCTCCACCCGGTTGAGCTCGATGTCGCTGGTGGCCGAGGGGCCGCTGATCCACGTGAGCGGCCGCGCCGGGTCCAGGAGCCGGACGGCGCCCGGCACCCCGTCCACCACCTGGTCGGCCCGGACCACGCACAGGTGGTAGTCGGGGACCAGGGTGACGGCCCGGCGGCCCTGGTCGGGCCCGCCGTCCAGCACGATGGTGCCGGTCTCCGCGACCGCCACCGCGCACCCGGTCACCACGCCGTCGCAGGCGTCGAGGTCGGCCACGGACAGCGGCTCCCCGGGGGAGTCGGTGAGCCGACGCGCCGTCACGTCCGAGAACCACTCCGGCGGTGCGCCCGAGGGGACCGCCACCCGGGTCGCGCCGCGCCGCTCCAGCGCGGCGGCGATCGCCTCGGGCAGGGCGCCCTCCGGGACCCTCTCCACCAGGGCCCGGTAGTCCAGCAACCGGTCCACCAGCACCTCCAGGGCGTCCCCCTCGAAGTGGTGGTCCGCGTACCCGTCTCCGGGGGGCCGCGCCACCGGTTCCTCGGCGGGTACGTCCGACAGCGCCGCCCGGACCCGGGCCAGGACGCGTTCACGGGAGCCCCGGCCCCCGGCGTCGCCACCGCGCGCGTTCCCGGCGCCGTTCATCGCCGACCCCTCTGCTTCCACCACTGCCGGAAGGACTCCCCGGGCACGTCCGGCACGTCCCGGGTGTCGGTCCACTTCCCCGCCGTGCCGGGCAGGTGCCGGGGCAGGTCCCCGCCCACCAGCCCCGCGGCACGCTGCACCGCGTCCAACGCCCGGGCCGAACCGAACACCGCCTCGGCCCCGGCCATGACGGCCTTCTCACCGAGGTGCCCCGGGCCCTCCGCGACCTGTTCACGCAGGTGCACCAGGACCTCCGGGATGTCGATGGCCACCGGGCAGACGTCGTAGCACGCCCCGCACAGCGACGACGCGTACGGCAGCGCCCGGTCCACCTCCGAGGACATCCCGCGCAGCTGCGGGGTGAGGATCGCGCCGATCGGCCCCGGGTAGACCGATCCGTAGGCGTGACCGCCGGTGCGCTCGTAGACGGGACAGATGTTCAGGCAGGCCGAGCACCGGATGCAGCGCAGCGCCTGCCGCCCCACGGTGTCGGCGAGCACGTCGGTGCGTCCGTTGTCCAGCAGCACCAGGTGGAAGTCCTGCGGCCCGTCGCCCGGGGTCACCCCCGTCCAGGTGGAGGTGTAGGGGTTCATCCGTTCCCCGGTGGAGGACCGGGGCAGCAGCTGCATGAACACCTCGAGGTCGGACCACGTGGGCACGACCTTCTCGATCCCCACCACGGAGATCAGCGTCTCCGGCAGGGTCAGACACATCCGCCCGTTGCCCTCGGACTCCAGCACCACGAGCGTCCCGGAGTCGGCCACGGCGAAGTTGGCCCCCGAGACCGCCACCCTGGCGCGCAGGAACAGCTCCCGCAGGTGCACGCGGGCGGCCTCGGCCAGTGCGCGGGGGTCGTCGGTGAGCCCGGGCGGTGCGGGCACCCCCCACTCCGCCATCCGGTTGAGGAAGATCTCCCGGATCTGGGAGCGGGCCAGGTGGATGGCGGGCACCAGGATGTGCGAGGGGAGGTCCTCACCGAGTTGCACGATCAGCTCGGCCAGGTCGGTCTCGTAGGCCGTGATCCCGGCCGCCTCCAGCGCCCCGTTGAGCTCGATCTCCTGGGTGGCCATGGACTTCACCTTGACCACCTCGGTCTCACCCGTCCGACGCACCAGCCGGGTGACGATCTCGTTGGCCTCGGCCGCGTCGGCGGCCCAGTGAACCGTGCCGCCCGCCCGGTGGACCGCCTCCTCCAGCCGTTCCAGATGGTGGTCCAGGTGGCGCAGGGTGTGGGTCTTGATCCGCTCGCCCTCGGCGCGCAGCCGCCGCCAGTCCTCACCCAGCTCACCGACGACCGCGTCGCGCTTGCCCCGGATGGTGTGGGTGGCCTCGTGCAGGTTGTGCCTGGTACGGGAGTCTCCGACCGCCGAACGGGCGGCCTCGGGAAAGGGCGGAAGGCCCAGGAACGTGGCGCTCATGCGTGCGCGTACTCCTTCTCGGTACTGGCGAGGATCTCCGCGATGTGGGCGATCCGGACACCGGAACGCTGACGGGACAGGGTGCCGCCGATGTGCATCAGGCAGGAGTTGTCGACCGCGCACAGGACCTCGGCGCCGGTCCCGGCCACGTGACGGGCCTTGTCGAACCCCATGGCGGCGGAGACGTCGCCGTTCTTGACCGAGAACGTGCCGCCGAACCCGCAGCACTCGGCGGCGCCGGGCAGTTCGAGCAGTTCCAGGCCGCGCACGGCGCGCAGTAGCCGGTACGGGCGGTCGCCCAGGCCGAGGAAGCGCAGCCCGTGGCAGGTGGGGTGGTAGACCACCCGGTGCGGGAAGTAGGCGCCCACGTCGGTCACCCCGAGCACGTCCACGAGGAACTCGGTGAGGTCGTACACGCGGGGGCCCAGGTCGGCCATCCTGCGGGAGAGTCTGCTGCCCGCCGCGCCGAGGCGGGGGTAGTTGTCGCGGACCATCGCCGCGCACGAGGCCGAGGGGACCACCACGGCGTCGGCGCCGCCGAAGGTCCGGGCGAAGCGCACCGCGAGCCGGGCGGCGGGGCGCCGGTACCCGGTGTTGTAGTGCATCTGACCGCAGCAGGTCTGGTCCTCGGGGAAGACCACCTCGTGGCCCAGCCGCTCCAGGAGTCGCACCACCGCGCGACCGGTGTCGGGGAAGAGCGTGTCGTTGACACAGGTGACGAACAGCGCGACGCGCATGGGCCTCCTTCGCGCCCCGGCCCGGTGGGAGGAGCGTCCGGTCCGACGGACGACAACCGAGGCAAGTGGTCCGACCACTTTTGCACAGCCGTACGAGACGGATCAAGAACCCCTTGACAGTCCGACCCTCGGGGTGTGTCCGTGCCTCGCAGGCTTCCATATCCCGCCATGTGGTCCGACCAATGTGCGAGACCACGCGGCGACGAGCGCGGACTCCGAGTAGAATCTCCGTGTTCGTGACGGAGACGGGGGAGTGGCGTGGTCGAGGACGTACGGACCCCGGTGGCCCAGCGTGCGGTCGAGCGGATCAAGGCGATGATCGCCGACGGCGAGGTGGGCCCGGGGGAGCGGCTGCCCACCGAACGGGAGCTCTCCGCCCGGCTGGGCGTCTCCCGGGGCTCGGTGCGCGAGGCGATCAGCGCCCTCACCACACTGGGCGTGCTGGCGGTCCGCCACGGCGCGGGCGTCTACGTCACCGCGCTGCGCCCCGCCGACCTGCTGGAGGCCTTCTCCGTCCTGGCCGAGGTCTCACGCGACGAGACCCTGCTGGAGGTCCTCCAGGTCCGCCGCATGATCGAACCCGCCGCCACCGCGATCGCCGCCGCCCGGGCCACCCCCGAGGACCTGGCCCGGATCGGTGACCTCCTCGACCGCATGGAGGCCGACGCCGACCGCGCGCCCGCCGACGATCTCGACTTCCACCGGGCCGTCGTGGCCTGCGCGGAGAACGCCACGCTCTCCGCCGTCCACGCCGGGCTGTCCTCGCGCACCTTCAACGAACGGGTCTGGGCCGGGCTCGGTCGTGAAGGGCTCACCGACACCCTCTTCCAGGACCACAGACGCATCCACGAGGCGCTGCACGCCCGCGATCCGGAGGCGGCCCGGGCGGCCGCCGCCGCGCACGTGCTGCGGGTGGAGCGCTGGCTCAGCCTTCGAGCCGACGGTTGACCCGGTCGGCGTACTGCTCGGCCCGGAGCACCCGGGACAGGCTCTCGCGTCCGGGTGCCGGAGGCGGGTCCCCCTCAGGTTCCGACTCCCCGTCCGGAACCTCCCGGCCGACTTCGGCGTCTATACCGAGTGCCTCGTGGTCCTCGATCTCCTCTATGCGGTAGTCCTCGGGGTGGTCCTCCAGGTACTCCGCCACGGCGGAGTCCTGGTCCGGGGCGCCCACGTCCATCTCGGCGTCCACGTCGTCGATGTCCGTGGCGTCCCCGTCGAACTCGGCGGATTCCGTCATCGGCGGCCCCCTCGCCTCGGTTTCCCTGTCTTCGATGATGCCTGGTCGCGGCGGGAGACGCCAGTAGGGGACGTACCGAGAGGGACGAGGACGAAACGGGGCGCCCCCGTCGACGGTAGGCTTTTGCGCCGTCGTCCGAAGACAGAGACGGAGTTTTCCTCCCAGTGACCACGCGTGAACGCGTCCGTGCCCTCGTCGAGGCCCCCTGGTTCCAGGCCAGCGTCATAACCCTCATCCTGATCAACGCCGTGATCCTCGGTTTCGAGACGTCGAAGCGGATGATGGACAACCACGGTGACCTCCTCACGAGCGTCGACCGGGTGATCCTGACCCTGTTCGTCGTCGAGATGGGGCTGCGGATGTTCGCCCATCGCCGGGACTTCTTCCGGGACCCCTGGAGCTGGTTCGACATGGTGATCATCGGGATCGCCCTGCTCCCGGCCTCCGGTCCGTTCGCGGTGCTGAGGGTGCTGAGGGTCCTGCGCGTCCTGCGCCTGCTGTCGGTGATCCCGTCTCTGCGCCACGTGGTGACCGGACTGTTCCGCGCGATGCCCGGCATGGCCTCGATCATGGTCCTGGTGGTCCTGCTGCTGTACGTCTCGGCGGTGATGGCCACCCGCCTCTTCTCCACCGACGCCCCGCAGCACTTCGGGGACCTGGGGACCTCGCTGTTCACCCTCTTCCAGATCTTCACCGCCGACGGCTGGAGCAACATCGCGTCGGAGGTGATGAAGCACCAGCCCTATGCCTGGGTCTTCTTCGTCGTCTTCGTCATGGTGTCCACGCTGATCGCCCTGAACCTGTTCATCGCGGTCGCGGTCGAGGCTCTGGACAAGGCCGGGCACGAGGAGCAGTACGGCAGGCCCGGCCCGGGCGGCGCCCCGGGCTCCAAGGGGAGCGGCGGCCCCGACGAGGACCCCGGAGACTCCCCGGACGGCGGCGCCGACCGTTCGCCGGACGAGGGGCAGCGGCAGATCCTCGACGAGCTGCGGGCGCTGCGCGCCGAGGTGGCCTCGCTGCGCGACGAGCGCGAGCTGCTCCGGAGCGAGCGCGAGCGCATCTAGCCCGACGGTCCCGAGGGGCCCCGGCCCGTCCCCGCTGGTGCGGGGCACGGGCCGGGGCGGGTGTGAACCGTGTTCGCGGGCGCTCTGACGTGCGTGGAAGGGCCCGTGGTTGGCGGCTTTCGTGGGAGGGTAGGGGGACAGCCGCACGCGGTGTCCCGGAAGGCCGCCGCAAGCCGACCATGGACGACGAGGAGCGACCGGATGTCTGCGAGTACACCCCTTCCTCGGACCGAGGACGTCGGGGGCGACGTACCCGTCCCCCTGGACCGTCGGGAGGAGTGGACCGCGCTGGCCGAGCACCGCGAGCGCTTCGGCGACACCCACCTGCGGACCCTCTTCGCGGAGGACTCCGGGCGGGTCGACCGGTTCACGCTCGACGTCGGGAACCTCCACGCGGACCTGTCCAAGAACCTCCTCACGCGGGAGACCCTGGACCTGCTCACGGACCTCGCGAAGGCCACCGGCGTCGCCGCCCTGCGCGACGCCATGTTCCGCGGCGACCACATCAACCTCACCGAGGACCGCGCCGTCCTGCACCCCGCGTTGCGCGCCCCGCGTGACGCGGTGTTCCGGGAGGACGGGCGCGACGTGGTGCCCGAGGTGCACGGGGTCCTGGAGCGCATGGCGGCCTTCGCCGACCGTGTGCGCTCCCGGTCGTGGCTGGGCCACACGGGCAAGGCGGTGACCCGGGTGGTCAACATCGGCATCGGCGGCTCCGACCTGGGTCCGGCCATGGCCTACGAGGCGCTGCGTCCGTACACGGACCGGGGACTGGGGTTCCGCTTCGTCTCCAACGTGGACGGCACGGACCTGCACGAGGCGCTGATCGACGCCGATCCCGAGCGCACCCTGTTCGTGGTCGCCTCGAAGACCTTCACCACCCTGGAGACGGTCACCAACGCCACCGCGGCCCGGGACTGGCTCCTGGCCGGGCTGGGGGCGGACTCCGACGCGATCGCCCGGCACTTCGTGGCGGTCTCGACCAACGCGGAGGAGGTCGCGCGCTTCGGGATCGACACCGCGAACATGTTCGAGTTCTGGGACTGGGTGGGCGGCCGCTACTCCTACGACTCCGCGATCGGCCTCTCCCTCATGGTGGCCCTGGGGCCGGAGCGGTTCCGTGAGATGCTCGCCGGGTTCCACTCGATGGACACGCACTTCCGCCAGGCGCCCCCCGAGCGCAACCTGCCGTTCCTGCTCGGCCTGCTCGGGGTCTGGTACGGCGGGTTCTTCGGCGCCCAGAGCCACGCGGTGCTGCCCTACAGCCACCACATGTCGAAGTTCACCGCCTACCTCCAGCAGTTGGACATGGAGTCCAACGGCAAGTCGGTCCAGCGCGACGGCCGCCCGGTCCGCTGGCAGACCGGTCCGGTGGTGTGGGGGACACCCGGGACCAACGGGCAGCACGCCTACTTCCAGCTGCTGCACCAGGGCACCCGGTTCGTGCCCGCCGACCTGCTCGGCTTCGCGCGTCCCGCCCCGGACCTGCCCGAGGGGCTGGTGCCCCAGCACGACCTGCTGATGGCCAACCTGTTCGCGCAGGGACAGGCGCTGGCGTTCGGGCGCACGTCGGACGAGGTCGCCGAGGAGGGGGTGCCCGCGGACCTCGTCCCGCACCGCACGTTCCCCGGCAACCGGCCGACCACGACGATCCTGGCGGACCGGCTTGACCCGTCGGTGCTGGGCCAGCTGGTCGCCCTCTACGAGCACAAGGTGTTCGTCCAGGGCGCGGTGTGGAACATCAACTCCTTCGACCAGTGGGGCGTGCAGCTGGGCAAGGTCCTGGCGAAGAGGGTGCAGCCCGCCCTGACCGAGGGTGTCGGGGTGCGCGGTCTGGACGCCTCCACCGAGGCACTGGTGCGGCGCTACCGGGGCCTGCGCGGGCGCGACCCCGCGTAGCGGGACGGCCGCTCCCCGGGAACCCGGTGTCCGCCGGAGTCCCGGGGACGGCTACTCCTCGGGGGTCCCGTCCTCGGGGGTCCCGGGGCCGACCGCCAGCAGCGAGGGACCGCGCCCGGCCTCGATGTGCGCGGCCATGGTCAGTCGCGCGAGCCGGGCGTTGCCGGTGCTGACCGCCGCGTAGATCTCGTGGTGCGCCTGGAACTCCAGGTGGGGGTCGCGGAAGGCCGTCAGGGCGAACAGCCAGCGGGAGCGGGAGAGGATCGGTGCCATGAGCTCGGACAGCAGTTCGTGACCGGCGGCCTCCACCACCTGCGCGTGGAAGTCCGCGTTGGCGGTCATGATGTGGTCCAGTGAGCCCGTCTCGGTGGCCTCGGCGGTCGCCTCCATCGCGGCCGCCAGACCGGCGTGCACGTGCCCCTCGGAGTACTGCTGGGCCGCCCGCTCGGCGGCGAAGGGTTCGAGCCTGATCCGCAGGTCGAAGAGCTCGTCCACCCCCGAGGGGGACATGGTCCGCACGGTCGCGCCCTTGTGGGCGCTGGTCATGATGAAGCCGTCGTGCCTGAGGTTGCGCAGCGCCTCGCGCACCGGGAGCCGGGACACGCCCAGCTCCTCCGAGAGCTCGCGTTCGCGCAGCCGTGCCCCCGGTGCGTACCGGCCGGAGATGATCCCCTCACGGATGGCGACCTCGGCCGCCTCTGTCAGAGGGGCCGACCCGCCTGATGTCCGTGTCATGAGACCCGTTCCCGCCGTGTGCGCCTGGTTCACCCCCGGCCGGAAGCGGCGTCCCGGGGCTCGGAACCGCGAACCGGGAACGTCGGGGGGAAGAGGGCCCCGACCGGGCGGTGGAGGCCGTCCCGCTCACTGTAGCCGCGCCGGAGTTCCTCGAACACCTCCTGCGCCTGGTTCCTGAGCTCGTCCAGGTCCACCCCGTCGATCCGCCCGTCCCGCACCACGGGCCGCCCGGCCACGAAGGTGTGGGTGGCGTTGCGGGCGGTGCCGTTGAGTACCAGGGTTCGCAGGGGGTCCTCCACGACGCCGTCGCGGAAGTCGTCCAGGGAGAACGCGGTCATGTCGGCGCTCGCGCCGGCCTCCAGACGCCCGAGGTCGGGGCGCTTGAGCGCGGCGGCGCCGCCCAGGGTCGCCGCCTCCATGTAACCGCTCAGGCTGACGGCGCCGTGGCCGTGGAGCAGGCGCGAGGCATGGAGGCCCACGTCCATGCCGCGCACGAGGTCGGGCGGGAAGGAGTCGGTGCCGAGCGCCATCGTGACCCCGGCGTCCAGGAAGTCGTTGAAGGTCTCCAGCATGTCCCCGTACCGGAAGGTGGTCAGGGGGCAGTGGATCACGCTGACGCCTGCGGTGGCCAGACGGGTGAGGTCGACGCCGTTCGGGCCGGTCAGCTTCGAGTTCCGGTCGGTCCACAGGGCGTGGGGGATGAGCAGCCGGTCGTTGAGGAGGCCGGTCCGCTCGATCAGGTCCAGCGGGGTGAGGCCGTGGCGCTCGATGATCACCTGGCGCTCCCACGGCTGCTGGAGGGAGTGCAGGCGCACGAGGAGGCCGCGCTCGGTGGCCTCCCGCGCCGTGCGCTCCAACAGTTCGGGGGTGAGCGTCTCGATACGGCAGGGGAGGAGGACCGGCCGGACCAGGTCGTCGTCGCGCTCGGAGAGCTCGTCCGCGAAGCGCAGGGCCTCGTCCAGGCCGGACTCGCCGCGTTCGGGGTTCTCGACGAAGGTGCGCTCACCGTCGGCGACGGCGCCCACCGCGGACCGGTACGAGGGGCCCAGGTAGCCGCGCAGGCCCCACGCGCGGGTCAGGTCCGCCAGGTGGCGCAGCTCGTCCGCGGACTCGTTCCACTCCAGGTGGATCTCCGAGGCGATCGGCATGTAGGTGGTGACGCCGTGCAGGGCGAGCTGCGCGAGCCCGAACCGGCGCAGGGTGTCGCGCTGTTCGGGGGTGAGCACGTCGCGGGGGCGGTCGCGCCAGTGCTCGACGGAGCCGACCAGGGAGCGGGCGTGCTCCGGGTCGTGGTGGGCGTCGAGGATGAGGTGGTCGATGTCCACCAGGGCGTCCAGGTCGATCAGACCGGGGGTGAGGATCGTGTCGCCCAGGTCCAGGACGGGCGCGGTCGATTCCGGCGTTCCGGTGCCCACCTCGGTGACGACGCCGTCGGAGTGGGCGACGTAGCCGTCCCTCAGCCAGACGTGGGAACCCTCGGAATGCGCCAGCACGTAACGTGCTCTGATTACCTGATCCATGAAACTTGTATACCACGCACTTTTGGGGGCGGGATCGGCGTGTTCGTAAGGCGTACCGAAATTGGGTCGATAACGCTCTTGACAGCGGTTTTGCCGTAACCATAAGCTCCTCGAAAATTCAGCGGCTCACTGATTGGTATCCCAGATGAGGGCAAGAAGGCAGCAAGCGGAGACGCACGGAGACGTGTCGAACCGCGGTTCGGTCGGTCGCGGTGACTGGGTTACCGCCATCGGTGTGAGCGTGCTGATCAGTGTCGTGGCCGTACTGGTCGGAGAACACAAGTTCCGGGTCGGGCCCGCCGCGATCGTGCTGTTTCCCCTGGTCTGGGTGGTGCTGATGGGCGCCGTCGTCGGCCTCCAGCGGTGGCGGCCGCTGCGCGGCGGCACCCGGTCCGCGGGCGAGGCCCTGATCCCGGTCGGCATGGTCCTCTTCCTCGCGCTGCTCGGCACCGGCATCGGCCCGTCGATCGGCATGGTCGAACAGGTCGGACCGGCTCTGCTCATGCAGGAGGTGGGCCAGCTCTTCGGCACGATCATCCTCGCGCTGCCCATCGCGGTCCTGCTCGGCATGGGACGCGCGGCGATCGGCGCCACCTGGGCGATCGACCGGGAGTCCTACCTCGCCTACGCCATCGACCGGTTCGGGACCTCCTCGCCCGAGTACCGGGGCGTGTTCGGCGTCTGGATCATCGGTTCGATGTTCGGCGCCGTCTTCATCTCCCTGATCACCGGTGTCCTGGGCGGCACCGGCCTGTACAACCCGCTCTCGCTGGCCCTGGCGCTCGGCGTCGGCTCCACGTCGATGATGCTCGGCGGGGTGGGCGCCCTGGCACTGCTCTACCCCGACCAGGCCGCCGAGATCGCCGCCCTGGCCGCCCTGTCCAACCTGGTCACCAACATCGTCGGCTTCTACGCGGGCGTGTTCATCGGCCTGCCCGCCGCGCGCCGTCTCTACGGTTTCTGGTGCCGCGTCTTCCGCCGCCCCGCCCCGGAGATCGAGGAGGCGAAGCTGGTCGCTCGCGGGCAGATCCCCGAGGGCGACGCCTCCGTGCGGTCGAAGGAGGCCGCGGACGGCGAGTCGACCCTGGTCGAGCGTCCGCGCGATCCGGACATCCCCCGGGGCTGGCGTCCGGGCGTCGCGGGCTACGTCTTCGCCGGTGCGGCGGGGCTGCTGCTCAACTGGCTGGGCACCGGCGCGTTCCACCCGCGTGACGTCGCGGGCATCGTGGTGCTGCTGGCGATGACCGGGATCGCCATCCTCCTGTCCCGCAAGGTGAAGGCCATCCCGGCCACGGTGTGGGTCCTGGCGATCGCCACGATCGTGACGACGCCGGTCTCGCCGGTCGCCGGGGTGATCGCGGACCTCGTGCAGAACCTGAACGTGCTGCTGATCGGCCTGCCGCAGCTGGCCCTCGTCGGCATGACGATGGGCCGGGACCGCGAGGCGTTCTCACAGCTGAGCTGGAAGATCGTCGTCGCGGCCGTGCTGACCTTCACCACCACCATCGTCGCCTCCGCCACGCTGGCCGAGCTGTTCATCCACCTCTGATCCCCGAACCGAGCGGACACCGAAGGGAACCCCGCATGCCGCGCGTCACCAACGCCGTCCTGCCCGGCCGGGAAGAGCCGGTCACCATCGTCACCGAGGGCGGACGGATCACCGCGATCGAGGAGTCTCCCGGCGTGGGAGCCCCGGGCGACGACGACATCGACGCGGCGGGCCGGACCGTCCTGCCCGGACTGGTCAACGCCCACGCCCACATCGACAAGACCCTCCACGGCGGCCCGTGGGTCTCCGCCCCGCAGGTGGAGACGGTGGCCGAACGCGTCGCGCACGAGCGGCGCCACCGGGACACCCACGGCCTGCCCGCGCGGGAGTACGTCTCGTCGCTGGTGGAGACGATGGTCGCGGCGGGCACCACGCACCTGCGCACGCACACGGACGTCGACCCCGGTGTCGGCCTCCGGGGGATCACCACCGTCGCGGAGGTCGCCGACCGCTACCAGGGCGTGATCGACATCCAGCAGGTGGCCTTCCCCCAGGGCGGGCTCATCACCAACCCGGGCACGCTCCCCCTCCTGCGCGACGCCGTGGAGGCCGGGGCCTCGGTGATCGGCGGACTCGACCCCGCCGGGTTCGACGACGCCCCCAACGCCCACCTGGAGGCCGTCTTCGACCTCGCCGCCTCCACGGGCACCGGTATCGACATCCACCTGCACGACGGCGGGTCGCTCGGCGCCTGGGAGATGGGCCTGATCGCCCGCATGACCCGGGAGTACGACCTGGGCGGCCGTGTGGCGGTCTCCCACGCCTTCGGGATCGCGCACCCGCCGACCCAGGCGGGCCTGCTCGAACGGTTCGCCGAGGCGGGCGTGGCCCTGGTGAACGCGGCGGTGTACGACGCGCCGGTGCCACCGCTGAGGGCCTGCGCGGAACACGGCGTGCTCCTGGCCGGCGGCACCGACGGCATCAACGATCTGTGGGGGCCCTTCGGGGACGGAGACATGCTGCGCCGGGCCATGCTCATCGCCTACCGCAACTCCAGCCGCTGCGACGACGAGCTGCTGCTCGCACTGGACACCGTGACGACCAACGCCGCCCGCGTGCTCGGGATCGAGGACCACGGTCTGCACGTGGGCGGGCCCGCCGACTTCGTGGTCGTCGACGCCCGGTCGGCGGCCGAGGCGGTCGCCAAGGTGCCGGGGCGGGACCTCGTGATCAGGTCCGGAACCGTCGTCGCCCGTGACGGTGTCCTCGTCGGCGCGGAAGGTGGAAACGCCCCACTCCGCTAGTGCAAACTCTGCGTAGTCAAGTAGCCACACATTGACACCAATGTGTGGCTACACGCAGAGACAGCGGGAGGCAGGGGTAGATGACCGCGCCGATGGACGTGCCTGAGTCGTCCCAGCACGCCGAGCCAGAGGCGGTCGTCGCGGGGGCCAGGAACGCCGCCAGCCGTTCCCTGCGCCAGATCGCCTGGCAGCGCTTCCGCAAGGACAGGGTCGGCATGACCGGCGGGATCGTGGTCGTCCTGCTCATCCTCGTCGCGATCTGCGCGCCCCTGCTCACCGCCTGGTTCGGCCACCCGCCCAACCAGTTCAACCAGGGCCTGGTCGACCCGCTCACCGGCGGGGTCCTGCGCGACCCGGACGACCCCGCCCAGGGCCTCGACCCCTGGGGCGGGATCAGCGCCCAGCACCTCCTGGGCGTGGAACCGGTCAACGGCCGCGACCTGTTCAGCCGCATCGTCTACGGAGCCCGCACCTCACTCCTGGTCGCCACCGTCGCCACCGTGGTGTGCGTGGTCATCGGGACCGTCCTGGGCATCCTCGCCGGGTACTTCGGCGGCTGGGTGGACGTCGTCATCAGCCGCACCATGGACATCTTCCTCGCCTTCCCGCTGCTGCTCTTCGCCATCGCCCTGGTCGGCGTCATCCCCGACGGCGCCTTCGGCCTGTCCGGCAACAACCTGCGCATCGGCGTCCTGGTGTTCATCATCGGCTTCTTCAACTGGCCCTACATCGGCCGGATCGTGCGCGGACAGACCCTCACCCTCAAGGAACGCGAGTTCGTCGAGGCCGCGCGCAGCCTCGGAGCGGGCAGCACCCACATCGTCTTCCGCGAGATCCTGCCCAACCTGGTCACGCCGATCCTCGTCTACTCCACCCTGCTCATCCCCACGAACATCCTCTTCGAGGCGGCCCTGAGCTTCCTGGGCGTGGGCATCAACCCGCCCATGGCCACCTGGGGCGGCATGTTGGAGAACGCCCTGCGCTTCTACACCACCTCGCCGCACTTCGTGATCATCCCGGGTCTGGCCATCTTCGTCACCGTCCTCGCCTTCAACCTCTTCGGGGACGGACTGCGCGACGCCTTCGACCCGCGCTCCTCCGACTGACGTCCACGGGGCCGCCGGCCCCCAGAGTCCAGCCGAGACCCCTCGGCCGGGGCCGTGCGCCGCACGGCCCCACCAGCGAACCGACCAGGAGGCCCAGGTGACCACCCATCACTCCACGCGCCAGCAACCGCCCCGGCGCGGCGCGTTCCGACGAGCCGCCGCACCCGTGGCCGTGGGCACCGCCATGGCGGTGCTCCTGGCCGCCTGCGGGGGAGACGGGGGCGGAGGCGGCGGGCAGTCCGACGCCGAGTTCAACGAGGGCGAGACCACCATCGTCAACCCCTCCGACCAGAGCGGCGGAACCCTGCGCTACGCCATCTCCTCCGACTTCGACTCACCCGACCCGGGCAACACCTACTACGCGTTCAGCTGGAACTTCTCCCGCTACTACGCGCGCACGCTGCTCACCTACACCGAGGCGCCCGGGGAGGAGGGCATCGAACTCCAGCCCGACCTGGCCGAGGCGATGCCCGAGGGCAACGAGGACTCCACCGAGTGGACCGTGCGCATCAAACCGGGCCTGAAGTACGAGGACGGCTCGGAGATCACCGCCGAGGACGTCAAGTACGCCATCGCGCGCAGCAACTTCGGAGACCAGGCGCTGCCCAACGGCCCCAAGTACTTCCAGGGGCTGCTGGCCGACAGCGACGACTACGAGGGCCCCTACGCGGACGAGGGCGACCCGCTGGCCGGGTTCGACGGGATCGAGACCCCGGACGACCACACCCTGGTCTTCCACCTCAAGGAGAGCTTCTCCGAGTTCCCCTACGTGCTCCTCCAGCCGCAGACCGCGCCGGTGCCCGCCGACGCCGACCGGGGCGAGCAGTACCAGAGCCACGTGCTCTCCTCCGGGCCCTACAAGTTCGACGGGGACTACCGGCCGGGCGTCTCCCTGAACCTGGAGCGCAACGACCAGTGGGACGCCTCCACCGACCCCACCCGCAAGGCGCTGCCGGACCGCGTCGAGGTGGAGCTGGGCGTCGACCAGAACGAGATCGACCAGCGGCTGGTCAACGGCGAGCTGGACGTGGACCTCGCCGGGGCCGGTGTCGGCCCGGCGATGAAGGGCACCGTCATCACCGACGAGGGCCAGCGCCACAACGTCGACAACCCGCAGACCAACACCCTGCGCTACGTCAACATCAACACCGTCATGGAACCGCTGGACAACCTGGCCTGCCGCCAGGCGATCATGTACGCGGCCGACCGGGACGCCCTCCAGCGCGCCTGGGGCGGCGACACCGGCGGTGACGTCGCCACCCAGATCATGCCCGGAGCGCTGCCCGGCGCCGACCCGAGCTTCGACCCCTACCCGTCCGAGGGGAACAAGGGCGACCTGGACAAGGCCCGGCAGAAGCTGGAGGAGTGCGGCCAGCCGGACGGCTTCTCCACCGCCATCGGCGCCCGCGCCGACCGGCCCTCGGACGTCAGCACCGCCGAGGCGCTCCAGCAGGCCCTGGCCCGGGTGGGCATCGACACGGAGATCAAGCAGTACCCGTCCGACACCTACACCAACACCCAGGCGGGCTCGCCGTCCTTCGTGGCCGACAACGACCTCGGGCTGACCGTGTACGGCTGGGCGCCGGACTGGGCCAGCGGCTACGGGTTCATGAGCAAGATCCTGGACGGCGACGCCATCCAGCAGGCCGGAAACTCGAACATCGCCGAGATCGACGACCCGCAGATCAACGACTGGTTCGACGAGGTCGTCGCGGTCTCCGACCCGGACGAGCGCGCGGAGATCTACACGAGGATCGACGAGCGGGCGATGGAGCAGGCCCCGATCCTGCCCGCCGTGTTCGAGCGGACGGTGCTCTACCGTCCCTCGAACCTGACCAACGTGTACTACCACGCGGGTTACTCGATGTACGACTACATGTCCCTGGGCACCGGCAACAACTAGCGGGCCCCGGGCACGGCGGCGGTTCCTCCGGGGGAGGGGCCGCCGTCTCCCTGTGCGAAGGACGACCGCGCTAGATCAGCCGACGCCGCGCCGCCCAGACGATGGCCTCGATGGGGGTGTTCACGTCGAGGACCTCACAGACATGGCGGATGCGGCGGCGCAGTGTTCTCGCGTCGGTGTCGAGGTGTCGCGCGGCCACCTCGCTGGTGACACCGGTCGCGATCTCCGCGAGCAGCTCGACGTCCTCGTCCGAGAGACCGGCGTCGTTCGGCGCCGGTTTCCCGTGCCGTTCCCTCTCGACCAGGACGACGGCCTCGATGGGGGTGTTCACGTCGAGCCGACGGAGAATGTCGAAGACCCTCCTGCGGAACGACCTCGGGCTCATGCCGAGATTCCTCGCCGACATCTCGGTGGTGAATCCCTTGGTCAGTTCGTGGAGGACCCGCAGGTCCGTGTCGCTCAGCGCGGCGATCGCCTCGCTGGCCCCTTCCTCGGTTCTTACTGGGAGGGGGTTCCTTCCGAGCGCCTTCCACACCTGGGTGGCGAACGATTCTCTTTCCCTACTGGGCACGGTCGTCCTCCTCTCCGGGCGTGAGATCCCTGAGAGAGTCGTCGTACCTTCGGGCGATCTCCTGAGCGGCGTGGCTCTGCTGTGCCGAGCGCTGGAGCTGCTCGATGATGTAGGGCGCCGCAACACCGATCGCCAGCGCCCCGAAGGGCCCCGAGACCTGCTCCGCCGATCCGGCCGCCACCGCGAGCCCGCCGCCGATGGACAGTCTGATGACGGCCGAGACACACCACGGACCGAAGTCCGCTTCCTTCGAGGACTTCCAGGGCCAGCGTCGGTATTTCCGGATTCCCTGATTCAGTTGTAGTCCTTCCACCGCCGCTGCCCCGAACAGGCCCCACAGCGCGAAGCTCAAGGGAGTCATGTCCGGATTCTGCCAGAAGGGCGCTTCTCAGAGCCGTCCGAGCCTGAGACACGGCCGCTGAGCCCGTCATGGTGGGTCGACGGTCTCTCGTGTGTCAGCCCGTTCGCCGTCGGCGTCCCCGTGTACACGCCGACTTCGTGGCGTGATCGTCTGATTGCCATGGGTTACGGTTTGGCTTCGGGGTGGAATCGCCTCCACCCCGAACCCGGGCCCCTCGGCCCTGTCCCCTGACGAGAGAAGGCACGCGCCTTGCTGACCTACATCCTGCGCCGCCTGGGCGCCGGACTGCTGCTCCTGGCCGTGGTCACCATGGTCACCTTCGCCATCTTCTACGTGGTGCCCAGGTGGGCGGGGCGTACCACCGAGCAGCTGGCCACGATGTACGTCGGCCGGGCCCCCACCCCCGAGGCGATCCAGGCGACCATCGAACGCCTGGGTCTCGACCAGCCGATCGCGGTCCAGTTCTGGGAGTTCGTCCGGGGCATCTTCTTCGGCGCCCAGTACCAGTTCGGCCGGGACACCATCGAGTGCACCGCCCCCTGCTTCGGCTACTCGTTCCAGACCTACCAGGAGGTGTTCCCCGAGATCATCTCCCGCCTCCCGGTGACCGCCTCGCTGGCCCTCGGCGCGGGTGTCATCTGGCTGGTGGGCGGCGTCGCCGTCGGCGTGATCTCGGCGGTGTGGAAGGGCAGCCTCTTCGACCGCCTCGCCATGGGCGTCGCGCTGGCCGGGGTCTCCCTGCCGATCTTCTTCACCGGTCTGCTCGCCCTGGCCTTCCTGGTACACGCCTGGGGCCTGTTCGCCACCCCGCGCTACGTTCCCCTCACCGAGGACCCCTTCGCCTGGGCCCAGGGCATGCTGCTGCCGTGGCTGACCCTGGCGTTCCTGCACGCGGCCATGTACGCGCGGCAGACCCGTGCGGGCATGCTGGAGACCCTCAACGAGGACTACATCCGCACCGCCCGGGCCAAGGGCCTGAGCGAGCGCAAGGTCGTGCTCAAGCACGCGCTGCGGCCGACCCTCACCCCCATCGTCACCATCTTCGGCCTGGACCTGGGGCTGGTCCTGGGCGGCGCCGTCCTGACCGAACAGGTCTTCTCCCTGAACGGGATCGGCCGGTACGCGGTCCAGGCCATCACCCAGAGCGACCTCCCGGTCATCCTCGGCGTGACCCTGTTCGGCGCCTTCTTCATCGTCATCTGCAACCTGTTGGTCGACCTGGTCTACCCGCTCATCGACCCGCGCGTGCGCATCCACAACTGAGAGAGGCCTTCCGATGACCGAAACCCCTTCAGGGTCCCCGGCCGGTTCCTCCGCCGCCCCGGTCGTGCGCGTGGACGACCTGCACGTCACCTTCCCGACCCTGGACGGCGACGTCCACGCGGTGAAGGGTCTCTCCTTCGAGGTGCCCGCCGGTGGCGCGCTCGGGATCGTGGGTGAGTCGGGTTCCGGCAAGAGCGTGACCTCGCTGGCGCTGATGGGCCTGCACCGGGGCAGCAGGGCGCGGATCACCGGCGGGATCGAGGTCGTGGGCACCGACGTGGTCACCGCCACCGACGGGAAACTGCGCTCCATGCGGGGCAACGACATCGCGATGGTCTTCCAGGACCCGATGCAGTCGCTGCACCCGCAGTACACGATCGGCAACCAGCTGGTCGAGGCGCTGCGCGTGCACCGGCCGCAGGTGTCCCGGGCCCAGGCCCGCACCAGGGCGATCGAGTCCCTGGAGAAGGTCGGCATCCCCGAGCCCGCCAAGCGGATCAACTCCTACCCGCACGAGTTCTCCGGCGGCATGCGCCAGCGCGTGCTGATCGCCATGGGACTCATGTGCGACCCGAAGGTGCTGCTCGCGGACGAGCCGACCACCGCCTTGGACGTCACCGTGCAGGCCCAGATCCTCGACCTGCTGGACGAGCTGCGCCGCGAACTCGACATGGCGCTGATCCTGGTCTCGCACGACCTCGCCGTGGTCGCGGGATCCGTGGACGAGGTCGTGGTGATGCGCGAGGGCGGAGCGGTGGAGCGCGGCTCCGTGCGGGGTGTCCTCGCGGAGCCCGAGCACCCCTACACGCAGGCGCTGCTGGCCGCCGTGCCGCGCGTGGAGGTCTCGCGGGCCGAGCGTCGGGCCCGGGACCGCTCCGAACGGGCGGAGCGGTCGCGGCGGGAACAGCGCCGGGCCTCCGGGAGCACCGACACCGAGGCGGCGGAACCGGCTCCCTTCTCCGCCTTCGAGCCCGCCGCGACGGAGGAGCGGGGCGCCCCGCTCCTGCGCGTCCGCGACGTCTCACAGAGTTTCAAGGTACGGGGCGGACTGTGGGGCCGCGCCACGGACTTCTGGGCGGTCAAGGGCGTCAGTTTCGACCTGCACAAGGGCGAGACCCTCGGCGTCGTGGGGGAGTCCGGGTCGGGTAAGAGCACCCTGTCCAGGATGGTCATGCGGCTGCTGGAGCCCACCGAGGGCACGGTGGAGTTCGAGGGCCAGGACATCACCCACCTGCCGGAACGGCGGCTGCGTCCGCTCCGCCGTGACGTGCAGATGGTGTTCCAGAACCCCTACTCCTCGCTGAACCCGCGCCTGACCATCGGTGAGAGCATCGGCACGGCCCTGCGCGTCCAGGGAGAGCGAAACTCCCGGAAGATCCGCTCGCAGGTCCAGGAACTGCTCGAACGGGTCGGTCTCGAACCCGGTCACTACAACCGGTTCCCGCACGCGTTCTCCGGCGGCCAGCGCCAGCGCATCGCCATCGCCCGTGCGCTGATCCTCAAACCGAGGCTGATCGTGTGCGACGAACCCGTGTCCGCGCTGGACGTGTCCACCCAGGACCAGGTGCTGCGCCTGCTCTCGGAACTCCAGGACGACTTCGGCCTCACCTACGTCTTCGTCGCCCACGACCTCGCGGTGGTACGCCAGGTCAGCGACCGCGTCGCGGTCATGCGCAAGGGCGAGATCGTGGAACTGGGCGACAGTGACACCATCTACGAGAGCCCGCAGAGCGACTACACCAGGCAGCTGCTCACCGCCGCCCCCGTTCTGGACCCCGACGAGGCCCGCGAACTGCGCAGCGAACGGGTGCGGCTGAGGGGGAACTGACCGCTCAGCCGGAGAGGCCCGTGAGCAGGGCGCGCAGACCGAACCGGAACCCGGCCAGGGTCTCGGCCGCGTCGGCGGCGTCCTCACGGTCCTCGTGCCGGACCTGGTGGGCGACAGCGCCCAGGCAGTAGGCGTTCAGCGCGTCGCAGGCCCGCGGCACGTCGTCCTCGGAGAGCCCCGCCTCGGTGAGGGCGGTGTGGAGCAGCGCTCGCGTGTCCTCCTCACCCACGGTGTGCGGGGCGCGGTGCATGAGCAGTGACAGCGCCCCGGAGTAGGTGAGCAGCCGTTCCCGGTAGGCCTCGGCCCAGAGGGTGAGGCGCCGGTCCCAGGGGAGGCCGTCCGCCCCGGCGACCTCGACGGGGTTGGTGCCGGTCGCCTCCTCACCCTCCGCGCCGTCGGCGTCCCCGGGCGGTCCCTGGCCCTCCGTCAGCCCGCTGACCACCCGTGCCGTGGTGACGTACGCGGCGATCGCGTTGAAGAGCTGTTCCTTGCCCTTGGGGAAGTGGTGGTAGATCGCCATCGCCTCCACGTCCAGGGCGTCGCCCAGACGGCGCATGGACAGCCCGCCCAGGCCCCGGCCGGCGATGATGTGGAGCGCCTCGACGATGATGCGCTCGCGGCTCAGTCCCGCGTAGTTCCTGCTCACTCTGGTGCCTTTCGGGGGACGTGGGGGTCGACGGAGCCAAGCTGGCAGGTCGGCCACCGCGACGCCACCACCGACGCACGGTCCGGCTCGCCCGATGATCTTCGTCACCCATAGAGTTGCCTCGACACGGCTGACGGTACTCCCCACGGAGAGCGGACATGGGACTTGGCAAGCAGGACAGGACGAAGGCGCGCGAGGACCTCGCCCACGACCAGGAGCGGGCCGAGCGGCTCCCCGAGCTCCTGAGGTCGGTGGCCGAGGCGGAGCGCGCGCTGGACGAGGCGCGTGAGCAGGACGCCCCGGTCGAGGAGGTCCACGACCGCGGCGTGCGGTTCGACACCGCCCTCACCGAGGCCATGCGCGCCGCCTACGCGCAGGAGCGCGTGCTGGTCGGGGTCAGGGGCTACACGGACCGCATCCGGCGCCGCAAGCGCCTGGCCCGGCCCGAGATCAAGCAGGCCACGCAGGTCGCGGAGCATCTGCTCACGGTCCGGGAGGCGCACCGGCTGCACGGTATCCAGCGGGTGCCCCGGCCGGTCGCCTGACCCGGAGTCGGCGCCGGCGGCCCCACGGCTCACCCCCGTGGGGCCGCCTCGTTCGGGCCCCGACCTCCCAGAACCGGGGAGGATCTGACCCAGGGTGACCAGTGGGACGAACTGTGCGCGGAGCGTGACCCAGCGAGGTTGGTGGAGGGTCGCGAGTGGGCATAGGTTGGACGAACGCCCGGTCCGTGCCGGGTGAGTGGTCGGCGATTCACGTGGGGAGCGCATCAGGACATGGCGGATTTCATCCGCATTGATCCAACGTCGAAGGTTCCGCCCTACGAACAGATCAGAGCTCTCGTCGCGATCGCGGCGGCCAACGGTGAACTTCCCGTCGGCTACCGGCTGCCCACCGTCCGTGCGCTGGCCGGTGAGCTCTCCGTCGCGGTGAACACCGTCGCCCGCGCCTACCGGGAACTCGAACAGGCCGGGGTCGTGGAGACCCGGGGCCGCTCGGGGACCTTCGTGGCCGCCGCCGGGGACGACCAGCGCGCCGAGGCCCTGGCCGCCGCAAGGGTCTACGCCGAGGTCATCACCCGGGTCGGGCTGGAGCGCGAGGAGGCCGTCGAGATCCTGCGCGCCGCCCTGGAGGGGGCACCGGGCGTCAGTCACTGACGACGCACGGGGGACCCGTGGGGTTCCCTCCTCCGCGTGTGGTGACCGCAATCGGACTGAACCCCTCCGAAACCCCCTGAACTGGGGCGTTCAGCGATACTGTCGTGGTGCGCCGCCCTCCCCCGGCGGCGGTGAACGACAACCCCCAAGGAGGCGCCCGATGAGCAGGAGATCCGGCGGCGGACGGTCATCATCAGGCGGACGTTCGGGCGGAGGCCGCTCCGGCGGTGGCCGTTCGGGCGGAGGCCGTTCCGGAGGGAGCCGTTCCGGAGGCGGCAGCTCGCGCGGAGGCGCCTCGCGCCGCGGTGGCGGCTTCAACTCGCGCGGCAGCGGTGGAGGGGCCGGCCGCTCCGGTGGCGGCTTCAACTCCGGTGGTGCCGCGCGCCCCGGCGGCGGGTTCCAGTCGCGTTCGGGCTCCCCGCGATCCCGAAGGTCCTCGCGTGCCTCGCGGCCGAGCCGACACACCCACGTCGTGGGCTCCGCGCACAGCGACCGTCCCCGGAACCGCTGGCACTACGGCCGGAACCGCCACTACTACAGCGACGGCCCCGGGTTCGCTCCACGCGGTGGAGGCCTGGGCGCTGTGCTGGGATGCCTGGGAGCCGTCGTCGGCCTCCTGGTCGTCCTCGTGGTGGTCATCGCGCTGCTGATCTGACCCCGCCCCGCGACCACGTGACCCCCGGCAGAACCCCCGAATCCCCCGAGAAGGAAACGAGCAGTACCGTGTCCCACCCCCCGATCCTCACCCGTGCCCTGTCCCTGACCGCAGCCCTGGCCGTTCCCCTGGCGCTGACCGCCTGTTCGGGGAACCGGGCCGAGATCGACGCCGCGTGCGCCGAGATCCAGAGCAACATCTCCGCCGTCGAACTGGCGGCCGAGAGCATCGGGACCGACGTCCTCGTCGACGGGATCCCGTTCCAGGACGAGCACTACGCGGTGCTGGACACCCACGTGCTGGACGTCGAACGCCTGGAGAACGCGGCTCGCGGAGACCTCCGGGAGGACGCCACCGAGCGCGCCGACGCCGTCAACGCCGTCCTGGAGGAACTGGACTTCGGCGACGCCCCGGGCAACGGACTGGCCGACGCCCTGGACTGGACCGCCGAGACGCACGACATGATCCTCGCGGCCTGCGGTTTCTAGGCGCGGCCGCACCACGGAGCCGAGACACGGAGACGGGGGCCGGGACCGGAGCGGTCCGCCCCCGTCCCACGCGCCCGATCGGACGCCCTCGAACGCGTGAGGCGTTCCCAGCCGGGCGGCGTGCTCAGCGACGCAGGCCCAGGACCGCGACCAGGTAGAAGGCGATCAGGCCCGCCCACACCATGAACACGGAGACGGCGCTCCCGACGAGCGCCGCGACGATGCCCGTGACGGGGATGCTGACTCCCAGGCACACCAGCGCCAGGACCATGCGCACCGTGTTGGAGGAGACGCCGACACGGGCGTCGTCGGCTCCGGCCCGGCGCGCCACGTGGTACCTGACGCGCTCCTCGATGGTGTCGTCCACACGCTCGACCAGGGAGGCCGCGACCGCCTCGTCGTACTCGGGGCCCAGCTCACGGCTGGCGCGCAGCGCGGCGGCGATCTCGTCCTGGTGGCGCCGGGGGTTGTCGGTCATCCGCCCATCGTCCCACCGGGCGGGTACGCCGACCGCTCCCGTCCCCGGATACCAGGGGAAGTTCGGGGTTGTCCCTGAGCCCGCACGCCGAAGGGGCCGTTCTCCCGAGGGGGGAACGGCCCCGTGTGTCACCGAGGTGCGGTCAGCTGGCGAAGTCCAGCAGCTGCTGGGCCCGGCTCGGGTGGCGCAGCTTGGACAGCGACTGCTTCTCCAGCTGCCGGATGCGCTCACGCGTGAGCCCCAGGTGCTTGCCGATCTCGTCGAGGGTGCGCGGCCTGCCGTCCATCAGGCCGAAGCGCAGCGACATGATCGTCGCCTCGCGCGGCTCCAGGTCCGACAGGGCGTTGCGCAGCTGGTCGGCCATGAGCTGGCGGTCGACCACCTCGGAGGCCTCCGAGGCGTCCACGTCCTCGATGAGGTCACCGATGCGGGTCTCGCCGTCCTCACCGATGGTGGAGTCGAGGCTGATCGGCTGGCGGGTGACCCGCAGCAGCTCCTCGATCTGGGCCGGGGTCTTGTCCAGCTCCAGGCCCAGCTCCTCGGGGGTGGGCTCGCGGCCCAGCGCCTGGTGCATGTCGCGCTCCAGGCGGCTCACCTTGCTGAGCAGCTCCAGGACGTGCACGGGCAGGCGGATGGTGCGGGCGGAGTCCGCGAACCCGCGCTGGATGGCCTGGCGGATCCACCACATGGCGTAGGTGGAGAACTTGAAGCCCTTGGTGTAGTCGAACTTCTCCACGGCGCGGATGAGGCCGAGGTTGCCCTCCTGCACCACGTCCAGCAGGGACATGCCGCGGTCGCTGTACTTCTTGGCCACGGAGACGACCAGGCGGAGGTTGGCCTCCAGCATGTGGGACTTGGCCTTGCGGCCGTCCTCGGCCACCCACTCCAGCTCGTCGCGCTCGGCGTCGGCCATGGGCACGGACGCGTCGACCTCGCCGTGCAGTCCGAGCCGGTACTCGGCGTAGAGTCCGGCCTCGACCCGCTTGGCCAGGTCCACCTCCTGCTCGGCGGTGAGCAGCTGACGCCGCCCGATCGCCTTGAGGTAGGTGTGGACCGAGTCGCCCATGGCGGGTGACTGGTCGTCGAGGTCGGCCTCGCCGGTCTCCGGGTCGGTGGTGTTCTGGTTGGTCTCGGTCTTCTTGGTGCGCCGCGTGGTGCGGGCCTTCCTCCGGGTGGAGGGGCCCTTGCGCGAGGCGGCCTTGCCGGTCGCGGCCTTGGGTGCCTCGTCGGTGTCGGGTACCGTCGCGATGAGAGTGTTTTCCAGCACGTCGTCCTCGGCGTCAGGGTCGGCCACCATCGCGGAGTCCTCGCCCCCGTTGGCGAGCCGGACCCCGTTCTCGGTGAGTTCACGCAGGATGGAGCGGCCGTCACTGGAGGTGACTCCGGCCGCGGAGAAAGCGGTACGTAGTTCTGAGAGGGACAGGTGTCCCTGGGCGCGCCCCTGGGTGATCAGGTCGGTCAGAGCCTCGTGGGCGGCACGGCCCTCGGTCGGAGCGTTGCCGTCGGGGACTTCGGCCTCGGGGCCCGAAGCGTCTAGGGCAGTGCTCGTCATGTGGGCACCTCCCTCCCTTCCAGGACGTGTGGCACGCGGCGGAGGGTTCCCGCCGACTGGTCGCGCCAATATGTCCAACGTGTCGGCGAGTCAAATGTTCCCTGTCTCGATTGGATATCGAACAGGGTGGTATGGATCACTGTCCCATGAGTGGCGGAGGACCGACCCATGCGGGTAATGGCGCCCGCTCGGTCCGAGTGCGAGAACCGCCGCGCGACAGGCGTTCCGGGCGCGGGGGAGGACGCAGGGGAGCGGACGTTGGGGTCGATGGCTGCCGCCAACCGCGGACCTCCTTGGAAGAGGGGCCGAAGAGACCGGATACTCAGGTAGACGCCAGGGAGCTTTCGGAAGTTCCCCGCCAACCGGACAACGTCTCCCGGGCCAGGGTCCCACGTGTACGGACCACACCGGTAAACGCGCCCTCGGCCCCCGGTGGGGCGGTGTTCCGGCTCCGACCAGCGGGGGCGGGAGGAATCCGCGCACCGGGTGATCCGGGGCGGCGGATCGGGTGGGGGACGGCCCTCGACCGGTCAGGGGGCGGGGCGGCGCAGGGTGACGAGGTCGGGCTTGCCGGAGGCGAGCATCGGCAGCGCGGAGCGCAGGTCCAGCTCCCGGGGGGCGGCGTAGGAGGGCAGCCGCTCCCGGACCCATCCCCGCAGCTGTTCCAGCGTGGGCGGGTCGTCGGGGTCGGCGGGCACCACGACGGCGCTCACCCGCTCGCCCCACTCGGGGTCCGGGCGGCCCACGACCACCGACTCCGCGATCTCGGGGCGGGCGGCCAGGATGGCGTTCACCTGGCCGGGCACCACCTTGTGACCGCCGGTGTTGACCACCTCGTCCATGCGGCCCAACACGTGCAGACGTCCCCCGGCGTCCAGGCGCCCCAGGTCGTTGGTACGCAGCCACGGGGCCCCGGCGTCGTCGCGGGCCATCCCGGCCCCGTCCCCGTCCCGGGCCCACCCCCGCTCCTCCGAACCCGGCGGCATCCGGTACCCGGTGAGCAGGGTCGGCCCGCCCAGCACGATCCGGCCGGGTTCACCGGGCTCGGCGCCGGAGATCCGGACCTCGACCCCGTCCAGCGGCACGCCGTCGTACACGCACCCGCCGCAGGTCTCGCTCATGCCGTAGGTGGTCACCACCCGACCGCCCGCGGCGCGGGCCGCGTCCAGGAGGGAGGGCTCGGCCGCCGCGCCGCCGAGCAGGATCGTGCCGAACGCCGACAGGTCGGCTCCGGCCGCCAGCAGTCGACGCAGCTGGGTGGGGACCAGCGACACGTGCGGACGCAGTTCGCGCGCCAGCTCCGCGACCGCGTCGGTGTCGAACGGGGCGTGCACCACCTCGCCCCCGGTGACCAGGGCGCGGATCATCACCTGGATGCCGGAGATGTGCCCGGCGGGGAGCACGCACAGCCAGCGGTCGCCCGGTGCGGCGCCGATCCGGGCGACGGAGGCGCGGGCCGAGGCGCGCAGGGCGGTCGCGGACAGCTCCACGCCCTTGGGCTCACCCGTCGAACCCGAGGTGGTGACCACCAGCGCCGCGTCCGGGCCCACGGGGGTGCCGTCGGGCAGGTCGGTCACGCCGTCGGGGGTGCGCAGCGACGAGGGCCGCATGGCGGTCAGCAGCGCCTCGGCACGCGGAGCGGGGGTGCCGTCGGGGATGGGCAGCAGCGCGGGTCCGGTCCCGTCCAACGCCCGCGCGAGCAGCTCGTGCATGTGGGCGGGGGTCAGACCGCGTACCGCCTGGAGGACGCGTTCGTCCTCGCGGCCGGGGACCTGGGACCGGGGTTCGCTTGCTTGTGCCACGGTGCTCCAGCGTACGCCCGACCGGGAGAGGGGGCGTCCGGCGGGGCCGGGCGCCGGGTGCGTGCCTGCCCGTCCCGGCTCGCCTGGCACAATGCGTAGGGTTGACGTCTGGGCGCGACGGCCACCCCGGCCGCGCCCACACCGTCCCCATCCCCGTGAGGAGAAGCAGAAGCCGTGAGCAGCGTGATCGACTGGCAGCGGTCGGGCGAGTATTCCGACATCATCTACGAGACCGCGGAGGGCATCGCCAAGATCACGATCAACCGCCCCGAGCGGCACAACGCGTTCCGCCCCCAGACGCTCTTCGAGCTCCAGACGGCGTTCGGCATCGCCCGGGACGACTCCAGCGTCGGCGTGATCATCTTCACCGGCGCCGGTGACCAGGCGTTCTGCTCCGGCGGCGACCAGAAGATCCGTGGCGACGACGGCTACATCGGCGACGACGCCGTGGCCCAGCAGGGCATCGGCCGCCTCAACGTGCTCGACCTCCAGGTGCAGATCCGCCGCCTGCCCAAGCCCGTGATCTGCATGGTCGCCGGGTGGTCCATCGGCGGCGGCAACGTCCTCCAGGTCTGCTGCGACCTCACCATCGCCGCCGACAACGCCAAGTTCGGCCAGACCGGCCCCAAGGTCGGCTCCTTCGACGGCGGCTACGGCGCCTGGCTGCTCGCGGAGACCGTCGGTCTGAAGAAGGCCCGCGAGATCTGGTACCTGTGCCGCCAGTACAGCGCCCAGGAGGCGCTGGACATGGGCATGGTCAACACCGTCGTGCCGCTGGCGGACCTGGAGAAGGAGACCGTCTCCTGGGCCCGCGAGATGCTGGACAAGTCCCCGCTGGCGCTGCGCATGCTCAAGGGCGCCATCAACGCCGTGAGCGACGGCGCCGCCGGGATGCAGCAGTTCGCCGGTGACGCCACGATGCTCTACTACATGAGCGAAGAGGCCCAGGAGGGTCGGGACGCCTTCAAGGAGAAGCGCCGTCCGGAGTTCGACAAGTTCCCGCGTCGCCCGTGACCGGCGCCTCGGAGCCTGCCCCGGCGGTGACCGCCGCCGGGGGGCGGGCCTTCGCCATCGGCCTGCGCAACCGCTTCCGGGGCATCACGGTCCGTGAGGGAATGCTGGTGCGCGGCCCCGCCGGGTGGGGCGAGTTCTCGCCCTTCGCGGAGTACGGGCCGCGCGAGGCCTCCCGCTGGTGGGCCGCCTGCCATGAGGCGGCCCACCGCCGCTGGCCGGAGCCCGTGCGCGACCGGGTCGCCGTCAACGTGACCGTGCCCGCCGTGGACCCCGAACGCGCCGCCGCGATCGTTTCGGCGGGCGGTTGCGCCACGGCCAAGGTCAAGGTCGCGGAGAAGGGCCAGGACTGGCGCGAGGACGTGGCCAGGGTCGAGGCGGTCCGCTCCGCGATCGGCCCCACCGGCCGGGTGCGGGTGGACGCCAACGGTGCCTGGGACGTGGACACCGCCGTGCGGATGACCCGCGAGCTGGACCGGTTCGACCTGGAGTACGTGGAGCAGCCCTCCGCGACCCTGGACGAGCTGGCGGCCGTCCGCCGCCGGGTCGACGTGCCGGTGGCCGCCGACGAGTCCGTCCGCCGTGCGGAGGACCCGATTCGCGTGCGCGCCTCCGAGGCGGCGGACATCGTCGTCCTCAAGGTGCAGCCCCTGGGCGGCGTCCGCGCCGCGCTGAGGGTGGCGGAGGCCTGTGGGCTTCCGGTGGTGGTGTCCAGCGCCGTGGAGACGTCGGTGGGCTTGGCCGCGGGGGTGGCCCTGGCCGCCTGCCTGCCCGAGCTCCCCTACGCCTGCGGGCTGGCGACCATGCAGATGCTGAACGCCGACGTCACCGCCGAGCCGCTGCTGCCCGTGGACGGGTTCCTCCCGGTCCGTCCGGCCGTGGTGGACGAGGCGGCGCTGGCGGCGGTCGAGATCGATCCGGGTGCCTGGCGCGCACGGGCCGAGGCCGCCGAGGCGGCGGGACGGACCCCCTCCGACCCGTCCTGACCACCGACGGGGCGCGGTGACCGGTGTCCCGGGTGACGTGCGTCCGACGCCTGTGGGCAGGAGATCACAGCCGGGATCGCTCGCCCTTCGGAACCGAACGGGGTTCACTGGAAGGTCCGGGCCCGTTCGACCGGGTCGCACCGCACGGGGATACTGGTACATACCTTGACGAACGAAAGACTCTGATGAATCCGTCTACCGCCCTGGCTCGGGTCCTCGTCGACGAACTGGCCCGCTGCGGGATGGTCGAGGCCGTCGTCGCTCCCGGATCGCGCTCGACGCCCTTGGCGCTGGCCCTGGTCGCCCACCCCGGCATCCGGGTCCACGTGCGTGTGGACGAGCGTTCGGCCTCCTTCCTCGCCCTAGGCCTGGCCCGCGCCTCGCGCCGCCCGGTGGCGGTGGTGTGCACCTCCGGCACCGCGGCAGCCAACTTCCACCCGGCGGTGCTGGAGGCGGACGAGAGCGGGGTCCCGCTGCTCGTGCTCACCGCGGACCGGCCCCCGGAGCTGCGCGGCACCGGCGCCAACCAGACGGTGGACCAGATCGGCCTGTACGGCGGTGCCGTGCGCATGTTCGCGGAGGTCGGCACCCCCGACCCGGCCCCGGGCATGGTGGCCTACTGGCGCTCCCTGTCCTGTCGGGCCTGGGCGTCGGCGACCGGAGGCCGCCCCGGCCCCGTCCACCTCAACGTGGCCTTCCGCGACCCGCTCACCCCGGACGAGCCCTCCGCCGCCCCGACCTGGACGGCGCCCCTGGACGGCCGTCCGGACGGCCGCCCGTGGATCTCGCGTCCCGGCCCGTTCACCGAACCCGCGCCGCTGGTCCTGCCGGACGTGGAGCGCGGCGTGATCGTGTGCGGGGACGGCGACTACGACCCCGTTCCCTTCCTGGCCCTGTCCGAGGTGACCGGCTGGCCCCTGCTGGCCGAACCCACCTCCAACGCGCGCCGGGCGGGCGCGGTCTCCACCTACCGGCAGCTGCTGGCCTCGCCGGGGTTCTCCGAGGAGCACACCCCCGAGCTGGTCGTGAGCGTGGGGCGGCCCAACCTGTCCCGCCAGGTCCTGGCGTTCCTGCGCCGCGCCGACCGCCACGTGGTGGTCACGGCCGGATCGCTGGGCGACCCGGCGGCGAGCCTGGCCGACGACTTCTCCGACCCCGCGCGCACCGCCACCGACGTGGTCGCGGCCGTGGCCCCGCCCGCCGGCCTGGACTGGGCGCACCCGCGCCGCACCGACTGGTCGCGCTCGTGGGAGCGCGCCGAGGCGGTCGCCCGCGAGGCCGTCGACGGGGTGCTGGACGCGGAGGAGACCCTGTCCGAGCCGCGCCTGGCCCGCGACCTCGTCTCGCAGCTGTCCGCGGGTTCGCTGCTGTTCGCCGGTGCGAGCATGCCCATCCGGGACCTCGACGCCACCATGGGCGCCCGCTGCGGGGTGCGCCTGGTCGGCAACCGTGGTGTGAGCGGGATCGACGGGACGGTGTCCACGGCGATCGGCGCGGCCCTGGCCCACCAGAAGGAGGGCGAGGGCCAGGCCTACGCCCTGCTGGGCGACCTCGCGATGCTGCACGACCAGAACGGCCTGATCATCGGCCCGGGCGAGCCCCGCCCCGACCTCGTGGTCATCGTCGTCAACAACGACGGCGGCGGCATCTTCTCGGGCCTGGAACAGGCGGGCCACCCCGACTTCGAGCGGGTGTTCGGCACCCCGCACGGCGTCTCCATGGAGCGGGTGGCGGCCGTGGCGGACCTGCCGTACACCCGGGTGGAGTGGGCCACCGACCTGCCCAAGGCCCTCCTCGGAGAGGGTCTGCGGATGGTGGAGGTCCGCACGACCAGAGCGGGCAGCGCGGCCCTGCGGCGCCGTATCCAGGACGCCGTGGACCACGCACTCGGCGCCCTGTCCTAGCGGGAGCGTCACACGAAGGGGGAGGCACGGAGCACCGTGCCTCCCCCTTCGCGCGCCGGGTCAGCGGTCCAGGATGTTCGTCAGGTCGAACTCCAACTTCAGCGGAACGGAGGTCCTGAGGGACTTCCGGTGGATGGTCGGCCTGCCGTAGTCGCCCGACGGGCTGGCGGGGTCCTTCTCGTACTCGTAGACCACCGCGTCGTTCCCGTCCTGCTCGACGCGCCAGTAGAAGCGCACACCGGCCCGCGCGTAGAGCTCGGGCTTGCGTTCACGGTCCCGTACCTCCGACTCCTTGGAGACCACCTCGACCGCCAGCTCCACCGCCTCCGGCGGGAACCAGGTCTGTTCCAGTTTCTGGAACGCGTCCGTACGGACCAGCATCAGGTCCGGCTCCGGCCGCTGCCGTTCGGAGAGTCTGATGGTGAACTCCCTCGCGACCCGCAGCCCGGCGGACACACACCGGTCGAGTTCACGTTCCAACAGTTTGAGTACGAGCATGTGGAACAGCTTCTGGGGGCTCACCAGTACCAGGTTTCCGTCGATGAGTTCGGTGTGCGGCGGAAGATCCGGGATACGGTCGAGGTCGTCAGCGGTGAAGCCGTCCTGCGGCGGCATGGGGAGGACCACGGTGTCCTCGAACTCTGGCGCTTGTTGCTCGGCCACTGTCGGAGCGGACATGTGACTGCCTTCGGTCGTCGGATCGTTCTTGTCGCTCACCGTAGCCATCCCCGCTGTCCCTGGTGTCGCTTTTCGCGATTGTTCCTACCCAGAGCATGCACCAGAACCCGGGGTCGCCGGTCGACCACGGGTCCGAGGACACGCCCGAGTCCCCCCGGGGGGTGGTGTCGAGGTCGGCGCGCGTCGTGACGGGTTCCGCGGGGTTCGACGGTCATACTGTCGGGACCGTCACGAGGGAGGGCGCGATGCGCGACGTGGTCTATTCGATGGGTGTGTCGTTGGACGGCTACATCGTCGGGCCGGACGGCTCCTTCGACTGGTCGGTACCGGACGAGGAGGTCTTCGCCCTCGCCACCGACGAGGTGCGCCGGGTCGGCGTCTACCTGCTGGGACGACGCCTCTACGAGACGATGGCCTACTGGGAGACCGTCGACCAGAACCCGGCACACGACCACTCGACGGTCGAGTTCGCCGAGATCTGGCGGGCGCTCCCGAAGGTGGTGTTCTCCTCCACGCTGTCCGAGGTACGCGGCAACACCCGTCTGGCGTCCGTCGGTCCGGCGGAGGAGATCGCACGGCTGAGGGCCGGTCCGGGGGAGGGCGACATCGCCGTCGGCGGCGCGACCCTGGCAGCCCAGGTGGCCGATCTGGGCCTGATCGACGAGTTCCGGCTCCGGGTGTACCCGGTGCTGGTGGGCGGCGGCATCCCGTTCTTTCCCCGGGGCGAGCGCCGGACGGATCTCCGGCTCGTCGAGTCCCGCACCGTCGGTGGGGGGATCGTCTACCTCCGCTACCGCGTGGCACGCTGACCGCGAGAGCGGAGGGACCGACGCCCCGCCGGAACGGTCCGGCGGGGCGCCCGTACCTAGCCGCGCTCGAAGTGGCGGCGGCGTTCGAGGTCGGTGACGGTGGCGGAGAAGGCCGCGAGTTCGGCGCGGCCCGCCGCCGCCTGGTTGCGCACCACCTCAGGGCCGAAGCAGGACCGGGCGATCTCGCTGTCCTCCCAGGCCAGGACGGCCTCCTCCAGGGAGGCGGGCAGGCGGGCGGCGCCGCTGGCCGAGGCGTCCCCCCGCGTGGGTTCGGGCAGGGGCAGTGCCTGGTCGATCCCGTACAGGCCCGCCGCGACGATGCCCGCCACGGTCAGGTGGGGGTTGGCGTCCCCGCCCGGCACCCGGAACTCGATCCGCGCGGACTCGCCCGATCCGATCACCCGCACCGGGCAGGTGCGGTTGTCCAGACCCCAGGTGACGGTGTTCGGCGCGTAGGCCTGCGGTGACAGGCGCTTGTACGAGTTGACGTTGGGCGCGTACAGCAGGGCGAAGTCGCGGGCGCAGGCCAGCTGCCCGGCCACGAAGTGCTCCATGTGCTTGGACATCCCGTACCGGCCCGCGCCGTCGTCGGCGAAGACCGGGTGACCGGTCCCGTCGCGCAGCGACAGGTGCACGTGGCAGGAGTTGCCCTCGCCGCCGTCGTACTTGGCCATGAAGGTCAGCGCTACCCCGGCCTGCGTTGCCAGCGCCCGGGCCCCCGCCTTGTACACGACGTGGTTGTCGCAGGTGCGCAGGGCGTCGTCGTAGCGGAAGACGATCTCGTACTGGCCGGGGTGGCACTCGCCCCGGGCCGACTCCACGGTCATCCCGGTGCGCTCCATGGCGGTGCGGATGCGCCGCATGAGCGGGTCGATCTCGGTGACCTCGGGCACCGCGTAGTCGGAGTTGAACCGGGTGGCGGTGGTCAGGTTCCGGTAGTCGGCCTCGAAGGCCTCCTGGTAGGAGTCGCGGAACACCAGGAACTCCAGCTCCGTCCCGGCCAGGGCGTGCCAGCCGCGCTCGGAGAGGCGGTCCAGCTGGGTGCGCAGCACCTGCCGGGGCGCCACCGGAACCGGGGTGCCCGCGGCGTCGCGGGCGTCCCCGAGGACCAGGGCCGTGCCCGGGTCCCAGGGCAGGTAGCGCAGGGTGCCGGGGTCGGGCAGCACGGAGAGGTCGCCGAGCCCTCCGTCCCAGGGGTCGACGGCGTAGCCGGGGCGCGCCTCCATCTCGACGTCCGTGGCGAGCAGGTACTGGCAGGCGTCGAAGCCGGTCTCCAGCGTCCGGGAGAGGAAGTCCCGGGGGTTGATCCGGCTGCCCTGCACCCGGCCCTGGAGGTCGGGCAGGGCCACGATCACGTCGGTGATCGCGCCCGACTCCACGTCGGCGCGCAGGCGGTCGAGGGGCACCGGGAAGGGCGGCGGCGGTGGGGCGGGCGGCAGGGTCTCGGTCAGGGGCGGCAGTCCGCCGCCGACGAGCGGGTTCACCGGGCCTCCCCGGCGCTGGTCCCAGGGGCTCGGTACAGCGGGTTGGGGACGGGCGGCGCGTCCAGGTGGAACTCCGCGTCGCGTTCGGCCCGGTCGTGGTAGCCGTCGCCCAGCAGGCGCTCCCGGTTCAGGCACACGCGCTCGTACTCGGGCGCGAGCAGGTCGAACATCGCGAAGCGCGCGGCCAGCTCGGGGAACTCCTCCTGGTAGCGGGTGACCTCCGCGCGCACCAGGTCCCAGAACCGCTCCTCCGGCACGTCCAGGTGCTCCTGGACCAATGGCGCGAGGTAGCGGAAGTGGCCGACGAACAGGGACTTCGCGACCGAGGAGGTGAGCTCCCGGGCGTCGAAGCGCATGAGCACGCCCAGGGTCTCCCCGGGCAGGTCCGCGTACTCGGGCAGGTCGGTGTCCAGGAGCTTCATGTCGTCCACGAAGTCCTTGACCGCGAGCCGGACCGGGCGGTCGTGCCCGTCGTGGACCACGATCGCGTTCTCCCCGTGCGGGTTGAAGGCCAGCCCGTACCGGTAGAGCAGGTGCAGGATCGGCGGCAGGAGGGCCGCGAAGAGCGCGCGCAGCCACTCCTCGGCTCCCAGGCCGGAGCGCTCCACGAGTTCGGTGACGAGGGCCCGCCCCTCGCCGTCCACGTGCAACAGCGCGGCCAGGGTACGGGCGCGCTCACCCGGGTCGAGCCGTTCGGTGACCGGTTCGCGCCACAGGGCGCCCAACAGCTGGCGGTGCCGGTAGGGGGCGTCGGGGATCTCCTCCAGCACGGGGTGGCGCACGGCCACCGCCGCGACCTCGCCGGGCAGCACCACGCGGCAGCGCTCGGAGAGGAAGGGGTCGCGGTCGCGCAGGGCGTGCACCCACCCGGTGCTGGCGGGCGCGGCCCGGCACAGCTCGGTGGGGATGCCCCGGTAGACCATCGTGTTGAGGATGGCCAGCGACAGCTTGACGTTGAGCCGGTCGGGACGGCCCAGGTTGGTGAAGGTGCGGATGGACTGCTGCGGCAGGTAGTCGTCGTCCGCCTCACCCAGCGGCACGACGAGGCGGTGGGCGATCTCGGCGGCGAACAGCGGCACGACCACCTCGTCCCACTGCCAGGGGTGGACCGGAAGCCACACGAACTCCGTCGCGGCGGACCCGGAGCCCCGCAGGGCCCGCTCCAGGCGGTCGGTGAACACGGAGGTCAGCTCGGGCCCCAGCTCACGCGCGCGCAGGGCCTCCTGGTCCAGGCCCGGGACACCGTGGTGCTCGGCCAGGGAGGGGTGCACGGCGATCCAGGGCATCCGCGCGGGCCGCCGGGCCTCGGGAGGGAACAGGGCGCGGTCCCGAGCGGAGAAGCCGACCCGGCCCTTGTTGGCGAAGATCCACGGGTGTCCGGTCTGGTGCCCCTCCAGTTCGGCGTGGGGGAGCTCGGCCAGCGCGGCGCTGGTGGTGCGGGAGGAGGCCAGGCGGGCGTCCCCGCTGAGGGTGGCGGTGAGCTCCCCGACGGTGAACGCCTCCACGGCCGGGTCGACGATCCCGGCCGCGCCGAGGTCGCGCAGGAGGGTGAAGGGCCCTGCGGCGGTCCGTGTGCCGTCGGCGGCCTCGCGCTCGACGGTGCCGGGACGGACCCGCCAGCCGTCCATGGTGGTGCGCCGCCCCTCGAACACGTAGGCGGCGCCGGGGTGCACGCGGGCCCGCCACCGAGCAGGGCCCTCGGGTTCGGGGCGCAGGGCGTACTCGAAGCAGAGTTCCGCGAGCATCTTGGCGGCCAGGCGGTCGCTGGCGCGGTCCCAGTGTTCGGCGGTGAGCTCAGGGGGGACCGGAAGCGGGTCCGGGGAGGCGGCCGGGTCCCGGGGCCGGGCCGGAGCCTGGGCACGGGTCGGGTTCTGGGTGGGCATAGGCGGGTTCTCCGGGCTGGTGGTGGTCACGGCTGGGCGAGGGGGTTGTCGACCAGCCCGTGCATGACGTCGAACTCGGCGTCGCGTTCGGCGCGCTCGTGGAAGCCGCCGCCCATCAGCTGTTCGCGGTTGAGGGCGACCCGGCCGACCCTGGGCGCGAGGAGGTCGAACATCGCGAAGCGGTCGGCCAGTTCGGGGAAGCGCTCCTGGTAGGCGAGGACCTGCTCGCGGGCGAGCCGCCACAGCCGCTCCCCGGGTACGCCCAGCTGGCGTTCGACGATGTCGGCGAGGAACCGCAGGTGGCCGGCGCAGATCGCGGACAGCACCGAATGGGCCAGCTCCTCGGGCTTCCACCGGTGCAGGACCGAGCGCACGTGGTCGGGGATCTCGGCGTACTCGGGCAGGTCGAAGGGGAGGAGTTCGACGTCGGAGCCGAAGTCCTTCAGGGCGACGCGTACGGGGGTCTCGGCGCTGTCGAAGACCAGCACGACGTTCTCGCCGTGGGGGGTGAACGAGGCCCCGTAGCGGTGCAGGTAGTGCAGGACCGGTGGGAACAGCGCTCCCAGGAACCGCTCCAGCCACACCTGCGGCTCCAGCCCCGAGCGCTCGACCAGCTCGGTCACCAGCGCCCGCCCGTCGGAGCCCTCCAGGAGCAGACAGGCCATGGTGCGGGCCCGCTCCCCGGGGGCGAGGTGGCCGTGGATCGGCTCGCGCCAGATCGTGCCCAGGAGTTCGTGGAAGCGGTAGGGGGCCTGCGGCATTCGGTCGAACACGGGGTGGGGGACGGTCGCTGAGGCGCGCTCCGCGAGCATGATCACCCCGGTCTCGGTGAAGTACGGGTCGCGCTCGGCGAGCGAGCGCAACCAGGTGCTGGTGTGCGGGGCGCACCCGGTCTGGGTCCCCGAGAGTCCGCGCCACACCAGGGTGTTGCGGATCATCAGCGGCACCTTGACGTTGAGGCGGTCGGGCCGGTCCAGGTTCATCAGGGTGCGGATGGACTGGAAGGGGCGGTAGCGGTCCCGGCTCAGGCCGAGCCGCACCACCCGGCCGAGGGCGATCTCGGAGGCGAACAGCGGGGCGACCACCTCGTCCCACTGGAAGGGGTGGACCGGCATCCAGAGGAAGGCGTCCGGGTCGCCGCCGCGCGCCCGCACGGCCGCCGCGAACCCGGAGCGCTGGTCCTCGTCGAGTTCGCGTGCGAGCAGGCCGTGCCGTTCGGTGTCGGCCATGGACTGGAAGCCCCCGAGGTCGGGGTGGACCGCGATCCACACGAGGTGGAACGCAGCCCGGGCCTCGGGGGTGTAGCGGGCGGCGTCGGCCGCGGAGAACCCCAGGCGGCCCTTGTTGACGAAGATGCAGGGGTGGCCGGTCTGGTGTCCCTCCAGGTCCTCGTACGGGAGGTCCGCGAGATCGGCGGCGCCGAGGGCGGAGGAGATCAGCCGGGCGTCAGCCGCGTGCGTGGCCAGGAGGTCTCGGACCACCTCGGCCAGGGAGTCGCCGGGCAGGCCCACGGTGGCCTGCGCGTCGGTGACGAACAGGGAGGGGTCCCAGGCGGGCTCCTCACCCTCCCGGGTGCGTCGGACCAGCGAGTCGGGGTCGACGTGCCAGGAACCGAACCCGCCCCGGCGCGCGGTGAAGACGTAGGAGACGCCGCCGTCCACGGCCAGCGTCCAGGCGGGGGAGGATCCGGGGACGGCATCGGACGCGGCCTCGGGAACCACCATCTCCTCGTAGGCCATCTCACCGACCATGTGCGCGAGCAGGCGCCGCCCGGCCCGGCGCCAGGTCTCGGCGTCGGTGGTGGCGGGGTCCGCGGGATCGGTGGTGGCGGGTGCGGTCTGGGTCAAGGGGTTCCCTTCCGTCCGGTGGTCGGTCGGTGTGGTGGACTGGCTGGTCACCGGCGCTCCTCGCCCGGCACGCCGAAGGTCTGGTAGGCGGTGCGCTCGGGGAGCCGGTACACGGTGCGTCCGGTGAGGCTGTTGAGGATGGTGGCGGCCCTCCAGGCACCCAGCCCCAGGTCCGGGGAGCCGACGCCGTGGGTGTGCAGCTCGGCGTTCTGCACGTGAACGGGGGCGGACAGCGCGGGGTCGGTCTCCAGTCGGTGGTCGGGGCCGACCACGTGGCGCCCGCGCGCGTCCGTGCGCAGGAACTTGGCCACGGGCGCGAGGAATGCGGGTGCCCGCTGGACGTACCCCGAGGCGGCCACCACGGCGTCGGTGCGCACGGTGAACGCGCGCCCCTGCTCACGGTGGCGGAAGCGCAGTTCGTAGCCGTCCCCCTCGGCGCGGGCGCCGACGAGCTCGCACTGGGCCGCCAGGGACGCGCCGACCTCGCCGCCGCCGATGCCGCGCTCGTAGAGCACGTCGTGGATCTCCGCGATGGTGTCGGCGCTGACGCCCTTGTAGAGCTGCCACTGCTCGGGCACCAGACGGTCCCGTACCGGCTCCGGCAGGGCGTGGAAGTAGGCCGTGTAGTCGGGGGTGAAGTGCTCCAGGCCGAGCTTGGAGTACTCCATGGGGGCGAAGGCGGGCGAGCGGGTCAGCCAGCGCACCCGGGTGTCGCGGTGGTCGGGGGAGCGCAGCAGGTCGAGGAAGACCTCGGCGCCCGACTGTCCGGAGCCGATCACGGTCACGTCGCCCGCCCCGGCCAGCGCGGCCGTGTGGTCGAGGTAGTCGGCGGCGTGCAGGACGCGTGCGCCCTCCAGCTCGCGCAGGGGTTCGGGCAGCACCGGGGCGGTGCCGATCCCGAGCACCAGGGCGCGTCCGCGCACGGCCTCACGGGAACCGTCGGCCCGGGTGTACTCGACGGTGAACACGTCGTCCTCCGCGCGCACCGAGGTGACCTCGGCGTCGAAACGGCAGGAGTCCAGGCTGCGGGCCACCCACCGGCAGTAGTCGTCGTACTCGCGCCTGGGCACGTGGAAGTGCTCGGCGAAGTAGAAGGGGAACAGGCGGTCGTGTTCGCGCAGGTAGGAAAGGAACGACCACCGGCTGGTCGGGTCCACCATGCTCACCAGGTCCGCGAGGAAGGGCACCTGGAGGCGGGCCCCCTCCAGCAGGAGCCCGGGGTGCCAGGAGAAGTCCGGGCGGGCCTCCAGGAAGCGCGCGGACAGCCCGGGGACCGCGTCGGAGAGGGCGGCCAGGGCGAGGTTGAACGGGCCGAGACCGACCCCCACGAGGTCGTGGACGCGGGGGCCGTCGTGCGGGTGGGTCAACGGGACTCCTCGGGGACGGTCCGCTCGTCGGCGCCCGCCTTGGCCACCTCGTCGAGCAGCGCGGCGGTGTCGTCGGCGGTCGTGTCGGGGTTGAGCAGGGTGAGCTTGAGCCACACCCGTCCGCGCACGGCCGTGCGGCCGACCACGGCGCGGCCCCGTTCGAGCAGGTGGCGGCGCAGGCGCGCGTTGACGGTGTCCGAGTGCTCTCCGGCGCGGTAGCGGAAGACCACCGTGGTGAGGCTGGGCGTGGCCAGGAGTTCGAGCTCCGGACGTGCGGTGACCAGGGCGGCGGTCTCCAGGGCGAGGTCGTGGCAGGCCTCGACGAGTCGGCCGAGCCCGTCGGTGCCCAGGGCGCGCAGGGTGACGGCGATCTTGAGGACGTCCGCCCTGCGGGTGGTGCGCAGCGAGTACCCGAGCAGGCTCGGGTAGCCCGCCTCCTCGTCGTCGGCGGGGTTGAGGTAGTCCACCGAACGTGACAGGGGTGCGAACAGGGCGCGCTCGCGGGTGAGGAGCACTCCGGCGGCCACCGGCTGCCAGCCGAGCTTGTGCAGGTCCAGGCTGACCGAGTCGGCGTTCGCGATCCCGGTGAGCAGGGCGCGCAGACGCGGGGAGAACAGTGCGCCGCCACCGTAGGCGGCGTCCACGTGCAGCCACACGCCGGACTCCCGGCAGACACGGGAGACCGCGTCGAGCGGGTCGACGCCGCCCAGGTCGGTGGTGCCGGCGGTGGCGACCACGGCCACGGCCGTGTCGCCGTCCGCGCGGACGCGTTCGAGGGCGGCGCGCAGTGCCTCGGGCCGCATGCGGTGCCGTTCGTCCACCTCGACGGTGACCACGGAGTCCTCGCCCAGCCCGAGGAGGGCGGCGGAGCGCTGCACGGAGAAGTGCGCCACCTCCCCGCACAGCACACGGGGCCGGGCCGTCCCGGAGGTCCCGGTCAGCCCGTGGCGGCCCGCTCCGGGCAGGGCGTGGTCACGGGCGAGGAGCAGGGCGGTCAGGTTGGACTCGGTGCCGCCGGAGGTGATCACGCCACCGGCGCCGGACCCGTCGTAGCCGACCAGTCCGGCCAGCTCGGCCACCACCTCGGTCTCCAGGGCGGTGGCGGCGGGTGCCTGGTCCCAGGAGTCCATGGACTGGTTGAGGATCGAGGCGACGGTGTCGGCGGCGACCGCGACGGCCAGGGGCGGGCAGTGCAGGTGCGCCGCGCAGTGGGGGTGCGCGGGGTCGGCGGCGCCGAGGGCCAGGGCGTGGGTGAGGCGTTCCAGCACGGCCTCGGCGGAGACGTCGGGTTCGGGGAGGAGGGGGCCCAGCGCCGCGCGGACCCGCTCGGCCACCTCGGCGGGGCCGTGCGCGGGCAGCGGGCCGCCTCGGAGGGAGGCGGCGCTGGCCAGCGACTCGGCGGCCCTGCCCACGAGGGCGGCGACCGTGGCGGGCCCGCCGGGGGCCCCGGCCAGCCGTGAGGCGAGGAGGGGAACGGGCGGGTCGGTCTCGCTGTCACCGGAGGTGCTCATGGTCAGAGTCGAGTCACTCTGTGTGATGGGCATGGGTGTCGGGCTCCTGTGGGTCCGGGTGCGGAACGCGCGGGGCGGGTGGGGGTGCGGCGGCCGTTCCGGGGTGCTGCCGTGCCGGACGGTTCGGAGGAGGAGCCGCGGTGTCGGGCGCGCGCCATCGGTGGACGGTGCGGGCCGGGTCGAGTGGGGTGGGGTCGGAGCGCGTTCCCGGTCAGGGGCGCAGGGGCAGGACCAGACCGTGGTGCCTGCGCCATCCCGGGTGCGGGGCGACATCGCCCACGTGCCGCCAGTCGTTGGCGAGGAAGAGTTCCAGGGCGCGGGTGTTGCCCTCGGCCACCAGTGCGGCGGCCCGCTCCTCCCGGCGGCCTCCCATCAGCAGGGTCAGGGCCCGGCGGGCCACACCTCGGCCGCGGAACCGGTCGTGGACCAGGACCTCGCACAGGGCGAGGGTACGGCCGGGGTGCTCCCGGGCGGTCTCCTCGGCGTCGACGCCGGGCCGGGGCTCGAACCCGTCCCACCAGCCGGTGGTGGCGGGCAGGGTGTACCCGTAGGCGAATCCGGCCAGCTCGCCGTCGACCCGGCAGGCCGTGAGGCGGAAGCCCGGCCGGGAGGCGCTGAACGCGAGGCGTTCCCCGAAGGTGGGGTCCCGGTGGTCGGGCAGGTGCAGTGAGGCGGCGTAGACCGTCTCGTAGGCCTCGACCCAGGGTTGCGGGTCTGCCTGGACGTCGTGGCCCCGGAGGTTCTCCAGGTGCCACTGGACGTCCGGTGCTGGTTCGGCCGTGGGAGCGGGTGTCACGGGCATCGGGGGCGTTCCTTCGTCGGGTCCTCGGGGTGCCGCGGGGGAGTGGGGTGTGTCGCCGGAGCGACTGTGGTGTTGCGGTTACGTGATGTGGCCGGGTTCAATTAGGGCAGGCTAACCTAATCAAGTCAATGCCCGGATGGAGTGCTCAAGTTCACGTTTGCGGGCGGGTCCGGCGGGTGTCGACGGTCCGCCGCGGAGCCCCCGGATGCGCCAGGAACGCGGGCATCGCGAACTCGTGGCCGTAGGCGCCCGCGTTGGGGAAGACCAGCACGTCACCCGCGCGCAGCGCACCCACGCGCACGTCCCTGGCCAGCACGTCCTCCGGCGTGCACAGCTCTCCCGAGACCGTCACCGAGACCCCCTCCACACCGGGGCGCGGCAGGTCCCGGGGCCAGTCCCCGCCCTCCACGACCGCGAAGTTGTGCCTGATCTCCCAGGAGGTGGGCAGCTGGAACTGGTTGATGCCGCCGCGCACCACCGCGAAGTGCTCGCCGTAGGCCGACTTCACGTCGGTCACCCGCGCCGCGTACCAGCCGGTCGGCGCCGCGATCCATCGACCGGGCTCGAACACCACCTCCACACCCGGGTCGGGCAGCGCGGCCAGGGCGGCGCCCAAAGCGGTGAGGTCGAACTCGCCGTCACCCTCCTCGAAGGGAACGCCGAGCCCGCCGCCCACGTCCACCACGCGCAGGTCCACGCCGTGCCGCCTGGCCGTCTCCGCCGCCCACTCCAGGCACCAGAGCACGTAGGCGGCGTGCGCCACGGCGTCGGTGTTGCCGCTCACCGCGTGGACGTGGAACCCCACCAGGTCCAGCTCGGGCAGGGACATCGCGGCCGCCACCGCCTCCGGTACACGGGGCTCCGGCAGCCCGAAGGGGCTCGGCGCCCCGCCCATCACCAGGGACCCGCTCACCGGTACCCGCTCGGGGTTCACGCGCAGGGTGACCGGGAGCACGACGTCCGCCGCCCGGGCAGCGGCGGCGGCCCGGCGCAGCTCCAGTTCACTCTCGACGTTGACCACCACGTCGGCGCCCCGCTCGGCCCGCAGCCGGGCCAGACCCGACAGCATCTCCGGGGTCTTGCCCGGACCGCTCACCGCGATCCGCTCGCCGGGCTCGGCGCCCCCGTCGACTCCTTCGCGCCGGTCACGTTCGCGCAGTGCCGCCAGCGCCGTGCGGGCCTCGCTCAACGACGCCGCCTCGAAGCCGTCCACGGCCTCGGACAGGTGGGAGAGCACCGGGGCGAACCCGTTGGACTTGACCGCGAAGTACACCCGGGCCCACTCCGGCAGGGCCGCGCGCAGGGTCCGCGCCCGGTCGGCGGCCAGAGCGGGGTCGTAGACGTACCCGGAACCGGGGGAGTCGGCCAGTTCCAGGGCGGCCACGCGGACCGCCTCCGGGAGGGCGTCGGGGGACAGGGCGGGGGTGTGCTCGAAGGAGCGGGGCGGTTCCATGGTGGTGGTGCCCTTTCGGCGTGTCAGGGTCCGCGCACGGAGCGTGCGCGGGTCAGGGCAGGGAAAGGGGGCCCGGAGCCCGGGCCCCACGGGGGATGGTCAGTGCTGCGGGTCGACGTCGAAGACCTCGGCCACGTCGTCGAGGACCGCGTGCGCGGAGATCAGGCCCACGCCGGACATCCAGTAGTCGTCGTCCACGTCGGTCTTCTCGCCCTCCAGCTGGTCCCACAGGGGGTTGGTGACGTAGTCGTCCTTGGACTCGTCCACCTCGCCCGCGCCGTCGTCGTAGGTGGCCACCAGGATCCGGTCGGCCTCCAGGTCGAGCAGGCGCTCGGGGCTGTGATAGGTCGCGATCTCCTCGGAGTCGGTCTCGGTGTGCTCGCTGGCGGGCAGACCCAGGTCGTCCAGGATCACCCCGATGTAGGAGTTGCGCGTGTACAGCCGCACGCCCTCGGCGTCCCCGGCGAAGCGGACCACGGACACCGTGGGAGCCCCTCCGTCGTGGGCCTCGGTGATCTCCTCACCGATGGCGGCCGCGCGGTCCTCGAACTCGGTGATCAGGCGCTCGGCCTCCTCGGCCTGGCCCATGGCCTCACCGGTCAGACGCAGGTTGTCCTTCCAGGAGACCCCGGTGTCCTCGGACATGACGGTGGGAGCGACCTCGGTGAGCTGGTCGTAGGCGTCGCCGTGGCGGACCTCGGCGGACAGGATCAGGTCGGGCCGGGTCTGCGCGACCAACTCGGGGCTCATCTCCCAGAGCAGGCCGACCGACTCGGCCCCGTCCGCCCCGCCGGTGTTCCAGTCGCTCTCGACCAGGTACTCGGGCAGCCCGTCCTGGTTCTCCGCGATCTGGGTGTAGCCCACCACGTTCCCGCCCAGGGCGAGGGTGGCGTCCACGTACGTGGAGTCCAGTGGCAGTACCCGCTCCGGGGCGGCGGGGATCTCGGTGGAGCCCAGGGCGTGGTCGACCGTGAGCGGGAATCCCTCGGCGGTCCCGCCGTCACCGGAGCCGTCACCTCCGTCGGCGTCCTCTCCGGGACCGGCCGCGCCGCAGGCGGTGAGCAGTGCCAGTGAGGAGACCGCCGCCAGAGCGGCCATCCCCGAGCGGCGGGGGAGGAGGTGGTGGTTCATGGTGGGGGCTCCCGGAGGGGTGTGGGCGGTCCCGGCGCCGCTCCGTCGAGGTTGCGCGACGAGCTGCCAGAACTTGACGAACGGTCGGACGGGGTGACTCTCTGGTGTGAACCGTGGCAAACTTAGATCATCCAAGTGTGGCTAGGCAAACCTAACTTAGGTCTGCCTGGCCTTTTGTCTGAGGGGAGACCGGGTGAGCCGGAGCACAGGCCCGACCCAGGAAGCGGACGGAGCACCACGCCCCCGGGAGTCGGCGCGCTCCGCCGTCGACGCCCGGAGATCACGCCGCCTGGCCGGTCTGGGACTGCTCACCCTGCTGCTCGCCGCCGCCCTCGCCGCCAGTGTGCTCGTGGGCGCCCGCACCCTCGACCCCGTCACCGTCTGGCAGGCCCTGACCACCGGTGCGGGGCCCGAGGCCGACACGATCGTCAACGAGATCCGCCTGCCCCGCACCGTGCTCGGCCTCCTGGCCGGAATCAGCCTCGGCCTGGGCGGCGCCCTCATGCAGGGCCACACCCGCAACCCCCTGGGCGACCCCAGCATCCTCGGGGTGACCTTCGGCGCCGCCCTCGCCGTCGTGGCGGGCATCCACTTCTTCGGCGTCACCGCCCTGCACACCCAGGCCTGGTTCGCCTTCGCCGGGGCGGGCGCCGCCGTGGTCCTGGTGTACGCGGTGGCCTCGGTCCCCGGGCGCGGGCCCACCCCCGTCACCCTGGCGCTCGCCGGGACCGCCATCAGCTGGATGGCCTACTCGGTCGCCTCCGGGCTGGTCCTGCTCGACCAGTCCACCATGGAGAACTTCCGGTTCTGGCGGGTCGGCTCCCTCTCCGGCCGCGACCCGTCGATCATCCCCCAGATGATCCCCGTCGTCCTTGTCGGCGCCGTGCTCGCCCTGGTCAACGCCCGCGCCCTGAACGCCCTGGCCCTGGGCGAGGACACCGCCCGCGCCCTGGGGTTCCGGGTCGGCCGGGCCCGCCTCGTCGGCCTGGCCGCCATCACCCTCCTGACCGGAATCACCGTCGCGGCCTGCGGGCCCATCGCCTTCGTCGGGCTCATCGTCCCGCACCTGGCGCGGGGGATCGTCGGAGCCGACTACCGGTGGCTGATCCCCTACTCGGCCCTCATGGGCGCGGTCCTCCTGCTCTCCGCCGACATCCTCGGCCGGTTCCTCGCCCCGCCGGGCGAACTCCAGGTCGGGGTGGTCCTCGCCCTGGTCGGCGCCCCCTTCTTCATCCACGTCGTCCGCCGCCGGAGGTTGTTCGCCCTGTGACCGCCACCCTCGACTCCCCGCCCCCGCGCGACCCCCTGGCGCGCCGGGCCCGGGCGATCAGCCTCGGCCCGGTCGCGATCCCGCTCCGCCCGCGCCTGGTCGCCGTCGCGGCGCTCACCACTGTGGTGGCCCTGGCCCTGACCGGGCTCAACCTCTCCGTCGGGGACGTCTTCGTCGCCCCGGGCCAGGTGTGGGCCAACGTCGTCGGCACCAGCTATGACGAGTACTTCACCATCTGGCGCGTGCGGATGCCGCGCGTGGTGGTCGGTCTGCTCGCGGGCGCCGCGCTGGCCGCCGCCGGTGCCATCACCCAGGCGATCATGCGCAACCCGCTGGCCAGCCCCGACCTGCTCGGGGTCACCCACGGTGCCAGCGCGGGCGTGGTCGCGGTGATGGCCTTCGGCGGCAGCTACGGGATCGTCAGCGGCCCGCTCGCCCAGATCGGGGTCCCCGCGCTCGCGCTGATCGGAGGACTGGCAGCCGGAGCTCTCTGCTACGGGTTGGCCTGGCGCGGCGGTATCGACGGCTTCCGCCTCCTCCTGGTGGGCGTGGGCGTGTCCACCGTCCTGATGAACGTCACCCTCTGGATGCTCACCCTCGGAGAGGTCAACGACAGCGGCCGGGCCATGGTCTGGATCGCGGGCAGCCTGTCCATGCGCACCTGGGCCCACGCCCTTCCGGTGGCGGTCGCCCTCGCCGTCCTGCTGCCGCTGGCCCTGGTCGGTGCGCGCACACTCGACGCCCTCTCCTTCGACGACGACGTCACCCGGGGCCTCGGCGTGCGCGTGGAGGCCGCCCGCACCGGCATGCTCGTCCTGGCCGTGCTGCTCGCGGCGTTCGGCACCTCGGCGGCCGGACCCATCCTCTTCGTGTCGCTGGCCGCCCCGCAGATCGCCCTCAGACTGGGCCGCTCGCCACGCCCTCCCGTCCTGCTCTCGGCCCTGGTCGGGGCCGCCCTGGTGGCCGGTGCCGACCTGGTGGCCCGTAACCTCTTCGGCACCGTCCAGCTCCCGGTCGGCATCGTCACCGGCTGCCTGGGCGCCCTCTACCTCGTGTACCTGCTCGTCCGCGGCAACCGAAAGGTCCAGGCGTGACCACCGAACAGACCCACCCGAGCCCGCTCCCGGACACGGCTCCGGCCACGGTCGAGGCGTCCCGGGCCCGGCTGAGCGCCCGCGGCCTCACCCTCGCCTACGACGAACGCACCATCGTCGACGGCCTGGACGCCGACATCGTCGAGGGCACCGTCACCTGCGTCATCGGACCCAACGGGTGCGGGAAGTCCACCATGCTGCGGGCCCTGGGCCGCCTCATGCGCCCGCGCGCCGGTGTGGTGGAGCTCGACGGCCGGGACATCCACCGGGTGCCCACGCGGGAGGTGGCGCGGGTGCTGGGGGTCCTGCCGCAGCAGCCGACCGCCCCCGACGGCCTCACCGTCGCGGACCTGGTCGCGCGCGGCCGCCACCCGTCCCAGACGTGGTACCGGCAGTGGTCGGGCGACGACCACCGGGCGGTGTCCGCCGCCCTGGAGCGGACCGGCCTGCTGGAGCTGGCGGACACCCCGCTCCAGGAGCTGTCCGGCGGCCAGCGCCAGCGGGCGTGGATCTCGATGGTCCTGGCCCAGGGCACGGACCTGCTGCTGTTGGACGAGCCCACCACGTTCCTGGACCTGGTCCACCAGGTGGACGTCCTGGACCTCGTCCGCGACCTGCACCGGCAGGGCGGGAGCACCATCGTGATGGTCCTGCACGACCTCAACCTCGCCGCCCGCTACGCGGACACCATCATCACCATGCGCGACGGCAGGGTGGTGGCCAGCGGTACGCCCGCCGAGGTGCTCACCCCGGAGCTGCTGCGCGAGGCCTTCGACCTGGAGGCCGTCGTCACCGAGGATCCGGTCTCCGGAGGTCCGCTCGTGGTCCCCGTGGGCCGCGCCGGACACTGACTCCGGGGAGACCTCCGTGACACAAGTGGCATGACACATGTGGTCAGACCGGTAGAAGACACCCACGCCCCCGGGCGAGGCATCTGGACGAGATGGAGCGGGTAGGCGAGGATCACCACAAGTGGTCCGACGGTGCGTGTTCGTACGACTTTGCAGGGTGATGCCCCCGGGCGTGCCTGGGGAGTTGTCGACGCGTTCACCCGGGTTTCACCATCGCGTGTGAAAACTCGGCCAAGGTCGTGAGCGACCAGGCAGGACCTCCTGCACGATCGCTGTCGCGCCCCTGAGCGGAGCCCCGCAGCCCGACGGGGCGCGTGAGCGGTCACGATCCCCGAGGAGAACGTGTGACCCCATCCGCGCCCCGCCGCCGACTCCTGCCCCTGCTAGGAGTCGGAGGAGGCCGTTCCCCCAAGACCTGCGAGTACCGGTGCGGGAACGCCTGCTTCCACCCCGCTCCCAACAAGAGCGACAACGCGTACTTCGGTGACATCTTCCAGGGTGTGCTCTCCCGGCGCACCGCGCTCAGGGGGGCGGCGGTCGGCGCCGGAGCCGGCGCCCTCGGCCTGGCCGCCCTGAGCCCGGCCACGGCGGACAGAGGCCCCAACCGCCCGCACCCTTCGCCCCGCCCCACCTTCAAGAGCGTCCAACCGAACAACCTCGACGCGGTCACCGTTCCCGAGGGCTACGACCACCACGTGATCGTGCGCTGGGGCGACCCCGTCCTGCCCGACGCCCCCGAGTTCGACTTCGACGACCAGACCGCCGAGGCCCAGGCGAAGCAGTTCGGCTACAACTGCGACTACGTCGGCTTCCTTCCGCTGGACGACGACAGCGGCCTGCTGTGGGTCAACCACGAGTACACCAACGAGGAACTGATGTTCCGCGGGTACTCCGACGGGGCGGACGCCGACCCCGAGTGGATCCGCGTGGCGATGGCCGCGCACGGCGGTTCCGTGGTGGAACTGGACCGGGTGGACGACACGGGCCAGTGGGTGCTCGCCGACGGTGACCGTCCCTTCAACCGGCGCGTCCACCTCGGCACGGAGTTCCGGCTCACCGGCCCCGCCGCCGGGGACGAACTGCTGCGTACGGAGGCCGACCCCGAGGGCACACGGGTCATGGGCATGCTCAACAACTGCGCGGGCGGTACCACCCCCTGGGGCACCATCCTCAGCGGTGAGGAGAACTACAACCAGTACTTCGTCTCCGCTCCCGACACCGCGCCCTACGCCCGCTACGGGTTCTCCACCAGCCGCGGCGGCCGTCGCTGGGACCGCGTGGACGAGCGCTTCGACCTCTCCAAGCACCCCAACGAGGCGCACCGCTTCGGCTACATCGTGGAGATCGACCCGCACGACCCCGACTCCACCCCGGCCAAGCGCACCATGCTGGGCCGCTTCAAGCACGAGGGCGCCAACGTCAACCTGACCGAGGACGGCCGTGTCGCCGCGTACATGGGTGACGACGAGCGCTTCGACTACATCTACAAGTTCGTCAGCGCCAAGAAGTACGTCGAGGGCTCCCGCAGGCACAACATGACGCTGCTGGACTCCGGCACGCTCTACGTGGCCCGCCTGGAGGGCAACAGCCCCTCCGAGGAGATCGACGGCACCGGCGCGCTGCCCTCCGACGGCGAGTTCGACGGCACCGGCGAGTGGATTCCGCTGTGCACCGACACCGAGAGCTTCGTGGAGGGCTTCTCCGTGGCGGAGGTGCTGATCCACACCCGCCTGGCCGCCGACCGGGTCGGCCCCACCAAGATGGACCGCCCCGAGGACTTCGAGCCCAGCCCGGTGACCGGCAAGGTCTACTGCGCGCTGACCAACAACAGCGCCCGAGAGCCCGGCCAGGCCGACGAGCCCAACCCGCGCGGCCCCAACAAGTTCGGGCACGTCCTGGAGATCATCGAGGACGGTTCGGACTCCGCGGCCACCACGTTCACCTGGATCGTGCCGATCGTCTGCGGTGACCCCGAGGACGAGTCCACCTACTTCGCCGGGTTCGACAAGTCCAAGGTCATGCCGATCTCGGCGCCCGACAACGTGGCCTTCGACAAGCATGGCAACCTGTGGATCTCCACCGACGGCCAGCCGGGGACCCTGGGCATCAACGACGCCCTGCACGTGGTCCCGGTCGAGGGCCGCTTCCGCGGTGAACTGCGGACCTTCGCCACCGTCCCGGTCGAGGCCGAGACCTGCGGCCCGCTGATCACCGAGGACCAGAAGACCGTCTTCCTCGCGCCGCAGCACCCGGGCGAGAACGGCTCGGTCGAGCAGCCGACCAGCGTCTGGCCGGACGGGGACTTCCCCCGCCCGTCCGTGGTGTGCGCCTGGCACAAGGGCGGCCGCGACATCGGCAGCTGATCACCGCACCCAGCGGGTGCGACCGGGCCGCGTCGGCCCGGAGCGGACCACCGGCCCCGGTTCCCTCCGTCGTGGGGGAGGAACCGGGGCCGGTTCCTCGTGACGCTGTCTCAGAGGACCCGTTCGAAGCACAGTGAGCCGGGCGCGTCGGCGTAGGCGCCGAAGGCGGCGATGGGGCCGTAACCCGCCTTCGTGTAGAAGCGCACGGCGTCCGGCTGGCGGTCGCCGGTCTCCAGGCGCAGGGACGTCCATCCCCGCTCACGGGCCCAGTCCTCCAGGGTGCGCAGCAGGGCCCCGGCCACGCCCGAGCCCCGGTTCTCCGGACGCACGAACATGCGCTTGACCTCGCCGAGCCCGTCGCCCAGGTCCCGCAGGCCGCCGCAGCCCACGGCGGTGCCGTCGTCGTCGCGCACCAGCGCGAACACCGCGATGTCGTCGGCGGAGGGCGGGGTGCCCGGTTCGGAGTCCGGGGTGGCGTAGCGGGCGGCGATCTCCCGCCGCTGGCCGAGGCGGAGGGCGACGGCGTCGGGATCGTCCCAGGGGACCAGTGTGACGTTCATACCGCGAGCCTGCCCCGTGCGTGTTTCCGCCGTGTGAAGCGCTGGCCGTGCCCTCTCACCTGGTGGGGGCCGGGTCCTCAGGCCTCGGGGTCGGTCAGGGCCTCGCGCATCACCCGGAACTTCGACTCGGCCTCGGCCACCTCCGAGGCCGGGTCCGAACCGGCCACGATCCCACCGCCCGCGTACAGGCGGGCGTGGGCGCCGTCCACGTGGGCGCAGCGCAGCGCGATGCCCCACTCGGAGTTGCCCGCGCCGTCCAACCAGCCCACCGGCCCGGCGTACCCGCCCCGGTCCATGCCCTCCACCTCCGCGATGAGGCGCATCGCCGTCGCGGTGGGGGTGCCGCCCACGGCCGCCGTGGGGTGCAGGGCCGCCACCGCGTCCAGGGCGGACACCCCGGCGGAGAGGCGGGCGTGGGCGCGGGTGGCCAGGTGCTGCACGTTGGCGAGCTTGAGCAGGTGCGGCCAGGCGGGGACCACCAGCTCCTCGGAGAGCGGTTCCAGGGCGGTGCGCAGGGAGTCCACGGCCAGCCCGTGCTCCTCGACGTCCTTGGCGGAGGTCAGCATCTCCTGGCCCAGGCGGTGGTCGTCCTCGGCGTCCACACCCCGGGGGCGGGTCCCGGCCAGGACCAGGGAGGTGAGCTGGTCGCCCTCACGGCGCAGCAGGAGCTCGGGGGTGGCGCCGACCATGCCGCCGACGGAGAAGGTGAAGCAGGCGGGGAAGCGGACGCGCAGCCTCTCCAACAGCACGCGCACGTCGACGGGGGCGTCGGCGTCGGCGAAGGAGTCCCGGGCCAGCACGGCCTTCTCCAGCTGGCCGGCGCGGATGCGCTCGACCGTTCCGGCCACCGCGTCCATCCACTCCTCGCGGGTCAGCGACCCGGGGCGCCACCGCACGGGGCCCACGGGGCGCGGCACGGAGTTGGGCCTCAGCAGTTCCTCGGGATGGGTGCCGCGCTCGTCGGTGACGGTGGTCAACCAGGTGCGTCCGCCGCGACGGCCCACGACCACGCGCGGCACGATCAGCGTCGAACCGGCCGAGGTGGGCGCGAACGTGAACGTGCCGAAGGTGACCAGTCCCGTGCCGGGCAGGTCCACCTCGTCCTCGACCTCGGCCCGCTCCAGCAGGGCGTCGAACCAGCGTGCCGCCCCGTCGAACCGGGTGGTGTCGGTGGGCGCGGTGCCCTCCGGCAGCGGAGCGCACTCCCACCGGGCGGCCTCGCCCCAGCCCACGATGCCGTCGTCGCCGGTCAGCCAGGCGAGCGGCACTCCGGCGGGAAGACGCCGGACCAGACTGCTGTCGGCGCGGTCACGCAGGGCGACGGTGCGGACGAACAGCTTCCTGGCGTCGGGGTTCGGATGGCTCGGCTTCTGGGGGTGCGGCACGGCGTTCACGGGACTCGATTCTAGGACCTGGCCTGGGACGTTGTGTCCTGGGTCGGCCCCGTCAGGGCGTTTCGTCGCGCGCCCGCACCCTGGAGCGAACCCGGCCGCGGGGGAGAACTTTGCCCGGACGGGGGTGTGGCCAGCCGGGAGGCGCCTCCACGGCGGTGCTTCGTTGACCTGGCAAAAGATTCCCGTTGAGCACCGTGTGCGACGTTATCCACACAATGGCCGAATCGTGTCCGAAAATTGACATCTTGCTCTACTGTGGTTCGCGGCGTGGCGCCGAGCGGACGGCGACACGCGGACCTCCCGAAGGAGATCTGTTGTTGATGCGTTCGAAGGCACGGGACGTGGGTACGCCGCGCGCCGGAGTGCGATGGGCGGCGGCCGCCGCGGCGGCCACGGTGCTGTTGGCGGGGTGCTCCGCGCAGGAGAGCGGCCCCGAGACGGGGGCCGAGGCCGCCGTCCCCGGTGGCGAGGGCATCGCCGCGCCCGCCCAGTGCGGGACCGACGGCGACAAGCGTCAGATGCGCGGCGCCTGGCTCACCACCGTCCGCAACATCGACTGGCCGTCCGAGCCGGGCCTGTCCGCCGACGAGCAGAAGGCGGAACTCGACGAGTGGCTCGACGAGTCCGTCGACATGGGCCTCAACGCCGTGTTCCTGCACGCCCGGCCCACCGCCGACGCCGTGTACGACTCCGAGCTGGAGCCGTGGGCCCGCTACCTCACCGGCGAGCAGGGCGGCGACCCGGGCTACGACCCGCTGGAGTACGCGGTGGAGGAGGCGCACAAGCGCGGCCTGGAGCTGCACGCCTGGTTCAACCCGTACCGGGTCGGACTCCAGGACCCCGACGTCGAGAACCTCACCGAGGACCACCCCGTCAAGCAGAACCCCGACTGGCTGGTGGACTTCGGCAAGGAGGCCTACGTGGACCCGGGCAACCCCGAGGTCCGCGAGTGGGTCACCTCCGTCATCATGGACGTCGTCGAGCGCTACGACGTCGACGGCATGCACTTCGACGACTTCTTCTACCCGTACCCGCAGGAGGGCGCGACCTTCGACGACGACGCCACCTGGGAGGAGTACGGGGGAGACTTCGACGACCGGGGCGACTGGCGGCGCGACAACGTCAACCAGCTCATGCGTGACGTGCACGGTCAGATCCAGGAGACCAAGCCGTGGGTGAGCTTCGGCGTCTCCCCGTTCGGCATCTGGCGCAACGACAGCACCGACCCGTCCGGTTCGCCCAGCTCGGGCCTGCAGTCCTACGACGCGCAGTACGCGGACACCCGCACCTGGATCCAGGAGGGGACCGTGGACTACGTCGCGCCCCAGCTGTACTGGGAGCGGGGCTTCTCCACCGCCGACTACGAGGCCATGACCGACTGGTGGGCCGACGAGGTCGAGGGCACCGACGTGGACCTCTACGTGGGTCAGGGCGCCTACCGGCTGGGGGAGAGCGGCTGGACCGACGACGACGCGCTGAGCACCCAGCTCGACTACTCGGGTGGGCTCGACGGTGTCGCCGGTGACATCTACTTCTCCATCAAGAGCATGCGCGACAACCCGGACGCGGTGGACCACCTGAAGGAGACCCACTACGGCCAGCCCGCGCTGCCCCCGGTGATCGAGTCCCCCGAGGACGACGGCCCCCGGGTCGGTGCTCCCACCGAGGTCTCGGCCGAGGCCGGTGACGGTGAGGTCGAGGTGGAGTGGCAGGCCATCGACGACGCCCGCTTCTACGCGGTCTACCGTCTGCCCGCCGAGGCGGCCCAGGCCCTGGAGTCCGGTGACGACGAGGCCTACTGCGCCGCGCTCGCCCCGGAGAACCTGGTCGGCATGACCGGTGAGCCCGAGCTGACCGACACCGCCCCGCTGGACGACGGCGCGGGGTACGTGGTCACCGCGCTGGACGACTACCGGGCCGAGGGGCCGGTCAGCGAGATCGCCGACGTGCGCGGCTGACGCCCGACCCGGAAGGACCGACGGGCCCGCTCCCCACACGGGGGCGGGCCCGTTCTCGTGTGTCGTGGGTCCACGGCCCGACCCCGCCCGCCTCCCATGGGGCACGTCTGGCACATTCGCCAAATTTCGTACTCCAAAGTTATGATTTGCTAGGTCGAAGTACGTAAACCCCTCGTAAGTGCGAGTAGTAGGTTCTTCCCATGCCGACCTTCCAGATCAGCGAGGCCGCCGACCTGCTCGGCGTCAGCGCCGACACCGTGCGCCGATGGGTGGACTCCGGCCGCCTGGCCGCCACCCGCGACGCCTCCGGCCGACGCCACCTGGACGGCGCCGAACTCGCCGCGTTCATGCGGGCCGGGGCCGAGGAGGACCCGGGCCGCCGTGTCTCCTCCGCGCGCAACCGGTTCCGCGGTCTGGTCACCCACGTGCTCCGTGACCAGGTCATGGCCAGCGTCGAGATCCAGGCCGGACCGCACCGGGTGGTCTCCCTGATGAGCCGCGAGGCCGCCGACGAGCTCGGCCTGGAGGTCGGGAGCGCCGCGACGGCCGTCGTCAAGTCCACCAACGTCATCGTCGAGACCACCGGAGAACAACATGCGTGACAGCTTCCCCCACGGCACCGGACACCGCCCCCGGGTGGCCGGGCTCGCCGCCGTCGCGGCCCTCAGCGTCGGGCTGACCGCCTGTGGCACCGGGGGCACCGCCTCCGGCGACGGAGCCGACACCTCCGGGGACTCCCTCTCCGGGGAGCTCACCGTCTTCGCCGCCGCCTCCCTCACCGACGTCTTCACCGAGATCGCCGACGACTTCCGGGAACAGCATCCCGGCGTCGAGGTCACCTTCAACTTCGCGGGCAGCAGCGAGCTGGCCCAGCAGATCAACTCCGGGGCGCCCGCCGACGTGTTCGCGGCCGCCAACACCGCCACCATGGAACAGGTGGTGGAGGGCGAGGGACTGGACCCCGACTGGGCGGCCGAGCACGGCGAGGACGGACGGGTCTTCGTCACCAACACCCTGCGTATCGCCGTGCCACCGGACAACCCCGCCGGGATCGGGACCCTGGCCGACCTCGCGGACGACGGAGTGCAGGTGGCCTTCTGCGCCGAGGAGGTGCCCTGCGGGGCCGCGACCACGGCCGCACTGGACGCCTCCGGCCTGGACGTCACCCCGGTCACCTACGAGGAGGACGTCCGCGCCGTCCTCACCAAGGTCGAACTGGGTGAGGTGGACGCGGGTCTGGTCTACTCCACGGACGTCATCTCCGCCGGGGACCGGGTCGAGGGGCTGGAGTTCCCCGAGGCCGAGGAGGCCGTGAACGACTACCCGATCGGCGTGCTCTCGAGCTCCGCCGACCCCGCGCTCGCGACCGCGTGGGTCGAGGCGGTCACCTCCGACGAGGGCGCCGCCGTCCTCCGGGACGCGGGGTTCGGCACACCGTGACCGCCGAGACGCCCGGCCGTCCCGGGCCCGCTCCGCGCGGACGGACCCGGCGCCCGAGTTCAGGGCGGACCCCCTGGATCCTGGTCGTCCCGGCCGTCGCGGGCGTGCTCTTCCTCGTCCTGCCCTTCGCCGGGATGCTGGTCCGCGCGCCCTGGCCCACCATGGGCGCCCGCGTCACCGACCCCACCGTCCTCGCGGCCCTGTGGCTGTCGCTGTCCACCGCCACGGTGGCCACCGTCGTCTCCCTCCTGCTCGGCGTCCCCCTGGCGTGGCTGCTGGCCCGCACCGAGTTCCCCGGACGCCGGTTCGTCCGGGCCCTGGTGACCGTGCCCCTGGTGATCCCGCCCGTGGTGGGCGGCGTGGCCCTGCTGCTGGTCCTGGGGCGCAACGGCCTGGTGGGCCGGTACCTGGACGCCTGGTTCGGGCTCACCCTGCCGTTCACGCCCGCCGCCGTCGTCATCGCGCAGGTCTTCGTGGCCATGCCCTTCCTCGTGATCAGCGTGGAGGGGGCGCTGCGCGGCGCTGACCGGCGCTATGAGGAGGCCGCCGCCACGCTGGGCGCCAACCGCGTCACCGTCTTCACCCGTGTCACCCTGCCGATGGTGCTCCCCGGCATCGGTGCGGGGGCCGTGCTCTGCTGGGCGCGCGCCCTCGGTGAGTTCGGCGCGACCATCACCTTCGCCGGGAACTTCCCCGGCACCACCCAGACCATGCCGCTGGCCGTCTACATGGCCATGCAGCGCGACCCCGAGGCCGCCATCGTGCTCAGCCTGGTGCTGCTCCTGGTGTCCCTGGTGGTCCTGGCCACCCTGCGCGAAAGGTGGGTGAACGCCTCGTGAGGCCCACCGCCCCGACCCCCGCCGTCGGACTCGACGCCGAGCTGCGCCTGACGCGCGGCGACTTCACCCTGGACGTGGCCCTGACCGCCCGGCCGGGGGAGATCGTCGCCCTGCTCGGCCCCAACGGGGCGGGCAAGTCGTCCGCCCTGCGCGCCCTGGCCGGGCTGGTCCCGCTCTCCGGGGGGCACGTACGCGTGGACGGCGCCGACGAGACCGCCACCGCCGTCGAGCACCGGCCCATCGGCATGGTCTTCCAGGACTACCTCCTCTTCGAGCACCTGAGCGCGCTGGACAACGTCGCCTTCGGACCGCGCTGCCAGGGGGCGGGCAGGGCCGAGGCGCGGTCCCGCGCCGCCGAACTGCTGGACCACATGGACCTGGCCGACCACGCCCACGCGCGGCCCCGGCAGCTGTCCGGCGGCCAGGCGCAGCGGGTGGCGCTGGCCCGCGCCCTCGCGGTCCGGCCGCGACTGCTCCTGCTGGACGAACCGATGGCGGCCCTGGACGCCAGCACCCGGATCGACGTCCGGGCCAGGCTGCGCCACCTGCTGGAGGACTTCGACGGCGTGACGGTCCTGGTCACCCACGATCCCCTGGACGCCATGGTGCTGGCCGACCGTATCGCCGTGATCGAGTCCGGCCGGGTCGTGCAGAGGGGCGAACCGGCAGAGGTGGCCCGGCGCCCGCGTACCTCCTACGTGGCCCGCCTGGTGGGGCTCAACCTCTTCCGGGGGCGCGGCGAGGGGGAGACCGTGACCCTGGAGACCGCGCCGGGCGAGGACGGCGTCGCCCGGGTGGCGGTGCGCGAACCGCACGAGGGCCCCGCCCTGGTGGCCTTCCCGCCGCGCGCGGTGGCGCTGTACCCGGAACATCCCCACGGCAGCACGCGCAACGTCTGGAGGCTGGCGGTGGAGGGGATCGAACGCTTCGGTGACCAGGTCCGCGTGCACCTGACGGGGCCGCTGTCCCTGGCGGCGGACATCACCCCCGCCGCCCTGGCCGAGCTGGGACTGTCCCGGGGGGACACCGTCTGGGCGGGGGTCAAGGCCACCGAGGTGGAGTGCTATCCGGACTGAGCGGGCCGCCCTGGCACGGAACCCGGTTCTCACATCATGGAACAAACTGCCCCATCTGTCCTCAAGTGTGAAAAAGCGGTACGAAAATACGGTGGACCCTTGGATATCCGGACCCCACCCGGGGGAGACTCAGGGACATCCGGTGACGACAGTCCTTCCCTCAGTGGCCGAGGAGGGTTCCATGTCCCTGCGAGAGCACGAACGACGCATCCTCGCGGAAATAGAGAAACAACTCAGCGAGGAGGCTCCGGCACTGGCCGGACGCCTGGAGGCCTTCGGGAGCGATGATCCCGACGCCCCCATCGACCCCGGTCTGCGAAGTTGGCGGCCCTGGGTCGCCTGCGGACTGATCGCCGCGGTCACCGCCGGGCTGCTGGTCCTGCTGTTCGTGCTCACGCCGAGCGCCCCGCAGCCGGACGTACCACGCCCCGCCGAGACCTCACAGGGCACCGAACCGGCACCGGAGGGCGGCACGGCGGACCGCGTCCCCGCGCCCGCCGACTGACCCACCACGCCACACCACGACGAAGGCCCCGCCCGGAGAAGCTCCGAGCGGGGCCGCACGCGCGCCCGACTACAGCGCGTTGGTGAACTTGGCGGCCAGCGGACCGGCGACCGACCCGCCGCCACCGCCACCCTCGACCACGAGGGCGAAGGCCACGTCGCCCTTGTAACCGACCATCCACGCGTGGGTGGGCAGTTCGTCGTCCTCGTCGGCGTCGTCGGCGGTCCCGAACTCGGCGGAGCCGGTCTTGCCGAACACGTCCCCCTGGAAGCCGGCGTCCTTGGCCGTGCCGTCCGTGATCACCTCGCGCATCATCGGGCGCAGGGCCTCGGCGTTGCCGATGGTCTGCGGCTCGCGCAGGTCGTCCCGAGCGGGCTCGGTGACCAGCACCGGCTGACGCCACGAGCCGTCCGCGATGGCGGCGGGCACCGTCGCCATGTGCAGCGGCGAGGTGAGGATCTGACCCTGGCCGATGCCCTGGGCGCCCATCATGGTGGTGCTGTCCACGGCCGGGAAGCTCGGCTCCTGGGTGCTCACACCGATGTCCAGCGGGGCGTTCATCCCGAACTGCTCGGCACTGGCCTGGAGGGTCTCCGGGCTCAGGATCTGGCCGATCTCGTGCACCAGGGCGGTGTTGCAGGAGGTCGCGAACGCCTCCGACACCGACTGCTGGCCGTACTCGCCACCGCCCGCGTTGCGGAAGGGCCACCCGCCCAGCTCGTACTCCTCCGGGCAGTCCATGGTGGCGTCCACCGACAGACCGTTGTCCAGGAGGGCGCTGTAGGTGACGATCTTGAAGGACGAACCCGGCGGGTACTGGCCCTCGAAGGCGCGGTTGAAACCGCCGGGCACGTTCACCGCGGCCAGGACCTCCCCGGTGGACGGGCGGACCGCCACCAGACCGGCGGGGTCGTCGGCGTCGATGATCGCGTTGGCGGCCGCGTTCTGGACGCCCAGGTCGAAGCTGGTGGTGATGGACTCGCCGTCGGAGCCGTCCAGGGAGGCGACGGTGTTCTCCTCGGTCACCTCCGGAGCCTCGCCGCCCTCGATCTCTGCGGCGTCCACCATCACGATGGTCGTGGCGGCCTCACCGGCCAGCCGCTCCTCGTAGGTGCGCTGGAGCCCGGTCTTGCCCACGGTGTCACCGACGTTGTACGCCGGTCCCAACCGCTCGACGTCCTCCTCGTCGGCCTCACCCAGCTCGCCCACGATCATCTGGATCGAACCGGAGACGTCCGGGGCGTCCAGACGGGTGCCGTCGGCGGCCAGGACCTGTCCGCGCTCGCCCCACACCGCTGTGCGGGTGAGGATCTGGCCCTCACCGAGCCCGGGATAGGCGACCTCGGGGGAGAACTCGACCAGCCACTCGCCGTCCTGCCGGACCAGCGGGAGTTCGCCCTCCCAGCCGAAGTCACTGGCGTTGGTCAGCGACAGCGTGACCTCGTAGGCGGCACTGCCGGTGCCGCCGTCCGTGGTGGGGGCGGCGACCTCGACGTCGACGCCGTTCACACCCAGGCCGGAGTCGATCCCGCCGAGGATCGCCTCGGCGTCGTCGCCGGTGGTGACGGCGGCAAGACGGGCGAAGTCCTGCTCCTCCCAGGCGGCCTCGAACTCGGCCGTGGCCTCCTCGGGCTGCGGCAGCGTGTAGACGTACCAACCGGCTCCCGCGCCGACCAGGGCCAGCACGACCACGGTCGCGACCACGCCGATGACGAGCCCGCGCCGGGACTTCCGGGGCGGCGGACCCGGGTCGTAGTCGTCGTAGTCGTCCTCGGGACCACCGGGTCCCCGTGGGCCCTCGGGGCCGCCGGGTCCGCCCGGCGCACCGGCGCCGCCGTAGAGGTACTCGTAGCCCTCACCGCGACCGTCCCGTTCCTGTGCCCCGGACCCGTCGTGCGGCTCGGGAGCGGACCCCGGGTAGGGGGTGTCGCCCTGGTAGGCGGGCTGACCCGCGTACGGGGTCTCCCAGGGCTCGGGGGAGGCCCCGACGCTCTCGTGGCCCTGGGCCGTCTGGGCCCAGCCGTCCTGGGGCGTGTGCCCGGGGGTGTCCCTGGGCGAGGATCCGACCGGAGTGCCCCACGGTTCGTAGGGCTCCTTCTCGGAAGCGTGCGCGTTCTCACGCGAACCCGGAGGCGGGACCGGCGTGCCCCAGCTGTCCGAGTGCGCCTGCGGCCCGGAGGGGGCGTCCCAGCCGTACTGCGGGGACGGCGGATCCGAGGGCGCGCCCCAGCCGTCCGCCGCAGCCTGCGGTTCGGGGGTGGAGCCCCAGTTCGGCTCGGAGGCGTGCGAGGAGGTGCCCCAGGTGTCGGCCGGTGTCTGTGGGCCGGACGGGGTGTTCCACCCGTCGCGTGGGGTCTGCGGTTCGGGGGTCGCTCCCCAGCCCTCAGTTGAGGAAGGTGTGGAACCCCAGGTGTCGGCCGGTGTCTGTGGGCCGGACGGGGTGTTCCACCCGTCACGAGCGGCCTGCGGATCCGGGGTCGCTCCCCAGCCCTCGGTCGAGGAAGGTGTGGAACCCCAGTCGTCGGTCAAGGGCTGTGAGGTCTGCGGGTCGGGAGTGGATCCCCAGCTGGGCTCGGAAGCCCGCGAGGGAGAGCCCCAGCTGTCCGTCGCGTCCTCGGTCGAGGTTCCTGGTGTGACGGGGGCGCCCCACGGCTCCTGGGACTCGGCCGGACCGGTCCAGCTCCCAGAGGAGGTCTGGGATCCCGTGGTGGCGTCCCAGCCGTCTCGGGAGGAGGACGGGGCGGGCGTGCCCCAACTGTCGGAAGGGGCCTCGGAGGCGGCGGGTGAGTCCCAGTCCTCCGACGGAGCCTGGGGGTCGGGGGTCGAACCCCAGCTTGAGGACGGAGGCGCGACAGGGGTGCCCCACGGCTCGTAGGGCTCTTCGGCGGCGGGCGCCGAGTCCGGCTCGGACGCCTGGTGCGAACCCCGGTACGGGGTGCCCCAGGGCTCGTCCGCCCCGTCGTGACCGTCGGAGGGCGGCGCGGACTCGCCACCGCCGTACTGACCGGCGCCGGTGCCCCAGGGCTCCTCGGACACGCTCGGCTCCGACACCGGCGGGTCCGCCGGGCGCGGGTGCTCGAACCCGAAGTTCCCGGTGTCCGAGGGGCGGGCAGCTGAGGGCCGTTCCGGGATGCGGTAGGGGTTCTCCGGGCGCGACCGACGCGCCTCTGTACCGTCCGAGTCCTCGGGCGGCCCGGAGGAATCCGGCTGCCGGGGGGACCGTTCGTCCACGCCTGACCGTCCTTCGTTACGTTTTCCTGGAGATACCACGATGCCCCGCTCCCACCTCGGTGGGAACGGGGCACGAGGATGAGGTCGGCATGGCGGTCGCCTCTCGGCGCGGGGCACAACGGGGCTCCTGGCCGTCCGATCAGCCCACCCGCGAGGGGCGGGTGCCGGACACGGTATTCCGCGAAGGCAATAGTTGAGGCCCGGGGGACACTTGCTACCACACCGACCAACAGTGACTCTAACCCATAGGTCCGAGGAGTTGTTCCGCGAACCCTGGGAGAGCTCCATGCGCAATCTCACGGTGCCACACGGCGCGGATCGGGTAAAGACGAAGGGCCGGTCCCGCAAAGGGGTACGGGACCGGCCGGGAAGCTCACACGCGGCTACGCCTGGCGTGCGACGCTGGTCTGTTCCTCACGGGTGAGCAGCTTGAGGCGCTTGCGGCCGCGCTCGGCGCCCAGCTCCTCCTCGCGGGCCTCGATGCGCTTCCAGCCCTCCCAGGTGGTGTACTCGACACCGCGCTCGGCGAGCAGGGTCCGGAAGGCCACCGGGTCGGGCTCGGCGGCGGGGGTGAAGGCCTCGCGGTCGGCCACGAGGTTGGTCACGGTCTCCAGGGCGTCGCCCTTGGTGTGGCCGATGAGGCCGACCGGGCCGCGCTTGATCCACCCGGTGGCGTACACGCCGTCCACGTGCTTCTCGTCCAGGTCCAGGACCCGGCCCCCGGAGTTGGGGACGACCCCCCGGTCCTCGTCGAAGGGCAGGTCGGTCAGGGGCGAGCCCAGGTAGCCGATGGCCCGGTAGACGGCCTGGACCTCGGTGTCCACGTACTCGCCGGTGCCCTTGACGCTGCCGTCGCCGGTCAGCTCCATGCGCTCGGTGCGGATACCGCTGACCCGGTCGTCGCCGAGGATCTCCACGGGCGAGTGCAGGAAGTGCAGGTGCAGGCGGCGCTCGGCCCCGCGCTCGTCCCGGATCGCCCAGTTCTGGAGGACCTTCACGTTGGTCTTGACCTGGTTGGACTCCTCGCAGGCCTGGAGGCTGCCCTCGTCCATGTCGAAGTCCTCGGCGTACACCAGGACCTCGACGCCGGGCTGCTTGTCCAGCTCGCGCAGCTCCATCGGGGTGGCCTTGCACTGGGCGATGCCCCGGCGCGCGAACACGTGCACGTCGGTGATCCGCTTGGCGCGCAGACCCTCGTACACGTTGTCGGTGATGTCGGTGGACAGCAGGTCGTCGGCGTCCTTGGCCAGGATGCGCGCGACGTCCACGGCCACGTTGCCCGCGCCGATCACGGCCACGCTGGTGCCGTCGACGTGCCAGGACGGGGCGACGTCCGGGTGGGAGTCGTACCAGAAGACGAAGTCGGCGGCGCCGTGGCTGCCGGGCAGGTCCACGCCGGGGATGTCCAGGGGGCGGTCGCGGTCGCTGCCGGTGGCGAAGACGACCGCGTCGTAGTGGCGGCGCAGGTCCTCCAGCTTGAGGTCCACGCCGTACTCGACGTTGCCGTAGAAGGTGACCTCCGGCTTGTCGAGGATCTTGTGCAGGGCACCCTGGATCTGCTTGATCCGGGGGTGGTCCGGGGCCACGCCGTAGCGGACCAGGCCGTAGGGGGACGGCAGCTTGTCGAGGATGTCGATGCTGACGGACGTGCCGCACGAGGACAGGGTCTCGTCCTTGGTGAGCAGGTCCGCGGCGTAGATTCCCGCGGGGCCCGCACCAACGATTCCCACTCGCAGTGGTCGCGTCATCGCACAGCTCCAAGTCTTCGCGCCAGGGTCGGACGCCATAGGTAAGGCTTGCCTAATCTATCCGATGTCACCACCGGAAAAACCTACTATAGGGGTAGGGAATTCTTCTCTCCCCGCCGGGGAGTGGGAAGGCTCCGGATCGCCGCCCCGTGGCCGCGATCCAGGCGAGAGGCCGTGTGCGACCTCGCTGAAAGGGGCCTTCAGTCTGGGGTCAACGCCTCATCAAGGGGGATTCAGCCCCGTGGGGACTGTGGGGAAAGTCACTGCTGTTCCAGCTCCGCCTTGACTGAGGCAGCGTACCGGGAGATTCGCTCCTGGCCGGACAGCTTGGCGATCGCGCCCATGATCGCGTCGGTCGACTCCCGGCGCGCCTTCGCCCGGTCCGCCTGTCCCTCCCAGGGTGACAGGTCCACCGGCGCCCCGAAACGCACACCGACCCGGTTGAACGACGGAAGCCTGCGGCCGGGGGGAAGGATGCGCTCGGTGCCGGTGAGCGCGACCGGGACCACCGGCGCCCCCGTGCTCAACGCCAGCCATGCCAGGCCGGTCTGCCCCTTGTACAGGCGGCCGTCGGGGGAGCGGGAGCCCTCGGGGAAGATGCCGAACACCTCGCCGCCGTTGATGACCTCCACGCTGTTGTTCATCGCCTCCTGGGAGCTCTGCCCGGGGCGGCGGTCCACCGAGACCGGACCCAGCGCCCTGAGGGCGCGGGAGAACAGTCTCCGGAAGAACGTGCTCTCGTCGAAGAGCTCCTTCTTCGCGATGAACCGCACCTGCCGGGGGCAGGCCAGGCCGAGGAAGAGGGGGTCGATGTTCGACAGGTGGTTCGCGGCCAGGATCACCGGACCGTGTTCCGGGACCAGGTGCGCGCCCTCCACCTCCTGGGGCCACACCACACGGGTGACGGGTGCGACGACGGCCTTGGCCGCTCCGTACGGTGACACAGGTAGCCCCTTCTCGGTGGGTCGCGGAAATCGCGTGGGAGGCGCGGTGTGCGGGGACGAGAGGGGTCGGCCGCCCGCGACCGCGCCACCAGAGCCTATCCGGGTTCGCGACGGGCCGACGGGGCGAGGTCCGCCGAAGTCGGTGCCGCTGACCACTGCCGTGACCTGGGACACGCGCGCTAGGCTGATGGTCTAGACCTCTGATCCAGGTCGGAGGTCCCCTCCGGACGCGAACGAGGAAGACAGCCATGGCGAAACTGGTCGACGTCAGCCACCAGATCACCGACGGGATGAGCACCTGTCCCGGCCTGCCGCAGCCGGCGATCGAGGAGAGCACCACCGTCGCGGGCGCCGTCCCCGGGCACGGTGACAGCAGCGGCCGCGTCAGCATGGTGGGGGCCACCGGCACCCACGTCGAGATCCCCGCCCACCGCTACCGGGACGGGGCCGACCCCGCCGACCTCGACCTGGAACGTGTGGCGGACCTCCCCGGAGTGGTGGTCACCGCCACCGAGGGCCGTCAGATCGGCCCCGAGGCCTTCGCCGGGCTCTATCTGCGCGGGCGGGCCGTCCTGGTCCGCACCGGCTGGGACCGGCACTGGCGCACCGAGGCGTACGGTTCGTTCGACCACCCGCACCTGACCGAGACCGCCGCCAAGTCCCTGGTGGAGTCCGGCGCCACCCTGGTCGGCATCGACTCGGTCAGTGTCGACGACACCGCTCCCTCCACGGAGGGCTCCCGCCCGGTACAGGCCGCGCTGCTGGCGGCGGGCGTTCCGATCGTCACCCACCTGTGCCTCCTCGACCGGCTGCCGGAGGAGGGCTTCCGGTTCCACGCGGTTCCCGCCAAGGTCAGGGGGATGGCCGCGTTCCCGGTGCGGGCCTTCGCGGTGGTTGCCCAGGGCGGCTAGAGGTCGGCGTCGACGTCCTTCTGGGCCCGGCGCCGCTCGCGCTGGGCCCGTCGCTCCGCCTCCTGCTGGGCGGAGCGCTCGTCCTGGGCGACGGCGCTGGTCATGGAGTTGGCCAGCGCCCGCAGCTCCATGTTGATCCTCGGATAGGCGGGCAGGCGCGGCAGGGCCCCCAACCTCGGGGTGCGGCGCTCCTCCATCGCGGAGATGAGCTCGTGGAAGGCCAGGTCCACCCGCTGGAGGGTGATGGTGCCCGCCGTCTCCGGACTGCGGTCCTGCGACAGCGCCGCCAGAGCCAGGTATCCGATCCGCTGGGTGGCCACCACCACCGGCCACAGCGGGCGCGTGGAGGAGGCGCGGGGGACGTCGCCGATCGCGCTGTCGTAGACACCGCGCAGGCTGACCAGGGCGGACCGCATGTCACGGCGCAGACGGTAGCGGCGCTCCTCGGTGATCTCCACGTCCTGGTCCAGCACCGCCATCATGCACTGGCGGGTGCTCGCCAGGACGTTCGCGATCGCCTGGGGCAGGCGGGTCGCGGAGGCCCGCCGCCACAGCAGCAGCGCGCCCGCCATGCCGAAGGCGGACCCGACCAGGGTGTCGATGATCCTGGAGCCCGCGAGCTCGGCCACCGGGTAGGGGTTGGCGGTGTACGACAGCATCAGCGCCATCGGCGTCAGCAGCACCGAGCCGTAGAAGAAGTTGCGGCCCACCACCAGCTGGGTGGCTCCCTGGAGCAGCCCGGCCAGGAGGATCACCGCGACCAGGGGCAGGTCGAGGGTGAGCAGCGCGACGCCGCCGAGCACACCCAGCAGGGTGCCCAGCGAGCGCTGGACCGAGCGGTTCATGGTCAGCACCACGTTGCCGCCCTGGAGGACCGCCGTGGTGGTCAGGGCCACCCAGTAGTAGTGGTCCAGGCCCATCGAGAGCCCGAACGCGCCCGCGATGGTCACCGTCAGCCACATGCGCAGCGCGGTCGGGCGGATCAGGGAGTCGCCGCTGAGGCTGGAGCGCAGCGAGCTCCACAGCGCCGGGTAGCGGTCGTCGTGGAGGTCGGCGGTGCGCCTGTCGTCCTCCTCCTCGTCCGAACCGCGCCGCGCCGACTGGGCCGCGCGCGACAGCAGGTTGTACAGGCGCGCCTCCAGGGAACGGGGGCGCATGCCCCGGCGCAGGTCGTCCAGGGAGTCCGGATCGGGGGCGCTGGCCGGGTCTGCGACGGCCAGGGCCATCTGGTCGGCGAACTCCGCCGCCTGTTCGGGCAGCGGAGCGGGCCGGGCCATGCACACCTGGGTCGCGGCCAGGTGGATGTCGGAGACCCAGCGCAGCAGTGCCCGCAGGCGCGCGGCCTCGGACGTGGTGCGGTAGCCGCGCGTCTGGCCGAGCAGCACGATGCGCCACGCCTCCGCGAGCGCCACGGACGCCGCGTGCTGGGCGTGGTCGAGCTCGGGGGTGCCCACCGCGCGCAGCAGGGTGGCCAGCTCCCGGTAGGCCGCGGCCACCGCCCTGTATTCGGGGTGGCGGGCCCGCAGCGGGGCGCCGGACATCGACACGGTCCACCCGACGGCGGCGCCCAGGGCGGCGACCAACGCGTGCAGGGGAACCTCGGCCAGACCGCCGGGAGCGATCGTGGAGATGGTGGCGACCAGCACGAAGAACATCGTCCCGGGCTTGTCGACCCGCCAGGCGGCGCACACCCAGGTGGCGATCCCGGCGGTCAGCCCGATGGAGGCCACCGCCGCCCACGGGGAGAGTGAGGCGGCCAGGGAGTTGACGGTCACCGCCGCGACGAACCCCAGCCCCACCAGGGCCAGAGCGGCGGCGCGGTAGGCGTAGGGGGTCTTCTTCTCGTACAGGACGGTCATGGAGCCCAGGGCGGCGAGCGTGCCGATCTGGGGTCCGAAGATCAGCGCGGCCAAGGCGAAGGACACGGTCATCGCGACGGCCGCCTGGAGTGCGGTGGTCCAGGCCCAAGGCCCGGCCTCCAGGCCGAAGATCGCCCTGAGGTCGACGCGGGGTCGCGGGCGCTCACCCACCGTGACACGCTCCGGGGCCTTGGCGGACTCGTCCCCGCCGAGGTTCAGCGGGCCGGTCTCGCCAGTGGTTCCCAGATCTCGCACGTGGCCATCCTAAGCCGAAATACCGTGACGAAAGGGCACGTAGGCCGCAGATGTGCCCTATCAGGCACTCTGGGCCGTGGTCTCCCTGACGTCTCTGAGCTCGGTCTCCGCCCGCTCGGCGCGCTCCTGGGCGCGGTCGCGCGCCTCCTCGGCCACGGACAGACGCGCGGCCGCCGCCTCCCTGGCCTCGGTGAGGGTGAGTTCGGCGTTGCGGCGCTGGGTGTCCAGCTCGGTGGTGAGGCGTTCCAACTCCGTGGTGAGGCGGGCACGCTCGGCCCCGGCGGCCGCCCGGTCGGACTCCAGTCTCTGGTGGGCGCGCTCCAGCTCGGTGCCGAACCGGGCGCGCTCGGTCTCCAGGGCCCCCGCGTTCCGCGCGGCCTGTTCCTCGGCGTGCTCGGCCCGGGCCAGCGCCCCGCGCTCGGCCAGCTCGGCCTCGTCCCGGCGGCGGGACTGCTCGGCCAGGTCGGCGCGCAGGCGCTCGGCCTCCACCTGGACCCGTTCCAGGCGCTCGGCTGATGCGGCCCGCTCCCGCAGGAGTTCGGTGCGGGCCCGTTCCGTGGTCTCGGTGATCCGGCGTTCGGCGGCGGCCAGACCGGCGTTGGCCTCGGCCACGGCGGCGTCGCGTTCGGCGGCGGCGGTACGGGCCAGCTCGGCCTGGCGTTCACCTTCGGTCTCGGCGGTGTCCCTGCGGTGCAGGGCCTCCTCGGCCATGCGCTCGGCGTCCTGGGTGGCGGTCACGGCGGCGGCGGTGGTCTCCTCCGCCGAGCGGCGGGCGGCCTCGGCCTCACGGCGGCGGTTCTCCGCCTCCAAACGGGCGGAGTCGGCCTCCGACACCTGGCGGGCGGCGGCCAGTCGGGCCGCCTCCACCTGCGCCTCGGCGGCGGCCGGGTCGGACATCGTCGCGAAGGCCTCGGTCGCGGAGTCGAGGGTGGCGCTGAGCTGTTCGGCCTGGACGGCGAACCGGGTGAGGAGGTCGTCCGCGCGCAGCCGGGCGGCGGTGACGGGCTCCGCGCCCTGGGCGGGCGCCGTGGCGGCCGTCTTCTCGTCCGGTTCGGCGCGGGCCGCCTCCTCGGCGTTCTCGGCCTCCTGAGCCAGCCGCTGCCGTTCCTTCCATGCCCGCCAGCGGGTGTGTTCGGGCAGGTCGCAGTATTGCGGGGGGCGTCCGGGGGAGGAGCCCCGGGGAACCGGGCGGGTACAGCCGGGAAAGATGCAGGTGCTGGAGTCGGAGGAGGCCACGGGCCCGAGCGTAGCGGTTCGCCGCCCGCCCACGCCGGGGTGTGTCGCGGGGTGTCGCCGGACGGGCGCGGACCCGAGCCCGTCCGGGCACGGAGAAGCCCCCGCGCGGGACGTGGGTATGACCGCGCGGGGGCTGGTTCGTGGGGCCGCCGCCGCCCTGTCCGCCGACGGCGGGTGGGGGAGGGGCCGTGTGCCGCTAGTCGTGGGCGCCGAAGCCGTCCACGCGGCAGACCATCGTGGTGACGAAGGGGCGGAACCCCTCCTGCTCCAGGAAGCTGATGTCCTCGGAGGCCGTGGCCAGCGCGGAGAACTCGACGTCACGGATGCCCATGGAGGCGAGCTGGCGGCGGACCTCCTCCAGGAGCTTGGAGCCCACCCCGGTGCCGGTGTAGTCGGGGTCGATGGCGAAGGTCTGCACGACGGCGACGCGCTCGCCCCGGTCCCAGCTGCCCTGCGCGTTCTCGCGGACGGTGACCATCGCGTACCCGGCCAGGTCCCCGTCGTGCTCCGCGAGGATCGCCATGGTGTCCGGGTCACGGAGCCAGGCCACGTACTGGGCGCGGCGGCGGCGCCAGGACTCGTCCAGGCTCACCGAGCTGATGATGTCCTCGAGGTGCGGGGCGGTCATCGTGTGCTGCTGGTGCAGGGCGCCCCACAGGTCCGCGAGCTCCTCCACCTCGTGCGCGCCGAGGTAGCGGAAGCCGAGAACGCCGACGTTCGTCGAACCAGGTTTGGTCATCAGCGAAGTTTGCATGTTCTTCTCACCCGTTCCACCAGCATGGGGTGCGGTTCCCCGGGAGTCGCGCTCTGCGCCTCCTTGGTTGAGCTGTGGGTCTGACTGTACGTGCCGGTATCAACCGGAACAGGTGCGACACGGGAGAAAAGGAAGCATGACGTCTCTGTGGAGAAAAAATAGCGAATCTTTCTTCTGGAGGTCACCATGGCCGGTGAAGGCGACATCGGTGGACGATGTGTAAGGAATCACCATCAAACGCTGATTAATCAGACCGGAACACCATCGAAACCTGTTCGTTCTGTCCTAAATTGGGACGCATGATCGACGTTCGGCGGTTGCAGCTCCTTCAGGCCCTTGACCACCACCGCACGGTGGCCGCCACCGCGGAGGCCCTCAACGTCACGCCGTCGGCGGTCTCCCAGCAGCTCGCCGCACTGGCCAAGGAGGCCGGCGTGCCCCTCGTCGAACGCCAGGGCCGCCGCTTCCTGCTCACCGGCGCAGCCCGGGTCCTGCTCAAGCGCGCGCACGTGATCTTCGCGGAGATGGAGCGTGCCGCCGCCGACCTGGCCGAGTACACCGACGGCGACCGGGGGGTCGTGCGTGTCGGCTCCTTCTCCACCGGCATCAGCGACCTCGTCGCCCCCGCCCTGGCCCGTCTGCGCACCAGCCACCCCGGCTGGACCTTCGAGGTCGTCCAGGCCGAACCGGAGGAGAGCGCCGAGATGGTGCGCTCCGGCCGCCTGGACGTGGCCGTCACCATGTCCACCAGCCATCTGCCCGCTGCCGGAGACCCGGACTTCCGCAGCGACCCGGTCATGGTCGAGCTCTTCGACGCGATCCTGCCCTACCAGCACCCCCTGGCCACCCGGACCAGCCTGCACCTGGCCGAGGACCTGGCCGGTGAGGACTGGATCATGTCCGGGCCGGGCACCGCGTGGAACTCCTGTGTGACCGCTGCCGCCAACCAGGCCGGGTTCCAGCCGCGGGTCGTGCACACGGTCGACGACTTCAGCGCCGTCTTCTCCATGGTCCAGGCGGGTCTCGGCGTCGCCCTCATGCCGAGGCTGGCGTGGACGGGGCTCAACCACCCGCAGATCGTCGTACGCGGGGTACGCGAGACCGCGCGCCGCCACATCGTCGTCCTGTCCCGGGCCGGGTCCACCCCCGAACCTCTGCTCACCGCCGTCCGCGAGGCCGCCAGCAAGGTCCCGGTCCCCTCGGTCGGCCCCTTCGCCATCGCGGGCTGACCCGGGAGGCCGCGCCCCCGTGCCCCGGGCGCTCGGGTCCCGGGCGCTCGGGTCCGGGAGTCGGACCGCCGCCGGAGTTCAGAAGGGGAGCGGCGGGACCTCGTCGAGCACGTCCTCCGCCGCCTGGTGCAGGTAGGAGGCGACCACGCGGATCGGGCGCCAGGCCCAACCCCCGGTGCGCCCGGCCAGGTACACCTGGCGGAAGCCACCCAGTTCCCCGAGGGGGGCGTGCGCGACCCCGCGCCGGGTGGAGGTCGAGAGCCGGGGCACCACGCCCACGCCCGCGCCGGTGGCGACCAGTTCCTCGAACAGCTCCAGGGTGTCCACGCGGTGCCGGATCCTCGGGGTGAACCCGGCGTCGGCGCACATCCGCTGGAGGAGGGCCTCCTCGTCGCCCCGGAAGGGGCTGGCGATCCATGAGGCGTCGGAGAGCTCGCGCAGACGGCGACGGGTCAGCGTTCGGCTGTCCGCCCCCTGGGAGGGCTGGGAGAGCAGGAGCGCCTCCGTTCCCACCGGATACACCGTCAGCGTGCCCGGGAATTCCCGGGGGAGAAGACTGTACTGGTACACCACCCCCAGATCCGCCCCTCCGTCCTGGAGCAGATCCAGGGCCTGGTCCGACTCGTACTCGGTCAGGCGGATGTCGATCCCGGGGTGGTCGCGCCGCAGACGGCGGACGGCCGGGAGCACGATCGGCGCCGCGGACGTGTACATCACCAGGTCGACACGGCCGACGGGGTCGGTGTCGCCGTCGAACTCCGCCTGGGCCGCCTCCACCCGGGCGAGGATGTCCACGGCGTGCTCCGCGAGCCGACGTCCGGCCGGGGTGAGCCGCACCCGCCGTCCGTCGGGGACGAGGAGGGGAACCCCGGCCTCCTTCTCCAGGACGGCGAAGTGTTTCGAGACGGCCGACGTGCTCATGCCTGTGACCTCGGACACAGCCGCCATCGTCCCGAGTCGCTCCAGTTCGACGAGCAGTCGGAGCCGGGTGAAGTCCATCAACCAAAACTACATGGTTCGTCAACCATCAGTCCGTGGACAGAAACGAACGCCATGGGTCCAATGGTCGGGTGATCCGCTCCTTCCTCTCCTCGCCCCGCCGTGCCCGGATTCAGGTCCCGGCGCCGTTCATGCTGCTCGTCGCCATGTTCACGCTGCACACGGGCAGCGCCCTGGCCGTGACCGCCTTCGACCAGGCGAGTCCGGCGACGGTCACCTGGCTCCGGCTGACGTGGGCGGCGCTCCTCCTCCTGATGCTCGGCGGCCCCTCCCTGTGGCGTGCCGTGCGCGCCGCGACCCCGCGTGAGCTGGGCGCGGTGGTGATCCTGGGCACAGCGAGCGCGGGGATGATGCTGTTCTACTCCGAGGCGACGGCGCGGATCGAGCTCGGCACCGCCACCTCCATCGAGTTCCTCGGGACCCTCGTGGTCGCCGTCGCGGCCATGCGCCGCCGCCGGGAGCTCGTGTGGATCGTCGCGGCGGTGGTGGGCGTGGTCTGCCTGACCCGCCCCTGGCAGGGCGATCTCGACCTCGCGGGCATCGGATTCGCGCTGGCCGGGGCGGTCTGCGTGGTCGGCTACATCGTGCTCACCCAGCGGGTCGGGGCCGGGTTCGGCGCCGTTCACGGCCTGGCCCTCGCGATGACCGTGGGCGCGCTGGTGACCGCGCCGCTGGGTGCCCCGGCGGCCCTCGCCGAGCCCGACCTCGAACTCGTGATGTTCACGCTGCTCATCGCGCTGCTCTTCCCGATGGTGCCGTTCCTGCTGGAGATGATCGCCCTCCAGCGGATGAGCCGCACCGCCTACAGCACCTTCTCCAGCCTCGAACCCGCCGTGGCGCTGGTGATGGGCATGGTCATCATCGGTCAGGCGCCGGTGGCCGTGCAGCTGGTCGGGATGGCCCTGGTGGTGGTCGCGGGGGTGGGCGCCGCCCGAGGGGACCGGGGGTCCGGGCCCGCGGTCCCCCGGAGGGAGACCGTGCGGAGGCGTCGTGTCCGCACGGACGCCACCTCCACCGACCCGGAACCCCGGTCGGCCGCGGCCGACGCGCCACACGAGGCCGCAGCGCTTCCGGAGATCGCCGAGGCGGTGCGGGACCTCGCGGTTCCGGCCGACACCTCACGGGATCGCCAGCCCCAACGGGCCGCCTGAGCCCGGTCCTCCGCCGCGTGCCCCCGAGAGGGCGGACGCGGCGCGGCGGGGGACCGCCATCGTGCCGACCCGCCACCACCGGGTGAGCGGGTCGTCGTTTGCGACTTTCGTTCCAGTGGTGACACCATTGGAACGAAAAGAGACCGACACCGAATGAGGACGACGATGGGCACCAACGGGTACCGGGCAGTCCGGAGCCTGGCCACCGCCGCGACGATCGCCGGAGTGGGCGCGGGCCTGGGTGCGGGGGCCGTCTGGCTGTGGCGCAACCAGGCCGAGGTCGCCACCCGGCGTCCGATCAACGAGTGGACGTTCACCCACATGGACGCCCTGATGCCCACCCGGGCCGTGCCCCGGTCCGGGCGTCCGAGGCCGCTCCCGCGCGCCCCGCGACCGCTGCCGGTGGTCTATGAACACCGGGGCCGCCAGCGCACCCTGGGGGAGCTGCACGAGGCCACCCACACGACCGGCTTCGCCGTCGTGCACCGCGGGGTCCTGGTCCACGAGACCTACCCCGGGCGCTTCGCCGCCCCCGACACCCGCTTCCAGCTCTTCTCCCTGACCAAGTCCGTCACCTCCGTTCTGGTCGGCATGGCCCTGGCCAGAGGCGATCTCGGATCCCTGGACGAACGGGTCTCGGACCACCGGCCGGACCTGGCGGGCACCGCCTACGCCGACGCGACCGTCGAGGACCTGCTCCGTATGAGCAGCGGCGCCGGAGACGAACGGCTGGAGGACTACCCCGACCCCTCGGCCACCATCAACGACTTCGAACGGGCCGTCACCGGCGGCGGCTCCCTCCTGGCCGTGCTCAGGGGAGTCCCCGCCACGGTGGCGCCGGGCACCCGCTTCAACTACTCCACCCTGGACACCCAGGTGCTGGGCTGGGTCCTCGAATCCGCCGTGGGCATGCCCCTCGCCGCGTACGCGGCCGAGCTGTGGGAGCGGATCGGCGCACAGGACGACGCCTACTACTTCCTCACCAGGGAGCGCCCGCGCACCGCCCTGGGCGGCGGATCGTTCAACGCCACGGTGCGCGACCTGGCCAAGGTCGGCCTGCTCATGTCCCGGGGCGGTGTGCTGGACGGCGAACGCCTCCTGCCCGAGGGCTGGACCGAGCGGGCGCGCGGGGCGGGGGTGCCCCACCTGGAGGTGGGCGCCCTCGGATCCACCGCGACGCCGCACTACGGCTACTCGGACCTGTGGTGGACCCTCGGAGGCGAGCGGCGGGCCCACACCGGCCTGGGCATCCACGGCCAGTTCCTGTGGGTCGACCCCGAGGCGGACGTGGTCGTGGTCAAGACCAGTGCCTGGCCCACCGCCGACGACACCGACCGGGACGCCGAGACCGTCGCGGCCCTGCGCGCGGTCGTGGCCCACCTGGAGCGGGGATGACGGGCGCCGGGGGCGCACGGCGGGGGCGGCCCCCCTCGACCGGCCTGACCCCGGCCACCATCCTGGACACGGCGCGGGCCGTCGTCGAGGAGGACGGTCCGGACGCCCTGACCCTGCGCAGGCTCGGCCGGGACCTGGGGTCCAACCACACGGCGGTGCTGCGGCACTTCTCCGGCAAGGACGACATCCTCGTCGGCCTGGCCGAGCGCCTGATCGAGGAGGCGATGCGGGACTTCGCCGCCTCCGACAGCTGGCGGGAGACCCTCGCCGACCTCGCCCGACGGATCCGGCGGGCCTGCCTGGCCCACCCGAGGGTGGCGCGGCTGGTGTCCACCCGGGTCACCCGTGGACCGGCCGAGCTGCGCGGAGCCGACGCCGTGGTCGGGGCGCTCCTGCGGGCCGGGTTCACGGACCGGGAGGCCGCCGGCTACTACCGCGCCCTCGTGGACACGGCCTTCGCCATGAGCTCCTACGAGGCCGGGTTCCGGGCGCTGGCCCCGGAGCAGCAGGAGGCGGACCGGTCGGCCTGGCGGCGTTCGTACCTCACGGCGTCCGCGTCGGAGCACCCCCACCTGGCGGCGGTGGCCCCCGTGCTCCCGGAGGTGGACGACCTCGACCAGTTCGAGGTGACGGTGGGGCTCCTCCTGGACGCCCTGGAGCTGCGAGTGGAGCGTGCCCCGGGCGACCGGTGACGGGCCCGGCGCGGTCGGGCCCGGCGCGGTCGGGCCCGGCGCGGTCGGGACCGGGGCGCGAGCCGGAGGAGGGAGCGGTGTCCGCGCGCGGCGGGGGCACGGGCAGACCCGGGGACGGCTCAGCCGTCCTCGGGCAGGCGCAGCTCCACACCGGCGGAGATGTCGCGCAACGCCTGGACGTGCTGGTCGAAGGCCTCTCTCCCCTCGGGGGTGAGGAGGAGGGAGGTCCGTGTCCGGCGTCCGACCCGGAACTTGGTCACCCCGACGTACCCGGCCTGCTCCAGGGTCGCGATCTGCTTGGACAGGACGGAGTCGCTGACCTCCACGGTGTCCCGCAGGACCCGGAACTCGATCTGGCTCGCCGAGGCCAGGGCCGCGACGATCGAGAAGCGGACGGGGGAGTGGATGACCTCGTCCAGTCTGCTGCGGGGGTGGTTCACCGAACTCTCCCGCTGCGGCGCAGGACGATGAGGCCCGTCACGGTCGTGGGGACGGCGCTGAGCACGGCCAGGGGCACCCACCACAGGAGCTCGCCCCGGAAGAGGACCGAACCCGGCACCATGGCGACGACGTAGACCAGGCTCCACCCCGCCATGCCCCAGTTGTGCAGCTTGGTGTGGTCGAGCGGCTTCACGGGCTGGCGGAGGCTGTAGACGATCAGCACCACGAGGGCCACCAGGAAGAAGGCCAGGCCCGCCATGGCCCCGCCCACGGTGCCGGTGATCCCGACGGCCAGCAGCAGGACCGTGCTCGTCAGGCCGAACGCGACGCCGTAGAGCGTGTACCAGCGACCCATCGGGCGGACCTTCGCGTCCAGTAACCGGGCCTGTTCCAGAGCGTCGTAGGCGTCCTCGCGGCGCATGCGCTTCCCTTCGATCGGTGTCATGTTTCGAGCATGGCACTCACTTTCCACAATGGCAAGTGTTTTCCGGTTGGTTCTCCGGGTGCGGGGTGGCGACGGCGGCCACCGTGGGCATGACACGCGCCACCCCGCCGCACCGCGCCTCAGTGCGCGCGGCCGTCTCCCCATGCACTAACTTGGTCCGAATCATGGCGGCCAAATCTGACCTCGAACTCCTGCGCACCCACGAACCAGTGCTCATGTGCACCAAGGGGGAGCTCTTCTTCCCCACCGACGTGGACGCCTACGTACGCAGTTGCAGTCTCTGGATCGAGGAGCCCGGCGGACGTGAGAGCGTCATCGTCCCCGCCGGGGAACTCACCCTCGACCGGCTCTCCCAGGCCGAGGAGGAGTGGCCGGGCCGCCACAAGCACCTCCGCTTCGTCCAGGAGGAGACGCTGCGCGAGGAGGCCCGGCGCTTCAAGGGCATCGCCCGCTCGGTCATCCCCAAGAGCGGCCGCCTGGCCGCCGTGGGCGTGCTCGGCCGCGTCCTCGACATCCTGATGAAGCTCTCCCTGCTCATCCGGGGGGCCGTCCCCGGCGGCGTCACCTTCGCGGCGGTCACCCGCTACCGCGAGCGCGTGGACAACGGCGGCGCCACCTACTACGGCCGCGTCACCCGCGAGGGCGGCTACATCGTCCTCCAGTACTGGTTCTTCTACGCCATGAACGACTGGCGCACCATCTACGGCGGGGTCAACGACCACGAGGCCGACTGGGAGCGCGTCACCGTCTACGTGGTGGAGAACCCCGACGGCACCACCCGGCCCGTGTGGGTCGGCGCCTCCTCGCACGAGTACCACGGCGACGACCTGCGCCGCTCCTGGGCCGACCCCGACCTGCACCGGGACGGAGTCCACCCGGTCATCTACGTCGGCGCGGGCTCGCACTCCCACCAGATGCTCCCCGGCGACTACCTCATCCAGGTGGACCCCGCCTTCCTGCGCGGACTCGTGAGCGGTTGGCGCAGGTTCACCCAGCGGCTGTTCCGCGCCGACGCCGCCATCAACCGGCACGGTATCGGCGTGCCCTTCGTCGACTACGCGCGCGGCGACGGGGAACGGCTCGGCCCCGGCGGCGACCGCGAGTGGAACGCCGTCCTGATCGACGAGGACACCCCCTGGGTGCACGGCTTCCGTGGCCTGTGGGGGCGTGACACCCGTGACTTCTTCGAAGGCGAGCGGGCCCCCAGCGGTCCCCGGTACGAGCGCGACGGCACCATCCGCCGCTCCTGGGCCGACCCGCTGGCGTGGGTCGGGCTCCAGAAGGTCGCGCCCACCGAGAGCGCCGCCCGCTCCGAACTCCGCTCCCACGTGCGCGGCCTGGAAACGCGCCTGCGCGGCCTCGACGGCGACGTCGTCAGCCGACGCGACCGCCTCCGCCAGCTCGACTCGGCCCGCATGGCCCTGGAGCGGGAGGCGGCCTCCCGCCCCCGCGCCCGCGAGTACGCCCAGCGGATCGAGGGTCTGGAGAAGGAGCTCGCGGAGGTCTACGAGAAGCGGGCCCTGCTCGCGGACGAGCGCGACACCCTCCTGCGCTCCCTGGACAGCGACGCCCCGCTGGTGCCGTCACCGACCGGGCACCTCAGGGCGCCCCACATGCCCTACGCCTCCGGCGAGCAGCGCGCCAACCGCTTCCTGCACCTGTGGGTCGCGCTGAGCACACCGCTGCTGCTCATCTCGCTGGCGCTGACGCTGTTCCTGCTCCACGGACAGATGACGCTCTGGGCCATGCTCGGCGTGGTCCTGGCCTTCGCCGCGATCGACTCCGTCGCCCGCCGCAAGTTCGTCCAGTACGTCACGGGGATCGCGATCGCGGCGGTGGTGGTCGGACTGGTCGTCGGGGTGGTGGCCGCCTTCATCGCGGACTGGCGCATCGCCATCACCGTCCCGATCGTCCTCATCGTGGTCGTCCTGCTGGTGGTCAACATCCGCGACCTCATGCGCCGCTGACCCTCCCCGCAGGGTCCCGGGCGGTGCCGACGCCGCCCGGGGCCCGTTCCGGGCGGGCGTCGCGGCGTCCGTGCATGATGGACCCATGGACGATGCGCTGTTCGGACCACCCACCGTTCCCGTCGCACCGGGAGCGGTCCACCTGCCCGGCTGGCTCACCCCGGACGCCCAGGCCGACCTGGTCCGGCGATGCAGGGAGTGGGCCCGGGGACCGGCCGGAACCCGCCGCCACACCATGCCGCGAGGCGGGGTCATGAGCGTGTCCATGACCTCACTCGGCTGGCAGTGGGTTCCGTACTCCTACTCCCGGACCCTGCCCGACGGCACACCCGTCCAGCCCTTCCCCGACCTGCTCGGAGACCTGGCCCGGCGCGGCGTCGAAGCCGCCTACGGAGCCCCGTACGAAGGCGATCCCTACGACGTCGCCCTGGTCAACTTCTACGACGCCGACGCGCGCATGGGCATGCACCAGGACCGCGACGAACGGTCCCCGGCCCCGGTGGTCTCGCTCAGCCTCGGTGACTCCTGTGTCTTCCGGTTCGGCAACACCGAGACCCGCACCCGCCCCTACACCGACGTCGAACTCCGCAGCGGTGACCTGTTCGTCTTCGGCGGGCCCTCCCGGCTGGCCTACCACGGGGTCCCCCGCACCCGTCCGGGCACCGCCGACCCCGCCCTCGGGCTGAACGGCAGGCTCAACATCACCCTCCGCGCCTCCGGCCTGGGCGACTGACTCCGGGACGGATCCCGGCGGGGGCGCCCCGGCGTGTCGGGACGCGCTCCGCCCGCCCGCCGCGTCAGGATCGGGCAGGTCAGGCCAGGCAGGGAAGGGCAGACCATGACCGAATCCGCGCCCGAACGCACCATGGCGCTGGGGCGGAAGGAGGCAGCGCTCCCCGCCGACGCGCCGCCCGGTGAGTGCCGGATCATCCTGTACCGGTCCGGTGAGCGCCAGCACGAGGCGGCCACCCTCGCGGAGGCGCACGCGGCGGTGCGCGCCGACCCCTCGCTGGGGGCCTGGGTCAGCCTGACCGAACCCAACCGGGAACAGCTGCTGGAGGCGGCCCGCGAGTTCGACCTGCCCCGGCTGGCGGTGGAGGACGCCATCGTCGCCCACCAGAGGCCCAAGGCCGAGACCTACGGTGACGTGTTCTTCCTGGTGCTCCGGCCAGCCACGTACGACGAGCGCCTGGAGACGATCAAGGTCGGGGAGGTGCACGTCTTCGGCACCCGCGACGTGGTCATCACCGTCCGCCACGACCCCTCGGTGGACTTCGAGCAGATCCGATCCCGGCTGGAGTCCAACCCCCACATGATGGGCCACGGAGCCCTCGGGGTGATCTACGCCGTCCTGGACCGGGTCGTGGACGACTACGCGCCGGTCGTCGCCGCCCTCCAGGAGGACATCGACGAGGTGGAGAGCGCCGTCTTCGCGGGGGCCAGGGACGCCTCCCAGCGCACCTACCGGCTGGCCCGGCAGATCATCCTGTTGCAACGGGCGGTCGACCCGCTCGGCCAGGTCCTGGCGGAGATCATGGAACCCCTGGACAGCCCCGAGCGGTTCGGCCCCAACATGCCCCGGCCGGGCCAGCACCACAAGGGAGAGCTGCGCGAACACCTCCGCGACGTGGCCGACCACGTGGCGGCCGCCCGTGACCACGTCGAGGGGTTCCGCCAGCTGTTGAGCAACATCATGACCGTGGAGAGCAACCTGGTCGACCGGGCCCAGAACGAGGCGATGAAGAAGGTGTCGTCCTGGGGCGGGATCCTGGTCGTCCCGACGCTCATCGCGTCGGTCTTCGGGATGAACATCGCGCCCCAGCCCGGCTTCCACTGGGTGTTCAACTGGCCGCTCGTCCTGGCGTTCATGTTCCTCTCGTCGCTGCTCCTCTACTTCCTCTTCCGCCGCAACGACTGGCTGTGACGTCGGCTCAGGGGCTGAGCAGGGAGCGGACCGACTCCAGGTCGCGCCGGGCCGTCTCCGCGTGCTCCTCGGCCTCCGCCCGGGTCCGGCGCCACTCGTCGACCGCCGCGTCGACCTGCTGGTCCAGCCTGCGGCTCTGGTGCCGGAACGCGGTCTCGGCGTCGACCTTCTCCCGATGGGACACGAGGAGGGCGTAACCGGCGGCGACGGCGCCGACCAGGGTCAGCGCCCACAGGAAGCCGTTGGACGTGAGCAGGGACAGCAACAGCAGGGCGCCGGTGGTGACCGAGGCGCCCCAGAAGAACCTCCGGTGCCCGCCGTCGGGGGCGGTGCGCCGGCGCAGCCGCTGACGCGCGCCCTCGACCTGCTGGCGGTCGGCCCCGGAGGGCGTGACGCGGACCGGGACCCCGTGCAGTCGCACCTCCGTCGTCTCGGAGAGCTCGTCGCCGGCCCGGTCGGCCAGCTCCTCGGCGGTGTCCAGGACGGCCGAGCGCAGGAGGACCAGCGAGAACGTGCGTCGGTGCGGGGGCGCGTCCTCCCGGGTCAGGTCCCGCTGGAGGAGCGAGCCCACGGTACCGACCTCGTCGCCCCAGGTCGGGAGGGTGCCCTTATGGCCGCTGTTCTCGATCACCGCGCGCAGGCGGCTGGCCTCGGCCAACAGGGGTGCCTCCTCCGGGCTGCCCTCCTCCACGAGCAGTCTCAGGGAGTCCTGGAGGAAGTCGGAACTGGCCTGGTCCGGACTGAGCACGTCGGGGGTGGCGTCCTCACCTCCCGGAGCGGTGATCCGCGCGATCCGCTCGCGCAGGCGGGCCAGTGTCGAGGCGGCCTCGCGCCGTGGCGCGGCGGCCGTGCTCCCGCCTCGGGGATCCCGGGCACCACGGCCCTTGGCGGGAGGGGTGGCTGCGGCCCACTCACCCACCAGCGGGATCCGGACCTCCTCGGCCGACCAGCCGCGCAGCGTGGACAGCAGCAGGTGCTCGCGGGCGTCGTCCCCGAAGGAGCCGTCGGCGGTGAGGATCCACAGCGCGCGCTGGCCCCGGGTCACCTCGGAGCCGGGGTCGGGCAGCAGGGGCAGGAGGTCCGCGGACACGCCCTCGCCGAGGGTGCGGGCGTGCTCGGCGCGGGTGAGCGCACCGGCCAGCGCCGCGAAGGTGCGGGCCCGCTCGGGGTCGACGGCCGCGGCCTCGTCGAAGTGCGGACGGGCACGGGCGAGGTCGTCGCGCAGCAGGGAGTGCAGGCCGCGCGCGGCCGGGACGAGCCAGTACCCGGGGACGTCGTCGAGGTCCAGGCTGGGCAGGGGGGTCCCGTCCAGCATCTGGAGGGTGCGGTGGCGGGCCATGGCGGCGGCGTCGAACATCGCCAGGGTGGCGCGGACGTCGCTGAGCTCGATGAAGGCGTCCAGGGTGGCCGACACCCGGTCCAGCCGCTGTTCCAGAGTGCCCCTGACCCGCCCCAGTTCGGATCGCATGCGGCTGCGCTCGCGGTCCATCCGCGAGTAGGCGATGTTCAGGTCCTCCTTGAGCTCGCGGATCCTCCTGTCCTGGGAGCCGTCCCTGGACAGGAAGATCTGTGAGTAGTCGGTGTGGCTCATGCCGTCCCTTTCCCTGCGCGTCGGCGGTCGCCGGGGCGCACCCTGGATTGTGACGGGTCCGGATCCGTTCTGGTTCGGGGGTTGCCACGGGCCGGTTCACCCGACAGGCTGGGAGCGCTCCCAAAACGAAGGGTCCCCATGCTCGCACCGCGACTCCCCGCCCACCTGCTGTTCGGTACCGCCACCGCCGCCTACCAGGTCGAGGGCGCTGCCACCGAGGACGGGCGCGGACCGTCCATCTGGGACACCTACTGCCGCACACCCGGACGGGTGGCCCGCGGGGAGACCGGCGACGTGGCCTGCGACCACTACCACCGCTACGCCGAGGACGTCGCCCTCATCGCCGGACTCGGCGTCGACCTGTACCGGTTCTCCGTCTCCTGGCCCCGTGTCCAACCCGACGGCCGGGGCGGCCCCAACGCCCGGGGCCTGGCCTTCTACGACCGCCTCGTCGACTCCCTCCTCGACGCGGGAGTGGAACCGGCCCTCACCCTCTACCACTGGGACCTTCCCCAGGCCCTGGAGGACGAGGGCGGGTGGCGGGTCCGCGACACCGCCCACCGCTTCTCCGAGTACGCGAGGATCGTCGCCGACCACCTGGGTGACCGGGTCAACCGCTGGATCACCCTCAACGAACCCTTCTGCAGCGCCTTCGTGGGACACGCGGTCGGCCGCCACGCCCCCGGCACCCGGGAGGGCGTCGGCGCCCTGGCCGCCGCCCACCACCTGCTCCTCGCCCACGGCCTGGCCGTGGGCGAGCTCCGGGCCGCAGGGGCGGGGGAGGTCGGCATCACGCTCAACCCCGACCACCTGGTGCCCGCGACCGGGTCCGAGGAGGATCGGGCCGCCGTCGAACGCGTCCGCACCCTCCACAACCGGACCTGGTTCGACCCGCTCTTCACCGGCGCCTACCCGGACAACGAGCGCGAGGTCTGGGGGCCGCTGGCCGACGCGTCCCACCGGAGGGAGGGCGACCTGGAGACCATCGGCCGACCCCTGGACTTCCTCGGCGTCAACTTCTACCGGCCGCTCATGTTCCGCGACGCCCCGCACACGGAACCGGACCCGGCACTGCGCACCGCGGTGGACGTCCGGGCCGAACAGGTGGAGTTCCCCGGGTCGTGGCGGCGCACCACCATGGGATGGCCCGTGGTGCCGGACAGCTTCGAGGAGCTGCTCGTGGACCTGGACCGCCGCTACCCGGGGCTCCCGCCCCTTCTCATCACGGAGAACGGCGCGGCCGAGCCGGACCGGCCCGACCGCGAGGGCCGGGTCCACGACGCGGACCGCGTCGCCTACCTGCGCGACCACCTGGCCGCCCTGGGGCGCGCGATCGAGGCCGGGGTGGACGTTCGGGGCTACTTCGTGTGGTCGCTGCTGGACAACTTCGAGTGGGCCTACGGGTACGAGCGCAGGTTCGGCCTGGTGCGCGTGGACTACGAGACCCTGGAGCGCCACCCCAAGGACAGCTACCACTGGTACCGGGACCACGTGGCCGCGCACCGGGCCCGCAGGGGATAGGGGGACCGCGACCCACAGGGTTCCCTGGTGGACCAACGGCGTGTTGGCATACGTTCCGATCTGGGGCAAGCTGGAGGGCGTTGGCACACGAGGGCCGTGGGGGCTCATGACGGACGGATCTCACATGACGGCGCCGCAGGACGCGAGTTCGGGGACCAGCGGGAGCCTCCGGGCCGCGCAGCGCATGCTCCAGTTGCAGAACAGCCTGGTGGAGCTGCTGCGGACCAAGCCCTTCAGCCAGATCACCTACAAGGAGATCACCGAGGGCGTCGACATCGACCGGTCCACCGTCTACCGGTACTACAACCACAAGAACCAGGTGCTCCAGGCCGCCGTGGACGTGCGCCTGACGGCCTTCGCCTCCCAGGTGGACCTCACCTTCGGCCGTATGGAGTCCATCGACGGCTACATGGGCCGCCTGGTGGACGCCTGGACGGGGCTGTGGGTGGAGTCGGGCGCCCTGCTCGCCGCCGCCTCGGGCCTGGGCGCGGAGCCGGGGGAGCAGCGCCGGTGGTGGCGCGAGCGGACCGAACCCTGGATCGAGGCGGTCCGCGAGGCGATCGAGGTGGGCCGCTTCGTCGAGGAGCTGCCCAAGGACGGGCGCCCCGCGCTGCCGCTGGCCGAGATGACGGTGGGGCTGTGCCTGTCCACCTTCAACAACGAACTCACGGTGCGGCACACCCCCGAGCACCGGGAGATGGTGCGGGACCTCCTGCTCGACGCGATCCTGCGCACGATGGGCCGCAGGTAGGAGGCGTCAGGCCGGCTGTCGGGCCAGTTTGCCGAAGGAGCCGACGACCGCTCCGAAAGCGAACATGGAGGCCTCGTCCTCGTCCATGTGCACGATCCCCGCGGGGACGCGCACCCGGTAGGGCTTCTCCTCGGCGGGCAGGATCTCCAGCCCGTCGATGATGCCCTGGCCCTCCAGCATCAGGAGGGCCTCCCCGACACGCCCCGTACGGTCTCCCCGCGCCCAAATCGACATGCGTTCACCCTAACTACAGCGCGTGGCCGACAGCGGATCCGATCCGGCTCCAGGACGGTCGCGCCGTGGGATCCCGGGAGGTTCGCGGCAAAGCGAACCCGACCTGGAACACCCGGTTCGCGACCCCCTGGCTACCCGTCCGGATTGGGGGACTCTGTACCCAGTGATATCACCGACGGTGCAGTTGCACGTGCATACGCATGTGAGTGTGGCCGGAAGCGGCCACAGGCCGGGGATGTGACTCATGACCCGTTGTTCGGAGCCCGAATCCGGGTACGAGGCGGCGTTCGGCCTCAGCGTGACAGGACGGTCATCTCCCCGCCGTGCGCGTCGAGGGCGGTCAGTTCGACCTCCGCGCCCGGAGGCTCCTCCGAACGCGGGCCCCTGACCGCCAGCACGCTCTCACCGTCCCCGGCCGCGCCCTCGGCGCCGCCCTCCACCGTGAGGGAGGCGGCCTCGCGGGAGGCGGCGGCGAGGTAGTGCCACCGGCTGTCGTCGTCCCGCCACCACGTGCCCGCGGCCACCTGGCGGTTGAGGTTGCTGCAGTCCCAGCCACCCTCGCGTTCCCCGGCCACCACGGCTCCGGTGCCCTCATCGGTCCGTGTGACCAGTACGGCGCGGGCCAGCCCGCCGCCGTCGTGTCCGCCGAAGCGCACGCAGGTCCAGCGGCCCTCGCCGCCGCCGGGCAGTTCCTGGACCGCGAACTCCCACGCGGTCGCGGTGCGTACCGGCTCCTCCGGAGCCCCACCGGCACAGGCCAGGTCGCCCCACAGGTCGAAGCCGCGCTCCGCGTCCAACACCTCGTGCGGGCCCAGCCGCCTGATCTCCGCGGGCGGGGGCGGCATGTACCCCAGGTGGGCGGTGTCCAGCCCGCCCAGGTCGATGGCCGAGTACGGTTCGCCGTGCGCCACCTCGGGGGCGCGCAGGCGCAGCACCGGGCCGACGCCGCAGTACCCGCCGGTGGGCAGGGCCTCCGTCACCCCGTCCTGGAGACGCACGTCGGACCAGTCGGCGTCGGCGTTCCCGAGCGGGGCGGTGGCGGCCTCCGTCACCCACGGCGGGAGCAGGTAGTGGGTGCCCTCGCCGGTGTCGGCGAGGCGCAGGGCGGGCCAGTTGGCCACTCCGTTCGCGGGTTCCGCGAAGACCTCGACCAGCTCCGTTCCCGCCCCGTCCCGTCGCGTGTAGCGCGCGACCCGCGGGCCGTCGTGCAGAAGGACGACCTCGCGGTCGGCCACCGCGCCCGCGAACAGCACCCGGGGCGCACCGGGCGGCAGTCCCCGTTCGTGGGACTCCTGCTCCGACCAGGCCGTCAGCGCCCGTCGGAGGAGCGCGTCGTCCTCCACGGCAGCGCCCCGGGGGTGCCAGGCGTTCAGGTCCAGCCGGAAGCTCTCCCGCCAGGTGTCCGGTGCGGTGGCGGAGGCGAGGCGGGGCGGGGCGGCCGTGAGGGTGGCGGAGCTCGTCCCACCGCCGGGATCGGCGGTGGTGAGTCCCAGGGCGGCCACCACCAGGACCACGGCGCCCGTACCAGCCACCAGTCCGCGCCGGTGCAGCCACGATCCCCGGCCGCTCACCCGCACCACCGTGGGGTCGGGCAGGAGCGGGGCGGACGGTGCCCGCCGGGCGCGTTCCACGGCGGTGGCCGGGTCCCGGACCCCGACGGACCTGAGGAGGCCGGTGGCGGCCCGCGTGTCCAGGGACTCCAGCCGCATCAGGGTGTAGGCGGCGCGGGCGGGCGCGTCCAGCCCGTCGAGCGCCTCCAGGGAGCGTGCCTCACCGCCGACCCCGTCCACCGGGGAGACCCGTAGCCCCGCCTGGCCGCGGGGGTGCCAGCTCCGGGGGCGGAGCGACCTGCGCAGAACCCGGCGGCGGGTCCTCGCGTACTCGTGGGGGCGCGGATGGCGGCGGCCGCGGGGCAGCGCCCCGGTCACCAGCCGGTGGGCGTCCTCCAGCAGGCCGGGGGAGTCGCCGTGCCCGGAGAGCGTGGCCAGGGCGAGCAGGACCAGGGTCCGGTAGGGGTTGCGCGGGAGAGCGGTCTCCGGTGTCGGGGGCATGACACTCCTAGGCGGAAGGGGAGCTTCCTCAGACAGGGGGTATTTCGGAGCGAGCCTAGGGAAAGCGTCGTGGCGGGTTCACCCGAACGAGAATTCGTGTCCGATAGGCCGGAAATATTCACCGATCAACGACGGGGATTCCGAACTTCAGGTAGACAAGCCGCGCAAACAAGAAATCTACGACATAAAGGTGCGGCTCTCGGGTGTGTGATCCACCCGAGAAACTTGCCGAATTCACGCACGAGGACGGGGGACGAGTCCGTACTCTGGACCCGCGTGACCGCCGGTGCGGAACGCGGTGGACGGGTGATCCGCACCGGCGACCACCAGAGTCGTGCCCGGAAACGGCCCCCCGGCCGCGGATCACACGGGCACGCGCGGTGGTGGAGCGGTCGGCGGGTGGTCGAGCCCCGGGAGCGGCACGGTGTTCGTCACCGCCAGCGGCCCGCACGGCCCGCGCGCAGGTGTGCGGTCGGCCGGGTCCCCGCCGTACTGCGGGGTGGAAGGTCCTCGTGGACGGGAGTCCACACCCTTCGGGCACGTGTCCGCGGCCTTCCGAGCGTGGTCGAAGGAGCCCGGAAAGGGCGGTCGAGCACGCTCGGAAGGCCGTCGTGTCGTGTCCGACGCGGCCTCGACCACGGCGGGGACGACGGTGTCGGTCAGAGGACCGTTCGTGGCCACGGTGTCCTGGCCGTTCGGACCAGGGAGAGGGCCCGCCCGGTCACTGGAACGCGGGGGGAAGGGTCATCAGGTCGATTCCCCACAGCCACGGCAGTACATAGAGGGCGCCCCCGACGATGAGGGCGAGGGCGACCCAGTTCACCCAGAAACCGACCCTGACCATTTCCATGATCGACAGTTTCCCCGTGCCGAACATGATCGCGTTCGGCGGGGTTCCCACCGGGAGCATGAACGCGCAGTTCGCGGCCATCGCGCAGGGGACCATCAACGCGTACGGGTGAATGTTCAGCGAGATCGCGAAGGCGGCCATGACCGGGAGGATCATCGTCGCCGTCGCGGCGTTCGAGGTGATCTCCGTGAGGAACAGCACGAGCGCGGTGGCGATGACGATGATCAGCACCACGCTGATCCCGTCGAGCGTGCGCAGTTGCGTCCCGATCCATGAGGAGAGGCCGGTCTCGACGAACCCGGCCGCGATGGCCAGGCCGCCGCCGAACAGCAGGAGGATGCCCCAGGGGATCCTCTTCGAGTCCTCCCACTGGAGGATCCTCTTGTCCCTGCCGCCGCTGGTCGGCAGCGTGAACAGGGCCACCGTGGCGGCGATCGCGATCACACCGTCGCTGATGCCCGGGAGGAGGTCCTCCCAGAGGAAGGTGCGGGTCACCCACATGAACGCCGCGGCGAGGAAGACGGCGAACACGATCCGCTCCTCGGTGGACGTCCTGCCGAGGGCCCTCCTCTCCCTCCGGATGATCTCCTTTCCGCCGGGAAGGTGTTTGAACCGGACCCTGAACTGGACGCCGGTCAGGTAGAACCAGGTGAAGGCGAGGAGGGCGACGGCGATCGGGACGCCGAACAACATCCATCCGCCGAACGAGACGCTCTGCCCGAAGAGTTCACTGGAGGTCGCCGCGAGGATGGCGAGCGGTGGTGTGCCGATCAGCGTCCCGAGGCCTCCGATGGTGGCCGCGTATCCGATGCCGAAGACCATGGACTTCTCGAACTTCGGCAGGTCGTCGGCGTACTCCCCGCCCCGCAGCGAACGGGCGGCCTGGTAGGCGACCGCCAGCCCGACCGGGATCATCATCATCGTGGCGGCCGTGTTGGAGACCCACATCGACAGGAAGCCCGTCGCGACCATGAAGCCGAGGACGATGCGGCGCGGACTCGTACCGATGGCCGAGACGATCGTGAGGGCGATGCGTTGGTGGAGGTTCCACTTCTCCATGGCGATCGCGATGGAGAACCCGCCTAGGAAGAGGAAGATGATGTCGTTGCCGTAGGCCGAGACCACGGCGTCCCCGTCCAGCGCGCCGGACAGCGGCAGCAGCACGATGGGGAGCAGGGACGTGACCGGGATGGGAATCGCCTCGGTGATCCACCACGTCGCGACCCAGAGAGTCGTGGCGAGGACCGCCCGACCCTCCGGGGAGAGCCCCTCGGGGTGGAAGAACAGCAGCGTCAGCACGAACAGCAGCGGCCCGAGGACCAGGCCGATGACCCGGGCGGGCGTGTACCCGGGATCGGAGCCGTCGGGCCCTTCGGCCGCTTCCGAGGCCTCGGCCCCTCCCTCGGCCTCGGCGGGACCGCTGTCCCCGCCCGCGCCCGCGGTTGACGCCACCAGCTCCGTCCGCCGAGGCGTCCCGCGCCTCGAGAACGTCAGTAGCTCCTTGATCTGCCGGTGTGAATCCCACAGGCTTCCCCACAGGGAATGCGGATGGGAGTGTGCCATTGCTGCACCTTCTCTGGTCTTCGGCTCGGCTCGACCTGCCGCAGGAGGTCGGTTCGGGGGTTCGGACGGTCATCGGTGGTGCGGGGGACCGGGGCCCTGGCACGTCGCCTCGGAGCAGCCGGGCGTGCTGGCGGGAACGGGCGCCCGTGTCCCGTGCGCCATCGGTCGGACGGCTAGTCGTGCAGGCCCCGGAGGACCTCGTGGAACTTCGCCTTGCCCTCCAGCCCGATGCCCGGGAGGTCGCCCGGCGCCACACGGCCGCGGGTGATCACCGCGTCGTCGGTGAAGCCGCCCGTGGGCTGGAACTCCCCGGGGTAGGACTCGTTGCCGCCGAGTTTGAGGGCCGAGGCGATGTGCAGCGAGAACTGGTGCCCGCCGTGCGGGACGCAGCGGCGGGAGGACCAGCCGTGCAGGGAGAGCATGTCCAGGACCCGGCGGTACTCCGTGAGTCCGTAGCTCAGCGCCGGGTCGACCTGGAGGAAGTCGCGGTCCGGGCGCATGCCCCCGTAGCGGATCAGGTTCCGGGCGTCCTGCAACGAGAACAGGTTCTCCCCGGTCGCGATGGGATTGCGGTAGTGCTCCGACAGCGTCGCGTTCAGTCCGTAGTCCAGCGGGTCCCCGACCTCCTCGTACCAGAAGAGGCCGTACGGCTCGATGGCCCGGCCGTAGTCCAGGGCGGTGCGCAGGTCGAACTTCCCGTTGACGTCCACCATCAGGCGGGACCCGTCACCGCCCAGGACGTCGATGACCGCCTCGATGCGCCTGAGGTCCTCGGCCAGGTCGGCGCCGCCGATCTTCATCTTGACGATCTCGTACCCGGCGTCGAGGAAGCCGCGCATCTCGTCCTGCAGGTCCCCCAGGGTCTTGCCGGGAGCGTAGTAGCCACCGGCGGCGTAGACGAAGACGTCCTGGTCCGGGTCGCCGTCACCGTAGTGATCGGAGATCCACCGGTACAGCGGCACCCCCGCGGCCTTGGCGGCGAGGTCGTGCAGCGCCATGTCCACCACGCCGACGGCGACGGAGCGTTCACCGTGTCCACCGGGCTTCTCGTTGCGCATCATGACGTCCCACGCACGGGCGGGTGAGAGTTCACCGTGCTCGTCCAGCAGTTCGTCCGCCGTGGCGTTCCGCAACCGCGGGAGCACACGCTCGTTCAGGATGGCCGTGGCGTTGTAGCGCCCGTTGGAGTTGAAGCCGTAGCCCACCAGGGGCCTGCCGTCGACCACCACGTCACTGACCAGGGCCAGGATCGTGCAGTCCATCTTGCTGAAGTCGATGTACGCGTTGCGCATCGACGAGCTGATGGGGATGGTGCCGACGTGGGCGGAAACGATTCTCATGAACTTCCTTCTGCCGTACAACGACTTATAAGACCCTTATAAGTACGGGGCGGAGTCTAAGCTGCATGAGACGGGGGTCACAAGCCCGTGAGGGAAATTTCTGTGAGAGAGGTCACGATGACCAGCGAGAACGCCTTCTCCAGCAAGGGCGGGCTGGCCTATACCGAACTGCGCCGCCGGATCACCTCCGGCGAGCTCGCCCCGGGGTCGCGCCTGTCGCAGTACGCACTGGCCGAGGAGCTGGGGATGAGCATCACTCCGCTGCGTGAGGCGATCAGACGACTGGTCAGCGAGGAATGGGTCGTGATGGACGCTCACCGTGACGTGCGCGTGGCGCCCATGAGCGCCTCCGAAGCGCGCGAACTGCTGGAGGTCCGCTTCTCACTGGAACCGTCGGCCACGGAGCTCGCCGCTCTCCGCAGGACGGAGAGGGAGATCGCCGCGATGCGGGCGGCCGCCGACGAACTCCTGCCGGTCACCCGCACCTGGGGCGAGGACGCCATCACGGCGCACCGGGCCTTCCACCGGGCGATCTACGCCGCCTCCCACAACAACGTGATGGTCAGACAGCTGGACGACCTGTGGGACAAGGCCGACCGGTACCGGCGGATCGGCCTGGAGCTGCCCGCAGGCGCGGAGCCGCGCACCATCGACCTGAAACAGCACCACAGAATCCTGGAGCTCGTCATCGCCGGCGACGGCGCGGCCGCCGCCGCCCTGGTGCGCTCGCACATCCGCAACAGCCTCGGGGCCGTGGTCACGGACGTCCTCGGGGGACTGGAACGCGCCTACCACCCCATCGCCGCGCGATCGACCTGAGATCCCCCCTTCGGGAAGTCGTTCGCCCGACGGGCCGTCGACGCGGACCGCGCCCGGGTCGCTCGGCACGAACGACCCGGGCACGACCGGGTGGGCACCCACGGGGGGATCCGCATCGGCGGCCCCTCCGCGAACGGCTCAGCCCGGGTTGTGCGCGATGACCAGGTCGGTCAGTTCCTGGCTGGGGAAGTCCATGACCACCACACCCGTGCGGGGAGCCGCCACCGGACGCAGGTGGTCCACCGCGCGGGGGTTCACGCCCCGGATGCCCAACGCGCCCCACGCGACCTCACGCGGGTTGGCCCAGGGGGCGCCGCTGCCGCTGAGGTGGTTGACGAACAGGACGTCGTCGGCGCCCGCGGCGGTCCGCTCGAAGTGGTCGCGGGCCTTCTCCCACTTGGCGGGGACGTCGAAGAGCGTGGGCACCCGGTAGTCGTCCTGGATGTCCAGGGAGGAGCCGTTCCAGTGCACGCCGTAGTCCCGGGACGCGGAGAAGTCCTGCACGATGACGATGCGGCCCCGGACCTCACCGAGGTCGGGGACGCGGTCCGCGCCCTGCTCCGGCACCCACAGGCGTTCGGTCAGGACGTCCCGGGTGTCCGGGTTCTCCTCGATGTAGTGGTTCAGCGTCTCCTCGTAGCTCCGGGTGTTCTCCTCCTCGGTGTGCTCCTTCTTCATCCGCATGAGCACGGTCTCGGAGGGGTTCGCGTCGAGGAAGGCGCCGACGTCGGTGACCACGTCGGTGAAGTTGAGGTTCAGGTACTCGACACCGTGGTGGATGGGGAAGGCGTCCCGGTAGTGGCGGGTGCGCACGTCGAGGAAGCGCACCCCGGAACCGAGCTGCTCGGAGAGGGTCAGGTCCTGCGTGCGCGAGAACACGGAGCCGGTCCAGGCCCCGGTGTCGTGGGTGCCGGGGACGGACAGCGCCGCCAGGTTGGTGCCGTCGGGGATCGGGGCCATCCACGCGGCGCGCGACGCCGACGGGTTCTCCTCGGCGGCGGCAGGGGCGGCGGGCGAGAGCGCGGACAGGAGCGAACCGGTGAGGAGGAGGGCCGCCAGGACCGGCCCGGAACGTCGGGGGAGCGCCACGGCGGCGGTGGGGAGGGTGAGCATGGGGGTCCTTCGTGAGCGGGGGTGCGGCCCCGGGAACGGGCCGCCTTCACCCTGCCACGCGGCGGCTCCGTTGGCATCCCCCCTTCCCCGCGCCGTCGGCGGAGGGCGGGTGACGGGCGCCCGTACGGCGCACCCGTCAACCCGGTGCTGGGACGTCCGGCCCTAGCGCGTCTTCACGAGGGTCGCGATGAGACCGGAGATGATCATCATGGACAGGCTGACGATCATGAGCACGAACGCGATCGTTCCGATCATGGTGTTTCCTTCACTGTGTCGTCCCCCGGGCACCGTGGCCGTTTCCCCGGCGCCCGGCACACCGGGACACCCGGAGTCTCGGGCGCGGCATGTTACCTCTTCGGTGCATCACCCTATCTCTCCGTCGCGGGGACGCCGCGTCGGGTGGCCGCTCTGACCAGCGTGGTTCAGCTCTCGTTCCAGAACCGCTGGTAGGTCCGGACCAGCCAGCGGTCCGCCCAGCCCGTGTCGGGTGCCGCGGGCAGGTGGGAGGCCCGGCACAGGTCCTCCAGGCGGCTCTCCAGCTCCCCGGCCCGTTCCAGGGCCTCGTCACGGGTGTGCTCGCCCCGGCGCAGTCCCAGCAGCCAGCTCCGGTCGGGTTCGGGCATGGGCAGGGTGATGCCGCCGGACTCCATCAGTTCCACGCCCTGGAGGCCCAACCGGACCATGTGGTAGGCGTACTTGGTGTCGAAGCCGTGCCTCTCGACCAGCTCCGGACGGTTGGTGTGCCTGCCGCCCCGGGTGCCCGCCATGCGATCGCGCTGGGCGCGCAGGTAGCCGAGGAAGCGCTCGCCCGCGCGCCGGGACAGGAAGCGGTGGGCGTTGGCGCGCAGGTCACGGCCGACGGGGGTGAGGGTGACGATCTCGTCCTCGGGGACGAAGAGCGGCAGCAGGACGGTGGGGTTGCCCTCCAGTGCCAGGCGGGTCCACTTGCGCAGGGAGTAGACGGTGAGGTCCAGGTCGCCGGGACCGGAGCGGACGTGTTCGCCCTGGTCGCGGAGGATGAACTGCTCGAAGGCGCGCAGACCGATGACGTACTCGGGCGGCTCGACGCAGATGCCCATCTCGTCGCGGTCGTTCTGCCCCTCCAGGTTCAGGCCGTGGACGACGGAGCCGACCTGGCACCGCAGGACGGTGCCCCGTGCGGCGATACGGGCGAACTCCTCGCTGGAGTGCTTCACCTGGGCCTCCCGGTTCGGTGGGTCGTGCTGCGCAACCTATCGGGGCGGCGGAGGGGACCACGAACCGTTTTCGGTGCCTGTCACCCGATGCGAGCCCGCATCAGAGGGCTCATGGGCGTACTGGAGACAACAAAACACCGATTTCCCGCCAAACCAGGGCCCAAGGTTCTTGCCGGGCACGCCCGGCGTCCGTTTAGCTGGTCCCGTACCCCGCCCGGCACCGGCCGGGCCCGGCAGTGGAGAGCAGGACCCGTGCCCCCCGAGAACACCGAAGCCAGGATCGACACCACCGTCCCCCACAACGCCAGGATCTGGAACTACTGGCTCGGCGGCAAGGACAACTACCCCGTCGACCGCGAGATGGGCGAACAGATCCGCTCGTTCTTCCCCGAGATCGTCGACAACGCGATCGCCGACCGCGCCTTCCTCGTCCGCGCCGTCACCCACCTGGCACGCGAGGAGGGGATCCGGCAGTTCCTGGACGTGGGCACGGGTCTGCCCACCCACAACAACACCCACGAGGTGGCGCAGTCGGTGGCGCCCGACTCCCGCGTGGTCTACGTGGACAACGACCCGCTGGTGCTCACCCACGCCCGAGCCCTGCTCACCGGCTCCGACCAGGGCGTGACCGACTACGTCGACGCCGACCTGCGCGACCCGGACTCCATCCTGGCCCCGGCCGCCAAGACCCTGGACCTCGACCAGCCGGTGGCCCTGTTGCTGCTCGGCGTGGTCAACTTCGTGGCCGACGACGCCGAGGTGCGCGCGATCCTGGACCGGCTGCTGGACGCGCTCGCCCCCGGCAGCTACCTGGTGGTCTCGCACCCCACCGACGACATCGACCACGAACGCGCCCACCAGGTGGCCGCCGCGTGGAACGAGAAGGGCACCCCCAAGATCACCATCCGCACGGCGGCGGAGATCGAGGGGCTCTTCGACGGCCTGGAACTGCTGGAGCCGGGCGTGGTGTCCTGCTCGCTGTGGCGGCCGGGACCGACCGAGGTGGGCACGCTCCGCCCGGTCGCCGAGTACGGCGGTGTGGCCCGCAAGGCCTGACCGACCCACCCCACCCCCGGAGGATCCCGTGGCCGACCGACCGCGCACACCGATCGACACCGAGCACTGGCGTGCGCGGCTGGCCGCCCTCTGCGAACGCCACGGGGTCCCCGGGGCCCAGCTCGGCCTCCTGCGGACCGGAGCCGACGCGGCGGACGATGAGGCGGTCGAGGTCGCCCACGGGGTCCTCAACGCCACGACCGGGCACTCCGTGGACACGGGATCGGTCTTCCAGATCGGGTCTGTCACCAAGGTGTTGACCGCCACCGTGGTCATGGGACTCGTGGACGAGGGCCTGCTCACCCCGGACACGCCGGTGACCGATCCGCTGCCCGAACTCCGGCTGCCCGACCCGACCCGGCGGGTGACCGTGCGGCACCTGCTCAACCACACGAGCGGGATCAACGGGGACGTCTTCACCGACACCGGGCGCGGTGACGACGCACTGGAGCGTTACGTCGCCCTGCTGGGAGACACGGAGCTAGTGCACCCCCTGGGCGCCGCCTTCTCCTACTGCAACGCCGGGTACGTGCTGCTGGGCCGGATCGTCGAGAGGCTCACCGGCCTCACCTGGGACCAGGCGGTACGAGCGCGGCTCTTCGCCCCCCTGGGCATGACCCGCGCCTGCACCCTTCCGGAGGAGGCCCTGCTCCACGGGGCGGCCGTCGGGCACGTGGAGGGTCTGTCCGACCCCGAGACGGCCCCGGTGTGGGGCATTCCCAGATCGATGGGACCCGCCGGAACCGTCCTGGCCAACGCCGGGGACGTCCTGCGCTTCGCCGCCGCCCACCTGCGCGGCGGGCTCGGCGCCGAGGGGGACCGGGTGCTCTCCGAGGCCTCGGCCCGAGCGATGGGCGGTCACGAGGTGACCCTGCCCGATCCGCACACCCTGGGGGACTCCTGGGGGCTGGGCTGGATCCGCTTCGGCTGGGACGGGCGGCGGCTGTTGGGCCACGACGGCAACACCGTCGGTCAGTCGGCGTTCCTGCGGCTTCTTCCCGAGGCCGGGTTCGCGGTGGTGCTCCTGACCAACGGCGGCCGGACGCGCGACCTCTACCAGGAGCTGTACGGGGAGGTGTTCCGCGAACTCACGGACGTGCGGGTCCCGCCGCCCCTGGCTCCCGACACCGAACCGGACGCCGCTTCCGGATCCGGGGACGACGGGGCGCCGGTCTCGGCCGCCTACGAGAACGCGGCCCAGCGCCTGGAGATCCTGGGCGAGGGGGAGCGGCGGACCCTGAGGATGATCGACCGGGCTCCGCTGCCCGGAGTCGGTCCCGATCCGGTCGGGGAGTGGCCGCTCCTGCCCGCCGGGGGCACGGAGGGACAGTTCGCGTTCCGCCCCGAGGGTCGGCGCACCTGGGTGCCGGTACGGATTCACACGCTGGAGACGGGGGAGGAGTACCTGTACCTGGGCGGGAGGGCGGTTCCCCGCGTCCCCGTCGGGAGCGGCTGACGTACCCGTACCCGTGCCCGGGGCCACCGGGAGCCCCGACCCTGGCCCGTTCACAGCACCAGGAACACGACCAGTACCACCGCCAGCAGGACCACGTACGACACGGCGTGCGCGCGGTCGGGGATCCTCCCCACGTGGCGGCGGACCACGGCGATGGTGGGCAGGGACCCGGCCAGCAGCAGCGCCCCGGCCACCAGGTCCACCGAACCCACATGCCCCTGGTCGGTTCCCCCGCCGCCGGTTCCCCACAGCGCGTAGACCAGGGTCCCCGCCAGCGCGACCGGCACCGTGAGCGGGTTGGCCATCGCGGTGGCCTCGCCCATGGGCAGCCCGCGTCGGCGCAGCAGGGGCACGGTCATGACGCTGCCGCCCACTCCCAGGAACCCGGTGACGGCGCCGATGCCCAGCCCCACCGCCCGGGTCGGCCCCGGACGCGGGACCCGGGGCGTGGTTCCCGGCGACGGGGTGAGGAAGCCCCGGCGCAGCACACTGTCGACGATGGTCACCGCCAGGTAGACCACGAACAGGGCGTGCTGGACCGCGCCGCCCGCCGCCGTGGCCGCCAACGCCCCCACGGCGGAGCCGAGCCCGATGTAGGCGGCCAGGGGCCACAGGTGCGCGCGGCGCAGGCGTCCGGCACGGTACTGGGCCCAGGTGGCGCCCAGGGAGTTGACCACCATGACGGCGGTGGAGGTGGCCACGGCCACCGCCATGGCGTCCACCCCCGGTTCGGCCCGGGCCAGGGTGACGGCGTACACGACCGGAACGGTCACGAAGCCGCCGCCGAAGCCGAACACGACCGTGGTGACTCCGGTCAGGCAGCCCAGGGCCAGGAAAACGAGGATCGAGGTGAGCACCCGCACCACGGTAGGGAGACGGACCGCTGGCGCGCATTCGATGAAAGGACAGGAACAATCGCGTACCGGACAGGGTAGCGTCGGTGTCCGTGCGCAACGTCCCGGTCTCCGAAGTGGACCACATCGACCGTCCGGTGCTGGCCATCGGCACCGACTACCCGCCCGGGTTCGTCCTGGCCCGGCACCGGCACCGCCGTGCGCAGTTCCTGTACGGCGCCACCGGTGTGATGCGGGTGGTGACCGACGACGGCGCGTGGACCGTGCCGCCGCAGCGGGCGGTGCTCGTGCCCGCCGGAACCGACCACGAGGTGACGATGGAGGGGGTGAGCACCCGCAGCCTGTACGTGGAACCGGCCGCCGTGCCGTGGTTCCCCGCCCGGTGCCAGGTGGTGGAGGTGTCCGCGCTGCTGCGCGAGCTGCTGATGGCGGCGGTGGACGTCGACCCCCGCCACGACCGCCACGGGCGGGACGCCGCCCTGGTCGAACTCCTGCTCCACGAACTCCGGGGGCTGGTGCCGCTGCCGCTGGACCTGCCGCTGCCGCGCCACGAGGGGCTGCGCGTCCTGTGCGAGGAGTTCCTGGAGGCTCCCCGCGTCCACGACCCGCTCGCGCGTTGGGCGGCTCGGCTGCACGTGAGTGAGCGCACGGTCAACCGGCTGTTCCGGGCAGAGACCGGGATGGGCTTCGCCCGGTGGCGGCAGCGGGCGTGCGTTCTGCGGTCCCTGCCCCCGCTGGCCCGGGGTGCGGCGGTCGCGCGGGTCGCCTCGGACCTCGGCTACGACAGCCCGGCGGCGTTCTCCGCGGTCTTCGCGCGCCTGTTGGGGACCAGTCCCCGGGACTACCGCTCCGCCGCCGCCTCGTAGTCGGGCGGCGCGCACCGCGGGAGTCCCCGTGGCTCCGGGCTCCGGGGACTCCGTGCGGCGACCTACTCCTTCGGACGTCGGTCGATGATGCGGCGGAACTTGCCGACCGAACGCTCGATCTGCTCCGGGTCGACCACGTCCACGGTGACGCTGACGCCGACGCGGTCCTTGATCGTCGCGGTGATCTCCCTGCTCAGGACGGTACGCCGGTCGGTGGTGCAGCCCGGGGCGGCCTCCACACGCACGGACATGCGGTCCAGGCGGCCCTCCTTGGTGAGCACCAGCTGGAAGTGCGGGGCGAGCCCGTCCAGGCCCAGCACGATCTCCTCGATCTGGGTCGGGAAGACGTTGACTCCGCGCAGGATGATCATGTCGTCGCTACGGCCGGTGATCTTGTCCATCCGGCGCATCGGACGGGCCGTGCCCGGGCGCAGGGTGGTCAGGTCACGGGTGCGGTAACGGATGATCGGCATGGCCTGCTTGGTCAGCGACGTGAAGACCAGCTCACCGTTCTCGCCGTCCGGCAGCACGTCCTGGGTGACGGGGTCGAGCACCTCGGGGAGGAAGTGGTCCTCCCACACGTGCAGACCGTCCTTGGTCTCCACGCACTCGTTGGCCACACCCGGGCCCATCACCTCGGAGAGGCCGTAGATGTCCACGGCGTTGATGTCGAAGCGCTCCTCGATCTCCAGGCGCATCCGCTCGGTCCACGGTTCGGCGCCGAAGATCCCCACCCTGAGCGAAGTCGTCCGCGGGTCGATGCCCTGGCGCTCGAACTCGTCCAGCAGGGTCAGCATGTAGCTCGGGGTGACCATGATGATCTCGGGCCGGAAGTCCTGGATGAGCTGGACCTGCTTGGCGGTCTGCCCTCCGGAGGCGGGGATGACCGTGCAGCCCAGCTTCTCCGCGCCGTAGTGGGCGCCGAGGCCGCCGGTGAACAGGCCGTAGCCGTAGGAGACGTGCACCTTGTGCCCGGGGCGCCCGCCGGAGGCGCGGATCGAGCGCGCCACCACGGTGGCCCAGGTGTCGATGTCCTCGCGCGTGTAGCCGACCACGGTGGGCTTGCCCGTGGTGCCGCTGGAGGCGTGGATGCGGCTGACCTGTTCCTGGGGCACCGCGAACATCCCGAACGGGTAGTTGTCGCGCAGGTCGGCCTTGGTGGTGTGCGGGAAGAGGGCGATGTCCTCAAGCGATCTGAGGTCCTCGGGGCGTACCCCGGCCTCGTCGAACTTGCGCCGGTACAGGGGCACGTTCGTGTAGGCGTGCTCCAGGGTCCAGCGCAGGCGCTCGAACTGGAGGGAGCGCAGCTCGTCGACACTCATGCGCTCGGCCGCGTCCAGGGAACCGGGCTCCGGGGCCTGCCCCAGGCGCCGCTGGAGGGCAGTACCGGCCGAATGCGTGGTGGTGTCCTGGCTTGCCATGGGCCTCTCCGGGTACTGTGCGCGGGGTTTCCGCCGGGCCGGGTTCGGACGGTTCGTCCCCAGAGGAGGGGCGGGGCCGCCGTACGATGCCGCGGCACGCTTTCCGGCGGTCCAACCGCGCTGAGGTGGGTCTTCGTCGGTCCGCGGAGGGAGCCGACTTGCTTACTGACCGAACGTTCGGTTACTAATGCATTTACTCAGTCTCCGCGTGGCCGTGTCAAGGAGACGTGTTGAAGAGTTCACACAGGACGGTGGCACAGGCCACCGTAGCCAACAAGGGAGGCCGTTCGTGAGCGACGTCTACGTGGTCGACGGGGTCCGCACCCCCCAGGGCCGGTACGGGGGCGTCCTCGCGGCCGTCCGTCCCGACGACCTCGCCGCCCGGGCGGTGGCCGAGGCGGTCCGGCGCGCCGGGGTCCCCGGAGAGGACGTGGACGAGGTCATCCTCGGCGCGGCCAACCAGGCGGGTGAGGACAACCGCAACGTCGCCCGGATGGCGGCCCTGCTGGCCGGGCTGCCCTCCACGGTCCCCGGCTACACGGTCAACCGGCTGTGCGCCAGCGGACTGACCGCCGTCGCCTCCGCCGCGCAGGCGATCCGGGCGGGCGAGGCCGACCTCGTGGTCGCCGGGGGAGTGGAGTCCATGACCCGCGCCCCCTGGGTGATGGCCAAGCCCGGCACCCCCTGGGCGAAGCCGGGCGAGGTCGCCGACACCTCCCTGGGCTGGCGCTTCACCAACCCCCGCTTCGCCGCCGCCGACGCCGAGACGTCCCCGGACGCCACCCCCGACGAACTGCGCTACACGCTGTCGATGGGCGAGACCGCCGAGGAGGTCGCCGCCCTGGAGGGGATCACCCGCGAGGAGAGCGACGCCTTCGCCCTACGCAGCCACCAGCGGGCCGTGGCCGCCGCCGAGGCGGGCCGGTTCCGGAACGAGATCGTCCCCGTCACGGTCCACGGCCGCAAGGGCCAGACCCACGAGGTCACCGAGGACGAGGGGCCGCGCCCCGGCTCCACCATGGAGAGCCTGGCCAAGCTCCGCCCGGTCTTCCGTCAGGGCGGCATCGTCACCGCGGGCAACTCCTCCTCGCTCTCGGACGGAGCCTCCGCACTGGTCCTGGCCAGCGCCGACGCCGTGCGCCGCTACGACCTGACCCCGCGCGCCCGCGTCGTCGCCTCCGCTTCGGCCGGGGTGGACCCGCAGGTCATGGGGCTCGGTCCGGTCCCGGCCACCCGCAAGGTCCTGCACCGGGCCGGATGGGCACTCGACGAGGTGGGCGCGGTCGAACTCAACGAGGCCTTCGCGGCCCAGTCACTCGGCGTGCTGCGCCAGCTCGACCTGGACGAGTCCCGGGTGAACGCCGACGGCGGCGCGATCGCCCTGGGTCACCCGCTGGGCTCCTCCGGCGCCCGCCTGGTGGTCACGCTGATGAACCGCATGGAGCGCGAGGACGCCCCGCGCGGACTGGCCACCCTGTGTGTGGGTGTGGGTCAGGGCACCGCCCTGCTGGTGGAGCGCCCGTGACCCCCGCCCCCGACCCGTCCGCCCCCCACCCGTCAGGCTCCGAACGGACCGGCGGCGCCCCGACCCCGAACGAGGACGGCCCGAGCATGGACTTCGAGACCCTGCGCGTCGACTGGCGCGAGGACCGCGTGGTGGTCGAGCTGCACCGCCCCGAGGCCCGTAACGCCATCAACGGACGGATGATCGCGGAGCTGCACGAGGTGTGCGCCCGGATCGAGGCCGACCCCCGACCCCTGCTCCTGACCGGCCACGGCACCGTGTTCGCGGGCGGGGCCGACATCTCCGAACTGCGCGAACGCGGCCGTGAGGAGGCACTGGCCGGGATCAACAGCCGCCTGTTCGAACGCCTGCACCGGCTCCAAACCCCCACCGTGGCCGCCGTCGACGGGTTCGCCCTGGGCGGCGGCGCCGAACTGTCCTACGCCTGCGACATCCGGATCGCCACCCCCACCGCCGTGTTCGCCCAGCCCGAGCCGGGCCTGGGCATCATCGCGGGGGCGGGGGCCTGCTGGCGGCTCAAGGAGCTCGTGGGCGCCTCGGTGGCCAAGCAGGTGCTGCTGGGCGGGTTCCGCCTGGACGCCGACGCCGCGCTGCGCCACGGCCTGGTGGCCGAGATCGCCCCCTCCGAGGAGCTGCGCGAGCGCGCGCACGCCGTGATCGACCGGATGGCCGCCTCCTCGGCCACGGCGCTGCGGATGACCAAGCTGGTGCTGGACGCCGAGGGCGTGCACCCCCTGGCCGACGACCTCACGCAGGCGGTCCTGTTCGAGAGCGCCGACAAGCACGACCGCATGACCCGTTTCCTGGAGAGGAAGAAGCGTTGAGCGAGATCACCCCGCAGGGCGTCCCCGGCACCGTCGCCGTCATCGGCGGCGGCACCATGGGAGCCGGGATCGTCCAGCAGTTCCTCACGGCCGGGGCGAGCGTGGTGCTGGTCGAGGCCACCGCCGAGGCCGCCGAGGCCGGGCTCGGGCGGGTCGCCGCCGGGCTCGACCGGGCCCGTGACCGCGGTCGGATCGACGCCGAGCCCGCCGCCTACCTGGCCCGCCTGAGCGCCGTCACCGACGCCTCGGACCTCCCGGACGACACCGGGCTGGTCGTCGAGGCCGTCCCGGAGAAGCCCGCGCTGAAGATCGCGGTGCTCACCGCCGCCGAGGCCGCCGTCAGCGAGGACACCGTCCTGGCCTCCAACACCAGCTCGCTGTCGGTCACCGACCTGGCCGCCGCGCTCAGGCGCCCCGGCCGGTTCCTGGGCACGCACTTCTTCAACCCCGTCCCCGCCTCCAAGCTGGTGGAGATCGTGACCGCGCCCGAGACCGACCCCGCCGTCCTGGAGACGGCGCGCGGCTGGGTCGCCGCCCTCGGGAAGACGGAGATCGTGGTCCGGGACTCTCCCGGGTTCGCCACGAGCCGCCTCGGCGTGATGCTGGGCCTGGAGGCCATCCGCATGGTCGAGGAGGGCGTGGCCTCGCCCGCTGACATCGACACCGCGATGGAACTCGGTTACCGCCACCCCATGGGCCCGCTCAGGCTCACCGACCTGGTCGGACTCGACGTGCGCCTGGCCATCGCGGAGCACCTGGCGAGCGAACTGGGGGACCGGTTCTCGCCCCCGGACCTCCTGCGCCGTAAGGTCGCCGAGGGCAGACTCGGCCGCAAGAGCGGCGAGGGATTCCACCTCTGGGACAAGGGAGACAAGGCGTGAGCGAGGACAGGGCCGCGGAGTTCGTCGAGGTCGACGGGGTCGCCACCGTCAGGCTGCACCGTCCGGGGCTGACCCGGCGGGCCAAGGAGGAGCTGCTGGAGGCGGTGACCCGGGCGGCGGAGTCGACCACCGCCCGCGCGGTACTGTTCCTGGGTTCGGACCGGGCGTTCTGCCTGGGCCAGGACCTGGCGGAACACGCGCGGATCCTGGAGGAGACCCCGGGCCAGGCGCTGAGCACGGTGCGCGAGCACTACAACCGGATCGTGCTGGCTCTGGAGAGCATCCAGGTGCCGGTGGTGGTCGGGATCGGTGGCGCCTGCGTGGGCGCCGGCCTGGGGTTCGCCCTCGCCGGTGACGTGCGCGTGGCGGCCGGCAGGGCCAAGTTCGGCACCGCGTTCACCGGGATCGGCCTGGCCTCGGACTCCGGTCTGGCCCACCGGCTGGTGCGCTCGCTGGGACAGGCGCGCGCGATGGAGCTGATGCTCCTGGGTACGGTGTTCGGCGCCGAGCGGGCCCTGGAACTCGGCCTGGTCACCGAGGTCGTGGCCGACGAGGACTGGGAGGCGCGCGCCCGCGAGGTCGCCGTCGGGCTGGCCTCGGGGCCCACCGCGGCGTTCGTGGCGGCCAAGCGCGAGGTGCGCTCGGCGGCTGACGGCCAGAGCGACCTGCCCGAGCTGCTGGAGGAGGAGGCCGACCTCCAGAACCAGCTCGGGGTGACCGCCGACCACGTCGGCGCGGTCTCGTCCTTCCTGAACAAGCAGAAGCCCACCTTCACCGGTCAGTAGCGGGCCCCGCCCAGCTGATCGCGGGGGTCCGGGGACTTGCGCCCGGCCCCCGCGTCCGGGGATACTAATTACTGACCGAACGTTCGGTTATGAATGGGGATGGATCAATGCCGACCACGGCCCAGGAAGCGCCCCCCGGCGCCGACGAGGCGCTCCAGGCGGAGTTCGACGCCCGGATCGCCGCCAACCAGCGCGTCGAGCCGCGCGACTGGATGCCCGACGCCTACCGCAGGACCCTCGTCCGCCAGGTCTCCCAGCACGCGCACTCCGAGATCATCGGCATGCAGCCGGAGGGTGACTGGATCGCCTCCGCGCCCAGCCTGCGCCGCAAGGCCATCCTTCTGGCCAAGGTCCAGGACGAGGCCGGGCACGGCCTCTACCTGTACGCGGCCGCCGAGACCCTCGGCGTGGACCGCAACGACCTCACCGAGCGGCTCATCGAGGGCCGCCAGAAGTACTCCTCGATCTTCAACTACCCCTCGCTGAGCTTCGCCGACGTCGGCGTCATCGGGTGGCTGGTGGACGGCGCCGCCATCTGCAACCAGGTCCCGCTGTGCCGCACCTCCTTCGGTCCCTACGCCCGCGCCATGGTGCGGATCTGCAAGGAGGAGTCCTTCCACCAGCGGCAGGGCTACGAACTCCTCATGCGCATGATGGAGGGCACCGAGGGCCAGCGCCGCATGGTGCAGGACGCCGTCGACCGCTGGTGGTGGCCGTCCCTGATGATGTTCGGCCCGCCCGACGCCGACTCGCCCAACACGCAGCAGTCCATGACCTGGGGCATCAAGATCGACACCAACGACGACCTGCGCCAGAGGTTCGTCGACATGACCGTCCCGCAGGCCGAGAAGCTGGGCGTCACCCTGCCCGACCCCGAACTGGTCTGGAACGCCGAACGCGGTCACCACGACTTCGGCACCCCGGACTGGGACGAGCTCAAGCAGGTCATCAAGGGCGACGGTCCCAAGAACGCCGAACGCGTGTCCCGCAGACGCGCCGCGCACGAGAAGGGCGCGTGGGTCCGCGAGGCCGCCACCGCCTACGCCAGGAAGCAGCAGGAGGCCACGGTATGAGCAGGAACGACGACGCCACCCCGGCCCGCCCCGAGTGGCCCCTCTACGAGGTCTTCGTCCGAGGCAAGCGCGGCCTCAACCACGTGCACGTGGGTTCGCTGCACGCCCCCGACGCGACCATGGCCCTGCACAACGCCCGCAACCTCTACACCCGCCGCAACGAGGGGGTGAGCATCTGGGTGGTGCTCGCGGAGGACGTCACGGCCTCCAGCCCGGACGAGAAGGACCCCTACTTCGAGCCCAGCGGTGACAAGGTCTACCGCCACCCGACCTTCTACCCCATCCCCGAGGACGTCCCGCACATCTAGGGGGGACCACGGTCGGCACGACTCTTCAAGGACAAGCATGAGTGGCGAGAACATTTTCACCGGACTCACCGAGGAGCACGACGGCGACGCCCGCTGGGCCTTCGGCACCGGCTTCACCGAGGCGCTCGCGGGCGTGGACACCACCCTGCCCGCCGGGGTCGACGGCGCGGACCTGGCGGCCTACTGCGAAATGCTCGGCGACGACGCCCTCATCCAGTCGCAGCGCCTCGTCCAGTGGGTGACCGACGCCCCCGAACTGGAGGAGGAGGTCGCGCTGGCCAACATCGCCCTCGACCTGCTCGGCCAGGCGCGCCTCCTGCTGGCCCGCGCCGGACAGGCCGACGGCACCGGCCGCGACGAGGACGCCTTCGCCTACCACCGGGACGCCGCGCGGTTCCGCAACGTGCACCTCACCGAGGCCCCGCGCGGCGACTTCGCCCGCGCCGTCGCCACACTCCTCGTCCTCTCCTCCTGGCGGCTGGCCGTGTTCACCCGGCTCGCTGACAGCGCCGACCCGGTACTGGCCGCCATCGCCGCCAAGGGCGTCAACGAGCTGGCCTACCACCGCGAGTACGCCGTGGCGTGGGCCCTGCGCCTGGGAGATGGCACCCCGTACTCCCACGAACGCCTGCGCACCGCCGTGTCCGACGTGTGGCCGCTCACCGGCGAACTGTTCGCCACCCACCCCCTCGAAGCGGCGTTGACCACCCAGGGCGTGGCCGTGGACCCGGCCGCCGTGCGCGACGAGGTCCACGGGGTCCTCACCCAGGTCCTGACCGCCGCCACCCTGCCCGCCCCCGAACCCTTCCCCCGTCAGGGAGTGGCCGGACGCGACGGCGAGCACACCGAACACCTCGCCCCGCTGCTGGAGGAGCTCCAGCGCGTGGCCCGGGAGCACCCGGAGGCGACATGGTAGGCACCCGACAGCGCCTGTGGGAGGCGGCCGCCTCGGTCACCGACCCCGAACTCCCCATGCTCACCCTCTCTGACCTCGGCATCCTGCGCGAGGTCGCCATCCAGGAGGACGGCACCGCCGCCGTGTGGATCACCCCCACCTACTCGGGGTGCCCCGCTCTGACGGAGATGCGCGTGGACGTGGACCGCGCCGTCCGCGCCGCCGGGTTCGACCAGGTGGAGGTGCGTACCGCGCTCTCCCCGGCCTGGACCACCGACTGGATCACCGACGAGGGCAGGCGCAAACTCACCGAGCACGGCATCTCGCCCCCCGGCGGGGCGCCCAGGCGTCCGGCGGGACCCGTCCCGCTCACCCTGATGTCCACCCGCACCGTCCCGAGCTGCCCGCTGTGCGGTGCGGCCGACACCGAGGAACTGTCCCGGTTCGGCGCGACCTCGTGCAGGTCGTTGCACCGCTGCCGGTCCTGCCTCGAACCGTTCGAGCACGTCAAGGAGATCTGACCGTGTCCACACCCGTCACCGAGACCGCCGGGGTGCCGCTGCGCGGCCGCGCAGCGTTCCACCGGCTGCGCGTGGCCGACGTCGAGCGCCTGTGCGACGACGCCGTCGCGGTCACCTTCGACGTCCCCGACCACCTCGTCGAGGAGTTCGCCTTCGCACCGGGCCAGTCCCTGACCCTGCGCCGCGAGGTCGACGGCGTCGAGGAGAGGCGCAGCTACTCCATCTGCTCCGCCGTGGGGGAGAAGCCCCGCGTGGGTGTGCGCCTGGTCGCCGGGGGGCTCTTCTCCAGCTGGCTGGTCCGCGAGGTCGAGCCGGGCCAGGAGATCGAGGTGGGGGTGCCCACCGGAAGGTTCAGCCCCGACCTCACCCGGGCCGCCCGCCACGTGCTCGTGGCCGCCGGTTCGGGGATCACGCCGGTCCTGTCCATGGCCGCTTCGCTGCTGCGACGGACCGGCTCCCACGTCACCCTCCTCTACGGCAACCGCCGCAGTGACACGGTGATGTTCGCCGACGAGATCGCTGATCTCAAGGACTCCTTCGGGCCCCGCTTCGAGCTGGTGCACGTGCTCTCCCGCGAACCCCGTGAGTCGGAGCTGTTCACCGGCCGTCTCGACGGCGCGAAGCTGGAGGCGCTGCTGTCCACCGTCATCGCGGCCGACGCGGTCGACCACTGGTGGCTGTGCGGCCCCTACGGCATGGTCACCGACGCCCGGGAGGTACTGGCGCGCCACGGGGTCGAGGGCGAGCGCGTGCACCAGGAGCTGTTCTTCGTCGAAGGGGCCGAACCGCCGCCCCAGGCCCGCCACGAGGACCCCGAGGTTGAGGGCCCGGCCAGCGAGGTCACCGTCGTGCTGGACGGGCGCACCACCACGCTGACCCTGCCCCAGGGCGTGCCGGTGCTGGACTCCGCGCAGCGCTACCGTCCTGATCTGCCGTTCGCCTGCAAGGGCGGCGTGTGCGGGACCTGCCGGGTCAAGGTCTGTGACGGTGAGGTGAGGATGCGCCGGAACTACGCGCTCACCCCCGCCGAGGTCGAGGCCGGGTACGCGCTGGCGTGCCAGTCGCTGCCGCAGACCGACACCGTCACCGTGGACTTCGACTCGTGAGCGGTGCCGCGTCCGAGGGGCGCAACGAGACCGCGTGGCGGATGTTCGAAACCGACCGGGCCTCCAAGGGACTGGGGATGCGCCTGGTTGAGGCCCGAGACGGGTACGCGGTGGTGGAGATGGTCGTGGGGCCCCTGATGCTCAACGGCTACGACATCACCCATGGCGGGTTCGTGTTCGCGCTCGCTGACACCGCCTTCGCCTGCGCGTGCAACCTGGACGGCGGCGACGTCACGGTGGCTTCGGGCGCGGACGTGACCTTCGTGGCCCCCACCAAGGAGGGGGATCTGCTGGTGGCGACCGCCGTCGAACGCGTGCGGTTCGGCCGCAGCGGCGTCTACGACGTCACCGTCCGCCGAGGAGATCAGGTGATCGCGGAGTTCCGTGGCCGCAGCCGCAGCCTGCCCCAGAAGAGTTGAAGTTCGGGGAGGATTCAGGAGCCCGGTCTCTGCCATCATGTGACCAGGACGTGCGCCTGCGAAGGTCAAGCGGAGATAACGGCCCGCGTCGTTGCAGGTCGTTAAGTGTGAGCCCCGCGCACGCGGGGATGGACCGGTGTCGCCGCCGGGGCTGCTCCTCCACTTCGGCGTGAGCCCCGCGCACGCGGGGGATGGGCCTTAGGAACAAGGTGAGCCCTGCGGGCGCGGGGGCGCAGACCCCGGTCTGGGGGTCTGCGCCCGAACCGGGCTTCGTGGATGGTCACGACCCCACCGGGGGCGGTGACCGTCACGGTCTCCGGTGCGGGGAGATCAGACGTCCAGGCTACCGACAGCGCGCTCCGCCTCCCGGCGAGCGCAGGCCCGGATCAGTTGTGCGTAGGACTCGCCGGTCATGGACTTGATCGAGGTGACGCCCGAGCCGACGTACTTGCGGGCCTGGAGGAGACCCTCCGAGGTGGCTGGGCCCCACCGGCCGTCGACTCCGTCGGGGTCGAGGGTGGAACCGAACCCGGCGGCCACGATCAGTCGCTGAACAGCCTTCACGCCTTCGACCGGGGCGCCGGGCAGCAGGCCGTCGCCTTCCTTGAGTCCGAGCAACGAACCTTCTCCTCCTGTGATGGGCCCGGGGGCCTGGGTGAACGTGCCGTCGCGCACCATGGAGTACGCCCGGTCACCGGGGCACGAGGTGGCGATGAAGTCGCGGTGCCCGAGCACGGTGCCCGCGTTGGTGTAGTCGTCCACGAGCCACTGGCGCAGCTCACGGACCGCGTTGATCTGGGCGTCCGTGATGGTGTCGGTGGGGCCGGTCGCCAGCGTCACGCTGTAGTGCGTCCGGTTCCCGCCGGGCTGCGCGGCCTGCTCACGCCGGGGGCCGCGCCCGTCGATGACGTAGCCGTGGGCACAGGCCAGCCAGCTGTAGCCGATGTCCACCCAGCCACGGGAGGGGCCGGTGTGGAACGCGCGGGTGTTGCGCCAGTAGGTGAGACAGGCGGAGTGGTCCTTGTCGGCGAGGTTCTGGTTGCTGCTGTCGTAGTGGACGACCAGACCGGACCGGGGATCGGCGGACGCTGCTGGGGACGTCCCCCATCCCAGGTCGGACCGGGATACGTACTTGCTGGGTCGGGCCACGGAGGGCCTCCTCCTGGACATGGCGGATACCGACCGGTCGGCGGTCGGGGCTGTGGCGGCTGCGGGGGCTCGGCTACTCGTGGGGTCCACGGGGCAGGGGCGGGAACCGGTCGTACGCACTCGGTCACCTTGATGGAATGGTGCCCGGCGGGCGTGGTGATGAACCTGTCCCGGTCCTCGCAAAGCACCGCACAATGAGAGTCCGCGCACGCGAGCTCTCGCCTCTGGCGTCTGGGGAAGGCACGTCTGCGGCTGGATGTGACCGCGAGGAGCGCGGCGGGTCCGCTGCCTTCGATGAGGCGCCGACGGCCGCGTCACCGAAGACGGCCAGGTTGAACGCCGTCGCGAGCATGGCGTTCGGGATCTCGACCCGGGTACTCGACGGGGTTCACGCCGACAGCCTCCACGGCGAGTGCCCCAACGCTCGTCGACGGCATGCTCGCCCCCCGACGGTCTGGAGCGTGAGCGCTAACAAGACGGGAGCAGAAGGGTTTCCCACAGTCCCGTGAACATTGAACCTTTGGGGCGAGTGGGATATGTTAACGCCAACTCAGCGCCCGTACATGACCCCGATCAAGCCAACAGCCAAGGAGCCATGGGTGGACCACACCTCCTCATCCACCCGGACCAACCGCGACCCCGCGATGACGGACGTCGCCCGGCTCGCGGGGGTGTCCCACCAGACGGTGTCCCGCGTGCTCAACGGGCACCCCAACGTGCGCGAACAGACCAGGCTGCGGGTGCGCGCCGCCATCGAACAGCTCGGCTACCGCCCCAACCGCGCGGCCCGCACCCTGGCGACCGGCAGGTCACAACTCCTCGGTGTCGTGGCGCAGAACTCCACCCTGTTCGGCCCGTCCTCGTTGTTGGCCGCCTTCGAGCTGGCCGCCGCCGCCCAGGGATTCGTGGTGAGCGTGCGCCGGGTCCGGGTCCTGGACCGGGGGTCGATCGCCGCAGCGGTGGAACACCACCGCGAACAACGGGCCGCGGGGATCGTGGTCATAGCGCCCACCGCCGCCGCGGACGAGGCCCTGACGGAGGTCCCGACCGACGTGCCCCTGGTGACGGTCGACGGCGACCCCGACCGTGCCGGGGCCGCCCTGGTCACCGTCGACCAGGAGGCCGGAGCCCGGCTGGCCACGCGCCACCTGCTGGACGCGGGGCACGAGACGGTCTGGCACGTGTCCGGCCCCGAGGACTGGTTCGACGCCGCCGGACGCCAACGGGGATGGCGACAGGCCCTGGAGGAGGCGGGCGCCGAGGTCCCCCCGGTCAGCCCGGCCGACTGGAGCGCCGCCTCGGGTTACCGCGCGGGGCTGATGCTCGCCCGCATGCCCGAGGTCAGCGCCGTCTTCGCCGCCAACGACCACCTGGCCCTGGGGATCCTGCGCGCCATGTCGGAACGCGGCCGTTCCGTCCCCGGGGACGTCAGCGTGGTGGGGTTCGACGACGTGCCCGAGGCGGGCTACTTCATCCCGCCCCTGACCACCGTGCGCCCCGACTTCGACACCGTGGCCGCCGAAGCACTCAGCCTGCTGCTCTCCGGAATCTCCGGGGAGCGGCAGGCCGAGCGCCGCATCGTCACTCCTACTCTTGTCGAGCGGGAGAGCGCCTAGCCAGCCCCGGCAGGATCGGCGCGGAACCGCCCACACGCTTCTTGTTGTAGATGTCGAAGGCCACCGCCAGCAGCAGGACCAGGCCCTTGATGAACTGCTGCCAGTCCACGCCCAGGCCGATCAGCGACATGCCGTTGTTGAGCACGCCCATGAACAGGGCGCCGATGACCGCGCCGATCACGCTGCCCACACCGCCGGACGCCGAGGCGCCGCCGATGAAGGCGGCCGCGATGGCGTCCAGCTCGAACATGGTCCCGGCGCCCGGGGTGGCCGCGTTCAGTCGGGCGGTGAAGATGAGCCCGGCCAGCGCCGAGAGCACCCCCATGTTCACGAACACCCAGAACGTGACCCGCTTGGTACGGATCCCCGACAGTGCGGCGGCCCGCTCACTGCCTCCCACGGCGTACACGCGCCGTCCCATGGTGGTGGAGCGCATCACGAACGCGTAGCCGCCGATCAGCGCGATCAGCAGCACACCGACGAGGGGCAGGCCGTTGTGCCCGGCCAGCGCGTAGGTGAACGCGACGATGGCCACGGACACCACCACGGAGCTCGCGACGGTCACCGCCACCGGAGGCACCGGCAGGTCGCGCGCTCGGGAGCGGGCCCGCGAACGCCACTGGACCCACACGATGGCCGCCGCTCCGGCCACCCCGAGGGCCAGGGTGGGCAGGTGGAGCCCGTCCGACTGACCGGGCAGGAAACCGCTGGCGATCACCCGCAGCGACTGCGGGAGCGGGGCGATGGACTCCCCGCCCAGGGCCGCCAGGGTGGCGCCTCGGAAGATCAGCATCCCCGCCAGGGTGACGATGAACGCGGGCACCCCCACGTAGGCGACCCAGAAGCCCTGCCAGGCGCCGATGGCCGCGCCCAGGAGCAGCGCGATCGGGACCACGACGGGCGTCGGCAGTCCCCACGAGGTGAGCATGATCGCGGACATCGCCCCGGTGAAGGCCACCACCGACCCCACGGAGAGGTCGATGTGGCCGGTGATGATCACCAGCATCATCCCGATCGCGAGAATCAGGATGTAGGAGTTCTGCATGATCAGGTTGGTGATGTTGAGCGGGGTGAGAAGCAGGCCTCCGGTGAGGACCTGGAAGAGGATGATGACGGCCACCAGGGCGATGGCCATGCCGTACTGGCGGGTGTTGCCCCGCAGCAGGGATCGGGTCGGGTGGTTCACGTCGGGTCCCCGGTTCGGGTCATGAGTCTCATCAGGGTTTCCTGGTCGGCTTCGGCCGCCGGGACCTGGCCGGTGACGCGCCCCTCGCACATGGCGTAGACGCGGTCGCTCATGCCGAGGATCTCCGGCAGCTCGGAGGAGATGAGGAGGACGCAGGCGCCCTCGGCCGCCAGTCGGCGCACGATCAGGTAGATCTCGTACTTCGCCCCCACGTCGATGCCGCGGGTGGGTTCGTCCAGGATCAGCAGTTCGGGCCGGGTGAACATCCACTTGCCCAGCACGACCTTCTGCTGGTTCCCGCCGCTGAGCGTGCGCACGGTCTGGTCGATCCCGTGGCTGCGCACCCGCATGCGTTCGCTCATGCGCCTGGCCTCCACGGTCTCCAGGCCCGGGTCGAGGACGCCGCGGGTGGAGACCCGGTCCAGGGCGGCGAGGGTGGTGTTGTGCCGGATGTCGTCGTCCAGGACCAGCCCCAGCGACTTGCGGTCCTCCGGCACGTAGGCGACCCCCGCCGCGATGGCGCCGGCCACGTCGTCCACACGCAGCTCGGCGCCGTCGCGGAACAGGCCGCCCCGGACGTAGCGGCCGTAGGAGCGCCCGAACAGGCTCATCGCGAACTCGGTGCGCCCGGCTCCCATGAGCCCGGCCAGCCCCACGACCTCGCCGCTCCGGAGGGTCAGGTCCACGCCCTCGACCATGCGCCGACCGGCCTGGGTGGGGTGGTCCACGGTCCAGTCGCGTACCTCGAAGCGGACCGGGCCGATCTCCCCGTCGGGGTCGGGGTAGCGCTGGTCCAGGTCCCGGCCGACCATCCCCCGGATGACGCGGTCCTCGTCGATCGAGGCCCCGCCCCGTTCGTCGCGTTCCACGGTCAGGGTCTCCACCGTGCGGCCGTCGCGCAGGATGGTGACCTCGTCGCTCACCCGCATCACCTCTCCGAGCTTGTGCGAGATCAGGACGCACGCCACCCCCTGCTCACGCAGGTCCAGGAGCAGGTCCAGCAGCCGGTCGCTCTCGGCCTCGTTGAGCGCCGAGGTCGGCTCGTCCAGGATCAGCAGCCGCACCTCCTTGGCCAGCGCCTTGGCGATCTCCACCATCTGCTGGGCGCCGATGCTCAGCGCGGAGACGGGGGTGGCGGGGTTCTCGTCCAGCCCCACCCGCACCAGCAGTTCGCGCGCCCGGGCGTGGGTGGCGCCCCAGTCGATGACGCCGTACCGGGTCTCCTCGTGGCCCAGGAGCACGTTCTCGCTGATGGACAGCTGCGGGACGAGGGCGAGTTCCTGGTGGATGATCGCGATCCCGGCCCGCTCGCTGGCCGCGACGTCGGAGAAGGCGCGGGGCTCACCGTCCACCTCGACCAGCCCGGTGAAGGAACCGGCCGGGTGCACGCCGCTGAGCACCTTCATCAGGGTGGACTTGCCCGCGCCGTTCTCACCCATGAGGGCGTGGACGCTCCCATGGGCCACGTCCAGAGAGACCCCGTCCAGGGCCCGCACCCCGGGGAACTCCTTGCGGATGTCCCGCATGCGCAGCAGCGGGAACGCGGGGTTCGGGGCGCTCATTCGAGGTCGGTCTCCTCGTAGTAGCCGCTCTCGACCAGCACCTCGTGGTAGTTGTCCAGGTCCACGGAGACCGGCTCCAGCAGGAAGGAGGGCACGACCCTGGCGCCGTTGTCGTAGGTGTCGGTGTCGTTGACGGGAACCTCGTCGCCCGCCAGGATCGCCTCGGCCATGTCGACGGTCTGCGTGGCGAGCGCGCGCGTGTCCTTGAAGACGGTCTGGGTCTGCTCCCCGGAGATGATGGACCGCACCGAGGACAGGTCGGCGTCCTGACCGGTGACGATCGGCAGGGGACGGGACCCGGAGCCGTAGCCCACGGCCCGCAGCGACTCGATCACCCCGAGGCTGATGCCGTCGAAGGGGGACAGGACCGCGTCGACCTCCTCCCCGGAGTAGTTGGCGCTGAGCAGGTTGTCCATCCGTGACTGGGCCACGGCGCCGTCCCAGCGCGGCGTGGCGATCTGTTCCATGGAGGTCTGGCCGCTGCGCACCTCGAGGGTGCCGTCGTCGATGTGCGGTTGCAGTACCGACATGGCGCCCTCGTTGAAGAAGTAGGCGTTGTTGTCGTCGGGGGAGCCGCCGAACAGTTCGAGGTTGAACGGTCCGTCCTCGTTCTCCAGGTCCAGCGAGTCGACGATGTACTGCCCCTGGAGCACGCCGACCTCGAAGTTGTCGAAGGTGGCGTAGTAGTCGACGTTCTCGCTGCCCATGATGAGCCGGTCGTAGGCGATCACCGGGATGTCGTTGTCGGCGGCGGTGTCGATCACGTCGCCCAGGGCCTCACCGTCGATGGACGCGATGACCAGGAGGTCCACTCCGCGCGTGATCATGTTCTCGATCTGGGAGATCTGGTCCTGGACGACGTCCTCGGCGTACTGGAGGTCGGTGCCGTAGCCGCGCTCCTCGAACTCGGAGACCATGTTGGCGCCGTCGTTGACCCACCGCTCGGACGACTGGGTGGGCATGGCGATACCGATGACGCCGTTCTCCCCCTGGGGGCGGGCCGCGTCGCCGACCCCGTTGCAGGCGGTCAGGGCGAGTGCCGTGCCGACGAGCGCCGCGGCGAGGGGTGGGAGTGGTGGTCGTGACATGGGTCCTGCTTTCCTGGGGTGTGGTGGTCGGTCGTCTCAGACCTGCACGTACTCGATCCCGGCGAGCTCGCACAGGACCTTCCAGTCCCGGGCGAGCCGACCGGAGTTCATGACCATGTGGTGGGTGCCGCCGGCCCGCAGCCAGGCGTCCATGCATCCCCGGACACCCGAAGTGGGGCGGAACTGCCCGTAGGGCATCTCCAGCGCGGGTAGTTCGGGCGCGTCCAGGACCTCGCCCTCGGCCACCACGAGGCGGAAGCGCTCGCCGCCCAGCGAGACCAGCGAGGCCAGGGTCGCGGGCCCCTGGCGGTACCGGAACAGGATGGTCGGCGGGTCGGCCAGGCCCCCGATGCCCAGCGGGCGCTTGATCATCCGGGTCGGCTCGTCCTCGCGGGCCAGCCGCCAGTTGCCCTCGCCCATGTGGCTCATCAGGATGGAGTCGCTGGGGAAGTCCATCGCGTACATCTCGGTGAAGTGGCCGTCCCCCGCGAGTTGGTGCCCGGCGTAGACGATGGAGGCCGCCAGGACGTCGCCCTCTCCGGCGAACCCGTACCCCTGCGCCATCAGGGTGGAGGCGGCCGCCATGGGGAGGCGGGCGAAGCGGCCGTCCTCACCGATGGCGTCGAAGTGGGTGGAGTAGGCGCCGCAGCCCGACTCCTCCAGCAGGTGTTCGATGCCCAGTTGCATGCGGGCGTGGTCCTCGCGTTCCTCCTTGGACAGGCGGTCGTCGACGTCGAACACCTCGTCCTCCCACGTGAGGAGGTCGCTCACGGAGCGCTCGGGCAGGTCGGCCATGGTGCGGTGCAGGGAGCCGGGGGCGATCACGTGCACCTCGGGGCCGAGCTTGCGCAGCAGGGCGGCCTCGTCCACCCGGGCGTCCCCCATGCCGTTCATCGGGTAGCCGAACACCCCCACGCGCAGCCGCCGCAGAGCGCTGACGGTGTGCGCGGCGCGGGCCCAGCGGTCCACCCGCTCCGCGAAGTCGGGGCTCCGCCAGTCGCCGGTGATGACGTCGAAGTCGACCCCGGCCCGGACCAGCGCGTTGGCGGTGTCCTGGGCTCCGTGGATCCCCTGGTTGTAGGTCATGTCGGCCATGTCCCAGGAGGCGCTGACCGCCGGGTCCGGCTGGGTGTTGGCGAGGGCGACGGGGAGCCGGGTTCCGGTGAGGGCCCGCGTCACGCGGAGGGAGGGGCCGTAGGTGAGCATGACGACGAGGACCCCGTCCAGGTCCTGGCCCTCGAAGCCGCGGATCGCCGCCTCGGCGTCCTCCCGTCCGCGGACGGGAGGGGCGAGGGTCCACTCGGCCACGTCGGAGAGGCCTTCGGTGAGCCGTTGGGCGTAGGCGGCCTGGTGCTCCGTGATGCCGGGGATCATGGCGTCGTAGAGAGGTTGCATGATGCCGAGCAGGCCGATCCTGGGGCGGCGCGTGCGCACCGCCGGGTTACGGCTCGCGGGGGGCGTGGGTGGGGGCACGGCGTTTCCTTACTGTCCGTAGGCGTTCTGGTAGCGGTGGTAGAGGGCGTCGACTGCCTCCTGGGGAAGGCGTTCGACGGGTCCGCCCTGGCGGGCGATGTGGATGGTGCGGGCCACGTCCTCGCACATCACCGCGGCCTTGACCGCCGCCTTGGCGGAGGCCCCGACGGTGAACACGCCGTGGCCGCGCATGAGGACGGCGGGGGAGCGGTGGCCCTCCAGGGTCGCGACGATCCCCCTGCCGATGGAGTCGTCCCCGATGAGCGCGAACGGGCCCACCGGGATGTCGCCGCCGAACTCGTCCGCCATGGCGGTGACCGCGCAGGGGATGGCCTCGCCCCGGGCGGCCCAGGCCGTGGCGTAGGGGCTGTGGGTGTGCACGACCCCGGCGACGTCGGAACGGACCCGGTAGACGTACGCGTGCGCGTCGGTGTCACTGGAGGGGTTGTGGTCACCCTCGACCAGCCGTCCGTGGAGGTCGCACACGACGACGTCACGGGGGCGCAGGTCGTCGTAGGAGACACCGCTGGGCTTGATCACCATCAGGTCCGTGCCGGGGACACGGGCGGAGACGTTGCCGCTGGTCCAGGTGACCAGGTTCCACCGGGGCAGTTCCGCGTGGAGCTCGCAGACCCTCTGGCGCAGGCGATCCACCTCCGTGCGGTGCCGGTCGAGCTGGTGAAGCGGGTCGGGTCGGGGCGGGTCGGTGGCGGTCATCGCTCTCCCTCTGGAGCGGGGGCGGTGGTGGTGTCGCTGGAGGCGGTGGTGGGCGCGCCGGTGGAACCGCCCGAGGCGCCGGTGTCCTTGGGAACGCCGGTGGTGAACGCGGCCCCGCGTAGGGCGCGCAGCCGACGCAGGCTGTCACTGCCGCCCCGGCCGAAGTGGTCGTGGAGCTCGGTGTAGATCGCGAAGAGCGAGTCGTAGGCGGCGGCCCGCGCCGGGTCGGGGTCGATGGTGTCCGCACGGACCCGCCCCATGACCCGGGAGGCCGCGTGGACGTCCGGATGCGCCCCGGCGGCGACCGCCGCGTGGATCGCCGCTCCGACCGCGCAGCTGTGTTCGGTGTCCACCACGTGCAGGGGCCTGTTCAGTACGTCGGCGTAGACCTGGAGGACGAAGGGGTTGCGGACCATCCCGCCGCCGACGGTGAAGTCGTGCACCGGGATCCCCGCGCCGGTGAAGGCCTCGACGATGGTCCGGGTGCCGAAGGCGGTGGCCTCCACCAGGGCCCGGTAGACGTCCTCGGGACGCGTGGCCAGCGTCATGCCCACCAGCACGCCGGACAGGGAGTGGTCGACCAGGACCGAGCGGTTGCCGCTGTGCCAGTCCAGGGCCACCAGGCCGTGTTCGCCCACGGCCGCGCGGGCCGCCCTGTCGGAGAGCAGCTCGTGGACGGACACCCCCTCCGAGGCGGCCTCCTCGTGGTACGCGGGGGGCACGTGGGTGTCGACGAACCAGCCGAAGATGTCGCCCACGCCGCTCTGCCCGGCCTCGTAGCCCCACATGCCCGGGGTGATCCCGCCCAGCGTCATGCCGCACATGCCCGGGACCTCGGCCAGGACCTCGGAGTTCATCACGTGGCAGGTGCTGGTGCCCATGATGGCGAGCATCCGCCCGGGCCCGGTGGTCCGGGCGGTGGCCGCCGTGACGTGCGCGTCGATGTTGCCGACGGCGACGGGGGTGCCCTCCGGCAGCCCCGTCCAGGCGGCGGCGCGCGCGGTGAGCCCGCCCGCGCGCTCGCCCAGCTGGGAAAGCGGGTGGTCGAGCCGGTCGCTGACGAAGTCGGTGAAACGCGGGTCCAGGGCGGCCAGGAAGTCCCGGGAGGGCCACGCGCCGTCCTGGTGGATGCCCTTGTACCCGGCGCTGGACACGTTGCGGGTCTCGCGTCCGCACAGCTCCCAGACGATCCAGTCGGCGCCCTCGATCCAGCGCGCGGTGCGTTCGTACACGCCTGGGTCGTCTCGCAGCACCTGGAGGGCCTTGGCGAACTGCCACTCCGAGGAGATCCTCCCGCCGTACCGGGGCAGCCATGACTCGCCGCGTTCGGCGGCCAGGGCGTTGATCTCGTCGGCCTCGGGCTGGGCGGCGTGATGGCGCCACAGCTTCGGCCAGGCGTGCGGGCGGTCCGCCAGGTCGGCCAGTTCGCACAGCGGGGTGCCGTCGGCGGTCACCGGGAGCACGGTGCAGGAGGTGAAGTCGGTGCCGACGCCGACGACCCGGTCGGGTGTGACCCCCGCGTTCCGCAGGGCGGCGGGGACGGCGCTCCGTAGGACCTCGCGGTAGTCGTCGGGGTCCTGGAGGGCGGTCTCCGGTTCGAGGGGGTCTCCACCGCCGGGGAGGTGGTCGGTGATCACCCCGCGCCGGTAGACGTGCTCGGCCGTGCCCAGTTCGGCCCCGTCGCTGACCCGGACCACGACGGCCCGGCCGGAGAGGGTCCCGAAGTCGATCCCGAGCACCACGGAGTCGGGCGCCGCACGCGGTCCCTCTCCTGACTCAGGATTGTGGGCGTTAACATTCGTGGACAACGGGGGGTCCCTTCACGGATGCGCGTGCTGAATGGTTCTCTCTCGCCTTGGTTTCCCGAGGCTCAAGGGGATCAGTGTGAGCTGGCCAACATTGTTGGCGTTAACAATCCATGAAGTCAACCCCCCGAACGCACTCCGTCGGTGAGCCCACGACAGGGCGCCCGCACCCCAGGGGGTACGGGCGCCCGGTCAGCGTCGGGTCAGCCGTGGGCCACGGGCTCGGAGGCCGAACCGGCCGCCCGGTCCGGGCCCTCCGGGGCGGACGGGGTCCCCGAGCCTTCGGGGTCCACCAGTCCGGCCGTCACGGCGATGCCCAGTCCGACCAGGGCGAGGACCACGCCGATCACGGCCGGGGACACGTAGCCGAGCCCCATGCCGATGCCCAGACCGCCCAGCCAGGCGCCGCCGGCGTTGGCCAGGTTGAACGCCGAGTGGTTGGTGGCGGAGGCGATGGTGGGCGCCGCCTCGGCCTTGCTCATCACCAGGACCTGGAGCGGCGCGGTCACGCCGAAGCCGACGGCGCCCAGCACCACCACGGTGGCGGCGGCGGTCCAAGGATTGTGCACGGTCAGGGTGAACAGCGCCAGGACCCCGGCCAGCGAGGCGAGGGAGACGTAGATGGTCGGACGAAGCCACCGGTCGGCGATCGGTCCCACCACCAGCGAACCCAGTGTCATGCCGACACCGAACAGCGCCAGGACGATCGGGACCCCGGCGCTGGGCATGCCCGCCAGCTCCGTCATCATCGGTGAGATGTAGCTGTAGACGGCGAATACCCCGGCGAAGCCGAAGACCGCCGTGGTCAGCCCGAGGATCACCTGCGGGTGGCGCAGGGCCGAGAGCTCGCCGCGAAGGCCGCCCACACGGGAGGCCGGGGTGTGCGGCACGAAGCGGGCCACCCCGAGGATGGTCAGGGCGGACAGGGCGACCACGACGAGGAACGCCACGCGCCAGCCGAGGAGCTGCCCGAGCAGGGTACCGGCGGGGACCCCGACGATGTTGGCGACGGTCAGACCGAGCATCACCCGTGCCACGGCCGTCGCCCGACGGGTCGGGCCGGCCAGGTGCGCCGCCACCAGCGCGGCCAGTCCCAGGTACGCGCCGTGGGGGAGCCCCGCGAGGACACGGGAGGCGAACACCGCGCCGTAGGAGCTGGTCAGCACGGTGGCCAGGTTGCCGACGAGGAACACACCCATGAACACGAGCAGCATGGTCTTGCGCGGCAGGCGGGTGCCCAGGGCGGTGAGCAAAGGAGCCCCGATCACCACGCCGAGCGCGTACGCGGAGATCAGGTATCCGGCGGTGGAGATGGGCACGTCGAGGTCGGCGGCGACCTCGGGGAGCAGGCCCATGATCACGAACTCGGTGGTGCCGATGGCGAAGGCCCCGAGGGCCAGGGCGAGGATGGCCAGAGGCATGGCGGTGCCCCCTTCCGGAGGGTGGACGGCGTGCGCACGGGCCAGAGCGGACCTCGCGGCGTGGATCGGGTGGGGCGACGTGGAACCGGTCGCTCGGTGGGGATGGGACGTGGTGACTTGGCACGTGCTAAATCAACAATGACACCCGCGCCGGAGAAATTCCAACGGCCCGGTACGTGATCTGCCTCGCGCGGCCGACCCCGTCAGAGGTCCCGGAGACGCGGGGGTTCGCGTGGGACGGGAGGCGTGTGGGAACACGTCACGGACGCGCGTGGAGATCGCAACCACTGAGGTGGAGAACACAGGTCTGACACGGGGGGTGGCAGGCGAAAGCCCGGGGTGCGCGATGAGCGGGTCTCCGGGCTCCGGCGTCGGATGGCGAGAACAGTTCGCGACGCGGAGACGCCTGGCTCTCACCTCCGTGGGGGAGCGGTGCTCTCGCGCACGGTGAGCGTGGTCGGGAGCAGCACGTGCGTGCTCTCCGTACGTCCCTCCTCCAGACGCTCCGCGACCGCCCCGAGGGTCAGTTCGGCGATGCGGGTCACGTCCTGGCGGACCGAGGTCAGGCTCAGGAACGACAGGCGCGCGGCGCGGCTGTCGTCGTACCCCACCACGGACACCTCGCCCGGCACGGAACGGCCCGCGCGGATCAGGGTCTCCATGAGGCCGCGCGCCGACTGGTCGTTGCAGCACACGACGGCCGTGGGCAGTGCGTCCCGCTCCAGGAGCGCGGACGCGGCCTGGGCTCCCGCCTCCTCGGTGTAGGCGCCCGGGACCAGGTCCACGCACGCCTCCAAACCGTGCGCGCGCATCCCCTCCAGGTAGCCGGTCCGGCGCTCCGGCGCGCTGGGCAGGTCTCCGCCGTACACGTGCGCGATCCGTCGGTGCCCCAGTGCGACCAGGTGGTCGACCGCCTGCCGTACCCCGGACACGGCGTCGGTGCGCACGCTGTCGGTCCCGGCCGCGTTGGTACGCTGGCCGATCTCCACCACCGGCACGCGTTCGGCCACCCGGGCCAGGTCCTCCGGCGCCTGCGCGGACATCCCGATCAGGACCAGCGCCTCACAGCGCAGGCCCACGAGCTCGTCGATCGCCTGTCGTTCGGTGCGGTTGGCGAGCATCGCGCTCAGGGCCACGCTGTAGTCGAGCCGGGCCGCCTCCGGGTACAGGGCCTCGACGAGGTCGGCGTCCATCGGGTGCTCCATGGTGAACAGCACCCCCACCTGGCGGCTGCGCGCACGGCGCAGCAGCTGGGCCGCGGTGTCGGCGCGGTATCCCAGCTCCTCGGCGGCGCGCAGCACGCGTTCGCGGGTGGCCGCGCTCGGTCCGGGCCGGTCGCCCAGGACCAGCGAGACCAGTTGCCGGGAGACGCCGAGGTACGCCGCGACGTCCGCCATCGTCGGCCGTCCGCCAGTCGCCATCGTGCCCCCTCCCACGCAGGCGCATCGTACCGTCTGAGGAGCCGTCGACTCGCGAACCGCTCGGGTCACGGACGCATCAGAGTGACCGCACGACGTTCCCCCACCACCGCCTGAAGGGCCCCGATGTCCCCCACCCCTGACACCGTCTCTCCGCCGCACGGACTCTCTCCGCTGGAAGTGGACGACCCGACCACGATCGGCCCGTACCGGGTGGTGGGGAGGATCGGCGCCGGAGGGATGGGCGCGGTCTTCGGAGCCCTGGACGACCAGGGTGTGTGCGTGGCGGTCAAGACCGTCCACGCCGACTTCGCCCGTGAGCCCCGGTTCCGGGAGGCCTTCGCCCGGGAGGTCGAGATGCTGGGCCGCGCGGACGGGATCAGCACGGCCCGCCTGCACGCCGCCGACACCGAGGCGACGGTTCCGTGGTTGGCCTTCGACTACGTCGCCGGGCGGGACCTGCGCCGCCACGTGCGCGCGTTCGGCCCACTGGAGGGCGACATGCTGCGTACCTTCGCGCTGGGTACGGCGGAGGGGTTGGCCGCCCTGCACACGGCGGGGATCGCTCACCGTGACATCAAGCCGGGCAACGTGATCCTGTCGCCGGACGGGCCGAAGATCGTCGACTTCGGGATCGCGGTCGACATCGGCACGGAGAGATCCGTGGACGCCTCCGCCTCCTACGGAACACCGGGGTGGAGTGCGCCGGAACGCTACACCGGGGCGAGCGCGGACGCGGCCGCCGACGTCTTCGCCTGGGGCGGGCTGGTCACACTGGCCGCCACCAGGCGCGCCCCGTTCGGGACCGGCGACGCCGGGGAACTGGCGCGCCGGGTGCGCGAGGGCGAGTACGACGTCACCGGTGTGCCCGAGGACCTGCGGGGCCTGGTCGAGGCCGCGCTGTCGGTGGACCCGGAGCGGAGGCCGACCTCGGCGGAGCTGGTCAGGGCACTGTTGCCCGAGGCCGAGCAGGACGGTCGGACCGGCGGGGCCGCGATCGCTGACGGCCTGCGCCGTATGCTGCGCGACTACTGGCGGGGCGTGGACGACGCCGGACACGACCCCGGCCGCTGGGCGGCGGCGCTGGGCGTCGTCTCCGTGGCCGGTCTGGGCGCGAGCGTCGTGGGATCGGGCGCGCTGGGCACGGGCGGCTCGGCCGGAACCGGCGCTGCGGCGTCGGGTGCGGGAGCAGGGGCGGGAGCCGGCGGTTCCGCCGGTATGGGAACGGCCACGGCCACGGCCTCCGCCTCGGCTGGCAGCGGCACCACCGGCGGGCTGCTGAGCGCGGTCGCCACCTCCAAGGTCGGCCTCGCGGGGGCCGGTGTGCTCGCCGTGGCCGCCGTGGCGGCGGGCGGCTACGTCGTCTACGACCAGGTGGTCGACGGTCCCTCGGAGAGGGTCGCCGCTGCCGCGAGCCTGCTGGAGGAGGGGCCGGGATTCACCGCGCAGGTGACCCGGAGCTACACCCGGGCCTACGCGGAGCAGGTCGCGGAGGAGACGGGACAGCCGGTGGAGACCGTGTTGGAGGAGAGCCGGGCCGAGGAGGAGTACCTGTACTCGGCGGCGGACCAGAGCTTCCTCATCCGGGGTGCGGTGATGGGCCCCGACACGTCCGCGGTCGCCAGCCACCAGGGTGAACTGTACGTGTACGCGCCTCGCGAGGAGGATCTCGGGATGTTTCGGGAATCGCCACCGAGGATCGAGCTCTCCCCTGGAATCGGACCCGACTCCGTCGCCGCCACCCTTGTCACCCAGCCGCTGCGAGCGCTGGCCGAGACTGGCGAGGCGGAGAAGGTGTCGGGGGAGGACCGTGTGTACGAGGGCTCCACTCCGTTCGGGTTCCTGGACGACGGGGCCCTCATCGAGACGCGGGCCACGGCCCGGGTCGAACTCGACGAAGAGGGGGCGCCCTCACGTGTTCGGTACGACGCCGATCGCTGGGAGGTGCTCGTCGACTTCGAGGAGACCAACGCCGAGGTGGCGCTGGAGGACCCGCAGATGACGGTTGTCGAGGGCGGGGGCCACTGGGGCGCGGTGTACGCCCCGCTCTGCGGGACCATCGTGTCCGGTTGGCCCGCTCAGAAGGTGTGGGATGTCCAGGCCAGTGGCTGGGACATCGACTGTGCCTACGCGATGGACGTGGCAGGAGTACTGGAGGATGCGACGGGCCAGGAGGACCGGAGGACCTTCCTCTACGGCCGATTCTCCAGGAGTACCACCAGAGCGATCGACGAGAGGATGGCCTGTGGCGACGGATGGGATATCAGCGCCGGAGAGGCCCCCGATCCCTCTGAGAACGTCATTCCGCTGTATCCGTGCAAACCGATCACGGACTTCACCGAACCCACCGAGGAGGCGCCCGAGTTCTATGACGCCGAGATCGTGCCCATGACCCTGATCGACTTCCACGAACGGGCCTGACCCACTGGCTCGGCACAGAAAAAGGGGGCGCGCCCTGAGGCGCGCCCCCTGAAGCCTGGCCGGGTCCCACGTCCCCCAACGTGGGACCCGACCGCGCGGCCTACGCACTAGGTGCGGTCTGGCCGCTGGGAAGGCGGTTGTAGCGATGGTTTCGTGTCAGAAACCCCCATTGCCGACACGAACGCGTACAACCGCGCATGGTCTTGAGGTGATCTCAGAAGCTTCGCACAGACTCGGTGGGTTTGTTGGGGTCGGGGTCGGTCTGGGGTGCTTCACCTGTGAGAACGCTTCTCTGAGCATAGGTGTTCCCGGCCAGTGGTCCGATTTTCAGTCCGGCCGGTAAAAAGCGGGTGCGGACTCGGGCACGGGCGTCCTAAGCCCCCTCCGATCCAGGCCCGTGAAGGAGGCGGCCGCGCCCGAGAGGACGCCCCCGTGGCGCCCCACCGAGCCCGAGGAACTCGCCCTGGTCAGGGATTCCGGCTGGTGGGAGTGGCCGCCGCCCCTGCCCGCGCCGCCCGTCCTCCATCCCGTCCTGAACGAGGGCCACACGACGAGGATCGCCCCCGAAGTGGAACCCGACACGTGTCGGTGAGAGACACGTCACCCGCGACCGCGTGGAGGTCGCGTTCGCCTCGCGCCACCCGGTCCGGCTGGGCGTGAGGCGAGACGATCCCGGAGCCGTGGGTGTCCGCTAGGGGGCGAGCCCTATGCCCACATCGTCGGCGGGATCGAGTCGGTGCGGCCCCTGCTGGCTGGGGTCGGGGCCGACTGGAGGAGTGGGGTGGCGGGGGCGGTGTCGGTTCCCCTCGGTTCGGTGTACTCCGGGGCATAGTGGCCCTTGATGGGGCGTTCCCGGTGACGCGGGGTGCGGGGCGTCCGCGAACCCCCGCCCGCATGGTGCGCGGGCGGGAATACCTGGCTCCTGGACGGGGTTCCGCATGATAGTTTCATCGAAAGCATTTTCCTAGGAAGCTATTTGGATCGGGGAACGGCCATGCAGTTCGGAATCTTCTCGGTCAGCGACGTGACGACCGACCCCACGACGGGACGTACGCCGACCGAGGGCGAGCGGATCAAGGCGATGGTGCAGATCGCGCTGAAGGCCGAGGAGGTCGGGCTGGACGTCTTCGCCACGGGCGAGCACCACAACCCGCCCTTCGTGGCCTCCTCGCCCACGACCATGCTCGGTTACGTCGCGGCGAAGACCGAGAAGATCATCCTGTCCACCTCCACCACCCTCATCACCACCAACGACCCGGTCAAGATCGCGGAGGACTTCGCGATGCTCCAGCACCTGGCCGAGGGGCGCGTGGACCTGATGATGGGCCGGGGCAACACCGGGCCGGTCTACCCGTGGTTCGGGCAGGACATCCGCCAGGGCATCCCGCTGGCGCTGGAGAACTACAACCTCCTGCACCGGCTCTGGCGCGAGGACGTCGTCAACTGGGAGGGCAAGTTCCGCACCCCGTTGCAGGGCTTCACCTCCACACCGCGCCCGCTGGACGACGTGCCGCCGTTCGTCTGGCACGGCTCCATCCGCAGCCCGGAGATCGCGGAGCAGGCCGCCTTCTACGGCGACGGCTTCTTCCACAACAACATCTTCTGGCCCGCCACCCACACCAAGAAGCTCATCTCCCTGTACCGGCGCCGCTTCGAGCACTACGGCCACGGCAGGGCCGAACAGGCGATCGTCGGGCTCGGCGGCCAGGTGTTCATGCGGAAGAACTCCCAGGACGCGGTCAGGGAGTTCCGGCCCTACTTCGACAACGCGCCGGTCTACGGCGGCGGCCCCTCCCTGGAGGAGTTCACCCGCGAGACCCCGCTCACCGTGGGCAGCCCGCAGGAGGTCATCGACCGTACCCTGGGCTTCAGGGAGTCCTTCGGCGACTACCAGCGCCAGCTCTTCCTGATGGACCACGCGGGTCTGCCGCTCAAGACCGTCCTGGAGCAGCTGGACATCCTCGGTGAGGAGGTCGTCCCGGTGCTGCGCAGGGAGTTCGCCGCGAAGAAGCCCGCCCACGTGCCCGACGCCCCGAACCACGCCTCGCTCCTGGCCGCGAAGGAGCGCGCCACCACGAACACGGAGGTCCAGGAATGACCCGCAAGCTCGTCACCGTCACGGCCGGGCTCAGCAACCCCTCCTCGACCCGTCTGCTCGCCGACCGGCTGACCGCCGCCGCCGAGGAGGCCCTGGCCGACCGCGACGAGAAGGTCGAGGTCCGGGTGGTCGAGCTCCGCGACCTGGCCCACGACATCATGAACGCCATGACCACCCGCGTCCCCACGGGCGACCTGCCCGGGGTCCTGGCGGACGTGGCCGACGCCGACGGGATCATCGCGGTGACCCCGGTCTTCAACGCCTCCTACAGCGGCCTGTTCAAGTCGTTCTTCGACGTCGTCGACACCGAGGCGTTGGACGGCAAACCGGTCGTGGTGGCCGCCACCGGAGGCAGCCCGCGTCACTCCCTGGTGCTGGAGCACGCCCTGCGCCCCATGTTCACCTACACCCGTTCAGTGGTGGTGCCCACGGGCGTCTACGCCGCCTCGGAGGACTGGGGAGCCGGCGAGAGCGGCGGCCGGGAGCTGTCCGAACGCATCGCGCGGGCGGCGCGTCAGCTGGCGCTGCTCGTCACCGACAGCGCGCCCACGTCGGCCGACCCCTACGAGGAGCCCACGCCCTTCGCGGACCTGATGTCCGGCCTGGGGAGGTGAACCCGACCCCCTGAACCGGGGGAGGGGCTCACCCGCTCCGCAGTCACGTGCCCTGCACTGCGCACCCCGCGTTGTGCAGGGCACAACTTTGTCCCCGCTCCCTTCTGCCTGGTCCGAGCGCGTCCCTAGAGTCATCCCACCGATGGGTCGGTTACCGCTTTCCCTACCTCCGACCTGGGGAGTTTCGATGCGACTCACTACCCCCGCGCGCCTGTGCGCGCTCCTCGGACTCGCGGCCCTGACCACCGCCTGCGCGCCCCTACAGACCACCGGGGCCGCCTCCGGTGTGGACGAACCGGACGGCACCCTGCGCGTCTGGCTCTTCTCCGAGGTCGACCAGGCCCCGAAGGAACGGGTCGTCGACGCGGCCGTCGCGGAGTTCGAGGCCGCGCACGACGGGGTCGACGTCCAGGTCCAGTACATCCCCGTGGAGACCCGGGCCGAGCGCTTCCAGGGCGCCTTCCTCGACCCGGGCTCCGCCCCCGACGTGGCCGAGTACGGCAACACCGACCTGGCCGGATACGTCGAGTCGGCGGGGTTCGTGGACCTCACCGAGGACCTCGCCGACTGGGAGCCGCACGAGGACATCGCCGCCGACGTCGCCGCCACCGCGCAGGTGGACGGTGCCTCCTACGGCGTGCCCTGGTTCCTCGGCGCCCGCGCCCTCTTCTACCGCACCGACGTGCTGGAGGAGCTCGACCTGGAGGTCCCGGAGACCCTGGAGGAGGTCGTGGAGACCGGCCGCGCCGTACGGGAGGCCCACCCCGGCATGCTGGGGATCTCCGCGGGCGGCGCCTACACCTACGCCATGATGCCGTTCGTGTGGGCGCACGGCGGCGACATCGCGGAACCGCGCGGCGACACCTACGCCGCCACCATCGACTCCGCCGAGTCCCGCAGGGGCCTGGAGCTGTACGGGCGGATCCTCTCCGACGACGTCTGCCCGCCCCAGACCTGCTCACAGCTGACCGGTGACGCCTCCGTGCAGAACTTCCTCGCCGGGAACGCGGCCATGACCATCGGCGGCAACTTCAACCTCAACGCGCTGCGCGACAGCGACGTGGCCGAGAACGCCGCGGTCGTCCCCCTGCCCGGAACCGAACCCGGCACCGTCGCCCCCGCCTTCGCCGGGGGCAACAACCTCGGCGTCCTGGCCGGGACCGAGCGCCGCACCCTCGCCGTGGAGTTCGTGAAGCTCCTGGCGGGCAAGGAGTACCAGCTGAAGATGTACGAGGCCATGGGCAACCTGCCCGCCTACACCGACGTCCGCGAGGAGCTGGCCGCCTCCGACGAGGAGATCACCCCGTTCGTCGAGACCATCGACGCCGGGACACGGTTCGTTCCCGTCACCGGCGCCTGGGCCACGGTGGACGCCGAGGGGATCCTGCCCAGCATGGTGCAGCGGGTGGCGGCCGGGAACACCACCGTGGACCAGGCCACCGACGACGCCGCGCGCGCCCTCGACGACGCGTTCGGGGGAGAGTGACGCCCGTGGACGCCAGACCCCCCGTCTCCGCCCCCGCCGTACGGCGCCCCACCGGCCGCCCCCCGGGCTCCCGGGGCCGCCGCGTCGAACCCTGGATGTACCTGGTGCCCGCCGCGCTGGTGCTGGGCGTCATGCTCGTCTACCCGCTCTACCAGCTGGTCCTGGTGTCGTTCTTCGACTACCGCCAGCCCCAGGTCACCGGCGCCGAACCCCTGGAGTTCGTCGGCTGGGACAACTACCGCGCACTCCTGGGCGACCCCCAGTTCTGGGAGGTGCTGCTCAACACGGTCGGCTTCGCCGCCGCCTGTGTGCTCGGCACCCTCGCCGTGGGCGGCGCGCTCGCGGTACTGGCCACCCGGCTGACCCCCTGGGTGCGCACGGTGCTCTTCCTGGCGGCCCTGGGCGCGTGGGCCACCCCCGCCGTCACCGGCAGCGCCGTGTGGCTGCACCTGTTCGACCCCACCCTGGGGCCGGTGAACCAGGCCCTGACCTGGCTGGGCCTCGGTGACTTCTCCGGGCACTCGTGGACCTACGACAAGTGGTCCGCGTTCGCCCTGGTCGGCGCCCAGGTGGTGTGGTGCTCGTTCCCGTTCGTCATGGTCACGCTCTACGCGGGGATCCGGGCCATCCCGGAGGAGGTCGTGGAGGCCGCCCGGCTGGACGGAGCCTCCACGTCCCGGATCGCGTGGTCGGTGATGCTGCCGATGCTGCGCCCGGCCGTCACCATCGTCACCATCCAGTCCATCATCTGGGACTTCAAGATCTTCACCCAGATCTACGTCATGACCGGGGGCGGCGGGATCGCCGGACAGAACCTGGTCCTCAACGTGTACGCGTACCAGAAGGCGTTCGCCTCCGGGCAGTACGGCCTGGGATCGGCGATCGGCGTGATCACCACCCTGCTCCTGCTGCTGATCACCCTCGTGTACCTGCGCGCGCTGCGCCGCCAAGGGGAGGTACTGTGACGCTCCGCAGACTCAGGAACGACGTCGCCGGGCTGCTGGTGGCGCTGGTCGTCGCCCTGCCGCTCTACTGGATGCTGCTCTCCGCGCTCAAGCCGAGGGCCGCCCTGGAGGCCGGCGATCCCACCCCCTACACGCTCGAACCGACCCTGGAGTCGTTCCGCAGGGTGCTGTTGATCGACGGTTTCGGGCAGTACCTGCTCAACAGCGTGCTGGTGGCGGTCGTGGTCGTGACCGTGTCCACCCTGTGCGCCTTCCTGGCGGCGGTGGCACTCACCCGATACCGCTTCAGGCTGCGCACGACCCTGCTCGTCATGGTGCTGACGGCGCAGATGGTGCCGGTGGAGGCGCTGACCATCCCGCTGTTCTTCCTGATGCGCACCCTGGGGTACAGCATCCCGGGGATCGGGCTGAACCAGCTGGGTTCGCTCATGCTCGTGCACACCGCGTTCGCGATCCCGCTGGCCGTGTGGATGCTGCGCAGCTTCGTCGCGTCGGTGCCCCGGGAGCTGGAGGAGGCGGCGTGGCTGGACGGCGCGGGCAGCCTCACCTTCGTCACCCGGGTGCTCTTCCCGCTGGTCGCCCCCGGCGTGGTGGCGTGCAGTATCTTCTCGTTCATCATGACGTGGAACGACTTCCTGTTCGCCCGCACCTTCATCATCTCCGCGCAGGAGAACCAGACGCTTCCCATCGCCCTGCTGTCCCTGTTCAAGCCGGACGAGAACGACTGGGGCGGCATTATGGCGGGCTCGGTCCTGATGACCCTGCCCGTCCTGGTGTTCTTCCTGTTCGTGCAGCACCGGCTGGCCAACGGCCTGGGCGGGGCGGTCAAGGGGTGAGCCCCGAGTCCGGCCCCCGGCGCAACTCCTCGGCGTCGCTGCGCCGCGCCCTGGCGGTGGTGGAGCAGGTCCGTTCCACCCCGCCCGAGCGCGGCGGCACCTCCCTGACCGAACTGGCCGAGGGCCTGGGCGTGAACAAGAGCACCGTGCTGCGCCTGTCCGTGCCGCTGGTGGAGTACGGCCTGATCACCCGGGACCGGCGTACCGGGCGGTTCCGTGTGGGCACGGCCGCGCTGCTGCTGTGGCAGTCCTACCTGGACCACATGGACCTGCGCTCGGTCGCCTCTGAGCATCTGCGCGACCTCATGCGCCACACGGGGCACACCTGCCACCTGGTGCTGTTGGACGGTCACGACGTCGTCTACGTCGACAAGGTCGAGAACGCCGCGACCGTGCGGATGGCCTCGCGGATCGGCGCGCGGATGCCCGCCTACCGTACGGCGGTGGGGCGGGCGATCCTCGCGTTCAGCCCGGACGACCTGGTGGCCGACGTGGTGGCGGCGGGGCTGCCCGCCGTCACCACGCGGACGGTGACCGATCCGGAAGTCCTGGCCGAGGAGCTGCGCCGGGTGCGGGAGCGGGGGTACGCGATCGACGACCGTGAGAACGAGCCGGAGGTGCGCTGCGTGGCCGCGCCGGTCTTCGACCACAACCGGGACCCCGTCGCGGCGATCAGTGTGTCCTCGCTGGTCAGTCAGTTGCCCGTGGCGCGGGTGCGCAGGCTGGGGCCGGAGGTCGCCGCCGTGGCCGCGCGGGTGTCGGCGCAGTTGGGCGGCCGGGGTGGGGACGCCGCTGGCGGAGGTCACGGGGCTCCGTAGGCCGACGGCGCGGTGAACATACGCGGCCGAGCGGCGGGACCAGCGCATCCCTGAGGCGGGCGGAAGCTCCGCAGAGTTTTCTGCCCGTCACCCGTTGCAGTGGGTTTTCAATGGTGTTAACTTTCCGGGAAGCGAAGCATGGGAGCGCTCCCGAATGCGGGTGGCGCCCCGGGCTCGCGGTCCGGACCGCACTCCGACCGACAGGTGCACGACGGACCGGCGGGGGTTTCCACCCGGCCGAGTCCGCACACCGCGTCGCGCTGCCGCCCCCTTGGCCCGTGCGACGCCCTTCGCAAGCTCACTCCTTGGCACCCCCCTACGCGAGGAAACGAAGATGAGCAGACCCAACCCGCACCCGACCGTGCCGCGGCGCGCACTCGCCACGGCCTCCGCCCTGCTCCTGGGCGTGACCACCGCACTCACCGCCGCCCCCGCGACCGCCGACGAGGGCTCCGCCTCCATCGCACGGGTGGACAACCCCTACGTGGGGGCCGACGTCTACGTGAACCCGATCTGGTCCGCCAACGCCGCGGCCGAACCCGGTGGTGAGGCCGTCGCGGACGAGCCCACCGGCGTCTGGATGGACCAGATCAGCGCCATCGAGGGCAACGACAGCCCCACCACCGGTGACATGGGCCTGCGTGACCACCTCGACGAGGCCGTCGCACAGGCCGACGGAGCACCGCTGGTGTTCCAGCTGGTCGTCTACAACCTGCCGGGACGCGACTGCGCCGCCCTGGCCTCCAACGGTGAGCTCGGACCCGACGAGATCGACCGCTACCAGTCGGAGTACATCGACCCGATCGCGGACATCCTGCGCGACTACGAGGACACCTCCCTGCGGATCGTCACCACGATCGAGATCGACTCGCTGCCCAATCTGATTACCAATGTCTCCCCGCGGGACACCGCCACCCCCGAGTGCGACGTCATGCTGGCCAACGGCAACTACGTCAACGGCGTCGGCTACGCGCTGGCCCAGCTCGGCGCGATCGACAACGTCTACAACTACGTGGACGCCGGCCACCACGGCTGGATCGGCTGGGAGGACAACTTCGCACCCTCCGCGGCCCTGTTCCACGAGGCCGCCAACGCCAACGGGGCCACCCCCGACGACGTGCACGGCTTCATCGCCAACACCGCCAACTACTCGGCCCTGAAGGAGGAGCACTTCGCGATCGGTGAGACCGTCAACGGCACGCCGGTGCGCCAGTCCACCTGGGTGGACTGGAACAACTACGTCGACGAGCTCTCCTTCGCCCAGGCCCTGCGCGCCGAGCTGGTCTCCCAGGGGTTCGACCCCGGCATCGGGATGCTCATCGACACCTCCCGCAACGGCTGGGGCGGCGCGGACCGGCCCACCAGCGCCGGACCCACCACCGACGTGAACGCCTACGTCGACGGCGGCCGCTTCGACCGCCGCATCCAGTCCGGGAACTGGTGCAACCAGTCCGGTGCCGGGCTCGGCGAGCGGCCCACCACCGCGCCCGAGCCGGGGATCGACGCCTACGTGTGGATGAAGCCCCCGGGTGAGTCGGACGGCTCCAGCACCGAGATCCCCAACGACGAGGGCAAGGGGTTCGACCGGATGTGCGACCCCACCTATGAGGGGAACCCGCGCAACGGCCACAACATGAGCGGCGCTCTGCCCGACGCGCCCGTCTCCGGCCACTGGTTCTCCGCGCAGTTCCAGGAGCTGCTGGCCAACGCGTACCCGCCCGTCCAGTAGGAGGCCCCGGTGACCGGGCGCCCGCCGCGACCCCCCGGCGGCGGGCGCCCGGCAGGGCCACCCCTCCCGAACGGAGCCCTCGTGAAGCAACGCCTGACACTCGCCCTCGCCGCGGTCCTCGCGCTCGCGGCCGCGCTGTTCGTCCACACGATCCCCGCCCACGCCGACACCGGGTTCCGCGTCAGCGACGGACGCCTCGTCGACGCGGCCGGGAACGACTTCGTCATCCGCGGGGTCAGCCACCCGCACGCCTGGTACACCCACCAGACCGGAGCCCTCGCCGACATCGGTTCGCTGGGCGCCAACACCGTCCGCGTGGTCCTCAGCAGCGGCGACCGCTGGCAGGAGAACGACGCCGAGGACGTCGCCGCGATCGTCGACGACTGCAAGGAGAACCGACTCATCTGCATGTTGGAGGTGCACGACACCACCGGCTACGGGGAGGACCCCGAGGCCGCGACACTGGACCAGGCCGTCGACTACTGGCTCCGGATCCAGGACGCGATCGCGGGGGAGGAGGACCACGTCCTGGTCAACATCGCCAACGAACCCTTCGGCAACGACGAGGCGACCAACGCGTCCTGGGCCTCCGCGACCTCGGAGGCGATCCAGCGCCTGCGCGCGGCGGGCCTCGAGCACACGCTGGTCGTCGACGCCCCCAACTGGGGGCAGGACTGGACGCACACCATGCGCGACGGCGCCCAGGGCGTCTTCGACTCCGACCCCCACGCCAACACCGTGTTCTCCATCCACATGTACGGCGTCTACGAACAGGAGTCGGTGATCGTCGACTACCTGGAGTCCTTCACCGACCGCGGTCTGCCCCTCATCGTCGGTGAGTTCGGGTTCGACCACAGTGACGGCGACCCGGACGAGGACGCGATCATGCGCCACACCGAACGCCTCGGCCTCGGATACGTCGGCTGGTCCTGGAGCGGCAACGGCGACGAGGTCGCCTACCTGGACATGGTCGAGGACTTCGACGTCGACTCCCTGACCCCCTGGGGTGACCGGATCTTCCACGGGCCCGACGGCATCGTCGAGACCTCGCTCCGGGCCCCCGTGTACGGCGCGGAACCCGGATCACGCGCACGTACGTAAGAGCCCCGGCCGCGTACCGCGCGCGGTCGGGTTCCCCCCAACACAGGAGGAGAGACCTGTGCGATCACGTCACACCATCACCACCACCCTGGCGCTCGGAGGCCTGGCCGTCGGCTACGCCGTCGTCGCCGCGCCCAGCCCGGCCGAGGCCCACGGTGCCTTCACCTATCCCGCCTCACGGACCTACGCCTGTTTCCAGGACGCCACCGGCGGCAGCTCCGGGGGCGCCCTCCAGCCCGTCAACGCCGCCTGCGCCGACGCCCTCGACGAGGGCGGCGACTACGCCTTCTGGAACTGGTTCGGCAACCTGATCAGCGACTCCGACGGTCAGCACCGGGAGTTCGTGGCCGACGGGGAGCTGTGCGGTCCGACCGAGCAGTTCGCCGCCTTCAACGCGGCCCGTACCGACTGGCCGTCCACCCCGTTGCAGCCGAACACGACGGTGGAGTTCCACCACAACGCGTGGGCTCCCCACCCGGGGACCTTCTTCACCTACGTCACGGTGGACGACTGGGACCCGAACTCCCCGTTGACCTGGGACGACCTTGAGCTGGTCGACGAGGTCGTCGACCCCCCGCTGCGCAGCGGGGGAGAGGCGGGCGCCGAGTACTACTGGGACGTGGACCTCCCCGACCGCGAGGGGCGCCACGTCGTCTACTCGGTCTGGGAACGCTCCGACAGTCCCGAGGCCTTCTACAACTGCTCCGACGTCGTCTTCGGGTGACGACCAGGGGAGGCGGGTCCGGTGCCGGGCCCGCCTCCCCGTTCCTAACGCTGTTAGGTAACCTGGGTCGATGGACTCCGCGCGCATCTACCAGAACTGCCAGGACCGCCTCCTCGACCTGGCCCCCACCCTCGACCGGGAGCAGCTCGCCACCGTCGTGCCCGCCTGCCCGGACTGGACCGTCCAGCAGGTGTACGCCCACGTCACCGGGCTCGGCGCGGACGTGGTGAGCGGTGCCGTCACCCCGCCGGTCGGTGACGAGGTCACGGCGCGCCAGGTCGCGGACCGCGCCCACCTGGACATCGGCGCCATCACCGACCAGTGGCGCGAGGGCGCCCCCGCCCTGTTGGAGCTGCTTCGGACCCAGACGCGCAGGCGCTACGGCCTGCTCGCCCTGGACCTGTGGCACCACGAGAACGACGTGCGGGGAGCCCTGGGGCTGGCCGCCCGGACCGAGGACGCCGACCAGCTCGCGGACTTCCCGCTGGGCGGGCTGGCGAAGGCCTGGTCGGCCGACGGCCCCGGCGTGCTCGTGCTCGCCACCGACACCGGTCAGGAGTGGAGCCTCGGAGCGGACCCGGGTCTCACCCTGCGCGGCACGGCCTACGAGCTGGCCCGGGCGGTCACCGGACGGCGCAGCGTCCGGCAGATCCTGGCCATGGACTGGACCGGCGGCGACCCCGCGCCCGTGGCCCCGTTCCTCCCCACCCTGCCCGCCCCCGAGGCCGACCTCACCGTCTGACCGGCTCCCTGGGCGGGGTGGGTCGTCAGCCCTCGCGGAGGAACCGCTCGGCCTCGCCACGGAGTGGTTCGGGGGCGACCGCCCAGATCGGGAGAGTCATCAGGGCGCGTAGCCTCACCTCCTTGACCTCACGCGGAGCGTCCCGGCCCAGCCCCACGTGGGACCAGAGCTGCTCCAGGCGGTCGTAGGAGAAGTCCCAGGTCACACCCACGCCGTCCTCGGCCAGGGCCACGGGCGGGACCGACATGACGTGGACCTCGTCCGCAGTCGCCGCCGGAGTGATCTCGACCAACTCCAGCCCGAACCACTCCGTCAACCCGCGGAACAGGGCGCGGTGCGCCTCCACAGTGGCGGGTGAGGGCCGCCCGTCGTCGAAGTACAGGGCGAAGATCCACCCGTCGTCATCCAGTCGGCCCAGGTCAAGGACCAGCTGGTTCCCCGTCTCGTCGGTGAACCGGCGGTGGGCGATACTGGCCGCGGCGCCGTGGCCCTCGGTTCGGGCCGTTCCCCGCTGGAGCTGGAGCATGTCGTGCAGTTGGTTCAGCCGTTCGTCCGTCAGTTCCCCGTGGGAGAGAGCCACCAGTGCGGGCAGAAGCATGGGCGTTCCTTCGTCTGTCAGGTATTCGTGAGGTGAGGCCTGAGGGAGAGGTGCGTGTTCGCCCCCGCGGACAACTGCTCGACTTCGCTCCACCGGTTGCTCAGGGCGTGTAGGGGATGCGGTCGACGGCCCGCACCTCGCCCAGGGTGGACCACTCGTTGCGCCCCAGCCGCGCCATCGGACGCAGCAGGGTGACCTCGGGAAGGCCGTCCACCAGGACGGACTCGTCCACGGCCACGTTCTGGACCCGGCCGAACACCACGGTGGAGTCGCCCAGACGCAGCGTGGAGTGCAGGGCGCACTCCAGCGCCACCGGCGACGCCGCCACCCGGGGCGGCCGCACCGTCGTGCTCGCCTCCCGCTCGACGCCCAGCTCGTCGAACTCGCTCAGGTGCGGCGGGTAGTCCGTCGCGGTCGCGTTGACCAGGTCCTGGAGCGGTTCGGTGGCCAGGTTGACCACGAACTCACCGGTGGCCTCGGCGTTGCGCAGGGAGTCCTTGCGCCCCACCGAGGTGAACTGCACGATCGGCGGTTCCGTGCAGGAGATCGTGAAGAAGGAGTGCGGCGCCAGGTTGTCCACGCCGGACTCGGAGGTGGTGGAGACCCACGCGATCGGGCGCGGGAGGACCACCGACGACATCAGCTTGTAGAAGTCCCGGCCGGGCAGGGCGACGGGGGTGTATTCGGTACGCATCACGGCCGATTATCCCGTGTGCCGGTGGTGGGGGCGGGCATACCCTCCGGATGGAACTGGTCACCGCCGACGACGTCCGCGCCGCAGCCACCCGGATCCAGGGCCACGTGGTGCGCACCCCCCTCACCGCGGGCCCCCACGGGACGGACCTCCTTCTCAAACCGGAGAGCCTGCAACCCACCGGCGCCTTCAAACTGCGCGGCGCCACCAATGCCGTCGCCCAGCTCACCCCGGTCCAGCGCGAACGCGGGGTGGTCACGCACTCCTCGGGCAACCACGGCCTCGCGCTGGCCCTCGCGTCCGCCCGCCAGGGGGTGCCCTGCACCGTCGTGGTGCCGGAGGGCGCCCCGGCGGTCAAGGTGGACCGGATCCGCGGCTACGGTGCGCGTGTGGTGACCGTGCCGCCCGCCGAACGCCTGGCGACCGCCACCGAGCTTCGCGACCGCGAGCTCCGCGCGTTGATCCCGCCCTTCGACGACCCCCGGGTGATCGCCGGTCAGGGCACCGTGGGTCTGGAGATCCTGGAACAGTCGCCCGAGGTCACCACCATCGTGGTGCCGGTCGGTGGGGGAGGTCTGGCCTCCGGCGTGGCCACGGTCGCCTCGACGGTGCACCCCCGGGTGCGCGTGGTCGGCGTGGAGCCCGAGCTGGCCGCCGACGCCGCCGAGAGTCTGCGTGAGGGGCGCCTGGTCACCTGGGAACCGGAGCGCACGCACCGGACCATGGCCGACGGGGTGCGCGTCTGCCTGTCCGAACGCACCTTCGCGCACCTGTCGGCCCGGTTGGACGAGATCGTCACGGTCTCCGAGGCGGAGATCGCCCGGGCCGTGTCCGAGCTCGCCCACGGGGCCCGGCTGGTCTCCGAACCCAGCGGGGCGCTGGCCACGGCGGCGGTACTGGCGGGGAAGGTGGAGACGGTGCCGGGGCGACCGGAGGCCACGGTCGCGGTGGTCTCGGGCGGCAACGTCGACCCGGCCCTGTTCACACGGCTGACCTCGGTGGACTGACGGGGCTCAGTCGTCCAGACGCACGGTGACGGTGACCCCGCCCCGCCGGTCAGTGCTGGCCACGGCGTGCCCGGACCGCACCCCGTCGGGCAGCTCCAGGGAGAGGGGGCCGCCCTCGCCGGTGAAGTTGCGCCACCACCGCTTGCGTTCGGGCAGGGCGACGCCGATGGTCACCGTCGAACCGCTGAGCCGGTAGGCGACCGGGGTGGAGAACGCGCGCCCCGACCTCCGGCCGGTGTAGGTGACCACCGTCAGGCGTCGACGCAGCGGCCGACCCCAGCGGGGTGAGGCGCGCAGCGCCATCACACACCGGTTGACGGGCCGGACCACACGCTGCGGGATCGGACCTGAGAAGCGCACGGGGACTCCTGCCGTGGGGATGTTCCATGGGCGGGCGCGTCGGTGAACGGTGGACGCGTGGTCACCCTAGCCGTGCGGAGGCGGGGAGGGGCCGAAGTGAGAGGCCCGCGCCGCAGGGCCTCTCACCTGGCCCTGGCCTCAGGCGGAGCGCCAACGGGTACACACCCTGGATCGGCGCGGGTGTCGGGCTGAAGTCACCGATCTCCCCGGGGGGCAGGTCGGCGGAGACCACGAAGAGCTCGACCTCGAAGGTGTCCGGGAACGGGTCAGCCGTCGGTGGTGCGCCGGTCGGCGGAGGCCGCGCGGTCCTCGCGTCGGCGCATGGCCATGTCGGACAGGACGGCCAGGCCGAAGGCGATCACCATCGCCGCGATGACCGCCAGCGTGGTCAGGGCGGTGCCGAACGAGGTGGGGTCGGTCATGGGGAGCTCCGGGGGTCGAGGGCGCCAACGCTCGTGCGTCCGGCATGTCGCGCATGCCGACGCCCTCAACCGTAATAGGTGTTAACTTTCAGACCCAGTGTAAGCCCGAGTGAACTGCGTCATACCGATGGGCCGGGAAGTCCTCCGGTTGGTGGCTGCCGGTCGGGGGCAGGTTCCTGGCATGTCGGACGCCGAACCCACCCCCGACGGACGCCACGTCGTCGTCAGGGGCCGAAGGTGGCGGGCCAGCGACCCGGAGCTTCCGGAGCCGGTGCGCCAGCGCCTGGTCGACCTCCTCATGGAGGCCCGCCGGGGCGTGGCCGCCGCCCTGCGCACCGGTGACGCCGAGGCCGAGGGGCAGGCCAGGGCGAACGTGCGGCGCGCCAAGGAGGGGCTGGGGGAGAGGGGCACCCCCTGGTGGGAGATGCCCCTCGACGAACGCCGACGCCGCTGGCAACGCGCGCTGCGCGACCTGGGCGCCGACTGACGCCGGACACCGGCCTGCCCTCCCCGAGAAACGGGAGGGCACACCGGCCGTGCCTAGGGGGTGGGCGGAGCGGTGCCCGCGCAGGTGTCGGTGACCGCCTCACGGCTCTCGAAGAACTCCACCGCCGTCTCCGCGCACGGCAGGTCGGACAGTGTGCCGTGGCCGTCGTCCTCCACGCTCAGCACCCGGCCGCCGACGACCTCGCGCATGTCCAGGGCCCAGCGGTGGGGGGTGACCATCTCACGGGTGTGGCCGACCAGCTGGAGCGGGCTCTCCCCCTGGCTCAGCTCCGGCGCCCGGCCCGCCGTGGGCCAGCCCACGCACAGGTGCTCGTAGAAGCCCAGGGTGCCCATGGCGGGCAGCCGCTCGGCCCGTTCGGTCCGGTTCTGCCACACCCGGTCGAAGTCGCGCGGGCTCTCGGAGTCGTTGCACAGCAGCGCCATCTGGGCGAAGAAGGTGCCCCCGTCGGTCTCGGTGTCCCACCCGAACCCCTCGGCGCGGGGCTGCCCCAGTTCGGGGACACCCCCGTCCAGCAGGGACACCAGGGCGGCCGCGTTGTCGGGCCACTCGCGCTCGGGCGTGGGCAGCAGCGCCGTCACGGTGTCGTCGTTCACCACCGTTCCGTCGGGTGCGGTCCGGGGGTCCTCCGCCAGCTCGTCGCGGAGCTCCAGCACCCGTTCCCGCACCGCGCCGCCCTCCGTGCCGAGGCCGTACTCCGCGTCGTGCTCGGCCACCCAGTCGGTGAACCGGTGGAAGACCTCCTCACCCGCCTCCGCCTGGCCCTCCTCCAGCCGGGACACGCTGGTGTCCGGGGACACCACCGAGTCCAGGAGCATGGCCTCCACCCGGTCGTCGAACAGGGATCGGTAGGTCGAGCCCAGCAGGGTGCCCCACGAGACCCCGTAGTAGCCGATGCTCTCCGCGCCCAGCGCCCGCCGGATCAGTTCCATGTCCCGGGCCACGTTCTCCACGGTCAGGGACTCGACCAGTTCCGGGTCGTTGGCGTGGCACTCCGCGTTGATCCGGGCGTGCTCCTCGGCGAGTGCGCGCGCCCGCTCCTCCGCGTCCTGCTCGGGCGAGGGATCGATCGCGGCGTAGTCGTCGTCGCACTCCAGCGCCGCGCTGTGGCCGACGCCGCGCGTGTCGAATCCGATGAGGTCGTGCCTCAGGCCCAGGTCCCCCGCCTCACTGTCGAGGATGCGCCCGGGCATGGTCACACCCTGCTGTCCCGGCCCTCCGGGGTTGAACAGCACCGGATAGGTGTTCTCCCCGGCGGCGGGGATCCGGGTGACAGCGATCTCGATGGTGCGGCCTTCGGGGTCGTCGTGGTCGAGGGGCACGGTCACGGTCCCGCAGAGTGTGCGTTCGTCGTCCTCGTCCCAACCGGCGGCCACCTCCGAACAGAGCCGCCAGTCCGGTTCCGGGGCGGGCACCGCACCGGCCGGGACCGCTCCGGTCGTGAGCAGCAGTCCCGACAGGGCGGTCAGGGTCGTACTTCGTCCAAGGGGCACGGGGGTCTCCGCTCGTGGGGGTGGGTGGTGGGCCTCCGCGAGGGGCGCGGAGGGAGTGCCGCACGCCCCGGTCTCGCGGAGTCGCCGTCATGCTACGGTCGGCCACCGCCTCCGGGCATGAGTCTGGAGGCGGAACCTCGGTGTCTCCGAAGTACCGGGCGGAGACCACCACCGCGTGTCCATGGTCGGTCCCGCCCCCCACTTTCGTGGGGGGCACGCGCCGAGGGGAACCGTCCCACGGTCCGGACACGGGGGCAGGCGTCCTACACTCAGCCCACATGCGCACCCGGATCCCTCACCCCAGCCGCTGCCTCGCCCGATGGCGCGGCCTGGACCCCCTCCGCCGACGCGAGTGGCGCTGGACCGTCGCCGACTGGCTGTACGCGCTGGGGACCGTGCTCCTGACCCTCCAGTTCCAGATCCAGTCCATGGACGGCTGGGGCCTGGCCGGAGCCTGGACGGGGGAGTTCTTCGAGGCCGAATCCGCCCGCTACGGGCCCGAGCTGCCGGGGCTGCTGTACTACGGGCTCCCCGTGCTGGGCGTGACGGCGACCATGCTGGTACGGCGTACCCGGCCCCTGTGGCTGCTGGGGTCGGCGCTCCTGCTGCTCGTGGGGTTCGGCAACGTCATCCCGGTGCTCGTGGCGGTCTACTCCCACGCCGTCCACGCCAGGGGGCCGGTCTCCCCGGTGGCGTGGTCCCTGGCCTACACCGCCGGGATCGTGCTGGCCTTCCGGAACGCCCCCGACATCGTGTTCATGGGCGTGATGGCCGTGCTGCTGCTCCTGGCACTCGGGCTGTACGTGGGCACCCGCCGCGAGCTGGTGGACGGGCTCAGGGAGCGGGCCGCACGGCTCGACCGGGAGCGGCACCTGCTCGCGGAGCGCGCGGTGAGCGCCGAACGCAACCGGATCGCCCGCGAGATGCACGACGTCGTCGCCCACCGGGTCAGCCTCATCGTCCTGCACGCGGGAGGTCTGGAGGTCTCCACCAGCGATCCCCGGGCCCTGGAGACCGCCGGGCTCATCCGGGGGACGGGACGCCAGGCCCTGGGGGAGCTGCGCGACATCCTCGGTGTGCTGCGAGAACAGCCCTCCGGGCCCGCACCCGCGCAGCCGCAGCCCACCCTGGAACGGGTACGGGAACTGCTCGACGAGTGGCGCGAGGCGGGGATGGCCGTCGAACTCCGGGACGGGCTCCCGGGGGTGGACGACCTCCCGCTCGCCGTCCAGCGCGCCGCCTTCCAGGTGGTGAAGGAGGGCGTGACCAACGCCGCCAAGCACGCGCCCGGGGCCGACGTGACCGTCACCCTCCAGCTGGGCGCGGACACCCTGACCGTGGAGGTCACCAACGCGGAACCGCCGAGCGACCTCGTGCCGCCGCCCGCGAGCGGGTACGGGCTGTCCGGGCTACGGGAGCGGGTGGGCGCGCTGGAGGGCCGACTCACCTCCGAGGTGACCACGGACGGCGGGTGGCGACTGAGCGCCGAACTCCCCACGGCGGTGGACGCCGGGCCCGAACCCGCCTGACGCCCGCGACGGCCCTGGAACCACGAAGGGGCCCGGGGGCGCCACGCGCCACCCGAGCCCCGACGGAGTACGGACCTACAGGATCGAACCGGGCGTGTAGGCGGCGGCCTCCGGACGGGCGGAGGTGATCTCCTCGATCCGCGCCACCACGGCGGCCACCTGGTCGGCGGCGGCCCCCGTGAAGGTGATCCGGTCGGCCAGCAGCGCGTCCAGGGCGGCGCGGTCCAGCGGGAAGCGCTCGTCGGCGGCCAGCCGGTCCAGCAGCTGGTTGCCCACGCCCTCCTGCCGCATGGCCAGAGCCGAGCCCACCGCGTGCTCCTTGATGAGCTCGTGCGCGGTCTCGCGGCCCACCCCGGCGCGCACCGCCGCCATCAGCATCTTGGTGGTGGCCAGGAACGGCAGGTAGCGGTCCAGTTCCGCGGAGACCACGGCGGGGAAGGCACCGAACTCGTCCAGCACCGTCAGCATGGTCTCGACCAGCCCGTCGAAGGCGAAGAACGCGTCCGGCAGCGCGACCCGGCGCACCACCGAGCACGACACGTCGCCCTCGTTCCACTGGTCGCCCGCCAGCTCACCGGTCATCGACGCGTACCCGCGCAGGATCACGGTGAGGCCGTTGACCCGCTCGCACGAACGCGTGTTCATCTTGTGCGGCATCGCGGACGAGCCCACCTGGCCCTCGGCGAAGCCCTCGGTGACCAGTTCGTGCCCGGCCATCAGACGGATCGTCCTGGCCAGCGAGGACGGACCGGCGGCCAGCTGCACCAGCGAGGTCAGCACCTCGAAGTCCAGCGAACGCGGGTACACCTGGCCCACACTGGTGAACCGGTGCTCGAAGCCCAGGTGGGAGGCGACCTCGTCCTCCAGCGCGTCCAGCGCCGCACGGTCGCCGCCGAGCAGGTCCAGCATGTCCTGGGCGGTGCCCACCGGGCCCTTGATCCCGCGCAGCGGGTACCGGGCGATCAGTTCGTCCAGGCGCCCGAGGGCCACCAGCACCTCGTCCGCGATCGACGCGAACCGCTTGCCCAGAGTGGTGGCCTGCGCGGCCACGTTGTGGGAACGGCCCGCCATGACCGTCTCGCCGTACTCGGCGGAGAGCCGGCCGAGCCGGGCCAGCAGCGCCACCACGCGGTCGCGCACCAGCAGCAGGCTGTCGCGGACCTGGAGCTGCTCGACGTTCTCGGTGAGGTCGCGCGAGGTCATGCCCTTGTGGACGTGCTCGTGACCGGCGAGGGCGTTGAACTCCTCGATCCGGGCCTTCACGTCGTGCCGGGTGACCCGCTCGCGCGCGGCGATGGAGGCCAGGTCGACCTGTTCGAGGACCTTCTCGTAGTCCTCCACCACTCCGGCCGGGACGTCCACGCCCAGACGCGCCTGGGCACGGAGCACGGCCAGCCACAGCCGCCTCTCGGCGACCACCTTGTACTCAGGGGACCACAGCCGGGTCAGCTCCGCGGACGCGTAGCGGGCGGCCAGGACATCGGGGATCACAGGTTTCGCGCTCACGTCGTCCCACCCTATCGCCCCCGGACGGGCCGGGCGCGCGTCGGTCCAGCCCCAGTTCACCGGTAGTGCCGTCCCTACCCCGAACCGGTGGGCCCGGCGGATGTCCCCGCCCCGCGCCGCGCCCTAGCGTTGGGGGCATGATCTCCCCGAACGTCCGTCGCAGAGGGCCGAGTACGCTGCTCCAGTGGCTCGCCAGCCCCCGGTACCTGCTCTCGGCCTGGCCGTGGCGGTCCCTGGCCTACTCGCTCACCACCCTGGTCGTCGGGGGAACGCTGGTCGTCGCGGCGATGCCCGTGTACGCGCCCTGGGCCGTGTTCGTGGCGCGGCTGGGGAACGGCCACGACGCCGGCGGGCAGGCGTCGTGGTTCCTGTTCGGGCTGCTCACGGTGCTCTGCTTCGCGCCGCTGGTGGCCATCCCCCTGGGGGCCCTGGAGCGTCGGCGCCTGTACCTGGTGATGCCGGAGGAGAACCGCAGCGGGCACCGGCCCCCTCCGGCGGGGTTGTGGGGCTGGGTGCGCACCCGCTACTCCGAGGCCGCCACCTGGCGCGAGGTCGCCTACGCCGCCGTCATGTTCCCGGTCTTCGGCCTGACCCTGCTGGTGACCTTCACGCTGTCGGTGGTCACCGCGGTCCTGGCGGCGGGCCCCGTCCTGCTGCTCGACGAGAACGAGGGCCCCATCGCCCTCGGCTGGACCACCCTCACCACGCCGTCCGAGGCCCTTCCCTACGCCTTCGCCGCCCCGTTCACCGCCGCCCTCCTCCTCTACGCCTGCGGGCTCATGTCCTACGGCCACGGAGTGATCGCCCGGGCCCTGCTGGTCGGACCGCCCAAGGAGGTGCTCCGCGCCGAACTCGACCAGGTCACCGAGTCCCGCGCCCGTCTGGTCAACGCCTTCGAGTACGAGCGCCGCCGGATCGAACGCGACCTGCACGACGGCGCCCAGCAGCGTCTCGTGGCGCTCAGCATGGACCTGGGCATGGCCCGCGTGGACCTGGACGAGGGCTCCCCGGCCGATCTCCGTGTGGCGGCCGCACAGACCAAGGTCGACGACCTCATCACCGAGCTCCGCGAACTGGTGCGCGGCATCCACCCGCGCGTGCTCACCGACCGGGGACTGCGCGACGCCCTCCAGGAACTGGCCGACCACTGCCCGGTCCCCGTCACCGTGGAGACCGCGATCCCGCACCGGTTGCCCCCGCACGTGGAGGGCACCGCCTACTTCGTCGTCGCGGAGGCACTGACCAACGTCTACAAGCACGCCCGGGCCGACGCCGTGACCGTGCGCGCCCACCTGGCACCCGGAGACCCCAGGGCCGCGACGGCCGGAGCCCCCGGCACTGCACGGGGGGACGGAACCGCCGTCCTCACTGTGGAGGTCACCGACGACGGCGTCGGCGGGGCCGACGCCGCCCACGGCAGCGGGCTGACCGGACTCGGTGACCGGGTCGCCGTCATGGGCGGGACAATGGGACTCACGAGCCCCGAAGGCGGGCCGACCCGAATCCGAGTGGAGCTGCCGTGCGGTCCGATCCCCGCGAACCCGACGCCGTGACCCCCGTACCCACCGTGCTCGCGGAGGACGGCGTGCTCCTGCGGGAGGGCCTGGTGGGCGTCCTGGAGCGCTTCGGCTTCCCCGTGGTGGCGGCGGTCGAGGACGGCGACGCCCTGGTCGAGGCGGTCACCGAACACCGGCCCCGACTGGTCGTCACCGACATCCGCATGCCCCCCGACTTCACCGACGAGGGCCTGCGCGCCGCCGTGCGGCTGCGCAAGGTCGACCCGGGGCTGGCGGTGGTGGCACTCAGCCAGTACGTGGAGCTCAGCTACGCCACCGACCTGCTCGACTCCGGCGACGGCAAGGGCGTGGGCTACCTGCTCAAGCAGCGGGTGGGGGACGTCCGCGAGTTCGCCTCGGTCCTGCGCAGGGTCGTGGAGGGCGCCACCTTCGTGGACCCCGAGGTGGTCCGGCAGCTGCTGCGCCGCAGTTCCGACCCGCTGGAACGCCTGACCGCCCGGGAGCGGCAGGTGCTGGAGCTGATGGCCGAGGGGCACTCGAACGGGGCCATCGCCCGCAAGCTCGTCGTGAGCGACGCGGCGGTCGGCAAGCACGTGGGCAACATCCTCGCCAAGCTCGACCTGCCGCCCGACGACGACGTGCACCGCCGGGTCCAGGCGGTCCTGGCCTTCCTTCGCGCGCAGGCCGACTGAACCCGGAGGCGGTCGCTCAACCGTCCATGGACCGGTCCACGACGACCACGGTCTCGTCGCCCACGACCCAGGCGTCGTGACCGGGCGGTACGAACGCCACCTGGCCCGCCCGAAGCTCGCTTTCGGAGCCGTCGGAGGTGCGGAACCGCATGGTTCCGCTCAGCAGGGTGAGCGAGTGGGTGGCCATGCACAGGTCCGTGCCCGCGGCGGGGCCGATGTGCTCGCTCCAGCGCCACCCCGGTTCCAGGGTGAGGCGGTTGAGGCTCTGGCCGCCCAGGTGCACGGACTCGGCGTGCCCGTGGTCGAACTCCATGCGTTCGTCGGAGGCGTCGAAGTCACCGATCCGCACGGCGCCCGGGGACTCCTCGTCCCAGGCCTGCACCATGGACTGGTGGACGATCCGGCCGTCCTCCAGGTCCAGCATGGAGATGCTCCTGACGGCGAGGCCGTCCGGGTAGGTGCACAGTTCCGTGTAGGCGGCGTGGTCGCCGTCCGTCACGCACTCCAGGACCTCGTGGTCCAGGTCCATCGAGTAGACCTGTCGGATCTGCTCCTCGATCGACGCGCGTCCGTGCAGGACGGTGGGTGCGCTGGGCGGGGTGCGGCGGTCGACGGTCTCCATGTCCGCGTCCTCCGCGAACTGGCCTACGAGGGTGTCGGTGTCACCGTCCTCGACGGCGCGCCGGAACACGTCGATGTCGAATTCCGTGCCGCTGGTGTTGACAGACATGGTGCGGGCCCCTTTCCGCTGGGAACTTCAGTAGGCACGTCGGACTCACGGGTGCCTCTCCCTCCACTCTCCTCGCCCCCCAGCTCCCGGTTCGACCAATCCCGGGTCAGGCCTGGGTTTGCCCGGGCCGGGGAGGGGGATCGACCGGTGGCGCGGAGGGGAGCGCACCGTACCCCCCGAAGGAGGCAGGATGAGGCCCACGGTCGCCGCTCCCGAGAGCGTCACCTGGAGGGTGCACCTGGACCGCTCCATGTGGGTGGCGGGCGTGCGCGCGCTCATGCTCCAGGCGCTGCACCCGATCGCCATGCAGGGGGTCTGGCAGCGCTCCGACTTCCGCTCCGACCCCACCGGGCGCCTGATGCGCACCGCGCACTTCGTGGCGGTCACCACCTACGGCAGCCTGGCCGAGGCCGAGGCCCTCGGGCGGCACGTGCGCCGCGTCCACCGCGCGCTGGGCTTCACCGACCCCGTCAGCGGCCGACTCCACCGTGTCGACCAGCACGACCTGCTCGTGTGGGTGCACTGCGCCGAGGTCAGCTCCTACCTGGAGACCTGCCACCGTGCCGGGGTGGAACTGAGCGCCGCCGACCGCGACCGCTACCTCGACGAACAGGCGCACACCGCCACCCTGGTCGGCCTCTCACCCGGAGACGTCCCCCGCGACGTCGCCGCCATGCGCCGCTACCTGGCGGCGGTCCGGCCCAGCCTGCGCGTGACCCCCGAGGCCCGGCGGGCGGTGCGGTTCCTGCTGTGGCCCAGCCTCCCCGAACGGCTCGCCTGGCTCACGCCGCTCAGGCCCCTCTGGTTCCCGGTCGGCGCCCTGTCGTACGCCACCCTGCCCCGGTGGGCGCGCAGGGCCTACGGGACGCTTCCGGAGGTCCCCGGGGCGGACACGGCGGCCACCGTGGGCCTGCGGGCGCTGCGCTCGGGGCTCAACCGGGTGCCCGAGCGCCACTACGACCGGATCTTCGACGAGGCCACCGTGCGCAGCGCGAACGAGGCCAGACGGCGGCTCCTCGCGGCCGGGTACCGGGTGGAGGACGGCCTGCGCGCGGCGCGCCGCACCGCCGACCCCCGGCCGCTCCGGGGCACCGTCCCCGGAACCGGGCCTCGACCCTCCCCGACACCGCGGGCTAACGTGGACTGAGGGGGCGACCTCACCATCGGTCCACCGGAGGTGACATGGTCAAACGCAGGAAGATCCGGTACGCGCTCGTCATGGGGACGTGCCTGGTGCTGTTCGTCGGCGCCACCCCCGTGTACTACGTGTTCGGCACGGGCTGGGCGGTGGCGATGTGCCTGGTCGCCATGGTGCTGCCGCCCGTCGCGGTGACGCTCGGGAGCATCTCCGACCCGGACGACCCGCGCGACCACGACAACAGGTACGGGCCCAACGCCGAGTAGGTCGGACGAACACGCCGACCCCCGCGTCGGGACCCGTACCCGGGGTCAGCGCTCCAGGACGCGCCGCAGGGCGCTCAGGGCCAGCTCGGCGCGGTCCAGACGGGCGTTGTGGCCCATCAGACCGATCCGCCACACCGTCGCCGCGTGGGGGCCCACACCGGCGCCGATCTCCAGGCCGTAGTCGCGCAGCAGCCGCTCACGGACCTTGCCCGAGTCCACCCCGTCGGGAACGCGCACCGAGGTCAGCTGCGACAGCCGGTGGCCCTCGGCGGCGAACAGCTCCAGGCCCATCTCCTGCAGGCCCTCGCGCAGGCGCGCACCAGCCGCCTCGTGGCGGGCGGAGACGGAGTCCACGCCCTCCTCCTCGATCCGCGCGAGCGCGGCGTCCAGGGAGGCGACCATCGCGGTCGGGGCGGTGTGGTGGTAGGCGCGCCCGCCCGGGCCGCCGCGCACGTACGCGCCGAGCAGGCCGAGGTCCACGTACCACACGGGCGGGGCCTGCACCCTGCGCTCCCAGGCCCGCTCGGAGAAGGTGAAGGGCGCCAGCCCCGGAGCCACGCCCAGGCACTTCTGGGTGCCGGAGTAGGCGATGTCCACCCGCCACTCGTCCAGGGACATCGGCATGCCGCCCAGCGAGGTGACGCAGTCCGCCAGCAGCAGGGTGTCGTCGGACCGCTCACGCAGGGCCCGGCCCAGGGCGCCGATGTCGCTGACCACGCCGGTGGAGGTCTCCGCGTGCACGGCCGCCACCAGCTTCGGGGCGGGGTGGGCGTCCAGGACGCGCCGGACGTCCACGGGTCGGCCCCACTCGTGGTCGACCCGGACCACCTCGGCGCCGTAGCGCCCGGCGACCTCGCACATCCGCTCACCGAACAGGCCGTTCACCGCCACGACCACGACGTCACCGGGGTGCACGGTGTTGGCGAAGGCGGTCTCCATCCCGAGGGAGCCGGTGCCGGAGAGCGGGAGTGTGAGCGGGTTCTCGGTGCCCCAGAGGGAACGCAGCCGCTCGCAGGTGCGTTCCAGCAGGGTGATGAACTCGGGGTCCAGGTGCCCGAGGAGCGGGGCCGCCAGGCCCAGAGTCGCCTCCGGGTAGGGGTTGCTCGGACCGGGCCCCAGTAGGGTGCGTTCGCTGACTGACATGGTCGAACACTAGCCGGGAAGGGCCGGTCGGGCCCAAACGGGGTGTTCCGGGGCCGTGCGTGCCCGTCCGCCTCGCAACCGTCCCCCGAGTGGGCCCGAACAAGGAAGGAGGCGGGCGTCTCCCGCCCAGCCGGAGGCTGGTGCCCGCACGCCCGAGCAACCATGACCGAGACCAACACCGAGACGGCCACCGGAGCCGACACCGACGGCGTGCGCATGCTGCGTGTGGCCCACGACGACCCCCGGGTGGAGGGGCTGCTCGCCGGACTCCTGGAGGAGTACACCGAACGCTACGGCGCCGAGGGCGCCGCGACCGAGCTCAGCCGCTACCCGGTCACCGAGTTCGTCGCCCCGCACGGCTGCCTGGTCCTGGCCGAGCTCGACGGGGAGGTCGTGGCCGGGGGAGCCCTGCGCCCGTACCGCCGGGACCGCGCGAGCCAGGCCGACACCGTCGAGTTCAAGCGTGTGTGGACCAGTGCCCGGCACCGGCGGCGCGGTCTGGGCCGACGGATCATGAACGCGCTGGAGGGCGCCGCGCGCGACCTCGGCTACTCCCGGGTCGTCCTGTTCACCGGCCCCTCCCAGCCCGAGGCCGTCGCCCTGTACGAGCGGATCGGCTACCGCTGGGTGGACCCCGCCACCGTGGAGGACCTGCCCTACCCGAAGGCCATCCCCTTCGCCCACGACCTGGCCTGACCCCCGGACGCACGGGCCTGCCGGCGCTGGTCCGGACGTTATGGGGAGCGCTATGTCCGGCGTGCGGACAAGGGTACGAACGCCCCCGTACGATGATGAGGAGGCCGCCACCAGCGGTCCCCGCTCCCCGCACCCTTTCGACGAACACTTGGAGAGTCACAACGTGAGCGAGCAGCAGCGTCCCGAGGCCGAGGTCGACGCCCCCGTGTTCAGGCCGCGCAAGAACGGCCAGGCGCAGTCGGTCTCCGACGAGCTCGCGGCGTGGATGACCACCGGCTGGGCCGACACCGAACTGCGGGACCTCGAACCGGTCGAGCAGGCCGAGCACACGGCCCGCCGCCGGGCCGCGCTCAGTGCCGCCTTCCCCGGCGACCGGCTGGTCATCCCCTCCGGTCAGCTCCTGACCCGCTCCAACGACACCGAGTACCCCTTCCGCGCCGCCACCGACTACGCCTACCTCACCGGTGACACCACCGACGGCAACTGCCTCGTGTTCACCCCGAAGGCCGACGGCGGCCACGACGTGGTCCTCCACCTCAAGCCGCGCTCCAACCGCGACAACGGCGAGTTCTGGCTCGGCGGCTACGGCGAGCTGTGGACCGGCCGCCGCAACAGCCTCGGTGAGGCCGCCGACCTGCTGGGCGTGGCCACCGCCGACGTGCGCCTGCTGCCCGCCGCCCTGCGCGCCGACGCCTCCGTCACCACCCGTGTGGTGCGCGGCCACGACGCCGAGATCGACGCCCTGGTGGACGAGCTGCGCGCCGACGCCGACGACGAGGCCCGCGCCAAGTCCGCGCAGCTGGACGAGGACCTCGGCGTCGCCCTGGCCGACCACCGCCTCGTCAAGGACGAGTGGGAGGTCGCCCAGCTCCAGCTGGCCGTGGACGCCACCGTGCGCGGCTTCGGCGACGTCGCCAAGGCTCTCCCGCAGGCCAGGGACACCTCCGAGCGCTACGTGGAGGGCACCTTCTTCCTGCGCGCCCGCGTGGAGGGCAACGACGTCGGTTACGGCACCATCGCCGCCTCCGGAGCCAACGCCACCACCCTGCACTGGACCCGCAACGACGGCCCGGTCCGCGAGGGCGACCTCCTCCTGCTGGATGCCGGAGTGGAGACCACCACCCTCTACACCGCCGACGTCACCCGCACCATGCCGGTCTCGGGCACCTTCACCGACCTCCAGCGCAAGGTCTACGACCTCGTCTACGAGGCGCAGGAGGCCGGGATCGCGGCCGTGGCCCCGGGTCGGCCCTTCACCGCCTTCCACGAGGCCTCCCAGCGCGCGCTGGCCGAGGGCCTGGTCGAGTGGGGCCTGCTCGAGGGTCCGGTGGACCGCGTCCTGGAGCTGGGCCTCCAGCGCCGGTACACCCTGCACGGCACCGGCCACATGCTCGGCATGGACGTGCACGACTGCGCCGTCTCCCGCCAGGAGAACCACCTCTACGGCGACCTGAAGCCGGGCATGGTCCTCACCGTGGAGCCGGGCCTGTACTTCCAGCCCGACGACCTCACCGTCCCCGAGGAGCTGCGCGGCATCGGCGTGCGCATCGAGGACGACGTCCTGGTGACCGAGGAGGGCCGCACCGTGATGTCGGCCGGGCTCCCGAGGTCCTCCGCCGACGTCGAGGCCTGGCTGGCCGAGCGCCTGCCGCGCTGACCGCGACGCCGCCGAGAGCGCACGGGCCGTCCTCCCTTCGCGGGAGGCGGCCCGTCGCCGTTGGCGCCGTCCTGGGATTCGGTCACCGGCGGGCCGGTCCGCCGGAAGTGGTCGACGGGTTTCGGCTGTCCGTAGCCCGAGCCCGTTCCGGGGTTGGAGTGGGGCATGACCGCCCTGTCCGGATATTCACCGGGGCTGGTGTGGAACCATCAGTGCTGATCCACCTACGGCCTCCCCGATCAGGGGGCGGTCCGATCTGGCACCCGCTACGGTTTTTGTGGCGAGCGGATACGTAAGACAGAACTGGGGGAGGTTCAGGCGTGCGCGCGGAACGGCTGTGGCGCAGGGGGCTGAGGTTTCCCCGCCTGTTCCTGGCGGAGCGGACGGTCCTCGTCCACGGCGACGTCGACCCCAACCCCGACCCCAGGAAGTCGCGGTACGAGGCGCGGGCCTTCGACACCCGCTCACTGCGTCCCCTGGGCACCGCCTTCGAGGCGCAGGGGCCGGTCAACCTGGCGCGGTCACCCGAGGGACAGGAGTGGCCCGGCACGGTCCTGGTGCAGGCCTCCCGGCGTTCGGTGACGGTGCGCGACCCGAGCACCGGCACGTCCCTGCTGGAGACCGACCTCGCGGAGCCCGGAGAGCTGTGGCCCGACGACGTGGCCCTGCGCGTCCTGGACAAGGAGGCGGTGGTCCTCCTCTTCGGTGAGGACGGCGACGGCGGCACCCGCTGGTGGGCGGTGGACCCGTTCACTGGGGCGACCGTCCCCGACCTCACCGACTCCCGGCCCGGCCACGAGGCCCGGGGGGAGCGGATGTCCTTCGCCGGTGACTTCCTGGTCGCACCGGGGCAGGACCCGGGGTTCGACCCGGTCATCCTCGCTGACTACGAACACCCCCGTGAGCGCGTGTACCGGCTGGAGGACGGCGAGTACCTGGGCGAGGTGGAGAGCCACGCCGACTCGGAGACCGTGGCGGCCCGGGTGGGCGGCCGATCCCTGCTGGCGGTCGCGGGCCGCATCCACTCCCTGCCCGACCTGGAACTGGTCGCTGAGCTGGGCGGGCCGCGCACGCTGGTCTCCCTGGCCGAGTGGGAGGGCGAGGCGGTCGCCGTCTACCAGGAGGAGGACGCCCGCCCCGGCGGCCTGGGCTCCTGGTACCTGGACCGGTTGCGCGTCCGGTACCTGGACCGCCCGGGACAGCCGGTCGTGGAGATCCCCGGAACCTGGCCGGGCGAGCTGGAGGACCTGGTCGCCGCCCCGGACCGGGTGGTGGTCCTGGCCACCACCGAGGGCGTCTACGCCCTGCACGTGACGGTCTAGGGAGTGTTTTTTGGATGCTTTCGCGGGTGGCGGCGGAGCCGCCATCGATGCGAGCGGCCTCCAGGCAATCTCTCGCAAGCCGTGGAGCGAGAGGCAGCCCGGGGTTGGCTGTCCGAGCTTCATCGGGGCAGTGAGAGGCAGCCTGGTGGTAACGCGAGGACACAGCGCCGAAGGCGTCCGTTGAGGGTGGTGGCGGGCGACGGGCGGGAGGAATGATCCAAAAAACACGACCTAGCCGAGGCCGGGCGGAACCCGTGGTCTAGCCGGGCAGCAGGGCGCGGGCCTCGGCCACGAAGTCCAACTGCTCCATCCATCCCACGTTGTCCGCGCTCGCGACGACGCGGTCCGCCCCGGCCTCCGCGTACGCCGCGTAGACCTCCGCGAGTTCCTCGGGGGTCCGCGCCGTGATCGGCGCCTGGACGGCCTCCTCCTCGGGGACACCGTGCTCCTCGACGAGTTGCCGGACCAGGGTGTCGTGTGCCTCGCGGGCCGAGGGCCCCTCCCCGAGGATGAGGTGGCCTCCCACGGTCACCGGTGGACGGGGGAGCCCCCGTTCCTCGGCGCGGCCACGCAGGCGTCCCACGGCCGCTTCCAGGACGGCGGGGGAGAGCTGGGAGGGGAACCACCCGGCGCCCAGCCGCAGGATCCGCTCGAAGGCCCGCTCGCCGCCGCCCACGAGGAGCGGCGGCATGGGCGCGGGCGGGGCCAGCCGCAGCGCCGTGTCGGCCGACGCGATACGGACCTCCTCGCCGGTGACCAGTGGCGGCAGGAGGTCGAGCACGGCGTCGGTGGTCCGGCCGCGCCCCGTGGAGGGGACGCCCAGCGCCCGCCACAGGGGTGAGTCGGGGAAGCCGCCGACGCCCACGCCCAGGATGATCCGGTCGGCGGACAGGTGTTGGAGCGTGGCGACCTGCGCGGCCAGCCAGGGGGCGGGTCTGGGCGGTACGGACAGGACCCCGAAGCCCAGCCGGACCCTCCGGGTGACGGAGGCCGCCGCGGCCAGGGCCAGGGTCGGTTCCAGGGCGGGTGTCCCGTCACCCAGGACCAGGTCGGCCACCCACAGTGACTCCAGGTCGCGCTCCTCGACCGCCCTGGCGGCCAGGGCGACTCCCGGGGTCCCGGGATCGGTCAGTTCGTCCATGGCGGTGGGCAGCACCGCGCCGATCTCGATCATGCTCATAGCACCACCCTGAACGCTCAACAATGGTTGAGGTCAAGTCGCCCCGGCCCCGGTGAGGTATCCCCGGGACGCCTCGTACGCACGGTCGATCCGACGCCGTACGGTGTCCAGCCTCCGGAACGCCAGCGGCCTGTCGTCGCCCTCCAAGGAACCCCCGCTGGGCAGCACGTGCAGCCGGACGTCCTCCGGCAGTGTCGCCAGGTCCCGGGCGAAGCGGTGGCGGCGTGCGATCTCGAAGGCCACCCGCGCCGTCTCCACCGGGTTTGCCGGTACCGACAGCGGTTCCTCCACCCGTCCCACCTGCAACACGTACACCGTGCGCGCGCCCGCACGCACGGCGGCCTCGATCGGGATGGAGTTGACGATCCCGCCGTCCATGAAGTGCTCACCGTCGATCCGGGTCGGCGGCAGCAGCCCCGGGACGGCCGAGGAGGCCAGCACGGCCTCGATCAGCGGCCCCTCCGAGAACCAGTGCTCGGCGGCGCGTTCGATGCTGGCCGCCACCACCCGCAGCGGTACCGCCAGGTCCTCGAACACGGGATCCGGGCCCAGCATCTTCACCAGCAGGCGGCGCAGCGGGTCGGGCGAGATCAGGTGGGTGCGGGTCGTCACGATGCGGTGCAGCTGACGGCCCACCGCCTCCCCGAAGACCGTGTTGGCCTCCTCGGAGGTCCAGGTCCGGGTCAGCCGCTCCACCGCCTCCCACGAGGGGTCGGCGGCCAGCACCGCGCCGTTGATCGCGCCGATGGAGGTTCCCACCACGAGGTCCGGGGTGATCCCCTCCTCCAGCAGCGCGCGGATCATGCCCACCTCGACGGCACCGCGCACCCCGCCGCCGCCGAGGACGAAGGCCACCGGGCCGGGGTCGCGTGCTCCGGAGGGGGAGGCCGTGGGATCGCTGGGAACGGGCGTGGTGCCACGGGGGGTCTCGGACGCGTCTGTCACCCGGACAGTCTAGGAAGGGGTCCCGGCCGGGCGGGGGTCGCCTCCCTCAGTCCTCGACCGTGCGCAGGACCTCGAAGTCGATCCCGGCCCGGTGCAGCCGCCGGATGAGCGCCCCGCCCATGGCCACGGCGGTGGTCACCTGGCCGGAGGTCGGCGGCAGGTCGTCCTGCCACAGGCACAGCGCCGACTCCGCGAGCATCCCCGAGGTGGCCCCGTACCCGGGCTCGCCGCCCGACACCAGCGTGTGTACCCGCCGACCACCGCCCGAGCCCGCGAAGTGCACGGTGAACCACCCGTTGGCGAGCTGCTCCTCGGTGGGGCCCGCACCGGGCGGACGGAGCGACTTCAGGCGGTCCCGCAACGGCGACACCTGGGCGGCCGCCATCACCCCGGCCGCCGCGCCGACCGCGCCGACGGCGCTGCCGAACCGCCGGAAGGCCGCGTAGTGGCCGTAGGTGAAGTCCGGTCCGTAGCGTTCGAGGGCCGCCGCCGACCGGACCACCACCTGGGGGTCCAGGGTGGGCAGCGGGACGGTCCACCCCCGGGCCAGCCGGGTGCGCGGACGGCCGCGGCGGTCGATCCGGACCCGACGGTCGTGGGGGGCCTCCTCGACCCGGCGCCGCTCCCGGGCCGCCTCCAGCATGCCCGCCGGGTCCGCGAAGGCGTCCACGGCCGAGTGCAGGGTGCCACCCGAGACGTTCCCCTGAGCCCGGACGAACCCCTCCACGTGCAACGGCACCCCCTCGGGCAGCCGCTCCACGGTGAACAGTACGCCGAGGTCGTGGGGGATGGAGTCGAATCCGCACGCGTGCACGATCCGCGCCCCGGTGCGCACGGCGGTGGCGTGGTGCCGGACGTACACGAGGTCCACGAAGGCGGGCTCGCCGCACAGGTCCACGTAGTCGGTGCCCTCGGCCGCGCAGGCGGCCACCAGGGGTTCGCCGTGCTCGCCGTAGGGTCCCACCGTGGAGATCACCACCCGAGCCGACGCGGCGAGGGCGCGGATCGAGGCGGTGTCGTCGACGTCGGCCAGCAGCAGCTCCGGCAGAGGCCGGTCCGGGTCGATCTCGGCCAGCTCCGCCCGCACCGCCTCCAGGCGGTCCCGGTCCCGGCCCGCGAGCGCCCACCGCAGACCGCGCGGGGCGTTGGTGGCCAGGTACTCGGCGGTCAGCGCCCCGGTGTAGCCGGTCGCGCCGAACAGGACGATGTCATGACCGCGTTCCACGGGGGTCCAACCTCTCAGATCTGCTCCATGCGCCGCCCTCAGTCTCGCACGCCGGGGCGAACCGGTTTGGCGCGCCGGGGGTACCGGGTAGGCAGCCCCGGAACGGAATCCGAACACGGGGAGACACCATGGCCGACCTGGTCGACCTGCACGGCACCGCGATGGCGGAGTTCGACCGCCGCGTGGCGGAGGTGGCCCTGACCGACTGGGCGCGACCCACCCCCTGCACGGAATGGGACGTGCACGACCTGGTCAACCACCTCACCTCCGAACAGATGTGGGTTCCGTCCCTGCTCGACGGGGCGACCATCGAGGAGGTGGGGGACCGCTTCGACGGCGACATGCTCGGTGAGGAACCGGCCACCACGTGGTCCGTGGCCTCCCGTGAGGCCCGCACCGCGTGGCTGGCCCCCTCCGCGCCGGAGCGGACGGTCCACCTGTCCTTCGGTGACGTCCCGGGCCACGTGTACCTGTGGCAGATGACCTTCGACCTCGGGGTCCACGCCTGGGACCTGGCCAGGGCGGTCGGTGCCGACGAACGGCTCGACCCCGGTCTGGTCGCGGAGCTCCTGCCCTGGGCGAGTGAGAACTCCGCGGTCCTGTCCGGGAGCAGCCTGTTCGCGGAGCGGGTGCCCGTCGACGCCGACGCCGACCCCCAGACCCGCCTCCTCGCCCTGACCGGGCGCAGGGCCTAGGCCGGAGTCCCCGGAGCGTCCTCAGCCGTGCGCGAGGGCCCGGCCCAGCACGCGCGCCCCCTCGGGGAAGGCGCCGGGTCGGGGGCCCGCGTAGTTGAGCCGCAGGTGGGGGCCGGTGGGTTCGGCGGGGAACCACTCACCGCCCGGAGCCACGAGGACCCCCGCCTCCTCGCACTCACGGACCACACGGGGCAGGTCGGTGGCGTCCGGCAGGCGCAGCCACAGGTTGAGCCCGCCCCGGGGGACCGCCGCAAGGTAGGCGGTGGGCGCGTGCTCCCGCAGCGCCTCGACCAGCAGGTCGCGGCGGGCGGCCAGCTGCTGGCGCAGCCCCCGCAGGTGGGTGCGCCAGGCGGGCCGGGTCACGACGTCGAGAGCCACCTCCTGCAACACCCCGCTGACATACATGGCCTCGGCCTGCACGTCGGCGAGGATGCGCTCCCTCGCGGGGCCCCGGACGACCATCCCGGCCACGCGCACGGACGGGGACACGCTCTTGGTGAGAGAGCGCAGGTAGACCACGTGCCCGGCGTCGTCCCGCGCCGCCAGAGGGGTCGGCTCCGCGTCGATCCCGAGGTCGTGCGCCCAGTCGTCCTCCACCAGGAACGCGCCGTGGCGGCGCACGGTCTCCAGCACCCGGTCACCGAGGTCGGTGGACCAACGGGCCCCGGTGGGGTTGGCGAAGTTGGGCTGCGCGTACAGCACCCGTGCCCCGGTCCGCTCGAACGCGCGGTCCAGCACGTCCGGGTCGGGGCCGTCGGTCCCGCTGGGGACCGGGACCGTCTCCACGCCCGCCTGCGCGGCCGCGCGCGTGGCGCCCCAGTAGGTGGGCGACTCGATCAGGAGCGGCCGACCGGCGCCGACCAGGGAGCGGAACACCGAGCCCAGCCCGCTCTGGCTTCCGGGGAGGACGAGCACGTCAGCGGAAGCGGGGGGCGTGACCCCCGCGGGGGTGTGGGCGCCGAGGCCGTGGGCGAACCAGGTCTGGAGGTCCGGCAGCCCGGTGGCCGGAGGCCGACTCACGGTGGCCTCGCCCCGGGCGGCGCGCGCGAAGGCCGCGCGCACCAGGCGCTCCGGAAGCAGGTCCCGGTCCGGGTAACCCGAGTGGAGCGCTATCGCGTCGTTGGGCGGGGTGCGCAGCGCCGTGTTCAGTCCGGGGGAGCGGTGCCGTGGAGTGCCGAGCGCGGCCGTCTGCCAGCCGTAGTCGTGGGGCCGGGCGACCCGGACCGCGCGTACGAAGGTGCCCACGCCCGGACGGCTCTCCACGGTCCCCCGGGCGGCCAGTGTCCGCAGCGCCTTCTGCACCGTGACCGGGCTGGCCGCGTACTCGGCCACCAGCGCGCGGGTGGAGGGCAGACGTGCCCCGGGCGGGGCCTGGGCGATCCACGCGCTCAGCCCTTCGATAATGCGCGCACTGCTATCGTTGGACATGAGGATCAATAGTAGCGCTACTCTCCATCAGACCCAAGTGCTATCCACGCGAACCGGGCTCTGGTGGGGGCTGCTCGGGGTCGCGGCCTTCTCCCTGACGGTGCCGCTCACCCGCGTGGCCGTGGCGGGCGGGACCCTGTCGCCCCTGTTCGTCGGATCGGCTCGCGGCGTGGTCGCCGCCCTGTTGGCGGCCGTCGCGCTCACGCTCACCCGGCAGCGCCCGCCCCGGGGCTCCCAGTGGCTCCGCCTCGCCTTCGTCGCCGGTGGCGTGGTGGCCGGGTTCCCGCTCCTCACCTCGTTCGCCCTCACCACCGCCTCGGCCAGCCACGGCGCGGTCGTGATCGCCCTGCTGCCCGCCGCGACCGCCGTGACGGCGGTGCTGCGCGGCCACGAACGGCCCCCGGCGGTGTTCTGGGCCATGGCGGCGGTGGGCGCGGTCGCTGCGGCGGGCTTCGCGGCCGTCCAGGGAGCGGGAGGCGGTCACGGCCTCGTCTGGTCGGACCTGCTGCTACTCGGCGCGGTCGTCGCGGCCGCGATCGGCTACGCGGAGGGCGGTCTCCTCGCTCGGGAACTGGGTGCCTGGCAGACGGTGTCCTGGGCGCTGGTGCTCGCCGCGCCGCTCATGATCGCCCTGTGCGGGGTCGCGGTGGCCCAGCAGCCGCCGAGCGGGACCCCGGCCGAGTGGGCCTCGTTCGCCTACCTGGCGGTGGTCAGTATGTACCTGGGCTTCTTCGCCTGGTACCGGGGTCTGGCGATCGGCCCGATGACCCGGGTCAGCCAGATCCAGCTCACCCAGCCGGTGATGACCCTGGCATGGGCCGCGCTGCTGCTCGGGGAGCGGTTGACCTGGCCCACGGTCCTCGGCGGGGCCGCGGTGGTGCTGTGCGCCACGGTCGCCGTCCGGTCCAGGCTGGGCCGGGCGACGGCGGGGGCGCGCCGGTCCGCGACGCGCGAGGGCCGGGACCCGGACCGTTGAGCGCACGAGGGCGCCGAGCCCGGTCCCACCACCGGTCCTCGACGCCCTTCGTGCACCCCGTCGCCGGGCTGGGCCCGGCCACGACCTAGCCGACGGTCACCCGCTCCGCCTCGGTCTCCCCGGCCTCGGCGGCGGACCCGGACTCCTCGTCCTCGGTCCCGGCGCGGGAGGCGGGGACGGAGACGATCCCCTGCTCCACCGCCATCTCCTTGATCAGGCGCGGCGCGCTCCACAGCGTGGGCAGCAGGATCAGACCCACCGGCACGGCGGTCACCACGATGAACGACTGGAGGGCCTGCACCCCGTTGTCGCCCACGGTCAGCAGCACGATGGCGGCGGCTCCCATCCCCACGCACCAGAAGGCGCGCACCCACGGGAAGGGCTCGCCGGAGTGCATGCTCGCGGAGGAGATCGAGTACGACATCGCGTCGAGCGTGGCCGCGAAGAAGATGAGCGTCACGACCACCATGACCAGCGCCAGCACGGCGCTCAGCGGCAGGGCCTGCACGATCGCCAGTGCCGCGGCGGGCAGGCCGTGCTCCTCGTAGGGGCCGGAGATGGCCCCCGGGTCGCGCTGTTCGAGCCAGAGGCCGCTGCCGCCCAGGGCCGTGAACCACACGGAGGTGACCAGGGCGGGCAGCACGGTGGCGCCCAGGTAGATCTGGCGGACCGTGCGGCCCTTCGAGATGCGCGCGATGAAGATGGCCATGATCGGGCCGTAGCCGATGAACCAGCCGAAGAAGAAGACGGTCCAGTAGCCGAGCCACTCGGTGTCGCCCCGGAACAGCGTCATCGGCACGAACTCACGGACGTGCACGGCGCTGGCCTGGAGGAACAGGTCGACGACGAAGGGCAGGGAGGACAGGCCGACGACGCACACGACCAGGGCCAGCGCGGCCCAGACGTTGATCCGGCTGAGCAGCTGGATGCCCCGGTCGAGACCGCTGAGCACCGAGATGGTCGCCACGACCGTCAGACCGACGATGATCGCGACCTGGGTGCCGAACCCGGAGCCCACGCCGAACATCTCGCCGCCGATGTAGGACATCTGGAGGCCGAGGAAGCCGATCGGGCCGACCGTTCCGGCGACCACCGCGACCACACAGCTGACGTCCGCGACGGTGCCGACCCAGTGCGTGCGGATCCGCTCGCCCATGACCGGCCACAGCAGCGTGCGGGGCCGCAGCGGCAGACCCTTCTCCACGCCGCGCATCATCACCAGCGTGGCCAGCGAACCGCCGATCGCCCACGCCGGGAAGCCCCAGTGGACGAAGGTCTGCGCGAGGGCGACCGAGGCGCCCTCCATTCCGCCGGACATGTCGGCGTACTGCGGCGGCGGGTCCACGTAGTGGGCGAGCGGCTCGGCGGCGGCCCAGAAGACACCGCCGGCGGCGAGCAGGGTGGTCAGGACCATGGCGACCCAACGGAACCAGGTGAACCCGGGGGTGTCGGTCCCGCCCATCCGCACCCGCCCGTAGCGGGAGAAGGCCAGGACCGTGGCGACGCCGACGGTGGCCAGGAGCAGGACCTGCCAGTAGGCGCCGAACCAGCGCGCCGACCACGCGAACGCCGCGTCGACGGCGGCGTTGACCCCTGTGGGGGCTATGAGCGCGGCCAGGACGAACACGATCAGCAGGCCGCCGGAGACTCCGACCACCCAGGGGTCGGGTCGTCGGCCGGTTTCGGGCACGCGTGTGCTCGGGGTGGAAGACATGGAGAAGAGGTTGCCCCTCAATCGGAAGCGCCCACCGGAGGCCCCGGTAGACCGGCCGAGTCTACGTGCGTTTGTCCTGGTTGGGGCTGAGATGTCGGGGTGCGACACGCCACGCTTGTGTGTGGCCGCGAACGCTCTCACCGTGTCCCCACGGCGCGGGGACCCCTGCGCGGTTTCTGTTCGCGGCGCGGTCGCGGCCGGGGGGAGCGGTGGGTCAGCCGTCGAGGAAGGCCACCGAGTCCCGTTCCACCAGGTGCACGGGAAGCCGTACACGGCGGCCCTCGGGGACCTCGGCAGGGGAGATCAGCAGGCGCATGGCGTGGTCGCCCAACAGCTCGCGGTCCAGCCCCACGGTGGTCAGGCCGGGGTCGAGCAGCTCCGAGGTGGCCAGGTCGTCGTGCCCGACCACACTCAGGTCCCGGCCCACCCGGACCCCCAGTGAGCGGGCGGCGGCGTACACGGCCGTGCCCAGGTAGTCGGAGTTGACCACGAACGCCTCGTGTCCGGCCGCCCCGCCACCGGCTCCGGCGCGGACCCGTTCCACGACCATGCGGGCCACACTGTCGTGGTCCAGTGGGCAGCGCACGACGGTCCCCACCAGGCCCCACTCCTCACAGAGGCGGACGAACGCCTCCTCGCGTCCCCAGTCCGCCGCCAACCCCTCGGGCGCCATGACCAGCGTGGCCCTCCGGTGCCCCCGGACGCGCAGGTGCTCCAGCGCCAGGGCGACGGCGGCCGCGTCGTCCGGCCCCACCGTGGACAGTCGGACGCCCTCGGCCGGAGTGGGATCGGGCGTGCGGTTGAAGGCCACCACGGGGACGTCGGGGTGGCGGGCGAGCCAGGCGGCCAGCGGACCGTGGCGGCCGATCGGGCTGATGGCGACACCGCCCACGCCCTCGGCGGCCAGCCTGCGCAGCGCGGCGGCCTCGCGGTCCACGTCGTAGTCGGAACTGAGGATCAGCAGGAAGGCGCCCTCCCGGTGTGCCCGCACCTCCATGCCGCGCAGCACGTCCAGGAAGAACGGGTTGCGCATGTTGCGGATGACCACCCCGTAGGCCGACCTCTGACCGGTGCGCAGCGCCCGCGCCCGGCCGTCCACCTGGTAGTCGAGGTCGGCGGCGGCCCGGCGGACCCGCTCCACGGTCGCGGGGGCCACCCGGCCCTGACCGTTGAGCGCGAAGCTGGCCTGGGCGACCGAGACCCCCGCCCGGGTGGCGACGTCGCGCAGGGTCACGCGTTTGTGAGAGGCGGGCATGGAGGGTCCTTCCGAAGGGGAGGTGTCCGGCCATGATGCCGGGGCGGCGGCGGGTGCGCCACGGGTGCCGTGGGCGCGCCGGGACGGGTGTCCACCGGGCGAACACCGCTCGTACCTGGGCTGACACCGGGTCGTCGGCGGGCGGGCCGCCCGGGTCGGGGTGTCGGGGTTGGCCGAGGGTTCCCGGGCCGTTGGCCCTCCGGACACCGGGCACGCCAGTGCAGGTCACCCCTCTGGTGAATCGTTTCATCACGAAGCGCCCCCCACCACCCTCGGCCCGCCGACCGGGCCGCCCGACCACCCTTCGGAGCCCTCATGTCCCACCGACGCACGGCGCTCACCGGCGCCGCCGTGACCCTCTCCGTGCTGGCCCTGACCTCGTGCGGGAACGTCGACGCCCCACAGGGATCGGCCTCGGGCGACGGCGAGGTCGTCATCACCTACAACTCGCCCTCCGAGTGGGGGAACTACGGCGAGGTGCTGCGCGCCTTCACCGAGGAGACGGGCGTCAGCGCCCCGAACGACCCCAAGAACTCCGGCCAGGCCCTGGCCGCGCTCCAGGCGGAGAAGGGCTCCCCGGTCGCGGACGTCGCCTACACCGGCATCGCCTTCGGTGAACAGCTGGTGGAGTCCGGGGTCCTCCAGGCGTACGTGCCCGAGGGCGCCGACCAGGTCCCCGACGAGCTCCGTGACCCCGACGGCGCCTGGACCAGCGTCCACACCGGCACCATCGCGTTCATCGTCAACGAGGACCACCTCGACGGCGCGCCCGTTCCGCGCGGCTGGGACGACCTGCTCGACCCCGCGTACGAGGGCAAGGTCGGCTACCTCGACCCCACCCAGGCCGCCGTCGGCTACTCCGCCGCCACCGCCGCCAACGTCGCCCTGGGCGGCGACTTCGACGACTGGGGTCCGGGCCTGGACTACCTCAACGGCCTCAAGGACAACGGGGCCTCCACCTCCGCGCAGACCGCCACCGCCAAGGTGGCCCAGGGCGAGATCCCCATCCTCATCGACACCGACTTCAACGGCTACAAACTGCGCGACGAGGGCGCCAACGTCTCCGTCGTCATCCCCGAGGAGGGGTCGCTCCAGATCCCCTACATCGTCGGGCTGGTCGAGGGCGCCCCCAACGCGGACCACGGCCGCGAGCTCCTCGACTTCTACTTCTCCGAGCGGGGCCAGGACCTGTTCGCCGCCGGGTACATGCGCCCGGTCGTCGGAGAGATGCCCGACGAGCTGGCCGACAAGGTGCTGCCGCCCGAGGAGTACGAGCGGGCCACCACCGTCGACTACGTCGAGCAGGGCCAGCGCCAGCAGGAGTTCATCGAGCTCTACCAGAACGAGGTCGGCTTCTAGTGCCCTCCCGTACCGCCGCCGGAGGGCGCGCGGCCCCCGTCACCGGAGGGGGCGCCGCCCCGGCCACCCGCCGGAGCGCGGTGGGGGCACCCGCCTGGCTCGCCGCGCTCCCCGCCCTGGCCGTCATCGGCCTGTTCAGCGCCTACCCCGTCCTGGTCATGGTCGCCAACTCCCTCGGACTGGGCCAGCCCCCGGCCGACGGGGGCCCCACACTGGAGCACTACGCGCGGGCGTTCGGTTCGGCGGCCGTCCGCGACGCGCTCCTGAACTCCCTGTACATCGCCGTGGGCTCGGTCCTGATCACGCTCTGCGTCGCGGTGCCCGTGGTGCTGCGCCAGGCCGACGACGACCGCGCGGGCCGCAGAGGCGGCGCGGCCACCGACGCCCTGCTCACCCTGCCCATCGCGCTGCCCGGCATCATCATCGGGTTCTTCGCGATCGTCCTCACCGGCCGCACCGGGCTGCTGGGCCTGGCGTGGGACGGCTTCTCCGGCCTGGCCTACACCTTCACCGGACTCCTCATCGCCTACCTCTACTTCTCCCTGCCCCGCGTGCTGGGTCCGCTGCGCGGCGCCGCCGCCACCCTGGACCCCTCACTGACCGAGAGCGCCCGGACCCTGGGCGCCTCCCGCCCGCGCGTGTTCCTCACCGTCACCCTGCCCCTGCTGCTGCCCGCCGCCATCGAGACCAGCGGCACCGCGATCGCGGTCGCCCTGGGCGGGTACGGCACGGTCGCCACCCTGTCCGAGGGAGTGCGGCTCCTGCCGCTCAACGTCGCCAACGAACTCACCACGGGATACCGGCTCGCCGCGTCGTCCACCCTCGCGGTGATCCTCGCCGCGACGGCCGTGCTGGCGCTGGTCCTGGGCCGGGTCCTGGCCCGTGCCGTCCGTCGGGCGGTGGCCTCATGACCCGGATCGTCACGCGCCTGACCGGTGCGTTCGTGGTCATCCCGATCCTGGCCACCCTCGTCGCGGCCACCAGCGTCGACTTCTCGCAGGGGCCCTGGGGCGGTGGCCTCACCCTGGACTGGTTCGCCTACGCCTGGCCGCCGCTGGCCCCGGTGATCGGCCGCAGCCTGGCCGTGGCCGCCCTGGTGGTCGTGCTGAACCTGGCCGTCGGCGGTCCGCTGGCCTGGTGGGTGGCCCGCCACCCCTCGGTCCTGACCCGCCTGACCGGCTACCTGGTGAACGTGCCGCTGGCCGTGCCCGGCATCGCGCTGAGCGTCGCGCTGGTGGGCACCTACCCGATGCTGCGCCCCAGCGGTCTGCTGCTGGTCCTGGGCCACCTCGTCTTCACCCTGCCGTTCACCCTGGCGGCCCTGGCACCCGCCCTGGCCGACGACGAGCTGCGCACCAACGAGAGCGTCGCGCGCAGCCTCGGCGCCGGTTCGGTCCGCGTCCTTCGGACCATCACCGTCCCGGCCTGCCTGGTCGCCGTCACCCAGGCCGTGACGATGGTCTTCGCCCTGTCCTTCGGTGAGTTCAACGTCAGCTTCTTCGTCAACCCGCCCGCCACGCCCACCGCGCCCTTCGCCCTGTTCGACTCCTACTCCACCCAGCGCCTCGAACTCGCGTCGGCACAGTCGATGATCTTCATCGCGTTCGTCGCGCCGGTGCTGACCGCCATCGTCCTGGCCCGGCGCCGGGCCCCGAGGAGGACCCCGTGAGCACCCAAGCCGCCGCATCCGCCACCACCGGATCCGCGCCGACCACCGCACGCGCGGCCGGGCTGACCGTGGACGGCCTCACCGTGCGCTACGGCCCCACCACCGCCGTGGAGCGCGTGTCCCTGGACGTGGCCCCCGCCGAGACGGTCGCCGTCATCGGCCCCTCGGGCTGCGGCAAGAGCACGACGCTGCGCGCCGTGGCCGGGCTGGTCCCGGTCTCGGAGGGGTCCGTCGGCCTGGCCGGGCGGGACCTCACCGGCCTCGTCCCGGCCAGGCGCGACATCGGCCTGGTCCCGCAGAACTACGCGGTCTTCCCACACATGAGCGTGGCCGCCAACATCGGCTACGGGTTGCGTGCCCGCGGCACCGCGGCGGCCCGCCGCGAGGAGCGGGTTCGGGAGATGCTGGAACTGACGCACCTCTCCGACCTCGCCGAACGCCGTCCCGACCAGCTCTCCGGAGGACAGCGGCAACGGGTCGCCCTGGCCCGGGCGCTGGCGATCCAGCCCGACGCCCTGCTGCTGGACGAACCGCTGGCCGCACTGGATCCGCAGCTGCGCGGGGGACTGCGCCGGGAACTGGCCGCCATGCTCGCCGCCACCGATTGCGCCACCCTCATCGTCACCCACGACCAGCGCGAGGCCCTGTCCCTGGGGTCGCGGATCGCCCTGCTGCGTGACGGGGGGCTGGTCCAGTTCGACACGCCCCAGCGGCTCTGGGACGACCCGGCGGACGCGTTCGTCGCGGACTTCCTGGCCGGCGCGGTACTGCTGGACGCCGAACTGGACGACGGGCACGCCGTGGCCCTGGGCGGACGCTGGCGGATCCCGGTCGGTGACCTGGCGGTGCGGCCCACCGCGCACGGGGCCGTCCGGCTGCTGCTGCGCCACGACAGCCTCACGGTGACGGACGACGCGGACGAGACGGCGCTGCTCGCGGAGGTGACGCACTCGGAGTTCACCGGCGACGGCGTGCACCTGACCGTCCGGTCTGGGGAGCACCTCCTGGGGGTCCGGGTGCCACCGGACGCCCGGATCGGCCGGTCCGTGTCGTTGGCGGTGGCCCCGGGGCGGGCCACCCTGCTCTCACCCCGGGCCTGACCCGCGCCCGCCCGGCCCTGCACCGACCCGCCCCACTCCACACCTGACGACCACCCGCCACGAGAGGAACACGATGCTGGAACTGGAGATCCTCGGATCGAACGCGACCGCGCCCACCAAGGAGGGGCCCGCCTCCTGCTACCTGCTCCACACGGAGACCGGTCTGGTACTGGTCGACGCCGGGCCCGGGTCGCTGCTCGCCTACTGCTCCCGGTACGGGCTCGACCAGCTCCGGGGGATCGTGGTGACCCACATGCACGCCGACCACAGCCTGGACCTCATGGCCTGGGCCTACCGATGGACCTTCCCGGAGGTGCTGCCCCGCGTCCCGCTGTTCCTCCCGGAGGGCGAGGCCGAGCGTGTGGCCGCCTTCGACGCGGCCTTCGGCATCCCCACCCTGCCGACCATGAACCAGCCCATCACGCAGTCCTTCGAGATCACCGCGATGCCGAGGGACGGCCGGACCGTGCACGAGGTGGACGGGGTGGCGTTCCGGTCGTTCGCGGCACACCACAGCGTGCCCTCGGCGGCGCTGCGCTTCGAGGCGCCGGACGGCCGCACCGTGGCGTTCTCCTCCGACACCGGCCACTGCGCCCCGGTGGCGGAGGCCGCCCGCGACGCCGACCTGTTCGTGTGCGAGGCCACCTACCTGGAGGCGGACGAGCAGGCCCTGCACGGCCACGGGCACCTCACGGCGCGGATGGCGGGGGAGCTGGCCGCCGAGGCCGACGCGCGCCACCTGGTGCTCACCCACTTCGCCAGCCCCGCCGACTGGGACGAGGGCCGCCGACACGCGCGGGAGGCCTTCGGAGGGCAGGTCAGCGTGGCCGTGCCCGGGAGCCGGTTCTGAGCCGACACCGTTCCCGGCACGGGGCGCCGCCACTCCTCCGATCCAGGGGAACCAGCCGCGCCCCGGACCGCACCTGGCCTCCTCACGTCGCCAGCGGTCGCGACCACGCGACCTCGCGGTCCAGCTGTCCGGAGTCCCGGAACAGCCGTACCTGATACGTCTCGTGCAGGACGTTCGCGAGTTCGTCCCGGTCAGCGGGTACGAACCCGAGTTTCCGCCAGAAGGCGCCGGAGCGCCGGCTGAACAACCAGGCCGTCGAGGCGCCCTCCTCCGCGGCACGCTCCAGGGCGAAGCGGGCCAGACCGACGCCCCTGCCCGTCGAACGACGGGTCGGGGCGACGGCCACGCTCCTGATGAGGGCGTGCCCGCGGTCGGCGCTGATCTCGTAGCCCGTGCTCCCGACGATCCCGCCGTCGGCACCGCGCTCGACCCAGAGGCGGACGCACGGCGCGTCGAGACCGCTGAGGGTCAGGTCGACGGTCCGCAGGAAGTCCGTCAACGAGGGAACGTCCCTCACGTCCACCCGGGACAGGCCATCACTCGTACTCATGGGGACGAGGAAACCAGAGGGCGGGATCCGAACTGGGAGGAGGGTCGACCGGAGAGCCCGACGCGACCGCCGTGCCCGACCCCGGACGGCCGTGTGGACTATCCTCGCCTCGGGTGGCGCCCTCTCCGAACGCGGTACCGGCGGCGCGACCCCGCACCAGGATGGGAACCATGACTGAACAGACCTCCGTCGCCCGGGACGAGCTCCGCCGCGTCGACACCCCCACCGGAACCGTCGTCGGCGCGGTCCGGGGAGCGGTGGTCCGCGCGCTCGGCATCCCCTACGCGCGCGCCGAGCGGTTCGCCCCGCCCCGGCCCGCGCCGCCGTTCACCGAACCCTTCCAGGCCACCCGGCCCGGACCCGCATCACCGCAGCTCACCTCCAAGGTGGTGTCGACGGCGGTCGACGGGGTCTCGGTGGGCCGCCACGACGAGGACTGCCAGCGGCTCTCGGTCACCTTCCCCGCCGACCTCACCGAGGACGAGCGCCTTCCCGTCATGGTGTGGATCCACGGTGGTTCGTACGTCACCGGCGCCGGGGACATGGAGATCTTCGACCCCACCCGGCTCGTCACCGAACAGCGCGTCATCGTCGTGGCGGTCACCTACCGGCTCGGGGTGCTCGGCTACCTGCGCATCGGTGACACCGCCCCCGCCAACCTCGGTCTCCTCGACCAGATCCAGGCGCTGCGCTGGGTCCGGGCCAACATCGCGGCCTTCGGCGGCGACTCGGACCTGGTCACCCTCTTCGGCCAGTCGGCCGGTGGCGACGCCGTCGCCCACCTCATGATCAGCCAGGGCGCGGAGGGCCTCTTCCGTCGCGCCGTGGTTCAGAGCGCTCCGCTGGGCATCATCACCGGGCGGTCCCGGATGTCCGAGGCCATGGGGCGGGCCGTGGGCCTACCCGACCCCGAGGCCAGCGCGGCCGAACTGGTCGCCCTCGAAGAGCGCGCGGGCGCCGCCGCCAAGGGGCACGGCCTGGCCAGCGCCATGCCGTTCGGTACCCAGTACGGGCACTCGCCCCTGCCCGCCGAGACCCTGCGGCTCCGCGCCTGGGCCGCGGCCGCCCCCGGGATCGACCTGCTGGTCGGCGCGACCAGCGAGGAGACCGGGCTGTTCGCCGAGTTCCTCCCGCCGATCCAGCGCCTGGCCGCCCTGCCCCTGGTCGGCCCGGTCCTGCGCCGGTTCCTGGTGTGGGCCACCACGTACCGCATCTACACGGGCCCGACCAAGCGCTTCGCCCGCCACCACCGCAGGTCCGGGGGCAGGGCCACCCGCTACACCGTCACCTGGCGGCCGGAGGGCAGCCCCTACGGCGCGGCCCACATCGTGGACCTCCCCCTGCTGCTCGGCAACCGGAAGGCCTGGGAGGACACCAGACTCGTCGGCCGCACCAGCTGGGCGGAGCTCGACCGGCGCGGCCGCGCGGTCCGCCGCCTGTGGGCCGACTTCGCCCGCACGGGCACGGTCTCCGCGAGCAGCGCCGAGGCCGCCTCGGACAGCCTCACCGTGCACCGTTCCTGACCCCCGGCACGGCGACGGGCCCGAGCCGCGGACGGTGGCTCGGGCCCGTGTACGGCCGAGGGTCAGCGGTACCCGTACTGCTGGGCCGGGACCCGGTTCCGTCCGATCAGGAACCACAGGATCGCGCCGATCAGCGGGGCGAGGAAGACCAGGATGATCCAGACGAGCTTCATGGGGACGTCCAGCCGGGAGAACAGGATGCTGAACGCCGCGGCGATGATGAGCACGATCGCCGCCAGGCTCACCAGCAGCGCGCCGATCATGAGGACCAGGGCGATCCCGGTCTCGGGGGTCATCGACTCGAACAGGTTCAGCAGTGTCATCGCGGGACTCCTCAGTCTCTTCCGGGGTCCGGCCGCCCCCGTCGTGGTGCGGAACCGGACCCCCTGGCTACGTACTCCACGCTAGGTTCGCCGCACCCTCCACGGCATCCACCTGAGGGACGCTCCGTCGTGTCGCCTAAGAAGGCGACAGGACGCCCCGGGCGGACCCTTTGGTGGACGGCCCGCACCGACTTTCGTCGGGGGTGCGCGGTCACGGAGCGGGACCAGTCGTCACCGAACGGTGGTCGTCCGTTGGCTGGGGCCTGTGCCCGCGTTCAGCCGTGTCGAGGAAGGTGGCGTTGGTCCGGTCCCCCGACCGGTCAGGCCCCCTCACGTATCGGAGAGCAAACCGCATGCTCACGACACACACCCCCACCGAACGCACCCGCCGCGGCCTCCGCGCCGCGCTGACCGCCTCGGCGGTCCTCGCCCTCACCGCCTCCCTGACCGTCGCGATGGCCCCGGCCGTGGCGGCGCCCTCGAACGACGGGGACGACTCCGTCTACCGAGGTGCGATCGAGATCGTCCGCACCCCCGACGACGCCCCGGACACCCCGCTGCTCAACGGCACGGTGTTCGTCGACACCGACCGCGACGGCACCAGCGAGGGCGAGACCGGCCTCGCCGGGGTCGTGGTCACCAACGGCCGCGACGTGGTCCGTACCGACGACCAGGGCCGGTACCAGCTGCCCGCGTTCGACAACATGACCGTGTCGATCACGCAGCCGTCCGGCTACCAGGTGCCGCTGGACGAGTACAACATCCCGCAGTTCCACTACAACCACCTGCCCGAGGGCTCCCCGGAGCTGCGCTACGGCGGGATCGAGCCCACCGGTCCGCTGCCGTTGCCCGAGGGCTCCCCGGAGCTGCGCTACGGCGGGATCGAGCCCACCGGTCCGCTGCCGTCGGAGGTCAACTTCCCGCTCGTCGAGAGCGAGCTGACCGCCGCCGAGGACCAGAGCTGTGTCATCGCCGGTGACCTCCAGACCTACGACAGGCAGGAGATCGAGTACGCGCGCGCCGGGGCCATCAAGGACCTGTCCGAACGCGACGACTACGCGGGCTGCGGCACGCTCTTCGTCGGTGACGTGGCCGGTGACGACCTGTCGCTCTACCCCGACATCAAGGAACTGGTGGCCGAGACCAACGGCCCGGCGCGGTTCCTGCCCGGCAACCACGACCTCGACTTCGACGCCCCCGGCGCGGAGCACTCCTTCGACACCTTCCGCGCGGCGCTGGCTCCCGCGTACTACTCCTACCAGGTGGGCGACGTGCACGTCGTCGCCCTGAACACCGTCGACTACCCCTGCACGGCGGCCGACGACAGCCCCGAGGGCATCGGGGAGCACTGCGCCCCCGGCGGCAAGGCTGCCTACAACGGTCGGATCAGCGACGACCAGCTCACCTGGCTCGAACAGGACCTGGCCAACGTCGACGAGGACAAGCTGGTCGTCGTGGCGGGCCACATCGGCCTGCTCAACTACGCCGACGAGGGCTCCCCGGTCCACCAGGTCGACCAGGTGGCGCGCGTCCACGAACTCCTGGAGGGCCGTGAGGCCGTGGCGGTGGCCGGTCACAGCCACAGCATCGAGAACCTCAGGACCGGCGACGACGTCGAGGGCTGGCGCGACCTCTTCGGGATCGAGGGGCTTCCGTTCCCGCACCTCACCGTGGGCGCGATCTCGGGTGACTGGTACTCCGGCGAGGTGGGTGAGGACGGCTACCCCACGGCCGTCGGCCGCGACGGCGGGCGTCCCGGCGTGGTGACCCTCGACATCGAGGGCAACCGGTTCCAGGAGCGCTACACCGTCACCGGTGAGCCCGACGGGGTGCAGACCCAGCTCGGTCTGAACAGCCCGACCTACCGCGAGTGGTACACCGAGCGCCGCGAGTGGAACTCCGACCCCGTCGGTGACGCTCCCGAGCTCGCGGAGCCGCTGGAGATCGGCGCCGACGACCTGGCGGGCGGCACCTGGTTGACCACCAACCTCTTCCTCGGCTCCACGGGCGCCACCGTGGAGGTCAGCCTCGACGGAGCCCCCGCTGCGGAGGCCGAGCGCACCCAGCAGCTCCGGGGCGAGGGCGTCCGCGTCGGCGCGGAGTACTCCGACCCCCACGCCGTCGCCCAGCAGCTCGTCCACGGCGGCAGCCTCGCGGACCGCACCATGCACCTGTGGCGGTTCGACCTGCCCGAGGACCTCGCCACCGGAGTGCACACCGCCGAGGTCACCGCAACCGACGCCCACGGGCGCACGTTCACCGACACCCTGGAGTTCGAGGTCGTGGAGTAGCCCCGATCAGCAGGAGGAGGGCCGACGCAGCCGCGTCGGCCCTCCCGTGTCCCTAGTGGCGGTCGACCAGGAGCTGTCCGTCAGCGGCCTGCTGACCGGCCGGTCCGCCGCCGTAGTTGGCCTCGACCCGCGCCCGCTCGGAGGCGTTGGGCTGGGCGTTGGTGCAGCCCACGCCGCCGGTGGAGCCCGACATCAGGGAGGAGCAGGGGCCGGGCTTGGCGTCGGGCAGGCCCAGGCTGTGGCCCAGTTCGTGCGCGGCGATCCGCAGCGGGTCGTGGCCCTCGGCGGTGCCCTGGCGGCCCATCCAGACGGTGACCTGCCCGCCGGGACGCACCGGACCGAGGTGGGCGCGGGGCCAGCCGTCGTCAGCGATGACGCGGATCTCGGCGCGCTGCCCGGCGGAGGCGGGCTCCAGACGGACGTTGTCGACGCTGGAGTTCCACACGTCGACGGCCGAGGCGACGACCGAGGTGAACTCGGCGGCTTGGCTGGAGTCGTAGTAGAGGACGGTGGCGTTCCGGGCCTGCTCGGAGGCGCTCGCCGTGGCGGTGCCCGACAACGTGAGCGCCAGTGCGCTCAGCGCGACCAGGAGGGGTGTGAGGACGCGTCTCAGCATGGGGTCTCCCTGGGGTGAGGGTGCTGATGATCTTCGTGACCCGGTGGGGTCGCGCTGATGCTATGTGTAGTGACAAAGGACCACAAGGAGGGCAGAACGCTAAGATTCCGCAGTGCGGAGACGGGTCCGGAAATCCTCTGGCGCTCGGAGGCGGACCGGCGTTACCGTGCCCGGATGACTGACGTTGAACCGGCACCGGAGCCCCACGAACCGTCCGCGCCGTCCCCGGTGTGGGACGCCGAGATGGCGAGTTCCTACGACACCCCTGGTGAGGGCATGTTCGCCCCCGGGGAGGTGGACCCCGCCGTGGCGGCGCTGGCCGCGCTCGCGGGTAACGGCGGGGCCCTGGAGTTCGCGGTCGGCACCGGGAGGATCGCCGTGCCCCTGGCCGCCCGGGGTGTCCCCGTCACCGGTGTCGAGCTGTCCCCGGCGATGGTCGAGCGGCTGCGCGCCAAGGCCGACGAGGCGACCATCCCGGTGGTGGTCGGTGACATGGCCGCCACGCGGGTCCCCGGCGACTACGCGCTGGTGTACCTGGTCTACAACACGATCTCGAACCTGCTCACCCAGGCCGAACAGGTCGAGTGCTTCCGTAACGCCGCCCGCCACCTCGGGCCCGGCGGACGGTTCGTGGTGGAACTGGGCGTGCCCAGCCTGCGGCGGCTTCCTCCCGGCCAGGACGGCCTGGTGTTCGCCCACCGGGACGGGTACGTGGGGCTGGACACCTTCGACCTCGAACACCAGCACCTGGTCTCGCACCACATCCGGTTCGAGAAGGGCGGCGAGCCCAGCGTGATCCGGGTGAAGCAGCGGTACGTGTGGCCGTCCGAACTCGACCTCATGGCGCAGATGGCCGGCTTCGGGCTGGAGTCCCGGCACGCCGACTGGAAGGGCGCCCCCTTCACCGGGGACTCCCACTCGCACGTGTCCGTCTACCGGTTGCCCGAACGGGCCTAACCACCCCGTCGTACTCCGGGGCGACCACGCCGGTCCGGCCGAGGAAGGGGCCTGACCTGGCCGCCGGAACCAGGATGGAGTGCGGCCCTCGGATGGGGAGCCTGCGTGGAGCAGCGGATTCGGGTGCGCAGGGTCCAAGACCGGGGCGCCCCGGCCGGATCCGGACGGGATCGACCACCACCGGCGGCTCCACGAGGGCTAACGGGACCACCTGGGCTTCGACGTCGCCGCGCACACCCTGTTCGTCCGGGGCAGCTCCCGGGTCTTCCGTGAACAGGGTGCCGCGCTGCGTCCGCTCAGCGAGGAGGGGCCTGCCACCGGTACCGGGATCAGCTCACCTCGGGCCTGTGGACTCTCTGAGGGAGTTGTCCACAGCCGGGAACCACCCGCTTGTGGCCGTCGCACCCGCCGCGCAGACTGGAAACCGGGGTGAACACGCCCCCCTCGCACCCTCCGAGCAGTAGGGACGGCCATGCCGGAACCCATCTTCGACACGCACGCCTGCCTCGACTCCATCGTCCTGTACACGTCCAGGGCCCAGGAGTGCCGGGACTTCTACAACGCGCTCGGTCTGGCCTTCGGGGAGGAACCCGACCCGGACGGGCCGAGCCGCTACTCCAGCAGGCTTCCCCTGGGACCCGTCCTGGAGATCCACCCGGCCCCCGACAGTCTGCGGGCCAGCGACCTCCGGCTGAGCCTGGCCCTGGACGTGACCGAGACCGACCCGCCGCTCTCCCGGGGCGAGCACCTGCTGACCGATCCCGACGGCCGCAGGGTGGCCGTCACCGTGCTGTAGTGAGCCTCATGGACACGTACGCGTGGAACCCGCTCCGCCGGGAGTGGCTGACCCCGCGCCGTTTGTACTCGCGGAAGCCGAGGTGTTCGTAGAGCCCGAGGGCGGGCGCGTTGTTGTCCTTGATGTCCTCCAGCGTGTACTCGTCGTACCCGGGCAGGGCGAGGAGGTGGTTCAGGACGGCCTTGGCGGCCCCTCGGCCACGGAAGCGCCGCGCGCTGGCGACGAAGCCGATCTCGGCGCGGCCGGGCCTGGACCTGGTGGCGCCACCCTGGAAGTGCGTCCGGAACACCCGGTCCGCGATGGTCCCCTTGACCAGGCCCAGATGCCCGCGCAGCGTGCGGGCGTCGTGGTCGATCGCCTCCTGGTCGCCCTCGGTGAGGCTGGCCAGCGCCGCGGGCCGCCCGTCGATCAGCGCCACGTGGAAGCGCTCCAGTACCAGCATGTGCTCGACGGCCTCGGTGAGCCGGGCCGGGTCCTTGGCGAAGTACGCCAGATCATCACCGAACCCCTCGACGAACACCTCCGCGATCGCCCTCCGGTACGCCTCGCCCAGCTCGTCGCCGCGCCTGACCTCGATCACCACCGGTTCCCCGGTTCCGTCAACCATCGTTTCCCTCCTTGAGGAGCAGACCCATCACCGTGGACGTACTCGGCAGCACACACCGCTCACCCAGGGCGGACCGCATCGTCACCAGACCGTCCAGCAGGGCGAAGTAGCAGGTCGCCAGCTCGGCGGCGGGGCCGCGGCGCAGCGCGCCGCCGGACTGCCCGCGCTCCACCAGTTCCACGGTCGCGGCGAGCAGTTCCGTGTTCCGGGTGACCAGCGCGAGTACGGCGGGCGTCCCTCCCTCCGGAGAGTTCCCCTGTGTGAACGCCTGGTGCATGAGCTGGAAGAACTCGACGAAGTCCCCGGTTCCGGCCAGGTCCGACAGGAACTCCTCCGTGAACGCCCGCAGGGACTCCACGGGGTCCCCCGGCCCCCGGAACAGCGCCACGACCTCCCCCATCCCGGCGGCGGCCTCGGTGACGAGGTCCTCGAACAATTCCTCCTTGGTGGTGAAGTGACGGTAGATGGAGCCGGTACTGATGCCCGCCTCCTCCGCGATCCGCCGCATGTTCACCGCCGCGAACCCCTGACGCGCGAACAGCTGAACGGCGGCGGAGCGCACCCGTTCGCGGGTGGCGGCGCGCATCGCCTCGTGCTGTTCCGGACTCCGTGGCATCGAACCTCCGATTTTTGAATGAACACATGTTCATTCTATACCGGTGCGCACCCGGCCCTGTCCTCCGTGCCCGCCGACGATCGCGCGGATACGATCGGCCTCCACCGCACCAGCCACGACCAGGGGAGACACATGACCAGGACGATCCGACGCGCCGTGATCCCCGCGGCCGGTATGGGATCGCGGCTGCTGCCGCTCACCAAGGCCACCCCCAAGGAGATGCTCCCGGTCGGTGACAAGCCGGTCATCGAGCACACCGTCCGCGAACTCGTCTCCTCCGGCATCACCGACATCACGATCGTCGTCTCCGGCGGCAAGTCCCTCATCCAGGACCACTTCCGCCCCGACCCGGCCCTGGTCGCACGCCTGCGCGGCGACGGCAAGCAGGAGTACGCCGACGCCGTGGAGGAGGTCGCGGAGCTGGCCCGCCTGGGGCACATCACCTACCTGGACCAGCACGGCCCCTACGGCAACGGCACCCCGGTCCTGAACGCCTACCGGGACGCCCGCGACGAACCGACGCTCGTCCTGTGGCCCGACGACGTCTTCGTCGCGGACGTCCCCCGCGCCCAGCAGCTCGTGAGTGCCCACGAGCGCACCGGCCACCCCGTTCTCGCCCTCATGCCCATGGACCGCGAGGAGTCCCGCCGCTACGGGGTGCCCCGGGTGGCGGAGGACCTCTCCGAGGGGCTCCTGCGCATCTCGGGGCTGGTCGAGAAGCCCAAGCCCGAGGACGCGCCCTCCGCCTACGCCGCCATCGGGGGCTACGTGGTCACGCCCGACATCGTCGACCAGCTGCGCGCCCAGACCGAACGCTGGTACACCCACCGCACCGGCGAGATCTACCTGACCGACGCCATCAACGCCCACGCCGCCGACCACCCGGTCTACGGGCAGGTCATCCAGGGGCGCTGGTACGACACCGGCAACCCCGCCGACTACCTGGTCGCCCAGTTCGCCTCCGCCCTGGCCCACCCCGAGTACGGCCCGCTCCTGCGCCGCCTGGCCTCCGACCCCGGAACCCCGTCCGGACGACCGGAAGCGGACACCGTCGGGTGACCGGGCCCCCGCCTGACGGCGGGCCCCTAGGATCGTCGGAGGCCATGACCACCCGTCGCGCCCGCGCGAAACCACCCCCAGGAGGCCAGCGGTGCCGGAATCCCACCGGAACGACCTGTCGGGACACGCGGACGCCGCGGTCCAGGCCCGGAGCGTCGGCAGCGTCCACTTCGGGGAGCCCCGGCCGCCCGCACCGCCCCACCAGGCACCCTCCGCCGACCGCAGGTTCACCAACCGGGTGGACGACCTCGTCCGGCTGGACGCCCTCGCCGCCGAGGTCCGGCGGGACCGCCGGGGCGCGCTGGCCCTGCTCCTGGGGGAGTCCGGGATCGGCAAGAGCGTCACCCTCGCCGAGGTCGGCGCCCGCCTGTCGGACCGTTTCGAGGACGGGGTCCTGTACCGGGACCTCGACACCTGGCGCGACCGTGAGGGCAACCTCGACCTCGCCGGAGTCCTGCGCGGCCTCCTCCAGGACCTCCACGTGCGGGACGTGGACGCGGAGACCGACGTCAACGTCCTCATCGGCCGTCTGCGAGGGGTGACCGCGGGAAGGCACCTCCTGCTGCTCCTGGACGGCGCCGCCAGCGACACCGAGATCGACCACTTCCCGCTCGGGTCGGGACCGCACCTGGTCGTGGCCGCCTGTGAGGAGGGCTTCGCCGGAGCCGCCGGGCGGATCGCCCGGGGCGCGGAGGCCCTCACCCTGCGCTCCCTGCCCGAGGCCGACTCACTCAGCCTGTTCCGCTCGTTCCACGCGGTCGACCGACGCATGTCCGACCGCGTGGAGTACGAGGCCGCCACCCGACTCGTGCGACTCTGCGGCGGACTGCCCTCGGCCATCCGCATGGCCGCCGGGCACGTGGACGCCCAGGGCCTGAGCATCAGCGCGCTGGTCGACGCCGTGGTCGCCCGTCAGCGGTCCACGGTCCCGCCGCTGGCGGGGGTGGACGCCGTCATCGACGTGGCCCTGTCCGGACTGGGCGCGGACGACCTGGAGTTCCTGAAGTTCCTGTCCGCCTATCCGGGCCGATCCTTCCCCGCCGAACTGGGTCACGCGGCGGCGGGGGAACGGGCCCCTGAGGTCATGGGCAGGCTCACCGACGCCAGCCTGCTCCACCCGGAGACCGGCGCCGGGAGGGGGATCGTCGAACTCGTCCGCGACCGGGTGCGCGAGGGCTCCACGGAGCGCTGGAGGTTGAACGCCGCCGCCGTCCTGCGGTTCTTCACCGTCACCCACCACCTGGCGGACCGGGCCAGCCTCGGCGAACGCCACCGCCTGACCAACGCGCTGGACACCGCCGAACTGACCGTCGCGCCCGCCGACCACCGGCTCCCCTTCGGCCGCAGGAGCGAGGCGGCCGACTGGCAGGACCGGAACCTGGCACACGTCCCCGCCCTCATGCGGCTGGCCCACGAACTCGACAACCCCGTCGCCGTCCTGGTCCTGGCCGACGCCGTGTGGCCCGCCTGCCACGGCAGACGCCGCCTGGAGATCGGCACGCGCGTCTACGGACACGCCCTGGAAGTGGCCCGCCAGACCGGACAGCGGAGCGCCGTCGCGCGCTGCGCCGTCTACCTGGCCCGCGTCCACGCCGAGCTGGGCCAGGGTGAACGCGCCGCCGCCCTGGTGGCGGAGGCGGCCCGGGCGGCGGAGGGGTCGGAGCCGGACCAGGCCGTGGTGCTGGAGACCCAGGGACTCCTCCGGGGCCGCTTCCCCGAACTGGAGGGGCGGGCCGGTCCGGGGTCGGAACGGAGCCCGGAGGAACTGCTCACCCGGTCCCGGGACATCCACCGGCGCGCGGGTCGTCCGCGCGGTGACGCCCTCCAGACCTACCAGCTGGGAGAGCAGGCCCGGCGCGGGGGAGACGCGACCCTGGCGGAGACGGAGCTGCGGGAGGCCGAGCGGATCGCCGACCACCGGCTGGCCGTGCTCTCCCGCGACGGGGGAGGACGCGAGACGGACTGGGCGATCCACGACTGGGAGCTGCTGCGTGCCCGGGTGCGACTGGCACGGGCCCGCGCACTGGCCGACCTGAACCGCCTCGACGAGGCCGAGACCGGGGCCGACGCGGCCAGGATCGTCTTCGAGGAACTGGCCGAACCGGTCAAGCAGGTCCAGGCGGCGCGGGCCCTGGCCGCTGTCGCGGAGCGGCGGGGAGAGAGCTCCCGGGCCCGCGCGCGGCTCGCCTGGGCACTGAAGATCACCGAGTACTACCACCTCGACGGCGTCGCCCAGCGGATCTCCGAGGACCTCCGGGGCCTCACCGCGCCGGAGGACTGACCCGCACCGACCGGTTGACCCGTCGCCCGGCTGACCCGCCCGCGCCGGTCAGCCCGGGGCCACCTCAACATCCCCTAGGAAGCCCAGTTCCCGCGGGGGGGGGGGGTACGCCCTCAGGTGCAGGGTGCGCCCGCCCAGGCGGACCTGAACGCGGTGGTGCCAGCGGTGCCACGGCAGGCCCTCGCGGGCCCAGCCCACGGCGGCGGCCGCGACGACCGACGCGTCGACCCACGGACGGACGCCGTCCGCGTGGCGCACCCGCATCGCGGCGCCGGAACGGTGCATCAGCAGCACCGACCCCTCACCGAGCGCGGCGACGGCCAGCAGGGTCTTCGGGTAGGTGTCGACCCGCTCCTTCAGCCAGGCCACCGCCTCCTCCTCCGTGCGGCCCCGGCGGTTCGACCACGCGTCGGTCGAGCCCCAGCGCGGCATCACCGCGTCCTCGGCGTCCACCACCAGCGGGCGCACGGCCGACCTGCCCGCCCGCGGCAGGGGAGCCCCGGCGGGGTAGCGGCGCAGACACACCTCGGTCCCGCCGGTGGCGGGTTCCGCAACGTCCGGTGAGGGACGGTCCACCCGGAGGTCCACGCGCCAGGCCGTGACGTCGTCGGGGGAGTCGGGCAGGTCCGGCAGGGGCCGGTAGTACGCGGTCCGCTCCGGTTCGGGCAGGTCGAGCAGGGAGTACAGGAGCGACCGCAGCCGGGGAGCGGACTCGGCGCGGTGCTCCATGAGCAGGTCGGAGACCGGGGGCACCGGCATCCGCACGACGTCCTCCACCTGGTCCGCCACGCCCGCCGGGGTCAGCCTCGGCAGCGCCGCGCCGAACTCCAGCAGCGGGGAGCGCGGGTCCAGGTCGCCGGTGGAGAACGCGGCGAGCAGCACCGGCCGTCCCAGGGCCGCGGCGTAGTAGGTCACCGATCCCACGTCACCGACGACCAGGTCGGCGGCGACGAGCGCGGCCCGCCACCCCTCGGCCGGGGGGACCAGCACCAGCCCGGCCTCGATCTCGTCGGCGAACCACAGCTCCAGCTGGGCCCGGCCGTGCTGACTCCACACGTTGGGATGCGCGACCAGCGCCACCCGGTACTCGTCGCAGGGGAGTTCGGCGAGCAGTCGGCGCACGACCTCTCGCCGCGCACCCAGCAGCGACCCCCGGTTCCAGGTGGAGGAGACCACCACGAGCCGACGTCCGTCCAGGTGCAGGGCGGCCCGGTAGCGTTCGCGGCGCCCCAGGGCGGCGAGCATCCGGTCGAAGGCCGGGTCCCCGACGACCGCGCCGCGCCCTTCGGCCTCGGGGCACGACTCGTGCAGGCGGTCCTCCTGCTCCCGGTGGGCCAGCACGAACCGTTCGGCGATCAGCCGTCCCTCGTGTACGAGTTCGGACGCGTCCAGTCCGGAGGCGTTCGACAGTGATCCGGGGCCGTCCCCCACGCGGCGGTTGTGTCCGGCACCGTGCGGCATGAGCACCAGGGGTGCCTTGATCCGGTGCAGGTCGCCCTTGGCGCTGGCGGCCAGGGCCAGGTCGAACCGGTCCGACCCCGCGACCGCCTCGTCCCAGGGCAGCAGGTCGACCCCGGCGGCGCTGAGCAGGGGTTCGATCCCCGCCTGGGAGGCCGAACCGGGGGTGACCGTGAAGGTCACGCCCACCCGGTCGTCACCGAACAACCCGACCACGTCCAACAGGCGTCCGGCCGCCGGGACGCTGCGCACGACCGCCAGGACCTCGCGGTCGGGGGTGACGGTCGCCCACACGTCGGTTGGGTGCTTCATGCCAGGTTCTCTAGTCGTCGCGCCCGGATGATCCCGGTTCGGCAGGTCAGCCTACGGGAACCGCGTCCCGGCCCCGAAACCCGACCGTCGCCGCGAGTAGTCTGCGCGCATGCTGCTGCTCATCAACGGTCCCTTCGGCGGCGGGAAGACCACCACCGCCGAACTGCTGGTCGAACGGGTGCCCCACAGCCGTCTCCTGGACCCCGAGGAGATCGGCTTCATGCTCCGCCACCTGCTGCCCGACCACCCCGGAGACTTCCAGGACCTGCCGCCCTGGCGCGCCCTGTTCGCCACCGTCGCCGCCCAGGTGCACGCCTTCACCGGCCAGACCCTCGTCGCCCCGATGAGCGTCCTCCGCCGGGAGTACGCGGAGGAGATCCTCCGCGGCCTGTACGCCGAGGGACTGGAGGTCCGCCGGGTCCTGCTGCGTCCCGACCGCGCCACCCTGGCCGCGCGCATCGCGGCCCACGACGTCGCCCCGGGCCACCCCGAGCTCAACGAGGACGCCCGGGCCTTCCGGCGGTCCAGGGTCGACCCGTTCTACCAGGCCGAACAGGAGTGGTTGGGCACGTGGGCGGACCTGGCCGTCGACAACACCGACCTCACCCCGGCCCAGGTGTGCGACCGGGTGCTGCGGCGGTTCCCCGAACTCACCCCGAACCGGACCTGAGCCGCCCGGTACCCCCGGAGAACCGGCCGACCACGACGTCGACCACCAGGAAGGCCAGCAGCGACACCCCCAGAACGGGCAGGGCCAGACCGACCCCGGCGCAGACCAGAACGACCGCGGCCCTCAGGGGCCGGGACAGTGCCAGGAAGGAGCCGCGCGGGTACGGGCGCCCCAGCGCCCAGGCTCCGCCGCGCGTCGGCCTGCGCTGCCACCACATGCGGTAGCCCAGGGCGATCACCCAGATCAGCCCGCCGCAGACCGCCGTGAGGACGAGCTGGTTGGGCACGCCGAACAGCAGCCCCATGTGGGCGTCCACACCCCAGCGGCTGAGTTTGGCCATGAGCGGGTGGTCCTCGAAGCGGACGACGTCCACGACCTCACCGGTGTCCTGGGCGACGGCGACCGAGTCCGCCTGGGTCGGCCAGGAGCGTTCGAGCTGGGTGACCACGTAGGGGGAGGTGTGGTCGGCGGGCAGGTCGACGGTGACCCGCCCGTCGAGCCCGGCCTCCCGGGCGCTGGCCAGGACCGCGTCCGGGCCGACGTCCACCCCGGGGCTGGCTGAGGGGACCTGGGTGGAGACCGCCGGAGTGGTCCAGGACATCCGCTCACGCAGATCGGAGACGTTCGACCCCGCGAACTGGGACCAGGTCAACCCGGTGGCGGACAGGAACAGCAGAGCCAGGAGGACCCATGCCCCCACGGTGGCGTGCAGGGAGACCGAGCGCGCCCGCCCCGCCCGCTGGCGACCGCGTCGGCGCCGGGCGACCCACAGCGCCAGGCCGCCCAGGGCGACCACCCCCAGCCAGCTCGCGGCGAGTTCGCTGTACAGCCGACCGACGTCACCCAGGTGCAGCTCCCGGTGGAGCAGGTCGATCCAGGTGCGCACCGGCAGCGCGCCGCTGGTCCCGTAGCTCTCGGACACCCCCAGGACCTCGCCCGCGTGGGGGTCGACGAACACCGTCGTGCGCGCCCCGGTACCGCTCTCGGCCAGGTCCATCAGCACCCACGTGGAGTCCTCGGGGGCGGTGGCCGGGCGTACCGAGTGCACGGCGGCGTCGGGCACCTCCGCCCGGGCGATCCGCACCTGTTCGGCCAGGGGCAGGGACCCCTCGGCGGCGGGGACCCTCAGCTGGTCGGCGTAGAGCGCCTGTTCGACCTGGGGCGTCCACACGTACAGCAGCCCGGAGACCGTCGCCACCAGGAGGAAGGGCGCCACCAGCACACCCGCGTAGAAGTGCAGCCGCATCACCAGCGGCCTGAGCTGGTTCCACACGCCTGGCCCGGGCGGGGGCGCCCCGTCCTCGGTCACGGGCTTCGTGCTCGCCGGTTCCATGGGTCTCCTCCGCCGTCGCCGTTCCGGTCGACAGTGACGTCGTTCGGAGGGCCCCGGGAGTTCCCGCGACATCCGCATCATTCGGGGGACTCCGGGCCCGGCCGACCGCCCCCGCGGCCGTCGGGCGGCCCGGTCGGAGGGCGCCCGGAGTCATCCGGCCAGGTGGGCGCGCAGGGCGTCCGCGGTCGCCCCCTTCCCTGCGGCGGCCATCCGCGCGGGCGTCCCCTCGAACACCACACGGCCGCCCTCGTGTCCGGCGCCGGGGCCGAGGTCCACCACGTGGTCGGCGGCGGCCACCACGTCCATCCGGTGTTCGACGACCACCACCGTCGCCCCCGCGTCCACCATCCGGTCGAACAGGGCGACGAGCCCGGCCACGTCGCCGCCGTGCAGACCGGTGGTGGGTTCGTCCAGCACGTACAGCCGCGCGGGCTCCGCCAGCTCACGGGCCAGCCGGAGGCGCTGGCGCTCCCCGCCGGAGAGCGTGTCCAGGGACTGCCCCAGCCTCAGGTAGCCCAGCCCGACCCGCTCCATCCGGTCCAGCGACTCCGCGACCGGCCCCTCGAAGACCTCCCGGACGCGTGCCGCCGTCAGCGCCAGCACGTCCGCGATGGTGCGGCCGTCCAGGGTGTACGACAGCGCCCGGTCGTTGAACCGCAGCCCTCGGCAGTGCTCGCACACCGTCTCGACGTCGTCGAGGAAGGCGAGGTCGGTGACGATCACCCCGCGCCCCCGGCAGGTCGGGCAGGCCCCGGTGGAGTTGGCGCTGAACCAGCCGGACGCCACCCCGTTGGCCCGGGCGAACAGTGTGCGCAGGGTGTCCTGGATCCCCAGGTAGGTCGCGGGAGTGGACCGGGGGCCGCCGTGCAGCGATCCCTGGGTGAGCACCACCGCGTCCGGGCGTACCCGGGGCAGCTCCCCGTGGACGAGTGAGCTCTTGCCCGACCCCGCCACCCCGGTCACCGCCGTCAGTACTCCGGTGGGGACGAACACGTCGATCCCGCGCAGGTTGTGCAGACGGGCGTCGCGGACCTCCACCGATCCGACCGGGGTACGGGTACGGGACCGCACCGAGCGGGGCTGGCGCAGGTAGCGGCCGGTGGGGGTGGGCGCGCGGCGCAGCCCCTCCACCGAGCCCTCGTAGACGACGCGGCCGCCCTCGTGTCCGGCGCCGGGGCCGAGGTCCACCACGTGGTCGGCGGCCGCGATCACGTCCGGGTCGTGTTCCACCACCAGCACCGTGTTGCCCTTGTCTCGTAGGCGGCGCAGCAGGGCGGTGAGCCGGTGCACGTCGGCGGGGTGCAGCCCGGAGCTGGGTTCGTCCAGCACGTAGGTCAGGCCGGTCAGCGCGCCGCCCAGGTGCCGGACGAGTCGCACCCGCTGGGCCTCGCCGCCGGACAGGGTGGCCGAGTGCCGGTCCAGGCTGAGGTATCCAAGTCCGACCTCCTCCAGCCCGCGCAGGCGCTCCAGCAGGGCCGAGGTCACCGGGGCCACGCGCGGGTCGTGGATGGCGGCGACCACCGGGCCGAGCCGGGAGACCGGCATGGCGGCCAGTTCGGCGATGTTGTGCCGACCGATCCGGCAGGCCAGCGCGGCCCGGTTCAGCCGTGCGCCCCCGCACTCGGGGCAGGGGCCGCGCCACACCACCCGTTCCAGTTCGTCGCGGTCCCGCGGGTTGACAGACTCCGCGTCCAGCAGGCTGCGGGTGATGCGGGGGACCACCCCCTCGAACACCCCGGTGACCGGGAACTCCGGGTCCGGGTCGGTGAGCCTGAGCCCCTCGGCGTGCAACAACAGGTCGCGTTCCCTGGCGGTGTAGCGGCCCACCGGCTTCTCGCGGTCGAACAGCCCGGCGTGCACGTAGCGCTTCCACCGCCAGGTTCCCGGCGCGAAGGTGCGCAGCCGGATGGCACCCTCGTCCAGTGAGAGGGAGTCGTCCAGGAGGGCTTCGGCGTCGATGCGCCGCAGGGTGCCCAGACCCTGGCAGTCCGGGCACATGCCGCTGGGGTCGTTGAACGAGAAGGCGGGTGAGTAGCCCGCCCAGGGCCGGCCGATCCGGGAGAACAGCAGTCGCAGGAGCGGTGCGAGGTCGGTGGCGGTGCCCAGGGTCGAGCGCGCGTTCCCGCCGAACCGCCTCTGGTCCACGGCGAGCGTCACGGTGAGGTTCTCCAACCGGTCCGCGTCGGGCACGCCCAGGTGGGCCATCCGGCTGCGGGTGAAACTGTCGTGGGCCTCGTTGAGCTGACGCTGGGACTCGGCGGCGATGGTGCCGTACACCAGGGACGACTTGCCCGACCCCGACACTCCGGTGAAGACGACGAGTCGTTCCCTGGGCAGGGTCAGGTCCACCCCGCGCAGGTTGTTCTCACGGGCCCCGGTCACGGTGATGCCTGGTGTGGATGTGGTGCTCATGGCGGTCACACTAGATCGGATTGTGGCCAGAAACCGGCCACAACTGCTCGGTGGTCGGGGAGAATGCTGGTATGGCCGACACCAGTCAGCGCATGCTGCGCCTGCTCTCCCTGCTCCAGAACGGACGGGCCTGGTCCGCCGCCGCCCTCACCGAGGCGCTGGGCACCAGCCCCCGGTCCATGCGGCGCGACATCGACCGCCTGCGCGAGCTCGGCTACCCGGTGGAGAGCCTGCGCGGTCCCGGCGGCCACTACCGTCTGGTGGCGGGCAACGCCGTGCCACCGCTGATGTTCGAGGACGACGAGGTGGTCACCGTGGCACTGGGGCTGCGGATGGTCGCGGGCGGGCTCAGCGGCGTCCAGGGCGCGGAGGAGGGCGCGGAGCGGGCCCTGGGCAAGATCGAACGGGTGCTCCCCTCGCGTCTGTCCCGCAGGGCCAGCACCCTGGCGTCGGCGGTGGAACCCGGGCGGAGCGTGTGGCCCGGAGCCTCGGTCGACGTGCTCACCGGGCTGAGTGAGGCGGTCGCCGCGGGACACCGGATCCGGATGAGCCACCGGGGTCGCGACGGGCGGGAACTCCGCCGCCACGTGGACCCCTACCGGCTGGTCCTGCTGCGACGGCGCTGGTACCTGTTCGCCTGGGACCGCGACCGAGGGGACTGGCGCTCCTTCCGGCTGGACCGCATCACCGACATCACCCCGACCCGCGCCGCGTTCACCCCCAGGGCGCTCCCCGCCGAGGACCTGGCCGCGCACCTGGAGGAGGGGTTCGGTCCGGGCCGGGAGCGGCACTCCGTCACGGTTCTCTTCCACGCCTCGGCGGCGGAGGTGGCCGCCCGTCTCACCCGGGTGGACGGCTCGCTGGAGGCGGTCGGCCCCGACCGCTGCCGGTACGTGGCCCTCGTGGACTCCTACGAGTGGATCGTCATCGTGCTGGCCCTGGCCGGTCTGGACTTCACCCTGGAGGCGCCGGAGGAGTTCGTCGCGCGCACCGCCGAGCTCGCCACCCGGCTCGGGCGGGCGGTGCCACCCGAGGCCCGGGGGCCGCTCACGGCGCGGGCGGGAGCAGGTGGAGGGTCGAGACGCGGTGCCGGTCCACGGCCGCGCGGGAGTAGAGCAGCGGGAAGTGACGGCCCCGAGCCCACAGGTCGGTGAGGTCGTCGTGGTGGGGGCTGCGCGGGTCACCGGACTGGCCGGGGGCGTTGACCGCCACGGACCCGTCCCAGGCGTCCACGTCCACCACGATCCGGAAGGACGCGCCGTGGTACTGGCGGCCGGAGGAGTCCGCCGCGGTCAGGTCCACGGTGTCCGCGCTGCCCGGACGCGCGACACGCCGTCCCCGGGCCCACAGCGGAGGGTCCGGAAGCGCGGCGAGGGGGTGGTCCAGCCGGGCGAAGTGGTGCTCTCCCCAGTGCCAGGCCGGACCGGGGGGACCGAGCCGCCCGGTCAGGTCCCGGTGGGCCGCCCCCAAGGAGCGCGCCACCAGCGCGCGTCCCCGCTCACTGAGGACCGCCTCCGCCAGCAGGCGCATGGTCACGCGCGGGTCCGCAGCCCGGTCCGCATCGGGGGTGAGGGCCGCCACCGCCGCCTCGACGCGGTCGGGGGCGACCAGCTCCAGCAGGCGCTCACGCAGCAGTGCGGGACGCAGACGGTGCGCGAACCAGTGCTCGAACAGGGTGGGCTGGGGCAGGTCGACCGCCATGGTCCCGTCCCAGCCGCCGGCCCTCAGCAGTCCCAGGGCCCGCGCGGTCCCCGGGTCGGTGTCCGGTAGTGCGTCGAGCACCCCCAGGGCGGCGCGCGCGACCGGGCTCAGGTGGTCTCCCTGGAGGCGGCAGGCGTCCTCGACGGACCAGTCGGCGCGTGCGGACAGCTCCGCCGCGATGCGTTCGTGACGCAGCGGGGCCGCCCAGTCCCGGGTCACGGTGAACGGGTCCCAGTCCGGGGCCCGGTGCGTGTTGTACTCGTTGGCGGAGGCGAACCACCCCTGTTCGGGCCGGTGCACGGCGGGCAGGCCGGTGTGGAAGCCCGCCCACTCGTGGCTTCCGTCACCGGGTACGGGCAGCGAGCCGTCCCAGTTCGGGCGTACGGGGACCCGGCCCGCCGCGATCCAGCCGATCCCCTCCGCGTCGGCGTACACCTGGTTCTCACCGGGCGCGCCCCACACCCGCAGGGCGTCGCGGAAGTCCCGGCTGTTCCGGGCCCGCATGTACTGGACGCTGCCCAGGTAGGGCGCCATACCGGGACCCAGCCAGGCGGCGCGTACGGCGAAGGCGGCGTTCCGCTCGGGGTCGGAGCGTACAAGCGGTCCGTGCACGGTGAACTCCAGCCGCACCTCGCGGTCGGGGCCGCCCCGCACCGGGACGCGCTCGGTGACCGTATCCAGCTCCCGCCAGCCGCCGCGGTGCCGGTACCGGCCGGGGTCGTCCGGGTGGAGTTCGTAGACGTACAGGTCCTCCTGGTCGATCGGGAAGATGGTGAGACCGAAGGCGACGTGTCCGTTGTGTCCGATGGACACCCCGGGCAGGGCGGGCTCGCCCGCACCGATCACGTCGAACTCCGGGCAGGTCAGGTGGGTGACGTAGCGCAGTGCCGGGGCGCCGACCGCCCGGTGGGGGTCGTTGGCCAGGATCGGGCGGCCGGTGGCGGTGCGCTCGGCGCCGATCACCCAGTTGTTGCTGCCGTCGGGTTCGAGGGGGGCGGTGGACGGCGCGGCGCCCGACAGGTCCAGGGGCGCGCAGGCCAGCCGGTACACGTCCAGGACCCCGGGGTGGAGGACGTCCAGGTCCAGGCCCGCGGGTACGCGCAGGGGCCCTTCGGGTTCGCGGACCGCGCGCAGGTCCTCGGCTCCGGGGCCGAAGTCGCGGAGGGTGAGGGCGCGGGCGAGCTCCTTCTCCACGTTGGCGTAGAGGCCGTGGGAGCGGATCCGGGCCAGGTCCTCGGGAGCCCAGCGGTCGGGGGTGAACCCGAGCTCGGCGAACTCCGGTCCGAGCAGCGCGGGCTCGCGTTCGGTGAGGGCGACGTAGGCGTTGATTCCCGAGGTGAAGAGCTCGGCGGTCCTGCGCACGCCCTCGCCGTAGGCGGCCCACTCGGCCTCCATGTCACCCCGGTAGAGGAAGAGCCGGGCCGCGCGGTCGCGTTCCAAGTACCCGTCGCCCAGGACCTCGGAGAGCAGGCCGAGGCCGCGGCGCCGCCACAGGTCGAGCTGGAACAGCCGGTCCCGGGCGGCGGTGAAGCCTTGGGCGACGAACGCGTCGTCGGCGCTGGCCGCGCGCACGTGGGGGACGCCCCACCGGTCGCACACCACCTCGACCGGTGAGGCGAGCCCGTCGACGACGTGGGTGTGTTCCATGCGGACCTCTCGGTGCGGGGCGTGGGCGGGGCGCCGGAGGCGCGGGTGGTTCGTACCCTTCGTTGGCCTTTGTCACCGCGCGGAGCGGGAAGGTTTCCCTTCACGGCGGAGTCGGGGGACCCGCCGTGGGCGAGGGGCGGCGCCCGGACGCGGGTGTGGCCGTGCTCACGCGGGGGAGCGGGCCGGGTTCTCCGGGTTACCCGAAGCTCATTACCGACTGGTAGGTTCGCGTGGTTACCCATCGGTAGAAAGGAGGGGAGAGCCGTGCACGAGGGCGCCCTGAACCGGCTCAGACCCGTACCCCACAGCCGGTTCCGGCTCTTCGTCCTCCACCACGCGGGCGGCTCCCACCTGGGCTACCGGGGCTGGGTCCGCCACTTCCCCGAGGACTGGGAGATCTGCCTCCTGGACGCGCCCGGACGCGTCCGCAGCGCCCACGAGCCGCCCCTGCGCGACGCCGACGCCCTGGCCGAGCGCATGCACGAGGTGATCCGTCCCGAGCTCGACCGGCCCTTCGGCCTCTTCGGCCACAGCATGGGCGCACTGGTCGCCTACGAACTCACCCTCCGCCTGACCGACGCCGGGACCCCGCCGGTCTGGCTCGGTGCCTCCGCGTGGAGCCCGTCGCCCGGACCCGAACGCGCCGAACCCCGTCACCTGGTCTCCGCCGACCGCCTACGCGAGACCATCGCCCGCATGGGCGGCACCCCCCGGCGGGCCCTGGACGACCCCGACCTGTGGTCCTTCGTCGAACCCCTGGTCCGCGCCGACCTGCAACTGGTCGACACCTGGAGCCCCGACCCCCGGACCCCGCCCCTGCGGGTCCCGCTCTCGGTCTTCGGCGGCGCGCGGGACCAGGGCATGACACCCGAACGCCTCGCGGGCTGGTCCGACCACGTCGAGGGCGGCTTCGCCCACCACACCCTGCCCGGCGACCACTTCTACTTCACCGGTCGCACCGTGGACGTGGTCACCCGCATCACCCAGGACGTGGAGCCCCTCCTGGGGTGAGGCCCGGCTCCGCCGGTCCGGGCACGGGGCGGGCGCCCCGTGCCCGGACGCGTCAGCCCTGCGAACGGGTGCCGACCGCGAACAGGTAGCCGGGGCCGTCGGCGGACAGCGCCACCGGGTCACCCAGGCGAACCCGCACCGCGCCGTCGCTCTCCACGACCTCCAGCCCCGCCGCGTCCAGATCGCCGGGGGCGGCGACCCGTTCCCCGTGCGGCCCGTCGGTCAGGTGCACCAGCACCACCTGGTCGCCCAGCGTCCGCAGGAACGTCATGTGGTGCTCGCCCGCGTCGAGCCAGCGCAACCCGCCCTCCTGGAGCGCGGGGAGGTTCCGGTGCAGGGTGAGCAGGCGCCGATGGGAGTCCAGGACCCGCCGGTCCCAGTCCTGGGGGCGGTGCCAGGGCATCGTGCGGCGGGAGTTCTCCCCGTCGCGCCCCTCCAGCCCGATCTCGTCCCCCGCGAACACGAACGGCACACCCGGTAGCGCCGCCTGTGCCGCCACGCCGACCGCCTGCCGGAGCGGGTCGCCCACCACGGTGCGGAACCGGGCGGAGTCGTGAGTGCTCAGCGCGTTGACGCTGTGGGTGCGCACCCGCCAGGGCAGCCCCGCGTTGGTGGCCCGTATCGCCCGCACCGCCTCGACCGCCCCGCTGCTGGGCAGCGGCGCCGACGTGTGCGTGGCCGCGTACCGGACCCCCTCCGGCCCGGTGTTCAGCCAGGCCCACACCGGCCGCGTGAACCCGGCGTAGTTCATCACCCCGTGCCAGCCGTCGTGGCGGGTGTCGGGTCCCGCGTCGTAGAAGTGCTCGGCCAGCAGCCAGGCCCGCGGGGCGGCCTCGCGCATCCGTGCGGCGATCTCGCCGGACACCTCGTGGTTGACGTCCTGGCTCCCCAGGCGCCCGGTCATGTTGGCCACGTCGATCCGCCAGCCGTCCAGGCCCTCCTCGCCGCCCAGCCGGTTCACCAGGACGGAGTCGTCGGCACCGTAGACGCGCTCGCGCAGGGCGGCCGAGGAGTAGTCGAGCTTGGGCAGCGAACGCACGCCCAGCCAGCTCACGTAGCTCTCAGGGTGCTCCTCGAAGTAGTAGTACCCGGCCTCCTCCGAGTCCGGGTCGGTCCGGGCGGCCAGGAACCACTCGTGCTCGTCACCGGTGTGGTTGGTGGTGAGGTCGCCCATCACCCGCATGCCGCGCGCGTGCGCCTCGCGGGTCAACGCGAGCAGCGCCTCGTCGCCGCCGAGCAGCGGATCCACGCGGTCGAAGCTGGAGGCGTCGTAGCGGTGGGTGGAGCGGGCCGGGAAGAACGGGGTCAGGTACAGCACCCGGGCTCCGATCTCCTCCAGGTGGTCCAGGTGGCGGCGGACCCCCTCCAGGGTGCCGCCGTAGTACTCGCCGGGCGCGGCCGGGCCGAACCCCGAGGGTTCGTCGTCCCAGGCGCGCGGCACCGCCCACTCCGGGTGCTCGGCGAGGGGTTCCACGGAGTCGTCGTCACGCGCGAAGCGGTCCGGGAAGACCTGGTAGACGGTGGTCCCCGGGACCCAGGAGGGCGGGTTGGGCGCGTTCACCAGCCGGAAGTCGGCGTCGTCGGTGACCTCGTGGTCGTGTGCGCCCTCCTGGTTGAGCCAGGTGTAGCGGCGGTCGCGCACGATCGCGAAACGGTAGGGGGTCGCCACGGGCTGGAGGGGGATCTCCACCGCGAACCAGCCCACCCCGTTCGCGGTGCCCTCCGGTTCCGCCTCGACCAGCCCCGCCTCGCCGTCCTCCACCACGTACGCGTACACGGCGTCGGCGCCGCCGGGCACCCGGACCCGAAGCCGAGCCCGGTCGCCGTCGAGGGTGACGTAGTCGGGGGACCCGTCGTGGTGGGGGTCGTGGCTGAAGAGCATGTGGGACTCCAGGTGCCGGAGGGAAAGTGCACGTCACATGATGGCAAGAAAACGTCGCGAATGCGAAAGTTTTTGCGCACTGTTCTTGCAGGGTGGCGGTGTTGCGCATCCCTCGCGGCCCCAGGCCCCTTCCCCCGTCGCGGTTTCCGTCGCGGGGGCAGTCTCTTGCTCCGCACCCCTGTCCCGCCGGATTCTTCCGGGTTACCGTTGGTATATGAGCCTTGAGCTGCCAACCGAACGACTCCTGATCAGGGAGTGGGAGCTGGGCGATGCCGACGCGGCCCTCCAGATCTACGGGGCCGAGGAGGTCGCGCACTGGCTGACACCGGAATGGCACCCGGTGACCGACATCAGCGCGATGCGCTCCGTGCTCCACGCGTGGATCGAGGCGGGACCGAACCTGATCCCACCCGCCGGGCGCTGGGCCATCGTCAACGAGAAGGACGGACAACTGGTGGGAGGGCTGTCCCTTAAGCTCCTCCCGCCCTTCGAGGAGGACTTCGAACTCTCCTGGGTGCTGCGTCCGGACGTGTGGGGGCGGGGCTACGCCACCGAGGCGAGCCGGGCCATCATCGACTGGGCGTTCAGCCAGGGGATCGAGGAGGTGTTCGCGGTCGCGCGCCCCCACAACGAGCGGGCGATCGCCGTGGCGCGCCGACTCGGGATGGAATGGGTCGGTGAGACCGAGAAGTACTACGACATGCGCCTCCAGGTGTTCCGCATGCGCCCCGGTTGATCCGGGAGCCCACGGCCGCCCGTGCGAACGGACGGCCACACGGGCGCGGCCCAGCGAAGGACTCCTCCGCTGGGCCGCCCCCGTGTCCGGATCAGGACAGGAGCTGGCTGATCCGCTCGACCTCCTCCTCGGACAGCCGCACCGCGGCCGCCGCCGTGTTCTCCTCCAGGTGGGACACCCGCGAGGTGCCCGGGATCGGCAGCATCACGGGGGAGCGGTGCAGCAGCCAGGACAGGGCGAGCTGGACCGGGCTCACCCGGTGCTGGGCGGCGATCCCGGCCAGAGGGGAGTCGGTCGCCGCCATCTCGCCCCGGCCGACCGGCGCCCACGGCAGGAAGGCGATCCCGTCCTTCTCGCACTGCTCCAGGACGTCCTCGGACTGGCGGAAGGACGGCGCGTACTGGTTCTGCACCGAGGCGATCGGGGTGATCGCGCGGGCCGCCGACAGCTCGTCCACGCTCACCTCGCTCAGCCCGATGTGCCGGACCTTGCCCTCCCTCTGGAGGTCGGTGAGCACACCGAGCTGGTCGGCCAACGGCACCTCGGGGTCGATCCGGTGCAGCTGCATCAGGTCGATGCGCTCCACCCCCAGGTTGCGCAGGCTCAGCTCCACCTGCTGCCTCAGGTACTCGGGGCGCCCCAGCCGGTGCCACTCCGAGGGTCCGGTGCGCACGAAGCCGGCCTTGGTGCCGATGACCAGGTCGTCCGCGTACGGGTAGAGCGCCTCGCGGATCAGCCGCTCACTGATCTGGGGGCCGTAGGAGTCGGCGGTGTCGATGAAGTTCACCCCGAGCTCGGCGGTCCGGCGCAGGACGGCCAGGGCCTCGTCCCGGTCGCGGGGCGGTCCCCACACCCCCTCGCCGACGATCCTCATGGCGCCGAACCCCAGGCGGTGGACGGGCAGGTCTCCTCCGAGGAGGAGGGTGCCCGCCTGTTCTGCGACGGGGGGAGTGGTGTGTGCGTCGGTCACGGTCTTCCTTCCACTGCGGCACGACGGCCGGGTTCGTGCCATGGTGCCAGGTCGGTGCGGGTGCGGCTCGTGTCCGCCGCCCCGTGTCGCCCTGGCCGGGGACCGCAGGATTCCAGGTGGCGCGGGGGCGCGCAAGGAGTTCGGGGCCCGGGTGCGGGTCAGCGGAAGGCGTCGAGGTGGTCGTCGACCCACCGGGCGTAAGTGCGCCCGGGGCGGCCCATGACCCGCTCGTAGTCCGGGGACACGCAGTCGCCGGGGTCGGCGTCTCCGTCCCCGTGCGGTTCCCACAGCAGCCAGTCGCAGATCTCCGGCGGGACGCCCTGTGCGAGCCACAGGTCGCGGGCCTCGGCCAGGGTCAGCTCCACGAAGGTCACCTCCCGCCCCAGGGCCCCGGCGATCACGGCGGCGCGCCCGGCCGGGGTGACCGGCTCGGGGCCGGTGATCTCGTAGGCGTGGCCGTGGTGGCCGTCCTCCAGCAGCGCGGCCGCCGCCACGTCCGCCATGTCGGCCTCGTGCACGGGAGCCCCGGGCTCGTCTCCCCTCGGAGCGCGCACCACCCCCTCGGTGCGGATGGAGTCGGGGAGGGAGTCGAGGTCGTTCACCATGAACTCGCCCCCGCGCAGGTGGGTCCACTCCAGGCCGGAGCGTTCCACCGCCTCCTCCACGGGGCGGTGGTGCAGGTGACCGTGGTTGTGCTCGGTGTCGGCGTCGGGGTCGGTCTGGACCGAGGCGGAGGACATCAGGACGATCCTGCGCACCCCGGCCCGGCGGATGCGGTCCACGACCTCCTCGGCGGTCTCGGGGTGCGGGTAGAGCATGACCGCGTCCACACCGTCGAAGACTCCGTCCAGGGTCGCGGGGCGTTCCAGGTCGCCCGCGACGGGGTCGACGCCCTCGGGGAAGACCCGGTTGGCGGGGTCGCGGCTGAGCGCGCGGACGGCGGCGCCGCGTTCGAGGAGTCTCGGGACCACCAGGGAGCCGACGGTTCCGCTGGCTCCGGTCACCAGGATGCGCATGGCGAGGGTTCCTCTCCAGGAGGTGATGGGAACTCCACCAATCATAATGGGACATTGATGTCCCATAAAAGGGATCCGGGTTCTCTTTTTGGTGCGGGCGGTAGGTTGGCGCCATGACGAGCACGGAGAACCCGAGGACGGGGGTGCGGGCCCGGACGCGGGGGGCGATCCTGCGCGCCGCCGCCACCGTCCTGGCCCATGACCGCAACGCCCCGCTCTCGGAGGTGGCCGAGGCGGCGCGCGTGGGTCGCAGCACCCTGCACCGCTACTTCCCCGACCGCGACGTGCTGCTGGCCGCCACCTACGCGGAGGCGCTGTCGGAGATCGGACGGGTCATGGACGAGGCGCGCGTGGACGAGGGGTCCGCCCTGGACGCCATGCGGCGCGTGGTCGCCGCCCACGTGGAGGTGGGCGACTGGGTGGTCTTCGCCTTCGGTGACACCGCCAACGAGGTCTTCGACGACAACCCCGACCCCGCCGGCCCCGAGCCCGAGGTCCTGACGGGCCTGGTCCGGAGGGGGCAGACGGAGGGCGTCTTCGACCCGGGCGCCGATCCGGCCTGGGCGGTCCAGGTCCTGTGGGCGCTGGTCTTCACCGGGCTGGAGCGGGCCGGGCGCGGGCAGATGCCCCGGCACGCGGTGGCCCCGGCGGTCGTGCGCACCCTGGAGCGGGGGATTGGCGTCGGGGCGTGATCAGCGGCCGTGTCGCCCGGAAGTGGCCGTGTGTGCCTGGAGGACCGGTGCGGCCAAGGCCACGCGGTGCTCTCCGCAGCGGCAGCGCTGGTAGATGACCACGCCCTCGCTGGTCGGGTGGGAGGAGTCGGTGGTCCACTGGTGTTCGTGCTCGGTCATGGCCCCCAGTCTGGTGTAATGGCATTATGCATCTCAACCCTTACGGCCAGGGTCCGCTCACCCTGGCCGTGGACCTGACCAACCGGCCCTGCTCCGGCACCGCCGACCTGGAACGGCGCTGTGCCGAGGTGGGCTTCCTCCTCGAACGCGCGGTGGGGGAGGACGACCTCTCCGAGGTCCGCGACTTCCTGACCGGATGGGCCGCCGTCGTCGACGGCGCGGACCCGCCCACCCGCGCCGAACGCCTCAACACCCTGCTCACCGAGTACTCCGGCCCACCGAGGCTCACCGACCACGCGGGCACCGGCTGGCACCTGCACTACCGCCCCGACGACCTGCCCGCCCACCGGCAGATCGCCTCCCTCATCGCCGTCGGCACCGCCCTGCACCTGACCGGCCGGGGCATGCACCGCCTCGGCCGTTGCGCGGCCCGGGGGTGCGCCCACGTGTACGCCGACTTCTCCCGCAACGGCCGACAGCGGTACTGCTCCCCCGCCTGCGGCAACCGCGACGCCGTCCGGCGCCACCGAGCCCGCACAGCCGAGGAGGTCGAGGGGGCCGACGCCGGGCTCTGAGCCCGCTGCCGCGGGGGTCGCCCGTGCCGCCTCACCAGCCCGGATGTGAGACTGGTGCGATGGAAGAAGGTCTCCCGCGTTTCGACGCGAGCAGCCAGCGGGCGCTCGCTGCGCTGCTGGTCCGCTTGGAGGAGGGCGAACACCCGTCCACGGACGACGTCACCGACCTCCTGGGGCCCGTGGGCGGCGCACTGGTCGAGCGGGTCAGGAGCCTGTCCTCGCGCCTCACGCGCCTCCGGCGGCGCGAGGGGGAACTCTCCGCGCTGATCGCCAGCACACGCGACCTCGTCGAGGTCCGGGACGTGGAGCCGCTGCTCAGGCGGCTGGTCGACCGCGCGCACGACCTCGTCGGAACGGACGTCACCTACCTGTCGGTCCACGACAGGGACACCGACGAACTCTTCGTCCGGGCCAGCCGGGGCACCGTCTCCCCGCGCTTCCCGGGCCTGCGCGTCCCGGCCGGAGCCGGGATCGCCAGCCGCGTGGTGCGGACCAACACCCCCCAGTGGACCTCCGACTACGGCGTTCGGGACGACTTCGACCGCGACCCCGGAATCGACGCCGCCATCGCCGAGGAACAGCTGCGCTCCCTCGTCGGGGTACCGATGTCCGCGAACGGAGAGATCCTCGGGGTCCTCTTCGCCGCCGACCGCGCCTCGCGTCCCTTCGCCCGTGAGGAGATCGCCCTGCTGTCCGCCTTCGCCGACCAGGCGGCGGTCATCCTGCACACGGCCCGCCTCTTCGCCGCCGCCACGGAGGCGGCGGACCGGGCCGAACGCCACTCCGAGGCGATGGCCGCCGCGGCCCGCGTGCACGAGCGGCTGACCGCCCTGGTCCTGTCCGGCCACGGCCCACACGAGGTGGCCCTGACCCTGGCCGAGTCCCTGGGCCGCCCCGTCGCCGTCGCTGACCGCGACCACCGCACGGTCACCCGCACCTCGGAGGAGGCCGCCGCGTGGTGGCCGGGCGGCCGACTCGCCCCGGCCACCGCGAAGGCCCTCGCCCGCAGCCGCGAGTCCGGTCACTGCGCCCCGGTGGAGGGCCCGGGTCCGGACGTGGTGGTCGCCGTCTCCGCCGGGGCCGAACTGCTGGGGGTACTGCTCGTGGGGCGGGGCGACGGCAACCTGAGCGACGTCGAGCGCCGCACCATCGAACGCTCCGGGCAGATCCTCGCCCTCCTCACGATGCAGAGCGAGGCGGTCACCCACGCGGAGGAACGGGTGCGCGGGGAGCTCGCCCTCGACCTGTTCTCCGGCACCGCGGACACCGACACCCTCCGGCGGAGGGCCTCGGCGCGCGGCATCGTCCTCGACCAGCCCTGGACCGTGGTCGTCGTTCCCGTCCCCGACCGACACCGGCACGCCCCGCACCGGGCCCTGGCCGTCCATGAAGGGTGGATGGCCGCGGCTCAGGGGGAGGGCGTGAGCGTGCTCGTCCCCGGCCGGGACCCGACCGCCGCCGCCGAACGGGTCGCCCATCGGGTCGGGGCGGCCACGGAGTCACCCGTCCTGGCGGTGGGCTCCGCCGTCGGTTCCCTCTCCGACCTGCCCGCCGTCCTCACCGAGGCCTGGGAGTGCGCCGCGTTCCTGCCCGCCCTGGGCGTGCGCCACGGAGCCTTCGAGGTGGACGACTACGCGCCCTACCTGGCGATGTTCGGCACCGACGGCGGCCGTGCGCTCTCCTTCGTCGACCGCGTGATCGGCCCCGTCGTGGCCTGGGACGCCCGGCACCACACCGACCTCACCGGAACCATCACGGCGCTCGCCGGAAGCGGCGGGAGCGTGACCCGCGCCGCGCGTGCCCTGTACGTCCACCCCAACACCGTCAAACAGCGGCTGGAGCGGGTGGCCTCGCTGCTGGGTGAGGACTGGCGGTCCGCCGACTCCATGTTCCGGGTGACCGTGGCCACCCGCCTCCACCTGCTCCGACAGGGCGGGAAAGTGACAGGTTGACCGCCGGTTTCCTGTCCGTTTCGGACATGTCGCCGGGGTGAACGGCGCTGCTTGGATGGACCAATCCTCAGTGACGTACCCCACATCGGGGGCGCCCTTCCCTCAGGAGTGAATCCACACGTGGTGCAAACCAGCAGGTTGTCCGGTTTCCGTTCCCTCAGCGTCCAGGAGCGGCGCGCGAGCCTGGCCTCCGTCAGCGGCCTGGACGCGTCCGTGTTCGACGCCCTCGACCAGCACGGACTGAGCGTGGCCGCCGCCGACCACATGATCGAGAACGCCGTCGGAGTGATGGGCGTCCCGGTCGGCGTCGCCACCAACTTCACCGTCAACGGACGCGACGTCCTGGTGCCGATGGCCACCGAGGAACCCTCGGTGGTGGCCGCCGCCAGCAACGCCGCCCGCATCGCCCGGGTCCTGGGCGGCTTCCACACCAGCTCGACCGGCCCGGTCATGCAGGCACAGATCCAGGTCGTGGACGTGGCCGATCCCGAGGCCGCCCGCCTGCGGGTCCTGGAGGCGCGCGCCGAGCTCGTCGCGCTGGCCAACGCCCAGGACCCCCGGCTCGTCGAGGTCGGCGGCGGCGCACGCGACCTGACCGCGCGCACGGTCACGGCGTTCGAGGAGACCTACGTCGTCGCCCACCTCGTGGTCGACGTGCGCGACGCCATGGGGGCCAACGCCGTCAACACCATGGCCGAGGCGGTGGCGACGCGTCTGGCCGAGGTGGCCGGGGGCCGTCCGGTCCTGCGCATCCTCACCAACAAGGCCGACCTCCGGCTCAGCCGAGCGCGGGCCGTCCTGGACACCGAGGCCCTCGGGGGCGAGGCCATCGCCACCGACATGATCCACGGTTACCGCCTGGCCGCCGCCGACCCCTACCGCGCCGCCACCCACAACAAGGGCATCATGAACGGCGTCTCCGCCGTCGTGCTGGCCACCGGCAACGACACCCGAGCGGTCGAGGCCGGAGCCCACTCCCACGCGGTCGACGCCGAGGGACGCTACACCTCGCTGTCCACCTTCGAGCGCGACGCCGACGGCAACGTCGTGGCCACGCTGGAACTGCCCACCCCTGTGGGCCTGGTCGGCGGCGCGACCCGCACCCACCCGGCCGCCCAGGCCGCCGTCGCCCTCACCGGGGTCGCCGACGCCACGGAGCTCGGTGAGCTCGTCACCGCCGTGGGGCTGGCCCAGAACATCGCCGCGGTGCGCGCCCTCGCGGGCGAGGGCATCCAGCGCGGCCACATGTCGCTGCACGCCAGGAACATCGCGGTCGCCGCCGGAGCGAGCGGTGACGAGGTGGACCGCGTCGTGGCCGTCCTCGTCCAGGAGAAGGCCGTCCGACAGGACCGGGCCGAGGCGGTCCTCGGCCAGCTGAGGGGACGATGATGACCGAACCCACGACGGAGCAGGAGGAGGACGGCGGCCGCCTCCTGGAGATCTGGGGCGACACCGTCGACTCCCGCCACACGATCTGGGCGATCGCCCTGGGCGTCGGTCTGACCGTGCCCCTGTACCTGGGGGCGGAACTGCTGTTCTCCCGCCTGGTCGACGACCAGACCGTCGCCGGGACCTACGCCCTCCTGGTCGGACTCGTCGGCTGTCTGCTGGCCGGGTTCGGTGGGGCGCTGCTGTTCCCGCCCAAGCGCGTGGTCACCGAACACGCACCCACCGAGCAGAGCAGGCGGGCCGCCATGGACGCCGTCGAGGCCGACTACGGCCCGCTCGGCGACCCCACCGAACTGTCCGAACCCGTACAGAGGGAACTGCGTGCGCTCGGACTCTTCGACGACCTGCTGGCGCAGCACCGCCGCCGCAGCGAGGAGCAGAACCCGTGAGTCCCGAACTGCTGACCGACGCCTCCTGGGCCCTGGGCATGGGCCTGATCGGAGCCGTGGTCTTCGCTTTCATCGGCCTGGCCTCCTACACCGACGAGACGGCCACGATCGCGCCGCTGACCCTGCTGGTGGTGCTGCTCGGCGTTCCGCCCGCCGGGGTGTTCACCTTCTTCATGGCGGGGATCGTCGCCAAGCACATCACCCACGCCATCCCCACGGCCCTGTTGGGCATCCCCGGCGACACCCTCGCCGTGCCCATGCTCAGGGACGCCCAGCTACTCCGTGAGCTCGGCGTACCGCACATCGCGCTGCGCAAGGCGATCTCCGGCGGCGTGATCGCCGCCTTCCTGTCGGTGCCCCTGGCCGTGCTGTTCGCGTGGGCGCTGAGCCCCTTCGCTGACGCCATCGGCGAGGCGGCGCCGTGGATCTTCGTGGTCGCGGCCGTGCTCATCGCCTACACGTCCAAGGGCAAGCTGGCGGCGGTACTCGCCCTGGTGCCGTTCGTCCTGCTGGTCGTGGGCATGCAGGCCTTCGTGTCCCAGACGACCGGGGGGACGCTGACCATCAGCTTCTTCCTGGGCATCGCCACCGGGCCGCTGATCGCTGACCTGTTCCTGTCACTGGCGCCCTCGGGGCGGGAGTCGCTGCGGCGCCGCGCGAGGCGACGCTTCGACCTCGCTCCCGACACCCGGACCTGGTCCGGGCGCATCCCCAACCCGCTCAAGGTGCTGGACCGCAAGCAGGTCGCCTACACGAGCGCCGCCGCCGGGGTCTCCAGCGCGACGTTCGTGTTCTCCCCGGTGGCCATGACGGTGCTCATGGGCGAGATCGTCGGTGCCCGGATCAAGAACGGGTACCACCGGCTCACCACGGTGATGTCGGTGCGCAACGGCACCACCGAGTCCACCTACATCGCCGAGACGCTGATCCCGCTGATCGCGCTGGGTCTGCCGCTCTCGCCGATGGCCGCCGGACCGGCCGCGCCGCTGTTCAACGCGCCGCCGGTGCACACGGTCAACACCGAGACCGGGGAGACGCACAACCTGCACGACCTGATGTCCAGCGGCGAGTTCCTCGTCTACGGACTGCTGGGCGTGGTCATCGCGTCCGTCATCGCCTACCCGTTCGCGATGACCTACGCGCACCGGGCGGCCTCGTTCGTCATGCGCCGGATCTCGCACGAGGCGATCATCGGCGCCTTCGCCGGGCTGATCCTGGTGATCTGCCTGTACGAGGGCGGCCTGCTCGCGGTGGGTGTGACCCTCACGGTGGGACTGGTCGGAGGGCTGTTCGGCAAGATGTTCAACATGCACAGCGGCGTGCAGTTCATGGGCTTCTACGTCGCGGTCCTGACCGTTCCCCAGCTGCTCGCGCTGGCGGCCTGAACCCACCCGGACGCTCCGCGGCCCGACCCCGTCCTGGTCGGGCCGCGGAGCCGTGTCCGGTGGTCAGTGCACGGCGTCGCGGCGGGCGACCGCGGCGAGGTCGGCCTCGATGCGCGCGGTGGTCTCCAGCAGGGCGGGGAGCAGGTCGCGGCGCACGTCCTCGATCGAGGAGCGGTTGGCGTGCGCGGACACGTTGGTCGCGGCGATGACGCGACCGCCCGCGTCGCGGATGGGGGCGGCGAGCGAGCGCAGGCCCTCCTCCAGCTCCTGGTCGACGATCGCGTATCCCTGCTCGCGCACGCGCAGGACCTCGGCTCGCAGGTCGGCGGGGCGGGTGAGGGTGTACCTGGTCAGCGGACGCAGTTCGACCCGGTCCAGGTAGGCGTCGAGCTCGGCGTCCCCGTACCCGGCCAACAGGACCCTGCCCATCGAGGTGGTGGAGGCGGGGAAGCGGGTGCCCACGGCGATGGACACGGCCATGATCCGCGAGGTCGCCACGCGGGCGACGTACAGGACGTCGTCCCCTTCGAGCACCGACACCGAGGCGGACTCGCGCACCTTCGCGGACAGGTCCTCCAGGTGCGGCTGGGCCACGTCGGGCAGTCCGGCGGAGGCCACGTAGGCGTACCCCAGCTCCAGCACGCGCGGTGTGAGGGCGAACATGCGACCGTCGGTGCGCACGTACCCGAGGTCCACCAGCGTCAGCAGGAACCGCCGGGCTGCGGCGCGGGTGAGGTCGGTGGCGCGGGCGACCTCACTGAGGGTCATCGACGGGCGCTCGGCCGAGAAGGCGCGGACGACCATGAGTCCCCGCTCCAGGGACTGCACGAAGTGTGCGCCGCGTCCGGGGACGTCTTCGGTGGTCATGGGGCCTTCCAGGTCCGGGTTCGGGGGTCGTTCTGGCGCCGCGTCGGGTCGCGGCCATCGCGATGTTCTCATACCGAACAGCCGGACCGTGCCTTGACCGGCCCTGTGATCGGCGCTACCGTCATACCCAGATGTTCGCACTGTGAACATTTATTCGCTATACGAACGGGAGGGTCGCCATGGCCGTGCCCCTGGACGAGGCGGTCCGGCAGCTCATCCACGACGGCGACACCGTCGCCCTGGAGGGGTTCACCCATCTCATTCCCGTGGCCGCCGGGCACGAGATCATCCGCCAGGGTCTGCGGGACCTGACCCTGGTCCGCATGACGCCCGACATCGTCTACGACCAGCTCATCGGTGCCGGATGCGCGCGCCGCCTGGTCTTCTCCTGGGGCGGCAACCCCGGTGTGGGCTCGCTGCACCGCTTCCGTGACGCGGTCACCCGTTCCTGGCCGGTCCCGCTGGAGATCGAGGAGCACAGCCACGCGGGGATGGCCAACCGCTACGTCGCGGGCGCCTCCGGCCTGCCCTTCGCCGTCCTGCGCGGCTACACCGGCACCGACCTGGTCGAACACAACCCCCACATCAGGACCATCACCTGCCCCTTCACCGGGCAGGAACTGGCCGCGGTCCCCGCGCTCAACCCCGACGTCGCCGTGATCCACGCCCAGCGAGCGGATGCCCGGGGCAACGTGCAGCTGTGGGGCATCACCGGCATCCAGAAGGAGGCCGCCCTGGCCTCCGAGCGGGTCCTGGTCACCGTGGAGGAGGTCGTGGACGCCCTCGATCCCGTCCCGGGCCAGGTGATCCTGCCCAGCCGGGTCGTGGACGCCGTCAGCGTCGTCCCCGGCGGCGCCGCCCCCTCCTACGCCCACGGCTACTACGAGCGGGACAACGCCGCCTACCGGGCCTGGGACGAGATCGGACGCGACCGCGCGGCCTTCACCGCCTGGCTCAGCGACCTCAACGCCGCCCCCCGGACCACCCCCTCCTCGCCCGCCGCCACCGGCGAGGGCGGGACCGCACCCGTTGGGGGAGGCGCGTGACCACCGTGACCTGGACGTCCGACGAGATCATGACCGTGACCGCCGCCCGTTCGCTGCGGAACGGGATGGCCTGCTTCGTCGGCATCGGTCTGCCCAGCACCGCCGCCAACGTGGCCAGCCGTACGCACGCCCCCGACCTGTGGATGATCTACGAGTCCGGCACCCTGGGCGCCTCTCCCGACCACCTGCCGCTGTCCATCGGGGACGGGATCCTGGCCGACACCGCCGACACGGTGGTTCCGGTCCCGGAGGTCTTCAACTACTGGCTCCAGGCCGGGCGCATCGACGCGGGGTTCCTCGGTGCCGCGCAGATCGACCGGTACGCCAACATCAACACCACCGTCATCGGGGACTACGCGAACCCGAAGGTGCGCCTGCCCGGAGCGGGCGGCGCTCCCGAGATCGCCGCGTCCTGCCGCGAGGTCGTCGTGATCATGCGCCACAGCCGCCGGGCGTTCGTGGAGAAGGTGGACTTCGTGACCTCGGTGGGCCACGGATCGGGTCCCGGCGACCGCGAACGGTTGGGTCTGACCGGGTCCGGCCCGGTGCGGGTCATCACCGATCTCGGCGTCCTCGAACCCGACCCCGACACACGCGAACTCACCCTGGTGGGACTGCACCCCGGTGTGGAGCTTCCGGCCGTACGCGAGGCCACCGGCTGGGACCTGCGCGTCGCCGACGACCTCTCCCGCACCCCCGCGCCCACCGACACCGAACTCTCCGTGGTCCGCTCCCTGACCGGCGCCGCCTGAGCCGTACGACGGACCCACCCCCGGCCCTGGAGGTCCACGGTGACCGCAGTCCCCGTCCTCGACGCCGTCCGCACCCCCTTCGGCAGGTACGGCGGCGCCCTCGCCGGAACCCGCCCCGACGACCTCGCCCACGAACTGCGCCGACGCGGTGGAGGAGGGGGCCTGGCCGCCCTGTGCATCGGGGTGGGCCAGGGCCGCGCCGTCGTCCTGCACGTCTGAAGACCCGGGCCCCGGCCGTCCTCCGGGGCCCGTCCGAAAGGAAGGACCGCATGTCCACCACCTCCGACGAAAGCGGGTCCCACGTGCCCGGCTACGTCCGGGACCACGGCTCCCACCCGCCCCTGGACTTCCCCGGCTACGGGAGCACCGCGCTGCGCCACCCCCGGCGCCCGCTCACCCTGCTGCCGCACACGCTCACCGAGATCACCGCACCCGTCCTGGGGGAGGACCGCCTCGGCCCCCACGACCACGACCTCACCCGTCAGCACGACGGCGAACCCCAGGGCCAGCGCGTCATCCTGCACGGCCAGGTGCGCGACAGCGACGGCCTACCCGTCCCGCACACCCTCGTGGAGATCTGGCAGGCCAACGCCGCCGGACGCTACCGCCACGCCGGGGACACCTGGCCCGCCCCGCTCGACCCCAACTTCACCGGGGTGGGGAGGGTCCTCACCGACGCCGGGGGCCGGTACCGGTTCGTCACCGTCCGGCCCGGCGCCTACCCCTGGAAGAACCACCGGAACGCCTGGCGCCCCGCCCACATCCACTTCTCGCTGTTCGGGCGCGCCTTCACCCAGCGCCTGGTCACCCAGATGTACTTCCCCGACGACCCCCTGTTCTTCCAGGACCCCATGTGGCAGTCGGTCCCCGACGAACGGGCGCGCGAACGCATGCTGGCCCGGTACGACCACGACGCCACCGAACCCGAGTGGGCCCTGGCCTACCGGTGGGACATCGTGCTGCGCGGACGCGAGCAGACCCCGTTCGAGTCCGAGGAAGAGGTCCTGGAGGAGGACGAATGACCCCCCGCCCCACCGGCGACGAGGTGCCCACCACCCCGTCGCAGACCGTCGGCCCCTACCTGCACATCGGTCTGCCCTGGCCGGACGGCCCCTTCGCCGTCGCCGAGGGCACGCCCGGCGCGGTCCGGCTGCGCGGCACCGTGTACGACGGTGCGGGAGCCCCGGTCACCGACGCCCTGGTCGAGACCTGGCAGGCCGACCCGGACGGGCGCTTCGACCACCCGGACGATCCGCGCGGGGCCCGCTCCCTGCCCGGCTTCCGGGGGTTCGGCCGGTGTCCCACCGACGCCACCGGCTCCTACGAGATCCTCACCCTCAAACCCGGCCGGGTCCCGGGACCCACCGGCACGCAGGCGCCCCACGTCGACGTCTCCGTCTTCGCGCGCGGCATGCTGCACCGGGTGGTCACCCGCCTGTACTTTCCCGAAGAGGAGACGGCCAACGCGGCCGACCCCGTCCTGGGCTCCATCGAGGACCCGGCGGCCCGCGCCACCCTCGTGGCCGACCGGGAGGAGGACGGCTACCGTCTCGACATCCGCCTCCAGGGGGAGGGGGAGACCGTCTTCTTCGACGTCTGACCCGCCCCGATCCCACCCGACCCAGGGAGCACCCATGACCGGCCTGTTCGACGGTGTCCTCAACCACGGCCCCCTCGGACCGCTCACCGACGACACCGCCTGGATCCAGGCCATGCTCGACGCCGAGGCCGCCCTGGCCCGGGCCCTGGCCGACACCGGCGTCATCACGCGGGGACGGGCCGAGACCATCGCCGCCGCGTGTGTGGCCGCCCGCCACGACCCGGCGGCCCTGGGCCGGGCGGCCGAGGGCGGGGGCAACCCCGTCATCCCACTGGTCAGGCAACTCACCGCGGACGTGCGCGAGACGGACCCCGAGGCCGCCCGCCACGTTCACCAGGGAGCCACCAGCCAGGACGTCATGGACACCGCCGCCATGCTCCTGGTCCGCCGGGCCGGCCGCGCCCTGCGCACCGAACTGACCGCCCTCACCGAGGAGCTGCGGGCCCTGGCCGACCGCCACCGCGCCACCCCCGTGCCCGGCCGCACCCTGCTCCAGCAGGCGCTGCCCACCACCTTCGGAGCCGTCGCCGCGAGCTGGACCTCGGGCCTGGCCGGAGCGGCCGACCGGCTCGACGAGGTGCTGGACCACCACCTGGCCGCCCAGCTCGGCGGAGCCGTGGGCACCCTCGCCTCCCTGCACCCGCACGGTCCGGCGGTGGCGGCCGCCTTCGCCGTCCGCCTCGGCCTGCCCGAACCCCTCCTGCCCTGGCACGCCGAACGCGGCCGGATCACCGAGATCGCCGCCGCGCTCGGCCGGGTGGGCGGGGCGGCCGGGAACGTCGCGCAGGACGTCGTGCTGCTGGCCCAGACCGAGGTCGGCGAGGTCACCGAGGAGGGCGGGAGCGGCGTGGGCGGATCCTCCACCATGCCGCACAAGCGCAATCCGGTCGCCGCCGTCAGCTCCCTGGCCGCCGCCCGGCAGACACCCGGGTTGGTGGCCACCCTGTTCGCCGCGCAGATCCAGGAGCACCAGCGCGCCGCCGGGGCCTGGCAGGCCGAGTGGCTGCCCCTGACCGACCTGCTCCGGCGCACCGGCTCCGCCGTCTCCTGGCTGCGCGTGAGCGTCGAACGGCTCCGGGTGCACCCCGAACGCATGGCCGCCAACCTCGACCTCACCGGAGGGCTGGCGCTCAGCGAACGCCTCACCGCCGACCTGACCCCCGAACTCGGCCGCCTGGCGGCCCACCAGCGCGTCACCGCCGCCTGTCGGGCCGCCGTGGACGGGGGCGGCGACCCGGTCGAGGTCCTGGCCGAGCACCTCCACGGCCTGCGCACCCGCGACCGGATCAGGACCCTGCTCGACCCCGCCGACTACCTCGGCGCCGCACCGGTGTTCACCGACCGGGTGACGGGTAGGACCGGCCGGACGGACCCCACCGACCAAGAAGAAGGAACCGATGAGCGTTGACCTCCACCACGTCGTGAGCGGACCGGCGGACGCACCGCCCCTGGTGCTGGCCGGGTCCCTCGGCACCACCGGGCGGATGTGGGAACCGCAGGTGGACGCGCTCTCCACCGTCTTCCGGGTGATCCGCGTGGACCTGCGCGGACACGGAGGCTCGCCCGCGCCTGAGGGCCCCTACAGCATGGCCGACCTGGGCGGGGACGTCCTGGCCCTGCTCGACCGGCTGGGGATCGGCCGCGCACACTTCGCGGGCCTGTCCATCGGCGGCATGGTCGGCCAGTGGCTGGCCGTCCACGCCCCCGAACGCGTCGACGGCCTCGTGCTCCTGGCCACCTCACCCCACATGGGGCCCGCGCGGAACTGGCGGGACCGCGCCGCCCTGGCCCGGGAGCGGGGCACCGCCGCCCTGGCCGACGGGGTGGTGCAGCGGTGGTTCACCCCGGCCTTCGCCTCGGAGCGCCCCCACGACGTCACGCTCCTGCGCGACCAGATCGTGGACACCCCCGACGAGGGGTACGCGGGCTGCTGCGGCGCCATCGAGCACCACGACGTGCGCGAGGACCTGCACCGGATCACCGCGCCCACGCTGGTCGTGGCCGGGGCCGACGACCCCTCCACCCCGCCCGAGGGCCACGGGGCACTCATCGCGGAACGCGTGCCCGGGGCGAGGTTCGTGGTGCTGGAGGGCGCCGCCCACCTGCTCTCGTGGTCGCACGCGGACCGGGTCAACACGCTCATCACCCAGCACCTGGCCGGGACCGACCGCCACGGCGCCGGGACGCGGGTGCGCCGGAGCGTGCTCGGTGACGCCCACGTGGACCGGGCCGAGGCCCGCACGACCACGTTCACCGAGCCCTTCCAGGACCTCATCACCCGCTACGCCTGGGGTGAGGTCTGGACCCGGCCCGGCCTGGACCGGCGCACCCGGAGCTGCATGGTGCTCACCGCCCTGGTCGCCCAGGGGCACTGGGGCGAAGTGGCCATGCACGTGCGGGCCGCCCTGCGCAACGGTCTGGCCCCCGACGAGATCGGCGAGGTGTTCCTCCAGGCGGCGGTCTACTGCGGTGTCCCGGCCGCCAACAAGGCGTTCGCCATCGCGCAGGAGGTCTTCGAGGAGGACGGGACCGGGTGAACCAGGTGCTGGAGCGGAGGCGGTGAACCGGTGTGGGTGACCGCTCCGTGCACGCCCGTTCCCGGTTCTGTCGGTGGCCGGGTGTACAAGGGAGGGCATGGACCACAACGGACGGGAACTGACGGCGCGGGGCGAACGCCTCCGTGAGCTGCACCGGGGGCCGGAACCCTTCGTGATCGCCAACGTCTGGGACGCCGGGTCGGCCCGGCTGCTCGGCGGTCTCGGCTTCACGGCCCTGGCCACCACCAGCGGAGGGCTCGCGCACGGGCTCGGGCGCCGGGACGGCGCCGGTCTGGTCTCGCGCGAGGAGACCCTGCGCAACGCCTCGGTGATCGCGGCGGCCACGGACCTGCCGGTGTCGGCGGACCTGGAGGACGGGTTCGGACGCTCCCCTGAGGAGGTGGCCCGCACGATCACGGCGGCCGGGGCCACGGGGGTCGTGGGCGGTTCCGTGGAGGACACCACCGCCGACCCCGACGCACCGATCCACGAGTTCGGTCTGGCGGTCGAGCGGGTCCGGGCCGCCGTGGAGGCGGCGCGGACCCTGCCCTTCCCGTTCACGCTCACCGCCCGCGCGGAGAACCACCTCCACGGCCGCCCGGACCTGGAGGACACCATCCGTCGGCTCAGGGCCTTCGAGGAGGCCGGGGCCGACGTGCTGTTCGCCCCGGGGCTGCCGGACGCGGACGCCATCCGTGCGGTGTGCTCCTCGGTGAACCGCCCCGTCAACGTGCTGGCCTCGGGGGCGGCGGCCGGGATGTCCGTGGCGGAGCTGGGTGCCCTGGGGGCCCGGCGGATCAGCCTCGGGTCGGGGCTGTCGCGGTCGGCGCTGGCCGGGGCCCTGGACGCCGCCAGGGAGGTCGCTGAGCGGGGGACCTTCGGACGGATGTCGGCCGCGGTGTCGAAGTCGGAGATCGACGGACTGCTCTGATCGGAGCGGTGCCCGGGGTCAGCGCTTGAAGGCCACCCCGGCGGTCTCCCACCGCTTGACGTCGGCGTCCGCGGGGCGCAGGCGCGGTTCGTGCTCGGGATGGCGCCAGCTGGCGCAGTCCACCAGGCTCGGGGTCTGGTCCCGGCCGTCCGTCCAGGGGCTGACCGGCTCCAGACCGTCGAACACCCGGGAGGCCTCCTCCTGGGTGCGGACCCGCCCCCACGCGGTGCCGAACTCCAGCATCATGCCGTCCATCCAGGCGGCGGCCTCGGGGTCGTCGGAGACGACGTGCGAGTAGATGACGGCGGACCCGGGGGCGACCCGCTCCATGAGGGAGCGCACCATGCCGAAGGGATCGCTGTCGTCGGGCAGGCAGTGCAGCAGGGAGACCAGCATGACGCAGAGCGGCCGGTCGAGGTCGATCAGCTTGGCGGCCTCGGGGGAGTTCAGGATCTCGTCGGTCTCGCGGACGTCGGCGTGCAGGAACGCGGTCGACTGGCTGTCACCCAGGAGCGCCCGTCCGTGGGCGAGCACGATGGGGTCGTGGTCGACGTAGAGGACCCGGGCCCCCGGCTCGGTCCGTTGCGCGACCTGGTGGGTGTTGTCGGTGGTGGGAAGCCCCGCGCCCAGGTCGAGGAACTGGTCCACCCCGCTGGAGACGACGTGGTCCACGGCACGACCGAGGAAGGCCCGGTTGTCGTTGGCACAGGCGACGAGCTCGGGCATGTGCTCGGCCAGCGCCTCACAGGCCTTGCGGTCCGGCGCGAAGTTGTCTTTCCCTCCCAGGAGGTAGTCGTACATCCGCGCGATGCTCGGAGTGTCCATGTCGATGTGTGGGGGGAAGCGATCGGCCATAGAGAGAGGTACCAATCAGGACTAGTCGTGCGGGGTCATCTCCAGGCGAATCGTAACCGTGTTTCGGTGTTCTTACCGGCGTTTTCCACAAGAAAATCGATCGGGAACGTCAGGTGTCATCCCCGGTCTCCGAATAGCGCTTCACGGAACGGTCGAAACCGGGCAGGTGATCCGCGACATGCCCTGGGGCCACGGCCCTGACACGGTCTCCGACCCCCTCAGGGAGGGGAGGTGGCGGGGGTGTGACGGGGGAGGACCAGAAGCCCGCCGGGGAAAGGGGATTGGTCGTTCGCGCCTGTGCGGCGCAAACATCGATTCCGGTTTCACGGAGTTCACGGGAATGGTCTCCGTCCCCGCCGTTCCCGAACTCCGTGCCCCCGGAGGCCGTGCCCTTCGCGCCGCCCGGCAGCCCCCGGACCAGTTCCACCAACGCGCGCCGTTCCCGGCCCGCCCACCGGGTGAGGACGAAGGGGTCCCGGTCGGCCTCGGCCCCCAGCGCGGCCGCGGCCGCCACCAGGTGAGCGCACCGTCCGCCCCAGTGGTCACAGGAGCACGTCGCGACGAGACCGGCCCAACCGTCCGGCACCAGGTCCAGGCCGAGCAGCGCGAACACGCGGGCCGCCGCCTCGGGCAGTTCCCCGGCGAGCACACGGGCACGGAACACCGGCTGCGAGGCCAGCGCCGCACCCACACGGTCCCACTCCGGCCCCTCCCACACGGTCCGGATCAGGCTCACCTCGTGCCCCCGGACCCGGGCGGCCACCTCACCGGGCCGCACCGAGAACCGCTCCACCGCCCCGGCACCGCGGCCGACCGCGCCCAGGGCCCCGCCCACCAGCTCCGACCAGCTCATCCCGAGACCGCCTCCGGCGCCAGCCGCACCACCTCGCGCAGGTCCGCCACCGACAGACCGCCCAGCCAGCCCTCCCCGGTGGCCACGGCGCCGTCGGCCAGCACGCTCTTGCGTTCGATCATCTCGTCCACCCGTTCCTCCACGGTGCCCACGCACACCAGCTTGCGCACCTGCACGTTCCGGCGCTGACCGATCCGGAAGGCCCGGTCGGTGGCCTGGTTCTCCACCGCCGGGTTCCACCACCGGTCCACGTGCACCACGTGGTTGGCGGCGGTCAGGTTCAGCCCGGTCCCGGCCGCCTTGAGCGAGAGCAGGAACACCACCGGCCCCGCCACCGTCTGGAAGTGCTCCGTCATCCGCTCGCGGTCGGCGCGGGAGGTCCCGCCGTGCAGCCACAGCACGGGCACCCCCAGCCGCGACCTCAGGTAGGGAGCCAGCCGCTCACCCCAGCGGGCGTACTGCGTGAAGCACAGCGCCTTGTCCCCCTCGGCCACCGCCTCGCCCAGGATCGACTCCAGACGGTCGAGCTTGCCCGAGCGGCCCGCCAGCGCCGATCCGTCCCCGAGGAACTGCGCCGGGTGGTTGCAGATCTGCTTGAGCCGGGACATGGACGACAGCACCAGACCCTTGCGCTCCTTCTCGTCGGCCTCCGCCATCCGCTCGGCCAGGTCGTCCACCACCGCCTTGTACAGCGAGGCCTGCTCCGGGGTGAGCGTGCACCAGGTGCGCATCTCCTGCTTCTCCGGCAGGTCCGCGATGATCGAACGGTCGGTCTTCAGCCGCCGCAGCACGAACGGCCCGGTCAGCCGCCGCACCAGGTCCGTTCCCTCGCCCGCGCCCTCCTCCGCCTCGGCGCGGTCGGCGACCGCGCGCTGGAAGTCGGCCGCCGTCCCCAGCAGTCCGGGGTTGGCGAACTCCATCACCGACCACAGCTCGCCCAGGTTGTTCTCCACCGGGGTCCCGGTGAGCGCGATCCGTGTGGCGGCGGGCAGCGAACGCACCGCCCGCGCCTGCTGGGTGGCGTGGTTCTTCAGCGCCTGGGCCTCGTCGCAGACCACCCGGTGCCAGGGCATGCCCGACAACTCCTCGGTGTCGCGCGCCACCACCCCGTAGGTGGTCACCACCAGGTCGCAGGCGCCCACGATGCGCGCCAGCGCGTTGCCGGTCGGCCGCTCGGGCCCGTGCTGGACGTGGACCCGCAGGCCCGGGGCGAACTTCTCCGCCTCCTTGCGCCAGTTGCCGACCAGTGACACCGGGCACACCAGCAGGGTCGGCCCGGGCGCCGGGCCCTCGGCGCGCTCGTCGGTGAGCAGCGCCAGCAGCTGCACGGTCTTGCCGAGCCCCATGTCGTCGGCGAGCACCGCGCCCAGCCCGAGCTCGCCCAGGAACCGCAGCCAGGCCGAACCCCGGTCCTGGTAGGGGCGGAGCGTCCCCTCGAAGCCCGGTGGGGTGCCCATCGGCCGGGGCACGGCCTTGGCCCCGCCGTCCAACAGGGCGCCCAGCGGCCCGTCGGCCACCACGTCCGCCACCGGCAGCGGGGTCGGCTCGGCGCCGATCGCCGTCCGCAGCGCCTCCTCGCGCCGGATCGGTCCCCGCCCGCTCCGCCGCATCAGGTCCAGTGCGGCCTCGACCCGTTCGGGGTCCATCTCCATCCACCGGCCGCGCACCTGGACCAGGGAGCGCTTGAGCCGGGCCAGCTCAGCGAGCTCGTCCAGCTCCGCGTCGTCCAGCGGCTCCTGTGCGCCGGGGCCGCGCAACAGCGCCTCGAAGGAGACGTTCACCAGTTCGGTGGGCCCCACCCCGCCGCGACCGCGCCGTTTCGGTTCCCCACCGACCGTCATGCGCAGCTCGAGGGCGCCGCGACCGCTCCATTCGGGCAGGACCACGCCGAACCCCGCCGAGGTGAGCCGGGCGGCGGCCCCGCCCACGAAGGCCTGCGCCCGTGCGGTGTCCATGGTCAGACGGGCCGGGGCCAGGTCCGCGAGCGCGCGGTGGAGGGCGGGCAGGTGGCGTGCGGCCCGGCGTAGGTCGGCGAGGGCGGTGGTCCCCACGTCCTCGGGCAGCCAGGCGGCGCCCTCGCCCAGCCAGACCCGCTCCAGGGGCAGGCGCAGGCCGGGGTCGGAGGTGGAGCGCACCCAGAACTCCAGTGTCCAGGGGCGCGGGCCGCCGTGCGCGCCCTCGGGCTCGGGTTCGCGTAGGACGAAGAGGAGCTGGGCCCGGCCCCCGCCCCGGACCCGGGAGCGCCACTCCCGCAGGGGGCCGCGCAGCGCGTGGGCGGTGTCGGCGTCCACCCGGGTGCGCTCCCCGGTGAGCGCGGCCGCGAGCCGGGCGGCCGGTGGGGCCCCGGAGTCCGTGCGCGTGTCCGCACCGGCCCCGGGCGCGGCGGTGGCCAGGCGCCGGGCGACGGCGTCGGTGAGCAGTTCGAGCGGGGCCAGCACGCACAGCCGGGCCGCCTCGGTCCGCTCCCCGGGGGACAGGTGCGCGACCGCCGCCGGGGGGAGCGCACGGGTGAGGGCCGACAGGTGCTCCTCGGCGGTGTCCAGGGGGGCGGGGCGCCACCGTGCACGGGGCGGGTCACCGACGAGGTCGGGCAGGACGCCCCCGGCGCGGACCAGGCTCTCCGCGAGGGCGTGCACCGCGCCCAGGTGGGTCAGGGCGGGCCCGGCCGTCACGGGCAGGGAGTCGAGCGCCGACAGCAGGGTGTCGGCCTCCGCGGCGGTCAGCTCCAGCCCGGGCACCGTCCAGGATCGGAACTCCGCGGAAGCGGAGTCGTCGGTGTCGGACGGGGCGGGGGCCGAGGAGTTCCCCGGCAGCCGCAGGAGCGGAGCGGTGGCGCCGGGGGAGTCGGGGTCGATCCCCGCCTTGGCGGCCACCGCGCGCAGCTCCGCCACCCCGGCGGCACCGGGGTGCGCCCCCGTCCCCGGGGCCGTGGGGCACTCGCGCTCCCCGCCCTCGCCCCAGAGCACCAGCGTGTCCCTGGACCACACCGCGTGCAGAACCCGCACCGCACCCCCCGCACCGAACACGAACGTCGTCGGCACCCAGTATCACCGGGGCCGACGACGTTCCGGGACGCGGTCAGAGGTTGTTCGGCACGGTGTTGCCGACCGACTCGATGCCCTTCCTCAGGTCGGTGCGCCACAGCAGGACGCCGCCGATGACGAAGAAGACCACCAGCGAGAAGATGGCGGTACGGAATCCGCCGGTCAGGTTGACCACCAGGGTGATCGAGGCCGCGCCCAGCAGCACCGAACCCCGGTCGGCCAGCTGGAACAGGCTGAAGTACTCCGCCTCGCGCCCGCGCGGGATGAGCAGCGAGTACAGGGCCCGGGCGAGCGACTGGGTCCCGCCCAGCACCATGCCGATACCCGCGCCCAGCAGCAGGAACAGCGCCGGGTCGTCGGGCGGCAGGTAGTAGCCGCAGGTGACCAGGGCGCACCAGGCGACCAGGCTCGCCAGGACGGTGTTCTTGGTACCGAACCGGCGGCCGACCCACCCCATGAGCAGCGCGCCCGCGAAGGCGACGAACTGGATGAGCAGGATGGTGGCGCTCAGGACGGCCAGCGACAGGTTGAGGTCCTGGCTGGCGAAGCTGCCCGCGAAGTAGATGACGGCCTGGATGCCGTTGTTGAACAGCACGAACGCGATGAGGAACTTCAGCGTGTTCGGGAAGTGGCGCATCTCCCGCAGCGTGCGCCAGTACTGCTTCAGGGACACGCCCAGCTTCGGGGGACCCGCCTCGGCCGCGAGCCCGCCGTAGCGGTTGCGCAACAGGCGGATGCCGATCACCGAGAAGACGAACCACCACAGGCCCACCGACGCGAAGGCGATGCGGACCGCGTGCCCCTCCGAGACCCCGAGGGAGTCGGCCGAGGCCAGCAGGCCCATGTGCGCGGCGAGCAGGAGCCCGCCGCCCAGGTAGGCCATCGCCCACCCCGTCACGGACACGCGGTTGCGCTCCTCCGAGGTGGCGATCTCCGGCAGGAAGGCGTTGAACACCACCAGGGACATCCCGTAGAAGGTGTTGCCGGTGATGAACAGCAGCGCGGCCACCTGGTAGTCGCTGGTGAGGTACAGCGAGCTGACGCACACCGAACCGGCGGCGGCCAGCCAGAACAGCCAGCGCTTCTTGTGCTGGGTGTGGTCGGCCAGGGCCCCCACGATCGGCAGCATCACCAGGAGGATGAGCCCGGCGACCGTGGTCACCATCGGGTGCAGGGAGTTCGGGTGCATGCTGATCCACTCGACCCCGAGCGGGTAGAGCACCAGGCCCGGCTGTGAGCAGTCACCGGCCGCCCCCGCCTCCGAGCAGGCCAGCCCCGACAGGTAGGGGCCGATGAGCACGGTGACCACCGAGGTGATGAACACCTGGTTGGCCCAGTCGTAGGTGTACCAGCCGCGCTGCTCGCGTCTGCGCTGGGCGGGGTCGGCCGCGGGGGAGTTGTCCGCCGCCGGTGGCGAGGGTGTGGTGGACATGGAGGGGGGCTATCCGTTCTTCGTTGTTCTGGGGCCGGGCTGGTTCCAGCGTCCCCGTCGGACGAGCACCTCGCGCAGGGCGACGGTGTTGTCGGTGATGATGCCGTCCACGCCCGCGTCCAACAGGCGCTCCATCACCTCGGGCTCGTTGACCGTCCACACGTGCACCTGCATGCCGAGCCGGTGCGCGGCGCGGATCACGTCCCGGCTGAGGATGGGGAAGCCGCCGTGGCTCATGGGGATCTGCGCGCAGACCGGGACGCGGCTGGCGGTGGGACGCAGCAGCGGGGAGAGCGAGGCGAGCCGCAGCCGGGCCACGTCGACCGGGCCGCAGGAGGTGGCCACCCGGGGGCCGTAGAGCCGTCGCGCGCGCTCCAGGCGGGCCTGGTCGAAGGAGCCCACGCACACGCGGTCCCAGGCCTGGGTGCGGCGCAGTACCTCCAGCATCGGAAGGACGGCGCCGTCCGACTTGAGGTCGATGTTGAACCGTGCCTCGGGCCAGGCGCCCAGCAGGTCCTCGAGGAGGGGGACCGGTTCCTTGCCCGCCACCCGGGCGCGGGCGACCTCCCGGTGGGGCAGCGCCGAGATGGCGCCGTCCCGGTCGGTGGTGCGGTCCAGGGTGTCGTCGTGGAAGGCCATGAGCACACCGTCGCTGGTGGCGTGCACGTCCGTCTCCAGGTACGTGTAGCCCAGGTCGACGGCGTGTTGGAAGGCCACCGCCGTGTTCTCCAGCTCGGTGCGGCGCACGCCCTGGTCGTCGGTGAGCCATCCGCCCCGGTGGGCGAGGGCGACGGGAACGGGGGAGGAAAGGTACGCGTGAGTCACGTCTAGAAGTATGACGGTTCCCAGGTGGGGGGCGCTCGTCGAGGGGTGGCCGTGTCGACGGTCGTGCGGAACCTGGAATGCCAGGTGGCACGGACCCGCGCCCACACGCTCCTGGAAGGGCGTCAGGGTGTCGTTCCTCCCCCGGAAGGAATCCGTTCATGTCGCACACCTCCCACGGCCACCCCTGCCGACAACGGCTCTGCTCCCGCGCCGCCGCCCATCCCTGGCGGCCGGTACGGACCCCCGCCCGTTCCCCGCGCCGGGGCATGACGTCGGGCCGGTGCGCCGCGTCCCCGCTGGCGGGCCATCGGACCCCCGGTGACGTGCACCGGCTGGCGCAGCAGATGGCGGAGGTCCTGGTGGGCAGGCGCGCCCCGGAGGTGCTGCGCGACCACGTGACCGTTCCGGTCCGGGAGGAGCTGCGCCGCCTGCGCGGCACGGTCGACTGCGCGATGGCGCCCCGGCTGACCCGGGTGTTCCACCAGCCGCTCGGCGCCGGAGGGATGGAGGCCAGCGCCGTGATCGCCTGCGACAGCCGCACCCGGGTCTTCGCCTTCCGCCTCCGCCGCGAGGGGGACCGCTGGGTCTGCACCCGACTGGAGACCGACCGGATCCGCTGACCGCCGTCGCCGCCACCGGTCCGCCCCGTCCCCGTCACACGGCGGGTCGGGGCGGCCCAGGCGAGATCCTCCGCTCGTCGGCGGTGAGCGCGCGGAGCTTCCACACCCCGTACAGCGCCAGCAGCGGTTTGCCCACCGCCCACTCGCCGGGACGGTAGTCGTCCGCCCGCACGAGCCTCGCGGCGAGGTCCGGCCGCTGCCGCCGCAGGTACGCGCGGGCCTTGAGCGCGTGGGCGGGCTGGGAGACGATCTTGATGCGATCCGCGCCCTCCAGCAGCGGGATCACGTTGGCGACGTTCTCCCACGTCGTCGTGCTCCGCTCCTCCAGGAGCACCGTGCCGTCGAACCCGAGCACCGACCCGGCGTGGTCGGCCATCAACCGGGCCTCCGAGGCGTGGTGGGTGGTCGCGCCGCCGCTGAAGATCACGCGGGTGCCGTGCGTTCCGCCGGCCGTGACGGAGCGGAGGGCGGCGCGGACCCGCCAGCGGTTCACGAGGTTGGCCGTCGGCTGGGGGTTCCGGTACCCGAGCACGACCACGGCCTCGGAGGTCCCCGGGGCGTTCCCGACCAGCGTCCTGGACCAGCGCCAGTTCACCCACTCGCTCCAGGCCAGGACCACGGCGGCCCCGGCCAGCGCCAGACCTGCTCTTCGTCGCATGCGGTGACTCTAGGGCACCGGGGGATACGAAGGCCGTGAGGCCACCGGTCGGACCGGGGAACGGATCGGGGGGTCCGCGGCCCGCGAAGACACACTCATGGTGCGAAAAGTATGGATGTGACGAATCGTGCGTCGATAGGGTCCGTGTGGGATGACCCCCTGACCGGGGGGCGCCTTCGGTCACCGGCATCCCCGTACCCCAAGGGAAGGAGACGGCGGACCGCGCCCGCGCGGCCGCCACTCGTGTATGAAACCCGTTGACATCGCCCGCCTGCACGGCCTCAGCGCACCCTCACTCTCCCCGGACGGCGCCCGTGCCGTCCTCGCCGTGTCCCGCCCCGACCTGGAGGAGGACGCCTACCTCGGTTCCCTCTGGAGCGTGCCCACCGACGGCTCCGCACCCGCCCGCCGGATCACCCGGGGCACGCGCGACGGTGCCCCCGCCTACTCGCCCGACGGCCGCTGGATCGCCTTCCTGCGCCCCGACGAGGACAAGCGCCCCCAGATCCACGTCCTGCCCTCGGACGGCGGTGAGCCGTGGAGGATCACCGACCACCCGCTGGGCGCCGGAGCGTTCACGTGGAGTCCGGACTCCACGCGCCTGGCGTACAACGCGCGGGTGCCCGAGGAGGGCCGCTACGTCGACGGCACCCCGGACCAGGAGCCCCCGCGCCGGATCACCGCCCTGAAGTACCGGCTCGACGACTTCGGCTTCACCAACGACCGGCGCCAGCACGTGTTCGTGAGCGCCCCCGTCGACCCCTCGGGCGAGGTGGGCGAACCGGTCCGGGTCACCGAGGGCGACGCCGACCACGGGCGCCCGACGTGGACCCCGGACGGCACGGGGCTGGTGTTCGACGCCGCCCTGCACGCGACGCGCGACACGGACCTCGTCGGTGACGTGTGGGTCTGCCGCCCCGAGGCCGGGGCGGAGCCGCGCCGGATCACCCGGGGCGACCTGAAGGTCGGGGCGGTGAGCCTGTCCGAGGACGGCTCCACCGTGTACTTCGTCGGTGACGAGCTCGGCCCGGACCTCGACGACTTCGTGGGCCGGGGGACCGGCCTGTGGTCGGTGCCCTTCGACGGCTCCGAGGCGCCCAGGAGGCTGACCGGGACCGAGGACCCCCGGATGAGCTCGCGTCCCCAGGAGACCGGCGAGGGCGTCCTGGTCGCCGGTGAGAACCGGGGCGCGGTCGAGCTGTACCTGGTCACCCCCGGCGGCGTGCGCACCACGGTGTTCGGCGGGCGCGTCCAGGTGGGGGCCTTCGACCACGCGGGCGGTGTCACCGTGGTGACGGCCGCCGGTGAGCGCGACAGCGGCGAGCTGTACGCGGTCACCGAGGACGGCACCCGGGCGCTGACCTCCTTCACGGACCCGGAGCTGGACCCGGTCGCGGTCACCGAGCTGACCGCCCGCACCGAGGACGGCAACGAGGTCCACGGCTGGCTGGCGGTGCCCGGAGGCGAGGGCCCGCACCCGGTCGTGCTGATGATCCACGGCGGCCCGTACGCCCAGTACGGCTGGCAGCTCTTCGACGAGACCCAGGTGTACGCGGCGGCCGGGTACGCGGTGCTCTACTGCAACCCCCGTGGTTCGTCGGGCTACGGCCAGGAGCACGGTCGGGCGGTCATCGGCTCGGTGGGCGCCACCACATCCGTCGACGTCCTGTCCTTCCTGGACGAGGCGTTGAAGGACGAGCGGCTGGACGCCAACCGGGTGGGGGTCATGGGCGGCTCGCACGGCGGCTTCATGACCACGTGGATCGCGGCCCACCACGGCGAGCGCTTCCGCGCCGCCATCAGTGAGCGCGCGGTCAACGCGATCGACAGCTTCCAGGGATCGTCCGACATCGGTTCGTTCTTTCCGGAGCCGCTCTACGGCCCGGAGGAGACCTGGGCCAAGGAGAGCCCGCTCAGCCACGCGGACCGGATCGACAGGCCGTTCCTGATCATCCACTCCGAGCAGGACTGGCGCTGCCCCGTGGAGCAGGCCCAGCGCCTGTTCGTGGCGCTCAGGAAGCGGGGGCACGAGACCGAGATGCTGCTGTTCCCGGGGGAGGGGCACGAGCTGTCGCGTTCGGGCCTGCCCAGCCACCGGGTGGCCAGGTTCGAGGCGGTCCTCGACTGGTGGGCCCGCCACCTGTGATCCGTCGGGGTCGGGCACCCCGGGTGTCCGACCCCCTTCCCCGTTCGGGTGTGAGACGCGTCATGGTCAAGCCGGGGCTTGGCCCGGTTTTGACTCGGCCTCCCTGGGAAGAACGACGCGCCACCCGCGCCCCCGGCGGGGTTCCGGGGAGGGGCGCGCCCGCTTCGGGCCGGTCGGGTCGCCCATCGGGAGGTAACGAACGGGTCGCGTCCGGTCCAGGGGATGAATTAGTGTTCCCCCAGGTCGGAACGCCCCAGTTCGTCACCACCAGGGTGACAGCGTACGACCTGCCGTTGCACCCCGCTCAGCAGCTGTCCTTGTCCCAGGAGCGGGGGCCGTCACGACGCCCGGCGAGTTCCCGCGACCCTTCCCGTCGCCGCCGGTATCCCTCCGCCACGCATCCCCGCGCCGTCCCTCGGCGCGCCTTCGGGATGCCCCGTGCCGGTAAACGGGTGTGGGAGAAAGGCAGTCGGTGCTTTGACTCGCAACCCCGAACCCACCCGTCGCCTGACGACGGTCGGCTTCGTCGCTCTCGGTGCCGTGGTCCTGTCCTCCGGCGTGGCCCTGGCCGACCAGACCGAGTCGGAGGCCCGTGAGCGCTACGAGGAGCTCCAGGAGGAGCTCTCCGGGCTGAACGCGGACTTCAACGAGGCCAAGGAGGACCACGCCGCGGCCGAGGTCGAGCTGGAGGACCTCCAGGAACGCCTGGAGAACGCGCAGGAGGAGCTGGACGCCAAGTCCGGTCAGGTCTCCGTCATCGTGCAGGGTGCCTACACCGGCGCCACCCACAGCTCGATGGGCGTGCTGTTCGGCAGTGACGCCGACAACGCGCTGCAGAACATCGCCGACCTCGACTACCTGTCCGAGGGGCAGCAGGCGACCCTGGCCGACTACGTCACCGAGGTCGAGAACTCCGAGGAGCTGTACAACTCGGCCGAGGCGACCGAGGAGGCCGCCGCCCAGTCCCTGGAGGCAGCCGAGGAGGCCGTGGCCGCGGGCGAGGCCGCGCTCGACGAGCAGGCCGAGGTCCTGGAGAGCCTGGGCGGTGTCGACCCGACCGTGGGCGAGGCCGCCACGGACGCCGGCGCCGCCGGTGCCTCCGGCGGTACCGCCGCCGTCTCCGGTGACGTCCAGGCCGTCCTGGACTTCGCCCGCGCGCAGATCGGCAAGCCCTACGTCTGGGGCGGTACCGGGCCCGACGGCTACGACTGCTCCGGCCTGACCCAGGCCGCGTGGGCCCAGGCGGGCGTGAGCCTGCCGCGCACCACCTACGACCAGGTCAACGCCGGGACCCCGGTCTCGCGCGACCAGCTCCAGCCCGGCGACCTGATGTTCTTCTACGACGTCTCGGCCCCGAGCCACGTGGGAATCTACTCCGGCAACGGCATGATGATCCACGGCTCGAACCCGTCGAAGCCGCTGGAGGAGGTCTCACTGGCCGCCTACTGGGACGGCGTGTTCACCAGCGCCGTCCGTCCGGGCTAGGCCGTGCGGTGCTCCCCGGTCCGCCCTCTCCGGAGGGCGGGCCGGGGTTCCGTCGTGCGGGGTGCCCGCGTATCCTTCGGCGCATGGGTCGTCTCGTTCTCAGGGTCGCCGCGGGTGTCGCGGTCGTCGTCGCCCTCTTCTGGTTGTTGTCGGTGATCGTCGGCCTGTTGGTGTGGGGCGTCATGATCGCCCTGGTCGTCGGGGTCGTCCTGCTTGGCGTGCGCATGCTGAGGTCCGAGGGGTCCGCCCCGCGCCGCTGACCGGCCCGGTCCGGCCCTCGCGCGGCCCGGACCACGCCCGCGTCGCGAGCGGGACCCGGCGCGGAGACACATCGACGAGGGGTGACACTCACCCTGTGTGGGGAAACATCGCTATAGTGACTCTGTGTCACTGAATAAGCACGTAGGGTCTCATGTCGACGGGGTGTCGCACCGTGGCCGGGTGGAACGGGTCGCGACCCGCGTCTTCCGCAACGACTGGAGCGCGCTGACACCACCCGCCACCGGCTGCTGGACACCGGAACTCACCGTCAGCGTCATCATCCCCGCGAGGGGCGGCCAGGATCACCTCGACCTGGCGCTGGCCTCCCTGTCCGTCCAGACCTACCCCGAGCACCTCTTCGAGGTCGTGGTGGTCGACGACCACTCCGCCCCACCGCTCACGCTCCCCGACCACCGCCCGCGCCGCTGCCGGGTGGTGGCCGCCCCCGACGGCGGCTGGGGCGCGGGATACGCCCGCGCGTACGGAGCGCACGCCAGCACCGGCGACATCCTCATGTGGATGGACGCCGACATGGTCGCCTGCCCCGAGTTCGTCGAGGCCCAGGCGCGCTGGCACCACACCCACGCCGAGTGCGTCACCCTCGGCCGCGTCCGCTTCACCGACACCGACCCCCACGGTCCCGGGGCGGTCCTGGCCGCCGCCCGCTCCGGCGACCTCCACCGCGACCTCGACACAGGGGGCCGCCACGACTGGATCGAACACCTGCTGGACCAGAGCGACGACCTGCGCGACGCCGACCACCTCGGCTTCCACGCCTACCTGGGCGCCGCCGCGGCGGTGCGCCGCAGCCTCTACGAGGCGGCCGGAGGCGTCGACCCCGACCTGGACCTCGGTCAGGACACCGAGTTCGGCTACCGGCTCTGGCAGGCCGGGGCGGTCATGGTCCCCGAGCGCACCGCCACCGCCTGGCACGTCGGCCCGGCCTCCACGGCCCGTACCCGCCTGCCCTCGGAACGCTTCCGCACCGAGGTCCTGGCCGAACTCATGCCGCACCCGCACGCCTACCGGGAACGGGTCCCCGAGGCCCGCCGCCGCACCCCGCTGGTCCACGCCGTGGTGGACGTGGCCGGCGCCCCCTACGACCTCGTCCGGGGGTGTGTGGACCGGCTGCTCAACGGCACCGAGACGGACCTCGCGCTGACCCTGGTCGCTGACTGGGAGGGGGCCGGGTCGGCCACGGGCGGCTTCGACGGGCCCCAGCTGGACCTGCGTCTCATCCAGGCCAACTACCTGCGGGAACCACGGATCTCCTTCGCCGCCACCGCGCCCAGGACCGGATTCCCCTCACCCTTCCTCCTCCAGGTGCCGGTCGCCTGGGGGCTGGGGGAGCTGGCGCTGTCCCGGCTCCTGGCCAGCGCCGAACGCGCCCGCGCCGGGCTCACCGAGCTCTTCCTGGCGGCCTCGCCCACCCGTGACGCCGGGGTCCGGCTCTGGCGGACCCGGGCACTGGCCCGGGCCATGCGGGTGTGCGACGACGAGGAGGACCTGGCCGACGTGGTCGCCGCGCTCCACGGCCGCTACCGCATCCACGGCGGGGAGGGCACCCTCACCGACCTCACCCTGCACCGTTCCGTCCCGCCGCCGCCCCGGGCCGCCGTCGAGTACCCGGGGCCCGTCCCTATGGGGTTCGTCGACGCGTGTCGGGGCGACGCGGAGCCGGGCGACGCGGAGGGTGACGAGGAGGAGGGGGAACGCAGACGTTGGTGGCGCCGACGTCGGAGTCGGCGCCGGAGGCCACGGGCCCGGCTCCGCTCGCTCTGGTACCGGGCCTGCCGGGCCTGCGGGCGTGAGATGCCCGACGAGGAGGACCCCGGCGGGGGCCCGGCCGCGGCCGGATAGGTGGGGGAAGACACCGACCCGGCCGGACGGGCCCGTCGCACCGCACAGCGCCCGCCCGTGACACCTGACCCAGCGCTACGTGGTCAGTACGTAAGGTACCGGATCAAAGGTGTGGAACGGGCGCGCCACCTTGGTGACGCGCCCCGGGAACCACGGTGTCCGCTAGGAACCGATCGCCTCGATGGAGGCCAGCAGGTCCTCGCGCAGGGACTCGTTGACCGGAGTCGAGTCGGTCTCCTCGGAGGCCGCCTCCTGGCCCTCCGGGCTCACCACGTACCGCAGGAACGCCTTGACCCGCTCGGCCTCGGCCTGGTCCGGGTAGTCCAGGCACACGGTCTCGTAGCTGACCAGCACCAGCGGGTAACTGCCGGGCTCGGTGGTGCCGTAGTCCAGGGCCAGCGCGAGGTCGAACTCGCTGGTGTTCTCCTCGCGGCGGGGGGAGTCGGCCACGACCTGGGCGGCCGCCTCCGGCGAGATGTCGACGAACTCGTCTCCCACGCCGATGCTCGCGGCGGGCAGGCCGTGCAGGTGGGACATCTCCACGTACCCGATGGCGCCGTCGGCCCGCGAGACCGTGTCAGCGATACCGCTGTTGCCCTGCGCGGACTCACGCGGGGTGATCGGCCACTGCCCGTCGGCCTCGTGCGGCCACGCGTCGGGGGCGGCCTCGGCCAGGTAACGGGTGAAGTTCTCCGTCGTCCCGGAGTCGTCGGCCCGGTTGACCTGTGTGATCGCCAGGTCCGGCAGGTCGACGCCGGGGTTGTCCTCCGCGATCTGCGGGTCGTTCCAGCGCGTGATGTCCTGGTTGAAGATCTTGGCCAGGGTGTCGGGGCTCAGGTTGAGCTCCTCGATCCCGTCGAGGTTGAACACCACCGCGATCGCCACCACGTACGCGGGCAGGTTGATCGTGTCGGAACCACCGCAGCGCGACACGGCGTCGGCGTTCTCCTCGGCGTCCATCGCCGCGTCGGTCCCGGCGTAGGTCACCGCGCCGTCGATGAACTGGTTGCGGCCACCGCCCGAACCGATCGAGTCGTAGTAGATGCGCGCGTCCTCGCAGGCCGACTGGAAGCCCGCGATCCACGTCGTCATCGCGTTCTCCTGGGCGCTGGACCCGGAGCCGTGCAGGCTCCCCGAGAAGCACTCCAGGTCGTCGGGGACGGCCGGGCCGGCCCCCTGGACGGCGTCGTCACTGCCGCAGGCGGTGGACGCGAGCAGAAGTCCGGCCAGCGCGGCCGAGGCCGCGCCCCGGTAGGCGTTCGATCGGCGCTGGGTGCGGGTGCGCTTGTTGGGCGGGAGCACGCTTCCTCTATCCCCTTCGTCGGAATCGGTGGTCCTCGTCGTCCTGACCACTGGTCGCCGGTGCCCGGCGCGTTGTCGCTGGTGATGGAAGACCGCCGATGAATTTAACCATTGCCGGACCGACTTCCCCAACGCGGGTGTGTGCGGAACCGGACGTGTCCGTGGCGGTACGGGGGACTCTGGGTGGACAGGAGGTGAACGAGGAGTTTTCGACCGGTGAAAGTCGTTCCCTCGGGCCCTTCGGTGTGAGTGGGCGCGGGCATGTATGACACGCCGAACGACCGGGCACGGGTCCTGGGTGATGAGCGCGCACAGTACCGACCCGAACGGGCGGCAGGCACCCACCTCGACCTACCGCGTCCAGCTGAGGCCCGGTTTCGGCCTCGCTGAGGCGACCGCACTCCTGGACCAGCTGCACCGGCTCGGGGTGGGCGCCGTGTACCTGTCACCCCTCCTGGCGGCCACCCCCGGATCGGACCACGGGTACGACGTGGTGGACGCCACACGCGTCTCCGAGGCGCTGGGTGGTGAGGAGGCCCGCGCGGCCCTGGTCGCGCGGGCGCACGCGCTCGGGATGAAGGTGGTCGTCGACATCGTCCCCAACCACATGTCGGTGGCCCGGCCCGACGCGAACCCGTGGTGGTGGGACGTGCTCGAACACGGCCGGGACTCCGTGTACGCCCGCTGCTTCGACCTGGACCACGGCTCCGGGCCGATCCTGGTGCCGGTCCTGGCCGACGACGGCGACGACGGCCGCGCGGCCCTGTCCGAGCTCACCCTCACCGACGGACACCTGGTCCACTTCGACCAGCGCTTCCCGGTGGCCCCGGGCACGTACGCACCCGGCGACGACCCGGCGGACGTGCACGAACGCCAGCACTACCGGCTGGTCTCCTGGCGGCGCGGAGACAGCGAACTCAACTACCGCCGCTTCTTCGACGTCGACCACCTCGCCGCCGTCCGTGTGGAGGACCCCGGGGTCTTCGACGCCACCCACGCCGAGATCCTGCGCTGGGGCGTCGACGGACTGCGCGTGGACCACGTGGACGGGCTCAGCGACCCGGGCGGCTACCTCCGACGCCTCGCGGAACGCTTCCCCGGGTGGATCGTGGTGGAGAAGATCCTCGCCCCCGGTGAGTCCCTGCCCGCCTCCTGGCCCGTCGCCGGAACCACCGGCTACGACGCCCTGCGCACGGTCTGCGGGGTGTTCGTCGACCCCGACGGCGAACCCGTCCTGACCGCCCTGGCCCGCGAACGCGGAGTGCCCACAGACACCGAGGCCGTCGACCACCAGGCGCGCTCCCACGCCGCCAACGAACTCCTGCGCGCGGAGGTGCGCCGGATCGCCGCGACCCTGCCCGACTCCGAAGGCAACGAGGAGGCCGTCAGTGAGCTCCTCGCCTCCTTCGACGTGTACCGCTCCTACCTGCCCGAGGCCGAACCGGCCTGGGCCCGCGCCGTCCGCGCGGCCGCCGAGCGCCGACCCGACCTCCAACCCGTCCTGAAGACCCTCGACCGCACCGTCCGCGAGAACCCCCACGGCGAGACCGCCCGCCGCGTCCAGCAGACCAGCGGCATGGTCGTGGCGATGGGCACCGAGAACACCGCCTTCTACCGGGGCACCCGCTTCGTCGCCCTCAACGAGGTCGGCGGCGACCCGGCCCGGTTCGGCGTGGGCACCGCCGCCTTCCACGAGGACAACCTGCGCCGTGAGGCCGCCGAACCCCTCACCATGACCACGCTCTCGACCCACGACACCAAGCGCTCCGAGGACGTCCGCGCCCGCCTGGCGGTCCTCTCGGAGATCCCCGCCGAGTTCGCCGACGCCGTCCGCCGCTGGGGCGCCCGCGCCCCGCTGCCCGAACCCGCGCTGGACCTCCTCGGGTGGCAGACCCTGCTCGGCGCCTGGCCCCTGAGTGACGAACGCCTGGTCGAGTACCTGCTCAAGGCCGCCCGCGAGGCCCGCCTCGGCACGTCCTGGACCGCGCCGGACACCGACTTCGAGGACCGCGTCCGCTCCTGGCCCGAGCGGCTGCGGGCCGACGCCGACCTGTACGCCGAGGTCCGGGCCATGGCGGAGTCGCTGCGGGAGCCGGGATGGAGCAACGCGCTCGGGCAGAAGGCGGTCCAGCTGCTCGGCCCGGGCGTGCCCGACCTCTACCAGGGCACCGAACTGTGGGACCTGTCCCTGGTCGATCCGGACAACCGCAGGGCCGTGGACCACGGGGCGCGCGCCGCGCTCCTGGACCGCCTCGAACAGGGGTGGCGCCCGCCCGTGGACGAGACCGGCGCCGCCAAGCTCCATGTGGTCCGCACGTGCCTGCGCGCCCGTGAGGCGCTCCGCCCCACCGGTTACCTGCCGCTGGCCGCCCAGGGGCCGTCCGCCGAGCACGCCCTGGCCTTCGCGCGTACCGTGCGGGGCACCCGCGGGCCCGCGCTGGCGGTGGTGGCCACCCGGCTCCCGGTGACGCTGGCCGACGCCGGGGGGTGGGCCGACACCGTGCTGCCGCTGCCCTCGGGGCCGGGGGAGTGGACCGACCTCCTCACCGGCCGCACGCTCGCGCCGGAGAGGGTGGACGGCCTCACGACCGCCCGCCTGACCGAGGTCCTCGACCACTACCCGGTGGCGGTCCTGGCCAGGGGACGCACCCCTGGTTCGGACACTGACTGATCAATCAGTCAGTTGCGCTTCGCTGCCGAGCGGCATCGGACCACCACCGATGCCCTGTTCGTGTCGGGTATGTCTGGGTTCGTCACGGGTGGATCGACGTCTCCATCGGTGGGGCGATCTTGGCTCTCATGTTGCGATAATCGCCATGGCGTTGTTACGTTCTCATCGTGAACGACAACGTGGCCGACGACGTACGCGGCAGGGCCCGCGAGGCGATCCGCCGATCCGGTCTCTCCCAGCGGCAGTTCGCGACCAGACTTGGTATCGACCCCAGCAAACTCTCCAAATCCCTGACCGGCACCCGGCGGTTCACCGCCCTGGAGCTGGCCGGTATCGCCGACGAGACCGGAGTGACGGTCAACTGGCTCATCAACGGTGAGGACGACGCCGAGACGGTCGCGGCGGCCCCGCGCGACTCGTCGGCGGTCAGACCGCCGTCCGCGAGCCTGGCGGACCACCCGAAGGCCGCCCGGGAGCACAACCGGCGACTCCAGATCATCGAGGCCGCCTGGACCCTCATCGCGGAGCACGGATACCACTCGGTGCGCGTCGCCCAGGTCGCCCAGGCCTGCGGTACCTCCAGCGCCACCGTCCACTACCACTTCCCGACCCTGAACGACCTCCTCGTCGAGGCGCTGCGCCACTCGGTCAAGCAGGCCTTCGACCGCCAGGTCGCGGAGCTGCACACCATCGGGGACCCGTACGAGCGCCTGCTCCGGCTCATCGAGCTCCAGCTGCCGGGCTCGGACCGCCTGCGCCTGGAGTGGTCGGTCTGGCTCCAGGTGTGGACGGCCGCCGCACTGGACCCCGGCATGCGCGAACTACACGCCGACTCCTACCGCCGCTGGCACGAGACGATCGCCCGCACCCTCCGCGAGGGGAAGGAGAGCGGAACCTTCGTCGACCTCGACGTCGAGGAGACGACCAGACGCCTCACCGCCCTCATCGACGGTCTCGGCATCCAGGTCATGACCGGGATGCCCGGCCGGTCCGTCGACCACATGCGTCACACCCTGCGCTCGGTCATCGACCGTGACGTCCTCGGGTGAGACGCCCCGTACCCGCACCACCCCACGCCCAGAGACGGAGCCCCGCCTTGAGCGACCTCATGAACCCCACACCCATCCTCACCTGCGCACTCACCGGTGCGGGCGACACCGTCGGCCGGAGCGAGCACGTCCCCGTGACGCCCCGACAGATCGCCGCCGCCGCGGTCGAGGCCGCCGAGGCGGGCGCCAGCGCGGTGCACATCCACGTCCGCGACCCCGAGACCGGCGCCCCCTCCCGCGACAACGCCCTCTACCGGGAGGTCGTCGACCGCATCCGCCAGACCGGGATCGACATCGTCATCAACCTCACGGCGGGGATGGGCGGCGACCTGGTGATCGGCCAGGACGATCCGCTCCAGTTCGAGGAGGGCACCGACCTGGTCAACGGCCTCGACCGCCTCCCGCACGTGGAGGAACTGCTTCCCGACATCTGCACGCTGGACTGCGGCAGCCTCAACTTCGGGGACGGCAGCCAGGTGTACGTCTCCACCCCGGACATGCTGCGCGCGGGCGCCAGGCGCATTCAGGAGCTGGGCGTCCGCCCGGAGCTGGAGATCTTCGACACCGGCCAGCTGTGGTTCGCCAAGACGATGCACGCCGAGGGCCTCATCGACGACCCGACGATGTTCCAGCTGTGCACCGGCATCCCCTACGGGGCGCCCTCGGACCCGGGCGTCCTCCAGTCGATGGTGAACCTGCTCCCGGCGGGCGCGCAGTGGGCCAGCTTCTCCATCGGCCGCAAGCAGATGCCGTGGGTGGCGCAGTCGGTGCTGCTCGGCGGGCACGCCCGGGTGGGCCTGGAGGACAACCTCTACCTCAGCCGCGGGGTGAAGGCCACCAACGGCCAGCTCACCGAGAAGGCCGTCGCCATCATCGAGCACCTCGGCGCCCGGGTGGCCACACCGGACGAGACCCGCGCCATGCTCGGACTCCGCGGCGCGTCCTAGCCCCGAACCCCCGACCACAGGAGAAGCACGATGACGGAGAACGCGAGAACCACCCCCGAGGCCGTACGGACGGTCGCCTGCGTCGGAGCGGGCGTCATCGGGGGCGGCTGGGTCGCCCACTTCCTGGGGCGCGGCTACCGGGTGGTCGCCTGGGACCCCGCCCCCGACGCCGAGACCAGGCTGCGCGGGCTGGTCGCCTCCGCGTGGCCCGCCCTGGAGGAACTGGGCCTGGCCGAGGGCGCCGCCAAGGAGAACCTGCGGGTCGTGGACACACTGGCTGAGGCCGTGGCCGACGCGGACTTCGTCCAGGAGAGCGCCCCGGAGCGCCTCGACCTGAAGATCGACCTGCTGGCCGAGATCGACGCCGCCACCCCCGAGGGCGTGGTCATCGCCTCGTCCACCTCCGGCTACGGCATGAGCGAGATGCAGACGCGAGCCGCCACACCGGGACGGCTCGTGGTCGGCCACCCGTTCAACCCGCCCTACCTGGTGCCCCTGGTCGAGGTCGTCGGCGGTGAGCGGAGCGAGCAGTGGGCCGTCGACTGGGCCTCGGACTTCTACCGCGCGGCGGGCAAGTCCGTGATCAGCATGGAACGGGAGCTCCCCGGGTTCATCGGCAACCGCATCCAGGAGGCCGCCTGGCGCGAGGCCCTGCACATGGTCGCGGAGGGAGAGGCGACCGTCGAACAGATCGACCTGGCCATGACCAGCGGCCCCGGCCTGCGCTGGGCCTTCTTCGGGCCCTGCCTGACCTTCCACCTGGCCGGGGGAGAGGGCGGCATGGCGCACATGCTCGACCACTTCGGCCCGTCACTGAAGGCCCCGTGGACCCGCCTGGAAGCGCCCGAACTCACCGAGGACCTGCGCGACCGCATGGTCGCGGGCACCGACGAGGTCGTCGCGGGGCGCTCCACCGCCGAACTGATCGCCCAGCGCGACCGCCGCCTGATCGCGGTGGCCCGCGCGCTACAGGAGGTCGAACGCGCGGAGGCCGCCGAGCGGGACGGGGGTGCGGCGTGAGCGCGACCCTCACCCAACGGCTGCGACCCGAGTGGATCGACTACAACGGCCACCTCAGCGAGGCCTACTACGTCCTGGTCTTCGGGTTCGCGACGGACGCGCTGATGGACCGGGTCGGCCTGGGCGCCGACTACCGTGCCGCCTCCGGCTGCTCCCTGTACACGGTGGAGGCGCACGTGCGGTACCTGCACGAGGTCGGTGCGGACGCCGAGGTGGAGGTCAGCACCCGGGTGGTCGGTCCGGACCCGGGCCAGTCCGGTGCCAGGAAGGTGCGGATCTGCCACGAGATGCGGGTCGGGGACGTCCTGGCGGCGACCGAGGAACTGCTGGCGCTCCACGTCGACCAGGCGCTGGGCCGGGCGGTCCCCTTCCCTGAGGAGGTCGCCGCGCGGCTGGCGGCCCTCACCGAGCCCGCACCCGACTACGCGGGCCGGGCCATCGGCTCCTAGACCGTGGCCGGTGGACGGCGCCGGGCCCCGTCGGCGGGAACGCGCGACGGGGCCCGCTCCGACACCCTGGTCAGACGGTAGGCTGACCGCGATCATGACGAACAAGACCGGCCCCGAACTGCGCATGCCCGCCTCCCTGGCGGCCTCCCTCACCTGCCCCGTCTGCGCGCGCCCCCTGGACCAGGGGCTCAGCTGCGCCGACGGCCACAGCTTCGACGTCGCCAGGGAGGGCTACGCGAGCCTGCTCACGGGCGCCACGCCGCCCGGGTCCGGTGACAGCCGGGAGATGGTCGCCGCGCGACGGCGTTTCCAGGAGCGGGGGCACTACGACCCCATCGGTCGGGCCCTGGCCGAGGAACTCGGGGGTCGGCGCGTCATCGTCGACGTCGGCGGCGGCACCGGCCACTACCTCACCCAGATCCTCACCGCCCTCCCGGACGCCGTCGGCCTGACCACCGACGTCTCCAAGTTCGCCGCGCGGCTGGCCGCCAGGGCCCACCCCCGCAGCGGCGCGGTCACCGCCGACTCCTGGCGGCGCCTGCCCCTGGCCGACCACACCGCCGACGCCGTGGTCAACGTCTTCGCCCCCCGCAACGCCCCCGAGTTCCACCGCGTCCTCCAGCCCGGAGGGGTCCTGCTGGTCGTCACGCCCGCCCCCGACCACCTGCGCGAACCCCGAGCGGCCCTGGGCCTGCTCGACGTCGACCCCCGCAAGGACGAACGCCTCGCCGAGAGCCTGGGGGACCACTTCGTCCCCGTCGCCACCCGGGAGCTGCGTTTCACGATGGACCTGGCCCACGAGGAGGTCCTGACCGTCGTGGGCATGGGGCCCAGCGCCCGGCACGTCACCCCCGAGGAGCTGCGGGCCCGCGTCGCCGCGCTCCCGGACCCCTTCACCACCACCGCGTCGGTCCTGGTCCGGACCTACCGCAGGTCCGAGTAGCGGACGACCACGCGGGTGGGGGGACCCCTCGGCGTGGCGCACGGACCACCTGGGTAGGCCACCCTCCGTGAACGAACCGGCCACGCACCCCGCACCGTCCAGCTCCGTCGGCACCGCGCCGCCCGCCACCCCCGGACGCGGCGTCCACGGGGACTTCTCCGTCTGGGCGCCCCGGTGCCGCCGCGTGCGCGTGCGCGTGGACGGCGCCGACCACCCCATGGAACGCACCGACGACGGCTGGTGGCACGCCGGGGTGGACGGCGCCGGGCACGGATCCGACTACGCCTACCTTCTCGACGACGACCCCCGGCCCCTGCCCGACCCCCGTTCCCTGTGGCAGCCCGAGGGGGTGCACGCGCCCAGCCGGGTCCACGACCACTCCACCCGCGCCTGGTCCGACACCGCCCGCCCCGCCTGGACGGGCCGACCGCTCGCGGGGGCCGTCGTCTACGAACTCCACGTCGGCACCTTCACCCCCGAAGGAACCCTCACCTCGGCCATCGACCGCCTCGACCACCTGGCCGACCTCGGCGTCACCCACGTCGAACTCCTGCCGCTCAACGCCTTCGACGGAACCCACGGCTGGGGCTACGACGGTGTCCTGTGGGCCGCGGTGCACGAGCCCTACGGAGGTCCCGACGCACTCAAGGCGTTCGTCGACGCCTGCCACGAGCGCGGCCTTGCCGTGCTGCTGGACGTGGTCTACAACCACCTCGGACCCTCCGGCGCGTACCTGCCGCGCTTCGGCCCCTACTTCTCCGGGGAGAACGCCTGGGGCCCCGCCCTCAACCTCGACGGCCCGGACTCCGACCCGGTCCGGCGGCTGGTCATCGACGGCGCCCTGGACTGGCTCCGCCACTACCACCTGGACGGGCTGCGCCTCGACGCGGTCCACGCCCTGCGCGACGACCGCGCCGTGCCCCTGCTCGCGGAACTCTCCGCCGAGGTGGACGCCCTGGCCGCCGGTCTGGGGCGCCCCCTGTCCCTCGTCGCGGAGTCCGACCGCAACGACCCGCGCACGGTCCTGGCCAGGGAGGCCGGGGGCCTCGGTATGGCGGCGCAGTGGTCGGACGACCTCCACCACGCCCTGCACGTCGCCCTGACCGGGGAGAACCACGGCTACTACGCGGACTTCGAGGGTCCACACGTGCTCGCCGAGACGCTGCGCCGGGTCTTCTGGCACGACGGGACCCACTCCACGTTCCGGGGCCGCGACCACGGGGCCCGGGTCGACACCGCGCGGATCCCCGGCAGCAGGTTCCTCGGCTACCTCAGCACCCACGACCAGATCGGCAACCGCGCCCGGGGCGACCGGATGGGTGAGTACGTCTCGCCGGGCCTGCTCGCCTGCGGCGCCGCCCTCGTCCTCTGCTCGCCCTACACCCCGATGATCTTCATGGGCGAGGAGTGGGGGGCCACCACGCCCTGGCCGTTCTTCGCGTCCTTCACCGACCCCGACCTGGTCGAGGGGGTCCGCCGTGGGCGCCGCCGCGAGTTCGCCGCCCTCGGCTGGGCGGAGGAGGACGTCCCCGACCCCATGGACCCGGCCACGCGCGACAGCGCGGTGCTGGACTGGTCCGAGGCGGGCAGGGGGCCGCACGTCCGCGTGCTGGACGCCTACCGGGCCCTGATCGCCCTGCGGCGGGCCGAGCCCGAACTCGCGGACCCGCGACTGGACCGGTTCGTGGTCGACGCGAGCGAGGACGGTCGCACGCTGACCCTGGTCCGGGGGTCCCTGCGCCTGGTCTGCAACCTCGGTCCCGGGGAGGCCAAGGTGGACCTGGCCGCGGAGCCGCGCGAGGTGCTGTGGGAGAGCGGGCGGGCGAGGGTCACCGGGAACACGGTCGCCCTTCCGGGGGAGTCCTTCGCGGTCCTGCGGCTCTGAGCGCGGCGGGCGGCGGAAGTCAGCCCCCGCCACCTCCGCCACCCCCACCACCGCCTCCTCCCCCGTCACCGCCGCCGAAGCCGCCACCTCCGTCACCCCCGAATCCGCCGCCTCCGTCAGCGCCGCCCCAGACACCCCAACCGGAGCCGCCCCTGCCACCGGACCCGTGACGGTGGCGTCCGGTGCCGTGGCCACCTCCACGGGCGCCGCCGCGACGGCGCCAACGGGACACGTGGACGTAGACGAGGAGGATCCAGGTACCGACGAAGAGCAGGAAGGGGAGGAGGGCGAGCGGGCCCCAGAGGGAGGGGAGGGTCAGGAACGGGACAAGGGCTGGAGTGAGGGGCGTCATACCCGTGTGATGACCTCGGGGCACCGACCGGTTCGCGCCCGGGCCCGGTCCCTCCCGCACCACTCACCCCACGGGACCCCGGAAGTCCGCCTCGTCCTCCCCGTTCACCACCGAGACCAGCACGGAGGAAGGGGAGCCCGGCCCCTCGCACGCCATGTCCGCCGCGTGCGTACCGGACTCCAGCTCACCCAGTGGCGCCTCCGAGGTGGCGGGACCCTCGTGCCCCTCGTACGCGCACCGCACGTCCAGGAACCCCGTGCCGAGGACCCGGCCCAGCTCCGGAACCCGCACGGTCAGGGTGAACCCCACCTGACCGGAGGGTGTGAGGGCGACGTCGTCCACCGTGTAGACCACGTCCTCCTCGACCCCCTCCCGGAACTCCTCCTCGTAGGCGCCGACCGGGTACGGGAAGACGGCACCCTCACCGAAGGCGTACTCGGAGCCCCGCACCCCGCCCTCACCCTCGGCGGAGCCGCCGCCCTCCTCGTCCTCCCCAGGGTCCACCGCGTCGTGTGACGGGCCCTCGGACGCGTCGGTGGCGGTCGCGGACGGGGTCGGTGGCCCCGCGGAGACCTCCCCTTCCGGGGAACCGCAGCCGGTGAGCAGGAGGATCGGCAGGACCAGGGCACAGGGGAGGATTCTTCGCATCCCCCCACGCTAGGCCAGGGGTGTCCGCCCTCACCGTGTCCGTCGGCCGCCCGTCCGACCGGGACCGGCCAGCGACCAGAAGACCTCCACCCACTGGTCGGGGTGGACCAGCCCCACCGGCGCACCGCCGGCCACCCGCGCCGACCTCAGTGCGGCGGCCACGCGCCCGGCCGGATACTCCCGGGACAGCGACGCCGACAAGGAGCCGCCCACGCCGCCGAAGCCGAGTTCCACCATGCGCCGGTACTCCGCCCGTCGCTCCACGGGCACCAGGGGTTCGGACCGCCTGCCCAGCACCATGATCCCGGCGTCCACCCGGGGCACGGGGTGGAAGCGGTTCCGGTCGATCCGACCGGCCAGCCGCCACGACCACCACGGCCAGCTGAGCACGGTGACCAGACTCCACTTCCCGTAGGCGCCGGTGCGTTTGCGGGCGTACTCCAGCTGCGTCACGAGGGTGGCCGAGCTGAGCCCCGGGGCCTCCAGACACCAGCGGACGATGTCGGAGGTCCGGGAGTAGGGGATGTTGCCGACCACGGAGAACGGCTCACGCGGCGGCCGTGCCCGGGTGAAGTCGCCGTGCACCACCCGCACGCCCCGGGAGGGGTCGCGGTAGCGGTCCGCGAGCCGTTCGGCCAGTCGGAGGTCGAGTTCGTGGGCGATCACCCGGCGGGCCGTCCGGGCGAGGAACCGGGTGATGGCGCCGTCGCCGGGGCCGATCTCGACGACCAGGTCGTCGGCGGTCACCCCGGACAGCCGTACGACCCAGCGGGCGGCGCCGGGGTCCGTGAGGAAGTTCTGGGAGAGCCGCCGCCGGTTGTTCGGTCGGGTGCCCCCCGTGCCGGAACCGTCTTTCCGTCCGCTGGGGTTCCGGTAGGCCGGGTTTCTGCGGGAGTGGCGTGCCACGCGTGGTCCGTTCTGCCGCCTCGGAGGGCGGACTGACGTGGACGGGCAGCACGAGGGAACGCCTCACCCGGAGGGAGAGCGCACACCGGAGGAACCGGGGTGATCCGAGGCTGCCCGTCCGAAGGAGAGAAGGACGTCGGCAGGGCCTGGACCGATACGCGGCTGATCTGACACTCGTCCCGTCCGGGGCACGGCGAACTGGGCGACGTGCCCCGACACGGGCGTGACTCCCCTGGCACCGCCGACGTCGCCCCCGGGGAAAACGGGGTGCGGAAACGGCGGTGCGCTCGAAGGGGTTCGGCTACCGGTCCAGTGGGGCGGACCGGTGACGGGTGTGGGAGGGAGCGACCACGGACCAGGCGTACTGGCCCCGAACGATCGCGAAGAAGGCTGACATGGACAGCACGTTAGGGGAGGGGGCGGCCGTGCGGCAACGGGTTTTCCGCCGCGTGCGGACCGTCCGCCCCGCGCGCCCCCGACCCGGTGAAAACACGCTCGCGCGAACCAGAGGGGCCGGGCCATACTCGGCCCCATGCCTGACTTCTCCGACTTCGACACCCGCCACTACCGCACGGTCGACGTGGCCACCGGCTACGACGGCTGGTCCAGCACCTACGAGGACTCGGTGCTCGACGCCATGGACCTCGCCCTCCTCGACGGACTCACCGCCCCCGACTGGTCGGGGGTCCGCCGCGCCGTCGACCTCGGCTGCGGCACGGGCCGCACGGGATCATGGCTGCGCGGCAGGGGAGTGGAGCGTGTGGACGGGGTGGACCTCAGCGCCGGGATGCTCTCCCTCGCGGAGAAGCGGGGCGCCCACGACACGCTCACCCAGGGCGACGTCCGGGCCACCGGTCTGCCGGGTGGCGCCTACGACCTGGTGATCGCCTCGCTCATCGACGAGCACCTGCCCGACCTCGCACCCTTCTACGCCGAGGCGTGGCGGCTCACCCGGCCGGGCGGCCGCTGTGTGCTGGCCGCCTACCACCCGCAGTTCATCATGGCCTCCGGCATGCCCACGCACTTCACCGACGCCTCGGGGGAGGAGGTCGCCATCACCACCCACGTGCACCTGATCGGTGACCACACGAGGGCGGCCCTGGCCAGCGGCTGGCGCCTGGAGGAGCTGGACGAGGCGGTCGTGGACGACGGCTGGGTGGCGGCCAAACCCAAGTGGGAACGGTTCCGGGGGTACCCGATCTCGGCCGCGTTCGCGTGGGTCCGGCCCGACTGACCGGGCCGGGGACGGCTCACGGCTCCGTCAGCACCTCGATCCAACGCTCCTGGTGCCGTTCGACGTAGTCAGCGGCCGGGCCCCAGTGGTCGGCGTGCCCCTCAGCGTGCAGACGCGCCCAGGGAAGCCGACCGGTACGCGCGCCCTCCTCCAGGATCTCGAACATCCCGCGCACCCGGCGCAGCGCCGCACCGGGGAGGGTCCGGCGCTGGTCGGCGTCGCAGCCGTAGCCGTCGGCCAGCGCCCGCAGCCTCCGGCCGTCGGCCTCGGGGGCGCCGCCCGCGTGCAGAGGAACGAACCCGTGCGCGGCGTAGCCGAGGTCGCCCATCCGGCTGGCCGGACCGGCGCCGTCCCAGTCGATGAGGCACCAGGACTCGGTCCGTCGCCCGCCCCCGTCGAACGCCTCCTGGACCCCGTCCGGATCACGGACCAGGTTCCACGGGGCGAGGTCGTTGTGGCAGATCACCTCGGGTTCCTCGGGCGGGAAGAGCCGTTCCCACCCGGCGTCCTCCGGAGGCCGGAAGTCGGCGGTGAGGTCGTGCAGCCGCCTGGCCATCGCGCCCAGTTCACGGAGCTCGCCGGTGGTCATGGGCGGCATCCGGTCGGCCGTCGTGCCGGGGACGTGGGCCAGGCTCTGGTAGCCCTCGGGCCGTTGGCCGTGGCTGACCGGGGCACCGGTGTATCCCCGCCGGTGCAGGTGGTCCAGCAGGGAGGTCACCGCCGGGGAGGAGGGCAGCCAGGGCTTGCGCACGGTGGCGCCGATCCGCAGGACCCGGTCGGAGACGTTGCCGCCCTCCAGGACCTCGACGTCGTCCTCAGGGCCGTGGTGGTCGTCGTGTGTCACGCGGCCATCCTCATGCAGGGAGCGGGCGGCGTCCACCGGATATCCCCAGCCGCGTGCGTTCCGGTCCCCCTACCCGCCGTCCGCCAGGTCCGCCTCGTCCATCCGCCACAGCGGGACCAGCAGGGTCAGCATGAGCACCCCCATACCGAGGAACACCGCCCTGAGCCCGAGGAACTCCGCGACCAGCCCGCCCACCACCCCGCCCAGCGGCATGGTGCCCCAGGCCACCAGGCGGTAGACGCTGTTGACCCGTCCCATCAGGTCGGCCGGGGTCACACGCTGGCGCAGCGACACGGTGATGACGTTCCAGACCGTGATCCCGATCCCGCCGACGCAGAACCCGGCCCCGACCAGCCAGACACTGGGGGTCAGCCCGGGGACCAGCAGCAACAACGCGAAGAGGGGGACGCACAGCCGCAGCGCGAGGGCCCGGCCCAGCACCCGCTCACACCACTCGGCCACGAACGACCCCAGCAGGCTCCCCACAGCCATGGCGGTCAGCAGTGCGCCGTAGGCGGGTTCGGACAACCCCATCGGGGAGCCGGGGCCCACCGCGTACAGCACGATGACCGCGAAGGAGGCGCTGGTGGCGAAGTTGGAGACCCCGACCATCACGGCGAACGAACGCAGGAGGCGGTGGGACCACAGGAACCGCAGTCCCTGTCGGATGTCGGCGCGCACGCTCGTGGGCGGTCCGCCGCGTTCCACCCGGAACCGTCCGCGCACCAGGAGCAGGACGCCCAGGGCGGCCACCCACAGCGCGGCCGGGGTCACGAACGCCAGGGCTGCGCTCACCCCCACCAGCGCGCCGCCCAGGGGCGGGCCGACGAACTGGTGGGAGGTGAACTCCACCGCGTACAGCCGCCCGTTGGCCCGGGAGAGCCGGTCCCGGTGGACCATCTGCGGCAGGATCGACTGCGCGGAGGTGTCGTACAGGGTCTCGGCCGTGCCGATCAGGAACGCGGTCGCGTACAGCAGCCAGATCGACCCCACGTCCAGGGCCAGTCCGACGGCCAGCAGGAGGACGAGGGCGCCGCGCACGGCGTTGGCGCCGACCATCGCCCGCCGCCGGTCCAGGCGGTCGGCCAGGGCTCCGGCGGGCAGGGCGCACAGGAGCCAGGGCAGGCCCAGGGCCACGGTGACACCCGCGACGAGCACGGGGGAGTCGGTGAAGCGCAGGGCCGCCAGGGGCAGGGCGACCTTCAGGACACCGTCCGCCAGGTTGGAGAGTCCGGAGGAGGTCCACACCCTCCAGAAGTCACCGCCCAGGGAGTGGGGCGCGGGTTGGGTCACGGGATCGGGGGACGCGGGGGGCGTGGGGGGCGTGGGCCCCTGGGGGTCGGACATGGATCGAGACTGACAGATCGATTGGGGAAACTCAATCGATTGGTATTAACCAATCGACTCCTGGAGCCGGACTGGCCCTAGGCTTCAGCCATGGCAGAACCGGACCCCGAACAGCCCGCCCGGCGCCAGCGGCGCCCGGCCACCGCCCGCGAGGCCAAGGCCCTCGGTCACCCGCTGCGACTGCGCATCCTGCGCCTGTGCCTGAGCAGGGACCGCACCAACCGGGAGCTCGCGGACCGGCTCGACACCAACCCGGGCACGGTGCTGCACCACGTGCGCACGCTGGTGGACGTCGGCTTCCTCGTCGCCGGGCCGGTGCGCAAGGGTGCCGCCGGAGCCCTGGAGAAGCCCTACCGGGCCACCGGGGAGACCTGGTGGCTGGACGACCCGCTCCGTGGCACGCCCTCGGAGGAACAGTCCTCACCGCTCGCCGCGTTCACCACCGAACTCGACGAGGCCGACCCCGACTCCGTCCGGCTCGTGGGGCGGTTCGCCCTGCACCTGAACGAGGAGGAGGTCTCCGAGTTCAACCGGCGGCTCCTCGCCGTCGTCGACGAGTACGTGACCACCGACCACGAGCGCCGGGACCGGCCCCTGCGCGGCGGGGCGCTCATCCTGCACGACATCCCCGAGGACTGACCGGCGGGCGCGGGTCGGTCACGGGTCCTCGGTTCAGAAGGACTGCCACGGCCCCTTCGGCGGCCGCTGGCCCTCACCCGGCTCCGACCAGTCACAGACCCCGTCCGCGAACACGTCCCGGGCCCGCTCGGCCTGGTCCTCGTCGAACTCCGCCGGGTGCGCCTCTTCGTCGAACTCGGTGAGTCGGCACTTGACGACGTCGGAGGCGAGCGGCCCGCCCGCGCCGATCCTCGGTGAGCCGTACGTGGGGAAGGCGTCGGCGCAGCGGTCGCCCCGCCCCTCCGGCAACGGCAGCTGCGGGGCGACCACGCGCTCGTCCCCGATCCAACAGGAGTCCGTCAGCCACTCGGGGCGGGACCGGCGCAGGTGCTCGGCGGGTGCTCCCTCGGGCTCGTCCCGGGCGAGCTCGGCGGCGGAGGTCACCCAGGCGTCGAGTTCGGTCAGGGCGCGCCCGGCCACCGGTTGGTCGGCGGAGAAGACGCCGCCGCGGTGCGCCTCCACCAGCATCACGTGGTTGTCGGCGGTGCCGTTGGCGGCCAGCAGGCGTTCGCGGGTGCTGAAGGAGTGGTACCGCATGTGGATGTCCCCGTCCGGCGCGTGGTCCTGGTGGGGGCGGTGGTCCACGACCGGGACGGCGGCCAGCCCGCCGCCCCCGTGGAGCAGCCGCCCGCTGTCGTGGGCGGCCCGGATCGCCGCCGGGTCGCCCACGGTGCGTCCGGGCACCACCGAACCGTCCCGGTCGAACCCGCCGACGTGCTCGTTCAGGTGCAGGAACTGGTCCGCGTCGATGTCGCCGTCGAGCAGCGCGGACAGCCCGTACTGCACCCCCACGTTGTCCAGCGGGAGCCGGGGCCGACCGGTCTCGGGGTCGGTGCCGTAGACGTTGCGGGCGTGGGAGAACACGTCGCAGCGTGCGCCGTCCGGGTTGTCCTCGGGGTGGTAGCGCTCCTCGGCGGGCAGCGCGGACGGACACACGCCCCGGGGGTCGATCCGGGCGGCGGCGTCGGCCATCGCGTTGATCCCCTCCCAGGTCCCGAACCCGGAGACCGCCCGTTGCTGTTCCCTGGTCAGGGCGTCCGGGTGCGCCTCGGCGTAGGTGCGCAGCAGCAGGGCGTCCGAGACGGCGGGAACGGTCGCGAAACCGACGTCCGGGTAGCTCTGGGAGACCACGATCCCGTCGAGCAGCCCGGGATAGTTGTCGGAGATCTGGTGGGATTGGTAGGCGCCGCCGGAGGAACCCCAGCCCAGTGTGTGGTCCGGGACGCCGAGGGAGAGGACGAACCGCTGCTTGACGGCGCTCATGGTCTCGGCGGCCAACAGGTCGTCACAGTTGTGCCCGAACACGTTCAGGGAGGCCGAGGCCACCGCGTACCCCTGGGAGAGCATGCCGTGGTCCACCACCCCGGCGGTGCGGTTCCCCTGCACGAACCAGCCCCCGGGGCAGCCGCCGCCGAACTTGTACACCAGGCGGCGGTTCCAGCCCTCCGGAGCGGTCCACGGGTCGGGATCGGGGTCGCGGGGGTCGTGCAGGACGGCCGTCTCGTACACGGACCGGTTGGCGGTTCCGGTCTCCACCCGGACCGTGTACGGCACCTCCTCACCGGTGGAGGTGGTCGTGCGGGCGACGTCGGCGGGCAGGGAGCCACCCTCCGGGAGCGGGGCGAACCGGCCGTCCGTGGTGCGGTACACGTAGCCCACCACGGTCTCCACCGAGCAGTCGTCGTCCAACGGGTCGCCCAGGTCACCGCCCCAGGCGAGGGCGAACTCCCCGGTCTGGCAGACGAACGGTTCCTGGTGCGGCCCGGCGAACACGGGACCGGACCCGGGGTGGTTGATGACCACCACCCGGGCCTGGGCCAGGGTGCCGGAGGCGGTTGCCGCCTCCTCGGTCAGCGCGGCCACCAGGGCGGACCTTCCCTCGGGCAGGTCCGTGACCAGCCCCTCCAGCACGTGCCCGCCCTCGGGGAGGAGTACGGGGCGCAGCGCGTCCGTGACGTCGGTGCCGTCCGCCTCCAGACGCACCTCGTGCGGTTCGACTCCGGGCGGCGGTTCCACGCGCACCAGCGCGCTCCCGCCTGTGACGGTGTCGGGCCGGGAGGACAGCACACGCACACGGAGGCCGTCGGGACCGCCGTCCGGGGGTGACACGGTCGGTGCCGCGGACGAGGGCAGCGTCAGCGCCGTGGCGTGGTGGAGCAGCAGCGGCGTACCGGAGACGGTGAGGACGGCGGCGGTGGCCGCGGCGCCCGCACCCAGGGCGACCCGGCTCCACAGGGGCCTCAACGACCGTCCCCCGCGCGGGTCGACGCGATCGTCCCCGTGCCGGAGCCCGGACCGTGATGGCAGTGGTGGCCGCTGTCGCACGAGGCGATCGTCTCCGTGCGGCACGGGTCGGGGTCAGGGACACACCGGGGGTGAAACGGGCTTTGCGCTCCCATGTGGCCACCGATACCCCGATCGGTGGCGAAACACACCAAAGGTACGGGACCCGGGTGTGCGGTTCCCGGGTCCGGCGTACCGCTGTCAGGTGTGGTGGATGTCCCGGCCGGTCACCCGGCCCGGAGTGATCCGTAGGACCTGGTCGCGCGGTCCCGCCGCCCAGGGCTCGGGGAGCCGACCCTGGGGGATGCGCTCCAGTTCGGACTGGTCGCGCACCCAGCGGCAGCGTCCGGAGGCCAGCACGCTCCACCCCTCACGCCGCTCCTCGTCGAAATGGTCGATCTGGAAGGCGGCGTGCCCCCGCGCGTGGCGCATGATGGTCCCGGCCAGCGTGGACCGGAAGACGATCGTGTCGTGCACCATCGCGTAGTTGACCGGCAGCACCGTCGGGGCGGCGTCCCCCTCGATGGTGAAGGCGACCCTCCCGATGTCGTGTGAGGCCAGGAGGTTGAAGCAGGTCTGGCGCTCCAGGACGGTGAACGCCGAGTGCTGTTCGTCGGCCAGATCGGTCCCGACCGTCATCTGGGCGCTCTCGGAGAGCCGATCGGTGCCCTCCTCGGCGCTCCGCTGTTCCGGAGGCGAGGCCGATCCCGTCACCCAGCTCCGATTCCGAGCGGACGCGTCCGTACCGCCTGATCCAGTCATCACGAACCCCCGAAGTGCCGTGCCCTCAGTTCCAGCCTTCGCCATCATCGCTGGCCGTGCTCCCGAAGGCCGTGGGGCACGAGCCCCCTGTCCGACGGCGAAGGTCCCCACCTGCGGACTACCCGCCAGGACACTCGCCCCAAACAGAAAAGGACGTTTGACTCATATGCCGCTATTCAGAACTGTCTAGGGTGGGAGGCGCACCGTGTCACCCCACACGACCCGAGGCGGCCGCGCCGCCACCGGGCACCGCACTCAGCGCTGAGGAGAACCGCCCCGATGGCCGGCGACGCAACGATCCGGGTGTTCCTGGTGGACGACCACGAGATCGTCCGACGAGGGGTCGGAGCACTCCTCGACGACGAGGACGGCATCGAGGTGGTCGGAGAGGCCGGAACCGCCGCACGGGCCCTGGCGCGGGTTCCCGTCCTCGAACCCGACGTGGTCGTGCTCGACGTCCGTCTCCCGGACGGCGACGGCGTTAAGGTCTGCCGGGACATCCGCTCGGCGCTCCCCGAAACCCGCGTGCTCATGCTCACCTCCTACTCCGACGACGAGGCCCTCTACGGCGCCGTCATGGCCGGGGCCTCCGGCTACATCCTCAAGCAGATCCACGGCACCGACCTGGTCGGCGCCGTCCGCACGGTCGCCGGGGGACGCTCCCTGCTCGACCCCGAGTCGACCACGCGCATGCTCGAACGGCTGCGCGCGGACGCCGTGCGTGAGGACCCGCTGAGCGAACTCACCGACCAGGAACGCAGGGTCCTGGAACTCATCGGTGAGGGACTCACCAACCGGGAGATCGGCACCAGGATGTACCTGGCCGAGAAGACCGTGAAGAACTACGTGTCCCGGGTCCTGGCCAAGCTCGGCATGGCCCGCCGCACCCAGGCGGCCGCCTACGCCGTGCGGCTGTCGATGAACCAGACCGCCTGAGCCGGAGGCGGCCCGGCTAGACCGTCCGCCTCTCGACGCCCTGCCGGGCCGGAACCGACCACTCCACCACGGTGCCCTCCTCCGGGCCGGTCACCACCGAGACCGCCCCGCCCAACTCCTCGGCGCGCGAGGCGATGTTGCGCAGACCGCTGCGGTGACCCCCCTCCCGGAAACCCCGGCCGTCGTCGGAGACCCGCAGCACCAGCGCGCCGTCACCGACCGACACCTGGACGTCCACCGACGCGGCCCCGGAGTGCCGGGCGGCGTTGGACAACAGCTCCCGCAGCACGGCGACCAGGTGCTCGCCGGTCCCGTCGTCCACCCCGTTGTCCACCGGGCCCTGGGTGAGCAGGCGCGGCGCGAACCCCAGGGACTCCGTCGCGGAGTTCACCACCGCCAGCACCTGGGAGCGCAGGGACGCGGAGTCGTCACCGGTGGAACTCTGGAGCGCGAAGATCGTGGACCTGATCTGCCGGATCGTGTCGTCCAGGTCGTTGACGGCGGACTGGACCCGCCCCGCCGACGTGGAGTCGTCGATCCGCCGCACGGTCCCCATCAGGGTCAGGGCGGTGGCGTAGAGGCGCTGGATCACCGTGTCGTGCAGGTCCCGGGCGATCCGGTCCCGGTCCTCCAACACACTCAGCCGTTCGGAGTCCAACCGGGCCTCGGCCAGTTCGAGGGCGACCGCCGCCTGGTTCGCGAACGAGGACAGCATGCTCAACCAGTTGCTCTGGAAGGGCTCCCGGTCCTGGTCACGGGCGAGCACCAGGACACCCCGTGCACCGTCCGGCGGACCGAAGGGCAGCACCAGCACCGGGCCCATCCCCAACCGGCCCAGGAACCCGACCCCGAGATGGTCGAACTGGGCGACGTCGGTCCGTACCGGGATCCCGCTCAGGTAGACCCGCCCCAACAGGGTGTCGGCCTCCCGGGGCAGGGTGGCGCCCCGCACCCCGTCGGACGGCGGCGCGCACGGGTCGTCGGGACCGTCCCAGACCCGCACGGTGAGGGTCTCGGGCTCCTCCCCGGGCATGGCGATCACGGCGAGGTCGGCGTGGGCCATCACCCGGGCGCGCCGGGCGACCAGCCTCAGGACCTCCTCCGGGGCGGCGCCGGACAGCAGCCGGGTGGTGATCTGCCCGGAGGCGTCCAGCCAGGTCTCCCGGCTCTGGGTCTGCGCGAAGAGCTGCGCGTTCTCGATCGCCGTGCCCGCCGCCGTGGCCAGCGCCCGCAGCAGGAGCTCGTCGTCCCCGGTGAACTCCGCGCCACCGAGCTTGTCGGTCATGTAGAGGTTGCCGAACACCTGGTCCCGGATACGGATCGGCACCCCGAGGAAGGTGTGCATGGGCGGGTGACCGGCGGGGAACCCGCGCGACTCGGGGTGCTCGCGCACGTCCCGCAACCGCAGGGGTCTGGGTTCCTTGATGAGCAGCCCGAGGATGCCCTCGCCCTTGGGCCAGTGCTCGATCTGGTCGATCTCGTCGGGGGCCAGCCCCACGGGGATGAACTGGCTCATGTCACCCTCCGGTCCGATCACCCCGAGCGCGCCGTACCGCGCCTCCACGAGGCTGGTCGCGGTCTCGGTGATCCGCAGCAGGAGGGGTTCGAGCTCCAGGCCCTCCCCGATGGAGACGACGGCCTCCAGCAGCGTGCGGATGCGCTCCTGGGTGCGCGAGATCTCGGTCATCCGGGACCGGACCTCGTCGAGCAGATCGTCCAGCCGTACCTCGGGCAGCGACAGCCGGTCCTGGCCGAGGTGGCGGTGGGAATCGCCGTCTGGCGCGCGCATGGGGGACTCTTTCCGGCAGCTGTCCTGGGGCCGTTCCCGAGTCTAGGCGGGTGTTTCCGGCCCCCGTCGCCGCCTCCGAGTCGGTCAGGTGTTCCAGGTCACCGGCGATGACCAGGCGGTTCTCCCAGCTGCACCTCTACGGGGCGCAAGTGCCAAAGGCCCCCGCCAGAGAGGACCTTCGCCCCCGAGCACGGTCATGCCGTCCCGGCGCCTGACCGCCGTCAGAACACGTATGGAACATCTCTTACTAGGCGGGAATTATTGCCAAGCGCCTCGGTTCCGTTCACGGTTTGTGATCGAATCTCGGTAGCTTCCACGGTTAGATTGGGTGTTCCCTCCAGGGGCGACAGGTCTACTGGCTTCTCTCCCTCAACGCGAAGCGTTTGTAATTGTGGAATATCCCTAATCCACGATGGTACGGAAATCGATAGGTTGAAGTGTCGGAGTGTAAGTTTTTTGAGTGACGGGAGTTCAGTTAAGGCCCATGTGAGGCTTTTGTTCTCTGTGAGTTTGAATTCGATTTCTAGTTCTTCTAGGTGGGCGAGTTGTCCAATAATAGAAGGTAGGTTCGCGGGTGTGGGGTCGCGGTAGGTGAGGTGCGTGAGGGATTGGTGGTGACTGAGAATTCCTTCCGCGCTAAAGATGTTAGGGCAATCTCGGATTTCAAGCTTGTGAAGCTTATTGGTGGCTGTATTGAGGTAGTCAAGGTTCCTTTCGTGATACTGAGCCGAGAGTCTGAGGCTCAGGGTTCTTCCTGGATTTGGCAGGATGGTGTCTAGTGAAAGCTGCGGAAGGCTGGTTTCGAAAGAAATATCTGTCAGTTCATGGAAGGAGGAAAGGATGTGCAAGTCTGATATTTTGTCGGGGTGGCTGAGGCTTAAGGTTGATATAGGGCTTTGGGTAAGTGGTTCTATCTTGGCAAGGGAGGTATCTTTGTTCTGATGAAGGCCTCTAAGGCTTTTCATGCCATGCAAGGGGGTGAGATCAATCCCATGCCATGGGGCATGAGTGTCTGCGAATAGGTACACTTGTGACAAGTGCTTCATTTGTTTCAGTGGATTTAGATTATCGCTTCCCTTTCCTGTGATTACTGCTTTGGATGTTTCGGGGGCGTGCTTGTTCAGTAATTCCAGGTGTTCGGTTGAAATTGTAATGGAATAGGAATAGGTGGTGCAGGCCTCTCGGAGTATCACGCGGGCTAGTTCAGGTGAGGCCCCTCTGTTCCACGCTGTGTGCAGAGCGCTGAAGATTTCATGGCTTCGGAAAGGTAGACACTGTCCGATGATCGGGACTGATGCGGGGCCGCCGATCAACGAGGCTGCCTCGATGGTCTTCGCTGCCTGTCTTGCGTTCTTCGGTGGGCTTTTCGCGAGCAGGGGCAGTGCGGATTCACCGACCATTCCCAGGGCGTGAACGTGATCCTTGGTTCTGGGCGGCAGGATGCTGAGGACGCGTTCCTCGATCTCCTTTCGCAGGCGCTCGGCCAACTGGGGTGAGGTCTCCAGGCAGGCGAAAGCCACCAACAGCAGCCGGTCGTGGTGCTTCTTCACCTGGTCGGCACGCTCCAGCAGCCCGGTGACCAGCTCCTCCCTCTGCTTCGGGGTTGCGTGCCCGGCGGCCATCACGACCACCTCGTGCCACTGGTCGTCATGCGCCTTGCTGACCAGCAGGGGGAAGCTGTCCTCCTCCACGATCGCCTTGGCCGCCAGGTACTCCTCGAAGGTGCGGTGGAGGAAGCTCACCCGGTCGACGGTCGGGCACTGGAGCAGCCCGCTGCGGACGATGAGGTGGGTGAAGACCTCCTCAGGTTCCTCGTCGACCCGGTGCATGCTCCTCAACACCCTGGTGACCTGGCGCTGTGCGGTCGCTCTTGGAGCATCCGAACTGCCGTTGATGACGAGCCACTTGGCGAGTTCCTGGAGCAGCAGCACCAGTTCACCTCGGGACAGCTCCACCCCCGCGATCCCGCGCTGGTGGTCACGGTCCTTCAGGAGCATCGCCAGGGCGGCCTCGTACACCTCCATGCGGTCTCTGGGCAGCGATGTGTTGCGATCCCGGTGCAGGGCACACAGCAGCGCGCAGAGGAGGGGCGTCGCGGCGATCGCGCGCAGGTGCCGCTGCCCCAGGACCTTGCGTGTGAGCTCGGTTTCGTAGGTGTTCAGGAGTTCCAGTTCGGTGTCGTCCGCGACCTCACTGCGTACCGCCTCGTGCCAGTGGTGGATGAAGGAACTGACGTCGTCGTCGGTGAGCGGTTGGAGTTCGGCGCTGACGAACCCGTCCGCCTCCAGCCAGGACTCCTGGGCCGCCCCGGGCCTGGTGGTGACCACGTACCGGCACTCGGGGAAGTCGGTCATGAGCTCCCGTAGCCACCGCCGGGCGGCCTCACGTTGGCTCTGGGGGAGTTCGTCCACCCCGTCGACCAGGACGATCCCTCTGCCCTCGGCCAGCACCCTGGTCACCCACCCCTTCGGTGCCTGATCCGCCAGGTGGCGTCCGGTGTGCCGGACGAAGTCGGCGGGCTCGGGCAGCTTCTCGCCCACGTACTGGCGGAGCGGAACCATGAAGGGGATCAGGCCGTTCCAGGCGGACATCGCCTCAGGGAAGTCACCCCGGCAGGCGCGCACCCCCACCCAGCGCATCAGGGTGGTCTTGCCGGTCCCGGCCGGACCGCGCAGGAAGGTGCGCCGGTGGGAGGCCAGGGCCTGTTCCACTCGTAGATGGCCGGTGTGCACGGTGTCGGCCCACAGGACATCCTGCTCTCGGTCCTCCTGCTCCCAGGACACCCGAAGGCTCAGGTACGCCAGGGTCAGCGGGTACCTCTGGGTCCGCGCGTCCGTGCCGAACAGCTCCAGGACGTCCCACCGCTCCGCGGCGGTCCTGCGGTACGCGGTCACGAAGGCCGCCTCGGCGTTCTCCTCCCGTCCGTGCCCCTTCTGGTCCTCCGCCTCCGGGATGCGGTCCAGCAGCTCGTCCAGCTTCTCCAGGACCAGGCTCTCCCGGCGCAGCAGTTCGCCGAACGCTCCGGCCTGGAAACGCGGCAGGGTACCCAGGGTGGCCATCACGTAGGCGCACGACTCCGGGAGGACCCGGTCGTAGAGGGCGACCGCCTGCCCGCTGAGGTCCCTGGTGGCACCCGCTGCCCTGGACCGCACGTACCGCTCCAGGTACAGGGGGTCCAGGTCCTGCTCGAACAGGACGCGGTCGGTCAGACCGGCCCGCTCGAAGGCGTCCGCGACAGCCAGCACCGCCGCCTCGCGCTCGTTCTCGGCCAGCCCCTGGAACTCGTGGTCGAGGTAGCCGACCACCCGGTCGGCGATGCTCTCCTCGATCTCCGCGAACTTGCGTTCCAGCTTGCGCTGGTCGCGTCTGCCGGTGACCTTCTCCTGGACCAGGTCCACCACCGTGGTCGCCGCGCTCTCCGCGATCGGGTTGCCGATCCAGATGCCACAGGCGGCCTTGACGACCGAGACGCCCAGCTTGAGCGCGGCTTCGTACACGTGCGTACTCCGGGGGGTCGGAGGGTTACGGGGGCAGGATCCACACTAGGACGCGAAGGGCCGGTCCGGGCGTTTTCCACAGCCCGGACCGGCCCCTGGCCGAAGGCGGCCTCCCGTACTCCGACCGCCCCTACAGGGCCTCGGTGGTGAACTCCACCGGCTCCGGGTCGAAGCCGTCGGGGCCGCCGCGGAACAGCGCGTACCCCGCGTTGTCCTCCGGCATGGCCGGGTGCACGGTGCTCAGCAGCAGGTCCGGGTGGCCGTCACCGTCGTAGTCGGTCAGCGAGTGGTGGCGGTAGGAGCCCAGGTCGTTCTCCGGGACCGGGAGCGCCGCCGCCCGCTCACCGGTCAGCCCCTCGGGTCCGCCGAACAGCAGGGTGGCGGCCTCGTAGGAGTGGAACGGCCCCGTCATGGCCACCGCGTCGTCGTATCCGTCGCCGTCGACGTCACCCACCAGGAGGCCGTTGCCGAACCCGTCCCCGTCCCCGGCATCGCCGGGAACACCCTCGCTGTCGAGGGTGAGGCGGGACGGTTCCGCGTCCAGGAAGCCGTCACCGCCCGCGTAGGCGTCCACGTACCCCGGGTGCAGTTCGTCCTCGTGGCCTGGCTCGTTGTTGGGGATACCGCTGACCCCCACGAGCAGGTCCGGGTGGGCGTCACCGTCGAAGTCGCCGTTCGCGTACGCGTGGCCCAGCGCGGTGTCACCGAGGACCTCCTGCGCGGGGCCGTCCGGGCCCGAGCGGAGCACCAGGTGGGGTGCGGGGGACTCGTCGCGGTTCCGGACCAGCAGCAGGTCCAGCGCCGCGTCACCGTCCGCGTCGATCACGTCGAGCTCGGCGTCCCCGGCGTCGCTGGGCAGGGTCACCTCGCCGCTCTCGGCGGGGGAGCCGTCCCGTTCGAAGGGTCCCTGGTGGAAGGTGGCCTCGTACTCGTCGACCGGGGTGCCCTGGAGGTGGTCCAGGACGGTGACGTCGGTGTTCCCGTCCCCGTCGAAGTCACCGACGACCAGGGACACCGCGTACATGTCGCTCGGGTCGTCCTTCTCCAGCCAGGGCAGCGGCACGGCCTCCCCGGCGGGGCCCTCGGGCCCGCCCCACACCACGTATCCGCTCCCGGCGTCCACGAGCAGGTCGGTGTGGCCGTCGCCGTCGAGGTCACCGGTGCCCAGGACGGTGAGGAGTTCGCCGTCGTCGGCCAGCCCGAGGTCCGCTCGGGTCAGGGTGACGGAGCGGTCGGGGGACAGGCCGTCCGTCCCGCCGAGCAGCACCCCCACGTAGGGCTGGCCGGTCTCGGCGTCTCCGGAGCGCCCGCTGATCGGCACGTCCGAGTACCCGTCGCCGTTGACGTCGTTCGGCGCCGGGGTGGTGCTGCTGGTGGTCTCCGCTTCGTTGAGGTCGGTGCTCGGCGCGCCACAGGCCGTGGCCAGCAGCACGAGTGCCGCGCTCAGGGGGACGGTGGTTCGGTGAACGATGGGGATCTCCCAGGGGTGAGGGGGACGGGAATCCGTCCGGTTCATGGGCAGTACGGACCTCGGGGCGTTCACCGGTTCAGGGGCGTGGTCCCGGCTCGCTCCGGGGCCGTTCTGGTACACCCCTCCGTGTACTCGCCGGTCGATAAGTTCGGCGTGAAGGTCGCGCGTGCGCCAGACGACGGCCGTGCGGGCCGGGCCGGGACCCCCCGAGGGCCCTTCTTTCCCTTACGCGACGGGCGGTGTGAACGGTTCGGACGCGCGGAAGGGCCGGGGCGCGTGCCGCCCCGGCCCTTCCCGTCCCGGGGGAGATCCCCCGTCACTCCGCTACTTGGTCACCTTGGCGGAGATGGTGTCCAGGTCGTCGTGCCTGGTCTCGCGGCTGACGATCAGCGCGCCCAGGGTGATGGTGCCGACCAGGACCAGGTAACCGCCCACCCAGGCCAGCCCGAAGGTCCCCGCGAGCCAGGTCGCGATGTAGGGCGCGAACGAGGCGCCCAGCAGGCTGGCCAGGTTGTAGGCCGCCGAGGCGCCGGTGTAGCGCACCTTGGTCGGGAACAGCTCTGGCAGCACCGCCGCCATCGGGCCGAAGGTCAGACCCATCAGGGACAGGCCGATGATCAGGAAGGCCATCACGCCGACGGTCCCGCCGCTGCCCATGAGCGGGCCCATGGCGAACCCGAACGCGATGATCGTGCAGGTGACCGTGATCAGGACGGGCCTGCGGCCGAACCGGTCCGCGAGCAGCCCGGAGATCGGTGTGAACAGCGCGAAGAACAGGACGCCGATGAGCAGGAAGACCAGGAAGTCGGTGCGCTCGTACCCCAGTCCGGTCTCCGCGTCCGTGCCGAAGCCCAGGGAGAAGACGGTCATGAGGTAGAAGAGCACGTAGGTCGCCAGCATGATGAGCGTGCCGATGACCACGGCGGGCCAGTTGTGCCGGAAGACCTCGACGATGGGGGTCTTGACCCGCTCCCCGGAGGCGATGACCTTCGCGAAGGCGGGCGTCTCGTGCAGGGTGAGCCGCACCCACAGGCCGACGATGATCAGCACGGTGGACAGCAGGAACGGGATGCGCCAGCCGTAGGCCAGGAAGTCCTCGTCCGACATGGCCTGGCTCAGGATCAGGAAGACGCCGTTGGCCAGGAAGAAGCCGATCGGCGCGCCCAGCTGCGGGAACGTGCCGTAGAAACCGCGCTTGCCGGGGGGAGCGTTCTCGGTGGCCAGCAGCGCCGCACCGCCCCACTCGCCGCCCAGGCCCAGACCCTGGCCGAACCGGCACACCGCCAGGAGCAGCGGCGCGGCCACGCCGATCTGCGCGTAGGTCGGCAGCAGCCCGATCGCGATGGTCGCGATGCCCATGGTCAGCAGGGACGCCACCAGGGTCGCCTTGCGACCGATCCGGTCACCGAAGTGGCCGAACAGCCAGGAACCGATGGGGCGGGCCACGAAGGCGATGGCGAAGGTCGCCAGCGACTGCAGGCGCGCCGCCATCATGTCGCCCTCGGGGAAGAACAGGTAGGGGAAGACCAGGACCGCGGCGGTCGCGTAGATGTAGAAGTCGTAGAACTCGATGGACGTGCCCACAAGGCTCGCCGTGAGGACCTTCCGCTTCGGGTTGGTCGGTGGCGCCGCCGTCTCGGCTTGTGGCCGTTCCGGCGCCGGGTTGTCTTCGGCGACGTCCTTCATGAGGAGTTTCTTTCCAGGTCAGTGCGGGTCGATGGTGGGATGCTAGCCGCGGTGGACGATATTTGGAACTTTTGTCTCAACATGTGGACAGTTGGGGTGATGGTCGACGTCCCTTCGCATGTGCGGGCAAAACGGGATCACCCGCCCTGTCGGTCCTCCCGTCCTCCCGGTGATCCACCTCACCGGTGCCCGGTGTCACGCTCCGGGACACCCGGTCCGTCCTGCGGGTCGACCACTCGAAGTGTCGAGGAGGAGGACCGATGACCCCTCAGATCCTGGTGCCCGGCGCGGGCCACGCCGGGCTCGCGGCGGACGGACGGGCCGCGCACGACATCCGCCGGGACGGGCTCGACGCCAGCGTCACCCTCGTCAACGCCGCCCCCACTTCGTCGAACGCGTCCGCCTCCACCAGATCGTCGCGGGGGGCGTGGGCGTGGGCGTGGTCGTCGGGAGCGGGCGGTGTCGGCTCCGGCTCCCCGTCGAGCCCGACGAAGGCGCGGACGGGTGGTCGAGCCGCCGTGTGTTCCGGCGGCGACGGGACCCCTTCGCCTCCGGCCCCGGACCTCCGGGGAGACCGGGGCGCTCGGTGCGGGGCGGCGGGGGCAGGTCCGGATCGAGCTCCGGTGCCCTCGGTGCCGCGCGCCACACGGTGTCGCCCGGGCGGTGACTGGTTCCTCCCCGGGGATCGGCCCGGGGGGAGGGGTCAGCGGGCGGAGTAGCGGTCCCTCGACCCGAGCCTGGGGACACCGCTCACCCGCACGACCCGGGTGCAGTGGTCCCGCAGGGTCTTCACGAGTTCTCCGTTGGGCCGGTCGCTGCGCTCGACCCACTCCTGGGCGGCGCTCACGCTCGCGCCGCCGGCCATCTGGCGGCGGCGCAGACGCTTCTCGCGGACCCGGTCCTCGGCCTCCACGTACCAGAGCTCCGCGAACAGTTCGCGCACCCCGGCCCACGGCTCCTCGTCGCTGGCGAGGTAGTTGCCCTCGGTGACGACCAGCCGTGTGCGGGGCCCGATCACGTGCTGGGCGGCGATGGGCTCGTGCAGCCTGCGGTCGTAGTCGGGGACGTACACCGGGTTGCCGGTCTCCGCCAGGAGTCGGCGCACCATCGCCAGGTAGCCGAACGCGTCGAAGGTGTCGGGCGCCCCCTTGCGGTCGCGGCGGCCCAACCGCTCCAGCTGGGCGTTGGACAGGTGGAAGCCGTCCATGGGCAGGTACCCGGCGGTGCCCGCGCCCGCCCGCTCGTCGACCGCGTGCACCAGGTAGCGCGCCAGAGTGGACTTGCCGGCGGCGGGGGCGCCGGTCAGTCCGAGGATCACACGAGCGGGACCCGCGCGCGGGTCCTCGGGTACCAGGGCGAGCGCGTCGGCGACGAGGGATGCGAGCATGGCCTCCAGCCTAGACCCACTCCTCGTAGGAGATTCGGAGGTCGCCCCGCACGCGAGGGGGGAGATCCCGGGCCCCGGGTCCGCGAAGGACCCGGGGCCCGGGGCCCGCCCTCAGCCCTGGCGGGCCCCGGCGAGCGGCGTCACGGCGCGTGCCCCACGTGGGCGAGCGCCTGACGGACCAGGACGCCTTGGCCCCCGGGCATCTCCTCGCGCACCTGCGGGCTGGTGGCCTCCTCGGGGGTGAACCACACCAGGTCCAGGGCGTCCTGACGGGGCTGGCAGTCGCCGCTCACCGGCACCACGTAGGCCATGGCGACCGCGTGCTGGCGGGGGTCGTGGAACGGCGTGACCCCGGGGGTGGGGAAGTACTCCGCGACGGTGAACGGCTGCGGTGAGCTGGGGATACGCGGCAGGGCGACCGGGCCCAGGTCCTTCTCCAGATGGCGCAGGAGCGCGTCCCGCACCCGCTCGTGGTAGAGCACCCGACCGGAGACCACCGAACGGTTGAAGCTGCCGTCGGGGTCGGCGCGCATCAGCAGCCCCACGTGGGTCACCGACCCGGACTCGTCCACCCGAACGGGCACCGCCTGGACGTAGAGCACGGGCATGCTGGCGCGGACGTTCTCCAGCTCCTCGGAGGAGAACCATCCGGGCTGGGTGTCAGCGGTTTCGGTCATTGGGGTCGCGGTCGGCGCACTGCCCGGGGCAGCCGCGTCCCGCTCCCTCCCTTCGCTCTCTTCGTGTCCATGAGGGCGGTCGGGGCCCGTTCCCCAGGGGGAACGCCGCCACCGGCCGACACACGGGTGTCCAAGTACCGCTTTTACCGCACGAAGGCGCGGAAAGCACGGTGCGGGGGTCGGATCGGGAGTGTCCGAGAGAAAGGAATGGGGGTCCTGTGGAACCGGGGCCCGCGCGACGAGGCGACCAAACCCGGGGGACGGTGACACCGGGGTGGCGGTGGGGTCATATCAGCGAGATTCCGGCGGTTTTTCTCATGGAAACCCTCCCGGAAGCTACCTGAAGAGGTTACGATCTCGTACGCGGTTGCGTAGTGGAAAGGTTACGTCCGGTGAGAGGTGGCCCGAGTGGCGAAGGATGGCCCGTTCTCGGCCCAGGAACGTTTTCCCTGCACGGGAGTGACGGTGGTGCGCGTCCACGGTGAGGTGGACCTGGCCACCGCCGAACACCTTCGGGAACGGCTGCTCCAGGCCGCGGAGGCCTCCCGGTGCGACTGCCTGGTCGTGGACATGTCCGGGCTCGGCTTCTTCGACGCCAGCGGAGTACGCGCCCTGGTCGCCGTCTACCAGGTCCTGACCGGTCAGGGCCGACACGTGGTCCTGGCCGAACCCGCGCCCATCGCGGAGCGCGTGCTGGAGGCCCTCGGGATGCGGCGGCTGTTCGAGGTCTACCCCATGGTGGAGATGGCGCTCAGCCACACCAGCGGCCTGCGGGTGGACGGCGAGCCCATCTTCGACAACCCCGTGCCCTGACCCGCCGATCCCCGGGCGCGACCGTGCCCGGACACCCGGCACGTGCGCGGAGGCGGCCGTGTCCCGGCGCCCGGGGAAGTGGGGCACCGGGACACGGTCCCGCACGTGCGCGGCGGGCCCGACCCGCGTGCCGCTAGGGCAGCACGGAGGTTCCGGAACCGGGGACCCCGCCGTCGCCCTCCGCACGCACCAGGAAGGGTGCCAGGAGCTCGGGAACGGCCTCGTCGGCCCAGCCCAGGCCCTGCCCCAGGCCCACGTCCAGGGCCGCGTACATCCCCTCGCCGGAGGCGGTGGTCGCCGCCACGTCGGCCAGACCGAGCCGGCGCTGGAACGGCGAGCGCGTGATCCGCCAGCCGATCACCGCTCCCCGCTCCAACGTGACGGTGTCGCGTGAGGCCATCCCCTTGCGCACCACCAGGTACTCCGGGTGCAGACCGTGGCCCAGCCCCCGGTACGAACCGACCGCGTACCAGAACGCCGCCGCCGCGAACAGCAGCGCCACCGCGAACCAGCCCCACCCTGGGGTGGCCTCGACGGTCGGGGTGGCCAGCGGGAACGGCATGAACTGCTCCTCGGCGGTCCGCAGCGCCTCCCACCAGGCCTCGGTGGCCACCTGATGGAGCCAGGCGAGCCCGCCCGCCAGGGCCAGAGCCACCAGCGAACACACCGTCGCCCGGGTGAACCGGCGGCGCAGGGCCGCCTTCGGGTGGCGGGCCAGCGGCGCGTCCAGCGCCGAGGTCGGCCCTCCCATGAGGGCGGCGCCCAGCTCACGGGCCCGCCTCCCCGGCATGGCCGGGGACAGTCGGCTCTTGGCCTCGGCCTTCTCCGCGTCACCGGCGGACAGTCCGGTGGCCACCGCACGGACGGAGGCGCCGCCCACCGTCCTCAGCACGAAGGGCTCGTGGAGCACCACGCCGTTGAGGCGGCGGCCCTCCACCGACAGCGAGACGCTGGTCAGCAGTCCCCGCCGCAGCCGGACGGTGCCGTCGGGTTCACGGACGAGCCGGTAGTCCCACCAGGTCTCCACGGCGACCAGGAGCAGGACCGCCACCCCCGACACCAGCAGGGCCAGCAGCACGCCGGGGACGACCAGCAGCAGCTGCCCCATCACGAAACTCGACATCGCCTCCGCGCTGGGCAGGTCGGCCTGCTCCGCGATCCACTTCCACCCGTGGCCGCCGCTCTGGGCGTTGACACCGACCAGAGCGGCGATCACACCGAGGCCGATGCCGAAGGTGGCCGAGGTGGCGGGCGCGTAGGCGAACCAGCGCGGGTTCAGCCGGGCCAGCTCCGTCTCCTCCCCGTCCGGGACCTCCCCGGAGCCCTCGGGGCCGCCCGCGGGACCCGTGGCCGGGGCGGCGCGGCGCAGGAGTTCCCGGCGGAGCCGTTCTCCCTGGTCCGCGGTCACGTACTCCAGCTTGAGCTGGTCGCCGCCGCCGGAACCGGCCGACTCACCGGTGCCCACGGTCACCGCGCACAGGCCGAAGATCCTCGTGTAGACCGGGGCCGCCACGTCCACGGTGCGCACGCGTTCACGCGGGATGGACCGGTAGGCCCTGGCGATGATGCCCGAGCGCATCTCCATGCGCTCGGCGGTGACCCGGTAGCGCACCGCGCGGAGCCGCAACATCTCCAGGTAGGTCATCAGGGCGACGAAGGCCAGGGTGGCCGGGACCGGTACCAGCGCCCACCACGGGAGCCCCACGACGAGCAGGACGACGGTGCCGACGACGGCCGCCGGGACCAGGAACACGGAGACGATGACCGCCGAGGCCCACACGCTGAGCGGGCTCAGTCCCTCCCAGCCGTCCTCGGCGTCCGCGGCGACGGGTGGGGTGCCCTCCGTGGGCGGTTCGACGTGCTCCGGGGCGGTCCCGCCGTGGACGTGCTCCACGGGTGGGGCCTCTTCGGGGCGGTGGTCGTCATGGGAGGTCATGTCGCGTCCCCCGGAATCGCCTGGGTGCTGTCGGTGAGCTGGTCGGCCACCTCGGTCGCCAGCTCGTGGTCGAGGCCGCTGATCTCGATCGGACCGGCGGCCGAGGCCGTCGTGACGGTCACGCTCGACAGCCCGAAGACCCTCTGGAGCGGTCCGCGTTCGGTGTCCACGGTCTGGACGCGGGACATCGGGGCCACCCTCCACTCCTGCCAGATCCACCCGCTGGAGGTGTAGACGGCGGTGTCGGTGACCTCCCAGCGGTGCACCCGGTACCGCCACTGCGGCATGACGACCGTGATCAGCAGGCCGATCCCGCCGATGACCCCGGCCGCGACCAGGAACCAGAAGCGCACCGGTTCCCAGATCAGTGCGGGGATGACCGGGATGACGGTGAGCAGGACCGTCACCGCGAGGGAGCGGGTCGTCCACCACCAGATGGCGCGCCGGTCCACGCGGTGGTGCGGCGGTCGCAGGCGCAGAGCGTCGGTGCTCATCGCGTCCACGTCTCCTCTCAGTCAGGGCCCCGGGGGGAGGCCGTCCATAAAAAGTGATATCACAATGCTATGCTCAAGTCATCACACGAGGAACGAGCTCCAAGGAAGGAAGGCCGACAGATGAGCGAGACGTCCAGCGTCGTCAGGCCAGCACCGCAGTACAGGGAACGTGAGGCCTTCGGGTCCGGCGGCATCCCCATGTTCGTGGTGTCGGTCGTGCTGTTCCTGGGCGGAGCCGCGATCGCCGCCCTGCCCCTGCTCGGCCTGCACGGGTCCCTGATCGCCGTCGGCGTCGTGATCGCCGCCGTGGGCGTCGTCCTGGCCATCGGTCTGACGATGGTCGCGCCCAACGAGGCCCAGGTCGTCCAGTTCTTCGGCCGCTACGTCGGGACCATCCGCACCGACGGTCTGCGCTGGGTCAACCCGCTCACCGTGCGCAACGCGATCTCCACGCGCATCCGCAACCACGAGACCTCCGTCATGAAGGTCAACGACGCCTCGGGCAGCCCCATCGAGATCGCCGCCGTCGTCGTCTGGCAGGTGGAGGACACCGCACGCGCCTCCTTCGAGGTCGACGACTTCATCCAGTTCGTCTCCACCCAGACTGAGGCCGCCGTCCGCCACATCGCGGGCAAGTACCCCTACGACTCCTATGGCGACGACGCCGTGCCCTCGCTGCGCGACAGCGCCGACGCCATCACCGAGCAGCTGTCCAAGGAGGTCGCCGAGCGGGTCGACGCGGCGGGCGTGAAGGTCGTGGAGTCCAGGTTCACCCACCTGGCCTACGCCCCGGAGATCGCCCAGGCCATGCTCCAGCGCCAGCAGGCCAGCGCCATGATCGCGGCCCGCGCCGAGATCGTGGAGGGAGCCGTCACCCTGGTCGACCGCGCGCTGGAGCGCCTGTCGGACGAGGACGTCGTGGACCTGGACGAGGAGCGCAAGGCCGCCATGGTCAGCAACCTGCTCGTGGTGCTGTGCTCGGACCGCCCCGCCAGCCCCGTCGTGAACACCGGGACCCTCTACCAGTAGATCCGGGTGAGGTGCCGTGCCCGAGCGCAAGAAGGTGCTGCTGCGGCTCGACCCCGCCGTCCACGACGCGCTCGCGCGCTGGGCCGGGAACGAGCTCCGCAGCACCAACGCCCAGATCGAGTTCCTCCTGCGCCGCGCCCTGGACGAGGCGGGCCGGATGCCCAGGGAGGCCAAGGACATCCCCCGCAGGGGGCGCCCGCGCAAGGGTGCCTCCGAGGACCCGGAGGGTCCGACGGATCCGGAGACGGGAACGGAGCGGACATGACGGAGCCGGGTGCCCGACGGGCACCCGGCTCCTCCCAGTCGTGGGTCGGGCGTCTAGGCGTCGTTCTCCGGCTTCTCCGTCTCCTGCTCCGCGTGCGTCTCATCCGCCTCCCTCGGTCCTCCGACGTGTTCCCGCCAGTCTCCGTCACTGCGGAGCAGCCACTGGGGTGCGACCCGTACCGGGAACGGCAGATCGGTGTCGAGGACGTCCTTACCGAACGCCGCCGCCACCTCCGTGTACTCACCGTCCTTGAGCCGCAGCTCGATGATGCTTGGGGCGTTGGGGTCGGGGGTGATCAGCCAGTACGAGGGGATACCGAAGGCTGCGTACTCGTGCTTCTTGGTGTGGTGGTCCCGAAGGACGCTCTCCGGTGACACCACTTCCACTGCCAAGAGCGGGGGCCTGGTCAGGTACGGACTCTCGGCATCCTCCGCGCGAATGACCACCAGGTCCGGAATTCGGTGGTGGGTCCGGTCGGCGTTGAAGTTGATGCCGGGCGCGGTCACCACCTCGAAGTCCACCGGTGCCACGGCGCTCAGATGAAAGCCGAGCCGAGATTCGACCCGGCTGTGCAGGAACACGGGAGCGGGAGACACGTCAAGCCTCCCGTCGACCAGCTCGTACCGCCGTCCGTCGTCCGGCGTGCGTTGCAGGTCGTCCACAGTGAGTCGTGTCGGTTCCGGGTCCGTTTCGCCGGTAGTCATGACACTCATGATGCCTCCTTGGTCGCATGGAGACCAGCGTGTCGGACCCTTTGGCCGCTCCGTGCGGGAATAGCGAAATTCGCGAGTAAGTGACCACATCATTCGCTTCTCGGGTCTGCCCGTAAACCAGTGGAAGGGGAGGGTACGTACCCGCCGTACCCGCCCCCTCGCCGCGCCTAGCCCAGGGCGGCCGCGGCGGCCCTGCCCGCCGTGCGGCCGGAGAAGAGGCAGCCGCCCAGGAAGGTGCCCTCCAGGGACCGGTAGCCGTGCACGCCGCCGCCGCCGAACCCCGCCACCTCACCGGCCGCGTACACCCCCGGCAGAGGCGTGCCGTCGGCCCGGAGCACGCGGGCGTCCAGGTCGGTGTGCAGGCCCCCGAGGGTCTTGCGGGTGAGGACGTGCAGGCGCACCGCGATCAGCGGACCGGCCTTGGGATCGAGGATCTGGTGGGGTCTGGCCACACGGGCGAGCCGGTCCCCCCGGTAGTTGCGGGCGCCGTGGATCGCCATGACCTGGAGGTCCTTGGTGAAGGTGTTGACCATCTCCCGGTCGCGGGCCACCACCTCGCGGGTCACCGTGTCGGCGTCGAGGACGTCGTCGCCCGCGACCTCCCTCATCTTCCGGATCAGCTCGGGCAGCCGGTCCGCGACCACGAAGTCGGCCCCGTTCTGCTTGAAGGCCTCCACCGGTCCCGGGGCGCCGGGGAGCACCCGCTGGAGGACCAGCTTCACGTCCCTCCCGGTCAGGTCGGGGTTCTGCTCGGAGCCCGAGAGCCCGAACTCCTTCTCGATGATCTTCTGGGACAGCACGAACCACGTGTACTCGTGGCCGCTCCTCATGATGTGGTCCAGCGTGCCCAGCGTGTCGAACCCGGGGAAGTACGGGGCGGGCAGCCGCCGACCGGTCGCGTCCAGCCACAGCGACGACGGGCCGGGCAGGATACGGATGCCGTGTCCCGCCCAGACCGGGTCCCAGTTCTGGATGCCCTCGGTGTAGTGCCACATCCGGTCCCGGTTGATGATCTCGCCGCCGGCCTCCTCCGTGATGCCGAGCATGCGACCGTCCACGTGGGCGGGCACCCCCGACAGCATGTGCCGGGGCGCGGTGCCCAGCCGCTCCGGCCAGTTCCGGCGGACCAGGTCGTGGTTGGCGCCGATTCCCCCCGCGGTCACGATGACGGCCTGCGCGCCGATCTCGAACTCGCCCACGGACTCGCGGCTGCTGGCCCGTCCCCGTTCCACGTCGCTGGGGGCCAGCACCGCGCCGCGCACCCCGGTGACGGTTCCGTCGGTCACGACCAGACCGTCCACCCGGTGGCGGAAGCGCAGCGAGACCAGGCCGCGCTCGGCTGCCGCGCGGACCCGGCGTTCGAAGGGTTCGACCACGCCCGGTCCGGTGCCCCACGTGATGTGGAAGCGCGGTACCGAGTTACCGTGCCCGTCCGCGAGGTAGCCGCCGCGCTCCGCCCACCCCACCAGCGGGAAGACCTTGAGGCCCTGCTGGCGCAGCCACGAGTACTTCTCCCCGGCGGCGAAGTCCACGTAGGCCTCGGCCCACCTGCGCGGCCACGCGTCCTCGGGGCGGTCGAAGGCGGCGGTTCCCATCCAGTCCTGGAGGGCCAGCTCCTTGGAGTCCCTGATGCCCATGCGCCGTTGTTCGGGGGAGTCGACGAAGAACAGCCCCCCGAACGACCAGAAGGCCTGTCCGCCGAGCGACTGCTCGGGCTCCTGGTCCAGCAGGATCACCCGCTTCCCGGCGTCGGCCAGTTCCGCCGTGGCGGCCAGTCCGGCCAGCCCCGCCCCCACGACGACGACGTCGGCCTGGTCGACTCCGGTACCCATGTGGTTCTCCTCGGGGGTCGTCCGCGCCCCGCGGGCGCGGCGTGCGTGATGGTGTCGACTGTGCACCGGCCTGGATCGTGCGACAAGTCCGGTGTGTGTCCGCCGCCACATCCTTTGTCAGGGGGTGACAAGCCCAGGTGTGACAAAAGGTGATTGTTCGGACAGAATCTCGCTGTCGCGCACCCGAGGTTCGTTGCCTCGGACCATCACGGGTCATCGAGCGCGTCCTCCCGAGAAGGTTCCCCGTGTACTTCCAACCCCCGACCCTCGATCCCGGCCCGGTGGCCACCGTCGTGGCGCTCGTCCTGCTCGCGTACTCCGTGGTGTCGCCCCCGTTGGCCCGGTCCTGGGCCGCCGCGCGGTGCGAGCGCGGCACGGGTCCGCACACCACCCACCACGCGGACGGCCTCCGCGCCGGTGCCTGGTTCCTGCTCGTCGAGGTCCTGCTGGCGATGGCCTTCGTGGGTACCGCCGACGGGGTGTCCGTCGCGGACCTCGGCTGGTCGGCGCCGGTCCCCGGCGACCTCCCCGAACCGGTCCTCGCCCTGGCGGGCACCGTTCTCGTGGGCGGTTTCCTGGCGTACCTCCTGCACCTGGCCCGGTCGAACCGCGCGCTCCTGCGCCGCGTCCGCTCCGGGAGGCCCCTGCCCGAGGAGGACTGGTTCCGCGTCCTCCAACTGCCCGGCGACCGGCGCGAGTTCACGGCCCTGGCCGTCGGCCGCGCCCTGGGGGTGCTGTCCGACGTGCTCGTCGTCTACACGGTGCTCCTGCCGGTGATGACGCTCGCCTTCGACTCCGTGCCCCTCGTGGTGACGGTGCTGGCCCTGCTCCTGGGCTGGCAGCACGTGGGCGGCGGCGGTGAGACGCTCTGGACGCAGACCCTGCTGGCCGTGCTCGGCCTGCTGGTCTACACGATCGTCCTGCCCGGATCCCTGGTCGGGCCGGTCCTGGTCGGGGCGGCCTACTGGACGGTCGTCCTGGGCACCCAGCGGCCGCTGGTCGGGCTCCCGGTGCCCGGCCGGGCCCGCCCCCTGCCCGAGGTCCAGGTGACCCTGCTGGACGCCCACGGGGAGCCGGTCGAGCGCCCCGGAGGGAGAACGGCCGACCGCTGACCCCCCGAGGGCGCCCGCCGTCCGGGCCCGGCGCCCCGTCCGCTCAGGAGCCGAACCGGATCAGCGACCGTCCCCCCCGCCCCCGGCGCATGCGCTCGAAGGCGCCGGGAACGCCCTCCAGCGGGATCTCGTCGGTGACCATGGCGGCCAGGCGCAGGTCACCGGAGCGGACCGGCTCCGCGAGCAACGGGATGTCCCGGGCCGGGTCGGAGGACCCGTACACACAGCCCTGGAGCGTGCGGGCCTGGTGGAACAGCTCCAGGGCGCTGAAGGACACCTCGTCCCGGTGCGAACCCACACCCACCACCGTCACCGTCCCGCCCCGCCGCGACGAGTTCCACGCGGTGCGCACCACCTCGGCCCGGCCCACCACCTCGAAGGCGTGGTCGACCCCGCGCCCGGCGGTGAGTCCCCGCACGGTCCGGTGGGTGTCCGGGCCCGCGACCAGGAAGTCGGTGGCACCCAGCGAGCGGGCCAGGTCCTCCTTCTCCGGGGAGACGTCCACCGCGATCAGGGGGTCCGCGCCGGCGATCCGGGCCGCCTGGAGGAGCGACAGACCCACCCCGCCCATGCCCAGGACGAGCGCGGACTGGCCCGGGCGCACCTTCGCGGCGTTGTTCACCGCGCCCCAGCCGGTGATCACGGCGCAGCCCAGCACCGCCGCGACCGCCGGGTCGACGCCCTGCGGCAGCGGCACCAGGGCGCTGACCGGCACCACCGTGGCCTCGGCGAAGGCACCCGTGTTCAGCCCCGGGTAGACGGGCGTGCCGTCGGCGAGCTCGGCGTAGGGGGAGAGCGTTCCGTCCAGCGCGCGCTCGCACAGGTGGGGTTCGCCCTGTTCACAGAACCAGCAGACCCGGCAGGCCGGTGCCCAGTTCAGGATCACCTGCTGGCCCGGCACGACCCCGGTCACCCCGGGGCCGACCGCCTCCACGGTGCCCGCGCCCTCGTGGCCGAGCACGGCGGGCCAGGTCTGCGGGAGGGTTCCGTCGGACAGCGAGAGGTCGGAGTGGCACACGCCCGCCGCGACCATCCGGACCCGCGCCTGGCCGGGGCCCGGTTCCGGCAGGACGACGTCGCGGATCTCGGGGGGAGCACCGGTGGCGAGGAAGACGGCTGCCCTGACGGTCGTACTCATGGTGAGCTCTCCAATCGCGGAAGTCCCGCGACCCTAGCAATACCGGCCGGTCGGTCTCCTGCCCGGGTGCGCCTCCCCGAGAGCCGTGTCGCCTGTCGGGCGCCGAGGGCCCCCCTTTGCGGAAAGCCTGTGTTGGCGGGGCTTCGGGGCGGGTATCTCCCCTCTGTCCGCCGGAGGCCGCGGTGTGGTCAGGGCTCGGACCAGCGCGCGCCGCTCGGTCTCCGGTACACCTCGACGGGGAGGTTCCATGGCTCGACCCGACGGCCCCGTGGCCGCGCTCCCACGACGGCACTACCTGATGTGCCGTCCCACCTACTTCGCGGTGGAGTACGCGATCAACCCCTGGATGGACCCGGCGGCCGGGGTGGACCGCCCCCGCGCCATCCGCCAGTGGGAGGGCCTGCGGGACCTCTACCGGTCCCTCGGCCACCGGGTCAGCGAGATCGCGCCGATCGAGGGGCTGCCCGACATGGTCTTCGCCGCCAACGGCGCCCTGGTCGTGAACGGCCGCGTCTACGGCGCCCGGTTCGCCAGCGCCGAACGCACACCGGAGGGTCCGGCCTACCTGGACTGGTTCCGCCAGGAGGGGTACACCGAGACCCTGGAGCCCAAGTACGTCAACGAGGGCGAGGGCGACTTCATCACCCTCGACGACGTCATCCTGGCCGCCACCGGGTTCCGCACCGAGGCCGCCGCGCACCAGGAGGCCGAACGCCTGCTGGGCCGCCCGGTCGTCACCCTGCAACTGGTCGACCCGCGCTTCTACCACCTGGACACCGCGCTGTTCGCCCTGTCGGGCGACCGGATCGCCTACTACCCCGGCGCCTTCTCCGAGGGCAGTCTCAGGGTGCTGCGCTCGCTCTTCCCGAACGCGCTCATCGCCACGGAGGAGGACGCCTCGGTCCTCGGGCTCAACGCCGTCTGCGACGGCCGTGACGTGGTCATCGCCGCCGAGGCCGTCGGGCTCGCGGACCGCCTGCGGGCGGAGGGCCTCACGGTCCACCCGGTCGAGCTGGACGAGCTGCGCAAGGCCGGTGGCGGGGCCAAGTGCTGCACCCTCGAACTGAGGGACGCGCCCACGCGGTGACCCGCCCGGGGACCGGCGCCGGGCGGATACCGCGGGTACGCGGTGTCCGCCCCGGCCTCCGCGCTGTGGGATGCGCCACGTGCCCGACCCGGCGTGGCCGAGGCCGCACAGGTCACGCCCGCCCCGCACCTCCGTGCCGGAGCCGGTCCGGCGGCCCCGGACCAACGACCCGCGGCCGTGACCACCGACCCCCTTAGGCTCGGTTCACGTGACGACCAAACAACGCAGACTTCCGCGCGGTGTCAGGGAACAGCAGCTGATCGACGCCGCCGTCTCCGTGTTCTCGCGCGGCGACTACCGCACGGTCAGCGTGGACGAGATCGCGGCGGCCGCCGGGACCTCCAAGCCGACCGTGTACCACTACCTGGGGTCCAAGGAGGGCATCTTCGTCGCCTGCGTCCGCCGGGAGATGGAGCGGCTGGTCGAGGCGGTCCGATCCGCCGTCCACGACCCCGGCGCGCCCGAGGGCGACGACCCGCTGCGCCGGGGGATCCAGGCCTTCTTCACCTTCGTCGTGGACAACCGTGAGAGCTGGACCGTCCTCTACCGGCGCGCCGCCGTCCAGGGCGAGCCCTTCGCCGGCGAGACCACCCGGATGCGTGACCGCGTCACCTCCGAGGTGGCCGAGCTCATCACCTCCTGTACCCGGGACGGCTACGGCACCCTCGAACCCCGCGACGCCCAACTGCTCGCGCGCGTCGCGGTGAGCACGGCCGACGCCTTCGCGGACTGGCTGCTGGACCACCCCGACGAGACGCCCGACACCATGGCCGGGCACGTCACCGCGCTCACCTGGTCGCACCTGCGCGAACGCCACCCCGCGGGCTCCTGAGCGGGGCCGCCGCCGGTCGCGCGCGGAATGATCCAAGAACACGACCTAGCCCTCGGACCTCCGCTGGTGGTTCAGGGCCAGCAGACCGACCAGGTCGTAGGCCACGTGCGAGGCGGCCGTCGAGGTGATCTGGGCGTGGTCGTAGGCCGGGGCGACCTCGACCACGTCGGCGCCGACCAGGTTCAGGTCGGCCAGCCCGCGCAGGATCTCCAGGAGCTCGCGGCTGGTCAGGCCACCGGCCTCGGGCGTGCCGGTGCCGGGGGCGTGCGCCGGGTCCAGGACGTCGATGTCCACGGACACGTACAGCGGACGGTTCCCGATGCGCTGGCGCAGGGCGTCGGCGACCTCGTCCACACCCTTGCGCATGACGTCGGCGGCGGTGACGATCCCGAATCCGAAGCGGCGGTCCTCCTCCAGGTCGCGCTTGCCGTACAGCGGTCCCCGCGTGCCCACGTGCGCGATCGCCTCGGTGTCGAGGAGCCCCTCCTCCACGGCCCGGCGGAACGGGGTGCCGTGTGTGTAGGGCTCACCGAAGTAGGTGTCCCAGGTGTCCAGGTGGGCGTCGAAGTGCAGCAGGGCGATCGGACCGTGCTTGCGGTACAGCGAACGCAGCAGCGGCAGCGCGATGGTGTGGTCCCCGCCCAGGGTGACCAGCCGGGTCCCGGCGTCGACGAACGCGGAGGCGCCCTGGTCCAGGGTCTCCACGGCGTCCCCGACGGAGAACGGGTTCACGGCGATGTCCCCGCCGTCCACCACCTGGAGGCGCTCGAAGGGGGCCACGTCCAGGCCCGGGTTGTACGGGCGCAGCAGGCGGCTGGCCTCGCGGATCGCGGACGGCCCGAAGCGGGCCCCGGGCCGGTAGGACACCCCGGTGTCGAAGGGGACTCCCACGACGGCCACGTCGGCGTGTTCGACCTGGTCGATCCGGGGCAGCCGCGCGAAGGTCGCCGGGCCCGCGAAGCGGGGGACGAGGCTGGAGTCAATGGGTCCGATCGGGCTGTTCATCTGGTCCGTTCCTGTCGCGGGCTCGGTCACGGCCAGCGTAGGGAGCGGCTAGGCTCCGCTCCAGTGGCCGAACCGTACGAGGCGGCTCCGTTCTTTGGATGAACCATCCAAAGGACGCGCGTGGTGCGCGGGGGAGGGGGACACATGGTCGGTGCTACGGGTGCGGCGGACAGCCACGACGTGCCCCTGAGCGTGGTCACGGGCCGCCGCGACCTCGCCCTGACCACCGTGGTCGAGGCGGGCGACCCGGGCGTCACCTGGGCCGTGGCCAGCGAGATGGTCGAACCCGCCGCCTACCTGCGCGGCGGTGAACTCCTCCTCACCGCCGGGGTCAACCTGCCCGACACCCGGGAGGAGGCGCGCGCGTACGTGGCCTCCCTGGTGCGCGCGGGGGTCGCCGCCGTCGGCTTCGGAGTCGCCCCGGTCCACGTCACCGTGCCCGTGCTCCTGGTCGAGGAGTGCCGTGCCCAGCGGCTGCCGCTGGTGGAGGTGCCCGGCTCCACCGCCTTCGCGGCGGTCAGCCGGGCGGTCGGTGAGGAACTGGCCGAACGCCACCTGCGCGACGTGCGCCGACTCGGTGAGGCCCATCAGGGGCTGGCCCGCGCGGCCACCGCCGCCGCCCCCGTGGAACGGGTCCTCGCCGTGCTGGCCGACGCCCTCGGCGGCTGGGCGGCCCTGGAACCCACGGACCCCGCCGCACCCGCCCACCGCACCCCCGGCGCGCCCCGCACCGTCGCCCCCGACCTGCGCCCCCTGCTCGACCGGCTCACCGCACCGGCGGGGCCGCGCGGCGCCAAGGCCCCCAGCGATCCCGACGAGGTCTTCCTCCACACCGTCGGCTCCCCGCCCTGGGGCGTGGTCCTCGTGGGCCGCCCCGAACCCCTGGGCATCACTGACCGCGCCGTCCTGCGCACCGCCACGGCCCTGCTCGACCTGCTCGCCCGCACGGTCGACGACACCTCCGCCGTCCCCGGCAGGCTGCTCACCGGCCTCCTCCTGGACGGTGAGTTGGACGAGGCGGCACTGCCCCTGCTCACCGGGCTCACCGCCCCCGGGGGACCAACGGACGCGACCGGACTCCACCGCGTGCTGCGGGCCCGGCCCCCGGCGGCCGACGGCACCGGGGCGGCGGGCCCGTCGCTGGGCACACACCTGGTCGACCGCGTACGCGCGTCCGACGGCGGCACGCACCCGGAGGACACCGTGCGCGCGGTGCTCGCGGACCGGGGCGAGGAGGCCCACAGGGAGCACCTGGACCTGCTCGGGTCCCGTGGGTGGATCGCCGCCCTCAGCCCGCCCGTGCCGCCGCGCGAACTGCCCCGGGCCGACCGCCAGGCGGCGGCACTACTGGTCCGCGCCCGCGTCCTGGGGGCTTCGCGGCTCTGGGGTGAGGGCGCCGACCCCTTCGACACCCTCCTGGATCCGGCCGGGGCCGAGGATCTCAGCCGCGCGCTCCTGGGGCCGCTGGCCCGGGACACCGCGGCCGCCCGGACACTGCGGGAGACCCTGCGCACCTGGTTGGCCCGCCACGGCAACTGGGACCGCGCCGCCGCCGACCTGGGAGTGCACCGCAACAGCGTCCGCTACCGGATCGGTCGCATCGAACGGGACCTGGACGTGGACCTGGCCGACGCCGAACAACGCATGCGCCTGTGGTTCGCCCTCACCCGCCATACCGGTTCCGAGCCCGACGGGCGACCCCTATAGCAGAAGAACTCCGCCCAGTGGAGCGGGTGGCCGCTTCCGGCCACGCCCACGCCCGGGTCGCGTGTTCGAGAACTCCGGTGGTGCGATGCCTTCCCGTGGAGGAACCGTGGTGAACAGCGAGGCTCAGTCGCCGCTGATCCCCACAGGAATCGGAAGGAGCCGCCCGAAAGACCCTCCGAATAGAACGCGTCTCGCGGTTCCGTTGGCCCCGCCCGACCCGAACCAGGAAACTGGGGTTCTCCTTGACGAACCTGAGGACCTGGGGGCCCACATGATCGCTAGTGACCAGCTGAGTGGGTTCCGGTCCACGGGCGGGCGCGGGGTGGTCGGGCCCGAGGCCCCACCCGACTGGTGGCGCCACGTCGCCGGGGACCGCCTCCGCGGCGCGACCGCGCTCCGCCGGAGTCCGCTGTGAGTGGGCGGGGCCAGTCCCTGGGCCGTGGCCAGGGCGTACGTTTCCCCCGGTTGGACACCGCGCTGCCCTCCGGGGCCAACGCCCGCGAGCACGCCGTCCTGCTCCGACGTGTCCACGACGCGCTGCTCACCGGGAGGCCGCAACCCGCGCCCCTGCGCCCGGTGATCGAGGACTCCTGGGGGCGCATGCGCCAGTTCGGTATCGACCCGGACAGCGCGCCGCCGCCCAGGATGGCCCGGCTGGACGAACTCCAACGCTACCGGGACGCCTCACCCATCTCCGAGGTGCTCCCGTTGATCCGCCGCTCCCTGGTGTCGGTGGCCGACGAGGCCGAGCACATCATGCTGGTGACGGACGCGTCCGGGCAGGTGCTGTGGCGGGAGGGCTCGCGCCGGATGCGCACGGTCGGGGACCGGGTCGGCCTGGTGGAGGGCGCCTTCTGGAACGAGGGCAGCGTGGGCACCAACGCCATCGGTACCGCGCTCGTGGTGGGGCGCCCGCTCCAGGTCTACTCCGCCGAGCACTACGTGCGCAGCCTGCACGCCCTCACCTGCGCCTGTGCCCCCGTGCACGACCCCCGTGACGGGCGCCTGCTCGGTGCCATCGACGTCACCGGCCCGGTCTCCACCGTCCACCCCACCACCCTGGCCCTGGTCAACGCGGTCGCCCAGCTGGCCGAGGCGCACCTCCAAGGCCTGCACCACAGCCACCTGGAGCGGCTGCGCTCGGTGGCCGCGCCGCTGCTGGCGGGGCTCTCCCGGCCCGCGCTGGTGGTGGACGACACCGGCTGGACCGCCGCGGCCGTCCACATGGAGCCGGTCCGGCGGGTGCTGCTGCCCAAACACTGCGAGGGCGGGACCGCGTGGCTTCCGGCGTTGGGGGAGTGCGCCCTGGAACCGTTGCCCGGTGGTTGGCTGATCCGTCCCAGCCCGGGGGACCGGGCCGTGCCCTCCACCGTCACCCTGGACCTGACCCGGTCCGGCTCCGCCACCGTGTCGGTGGCGGGGGACAGCGGCGAGTGGTCGCAGCGCCTGTCCCCGCGCCACACCGAGCTCCTCCTCCTGCTGGCCGTCCACCGCGACGGACGTACCGGGACACAGCTCTCCCATGACGTGTTCGGATCCGACCAGCACGTGGTGACCGTACGGGCCGAGCTCTCCCGGGTGCGGCGCAACCTGGGCGGGGTGATCGAGAGCCGCCCCTACCGCTTCTCCGACGACGTGCGGGTCCGGGTGCTCTCCCCGGAGTCGTCGGTGGACCTGCTGCCCGGTTCGTCGGCGCCGGGTGTGCGGGAACTACGGGAGCGCGTGCGCAGGGAGGACCTGTTCGATCGCTCTGGGCGATGACGTCGCAACCTGTTGCAACCGTTGCCGACGCCGTGGGAATGGGATCAACTGTTCCTGCGCGGCCCGCACACCGGTGGGCGGCCTCCGGGCAAGAGAGGGCACGGCGGGCTGTTCACCGGTGCGGGACGCGTCCGCGTCCTTCGCGCCTTGAGGGGGGTGACGGGGGCTCACAGCGGACGCGCCGACGGGCTGGTGCCCCGGGAGTGTCGGGGGAGACTCCGGGGCCACCGCGCACACGAAGGTACGGCCCGGGGATGTGTGCATCCCCGGGCCGTACCATCACGCGTCGGAGCCGGGCGTGGAAACTACTCCGTCTCGGCGGGCGGCTCGGCCGCCTCGGGCGACCCGGAGGCCGCCGCGTCCTTCTCCGGTGGCTCCGCGTTCGAGGGCGAGCACTGGAAGCAGTCCATCGTGAAGACCTCCTCCTCACCGACCAGGCCGGTGAAGTCCCCGCGCAGGCTGTCGTCACCGACCTCGCGCTCGGCCAACGCCTCGCGCAGCAGCCGCCCCTCGAAGAGGACCTGCTCGCCGTCCCGGCTCTGCCCCGTGCACAGCACCTCCAGTCGGCCCCCACGCGCCTGCTCGCCCGACGCCCCCTCCTGGTCCCCGGCCGCGGCCTCCTGGTCGCCGCCCGCCGTGACGGCGTCCTCGTCCAGGTCCTCGGAGGGCCCGGCGGAGGGTCCGCCCTCGGGTACGGCGGTGCACTCGAGCGGCGCGGCCACGGGGTGGCCCTTGCGGGCGAAGGCGCGCTCGGCTCCGGGGCGCAGGATCGACACGGACAGGGCGTCGGCGGCTCGCTCCAGCTCCAGCAGCGCGGCGTCGGGGCTCTGCTCCGGTGCCTCGTCGGCGGTGCACGAGGTGAGCGGTGCGCACAGGAGCAGCGCCAGTGACGCGGTGACGGTGGTCGAGCGGACTCCCATGACTTCCCCCTGGGGTCGGTGGCGCCGTGCCCGGCGCGCTGGTCCACCGAACCAATGTCGCTGATGTGGCTTAAGTGCCCTATGTCCGACTCAGGATATAAGGGTGAAAAGTGCGCCATGTTCGAGTCAACCCGGTGTGAGTCGGGACACGCGTGTGGGTACCGTGCCCGGTGAGACGACGGAACCACCCGGTGGGGGCGACGACGGGAAAGGGCAGGCCACACACCGCGCGAACGCGCGGACACCGCCGCTGGGCTAGACTCGGGACATTTCCCGAACCGTGTTCCACCACGGTTCACTCCAGCCGAACACCGCACCGCCAGGCTCCCCACGGCCCGAACGCCACAGGGGGCCAACGGTGAACCAACGGGCCGTGACCGGCGTCGAACCAGGGGATCAACGACGATCCCCTGATCGTCCCGCACCGACGGCCGCCCACAGACCGTCCTTCCTTCGGAGGTGGATCGTGTCCGCTGACCACCGAGAGCAGCAGCCCAGCCAACAGGGTTCGCGTATCGACCCGCACGTCGGCCGCTACGCACTCCGAGCACAGGGCATGGTCGCATCGGAGGTCCGGGCACTCTTCGCGGTCGCCTCACGGCCGGAGATCGTCTCCCTGGCGGGCGGTATGCCCAACGTGGCCGCCCTGCCCCTCGAACAGCTCGGTGACCTCGTCAAGGACGTCGTCTCCGAGGAGGGCGCCACCGCGCTCCAGTACGGCTCCGCCCAGGGCGACCCCGTCCTGCGCGAGCAGATCTGCGAGTACATGACCCTGGAGGGCGTCCAGGCCAGCCCCGACGACGTCATCGTCACCGTCGGATCCCAGCAGGCCCTGGACCTGGTCACCCGGGTCTTCGTCGACCCCGGTGACGTCGTCCTCACCGAGGCCCCCACCTACGTCACCGCGATCAACACCTTCGCCGCCTTCCAGGCCGACATCCGCCACGTGGGCATGGACGACGAGGGCGTGGTTCCCGAGGAGCTGGAGGAGGCGCTGGTCCGCGCCGAGCTCGACGGGCGGCCGGTCAAGTTCTTCTACACGATCCCCAACTTCCAGAACCCCGCCGGGATCACCATGAGCGCCGAGCGCCGCGCCCGGGTCATGGAGGCCTGTGAGCGCCACGACGTGCTCGTGGTCGAGGACAACCCCTACGGCCTGCTCCGCTACGACGGCGAACCCGAACCCACCCTGTACTCCCAGGGCAGCGGCAACGTCATCTACCTCGGCTCCCTCTCCAAGACCCTCTCCCCGGGCCTGCGCATCGGCTGGGCCCTGGCCCCGGCCGCCGTGCGCGCCAAACTGGTCCTGGCCGCCGAGTCCGCGATGCTCAGCCACTCCACGTTCAACCAGCTCGTGGTGCGCCGCTACCTGAACACCTTCCCCTGGAAGGAACAGATCAAGGCGTTCAACTCCATGTACAGCGAGCGCCGCGACGCGATGCTCGGTTCCCTGGAGGCGATGATGCCGGCCGGATGCACGTGGACCCGCCCCGAGGGCGGGTTCTTCGTGTGGGCCACCCTGCCCGAGGGCATCGACGCCAAGGCCATGCTGCCGCGCGCCCTCAACGAGCGCGTGGCCTACGTGCCGGGCACCGGCTTCTACGCCGACGGGCGCGGCCGGGACAGCATGCGCCTCAGCTTCTGCTACCCCACCCCCGAACAGATCCGCGAGGGCGTCCGCCGCCTCGTGGCCGCGATCGAGGGCGAGATCGACCTGCGCGACACCTTCGGTCCCGCGATCTCCACGCCCACCGAAGGCAGCCAGGCACCCACCCCTGACCTGCCCTGACATCCTCTCGTAAGGGCACAGCACCATGACCGCAGCACAGAAGGAGGTCCGCGCCGTGGCCGACCTTGACCGGGTCCTCGTCCTCGCCGGAGGGCTGTCCCCCGAACACGAGGTGAGCGTCCACTCCGGCCGCAGCGTCGCGGAGGCCCTGCGCCGCCTCGACGTCGAGGTCCAGGTCGCCGACGTCGACGCCGGGCTGTTGAACCGGCTCGCCGCCGACCCGCCCCAGGTGGTCTTCCCCGTCCTGCACGGGGCGGCGGGGGAGGACGGCGCGATCCGCGAGGTCCTGGAGCTGGTCGGCGTGCCCTACGTGGGCGCCCGGCCCGACGCCTGCCGCCTGGCCTACACCAAGCCCGCCGCCAAGGCCCTGCTCGCCGAGAAGGGCGTGCGGGTGCCGCGCGGCGCCACCCTGCCCAAGTCGGCCTTCCACGACCTGGGCGCCCCGGCCCTGCTGCACCGTCTGACCGACCGCCTGGGCCTGCCGCTGTTCGTCAAGCCCGACCGCGGCGGCTCGGCCTTCGGTGCCACACCGGTCACCTCGGTCACCGACCTGTCGACCGCTCTGGTCTCCTGCTTCGCCTACAGCGACTCCGCGCTCGTGGAGGAGCAGGTCCAGGGCACCGAACTGGCCATCGGCGTCCTCGACACCGGCGACGGCCCCGTGGCCCTGCCCCCGGTGGAGATCGTCCCGGACGGCGGGGTCTACGACTACGCCGCGCGCTACACCGCCGGGCGCACCGAGTTCTTCTGCCCGGCCCGGCTGGACGAGGACGTGGTCGCCGCCGCCACGGAGGTGGCCCTGACCGCCCACCGCACCCTGGGTCTGCGCGACTTCTCCCGGACCGACCTCATCGTGGACGCCGACGGCGAGGCCATCTTCCTGGAGACCAACGTCGCCCCCGGCCTGACCGAGACCTCGACGTTCCCGATGGCGGCGGCCGCCGCCGGACTGGACTTCGCGGTCGTGTGCCGCGAGCTTGCCCACCAGGCGCTCCTGCGCGGCTGACGCGGACCAGACCGAACACCGGCCCCGAGGGCCCGCCGTGCTGGTGGGCCCTCGGTGTGTGTCGGGTCGGCCCGCCGGGTCGGACCCGGCGTTCACGCGGCCCGACGGGCGCGGTTCACACGGCTCCGCCGCTGATCTCCGAGGCCAGGCGTGTCGGATCGTCGGCCAGAGAACGCTTCACGTGGGCGCTCCACTCGTCGGCGAGCACCTCGACGGCGCCACGGGTCAGACCGTCGAGCCCGGCGCGGACCGAGTCGCCGGGATCGCCCTTGGGGCCGTCGTAGGCGGCGCTGAAATCGGTGTCGACGGCGCCGAGGTGCAGCCCCGTCACCAGGGTGCCCTGGTCAGCGAGTTCCAGCCGGACGCCGTTGGTCAGGGCCCACTGCGCGGCCTTGGTCGCGTGGTAGCCGTTGGTCCCGGGGAAGGCGAACCACGACTGCGCCGACAGGACGTTCAGGATCGCGCCGCCGCCGTTCGCGCCGAGCACCGGGGCGAAGGCGCGGACCATGGCGAGCGTGCCCCAGAAGTTGGTGTCCATCTCCTGCCGGAGCGCGGCGAGGTCGCTCGTCACGAGGTTGGTCCAGTTGCTGATGCCCGCGTTGTTCACGAGCAGGGTGACGTCCCCCGCCCGTGCCAGGGCCGATCCCACGGAGGCGTCGTCGGTGATGTCGAGTTCGAGGGGCACGACCCCGGGGAGATCGATCTCCGCCGGGCGGCGGGCGGCGGCGTACACGCGCGCCGCGCCGCGTTCCACGAGCTGCTTGGCGAAGAGTCGGCCGAGACCGCGGTTGGCGCCGGTGACGAGGGCGACGGAGCCCTCGACGGCGAAGTGCTGGGTGCGGGTTGACGAAGTGTCCATGTCCGGGACACTAGGACCTGACGTCAACGTCAGGTTCAAGGGTCGGGGAGGGATTCGTGCGCATCGGTGAGGTCGCCAGGCGTTCCGGAGTCAGCGTGCGGGCGCTGCGGTACTACGAGGAACAGGGCATTCTCCGCTCCGAGCGGGGTCCGGGCGGGCAGCGCGAGTTCGACGAGGGGGCCGTCGACCGGGTCCGCCTGTTCCAGCAGTTCTACGCGGCGGGCCTGTCCAGCCGCCGGATCGCCGAGCTCCTCCCGTGTGTCGAGACCGGGGCCACCAACGCCGAACAGCGGGCCATGCTGGTGCACGAGCGCGGCCGCATCGTCGAACGGATCGACGCCCTGGACGCGGCCCTGGCCCGCATGGACGACCTGATCCTCGCCGCGGCGGACCACTCCGACTGAACCACGGGCCGGGTGGGCCGCCACGCCACGGCGGCCCACCCGGCTCCCACCCCGGATCACGTGCCTCCGGCCGGTGTCATCCGGCCGGTGCGTCCAGGGCCCGTTCGAGGACGTCCCGCACGGTCTCCTGGAGCAGGTGGACCTTGTACCCGGTGTCGGGCAGCGGGGAACAGAGATCCACGATCCCCTCCAGAGCCCGGTCCACGGCCCCGTCCAGGGCCCGGCCGGGCACCGCGCCCACCAGGGCGCGCTCCACGCCGGGCAGCCGCAGCGGGGTGCGGGCCACCCCGCCCACCGCCACCGACGCGCGGGTCACCGGACCCCGGCCCTCCTCCGCGCACTCCAGGCGGACCACCGCCTCGACCAGCGGCCACTCCGCCCGTGCGCGCCCCGCGACGCGCAGGTGGGCCGCGCGCCCGCCCCGCACCGGGGCGGGCAGGGCCACCGCGACCAGCAGGTCGTCGGGGGCGAGCACGTGGTCCCGGGTGGGGTCGCCGCCGTCGTACAGCTCGGCCAGGCCCCGCTCGACCTCCGCCCCCGACCCCCGCTCCAGCACCACCACGGACGCGTCGTAGGCCAGCAGCGCCACCGCCAGCGACGACGGGTGCGGGGCCACGCACGGGCCCTGGTCCACCACCACGGCGCGCAGGTGGTCACCGGAACGGGCCGGGCACGAGTCCCCGCCGGTCTGGAAGCAGTCGAAGGCCGGGTTGCGCAGGTAGGGGCATCGGTTGCGCTGGAGCAGGTTGCCGCCCACCGTCGCCGTCCCCCGGACCTGCGGGGTGGCCAGCGCCCGTGCCGCGGCGGCCAGACCCGGGTAGGCCTCGGCCAGGAGCGGGTCGGCTCCCAGCTCCGCGACGCTGGTCATCGCGCCGATCCGCACCGCTCCCTCGGCGTCCCACCGGGGTCCGCGCAACTCGGGTACGCCCCACAGGTCCACCAGGGGGCCGGGCGCGATCACCCCGGCCTCCACGCAGGTCGCGAGGTCGGTGCCCCCGGCGCGCGGCCGCGCGCCCGCGACGACCTCCCGGACGGCTCCGGCCACGCTCGTGGAACGGGTGACGGTCGTGGTGGTTCCTCGCGGCGTGCTCAACGCAGTCCTCCGATCAGTCGGTCCGGGCGCAGCGGCAGGTCGTGCGGGCGCCAGCCGGTGGCGTCGTACACGGCGTTGCCCAGGGCAGCCGCCACACCCACCACCGAGACCTCGCCCAGGCCGATCCCGCCGCCCGCCACGTGCTCGAACCCCTCCTCGTGGAAGTACACCTCGGTCTCGGGCACGTCGCCCATGCCGGGGAGGCGGTAGTCCTCCAGGTCGTCGGAGAGCACCACACCCGTGGCGAGGTCGTCGCGCCGCTCCTCGAAGAGCGCGTAGCCCACGCCCTGGACCACCGCCCCCTCACACTGGTTGCGCGCCAGCCGCTCGTCATAGACGCGACCGGCGGCGATCCCCGCCCAGCAGCGGGTGGGGCGCACTCGACCGAGCCGGGTGTCCACCTCGACCTCCATCACGTGGACGGCGCCGCTCATCCCGCGTCCGACGGCCAGGTCGCCCAAGTTCGGGGTCAGCTGCCCCCAGCGGTCACGGCGGCGCTCCCCGACCACGCTCACACCCTCGGCGGCGGCCAGCGCCTCCTTGAACACGTGCTCGGGGACGGGTCCCGAGGCGGGCACGTCGGGGGAGTGCTCGCGCAGGGCCGCGCGCAGCCGGTCGGCGGCGTCGGCGGCGGCCGGTCCCATGGAGGTGGTCGTGCGACTGCCGAAGGAGCCGGTGCCGTGCACCGACGAGCTCCGGCCGATCTCCACCCGCAGGTCCGCCGCGTCCACGCCGAGCCGGTCCGCGACCACGCCCCCGAGTACGGCGCGGATGCCGGTACCGATGTCCTGGGTGGCCGAGCGCACCACCAGGGCGCCGCCCTCCACCGCCAGCTCCACCCGGGCGTCGGGCGCCAGCAGGTACGGCCAGCCGGCGGCGGCCAGTCCCACCCCGCGGCGATACCTCCCGGTGCGCGACCCGCGCCGCCGGTCCCGCCACAGGGGGAGTTCGGAGACGCGTTCGTACAGGGCCCGACGCTTCGGGTTGCCGTCCCAGCGGCGGCGCAGGGCCAGCGGGTCCTCGCCCAGTCGCAGTGCCATGGTGTCCACGGCCTGTTCCAGCGCCCAGGCCATCGGCGGCCCGCCGGGACCCCGCATGGGCGCCGCCGGAGGCCGGTTGGTCACCACGTCGTAGTCGCGGACCCGGCGGGGGGAGCGGCCGTACATCAGCGCGGCCAGGACGGCCGCGTTGGAGCCCACCGACACCCCGCCGTCGCCGTGGGAGTCCACGCTCAGCGCCCGCAGGGAACCGTCCCCTCCGGCCAGCAGGGCCACCCGGGTACGGGTGGCGGGCCGGTGCCCGGCGTCGGTCAGCTCCTCGGAGCGGTCCAGGCACACCCGCACCGGGCGGCCGGTCAGCCGGGCCAGCTCCACGGCGGCCACCACGTCGGGGGAGAGCGAGTTCTTGGCTCCGAACCCGCCGCCGACGTACTCGGCCACCAGGTGCACGCGCTCCCAGGGCAGGTCCCAGCGCAGGGCCGCCATGTCGGCGATCTTGCTGACCGACTGGGTGGACACGTGCAGGAACAGGTCCCCGTCCACCCACGAGGCCACGCTCACGTGCGGCTCCAGCGGGCTGTGCACCTGGGTGGCGGTGGTGTACTCCTCGGCCACCAGCAGTGGGTCCCGGCGACGCGCGGCGGCTCGGAGCCGGGCCACGGCGGTGGGTCCGCGCCAGCTGAGCACCCCCGGGCCGCGCACGTTCCCGTTCCAGGGGGCCGGGGGAGTGGGGGCCTCGCCGTAGGAGGGCGCGGCCTCGCGCTCCTCCTTGGTGCCGTAGAGCACCGGGGCGCCGGGGGCGGCCGCGGCGCGGGGGTCGGTCACCGAGGGCAGGGGGTCGAGGTCCACCCGCACGGCCTCCGCGAGCTCCCGGGCGAGCGACCGGGTGGGGGCGGCCACCGCGGCGATCGGCTGGCCGACGTAGCGCACCACCCGGTCCTCCCCGAGCAGGTCCACCAGCGGCGACGGGGCTCCGTCGGGGCCGGGGGCGGCGCTCACCTTCCGGACCCGCGCGTGCGGCGCCGCCGAGCGCACGATCACGCCCTCCCAGGTGCCGGGCGGGGCGTGGTCGGCGCTGAACCTCGCGCGCCCGGTGACCTTGTCGGGGGCGTCGGAGCGCGGTGGCGCCTGGTCGGGTTCGGTGTCGAACTCCCCGGCGCAGGCGGCGGCCACGGCCGCGAAGATCCCTTCGTAGGCACCGCACCGGCACAGGTGTCCGGCGAGCGCGTCCGCGACGGCTGCGCGGTCGGGGCGGGTGTCCCCGTGTTCGGCGCGCCAGGCGTCCACGAACACGGAGGCCTCGACGGCGAAGCCGGGCGTGCAGTAGCCGCACTGGAGTCCGTCGTGGGCGGCGAGGGCGCGCTGTACGGGGTGGACGCCGTCCAGGCCCTCCACGGTGGTGACCGACCGTCCGGTGAGGTGGTCGGCGGGCAGCAGGCAGGAGGCGGTGGGAGCGCCGTCCACCAGGATCGTGCAGGCCCCGCACACGCCGGAGCCGCAGGCGATCTTGGTGCCGGTCAGTCCGAGCCGGTCGCGCAGGTGGTCGGCGGCGCTCAGGCCGGGGTCGTCGGGGGCGGGGGAGGGTGCGCCGTTGACGCTGGTGTCCATGGGCGGCTTCCCTGGGAGGTTCGGAAGTTGACATTGACAACTTAAGGCGGCGAAAAGTCCGGTGTCAAAGGCCCTGGGTGTGGCCACCGTTGTTACCTGCCGGTTTGTGCTGATGTGCCTTGCGTGGCCAATGTGACGCCCGTTACTCTGTCGGAATCTCTATTCCGCCATGAGGAATAGAGATTCCGAATGTCAAAGAACCCCCTGTGGAGGGCCCGCATGGCAGCAGCCACGGAAACCGAAGCACCCGACCGCCCCCGCCCCCGCTTCTACCGGTCCCTGTTCTTCCAGGTGATCGTCGCCGTCGTGGTGGGTGTGCTGATCGGACACCTGTGGCCCTCGTTCGGAGAGAGCCTGCGCCCCCTGGGCGACGGCTTCATCCGACTGATCAAGATGCTCATCGCCCCGCTGATCTTCTGCGTGATCGTCACGGGCATCGCCAAGGTCGGGGACCTGGGCGCCGTGGGCCGGATCGGGATCAAGGCGCTGGTGTACTTCCAGGTCGTCACCGCCTTCGCCCTGCTCTACGGCATGGTCGTGGCCAACCTCCTCAAGCCCGGCGTGGGCTTCGAGGTCAACCCCGCCGACCTCGACACCGGCGCGCTGGAGGAGGTGACCCAGGGCGGTGAGATCCCCGGGTTCGCCCAGTTCCTCCTGGACGTGATTCCCGAGAGCGTCGTGGGCGCCTTCGCCGAGAACTCGCTGCTCCAGGTGCTGTTCTTCGCCGTGTTCGTCGCCCTGGCGCTGTCCAAGATGGGGGAGCGGGGCAAGCCGATCCTCGACCTCATCGACCGCTTCACCGACGTCATCTTCACCTGCATCGGCTGGATCATGCGCGTCGCCCCGCTGGGCGCCCTGGGAGCCATGGCCTTCGTCATCGGCGCCTACGGCCTGTCCTCGCTCAGCAGCTTCGGCATGCTCATCATCGCCTGCTACTCCGCCGCCGGGGTCTTCCTGCTGGCCCTCGCGGTCATCGCCCGCGTCCTGGCCGGGGTCAACCTCTGGAAGTTCCTGCGCTACACCAAGGAGGAGTTCGCCCTCGCCATCGGTGCCGCCTCCTCCGAGGCGGTCATGCCGCGCATCATGCAGAAGCTCACCAACGCGGGCTGTTCCAAGGCCACCACCGGCCTGGTGGTGCCCACCGGGTACTCCTTCAACCTCGACGGCGCGGCCATCTACCTGCCCATCGCCGCGCTCTTCCTCGCCCAGGCCTTCGGCGCGGACCTGAGCATCGCGGACCAGCTGATGATGGTGCTCATCCTCCTGCTGACCTCGAAGGGCATGGCCGGGGTCCCCGGATCGGCCTTCCTCGCCCTGTCGGCCACCGCCACCGCGCTCGGCGCCTTCCCGGCCGCGGGCGTGGCCCTGCTCCTGGGCGCCGACCGCCTGATGGACACCATGCGCGTGTCCATCAACCTGCTCGGCAACTGCGTGGCCACCTTCGTCATCGCCAGGTGGGAGGGGCAGCTCGACATGGAGCGCATGCGCGCCGTCCTCGACGGCAGGGAGCCGCCCGCCCGCCAGGAGGACACCGAGGCCGAGGACACCCCGGAGCGCGCGGAGGAGGCGGGGGACGCGGAGCCCGTCACGGTGTCCGCCCCCGCGGCCGAGGGGCGGCGGAGCGAACCCGAGCCGGGGCCGGAACGGTAGCCGCGACGGCGACGGCCGGGCCGCCCGTCGGATGACGGCGGCCCGGCCGTGCCGGGTGGAGGCGGGGCCGTGTGCGGACGGCTCCCGGCCGGCCTAGAGCCCCAGGGCGTGCATCGCGAAGTGGAAGGCGAACACCGCGCTCAGGATCCACATGAGCCAGCCGACCTCACCGAACCGCCCCTGCGCCGACCTGATCACGGTGTGCGCGATGATCCCGATGCCGATCCCGCTCGCGATGTCGTAGGCGAACGGCATGATCGCGATGGTCAGGAACGCGGGGATGGCCACCGAGACGTCCGTCCACGCGATCTGCCCCACGTGCATCATCATCATGGCGCCGACCAGCACCATCGCCACGGACGCCGCCTCGGCGGGCACCATGCCGAACACCGGGGCGAAGAAGACCGCGCTCAGGAACAGCAGCCCCGTGACCACGCTGGCCAGGCCGGTCCGGGCGCCCTCGCTCACGCCCGCCGTGGACTCCACGAACACCAGGGTCGCCGAGGAGCTGGTCAGGCCACCGGTCACGGCGCCGGCGCCGTCGGTCACCAGGATCTGGTTGACCCGGGGCATCTGCCCGTTCTGGTCGGCGATGTTGGCCTTGGTGCCGATCGCCAGGATCGTGCCCAGGGCGTCGAAGAAGCCGGCCAGCACCAGAGTGAACAGGATGACCCCGGCGGTGGTCGGTCCGGCCGTGGTCCACGCGCCGAACATGTCCACCTGGAACAGCAGGCCGAAGTCGGGCGTGGACACCGGGCTGGAGGGCAGCGCGGGCACGCCGCCGCCCCAGGAGTCGGGGTCCAGCCGCAGGGCGGAGTGCAGGACGACGGCGAGCACGGTCGCGCCGATGATCCCGTAGAAGATCGCCCCGGGCACCTTGCGCGCCAGCAGCACGCTGGCCAGGACGAGCCCGACCACGAACACCACGACGGGCCAGCCGTCGAGGTGCCCGCCGCCGTCCGCGGCCCCGATCTGGAGCAGACTGCCGCCGTCGCTCGCGCTGACGAACCCGGCGTTGGTGAGGCCGATCAGTGAGACGAAGAGGCCGATGCCGACCCCGATGGCGAGCTTGAGGTCGTGCGGGAGGGCGTTCATCACGGCGGTGCGGACGCCGGTGACGACCATCAGGATGATGGCGACGCCCTGCCAGACGACCAGGCCCATCACCTCGGGCCAGGCCATCTGCGGGGCCGCCTGGTAGGCGACCACGGCCATCACGCCCAGGGCCGCCGCACAGGCGATCGGGGCGCGGCCGACCACGCCCATCATGATGGTGACCAGCCCGGCGGCCAGGGCGGTCATCGTGGTGAGTTGTCCTGCGGAGAGGTGGTCGCCGTTCACGTCGGCCACACCGCTGAGGATGATCGGGTTCAGGACGATGATGTAGGCCATCGCCATGAACGTGGTCAGTCCGCCGCGGACCTCCTGCCCGAAGGTGGAGTTCCGCTCGGAGACGAAGAAGAACCGGTCGAGCCAGGATCGATCCGTACCCGAGCGCGGGCCGGGCCGCGCTCCGGTGTCGTTGGATTCGGTCACGTCCCCTCCTGGAGGGATATGAGCACGGTGGATATCACCATGGGTGGGGGGTTTGCTACTTCGAGTAGTCAACCTTGGGTCGGGTCAGGGCGTTTCCGTCCTGACGACCCGCCCCGGGGCCGAGGGCGTCAGAGATCCGGGGCGGGCGACTGAGGGGGAGGGGCGAAGGGCGCCGTCACCCCTCCGGGTGCGGCCGCCGCACGCGGCGGCCGCGGGTCACAGCTCGATGCCCACGATGTCCTCCGGACGCACCGGCGCGTGCGTCAGCGGACGCCCGGTGGCGGCGCGCACGGCGGCCACGATCGCCGGGGTCGACGACAGCGTCGGCGGCTCACCCGCGCCCCGCAGTCCGTAGGGGGCGTGCGGGTCCGGGTGCTCCAGCACGTCGATGCGCATCGGGGGCATGTCCAGGATGGTCGGGATGAGGTAGTCGGTGAAGGACGGGTTGCGGATCTCGCTGTCCTTGACCTGGATCTCCTCCATCAGCGCCAACCCCAGCCCCTGGGCCGAACCGCCCTGGATCTGACCGGCCAGCTGCTGCGGGTGGAGCACCTTGCCGACGTCCTGGACCGCGTCCAGGGCCACCACCTTCACCAGGCCCAGATCGACGTCCACGTCCACCACGGCACGGTGCACGCACATTCCGAACTGCGTGTGCGAGGCCCCCTGTCCCAGGGTCGGGTCGAGCACCTCGGTGGGCCGGTGGTGGTGCTCGCGGGTCTCCTCCACGACCGTCCCGCCGCTGGCGGACTCGCCCAGGAGGTCGGCCAGGGACACCAGGACCCCGGCGCTCTCCGAGACGACCTTGCCACCGACCAGCGACAGCTCGGCGTCGGCGACCTCCGGCGGGACGATCCCGCGCTCACGGGCCAGCGCGAACACGGACTCCCGGACCGCCTCACAGGCCATCTTCACCGCGCCGCCGGTCATGTACGACTGCCGGGAGGCCGAGGACGAACCCGCCGAACCCACCTGGGTGTCGGAGGGGGCGATCGCCACCCGCTCCACCCCCAGCTCGGTCCGGGCGATCTGTCCCTTGATCGTCACCAGTCCCTGGCCGACCTCGGCTGCGGCCGTGTGCACCAGCACCACCGGCTCACCGCCCACGATCTCCATGCGCACCCGCGCCGTGGAGTAGTCGTCGAAGCCCTCCGAGAAGCACAGGTTCTTCAGACCGACCCCGTACCCCACGCCGCGCACCACACCCTCGCCGCGCGTGGTCCCGGCCACGCCGCCCGGAAGGGTGCGCTGGTCGGAGGGGTCCTCCAACGCGGTCCGCTCCACCGGCATCGGCAGGTCGCGGGCGCGCTCCAGCATCTCCACCATGGGCAGTGGCATGTCGATCTCCTGGCCGGTGATGATCCGGGAGCCCTGCGCCATCGCGTTCTTCACCCGCAGCGCCACCGGGTGCATGCCCAGCTCCGACGCGAGCTTGTCCATCTGCGACTCGTAGCCGAAGCAGGCCTGCACCGCGCCGAAGCCGCGCATGGCGCCGCACGGCGGGTTGGTGGTGTACACGCCGTAGGCGTCCACCATCACGTGCGGCACCTCGTAGGGGCCGATGCCCAGCGAGGAGGCCACACCCACCACCGCGGGGGTGGCCGACGCGTACGCGCCGCCGTCCACGACGATCTCCAACGTGGCGTACACCAGCGTGCCGTCGGCCCTCGCGCCGTGCTCGAACCGCATCCTGGCCGGGTGCCGGTGCACGTGGCCGTAGAAGGACTCCTCGCGGTTGTACACGAACTTCACCGGCTTGCCGGTGCGCAGCGCCAGCATCGCCGCGTGGATCTGCATCGACAGGTCCTCGCGGGCACCGAACGCGCCGCCCACCCCGGCCAGGGTGAGCCGCACCTTCTCCTGGGGCAGGCCCAGGGCCGGGGCGATCTGCTTCTGGTCCACGTGCAGCCACTGCGTGGCCACGTACAGGTCCACGCCGCCGTCCTCGGCGGGCACCGCCATCCCCGACTCCGGGCCGAGGAAGGCCTGGTCCTGCATGCCGACCTCGTACTCGGTCTCCACGACCGCGTCGGCCTCGGCGCGCAGGCGCTCCAGCACCCGGGTCCGCTCCTCCTCCGACTCCGCCGCTGCCACGAAGTCACCGGTCCGGATGGGCTGGTGGCGCACCCGGTTGCCGCTCTGCCGGTACTCCTCGTGGACCGGGAGGGTGCCCTCCTCGTGGACGAGCGGGTACCCGGGATCGTGGGCGGCCCGCAGCGGGTCGCTCACCGGGGGCAGCACCTCGTAGTCCACCCGGACGCGCTCCATCGCCCGGCGCGCGGTCTCCGGGTGGTCGGCGGCCACCACGGCCACCGCCTCGCCCTTGTAGCGCACCTTGTCGAAGGCGAGCACCGGCTGGTCCTGGTACTCCAGGCCGTAGCGCTTCGCGCCGGGCACGTCCTCGTGGGTGAGCACCGCCTCCACACCCGGCAGCTTCAGCGCCTCGGTGACGTCGATGCCCAGGATGCGGGCGTGCGGGTGCGGGCTGCGCAGGGTCGCGCCCCACAGCATGCCCTCCATCCACAGGTCCGAGGAGTAGGCGAACTCGCCGGTGACCTTCAGCGTGCCGTCGGGGCGGCGCGGGCTGGCGCCCAGGCCGTCCTTGGTGGTGCTGGACAGGTCCGTGGTCACGGTCTTGGTCGTCGCCGTCATCAGCGGTTCGCCTCCTGCATGAGGGATCGGTGCGCCGCACGACCCCGCGCGGCGGCGGTCTCGGCGGACAGGGTGCGCAGCTCGCCCCGGTCGACGACGGTGTTCCCGCCGACCAGGAGCCGCTCCAGGGGCGGGACGGGACCGAAGGTCAGCGCCACCACCGGGTCGGCGATCACGTCGGGGCCGAAGCCGTCCACCCGCCACAGCGCGACGTCGGCCTGTTTGCCGACCGTCAGCGAGCCCAGCTCCGCGTCGCGGCCCAGCACCCGGGCGCCGCCCAGGGTGGCCAGCTCCAGGGACTGGCGCGCGGTGAGCGCCTGCGGGCCCTTGCGGGCCCGGGCCATCAGCAGGGCCTGGTGCATCTCACCGGCCAGCCCCGTCAGCTCGCTGGACGCCGGACCGTCCACGCCCAGCCCCACCTTCGCCCCGGCCTCCAGCAGCTCCGGCACCCGGCAGATACCGGCGCCGAGGCGGGCGTTGGAGGTCGGGCAGTGCGCGACACCGGTACCGGTGGCCGCGATCCGGCCGATCGCCGCGTCCGACAGGTGTACGGCGTGCGCGAACCACACGTCCTCACCCAGCCAGCCGAGCCTCTCCGCGTACTCCACGGGGGTGCACCCGAACTCGGTCAGGCACTGCTCCTCCTCGTCGAGGGTCTCCGCGAGGTGGGTGTGCAGGCGCACGCCCCGGTCCCGGGCCAGATCGGCGGCGCCGGTCATCAGCTCACGGGAGACCGAGAACGGCGAGCACGGCGCCACCGCGACCCGCGTCATGGACCCGGCGGAGGGGTCGTGGTGGGCGTCGATCGCCGCGGCAGTACCGGCCAGGGCACCCTCCAGGGTCTCCACCACGCTGTCCGGCGGCAGTCCTCCCTGGCTGTGCCCCCGGTCCATGGAACCGCGCGCCAGGTCCAGGCGGACCCCCACCTCGCGGGCGGCCTCCACCTCGGCCGCGACGATGTCGCCGCGCCCCGCGGGGTAGATGTAGTGGTGGTCGGAGGCGGTGGTGCACCCCGACAGCGCCAGGTGGGCCAGACCGGCCGAGGTCGTCCCCGAGACCACGTCGGCGTCCAGCCGGTGCCAGATCTCGTAGGAGCCCACCAACCACTCGAAGAGCGTGCCGTCCGCGAACAGGCCCTGGGTGGCCCACTGGTACAGGTGGTGGTGGGTGTTGACCAGACCCGGCGTGGCCACGCAGCCCCGCCCGTCGATCCGCTCGACCCCACCCTCCAGCCGGGGGGCCGGTCCCGCGCCCACGGCGGTGATGACACCGTCCCGGGACACCACGTGCCCGTCGGCGTACGCGGCGCCGTCCACGGTGACGACGTGGGCGCCCTCGATGACCACGGTCCGGCTCATGAGCCGCTCCCGGCTTCCTCGGCACGACGCTCGGCCGCCAGGTGCACGGCGTCGATGATCTTCTCGTACCCGGTGCACCGGCACAGGTTGCCCGCCAGCGCCTCGCGGATCTCGGCGTCGCCGGGAGCTCCCCGGCCCGCGCCCACCGTGCGCTCCAGCAGGTCGTCGGTCTGCACCAGCAGACCCGGCGTGCAGAAACCGCACTGGACGGCTCCCGCCTCCACGAACGCCTCCTGCACCACGCCCAGGGTCCGGTCGCCGCCCTTGCCGGGCCCCTCGGCCAGACCCTCGACGGTGCGCACCTCGCGGCCCTCGGCCTGTCCGGCGGCGATCATGCACGAACACGCGGTCACGCCGTCGAAGTAGACGGTGCACGAGCCGCACTCGCCCTGTTCGCAGGCGTTCTTGCTGCCCGGCAGGCCCAGGCGCTCACGCAGTACGTACAGCAGGCTCTCGCCCGGCCACACGTTGTCGGCGGTGACGTCCTCACCGTTGACGTTCAGATTCACGCGCATCGCGCGGACCCCTTCCGGTAGTCGGTGACGGACCAGCTCAGCGCGCGGCGCGCCATGACCGAGAGGGCGTGCCTGCGGTACTCGGCGGTGCCGCGCTGGTCGTCGATGGGACGGGAGGCGGAGGCCACGAGCTCACCGAAGCGGCGCACCACGGCCTCCGAGAGGGGGCGGCCGTCCTCCCAGTCGAACTCACCCTCCAGGAACTCCTCGGCCGCCTCCGACCGCAGCGGCGTCGGCCCGGCCGAGCCGATCCCGGTGCCGACGGCCCGCCGCTCGGAGTCCAGCGCGAGGCTGAAGGAGGTCACCGCGATCACCATGGCGTTGCGGGTGCCGATCTTGGCGAACTGCTGCGGACCGGTGGCCTCGGGCAGCAGGACCGCCGTGATCAGCTCGTCCGGTCGCAGCGCGGTGGTGCGGAACGACTGGTAGAAGTCGCGGGCCCGGACCCGGCGCGTGCCCCGCACCGAGGCGAGCTCGATCTCGGCGTCGGTGGCCAGCAGCGGCGGGTGCGCCTCCCCGGCGGGGGAGGCCCCGCCCAGGTTGCCGCCGACCGTGCCCCGGTTGCGGATCTGGGGGGAGGCCACCGACCGCGAGGCCTTGGCCAGCGCGGGCGCCCGGCCCGACAGGTGCTCGATGATCCGGGTGTAGGGAACCCCGGCGCCCAGACGCGTGCGGCCCCCGTCCACCCCCCACTCGGTCAGCTCGGGGACCCGGGTCAGGTCGATCAGCGCCGAGGGGCGGCGCTTGTCGAAGTTCAGCTCCACCATCACGTCGGTGCCGCCCATGATGGGCACGCCGTCGGGGTGGGCGCTCCTGGCCTCTAGGGCCTCCACCAGCGTGGATGGCCTCAGGAATTCCATGCTCGTCCTCGTCCTGCGCAGTGCGGTCCGGTCGCGTCGATTCTGCCGCGACCCCTCGTTAGTGGGCGATGCTGTGAAGTAGAGCACTCTGTTCGGACGCCCGACCAGCCGTCGATGACATGAAGAGTCCGCGGAACGAACCACCGGCGTTGGGCGTTTCCTACAAGCGGTGCCGGAGCCACGCCCCGGAACCGCCGGGGATGTCGTCGAACGCCCCGGTTCGGGGGCACACTGTCCTGATACAGGCCGCCACCCGGGGGAAGCCGCCCCACCCGACCAACAGAGGGAAGTCCATGCAGATCAGTGAGCTGCTCGCCGTCAAGCGACTGCACCTGCGGTTCCTGGCGGGCGCCGAGCACGCCCACCGCGACATCCGGTGGGCCTACACCACTGACCTGCTCGAACCCGCCCGCTACCTGCGCGGAGGGGAGTTCGTCCTCACCGGGATGATGTGGCGGACGCGCCCGGAGGACTCCGAGACCTTCGTGTCCTCCGTGGTCGGCGCCGGGGCCCTGGCCGTGGGGGCGGGCACCGCCCTGGGCGAGGTCCCCGACGACCTGGTCGCCGCCTGCACGGCCCATGACATCCCCCTCGTCGAGATCCCCCCGGAGACCTCCTTCGGCGTGGTCACCGAGGAGGTGCTGCGCTCCCTCACCCAGCGTCGCTTCACGACGATCGCGGAGACCCGGGACCGCCAGCGCCGCCTGATGGCCGAGGTGGCCTCGGGCGCGGACTTCCCCGACGCCTTCGCCTCCGCCGCACGACAGGCCGGGATCACCGCGTGGGTGGTCTCCGCCAGTGGCCGCCACGTCGCGTCCTCCGGCGAGCCGCTGACGTCCGAGGAACGCGAGGACCTCGCGGCCAGGGCCCTGACCTGGTCGGCCTTCCCGTACACCACCCGGGGCTCCGCCGGAGGGCAGGGGCGCGCGCTGACGGTCGTCCCCATCCGGACCAAGGAGTCGCACCCGCTCTCCAACTGGCTGCTCGTGTGTACCGGTGACCACGAGTCCTGGAGCGAGGAGGAGCACGAGGCGGTGGCCGAACTCGTCTCCGTCAGCGTCCTGGCGCGGAGTCGCGACGAGGAGCGTTCGCTGACGACCGCGCGCCACCTGGAGGGGTTGCCCCGGCTCCTGGCGGCCCAGCGCTTCGACGAGGTCACCGCGCTGATGCGCGGCACCGGAGAGGAGCGGGCCCCCGAGCCCGACGACCGCGTGAACGTCGTGGTCAGTGCCATGATGCTCCCTGAGCCGCGCGTGCCGGACCTGGCGCGCCGCGTGGTCGCGGAACTCGTCGCCGACCACCCGGGGGCCGTGGTCACCGGCGACAACGACGCCCTGGCCGTGATCCCCGTGGAGGGCCCCGAGGACCAGGCCCGGTCCAGGACCGAGGGCATCCGCGCCGAACTGGTCCACCGCGCCCGCGTCCTGGACGGCGGGCTGCTCGACTACCGGCTGGCGGTGGGGCTGAGCTCGGCGTCCCGGGGCGTGGCGGAGCTGCGCGGCGCCGCCGTGGAGGCCCGCCACGCGCGCCGCCTCGCGGAACTGCGCGGCGGACGCTCCCGGGTGATCGCCGGGGCCGAGATCGACTCGCACGAACTCCTGCTGGCCTCGGTGCCCGAGGAGGTGCAGACGTCCTACCGTGAACGTCTGCTGGGGCCGCTCCTGGAGTACGACCGCGACCACCGCTCCGAGCTGGTCGACACACTGGAGCAGTTCCTGGCCCACTCGGGCTCGTGGCAGCGCTGCGCCGCCGCCATGCACGTGCACGTCAACACCCTGCGCTACCGGATCGGCCGGGTCGAGGAGCTCACCGGCCGCGACCTGAGCAGCCTGGAGCACCGGGTCGACCTGTTCCTGGCGCTCAAACTGCGCGACTGATCCCCGACTGTCGGTGGTGGGCGCCAGGGCGTGTTCGGTGGATGCTGCCTGTCGCGAGCGGTGCATCCAGTGGTGCTGGCGCAAGGCCGAAGAAGGAGTCAGCCCGGGTTTGGCTGTCGACTGATGAGAACGCCGTGCGAGTGCCGCTGGGGCGACGCGCAGCAGGGTGTGTGTCCGCCGAACATGCTCTAAGGTCCGGAGCGTGAGCACCGACCTTCTCGCCAAGCCCGAGACCACCGACGCCGACCTGTCCGAGCACGACCTGCGCGAGGCCCTGGCCCAGGACCCGGGAGCCCCGCGCGTCCTGACCCGCTGCGACCTCAGCGGCGCCGACCTGCGCGACGCCCACCTGGTGGACGCCCGGTTCGTCGACTGCCGTCTGGACGGGGCCCGCCTGGACCGCGCGGTCCTGGAGGGGGCGGTGTTCACCGGGGGAGGGGCCCCGGGGGCCTCCTTCGCGCACACCGAGTGCACGGACACCCGGTTCGAGCGCACGGACCTGGCCAACACCCGCTGGCAGGGCGCGCTGCTCACCGACACGGTCTTCACCGGGTGCAGGATGACCGGCGCCGGGCTCAACTCGCTGCGGGGGATCGGCTACTCCTTCTCCCAGTGCAACCTGATGCTGGCCCGGTGCAAGGGACTGGTCCTGCGCGGCCAGACCCTGGAGGGGCTGCGCCTGGACGAGGCGGACCTGGCCTCGGCCGACCTGCGCGAGACGGTGTGGGTGGAGTCGCGGCTGCGCGGGGCCAACCTGGTCAACGCCCGGTTCACCGGGGCGGACCTGCGCGGGGTGGACCTGGGGGAGCTGGAGCTCCAGCAGGCCGGTTTCCTGCGCGGTGCCACCATCGGCCCCGTCCAGGCCGGGATGATCCTGGGGTCGCTGGGCATCACCGTCAGCGAGTAGGGCACGCGGGCGCGCCCCGCGCAGCCGTTGCTGTGCGGGGCGCGGGGCCGTGTATGAATCTACGACGTAAAGGTGCGGCTTCGTCTCACTGCTCCCACGCCCCGGAGTCCACCGCGTCCGCCACGAACTCCGTGAAGGTGCGCGGATCACGCCCGAGCGCCTCACGGACACCCGTCGAGACGTGGGCGTCCTTGCCCCGGAGGATGGGGGAGAGGGCCGAGGCCACACCGCGCGCCTCCTCCTCCGACCACCCCTGGGCCACGTGTTCGGACACGAACTCCTCGACCGTCACGGGCGCGTGGGTGACCTCGCGGCCCAGACCGCGCGAGATCTCCCGCGCCACCTCGGCCAGGTCCAGAGCCCGTGCCCCGGAGAGCTCGTAGGTGCGCCCGTGGTGCCCCTCCCCGGTGAGCGCGGCCACCGCCACGGCGGCGATGTCCTCGGCGTCGATCCAGGTGGCCGCCCCGTCCCCGGTGGGCAGCCGCATCCGGCCCGACCGCACCACCCGGCTCAGGAACCCCTCGCTGAGGTTCTGGGAGAACCACCCGGGCCGCAGGATCGTCCACCCCAGACCGCTGGCCCTGACGGCCTCCTCGCCGAGCACGTGGGTGGTGACGAGGTCCGGGTCCGTCTCGTAGACCTGGGGGAAGTAGTCCCGGTCGTCGACCCCGCGGCCGGACAGGAGCACGATCCTCTCCAGGCCGTGCGCCACCGCGCGCTCCACGAAGGGCGGGGTGAGCGGTTCGGGGTCGAACGGCGACAGGTACACCGCGCGCACCCCGTCCAGCGCCCGGTCCCAGGTCGAGCGGTCCCGCCAGTCGAAGGTCCACTCCGAGGAGCGCGAGGCCGCCCGCACCTGTACGCCCTGCTCGCGCAGGCGTCGCGCCACACGCGATCCGGTCATCCCGGTCGCGCCGAGTACCAGTACCGTCACGGCTGTCCCCATCCCTCGTGGAAGGTCCTGTTCACGTAGTCGGAGAAGTCGCGCGGCTCACGTCCCAGCGCCTCCCGGACACCGGCGGACCGCGTGGACTCCAGGCCGCGCCGGATGGCCGAGAGCGCCACGACCATCTCCCCGGCCTCCGCCTCGGACCAGCCCGCCGCCGTGAGGCCGCTCGCGTACTCCTCCTCGGACACCGGCTCGTAGCGGATGGTGCGGCCCAGCGCCTTCGCGATCTCGGCGGCCGCCTCGCCCACGGTCAGGGCCCGGGGCCCACCCAGCTCGTAGGTGCGTCCGTGGTGGCCCGGCTCGGTGAGGCCCGCCACCGCCACGGCGGCGATGTCCTCCGTGTCGACCCAGGTGGTCGCTCCGTCGGCGGTGGGGAGCCGCAGCACCCCGGCACGCACTCCGTCCACCAGCAGTCCCTCGCTGAAGTTCTGGGAGAACCACCCGGGCCGCAGGATCGTCCACTCCAGGCCGCTGGCCTTCACCGCCCGCTCTCCCAGCAGGTGCGCCGGGGCGTCGTCCCCGTGCTCGAAGTAGGCCGGTCCGTCGACGCCGCGCGCCGACAGCTGGACGATCCGCTCCACCCCGAGTGCGACCGCGCGCTCCACGAACTCCGGAGTGCGGGGGTCCAGGTCGTTCTGCACCAGATAGACCGCGCCGGCGCCGTCCAGCACCCGGTCCCAGGTGGCCGGGTCGCTCCAGTCGAAGGCCCACGCGGAGGAGCGGGAGGCCGCCCGCGCCTCCACGCCCTTCTCCCGCAGCCGGGCCAGGACTCGCCTGCCGGTCATTCCGGTCGCGCCGGTCACCAGGACCGGACGTGTCGTCGTGGTGTTCGTGTTCTCTGTCATGACCCTGATTCAACCCCACCAGTATGAGACGATCCATGGCCCAGAAGCTCAACCGGATATCCCATCGTCTACGCTTGTCGGCATGGACGCACTTTCGGACCTCCTGGACGGGGTCCGCGCCCGAGGGGCGCTCTTCAGCAGGTCGGTCATGAACCCGCCGTGGGCGGTGCGGTTCGACCACAACTCACCGTTGACCCTGGTCACCATGGTGCGCGGACACGCCTGGATCGTCCCCGAGGACGGTGAGCCCCTCACACTGGCGGCCGGGGACACCGCCATCCTGCGCGCCCCCGGGCCGCACACCGTCGCCCACCCCGCCGACGCACCCGTCACCTGCACGGTCCTGGACCGGAACACCTGTCTCGGCCCCGACGGCGGAGTCCTGACCGAGGAGGCCAGCCAGGGGCTGCGCACCTACGGGGAGTCCTCGGACTCCCCGGACCTCCTGCTGAGCGGCTACTACGACGTCTCCGGCGATCTCAGCCAGCGCCTGGTCTCGGCCCTGCCGCCCGTCCTGGTCGTCCCGGGCGACGAGTGCCAGGACTGGCTCCGCGACCTGATCACCGCGGAGATCGACTGCCCCTCCCCGGGCCAGCAACTGGTCCTGGACCGCCTCCTGGACCTGGCCCTGATCACCGTGCTGCGCGCCTGGTTCGACCGCCCCGGGGCCCGTCCACCCGCCTGGTACACCGCGATGGACGACCCGGTGGTGGGCCAGGCGCTCCGCCTGATGCACAACCGTCCGGCCGACCCCTGGACCGTGGCCGTGCTGGCCGAACGCTGCGGGGTCTCCCGCGCCACCCTGGCCCGTGACTTCCGCGCGCTGGTGGGGGTCCCGCCCATGACCTACCTGGCCGACTGGCGGGTGGGCCGGGCCGCCGACCTGCTCCGCGAGTCCGACACCACCGTGGACGCGGTCGCGCGCAGGGTCGGCTACTCCAACGCCTTCGCCCTGAGCGCCGCCTTCAAGCGGCTGCGCGGCACCACACCCACCGAACACCGCCGGGGCGCGCCGGACGCGCCCGTACGGCGGGCCGCGCCGAGGGGCGGGGAGGCCCTGGTGGGGGCCGCTCCGGGCCCGGGCGGCTGAGACGCCGCAGGGGCGGCCGCCGCGTCTCCGCGACGGCCGCCCCGAACAGGTCAGGCCTCCAGGGCGCGGGCCACGGCGCCCGCGACCCCGGCGGCGGGGTCCTCCCCGTCCTCGATCTCCCAGAGGGTGTTCTCCAGGACCCGCACCAGGGTCCAGGCGCGGGCCCGGTCCCGGTCGAGCCCCGCCGCCTCGGTGAGCAGGTCGAAGCGGCGCCGGACCTCCCGGAGCGGGTCGCCGGTGGCCTCGGCCTCCTCCCACCGGTTGCGTAGCGCGGGCAGCAGCTCGAAGCCCGTGTCGCCCACCAGCGGCTTGGGGTCGATCGCCAGCCACGGCCCCCGCTCCGTGCCGGGCGGCGGCGCCAGCACGTTCTCGTAGTGCAGGTCCCAGTGGAGCAGCCGGTCACCCGGGTCGTCCGCCATCTCACGGGCCAGGCCCGCCCACCGGTCCAGGCACTCCCGGGTCCGGTCCCGTACCCGTTCCGAGGCCACCAGCTCCCCGGCGTTCGCGGCCATGCCCAGGGCCATGCCCCCGAGGTCGCGCATCCCGGGCGGCCCGGGACGGGAGCCCAACCGGGTCAACAGGGACGCGATCACCTCCAACGCCTCGTCGAGGGGGACGGTGTCCAGCCGCCGGGTGGGGTCCAGCCTCTCCAGCAGCATCGACCCGGTGTCGGGGTCGTGCTCCAGCAGGTGTACGGCGCCGTCGCCGTCCCAGGCGCGCAGGGCCACGGGTTCGCCCTCGGTCTCCTGGTCCACGGGCTGCACCTTGAGCACGGCGGGGGAGCCGTCCGCGCGCTCCACCGGCACCACCAGTGCCACGAAGCCGTGCATCGGCGTCCCGGTGGGGCGCAGCGCCCACCGGTCGCACTGGCGGGAGGCCAGTCCGGGCAGGGACGCGGGCCATCCGGGGCCCAGGATCGTGGTCAGGTGCTCGGTGAACGCGGGCGGCACGGGGATCGGGGGAGTGGGTTCGGTCATGGTCTCGGTCTCCTTCGTCGTCGCTTCAGGGCGTGATGAAGGAGTGGGGGAGGGGCGCGTGCCTAACGCATACCGAACACCTCCTCCGTGCCGTCCTACCGTTGGGCGCGGCGGCCTCGGCTGAGCGCCTCGACCATACCGCCCAGTGCGGGCTTGGGCGCGTAGTCGTCGTCGAAGGGCAGCGCGGCCGTGTACCCGGGGAACCAGTCGGGGATCCAGGAGTGGGCGTCGGCCACGCCCCAGACGGTCACCCCCACGCAGCGGGACACCGCCAGGCAGGACTCCAGGACGTGCCGGTACTCGTCGGCCTGGGCCTCCAGGTCCTCGGTGGTGGCCGGTTCGGGGACGCGCACGTCCAGTTCGCTGATCTCCACGTCCAGGCCCAGCTCCGCGAAGCGCCGCATGTTCCCGGCCAGGTCGTCGGGCACGTCGCCGTGCACGAAGTGTCCCTGGAACCCGATCCCGTGCAGCGGCACCTCCTGGTCCAACAGGTCCGAGGCGAGCTCGTACAGGGCGTCGGCCTTCTCCCCGCTGCCCTCCACCCCGAACTCGTTGATGTACAGCCGAGCCTCGGGGTCGGCCTCGTGCGCCGTCCGCAGCGCCTCGGCGACGTAGTCCTCTCCCAGGGTCCGGTACCAGAGGTTCTCGCGCAGTCGGGGGGAGTCGTCCTCGAAGGGTTCGTTGACCACGTCCCAGGAGGTCACCCGACCCTCGTAGCGGCCCATCAGCGCGCCGAAGTGCTCACGCATGACCGACCGCAGCTCCTCGGCGTCGAAGGACCCCCGCGCCAGCCAGTCCGGCAGCTGGTTGTGCCACAGCAGTGTGTGGCCCCGCACCGACAGCCCGTGGTCCTCGGCGTGGCCCACCACCGCGTCGGGGCCGCTCCAGTCGAACGTGCCGCGCTCGGGCTGGACGTACTGCCACTTCATGGTGTTCTCCGCCGTCACCGACGTGTAGTGGTCGGTGACCAGGTCCCGGTACCGGGAGTCGTGGGTCAGGGGGTTCACCGCCACGGCCACGCCCAGCTCGATCCCGTGTGAGCGGGCCAGGGCCGGGAGTTCGCTCGACGGTTCCTCACCCGGGCCTGGAAGGACCAGCGCCAGTACCGCCACCACCAGGGACACGACCACGCACACCGCCCCCGCGGTGAGAAGGACACCCTTCCCGCGCGTGGCCGCCAGCCAGCCGTCCCGGGCGGCCCCCCGAACCCCGTCGGCCCCCACCTTCTACCGGGCCCCGGCGGACACCGGGAACGCGGACAGGGACCGCACCGTCAGCGTGCCCCGTCGGGTGGGCGCGCCGGTGGGCCGCAGCCCCGGTGCCCGCTCCGCGAGCACGCGCAGCGCGATCTCGCCCTCCAACCGGGCCAGCGGGGCGCCCAGGCAGTAGTGGGCCCCTCCGGAGAAGGACAGGTGCTCACCGGCGTCGGGCCGGGTGATGTCGAACCGGTCGGGGTCGGTGAAGTGGCCCGGGTCCCGGTTGGCCGATCCGATCAGGCACATGAGCTGCTGACCGGCCCGGACCGGGACCCCCTGGACCTGCGTGTCCGCCTGGGCCCAGCGTCCGGTGAGCTGTACCGGGGAGTCGAAGCGCAGGACCTCCTCCACGGCGCCGGTGGCCAGGGCGGGGTCGGCGGTCAGCCGTTCCCACTGTTCGCGGTGGCGCAGCAGGGCCATCACTCCGTTCCCGATCAGGTTCACCGTGGTCTCGAACCCGGCGACCAGCAGCAGGCGGCACATCGCGGTCAGTTCGGTGGCGGTCAGTTCCCCGTCGTCGGACTGCCGGACCAGGGTGGAGACCACGTCCTCTCGCGGTTCGGCGCGGCGTTCGTCCATCAGACGGGCGAACAACCGGTCCAATTCTGCCGTGGCGTCGCGGATCTCCTTCAGGTGACGCGCCGAGTTGGCGCCGTCGAGCGCGGCGCCGATCACGAAGCCGATCCGCACGAAGTCGGCGTCGTCGCGCTCGGGGACGCCCAGCAGGCGGCTGATCACGGCGATGGGCAGGGGCTGGGCGAAGTCGCGCATGAGGTCGAAGTCGTCGCGGGCCAGGGCCGCGTCCAGGAGTTCGGCGGTGATCTTCTCGATCTCCGCGCGGTACTCGGTCATGCGGCGCGGGCTGAACGCGGGACGGGCGAGTCTGCGCAGCCGGGTGTGGTCGGGCGGGTCCAGTTGGAGGAAGGACAGGTCCACGACGCGGTACTGCTCGGGGATCGCGATTCCCTCGGGCGGTTCGACTCCGAAGTCGCGTGAGCGCAGGACCTCGTCGACGGCGGCGCGGGTGGTGGCGGCCTGGAAGGGGAGCCGGCTGGAGACCACCGGCCCCTGTTCGCGCATCCTGCGGTAGGTCGGGTAGGGGTTCTGCCGCCAGGGCCAGTGCAGGAGGCGGCTGGGGTGGTCTCCGCGCTGCGCGGTGAACCACGACACGCCGTGGGCCAGGCGGAGCTGGGCGTCGGTACGGAGGGTGTCGAGTGTCCGCATGCTGGGTGGCTCCTCTCAGGGACGCCTTCGAGCCTAGGCGTCCGGGCCCTCGCACCCGGGTGGAACGCCGGAGTTGGCCGTCAGTGGCCAGGTGGGAACCGAGTCCGGGGGCCGCTCGTTCGGACCGGTTGCCCTTCCCTCCTGCCCGCTCGCGCACGGGGGTCTCCGGCCCCCTCCTGCGGGTTCGTGCGAACCCCGGGACACCGGGGCGGATCACACGTCGTGTGGGTGGTCCGGGGGGCGCGGCCAACGCCTAGACTGGGGCCCCGTTCGGTAGGAAGACGCCGCAGAGCCGGAGGTTGAGGACGTTGGGGCCGCTAGAGAACTCTGATCCGGAGCGGGTCGGTCGGTACCGGCTGATCGGGCGCCTGGGCGCCGGTGGCATGGGTCAGGTGTTCTTCGGGCGCTCGGCCGGTGGCCGCGCGGTCGCGATCAAGCGCATTCACCCGCACCTGGCCACGGATCCCTCCTTCAGGCAGAGGTTCGCCCGGGAGGTCACCGCGGCGCGCCAGGTCAGCGGGGCGTTCACCGCTCCGGTCATCGACGCGGGGCCCGACGACGAGGTGCCCTGGCTGGTCACCTCCTACGTGCCCTCGCTGCCCCTGGACGAGGCGGTGCAGGCCCACGGTCCGCTGCCCGAGGCGAGTGTGCGGGTCCTGGCGGCGGGTCTGGCCGAGGCGCTGGCCGAGATCCACCGGGTCGGTCTGATCCACCGCGACCTCAAGCCGGGCAACGTGCTCCTGGCGGAGGACGGGCCCCGGGTGATCGACTTCGGTATCGCGCGGGCCACCGACGGCACCGCCGCGACGCAGTCGGTGATCGGCACGCCGGGCTTCATGAGCCCCGAGCAGGTGCAGGGCTCCGAGCTCACGCCCGCCAGCGACCTGTTCGCCTATGGCGCGGTGCTGGCCTTCGCGGCTGCGGGGACGGGGCCGTTCGGCGAGGGCAACATGCCCACGATGGTCATGCGCATCATCAGCCGGGAACCGGACCTGTCCGCCGTCCCCGAGTCGCTGCGCCACCTCATCGCGGCCTGTCTGTCCAAGGACGTGCGGGGACGGCCGGCCCCGGGCGAGATCCTGGACTACCTGGGGGACGTGCACGCCGGGTCCTCCTGGCTCCCCCCGGCGGTGATGATGGGCGTGCAGGAGCAGGTGGCCAAGGTCAACAAGGCCCTGGCGACCTCGGCGGGCGACCCCGGTGCGACCGGCGGCCACCAGCGGACCGAGTTCCTGGGCGCGGGTGGCGCGGCGGCGCTGGGTGGTGCCGCCGGGGCGGTGGCCGGAGCCGCGGCCGCGGGCGCCTTCGGGGACGACCAGTCCACGCAGGTGGCGCCCTCGGGCGGGTACGGGACGCAGGACCCCTCGGCGGGGGCCACCTCGGTGCTGGGCGACCAGCAGGGGTCCTCCCACCAGCCCACGGCGGCCTTCCCGGGCACCCAGGCGCCGGGCCAGCCCGGCCAGGTCCCGCCCACGGCCCAGTACCAGCCGTCCCAGCACCAGTCCACGCAGCAGTACGGTCAGGGCGGCCCCGGTGCGGAGGACCCCTACGCGGACCTCTACGGCGGCCGCCGCGACCAGCGCGCCGCCCCCCGCCAGGAGCAGGAGGGCCAGTACCGCCGGGCGGAGGAACAGCGCCAGCGGCAGATGGAACAGCAGCGTCAGCAGCGCCGCGCCCAGGAACAGCAGGAGGAGCAGCGCCGTCGGCAGGAGGCCGAGCGCGCCCACCGTGACCGGCTGCGCGCCGAGCAGGACGCGGCCCGTCGGGCCCAGGCCGAGGCGCGCCGTGCCGACCAGCCGGGGCTGTGGGGCTTCGTCAAGCTGCTGCCGCTGATGATCATCCCGCTGATCCAGATCCCCCTGGGGTACGGGGCGGCGTTGGCGTGGGCGTGGTTCACGGCCGAGGCCGACATGTGGACCGGGTCGGTCTTCCAGTTCGAGCCGTGGAGCGTGGACGGGTTCGTGCACGCGATGATGCTGGGCTACTTCCTGCTCAACAACATGGTGTCCCTGGAGTACCTGGTGCGTTCGCTGCGGACGTCGTTCGTGGTGGGCGTGGTGCTGGCGCTGGCCGCCATGGCCGCCACCAACTTCCTGTTGTTCAGCTTCGGTTTCTGGGGCTGACCCGGGGTCTTCGGGTGAGGGGGTGGTGGGACCGCGCGGTCCCACCACCCCCTCACCCGTTCCGCGGGTTCAGAGCAGGTAGAGGAAGACCACCAGGACCAGTCCCGCCACGGCGATCACCCACGTGTAGGGCAGGGTGGAGAGCATGGACCGTTCGGGCCGCACCCCCGCGTACTGCGAGGCCCACACCGTCTGCGTGCTGGTGGGGTCGGAGACCCCCAGCACCTGGCCGTAGGAGGCCATGAGGCCCAGCACGGCGGGCGCGGGGTAGACGTTCCCGGTGATGAGGACCCCGGCGACCCCGGCGCCCAGGCCGAAGATGTTCATCGGTCCCCGGTACAGGCTGAGCGGCACCAGGAGGGCGAAGACGAGGACGAACAGCCAGGGGTCGCTCGGGCTGATCACGGTGACCACGGGGCTCAGCGCGGTGACGGCGCCGGGGAGCCCCACGGCGGCCAGCAGCATGCCGATGGCGATGAACAGCACGATGGGTGGCGCCGCCACGTCGAAGGCCCGGTAGAGGGTGCGCAGCGCCGCCGCGGACGCCTCCCGCCAGGGGACCGCCGTGGCGAGGGCGAAGACCACACCGGTCAGCAGCGACGGGATGATGGGCACCTCGAAGCCCAGTGCCAGCACGATCGGGACCAACGGGGTGACCAGCGCGTACCAGGGCGCGTCGCCGCGTCGGCGCCGCCGCTCGGCCGCCCTCTCCCTGCGGCTGGGCGGACGGTCGGGACCGCCGCCCGCCGGGGCGGGGACCCGCACCGACCAGGTGTGCCGGGCGCCCTTGCGGCGCATCTCCACGAGGATGTACGCCAGTCCGCCGACCAGCGCGATCGGGAACAGTCGCAGCTGGAAGTGCTGGACGGTGGAGACGGGCACGCCGATGGCGTCGGACAGGAACTGCCAGTTGATCAGTTCCAGGGGCACCCCGGCGGCGATGCCCACCAGGACGGTCCCGGCCGCGACGGTGGGGGTCACCCCGACCGCGATCATGGCGGGGATGCCGACGACGCCGGCGAGCATCGCCGCCGGTGCGGAGCCGGTGATGCTGCCGCACAGGATCGCGACGAGGAAGACCCCGACGGCCACGACGGAGGGGCGCTCTCCGCCGAACTCCACGATCTTGCGGACCAGGGTCGAGGCGATGCCGGTCTCGGACATCAGGGTGCCCAGCCAGCTGCCCAGCAGGATGGCGATCATCGTGGCCGACAGGCGCGGCGCCCCCTCCTGGAGGACGGTCCCGACCACGCTGCCCTCCTCCCCGGTGAGCGGGGCCCCGGCGATCAGCGCGATGGCCACGGAGAGCAGGACGAGGGCGAAGGCGGTGGGCAGGCGGCGGGTGAGCATGAGGCTGACGCCCACCGCCATGGCGAACAGGATGCCGAAGGCGGTCACGGGTGGTCTCCGGGAGGGGTGTCGGGTCCCGACCGGTGCGGGCCCGGGTGGGAGAGGGAGGCGGCGATGGCGGCGGTGAGCGCGATCGGGCTGCGGTTCAGGGAACAGCGGTGGTGGGCGTAGGCGTGCGCGGCGATCTCGTCGGCGCCGACCACGTGTCCGCGCAGGCGCAGCGGCCCGATCCGCAGCGCGGTGTGGTCGATCCTCCGGCGCAGGGCCCGGCTGTGCCCGCCGTGCAGCAGGCGGTGGGCCTCCTCGTGGGCGAGGGCGGCCCGGCGCACGGCGGCACGCGGGTAGTCGGCGCCCCAACCGGCGGCGCGGGCCACGCGCCGGGCGTAGTCGAGGGCGTCGTCGTAGACGACCACCAGGGACCCCGAGGAGCGGTGCAGGTACTCCGCGAGCAGGATCTGGTCGGGGCGGACCCCGCCCCGGGCCCGCTCGGCCACCCGGACCTCCGGCACGTCGCGGGGGCCGTCGCGGGAGTCGGCCATCTCCCGGCCGAAGGCCAGGGCGTGCCCGGCCCAGGTGAGCAGGTCCGCCCGCTCCCGGCCCTCGTGCGTGGGGGTGAGCGCGAGCAGGTCGGCGGCGAGTTCCGCCTCGGGGGTGCGCGCGATGCGCGCGTACCGCTCACGCAGGCCGGTTCCGGGGCGCGGCTCCGGGCCCTCGCCGGGGCCGCGGGCCGGGGCGGTCACCGGCGCCGCTCCGTCAGGACCACGACCGGTTCGTCGGGGCCGCGCCGGGCGATCTCCGTTCCGGCCAGCGCCAGCAGGTGCCCGGCGTCCATGACCCCGGACAGGTCCGCGAGCTTGGGGCCGAGCAGGAGCCACACGGCGGGCGGCACGGCGCCGCCGTCCCCGTAGACGGTGCGTTCGGTGACCAGGTCCCGTAGCGCGCCCTCGGCCTGATCGGCGACGAGGGTGTCCACCTCGGCGTCGGCGCTGTGCAGCCGTACGACCCCCTCGGCGTCGACGACGCGTACGTGGGTGCGCGGACGGGCGAAGCGGCCGAGGGGGCCGCCGGGCCGCCGGACCAGGCCCAGGACCCGGTACTGGCCGTTGGCGGCGTACTCGGTGAGTTCGTCCGGGCGGGCGTCCAGGCTGGCGGCGGCAGCGGCGCGCGCCGTCGACTCGTCCGTGGCGGCGGCGCGGTCCTTGGCGCGCAGCGCTGTGGCGCCGGTGGCCACGGCGGTGACCAGGTTGCGCCGGGGGTCGACGGTGACGTCCACCTCGACGGCGGCCGGATCGGCGCCCTGGGCGAGGACGGCGCGCTCCGCCTCGGCCCGCACGGTGAGGACGTCGGTGTGGGTGGCGTCGGGGATGATGCGCTCCACGGTCTCGCGGACCAGGGCCAGGGCCACGCCCAGGGGGCTGATCACCTCGCTGTGGGCGGCGATGCGCGCGGCCATGCCCGTGCGCTCACCCAGGTAGGGGGTGACGGTGGCGGCGCCCCCGCCGCCCCCGACCAGTGAGCACACGTCGCGGTCCAGGCGGTAGTCGTCCACGAGGGCGTCCACCACCTCGGAGACGCGGTCGGTGGCGGTGCGCAGCACTCGGCGGGCGGCGGTCACCACGTCCGTGCCCAGGGCCTGGGCCAGTGGTTCCAGGGCCAGGCGGGCCGTGGTGGCCTCAGCGCGCGCGTGGTCTCCCTCGGGGACGAGCCCGGCGGCGTTGGCCGCGCAGGTGACGGTGAGGGCGAAGCGCCGTCCACCGGCCGCCAGGACGGCGTGGTCGGCCGGGTCGTCCGCCAGCGGGCTCACCAGGGCGAGGCGGGCGCCCCGCAGTTCCTCGGGGGCGGCGAAGCAGGCGTAGGGGAGCCCGGCGATGTGGGCGCTGCGCGGGCCGACACCGGTCAGGGCCGCCCCGCCGGGGGCGGTGCCGCTGACCCGGACCAGTGACCCGCCGCCGACGCCGACCGTGCGCACGTCCAGGGCGGACAGGTACGTCTCCCGGCCGCCCAGCCGGGTGTGGCGGATCTGTACGCGGCCGCGCCGGACGACGCTGATGTCGGTGGAGGTACCGCCGGTCTCCAGGAAGACGCCCTCGCTGACCCTCTCGCCCATCAGCGCCCCGGCGACCCCGGCGGCGGGGCCGGACAACACCGTGAGCAGGGGACGGGAGCGCATCTCGGGCAGGGACATCACGCCGCCGTCGCAGCGCATCACCATCAGCGGAGCACGCACCCCCGCCCGTTGGATGCTGCGTTCGACCAGGTCGGCGGTCTGGAGCATGCGGGGCATCACCCCGGCGTTGAGGGCGGCCGTGCGGGCGCGCTTGCCCAGGCCGTAGAGCCGGGTGATCTCGTGGGTGGCGGTGGCGGGCACTCCGCGCGTGGCGGCGGCGGCCAGTACCGACCGCTCGCCGTCGGGGTCGTCCACGCTGAACGGTTCGACCGCCACGACCACCTCCGCGCCCTCGGCCAGGACGGCGTCCACGCTGGCCAGCGCGGCCGCACCGTTCTCGGGGGCGCGCAGGGCGGCGTAGCGGACCGGGAGGGTCCGGCCGGAGTCGAGCCGCAGTCTGCCGAGGGAGCGCAGGCGCCGGGTGGCGAGGGCGTCGAAGCCGCTGCCCACCCCCACGATCCCGATGGTGGCGACGTCGCCCTCCAGCAGGGCGTTGGTGGCCTGGGTGGTGCCGTGCGCGAGGAAGCCGACGTCGTCGGCGCTCGCCCCGATGTCGTCGAGCAGCCGTTCCAGCGCGGTCATGATGCCGTGGGCGACGCCGTCGGCGTGGTCGTGGCTGGTGGGGACCTTGACCTGGCCCAGGAGGGCGTAGGTGGTGGCGCTGACGGCGACGGCGTCGGTGAAGGTACCGCCGACGTCGATACCGACGCGTACGGGGTCGCGGGCCGGGGGCGGGGTCGGGTCGCTCATGGGGGGCCTGTCTGTGCGGTGGTGCCTGGGGCGGGGCCGTCCGGCCGTGGGCGTCAGTAGCCGCGGACGTTGGGCCAGCGGCGTTCGACGCCGGTGCGGTCCAGCAGCGCGGTGAAGTCCCGGAGGAGGTCGGCCTTCTCGCGCACGGCGTGCGGCGTGGTGCCGTGTTCCAGGGCGAAGGCGGCCAGACGCCCGGCGGCCTCACCGACGTTCCACTCCACGGGGTGCAACCGGAAGCAGCCGTTGGTGATGTGGGTGGTGCCGATGTTCTTCGCGGCGGGCAGGAGGTTGGTCGCCCGCTCGGGCAGGAGCGCTCCCAGGGGGATCTCGAAGGGCACGCTGGCGATGTCGACGTAGTTGTCGCCGCCCGTGGAGGGGTGCAGGTCGATGCGGTAGCTGCCCACCCCCACCGAGTCGTGGCGGTGCGCGATTCCGTGCGGGCCGCGCAGGTCCAGGGAGACGTCGTGCTCGGTGACCGTGGTGACCGCCCGGATCCGCCGGGACTCCCGCACGTAGGCCGCCTTGGCCAGTCCGTACGGGGCGCCCGTGACGTCGGGGCGCGGCCTGAGGCCGGGGAAGCCGGTGCCCCCGTCCGCTCGGGGCGCCTCGGTCTGGAGCCAGTACAGGACCGACAGCGAGAGCTGGCGGGCCTCCTCGTGGGCCCGGCGTACGGTGGCGGCGTCCACCAGCCCCTCGATCTCCAGGGCGGGAGCGAGCCAGTAGTCGTTCAGCGGCCAGTTGGCCAGGGTGATGTCGGAGTCGAAGGCGCCGGGCGTGTGCAGCCCCCGGGCCAGGATCCGGCGGAACCCCCACAGTTCCTTGTCCCCGGCGTCGGCGCTCTGGTCGGCGGCGACGGCGAGCGGATCCGTCGCGGGGTTGGGTACGAAGGTCCGCGCGACCGGTTCCAGGGTGCGCGGGTCGGGCGCGGAGAAGCCCACCAGCGGCCCGGGCCAGAAGTCCGGCCGGTAGGAGCGCCAGAAGTCGTACATGGCCGGGCGCTCGATGGTGTGGTCCTCGCCCTCGTGATGGGACACGGCGAAGCAGTAGGTGATGCCCTGAAGGTTGGCGGGGTCGGCGGTCTCGGGCGCGTGCGGTTCGTCGTGCTCGGAGCGGGCCTCGGCCCCGGTGACGTGGGCGATCCCGGCCATGGGCAGCAGGTCGCCGTCCTCGGTGGCGTCCAGGACGTAGTCGGCCGAGACGGTGTGGCGCCCGCCCGCGTGGTCCTCCAGGACCACCGCCCGCACGTGGTCGCCCTCGCTGCGGACCGCCACCGGGCGGTGCCGGGTCAGGACGGTGACGCGTCCCGCCGAGCGGTGCGGAGCCAGCATCTCCTCCAGAACGGCCAGGGCCACGCGCGGCTCGTGGCAGAGCTTGCTCACCCGGCCCGCGCCGGGGTTGAGTTCGCGTCCGGCCGCGGCCTCGGCGCGCAGGGGGTACACCCGCCGGTAGTGGTCGCGGATCCCCTCGCGCAGACGCCGGTAGGAGGCGGTGCATCCGAAGCGTTCGATCCACGGGTGCTCGTCGGGTGGCACGGCCTGCGATGTGAGCTGGCCGCCGATCCAGTCGGTGGGCTCGGTGAGCACCACGCGGCGGCCGGAGTCGGCGGCCGCCAGGGCGGCGGCGACCCCGCCCAGCCCGGCGCCGACGACGAGGATCTCGGTACTGCTCTGGGGCATGTCAGTCCTTTCGGGGGTGGTGCGTCGGGGACGGCACGGGGGCGAGGGTGCCGCCCTCGACCGGTTCGCAGGGCAGGAGCCTCCGGGTGGGTTCGGAGCGGTCGCCCTCGATCAGGCGCAGGAGCAGCCGGACCGCGTCGCGGCCCATCGCGCGCATCGGCACGACGAAACCGCCGAAGTCCGCGCCGCCGCCCGGGGCGGTTCCCCGGGTGCCGGTGGGGGCTCCCAGCAGGGCCAGGGACAGGTCCTCGGGACAGCGCAGCGCCGCCCTGTCGACGGCGGCGGCCAACCCGTCCAGGGCCGCCCCGGTGTCGGTCTGTTCGACCACGACCCCGGTGACGCCCGCCTCGCGCCACTCCCGCATCCGGGCGTCCAGGTCGCGGCCGTCGGTGCGCACCACCAGGTCGGCGGTGTCCAGACCGGCCTCCCGGGCGCCCGTCAGGACCCCCTCCTCGCGGTCCGACGACGCCGGGGCCTGGTCGTGTTCGCGCAGGTAGCGCAGTGTGCGATGGCCCAGCGCGGCGAGCCTGGCCACCACCTCCGCCGAGGCCGAGACGTAGTCCGCGCCGACGTAGGGGACGCCGGGTTCGTCCCGGCGGCCGATGTAGACGAAGGGGAAGCCGTCCTCGGCCAGCCGCCGGACGGGCTCCTCCGGAACGTGCCGCCCGAAGAACAGGCAGCCGTCGGCCACCCGGACCCGACGGACGGCGGCCGGGTCGTCGGCGCGCCCGGCGGCGCGGGCGGACCCGGTGAACAGGATCAGGTCCTGCCCCTGGGCGGCCGCCTCCTCCTCCACTCCGACCAGGATCGGGTAGTAGGAGTGCGCGACGTCCGTGGGGAAGGTGGCGCTGAAGGTGTACAGGCCGAGCATGGCGTTGGTGGCCGAGGCCAGCCGGGTGGCGACCGGGTCGGGTACGTAACCGAGTTCCTCGGCCGCGTCCATGACGCTCTGCCGGGTCCGCTTGGCCAGCGCCATCCCGGCGGGGGTGCCGCGCAGGACCAGGGAGACGGTGGCCTGGGAGACCCCCGCCAGCCGGGCGATGTCGGACTGGCGGGGTCTGCGCCGTCCGGTCGGCCTGGGATGGTTCACCTGTCACTCCTCCGAGGGGGCGGGCTAATGCGCATTAGTCCATGACTGTGAGCTGGGTCATGCCCGGTGTCAAGGGGAGGAGCGCGGATTTCCCGGTGAAGGGCGGAGTGTTTCGCTAATACGTATTAGACCCTTGACCAGCCCATCGTGGCCGGTGAGACTCGGTGCCCTGGAGTGCGTCCCCCGACCCCGCTCCGGAAGGGATCCGCCATGCCCGACGCCCGCGCGAACCCGGAGAACCAGCCCCCACCGCACCCGTCGCCCGCCGACGGCGGCGTCGACCGCCGCGCGGCGCTGCTCGGCACCGGCGCCGCCGCCCTCCTCGCCGCGGGGGCCGTCCCGGCCGCCGCCCGCGCCGCGACCGCCACCACAACGGCCGACGTGCTCCCCGCCTTCACCTACCTGCGCGAGGCGCTGGACACCTCGTCGCTGTCCTACAACCCGACCGGGGAGCTGATCTTCCCCTGCATCCGGGGGACCGGAGGGCGGCTGCCCGACGCCCCCGGCCGGTTCCTGCTCTACTACGCCCCGCACGAGGACCCCGGCGGCCTCTGCCTGGCCTACGGCGACGATCTGGAGGGCCCCTTCACCGAGCACCCGGGCAACCCGGTCGTCGCCAACGTGTGGGAGCCGCACTACCGGGTCAGCCACGTGTCCTCACCGCACGCGCTCTGGAACGCCGAACACCGGGAGATGTGGCTGTACTTCCACGGGGAGAACCACACCACCCGCCTGGCCCGTTCGCGCGACGGCGTGAACTTCACCTACGAGGGCGAGGTCCTGACCACGAGCATGGTCCCGGGCACCACCGAGGCCTCCTACGCGCGCGTCTTCGAACACCCCCTGCCCGACCGGGGCGCCCGCTACGTCATGGTGTTCATGCGCAACGGCCCCGGGGACAACCGGTCCATCGGCTGGGGGTGGTCGGCGGACGGCATCACCTTCGACTTCGACCCCGAACCGCTGGTCGACCACGCCGACGTCGGGCTGGCCAACCTGTCCGGCCCGCACCTAGTCATCAGGGGCGGCAGCACCTACGTCGTCTACCACACCGACCGGGGCGACATCCGGATGACGGAGGTGGGCCGGGACTTCGGGACGCGCCGCCACATGGGCGTGGTGCACACCCCGCTGTCCGGTCCACCGGACTCGGGGCGCTCGGCCGCGCCCTCCTACGCGGTCGACGGAGGCCGGGAGTACATGTTCTACGAGGCGGGGCACCGCCTCGGGGCGACCATCGCCATCGCGCGCTCGGGGTGAGCACCCCGGCGTGACGGGGACCGGCCCCGCGCCACGGGGCCGGCCCCCGGCTCGCGTCCCCGGCTCCCGTGTCCCGGATCAGACCGGGGCGCCGCTGCGCTCCCCGCTGATGGCGCGCACACGGTGGAAGACCGGACGCGTGGGGGAGAGCGCCGAGCACGTGCTGGGGCACTCCGTGCCCTCCTCGGTCTCCACCTCGACCGCGTACAGGCCGCCGTCGTGGCCCAGGGTGATCCGGGCCCCCGTCTCGGTCTCCTCCTCGGTGAGGTGGGTGAGCGCGTCGACGCCCACCGGCACGCCGAGCCGGGTGCGCAGCGCGGCCTCGGCGGCCTGCGCGGGGGAGGAGTCGGTGCAGCGGCCCCGGTAGTTCTCGGGCAGGACGAGCCCGCGCTCGAAGGCCGCGACCGTGTCCTGGGCCCCCTCCGGGGTCAGCCGACCGAAGTAGACACCCTGGGGCAGGGCCACGAGGTTGGCGGCGAAGCGGTCACCGCCCACGTGGGTGGTCTCCCACACCTCGGCCTCCCCACCGGCCAGGGCCGCGGCGACCGGGCGGCCCAGCATCGCGCAGCAGGGGTCCTTCTTGGCGTGGGTGCACACCAGGTAGAGGGTGTGGTCCACGGGGCGGCCGAACGAGGGCGGTTCGGGGCGTTCGGCGGCGGTGACGTCGATGTCCAGGAGCTCCGCGAGGTCGTGGAAGTCCACCCTGCGAACCCAGGGGCGGGTGCGGCTGGTGTGGACGAGGTAGGCGCGCAGGGGGCGGCCGGTACGGGCGCGGTCCCGGGCGCCGGGGCGTTTGATGAGCTGGGGGCGGACGTCGCGCCCGGCGATGCGCCGCGACAGCTCGGCGACGACCGCCCTGTCCAGGCCCTCGCTGGAGAGGGCCGGGTGGCGCCAGGGCCCGTCGTGCTCGATCAGCAGCCATCCGCCGGTACGGCCGGCGGTGCCCGCGATCTGCTCGTCTGTGTAGCGGGCCAGGGCCGAACAGCCTCGTCGGCCGTCCGGGGCGGTGGGTAGCCGCACGGGTCCACGTCCAATCGGATGGTGCTCACTGCCGCGCGCACACGGGGGCGTCGACAGGGGAGGACGCCACACCCGAGTGGCTGTTTGGTTAGGCTACCCTATCCCGCCCGGTAGGCGCGGGTCGGAGCGGGTGTCGGTGTCCGCGCGTCGGTCGGTTCGGCCTTCCCCCGGGGGTGCGCCTCCCCTTTCCCGCGCGTCCGCGCGCTCCCGGTCGAGGGCTCGCGGGGTCCGCCCGGCTCCGGGGCGGGGGCTCCTCAAGGGTCCTGACCAGGCCCGGTCGCCCGGTCCCGTGCCGTTCGTGTGTCCCAAATGTGGCCCGGGCACACCTTGACCCCGTGACGCGGATCACTTAAGTTCACTTTCAGAACACGTGTTCGCTAGGCGTACAGCCTTGGTCGGCCGCGCCCCCACCCCCCACACTGGAGTTGCGATGCGTCCCACCCTGGTCGCCCTCACCACGGGAGCGGCGCTGCTGGCCGCGACGGCCTGCGGCACACCCACCGACGACACCGACGGGACGACCACCGTCACCGCCGGGGTGATCCCCATCGTCGACGTGGCCCCCGTCCACCTCGGAGTGGAACAGGGCTTCTTCTCCGACCGGGGCATCGACCTCCAGCTGGAGTCCGGCTCCGGCGGGGCCGCCATCGTCCCCGGAGTGATCAGCGGGGAGTTCGACTTCGCCTTCAGCAACATCGTCTCGCTCATCGTCGCCCGTGAACAGGGACTGCCCCTGACCGCGCTCTCCAACGGGGTCACCAGCGCGGGGGAGCAGGGTGCCGACTTCGGCGGCGTGTTCGTGCTCTCCGACAGCGACGTCACCGGCGCCGCCGACCTGGAGGGCCGCACCGTGGCCGCCAACAACCTCAACAACATCGGTGACACCACCGTGCGCCAGTCCGTGCGCGCGGCGGGCGGCGACCCCGCCGAGGTGGACTTCGTCGAACTGCCCTTCCCGGACATGCCCGCGGCCCTGGAGACCGGACAGATCGACGCGGTCTGGGCGGTCGAACCCTTCGCCTCCACGATTCGCGAGGCGGGCCACCGCGAGATCGCCTCCAACTTCGTCGACACGCATCCGGACCTGTCCGTGGCCGCCTACTTCACCTCCGAGAACCGGATCGCCGAGGACCCCGAGCTCTTCGAGGACATCACCGCCGCGCTCCACGAGTCCCTGGCCTACGCCGAGGCCAACCCCGACGAGGTCCGCCGCATCCTGGCCGAGTACACCGAGATCGACCCCGAACTCATCGAGCGGATGGCCCTGCCCCGCTTCCCCGAGGAGATCAACGAGGAGTCCGTGCGCACCCTCGCGGACCTCATGGTCACCGACGGCCTGGTGGACGACGCCCCGGACCTGGACCCACTGATCCGATGACGACCACGCGCACGGCCCCACCCCGGGGCGGCGGCCGCCGCGCCGCGCCCCACCGGCCCCTCCTGGGGGCTCTGGGCATCGCCGGACTCCTGGCCCTGTGGGAGCTCGCGCCCCGCCTCGGCGCGGTGCCCGAACGCCACTTCCCCCCGGTCTCGGAGGTCCTGGCCACCCTGGCCCAGCGCGCCACCACCGCCCCCTTCTGGGCGGCGGTGGGCCACACCCTCCACGGGTGGGCGCTCGGCCTGGCCATCGCCCTGGCCGCCGCCGTCCTGCTCGGCCTCGCCCTGGGCTCCACCCCCCGACTGCGCGCCTTCACCACCTCCACGGTGGACTTCCTGCGCCCGATCCCCTCGGTGGCGCTCATCCCGCTGGCCGTGCTCATGTACGGCACCGACATCCGCTCCACCCTGCTCCTGGTGGTCTACGCCTGCTTCTGGCTGATCTACGTCCAGGTGCTCTACGGGGTGGCCGACGTGGACCCGGTGGCCGAACAGACCGCGCGCTCCTACGGCCTGGGGCGGCTTGCCCGCATCCGCCACGTGGTCTGGCCCACCACCCTGCCCTACCTGATGACCGGGCTGCGGCTGGCCGCCGCCGTCGGCCTCATCCTGTCCATCACCGCGCAGCTGGTCATCGGCTCCCCGGGCATCGGAGACCAGATCACCAACGCCCAACAGGGCGGCGCCGTCGCCCTCGTCTACGCCTGGATCGTCGCGACCGGCCTCCTCGGCGTGGCCATCAACACCGGCGTGCGCGCCCTGGAACGCCGCGTCCTGCGCTGGCACACGTCCGTCCGCGGGGAGGCCGCAGCATGAGCCAGCCCACCACCGCACCCGGCACCAACGGCGCGGGACACCGGCCCGACCGGCCCTCCCCGGCCCCCACCCGCCGTGCGCGCCGCCGCCACGGAGCCCCCGGTCCGGGACTGCGCCTGCTGCACGTGCTGGCGCTGCCCACCGTCATCGTGGGCGTGTACTGGGCGGTCACCGCCCAACCCGGGGCGAGCTTCTACACGCCCACCCCGCCCGCCATCGCCTCGGCCTTCGTCGAACTGTGGTTCTCCGAACGCTTCTTCGCGGACGTCCTGCCCAGCCTGGGCCGTCTCCTCGTCGGGTTCGCGCTCGCCGCGGTGCTCGGTGTGGGACTGGGGGTCCTCCTCGGCCTGGACGCGCGCGTACGCGCCACGGTCGAACCGGTCCTGGAGTTCCTGCGCGCCATCCCGCCGCCCGTCCTCGTCCCACTCATGATCATGCTCGCCGGGATCGACGACTCCATGAAGGTCACGGTGATCGTCTTCGGCTGCGTGTGGCCCGTCCTGCTCAACACCGTCGAGGGCGTGCGCGCGGTGGACCCGGTCCTGTCCGACACCGCCCGCTGCTACGGCCTCTCCGGTCCCACCCGGCTGCGCGTCCTGGTCCTGCGCTCGGCCAGTCCGCAGATCATGGCCGGTCTGCGGCTGGCGCTGGCCCTGGCCATCATCCTCATGGTGATCAGCGAGATGTTCGCCAGCTCCAGCGGCCTGGGGTTCGCCATCGTGCAGTTCCAGCGCACCTTCGCCATCCCCGAGATGTGGGCCGGGATGGTCCTGCTCGGCGTGATCGGCTTCCTGCTCTCGTCCCTGTTCGAACTCGTCGAGGGGCGCGTCCTGGGCTGGTACCGCGGCCTGCGCGCCGCCAGCCGGGGGGAGTGAGCCACCATGCACCACAGCGACCACCAGGGGGAACGACCCGCCATGCTCAAGGTCACCGGCCTACAGAAGACCTACGACGGGGGCTCCTCGGCGGTGGAGGCCGTCCGCGACCTGACCTTCGAACTCACCGAGGGCGAACTGGTCTGTCTCGTGGGCCCCTCCGGCTGCGGCAAGACCACGCTGCTCAAGTGCATCGCCGGACTCATGGCCCCCACCAGCGGCACCGTGGAACTGGCCGACCAGCCCGTGCTGGCCCCGCCGCCCGGCATGGCCGTCGTCTTCCAGGAGTACGGCCGCAGCCTGTTCGCGTGGATGAGCGTGCGCGCCAACGTCGAACTCCCCCTCAAGGAGAAGAAGCTGCCCAGGGGCCGGCGGGCCGCACTCGTCGCGGAGTCACTGGAGGCGGTCGGCCTGACCGCGTTCGCCGACGCCTACCCCTGGCAGCTCTCCGGCGGCATGCAGCAGCGCGTGGCCATCGCCCGGGCCATCGCCTACGAACCCCAGGTGCTGCTCATGGACGAGCCCTTCGCGGCCGTGGACGCCCAGACCCGTGCCGACCTGGAGGACCTGGTCCGCGACCTCTGGCGGCGCCTCGGCGTGACCGTCCTGTTCGTCACCCACGACATCGACGAGGCCGTCTACCTCGGAGAACGCGTGCTGGTGCTGTCTAACTCACCCACCGTGGTCCAGGACGACATCACCGTGGACCTGCCAGTCGAACGCGACCAGCTCACCACCCGCCAGGACGAACGCTTCACCGAACTGCGCGCCCGCGTCTACGCGCGGATCCAGCGCGCGAAACGCGGCACCGACCGGACCGCCGCCTGATCCGACACGCGTAAGGAGTCCACCGTGAGCCTGCTCGCCGCCGAGGACCACGCGTCCGCCGTCTTCACCGGGGTGTGGACCCCGGCCAGGGGCGGGGACGCCGAGGTCGTCTCACCCTCCTCCGGCACCGTCCTGGGCCGCGTCGGCATCGCCGCCGCCGAGGACGTCCGCGACGCCGCCACCCGCGCCGCCAGGGCCCAGACCGCCTGGGCCGCCACCTCCCACGAGCGTCGCGCCGCGGTGCTGCGCCGTGCCGGGGACCTCCTGGAGGAGCACGAGGAGGAGATCATCGGCTGGCTGCGCCGGGAGGGCGGGGCCGCCGCCGGAATGGCCGGGTTCCAGGTGCACGTCGCCTCCGGTGAGTGCTTCGAGGCCGCCGCCCTGGCCTCGCAGCCGCACGGCGAGATCCTGCGCACCGCCCAACCCCGACTCAGCTTCTCCCGTCAGGTCCCGGCGGGGGTGGTCGGCGTCATCGCGCCCTTCAACGTCCCGCTCATCCTGGGCATCCGCTCGGTCGCTCCGGCGCTGGCTCTGGGCAACGCCGTCATCCTCAAGCCCGACCCGCGCACCGCCGTGTGCGGCGGCGCGGTCCTGGCGGAGGTCCTCCGTCGCGCGGGTGTCCCCGAGGGTGTGTTCCAGGTCCTGCCCGGCGGGGTCGAGGCCGGGGAGGCACTGGTCGCGGACCCCCACGTGCGCGTCATCTCCTTCACCGGCTCCACCCCGGCCGGACGGAAGGTGGGCGAGGCGGCGGCCCGCCACCTCAAACGCGCCCACCTGGAGCTGGGCGGAAACTCCCCCCTGGTCGTCCTGGACGACGCCGCCGTGGAGCAGGCCGCGTCCATCGGCGCCTGGGGGTCCTTCCTGCACCAGGGCCAGATCTGCATGACCACCGGACGCCACCTGGTGCACGAGTCGATCGCGGACGCCTACGTGGAACGCCTCGCCGCCAAGGCCGACGCCCTGGTCGTGGGCAGCACCGAGGAGGACGGCGCGGCACTCGGACCGATCATCGACGCCGCCCAGCGGGACAAGATCCACCACCTGGTCACCAGCAGCGTCGAGGCCGGGGCCCGGCTGCGCGCGGGCGGCACCTACCAGGACCTGTACTACCGGCCCACCGTCCTGGACCGGGTGCGCCCGGACACCCCCGCCTACGCGGAGGAGGTGTTCGGTCCGGTCGCCCCGGTGGTGCGCTTCTCCACGGTGGACGAACTGGTGGAGCTGGCCAACTCCACCGAGTACGGCCTGTCCCTGGGGGTGGTCACCACCAACCCGATGCGCGGTATGGAGATCGCCGACCGTATCCCCAGCGGGATCGTGCACATCAACGACCAGACCGTCGACGACGAGGCCGTGGCACCCTTCGGCGGGGTCGGGTTCTCCGGCACGGGCTCACGCTTCGGGGGCACCCGCGCCAACCTGGAGGCCTTCACCGAGACCCAGTGGATCACCATGCGGGCCGATCCCGCCCGCTACCCCTTCTAGGCGGAGATCCCGCCGTCGCTGTTCAGGAGTTGGCCGTTGATCCAGCCGCCCTGCGGTGAACACAGGAAGTCGACCAGGTGCGCGGTGTCGCGCGGGGTGCCCAGGCGCCCCAGCGGGGTCTGCGCGGTGCAGTCCCCGCGCACCTCGTCGGGCATCCACCCGGTGTCCACGGGGCCCGGGTTGATCACGTTCGCGGTCACTCCCAGGTGCGCGAGTTCGCGTGCCGAGGCCAGCACGATCCGGTCCAGCGCGCCCTTGCTCGCCCCGTAGGGGAGGTTGTGCACCACGTGGTCGCTGGTCAGGGCGATGATCCGGCCGCTGCCGTGCTCACCGTGGAAGCGTCGACCGTACTCGCGTACCAGCAGCCAGGAGGCGCGGGTGTTCACCGCGAAGTGCCGGTCGAAGCTCTCCACGGTGGTGTCCAGCAGGCCCGAGTCCACCGACTCGCAGTGGCACATCACCAGGGCGCGCACGGGCCCGAGGCGCCCCTCGACCTCGTCGAAGACGCGCGTGGGCGCCCCGGGGTCGGACAGGTCGGCCTCGACCGCGACCGTGGCCGCGCCGAGCCCGGCCAGTTCGGCGCCCACCGTGTCCGTGGCGCCGTCCTCAACGCCCCAGGGCATGCGGTCGTCGTAGGGGGTCCACTGGGTGCGGGCCACGTCCCAGCCGGAGGCGGCCAACCGCCGGGCGATCCCCGCGCCGATGCCGACGGTGCGGCCCACACCGGTGACGAGGGCGACGGGGCGGGCGGGGGCCTCGGAGGGGCCCTGGTGAGCGTTCATGGTGCCCCATCCTGCTCCCCGGGCTCGGGCCCCACAAAGGGTTTTCGTCCCCGGGCCGGTGGGCGCCGTCGTCAGGAGACGGGAGTGGCGAGCCACAGCCGCACGTCGAAGGACGTGGCGTCCTCCGGGGTTCGCTCGGGGTCCTCCACGAGCCCGAAGAGGAAGGACCGGCTGCCCGGGACGGCTCGGACCGTCCACACCACGTACCCCGGGACGGTGTGCTCCCAGAGGGTGCGACCGCTCTCCACGTCCCAGACCTCCAACCCGTCGAGGGCGGTCACGGCCCTTTCCCCGTCTCCGAGGACGGTGAAGGACTCCAGGACGCCGTCGGGGTTGGTCTGTCTGTCCACGAGTGTCCGGCCCGTCGCGAGGTCGATCAGGACGGCGCGCCCGTCCTCGGTGGCGACGTTGACGAGGGCGCCCTCCGGGTCGAACACCGCTCGGTAGCAGGCGCACGTGATCGGCTCGGCGCGGTTCCCGGTCTCCAGGTCCCAGGTCTCGACGAGGCCGGTGGAGACCGCGCGGACCAGCCCGCCGCGGGTGATGACCCAGTCCTGGAAACCCGACTGGCCTCCGTCTCCCGGGGGCGGCCTGCGCAGGAGCGCGGTCTCCCCGGTCTCCACGTCCAGCACGGTGAGGTCGAAGTCGCCGGAGACGAAGTGTCGGCCGTCGGGTGACAGGGCACCCTCCCGGGCCTCGGTGGCGAAGTCGGCGGTGGAGCCGTCCGCGAGGTTCACCACCCACAGGGTGTTCTCCGTCACGCGCTCCCCGTAGCTCACGACGGCCGCCGTCCCGCCGTCCGCCGAGACCGTCACGCTGTGCGCGGACCCCGGAACCGTGGCCAGCAGCTCGTGAGTGGCCGGTTCGTCGGCCAGGTCCACGGAGTAGACGTGGGATCGGGCGTCGGCGAAGGCCGCGAACCCGTGCTCGGTCACGGCTCCCGGTGCCACACCCTCGGTGGGGGCCAGGACGACGCGTGCGTCGTCGACACCCGCGCCGACCATGGTCGTGGAACCGTCGGGGAGCAGCACCTGGGTGAGGGTGAAGTCGAGGTCACGGGGGACGGGCGCGCTCGGAGCGTCAGAGGTCGCTTCGGGGGAGGGGGAGCGGTCCGAGGACCAGTGCGCCAGACCGACGCCGACGACCATCGCGACGGCGCAGACGACGCAGAGGACCACCAGCGGGAGGCCGCGTACACGCATGCCGCCATTGTGCGGGTTGCCCCCCCGTCCACCGCGGCCGGAGGCCGATACCGGCCAACGGCCGCCGCGTCTCCGGCTCCGGAACTACCTTTGCCTCACCCGTGCCCCGTACACGACGACGTGAGGAGGACCCCGCCCATGAGTCAGCGTGAGGAGAGGGAGCACCCGGACGGCGACCGGACCGCGCCCGGCCCTCCCTCCCGGCTGTCGCCGAGACGACTGTTACCCGCGGCCCTCCGGCGGACCCGGGCCCTGCGGACGCGCCTGAGGCGGCGGGCCCGAGCACGGCCGCGGACCGACGGGCCCTCGGTCTCCGGCATCCTCCGGGAGCGCTACTTCCCCGAGGGCGGGGGAGCCCCGTGGCACGTGCGCGTGCGGGCCTGGGCGGTCTACGTCGCGCTGACCCTCCTCGCGGGCCTGGCCGGGTTCGCGGGCACCTACGCCTACGACCTGTGGTCCACGGAGGCGCGGCTCCGCGAGCAGAGGGAGGCGGAGCGGGCCCTCGACCGGGACGACGCGCCCTTCACCAGCGCCGTCACCTACGACACCACGTCGTTCGAGTCGTTCAGCGTCGTCCTGGACCGCCCGCTGACAGCCGAGGAGGGCCGCACGCTCCAGGCCACACCCGCCTCGGAGGTCTGGGACTTCCTCCGTCCCCTCGGCGGGCGGATGATCCCCATCCCCACGGGGTCCGGGTCCGCTCCCGACCGGGAGGGCTGGACGGGCGGAACGGGAGGGTACGGCACGGCGGTGTTCACGATGAACCTCATGTCCGCGCGCACCTCCCAGCTCAGCATCGTGGACATGAGCCCCGTGAACGTGTCCTGCTCGGACCCCACCGCCGTCACCGTCGTCCACCAACCACCGGCCGGGGCCGAGTCCTACCCGGGCGTGGTCGTGGACCTGAACCACCACGACCCGATGCTGTACATCACCGACGAGGGGCCGGACCAGGGCGAGCCCTTCTTCAACCGCAGGAGGATCGACCTCGGGGGCGGACTGGAACCGGGCGGACTCCGGGTGGAGGCACAGGTGACGGGAAAGTCCTGCGAGTGGGAGATCGAGGCGCGCTACCTCGACGCCCGGCAGAACGGTGGCGAGGTCATCCTCCGCGACGGCGACCGCCCTTTCCTCGTCGACGTCCCGCCGAGCCGACCGGTGCAGTACTGGCTGGCGGGCTACGCCTTCCCCGACGCGGGGGGCCGGACCTTCGTGCCGTGCCACGAGACACCGGAGGAGTTCGGCTGCGCGACCGGCCTGGGGGTCGAGGCGGCGGACTGACCGAACCGGGGCACCCTCACCCCGTGAGGTCGGGGATGACCCTCGGACCCACCCGGCGCACGTAGTCGCGGAACAACGCCACCGCCGGGGGTTCGTAACCACCGCCCGACCCCGCCTCGGGCCAGACCACCCCCACCGGACGCTCCGCCCGCCCGTCCCGGATCTCCAACTCCACCGTCCCCACCAGTGCCCCCTTGGGCCGGGCGGGCAGGACCGACACCCCCAGACCCGCCGCCACCAGGCCCCTGGCCGTCGCGATGTCGTCGGCCTCGAACGCCACCCGTGGCGTGAACCCCGCCTGGTCGCTGAGCCGGTCCGTCAGGTGCCGCACCCCGCGCCCCGGCTTGAGCAGGATGAACTCGTCGCGGACCGCGGCCAGGGACACGGCGCCCCCGCCCGCCAGCGCATGGTGCTCGGGCACCACCAACCGCAGGTACTGCGTGTGCAGCACCGCCGAGACCAGCCCCGGCCCCGACGGCAGCGGAGAGGTCAGCGCCAGGTCCGCGCCGCCCGAGGCCACCCGGCGCAACGACTCCGCCCACGCCTCCTGGGTCAGGGTGAACCGCACCCCCGGATGCTCGGCGCGGAACCCCCGCAACAGCACCGGCACCACCTCCACCCCCAACGTGGGCAGGAAGGTCAGCGCCACCCGGCCCTCCTCCGCGCCCGTGAGTTCGGCCACTCCCTGCCGAAGGTCGTCCAGGGCGCGCTCCACGTGCGGCAGGAGCAACCGGCCGGCCCGCGTCAACCGGACGCCCCGCCCCGTGCGCTCCACCAGCGCCATCCCCAGCTCCTCCTGCAAACGGGACAAGGCCCTGCTCAGCGTGGGTTGGGGCATGTCCAACGCCTCGGCCGCGTGGGTGATGTGCTCGGTCCGGGCGACCGCCGAGATCATCCGCAACCGGGGTACCAGGGTCCGGGTCAACGCCTCCACATCCGGATCATTCATACGCATCAGTATGCAACAACGTGAAACCATGCATTGGACGTATGAAAGCGGTCTTCCTAGCGTTGAAGCATGACCGTGACCAGCAGTTCCCCCACGAACCTCGACCCGCGCCCCCGCGCGGGCACGGCCGCCTACCGGCGCACGGTCATCGCCCTGGTGGCGGCCGCCGTGGCCACCTTCGCCCAGCTGTGGTCCGTCCAACCGATCCTGCCCGCCATCGCGGACGGCTTCGACACCTCCGCAGGGCAGGCCGCCCTCGCCGTCTCCCTGTCCACGGGCGGCCTGGCCGGGTTCACCCTGATCTGGAGCGGTGCCGCCGACCGCGTCGGCCGCGCCCGCGTCATCGCGCTCTCCCTGCTACTGGCCACCCTCCTGGGCGCCGCCGTGCCCTTCTCCACCGACCTCTGGACGCTCCTGCTCCTGCGCACCCTCCAGGGCGCCGCCCTCGGTGGAGTCTCGGCCGCGGCCGTGGCCTACCTGGCGGAGGAGATCCACCCCCGCGACGCACCCAAGGCCACCGGCCTGTACATCGCCGGGAACCCGCTCGGCGGTATGGGCGGCCGCCTCCTCGCCGGGTTCGCCGCCGACCTCGGCGGATGGCAGTGGGGGGTCGCCGCCAACACCCTCCTGGGCCTGCTCGCCCTCCTGGTGTTCGTCCTGGTGCTGCCCCGCCAGCAGTCCGGAGTGCGCACCCGGCCCAGCGCGACCGGTGACCGGATGGGGGCACGCCTCAAGGCGGCCATGACCACACGGGGACTCATCCCCATGTACGCCCAGGCCCTCCTGCTCATGGGCGCGTTCATGGCCGTGTACAACGTCCTCGGGTTCCGCCTCACCGACCAGCCCTTCGGCCTGTCGCAGGCGGTCGCGTCCCTGCTCTTCCTGTCCTACACGGCGGGGATGCTCGGCTCGGGCCTGGCGGGCTCGGCCACCCAGCGCTGGGGCCGGTACGGGGTCCTCACCACCGCCACACTGCTCCTGCTCGTCGGCCTGGGCGGGCTGTTCACCACCTCGGTGCTCCTGCTCCTGCTGGCCCTGCTCGTGCTGACCTTCGCCTTCTTCTGCGCCCACGCCACCGCCTCGGCCTGGGTGGGCTCCCACGCGCACCGGGGCCGCGCGCAGGCGGCTGCCGTCTACACGCTCGCCTACTACCTGGGCGCCAGCCTCTTCGGCTGGCTCGGCGGCGTCGTCTACGACGCGGTCGGCTGGAACGGCACCGTGGCCCTCGCGCTCACCCTCACCGCACTGGCGGGCCTGATCGCCCTGCGCCTGCGCCGCCTCCCCGCCCCCGACCACGCCTGAGCGGCACCGCGTCAGCCCAGGGGGCGCACCGTGAGGCACTGCTCAGCGGTCCCGACCTCACCGAGCCGGTCGTGCAGCACCGTGCTGGTCAGCCCCAGACCGGTGGGCCCGAACACCACCCGGGTGTCCAGGCCCACCCAGGGGCCCCGCGGCTGGCGGTGCAGGTGCACGGTGAGGTCCACGTTCGGGAACATCCACTCCGTGGGCGCCTGCCGCACGGCGACGCCGTTCGCGGTGTCCACCAGGGCCACGTAGGAGGCCACGGGACCGGCGTCCTCACCCTCGACGAGCTCCACCTCGGTCGTGAGCCAGGCCGTCCCACGGCCGCGCTCGGGCTCCCCGACCGGCCGGACGTCCAACGAGGCGATGTAGCCGCCCGGCCAGAGCGAGCTCATGTGCCGCCGTTCGAGGCCCTCCGGGTCCGGCAGCGGCGCGGCGGCCCCGCCCGCGACCTCCCGGGTGTCCCCCGGGGCGAGGAGCCAGGCCCGGGCCCGCACCAGCGTGCGGTCCCCGGCGTGGAGGCGGGCCTCCACCAGTTCGATGGTGCGCCCCGGCCGCAGGGTCTCCACCTCCACGCGGCACTCGACCATCGGGAGCCTGCCCAGGATGTCGAAGGAGATCCGCGAGAGCAGCAGCCCCCTCCCCGCCGAGTGCGCCTCGATCACGTGCGTGATCAGCCCGCCCAGGGGGCTGAAGTGCTGTTCTGTGGTGTTCCAGGCGCCACTGACGTGTTCGGTGGGCAGGTACCGGTCCGTGTCCACCCGAACGAAGTACGCGTTCTGGCCCAAGGTGCTCTCCTGTACGACGGGTTCGTGCCACCAGCATCATCCACCACCGCCCGGCCGCGCCCCTCCACGGAGGTGGGTTCCGGGCCATCCGAGGTGTCGGACCGTGGCCTCTGCCAAGGTGAGAACTTGGGCAAGCGCCTGCGAGCTGGGGCGTGAGTGGTTACTGTGGCCCCACTCGTCCCTGCGATCGTGAGGTAGCCCGATGGTTCACGAGTCGTTGTTCGGTCTTCCCGAACTCTCCCCGGTGCCGGTGGTGATGAGCCTCGACACCCAGGGGTACGAGCGGATGTGGAGCGGCAGAAGGACCCATGAGTTCCGGCGCCGGTTCCCCACCGGTGCGCCCGCCCAGTGGTTCGTGTACGTCACCGGGCCCGAGGCCCGGCTGTGCGCGGTGATCGACCTGGGAACCGCGATCGAGGGGTCCCCTCGGGAGATCGCGCGGATCGCGGAGCGGACGAGTCCGGGGGAGGGCGCCCTCGTGGAGGAGTACCTGGCCGGGGGCGGCCGCGAGGTGGGGTACGCGATGCCCGTCCTCCGGGTGCGGGAGTTCCCGGGCTTCACCGACGCGGACCTGGACCGGATGCTCGACGGCTTCCGGCCGCCGGAGGAGCACGTGCTGGTCGAGGGGCACGTCGGCTGGCGGGCCGTGTGCGACAAACTGCTGTCCGGCGCCGTGGTGCGCGAGACCACCGCGTACTGACGCCCTCCGGTGGGGTAGATCCTCCTGGAAACGAGGAGGATCAATGCCGACGTGCGATCACGACTGGACTCCGGGGCCGAACGACGGGACCGAGCAGTGCTCGAACTGCGGAGCCATCCGGTCCCGGAACTACTGAGTTCCCACCGCCTGGACGGCGACGCGCTCGCAGTCCGTGCAGTCGTTCCGGCACGGGGCGCCGAAGTTGTTCATGCTCATGGACTTGCAACGGGCGCACACCAGACGTCTGCCTCCCGGCGGGTCGTGGCGCCACTCGTGATGTCCGCGGCGGCAGATCCCTGAGGGGAGGATACGGGTGGGGTCGCTCGTGCTCATGAGGACACCGTAACCGTGGAGCACACGGACCGGAAGGGCAGCTCCGGAACGTCACGGAATGCGCCGCATTCGAGGGTTGGGGAGATGTGCCCCACCGGCGGTCGCGGGACGGGACCGGAGTCCGGAACCCGTCCGCGCTGGTCGGAGCGGTTCCGCGGCGGGCGTGTCCGCACGTTCCTTTGCCCCGTGATGGCGACGACCCGCCCCTTGGAGGGAAAGGGTAGGAGAGACAGCCGAGTGCAAGTAGTTTAAGATTCAACTTGTTGTGGCCAGCCGGACGAGAAAGGGTGAAGGACATGGACGTGCGCCCCTCGGGGATTCACCACGTGACCGCGATCGCGAGCGACCCCCAGGCCAACGCCGACTTCTACCTGAACGCGCTGGGCATGCGCATGGTCAAGAGGACGGTCAACTTCGACGCCCCCGAGACCTACCACTTCTACTACGGTGACCGCGCGGGCAACCCGGGCACCATCATGACCTTCTTCCCCTGGCCCGACGCGCCCAAGGGCAGGATCGGCGCGGGCCAGGCCACCACCACGACCTTCTCCGTGCCCGAGGGCTCCCTGGGCTGGTGGGCCGACCACCTGGCCGCGTTGAACGTCCCCACCTCCCGCCCCGCCGAACGCGGCGAGGAGGACGTCCTCACCCTGCGCGACCCCGACGGCCTCCTCATCGAACTGGCGGCCAGCGCCGACCACCACGACACCGACCCCTGGGACGGGGGAGCGGTCCCCGTCGACCACGCCATCCGGGGCATCCGCGCCGTCACCCTGACCGAACACGACGCCGACGCCACGGCCCTGATGCTCGGTGACCAGCTCGGCTTCCACCTGGACGGCGAGGACGGCAACCGGATGCGGTTCCGGACCAACGACACCGGCGAGGGCGTCGGCACGATCGTGGACGTCCTGGCCGACCCGAAGGCCGAGCGCGGCATGGTCGCCGCCGGAACCGTCCACCACGTGGCCTACCGCGCCCCGGACACCCCCGTGCAGGAGTCCTGGCGCCAGCGCCTGGAGGACGACGGCGTGGGGGTCACCGAGATCCGCGACCGCACGTACTTCACCTCGATCTACTTCCGAGAGCCCGGCGGCGTGCTGCTGGAGATCGCCACCGACGGTCCCGGGTTCGACTACGACGAACCGCTCCTGGAACTGGGCCGCTCGCTGAAGCTGCCGCCGTGGCTGGAGCCCAGCCACGAGCAGATCGCCGCCCGCCTGCCGCGCGTGGAGGTCGACCAGTGACCCCGACCTCGGTCGACGACTTCGTCCACGTCTTCGAGCCGGCCACCGCTCCGGACGGGCCGACCCTGTTGCTCCTGCACGGGACCGGCGCCGACGAACACGACCTGCTGCCCCTGGGCCGCGCCCTGGCGCCCGGAGCCGCGCTGCTCTCCCCGCGTGGCAAGGTCGACGAGAACGGCATGAACCGCTGGTTCCGGCGGCTGCGGGAGGGCGTCTTCGACGTCGACGACCTCATCGAGCGCACCGCCGAGCTGGCGGGGTTCGTCGAGGCCGCCACCGCCGCCTACGACCTCGACCCCGAGCGGATCGTGGTGAGCGGCTTCTCGAACGGGGCCAACACCGGTGCGGGCCTGCTGCTGCTCAACCCCGGGTTGTTCGTGGGCGCGGCGCTGTTCGCGGGCGGTGCCCCGCTCCAGGGTCGTGAACCCGGGCCGGTGGACCTGTCGGGAACGCGCGTGTTCCTGGGCAACGGCGTGGCCGACCCCATCACCACCGTCGACCAGTCCCGGCTGCTCGCCTCCCAGCTGGGGGAGCGGGGCGCCGAGGTCCTGGTCCGCGAGCACCCCGGGGGGCACCAGCTGACCCCGGAGGTGCTGGCCGAAGCCGGGGACTGGTTCGCCCGCGCGGGGTTCTGAGCCCGGGGGCCCTCGGGTCCCCGTATCGCAGCGGTGGCGCTCCCTGAACCCGGGCGTCACCGCTTCTCTTCGCCCCGGGGTGAATCCACGTCGTCAGGCTGCTGCGGCGTTTCCATGTAAGGGGACCAACGCGCCGGGTCCGTACCAAAACGGTACACACCGGTGGCTAGATTGGCTCGCGCCCCGTTCCCCGTCATGGAAGACCGCTGATGAGCCACTCCCACACTGCGCAGATCCGGTGATGGACCCCGAAATCCTCGGACTGCTGTTGCTCGCCGCCGTCGCCGCGGGCTGGATCGACGCCGTCGTCGGAGGAGGGGGCCTGCTGCTGCTCCCCGCCCTCATGGTCGCCGCCCCCAACACGCCCCTGGCCACGCTGTTGGGCACCAACAAGCTCGGCGCCGTCTTCGGCACGACCTCCGCCGCCATCGCCTACGCCCGCAAGGTGCGGATCGACCGCCGGGTCGTGGTCCCCACCGCCGGGCTCGCCCTGCTGGGTTCCGGGCTGGGCGCCGCACTGGCCACCGCGCTCACCGCCGACGTGCTCAAGCCGATCATCATGGTCGTCCTGGCCGGGGTGGCCCTGATGGTGGTCTTCCGACCCGCCATGGGCACCTCACCCGACCCGGCCCTGCGCACCCGCAACCGGATCCTGGCCGTCCTGGCCCTGGCGGGGCTCGGTGTGAGCTTCTACGACGGCATCATCGGCCCCGGCACGGGCGTGTTCCTGATCGTCGCCTTCACCGCCGTGCTCGGCCTGGACTTCCTCCAGGCCTCGGCCTCGGCCAAGATCGTCAACGTGTGCACGAACATCGGCGCCCTGGTGGTCTTCGGGCTCGGTGGCCACGTGGACTGGCTGCTCGGCCTGGGATTGGCGGTCTGCACGATCCTGGGCGCCCAGGTCGGCGCCCGCATGGCCCTGCAACGGGGGTCGGGGTTCGTCCGCGCGGTGCTGCTCGTCGTGGTGCTCGCCCTGCTCGCCCGCATGGCCTGGGACGTCTTCTCCTGAGTTCCCGCCCGGACACGCCCCGGGGCCGTTCGGCCACGGCCGCCCGGATCCTGTTCCGGGCGGCCGCCGCCATGTGGGGGTCCCCGACCCGGCGGAGCGGGAGCGGGTCCTCCTCGCCTCCCCGCGTAGCCGGGGCGGCGCCGGTGTGTCGGTGACGCCCTGTACAACGGAACGGACCGCACGCCGTGACCGTGAAGAGGCCCCCCGTGAACTTCCCCGCCCCGCCCCCGCCGCCCCACGACGAGACCGGGCGTGTGCCCGGCGCGCTGCTGATCCGTGGCGACTGCGACGACCAGGCCTGGAACGACGTGCTCGTCCGTATGGGCGAACTGCCCGGCATGGTCGCCCATGTCCCCGGGCAGCCCCTGCCCCCGGCCCAGGGGCCCATCCCCCGGCGCCTGCTCGTGGCCCAGGACCCCGCCTGGCGGGGCGTCGTCCCCGCGGAGGTGTTTCAGGCCCTGAACGGTGAGGGCGCCTGGCTTCCCGACCTGGTCCTGATCGCCGACGGCGGCACCACCCGCGATCCCGGCCTGCGCCCGCTCACGGCCTTTCTCCCCAGTGACGACGACCTCCACCGTTTCCGCGTCACGCCCCGCCAGGCGGCCATGACCTACCTGGTCACGCACCGCCCCAGCATCGAGGACACCCTGGATCACCACAGGGACCGCGGCGCCGCCGAGGCCGACCTCGAACCCGGCGAGTCCTACGAGGACTGGTCGGACGGCTCACCCCACCTGATGGGTGATGTCCTGGAGACGTCGGCCCGTCCACCCCACTACCGGCCGCCCGCCGCACCCCTGCCCGTGATCACCCAGAACAACTCGGGGCTGCTCGTGCGCACCGACTTCAGCGACGACCGCGCCTGGGCCGCGCTCGCGGCGGACGCGGACCGCCCCGACCCCCGGGTCGAGACCCCCGAGGACCACGTCCCCCACGTGCAGATCGTGGACGACCCGGCCTTCGCGGGGGCCACACCGGAACAGGTGATGGCGACCGTCCGCCAGAACGAGGACGACGAGGAGCCGGGCGAGGAGGTGGTGGTGATCGCCGACCGGGCCTCCATGGGCGGTTCCGAGCGCACCGTCCTGGTCGTCCCCCTGGAGGACAACGTCGGGTGGTCCTTCCGCCTGCCTCCGGAGGAGGTGCGGAGCATGGTCGCGAACCTCTTCGTCGGCAACAACGACCTCTCGGACTGGATGAACCAGGGCTCGCCGGACGGGCCGGCGGTCATGACGGAGAGGGAGAGGCGGTCCTGGCGGGGTTGGTGACCGAACCACCTCGTTCCCGGACTACACCGCCGGGTCCGTCCCACCGGTCAGGGCCGTGGTGACGTCCTCGATGATCCGGTGGGCGCCGTGGTAGTTGGCCGAGCCCCAGAAGTCGTGGTCCACCCGGTACAGCCGTTCTTCCTCGACCGCGTCCAGGTTGGCCCACAGGCCGTCGGAGAAGGTTCTGGGGGCGTCCGGGTACCCGGAACCGGCCATGACGAACACCGCGTCCCCGTCGGCCTGGTCGAGGTTCTCGTAGCTGTGCGGGACGAAGTCGGTGTCGCCCTCGCCCTCCAGCTGGGTGTCGGGGCGGGCGAAGCCCAGGTCCGCCACGATCTGCCCCGGGAACGACTCCGGTGTCTCCAGGCGGATCTCCGTGTCGCTCTGCAACCGCACCAGGGACAGCTCGGTACCGGCCGGGTCCACACCGGCCCCGGCCAGGTCGGCGCGGGCCCGTTCGATCGCGGTGTCGTAGGCGGCCACCGCCTCCTCGGACTCCGCCTCGGCGTCCAGGATCCGGGCGACCTGCTCCAGGTGGCCGCGCCAGGAACCGGTGCCCTCCCACTCCAGCAGTACCGTGGGCGCGATCGCCTCCAGGTTGTCCAGCATCCCGGCCTGGGTGCCGTTGGGCGTGCTCACCCCGATGATGAGGTCGGGCGCCGCCGTGGCCAGCTCCTCGATGTTGACGTCGTCCTCGACCGGTGAACTCGTGACCAGGGTCAGTTCGGCGCCGTCCACGTCATCGGGTAGGAAGGGAGCGAGTCCCTGGTCGGCCTCTCCGGGGGTGCCCATGGTGCCGACCGCGTCGTGGCCCAGCAGGGTGAGGGCCGCGAGGGTGGGGCGCCAGAGCACGGCGATCCGCTCGGGGGAGTCGGGGATCTCCACGGTGCCGTTGGCTCCCTCGACCGTCCGGGTGTCCCCGCCCCCGCCGGGGCTACCGCCGTCGGTGCCGCAGGCGGTCAGGGCCAGGGTCCCGACGAGGGCGAACACGCTCAAGGGACGTAGCGGGCGTGTGAGTTCGGGCATCTGAGGGGACCCTTCCGTGCGAACGTGAGGTAGGTAAGGCTAACCTGTCCGGGTGGGTTTTGGCCGATTCCGACCAGGACCTCCGCGACGCTCCGCCGGTTCCACCACGGGCGAGCCTCATCACCACCCACCAGCACCCAGTAAGACGAACGGGGAACCCGTGGCCCTGCGCGCGACCGCACCAACGCGCCCCACCCTCACCAGACGCGTCATTCGCCCCATCGGCCTCCTGGTCGCCCTGGGCGTCCTCGCCCTGTGCGCGCTCCTCAGCGTCACCGTCGGGGCCAAACCCATCCCCGCCGCCGACGTGTGGGCCGCCCTGACCTCCTACGACGGCTCCTACGACCACGACGTGATCCGCACCCTGCGGGTTCCCCGGACGATCATCGGGATCTTCGTCGGCGCCGCCCTCGGCCTCGCCGGGGCCCTGATGCAGGCCCTGACCCGCAACCCCCTGGCCGAACCCGGCATCCTCGGCATCAACTCCGGTGCCGCCGCGGCCGTGGTCGTGGCCGTCTTCGTGTTCGGCGCCAGCGGCTCCGCCCTGGTCTGGCCCGCCTTCCTCGGCGCGGCCCTGGCGGCGATCGCCGTCTACGCCCTGGGGTCACGCGGTCGCGCCAGCGCCACCCCCGTGCGCCTGGCCCTGGCCGGGACGGCGCTGGCCGCCGTCCTCCAGGGCATCATCTACGGCGTCATCGTCCTCAACGACTTCGTGTTCGACCGCATCCGGTTCTGGCAGGTCGGATCGCTGACCGGACGCGACCTCGACCTCTTCCTCCAGGTCGCCCCCTTCCTGGTCGTCGGCATCCTGGTCACCCTGGCCCTGGGCCCCTCGCTGAACGCCATGGCCCTGGGAGACGACCTGGCCGCCACCCTGGGTGCCAAGATCCCCCTGATCCGGGCCGGCACCGCCGTGGGCGTCATCCTGCTGTGCGGCGCCGCCACCGCCGCCGCCGGACCCATCTGGTTCGTGGGCCTGATCATCCCCCACGCCGCCCGTGTGATCACCGGCCCCGACCAGCGCTGGCTCCTGCCCTACGCGGCGGTCCTGGGCGCCATCCTGCTCACCGCCGCCGACACCGTGGGACGCGTCATCCTGCCCAGCTCCGAACTCGAGGTCGGCATCATCACCGCACTCGTCGGGGCGCCCCTGTTCATCGCCCTGGTCCGCAGCAGAAAGATGGCCCAGCTGTGAGTGACACCCTGACATCCCGACCGCAGACCGCGTCCGCGCGCCTCACCCCGCGCGGGACCCGCGCCTGGCGCTCGCGCGGCGGCCGGATCTCCCTCCTGGTGCGCCCGCGCACCCTCGTGATCAGCCTGGCGCTGATCGCCGTCACCCTGGCGACCCTGGTGGTGTCGGTCGCGGTCGGTGACTACGAGATCCCGCTCTCGGCGGTGCCCGGCGCCCTCCTGGGGTACGGTGAGCGCCTGGACGTGTTCTTCGTGCAGGGTGTGCGCCTGCCCCGGGCCCTGACCGCGATCGGTGTGGGCGCCGCCCTGGGCATCGCCGGAGCCGTCTTCCAGAGCCTGTCCCGCAACGCGCTGGGCAGCCCCGACATCATCGGGTTCACCTCCGGAGCCGCCACCGGTGCCGTGGCCGCCATCCTCATCCTGGGCGCCGGTCGGCTGGTGGTCTCCCTGGGGGCGATCGCGGGCGGGCTGATCACCGCCGGGGTGGTCTACCTGCTGGCCATGAAGAACGGGGTCCAGGGGTACCGGCTGGTCCTGGTTGGCATCGGCATCAGCGCCATGCTCGCCTCGGTGCGCGACTACCTCATGACCCGCGCCGACCTCACCGACGCCCTGGGCGCGCAGATCTGGATGATCGGCAGCCTCAACGGCCGGGGGTGGAGCGAGACGGCGGCGGTGTGGATCGGCCTGGTCGTGCTCGCCCCGATCATCTTCGCCGTCGGACAGCGCCTACGCTTCCTGGAACTGGGCGAGGACACCGCCCGGGGACTGGGCGTGAACGCGCAGTCCACCCAGATCATCGCCCTGGCCGCCGCCAGCGCCCTGACCGGCGCGGCCATCGCCGTCGCCGGACCCATCGGGTTCGTGGCCCTGGCCGCGCCCCAGCTGGCCCGGCGCCTGACCCGTACCGGCGGCACCACCCTGGTCGGGGCCGCCCTGATGGGCGCCGCGCTGCTGGTCCTGGCTGACCTCGTCGCCATGCGCCTGATGGCCCCCACCCAGTTGCCCGTGGGTGTCGTCACCGCCGTCATCGGCGGCAGCTACCTCATCTGGCTGCTCTACACCGAATGGCGCGGCGGCCGGGCCTGACCGGCCGCGCACCGCATCCTGTTCCGAGCAGCCACCGCCCAGCCCCACCCGAAAGAGAACGATGACCGACGACGCCAGCAACCGCCTCTCGGGCCAGGACCTCACCCTGTCCTACGACCAGCGCGTCATCTCCCGCGACCTGGCCGTGCGCATCCCCGACAACTCCTTCACGGTCATCGTCGGACCCAACGCGTGCGGCAAGTCCACGCTGCTGCGGGCCCTGTCGCGCACGCTCAGGCCCGCGCAGGGCAACGTGCTCCTGGACGGGCAGGTGATCAGCTCCTACCCGGCCAAGGAGGTCGCGCGCCGTCTGGGCCTGCTGCCGCAGTCGTCCATCGCCCCGGACGGTATCGGTGTGGCCGACCTCGTGGCCCGGGGCCGCTTCCCGCACCAGAGCTTCCTGCGTCAGTGGTCGGCGCAGGACGAGGCCGTGGTCACCGAGGCGATGGCCGCCACCGGGGTCGGCGCGCTGGCCGACCGGTCCGTGGACGAACTCTCCGGCGGTCAGCGCCAGCGGGTGTGGCTGGCCATGGTCCTGGCCCAGCAGACGCCGTTGCTGCTGCTGGACGAACCCACCACGTACCTGGACATCGCCCACCAGATGGACATGCTCGACCTGTGCGCCGACCTGCACGCCGAGCAGGGGCACACCCTGGTCGCGGTCCTGCACGACCTCAACCACGCCTGCCGCTACGCCACGCACCTGATCGTGATGAAGGACGGTGAGATCGTGGCCGAGGGGGATCCCGCGACGGTGGTCACCGCCGACCTGGTGGAGAAGGTGTTCGGGCTGCCGGTGCGGATCATCCCCGACCCCGAGACCCACACGCCGATGATCGTCCCGGTCGACCGCCGGGGGAAGGCCCGCGACCACCACTGAGCGGGCAGCCCGGGGGCCCTCCGCCGCCGGGTGAGGGGCCGGGACCCCTCACCCGCCCCGGGACCGCGTCCGTTCAGCGCTTCAGCAGGCTCCGCAGCTCAGCCACCACCCCGGCCGGGTCCTGTTCGGCCATGAAGTGCCCGCTGTCCACCGTCGTGTGCCGCAGGTCGTCGGCCCACGCCCCCCACAGCGCGGCGGCGTCGTACCCCAGGGCCGCGCCCCAGTCCTGCTGGAGCACCGTCACCGGCATCTCCAGGCGCCGCCCGGCGGCCCGGTCGGCCTCGTCGTGCTCGACGTCGATCCCGGCTGAGGCGCGGTAGTCGGCCACGATCGAGTCCACCGCCCCCGCGCTGGCGTCCAGGTAGGCGCGGCGCACCTCCTCGGGGACGGCCCCCGGCTCGGTGGCCCACGCGTCCAGGAAGTACCCGAAGAACTCCTCCGCGCTGGCGGCGATCATCCGCTCGGGCAGCCCCGGCGGCTGGGCCATCAGGTACAGGTGGAAGCCGACCGCGCCGCGCACCCCGTGCAGCGCCTCCCACATGTCCAGGGTCGGCAGCACGTCCAGGCTGGCCAGGTGCGTGACCGTCCCGGGGTGGTCCAGGCCCGTGCGTACGGCCACCAGCGCCCCGCGGTCGTGCCCGGCCAGCGCGAACCGCTCGTGCCCCAGGGCCCGGGCCAGCTCGACCACGTCCGCGCCCATGGTCCGCTTGGAGTACACCTCGGGCCCGGTCGCCTCGGGCTTGTCGCTGTCGCCGTAGCCGCGCAGGTCGGGGCAGATCACCGTGTGGTCGGCCGCCAGGTCGGCGGCCACGTGCCGCCACATCAGGTGGGTCTGCGGGAACCCGTGCAGCAGCACCAGGGGCGGCCCCGACCCCCCGACCGCCGCGTTCAACGACACCTCGGGGGCCACCCGCACCCGCTCGTACTCGAATCCCTCGATGACCGGAGCCATGGGTCAACCTCTCACTCGTTTTCGGGAACCCACCCAGCCTGTCGCCCACCGATGAGTAACGGATGAGTGAACGCCCCGGGCTCCGGACGGCACGGGGCCGCCGCATCGGTGACCAGGCGGTACGTTGACCTCGGACCACACGACCGACGGGGGAGGCACACCGGTGCGGGTCAGCTTCGGGGTACTCGGCCCCGTCACCGCCTGGGACGGGGCCGGAGACGAGCTCGCCCTGCGCGGACCACGTCATCGCGCGGTCCTGGCCCGGCTGATCGTCGCCCGACGACGCGTCGTACCCGTCGAACTCCTCGTCGACGACCTGTGGGAGGGCGCCCCGCCCGCCGGTGCCACCAGCGCCGTGCGCACCTTCGTCGCCGCGCTCCGCCGCTCCCTGGAACCCGACCGCCCACCACGCGCCCCCGCCGCCCTGCTGACCACCCGGGGTCCCGGCTACGCCTTGGACGCCGCCCCGGACACCGTCGACGCCTGGCTGTTCGAGGACCGCCTCCGCCGCGCCGCCACCCTCCCGCCCGAACCGGCCCTGACACTCCTCCAGCAGGCCCTGGAGCCCTGGCGCGGGCCCGCCTACGCCGACTTCCCCGAAGCCCCCTGGGCCCGCACCGAACGCGCCCGCCTGGCCGAACTGCGGCTGGGCGCCCTCGAACACCTCGCCCGGGTCCGGCTCGACCTCGGCCGGGCGGCCCAGGCCGTCCCCGACCTGGACGCCCACGTGGCCGAACACCCCTGGCGGGAGGACGCCTGGCGTCTGCTCGCCCTGGCCCTGTACCGCACCGGACGCCAGGGGGACGCCCTCGCCGTGCTCCGCCGGGCCCGCACCCTGCTGGTGGAGACTCTGGGCGTGGACCCCGGCCCCGCCCTGCGCCGTCTGGAACAGGACATCCTGCGCCAGGACGCCGTCCTCGAACCCGATCCCCCCGGAGGGCCGCACCCCGACGCGGGCTCCGCCCCCGGCGACCAGCTGTGGAACCGGGCGGCCGACGCCTACCAGCGCGTCACCCCCGGCGTGCGGGGTCGGCTCGAATCCACCGTCAACCTGCTGCGGGACCTCGCCGTCACCGGCCCCGAAGGACTCCAGAGCGCCCGAGCGCAGCGCCTGGCCGCCGTCACCGCCGCCGAGGAGCTCGGAGACCCCCTCCTGACCGCGAGGGTGATCGGCGCCTACGACGTCCCCGCCAACTGGACGCGGGTGGACGACCCCGAACAGTCCGCCCGGGTGGTCGCCGCCGCCGAACGCACCCTGGCGGCGCTGCCCGACACCGGACACGACGGCGCCCGCGCCCGACTGTCGGCCACCGTCGCGCTGGAGTCACGCGGCACCCGTGGTTCCCGCGGGCCCGAGGCGGCCGCCGAGGCCGAGCGGCTCGCCCGGGACCTGGGCGAGCCCACCCTGTTGGCCTTCGCCCTGAACGCCCGCTACATGCAGACCTTCCACCGGACCGGACTGGCACTCGAGCGCGACGCCCTGGGCGCCGAGCTCGTCACCCTGGCCACCCGGCACGACCTGGTCACCTTCCGGATCCTGGGCCACCTGATCCGGGTGCAGTCCCTCGCCGCGCTGTCCGACTGGACGGGGGCGGACCACCACGCCCACACCGCGTGGGAGCTGGGGGAGCGGCACGAACGCCCGCTGACCGGGGTCTTCGTGCGCTGGTACCGGGCGTTGCGCGCCGCCGCCGACCCCGATGTCCCCTTCGAGAGCGCGTCCGGTGCCCTGCGTGACGCCGCGTCCGCGCTGCGGGGTTCGGGCATGCCGGGCCTCGAACACGGGTGGGAACCGCTGGCTCGGTTGTGTCTGCGTCTGCGGCACGGTCTGCCCGCCCCCACGGACGCGGGTGTCGACTACGGACCCCACGCACCCTGGGTGCGCCCTCACGTGCTGCTCGCCCGTCACCGGTACGACGAGGCCGCCGCCGCGCTCGCGCGCCTGCCGGAGTCGCCGCGCGACCTCCTGCTGGAGGCCAGGTGGGCGCTGGTGGCCCGGGCCGCGGTCGCACTGGGGGACCGGCCCGCCATGCGGAGGGCCCTGAGGGCGCTCACCCCGGCCGTCGCGGAGGGGGCGGGGGCCCAGACCGGCATGCTCACCCTGGGCCCGGTCGCGGAGCACCTGGACGACCTCCGGCGCGCCCTGAACACCTGATGCGGATATTCGGTGCATTTGGGACTTCTTGGCTCCATCCCCGGGGGCTGAACACCAAAACCCTCAACCCCTGACTTGAAGATCCAAGTCGAAGGACACCGCGCGGGAGCACCACCCGGGTGGCGGGGGCCGAAGCCCCCGCCACCCGGCTAGGCCCCCGACAACTCCAGACGCAACACCAACGACACCAGCTCCACCACGACCTCCTTGACCGACTCCCGGTCACGGGCGTCACACAGCAGCACCGGAACACCGTCGGCCACGTCCAACGCCACCCGCACGTCCTCCGCGCGGTGCGTGCGCTGACCGTCGAAACAGTTCACCGCCACCACGAACGGCACCCCACGCGACTCGAAGAAGTCGATCGCGTCGAAGGAGTCGGCCAACCGGCGCGTGTCCGTCAGCACCACCGCACCCAACGCCCCCTGCGCCAACTCCTCCCACATGAACGAGAACCGCCGCTGACCCGGCGTCCCGAACAGGTACACCACCGTCGACCCGTCCAACGTGATCCGACCGAAGTCCAACGCCACCGTCGTCGTGGTCTTGCCCTCCACACCGTCCAGATCGTCCACACCCACGCTCTCGGAGGTCATCACCTCCTCGGTGTGCAACGACTCCACCTCACTCAACGCCGAGACCAGCGTCGTCTTGCCCGCCCCGAAACCACCCGCGACCACGATCTTCAACGTGTCCGGAACGGGACCACCCTGGGCCACCGAGCCCTCCATCAACACCTCACAACTCCCGGATGCGTTCCAGCACGGAACGCAACGTCCGCGCGTCCGGCCGCTGCCTCTCCCAGTCCGAGGTGTGCACCACCACCAGACCCTGATCCAACAGATCCGCCAACAGAACCCGCAACACCCCCAACGCGAACCCCGAACGCGAAGCCACCTCCGCCACCGACACCGGCCGCGCACACAGCGACAGGATCAGCTCCAACTCCGGGTCCACCTCCCGCCGCTCCACCGACGGAACCGCCACCACCTGCGAAGTCATCGAGAAGTCCGACCGCGAGGGACGCGTGCGACCCCCCGTCAACGAGTACGGGCGAATCAGACTCGACTCGGCCGACCACCCCTCCTCCGCAGGCCCCGGACTCATCCCTCACCTCCCCGCCTCCGGGGCAACGCCGACAGGTACGGCCCCACCTGCCGCACCAGACGGTTCACCTCGAAGGCCGCCTGCCCCATGTCGCACGAGGCGTCGGCCACCAACGCCAGCTGAGCCCCCTGCCCGGCGGGCAGCACGAAGAAGAACACGTTGTCCATCTCCACCACGCACTGGCGCACCTCGGCCGCGCCCACCTGCGCACGCGCGCCCCGCGCCAGGCTCGCGAACCCCGACGCGATCGCCGCCAGCCGCTCACCCTCCTCACGCCCCACACCCGCCGAACACGACAACGGCAACCCGTCCGCCGACAACAGCAGCGCCTGCCGCGCCCCCGCCACCCGCTCCACCAGGTCGCCCATCAACCAGTCCAGCCTCTGCCCCGCGGACGCCCCGTCCACGCCGTTCCGACCCTCAGCCGTGGTCCCAGCCGACACCGACATCACCCTTCCGCACTCTCACCGTGGCGCGTCCCCTGCTCGGGCGCACCCTCCGCCAACCCAGCACCGGAGGACTCCGCGCGACCGCGTTCCGTACCGGCCTGGAAGGAGCTCATCATCGACCTGATCTCCGACAGCGACCGCTGCCCCCCGGTGACCTCGGGAGCCCCGGAACCGGCCTCGTCGCCGCTCCCGACCTCGGCCACACCCGGGGCCGGGGGAGGGGCCGCCCGTCGGCGCTGACGCACGGGCAACCCCATGTAGGTCCCACCCGCGGTGGAGGAGGGGACCGGCCCACCCGCTCCCTCCCGCCCGTCCTCACCGCCGAGGCCGCCGTCGTTCCCGGGGCGCACCCGCCGGTCCAGCGCCGGAGCGCCGACGTTCGGCACCACGGAGACCGGTCCGGGGGAGGGAGGTTCCCCGTCCGCCACGGCGTCCCCACCGCTCCTCGGACCCACCAGATCCGCGCGGCGCAGGGGCCCCGTCGGGCCCTCGCGCGCCACCAGCACCCGCTCCGGGAGACGAACCTGCGCCCGCGTGCCCTGGTACGGCGAGGCCCGCAGCTCGACCACGAACCCGTGCCGCGACGCGATGGTCGCCACCACGAACAACCCCAGCTGGGAGTCCTCCCGCATCCGCGCCAGATCGAACCGGGGCGGCTCGGCCAGCAACGCGTTGGCGGACTCCAGCTGGCCGACGGTCATGCCCAACCCCTCGTCCTCGACCTCGACCAGACAGTCGCCGCCCTCCAGCGTCCGACCGCTCACGGACACCTCCGTCCCCGGGGGCGAGAACGACGCCGCGTTCTCCAACAGCTCCGCGACCAACCGCACCAGATCCGACCCCGCCTCACCGGGCAACGACACCCGGGGCAGCGCCAGCACCCGCACCCGGGCGTAGTCCTCGATCTCACCGGCCGCGGCCCGCACCGCCTCGTGCAACCCCACCGACCCGCCCCCAGGACGGGAGGGCCGGTCACCGCTGAGCAGCATCAGGTTCTCGGCGTTGCGGCGCATCTGCGTGCTGAAGTGGTCGATCCGGAACAGGGACTCCAACACCTTGGGGTCGGTCTCGGTCCGCTCCAACCGGTCCAACAGCGACAGCTGACGGTGCACCAACGACTGCGTCCGCCGCGTGATGTTCCGGAACACGTTGCGCACCCCCGCCCGGACCTGCGCCTCCTCCACCGCCGCCACCACCGCGGCCCGTTGCGCGTCGTCGAACGCCTCGGCCACCTGCCCGAGCTCGTCACGGCGCCCACCCTTCAGGCGGGGCGCCTCCGCGTCCACGTCCACGCTCTCGCCCGCGCGCAGCCGCGCGGTCACCTGTGGCAGCCGGAACCGGGCGTGGTGCAGGGTGTGCGTGCGCAGGTCCTGGAGCCTGCGCCCCAGGCGCTGCGAACCGGTCACCGCCACCACGACCGAGGCCAGGGCCACCGCCAGGGCGAGGACACTCATGAGCAGCACGCTCAGGAGCAGGTCACGGGAGTGGGCGTGGCCCGTCTCGACGATCTGCGCCATCCGTGTGCGCTCGACCGCGCGCAGGCGCTCCTCCAGGTCTCCGGCGGCGTCGCTCCAGCTATGGGGGTCGACCGGTACGCGGGCGTCGGGTCCGCCGGGGTTGCCGATGACGATGTCCTGGAGGCTGTACACGGAACGCTTCTGGGAGGAGCCGTTGAGCTCGGTGTAGTCCTGGCTGCGCTGGCTGCCGGTGGCGGGCTCCACCTGGGTCCAGGTGTGGCGCTGGGCGCCCGCGGCGGACGCGAACCGGGTGTGGGCCTGGGCGGTGAAGGAGCCGGTGGCGACGGAGTGGGTCAGGACGGCGTCCTGCTGGCTGAGGTACTCGCGTGAGCGCAGCAGGGACGTGAGGGAGCGCAGGTGGGGGGAGAGGGCGACGTCGGTCCGGTCGACCTGGGCGTCCCAGATCTCCAGTCCCGACTCGATCATGCGGTGGTAGGGCTGGGCGGCCACCTCCAGGGCGTCCACCTCGGGTTCCAGGTCGTCGACCACCTCGGTGCGGTGGCGTTCCAGGAGGTTGAGCTGGCCCTGGAGGGCGAGGACCTCGCGGGGCAGGTCACCGCGGCCGTACCGGCTCAGGGCCCGGTCGAGGTCGCGGGCGCTCCGGTCGGTGGCGTCCCGGGCGGCGTCGAGCTGGTCCAGGGCGCCGCGCGTGGGCCGGTGGGTGGTGGCCATGGTGGCGCGCCGCTCCCACTGGAGGTGGGTGACCACGTCCACGACGGGCTGGCCGACCTCGTCGATGAAGGCCGTGGTGGCGTTCAGGTCCCGGATGTCGGTGGCCAGGACGGTGCTGAGGACCGCCCACAGGGCCAGCAGGGCGGTGCTGGGGATGAGCACCAGGCTGACCATGCGGGCGCGAAGCGAGGAGCGCTTCTCGATGGGCATGGGCTCGCTTCCGGGGGGAGGGGCGCGCGTGGCTGCGGGGGTCAGCCTGTGGGGGAGAGGGGGTGGGGTTTCCCAGAGCTAACCGCTCTGAGGGGGGATTTGCAAGGTTTGCGGGGTGGCCGGATACGGATGTGACGGTAAGGACCCAGGTCATCTCGCGGGGCTACCAGAGGCGTGTCGTCACGATCTCTATAAATCTACGTCGTAAAGGTGCCGCGTCCTTTCAGGGAAAAGCAACACCAACACCACAAAGGAGCGGCTCACGCCGCACCGAACAACCCGGGGTTCGCCGTGTCCGGCGCGTCCCGGGGGAGGCCGCTCGGCGTAGGGGGCGTCCCCCGTTGGTGACGCGCGGGGGAGCGGCCGGTTCCGGCCACTCACCGATTGGCACCGAAACCGGCACCCTCGGTCAGGGATCACCCACGGAGGGGAACGGGCCGTCCGTGAACCGTGCTCGGCGCTCGAACCGCCAACGGTGAACCCGGATCGAGCCCCACGGCTCACCCGGCCCGGTCACCCGGCCCGGAACTGCCCCCTGCGCCCGTTCTGGGCGGGGCCTTCTCGTGTTGTGGGTGGGGGCAGTGTGGGTAAGGGGGCGGGGACGGAGTTCGCAGTGAGTGAGTTGGGGAAGCGATGGCTGTTCTGAGTGAGGAAGAGATCCGTGACGGGTTGGAGCGGTTGGCGGGTTGGGAGTGGGACTCCGAGGGGGCGGTGATCTGTCGTTCGGTGCGGTTGGTGGGTTTCCTGGAGGCGGTGGCGTTGGTGAACGAGGTGGCGCAGGCGGCCGAGCAGGCGGGGCACCATCCGGACATCGACGTCCGTTACGACACGGTGCGGTTGGCGTTGAGTACGCACGACGAGGGCGGTGTGACGGAGAAGGACATGGCTTTGGCGGCCCGGGTGGACGAGTTGGTGGAGGGTACGGCGTGGGTGGCCGAGTGAGGCGCGCCTCGCGCTGTCGGGCTCACCCTGGTTGACCGCGGTCGCGGGGACGCGTGTGGCCGTGTGGCCGGTGTCCTGGCCCACGGTCTCCTGCGGTGCGCCGTCGGGGAGCCCCCGGCCGTGCGGTCCCTGGGGGTCCGGGCGGGGGCGCCGGGCGTTCAGCGTAGGCGGGCTCTGCGCATCTTGCCGGAGGCGGTGCGGGGGAGCTCGTCGATGAAGTCCACGGTGTGGGGTGCGGCGTGGGGGGCGAAGCGGGCGCGGACCCATTCGCGGAGTTCCTCGGCGAGCTCGGGTGTGCCGGTGTGTCCTGGGGCGAGGACGACGCGGGCGCCGACGAGGTGCCCGGCGAGATCGTCCGGGATGGCGTAGACGCCGCTTTCGTCGACGGCGGGGTGGGTGTTGAGGACGGCTTCGACCTCGGTGGGGCCGATGCGGTAGCTGCGGGTGATGATGGCGCCGTTGTCGCGGGTGGAGAAGTGCAGGTTGCCCTGGCGGTCCATGATGCCGGTGTCGCCGGTGAGGTGGTAGGTGCGTTCGGGTGAGAAGCGAATGTCGGCGGTGTTCTCGTAGCCGAGGTAGCCGTCGAACCAGTCGAGGGGGCTGTGGGCGCGGTCGATGGCGATGCGGCCGTAGGCGCCCAGGGGGGCGGGTTCGTCGGTGATGGCTTCGAGGACCCGGATGTCCCAGCCGGGGAGGGCGGGGCCGATGGCTCCGGGGGGTGCGGTGGTGGCGGGGTCGGGGAGGTCGCCGTTGGGGAGTCCGGCGCACCAGCCGAGTTCGGTCTGGCCGTAGTGGTCGCGGACGGGGATGCCGAAGAGGTCGGTGGCCCAGTCGATGACGTCGGGGGAGAGGGGTTCTCCGGCGCTGGCGAGGCGTTGGACGACGATCTCGGGCGGGAGGGTCTTGGTGGCGGCGCGGAGGGTGCGGTAGGTGGTGGGGTCGGAGGCGAAGTTGGTGACCTGGTGGAGGCCGAGGACGTCGAGGGTGAGTTCGGGGTCGAAGAATCCGGCGCGGAGGGCGAGGGAGTTGTGTCCGGCGAGGAGGGGGGAGATGAGGCCGTGGTAGAGGCCGTAGGCGGAGCCGGGGTCGGCGGTGTTCCAGTAGACGTCGTCGTCGTGTACGCCGAGGCCGAAGTGGTGGTAGGCGTGCATGGCGGACAGGGCGCGGGCGGGGACGCGGACGCCTCGGGGTGGGCCGATGAGGTTGGAGACGTAGACGGTGGCGATGTCGCCGTTGCCGGTGGTGGTGTGGGGTGTGGTGTGTGGTGGGTGTTGGCTGAGGGTGGTGAGGGTGTGGTCGCCGTCGCGGAGTGGTTGGGGTCCGGTGGTGGCGATGGTCCAGGTGGGGTGGGTGGGTGTGTGGGGGGTGGGGTCGAGTTTGGTGCGGTATTCGTCGGCGCAGATGACGAGGCGGGTGCGGGAGTCGGTGAGGCGTTGGGTGATGGCTGAGGGGGCGAAGGAGGAGAGGAGGGGGACGAGGACCGCGCCGAGGCGCCAGGTGGCGAGGGCGGTGATGGTGAGGTCGATGCCCTTGGGGATGAGGGTGGCGATGCGGTCGCCGGGTTGGATGCCGTGGTGGGCGAGTCCGGTGGCGAGGGTTTGGGAGCGTTCGCGGAGTTGGCCGTAGGTGAGGGTGGTGGGTTCGAGGGTGGGGCCGATTTCGGTGGTGGCGATGGTGTGGGGGTCGTGGCGGTCGCAGAGGAGGTGGGCCACCGACGTGGTGGGGGTGTCGTAGGTGGCGATCCAGTCGCGCAGGAGTTGCGCTGGGTCGGACATCGGTGGTGTTCCTCGTTTTCGGTGGGTGTGGTGTTGCTTGGTGGGTTACCACAACACTATGCGCACGCGGTGGCGTGTTGTGGGTCTGGTCTCATCGGGGGTGGGTGAACCGGGGTCGGTTCGGTGGTTTTGGGGTGTTTGGGGTTGGTGTGCTTCTTCCCTTGGGGTGGGTGGGGGCGACAGGATGTGCGCATGGACAGTGCGCGTGTGGTGGAACGGTTCGGGCTCGACGTTGGTGTGCGGGAGTGGTTGGAGGCCTGCGAGGCGTTGCCGGAGCCGGAGGTGGGGTTGAGGGTTCCCTCGGGGGTTGAGGCCGCCGAGGTGTTGGACATGTTCGTCCTGGCCGACGACGACCGTGCGGAGTTGGAGGCGTCGTGGCCGGGCGAGGGGTGGCCCGAGGAGCTGTGGTATCTGGTCGGGTGCATGTACCGGCGGTTGTGGGCGGACGCGGACCTGCCGGTGGGGGTGTGGCGGCCCTGGCCGACGTTGGTGGGTGCCGAGGACGCGCGGGTGCGGGTGGCGTCGTTGTGGGCGTTCGCGGCGATGGTTCCGGAGCAGCTGCGGCGGCACGCCTCGCGGGGGATCGACCGGTCGGTGACGGTGGCGTCCCTGGCTGACGTGGGTGTGCAGGTGCGGCGGTCGCGGTGGTTGTTCGGCCGGTTGAGTCTGGAGACGGCGGCGTGGGTGGCGGCGCAGTTCCGTGGGCGGTTGTTCTGGGTGGGGGGTCTCCAGCTGGAGCCGGCGCTGTTGGGGGACCAGGGGCCGGTGCGTTGGTACTCCGAGGAGGAGGCCGCCGCGCTGGGCGCGGGGTTGGCGCCGGGTGACCCTGTGCTGCGGCTGCACATCCCCTCGGGTGGGTTGGACCCGGACGCGGTGAGTGAGGCGTTGGCGCTGGCGGGGCCGTTCGCGCGGGAGCAGTTGGGGTTGGATCCGTTGGTGGCCACGTGTACGTCGTGGTTGTTGGACCCGTGGTGGGGGCGGGTGTTGGGGGAGGAATCCAACATCGTGCGGTTCCAGCGCAGGTTCACGTTGGTCGACGAGGGTTCGCCGGGGGAGGGTGACGTGTTCCGGTTCGTGTTCGGGATGCCTCGGGTGGAGGTGGAGCGGGCGCCGCGTCGGACCCGGTTGGAGCGTGCGGCGTTGGAGCGGTTGGAGTCGGGTGCGGGGTTGAGGGTGTGCACGGGGTGGTTGCGGCTGCCGTGATCGCGTGAGTGTGGGGCCTGCCCTGTGGGGTGGGCCCCTTTTCGTGTTGGTGGAGGTGTGGATCCGTCCTGCGCGGTGTCTGGGGTGGGGGACGTCAGCACCGTTCGTGTGGATGCCGCCGGTGTCCCCTGTCGTGTCGGGCGGGCGGGGTGGTTCGTCCGCGGGTGTGCGGGATGGTGCTGCGGCTGCGGGGGGCGGTGCCCACGGGCTTCGCTGGCTCTCCGCTGACGAGGACCTCTGAGGGGGCTGAGATGCGGGAGTGGCCGATGGGGGGCGCGTGCGGTGACGCGGAGCAGGCCCGGCGGGTGGTCGACAGGGGCTGGTCCTCACCGCGACGCGGACTGTTCCGGAGGGACGACCGGGTCGGGTACGGGGGGTCGGCTGCCCCTCGGGTTTCAGTCCGGGGTGTCCCAGTCGGAACGGGCCCGCTCGAGGTCGATGTCGCGGCCCAGGGCGGGCAGGGCCCGGTAGGTGCTCACGAGGGCGGCGGTGGTGAGCAGCGCCCACAGGGTGAGGGTGTTGCTCCACGGTGGCAGGGGCGACAGGAGTGGGATGACGCAGGCCAGGAAGGTCAGGGCGGTGGGGGGAGCCCAGTCGTGGCCGGTCGGGGTTCCCTGGGCGGCTCGGGTGGTGGAGACCAGGAAGGGTGTCATGGCGATGGTGCCGGCGAGGAAGGCCGGGGCGGCGGCCAGGGGCGCGGTGAGGGCCAGGGCCCACCAGGGCAGCCAGGGGACCAGGGGCCACAGGGTGGTGGTCGTGGCGGCCAGGGCGATGGCGATGCCCAGCACGAGCAGGCGCAGTGGCAGGCCCCGGGGTGTGTCGGCGGTGTCGTGCGTGAGGGAACGCGCGGCCGTGAGGGTGCGGCGCAGTGAGAGCGTGGCGAGGTACCGGTGACCGGGTGAGGGGTGGGGGTGGTGGCTGTCGTCCATGACCTGCCAAAGCTCGTGGTGGTGCCCCGGGGGCGGGTGGGGCACGCGGGTTCTGGGGTGCGTCTTCGAGTGTAGGCGTGCGGACGCGGGCGGGGGAGTCGTCCGTGAACCTTGGGCCCGGGTGGGGCATCGGACCCAGGGACGTCCCCCAGTCGTGAGGAGAACCGCTGTTGAGTACCGATCCCGGAGACCAGGGCAACGTGCCGGACCCGGACCCCGTCGGACCCGGTGCGGTGGGTGAGGAGGCGGTGCCCGGTGAGGGCGCGCCGGAGTTGGTGGGTTTGGGGTGGGTGCTGTGGTTGGCCCCGCTGCTGTCGCTGGTGGTGCCGTTCACGGTACTGCTGGGTGCGTTCGGTGACAGCGACGACGGGCTGACCGCGTTTCTGTTCCTGGTGGGTCTGGTGTTGTCGATGGGATCGGTGTACGGGTTCGGGGCGTGGATGTGGCGCCGGGGGTCGGTGCGGCCGTGGGAGCTTCCACTGGTGGTGTGCGTGGCTGTGGTGGGAGTGCTGTGGGTGGGGTACCTGCGGTTGGAGTGGGTGGTGGCGGAGCGGTTCTCCCTGGTGGGGGTGGTGTTGGGAAGCCTGGTGTCGGCGTTGGCGGGCGCGGCGGTGGTGTGGTCGTTGCGGCCTGGGCGTGCACGGTCGGTGCTCGCTGTGGGTGTGGTGATGGCGTTGTGTTCCGTCGTGTTGGGGGTGTCCTGGGGTCAGAAGCGTGTCGAGGACGTACGTCAGAACCAGGAGCTCTCTGGTGAGGTGGCCGCGCTGGGGCATCCGGTCGCGGTGTTGGAGGCTCCGGGGTGGGAGCCGGTGTCGGTCTATGTACGGGACGACGACGAGGTTCCGGTGGAGATCGCCTACGTACCCGCGCGCGGGGTGGTGGGTGAGAAGGGGTTTCAGTTGAAGGTGCAAACCCTCGTGGAGGACGCGGGGGAGTCGGGAGTTCCGGCGCGGATGGGCTGCGCGGACGGAGAGGGGGACTCGTGTGAGCGGCACGGGTCGGTGACGGTGTACGACGGATCCGACCGCCCGGTGCCGCGGATGAGCGCGTGGGTGGAGGTCGAGGAAGGGCTCGTGGCGTACCTGGTGGCGAATGTGCCCACCGAGAAGGACGGGACTCCGAGGATGGAGATGCCCGACCTGGACATGGTGGGGTTGGCCGAGCAGGTGCGGGCGGTGGAGGGCGAGGATGCGCAGGTGTTGGTGAGGGATGTGCTGTGAGCGGTGTGGGGTGCCTCGTGGATGGGCGCGGCCGGTGTGTTGGTGTGGGGGAGTCCGGGTTCGGCCGTGCCGGGGGCTGAGGGCCGGGGCCCGGTGATGGTCGGCTGGGCGCGGGCGCTTCGTGAGGTGGTGTGTGCGGTGGGTGATGGGGCGTGGGGGTGGCTGTGCGTGGTCGGGGTGCGGTGTGGATGGGGTCGTCGTGTGCCCGGGGTGACGGTGCGTGATGTTGGTGGTGGGGTGGGAAGCGGGCGTTGGTGGCCCGTGGCGGTGTGATGGGCGGGGGCTTGGTTGGGGGCCTCGGGCGGGGTGTGGGGCGGGGTGTGGGGCGGGGTGTGGGGCGCCTGGGCGGATCTGCCCGTTTCTTAGGTGGGACGGGGGGTGTTGGTGGTTGCGGGGAGCCCTCCGAGCACTCTACTTGACATAATGTGCATTATCGGCGGTGTGGGAATGCCTGTGGGGAAGGGGTTCTCGCGCCCTGAGCGGGTTCTGGGGGTCCTGGAAGGCGCCTCCGGGCCCTGGCTGGCCGCCGGGAACCGGTGCCGAGGGTGGATCGGGCAGCCGGGAGCCTTCGGGTGCCTGGGTGCGGAGATCGCGAAGGCTCGTTGGCGGGTGCTGGGCTGTGCGGCGTCGCTGCGGCGGGACGTGTTGTCCACAGGAGGCTCGTGTGCACTGGCGGGCGTGGGCGTTCTCGGGTTAGCGTCGATTCGGGGGCGCTGTGAGCGTCCGCTGGCGGAGCCCGAAGCCCCCGAATTCGAGCGTGCTCCTCACGGGCCCGCTCTGGCAACTCCTGGGGCTGTCGCCTGTGGACAACGTCGCTCTTCGGTGCGTGGAGCGAACGTCTCGGACCGCTTCAGGTTCCTGATGTGCGTGTTCGCCCTCATGGGCGGCCGTCCGGCAGGTCGGCACGTGGGTGCGTCCGGTCGGCGTCCTCGGTGCGGCTCCGGCGAGTTCGAGCTTGCCTGGGCTGTCGCCGAGAATCCCCAGGCCAATGGTCCTGTTGCCGTGGGTGTGGTCTGCGAATCCGATCGGATCTGCTGTCCTGGCTCCTGGCAGCCCCTCATGTGCCGGTCCGAGTACGATCCCCTGCACGTGTCCGTCCAAGGGGTCGTCTGCATGACTGGGGGTGCTCACGGGTCCGTCCGCTGCCTCAGGGGTGTGCGTCTCTGACCTGCGGTTTTTGCAGGTGGGCATGGTCCGGTTTCAGGGCCCCTTCTGGGTGGCGACCTCTCCATGTTTCATGCATAAACGGTGTTATGCATCCTTTTGCGGTTGTTTGGCGACACATGACCGAAATGACTTGCGGTATGCTCCGTGTCGGTTTCTGCACCCCGCTCCCTCCGGTGGGCATCACCCTCGGCGGGGCGGACTCTCCATCGAACACCTGTTCCCCTGGTGGGGTGCGTCAGTCGACCCTTGAACGCCCGTACACATCCGCCACCACTCCCCTGTTCTGCGTCCCGGGCCTGCACCCTCCAGCGCCAAGGGCATTCCGAAGGCTGGAATCTTCGCAGGTCAGCTAGGGACAACGGGGTGCCACTCCCCCGACGTCGACGCTCTCACCCTCGTGCGGTGCGCACGTCAGGTCGTTTGGACGTACGTACACATCAGCAGAAGTGGACACCCTCCCCACCTCCGCGTGGGCGTTGGCCGCCGCCACCCACCCCGTACGCGGCCCGGCGACGACGTCCCGCCACCGGTCCTCCCCGCCCTCCCCCGCCCACCGGCCCGGCCGACGGTGTCCCACAGACGATCTCCCACGGTGGTGCGGAGGCTCCAGTCCAGGACGCCGGTGGGGCGCCCGTCGTCGGTGGCCGGGACGTTGGGCGGGCACCCGGTCCTCGTGGACGATCGCCGGGGTCGGTACAGGCACAGGCGCTGGTCCTGGAGGGTGCGGAGCCGGTCAGGTGAGGAAGTCGCGGGCGCCGCGCAGGGTGGTGGTGATGCGCCGTTGGGTGCGGGTGGAGTCCAGGCGGAGTTCGAGCGGTCCGGGTGGTCCGACCTCGGCGCGGCGTGCGCGCGGCAGGGCGGTGGGCAGGCCCCGGTGGCGTGCGATGAGGACCCCCAGTTCGTGGCGGCTCAGGGCGTCGGGGCCGGCCAGGTGGTGGATGCCGGTGTGGGTGGGGGCGGTGAGCTCCAGTAGGGCGGCGGCGAGGTCGTGGACGTGGACGGGGCAGCGGAGGTCGTCGGTGAACAGGGCGCCCGTGGCGGCGCCGGTGGCCAGGTCGCGGACGCGGTGTTCGTGGGGTGAGTCGTCGCCGAGGATCAGGGAGGTGCGGGCGATGGCGGCGGTGGGGTGCAGGGCGGTGACGGCGGTTTCGGCCGCGGCCTTGGCGGCTCCGTAGGGGGTGAGGGGGTCGGGGTGGGCGGTTTCGTCGTAGCTGGGGGCGCGGCCGGAGAAGACGGCGTCGCTGGAGACGTGGACGAGGTGGGCGCCGGTGGTGGCGGCGGCTCGGGCGAGGTGGGCGGGGCCCTGGGCCGTGGTGGGCCAGTCCTGTTGTCGGGAGGCGGTGTTGATGATGGCGGTGGGTTCGAGGGTGGTGACGAGGGTGTGGACCTGGTGGTGGGAGCGCAGGTCCAGGGGTGTCCAGTGGACGTGGGGGTGGTGGTTGGTCGGTGGGCGCCGGTGGTGGGTGGCGGTGACGGTGTGGCCGGTGCGGGTGGCCTGGGTGAGGAGTTGGGAGCCCAGGTGGCCGGTGGCGCCGACGATGAGGAGGGTCATGGGCGTACGTTACTGCGGCGTCCCCTCCCCCGCGGGGTGGTGGGCTTCGGTGGCCGGGGTGGGTCTGGGGGCGCGGTGGGGGCCGGGATCGGGAATGCTGGGGGCATGAGTGGTGATGCGGTGTCGGTGGAGCGGGCGATCGAGCGGTATCTGGTGGCGCGGCGGGCCGCCAAGCCCTCGCCGCACACGGTGGCGGCCTACCGGCGTGACCTGGTGGGGGTGCTGGGGTGTGTGGGGCGGGCGTTGGGGCGTGATCCGGGCGGGGTGGGGTTGGCCGAGTTGGAGGCGGGGGTGTTGCGGGAGGCGTTCGCGGACTTCGCTGAGGAGCGGGCGGCCTCCAGTGTGTTGCGGGCGTGGTCGACGTGGAACGGGTTCTTCGCGTTCTGGGTGTCGGAGCGGGTGGTGGCGGGGAATCCGATGTCGGCGGTCCCCCGGCCTCGGGTGAGGCCTTCGGGGCCCAAGCCGTTGATGGGTGAGGACACTCCGGAGCGGTTGTTGGAGGCGTTGGCGCGGGGGGCACGGCGTGCGCGTGATCCGTGGCCGGAGCGGGATCTGGCGGTGTTGGCGTTGGCGTTGCTGACGGGGATGCGGTCGGCGGAGATGTTGTCGTTGCGGGTGGAGTCGTTGGGTGGTCGGCCGGGTGAGCGGCGGATCCGGGTGGTGGGCAAGGGCGGTGGTGAGCGTGTGCTGCCCATCGAGGTGCCGTTGGAGGCGTTGTTGGAGGCCTACCTGGAGTCGCGTCGGGTGCGGTTCGACGCTCCGGTGCGGGGGGCTGATCCGTTGTTGGTGGACAACCGGGGTGAGGGGTTGCGTCGGGGCGGGTTGCAGTACCTGGTGAAGCAGTGTTATCGGCACGCGGGGGTGAACGATCGGGTGGCGCGGGGGACGTTGGTGCACGCGTTGCGGCACACGTTCGCGACGCGGTTGGCGGAGGACGGTGCGTCGGTCACCGAGATCATGCATCTGTTGGGGCATGCGTCGGTGACGTCGTCGCAGGCCTACATCGAGGTGACGGCGCGGGCGCAGCGTGAGGCGGCGGGGTCGAACCGGACGTATGGGGTGTTGCGGCGGTTGGCGCGGGAGGAGGTGGGTGACGCGGGTTGAGGGGCCGGTGTGGGGGGTGGGGGTGGCTACGCTGTGGGGCGTGAACCAGTCGAGTTTTGTTGTGTCCAGCGTCAACGTCAACGGGTTGCGGGCGGCCGCGAAGAAGGATCCGGGGTTCGGGTCGTGGTTGTCCGCCACGGAGGCGGACGTGGTGTGTTTGCAGGAGACCCGGGCGGAGGCCGATCAGCTTCCGGAGGGGGTGGTGGCTCCGCGGGGGTGGCATGTGGTGTTGTGCCCGGCGCAGGCCAAGGGGCGTGCGGGGGTGGCGCTGTACTCGCGTGTGGAGCCGGATGAGGTGCGGGTCGGGTTCGGGGTGGAGGAGTTCGCGGAGTCGGGTCGTTATGTGGAGGCGGACTTCGGTGCGGTGAGTGTGGCGAGTCTGTATCTGCCTTCGGGTGAGGTGGACACGCCGCGTCAGGCGGAGAAGGAGCGCTTCATGGAGGCGTTCCTGCCCTACCTGGTGGAGCGGCGTGCGCGTGTGGAGGAGCAGGGGCGCGGGTTGGTGGTGTGCGGTGACTGGAACATCGCGCACACCGAGGCGGATCTGAAGAACTGGCGGGGGAACCGGAAGAACTCGGGGTTCCTGCCGGAGGAGCGTGCGTGGATGTCGCGGGTGTTCGGGGAGGCGGGGTACGTGGACGTGGTGCGTGCCCTGTATCCGGACCAGGAGGGGCCGTACTCGTGGTGGTCCTATCGTGGTCGTGCCTTCGACAACGACACGGGGTGGCGGATCGACTACCAGGTGGCGACGCCGGGGTTGGCGGCTCGGGCACTGTCGGGGCGGGTGGAGCGTTATCCCAGCCGTGAGGAGCGGTGGTCGGACCATGCTCCGGTGACGGTGTCCTACGGGGCCGGGAAGTAGGTGCGGTGATGGGTGTTCCGATCGTGTTGGCGCACGGTTTGCGTTCGTCGTCGAGTATGTGGCGGCCTCAGGTGGAGTTCCTGCAGGCGCAGGGGCGCACGGTGGTGGCTCCTGATCTTCCGGCTCACGGGTCCCGTCGGGGTGAGGACTTCTCGGTGGGGCGTGCGGTGGACACGTTGTTGGAGGCCATCGACTCGGTGGGTGGTCGGGCCCTGTTGGTGGGGCTGAGTATGGGCGGGATGGTGTCGATCGCTGCCGCGGGGGCGGCGCCGGGGCGGATCGCGGGGTTGGTGGCGGCGAGTTGTACGGCGCAGCCGGATCAGTCGTTGGCGCAGGTGTACCGGATTCCGGCGGTGTTGATGGAGCGGTTGCCGGACAAGGGTGCGGCGGTGAACGAGCGGTTCCATCGGTTGACGTTGCGTGATGGTGCGGCTGACGCGGTGGTGGACGGTGGTCTGGCGGTGGAGTCGGCCACGGCGGTGATCGACGAGTTGGCGAAGATCGACGCGTTGTCGGCGTTGTCGGCGTATCAGGGTCCGGTGTGGTTGGTGAACGGGGCCCGGGACCATTTCCGGATTCATGAGAAGGCGTTCTTCGACGCGTGCGCGGAGGGGCGTTTGGTGAATGTTCCGCGTGCGGGGCACATGGTGAGTCTGGATCAGCCGGTGATCTTCTCGCGGATGGTGTCGGACGCCGCTGATGTGGTGTCGGTGCGGGAGGCGCGGGCCGGGGTGGACTCGGGTGCGCGTGAGGGTGTGGTGGACGCGCCGCCGTCGGAGTTGGAGGCGGACGGGACCTGAGGGTCGTGTGTGAAGGGGGCGGTGGGCCGTGGTGGCCCGCCGCCCCCTTTGTGGTGGGTGGGGTGGTGTTCAGCTGTGGGTGGGGTCATGGGTGGGGTCGTCGTTGTGGGTGCGGGGGCGGGGTGGGCTGGGGATGGCCTGGCCGGGGCGGGGGCGTTCGGGCAGGCGGAAGAAGATCATGGGGTTGTGGGGTGAGTCGCGGACGGGGGTGTCGAGGCCGAGTTCGGTTTTGAGGTCGTTGATGGCCTGGTGGTGGTGGGGTGCGCGGGCGGCGGAGGCGGTGAAGTAGTCGGTGGTGTTGTTGGCGAGCCATTTGAGGACGACGGCGCCTTCGGTGAAGGGCAGTGCGTAGCGCTGGTGGAAGACGTCGTGGACGCTGACGGGGATGTGGGCGGGCAGAGTGGGCAGGAGGTGGTGGATGTACCAGCGGGCGAACCATCCGTTGTGGGCGGCGTCGATGAAGAGGTAGTCGGTGCTGGAGGGGATGTGGGTGATCTTGGCGCGGACGTCGCCTTTGGTGAAGGTCCAGCGGTCGTCGGCGAGTGAGGGTGGGACGTGGGCGGTGGCGTGGTCGACGATGTCGAAGGAGTGGAGGTGGCCGGTGCCGTTGTCGCGGAGGGCGGAGAGGATCCAGGAGGTGGACCAGCCGTAGTAGGTGCCGATCTCGACGACGTTGGCGGGGCGGTGGTGGCGGAGGAGGAGGTAGGTGATCTCGGCTTCGAGGTCGTCGAGTTGGGGGGTCATGGCGGGTTCGGCGTTGGCGTAGTGCTGGCGTTGTTGGTCGCGTACGCGGGCGAGGTCGTCGCGGTGGGTGGTGTAGAGGGTGGTGATGAGGTCGAGGTCGATGGTTGGCGCGGTGGACATGGGTGTGCTCCCCCGGTGTGGTGTGTGTTGTGTCGGACCACCTTTGATTGCCGAAAGTAACAGTGTTGTTGCTGTGTGTTAGTGGTTTCGTGGGTGTGTCGTGGGTTTGGGCGGCGGGCCGCCGGGGCGGATGAGGCCGGAGTCGTAGGCGGCGATGACGGCCTGGGTGCGGTCGCGGACGCCGAGTTTGGTCAGGGTGTGGGATACGTGGGTCTTCACGGTCTGGATTCCCAGGTGGAGGTGGGTGGCGATCTCCGCGTTGGTGAGTCCTTGGGCGATGAGGGTGAGGGTCTGGGCCTCGCGTTGGGTGAGGGTGGCGACGGCTCGGGCGGCGGGTGTGGGATGGGCGGGTTGGGTGGCGGCCAGGGCGCGCAGGGCGGTGGGGAAGAGCAGGGTGTCGCCCCGGTGGGCCAGGCGGACGGCGGCGAGGATCTCCTCGGGCGGGGTGCGTTTGAGGAGGAAGCCGTGGGCTCCGGCGCGTAGGGCTCCCCACACGTAGTCGTCGTTGTCGAAGGTGGTGACGACGATGACGCGGGGCGGGTGGGGGCTGCGTTGGAGGGTGCGGGTGGCCTGGATGCCGTCGAGGCCGGGCATGCGCACGTCCATGAGGATGAGGTCGGGGCGGGTGCGGCGGACGAGGTCGGGGACGTCGGCGCCGTCGGCGGCCTCTCCGGTGACCTCCATGTCGGGTTCGGCGTTGATGAGGGCGGCCAGGCCGGCGCGGATGAGGGGTTCGTCGTCGACGAGGTTGACAGTGATCACGGGTGTTGGTTCCAGTTCAGGTGCAGGGCGAGGTGGAAGTGGGTGGTGGTGGGGGCGGCGGTGAGGGTGCCGCCGATGAGGTGGGCGCGTTCGCGCATGCCCTGGATGCCGTGGCCGGAGTTGCGGCGGCGGGGCAGGCGCGGGGTGGTGGGCGGCAGGGGGTTGGTGATGGTGAGGGTGAGGTCGCCGGGGGTGGTGTCCAGGGTGAGGGTGAGGGGTTGGCGGGGCGCGTGGCGTAGGGCGTTGGTGAGGGCTTCCTGGGCGATGCGGTAGGTCTCGCGGGAGAGCAGGGCGGGGACGTGGGTGGTGTCGCCGTTGATGTGGCAGGTCAGGTCGGTGCCGGTGTGGTGGGTGGCCTGGGTGAGGTGGGTGAGGTCGCCCAGGTCGGGCGGGGGTGTGCGGGGGGTGGCGGTGTCCTCGCGCAGCAGCCCCAGGGCGTGGTCGAGGTCGGCGGTGGCGGTGCGGGCGGTGTCCGCGATGTGGGTGAGGGCCTGGCGGGCGAAGCCGGGGTTGGTGTCGATGAGGCGGGCGGCGGTGGCGGCCTGGAGGGTGACCACGGACAGGGCGTGGCCGAGGGAGTCGTGGAGTTCTCGGGCCAGGCGGTTGCGTTCGGCGAGGCGGTGGGCGTGGGCGTGGGCGGCGTGGAGGCGGTCGGTGGGGGTGGGTCCGAGGAGGTGGGGTGCGGCTTTGGCGAGGAGGTGGCCGGTGAGGGCGAGGGTGTAGATCAGGGCGAGGACCCAGGCCAGGGCGAGGAGGGGTCCCCAGGCGGGGTGGGTGAGGGGGCCGTCGCTGTGGAGGGTGAGGGGGCTCTGGGAGATGGGGTGGGGTGTGGGGTTCAGGGGTGCGGCGGCCAGGAGGGCGGCTTCGGTGAGCAGGGTCATGGTGGCCAGGCTGGCGGCCATGCCGACGACGAGGTGCAGGTGGAGCCAGAGGGCGGTGCGCCAGCGGCCGGTGGTGGGGGTGTCGGGCAGTGGGGTGAGCAGGGCGCGGGCGAGGTGGAGTTGGCCGGTGCGTGTGGCGGGTACGAGGGCGGTGGCGGTGATGAGGGTGGTGCCGATAAGGAGGGTGAGGGCGAGGGTGGTGGGGGTGGGTGCGTTGGTGCGGGTGATGAGGGTGCTCAGGACCAGGGAGGCCATGAGGTAGGGCATCAGGAGTGCGCCGCCGATGACGAGGTAGGCCCAGCGTTGGTGGGTGCGGGCGCTGACCAGGGGGTGGAGTGCCCGGGTCAGGGTGGTGGTGAGGTGGCGCATGGGTGGATGGTGGCACGTCGGGGTGGGTGTGCGCTTCCCTCTGTGGTGGGAGTGTGGGGAGGATGTGAAGGGGGTGGTGGGTGGCGCGGGTGTGGGATCGGGGATGTGTGGGGTGGTCTGCCTCACATTTGTCGGTTCATGGGTTGTTTGGTGGGGTCAGTGAGAAATGTGATGAACCTTGCGTCCTAGGGTGGGGCCGTGACAGGCAGTGAGACGTCGCCCCCGGAGGCGACACAAACAGACGACGGGTCGGGACTGGCGCATTCGCTGCGCCGCCGACACATGACACTGATCGCGATCGGCGGATCGGTGGGTGCGGGGCTCTTCATCGGTTCCGGCGCGGTGATCCAGACCGCGGGTCCGGCGGCGGTGGTGTCCTACGCGCTGGCCGGGGCGCTGGTGTTCCTGACCCTGCGGGCGCTGGGCGAGATGGTCGTGTCGGTGCCGGCCGGGGGGTCGTTCTCCGACTACGCCCGGTTGGCCTTCGGTCCCCGTGCGGGGTTCGCGATCGGCTGGCTGTACTGGTGGATGTACGCGGTCCTGGTGGCCGCGGAGTCGGTGGCGGGGGCCGCGATCCTGAGCCAGTGGGTCGAGGGCGTGCCGCCCTGGGCGCTGGCCCTGATCGTGCTGCTCACCATGACGGTGGCCAACCTGATCTCGGTGCGGGTCTTCGCCGAGACCGAGTCCCTGTTCTCCCTGGTCAAGGTCGCCACGATCGTGGTGTTCCTGCTGGTGGGCGGGTTGTACGCGTTGGGGTTGTGGAGTGGTGCGCAGGGGGCGACCGTCTCCCACCTGTGGGACCTGGGCGGGTTCGCGCCCAACGGCTGGGTGGCGGTGCTCGGTGCCACGGTGGTGGTGCTGTTCGCCTTCGGCGGCGTGGAGATCATCACGATCGCCGCCGGTGAGAGCGCCGAGCCGGAGCGGGGTGTGGCCTCGGCCATCACCAACGTGCTGTGGCGTATCGGCCTGTTCTACGTGGCCTCCATCCTGGTGGTGGTGATGGTCGTGCCGTGGAACTCCACGGACCTGGACCGCAGTCCCTTCGTGGTGGTCATGGAGACGGTGGGCATCCCCGGTGCGGCGCTGATCATGGAGATCGTGGTGCTGATCGCGGTGCTGAGCGTGCTCAACGCCGCCATGTACACCTCCTCGCGGATGCTGTTCATGCTGACCCGTCAGGGGGACGCGCCCCGGGTGCTCCGGGGCACGAGCCGCCGTGGGGTGCCGGTGCGGGCGATCCTGTTGGGCACCGTGGTGGGGTACGCGGCCGTGGTCGCGGACTACCTGTTCCCGGGGCGGGTGTTCGCGTTCCTGGTGGCCTCCATCGGCGCGATCCTGCTGGTGCTGTTCCTGACCATCTGTGCCTCCCAGCTGGTGGTGGGGGCGCGGGTGCGGCGTAACGCGCCCGAGCGGATCACGTTGCGGATGTGGGGTTTCCCCTACCTGACGTGGGTGACGTTGCTGGGGTTGGTGGCGATCTTCGTGGCCATGGCGACCCTGCCCGAGCACCGTCAGGCGCTGTGGGCGACGGTGGCGGCCGTGGTGGTGACGGTGCTGGCCTACGAGGCGCGCCGCGTGTTCGGTGCCTCCCCGCCCAGCCGTCGGGTGCTGGGCGTGGACGGGCGGGCCACGCCCGAGGAGTTGGACCGGGTGGCCGGAACCGGCGCGGCGGCGGCCGCCGCTGGCGGGTCCGAGGACCGGGAGGGTGCCGGTGGCGGGGACTCCGGGCCTGAGGGTGAGGACCGCTCCCCCGGGCAGTGAGCGGACCGGTTCCGTGCCTGGTCGTCGTGGCGTCGTTCCCCGTGTGGGGGCGGCGCCGCGGCGCGTTCGGGGGTGTGGGAGGGGCGCGGTGGCGTGGGGTCGGGCGGCGGGGAACGGGACGGTGACCACTGCGTGTCCGGGTTGCCGCTCTTGGTGGTTATGGTGCTGAACTTCGTTTTTGTCGCTATGGTGCTGCGCAACCCCTGAGAGGAGCACCCCCGTGCGACATTTCGTCGGCTTCCTGTCCGGCCTGATCCTGGGCCCGGTCCTACTCCTGGTGACTGGATGGGCGTTCGCTCACCTGCGGGGCCTGAACGCGGTCCAGGCCGACGCGCTGCAGGGCACCGGTCCCGTGGCGCTGGCCGGACTGGTGGGCGTGGGCCTGCTGGTGGCCCTGGTCGCGGTCCCGCCGCGCCTGACCCCGATGCTGCCCTTCTCCGCAGCCCTGGTCCTGGGCGGTGCGACCGCCACCGCCCTGCTGCGCATGCACCTGCTGGAGCGGCTGCCGGTCCTGCCCGGTGTGGAGGGCGCCCTGACTCTGCTGCCCCTGGGCGTGTTCGTGCCCCTGACGTTGGTGTTGGCCGCTCCGGTGTTCGTGGGCGCCCGCTGGGTCCGCGACGACGAGGACGGCCCCACCAAGGAGGAGTACTTCGACGGCCTCTACGACGAGGACGACGACGACCGGCCGCGCTCCAGCGCCACCCGCTCCGAGCCGGTCCCGGCCCACCACCAGCCCCGGCACCGCCTGGAGGACGCCTGAGGGCTGAGGCCGCCCCGAACACGGTGGGGCCCGGGAGAGCGTGCTCTCCCGGGCCCCACGGCGTCGGTGTGCGGGTACGCGGTCCCGTCGGGGCCCTCAGCGCCAGGCCGGACCCCAGCCCGAGCTCTGGGAGACCCCGCGCGGCATCCGGGGCAGCCCCGTGGGGGTGGTCGCGGGGCGCGCGGGCGCGGGTTCCCGCTCCCCCGGCCCGGCCGTGTTCGGGGCCGACGGGGCCGACGGGGCGGGCTGGGCCTGCTCGTCGGGCAGGTCGGCCGTGCCCTGCCCCGCGGGGTCGGCGGCGTGCGCGTCCGGTGCCGGGACGGTGTCCCCACGCGGGTCCGGGGTGGCGCTCCCCCGCTGTTCGGGGTGGTGCGCGCCGTCCTCGTCCTCGTACGCCGGGGCGGGATCCCAGGCGGCGGAGGGCGCGGACCGGTCGGGCGGGGCGTCGACGAGGCCGGTGTCCGGGGTGGTGTCCTCGTGCCCGGTGGCGGGCAGGCCGGTCCGTGGGCCCGCGGTGTCGGTGAGTCCGGTGACGGCCTGCGGGGTGGCCGGGGTGGTCGCGGGCCCGGGGTCGGCTGCGGAGGGCTGCGCCTCCGGGTCCTCGTCCTCGGTGGTGAGCTGGGGGACGAACCCGCGTACGCGTTGGGCCTCGGAGGCGGGGGTGTGCAGGACCACGGGTTCGGGCAGGGGTGTGTGGTCCTGGGCGTCGGGGTCGGGGATGGCGGGTTCGGCCGGTGCCACCCGCTTCCACCACAGGGTGGCCTCCTCGGCGTCGAGTTCGGAGTCGACCTCGAGCCAGGCGCGTACGTGCGGGAGGCGGCGTCCGGCGTTCCAGGAGCGCGGGTAGGGCTGGTCGTCCAGGACCAGGACGTGTTCGCCGTCGATGGTGGGGATCTCGGCGGGCACGCCCTCGTTCCAGACCCAGGCGCCGTCGTGGGCGACCAGGTTCCACCAGCCCCAGACGGTCTGGGCGGCCGGATCGACGGGGCCGTCGCGGAAGGAGGCGGTCCAGCGCGGGTCGGGGGCGTCGCCGGGCAGTCCCTGGCCGTGGGGGCCGATCAGGGCGTCCGCGAGCAGGGTGTGGAGTTGGAAGTTGTCGCTGATGCCGTCGAAGCGGACGCGGAAGGCGCGGCCGGAGGCGCGGTCCATGACCAGGGCGGAGGAGGTCTCGGCCATGCGGAGCAGGGCGCGTACCTCGTCGAACTCGTCGAGCTGGTCGCTGAGCTGGTTGGCGATGGCGACGAGTTCGGCGTGTGTGGAGGGGCCGCGTCGGATGTGGGCGCGGACGCCGGGTTCGCCCAGCATGGTGCGGGCGGCCAGGCCGTGGCGGCGGATGGTCCACCAGCACATGGTGGCGGCGGGGGCGTCGGGGCCCAGGTCGGCGGCCACGCGTGCCTCGGCGTCGGCGGTGACGGCGTCGGGGTCGGGCGGGGGTCCGCCGCCGGTGCGTTCCCAGGCGCGGACGAAGACGATGGCGCCCTTGCCCATGGTGCGCAGGCGGTGGAGGATCTCGACGCCGGCGGGGCCGGGGTCGGTGCCCATCTCGACCAGGGCTCCGGCGACGACGGACAGGTCCGCGATGATGCCGGGGGCCGCGTGGTCTCCGGAGAGGAGCGGGGTGAGGGCCTCCAGGGCCAGTTCCCGTTCCGAGGCGGGGATCTGGGAGGCCAGGAGGTAGACCTTGTGGACGGCGGGTGGGAACTGTTGGGGGTCGGTGGCGACGGAGGCGTCGATCAGTTCTTGGAATGCCGCGCGAAACTCGTCGACCATGGGTCCGTCCCCTTTCTCACGCAACCAACCTAATGTCTCATCAGGGAAGGATCGCACTTTAACGGGTTGTATCAGGCGTTGCTGGTGGGTTTGTTGGTGATTCGAGATGAGCGAGTGTCCGTTGAGTCGCAGCTCACACGCCCTGGGAGGGCTCACAGGCCCAGTCGGGTGACCGCGTTGTCCTCCAGTGGGTTGGCGGTGCGGATGTAGTCGTGGACGGTCTGGGCGTTGGTCCACCGTCCCTGCCGCATGATCTCGCGGTCGTTGGCCCCGCCCAGCGCCGCCTGGGTGGCGAACCCGGCTCTGAGGGAGTGCCCGCCGAAGTCGTCGGGGTCCAGACCGGCCCGTTCCGCGTAGCGCTTGACCAGGTTGCCGACGGCCTTGGGGGTCATCGCCTTCTCCGCCAGGCGCCCGTGCCGGTCCACGGCGGGCAGCAGCGGCCGCCCGGTTCCGTCGGCCAGTTCCAGACGGGTCAGCTCCTGGCAGGAGTGGGCGGGGGCGGCCTCGGGGACCCGGGGGCGTTCGAGCCAGGTACGCACCGCCTCCGCTCCCCCGTCGCGGTGCACCACCACCAGCGCCGACCAGTCGGCCACCGCGCACACCGGGCAGGTCAGGCGGTGGCGCCCCCGGGGCAGCGCCACCCGTTGGTGGGCCCTGCCCTCCTGGTCGGTCTTGGTCGCCCACAGCGACGCCACCAGGGTGGGCGCCCCCGAGGCGGCGTCGGTGCGCAGCTCCAGGTCGTCGAAGCTCAGCCCGGCCAGCTCCGAGCGGCGCAGCGCCCCCGCGAAGCCGGTGAGCAGCAGCACCGCGTCGCGCCTGCGGGCCACGCCCCCGGGGTGTCCCTCGGGCGGGCGCACCGCCAGCATCGACTCCAGGGTGCTCAGCACCACGGGGGCCTTGCGGCGCGGACGGGCCCTGCGGGTGCGGCGGATACCGCGCAGGGTCATGCGCACCACCTCCGCGCGGGTGGGCGAGTCCAGGCCGTGGGCGCCGTGGACGGCGGCGATGGCCGCCGAGCGGCGCTCCAGGGTGGAGGGGGAGAACGCCCAGGTGGTGCCGTCCTCACCGCGCTGTTCGGCGCAGGCGGCCAGGTAGACGGCCACGTCCACGGGATCGGCGGGCAGGGAGGTGCGCTGTTCGGCCAGGCACCAGGCGCCGAAGGAGGTCCAGTCGGCGCGGTAGGCGCGCAGGGTGGCCGGGGACTGCGCGTTGGCCAGGAACCGGCCCAGGGTGTGCGCCTGCTCGGTGTCGAAGCGCTCACGGACCCGTTCCAGGGCGCGGGTGTCCACCAGGACGCCGTGGTCCAGGTGTTCCAGGCGGGCGCGCACGGTGGTGGGCAGGGCGATCTCGGCCCGGGGCTCGGGTGTCTGGGAGGGGTCGGTGGTGTCCACGGGTTCCATTGTGACCCGGGTGGGGGCCCGGAGGTGGCAGGCGGGGCGGGCGTGCGGAGGGCGGGGGTCAGCCGAGCAGGTGGGTGGTGAGCGCTCCCCACAACTCGACCGGGGAGACGGTGAGCAGGAGCAGCCCCACCGACAGGGCCAGCGCGACGGTGAAGGCGATCGCCGCCATCCTACGGCGCAGCACGGCGGCGGTGACGGCTCCCACGGCCGGGACGACCCAGGCCATGACCAGGAACCAGATCAGCGCGGTACCGATGGCGCGCACCGCCTGGGCCTCCTGTTCGGCGAGCAGGCCCGGGTCGGGCACCGCGCCCGGGTCGATCGGGTCGGCGGTCATGTCGAAGGCGTTGAGTCCGGCCAGGAGCAGGGCGAGCAGGGCCAGGGGGCTGCCCAGGGCCCACAACGACCACAGGACGACCCACAGGGCCGTCACCCTGCGGTCGGGCGGGTCGGCGACCGTGACCGGGGTGCGGCTGACGGAGCGCTTCTCCGGGGTGTGCCCGGGTTCGACGCGGCCCGTCTCGGTGGTCGGGTTCGGCTCGGACGGCCCCTGGAGGGGCTTGCGGCGGTTGCGTTTCTTGGGTGACACCTGCGGGAGCCTACCCGGCCAGCCCGGCCAGGTGGATGACCACCACGAACACCACGGGCCAGATCAGCAGCGCCATCGACCACAGGGCGGCCCTGCGGTCGCCCGCCACGGTGGCCACGGCCGCGGCGAGGAAGGGCAGCCCCACGGCCGCGCCGAAGGCCAGGGTGAACCACTCGGCGGCCGAACCGGCGTGGGAGTCGGCGTCGACGCCCATCAGGTAGCCGAAGGGGCCCAGGGCCAACGCGAGCAGGGCCAGGACGATGACGACGACGCGGATGCCGGTGGGGTGGCGGGTGTTGCGGCCACCGCCGGAGGAGGAGGGACGTTCAGACACGGGGGCCGTGGTGCCTTTCGAGAACGGTGGCGGGCCAGGGCGGCGTGGCCCACCGACGGGTGTGGGGGTGGGCTGGGTCGTGTTCACCGGTGCGGGGGCGAGGCCGGGCTGGCCGTGGCCGTGCCGCGCGACCCGGTGGGCGCGGGCTCGGAGGAGCCTGGCAAAGCATCCGCGGAACACTCCCTCGTGGCGCACGCCGTGGCCCGCGCTCGCGAGGCGACGGGCGCTCGCGGGTCGGGCGTGGTGTGCTCCCTAAAACGTACTCCACCTGGTGGGTGTCCGAAACCCTGGGGCGTCGGCGTGTGGGGTGGTTCTCATGGTGCGGGAGTCACGTGTGGGGCCAGGGTCGGGAGCTGCCGACCAGCCCGGTGAAGGCGGCCAGGAGGCGGAGTTCGTCGATGGTGCGCGGGGCGGTGGTGAGCAGGTCGGGTGAGTGCACCACCAGGGCCAGCACCTGGGCTCGGGACAGGGCGACGTTGAGCCGGTTGCGGTCCAGGACGAAGGAGGGGCCGCGGCTGGTCTCCGCGGCGTCGGAGGTGGTCATGGAGCACAGGACGGCGGCGGCCTCCTGGCCCTGGAACTTGTCGACCGTGCCCACCCGGACCCCTTCGAGCGCGGGGGTGTCCTCCTGGGCGTGGGTCAGGGCCTGGCGCAGGGTGCGCACCTGGAGGTTGTAGGGGGCCACGACGAGGATGTCGTGGCCGGTGAGGGGGCGGGGGCCCTGGTCGGGGTCGGTGGTGACCCGTTCGGTGACCAGGTGGCGGGCGGCGGCCACCACCGCCTCGACCTCCTCGGGGCTGTGGGTGGTGCGGCCGGTGTGGTGGACGGGCAGGGCGTACACGCCCGGGGTGAGTCGGCTGGGGGCGGCGGGGGTGCCCAGCGTGCGGTGGGCGGTGGAGGGGTGGGACTGCAGGCGGCCCTGGTAGGACAGGTCGGAGACGGGCGCGCACACGTGGGGGTGCATGCGGCGGGTCTGGTCGAGGAAGTAGCCCAGGGCGGGGTCGATGATGGCGTCCTCGCCCATGAGGTGTTGCAGGGCGGAGGCGTCGGCGCCCTCGGTGTGCACCCCCTGGACGACCTGGGGTAGTTGCTGGGGGTCTCCGAGCAGGACGAGGTTGTGGGCCGAGGCGGAGACCGCCAGGGTGTCGGCCAGGGCGAACTGTCCGGCCTCGTCGATGATGAGCACGTCGAGCGGGTCCGCGATGGTGTCGGCTCCGGACATGCCCCAGGCGGTGCCGCCGATGAGGACGGGCTGTCCCTGGGCGGCGCGTTTGGCGCGCCAGTTGGCCAGGACCTTCTGGCTGGAGGGCTGTTCCCAGGGGGCGTCGGGGTCCTTCTTGCCGCCGCGCGGGCGTTTGGCTGCCGCCACCTCCAGGCCCTGCTGGTCGGCGGCGCGCAGGGCGGCGGCCATGACGTTCTCCACGGCCTTGTGGCCGGTGGAGCAGACCCCGACGCTGCGGCCCTCCTTGATCAGGTGGGTGATGAGCTGGGCGGCCAGGTAGGTCTTGCCGGCGCCGGGCGGTCCCTGGACGGCCAGGTAGGAGTGGTCCAGGCGGTCCACGGCGGTGATGGCGGCGCTGATGAGGTCGCCCTGTTCGGGTGCGGGCAGCGGGCCCGGGGGGTTCAGTCGCGGGGGCAGGCGGCGCAGGACGTCCAGGCCGGGGTGGTGGGGCCACTCGGGCAGGCCCGCCACGGCGGTGTGGGCGACGCTCTCCAGGGCGCCGTCCTTGGGTTTGGGGTCCACCGGGGAGCCGGGCAGGGCCGCGACGGGGGCGCGGGAGACGGTCTCGTCGGGGTGGGCGGTCTCCACCAGGGTCAGGGAGTCGGGTTCGGCGCGGGTGACGGTGGCGGGGTGGGTGGTGGCTGCCTGGCCGGGGGCGCCGGGGTGGAGCAGGTGGACGCTCTCGCCGGTGGTGAAGGGGTTGGGGTGGGCGCGGTCCAGGCGCATGGACACCTCGCGGCGGGCCTTGGTGCGCCTGCCGGTGGGCTCCTCCCACTCCCCCACGTGCACCCGCCAGGGCACGGCGCAGTTGCTGTCGGTCTCCAGGTCCTGCAGGGGTGCGCTCTGGCGTTGGAAGTGTTCGCGCCAGGGCGGGGTGTTCTCGCGCTGGTAGTAGCCCACCAGGGCGGCCAGGGAGGCGCGGGGCTGGTCCTGGGGGGTGCGCTCCTCGGGGTCGGAGGGCACGTGTTCGAGGAGGGGTTCGGTCAGGGCGGCGTGGCGGGCGGCCTTCTCGGCGCGTTTGCGGGCGCGCTCGGCCTCCTCCTCGGTGAGTTCGAACTGGATGAGGGGCCGGTCGGTGATGCCCTGTTCGGTGCGGTGGCCCTCCAGCCAGTCGCGTAGGCGGGCGGTGGAGTGGCAGTCGTCGCGGTTGTAGGCGGCGATGTCGGCCAGGACCCTGTCCGCCTCGGCGGTGTCCCCGGCCTCCCGGGCGGCCAGGTAGGCGGCGTAGGCGTCGATGCTGGAGGCGGCCGTGGTCACGCCGCCGTCGCGGGCGGAGCCCAGGTAGAGGGGTTCGAGGTACTTGATGGAGTAGGAGCGCTGGGACACGCGCAGGCTCTTGCGGACCACGGTGAACAGGTCCACGAGCCGGTTCTCGCGCAGGAGCCGGTTGACCTCCTCCTCGCGGGTGTCGAACTCCGCGCTCAGGTGTTTGAGCCGGTCCACCTCGTAGGAGGCGTAGTGGTAGACGTGCGCGTTCTCGTCGGCGTCCACGCGGGCGGTGGCGAAGTCGACGAAGTCCTCCAGGGCCCGCTTCTCCTGGGCGCGGTCGTGGGCCCAGAAGGCGTGGAAGGTCTCGTGCCCGTCGGTGTCCTCGGTGGTGGCGCCGAACAGGTACTCCAGGCCGCGTTCGCCCTGGCGGGAGTGGTAGGGGTAGCCCTCCATGTCGAAGAAGACGTCGCCGGGGCTGGGGGCGGGCAGGGTGGCCAGGCCCTCGGGTGAGAACACCTCGGCGGTGACGGTGCCCTGGGGGTTGGCGGGGGTGCGGGTGGTGTCCTGGCGGACCTGGAGGGCGGCCTGGGCGCGCAGTTGGTCGAAGGAGCGGCGCGGCAGGGTGGTGGGGCGGGCGTCGTCGGAGGCGTGGGCCAGGGCGTCGATGGTGTCCAGGCCCGCGTCGCTGAGTTTGGTGGCCTGGTCGGTGCGCAGCCCGGCGACCAGGGACAGGTGGCGGGCGGCGGTGCGGCCCTGGGAGCACCAGGTGGTGTAGCCGCAGCCCTCGCAGGCGGGGCGGGGCTGGCCCCAGGTGGGGGCGGGCAGGGCGGGTTCGGTGGCCAGGTGGGCCAGGAGGCGTTCGGTGATGGTGGTGAGGATGGGGGTGAACTCGGCGGTGGGCAGGGTGTGGGTGTGCTGGTCGCCGGTGAGCAGGTGCATGTGCTGGGGGGTGTGTCCGTGCAGGACGGACACGGCCTGGGCGTAGGCGGCGAGCTGGACCACGGCGGCGGGCCCGGGGCGGCGGGCGAGTTTGGTGTCCCAGGGTTCGTAGGTGTGGGGGGTGGGGGCGTCGGGGCGGGGCTGTCCGGTGGTGGGGTCCAGGTCGGAGCGGATGAGGAAGTCGGCGCGTCCGTGGAAGGCGACGGTGTCGGTGAGGGGGTGGTGGAAGGACGCCTGGTAGATGACGGGGGCTCCGGCGGCCATGGCCTCGGCGGTGGCGCGGGCGGCCCGGGCCAGGGAGTGGTCGTCGGCGGTGGGGGGTTCCACGCGTACGAGGTCGTCGCCGAACAGGGTGGTGAGGCGGTCGAGTTCGGCCTTCTCGTGGAGGTCGCCGTGGTGGGCGACCAGGGCGTCGACCTCTTCGGGGCGGGGTGCGCCGGGCACGTGGGCGGCCAGCGCGCTCTTGAGGGCGCTGCGGTGGTCGCACTCCAGTGTGTCGACGAGGTCGGTGGGCGAGACGACCCAGCCGGTGGTGGTGCGGAACAACGCCCGACTCCCCTTGGTGTTGTGGTGCCTGCGGTGGTGGGGATTGTGCCATGCCGTGGCGACGTGCGGGACCCGTGTGCGCTGGTGGGCGGTGTGGGGTGGGGGTGTGGGGTGGGGGTGTGGGGTGGCCCCGGTGGTGGGAGTCTACGCGGGGTCGGGGGCGTGCGGGGGTTGATCGGGCCAGGTCAGCGGGGTGCGGAGGAGTGGAGACGGCGACGCGCCCCGCACCGGTGGGGTGCGGGGCGCGTCGGGTGTGCCGTGGGGGTGTGGGGCTAGGTCGTGTTTTTTGGATCATTCCGCGCTCGCGACCACCAGGCTGCCTCTCACTGCGCCGATGAAGCTCGGACAGCCAAACCCGGGCGGGCCCCCGCTGTGCGACACTGCGGAGCTTGCGTAGCAGCGCACAGTAGGGGCGACGGCCGCTCGCATCGATGGCGGCTCCGCCGCCACCAGCGAAAGCATCCAAAAAACACTCCCTAGCCCACGACCTCCCAGGCGACGGTGCCCACACCGGAGCCGGTGCCGATGATCTCGTCGAAGGCGGCCGTGGACAGGTCCAGGCAGCGTCCGGCGATGAAGGGTCCGCGGTCGTTGATGCGGACCGTGACCGACTTGCCGTTGTTGGGGTTGGTCACCTTCACCATGGTGTTGAACGGCAGCGTCTTGTGCGCGGCCGTCATGCCGTAGGTGTCGAAGGTCTCGCCGTTGGCGGTGGTGGCGCCGTGGAAGCCGTCTCCGTAGAAGGAGGCCTCGCAGGTGCCGCCTTCGCCGGTGCTCTCGCCGCCGCCGGAACCGGAGCCGCCGGAGTCACCGGAGGGCGCCTCGGGTTCGGTGGTCTCCTCCTCTTCGGGCTCCTCGCGGATGTCGGAGCCCGAGGCGGTCAGGGCCTGGGGCGCCGCGGCCTGGGTGCGGTCCTGGTCGTCCTCGGCCTGCGCGGTCTCCTCTGCGGTCTCCTCCACGACCAGCGTCTGGGGCTGGGCCCGCGGGATGCCCGCGGCGTTGGTGGCGGAGTCCGGGTCGGCGCCGGAGGTGAGGACGGCCGCCGCGGCGGTACCTCCCACGACCAGGGTCAGGCCGGCGGCCGAGGCCACGACCAGGGCGCGCTTGCGGCGCGAGCGTGAGCGCGCGGCGGCCTGGCGGGGTCCGACGACGGGTGCGGCCTCGGTGGCCGCCTCATGGTCGTCGGCGGGTGGGATCTGGGGCTCGTTTGTGCCCACAACACAGTCCTTCGAACGGGAACAGGGGCGTGGCGGTGACCTCCCGGCACGGCGGCCGTGGGAGGCGCGGTGCGCCAGGTGGTGCGGGCCCCGGAAGCGGGTGGAGCCGAGCACGGGAGACAGCGGGGACCGCCGGTGGCTTGGCACGGGGTCCGGGCGCAGAGCCTAGGGGTAACGCGAGAGTAACGGCACCGGAAAGGGCCGGTTTGTGGAACTTATCACCCACTGATATGGGATGTCCGCAGTTCCGGTCGACGCGGAGGCAGCCCTCCCGGAAAGAGGCTGGTCAGGGGGTTGGGGAGGTCCAGGCCGCTGAGCTCGGCCACCGCCTGGGACAGGGTGGGGTTGTCCAGATGGCCGCCCACGGTGGGGATGAGGGCGGCCATGGCCTCCAGGGGCGAGGCGCCCAGGGTGGCGACCGCGTAGCGGGCGGCCACCGCCGGGGTGCGCGAGGCGCCCGCCCAGCAGTGCAGCAGCACCCGTTTGCCCTCGGCGCGCAGCGCGGCCACGGCGGAGGCGGCCTCGTCCAGGGTGAAGTGCAGGTTCGGGTTGCGGCCCGGGGTGTCGTGCAGCCACACCCGCACCCAGTCCGGACCGGCCAGGTGGGGAGCGTCCTCGGGGTGGGTGCGGCACAGCGAGACGGCCGCGTCCACCTCCTCGGGGCGGGTGCGCAGGAAGTCCAGGTTGCCGAGCAGGACCTGGGGGTCCAGGGGGTGGGGCACGGCGAAGGGCGGCAGGCGCAGCCCGGGCCGGTCCCGGATGGGCAGCTGGGGCCAGCGGTCGGGGTGGGAGCCGTTGAGGGACACCAGGGCGGCGACGGTCAGCGCGTGCGGGTCGGTGTGTTCGCTGAGCCTGCGCACGGCCTGCAGGGGCAGGGCCGAGGTCCCCCACCGGGCCCCGGCCAGCGCGCCGGTGTACATCGCGGCCAGGTCGCCGTGCGCGTGGTAGGCCGCCCACACCGCGTCCACCAGGTGGGCGCAGGAGAACGCGCCCAGGGCGGGGCCGTCCACCGGGTGGGGGGTGCGGGTCAGGGCCCGCCAGGACGCCCCGAGGGGGTCGTCGTTGGTGGTGTGCTCCAACGAGGGTTCACCGGCGGGCGCCGCGCCGGTGAGGACCAGCGAGCGCAGCGCCCGCGTCCACGCGGTGGACACCGGGTCCCCTCCCGGGGACGACGGGGCCGAGCGCAGGGCGGCGTGGACGAGGTGGGCCAGCCCTTCGGCGCCGGTTCCGGTCGGGTCGGTCGGGTCGGCCGGAGAGGTGGCGGCGGTGGCGAAGCGCTGTGAGAGGGCCATGGGCGTGCCGACCAGGGCCGCCGCGGCCACGGCTCCCAGGAGGGAGCCGACGGCGCGGTCGTGTGAGGGTTCCTCGACGGGGCGTGCGTGGGTGGGTGCAGGCGACACGGCTGTCCTGTCCGGGGTGGGGTCGGTGGGCAGCGCCGGACCTCGGTGAGGGCGGTGCTCACCGGGGGTCTTCCCTGGAGAGGTCGCCCCCGCACACGCCTTGCCGGTTGTGGCCATGCCGGTACCCCGGCCCGGACGGGCGTGGACAGGGGGCGCTCGGATGGTCAGGATGGGAGGTGTTATGCACACCATCGACGTCGCGCGCCCGGTGCGCGCCCTGGCCTCCCTGACCGCCCTTGCCGTGGGCGACGCCTTCGGCTCCCAGTTCTTCGTCCGCGACAACCGGCCCCACCTGGTCGACCGGGAGCTGCCGCCCGGTCCGTGGCAGTGGACCGACGACACCGAGATGGCGGCGTCGGTCTACGCCGAGGTGCGGCGCGGTGGGGGGCTGGACGCCGACCGGTTGGCGTCCTCCTTCGCCCACCACCACGACTTCGACCGGGGGTACGGTCCGGCCACGGGGCGGATGCTGCGCCTGGTGCGGGAGGGCGGCGACTGGCGGTCGCTGGCCTCGGAGCTCTTCGAGGGGGCGGGGTCCTTCGGGAACGGGGCCGCGATGCGGGTGGCGCCGCTGGGCGCCTGGTACGCCGAGGACCTGGACGAGGTGGCCGCCCAGGCCGAGGTGAGCGCGCGGGTGACCCACACCCATCCCGAGGCGGTGGACGGGGCCGTGGCGGTGGCGTTGGCGGCGGCCCTGACGGCGCGGCGTGAGCCGTTGGGCGCGGGCCCCTACCTGGATCGGGTGGTGGAGCGCCTGCCCCAGGGGCGGGTGCGTGAGGCGGTGCGGGACGCCCGTGCGCTGCTGATCACCACCGACCCGATCGGGGTGGCCCGGGAGTTGGGCAACGGGTCGCGGGTCAGCGCGCTGGACACGGTGCCGTTCGCGCTGTGGGTGACGGCCCGGCACCGGTCGGGGTTGGCGTCGGCGCTGTGGGCGACGGTGGCGCCGGGCGGTGACATGGACACCACGTGCGCGATCGTGGCGGGTGTGCTCGGTGCGGGGCTGCCCGTGGGCGCTCTGCCCCGGGAGTGGGTGGAGCGCACCGAGGCGCTGCCCGCCTGGGCGTTGGGCTGAGTCCTCGGGTCAGGGCCCCTGGGTGGGCGGGTGGAGGAGTCGTTGGAGGTGGCGTGCGCGGCGCACGGCGGTGAGGACGACCAGCGCCAGCCCGCCCGAGACGCCCAGGGCGGGGAGGAGGAGCAGCGATCCCAGCGCTCCGAAGAGTCCGGTCACGAGGGTTCCGGTGCTCCGCGCTCCGGGGGCGATCCCGAAGCGGACGTCGTCGGCGGCCCGGCAGGTGAGGGTGTACTCCCCCGGTTCGGTCAGGGTGACCATGCCGATCATCGCCCAGGACCCGTCCTCGTCCTCCACCTGGTGGTTGAAGGTGGGGTAGGTGAAGGCGGGCCGGTGGCCGTCCGGGGCGGTCAGGGCGCAGGCGGTGTGGTCCACGCCCCGGGGTGAGCCGTAGAGCAGCCAGCCCTGTTCGGTGTGGTCGGGGTCCTCGACGGTGAAGGTGGCGCTCTGGGAGCCGTGGGTGCTGGCGGCGAACTCGGGCAGGGCCACGGCGCGCACGAACAGCAGGGCGAACAGGACCGCCCCCGCGACCAGGGACAGCGGGACGAGTGCTCCGCCCACCCAGTACCAGGCGCGGGAGGGGCGCAGGTCCCGGGGGTCCACGCGGGGCCGTCCGGGGCGCGGGTTCGGTGCGGCCATGCGGTGAGTGTCGCATGGCCGACTCGCGTTTCCCCAGGTGTTTGGCGGGTTCTTGGATATGTGGTGCCCGATTCGTGGGTCCAGGCGGCGGGTGCGTCCTCGGCCGAGGGGCGGTGCCTGGAGGTGGCGTGCGCCGTGGTGGCCCTGGTCTTCCTGAGGTCGGTGGGCGGCCCGGACCCGGACGGCGGTTCACCCGGGATTTGAGGGATGGGGGCCATGTCATCCCTCTGTACTCCGGTCTTCTGGGAGAAAGTCTCACAAAGCAGTTGAATGACACACTTGAAGGCGGGTGGTCGGAGGGACTGCCCGGAATCCTTGAGGGGGCGTGATGGACCACGACGAGGTCATCCGGTACGCGGCCGGGTTGGGCGAGGTGCACGTGGAGACCGCGAGCAGGGAGAGCGGGGCGCCCGAGATCGCCTGGGGCGACTCGTTCCTCCTCTACGACCCGGACGGCCGGGCCCGCGATCGCGACGGCTTCACCCCGTTCGCGACCGTGGTGACCAAGGACTACCCGGGTTTCGACACCGACTCCGACCTGGACCGGCCCGGGGTGTTCCGGGTCAACGTCGCGGTGGGGCGGGCGCTGTTCGAGGAGGTGGTGGGCCACTCCCCCGCCGCGCACGCCGAGCACCGGAGCGGGTTCGACTTCACCGAGCTGGACCGGCTCCTGCCCCATCCGGCCTACGCCGCCCAGGGGTGGGTGTCGGTACTCAACCCGGGGCCCCGCACCGGGGAGCGCACACGTGGGCTGGTGGCCCTGGCCAGGGAACGCGCCGCCGCCCGGTACCGCCCCCGGGGCTGAGGTCCGAACCCCGTCGGCCGCGGCGGGGCGGGGTCAGCCGTTCTCGCGGTCGTGGCGCTCGCGCGCGGCGCGGACGTCCTCGCGGTGTTCGTGGGCCCAGCGGTCCAGTGCGGTGATCGGTTCGAGCAGGGTGTGCCCGAGGCCGGTCAGCGCGTAGTCCACGCGCGGGGGGACACTGGCGTGCGCCGTGCGTTCCACCAGGCCGTCGCGGACCAGGGCGCGCAGGGTGAGGGTGAGCATACGCTGGCTGATCCCGTCGACGGCGCGGTGCAGCTCGCCGTAGCGGTGCGTGCGCTGGCCGAGCAGGACGATGACGAGCACGCTCCACTTGTCCCCGACCCGGTCCAGGACCTCGCGGACCGGGCAGTCCTCGGGGTTCTCGGCGAGAGCGCGCTCGGTCAGGGGCACAGGGGTGTTCGTAGCGGACATGAAAGTTCCTTCTTGAGTCCGGTCTGTCCTACCTGCATACTCACTGATCAGTAGGTTACGCACAAGAAGTATGTGAGGGGTGGTGGGTGTGAGCGAGTCGCGGAGCACGCCCGAGTCGGTGCCGGTGCCGGTGCCCGAACCGGACGCGGAGCAGGGTCCCCTGCCCGTGGTCGGTGGCCTGGTGACGTTGGGTTCCGAGGACGCGCCCGCGTGCTCGGACGGAATCTGCCTCTGAGAGGGACGTTCGTGCAGATCGAAGTGTGGTCCGACATCGTGTGCCCGTGGTGCTACATCGGCAAGCGGCGCCTGGAGCGGGCCCTGGAGGAGTTCGGGTACGCCGACGAGGTCGAGGTCGTCTGGCGCAGCTTCCAGCTCGACCCCGGCTTTCCGCGCGGGGTCAGTGAGCCGGTCCTGGACTCCCTGGCCACGAAGACGAACGCCACCCCCGACCAGGTCAGGGCGATGACCGGGCAGGTGAAGGAGGTCGCCGCCCGGGAGGGGCTGCACTACGAGTTCGACGGCGCGGTCATGGTCAACACCTTCGACGCCCACCGGCTCACCCACCTGGCGAAGGAGCGGGGTCTGGGCGGTCAGGCGCACGAGCGGCTGATGCGCGCCCAGCTGGTGGAGGCCCGCGACCTGGGCGAGGTGGACACCCTGGTGGAGCTGGCGGTGGAGATCGGCCTGGACGCCGGTGCGGCCCGCACGGTCCTGACCGGCGACGCCTACACGGCCGAGGTCGAGGACGACATCCGTACCGCGCGGGCCCTGGGCGCCACCGGGGTGCCGTTCTTCGTGCTGGACCGGGCCTTCGGGATCTCGGGGGCGCAGCCGCTGGAGGTCTTCGCCTCGGCATTGGAGAAGGCCCGCGCCCAGAGGGCCTGAGCCGGTAGGGGGCGCCTCTCCCTCCATCGGGGGAGGGTGTCTCACCCCCGTTGGGGAGGTGCTGACGGGGGTGCGGGAGGAGTGTGGTGGTGAAGGTTCGCCCCACCCCCGAAGGAGCCGGTCATGTCCGTCCCACCCACCCGTACCCACACGCATCCGCCCGGCGCGCCCTACCGGGCCGCGCTGGCCTGGTCGGCCGCCGCCCTGGGCCTGGCACTGGGCTGGCTGGCCGGTGTGGTGCCGCACGGGCTGTCCGAGGCCGGTGCGTTCGGAACACTCTTCACCACCGACAACGCCGGGGTGGCCACCGTCATGACCTGTGTGGTCGGTGCCGTGGGAGTGGCCCTGGCCCTGCTCCTGCCGCGCGGGGCCGCACCGCGCCTGGTGGAGCCGCTGACCTGGGCCCTGGTCGCCGTCCTGCTGCTGTTCTACGTCGAGTCCTCCCTGCTCGTGTGGCTGGGCTACAGCATGATCATGCCGGTGGCGGTGTGGGTGGAACCGGCCCTGGGGTCGGCGTACGTCACCTACACCCTCTCCCCCGAGCTGCTGCACGTGCTGTTCTTCGCGCTGGGCACGGGGATCTGGGTGTGGGCGGCGCTGACCCACCGCCGGGGGCGGCGGGAGGGGTGCACGAGGTGCGGCCGCGCCCCGGCGTGGACCCCGGAGATCGAACGCTCCCTGCGGGTGCGGGCCCTGCGTGTGGGCAGGATCGCGGTGGCCTGCGCGTTCGTGCTGGCCCTGCTCTACCCGGCCCTGCGCCTGCCGTGGCTGTTCGGGTACTCGATGGGGATGGACGCGGACCAGTTCGCGTCCATCTCGGCGGACCCCGGCACGGTCATGATCGGTGTGGGGCTGGGGTCGGCCGGTGTGGCGGGCGCCGTCCTCATGCTGGGCCTGGTCCAGGGGTGGGGGGTGCGCTTCCCCCGTTGGACGGTGTGGTTGTCCGGGCGACGTGTCCCGGTCTCCCTGGCCGTGGTCCCGGCGGGCCTGGTGGCGATGGCGCTGGTCGGGATGGGTCGCGGCATCCTGGTGCGGACCTGGCAGCTGGGCGGGATCGCCCCCGGGTCGGAGACGCACACGTTCGTCTTCGGGACCATGCCCCTGTGGGCCGCCGCCCTGGCGGTGGCCACCGCCGCCTACGCGGTGCGTCGACGCGCCGCGTGCGGGGTGTGCGGGCGGGGTCTGCCGGAGGCCTGGCCCGTGCCGGTCGAGGAGAGGTCGGAGTCCGACTCCGGGACGCCGGTCGGCTGAGACCCGGACGAGGCGCCGCCCCGCCCCCTTCCCGGGAGCGGGGCGGCCGCGGTGCCGGGTCGGGCTACTGGACGGGGACGCCGGGGATCTCCCCGAAGGCGCCCGCGTACAGGGTCATCTCCCGCACGTCCGGGCCCGGGGCGGGGAAGACCGCCAGGGCCAGGTACTCCTCGCCCGGGGAGAGCGTGAGGATCTCGTCGGCGAAGTCCTCGTACTCGCCCTCACCGGCGCGGATGCGGATCACGTAGCGGATCACTCCGGTGCCGGGCTCCTCCAGGCGGAAGCCGCCCATGGTGCCCTCGGTGTACTGCTGGGGGCTGCCGGGCAGGGACGCCTCGTCGCCCTCCAGGTCGGCCTCCAGGTCGGTCAGGGTGGAGTTCTGGAAGCCCACCATCTGGAACAGGTAGGCGCCGTCGCGCACCATCGGGTACACGTTCAGGTCCAGTTCCCCGTGGGCGACGGTGGTGAACGGGTCCAGTTCCTCGAAGTAGGGCGCCGGGGGGCCGACGTGGCGTTTGGCCGTGTCCAGGCCGCCGCCCTCCTCGGCGCCGTTGTCGGCCATGGGGACCTCGTAGGAGAACTCGACGCGCCGGTTGCGGGCGCGGGCCTCCTCGTCGTCGTCCCCGCCCTCCTCGGCGAGCAGCTCCTCGCTGCCCCGGCCCTCGGTGGTCAGGGTGAAGTCCGAACCCAGTTCCTCCTCCAGCAGGGTGCGCACGGCCTCGGCGCGTTCCTCGGACAGCGTCTGGTTGTAGCCGTCCGCGCCCTTGCCGTCGGTGTGGCCGACGACGGTGATCTCCACGTCCTCACCGAGGTTCTCGCGCAGGGACTGCGCGGCCTCCCTGATGGTGTCCACGGCGTCGTCGGTGGGGTCGGACTCGTCGAACTCGAACATGTTGTCCGCGTGCAGGGCGATGACCTCCCGGTCGCCCGCGCGGGTGGTGGAGGCGGTGGAGCCGTCCACGAAGCTCTCCATGGACTGGACGAACTCCGTGGTGTCCAGGCCCGGTTCCGGCGCGGTCTCCGGGTAGACGATCTCGTCCTCGGGCAGGTCTCCCTCGATCACCCAGGTCTCGGGGTCGATGTAGTCGTGGACGTCGGGTTCGGGCAGCGCGGTGAACTCGTCCACGTAGCTGACGGGGACGCCGGGCACGTGTCCGGCGGTCAGCCCGGTCAGGGTCAGGAACTCCACGTCCTCGCTGGGTGCGGGGAAGTACCGGCGGATGGGCGAGGGCAGTTGTTCGTGGATGGGGACGAGGTCGCTGCCCTCGATGAAGTAGCTGCCGTAGGGTTCGCCGTGCTCCTCGTCGGTGATGGGCAGCAGGACCTCGCCGGAGACCGGGTCGACCAGGCGCAGGGGCGCGCCCGCGTAGGAGACCTCGTCGTTGTTGATGACCTCCAGGATGTTGCGGCTGAAGTCGATCATCAGGTACTCGCCGTCGTGCTCCAGGGCCTCGACGGTGATCTCCACGGCGACGTCGTTGCCGCCCTCGACGAACATGCGCCCCTGGCGTACGAAGGGCAGTTCGACGTCCGCGGCGGTGACCTGTTCGGTCTCCTCCGTGGCGGCGGGTTCCTCGCCCTCGTCGGAGGTCAGGTCGCGGACCAGGCCGCAGGAGGTGAGGGCCAGGCTCAGGGCGATGACCGCGCCGGTCACGCCCAGGGCTCGTGGGGACGTGCCTGGGGATCGTTGGGACATGGTCGGGGGACTCCCTCGCGGTGGTGCCGTGCTCCGGCCGGGGTGCCGGGCGCGTTGGTCAGCCGGTCAGACGCGCGGCGGAGCCGTCTGGTTGCGGGAGGCCGCTGACCGGTGGGGCACGGACGGGGTGCGGTCCCGCGCCGAGGGGTGGGGCGCGGGACCGCTGGGGGTGGGGTGGTGGGTGGTTAGAGGGTGATCGTCCTGGTGAGGGAACCGGTGGCGCCGGTGGCGTCGGTGACGGTCAGGGTGACGGTGTAGGTGCCCGGGTTGGGGTAGAAGTGCCAGGCCCTGGCCCCGCTGGCGGTGCCGCCGTCGCCGAAGTCCCAGCGGTAGCTGGCGATGGGGGCGTCTCCGGCGCTGGAGCCGGTGGCGTTCATCTCGCAGAGGTGGAAGAAGGCCAGGCAGGAGCTGGTGAAGGCGGCGGTGGGCGCGACGTGGTCGGGGGCGCCGACGGACACGCTGGTGTCGGTGGAGTGCGTGCGGCCCTGGTCGTCGGTGACGGTCAGGGTGACGGTGTAGTCGCCCTCAGCGGCGTAGGTGTGCTCGGTGGAGGCGCCGGTGTCGGTGGTGCCGTCACCGAACTCCCAGGACCAGCCGGTGACCTCGCCTGCGCTGCCGGATCCGTCGAAGGTGCAGGTCAGGGTGGTGTCGTCGCAGGAGTGCGCGACGGAGGCGACCGGTCCCTCGGGCGGGGTGGCGCCGCCGTCGGCGGGGAAGACGGCGGGGTCGCCGACGTCCAGCAGGGGCTCGTGGACGCCGTCGCCGGAGGTGTCGTTCCAGTCGAGGTTGCCAGCGCCGGTGAGGGTGTCGTAGAGGGCCAGGACTCCGGCGCGGTCGGTGGGCTTGGCGTCGCCCACGGCGAGCAGGGCCAGGCCGCCCGCGGCGTGCGGGGAGGCCATGGAGGTGCCGCTCATGGTGCCGTAGCCGCCGCCGGGCATGGTGGAGGTGACGCAGGAGCCGGGTGCGGCGATGTCCACGGTGGCGCCGAAGTTGGAGAACGTGGACAGGGTGTCGTCCTGGTCGGGGCGGCAGGTGAGGGTGCCGCCGTTGCCGCCGGGCGCGCCGTCGGAGTCGGCCATGGAGGAGACGGTGAGCACGTCGGGGTGGTTGGCGGGGAAGAAGTTGGCGGCGTCGCGGGCGCTGTTGCCCGCCGCGACGGCGTAGGCCACCCCGGAGGCGACCGAGTTGGTCAGGGCCTGGCTCAGGGCCTGGTCCGCGCAGCCCTCACAGCCCAGGCTCATGTTGGCCACGCCGATCTGGGCGGCGTTGGCGGTCACGTAGTCCACCCCGGCGGCGATCCCGGAGAGGGTGCCGCTGCCTCCGGAGTTGAGGACCTGTACGTTCCACACGTCGGCGCCGGGGGCCACACCCACCACGCCGAGGTCGTTGTCGATCGCGGCGGTGCTGCCCGCCACGTGGGTGCCGTGGCCGTTGCCGTCGGTGGCGGTGTTGGCCACGCAGGTGCCGCTGGTGCAGTTGACCGAGTCGACGACGTTCAGGTCCGGGTGGGATCCGTCGACGCCGGTGTCCAGGACGGCGACGGCCACGTCGGGGACGTAGTTGGCCTGTCCGTCGATCCGGAGGTTGGGGTTGTCGGGGGCGAAGACCCGGGCGACGCCGTTGGGCACGTCCTGCTCGAAGGCCTCGACGACCTGGTCCTCCTGGAGGTAGGCGACGTCGGAGTCCTGGAGGAGTTCGGCGGCCTCGGCGGCGGTCATCTGCGCCGCGTAGCCGGTCAGGGCGTGTTCGTAGACGCCCAGGGGGTCGTCCCCGTGGCGTTCGGCGACCTCTGCGGGGTCGGCGCTCTCGTCCAGGACGACGATGTAGGTGCGTTCGACGGGGTCGCTGGTGTCGAGGAAGGAGGGCAGGTCGGGTTCTGCCGCGGCGGGCGAGACCGCGAGGATCGGCAGTAAGGCCGCGGCTGCGAGCACGGCACCGAGCTTGCGCATGTGTGCGGGGACCCTTCTGTGGCGGGGGATCGGGGAAGGGTGGCCACCCGAGAGTCATGATCCGTCGCCCGGCCGGGAGCGACCATACGTAGTGGCTACGTAGTTCTCCGGGTGCGCGGGGAGCACGTAGGGGACGACGCGGGGTCGGTGGGGTTCAGGTCGCGGCGCGAGTGCAGACCGAGCTTGGCCAGGGCGTTGGCCATGTGTGTCTCCACGGTGCGCGGTGACAGGTGCAGCAGCGCGGCGATCTCGCGGTTGGTGTGACCCCGGGCGGCGAGGGCGGTGATCTCGTTCTCCCGGGGTGAGAGGCGGCCGTCTCCCGAGCCGCCTCCCCTGGCGGGCGGCGTACTGACGCCGTGTTCGCGCAGCAGGCGGCGGACGCGGCCGGCGTCCCAGGCCGCCCCGAGTTCGGTGTAGGTGCCCAGGGCCGCCTGGAGGGAGGCGATCCCCAGGTCGGGTCCCCGGCCGTTGGCGGCGGCCAGGTGGGTGCGGGCGGAGGCCTCGCGGGCCAGCGCGGCGTCGTAGGGACGGGGCATGTCCCGGTAGGCCTCCTCCGCCTCGGTGTACAGGTGCAGGGCGCGGTCGTGGAGCCCTTGGTGGTGGGCCAGGGCTGCCTCGAAGCGGACGAGGGCGGCCCGGGCCGCCGGGGCGCTGGTGCCGCGCAGCCCGGCCCGGAACCGGGTGCCCAGTTCCCGGGCCACGGCGCCGCGTCCGCTGGCCAGCAGGGCCTCCATACCCGGGACCAGGTCGGCGGCCCACACCCAGATGCCCTTGCTGGCGACGAGGGAGACCAGGTCCTCCACCCCCTTCCATGCGGCGGCGGGGTCGCCCTGGGCCAGGGCGAGCCGGGCCAGCAGACCGGCGGCGAGGGCGCGCACGGGTACGGCGTGGTCGGGGGCGGTGAGGTCCGGTACGGGATGGTCGGGCGCGACGGAGGGCGGCCGGGGTTCGGGGCCCAGGACGCGGTCCAGGTGGGTGCGGGTGGTGGCGGGGTCCCCGTGGGCCAGGGCCAGGGCGGCGCGGACCGCGGTGAGTTCGGCGGTGACCGAGTGCAGGTGGACCAGGCGGCCCGAGCCGAGGTCGAGTTCGGCGCGTTCGGCCAGGTCGGACCAGTGCCCCCGGTTCCAGTCCAGGATCAGGCGCAGCGCCGCCGCGCTCTCGCGTACGTAGGGGTCGCAGGTGCCCGCGGTGTCGGCCAGGTGGCGGTCGGCCCGGTCGTAGTGGCCCAGGATGACGGCGGCGTCGGCCAGGTTGAGTGAGGCGCGGACGAACTCGCGGCGCCGGGCCAGCGTCCGGGGGCCGGTGCGCGGCCAGGGGTCGTCGGGGCGCGGTGGGGCCACGTCCCAGGCGGTGGGGTCCCCGATCTGGGCGAGCAGGGTGGCCTGGTTGACGCGCACGGTCTCGTCCACGGCCGGGTCCTGGCTGCGCTGGGCGGCCCGTACGGCCCGTTCCATCCACCGCCGGTGGGTGGCCACGGAGTCGGGGGTGGAGCGGGGCACGGCCAGGGCGCACATGGCGCGGGCCGCCAGGGCGGGACGGGTGGAGAGTTCGGCTGCGGCGCGGACGAGTTCGTCGCGGGCGGACCGGTTCTGGGAGGCCTGGTTGAGCAGGAGCAGCCCGAGTTCCATGCGTAACTCGCCGCGTTCGGCGGCGGACAGCCCGGGGGTGTCCAGGACGTCGCGCAGCAGGCCGATGGTGTGTTCGGCGGAGATGCCGGTCAGGGCGGCCCGGCCGAGTTTGAGGGCGAGGTCGCAGCGGCGCCGGGGCGGCAGGGTGGCGCGGGTGAGGGCGTCGCGCAGCAGGGCGACGGCGGTGGTGTCCTCCCCCTGGGACAGGGCCGTGTCGGCGGCGCGTTCGGCGTTCTCGGTCCAGGCGTCCGGGAGCCCGGCCTCGCGGGCGTGGTGGGCCATGCGGGCGTGCGGTGGTTCGGTCTGTTCACCCAGGACGCGGAGGCTGGCGCGGTGGAGGCGGCGGCGTTTGTCGCGGGGCAGCGCGGTGTAGGCGACCTGGCGCAGCAGTGGGGTGTGCGGGGTGAGGGTGGTCGGCCCCAGGGAGCGCAGCAGTCCGCGTTGGAGGGCCCTGGCCAGGGCCTTCTCGGCGCGGGCGGTGGGCAGCGCGGCCACGCGGGTGAGTTGGGTGTCGGTGGCGGGCTGGTCCAGGACGCAGGCGGCGCGGACCAGGCGCCGGGTGTCGCGGTCCACCGAGCGCAACCGGTCCAGGACCCAGTCGCGCAGGGGCGCGGGTACCGCAGGTGTGGCGGGCACCGCTGGCTGGTCCTCCGCTCCGGGCTGGTGTGCCAGGTGGTGCAGGGTCTCGGCCACGGCCAGGGGCAGTCCGCCGGTCCAGGTGTGCAGGCGGAGGGCGTCGGCGTCGGTGACCTCGGAGCGGTGGGGGTCGAGCAGGCGTGCGGCCAGGGTGCGCACGTGCTCCGGGGACAGGGGCCCCAGGGCGAGTTCGCGGTGGCGGGTGCCGGGCGGGGTGCGGGCGGCCAGTGCCGCTACGGGGAAGGAGCGCGGGAGTTCCTCGGGGCGGTGGGTCAGGACCAGGGTGAGGGTGGCGGGCAGCCGGGGAGCCAGGTAGGTGAGCAGGTCACGGGTGGCGGGGTCGATCCACTGCACGTCCTCCAGGACCAGGACGGTCGGGCCGAGGGCGCCCAGGAGCTCGGTGAGGGCGCGGTAGGTGCGGTGGTGTCCGGCGGCCGCGTCCACCGGGGGCGGTGGCGGAGGGAGCCGGTCGCCGTGCTCGGGCATGAGGGGGGTCAGGGCGCCGCACAGCGGGCTGAGTCCGGCGGGGATCGCGGCGGGGCGCAGGGCCTCGATGACGGGGGCGTAGGGGAAGGGGTCGGCGCGGGGCGGGCAGTACCCGGTCAGCACGGTGCCGCTGGTGTCGTGCAGTTCCTGGACCAGGCGGGTCTTGCCCGTTCCGGCCGCCCCGGACAACAGGACGACGCTTCCGGGAACCGCGGCCTCACGCAGCTGCCGTCGTTCCGTGTCGCGCCCGACGAGTGGGGGGAAGCACACGCGGTCACCGTATAGCGACGGAGGGCTTCGCGAAAGGGGGGCTGTGCCGGTGCGGTCCCCGTCCCAGCGACGGGGGCGGCCCCGTACTCCGTGGCGCCGAACACGCGGCGGTGCTTGGATGGGGGTGTCACGTGGCCCGTGGGTGGCCCGGACGAGGAAGGGCGGGCGCGTCCCATGCTGGAGATGGTGTTCGGGGTCGTTCCGGTGCTGGCCGCCGTGCTGACCGGACTGTTCGCGGGTCTGTTCCTGTCCTTCTCGATGGCGGTCATGCCAGGATTGGCCCGTGCCGGGGACCGGGCGATGGTCGAGGCGATGCAGGGCATCAACACGGCCATCCTCAACCCCCTGTTCGCGCTGGTCTTCGTGGGCGCGCCGGTGGCGGCGGCGGGGACGGCCGCGCTGTACGCCTCCGCCGGTTCGGTGGGCCCCCTGGTCTGGTCGGGCGCGGGAGCGGCCCTGCTCCTGGTGGCGGTGGTGGTCACGTTCGCGGTGAACGTGCCGCGCAACAACTCCCTGGACCAGGCCGGAGCGGCCGAACACCTCCAGGACCCGAAGGCGGTGCGGGCCGCGTTCGAGCCGGTGTGGGTGCGGTGGAACCACGTGCGCTCCCTGGTCTCGGTGGCGGCGCTGGTCTGCTCGGTGACGGCCCTGCTCCCGGCCTGACCCGGGCCCTCGGGTCGGCGCGTTCGCCGTCCGCACCCGCCCCCGTGTGTGAAACGGTGGTGGGGTGAGCCCGCACATTGAGTCCTTCGACCCGGCCGCGACCGAGATGACCGACCTCGCGGCCTGGAGTTCGGTGTACACCGACGGGCAGGCCGCCCTCTCGGGCGGTGCGGCACCGGCGGAGGAGCTGGCCACCCGGCTGCGCTCGGGGCGCGCGGGACACGCCTGGCGCTGGTCGGCCCGGATCACCCCCGGTGACCCCGTCCACGGGGTGGCCGAGCTGCGCCGCCAGCACCATGACGCGCGCATCGGGTTCCTGCGGCTGTTCGTGGCCGAGCACGCGCGGCGCCGGGGTATGGGCGGGCGACTCCGCGAGGCCGTGGTCGAGCGGGCCCGTGCCCAGGGCATGGACCGGCTCCAGAGCACCGTCCTGGCCGGGGAGCCCGGCGAGCACTTCGCTCGGGCCAGCCCCTACCTGCGCACCCTGCTGCGGCTGGAGCTCCAGAAGCAGTACCTGGACGAGCCCACGCTGCGGCGCTGCTGGAGTCTGGCCGCCACCCCGGCGCGCGGGTACCGGCTCACCCACTGGCAGGGGCCCGCGCCCGAACACCTGGCCGCCTCCTTCGGCCGGGTCATGGCCCACCTGCTGGACGCTCCCGGCGCGGCCCTCCAGGTGGAGGCGCGCGCCTGGGACGTGCCCCAGGTCCGTGCGTGGGAGCGCGCGATGACCGAGGACGGCTCGCGGCTCGTGGTGGGTGCCGCCCTGGACCGCACCTCCGACCAGGTGGTCGCGGCCACCGTGAGCACGGTGACCAGCGGCGCCGTCGCCGACCAGCACGACACGGCGGTGTTGCCCGCCCACCGGCGCAAGGGGCTGGCCAGCCGGGTCAAGGCGACCCAGGCGCTGCGTGTGCACGACCTGTTCCCGCACGTGGAGGCGGTGGCGGTGACCATCAACCAGGAGAACCAGGCGATGCTCGCGGTGAACCGTTCCCTGGGCTACCAGCGGGTCCACGAGCGGTTGCTGGTCGAGGAGGGCCTGGACGCGCACTGACCGCACCCCCGGGTCAGGCCAACGGGTCGCTCACGTGCTTGCGGGCGCTGTCGTAGATGATCTGGCTGCGGAAGGAGGCGACCTCGCGGCGTTCGGTGAGCCGGTCGATGAGGAAGCTGTGCAGGGAGTCCAGGTCGGGCACGGACACGTGCACCAGGAAGTCCTGCTCCCCCGCCACCACGTACACCGCGAGCACCTCGGGCAGGGCGAACATCGCCGTCTTGAACCCCTCGATCGCCCGGCGGCTGGGCGGGCGCAGCTCCACGGACACGAACGCCTCCACGCGGCGGTTGAGCGCCGCCGGGTCGACGTCCGCGTGGTAGCCGCGGATCACCCCGCGCCGGTGCAGCAGCCGCACGCGTTCCAGGCAGGTGGAGGGCGCCACACCGAGCTTGTGGGCCAGGGCGCGGTTGGTCTGCCGTGCGTCCTGCTGGAGTTCCCGCACGATCGCCGAATCAAGTTCGTCCATGACGGGAAGTCTAGGTCTGCTGCCGAATAGAGTTCGGCAAATCCCCCAAGGCCTTGTCTCTGTGGCTAGCTTCTGCGTTGTCGACACGACAGATGAACGGGGAGCAGTACATGAACATGTCCACCAAACTGGTCGTCGTCCTGCGCTCGGACCTGGAGTTCGCGGTGGCGGCCAACGCCAGCGCCGTGCTCGGGCTGGCGATGGGGGCGCGGCTGGAGAACTCGCTGGGGGCCGACGGCAAGGACGCGGGCGGCAACGTGCACGCCGGGATCAACACGCACCCGGTACCGACCCTGGCCGCCACCGGCCAGGACCTGCGCCGTATCAAGGCCCTGGCCGACGAGCGCGACCTGACGGTGGTGGGCTTCAACGAGGTGGCCCGCCGCTCACGCGCCTACACGGACTACCTGGACCGGTTGGCGGAGACCGACCCGACGGACATGGAGTACGTGGGGCTGGCGGTGTTCGGGCCCAGGAAGGACGTGAACAAGCTGACCGGGCGGCTGCCGCTGGCCACCTGAACGCACCGGCGCCCCCGCCACGGAACTCCGTGGCGGGGGCGCCGTACGCGGATCAGACGCCGAAGGCGTCCGGGTAGCGGATGGTGCCGCGCGGGGTCTCGCGCGAGGGGTCCAGTGACAGGGCCATCATGGCCTCGTCCGGGACCTCGAACGGGGCGCGCACGCCGAACCCGGAGGCCGGGGTGAACCCGAACCTGGGGTAGTAGTCGGCGTGGCCCAGGACCAGGACGAGGTTCTCGCCCAGGGCACGGGCCGACTCCAGTCCGGCGCGGATGGCTGCCGAACCGGCGCCGGTGCGCTGGAACCCGGGCAGCACCGCGCACGGGGCCAGCGCCAGGGCCGGGTGACCGTCGACGTGGCACCGGGTGAGCAGGGCGTGCCCGACCAGGGTGCCGTCAGCGGACTCGGTGACGATCGACAGACCGTCGATCCAGACGGCGGGGTCGGCGCGCAGGGCGTCGACCAGGTCGGCCTCGGCCGGGGTCTCGAACGCGGCGCTGACGATCGCGTGGATCGCGGTGGCGTCGGCGCCGGTCTCGGGTCGGGTGGACCAGGAGTGGGTGGTGTGGGACAACGTCGAGGACCTTCGTGTTCGGGGGTCCCGTCGTGTGGTCAGGCCGGGACCCGCTGGTTGGAGATGCTGAGTGCGTCGCTGCTGGCGTCGCTGGTCACGGCAGTCATCAATTCACCTCGGTGGGGTCCGCACGGCCGACTCTCGGCGTCGCGGGGACCAACGCTAGCAGGGCGCGCGGTGTTCCCCGTGGTGAGACCGCTCACGGGCCGTCGAGAGCGCGGGGAGGCCGTCCCGGACGCCGGAGCGGAACCGTCCGAGTGGCTAGGGTGTCGTATCCACAGGGCCTTGCGGTGTTGCGCCGGGCCCCGAGACCCAGACGGCGGACGGTGGGAGACGCACGGTGGAGCTGTTCGAAGAAGGCGCCAAGGTCCTGACCCAGGAGATGGTCAGGGGCGGGTGGACCGTGGTCCAGGGCTGGATCACCCGGGTGTTCGGTGGCGACGAGACCAAACGGAACCGGGCCCTGGAGGAGTTGGCGGAGACTCGCCGGGAGCTGGAGGCCGGGGACGGGGACGCGGTGTCGGCGGAGGAGGTTGAGCAGTCCTGGCGGACCCAGCTGCGCCGCCTGCTGCGTGCGGACCCGGCGGCCGCCGCGGAGCTGCGCGGGCTTCTGGACGAGGTGGCGCCGTCCGGTTCGGGGAACGTCACCAACACCGCCCACGGCGTGTACGGCGGGGTGCTCATCCAGGCGGGCACCATTCACGGCGGTGTGCACCGGAACGAGACCCGCCACGACGGCGACCACGTCGAGATGCGCGGGAACACGGCCGGGCGCGACGTGATCGGCACACAGAACAACCACGGAACCCACCGCCGCGAGGGCTAGGAGCGGGGCCCGAGTGAACAGACACGACTCCCCCGGCGGCGAGCCCGCCAACCGTGCGACCGTCCAGGGATCATGGTCCGCGCGGGACACCGTCGCCGTCCAGAACAACTACGGTGTCGCCCCCGCCCGGGGCGCCGCCCAGACGCTCCTGACCCTGCCCTCGGTGGACGCGGGGTTCACCAGTCGGAGCGGGGAGCTGGAGCGGGTCCTCGCGGTGATCGACCCCGGGGCCGAGGGCGTTCCCGGGGTGGTGGTCTCCCAGGGCATGGGCGGGGTCGGCAAGACCCAGTTGGCCCTGGCCGCCGGACACGAGGCGATCCGTCGGGGGTGGTTCGCCGGGGCGCTCTTCGTCGACCTGCACGGATACACCACCCCGGTCGACGGCGACCGGGCGGTCGAGTCCTTCCTTCACAGCCTGGAGGTGCCCACGGAACGGTGGCCCGCCGACGCGGACGCCCGGCGCGGGTTGTACCGGTCCGCGCTGGAGGAGCGGGCCCTGGAACTGGGCGGGCCGATCCTGGTGGTGGCCGACAACGCCTCCGGGGCGGGGCAGGTCGCGCCCCTGGTGCCCGGTCGGACCCGGCACCGCCTGCTCGCCACCTCGCGCGACCGGCTCACCTCGCACGGCTGGCGGCGCATCCCCATCGACCACCTCCCCGCCGACCGCGCCGTGCGGGTGCTGGTGGGGGCGCTCCGGGTGGGTGATCCGGATGATCCGCGCGTCGTGGAGGAGGAGGGCCTGGCCCGGGTGGCGAAGGCCTGCGCCGGGTTGCCGTTGGCGCTGCGCGTCTGCGCCGCCGTCCTGGGAGCGGCCCCGGACATGACCGCCGACGAGCTGGCGGACACCCTGGAGGCGTCCGAGACCCGGTTGCTCAGGCTGGGGGACGACTCCCGGAGCCTGTACACGGTCTTCGAGCAGTCCCGTGCCCGGTTGGTGCCGGAGGCAGCCGAACTGCTGGCCCTGCTGGGGTTGGCACCCGGGCCGGACATCTCGACGGCGTCAGCGGCGGTCCTGGCGGGGGTCGAGGAGGCCGAGGTCCTGGGGCGCCTGCGCGCCCTGTCGGCCGCGCACCTGGTGTCGGGGAGGGCGGGCCGGTGGCGGATGCACGACCTGACCGCCGGCTACGCGGCCTCCCTGAGTTCCGGGGACGACGCCCCGGACCGGTTCGTCCGCGCCCGGCGGCGGCTGTTCGAGCACTACTCGTCCATGGCCAACGACGCCCGCTTCAACCTGGTGGCGTTGCCGGGCCAGCGGACGCCGGACACGTTCGCGGACCGTGCCGCGGCCACACGGTGGCTGGACGCGGAACGCGCGGTCCTGATCGACACCGTGCACGTGGCCCGCAGGCTGGGTGAGACACGGACCGAGACCGACCTCCCCCGGCACATCAACACCTATCTCAAATGGCGCCGGGACCTCACCGACCTGGAGGACCTGCAGCGGATCGCGTTGAGCGCCGCCCGGCGGAGCGAGGACGAGAACCGGGAGGCCGCCACATGGAACCGCCTGGGGGCGGCGCTGCGCGTGACACGCAGGTTCGAGGAGGCCGTCGACGCCCACGGGCGTGCCCGACACCTCTACGTCAAGCTGCGGGACACCCACGGGGAGGCCGTGTCGCGCAGTGGTCTGGGGGCGGCGTTGAGCGGAGGTCGGCGGTTCGAGGAGGCCATCGACGCCCTCCGGGGGTCACAGGCCGTGTTCGCCCGGATGGACGACGTCCTTCGCGAGGCCAACGCGTGGAATCACCTGGGTGAGGCCCTGCGCGAGGTGGGCCGAACCGCGGAGGCCGTCGACGCCCATCAGCGGGCCCAGGGCTTCTTCCACCAGTTGGGAGACACCCACCGCGAGGCCAGGGTGTGGGACAACCTGGGTGCGGTGCTGAGACGGGAGGAGCGATTCGCGGAGGCGATGGAGGCCTATGAACGGGCCCGGAGCATGTTCCTGGGGTTGGGAGACACCCGTGAGGCGGTGAAGGCGGACATGGGCGTGGCCATCTGCCTTCGGGGCCTTCGACGAACGGAGGAGGCTCTGGCCGAACTCGGTGAGGTGGTCGGGTTCTTCACCGAAGAGCGGGACCTGCACCACGAGGGTCTGTCCCGGCACGAACTCGGCCTGACCTGGGCGGCCGCGGGTCAACCAGCGAAGGCGATCCCTCACCTGGAACGCGCGGTCAGGCTCCTCGGAGAGAACAACGACCCGTTCCAGAGGGACCGGGCCGCCGAAGCGCTGGCCTCGGCCCGGGAGTCCCTCAACCCAGCCGGAGACTCAGCTGGGCCCCCGTCTCCCTGAACCCCAGGCCAGCGGCCACTCCACGCGAGGCCGCTGAGCGGGCCCGCCACTGGGGCAGACGGCCCTGGGCGAAGGCGTGGCTGACGGCGGCGGACGCGACCGTCCCGGCCAACCCCCTCCCCCGGTGTTCCCGGTCAGTGAGCACGCACAGGTGGGCCACGTCCCCGGCCAGCACCCGGAAACCGGCCGCGGCCACGACCTCGGCACGCACCGCCAGGGTGAACAGGGGCGTCTCCACCTCGGAGATCCCGCTCTCCCCCGCCTCCTCCGGTCCGGTCCGCTCCAGCAGGGCCAGGACGGCGGGGTCCTCTGTGGCCCGGCGGGTCACCCCGAGCGTGGGGCGCGGACGGAGGTTCTCCCTGGTCAGGTAGGCCAGTGCGGCGGGTCCGAGGGTTTCGGTGACGGGCAGGACGGCACCCAGGGCACCCGGATCGACGTGCTCGGCGGGGTCGAGCCGGGACAGGGCCGCGCGAAGGGTGTCAGCGTCCGCTCCGGTGGGGGCGGTCGCCAGGGTGGTCCCGCCCAGGCGGACCACTCCGCACCAGGCCGGAGGACACAGGTCGGAGTCGGGGGCGGCGGCGACGGTCAGCGGACCGGTGGCACGTGTGCGCGCGAGGTGTTCCCACGCGGCCAGGGCGCGGGCGGCGGTTTCGGTCACGCACCGACCCTGGCAGGTCCCGCCGTCCGGGGCCACCCCCGGCCGGGTCAGCGGATCCGTCGGCCGTCCCTGCGTAGAGGTGCGCCCAGCAGCCGGTCGAGGTCCGTCTCCACCTCGGCCAGCAGTTCGCGGCCGAACACGCACAGGGTCCCCTGGTCGTGTTCCCAGGGGTGCCCGAAGGTCCCCAGACGCAGGTCCCCGGCGAGGTTGATGTGGTAGTCGCCGTCGGGGAACGTGTGTGCGGGGTGGCGGGGCTGTTCGTCTCCGCCGACTCTGCGGGGGTCGTACCGGCGCCCGGTGTGCTGCCACCCCAGGGAGTAGAGGTGTTCGCCCTCCGGGACGCTGGCGGCGAGTGCGCGCCGTACCACCCGGTTCAGTTCGGAGAGGTGGTCGGGGTTCCCGGCCACGGCGTGGGCGGACCAGGTCACGGAGGGGGTGGGCTCGACGATGCCGGGGAAGACCGTGGTGCTGGGGGTGAAGAAGAAGCGTTCGGTGAACCGGTCCCACAGGTCGTCGTGTTCGGGGTCGTCGTGGAGCTCGGTGACCGGCCGGGTCGGGGCGGGTGCGCCGGGCGGGACCCAGGTGTGGGTGCGTACGGTGGCGACCTCCCGGAATCCCGAGGTCAGGAGTAGTTCGTGCAGGTCGGGTTGGGCCTGGGGGTCGGCCTCGGCGGCCATGAGGCGGGCCTCGGCCTGGGTCCACACCCACCACAGGGGCAGGACGCGGCCGGAGCTCGCGTGCCGGGCCCACTCCCCCAGGAACTCGGCGCGGGGCGCCGTCATCCCCTCCAGGACCACGAAGGGGGTCCCGGTGTGCAGGGTGGCCCAGCTGGCGGCGCGTACGTGGGCCTCGTGCACCAGGGTGAGGGTCCGTTTCTCGAAGGCGCTGCCGTCCGCCTCGTGTTCGGTCAGGGAGCGCCGGTGCGGTCCGGAGGCGGCGGCCAGGCGTCGGACGGCCTGGGCGGACACCCGGTCGTTCTCCCGGAGCCGTTCCTCCTGCGGGGGCGGCGCGGAGGGGAGGTCGGTGAGCGCCGCGACCAGGACGGATCTCTCGGGGCCCGGAACGAACCCGGCCGCGTCCAGGGCACGGGTCAGGGCGGGCGGGTCGTGGGCGTGCACGGGCCAGTGGGCGGGTTCAGTGTGCGCCTCGAACCGGTTCCGCTGGCGGGCGACCAGCGCGGGCAGATCGGTTCCGCTCGGCAGGGGGCCGTGGTCGACGACGCCGTGGGTGCCGTAGTGGGTGCGGACGAGGCGTCCGCCGTCCACGTGCCGGTCCCACAGGTGCACCGCACCGGCCTGGGACGGGGAGGGCAGGTGGCCGCGCAGATGGGTGTCGTAGGCATGGCGGAGCTCGTGCAAGGTTGACAGCCAGGAGGGGTGAGGGAGCGGAGGGGGCGGCCCATTCTGCCAGTCTCGGGGTGGGGTGACCCACCGCGCGCGGCTCTGAGGTGGCCGGAAGCCGGGGCGTCGGTGTCCGTTTGTCGGAGCGGGTCCGTAACCTCGCCGGTCGTTCCCGGGCCCGGTCAGTCCCGGTCGGATCCAGCCCCCGTGTCGGGCTGTGTTGGCGGCGAACACTCGCGCGGTACCGGCTCAGGGCTCTTGCCATAGGCGTCGATGCTGGAGGCGGAGCGCCGTCCGGGAGACCTCTTCCCTGGACCGAGGGGGCGTGACGAAGGTGGGGCCCGACGTTGCGTCAGGGGCATCGAGGATCCCGGGACGGAACAGAATCCCGTTCGGTTCTACTGTGGCCTCGAGTTCTACCCACCGGTAACATTGTCGTATGAGCCTTGACCACCCCGCCGAGGATTACGAGTTCGACCAGGACACCCGGGTCGAGAAGCGTGCCGACGGCGAGTTCACAGCCACCCTCACCGACGACTGGACCACGTTCACCTCACACCCCAACGGCGGCTACGTCCTGGGGACGGCCCTCAACGCCCTGGGCCAGACCCTCACCCAACCCGACCCCCTCGTGGTCTCCGCCTTCTTCCTGCGCCCCGCCGCCCCCGGCCCGGCGGTGCTGCGCACCGAGACCGTCCGCGAGGGGCGCCGCACGGCCACCGGCGCGGTCGTCGCGGAACAGGGCGGCAAGGAGATCCTGCGCGCCACCGCCACCTACGGCGACCTCACCGCCGAGGGCCGGGAGCTGCACCTGGAGGGCCCGCCGGACCTGCCCGCCCCGGAGGACTGCTACCTGCCCCCGGAGTTCTCGGGCGCGCACGAGGGCCTGACGATCGCCCAGCGCGTCGACTACCGCTACCCCGAGCGCCCCGGGTGGCTCGACGGGAAGAAGGACGGCCGGCCCCGCACCGACTTCTGGATGCGGTTCGCCGACGGCCGCGACGCCGACGTGCACTCGCTGCCCGCCATGGTCGACTTCGCCGTCCCGGCGGTCCTGGAGATCGGTGAGTTCAGCACGATCACCGTGGAACTGACCACCCACGTGCGCGCCAGGCCCGCCCCCGGCTGGCTGGCCTGCCGGGTCTCCACCAGGCACGTCGCCAACAGCCTCCACGAGGAGGACATGGAGATCTGGGACAGCCGGGGCATCCTGGTCGCCCAGGCCCGCCAGCTCGCCATGCTCCTGTGACCTCCCGCCCCGCGACCGGCCCGGGGCCGTCGCGGGGCCGTCGCGGGGCGTGGAACCGCCGTTGGGTCACGAGCGCCCCGTCCGGCGGGAGTGGCCCGATGCCCTCCGTCGTCCAGGCCCGCAGGTCCGCTGCGCCCTCGCCCGCGCGGTGATCGTGGGCCTGAGGGTGACGTCCCTGACCACCCCGGGACGGCCGCGCGCGGCGCCCGGTCAGCCGCCTAGTCCTCCTCGGTGCGCCGGGTCAGGCGTTCCTGGCGCTGCCGGGCGGCCTGCGCCGTGCCCAGCCCCAGGCCGAAGGCGATCTCCTGCCAGGTCATGCCGCGCCCCTTGGCCATGGTGAGCAGCCCCGACTCCAGCTGGTCGAACTCGGCCCGGGCCCAGGGGACCAGGGTCAGCGCGGCGGTGAGGTCGTCCTGGTCCACGGCCGGGGCGCCCTCGTCGGGGAGGGCGCTGCCCGCGGCCAGGTCGCTGACGCGGCGGATGGCCTCGTGGGGGGACATCGGCATGTGCGACCGGGTCCAGCGGGCGCGGTCCTCTCCGGTGGAGTGCCGTTCGGTGATGCGGAAGAGGGCCTCGTGGACGCGTTTGCGCCGGGCCTGTTCCGGGTCGGGTCGGGTGAAGGCGTCGTGTGTGTTCTCCATGGGTCCACTATGTGTTGCCAACATTTGGTTGTCAACAAAGTGTTTTGAACGGATTGTTCATCGGCTCAGTCGAGGACGCGGGTCCCCCTGCCTCGCGCCCGCAGCGCACGGGCGGCACGGCCCTTCCAGACCAGCCCCTGCCGGGGGGAGAACAGGTAGGCGAGGGTGAACGCGATCGCCTGGGAGAGCACGATGCAGCCACCCGTGGACACGTTCAGGTGGAAGCTGGTGAACACCCCCGCCACGGCGGCGACGACGGCGATCCCCGCCGAGATCAGCAGCATCCGCTCGAAGCGGTCGGTGAGCAGGTAGGCGGTGGCGCCGGGGATGATCACCATGGCCACGACCAGGATGATCCCCACCGCCTGGAGCGCCACCACCACCGTCACCGACAGCAGACCCAGCAGCAGGGTCTCCAGCAGGCGCGGGTTGACGCCGATGGCGTGCGCGTGGACCGGGTCGAAGGCGTACATCGTCAGGTCGCGGTGCTTGTACCAGACCACGGCCAGCACCACGGCGGCCAGGATCAGCACCTGGAGGATGTCGGCGTCGGAGACCCCCAGCACGTTGCCGAACAGGATGTGGCTGAGGTCGGTCTGGCTGGGCACCCGCGAGATCATCACCAGCCCCAGGGCGAACATGGCGGTGAAGACCACGCCGATCACCGCGTCCTCCTTGACCCGGGAGGTGCGGTTGACCACGCCGATCAGCGCCACCGAACCCCCGCCGAAGACCAGGGCGCCCAGCGCGAAGGGCATCCCGAACATGTAGGAGAGCACCACGCCGGGCAGCACCGCGTGCGAGACCGCGTCGCCCATCAGCGACCAGCCCACCAGGGTCATCCAGCAGGAGAGCACCGCGCAGACCACGCCCGCGACCACGCTCACCAGCAGTGCGCGCTGCACGAACTCGAACCGCATCGGCACCGCGAACCATTCCACGACCGCCATCAGGACGTCCACGAGCGTCGCTCCTCACTGGGGTGGATGCCGAACGCCTCCAGGAGCACGTCCGGTCGCAGGACCTCCTCGGGCGGACCGTGGGCGATCACGCGCTGTTGGAGCAGGACGGCCTCGTCGCACAGCACCGGTACCTGGGCGAGGTCGTGGGTGGACACCAGCAGGGTGTGCCCGGTCTGGCGCAGTTGCAGGAGCAGGTCGGTGATGGTGGCCTCCGAGCGCCTGTCCACGCCCGCGAAGGGTTCGTCCAGGAGCAGCACGTCGGCCTCCTGGGCGATGGCGCGCGCGACGAAGGCGCGTTTGCGCTGGCCCCCGGAGAGCGCCCCGATCTGGCGGTCCGCCAGATCGGTGAGGTCCGTGCGCGCCAGGGCGTGGTCCACGGCCTCGCGGTCGGCGGGCCGGGCGCGGCGTCTGCGGCCCATGTGCCCGTAGCGGCCCATCATGACCACGTCGCGCACCCGCACGGGGAAGGCCCAGTCCACCTGTTCGGACTGGGGGACGTAGCCGACCAGGCCCTTGCGGCGGGCGGCGGTGCTGCCCATGCCCAGCAGGCGGACCCGGCCCTGGTCGACGGGGACCAGGCCGAGGACGGTCTTGAACAGGGTGGACTTGCCCGAGCCGTTCATGCCCAGCAGTCCGCACACCCGGCCGGGCTCCACGGACAGGTGGACGTCGTCCAGGGCGAGGACGTCGCCGTAGCGCACGGTGGCCCCGGTGACCTCGATGGCGGCGGTCACGGCGTCTCCTTCCTCACGGGCCGGTCAGTCCGGCGACGATGGCCTCCGCGTCGTGGCGGAGCAGGTCGAGGTAGGTGGGGACGGGGCCGTCGGCCTCGGAGAGCGAGTCGACGTAGAGGGTCTGCCCCATGGCGGCCCCGGTCTCGCGGATCACGGAGCGCTGGGCGCTGTCGTTGACGGTGCTCTCGCAGAACACGGTGGGCACGTCGTTGTCCCGGACGAACTCGGAGACGGCGGCGATCTGCTGGGGGGTGCCCTCGCGTTCGGCGTTGACCGGCCACAGGTAGCGCTCGGTCAGTCCGGCGTCGCGGGCCAGGTAGGAGAAGGCGCCCTCGCAGGTGACCAGGGCTCGGGAGGACTCGGGGACCTCGGAGAGCTCGGTGTCCAGGTAGGTGCCGACCTCGGAGATCTCCTCCTTGTAGGCCTCGGCGGCCTCGGCGTAGGCCGCCTCGCCCCCGGGGTCGAGTTCGGTGAGGGCGTCGCGGATGTTGTCGACGTAGACGAGGGCGTTGTCGGGGGACATCCAGGCGTGCGGGTTGGGTTCTCCCTCGTAGCCGCCAGAGGAGACGGGGATGGTGTCGATGCCCTCGCTCAGCACGGCGGTGGGGGCGTCCACGCGGTCGGTGAACTGCTGGAACCAGGCCTCCAGGCCCAGGCCGTTCTCCAGGATGAGGTCGGCGTCCTGGCCGCGCACGAGGTCGTCGGGGGTGGGTTCGTAACCGTGGATCTCCGCGCCGGGCCGGGTGAGGGAGGCGACCTCGACCCGACCGGCGGCGACGTTCTCGGCCATGTCCGCGATGACGGTGAAGGTGGTCAGGACGAGGAGGCGGCCGTCGTCGCGGTCGGTACCGGCGGTGGTGGAGCAGGCGCTGAGGGCCAGGGTGAGGGCAACCCCGGGGATCATGGTCGACCAGGCGTTTGAAGAGAACCCATCTCTAAAGTTCGGCACGCCTAACTTTTACCACAAGCGGGCCAAACCTCGCATCCGGGCGCCGAGGCCGACCTGCTGGGGGCGGGGGCGTCCGATGCACGTGGCCGTAGCCGGACGCCCCTCCCCCGCCCGTCGCGCGAAGCGTCCCGTCCGCCGCCACGGGGCCCCAGGTGACCGCCGCGACCTCCCCGGCGCACTCGCGGCCTCGGGCGGCGACACCGTGCCCGGCTGCGAGGTGTGGCGGATGCCCGGCTGCGGGACGGTCGCGCCGCACCTCGGCCGTCGCCGTGACGTTCGCGTTCTTCAGATGGACATCCTCGGCGGGAACCGGCTGGCAGCGCCCGTTCGGAGTGGACCACGCCTCCATTACAGTCATTGCAGTCATGACTGCAATGACTGTAATCTGCTCGTATGAGTGAACCTACCGAGGAGGAACTGGCCTTCGTCGACGACGTCGCCGTGTTCTTCGAAGACGAGGGCCTGCCGCTGATCTCCGGCCGGGTCATCGGCTGGCTGCTGATCAGCGATCCGCCCGAACAGAGCGCCGCGCGCCTGGCCGAGGTGCTCCAGGTCAGCCGCAGCTCCATCAGCACCGCCACCCGCATGCTCACCCCCAGCGGACTGGTCGAGGGGGTACGCAAGCGCGGCGAGCGGCAGGAGTACTTCCGGATCGCCGCCGACGGCTGGAGCCGCATGCTGGAGCGCCGCTACGCCCTGGCCACCAGCTTCCGCCGGGTCACCGAACGCGGACTGGAGACCCTGCGGGACGCCCCGCCCGAACGCCGCGAGCGCCTGGCCAACGTCCACGAGCTCTACGGGTTCCTGGAGACCGAACTCCCCGCCATGCTCCAGCGCTGGCGGGACCGACGGGAGGACCACGGATGAGCGCACCCGACTTCCACCGCGAGCACGTACGGCTGCCCGAGGGGCGCCTGAGCGTCGTCGTGGAGGGCCCCGAACACGCGCCGCCCGTGCTGCTGCTGAGCGGCGCGGGCGTGGACAGCGCCACGATGAGCTGGCGACACCTCATCCCCGACCTCGCCCGGGACCACCGCGTCATCGCCCCGGACTGGCCCAAACAGGGCCTGAGCACCCCGTGGAACGGCCGGGCCGACCACGGCGCCCTCCAACGCTGCGTGACCGCGACCCTGGACCGCTTCGGTGTCGACCGCGCCGCCGTCGTCGGCCTGTCCCAGGGCGGGGCGATGACCCTGGCCACCGCCATCGACCACCCCGACCGCGTGGAACGCCTCGTCGCCATGGCGCCCGCGGGCATCCTGTCCTTCCCGCCCGTCTACCACCAGCTCCTGTGGCTCGTCTCCCGGAGCCGCCTGCTCAACACCACCCTGCCCGGGATGATGGTCGGTGACCGGAGGAGGGTCGAGGCCTTCGTCCGCGCAGGGCTGTTCGCCGGGCCCGCCCCCGACCAGGACCAGGTCGTCGACGAGGTGATGGCCGAGATGGCGGCCCACGGCGCGGGCTCCTCCGACTGGCAGAACGCCTCCATCGGCCCGTGGCGGATGAACGTGGACCTGCGACCCCGCCTGGGCGAGATCCGCTGCCCGGCGCTCTTCGTCCAGGGGGACCAGGACCGGGGCGTGCGGCCCGCCACCACCGTCGCCGCCGCCCACGCGGTGCCCGGGGCCCGCCTGGAACTCCTCGCGGGTCAGGGGCACTGGGTCAACCGACAGTCGCCCCAGGTGGTGAACCGACTGGTCAGGGACTTCCTGGCGGAGGGCGAGGCCTGACCCGACGACCGAAGTGCGCCCCGGGGTCCGTTCCTTCCTACAATGGGCGCCCTGACGTGTGAACTCCCGCCCCGCCCCCGCGGCCAGCACGTCCCCCTCACGTTCGGCCCCGTCCCCACAGGAGTCCCTGGTGGTCCTTCCCCACCGCACACTGCGCGAGCGCTACGAACTGCACTCCGAGGTCGGGCGGGGAGGCATGGGCCGCGTGTGGCGAGCACACGACAACGGGCTCAACCGCCCCGTGGCGGTGAAGGAGATCCTCCTGGGGCCGGGCCTGGACGAGGAGGAGCGGGCCCGGGTGACCGCCCGCGCGCGCCGCGAGGCCCAGGCCACCGCCATGGGCCAGCACCCCAACATCGTGACCGTGTTCGACATCGTCGAGGACGACGGCCGACCGTGGATCGTCATGGAGCTCCTGGACGGCGACTCCCTGCTGCGCCTGGTGCGCGAGCGGGGCCCGGTCCCCCCGGAGCGGGCTGCCGCCTGGGCGCTGGGCCTGCTCGACGCGTTGGAGACCGCCCACGGTCAGGGCATCACCCACCGCGACGTCAAACCCGAGAACGTCATGGTCACCGCCTCCGGCCGGGTGGTGCTCACCGACTTCGGGATCGCCACCATCGTGGACACCGCCTCCGTCACCCAGACCTCCGGGGTGATGGGCTCCGCCGCCTACGTGGCCCCCGAACGGCTCGACTCCCAGCCCGCCACCCCCGCCAGCGACCTGTGGTCACTCGGAGCCACCCTGTACCACGCGGTCACGGGGGTGTCGCCGTTCCTGCGCGAGGGCGTCCCGGCGACCCTGCACGCCGTCCTCACCTCGGACCCGGCCGAGTCCCTGCCCGGACCGCTGGGCGAGGCGATCCGGGGGTTGCTGGTCAAGGACCCCGCCCACCGTCTGGACGGTCCCGGCTGCCGGGCGCTGCTGAGCGCCGCCGCCCGGGGCGAGAGCGGCACCTCGACCCTGACCGTGGCCCACCTTCCCCCGCCCGCCCCCGGCATGAACGAGGCCTCCGGCCCGCTGGGAGCGACCGGCCTCGTGGGCGGGACCGCTGCCCTCGCGCCGACCACCCCCGCACCAGCACCAGCACCAGCGGACCCCGCGCCCCGGAGCGCCCGGCGCCTGACCTGGCCCGTGGTGGTGCTCACCCTGGGCCTGGCCGCCCTGCTGATCGCCGCCTCCCTGGTGGTGGTCGACCGCTGGGCCGGGAGTGGCCGGGCGGACGCCGACCCCCGGGTACCCGGGGCCAGCGCCACGGTGGAGGAGCCGGGTTCGCACCCCTCCGCCGAGGGCATGACCTGGACCGAGGACCCCGACGGGTTCGCCCTGCTGGTCCCCGACGGCTGGGTGCGGCGCGCGAACGGCGCCAGCGTGTACTACGACTCCACCACCTCCAACGCCTACCTCCAGATCGACCGCACCCCCCACTCGGTCGACGACGAGTACGAGCACGTGCTGGAGCAGGAGGCCGACTCCGTCGCGGAGAACCGGCTGCCCGGTTACGAGCGGATCAGGGTGGAGGACGTCACCTCCGAGACCTCCTTCGTCTCGGCCGCCGACTGGGAGTTCAGCTGGGACCGGGGCGAGGGCGCCTGGCGCCTGCTGGCCCGCAACATCAACGCCGCCGAGGGCGAGTACTACACGTTGGCCTGGACCTCCGGCGAGGCCTTCTGGGACGAGGACGCGCCACTGCGCGAGCAGGCGATCTCCTCCTTCGACCCGTTCTGACTCCGGTGGTGCACCGGCCCCGGTACGCTCGACCCGTTCCGACGCGAGTACAAGGGAGGTAGCGGGGGTGTCCCACACCTGGACCGCGATCGACTTCGAGACCGCCAACCAGGACCGCGGCAGCGTGTGCGCCGTGGGCCTGGTCCGGGTGAGTGAGGGGCGGGTGGTCGACCGGTTCACCAGCCTCATCCGGCCGCCGGAACCGGTGTCGTTCTTCTCCCGGCACAACACCGCGGTCCACGGCATCACCGCCGCCGACGTCGCCCACGCCCCCACCTGGGAGAAGGTGCGCGACCAGGTGGTCGAGTTCGCCCAGGGCGGCGCGCTGGTGGCGCACAACGCCCCCTTCGACATGGGGGCGCTGCGCCAGGCCTGCGCCCACACCGGGCTGGCGCTGCCCGCCTTCGACTACGCCTGCACCCTGGCGCTGTCCCGGCGCACCTGGGACCTGCCCGACCACCGCCTGCCCACGGTGTCCGCGCACGTGGGCCACACCATCACCCGGCACCACCGGGCCGACGCCGACGCCGAGGCGGCCGCGCACATCATGATCGCGGCCATGCGGCGCCACGGCACCGGCACGCTGTCCGAGCTCAGCCGGGTCAGCGGGCTGCGTCTGGGCCGTCTGGAGGCCTTCGCGGCGGCACCGGTCCCGATGGCGGTCCCCACCGTGGTGGACGCGCCCGCCCGCGAGGACCGGTTCGGTCGGTGGCAGCGGGCCGCGCAGACCCCGCTCCCCGAACCCTCCCCCGACGCCGACCCGGCCGGTCCCCTCCACGGCCGCACGGTGTGCGTCTCCGGGGACCTGCGCTCCATGGACAAGCCCGAGGTGTGGAAGCGCCGCGGAGGCCGGGGGCCAGCCCGCCAAGAACGTGACCAAGAAGACCGACGTCCTGGTGGTGGCCGACAGCGACCACGGCGGCAAGACGTCCAAGCACAGGCAGGCCGAGGCCTACATCGCCAAGGGCCAGAGCATCGACATCATCACCGAGCCCGAACTCATGGTCCGCCTCGGGGTCACCGCCCCGTGAACCCTCCGGAGGGCTCCTCGCGGTCGAAGGAGACGAACCGGACCCGACCTGGCGGCCCCGCGCGCCCGCCGGACACGGGGATGACGACCTGACCGGGACGTCGCGCCCGCGATCTGGGACAATTCCTGTGCGAATCCCCGTGCGCCCCGTTCCACGACGTGCGGCGCACCGGGGGCGTCCCATTGGAAGGAACATCCCGTGACCACCGCAAGCAGCCCCACACCGCCCTCCGAGCTCCTGGAGTCGGCCCGGCGCGACCACGCCGCCCTGGTCGAGCGTGGACTCTCCCTGAACCTGACCCGGGGCAAGCCGTCCGCCCGCCAGCTGGACCTGTCCGCGGAACTGCTCGAACTGCCCCGCGGCCGTTACACCGCCGCCGACGGTACCGACTGCCGCAACTACGCGGGCGCGCCCCAGGGCCTCCTCGAACTGCGGGAGATCTTCGCGGACCTCCTCCAGGTCCCGGTCGAGCAGCTGATCGCGGGGGGCAACGCCAGCCTGGAGCTCATGCACGACAGCCTGGCCAACGCCTTCCTGGGCACGGTGCCCGGCGGGACCGGTCGCTGGGCGGACGCCGAGCGGATCGCGTTCCTGTGCCCGGTCCCCGGCTACGACCGGCACTTCGCCCTGTGCGAGCGCTTCGGCATCGAGATGATCCCCGTCCCGATGACCGACCAGGGACCCGACATGGACGTGGTCGAGCGCCTGGTGAGCGCCGACGCCGACATCAAGGGCATCTGGTGTGTGCCCAAGTACAGCAACCCCGACGGTGTCTCCTACTCCGACGAGGTCGTGCGGCGTCTGGCCGCCATGCCCACCGCCGCCCCGGACTTCCGGATCTTCTGGGACAACGCCTACGCGGTGCACCACCTCACCGACGAGGAGGTGGAGATCGCCGACGTCCTCGCCGCCTGCGCCGAGAGCGGCAACCCCGACCGCGTCCTGGTCTTCGGGTCCACCTCCAAGGTCACCTTCGCCGGTGCCGGGGTCGCGTTCCTGGGTTCCTCCCCCGCCAACGTGAGCTGGTTCCAGGGGCTCGCCGGCAAGCGGACCATCGGCCCGGACAAGGTCAACCAGCTCCGGCATGCCATGTTCCTGGGCGACGCCGACGGCGTGCGCGCCCACATGCGCCGCCACCGCGAGCTGCTGGAGCCCAAGTTCGAGACGGTGGAGCGCGTCCTCACCAAGAGCCTCGGCGGCACCGGTCTGGCGACCTGGTCCACCCCCAAGGGCGGTTACTTCGTGCGCCTGGACGTCCTGGACGGCTGCGCGCGCGAGGTCGTGCGCCGGGCGGCCGAGGCCGGGATCGCGCTCACCCCCGCCGGGGCCACCCACCCCTACGGTGACGACCCGCAGGACCGCACCATCCGCATCGCGCCCTCCTTCCCGGAGCTGGACGCGCTGGAGGAGGCCATCGAGGGTCTGGCCGTGTGCGTGCGCCTGGTCGGCGCCGAGAAGCTGGTCGCTGAGCAGGGCTGATCCCGCGGCGGTCACGGAGACCGCGAGGCGCCCCCGTCCGGGTTCGGTCGGGGGCGCCTCGCGTGCGAGGGGTCAGGGGGTGACGTCGACGTTGGTCAGCCCCCGGGTCGCGTTCGTGACGGTGTTGGAGGCGTGCACCACGTTGGGCTCGTCCGCGCAGTCGGACTGGCTCCACAGGGCGATCGCGAAGCCGCCGACCCCGCCCAGGTCGGAGTGGTTGTCACGGAACACGTTGCCGCAGCCCGCACCGTCGACCTGCTGCGTGCTGGTGTAGCCGTGCGCGAACACTCCGGGCCGCTCGAAGGTGCCGGTGTTGTGCTCGAACAGGTAGCCGTTGCCCTTGACGTCCACCCAGCTGTCCGCGAAGTTCTGGCCGGAGAGGCCGCGACCGTCGAAGGTGTTCCCGGAGACCAGGCCGTCGCGGGTGCCCTCCTTGACGTCGAGGTGCTCGCCCCGGACGTCGGGGCCGAAGTGGTTGCCGGTGACCTCGGTGCGGTCGCTGCGGTCGACCCCGTCGTCTCCCCCGTGGCAGCCCCAGTTGCTGTGGGCCGAACCCAGGTAGACCCCCTCACCGAAGCCCGGCTGGACCCGGCCGGTGTCGGAGACGCGGGAGTCGCGGACGGACCCATCCGAGCTGGAACCACGGAAGTGCACGCCCTCGTCGTCGATGCCCCGCACCTCCAGGTCGCTCAGGTGGACGTGGTCGGAGCGGTCGATCACGATCCCCTTCTTGGAGTCGGTGACGGTGATGCCCCGGACGTTCCAGTGGTCGGCCTCGTAGAGCCACAGGCCGTAGCCGCTGCTGTGGGTGTCGGGGGCGGGGCAGCCGCTGCCGGAGACGGGTTCGTCGTTGACCAGGACGGCGTCGGAGGGGCCGGTCAGGGTGATGGGGGCACCGCTGGTCCCGGAGATGGTGGCGACGAAGGAGCCGACGTACTCTCCGCTGTCCAGGGTGATGGTCTGGCCCGGCTGGGCGCCGGCGAGGGCCTCCTCCAAGGCGGGTCCGTCCGAGACCCGGACGTCGGCCGGGGCGGGACCGGCGTACGCGGGGAGCGCCGGGGCCGTCAGGGCGACCGCTCCGGCGGCGGCCAGGCAGAGGGACAGGCGGGTGCGGGGGGTGGGCACGGGGCAGACCTCCGTGTCGAGGGGCGGGGGACCTCACCGTGGGTGAGGGTGTGACCACCGACCCTAGGGCGGGTCCGTTGAGCCTTCAAGGGGGGCGCCGCCGCCCCGCGCCCTCAGGAACCGAGGAACCGCAGGACCGCCAGGACCCGGCGGCTGTACTCGGGGGTGTGCGCCAGCTCCAGCTTGTCGAAGATGGAGTTGATGTGCTTCTCCACCGCGCTCAGCGACACGAACAGCCGCTGCGCGACGGCGGTGTTGCTCAGCCCCTGCGCCATGTTCTCCAGGACGTCGCGTTCCCTCGGGGTCAGCCGGGCGAGCGGGTCGGTCCGCGTGGTCCGGGCCAGCAGCTGGCGGACCACCTCCGGGTCGAACGCGGCTCCCCCGGCGGCCACCCGGTCCAGGGCGTCCAGGAACTCGCCCACCTGCGCCACCCGGTCCTTGAGCAGGTATCCGACGCGTTCGGGGACCCCGGTGAGCAGCTCGGCGGCGTAGCGCTGCTCCACGTACTGCGAGAGCACCAGGACCGCCGTCCCGGGGTGCTCCGCGCGGATGCGCAGCGCCGCCCGAAGCCCCTCGTCGGTGTGGGTGGGCGGCATGCGCACGTCCACCACCGCGGCGTCCGGGCGGTGTTCGGAGACGGCCTCCAGCAGTCCCTCGCCGTCCTCGGCCGCCGCCAGGACCTCGTGTCCCTCCTCCTCCAACAGCCGGATCAGGCCCTCCCGGAGCAGGACCGAGTCGTCGGCGATCACCAGGCGCATGAGGGCTCCGTGTCCGTGGAAAGGGAAGAAGGAGGTCGGTCCAGCGGCAGCGCCGCGCGCACGGTCGTGGGGCCGCCCGGCGGGCTGTGCACCTCCAGTGTGCCGTCCAGTGCCCGGACCCGACGGGCCAGCCCGGTCAGACCGTCGCCCCCGGGGTCGGCGCCGCCCCGGCCGTCGTCGGACACGGTCAGCCACACCCGGGAGTCGCGTACGCCGAGGTCGACGATCACCCCGTCGGCCCGCGCGTGCTTGGCGGCGTTGGTCATGGCCTCGCGGGCCACGAAGTACACGGCGGTGGCCAGTTCCTGCGGGAGGGGCGCGGGCAGGTCGCAGCGGACCGTCACCGGGAGCGGGCCGCGCTCGGCCGCCTCGGTCAGGGCCGCCTCCAGCCCCAGGGTGTCCAGGGCCGTCGGGTAGATCCGCCAGGCGACCTCGCGCAGCTCGTCCAGCAGCACCCGTGACTCGGTGTGGGCCTGCCGCACCAGGTCGGCGGCGTGCGCGGGATCGCTGCGGCGCTGGGCCCGGCCCAACAGCATGGCCAGGGCGACCACCCGCTGCTGGACACCGTCGTGCAGGTCGCGTTCGATCCGGCGCCTCTCCTGGTCCACCGCCCGCACGATCCCGGACCGGGTCCGGGTGAGCTCCTCGATACGCCGCCGCATCAGGTCCTCCTCGGTGGGCCCGAGCAGCGTGCGTGCCAGCCAGCGGTCGACCTCGGCCAGGACGGGGACCAGCCACCATGTGACCACCAGGACCGCGAGGGCGGCGGTCAGTCCGAGGGAGATGCTGGAGACGTCCACCCCCACACCGGGCCAGTCCGCGTTCACGTGGGTCGCGGTGCCCGTGACGGCCTGGATCACCACACCGACGACCAGGATCGGGACCAGCGCGGCGACGGAGAGCAGCAGGTACAGGGAGGCCAGGTGCACGGGCAGGCGCAACAGCAGGTGGACCGCCCGGGTGGGGCCGCCCGCCCGCAGCGTGACGGTGGTACCCATCCAGCGGGAGAGCCGTGCCAGGTCCAGCTCGCACAGCCGCGTCGCCCACTCCTCGATCCGCCTCCCCGCGGCTGGCCGCACCGGGACGGCCAGCAGGACCCCCGCCGAGGCCAGCATCCACACCAGGGTCAGCGCACTCACCCGGACGCCCGCCACCAGCCCCACGAACTCACGCCCGCGTCTGCCCGCGCGCGCGGACACCCGCCGCAGTCCCACTCCCACGTCCCCTCCTCAGGCGTCCCGCCGCTGGAGGACCAGCGCCCCGACGGCCAACGCGGCCGCGACCCAGAACATGAGTACCACCAGTCCACCGGTCCAGGAGAGCGAGCGTTCCAGCCCGATGACGTGCGCGTTGTCGAGGAGGGCGATCCCTGCGGTCAGGGGAAGCCGCAGGGAGAGCTCCGATACCCACGGGTTCGGTGAGAAGAGCGTGATGACCGGCAGGCCCAGGACCAGCAGGAACATCGCCGTCAGTGCGGCCGCCGCCGAACGCAGGGCCGTGCCCGCGCCCAGCCCCATCAGTGAGAGGAGCGTCAGGAAGACCGCGCAGCGGAGCACGTCCGCGACGGCCTCCGAGGGGACCAGGGTCCCGTGCCCTCCCATCAGGGGGTGCGCCATCACCAGGTGGGCGGTGAGCGTCCCCACGACCGCGAGTCCCAGGGAGGCCGTGAAGGTCGCCACCGCCACGACGATCGCCTTAGCGGTGAACCACCGCCACCGGGAGGGCACGGCCTGGAGTGAGAGCCGGACCGATCCGTGGGCGTACTCGGACGTGACGAAGGTCAGCGCGGTGCCGACCAGCACGAACTGGACCGCCCAGACGGCGCCGTACAGCGCCATCTCCGACGCGGGCACGCTCCCCCGATCCATACCGGAGGTCGTGTTGACCGCCCCGGCGGCCGACACCAGCACCATCAGGACCAAGGCGGCGGCCAGCCCCCACCAGGTGGAGCGCACCGAACGGAACCGGACCCACTCGGCGGCGACCGCACCCGCCAACGGTCGCGCGCGACGGGTCACGTGCGGCTCCCGTCGAGGGAGCGGTACTGGACGCTGTCCGCGGTGAGCTCGCGGTAGGCCTGCTCCAGCGTGGCGTCACGGTTGCTGAGCTCGTGCAGGGCCACCCCCGACCGGTGGGCCAGCTCGCCCACCCGCTCGATCCGGGCCCCGGTGATCACGAGCTCGTTGGCGGAGGGCCGTTCGACCCGGGCTCCGTCGGTCTCCAACACGCTGACCAGGTCCTCGGGGTGCGGTGCGCGCACCCTCACCGCGGTCCAGGCGCTGTTGCCCAGAACCTCCGCCAAGGGGGCGTCGGTGATCAGCCGTCCGCGCCCGATCACCACGAGGTGGTCGGCGGTCAGCTGCATCTCGCTCATCAGGTGGCTGGAGACGAACACGGTGCGCCCCTCGTCGGCCAGTGAACGCGTGAGGTCGCGGATCCACCGCACCCCGTCGGGGTCCAGGCCGTTCACCGGCTCGTCCAGGAGGAGCAGTTCGGGATCACCGAGCAGCGCGGCGGCGATCCCCAGGCGCTGGCTCATCCCCAGGGAGAACCCTCCCGCGCGGCGGCGGGCCGCCTCGGCCAGCCCCACGGTGTCGAGCACCTCGTCCACCCGTCGCTTCGGGATGCCGTGGCTCCGGGCGAGGGCCAGCAGGTGCGCGCGGGCGCCACGGCCCGGGTGGACCGCCGCGGCGTCCAGGACCGCGCCCACGGTGTGCAGGGGCCACCGCAGTTCCCGGTAGGGGCGCCCGTTGACCAGCGCCTCCCCCGAGGTGGGACGGTCCAGGCCCAGGACCATCCTCAGGGTGGTGCTCTTGCCCGCGCCGTTCGGCCCGAGAAAGCCGGTGACGCGGCCGGGACGCACCGTGAGGTCCAGGCCGTCGACGGCCAGGGTCCCCCCGTAGCGTTTGGTCAGTCCCCGCAGGGCGATCATGGCGGTCCCGTCGTGTGGTCGGAGGTGTCGGCTCCACGCTAGGAACCGCAGCCCCGGCCGGACCATGGGGCGGACCGCCGAGACGGGGTGCGGTTGACCGCAGGGTGGTGTTCCACGGTTCTGTCGGTCCCGTCGAGGACAATGCGGGGTATGAGTGAACAGCGGCACCACGCCATCGACTACGTGGAACTCCCGGTCACCGATCTGGGGGAGGCCAAGCGGTTCTACACCGAGGCCTTCGGGTGGCGGTTCAACGACTACGGGGGCGCCTACGCGGGTATCCGCTCGCCCGACGGCACCTCCGAGGTGGGCGGGCTCAACCCGGGCGGCGAGGTACGCGGCGGCGGACCCCTCGTCCTGCTCTACTCCGAGGACCTGGACCGCACGGTGGAGGCCGTGGAACGCGCGGGCGGCCGCGTCCTCCAGGGCCCCTACGCGTTCCCCGGTGGGCGGCGCTTCCACTTCGCCGACCCCAGCGGGAACGAGCTGGGGGTGTTCGCGGACTCCTGACCGGGCACGGGTGTGCCCCGCCCCCGCGTGCGCGGGAACGGGGCACACCGACGGGACGCTACTGCTTGGGGAAACGCAGCGTGGCTCCGGCGTCCGAGTCCGGGGTCTCGCGGTCGGTGCGGGTGTCGACGCTCTGTGCGGGCACGGGTAGCTCGGTGAAACCGGCGTCGGACATCACCGCCGCGCGCAGCATGAGCGCGCTGGCCGGTGCCCGGAACCCGGCGTTCGGGTCGTCCAGGCCCTTCGGTGAGGTGTCCACCAGGACCGGCGAGTGGTACGACCCCCACAGCTGGGGCTCGTTCTCCCGGTCGGCGCCCAGCAGAAGCGTCTCCACCCGGGCCTCCGACAGCATCGGCAGGATGGAGGTCGTGCCCTTGACCGCCTGGTCGTGGGCGAGCTTGCGCTGGTAGTCGGAGTAGACCCGGGTCCGCTCCTCGTGGATGAGTTCGCGCAGGCACTCCTCCGCGTTCTCGTGCAGGCGCTCCTCGGCGTCGGTGCCGCCGCGCCCGCCCGGGACCACCTTGATCGGGATGGTGAGCTGACGGGGGCCCAGGTTGTCGCGCAGGTAGGCGATGGCCTCGTCGTCGCCACCGGCGATGATCACGGCCGCGTCCACCTTGCGTACGGCCTCGCGGACGAGGTCCGCCACCTGGGCCGCGTTGCCCCGCCACCGGTCCTGAGCGGTGCCGGTGTCGGCGCGGCGCCCCCCGGCGTCACCGCGTTGACCGGGGAAGATGCGGCTCGCCCCGTCGATGTTCTGCATGTTCTCACCCTCGTTGGCGAGCTCCATGACGGGGCCGCGCGTGGGGTGGCTGGGGTAGGCGAACACCTTGGCGTTGACCCGGTCCAGGGCCACGAGGACGTAGGGGAGGCGGCGACCGCGGTCGATCGCCAGGGGGAGCGCGTCGGGGACGGGCAGGAACGAGGCCCGGTCCTGCGAGGGCGGCACGGCGAGGGTGTGCGCCCCCAGAAGCCTGCCCTCGGAGGCGTAGAGCGCCTGTCCGTGGTCACCGAAGGCGCGGGAGTTGCCCTCCCCCACGGCCTCCTCCAGAACGTCGAGGGTGGCCGCGTCGGTGCCGAGCGCCTCCAGTTCCTCGCGCAGGTGCCGCCAGCGCAGTTCGATCTTCTTGTCGGCGTCCGTGGTGTCACGGCTGGTGTCCAGGTGCACCGAGGCCACCGGGCCGTCGCTTTCGTACAGAGGTCGCAGAAAACCAAGGTCCATAGAGTCTGCGGGGCGTGTGTACCCCGCCCCGCCCACCTCCTTCTCGGGGTCGGCCTGCGGGCCATCATGTGGGGCCATGGTGCGGGTTGGAAGGGCGCCGCGTCGATCCAGACACGGATGTTGCCCGAAGATTTCCAGGTTTTTCCCGATCCTCCCGTTCCGGGGGTCAGACTTTCCGGAAGCCGGACCCGGGCTCGCCCTGCGGTTCGGCGTCGGCCAGGGCGCGGTCGACCCTCCCCGGGGGCAGGACCACGACGGAGACCAGGGAAAGGGCCAGACCGATCAGCCCCGCCGTGACGAAGGGGGCCGCCAGCGCCCACTCACGACCCCAGGGACCCTCCAGCAAGGAGACCAGGGCCCCGCCCAGGCCCATGCCCACGGACAGCAGGCCCCAGGAGACGGTGCGGTGGGCGCTGAAGACCCGGGACCGCATGCCGTCGGGTGTCAGCCTCTGGATGAGGGAGATCAGGGTGATGTTCCACCAGGTGATGACGAACCCGGTGAGGAAGTAGCAGACCACGAAGGCCGACACGTCGCGGAGCAGCCCCACCGCCAGCGCGGTCGCGCCCAGGACCGCCAGGACCACGGCGATGGAGACGGAGGGGTGGATCCGACCCGAGAAGGAGGGGATGACGAGCGCGCCCGTGACCGCCCCGGCGGCGGTGACGGTCATCAGCAGACCGTAGCCCTGTGGGCCCACGCCCAGCACGTCCTGGGCGAAGAGCACCAGCACGGCCCCGTTCATCGCCGCCGCCAGGTTGGACGCCCCCGAGACCAGGGCGAGCGGCCGCAGGACCGGGTGCCGCCACAGCCACACCAGACCCTCGCGCAGCATCGCTCCGATCGAGGGCCGCTCATGCGGGGTCTCCCCCGCCGGGCGGAAGTCACCGCGCAGGCCGACCAGGCAGACCACCGCGAGCAGGACCAGAACGGCCTGGACGCCGAAGGCCCAGGCGGTGGACACCGCCAGCAGCGCCCCCGCCAGCGGCGCGCCCAGGAACTTGTTGAGCACGTGTTCCACGGCCTGGAGGAGCCCGTTGGCCCGCTCCAGCTGGGGGCGTGTCACCACCGAGGGCACCACCGACTGCGCGGTGTTGTCGAAGAACACCTCGCACGCGCCCACCAACAGCGCGATCAGGACCAACACGGGAATCGACCCGACTCCCAGGGCCACGACGGCGGTCAGGAGCACCAGCAGGACCGCCTTGACGGCCCCCGCGCCCACCATGAGGCGGCGCCGGTCCATCCGGTCCCCCACCACCCCGGCGACCAGGGCCAGGAACAGCCACGGCAGGCGGGTGGCCGCGCCCACCAACGCGACCAGGAAGGCGTCGTCGGTGAGCGTGGTGGCGTACCAGGGCAGCGCCACCACCGCGATCCCGTCGCCCATGTTGCCCAACCCCACCGCCCCCAGGAGTCGGTGGAACCGTCCGCCCAACGGTGCGCGGCGGCCGTCTTCGTCCGGAGGTGTGTGCTGGACGTTCTGGGACATGCGACCTTCCGAAGGGGGTGGGGGTCTCGGACTGGCACCGTAGAGGGTGGCAGGCGGTGGTGACAGACGGTTCTCCCGCCAGCAGAGGGACGCCTCGCCCGCACCTGACCGGAGGTGAACGGGAACGGTCGGGTCCGGGCGGGGCCCGCGTCCCTAACGTCGGTGGTGAAAGAGGGAGGCACACGTGCTGGACCGGTTGAACGAGGCGCTCGAACGGGTCGAGAGGGACCCCGGCGAACCCGTGGACGTGGCCGCCATGGCGCGGACCGCGCTCACTTCCGAGCACCACTTCCGGCGGATGTTCTCGGCGCTGTCCGGGATGCCGCTGTCGGAGTACGTGCGTCGGCGCCGCCTCACCCTGGCCGGAGCGGAGGTGATCGAGGGCCGGGACACCCTGCTCGACATCGCGGTCCGCTACGGCTACGGGTCCGCCGAGGCCTTCGGGCGGGCGTTCCGCGCGATGCACGGGATCGGCCCGGGCGAGGCCCGCCGCACGGGCGCGGCGCTCAACTCCCAGTCACGGCTGGCCTTCCACCTCACCATCGAAGGGAACACCACCATGCGCTACCGCATCGTCGACAAGGGCGCCTTCCGCCTGGTCGGCCCCGGAACCCGGTTTCCGCTCGTCCACGAGGGCGCCAACCAGCCCATGACCGACTTCGTCCTGGGTCTCGGGGACGACGTGTACGAGCGGTTGGCGGAGCTGTCCGACCAGGAACCGCGCGGCGGCGTCTCGGTCACCCTCACCCACGACCCCGACCGGCGTGAGGGCAGCGACGTCGACTACTACGTGGCCGCCGCGACCTCGGCGGCCGGAACCCCGGAGGGGATGCGGGCCCTGGACGTGCCCGAGGGCACCTGGGTCGTCCTCCTCTTCGAGGGGCTCGCCTTCCCGGAGGCGATCCAGCGCCTGTGGGTGTACGCCGCCGCCGAGTGGTTCCCGTCCAACCCCGCCTACCGTTACCGGCACGGCCCCGAACTGCTGAGCGTGGAGTACGACGGTGACCTCGCCTCGGGCGAACTGTGGCTCCCCGTCGAGCGGACCTCCGTGTGAACCGGGGCCCGCTCGACGGCGCGGTCAGCGGTCGCGGGGACGGGTCCGCGCCTGCTCCAGGAAGCGGCGCAGGACCTCGTTGAACCGCCTCGGGCGTTCCAGGTTCGGCAGGTGGCCGGCGCCCTCGATGATCTCCACGACCGAGTCCGCGATGCGGACGTGCATGAGCTCGGCGCCCCCGGGCGGGGTGAAGCCGTCGTGCTGGCCCACCATCAGCAGGGTGGGCGCCGAGATGTGCCGGAGAAGGAGGGTGTGGTCGGGGCGTTCGGCGCGGCCCAGCTGCGCGGCGGCCGCGCCCTCGGGCGGGGCGGCGTACATCATGGCGCGCACGTGGTCAGCGACCGCGGGCTGGTCCCGCACGTTCTCGGCGGTCATCATGCCGACCAGCATCTCGTCGGCGTAGCCGCGCATGCCCTCCTCACGCAGGCGGGCCGCCATCGCCCTGCGCTTGGCCTTGCCCGTCTCGGTCTCGGGCAGCGGGTTGGTCGCGGCCAGGGCCAACGCGTCCACGCGGTCGGGGAAGAGCCGGTACAGCTCCAGGGCGACCTGCCCGCCCATGGACAGCCCGACGACGTTGACCACGTCCAGTCCCAGGTGGTCCAGGAGGGCCGCGAGGTCGCGGGCGAGGGTGTCCAACGAGGTCACCCCGGGCACCACGGTGCTGCGTCCGTAACCGCGCAGGTCGGGGACGATCGTCCGGTATCCGCGCCCGGCCAGCGCTCTGACCTGGGGTTCCCACATGGTCTTGTCGAAGGGGTGACCGTGGACGAACAGGACGGGGCATCCTGCGCCGCGGTCGTCGTAACTGACGCTGATCCCGCGCACGGACGCGAGACGCGGGCCTTCGCTGTTCGCGGTGTCCGTCGTCTGGTGTGTCACAACAAACGATGCTATTCACGGACGCAAGGGGATGAACAGGGGGCGTGGGAAAAGCGGTCGGGCCGCAGGTGGTCCCTCGTCACCTACGGCCCGAACACCGTGACCCGCCGTCCTCGGGCACGGTGCGACGCGGCGGAACGGGTTCCGCCGCACCTGTGCCGGAGCCTCGGGGGCTCCGGCACAGGTGGAGACGCGCTTCCGAGCGGTGGGGTTCGCTCGGACCGCCGGACGGGGCGGGCGGATCTCCCGGGGGCCGCCCGCCGGGGTCAGACGGAGGCGTCGGCGGGTCGAATCCGCCCGCCGCGCGCGGTCACCACCGCCGCGAACAGGTAGGGGACGGCGAACAACGCGAAGGTCAGAGCGTGCCCCGCCACCAGGAACACCCCGGCGTACAGCAGGTAGGACGCCCCGGTCACCGTCTCCGTCCCGGCCTGGGCCAGGGAGGTGACCGTGGCCCGGCTGGTGCCGGTGATGCTGTCCTGGAGTCGGGCGTCGGCCACCACGTTCGCCATCTGGCACACGCCGAATCCGCAGCCGAGCAGGATCCACCCCGGGGTGCTCCCCAGCAGGGCGCCGGTGGCGATGGCCACGGCCGCCAGGGCCAGGAGCACGCCGACCACGCGCGGTGACAGGCGCGACGCCGGGCCCGCGAGCAGGCCGCCGCCGGTGACGCAGATCCAGACGACGAGGACCACCAGGGGCACGTCCTCGGTGGCGACCCCGGCGGAGGAGGCCAGCAGGGGCAGGTACTCGTCGAGCATCCCCCAGAACGCGGTGACGATCACGACCAGGAGGATCGCGGTGCGCACGGAGCGGCTGCCCCTGGCCTCCGCCAGACCGAGCCGCATGGTCTCCAGGTAGCCGAGCTCGGGTTCGGTCTGGCCCGAAGCCTCGTCCTCGGCCCTCCTTGACCGAGGGGGACGACTCTCGGGCAGGGCCAGGCCGGTCAGCGCGCACAGCGCGCAGGCAGCCAGACTGGCCGTTCCGATCATCGCGTAGCCGCCGTGCGCCATGACCGGCACGGCCAGCAGGGTCGCGGTTCCCACCGCCGCGACGCCCAGGGCCCGGGTCACGCCCATGACCGGCGCGTACCGGTCGGCGGCGCCCCGGTGGCCGAGCTCGGTGTGGACCAGCGCCTCCAAAGCGCCGGAGGCCAGTGCGCTGGCCGCGCCCCACAGGACGAAACCCAGCGCGAAGGACGCGTAGGACGGCAGGAGCAGCCAGCAGGCGAACCCGGCACCGGTCAGCAGTGGTGCCAGGGCGAGCAGGTGGTGGCGGGGCACGAGGTCCGCCCAGGCGCCGGTGGGGATCGCCAGGAGCACGCTGGTCAGGGACCACAGGACGAAGAGCGAACTGACCTGGACGACGGACAGCCCGGTCTCGGTGAAGAGCAGGGTGTAGAGGGGGTAGAGGAGGACGAACTCCTCAAGGAAGGCGTACGTGTAGAGCGGCCAGGTCAGCCTGGACAGACGCGTGTCGGGCACACGCGTGGACCGGTTGGTCATGGAGGTCTTTCGGTCGAACGGACTCGGGCACCGGGGGTGGTGATCCACCGGTGGTGCCCGGGGTCTCGTCTCGGACCGGCCTCGGCCGCGGCCTGGGAACTAGTGTCGTCGCTTCACGCCCCCCAGTGTAGGAGACCGCCCCTCGGCGTCAGCGCGGTTCCCGCAGCGCCGGGTGCGGGCCCAGCCTCGGCACGGGTGGCAGGGCCCGGCGGTCGGGTGCGGCCTCGAACGCCTGGATCAGGTAGGCGGCGAGCCTCTGGGAGGCGGCCACGGCGTCCTCTTCGGAGTCGGCGCTGAGGCCGCTGTTGGCCATGATCACCAGGGTGAGGTCGTCGCGGACGAAGTCGGGGCGCAGCTTCCCCGCGGCCTTGGCGCGGCGCGCGAGTTCGGCGAAGGTGTTCTCCGCCCTGATCCGTTCCTCGTCGAAGATCTCCCCGCCGACGAAGGCCGCGCGGAAGACCGCGTTGAAGCCCCGGTCGATGACCTGCATGGCGCACAGGTCCTCGACGAACGCGCGGAACCCGCGCCAGGGGTCGGGGTCGGCTGCGGCCTCGTCCAGGCGCTCCAGACAGGTGTCGAGCTTTCCCCGGAACACCTCGTTGACCAGGCTGTCCCTGTCGGGGAAGTGCCGGTAGAGCGTGGCGATGCCGAGCCCGGCACGGCGCGCGATCCGGGTCATCGACACCTCGATCCCGCTCTCCAGGAAAGCCGCCTGGGCGGCGTCGAGGATGCGGCGGCGGTTGTGCAGCGCGTCCGACCGCGGCTTCCGAGAGGGTTCGTTCGGCATGCCTCTCACTTTAGCCTCAAACGGAGTGACCCCTCCGTTTTGGTGGTTGCCTGGGGCGAGGGCGGGGCGTTCGGTCCCCTGCCCCTGGAACGCGACGGACGGAGAAGACCGTGGTGGAGATGCGTGCGGCCCGGTACGACGGGTACGGAGCCCCCGATGTGCTCTATGAGGGCCGCGTCCCCCGCCCCGTGGCGGGCCCCGACGAGATCCTGGTGCGGGTACACGCCAGCAGCGTGAACGGTGGGGAACTGATGGTGCGCTCCGGGAGGCTGGCCCTGCTGACCGGGAGGCGGTTCCCCAGGGGCATCGGCACCGACTTCGCGGGGGAGGTCGTGGAGGCGGGGGCGCGGGTGAGGGAGCCCGCCGTGGGCGACCGGGTGTGGGGGTTCCAGGGCCGAGCCGGAGGCAGCGCCACCTCCGAGTACGTGGCCGTGCGCCCCAGTCAGGTCTCCCTCGGTCCCCTCGGGCTCGACGCGGTCGAGGCGGTCTCGCTGCTGGCGGGCGGCACCACCGGGATCACCGCGCTGCGGGACAGGGCAGGGGTCGGACCGGGTGAACGCGTCCTCGTGCGCGGCGCCAGCGGTGGGGTGGGCAGCGTGGTCGTCCAGCTCGCCAGGGCCATGGGGGCGCACGTCACCGCGCTGGCCGGGGGGCGCAACCTCGACTTCGTTCGCGGCCTCGGGGCGCACGAGGCGTACGACTACGCCACCACCGGCCCCGCCGAACTGTCCCTGTTGGAGGGCTTCGACGTGATCATCGACATCGTCGCCACCGACCTGCCCGCCTACCACCGACTCCTGACCCCGGCGGGGCGCCTGGTGGCCGTGTCCGTCGGGTCGGTCTCCTCGGCGCTGCGCCTGGCGGGCGCGGCACTGCTGCGCTCCCGCAGGACCGTGTTCTTCAGCGGCAACCCGAGAACGGCGCTGTTCCGGGACCTGGCCGGGTACGTGGAACGCGGAGAGGTGCGCCCGGTCGTCGACACGGTGCACGAACTGGCTGACATCTCCGAGGCCCACCGCGCCCTGGAGACCGGCGGGGTGCGGGGCAAACACGTCATCAGTCTGGGCTGAACCGGGGTGGGGGGTGCGGCTCGGCGCGTGCGGGGTGCCGTCACGGAAGGTGATATCGAGGGCGCCGTGGCCACCCCCGGCGGGGGTACGTGTTCGAAGCCCCGCGTGGAATCGGAGGCGCTCAGCGGCGCCGACCCGCGTTCCGGATCCGCAACGCGGCTCACCGCCGTGCTTAAGGGGGGTGGGAAGGGGACAGTGGCGAACGTAGCATCCCAGAGCCGACGAAACACCCTGGTGGCGACCCTCAGTAACCTTGCCGTCACCGAAACGGAGGTAATGTTCACCGCGTAGGGGTTGGGTCGTACCTCTTTCCATGGCCGGATGGACCACGGTTGCTCCCGTCCCGGGTACTCCGGGGCGGTCCGCCGCTCGAACCCAGGAGACCGTAGATGCCAGGTACACCCACATCCCCCACATCCCCCTCCCCCACGCTCGCCGCGACACGGCGGCAGGCGTTGGTCGGCGGGGCCGTCACACTGGGCGCCGCCGCACTCGGCACCTCTCTCGGCTCCCCCTCAGCGCTCGCGGCCACCGCGGCCCCACGGAACCCGACCATCTCCGACCCCTTCACCCTGGGCGTCGCCTCCGGTGACCCCCTGCACAACGGGGTCGTGCTGTGGACCCGGCTCGCCCCCGACCCCCTGGCAGAGGACGGTCTGGGCGGGATGCCGAACAGCGCGGTCGAGGTGGAGTGGCAGGTCTCGCACGACGAGAACTTCGGGACCCTCGCCGCCTCCGGAAGCGTCGAGACCCGCCCCGAGCAGGCCCACTCGGTTCACGTGGAACTGGAGCGCCTGCGGCCCAAGGCCGACTACTTCTACCGCTTCCGGGTCGGCAACGAGATCAGCCCCGTCGGCCGCACCCGCACTGCGCCGGTCCCGGGTACCCGCCTGAACCAGTTCAACTTCGCGTTCGCCAGCTGCCAGAGCTACACCCACGGCCACTTCACCGCCCAGTCGCACCTGGCGGAGGAGGACCTGGACCTGGTCGCCTTCCTCGGCGACTACATCTACGAGACCCCCGACCAGGGCAGTATCGGCCGCGGCCACTTCCCCGAGGTGGAGGTCCGCTCCCTGGCCGAGTACCGGCTGCGGCACGCCCAGTACAAGACCGACAGCGGCCTTCAGGCCGCCCACGCCGCGTTCCCGTGGGCGGTGGTCTTCGACGACCACGAGCTGGAGAACAACTGGGCCGACGACACCTCCTACGAGGAGGACATCCCGCCGGAGGAGTTCCTGCTCCGGCGCGAACACGCGCTCAAGGCCTACTACGAGCACATGCCGCTGCGCGCCGCCCAGCGCCCGGCCGGGCCCGACCTGCACCTGTACCGCAGGCTGACCTTCGGCAACCTCGTCGACCTGCACCTGCTCGACACCCGCCAGTACCGCGACGTGCAGGTGGCGGACTCCGAGCGCGACGACCCCGACCGCACCCTGCTCGGCGCCGACCAGCGCCGGTGGCTGTCCCGGGGGCTGTCGTCCTCCAAGACCAGGTGGAACGTGCTGGCGCAGCAGGTGTTCTTCTCCCAGCGGGACTTCACCGAGGGCGATGCGAGCACCTTCAGTGACGACGCCTGGGACAACTACCAGGTCGAGCGGGACAGCGTCCGGGACGAGATCGCCGGGGTGTCCAACCCGGTCGTGCTCACCGGTGACGTGCACGCCAACTACGTCGTGGACGTCAAGGCCGACTTCGACGACCCGAGATCGAGGACGGTGGCCACCGAACTGGTGGGGACGTCCTTCACGAGCGGCCGGGACGGCGCGGAACAGAACCCGGGCGACGCGGTCCAGCTGGCCGAGAACCCGCACATCAAGTTCATCAACCGCCACCGGGGCTACGTACGCAACACGGTCACGCCCACGGAGTGGACCGCCGACTACCGGGTGGTGGACTACGTGAGCAGGCCGGGCTCGCCCATCCGCGACCGGGCGCGGTTCGTCATCCAGAACGGCCGTCCCGGGGCCCGGCCGCTGGCCTAGACGAGGTGGACCCCCGCCTGGCATCCGCGCCCGTGCGGTGCCGGGCGGCTACTCCTCGGGGCTGAGCCAGAGGGCCTCGGCGGCGACCAGCCCCAGGGCCTGTTCCCGCACCTCGTCGCCCTTCTCCGGGCAGACGGAGAGCTGGATGGAACCGGCGAAGGGCAGCCGCTCCACGACCTCCACGCGCATGCCGATGCCGATGTCGATGTCGGCCAGGTAGCGCAGGAGTTCGGGATCGGTGTCGTTGACCCGGACGATCACACCGGTCGTACCGGCCTCGGCCTCGGAGAGCAGCACGGACTCGCGCTCGACGATGGTGCCCTCGCGGGTGGGGATGGGGTCGCCGTGCGGGTCCACCACCGGGTTGCCCAGGTGGGCGGCGATGCGGTCGACGAACTTGTCCGAGACCACGTGTTCGAGGATCTCGGCCTCGTCGTGCACCTCGTCCCACGAGTAGCCCAGCTCGGCCACCAGGTAGGTCTCCAGCAGCCGGTGGCGGCGCAGGACCGCCAGCGCCGCCTTGGTGCCGGTCTCGGTGAGGCTGACGTTGCCGTACCGCTGGTGCTCCACGAAGCCCAGTTCGTTGAGCTTGCGGAGCATTCCGGACACCGACGAGTTGGACACCGACAGCCGCTCGGCCATCCCGGAGATCGTCACCGGCCCGGTTCCGCGCTCCTGGAGGTCGTAGATGACCTTCACGTAGTCCTCGGCCGAAGTAGACGGTCGCGCCGGTGTGTTCCCCATGCCCGTAACCGTATCGCGGACCTCCCCCTGACCACGATTTCCGCACCGTTCCTGTGGACGAACCCCCGTCACAGTTCCGGCGGTGCCGCGGGGTCGCTCAGGCGTTGCAGCCGGGGGTGCGCGGGGCACCGGTGGGGCGGCCGCGGGAGACGATCCGCGTGCCCGCGAGCCCGATCTCGCGGACCTGGGTCGAGCCGCACACGCAGCGCGACCACACGGTCATCCCCGCGCCGGTCCGATGCTGGGAGAGCACCGCGAAGGGCTGGTCGTCCGGCCATCCGCAGTGGGGGCAGACACTGGTCATCGAGCACCTCTTGTTCGGTGTGGTCTTCCTGCGATCCAGCATCACGCCCCAGAACCCTCGCGGTCCAGGTTGAGTTTCTGGATGGCACTGTGAAGAATTGCCTACATGATTGATCTTCGTCGGCTACGGATCCTCCGGGCCGTGGCCCACCACGGAACGGTGACCGCCGCCGCCGAGGCGCTGCACTTCACGCCTTCGGCGGCCTCACAGCAGATCCGCCAGCTCGCCAAGGAGCTGGAGGTGCCGCTGTTGGAACCCCTGGGCCGCGGTGTGCGGCTGACACCGGCCGCACGGAGTCTGTTGGAGCACGCGGACGCGATCCAGGCCCGCTGGGAGCGGGCGGAGATCGAGATGCGCGGGTTGGAGGCGGAACCGGCCGGGCCGCTGCGGGTGGCGGGTTTCCCCGTCGTGTTGACCCGCCTGCTGGCGCCCATGGCCGCCGCTCTGCGCACAGCGTACCCGCGCCTGGACGTACGGATCCTGGAATCGGAGCCAGGTGACAGTCTCGACCTTCTCTTCCGGGGTGACATCGACCTCTCCGTCGTGGAGGCCGCCCCCGGCACACCCGGGCTGGACGACACCCGCTTCGACCAGGCGTTCCTGTTCGAGGACCCCTTCGACCTCCTGGTCGCCAGCGGACACCGCCTCGCCGGACGGGCGAGCGTGCCGCTGATCGAGACCGCCCGGGAGGCGTGGGTGCTGCCGAGGCCGGGCACGACCTGCCACGCGCACGCCGTCACCGCCTGCGGGGCGGTCGGGTTCACCCCGCAGGGCCGTCACGAGGCGTTGGAGTGGAGTTCCGTGGCGGCGCTGGTCGCCCACGACCTGGGGGTGGCGCTCATCCCGAGGTCGGCGGAGCTGTCCCCCGAGTTGCCGGTCACCCGCCTGCGCCTGGAGGGTTCTCCGGCCCCGGCCCGTTCACTGCTCACCTTCACCCGTGCCGGAGCCCGGGAGCGCCCCTCGGTCGCCGCCGCCGTCACCGAACTGGAGCGCCTGGTCCCCCACATGATGGCCTGACACCTGCGACGCGGGCGTGCCCGGTGGTGGCAGGTTCGCCACGCTCCCCACCGGCTGCCCGCGTAGGGTGCCCACCATGAGCCGCCTCCCCACGCCCTCCCCCTACGACGAGGAGGGGATGTCCGAGCGCTACACCGCCCACCGGCACGCGGGTGCGTCGAGCCCCAACACGGTGATGGAGGAACCCGCCCTCCTGTCCGCGCTGGGCGGCGTGTCCGGTCGGGAGGTGCTCGACCTGGGCTGCGGCGACGCCGACCTGGGGCGGATCCTCCTGGGCGCCGAGTGCCGGAGCTACCTCGGGGTGGACTCCTCCGAGGCAATGACCGCACGCGCCCGGTCCACACTGGAAGGCACCACCGGTCGCGTCGTGCGCGCCGACGTCGCGGACTTCGCCGCCCGTCTGCGCTCCGTGGACCTGGTCGTGTCCCGGATGGCCCTGCACCACCTCGTCGCACTCCCCCAGGTTCTCTCCCGCGCGCGTACCTGGCTGCGCACTGGCGGACGCATCGTGTTCACCGTCCCCCACCCGGTGCTGACCTGCCACGACGCCTCCCATGGCTCGCCCGGTCCGCGCGGGGACCGGGTCGTGGACCGCTACTTCGAGCCCGGTCCGCGCGAGCGTGCCTGGATGGGTACCCGTGTGGTCTGGCAGCACCGCACCGTGGAGGACTACGTCACCGCCCTGATCGGGGCGGGGTTCGGGCTGACGGCGCTGCGCGAGTGCGCGCCGGACCGGGAACGGTTCGGCGGTGACGTGGACGAGTACAGGCGCCGCCTCCGGGTCCCGCTGTTCCTGCTCCTCTCCGGCGTTCCGTCCGGGGAACCCTCCTGACCTCGAAGAACCGCGCGTCGTCCCGCGTTCCCCGGCCAGGCCGATACGTGTCCCAAGTGACCACCAAAAAAGGGCCCTGACCAGCGGCGCGAGCACGGATACATCCGTGTTCGGTCCGGTATTGCCCCCGTGGACCGTGGATTGGACGTACCAACTTCCGAAAAGCCGACCCATGGCGAAGGACTCCCCTTGACACTGGGACGCGGCGGTGCGGGAAGGGAGATCATGAGGGACATTCGGGTTCGGTACGTGTTGGCCTTCGACTCCTCGTGTGACAGGTGCGCGGACATTTCCACCACGGTGGAGTCCGTGTCGGGCGGCAGGTTGGAGACGCTCCCGCTCACCCACCCCGAGGTGCGCGAGTGGCGGGTCCGGCAGTGGGGCCCCAACGCCCCCTGGGTCCCGACCCTGGTCCGGCACCGGGGCGCCGAGGTCCGGTGCTGGAGCGGGGTCTCCATGGTGCGGCCGCTCCTGCGGGGTCTGGGCGCGCAGGCCGCCCTGCGCGTGGTCGAGGCACTGGGCGAGCTCAGCCGCCAACGCCGCCGGGCCCCCTGGGAACGGCCCCGGGTCCCCTCCTCCGGAACCTCGGTACGGCCGCGACTCCAGAGGCTGCACGCCGGGTGGGTCGTCGTCATGACCCTGGCCCTGGCGGGCCGTACCCCCGCCCTTGCCCGCTCCGACCACGGTCTGGCACGCGAGTGGGTGGAGGCCAACCGCGACCGCCTGCCCAGGGACTACGACGAGTTCACCGCGCACCCCCTCATCCGCCGCCGCCTCGTCTTCGCCGAACTCCCTCCCCGCGCCCGCCGCGACCTGTGGCTGGAGCACCTGCGGCGCTACGAGCGCTCCCACCCCCACCTCAGCCCGGCGCAACGGGAGGTGGTGCACCTGGCCCGCCGCACCCTGTCCGACGCGCTGGTGTTCCGGGACGGCCTCGACGCGGTCCGGGAACGCGAGCTGCGCGGGCTGGCCGTCTCCGCGTTCGGCACGGAGGAGGCCCACGCGCTGCTGGCGACCCTGGGCCCCGACGAACCGGACCCGCACGGAGGGACCACCAGGAAGAAGGAGCGCTGCGGCGCCTGGGTGCCCTGTCTGTCCAAGGGCTGCGCAGAGGTCCCCTTCACCTGCGGCACCGCCTGGATGTACACGCGCGACGGTATGCGCGCCCGGGCCGAACCGGCCGGTTAGCGGCGGTGCTCAGGCCTCAGCGGCCAGGTGGCGCGACGGGCACGGCCTCACCGACCTGAACCGGGCGCAGATGGTCGATGACCCGGTCCGCGATCGGGTACGGGCGCTCCTGTGGCAACAGCGCGGCGGCCGTGTCCAGCTCGCCCCGGCTCACCAGAGCGTGCACCTCGTGGGCCAGCGGTGTGACGTCGGTGATCGAGACCGTCCACTCGTCCGCGTAGCGACGGGAGGCCTCGCCGGACAGGCCCAGCTGGAGGGAACGGTGCCCGAGCGGGTTCAGGCGCAGATCCCGCTCGGGGTCCCACTGCACACGGGCAGGGGCCGCGCGCAGCTCCCTCTTCCAGGCGTCCCGGTCAGCGTGTACGCCCGACTTGAAGTGCGACAGGGCAGAGCGGCACAGCGCCCACTCGAACCCCTCGCGGGCGATCTCCACCGCCAGCACCGTCTCCTGGTTCGCCTTCCGCCCCCACCCGCACCGGTACATCATCCAGAGGAACGACGGTTTGACCCAGGTCATCCGGTCGCGCTTCCACGACGCCGGGAAGCGGCCCTCGCGCGCGGCGGGGACCCCGATCGCGGGGGCGTAGGCCTGGTAGACGGTGACCGTCGTGTCGGTGTACCTGGCCCTGATCTGGAACGAGGGAATGCTCATGGGAGACCAGGGTGGCGCTGACCAGCGGGCGGAGCAACCGGTTTTCCGCTGGCCAGCGCGGTGGGCCTCATCCGAGCAGCTTGAGCATCTCCTGGGCCAGCGGGGCGGAGGACGCGGGGTTCTGTCCGGTGACCAGGGTGCGGTCCACCACGACCTTGGGGGCCCAGGGGTCGCCCTCCTGGAAGTCCACCCCCGCCTCCACCAGGCGGTCCTGGAGCAGCCACGCCGCGCGGTCGGCCAGCCCGGCCTGTTCCTCCTCGGCATTGGTGAACGCGCTGACCTGGTACCCGGCGAACGGATTCGTGCCATCCGGCCGCTCGGCGGCCAGCAGGGCGGCGGGGGCGTGGCAGACCACGCCGAGGAGCTTGCCCGTGTCGAGCGCGGTGGTGAGGAGGTCGCCGGAGACGGTGTCCACCGCCAGGTCCTCCATGGGCCCGTGACCGCCGGGGAGGTACACGGCGTCGTAGTCGCCGAGGTCGACCTCCTCCAGGCTGAGCGGAGAGTGGAGTTCGGTGAAGGAGTCCAGGACGGCGGAGATCCGGTCGGCGTTCTCCTGACCGCCGTTGACGTCCGCCTCCAGGCTGCCCCGGTCCACGGGCGGCACGACCCCGCCGGGGGTGGCGACGACGATCTCGTGTCCAGCGTCCCTGAACGCCTCGTAGGGGGCGACGGCCTCCTCAGCCCAGAAGCCGGTGGGGTGCCGTGTGCCGTCCGCCAGGGTCCAGTGGTCGGCGCCGGTCATCAGGAACAGGATCGTGGACATGCTGGATCACTCCGCAGGTGACTTCCGTGGGCCTGGATGTGCCGCTGACATTAGTTGCCTGGACAACCATGTTCCAACGGAACACCCTGTGTTCCCCCGTTTCCGAGTCGCATCGCCAGCAGGATCGTCCTCGCCTTGGGCCATGATGATTGGAAGCACTTACGCGTGCCCAGTTAGTCCTTTCGAAAGCGTGGTGTCGGAATTGTCGGCCTTCCGAGAAGTTGGAAAAAGGGCCCCTTGTCATTGGTAAGTTCGCAGGTGAAAAAGTATGCTCCCCGCGCACGCAGGGATGGTCCCGTGGCCACGTGCTCCACCGAGCCGACCCGATGATGCTCCCCGCGTTCGCGGGGATGAGGGCTACCGGCCTCGGGCGGGAACCTGGGCCTTGAGGAGCATCTCCTCGTACTCGTCCTCGGGGTCGGAGTCCAGCACGATCGCTCCTCCAGCGCCCACGGTGACCTCACCGTCTGCCTGGACGGCCGTGCGGATGACGATGCTGAGGTCCGCCTCGCCGGTGTGCGAGATGTAGCCCAGGGCCCCGGAGTACACGCCCCGGGCGGAGGACTCCAGCTGGTCGATGAGTTCCATCGTGCGCAGCTTCGGCGCCCCGGTCATCGAGCCGCCGGGGAAGCAGGCGCGGACCGCCTCCACGGTGGACACCTCCGGGCGCAGCCGTCCACGGACGGTGGACACCAGCTGGTGCACGGTCGCGTACGACTCGGTGTACATGAAGGCGGGCACCTCCACGCTGCCGACCTCGCAGACACGGCCGAGGTCGTTGCGGAGCAGGTCCACGATCATGAGGTTCTCGGCGCGGGTCTTGGCACCGGTACGCAGTTCGGAGGCGATGCGGGCGTCCGTCGCCGGGTCGGGGTGGCGGGGCGCGGTCCCCTTGATGGGGCGGCTCTCCGCGACCCCTTCGGAGTCCACGCGCAGGAAGCGTTCGGGTGAGGCGCTGAGCACCGACACCCCTCCCACGCGGAGGAAGGCGGCGTACGGGGCGGGGCTGGCGGCGCGGAGACGCCGGTAGAAGTCCAGGTCGCCGCCGTCTCCGAGGTCGGGCAGCCGGACCCGGTTGGTCAGGCAGATCTCGTAGCTCTCACCGTCGGTGAGGTGGCCCAGGCACGTCTTGACGTCGTTCACGTAGGCGTCGCGGGGCCGTTCGAGCAGTGCGGCCAGGTCGACCGGCGCCCGGGAGGCAGTGGGTTCGGGCAGTGGGGGAAGGCCGCGCAGGGCGGTGAGTGTGTCGCCGATCCAGGCGGGGTCACCGTCGGCGCAGACCACGTAGGTGCGGTCGTCATGGTGGTCGACGGCGACGAAGCGGTCGCAGCGCATCCACACGGCGTCCGGGGTGGCGGCCGTGTGTGCTCGGGCGGCACCGCAGTCGGCCTTGAGCTCGTAGCCGAAGTAGCCCACGTGGCCGCCGGTGAAGTCGAAGGGCAACCCGGTCGGGCGGTGTGTGTGGCGGGTGCGGCACTCCAGCGCCTCGAACACGTCTCCGGGTTCCAGGTGGGTTCCGTGGGCGGTGCGGACGCGCACGGCCGGGTCGCCCACGTCGTAGGTGAGGACCTCGGAGGCGTCTCCGAGGAAGGAGAACCGGGCGGGTCCCTCGGGGCGGGAGCTGTCCAGCCAGAACGCGTGGTCGGCGTGGTCGTACAGGTGGGCGAAGGCGCGTTCGGTGTCCACCGCGTAGGGCAGTGTCGCGAAGCGGATCGCGGGGCCGTCGCCCGGGGTGGCCCGTGCGTGGTGCGGAATCCTGTCCTGGTGGTGGGGCTCCCCGATGTGCTCGCGGGCCAGGGCGAGGAAGTTGGCGACGAGGTCGGCTCCGTGCTCACTGGCGACGGACTCGGGGTGGAACTGCACGCCCCAGCGCGGGAGGTCGCGGTGGCGCAACCCCATGACCACGCCGTCCTCGGCCCACGCGGTGGCCACCAGGGGCCCGGGCAGGGGTTCGGAGACGGCGAGGGAGTGGTAGCGCACGGCGGTGAAGCCCTGTGGCACCCCGGAGAAGAGCCCTGTGCCGTCGTGCCGGACGCGGCTCAGGTGCCCGTGGCGGGGCTGGGGTGCGGCGTTCACCTCGGCCCCGGCCAGATGGGCGATGGCCTGGTGACCCAGGCACACCCCCAGGACGGGGAGGTCCGTGCGGGCGAGGAGTTCGGGGACGCGTCCCAGGTCGCGGGGGTTCTGCGGCCGCCCGGGGCCGGGGGACACGACGACGGCGTCGACGGCGGCCGGGTCGAGGTCGGACCATCGCGGGTCGTCGTTGGTCAGGACCAGGGGTTCCGCGCCGAGCACGCCGGCGAGGAGCTGGAACAGGTTGTACGTGTAGGAGTCGTGGTTGTCCACGAGGAGAACGCGCATCCCGCCCTTTCCAGCCCGGCCATCGGGTCGCGATGTCCCAGGTTACGGCGTTCTGGGCGGTTCGCGAATATCCGGGTCCCTGGTGGTGGAGCCGACCAGGCGATAGACAGGGAGGGCCGCTCCGCTCACTGTCGAAGGTAGGGACGCCGTGAACGTCTTCATCGCGGGGGTCGTGATCGTGGTCGTGCTGGGCCTGGCCTTCTTCTTCGTGCTCACCGTCACCGAGGTCGGCCAGCTGCTCAGGAGGCGTCACACCGGGCCGGCGATCGAACCGGCGCGGGACGCGGCCACGCAGGAACTGCGCCTGCGCTACGCCCGAGGGGAGATCAGCCGCGAGGAGTACCTCCAGCGCAAGATCGACCTGGAGGAGTTCTGAGAGCCACCTCACAGGAGAAAGGCGATTGACGTCCGGGGCTCGGTGGGTAAAGTACTCCTCGTCCTGTTGTCTACGATCGAGGTGGACGTTGCGCATCTGAGGTTCGCGATCATCACGCGGTACGGAGCCGGTATCCGGCCTGTCCGACGCGTGCATGGAACCTCGGTGTAGGAGCCGTCCCTGTCGACCAGGACTCCCCACCCCTCCCGGCGCAACGCCGCGTGGTGCTCGCACACGAAGCCCTTTCCACACCGCTTCTGACTGCGAGAACACCCATGTCAAAGACCAGCACCACCACGAGTGCCGCCGTCGCCTGCTCCGACCTGGCCTTCCAGTGGAAGGACGGCACCGTCGTGTTCGACGGTCTGTCCCTCACCCTCGGCCGGGGACGCACCGGACTGGTCGGCACCAACGGCGCTGGCAAGTCCACCCTGCTCCGGCTCCTGGCCGGTCAGCTGCGCCCCGGACGGGGTTCGGTGACCGTCGGCGGAAGCCTCGCCTACCTGCCGCAGAACGTCACACTCGACACCGGCATGCGGGTCGACCAGGCGATGGGGATCGACACCAAGCGGGCCGCCCTGCACGCCATCGAGGCCGGGGACGCCTCCGAACGGCACTTCGAGACGGTCGGTGACGACTGGGACATCGAGGAGCGCACCCTGGCGACCCTGGGCTCACTCGGCCTGGACGGGATCGGCCTGGACCGCAGCGTCGGCCAGCTCTCCGGGGGCGAGACCGTCCTGCTGCGCCTGGCCACGGTCCTGTTGGAGCGCCCCGACGTGCTCCTGCTCGACGAACCCACCAACAACCTGGACCTCTTCGCCCGGCGCAGGCTCTACGAGACCGTGGAGACCTGGCGGTCCGGTTCCCTGGTGGTGGTCAGCCACGACCTGGAGCTCCTGGAACGGGTGGACCGGATCGCTGAGCTGCGCACCGGCTCGGTGACCGTCTACGGCGGCGGCTGGACCGCTTATCAGGAGGCACTGGCCGTACAGCAGGAGGCGGCCGAACGGACCCTGCGCGCGGCCGACGCCGACGTGCGCCGACAGAAACGGGAACTGGAGGAGACCCAGATCAAACTGGCCCGACGCCAGCGCACCGCCAAGAAGGCGGCCATCGACGGAGGGATCCCGAAGATCGTCCAGGGCGCGCTCAAGCGGGCCGCCCAGGAGTCCGCGGGCAAGCTCCGGGGTACCCACGAGGACCGCCTCGACGAGGCCCGCGAACGCCGTGAGGAGGCGGCCGACGCGGTGCGGGACGACGCCGAGATCCGGGTGGACCTGCCCCACACGGAGGTGCCCAACGGCCGTGACGTGCTGAGCCTGAGCGGGGTGCGCCCCCGGTTCGGCCGTCTGGTCTCGGGTGATCTGCTGGTGCGCGGTCCGGAGCGGATCGCGCTGGTGGGCCGCAACGGCGCGGGCAAGACCACGCTGCTGCGCGCCGTCGCCGGGCTGGACACCCCGCTGGAGGGTGAGATCGAGCTGTCCGTGCCCGTGCGGTTCCTGCCGCAGCGGTTGGACGTGCTGGACGAGTCCCTGAGCGTCGCGGAGAACGTCTCCGACGCGGCTCCGGGGGTCAGTGCGCAGCACATCCGCGCCCAGCTGGCGCGGTTCCTGTTCAAGGGGAACCGGGCCGCGCAGGTCGCGGGGACGCTGTCCGGGGGCGAGCGCTTCCGGGCGGCCCTGGCGGCGACCATGCTGGCCTCCCCGGCTCCGCAGCTGCTGATGCTGGACGAGCCCACCAACAACCTGGACCTGTCCAGTGTCCGGCAGTTGACCGGCGCCCTGGAGGCCTACCAGGGGGCGTTGCTGGTCGCCAGCCACGACCTGCGCTTCCTGGAGTCCGTCGGGATCACCCGGTGGCTGCTGCTCGACGAGGAGCTGCGGGAGACCACCGCCGAGGAGGTGCGTGAGCTGTTCACCGGCGCACCTGGGGAGCGGTGATCCCCGCCGTCCGCGCGCCCGTTCCTCAGGGAGCGGGCGCGCCCGGGTAGGTGCCGAACGACCAGAGGTTGCCCTCCGGGTCGCGTACCCCGAACTCGCGGGAACCGTAGTCGGTGTCGGAGAGCGGACGCGTGATGTCCGCGCCCCGGGCGGTCACCCGCTCGTACAGGGCGTCCGGGTCGGCGGTGACCACGTAGGTCCCCGCCGTCCCGGGCTCGCGCGACCACTCCCCTCCCGGCTTGTGGGTGCCGAGCATGAGACCGCCGCTGCCCTCGGGCCACAGCAGCTCGGCGTGGGCGACGGTGTCGCCGTCGTCGTGGCGCGCCGTGAGCACGAATCCGAAGGTCTCGACGTAGTAGTCGATCAGTCTGGGTGCGTCCACGGCCTGGAGCGTGCTCCAGACGGTGGGAGTCGTGTTACTCATGGTGTCCATTCTTCGCGGGGGTGTGCGCCGCGTCTTGGATGTTTCGGAACTCCTCGGCCACCCAGGCCCCTGGGGAGAGTCCGGTGAAGTGGACGAACTCCCTGTTCAGGTGCGCCTGGTCGCTGTATCCGGCCTCAAGGGCCACCTCCGCGAACCGGGCCGGGCCACGACGCCGGAGGTTCTCCGTGATCAGGGCGCGTGCGTGCCCGAAGCGCATGAGGGTCGCCACGGTCTTGGGCGACCGCCCGACCTCGCGGTGGAAGAGGGTGCCCAGGTGGCGCGCGCTCAGCCCGACCTCGCGTGCGAGCTCCCCCACAGGGAAGCGCCCGTGGGTGCGCGCCAGCAGCTCCCACGCGAGTGCGACCTCGCTCCTCGCGGACCCACGGTCGTGCTCCCGGTGCAGCCCCTCAAGGTAGCGGCTGACCAGTGCGAACGCCGTCTCCCAGTCGGGTGCTCCGGTCAGGCGCTCGCGCACCTCGGTGGCCGAGCGGCCCAACAGGGCGGAGCCGTCGAAGCCGTCCGAGGCGGCGACCGCCAGTTCCGATCCCGGGACGCCGAACAGGGCACGTGCGGCGAGCGGGTGCACCGAGACCTGGACCCCGGTCTGTCCCGGTTTCTGGAGTACGTGCGTCGCGCGGGTGTGGAGCCCGCCCAGGAGCACCGGGTTGGGGCGGGCGTCGGTCAACCGGTCGGGGGTGTCGGCCGCCTCGACCCCGTCGTCCAGGCTGAGGATGAGGGTCAGGGACGCCGACGGCAGGCCGAGGTGGACGGACTCGGGCACGTCGCGGTTCCGGTAGCCGACCATCGCGGTCACCCCGGGGGCGCTGTCGGGGGCCGCCACCGCGAAGTCCCAGGTGCGGCCCCGTTCCCTGCCGTCCACCTCTCCAGCCTAACCCCGCATCTCCTCCAGGGTCTTGCCCTTGGTCTCCTGCACGAACTTGAGCACGAAGAAGAAGGACAGCAGGGCGAAGCCCGCGTAGATCGAGTAGGAGCCGGGCAGGCTCCAGTCCCGCAGGCTCGGAAAGCTCACGGTGATCAGCCAGTTGGCCAGCCACTGGGTGGCGGTGGCCACGCCCATGGCGGCGGCGCGGATCCGCAGCGGGAACATCTCCCCCAGCAGCACCCAGACGACGGCACCCCAGGACAGGGCGAAGAACAGCACGAAGGAGCTGGCCGAGACCAGGGCCACCACGCCCCACATGAAGGGCAGCGTGACCTCCTCGCCGGAGCCGGTGGCGTGGCTGAACGCGAAGGCGGCCAGGCCCAACGCGACGGTCATGCCCGCGGATCCGGCCAGCAGCAGGGGCTTGCGGCCCACCCGGTCCACCAGCATGATCGCGATCACCGTGCCCACGATGTTCACCAGGGAGGTGAACAGGCTCAGCAGCAGCGAGTCGGTCTCGGCCACACCCACCGACTGCCACAGGGAGCTGGAGTAGTAGAAGATGACGTTGATGCCGACCAGCTGCTGGAAGGCGGAGACCGCCATACCGATCCAGACGATGGGCAGCAGGCCGTACCTCCCGGTCAGGTCACGCAGCCGGGGCCGCACCTCCGAGCCCAGGGCCTCCTTGATCTCCCCGATCCGCCGGTCGATCCGGGCCGCCCCGCCGCCCTCGACGTCGCTCAGGATGGTCCGGGCCCGGTCCACGCGTCCGACCCGCACCAGGTACCGGGGCGACTCCGGGATGACCAGGCTCAATCCCAGGTAGACCAGCGCGGGCAGGGCCTCCACGGCCAGCATCCACTGCCACGCCTGCACCGGCCCGAGCATGTTGTGCGCGCTGCCGTCCGCCTCCTGCGCGATCGCGTAGTTCACCAGCTGGGAACAGGCGATCCCCAGCACGATGGCGAGCTGTTGCAGGGAGGCCAGGCGGCCCCGGTAGGCGGCGGGCGAGACCTCCGCGATGTAGGTCGGCGCGATCACCGAGGCCATACCGATCGCCACGCCGCCGATGACGCGCCAGAAGGTGAGGTCCCAGATCGAGAACGGCAGGGCCGAGCCGATCGCGCTCACCGCGAACAGCACACCGGCGATCTGCATGGCCCTGATGCGGCCGAGCCGGTCCGCGAGGTTGCCCGCCGTGGCAGCGCCCACCACGCAGCCCAGCAGGGCGGAGGCGACGGTGAACCCCAGGAGTCCGGCGCCCACGTCGAACTTCTGCTGGATGGCGTCGACCGCGCCGTTGATCACCGCGCTGTCGTAGCCGAACAAGAAGCCACCCATCGCGGCCGCCGCCGCGATCATGGTCACGTGGGCCAGGTGGGCTTCTCCCGACCCCGACGACGATGCTCCGGTATCGCTCACATCTGCCTCTTCCCAGGTCACTGGCGTACATGGGTAGTGCGCCAGTGCTCCACAGTGACAGATCGGGGCGCTTCGGTCCCGGAGCGCAACGCGATCCGGGACCGCGTCGGGCCGCGCCTGATCCGCGTCAGGTGGCACCTCGCCAGGCACCGCCTCCGGAACTCTCCCATCCGATCCCGAGCCGCAGACATCCCCCGGGTGCTCTCGGAGACCAGAGCTCCTCTGGCCTGCTCATCCAACGCGAACGGAGTCGGTGTCCGGCCCAACTCGGCCGCTCCGCTCCGGCGCCGCACGACACGGGGTGGTTACTGTGAGTATCGACAAGGGTGTCGAAAGTGGTGACGCTGGCGTCCCAAGCGGGATTCCGGCAGGTCACGGAGGGGATGAGTCATGCAGGAGGACATCACTCGCGGTCAGGTTCCGCCCCGGCGTGTGGGCCGGGTACTCCTCGGAACCCTGGCGGCGACAGCGGTCGCCGTCCTCGCTACGGGATGCCCGGGATCGGGTTCGGACGGCGGTGGCGGTGGCGGGTACGGGTCAGCCAACGGGGAGGCCCACTCCGAACGGTCCGCTCCGACCGATCAGCGATGAAGGGCCCCGTCAGCTCCTGGTGAATCGTCACTCCGGCGTACGTGATCCGCACACTCGTGGGGCCGGGTCCGACATGTCGTCCGGGCGTGAGCGCACCTGGGGAGCCTCCCCTCCGGGAGAACGCGTTCAGCTCGTGGAAGCGGAGTGGGGCAGGCGTTCCCACCGGGTGGTGGAGGTGACCAGGGCCGCGGACCACAACGCTCCCAGGGCCCAGCCACCCAGGACGTCGGTGGTCCACGCCGTACCGAGGTAGGCGGCGACGGCTCCGGCCGTGCCTGCCCAGAGAACGGCCACGGTCCAGTACGTCACCGCGCGAACCCAGCTGCGCGCCCGCCCGCTCGCAAGACAGGCCAGGACACTGGCCACGGCGGTCGTGGTCGCGACCTCGAACGCGGGGAAGGAACCGCTGGTGGGCGCGGTGGCGAGGGCGTAGGCCGGTGGTGGCCCGGAACGTCCGACCAACGCGGCCACCACCAGAGCGCTGCCCGCAGCGCCGCTCCAGGCCGCCAGGGCCAGGACCAGGTTGCGGGGGCGCCCCGGCAACAGGAGTGCTCCCGCGACAGCGACGACCAGGGAGCCCCAGGCGCTCGTGAGGCTGTGAACCGGGACGACGATCGAGGTCAGGGCGTCGTCCCGGTGTGTGGCCAACCAGTGCAGGATCGGTCGGTCGCCCCGGACGGCCTCCTCACCGACGATGACGTCCTGGAGCACCGCGCCGAAGAACCATCCTCCGATCACGATGAACGCCACCCCAGCGGTCAGTTGCAGGCCCAGGACCGTGTGCGGTTGGAATCTGCGGCCCAGCCACCGGACCTGCCGGTCGTGGCGTGTGAGAACCGTTCGCACGCTGGGCCGCTCCACCTGGCGTTCGACCCAGTGACGAACGCGTTCGGGGTGTCGGGCGATCCACCGGGCGAGGAGCACCGAGAACAGGACCACCGCTCCGGCGAGCAGTACCAGGATCACGGCCGCGCCGAAGATCCGCTCCACATGCTGCCAGGAGTGGCCCGCGAGGTACCCGAGCAGGGTCACGGACGTCGCCCACACCGCACCGCCCAACGCGTTCCAGACGAGGAAACGCCTGTATCCCAGACCGCCGGCGCCCGCCAGCGCTGGCACGAGGGCACGCGCGAACCCCACCCATCGGCCGAGGAACACCGCGTGGCCGCCGTGGCGCCGCACGAACCCCTCAGCCCGTTCCCAGCGGGCGGTACCGATCATGCGGCCGAGCCTGCCGGTGGTCAGTCGCGGCCCCAGGCGACGACCGATGAGGAAACCGACGGTGTCCCCGGCCACGGCTCCGACGATTCCACAGGCAGCCACCACGAAGGGATCCGCGTGGCCCAGGCCCGCCACCGCTCCGGCGACCAGCAGCGCGGTCTCTCCGGGAACCACCAGTCCGACGAAGACCGCCGACTCGATGAACGGCAACAGGAGGGCGACCGAGTAGATCACGCCGACCGGCACGGTCAGCAGCCACTGTTCCCAGTCCCCCACCCCGCCCCCACCTTCCTCCACGACGGGCACCGGCCGCCGCCGGGCGCGGGCCCGCGACCCGGTGCCCGTGTCCGCGACCCACCGGCGTCCGGTGCGTGGCCCGATCACGCAGGACCATGTTCGTCCGCTCCCCGACCGCCTCGTCCGAGCGACACACAGCGGTCTCAGCGCGCGGAACCCGGTCTCAGACGTGGAACGGCACGGTGGTGACGACGATCTTGGGACGTTCCCGCAGGGCGTGCCTGAGCCGAAACGCCATCCGGTCGTGGAGGACCCGGTGCCACCAGCGCCGGGGCACCACCTCGGGCAGGATCACCGTGATCGTCAGGTCCGACCGCTGTTCGCGCAGCGCCTCGATGTAGTTCACCAACGGCGCGATGATCGTCCGATAGGGGCAGACCACCACTTCCAGGGGCAGATGGTCCCCCCAGTGCAGCCAGTACCCCCGCATCCTCTCCGCCTCTTCCTCGGAGGGGCTGAGGTGGACGGCGAGAACGGGTTGGCGGAGTGACGCCGCGTAGGCCAGGGCGCGGATGTTGGCCAGGTCCAGGGTCTCGACGGGAACGACCGACAGGTGGTGGATCTCCTCGGGGGTCTCCTCCGCCTCCTGGTCCCTCGGCCCCTCCGTGCGGCTCGCCTCCACTCTCGTCTCGAGGCCCGCCTCGCCCGCTGTCGTCTCCGCGCCCGGCCGGGTCGCGGGAGCGCGCGCATCGGCCGGACGACAGATCACGCTGATCGGGCCGCCCGGGGACGAGGCCGCGTGGGGTCGCAACCGAAGCGCGCGCCCGACGGTGTCGTAGTGGACGCGGATACGCAGGGCCAGGATGACGAACACGGCCACGGCCAGCAGCGCCACCCACGCTCCCGCGCTGAACTTGACGATCGCGGCGGTGACGAACACCGCCCCGCACATCAGGGCTCCGGTGGCGTTGAACGCGAGGCTCTTGCGCCAGTGCCGGGCGCGTGAGCGCCACCAGTGCACCACCATGCCTGCCTGCGAGAGCGTGAACGCCAGGAACACCCCGACCGCGTACAGCGGGATCAGGGAGGTGGTGTCGCCGCCGAAGGAGACGAAGATCAGGGCGGCCGCGACCGACAGCAGGAGGATGCCGTTGCTGTAGGCCAGGCGGTCACCCATGCGCATGAACCCGCGGGGGGCGTGGTGGTCGCGTGCCAACAGTGACAGGACCCGTGGAAAGTCGTTGTAGGCGGTGTTGGCCGCCAGGAGGAGGATGGCCGCCGTACTCGCCTGGACGAGCACGTACACGGCGCCGGTCCCGAAGGAGTGCCGGGCCAGCTGCGAGAGCACGGTCTCTCCCGGGGTCGGCACCGTACCGGTGACCAGGATGAGGGCCATCAGACCGCCGAACAGTGCCAACAGTGTGCCGATCATCCAGGTCAGCGCGGTGCGGGCGTTGCGCCACTCGACGGGCCTGAACGCGGGGACGGCGTTGGTGATGGCCTCGATGCCGGTCAGGGCGGTGGCCCCCGACGTGAAGGCCCGCAGGATGAGGAACAGAGTGACACCCGTGGTGGCGTTGACCTGGGGTGTGGGAGCCGGGGGGAAGCCACGGAGGGCCGCGTCGGCGAGACCGACGACGATCACGGCCCCGACGGAGAGGACGAAGACGTAGGTGGGGGCGGCGAAGAGGATGCCCGCCTGGCGCACGCCGCGCAGGTTTCCGGCCAGGAGCAGGGCGATGACACCCAGGCCGATGGGCACGGTCGCTCCGCTGAGCGCGGGCAGCGCGGAGGTGATCGCGGCGATGCCCGCGGCGATCGACACCGCGACGGTGAGGACGTAGTCGACGATGAGGCCGCCCGCCGCCAGGAGCCCCGGTCCCCGCCCGAGGTTGTGGCTGGCCACGATGTAGGAACCGCCGCCGTTGGGGTAGGCGCGGATGGTCTGTCGGTAGGAGAGCCCCACCGCCAGCATCATCAGCATGATCATGAGGGCGATCGGGAGGGACAGGGACAGGCCCGCCAGACCTCCGATGACGAGGATGGTGAGCATCGCCTCGGGGCCGTAGGCGACGGAGGACAGGGCGTCGGAGGACAGCACCGGGAGGGCGACGAGTTTGCGCATGCGCTCGCGGACCAGGGCGGTGCTCTTCAGCGCTGGCCCGAGGACCACACGGCGCAGCCGGTAGCCTGCGCGACCCGCGGGCGTGGACGCTTCGCCAGCGGCTTCTGAGGCCAGCGTCGTTCGTGGATCTCCGCCGAGTTCGGAGACGGTGACGAAGCGTTCGTAGCGCGGCTGACGGACCTGGTGGCGTGCCGGGTAGCTCCCCACGTTCGGCTCCACGGGGAGCGCGCGGCGCCATTCCCTCGGCTCCCCGGCCACCCGGCCCCACTCGCGTCCGATCTGGTGGAGCGCACGGAGTTGCCCGGAGGTGAGATCGGGCAGAAGATCACTCGGGGCAGGTGGTCGAGTGGAGCGGTCCTCCGTCATGCGATCCAGTGTTGTTCATCGAGGCCCCGGGGCCTCGCATTTGTGCGACGTGGTGGAGCTGATGTCTCCTGACCTGACCTGACGTGGTGTGACCCTCCACCCGTCAGCGCGGCGGTGGCCCCTTGGGGGTCTGACCGGCGAGAGCGGTACCAGCGTGTTCACAGTGACAGATCAGTACCCCGGAGCGTGCGGTCAGGCCGGGTCCGGGGCCCGCTCGATCGCGCGGCGGGCCCGGCCCGCCGCCTCGTTGTGTGGCTGGACCCGGCCACGTGAACTGACGGCGGCGCGGGCCCCGGAGGACCCGCGCCGCGCGTGAACCGGGAGGTGTCAGCAGCCCGTGCTGCTGGTGATGGTGGTGTTGCCGTAGTAGCGGATCGACACACCGTTGAGCACCGCGCGGACCACGGTGCCGTTGACGCGCTGCTCGTAGTGCAGGTGGGGGCCGGTCGAACCACCGGTGCTGCCGACCTTGCCGATGACGGTGCCGGTGCTCACCCGGGTGCCCACGGAGACCGACTGCGAGTTGAGGTGCGCGTAGAGGGTGGTGACGCCGCTGCCGTGGTCGATGACGATGTACTTGCCATAGCTGGTGTTGCCCCGGTCCGCGACCGTGGTCACGGTTCCCGCGGCGCTGGAGCGCACGTTCTGGTTCAGTGCGTTGGAACGCTGGAAGTCGACCGAGAGCTGCGGGTTGTGGTTGGTCCGGGTGTTGGCGTTCCAGACCTGGCCGCAGTCGAAGGGGGTGCGCAGATTGACCGCGGCGACGGCCTGCTCGGCCGAAACGGCGCTCACCGGAACGAGCACGGCGGTGACCAGGGCCGTGGCCAGAAGGATGCTCAGACGCCTGAACAGCGCGCCGAAACGGGGGATCTTCATGGGGGTCCTTTCCTCGCGGGAACGGGGGTGCGAGAACTACGGAGGCTCGATACCCATATGGGCGGCGGGGATCACGAAAACAGGCCACATTTCTGTCTTCCTCCGGGCTTGCCCGCTCTCCCTCTCGAAAGGTTCGCCCTTCCTTCGACGCGCGGTCATTGACGGGACCGGGTGCCCGACTTCCCGGCTCAGGAACACACGGAACACCCGGCGATCGGAATGGGGTGCGGGCCGTGAAAGGCGACTCGGGTAGCGCGCCGGGGAATTCACGGCACGGAACGCGGAACCCCTTCCATTACTCTGGGTTAATGATCGTCCGGAACGCCACCGGCCGCGACGGGCCCGCGATCAGCGACCTCATGATCCGCGCCGCGCCGCATTTCGACACGAAGATACCCGGAGCGACTCCTGCCTCCCGGGATGGTGGTCCTCGTCGCGGAGGAGGACGGCCGGGTGGTCGGCTGGCTGGAGGCCGTGCTCGACTGGGCCCACACCGGCCCCGGAGCGCCCGCTCCCCCGCCCCACGGGTACGTGCTCGCGGTCGTCGTGGACCCCGCGTGGCGCAGGCGCGGGATCGGGTGCGCCCTGCTGGACCGGTTCGTGGAGGAGGCGCGCGAGGCCGGGGTCCGGTGGGTGTTCCTCCTGCCCGAGGGCGGCGAGGGGGTCGCGGGGAGGCTGGCTTTCTTCCGCGCCGCCGGGTTCACCCCGCTCGCGGTCGCGGACGATCCCCTGCCGCCCATGGGCCGGTGGACCGGTGCCGGAGCGGTCCACGAGGCACGCCCCTGACCGGCCGTCCCGCGACGGCACACAAGACTTCGGCCGGTTTCTTGGTGGGTTCCGGCACTGTGCGGACGCGCCCCCAGCCCCCAGGATCGTGCCCGTGACGACTTTCCACGCTTGCCTCCACGCACTGTCCGAGAAGGCCCTGCGCCGTGAGACCCCCACCCGTGACGAACTCCTTGCCGTGCTGACCAGCTCCGACGACGACCTGATGGACCTGGTCGCCGCGGCCTCCCGGGTCCGCCGTCGCTACTTCGACCGCCGGGTCAAGCTCAACTACCTCGTGAACATGAAGAGCGGTCTGTGCCCGGAGGACTGCTTCTACTGTTCCCAGCGCCTGGGGTCGCGGGCCGAGATCGTCAAGTACACCTGGCTCAAGCCGGACCAGACCCGTGAGGCGGTCGCACACGGGGTGAAGGCCGGGGCCAGCCGCGTGTGCCTGGTGGCGAGCGGGCGCGGCCCCACCGACCGCGACGTGGACCGCCTCGCCCCGGCGGTCGCCGGGATCAAGGAGGAGCACCCCGGAGTGGAGGTGTGCGCCTGCCTCGGGCTGCTCTCCGAAGGCCAGGCCGACCGGCTCCGCGAGGCCGGGGTCGACGCCTACAACCACAACCTCAACACCTCGGAGGAGCGCTACTCCGACATCTGCACCACGCACGAGTTCGCTGACCGGGTCGACACGGTCGAACGGGCCAAGCACGCCGGGCTGTCCCCCTGCTCGGGGCTGATCGCGGGCATGCGGGAGAGCGACGACGACCTCGTCGACGCCCTGTTCGCCCTGCGTGACCTGGGCCCGGACTCGGTGCCGGTCAACTTCCTCATGCCGTTCGAGGGCACGCCCCTGGAGGGCACCTGGGAGCTGACCCCGCAGCGCTGCCTGCGCGTCCTGGCCGCCACCCGGTTCGTCTTCCCCGACGTGGAGGTGCGGTTGGCCGGAGGGCGCGAGATCCACCTGCGCTCACTTCAGCCCCTCGCGCTGCACATCGCCAACTCCCTCTTCCTCGGTGACTACCTCACCAGTGAGGGCCAGGCGGGAAGGGACGACCTGGAGATGATCGCGGACGCGGGTTTCGTGGTGCAGGGCGCGGGTGAGCCGACACTCCCGGGTGAGCGCCACGACCTGCTGCGGACCCGTCAGCGGGGCGCGGGGACCGACCTGCCGCCCAACGCCTGACCCGGGCCCGGTGGGGCGCCGCGGGAGGAACCCCCGGTTCCCGTGCGGTGCCCCACCGCCTCAGACCACGGTCGGGGTCTGGTCGCGGTCGGGGACGAACGCGGACAGGTCCACCCCGGGGTCCTCCCCCATCGCCAACCGGGCGGCGACCACGCCCTGGTAGGGGCCGAAGGTGAGCCCCTGCGACCCCAGCCCCGTGGCGACCAGCACGCCGGGCAGCCGTTCGACGGGGCCGAGCAGCTGTCGGCCGTCGTGGGTGACCGGCCGGAACCCCACTCGGGTCTCGACCACGCTGGCCTCGGCCAGTTCCGGAAGCAGCTCCAGGGCCGTGGACAGGTTGTGCGACAGCCCGCCGGCCGTGACCCTGTGGTCGAACCCCGCCTCCGGCTCGGTGGTGCCGCCGGTGACCACCCGGTTGGGAGCGAAGGCGCTCACGTAGTAGTCGCGCTCACCGAACCGCACCACGGGCCAGGCCCGGGTGTCCTGGCCCGGGAGCGCGAAGTGGGTCATCTGGCCCCGCACGGGGTGCACCCCCAGCTCCACCCCGGCCACCGACAGCAGCCCCGCCGACCACGCCCCGGCCGCCACGACGACCGTCGGGGCCTCCAGGTCCTCCGAGCCCACCCGCACTCCGGTGACGCGGTGGCCGTTCCACAGCAGCCGGGAGTCGCCCTTGTAGTAGCGCAGACCGCGTTCCCCGGCCGCGTTGAAGAGGGCGGACCGGACCCGTCGGCCGTCGATCCGGGCCATCCCCTCGATGTGCACGCCCGCGTAGGGTTCGGGCAGCAGAGGGAAGCGGCGCCGCGGCTCCCCCTCGGCCAGCCGCTCCACCCGCCCCATGGTGGCGAACTCGGGGCGCTCGGAGAGCGTGCGCAGGAGCTCGAAGCCCGCGTCACCGCCCTCGCGGTCCACCGACATCCCGCCGACCACCTCGTACCCGGTGACCTGCCCGTCCTCGGCCAGCTCGGCCATGAGCTCCGGGTAGTGCCCCGCGGCGCGGGCCTTGAAGTCCCACACCGGTGGTTCGTCCCACGGGAACGGCCACGGGAACACGATCCCCGATCCGGCCGCCGAGGCCTGCCCCAGGTGGGAGGCGTCCACCAACGCCGTGGACACGCCCTTCTTCGTCAGGTGGAAGGCCGCACTGGCCCCCACGATCCCGCCGCCGACAACGATCACGTCCATACGTCCAGCCTGCCCCCACCCGCGCCCGCGGACAAGCCGTTCGCCCCGCGTGCCGGTCCGCGAAACGGGGTAGGGAGTCGCGATACGCTGCGGCTTCGCTCGTCGGAGCCCGGCCCTTCCCCTTTCTCCCTGGAGGTCGTATGGACGGCTACACGTACTACGGGGTCGCCCTGATGCGCCGACCCAGCCCCCGGCTGGACGACGGCATCGTCACCCACATCGAGCGGACCCCGGTCGACCCGGTGCTGGCCGCCCGGCAGTACACCATCTACCAGGAGACGGTGGCCTCGGCCGGGTGGCGGGTGCACGAGGTGGACCCCGCCCCGGAGCACCCCGACTCGGTGTTCGTGGAGGACCCGGTGGTGGTGTGCGAGTACCTGGCGGTGCTGACCCGTTCGGGGGCGGCCGAGCGGCGGGGCGAGGTCACGGGGGTGGAGGCCACGGTCCGCGCCCTCGGGTTGGAGGTGGCGCGGATCGAGGACCCCGGGACCCTGGACGGCGGCGACGTCCTCCAGGTCGGGGGGACGGTGTACGTGGGGATCGGTGGGCGGACCAACGAGGACGGCGCCGAACAGCTGGAACGACACCTGGCACCGCTGGGCCGCAAGGTCCACCGGGTACCGCTGGGGCGGGCCCTGCACCTGAAGTCGGCCGTGACCGCGCTGCCGGACGGCACGCTGGTCGGTCTGCCCGACCTGGTCGACACCACCGGCCTGCCGCCGATCCGCCGCGCCGTGGAGGAGCCGGGCGCGCACGTGCTGCCTCTCGGCGGCCGTGACGTGCTGGTCAGCGCCGCCGCGCACGAGACCATCCACCAGCTGACCGCGGACCGCTGGCGGGTGCTGCCGGTGGACATCTCCGAGTTCGAGAAGCTGGAGGCCTGCGTGACCTGCCTGAGCGTGCTGGTTCCCGACCGTCAGGCGTAGCCGTCCGCCTGACCGGCGCGGGAGGGCTGTCCGTGATTCAGGCTCCCGGTGGACGGTCGGGGCGGGTCGCGCGGAAGGTGCGCCGGTAGGCGTCCGGCGGCACTCCGAGGGTGCGGTGGAAGTGCCTGCGCAGGGTGGCTGCGGTGCCCGTCCCGGTACGGGCGGCGATGGTCTCGACCGAGTCGTCGGTGGTCTCCAGGAGTTCCTGCGCGCGACGCACACGCTGGTCGTTCAGCCAGCGCAGCGGGGTCACGCCCGTGACCGCGACGAAACGGCGGGTGAGGTTGCGGGGGCTCGTGCTGGAACGCCGCGCGAGGTCCGCGACGGTCATTGGCTGGTCCAGCCGGGCGGCCGCCCAGTGGAGCAGTTCGGTGAGCGCGTGGCCCGGATGTCCGGCGGTCGGTGTCGCGACGAACTGGGCCTGGCCGCCCTCCCGGTGCGGTGGCACCACCAGGCGGCGTGCGAGGGAGTTGGCCACCCCCGCGCCGTGGTCGGTACGGACGATGTGCAGGCACAGGTCCATTCCGGCCGCCTTGCCGGCCGAGGTCAGTACGGTGCCCTCGTCGGTGTAGAGGACGTCCGGATCCACCCGGACCCCGGGATACCGCTTGGCCAGGGCCTCGGTGTGCATCCAGTGTGTGGTCGCGCGACGCCCGTCCAGGACTCCGGCGGCCGCCAGCACGAACGCCCCGGTGCAGAGAGACACGACCCTGGCCCCTCTGCCGTGGGCGGCTCGCACGGCGTCGACGAGGTCGGCGGGCGGATCGGCCCCGACGTCGTCGAAGGCCGGGACGATCACGGTGTCGGCGTCGGCCAGGGTGTCGTACCCGTCTGCGGCGTCGGCGCGTAACCAGGCGCCGAGACGCGTCGGGCGGGGGCAGCAGACACCGAAGTCGTACCAGGGGTCCGCCAGGTCGCGGTCGACCCCGAACACCTCCAGGGCGGCCGCGGCCTCGAACGGCATCGCGCCGTCGTAGAGCGCCAGCCTCACCGTCGAAGTCATGTCCGAAAGTGTACGCATGCAGTCGTTTCCGCCACTCGTGTTCCGCCTCGGAGACCTCGAACATAGACCCATGAACCTCCCTCACCGAGCGGTCGCCGTCTTCGGTGCCTACGGGCACACCGCCGCGTTCGTCCTCTCCGAGCTCCGTCGACGGGGGCTCCTGCCCGTCCTCGTGGGCCGTGACCCCGACCGCCTGCGAGCCCTGTCCGCCGACCACCCCGACTCCCCGGTCCGTGTGGCCTCGGTCGACGACCCGGTCTCCCTGGACCGAGCCTTGGTCGGGACCGTCGCGGTGGTCAACTGCGCCGGTCCCTTCGCCGACACCGCGTCCGTCGTGCTCGACGCCGCACTGCGGGCCCGCGTTCCCTACCTGGACGTGGGTGCGGAACAGGCCGTGACCCTGGAGGTCTTCCAGGACCGGCAGGAGTCCGCCCGCGCGGCGGAGGTGACGGTCGTCCCGTCCGTGGCCTTCTTCGGCGGGCTCGGCGACCTCTTGGTCACCACGGCGATGGGCGAAGGGTCCGAAGCCGACGCGATCGAGATCGCCTACGGCCTTGACGGTTGGGAACCAACCTCGGGAACCCGGCTGACCGGGAAGCGCAACGCCGGGCGCCACATGGTGTACTCCGGTGGTCGGTTCCACCCGCCCGCGAAGCGGCCCGAAGTGACCACCTGGGACTTCCCCGAGCCGTTGGGGGTCACGGAGGTCACCGAGTTCTCCACCGCCGACCAGGTCACCGTCTCCCGGCACGCGCGCACGCCGGAGGTGCGCTCGTACATGAACCTGGCGCCACTGCGGGACGTTGGGAACCCGGCCACGCCAGCTCCCGAGGCGGCCGACGCCAGCGGGCGCTCGGCGCAGACCTTCGTCGTGGAGGCCGTCGTGCGCAGAGGCGGGGAGCGGAGGAGGGCGAGGGCCTTCGGCCGTGACATCTACGCGGTCACCGCTCCCCTGGTCGCGGAGGCAACCATACGGGTGCTCGACGGACGGGTCCTCGCCGGGGCCGGAGTGCACGCCCCCGGAGCCCTGTTCGACGCGGGGGACCTGCTGCGGTCCCTGTCACCGGACCACCTGGGTCTGGAACTGACAGAGCCGTGGGACGCCGGGGTCGTCGGGGTCTGAACGCGTGCCGCCGTGGTCCTCGTGGCCGTGTGCCCGGCGCCAGACGCGACGGTGCCGGTCCGGACCTCCGGACCGGCAAGTGGAGGACGGAAACCGACCTCCACTCCTGGCACACTCATGGCATGAAGTCGACATCGGCCCGGCTGCTCCAGCTCCTGTCCCTCCTCCAGACCCGCAAGGACTGGCCGGGGGGCGAGCTGGCGGAGCGCCTCGAGGTCAGTCCGCGCACCGTCCGGCGCGACGTGGACCGACTCCGCGACCTGGGCTATCCCATCCAGGCGACCATGGGCACCGGCGGCGGCTACCAGCTGGGGGCGGGCGCCGCCCTGCCGCCGCTGCTCCTGGACGACGACGAGGCGGTGGCGGTCGCGGTGGGGCTGCGCACCGCCGCGCAGGGCGGGGTCTCGGGGATCGAGGAGACCTCGGTGCGGGCCCTGGCCAAGCTCCTCCAGGTACTCCCCTCCCGGCTGCGCCGCCGCGTGGACGCGCTGGGCACCTTCACCGTCCCGATGCCGGGTGAGGGTCCCACCGTCGACTCCGCGACCCTCACCCTGGTGGCGTCCGCCTGCCGCGACAGCGAACTGCTGCGTTTCGAGTACGAACGCCTCGACGGCTCCACGGGCCGCCGAACCGTGGAGCCGTACCGGCTGGTCTCCCGGGGGCGCCGCTGGTACCTGGTGGCCTGGGACCCCGCCCGGGACGACTGGCGCACCTTCCGGGTGGACCGGATGCGCCCGCTCACCCCCACCGGCCCGCGCGTGCCCCCGCGCGAGCCGCCCGAGCGGGGGGTGACCGGGTACCTGGCCGACCGGATGAACCTGCACATGTGGCCGATCAAGGCGCGTGTGCGCCTGGGCGTCTCCGCCGAGACGGCCCTCGCGGGTCCCGCCGCGCACCACGGCGTCATCGAGGCCGTGGACGAGCACTCCTGCCTGCTGCTGTGCGCCAGCGACGACCTGGTCGGCATGGCCTGCTACCTGGCCATGCTCGACATGGACATGGAGGTGGAGGAGCCCGTGGAGCTGCGCGCGGAGATGGCGCGGTTGGGAGGACGGCTCTCCCGCATGGGCGACGCCTCGGCGGCCGACCGGCGCGCATGAGTACGGGTACTCACCGCGGGTGGGTACGAACGCCGATGCCCGGGAGCCCGCTCCCGGCCTAGGTTCGCGGTATGCCCCTCCTCATCGGCCACACCGCGATGGTCCTCCACTACCTGTTCTTCGCCTACGTCGTCCTCGGCGGCTTCCTCTCCTGGAAGTGGCCGAGGATGTTCTGGCCGCACCTGGCGGTGGCCGTCTACGCGCTGGGGATCGTCGTCATCGGGTGGTCGTGCTTCCTCACCGACATCGAGAACTGGTCGCGTCTGCACACCGGTCGCGAGGTGATGGAGAACGGGTTCATCGACTTCCACATCACCGGTGTCCTCTACCCGGAGGAGCACCTGATGACCTCGCGGTTCGTCATCGCGGGCATCGTCGTCTGCGCCTACGCCGGCGTCGCGTGGAAGCGGTACCGGCGGCGGGCGTTGACCTCCCCGGAACCGGTGTCCGGGTAGTCCCGGGAACCTCCAGTTGGGTCAAGTCCGCGCGGGAACGCCACAAACCAGCTACGTTAAGGAGTCGTTTACTTTCGTAGAGTAATGAAAGTGGGGCTTCCGCGTGCCCGACCAGACCCGACACCACCCCCTGGACCTGCGCGAACTCAGTGTTCCCCCGACAGTCCGCCCGCTCCGGCCCGGCTACCGTGTCGCCCGCTGGGACGACCCCACCTCCCTGGAACCCGAGTGCCGGGAACGCCTCCACCTGACCCTGCGTGACCTGGCGGCCCGCGCCTTCGGCGCCGACCACTCCGGCTACTGGCACGCCCGGATGTCCTCCGGGTTCTTCGACCAGATCTCCTCGCTCGCGCTGATCCTGGGTCCGGACGGCGTCCCGGTCGGCTGGGGCGGCTACCACCGACGCCGCTTCGCCGCCCGCCACGCCCTCTACCTGGACGCGGCCGGGGTGGTCCCGGCCCACCGGCGCTCCGGGCTCTCCGCCGCCCTGATGCTGCACTTCCTCAACCGCGAGGTCCTGGCCCACCCCCTGTCCAGCACCTACGTCGTGCTGCGCACCCGCCACCCGGCCGTCTACGCGGGATGGCGCAAGGGGCTGGGCCGGGCGCGGGTCTTCCCGCGCCAGGACCGCCCCGTGCCCGGCCTGGTCCGCCGGATCGCCTCCGACGCCGCCGACTGGCTCGGTGACGGTCCCGGCCTGGACCCCGACTCCCTGATGGTCCGCGACGCCTACCGGATGTTCGACGGCGAGATCTACGGGGTGGCCCCCCGCAGCGGCGACCCCGAACTGGACGCCCACTTCGCCCGCGAGGTCGGCCCCAAGGACGCGGTCCTGGTCGTGGCCCGCATGGGCGCGCTGCCCCTGGCCAGGCTCGCGCTGGGCCGCGCCCTGAGCCCGCGGTCGCGCCGCTCCGCGCCCACCACCCGGGGCCGGGCCGTCCCCCGGGTGTCGGCCCGCGACGACTTCACCGTGCGCGCCACCCCCACCGGAGCGGGGGCGGGCGGGCTCATCCCCGGGGGACGCTTCTGACGTCGGACGGGCCGCTCACCAGCGCGCCCACGTCCCGGATCTGGTCCGTGACCCCGGCCAGCCGCAGGCTCTCCGCCCAGGTCATGTCGGGGCTCTGGCGTTCACCGGCCGCCAGACACCGCCCGACCTCCTCGATCTCGTACTCGTAGCCGTTGGCCCGGAAGGGCCGGTGGAACCGCTCGGGCGCACGCCCCTCCCTGTGCAGGACGACTTCGGTGGCCGCCCAGAAGCGGGGGATCTCCAGCCAACCGTCCGTCCCGGCCAGCACCGCGCGGTTGGGCAGGACGTTGCGGGAGGCACAGGTCAGGGTGGCGCTCACCCCGTTCTCCCCGTGCACCAGCACCGAGGTCTGGGTGTCCACCATCCGGTCCGGTGACAGCTGCCGGGTGGCCCCCACCACGGTGAGCCCGCCCAGGTACTGCGAGGCGAGCGCCAGCGGGTACACGCCCAGGTCCATGAAGGCACCGCCGCCGAGGTCGACGTTGAAGAGCCGGTGTTCGGGGTCGTAGGGGACGTTGATCCCGAAGTCGGCGGCGACCGTGCACAGTTCCCCGATCGCCCCGTCCGCCACCAGGTCGCGGGCGAGTCGGGAGGCGGGCAGGAAGCGCGTCCACACGGCCTCCATCAGGAAGCGGTCGTTGGCCCGGGCCGCCGCCACCATCTGCGACACCTGGAGCGCGTTCATCGCCATGGGCTTCTCCACGAGCACGTGCTTGCCCGCGTCGAGCATCTGGAGGGTGTTCGGATGGTGCCAGGGGTGCGGGGTGGCCACGTACACCACGTCCACGTCCGGGTCGGCGGCGAGCTCCGCGTAGCTGCCGTGGCGGCGGGGGACGTCCCACTCCCGGCCGAACGCCTCCGCCCGGTCCCGGGTGCGCGAGCCCACCGCCGTGACCCGGGCCGAGGGGACGGCCCGCAGCCCCTCCATGAAGGATCGCGCGATCCCGCCGGTCCCCACCACGCCCCAGCGCGGCCCACCGTTCTCTTGTGTCATGTGGGCATCCTAAAAAGACGGTCATCTCCGGGTCGAGGCGGGGAAGGTCCTCGGTTTCGGCGCACGGGAACCGTACGGTGGCCGAGGAGAGGCCGCGAACGGCGCGACACGTGAACGGAGGAGGAATGTCGGAGACACTCGCCCGGAGGTTGGGGATCGAACCCGGGGACCGGCTGCTCGTCCTCAACGCCCCAGAACGCTACCTGCGGCTGTTGGACCCCCCGCTCGACATCCACATCGACCTCGGCCCGATCGAGGGCGCCGAGTACGACGACGTGCACCTGTTCGCCCTGGACCGGGGCACCGTCGAACGGGAGGGGCCGCGCGTCCTGGAGCTCACCGGCCCGGCCACCCGCCTGTGGGTGTGCTTCCCCCAGCGGGGCGGCACGATCATCACGGACCTGGCGGCGGACAAGGGCTGGGACACCCTCGTGGACGCGGGGTGGCACAGCACCGCCCAGGTGCCGATCGACTCGGACTGGGCGGCGCTGCGCTTCGAACGCCGGAGCTCCTAGGTCCCGACCCGGACGGAGCCACTGGTGGTGTTGACGTCGATCCGACCGTCGGCGCCGTTCCCGGTGTCCACGTCGAACTCACGCTGGCCGGACACCGACGCGCCGGTGACCTCGTACTCCCCGTCCGGGACCGTGGCGACGACACCGCCGCTCACGGTCTCGACCGACAGCAGGTCGAAGGGGTCGGCGGTCCGCAGCCGGACATCGCCGGAGGTCGTGGCGGCCTCCAGCGTGGTGAACCCGCCGCCGAGCTCCAGCGAACCGCTCACCGACTCGGCCCGGACCTCGTCGGCGCTGAAGTCCTCGGTGAGGATCTCGCCCGAGGTGCTGGAGGCGTCCAGCAGGGCGCCCTCACCGGAGGCCGTGATCCGGCCGCTGACGGTGTGCGCCTCCACGGAGCCCGCGACGCCGTCGAGCACGACCTCGCCCGAGACGGTCTCCACCTCGACGGCACCGGCCTGCTCGGTCACGTCCACGGAGCCGCTGGTGGTCTCCACGCTCAGGTCGCCTTCCAGGTTCTCCACGGAGACCCGACCGCTGATGGTCTGCAACGTCACCCGGGTCCCGGCGGGGACGGTGACCTCGTAGTCCACCGAGCAGGAGCTGAAGAACGGCAGCCCCGAACACTCGGTGTCGATCTCCAGCGTGTCGCCCTCGGCCTCGATGTCCTCGTCCGGCTCCGACAGCGGGCTCCCCCGCAGCTTGCGGTCCACCGTGATCCCGTCGCCGGTTCCGCCCCGGAGCAGGACCTCGCCGCCGGTGGAGTTGTCGATCTCCAGCGCGCCCACCCCGTCGAAGGAGTCCGCGCGGTCCGACTGGTTCACGGTCATGTTCCCCAGTACGGAGAGCGCGGTGAGGACCACCAGGGCCAGCACGAGCACCCCGCCCAGGAACATCCACGGTCCCCTGCGGAAGCCCCCGCGTTCCTTGCTTGAGGAGGCGTACAGGCCTCGTGCCCTGAAAGTCATGTTCTTCCCTTCCTGGAAGGCTCGGCGCCCTCCCTCTGGTGTGTCCTGGCGTGGTCGCCGGTCAGTCCCGGTCGTTGCCGCGCAGGTAGCGCAGCACCGCCTGGACCCTGCGGTGGTCGTGGTCGTCCTGGCCGAGGTCGAGCTTGGTGAAGATCGACCTGATGTGCTTCTCCACGGCGCGGTCGGTGATGGTGAGCCGGTCGGCGATCCCGGCGTTGTTCAGGCCCTGGGCCATCACCTCCAGGACCTCGCCCTCGCGCGGAGTGAGGCTCTCCAGGGCCCGGTCCCGGTGTCTGCTCAGCAGCTGGGAGACCACCTCGGGGTCGATCGCCGCGCCGCCCCCGGCCACCCGGCGCAGCACGCTGAGGAACTCCTCGATGTCGGCCACACGGTCCTTGAGCAGGTAGCCGACCTTCTCGGCCCCGCCGCCGAGGAGGTCGGCGGCGTAGCGGCTGACCACGTGCTGTGAGAGCAGCAGCACCGCCACGTCGGGGTGGGTCCGCCGGATCCGCACGGCCGCCTGGATGCCCTCCTCGGAGTAGGTGGGCGGCATCCGGATGTCGATCAGGCACAGGTCGACGTCGGGGTGCTCGACGACGGCGGCGTTCAGCGCCTCGGCGTCGCCCACCGCCGCGACGACCTCCACCCCGGAGTCCTCCAACAGCCGGACCATGCCGCTGCGCAGCAGCACGGAGTCCTCCGCGATGATGACGCGCGGCCCCGGCCGTACGTCCTGTCTGTGGGCCGTGCTCACGGTCACGCCTTCCATGGGATGTTCGCGGTGAGGACGGTGCCCCCACCGGTCGGGCTGTGGACTGTCAGCACCCCGTCGACGGCGTCCACCCGGTCCCACAGCCCGTAGAGACCGGTGCCCGCCTCGGGGTCGGCTCCCCCGACCCCGTCGTCGGTCACGGTGACGCACAGCAGTTCGCCCCCGCGCCCCGAGGACGCGACGCGCTCGACGGACACCGCGACCTGCTCGGCGTCGGCGTGCTTGGCGATGTTGGTCAGCGCCTCGCAGACCACGTAGTAGGCCACGCCCTCGGCCCGGGCCGAGGGGCGCCCGTCCAGCTCCACGTCGAGCCGGACCGGGACCGGGGAGCGGCCCACAGCCACCGGCAGGGCCGCGCCGAGCCCGTGGTCGGTCAGGACCCTGGGGTGCAGGCCGCGCGCGACCTGGCGGAGGTCGGTCATGACCTCCCGGGACTCCGCCTGCGCCTCGGCGATCAGCTCGCGGGCGCCCTCGGGATCGTGGGCGAGCCGGGCGCGCGCCCGGGTGAGGGTCATGGTGAGCGCGAGCAGCCGCTGCTGCGCGCCGTCGTGCAGGTCGCGTTCGATCCTGCGGCGTTCGGCCTCGGCCTCGTCCACCATGCGGAGCCGACTGTCCTGGACGTGCAGGAGGCGGCGCCGCATCCGGACCTCGGGGGCCTCGAAGAGCAGCAGGCGGTGCAGGAGGACCTCGGTGGAGATCATGTGCGGGGCCAGGCGCAGTCCGACCACGGCGGCCAGCGGCCCCACCACGACCAGCACCAGCGGGGCCAGCAGGTCTCCCGGAGAGCCCTGGGCCACGATGTAGGTGACGCCGAGGAACGCGCCGATCGCTGCGGCCCCGCCGCACACCACGAAGACCACGACCAGTCCGGCGGCGAACAGGCCGTGCAGTCCGGCGGCGGTGCTGTAGACCACCATGGTCCACGCCTCGCGGCCGAAGACGAACCGCCAGGCCCGGGTCCAGGGAAGGTCGTCGGCCATGGGATCGGGCGGGTCGGTCTCCACGATCCCGAACACGTTGGCGAGCCGGTCGCGCTGGACCCGGCAGGCCAGCCGGGCCAGCAGGGTGGCGGCGACGGGCAGTGCCACGACGAACGCCGCGGAGTCCAGGGCGATCCGGGTGACGGGCAGGTCCGCGGCGGCCTCGGTCCAGGGCAGGTACAGGCCCATGCCGATCCAGGTGGCCACCGTCACCAGCAGGGACACGGGGATGAGGTAGAACAGGGCCAGGGTCAGGGAGGTCATCAGGTGCAGGACCTGGACCAGGAGCAGCCGCCATCCGGTGCCGTGCGGACCGGAGACGAAGGGAACACCGGCCAGGGCGGTCAGTCGGGCCCCGGCCCGTCCGCCGCTCCGCTCCGCGCTCCGCGCCCGTTGTTCTCGTGTGCCGCTCACAGGACCAATCTAGGATTCCCGGGGACCCGAGCACGAGGTCAGCAGCACGAGGAACGCGGGTGGTGCCAGCACTACCCGGCGGGTCGGGGCGGACGGAGGGTCGGATGACGCGGGGCGGGAGCACGGTGCTGGAACGGGTGCTGGAGGACGTCGGGGGCGTCAACACGTTCTTCGGGGTGGGGGGCGCTCCGCATGCCGGGGGCTGGGAGCAGGTCACCGCGTTGGCCGGGCGGGACCGGGCTTCCGCCGAGGTCGACCGGGTACGGGCCCAGCTCGGGGCGGTCGCGGGAGACGGCCCCGGGGAGGTGGAGTGGCGGGTGGGCGCCTCGCTCTTCCATCAGGGTCTGGCCTCCCGGCTGATCTCGCCCGTGCTGGCGGCGGGGCTGTGTCACGGGGTGGGTCTGCGCCCCGACCTGCTGCTCTTCGACCCGGGGCGCCCCGGGTCGATGGAACTGCGCACGACGCAGGCGGGGCCCGAGCCGCTGTCCCGGGAACCCCTGGAGGTCGCCGCGTGGGTGGAGGAGACCGTGGTGGAGGGCGTGCTGCTCCGCGTGGAGGAGACGCTGACCGGGATCGGCCGGATCTCCCCGGGGCTGCTGCGGGGCAACACCGGCGCGGCGCTGGCGGGGGCGGCGCGTGCCCTGGGCGGAGCCCGGCGCGGGCATCGCGCGGGCGCCGAGGAGGTGGTCCGCGTACTGACGGGGCGCCGTACCCTCGCGGGCACCGGTTCCCACACCGGGGTGGACCGCGCCGGGCTGGCCGTCTTCCGCAGGACCACCTGCTGCCTGTACTACCGGCTTCCCGGGGGCGGTCTGTGCGGCGACTGCGCACTGCGCCGTCCGTCGGGTACCCGTTCCGGTTGATCCGTGGCCCCGGGGCTCGCCGTCGACCGATGAGCGGGGCCAGGCTGGTCAGGCGCGGGACGGTCCCTGCGGACCGCGAATGCCGCTGAGGAGGAAGGCGGTGCGGCGGTCATAGGCGTCCCGGGGCGGCAGTGCGCCGTGTTTGAGGGCGAGAGCGTTGTCGACGATGAGCGCGTGCAGGTCGTCCGCCGTGAACTCGGGCCGCAGGGCCGCCGAGGCGTGCCCGGCCTCGACGAGTTCCTCGTAGATCTCGCCCGCGGCGCGGCAGATGTCCATGAGCTGCCGCGAATGGGGATAGTCCTGCAGCAGGACGTCATTGGTGGTGGGTTGGCGGTACTGGAGGTCGCGGATCGCGGTGAGGTAGTGGTCCACCCGTTCCCCGGCGTCGTCGAGGGACCGGTTGTGGTCGATGACGGCGTGGAGCTCGTCGGCGACGACCTCCTGGATGACGGCCTCGATGAGGCCGACCCGGCCGCCGAACCGGTTGAAGATCGTCGCCTTGCTCACTCCCGCCGCTCGGGCCACCTCCTCCAACGGCACGCCCAGACCCCGCCCCTGGAAGGCGGCGATCGCCGCTCGGCGTATCTGCTCCGCGTTGCGCCGAGCGTCGGCGCGCAGTCGGGGGTTCGCGGGTGTCGCACCGGTCATGGTCCCTGCCGCCTCTCGCCACCGCAGTAATTTGACTCGTTGGGTCAGTTTATCTACGGTCGTTGGCGACAGCGAAACTGACCGGGCTGGTCAACTTATCTGACCCCACCCCACCAGGCCGGACACCAGTACGGGCACACGAGGCAAGGACAGGATCATGATCGTCGTCACCGGCGCCACCGGCGTCCTCAACGGGGCCACCGTCGAGCACCTGCTCAAGCGTCTGCCAGCCGAACGGATCGGCGTCAGCGTGCGGGACACCGCCAGGGCCCGGCACTTCGCTGAACGCGGAGTGCGCGTGCGGCAGGGCTCCTACGAGGACCCGGCCGCTCTGCGCGAGTCCTTCGCCGGCGCCGACCAGGTGCTCCTGGTGTCCGGGAACGATCCGACGGCCGACATGGTGGGCCTCCACCGCAACGCGATCGAGGCGGCGGTCGCGGCCGGGGCCCGGCGGGTCCTGTACACGAGCCAACAGGGAGCCGCGTTCGGTGGGCCGTACCCACCGGCGGCCATCCACGCGGCCACCGAGGAGATCCTCGCCGGTTCGGGGGTCGCGTGGACCTCCCTGCGCTACGGCTTCTTCGGCCACGGCTTCGATGCCCTGCTCGGTCCGTGGCGGGAGACCGGGGTGATCGCGGCTCCGGCCGACGGCCCCGTCCCGTGGACGGCCCCCGCCGACCTGTCCGAGGCCACGGCTGCCGTCCTCTCCGGCGACCGCTCCTTCGACGGGCCCGTCACCCTGATCTCCGGGGAGGCCGTCACCCTCGACGACTTCGCCGGGATCGTCTCCGAACTCAGTGGACGCTCCGTCGAACGCGTCGTCGTCGACGACGAGCAGTGGGTCGCGGACCAGAAGGCGGGCGGTGTGCCGGAGCAGGCGGCCCGCTTCATGCTCACCATGTTCCGCGCGACCCGGGAGGGGTACTTCGCCGAACGGGACCCGCTGCTGGCCGAACTCCTGGGTCGCGCTCCCCTGAGCACGGCAGACCAGCTCGCGGCACACATGAGGCCCTGAGAGGACGCGGAGCACCAGCCACGGCGCCCTCGGCCCCCGGGGCCACCCTGACCCGGGCCGTCATGGCATCCGGGCCGGGGTGGACGGGCAGGGAACGGTCAGCTGGCCTGGGCGGTCGGCATGATGGTGACCTGCTGGAGGTTGACCCGCGGCGGGAGGGACGCGACGAACCCGACGCTCCGCGCGATGTCCTCGGGCGTGAGCCACTCCACGGTCTCCTTCGTGCCCTCCAGCCACGCAAGGGCACCGTCGTCGGTGACGTGGCCCTGAAGCTCGGTGCCGACGATGCCGGGCTCGATCGCCGAGACACGCACCTTCTTCGCGCCCAACTCGCCCCGCAGGTGCCGGGAGAGGTGGGTGACGTACGCCTTCGTCGCGGAGTAGACGGCGAAGTTCGGGAAGATGTTCTGCGCCGCGACCGACGACGTGTTGATCAGGTCCGCGACACCACGCTCCTCAGCGGCCTTCACCAGCTGCGGAGTGAACGCGGCGATGACGTTCATCAGACCGGTGATGTTGAGGTCGATCTGGTGCTGCCACTGGTTGGTCGCCCGCTCCTCGATCGGGGCGGGCAGCATCACGCCCGCGTTGTTGAACAACAGGTCAGCACCACCGAACTCGGCCGCGACCCGGTCCGCCGCCGCCCGTACCGCCGACGCGTCGGTCACGTCGACGGCCAGGGCCAGGGCCTGGCCGCCGTTCCTCCTGATCCGGGCCACCAGCCGCTCCAGCCGGTCCGCACGCCGGGCCAGGACCACGACACGGGCGCCGAGTCCGGCCAGGTGCTCAGCCGATGCCTCACCGATACCGCTGGAGGCACCGGTGACGACCGCGACACGGCCGGAGAGGGGACGGGCGGAAGTCTGCGTGGTCATGGGGCACACCTTTCGAAGCGGGTGGGACGAAGGTTCGGGACCGCGGCCTGTCGCCGTCGGCTCCTCCACAAGAACACCACCCGCGGTCGCCTCACGGGGCGCCGGAAGAGGCCCTGACCAGGGAGGTATCCACAAGGAAGGTACTGGCGGTACCACCCGGCCCGTCGCATGGCCCGCTCTCGCTTGCCACACTGGGGGATATGGATGACCGTGGTAGCGAGCTCGCCGACTTCCTGCGCACCCGCCGTGCCCGGGTCACCCCCGACCAGGCGGGGCTGCCCGATGACGGCCGGGCCCGACGCGTGCCCGGCCTGCGCCGCGACGAGGTCGCCAGACTGGCCGGAGTCAGTACCGAGTACTACACCCGCATCGAGCAGGGCCGGGCGCAGAACCCCTCACCCGAAGTCCTCGAAGCCCTCGCCAGCACCCTGCGGCTGGACCCCTCCGAGCGCGAGCACCTCACTGACCTCCTGGCACGGCCCACACCGGCCCGCCGCGCTCCTCACAGCCCCCAGCGCGTGCGACCCGGACTGCACCTGATGCTGCAGACCCTCGACCACGTGCCCGCGTTCATCCTCGGCCGTCGGACCGACGTCCTGGCATCCAACCGCCTGGCCCGCGAGGTCCTCACCGACTTCGAGGCGCTGCCCGCGACCCGTCGGAACCTGGCCCGCTACTACCTCCTGGACCCCGACGCCCGCGAACGGGTCGGCAGCTGGGAGCAGATCGCCGCCGAAACCGTCGCCATGCTCCGCCTGGAGGCCGGCCGAAGCCCCCAGGACCGGCAGCTCGCCGACCTCGTCGGTGAACTCACTCTGAAGTCACCGGAGTTCTCCACCTGGTGGAACGACCACCGTGTGCTGCGCCGGACGCACGGCGCCAAGCGCTACCACCACCCCCTCGTCGGTGACCTGTACTTCTCCTACGAGTCCTTCCAAGTGCCTGGTGACACGGACCAGACGCTGTGCGTCTACAACGTCGAACCCGGCTCCGACACCTCCCAGGCACTGCGGCTCCTCTCCAACTGGACGGCCCCGCAGCCGACGGGGACGCCGGAACGGGGTGCGTAGGGCACGGGCCGGTCATCGCCCGGGCGTTGGGGTTCCACGACAGGATCACCGCACCGGTCCTCACTGCGGTCGGAGGGAGTGGGAAGTCCCCACGCCTCCGGCGACCGCACGCTGTGACCGGTGGGCGAGGGGCCGTGGGGGCACACGGATCACTCGGTCAACGGCTCCTACCGGTCTCGCCCCGGTGTCCTCGGTAGCGGGTCGAGTCCGGAGTCTCAGAGGCCGTCGGCCGCCCGGCGCACCGCCTCCAGGTCGATCCGGCGCATCCTCAGCATGGCCTGGGTGGCCCGGTTGGCCCGAGCGGGGTCGGGGTCCCACACCAGGGAGTCCAACTCCTCCGGGTAGACCTGCCAGGACAGGCCGAAGCGGTCCTTGAGCCAGCCGCACTGGCTCTCCTGACCGCCGTCGGTGAGCGCGTCCCAGTAGTGGTCCGACTCCGCCTGGTCGCGGCAGATGACCTGGAAGGACACCGCCTCGTCGAAGGTGAACCCGCCTCCGCCGTTGAGCGCGGTGAAGCGTGCCCCGTCCAGCTCGAACTCGACGGTCAGCACGGTGCCCTCGGCCACGGGCATGTCGGGGCCGTAGTACGTCGTGCCGAGCACTCGCGAGTTGTCGAAGACGCGGGTGTAGAACTCCACCGCCTGCTCGGCCTGGTCGTTGAACCACAGACACGGCCTGATCTTGTGCAGGAGCGCCATGGTCTCCCCCTCTCCCCCGGTGTTTCCCTCTCCCCTCTGGTACCCGGTTCTCCCCTGCCGCACCACACTCCCCAAACTTCCCTAAAATCCTGAGAAATCGAGTAGCATGAGGGAAGTTTTCGGAAGACCGAACCATCAGCGAGGAGAACCGTGCCGCAGCAGTACTACTCCGTGGACCAGGTCGCGGACCTCCTGGGTCTGCACGTCAAGACGGTGCGCGCCTACGTCCGCGAGGGGCGCCTGGCCGCCACCCGGATCGGGAAGCAGTACCGGGTGCGCCGCCGCGACCTGGAGGAGTTCACCGGAGGTCCGCTGGCCGAGGAGGAGGGCCCCGAGGCCCCGCTCGACCTGCACGCGGAGGCCTCCACCGTCGTCCAGGTCGACGGGATCGACCGTGCCACGGTCGACCGCGTCACCACCCTGCTCTCGGTCACCGGACGCCCCGAGGACCGCGGGCGCGCGCACGTCCAGGTGGTTCACGACCCGGAGCGCGCCCGCCTGAAGGTGGTCATCGTGGGCGACCTGGCCTCCACCGCGACCCTGCTGGGCTACGTCGACTCCCTCACCGGTGACCAGCGGTGACCGCCTCGGGAAGGGACGCGGAGCCGGTGCCCGAGATCGCCCCGGAGGTCCACCGGCTGGGCGGCCACCCGGTCATGCTCTGCCCCGAGCGGGGTGCGCCCCTGCGTGAGGCCGCCGACGTGATCGGGGACGCCTTCCACCACGGCGTCACCTGGGTCGCGGTGCCCGCCGAACGCCTCGACGCCGACTTCTTCCGGCTGCGCACGGGCGTGGCGGGAGAGTTCCTCCAGAAGTTCGCCAACTACAGGCTCCGCCTGGCCGTGGTCGGGGACGTCTCCCGGTACGTGGCGGCCAGCGACGCCTTCCGGGACCTGGTCCGGGAGTGCGACCGCGGCACCCAGTGCTGGTTCGTCTCCGACCTGGAGGCCCTGGGAGGGCGACTGTCGGCCTGATCCGCCAGAATGCGTCTCACATCATGAGAAACGCATCTCACTTTCAGAGACGCGAGGGTAGGGTCGACCGGAGCCCCCGAGACGAAGGCGGAACGCGATGGCCCGGTACACCCACGGACAGCACCCGATCGTGACCACCTCCTACCTGTGGCGCGACGCCGAGAACTCCGCCGCCTACGCGCTCTCGGAGGTCCGGCCCGGCCGATCCCTGCTGGACGTGGGTTGCGGTCCGGGCAGCATCACCGTCGACCTCGCCCGCAGGGTCGCCCCCGGTCGCGTCACCGCCGTGGACGCCTCCGCCGAGGCGGTCGAGCGGGCGGGCGCCCACGCGGAGGAGGCGGGCGTGGACAACGTCGACTTCGTGGTCGGTGACGTCCACGCCCTGGACCTGCCCGACGACACCTTCGACGTCGTCCACGCCCACCAGGTCCTCCAGCACGTGGGCGACCCCGTGCGGGCGCTGGCCGAGATGGGCCGCGTCGCCCGCCCGGGCGGGGTGGTGGCCGCCTGCGACAGCGACTACTCCGCGATGCACTGGTACCCGCGTCTGCCCGAACTGGACGCGTGGATGGCGCTGTACCAGCGGGTGGCCCGCGCCAACGGCGGCGAACCCGACGCCGGTCGCCACCTGCTGGCCTGGGCGCACGCGGCCGGGTTCACCGAGGTCAGCTATGTCGCGGAGGTGTGGAACCACTCCGACCCCGATCGCCGTGCCTGGTGGGGCGGGATGTGGTCGCGCCGCATCCTGGAGTCGGCCCTGGGCCGTGACGCCGTCGCCAGGGGCATGGCGAGCCAGGACGACCTGGAGTGGATCTCCGACGGCTGGCGGCGGTGGAGCGCGCACCCCGACGGCGTGTTCGTCATCCCCAGGGGCGCGATCCTGTGCCGCGTTCCGGGGTGAGCCACCGGTCCGCGCCCGTCGCCGCCGCCGCGGTCGTTGCACACGTGGGCGATCACCTTGGGCCCGGCGGCCTGCGGGCTGGTCGCGTCACCGCGGACGAACCGCGGGCTGGAGGGAGAGTCGGACATGCGCGCAGCCTACGGGCCGGCTCCGACAACTCGCGGGACACGCACCGGCGGAGCACTGGCGACGGCGGCGACGGCCGATATAGCGTCGGTCCATCGGGACCATCGGCCTTCCGGAGGCACCATGTCCGACCTGCCCATCGGATTCTGGCTCAAGCACCTGGACCGACTCATCGAGCACGACTTCGACCGCGCCCTGGCCGAGGACTCCCTCGGTCGACGCGAGTGGCAGGTGCTCAACTCCCTGCACGACGACCCCGGCACCGTCCTCCAGCTGGACCAGCGTCTGGCGCCCTTCCTGGAGGAGGACGAACCCAGTGTCGCCCCGGTGGTGGAGGCCCTGCGCGAGCGCGGTTGGGTGAGCGGCCTGGTGTCCCTGGAGCTGACCACGGAGGGCCAGCGGGCCCACGGAGAGCTCCTCCAGCGCGTCACACGCACCCGGGAACGCCTGTGTGAGGGCGTCAGCGACCAGGAGTACCGTGACACGGTCAACGTCCTGGAGCGGATGTCGGCCAACCTCGAACCGTCCTGACCGGTCAGTCGAAGTCCAGTTCCCTGGTGAGTTCGACGAAGGCCAGGTCGTCCTGCCGGGGCAGCCCGAAGGCCGCGTCGCCGTAGGGGAAGGGCTCGGTCTTGCCGGTGTTGGTGTATCCGCGCCGCTCGTACCAGGCGATCAGCTCGGGGCGCTGTTTGAGGACCTTCATCCGGATGAGGCGGCACCCCCACTCGCGCGCCGCCGTGCGCTCGGCCTCGGCCAGCACGACCCGCCCGAGGCCCGCGCCCTGGAGGTCGGGGCGCACCGAGAACATCCCGAAGTACGCGCCGTTGACGGTCCGCTGGAGTTCGCAGCAGGTGACGATCTCGCCCTCGGACTCACCCACGAGCACCAGGGTGTTGGTGCGGCCGAACAGTTCCGCCAGGGTGTCGGCGTCCACCCGCTGACCGTCGAGGAAGTCGGCCTCGGTGGTCCAGCCGCGTCGTGAGCTGTCGCCCCGGTAGCAGGAGTTGACCAGATCGACCAGCGCGGGGACGTCCTCGACCTCCGCGCGCCTGAACTCGATCTTGGTCCGTTCGTCCGGCACACCCTCGTCGCCGCGCATGGTGGTCACGCTCTTCCCCCTCGAAATCCTTCGGAATCACCCCGAACCGCGCACCCAGTATGTCCAAGCCCGGGGAGTGGCCCGGCCACCCCCTGGTTCGGGCGGGGTACGCGCCGCCCGGGGAGGAGGCGGCAGGACTACCTCCGGCTGGCCTCCACGTGCGACAGGAAGGAGCGCAGCCGTGCCCGGCCCGCCTCGGCGGGGACCTGCGCCGGGTTGACCATCATCTGGAGCGCCAGCCCGTCGACGAAGGTGTGCAGGAACGCGGCCCAGGTCTCCAGCCAGGGGTCGGGGTGCTCGTGTTCGGGGTCCTCCAAAGGAGGCAGCCCGCCGAGCCCCCCGACCAGCTGGCGGTAGAGGCCGCGCTGGCGGGCCCAGCGCTCCTCCAGGCGGGGGTCGAGTTCCCCGAGGTGTCCGGCGGCCTCCCAGACCCGGAACTCGGCGCTGCGAACGGAGTCCAGGGGGAGCATGTGTTCGGCGAACCCGGCGGCGCGCTCGACCATGGACTCCTCGGGGTCCATGGTGAGCGACTGCTCCCGCATCCGCGCGACCACGCGGTCCTCGGACAGGTCCATGGCGAAGACCAGGAGTTCCTCGCGGGTCTGGAAGTAGTGGCGCAGCGCCCCGGCGGAGAGCCCCGCCTCGGCGGCGACGGTACGGATGGACACGGCCTGGGGGCCGGAGTGGGCGATCACCCTCCACAGGGCCTCGGCCAGCTCCCGACGGCGTACTTCGTGATCAACGATCTTGGGCACTCCCCCTTTCTAGCACAGGTGTGTTATTTTATTTAGCACAGTCGAGTTAAAACAGACATGGAGAGTCGCATGCCTCCCCTGGACGTACTCCTGCCGGTCGCCGGACTGGCACTCCTGGACACCCTGAGCCCCACGACCCTCGGCGTCACCCTGTTCGTACTGCTCAGCGGCGCGACCTCCGTGGCCCGCCCCCTCTTCGCCTACCTCGGCACGGTGGCACTGTTCTACTTCGCCCTCGGGTGCGCGCTCATGCTGGGGCTGGGGGCAGCCCTCAGCAGCCTGTCCCACCTGGCGGACAGCCCCGTCTTCGGCTGGACCCTGCTGGTCCTGGGCGGGGGCCTGTTCGCCTACTCCTGGGTGATGCCGACCAGGAGACGCGCCCCTCGCCGCCCGGCCTCGTTCCGCACCGTCAGCATGATCGGCCTCGGTCTGGCGACCGGCCTGCTGGAGGCCGGGACCGCCCTGCCCTACCTCGCCGCCATCGGCATCATGGGCGCCGCGGGACTCACCGCACCCACCTGGGTCCCCGTGCTCGCCGCCTACAACCTCGTGATGGTCCTGCCGCCGGTCCTGCTCTACCTGGGCCACCGTCTGTTCGGCGAAGGCCTGCGCCCCAGGCTGGACCGCTGGCGCGAGAAGATCGACGCGGGCTCGCGGGAGACCCTGTCCTGGATCATCGGCATCGCGGGGCTGATCCTCCTCGTGAACGGTCTCCAACAGGTGGGGATCATCGACTCCCTGAACCCCTGAGCCGTCGGCGGCCTCCTGTCCCGCGACCGTGTGGAGCTCCCCGGCGCGACTTCCCCAGGTCCGGGTACCGCGCCCCGTCCCCGGCGTGGCCCACCGGGGACGGGCGGGCGGTCAGCGCCCCTGGCGATAGAGCTCCGAGAGCAGCGCCACCGCCGCGTGCGTGGCCGGGTGCGGGTCGTGCCGCCGCCAGACCAGCCGTACCGGGATCAGCGGCGCGTCCCGCAGGGGGCGGAAGACGATCCCGTCGCGCCGGTACTGCGTGGCGGTGCTCTCCGGGGTGATGCCGACCGCTCGGCCGGTGGCGATCTCGGCCAGCCAGTCGTCGATGTCGCGGGTGGGTTCCATCTCCGGGCGCGCGCCCTCCGGCCACAGGTCCGCGGTGGTGGTCCCGGTGCGCCGGTCGAACAACAGGACCCGGTCCGTCAGCTCGTCCAGGCGCAGCGAGCGCCGCCGGGCCCAGGGGTCGTCGGAGGCCATCGCGCAGTGCCGCCGTTCGTGCCCCACCACGGCGCTGTCGAAACGCTTGCCGTCGAAGGCCGCCCTGACCACCGCCAGGTCGCACAGCCCCTCGGCCAGTCCGCCGGTGGGGGTGTTGGTGCGGATCAGGTGCAGGTCCACGCCCGGGTACAGGTCGGCCCAACGGCGCTGGAACTCGGCCGTGTGGCGGCCCACCGCCGACCACGCGTGCCCCACCCGCAGGCGGGTGTGGCCGGTGGTGGCCTCGCTCACCAGGTTGTCCGCCTCGGCCAGCAGGTGGCGGGCGCGGGCCAGCACCTGGACCCCCGCCGTGGTGGGCGTGACGTTGCGGCTGGTGCGGTGGAGCAGGCGCACGCCGAGGATGCCCTCCAGGGCGGCCAGGGTCCGGGACGCCGCCGCCTGTGAGACACCCATGTCCAGGGCGGCGTCGCTGAAGCTGCCGGTGTCCACGATCGCGACCAGGCAGCGCAGGTGACGGAGTTCGAGATCCATGACTCCAGCGTATAGATGATCCCTCGTATGCATTTTGCGTATGTGAACGGTCGGTGGATGCTCACGGTATGACGACTTCCACCGACACCCGGACGGGCGCCGAGCGCTGGCGGGGCATGGCCGTGATGCTGGTCGGCGGCGCCTCCAACCAGGTCGGCGCGGCCACCGCCGCCCTCGCCTTCCCGGTGATCGGGCCGGTCGGGGTGGTCGCGATCCGACAGTGGGTGGCGGGCACCGTGCTGATGCTCGTGGGACGCCCCAGGCTGCGCTCCTTCACCTGGCACCAGTGGTGGCCGGTAATGGCGATGGCGCTGGTGTTCGGGTCCATGAACCTGACCCTGTACCTGGCCGTCGACCGCATCGGGCTGGGGCTGGCGGTCACCCTGGAGTTCCTCGGCCCGCTGGCGGTGGCCCTCGCCGCCGCACGCCGCTGGACCGACCTGGCCTGCGCACTGGTGGCGGGCGGGGCGGTCGCGGTCCTCATGCGACCGCAGCCCTCCACCGACTACGCGGGGATCGCCCTGGCCCTGGTCGCGGCGGCCTGTTGGGCGGCCTACATCCTGCTCAACCGGACGGTGGGGCGGCGGCTCCCCGGGATCGAGGGGTCGGCGACCGCCGCCGGGATCTCCGCGCTCGTGTTCGTGCCCGTGGGGATCACCGTGCTCCTCCTGCACCCGCCCACACCGGCCGCCGTCCTCTGTGCGGCGGTGGCGGGGGTGCTCTCCTCGATGGTCCCGTTCCTGGGCGACCTGTACGCGTTGCGCCGGGTCCCGGCCCGCTTCTTCGGCCTGTTCATGAGCGTGCACCCGGTGATGGCCGCCCTCGCGGGCTGGCTGGTGCTGGGCCAGGCCCTGGGCCGGGTGGAGGGTGCGGCGATCCTCGCGATCTTGGCCGCCAACGCGGTCAGCGCCGGGACGGTCGGCCGGGGTCGGCCCCGCCTCGAAGGAACTCCAGGGCGGGCCCGGTCTGGCTCGTGAGGGCGTGGCCCACCCCCGGCAGCATCCGCACCCGGGCGTGCGGAACACACGTTCGCACGCGTCGGGCGGTCTCCTCGGAGTCGAACATCCGATCCCGGTCGCCCACGGTCACCTGGAGCGGGAGGGCCAGCGCGCGCAGCGCCTCGTCCGGGAAGACCGGCAGGGTCTCGGTGCGCGGGCGGAACCGGGTGAAGACCCCGATGATCTCGTCCAGCACCGCCTCGTCCCCGGAACGGCCGAGCCCGACCAGGTAGCGGACCGAGCGCTCCCGGGCACCCGATCCGAACAACATGAGCAGACCCGCCCCCAGGATGCTCCACCGGCGTTGGGCGCCCAGTCCGCCCGGGCAGCCCAGAGCGAGGCGGGTGACGCGGCCGGGGCGGCGGATGGCGTAGTCGAGCGCCGTCCATCCTCCCAGGGACATTCCGGCCATGGCGGTGTCGCTCAGGTCGAGCGCGGCGAACACGTCGTCCAGCCACAGCGCGCTGGCCTCGGTGGACAGGTCGGGGCGGGAGGGTGCGCTCAGTCCGGGCTCACCGACCAGGTCCACCGAGTACACCCGGAAGTGCTCCGACCACGCGGGCAGGTCCGCGAACCAGTGGCTGCCGTTGGCCCCCGAGCCGTGCAGCAGGACCAGCGGCGGGGCCTCCTCGGGGCCGCAGGCGAGTACGAAGGTCTCCCCCTCGCGGGTCGGGACGGTCAGTCGCCGGGCCGGGACCGGGGCGTCGTCGAGGGCCCGGAGGTACCGCTGCCGGAGCCACCGCCCGTCGTCCTCGGTTCGGTAGATCGTACTCATGACACACGTCCTCTCTTTTCTTCCTCAAAGTATCCTAACCTTCCCTATAGATGAGCATTGAAAGGAAGAAAAGAGAACATCTATCTCTGGTTTGACCTCAAGTATTGTTCAGGTTCTACGGTTCAGGGGTAGCCAACGACACGGACCGGTGGACCCCATGAGTATGGAAATGGCCGCGTGGAACTCGATCTACCACGCGATGCACGCCCACGAGGATCAGCGCCCCTTCTCCCGCCCGGTCCTACACAGGATCGCCTCCTTCGCCCGACCCCACGCACGCCCCCTGGCCTGGTTCCTCGGTCTCAGCGTGCTCATCGCCGCGCTGGCGGTGGCCGCGCCGCTGCTGGCCGGTGAGGTCGTCAACGAGATCGTGGCCGGATCCGCACTCGGGCCGGTCCTCCTCCTGGCCGGGCTCATCGCCCTGGTCGCGACGGCCGAGGCCGCCCTGTCCCTGGTCGTGCGCTGGCTCTCCTCCCGGGTCGGTGAGGGGCTCATCCTGGACCTGCGCACCACCGTCTACGACCACGTCCAGCGCATGCCGGTCGCCTTCTTCACCCGTACACGCACCGGAGCCCTGGTCAGCCGCCTCAACAACGACGTCATCGGTGCCCAGCGCGCCTTCAGCGACGTCCTGTCCGGGGTGATCAGCAACGTCGTCACCCTCGTGCTGGCGCTGGTCGTCATGGCGACCCTGTCCTGGCAGATCACCCTGCTCTCGCTGCTGCTCCTGCCCGTCTTCGTGCTGCCCGCCCGCCGTATGGGCGCCCGACTGGCCAGGATCGAACGCGAACGCACCATCCACAACTCGGCCATGAGCACCCAGATGACCGAGCGCTTCTCGGCGCCCGGCGCCACCCTGGTCAAGCTCTTCGGACGCCCCGACGACGAGTCCGCCGAATTCGCCCGCCGCGCCCGCCGGGTCCGCGACATCGGGGTGCGCACCGCCATGGTCCAGGAGGTCTTCTTCACCGCCCTGACCCTGGTCTCCGCGCTCGCCCTCGCCCTGGTCTACGGCCTCGGCGGCTTCTACGCGCTGCGCGGCCAGCTCGACGCCGGAACGGTCGTGGCGATGGGCATGCTGCTGACCCGCCTGTACGCTCCGCTGACCGCGCTGGCCAGCGCCCGCGTGGAGGTCATGAGCGCCCTGGTCAGCTTCAGCAGGGTGTTCGAGGTCCTGGACCTGAAGCCGCTGGTGGACGAGAGGCCGGATGCGCGCCCGGTCCCCGCCGGGCCGGTCTCCCTGGAGTTCGACGACGTCACCTTCGGCTACCCCACCGCCGACCGGGTCTCCCTCGCCTCACTGGAGGAGGTCGCCACCCTGGACCCCACCGACAACGGTCCGGTCCTGCACGGGGTGTCCTTCCGCGTCGAACCCGGCCAGACGGTGGCGCTGGTCGGCTCCTCCGGAGCGGGCAAGTCCACCATCGCCCAGCTCACCCCGCGCCTGTACGACGTGGACGAGGGCACCGTCCGCCTGGCCGGGACCGACGTCCGCGACCTGACCTTCGCGTCCGTGCGCGCCACCCTGGGCATGGTCACCCAGGACGGTCACCTGTTCCACGAGTCCATTCGCGCCAACCTCACCCTGGGCGCCCCCGACGCCACCGACGAACAGGTCTGGGACGCCCTGCGCCGCGCCCGCCTGGACACCCTCGTCGCCGGTCTCCCAGACGGGCTGGACACGGTGGTGGGCGAACGCGGCTACCGCTTCTCCGGAGGGGAGCGCCAGCGGCTCACCATCGCCCGCCTCCTCCTGACCGGGCCCGAGGTGGTCATCCTCGACGAGGCCACCTCCGCGCTGGACTCCACCTCCGAGGCGGCGGTCCAGGCCGCGCTGGCCGAGGCCCTGGAGGGACGGACCGCGCTGGTCATCGCGCACCGGCTCTCCACGATCCGCGCGGCCGACGCCATCCTGGTGGTCGAGGCCGGCCGGATCGTGGAACGCGGCACCCACACCGAGCTGCTCGCCCGGGGCGGCCGCTACGCCGAGCTGTACCGGACCCAGTTCTCCCACGGCGACCCCGAACCGGCGGCGGCCGGGTAGGCCCACGAACCCCGTCCCCCGGTGGCGCCACACCGGGGGACGGCCACGGTGACGCCCGGGATCGCGAGTGAGGATCCCGGGCGTCACACGTGTCATCGCACCGGACCCGCGCCCGCACCATGGACGGCCCTCGAAGAAGCCGAGCGAACTCGTCGAAGACGGCCCGGTCGCCGCTGTGACACCGCAGGGTGCCGGGCAGGCCCACGGGTTCACCGGAGGGCTGAGCCCGGTCGTGGAGCGACGAGGGGGCGGAACGCACGGTGCGTTCCGGTCCCGCAGTCCGCTTTCAGCCCCGCGCGTCCGGACCTGACGGGCGGCGCGGGGCGCGCACCCGCCAGGCCTCGTCCAGGAGCTCGGCCAGCTCCTCGGCGCCGACCAGGTCCAGGCGCACCAGCACACTGGCGTGCCCCCGGTAGTGGTCGGTCGTGAAGAACCGTTCCGGATCGCTCTCCCTCAGCTCCCGGCCCTGCTCCGCACTGGCCCGCCACAGCACCAGGACGCCCGGTGTGTCGTGCAGGCGGGCGAAGATCCTCCCCGAGGCGTAGAAGGCGGGGCGGCCGTAACAGGGGCGCTCGCTCACCCCGGGCAGTTCCAGCGCGATCCGCCGGACGTCGCCCTCGTCGCTCACACGCGCTCCTCCCCCACCGTTCCGGGGACTCAGATCTCCTTGATGACCCTGGCCGGGTTCCCGACCGCCACCACGTTCGCGGGCAGGTCCTTGGTGACCACCGCGCCCGCGCCCACCACGGTGTTCTCACCGATGGTCACACCAGGGCAGACGATGACCCCGCCGCCCAGCCACACGTTGTCCCCGATGGTGATGGGCTCGGCCGCCTCCCACTTGGCGCGGCGCAGCTCCGGGTCGAGGGGGTGCGTGGGGGTGAGCAGCTGGACACCGGGTCCGATCAGGACGTCCGCGCCGATCGTGATGGGGGCGACGTCGAGCATGACCGCGTCGAAGTTGACGAAGGAACGCGGCCCGATGGTGATCCGGTACCCGAGGTCCACGCGCAGCGGCGGACGGACCTCGCTGCCCTCACCGAGTTCACCGACGAGGTCGGTGAGGGCCTTGAACCGCCCCTCGGCGTCCTCTGCCGCGCTGTTGTTGAACGCCTCGGAGCGCAGCCGGGCCCGGGCCACGTCCGCGTCGATCTCGGGGTCGTCGGCGAGGTAGAGCTCACCGGCCAGCATGCGTTCCTTCTGAGTGCCCACGGGGGTGGTCCTTCCTTCGGGAGTCCTGGTCCGACCCTAACCCCGGGGGTCCGGGGATCACACGGCACTTCAGAGGATGGCCGGCCCCCGGCAGGGCCCGGACGGCGGCGGCCACGACCCAGCTCAGCGGCACCGCGAGCACCGCCATCCCGGCGAACTTCGCGAGGGCCACCGCCTCCCGCGCACCACGGGCCAGGAATCCATGGGGACGGCCCTGAGTGCCCCCTGAGGCCCCACGGAGCTCCGATGGCCCTCACACGGGGGCGGGCGGGTGGAGAATGGCCCCATGTCCACTTCCGAACGGGGGTCCCTGCTGCCCCTGGTGGCCACCGTCTCCGCCGGTGGGGCCCTGGGGGCGCTGAGTCGCCACGCGCTGGACGTGCTCTGGCCGCCCGCGGCCTCCGGTGTCTCCTGGACGATCCTGGCTGTCAACGTCACCGGCAGCCTGCTGATCGGCCTGCTCATGGAGCTGGTCGTGCACCGCTGGCCCGGGAACCGTCTCGTCCGCCCCTTCTGGGGGGTGGGGTTCCTCGGCGGCTACACCACCTTTTCCGCCTACGCCACCGACGTGGTCACCGCCGTCGAGCGGGGCGCCCCACAGGTCGCGCTGGTCTATCTCCTCCTCACCCTGGCCGGTGCGCTCACCGCGGCCTGGGCGGCCTCGTCGCTGGCCCACCGGTTCCTCACGCACGGAGGAGGGCGCAACCCGTGAGCGCGCTGATGGTCGTCCTGGGCGCGGCCGTGGGAGCCCCCGCACGCTTCCTCGTGGACCTGGAACTCAAGCGCCGGTTCGGTGAGGGCTTCCCATGGGGGACCCTGGTGGTGAACGCGGTCGGCAGCCTGCTCCTGGGGGCGCTGCTGGCGCTTCCCCTGCCCCCGGAGGTGATGTCTCTGCTGGGAGTGGGGCTGTGTGGGGCACTGACCACCTACTCCACGTTCGCCTACGAGACGGTCCAGCTCTCCCGGACCGGTTCGCGCGGCCGCGCCCTGGTGAACGTGCTGGCGCACCTGAGCCTGGGTGTGGGCTCCGCCTGGCTCGGACTGACCATGGCCGGGGCGTTGCTGGGCTGAGGCACGTCACTACTGTGTCGGTATGCCTTCCCTGACGCCGGTGACCAGCTGGCTGGACCGCCTCAACCAGCGGCATCCGTGGAGCCACAACGACCGCCTGGGCCCCTGGGTGGTGCGTCGCGTCGCGGCCAGCGGGGCGCGCGACGTCCTGGACGTGGGGTGCGGCACCGGCAACCTCCTGGCCCGCCTGAACCGGCGTGTGGACGAGGTCGTGGGGCTGGAGCCCGATCCGGCCACCGCGGCACGCGCCGGGGAGCGCTTCGCGGACGTTCCCGGCGTCACCGTCATCCGGGCGGGTTTCGCTGAGCGCGACCCTGACCGGCTCTGGGACGCGGTCACCCTGGTGGCGGTCCTGCACCACCTGCCGTTGGAGGCGACCCTGCGGGAGCTGCGTGCCTGTCTGGCCCCGGGCGGTCGTCTCGTGGTCGTGGGCTGCCACCGTGACGAGGGCTGGGCCGACCTCCTCGTCGGACTGGTCTCCGCCGCACTGAACCCGTTGGTGGGACTGGTCAGACACCCGCGCGTCGCCGCCGGACCGCCCCCGCACATGAGCGCCCCCACCAGCGAACCGGAGTGGACCCTGGACCGGATCCGCGCGGTGGCCGCCCGGGAACTGCCCGGGGCCCGCGTGCGCGGACGCCTCTTCTGGCGCCACACCCTCGTGTACGACCACCCGTCCTGAAGTTTGCCGTTCCCGCAAGAAAGCTTGCCGCACGTCTCGCGCTGGGGCACCTTGGTGGCGGAGGAGGCCAGCGGGGCCCTCCGAACCCCACCACCAAGGAGCACGAACATGGACGCGCGGTTCTGGGACGACAGGTACGGCAGCCGGGAACAGCTCTTCAGCGGCGACCCCAACGGTGTCCTCGTCACCGAACTGGCCGGCCTCCCACCCGGCCAGGCGCTCGACGTGGGCTGCGGTGAGGGCGGGGACGTCCTCTGGCTGGCCCGCAGGGGGTGGATGGTCACCGGGGTCGACATCTCGCGCGTGGCCCTCGACCGCGCGGCGGCCGCGAGCGCGGACGTCCGGGGCCGGGTCTCGTGGAAACAGGGCGACCTGACCTCCGCGCCGCCCCCGGCCGACGCCTTCGACCTGGTGACCGTGCACTACTTCCCGCTCCCGCGCGAGCCCGAGCACACCGCACTGCGCGCCCTGCTCGCCTCCGTCGCACCGGGAGGCACCCTCCTCTTCGTCGGCCACGACATCACCCCGCTGCCCGAGCGGTTGGACGACGGTCACGCTCCCGCCGACTACTACCAGCCCGCCGAGGTGGCCGAGCTCCTCGGAGCCGACTGGACCGTGACCGTCAACGAGACCCGCGCCCGGGTGGTCCCCGCTCCCACGGGATCGCACCACACCCACGACACCGTCCTGCGGGCCCACCGGGCGTGATCTGGAAAGGGTGGTGACGGAGCGTCAGCCGGGGTAACGTGGAGGGAGGCGCGGTCCCGCGCCCAACCTCCGGCCCCGGCGCCCACGCCGTCGGCACCGCGGGGGCAAAGGGGACCCTGGAGTCCTCGGGACGCCGGTCTGACGAACACAGCCCTTCCGGCGGGCGACGGGGGCGTGGGCTCCGCCGTGTGCCGCCGAGGAGCCGTCATGACCAGCCAGAAGTCCTTCAAGCAGAACGTGCGCGCCCGCATGGAGAAGACCGGCGAGAGCTACACCGCCGCCCGGTCCCACCTGATCTCCGACCCCGCGCCCTCGGGCCCCGTCCAGGGGACGGGAGCCGCCACCATCCGTGACCGCGTCTCCGGTGCCAAGGTCGCCGACGCGACCGGCCGCGACTACGACGCCTGGTTCGCACTGCTGGACGTCTGGGGCGCCACCTCCCGGACCCACACCGAGATCGCCGCGTGGCTGGTCGGGGAGCAGGACGTGCCCGGTTGGTGGGCGCAGACCGTCACCGTCGCCTACGAGCAGGAGCGCGGACTGCGCGTGCCCGGCCAGAAGAAGGACGGGTTCGCCTCCAGCGCCAGCAAGACCGTGAACGTCCCGGTCGAGCAGCTGTTCGAGGCCTTCAGCGACCCGGACCTGCGCACCCGCTGGCTCCCGGTCGAGGCGGCCGAGCGCACCTCGAAGCCGGGCAGGCGCTTCACCGCGGACCTTCCCGAGGACACCCGCATCGCCGTCACCTTCCAGTCCAAGGGCGACGGCAAGTCCTCGGTGGGGATCGAGCACACCCGCATCGCCACCGCCGAACGCGCCGCCGAGTGGAAGGCCGACTGGCGCTCCTGGCTGGCCGACCTCAAGAAGGTCCTGGAGGGCTAGACCCACACGTAGTCGTCGTCGGTGACCGCTGGCAGGGCGGCGTCGGCGACGACCGCGCGCGGGTGCGGCAAGGCCGCGAGGGCCGGGCCGATCAGCGGGAAGATCGGCAGGTCAGCGGTGCTCCGGTAGTCGACCCACTCCACGAATCCGATCTCGTGCCCGCCACCGGGCTGCTCGTCGTACTCCTCCACCGCCAGCACGTCGCGTACCTCGGGCGTGACGTGCAGGCGGTGGATCAGGTGGAGCTTGCGCGGTGGCGGCGTGGTTCCCGGGCGGCTGACGCGCTGGTCCACCACCCACAGCAGCTGCGGCGCGGTGGCCTGGTGCGGGCGCAGGTCCAGTTCCTCGGCCAGTTCGCGCCGGAGCGCGACGTCCAGGTCCTCGCCCGGCTCGACGTTCCCGCCGGGCGGTGTGTAGTGGACCGACCCGGGACGGTCGCGCCGGATGAGTGCCACCTCGTCTCCGCAGAACACCAGTGCCCCCACACGGATCTTGATGCGGGAGAACGGCACGGGACCGGAAGGTTGAGTCGTCATGCGGGCCAGTATCGCGCGGCGCCCGGGCACGGCTGGGGAACCCCGGTGTCCAACAACCCTCCCATTCGGCTGAAACCAGCTCTGAGCAGGAGGAACAGTTTCCCGACGCTGGCGTCGGGTACATGGGGCGCACACGCTCTCATCGACTCCCGCAACGGCGACCGACGGAACACTCCACACCGGAGTCCGTGACCGAGGCCGACCGTACGAAGACACCCCCGGAGGGCGTTGGGACCGCTGGGTGTGCCCAGCCGCGTGGAAGGTTGTGGGAAAGGTGGAAGACACTCCGAAGACCGGAGGAATCACACAGGAGGACAACGGGAGGACCTCGCAGGACCTCGAACCGGAGGGTGTGGGTGCGGAGGCGGTTCCTGAGCCCCGCCGCGAATCCGACGGCGGCCCGGCAGCGAGCAGCGACACGGACGTCCTCCTCGAAGTCCCGAACCTGAAGGTCGACGAGATCGACCTCGAGGTCGACAACCTGGTCGCCTCCGTTTCACTCCAGGCCGAGGTCCTGGACCTGCTCAAGTTGAAGGTGGGAGCGGACGTCGGACTCGGCCGCGTCCACCTGAACATCAAGGGCGTCGAGGCCGAGGCCCTGCTCAAGGTCAGGCTCGACAACGTTCGGGAGATCATCGCGCGGGTCCTGCACACCGTCGACACGAACCCGGAGGTCCTGGAACACGTGGCCCGTGGTGTGGAGTCCAGCCTCGAAGAGGTGGGCAGCGGCACGGGTCGGGCCGTCGGAGCCCTGGGCGAGGGTGCCGGCGGCGCCGTCAGGGACGTCGGGTCAGGTGCTGGAAGTGCGGTCGAGGACGTCGGGTCAGGCGCCCAAAGTGCGGTGGAGGACGTCGGATCGGGCGCCCAAAGTGCGGTGGGGGACGTGGGCCAGGTCGCGGGAGACACCGCGCGGGACGTCGGCTCAGGCGCTGCGAGCACGGTCGAGGACGCCCTCCCCGGGACCGGGGACACCGCACAGGACGACACGTCGGACACGGGGGCGACGGACGAACCCGACCCGGACATCGATGACGAGGCGCCCGACGATGCTCCAGGGGCTGACGACACGGACGCCCCGGCTGAGGACGCCGACTCGCTCCCCGACGACGCGGTGAGGTCCGTGGAGGCCGCCGCGAAGAGGGCGGAGGCCGCCGCGAAGAGCGCGGGGGAAGCCGCGAGGACCGCCGCGAACGTGTTGAGCAGTGCCGCGAAGTGGGCGGGAGACACGGTGCGGCGTTCCGGTGGCGAGGGCGACCGGTGAATCGGGGGTGATCACCATGGGCACCCGGAAGGAACCCGAGTACGACGTGGAGATCGGAGCGTCCGTCACCGCGAGAGAACTGACGTTCCGCGAGGTGCCGGAGGTCGAATCCCGACACCGGGGAAGCCCCCGGTCGGAGGGTGTCGCAGGCAGCGAGCGATCGGGCGTTCCCAGGCCCGTCGAGACCGGGACGGTCTACGAGGACGTTCGCGTCGACTACCGGCTCGCCAGCAGGGTTCGGCCTGTCGACGAGGCACCCGAGGAGGACTGACCGGAATCCCGTCGGGGTGCCCCCGCTCCGTGGAGCGGGGGCCACTGACCGGGGTCTGGCGGGGTCAGTCCAGGACGGCGAAGGCCTCCAGCTCGACGAGGACGTCGGGCTCCCAGAGGTAGTCCACTCCGATCAGCGACGTGGGCGGAAGCGGGGTCGGAAGGTCCAGCTCCTCGGTGACGTTCTCGATGCCCTTCATGAAGGCGTCGGCCTTCTCCGGCTTCCAGTCGACGGCGAAGAACCGCAGGCGCACGACGTCGGAGAACGTCGCCCCCGCACCGGCCAGGGCGCGAGCGGTGTGGCGCAGGACGATCTCGACCTGGCCGGTGAGGTCCCCGGTGGCCAGACGGTTCGCGTCGCCGTCGCGGGCGATCTGACCGGCCACGTGCACCTGGCGGCTGCCGGTGCCGATCGAGACGTGGTGGTACGGAACAGGCTGGAACAGGCCTTCGGGAGAGAGCAGCTGCACGGACATGGAAGGTACCTCCGGTTGGCGTTCTGCAGGTATCCCATGTCTACTAGGTGGCCAAAGGGAACCTCAACGAGACCAGGTATCATGCACGAAACCGCCACCGGCCAGCCCGCCCCCCAGATCACCGCCGAACACCGCGAGCTCCTCGACCAGACACTCGACAAGTGGTCCCTCCAGGTGCTGGACTGCCTGTGCGAACAACCCCTGCGCTTCAACGGGCTGCGCCGCGCGATCCCCGTCGTCACCCAGAAGTCCCTCACCGCGACCCTGCGCCGCCTGGAGCGCAACGGGATGGTCGACCGAGTCATCGTGAGCACGCGGCCGCTGGCCGTGGAGTACCGCATCTCCACCCTGGGCAGGACCCTCCAGGACCTCGTCGACGCGCTCCTGCGCTGGACCACCGAGACCATGCCCGACGTCGAGCGCGCCCGGGCGAGGTTCGACGCACTGCCCTGAGAACCGCGGGCGGAACGACGCGCCGCCCGGGGTCAGTCCAGGTTGAGCCAGATGGCGACGGCGTCGCTGTCGCCCTGGTTCGAGATGCGGTGCGGAGTGGTGGAGGGGTACGTGATCGAGTCGCCCGGTCGGAGTTCGTAGGTGTCGAACCCGACGTCCACGGTGAGCGCCCCGCTGACGACGTTGCCGATCTCGTGGCCCCGGTGGCGCACGTACTCGGCGTTCTGGCTGGAGTAGGAGCCGGGCGGGTACACGGACTCGAAGTAGTTCATCCCCGGGACCGGGCCCGGGGTCAGGCGGCGGTAGCGCACCCCGTGGCCGAGTTCCAGGGTGGCCGCCTCGTCCCGCCGGGTCACCGCGACGCGGCCCATGGCGGTGTCGCCGGGTTCCCAGCGCGGACCGGGCGCCTCCCCCATGGGGGTCGTGTAGGCGTCGGGCGCGGCCGGAGTGCTCTCCTCGGGGCCGAACACTGCGGCCATGGGCACGTTCAGCTCACCCATGATCTGGTAGAGCCGGGTGACCGAGGGGCGCATCTTGCCCCGTTCGATCTGGGAGAGCGCGCTCGCGCTGATCTCCAACCGTCCGGACAGCTCACGCAGGGACAGGCCGCGCGCGGTGCGCAGTTCGCGGATGCGCTCACCGATCCTGCGCTCGTCGAACCGTGGGGGCGCGGGGTTCTCGGTGAAGTCAGCCATGGCGTGTTAAGTATAGATGCCGGTCTTGTGAAGTGATGGCTTTAACGATATTGAAGTAATAGCTTCAATTGTGGGCGGGGTCACCCCCGCACGGCCTCACGAAGGGACCGCATGCGCCTCCTGATCGTCAACGTCAACACCTCGACGGCCATCACCCGCGCCCTGGCCGAACAGGCCCGCGCCGTCGCCCGGCCCGGTACGGAGGTCGAGGGGCTCACCCCGCGCTTCGGCCCCGCGTCGGTGGAGGGCAACTTCGAGAGCCACCTGGCGGCCGTGGCCGTCATGGACCGCGTCATGACCTACGACCGCCCCTACGACGCCGTCATCCAGGCGGGCTTCGGCGACCACGGCAAGGAGGGCCTCCAGGAGCTCTGCCCCACCCCGGTCATCGACATCACCGAGGCCGCGGCCCACACCGCCTGCCTGCTCGGCCACCGCTACTCCGTGGTCACCAGCCTGGACCGGACCGTCCCCATGATCCGGGACCGCCTGACCCTGGCCGGTCTCCACACCCGCTGCGCCTCGGTGCGCGCCAGCGGCCTGGGCGTCCTCGAACTGGAGAGCGACCCCACCGCCGCCGCGCGCGCCGTGGCCCACCAGGCCCGGGCCGCCGTCGAACACGACGGAGCCGAGGTGATCGTCCTCGGCTGCGGCGGCATGGCCGGGATGGAACTCACCCCCGAGGACACGGCGGGAGCGCCGGTCGTGGACGGCCTCACCAGCGCTGTCGCCCTGGCCGAGTCACTGGTGGGCCTCGGCCTCACCACCAGCCGGGTCCGCACCTTCGCCGCTCCCCGCCCCAAGGCCGTCACCCACTGGCCGCTGAGCCCCGCGCTCGAAGCACCCCATCACCCCTGACCCCCTTCCGGAGGAGCACAGGCCCATGGACACCTCCACCCCCCGTCAGAGCAGCCAGCAGCCCCACAACCACCTGCTCGAAGAGTCGATCCTGCCCACCTGGCTCAACCAGCGCCCGATCTCGCTGTTGGGCTTCGTCTGGATGTGGGTGGCCCTGGCCATCGTCATCGTCACCTTCCAGTACGGCGCCAACGGCGTCGAGGGCGGGCTCTCCCTGCCCGTGGTCATGCTCGTGGTGCTCACCGCGACCATGGCCCTCGCCGTCGTCATGACCCTCACCGCCGACATCGGCACCGAGCACGGCCTGTCCTTCGCGGTGTTCCTGCGCGCCCCCTTCGGCACCATCGGCACCCACATCCCCTCGGTCTCGCGCGGGGTGGTCGCCGCCTGCTGGTTCGGCATCCAGACCTACATCGGCGCCCTGGCCATCAACGGCCTCGTGGAGTACTGGACCGGGTTCTCCTCCTGGCCGCTCTGGTACGCCCTGTTCCTGGTCGTGCAGATCGCCAACGTCGCCCTCGGCATCAAGGCGGTCGAACGGCTGGCCTCCGTCGCCGCCCCGTGCATCCTGGCCATCTCGATCTGGATGTACTACACGCTCGACGGGGTGGCCGACCTGGAGGGCACCAACATCTGGACCTTCGCCTCCGGCGGCGACCTGTCCCTGGTGGTGTTCTTCCTGATCAACATGGTCGTGTGGGCGCCGCTGGCCGTGGACATCCCGAGCATCACCCGCTTCGTGCGCACCGCCCCCGGCGAACGCCGCTTCCTGCGCCGCAACCGCGCGGTCCTCACCGCCCACTTCGTGGCCCTGCCGATGATGCAGGCCTGGATCTCCTTCATCGGCGCGGTCTCCTTCATCGTCACCGGGGAGTGGAACCCCGTCGACGTCATCCAGGGCCAGAGCACCGGCTTCGTCCTCGGAGTCCTGCTGCTGATGATCGTCCTGGCCCAGTGGTCCACCAACACCGCCGCCAACGTCGTGCCCGCGGCGCTCAACTTCGTCAACGCGGCCGCGCCCCACCTGTCCTATCGGTCGGGGGTGGTGCTCGCCGGGGTGGTCGGCACCGCCGTGATGCCCTGGCTGCTGCTGGACAACCTCTTCACCTTCCTGAGCTACTACGGCGGCTTCATCGCGGCCATCGCCGGGATCATGATCTGCGACTACTACGTGCTGCGCCGGCGTCGCCTCAACGTGCCCGCCCTGTACGACCCCCACGGCCAGTACCGGTACGCGAGGGGGGTCAACCCGGCCGCGCTCATCGCCTGGTTCGGCGCCTCGGGCGTGTCCCTGTGGCAGCCCGACCACGCCTACGTCATCGGCTTCCCGGTCGCCTTCGTTCTCTACCTGGTCCTGATGCGCGCCTGGATCCTGCGCCGCCACCCTCAGGCCGAGATCGACGACCCCAGCGACGCCTACCTGGCCACCAGCGTGGGGCGCAGCTGGGTCCACGACGCCGACTCGGGCACCTTCCGCCGCCTGACCGTGGAGGAACTGCCGGAGAGGGGCCGTCGCGCCGACATCTGACCCCGCCCAGCCCCATCCCCCCATGAGCGACACCGCGCACCCACCGTCCACCGACTCCGCGGTCGGCCCCGACGGCACCGACCTGACCGTCCACTCCCCCGACCCCTCGCTGCACAACGACGACCTCGCCCCCGTGCCCCGGAGCAGGCGCAGCTGGGGCGCGTTCGAGATCTTCAACGTCTGGACCAACGACATCCAGAGCCTGTTCGGCTACACGCTGGCCGCCACGCTCTTCATCTCCTACGGCCTCAACGGCTGGGCGGTGTTCGCCGGGATCATCCTGGCCGGGCTCATCGTCATGTTCCTCTGCGACCTCGTCGGCCGCCCGAGCGTGCGCTACGGCATCCCCTACGCCGTCATGGCGCGCGCCAGCATGGGCGTGCACGGCACCCAGTTCCCCACACTCATCCGGGGCATCACCGCCATGTTCTGGTACGGGGCCCAGACCTACTTCGCCTCCACGGCGATGGCGCTGCTCATCACGGCCCTGTTCGGCCCGGGCCCCGACGGCACCTTCCTCGGCCTGTCCGCCGTGGGCTGGATCTCCTACGTGATCGTGGCCGTGGTCCAGCTGGCCCTGTTCAGCCGTGGGATCAGGTCGATCGGCGTGTTCCTGAACTGGGCCGGACCGGCGGTGTACGCGGTCATGATCGCCATGATGATCGCGCTGTGGGCCATGGCCGGGGGCGACCTCCTCTCCGAGCTCGGCACCGTGTTCGCCGGGGACGGCGACTACCCGGGCGGCACGATCGCGGCCTTCTCGGCCGTGGTGGGCACGATGGTCGCCTACTTCGCGGCGGTGGTCGTCAACTACGGCGACTTCGCCCGGTTCACCCGCTCCGAGCGCGCCATGCGGCGCGGCAACCTGTGGGGGCTGCCGGTCAGCCTGGCCCTGTTCTCGTTCCTCACCCTGGTCATCACCGCCGGGAGCTCGGTGCTGTACGGGGAGGCGCTCACCAACCCGGCCGACATCGTCGCGCGCGTGGACAACATCTGGCTGACCGTGGTGGCGGCGCTGACCTTCTTCGTCGCCACCGTGGGCATCAACCTGGTCGCCAACTTCATCCCGCCCGCGTACGGCCTGGCCAACCTGGCGCCCTCGGTCATCAGCGCCCGCACCGGAGGGCTCATCACCGCCTCGGTGGGCTTCGTGGTGGGCGCCCTGTGGGTGGCCTACATCGACAACATCGGCATCGCGTCGTTCGTGGACACCCTCGGCGCGGTCCTGGCCCCGCTGTACGGCATCATCGTCGCCGACCACTACCTGCTGCGACGCCAGCGGCTGAACCTGGAGGCCCTGTACTCGGCCGACCCCGGATCGGAGTACCACTTCACCCGGGGCTGGAACCTGCGCGCGCTGTCCGCCTTCTGCCTGGCCTCGGTGTTCTCGGTGACGGCGGTGTGGCTGCCCGCCCTCGCGTCCTGGTCCGGGTTCGTGTGGATCTTCGGCGCCCTGCTGGGCGGCGTCCTGCACTACGTGATCGCCCGCGCCCGCAGGGGCGCCCCCGTGGCGCCCTGACCCCGGGAGCGGGAACGTGGTCGGGCCCACCACCGGAGGTTCTCCGGCGGCGGGCCCGACCCTTCACGGTCGCCGGCTATCCCTCGCGGCCCAGGTAGGCGCGCAGGTGGCGGGCGGTGAGGGTCTCCCCCTTCTCGACCAGCTCGGCCGGGGTGCCCTCGAAGACCACCCGGCCGCCGTCGTGCCCGGCCCCCGGGCCGAGGTCGATCACGTGGTCGGCGTGGGCCATGACGGCCTGGTGGTGCTCGATCACCACCACCGTGTTGCCGTCGTCCACCAGGCGGTCCAGCAGCGCCAGCAGCCGGTCCACGTCGGCCAGGTGCAGACCGGTGGTCGGCTCGTCCAGCACGTACACCGCACCGTTCCTGGCCATGGAGATCGCCAGCTTCAGCCGCTGGCGCTCACCGCCGGACAGGGTCGTGAGCGGCTGCCCCAGGCCCAGGTACCCCAGACCGACGTCGTACATCCGGTCCAGGATGACGCGGGCGTTGCCCGAGGCGAAGAAGTCGCGCGCCTCCACCACGGACATGGCCAGCACCTGGCTGATGTCCTTGCCCCGCAGCCTGTGTTCGAGGACCTCGGCCTTGAACCGGCGCCCCTCGCACTTCTCGCACGTGGTGGCCACCCCGGCCATCATGGCCAGGTCGGTGTAGATCACCCCGGCGCCCTTGCACTCCGGGCAGGCGCCCTCGGAGTTGGCGCTGAACAGGGACGGCTTCACGCCGTTGGCGCGGGCGAAGGCGGTACGGATCGGGTCGAGCAGCCCGGTGTAGGTGGCCGGGTTGGAGCGCCGCGACCCGCGGATCGCGGACTGGTCCACGACCACGACGCCCTCGCGGCCGGGCAGCGCCCCGTGGATGAGCGAGCTCTTGCCCGAGCCCGCCACGCCGGTGACCACGGTGAGTACGCCCAGCGGGACGTCCACGGACACGTCCCGGAGGTTGTGGGTGCTGGCCCCGCGGATGGGGATGGTCCCGTTCGGGGTCCGTACCTCCTCCCGCAGCCGCGCCCGGTGGTCCAGGTGGCGCCCGGTGAGGGTGCCGGAGGCGCGCAGTCCGGCCACGTCACCGCTGTAGGTGACGGTGCCGCCGGTGGGTCCGGCACCCGGCCCCAGGTCCACGACGTGGTCCGCGATGGCGATGGTCTCGGGCTTGTGCTCGACCACCAGCACGGTGTTGCCCTTGTCACGCAGGCCGAGCAGGAGGGTGTTCATCCGCTCGATGTCGTGCGGGTGCAGGCCCACGGTGGGCTCGTCGAAGACGTAGGTGATGTCGCTGAGGCTGGAGCCCAGATGGCGGACCATCTTGACCCGCTGGGCCTCCCCTCCGGACAGGGTGCCCGACTCCCGGTCCAGGCTCAGGTACCCGAGGCCGACCTCCACCAGCGAGTCCAGGGTGTGGCCGAGGGTGTCCGCGAGCGGCTTCACCGAGGGGTCGTCGATCTCGCGTACGAACTCCGCGAGATCGCTGATCTGCATGGACGCGCACTCGGTGATGGTGCGTCCGTTGACCTTCACCTCGCGGGCCGCGGCGTTGAGCCGGGTACCCTCGCACTCGGGGCAGATCGAGAAGACCACGGCCCGGTCCACGAACGCGCGGATGCCGGTCTGCATCTTCTCCCGCTCCTTGGCCAGGTAGGTCCGCTTGATCTTGGGGACCAGGCCCTCGTAGGTCAGGTTGCTGCTCCCGACCTTCACCTTGGTGACAGGCTGGTGGAGGAGGCTGTGCCACTCCTCCTCGGTGTAGTCGCGCAGCTTCCGGTCCGGGTCCAGCAGGCCCGAGGTCGCGAAGATCTGCCAGTACCAGCTGTCCACGGCGAAACCGGGGACGGTGATGGCTCCCTCGTTCAGGGACAGGTCGCGGTCGTAGAGCTCCTCGACGTCGATCTGGTTGGTGCGGCCCAGCCCCTCGCACTCGGGGCACATGCCCTCGGAGTTGTTGAAGCTGAACACGCTCGCGGGCTCCAGGCGGGGGGTGCCCACCCGGCTGAACACGATGCGCAGCATGGCGTGGGCGTCGGTGGCGGTGCCCACCGTCGAGCGCGCGTTGGCACCCATGCGCTCCTGGTCCACGATGATCGCGGCGCTGAGGTTGCGCAGCGCGTCCACGTCCGGGCGGCCCACGCTCGGCATGAAGGACTGGAGGAAGGCGGTGTAGGTCTCGTTGATCAACCGCTGGGACTCGGCGGCGATGGTCCCGAAGACAAGAGAGGACTTCCCCGAGCCGGAGAGTCCGGTGAACACGCTCAGTCTTCGCTTGGGGATGTCGACGGAGACGTTGTCGAGGTTGTTCTCCCTGGCCCCTCGGACCTGGATGGTGTCGTGGGTGTCCGCCAGGGTGGTGGGTTCGGAAGACAAGCTGCTCCTCAGGATCCTCGGAAAGCCTTATGCGGTAAACTAACAGCCAGCGAACGTTAGTTTATTCCATAAGGAGATGCAAGTGGTTGTCTACGCCGGGCAGGGTGACCCCCGTCGCTCCATGCAGCTGCTGTGGCGCGACCACGAACCGGCCGAGCGCACCGGGCCCGGCCCCCGCGCCCAGTTGAGCGTGGACCTGGTGGTGGAGACCGCCATCGAGGTCGCTGACGCCGAGGGCATGCAGGCCCTGTCGATGCGGGCCGTGGGCGAGCGCCTGGGCCGCACCGCCATGTCCCTCTACACCTACGTGGCCAGCAAGAACGAACTCATCGACCTCATGTACGACCACTCCTTCGCCGAGCTGGTCCGTGAGTGGGAGGACACCACCGGTCCCGCACCCGCGAGCCTAGGAGGGGGTACCGACAGAACGGACTGGCGCGAGGAGGTCCTGGCCTGGTCCGGTCAGCTGTGGCGCTTCCACCTGCGCCACCCCTGGACCCTGGAGATCTCCGCCGCCCGGCCGGTCCTGGGCCCCAACGAGTACCGGCTCTTCGAGTCCCTGGCCGCCGTCCTGCACGGTGCCGGACTCCCCGCGAAGGCCGTCGGGGGCGCCTACAACAGCATCGTCAACCTGGTCCGGGGCACGGTCCGCACCGCCGCCGAGGCCCGCCAGGCCGAGGCCGTCACCGGACAGCCCGAGGACCAGTGGTGGTTCGCCCGCTCCGCGCAGCTGGAGGAGATCGTCGAGGACTTCTCCGAGCGCTTCCCCACCCTGACGGTGATGACCGAGCAGGGAGCCTTCGACAACGCCGACCCCGATGAGCCCTACCTCGAACAGGAGTCCTGGGAGAGCTTCCAGTTCGGCCTCAACGCCCTGTTGGACGGGGTGGGGAGCCAGATCGGCGCCGCCTCGGACGTGCCGACGTGAGCGACAGCGCGGACCCGGGTGCTCCCTGGGACCCGCTGTCTCCCGAGGAAGTCGCCGCGCGGTTCGCCCGGGCGGGGGTCCCGTGGTGGATCGCGGGCGGGCATGCCATCGCGCTGGCGGTCGGCCACCGGTTCCGTGAGCACGCCGACACCGACGTGCTGCTGCTCCGCCGGGACCAGCACACCGTCCAGGAGGTGCTCCCTGACTGGGAGTGGTGGGCGGCCGACCCACCCGGCACACTCCGCCCCTGGCGGGTGGGCGAGATCCTGCCCACCGGTGTCCACGACGTCTGGTGCCGCCCCGGTCCGGCCGAGCCCTGGCGGCTCCAGTTCATGCTGGACGAATCCGAGGGGGACGCGTGGGTCTCCCGCAGGGACGCCCGGATCAGACTCCCCCTCGACCAGCTGGGACGGCGCACGCCGGAGGGCCTGCCCTACCTGACCCCCGAGGTCCAACTGCTGTACAAGGCCAGGGGACTGCGGCCCAAGGACGAGGCGGACTTCGCGGCGGCGCTGGCGGTACTGGACGCCGACCAGCGGTGGTGGCTGGCGGAGGCGCTCGCACTGGTCCACGGGGCCCACCATCCGTGGCTGCCGCGCCTGGGCCGGGAGGGCCCGTGAGGGGTGGGAAGTCCTAGATCCAGCCGAGCAGGTAGAGCACCAGCAGGGTCAGCCCGGCCGAGAGCAGCAGGGAGGTCACGCAGCCCAGACGGCTGCTGTAGAAGAAGAACACGGACGCCTCCTCGTGGGGTTGCTCGACCACCAGTATCCCGCCCCGCCGAGGGCCCGGACGGGCACCCTCCGCCCCAGGCGGCCTCCACGCCGTCGAACACGGCGTTCATCGCCGCCCCGATGCCGTGGCCCGCTCAGGCGGGACGGGCGAAGGTGATGATCTCCATGCTGGCGTCGGTGAGCGGGCTCCGGTCCCAGTAGCCGTACTGCGCGGTCACCTCGAACCCGGCCTCGGCCAGGAAGCCGTTGAGGCGGTCGGCGTCCAGGAACCGCAGCGTGCTCCGGCTGACCAGCGGTTCCGGCCACCCCTCGACCCGGTAGTCGGAGGTGAAGGTGACCAGCTCGCCGTCCACCCCGCGCAGGCGGTGCGTGCAGGTCGCGTCCCGGCCCTCCGGTCCGCGTACGGTCCGCACCCGCTCGGGAACCCAGGCCTCCCAGGCCCGGAAGGCGGGGTTGCGGGTCTCGAACACGAACCGCCCGTCAGGGGTGAGCGCCCGCCGGGCGGCGGTCAGGTTGGCGCGCAGCTCCTCGTCGGTGGTGAACACCTGGAAGGCGTGCCCGGACATGAGGACCAGGTCGAACTCGTCCTCGAAGGGGCCGTCCGCCGCACCGTCGTAGGGCCCGGAGACCAGGTCGCCCAGGGTCCACTCGACGTCGTCGCGGTCCCGGCGGCCCACCTCCAGCATCGCGTCGGCCGGGTCCAGCCCCACCAGACGGCCGGTGTGCCCGCGCTCGCGCGCGACCCGTTGGATCTTCCCGGTCCCGCAACCCACATCCAGGACGGTACGGGCGTCCATCACGAGGTCGAGGTAGAAGTCGTCCTGCGGACTGCTCCGCCAGGGGTTGAAGTGGTCGTAGAGCTCGGCGAGGTCCGGGGCGGAGAAGTGTCGGTCGACCATCCCACCATTGTGGAGGGGCGGCCCCGGGCAACAAAAAGGTTTTCCAACCCGGCGCCCTGACGTGGCATGATCGGCCCCGTGACCGCATTCCTCACCCCCGAACAGCTGGCCCAACGCACCTCCGACGCCGTGAACGCGGTCGTCGGGGCCGGGCGCGACCTCGGGCTCACCGTGACCGACCCGCGCGTGCTGCACGACCTCTTCTCCGTGGTCGTCCACCTGGCGCCGGCGCCGGTCGTGGCCCGTGTCCCCACCGTCCTGCCGGACTCGGTGACCCCGGACTCCGTCAGCGCCCGCCAACGCGCGGAACTCGACGTCACCCGGTGGCTGTACGAACAGGGCACCCCGGTGCTCCGCCCCAGCCCGCTGGTGCCGTGCGCGCCCGTCCAGCGCGACGGCTTCTCGATCACGTTCTGGGAGTACGTGGAGGAGCGGCGCGGCGGCGAGCCCGACTACGTCGCCAACGCCGAGAGCGTCCCCGCGCTGCACGCCGCCCTGCGCGACTATCCGGGGGAGCTGGAGTTCCTGGGCGCGGCCGAACCGCACTCCCTCTCCGCCGCACTGGAGCGGCTGAAGGAGAGCCCCGACCTCATCTCCGCGCGCGACCTGGAGCGGGCCCGCGCCGAATGGGGGTTCCTGGAGCCGATCGCCTCCTCACGGGAGGTGTTCGAGCGGGCCTACCCCGGGGTCGGGCTCCAGCCGGTCCACGGTGACTCCCCGCCCGCGAACATCTTCTCCGCCCTGGACGGGGACCGCTACGCCGACTTCGAACTGGTCTCGCTCGGGCCGGTGGAGTGGGACCTGGCCGCGCTCGGCCCCGAGCTGGAGGCCGCCTACGACCGAGGGGCCCGCCGCGCCGGCACGCGTGAGCTCGACCGGGACGTGCTGGCCTTCGTGAACGCCGTGGGGGCCCTGCGGGTGATCGCCGCCCTCGAACTCGTCCCGAAGCTGCCCGCGCTGGCCGAGTACCTGAACCCGGCCGTCGACCAGTGGCGGGCCACACCGTTCACCGTCGCCCCGCCCGGGCTGGACGGCTGACCGCGAACCCTGTTGCCCGAGGGGCACCCGCTGGGGCACTGTGTCCGTCATGACCCCTTCCTCCGGATCCACCTCCGTCTCCGTCGCGCACCTGAGCGACCCCCACCTGGTGGCGGGCGCCGCCGAACCCGCCGCCGGTCTGCGCCGGGCCCTCGCCCAGGTACTGACCCTGGACCCGCCGCCCACCTGCGTGGTCGTCTCCGGGGACCTGGCCGACCACGGCGCCCCGGAGGAGTACGAGCTCCTCGGCGAGATCGTCGACGGCTTCCCGCTCCCCCTGTTCCTGGTGACCGGAAACCACGACGACCGCGAGAACCTGGTCGCCGCCTTCGGGGGCGGTGCCCACCTCGGCGGGGGTGCGAGCGCCCACTACGCGGTGGAGTACCCCGAGCTCACCCTCGTGGTCCTGGACTCCCTCGTCCCGGGTGCCCCCGGAGGGCTGCTGGGAGCCGAGCAGTTGGACTGGTTGGACACGGTCCTGGCCCGTCGGCCGGACGTCCCGGCCCTCGTGTGCGTCCACCACCCGCCGGTGCCCCTCGGCCTCCCGTTCCAGGACGGGATGCGGCTGGACGACGGCGCGGAGCTGGAGGCGGTGGTGGCCCACCACCCGAACGTCGCGCGGGTCATGGCCGGACACGTACACCGGCAGACCACCACCGGCTTCGGTGGGAGCGTGCTCTCCACCGCTCCCAGCACGTACCGGCAGAGCGTCCTCAAGAGGGACGGGGACGGCCCGCCGGGGTTCGAGACCGGGTCCACCGCGTTCCTGCTGCACCAGCGGACCGACCACGGATGGGTGACCCACACCGCCCAGGTCAGCCACTCCGTGACCCCCTGACCTCCCGGTGTCACTCCCAGCGGACCATGCGGCCGGTCGCGTCGTAGTCGTTGTTCAGCTCCTGCGCGGTGGTGTGTTCGTCGTGGACCACCCGGAACCGTCCGGGCAGGGCGAACTCGCAGAGCCCCCACAGCGCGTTGGCGAACTTCCGGTACCGCTGGGGGGAGTCGTCATCCCACTCGATGGTGAGTCGTCGCTTCGTCATGGAGCCAGCCTGGCACGGGTTCGGCTGGCTCCCGACGGGACGCGGGTCGGCCATGGGGCCACCGGGACTCGTCCACAACCGAACACCCGGTACTGTCGCCGGGCCGACCGGAAACCTAGTCTGGAAGCATGACCGGCACCCCTCAGCCAGAGCACCCCTTCGACGTCGACGCCTTCCTCTCCCAGCCGCTGGTGGCCCGCGTGGCCACCGTCAACGCCTCCGGAGCGCCCACCGTCCGGCCGGTCTGGTTCCTGTGGGAGGGAGGGGTCCTGTGGTGGATCACCGGGGAGTACGCGGTGATGTCCCGGCACCTGGCAAGAGACCCGCGCACAGCCGTGGTGGTGGACACCTGCGACCTGGAACGCCACGAGTTCCTCCAGGTGATCATGCGCGGCGTCGCGGAGGTGGTGCCCTTCGACCCGGCGCTGAGCAGACGCAAGCTCCGGAGGTACCTGGGCGACGACGAGGGCGGGTGGCACCCGGACTTCCGGTACTACGCCGACGACGCCCGCCTGGTCCGCTTCGTACCCGAGCGCACCGTGGTCAAGGACCTGTCCAAGTCCTTCTCCTGAGCCCCGGCCCGCCACCGAACCGACCGCCCGTGAACGAGGAGCCCCGTGCCCGCGCCCGACCCGAACCGCCTCCACCCCACGACCCGCCCGGACCTGACCAACGTCGTCTTCCTCCGGGCGCAGGTCACCTCCGACCTGATCGAGGTGGGCGAGTACACCTACTACGACGACGAGGGCGGCGGCGTGCCCTTCGAGGAGGCGTGCGTCCTGTACAACTACGGGCCGCAGCGCCTGGTGATCGGCCGGTTCAGCGCGATCGCGCCCGGGGTCACCCTGCTCATGCCCGCGGGCAACCACCCCACGGTCGGCCCATCGACGTACCCGTTCACCATGTTCGGCGGAGAGTGGGCCGAACGGACCCTGGACACCTACCTGTCGATCCCGGCACCGCCGGACACACGGATCGGCAACGACGTGTGGATCGGCCGAGGCGCCACGGTCATGCCGGGGGTGAGCATCGGTGACGGCGCGGTCGTGGCCGCGCACAGCGTGGTCACCAGGGACGTGGAGCCCTACGCGCTGGTGGGCGGGAACCCCGCGCGCCACATCCGGTCCCGCTTCCCGGAGCCGGACGTGGCGCTGCTGCTGGAGGCGCGCTGGTGGGACTGGCCGATCGAGGCCGTCACCGAACACGCCGCCCTCATCATGGGCGGCAGTCCCGCCGATCTCGCGGCGGTCTCCCGGGACGTCCTCCGAGGCTGAGGGCTACTCCCCCGTGGCCCCGTCGACGCGCTCGCGAATGAGGTCGGCGTGGCCGTTGTGGCGGGCGTACTCCTCGATCATGTGGACGAGGATCCACCGGAGCGAACAGTCCTCGCCGTGCCGCTGGCGCTTCCCGACGGAGTCGAGGGAGAGCCCGTCCGACGCCCTACGGGCGCCGTCGATCTCGGAGCGCCACACCGCGAAGGACTCCTCGACCGAGGCGGTGTCGACGTCCAGGAAGTCACCGTCCGGGTCGTCGATCTCCTTGATCGGTGAGTGGTACTCCTCCCCTTCCAGGACCACGCGGAACCACATGTGCTCCACGTAGGCCATATGCCGCACCAGTCCCAGCAGGCTCATCGGTGAGGGCGGGGTGGAACGTTCGCGCAGCTGCTCGTCGGTGAGGCCCTGGCACTTGACCGCGAGGGTCTGTCGGTGCCACTCCAGCCAGTTCTCCAGCATGGTGCGTTCGTCGGTGACGTAGGGCGGGTCAACGCGGGGATCTGTCATGAACCGCGACCCTAGGCTGGGCAGCGCCCTCCTGGCAACGTGTTTCTCCGTGGCGCCATCAGGCCCGGGTGCGGGGACCCCGTCCAGCGTTCCGGGGACCCGTGGGCGCCGACGAGGAGACCACCGTGTCCCTGGTCCGTGACCTCGTGAACCACGCCTACGAACTCGTCCTGGACTCCGTACCCGGAACCCGCCGCCCGCGAGCGGACGGGGCAGCCACCGGGAACAGTGAACGGATCGCGGTGCGCCAGCTCGAAGCCGGGTTCGTCGAGCCTCAGGCGGGGCGCAGGGGCTCGGGCGGGGACCACTCCACGGCTCCCATGGCGGAAGTGACCAGGGCACCGGCCGGGATCAGCCGGAGGGTCGCGTTGCGTAGCCCCTGCCTCCAACCGCCACCCAGGTCCGCGCCCACACGGGCGATGAGGCGGGCCTGCTTCGCGATGGCCCGGCACCGGGGGCGCCGGAGGGCGTCGAACTCGGCCAGGGCCCTCCGCAGATCCCCCTCACGGGCGGGTCCGGCCAGTCGGCCCAGGGTGGCGCCGTCCTCCATCGCGGTGGCGGCACCCTGGCCCATCGTGGGCAGGGCCCCGTGGGCGGCGTCCCCCACCAGCACCACCCGCCCGTGGTCGTAGCGTTCCGGGCCGTCCGGCAGATGGTGGACGTCGTGCCGCATGAGCTGGTCGGGTGCGGTGGCGTCGATCAGGGAGACCACCTCGGGAGCCCAGTCCGCGAAGTACTCCCGAGCCGCGGCGTGCTCGTCGTCGAAGACGGTCCGCTCGGGTTGGCGCACGTACCCGTACCAGTACACATGCTCAGCGCTGACCCGCATCACCCCGAACTCCGATCCCGGCCCCCAGTACTCGATGAGGCGGCCGTCCAACCCGGTCCCCTCCAGGGCGCTCACGGGCAGCAGGGCGCGCCAGCTGGTGCTTCCGCTGTAGCGGGGGCGCACCTCGGGTCGGAGTGCTCCCCGCACCGCGCTCCACATGCCGTCCGCGCCCACCACCAGACCGGCCTCGGTCTCGTGCTCGCCGCCGTCCCGCTGCCAGCGGACCACGGCGGGCTCACCTCCGGGCCGCCCCGCCGACACGTGCGTCACCCGGGCGCCGTCCACCGGTTCCACGTCCTCCCGGAGCGCGGCCCGGTACAGCAGGGCGTGCAGTGCCTGGCGGTGGAACCCCCAGATGGTCGTGGCCCGCCGCACCCGGGGGTCGGTGTCGGGAAGGGTCAGGATCCGGCGTCCGAGGGTGTCCACGAACCCCGTGGCCAGCGTGCGGTGGCCCGCCTGGTCGACGGCCTCCTCCTCGATTCCCAGGGCGTTCAGGGCCCCGACGCCGTTGCGCGGCAGGGCGAGCCCCGCCCCCACCTCGCCCACCGCGGGGCGGCGTTCCACCACCCGTACGCGCCACCCGGACCGGGCCAGCCCCACCGCCGAGGCCAGGCCCGCGAGTCCTCCGCCGACGACGGTCGCTGTGCGTTCACTCATCGCTCTCCCACTCCCTGCCTCGGGCGACGCGGTCGCGCCGACCTCTTTCAATACGATGGTAGTGGTATGGTCCCGAGTCCTATAATCGCCCCATGCCTCGCCCCAACCCGCACCGCCGCCGCGCCCTGGCCGACGCGGCCATCACCCTCCTGGCGGAGCAGGGGGCGCACGGGCTCACCCACCGTGCCGTCGAGTCACGAGCGGGCGTGCCCTCGGGAACGGCCACCAACTACTTCCGCAGCCGGGAGGGCCTCCTGGTCACGGCGGCCGAGCGGATCGTGGAGCTCCACCTGGACGAGGCCGCGCGCGCCACCGCCGAAGCGGGAGCGGTCGAGGCCCCGGACACCGTCCACACCCTGGTCGACCTGATCGCGGACTCCCTCTGGACCGCAGTGACCACCCTGCGCGACCGCTACCTGGCGATCCTGGAGCTCCAGCTGGAGGCGCGCCGCCGCCCCGCGCTGGCCTCCGTCCTCACCCGACTCGAGGGCTCCGCGCTGGCCGGCACCGTCCAGTTGCACGACGACCTCGGCACCCTGGCCTCGGAGAGAACGGTCTCCACGCTGATCACCCTGTACGGCGGCGCCCTGTTCACACTGACCACGCGCCCCGTCGAACTCCTCGACCGGGAATCCGTGCGCACCCTCACCGAAGCCATGGTGCTCGGTGCCCTCGCTCTGGACTGAGCCCGCGCGATACGACGCCGCAAACCGGACCCCCTGGCGGAATTCGGGTCCGACGCCGACCGACCCGGGCCCTAAGCCCCGTGTGGGAGCGATTCCACAGGACTTAGGATCACGCCATGGACACACGTGAACTCGGTACCGTCGCCCGCGTCGGCGCCGTCGGATTCGGCGCCTGGCAGATCGGCTCCGCCTGGGGCGAGGTCAGCGAGGCGGACGCCATGAGCGCCCTCAACACGGCGGTGGAGGAGGGCGTCACCTTCGTCGACACCGCGGACGTCTACGGCGACGGGCGCAGTGAACGGCTGGTCGGCCGGTTGCTCAAGGACCACCCGCAGCTGACGGTGGCCACCAAGATGGGCCGCCGCATGGCCCAGGACCCCGCCCACTACAACTCGGGCAACTTCCGCGCCTGGAACGACGACTCCCGCCGCAACCTGGGCGTGGACACCGTCGACCTGGTCCAGTTGCACTGCCCGCCCTCGACGGTGATCGACAGCGACGCCGTGTTCGACGACCTGGACGCGATGGTGGACGAGGGGCGCATGCGCGCCTACGGGGTCTCGGTGGAGACCTGTGACCAGGCCCTGGCCGCCATCGCCCGGCCGAACGTGGCCAGCGTGCAGATCATCCTCAACGCCTTCCGCCACAAGCCCCTGGAGCGCGTCCTTCCCGCCGCCAAAGAGGCCGGAGTGGGGATCATCGCGAGGGTCCCCCTGGCCAGCGGGCTGTTGTCGGGCCGGTTCACCGCCGCGAGCAGCTTCGGGGAGGACGACCACCGCAACTTCAACCGCGGGGGCGAGGCCTTCGACCGGGGCGAGACCTTCTCCGGCGTCGACTACGCGAGCGGCCTGGAGGCCGTCGAACGCCTGCGTCCCCTGGTGCCCGAGGGCGCCACCATGGCGCAGTTCGCGCTGCGTTGGATCCTCGACCAGGAGGGTGTCAGCGTGGTCATCCCCGGCGCCCGCAACGCCGACCAGGCCCGGGGCAACGCGGCCGCCGCGCAGCTGTCGCCGCTCGACGCCAAGACCCACGAGCAGGTCCGCGAGGTCTACGACGAACTCGTCCGCCCCCAGGTCCACCACCTGTGGTGACGCCGGTCGGGGCCGGGCGCTGACGAGTCCTTCCAGCGCCCGGCCCCGTCGGGCTCACGCCCCGTCCCCGCCTACACGCAGCCGCCCAGGACACCGTCGACCGCGGCGAACAGGGTGGCGGCCTCGGACTCCAGCAGGGACTCCGCGGCGGGCAACGCCCTTTCGAGCGTGACGCCGTTGACCACGGTGAGCAGGAACTTCGCGCGCCTGCTGTTGTCCCCCTCGGCGAGCGCACCCTCCTCGACGAGCACGGAGAGCCAGTGCTCGACTCGGTGCTGCATCTGCCCCTCGACCACCAGGTAGGTCCTGCGGGCCTCCTCGGTCGGTTCGGGGGCGATGAAGGTCTCGTAGGTCCTGCGCAGGGCCTCCCTCGCCTCGTTCCCGGTCCCGGCGTGCGCGAGGATCTGCCGTAGACAGCCGACCAGGCGCTCCCGCGCGGGAAGCGCCGTGTCGTGGATGGGCTCACCTGGAGCGATGTGCGCGTAGATCCCCGCGAGCACCGCGTCCATCAGGGCGCGCTGCGTGGGGAAGTGGTGCCGCAGCGAGCCGGTGCTCACTCCGGCCCTGGCCGCCACCGCCCGCACACTCGGTCGTTCCGCCGGGTTCTCGCTCACCATGGTCGCCGCCGCGATGAGGATCCTGTCGCGCGAGCTCCGCTGAGCCTCGTCTGCTTCCGTCATCAGTACCTCCTTCCCCCATCGTACTAGTACACCGTACTAGCACGGTGTGTTAGTGTCTCTCGTGTCACCAACACACCGTGTTGGACGTGGATCGGTGAGAGGCGGAGGAGACATGCTCGACCAGTGGCGCCGCCAACGCGCGGCACGCCGTGTCAAGGCCGGAGACGGCCGCCGCCTGAAGGGATTCCGCTGGTGGCAGCTGTTCAGCCGTTCCCTGTTCCACCTCCCCCTCCGCCAGGACGACGGTCGCACCGCGCTCTACTCGGTCGACGTCCGCCACTGGGGCAGGAAGGAGGACGGTGAGGTCGCGGCCGACCTGTACCTCGACGGCACACGGCGGGCCCACTCCACGATGCCCGCGCTCTTCCCCGTCCCCGGCGGACACGTCGAGGTCGCCATGAGCTCCTTCGGGCTCCGACGCTGCCACCACGTCCCCGAGGACGGCCCGGACCGACAACTCGTTCCGGACCCCCGCTCAGCCGAGGGACGCCGCGCCCGCCTCGACCGCGCACACCCGGCCCTGAGCCGCTGGATCGGCGCGGTGTCGGTGGCCCTGCTCGTGGTCGGGCTCGGCCTCAACCTGCTCCAGGCCCTCGAACCCCTCTCACAGATCCCCCCGGTCAACGACGTGACCGGAACCTTCACCTCGCCCGTTCTCCTGCCGCTCTGGCTCAACGTCACGCTCGGCGTCGGCGCCGCCCTGGGCAGCGCCGAGCGCGCCCTCCGCCTGCGCTACTCCTGGCTCGACGACGCGGGCAACTGAACCGCCCCCTCAGAAAGGACGACATGACCACCCGCACCCCTGATCATGTACCGCCCCCCGCCGGGGGTCCGATCCGCTCGACCCCGCTGTCCGAACGCTCCCTGGCGCCCGACCTCGCACGGGGAATGATGCTCCTGCTCATCGCCCTCGCGCACACCCCGTACTTCCTGTACACGGCACAGGTGGGATCCGTGGGTCTGCACCCGGTGGAGGGCGGCCTGGCCGACCGGATCGCCCAGGCGCTGACCCTCGTCGTGGTGGACGCGCGGGTCCACACGATGTTCGGCTTCCTGTTCGCCTACGGCATCGGCCAGATGTACGCGCGCCAGACGGCCAAGGGGACCGGCCCCGTCCAGGCCCGACGGCTCCTGCGACGCCGGCACCTGTGGATGCTCGCCTTCGGCGCCGTGCACGCGCTGCTGCTGTGGCAGGGCGACATCATCGGGGTCTACGGCCTGATCGGCCTCCTCATGGTGCCGCTGTTCTTCGGACGCACGGATCGCACCCTCAAGGTCTGGATCGGCGTCCTGCTGGGTCTGGGCGCCCTGATCGCCGTGGCGGGGATGCTGGTCCCGGCCGACGCGGGCACGGCCGCCGCCGACATGCAGCGCGCCAGCATCGCTGAGCAGTCCTACCTGGCCTCGGCGGCGGTCCGGTTCACCACCTGGTCGTTCCAGCTGGTCGCGGGCATCGCGACGCTCGCACTGCCCGCCGCCTTCCTCATGGGCGTGCTCGCCGCGCGGCACCGGATCCTGGACGAGCCCGGCCGACACCTCGTGCTGCTGCGACGGCTCGCCCTGTGGGGCATCGCCGCCGGGTGGACCACCGGCGCCGTCCTGGCCCTCCAGCACACCGGCGTCACCGAGTTCGCCCCGGCGTCGGCGCTGACCGGCCTGCACTTCTACGCCGGGATCTTCACCGGTGTCGGCTACGCGGCGCTGTTCGGGCTGCTGGCGCACCGCCTGAGCGGGCGCGCGGCGGCCACGTCCCGGCCGGTGCGATGGCTCGGCGCCCTGGGCCGCCGGTCGATGAGCGGGTACATGGCGCAGTCCGTGGTGTGGGGGCCGGTGATGGCCGCCTGGGGCCTGGGGCTGGGCGCGCACCTGTCGAGCTGGTCGGCCTCAGCGCTGGCCGTCCTCACCTGGGCCCTCACGGTGGTCGGCGCGGCCGCCATGGAACGCGCGGGACGGCGCGGCCCGGCGGAGGTCCTGCTGCGCGGGCTGACCTACCGCCCGGCGCGGTCCGTCGACGCCTGACCCGGGTCCCCGCCCTCCACCCCCGAACAGGGTGGAGGGCGGCCCCGTGGGTCCGCCGAACACGTCCCTAGATGAGGCCCTGGGCCAGCATCGCGTCGGCGACCATCTCGAACCCGGCGACGTTGGCGCCGAGCACGTAGTCACCCTTGGCGCCGTGCCGCACGGCCGCCTCCTCGCAGCGGTCGTGGATACCGGCCATGGTCTCGGCCAGCTCCGACTCCGCGTGCTCGAAGGACCACGAGGTGCGCCGTGCGTTCTGGCGCATCTCCAGCACGCTGGTGGCCACACCGCCGGCGTTGGCGGCCTTGCCGGGGGCGAACAGCACACCGGCCTGGCGGAACACCTTGACCGCCTCGGGGGTGGTGGGCATGTTCGCGCCCTCGGCCACCGCCAGCACGCCGTTGGCGACCAGCGCCTGGGCGGCCTTCGCGTCGAGCTCGTTCTGGGTGGCGGAGGGCAGCGCCACCTCACAGGGAACGTCCCACACGCTGCCGCCCTCGACGTACGTCGCGCCGCCGCGCCGCTCGGCGTAGGCGCTGATCCGCGCGCGCTCGACCTCCTTGATCTCCTTGAGAAGGTCGAGGTCGATGCCCTGGTCGTCCACCACGTAACCGCTGGAGTCCGAGCAGGCCACCACGGTGGCGCCTAGCTGCTGGGCCTTCTCCACCGCGTAGATCGCCACGTTGCCCGAACCGGACACCACCATGCGACGACCGGCCAGACCCTTGCCCGCGCGCTCCAGCATCCGCTCGGTGAACATCACCGCTCCGTACCCCGTGGCCTCGGTACGGACCGCCGAACCACCCCAGTCCAGGCCCTTGCCGGTGATGACCCCGGCCTCCCAGCGGTTGCTCAGCCGCCGGTACTGCCCGAACATGTAGCCGATCTCGCGGCCGCCCACACCGATGTCACCGGCGGGGATGTCGGTGTACTCGCCCAGGTGGCGGTGGAGCTCGGTCATGAACGACTGGCAGAAGCGCTCGATCTCCGCGTCGGAGCGACCCTTGGGGTCGAAGTCGCTGCCGCCCTTGCCGCCGCCGATCCCCATGCCGGTGAGCGCGTTCTTGAAGATCTGCTCGAACCCCAGGAACTTGATCACGCCCAGGTTCACGCTGGGGTGGAAGCGCAGACCGCCCTTGTACGGGCCCAGAGCGCTGTTGAACTCCACCCGGAAACCACGGTTGACGTGTACCCGACCCTGGTCGTCCCGCCACGGGACGCGGAAGATGATCTGCCGCTCGGGCTCGCACAGACGCTCCAGCACACGCTGGTCGACGTACTCGGGGTGGCTCGACAGCGCGGGAGAGAGGCTCTCCAGCACCTCCAGGACCGCCTGCTGGAACTCGGGCTCGTCCGGGTTGCGCCGGGCCACGTGCTCGAACGCCGAACGCACGCCCGGGTGGTGGTTCTCCATTTCGGAGTCGATGACGGAGGTCATGTGGGTCTTGGGTCCCTTCGGCGCTGGCGCCCCTCACGGGTCACCGCCCTGGGGGACGTCAACGCGATCAGTGATGCGGCCACGTTCGAGGCCCCCAACGACGTTACACGTCCGGTTCCGTCCCGCTTCGACCGCTCCCCGCTCTGCCCGTGTCGTTCCCTACCCCCGGGCCGCGCGCGCGACCACCACCGTCGCCCGGGGCCGCCACCCCAGCGAGGCGTACAGACGGTACCCCTGCCGAGTGGAGACCAACAGCCCCTCCCGCGCCCCGAGCTCGCGGGCACGGGAGACCAGGGTCCGCATCACCACCGACCCGAGCCCCCGTCGGCGGTGCCCGGACTCGGTCCCGATGGCGTGGGCGACCATGTCGGTGCCCACCAGCGCGCCGATCCCGCTGCCCGCCCGGACGTGCCCGGGCGCCGACAGGCTGGCTCTGAGCACCGTCTCCTGACCGGGCACCACGCACTCCTCGTCCAGGTGGACGGCGTAGGGGGCGACCGGCGGCGTGGGCGCGGGGTGCGCGGTGAGGTCGACGGTCATGAGGGTCTCGTGCCCGGTGTCCACTTCCAGCCCCGTCCCGGCCAACAGCCGAACGGTCGCCTCGGGGTCGCGGGTGGGCACCGTGAGCCAGTCCGGATCCGGTGAGGCGGCGACCCGTTCCGCCAGGGCCAGGGTCCGCTCCGGGTACCGGTCGGCGTCGAGGACGATCCGCTCCACCCATCTCCTGGGTCGCTCGAACCGCACGTGCAGGGCGCCGTCGGCCTCCGTGGCGGGGGTGAGCGCGGCGGCCAGTGCCCATCCCCGCTGCCAGCGTCGGACCAGAGGTGCCAGGGAGTCGGGGAGTGTCAGGCTCATACGGACCATCCCACCATCCCGGGACGACGATTCGTGGCCGATCTCCGGCGCCACACGCAATTCGCTTGCGGCCCCCACGACTGACCGCCATGATCGGCCCCATGCGCGTGGGAGTGGTGGGACTGGGAATGGGCTCGCATCTGGCGGCCTGGTGCGAACGGCTCGGGATCTGGGTCGAGGCGTTGTGCGACCGCGATCCGGCCGTGCTGGCCCGGGCCGGTGCGGCCCTGCCCGACGCACGAAGGGTGAGCGACTGGCGCGACCTGCTGGACACGGGCCTGGACGGAGTGATCCTGGCCAACGACTTCGACGCCCACGCGCCCCTGGCGATCGCCTTCCTGGACCGGGGCGTGCACGTGCTGTCCGAGACCGCCGCGTGCGCCGACGAGGAACAGGGTCGCCGCCTCGTCGAGGCGGCCGACCGCTCCGGCGCCACCTACTCCCTGGCCGAGAACTACGTGCTGCTGCCGCACGTGCGCCTGATCCGCGAGGCCCTGCCCGAGATCGGCCGGGTCACCCACATCGAGGCCGACTACCTGCACGGCATGTCGCCCCAGGACGTCAACGGCCTCATCGGGGACCCGGGCCACTGGCGGGGCACCATCGCCCCCACGGCCTACTGCACCCACTCCCTCTCCCCGATCCTGGCCCTGACCGGCGCGCGCCCCGTGGAGGTGACAGCCTTCACCGCCGACACCACCGCGCCCCGCCAGGCCAGTGTCATGGCGGTGCGCCTGTCCAGCGGGGCACTGGCCCTCACCCGCAACGGGTTCCTGCAAGGGGAGCCCGACAGCCACTGGAGCTGGGTGTCGGTGCGCGGTGAACGGGGTCTGGCCGAGTCGGTCCGCGCCCGGGGCGACCAGGCCTGGTCCGTGCGGGTGCGCACCGAGGGGTGGACCCAGGTCGACGGCCGGGCCCGGGAGGAGGTGCGCGTTCCCCCGGAGCTGTCCCTGGACGGTGAACCCGTGGAGCGGAGCGCGGAGGGCACGGTGCTGCTGCTCCAGGCCTTCCGCGCCACCGTCGAACAGGGCGCGCCACCGGTCACCGGGGTGCGCGAGGCGGTCGCGGCCTCCCTCGTGGGGGTGGCCGGAGCCCGTTCCCTCGAACAGGGCTCGGTCCCCGTCCCCCTGCCCGACCTGGGGTGAGCGCGCCGGACCCGTCAGCTGGCCGGGTCCCTGCGGCGCACCCGCGCGTGCACGCGCCGGACCCGCTCCAGGCGTCCGGCGTTGGCACTGTCCTCCCCCTCGGCCTCCACGCGCTCGCCCAGCTTCCCGAGCACGTACTCGGCCAGGGTCTGGTCCCGCCACTTGGACCACACGTGGCGTTCCGCGGGGGCGCGTCGCTCCACCCGCTCCTGGGCCTCGGCTCCGGACTCCGGGTCGAGACCGCCCCGCGTGACCGCCAGGGCCTCAGACGCGCGCCGTCGGGGCACCCGCACCTGTCGGCGCTTGTTGCGGGCGATGTTGCGACGGGAGCTCTTGTCGTTCTCGCCGTAGCCGTTGCGGCGGTCCTTCGCGTAGCTGAGGAGTTTCTTCTCCTGGGGTGATCGGCGGCGCGGCACGGTGCCTCACGCTCCTTCCACGATGGGCTGGGTCGAACGGTGGCACGAGACTAGGTTGGTCGTTCGGGAGACACCACCGGATTTCCCGTACACGCCACGCGTCGAGGCACGGAGGCCCGGACATGGACACCGGACACCACGAACGGGATCAGCCGTTGAGCGGCGGGATGATGAACACCGTCGTCCGTCGGGGCGACCGCGTGGTGCGCGTGGCCCCGCCCCACGTCCCCGCGCTGCACCGCTTCCTCTCCGCCCTGACAGATGGCGGGTTCACCGGGGCTCCCCGGCCGCTGGCCCTGCGCCCTGCCGAGGGAGGCGACGGTCCCGGCGCGGAGGAGCTCACCTTCGTCGAGGGCGACGTGGCCCTTCCGCCCTTCCCGGCCTGGTCCCGTACGGATCGCGTGGTGACCAGCTGCGCCCGCCTCCTACGCCGCTACCACGACGCCGCCGAGCACGTCCCGATCGACCCCGGGGCGACCTGGCCCACCGCACTGAGCGACCCCGAGGGCGGCACCCTGCTCTGCCACAACGACCCCTGCCTGGAGAACCTGGTCTTCCGCGACGGCGAGGCCGTCGCCCTGATCGACTTCGACCTCGCCGCCCCGGGCCGCCCCGTCTGGGACCTGGCCGCCCTCGCCTTCTACCTGGGCCCCGCCCTGCCACCGGAGGCCCTGGCCCGCACGGAGTTCGCCGGAACCCGCCTCCCGCACCGGCTGCGCCTGATCGCCGACGGCTACCGTCTGCCAGACGCCGACCGCAGCACCCTTCCCGAGGCCCTGGAGCAGTACGACGAAGTGTCCCGCGACTTCGTCCGGGACATGGTGGAGCAGGGCAACCCCCTCTTCGTCCGGGACGTGGAACGGGCGGGCGGCTGGTCCGCGTGGGAACGGGGGAAGGCCCGTCGCGGTCGTTGGCTGCGCGACCAGCGCCCCGTCCTCCTCGCCGCCCTGACCGACTGAGGTCCTACGCCCGGCGGGTCACGGCCACCAGGTAGCGGCAGGGACTCCCGGTCGGGTTGCGGTACTCGCAGGGCGCGGGGGCGCCGAGCTGGAGGCAGTCCCCACGTTCGAGGAGGTGTTCCGTCGATCCCTCACGGAAGGCGAGCACGCCCTCCAGGACCCAGATCTGGTGGTGGGTGAAGGTGAACACCTCCTCGGGGTAGGGCACCCGGGCGCCCGGCGGGAGTTCCACCTCGACCAGTTCGAGCGATCCCCCGGAGGTGGGCGAGACCGCGCGACGGCGGTAGCCCGTCTCCGGATCGGTCCACAGGGGCTGCTGGTCCCGGCGCGCCAGGCGGCGGTCACCCTGCTCGGCCTGGGCGATGAGTTCGGAGAGCGTCAGACCGAGCGCCCCGGAGAGGCGGCCCAGCAGAGAGGCGGTGGGCTGGGCCTCCCCGTTCTCGATCCGGCTGATCATGGCCCGGGAGACCCCGGACAGGTCCGCCAGGGCGGCGCCGCTGAGCCCCCGGTCGCGGCGGAGGGTCTGGAGGGTCACGGCGAGGGCGGGTCCGAGTTCGTCACTCATGCGTTCACCATAGTGGACGCCTTCGCTTATCATCTTCAACTATGGACGCCCTGCTCACGCACGACAGCATCCGCGACGCCACCGTCACCGACGCGGCGGCGTGCGCGGCCATCTACGCCCCCTACGTCACCGACACCTCCATCACCTTCGAACTCGACCCGCCCTCGGAGGAGGAGATGGCCCGGCGCATCACCGAGGCCCAGCGCCACCACGCGTGGATCGTCATGGAGGACGAGGAGGGCGTGCTCGGCTACGCCTACGGCGGCACCTTCCGCACCCGCGCCGCCTACCGCCGGACCTGCGAGGTCAGCGTCTACCTCGAACGCGGGCGCCGCCGCCGGGGCGCGGGACGGGCCCTGTACGCCGCGCTGATGCCGCGCCTGGCCGCACGCGGGATGCACACCGCCATCGCCTGCATGACCCTGCCCAACGACGCCAGCCTGGGCCTGCACCGGGCCATGGGCTTCGAGGACGTGGGGGTCATGCGCCGGGTGGGACACAAGCACGACGCCTGGCACGACGTCGCGTGGGCCCAGCTGGACCTCACCCCTTAGCCGGGCCGCCCCACCCCCGCACCCCTATGCTCGACGAGGTCCCCTCTCCCCGCCATCCCCTGGAGTGACCCGTGTCCGCGACCACCGCCCGCCACCGCCCCTCGGGGCTGGCCTTCGCGCTCGCCGCCGCCCTGGCCTTCGGAGGCGCGGGGGTCTTCGCCCGCCCCCTGTTGGACGCGGGCGTGGACCCGCTCCAGGTCACCTGGCTGCGGGTGGCCGGGGCCGCGCTCATCCTGCTTCCCGTGGCGCTGCGGCACTGGCGCACCGCCCGGAACAGGCCTCTGCTGGTCCTGGCGTACGGGATCTTCCCCATGGCCGGAGTGCAGGCCCTCTACTTCGCCGCCGTCGCCCGCATCCCGGTGGGGATCGCGCTGCTCGTGGAGTTCCTCGGCCCCGTCCTGGTGCTGCTGTGGGTCCGGGTGGTGCGCCGCGACCGGGTCTCCCCCGCCGCCGTGGTCGGGGTCGTCCTCGCCGTGACCGGGCTCGGCCTGCTCCTGGAGATCTGGGCGGGCCTGAGCCTGGACGCCGTCGGCGTGGGCCTGGCCCTGGGCGCGGCCGCCGCACAGGCCGCCTTCTTCCTGCTCGGGGACGCCATCGGACAGGACACCGATCCTCTGGCAGTGATCGCCTTCGGCGCGCTGATCGCCGCCGTCCTGCTGGGGGTGCTCGCCCAACCCTGGACCCTGCCGTGGGGGGTGCTCGCGGACCCGCTCCCGCTGGGGGCGCTCACCCTGCCGGGCTGGGCCCTGGTGCTGTGGCTGGGCCTGGTGTGCACCGCCGTCGCCTACTTCGCCGGGGTCTCGGCGATCCGACGCCTGTCGCCGCAGGTCGCGGGTGGTGTGGCCTACCTGGAGGTGGTCACCGCGATCGTGCTCGCCTGGGTGCTGCTGGGCGAGGCGCTCAGCCTGGTGCAGGTCGTCGGCGCGGTGGTCATCGTGACCGGGGCCTTCATCGCCCAGACCTCCGTGCCGAGCCCGCCGACGGCCGCCACGGAGGACACCCCCGCCGTCTCCGAGACGGAACCCGCCCCGGACCGGAGCTGACCGGCGGGACGCGGGTGCCCCGCCCGTACCCCGGACCCACCGTTCGGTACCGACGGGAGGCATCGCCGTTCGCGTCAGCGCCGGGAAGGCATCGCGATCCGGTCCAGGTCGGCGGCGAGCACGACCCGCCCGTCGAACTCCTCGCTCGCCTGGGCCGCGAAGAGACCCTCGTCGGTCTCCTCGTAGCGCTCCGACAGGTGGGTCAGCACCAGCAGTCGCACACCCGCCCGAGCGGCGATCCGCCCGGCCTGACGCGCCGTCAGGTGCCCGTACGCCTCGGCCAGGTGCTCCTCCGAGTCCAGATACGTGGACTCGATGACCAGCATGTCCGCCCCCTGGGCCAGCTCCACCGCCTGCTCGCACACGCCCGTGTCCATCACGAACGCGAACACCTGGCCGGGGCGGGGCACCGCGCAGTCGGACAGCTCCACCACGCGGCCGTCCGCCAGCTCCAGGGACCCCTCCCGCTGGAGCCGGGAGATGTCGGGGCCGCGCACCCTGAGGCTCCGCAGGCGGTCGGGCAGCATCCGCCACCCGTCGGGTTCGGTCAACCGGTACCCGTAGGCGGGCATCGAGTGGCGCAGAGGCAGGGCCGTGACCGTGAACGGCTCGTCCGGGCCCACCACACAGCCGCCGGAGCCGCCCACCGGCTGGGGCACCACCACCTCGGTGTCGCGGAAGGAGGTGGCGTGCCGCAGCCGCCGCCAGTACTCCTCACCGGCGCCCGGGTAGGCCACCCGCACCGTGTGCTGGACCTGGTCGCGGGCGATGCGCTGGATGACCCCGGGCAGCCCCAGACTGTGGTCGCCATGGAAGTGCGTCACGCAGATCCTGGTGATGTCGTTGGCGGCCAGCCCCGCCAGACGCATCTGCCGCTGCGTGCCCTCCCCCGGGTCGAACAGCACCCCCTGGTCACCCCAGCGCAGGAAGTAGCCGTTGTGGTTGCGCCGACGGGTGGGCACCGCGCTGGAGGTCCCCAGGACCACGAGTTCACGTACGGACATGGGCCGTATTGTCCCACCGCGAGCCGCGGGCGGCGCTCTCAGCGGACCCCGGTGGCGCGGGCACGGATCATCGCGGCACGCGGACCGTCAGTGAAGGGGGCGCCGTGTCCCGGCAGCAACACGCTCCGCTCCGGCAGCGCGGCCAGACTCTCCAACGACTCCATCGCGCGGGCGCTGTCGTGCGTGGACATCCGGCTCACGACACGGGGGCCGTCACACCCCGTACTCGGGTCCGTCGTGACCAGGGCGTCCCCGGTGAAGGCCACCCCCCGCTCCTCGAAGACCACCAGCACACTGCCGGGGGTGTGCCCCGGCGCGGGTACCACCCGGGGTCGGCCCGGCACCTCCTCCAGCACCTGGTCGTCACCGAAGACGGAGAACTCGCTCACCCGGTCCGCCGTGAACGCCCCGGCGTGCCCCAGGCGCACCAGGGCCCGCACCGTCGCCGGGTGCCGCGCCAGGTAGGGGAGCAACGGCCGCTCGGGACGGGCGTGGACCATCGCGCTGGTCGGGCCGTCCACCAGGATCGGCGCGTCGGCCTCGTGCACCCACACCCGCGCGCCCGCCTTGTCACGGGCCCGTTCGGCCAACCCCGTGTGGTCCGGATGGGCGTGGGTGAGCACCACCGCCCGCAGCCGACCCCCCACCCAGGCGACCGCGTCCAGGAACCGACCGCTGTGCGAGGGCAGACCGGCGTCCACCATCACCAGCCCCTCCCCGGTCTCCACCAGGTAGAAGTTCACGAGCGGGTCACCGATCCGGTACACACCGGGGGCGACCTCGTCGGGGACATGGGTCATGATTCCTCCCGGATGGGCATGCGTGAGAACCCGAGAACGGACCCCGTCCCCCACTCCTACCCGCGAACTCCCCTTCTAGCGCAGCAGGACTCACCCACCTCACCCGCCACACCCCCGCCCACGTGCGTCAGCACCCCGGCTGGGCTAGCGTCGACCGGGTGAGCAACGTCGAACCCCACCCCACCGAACGACAGGTCTGCGAGGCCGACCGCACCGGCCCCGAACCCGACACCGAACTCCTCGAACCACGCGAGGTCCCCCTCGGAGGACCGCGCGCCATGCTCGTCCACCGCGCCCTCCCCGGCAGGAACCGCCGCATGGTCGGTGCCTGGTGCTTCGCCGACGTCTACGGACCCGCCGACGTCAGCACCGGCCCCGGCATGCAGGTGCCGCCCCACCCCCACATCGGCCTGCAGACGGTGAGCTGGCTGGTCCAGGGCACCGTCCACCACCTGGACGGCCTCGGCTCCGACCAGCTGGTCCGCCCCGGCCAGCTCAACCTCATGACCGCCGGCAACGGCATCGCCCACTCCGAACGCACCCCCGAGCAGGCACCCGACCTCCTCCAGGGAGCACAGCTGTGGGTGGCCCTGCCTGGGCACGACCGCCAGGGCCCCGCCCACTTCGAACACCACGCCGACCTGCCCGGGTTCTCCCTGCCCGGCGCCCGGGTCACCGTGATCATGGGCGAACTCGGGGGCCACCGCTCACCCGCGCGCACCCACACACCCCTGGTCGGCGCCGAGATCGTCGTCGAGGCGGGCGGGACCGTCACCCTGCCCGTCCAGGCCGGGTTCGAACACGGCCTGCTGCCCCTGGACGCCCCCGTGCACGCCCACGGTCACCGGGTCGTCCCCGGCTCCCTCCTCTACCTGGGCCCCGGCCGGGACGGCGTCGAGTTCCACGCCACCGAGCGCACCCACGTGCTCCTCATCGGCGGCGAACCCTTCTCCGAGGACCTGGTGATGTGGTGGAACTTCGTGGGCCGCGACCACGACGAGATCGTGCGCGCCCGAGCCGACTGGGAGGAGCAGCGCGAAGGGCACGAGCCGGGTGAGGGCTTCCGGTTCGACCCGGTACGCGCCGACGACGGCGCGGCGCTGCCCGCCCCCGACCTGCCCAACGCGCGGCTGCGTCCGCGCCCACGACACCGTGACGCCTGAACCGGCGTCCCCACCCTCCGGGTGAGGGACGCTGAACGTGAAAGGTAAGCGGGACTTGCCCGGAGTCCCCGGTGCGGGAGCTGGACGATCCCGCACCAAAGGCCGACCGGACGACGACATTCAGCGCGCGGACCTGCTCCAACAATGCTCAAAGGCACAAATCCTGCTACGGTGCGGATCGCGAACTACGGGATGATTTAGGAGACCTGAACATGGGGCAACAGCCTCGCGAGCAGTGGGGGACGCGCGCGGGATTCCTGATGGCCGCGATCGGATCGGCCATCGGACTCGGCAACATCTGGCGATTCCCCTACGTCGCCTACGAAAACGGGGGCGGAGCCTTCCTCATCCCGTACCTCATCGCTCTGCTGACCGCGGGTATCCCGCTGCTCATCCTCGAGTACAGCATCGGACACCGGTACCGTTCCTCGGCTCCGCTGTCCTACCGGCGCGTCTTCCGCCCGGCCGAGGCCATCGGATGGTGGCAGGTGGCCATCTGCTTCGTCATCGCCATCTACTACGCCGTCATCGTGGCCTGGGGTGTGCGCTACACCTGGTTCTCCGTCGGACAGCAGTGGGGGGACGACCCGGACGGGTTCTTCTTCAACGACTTCCTCCAGGTCAGCGACGGCCCCGGCATGGTCTCCGGGTTCGTGGGGGGCGTCGCCTGGCCCCTGGTGGCCGTGTGGATCGTCGTCCTGACCGTGCTCGCCCTGGGCGTGCGCAAGGGCATCGAGAAGGCCAACAAGATCTTCATCCCGCTGCTGGTGGTGCTCTTCCTGCTGCTGGTCGTGCAGGCGCTCACACTGGACGGGGCGGTGGAGGGCCTCAACGCCCTGTTCACCCCGAACTGGTCCGCCATGCTGGACGGCGGTGTGTGGATCGCCGCCTACGGACAGATCTTCTTCTCCCTGTCCATCGGCTTCGCCATCATGGTCACCTACGCCTCCTACCTGAAGCGCAAGGCCAACCTGACCGGTTCCGCCATGGTCGCGGGCTTCGCCAACAGCTCCTTCGAGCTCCTGGCCGGAATCGGCGTGTTCGCCGCCCTGGGCTTCATGGCCACGGCCGCGGGCACCAACGTCGACGAGGTCGCCACCGCCGGAATCGGCCTGGCCTTCGTCGCCTTCCCGCAGATCATCTCCACGCTGCCCCTGGGCGGGGCGTTCTTCGGCGTGCTCTTCTTCGCCAGCCTGGTCATCGCGGGTATCACCTCACTGATCAGCATCGTCCAGGTGATCGTCTCGGCGGTGCAGGACCGCACCGGCCTGGGGCGCGTCCAGACCGTGCTGCTGGTCGGCGGAGCCACCGCGCTGGCCTCGATCCTGCTCTTCCCGACCCCCGAGGGCCTGTACTTCCTCGACACCTTCGACCACTTCATCAACCAGTACGGCATCGCGCTCGCCGGTCTCGTGATGGTCCTGGTGTTCGGGTGGCTGCTGCGCAAGCTGCCCATGTTCGAGCGGCACGCCAACGCCGTGTCCTCGGTCAAGCTCGACTGGTGGTGGAAGATCGCCCTGGGCGGCATCACCCCGATCCTGCTCGGCTTCATGATGTGGGACAGCCTGCGCACCGAGCTCACCTCCAACTACGAGGGCTACCCGGAAGGCTTCCTCCTGGTCGCCGGTTGGGGCGTGGCCATCGGCGCCATCGTCTTCGGCATCGTCATCTCCTGCGTCCCGTGGAAGCGCGCCGACGTGATCGCCAGCCACGACGCGGAGCGCACCGCCGCGGAGGAGGACGGCCACCCCGTCCAACTGGAGGAGCCCAACGACATCACGCCCTCCGGCGCGACCACCCCGGCCTTCGACAAGGACAAGGAAGAGGACCGCTGATGACAACCAGCGCCATCATCATGATGGTCATCTCCATCACCGTGCTCTGGGGCGGCCTCGTCGCGGCCGTCATCCACCTGCGACGCCACCCCGACGATCCCGAGGCGGAGTAGCCACACCAGCCGCAGCCCGAGGGGCCGCGAACCGCACACGCGGATCGCGGCCCCTCGGCCGTGTACGGACGGTCCCCGGACCCGGAAGGGTCAGGCGGCGAACTCCCGGACGATCCGCGCACAGAACGCGGGCAGGTCGTCCGGGTTGCGGCTGGTGGTCACACCATGGTCCGTGACCACCTCCTCCTCCACCACGGTTCCCCCGGCGTTGCGGATGTCGGTGCGGATGCTGGGGAAGGAGGTGACGGTGCGACCCCGCACCACGTCGGCCTCCACCAGCACCCAGGGCCCGTGGCAGATCGCCGCGACCGGCTTGCCCCGGGCCACGAAGTCGCGCACGAGCCGCACCGCGTCGGCGTCCGACCGCAGGTTGTCCGGATTGATCGTGCCGCCAGGAACCACGAGCGCCTCGTAGTCGTCGACACCGACCTCGGACACCACCCGGTCCACCGTGAACCGGTCGGCGGGTTCGATGTCCCCGTTCATCGCCTGGATCTGCCCTTCACGCAACGAGACCAGATCCACCTGGGCGCCAGCCTCGACCAGCGCCTGGCGCGGTTGGACCAGCTCCACCTGCTCGACCCCGTCCGCGGCGAGAATCGCCACCCGGCGTCCGGTGAGTGGGTCAGCCATCGTGTCCCCCTGTGATCCTCGGGTGCGCGGACCCGAACGGGTCCGCTGACACGTGCGGGCCTACCCGCCCAGCCCCCTCCACTCACGTACCGCCGCCGGTTCGGTCCGCGCGGCGCCCCCACGCCCCGGTGTACGGCTCTCGGAGCGGCAGCGGACGCCCCGGCACGAACCACGCGCCGCGCCGGGGCGTCCTAGGGAGGACGCCCCCAGCCCCCCCACCCGGAAAGGGCCTCCCATGGCCGCGACCCGACACCTCTACCTGGCCCGCCACGCCCAGGCCGACCCGGACACCGGAGAGCTCACCGACACCGGACGTCTCCAGGCCGACCTGCTCGGGGCCCGGCTGAGCGGCTTCGCACCCCACACGCTCCGGCACGGCCCGCTGCCGCGTGCCGCGCTCACCGCCCACCTGGTGGCCTCCCACCTGGAGGGCGTGACCCCGGAGGAGCTCCCCGAGGCCGGGGACTACGCCCCCCACCTGCCCGAACGCCGCGAACTACCCGCCATCCACGCCGACGGCGTCCTCGACTTCCTTGACCGCGTCCCACCCGCCGAGCGCTCCCCCGACCTGGGCCGAAGGGCGCTGGAGCTTCTGACCGGCCCCGCGCAGGGCGAGACGGAACGCCGCGAGGTGGTCATCACCCACGCCTACCTCGTGGCCTGGCTGGTCACGGCGGCGCTGGACGCGCCGCCCTGGCGGTGGGTGAGCGTGGGAGCCGCCAACGCCGGACTGACCGTCATCCGCTACGCCCCACACAGCCCGGCCTCGGTGGTCACCCTCAACGACCTCACCCACCTGCCCGACGAGCTGCGATGGACCGGATTCCCGCCCCACCTGCGGCCCTGAGCTCAGCTCGGTGTCCCCTCCCAGGCCTGGGAGGGGACCTTCTCCAGCAGGTCGATCAGGGTGTCGGCGGAGGACACCGCGTCCTCGGGCTCCAGGGTGCCCGTGAACCAGGTCAGGAGGTGGTCGCCGGTGAACCGGAACGGAATCCGCTGCTCGGCGCGTTCCAACAGCCACGCCCGCACCTCCGGTGCCAGCACGGCCAGGGCGAAGGCGCTGTCCTCTGTGGCGATCCAGAAGATGTTGTCGAAGGCCGGGTCGCCCGCCTGGAACTCGTGCATGCCCAACAGCTTCAGCAGGGTTTGCCCGAGGTGTGCGTTCCTGATCTCCATCACGGGGGTGCGCGGCGTGCCCACGGTCACGACACCATAGCTGTGCGCGATGGTGATCGGCTGCTGGCCGTTGTGGCTGGTCGTGGTGTACGAGTACTCGAAGGCCAGGACCCGGTGCCCCCGGTGGTCGGCCGTCAGCACGTGCCGGGCCTTGGCGTTGGAGCGCCCCGACTGGAAGGGGGTCCCGGAGAACCGGTCGACCAGCTCCGGCCGCTCCCGGTCGTACCTCCAGCCCCGCTCCCCGGCCCAGCCCTCCAGGGCCTCCGACCGCCGCCGTTCGGCGGCCGAGGACATCACCACGATCGCGATGATGATGACGACGGCGATCGCCATGATCGCCAGGGTGCCACCAGACATGGGTGATTCTTCCTCTCAGTGCGGCTCTCCACCCACTGAGACGCCGTTCACTCCTCGCCCGGTTCCCCCCTTTTTCCCGAGTCCTGCCGGGGGCGCACCCGCACGTGCGCGCGTTCACCCTGCGGCCCGAACAGGCCCAGGTACTCGACCGGGCCCGGCCCGGGGTTGGCCAGCGCATGCGGGATACGGGTGTCGAACTCCGCGACCTCCCCGGCCTCCAACACCATGTCGTGGTCGCCCAGGACCAGCCGCAACCGCCCCTCCAGGACGTACAGCCAGTCGTGCCCCTCGTGGGTGCGCTGTTCGAGCTGGTCGGCCGGAACGGTGAGCGGGGCGTTCGGCGTCGGGTTGGTGATCCGGTAGGCCTGGAGTCCGCCCGGCCTGCGGTTGAGGGGGACGTAGGTGACCCCGTGGCGGACGAACGCCCCGCGCTGGACCCGGGGGTCGCGCACCGGGGGCTGCCCCACCAGCCGGTCCAGGGGCACCTCGTACACGCGGGACAGCGGCAGCAGGAGTTCCAGGGTGGGACGCCGTTGCCCCGACTCCAGCCGGGACAGGGTGCTCACCGAGATCCCCGTCTGCTCCGACAACCCTGCCAGCGTGGTGCCCCGTTCCCTGCGCAGGGACCGCAACCGCGGCCCCACCGCCTCCAGCACCGGGGTGAGTTCGTCGTCCATACCCCGAATCTGCCACAGCTCCCCCTCTCCCTCGGACACCGCACGCCCTCAGGGTTCCCCCGGTGTCCGCCCGACCCTCCCAGTCCACCGGACCCGCCCCACGCCCACCAGCGCCGGTCGTCGGGGGACACCCCCGACCAAAGACAGTGGCGCCCCACCCACCCCCGACCTTCGTCGTGATCACCGGCCGAAGCGCGCCCTCCCCACGGCTCCCGCCCTAGGCTGAACCCATGCGACTCGGCCTGCCCACCCCCGACCGGCACACCCTGCCGGACCTGGCCGCCGTCGGGATCAGCGCCGCCATGGGGACCGCCCTGGCCCGCACGGTCCCACCCGACTCCCCCGTCCCGTCCGCAGCGGTCCTGACCGCCTGCCTCCTCCTCTCGGCCACCCTGCTGTGGCGGCGCACGCACCCCCTCGCCGCGCTGTGGGCCGCCACCGCCGCCGGACTCGCCGCCGTCACGGCCAGCCTGTGCACCGGCCCGCTCTTCGGCCCCGACACCGGCCTCGCCCTGGCCTGGTTCCCACCCACCGCGCCCTTCGCCGCCTACGCGGCGGCCCTGCACACCCCGCCCGACCGCCGGTTCTGGCTTCCCTTCGCCGCCCTGGTCCTGGTCAGCCTGCTCGCAGCCGACCCCACCACCATCAGCGGCACCGGCGTACGCACCGTGCTCTTCGTGGACCTGGCCGCCGCCCTGGCCCTCTACCTGTCCACCCACCGCCGGCTGGTCGAGGCGCTGCGGGAACGGGCCCGGCGCGCCGAGAACGAACGGCACCTGCTCGCCCGCCAGGCCCGCGCGGACGAACGCGCCCGCCTGGCCACCGAGATGCACGACGTCGTCACCCACCGGGTCAGCCTCATCGTGCTCCAGGCCGGAGCCCTGCGCGTGACCGCGCCCGACGACGCCGTGCGCACCGCCGCGGAGGAACTGCGCGCCACGGGTCACCGCGCCCTGGCCGAACTCCGCGACCTCACCGGTGTGCTCTCCACCGGACACGACCTCCCCTCCCATGACCTCGCCCCCGACCCCCACCAGCTCGTGGAGGACGCGCGCGGCGCCGGGACCACCGTGGACCTGGACACCCGAGGCGATCCCGGGCAGGCCTCACCCCTGGTCGCCGCGACCCTGCACCGTGTCGTCCAGGAGGCCCTCACCAACGTGCGCAAACACGCTCCCGGTTCCCGGGTACGGGTCCATCTCGACCACGGCCCCACCACGGTGCTGGTCCGCGTCACCAACACCGCGCCCACCGGCGCCCCCGACCCGGCCCTGGTCTCCTCCGGCTCGGCCCGGGGCCTGTCCGGGCTACGCCGCAGGGTGGAACTCCTCGGCGGGCTCCTCGACGCCGCACCCACGCCCCGGGGCGGGTTCCAGGTGCGCGCCGAACTCCCCTCCCACGTCCCCCTCACCCGCAGACCCCCCGCGCACGCGCCCCCTACGACCGACGAAGGCCAGCACCCTTGAACAGCCAGCCCACCCGACCCGTCCGCGTGCTGATCGTGGACGACGACCCGATCGTCTGCGCCCACCTGGCCACCATCCTGGGCGTGGACCCCCACATCTCCGTCGTCGCCCGGGCCCACGACGGCCGCGCCGCCCTCGACGCCGTCCGCCAGCACGAACCCGACCTCGTCCTCATGGACCTGCGCATGCCCGTCCTGGACGGCATCGGCGCCACCCAGGAGATCACCGCCCTGCCCTCGCCCCCGGTCGTGGTCGCCCTGACCACCTTCGACGCGGACGAGTACGTGCTGAAGGCCCTGAACGCGGGCGCCGCCGGATTCCTGCTCAAGTCCACCCCGCCCGAGGACCTCGCCTCCCTCGTCCGGGTGGCCGCCCTGGGGCACACCGTCATGTCCCCCGAGGCCACCCGCCGTCTGCTCGGCACCGCCCACACGGCCCGGACCGACCACCTGGACCGCGCCACCCTGGTGGCCTCCCTGACCGAACGCGAGACCGAGGTCCTGACCGGTCTGGGCGAAGGCCTGACCAACGGTCAGATCGCCAGACGCCTGTTCCTGTCCGAGGCCACCGTGAAGGGCCACGTGTCCCGCCTGCTGGAGAAGCTGGGCTGCGACAACCGCACCCAGGCCGGGCTGCTCGCCTACGAGGCGGACCTGCGTTAGAGGATCCGCCTGCTCCCCGCCGACGGCCCGGATCCTCGGGCACACGCGTGACCGCCTCCCCCACCGGACCCGGGACGGCGCCCTATCCTGATCACCCACAGCCCGGGAGGAACCCACCTTGGACGCGCCCACCGACCGCCTCCGCCCCATCGACCTCGCGCGGGCCGCCGGAATCTCCACCCAGCAGGTGCGCAACCACGCAGACGAGGGCGTCCTCCCCCCGACCGGCCGTACCGCCTCCGGCTACCGGATCCTCACCGACCTGCACCGCCGGGCCCTGCTCACCTTCCGAGCCCTGAGCGCCGGGTTCGGCGGCGCCACCGCGCGCGACGTCATGGCCGCCGTGCACGAACACGACCTGCCCGCGGCGCTGGCGCTGATCGACGCCGCCCACCACACCCTGCACGAACAGCGCACCGCACTGCACGCCACCGGCCGGGCCCTGGCGGCGGTCGCCGATCGCGCCCCCGAGGCACCCGCCGCCCCCGACGGCGATCTGCGCATCGGAGAGCTCGCCGCCCACCTGGGCGTACGCACCTCCACCCTGCGTGTGTGGGAGGACGCCGGGCTGCTCGCCCCCCGGCGCGAACACCCCACCGGGTACCGCCTGTACTCCCCCGCCGACGTGCGCGAGGCCCGCATGGTGCACCTGCTGCGCCAGGTCCGCTACCCGCTCCCGGACATCCCGCCGGTCATCCACGAACTGCGCCGCAGCGGACACAGCCGGGCCCTGCACACCGCCCTGGACCAGCGCGCGGACGAACTCACCCAGCGTTCACGGGCCATGCTCACCGCCGCCGCCCTCCTGGACGACTACGCCCGCACCGTGTGAACCAGCGTCGCCGCCCGCACACGGGTGCGGGCCGCCCGGGACACCCCGACGACCCGCACCCCCCGTTCTCACCCGGAGTCCGCTCCAGGGCTCAGGCCTCCTCCTCCAGAGCGAAGACCTTGCCCGGGTTGAAGATCCCCCGGGGGTCCAAGGCGCCCTTGACCGCCCGGTGCATCGCCAGCACGTGCGGCCCCAGTTCGTCGGCGGCGCCGCGCATCTTCAGCAGGCCCACCCCGTGCTCGCCGGTGACCGTTCCGCCCACGGCGAGGGCCTCGTCCACGATCACCTCGAACGCCTGCTTGGCCCGCCGCTTGGCCTCCTCGTCACCGGCCGGGACGATGAACAGGGGGTGCAGGTTCCCGTCACCGGCGTGCGCGATGTTGCCGATCCTGGTGTCGAACCGCTCCCCGGCCGCCTCGATCGCCTCCAGCATGTGCGGAACCCGGGCCTTGGGCACGCACACGTCCTCGGTCAGCAACGGACCCAACCGCTCCAGCGCCGGGTAGGCCAGCCGCCGAGCCTGGAAGAGCGCCTCGGCCTCCTCCTCATCGGTGGAGCGCACCGCGTAGACCGCCTTCTCCCGCTCGAAACACTCCAGGATTCGGTCGGCCTCCTCCTGCCCCGAGGCACCGGGCAGGTCGCTGCGGGCCAGCAGCAGCACCTCGCCCTCGGCGGACAGGCCCATGTTCTTCCACTCGTCCACCGCCTGGAGGCAGAACCGGTCGATGAGCTCCAGCGCCGAGGGCACGATCCCCGCGGCGGACACCGCCGCCACCGCCCGCCCGGCGTCGGTCAGCGAGTCGAAGTAGCCGACCACCGTGTGCTCCACGCCCCGGCGCAGCGGCACCAGACGCAGCGTCACCTCGGTGACCAGGCCCAGCGTGCCCTCCGAACCCACCATGAGTCCGGCCAGGTCGTACCCGGTCACCCCCTTGGCGGTGGTCCGGCCCAGCCGCACCACCTCACCGGCTCCCACCACGGCCTCCATGCCCAGCACGTAGTCCCGGGTGACCCCGTACTTCACGCAGCACAGCCCGCCGGCGTTGGTGGCCACGTTCCCGCCGATCGTCGACCACGGCGCCGAGGCCGGGTCCGGCGGGTACCACAGACCGTCCTGGGCGACCCGCGCCCGCAGGTCGTCGTTGACCACGCCCGGCTGGACCGTGGCCGTCTGCTGGACGGTGTCCACCTCCAGCACCCGGTTCATCCGCTCGAAGGAGACCACCACCCACCCCCGGCCGGAGTTGGCCGCCCCCGACAACCCGGTTCCGGCGCCGCGCCCGACCACCGCGACCCCGCCGCGCGCGCAGATCCGCACCACCTCCGCGACGTCGGAGGTGTCCCGGGGCCGGACCACCGCCGCCGGAGCACCGTAGGGCGCCCACTCGGCCTCGTCATGCGAGTAGCCCTCCATCACGGCGGGATCGGTGACCACCTGTTCGGTCCCGATCGCGGCCACCAGCTCCTCGACGACCCCCGGCATGGGACCCCTCCTTCACCCTGTGTGGCGGCGCTCACTGCGCCGACGCTGCCCAGCACTCTAACCGGACGCCCCATCCCAGGATTCACTCGCGTACCAGGATGAACAGGCACGTTCCCCCACACCATGCCTCGGCAAAGCAGCACGAAATCCCATCAAACCTCCCCAAAGGCGGACCAGTGCGGTGTTAGCTTGGACCTCCGACGCCTCGGACACACGCCAACGGCCGCGGAGGTGGGCACATGAGCACGATCCTGGTCACCGGCGCCACCGGAACCCTCGGCACACCCCTGGTGGAACGACTGCGCGAGACCGACCACCGGATCCTCACGCTCAGCCGCCACCCCGACCCCCAGGACACCAACGCCCACGCCGTCGACCTGCGCACCGGAGACGGACTCGACTCCGCCCTGACCGGCGTCGACACCGTCGTGCACTGCGCCAGCACCCCCAGCGGCGGCGACATCCCGGCCGCCACCCACCTCCTGCGCGCCGCCAGGGCCAACGGCGTCACCCACCTGGTCTACGTCTCCATCGTCGGCTGCGACCAGGTCCCCCTGGGCTACTACCGGACCAAGCACACCATCGAGGAGGCCCTGCTCGCCTCCGGCCTGGGCGTGACCGTCCTGCGCGCCACCCAGTTCCACCAGCTCGTCGCCGCGGTCTGCGCCCACGCCGCCCGCATGCCCGTGATGCCCTACCCCGACGTCGACGTCCAGCCCGTCGACCCCGCCGAGGTCGCCCTCCGTCTGGCCCGCCTGGCCCAGGAGGAACCCGCCGGACGCGTCCCCGACCTGGGCGGACCCCGGGTGGAGTCCTTCCACGACCTGGCCCGCGCCTACCTGGACGCCACCGGCACCGAGCGCCGCCTGCTTCCGCTGCGCCTGCCCGGAGCGATCTTCGCCGCCTACCGCGCCGGAGCCCACCTGACCCCGGAGCACGCCGTGGGACGCACCACCTTCGCCGAGTACCTGGCCCGCGCCTGAGCAGACGCGCACTGGGACCCGCCCACGGCCACCACGGGTAGGCGCGACCGGCACCCCGTGGCGCGCCTACCCGTCGGAAGGCTCCCCACCGCCCGCGCCCTCCGACGGGGTGACCTCCCGGACGAACACCAGACCGTCACCGCCCGCCAGGTGCGCGGGATCCAACGCGGCGTACCCGAACCACGGCGACACCCGGGGCTCGGCTCCGCCCTCACCCAGCACCCGCGCCAACCCGGCGGCGTCCACCACACACCGCTCCGAACCCAGCGCGTACAACGCCCCCTCCACACTCCCCGCAGGCGGCTCCCCGACTCCGTGGTGGCGCAGCGCGCCCAACGCGGTGGGCAGGAACGCGTAGTCACGGCCCAGTCGAGCCGCCACCAGCGCGCCCGCGCTCCACCACTCCATCAGCCCCTGCCACATCCGCATCGAACTCCGCTCCCGTTGCAGGTGGGAGTTGTGCGCGTGCACCAGCACCGGTCCGCGCTCGGCCAGGGCCAGGAGGTTGTGCGCCATCATCTGGTCCCGCACCCCCAACAGCCGGTTGACGCGCGCGGCTGAGGTGTCGGCCAGCCAGTGGTGGTAGCGCAACAACCCCACGGCGGTGCGCCCGTACAGCCCGGCCTGCTCCAGTTCCGCGCGCGAGGTCGCCTCCAGCAGGTACGGAGCCTGCGCGTCCAGCAACGCGACGAGGTCGTCGGCGATCAACCGCAGCGCACCGGCCTCGGCCGACCGCCCCACCGACCGCGCCGGGTCCATCATCGTCTCCGGGTCGGCCCACGGCCCGTCCGCGCCGAGCAGCCGGTCGAGGGTTCCGGCGGCACAGGGCAGCATCTCCTCCTCGACCTGCTCAGCGAGGTAGTCGTACAGGGCGCTCAGGGCCTGCCGGGGGCTCTCCGCCCCGGAGATCTCCAACGGACCGTCGAACCCGGCGAAGCGCAGACGGTCACCGGCGGGACGCCCCTCGTTGTACGCGCGCATCCACCGCACCAGCGCACGGTTGGCGGTGTAGGCGCCGAACCCGTGGCTGAACCCGCGCTCCATGACCTCGTCGAGTGTCCCGTGGCCCGAGGTGACGTACTCGTCCACGACCAGCCCCTTGAGGCAGTCGCTCTCCACGGCGATGGTCCGGTACCCCTCCTGTTCCACGAGTTCTCGGAACAGGTCGTTGCGCGCCCAGAGCAGTGTGCCGTCGTCATGGGTGGGCTCGCCCAGGGCGAGCACGCGCGGCCGTTCGGAGAGCAGCCCCATGACCGAGGCCGCTCCGAACTCGTGGACGGTGTCCTTCATGTGCGTAGCCATACCTTCGACGCTATCGCTGAACCACCGGTGGAGACTTTGCTGAGCTAGCATCGAGAATATGGCGGAGAAGCTTCAAACCGGGGTGCGTCTGAGACCGATCGACCTGGCACGTCGGCACGGCCTCTCCACCCAGGCGGTCAGGAACTACGAGGCGCAGGGCATCCTCCCGCCCGCCGAACGCTCCCCCCACGGATACCGGACCTACACCCCACCGCACGCCTCGGCCCTGCGCGCGTTCCTGGCCCTGCTCCCCGGCCACGGCCACCAGCGGGCGGCGGAGATCATGCGGGCGGTCAACCACGGCAGGGTGGAGGAGGCCCTGCACCAGATCGACCTGAGCCACGCCCAGCTCCTCGACGACCGCCGGACCCTCACCGCCGTCCGGAACGCGCTCCGCGACCTGGACGCCCACCGCGCCGCGGCCCCCCGACCGACCACCACGGTGCTCTCCGGGCTCACCCCCACGGCCCCCGAGCCCCGGGCCACCTTCATCGGGCCGCTCGCGGAGCGCCTCGGTATCCGACCGGCCACCCTGCGCAAGTGGGAGCGGGCCGGACTGGTCCGCCCGGGCCGCGACCCCCGGACCGGCTACCGGGTCTACGACACCGCCGCCGTACGCGACGCCCAGCTGGTCCACCAACTCCGGCGCGGCGGCCACCCGCTGGGACAGATCGCCCCGCTCATCGACCAGGTGCGCTCGGCCGGAGGCCTCCAACCCCTGGAGGAGACCCTGGGCGGATGGCACCGGCGGCTCGACGCACGAGGACGCGCGCTCCTGGCCGGGGCCGCCCAGCTGGAGGACCACCTGTCCACCCACACGTGAACCCCGTCCGCGCCACCGGCCCCTCCCCAACCGGGCCGCACGATGTCGCTCCGCCACCCCCAACGTCACGGACCGGCGTCCGGACACTCTCACTCCGACCCACATCCCGCCCTCCGGAACACCGACGCGCACCGGGTGCACCGCCAACCCCGAAGAGAAAGGGGGGTGCGCGCCCCCGCGCGCACCTCCGACACCGGAACGGGTTCAGCGGCCCAGCTTCCGGTAGCGCCGCGACGCCAACGGAACGAACACCGCCATCAACACCAGCGGCCACACCACCGCCATCAGCAACGCGTTCTGCGCCACCCACGACTCACTCACCACCGCGGTGTTCCCGAACAGCTCACGGCAGGCCAGCACCGTCGCCGACAGCGGGTTCCACTCCGCCACCGGAGCCAACCACGCCGGAATCACCTCCGTGGGCACGAACGTCTCCGCCACCATCGCCAACGGGAACACCAGCGAGAAGAACTTCATCGCCGCCTCGGGACCGCGCACCAGCAACCCCAGGTAGATCCCGATCCACGTGAACGCCAACCTCAGCAGCAACAACAACCCCAGAGCCGCCAACGCCGGTCCCAGACCGTTGTGCCACTGCCACCCGACCAGCAGCCCCATCCCCACGAGGACCGCCAGGTCCACCAGAGCCGAGACCACGTCGGCCATGCTCCGTCCCACCAACAACGCCGAGGGCGCCATCGGCAGCGTCCGGAACCGGTCCACCACGCCCCGGCCCACATCCGTGACCACCGCGATCGTCGTGTTCCCGATCCCGAACGCCATCGTCAGCGCGAACAGCCCCGGCATCAGGAAGTCGCGGTAGTCCTCACCGCCCACCCCCATGGCCGCGCCCATCGCCTCCCCGAAGACGAAACCGAACAGCAGCACCGCCAGCACCGGGATCATCAGCGTCCCGACCACCTCGTCGGGCTTGTACACCAGATGAGCCAGGTAGCGGCGCGCCACGACGGCGGCATCGGCCACCGCCCATCCCGCACGCCCCGCCCAGGCACGCGGCCCACGGGGTCCACGCTCCACCGGCACCGGATCCGCGACCCGCTCCGTACCCGTCACGGTCATCACCGCCCCTCCGCCGCTCCGCGCCCTTCCACATCTCGGACACCCGCACCGTGCTGCCCGGTCAGCCCCAGGAACACGTCGTCCAACGTCGGCCGCCGCAACGCGATGTCCTCCACGTCCAACCCGGCCTCGTCCAGAGCCCGCACCACCTTGGTCAACGCCGCACCGCCCCCGCACACCGGGGCGCTCACCCGCAACGCGTCCCGATCCACCTCCGGCGGCGCCCCGGCCATCCGGCCCAGCACCTCCACCGCCACCGGCAGCTCCTCGGCGTCGGCCACCACGACCTCCACCCGGCCGCCGCCCACCCGCGCCTTCAGCTCCTCCGGGCCGCCCTCAGCGATCACCCGTCCCCGGTCCAGCACCGACACCCGGTCAGCCAACCGGTCGGCCTCCTCCAGGTACTGGGTGGTCAGCAGCACCGTCGTACCCCCCGCCACCAGCTCCCGCACCGCCCGCCACACCTCGGCCCGGCTGCGCGGGTCCAGGCCGGTCGTGGGCTCGTCCAGGAACAGCACACGGGGATCCAGCACCAACCCCGCCGCCAGATCCAACCGGCGGCGCATCCCACCCGAGTACGTACGCACCGAACGGTCGGCCGCCCCGGTCAGGTCGAACCGCTCCAGCAGTTCCGCGGCCCGCTCGCGCGACCGCCGCCGCCCCAGGTGGTAGAGCCGACCGAACATCTCCAGGTTGCGGCGCCCGCTGAGGATCTCGTCCACCGCCGCGTACTGCCCCACGAACCCGATCCGCGAACGCACCAGCCGGGCCTGCGAGGCGACGTCGGCCCCGGCCACCCGGGCCCGGCCCCCGTCGAACCCCAGGAGGGTCGCCAGCACCCGCACCGACGTCGTCTTTCCCGCGCCGTTGGGCCCCAACAACCCGTGCACGGTGCCCGGCTCCACCGCCAGGTCCACCCCGTCCAGCGCCACCCCGCCTCCCGGGTAGAGCTTGCGCAGCCCCTCGGCCAGGATCACCGGTCCACCGTTCACGAGACCACCGCCTCGGCCACCCGCTCCTCACGCGGCCGAGGCGGCCGAGGCACCGCCACGGGCGTCACCTCCTCGTACCGGCCCACCGCGATCCGGGCGATGTTGCGCACCGACTCGCTGCCCGACCGGTAGTACGAGCAGTGCCCCGGGATGTCCCCGGTCTCGAACACGCGCGCCCCGTACCCGCGCCGCATCGGTGAGGGCCCGTGCCCCATCTCGCCCACGTGCCCCCGGGGGAAGAACCTGATCCAGTCGTTGGGGCCCCGCGCCGCCCACAGGTTCCCCGAGAAGCCCAGCTCCTCGCGCGAACGCGTCCCCATACCCGGGCTGCCCAGCGCCACGCAGTCACCGACCCGCCCCTGTCCCAGGGCCAGACCGCACACCACCGTGCCGTAACTGTGCCCCACCAGCGTCACGCGCGCAGAGCCGGGCAGGAACCGGGTCAACCGCACCAGGTCCGCCGCACCCTCGATCGCCGGGCGACGCGAGACCGCCTCCCCGAACCCGCGCGGGGTGCGGTACCCCACCCACACCACCACCGCCACACGCTCCCCCGGCGCCACCTCACGCATCGTGCGCAACAGGGTCTCCCCGTTGGCGCGCGGCCGCGTCGCACGCTTCTGGTTGAAGTAGTTGCCCAGGTAGTTGTCGTTGCCCGGCACCAGGACCGCGACGTGGTCCGCGGTGGCCGCGTCCCCCAACTCCTCCACGATCCGCCCGTCCTCGGTCCCGTCGCAGGCCAACAGACGAACCCCGTACCCCCGGGCCCGCTCGTACCGCAACGGCTCCGGGGCCGGGATGGTGGATGGGCCCGCCGCGATCATGGCTCTCCCCGAGGTTCCTCGTACACCAGGCTTTCTGACACACCCAACGCTAGAACCGTAGGTACGACGGGGACGATGACGCTGACACCCTCTTGCGGGTCCACTCCCACCCACCTCCCGCAGTGGTGCCAGCACTACCGAACCCCCGACCCACCCCCCTGACCGGCGATAATCCGCTTGCCCCACCAGCGGCGCCCTGCCACGATGCACGCATGCCGATCGTGACCCTGGCCCAGCGCCCCGACCTCGTCGAGGTCCTGGAACGCCCCGAGCTCAACCCCGGCCCGGAGGTGATGTTCCACGACACCGTCGCCCACAGGTACTGGGGCCGCCTGGCCCGGGAGTTCGCCGAGTACCAGCTCGCCCTCGTTCGCGGCGACGAGGTCATCGCCCGGGCCAACAGCGTCCCCCTGGCCTGGCACGGCACCCCCGACGAACTTCCCGACGAGGGGTTCGCCTGGGCCCTCGAACAGGCCTTCGCGGACAGGGACGCCGGACGCGCGCCCACCATCGCCTCCGCCCTGTACATCGCGGTCTCCATCCACCACCAGGGCGCCGGGGTCAGCGCCCTCATGGCCCAGGCCCTGCGCGACAACGCCGCCGAACACGGACTGACCGCCCTGGCCGCACCCCTGCGCCCCACCCTCAAACACCGGTACCCGCTGATCCCCATGGCGGAGTACGCCAGCTGGACCCGCGAGGCCGACGGGCTGGCCACGGACCCCTGGCTCCGCACCCACCAACGCCTGGGCGCGCACCTGCTCCACCCCTGCGAGAAGTCGATGCGCGTGGAGGGCACCGTCGCCCAGTGGCGCCAGTGGGCCGGGATGGACTTCCCCGGCAGCGGTCGCCACATCGTGGACGAGGCCCTGGCCCCCGTCACCATCGACCTGGCCGCCGACCGCGGCACCTACCTCGAACCCAACATGTGGGCCTGGCACCCGCTGACCTGACCCGGAGCCCCCACCGTGACACCGCCGCCCCCCGTCCGGGGGCTCCGCCCCGACGGCACCATCGCCCGCGAAGGCTCCCCGGACCGCGTTCCCGCCGCCTTCACCCCCGTGGTCGCGACCCTGCGCACCCGACTCCACGAGGTCTTCGGTGCCCGCATGCACAGCGCCTACCTGTACGGCAGCATCCCCCGGGGCACCGCCGTCCCCGGCGTCTCGGACCTGGACGCCCTGGTGGCCCTGCACGCCGCCCCCGACCCCACCGACCACGACCGGGCCCGCGCGCTCCAGGAGGAGATCGACGCCGACTTCCCCCAGGTCAACGGCGGCGGGATCCTCCTGGACGGGGTTCCCCGCCTGACCAGCGCGCTCGAACGGCACGACGCCGGGTTCTTCGTGGCCTGCCTGTGCACCCCTCTGACCGGCCCCGACCTGGGCGAACGGCTCCCCCGGTACCGACCCACCAGCCTCCTGGCCCGCGAGACCAACGGCGACCTGCACCTGACCCGGCCCCGCTGGCGCACCCGACTGGCCGAGGCCACCACCGACGACGACCTCCGCGCCCTGAGCCGGGGCGTGGCCCGCCGACTCGCCCGCACCGGACTCACCCTGGTCATGCCGTCCTGGGGCGGATGGACCAGCGACCTCACCCTGGCGGCGGACGTCTTCGGCCACTACCACCCCGACCGCCACCGGCAGATGCGCGCCGCCGCCCACACCGCCCGTAACCCCAGCGCCGACCCCGACCACCTGCGCGAGCTCATCGAGGACCTCGCCCCCTGGTTGGCCCGGGAGTACGCCGCCACCCACGGCCTCAAGGCGCCCCGGCCCCGGACTCCCTGAGACCACGGGTCCCCTCCGGCGGTGGTGAGGCGGCGCCCCGGTGCGCACGCCCCACCGGACCCGGACGAGCCCGCTCCCACCCGGGCCGCCGACGCCACCGGGCACACGCTCGGCGTCCTCGCCCAGGAGGCCCCGGATCACCGTGCGCCCGTCCGGTCGGTCGTCGTCAACGAGCTGTACGACCCTCCGGACTCACCCGCCCACCACACGCAGCGGCACGTGGTCGAGGCGGTCCAACGCCGCCGCCGACACCTCGTCGGCGGGCAGGTACACCACCAGGTACTGCCCTTCGGTGTCCCACCGCTCGTACGACAGACGCACCTCACCCGCCACCGGATGCGCCAGCCGCTCCACCCCCGTGCTCGACGGCACCGACGCCGGGGCCGCCAGCCGATCGGTGAAGGGAGCCCCACCCACGATCTCCAACTCCTCCACCAGGTGTGCCAGGTGCGGATCGTCGGGGGCGGCCTCCGCCCGCAGCTCCGCCAACCGCGCGTCGGCCACACTCTCCCAGTCCGGGTACGCCAGCCGGGCCCGGTCGTCAGCGAAGACGAACCACACCCGGTTCGCGGGCTGGTCACCCTCCACGTCCAACAACCCCAGCGGCCCCATCAGGCGCTCGTACCCCGCCGTGTACGCGAGCACCTCCCCCAACCGGTTGAACAACGCCGCCGGGGCGGGCTCCAACCGCTCCAACATCGCCCGCGTGCTCGCCCGCACCCCCCGCTCCGGCGGCATCCCGCCCGGGCACAGCGCACCCGCGCCGGAGGCCGCCTTCGACAGGTTGCGCAGGCGCACACGGGCTCCCACCGACAACCCCATCGCGTCCGCCAACGCCACCAGCACCTGCGGCGAGGGGTTGCGGTCGCGCCCCTGCTCCAGACGGGTCAGGTAGTCCACGCTCACCCCCGCAACGGTGGCCAGCTCCTCCCGGCGCAACCCCGGGGTGCGGCGGCGCCGACCCACCGGCAGACCCACCCGTCCAGGAGGGGTCGCCTCCCGGCACTCACGAAGGAACGCACCCATCTCACCGTCATCCATACGCCGAGTCTAGGAGCGCGCCCCCTCTCCGATCCTGGCCCTGCCGGGGCCAGGATCACCACGGTCTCCCTCCCGCCCCGCGCACGGCGCACACTCTTCCCATGCGCCACCAACTCCTGGGCCCCTCGGGGCTACGCGTCTCCCAGCTTCTCCTGGGCACCATGACCTTCACCGACCCCGAAGAGAGCCGCCGCACGGTCGACCTCTACCAGGACGCGGGCGGCAACCTCATCGACACCGCCTCCGCCTACGGCGACAGCGAACAGCTCCTGGGAGGACTCCTCCAGGGGCGCCGCGACCGCTTCGTGCTCTCCACCAAGTTCACCCTGCCCCGGGACCCGAGCGACGCCAACTCCGGCGGCAGTCACCGCCGCAACCTCACCCGCTCACTCGAACGGAGCCTGCGCCACCTGCGCACCGACCACGTCGACCTGCTGTGGGTGCACACCTGGGACGAGTACACCCCCCTTGAGGAGACCATGCGCGCCCTGGACGACGCCGTGCGCGCGGGCAAGGTCCTGTACACGGGCGCCTCCAACATGCCCGCCTGGGTCGTGGCCGAGGCCAACACCCTGGCCCGCCACCACGGGTGGACCCCGTTCGTGGCCCTCCAGGTGCCCTACAACCCGCTCCACCGCGACATCGAACGCGACCTGCTGCCCCTGGCCCGTGCCCACGGACTCAGCGTGGCCACCTACAACGGCCTGGCCGCCGGGGTGCTCTCGGGCCGCTACACCGACACCCCCCGTGCCGCCCCGGGTTCGGTCCGGGTCGACCCGGACACCGTCACCGAACGCCAGCACCGGGCCGCGCGCCTCCTGCGCCGCACCGCCCAGGAACTGGGCGCCACCCCCGCCCAGGTGGCCACAGCCTGGGCCCTGCACCGTTCACCGCGCATCCACCCCATCCTGGGCGCCAGCCGCACCGAACAGCTCCGGGACAGTCTCGGCGCCCTCGACCTGGGTCTGCCGCCGGAGACCATGGCGGAGCTGGACGCGCTGGCCGACCACACGCCGGGATACCCGCACGACCTCAACGCCGACACCCAGGAGTGGCTCAACGGCGACCGCCACGTCGCCGCCCCGGTGCGGGAGCGGCCCTTCGGACGACGGTGACCCGGACTCCCGCCACGGTCGGCCGGTCCCGAACCGGCCGACCGTGGCGGCTACCGCGGCCCGAGGGCCACCACGGTGACGCCACCGGCACCCCCGCGCCACGCCACCCCGGAACACCGTGGAGTCCCAGACGGCCCTCAGTCCCCCTCGGCGTCCAGCGGCACCAGGTCCTTCACCACCCGGGTGGGCTTGCCCGACAGGGAGGTCGCCACCAGCCGGTCCACGCCCGGCAGCGCGGACAGGCGCAGGAACATCCGGCGCGCACGCAGCCGCCCGGCGGTGGTCGGCAGGAACCAGGACGTCCCCGAACGGGCGGTGCGCTGGCGCTCCTCCACGACCGGACGCCAACGCCGTTCGTAGCGATCCAGCCCCTCACCGACACTGTCCGCCCGGGCCAACTCCTCCCCCAACACGTAGGACCCGCCCACCCCCATCGAGGCGCCCTGGCCCGCGAGCAACGACACCGCCTGACACGCGTCACCCACCAGCACCGTGCGCCCCCGGCTCCACCGGTCCATCTCCACCTGGGCGACGTGGTCGTAGTACACCTTCCCGGGCTCCGGGCACAGCTCCAACGCGCGCGGAACCACCCAGCCCAGCCCCGAGCACGCCGCGCGCAACGCCTCCCTGGGGTCCCGGGGCAGGCGGGTGTCCCGGCTGCGGTGCACGGTGAAGGCCGCCACCCGGTCCCCCTCCAACGCGTACAGCCCCATCTGCGCCCCCAGGCTGTCGGTGAGCCGGAAGCTCCCACGGGTCGCCGCGTGCACACGGGAGTCCTCGAAGGTGAACGCACCGGTGTGGAAGCCCAGGTGCCGCAGGTACCCCTCCTCCTCACCGAAGACCAGCCGCCGCACGGTGGAGTGGATGCCGTCCGCGCCCACCAACAGGTCCGCCTCCAGCACCTCACCGCCGGTCAGACGCACCCGCACCACCTCCCCGTCATCGGTGACCGCCTCGGGGGAGGTGGAGTGGCGCACCTCCACCCGGGAGGGCAGCGACTCCCGCAGGGCCCGTTCCAGGTCGGGGCGCATGATCGAGACCAGCTCCCCGCCCAGGGCCTCGGCGAAGCGCGCGAAGCTGACCGCGGCGCGCTGACGACCGCGCTCGTCCACGAGGGAGGCCTCGGTGAAGTGGTGGCCCAGTTCGCGCAGACGGGGCCCCAACCCCATCCGCTCGGCGGCGTCGTAGCCCGGGCCGAAGAAGTCGATCATGTACCCCTGCGGTCGCGGGCCCGGCGCCCGCTCCACCACGACCACGCGCCACCCGTGCCGGTCCAGGCGCTGGGCCAGGGCCAACCCGGCGATCCCGGCGCCCACGATGACCGCGCGCCCGCGCACGCCGTTCACGCGCCCTCCCCGGTGCTCACGGGGGCGGGGACCAACAGACGGCGCAGGACCGGGCCCACCGCCTCGGCGTCCAGGCGCGGATCCAGCGTCCGGTGCAGCATGACGCCGTCCAAGGCCGAGGCCAGTACCCGGGCGGTGGCCTCGGGGTCGGGGACCCCGCCCGCCCGCAGCCAGTCGGTGAGCGGGGCGCGGAAGCGTTCCAGGAGTGCGGTGATGCCCCGGCGCAGCTCCTCGTCACGCCCGGCGGCGAGGTAGGCCTCGACGAACAGGGCGGAGACGGGGTCGTCGCCGGGGTAGACGTCCAGCGCCGCCAACATCATCTCCAGCCCCTCATCGGGACCGGTCCCCTGTAGCCGCTCGGCGGTCCGCTCGGCCACGGCACCCATCGTGGCCAGGGCGGCCTCGTTGAGCAGGGCGTTCAACGAGGGGTAGTGGTAGTGCACCAGCCCCGGACCGACCCCGGCGCGCTCGGCCAGCGTCCGTGTGCTCACCGCGCCCCAGCCGACCTCCGCGATCAGTGCGCTGGCCGCGCCGAGCAGGCGCTCGCGCACCTGTCGGCCCCGTTTCGTACTCATCCCGACCCCTTCTTCCTCAGTGCGGGCATCCGTTTTGGACGATTGCCTTGGGCAAGTGCCCAATTCCGAGGATGCCACGAATCCCCGCCCGTGTACAGCGCACGTCACTGGCCGCCCTCGCCCACCACCGGACGGCAGGGACACGTGTCACGGGGGCCGTCGGACCGGCCAGCGAGGGCCGGGAGGGAACACCACACGGTTCCCTCCCGACGCCCCGCGGTGCGCCGGTCAGACCAGCACGAAGGAGAACCCTCGTGCGGTCCGCCGGTTCAGTGGCACGTCGGCCTCGACCCGACGCGCCACCTCGCTTCGGCTGAGGCCCAACCCGTGTGCCAGGAGCCGTTCGGGACGGACCGGCACCGGATCCTCGAAGACGACCTCGAACCGCGGGGGCCAGGGACACTCGGGTGGCTTCGGGGCGCACAGCTCCCAGCAGCCCTCCCACACCAGCGTGAACCGGTTGAGGCGGGCGAACGACGGATCCAACAGGACCGCGGCCACCAGGGCCGACGCGTTGACCGTGTACCCAGCCAGGAGTTCCGGCGCCAGCGAACGCACCGGAACACGGTCGTGGACGGTCAGTTTGCCCGTACGGTCACAGGCCACGCAGTTGACCAGCAGCCACACGTCGAGGAGCTTGCCGTTGGCGTTGACACGGAACCTGCCCGCACCCGTGGTGGCACGCGTACTCGGACAGGCCACGCACGGCAGGGCGATCAGGGGCAGGCGGGAGCGCCGCACGACCCAGGGCAGCACGTTGTGAAGATGTGAGGACATGATCTCTCTGAAGATCTGACGGAAGGCACAGGAAACAGAGCCGACGTCACCGTCGGCCAGCGATGCGCGAATGAGTCAGATCAAAGAGCGGGGGGCGTCATGTACGCACGGTCCTCACGTAGGGGAGGCACCAACCTAGCCACCCCTCCATCTCCCGGACAACCGGTTTCCGCGGAGTAGCGGCCCCGCACCCGGGTAGGGAGCGCCCATGCGCCCCGCCTCCCCCCTGGAACTCCACCGGCTGGAGGTCCCCGCCCCGCGGCACCTGCCCTTCGCCATCGGGACCTTCGACTCCATCGGCCCGCTGTCCCGAGCGGCCTTCCCCCACCGCCACACCTTCCACGAGATCGTCCACGTCACCGCCGGCACCGGCGAACACGTCATCGACCTGCGCCGATGGCCCATCACCCCACCCAACCTCGGCATCCTCACCGCCGGGCAGGTCCACCACTGGGGCCGCGCCCACGGCGTGGAGGGCCACGTCCTGCTCCTGGAGGACGCCTTCCTCCTGGACCGCCCCCAGGACCGCGAACTCCTCCGCCGCCTGGCCGCCGAACGCCCCTGGCACACCCCCACCGCCGAGACCGCCGCGCAGACCAGCGCCCTCCTCGACGAGATGCTGGACGAGTTCCGCGCCCGCCGCCCCGGCATGGCCTCCATCCTGCGCGCCTACCTGCACATCCTCCTCACCCGCACCGCCCGCGCCTACGACCGCGACCCCCGGCCCACGCTCCCCGGCACCGACGCCCTCGGGGAACGCTTCCTGCGCCTGCTCGACCGCCCCGACACCACCGCCGGGATGACCGTGGCCCAGGCCGCCACCCACCTCGGAGTGACCCCCGGCCACCTGGCCGACGCGGTCAAACACGCCACCGGACGCACCCCCGGGGAACTCCTGCGCGGCGCGCGCACCCTGGAAGCCCAACGGCTCCTGATCGGCACCGACCTCACCGTGGCCGCCATCGCCCGCACCGTCGGCTTCCACGACCCCGCCTACTTCTGCCGGTTCTTCCGCCGCGAGACCGGCACCACCCCCGGACGGTTCCGCCACGGCTCCCCCACCACCTCCTGAGAAACACACCACGCCCCCCGAGATCCGTCCATCGCCCACCCACGGAACGGACCGTAATCTCGTGCTCACCCGCAGGGAGGTGCGGCCACACCCCCGCCTCCCTTCCCCCACGAGGAGCACCCCCCCATGGTCCAGAGCGACAACCACCCCGACCAGGACGGCCCCACCCGCAAGAGCCTGCTCAGAGCCGCCCTGGTCGCGGCCCCCGCCGCCGCGCTGCTGTCCACCGCCACACCCACACTGGCGCGCGAAGCCGCCGAACACGGCCGCACCCTGGCCCCCACCCCCCAGTGCGACGACGGCGACGACCCCACACCCCCGCAGATGGAGGGCCCCTACTTCAAACCGAACTCCCCGCAGCGCACCGACCTGGTCGTGCCCGGTCACCCCGGACTCGCCCTGGCCGTGTCCGGTTACGTGTTCACCCGCGACTGCCGACCCGTCCCCGGCGCCCTGCTCGACTTCTGGCAGGCCGACGACGCCGGAGGCTACGACAACGTCGGCTACGACTACCGGGGCCACCAGTTCACCGACGCCCAGGGCGCCTTCACCCTCACCACCATCGTCCCGGGCCTCTACCCGGGCCGCACCCGCCACCTGCACGTCAAGGTCCAGGCCCCCCCACCAGCCGGTGCTCACCACCCAGCTCTACTTCCCGGGCGAACCGCGCAACGGCACCGACATGCTCTTCGACCCCCGCCTGCTGATGAACGTCACCAACGACGGCACCGGACAGCTCGCCGAGTTCGACTTCGTCCTCAATCTCACCGCCTGAGACCCCGACCGCGGGGGCCGGGCACCACGGTCGACGGTGCCCGGCCCTCACCCCAGAAGATCGGCGCGCCCCCTCAGGTACCGCTCCTCCACCCGATTGGCCCCCAGGTCAGCGGCCTCCCGGAACAGATCCGCGGCCGCCCGCACCCGACCGGTCCGCTCCAGTAGATGGGCACGCACGATCCGCTCACGCCTGGCGACCAACGGATCCCCCCGCATCCCGTGACGGCCCTCCAGGTCGTCCAACAGTGCCAACCCCCGCTCCGCCCCATAGGCACGGGAGACCGCCACCACCCGGCTCAACCGCACCGGCGCCGTCGGCATCAACCGCTCCAACCACAGGTACAGCACGGCGATCTGGACCCAGTCCGTCTCCCCCTCCGCGCCGGCCGCGGCGTGCACGGCCGCGATGGCCGCCTGCACCTGGTACGGGCCCGCCTCCCGCTGGTTCCACACCCCGTCGATCAGCGCGGTGCCCTCCGCGATCGCCTCCGCGTCCCACGAGGACCGGTCCCGTTCCTCCCACGACACCAGGGCCCCGTCGGCCCCCACCCGCGACGCACCACGCGCCCCCGTCAACAACATCAGCGCCAACAACCCCGTCACCTCGGCGTCCCCGGGCAACGACGCGTGCAACATCCGCGCCAACCGAACCGCCTCCGAGGTCAGGTCCACCCGCGAAAGCTCCTCACCGGCCGAGGCCGTGTACCCCTCGTTGAAGACCAGGTACAGCACACGCATGACCACGGCCGTGCGCGCCGCCCGGTCCTCCGCGTCCACCGGCGGGGCGAACCGCGCCCCCGCCCGCACCAACCGCTGCTTCGCCCTGCTGATCCGCGTCCCCATCGTCGCCTCACCCACCCCATGGGCGCGCGCGATCTCCGCCGTCGTCAGACCACCCACCGCACGCAGCGTCAACGCCACCTGGGACGCCGTGTTCATCGCGGGGTGAGCGCACAGCAACAACAGCGCCAGACTGTCGTCACCGCCCGGGACCGCCGCACGACGCCCCGGATCGAGCAGGTCGGCGTCGGCCGCCGAGGCCCGTTCCTCCCGCCGCGCCCGCGCCTGCTCCGACCGCAGCAGGTCGACCATCCTGCGGTAGCCGACCCGGATCAGCCAGGAGCGCGGATCCTCGGGCACCCCCTGGTCCGCCCACTTCCGGTCGGCGGCCAGCAGGGCCTCCTGCACCGCGTCCTCGGCCAGGTCGAAACGGCCGAACCGCCGCACCAGTGCGCCGAGCACCTGCGGGGCCTCCTCGCGCAGCACCCGCTCGACGTCGGGGTTCATCGTGGGGTCCACCTCCCATGGGGGCTCACGCCGCGAAGTCCGCGCCCATGATCGGGCGGACCTCGATCGGTTCCCCCAACACCTCCACGATCCGGGAGGCGATCTCCACGGCGCGTTCGTGCCCGCTCACGTCGATCACGGCGAAGCTCGCCAACACCTCCTTGAGCTCGGTGAAGGGGCCGTCGGTGGCCAGCACCCCCGTCCCGTCCCGACTGATCGTGGTGCTCACGGCCGGATGCCCCAGCCCCTCGCTGGAGACCAGCTCACCGGACCCGACGAGCTCGCGTTCGATCTCCTGGTAGGCGGCGAAGGCGGCCAACGCCTCGGGGCTGGGGGTATGGGCGCTCTCGGCGTCCCAGGAGTCACGGGGGGTGTAGCCCAACAGCAGGTACTTCACGGGGTTCCTCTCGGTCGGTGCGCAGATCCTAGACGGGTTCAGACGGAGCGGCGCAGCCACAGGGCCACCGCGCTCGTCCAGCCGAAGGCGAACAGGCCGTTCACGGCGACCTGCACACTCGTGTGCTCCGGCGACACGGGCAGCAGCAGCACCAGGGCGACCAACCCGCTCAGCACGGCCGGAACCGGAGCCCGACGACGCGCGTGGCGCAGCGCCAGCACCAGCGCGGCCACGGCCAACGCGGTGAAGGCCAGGGCGGCCGCGCCGGAGTGCACCACGCCGTGCCAGGACATCCGGGCGACCGGCCCGTCCGGGGTGCCGACCGGGAACCCGTACTCCGGGTCCATCGGAAACACCCCGGCCACGACCAACCCGAGACCGAAGACCGCCACCAGGACGGGCAGGGCACGCCGACCCCTCCCCTCGGTGAGGGTGCGCGCGATCCCCGCCGCCAGGGCCGTCACACCCAGGCCCGCCAGCACGAACGTGGCCACCTGCACCCAGCCGGCGCCGCCGGTCGCGAGCTGGCTGATCGGGTGGCGGGTGAGGTCGAAGCCCTCCCGGACGAGCATCTGCACGCCGGCCGAGACGAAGAACAACGGTCCGGCGGCGGCTCCGGCGAACAACAGGCGCGCGGTCGTCGGCGCGGTGGTGACGGTGGTGGCCATCTCTTCCTCCGTGGTCAGTGGGTGTTCACCAGCTACCTCGGAACCACGGACCCCACCTCGACGCTCTCCATATGTGACCCAGGGCACATCCACGGGTCGTCGAGACACCGGACCCGGCCACGACGTACCGGCGAACACCCACCCACGAAAGAGGACACCGTGACCGCCTACGACGACCCCACCCCACCCACCGACGACGTCCGCGCCCTGGAGCGGCTGACCGGCACCTGGACCGTCAGCGGACAGGCCCAGGGCACCGTGCGCTACGAGTGGATGCCGGGCGGGTTCTTCCTGCTCCAACACGTCCAGCTCACCCAGGACGGACACGACGTCACCGGCATGGAGGTGATCGGCAACCTGCGCCCGTTCGGCGAACCCACCGGCGGCGACGTCGCCTCCCGGTTCTACGACTCCCTCGGCAACACCTTCGACTACGTCTACGAACTCACCGGCGACCAGCTGACCATCTGGGCCGGAGCCAAGGGCAGCCCCGCCCACTTCCAGGGCACGTTCAGTGCCGACGACTCCACCGTCACCGGCGCCTGGACCTACCCCGGAGGCGGCGGCTACACCTCCACCATGACCCGCGCCTGAGCACCCGGGGTGGCGCCGGGACCGACCCGACGCCACCCCGGTCACACACCACGACGGTGCCGCAACCGGGTGGTGGCCGCCAGCAGCGGAGTGGTGACCGAGGTCGCGGCCGCCCCCAGCACCGTGTCGGCGGCCAGGACCGCGCGGACCGTGGACATTCCCCGGGCGACCACCTCAGCGCCCCGGTCCCGCATCCCCTCCTCGAACCGGCCGACCGCCCGGACCAGCGAGAGCTCCCCCGCCGCCACCGCTCCCAGCTCCTCGACCAGGCCCGCCGCGTCCCGGATGGCGGCACCGGCACCCATCCCCGAGGTGGGCGGGGTGGCGTGCACCGCGTCCCCCAGCGCCGTCACCGGACCCGCCGGCCACGGAGCGAGCTCCCGCGCCCGCGAGGACGCGGCATGGAACCGAAACGCGGCCACCGAACGGGGATCGGCGCGCTCCAGGACCTCCAACACGCGCTCACTCCACCCCCGCTCGACGAACAGACCCACCAACGCCGACCGCAGCTCCCCACCCCGCAGGCCACGCAACGCCTCGGTGGCACCGGACTCCGGGAACATCGCCCCCCACACGTAGGTGGGACCCCTGGTCACCGACGCGCACAACCCCGGCCGATCCAGAGCGGCGTTACCGACCGGATCCAGGAACCCGACGTAGAGCGCCGACCCACGCCTCCCGATCGCCAGCCCCGAACGCGCCCCCAACCGCCGCCGCTCCCCCGGCCCCAGCGACGACGCCAAGGTGCGACCGGAGAAACCGACGAGACCCGCCGGAACGTTCGTGGGTCCACCAGCCAGACACCGGGCCACCAACGAACGCGTACCGTCCGCCCCGACCACCACGTCACCGGAGACCGCGGCACCGTCCTCCAACACCACCCGGGGCGCCGCCCCCTCCTCGTCGAAACCCACCTCGGCCACGGATCGCCCCAGACACAGATCCCCACCGGCCGCCTCCGCGAGCAGCGTCCGCAGGGTGATGCGGTCGACGTCGACACTGCCGTCACCACGCAGGTCCGGTCCCCGCCCCAACAGGCGCCCCCGCCGGTCCCAGAACGCGTCACGCTCCCGCAGCCACACCCCCGAAGCCGACGCCAGCAACCGCTCGAACACCTCCGGCGCCACCAACCCCCGCAGCGCCTCCTGCGCCCTCGGATCCAACGTGATGTGGTACCCGCCCGTCGCCGCCACGTCGGTGTCCCGCTCGAACACCACCACGTCCGTCCCACGACGACGCAGCCCGGCCGCCAACGCCAACCCCCCGATCCCGCCACCGACGACAACCACCCGCACCATGCCGACCCCCGTTCACTCCGGGACCACCCCGGACACCAGGAGCATGGGCCACGTAGTGGACACCGAACGGCCACCACCGCCCATAATGATGCGGTGGCCACCACCTCACGACGAGCACTCCGGTTGCTCTCCCTGCTCATGGCACGACACCAGTGGTCCCTGAGCGAACTCGCGACCCGACTCGGCGTCAGCGAACGCACCACCCGCCGCGACATCGAGACCCTGCGCCAACTCGACTACCCGGTCATCACCGTGCGCGGACCCGACGGCGGCTACCGGCTCGGCACGGGACACACCCTCCCCCCGCTGCTGCTCGACGACGACCAGGCCCTCGCGATCGCGGTGGCCCTACAGACCGCACCCAGCACCGTGTTCGGCCTGGCCGACGACACGGCCAGGGCACTGGACACCCTCACCCAGGTCATGCCCGCCCGAACACGGGCCGCCATGGAGGACCTGCGCCTGACCCGCCTGCGGAACTACTGGGAGTTCCCCACACCCCCCATCGACCCGCGCACACTCACCACGGTCGGCGCCGCCGTACGCCACCACCACGTGCTCTCCGTCGAGACCCTGCGCCCCGACGGCTCACGCGCCCAACCCGGCGAGGCGGACTTCCACCCCGCCCGGCCCGTCGAACCCCACCACCTGGTGGTGTGGGCCGCACGCTGGTACCTGGTCGCCTACGACCCCACCGACGACCAGTGGCGCATCCACCGGGTCGACCGCCTCCGGCCCCGCCCGACCCGACGACCCTTCACCGCCCGCCCCCTGCCCGGCGGCGACGTCGCCCAGTACGTCATGACCACCCACGACCGAGGCGACGTCCCCGCCGCCTGGCCCTGTGTGGGAAGCGCGCGCCTGCGCCTGCCCGCCGACGTCGTGGCCCGCTGGGCCCCGGGCGGCTCGGTGACCGAACACATCGACGCGCACCACTGCCGACTCACGCTCGGCGCGTGGTCGTGGGCGGGCGTCGCGGGCATCCTGGCCACCTTCGACACCGAACTCACCGAGGTGACGCCCACCGAACTCGTCCGGGCCGGTCAGCGCCTGGCCGACCGGTGGTCCACCCCCACGCTCCCCCGCTGAGACACCATCCCTCGGTTCTCCCGCCCGGCCACCGCTCCCCGCCACGGCCAGCGCGTCCACCCGGCGGACGGATACCGGCGCCGGACGGCGCGAGCGCGGACGCGATCGAACCGCCTCGGGGCCCGTACGTCAGTCGGCCAGGTCAGTGAGCTGGCGCAGGACCGTGTCCGCCGCCCACGCGGTCCACCGCCCCACGGACCAGCCGCAGTGCACCGTGTACAGGGTGAACACCTCGGGGCTGAGCAGCGCCAACGCGGTGTCGGCCGCCTCCTCGACGCCCAGGCCGGAGCGCAGGACTCCACGGGCGGCCAGAGCACCCGCGAAGACCCGCTGCACCTCGCGGCGCTGATCGACGTTGGCGGCCCACAGCGCGGCGAGGTCGGGATCGGAACCGGCCGCGCCGCGCACGACCTCCGCCAAGGGTGCCACCCGCTCCATGACGGCCGCCGTCCCCGCCACCTGGAGACGAACCTGCTCACGGGCGTCCCCCGAGGCCAGGGCGGCCCGGACCCAGGGCCGGTCCAGGGTGGCGACGGGCTCGGCGTCCCCGGCCACCGCCTGGTCCAGGGCCTCCTTGAGCACCGAGGGCTTGGTCCCGAAGGTGTTGTAGACCGTCTGCGCCGCCACGCCCGCCTCCCTCGCGATGCTCTGCACGCTGGTGGAGGCGTAGCCGTGCGCGACGAACAGACGCGCGGCGGCGCTCGCCACCCGCGCTCGGGTGGCGAGGGAGCGCGCCCTGCGCCCGTCGGCGGGTGTGTCCATGACCTCGCTCCTCAAGTAGGTGGAGTACTACTCCACCCAACTTAGCGGAGAGCGTCAAGGGATTCAGCATCTCCCCAGACAGAGGGCGACGTCTGCGCCCCGACAGCATCGCATACCCTCGCTCACATATATGTAGTGTCACTCAATATTGAAGGGATCGCGGAGATGCGCGTACTCGTCCTGGGCGGCTACGGGGCCGTTGGGGCCCCGACCACCGCCGCACTGCGCCAGGCAGGCCACCGGTGCCATACCGCCGGGCGCGACCCGCGCCGGGCCGACGTCCTGGTGGACCTCGCCCACCCCGGACTCGACGACTACCGGTCGGCGGTCGCCGAGGTCGACGCGGTGGTCAACCTCTCCGGCAACGAGAATCCGCGCCTGGCGGAGGTGGCGGCCGACCACGGAGCGGCCTTCGTGGACGCCACCGCCAGCACCGACCACGTCGAACGCCTGGAGGCCCTCGAACTCCGGGTGCCGGTGCTGCTGAGCGTGGGGTTGGCGCCCGGCCTGACCAACCTGCTCGCCGCCGACCTGCACGCGTCGCACCCGGACACCGCCCCGTTGGACCTGGCGGTGGTGCTGGGGGCCGGGGAGGCACACGGCAGGGCCGCCACGGCGTGGACGTTGGGCCTGATGGGGCGTTCCTTCACTGATCCGGCCACCGGGGAGCACGTCCCCAACCTCACCCGGGGGCGCGACTTCGTCCTGCCGGGGATGGGGAGGCGACGCCTGTTCCGGGCCGACTTCAGTGACCAGCACGCCCTCACCCGTGATCTGGGCCGTCCCGTGCGCACGCACCTGGGTCTGGACTCACGTGCGCTGACCCGCGCGTTGTCCCTGATCGCCCGCCTCCCGGGGGCCGGACGTCTCCCGACCGGGGTCCACCTGCCCGGCTCGGACACCTGGACCCTGCTCGCCCGGTCGGGAGACCACCACCGGTGGGCGCGGGGCCGGGGCCAGTCGGCGGCCACCGCCGCCCTGACCGCGTGGGCGGTCGACCTGCTCCCCGACCTGGGGGCGGGCGTCCACCACCTGCACCGTGTGGCGACCCTGGGCGATCTGCCCGCCGGGATGGAGTTCACCGTCGGCGCCTCACCGGAGGCCGACCCGGAACGGCCGTGACCGGAGGTGCGGCGTTGCGTCCCGGTCCCGGGACAGAGTGTGTGGACCCGCCACCGAGGCCGCATCCGCCGCCTCCGCGGGGCATCGCCCCCAACGCCCGGCGATCCGCAGGGTGGCCGGATCGAGGAGAACCGCTTCAGGATTCAGCGCCAGACCTCCACGTGAGGTCACGACAGCCCCGAGCACAGACCCGAGGCCCGAGGGCTTCGTCGTGCCCGGATCCGTCAGCCAGAGTTGACGTACGCCCGACCTAGCAGCGGTGGGTCCCAGGAACTTCGAACTCACCGCTCCCACCCGCTGTGGTCCGGTACGGCCGGTCCGGGCCCATCCGGGCGACCAACTCCCCTGCCGCCTTCCGGAGGGGCCTGCCACGGAGCCACACCAGCTGCACGGGCACGGCCAGTCCGTTTCGGAGGTTCTCGAACTCCATCACGCGCACGGTCCCCTCGGAGACCTTCCCCCGCACCATGCGCAGCGGCAGGTTGGCCCAGCCGACCCCGCGTTCCACCAGTCCGAGCGCGGTCTCCGCCGAGTTGGTGCGCCAGTGGGCGTCCGAGACCACCAATCGCCGCTCCGTGAGTTCCTGTTCCAGGCTGGACACCGTGATCTGGCGGGCACCGGCGAGGTCCTCCAGGCGCCGCAGGTCCGCGGGCAGCCCGAAGGTCTCCACGGTCGCGGACGCCACCGCCACGAACATCTCCTCCGCCACGTTCAGGAACACCTCCTCCCGGTCGTTCCGGGTCTTGGCGAACATCAGCGCCAGGTCCACGGCCCCGGTGTGCAGCATCTCGCGGACGTCGTCCTGCTGAGCGTCGGCGATCTCGACGGGGAGCAGGGGGTGGCGTTCCGCGATCTCCGCCACCGCGCCCAGAAGGGGGCCCCGGTCGACTCCCGCAGCCACTCCCACGGTGAGCGTGCTCTCCAGGTCGTCGGAGAGCTCCATCGCGTGCGCCTGGAGGAGGCGCAGCCTGCTGGCGATCTGCCGGGCGTGCGGGATGAGGGCGTGCGCCTGCGCGGTGGGTGCGGGCTCGCGTCTGGAGCGGTCGAACAGCGGGTAGCCGAGTTCGGCCTCGATGTTGGCGATCCCCATGCTGACCGCCGAGGGGACCCGGTTCAGCGCGCGTGCGGCGGCCGAGAAGGAGCCGTGGTCGACCACGGCGAGGAACAGGTCGATGTTGTCGCTGGACAGGCCCATCAGGGATATCAACCCAACTGAAAGAAGCTGACTTTTTCCATCACCCTAGCTGACGCTAACGTCGGCCCCTGCTGCATCCGAAAACGCTGGAAAGAGTGCGAAGTGCAAGGTCTGAAGCGCAAGCTGGTCTATGTGAGCGGTTACGAGGTCATCGGATTCCTGGTCGGTACCGCGGTGATGACGGCCCTGACCGGCAGCGGCCCGGCGACGACGGCCCCGCTCGCGATCATGATCGCCACGGTGGCGTCGCTGTGGAACGTGGCCTTCAACTACTTGTTCGAGGCGTGGGAGAGACGGCAGGCCAGCCGCGAGCGCACTGTGGGGAGACGGGTCCTGCACGCGGTCTCGTTCCAGCTGACGCTGGTGTGCTTCCTGATCCCGCTCATCGCGTGGTGGCTGGAGATCACGCTGCTTCAGGCGCTGCTGCTGGACCTGGTGTTCATCGTCTACATCCCGTTCTACACGTTCGGCTACAACTGGGCCTTCGACAAGGTCTTCGGCTTGCCGTCCTCCGCCATCGCGGACCCGGACCCCGAGGCTGGAGTCAGGGCCGGGCGGTAGCGATGAGGGCGAGCAGTCCGTCCAGGACGGACCAGGGGGCAGCCAGTGCTTTGAGCCCGGCAAGAGGAGCCGTCCGTGAGGGCGGGTAGCGGTCCGCCCTGGATCAGGGACGACGTGCCGCTGCCCGGCGGGCCGAGCAGCAGGACCAGCCGTTGGCGCCGCAACTCGGCCAGCACACGGTCCGCTGCGGCTTCTCGCCGTGGAACCACGCGGTGTCCTCGCGGGTAGGGGTTCGGCCCTGGCTACGGGGACGTTTCCTGGGCATCGGGGCCTCGCCTTCGACGGGGGACCGGGAGCGCGTCGAGGTTCACTTGGGGGTATCCGCCGGGGTGCGGGTTCGCGTGCGTGCTCGTGGCCCCTGTGGACCCCTTCTTTATTTCGTTTCGTTGGTAACGTTATTTATGAAACGTTACGTAGTTTTCGTGACGAAACAGATCCCGGAACCATGGAAATCCTGACTTCCGATAAGTCAACCTTCTAGGAAGTCAGCGCCCTGGGGGTGCCCCGACCCCCTCCAGGGCCCCGATCCGGGCCGCCAACGTTATTGAGGACACCCCGCGACCCGCGAAAACGCGGTGGATACACCCCAGGCTGTACTGTCCCCTGAGGGTTCCTCGACCTCCGGGGAGGACCGGTCCGAGTTGTGGCGGCACGCCGACCCCTCGCCGCGCCAGGGTCGGACGGGCGTCCGCCGGTGACAGGCTCGTGTTCCACGTCTTCGCACGCACGCCGATGTTCCCCAACCCCCACCCCCGACCAAGCGACTCTCAGAACCGTTCAAATCACAACAAAGTCCCTTGTGTCCTCTTTGTCGTTCTTGCGGTGCCGGGTCTGCTGGCAAGCACACGCTCGGAGGAGGAGGTTCCACGGTGACGGAACAGGAGACGGCCGCAGGGCGGGCCGGACCGGGATGGATCGCGGTCGGTGTCGCGCTCGCGATGATCGTCCTGGTGACGGCCGGGTGGTCACTCGTCAACACAGTGATTCCCGGCAGGACCCCGGTGGCGGCCGGGCAGGAACTGGCTTTGGGCGGAGACGGCACGACCCGCGCCGCACTCGTGGTGCCCGAGGACGGCTGGGAGATGGACGTGGCCGCCTCGCACCCGGGGCAGTCCTACCGCCTCGAACACGGCTCCCTGGTACTTGATGTCGGTCGGCCGGGGGAATCGGAGGCCGACCCCGGCACGGACCGGCGCTGGGAGGGAACACGCAAGGTCCTGCGCTCGCAGGCCCCCTCCGCCGAGATCGGAGCGCCCGCGACGGTCGTCTCCGCCGACGGCACGGAGGGGCTCGCGGCGGACGTGAGCCGCTCCCAGGGGTCGGGGTCCGTCGTGCTGTTCCCGGCCCCCGGCGACAGCTACGCGGTCCGGATGGTCCTGCGGGGCACGGACGGCGACCCCGGCCCCTCGCCGGAGGACCTCGCACACATGATCACTTTCTCCGGGGAGGCCGAACATGGTTAAGGCCGGACACGAATCCGGGGCCACCGGCCGCGCGGCGAGCGGGGTCCCGGCCCCCAGAGGCGGTCCGGGGGTCCGAACCGCCCTGTCCCGCCCGGGAAGAGGGCGCCCGGTGAGACCGCTGCAGGCCGCACGCCTGCTGATCGCCCTGGTGTGCCTGGTCTCCCTCGGGTCCCTGGCGTACCGCATGTTCGGCGTCGCCGTGGCCTTCCCCGCGGTGTGGGCGGGCGCGTTCCTCCTGGGCGCGCTCACCCTGGTGTTCGGGTACTGGCTGTTGCGCCGTCTCCGGCCCGTGCGTGCTCCCGGGACGGCCGTGTCACTGGCGGCGGTTGCCTGGGGGCTGTTCGCCGTGACCGCGCTGGCCCTGGCCGCCAACGAGTCTCTCGACGCGGTCCTGGCCAAGACGATGGGTCCACAGGCGGCGGACACGTGGGGTGCGGCGGTCTCGGGGCCCATCGACGAGGAGCTGCTCAAGCTCGCCGGGGTCGTCCTGATCGCCGTCGCGTTCCCCAACGCGGTCAGGGGGCCGGTGGACGGGTTCGTCATCGGGGCGCTCACGGGGCTGGGGTTCCAGGTGACGGAGAACTTCTTCATGGCCGTGCAGGAGGTGACCACGAGTGGCGGACTGGGCGGGGTCGACCTGGTGGTGCAGTCCTCGGCCATGCGCGTGCTGCTCACGGGGATGGGCACGCACTGGGCTCTGTCCGCGGTCGCGGGCACCGCGGTGGGGCTGCTGGTGGCCGCTGGGCGGCGGCCGCCGCCCAGCACCCTTGCGGCGGCCCTCTCTCTGGTGGTGCTCGCCATGGGGATGCACGCGTCCATCAACCTGCCCTTCCTCCAAGGGCCGGCGGTCGTGATCAAGGCGCTGGTGAATTTCGCGCTCGTGATGGCTCTCTACTTCGTGCTGCGCCGAGCCCACCTGCGGCGGTTGCGCGGCGCGCTGGAGGAGGTGGGTGCCGAGCAGGGGTGGGAGCGTGAGGCCTCTCTCGCGCTGGCTACCCGTCGGGGACGGCGCAAGGCCCGGCGGGAGGTCGCCGCAGTCGACCGGACGGCCCTGCGTGGTGAGCAGGACCGACTGGTGACAGCGGCGGAATCTCGGGCCTTGGGCAGGGGCACCCGGGAGGCCGTGCCGGGCGCGGCGTGACCACTCGGGCCAGAAAGGCGTGGGGGCAGCACCTGGAACCGAGCAGAGGGCTCCGCGCTCATCGCGCTTGAGCCGACTGCACCCTGCCAGCGTGCTGCCCAGCCCGAGTTCACCAACCCCGAGCTCGTGGGTCACGTCCGTGAAGTCACGTGCTCTACCGCACCCACCCTCTGGGACAGGCTGGTGCCGCATCTGGCCAGTTCGTGAGTCCGGGGCCCGCAGGGTGTCACAGCAGGCCTTGACAAGGTCCGGCCCGTTTCCACCCACCGGTGGAGCCGGGCGCAGGAAACTACTCGCGGGCTACTTGTCCTGTTTGTCGGGCGCTCGGGAGAACCACCTCCCCCGGGGCAGCGGACCCCAGCCCACCGGAGACCCTGGTCCCGGCGATCGAGTGGGCCGGTGCGGACCGTCAGCGTGACCGTGCCCCGCCGCCTGGCGGCGGGGCACGATGCTGTCAGAGGCCCACCCCAAACACTCAGCGAGGACCCGTGCGCCGCGCCCGCCAGCAGGTCAGGGCGTCACGACGATCTTGCCCCGCACCCCGCCGCGTTCGAGCCTGCGGTGCGCCTCGGAGATGTCGTCCATCGCGAGCACGGCACTGACCACCGGCGTGACCGTGCCCTTCTCGACCAGAGCGGAGAGCTCCTCCAGTTCCTCCGGGGAGGGATCGTTGCTGAACGCGCCCAGGCGCGTGCGCCGGTCCAGGCTGCCCGCGGCCACCCACAGGGCCGCCCGGATCGGACGGCTCGGATCCAAAGCCAGCGGGAACAGCGTGCCACCCCGGACGAGCCTGCCCCGAACCTCAGCCATGTGCGTCCCGACCAGATCGACGATCACGTCGAAACGGCCCAGCTCCTCCACCCGTGTCTCACGGTGGTCCAAGGCCTCGGAGGCACCCAACCCACGCAACCAGGAAAGGTGGGCGGCTCCCGCCAGCGCGGTCACCTGCGCACCGAGCGCGGCGCCGAGTTGCACCGCGACCACCCCCACGCCCCCGGCCGCCCCGCGCACCAACAGCCGTTGCCCCGAACGCAGCCGCACCCGCCGGGTCAGGGCGTGCAACGCCGTCGTGCCCGAGGCCGGCAACGCGGCGGCCTCGGTGGCCGTGACCGAACGCGGAGCGGCGGCGACGCGCTCCTGGGGCACGACCACCGACTCGGCGGCCGAACCGAAGGTCCCGTGCGGCATCACCCCCCACACCACGTCACCGACCCTGGCGCGTGTGACGGCCGAGCCCGTCTGGGCGACGGTCCCCACGAAGTCGACACCCGTCCCGGCGGGCAGGCTCTGGCGCAGCACGCGGCGCAGCCGCCCCGCGCGAATGGGGATCTCACCACCGCCGACGGCCGCCGCCGACACCTCGACCCGCACGTCGGTCGCGCCCACCGGGGGTGTGGTGAGCCCGTCGACGACGGCCAGGACCTCGGGCCCCCCGTAGCGGTCGTAGCGGACTGCGCGCATGGTTCCTCCTCGGGCGGGGAAGCCCCCGCCGTGTTCGTGGGTTCTCACCGGTGATGACCCGGTGCCACTGTGGGCAACCCACCCCCCACCGGCCACCCATCCCGACGACGAAGAAGTGAGACAACCCATGGCCCAGGACACGCAGATCCTCCCCGGATCCGAGCCACGGGAGTTGCGGCAGGACGCACGGCGCAACCGACTCAGCGTGCTGCGGGCCGCTCGGACGGTCTTCCGTGATCGCGGTCTGGAGGCGACCACGCAGAGCGTGGCCCACCACGCCGGAGTCTCGGCTGCCACCGTCCACCGGCGCTTCCCCGGCCGGGACGCGCTCGTGGCCGACCTGGCCGAGCACGCCGCCGAGGAACTGGTGGAGTGCTTCCGGAACCTGGCCCGGACGGTCCCGCCCGATCTGGCGTTGGAACGCGCCCTGCGGATCGTCGCCGCCGAGACGGTCGCCACGCGCGCGTGCGCACCGGAACACCGCGAGCGCTTCGCCGACCGGGCGCACGACCTCGACGAACGCGTCCACCAGGAACTGCACCGGCTCCTGGTGAGTGCGCAGGAGGGCGGTCGGATCGCGGCGACGGTCACCGCCCAGGACCTGCGGTTGGTCAGGACCGCCGTCACGGCGGCCGTGGGGGCCGAATCGGACACCGAAGGCGCAGCTCGGGCGGCCCAGCGCATGGTGACGCACTTCGTCCGGTCGTTCCGCGGTACGGACTGACCCGGTCTCGCGCACGCCGGGCCCCTCCGCGCGGGTCGGGGTTTCCCTCCCGCGTCATGGCCTTCAGGTGACCTTGTGGGAAGCCGGAGGCTCGGGGGAGTCGGGAACGTTCTGTGTGACCTCGGTGCTGGCCTCGGAGGCGTTTTCTCTGGCCAGGCGCTCGGTCTCAGCGTCGTGGGCCTGGGCGGCCGCCCTGCGTGCCCGCTGGTGACCAGCGGACAGAACCAGCGCGACCAGGACCCACGTCCACGCCCGCCTGTCCCGAGGAGATGCCGATGTGGACCACCGTCGAGGTGACCCTCAGGGCACCCAGGGTGCCCATGAGCACCTGGGTGCGTGGTCGCGTCCCGCTGGTGTCGAGGGCTTCGTCCCGCCCTCGACCGCCGCTCTGCTCCGAACCTGGTGTCCGGGAGTCGCGGGACCGGCGAGAGCCCCCGCCATCGTCCGGGAGTGTCCCGGGTGGTGGCGGGGGCGCGTGCTCGGGTTCAGGGTTCCTCGTCGGTGGTGGTCGATCCCAGCTCGTTCAGCCAGGCCAGGTGACTCGCCAGGGCCGCACGTCCCTGGGGGGTCAGGCGGAACCAGGTCTTGGGGCGGCGCCCGACGGCTCCCTTGCGGACCTCCAGGTATCCGGCGGCCTCCAGGGTACGGCTGTGTTTGGAGACCATCGGGTCGCTGATGCCGACCAGGTCGCGCACGGTGGCGAAGTCGATCCACTTGGCGCCCTGGAGGAGTGCGCACATCGCCAGGCGGGGGCCGGTCTCCAGTTCCGTGTGGCGTTGGGCGTTCACGCCCGTACCCGGCCGTCCTCGATGTCGCGGCGCATGGCCGCCTGCACCCAGAGGTAGCCGCACAGCGAGGACAGCGCCACCGGACCCAGCACGGCCAGGGCCAGGCCCTCCTGCCCCCGTCCGACCAGGGTGTGGATGGCGATCAGGCCGAGGACCGTGACGATCATGACGACCACGCGCGGGCGCCGGGCGCTGGGGTAGGCGCTGGCCCAGCGGGGCAGGGTGACGCCGGTGCGCCGACGGCGAACCCAGCTGAGTCCGGCCGCCGCCACGGCCACCACGACCAGGATCCACTGGAGGTAGCGGCCGTCGAGGGAGAGCAGGGACGTCCAGATCGGCAGTCCGGCGACCAACGTGCAGCCGACCGCCTGGATGGCCCAGAAGGAGGCGGGCGGTGCGGTGTGGGCGGCGAGCCTGCGACGTGCCTCGGCGGCCTGGTCGAGCGGGGGTGTGGGGTCGGCGTCCATGTCCATCTCCTGTCCGTTCATCAATTACTTTCTAAAAGGAAAGTAGATTCCATGGCGAGGGTTGTCAACCCCCGGGAACCGCGAGACCCGGCACGTCCCGGACCCCGGAGCCGCTGAACCCCACCTCACGCCGCACGTGGGGGCACCGACAGGCAGATCCGATCGGAGGGCCCTGACCATCCGGGCGGCCGGGCCGTTGGCTCTGGCGCGGAGGCGGGCCCGAACCCTCGACCGGGACGCGGCGGCGGCCGACCCGACGGAGTCGACGTCCGTCACGGGACGGACACCGGCACGCGCTCTTCCCCATCACGCGGACGAGTCGGCCCCCACCATCCGCGCCTCGACCCACACGCAGAGGACCAGGCGGTGGTCGCCGACGCCCAGGCCACGCGCGCCGACGTCGGCCCGGACGCCCCCGGGGTGGCGCCGCGCGATACCGCGGCGACGGGGTCCGGTCTCCTCCCATCACGGGGGAGGAACAGGCGGACACGGACCCGCGCCGCTCAGGTGAGCGCCCCCCGCGTCAGCGAGCGGCCGTCACGGCGCGGGTCCGCCCGCCCCGAGGCCGAACGGACCCACACGACCCGCCTCCCACCGCCAGGGTCACAGCGCGTGGCCGCCCGCGACCTGCACCACCTGACCGGTCACCCACCGGGCCTGGTCGGAGGCGAGGAACACCACCGCGTCAGCGATGTCCCGCGGCTCACCCACCCGGCCCATGGGCACGATCCCCTCGACCTCGGCCACCAGCTCCTCGTCCATCCATCCCGTCTGCACCGGACCCGGCGCGACGGCGTTCACCCGCACTCCGTCCCCGGCCAGGTCCAACGCGGTGGAACGGGTCAACGCCTCCAAGGCCGCCTTCGACGTCCCGTAGCCGGTCTGGCCAGGGAAGGCCCGCGCGGCGTCGGTGGTGATGTTGACGACGCACAACGGCTCCCGACCCCGGCGGCGCCCCACCACCCTGGAGGTCAGGACCGCCGGGGCGATCGCGTTCACCCGGTAGTGGCGCTCCAGCGAGGCGTACGTCAGCGCGTCCACGGTGTCCGGGGTCTCGCAGTGCGCGGCGTTGTTGACCAGGACGTGGACCGCCCCGGCCCGCTCGACGACCTCGTCCACCAACCGGGACGCCCCCTCGGGGGCGGACAGGTCGGCGCCGACCGCGAAGGAGCCGTGCCCCAGCTCGCGCGCCAACCGGTGCGCCTCCCCCGGCGCGGGGGTCACGTGCCCCCACACGGCGCCCTCCGGCACGGGGGCGTCCCAGGGCAGGTGGTGGACGGCCACACGCGCCCCCTGCGCGGCGAACGCGCGACTGATCGCCGCGCCGATGTTGCCGGATCCGCCCGTGACCAGGACGGTGCGTCCAGCCAGGCCAGTGTCGATCATCAGGTCTCCTTCGTGGGTGTTGGCTCAACGTGGACTCACCCGGACAGGGGGACCACGGGGCAGCGCCCACCAACGAAGGGGAACCACGGGAGAGGGGAGGAAGACGAACACGGACGTCCCGAAGCTGAGCAGGGTTCACCCCGCGGGGCTGGACGCCACGCACACGGGGACCGACGGCTCTCAGGAACGCATGGCCGCATGCTACCCACCACAGGGCCGACCCGACGACCCGTTTTCCCGCCAGACCCCCGAGGTGTCAGGAAGCGGCGGCCCTCCCGGCTCCCTGGTGGACTAGCCTGGGCACGCACATCACGACCGAGGAGGTGGGACCGATCACCGCAGCAGCAGGACGGGCACCCCGCGCTCCGCACGTCACCAAGGTGTAGGTCCGGGAGTGCCCGCAGGCACCCCGAAAGGCTCCCTTGTCACACCAGCCCTGCCCGCCTTCTCCCTCTCTCGTCGCCCAGCTGCGCCAGGCCGGATGCGTGTTCGCCGAAGAGGAAGCGGCACTGATCGCCGCCACCGCGCGCACCCCCCGCGAACTGGCCCGCATGGCGCACCGGCGCAGCACCGGAACGCCGCTCGAACACGTCCTTGGCTGGGCACGCTTCCACGACCTGCGCGTGCGTGTGGACCCCGGTGTGTTCGTCCCCCGCCCCCGTACCGAGTTCCTCGCCACCCAGGCACTGACCCGCACCCGCCCCAGGGCCCTGGTCGTGGACCTGTGCTGCGGCACCGGTGCCCTGGGCGCCGTCCTGGCCACCCACCGGCAGGGGGTACGCCTGCACGCCACCGACATCGACGCCGCCAGCGTGCGCTGCGCCCAACACAACATCACCCACCTGGGCGGACGGGCCCACCACGGCGACCTGTTCTCCCCGCTGCCCACCGCACTGCACGGACACGTGGACGTCGTGGTCGTCAACACCCCCTACGTCCCCACCGGACAGATCGCCCTCCTGCCCACCGAGGTACGCGACCACGAACCCCTCCGTTCCCTGGACGGCGGCCCCGACGGACTGGACGTGGTGCGCCGCGTCTGCGCCCGGGCCCGCCCCTGGTTGGCGCCCGGCGGCCACCTACTGATTCAGGCCCACCCCGGGCAGAAGGGGCCAGCCATGGCCGCCCTGACCCGAGGAGGACTCCAGGCCACGTCGGTGACCTGCGACGACACCGACACCGCCGTGGTCGTCGGCCACCGCCCCTGACCGAACCCCGTGCTCGCCCTCACCCCCGGACGAGGGCGAGCACCCGCCCCAGGTGGTGCTCCGCGATCCCCACCATCTCCGCAGGGTCGGGGAAGTCCCCGTCCAACAACCGCAGCGGCCCCGCCACCAACGACAGGTGCTCCGCCCACGCGTACAACTCCGTACGCGCCGGATCCAACCCCGGACGCTCCAGGTGCCGGTACAGGTCACCGAACCGCAACCGCAGGAACGCGTGCTCCCACTCGGCGTCGAAGAACATCAGCCCCTCCACGTCGATCAACACCGGCTCACCCGAGGGCGTCACCAGCACGTGGTCGGGCCCCAGCTCACCGTGCACCAATCCGTGTTCGAACCGGGGACCCACCCGTTCGAACAACCCGCCCAACCGCACCTCCACGGCACCGGCGACCTCCGCCAGCTCCGGCCTGCGCCGCGCCCCCTCGGCCAGATCCACCAACGCCCGCTCCACCACCAGCTCCGCACAGGAACGATCCCGCACCAGCGGCCGCGACACCTTGCCCACCCCCGACTCCGACCGGGCGCCCATCACGGCCAACGCCTCACCCAACCGGCCCAGCACACCCTCCACGAAGACCGGGTCGCCGTGGGCGATGTGCTCCTCCAGCGTGGGCCCCCGCACGTCCTCCACCAGGGCCACGTCCGCGCCGAGTTCACGGTGGTCGCGCTCCATCCACAGCACGCGCGGGGTACGCACCCCCAACGGCTCCAGCGCCTCGACAGCGCCCACGAACAGGTCCACACCGTCGGCGTGGGAGAAGGGCCCCTCCTCGGCGGGGGCCGCGGGCCAGTAGTTCTCCGCCGCACTCCACACGTAGGCGACCACGCTGGAGTCGTCGGCCGCGACCAGCCGGTACACGCCCTTCTTCGTGCCGCCGCGCAACCGCTCCACCCCCACGACCCGAACACCCAGGGCACGACGGGCCAACTCCTTCAACGAACCGGTGGGGGTCAGGGCACGCACGGAACACTCCCAAGGGGGCTGGGGGGCGGGACCGCCCCAACCTAGACGGCCCGATCGGGGTTGTCGACCCCGCGCAGGCTCTCCGTCCCCCCACGTTCACACTCCGTTACACACCCGCCGCTAACCTCACCAGCGTCCCGCCCCCCGCACGAAAGCGAACCCCCCATGACCGCGTCCCCCCGCTCCGCGGCACGCCGCCCGCTGCGCATCCGTCACGCCCTGGCCCTGCTCGGCGTCGGCGCCATGACCCTGGCCCCCACCGTCGCCCTGCCCGCCACCGCCTCCGCGCAGCAGGCCCCCGAGCGGCTCACCCTCTCCCCCACCGCCGACCCCGCCACCTCCCAGACCGTGACCTGGCGCGCCGACCACGGCCGGACCGCCGTCCTGGAGATCGCCCCCACCACCGACCCCGACCAGGTCACCCGGGTCCAGGGGCAGGTCACCGGCGACGCGGGCGGCACCCACTACGCGGCCACCGCCACCGGCCTGACCCCCGACACCACCTACCGGTACCGCGTGGGCGACGGCGACCAGACCGCGGGCGAGTGGCACACCTTCACCACCGCCTCCCACGAAGCCGACCCCTTCAGCTTCCTGTACTTCGGTGACATCCAGAACGACATCACCTCCGGCGCCGCCCCGGTCGTGCGCGCCGCCCTGGCCGCCGAACCCGACGCCGAACTGGCCGTGCACGCCGGCGACCTCATCGACCACGCCAACAGCGACTCCCAGTGGGGCGAGTGGTACGACGCCTTCGGCGCCGACACCACCGGCGGCGTCAACCACGTGACCGCCCCCGGCAACCACGAGTACTCGGGCACCGACCTGAGCGACCACTGGGCCCTGCAGTTCCCCGGCGCGGGCAACGGCCCCACCGACGGCGCCGACCTGAACGAGACCGTCTACCACACCGACTACCAGGGGGTGCGGTTCGTGGTCCTGAACTCCAACTACCGCAACACCACCCCGCTGCGCCCCGGAGCGTGGCTGGACACCCAGCGCGACTGGCTCGAGTCGGTGCTGGAGGACAACCCGAACCCGTGGACCGTGGTCACCTTCCACCACCCGGTCTTCTCCAACAGCCCCGGCCGCGACAACGGCCCCCTGCGCGAGTCCTGGCTGCGGACCCTGGAGGACCACGACGTCGACCTCGTCCTCCAGGGCCACGACCACTCCTACAGCCGCGGCAATCTGACCGCGAACCGCACCGAGGACCCCGACACCCACACCGGCCCCGTGTACGCGGTCACCGTCACCGGCCCCAAGATGTACGACGCCCGGGACGACAACTGGACCGACCACGGCGCCGAGGCCCGCGTCCAGCTCACCGACACCCAGACCTACCAGGCCGTGCAGGTGGACGGCCCGACCCTGGAGTACGTGGCCCGCACCGCCGACGGCCGGGTCGTGGACTCCTTCACCATCGTCAAGGACGACCAGGGCAAGCGTGTGACCACCACGTCCTGACCTTCGAGCCCTTCCCCTGGGGGCGCCCGGAGCCGCGTGCGGGCGGCCCGGGCGCCCCACCTTGGCCCCAGCCCTACCGGGCCTGGTCCAGGGCGTGCTGGGCCTCGGCCATGACCAGGTCCGCGTTGATCGCCGCCCCCGCCCGGTTGCCCGCGGCCGCCGAACCGACCACCTGCTCGCTGGGCGAGGCGACGTTGCCCGCCGCCCACACCCCCGGCACCGACGTCGCACCCATCGCGTCGACCTCCACGTGGGTGCCCATGACGTGATCACCCATGCGCAGCTCACTCACCGCGACCCCCAGGTCGGCCAGCAACCGTGAGCGCGCCCGCATGAACGTGGGCACCACCACCGCGCGCACCGGCACGACCGCGCCGTCACGGGTACGCACACCGCTCACCCCCTCGGCGTCGGACTCCACCGCCTCCACCGAGGTCTCGACCACGGTGACCCCGCGCGCCACCAGCTTCTCCCGCCCCTGCGGCCCCAGGTCCCGGGCGGGGTCGGTGAACACCGTCACCCGATCGGTCCACTGCCGCCACAGCAGTCCGGCGTGCACGGCCACCGGCCCGTCGGCCACCACCGCCACCGGTTGGTCACGCACCTCCCACCCGTGGCAGTAGGGACAGTGCAGCACCCCCGAACCCCAGTGCTCGGCCAACCCGTCGATGTCGGGCAGCTCGTCCACCAACCCGGTGGTCACCAACAACCGCCGCGCCCCCACCACGGAGCCGTCCGCGAGTTCCACGGCGAAGCCGTCCCCGGTCCGCTCCACGGCCACCACCCGGCCCGACTCGACCGCACCCCCGTAGGAGACGACCTCCGCGCGCCCGCGCTCGACCAGCTCACCGGGGGCGACGCCCTCCATCCCCAGCAGGCCGTGCACACCCTCGGCCGGGGCGTTACGCGGCCGCCCCTCGTCCACCACCAGCACCGACCGGCGCGCCCGGGCCAGGGACAGCGCCCCCGCCAACCCGGCGACACCGCCACCGACCACCACGACCTCGACCTCACGTACGGGTTCGTTCATCATCGCTCTCCTTCGCTCCGGCCCCCATCCTCACCCCCACCCCACCAACTGACAACACCCATTGCCAGAACAGCAAAAGACCTGGTGGGAAGCTCCCCCACCACGCAACCCCACCCATGCCCTAGGCTCCCCACCCATGAACCACCCCTGGAACACCGACACCATCTGGCTCAACACCGCCCAGTACGGCATCCCACCCACCACCGCCCACCAAGCCCTCACCCACGCCACCCACACCTGGCACACCGCCACCGCCGACCCCCACCACTGGAACCAGGCCACCGAAACCACCCGCGCCCGCTTCGCCCAACTCCTCCACGCCCCCACCGACGACATCACCCTGGGCGCCAGCACCGCCCAACTCGTCGGCACCATCGCCGCCTCCCTCCCCGACGGCGCCCACATCCTCGTCCCCGAAGGCGAATTCACCTCCACCACCTTCCCCTTCCACACCCACGCCGACCGGGGCATCACCGTGCACACCGCACCCCTGCACGCCCTGGCCGACCACATCACCCCCACCACCCACCTCGTCGCCTACAGCCCCGTCCAATCAGCCACCGGAACCCTGGCCCCCACCGACGACATCCTCACCGCCGCCCGCACCCACCACACCCTCGTCCTGGCCGACGCCACCCAGGCCGCCGGATGGCTCCCCCTGGACGCCACCCGCTTCGACGCCCTCGTCTGCTCCGCCTACAAATGGCTCATGGCACCCCGCGGCCTCGCCATGGCCTACCTCTCCCCCCACCTACGCACCCGACTCCGCCCCACCAACGCCGGACCCATGGCCGACGCCGACCCCACCACCGCCTTCTACCGCGACCACTTCACCCCCTCACCCACCGCCCGCGCCTTCGACCTCTCCCCCAACTGGCTCGCCGCCGTCGCCGCCGCACCCGCCCTGGACACCCTCCTCCACCACGGAATCGACCACGTCCACACCCACAACACCCAGCTCACCGACCGCTTCCGCGCCCACCTGAACCAACCCCCCGCCCACTCCGCCATCACCACCGTCGACCACCCCGGCGCCCTGGCCACCCTGCGCGAAGCCGGCATCATCGCCACCGAACGCGGCGGCCACACCCGCCTGGCCTTCCACCTGTACAACACCGAAGCCGACGCCGACCTGGCCGCCAAGGTCCTCACCACCTGAACGCCCACACACACCGAAGGGGGCCGGCACACCCACACGGCGCACCAGCCCCCTCCGACGTCCCACCACCCCACCACCGGTCAGGGAACGATCCCCGACCGCTCAGGCCGCACGTTCCCCATCACCCGCTTCACCGCGATCTCGATCACCGCCCGATCCGCACTCGCCCGCGGCTCCCGATACCGCAACGCGTACCGACGCACCGCCTCAGCCACCGCCTCCGGATCACGACTCACCCACGCCTCACCCTCCAACGTCGACCACCGACGCCCCTCCACCTGACACACCGACACCCGCGCCCCCGGCCGCTCCACCAGGTTGCGCACCTTGAAACTGGACGCCGAGGAGATCACCCGCGCCAGATGCCGCTCCGGGTCATAGGTCACCCCCACCGGCACCTGGTGCAGACTCCCGTCCGGACGCGGCGACGCCAACGTGCACAGACGCCGCTCACCCCAGAACACCAGGAACGGATCCGTCTCCTCCAGCACGGACTCCCCCTCCACACCACGCACACCCGACTCCCCCACCACAGGCCCCCTCCACGCTCGAACAACTCCCCCCACCATCCCAGCCCCACCGCCACCCCCCACACCAACCCACACGAAAGGAACCCCCATGTACACCGCCACCACCCCCCACACCAGCGGCCACCTCACCCGCCCCGACGGCCACCGCCTCTTCTGGCAGGAATGCGGCAACCCCCACGGCACACCCCTGCTCGCCGTCCACGGCGGCCCCGGCTCCGGCTCCCACCCCCACTGGTCCGCCCTCACCAACCCCGACCACTACCGCATGATCCTCCTCGACCAACGCGGCACCGGCGCCAGCACACCCGACATCGCCCACCCCACCGCCGACCTCACCACCAACACCACCCCCCACCTCATCGACGACTTCGAAGCCCTACGCACCCACCTCGGCATCACCCGCTGGCACGTCCTGGGCGCCTCCTGGGGCTCCTGCCTCGGCCTGGCCTACGCCCAAGCCCACCCCGACCACGTCATCTCCCTCACCCTGTTCGCCGTCACCACCGGCACCCGCGCCGAAATCACCTGGATCACCCACGACATGCGCCGCGTCTTCCCCGAACAGTGGGAACGCTTCCGCGCCGCCGCCGGACCCGACGCCGACCCACGCGCCCTCCCCGCCGCCTACGCCCACCTCCTCGACGACCCCGACCCCCAGGTCCGCCACGACGCCGCCCTCGCCTGGTGCACATGGGAGGACACCCACGTGGCCACCGTCCCCGGATTCACCCCCAACCCCCGCTACACCGACCCCGCCTTCCGCCTCACCTTCGCCCGCGCCGTCACCCACTACTGGGCCAACGACTGCTTCCTCACCCCCCACCAACTCCTGGACGACCTCCACCGCGTCACCCACATCCCCGCCACCCTCATCAACGGCCGCCTCGACATCAGCGGCCCCGTCGACACCGCCCACGACCTCGCCCACAACTGGCCCCACGCCCGACTCGTCATCGTCGACGACGCCGCCCACACCTCCAGCACCACCGGCATCGGCGCCGCCGTCGTCGCCGCCACCGACCGCCACGCCCACCTGGACTGACCCACAAAAAAAGGGGGGACCAGCCCCCCGCCGGTCCCCCCACACACAACCCCCTACGCCAACTCCCGCACCAACCCCACCGTGCGCTCCAACTCCTCCTCGGAGTTGTAGTAGTGCACCGACGCCCGCACCACCGCGTGCCCCGGCCCCGCCGACCACCGCTGATCCAAGGGACGCGCCACACTCGTGCGCACCCCCCGCTCCCGCAACGCCCCCACCACCCACTCCGCCTCACGTCCAGCCACCGAGAACGTCACGATCCCCGACAACTCCCGCCCCCGGTCATGCACCTCGACCCCCGGCACCCCACCCAACGCCGCACGCAACCACCCCGCCAACCCACCGATCCGCTCCCGCGCCCACCCCATCCCCACACGACGCGCGTACGCGGCCGCCACCCCCAACCCGACCTGCGCCGCCACCGCGTGTTCGAACACCTCGAACCCCGCCGCCCCCGGCAACACCCGGTACTCCTGCGGACCACTCCACCGCCCACCCACATGGTTGACCGCCAACGGCTCCCCCAACCGCGCCCCCGCACGCACATACAGAAACCCCGTCCCCCGAGGCGCACGCAGGAACTTACGACCGGTCCCCGACAGCAGATCACACCCGATCCGCTCCACATCGACCTCCCACTGCCCCACCGACTGACAGGCGTCCAACAGGTACGTCACCCCGAACCGCCGACACAACGCCCCCACCGCCTCCGCCGGATTCACCAACCCGCTGTGCGTGGGCATGTGGTTGATCGCCACCAACCCCACGTCCCCCCGCCCCAACTCCCCCTCCAACACCGCCACGTCCACCACCCCGTCGGCGTCATCGGGCACCACCTCCACCCGCACCCCACGCAACGCCGCCAACCGCAACAACCCCACCCCGTTACCCGAGTACTCACTGGTCGTGGTCAACACCCGCTGCCCCGGCTCCAACACCACCGCACCCAACGCCGACGACCACGCCTGCGACGCCCCCTCGAAGAACACCACCTCCCCCGGCGACGCCCCGATCAACCCCGCCACCTGCTCGGTACACCCCTCCACCGCCCCCGCCGCACGCTCCCGCGCCTCGTACCCACCCACCCGCGACTCCAACTCCAGATGCCCCACCACCGCCTCGTGCACCACCGACGGCACCAACGACGACCCCGCGTTGTCCAGGAACACCAAACCCGCACACCCCGGCGTCTGCGCCCGCAACTCCGCCACGTCCACCACGCACCCACTCCTCACCCTCGACGACGACCCACACACGCACCCTGCCCCACCCCCACCCGACCCACCACCCCCGCACCCGACCCGATGTGTCCCACACCGCCCCCACCACAGGCCAACCCACCCCCCGCCATCAGCCACAATGGCCAACAACCCACACCACCCGAAGAAAGGGCGCCCGGCTGCCATGGCCATCCCCAAAGCCGAACTCCACCTCCACATCGAAGGCACCCTGGAGCCCGAACTCGCCTTCCACCTCGCCGACCGCAACGGCATCACCCTGCCCCACACCGACATCCAGGCCCTCCGCGACGCCTACTCCTTCACCGACCTCCAGTCCTTCCTGAACCTCTACTACGAACTCATGGACGTCCTGCGCACCGAAGCCGACTTCCACGACCTCGCGGAGGCCTACCTCACCCGCGCCGCCGCCCAGGGCGTCCGCCACGCCGAGATCTTCTTCGACCCCCAGGCCCACACCAACCGCGGCGTCCCCCTGGCCACCGTCATCAACGGCCTGGCCTCCGCCCTGGACACCAGCCTCCAACGCCACAACATCTCCACCAGCCTCATCCTGTGCTTCCTGCGCGACCTCCCCGCCAACGAAGCCATGGACACCCTCAACGCCGCCCGCCCCCACCTGCACCACATCAACGCCGTCGGCCTCGACTCCGCCGAGGTCGGCAACCCGCCCGAGAAGTTCACCGAGGTCTTCCAGGCCGCCGCCGACCTCGGCCTCCACCGCGTCGCCCACGCCGGAGAGGAAGGCCCCGCCGACTACATCTGGCAGGCCCTCAACCTCCTGGGCGCCGAACGCATCGACCACGGCATCCGCTGCCTCGACGACCCCACCCTCGTCACCCACCTGGCCACCACCCAGACCCCCCTCACCGTCTGCCCCTTCTCCAACGTCCGCCTGCGCGCCGTCGACACCCTCGCCGACCACCCCCTGCCCGCCCTCATGGACGCCGGCCTGCTCGTCACCGTCAACTCCGACGACCCCTCCTACTTCGGCGGCTACGTCCACGACAACTACCTCGCCCTCCAGGAACACCTCGGCCTGGACCACGACCACCTGCGCACCCTGGCCCGCAACTCCTTCACCGCCTCCTTCCTGCCCGAGGACCGCCGCCAGGCCCTCCTCGCCGAAGTCGACGCCTACACCTTCTGACCCCGCACACCACAAACAAGAAGGGGGCCCGCGCACCACACGCGAGGCCCCCTCCTTCCACCACTCACCGCCACGTCAACGACTGACCGTGCTCCCCCGTGTAACCCACCACCCGACCATCCACCGCCAACGTGAAGTCACCCTCCACCCCGGGGCGCGCCCCCTCCCACCCCGGAAAGACCCGCCACCCCTCGTTCGACACCCAGTGCCCCGGCAACCCACCCATCAACCCCTCCAGGTCCGCCCGCTCACCCTCGGACAGATACGCCGCCACCGCACTGTGGAACACCACCAACGTCGCCCCCGACGGCGCCCGCGCCGCCAGCTCCGGCAGCGCCTCCAACAGATTCCCCGCCACCATCACCGGCGGATCGGCCGCCGCCACCGACGCCGCCGCACGCAACCGCCCCACCCGCCCGGCCCACTGCTCCCCCGGCCAGACCAGCGACTCCAACCACCGCACGTCGTCCCCGTCCGAGGCGTCCAACGGGTTCAGGTCCAGCCCCGCCCGCCACACCACCCGCGGCACCCGATCCGGCACCGGCACCCCACCACGGGTACGGCACTCCAACAACACCGGACTCCCCTGCGGCCCCAACGGAGCACCCCCGTCATAGGAGTACCGGTACCGGTCCGGGTACAGACACAACCCCGCCGACGCCCCCACCTCCACCAGCGCCAACGGCCCCTCCATCCGAGCCAGGACCGGCAGCAGCGTGGCGCACCGGCGCACCTCGTTGGTCTGGGTCATCCGCGCCGCCACCACCCGGCGCACCCGCTCCCCGTGCTCCACCACCCACTCCCGGAACCCCTCCCAGGAGTCGGTCGGCCCACCCAGGTACCGCACCGCCCCCAACAACAGGTTCGGCTGGCGCTTGTTCCCCTCGGGCAACGACATCACCAGGTCCAGCACCCGCTCGTCCCCGGCCACCCCCAGGGCGACGCGCTCGTACTCGGCCGACCCCCCGCGCGCACAACCGGCCGCGAACCACCGGTACCGCTCCGCGACCCGTGCGCGTTCCCGCTCCACCACAGCGTCCGCACCCACCGTCACACCCTCCTCCGCGAAGACATCAGGTGCGCGGCAACCTACCTCCCCCACCCCCGCGCCCCGAGCGCCGCCCCACCACCGAGCACCCCCTCAGCGACACCACGACAACCCCACACACCCCACCACAACACCTGAAGAACAACCCAACCCCCAGACCCCGCCAAGCTGATGTCCACCTCACCCGCCCGCCCCTACGCTGAACAACGAGACCAAGGACACGAACACATAACGAGAACTCTCACACGCCAGGGACGATCCCAGGCAGGAGACAACCACCCACACGAACGGACACCCGTGAGGCTCTCCACCCGCCACCACCTACGGCGCACCACCCACCACACCACCAACACACCCCTGCTCACCCTCCACGACGTGTCCCTCACCCACCCCACCGGAACCACCCTCCTCCACCACCTCGACCTCACCATCAACCCCGGCCAACACATCGCCCTCATCGGCCTCACCACCACCGCCACCCAAGCCCTCACCCACCTCCTCACCCACCACACCACCCCCACCACCGGCCGCATCACCACCCACACACCCATCCACACCACCCACCCCAACCCCACCCTCGCCCAAACCATCACCGGCCACACCCACCCCAACCCCCACGACCCCCGCCTCACCGACACCCTCACCACCACCCACCTCGACCCCCGCCACCTCAACACCCCCACCGCCGACCTCGACCCCACCCTCACCACCCACATCCACCACGCCCGCACCCTCTACGCCCACCACACCGGCGCCCGACTCCTCCTCATCAACCAACCCACCACCCCCACACCCCGCCCCACACCCACCACCGCCCACCTCACCCTCACCAACCACCCCTCCCTCGCCCGCACCGCCGACCGCATCCACCTCCTCCACCACGGACACACCACCGAAACCGGCACCCACCACCAACTCCTCATGCGCGGCGGCGCCTACGCACGCCTGTACGCACTCCAGAGCACCCCCACCTAAACTGACCCCGTGCCACCCATCACCAAGGAACTCACCGTCGGCCAGGTCGCCGAACGCGCCGGAGTCGCCGTCTCCGCCCTGCACTTCTACGAACGCCAGGGCCTCATCCACAGCCGCCGCACCACCGGCAACCAACGCCGCTACCGCCGCGACACCCTCCGCCGCGTCTCCTTCATCCGCATCTCCCAACGCGTGGGCATCCCCCTGGCACGCATCCGCGAAGCCCTCGACCAACTCCCCGAGAACCGCACCCCCACCCGCTCCGACTGGGCCGCCGTCTCCGCACAGTGGCGCGAGGAACTCGACGCCCGCATCACCCAGCTCATCCGCCTCCGCGACGACCTCACCGGATGCATCGGCTGCGGCTGCCTGTCCCTGGACACCTGCGTACTCTCCAACCCCGACGACGAACTCGCCTCCACCGGCCCCGGCCCCCGCCGCCTCATGGTCGACCCCTTCAAGGACGAGGACTAGAACACCCCGGGCCACACACGACGAAGCGGCGGCACCCCCAGGGCACCGCCGCCACACACACCACCGCCGCTACAGACCAGCGGCCGCGTCCCGCCCGCGCCGGGCCAGCTCGTCGGCGCGTTCGTTGCCCTCGTCTCCGTTGTGCCCGCGCACCCACTTCCACTCCACGTCGTAGCGCGAGGCCACCTCGTCCAGGCGCTGCCACAGGTCCACGTTCTTCACCGGCTTCTTGTCGGCCGTCTTCCAGCCGCGCTTCTTCCACCCGTGCACCCACGAGGTGATGCCGTTGCTGACGTAGGAGGAGTCGGTGTGCAACAGCACCGGCACGTCGCGCTTGAGGCTCTCCAGTGCCTGGATGGCCGCCATGAGCTCCATGCGGTTGTTGGTGGTCTGCGCGTCACTGCCGAACAGCTCGCGCTCGTGTTCCCCGTAGCGCAGCCACACCCCCCAGCCGCCCGGGCCGGGGTTGCCGCTGCACGCCCCGTCGGTGTAGATGACCACGCGTTCCGTCGACTCCTGGTCGACCTCGTCCCCGTTGTGCATGCCGGGAAATCTACCGCCCTCGCGGGTCACGAAAAGGCCACAACCCCCATGCCAAGAGCCACTTTTAGGGCCAATCGGTACCAATGGAACTTCTAAACCAGCCATTACGGACGATCACCCTGACCAAAGGCGCCCCCGACCCCACACAGCACCAACCACCCGCTCACCAGCAGGAGAGCGCCGAGAAGGAACACCACAGGACCTGACGGTGCGGCCATGATCCGGACGACGGTCCGGAGACCCCGTCGCCGACCAGCACGTTCCCAAGACGCCGTACCAGCTCCGGTTCCTGCACAACGAGGACCCCACCGTGGAAGGCCCGCGACCCGCACGAGTGATCCGCCGGGGGTGACACCGGGGCACGCTGGTCAACGGGCAGGCGTGGCTCAGGCGGTGTTCACTCGCCGCACATGGCTTCCTGGGTGGTTCTGACCATGTCATCCAGAATCCGGCGTGCGCGGGCCAGCTCCTCCGCTTGGGCATCGATGCGCTCCAGCTCGGAGACGAGCTGGCGGAGGACCTGCGGCGGGCAGCGCTCCCCGTTGGTCTTGATGAACGGCAGGAGCGAGGCGATGGTCGTGCTGTTCATCCCCACAGCGAAGAACTGCCGGATCAACATCACACGGCTCACGGCGTCCTCACCGTAGTGGCGCTGCCCGCTGGCGCTGCGTTCGCTGGAAAGCATGCCCTGCTTCTCGTAGTAGCGCAGGGAACGCACGCTGGCCCCGGTCCGCTCGGCCAGCTCTCCGATCCGCACGAGCGCCCTCCCTCCGATTTGCCCCTGACACCGATGTCAGGTCCTAGTGTAACGACACGCGCCCCACGAACCACCAGAACATGGCCGTGCGGTGCGCGTATGAGCCACCCCCACGTGGAAGGAACCCTTGTGCCCCACAGCCCGCGCTCCTTCACCGACATCGTGCGCTCTCGGCGCTCGGTCCGGGGCTTCCTCCCCGACCCGGTCCCCGCGACCAACATCCGCGCGGTGTTGGAGGACGCCCAGAAAGCCCCCTCCAACTGCAACACCCAGCCCTGGCAGGTACACGTCGTCTCGGGTGCGCACCGCGACGCCCTGAGCGCCGCGCTGCTGCAAGCTGACAGGGACGGCCACCACTCCTCCGACTTCAGCTTCGACTACGCCGACTTCGGCGACGGCCTCTACCTCCAGCGCGCCCAGGAACAGGGCGCGGCCTACTACCGGTCCCTGGGCGTGGAGCGCTCCGACACACGAAGACGCCACGAGGCCGCCCTACGCAACCTGGAGTTCTTCGACGCCCCCACGTGGCACTGCTGTTCATGCCCCAGTTCGGCGACGGGGTGCGTGTGGCCGGCGACATCGGCATGTACGCGCAGACCTTCCTACTCGCACTGGAGGCACGCGGACTGGCGGGCATCCCGCAGACCATGCTGGGGTCCTACGCCGACGTCGTGCGCGAGTCTTTGGGGGTCAAGCCGGAGATGAAGCTGTTGTTCGGCATCTCGTTCGGTCTGGCCGACTCCCAGGGGCCTTCGAGCGAGTTCCGTATGGGGCGCGCACCGCTGGCCGAGAGCGTCGTGCTGCACGACACCCCCGGAGTCCTGGACGGTGCGCACTAGGGACCAACGAGGAGAACCGCACCCTTCGGCCGCCGTCGGCGCCCCGCCGCAACACCCCTGGCACAGAAAGGAGCCTCCGCCGACTCTCGTCGGCGGAGGCATCCGCCACACGAGGTCAGAAGGTGCGCTCGGCCACCTTCACCCGTCGGCTCCCCTCCAGGGCGGCGCGCAGCTCCTCGGCCGAGACCGGAGCGGCCGGGGCCTGCATCATCCGCTCGACCGGCACGTCCCCATCGGCCAGGTAGATCCGGGTGTAGGCACCGGACTCGGGCTCGAAACGCCAACTCTGGGCCGGGTCGCCGGCGTCGACGGTGTCGAAACCGAGCCGGTCGATCAACCCCGCGGCCTGCTCCTTGGCGTGAGAGTCCGCACCGGCGATGGGCAGGGCACTGCGGTCACTGGCCCCGGTGGGACGGGCCAGCTGCGGGATGTGGTGGGCCATGATGTTGTTGAAGGCCTTGACCAGCAGGGCGCCGGGCAGGAACCGCCCGGCGAGCTCGGTCGTGGTCATCTCCTCGGAGTCGAGTTCGGTGATGCGCCCATCACGGAAGGGGTAGTAGTTGCCGGTGTCCAGTACCGTCCGCCCGCGCAGCAGCCCCTCAGGCAGGGAGCCGTAGGCGGTCAGCGGAATGCTGAGCACGGTCGCCTCACCGGCACGGGCGGCCTCCTCCACGGTGGCCGCGGTGGCACGCGGTCCCAGCTCTTCGACCAGGCCGGCCAGACCCCGCGGGCCCCGCGAGTTGGCGATCACCACGTCGATGTCCGCCGCGACCGCCAGCCGCGCGATCGCGGTTCCGATGTTCCCGCTTCCGATGATCCCCAGAGTCGACATCGCCCGTTCCTCTTCCTGGTGGTAACCGTCCGGTATCCGTGCGCACGGTGGCGCACGGATCTCTGGCCACGTTAGGACCTGACACCAGTGTCAGGGGCAAATCGCGACACGCCAGGCGGCTTCGACGAAGGTCTCCACGGCGGCCAGGCGGTTGTTCGCGGTGGCCGCACCCAGGCGGCTACCCGAGCGGGTGCGGGTGCTTTTCAGGGTGCGCCACCAGCCGCGCACCGCCCAGTCCCGGGGTTCCGGATCGGCCAGGCGTTCCCGCTCCACTGGATCGACGCCCACGCAACCGGCTGCTCCGTAGTCGAAACGCAGCAGGCCACCCCCGCCTTCCACCCTTGCCTTTCCGAATTCCCCGACGAATCCGGAAACCTATACTGAGCGGATGTTCAGCAGGGTGCAACGTTGGCTGCGGCGACACGAGATGCTTGTCGACACAATCAGCGTCGCTCCCTTCCTGCTGCTGTGTGCGGGCACGATCCTCAGCTACGCCGCCGACCGTCCCAGCCACACACCCCTGCCCTTGCACCTCGCCATCACGTTCGCGCTCCTCCTGCCACTCGCACTGCGGCGCACCTTCCCGGCAGCCGTGTTCACGGTCGTCGCCGTCGTGGCCGCGGTGCAATCGGCGCTGGGTCTGGGCTTGATCCTCGCCGACGTCGCCGTCATCATCGCCATGTACACCGTCGCGGCGCACTGCCGATGGACGTGGGCGCTCACCGCGCTGGGAGTCGTCGAGACTGGCCTGGCGCTGACCATCGTGCAGTCTCCCTACGCCAATTGGGACGACTGGGACACCTTTGCCACCTACACCTTCCTCATCCTGCTGTTCTGGGTCACCGGGCTCTACATGAAGGTCCGCCGACGCTACTTCCTCGGTTTGGAAGAGCGTGCGCACTGGCTGGAACGCGCACACGACGCCCACGCACAAGCTGCGGTTGCCGAAGAGCGGGCGCGCATCGCCCGCGAGATGCACGACGTGGTGGCTCACAACCTGAGCGTGATGGTGATCCAGGCCGACGGTGCGACCTATGCGATCGACCGTGACCCGGCCCGTGCCAAGGAGGCCCTGGAAACCGTCACGGCGACCGGCAGGGCGGCGCTGGCTGAGGTGCGCGGGATACTCGGAGTCCACCGTGAGGACAGGGAGGAGTACGCACCGCAGCCCGGGATCGGGCAGTTGGACCAGGTGATCAGTCAGGTACGCGGAGCGGGGTTACCGGTGGAGTTCACCATCGAAGGGCAGCGACACCGACTTTCGGCGGGGGTGGAACTCGCCGCGTACCGCGTGGTCCAGGAGGCGCTGACCAACACGCTCAAGCATGCCGGTCCTGGAGTGAGCCGTGTCAGGGTGCGTGTGCGCTACGGTGCGGACGCTCTGGAACTACGGATCCTCGACGATGGGTGGGGTGCCGTCCCTGAGGACGCGGACAACGGCCGGGGGCGTGGCCTGATCGGCATGCGGGAGCGGGTGTCGGTGTACGGCGGCTCCGTGCAGGCGGGGCCTCGCGCAGGCGGAGGCTTTGAGGTGGTGGCATCACTGCCGCAGAGCCCCGGCACAGGGTGAAGTGAAAAGGAGAGCTGTGGATTCACCGGGCGATCAGTCGGAGGAGATGATCCGCGTCATCCTTGTGGATGACCAGGAGCTGGTGCGGTCCGGTTTTCAGATGGTCCTGGACTCCCAACCCGACATGCGGGTCGTCGGTGAGGCCGGGGACGGGATCAAAGCGCTGGAGCTGCTGGAACGTGTGGAGACCGACGTTGTTGTTATCGACGTGCGCATGCCACGGATGGATGGTGTGGAGGCCGCACGTCGTATTCGCTCCATGAACAGCCATCTGCGGGTGCTGATTCTGACTACTTTCGATCTCGATGAGTACGTCTATGCGGCATTGAGGGCTGGGGCCAGTGGTTTTCTTCTCAAGGACGCACCGCCGAGCGCATTGTTGTCGGCGATCCGCTCTGTCCATTCCGGTGATGCCGTCGTTGCCCCCAGCGCCACCCGCAGACTTCTCGACCGGTTCGCCGACCGTCTGCCTGCGGGAGATGACAGCCCGGTGTACCACGAGTCTCTTGATGTACTGACGCCGCGCGAGCGCGAGGTCCTGGTACTGGTGGCCCGCGGATCGTCGAACACGGAGATCGCCGACCGGCTGTACGTGTCCGAGACGACGGTCAAGACGCACGTACGGCGGATTCTGACCAAACTCGACCTGCGCGGCCGCGTGCAGGCCGTGGTCCTGGCCTATGAGACCGGCCTGGTCAGAACCCGCGGAGACGGGCAGGACGCCCCCACGCCGTAGGCCTGTGGGGCCTACGGGGGGCGAAGCAAGTGAGCCCGAAAGGGGCCATGGCCAGGTCGTCGGGTAGCAGAGCTACTGCGGCTCGAGGTCGTTCTCCGCTGCTTTGACCTCGCCGTCCACGACGGACAGGCTGCTGAGCGACCTCAAGGTTCTCTTCCACGACAGCGGAGTACGGCGAGACGCTCTTCAGTGAGAACGACGTTGGGAACTTCAACGTCGCGAGCTACACGGACGGCACGCTGGTGAACAGCGAGGACACGGACGCGTCCTGCATGACCGGTACCCAGCTGCAGCGGGAGATCGTCAGCGTCACAGCCAGTTCTGCGGGCACGGCTGAGATGGAGGCGGCCACTAATACGGCAGGCTGCGTCGCCGCGGTCCTTGGTATCAGTGGCGCCACCGCGGCGCTCATCGCAAGTGCCTGCGTCGGGTCGTGCGCGATTCCCGGAGTGGGTACAGCAGTCTGTGTGGCGTGCATCGGCGCCTACGCAACTGTCGGCGGAGCCTCGGTCACCGCCGTCGTTAACTGCTTTAAGAACTGCTTCAAATGAGTGCGGGATGATGAATAAGACTTGGATGTTCGTGGTCAGTTTGATCGGGATGGCCCTGTCGGCCGCCGCGCTGGTCCTGCTTGTCCCGTCGCTGTTCGGCTCGGGTGAGCAGGGCAGCGTCTGGGCCGCCGGGGTGCTTGCGTGCCTGGTCGTGGTCTTCGCAGTGGGTACGCGATACTGGCGCCCCGCAAGGCCGGCCTTGGACGGCAACTAGTCCGTCACGGCTTGCAGGGCCGTGACGGACACCAGGAAGCCCCGAGTCCCCGCTGCTTCTGGACCTCCAGAGCAGCGGGGACTTTTGTGCGTCAGAACGCTCAATCCCGGAGGAACCTGTGGGGAACAGCCCGAACGCTCAGGATCCATTCCTACTTGGTCTACCCCCTGCGGCGCCGTCTCGTCAGCGGATGTCGAGTCGGTCCAAGAGGACCGTCGTTGCGGCGACCACTGCTGTGCTGAGGCCCAGGGCCGCGATCAAGAGGACGGCCACGGCTGTGGGGGTGATCGTCCCGCTGTCTGCGAAAGTCCCGGTTCCTAACTGGGTTGCCTGGCTGACCAGGCCGTAGGGCAGGATCATCGACAGGGCGTCGAGTCGCACCATCAGCAGGAATGCTCCGGTGGTCGCTCCCAGCAGGGCGACGGCGACGGGGGCCGCGAACGATCTCATGAGCATCGAGAGACCGGATTGCAGGGCTGCCACCGGCAGGCAGGCCACAATGATCACGATGCTGACCAGGAAGTACCGGGGCGGCAGGATCCCGGGCAGGTCGAACACCAGTTTTCCGGCGGCGATCACGCCGCCCACCATCACTGCCTGCATGGCCGCCGCCAGGGCTGCCAGGACCGCCGTCTTGGCGGCCACCACGCCGAGACTGGATACTTTGCTCCCCATCAGCGCGTTCCAGTTGCCGCCCCGGTGTTCGACCCGCCACACCAGTGAGGCCAGTACAGCTATGCCGACGGCCAGCGGGAACAGGCCGTAGAAGACGACGACCCGCATCCACAGGGTGTGCCAGCCATCGCCCAACTGCTGGCCGGAGGCGAGAGTGTTGGCTGCTCCGGTGATGATGGCCATCAGTGGTAGTAGGACCACCACGGCCCAGCTCAGGGAGCGCTTCAGTTTGAGGAACTCGGCTCGGACCGCTCCCATGGTCAGGCCTCCTGACGGTCGAACATGCGGGTGGCGGCCAGGAACACGGCTCCGCCCAGGACTCCGAGGACGAGCACGCTCAGGTGGGGCGGGTCGAGGGCGGCCACGCCTCCTGCTCCCGTGTCGACGGGCGTGGCCAACGCGTAGTACCCCCACGGGAGGAGCACATGGTTGAGCCACGGGGGCATTCCCGTACTGGACAGGGCCACGAACACGCCCAGAACGCCGATGCCCAGGCCTACGAGCTGGTTGGGGATGCGTGCCGACAGCAGGAGGTGGAGGGCGAAGAGCACCAGATTCACCACCACGATCGAGGCGGTGTAGCCCAGCCATTGTCCCGTGGGGAAGTCGGTCGTGATGCCGACCAGCATTCCCAGGGCGACGACTAGTGTGCTCTGGACAAGGGTGGCCAAGGCAACGAGTGAGCCGGTGGCAGCGAACTTGATCCGGCACAGGTGGCCGGGAGTGATCCCGGAGGTCTGGGAGAAGAGCCACCCGTTGCCCTGGTGCTCGATGTCGACCTGTCGGCTGGCCAATACCGCCAGCAGGATGGGCGAGACCAGCGGTACGGCGAGCGCCAGGCCCGCGAGAAGCCACTGCCAGGGTTGCGCGGCGGGGTCGTCGACCGAGTCCATGAAGCCGGGAGTGGTGAAGGTGATGCATGACAGTGCGACCACGCCGATGACCATGATGACGGCGATGGGCACCACACGAAGGCGGCGCATTTTGGCGAACTCGTTCACCACGGCGCGAACCATCACAGGCCCCGTCCCCCGGTCAGGTCCATGAACACGTCCTCGAGTGACTGGTCCTCACGGCGCACGCCGTGGATGGAGACGCGTTTGTCGACGAGGAAGGCCACCAGGTGAGCGGTCGCGGCGTGGTCCAGTCCAGGGATCCGCACGCTGTCCCCGTCACGGACCGCGTGCGACTGGGCGGTCAGAGTGGACACCCGGTCAGGATCCGGGGTGTCGATGAGTACGTCGGGGACCGACTGGGCGAACAGTTGCTCCCGTGTGCCTTGGAAGAGCATGCGGCCGTTGCTGAGGATGCCCAGGACGGTGGCCGTTCGGTCGATCTCGCCCAGCAGGTGGCTGGAGACCATCACGGTGATCCCGCGGTCGGCCAGCTGTTTGAGTAGGCGTCTCATCTCCTCGATTCCAGCGGGGTCAAGGCCATTGGTGGGCTCGTCGAGGATCAGGATCCGCGGCTCCCGGGCCAGAGCCATCGCGATTCCCAGACGTTGCTCCATTCCCAGGGAGTAGTTGCGCACCGGCTTGTCGAGATGGTTCTGCAGGCGTACGGTCTGCACGGCCCGGTTGACCTGATCATCGTCGAGGTCCAAAAGCCGCTGTACCAAACGCATGTTCTCGCGACCGGTGAGGTGGCCGTAGGCCGGCGGTGCCTCGATGAGTGAACCTATGTCGCTCAGCAGGCCGCGGCGCGTCGATCGCTGCATGCGGCGGCCCAGGATGTGGACCTCGCCGGAGGTGGGTCGCACCAACGACAGCAGCATTTTCATGGTGGTTGATTTCCCTGAACCGTTGGGGCCCAGAAATCCGTAGACGCACCCTTCTGGAACACGCAGATCCAGGTTCTGGACAACTGCCTGGTTCCTGTAGGTCTTGCCCAGGCCATGGGTAGTGATCGCTTCAGACACACGGTCACTGTGTCCCAAAGCTCTGCCTGAAAGCATCGACCCCAGGGATGACGTCCCTGGTACTCCCTGAGAAGGACTCAAGCAGCGAATCCGACTTCAAGTAGTAGGCCCAGCACTCCCGAAGCCACGGCGAGGGGCAACGCAACCGGTGAGTAGCTACAGAGGGCCCTGTCGCCTCAACGAGGAGAGTCTCGGCAAAGGCCATGGCCCGGTGTCATGTCGCGGTGCGCACCGCGGCCGAGAGTCGGGTGCCCCGGCAGACCACGACCTCGTCGGTTCATCAACCCCCGGCGCCCCCTCCCGAAGGGCCGGGCGTTCGCGAACACGCGGGGGAGAGGACCTGCGGTGGGGGTCAGGACCGCCACATGACAGTGGGGGCGTACCAGGCAGACCCGGTACGCCCCCACTCTCGACTGAGGGAGTCACTCCGCCAGTTCGTGCTCCAGTTCCCGGGCGCGCTCCTCCCGGCGGGCGAACACGTTGTCGGCCATCTCGTTCATCTTCTTCAGCACCCGCTTGCGCTCACGCAGCGAGAGCCGGTCGACGTAGAGCTTGCCGTAGGTGTGGTCGGTCTCGTGCTGGAGGCACCGCGCGAAGTAGCCGCTGCCGCTGAGCACGACCTCGTTGCCGTCCCTGTCCAGCCCGCGCACCGTGGCGTGCTCGGCCCGGCCCAGGTCCGCGTGCGGCCCGGGCACCGACAGGCACCCCTCGCTCTCCACCACCACGGGGTCGTCCAGGTCGCGCTCGTCCAGGACCGGGTTGATCACGTGTCCCACGTGCCGCACCCCGTCGTCGTCGGGGCAGTCGTAGACGAACAGGCGCAGGTCCACCCCGACCTGGTTCCCCGCCAGCCCCACGCCCTCGGCGGCGTACATCGTGACGAACATGTCGTCGATCAGCCGCGCCAGTTCGGCGCCGCCCAGCATGGAGGCGGGGACGTCGGCGTTGGCCCGGTGCAGGACCTCCTCACCGGTGACCGTGACCCTCAGGACACGGCCCCGGGCGGCCTCGGGGGCCAGCTCGGGAAAGTCCGAAACCTCCCGGCCCTGGACAACGGTTACGGGCACGGGCATGGACTGCTCCGACATGGTCCTTCTCTCAAGGCGGGCTCAAGGGGATACGGCGGTCACGACACCGCCAACCACGAAAAATAGCACGAACCGTAAGGTCACGCCGGTGGTGGAGCTCCGTCAGCGGAACCACGCGTTGCCCTGGATGAAGCACCGCGCCAGGTAGTCACGCAACGAGACGACCACCAGCCGCCTGCGGTCGCTCTCATGATCCCACACCACGATCCCCGGACCGTAGTCCGTGTGCACGTAGGCGAACTGCGGGCCCATGTCGGAGTCGCCGAAGAAGATCATCTCGTCGAAGGGCGCGTACAACTCCAGGTAGTCGGGCTCCTGGCGCATCGCCAGGTTGTCCTCCACCAGTCGGCGGGCACTCCACACCACCGCGTCCCCGTACTCGTTGGTCACCCCGTCGGTCTCCCTGAGCAGGGAGGCCAGTTCGAACGGCAGGGGCAGCATCAGGTGCTTCTCGACCTCGGCCAGGGTCACCTCGTCGGCCGGATCGCTCAGATCGGCCTCGGGATACATCTCCAGGATCAGTTCACGCCACACACCCACGATCATCACAGGTCGTGGCAAGACACGGGAAATCGTGGGCGGCGAGTTGCGCCGAAAATCCACCGAATCCCCACCCACACCCGCCACAAAACACCTCTCATCCCCCAAACCACCCACCCCGGAACCAGCAGGTCAACGCCTCGCGAGGCCCTGAACGAAACATCCAGCCGCGCGACCTATGTCCCAAATGCCGATAAACGCCATGGATGTCACTAAGCGTGCTCACACCGACACCAAACGCACATAATGAGGGTCATGAAACACACCACGCCACGGCTCCTCGCCACCCTCGCCCTCACCGCCACCGCCCTCCAGTCCCCCACACCCGCACTCGCCGCCGAACACCCCGGCCAGGCCCCCACCTACCCCGGCCACACCACCAGCCAGTACGTCCCCCTCACCAACGCCACCACCCACCACGCCCACCAGTCCGGCTGCACCGAAGCCAAGACCAAGACCCCCGGAGTCCGCGTCCTCTTCTTCGGCACCCAGGAGAAGAACAACCAACTCCGCGAACCCGGCACCAGCGCCGCCACCACCACACCCCGCACCCACACCGACAAGGCCCTCGAATACGCCCAACACTGGGCCCGCGGCTACGCCGAGTGCAACACCACCAACACCCCCACCCACCTCGCCCTCGGCATCAACAACAAGGACGACGGCGGCATCAACGGCACCAGCGCCGGACGCCAGTGGGCCACCCTCGTCGACACCGCCCGCAAGGCCACCACACCCCACGTCACCCTCACCGCCGCCATCGACGCCGAACCCTCCTGGTCCACCCCCGCCTGGGCCCGCGACTGGATCAAGGCCTACACCGACGCCACCAGGACCCCCCTCTACGCCGCCAACTCCGCCGACGGCTGCCCCTCCACCACCGACGGAGCATGCAGCAACGGATGGACCCTCAAGGACGTCCACCTCGCCGCCGGAGGCAACCAACCCACCGTCGCCGTCATCCCCCAGATCTACCGAACCGACGGCATCCAGGCCCGCCAATGGGCCAACATCAGCCACTGGGGCCACACCAACACCGGCGACCCCCTCCGCTTCGCCGCCGCCATGTCCCAGAACACCGCCTGCGAACAGCGCACCTGCAACAACACCGACAACACCCCCCAACAAGCCTGGACCCAACTCAAGGACTCCCTCGACACCCGCGCCCACACCCGCGTCACCAACCTCGGCCCCGCCACCGACATGCGCTGGCCCTGACCACCCCACACACGACGACGGCCCGGGTTCACACGAACCCGGGCCGCACCCAACCCCACAGGGGAGCCACCACCCCCGCAACCACACCCACCCACACCCCAGAATAGAAACGGAAGGCGCCCACCACCCACCACCGGAGACACCACCATGGCCACCACCAGCCCCAGAACCGGGCCCCTCACCAACCTGGCCTACACACTCCTCCTCGTCTCCCACAACACCGCCGCCTTCCTCCTCACCCCCCTCGTCCTCGCCTCCTCCCTCCTCACCCTCATCTGGATCGGCCTCCCCTTCACCATCCTCACCGCCACCACCCTCCGCACCATCGCCAACGCACAACGCACCACCCTCACCCACCTCAACCCCCACCAACCCGTCCCCGCCACCTACCGCCCCATGCCCCCCACCGGAGTCCACGCCCGCGTCCGCGTCATCCTCACCGACCCCGCCACCTGGCGCGACATCCTCTGGCTCGCCTCAGCCCCCCTCCTCACCCTCCTCGCACTCCTCAGCTACACCCTCTACGCCCACGCCCTCTACCAAACCCTCTACGCCCTCATCCTCTGGCGCCACACCCCCGACATCTACGGCTTCATCACCCCCCACACCCCCACCGAAGCCCTCCTCATCCTCATCCCCGCCACACTCACCCTCCTCCTCGCCCACTTCCTCCACCCCCTCACCACCACCGCCCACCACAAACTCGCCCGCATCATCCTCGCCCCCTCCGAAAAAGCCCGACTCACCGCACGCGTCGCCCACCTCGCCACCAGCCGCGCCGACACCATCGACACCCAGGCCGCCGAGATCCGCCGCATCGAACGCGACCTCCACGACGGAGCCCAAGCCCGCCTCGTCGCCCTCGGCATGAACCTCGCCATGGCCGAACAGATCGTCGACACCAACCCCCACACCGCCAAACACATGCTCGCCGAAGCCCGCGAAACCACCCGACAGGCCCTCACCGAACTCCGCGACCTCGTCCGCGGCATCCACCCACCCGTCCTCGTCGAACGCGGACTCGACGGAGCAGTCCACGCCCTCGCCCTCACCCACCACCTCCCCATCACCGTCACCACCAACCTCCGCGGCCGCCCCGCCGACCCCGTCGAATCCGCCGCCTACTTCGCCATCGCCGAACTCCTCACCAACACCGCCAAACACGCCCACGCCACCCACGCCTGGGTCCACATCAACCACGGCCGCCAACGACTCGTCACCACCATCACCGACAACGGACAAGGAGGCGCCCAACCCACCCCCGAAAGCGGCCTCACCGGCATCGCGCACCGCCTCGACTCCTTCGATGGCACGATGAACATCACCAGCCCCCCCGGCGGCCCCACCATCGTCACCCTGGAGATCCCATGCGCGTTGTCATCGCAGAAGACCTTGCCCTCCTCCGCGACGGCCTGATCCGACTCCTCGAAGCCCACACCTTCACCGTCGTCGCCGCCGTCGACAACGGCCCCGACCTCCACACCGCCCTCATCGACCACAAACCCGACGTCGCCGTCGTCGACGTCCGCCTACCCCCCACCTTCACCGACGAAGGCCTCCAGGCCGCCATCTCCGCCCGCACACAGATCCCCGGCCTGCCCATCCTCGTCCTCTCCCAACACGTCGAACAGCTCTACGCCCGCGAACTCCTCTCCGACGACGGAGGCGGCGTCGGCTACCTCCTCAAGGACCGCGTCTTCGACATCAACCAGTTCATCGAGGCCATCCGCCGCGTCGCCGACGGCGGCACCGCCATGGACCCCGCCGTCATCTCCCAACTCCTCGCCCGCCAGGACCAGAGCGGCCCCCTCGCCCAACTCACCCCCCGCGAACGCGAAGTCCTCGCGGAAATGGCCGAAGGCCGCTCCAACTCCGCCATCGCCGGACGCCTCTACATCACCGAAAAAGCCATCAGCAAACACATCAACAACATCTTCACCAAACTCGACCTACCCCCCTCCTCCGACGACAGCCGCCGCGTCCTCGCCGTCCTCGCCTACCTCAACGGCCAATGAAAAAGGCCGCGGCCCCCACAGGGACCACGGCCACACACCCACCTCAACCACTACTCACGACGCACCCGGTACAACCCGTCGATCTCCTCCGAGAACGCACGCAACACGGCCTCACGCCGCAACTCCCCCGAAGGACGCACCAACCCCGACTGCACCGTGAACTCCTCAGCCAACACATGGAACGACCGCACCGCCAGATGCCGCGGCACACTCCGGTTGGCCTCATACACCAACCCCTGCACCTCCCGCAGCAGATCACGATCCCCCGCGATCTCCTCCGGCGCCATCGACAACGGCCGCCCGTTCACCAACCGCCAGTACTCCAACTGATCACGCACCAACGTCACCAGCGCACTCGCGAACGGCCGCCCCTCCACGATCACCAACACCTGACTGATCAACGGATGCGACCGCAACCGAGCCTCGAAACCCGCCACCACCTCGGCGTCCCGCGACCCGTCACCCACCGCCGCGAACTCACCCGTCCCAGAACCCGCCGACTCCACCCGAGCCCCCGGCTCCGCACCCCCCGAAGCCACCTCCAACTCACGCGTCGGCGCCTCCACCACCGGAAGCGAAGCCGTGGCCACCACCCCCGGCGCCACCACCTCCTCCTCCGGACCGGCCACCACCTCGATCACGTTCGCCCGAGGCACGAACCGCCCCGGAACCTCCGCCATCGACGCCTGCGGACGCGAACGACCCCGCACCCGGACGAACCCCTCACCGTCCTCCTCGGCCAGCACCCCCGTGGCCAACCAGCCCTCCCGGAACGCCGCCCGCGAACCCTCACCGTCCGCCCAGTACCCCAGGAAGACCGCACCACCGCGCACGAACAACTCACCCTCGCGCGACACCCACACCTCACGCCCCGGCATCGCCTGCCCCACCGTGCCCGTGACCCGCTCACCCGGCGCGTTCGCCACGAACACCCCGGCCGTCTCCGGCACACCGAAGACCTGCATCACCGGCACACCCACACCGTTGAAGTAGCTGTCCAACCGATCCGACAACCCACCGCCCCAGCACACAGCCAGATGCACCCGGCCACCCAGCAGGTCCCGGATCTTCGAGAACGACCAGTCGTACATCGACCGCGACAACCGGCGCCAGGCACCCTTCTTCGGCGACTGGTCGAACGACACCGCCGCGTCCATCGCCGCGTTGAACGTCCCCACCGAGTCCCAGTCCGTGGAGTGCGCCGACGCACGCTCCGAACCGTGCACCCGCTCGAACAGGTCCGGTCGGCACACCAGCACCGTCGGCCGGAACCGCTCCAGCTCACGCCGCAACCGCCCCGGAGGCACCAGCCCCACCCGGACCCGGCCCACCACACACGCCACCAACGACGCCAACCCCGGCAGCTGCGACAGCGGCAGATCCAGCACCGCGCTCGCCCGCCCCGGAGCCAGCTCCGACAACCGTGGCCACATCCGGTCAACCAGGTCCGCCGCCGCCGACAGCAGCGCCCCATGGGAGAGCACCACACCCCGCGTCCGCAGCGACACCGTGCTCATCGGGTACAACACCACGGCGGCGTCGTCAGCGACCACCTCGTCGCGACGGAACCGCACCGCCGAGGCGTCCATGTACGTCCCCAGGCCCGCCACCACCGGCAGGCCCTCCTCGTACCGCCACACCCGGCCCAGGTCGGGCAGCTCGCGCTGCAACCGCACCGCCGTCCGGTACTGGCGCTCACCCTGGACCACCATGGCCGCCGGACGCGTCTCACGCACCACGTGCGTCACACGCTCGGCGGACGCCGTCGTCGGCAGCGGCACCAACACCGCCCGCACCGACCACACGGCGAACGCGAAACGCGCCCAGTCCAGGTGCGAGTCGACCACCAACAGCACCCGGTCGCCCTCCGCGATACCGGCCGCCACCAGCCCCTTCGCCAGAGCCGTCACCTCGGTGGCGAACTCCCCGGCCGTCCGCCGCTCCCACTCCCAACCCTCCAGCACGGAGAACACGTGCGCGTGCGCGTCCGTGGTCGCCACCTCGTAGATCAGGTCACTCAAGCCGGAGTGTTCTCGAGCCAACGAACCGGGGGTCTCGCCCATACCCACTCATCCTCTGTCGCGTCAGTAGGCGGGCCCGACACGATCCCCACCCGCCTCAGTCGGGGAATTGTGCCCTACTGTGCCCATTTCCCCACCGAACGGCAACCTCGACGTCCGTCCGCAAATCACCCGAGACCTGGGCTCATCGGACCTTCACGCGCGCGGCCCAGACGTACGCCAACAACGACAGCACCGCCACGGAGGCCATCACCACGGCCATGCTGACCAACGAGGCCTCACCCGAAGGCGTCATCCCCGCCATCGCCGCGATCGCACCGCCCAGGGCGAACTGCATCGAACCCATCAGCGCGGAGGCCGTCCCGGCCACCGCCACCGGCTGCCCGTCCAGAGCCGTCACCGTCGCGTTCGGCATGATGAAACCGACGCTGAACATCATCAGCGCCAACAGCCCCGACACCATCCACAGCTCGGCCGCACCGGCCAACGCCAGCACCAACAGCGTCAGCACCGCCCCCAGGGCCAGCAACAGACCCATCAGCAACCGCCGGGCCGTGTCCACACGACCCACCAGCAGACCGTTGCCCTGGGTGCCCGCCATCGACGCCAACGCGTTCACCGCGAACAACCACCCGTAGGTCTGCGGCGAGATCCCGAACTCGTTCTGCGACACGAATGAGAACGCCGACACGTAGGTGAACAGCATCCCGAAGCTCAGCCCCAGCGTCAGCACCGGACTCACGAACCGGGGGTTGCGCACCAACCCCCACACCGTCGTGGCCAGCTGACGCGGCCCCTGCGACCGCCGGGCCTCCGGCGGCAGACTCTCCGGCAGCCACAGCAGCACCAGCACGAAGCTCAGCGTCGACATCGCCGCCAGCACCCAGAAGCTCAGCTGCCACGGGCCCACCAACAACAGCTGCGCACCCACCAGCGGAGCGAGCAGCGGGGCCAGCATCATCACCAATGCCAGCCGGGAGAAGAACCGCACCGCGTCGTCACCCTGGAACATGTCACGCACGATGGCCCGGGCCACCACGGCCCCGGCCGCCCCCGCCACGCCCTGGAGGAAGCGCAGCGCGATGAACACCGTCACGTTCGGCACGAACACACACAGCACCGACGTCACCGTGAACAGCGCGACACCCACCAGCAGCGGACCGCGTCGGCCCCAGGCGTCGCTCATCGGCCCGATGACCAGCTGACCCACGGCCATACCGATCATGATCGCCGTCAGGGTCAGCCCGATCTGCCCCTCCGTCGCCCCCAGTTCCCGGGTGATCTGCGGGAAGGCCGGAAGATACATGTCGGTCGCCAGCGGGCCGGTGGCGGTGAGCACACCGAGGACCAGCACCAGCAGCGCGATCGACTTGCGCGACCGCGGCGGACGGAGGGCGACCCCCTGTTCGGGGGCGGTGGAGGGGGACGTTGGGGACTGCACAGGCACTCCAGTTCGCAGACGGGCCGATCCGCGCACGGGCAGACGGCACCGCGACGGACCAGGGGTGGTTGGGAGCGTGTCCACAGGAATGGACCACTCCATACCAACACCGAAGGGGAGGATTTCTCTCCCCACCCAACCACCCCGAGGCCTGTGATGTCCCTTACGTCGGCGTTACGGTCATCTGCACCCCCCGCCGACCCGGGTCACCGCACCAACCGGTCCAGCAGCCTCTCCACCTCGGCCTCCGGGTCCTCCGTGAGTCCGCCGTGGATCGGCCCCGGCTGCACGATGGTGCTCCTGGGCGCGGTCAGCCACCGAAACCGCTGCCCCGGCCGCTCACGACCGGCCAGCCCCGCCTCGGCCCCGCCCCGGCACATCACCTCCACCGCCGCGAGGGCCCGCCGCACACCGGCGACGTCCACACCCGCGTCCACGGCCAGCAGACGGGCCTCGTCCAGGTCCGAACGCGACGCCAGGAACGCCCGCTCCTGCGAGTACAGGATGACTCCGGCGTTCACGCACTCACCGCGGTCCAGACGCGGGATCACCCGCAGCAGCGCGTACTCGAACACCGCGCGTTCACGTTCCACACCCACCTGTCCGGTGGTCACCGTGGTGTACCGCTCGCTCACGAGGACACCTCCGGCAGCCAGGAACGGTCCGCCACACGGGCCACCAGGTGCTTCACGTACGCCTCTCGTACTTCCTCCGGCGAGCCGAACCCCGGCTCGTCCTCCAGCCATTCGTCGGGCACCAGGCCCACCACGCCGCGCAGCAGGTCCTCGTCCACGAGCGGGGCCAGGGCCGCGTCGGCCGCGGCGAGGTCGGGGGCGGCCCCCGACAGCACGTGGTCGGAGGCGTCGTAGGCCCGGCCGACGAACCGGTCGGCGTTGGCCCAGCTGTGGTGGAAGATCAGCGTCGCCCCGTGGTCGATCAGGTACGGCCGACCGTGCCACACCAGCATGTTCGGGTTGCGCCAGGACCGGTCCACGTTCCCGGTGAGGGCGTCGAACCACAGCACCCGTCCGGCGAACCCCGGATCGACCTCGAAGGTCAGCGGGTCGAAGCCCAGGGAACCGGGGAGGAAGTCCATCCCCAGGTTCAGCCCGCCGCTCGCCTTGAGGAGTTCCTGGACCTCCGGGTCGGGTTCACCGCGGGCGATGACCGCGTCGAACTCCACCTCGGCCAACTCCGGGACCGGCAGCCCCAGGGCCCGGCCGAGTTCGCCGGTGATGACCTCGGCCACGAGCGTCTTGCGCCCCTGACCGGCACCGATGAACTTGACCACGTACATTCCCAGGTCGTCGGCCTCGACCAACCCCGGGAGCGAACCTCCTTCGCGCAGCGGCAGCACGTACCGCGTCGCGATCACCTTTTTCAGCACGCTGGCCAGCATAGGCACCGGACCCGGCGAACGTGTTCACCGCGGGCCTCCCGGCACCGCCTCGGTCGGAGCGCTCAACCGGACGCAGTCGCGACCTTCGAGCGGACCCCCCGGACACCGACCGACCCTCTCGGAAGCTCCCCTAAACAGGGCTGAACACGTTCTAGATACCGGCCCGTGGGCCCTCGACACGCCGCACCCCTCAGGAACGGGGAGTTGGGAGGCGGGCGGCGTAGCCGCGCGAATTCGGTTTTTCGTAGGGCGGTTCGACAGAACAGCCGCGCCACCTTTACGACGTAGATTTATACTAGGAACACCAGAGCCGCGCACCCCTCCCAGGAATCTCCACCGTCGGATCCTCCCGGCGCACCACCCCCGCGGACACGGAGCGGGTGGCGGGGCGCTCGGCCCCACCACCCGCTCCCCTCCCCGCCACCGGGACCGCCTCGGACCCGCGCTCCCCCGGCCGCGTCAGAGGTTGTCCTCGGGCTCCTCCCCCCAGTCACCCTCGCCCTCGTCCCCCGGTGCGGGGATGGTCGGCACCGGACTGGCCGGGTCCCCCTCCCCCTCCTCCGGGCCCGGCTCCGAACCGGGCTCCTCCGCCGGTTCGGACTGCTCCGCCTCGGGCTCGCTCGGGCCCGGCATCTCGGGTGGGGGGAACTGCATCATCCACAGGTACAGGGCGAAGACCAGCACCAGGAGCAACAGCAGCAGGGCGCCCAGGCCGCCGATCAACCACCAGTTGGACTCGCCACGCGCCACCGGGCTGTCCCGGTGCCCCGCCCAGGGGGCCCAGCGCACCGCGGACCCGCCCCGCTCCCCCGCCCAGTGCGGCATCACCACCGGACCGCGCAGTACCAGGGGGCCGCCGCGCCCCGCCTCCTCCAGGAACCGGCCCGCCCCGGCGCCGCCCTCCACGTACGGGACCGCCACCCACAGGGCCGACCTCCCGCTCGTGCGGGCCGCCGCCACCCCCTCGCCGTCCCGCACCGCGCGCGCGAACCTCTCCCGGGTGGGTTCGTCGATCCCCGCCGCGTCGTTGAGCATCGCCACGCTCATGCGCTCGCCGGAGGCGTCGCGCCCCAGGTAGACCACGCCCAGACGTGACTCCTGCAGCCGCCCCAACAGCCGGTACCCGCCCAGCTGGCGCGGGTCGACGTCGTTCAGGCCCCTCGTGGGCGCCGTCATGTCACTTCCCCTCTCCGACACGTCGCGGTACGTCACCCTTCGTCCCGCCGTCCGTCCCGGTCCCAGTGTCGCGTTGTCTACCGGCTCGGGAGCACCTAAACAGGTAGTGTCGCCACAGGTGATCCACAACCTACTCCTTACCGGCGTCCACGCACGGGGGCGCCGAGTCCGGGAAGGACGGGACATGGCAGAAACCTCACCCGGGAACGGCCCCGCGTCCACGCCGGGGCCGGAGAGCGCTCCGGGCGAGCCGACCCGCCTGCTGCGCGCGGCGCTGCACGAGGTGTCCACGGTGATCGTGGGCCAGGAGCGGATGGTGGAGCGCTCCCTCATCGCGCTGGTCGCCCAGGGACACTGCCTCATCGAGGGGGTCCCCGGCATCGCCAAGACACTGGCCGTGTCCACGCTGGCCAAGGTCACCGGCGGCTCGTTCTCCCGCATCCAGTTCACCCCGGACCTGGTGCCCTCGGACATCGTCGGCACACGCATCTACCACCCGTCCACCGAGCGGTTCGACGTCGAGCTGGGGCCGGTCTTCGCCAACTTCGTGCTCGCGGACGAGATCAACCGCGCCCCGGCCAAGGTGCAGTCGGCGCTGCTGGAGGTCATGGCCGAGCGGCAGGTGTCCATCGGCGGCACCACCCATCCGCTGCCCGCCCCCTTCATCGTCATCGCCACGCAGAACCCGGTGGAGTCGGAGGGGGTCTATCCGCTGCCCGAGGCGCAGCGCGACCGCTTCCTGATGAAGGTCAACGTCCACCACCCCAAGGCGCACGAGGAGATGGAGATCCTGCGCCGGATGAGTTCGGCGCCGCCCACCGCCCACCAGGTGCTGGACCCGGTCACCCTGGGCGAGCTCCAGGCCGACGCCGAGCGCGTCCACGTGCACCAGCTGATCGCCGACTACGTCGTGCGCCTGGTCATGGCCACCCGGGAGCCGGAGAACCACCAGATGCCCGACCTGCGCCAGGCGCTGGAGGTGGGGGCGAGCCCGCGCGCGACCCTGGGGCTGGTCGCCGCGGCGCGGGCACTGGCCCTGCTGCGGGGGCGCGACTACGTGCTGCCGGACGACGTGCGGGTCCTGGCCCACGACGTCATCGCGCACCGTCTGGTGCTGACCTTCGACGCCCTGGCCGACGGGGTCACCCCCGACCAGGTGGTCGACCGCATCCTGTCCACCGTTCCCGCGCCGCGGGTGATCTGGGACGAACCGCCCTCGGGTGAGACCGCCTCCTTCGCCACGCAGCGGTAGGAAGGGACCAGAGGTGATCGTGTGAACACTCCCGCCATCGGTTCCGACCCCCGGCTCAGGGCGGCGCTGCGCCGACTGGACCTGCGCATCGTGCAGCGGCTGGACGGTCTCCTGCACGGCGAGCACCTGGGACTGCGGCTGGGGCCGGGGTCCGAGGCGGCCGAGGCCCGGCTCTACCAGCCGGGCGAGGACGACGTGCGGCACATGGACTGGGCGGTGACCGCGCGGACGGACACCCCGCACGTGCGTGACGTGGTCGCGGACCGTGAGCTGGAGAGCTGGACGCTGCTGGACCTGTCTCCGAGCATGGACTTCGGTACCGGGTTGCGGTCCAAGCGCGACGTCGCGGTGGGCGCCCTGGTGGCGACCAACCTGCTCACGCAGCGGGTGGGTGACCGGTTCGGGGCGCACTTCCTGCACCAGGGGCGGATACGGCGCTGGCCCGCGAGGTCGGGCAAGGAGGCGCTGCTGTCGCTGTTGGCGACGGTCGCCGCCGCTCCGCAGGGGGACGTGCGCACGCCGGAGGAGGACCGGGCCACCCTGGCCGACGCCGTCACCGACCTGGTGCGGGCCCGGCGCAGGCGGGGCCTGCGCGTGGTGATCTCCGACTTCCTGGACACCCCGGCCTTCGGCGGGGAGGTGCCCTGGGAGCGGCCGCTGCGGCAGCTGGGTTCGCGGCACCAGGTACTGGTGGTGGAGGTGCTGGACCCCCGGGAGCTGGACGTGCCCGAGGTGGGGGACGTGGCCCTGCGTGATCCGACCACCGGACGGGTACGTGACGTGCGTCTGACCCGTGCCGTCCGTGAGCGCTACCATCGGGCCGCCATGGCGCAGCGGGAGGCGGTGCGCGGGGCGCTGCGCCGGTGCGGGGTGCACCACCTCGTGTTGCGCACGGACCGGGACTGGGTACTGGACACCGCGCGGTTCGTGATCCACCAGCGCCGGACCGCGCACCACATGGCCCGGCACACGCCGGGGGTGCCCAGGTGAGCGGCTCCGGCGGAGGCCGGTCCGGGCGCGGTGGCGTGGGCGCGGGAGGTTCCCGTGCCCGTACGGGCAGGGGGGACGTGGGGCGGTCATGACCTTTCTGGAGCCGCAGCGGCTGTGGTGGCTGCTGGTCCTGGTGCTGCTCGTGGGCGCGTACGTGTTCACCCAGCGCCAGCGTCGTGAGTACACGGTGCGCTTCACCAACCTGGAGCTGTTGGACCAGGTGGCGCCGCACCGGCCGGACGTGCGCAGGCACGTGCCCGCCGCGCTGTTCACGCTGGCGCTGGGGGTGCTGATCGCCGCGATGGCGGTGCCCGCGATGCCGGTGGAGGCCCCTCGGGAGCGGGCGACGATCATGGTGGCGGTGGACGTGTCGTTGTCGATGGCCGCCAACGACATCGAGCCGGACCGGTTGCACGCGGCCAAGGAGTCGGCCCGGGGCTTCGTGGAGACGCTGCCGGACCGCTTCAACGTGGGGTTGGTGTCGTTCTCCTCCACGGCGACGGTGGTGACGGCTCCCACGCAGGACCATGAGTCGGTGACGTCGTCGATCGAGAGCCTGCGGCTGGGACCGGGGACGGCGATCGGTGAGGGGGTGTTCGCCTCCCTGGAGGCGATCCGGACCTTCGACGAGGACGCTGAGGAGGACCCGCCGCCCGCGGCGATCGTCCTGCTCTCGGACGGTGAGAACACGAGTGGGCGCGACATCCTCCAGGCGTCGGCGGAGGCGGCCGAGGGGGAGGTGCCGGTGTCGACGATCGCCTTCGGCAGCGGGGCCGCGATGATCGAGATCGACGGGTACCAGGTGCCCGCCGACATCGACAAGGAGGCGCTCCAGGGGCTGGCCGAGGACACCGGGGGGCACTTCTACGAGGCCGAGAGCGAGACGGAGCTGGACGAGGTGTACGAGGACATCGGCTCGTCGCTCGGCACGGAGATGGTGCATGAGGAGATCGTCACTCGGTTCGTCATGGTGGCGATCGTCCTGGCGTTCGCGACGGCATTGACCTCGTTGCTGTGGTTCCAACGACTTCCCTGATCGGTGGCACCCCAATCTCGACTCCCAGTGTTGTTGGTCACATCCCTTTAGGTGGGGTTTATACCTTTTCCTGTTCGGCTACGGGTTAGCGTTGGCATGTTTTGTCATGACCACCCACTTCGAGGAACGATGCCGAACACACCCGCTCTCCCGGCCGCGATCTGTTTCGACCTGGATGACACACTCATCGACGACGTCGCCGCCTCGTCCGCGGGTCTGCGCACGGTCATGGAACGACTCGGCCACCCGGACTTCGGTTCGGCCCGCGCCCTGTGGGACATCCAGACCGAGATCTCCTTCGGCGCCTACCTGCGCGGCGACCTGAGCCTCGACGAGCAGCGCCGCGAGCGCGTCCGCGCCCTCGCCCTCCAGGCCGGCCACTCCGACCTCGCGGACCAGCACTGCGACGAGCTCTACCGCATGTACCTGGACGGCCACCGCAGCGGCTGGCAGGTCTTCCCCGACACCTACGCGGTGCTGAACGCCCTGGGCTCCGCCGGCTACCGGCTGGCCGTGGTCACCAACGGCGTCGAGTCCCTCCAGCACGCCAAGCTCCAGGCCCTGGAACTCACCCCCTACTTCCACGCCGTGGTCTGCGCCGACACCGTGGGCGCGGGCAAGCCCGACCCCCGGATCTTCCACGCGGCCGCCCAGCGCCTGGGCGTGGAGCCCGGCTCCTGCTGGCACGTGGGCGACCAGATCCAGGCCGACGCCGTGGGCGCCGTCGCCTCGGGCATGCGCCCGGTCGTCGTGGACCGCCAGGCCCGCCAGCCCGTCGAGGGCGTCACCACCCTCCACGACCTGGACGGCCTCCTGCGCATGGTGGGGCTGCCCAGCAGCATGGTCGCGACGGGTCTCCTGTGACCTCGATCGACGACTGGATGGCCCGCCGGGTCACCGTCCACCTCATCACGTCCGGTCCCACGGGACCGGTCCTGGTCGGAGCACGTGTGCTCTTCGGTCAGGACCCCGAGGACGTGGCGCGCGGGCTGGCCGGCCTGCCCGAGCAGGCGCCGCTGGTGGCGCTGGACGTGCTCACCGAGACCGTGAGCCTGCCTCGGGGACGCGCCCTGCACGTGGACCGGATCGTCTTCTCCGAGCCCGACCTCGTCTCGGCCTGGCCCTCGGTCGTGCCCACCGAGGGGCTGACTCCCCCGGCGCCCGCGCTGGCCCCCGAGGAGGACCCCGCCCCGGAGGGATCGCTCCCCCGGATGCGCCGGTTCGCCTCCTACGGGATCGTCACCGACCCGGCCGGACGTGTCCTGCTCAGTCTGATCGCCGACGGCTTCCCCGCCGCCGGGACCTGGCACCTGCCGGGCGGCGGTGTGGACACCGGCGAGGACGTGCGCGCCGCGCTGCGGCGCGAGGTGCTCGAGGAGACCGGTCAGGCCGGTGTGGTGGGTGAGCTGATCACCGTGGCCAGCCATCGCCGGACGCGGAGCGCCGGGACCGACATCTACGCGGTCTGGGTGTTCTCGCACGTGCACGTGGCCGAGCCGACCGTGCCCCGGGTGGTCGAGGTGGAGGGTTCCACCGCCGACTGCGCCTGGTTCACCCCGACCGAGCTGACGGAGCTGCCGCTGTCCACCACGGCGCGGCGCGGCATGGAGTTCCTGGTCCGGCACCGTCGTCGCGGCTGACCGGAACCGTGCGGGCCGGGCCGGTGGCGGCCCGGCGCCCGCCGGGATCAGCCGGACGGCGTCCGGCGGGTCCGCTCCCTACTAGACGAGGACGTGGTGGCGCACCCACCACAGTCCCGCACCGAGCCCCAGGACCAGGACCCCGGTGCCGACCACCGGCAGGGGCAGGCTGGTCGCCAGGACCACGCACCCCACCAGGCCTCCGACCGGGGCGATCAGCGGCGGGCGGTTCTCGTCCGGGCCCAGACGCAGCGCCGAGGCGTTGGTGATGGCGTAGTAGACCAGCACGCCGAAGGCGGAGAAGGCGATCGCGCCGCTCAGGTCGGCCACGAGGATCAGGACGATCACCACGGCGGCCACCACGGCCTCGGCTCTGCGGGGCACCCCGTGGCGTTCGCTCACGGCGGCCAGAGAGCGCGGCAGGTGACCGTCCGAGGCCATCGCGGCGGTCGTGTGCGAGATCCCCATCAGCAGGGGGAGCAGGGCACCCAGGCTGGCCACGGCCGCACCGGCCACCACGAACGGTACGAGGATCGGGAACCCGGCGACCTGGACCGCGTCGGCCATGGGCGCGTGGCTGGTGGTGAGCTTCTCCCGGCCCAACACGATGAGCAGGCCGGTGCCGATCACCAGGTAGACGACCAGGACCGTGCCCAGGGAGAGCGAGATCGCCCGGGGGATGGTGGTGCGGGGGTCGCGGACCTGTCCGCCCAGGGTGGCGATGCGCGCGTACCCGGCGAAGGCGAAGAAGATCATCCCGGCCGCGCCCAGGACGCCGAAGGACCCGGGCCAGGGTCCGAGCCCGTCCACCTCCGCGACGGCGGCCAGGCGTCCGCTCATGAGCATCGCGACGAACACGGCCGCCAGGACGCCCAGCACGAGCAGGAGCAGCACCTTGATGACCAGGGTGGAGCGGCGCAAGCCCCGGAGGTTCACCGCCGCCAGGACGACCACGGCGGCCACCGCGACCGGCTTCTGCCACTCGGGCAGTGTGTACGCGGCGAAGGTCATGGCCATGGCCGCGCAGGAGGCGATCTTGCCGACCACGAACGACCAGCCCGCCAGGTAGCCCCAGAGGTCGCCCAGGCGCTCGCGACCGTAGACGTAGGTGCCGCCGTTCTGGGGGTGCCGGGCGGCCAGGCGCGCGGAGGAGACCGCGTTGCAGTAGGCGACCAGCCCCGCGATGAGGATGGCGACGGGCAGCCAGGCCCCGGCGCCCAGCGCGGCGGGGGCGAACACCGTGAACACTCCGGCGCCGAGCATCGCGGCGGCGCCGATGGCGGCCGCGTCGACGGTTCCCAGCGTCCGGGCGGGTCTGGCCTGCGGTCCGGAAGAGGTGGCCAACGGGGTCTCCTTGGGTGGGTGTCTCCGGTCGTCGACCGGCGGACGCGCCCTGTCGGTGGAGGTCACGGCCCGGGGGCCGGGTCCTCTGGAAGCGGGACAAAGGTCGTGTCCGACTTCCGAGTGTGCCCGATACCGGTGACCGACGAGCGCGAACCCCCGGCACGGGGGTGGCCGGTTCCGGACCCCCGTGCCCTCTCACCCGGAGGAGGCGCTGGCGCGGGTCGGGGTCCCCGACCGTGGTCGGGGACCCCTGTGCGGCTGGGTTTCCTCGTCGTTACGGGCGGCCCCGGTCAGGTGGGACGCCAGGGCGAACCCGCGTTGTCGTTGATGTCCTCGGCCGCGACCTGCCTCAGCTGACGTGAGAGGTCTGACAGTGCCCGGGAGACGGCGAGCTCCTCCCCGATCTCCGGCACGTCCAGGTCGGTCGGGTGCTTGCGGGCCATCCCGTGGCCGCGCAGCGCAGTGCCGTCGTCAGCGACCAGGCCGACCTCGGCCCAGGTGCGCGCCGCCGCGCCCTCGCTCTCCTCGGCGACGACCACGTCGACGTTCCAGCGCTTCATCGTCTGCATGGCATTCGCTCCCTCTCCCCCGTCGGCGCCCGGGCCGGGCGGGTGTTCGATGTGGGCGTCGGGTCCCGGGTGGACCAGGGCCTGGTGCCCCGGTTCGGCACCGCTCCAGTGCACCTGGTAGGGCGGTGTCCCCTCCGAGCCCCGGACCCGTGTGACCACCCCCGTGCGACGGTGGGTGTCGGCGTTCGGGCTCTCGATGACCAGTCGGTCTCCTACCTCTGCTCGCATGGGTTCCCCCACAAACCTCGCTTGTCTCCATCATCGGTGCTGTTTCGGCTCTCAGCGGAGGGTTGGTTCTTTCGTTCCCGGTGGTATGCGAGGTTTTTGCCGTCCCGTCACCCGCTCCGTGCCTGGTAGCGTCACGGCGTGGCCCAGCACTACTTCGACTCCGATCCCGGCACCGCCAGTCGGCCCTCCACCGCCGACCTGGTCCTGCCCGATCTCCACCTGCGCCTGCGCACCGACCGCGGCGTCTTCTCACCCGACAAGGTCGACCTCGGCACCCGGGTGCTGTTGGAGAGCGTGCCGCCGCCGCCCGCCGAGGGCCGTCTGCTCGACCTGGGCTGCGGGTACGGCCCCATCTCCCTGACGATGGCCTCGCGCGCCCCCGGGGCGCGGGTGCTGGGGGTGGACGTCAACTCCAGGGCCGTGGGTCTGGCCCGGCGCAACGCCGACGACCACGGGCTCGGCAACGCCTGGTTCGGCGTGGTCGCCCCCGAGTGCGGTCTGGCCGTGGAGCAGGGCGAGGGCCGCTCCCCCGCCGCCGAGGACCTGCTCGGCCCCTTCGACGCGATCTGGTCCAACCCGCCGATCCGCGTGGGCAAGGACGTGCTGCACGCGATGCTGCGCACCTGGCTGAACCGGCTCACCCCCGAGGGCGTCGCGCACCTGGTGGTCCAGCGCCACCTGGGTTCGGACTCCCTCCAGAAGTGGCTGGACGCCCAGGGGCTGCCCGCCGAGCGCGTGGCCTCCCGGGCCGGTTTCCGCGTCCTGGCCGTACGCCGCGCCGTGTAGCCCCGGCCCCGCCGTTCGGGCCGGAACCCCGTGGGCACCTACGGTCACGGACCCGGAACACGCCCGAAGTGCACTCTCTTTTCCGAACTTACCGGCATGTGTCCCAGGTCACGCGTGCGCGCGCGACCCCCGACCGGTAACCTGTACCGACCACGCCGGACCGCCCGGCCCACACCGCGAGGAACACACCGCAGTTGAGCACGCAGTTGCGTCCCACGGACGTCAAACGCCTGAACCGCCAGTGGCGCAGGCGCACCGAGGGGCGTCTGGCCCTTCTCGTCGAGTCGGTCACCCAGCCCTACAACCTGGGTTCGATCCTGCGCACCTGCGCGACCTTCGGCGTGGACCAGCTCTGGCTCACCGGTAACAGCGCGGACCCCGACGACCCCAAGGTCGGCAAGACCGCCCTGGGTACCGGCGCGAAGGTCCCGCACACCCGCCTGTCCGGCACGGCCGAGGCGCTGGCGGCCGCCCGCGCCGACGGTTACAAGGTCGTCGCCGTGGAGCTGGCCAAGGGCGCCGTGCCCCTGCACGCCGCGCCGTTGGAGCCCGACGTGTGCCTGGCCGTGGGCGCCGAGGACCACGGCTGCTCCCCCGCCCTGCTCTCGGGCGCGGACGCCGTCACCTACATCCCGCAGATCGGCCGGGTCGGATCGCTGAACGTGGCCGTGGCCACGGCGATCGCCCTGGCGGAGGCGCGACGCCGCGAGTGGGCCACCTTCGACGACGAGGCCAACGCGCCCGTCGGAAGCTGAGCCCCGGGGAATCTTTCCTCCCCGCTGGACGTCCCTCCTGTGAAACACAGACCACTCCATTCACACCCGACGCGCAAAGGCGCAGAGAGAGGAACAGTGGACCCGTCCCGAAGTACCAGCAGCATCCCCAAGGGATGCTGTGACCCAGACTCCGACGAGCCCCCTTCTGTGAAGGGCGCGCACCTTCGCAGGACCCCTGCCCACGGGCGGACCCAGGCGGTGTGTGCCCGATGATCAGCACCGTTCTCAGCATCGCCTTCGGTGCCCTGGTGGTCTTCCTGATCACCGTGGCGACGGGTTACTTCGTCGCCCAGGAGTTCGGTTACATGGCCGTGGACCGTTCGCGACTCAAGTCGCGGGCCGCGGCCGGTGACGCCGGCGCGAAACGCGCCCTGGCCATCACCAACCGAACGTCGTTCATGCTCTCCGGTGCCCAGCTGGGCATCACCGTCACCACCCTTCTGGTCGGCTACGTCGCCGAACCGATGATCGGACAGGGTGTCGGGGAGCTTCTCGGTGGCGCGGGCGTGCCGGTCGGTACCGGCCTCGCGATCGGCCTCGTCCTGGCCCTGTTGTTCTCCACCGTCGTCCAGATGGTGTTCGGTGAGCTCTTCGCCAAGAACCTGGCCATCGCCCATCCCGAACCGGTGGCCCGCTGGCTGGCCCTGTCCACGGGGATCTACCTGAAGATCTTCGGACCGGTGATCTGGCTGTTCGACCAGGCGGCGATCTGGTTGCTCAAGCTGGTGAACATCACCCCGGTGGAGGACGTCCAGCACGCGGCGACCCCGCGCGACCTGGAACGCATCATCGCCGAGTCCCGTGAGACCGGCGACCTCCCGGCCGAGGTGTCCACCCTGTTGGACCGCACCCTCGACTTCCACGACCGCACCGCCGGGCACGCGATGATCCCGCGTCCCGAGGTGACCACCGTGGAGGAGGGCGACCCGGTCAGCCGGGTCGTGGAGCTGATGGCCTCCGACCACTCCCGTTTCCCGGTCCTGGGTGAGGGTGTGGACGACATCGTGGGCGTGATCTGCCTGCGCGACGTGCTCGCGCTGGGAGACCGCGACCTGTCCGGTGTCCGGGTCAGCGAGGTGGCGCGGGCGACCGTCATGGTCCCCGCCTCGCTTCCGCTGCCGGGCGTGCTGGACCAGCTGCGCGAGGCGGGCGAGGAGTTCGCCTGCGTGGTGGACGAGTACGGCGGCCTGGCCGGGGTGATCACCACCGAGGACCTGGCCGAGGAGCTGGTCGGTGAGATCGCCGACGAGCACACCCCGGAGGAGGAGGCCCCGGCCCACCTCGACGGGGAGAACGGCTACATCGTTCCGGGCGCGCTGCACATCGACGAGGTCGAGCGGCTGATCGGACACGACCTGCCCGAGGGTGACTACGAGACCATAGGCGGTCTGGTCATCCACGAACTCCACCGGCTGCCGCAGGTCGGCGACCGGGTGGAGCTGCCGCTGCCCCGGCCCTCCAGCGCCCATGACGGCGATCCCGACATGGCGCTGACGCTGACCGTGAACGCGGTCCAGCGGCACGTTCCCAACACGGTGGAGCTGAGACTGCGTGAGGTCGTCGAGGACGGCGCACGGGAGGTGCGGGCATGAGTGACATGAACGTGTGGTGGGCCATGGCGCTGACCGTGGTGTTCATCGCGCTGAGCGGCTTCTTCGTGGCGATCGAGTTCGCCCTGGTGGCGGCGCGCCGCTACCGGCTGGAGGAGGCCGCGCACACCAGCGCCTCGGCGCGCGCGGCGCTCAAGAGCGCCCGCGACCTGTCGTTGCTGCTGGCCGGTTCGCAGCTGGGGATCACCCTGGCCACCCTGGCCCTGGGCGCGATCTCCAAGCCCGCGTTCCACCACATGCTGGAGCCGTTGTTCGACGGCCTGCCGGACTCGGTGGGATACGTGCTCTCGTTCACGTTCTCGCTGATCATCGTGACGTTCCTGCACCTGGTGATCGGTGAGATGGCGCCGAAGTCCTGGGCGATCTCGCACCCGGAGAAGTCCGCGACGATGCTGGCGATCCCGATGCGGGCGTTCATGTGGCTGACCCGCCCGCTGATCGTGATGCTCAACGGCATGGCCAACTGGGTGCTGCACCGTTTCGGTGTGCAGGCGGTGGACGAGCTGGTGAGCGGGCACAACCCGGAGGACGTGCGCGAGCTGGTGGAGCACTCCGCCAAGGCGGGTGCCCTGGACTCCGAGCGCCGGGACCAGCTGGCCACGGCCCTGGAGGTCAACTCCCAGCCGTTGGACGAGCACTTCACCCCGCGCGAGGACATCGCCTGGGTGGCGCCGGACGCCGGTGTGGAGGAGGTCAAGCGGGTCTCCCGCGAGTCCACGCACCTGCGGCTGGTGGTGATGGAGTCGGGCGAACCGGTCGGTGTGCTGCACGTGCGTGAGGCGCTGACCAGTCCGGCCGGGACCACCGCCGCCGACCTCATGCGCCCGGTGCTGACGTTGTCGGTGGGCACGCCGATGTACGCGGCGATGGGCATCATGCGGGACAGCCGCAGCCACCTGGCGCTCGTCGAGGACGAGGGTGAGCTGGTGGGTCTGGTGACCCTCCAGGACATCCTGGACCGGTTGCTGCTGCTGGACACGGCGGCCTAGGCCGGGAACGGCGGCGAACACGGCGGGGGCCGGTCACGTACGTGACCGGCCCCCGCTTCGTGTGACTCCTGAGTCCCTACGGGTCTCAGGCGGTCTTCGTGGTCAGCGTGACCTCGATGTTGCCGCGCGTGGCGCGGGAGTAGGGGCACATCTGGTGGGCGGCCTCGACCAGCTTCTCGGCCTCGGTCTGCTCCAGGCCGGGGATGGTGACGACGAGCTCGACCGCGATGTCCAGGCCCTCGTCGGACTTGCCGAGGCTCACCTTGGAGTCGACGGTGGAGCCGTCGACCTTGGCCTTGGCCTGGCGGGCGACGTTCTTCAGGGCGCCGTGGAAGCAGGCGGCGTAGCCGATGGCGAAGAGCTGCTCGGGGTTGGTGCCGAGGCCGTCGTCGCCGCCCAGGCCCGCGGGCACGGAGAGGTCGACGCCCAGACGGCCGTCGTCGGTCTTGCCGGTGCCCTTGCGGCCCTCTCCGGTGACACTGGCGTTGGCGGTGTAGAGAACGTTGTAGGCCATGTTCGATCCCTCTCTGTGGTCCGGTCGCACCGGACCCGCGTGTGTCGTTCTGGGGTGGTTCGGGTGCGTCTCAGGTGTCCGGGTCGGGGTCGGACGCGGGCGTGCGGCCCGTGCTCCCGGCCACCGAACGCGTGACGTGGTCGAGCAGGCCCCGGAGCTCCTCGATCCTGGCCACCGGGAGGCCTGTGGCGCGTAGGACCCGGTCGGGGACGCCCTCGGCCCGCTCTCGCAGGCGGCCGCCCTCGTCGGTGACGCTGACGTGCACGATCCGTTCGTCCTCGGGTCCGCGCCTGCGGGTGAGGAGACCGGCGCCCTCCATCCTGCGCAGCAGGGGCGAGAGCGTACCCGAGTCCAGGCTCAGCGCGGTGCCGAGGTCCTTGACCGGCAGGGTGCCGCGTTCCCACAGCACGAGCATGACCAGGTACTGCGGGTAGGTCAGCCCCAGGTCGGCCAGGATCTCCCGGTAGAGCCCGGTCAGGGCCCGGGAGGCCGTGTAGAGGGAGAAGCACAGCTGCCGGTCCAGGGCGAGGGGGTCGCCCCCGTCGGTTCCCGCCATGTTCGCTCCTCCCCTCGTCGTCCCGATCACCGTAACAGGAAATGGTTGTGCACAACAGTGTTGCCCACAACTGTTTTGGAGACGGTGCCCCGACGCGCCACAGGTGCGGGGCCCGGGTCCGCGGACCCGGGCCCTGCACCGACCACCGCGCTCCTACAGGAAGCGCACGCCCTGGGCCAGCGGCAGCTCACCGCCGTAGTTCACCGTGTTGGTGGCCCGGCGCATGTACGCCTTCCAGGAGTCCGAACCCGACTCCCGGCCCCCGCCGGTGTCCTTCTCCCCTCCGAAGGCCCCACCGATCTCCGCGCCCGAGGTGCCGATGTTGACGTTGACGATGCCGCAGTCGGACCCGGCCGCAGACAGGAAGCGCTCCGCCTCGGCCTGGTCCTGCGTGAAGATGGCCGACGACAGACCCTGCGGAACCCCGTTGTGCAGCTCCACCGCCTCCTCCAGAGAGCGGTAGGTGAGCACGTACAGGATCGGCGCGAAGGTCTCCGTACGCACGACCTCGGTCTGCGCGGGCATGCGCACCACCGCGGGCTCGACGTAGTAGGCGTCCCCGGCGTCCTTCTCCAGGCGCCGCTCACCGCCGACCAGCACGTCGCCGCCGTCGGCCCGCGCCTGCTCCAGCGCCTCGCGCATGGCCGTGTGCCCGCGCTCCCCCACCAGCGGCCCGACCAGGGTCGCGTCGTCGTAGGGGTCACCGATCCGCTCGCGCAGCTGCTGGTAGCCGTCCACCACGCGTTCGACGACCTGGTCGACCACGTCCTCGTGCACGATCAGGCGGCGCAGCGTGGTGCAGCGCTGCCCGGCGGTCCCGGCCGCCGCGAACACGCTGCCGCGCACCACCAGGTCCAGGTCGGCCGAGGGCGCCACGACGGCGGCGTTGTTGCCGCCCAGCTCCAGCAGGTACCGACCCATCCGGGCCGCCACCTTGGGCGCGACCGTCCGGCCCATGGCGGTCGAGCCGGTCGCGGACACCAGCGCCACCCGCTCGTCGTTGACCAGCACGTCCCCGACCTCGGCCCCGCCCAGGACCACGCGGTGGACGTCGGCGGGCGCGCCGACGTCGGCGGCCGCGCGCATGAGCAGGCCGTGACAGCCCAGCGCGGTCAGCGGGGTGAGCTCGGAGGGCTTCCACACGACGGTGTCACCGCACACCAGGGCCACGCAGGTGTTCCAGGACCACACGGCGACGGGGAAGTTGAAGGCGGTGATGACGCCGACCACGCCCAGCGGGTGCCAGGTCTCCATCAGCCGGTGGCCGGGCCGCTCCGAGGGCATGGTCCGTCCGTAGAGCTGGCGCGACAGGCCCACGGCGAAGTCGCAGACGTCGATCATCTCCTGGACCTCGCCCAGGGCTTCGGAACGGATCTTGCCCGCCTCGATGGTGACCAGCTCAGCGAGGTCCGCCTTGTGCTCGCGCAACAGCTCACCGAGCCGGTGGACGAGCTGACCACGCACCGGGGCGGGGGTGTCCCGCCAGGCGGAGGTGAAGGAGCCGTGGACCTCGGCCACCGCGCGCTCGGCGGAGGCGGGGGTGTCGAACTCGACGGGGAACAGCGTCCCGCCGGTGATCGGAGTGCGGGCCTGACCGGGCGCCCCGAGGGATTCGGGCAGGCGGGTCACGCCGCACCGTTCCAGGGCGGTCCGCGCGCGTCCGGCGAGGACCTCGGTGTCGGGGAGGGCACCAGTGTGCATGTGTGTTCTCTCTCCGTTGAGAGGGGAGGCGGTCATCACACACCTTGCCAACTCCGGGCCCGGCGGTCCACCCCCGGCGCCCGGTCCGCCGGGTGTCGCGCCGGGGACCGGACCCGGCCCTTGGACGGGGACCAGGGCGGGTTCCGATCCCGTACGGAGTGTCATGGGGGACCGTTAGAATCGCGGAGCCGCTCCCCCCGTCCCCGACCCAGACAGCTGGCCCGTGCACCACGACACCACCCCCGAAGAGGCCCGCGCCGACCTTCCGGAGGCGCGCCAGATCCTGGCCCGCTCCGGTTTCGGCGCCGCCGACCCCCTGTTCGCCGCGGACCTGCGCGCGAGCACCGACCTGGGACAGGCCCGGGAGGTGGTCTCCTCCCACGCCTCCCGGTTGTGGACGGAGTCCACCCGCACCGGACCCGACCCGGTCGACGACCGCCCCCTGTACTGGGCGCGGCTGGTCCTGCGTTCCCGCCTGCGCGCCTGGGAGCCCTCCTTCCCCCTGACCGGGGCGGAACGGGGCGCACTGCTCCACCTGTTCGAGACCGCCTCCCGGGGCATCACCGACCTCGACTTCCCGCCGGGCGACCGGTGGGTGCGCGTGGTGGTCACCGGTTTCGACCCCTTCCACCTGGACACGGACCCGGCGTGCTCCAACCCCTCCGGGGCGGCCGCCCTGGACCTGCACGGGTGGACGTTCCCGGTGGGTGAGCGCACCGCCGTGGTGCGCTCCGCCGTGTTCCCGGTGCGCTGGGGCGACTTCGACGCCGGGATCGTGGAGGAGGCGCTGGCCGACCAGTACGGGGTGGCCGACGCGGTGATCACGCTGAGCCGGGGCCGCGACCGGTTCGACCTGGAGGTCTGGAACGGGGTGTGGCGCGGCGGCGGCGAGGACAACCTGGGGGTCTCCCGGACCGGGCGCGCCCCGGTGGCCCCCGAGGCCCCGGAGTGGACCCGCACCTCGCTGCCCGTGGAGCGGATCGTCGCCGACACGACCGGGCCGGACGCGATGGTCGTCAACACCGAGGTCACCGAGGTGCCCGAGGGCGGCGACACTCCGGTGACACGCCCGGGCGGGCCCACCGCGGGGTCGGCGGCCCGAAAAGGAGGCGGTGGCGACTACCTGTCCAACGAGATCGCCTACCGCAACACCCTGCTGAGGGACCGGGCGGACTCGGTCGTGGCGGCCGGCCACGTCCACCTGCCCAGGACCGAACGCCCCGAGGAGCACACCGGCACCCTGGCCCGTACCCGGGCCCTCGTGGCGGTTGTGGCGACGGAGGCCCTGGTGGCCCCGGCTCCCGAGCCCGGTTCGGAGGACCCACGGGACGCCTGAGACGCGACGGGACCCGGTGGTTCCGGGGTGGCCGAAAGGGCCGTGGTGACACGCCCGAGCGCGGGTCGAGTCGGCAAAACGCCCTTTCCGGCCACACAGGGGCATTTGGTCACTCTGTGAGCACGTATCGTCGCTCCATGATCTCCTGGCGTACGTGTGGCTTCGATAAGGTCCCCACGTGGCTGACACCTCACTGCGACGAAAACTCACTGTCAGTGCCGCTCTGGGCCTGCTACTGGTCCCGGGCTGCCACTCCGCGGAACAGAACCTGCCCTACGCCGAGGCGATCCAGTTCTCTCCGGACACTCTGGAGAAGCTGGCCACGCGCACGGTGTCGGTGCGGGTCGACCACAGCACCGTGAGCTACCGCTATCCGATCCTGGGCGAGTCCCATCCACTGACGACGGAGATCCGTACCGGGATGGCCGAACGCCAGACCGCGTTCCTGGAGGAGCTGCCGGACCACGGCAGCCCCGAGCTGGTCCAGGACGTGGAGCTGCTGGCCGCCTCCGAGGACGTGATCGGGGCCAGGACCACCGCCGTGACCTCGGGGGTCCGTGGCGACGGCACCGAGACCTCGACGCTCTGGTACGACTCCGGCACCGGCGAGGTCCTGCCCTGGACCTCGCTCTTCAGGGACGAGGGTTCCCTGGAGGCGGCGCACCTGGCCGTGGCCCAGGTGCTCCAGGACGGCTACCAGATGTCCGTCGACCAACTGCCCGGGCTCCTGGGCGAGATCGCCATGCGAGCGGAGGCCGACCCGGACTCGGTCTCGGCGGCGGCCTCCGAACCGGCCGGGGCACCCGAGGCGGACCCCGGATCCGAGGACCCGGAAACCGGTGGCGCCGAGGAGCCCGGCGGCACGGACGGGGAGGCGCCCACGGCCGGGGCCGCCGACCTGAGCGATCCGGAACAGGCCTGGGAGGCCGCCGAACGCTGGGCCGCCTCCCCGCTGGCCGACCTGGCCTTCAGCACGGCGGGCGGGCTGGCCGTGCGCCTGGACCCGGCGGACGTCCCGAACGCGGGCCGGGTGAGTGAGGTCCTGCTGCCGGTGGAGGCGGAGGAGACCGAGGAGGTCCTCTCCGAGCTGGGCTACCACGCGCGCAGCGCGGCGGTGGCCGCCAACGCCGATCCCGAGGACTTCCCGCTCGACGGCACACTGACCGCCGAGGGCACCAGCCTGAACTGCGAGCGCCTCAAGTGCGTGGCGCTGACCTTCGACGACGGGCCGGGCGAGTACACCGACGAGCTCCTGGACCACCTGGGCGAGTACGACGCCAGGGCCACCTTCTACGTGATGGGCTCCCTCGTGAGCGAGTTCCCGGACGTCGTGGAGCGTACCCACGCCGAGGGCCACGAGATGGGCAACCACACCTGGAAGCACGACGACCTCACCACACTCTCCGCCGAGGGGGTGGCCGAGGACCTGAAGCGCACGGACGAGGCGATCCAGGAGGTGACCGGGGTGGCACCGCCCACCCTGCGCCCGCCCTACGGTGCGATGAACGGCACCGTGAGCGATGCCACCGAGCATCCCATCATCCTGTGGGACGTGGACACGATGGACTGGCAGAACCGGGACACCGGCGCGGTGGCCAAGCACGCGCTCGACGAGTCCAAGCCGGGCAGCGTGGTCCTGTTCCACGACATCCACAAGTCCACTGTCGACGCCATCCCGGACGTGCTGGAGGGCATGCACGCCGAGGGGTTCCACTTCGTGACCGTGAGCGAGATCTTCGGTGAGGACGGCCTGAAGCCGGGCCAGCCCCACACGGACGCCCGGGTCGACTGACCCACCGGTCCCGCACGGGCCCCGGACGCCGCGCTGGCGACCGGGGCCCTCTGACGTGTCGGGGAGCGTCCGTCCTCACCCCGGACTCGGAGACGCCCTGAAAGTTGCCCGAAATGCCCGTTTAGTCTAAATTTCGACGCGTGAACGTTACCTCTCTGATACCCAAGGCCGCCGTGGGTGCCGCCGGAGGAATACTGCTCACCTCCGGCCTGCTGATCGGCGCCGCCGCCCCGGTGACGGCCACCCCCGCCGAGGAGGCACCGGACTGCGCCCAGGTGCGGTGTGTGGCCCTGACCTTCGACGACGGCCCAGGCGAGTACACCGACGAGCTCCTGGACACCCTGGCCGAGCACGACGCCAGGGCCACCTTCTACCTGCTCGGCTCACAGGTGGGCGGCCATCGGGAGGAGGTGCGGCGCATGGCCGAGGAGGGGCACGGGATCGGGAACCACACCTGGGCACACGACGACCTCACCACGCTCTCCGCCGACCGGATCAGGGACGACCTCGCCCGCACCGACCGCGCGGTGGCCGAGGTCACCGGCGAACGGCCCCGGAGCATGCGCCCGCCCTACGGCGCCCTCGACGACACCGCCCGCGAGGCGATCCCCCACCCCATGGTGCTGTGGGACGTGGACACCCTGGACTGGCAGCACCGCGACGGCGACCGGATGCGCGAGATCGCCCTCGACGGGGTCCGGGACGGCAGCGTGATCCTGTTCCACGACATCCACGAGACCACCGTGGAGGCCGTCCCCGAACTCCTGGACGACCTGGCCGGCCAGGGCTACCACTTCGTGACCGTCAGCGAGCTGTTCGGGGACGGCCTCGAACCGGGCACCGCGTACACCGACGCCCGGTCCGAGTAGTCCACTCAGAGCATCCGGCGCAGGATGCGCTCCTTGACCTGGCTGATCGGCGCGTAGGCCACCCGCATGGTGTCCATGAGCAGCGACTTGTCGAGCACCGCCTTGGTGTGCGAGAACGTGTCGACGGAGGCCGCCGAGTGGTAGGCGCCCATCCCGCTCTCCCCCACCCCGCCGAAGGGCAGGTCCGGCACGGCCAGGTGCGCGATCGGCAGGCCGAAGCCCAGGCCGCCCGAGGAGGTCTCGGTGGTCAGGCGTCGCTTGGTGGTCTCGGATTCGGTGAACCCGTACAGCGCCAGCGGCTTGTCGCGTTCGTTGACGAACCGGATCGCCGCGTCGAGGTCGGGCACCCTCAGGACCGGCAGGATCGGGCCGAAGATCTCCTCGGCCATGATCGGCGAGTCCGGACTCACGTCGCCCAGCACGGTGGGGGCGATGTAGAGGTCGTCGCGGTCGGCGTCACCGCCCGCGACGACCTTGCCGCTCTCCAGCAGGGCGCTGAGCCGGTCGAAGTGGCGTTCGTTGACGATGCGACCGTAGTCCGCGCTCCGCGCCGGGTCGGAGCCGAACATCTCGGTGATGGCGGCGGCCAGCTCCTTCTGGAGCCGGTCCGCGGTGTCACCGATGGCCAGCACGTAGTCCGGGGCCACGCAGGTCTGCCCCGCGTTGGTGAACTTCCCCCAGGCCAGGCGGCGTGCCGTGGTGGCCAGATCCACACCGGGCTCGACCACAGCCGGGCTCTTGCCGCCCAGCTCCAGGGTGACCGGGGTCAGGTGTCTGACCGCCGCCGCCATGACGATCCGGGCCACGGCCGCGTTGCCCGTGTAGAAGATGTGGTCGAAGCGCTGCTCCAGGAGGGCGGTGCTCTCGGCGACGCCGCCCTCGACCACGGCGACGGCCTCGCTGTCCAGGTAGCGCGGGATGAGGTCGGCCAGCGCGGCGGAGGTGGCCGGGGAGAGCTCGGACGGCTTGAGCACGGCCGCGTTGCCCGCGGCGATCGCCCCGACCAGCGGGGCCAGGGCCAGGTTGACGGGGTAGTTCCAGGGGCTGATGATCAGGACCGCGCCCAGGGGTTCACGGACGCGGCGGGCCCTGGCGGGGGCCAGGGCCATCGGAACCGACACCCGCTGGGGCCGCAGCCACGAGGCCAGGTGTCTCAGGGTGTGGTCGATCTCGTTGACCACGAAACCGATCTCGGTGGTGTGCGCCTCCACGGGAGGTTTGCCCAGGTCGGAGCGGAGCGCCTTCTCCAGGGTGGCGCGCTCCTCGGTGAGCAGTCGACGCATCGCGCGCAGCTGGGCGCGACGCCAGGAGAGCGGCTTGGTGCGTCCGCTGTCGAAGGTGGCACGCAGCCGGGCCACGATCTGGGGGATCTCGGTGATGAGCGTGAGCGGTTCGGAGGCGTTGGTGTGAGACATGGCCCCAGAGTAAACGAAAACGTTTCGTTTCCAAGAGCCATCTGGCATACGATTCGGGTATGACGACGGACCATCTGCCGGAGACGTCCGCCGGGACCGCCCCCAGGGGCCGCCCCCGCGACGCCACCCGGGACCGCGCGCTGATGGACGCCACCCTCACCGAGCTCCGACTGCACGGTTACAGCGGACTGACCACCGCCGCCGTGGCACGTCGGGCGGGGGTCTCCACCGCCACCCTGTACCGCCGCTGGCGTTCCAAGGAGGACCTGGTGGTGGGCGCCGCCCAGGCCTGGGCGGAGAACCTGGGCCCCGACCACGACCACGGGAGCCTCCCCGCCGACCTCGGCGTGTTGCTCAGGGACAAGGCCGCCGCGCTGGAGGGCAGCTCCGGCCTCCTGCTGCGCGCCGTCCTGGGCGAGGCCGCCCACAACCGGGCCCTGGCCGACGTGCTCTTCGACGCCTTCGTGATCCCGCTCCAGGGCAGGGTGCTCGCCCTGCTCCACCGGGCGGTGGAGCGAGGGGAGATCCCCGAGGTGGAGGACCCCCTGGTGGTCGCGGAGCTGGTCATCGGCCCGATGGTCAGCCACACCTTCCTGGTCCCGCCGGAGGTGGGCGGCGCGTCCGCCGCCACCCCCGGCTCGGACATCGCCGGGCGCCTGCTCCCCTACCTGCTCAGGGCCCTGGGGGCACGCCCCGAGTGACCGCCCGGTGGCCGGGTCGGCCCACGGCCCTGCGCACGAGGTCGGCGATGGTCCGCTCCGCCCGTTCGTCCAGCCCGGTGACGGCGTAGGCCGTGGGCCACAGGCCTCCCTCGTCATCGAGGTGGGCCTCGGTGGTGAACCCCAGGCTGGAGTAGCGCTCCTTGTCCACCTGCCCGCTGCGGAAGAAGCACACCACCCTGCCCTTCCTCGCGTAGGCGGGCTGCCCGTACCAGAGCCGGGGTGACAGCTCCGGGGCGTGGGCGGTGACGATCGCGTGGACGCGCTCGGCCACCGCACGGTCGGCTGGCTCCATCTCCTCGATCCTCGCCAGCACGTCGAGCTCGGCCGTGGCCGCCTTCGCGCCGCGGCCGCGCTCGGCCTCCTTCCTCAGCTCGGCGGCGCGCTGCCTCATGGCGGCGCGTTCCTGTTCGGAGAAGCCTCCCGACCCCTCGGTGCCGGTGTCCTCAGCCATGCGCGTCTCCTCTGGTACTGGTGCTTCTCGGTGCCCCTGACGCTAGTCAGGCCCGGTTCCGGGGCGCTTCTCGATTCCTGACCGACAGGCGGCTCGACCGGTCGGTCAGGAATCGAGAAGCGCCGGTCCGGGCACGCGGCCTAGCGTGACCGGGGTCGGGGCCCGGAGGCCACCGACCCACCGAACGAAGGGACCGCGCGATGGCGCTCTCACTGGACACCGTCACCGTCGAGGCAGCACGGGCGGAGGACGCGCACGCCTTCCACACGTCCGTGTTCACCGCCGGTGTACCGTCCGGGGACGCCCCCACCCGTTCCCTCGGCGTGGACCTCAACGGCACCGGCCGGTTCTCCTTCGAGCGGACCGACGCGGTCGGCACGGGGTTCCGGGGCTGTGTTCTGAGCGCGATCGTCGATCGCCCCGCCGAGGTCAGGGCCCTGGTGTCGGCGGCCGCCGCCCACGGCGCCGAGGTGGTCAAGCCACCGAGGAAGGAGCTCTTCGGTGAGTACACCGCCGTCTTCCGGGCACCGGACGGGACGCTCTGGAAACTCGCCGCAGCCACGAGGAAGGACCGGGGCCCCGTCCCCGACCCTCCGGAACCCGTCGAGACCGCCGTCTACCTCGGCGTCGCCAGCCCGAAGGCCTCCAGGATCTTCTACGAGGCCCTGGGGATGGACACCCGCCACGACTACGGGGACACGTTCGTGGACTTCGCCGCGGCGAGCGGCACGTCCCGTCTGGGCCTGCTGCGACGGGCCGCGCTGGCCAAGGACGTCGGTGTCGACGCGCGCGGAGCGGGCCCGACCGGACTGGTCCTCACCCACGCCGCGGCCTCTCGCGCGGAGCTCGACGCGGTCCTCTCCCGCGCGCACGCGGCGGGCGCTCACGTCACCGCCCCCGAACCGGGGGATGCGCACACCGGCGGCTTCACCGACCCCGACGGACACCGCTGGCGGATCACCGCCACGGCGTGAGGACGCCGGGGCCGGGGGCGCCCCTGGCGGCGCGTCACCCGGCGGACCAGCCGGTTGCCGAAGGGTGCGTTCGCGCCGCGGGGACGCGAATCCGAGTGGAGGAATGGCGATTCCCGGACCATAGGAGAATCACTCGGAACGGAAACCGAAAACGCGGAAACACCCCGCCATCAAACCAATGATCGTCCACTGTCGACGACCATTCCACGGAATGCGCGAAACCGCGTTCACGTTCGGCTCCCAGCGGGAGTACGAGGGTTGTGGCGGGTGTGACCCGGGGAGGATCGGGAGGCGACTCACATCGCGACACCGGCCGAAAGACGGGGGAATCCTTGTTGCGCTCACCGATCCTCGACTACCTCGACGCCATCGTCGACAGCACCGACCACGTGGTTTCCGGCGCCCGGGCCGACTACATCCCGGAACTGGCCACCGCCGATCCCGACCGGGTGGCGGTCGCGCTGTGCACAGTGAACGGAACCGTCTACGCGAGCGGGGACGCCGACCACGAATTCAGTATCCAGTCGATGTCCAAGCCCTTCGCCTACGCGCTGGCGATCGAGGACCACGGCCTGGAGTTCGTCCTCGACCGCGTCGGGGTGGAACCCAGCGGCGAGGCCTTCAACGAACTCTCCCTGGACCCGGAGACCGGCAGACCCCGCAACCCGATGATCAACGCGGGGGCGATCGCCACCCACACCCTCGTCCGCGACGACCGGCGCCCCGCCGTGGACCGTGTCCTGGGTCTCTTCTCCGACCTCGCGCAGCGGCCGGTGGAGATCGACGAGGGGCTGGCCGCCTCCGAACTGGCGACCGGGGACCGCAACCTCGGGCTCGCCTACCTCCTGCACGCCTCCGGGCGCCTGGGCCAGGATCCCGCCGCCGCCGTGGCCGGGTACGTGCGGCAGTGCTCGGCCAACGTCACCGTGCGCGACCTCGCGCTCATGGCCTGCACCCTCGCCAACGGCGGCGTGCAGCCCAACACCGGCCAGCGGCTGTTCAGCAGGCGCACCACCCGGCACCTGTTGAGCGTGATGACCTCCTGCGGCATGTACGACGCGGCCGGGGACTGGCTCACCAGCGTGGGCATCCCCGCCAAGAGCGGCGTGGCGGGGGGCATCCTCGGTGTGCTGCCCGGCCAGGTGGGGGTGGCGGTCTTCTCCCCGCGCCTGGACGCGCACGGCAACAGCGCGCGCGGCGTGGTCATGATGGAGAAGCTGTCAGAGGACCTGGGCCTGCACCTGATGGAGTCGGGACGGCCCGCCCGCTCGTCCCTGCGCGAGACCCGCAAGGAGGTGGTCGACGGCGAACCGGCGACGGTCTACGTGCTCCAGGGCGACATGGTGCTGAGCAGCATCGAGGCCCTGGTGCACGAACTGGTCGGGAACACTCCCTCGACGCACCTGGTGGTGTTCGACATGAGCCGGGTCGACGAGGTGCTGCCGGTGGCCCGCCGCACGTCCGCCGCGATGGCCGCCAAGCTCATCGACACCGGCCACCGGATCATCCTGGTGGACCCGGAGGAGACCGTCCCCGACTTCCAGGACACCCGGGGTCGCGAGGTGGAGCGCTGGAGCCCCGAGCGCCTCGCCCGGAGCCAGCTCTGACCCGGGGGCGCGCGAGCGGGATCCACAGCCACGCCGCACCACTGGACAGACATTCGAAAACATGTTCGAATTGACCTCATGCGCTGGGAGAACCTCCGAGAGGGAACCAAGGACACCGGGCAGCAGTCACTGTTCGAGCCCGCCACACAGCCGCCCACGCGCGGCACCGGACGGGCCGGTCTGGGCGCGCCCGCACCCGGGCCGGTCCTGGCGGGCCAGGACGGTGAGGCGGTCGCCATCGAGATCCAGGCCCGCAGCATCATCAACCGCGTGCCCGGCGACGACCCGATGTTCCGGTGGACCATCAACCCCTACCGGGGCTGCTCGCACGCGTGCGTGTACTGCTTCGCCAGGCGCACCCACGAGTACCTCGACCTCGACAGCGGCCGCGACTTCGACACCCGCATCCTGGTCAAGGTCAACGCCGCCGAACGGCTGCGCGCCGAACTGGCCCGGCCCTCCTGGCGCGGCGAGCACATCGCGATGGGCACCAACACCGACCCCTACCAGAGGGCCGAGGGTCGTTACCGGCTGATGCCGGAGATCATCGCGGCGCTCCGCGACACCGCCAACCCCTTCTCGATCCTCACCAAGGGAACCCTGGTCCTGCGCGACCTCCCCCTCCTGGAGCAGGCCGCACGGGTCACCCGGGTCGGGATGGCGGTCTCGGTCGGCTCCGTGGACACCGGTGTCTGGCGCACCGTGGAACCGGGAACCCCGAGCCCCCGCGCCCGCCTGGGCGTGGTCCGCGCGCTGGGCGAGCGCGGACTGGAGTGCTCGGTGCTCATGGCCCCGATCCTGCCGGGGCTGACCGACTCCGCCGAGCAGATCGAGGAGACCGTCGCCGCCATCGCGGAGGCCGGGGCCACCCGCGTCTCCCCGATCGTCCTGCACCTGCGCCCGGGCGCGCGGGAGTGGTACCGGGCGTGGTTGGAACGGGAGCATCCACGCCTGCTGCCGCTCTACCGCGAACTCTACGGTCGGGGTTCCTACGCCTCCGACTCCTACCAGCGGATCGTCACCACGGCGGTGCGTGAGATCGCGGCCAGGTACGGCCTGAACAGACCCGGGTCGCCCCGGGACGCGGGCCGCGAGACGCCCGCGGAGGACGAGCAGCTGCGTATCGATCTGCCCGTGGCCCAGGGCTGAACGCGGGGGCGACCGCGGCGCCCCGCAACCACCGCGGTATCAGTGACGGGGCACGGCGGCCAGGGCGGCGGGGGTGACCACGCGCAGGAAGGGGACGACCGCCAGCAGGACCGCCACGGCGAAGACCCCGAAGGCCACCCGCACCCCGACCACCTCCGCGAGCACACCCACCAGCGCCGCGCCCAACGGCATCGCACCCCAGCCGAACAGGCGGAACACGGAGCTGAACCGGCCCAGCATCGCACCGGGAACCATCCGCTGGGTGATGGTGCGGGTGTTGACGGTCCACAGGGTCCCTCCCATGCCGCCGAGGAACGCGGCCGCGCCCACCACCCACACGTTCGAGCTCAGCACGGGGGCGGCCATCATCGCGGCGGTGCCCAGCAGGTCCGCGAACATCGCCCAGCGCCGCCCCAGCAGCCGGTTCACCCAGCCCACGGTGAGCGCGCCGACGATGCCGCCGGCACCGAGGGCGCTCATCAGAGCACCGTACTCGGCGGCGCTCAGGTCCAGCAGGTCCGTCGCCACCAGAGGCATGAGGGCCAACCAGGCGCCCCAGCAGGCGCACAGCACGGTGAGCAGCAGGGCCATGCCGCGCAGCATGGGCTGCCGCCACAGGTGGGCCAGCCCCTCACCGATGCGCCCGTGCACCGAGCCGACCGGCCGCTCTCCCCCCGGGTTCGGGGCGAAGCGTCCCACCAGGAACAGCAGCACCAGCATGCCGACCACGTACGCGGCTCCGGTGACCCCCAGGGCCAGCCCGGCGCCCACCGCCACCAGCACTCCGCCGACGAAGGGGCCGGTGAACTCCCCGCACGCGGTCTCGGCTCCGGCCATCCACGCGTTGGCCCGCTCGCGCCCGGGGGGCGTCACGGCCGAGGGGACCAGGGCGACCGACGCGGTGGTCGCCACGACCTCGGCCACCCCCATCAGCGCCGCGGCGGCGTAGAGCAGGGGAAGCGAGAGAGCGCCCGTGAGCAGGGCGGCGACCGCTCCGACCATCGTGGCCACCCGCACGAGGTTGGCCGCCAGCAGCAGCGCGCGCCGGTCGAAGCGGTCCACCAGCACGCCCACGTGCAGCGAGGTGAGCAGCCAGGGCAGCGTGAGCACGGTCGCGACCGCCGCGATCAGCCCGGGCGAGGTGGTCAGGGTGGTGGCGACCAGGGGCAGGGCCACCTTGAGCACACCGTCAGCGAGGTTGGTGAGCGCGGTGAAGACGACCAGCACGCCGGTGTTGCGCGCGTCGGTCCGGGGGCGCACAGTGAGGAGCCGCGTCATAACTAACCACCTTAAGCTGTTTGGTGGATAGTAGCCTGGAATGAACGTCCGCGACAGAGAGGTTGGAGGAGAAGGAAGTAACCAACCGCTAACCTTGGCGCACCAGTTACCCACGGGAGGGGCCATGGAACGACCACCCGCCGCTGAGCGCGTCGAGCTGTTCACCAACACCTTCGACCTGGAGAGCGGCCGTGACGAGCTGTCCACCCCCGAGGAGCTGACGCACTGGCTCCGCGATCAGGGGCTGGTCGGCGGCGGAACCCGCGCCGACGAGGCCGACCACCGGGCGTTCCTGGACCTGCGCGCCGGGCTGCGCGCGGCGCTGGACGGGCTCGACGGGGATCCGCACGCGCTCGCCCGGGCCGACACACTCCTCGCCGAACTGCCGCTCCTGGCCAGCCTCTCCCCCGGCCGACGGGAACTCGTTCCGGACCCGCACCTCGGACCGGTGCGCGCGGCGTGCGCCGCGCTGGCCCTGGACTGGGTGCGACTGGTGACGACCGGGGACGTGGCACGGCTCAAGAGGTGCGCCGAGCACACCTGCCTGTGGGTGTTCTGGGACGGGTCCCGGAACCAGAGCCGCCGCTGGTGCTCGATGCGGGTGTGCGGGAACCGGACCAAGTCGCGGCGCCACTCCGAGAAGGAGCGCCGAGCGCGCGAAGAGGCCTGACGGAGCGCTCCTTCGTTCGGTGCCTCTGCTTGGTCGTGGGTGTTTGGCCGTGAACCGGACCGGCATCTTTACGTTGTAGATTTACATCGCCCACCGCGAGGCGTCACGCCCCCGAGTTCGCCCCCTCGGCGCGGCGCACCATCTCCTCGATCCACACCGGTGCGTACGGGGTCAGGCAGCCCGGCGGGGTCGGATAGTCCCTGAGCACCTCCAGACGCTCCCCGATCCCCACGGCCCGCTCCCGGTACTCCGCGTGGTCGATGCCGATCCGCGCCAGGCAGTTGTTCATCTCCCACTGCAGGCGGTCCGGGGCGGAGGCCATCTCCCCCTCGATGGTGTCCAGCAACCCCGACAGATCCAGGCCCTCGGGTCGCTTCCCCACCCGTTCGGTGGTCAGGGCCCATCCCGCGCTCGCGACCACCGGATCCGGGTCGTCGAACCAGGCCAGGCGCAGCCCCTCGGCGTGCGGGCCCTTCTTGACCACGTAGTTCACGAGCCAGTCGTGCACCTTGGGGGTGCGCGCCTCGCGGAGCATCGTGTCCAGCTGGTCGCGGCCGAACAGCTTCGGTCGGCTGATGAGGATCGCCAGCAGCCGCGCCGCGCCGTCCCCGGTCCGCCAGAGCTCCACCGCGAGGTCCTGCTGCTTCCCGAGCCGTTTGGCCACGGCGCGCAGCTTGCCCAGGTTCACCCCGTGGTCGTCGCCGTGCCTCTCGTTGACCGCACGGACCCGGGCGTCCTCCAGCCCGGCCAGCTCGGTCATCACGTCGGTCACCGTCGTTTCGGCCACTTCGGCCTCCCCTCCCCCACTCGACGCGTCCAATCTACGCCGCAGGTCAGACCACTCCTGGCGCCTCCCCGAGCAAGGACCGGGGATCGAACGCGCGCGAGCGAGCGCGTTCCACGGACCCCGCTCCGGGCGCGGGGACGGGCCCCGAACCGGGCCCCGAAACGTGGATGGTACGAAGGTGGTCACAGAACCGGCGAACGCCGTGTCGCAGTGGGCGCCGTCCACAGCGCGCGGAAGAGGAGGGCGGCATGGCCGACGACGTGACCGTGGTCATCGGAGCGGGCGGCATGGGCGAGGCGATCGCCACGAGGATCGGGGCGGGGACGCGCCTACTGCTCGCCGACCGCGACGAGGAGCTCCTGTCAGCGGTCACTGACCGGCTGGCGGGCCAGGGGTACGACGTGACGGGGTGTCCGGTCGACGTCGCCGACCGGGACTCCGTCGCCGGGCTGGCGCGCGCCGCCGCCGCGGCGGGCCCGGTGCGCAAGGTCGTGCACACCGCCGGGGTCTCCCCGGTCCAGGCCCCCGTGCCGGTGATCCTGGCGGTGGACCTGCTCGGCGTGGCCCTCGTACTGGAGGAGTTCGCCGAGGTCGTCGCCCCGGGCGGAGCGGGCCTGGTCATCTCCAGCATGGCCTCCTACGGTCCGGTGGAGGTGTCACCGCGGGAGGCCGTCCAGCTGGCCTCCGCACCGGCCGACCACCTGCTGTCCCTTCCCGTCACCGCGCAGGACCGCTTCCCCGACTCCGGGCGCGCCTACGGGTTCGCCAAGCGCGCCAACCGGCTGCGGGTGCAGGGCGCCAGCGTCGTCTGGGGCACCCGGGGGGCGCGGGTCAACAGCATCAGCCCCGGGTTGGTCTCCACGCCCATGGGCCGCAGTGAGCTGGACGGCGAGCACGGGCGGAGCATTCGGGCGATGGTGGAGGCCTCCAACGCCGGTCGCGTGGGCACCCCCGCCGACATCGCGGCCGCGGCGGAGTTCCTGCTCGGTCCGTCCGCCGGGTTCGTCTCCGGCGCCGACCTGCTGGTGGACGGCGGTGTGATCGCCTCCTCCCTCGGCGGGACCCCCGGCTGACGGGCCGGAGGACTCCGGACCGCCGGTGGACGGCGGGCAGGCTTCCGAGGCGGAGGACGGCGCCCGGCACGGTCCTTGTACCGTGGGGTGCACGGGTCGCCACCGGTTCCCGCCCTCCCCGCCGCGGAGCCCCTCACCGGGTGCGTTCCCACGACGCCGCCCGCGCTCCCGACCCGAGGAACCCGTCGACCCCATGTTCGCCCAGACCCCCGTCACGCTGCGCGGACGCGCCTTCAGCTATCTCGACTTCGGCGGGGGCGGTGTCCCGCTGGTCGCCCTGCACGGGACGTTCGGCCGCGCCGTCTCCTTCGCCGGTCTCGCACCGCACCTGGCCCCGGACTTCCGGCTCATCGCCCTCGACCAGCGCGGCCACGGGCTCTCCGAACACGGCGGCGGCCTCGGCCGCGACGCCTTCGTCGGGGACGTGGCCGCGTTCCTGGAGCACCTCGACCTCGGCCCGGCGTTCGTCCTCGGCCACTCCCTCGGCGGGGTGAACGCCTACCAGCTGGCGGCACGCCGTCCCGGGCTGGTGCGCGCCCTGGTCGTCGAGGACACCGGAGCGGTCACCGACTCCTCCGAGATCGATCCCCCGGTCTTCGACGTCACCGGCTGGCCCCCCACCTTCCCGAGCCGGGAGGCTCTGGCCGCGTTCCTCGTAGGCGAGGGCGTCCCCTCGCTCGGGTACTTCATGGACAGCGCCCACGAACGGGACGGGGTGTGGCGCATGCGGTTCGACCACCGGGACATGATGGCGGCGCAGCACGGCAACGTCGGGAACTTCTGGGCCGACTGGTTGGGCTCCGCCCATCCGGCCCTGCTCCTGCGCGGCGGGCTCAGCCCGCTGCTGTCCGAGCGGCAGGCCGGGGAGATGGCCGAACGACGGCCCGGCACACGACTGCGCGTGCTGCCGGGCTGCGGTCACTGGGTGCACCGCGACGACCCGTCGGGCCACGCCCTGGCCGTGCGGGACTTCCTGCGCTCGGTCCCTTCCGCCTGACCCGGAGCGGCCCGCGCAGACCTCCAGTGATCGCCCGGTTGGCCGGGGTGGGGGGGAGGCCACGGCGCTCGGCCGCCGCCGAGCGAAAGCCTGTGGGCGTCGGCGGGTGCTGCCGAGCGGTGTCGGCGTCCGGGGCGGCCGACCGCCCGGCCCTCACCGGTCGCCGCGCGCCGCATCGGTGAGGTGCCGCCAGGTCCGTACGAGCTGGCTGAACTCCTTGACCTGCACGAGCACGTGGTCGCGGGCGGCGTTCTCCGCGGCCTCGGCGTCCCCGGCGACGACGGCGTCGGCGATCGCTCGGTGCTCGGCCAGGGAGCGCCGCATGCGGTCCGGCACCCGGAGCTGGAGCCGTCGGTACGGCTGGAGGGCCCGTTTGAGCGCGTGGGCCTGCTGTCGCAGGTATTCGTTGCCGCACGCCTCGTAGACGACGCCGTGGAAATCGGCGTTGGCGTAGTAGTACCCGTCGGCGTCGCCCGCCGTGGCGTACCGCTCGCACGCGCGCAGGGTGTGCTCGAGCCGGTCCATCGACTCCCGCTCGATGCGGCGTGCGGAGAGCCGTGCCGCCATCCCCTCGAGCTCGGCCATGACCTCGAAGCGCTCGGCCAGTTCGGAGACGCCGAGCTCGGTGACGTACGTGCCCTGCTTGGGGCGGATCTGCACCAGCCCGGAGCGCTCCAGGGCCTGGAGCGCCTCTCGGATCGGTGTGCGCGAGCACCCGAACTCGCGTTCGAGCTGCCCCGGGTCCAGGCGCTCACCCGGCCGGTACCGGCCCTCGACGACGGCGTTCTCCAGCGCGTCCCGTACGCGTTGGGATTCCGGAACCCGAGCCATCGACACCTCCGCGCCCAGATTAGCCGACCGGCTGCGGGGGTTGCGCTCCCCTGTTCCATACCCTACGTTCCCTGTTATATATATCACCCCAAGTGATGTATGTTACTTAAGGAGCGGAGATGCGGCCCGACGGAGCGCGCGAGACCGGTCCGGTCCGACCGGCGAAAGAGGGGCACGGCGGTGGCCCCCAGGCGGCCGACACGTCGGGGCCGCCCGCCCTGGACCGCCTGATCACCGCCTGCGAGGTCCTCATGGGCGACGTGGGCGAGGCCTCCGTCCGCGCGGTCGCGGCGCGGGCCCTGGCCGCCTACGGCGAGCTCGACGACTCCGGCAGGACGGCCTTCTTCACCCACGTCATTAAGGACCACGGCGTCGACCCCGACCGGGTCCGCGCCGCCTTCCACCGCTGGGACGAGGCCAGGAACAGCGGATCCGGGGGCGATGAGGAGCTGATCGGGCTCTTCGACGCGGTCGAGCCGACGCGCCAGCAACTGTTCCGCCGGATGAACCACGCGCCCGACGCCACGCTCGCCCTGGTCGGGATGCGCGCGGACCTGCGCCGGCTGATGCGCCGCCATCCGGAGCTGCGGCCCCTGGACCATGACCTCCACCACCTGCTCGCCTCCTGGTTCAACCGCGGTTTCCTCCGCCTGGCGGAGGTCACCCCGGACTCGCCCCGGCGTCTGCACGACCACCTGCTGCGCTACGAGAGGGTCCACCCGATGGCGGACCGCGCCGAACTCCGCCGCCGCCTGGAGCCCGCGGACCGCCGCATCCACGCCTTCTTCCACCCGGCCACCGGCGACGTGCCGCTGATCTTCGTGGAGGTCGCCCTGGTGCGGGGGACGCCGGGCGACATCACCCCCCTGCTGGAGCCCGGCCCCGCCCTGGACCCCCGGGAGGCCGACACGGCGGCGCTCTACTCGATCAACAACGCGCTGGACGGCCTGACCGGGATCTCCTTCGGCAGCCTCCTCATCAAGCAGGTCATCGAGCAGGTGCGCGACCGACTGCCGCACCTGGCGCACTTCGTCACGCTCTCACCGATCCCGGGGTTCCGGCGCTGGCTCGACGAGCGGGCCGGGAGCGAGGCCGACCTGCGGGAACTCGTCCGGGACCTGGGCGCCGCGGACGGCCCGACCGACCTTGACCCCGCGGACACCGCGCGGATCCGCTCCCGGCTCCTGCCCCTCCTGGCCCGGTACATCGCCGCCGAGACGCGCGACGACGGGCGGCCCCTCGACCCGGTCGCCCGCTTCCACCTGGGCAACGGGGCCGCCGCGTGGAGGCTCAACTGGCCGGCGAACACCTCGGCGCAGGCCTGGAGGCAGTCCTACGGAGCGATGGTCAACTACCGCTACGAGCCGGAGAAGCTCGAACGCCGCCACGAGGACTTCGTCCGCCGCCGCACCGTGGCGCTCGACGGCCCCCTACGGGACGCGCTCCCCTACGCCCCCGGCTCCGACTCGTGAGACATCTCCACCGCACCGAACGAGAAAGAGGAACACCACCGATGGCGCCATTCACGGCCATTCACCGATCCTTCGCCGAGCAGGCGCGGCGGCGACCGGACCGGACCCTGTTCGAGCTGCCCGGCGGCGGGAGCATCACCTACGGGCAGACCGAGGAGACCGTGCGGCGGATCGCCGCACGCCTCCTCGCCGACGGCGTCACCCCCGGCGACCGGGTCGCGATGCAGGTGGAGAAGTCCCCCGAGGCCGTCGCGCTGTACCTGGCGACCCTGCGCGTCGGCGGGGTCTTCCTCCCGCTCAACACCGCCTACACCGATGCGGAGATGACGTACTTCCTCGGCGACGCCCGGCCCCGTGTGCTCGTCTGCTCACCCGGCCGCCGGGGCGAGCACACCGGTCGCGAAGCCGGGGGGCTCGTCGTCGAGACCCTGGGCACCTCCGGCGACGGCACCCTCCTGGAGGGGGACGGCCGCCACGACGCGGACCACGACGCCTCGGCCGGGGACCCGGCGGCCATCCTGTACACCTCCGGCACCACCGGGCGGTCCAAGGGGGCCGTGCTCACCCACGGCAACCTCGCCTCCAACTGCGAGGCGCTGCTCCGGGCCTGGCGGTTCACCTCCGAGGACCGGCTGATCCACGCCCTGCCGATCTTCCACGTCCACGGGCTCTTCGTCGCGGTCAACATGACGCTGGTGGCGGGCGCCTCCATGCACTACCTGTCCGGGTTCGACGCCGACGCGGTCATCGACCTGCTGCCCCGCGCCACCGTGCTCATGGGCGTCCCCACCTTCTACACCCGCCTGCTGAGGAGCGACCGGCTGACCCCGGAGGCCTGCGCCCCGATGCGGCTGTTCGTCTCCGGCTCGGCCCCGCTGCTCGCGAGCGACGCCGAGGCCTTCCGGGCCCGCACCGGCCACGCCATCCTCGAGCGCTACGGGATGACCGAGACCGGGATGAACACCACCAACCCCTACGAGGGGCCGCGCAGGCCCGGCACGGTCGGGCGGCCGCTCCCCGGCGTCGAGATCCGGGTGGCGGACCGGGAGACCGGACGGGAGCTCCCCGACGGAGAGGTCGGCATCATCGAGGTCCGCGGCCCCAACGTCTTCTCCGGCTACTGGCGGATGCCGGAGAGGACCGCCACCGAGTTCCGCGCGGACGGCTTCTTCGTCACCGGCGACCTGGGCCGCGTCGACGAGGACGGCCACCTGTGCATCGTCGGCCGGGACAAGGACCTCGTGATCTCCGGCGGCTACAACATCTACCCCAAGGAGGTCGAGGAGCTCCTCGACGCGCACCCGGGGGTTCTGGAGTCCGCCGTGATCGGCGTCCCCCACCCGGACCTGGGGGAGGCCGTGGCGGCCGTCGTCGTCCCCCGGCCGGGGCAGGAGCTCCAGGCCGGGGAGCTGCTGGAATCGATCGCCGGAGACCTCGCCCGGTTCAAGCGGCCGCGCGCGGTGCGCGTCGTCGCGGCACTGCCCCGCAACGTCATGGGGAAGGTGCAGAAGGCCGAACTGCGCGAGCGCTACGCGGACCTGTTCACCGGCGCGGACGCCTGACCGCCGGTCGCTCCCGAACCCCCAGCGGCAATCCCGGCGCTCCCGCCGGACACCCCCCGAAGCAAGGAGAAATCGATGGTCCTCTACGGAGTGGCAGCCCTGGCGGTGTGCCTGCTCGCGGGCGCGCTCGTGGGCGAACTCCTCGGTGCCGCGGTCGGCGTCGACGCCAATATCGGCGGCGTCGGCTTCGCCATGATCATGCTGGTGCTCGTCTCCGACCGGCTGCGCAGGAACGGGAAACTCCCCGAGGCCACCGAGCAGGGCGTGCTCTTCTGGAGCGCGATGTACATCCCGGTCGTCATCGCCATGGCCTCCACCCAGAACGTGGTCAAGGCGATCGCGGGCGGCCCGATGGCGATCACCGCGGGCCTGGGAGCGCTCGCGGCGGGGGCCGCCCTGGTGCCCGTCCTGTCGCGGATCGGCGAACCCGCGGAACCGCTGCCGCCGCTGGTCGAGGAAGGGCGGGAGGTCTGAGATGGACCGGATCATCGGTGTCTTCGAGAGCAATGACCTGCTCGTGGCCTTCGTGGTGGTCGGCGGGCTGATGGCGGTCTCCGGATGGCTGTCCAAGAAGCTCACCCGCGGCTGGCTGCACGGCTCGGCCATCGCCATCATCCTCGGCCTGGCGCTGGCGTACTGGGGCGGATGGGTCTCCGGCGGCGAGCAGGGACTGGCCGACATCGCGGTCTTCTCCGGGCTGGGCCTCATGGGCGGCGCGATGCTGAGGGACTTCGCGATCGTCTCCACCGCCTACGGCGTGGACCTGCGGGAGATCAAACGCGCCGGACTGGTCGGCGTGCTGTCGATCGTGCTGGGCGTGCTGGTCTCGTTCGCCGTCGGGGCGGCGATCGCCGCCGCCTTCGGCTACACGGACGCCGCGTCGATGGCGACCATCGGCGCCGGCGCGGCCACCTACATCGTCGGTCCGGTGACCGGGACCGCGGTGGGCGCGAGCTCGGAGGTGATCGCGCTGTCCGTGGCCGCCGGGCTCGTCAAGTCCGTGGTGGTGATGGTGGGGACACCGCTGATCGCCCCGCTGATCGGACTGAACAACCCCAAAACCGCGATGGCCTACGGCGGCCTGATGGGCACCACCTCCGGTGTCGCGGGCGGGCTGGCGGCCACCGACAAGCGCCTGGTGCCCTACGGCGCCATGACCGCCACCTTCTACACGGGCGTGGGCTGCCTGCTCGGACCGTCGCTGCTGTACGTGGTACTCAGGGCCCTCGTCGGCGGGTGAGGCGGGGGCGGGTGCGCTTGATCCGGCCGGGTGGTTCAGGAGCGCGCGGCCCCGGTGAGGGTGCAGTCCGGCTGTGCCAGGTCCAGTTCGGACCCGGCGGTCAGGCAGTTCGTGATCATGTGGACCTGCTGGCCGTAGGCGCGACCCTGCTCGAAGGTGAGGTCGCCGTCCCCGTCCACCTCACAGGGGTTGTTGTCGGTGCACTCCCCGCCGTCCCGGTTGTGGGTGTTGTGGACCCCCACCACCGTGGAGCCGTCGGGGGCCAGTAGCGCCGAACCGGACATGCCCGGCTGGACAGCGCAGGCCTCGTCCGAGGCATAGCGGATCGCGTCGTCCTGCTCGTAGCCGCCCTCGCGCAGGTGCGGGACCACGGCTTCGGCGGAGCACTCCAGGCGGGTGTGGGGGACGAGCATGGTGAGCGGTTCGCCCGCGCGCACGGGCTCGGAGGCCAGGTCGAGGACCCTGGCCCCCTCCGACTCCAGCTGTCCGTAGGTCGTGTCCAGGCGGTAGAGCGCCACGTCGGTACCGGTCATCGTCGCGTACACCAGGCGCTCCAGACCGGCGGTGGCCCGGGGGTAGCCCTGGGGGCCGCCGACGTGCACCTCGCCGTCGGCCGGGCGGTCGACCAGCGCGCTTCCCGGGGCGGGGCGCTCCTCCTGCACGCAGTGGCCGTTGGTCAGCAGGAGCGCGGGGTCCTCCGTGCCCGAGGACGCGGTCCGCACCACCGAGCCCGCGCAGCCGCCCAGGCGCGCCGCCCCCTCCACGTTCGGGATCTTGTCGTCGGCGGGCACGTCGGTGCCGTCGATGATGCCCTCGATCCACTCGGTGTGCAGGGAGGCGTCGGTGAACCAGACCGGCGCGTCGTTCCCGCTCGGACCGCTGACCACGCCAGCCACGGCCCACTCCCCGTCCTCGTGGACCAGAGCGGGCCCACCCGAGTCCATGTTGGCCGCGTTGACGCTGCCGTCGCGGCTGCCGATGCACAGCTCGTCGGTGGGGCCCGCGGACCCGCACGCGGAGACCGGCTGGACCACAGTGTCGGCCTCGTGCAACCGTTCGGGATAGCACGCCGGATCGCCGCTGTCGTCGCAGGTCATGCCCCATCCCAGGAGCCGGGCCGGTGAGCCCTCCGCCGGGGTGCTGCGGGCGATGCGCACGGGTTCGGCCTCGACCGGGTCCGCCAGGTGCATCAGGGCGAGGTCCCTGCCCCAGAAGCCGCCCTCGTCGTTGTTGGTCGCCAGCCGGTAGTAGTGGTCGACCTCGGCCACCTCGCCCCCGGAGGTGCTGTCCAGCGACCCGATCCGGACCTTCCAGCCCTCGGGGACCCCCACCTTCGCGTTGGTCGGGTTCTTGCCGGCGCAGTGGCTGGCGGTCAGCACCCACTGGGGGGCCAGGAGCAGGACGCCGCAGCCGTGGCCGTCCTCGCGCGGGGGCGCCGGGTAGGAGGGCTGGAACGAACCCATGAAGGAGTAGGCACCGGTGGACTCGGTACCGCCCACGATCGCCTGCGCCGGGACCGCGGAGAACAGGGGTGCGGTGAGCGCGCACGCGGCACCGAGCAGGAGGAGTTGTCTACGCATGCGCCGGAACCTAGTCGGCCCCGTGTTGCGTAAATGTGTGGTGCCGCGCCGCAGCGGAGGCGTCCGCCGGGGCGCCCTCCGGCCGCCGCCCCGAACGCGTCCTGGGCCAGGTGGTAGCGCAAGAGGTCGGTGGGCTGCGTCTCCGGAATCGTCCGCACCCGCACTCCGTTCTCCACGGTTCGTCCTGGACGGCTTGGACACGTTCGTGCTCGGCCCGGCGGAGAACTCGGCCGCGCAGGTGGAACTGTTCGGTGCGCGCGGCCCGGTCCTGACGCCGAGGTCCGTTCCCCCCGTTCCGGGCGGCCACCCGGAACGGGGAAGGCGGACAAAAGTGGGCCGCACGGTGGCCGGTACGAGGAGAAGGGGCGGCGGGCCCCTTCGGACCCGCCGCCCCTCGTCCCGCGCCGTGCTACCTCGCCGGGAGGATACGGCCGGTGACCTCACCGAAGTCGATCCTCGTGCCGTCCGGGCCGGGCGCGGTGGCGGAGATGGTGACCTCGTCGCCGTCCTCCAGGAAGGCGCGTTCGGTGCCGTCGGGCAGCCGCAGCGGCTCCTTCCCCAACCACGTGAGTTCCAGGAGGCTGCCGCGCTGGGCCGCCTCGGGGCCGCTCACGGTCCCGGAGGCGTAGACGTCACCGGTCCGCAGGGACGCGCCGTTGACGGTCATGTGCGCGAGCTGCTGCGCGGCGGTCCAGTACATCTGCGAGAAGGGCGGCGTGGAGACCAGGTGACCGTTGAGCCGCACCTCCAGGCGCAGGTCCAGCCCCCAGGGCTGGGAGCCCTTCAGATAGGGCAGGGGCTCGGGGTCCTGGGCGGGCTGCTCGACCCGGGCCGACTCCAGCGCGGCGACGGGCACCACCCACGGGGAGACCGACGTGGCGAACGACTTGCCGAGGAACGGGCCGAGCGGCACGTACTCCCAGGCCTGGAGGTCGCGGGAGGACCAGTCGTTGAGCAGGAACACCCCGAACACGTGGTCCGCGAAGTCGTCCACCGCCACGCGCCCACCCATGGGGCTGGGCGCGCCCACGACGAAGCCCACCTCGGCCTCGATGTCCAACCGCGTCGACGGCCCGAACACCGGGGAGGGCTCGGTCGGGGGCTTGCGCTGGCCGGTGGGGCGGACGACGTCGGTGCCCGAGACCACGACGGTGCCCGAACGCCCGTGGTAGCCGATGGGCAGGTGCTTCCAGTTGGGGGTGAGCGGCTCCTGTCCCGGTCGGAAGATGCGGCCCACGTTGGTGGCGTGGTGCTCCGAGGCGTAGAAGTCCACGTAGTCACCGACCGTGAACGGCAGGTGCAGGGTCACCGAGGCGCGGTCCACCAGGTGCGGGCGCACCGCGGTCTCGTGGGCGGGGTCGGTGATCCACGAGGTGAGCGCGGCGCGGACCTGGTCCCACACGGGACGCCCTGCGGCCAGGAGCGCGTCCAGGTCGGGCCCGGAGACGGCGGCGGCGAAGGGGGCGTCGAGGGCGCGGGCGGCGGCACCGAGGTCCAGGACGTGCCCGCCGACGGCCACACCCACGCGGGTGGTGGGGTCGTCCGCCGTGGAGAACACGCCGTAGGGCAGGGTGGCCGGGCCGAACTGCGTGTCCGGGGCGATGTCGAGCCAGCTGTCGGGCATGGAGGAGCTTTCTGCGAGTGGGTGTGGTCAGGCGTGGAGCGCCCCGAGGACGACGAGGTCCTCCAGGGGGTCGCTGATGCTGCACGTGCCGAAGGAACGGAAGTGCGACCGGACCAGGGCGGCCTCGTCGGGGGTGAGCTGTCCGGCGCGTGCGGCCAGGGAGGGCCCGTCCCGGTCGGCGAGGACCTTGGCGGTCTCGGCTTCGCCCCCTCCGGTGAGCAGGGTGTGGGTGGCCAGCAGCACGTTGAGGAAGCCGTGCTGTTCGAAGCCCTCCACGGTGGTGTGGCGGACCGCGTGGTGGAGTCCGGCGGTGCACTTGAAGGGCACCCCGGCGGTGACGGCGGCGCCCAGCAGGGCGGCGAGTTCGACCTCGTCGGGGTGGGCCTCGGGGGTGAGTCCCCCGGTGCGGAACTTGGCGTGGGCACCGGTTCCGGCGAGGGCCGCGATGTCGTCGGCGGCGCCCGGGCCCCGGGCGACCTCCACGTAGCCGTCGGTCCCGGGCCCCAGTGCCCCGGCCACCGCGTCGGCGGTGGTGGCCGCCCGCCCGGGAGCGGACGCCACCTCGACCCCGGCCAGGTTCAGCGCCGGGTCGGAGCGTACGGCGTCGACCGCAGCCGCGACGCCGTCGGCCCCACCGGGGACGGTGACCACCAGCGCGAGCGGAGCGTGGTCGCCGTCGTCCCGGGAGAGCACCGTGCGCAGCTCGGCCAGGCGGGCGTCCGCCACCAGGAACGGCCCCACGTAGGGCGCCCTGCGGGAGTCCCGGTGCGCCCGGTGGGCGGGGATCGCCTCACCCATGGGCGCGTTGCCGGGCGGGAACAGCGCGGCGTCGTCGAACAGGGCCCGGTAGAGGCTCCGGTTGTCGCTCATGCCTGCTCCCGCCGTGCGCGCTGGCCCTTGGCCCAGGTCCAGGCGTAGCTGCCGTCGTCGACGGCGGCGCCGCCCTCACCCAGGTCCAGCGGACGGAAGGTGTCGACCATGACCGCGAGCTCGTCGAAGGCCTCCGCGCCCACGCTGCGCTCGTAGGCGCCGGGCTGCGGGCCGTGGGAGTGGCCACCGGGGTGCAGGGAGATGGAGCCCTGACCGATCCCGGAGCCCTTACGGGCCTCGTAGTCGCCGCCGCAGTAGAACATGACCTCGTCGGAGTCCACGTTGGAGTGGTAGTACGGCACCGGGATGGCGCCCGGGTGGTAGTCCACCTTGCGCGGCACGAAGTTGCAGATGACGAAGTTGTGGCCCTCGAACACCTGGTGGACGGGCGGCGGCTGGTGGACGCGGCCGGTGATGGGCTGGAAGTCGTCGACGTTGAACACGTACGGGTAGAGGCAGCCGTCCCAGCCGACCACGTCGAAGGGGTGGGTGGGGTAGGTGTAGCGGGTGCCGGAGATCCCGCCCGGGCCGTCGCCCCGGTGCTTGATGAGCACGTCCACGTTCTCGCCCTCGACCAGCAGGGGCCCGTCGGGGCCGCGCAGGTCGCGCTCGCAGTACGGGGCGTGTTCGAGCAGCTGGCCGTAGCGGGACAGGTAGCGCCGGGGCGGGGCGATGTGGCTGTTGGCCTCGACCACGTAGGCGCGCAGCGGCTCGTCGCCGGTGGGCACCCAGCGGTGCGTGGTCGCGCGCGGCAGGATGACGTAGTCGCCCCGGCCGACCTCCAGCAGGCCGAAGACCGTCTCCACCCGGGCGGTGCCGGACTCGACGTACACGCACTCGTCACCGATGCCGTTGCGGTACAGCTCCGAAGGGACTCCGGCGACGACGTAGGAGATGCGCACGTCACCGTTGCCCAGCACGAGGCGGCGGGACTCGACGACGTCGTCGGTGCGCCACTCCTCGTCCTGGAACAGGTCGTGGAGTTTGAGGTGGCGCGGCACCATCGGGGCGTTGCGGCGCAGGGACTGGTCGGGGACCTCCCACTCGGCGGCGTCGACGATCGCCGAGGGGATGGCCCGGTGGTACAGCAGCGAGGAGTCGGCGGAGAAGCCCTCCTCCCCCATCAGCTCCTCGTAGTACAGCCCGCCGTCCGGGTTGTGGTGCTGGGTGTGGCGGGTGCGGGGCACCTCACCGACCTTGCGGTAGTACGCCATGTCCGGTCTTCCTCCTTGGTTGGGTGGTCGGGGAACCGCGTCTACGCGGGGACGGTGTCGGTGGCCGGGTGTCCGAGGGCCGTGCGGACCGCAGCCCGCACGGCGTCGGTGTCGTCACCGGGGACGACGGCGGCGACGTGGGCGTCGGGCCGCACGAGCCAAACCTGTCCGGGCAGGGGTTCCAGGGCGCGGCGCAGGGCTCCGGTGGTGTCGATCTCGTCGATGAGCAGCGTGGTGACGGGTGCCCGGGTGGCGCCGGTCGCGGTGGCGTGCACGGCGGAGCGCGCCGCGCCCTCACCGAGCAGCAGTGTGAGCCCCTCCCGCAGGAGGGGGCGCAGGCGGGTGAGTTCGGGGCGGCCGGGCACGGTCACGGGGGCGTCGGGCAGGATCACGCCGGGGCAGGGTGCGGGGGCCAGCCCGCGCGGCGGACGGCCTCCGAAGGGGCGCTCGGGACACGCGGTGGTCAGCGCTGAGTCGGTGTACCAGAAGGGTTCGGCGAGGCGCCCCGAGTCCACGTTCGGGTGGGCCCCGGGGTCGGTGACCGCGCGTTCGAGGACGCTGACGCGCCGCTCGTGCTCGGCGTCGTCCTGGGGGACGAGGAAGCGCATGGTGGCACTGGTGACGTCGGCGTTCTCCAGGGCGGCCGCGTGGCGTTCGGTGTGGTAGCTCTCCAGGAGGTCCTCCCCCGCCCAGCCGTCGCGGACGTAGGCGAGCTTCCAGGCGGCGTTCTCGGCGTCCTGGACCCCGGAGTTGAGGCCGCGCGCGCCGAAGGGCGCGACCAGGTGGGCGTTGTCCCCGGCCAGCAGGACGCGTCCGGAGCGCATGCGGTCGGTGACCCGGGTGTGGAAGCGGTAGACCGAGTGCCACACGATCTCGTAGGGGGTGTCCCCGATGATCTGCCGGATGCGGGCGTCGAGGCGCCCGCTGGACTCCTCGGCCGACAGGTCGAAGTCGGAGGGCACCTGCCAGTCGATGCGGAAGACCGAGCCGGGGCACGGGTGGATGAGGACCTGGCGGCCGGGGTTCCACTCGGGGTCGAAGTAGAAGCGGCGTTCGCGGGCCCAGTCACCGAGGTCGGCGCGGATGTCGCAGATGAGGAAGCGGTCGTCGAAGCTGGTGCCGGAGAAGTCCAGCCCCAGGTCGTGGCGGACCACACCGCCGTGGGCCCCCAGGCAGGACAGGGCGTGGGTGCCGCGCAGGCGTACCGGCCCCCTCGGGGTGGCGCACTCGACGGTGACCCCGTCGGCGTCCTGGTCGATCCCGGTGACCTCGTGGCCCCAGCTGACCGCCACCCCCGCCTCCGCCAGGAGCTCGTCGAGGACCTCCTCGGTACGGGACTGGGAGATGTTGACGAAGGAGGGCAGGGAGGAGGCGCCGGGGTCGGGCAGGCGCACGCTGAACAGCTCGTGCCGACGGTAGAAGGTACGGGCCGTGTCCCAGGTCAGGCCCTCCTCGATGATCCGTCCGCCGCCGAGCCAGTCCCAGACGTCGAGGACGTCGCGTTGCTGGCAGATGGCCTTGGAACCGACGGCGTCGCGCTCGGGGCGGGCGTCGACGACCCGTACGGGGACCCCACGGCGGGCCAGCAGCAGGGCCGCGGTCTGTCCGACCGGCCCCGCGCCGAGCACCAGCACGGGGTCGGTGCCGGTGTCGGCCGGGGTGCGGGGCGCAGGGGGGCGCATGGTGGGCTCCGTTCGTGGGGCGCCCCGTACGGGCGCGTGGGGAGGGAGGGGTTCGGGGTCAGCCCTGGAGCTGGGCCCAGACCTCGCGGTCGCGCTCGGCGGTCCAGATGACGGGGCGCTCGACGCCGGAGAACTCGTCCCACAGGCGCGAGACGTCGAAGGGCAGGCAGTGCTCGAAGATCGGCCAGTGGCCGTAGTCGTCGACCAGGGCCGCGTGGGTGGCGGTGAAGGCCTCCTTGAGGGTGCCGCCGCGCTCGTGGACGGCGCCGACCTCGCGGATCATCACGTCGAGGAAGGTGCGGGTCTGCTCGATGGCGGCGTCGACCTCCTCGCGGCCGCGGCTGACGGCGCCGCGCCCGCCCACGAGCATCTCGGCGCCGAGGGCCTTGACCCGGTCGAGGGTGGTCCCGGCCCAGTCCCTGTGGAAGGCGTCGCCGGTGTACAGGGCGGCCTGGGCCTCGACGAGGTCTCCGGCGAAGAGGATCTTCTGCTTGGGCAGCCAGGCGACGATGTCGCCCTCGGTGTGGCCCCGGCCGAAGTACTCCAGGACCAGTTCGCCCCGGTCGCCGCCGAGGTCGATGGTGGTGCGGTCGGCGAAGGTCTGGGTGGGCCAGGTCAGGCCGGGGACGGAGTCGGCGTCCTTGGCCAGGCGGGGCATGCGGCCGAACTCGCTGGCCCAGTCCTCCTTGCCGCGCTCGCGGATGAGCTCGTGGGTCAGTTCGTGGGTGAGGATGACGGTGGCGTCGAAGGCGCTGGCGCCCAGGACGCGGACCGCGTGGTAGTGCGAGAGCACCAGGTAGCGGATGGGCTTGTCGGTGTGCTCGCGGAGTTGGGTGAGCCACTCCCTGGCGGCGGTGGGGGTGGCCAGTGCCTCGAAGGCCACCACGAAGTCCTCGCCCTCGATGGCGCCCACGTTGGGGTCCCCCTCGGCGGTGAGGGCGTAGACGCCGTCGGCCAGGACCTCCAGGGTCTGCTCCTTGGCCTCGGTGTCGGCGGATGAGGCGAACGGCTTGGCTGCCATGGTCGAAGGGCCCTTCACTCGTCGCGGGCGACTGCCGCCCAAATGATCAAACATTTGATGAAACAGACCCTAACGTGCTCCACGCCACAGGACCAAGAGGCCCACGACCACCACTCCAGTGATGCAGATCACGCCCCCAGGCTACCCACCGTGCTCCCCCTGTCACGGACGACGGGACCGAACCCGCCCCGTACTAGGCTGGTCGGCGTGACTCACGACACGGCACCCCCCGACGAGCTCACCTTCTGGTCGTTCGTGGACTACGCGGTGCACAAGGCCGAACGCGAGCTTCCCTCGGTCAACTCCGAGGCCATGCGCATGGTGCTGACCCTCAACCGGGCGACGAGCATGGTCGTCTACGACCTGGAGTCCTCCGTCCACCGCCCCCGGGGATGGACCTGGCCGGGGTTCCGCGTGCTCTTCGCCCTGTGGCTGGCGGGGCCCATGGAGGCCAAGACCACCGCCGAGATCTCCGGTATGAGTCGCGCCGCGCTGTCCGCCCTGCTCAACACCCTCGAACGCGACGGCCTCCTGAGCCGCGAACGTGCCACGCACGACCGCCGCGCCCTCCAGCTCAGCCTCACCGACGACGGATACGGGGCGATCCTGGGCGTCTTCCGCGCCCACAACCGCCGGGAGAGCGCGTGGGCCGAGGCGCTCGAACCCGAGGAGCGCCACGAGCTGGTCCGGCTGCTCAACAAACTGATGGCCGGGTCCACCGACGCCCAGGCCAAGTTCCGCAACTGAGAGGGGCCCGATGCGGGAGCTCCAACGCGCCGTGGCCTCGGCCACCGCCGTCGCCACGTCCCTCGGTCTGAGGACCGACGACGCGGTCGTCCTCCACCGCTCGAACCGGCTCACCCTGCGCCTGTTGCCCTGCGACGTCCTGGCCCGGGTGGCTCCCGAGGGCCACGGAGTCGCGCGGTTCGAGGTCGACCTCGCCCTCGTGCTCTCCGCCACCGCGAGCCCCGTGGCCGCGCTCGACCCCCGCGTGGCCCCGGACGTCCACCGACACGACGGGTTCGAGGTCACGCTGTGGACCCACCACGCGGGCCCACCGGAGGTCCCCGCGCCCGACTACGCCGACGCGCTCGCCCGGCTGCACCTCGGCATGCGCGCGGTCGACCACCCCACACCGCACTTCACGGACCGCGTGGACCAGGCCCGACAGCTCGTGTCCGACCCCGACCGCAGCCCGGAACTGACCGCCCCGGACCGGACGCTGCTCGCGGACACACTGGACGAGCTCGAACGAGGGATCGTCGGCCGCGCCCCGGACCAGCTCCTGCACGGTGAGCCGCACCCCGGCAACCTGCTCGCCACCGCGCGGGGACCACTCTTCGTCGACCTGGAGACCTGCTGCCGGGGGCCGGTGGAGTTCGACCTCGCGCACGCCCCCGACGAGGTCGCCGCGCACTACCCGGGCGCCGACCCGGACCTTCTGCGCGACTGCCGGCTCCTCGTGCTGGCGATGATCACGGCCTGGCGCTGGGACCGGGACGACCGGTTCCCCGACGGGCGCCGGGTGGGTACCGCGTGGCTGGATCGTCTGCGGACCGAAAGGGTCCAATCCCAGCGAAATGGCCCTTGAACGAGCCCACCGCGCCTGTGAGCATGCGACCCATGACCGCAACCCGCCTCAAGCAGGCCCAGAGCCAGTTCTCGCCCGAGGGCACCTACCTCAACACCGCCACCCACGGCCTGTTGACCCGCCGGGCACGGCTGGACCTGGAACAGAACCTCCGGGAGGTGAGTGCCGGACGGTTCTCCCCCGGTTCCGTCGACGGCGTCGTGGACGCCGCCCGCGCCACCTACGCACGGCTGACCGGTGTCGACACCGACCGGGTCGCGGTGGGTACCCACACCTCGCAGTTCGTCGGAACGGTCGCCGCGAGCCTGCCGCCCGGCTCCGAGGTCCTGCTCGCTGAGGGAGAGTTCACCTCGGTGGCCTTCCCCCTGATGGCCCGGGACCTCCGCGTCCGCGAGGTGCCCCTGGACCGCCTGCCCGACGAGGTCGGCCCGGGCACCGCGCTGGTGGCGGTCGCCGCCGTGCAGTCGGCCACCGGGCGGATCGCCCCGTTCGAGGCCCTGCGCGCCGCGTGCACCGACCACGGCGCCCGCCTGCTGCTCGACACCAGCCAGTCAGCGGGATGGCTGCCGACCCCGCTCGCGGACTACGTCGTGTGCAGCACCTACAAGTGGCTCCTGGGCCCGCGCGGCGCGGCCTTCCTGACCGGAACCGACGAAGCCCTGGCCGAGCTCTCCCCGCTCGCCCCCGGCTGGTACGCGGGTGCCGAACCGTGGAACTCCCTCTACGGCGGACCGCTGCGACTGGCCGAGGGGGCGCGCCGCCTGGACCTGGCCCCGGTGTGGCCCGCGTGGATCGGCCTGGCCCGAGGCCTCGAACTGCTCGAACAGGTCGGGCTGGAGACGGTCCACGCGCACGACGTGGCCCTGGCCGACAGGTTCCGGAACGCGCTGGGACTCGAAGCCACGGGCTCGGCGATCGTCTCCCTCGCCGTTCCGGACGGAACCGCCGAACGCCTCCATGAGGCGGGGATCCTCGCGGCGCTCCGCGACGGACGGCTGAGGGTGGGTTTCCACCTCTACAACACCGAAGAGGACGTGGACCGTCTGGTCACGGCGCTGACCTAGGCCGGTCCCCCAGGGGGACCGGCCGCGCGCTCAGGTGCGTTCCACCACGAACACGGGGATGAGCCGGTCCGTCTTCTCCTGGTAGTCCGCGTAGGGCGGGTAGGCCTCCACGGCACGGTCCCACCACCGCTGACGCTCCTCGCCCCGGACCTCCCGGGCGCGGGCGGCGAAGGGAGTGGGGCCGTCCTGGAGCGCGACCTCGTCGGGGGCGGCGCGGAGGTTGCCCACCCACGCGGGGTCCTCGGGTGCTCCGCCCTGGGAGCCGATCACCGCGTAGGCGCCGTCGTGCTCCACGCGCATGAGGGCGGACTTGCGGACCTTGCCGCTGCTGTGCCCGCGTGTGGTCAGGATGATCACCGGCATGCCGGTGTCCATGAGCGTGTTGCCCTCCCGGCCCCCGGTGCGTTCGTACAGCTCCACCTGATCTCGGACGAACTTCGACGGACTCGGCTCGTACTCGCCCTGGAGTACGCCACTGGCGGTCATCGCTCTCCCCGGTGTTCGGCTACGGAATCCACCCCGATCGTGCCATGGCGGCCCGGCGCGGCGGAGCCCGACTCGCCTTGCCGCTCGCCAGCCCCCGTCAGAAGCTCTGGTCGCGGAAGGGGGCCCCGGGGCGGAAGAGGGGCCGTGCCCAGGTCGGACACCGCCTCACCGCCAGCGTCTGTCCCGGGTCGTCGTCAGATCCGGGTCGGAGGAGCGCTCATCGCCGCCGCGAGGAACGTGATCGCCCACCGCCGGGCCGCTTCGCCCGGTCCTGGGGAGCCGCAGCCAGGCGTGGGCTGCTGGTGGACCTCCAGGCGATCGACGGCCGTCACGGCGAGGCTCCCCCGCATCCGGAACCACAGTTCCTCCGGGGGGAGGCCGGGCAGTGCGCGCGTGAAGGCGGCGAGGTAGCGCTCGCGGACCGAGTCCTCGGCCGGGCCGGTCCAGCTGCGTACCTCCTCGGCGGGGTCGCTGAGGATCGTCACGATCAGCCGGGACGTCCGGGCGCCCTCGTCACCGGCCCGCATCCCGTCGAACATCGGCCCCACGAACGCCTCCACCAGTGCGGCGACCGACGGGTCGGGGGTCCGGGCGAGCAGTCGGTCGAGCCCGGCGTACTGGGCGGCGTTGATGGGCTCGATCACGCGGCGGGCGACCGCCGCCATCAGCTCCGCCTTCGAGCCGAAGTGGTAGCCGACGGCGGCCAGGTTGGCTCCCGCGAGTGTGGTGATCGCGCGCACTGAGGTGCCGCGGTATCCGTGCTCAGCGAAGAGGTGCTCGGCCGCGTCGAGGATCTGGGTCCGGGTGTCTGGGGTCGCCACACAAGCGACTATACATATGTATGATTCAAACAAACGTTTGATTCAAACGATCGTGTGAAAGAGGACTGCCATGAAACTGCTCGTGTACGGCGCCGGGGTGTGCGGCAGCCTGTTCGCCGCCCACATGCATGAGGCCGGCCACGATGTCTCGCTCCTCGCCCGGGGCGAGCGTCTGACAGCTCTGCGCCGACACGGCGTGCGGCTCGCCGAGGAGGACGGCCCCGTGGTCAAGCGGGTGCCGGTGCCGGTGGTCGAGCGCCCGGAGGGCGGGTACGACCTGATCACCGTCTTCGTCCGCGCCCACCAGGCGGACACGGTGCTGGAACCACTCGCCGGTGTCCGGGGGGACGTGCTCTTCATGCTCAACTGGGCGGGCGGACCGGAGGCGCTGAGCGCGGGGATCGGCCACGAGCGGCTGCTGCTCGGTTTCCCCACGACCGGCGGCACGATGGACGGGGACGTGGTCCGCTACCGCAGGAGCAACGTCGTCACCCGCCGGGTCGCGATTCCGATCGGCGAACCCGACGGCCGCACCACCCCGCGGCTGGAACGGATCGTGGAGACGTTCCGCACCGCCGGGCTCAACGCCAGGGCCGAGCCGCGGATGGATGCCTGGCTCAGGACGCACGCGGCGTTCTCGGTACCGCTCGGGCAGGCGGCGTACGAGGCGGGCGGCCCGGTGGCGCTGGCCGACGACCCGGACGCGGTCCGCGGCGTGGTGCACGTCATGCGGCAGAACCTCGCCGGGTTGGAGACACCGCCTGTGCCTCGCGCGTTCGCGGTGTTGGGGACGCTGCCGGAGGGGCTCCTCGTGGCCGTGTTCCGACGGTTCCTGAGGAGCCCGACGGCCGTGCACAGCGGACTCGACGACTCCTCGTCCGCCACGGCGGCCGAACTCGACCGGCTGGCCGAACAGCTCCGTGGCCCCGCGGGAGCCCGCTGAGCGGCCACCACGCGGCGTTGCCTTCCCTGAAAGATCCACCGTGGTCAGCCCCGCGCACGTGGGGACGGGCCGACGTGTGGCCCGTGTGTCCCTAGCCTGCGGGGGCGGCGGGGACCGCAACGAGCAGCATCAGTGGGGCGGCGAGGAGCGACGCCCATCTGATCCCGACCTCCACCGGCGACCTACCGGTGTGGAACGCGAGCGGCGACCTGAACATCCACCACCTCTTCCCCCTGACCCTGAGCGGCCACGCCAGCGGCACCCCCGACCGGGTCATCCAGTCCCCCAGGACGTGCGTCAACGCCCCCACGGCCACCGTCAGGCCGATCAGCCACGGGGCCCCGCCCGGGGCGTACACCGCCGTCGTCGCGCACACCAACGCGAGGATCGCCACCGCGACCCCCCGCTCCCGTCCGGGCCCCCTCAGCGACCGGGCGACCGTGCCCGTTCCCAGGGCGGCCATCGCGAACACCACCACCCCGGTCCCCAGGGGCGCGACGGCGGCCACCAGATATCCGAGCAGGCCGAACACCACCACTGCGGGCAGCGTGTGGGTGAGGTGGCGGTGCCCGCCGTCCTTGCCCGCCTCCAGCTCGTAGCGGGTGCCCGTCGCGGTGTACACGCGCCGTGACAGCGCCCGCAGGCCCGTCGACGTCTTCTCCGACAGCAGTCCCAGGGACCGGCCCACGGACGATCCCGGCTCGTCGAGATCGGGGAGGAGGGCGGCACCCGCGCCGACAGCGGCGCACACGAGGACGTCGGTGACCTCCGAGCCGGCGAGGGCGCCGACCGCCGCACCGGCGAGCACACCGGTCGCGGCGTGCGAAGAACCCATCATGGAAGACCTCCGGGGGTAGGGGGAACTCTCACCCGAAAGCTTCCCAGGACCTCCGGTGGGCGGGTGCCCCGGCGGGGCACCCGCTCGCGGTCTAGAAGATGACCCCGCAGAAGGGCGCGTCGACGCGGTGCAGGGCCGCGTCCAGACGGGCCACGGTGCCCGGGGTGTGCTCGGTGATCAGACCCGCGCGCTGGAAGCCGGTGAGCGTGGTCTGGCCCAGGTGGGCGGCGCCGAGGTGGGACACGTCCAGGGACAGGTCGGGGGCCGCGTCGGTGAGCTCCACCCGGGCGCCGTCCGTGTCGGCCTTGATCCGCCACCGTCCGGCGTTCCACGGCGCGTGGCGGTCGGTGACGGCCACGACCCCCTCGAAGGGGGCGGCGTAGGGGCGCTCGGTGAGGGCACCGGCCACGTCGACCAGGCGCACCCACAGGGAGGGGAAGTGCCTGGCCACCGCGCGGCCCCGGTCCGGGAGGAGGTGGTGGAGCGGGCAGTCGGCGGGCAGGAACGGGAAGAAGACCTTGGCGACCAGGTCCCGGCTGAACAGGTGGTCGAACAGGGCGGCCCAGGCGGCGGGGGTGGTGGCGGTGATCTCCTGGACGTGCGCCTCACCCTGGGCGCCGTCGTCCTCCCACTTGGCCTTGACCCGGTACAGGGCGTAGCCGAGGGGGCCGTCCGCGTTGCCCACGACGGCCGCCACCAGCGGTCCCTTGTCGCCGCGCCGGGAGGGGGCGTCGAACAGCGCCCGGTCCCACCAGGGCTTCGTGCGGCGGAACTGGCCGACCTGGACCGCGCAGACGGCCTCGTGCACGGTTTCGAGGTCGGTGCGGACCCGCTCCGGTTCGCGCAGGACCACGCGCAGGTCCGGGTCGCGGGGCGCGTCGGCGCGCAGCGCGCCGTGGGGGCGGCTGAGGATCGTGTCCAGTTCCGTACAGGCGTTGCCGTAGCCGAAGCGCTCGTAGATGGAGCCCTCGGAGGCCCACAGGGCGGCGTAGCGCACGCCCGCGGCGTGGACGTCCGCGAGCTGGCGGCGCATGAGGGAGCTGAGCACGCCCCGGCGGCGGTGGGTGGGCCACACTCCGACACCGGTCACCCCGGCCACGGGCACGCGCCCGGAGGGCATCGTCATCTCGAAGGGGAAGTGGTTGGCGGTGCCGATGACCTCGCCCTCGGCCTCGTCCACGGCGACCAGGGCCCGCTCGTAGCCGACCTCGTCGTGCAGCGGTCTCATCCGCTCCAACAGGCCGTCGACGTCCTCGGGGAACAGCAGGCTCTGTCCGAACACTCTGGCCGCCTGCGCGAATTCGTCCGCGTCGGTGTGGCGCACGGTCCAGCCCTGCTTCGGCGGGTTGAAGTCCGCCTTCTTGATGTCGGTCATACGGTCAGGCTTACCAGTGACGACGAAGCGGCGGCCAGTGGTTTTGGGCGTGCTCTGGGCCTCCCTTCGGGCAGGCCGCGTGAGTAAGGCGGGCCGGGGTGGGGCACGCTCTGGTCGTGACGACACGACGAATCCCCTCCCTCTCCCCCACGCTGGTCGTCGGGGTGGACGCGGGAGGCACCACCACCCGTGCCCTGGTGACCACACTGACCGGCGAACGGCGGGGAGAGGCCAGGTCCGGGGGTGCCAACCCCAACACACACGGCCCCGAGGTCGCCGCGGAGCGGCTGACCGAGGCGATCGGCGCGGCGCTGGACCGGGCGGGGCCCGGGGCGCGCGACGCCGTGGCCGCCACGGTGGTCGGGCTGGCCGGGTACTCCGGGCTGCGCGACGCGGGTGTGCGCGCCCGGCTGGACAAGGCGCTGGCCAAGGCCGGGTTGAGCCCCACGGGCGAGGAGTTCTCCGGCGACGACACGGTCGCCTTCGCCTCGGGGACCTCCGAGCGCGACGGCACGGTCCTCATCGCGGGGACCGGGGCGATCGCCACCCGGATCGAGGGCCGTGAGCGGGGACGGTCGGCGGACGGCATGGGCTGGTTGATCGGGGACGAGGGCTCGGCGTTCTGGATCGGCCACCAGGCGGCCCGGGAGACCGCGCGCCAGTTGAGCCGGGGCGGCGATCTCAGCCCCCTGGCCCGGACGGTGGCCAAGCGGGTCATCCCCGGTCAGCGGCCCAGCGGCCCTGAGCGGTGGCCCGAGGAGCACGCCCGCAACTTCGCGCGCACCCTGACCTCCGCCCCGCCGATCCGTCTCGCGGCCCTGGCTCCGCTGGTCTCGGAAGCGTACGAGCACGACCCTGCGGCCGTGGTGATCGTGAACGCCGCCGCGGGCCACCTGGCGCAGTCGGTGCACCAGGTGCGGGTGCCCGGGGAGCACCTGCCGGTGGTCCTGTCCGGCGGGGTGCTCACCGGGTCCGCTCCGGTCCGGGAGGCGCTCACCCACAAGCTCACCATGGGGACCGGCGCGCCGGTACTCATGGCCGGGAGCACGTCGGGCGGCGCGGCCTGGCTGGCGGCCCTGCGCGCGGGTGCGGACGAGCGCGACGTGGACCTGCACGGCGTCTTCACGGAGGGCGTCTCCTGAGGCGCCCCGGTTTGCCCGGCGCGACCACGGCCCCCTAGTGTTAGGTTTACCTAACCTAATGGAGGGGGAGTCGTGACGGAGCGGCAGCAGCGTCCGAAGAGGACCGTGCACACCGGCCGGGTCGAGCGCGTGGAGCGCCTGACCCCGCACATGGTCCGGGTGGTCCTGGGCGGCGAGGGGTTGTCCGACTTCGCCACGGACGGCTCGACCGACAGCTACGTGAAGCTGCTGTTCCCGCCCCCGGCGCACGACGACCCCGAGGACTTCGACCTCGACGCGGTCCGCGCCGAGCGGCCCCGTTCGGAGTGGCCGGTCACCCGCACCTTCACCGTGCGTTCCTGGGACGCGGGCGAGCTGACCATCGACTTCGTGTACCACGGCGAGGTCGGCCTGGCCGGGGTCTGGGCCGCGGCGGCCCGGCCCGGTGACCGGCTGCGCCTCCTCGGCCCCGGCGGCGGTTTCGCGCCGGACGCCGAGGCCGACTGGCACCTGTTGGCCGGAGACGAGAGCGCGCTGCCCGCCATCGCCGCGAGTGTCGAGGCCCTTCCCGAGGGCCGCCCGGCGCACGTGTTCGTCGAGGTCGACGGCGCGGCCGAGGAGCAGCACCTCACCGATCGCCCGGACGTCCACGTGACCTGGCTGCACCGCGACGGCGGCGTCCCGGGGTCCCGGCTGGTCCCGGCCGTGCGTTCGCTGGAGTTCCCGTCCGGCGAGGTGCGGGCCTTCGTGCACGGTGAGGCCAACTTCGTCCGCGACCTGCGCCGCCTGCTGCGCGTCGAGCTCGCCCTGCCCAAGGAGCACCTGTCGGTCTCCGGGTACTGGCGGCTGGGCCGCGACGAGGACGGCTGGCAGGCCTCCAAGCCGGAGTGGAACCGGAGCGTGGAGGCCGAGGAGGCCGCCGCCCTCGCCTCCTGACTCACAGGTCCAGGGCGTCCAGCGCGATCAGGTAGCCCTCGTTGAAGGTCGGGAACTGGGGCACGGAGTCGCGCAGGTCGGTGATCGGCAGACCCAGGCGGATCGCCAGGGCCGCGGTGTGGATCCACTCCGAGGCCTGCGCCCCGAAGGCCCAGGCCCCCACCAGCACCCCTCGGTCGCGGTCGGCCACCAGCCCCAGCGTTCCGCGCGGGTCGGTCTCCATGGTCCAGGGGCGGGCCAGCACCGAGGTCAGGTCGGTCTCGGAGGTGGCCGTGTCCAGACCCTGCTCCCGGGCCTGCTCCGAGGTCAGCCCCACGGCGGCGATCTCCGGGTGGGAGAACACCACCCGGGGGACCCCGGTGTAGTCGGCCGTCTGGTCGCCGCCGAGGATGTTCGCGCTGACCACCCTCCCCTGGTACTTGGCCACGTGGGTGAACATCGCCCGGGCGGTGACGTCCCCGACGGCCCACAGGCCGGGGGCGACCCGGCAGTGGTCGTCCACCGGCAGGGCCCCGCGGTCCGGTTCGACTCCGAGCTCGGCCAGGCCGAGCCGGTCACCCCGTGGCACCCGCCCGGTGGCCAGGACCATCACGTCGGCCCGGACGCGTTCACCGCCGGACAGCACGGCGAGGACACCGTCACCGTCCCTGGTCACCGAGTTCACCTGGCTGCTCAGGTGGACGGTGGTCCCGTCCCGGTCGAACTGGTCGCTGATCAGCTCGCACAGCCGGGGCTCCTCGCGGTCCAGCAGCCGGGGCCCGCGCTGGACGACGGTGACCCGGGTGCCCGCGCGCGCCAGGAACTGGCCCAGCTCGACGCCGACCGCGCTCCCCCCGACCACCAGCGCGGTCCGGGGGATCTCCGTGAGCGTGGTGGCCTCACGGTTGGTCCACAGCACGTCCGGGCCCAGCTCCTCCAGTCCCTCGATCGGCGGGACCAGCACGCTGGCGCCCGTGGCGACCACCACGTGGTCGGCGGTGTACTCGGTGGTGCCGACCGCCACCCGCCACGGGTCACGGCCCACCACCCGCGCGTCGCCGCGCAGGACCAGGGCACCGCGTTCCCGGTAGCCCTCGGCCTGTCGGGAGTCGTCCAGGTGCCGGATCATCTGGTCCCGGTAGGCACGCAGCGCGGGCCACTCCAGGGCGGCCTCACCGACCCCGGCGGCCCCGGCGGCCTCGGCGCGCACCTCGGGCGCACGCAGCAGGGTCTTGGTGGGGACACAGGCCCAGTAGGCGCACTCACCACCGACGAGGTCGCGTTCGACCACCGCCACCCGCCGCCCGGCGGTCAGCAGACGGTCCGCGACCGTCTCACCGCCCGGCCCCATGCCGATCACGATCGCGTCCAGGTGTTCCATGTGCCTCGCTCCGCCCGTGGTCCGGTGGTTCACCCCCGATGGTGTCCGGCGTCGGCGGGACACCGGGGAACCGACACGCGTGACGGTTCCCCGGCTGGCGCCGTCTCACGCCCGGTCGCACCGCCGGATCCGCGAGGTCCCCTCCTTGGCCAGGTCACGCCCGCGCGGCGAACGCGCGACGGGCTCCGTCCGCGCGTGTGGAGAAGCCGCGACCCGCTGACCCGGACGACCGGGGGCCGACACGGGCGACCGTGTCGGCCCCCGGTCGTCCGGGGCGTGATGGAATGGCCGGTCAGTGGACCCCTCCACACTCGTCGCTGCGCACAAGGGACCCCCACGGCCATGTCCACGCTCGACCTGCTCCTCCTCCTGGACCTCCTCGGCATCCTGGCGTTCTCGCTGGACGGGGCACTGACCGCCATCCGCACCGCGCGGGTGGACCTCGTCGGTGTCATGGTGCTGGGGATGGTGACCGCCCTGGGCGGCGGCATCCTCCGCGACGTCCTGCTGGGCCAGACCCCGGCCACCTTCCAGGACTGGCGGTACCTGGCCACGGCGCTGGCCGGGGGGACCCTGGCGTTCTTCCTCAGCCGTCAGCTCACCCACCTGACCCGGCCCATCCTGGTGTTCGACGCCGCCGGGCTCAGCCTGTTCGCCGTGATCGGGGCGACCAAGGCGCTGGAGTTCGGCTTCGGGCCGCTCCAGGCGGTGCTGCTGGGCGTCATCACGGGTGTGGGCGGCGGCACCATCAGGGACGTGCTGCTCAGCCGGGTGCCGACGGTGCTCAGCGCCAACTCGCACCTGTACGCCGTCCCCGCGATGATCGGGGCGCTGTTCGTGGTGGTCGTGGACCTGACCGGTTTCGGTCCGGGCTGGATCGCGGTGATCGGCTCGCTGCTGTGCTTCACCCTGCGCGTCCTGGCCCTGCGCTACCGCTGGAACGCCCCGAACCCGCCCGGGGCACCGCCCCTGTAGGGGTTCCGGTCAGGGCTGGACGGTGATCTGCCACAGGTGGCCGTCGGGGTCGGCACACGTTCCCGAGTAGCCCCAGGGCTGCCGCTCGGCCGCGCCGACCACCTCTCCCCCGGCCTCCCGGACCCGTCCCAGGAGCTCGTCGACGGCCGCCTCGGTGGAGAACGTCCTGGTCAGCAGGCACTCGCTGGTGCCGGGCGGAGCGAGTCGGCGGGTCTCACCCAGGACCCAGGCGAGTCCGTCGGCGGGAACGAGCGTCAGCACGGCGTGGTCGTTGACCCGCAGCCGCAGCGGTTCGGGCACGCCGTCCTCGGCGGGCTCGCCCAGGGCCTCGAACCCGAAGGCGTCCCGGTAGAAGACCATCGCGCGCCACCGGTCGGCGATGGGGAGGGCGATCTCGAAGGGGGCCTCGGTCATGGTGGTCCTTTCGTCCGGGCTCGGCGCCGTGGGACACGGCGCTCCGTTCGTCCGTACCGACCTCCGGGGTCGGCGGAACTCATCGGTCCCGGACCCTCCGAACGGATCGGCGCCGGTTCAGGTCCGGAGGCTGCGGGCCGCGGTGCGGCGCAGGGTGGCGACCATGTCGGGGACCGGCTCCGGCGGTCGGAGCCGGTGCACGGTGTAGATCTCCCTGGCCAGCCGGGTGCCGCGCAGGGGTCGGCTGACCCACCCCCCGCCGTGCGAGGCGTCGAGGATGCTCTGGGGGATGAGGGCGATCCCCACCCCGGCGGTGATGAGCGCCAGGGCGACCTCGTAGTCGCGCGTCTCGTAGGCGACGCTCAGGCGCACCCCGGCGGCCGCGGCGGCGGTGTCCAGGCTGATCCGGTTGTGGATGCCGGGGGCGCCGCAGATCCACTCCTCGTCGGCCAGGTCCACCAGGGAGAGTTCGGTGTCGCTGATGGAATGGCCGGTGGGCGCCACCACCAGGAGCGGGTCCACCAGGAGGCGTTCGCGGTGCAGGCCGCCAGCGCGGGGCAGCGGCACCCCCGGGTAGCGGTGGGTGATGAGCAGGTCGAGGTCGCCGGAGGTGACCAGGCCGAGGCCGCCGGGCGGTTCGATGTCGGACAGCGACAGCCGCACATGGGGGTGTTCGTGGCCGAAGGCGGCGAGCGCCCCGGGGAGCAGGACCTTGCCCGCGCTGGCGAAGGCGCCCAGGGACAGGCGGTCGGCGCGGTCTCCCGCGAAGGCGCGGACGGCGGACTCGGCGTCGCGGAGTTCGCCCAGGACCCGTTCGCCGTGTTCGAGCAGGACCTCCCCGGCCCTGGTCAGGGTCGCCCCGGTGCGGCCGCGTTCCACCAGGCGGCAGCCGACCTCGCGTTCCAGTTTGGTGAGCTGCTGGGACAGGGCGGGCGGGGTGAAGGAGAGGCGGTCGGCGGCGGCCGCGATCGATCCGGCGTGCGCGATCTCCACGAGCACGCGCAGACGGTTGGCGTCGAGCACACGATCACCCCTTCCTGGCACGACACGGTCCTTTAGGACAAAGCATGACACAAAGTTCTTCTTAACATTCTTTAGCAGACCCAACTTTAAGTTAATGGTCAGTAGCGGCAGAGTGGGACCATGAGCACCACGACCGCGCCCGCCGTGCCCACGGCCACCGACGTCCGCGCCGCAGCCGAGCGCATCGCACCGTACGCCCGCCGGACCCCGGTCATGCGTGCCGAGATCGACGGGCGCCCCCTCACCCTGAAGCTGGAGCACCTCCAGCGCACGGGCGCGTTCAAGCTCCGCGGCGCCCTCAACGCCCTGCTCGGCGGCGAGCCCACCGACCGGGTGATCACCGCCTCCGGGGGCAACCACGGCCTCGGCGTGGCCACCGCCGCGGGCATGCTGGGGGTGCACGCCACGGTGTACGTGCCCGAGACGGTGCCAGAGGCCAAGGCCGCTCCCCTGGCGGCCACCGGCGCGGAGATCGTCCGGGTCGGTGAGGAGTTCGCGGTGGCGGCCGAGGCGGCGCTGGCCCGCGCGGAGTCCGAGGGCGTCCGCTACCTGCACGCCTACGACGACGCGCTGGTGGTCGCGGGCCAGGGCACCCTCGGCCTGGAGATCGCCGCCGACGCGCCCGAGTGCGACTCGATCGTGGTCGCGGTGGGCGGTGGCGGTCTGGTCGCCGGGGTACGCCTGGGCGCCGAGGGGCGTCAGGTGGTCGGAGTCGAGCCCGAGGGCTGCCGGAGCCTGGGCGCCGCGCTGGAGGCCGGTCACCCGGTCCGCACCCCGGTGGACTCGGTCGCCTCGTCCGCGCTGGGCGCGTCCACCTTCGGCCGGGTGCCCTTCGAGGTCCTGCGCGCGAACCCGGTGACGACGGTGCTGGTCAGCGACGCCGAGATCATCAGCGCGCAGACCCGCCTGTGGCAGGAGTTCCGCATCGCCGCCGAGCCCGCCGCCGCCGTTCCCTTCGCCGCCTGGCTGGCCGGGCGCGTGCCGGGCGACAACCCGTGCCTGGTGGTGTGCGGGGCCAACGCCGACTGGCGCCCGCACAGCTGACCTCCCCCGCTCCGACGGGCCCGACCTCCCTGTTTCCGCCGGTACGTGACGTGCGGCACTCTGTGTGCGGCAGGTCATCATTACCGGTGAGTCACCCTTACATTGAGGTCGGCTCCGTCCGACAACACAAGGGAGAACACGTGCTCTACGGTGCGTTGCGGCATACCGCGGCGGTCCTCGCCCGGACCCTGTGCCGACCGACCATCGAGGGCCGTGAGAACGTCCCCGCCACGGGTGCGGTCCTGCTCGCCAGCAACCACCTGTCGTTCGTGGACAGCGTCGTCATCCCCCTGTCGGTCACCCAGCGCCCCGTGCGGTTCCTCGCCAAGTCGGACTACTTCGAGGGCACCGGGATCAGGGGGCGCGTCACCAAGACGGTGTTCGGCTCCCTGGGCGCCATGCCGGTCCAGCGCGGCAACGCCCGCGACGCCATGGTGTCGCTGGAGATGATGCTGGACCGCCTGAACGAGGGTGAGGCCTGCGTGGTCTACCCCGAAGGCACCCGTTCCCGTGACGGCCGCCTGTACCGGGGCCGCACCGGCGTCGCCCACCTGGCCCTGGAGTCCAAGGCGCCCATCGTGCCGGTCGCGGTCTCGGGCACCCAGCAGGTGCAGCCCATCGGCGCCGGCATGCCGCGCCCCCGCCCCTTCACCGTGCGTTTCGGCGAGCCGATGGACTTCTCGACCGGCTTCGACGGCATGGCCCCCGGCAAGGCCCGCAGGGTGATCACCGACGAGGTCATGGACGCCATCCACGCGCTGTCCGGCCAGGAGCGGGCCGACGAGTACAACAGCTTCGGCGGCGACGAGTAGGACGGGCGCGTGCGGGGCGGGCCCCGTTCGGGACCCGCCCCGCATCCACGTCGGCGGACTCAGCCGCGTCGCGGCTCCTCGTCGCGCTCGGCTCCGCGCGGGTGGGGGCCCGGACCCAGGAGACCGACGGCCAGGGCGGCCCAGGCCAGGGCCGCGGCGCCCCACAGCAGCCAGGTGACGCCCGCGAGCTCCACCACCCCGCCGCCGACCAGCGCGCCCAGGGCGATCGAGGCGGTGAAGGCGCCCACGTAGAGTCCGGTGACGTGCTCGACGCGGTCCGGTGCGGCACGGGTCATCCAGATCTGCCCGGCCACCGACACCCCTCCGTAGGCCACACCCCACAGGGCGATCCCGGCACCGGCGGCCAGGGGGACCGTGCCGAGCAGGGCCAGCACGGCGACGGCGGTGCCGACACCGGCCGCCAGCCCCAGGACGGTGGCCCTGGTGCGGTGGGCGGCCACCGCCCCGGCGGCGAAGTTCCCCACCAGGCCGAACACCCCGTACACCAGCAGGAGCAGGGCGATGGCCGAGGGATCCAGACCGGCGCGTTCCTCCAGGACCGGACGTACGTAGGTGTAGGCGGCGAAGTGCGCGGTGACCAGCAGGACCACGACGCCCAGCCCGACCAGGACCGGTGGGGTGAACAGGGTCGGCGCGGGGCCCGCCGCGGGGTGCGCGGCGGTGGGACGGGGCAGGCGGGGCAGGAACAGCGGCAGGGCGACCGCCAGGACCACGGCGGCCACCGCCAGGGCGGCGAAGGCGGCCCGCCAGCCGAGGGCGTTCCCGATCACGGTGCCCAGCGGCACTCCGACCACCGAGGCGGCGGCGACCCCGCTGACCGCGAAGGACACCGCCAGCGCCGCCCTCGCCGGGGTGACGAGGCGGATCGCCACCGCCGCCGCCAGCCCCCAGACAGCGCCCATACCGACCCCGAGGATCACGCGGGCCGCGACGAGCACGGCGAAGCCCGGGGCGAGGGTGGTCAGGACGTTGCCGAGGGCGAGCACCACCATGGCGGCGGCCAGCACCGCGCGCCGGTCGAGGGCGCCGAGCAGGCGCGGGACCAGCGCGGCGGTGACGGCCGCGACCAGGCCGGTGACGGTGAGGCTGGATCCGGCCGCCCCGGCCGTGATGCCCAGTCCCTCCGCCATGGGAGTCAGGACGCCGACCGGCAGCATCTCGGAGGTGACGACCACGAAGGTGCTCAGGGACAGCACGGCGACCGCCGTCCACTGCCGGAGCGCGGTGCGGCCCGCCCCGGGTGGTTCGGCGGGTGTACGGGTGGGGGTCGTCGGGGACGACGCGGTGGGACTCATGGATCCAGCCAAGCGGCCGCGAGGGCGGCGAACAACAGCGATCCGCTCAGCGATCGTTGAGCTAGGCTCAACGATATGGCGAGCACGAGCGCACCCGTGGACGGCGCGTTGAACCAGGTCCACGTCCAGCAGATCGAGTGCCTGATCGTGCTGGCGGAGGAGCTGCACTTCGGCCGCACCGCCGAACGGTTGGGGTTCTCCCCCAGCCGGGCCAGTCAACTCGTCTCCGCGCTCGAACGCCGCGTCGGGGCGCGCCTGGTGGAGCGCACCAGCAGGCGGGTGTCGCTCACCCGGTTCGGATCGCAGTTCGTGGAGGAGGTGCGGCCCGCCTACGAGAACCTGGCCGCCACGTTCCTGCGCGCCCGCGACAGGGCGATGCGCGGATCGTTGCGGGAGCTGCGGATCGGCTTCAACGGGAGTGTCCACGTGCAGGTGGCCGAGGCGTTCCGGCTGCTGCGGGGCGAGCACGGGGTGACGGTCGCGCTGAGCGAGATCCCCCTGGGGTCCCCGTTCTCGGACGTGGTGGCGGGCCGACTGGACGCGGCTCTGGTGGAACTCCCCGTCCACGAGGGTGAACTGACCGTGGGCTTCCGGTTCCCACCGCAGGACCGCCTCCTGGCGGTGTCCGCCGACCATCCGCTGGCGGACGGGGGTCGGCTGCACGTGGAGGAGCTGACCCGGTTCGACCTGCTGCGCCCGGCCGGTGAGGCACCGGACTACTGGATGGCGGCGCGGGTGCCGCCCACCACCCCGGCGGGCGCGCCCCTCCGTTCCGGGACGAGCGTGCACACCATGCAGGAGGGGCTGGCCCTGGTGGCCGCCGGGGCGCACGCCATGCTGGTGTGCCGCCCCCTGGCCGAGGAGATCACCCGGGCCGACCTGCGGTGCCTGGCGGTGGAGGGGCTGACCGAGCCGTCCCAGCTGGGCCTGGTCTGGCGCACCGACCGCGCCACCCCGCAACTGACCGCCCTGGCGGACCTCCTGGCCGGGGTCTACGGAAGCTAGGGTTCCGTGGTTCAAGTCATCGCAAAACACCAGCTCACGGCTTGATAGGCAAGTGATGACTTGCCTATAGTGGTCGGGTGTCCGACGAACTGTTCAAGGCCCTGGCCGACCCGACCCGCCGCGTCATCCTGGACGAGCTCCGCGAACGGTCCGGGCAGACCCTGTTCGAACTCTGCGCCCGGCTGGCGACCAGGCACCAGCTCGGCATCTCGCGCCAGGCGGTCTCCCAGCACCTCGCGGTCCTGGAGAAGGCGGGCCTGGTCGAGAGCAGGCGCGAGGGACGCTACAAGTTCCACGACATGAACCCGGAGCCGCTCGGACACATCGTCGAGCGGTGGCTGGGACCGAACCCGCGGGAGAGCGACTCATGAGAATCCACATCAACAGCGTCTTCGTCGACAGCCAGGTCAAGGCCCTGGACTTCTACACGAACGTGTTGGGCTTCGTGAAGAAGCACGACGTGCCCATCGGTGAGCCCGAGGGTGAGAACCGCTGGCTGACCGTGGTCTCCCCGGAGGACCCGGAGGGGGCCGAGCTGCTGCTGGAGCCCTCAGGGCACCCCGCCGTGGCCCCCTACCGCGCGGCGCTGAACGACGACGGCATCCCGGCGACCCAGTTCCAGGTGGACGACGTCCACGCCGAGTACGAGCGGCTGCGCGCCCTCGGGGTCACCTTCACCCAGGCCCCGCTGACCATGGGCCCGGTCACCACCGCCGTGCTGGACGACACCTGCGGCAACCTCATCCAGATCGTCACCCCCGTCTAGTCCCGGGCGGATCGCTCAGTGGTGGGCGCCGTGGTCCGCCTCGTCCGGGGTCGGGCCGGTCATCTCCTGCACGGGGACGTCCAGTGCGATCTCGGTTCCGCTGGCGAAGCCCAGGGTGACAGCCACGGAGTCACCGACGGCGAGGGGTTCGGGGATGTCGTTGACCATGACGTGGTAGCCGCCGTCGACGAAGGTGGTGGTGCCACCCGCGGGGACGGGGATCTCGTCGAGGGTCGTCATGACGGCCGCGCCCGACTCCGTGGTCTCGGTGGTGCACAGCTCGGCCTCGGGCGACGCGTCGGTGCGCACCTCGACCACGGCGTCGGCGGCGGAGGCGTCGGTGTTGGTGATCGCGAGGTAGACCACGCCCACCTCGGGGTTGGCCGGTTCGGGGATCCAGGCGTCCTCGACGATGATCGCGTCGGCCTCGGCGCCGCCCCGTGCAGGGTCCTCCACGGCGGCCTCCTGGACGGGGGCGTCGGACGAACAGCCCGTGGCAAGCAGGGCCAGGGCCAGCAGTGTCGCGGTAGCGGTGTGTGTCTTCATGTTCGTGTCCTGTGGGTCGGTCGGCCCGGTCACCAGAGGGTGTGGGCCGGATGGGGATCGAGCGCGGGGGGCACCGCGAAGACGGCGCTCCCCTCATGGCGGACGAAGGTGTTGAGGGCGTCGCCGCCCCGGTCGAGCTCCCGCTGCACGGCGGTGAATCCGGCGCGGGGGTCGGCCTGCCAGGCGGTGAACAGCAGCCCGGCCTCGCGGTGGCCGTCCTTCCAGCCGAGGTCGTAGTTGAACCCGCGCCGCAGCATGCGGGCGCCGAGGGTGCGTTCCGGGCTGGCCAGGCGGATGTGGGCGTCGTCGGGGACCACGGGCCCTCCGTCGGCGTCCCTGGCCGCGAGGTCGGGGAGGTCGTCCTCACGGTCCCCGCCCAACGGCGCGCCGTCCGACAGACGGCGGCCGATCACCCGTTCCCGGTCCTCGGGCGCCAGGTCGAACCAGTCGTCCAGCAGCATGCGGATGCGCCGCACCACCACGTAGGTGCCGCCGTCCATCCAGGCCGTGCCGGGCTCGGGGTGCGCGGCCAGGACCTGCGGGCCGAACCGCGCCTCCGCGGGTGCGGGGTTGACCGTGCCGTCGACCTGTCCCATGAGGTTGCGTGGGGTGGCCGAGGCGTCCTCGGCCGTGGCGGCGGCGCGCTGGAACCCGGGCAGGGACCAGCGCACGCTGGCCTGTTCCCGGACCAGGCCGAGCAGGTGCTCCACGGCGGCGCTGACCACGAGGGGGTCCTCGGCGCCCACGTGGAGCATCAGGTCGCCCCCGCACAGCGCGGGGTCGAGCCGGTCCGCGGCGAAGTCCGGCAGGTCCTCCAGGGGCGCGGGGCGACGGTCGCCCAGCCCGGCCCGGTCCAGGAGGGCGCCGCCCAGGCCGAGGGTGATCCCCAGGGAGGCCGGGCGCAGTCCCTCGGTGGGCGCACCGGGCGCGAGCGCGGCCAGTCCGCTCTCGTGGAGTTCCCGGGCCCGCTCGCCCCAGACGGCCAGGACCTCGCGGGCCCGGGCGGAGACCTCCGCCGGTTCGTCCGCCCGCAGGTCCACCGCGACCACGTGGACGTGGGCCGGGGTGGGTGTGAGCAGCGCGGGCGGACGCCCCTCCTCGGGGCCGCTCCGGGACAGCGTCAGGTCCCGGGCGGGGTCCTCCCCTCCGGGCACGCGCGCCGCCCCCGCGCCCAGCAGTCCCCCGGTGGTCAGGCCCACCGCCCCGGCGGCTCCCACCCCCGCGAACAGGCCGCGCCGGGAGACCCCGGTCCCGGAGCTCACAGCAGTTCCGACCGCAGCACCGGCAGGAGCGGGGCGATGTCGTCGGCGCCCACGCCCTCGTCGAACATGCCAGCGGCCTCACCGTCGGGGGTGAGCACCAGGATGCGGCCGCCGTGCGAGACCAGGTACTCGCCCTCGGTGACCTCGGGCGCCTCGATCGGGACGCCGTAGTCCAGGGCGGCCTGGACGGTGTCGTCCACGTCCCCGCGCACACCCTGGAAGTCCGGGTCGAACCGGTCCAGCCAGGAGCGCAGCTGTTCGTCGGTGTCCCGCTCGGGGTCGCTGCTCACCATCACCACGTCGAACCCGTCCGCGTCCTCTCCGGCCTGGTCCAGGGCGAGGTTGATCTCGGCCATGGTCATGGGGCACACGTCCGGACAGCTCGTGTAGCCGAAGAACAGCAGGGTGAGCCGGTCGTCGGCCACGTCGGTGAACCCCCAGGGCTCTCCGTCGACGGTGGCGAGCTCGATCTCCGAGGCGGCCATGGGCTGGTCGGAGAGGTCGAGGTAGTGCTCGGCCTCGGCCAGGTCGGGCCCCCCGCAGGCGGTGACGGCCAGCAGCGCGGCGGCGGCGACAGCCAGGGAGCGGATCGGATGTCTCATCGGGTGCTTCCTCACGGGACGGTGTTTCCAGGGGTGACTCGGGGGGTGCGCGGGCGGGGCGTTCACGCCGCCTCCCGCACCAGGCGGGCGAGGTCGCGGCGGCACCGGGCCACACGCGAGCGGACCGTGCCGATCGGGACACCGGTCAGCGCGGCGGCCTCGGCGTAGGGCACGCGGTGGACCTGGGTGAGGACGAAGGCGGTGCGCCGGTCCTCGGGCAGGTCCTCCAGAAGGGAGGTCAGGGCCAGGTACTCGTCGAACCGCCCCGGCTCCGCCGCACCGGGGCCGAGCGCGCGCTCCCAGTCCTCGACCGGTTCCGTACGCGGTGAGCGCGCACGGCTGCGGTAGCGGTCGGCGACGGTGTGGCGGGCCACGGACAGCAGCCAGGCCCGTACCGGGGACCGTCCCGCGTACCCGGGCAGGCCGCGCATGGCGCGGTGGAAGGTCTCCTGGGTGAGGTCCTCGACCCACGAGGGTTCGACCCGGCGGGCGATGTAGCGGGCCACGTCGGCTCGGGTCAGGGTGAACAGGGCGTCCATCGCCCCGGGGACGCCGGCCCCGGCGCGCTGGGCCAGTCGGGCCAGGTCGGACTGTGTGTGGGCCGCACCGGACCCATCACTCCATGTCATGCGGATCGTGCTTTCTGTCACCGCCCGCGCGGCCACCCCGCCACCTGCGGGCGGTGGGGGACCACGGGGTGTCCTGGGCAGGCGGTGCCGACGGGGCGGCACCACGGGGACACGGGAGGGCGGCCTGACGACGCGGGGGATGCCCCGGTGCGGAGAGGACTCCGGTCAGGCGGCCGGGACGGGCGGTGGGCCGCGCAGCACACGCGAGTGGCGCAGATAGGGCGGCCGCGTGCGGGAGTGCTGGTCGGTGGCGGCGAACCGGGCGGAGACCGCGGCCCGGGCCGTCGGGACGGCGCCGACCACCAGCAGGAGGGGGATCAGCGAGAGCGCCATGAACCGCAGGAAGGCGAACAGGGCGTTCTCACCGAGGTGCAACCACCACGCGCTGACCAGCGCCATCGCCACGTGCATCGAGATCATCGCCCACGCGGGCACCGGGTCCTGGGCCAGCACCGCGCCGGTGTGGTCCGTGTGAGGGGCGCCCTGGGCGTAGGAGAAGGTCACGTGCAGGGCGAGCTGGCCCCACAGCATCCACGCGGTGAGCATCCCGGGGCCGTACCTGCGGCCCGCCAGCGCCCACGCGACGGCGAAGACCACGGCGACGCCCAGCAGGAGGCCGACCAGGGGGACGTCGTGCCCGGAGCTCACGGAGTGGCCGATCGCGGACAGGCTCGCGCACACCAGGGTGAACACCCCGGCGCGCAGCGGTCGGCACTGTTCGCTCTCGGTCATGGTGTTCACATCGTCGCACCCCCCGCCGCGTGTCCGCCACGGGGGTATCGCGGGGACCCGCCGCCGCGCTCCGTTATGCTCGCTTACGTCCCCGGTGTGAGAACAGAGGTCGCCCGTGTCCGTCTCCCCGCTCGCCCTGCTGCACGAGTGGAACGCCCGTACCGACGGTGCTCCGCTACGCGAGTTCCTGCTGGTGGGGACGGTGATGGATCTCTCCGCCCTGGAGGACGGCCTGGTCCCCGTCGCCCAGGGCCTGGGCGCGGCCGTCACCGTGCTCGGCACCGCGTCCGAGGAGGCCTCCGTGGGGCGCCCGGACCGCACGTACGCGCTGATCGACCGCTCCGTCCCGGACCTGGCCCTGCTGCTGGGTGACGAACACGTCGTGGCCGCCTTCGGCTCCGGTTCCCCCACCGCCGAGGACCGGGTCTGGACGGTGGTGCGCGGCGGCCCCGACGGGGTCCCGTGGGCGCTCGCGGAACTGGGCGCGTGGCTCTCCTCCTGCGCGACCGGGATCACGCTGCCCGCGTCCCTGGCCGAGCGGCTGTCCTCCCTGGCCGACCGGTTGGAGGACCTCCTGCTGACCAACCCGACGGAGTCGGCCGCCCGAGTGGTGCACAACCTGGACGCGCCGCTCCTCGCCCACCTGCCCGAGGGACCGGTCAGCGAACTCACCCTGCACGCTCCCCTGCGCGGGTACGACGCTCCGGCGCTGGCCGCCCTCACCCGGCGGCTGTCCCCCGCCCACGTGCGCCTGGGCGTCCCCGGATCGTGGCCGGAACAGGACCGCGAGGACGCCGCCCGAGCCCTGGCCGAGGCGGGGGTGGAGGCCTCCGTACACCCCGTCGCGGCGGGGTTCCCCGAGCACGGCGGTCTCGTCGAGTGGCAGCGGGGCGACCAGCGTTCCGCCCTGACCTGCGGCGCGAACCTTGCGGCGCTCACCGGCGCCGCCGCCACCGGGGCGGGCCTGGAACTGGGCCTGATCCTCCCGGCCACCCCCTCCCCCGAACCGGCCGAGGCGGCCCCTCCCGAGGACGACGACCGCCTCGCCCGGGTGGCCGCCGAGCTGGAGGCCTCGGGGTGGAGTCTGGAGTACGACTCCGGCACACACCGGGTCCGTGGCGCGTTCACCAACCCCGTCCCGGTCGCCGCGCAGGTGGTCGAACTGCTGGAGGGGCACGCGGATCCCGTCATCGTGCACGCCGAGGGCCCCAAGGGCTGGGCGCTGATCGTGTGGAAGCGGCCCACACTCCTGCTGGCCTCCGCTCCCCGGGGCAGCGCCTGGCGGCTGTACCGGGTGGACCCGCCCGCCACCCCGGCCTCCCGGCTGGGCGGCGGTGAGGGCCTGTCCCGCGTCGGCCTGTCACGGACCAGCGCCCCGCTGCACAGGGTTCCGCACCGGGACGTGATCGCCTTCCTGGAGTCCCTGGGCACGGACCACATCTCCCTGCTGGAGTCCGTCGGCCACCTCACCAGGCCGCTCTGACCGACCGTCCGGCCCGGGTCCGTTCCGCTGGGAAGGGATTTGGGGTCATCCGAGAAGGAACCTCCGGAATCGTCGCCCCGATGGGCCGCATCCCCACTGTGGCGTCGGTCCTGGCCCACCGGTCGCCCCGTTCGACGCCGTGACGGTGCTCGAAGCTGGTGGGAACGGGCGCTAGGCTCTGGGCTCATGCGGATTCTCGTGTTGGGCGGTACCTCGTTCGTCGGCCGGGCGATCGTCGACGACGCGCTGCGGCGCGGACACGAGGTCACGCTCTTCAACCGGGGGCGGACCGCGCGGGGCCTCTTCCCCCGGGCCGGGCTCCTGGTGGGGGACCGCGAGGAGGGCGACCACTCCGCCCTGGCCGAGGGCTCCTGGGACACGGTCGTCGACGTCAGCGGGTTCGTGCCCAGGCACGTGCGGCAGTCCCATGAGGCGCTGGGCGACCGCGTGGGCCGGTACCTGTTCGTGTCCAGCAACGCCGTCTACGCTCCCGGCTCCGGCCCCGGAGCGGACGAGTCGGCGCCCCTCCACACTCCCGAGTGGGACACCGAGGAGGTCGGCCGGGACACCTACGGTCCGCTCAAGGTCGCCTGCGAGCGGGAACTGCACTCCCGGTACGGCGAGCGCGCCACCGTGGTGCGGCCCGGGATGCTCGCCGGACCGCACGACAACGTCAACCAGTTCACGTACTGGGTGCGCCGGGCCGCGCGCGGCGGCAAGGTCGTCCTGCCCGCGGACCCCGGGCAGCCGGTGCAGCTCCTCGACGTGCGGGACCTGGCCCGACTCGTCGTGCTGTTGGCTGAGGACGACCGCGGGGGCGTGTTCAACGCCATGGGACCGGCCGAACCGCTCACCCTGATGGAGATGCTGCGCACCTGCGCCCGCGCGGCCGGGAGCGAGGTCGAACCGGTCCTGGTGCCGCCGGAGACGATCAAGGCCCGCTTCCCGCTGGTACGGCCCGACCCGGTGTGGGAACAGACCTTCCAGCGTGACTTCGGCCGGGCGCGGGAGGCCGGGCTGCCCTCGACCCCGCTGGCCACCACCGCCGCCGACGTGCTGGCCTGGGACCGTGAACGGGGCGAGCCGCCGCTGGGAGTGGGCCCCTCGGAGGAGGTCGAACGCATCCTGCTCTCCTACGTGCAGGGCGCCTGACCGGAGTCAGCGCCTACCCCCGACGCGCCTCGCGGTCGCGGTGGCCGGTTGTGGCCACCGGCCGGAGGCTCCGGAGCCGGGTCCGGAGCCGGGACAGTCCCGCGCGCACCGCGCCGAGCGGGCCGCGCGACGGCGCGGACACGGGCTCGGAGTCGCCCACGGGGCCGCGAGCAGCGCGGTCGACCTCCGCCACGCGCTCGCGCAGTCGGTCCCTGACCTGCTCGGGGGTGTAGGCGCGGCGCTCCCGTTCGGCCCGCGCGATCGCCACTCCGGTGGCCGCCACACCCACGAAGGCGGCCACTCCCAAGGCCTTCCACCACTTCATGCTCATAGGCTAGTGCCTGTGGCAGAGACGAGCATGGACCTGGACACGGCGGTCGATCTGACCAGAACCGGTGACGTGTGGGTGTTCCGGGGCACGAGCGTGCCGGACCGGGCCATCCAGCTCACCACCAACAGCCCGGTCAACCACGTCGGCATGGCCGTCGTGGTGGACGACCTGCCCCCGTTGATGTGGCACGCGGAGCTGGGCAGGTCCCTGGTGGACATGTGGACCGGCACCCACCAGCGCGGCGTCCAGTTGCACGACCTGCGTGACGCCGTCCTGGTGTGGGGGCACCGCTACGGACAGCGGGCCTGGCTGCGCCAGCTGGACCCGCTGGCCGACCGCGCGATGGAGGACGCCGCGCTGCGGATGGTCGCCCGGCTCGACGGCACCCCCTTCCCCTCGACCGCCCAACTGGCCGGGCGGTGGGCGCTGGGCCGGATGCCGTTCCGGGGCAGGGCGCGCGAACGCCGGTTGGAGACCGCCTACTGCGCGGAGGTCATGGCGCTGACCTACGTGGAGATGGGGCTGCTGGCCCCGGGCAGGCGGCCCGGCTACTACGATCCGGGGCGGTTCTGGAGCGGGGACTCCCTGGAGCTGGAGGGCGGCTTCGCCCTGGGCGACGAGATCCGGGTGGACCTGCCGGAATAGTCGTCCGACCCGTGTATCCGACCGGTGGGATGGGCACGCACCTGGTCAGGTCGCATCCGCATCGGAGGACACATGACGGAGCACTCTCTTGACGGCGCGGAGGTCGCCGAGTCGGACCTGGTGGTGCGCAGGGGCACGTTCCGCTGTGTGGCCTTCCGGGACCCGGTCGACGGCCAGGAGCACATGGCCCTGGTCCTGGGCGCGCTGGGTGACGGCGAGGAGGTCCTGGTCCGGGTGCACTCCGAGTGCGTCACCGGGGACGTGTTCGGCGCGCTGCGCTGCGAGTGCGGCGACCAGCTCGACGCCGCCCTGGACACGATCCTGACCGAGGGCCGCGGCGTACTGGTGTACCTGCGCGGCCACGAGGGGCGCGGGATCGGGCTCGTGAACAAGGTCCGCACCCAGGTGCTCCAGGACGAGCGCGGGCTGGACACCGTGGACTCCGCGACGCACCTGGGCCTGCCGGTGGACGTGCGCGACTACGGCCCTGCGGCGCGGGTACTGCGGTACCGGGGCGTGCGTTCGGTGCGGCTGCTCTCCAACAACCCGGACAAGGTGCTGGCGCTGGAGGGCTACGGGGTCAAGGTGGCCGCCCGGGTTCCGCTGCTGGTGCCCCCGCACGAGAACAACTCCCGCTACCTGGTCGCCAAACGGGACCGCCTGGGCCACGACCTGCCGCACCTGAACGGCGACCCGGGGCTGGCGGGTGGCTGACCCGGCCTCCTGGCTCGGTATCCGGGGCTGGGTCGCCGCGCCGCTGTACGCCGTGCTGGTGACGCTGGCGCTGGTGGTGGCGATCCGCCGCTACGAGCGGTGGCCGCTGGGCCCGGCCGATCTGGTGACCCTGGTGCGCGTCGTTCTGATCGGCGTGGTGACGGCGCTGGTCGCCGAGGGCGGCCCCGCCGGGCCGTTGGTGGCGGTGGCGGCCGTGGCCCTGGTCCTGGACTGGGTGGACGGGCTGGTGGCCCGCGGTACGCGCACGGAGTCGGACTTCGGCGCCCGGTTCGACATGGAGGCCGACGCGTTCCTGATCCTGGCCCTGAGTGTGTATGTCTCCGGGGTGCTGGGACCCTGGGTCCTGGCGATCGGCGCGATGCGGTACCTCTTCTGGGTCGCCGCCCGCGCGGCACCGTGGCTCAGGGGCCCGTTGCCGCCGAGCGTGGCGCGCAAGGCCGTGGCCGCCGCCCAGGGGATCGTGTTGACGGTGGCCGCCTCTGGGGTCCTCCCCCGGCCGGTGGGTGACGTGGTGGTGGGACTGGCGCTGGTCGCCCTGCTGTGGTCGTTCGGACGTGACGTGGTGGGACTGTGGCGGGCGCGTGCCCTCGGGCCCGGTCCCGTGGAGAGGAAGAGGTGAGGGATGGCGAGGACGGCTCGGGCGTTCTGGGTGCGCTCCCCCGGCGTGGGTGAGGTCCGGGAGGTGGAGATGCCCGAACCAGGCCCCGGTGAGGTGGTGGTGCGCGCCCTGAACTCGGGGATCAGCCGGGGCACGGAGACCCTGGTGTTCGGCGGCGGGGTGCCGCCCAACCAGTACGGGGTGATGCGCGCCCCCTTCCAGGAGGGCGACTTCCCCGGCCCGCTGAAGTACGGGTACCTGAACGTGGGCGTGGTCGAGGAGGGCCCCGGGGAGCTGGTGGGGCGGACGGTGTTCAGCCTGTTCCCGCACCAGACCCGGTTCGTGGTGCCCGCCTCGGCGGTGTCGGTGGTCCCCGAGGGCGTTCCTGCCTCCCGCGCGGTCCTGGCCGGCACGGTGGAGACCGCGATCAACGCCTTGTGGGACGCCGCCCCGATGGTGGGCGACCGGGTGACGGTGGTGGGCGCGGGCATGGTGGGCTGCTGCGTGGCGCGCCTGCTGTCCCAGATACCGGGGGCGCGGGTCCAGCTGGTGGACGTGGATCCCGGGCGCGCCGCGATCGCCGACCGCCTCGGGGTGGACTTCGCCCCTCCCGAGCGGGCCGAGGGCGACCGCGACCTGGTCTTCCACACCAGCGCCACCGAGGCGGGGCTGGTCTCCTCGCTGCGGCTGCTGCACGTGGAGGGCGAGGTCGTGGAGCTCAGCTGGTACGGGGACCGGCGGGTGATCCTGCCGCTGGGCGAGGACTTCCACTCCCACCGGCTGACGGTGCGTGCCAGCCAGGTCGGCATGATCTCCCCGGCCCGCCGTTCGCGCTACGACCACGCCGAGCGCCTCGCACTGGCGCTGCGCCTGCTGGAGGACCCCGCCTTCGACGCCCTGCTCACCGGGGAGAGCCCGTTCGAGGAGCTGCCCTCGGTACTGCCGAGGCTGGCCGGCGGCGAGCTGTCGGCCCTGTGCCATCGCGTCGTGTACGAGACCTGACCGCACCGACCGCACCCGACACCCTGGGAGTCCGCATGTTCAGTGTCACCGTCCGGGACCACCTGATGGTCGCGCACAGCTTCCGGGGGGAGGTCTTCGGCCCCGCCCAGGCCCTGCACGGGGCGACGTTCGTGGTGGACGCCACCCTGCGCCGACCGGAGCTGGACCCCGACGGCATCGTGGTGGACATCGGCGCGGCCACCCGGGAGCTGGGCGCGGTGGTGGCCGAACTCAACTACCGCAACCTGGACGAGGTCCCCGAGTTCGCGGGGGTGAACACCTCCACCGAGTTCCTGGCCCGGGTGGTCGCGGACCGGCTGGCCGGGCGGGTCGCGGCCGGGGCCCTGGGACCGCACGCCGACGGTCTGGCCTCGATCGCGGTGACCCTGCACGAGTCCCACGTGGCCTGGGCCTCCTACGAACGCGAGCTGTGACCGGGGCCGTGCGGACGCCGACGCTGTTCGTCGTTCCGGAGGCGTCGGTGCCCAGCGGCGGGCACACCTACGACCGGCGGATCGCGGACGCGCTGGGCGGGCTGGGAGCGCCGGACACACCGAGCGGTCCCGCCGGGCCGCTGCGGCCGGTGCGGACGGTGGCGGTTCCCGGCTCGTGGCCGCGTCCGGGGCGGGTCGGGACCGAGGCGCTCTCCTCGGTGCTGGCCGGTGCGCCCGACGGCGCCTCCGTGCTGGTGGACGGGCTGGTGGCCTGCGGAGTCCCCGAGGTGGTCGTGCCGCACGCGCGGCGGCTCCGGCTCCACGTGCTGGTGCACCTGCCGCTGGCCGACGAGTCGGGGCTGTCGGAAGCGGAGGCCCGGGACCTGGACGACCGTGAACGGACCGTGCTGCGGTGCGGGGTGTCGGTGGTGGCGACCAGCGCGTGGGCGGCGCGGCGGCTGGCCGGGCACCACGGTCTGACGGAGGCGGGCGTACCCGTGGCCGCGGTGCGGCCGGGGGTGGACGCGGCGCCGCTGGCGCGCGGGAGCGGCTTCGAGGAGGAGGTGGGCCGGGTGCCCCGGCTGGTGTGCGTGGCCTCCCTGACCCCGCGCAAGGGCCACGACCTGCTGCTGGGCGCCCTCCGTGGCCTGGTCGGGCTGCCCTGGGAGTGCGTGTGCGCGGGTCCGGGCACCCCTCCCCCGCTCGCGGACGCGTTGGCGAGCCGGGTGCGGTTCACCGGACCGCTGGTCGGCGCGAAGCTGGAGGGTGTGTACGACTCCGCCGACCTGGTGGTGCTGGCCTCCCGCGCGGAGACGTACGGGATGGTCGTGACCGAGGCCCTGGCCCGGGGGGTTCCCGTGGTGGCGTCCGAGGTGGGCGGGGTCCCCGAGGCGTTGGGCCGGGCCTCCGACGGGCGCGTGCCCGGGTTGCTGGTGCCCCCCGGTGACGCGGCGGCGCTGGAGCGGGCGCTGCGGGACTGGCTGACCGACCCGGGACTGCGGGAGACGCTGCGCGGGGCGGCGCGGCGGCGCCGCGAGGAGCTGGACGGATGGTCCGGGGCGGCCCGCGAGATGGCGCGCGCGCTCGGCATCTGAGCGCTCCGTGAACGGCCCGGTCGCATGTGACGGGGTTCTCCGAGGCGCGCATGTCCCGGCACCGGGGCCGGTGGTATCGTGCATAGGGTGCAAAAATTCTTAGTATGCATTTTTGCCGCCTCAGCAGACCTCCTCCACCTGCGCGCCTTCACCCGTTTCTCTCTTCACCAGAGGCCAGCCTTGAGTACTCCTCAGTCCCAGGGCACCGCACGTACACCGATCATGCGCACCCTGAGCGGGCTGCTGATCGTCCTCGGCGTGACGATGCTCAGCGGCACGATCGTCTCGGTCGCCCTGCCCCAGATCCTCGGATCCCTCCAAGGAACCCAGTCCCAGTACACCTGGGTGGTGACCGCGACGCTGCTGGCGTCCACGGCCTCCACCCCCGTCTGGGGCAAGCTCGCCGACCTCTTCCCGAAGAAGCGGCTGCTCCAGATCTCGATCGTGCTGTTCATCGTGGCCTCGCTGCTCAGCGGGTTCGCCCAGAACACCGAACAGCTCATCGCCTTCCGCGCCCTCCAGGGACTCGGCATGGGCGCCTCCCAGGTCCTGGTCCAGGCCACCATCGCCGCCCTGGTCAGCCCCAAGGAACGCGGCCGCTTCAACGGGATCATCGGCGCCATCATGGCCGTGGCCACCGTCGGCGGCCCGCTGATCGGCGGGGCGCTCACGGACGCCTCCTGGCTGGGCTGGCGCTGGTGCTTCTTCATTGGCGTGCCGTTCATGCTGGTCGCGCTGGTGGTGCTCACCCGCACGCTGCACCTCGTCGAGGAGCACCGCACCGACGTACGCGTGGACTACGTCGGCGCCACGCTCATCGCCGCCGGTGTCAGCACCATCCTGCTGTGGGTGACCTTCGTCGGCGGCAGCTTCGCGTGGATCTCCTGGCAGACCGGCGCCATGGTCACCGGAGGCCTCGCGCTGCTGGCCGTGGCCGTGTGGGTGGAGAACCGGGTCGCCGAGCCGGTCATCCCGCTGCACCTGGTGCTTCGCCGCGAACCCCTGATCGCGATCGTCGCCAGCGTCGCGGTCGGCATGGCGATGTTCGGCGGGGCGGTCTTCCTCGGCCAGTACTTCCAGCTGGCCCGGGGCTACTCACCGACCGCCGCCGGTCTGCTCACCACCCCGCTGATGCTCGGCATGATGCTCTCCTCCACCGTGTCCGGGTGGCTGGTCTCCCGCTCCGGCCGGGTCAAGGCCTACGTCGTCACCGGTCTGGTGTTCCTCTCCCTCGGATTCCTGCTGCTGTCCACCATCGACGCGACCACCTCCCTGTACGTGGTGTCCCTGGGCATGCTGGGGGTCGGTGTGGGCGTGGGCATGTCCATGCAGAACCTCGTGCTGGTCGTGCAGAACTCGGTCCCGCTGCGCGAGCTCGGGGCGGCCAGCGGAGCGATCACGTTCTTCCGGTCGCTCGGCGGCACCATCGGCGTGTCCGTGCTCGGGGCGATCCTCGCCAACCGGGTGAGCACGAACGTCACCGACGGCCTGGCGGCCTCGGGTGTGGAGGTCCCCGCGGGGGGCGCCGACGGCACCACCCTGGACCTGGCGGGTATGCCGCCGTTCCTCCGCGAGATCGTCGAGGGAGCCTACGGCTCCTCCACCGGCGACATCTTCCTGGTCGCCACCGGTATCGCCGTGGTCGGCCTGGTCGTGGCGCTCTTCCTCCCCCGGGTCCAGCTGCGGGACACCGTGGACATGAAGCGGCCCGACGAGGAGGCGCGGCCCGGGCCCGAGGAACCGGCGGCGCTGTCCTCCTGAACCGCGAAGCCCTGGGGCACAGGGCTTCGCGGCTTGCGCCCGGGCGGATCGGGGAAGGAGACTGCGGGGGTGGTTCCCCCGAGCCCCCCGAGACCCACAGGAACGCGAGGCCCCATGCCGGACACCCCGATCGACAGCACCGTCGCCCACACCGCGCGCGTGTGGAACTACTGGTTGGGCGGGAAGGACAACTACCCCGTCGACCGCGAGGTCGGTGACCGCGTCCGGGCCCTGTTCCCCGCGGTCGCGGAGGCGGCGCAGGGAGACCGGCTCTTCCTGCGCCGCGCCGTCGGCCACCTGGTCGAGGAGGAGGGCCTCACCCAGTTCCTCGACATCGGCACCGGGCTGCCCACCGCCGACAACACCCACGAGGTGGCCCAGGCGCTCGACCCCTCGGCCCGGGTGGTCTACGTGGACAACGACCCCCTCGTCCTGGCCCACGCCCGCGCGCTCCTCGTGGGCACCGACGCGGGCAGGACCCAGTACGTGGACCAGGACCTGCGCGATGTGGAGAAGGTCCTGGAGGCGGCCGGACGGACACTGGACCTGGAGCGGCCCGTCGGGCTCACCCTGATGGGCACCATGGGCCACTTCGAGACCGAGGAGGCGGTCCGTCTCGTGCGCGCCTACGTCGACCGTCTGGCCCCCGGCAGCTTCTTCGCGGTGTGCGACGGCGTGCTGGCCCACATGGAGGTCGAGGACACCGAACGCGCCGCCGAGGGCATGCGCGTCTGGGAGCGGCACGTCGCCCAGAAGTACCACATGCGCACCGTGGAGGAGTTCCACAGCTTCTTCGACGGTTACGAGCTCGTGGAGCCGGGCGTGGTCCCGGTGTTCCACTGGCGCCCCGGACCCACCGAGGTGGGCACCGTCCGCCCCGTCCCCCAGTACGCGGGTCTGGCCCGGAAGGTCTGACCGGTCCGGGTCCGACCGGGGGCACCCGGGAGACAGATCCGGGCAAAGGCTTCCTGGAACGGACCTCCCGGACGCGCCTGAGCTGGCACTCTGGGAGGAGGCTGCCGTCCGCTGGCGGTCGCACTCCACCGGGAGGGGTCCCGTTGAGCTCTGTGTCCGAGAACCCGCCGCCCGCCTTCGATCCGGGCTGGTTGGCCCTGCGGGAGGGTGCCGACTCCGAGGCCCGTGCCACGGCGACGCTCCCACCGCTCCGGGCCTTCCTCCGTGGGCGCGGCGGCGGATCCCGCGAGCGCCCGGTCCGGATCGCCGACCTCGGATGCGGGTCCGGTTCCCAGGGTCGCTGGCTGGCGCCCCGGCTGGCCGGGGTCCAGCGCTGGACGCTCTACGACGTGGATCCCGGCCTGCTGTCGATGGCCGGGGCGTACCTGCCCGCCGCCTCGGAGGACGGCTCACCGGTGAGTGCTCGGATGTGTCTGCGGGACGTGGGTACGATCACCGCGCGGGACCTGTCCGGGGTCGACCTGGTCACCGGGTCCGCTCTGCTCGACCTGCTCACGCGGACGGAGCTGGAGCGCATCGTCCGGGCGGTGGCCGGTGCGGGCTGCGCGGCCCTGTTCACGCTGTCGGTCGTGGGCCGGGTGGAGCTCTTCCCGGGTGACCGGGACGACCCGGCGCTGACGGAGGCGTTCAACGCCCACCAGCGCCGGGGCGGGCGTCGCGGGCCGGAGGCCGCCGACGAGGCCGAGGGGGCGTTCGGTGCGCTGGGGTACCGGACCCTGTCCCACCCGAGTCCCTGGCGGCTGGGTCCGGAGCGCGTTCCGCTCGTCCGCTCCTGGCTGCGGGGATGGGCGGAGGCCGCCTTCGAGGAGGACCCGGGGGCGGCGGTCGGCGGGTACCTGGAACGACGGCTCGGCCAGTGTGAGCGGGGGGAGTTGGGCGTGCTGGTACACCACACCGACCTGCTGGCGCTGCCCGGCGAGCCGCCGCCACCCGGTGAGGGCGTGCCGCTCCCATGAACGGCACCGAAGGACGGTGGACCAGGATCGCGCGCCCGCTGGTCGGGGTCGCGATCCTGGCCGGGGTGGTGTGGTGGTTCCCGTTGGGGGCCTTCACCGCCGCGTTCGGAGCGGTCGACCCGGCGACGGTGACGACGGCACTGGGGATCGGTCTGGTCACGACCCTGCTGTGCGCGGGCCGATGGGTCCTGGTGGCGCGCGGGGTGGGGCTGCGTCTGCCCTGGGTGCGCGCGGTGGCCGACTACTACCGGGCCCTGTTCCTGAACGCCGTGCTGCCCGCCGGAGTGCTGGGGGACGTGCACCGGGCGGTCAGCCACGGCCGCTACGCCGGTGACGTGGCCCGGGGTGTGCGCGCCGTGCTGCTGGAGCGCATGGCCGGGCAGGTGGTGCTCGCCGCGACCTGCGCGGTGCTGCTGTTCACCCTGCCCGCCGCGCTCCTGGGTCCGGGGCTGCTGGCGGTGGCCGCCTCCCTGGCCGTGTTCGCGCTGCTGGCGCTGGTGGTGGCGCTCGGCTGGGTGCTCGGGCGCCGACGGGGTTCGGCCTGGTGGCGGGCCTTGTCCGCGACGGTCGCGGACACCCGGGCCGGTCTGTTCACGGTGACGACCGGCCCGGGCGTGGTGCTGCTGTCGGCGGCCGCGCTGGCCGGGCACCTCACGCTGTTCCTGGTCGCGGCGCGGGCGGTCGGGGTCGCCGTGCCCGCACCGGCCCTGCTCCCGCTGCTGGTGCTGGCCCTGGTGGCCATGAGTGTCCCGGCCAACCTCGGCGGCTGGGGTCCGCGTGAGGCGGTGACGGCCCTGGCCTTCGGGGCGGCCGGGCTGGGGGCTGACCTGGGGCTGACGGTGTCAGTGGCGTACGGGCTCCTGGCCCTGGTCGCCTCCCTTCCCGGCGGGCTGGTGCTGCTGTGGCGGCTGCTGCGGGTCGAGCACGTTGAGGTACCCGGTGAACACCTTCACCAGGTGCGCCAGAAGATCACGGCCCTCGGTGGCCGTGGCGCGTGAGGGCTGTCCCACCACCCCGGAGCGGGTGTAGCGGGACAACCCGGTGGTGAGCATGTGGTCGCGCCGGTCCGCGAGGTGGTCGGCCTCCTGGTAGCCGGGGCGGACCAGGTCGGGGCGCACGTGGAGCAGGACCGAGGTCTCCAGCTCCCCCGCGTGCATGTCGCGGTCGTTGGTGGTGCTCATCCTCGCCGCCCTGCGTGCCGCCTCCCAGTCGTCCGGGCCGGGGAAGAGGGCCATGTCGCCGCGCGAGGCCTGCACGAGGTTGGCGAGCACGTGGTTGCCGCCGTGCCCGTTGACCAGGACCAGCTTGGGGGTGCCCGCCGCACGGAGGGACGCGGCGATGTCGGAGGCCATGGCGTACAGGGTGGGCGCGGTGACGCTGACGGTCCCGGGCCAGGCGTCGTGTTCGTGGGAGCAGCCGAAGCTGAGGGGAGGCAGGAGCCGCAGCCCGGGGTGGGCGTCGGCCAGGCTCCGCGCCAGGGCGCAGGCGATGACGGTGTCCGTGGTCAGCGGCAGGTGGGAGCCGTGCTGTTCGAGGCTGCCCACGGGCAGCAGCGCCACCCGGGCGCCGCGCGTGCGCTCGTCCTCGCTGGTGTCACCGGGTAGGGGGTCGGAGAAGTCCATGGGCCCATCCTCCCCTGCCGTGAGGACGGATCGCGGCTCCCCCTCGGCCTCCGGGCGCGCCGGGCCCAGGGAGGGGGTGAGGGGGCCGCCGGGGACGGGGACGGGGACGGCCCCGGCGGTCAGTGGCCCAGGCGTCCGCGCCAGGCGGTGAGTTCGTGGGAGGTGCGCACGGCGCGATCCGGGTGGACGGTGGCCACGGCCTGCACGAGGGCGTCGGAGACGATGATCCCGGTCAGGGCCTCCGCGGTCATGCCCGTGGGGGTGTGGGGGGCGGACAGGACGATGTCGACGCTGTCACGCAGTTCCTCGCTGAGTTCGTCGGTCACCAGGACGGAGTGGGCGCCCACCGCGCGGGCGCGTTCGAGCAGCACCTCCACCTCGGGCAGGACGCGCCCGGGGGCGAAGACCACGACGGCGTCCCCTCGGTCGATGCCGAGGAGGTCGTCGGCCAGCCGGAAGCCGTCGGTGTCGACGGAGCGCGCGCGGGCGCCGATGCGGTTGAGTTTGAGGGCCAGGTGTTCGGCGGCGATGTTGGAGGAGCCGACGCCGTAGGTGACGGTCCGCCCCGCCTCGGCCAGGACCTCCACGGCGCGGGTGAGCTCGTCCGGCGAGGTGGCCGTGCGGACGTGTTCGACGCGGTCGCGCGCCTCGTCCACGACCCGGCCCCAGAGCGAGGTGAAGTCGCGTCCCATGCGGTCGATGCGCTCGCGCAGACGGACGTCCGGCGCGACCTCGGAGGTGAAGGGCGCGGCGATCTCCTGTTTGAGGGCGGGGAGCCCGGAGTAGCCGAGGCGGCGCAGGGTGCGGATGACGCTGGCGTTGCTGGTGCCGCTGGCGGTACCGAGCTCCTGGGCGTTGGAGTAGAGGATCTGCTCCACCGGCGAGGCCGTGAGCAGGCGGCACACCGATCGTTCCGCCGGGGAGAGGCTTTCCCAGTGAGTGCGCACCAGGGTGTGGAGGCGTTCCAGTCCCGGATTCGAAGAACTATTCATTACAGCTCTTGACTGTGGCGTAGCACTCATTACACTCCTGAGGAAACAGTCGTTTCAACTATGCGCGTCTTCGTAATGGATGTTACATGACGTGTTCGGGGGACCACCATCATGACCACCACCGCACCGCGAACGCCCTCGGGCCTGCCGCTCATCGAGATCAGCGGCGGTCCGCGTGAACGCGGTGTCGCCTACGGAGAGGCCGCCCGGGACCAGATCGCCGCGGCCATGGGCTTCTACGAACGCGCCTTCACCCAGCAGACCGGCCTGAGCTGGGGCGGCGTCCTCGACCGCGCCCGAGGCTGGCTCGACACCTGCCGCGCCTTCGACGCCGACATGGTGACCGAGATGGAGGGCATCGCCGAGGGCGCGGGGGTCGACCTGCTCGACGTCCTCGCCCTCAACGTGCGCGGGGAGATCATCTACGACTCCTCCTTCCGCTCCATGCCCGCCGCCACCGAGTCCGACGACCGCGACGCCTCGGACGGCTGCACCTCGTTCGCCCTCGCCGAGGGCGCGACCGGCGACGGCCGCGTCTACGCCGGACAGAACTGGGACTGGCGGCACGGCACCGCCGGCACCGTCCTCATGCTCCGCGTGGTCCAGCCGCCCCGCCCCACGCTCATCATGCAGGTCGAGGCGGGCCAGATCGGGCGGCACGGCGCCAACTCCGCCGGTGTCGCGCTCAACGCCAACGGCCTCGGCGGGCGCTTCGGATCCGCCGTCGGCGTCCCGCAGACCCTCGTCCGCCGCCGGGTCCTGGACTCCTCCAGGCTCACCGACGCCCTGAACGCGCTGGTCAAGACGCGGGCGCACATCGCCAGCAACGCGCTGCTGACCCACCGCTCCGGTTTCGCGATCGACGTCGAGACCACCCCGGGACCGTGCCAGTGGATGTACCCCGACGACGAGGGCCTGCTCGTCCACGGCAACCACTACCAGGCCGGGATCCCGCCCCAACTGGCCGAGTCCTACCGCCCGCTCGCCACCGACTCGCTCATCCGTGTTCCCCGTGCCCGGCGCGGACTCGCCGCCGTCCGCACCAGCGACACCCCCGAGAAGGTCCGTGCCGCCGTCCACGAGGCCATGTCCGACCACCTCGGCCACCCCGAGTCCCTGTGCACGCACCCCGACCCCGCCGCGCCCGAGGTGCGCCGCTGGTCCACGCTGCTCTCCAGCCTCGTCGACCTCACCAGCGGCGAGTACCGCGTCGCCGCCGGAAACCCCTGCGAGCACGACTACGAGCTCATGCCCTGGAACCTCTACGACGGCCCGGGCGCCCAGAGCTGACCCACCGTCCGCGTCCCCCTTTCCCTGGAGTAGACCGTTGTGAAGGACAGACCACCACGCCGCGCCGCAGCGGTGATCCCCGCCGCCGTCCTGGCCCTCGCCGTGACCGCGTGCACGGCCCCGCCCGCGGGACCGGAGCTCGAACTGACCGCCACCACCGCCCCGGCCTCGGGTGAGCTGGACTCGGTGACCTGGATGCTGCCGTCCGAGCCCACCTCACTCGACCTGGACGCCAACGGCGGCACCGCGCAGAACACCGTCCTCGCCAACGTCTGTGAGCGGCTCATGCGGGTCGCTCCCGACCTCGGCATCGGGCCCGGACTGGCCGAGTACGCCGAGTGGGAGGACGACTCCACCGTCGTCTTCCGCCTCGCCCCGGGGGCCGCCTTCCGCGACGGCGCCCCGATCACCGCCGACGACGTCGTGTGGAGCATGGAACGGCACGCGGCCGAGGGCGCCGAGGAGTCCGACGAGTACGCGAACGTGGAGCGGATCGAGGCCACCGGAGACCGCGAGGTCACCGTCCACATGGAGCAGCGCGACGCCGTGTTCGTACCCGCCATGGCCGGGAACGGCGGCATCGTCTACGACCGCCGCGTCCTGGAGGCCGACGGCGACGCCTACGGGACCCCGCAGGGCTCGGACGCCTGCACGGGCCCCTACCGGCTCACCGAGTGGAGCTCCGGCAGCCGGGTCGTGCTGGAGCGCGACGACGCCTACTGGAACACCGACCGCGCCGCGCACGTGCGCCGGGTCGAGTTCCGCTGGGCCGTCGAGAACGCCGTGGTCAACACCCTGAACACCGGTGAGTCCGACGGCGCCTACCTCGACACCGCGTCGGCCGCCGTCCCGCTGCTGCGCGACGAGACCGTGCAGGTGTACCAGGGGCCCTCCACCAACGTGTGGTCCCTCATCACCACCGAACGCGGCGGGCTGTCCGACCCCCGGCTGCGCCGGGCCCTGTCCCTGGCGCTGGAGCGGGACGGCATCTCCAGGTCGGCCTTCGGCGGACTGGCCGAACCGTGGTCCGCTCCCCTGGGCCCGGGCGGCTGGGGGTACGAACGCGAACGCTTCGAGGAGGCGTACGCGGCGCTCGACGCCGCCCCCGCCGACCCCGGCGAACCGGAGCTGGAGCTGGCCCGCGCCCTGGTCGAGGAGGCCGGAGCCCCCGAGGAACCGCTCGTCATCGCCAACGACGGGGAACCCGCCCGCACCATCATCGCCAACGCCGTTGTGGACGCGGCCGCGAAGATCGGGCTGGAGGCGCGGATCGCCACCGTGCCCCGGCAGCAGTTCGGCAGCTACTACGTGGACCCCGAACTGCGTTCCCAGGTCGACCTCTTCTCCGACGAGTACTGGATCTCGAAGAACGACCCCGTGGGCTTCTACAAGAACGGCGCCTCCGACGCCGGGGTGAACTACTCCGGCTTCGCCGACGAGGAGTACGACGACCTCGTCAGGGAGGCCCAGGCCGCGACCGACGACGCCGAACGGGCCGAGCTCGCCGTGGAGCTCCAGGACCGCTGGACCGAGGCCATGCCGTGGATCCCCGTCGTCCAGGTCCCCACGACCCTCGCCATGGGACCCGGAGTCACGGGGGCGCCCGCCTCCTCCGCGTTCCTCTTCTACCCGTGGGCCGCCGACCTCGGCGCCCGAGAGGACGAAGGACGATGACCACGCACGTGCTGCGCCGCCTCGGCGGCATGCTGCTCACCCTGGCCGTCAGCTCGGCGCTGATCTTCGGGGCCATGTACGCCGCGCCGGGAGACCCGGTGTCGTTCCTGGTGGGCGACCCCGAGAACGTCACCCCCGAGCGCATCGCCGCGGTCCGCGCCGAGTACCACCTGGACCAGCCGCTGCTGGTGCAGTACTGGCTGTGGCTCGGTGGTGCCGTCACCGGAGACCTCGGGACGTCGTTCCAGTACAACGCGGCGGTGAGCGACCTCATCCTCACCCGCCTGCCCACCACCGTGTCCCTGGTGGCCTACGCGGCGGTGCTCTTCACCGTCCTGGGCATCGCCCTGGGCGCCCTGTCCGCCGTGCGTCGCGGGCGCCGGACCGACGCCGCCGTCACGGCGGGCACCACGCTGGCCGCCTCGGTGCCGTCGTTCGTCCTGGCCATCGCGCTGATCTCCCTGTTCGGGGTCCGGCTGGGCTGGTTCCCGGTGACCGGCCTGGGCGAGGGCTTCCTCAGCCGGGTCCACCACCTCACGCTGCCCGCGATCGCCCTGGCCACCGGAGCCCTGGCCATCATCTCCCGGGTCACCCGGCAGACGATGGTGGAGCAGTTCGACCTGGAGCACGTCGCGGCGTCGCGGGCGTCGGGGATCGCGGAACGGCACGTGGTCCGCCGCCACGTGCTGCGCAACTCCCTGGGCCCCGTCGTGACGATGTGCGGCCTCGTCACCGCCAGCATGCTCAGCGGGACCGTGGTGATCGAGTCGGCGTTCGGCCTCAGCGGGATCGGCGCGCTGCTGGTGGACGCGATCAACAACCTCGACTTCCCGGTCGTACAGGCCGTCCTGCTGTGCATGGTGGTCGCCTACATGGGGGTCACGACCCTGATCGACCTCGTCCACCCGCTCCTGGACCCGCGGGTCCGTATCGAAAGGAACAGGGTATGACCGCCCAGACGCCCACCACGGCCGTCACCGTGAGCACCTCGCGCGCGGGCGCGCGGGGGTCCGGAGGAGTGGTCCTCTGGGTCAGCGCGGGGTTCCTCGTCACGGTGGTCCTGGCCGCCCTGTTCGCTCCGCTGGTCGCCCCCGCCGACCCGAACTCCATCGACTTCGGCAACATCTGGGCGCCGCCCGGCGCCGACCACTGGCTGGGCACCGACCAGATGGGACGCGACCTGCTGTCCCGGGTCGTCCACGGCGCGCGCGAGAGCCTGCTGGGCCCGCTGGCCCTGCTCCTGCTCGCCTCCGTGCTGGGCGTGGCGATGGGAACCCTGGCCGCCTGGCGACGCGGCTGGGTGGACGTCCTCCTGGCCCGCGTCACCGACGTCATGTACGCCTTCCCCGGGCTGCTGTTCGTGGTCCTCGTCATCGCGGTGTTCGGCAGCGGCATGACCACGGCCGTCGTGGCCCTGGGGCTGGCGTTCACACCGATCATCGCCAAGTTCACCCGCAGCGTCGCGCTGGCGGAGTGCGCCAAGCCCTACATCGACGCCTACCGGGTGCAGGGAGTGAGCGGCCTGGTCATCTGCCTGCGCTACCTCGTCCCCAACATGGCGCCCGCCCTGCTCGGATACCTGGTGGTGCTCTTCGGGGAGGGCCTGATGAGCCTGGCCACGCTCAGCTTCCTCGGGTTCGGCGCGCAGCCGCCCAGCTCCGAGTGGGGCCTGATGGTCCAGGAGGGGCAGTCCGCGCTGATCCAGGGCGTGCTGTGGCCCGCGCTGGTCCCCGGTGCGGCGATCGCCCTGGTCGTGGTCGCGTTCAACATCGTCGGGGTGCGCGTCGCCGACCGGCTGAACTCACGGAGGTAGGCCCATGCTGCTCGACATCGACAACCTCAGCGTCACCCTGCCGGGCGCCGAGACGCGCCGCCCCGTCCTGGACGAGGTCAGTCTCACCGTGCAACCCGGCGAGGTCGTCGGCCTGGTCGGTGAGTCCGGTTCGGGGAAGTCCACCACGGCCCGCGCGGTCCTGCGGCTCCTCCCCGAGGGCTCCGCCGTCAGCGGCCGGGCCAGCGTCGGCGGGACCGACGTGCTCGGCGCCGCTCCGGCGGAGCTCACCGAACTCCGCTCCCGCCGGGTGTCCATGGTCTTCCAGGACCCGCGCTCGGTGCTCAACCCGGTCCGGCGCGTGGGCGACTTCCTCACCGAACGCCTGGTCCTGGCCCTGGGCACGCCCAGGGTCGAGGCCCGCGCCAGGGCCCTGGACCTCATGGCGGAGGTGGGCCTGAACCGGCCCGAGGAGCGCTTCCACCAGTTCCCGCACGAGATGTCCGGGGGCATGCTGCAACGGGTCGTGCTCGCCGCGGCGCTGGCCACCGAGCCCGAGCTCCTGCTCGCGGACGAGGCGACCTCCGCCCTGGACGCCACCACGCAGGCGGAGGTGCTGTCGGTCCTGCGCGACCTGCGCGAACGCCGGGGCATGGGCGTCCTGTTCATCACGCACGACCTGCACCTGGCCGCCGCCTACTGCCACCGGGTCCACGTCATGTACGCGGGCCGCGTGGTCGAGTCGCGCGAGGCGTCGGCGCTCTTCGCGGACCCGCGCCACCCCTACACGCGCGGCCTGATCGCGTGCAACCCGGGGCTGGACTCCGACCTGGCCCCCGAGCCCATCCCCGGAGCCCCGCCCTCGCTGTCCACCGCCTTCACCGGCTGCCCCTTCGCGCCCCGGTGCGCCGACGCGACTGAGGCGTGTACGACCTGGCGTCCGGAGACGTTCCCGCTCGACGACGGCGGGGTCGCCTGTGTACGGGCGGAGACGGCGGACCACGGAGCGGGCGCGTCCCGTCCAGAGGAGGAGAACCGATGACCCCGAACGAACCGGCGCTGTCCGTGAGCGGACTGCGCAGGGCCTTCTCCATGGGCCGGGGCGTGCCGGAGCTGGTGGCCGTGGACGACGTCTCCTTCGAGCTCGCGCCCGGTGGTTCCCTGGGCGTGGTCGGTGAGTCCGGGTCCGGCAAGAGCACCGTGGCCCGGATGCTGGTGGGTCTGGAGCGGGCCGACGCCGGGGAGATCCGGGTGGCGGGCCGGGCCCGGGGCGTGCGTGAGCGCGGGCGCGCCGCGCGCCTGCGCCGGGCGCGCGAGGTGCAGCTGGTCTTCCAGAACCCGCTGGAGTCCCTCGACCGCCGCCTCACCGCCGCCCAGTGCCTGTGCCACGTCCTGCGCCTGCACGGCGCCGACCGGGCCACGGCGGACCGGCGCGCCCTGGAACTCCTCGAACAGGTGGGGCTCGGCGCGAGGGAGGCGGAGGCGAGGCCGCACCGGCTCAGCGGGGGACAGCGGCAGCGCCTGGCCATCGCCCGCGCGCTGGCGGCGGATCCGTCCGTGCTCGTGCTCGACGAGGCGGTCTCCGCGCTGGACGTGTCGGTGCAGGCCCAGATCCTGCGGTTGCTCTCCCGTATCCGCGAGGAGTCGGGGGTGTCCCTGGTGTTCGTCTCGCACGACCTGGCCGTGGTCGGGCAGGTCACCGACGAGGTCCTGGTCATGTACCGGGGCCGGGCCGTCGAGCACGGCCCCACCCGGCGCGTGCTGCGTGAGCCCGAGCACCCCTACACGCGCATGCTGGCCTCCAGCGTGCCGGGGCCGGGCTGGGACCCGGCCGAGGTGGTCCGGCTGCGCGCGGAGTTCGATGCCGCGTCGGGATCGTGACCGGCCGTCCCTGAGACGAGGGGGAGCCCGGACCGCGCACACGAGCGGGTCCGGGCTCCCCCTCGTCGTGGGCGCCGGTTCAGCCGATGTCCGCCAGGGCCTCCTCGGCGGCGCGGCGGCCCTGGCACAGCGCCCCGTCCACGTGCTGGTAGCCCTCGGCCGCCAGGTCCGAGCAGGCCCAGCCGACGGGCCCCACCGGGTCGCGCTGGTCGGCCCCGTAGCGGTGCAGTCCGCCGAGGTCGTAGCTGGCCGCGTAGGCGCCCCGGGTCCACTCCTCGGAGGCGAAGTCCGACTCGAAGTAGACCAGCGGCTCCAGCGCCTCGTCCCCCAGGTAGTGGGAGAGGGAGCGCAGGATCGCGTCCCGGCGCTCCTCGGCGGGGCGGCGCAGGAGGTCGTCCGCGAGCTCGTCGGAGACGAAGGCGACCAGGGTGCCGCGCTCGTCCCCGTGGTTGGTGTTGTCGTAGACCTCCTGGCAGAGCTCCTTGGCCCCGAAGCCGGTGCCGGAGAGTCCCCGGCCCCGCCAGAAGGGGCGCTCGTAGACCGCGTGGACCTTGATGACCAGGCCCATCGACGTGTGCTGGTGCATCTGCTGCTGGAGCCAGGGCAGGGCGGGCTCGAAGGAGATCCGCGAGTAGAGGGTGGGCGGCACGGCCACGATCACACGGCGGGCGCGCACGGTCACGCGTTCGGAGACGACCGTGGCCCCCTCTTCACTCCAGCGGACGGCCCGTACCGGGCTCTCCAGGTGGACGGTGCCCTCCTCCAGGGCGGCGGCCATGGTCTGCGAGACCGACTGCATGCCCCCGACCACCCGGCGGTCCAGGATGAAGTCCTCGTCCACGAGGTGGGAGAAGGACCCGGCGGAGGCCGCCATGAGGACGGCCTGGAGCGCGGAGAAGGCGTGGGCGGGCTTGGTGAGCATACCTCCGGCCATGAAGATGCCGATGTTCTCGCGGGCGGCCTCGTCGTCGGTCTGCCGCCGCAGCCACTCGGTGAACGTGACGGTGTCCAGTTCGCGGGCGAGCGGGTGGCCCCAGGGGCGTTCGACGCCGATCTCCTCGACCAGGCCGTCCAGGGTCGCGATGACCCGTGCCATCTCCGTCTCGGTCCGCTCCCCCGCCGGGAACATGTCGCCGGTGTACTCGTGCCGGGTGCCGTCGGGCGCGAGGTAGACGTTGGCGCCCTCACGGTGGCGCGGGTAGGTGCTCATCCCGAGCTCGTCCAGCAGGCCGAGCAGCTCGGTCTGGTCGGGCGAGACCCACTGGCCCCCGACCTCCAGGAAGGCCCCGTCGACCACCCGGGACCAGGTGCGGCCGCCGACGCGGTCGCGCGCCTCCAGGACGGCGACGGTGCGCCCGGCGGCCTGGAGGGTGCGTGCGGCCATCAGCCCGGCCGGGCCGGCGCCCACCACGACGACGTCGCGATAGAGGACCTCGTCGCTGCCGATGACGTGTGTGCCTCGCATGGGTGCGCTCCTTCGAACCATTAAATGAATACCATTCATTAACGGGCACGGATCCCCCGATGTCAAGCGGGACACTCTCACGAGCAGCGCCGATACGGACGCGGGCGCGCCGCTCCTAGACTGGTGGTGACCGCGACCACGCCTCGATCAGGAAGCAGGCACCAGTGAGCCAGGGAACGCGCAGTGGGCGGGGCCGGGGCAGACCCTCCTCGCCGGTGCTCTCACGTGAACGCGTCACCCTGGCCGCGATCCGGATCGTCACCGAACAGGGCTACCGGCACCTCACCATGGCCGCCCTGGCCCGGGAGCTCGGGGTGGCGGCCTCCGCGCTGTACAACCACGTCGCCTCCAAGCGCGACGTGCTGATCCTGTTGCAGGAGCGCGTGAACGAGCGGATCGACGACTCCGGGTTCGGCACCGAGCCGTGGGACCGGGCTCTGCGGCGGTGGGCGCACTCCTACCGGCGGTGCTTCATGGAGCACACGGCGCTCATCCCGGTCATGGCGGTGCTGCCCGTCGCCGACTCCCCCAGGACGCTGCGCATGTACGAGCGCGTCACCCGTGCCCTGGAGGAGGCCGGGATCGTCGGCGCGGACGCGGTGGACATCATCGTGGGCGTCGAGGCGCTGGTCTTCGGCGCCGCCTACGACGCCTCCGCCCCCGAGGGGATCTTCGACCCGGGCGGCCTGGAGGACCTGGCCCCCACCTTCACCCGGTTCGCGGCCCAGAGGTCGGCGGACCCCCGCGAGGCCGCCGACCGGGCCTTCGAGCTCGCACTCGACGCCCTGGTCAGCGGCCTGCGCCAGAGGTACACGGACTGAGACCCGGTTCCGGTCAGCCCTCCAGCGCGTGCATCACGTGCTTGACGCGGGTGTACTCCTCGACCGAGTACAGGGACAGGTCCTTGCCGTAGCCCGAGGACTTGAAGCCGCCGTGCGGCATCTCCGCCGTGAGCAGCACGTGGGTGTTCACCCAGACGCAGCCGAAGTCCAGGTCCCGGGTGAGACGCATCGCGGCGCCGTGGTCCGAGGTCCAGACGCTGGAGGCCAGGGCGTAGTCGACGTCGTTGGCGAGCTCCACCGCCTCCGCCTCCGAGGCGAAGGTCTGGACGGTGAGGATCGGGCCGAAGGTCTCCTCCTGGACCAGTTCGTCGTCCTGACGGACGCCGGTGACCACGGTCGGCTCCACGAAGTAGCCGTCGCCCTCGACCGCCCGACCGCCGGTGACCACCGTGGCGTGTGCGGGCAGGCGCCCGAGCTTGTCGGTGACCGACGCGAAGTGCCGGGCGTTGTTGAGCGGCCCGTAGTCGTTCTGGGACTCGTCGGCGTTCCCGGTGCGGGTGCCGCGCGCCGCCTCGGCCAACAGCTCCACGAAGCGGTCGTGGGCGCTCTCCTCGACCAGGACCCGGGTGACGGCGGTGCAGTCCTGGCCGGCGTTGAACGTGCCGAACTCGACCAGGGCCCTGGCGGTCGCGGGCAGGTCGGCGTCGGCGAAGACCACCGCCGGGGCCTTGCCGCCCAGCTCCAGGTGGCCGCGCTTGAGCCCCTTGGCGGCCGAGGCCGCGACCTGTCGGCCCGCACGGACCGAACCGGTGATGGAGACCATGGCGGGTTCGGGGTGCTCCACCAGGAGCTGGCCGGTCCCCGCGTCGCCCAGGACCACGTTGAACACGCCCGCCGGGAGGATCTCCCCCATCAGCCGGGCCAGGACCAGGGTGGACTCGGGGGTGGTGTCCGAGGGCTTGAGCACGACGCAGTTGCCCGCCGCCAGGGCGGGGCCGATCTTCCACACCGCCATGAGCAGCGGGTAGTTCCACGGGGTGACCTGGGCGACGACCCCGATCGGCTCGCGGCGGACGTAGGAGGTGTGGCCCTCCATGTACTCGGCCGCGGCGCGGCCCTCCAGGGTGCGGGCGGCACCGGCGAAGAAGCGCAGGTGGTCCACGCCCATGGCGATCTCCTCCTGGGAGATCATCCACCGGGGCTGGCCGGTGTTGCGGTGCTGGGCCTCGACGATCTCGTCCGCGTTGGCCTCCACCGCGTCCGCGATCCTGAGCAGCAGCCGCTGCCGCTCCCCGGGGGTGACGCGCCTCCAGGTGGCGAAGGCGGCCCGCGCGGCGTCGAAGGCGGCGTCGACGTCGACCTGGTCGGAGACGGGCGAGACCGCGACGGTGGTCGCGTCGGTGGGGTTGACGACGTCGATCCGGCCCTGGCCGTGGGCGTCGACGAAGGCTCCGTTGACGAAGTTCCGGAGGGCACTGCTCATGGGGTCTCCTGGGGCGCCGAGTTAATGATCATCGTTCATTTTAGAGGTGCGGAGAGTGAGCGGCAACACAAACCTCGGATTCTCGAAGTGAAGACGACCGGCGCCTGTACGACGTAGATTCACAGCGGGCGAGGGCGGGTGTCGGAGGCCGCCCTTCCGGAAAACGTCGGAACCGGTCCGTAGAGTGCGCGTATGGAGACCTCCGGCACCAAGGGACTACTCGCCGCCGAACACGCCGCCCTCGTGGCCGACCTGCGGGAACTCACCCCCGAACAGTGGGACCGGGCCTCACTGTGCTCCGAGTGGAACGTGCACGACGTGGTCGCGCACCTGGGCGCGGGCATGACCATCGGCCGGTTCGGTTGGATCGTCTCCATCCTGCGCTCGGGCCTGCGCCCCGCGGTCCACAACCAGCGGCAGATCGCCCGTTTCGCACGGCCCGAACCGACCGCGACACTGGCCAGGTTCGCCGCTCTGGGAACCGAGGACGGCGAACCCGTGCGACTGCCCACCGGCGACCCCTCCCCCTGGCTGGGTGAACTGGTCGTGCACGGCCAGGACGTGCGCCGCCCGCTCGGCGTCGAACGGGAACCGGCACCCGAGGCGGTGGCCGAGGTCGCCCGGTTCCTCGCCTCCCGCGACTTCGCGGTCAACAGCAGGTCCCAGGTCAAGGGGCTGCACCTGCGGGCCACCGACGCGGACTTCACCACGAACGACCCCGGCCTCCCCACCGTGGAGGGACCCCTGCTCGCGCTGGTCATGCTCATGGCCGGTCGCCCCGCCTACCTGGACCGGGTGAGCGGATCCGGCCTGCCGGAACTGCGCCGCAGACTGGAGGGCTGACCGCGGGGGGCTCACCGTCGTGTTCAGCCGTCGTGCTCGGCCCAGTAGGCGGGCAGCTCCGAGCCCAGTTCCTCGGCGGCCTGCATGGGCAGCGAGTGGGTGGTGCGCGGCCAGACGGTGACCGGCCCCTTGCCCAGCTCCCGGGCCCGGTCCCCGGCCTCTCCGCCACCGGCCAGGGAGCCGTCGCTGGCCAGGTCGATCCGGATCGGCATCGTCATGGACCACCACTCCTCGTCGGAGAGGGTGCGCGGCACGAGGGTGACCGAGTCGTAGTGCCGCGACCCCTCGTCGACCATCACCGACATCGGGGTGCGCTCGCGCACCTCCTCGACGGTGACACCGCCGATCTCCGCCATGCCCCGGTCCTTCCACGACTGCGGTACCGGAAGCAGCAGCAGCGAGGACCACAGGTAGGTGGAGGCGGGCAGCCCGCGTAGGACCATCACCGGTTCGAGCAGGGTCAGGGAGGCCACCCGGCCCGGGTGTTCGAGCGCGTGGACGGCGGCGATGGCACCCCCGAAGGAGTGCCCCACCATGTGGACGCGCTCCAGATCCAGCCCGGTGAGCACCTGCTCCACCCAGGCGGCCTGGTCGTCGAAGGAGGAGAAGGGCGTCGACTGCGTGGACATCCCGGCGTCACCGATCGCGTCCATCGCGTAGAGGGTGCGCTGGCCGACCCAGTGGGTGATGTTGTCACCCCACATCGGCGCGCCGGAGCGGATACCGGGCAACAGCACCACCGGCGGAGCGTCCTCCGCCTCCTCGGCGGCGGCCCACTCGTACACGCGCACGGACCCGTACTCGGTGGGGACGTCGTGGGTGCGGGTCGGCTCGGGCAGGGTCGCCATCACGTCCTCGTAGGCCTGGCGGTAGGAGGCGTACCCCTCCGCGCCGCGCCAGTGCCCCACGGTGGGTTCGGGCGCGACGATCGCGGCCGCCTTGTCGATGACCAGCCAGGCCACCGCCAGCACGGCCAGGACCTGGAGCGCTCGGCGCGTTCGGGGACGGTGTTTCTTCTGGTCGGACATGACCCCTCCCGGGAAAATACGATCGTATTGACCGTTCTCCGAGTGTACACCCATCTCAATACGATCGTATTGACGAAGGGTAGGATGGGGCTATGAGCAACCCGGAGCCCGACCAGAGACGGACCGAGATCTTCCACGCGGTGTGGCGGGTGATCGCCGAGAACGGCATGGGGGCGGTGTCCATGCGCAACGTCGCCACGGCCGCCGGGGTCTCGGTCGGGCGCATCCAGTACTGGTTCCGCAGCAAGGACGAACTCCTCCAGGCCAGCCTGGAGGCGATGCTGTCGGGCGCCGAACGGCTCCACGACGACGCCACCCGTGGAGCAGACGACATCGCGGTGCTCTGGGAACTGGTCGCGCACCCCATCCCCCGGGCGGAGACGGCCCGCGTCGGAGTGTCCGTCTTCCACCAGTACGTGGCCGCCGGGTTCCACCACCCGGCCCTCGCCCGCCTGCTGGCCGAGGCCAAGGACGGCGAGGAGGCGGAGGCCGCGCGGCTCCTCACCCGCATCGCGCCCGGCCTCACCGATCCCCGCTCGGCCGCACGGGGACTCATGGCCACCGCCGACGGCCTGTCCATGCGCGTCCTGATCGGCGGCCTGTCCGCGACGGAGGCCGAACGGACCCTGCGCGGGCAACTCGACCGGCTCCTGACGTGACCCCTAGGCTGCCGGGACCCGAGGACCATCCACAGAGGGGAACGGAGCACATGGGCTGGCAGGCGCCGAACCTGGACGGACGCACGATCGCGGTGACGGGCGCGAGCTCGGGGATCGGGCTGTGGATCACCCTGTTCCTGGCCCGGGCCGGAGCCGACGTCGTACTGCTGTGCCGCGACACCCGACGCGGCGAGCGGATCGCCGCGGCCCTGCGCGAGGAGGTCGAGGGGGCCCACACCCGGGTGGTGCGGATCGACACCTCGGACCTGGCCAACGCCAGGGCGGCCGGAGCCGAACTCACCCGGCTCCCCCGACTGGACGCCCTGGTCAACAACGCCGGACTCGTGGGCGGTCCGGTCCGGCGCGAACTCAGCGCGGACGGGCACGAACTCACCCTGGCCACCAACGCGCTCGGCCACCTCGTGCTGACCCACGAGGTACTGGAGTCGTTGGAGCGGACCTCCGGTCGCGTCGTCTGGATGGGGTCGATGAGCGCCAAACTGGTGCGCCCCTCCCCCGACGACCTCGAACTGGAACGCGGATACTCACCCTGGCGCGCCTACGCGCAGTCCAAGCTGGTCACCCACGCGCTCGGGTTCGAACTGCACCGGAGGCTGGTCGAACGGGGATCAAGGGCGCGGAGCCTGGTCGCGCACCCCGGCTACGCGCTGCCCGTGCTCTCACCGGGCGTCGGATCGCTCTTCACCCCGCCCCGGCCCACGGCCCTGGACCGGCTCCAGTACCCGTGGGCCCAGGGAACCGACCGGGGCGCGCTGCCCGCCGTGTTCGCGGCCACCTCCCCCTCGGCCCTGGGCGGCCAGTTCTACGGGCCCCGTGGCGGTCTGCGCGGCGAACCGGCCCTGTCCGGCGGGGTCGCCGGGGTGGAGGGCGCGGGTTCGCGCGGCACCGGCGGCCCGGGACGCAGGAGCGTCGACCCGTTGGTGGGGGCGGCCGTGTGGTCGTTCGCGACACGGGCCTGCGGGCTGACCTGAGCGACGTGGGGAAGGGCACACGACTGGGGCGGAAAGGTGGTTGCACAGCGCGCAAAAATGGGGCGAGACGGCACGTTCCGTCGCCTACCCTGGAAGCCACAGTGGCGTTCGAGGCGGAATATCCCTTCCGCCCCGGAATACTCCCGTGACCAGCGGGGTTGACCGTTCGACGGAACAGCCCGCACCCCCGCTCATCCCCCGGATCCAGGCCATCCCAAGCGCGCAAGGAAGTACGTGACCAGGCAACCCGACGTGACAAACTCCGACGAGGTCGCGGACCAGCGAGCGACCCGACTCGTCATCCCACTCCTCCTGGTCTCGGCGTTCGTCGTCATCCTCAACGAGACGATCATGGGCGTGGCCCTGCCCGCGCTCAACCGCGACCTCGGCATCTCGGTCTCCACCGGGCAGTGGCTGACCTCGGCCTTCATGCTCGTGATGGCCGTGATCATCCCCGTGACCGGGTTCCTGCTGCAGAGGTTCCACCTGCGGCAGGTGTTCATCGCGGCGATGACCCTGTTCAGTCTCGGCACCCTGATCTGCTTCCTCGCCCCGAACTTCACGGTCCTCCTGCTCGGCCGGATCGTGCAGGCCAGCGGAACCGCGATCATGATGCCGCTGCTCATGACGACCATCCTCAACACGGTCCCGTCCGACCGCCGGGGACGCGTGATGGGCAACATCTCCATCGTCATGGCGGTGGCGCCCGCCGTCGGTCCGACCCTGTCCGGGCTCATCCTGAGCATGCTGGACTGGCGCTGGCTGTTCGGGCTCGTGCTGCCGATCGCGCTGCTCGCGCTCGGCCTGGGAGCGGCCTTCATCCGCAACGTCACCGAGCCCCGCGCCGCCCGGATCGACGTGCTCTCGGTGATCGTCTCCGCCCTCGCCTTCGGTGGTCTGGTCTACGGCTTCTCCAGCCTGGGCAAGGCGGCCGACGCCGACGCGCCCGTTCCGCCGTGGGTGGCGCTCTGCGTGGGTGCCGTGGCGCTCGTGCTGTTCGTGTGGCGCCAGATCGGACTCCAGAGGGAGGACCGGGCCCTGCTCGACCTGCGGGTGTTCCAGTCCCGCCAGTTCTCGATCTCGATCGCGCTGGTCCTCGTCAGCTTCATGGCGCTGTTCGGCACGATCATCCTGCTGCCGCTCTACATGCAGAACGTGCTCGGCCACGACACGCTCGCGACCGGCCTCACCCTGCTGCCCGGCGGCCTGGTGATGGGTCTGCTGGCCCCGTTCGTGGGTCGGCTCTACGACCGCTTCGGCCCCCGCCCCCTGGTCACCCCGGGTGCGGGCGTGGTCGCCCTGGTGATGTGGAGCATGACCTTCTTCGGCACCGAGACCCCGCTCGGCTACGTCGTCGCCGCGCACATGGCGCTCAGTGTCGGACTCGGCCTCATGTTCACCCCGCTGCTCACCGGTGCGCTCGGCTCCCTGCGGCCCTCGCTGTACTCCTACGGCAGCGCCGTGGTCGGCACCGTGCAGCAGGTGGCGGGCGCCGCCGGCACCGCGACGTTCATCGCCGTGATGTCGGCCGTCGCCGCCAGCCAGCTGAGCGACGGTGCGGACGCCGTCACCGCCGAGGCGGGCGGGATCCACACGGCGTTCATGCTGGGCGCGGTCATCGCCACCCTGGCGTTCTTCGCGACCTTCCTGGTGCGCCGGTCGGAGGCCGGTCAGGAACCCGAGAGCCTGCCCGTCCACTGATCCCGTGAGGGGGCGGCGGCTCGCCGCCCCCTACAGTGGGCTCCGTGAACGAGTCGCTCGTACGATCCCTCCTCGAAGAGCAGCACCCGGATCTCGCCAGCCGGGAGCTGCGCCCCGTCGAGGGCGGTTGGGGCAACCAGATGTGGCGCCTGGGCGAGGACCTCGCGGTCCGGATGCCCCGCCAGCCGGACGCGCCCGATCTCCTGCGCAAGGAGCACCGGTGGGTGCCCGCCCTGGCCCCGCGCCTCCCCCTGCCCGTTCCGGTCCCGGTGCGCCTCGGCGCCCCCTCCGAACGCTTCCCGCACACCTGGACGATCACCACCTGGGTCACCGGGGAGCCCGCCGACCTGGCTCCCGTCACCCGAGGGACCCGGGTACTGGCCGACTTCCTCACCGAGCTCCATCACCCCGCTCCCGACGACGCCCCGGTCAACCCCTGGCGCGGCGCGCACCCGCGCGAGGCCGTCGAGGACTTCGAGGGGTATGCCCGCGAGATCGCGGACCCCGCGCACGTGGACGCGATCCTGGAGGCCTGGCGGGCGGTGGCGGACGCACCCGCCTGGGACCGGCCCCCGGTGTGGGTGCACGCGGACCTGCACCCGGCCAACGCCGTCACCCGGGACGGGGCCCTCGCCGGGGTCCTGGACTTCGGTGAGATCTGCGCTGGAGACCCGGCCACCGACCTCGCCGCCGCGTGGGTCCTGCTCCCCGACGGCTCGGCCGACGCGTTCTTCACCGCGTACTCAGCCGACGAGGCCACCCTTCTGCGCGCCCGGGGCTGGGCCCTCATCCGAAGCCTCGTCCTCATCCAGATCGGCCGCTCCGGCGACCAGGGCCTCCCCGGCGGCAAACCCTCCTGGCGGCCCGCCGGCGAGAAGGCTCTGACCCGAGTACTCGCGTCATTTTCCTAACCGACCCACCAACCCGTCGTGCGCGGGGAGCAGGACTGGAAACGGCTCTCGTTCGACGATCTCCAGGGTCCATCCCCGCGTGCGCGGGGAGCAGACTTTTTCACCTGGGAACTTACCAGTGGCAAGGGCCGATTTTTGCAACTTGTTGAGAAACAGACAAATCCGGCACCACTTATCACTGTTGCTGTCTCATGGGTGAGCTTATGTCGAGAGCGACGGGATCCTCCACGCCTGCACTGACCGGGATTCGTGTCGCGGCCGGTCACGCGTGCCAGCGCAACAGCGGCAGCGAAGGAGGGTGGGGCCCCAGGCCTGTGGTGATCGGGGTGCGTGTCGCGGCTGGTCACGCGTGCCAGCGGAACGACGGCGGCGAGGGCGGGTGGGGTGCTGGAGTGGGCGGTCTGTACGGGGTGGGTGGGGGTGGAGGCCGACCACGTTCCAGCGGCGGCAGTGACAGGGCCAGCGAGAGCTTCTGCGGTGGTGGGGTGGGGGTGGTTCATGGTCGACCTCCTTCGTGTGGGTGGAGTGTGGGCATGCGGGGATAGGGCCTTGGCCCTTCATTCGCGGGCAGGTGGGGGTGGTTCCGGTTTCGGGGGCGGGTCCGGGGGTCGGTGGGCTGGTCGGCCCTTCCAGGAGGCGCGGTGGGGGTTGTTCTCGCGACGCCATTTGAGCCGGTTGTGAGTGGAGCACAGCGGCTGGATGTTCCCAGCGCTGGTGTGGCCGCCCTTGGAGTAGCTGGTGATGTGGTCGGCCTCGGTGGCGCTGATCGGAACGTCGCAACCCTGGGGCCAGGCGCAGGTGGTGCGCCCGTGGTGGGCGACGGTGCGGATCTGCTCGGGGGCGTTGCGCATCCCCCGCCCCACGTCCAAGGGCTTGCCGGTGGCGGGGTCGGTGATCACGCGGCGGAGGACACTGCCCGGGGACAGGGAGCGGACGGCCTCCATGCCCAGCACCATCCCGTCCTGAGTCGAAGCACCACCCGTGTTACCGCTGTCACCGGGCTGAACAGGGGCGAGGTTGGTGCGTTGGCCGGTGTAAACGTCCAGAGGGACGGTCACGTTGATCATCGCCAACGGTCCCGGAGGTTTGGTGCACCCCTGGTGCCCCAGTGCGGTCTTGACCATGTGCATGAACGCGTCGTAGGAGCGTTCGGCCTTGGACTGCTCCGGCTGCCCAGGGTTGCGGGGAGCGGTGAACGCCCCCACCGCTTTCTCCAGCAGTTCGGCGTCCACCTCGGGGCCCCAGGCCTGGAGGTAGAAGGAGCCCTCGAAACTACGCACCACGTCCAGACGGCGGGCGTCGAAGGCCTTCTTGTACTCATCCTCGACCAGGGCGGGGTGGAGTTGGGTGGAGATGCGCCGCCCCAGTTGGGCGAACTGGGCGGCGGACAGTGCGGGGTTGTTGGCTTTGGCGGCCATGAGTCCGGAATCCATCAACGCCCGGAACTCGTCCGCATCGGGGAACTCGGTTTTGTTCCGGGCCGTGGTGGCCGCTTCCACTGCTTTCACTGCCGCAGCGGCTTCGCCCAGGGAAAGCACACCCGCATCCAGGGCCTTGCGGGTTTCGGGGAGCTTTTCGTTGAAGAGGGCTTCGGCCAGGCAGGCCAGGGAGCGGGCTTCTGCCGGGTGCGTTCCGAGGGCCTGGGTGATCCATCCGGCCAGGGTGCGCTGTCCACCCACTTCGAGGAGGTTGCCGGTGGCCTGGATCTGGGCCAAACGCAGCAGGATACGCAGTTTGGCCTGGTCCATGTCCTGCCACAGGTGACAGATGTCGTCCAGCACCCCCGCTACCGCACCGGCCGGAGGGGTGTCGGCCAGGGCGTGGGTGACCTGTTCCCTCGCGTGGCGCATCGCGGTAATGGCGGGAGAGTGCCCCGCCATTACCATGCCACACGCAGAGGAGAAGGTCATGCTTCCATTGTATGCGCGAATAAGAAGAAAGGGAATGGAGGGCAAGAGGAAATGCGACCTGGAATACCAGGTTTCTTCCCCTTAACAAGGAGTTGTGGATAACCCTCGAAAGTCGACCGGGTGTGTTATGCAATACGTCCCAGACAGTGACCGGCCGCGACACGGGCCCCGATGGGCGCGGGCCTGGGGTGCTGTCCTCGCTGCCGCTTTTCGTTCGTGGCATCGACCAGCCGCGACACGAAGGACGGTCGGCGCAGAGCCAGGCGAGCGCGGCCCAGCTGACCACCCCGCCTCCACCCCAGGGGCGAAAACCCTACCTCTCCTCTCCTGACTACCGCGAAGAGCACCAGCCAGCGCCTCACTCCGAGAGCCGGAGCAGCCCGGCTCGGGTGCGGCGGAACCCGCAGGCCCCGTAGAAGCCCTCAAGGCGGGGTTCGTGGTCGACGTGCAGCCACTCGACGCCCAGCTCCCGAAGATCGTCGACGAGTGCGGTGACGACACGGGTGCCGATGCCGTGGCGCTGGTGGCCGGGGGCGACGGCGGTGTCGAGAAGGAAGGCGTGCGCTCCCCCGTCCCACACCGCGTGGACGAAACCCACGAGCCGCCCCTCGTCGAAGGCCCCGACCCAGGAGCGGCTGTGGCGTTCCAGCCGTTCGGACCAGGGGACCAGGGCGGGCGCGTGCCCGAAGGCCTCGGCGTGCAGCCGGGAGAGCTCCTCGTCGTCCACGGGGAAGCGCACCTCGATACGCACGTGTTCGCTACTCGTCGTCCTCGTGGTGGTCGAGGTTGGAGGTACCGCGACGCCAGTAGCCGTCGACCTCGCAGGTCTCGTTGCGCACGAAGCCGCGCTCCTTCAGGAGCCTGCGGATGGGCTTGAGGGTCCCCGCCTCGCCCGCCGCGTAGACGAAGCCGTCCCCCTCGGGGAGTTCCAGGGCCTCGAAGGCCCGGAACAGCAGGTCGGTGCTGCCGGGCTCGGCGTCGCCCCGGTGGAGCCAGGTGATCTCGGCGTCCTCGGGGGTACGGATCTCCTGTTCCTCGTCGGCGTCGACGACCTCGAAGAAGGCACGGACCCTGGCGTCCCCGGGCAGCTCCTCGATGTAGCGGGCGGCAGCGGGCAGCGCGGTCTCGTCGACGAGGAGCACGTGGTAGTCGAACTCGCCCGTGATGTGGGCGCTTCCCCGGGGGCCGAGCACACCGAGCCGGTCGCCCTTCTCCGCCCTGGTCGCCCAGCGCCCGGCGGGTCCGTGGTCGTGGGCGACGAAGTCGATGCTCAGACGCCGTGCGTCGTGGTCGAGGTGGCGCACGGTGTAGTCGCGGAAGACGACTCCCTCCGCGCGGAAGTTCAGGCAGCGGTCGTCCTCGACGACCGGGAGCACATGGTCGCCGTCCTCGTTGGGGAACCAGAGCTTCACGTGGTCCGCGAAGCCGTCGCTGCGCAGCCCCTCGAAGTCGGGACCCTCCAGGTGGACGCGGATCATTCGGGGCGTCACCCGCTCGACCTCCGCCACCTCCAGCACACGGCTCTTGAGCGGGTACATCTCGATGCGGCGTTCGTGGCTCACTGCGTCTCCTGCTGCGGTTCGGGGCTGCTGCTCGGACTCCGGTGGCGCGGGTCCGAGGTCAGGTGGGGGCGAGCGCCGCGCCTCCATGGAGCACGGGCATGGATAAGGCTAGCCTTGCCTAAGCCAGATCGGAAATCCGGGGCGGCACCGGCGGTCCCGTCCGTCCGTCACTCTGCCCCGCCCCGCCCGGCAGGGTTCGCGGCAAGTCTCAGGGCGTCCGGGACGGGGTGTCAACGGGTGGGGGCGGAACCGGGTCCCGTCAGGGGTGACCTAGCCTGGTGGCGGCCCGGGAGTCCCCCGGGACCCTCCCCGCACAGCGACGAGCCCGAGGAACCCCGTTGAGCATCACGACCCTGACCGCCCGAACCTTCCGCGTGGTGGCCGTCTTCGAGGCCTTCACCTGGGCCGGACTCCTCGTCGGCATGTACTTCAAGTACCTCGGCAACGGCAGCGAGCTGGGTGTGCAGATCTTCGGCCCGGTGCACGGCGGCGCGTTCATGGTCTACGTGGCGGTGGCCCTGTTCGCCGCCTACCGCCTGCGCTGGGGCGTGTGGCCGACCCTGGTGGCGCTGGCCGCGTCCATCCCTCCCCTGGGCACGCTTCCCGCCGACTGGTGGCTGCACCGGACCGGTCGTCTGACCGATCCGGCCGAGCGCGGCGACGGGGTGCGGGACACCGGCACCGAGGAGCCCGCGAAGGTCGCCTGACCGGCGGCCCCGGCCCCACGCGACACACCAGCGATCAGGCTCACCCCTTACCCCGGGGTTCTCTTTCTGAACAGAGGGGTAAGGGGTTTACATTTTGTCCGAAATCGGACAGAGAAATCTGGGAAGTGCCCCCTTGGCGCACGGCGAGCCGTCCATGTTCAGTTGTGAACTGGCAAGTAACCGGCTCCCACGCAGAAGGGTTTCCCCCATGCCACAGCGACACGGACCCGACAGGCGCGCGGTCCTACGAGGCGCGGCCGTCGCCTCCGGCGCGGCGTTGGCCGGAGGCGCGTTCGGCGTCTCCACCGCGTACGCCGACACATCCTCGGCCGCCGCCGAACCGGCGATGTACTTCCGCGCCGACTGGGGCGCCCGCCCCCCGTCGAGCCCCGTCCAGGTCCTGGCCACCCCGCCCAGCTTCGTGGTCGTGCACCACACCGCGACCCCCAACAGCGCCGACCACTCCGAGGCGCACGCGCTGGCCCTGTCCCGGTCCATCCAGAACTTCCACATGGACAGCAACGGCTGGTCCGACGCGGGCCAGCAGTTCACCATCAGCCGCGGCGGCCACATCATGGAGGGCCGCGACCGCGCCGTCCCGGCCGTACGCGAGGGCCAGCACTGTGTGGGCGCGCACGTCGCCAACAACAACAGCACGTGCGTGGGTATCGAGAACGAGGGCACCTACATGGACGAGGGCCCCACCCAGGCCCTGACCGACTCCCTGGTGGCCGCGCTGGCCTGGCTGTGCGGCGCCTACGGTCTCAACCCGCAGGAGGCGATCCTCGGGCACCGGGACTTCAACGCGACCGCCTGCCCCGGTGACGTGCTGTACGCGATGCTGCCCGACCTGCGGAACGCGGTCACCGGCGTCATGTCGTCCCAGGGCCTGGAGATCGGCACTCGCACGGTGCCCGCCCAGGACCGCCCCACCTACCCGCCGGTGCCCGGGGACGAGCCCCTGCGCGAGTTCGACCACGGCCCCGGCCGAGGAGCGGACGACTTCACCCGCTGACCCACCCGTGAGGACGTCTCCCCGTTCGGCGTCACTCAGGAGCAGTCAGCCAGGGGCGGCTCCCGGCCTCCGCCGGGTGCCGCCCCTCCCTCGTGCGCCGGTCACGGCATCCCGGACCGTCCGACCCCCCGGATAGGATCGCGGGCGGCTTCGACCGAGGCCCCGGGATCACGACGGAGGGACCACCATGGGCGACCAGACGACGCCGGAGACGTACGCGTCGAGCGCGGGCACGGTGCGCTGGGGCGCCGTCGGCTCGGGCGATCCGGTGGTCCTGCTGCACGGGACGCCGTTCTCGTCATACGTGTGGCGGGACGTGGCCGCCGCGCTGGCCCCCCGCCACCGGGTGTACTTCTGGGACATGCCCGGGTACGGGACCTCCGAGATGCGGACGGGCCAGAGCGTGTCCCTGGCCACCCAGGGGCGGGTGTTCACCGAACTCCTCGCGCACTGGGGCCTGGAGTCCCCGAGCGTGGTGGCGCACGACTTCGGCGGCGCGGTGGCGCTGCGGGCGCACCTGCTGCACGGCGCCTCCTACGCGCGGTTGGCCCTGGTCTCGCCGGTGGCGACGGCTCCGTGGGGTTCGCCGTTCTTCCGGCTGGTGGGCGAGCACACCGAGGTGTTCGAACAGCTGCCACCGGCGCTGCACCGGGCCCTGGTGGCGGAGTACGTGGGTTCGGCCAGTGCGACGGGACTGCTGCCCCCGGTCCTGGACCGGCTGGTGGAGCCGTGGACCGGTGAGGAGGGGCAGGCGGCGTTCTACCGCCAGATCCAGCAGGCCGACCAGGTGTACACCGACGAGGTCCAGGGCCTGTATCCGAGTATCGACCTCCCGGTCCTGCTGGCCTGGGGTGAGCGGGACACCTGGATTCCCCCGGAGCGGAACCGCGCCCTGGCCGCGCTGGTCCCCGGCCTGGCCACCTGCCCGATCGAGGGCGCGGGGCACCTCGTCCAGCTGGACGCCCCCGCTCAGCTGACCGCCGCCCTGGTGCCCTTCCTCCAGGGGTGAGCACGCCCGGTCAGGGCTGGTCGGGGACCAGGAGGACCTTGCCGACCACGGTGCCCGACTCGGCGAGTGCCAGCGCCGAGGCCGCCTCGGAGAGGGGCACACGGGCGGCGACGGGCGGGTCGAGGACTCCCTCGGCGTGCAGGGAGAGGACCTCTCCCAGGTCACGGGCGAACCTCCTGCGGAAGTCGGCCGCCCTGCGGTGACCGCTCCAGAGGTTGAAGAAGTGCGCGCCGCGCCCGTTGGGCAGGGCGTTCCACCACAGGAGCCGGGCGAACAGCAGCAACACGGGGAGCATCGCGTTGCCGTCCACGTCCCGGGTGGCGGCGGTGCCGTAGGAGACGAGGGTGCCCCCGCGGGCGAGGAGCCGGAAGGAGTCGACCAGCCCGGAGCCTCCGACGTGGTCGAAGACCGCGTTCACCCCGCCCGGGGCCAGGGCCCGGACCCGGCCGGGGAGATCCGGTGCGCGGTAGTCGAGCGGAAGGGCGCCGAGCGCGCGGACGGCGTCGGCGTTGCGGGCCGAGGCGGTGCCGATGACGGTGGCTCCGGTGTGGCGGGCCAGTTGCACGAGCAGTGAACCCACCCCGCCGTTGGCGCCGTGGACCAGGACCGTGTCACCGGGGCGGACGCGGGCGAGCCGGTGGAGCATGCGGTGGGCGGTCACCCCGTTGACCACCAGGGCCTCGGCCGCCCCGGGGTCGATCCCCTCGGGAACGGGGACGAGGTCGGCGGCGGGCAGGTCGACGTGGCTGCTCCAGGCGCCCACCTTGGTGAGGGCGGCGTGGCGGCGGCCCACCGTGGCGGGGTCCACCCCGGGGCCGACCCGCGTGACGGTGCCGACGAGGTCGTAGCCGGGCACGAACGGGAACGGCGGCTGGTCGAAGTACTTGCCCCGGCGCATCTGCTGTTCCGCGAAGGAGACTCCGGTGGCCTCCATCCGCAGGGTGACCCGGCCGGGCCCGGGCGCGGCGAGGCCGCGGCGGCGGACCACCAGGCCTTCGGGGGCGACGGGACCGGGGAGCCGGATCTCGGTGACCTCCTGGACGGCTGACTCATGGGGCTGACGCATGACCCACTCCTCAATTTTGTGAGCACTCACTTACACTTCCGACCCCAAGAAGACCCGCCCACCCCGAAGAACACCCCCTACGAGTGCTATTCGAGGCGCTCGGGAACATCCCTGCGGCCTATGTTTGTGAGTACACACTCACATGTCTCCCGTTGTCAACCCCGGAGCCGCGCCCGGATGATGGACACGCGTCCGGACGGTGCGGCAGGGTGACCTGTGACGGTGCCCACCGGCACCGGCGGCCACGAGGTTCAGGGAGTCTTCTCATGTCCCAACAGGTCCAGGGTGTGATCTCGCGTGCGAAGGGCGCACCCGTGGAACTCACCACCATCGTCGTTCCGGACCCCGGCCCCGGTGAGGCCGTGGTCCGGGTCCAGGCGTGCGGGGTCTGCCACACGGACCTGCACTACCGCGAGGGCGGGATCAACGACGAGTACCCCTTCCTGCTCGGCCACGAGGCAGCGGGCGTGGTCGAGTCCGTCGGCGCGAACGTCACCCACCTCGAACCGGGCGACTACGTGATCCTCAACTGGCGGGCGGTGTGCGGTGCCTGCCGCGCGTGTCGGCGGGGGCGGCCCCAGTACTGTTTCGACACCCACAACGCCGACCAGAGGATGACCCTGGAGGACGGCACCGAGCTCTCCCCCGCGCTGGGCATCGGAGCGTTCGCCGAGAAGACGCTGGTCGCAGCGGGACAGTGCACGAAGGTCGACCCGGCCGCCTCACCCGCCGCCGCGGGGCTGCTCGGGTGCGGGATCATGGCCGGGATCGGCGCCGCCATCAACACCGGCGGGGTGACCCGGGGCGACTCCGTCGCGGTGATCGGCTGCGGCGGGGTGGGCAGCGCCGCCGTCGCCGGGGCCCGGCTGGCCGGGGCCGGTCGGATCATCGCCGTGGACCTGGAGGACCGCAAGCTGGAGTGGGCCCGGGGGTTCGGCGCCACACACACCGTGAACGCCCGGGAGGCCGACACGGTGGAGGCGATCCGGGCGCTCACCGACGGCTTCGGCGCCGACGTGGTGATCGACGCGGTGGGGCTCCCCCAGACCTACGAACAGGCCTTCTACGCCCGCGACCTGGCGGGCACCGTGGTTCTGGTGGGTGTGCCCACCCCCGACATGCGCCTCGAACTGCCCCTGCTGGACGTGTTCGGCCGGGGCGGGGCCCTGAAGTCCAGCTGGTACGGGGACTGCCTGCCCTCGCGGGACTTCCCGATGCTCGTCGACCTGTACACCCAGGGCAGGCTGGACCTGGACGGGTTCGTCACCGAGGAGATCGGGCTCGGTGACGTCGAGGAGGCGTTCGCCCGCATGGAGCGCGGCGAGGTTCTGCGATCGGTGGTGCGACTGTGAGTGAAGCGCGAGTGGAACGCCTGACCACGTCCGGGGTCTTCGCCCTGGACGGCGGTTCCTGGGAGGTGGACAACAACGTCTGGCTGGTGGGTGACGACGACGAGGTCGTGGTCGTCGACGCCCCGCACGACGCCGAGGCGATCCTCGCGGCGGTGGACGGGCGCCGGGTCGTGGCGGTGCTGTGCACACACGGCCACAACGACCACGTGAACGCCGCCCCCGCGGTGGCCGACGCGACCGGGGCGCCGATCCTGCTGCACCCCGAGGACCGGGTGCTGTGGGACATGACCCACCCGGACCGGGCCCCGGACGGAGAGCTGGCCGACGGGGAGTCCATCGAGGTCGGCGGCACCGAACTCACGGTGTTGCACACCCCGGGTCACGCGCCGGGGGCGGTGTGCCTGTACGCCCCGGAGCTGGGTGTGCTGTTCAGCGGCGACACCCTGTTCCAGGGCGGCCCGGGCGCGACCGGGAGGTCGTTCTCGGACTTCCCGACCATCGTGGAGTCGATCCGCACGCGCCTCCTGGCACTCCCCGGGGGGACCGTGGTCAACACCGGGCACGGCGACTCCACGACCATCGGAGCGGAGGCCCCGCACCTCCAGGAGTGGCTGGACCGGGGCCACTAGTCGCGTCCCGACAAAGACGACCCAGGGCATCCGCCAGCACGCTCACGATCGGTCGCCGTACGCGCGCCCGGACTCCATCCGGACGCGCGTACGGCGTCAACGCACGGAGCGCGGCCTGGGCCACGCACTCGCGGATGCTCCGTGACCCGTGTCCGGTTCCCTCGGGGGAACCCCCGTGACTCCGGGTCAGTCGAGCTCGATGGCGGCGACGATCTCCCCGTCCTCCACCCGTCCGGTCGGGCGGAAGCCCAGGCGGAGGTAGAAGCCCTCCGGGCTCCCCTCTCCCGGCACCCAGGAGACGGTGACCCGGGAGAATCCGCGCCGCCGGGCCTCGTCGAGTACGCCCTCCACCGCGAGGCGACCGTACCCCTTCCCCTGCTGTTCCGCTCCGACGTTGAGGCGCCAGACGTCGGCCCGGCAGTCGGGGTCCTCGTCCTCGGGGGCGAAGGTCGCCATGACGAAGCCGACCGCCTCGTCGCCGTCCATGAGCAGACGGGGCCAGGCGGTGTCGCGGTTGGTGTACGCCTGCGCCAGGGAGTACAGGACGGGGGCGACGAACTGCTCCTGCGCCTCGCTCACCTTGATCCGGGTGGCGGCGTCGAAGTTGTCGTCGGTGATCTCCACCAGGCGCGTGGTGGTGGGGGATGTGCGTGTGTCGGTCATGGGTGGGAACCCTACTGAGCCGGACACGGCGTCGCCACGGGTTTTCCGGCGGGTTCGGGACCCGGGTCCGGTGGGGCGGGCGCTCGTGCGGGTACGACGTGAGGAGTCACCGGCCCCACCCCCTGGAGGCAGCGATGCGCACCAGCTCCACGTTCTCGGTACTCGTCCTCGTCTGGCTCGCCATCGGCGTGGCCGCGGCCGTGCAACGCGGGTACCTCAGCACCTCGGAGGTGTCCTGTTCCTCCCTGGGCAGTGTCGCGGTCACCGTCTTCGTCGGCCCCCTGAACTACGTCGGCGTCAACCCGACCATCGAGTGCCCGGACCTGCCCGAACCCTCGGAGTAGCCACGACGCCCACCGTCACACTCCCTCACCCTGAGCACGCGTGCCCTCCCCCGCCCCAGGAGCTCGGATTCGCCTCATCCGACGAAACAGGGGTGGGCATGCGCGCATCGTAGCGAGTGCCCGTTCCGCCCGTTCGGCGGCCTAGTGGGACCGGGTCCCCTCGGTCTCCTCCTCGCGACCGGTCCCGTCTCCGGTGTCCGTGGACAGCACCACCCGGACCAGGACGTTCTTCATCAGCGGCTGGTCGCTCTGGGTGCTGTAGTCGGCGGAGCCGACGAGGACGTTCATCTCCGGCATGTACCCGGCGGCGCTGCCGCGCGGCATGTCGTAGGCGAGCGCCCGGTAGCGGCTCAGGCGGCGGCGGGTGCCGTCCCGGGAGGTCGACTCCACGTCCACCAGGTCCCCCTCGGCGATCCCCCGGTCCCGCATGTCCCCGGCGTTCATGAGGACGAGGGTGCGCAGGTTGCGCACCCCTCGGTAGCGGTCGTCGTCCGAGTAGACGGTGGTGTTCCACTGGTCGTGGGAACGCATGGTCTGGAGGACCAGCACGTCGTCGTCGGCGGGCACCACGTCGGGCAGCTCGGCCAGGGAGAACTCCGCGCGCCCGGAAGGGGTGAGGAAGACCAGTTCGCGGGCGGGCTGGACCAGCCGGAAGCCCAGGGGCAGGCGCACCCGGCGGTTGAAGTCCTCGAACCCGGTCAGGGCCCGGGCCATGGTGTCGCGGACCCGGTCGTAGTCCTCCACGTAGCGCTCCCACGGGGTGGGGCTGTCGGGCAGCGTGGCCCGGGCGATTCCCGCGATGATCGCCGGTTCGGAGAGCAGGTGCGGTGAGGCGGGGCGCTTCATGCCCACGGAGAGGTGCACCATGCTCATGGAGTCCTCGACCGAGGTGGACTGCACCCCGCCGCGCTGGTGGTCCTTCTCCGTGCGGCCCAGGCAGGGCAGGATGAGCGCGGCTCTGCCGTGTTCCAGGTGACTGTGGTTGAGCTTGGTGCTGACGTGCACCGTGAGGTCGCAGTTACGCAGCCCGGCCGCCGTGTACGGGGTGTCCGGCGCGGCCTTGGCGAAGTTCCCGCCCATGCCGACGAACACCTTCACGGTGCCCTCGTTCATGGCGCGGACGGTCGCCACGGTGTCCAGACCGGGCTCGCGCGGCGGGTCGATCCCGCACGCCTCGGCCAGGCGGTCCAGGAACTCCGGAGTGGGACGGTGGTCGATCCCGCAGGTCCGGTTGCCCTGTACGTTGCTGTGTCCGCGCACCGGGGAGGGTCCCGCGCCCTCCCGGCCGAGGTTGCCGCGCAGGAGCAGCACGTTGACGATCTCGCGGACGGTGTCCACGCCGTGTTCGTGCTGGGTGATCCCCAGGCACCAGCTGATCAGGGTGCGGTCGGAGAGCGCGTAGACCTGCGCCGCGTCCATGATCCGTTCACGGGCCAGGCCGGACTGCCGTTCCAGTTCCTCCCAGGTGGTGGCCGCGCACAGCGCCCGGTACTCCTCGAACCCGGTGGTGTGCCGCTCGACGAACTCGGGGTCCAGGGCCCGGGGGTCGTGCTCGGCCTTCTCCAGCAGCACCTTGGCGATGCCGCGCATGAGCGCCATGTCGCCGCCGGGGCGGACCTGGAGGTTGAGGTCGCTGGTGCGGGTGGAGCGCATCAGCCCCATGTCGAGGAAGTCGTGCGGGACGATGGTCCTGGTGGCGGCGGCCTCCACCAGCGGGTTGACGTGGACGATGCGCGTTCCGCGCCGGTGCGCGGCGGCCAGGGCGGTGAGCATGCGGGGGGCGTTGGAGGCGGCGTTGACCCCCATGACGAAGATGGCGTCGGCGGCCTCCCAGTCCTTGAGGTCGGCGGTCCCCTTTCCGGTCCCCAGGGAGGCCTTCAGCGCGCGGCCCGACGCCTCGTGGCACATGTTGGAGCAGTCGGGCAGGTTGTTGGTGCCGTACTCACGCGCCATGAGCTGGTAGAGGAAGGTGGCCTCGTTGCCGAGTCGGCCGGAGGTGTAGAAGGCCGCCCGGTGGGGCGAGTCCAGGGCGCGCAGGTGCGATCCGACCAGGTCGAACGCCTCCTGCCAGGTGATGGGCGTGTACCGGTCGGTCCCGGGGTCGTAGACCATGGGTTCGGTGAGCCGCCCCTGGTCCTCCAGCTCGAACGCGCTCCACCCGCGCAGCTCGCTGACGGTGTGCCGGGCGAAGAAGTCGCGGTCCACCCGTTTGCGGGTCATCTCCCAGGTGACGTGCTTGATCCCGTTCTCACAGATGTCGAGTCTGAGACCCTTGAGGTCGTCCGGCCAGGCGCAGCCGGGGCAGTCGAAACCGCCGTTCTCGTGGTTCATCCGGAGGATCGCGCGGCTGCCCTCGACCCACTCGCCCTCTCCCGCGATGACTCCCAGCACCGACCTGGCCGCACCCCACCCGGCCGCGGGGTGGTGGTAGTCGCGCTGTGACCACTTCTTCTCGTCCGACACGCCGCCGTCCCCCTCACCGGTTCACACTGTTCCCCGGTGATGAGAACGGAACCGGGCCGTGGGTGGCGCGCCGCCGTTCCGGACTTTGCCAAAGGGTTCCCTTGGACGAGGAGCGGACCGGCGGCCGACGTCCTCGCGTACCACCAGGTCAAGCGCCCGGAAAGGGGACCGGGCGACCGGCGGGGAACGGTGGTTTCGCACCGCTGTGAACGGTGGGTCGAATGTTAGCGTTGCCCGCCTACGGGCCGTCCGGAACCGCAGGGACGCGGGCGGAGATCCCACCGGAACAGCGGACGGAAGTGATGCGCGTGGTCCACCGGAGCACACCGCAGAGGGTCGTCGTGACGTCCCCGAGGGCGGCGGTCTTCCTGGTCGTGACGGTCCGTGACGGCGGCGAGGGCCCGGTGTTGGACCTGCTGTCCGACATCGCCGGGCTGCGACGCGCCGTGGGGTTCCGCTCCCCCCGGGACGACCTCAGCTGCGCGGTGGGGATCGGCTCGCACCTGTGGGACCGCCTGTACGAGGGTGCGCGACCGGTGGGGCTGCACCCGTTCCGCGAACTGAACGGCGCCCGGCACAAGGCCGTCTCCACCCCGGGTGACCTGCTGTTCCATCTGCGTTCCGAGCGCGCCGACCTGTGCTTCGAACTGGCCCGGCAGATCATGGTGCGTCTGGAGGGGCACGTCGACATCGCCGACGAGGTGCACGGCTTCCGCTACTTCGACGAACGGGACCTGCTGGGGTTCGTCGATGGAACCGAGAATCCCGAGGGCGCGCTGGCGACCTCCTCGGTCCTGGTGGGGGACGAGGACCCGGGTTTCGCCGGTGGCAGCTACGTGATCGTGCAGAAGTACCTGCACGACCTGGCCTCCTGGAACGCGCTGACGGTCGAGGAGCAGGAGACGGCGATGGGCCGCCACAAGCTCAGCGACGTGGAGATCCCCGACGACGACAAGGCCGCCGACTCCCACCTGGCGCTGAACACCATCACCGACGCGAACGGCGTCGAGCTCAAGATCGTGCGGGAGAACATGGCCTTCGGCTCCGTCGCCAGCGGCGAGTCGGGCACCTACTTCGTCGGGTACTCCGCGACCCCCGACGTCACCGAGCGGATGCTGCGGAACATGTTCATCGGTGACCCTCCGGGCAACCACGACCGCGTCCTGGACTTCTCCACTGCGGTGACGGGCGGCCTGTTCCACGTGCCCACGGAGGAGTTCCTGGAGGACCCGCCGCACGCGCGCGTGTTCGGGGACGGGGCCGACAGCGGCGGGTGAGTGGGGCACTCCGGGCGACACGCCCATCCGGTGATCCGGCACGCGCCTCCCCGCCCGTGGCGCGTGCGGACGCCAGACTCGTTCCCACCCCGCGTCACATCGCACTCACGGCTGGTTCGGAGGGCTGGTCGACGCGGTTCGTGGCGCGTGACGACGGTCCGCGCCGACCGGAGAACGGAGCGCATGTGCAAGCCCAGTGGCCGGGTGTCGGGGCCCTCGTGAACAAGTGGAACGCCACCCGCAGGGCCCGTGTCGAGCGGGAACGGGAGCGAGTCGAGGTCGAGGACGCGGGTTCCGGCGCACCGGACCCGGACGACGGCAGGCGCGCCGGCGACCTCCTGCGGGTGGCCGCCGACGCCTCCTGGCGCATCCTGGTGATCGGTGTGCTGGCGGGGCTGTTGGTCTACGCGCTCACCCGCCTGTCGGTGGTCACGCTCCCGTTGATCATCGCGGTGTTCCTCACCGCGCTGCTGATGCCTTTGGCGAACTGGCTGCGCCGCCCCAACCTGGTCAAACGGCGGGGGTTCGGCCGGGGGGCGTCCACGGCGATCACCATGCTGATCGCGTTCGCGGTCTACAGCGGCGTCGTCACCCTGATCGTGACCCCCGCCGTCGCGAGCTTCGACGACCTCGTGGCCAGCGTCAACAGCGCCGTCGTCCAGCTCCAGAACGTTCCCCTGCCCTTCGGTCTGGACCCGGGGCTGCTCAGGGAGGCGATCGACAACGCCTGGGTACAGGTCCAGTCCCTGATCACCGAGAACAGCAACCAGGTCCTGAGCGGCGCGTGGACGGCGACCACCGCCGTCACGCGGGTCGTGCTGGGGATCGTGCTGATCATCGTCCTGACCATCTACTTCGTGCACTCGGGCGACAAGCTCATGGACTGGATCGCCAGCCTGCTGCCGGTCGGGTCCCGCCCGGTCCTGCGCCACTCGTCCCGGGTCTCCTACGAGGTGATGGGGAACTACGTGCGCGGGGTGGCGCTGGTGGGCGTGATAGACGCGATCGGCATCGGCATCGCGCTGCTCCTGCTCATCGACACGAGTCTGGCCATCCCGCTGATCGTGCTCACCTTCGTGGGCGCCTTCCTGCCGATCATCGGCGCCTTCCTGAGCGGGCTGCTGGCGGTCCTCGTGGCCCTGGTGACCGAGAACTGGGTGGTGGCGCTGATCGTGCTCGGCGCGGTGATCCTCGTGCAGCAGCTGGAGAGCAACGTGTTCGCGCCGCGCATCTACGGCCGCGCCCTGGAGCTGCCCTCCGCCGTGGTCCTGATCGTCGTCACGGTCGGCGGCATCCTCGGCGGGGTCGCGGGCCTGTTCCTGGCCACCCCGATCGCGGCGGTCCTCGCGGCGCTGCTGCGTAACCGGGCGGCCTCCCCCGAGCCCTCGGTGGAGGAGGAGCCCGCGGACGACGGTTCCGAGAAGGCCGGAACCACCGACTGACCCCCGGCGGGGCTCACCCCCGGGCGACCAGGCCTTCCGGCCGAACCGCCCCGGTCCCGCCGTGGACCCGGGCGATCGCGTCCGCGACACGGTCGAGCAGGTGGACGGGGACCCCGGCCAGGTTGATCCGCCCCGAGGGGAGGCCGTGGATCGCGTGCTCGTCGCGGAGCCGCCCCATCTGGTCGGCGGTGAGGGGCAGCCGCAGGAACATGCCCCGCTGCTCCCGCAGCGCCTCGAACTCCGTGGCGGGGGTGCGCGCGGCCAGGGCGTCGGTGAGTCCGTCACGCAGGCGGCCCAGGCGCCGACGCATGGAGTCGAGCTCGTCCGTCCAGCGCGTGCGCAGCTCGGGCCGGGTGAGGATCTCGTGGACGATCCTGGCTCCGTGGTCCGGCGGCTGCGAGTACCCGGCGCGGGCGGTGGTCTCCAGGACGCCGTAGGCGAGGGCGCGGCGGGCGGGGTCGTCGGAGACCACGATCGCGCATCCGGTGCGTTCGTTGTACAGGCCCCAGGCCTTGGAGGCGCTGACCGCGACCACGGCTTCGGGGAGGACGTCCAGCATGCGGCGCACGCCCTCCAGGTCCGCGTCGAGCCCGTCCCCCAGACCGAAGTAGGCGTGGTCGACGAAGGGCACCACACCCCGCACGGACATCGCGTGGGCGAGCTCGTCCCAGTTCCGCGTGGGCATCGCGGCGCCGGTGGGGTTGTGGCAGCACCCCTGGATCAGGAGCACGTCTCCGGGTGCGGCGGTGGCGACGGCCGCGAGGGCGGCGTCCGGGTCCGGGCGGCCGTCGGGAAGCAGCATCGGGTACTCGCGCACGCGCAGTCCCGCGGTGGTGAGGATGGTGCGGTGGTTGAGGTAGGCGGGGGTGCCCAGGTGCACGGTCCGGTCGGGTCCGGTGACGGCCAGGAGTTCGGCCAGGAGCCGCAGCGCCCCGGTCCCCGCGACCGACTGCACCGCCAGGGTGCGGGAGCGGACGTCCTCCGAGGGGAACAGCATGCGGGTGAGCGCGTCAGTGAAGTCGCGGTTCCCGGCGGGGCCCAGGTACTCCTTGGAGGGCGAGCGCGCGGCGAGGTTCCGTTCGGCCTCGGCCACGGCGCCGAGGACCGGCGAGGAACCGGTGTCGTCACGGTAGACGCCGACGAGGAGGTCGAGGCGGTCGGGGCGGGGGTCGGTGTCGCAGGCGGCGGTGAGCCGCCAGAGGGGGTCGGTGCGCGGCGGGAGCATGGTCGGCATCAGCATGAGGTCTCCAGTTCGGGGCGGCGGTCCACGGCTCGGGCGGGGCTCGGGGCGGCGGGCCGGGGCCGCCGGGCACCGAGGAGGTTGAAGGCGACCACGCCGGTCAGGACCAGCAGCAGGGTGACTGTGGTCGCGGGGGTGACGGGTTCGCCGAACAGCGGGACCGCCACGACCAGCGTGACGACGGGGCTGAGCGCGCCCAGGGTGGCGGCGACCGGGCCGCCGAGTCCGCGGATGGCGGTGGCGTAGCACAGGGCGGCGAGCACGCCCACGCCGACGCCCTGGACGGCGACGTAGACCAGGACGTCGCGCGGCGCGGCGCCCCCGAACAGCGCGGAGGGGGCCAGGCCGAGCAGGAGGGGCACCCCGGCCAGCAGGGCCGAGGGGGCGCAGAGCACGATCGCGGCGCTGACCGGGTCGAGCGTGGTCTCCCGGAGCGCCAGGGTGTACACCGACCACACCAGTCCCGCGCAGAGCAGGACCGCGACCCCGGTGGCGTGGTCCGGTGTGACGGCGGCGGCCACGGGCACCGCCGCGCCCAGGACGATCAGCACGAGCGCGCCGAGCTGCGCGGGGCGGGCCCGGGTGCGCCACAGCGCGAACGCGAGCGCGGTGACGAACAGCGGCACGGTCCCGGGGATCACGATCCCCACGAGGGCGGCGCTGGTCAGGGAGCCGCCCCAGGCGGCGAGGAGGAAGTAGGGGAGCCCGGCGCCGACGCAGAGCGCCAGCAGGACGCCGGGGCGCTCGTGCCGCACGCGCCGGACGGCCCGGGGGATCCACGGGGCCAGCACCACCAGCGGGGTGAGGAACCGGAGGAGGGCGGCGTCCAGGGCGGTGAGGTCGGAGGCGCCGATCCCTCGGATGCTCAGGGCGAACCCGGCCCACAGCACCACGGTCGCGGCCATCGCGGCCAGTCCGACGGTGAGCGAGGGGGTCGCACCGGTGGGTCTGCTCATGGGAGTGAAGGTACGGGGAGCGGCGGGACTGGCGATTGCTCATTATTGCCCAAACAGGGGAGGTTTTGGCAGGATCTGCCCCATGCATCGTTTGGACGAGATCGATCTGCGGATTCTGCACGAGCTCCAGAGCGACGGGCGGATCAGCAACCAGGACCTGGCCGACCGCGTGGGGCTGTCCCCCTCCCCCTGTCTGCGCAGGGTGCGCAGACTGGAGGAGTCCGGCGTGGTCGCCGGGTACACGGCGGTGGTCGACCCGGCCTCGGTGGGGCTGGACATCACGGCGTTCGTGCGGCTGCGCCTGGACTCCCACGGCACGGGCGTGGTGGAGCGGGTGGAGGAGGCCATCCGGGGGATCCCGGAGGTGACCGAGGCCTTCCTCCTGGCGGGTGACCACGACTACCTGCTCAAGGTGGCCGCCCGCTCCTTCCCCGCCTACGAGGAGCTGATGCGCGCCAAGCTGCGCGCCATCCCGGCCGTCTCCTCGATCGAGACGACCTTCGCCATCAGCGTCACCAAGCCCAGTGCGCCCCTGCCCATCGACTGAGGACGGCGGGGCCGGGGCGTGGGGGACCCGGGCACCCCGTGGCAGGCCCGTGCCGCAGGGCGGACGCGTTCGCGAAACGTGTCGCGTGGGACACCGCCCTAAAGCGGGTTTCTCGATATCACGAAGGAACCCCCGGGGTCAGCACCCGATCGGGCCATTCCGGCGTCCGGAATCGGCCACCCTCCGAAACGGTAAAACGATCCCCTGACCGACCACAGGGAGACGGGGTCCCATTTCTGTGACCGCATTCATCGTTCGCCCCAAATGCCCGAATCGACCTGGGAAAAGCGGGACGCCGCCCTCCAGGAGACCGCCGGGCCGAAGGACCGGCGGCGCGCCCCGCCTTCGGGTACACGGAGGGAACCCAGGTGGCACATGCGGCCTGAGCTGGCAGAACACGGATCACCCCGGAAGCGCGTGACCGCCGCACCCTCCCTTACCCCTCCCCCGCCGAATTCATACTCCTTACTTGCCATGAATTCCCCGATCCCGCTCCGAAGACGTCGAAGTTCCAGGCCAGCATCGTGTTCTCCCGATTCTCTTGACAACGATCCGGACAAAGTGAAACTAATACTGTCGACCCTCCGGGCACTCCACCACACAGGGCCACGGACAGCCACACCAATGGCCCCTCACCTCCTGTCCAGGCGCACTGCCCACCGCACCCGGGCCCACCGCCTTTCCCACGATGGATTCCTCCGGGAGGGAATCCGTCGCGCCCCGGAGTAACGACCGACACCCGAGCACGAACAAGGGGCGAAGACTTGACCCACACGATTCCCCCGGAACTCGACGACGCCACCGAGCGGCGGAGACAGTTCACGGAGTCCGGCTACCTCGTCCTCCCCGGTTTCCTGCCCGCGTCCCTCGTCGGCCGCCTCCTGCCCGAGGTGGACCGGTGGGTGGACGAGGGGCTGCGCGAGCGTTCCATCGCCGCCTGCCTCGACCCGGAGACCCACGGCACGCCCCCGGTCCTGGAGCTGGAGCTGCCCGCACACGGCGAGCTCCTCACCCACGAACCGGTGATGGGGGTGGTCTCCGAACTCATGGGGCCCTCCTTCGTCTTCCACCACCTGCACAGCGACCGGCACGGCGAGGCGACCGGCGGCAAGGCCTGGCACCACGACCACGAGCCCAACGACCGCGAGGACCCGAGCCTCCTCATGGTCCACGCGTTGCACTACCTCGGCGGCCTCGATCCGAGCGTCGGCCACCTCGCCGTCCTGCCCGGATCCCACCTGGAGCACGCCTCCAAGCAGGCCCGCGCCCACCTGGGCACCAAGGAGCTCCCGGGCGAGGCCGTCATCGACCGGCTCCCCCCGGGCTCGACCGTCCTGATGAACTCCGCCCTGTTCCACGCGCGCAGGCCCGCCCCCGAGGGGGAGGGCGCCCCGGGCCCCCGCTACTTCGTGGACGCCTCGTACTGCCAGACCAGCGCCCGCTGGCACCCGGTGAAGCCGTACTGGCGGCATATGCTCTCCCGGGCGCGCGAGCTCGACCTCGGCGGCGGACGCTGGCCCGAGCTGTTCGCGGAACGGCACTTCACCGAGTACACGACGACGGGACGGGGCTCCACCACATGAAACTGATCGGCACGGTGCCGTTCTCACGGGTCCTGGAGGTCTACCGGGCCGATCACCCCGTCGACCGCCCCCACGAGTCCAACACCAACCAGGACGGTGAGGACGTCCTGCACATGGCCGACGACCTCCTCGGCGTCTGGCACCGTGTCCTGTTGTCCAGGGAGGAGGTCCTCGGCGTCGTCCTGCCCTGGCACCTCAGCGAGGGGGGCGGGCGCGAGCTCGTCCCCCGGTCCGGTCGGACCGTGGGCGAGGCCGCGGACCTGGTCCGCTCCGGCGGCGCGGAGATGGCCGAGGCCAACCCGGTCTGCGCGAAGAAGCTGGACCTGTTCCGGGAGGCGCCCCTGACCCCCGTCTACCTGAGCACCGTCCCGGTGCCCCACTCCGACTACTCGGACCTGAGGGTGCGGACCGGCCTCATCCACCTGGACGGCCTGCACCGGACCGTCGCCTGGGCCCTGTCCGGGCGCCTCTCCCCCGACGAGGGGACCGAGGCGTTCATGGCGGGCACCCCGGACACCGCACCGGCCGGGTGAGACGGGTCCTGTCCCCCGGCTCCAGGGGGACAGGTGCCGGGCCGTCCCAAGCAGACACCGCCTGAACTGGAGACCCACCCCCTTGACAGGTACGACGATCCCGGACCTCTCACTCTCCGACCTGTTGGCGCGCGGGGCGCGCTCCCACCCGGACCGACCGGCGCTCACCGACGGGGTCCGCTCCCTCGACTACGCCGGACTGCTCGCCGCCTCCGACCGGGTGGCGGCCCGTCTCGGCGCAGTCGGTGTGGGCCGGGGTGACCGGGTCGCGGTCCTGGGCCCGCGCGACATCCGCGTGTGCGCCCTGTTGTACGGGGTGCTGCGCTCGGGCGCGGCCGCCGTGGTCGTCGACCCCGCCTGGAGCGGGCCCGACGTCCACAGGCGCCTGGACGCGATCGCCGTGCGGCACGTGCTCAGCTCCGACCCCGACCACGCCGCGCCCGGGGACCGCCGGACCGAGGTCGTGGACCCGACCGCGTCGGTCGCGGATCCCCTCCCGCCCGGCGCGGTTCCGCCTCGGGTACACGCCACGGACCCCGCCTACCTCTCCTTCACCTCCGGGTCGAGCGGGGAACCGAAGGCGGTCACCGTCACCCACGCCAACACCGTGCACTACGCCCTCTCCCTGCGCGACCGCCTCGGCCTCACCCGCGACGACGCCCCGTGCGTCGCGCACGTCACCACGCTCGCCGCCGACCTGGGCCACACCTCCTGGCTGCTCGCGCTCGCGACGGGCGGGTCGGTCCACGTGGTGCCCGACGAGCGGACCCGCGACCCCGAGGCCTTCTGGTCCGGCCTGGCCGCGGCGGGGGTGTCGGTGCTCAAGACCACGCCCTCCCATCTGACCGCGCTGCTGGAGGGGCGGCCGGTCCGGGCCCCGAGGCTGCACACCCTGCTGTTGGGCGGTGAGGCACTGCCCCGTTCCCTGGCCGCCGGACTCCTCGACGACGGTGTGGCCGGTCGGGTGGTCAACCACTACGGCCCGACCGAGGCCACCATCGGCGCGAGCTGCTTCGTGGCCTCCTCCCCCGCCGACCTGCCCGAGGACGAGGCCACGGTGCCCATCGGTACGGCGATCGGCCGCAACTCCCTCCACCTGGTCGACGCGGAGGGGGCGCCGGTGCCGGACGGTACGGACGGCGAGCTGCTCATCGGCGGCCCCGGTGTGGCGGTCGGGTACTTCGGGCGCCCCGAGGAGACCGCGCGCCGCTTCCTCCCGCACGACGACGGGCCGAGGTACCGGACCGGCGACCGGTGCCGCCGCCGACCGGACGGCGCCCTCGTCTTCGCGGGGCGGACCGACCGACAGGTCAAGATCCGGGGCTACCGGGTCGACCCGGACGACGTGGAACGCGTGATGGACGACTTCCCCGGGGTGGCGCGTTCCTCGGTCGTCGTACGGCACAACCCGGCGGGCGCCCAGCTCCTGGCGGCGGTCCGACCGGCCGACGGCGACCCCGACGAGGCCGCCCTGCTCACCTCCCTGCGCTCGTACCTGCTGGACCGGCTCCCCGCGTACTCGGTGCCGCAACCGGTGGTCGTGGTGCCGGAGTTCCCGACCGGCCCGAACGGCAAGCTCGACCGGGAGGGCCTGTCCGTCCTGGTGGACCGGGTCCTGGAAGACGGCGGCAGCCGCCCCGGAGGTGACGCCGCCGCACCCCCCGACACGGGCGACGACCGGACCGGGGACCCGCTCGTGAGGACCGTCGCGGACCTGTGGGCGGGCGCTCTGGGCCTACCCCTGGTCGCCCCGCACGCCGACGTGCTGGAGCTGGGCGGCGACTCGATCCTGGCGATGCGCACGGTGACGGCGCTGCGCCGCTCCGGGTACCGGGTCACGTTCGAGGACTTCTACCTGAACCCCACACCCGCGCTGCTGGCGGCGGCAGCCGCCCCGGTGACGGAGGAGACCGCCGACCCGGTCCACAGCGGGGACGCGGACACCGCCGGGACCGGGAGGCTGGCACCGGCCCAGCGCTGGCTGTTCCGGCAGCGGGTGCGGGACCCCCGGCACTGGAACCAGTCGGCGGTCCTGCGGTGCGGGGTTCCGGTGGACCCGGCCGCCCTCTCCTCCGCCGTCGTGGGGGTGCTGCACCGCCACACCGCGCTGCGCCAGCCGGTGGCGGCGGGCGGTCCGGGCGTCCCGCGCCCCTCCGGGGAGGTGGGCGCCGTGACCTTCTCCCGGCTCCCCGACGACCCCGGCTCGGTGGCGGAGGCGATCGAGGCCACCTGCTCGGAGCTGCACCGGGCGCTGGACCCCGAGTCCGGCCGTCTGGTCCGCGTCCACCTGTTCTCCGGCTGCGCCGGGACCGGCGACCGGCTCGCCGTGATCGTGCACCACCTGGCCATCGACGGCCTCTCCTGGCGGGTCCTGTTCGACGACCTCGCCCACGCCTACCGGGCGGCGCTCACGGGGAGCCCGGGCCCCATGCCCGTGACCGCCGACTTCTACCGGTGGGCGGCGACCGCCGCGCCCCCGGCGCCGGAACGGCCGACTCCGCTCCCCACGTGGACACCGACCGACCCCGCCGTGGAACCGGCCGCCCTGGCCTGGGCCCTGGACGAGGACGCCACCGCACGACTGGTCCGCCGCCACGGTCGCTCCCAACGGCTGGAGGCGTTCCTGCTGTCGGCCTTCACCGAGGCCGTCCTGGGCTGGAACGGTCGGCCCCGGCTCACCGTCGAGGTGGAGACCCACGGTCGCGACACCACGAGCCGCGGCGACGCGTACATGGACACCATCGGCTGGTTCACGGCGGTCAAACACGTCACCGTGGCGGCCCCCGGCACCGACACGGCGTCCGTCACCGACTCCGGAGGCTCCGTGGACGTGCGGACCGTGGTCCGCTCCGCCTCCGCCGAGACCACGGCGCGGATCGAGCGCCTGGTGCGGGAGGCCCCGCAGCTGCCCATGGACGCCGACCTGCCGCGTCCCGAGGCCGGGTTCAACTTCCTGGGCACCTTCGAGCTCCCGGACGAGCCGACGCTGGCCTGGTCGGTCGCCCCCGAGACCGGCGGAGCGGCGCGCTGCCCCAGCGCCGACCCGCACCACCCCCTGCGGCTCACCACCCGCATCGTCGAGGGCAGGCTGGTGGCCGACCTCGTCCACGCCCGGCCGTGGGTGTCCCACGAGGACGCCGACGCGGTCGTCTCCGCCTTCGGCGGGGCGGTGGCCGCCGAGGTCGGGGGCACGCCCCCACCTCCGCGCAGGAGCGCCGTCTCCACCTCGGGCCAGCTCCTACTCACCGGCACGGCGGCGCCCCGGACCTCCCGCCTGAGCGTCCGGGAGCCGGTCCGTGTGCTGCTCACCGGCGCCACCGGCTACCTGGGCCGACACCTGCTGACCGCCCTGCTGGAACGCGACGCGCGGGTCACCTGCCTGGTACGGGGTGACGACGACGCCCACGCGGCCCAGCGGCTCGTCTCCGCGACCGACGGCCCGGACCCTCGGGTCGGCGGGTTCGACGTGGTCGCCGGTGACATCAACGGCGCGGGCCTGGGGCTGACCCCGGAGGGTCTGGAGCGGGTCAGGGACACCCACGCGGTGGTCCACGCGGCGGCGGACGTGCGGCTGGTCGCACCCCCCTCCGACCTGGAACGCACCAACGTCGAGGGGGTCCGCCGCCTGCTCGCGTGGATCGACGCGGAGGTGCCCGGCGCCCGCCTGCACCACCTGTCGACGCTCGCGGTCGCGGGGGGCGTCGACGGTGTCCCGCGCCGGTTCAGCGAGGCCGACCTGCGGATCGGACAGCGGTTCCGCACCCCCTACGAGCGGACGAAGTTCACGGCGGAGGAGGAGGTCCGCGCCTGGGCCGCCTCGGGCCGCCAGTGCTACGTCCACCGCAGCGGCCACGTCGCGGCGCACAGTCGGACGGGTGCCTTCCAGCGCAACGTGGAGGACAACCGGATCTACCAGCTGGTGCGCGGCTACGTACTGGCCGGGGCGGCGCCGAGCCGCCCCTCGGAGTCGTTCGCGTTCTCCCACGTGGACACGGTGGCGGCCGGGATCGCGGCGATGGTGACGCACGCCCACGCGGCGCCGGGCGTGTACCACGTGGAGTCCCCCTACACGGTGCCGCACGACGAGCTGGTGGCCTGGCTGGTGGCCCTCGGCCACCCGGTCGAACTCACCGACGACCACGCGTTCGGCGCGGCGCTGTCCCGGGTGGAGCGGACCCATCCGACCGCCGCCCGGCTGGCCTCCGCCTGGTCCCAGTTGGGATCCCGCAACGTGGTGGTCGACAGCTCGCACACGACGTCCGCGCTCGACCGCGTCGGTGTGCGCTTCGCGCCGCCGACCCGCGAGTGGTGGTCGGCGGCCATGGCCTGGGCCACGGACGTCGGGTTCCTCCCCGAACCGCCCCAGTGAATCCCACGACGAAGGGAACGGACCACGAGATGACCGAGAACACCACGACCGAGATCGGTTGGGGAAGCACGACCCTGGACACCCGTCGCGACCTGTGGTCGATGCCGATCACCGACCAGGAGCGCGGGCTGTTGTGGCGGGACGCCCGGGCCGAGCGGTGGGAGGCGGCCTCCCCGGTGCGCGAGCGGCTGCGCTCGTTCAGCGCGGAGAGCATCCGGTCGGTGGGTTTCGCCCACGTGCCGAACCTGATCGACCCGGCGGCGGACGAGGACGACATCATCGCCGCCCTCTCCTTCGTGCTGCGGGACTTCGGTGAGATCATCCCCCAGAACGCCGAGGGCGCCCTGTGGCGGGTGCTCCGGGACCAGGACGGTGACGGCAACACCGAGCTCGGGTTCCACTGCGACACCTGTGACCTCCTGGTGCTGCTGTGCCTTCAGCCGGCCGTCCGGGGCGGCGGGTACACCAAGCTCGCCAGCGCCCGCCACGTGCGGAGCATCATCGGCCAGGAGCGTCCGGACGTGCTCGCCACGCTGGAGGAGGACTGGACCTTCGACCGCACCGGCCGGGCCGGACAGCAGGTGATCGTCTCCCCGATCCTGTTCACCCAGGAGGACGGGACCGTGGGCTGCTACTACCAGACCCGCACCGTGCGCACCTCGCCGGAACGGGGCGGGCCGCCGCTCAGCGAGCGCCAGTGGGAGGCCCTGGACGTCCTCGACGAGGTCCTGTACCGGCCGGAGATCGCCTTCCAGCTCCTGCTCGACGCCGGTGACCTGCTGGTCATCCGCAACTCGCGGGTCCTGCACGGGCGGTCGCCCTACGTGGACGTGTCCGGCCCCGGGAGCCGCCGCGTGCTGCGGGCCTGGATGAGCGCGGGTGCGCGATGAGCGGGACCGCCCCGGAACGCGGGGTCGCCGTGGTCACCGGCGGCGGCAGCGGGCTGGGCCGCGCGGCGGCGCTCGCCCTGCTGTCGGACGGCTGGTCCGTGGCGATCGCCGGGCGCCGCAAGGAGGCGCTGGAGGAGACGGTCTCCCTCGCGGGCGGGGACGGTCACCGGATGCTGACCGTCCCGACCGACATCGGGCGCCCCGAGGAGGTGGCGGCGCTGTTCGCCGCCGTGCGGGAGCGGTTCGGCCGGGTGGACCTGCTGTTCAACAACGCGGGGGCGGCGGTCCCCCGGGTACCGGTGCAGGACATCCGGTTCGAGGACTGGACCCGGATCATGGACACCACGGTGACCGGTACGTTCCTGTGCGCCCAGGAGGCGTTCCGCGCGATGCGGGAGCAGTCGCCCCGGGGCGGGCGCATCATCAACAACGGAGCGCCCTCCGCCCACGCGCCCAGGCCCAACGCCGTCGCCTACACCACGGCCAAGCACGCGGTCCTCGGTCTGACGAAGGCGCTGTCCCTGGACGGACGCGAGCACGACATCGCCTGCGGACAGATCGACGTCGGCAACGTGGAACCCTCGGACGGAAGAGCGCAGCCCCCGGCCAGACAGGCCGACGGAAGGACAGCCGTGGAACAGACGATCCCCCTGGACCGCTTCGTGGAGGCGGTGCTCTTCATGGCGTCGATGCCGCCGGGAACGAACGTGCAGTACCTGACGGTGCTGCCCACGTCGATGCCCTTCGTCGGGCGGGGGTGAGCGGATGTTCGTCAGCGCGCGGAACTTCGCGGAGTACCGGTCCATGTTCACGCTCTCGGACCACGACCTGTCGTTGCGGATCCTCGACTGTCCGGGCGGTGCCGCGAGCTTCACCGCCGAGGCCCGCGCCCGGGGCGCGGACGTCACGGCGGTGGACCCCGAGTACGGCGTCGACCGGGGCAAACTGGCCGAGCTGGCCCTGTTGGAGAACGAGCACAAACACGCCGACCTCCTCGAACACGAGTCGGACTTCGTGTGGACGTGGTTCGAGGACCCCGAGCAGTACACGCGGCTGCGCTCGGAGTCGGCGCGCCGGTTCGGCGCGGACGTCACCGCGCACCCCGAGCGCTACGTCGAGGGTTCCCTGCCCGATCTGCCCTTCCCCGACAGTTCCTTCGACCTGGTGCTCAGCTCACACCTGCTGTTCTCCTACGGAAGGCAGCTGGACGAGGAGTTCCACCGGGAGGCGCTGCTGGAGCTGGTGCGCCTGTCCCGCTGGGAGGTGCGGCTGTACCCGCTGTTCCAGCACGCCGACTTCACGCGCTACCCGCAGCTGGACCGGACGCGGGAGTTCCTGGCCGAGTGCGGGGTGCCCTCGCGGGTGGAACGGGTGGAGTACGCGTTCGACCCCGGGGACGAGGAGATGCTGGTCCTGGAGTGCGCCGACCGCGGGGACCTGCCCCGGAGCGCCGACCTCCGTGACCAGCGCGACCCGGTCCGCTGGCGGCACCTGACCCCCTGACCCCCGGGGCGCCCCTCCCCGGGGCGCCTCCGGGCGGGCCGTCACCGGCACCGCCCCGTCCTCAGGGCTTGCGGGCCACGCCGCCGTACTGGTCCAGGCCGCGCCGGGCGCTGAGCTCCCCCGCCAGCGGACGCCACCTGGGGCACGGGACCACACCGGGCTCCAGCAGGTCCAGCCCGTCGAAGCGGGCGGCGAGCGCCTCCGGGCTGCGCAGGAGGTAGGGGTCGTCTCCGTGCTTGTTGCCCGCCTCGATGGCCTCGTTGTAGGCCTCGCTGGTGTTGGTGCCGTCGTAACTGGCCAGGTAGCTGCCGGAGGGCAGCGCGTCCACCAGCGTCCGGACGATCGGCTGGAGGTCCTCGTCCGGGATGTGGCCGAGCACGCCCATCAGCATGAGCGCGACGGGCTGGTCGAAGTCCAGGGTCGCGGCGGCCCGCTCCAGGATCGCCCCGGGGTCGCGCAGGTCGGCGTCGACGTAGTCGGTGACGCCCTCGGGGGTCCCCACGAGAAGGGCGCGCGCGTGCGCGAGCACGAGCGGGTCGTTGTCCACGTAGACGACGCGGCACTCGGGAGCGATCCCCTGGGCGACCTCGTGGGTGTTGTTGGCGGTGGGCATGCCGGTCCCGATGTCGAGGAACTGGCGGATCCCCGCCTCCCGCGTCAGGTGGGTGACGACGCGGTTGAGGAACTCCCGGCTGGTGCGGGCCAGGTCGACGATCTCGGGGAAGGACTCCGCCACCTGGTCGCCCGCGACGCGGTCGATCGGGTAGTGGTCCTTGCCTCCCATCCAGTAGTTCCAGATCCGGGCCGAGTGGGTCCGGGTGGTGTCGATGGGGGAAGGCCGGCCGAAGCCGTCGGAGGTGGGCTGGGTGGGGGCGTCGGACATGGGAGCATCTACCTCTACACGCAGGGGGTCGCGCCGTGCGGCCGGGCGGTCTCCGCACGTCTCGGACGGCGATCGCTCCCAGCCAGAAGCCGTTCGCCCCAACCATAGGGGAAATCGCCCCTTAGGGGGGTATGCGCGGTGTGCGCCCCGGGCCGCGTCGCGCTCCCAGCTCACACCTGGACTCACCGACACCACCGGGCGGACTCCGTCACATACGCACCATGTTTCCCACGGGCCGTCGTCCACCTCATCTCCCGCGTGCGAAACAGAACCGCACCCAAACAAACTCCGACTCTTTCTTTATCCCAAGAAACATGGGATCACAGGATGACTAGAGACTCGCAGCATAATTCCACTGGTAGGCGCCCCTTTAATCCGCCGCCCCGCCTTGACCACTTGAATCAAATCCGCCAATCCCGACCCCATTGACGCGTTCAACTGGCACTTTCCGTGAGCATCTTGACACCCGCTGAGTTCTTGGTTTAACTGAAGTCCACTCACTCGAGTGTCACACCGCGCACAGTGGGAGTTCACGTTCGGCGAAAGTCGGCCATGAACACCCCTCCCCTCGCGAGTGCTAATGAATGACCCCCTGGGGGGGCACATCCCCCTCGGATGATTTCAACAAAGGACACTCAGCGAGTTTTATACTCCGGGCCACGGGAAGGCCCACGGAGCTGCGCAATGAGTTCGTCCCCGTCACCCCCACGCGGGACGGGCTGGTGTTTGTTGCTGTCGATTTCAGGAGAACCTTGTGGTGACGAGTGCGACGCAGCGCCTTTACGAAGACTTCCCTTTCCCCTCACCGGGCGCGGACCGGCCGCTGATCAGCGTCGTCGCGGACGAGCTCCCCCTCGTGGTCGAGGGCGGACTGCGGGACGGGTGGAGCGTCCTCGACGCCGGCTGCGGCACGGGGCACACCCTCGTCGGGCTCGCCAAGGCCCACCCGAAGGTCCGCTTCGTCGGGCTGGAGCCCTCCGGAGCCTCCCGCGCCATCGCCCGGCGCCTGGCCGACGACCACGGCGTCACCAACCTCGACATCGTCGACGGGGCCATGCCCCACACCGCGCTCGACCAGCGCTTCGACCTCATCTACAGCTACGGCGTCGTCCACCACCTGCCGGACCCGCGCGCGGGCCTGGAGTGGCTGTGCCGCCACCTCTCCGAGGACGGCCTGCTGCACCTGTGGTTGTACAACGACGTCGGTGAGGCCCAGCGCATGCGGGACCGCGAGCTCGTCCAGCTCCTCTCCCCCGCCGACGACGGGGCCGCCCGGGGACTGGGTGTGGTGCGCGCCCTGGGCCTCTCGCTGTCCCTCGACGCCTACGGCATGCCGGGGGCGTGGGCGGGATCGGCCCTGGACCCCGAGGAACAGGACGTCTTCGACGCGGACGCCTATCTCAATCCGGTCGTGCACACCCTGCGTTTCGGAGACCTTCCGGGACTTCTTGACGGACTCGGTATGGAATGGGTGGCCGCCGATCGTGTTTACGGTCCGCGCGGAGCACCGTACCTGGACCTCGACGGCACGGACGATATCCCCGCCGGTCAGGTCGAGACGGTACGACCCGAGGAACTCTTCGACGACCCAGAACTGCGCAGGAGAATCGTCGACCTCCCTGTGGCGGAGCGGGCGCGCGCCGTGGAACTGTCTTTGCAGCCCACCGGATTCCGGATCCTGGCGGGACGCGGAAACAGTTGGGAGAAACCCACTCGGCGCGTACGCGGCAACCTCCTGACGCGCTTTCCGCGTGCGCCCAGGTAACGCCCGGGTGAATTCTTCCCCCCAAAGAAGAAAGAGTGATCGGTGGCGCTCGACCCACAGGTGAAGCAGTTCTTTCTCGATCCCGTCAACGACTCCCCGTCACCCGACGACCTCACCCTGGCGGAGTTCCGCGCCGCGGTGGAGGCGATGACCTCGTTCTGCGCACCCGCCGCTCGGGACGTCCACACGCGGGACGGCGCGGTCCCCTCGCCCTGGGGCCCGGTGCCCTTCCGCGTCTACCACCCGGAACCCGGGATCCCCCTGCCGCTGGTGGTGTACTTCCACGGAGGCGGCTGGATGTCGGGCGGCATCGACTACATGGAGCCCCCGCTGCGCTCCCTCGCCGCCGAGGCGGGTGTCGTGGTGGCGAACGTGGGCTACCGCCTCGCCCCGGAGCACCCCTACCCCGCCGCCCGGCGCGACGCCGAGGCCGTGACCGCCTGGATGTACGAGAACGCCGGGGAGCTGGACGCGGACCCGGAACGGCTCGTGGTCGCGGGCGACAGCGCGGGGGCCAACCTCGCGGCGGTCGTCGCCCTGACCTTCCGGGGCTCCGGCACACGCGTCGGGCACCAGCTGCTGATCAACCCGGCGATCGACCCCCGGATGGACAGCGCGTCCTACCGGGAGTTCGCGGAGGGCCACCAGAACACCGCCTCGATGATGGAGCGGTGCTGGCGCACCTACCTCGACCGGCCGGAGGGCCCGCTGCACGAGGTGCCCTGGCAGGCCGCCCCCGCGTTCGTCGACGACCTGACCGGGGCCCCGCCGACCACCGTCATCACCGTCGAGTACGACCCGCTGCGGGACGAGGGCGAACACTTCGCGGCGCGCACGGCCGCGGCGGGGGTGCCGACCACCCTCGTCCGCTGTCCGGGCCTCATCCACTGCGCCATGCACCTCGACGGAATCGCTCCACGCGCCGCTGACCTGCGGGGCCACGCCGTTCGTGCGCTCCGGGCGGCCTTCGCCTGAGCACGCAGAGAGGACACAACGCATGACTCCACCACACGACTACGCGCCCATGTACGGGTCCATCGCCGACATCTACGACCGCCTGGACGACTGGATCGTCGACAACTGGCACGAGAAACCGGTCCCCGAACGGGTGGCCTTCCTCCGGGACTGGTGGGCGAAGCAGGGCGGGGAGGTCCGGCACGTCCTGGACCTCTGCTGCGGAACCGGCAGCGTCCTCGCGGAACTCGCCCGCGCGGGCCACACCGTGACCGGGCTCGACCAGTCCCCCGAGATGCTCGGCTACGCGCGCCAGCGGCTGGCGGACGAACCCCAGCTGGTGCGGGCCGCGCTGCCGGAGATCCCGCTGCGGCCCGCCAGCGTGGACGCGGTCTGCTCCACGGGAGCGGCCCTGAACTACACGGCCAGCGAGGAGGACCTGAGCGCCGTCTTCGCGGGGGTCCACCGGGTCCTGCGCCCGGGCGGCACCTTCGTCTTCGACATCCTCTCCCGGCACATGCTGACCGAACACGCCGGGCGGCAGGTCTGGGCGGAGGACCAGGACGACTTCGCCTTCGTCTGGGAGTTCACCAACCCCACCGACGAGTACAGCGACGCCTACTACACCCAGTTCCTCCGCCAGGGCGGCCCCGGGTCCGACACGTACGTGCGCACCCGGGAGAGGCACCGTCTCTACGTGCTCGACCCGGCGGTGATCCGCCGCAGCGCCCAACGGGCGGGCCTCACGCACACGGGCACGCTGGACAACTACACCAACGCGCCCGCGCACGAGCGGACTCTGTACGAGACGTGGGCCTTCCTCCGCGACTGACCGGACACCAGGGGAGTTTTGTGATGCAGGGACAACCGCAAGTGGACCTTCCGGAACCGTACGCGGCGACGGCCGACGTGTACGACCGCCTCGTGGACTACGCCATCACCCAGTGGGGCGAGTCACCCAGGCAGCAGATGGCCGACTTCATCGAGGACGTGTGGGTCGAGCGCGCGCAGAGGGTGCGCCGGGTCCTGGAGCTGTGCTGCGGCACGGGGCTCATGACGCGGCAGCTCGTCGAGCGCGGCTACGAGGTGACCGCCGTGGACCGGTCCGAGACGATGCTGGCCCTGGCCAAGGCGCGTCTGGGCGACCGGGCCGACTTCCGGCAGATCGAACTGCCGGACGCGCTGCCCGAGGGCGCCGACGCGGTGGTGTGCACCGCCGCGGCCTTCAACTACCAGCCCGACCCGGCGACGCTGGGCGCGACCTTCCGCGCCGTGGCGGCGGTCCTGCCGCCGGGCGGGGTCTTCGTCTTCGACATCGAGACCGCGGCCCTGCTCAAGGGGCACTGGGGCAACCGCATGTGGGCCGGAGACCAGGGCGACCTGGCGTTCATCTGGGACTTCACCAGCGAACCCGACACCACCTACTGCGACCTGCACTACTCGCAGTTCACCCGTGAGGGCGACGGCTCCTACACGGGGACCCGCGAGGTGCACCGGCTCTACGCGATCGAGGACGACGACATCCGCGCCCAGGCCCACGCCGCCGGGTTCCCCGACGCCCGGGTCTACGAGAACTACTCGCCCCGGCCGGTCAACGAGTCCACCCGCTACGCGACCTGGGTGCTCACCCGCGCGGGAGAGGAGTGATCGGATGCTCGTCTGCGGACTGAAACTCACCCACGACGGCGGTCTGGCGCTGATCGAGGACGGCAGGCTCGTCACGTCGGTGGAGGCCGAGAAGCTGGACAACAACCGGCGCTTCCAGCCGCTGGACCGGTTGGAGACGGTGGCGGACGTCCTCGCGGAGGAGGGCGTGGCCGTCGCGGACGTCGACCGGTTCGTCGTCGACGGCTGGTTCGCCCCGCTGGGCCAGGACCAGGGCGCCCCCGTCCTGGAGCACGTGACCGACGGCGGCCGCGCCCTGCGGCTGCCCGTCGCCCCCTACATCGAGGGGCCCGACACGCACGTGCTCGACGTCCACCGCTTCCGTGGCCTGCCCCTGGGCGGGCGGGAGTACGAGTACACCAGCTACCACCACTCGGCGCAGCACCTCATGGGCGCCTACGCCGCGAGCCCCTTCCCCGGCCGGGGCGAGGACTCCCTGGTGCTGGTCTGGGACGGCGGCATGACCCCGGTGCTCTACCACGTGGAGCCCGAGCCCCTGCGCGTGACCCGTCTGGGCGAGCTGTTCCCGCTCTACGGTTCCGCGTTCGCGGACTTCTGCGCCGCCCTGCCGCCGTTCCACTCACCCGACGACCGGACCGACGCGGCACGGCACGCCATGCCCCGCAACCTGGACGTGGCCGGGAAGGCCATGGCCTACGCCGCCCTGGGCACCGACGAATCCCGGTACGACGACGTGCTGGACCGGATCCTCGGCGGACTCGACCTGTCCTTCACCAACGGGGACGACCTCGCCCGGGCCCTCACGGAGGAGGGCGGCGCGCGCTGGAGCGGCGCGAGCGACGCCGACCTGATCGCCACCTTCCAGGGCTACCTCGGACGCCGGCTCCGTGGGGCGCTCGCCGCCCGGATGGACGGGGCCGGCCTGCCGCCGCGCCTCGTCCTGGCGGGAGGGTGCGCGCTGAACATCAAGTGGAACAGCCTGTTGCGCTCCTGCGGCCTGTTCGAGCACGTGTGGGTCCCGCCCTTCCCCAACGACTCGGGTGCGGCCCTGGGGGCCGCGAGCGTGGAGTGGGCGCTGCACAGCGGACGCCCGGCCCTGGAGTGGGGCGTCTACCAGGGGCCGCGGGTGCGGCCCGCGGAGGCGGACCCCCCGGGCTACGTCTCCCGTCCCTGCGACGTCGACGAGCTCGCCCGGATCCTGCACGAACACGGTGAGCCGGTGATCGTGCTCAGCGGCCGGGCCGAACTGGGCCCCCGGGCCCTGGGGCACCGCAGCATCCTCGCGCCCGCCACGGACGCCTCGATGAAGAAGGTGCTCAACCGGGTCAAGGACCGTGAGGACTACCGCCCCGTCGCCCCCGTCTGCCTGGAGCACCGGGCGCCGGAGATCTTCTCGCCCGGGACACCGGACCCCTACATGATCTTCGACCACGGCACCCGCCCCGGCTGGGCGGACAAGGTCCCCGCGATCGTGCACCTGGACGGCACCGCCCGCCTCCAGACCGTCAACGAGGAGCAGTCCCCCCTGGTGCACCGGTTGCTGACCGCCTACGAGCGCCTGTCGGGCATCCCCCTGCTCTGCAACACCAGCGCCAACCACAAGGGGCGGGGCTTCTTCCCCGACGTGGCCTCGGCCGCCGCGTGGGGCGGTGTCGCGACCCTCTGGTCCGACGGTCGCCTCTACCAACCGGAGTGAGCGGCGACAGTACCGGGACCAGGCGGACACGCCGAAGCCAGTACGTGGCGGGGCGTGTGGCTCCGCCACGGTTTCCGACCACGTGATCGGGTGCGGACCCCGGAGGAGCCGGGGCCGCACCCCGTCTGGAGAGATCCCCAACCATGACCACCGTCAGTGAGAGCGCGCGGCGCGCCCTGGAGACCTGGGTTCTCCGGGGCCGCCCGTCCGCGTCGTACGAGTTCCCCCACCGGGCCGTCGTCGAGGCGGTCCGCGCACACGGGATCAACCAACTCCCCCACGCACTGAACGACCTGCTGGTCCACGCCTGGGAACAGGGACGCAAGAGGGACCCCGCGCCGGGAGGCCCGGAGTGGGTGACCACCCTGTGGTTGGAGTGCCTGACCAGCCGTGCGCGCGGCGCACCCTCCTACGGCGCCTACACGATGACGACCCTGCTGGAGCGGTGGTGCCGACTGGGCGACCTCCCCGACCGCCTGACCCGGATCTCCGCGCTGCTGGCCGCCGACATGATCCGTCACGAACTCCGGCGCGGCCTGCGCGAGGGCGACGACGGCCGACGGCGCTCGCTCCTGGTCGCCGCGGCGAGGTTCGCACAGGGCCTGACCCCCGCGCCCGGCTGGACCGGGGCCCACGACAGTGTGCACCTGGAGTCGCCTCCGGAGGCCGTGCGGCGGTGCAACCGGCTGCTGTCGGGAGGCGGCGCGGGGCTGCCCCCGACGCTCGCCCTCCTGGTGGAGGGCACCGTGCCGGTGGCGACCCGGGAGCCGGACGAGCCGCTGTTCATCCGCTCCGTGCAGGTCATGGAACTGCTCGCCGTCCTGGCGGCCGAGTACGCCGACGCGGCCCACGAGGCCGCACGGGCCAACGAGACGTCCTCCCTGGAGACGCCGCTGGCGGGGATCACCGACGCCCTCGCCCACGCCCGTCGCTGCTTCCGCCTCGTCGCGCTGATCGACCCGGGCCAGTTCGCGACCATCCGCGCGGCCACCGCCGGTACCGGCGCGTTGCAGTCGGAGGGTTTCGCCCGGCTGGAGCGCCGCTGCCGGGGCACGGCCGGGGTGCGCCCGGAGACCGTCGGAGCCGTCGGTCTCGACGCGGTCCCCGCACCGGCCCCCTCCCTGGGGGACACGCTCCGCAAGACCGTGACCGACGAACGACACCTGCGGGGTGTCGAGGCCGTGAACGAGCAGTGGGCGCGGTGGAAGCACACCCACTACGGCGTCGCGAAGAGGATCATCGGTGACGTGCCCGGCACGGGAGGCACCGACGGGGTGCGCTACCTGGCCCGCCATCTCAAGGAGCCGCTGCTGTGAACGACCCGCACATGAGCCCGCAGGAGTTCCGCGAGCACGGGTACCGGACGATCGACTGGATCGCCGACTACTGGGAGAGCCTGGAGAGCCGACCGGTCGCCGCTCCGGTGGAGCCCGGCTCCGTGCGGGAGCGGCTCCCCCAGGACCCGCCCGAGTCGGGTGAGCCCTTCGACCGCTTCCTCCGCGACATGGAGGACGTGGTCGCACCGGCGCTCCTGCACTGGCAGCACCCGCGGTTCTTTGGCTACTTCCCGGCCAACGCCTCCGGCCCCGCCGTCCTGGGGGACCTCCTCGCCTCTGGTCTCGGCGTGCAGGGCATGAACTGGAACACCAGTCCGGCGTGCACCGAGGTCGAACAGCACATGCTGGAGTGGATGCGGCGGACCCTCGGACTGCCGGAACGGTTCCGCGACGGGGGCGTCATCCAGGACACCGCCTCCAGCGCCGTGCTGGTGGCGGTCCTGGCCGCGTTGCAGCGGGCCACCGGGGGTCGCAGCCGTGAGGTCGGGACCGGCGGTCAGCGCTACGCGGTGTACCTCACGAGCGAGACCCACTCCGCCGCGACGAAGGCCGCCGTCATCGCGGGCCTGGGCCTGGGGTCGGTGCGCACCGTCGCCACCGGTGCGGACGGCGCCATGCTCCCGGAGGAGCTGCGCGCTCGGATCGAGGCGGACCTGGGCAACGGGGTCACACCGCTGATGGCCGTGGCCACACGCGGTACGACCTCCGCCCTGGCCTTCGACCCGCTGGAGGAGGTCGGGGCCGTCTGCCGGAACCACGACGTGTGGCTGCACGTCGACGCCGCGTACGCCGGGGTGGCCGGGGTGTGCGAGGACCTGCGCTGGGTCAACGCCGGGGTCGAGTACGCGGACTCGTACTGCACGAACCCGCACAAGTGGCTGCTGACCAACTTCGACTGCGACCTGTTCTGGGTGGCCGACCACGACGCCCTCACCGGCGCGCTCAGCGTGCTGCCGGAGTACCTGCGCAACACCGCGTCGGACTCCGGACGGGTGACCGACTTCCGGCACTGGCAGATCCCGCTCGGGCGGCGCTTCCGCGCCCTGAAGCTGTGGTCGGTGCTGCGCTGGTACGGCGTCGAGGGCCTCCGGGGTCACGTGCGCGTCGGCGTCGAACACGCCCGGATGTTCGCGGACCTGGTCCGCGCCGACGACCGGTTCGAGCTGACCCGGGACCCGTGTCTGGGGCTCGTGTGCTTCCGCCTGACGGCGGACGGCGCGACCAACGAGGCACAGCACCGGCTCATGGAGACCGTCAACACCGAGGGGACGACGTTCCTGACCCACTCCGAACGGGACGGGCAGGTGTTCCTCCGCTTCGCCACGGGAGGGACGTTCACCCGCGACCACCACGTGGTCGAGGCGTGGAAGGCCCTCCAGGGAGCGGTCACGGAGGGGTGACCGAAGGGCCGTGGGAACCAGGCACCGTCCGCCCGGTCCCACGGCCCCGAAGCACGCCGGGAGGATCCCTGCCACACCACGCGGAACCGCTGCGCCCCTCCCCCGGCTGGCCACGCGTGGAGTGGTGAACACCGCTCTCAAGGTGGCGAGTTGGACGCACCAACGCGCTCCGCCGATTCGACGCACTGGCGGATGAAGGCCCTGAACCCGGTCGCCGTCCAGCTGGTCCCCGCCTCAGCGTCCGCCGTCGTGATGTGGGAACGGCTCGGCGGTCGCGGTACGGCGACCGCCCGCGCCCCTCCCTTCGGGCGAGGAGCGGGCCGGTGCCCCGACTGGATCGCGGACCGCGTCCGATCAGCCCTGGCGGGACGGCCCGACCAGCCCGCCCTCCTGGTCGAACCACCCCGCTGACCGGCGGGGGCGCGGACGTCCCCCTCCCTCCGGGAGGTCCACCTCTTCGTCCATGGGCAGGATGTACCCCGCACCTTGGTGTTCCCGCAGGGCCCATCCCAGGGGAACCCGGTGGTGCGGGTACGCGGGCAGCGTGGCCTGGGAGAAGCAGAACCCCCTGGATCCGTCCACTCCGGTGAAGTCGGCCAGATCATGGAAGACCGCTCGCTCGAACGAGATCTCCGATCGGAAGTCCACGTTCGCGAAGACCGCCTCAAGCCTGAACTCGGCCGTCTCGAACTGGGCGTCCCGGTGGAAGACCGCACGGGTGAAGCGTGCGTCCCCCGCAAAGGACGCGGACAGGAAGGACGCCTTCGCCCGGAAAACCGCCCCTTCGAAGTCCGCTGCGCACTCGAACGTGGACTTGTGAAACAACAGCACATCCTCGAAGGTCGCCCGCGTGAAGGTGACCGTCTGTCGAAAGCTCGAATTACGCAAGCTCACGAACCCCTGGAAGACGGCACCATCGAACCGGGCGTGGTTCCAGACCCGCATCCCCAACATCGTCGTGTCCCCGTGGAACTCGACCTCGCTGAAGTCGGCCTGGTCGAGCTCGGCGTCCATGAAGGAGAAGTCCCGAAGCAGCGCACCCCTCAGGTCGAGTCGCACGTCCCGCCACAGTTCCAGTTCGTCGCGCGAACACCGCCCCTGGTGGAAGTCATGTGCGGACAGCCTCCGGCTCAGGATCTCCTGGGCCTTCCCGCATGCCTGCCCAGCGTCCGTCCTCGACCAGTCACGCAGGAACGCGCACAGGGCGTCCACGACCGCCTGCCTGAGATCAGGGAAACCGCATCCCAAGGCCTCAAGCTCGTCGAGGGCTCCGGTCCGGAGTACCGACGGGCCGTCGAACAGTTGCAGCACGACCTCCGCCAGCCTCCTACGGGCCTGGTGCACCTCGTTGTTCGCCATGTCCAGGCGGACGTTCTGAGCCTGAATGAGGTAGCCGCTGTTGTCTCCGGAAAAGGAGTTACGCACTCCTTCACCCATTGCCGATCCTTCCCTTCTGCCTGGAAGACCGGGGCGGTGTGTGCGGCTCGCCGTCTGTCCATCGCACGAATTTCACCAGGGAGGTGATCACCGGTGCTGGGCCGTCGAGGCCGGGCGGTCGCGGAGTTCGCGCTTGAGGATCTTGCCCGAGGCGTTGCGGGGCAGCTCGCTGACCAACCGCACCGTCTTGGGCACCTTGAACGGCGCCAGGTGCTGGCGCACGTGCTTCACCAGGAGCTCCGGCAGCGCCTCGGTGTCGGCGTCCGCCGCGGGCACCACGTAGGCCGTCACCGCCTCGATCCACTTCTCGTCGGCCGTCCCGACCACCGCGGCCTCGGCCACCCCGGGGTGCGCGAACAACACGTCCTCGATCTCCCGCGAGGCCACCAGCACCCCGCCGGTGTTGATGACGTCCTTGATCCGGTCGACCACCTCGATGTACCCCTCGGCGTCGGCGCGCACCAGGTCACCGGAGTGGAACCACCCGTCCCGGAACGCCTCCTCGGTCTCCTCGGGCTTGTCCCAGTACCCGAGGCACAGCTGCGGCGACCGGTAGACCACCTCACCGAGCTCGCCCGGCGCGACCTCCGCGCCGTGCTCGTCCACCACGCGCAGCTCCACGAACAGGGTGGAGCGTCCGGCCGAGGCGGGCCGGTCGGCGTGGTCCTCGGGGCGCAGCACCGTGGCCAGCGGGCCGATCTCACTCTGCCCGAAGCAGTTGTAGAAGCCCAGGTCGGGCAGGGCGGAGCGGAGCCGGTCCAGGACCGGCCCGGGCATGATGGAGGCCCCGTAGTAGGCCTTGCGCAGGCTGGACAGGTCGCGGTCGTCGAACGAGGGGTGGTTGGCCATCGCCACCCACAGTGTGGGGGCGGCGAAGAAGGCCCCGTGCCCGTCGGCCTCGATCCGGTTCAGCAGGTCCGCGGGGTCGGGCGCCTCCACCAGGGTGTTGCGGGCGCCCACCGCCAGCCACGGCATCAGGAACACGTGCAGCTGTGCCGAATGGTAGAGGGGCATGGCGTGCAGGGGGTTGTCCCCGGCGTCGAGGTCCAGCCCCACCAGGCACGACAGGTACTCATGTACCAGGGCGCGGTGGGTCATCATGGCGCCCTTGGGTCTGGACGTGGTGCCGGAGGTGTACAGGAGCTGGACGAGGTCGGTGTCGGCCACCTCCGCGTCCAGTTCGGGCACCGGCCCCGCCGAGGCCTCCTCCAGCAGTGAGCCGGGGGCGTCGCGCAGCTCCAGCACCTGCTCCACCCCGGTCTCGGTGCGCAGGGCGTCCACCGCCGCCCGTAGCGAGGGGTCCACCAGGGCCACCGTGCTGCCGGACTGCTCCAGCAGGTAGGCCAGCTCCACGCCCTGGAGGGCGAAGTTGATGGGCACGTGCACCAGGCCGGCCCGCGCGCAGGCCAGGAACCCGATCAGGTAAGCGTCGGAGTTCCTTCCGTAGGCCGCGACGCGGTCGCCCTTGACCGCGCCCGTCGCCAGCAGGCGCGCGGCGGCCCGGGTGACCGCGTCGTCGAGCCCGGCGTAGGTCCACTCACGGTCGGCGAAGACCAGGGCGGTGTTCGCGGGGGTTCTGGCCGCGCTCCGCCGGAGGATGTCGTCCACGCGGCTGGAGGTCGTCAATGCGGTCATGGCACCTGTCTCTTCCCGTTGGTACGGCCCGGTGGGAGCCGGGCCGCGCACACAGGGACCCATCCTCGGGCCCCGCGAGGCGGCCCGGCAAGTCCGCACGGGCCGGGAACTCCCGCCGCCTCGGGACACCACCCCCTGATCACCGGGGAGGCGGAGCGGGTGTCGTCGAACGTCCGGGGTCTGACCGCTCCGGTACCTGAGGCGGTTCGACCGGTACCTCAGGGGGAGGTCCGGCCGCACCGCGCGTTCCTAGTGTCGTGGCCATGACGATTCTTCTCTCCGATCCCCGAGTCGCGGGCGTCCCGGTGCGCGACGACGGCAGCGACCTGGTCGCGGTCGAATTCGCACCCCTGGTCCTGGTGAGGCGTCCCCTGGCCGAGCGGCTCGTGCGGGCCCGCCGGAACCTGCCTGCGGGTGTCGACCTGAAGCTGGTCGAGGGCCACCGCAGCCTCGCCGACCAGCAGGAGATCATCGACAGGCACACCACGCAGGTGCGCGAGAGCCATCCGGACGCGGACGAGGCCGAGGTGCGCCGACTGTCGAGCCGCTTCGTGTCCCCGATCGGGGTCGCTCCGCACGTGGCCGGGGCCGCTGTCGATCTCACACTCGTCGACGCGCACGACCGCGAACTGCCCCTGGGGTCGCCGGTCGACGCCACACCTGAGGAGAGCGCGGGCGCCTGCTGGTTCGACGCGGACGTCGACGAACGGGCTCGGGCCAACCGGTCCCTGCTCGCCGCCGTCCTGGGCCGGGAAGGGCTGGTGAACTACCCGACCGAGTGGTGGCACTGGTCCTACGGCGACCGCTACTGGGCGTTGACGACCGGGGCACCGCACGCTCTGTTCGGGCCGGTCGAGCGCCCGGTGGCCGCGTGACCGCCGCGACGGTCCCGCGCACCGCCGCGGTTTCGGGCACCGTGACGCGTCCGCACCTCGAGACCGGCACCGACGCCGTGGCGGCCAACACCAGGCTCTTCTCCGAGCGCACGAACGCGGACCTCATGGCGGTGGTGAAGGCCGACGGCTTCGGCCACGGTTCGGTCGCGGTGGCTCGCACCGCGCTCGCCCATGGCGCCCGGTGGCTGGGGGTGACCTCGCTGGACGAGGCCCTGGTGCTGCGTCGTGCCGGGATCAGCGCGCCGGTCCTGAGCTGGCTCAACCCCGTGGACCTCGACGCCTCCGCGGCCGCCCGGCACAGCGTCGACCTGGGGGTCGCGAGTCGCGAGCACCTGAACCGCGTGGTGTCCGGCGCCACCCGGGCCGGTCGGCGGGTGCGTGTCCACCTGCACCTGGACACCGGGATGGCGCGCGACGGAGCCGCACCGGGCGACTGGCCGGAGCTCTGCGCCCGGGCCCGTGACGCGGAACGCGCCGGGCTGATCGAGGTCCTGGCGGTCATGGGGCACCTGCCGTGCGCCGACCGGCCCGGTGATCCGACCACGCTGTCGGGGCGCCGCGCCCTGCTCCACGGCCTGGACGTCGCCCGGGCCGCCGGGTTGCGTCCGGTACTGCGGCACCTGGCGTCGACCGCCGCCGCTCTGACCGACGCGACCACCCACCTGGACCTCGTGCGGGTGGGCGCCGGTCTGGTCGGGATCGATCCTTCGGGAACCACGGACCTGAACCCCGCGCTGCGGCTGACCGCCCCGGTGGTCCAGGTCCGCCGGGTCCCGGCCGGAGCCGGCATCGGTTACGGGCACTCCGACGTCACCGACCGACCCACCCACCTCGGGCTGATCCCGATCGGCTACGCCGACGGCCTGCCCCGTGTCGCCAGCGGGCGGGCCGAGGTCCTGGTCGGGGGGCGCCGCCGCAGACTGCGCGGACGGATCTCCATGGACCAGGCGGTCGTCGACCTCGGTGACGACCCGGTGCGGCCGGGCACGGGCGCCGTGGTCTTCGGTCCCGGCCGCGAAGGAGAGCCCACCGTCGAGGACTGGGCCCGTTGGAGCGACACCATCCCCCACGAAATCGTCACCGGCCTGGGGCCGCGACTGCTGAGGAGCACACTGTGAACTCTCCCGTGAACACCCCGCTCAGGGTCGCCGTGATCGGCGGCGGCCGCAACAGCGAACACGAGGTCTCCCTGGCCTCCGCCGCCTCCGTCGCCTCCGCCCTGGACGACGGGGACCGGTACGAGGTGGTCCCGCTGACCATCCGCCGGGACGGTCTCTGGTCCGGCCCGGGCGGCGCCGAGCTGGGCACGTCGGTCGCCCGGAGCCTGGCCGGGGCGGTGGGGATCCTGGCCGACTGCGACGTCGTCCTGCCGGTCGTGCACGGCCCCCGCGGCGAGGACGGTGCCCTGGCCGCGCTCTGTGACCTCGCCGGGGTCCCGTACGCGGGCTCACCGCTGCGCGCCGGTGCCCTGGGGATGGACAAGTGGGCGACCAAGCTCGTCGCCGAGGCCGTCGGTGTCGCGACCGCTCCGGGCCGGCTGGTCACGCGCGCCGACCCGGACGCCCCGGTCTTCGACCGCCCGGTGGTGGTCAAGCCGGTCGCCGCCGGTTCGAGCCACGGCGTGTCCCTGGCACGCGACGCCGCCGGGCTCCGTACGGCGCTGGAGCAGGCCCTGGAACTGGACGACCGCGCCTTGGTCGAGGACGTCGTCACCGGCCGCGAGATCGACCTGGCCGTCGCCGAACTCCCGGGTGGCGACCTGCGGATCAGCCCGCCGTTGGAGATCCTCCTCGACCACGGGCTCTTCGACACGACCACCAAGTACGACGGGTCCGCCCGGTTCGTGGTCTCCCCCGCGATGAAGGACGACGAGCACGCGGCGTTGCGGGAGGCCGCCGAACGGCTCTACCGGGCCCTGGGCTGCCGGGGCCTGGCCCGGGTGGACTTCTTCCTCACCGAGGACGGCCCCGTGCTGAACGAGGTGAACACCATGCCCGGGATGACCGACCAGTCGCAGGTGCCGAAGATGTTCGGGGCCGAGGGCTGGGGATACCGCGCTCTGTTGGAGACGTGGATCGACGCCGCACTGGGCGGGGTGGCCGTCCGCGACACGTTTGTGTGACCACCGACCGGGCGATGAACTCGCCATCGCCTACCGGAACGAGCACCATGATCGGTGTGAAACGTATTCGCCGCTACGCGCCCGACCTGGCGCTGGCCCTGCCCGTCCTCGCTGCCGCGGCCCTGGAGCTCGTCGCGCGTCTTCAGGGTGCGCCGACGCTGCTGGAGATGATCGTGTACTCGGGGGTGGGCGTCCCCCTCCGCAGCATCCCCCTGGATCCGGGCACGTACCAGCAGTACGCGCGGGTGTCGATGGTCACCGCGGCGGCCGTCATCGCGGCGGGTTCGGCACTGGCGTGCGCGTTGGCGCGCCACCAGGGCGCCTCCGCGCTGGTGGTCGTCTGGTTGACGGGCCTGGCACAGCTGTGGCTGGGCGGCGACATCCTGGCCGCCCAGCTCTCCGTCGTCTACGTGGCGTTCGCCCTCGCCCGCTGGGGCAGCCGGTCCGTGCTCTGGGCGAGCCTGGCCTCGATCCCGATCGGTACCGTGCTCGTGACCAACCACGTGCTCGACCAGCTGGGGCTGGTCTCTCTGAACGGGCGGGGTGCCCTGTCCGTGGTGGTCGCGAACTACCTCTTCGTCGCTCCGGTCGCCGCTCTGCTCCTGGGTGTGCCCTGGCTGACCGGGCTGGCCGTACGCACCACGCGCTCGGCGCGGGCCTCACAACGGGCGCGTGTGGAGGCGGAGAGGGAGACCGCCCGTTCCGACGAGATCGCCAGGCTGCGTTCCGAGCAGACCAGGCTCGCCCGGGACGTGCACGACGTGGTGGGCCACTCCCTCGCGGTGATCCTGGCCCAGGCCGAATCGGCCCAGTTCCGCGATCTCAAGGACGAGCGGATGATCCAGGAGACGCTCGCCAACATCGCCGCCACCTCACGCCGTTCCCTGAACGACGTGCGCTCGGTGCTCAGCTCGACCAGTGACGGTTCGGGAGCCGAGGAGCCGGGGAGCACCGACCTCAACGACCTGATCGAGGGGGTCCGGAGCGCGGGCAACGACATCGAGTCCTCCGTCAGCGGAGCCCCCCGTCCGCTGCCGCCGGAGATCCACGTGGTCGCCTACCGCGCACTCCAGGAGATGCTCACCAACGCCCTGAAACACGGCCGACGCGGAACCCGGGTGCGGGTCGGGCAGTGCTGGGACGACGGCCTGCACCTGGAGGTCGAGAACGCGGTCGGCACGGCGGCCCCGGACGCCCGGGACGCCCCGGACGGCCCCGGCGGCCCCGGACTGGGACAACAAGGTATGGTCCGACGATTGGAGTCCGTGGGCGGTCGACTGAGCTTCGGCCGGGCGACCGTCGACGGAGAGGAACGCTATGTCGCCCGGGCGTGGCTCCCCGTCCGAGCTGTGAGGAAGAGTTGAACGAGTCCGCACCGCCCATCCGGGTCCTGATCGTCGACGACCAGGACCTGTTCCGCACCGGCGTGGCGGTCATCATCGACTCCCAGCCCGACCTCGACGTGGTCGGACAGGCCGCGGACGGCCGCGAGGCGGTGCTGGCCGTCGACCGGCTCCAGCCGGACATCGTCCTGATGGACCTGCGGATGCCCGAACTCGACGGTGTCTCCGCGACCCGGGAGATCTTCGCCCCGGCGCGGGTGGCGCGCCGCCAGCACCCGGTACGGGTCGTGGTGCTCACCACCTTCGACCTCGACGAACGCGCCACCGCGGCGATCCGCTACGGAGCGAGCGGTTTCCTGCTCAAGGGCACCACCCCGGCGATGCTCTGCGACGCGATCCGTACGGTCCACCGTGGGAACGCCGTGCTGGCACCCAACGACCTCGCGACCCTCCTCGACGGTGACTACCGGGCCCGCACACCTCTGCCCAAGGAGTTCGAACAGCTCACGGAGAAGGAACGCGAGGTTCTCGACGCGGTCGCACGCGGTCTGAGCAACGCGGAGATCTCCGCTCGCGTCCACTCCAGCGAGTCCACGATCAAGACCCACGTGGGCTCGATCCTGCGCAAGCTCCGGCTGCGCGACCGGGTGCAGATCGCCGTCTTCGCCCACGAACACGACCTCGTCCGCTGACACCGCTGGTCACGACCGGCCGTGACCAGGCTGGTCGTGGTGGTGGCCCTGACCTGACCATAAAATGAGTACACTCATTATTGATAACACTCATTAAGGTGGCGTGGGTCAGGGGCCGGGAGAGACCGGCTCGTTGCGCACCGCACGGCTACGGAACTCGCGACCGCAACCGCCCCGACCTACACGGCGTCCGTGCTGACGAGACGCCACTCCACTCCGAACCTCACGGGTTCCATGCGGCGGGACGGACCTCTCGCAGGGTGCGCGGAGATTCGCGCCACCACGTCACGGAGAAGGGGCGACACCGATGAAGGCTTTCGTCATCACCAGGTACAAGGACAAGCTGCGGGAGGCCGAGGTCCCCGAACCGGTGGTGGGGGATCACGACGTGCTCGTGCGGGTGGAGGCCGCCGGGGTGAACCAGCTGGATGAGAAGATCCGCGCCGGTGAGTTCAAGCAGATCCTGCCCTACGGGTTCCCGTTGATCCTGGGCAACGACGTCGCCGGGACGGTCGTCGGCGTCGGAGCCGACGTCCGGGGCTTCACAACCGGCGACCGGGTGTACGCCCGGCCCGGCAAGGACCGGATCGGCACCTTCGCCGAACGCATCGCCGTCGCCGAGACCGACCTGGCCCCCGCACCCTCGTCGCTGTCCTTCGTGGAGGCGGGGTCACTACCTCTGGTCGCGCTCACCGCCTGGCAGGCACTCGTCGAACGCGGCGACGTGGGGCCGGGGCAGAGGGTCCTCATCCACGCGGGCGCCGGCGGTGTCGGGTCGATCGCCGTCCAGCTCGCCAAACACCTCGGCGCGCACGTGGCGACGACCGCCAGCGCCGCCAACGCCGACTTCGTCCGGGAGCTGGGCGCGGACACCGTCATCGACTACCGCAGCCAGGACTTCGAGCAGGTGCTGAACGGCTACGACCTTGTCCTGGACAGCCTGGGCGGCAGGAACCTGGAGAGGTCGCTGCGTGTGCTCCGTCCCGGGGGGAGGGCGATCGGGATCTCCGGACCACCCGACCCTGACTTCGCCCGCGAGATCGGTCTGAACCCACTGCTGCGCCTGGCGATCACCGGTCTGAGCGCGAGGATCCGCCGCCAGGCGAGGAAACTCGGTGTGACGTACGAGTTCCTGTTCATGCGCGCCGACGGTGACCAGCTGCGCCGGATCAGCGCCCTCGTCGACGCCGGAGAGCTGCGCCCCGTCGTGGGGAGGGTGTTCCCCTTCGAAAGGACCCCCCAGGCCCTCCAGGAGCTGGCCGAGGGAGGAGTCCGGGGCAAGGCGGTGATCAGCCGCACCTGACCCTCCCTTCCACAACGTCGTCCACCTCGTCGAGAACCGCGTGCCCGTACACCATCAGGGGTCATCATGAGCAGCACCAGCAACGAGCCGGTCAACACCTCGTACGCGAAGGCACCGACCCGCACGGTCACCGCGAGCGGGGTGACCTACGCCTACCGGGAGCTCGGGCCGAGAGGGGGCGTCCCCGTCGTGTTCTTCGTGCACCTGGCCGCGACCCTGGACAACTGGGACCCGCGCGTCGTCGATCCCATCGCCGGGGAACGACACGTCATCGCCTTCGACAACCGTGGCGTCGGGGCCTCGACCGGTGAGGGCCCCGACACCGTGGAGGCGATGGCCGCCGACGCGGCCACCTTCGTCGAGGCCCTCGGGTTCGAGGAGATCGACGTCTTCTCCTTCTCCCTCGGCGGCATGATCGCCCAGGCCCTGGTGGTCGAGCGCCCCGGACTGGTCCGCAGGCTGATCCTCACCGGTACCGGTCCCGCCGGGGGAAAGGGCATCGACAAGGTCGCCGGGACCACCTACTACGACATGGCACGGGCCGCCCTGACCCGGTCGGACCCGAAGGAGTACCTGTTCTTCAACCGGAACGCCACCGGCAGGAAGGCGGGGAAGGCGTTCGTGGAGCGGCTCGGGGAACGCACCTCGGATCGCGACGCGCCCATCAGGGTCAGGGCCTTCCAGAAGCAGTTGAAGGCGATCAAGCGGTGGGGACGCTCGGCACCCGCCGACCTCTCGGTGATCACCCAGCCCACCCTGATCGCCAACGGGGACAACGACCGCATGGTGCCCTCTGTGCTCTCCGAGGACCTGCACCACCGCATCCCCGGCTCCGAACTGGTCATCTACCCGGATTCGGGCCACGGGGGCATCTTCCAGTACCACCGGGAGTTCTCCCCCGTCGCCGTGGAGTTCCTCACCCGTTGACGCCGGGCGCCGCGGCCGTGTGGCACACGGCCGCGGCACCCGGTCGGCTCAGTCGCTCGTGGCGCCGAGCTGCGGGTAGACCACCTCGACCGGAGCGCTGAGACCGGCCTTGGCCTGGACCGAGCTCTCGTCGGCGAGGACTTCGTACTGCCCGGCCTCGGTGGCGTCGAACACGGTGCGCACCAGGTCGGCGGGGTCGGTCTTCGGATCGGTGGTGTGAGCGGCCATCGGGGTGTCGACGTAGCCCACGTGTACTCCGAGGACGTGTACCCCCTGAGGTGCGAGCTCCAGGCGCAGGGAGTTGGTCGCCGACCACAGGGCGGCCTTGGTGGCACTGTAGATTCCGGCCACGGCGTACCAGCTCAGCGCCGAGTGGAGGTCGATGAGGGCCGACGCCTCCTTCGCTGACAGGACGGGGGCGAAGGCACGGGCGAGGAAGAGCGGGCCCAGGAAGTTGGTCTCGACGTTGGCGCGGATCTCCTCGTCGGTGTGGGTGAGGATGCCCGGGCTGGACACCGAGGTCCCGGCGTTGTTGACCAGTACGGTCACGTCTCCGGCGGCTTCGACGGCCTCCTGGATGGAGGTCGGGTCGGTGACGTCGAGGCGCAGGGGGACGATGCGCTCGTCATCCCAGGTTCGGGGCCTGCGTGCGGTGGCGTAGACCTTGGTGGCGCCGCGCGCCAGTGCCTCGTGGACGAACTGCGTACCGATTCCGCCGTTGGCTCCGGTGACCAGGACGACGGATCCATCGATTCCGGGCATGTTCTGTCTCCTCGACTGTTCGCTGTGTGGGATCCGGGTGGGCTGGCGGGGTCCGTCAGCGTGGCCGGGGTGGGGTGGGTGTCGGTGCGGAGGTTCCACCCGTCCGGGGGTGAAGGGCGGTCGGAGCGAGGAACTGCTCATGGGCCGTCTGCTCCGTGGATCGGTCGATCGTGCACGCCGCCTGGAAGGAGCGCTCCACGCCCGCGTGGAAGAATGAACCCGGACATATCCGAGCCCACACATTACTGACTATGCTCATAACTGAGCACGGTCGGATTCCATTCCCGAGGAGGGCACGATGCCATCCGCCTCCCGGCCGCAGGGGCGACGCGAGCGCAACAAGCAGGAGAAGCTCGAACGCATCACCGCCGCGGCGAGTGAACTCTTCACCGAGCACGGGGCCGACGAGGTCACGACCCAGCAGATCGCGGACCGTGCCGACATCGGCGCCGGCACGCTGTTCCTCTATGCCAGGAGCAAGGGCGAACTCCTCCTGCTGGTGCAGAACTCCCACTACTCCGAGTCGCTGGAGCGGGGGATCAGGGACGCCGAGGGCGTCGCCGACGTACTGGATGCCGTGATGGCCATCGTGCGCGCGGTCGTGGAGTGCAACCGTGCGCAGGTCGAGAACGGGCGCACCTACCTGCGCGAGATGGTGTTCGGTGACCCCGAGGAACCCCGCCATCGGGACGCACTCGCGATCACGGCCCGGACCGAGGCGGCCATCGCCGCCGTGCTCGTCCGCCGCGCTGGGATCGGTGAACACGAGGCCGCGACACTCGCGCACATCGTGTCGGCCGTCATGTTCCTCAGCATGGCGGCGTCGGTGAATGTCACGGCGAGCGTGGAGGAGATCGTCCGGGACATCCGCAGCCAGATCGCCGTCATGCTCCCCCGCCGGGCCGGTGACCGCGCCTGAGCGCCCTCCCCGAAGCGGCCAGTCACAGGAAGCCGACCTTGAAGGAGAGGACATGCCGTCTCTACAGGTGGACGCACCCGTCGAGCTCGCAGGGACCACCAAACGCGAGTTGGCGCGCAGGCTGGGTGCCGCCTACAGCCGGATCATGGACACCGTTCCCGACATCGTCACCGTGGTGGTCAACGGTCACGGGTCCGAGAGTGTGTGGCGTTGCACCAGCGAAGAACCCGTCGTGGCCGGACTCGTCATGGCCGATGTCCGCTCGGGTCGTGACCGTGCCGTACGTGAGCGGGTCGCCCGCGCGATGATCGGGATCTGCGCGGATCTGACAGGAGTCGGGCCGGAGCGCTGGAAGGTCGAATTCACACAGCACACCGGTGACGAGATGTTCCATGGCCACCTCGGTGGCTTCAACACCGACTGGAGCCCCGGAGAGAGCCGCGGTCCGGACCCGTCGTGAGGCCACGCGGACCAGGAGGGGCGGCCCGGCAAGGCGGAGGTGCCGTGATTCCGGGCGCGTGGCCCCGGAGCGGAGCGGGTGCGTGGCCTCGCGACGGTCGCCGCGAGGCCACACCGGGTCAGGCGAACACGGTCATGCCGTAGAGCACGAAGACCATGAGGTGTGCGGCTCCGTGCAGGGCCGTCACCCGTTTGCCGGAGAAGGTCGTCATGGTCAGCAGCAGGGTGACCCCGAGTAGCAGCAGGTTGGTCGGGTCCTCCGCGAGGATGACGGTCTGTCCGGTGAGCAGCCCGATGATGAGCACCGCGGGGATCGTGAGTCCGACAGTGGAGACGAGCGCCCCGTGGCAGAGGTTGCTCACCCGCTGGATCTCGCCGCCAAGGGCGGCGCGGATCGCGGTCAGGGTCTCGGGCAGGAACACGATCATCGCGATGAGGATGCCCGACAGCGCGATCGGAGCGCCCGCGCGGTCGAGACCGTCGTCGAGGAGGCTGGCCATGTCGTGGGACAGCAGCACGATCGGGATGACGGTCAGCACGAGCACGAGCGCGCGGGCGACCACCTCGGACCGGTGTTCGGAGATGACGGCGAGGACCGAGGAACGCTCCTGCTCCACGTCCTGGGATCCCGCTTCCGTGGCCAGCGGGGTGCCCGCCACGGAGACGACCTCCTTGAAGTCGTCGCGCTGGGCCCCCATCTGCCGCGTGAGGAAGGCGACGTAGAGGATCACCGTGAGGATGATGATCGGGATCTCCTGCCCGGCCGTGTAGGCACCGCCCTCACCGATGAGGCCGGGCAGCGCGAACGCGACGGTGCCGAGGACCACGAGCAGCGACAGGTAGGTGGACACGCCGGTGCTGTTGGCGCGGATGTCCCTGTGGCGCAGCCCGCCGATGAGCAGGGACGCGCCGATCACGAGGTTGAGGATGATCATCGTCACGGCCATGACGGAGTCACGGGCGATCGTGGCGTGTTCGCCGGGACCGAGCATGACCGCGGAGATGAGGATGACCTCGATCAGCACGATCGAGAGTGTGAGGATGAGCGTGCCGTAGGGGTCACCGAGGCGGTGTGCCAGGTGTTCGGCCTCGACGACGACGCCGAAGGCACACACGATGATGACGGCGACGATGGCGCCCAGGACCGCGACCAGGGCCGGGGTCGGCAGGTGCGCGGCCAGGAACGGCTGGGCGACGAGGGCCACGATGAACGCGCCCCAGCCCAGGACCAGTCGGATGATCACCGCAGGGGTCAGGACGCTGCGGAGCATGTGCTGAGTTCGCACGGGTGGGTACCCGTTTCTGCTGGGCCGTCCCTGCTCGTGTGCTCGTCCGACGGGCCGTCCCGTCGGGATCCTTCGTCCCGTATTTTACCGTTCCGGATGAGCGGTTCGCCTGGATGCGCCCCTGAGCGACGGGACTCACCCGGCGTGGGAACGCTCGACGGCGGCACGGAGCAGCGCGACGGCGGGGTGCGGGCGTTCGGGATGGGTGTCTAGGTGCGGGGCGACCAGGAGGCGACCGGCGGGGCGACACCGTGTTCCCGGCCCTCCCGGGCGTCGGGGAGGGTCGCCGCCGCCGTCGCGCACGTCGGGGACCCGGAGCGATCGGTTGGTTCAGTCATGCCGTCGACTATTCCACGTTCCGTGCCCGTGGTGTCGCTCTGCGCGACGGTCGGCGGGCCCGCTAGCCTCCGAGGCGTTCGAGCACCGTGCGCGCCGTCTCCAGTCTGACCTCTTTCACCTGGGCGAAGAGCGCGAAGTCCTCGGGGTGTTCCTGGATCAGCTCCTCCTGCTCCGCCGCCTCGGCGTCGCGCCAGACCCGGACCACCGAGGCGTGCTCCTTGCAGGCCACGTCCGCCGTCGCCACCTCGGCCTCCTCGGTTGACGGGCCTTCCTCCCCGCCCGTCCAACGCGCGTCGTCCGACGCCTCGGACGGTGTGGGGTAGTCGAAGCCCCGGTCCGTCATGCACGCGCTCCAGGCGGAGAAGGCGTCGGCCACCGCGGGCGCGTTCCGGGAGGCCTCGAAGCCGGCGTGGATGTAGGAGTTCAGCAGGCCGTGGTCCATGTCCGGGACACCCGCCATGGCGTCCCCGCCCGCCTCCTCGAGGCACCCCGCTCCACTCTCGCTCCCGTAGGCCGCCCGGTGCTCGGTGGCCAGGAGGGTGAGCCGGTCCTCCCGCGTCTCCTCCACGAGGACCTCGTCCGCCGACCCGGGCGGCGCGCCGTAACCGTACCGCTCGGCCACCTCCGCCTCGATCACGCCGTAGCGCCGTCGGTGCGCGGGGTCCGTTCCCTCCTCCTCCGGGGCGGGAAGCACCCGCCAGTCCATACCGCGTCCCCGCATGCAGTCGCGCACGAGCAGGTCCTCGGCGTAGTCGAGCGTTCTCATCTCGAAGGGGGAGAGCGTGTACGCGTCGAAGGGCAGGGTCAGCGACCGCACATTCTCCCCCGCGGGAAGATAGCGGTCTCCGTCGGCCTCGTCCTGGACGCCGCAGGCGGCGAGACCAACGGCGAAGCACAGCGCTCCGGCCACCGTGAGAATTCGTTTCATCGGTTCTCCAGCGGAAGGGTGCCGGGAAGGCCGCGCACGGCTTTCCCGGCACACCGGTCACCAGACCCGGATCGAGCTGATCTTGTTGTCGAATCCGTTGTTGGTCAGGTCCTTGTCGGACGAGTTCCTCTGCGCGTAGTAGGAGGGCCCCTTGTACTCCGCGTGCTCGTGGAAGGAGGCGTCGCTGGACTTCTGGTTCTTCATCGAACTGGCGTTGTCGTTGACGATACGGCAGCCCGATCCGCTCCAACAGTTGCCGGAGAGGTTGCGGTCACTCCCGGAGGTCCGCCAGGACCCGCCCTTGTAGTCGTCGTGTTCGTAGAGGTAGATGTAGGTGGCCTGCGCCTCGACCAGGGGGACGCTCGCGGCCGAGGCCGTCGCGGCCGTGCCGAGCACACCGGCGACGGCGACGGCGGCCACCGTCGCGGCGGCGGCGAACAATCGCTTCTTGGCAGACATGGATTCCCTCATTCGATTGGGGACACCGGTTACCACCACGACCGGAATGGATCGGTCGCGCGTCACCGCGTCCACCCACGACGTTAGGCGAGGAGGTCGGGCAGGAAAAGGAAATTTCCTGGCCACATCAGGCCGCCCCTGCTCGAACATTCCATGAATTAAAGCCCATAGTGGGGCAATTACCGATATACATTGATACGCCCCACTGCAATACCGAATTCGTTGGTTGCTCATATCCGACAGGGAGCTCAGGGACGGGTGTGGCCTCCGTTCACCCGATCCGGCGTCACGCGCTCCACCACCCCGCCGTCGGGGACCTGGAGCTCACCCACGAGGCGCTGGACCTGCCCGCGAACCCGGACTGGTTCGTGTTCGCCTTCGCCGCCGAGCCCGGCGGCCCGTCCGAGGAACGCCTGGGGCTGCCCGGGAGCCTCGCGGCCTCCCCCGCGCAGAACCGGGCGAGCGGACACTGACCCGGCGACACACCGACCCCCGACCGCTCGGGCGGATCCCCGCGTTCCTTCGACATCATGAACGGGCACCGGCCATCACGGAGAGTGTCGAGGCGTGCACCGAACTTCCCTGATCCGACGACCCAAGGAAGCACGAACATGAACCTGACCCTGAACAACGGCGTGGAGATGCCCGCGCTGGGCTTCGGTGTCTTCCAGAACCCGCCCGAGGCCACCGCCGAGTCCGTCGCCGAGGCCCTCCGCGTCGGGTACCGGCTCATCGACACCGCCGCCGCGTACTTCAACGAGCGCGAGGTCGGTGAGGGCATCCGTCGTTCGGGGCTGGACCGGTCCGAGGTGTTCATCGAGACGAAGGTCTGGATCAGTGACTACGGCTACGACCAGACCCTGCACGCCTTCGAGAAGAGCGCGGGCAAGCTCGGTGTGGAGCAGATCGACCTCCTCCTGCTCCACCAGCCCGTTCCGACGCGTTTCGACCTGACCGTCGAGGCGTACAAGGCGCTGGAGACCCTGCTGGACGACGGACGCGTCCGGGCGGTCGGCGTCAGCAACTTCATGCCCGGGCCCCTGGCCGACCTGCTGGAGCGGACCGACGTCGTTCCTGCGGTGAACCAGATCGAGGTGCACCCCTACTTCACCCAGACCGACGCCCAGGCGGCCGACGCCGATCAGGACGTCCTGACCCAGGCCTGGTCACCGATGGGCGGCATCACCAGCTACCGGGGTCACGGTGAGCGGTCCACCTTCGACGACCCGGTGATCCGGGAGATCGCGGCGGCCCACGAACGGACGCCCGCCCAGGTCATGCTCCGCTGGCACCTGCAGGAGGGCCGCTCCGCGATCCCGAAGTCGGTCCGACCCGAACGGATCGCCGCGAACTTCGACGTCTTCGACTTCGAGCTCACCATCGACCAGCTCACCGCGATCGACGCGCTCGACACCGGTGTCCGGGGAGGTCCCGACCCCGAGTCGGTCACCCCCGAGGCCTTCGGCCGTGACATCCCCGAGGCCTGAGGGCGGTCAGCGGCCGGAGGCCAGGGCCTCGGCGTACTGCCCGTCCGTGACCGGCTCCAGCCAGGTGGTGCCGTCCCCGCCGCCGTCCCCGACGACCAGGGCGAGGTGGGACATGAACGCAGCGTCGGTGGCGCCGTGCCAGTGCTCCTCACCGGGCGGGCACCGGACGGTCTGCCCCGCGGCGGCCCGCACGACGGTGCCGTCGCGGGTGCCCACGAGCGCGACCCCGTCGGTGACGTGCAGAACCTGGCCCAGGGCGTGGGAGTGCCAGTTCGTGCGCGCGCCGGGCGTGAAGCGCACCAGCGCGGCGGCCAGGCGGGCGGGTTCGGCGGGCGCCTCGATCATGGTGAGGTAGACGTCGCCGGTGAAGCGTTCGGCGGGACCCCTGAGGGTCGCGGTGTCGGTGACGAGTTCCATGGCGGTCCTCCCGTGCGGTGGTGTCGTGCCCATGATGGCTCCGGCGCCTCCCGGGACCCTTCGCGAGGCGCCGGGGTTGTCCGCGTCCTGGCCCCGGTTTTACCCCCGGCGCCGGTCCTCACGGTGAGTCGCTGACAGCCCGCTCCGCGTCGTACTCACCGGCTCCCCAGGAGGCGAGCAGGCTCATCCGCTCAGAGGAGGGCGATCCGGGCTCGGCGGTGTAGACGGTGAGTGTCAGCCCCGGCTCGGCGGCCAGTTCCAAACCCTCGTAGGCCAGGGTCATCTCACCGACGACGGGGTGGTCGAAGGTCTTGAACCCGGTGCCGTGGTGACGGACGTCGTGCGCGCCCCAGAGGTGGCGGAACTCGTCGCTGCGGGTGCAGAGTTCACCGATCAGGTCGTGCAGCTCCTTGTTGTGCGGGTCCCGACCCGCCTCCGTGCGCAGGATCGCGACCGTGACCTCCGCGAACAGGTCCCAGTCGGGGAAGAAGGTCCGGGAGCGGTCGTCGAGGAAGGTGAACCGGGCGACGTTGGGCGGCTGTCCCGGCATGGCGTACACGTCCTTGTAGAACGCCCGCGCCAGCGCGTTGACCGCCAGCAGGTCCATGCGCCCGTTGCGGACGAACGCGGGCCCGGCGGTGATCGCGTCGAGCGTCCACTGAAGGCTGTCGTGCGGGGTCCAGGTCCTCGCGCTCCGCCGTTTGGGCGGTCGGGCCACCGGGCTCGACGCGTGCGCGAGGTCGAACAGGTGCGCCCGCTCGGCGTCGTCCAGCCGCAGGGCCCTGGCGAGGCTGTTGAGCACCTCCGGGGACGCGCCGCTGATCGCGCCGCGTTCCATCCGGGTGTAGTACTCCACGCTCACACCGGCCAGGGTCGCGACCTCGCTGCGGCGCAGGCCCTGCACCCGACGCTTCACACCGGTTGGCAGGCCGACCTCCTCGGGCGTGATCCGGGCGCGCCGCGACATGAGGAACGCACGCACTTCGGCTCGCTTGTCCATGCCACCCAGGGTAGATCGGAGCTCGGCCGCCAGGGAGGCCCTGGCAGTACCCCCACCAGCCAGGACCTCCGGGAAGAGGTGAGCCCGGCGCCGCGCACCGGGCTCGGAACGGGAACAAGGGAAACAACTGTTGCTTTCATTCCATGCGTGGTTCCCGTCTGCCTCCCCTGTGGCTCCTCCCCCTCGTGCTGGCCGCCTTCACGGTCCAGACCGACGACTTCCTCTCATCGGTGTGCTCCCGGCGATCCCCTCGGCGGCGTCCGACGTGGATCGGAGCCCTGTGGAACTGGAAGGCCGCCTCCGTGTTCCGCGGGCTCCTGGACCTGGCCGCGCTGGCCCTGGCCGTCCGTACCCCGCCCTCGTCATCCGGGCGCCGGACCGGGTTGTCCACAGGCGCCAGGGGCGCCCCTTGCGGTGCCGTGTCCCACCGTCATACGTTTTGCCTGATCCATCGGGCTGAACCAGGAGAGACATGAAGATCCTTGTCGTGGGTGCGGGAGCGGTCGGCGGCTACTTCGGCGGGCGGCTCGTCCAGGCAGGTCGCGACGTCGACATCCTGGTCCGGCCCGCGCGCGCCGAGCTCCTGCGGGAGCACGGCCTCAACATCCACTCCCTGGACGGCCGCACCGAGAACATCCCCGTCCGGCCGGTGACCCGGGACGAGCTCACCGACGACTACGACCTGGTCCTGCTCTCGGTCAAGTCCTACGGCCTCGAGGGAGCCGTCGAGGACCTCGCCCCGGCGGTGGGCCCCGGGACGGTGGTGGTCCCCTTCCTCAACGGCATGCGGCACCTGGACGTCCTGGTGGAGCGGTTCGGCCGGGACCGGGTGTACGGCGGGGTGTGCATGGTGATGACCCGCCTGGACGAGGACGGCGGCATCGTGGAGGTGGGCCGGATGGGAGAGCTGGTCTACGGCCCGCTCTCCGACTCCCCCGTGGTGGACCTGGACCGGGTCCACGGCGCCCTGGAGGAGGCCGGGTTCACCGCCCGCCCCACCAAGGACATCCGGCAGGAGATGTGGGACAAGTGGGTCTTCCTGGCCAGTCTGGGCGCCGTCACCTGCCTCATGCGCGCCCCCATCGGCAGGGTCAACCGCGCCCCGGGCGGTTCCGAGTTCAGCGCGGGGATGTTCGCCGAGGCGATCGCCGTGGCCACCGCCGCCGGGTACCCGCCCAGCGACCGGATCCGGGGGTTCGCCGACCGGGTCATCTCCGACACCGAGCGCGACACGTCCACGTCCATGTACTGGGACCTGACCCACGACAACCCGGTGGAGGGCGACCACATCGTCGGGGACCTGGTCGCCAGAGGCCGCGAGCTCGGGGTGCCCACCCCGCTGTTCTCCCTGGCCCACACACACCTGAGCGTGTACTCGGCGGCCCGGGGCTGACGGGTGCGGCCGTCGGGGCGCACCCCGGCGGCCGCGGAGATCAGCCCTTGAGGGCACCCGCCATGAGGCCCCGCATGAAGTACCGCCCCAGCACCAGGTAGATGAGGAGCGTCGGCAGCGAGGCCAGCACCGCCGCCGCCATCTGCTGGTTGTAGGGCACCACCATGGACCCGGCCACGTTGTTCAGCTGCACCGTCACCGGCCAGCTGTTGGGCCCGGTCAGGAACACCGCGAAGAGGAAGTCGTTCCACGCGGAGGTGAACTGCCAGATCAGCGTGACCGCGAACGCCGGTGCCGACACCGGCAGCACCACGTGGGCGTACGTGCGCAGCAGACCGGCGCCGTCCACCCGCGCCGCCTCGATGAGGGACCCCGGGATGCTCGCGTAGTAGTTGCGGAAGATGAGCGTGCAGATCGGGATGCCGTACACCGTGTGCGCCAGGATGAGCGGGAACAGCCCGCCCATGAGGTCGGCGCCCACCAGCATCTGTTGGAGGGGGATCATCACCGCCTGGTAGGGGATGAACATCCCGAACAGGAACAGCGTGAACACCGTGTCCGCGCCGGGGAAGCGCCAGCGCGCCAGCACGTAGCCGTTCATGGAGCCGAGCACGGCGGAGATGACCGCGCTCGGCACGGCCATGCGCACGCTGTTCCACAGCCCGGGGGCCAGCGCCGACCAGGCCGTGGACCACCCCTCCAGGCTCCACTCGCGCGGCAGGAGCCACGCCCGTGCCGCGGTGGCCTCCGAGAAGGGCTTGAACCCGGTCACCGCCAGCACGTACATGGGCAGCAGGAACAGCGCCGCCAGGACCAGCAGGACGGTGAACCGGACCGCCCGTCCGCGCGGACTGCTTCCGGCGCCCACGCCCGTGGGGGCGCTCACGCGCCCGGGTGCGCTCTGGGTCATCGGCCCTCGCTCCGTTCCTTGCGCACGGTCCAGACCAGGTAGGGGATCACGAACACCGCCACGGCGAGCAGCAGGTAGGACGCGATGGTGGCCCCCTTGGCCGGGTCCCGGACCTCGAAGACCATCGCCCACATGTACACGGCGGGGACGTCCGCGACGATCTGCTGCCCCGCCACCGCGATGATCAGGTCGAACACCTTCAGGGACATGTGGCCCAGGATGATGACGGCGCTCAGGGTGACCGGGCGCAGCTGCGGCATGACCACCCGCCAGTACACGCCCCACTCCGAGCAACCGTCCACCCGGGCCGCCTCGCGCAGTTCCTCGGGAACCCCGCGGAACCCGGCCAGGAACAGTGCCATGACGTACCCGGCCAGCTGCCACACGGCGGGCAGCGCCATCGCCGCCATGCCGAGGTCGGGCGCGGTCCACCAGTCGTTGACCAGGAAGTCCAGATTGAAGTGGACGAACAGGGCGTTGAGTCCGGTGGCGCGCTCGGCCGGCGCCGGGTTCATCAGCCAACGCCACACGACACCGGTGGCGATGAAGGACACGGCCATCGGGGCGAGGAAGAGGGTCCGGAACACCGCCTCGCCCCGGATGCCCTTGTCCAGCAGCAGGCCCAGGAGCCAGCCGAGGAACAGCGCTCCGCCGACGAACACCACGGTGAACACCACCGCGTTGGTCACGGCGGCGGGCCAGCGGGCCTCCTGCCACAGCTGGACGAAGTTGGTCAGCCCCACGAAGGAGCCGTCCTGGATCGGGGCGTGTTTGTCGCTCAGCGCCAGCTGGGTGTTCCAGCCGATCATGCCGTAGACGAACACGCCGATGAGCAGGATCGACGGGGAGACCAGCAGCAGGCCCGGGAGCCACGTGCGGGACCTGGTCAGTGCCCGGCGGAGCCGGGTCGGGCGCGCGCGGGGTCCCGTGGCGGGACGCTTCGGATGGCCGGGGCCGCCGTGCGCGGCGGCCCCGGGCTCGGTGGACGTGCTCATTCGGACTGGGCGGCCTCGTGCAGGGCCGCGTTGAGCGCTTCCAGGTCCTCGTTCTGGAGGTAGAGGCCGACCGCGGTGTCGATGTCGTTCTTCCACCGGTTGCCCACGGTCACGCCGTGCCAGAACGAGCCCGCCAGCTGCGGTCCGGCCTGCCACTCGGCCAGGGCGGACTCCAGGTAGGGGCTGTCCGCGTACTTGGCCGGGTCCGCGTCGGAGCGGGCCGGGATGGAGCCCTTGAGGGGGTTGAACAGGTCCTGGCCCTCCTGGCTGGCGACCAGTTCGAGCCAGGCGCGGGCGTTCTCCTCGTTGGGGGCGCCCGCCGGGAGGGTGAAGCTGTCCGACAGCCACATGTACGTGCCGTCCGTGCCGGGTGAGGGCGCCCAGTCGTAGTCCTCCTGGGGGAGCGCTCCCAGTTCGTCGAAGTACCCGGCGGCCCAGTCACCCATGATGTTGAAGGCGGCCTCGCCCTCGGACACCCGGCGGGAGGCCTCCTGCCAGTCCTCGGCGGCGGATTCCTCCTGTGTGTGGGACATGATGGTCTCGAAGGTCTCCAGCGCCTCGGCCACCTCCGGGGTGTCCCAGTCGGCGCCCGGCTCCCACAGGGAGTTGTAGGCGTCGGTGCCGAGTGAGCCCAGCAGCACCGACTCCAGCAGGTGGTCGACGGTCCACTGGGCGCCCACCGCCATGGGGATGGCGTCGGTCTCGGCGGCCACGGCCTCCAAGGCCTCGACCAGCTCGTCCAGGGTCTCCGGTGGCCCGTCCACCCCGGCCTCCTCCAGCAGCGAGGGGTTGAACCACATCACGTTGGACCGGTGGATGTTCACCGGGACCGAGTAGACGCTGTCCTCGTAGGAGATCTGCTCGACCAGCTGGTCGGGGTAGGCCTCGCGCAGTCCCTGCTCGTCGAAGAAGTCGTCCAGGGGAGCCAGGTAGCCCGCCTCCACGTAGTCCTGGAGGGAGGCCCCCGCGTGCCCCTGGAAGGAGTCGGGTGGATCCTGGCTCTGGAGACGCCCCTCCAGCACGGCCTGGGCGTTGGTGCCCGATCCCCCTGCCACGGCGGCGTTGACGAACTCGATCCCCTCGTTCTGCTCCTCGAAGCGTTCGATGAGGGCGTTCAGCCCGGCCTCCTCGCCGCCGCCGGTCCACCAGGAGAACACCTCCACCTGGTCTGCGGCACCGCCTCCGCCGCCCCCGCACGCCGTGGCCATGAGCGTCAGCCCCAGTCCCGCGGCCGCGATCGACCACCGCCGTGAACGCATACGCATACCTCTCCGGGCGGCCGACCCGTCGCGCGGTGACGTACCGCCCCATGTGTCACATGTCACCGAAAACCGACGTCGCCATCCTTCGCAACCCCGGAGACCTAGGTCAAGGGCGGGGCGTGTCACGAATCGGAGACGCACCCACGCCGACGGGACACGCCGAAGCGGCACGGCGCGCGGTATTTCCCGGAGGCCTGACGTGACCTGTGGTGATCCCGTGCACCCGCTCCCGGACCCGCCGCACACGCCGCACGGCACGCGACAGAGGTTGGCACAATCGCGGCATGTCAGTCCTCGACCGCGCCACCCTGCGACACCTGGCGCTCCTCCCCCCGGCCTGTCTGCTCCTGTCCGCCTGCGCGCCCGACGGCGGGGCGGTGGGCGCCGTCGCCACCGGACACTTCTCCGCGCGCCACCAGTTCCCCGTGGTCCTGGTGACCTGGTGCGGTGAGAGCCCGCCCGCGCGGATCGACCTGGCCTCGGAGGAGCACGGGTGGCGGCTGAACGCCACCCGTGAGTTCGAGGGCGACCGGATCGAGGTGGACCTGGCCGCCCCCGGGGAGGACTGGACCATCACCGACATGGACGGCGCCCCGGCCTACCGGGTGGTGCCCGCCTCCCCGGAGACCGAGTACACCCTGGGGGTGACCTCCGCCGCCGGGTTGGCGGACGACGCAGAGCACGACATCGCCACGCTGGGCTTCGACACCGAGCTCCTCGCCGCCGACGACGGCGTGTACCTGGGTACGCACACCAGCGGCGAGGGGGCCCTGGTGGGCACCGACGAGTTCCCGCCGGAGTGCTGAGGGGTCAGCGTGCGGGCAGGTGGCGGCGCCAGGACAGGGTGACGGCCAGGACGCACAGCAGCGCGAGTCCGGTTCCGACCGCGAACATGGTCGGGTAGCCGAACCAACCGGTCAGCGCCGCGAGGGTCGCGGGGACGAAGAACCCCAGGTAGGCCAGCGAGTAGTAGACGGCGGTCAGCCCGGCCAGGCGGTCGGGTCCCGCGATGCGCTGGACCTCCTGGAGACCGGACACCAGCAACAGGCCGTAGGCGGCGCCCAGCACCGCGGCCGCCACCAGTGCGGCCGGGATCGTGAGGACGGCCGAGGCCCACACCGCCAGGGCCATGCCGACGGCGGCGGTGGCCAGCGCCGCCACGACGGCGCGTGCGGAGTGCGGGCTGTCCACGCGCTTGGCCACCTGCTGGCTGAGGACACCGCTGGCCAGCGCCACCATGCACAGCAGCCCGGAGAAACCGACCTCGTAGCCGGGGACCTCGGGTGCGAGCAGGTTGGGCAGGATCGCGTAGGCGCTGGCGGACGTCCCGAAGATCCACGGCGCCATGGGCACGACCACGAGCAGGAACCGGCGGTGCAGCGCGGCCGGTACCCGCAGGTCGTCCAGGAGCCTGCCGGGAACCGTCCCCCGCGCGTGGGTCTCGGGGACCCGCAGCAGGGCCACCGCCAGCAGCACGGTGATCACGATGTTGACCGCGTAGGGCAGGACGGCGGACATCGGCGCGAACTGGGCGATGGTGGCCGCGACCACCGCGCCCAGGAGGAAGCCGAGGGTGAGCGCGAGCGAGGCGCGCGCCGCCCCGGACCCCGCTGTGGCACGGAGGTCGTGGGGTGGCTGGGACAGCTCCTTGACCCAGCTGGTGCCCACCGCCATCACGAGGCCGAGCGCCATTCCGGAGAACACGCGCCCGGCGAACAGCAGGGCGACCGAGTCCGCCCCCAGGGCCAGCAGACCGCTGCCGATCACGCACAGCACCGGCGCGGGGAACATGAGGGGGCGGCGCCCGTGGCGGTCGGAGAGCGGACCGCCCACGAGCAGCGCGGGCACGATGCCCAGCACGTAGGCGCCGAGCAGGATGTTGACGACCTGCACGCTCATGCCGCTGTCCAGGCGGTACATGACCAGCAGCGGGGTGAACTCGTTGCCGCCCCACGCGACGGCGAAGAGGGTGCCGCAGACGGCGAGCCAACCGGGCAGGGCCCGGCGGCGCCCGCTCCTGGACGGTGCGTCCCCGCGTGGTCTGTGGGCCTCGATGGTGGCCATGGGTCGGGCTTCCTTCTCAGGTTCGGGGTCAGGGAAGGGGGGCGCGGGGGGCGGGTGGGGTGTCAGACGGTGAAGCCGTGGATGTCGTTGAGGTGCTCGGCGATGGCCCGGGCGAAGCCCTCGGCGTCACCCTCCTCGATGAGCCGGGCCAGCCCGGAGTGCTGGTCGAGCACGAGCTGGGCCCGGGTGGTGTCGTCGCTGACCGACTGGGTGGTCATGCGGCGGTGGCGGTCCTGGAGGAGCTGGTGGAAGCCCTGGAGGATGGAGTTGCCGCCCGCGGCGACCACCTCCCGGTGGAACTCGACGTCGGCCAGGGTGAAGGCGGCGAGGTCGTCCTCCTCCCAGGCGCGCCGCTGGTCCTCGGTCACCTCACGCAGGCGGCGCACCAGCCGCTCGGAGCCGCCGCGGGAGGCGCACACGGTGCGCACCGCCGCGGACTCGATGATCTGGCGGGCCTGGAGGACCTCACGGAACTCGTGCGGCGGGACCGGACGCACCATCGCGCCGCGTTTGGGGTACAGGCGCATCCACCCCTCCGCCTGGAGTTGGAGGAAGGCCTCGCGTACCGGGGTGCGGCTCATGCCGAGCTCGGTGGCGATCCGGCCCTCGCTGAGCATGCTGCCGTCCTCGAACTCACCGTCCAGGATCCGGTTCCGCACGACGGTGTAGGCACGTCCCGCCGCCGACTCCGGCTCCGTGGCGGCCGCGACCACCGGTTCCCGCCCGCCGACGCCACTCGCGCTCACTCGACCTCCCACGTTGGATACGACATAGATACTAGTTGCACACATGGGACGAATCGGCCGATATCCCCTGTTCGGCGCATCACACGGAGCACCGCACGGGACACCGTCCGGCAACAGGAGGGGGCGCCCACGCGCGTGGACGCCCCCTCCCTCCCGACCCGGGAGCGGGTCAGCCCTGCCAGCTGTGCCAGAGCCTCGCGTAGCGGCCGCCGTCCGCGACGAGCCGGTCGTGGGTGCCCTCCTCCACGATCCGGCCCTGGTCCATGACGACGACGCGGTCGGCCGTCTGCGCCTGGGTGAGGCGGTGCGCGACCACCAGGGTGGTGCGGCCCTTCGTGGCGGCGACCGCCGCGTTCTCCAGACGGCGCGCGCCCGAGCTCCCCGCCTCGGCGGTGGCCTCGTCGAGCACCGCCAGGTCCGGGTCGGCCAGGACCAGGCGGGCCAGGGCCAGGTGCTGGGCCTGCTCGGCGGTGAGCGCGTGCCCGCCCTCACCGACGACCGTCTCCAGACCCTCGGGCAGGGCGCGCACCCAGTCGAGGGCGCCCACGGTCTCCAGAGCGCTCTCCACCTCGCTGGGGTCGGCCTCGGCGCGCGCCAGGCGCAGGTCGTCCAGGAGGGTCCCCGCGAACACGTGGGTCTCCTGGCTGACCAGGAAGACGTGCTCGCGGACGCGCTGTTCACCGAGCTCGTCCAGCGGGACCCCACCCAGGAGCACCGTTCCGGAGGTGGGGGCGCGCAGGCCGCTGACCACGGCGGCCAGGGTGGTCTTGCCCGCCCCGCTGGCGCCCACGAGCGCGACCCGCTCACCGGCGGCGACCCTGAGGGTGACGCCGTCCAGCGCTTTGGGCGCCCGCGGCGCGTAGGCGTGGCTGACGGCCTCCACCTGCAGGGAGGAGCCGGCGGGGCCCTCCTCGGCGCGCGGGTCCTCGGCCACGGGCAGGTCGATGACCCCGGCCAGCCGGGCCAGGCTCGCCCCGGCCTGCTGGACGTCGTTGAAGTTCATCACCAGGAACCCGATGGGGCCGAAGAGCCGGTGGAAGAACAGGGCGGCGGCGGTGACCATGCCGACGGTGGCGAGTTCGCCACGCACCAGGAAGAAGCCCACGACCAGGACGGCGCCCAGCCCGACGAACTCCGAACCGTTCATCCGCGCACCGAGCCGCGTGAAGAGGTAGAACACGTCGATGGTGAGCCGCATCGCGGTGCGGGAGCGGTCCGCGATGACCTCTTCGTGCTCCTCCTCCAGGCGGTAGGCACGGACGGTGCCCCGGCCGCGCAGGGCGCCCATGAGCGCGTGCGAGCGCTCCCCCATGGCGATCCGTTCGCGCGCGTAGTAGGGGCCCGAGCGGGGCATGTACCACCGCACCGCCCACACGTAGAAGGGCAGGGCCGCGAGTCCGGCCAGGCCCAGGCGCCAGTCCAGGGCGGCCATCCCGGCGGTGGTGAGCACGACCATGGCCAGGGCGGTGACGACCTCCGGGCCGTTGCGCGCGATGGCGTTGGTGACCACGGCGACGTCGTCACCGACCCGGGAGAGCAGGTCACCGATGCGGACCCGCTCCAGCCGGGCGGCGGGCATGTGCAGGACGCGTTCCATCACGCGTTCGCGCAGCCGGGCGAGGACGGTCTCCCCGACCCGGCTGACCTGCCAGGCGCCGAGCCCCGCCAGGACTCCCCCGACCACGGCGGCCCCGGCGATGAGCCCGGCCGATCGCAGGATCGCGTCCAGGCCCGCCCCCGCGGAGATGTCGTCGACCATCGAACCGAGCACCCAGGGGGCGACCAGCCCGGCGGTGCTGCCCCCGAGGACGGTGAGCAGGGCCAGGGCGGTCGCCCAGGGGATGGACCTGAGGCCGTCACCGAGGACGGCCCAGGTGCGCCCGGCGTCGGCGGTGGGCAGGAGTTCGGGGCCGGGCGCCGCCGGGGCCTGGGGTTCGGCCTCCGGGGGCTCGGTCCTGGTGATCGGTTCCGTGCTCAACGCAGCACCGCCTCGCGGTAGTGGGGGTCGTCCTCGGCCAGTCGTGCGTGGGTGCCCTCGGCGTGCACCCGGCCCTCCCGCAGGACCACCACGCGGTCGGCGCGGGCCAGCAGCGCGGGGCTGCTGGCGATGACCAGGGTGGCGCCGCCGGGGGCCCTGCGGGCGCGCAGGTCGGCGGTGCCCTGGGCGATGGCGGCCTCCGTGACGGCGTCGACCGCCGTGGTGGGGTCGTGCAGGACCAGTACGGGCGGGTCCGCGACGAGGGCGCGGGCCAGGGCGACGCGTTGGCGCTGGCCACCGGAGAGGTTGGCGGCGCGGTCGGTGACGGGCCGGTCGAGGCCGTCGGGGTGGCCGGTCACCAGGTCCTCTGCGGCGGCCGCCGTCAGCGCGGCGGACAGGGCGGGTTCGTCGGCGCGGCCGACGGCGAGGTTGGAGCGGAGCGTGCCCTCGAACAGGACGCTGCCGTGCTCCTCGACCAGGACGGTGCGGCGCAGTGAGGTGAGGTCGAGTTCGGGGACCGGCACGCCTCCCACGAGGGCGGTGCCCCCGGCCCCGTCGGCCCGTCCGGCCAGGAGGTCCACGAGGGCCTCGGCGTCGCGGGGGTCCGTGGTGAGCACGGCGACCAGTTCGCCCTGGGCCAGGGTCAGGTCGACCCCGTCGAGCGTGCGGTGGGTGACGTCCCGGAGCTCCACCGCGTGGGGGACCTCGGGGAGCGTGTGCGGCAGGATCCGGTCGCCGGGGCTGACGGCGTCGGGCGCGTTCAGGAGGCGGACCATGCGCTGGGCGGAGGCACGGGCGACGGCGAACATCTGGCCGACCAGGCCGAGGGCCTGGACGGGTTCGGCGAGGAACTGGGCGAGGCCGACCACGATGACGAGTTCACCGATGGTGAGGTGCCCCTGGAGCGCCATCCATCCGGCGGTTCCCGCGACACAGGCGAGGAAGACCGCCCCGGTGGCGGTGACCAGGCCCTTGTAGAGGCCGTTGGTGGCGGCGGCGCCCACGGAGGCGGTCAGGGCGGTGTCGCTGACCCCGTGGTAGCGCAGGGAGGCGTTGTGCCGGGCGCCGATGCCCATGAGCACGCGCAGGCCGCCGACGAGGTCGGTGGCCATCGCGGTGGCGCGGGCGGCGGTGGCCTGTTTGGCCTCGGTGCGGCGGGTGATGCGGGCTGCGGGGATCCGCAGCAGGAGGAGCATCAGCGGGACGCCGAGGAGCACGCCGAGGCCGAGGGGGAGGTTGATGGTGAGCAGGACCACGGTGGTGACGGCGATCGCGGTGACCTGGGCGATGCCCACGGACCACGCGCGTACGTAGGAGGCGGCCTGTTCGGCGTCGGAGGTGGCCACGGCCAGGACCTCTCCGGAGCGCAGGCCGCTGCGCTCGCCCCGGGGGTGCAGCACGCGGCGGGCGGACTCCAGGCGCAGCAGGTGGGCCTCGCGTTCGACGGAGCTCAGGGTGAGGCGGGCGCCGGAGCGGTAGGCGAGGGCCAGGCAGGTGAAGAGCAGGGCCAGGCCGCCCACGCACCACAGCAGCGCGGTGAGGTCGCCGGTGGAGACGGCGAGGTCGATGGTGAGGCCGATCGCGACCGGGACGAGGACCTCGCAGACCTGGTGGAGGGAGAGCAGGAGGACGCCGAGGGTCACCCGGCCCCGGTGGCGGCGCAGGGTGCGTGAGCGCAGTTCCTTCGCGGTGGTGGGGACCGGTTCGGCGGCGGCCGGGGTGGCGTTGGCGGGGGCCGCGGTCACGGGGCGACTCCGTTCGGGCTGGGGACGTGGAGGTGAGGGGACCGAGGGTCGTCTCGACTGGCCCAGCGTAGTCACCGCTCGCACGACCTCCGACCAAGGGATGACCCCTTTGTCGCTGATGCGGGCATTGCCGAGTGGCCATGATATTGGTTAGCCTAACCTCACCACCCGCCCACTCTCCTCCGCGAAGGGTCACCCGCTTGCGTATCCAGCCCCCGCGTCACCGCCAGATGATCCGCGCCCGGGTCGTACGCGCCGAGCGGACCACCGACCACTTCATCACCGTCACCGTCAGCGGTCCGGAGCTGGCGAGGTTCGAGTTCCTCGGCCGCGACCAGTGCGTGCGGGTCTTCCTCCGCCGCCCCGGGCAGGAGCGACTGGTCCTGCCGGACGCCGACGACGACGGCTGGTACCCGCAGTACCGCGACATGGGTGACGACACCCGCCCCTACGTCCGCAACTACACCATCCGCCGGTTCGACCCCGAGGCCCTGGAGCTCGACATCGAGTTCGTGGCGCACGGGGACGGCGGCCCCGCCTCGACCTGGGCGATCTCCGCCAGCGAGGGCGACGAGGTGGGCCTGTTCCCCGAGGGCATCTACTACCTGCCCCCGGCCGAGGCCGACTGGCACCTGCTCGTCGGCGACGAGAGCGCCGTGCCCGCCCTGCTGTCGATCGTCGAACAGGCCCCGCGCGACCTGCGCGCCAAGGTCTACCTGGAGGTTCCCTCCCCCCGGGACGTCCGGCCGCTGAACGCCCCGCCCGGGGTGGAGGTGCACTGGCTGCCGCGCGAGGACGCCCACGCCACCCCCGGGCGTCTGGCCCTGGAGACGGTGAGCGCGGCGGACCTGCCCGAGGGCCGCCCCTACTGCTGGGTCGCCGGAGAGAACGCGCTGCCCACCGGGCTGCGGCGCGCCCTGGTACGCGACCGCGCGGTGTCCAAGGACGACATCACGTTCGTGGGCTACTGGCGCGCGGGCGTGGCCGGGGTCGACTGAGGACGCCCGGGCCGCCGGAGCACGTGTTTCACACCACTCCCACCCCACTGATCACACCATCCCCAAGCCGCGCTAACCTGGATAAATCCGGCTTAGGCAAGGCTAAGCTCATCTTCGCCAGCGAGGTCCCATGAACCCCGGTCCGTCCGCCCGTCTCGGCCTGGTCGCCGCCGGTGCCGCGTCCGCCGTCCTGCTCTCCGCGTGCGGTGGCCCCGGCACCTCCTCCGAGCCCTCGGGCGAGGCCGCCGAGGGCTACCCCGTCACCGTCGAGACGCTCTTCGGTGACGTGGAGATCGAGGACCGTCCCCAGAACGTGGCCGCGCTCGGCTGGTCCGACGCCGAGACCGCCCTCGCCCTGGGCGTGCAGCCGGTGGGCGTGGCCGACTGGCAGGACTACGGCGGCACCGGTGTGGGCCCCTGGGCCGCGGACCTGTTCGACTCCGAGCCCACCCAGCTGGGCACCATGGAGCCCAACATCGAGGCGATCGCCTCCCTGGAGCCCGACGTCATCCTGGACACGCGCTCGGACAACTCCCAGGAGCGCCACGACCTCCTCTCCCCGGTCGCGCCCGTCGTGGGTCCGCCGCCGGGGGTCGAGGTCACCTACGGCACCACCTGGCAGCAGCAGACCCGCCAGGTCGCCCAGGTGGTGGGCGAGGAGGAGCGCGGCGAGGAGCTGGTCACCGAGCTGGAGACCCGCTTCGAGGAGCTGCGCGGGGACAACCCCGAGTTCGCCGACCTCACCATCGCGGTGGGCGCCTACTTCGACGGCCAGTACGGGGCCTACGTTCCCGGTGACACCCGGGTGGACGTCCTCACCGAGCTGGGCTTCGAGTACGAGCCGGACCTGGTCGAGAGGGCGGACGGCGCCTTCTACACGGACCTGAGCTCCGAGCTCGTGGAGGAGCTGGACGCCGACCTCACCATCGTCTTCCCGATCGGTGACGCCGACACCGCCGCGTTCCTGAACGAGGACCCGGTCCTCCAGGGCATCCCCTCGGCCGAGGCCGGACGGCTGATCGTCCTGGACGACCCGGAACTGGCCAACGCCTTCTCCAGCGGCTCCACCCTGGGCATCCACCACGCGCTGGACGAGATCGTCCCGATCATCCAGGACACCCTCGAGGGCTAGCCCACGGGCCGGGGCCGCCGGGCTACGGTGGCCGTCTCTCCCTCGTCGGACACGGAGTCCGACGGAAAGGCGGCCACCATGGACCTCCCCCGCATCTTCACCATCCGCGAGAGCGGCCACCGCATCCACAACCCGCTGACGCCGCACAAGTTCGCCGTACTGGGCGAGGCGCTCCGTCTGCCTCCCGGAACACGGGTGCTCGACCTGGCCAGCGGCTCGGGCGAGATGCTGTGCACCTGGGCGCGCGACCTGGGGTTCACGGGCACGGGCGTGGACGTCAGCACCGTCTTCACCGAGCAGGCCCGGGCCCGCGCCGTCGAGCTCGGCGTCGAGGACCGGGTGGAGTTCGTCCACGGCGACGCCACCGGGTACGTCGCGGACACCCCCGTCGACCTCGCCGCCTGCGTCGGCGCCACCTGGATCGGGGACGGCGTCGCCGGAACGGCCGCGCTGCTCGGCCGGAGCCTCCGCCCCGGAGGCCTGATGCTCATCGGTGAGCCCTACTGGCGCCGGACCCCGCCGGACCAGGAGACCGCCGAGGGGTGCCACGCCACCGGCCCGTCCGACTTCCTGTCACTCCCCGAGCTGATCGAACAGTTCGGCGGCCTCGGGTACGACGTCGTCGAGATGGTGCTGGCCGACCAGGACAGCTGGGACCGGTACCGGGCGGCGCAGTGGCTCAGCCTCCGCCGCTGGCTCGACCGGAACCCGCAGGACGAGCTGGCGCCCGAGGTACGGGCCGAGCTCTCCGCCGAGCCCGCGCGCTACGCGCGCTACATGCGTGAGTACCTCGGCTGGGGCGTCTTCGCGCTGATGCGACGCTGACCCCCCTCCCTCAAAGGAGCCCTCGTTTGCCTAAACCCTTTAGGCAAACATAGGGTGTGCTTCGGAAACGAGGAGGATCCTGATGGCACGAGCCGGACTGACCCCGGAACGCCTCACCCGGGAGGGCGCGGCGCTGGCCGACGAGGTCGGCTTCGACCAGGTGACCGTCTCGGCCCTGGCCCGGCGCTTCGACGTGCGGGTCGCGAGCCTGTACTCACACGTGCGCAACTCCCGGGACCTCAGGACCAGGATCGCGCTGCTCGCTCTGGAGGAGATGGCCGACCGGGCCGCCGACGCCCTCGCGGGCCGGTCCGGGAAGGACGCCCTGGTCGCCCTCGCCAACGTGTACCGCGACTACGCCCGCGCACACCCCGGCCGCTACGCCGCCGCCCAGCTCCGGCTCGACCCGGAGACGGCGGCGGCCAGCGCCGGGGTCCGGCACGCGCGGATGACGCGGGCGCTCCTGCGCGGCTACAACCTCGACGAACCCGACCAGACCCACGCGGTACGCCTCCTGGGCAGCACCTTCCACGGCTACGTCACGACGGAGTCCGGTGGCGGGTTCGACCACAGCGAGCCCGGTTCCCAGGAGAGCTGGTCGCGGACGCTGGACGCCCTCGACCACCTGCTGCGGACCTGGCCCGCCCCGACCGAGACGCCCTAGGGGGCTACCGTGCGCACCGAACACCACTGGACCACCACACCCCTGGCCCCGGACCTCCTGCTCGGGGCGGTGGAGTGGGAGGACACGGAGCGGGGCCTGCTGCCGCACCGACTGCCCGCGCGGGCCCGCGCCCAGAACAACGACCCGCTGCTGGCCATGGCCGAGACCCAGCCCTCGGGGGTCCGGCTGCTCCTGCGCACCCGCGCGACCGCGATCGAGTTGGACACGTTGCCCACCAAGCGGGTCTACACGGGGCTCCCCCAGCGCCCGCACGGGGTGTACGACCTGCTCGTGGACGGTCGGCTGACCGCCCAGACCACCGTCGTCGGCGGCGACACCCTGACCTTCGACACGGCCACCGGCGCCGTGGAGCACCAGGAGGGGCCGGTGGGCACCGCCCGCTTCACCGGACTGCCCGACCGGACCAAGGACGTGGAGATCTGGCTGCCGCACGACGAGGCCACACGGCTCGTCTCCCTGCGCGCCGACGCCCCCGTCGAACCCGCCCCCGAGCGAGGACGCCGGGTGTGGCTGCACCACGGCAGCTCCGTCAGCCACGGTTCCGACGCCACGAGTCCCACCGCGACCTGGCCCGCCGTCGCGGCCGCGCACGAGCCCGTCGACCTTGTCAACCTGGGGCTGAGCGGCAGCGCCGTGCTCGACCCGTTCACCGCCCGGGCCATGCGGGACGCCCCGGCCGACCTCATCAGCGTGAAGATCGGCATCAACCTGGTCAACGGGGACCTGATGCGGATGCGCGCCCTGACACCGGCGGTGCACGGCTTCCTGGACACCATCCGCGAGGGCCACCCGGACACCCCGCTGCTGGTCGTCTCCCCGATCCTGTGTCCCATCCAGGAGGACACCCCCGGTCCCGCCGCCTTCGACACCGAAGCCCTGCGCGCGGGTCGGAAGCTGTTCCGGGCCACCGGCGACCCGCGGGAACGCGCCGCCGGAAAGCTCACCCTCACGTCCATCAGGGAGGAGCTGTCCCGGATCGTGCGGGAGCGCGCGGCCGAGGACCCGCACCTGTCCCACCTGGACGGCCGTGAGCTCTACGGCGAGGCGGACCACGCCGAGCTGCCGCTGCCCGACCGCCTCCACCCGGACACGGCGGCGCACCACCGCATCGGCACCCGGTTCGCCGCGTTCGCCTTCGGCCCCGACGGCCCCTTCGCCACGGCCGCCCGCTGAGACCGGAACCGGCCGCAGGGGAGGCGGACCCGGCGGGCTATGCTCGCTGGGCCCGGCGGACACACGGTCGTCCGACCCCGTCTCCGAGAACCCGGCCCGCGCGGTCCGGGCGGCGCGGCCGCTGACACCAGGAGTCGCCACGTGACCTCAGCCCCCGACATCGACGTGATCTTCTTCGACGTCCTCGGAACCATGGTCGACGAGCCCGGCGGGATCGGGCGGGGCATCCGCGCGCTGCTGCCCGGGGCCGACGACGCCAGGGTGGCGGAACTCCTCCGGACGTGGTCCGGGCACGTCGAGGAGCGCCAGCGCGCGATCCTCGACGACGGGCTCCCCTATGCCAGCAGCACCGAGCTCGACCTCGAGGCCGCGACGCGCGTGGCGGCCGAGGCCGGGATCGACGACGAGGAGGCGGTCCTCGAATTGGCGGACGCCGCGCGGCGCCTGGAGCCGTGGACCGACTCCGTGCGGGCGCTGGACCGGATCGCCTCCCGCTACCCGGTGGTCGGCCTGTCCAACGCCAGCGGCCCCGCGCTCACCCGGATCAGCGCGCACGCCGGACTGCGCTGGCACCAGGCGCTGTCCGCCGAGGACGCGCGTGCGTACAAGCCCCACCCGGACGTCTACCGGCTGGCGCTCGCCCACGCGGGCCTCGCGCCGGAGCGCCTGCTGATGGTCGCCGCGCACGCCTGGGACCTGCGTGGCGCGCAGGCGCTCGGGATGCGGACCGCGTACGTGGAACGTCCCGTCGGGGACCCGCCCGGTGCGGCGGACTCCTTCGACCTCACCGCGAGGAGCCTCGACGCCCTGGCGATCCAGCTCAACGCCGTCTGACCACTGCTTCCAGGACTGACCAGCCCGTCGGTGGCCCCGTTCGCGCGGACCGCCGGCGGGCTCCTTCGTGTGCCCTTCTCCGAAAGTGGACGCGAGTGGCCAAGTCTGCGCTTAGAATGAAAACCGTTTTCATATCCACTCGTATCTCGTCCTCACAGGAAGGGAGGCCGGATGCGGCACGCCCCCGCTCCCCCCGCTCCCCTCACCGCTCCCCCGGACCCCGGCCGCGAACCCGCCCCCCGGGTCCGCTGGCTGACCACCCCGGCGGGGACCGCGACCGCTGCCCTGGCCCTCACCCTGGTGCTGGTCGTCTCCACGGTCCTGGCGATCGGCCTCGGCTCGGCGGTCATCCCCCCGAAGGAGACCGTCCGCTACCTGTGGGCCGCTCTCAGCGGCGGCGTGATCCAGGCCGACGAGCTCACGCAGTACCAGGTCATCTGGCAGATCCGCACCCCGCGCGTCCTGCTCGCCGCCGTCGTGGGCGCCGGGCTCGGCACGGTCGGCGTCGCCGTCCAGGCGATGGTGCGCAACCCCCTCGCGGACCCCTACATCCTCGGGGTCTCCTCCGGGGCCTCCGTGGGCGCGGTCCTGGTCGGCGTCCTGGGCGTCTCGGCCCTCGGTGTCCACGCCGTCTCGGCCGGGGCCTTCGCCGGGGCCCTCGTCGCGACCGTGCTGGTCTACGCCGTCTCGTACTCGCGGATGGGCGTCACTCCGCTCCGGTTGGTCCTGACCGGCGTGGCGCTGTCCTTCGGCTTCCAGGCGGTCATGAGCGTGATCGTCTACCTGGCCCCCAGCAACGAGGCCACCAGCACCGTCCTGTTCTGGACCATGGGGAGCTTCGGCGCCGCCACCTGGGCCTCCCTGCCCGTGGTCGCGGCCGCCGTGCTGCTCGGCGCGCTCCTGCTGCGTTCCCGGGCCCGCTCCCTCGACGTGACGGCGCTGGGCGACGAGACCGCCGCCAGCCTGGGCGTGGACGCGGACCGCCTGCGCCGCTGGCTGTTCGTCCTGACCGCCGTGATGACCGGCGCGATGGTGGCGGTCAGCGGCGCGATCGGGTTCGTCGGGCTGGTCGTGCCGCACGTCGTGCGCATCCTCGTGGGCGCCGACCACCGCCGGGTGCTCACCGTGGCGCCCCTGGCGGGCGCGGTGCTCATGGTCTGGGTGGACCTGGTCTCCCGGGTGGTCGTGGCCCCGCGCGAACTCCCCCTCGGGGTGATCACGGCGCTGATCGGCGTCCCGGTGTTCATCGTGCTGATGCGCCGCCGCGGCTACCTGTTCGGAGGACGCTGATGGACCTGCGACTCGACGACCTCTCGGTGGACCTGGGCGGCGCGCGGATCGTCCGGCGACTCACCCTGGACGTCCCGGACGGGCAGGTGGTCGGCCTCGTCGGCCCGAACGGCTCCGGCAAGTCCACGGCCCTGCGCTGCGTGTACCGGGCCCTGGGCCCCAGCGCGGGGCGCGTCCTGCTCGACGGCGAGGACCTGACCTCGATGAGCCCGCGTTCGAGCGCCCAGCGCGTCGCGGCCCTCACGCAGGAGAACGGGAGCGACCTCGACTTCACGGTCGAGGAGCTGGTCGCGCTGGGGCGCACACCCCACCTGCGCGGGAACCAGCCGCTGAGCGCCAGGGAGCGCGCTCTGTGCCGGAGTTCGATGGAGCTGCTGGACGTGGCGCACCTGGCCGGTCGCGGCGTGCTCGAACTCTCCGGCGGTGAACGCCAGCGGGTCCTCGTGGCCCGCGCCCTGGTACAGGAGCCGCGTGTGCTGGTGCTGGACGAGCCCACCAACCACCTGGATGTGCGCCACCAGCTGGACCTGCTCTCGCTGCTGCGGGACGTGGGCGTGACGGTGCTGGTGGTCCTGCACGACCTCAACCTGGCCGCCTCGGCCTGCGACGTGGTCGGTGTGCTCTCCGAGGGCGCGTTGGTGGACGCGGGAACCCCCGAGAAGGTGCTCACCCCCGCCCTGCTCCGGGAGGTCTTCGGTGTGGAGGCCACCGTGGTGCCCCACCCCCTCACCGGCGGCCCCCAGCTGCTGTACCGGCTCCCACCCTCAAGGAAGGATCCCCGATGAATCCCCGAATCCCGCTCCGTCCCCTCTCCCTGGTCCCCCTTGTGGCGGTCTCGGTCCTGCTCGCCGGTTGCGGCGCACGGGTCGAGGGCGTCTCCGAGGCCGGGGCCGGACCGGTCACCGTCCAGCGCTGTGGTGAGGAGGTGGAGTACACGACGCCTCAGCGGGTGGTCGCCTACGAGGGCGGCAGCGCGGACAAGCTGTTCGCGCTCGGGCTGGTCGACCACGTGCACGGCTACGTGATGCCCCCGGCCAACCCGCCGGTGGAGGAGTCCCCGTGGGCCGAGGACTACGCGGCGGTGGAGTTCCTCAGCGACGACCTGCTCAACCGGGAGCTGGTGGTGGACGCGGAGGCGGACCTGGTGGTCGCGGGCTGGAACTCGGGCTTCAGCGACCAGCGGGGCATCACCCCGGAGATCCTCGACGGCATCGGCGTCCAGAGCTTCATGCACGCCGAGTCCTGCTTCAACTACCCCGGGCACCCCGAGCGGGTGACGCCGTTCGAGGGGCTGTACACGGACCTGGAGCGCATGGGGCGGATCTTCGGCGTGGAGGAGCGTGCCACCGAGCTGGTCGAGGACTACCGGGAACGGGTCGCGGCGGTGGAGGAGCAGGTGCCCGAGGGTGACCCGGCCTCCGTCTTCCTCTACGACTCCGGCACCGACCAGCCCTTCACGGCGGGCAACCAGGTCCCGCCGCACGACATCATCGAGCACGCCGGGGGCGCCAACATCTTCGGTGACCTGGAGCAGCGCTGGACCCAGGTGGGCTGGGAGTCCGTGGTGGAGGCGGAGCCGGAGGTGATCATCATCCTGGACTACGGCGACCAGCCCGCCCAGGAGAAGATCGACTTCCTCACCTCCTCCCCCGCGATGGCCGGGGTCCCGGCCGTGACCGAGGAGAACTTCTTCGTGCTGGACTACAACGAGGGCATCTCGGGCCCGAGGAACATCGACGGCCTGGAGAAGTTCGCGGAGTACCTGCGCGAACTGGACTGAGGACCCGACGGGGCCGCCCGGAGGAGTCCGGAGCGGCCCCCTCAGTCAGGTTCCGGAGGAGGAGACGGCGGGGTGACGCGGCTCCGAGGTCAGAGGCTTGCGGTGCTCTCGTCGCGGAACCTCCGCCCCAGCTCGAAGAGACGGATGAGGTGGCTGGCGAACTGCACGGTGGTGAACGCCTCCGCCATGTCCTCGCTGAGGGTGATCTCGACGTTCGCCAGACGATCGGGGCTCAAGCGGACCCGCATTCCCAGTTCCTCGTCGTCGATCACCAGGAATTCGGGGGTCTCCCGGTCGAAGTCCTGAACCGGCAGGCCAGCGGCACGCAACAGGTCCCGGATGGTGGCGCAGTAGCGGGCGTACTGCCCCGAGGACAGAAGCTGGGGCTCCTCGTTGTCGACGGAGGTGTCGATCTTGTCCCACTCCTGGGCAACAATGGGGGTGGGGATGTGGACGTCGTTCATCGGCGTTCCCTCCTTGAAGGCCGCCCGAGGTGGGGCGAAGAGGCTGCAATCTCAGTACCCCACCCCGGGCGGCTGTCTTTGTGTAAGCAGGCGGCCCACATCCGGCGCGATCGCACCGAGTGAGACCCGCCTCACTTATAGCTAGACTGAGGCAGGTACAATCACAAGTCAAGTTGTAGGTACAATTTTCCTAGACATCTTCAAGGAGACACACATGCCGAAGCGAAGGCCGACGCTGCGGGCGCAGTGGTTGGGAAAGATGCTGAAGGAGCTGCGCGAGCAGAACGGGCTCAAACTCACAGACACTGCCGAGTACCTGCAACGCAGCTTCTCGGCCATCAGCAAGTTCGAGTCGGGTGCACTGCCGGTCCGTGAACCCGAGGTTCTCGCCCTGATGGACCTTTACGGGGTGGAGGGCGAGCAGCAGCGCGCCTCGTTGCTCCGGCTCTCCAAGGAGATCAGCAGGACCGGATGGTGGGAGAAGTACTCCTCCGAGGTCGCTGACTGGTTCATCGACTACATGTGGTTGGAGAGCCGCGCTGATCGCATCCGCACATTCGACATCACGCCCGTCAACGGGCTCGTGCAGACGGCGGCGTACGCGGAGGCATTGTTCCGTGCTGCCAACCCGCATGATTCATCCGCTCAGATCGAACGAGGCGTCGAACTCAGGATGTCACGGCAGGCCATCCTCGACGGTGAGAACGCCGTACAACTCGACATCGTCATGGAGGAGGCCGCCCTTCGGAGGATGGTCGGCGGTCGCGAGGTCATGAAGGACCAGCTCCGGCACCTTTTGGGCTCTTCAGAACGGCCGAATGTCGGGATCAGGGTCGTCCCGTTCGAGGCTGGCGCTCTGGTGAGCCCCGACGGGGGCTTTCGGCTCATCGATATGGAGGACCCCTTCCCTCTGATCGCCTATTCCGTGAGCCCAGCAGGCGGTTTCTACCTGGAATCCGAAGAAGCCGGGCATCTGGCGGCCTTGTACGATCGCTTGCAGGGGATGAGCTTGAGCCCCGAGGACTCGGTCGCGTTCATCGCGGCCTTGGAGAGGAACCTGTAATGAACCGGGACACGTCGGCTGTCACGAACTGGCGCACCAGCAGTTACAGCGCCGATGGCGGCGGGCGATGCGTGGAGGTCGGCTGGCACATCAGCAGCCACAGCCCTGACGGGGGACGCAGCTGCGTCGAGGCGGGTCCCTTCCTGGACGAACCCCAGCGGTTCGCGGTGCGCGACTCCACCCAGCGCGATCTGGGCTACCTCTCCTTCCCCTCCTCGGAATGGTCCGCGCTGCTGCGCGTCTCCTCTTTCTAAGGCCTGCCCCGGGCTCTGACCACGGTCAGAGCCTTCCCCCCACGTCGGCCCGAGAGCCGATCCGCGCCGCCCCATAACCCGAACACGCGCGATCCCGTTCCCGGGAGAGCCATACATCCCTCCCGGGAACGGCAGATGAGGGGTATGGCGGTCATACGTCCGACTGGGCGAACCACGAGAGCACCGACCGCTTGTATCCCTCCGGCATCGTCAGTCGGGGCACCTCGTCCTCGGTGAACAGCCCGGCTTTCTTGTGCTCACTGGAGACCACGACCGGGGCGTCCGAGTCCACGCGACAGCCGTAGGTGACGATGAAGACGCGTTTGTCGACCTGGGTGATGTGGTACATCCACGAATCGAGGATCTGGGCCACCGTGACCGGCCAGCCCGTCTCCTCCTCGATCTCCCGCGCCAGGCACTCCTCCGGGGTCTCCCCCAGTTCGATCTTTCCTCCGGGGAGCTCCCACTCGTCACGCTCGTTGCGCAACAGGAGTACCCGCCCGTCACGGATGACGACACCCTTGACTGAGACGGGGAACGTGCGCGGTGCGTAGGGGGCGTCGGACACGGGAGGGCTCGCTTTCGACATACGGGCTCGATGGTGGTGAAGCTAGCAGGCCTCAGAGATTGCCACGGGCCGCATCGCCTGGCACACGTGAATCTGGGTGGCGCGTACGTGACGACACCTCCCTTCCAGTCGAGATCGATGATCCCTTCGGGCGGCTCCGAGCCGCCCGGCCTCCTGGCGCTGGCAGAGGAGGGCTGAGCCGGACACCCGGGGGAAACACTCGGACCTCCGAACGAAACCGGATGTCCGAGATCTCGGACGCTTTCTCCTCTCAGACCCGGGTGTCCCGCGTCACTTTCTGCTTCGATTCCGGGAATACTCCCATTTCAGAGGCAGGAGGAGCCCCCCGTGAGCGACAACGCGACCGCTTCGAAGGCGGCCGGGACGTGGCGCCTGGTCGTCTACAGCGGTATCGGCATCTTCATGTTCTTCGTCCCCGTGACCGTCGGGGACCGGAACGCCATCCCCCTCGACCATCTGGTCACCCTCCTCCAAGCCGGACTCGGGCCCGCCCTTCCCTACGTGATCTGGTTGGTCATCGCGGCTGGAACCGTGGTCCCGTTCGTCACCGGAGCGTGGCGGCACAGCAGGGTGAAGCTGGTGTTCGCCCTCCTGAACATCGTGGGCCTGGCCGTGGCCTCCATGGTCGTCCTGGACATCGGCCCCGCGTGGTTCATGGGCGACGACCTCGCCCCCTTCCTGTTCAACGCCGTCGCCGTCAACGTCGGACTCCTGGTCCCGGTCGGCGCGGTCTTCCTGGCCATGCTGGTCGGCTACGGGCTCATGGAGTTCGTCGGCGTGCTGCTGCAACGCGTGATGCGGCCCGTGTGGCGCGTCCCCGGGCGCTCGGCCGTGGACGCCGCCGCCTCCTTCGTGGGCAGCTACTCGCTGGGCCTGCTCATCACCGACCGCGTCTACCAGTCCGGGCGGTACACGGGCCGCGAGGCGGCGATCATCGCGATCGGGTTCTCCACGGTCTCGGTCACGTTCATGGTGGTCATCGCCAACACCCTCGACCTGATGGGGATCTGGCTGACCTACTTCTTCCTGACGTTCTTCGTCACCTACGCGGTCACCGCGATCCTCGTGCGCGTCCCACCACTGAGCCGTATCCCGGACGCCCCCTTCCCTGGGGCGACACCGCAGCCCGAGGAGGAGGTCACCGGGAACCGCGTCGGTCACGCCTGGCGGGAGGCGAGGAAGGCCCTGATCGCGGCGCCCTCCCTGCCGCGCAACATGTGGGTGAACTTCGTCGACGGGGTCCGGATGAGCATGTCCATCCTCCCGTCGATCATGTCCGTGGGCACCATCGGCCTGGTCGTGGCGCACTCCACCCCGGTCTTCGACCTGCTGGCCTACGTGTTCGTCCCCTTCACCTGGGTGGTGGGGCTCTCCGACCCCATGCTGGCCGCCAAGGCGCTCTCGGTGGGGATCGCGGAGGTGTTCCTGCCCGCGACCGTGGCCGCCGGTTCCGAGGACCTCGTGCTGCGGCTGGTGGTGGGGGTCGTGTCGGTGTCGTCGATCATCTTCTTCTCCGCGCTCGTCCCCTGTGTCCTGGCCACGCGCATCCCGTTGACGGTGGGGCAGCTCGTGGTGATCTGGTTCCAGCGGGTGGTCCTCAGCGTCCTCATCGCGGGCCCGCTGGCCTACCTACTAGTCGGTCTCTGACCGCAGGAGAGCGGGTTCCCTGACCGCGAGGGCACCGGGTCTTCTGGTGGAATTCGCTCGGTTTCGGCACCACCTGTGATGATCCCGTGCCCATCGCGGTTGGGGCACCCCTCCCCGTCCGCGACCGAGGCTGTCTCCCCTGAGGACCTAGGACGAAGGTCGGCGAGGGGCTTCGGCCTGCGCCTGGATTTCGGACCGTCGCGCCCCCGCCGCTGGCCCGGGGAACGACTGGAGCAACCCCAAGGCCTCACCGCGGCGTTCCCCCGCCTCGTCGAAGTTCCCCTGCCTCGTGAGCGCTGTCGCGAGGTGGGCCAGGGAGAGGGCCTGGGACCACTGATCTCCCCTACCGTGAAAGACCGCGATCGCCTGACGGTGGAACGTCTCGGCGTCCTCCGCACGGCCGAGCGACAGGTAGGCCTCGCCGGTAGCGCCCCAGGCGGCGGCCTGAAGATCCGGGCGGCCCGCCCGTGGGAACAGAACGGCGGCCTGCTGAAGGTGACCGAGCGCTTCGGTTCCCTGCCCACGTGCCAGAAGAATCCGCCCCAGTTCCAGGAGAGCGAGTCCTTCGAAGAGTTTCCCGTCCGCCGTCCCCGCGATGGCCAACGCCCGCTCCACCGTCTCCTGAGCCGAGGCGTGGCGCCCCGCCTGTCGATGGACCGCCGCCAGAAGGGTCAGTGCCTCGGCCTGTTCCAGGGGTTCGTTCGCTTCGGCCAGAACAGTGGCAGCGCGGTTCAGTAGCTCCTCGGCCCGGCTGAGCCCTTCAGGAGCCCCGTGTTCGAGGAGCACCCAGCCGAGGTTACGGGTGAAGGCCCCCACGTACACCGGATCGTCGAGTTGGACCGCCTGTTCCAGCGCCTGCTCGAAGCAGGATTCGGCTTCTTCGAAGCGGTGCGCGAACAGATGGACCACACCCAGCCCGTTGGCCGCCCTGGCCTGGCCGAAGGCGTCACCCCGTTCTCGGAAGGCCACCAACGCGGCGGAGAAGCACTCGACGGCCTCATCCAGGCGATACAGGTGCCGGAAGGCGATCCCCAGGTTGTCGAGGGTGATCGCCTCGCCGTACCGATCACCCGCCGAGCGTGCGGAGGACAGGGCCTGCCGTTGGGCGGGCAGCCACGTGTCCGCCGGTTCCCGGTCGGCGATGAGCATGGTCACGGTCGCGGGGATCTGCCAGGCGATCCTGTGCATGCCGTGACTGTCGGCGATTCGTACGGAGCTGATGAGGTTGTCTCGTTCGGCTTCGTACCAGGCGATCGCCGCCTTGGCCTCGTGGAACTCCACCGCCTCGACCAGCTCGCCCCGGGGTCCGGAAGCCAGGGGTTCGAGGTCCAGGGCCATGCTGTAGGCGGCTGATCCGGTGCGGGCGGCCGCGGCGGCCGAGTGCAGGTACCAACCCAGGACGCGCCGCAGCGCTTCCTTTCGGGCGTCCTCCGGTTCCCCGTTCCTGGCCTGGTCAGCGGCGTAGGCACGCAGCAGGTCGTGGAACTGGTAGCGGTCGTGACCGCACTCCTCCAACAGGTGCGCCCCGGTCAGGACGTCGAGGTACCTTCGCGCGCGTACCGGAGTGGTGGCTGTCAGGGCCGCGGCGGCCTCGACGGAGAACTCGGGGCCCGGATGCAATCCCAGCAGATGGAACATGCGGGCAACAGGTGGCGAGAGTGCGCGGTAGGACCAGGCGAAGACCGTGCGCACCGCGTCCGCCTCATCGGCCTCACCCTCTCCGGGCACCGACAGCGCGTCCCAGAGCCCGGACTCGTCGCGCAGCTCGGTGATCAGGTCGCGCAGTGGCATGTACGGTCGTGCGGCGGCCCGCTCGGCCACGATTCTCAGGGCCAGTGGCAGTCCGGCACACAGCTGGGCGAGTTCGACGAGGTCGGATTCGTCTTCGTCGTTGCGGTGTCCGGCGATGACGGTGCGTAGTAACCGCACCGACTCTGCTGGTGACAACGTCTCCACACTCACGCGGTGCGCCCCTTCTCGTATGACCAAACCAGACATGCGCGTACGGCTCGTGATCGCGACCAGGCAGTTCGCGGATCCGGGGAGGAGCGGTCTGACGTCCTCGACTCCCGCGGCGTTGTCCAGGACGATGAGCACGTGCCGGTCCGCCGTCACGGAGCGGAACAGTTCGGCGCGCGGTTCCTCTCCTACGGGGATGCGATCCAGCGGCACGTCCAGGGCCCGCAGGAAGCGGCCGAGTACGTCCGAGGTCGCGACTCGTGGTCCCGGATCGTATCCGTGCAGGTTGACGTATAACTGACCGTCGGGAAAGTGGTCCCTGATCCGATGCGCCCAGTGAACGGCGAGAGATGACTTACCCGCTCCCGGCGTACCCACGACGAGAGCGATCCGCAGAGCTCCACGCCCCGGGGCCGCGGTGGAGGCGTCCCCCAACAGGGAATCCAGACGCCGTACCTCATCGGTTCGGTTGACGAATCCGCGCAGCTCACCGGGGAGTTGGGCCGGACGAAGCGCGGAGGCCGGTGCCGAGGTGTGGAAGTGCACGCCGCCGCCGATGTCACGCGCTTGAACCACACCGCTACCGGTCGATTTGAAAAGCGCGTTACGGACTTTCGGATCAGGCACCGGATCATGGTCGTGGTGGCTCTGCCCTTGAGTCACATCCGCTCCTGTTTCGCCTCCGCCTGAACCGCCTGGCAGACCTACCCTGACCCCCCAGGCCGAAACCCGCAAGCCGAATCTTCCAATTCTTCAGATACAATCACCATACGCCCCATTATGCCCATCAGGAACGAGCGCTACGAAACTTCTCCTTAGGACCCACTGCGGATGCTATTATCCTTGCGACTGATCGAGCATTCCCCCAGGTTCATGACGTTGAGATATGCGAGGCCTCATGAGAATCGAGTTCGTCGGTGGCACGACCGGGCAGGGCGGTTCACCCCGGTTGTACCGGGATGAGGAGAGCGGCGATTTCATCGTTCAGGGATACGTCATCAGTGATCCGAACGATGTGGATCAGATGAAGATCCCCAGCGGCGAAACTGTTGTCCGGGTCCCGGCCAGCCTGTTCGACCACCTGCCGAAGGACGGTACGAGTGGAGTCTCTTGACGCTGCGGGTTGGGCACGGATCTTCGATGAGTGCCGGGAATCCGCCTACCACCTGGAGATGCGCGACCACTACGCGGTGGCGGAGGAGCAGGCCGACGTCGAGAGGTGGCGGGCCGGCGACTGGGGTCCGGAACAGGACGCGCGGAGCAAAGCCGGCTGGCTCGACCTGATGCGGGCCACCGCCGCGCGGAACGTGCGCCTGCGTCGAGTGCGCGTCGTCTCCGAACCGGTGAGCGAGTACATCCGTTTCGAGCACGAGGGCACACCCCAGAACCTCGGAGCCGGAGAGGATATTCGCTGGCTGCCGCGCACGCGCGCCTCCGGATTGGCGCTACCCGGAAACGACTGCTGGATCTTCGACGGAACAAAGGTTCTGTTCAACCATTTCACCGGGGACGGTGGATGGGTGGGCAACGAGGTCAGCACCGACCAGGACGTGGTGAAGCTGTGCGCTCAGGCGTTCGATTCAGCCTGGAATTGCGCTGTCCCACACGCTGAGTTCATCCTGAAGTGACCGCACATCAGATGACCAGATTCGCCATTCAAGAAGAAACAGGGAGATGTCGACCTCTCTCCGCATTTGCGTGATCTCGTCCGGAGCCGACGAGTTCCGGACCATTCACGCTGCCTGCGCGGACTCAGGCCACCTTTCGGTCGCCTACTTCTACGGACGTTCTCTGCGCTCCGGCGGCCCCAACCTCGACGACGCCGGAGAAACGACCACGGCGATCCTCGGCGCCCTTCCACGGGGAATGGACCTGCTTCTCCCAGGCAGTGTCGAGGGCCTGACTCGGGCGCTGGAAAGCTACCGTCCCGACCTGGTGATCGTCTTCGGTTTCGCGTGGAAACTTCCCCGTTCCGTGCTGGATATCCCCCGACACGGCGTGATCAACGTCCACGTGTCGATGCTGCCGAAGTACCGAGGTCCGGCGCCGCTGCTCTGGGCCATTCGCAACGGCGATCGCACCGGGGGTGTCACCGTGCACCGGATGGACGAGGAGTTCGACACGGGCAACGTCCTCGCCCAAAAGGACGGCGTGCCCTTGGCCGACGACATCACCTGGACGAACTACTGCGCGGACGCCATGCCGGTGACCTACGCGTTGCTTCGCACGGCTCTGGCCCGCGTCGTGTCCGGGGACCCCGGTGATCCACAAGAGCACTCCCTGGCCTCCTACGCGGGGTTCATGGAGGAGGATTTCGCCCGCATCCGCTGGTCCGGCGATGCCCGCACGATTCACGACCAGGTCAGAACCCACCGCTTCATGCGCTCGCGCGAGCACCCGGTAGCCGAGGTCGCCGGTGCTCGGCTCGTGGTGAAGCGCACCAGTATGGAGCCCGCCGAGGGGACGCGGGTCGTGTGCGGAGACGGCGAACCGCTCTGGATCACCGAGTCCCACGAGGCCCCGCCCGTTCCGTGACGCGACGGACCCGTGGATGATCGGGACGAGGTTGGGTTCGGGGATCGCGGAGGCCTCCCCCGGTGGGAAGCGCTGGAGGCACCGCACCTCGCACGTACCCGGGGGCCTGTGCGCGGCAGCACGTTCAGCAACGGATGGCGGGAGCCAACTACAAGTCAGCGGGGGTCGCGCCCCAGGAGGAGCACCGGAAAGCAGTGTCCCGAACCTCCCCTGTGGTGTCGCCGTCCGCGCACCCCCCACGCCCCCGAAGGCAGGCGCTCGCCTTTCCCGCGTCCGAGTGAGCCGGTTCCTCCGAACCGCCCTCCGGTGACTGCCCGGGGCTCTGCCTGCGGTGGGTGCTTCCCCCACCGCAGGCACGTCCTGGAAGGGCTGGTCCTTGAGAACCTCCGTCCGGGCAGCCCTTCCACGGTGTCGTCCACCGTCTCCGGACTCACCGTCACGATCCGCCCCGGGAGGTCGCCAACGTAGCGGGCTCCTCCGACCAGTCATTCTCCGCAAGCACGAGCCCGCGCCTTCCCTGGTCCCGTTCAGTCGTCCCGGTGGACGGCCTGATCCGGGGCGGGCTGGCGTCCCCAGGCCATCCGGCACCAGGGCGGCGACAGCTCCTTGAGATCACCGACCTCCCGGGGAGCGAGGTCGGTGACGTCGGCGGCCTCCTCGTGCCGCGCGAAGACCGTGTCCACGTACCGGTGTCCGGTGTCGGGGGCCACGAACACCACCCGCCGGTCCGGGGCGGCCGCCGCCTCCCAGCGCGCCACCAGGTAGGCGGCGCCCGTGGAGAGCCCCGCGAAGACCGCGTGGCGGCGGAGCAGGTCCGTGCTCCCGGCCAGGGCCGCGTCGAAACCGGTCCAGTGCACCGTGTCGTACAGGGTGTGGTCGACGTTGCCGAAGGGGATGGAGCTCCCGATCCCCGCGATGATGATCTGCGGGTCGGTGACGTGGTCGCTGCCGAAGGTGACGCTGCCGAACGGCTGGACCCCCACGAGCGGGGTGTCCGGGGCGCTCTCCCGCAGGTAGCGGGCGAGCGCCCCGGTGGAGGCTCCCGAGCCGACCCCGCCCACCAGGGTGAGCGGGCCGTCACCGGTCTCCTTGCGGATCTGGTCGGCCACCGCCCGGTAGCCGAGACCGTGGACGACGTCGTGGTACTGCCGCATCCAGTGGTAGTCCGGGTGCTCGCGGAGCACCTGGCCGACCCGCCGCACCCGGCGGTCCTGGTCCAGTCGGAGGTCGTCCGAGGGCGGCATCTGCTCCAGGGTGGCGCCCAGGACCGCCAGCTGGATGCGGAGGGGTTCGTCGATGGTGGTGGAACCGATGATGTGGCAGCGCAGGCCGAACCGGTGGGCGGCCAGGGCCAGCCCGTAGGCGTAGATGCCGCTGGAGCTGTCCATCAGGGTGTCACCGGGGCGGACCACCCCGGTGTCGAGCAGGTGGCGTACGGCCGCGAGTGCGGAGGCCACCTTCATCGACTCGAAGCGCAGGCACAGCAGGCCCCCGCCGAGGTCGATCAGGTCGGGTCTGGCGATGGCTTCGGAAACGTGCTCGTCCAAGGGGGCTCCGCGGTGGTCGAGGGTGGAGGGGCCGGAGTGGGAGGGGTCGAGGCGACCCCGGTGAGGACGGGCCGCGCGGAGGGGACCAGCGGGGTGCCGGACCGCGTGGACGTGGAGAACACGCGGTGGGGGGTGAGCCCCGCCGCGTCGAGGCGGTCGTTGGCGGCCTCAAGGCGTTCCGCGAGGCCGGGGACGGCCGCGTCGAAGAGCACACCGGCCACGTTGCCGCTGTGCGCCACCTGGATGCCCACCGCCCCGCACTCGCGGGCGACCTCCCGCAGCGTGCCCAGCTCCTCCTTGGGCAGCACACGCTGGTTGAGGATGGCGCTCTCGGTGCTGACGTGCCCGACCCCGGCCACGTCCTCCTCGGTGATCGCGGTACGCAGCGCGGCACGCAACCTCTCGTAGACGGCGATGTCCCCCCGTCGTGCGTTCCCCCTCAGGGAGAGGGTGTCGACGGGTTGGCCACTTCCGGTCAGACAGCCCACGACCGCCATCTCCGGTAGCGCGGGGCCCAGCTCCTCCAGGACGCGCCCCTCACGCTGGGCGAACAGCAGGGGGCGGTCACCGAACATCACCGGGTCGCTGGCGCCCTCCGCCGCGACCGCGACGCGGGCCACGGACTCCGGGGACAGCTCCACACCGAGCCCCGCCGCGACCGCGCGCACCGCCGCCGTCACGTCGCTGGTGGACGACCCCATGCCGAGGCCGGGCCAGGCCCCGCCCCGGACGCTGAGGTAGCCGCCCACCGGCGGTACCCCGGCCACGCGCGCGCACTCCTCCACGGCGAGTTCGGCGGCGCGGGCCGCCTTCGCCCGGTCGGGAGGGTCGACGACGACGTGGCGGGGCACCTTCGCGGAGAACGGGGTGAACAGCGCGCGGGTGCGGGGCTCGGCCATCGGCAGGGTGACCAGACCACGGGTGGGGCGTCCCCGCTCGTCCAGGAACACGCCCTGGAGGATCTCGCCGTGGTGGCAGGTCGCCTGTCCAGTTCCTACGGTCACTCTCGGGTTCCTTCTCGGTAGCGGTAGAGGTGGGTGGGTTCGGCGCTGAACTGCGAGAACGGGAAGGGTTCGGCGGAGACCGCGGTGACGCCGGAGCCGAGGAAGGCCCGGGCGACCGCGCTGCCGCTCTGGGCGTAGAGGACCAGCGGCAGGTCCCGTTCGCGGCAGCGCTCCAGGATGCGGTCGAAGCTGCCGTTGCCCAGGGTCATGCCGGTGGCCACGACCGCGTCGGCCTCGGCCAGGACCTCCTCCATATCCGGGCTGACCTCGTCGCCCCACTGGGTGCGGCGGAGGTTGAGGTCGCAGGGCAGGCACCGGCCGCCCCGCTCCCGGATCGCGGCCACGAGGGGGTTGACCACGCCGATCAGGGCGATCCGCCGCCCGTCGGGGTCGGGGAGGAGCCCGGCGATGGCGCGGTCGCGGGCGACGGCGCGCTCCTCGGGGGTGCCGTACGGGAGGGTGACGCGTTCGGCGCGGGGGTCCTCGGAGTGGGGGTGGGCCTGGCCCAGGTAGGCGTCCAACGCGGCGAGCCGTACCGGGGCCGGGCCTCTCAGGAGGTCGGCCAGGGGTCTACCGGACAGGTCCGCGCACACGTCGGGGTCCAGCTGGCCCGGCTCGAAGGAGCAGGCGCCGAAGGCCCGGCCGATCCGGACCAGGACGTACTGGTTGAGGTAGGTGACGTCGCCCCCGGCCAGGCGGGTGCCGTGGTGCACCCAGAACACGCTGGTGGCGACGGGGAGGTCGGGGGTGTCGAGCACCGACTGGTGGAGGGTCGCGAGGTCGAGGGGCTGGGGGTGGCTCACTTGGCGTTCTCCCGGGTGAGGCGGAACAGGTAGGTCAGGACTCCGTCGTTCCAGTCGTGCAGGTGGTGGACGTGCGCGGTGAACCCCTGGTCGACGGCGTGGCCGATGATCCCCCGCAGGTCGGCGGTGTTGGAGGCGACGAAGTAGACCTGACCGCCGGGGGCCAGGAGGTCGCGTTCGGCGAGCTGGGTGAAGAAGGCGTCGGTGACGGGTCGGCCCGCGCAGACGTTGCGGACGATGTCGGGGTCGTCGCTGACGGGCTGGCTGACCGCCGGAGGGTTGAAGGTGACGACGTCGAGGCGCGGCTCGGGTGGGAACCCGGTGAACAGGTCGGAGACCAGCGGGACGAACTCGGTCCCCTCCCCCGCGCCGACGACGCGCCGGTAGTTGTGCTCGGTGGCCGCCACGCTGGCGGGGTGGACGTCGGCCGCGATGATCCGGGCGGCGCCGCGCAGTCCGGCCACGGCCGCCTCGACTCCGAGCCCGACGCCCATGGCGGCGTAGACGCGTCCCCGCACGTCGATGTCGTCGTCGAGGACGCGCTGGTGGATCATGCGGCTGGTCGCACCGGGGAGGAACACCTCGGGCGGGACGTCGAACTCCCACCCGTTCCAGGCGTAGGAGCGCAGGGTGTGCAGGTCGACCTTGGGTTGGTTGAGGCCGATGATCCGTTCGGCCGGCAGGGGCGGGGGCAGCTGGGCGATCCGTGAGGGGTCCACGCGTGGCCTTTCGGGGCAGGGGGCGGCGGTCGGTACGCCCTGGGGGCGCCGGTTCCGACGACCATAGCGAAAACGATTATCGTTGTCACGAGAAGCTCTTCACTCCACGGAGTCGCTGCCCCCTCGGCGCGAGCGCCAACCCCCGCAGAAGCGGACATCCGCCCCGCCGCAGGCCAACCACCCCCAACCCTGGGACCCAGTTTCGCGAAGAGCGGCGCAACTGATAATCGTTTTCAATAGAGTGAGACCCTACACACCCCGAACCGAGATGAGTACTCCTCGTGTCCACGACGCCGAACACGACCCGCCCCCAGGAGCACCGTGGCGCACCGCTGCTCCGGCCGACCTTCGTCCGCCTGTGGTGCGCGACCACCGCGTCCGGCCTGGCCACCTGGGCCATGCCGTTCATCCTGGGTCTCGCGGTCCTACACGGAACGCTGAGCGCGGTGGGGCTCGGACTGGTCCTGGCCGCCCGCACCGCCGGGTTCCTGGTCGCGGTCCCCCTGGGCGGCCTGTACGCCGACCGCCACTCGCGTCGGGCGGTGGTCCTGTGGTCCGGGCTGGCGGCGGCCGCCGCCAGCCCCGTCCTCGCCGCGGGTCTGGGCGGCTCGGTGGCCCTGATGACCGCGGCCGCCACCGTCGTGGGCGTCGGCCAGGGGGCCTGCCGCCCCGCCTTCCAGGCGCTCACCGCCGAGGTGGTGCCCACCGAGGACCGCCAGCAGGCCAATGCGGCCCTGACCTTCTCGGTGCGCGGGGTGACGTTCCTGGCCCCCGGGCTGACCGCCCTGCTGGCCACCGTGACCGGACCCCAGGTGCTCCTGCTGGTCACGGCGGCCCTCTGGCTGGTGGCGGCCCTGCTGCCCCGTGGCGGCGACGTCGCCCCCGCCGAGCGCCCCGCCCGGGCGCCCTTTCACGTGGAGTTCACCGAGGGGCTCACCGAGGCGCGCCGCCACACCTGGTTCCTCGCGGGTCTGGGCGCCCTGACCGTGGTCATCGCCCTGGGCTACTCCGCGACCAACGTCCTGCTCCCCCTGGCCAGCCGCGACCACTACGGGACCGAGGCCGTGCTGGCCGGAGCGCTGACCGCGTACACCGCCGGGGCCCTGGTCGGGGCGGTGCTGGTGGCCCGCTGGAAGCCGCGCGCCCAGGGCTGGTGGGCCCTGTTCGGGCTGGGCCTGTACGCCCTCGCCCCGCTGAGTCTGGTGTTCCCCGTCGGCGGGCTGTGGGTGTTCGCCGCCTACGCCGTGGTGGGCCTCGGCGTGGAGCTGTTCAACGTCCCGTGGTTCACCGCAGCCCAGCGCGAGGTCGCCCCGGACAAGCTGGCGAGGGTGTCGTCGCTGGACTTCCTGTTCGCCTACGGGTTCGCCCCGGTGGGTCTGGCGCTGATCGCCCCCGCCGCCCAGGCCTTCGGGGCGCAGAACGTCCTGCTCACCTGCGCGGTCCTGTGCGTCCTGGCCCCGGCCCTGGCCGCCCTGGCCCCCGGCTCCCGCGACTTCCGCACCCCCCGCCCCTGACCGCGAGACCCGAGACGGGGCGGGGCCCGGGGCACCTCACGACCGCCTCGGCGGGTCGGCGCTCCGTCAGCGACGGCACCAGGTGGCCCAGAGTCGTCCCGGCGTCAAGGCAGACGGTGTGGCCGTCCTCGACCAGGGCGGCGGCGGCCTGGGCCATGGCGCGCTTCTCGTCGGCGGTCACTCGCGCGGTTCCGGGCACCGGGGGCTTGGCGGACCGCCGTTCCGTGACCGGGCCCGGGCCGTCCAGAAGGGCCGTCCCGGCCCCCGTGCGGGCCCGTCCGGTCACCCGCGCGGACCGGGGGCCGGGAGGCGCGGTGGCCGTCCTCGCCGTGGCCGGGGCGGGCGGCGGGCCGTTGTCGCCGTGGCCGGGGCGGGCGGCGGGCCGTTGTCGCCGTGGCCGGGGGTGTTCCCCCGGCCACGGCGGGGGTCAGACGGTGGGGTCGAGCCGCGCCATCTCGTCGGGGACGCTCTGGGGGATCACGATCTCCAGGCTGACCCCGACCTCCTGTATGGCGCGCGCGGACGACTCGGCCAGACGGTCGTCGGTGATCACCGTGGAGAAGCTCTCCAGCGCGGCGACCTTGAAGGTGCCGAACGCACCGTACTTGTCGGCCCCGGCGACCAGAACCGACGAGGACGCGGCCGCCATCGCGGCGCGTTTGACGGCGACCTTGGACCGTGAGGGCGTGGTCGATCCGCGCCCGATGTCCCAGGAACTGGTCGACATGAAGGCCACGTCGATGTTGAACTCCGCGACGGTCGCGGCGGCCATGTCGCCCACCGCCGAACGGTTCTCACGGTCGATCTGCCCTCCGACGAAGTACAGGGACAGGTCGGGGTGGTCGGACAGGGAGGCCGCCGTGGTGAGGTCGTTCGTGATGACGGTGAGGCCGGTGACGCCCCACAGCGACGGCACCAGGTGGCCCAGGGTCGTCCCGGCGTCGAGGTAGACGGTGTGGCCGTCCTCGACCAGGGCGGCGGCGGCCTGGGCCATGGCGCGCTTCTCGTCCAGGTCCACACGGGACTTGTCCAGGTAGGAGGGCTCGGTGCGGACCTGGGAGGCGAGCTCCACGCCGCCGGGGACCGACCGGACCCGCCCCTCCTCCTCCAGGTTCATGATGTCGCGGCGGACCGTCATGTGCGAGACACCGAGGATGTCGCAGAGCTCCTTCACGCTCAGCACACCCGTGCCGCGCAGTTCTCTCAGGAGCAGTTCGCGCCGTTGCGCCGGGATCATCGTCCTCCTTCGAGTGCGTTCACAGGACCATGGTAGCGAGTGTTACCAGATGATACGAGGCGTGATAATTGTTGACTCGCATGTTCCTCTCCTGTTAAACAGGGCGTGTTGCCGTTACGGATGAGGACAGCGTGTCCACCGTGACGTGAGAGAAGGAGAACCATGCAAGCCACCAGCACCACGGGTCCGCCCCCGCCGACCGTGCGCTACGCGATCACCGGGGCACGGGGCGGCTTCGCCCGCACACTGCTCGCCCAGACGCCGCGCATGGACCGGCTGCGTCCCTCGGTCCTGTGCGACCTGGACACCGAGGGGACCGTCGCCCTGTGCGTCGAACTCGGGTACCCGGCCTCCGCGTTGAGGGCGTGTTCCACCCCCGGCGACCTGGCCGCGCTGTCCGGTGACGAGATCGCCGTCATCGACGACGCCGCCCTGCTCGAACACGCCGACTACGACGTGCTCGTCGAGGCCACCGGCAGCCCGGCGGCGGGCACCGACGCCGCACGGCTGGCCATCAGGACCGGACGCCACGTGGTGATGGTCTCCAAGGAGGTCGACTCCGTCTCCGGCGTCGCCCTGGCCGAACTGGCCGCCGAGCGGGGCGTGGTCTACACGCCCGGCATCGGCGACCAGCCCGCCAACCTCATCGAGTGGTACGAGCGCACACGGCTCCTCGGGCTCGACGTCGTCGCCATCGGCAAGTCCGGCGAGTACGACCTCGTCTTCGACCCCGCCACCGGCCGCGTACGCCAGCTGGACCAGGAGGTCCACGCTCCCGAGATGGCCTCCCTGCTCACCCTGGGCGAGGACGTGCCCGCCACCCTCGCCTCCCGGGCCCTGGCCGTCTCCGACATCAAGCGCTCGGCCGCCGCCGACTACTGCGAGATGGGCGTGGTCGCCAACTTCACCGGCCTGGTGCCCGACGTGGAGGCCCTGCACTACCCCGTCGCCCGCACGGCCGAGCTGGCCGACATCTACGCACTCGCGGAGGACGGGGGCATCCTGACCCGGTCGGGTGTCGTGGACGTCTTCAGTGTCCTGCGGCTGCCGGAGGAGGCCTCCTTCGCGGGCGGCGTCTTCGCCGTGGTCCGCACCGGTGACGACGTGTCCTGGTCACTCCTGGCGCAGAAGGGCCACGTCGTCTCGCGTTCGGGACGCTACGCCTGCCTGTACCTGCCCTACCACCTCATGGGCGTGGAGACCCCGCTGAGCGTGCTGGCCGCCGCGGACCACCACCGGGCCGCCGGTTCGCGCCCTCCGGCCCCGCACGCGGTCCTGGCCGGACGGGCCCGCACCGCGCTCCGCGCCGGAACCCGGCTCGACATGGGCGGGCACCACCACGACGTGACCGGCGTGGACCCCGTCCTGCTGGACTCCGCCGACGCCCCCGGCGACGTCGCGCCCCTTTACCTGGCGGCGCACACCACCCTGGCCCGCGACGTGGCCGCCGGTGAGCTGCTGCGCCTGGGCGACCTGGCCGACCCCGAGGACACGCTCCTCGACACCTGGAACCAGGCGCGCACACGCTCGCCCCTGAACACCGGAGAGCAGTGACATGTCAGACGTCTTCACCCTCCTCGCGTTCCTGGGCGCCATCGTCGTCCTCGTGGTCTTCATCGCGCGGTTCAAGGTCCACCCCGTGGCCACGCTGTTCATCGTGGTCGTCGCCCTGGGACTCGTCCTGGGCATGGGCGGCACCGGAACCATCGAACTCGTCAAGGACGGGTTCGGGAACACCCTGGCCAACGTCGGCCTCCTGGTCATCTTCGGCTGCGTCCTGGGCAAGATGCTCGAACTGAGCGGCGCGGCCATGAAGATCACCGAGACGGCCCTGCGGCTGTTCTCGGAGAACAAGGTGCCCTGGGCGATCGCCCTGGCCTCCACGGTGCTCGGCATCCCGCTCATCGCGGACACCGCCGTCGTCATGCTCATCCCCATCGTCTCCGCCCTGGCCTACCGCACGGGCATCTCGATGATGAAGCTCGGCCCGATCCTCTACATCGGCGCCTACGTCATGACCTCGGTCATCCCGCCGGGCCCCGGCCCGCTCGCCTCGGCGTCCCTGCTGGACGTGAGCATGGGCGAGGCCATCCTCTACGGCCTGGCCGTGGGTGTCCCCGGTGTCCTGGCGGCCACCCTCTACCTCTCGCGGATCAAGACGTACGTTCCGCCCAAGCCCGAGTTCGTCGCGCACCTGGCCGACGCCTCCGAGGGCGGGGCCTCGGGGTCGACCGGGTCCGCCGGGACGTCCTCCGACGCCGCCACCGGTGCTCCCGAAGCGCCCCAGGTGGGCCTCTTCGGCTCCCTGCTCCCGATCCTGGCGCCCATCGTCCTCATCGTGGTCGCCTCCCTGACCGCCCCGGTCCTGACGGAGGGCAACTGGTTCACCGCGGTCGTGCTCTTCGTCGGTGAGCCGACGGTGGCACTGTTCCTCGCCTGCGTCCTGGCCCTGCCCCTCTTCCGGGGGCGCTGGCGGGACAAGGCCACGCTCAACGACCTGTTCGAGTCCGGACTGCGCATCGCCGCGATGCCCCTGGCACTGACCGGTGTCGGCGGCGCCCTGGCCACCATCGTCCGGGAGACCGGGGTGGCCGAGAACGTCGCGACGGCCATCGAGAGCACGGGGATGTCCGCGGTCATCATCCCGTTCCTCATCGCGGCGGCCGTGTGCACCATCACCGGCTCCAACATCCTGGGGGTCATGACCTCGGCCGCGATCATGCAGCCGCTCCTGCCCGCTCTCGACCTCTCACCGTTGGTGGTGTACCTGGCCTGCGCGACCGGCGCGCAGATCATGAAGCACGCGAACTCCTCCGGTTTCTGGGTCACCACGACGCTGTCGAACATGACCGTCGGGCAGGGCATCCGCTCCATCGGGGTGGCCTCGGTCATCTCCGGTCTCACCGGGTTCGCCGTCCTGAACGTCATGATCGCGACCGGTCTCGTCTAGAGGGGTGTTCCGTGGGGTCCCCTCCACGGAACACCCTTCCCCGCCGTCTCCCCCCGTCCGTCCACCACCATCGATCCACAGGAGAACCCATGGCGACCCTCGGCGCGATCGCCGACGATCTCACCGGAGCCACCGACCTCGCCATCACGCTCACGTCCGCGGGCTTCCGAACCACCGTCGTCCTGGGAGCGGACGACCACGGTGAGCGGCACACGCTCGACGCCGCGAACGGCGCCGACGCCGTGGTCGTGGCCCTGAAGTCGCGCACGATGCCCGTCGACGAGGCCGTCGCGGTGTCGCTGGACGCGCTGGCGTGGCTGCGCCGGGCCGGGTGTGAACGGTTCTACGTCAAGTACTGCTCCACCTTCGACTCCACCCCGGAGGGGAACATCGGTCCGGTCTCCGAGGCGGTCCTGGAGGCCCTGGGCGAGGAGGTCACGGTCATCGCCCCGGCCTTCCCCGCGAACCGGCGCACCGTCTACCGGGGCCACCTGTTCGTCGGCGACGAACCGCTCGACGAGTCGCCCATGCGCCACCACCCGCTCACGCCCATGACCGACTCGAACCTGCTCCGTCTGCTCGAACCCCAGCTCAGCCGGGGCGCGGACGACGTGGCCCTGGTGCCGTGGCCGGTGGTGTCCCAGGGTGCCGACGCGGTGCGCGCCGCCATCGGCGCGGCCCGGGAGGCCGGCGCCCGGTTCGTGGTCGTGGACGCCCTGCGCGACGCCGACCTCCGGGTACTGGCCGCCGCGACGGACGACCTGCGTCTGCTGACCGGCGGCAGCGCGCTCGCCCAGGGCCTCTCCGGCCCCCGGGCCGACGAGCGCTCGGACTTCACCTTGCCCGACGGTCCGCGCGTGGTGCTCTCGGGCAGCGCCTCCCGGGCCACCCAGGGGCAGGTGCGGCACGCCCTCTCCTCGGGCGCCGGGGTCCGGATCCGCGCCGCCGAGCTGCGGTCGGACTTCGAGGCCGTGGTGTCCGACGCCGTCGCGGAGGCGCTGGCCAGCGAGGCCACCCCGTTCGTCGTGTACGCGACCGCGTCGCCGGAGGACGTCGTGGACACGGCGGACGCTCCGGTGATCGAGCGGGCCCTCGCGGAGATCGCGGAACGCCTGGTGGCCGCCGGGACGCGCGCGCTCCTGGTGGCGGGCGGTGAGACCAGCGGAGCGGTGGTGCGTCGGCTCGGCGTCGGCTCGCTGACCCTGGGCCCCGAGGTCGACCCCGGGGTGGCGTGGATGCTCGGTCACCGCGACGGTGAGGACATCCACCTGATGCTGAAGTCCGGGAACTTCGGCGCCGAGGACCTGTTCGTGCGGGCGTGGGAGGAGGGCGCGTGAACGAGCAGACACGGCGCGCCGCCGAAGAGCTGTGCGCGGCGGGACGCCGAGCCGTGGACCTGGGGCTGAGCCCGGGGTCCTCGGGCAACGTCTCGGTCCGGATCGGCGGCACCGTCCTGATGAGCCCGACCGGGGTCTCCCTGGGGGATCTGGAGCCCGAGGGCCTGTCCGTGCTGGACGACGCGGGGACGCACACCGACGGCCCCGCCCCGTCGAAGGAGTTCCCGCTCCATCTGGAGATGTACCGCAGGTCCGGGTCGGCGCGCGCCGTCGTGCACCTGCACTCGCCGCACTCCACGGCGGCCTCCTGCCTGCCCGCGTGGTCGGCCTCGTCGGCGCTGCCGCCCATCACGCCCTACCTGGTGATGCGTGTGGGACAGGCTCCCCTGGTCCCCTACGCCGCGCCCGGGAGCCACCGGCTGGCCGAGAACCTCGCGAAGCTGCCGGGGAGGTTCGACGCGGCGCTGCTCGCCAACCACGGTTCCCTGGTGGCGGGCGCGGACCCGGGGACCGCCCTGGCCGGGGCGATCGAACTGGAGGAGGCGGCGCGCGTCGTCGTCGCCCTCAGGGGGAGCACGTTCTCGGTGCTCTCCCCCGAGGAGGTCCGGGAACTCACCGACCGCTACGGGACCACCTGGGACGTGTGAGCCCCGGGACGACGGCGGGACGCCCTCGGGGGCGTCCCGCCGTGTCAGGGCTGGACGAGGACCTTGAGGACCTCGCGCCGGTCCATCAGCCGGTAGCCCTCCGGGAGGGCGTCGAGGTCGGAGCCGTGGTCGAAGACCAGGCCCGGGTGGACGTTGCCCTCCAGGATGTCGGGAAGCAGTTCCTCGATGTAGGCGCGCACAGGAGCGGGGCCGCCGGTGAGGGTGACGTTCGCGGCGAACATGGCCGACATCCCGATCGGCCCCTGTTCGTACTGGGGCAGGCCCACGCGGCTGACGGTGCCGCCGGGGCGGACCGCGCCCAGTGCCGTCTCGTAGGCGTCCAGGTGGCCGACGGCCTCGATCACCGTGTGGGTGCCCTCGCCCCGGGTCAGTTCCCGGACCCGCTCCACCCCCTCCTCGCCGCGCTCCGCGACCACCTCGACGGCCCCGAACTCACGGCCCAGGTCGGTACGGTCCTTGTGGCGCCCCATGAGGATGATCTCCTCCGCGCCCCTCCTCCGCGCGGCGAGCACGGACAGCAGGCCCACCGCGCCGTCACCGACGACGGTGACCGAGGTGCCGGGGCCGACCCCGGCGGTCACGGCGGCGTGGTGTCCGGTGGGGTAGACGTCGGCCAGGGTCAGCAGCGAGGGCAGCAGGGCGGACTCCTCCCGCACCGGCAGCCGGACCAGCGTGCCCTGGGCCCGCGGGACGCGGACCACCTCGGCCTGGGCCCCGCTGAGCAGCCCCCCGTCCGCGCAGGAGGTGTGCAGTCCCTCCCGGCACAGTCCGCAGGTGTGGTCGGCGTAGGAGAACGGGGACACCACGAGGTCGCCGGGCCTGACCCAGGTGACCTCGGCGCCGGTCTCCTCCACCACGCCGACGAACTCGTGCCCGGCCCGGACCCCCTCCTCGGAGGCGGCCATGCCCCGGTAGGCGTGCAGGTCGCTGCCGCACACGCAGGTGCGCACCACGCGCACCAGGGCGTCGGTCGGATCGACCAGCTCCGGATCGGGCACGTCCTCCACCCGTACGTCACCGGCGCCGTACATCAGGGCCGCTCGCATCGGTTGCCTCCTTCGGGGTCCGACCCCCTCGGCCGTGACCCATCGTGATCCACTGGTTACGACTGGCAAGATAGCGTGTCGGGGCCCGCCTCGGGGCGGCTTCGGCGGGGTCGGGACGCCCGTGCCGCCGGGTCGTCTGGAGTCCGTCGTCCCCCCGTGGCACGATGAGTCGCGTGACCAGTAGATCCACCTCCGAGCAGCACCTGAGCGACCTCGCGCGCCTGCGCCGTGTCCGGGACCGGATCGACCGGGAGTACGCGCGGCCGCTCAACGTCGAGCAGCTGGCCCGGGACGTCCACATGTCGGCGGGACACCTCAGCCGCGCGTTCAGGCGCGCCTACGGCGACTCGCCGTACTCGTACCTCATGACCCGGCGCATCGAGCGCGCCATGGCGCTGCTGCGGCGCGGCGACCTCAGCGTCACCGACGTGTGCTTCGAGGTCGGCTGCTCGTCCCTGGGCACCTTCAGCACCCGCTTCACCGAACTGGTCGGGATGCCGCCCAGCGCCTACCGGAGGCACGCCGTGGGCGAGGCGGAGGGCATGCCCTCGTGCGTGGTCCGTCAGGTCACCAGACCGATCAGGAATCAAGAAGCGCGGCGGCCCGGCCAGTCGTAGTGTGACCAGCATGGACATCAAGATCAACGCCAGTTTCCTGCCGCACACCGACCCGGAGGCCTCGCTGGCCTTCTACCGGGACGTCCTCGGCTTCGAGGTCCGCCTGGACGTCGGGTACGAGGGCATGCGCTGGATCACGGTGGGCCCGGTGGGTCAGCCGGACACCTCCGTGGTCCTGGAGCCCCCGGTGTCCGACCCCGGGGTCACCGACGAGGAGCGCCGGGTCATCTCGGAGATGATGGCCAAGGGCACCTACGCGTTCCTGAACCTGGCCACCCCGGACCTGGACGACGCCTTCGAGCGGATCGTGGCCGCGGGGGCCGAGGTCGTGCAGGAGCCCACCGACCAGCCCTACGGCGTCCGTGACTGCGCCTTCCGCGACCCGGCCGGGAACCTGGTCCGGATCAAGGAGGACCGGTGACCGGGGAACACCCCGACGCACCGCATCCGGCTGACGTCCACGAACTGATCCGGGTGCACGGGGCCCGGGAGAACAACCTCCGGGACGTCGGCATCGAGATCCCCAAGCGCCGCCTGACGGTGTTCACCGGGGTCTCCGGTTCTGGCAAGAGCTCGCTGGTGTTCAGCACGATCGCCGCAGAGTCGCAGCGGATGATCAACGAGACCTACAGCAGCTTCGCCCAGGGGTTCATGCCGTCGATGCCCCGGCCCGACGTGGACGTGCTCGACGGGCTGACCACCGCGATCATCGTCGACCAGGAACGGCTGGGCGCCGACCCGCGCTCCACGGTGGGCACCGCCACCGACGCCAACGCGATGCTGCGCATCCTGTTCAGTCGCCTGGGCCAGCCGCACGTCGGTTCCCCGCAGGCGTTCTCCTTCAACGTCGCCTCGGTCAGGGCCAGCGGCGCCATCACGGTGGAACGCGGTGACCGCAAGACGGTGAAGCAGACCTTCACCCGCACCGGCGGCATGTGCACCCACTGCGAGGGCCGGGGCAAGGTCACCGACTTCGACCTGCGTGAGCTCTACGACGACTCCAGGTCGCTGTCGGAGGGGGCGTTCACCATCCCCGGCTGGAAGTCGGACGACTGGTGGACCGTGCGGACCTACAAGGCGTCGGGGTTCTTCGACCCGGACAAGCCGATCCGCGAGTACACCGAGCAGGAGATGCGGGACTTCCTGTACCACGAGCCGGTCAAGGTGAAGGTCGAGAAGTCGAACCTGACCTTCGAGGGTCTGATCCCCAAGCTGCGCAAGTCGTTCCTGTCGAAGGACAAGGAGGCGATGCAGCCGCACATCCGGGCGTTCGTGGAGCGCGCGGTGACCTTCACCGACTGTCCCGTGTGCGGCGGGACCCGCCTCAGCGAGGCGGCCCGGTCGTCGAGGATCGGGGGCGTGAACATCGCCGAGGTGTGCGCGATGCAGATCAGCGACCTCGCCGCGTGGGTGCGGGACCTGGACGAACCGTCCGCCGCTCCCCTGCTGGAGGCGCTGCGGCGCACCCTGGACTCGTTCGTGGAGATCGGGCTGGGCTACCTCTCGCTCGACCGGGCCGCCGGAACGCTGTCGGGCGGTGAGGCCCAGCGCACCAAGATGATCCGCCACCTGGGGTCCTCGCTCACCGACACCACGTACGTCTTCGACGAACCCACCGCCGGGCTGCACCCGCACGACGTGGAGCGGATGAACCGGCTGCTGCTGCGGCTGCGCGACAAGGGCAACACCGTGCTGGTCGTGGAACACGAGCCGGACACCATCGCGATCGCGGACCACGTCGTGGACCTCGGCCCGGGTGCCGGAGCCGCGGGCGGCACCGTCTGCTTCGAGGGCACGGTCGAGGGGTTGCGGAGCAGCGACACCACCACCGGGCGCCACCTCGACGACCGTGCCGCCCTCAAGGAGGAGGTGCGCGTCCCCACCGGCCGCTTCGAGGTCCGTGGCGCGGACACGCACAACCTGCGCGACGTGGACGTGGACATCCCGCTGGGGGTGCTCACGGTGGTCACCGGGGTGGCGGGGTCGGGCAAGAGCTCACTCGTGCAGGGGTCGCTGGTCGAGGCGGCCTCGGCCGTGGCGGCGGGGGTGGTGGCCGTCGACCAGAGCCCCATCCGCGGCTCGCGGCGCAGCAACCCGGCGACCTACACCGGGCTGCTCGAACCGGTCCGCAAGGCGTTCGCGAAGGCCAACGGGGTCAAACCCGCGCTGTTCAGCGCCAACTCCGAGGGCGCCTGCCCGGTCTGCAAGGGCGTCGGGGTGGTCTACACCGACCTCGGGTTCATGGCCAGCATCGCCTCCACCTGCGAGGAGTGCGACGGCAGGCGGTTCGACACCTCGGTGCTGGAGTACCGCCTGGGCGGGCGCGACATCAGCGAGGTGCTCGCGATGTCGGTGTCCGAGGCGGCCGTGTTCCTCAGTGAGGGCGAGGCGCGGACCCCGGCCGCGCAGAGGATCCTGGACCGGCTGACCGACGTGGGGCTGGGGTACCTGAGCCTGGGCCAGCCGCTCACCACGCTGTCCGGCGGCGAGCGCCAGCGACTCAAACTGGCCGTGCACATGGCGGAGAAGGGCGGGGTGTACGTCCTGGACGAGCCGACCACCGGCCTGCACCTGGCCGACGTCGAGCACCTGCTGGGCCTGCTGGACCGGCTGGTGGAGTCCGGGAAGTCGGTGATCGTGATCGAGCACCACCAGGCGGTGATGGCGCACGCCGACTGGATCATCGACCTCGGCCCGGGGGCGGGCCAGGACGGCGGCCGGGTGGTCTTCGAGGGCACTCCGGCGGAGATCGTCGCGGACCGCTCGACGCTCACCGGCCAGCACCTGGCGGACTTCGTCGGGGGCTGACGGCGGGGCCGGGACCGGCGGCGCGCCGGTCCCGGCCTCACGCGGTGACCTCCAGGACGCCCATCATGCCCAGGTCCTCGTGGTTCAGGATGTGGCAGTGGTAGACGGTCCGGCCCGCGCCGTGCCGGAGGGGCACGAGCAGGCGGACGGTCGACCCGGCCGGGACGTTCACGGTGTCCCGCCAGGCCCGGAAGGGCTCGGGCGCCCCGTCGCGGTCCAGCACCTGCACCGGGTAGCTGTGCAGGTGGAAGGGGTGGTCACTGCCGTGGTCGTTGACCACCTCCCAGATCTCCAGGGTGTCCAGCCGCGCCTCGGCGTCCACCCGGTCCATGTCGAAGATCCGACCGTCGATCGTGAAGGAGCCGTCGGGGGTGGCGCCGAAGACCACCTCCCTGGTCCGGACCGCGTCCTCCGGGTCCAGCTCCTCGATCGGCAGCAGGTGGTCCGGCAGGGCCACCGGTTCGTGCCCGGCGGGCACCTCCACGACCAGCAGGGTCCGCTGCTCGTTGGCCTCCCCTCCCGGTCCGTAGACCGAGTAGGGGAGGCGGACCAGGGCGAGGCGCCCCTCCCCCAACGTGTCCACGAGGACCTCGGCGCGCTCGCCTGGGGCGAGCAGGACCTCCTCGACCTCCCGGGGGCGTTCGACGGGGCCGACGTCGGTGGTGACCAGGTGCGTCGGCACCGCGGTGCCGTCCTCACGCCGGCATCCCAGGAGCAGGTGGTCGCCGGCGGTGGCGTTGAGCAGCCGCAGCCGGGTGAGCCCCGAGCGCGCGGTGACCCGGGGCTGGTCCACGCCGTTGGCCACGACCTCACGTCCCGACCGGGTGAACATCACCAGTCGGTCGTCGGCCGCGTCCAGCGCGGGGACCTCCCGGTCCAGGGGTCCCTCCACGACGATCGGCCCGGCCAGCCCGGCCAGGGTCTGGCGTTCCACGTCTCCGTGGGCGTGCGGGTGGTACCAGTGCGTGCCCGCGCAGCCCTCCGCGACCCGGAACTCCTGGGCGTGGGACTCTCCCGGCAGCACGTGGTGCAGCGGCTGGTCGACCTCGGGGGTGAGCGGCAGTCCGTGCAGGTGCAGACTGCTGGGCGCGTCGATGGTGTTCTCGAACTCCACCCGAACGGTGTCGCCCTCGCGCACCCTCAGCAGCGGGCCCGGGCTCATGCCGTTGTAGGCCAGTCCGATGCCGGTCGACTCCGCGGCCAGCCGGGCGACCCGGACCCCGTCGGCGCCGGTGGTCAGGGGGACCTCGGGCAGGTCCGGGAGTTCGGGTCGGTCGGAGGGCAGGTCCGGGCCTTCCGCCCGGAGCAGGACGGGCAGGGCGGCCGCCCCGGCGACCGCCGCCCCGGCGGCGGCGAGGAAGGCCCGGCGGGCGAGCGGGGAGGTCCGGGAGACGGGCTCAGTGCTCATGGCCGGTCCCCCGCGCCTGCTCGGTGTCCGCCGCGTCCTCGCCGTCGGTGGCGTTCCCGCCCGGGCCGACCACGATCAGGCTCCCGACCATCCCGTTCTCCTCGTGGTCGCCCACGGTGCAGACGAAGGGATAGGTACCGGCGTCGGCCTCGACGACCACCGTACGGGTCCGGCCGCTGGGGACGGTGGTGTCGATCCCCAACGCTTCGACAGCGAAGCTGTGCGACTTGTCGGTGTCGTTGGTGAAGCGGAAGGCGACGGGCTGGCCCTCCGCCACCCGGAGCTGGCCGGGCTCGAAGCGGAAGTTCACCATGTCGACGGTGGGCAGGGCGGCGACCTCCGCGTCGGTGAGGTCGCCGGTGTCGTCGGCCTGCGGGCTGGCCAGGACCATGCCGAGTCCGAGCACGGCGCCCAGTGCCGCGCCGAGGAGGACACCGATCGCGGACCGGCGGCGTGAGGGGCTTCCGGTGCGTTCGGACCGGTACAGCACGGCGGTGGTCAGGGCGGTTCCGGCGGCGAGGACGGTCAGCGCGGCCACCGCGAAGGGGACGGCGTCGCCGGGTCGTGTCAGGTCGAAGGAGAGTTCGACCGCACGCGTCGGGAGCAGCGCGAGGACGGCCAGGACGGCGGCGACCGGAGCCCATCGCGCGCCGCGCCAGTAGCCCAGGGCCGCGGCCAGGGGCAGGAGGGCCAGCGAGGCCTGCACCGGGTTGACTCCCCCGGCGGTGACCAGGGTGGCGACGAGGGTCGTGGTGGTCAGCACCAGGGTGGAGACGAGAGCCGTCCCCGTGGTGGGTCCGGTCCCGCCGGATGCGTCGGCGCGGGTTTCGGGGGTCGCTGTCATGGCGTCGCCTCTCTGGGTCGGGGGTCGTGCACGGGGTTGCGGACCGCTGCGGGGCGAGGCGACGGTGTCGGGAACAGCTATTGTGTGAGCACTCACTCACACACATGAGCCGAATATGTGCCCGCCTCTCAGCGGGCACGAACGAGGAGGGGACGGCTCAGGCGGACGTCAGGGGACGGACCGCTCCGGCCGCGTCACCCCGTGGATCGGGGGTGGTGGGTCATGCCGTTGGCCAGGGTGCGCGCCCACGGGGCGTCCACCTCGTCCAGGTCGAGGGCGGTGATCAGGTGGCACATCAGGCCCATGGCGAAGAAGTACTGGACCTGGTCGCGGGTGCCTCCCGAGAGCGAGTGCGCCAGGGTGACCGCCGAGGCGTAGCCCTTCCTGAACGCCTCGCGGATCTCCGGGACGTCGGTGGCGCTCTGCGCGTGCACCTGGATCATGAGCAGGTCCCGGTCGGCGATCAGCGCGGCGTAGGCGTCGCCCATCCCCTCCAGGACCTGGGCGGCCGAGCCCCCGAGGGAGCCCTCCGCCCCTTCGCGCAGGGCCTGTTCGACGCGCTCGAAGCACAGCTCCAGCGTCGCCGTGAACAGCCCCAGCTTGCTGCCGAACAGGCGGAAGACATAGGCCTGGGAGATCCCGGCCGCGTCAGCGATGTCGGTCACCGGGGTCGCGTGGTAGCCGCTCTTCGCGAAGGCGGACACCGCGTGTTTCAGGATCAGGACCCGGCGCGCCTCCGCCGTGGAACGCCCTCCGTCTTTCGGACTCATGATTGTGAGTACACACTCACATCCGACTTCTGTCAACCCCCACCCCACCACGGCGGGGTCGGCGCGCCCGCGCGGGGCCCGCCGACCCCTGGCCGGATTCGGTCGCTCAGCCGAGCTTGAGGCAGGCCTGGACCCCCTGGTGGACCGGGAGCCGCAGGGACAGGTACCCGCTGGCCGGGTCGTCGACGTGGTCGAGGAAGTCCTTGTTGATGTCCCGGCCGACGTCGAGGTCGATGTCGTCGACGACCACCAGGGAACCGGGCCGCAGCCGGGGCTGGACCAGGTCGAGGACGGGCAGCCTCAGGGTGGGCCACCCGTCCAGGTGCAGGAGGTCGACCTCGTCGGGCAGGTCCGCCAGCGTCTCCAACGCGTCACCGACCCGGAGCTCGACGATGTCGTCCAGTCCTGCGGCGGCGAAGTTCTCGTTCGCCAGCCGTGCCTTGTCCCGCTGGAGTTCGGTCGTGATCACCCGCCCGCCGCCGTTGTCGCGCACGGCGGAGGCCAGGTAGAGCGCCGAGACGCCGAACGACGCGCCGAACTCCACCACGGTGCGGGCCCCGGCCGCCCGGGCGAACAGGTACAGCAGATCCCCGGCCTCCCCGGACACCGGCATGATGATGTCCTTCGCCCGTTCCGCGAGCTCGGCGGGGCTCAGGTCGAGGGGGAAGTCGGCGGTGACGTCCACCCCGGCCTCCGCGAAGGCCTCCGCCATGTTCTGTCGCCCCTCTGCGGCCCGCAGCCGTTCCAGGGTCGAGACGACCGGTTCCGAGTACAGCGTCGATGACATGGGGACACTCCTTGGGTCGTTGGGTCTCCCGGCACCGACCGGTCACGGAACAGTGAGGGAGGGCTCGGTTCAGGGGATGAGGATGGTCCGCCCCTCCAGCTCCCCGTCGTAGGCGAGGTCGTGGACGGCGGCCAGGTCGGAGATCGGCCGCCGCTCGGCGACGTCGATCCGCAGTTCTCCGGCGTCGACGCGCCGGACCAGCTCGGCGAGCTGGTCGGCGTCGTTGCGCGCGAACACCTGCACCGCGCGGACGCCACGGCCGAGGTCCTCCGGCGGTGCGACCGTGGTGCTGACGAAGGCGCCGCCGTCGGCGACCAGTTCCGCCAGCGCCGCCGTCTCCTCGGGGCCGGTGCGCACCAGGTGCAGCACGATGTCGAACCGCTCCCCGGCCGCCGCCTCCGGAACCGGGGTGGCGGTGTAGTCGATGACGCGCTTCGCGCCGTAGGAACCGACGCGGTGACGACTGCGGGCGCTGGCGGTGGCGGTGACGATGGCTCCGGCACGCGAGGCGAGCTGGACGGCGTACCGACCCACCCCGCCGCCCGCGCCGTTGATCAGGATGTTCTGCCCCGGCTTCAGGTCGGCGTGCTCGAAGAGCGACTGCCAGGCGGTCACCCCGACCGAGGGCAGCGCCGCGGCCTCGGCCAGGTCACCGGTCGTATGGGGCGCCGCGGCCAACGTGTCGGCGGGCACGGCCACGTACTCGGCGGCGGCGCCGGGCGCGGTCATCGGCAGGAACGCCACCACGGGGTCCCCGACCTCCCAGCCGACCACGCCCTCGCCCACCTCGTCGACGACTCCGGCGACGTCGTAGTTGGGGATGTGCGGGAACGCCACCGGGAAGACCTCCTTCACCACCCCGGCGCGGATCGGGACGTCCACCGGGTTGAAGGCGGTCGCGGCCACCTGGACCACCACCTGCCCCCGAGCCGCCACGGGGCGTTCCGCCTCTTCGAGGACCAGGACGTCGCTGTCTCCGTAGGAGTGGAAGCGCATCGCCTTCATGATCTCTCTCCTTCTCTCGCGTTACTTCCCGCCAAGCATGGTCAGGCACCTTTATAAGCGACCCTAATCAAACAAGTCAACCAACCTGACTATTCTGTGCGAGGGAGTCCGGGAACGGACCGGTCCCCGCCCCGGTCCGCCCCGAGCGGTCAGTGGAGCGTGCGGGGCCGCAGTGCCAGGCCACCGGTCGCGTCGATGACCTGACCGGTGATCCAGCGCGCGCGGTCGGAGGCGAGGAAGGCGACCACGTCCGCGATGTCGTCGGGCCGCCCGACCCTCCCCAGGGCGGTCGCCGCGCGGACCCCGGCCTGCGCCTCGGGGGACTCCCGGAGTGAGGCGAACACGTCGGTGTCGGTGATCCCCGGGGCCACGGTGTTCACGGTGACGCCCCGGTGACCCAGTTCCACCGCGAGGCTGCGCCCCATGATGTCCAGGGCGCCCTTGCTCATGACGTAGGCGACCGCGGGCACCGCCGTACGGGCCGCCAGGGTCGAGACGCTGACGATCCGACCTCCGTCGGACAGGACCGGCAGCAGCCGCTTGACGAGGAACAGCGGGGCCTTGGTGTTGACGGCGACGAGTCGGTCGAACTCGGCGGGCGTCAGCTGCTCCAGGGTGCTGAAGCTGACCGTCGCCGCGTTGTTGACCAGGACGTCCAACCGGTCGCGTCCGGCGTGCTCCCGCAGCCCGGAGAGCAGCCCGGCCGCCAGCGTCTCCACGTCGCCGTCCGTCCCGAACTCGGCTCGGACCGCGAACGCCCTACCCCCGTCCTTCTCGATCGCCGTGACCGTCTCCCGCGCGGCCTCGGAGTTGGATCCGTAGTGCACGGCGACGACGGCGCCCTCACCGGCGAGCCGCTGGGCGATGGCTCGCCCGATGCCACGCGAGGCGCCGGTCACCAGCGCCGTCTTCCCGTCGAGTTCCACAGGGGTCCTCCCGTTCGTCATGGGGTCGGGCGCGTGAGGCGCACGGGCAGTCCGGCGTGGGCGTTCATGATGAACGACCCCCGGGGTTCGAGCTCGTCGGGCGCCACGGCCAGGCTCAGGTCCGGGAAGCGCTCGAACAGGGCGGGAAGGGCGATGCCCGCCTCCAGCCGAGCCAGGGAGGAGCCCATACAGAAGTGGGTTCCGAGGCCGAACGAGAGGTGGTCCTTGCGCTCCCGGGTGATGTCGAACGCGTCGGCCGTGGGGCCGTGCAGGTCCGGGTCCCGTCCGGCGGCGGCGTAGGCGATGAGGATGGGCTCCCCGCGAGGGACGACCACGCCGTCGAGTTCGACGTCCTCGACCGCGAACCGGAACGGCAGCTGGGCGATGGGCGACTGGTTCCTGAGCGTCTCCTCCACGACGTCCTCCCAGCCGCGCCGCCCCGTACGGACCAGCTCGTACTGGTCGGGGTGGGTGAGCAGGGCGACGATCGCGTTGCAGAGCAGGTTGGTCACCGTCCCCGAGCCCGCGCTGAGGATCAGGTTCAGCGTGCCGAGCAGTTCGTCCTGGCTGAGCCGGGAGCCGTCCTCCTCGCGTGCCCGGATGAGCGCGCTGGTCAGGTCATCGCCGGGCTCGCGGCGCCTGGCCTCGATGAGGTCCCCGATCGCCCGCTGCCACTGCTCGACGTTGCGCCTGGCCTCCTCGCCGCCGATCCGAGTGTCGGTGTTGGCCTCGCCGCCGCGCAGCACCGCGTCACGGGACTCCTCGGGCACCCCGAAGAGCTCGCACACGACCCGGCCCGGAAGCGGGGTGCCGTACCCGGCCTTGAGGTCGACCGCCTCACCGGCGGGGACGGCGGCGAGGTCGTCCAGGAGGGCGCGGGTGATGCGCTCGACGCGCGGTCGCATGTCCTCGACGCGGCGCCGCGTGAACGCCCGGGAGATCAGGCCGCGCAGCCTGGTGTGGTCGGCGCCGTACGCGGTGGTCATGTTGTCGCCCGCCCAGTCGAGCAGCGGCCAGTCGGGGTCGAGTTGCCCGTTGGCGAAGGCGGTCCAGTGCCGACGCGGGTCCTTGGAGATCCGGGGGTCGGTGAGCACCCGCCGCACGAGGTCGTGGCCGGTGACCGACCATGCCCGGACGTCCCCCGGCAGCACCACCGGGGTCACCGGACCGTGCGACCGGAGCCGCGCCGCCTCCGCGTGGACGTCGGCTCCGGTGCGGTCCAGGACGACGGGGCACCGTCCGGTCGTCTCGGTCGTCATGCCTGCCTCCGGTCAGCTCGCGTCGGCGGTCTTGGTCCCGGAGATCACGATGTGATCCACCAGGTTGCTCACGTAGAAGCGCACGGAGGGCGTGAAACCGGCCTCGGCCATCCAGCCCTCGTACTCCCTCGGGGTGTAGACCATGCCCTCACCGGACGCGACGGCGTGGAAGTAGGCCGACAGTTCGGCGGCGTGCCGGGGACCGGTCTCGTCGTCGTCCTGGAACGGGGTCACCACGAAGATCCCGGCGTTCGGGCCGACCGCCCGCGCGGCCTTCCGCACGACCGCGCGGATCCGCTCCACGGACCAGATCTCCAGGAAGTGCGCGAAGAGCACGCAGTCGAAGTCACCCTCGGGGAACTCGTCCTCGAAGGCGTCCAGGCCCACCGCGCGCACCCGCTCGTCGAGCCCGGCCTCCGCGACACGCTCGTTGGCCTCCTTCGCCACCGTGGGAAGGTCGACGATGGTGATCCGCAGGTGCGGCCACTTGCGGGCGAGCTTGGTCGCGTTGACACCGGTGCCGCCCCCGATGTCCAGCACGTGGTTGAAGGAGGACAGGTCGAGGCTCTCCGCGAGCTCGTCGGACACCTTCTGGCTGAACCCGCCCATGGCGTTGTGGAAGGCGCGCTCCAGAGCCGGGTCGGTGGTCAGCCGCTCGTAGAGGCTCTTCGTGTCCTCACCGAACTCCCGGCGCAGACCCACGTTGCTGTTCTGCCGCAGCGACTCCAGGAACCAGCCCATGGGGCGGTAGGTGATGTGCTGGTGGTACGGGATGAACGCGGCCGGAACCTGGTCGGTGTCGGTCGTGAGCGGCTCGGTGATCTCGCTGTTGCGGTAGCGGTCGCCGTCCTTGCGCACCAGACCGAAGGCGGTGCAGCCGAGCAGCAGGATGCGGGTCGGTTGGTCCTGCATCTCCAGTCGGCGCGCGATCTCGGCCCTGGTCGCGCCGGGCCGCTCGGCCAGGTACGAGAACAGGCCGGACTCGAAGGCGGCGCTCAGGTACTGGAAACGGTAGTGCGCGATGTAGATCGCGCGGAGTTCGTCCTGCGGGTCGACCGTCGGTGCGTCCTGCGTCTGGGTCATCTCGTGCTTCCTCCTGGGTGCGCTGCCGCCTCGGGTGTCGCGAGTGCGACGGATCGGATGGAACGTTGTCAGCCCCCTCTCAAACTTCGATCGAACGCCGCTAGCGGGGCCCAGGGCGCCGCTCGGGTTCGCGGCGTGTGGGCGGGACGCCCTTTCGGTCCCGGAAGCGAACTGTTCGGGCGCCACCGAACGGCCACAATCGGCCAGTTCGCCATTGACCTCCGCTGCGGGGACACGGAACGGCGCATTTCGTCAGGCCAGGGGCGCTCCGGTGTTGTCACACAACTCCGCAGGAGGCTCGTTTCCATTCCGAGAACAGGGACGAGCTGGGAAAACTCATTTTGTTGACAGGTTCGCGGAAACACTTTTAGTCTCTACCAACTGAGCTGGTAGCCAATTCTTGATCCCGCAGTCACCGGAGAGTCTCTTTTTGTGACGTGGAGGTTACTCAAAGTGGTCAATTCCGCACCCGCCGGGACCGAACCCCCGACGGCACCCGCTCCACGACAGCCCCTCCCCCGGTGACGTTCGACGCCGTCGAACGCCTCCCGGTGCACACGGTGCCGATCGGCTCCCTTCTCGACGGGAACTCACCACGGTCGTCCGGACCGAACCGGCAGCATGTCCGGGCACTCTCCCAGGCAGAGGACCCCCTGCCCCCGATCCTGGTCCACCGCCCCACCATGCGGGTCATCGACGGAGCGCACCGCATGGCGGCGGCGCGGCTGCGCGGCGACGAGGAGATCCGGGCGCGCCTGTTCGACGGGCCGGAGGAGGCCGCCTTCGTCATCGCCGTGCACGCCAACACCACCCACGGACTGCCGCTGTCCCTCGCGGACCGCACCGTGGCGGCCGTGCGCATCCTGGCCCTGCACCCCGAGTGGTCGGACCGGGCCATCGCGCGGACCGCCGGACTCTCCGCGTCCACCGTGGGCTCCCTCCGACAGCGTGCGACTGTCGGCTCCGAGCAGTCGAACACCCGCCTGGGCCGCGACGGCAGGCGGCGGCCGGTCAACGCCGCGCTGGCCCGACGCCGGGCGGCCCGGTTCATCAGGGACCACCCGGACTCCTCGCTCCGGGGCATCGCCGACGCGGCCGGGACTTCCACCGCGACCGCCCGGGACGTGCGGCAACGGCTCAGTGCCGGGATCGACCCCGTTCCACCCCGGCTCCAGAGGGCGGAACAGAAGGCGAAGGTGAGCGCGACGACGGCCAGAGACCGGCCCGGGCGCACCCGACCCGATCGGGCCGCCGACCGGCCTCCCGAGGTGATCGTGCCGCTGCTCCGGCGGGATCCCGCGCTGCGCTCCACTGAGACCGGGCGAGCCCTGCTCCGCAGCTTCACCTCCCACATCCGCTACGCCGGGGCCTCCAGCGCCCACGTCGATCGGCTGCCACCGCACTCGCTCCTGCTCGCGCTGGAGGCCGCGCGCGGACTCGCGCAGCTCTGGAACCGCTTCGCCGACGAACTGGAGGAGCGCGCGCTCGGGCACGGGGAGACGGACGCCGTGAGGACGGAGAGCCCTGCGGCGAATTTACCTGAATTAAGGACTCCTTAACACCGACACAACTTTGGCCACGAATCAACAGGGGAATACCACTAACCTTCATAAAGCCCCTTGACGACTTTTCTCAAGGAGCTTGACCACCCTGTGGCCAACGAATACAATGAGCCATGACCAGGTGGCGGAGCAAGAATGGAATCCCCTTGGACACGCCTCCGCTACAAGGACTTCACTCGGAGGCAAAGTGGACATCAAGGTACTTGGACCACTCTCCATCAACCATTCTTCCGGAGAGATTTCACCCAGCGCCCAGAAACCGCGCAAGATGCTCTCCCTGTTACTCCTGAATTATTCTCGGATGGTGCCCAGCGCCTCCCTGATGCGGGAGTTATGGAAGGACTGCCCGCCCAAGACCGCTCCGGCGACCCTCCAGACCTACGTCTTCCGGCTCCGCAAGAAGCTGGCCGAGGCCACGGGCCTGACACCGGCCGAGGTCGCCAACGACGTCCTCCAGACCACCCCGAACGGCTACCGGTTCGTCGCCGCCCTCGGAGACTTCGACCTGCACGCCTACCACCGACTCGGTCAGGCGGGCATCCGGGCCATTGAGGAGCACGACCTCCACGCGGCGGCCGAGGACTTCCGCCTGGCCCTGCGGCTCTGGCGCGGGCCCGCGGTGGCCGACGTGGTGCCGGGTCCGCTGATCCGAGCCGAGGTGGCCGGACTGGAACAGTCCCGGCTGACGATGCTCGACCAGCGCATCGAACTGGAGCTCAGGCTGGGTCGGCACCACGAACTGCTCGGTGAACTGGCGGCCCTGGTGTCCCGCCATCCCTTCCGCGAGGACATGCACGCCCAGTTCATGATCGCGCTGTATCGCTCGGGATACCGCACACGCGCCCTGGAGACCTTCCAGCAGCTCCGTCAGAACATGATCACGGAGCTCGGACTCGAACCCTCCAGCAGGCTCCAGGCCGCCCACCAGGCCGTACTGGCCTCCGACTCCGACCTCGACGGAATGACCGTGATCGCGCTGCCGTGTTCCAACGGACTGCCGGAGCTTCCGGCGATGGCCAGTTCCTTCTGACCCCCGCGGTCCGGTGAGCCGGGGCCCGTCCCCGGTCACCGGACCGGGACCGGCCCCTCCGACACGGCGGCGTCGCAGACCTGGACCGCGTGCCACCGGTGCCACAGCTCCCGTGAGGGCTCACACCCCAGCTCGGCGGCCATGTTCTCGCGGAGCCGGGCGAAGACCTCCAGCGCACCGGCCCGGTCACCGGACCGGTGCAGCGCCAGCATGAACCGGGAGTGCAGCCCCTCGTTGAGGGGGTGCCGGGCGGCGAGCCGCGCCAGACCGCTCAGCATCTCGCGGTGCCGGCCCATGTGCAGGTGCGCGTCGAAGAGGAGCGTCACCGTGTTCAACCGGGACTCCTCCAGCCGCTCCACCGCCGTCCGCAGCAGCCAGCCGTGCCGGACGTCAACCAGCGCCGGACCGCGCCACAGGTCCAAGGCCCGCGTGAACAGGTAGCTCGACTCCACGAGGTCGCCCGCCCGCAGCAGCTCGGCGCCGCGCGTCTCCAGGGAGCGGTACTCGCGCAGGTCGAAGCCGTCCGGCCCCAGGGTCAGCCGGTATCCGCCCTGGCACGTCCGCAGGACCTCCTCGGCGACCACGGCCGTGGAGTACCCCAACCACTCGGCGATCATCACGCGCAGGCGCAGGATGTGGGTCTGGAGCGTGGTCGTCGCGCTGCGCGGCGGCGACTCGTCCCACAACTCCGTCAGCAGCGCGTGGGTGGGGACGACGCGGGACTCGTTGATCAGCAGCAGGGACAGGAGCTGCCTCAGCTTGGGCGCGCTCGGAATGAGGTCGCGCCCCTTCTCGTGGATCGACAAAGAGCCCAGAACCCTGATGTCCATGTTCCCCGTCCCCGTATGGAGTCCGCGATCGCGGACACCGGTTCGCGGCCGACACCCCCGACCGGCCGACCGCAGCGACATTAGCAAGCAGGCGTTCGTGTGTGCGATCAGATCGCGCTGGCCACACACCCGTACAGCGGGGGTTTAGGGGATTTTGAGATCGGACTCGTACGTTCGACGCGCACGGCCGTCAACCAGCACGGAGGTATCGCGGTGATCATCCACACCCTGATCTATCGATTCGCGGAATCGGTGACCGGAGAGGAGCGCGAACAGTTCTTCGCCGAACTGCGCGGGGTCGCCCTGGAATCGGGTCTGGTCACGGGATTCGGCCACGGCGACCACCTCCGGTTGCCCGTGGACGACGACGCCAAGGGCACGACCGCCCACGCCGTGGCCCAGTTCGCCTGTGCCGACCTGGAGACGCTGCGCGCGTTCTCCGAGCTCCCCCACGTGCACGAGCACATCTCCCGCTGGCGGTCGAGGATCGACTACCACGCGGCGTACGCCAACCACGAGGAACTGCTGGGACTGTCGAGCGCCACGGAGGCCAACCCCATGCACCATACCGAGCACACCATCACCGTCGACGCCCCCGCCGACACCGTCTGGGAGGTGCTGGTCGACGTCGAGGGCTACGCCCGGATCTTCCCCCCGACGGAGGACGTGAAGATCCTGGAGGAGTCGCCGGAGCACCAGATCGCCCGACTGGTGGTCGACGTCAACGGCGCGATCCAGTCCTGGGTCTCCCGGCGCGACATCGACTCCGAACGGAGGGTCATCGCCTACCGGCAGCTGGAGAACGCGCCGCTCATGGGCTACATGGGCGGTGAGTGGCGCGCGCTGCCGCTCGGTGAGGCCAGCACCCAGCTGGTGCTGACCCACGACTTCCGCCCCCGCGAACCGGAGAACGGGAAGGTCGCGGGGGTGTACACCTTCGAGGAGGCCGACGCGATGATCAAGGCCGCGGTGGAGCGCAACAGCGTGGCCGACCTCGGCGCGGTGAAGGACGAGGCGGAGCGGCTGTTCGCGGGCGGGGAGCGCGCGGCATGACACGGTTCGTCGATCTGAGCGTGGTGCTGCGGGACACGCCGAGCGAGGCCACCCCGGTGAAGATCGACCTCCTCGACCACCGAGACGGCGCCACCGTGCTCGGCCTGTCACCGACGGACTTCCCGGACGGGATGGCCATCTCCAACGAGACCGTCACGCTGACGACCCACACCGGGACCCACATGGACGCCCCGCTCCACTACGGACCGTTCAGCGGCGGCGCCCCCGCCCGGAGCATCGACCAGGTACCGCTGGAGTGGTGCCACGGTCCCGGGGTCCGGCTGGACCTGCGGCACGTGCCCGCCGGCGAGGGGATCACCGTCGCCCACCTGGAGGAGGCGCTCGACGCGATCGGGCACGAGCTCTCCCCGGGTGACATCGTCCTGCTCTGGACCGGGGCCGACGAGCTGTGGGGCGGCCCGGACTACCTCACCTCGTACGCGGGGCTCACCGGCGAGGGGACCGCCCACCTGGTGGAGCGGGGCGTCCGGGTGATCGGGATCGACGCGTGGGGACTCGACCGCCCCATGCGTTCGATGATCGAGGACTACCGGCGCACCGGCGACCGACGCCACCTGTGGCCCGCGCACATCTACGGCCGGACCCGGGAGTACGTCCAGTTGGAGAAGCTGGCCGGTCTCGGCGGGCTGCCCTCCGCCACCGGTTTCACCACCGTCTGCTTCCCAGTGCCGGTCGGCGGCGCGGGCGCCGGCTGGACGCGTGTCGTGGCCATCGTCGACGAGTCCTGAGCGGGAGGCGAAGGATGGACCCGACCGACCTGGTGGGGACCTGGCGGCTCACGGCGTTCCACGACGTCGACGGGGCCGGGCGGACCGGAGAGGGTCCGCTCGGCCCCGAGCCCTCGGGCCTGCTGATCTACACCGCCGACGGACACGTCTCCGTCAGTATGACCCGGACCGGTTCCGGTCCCGGTCCGCGTTTCATGGGTTACGCCGGACGGTGGTCCCTCAGTGGCGACCACGTCCGGCACCGGATCGAGGTCGCCGCGCGGCCGGACTGGGTCGGCACCGAGCAGAGCCGCCGGGCCGAGCTGGAGGGCGACCGGTTGACGCTGCACGCCGCCACCACCATCGACGGGAGCGAGCGGCGACGCCTGCTGTGCTGGCGGAGGGTCGCCGGGCGCTGAGGCCGCGGCGTCGGCCCGGGCACGTCACGAGGGCCCGGGCCGACGCCGCGCGTGCCTCACGCCGTGGCGGGCTCCGGTCGGGTCATACGGTCCACCAGGTCGGTTCCGTGCTCGGCCGCGACGAACGAGGGATGCCGCAGGACCTCCTGCACGAAATCCCGGGTGGTCCGCACCTGTTCCCCGGAGACCTGGAACTCGTCCAGCGCCCGGGAAAGGCGCCGGATCGCCCGCTGCCGGTCAGGCGCCCACGCGACGACCTTCGCGATCAGGGAGTCGTACTGGGGCGGGACGCGGTAGCCCGGGTACGCGTGCGTGTCGACCCGTACGAAGGGTCCGCCGGGCGGGACGAACTCGGTGAGCGTTCCCGGCGTGGGCAGGAAGTCGCGCCCGGGGTCCTCGGCGTTGACACGGCACTCGATCGACACGCCCCGCGGCCGGACGTCCTCGGCACCCAGGGCGAGCCGTTCCCCCGACGCGATCCCGATCTGCTCCGCGACGAGGTCGACGCCGGTGACCATCTCGGTGACCGGGTGCTCCACCTGGATCCGGCAGTTGACCTCCATGAAGTAGTGCGCGCCGTCGGGGCCGAGCAGGAACTCGAAGGTGCCCGCCCCCACGTACCCCGCCGCGAGGGCGCCCCGGACCGCGTCCCGACCGATGCGCTCGACCAGATCCTCCGGCAGGCCCGGCGGCGGGGTCTCCTCCACCAGCTTCTGGTGGCGGCGCTGCACGGTGCAGTCCCGAACCCCCAGGTGCACGGCGGAACCGTGGGAGTCGCAGAGCACCTGGACCTCGACGTGCCGGGCGGGTTCGAGGTACCGCTCCAGGTAGATCCGACCGTCACCGAAGAGCATCTGGGCCGTGGCGCGCACCTTCCGGTACACACCGGGCAGGTCCGCACGGTCCCGGACCACCTCCATGCCGCGCCCGCCCCCGCCCGCCGAGGCCTTGAGGATCACCGGGTAGCCGATCTCGTCGGCCAGAGCCCGCGCGCGGTCCGCGTCGAGCGGGTCCAGGCCGCCCGGCAGCAGGGGCAGACCGACGTCGGCCATCAGCCTCCGCGCGGAGATCTTGCTCCCCAACCGCGCCATGACCGACGCGGAGGGGCCGATCAGCGCGACGCCGCTCTCCGCGCACGCGTCGGCGAAGTCGGGGTCCTCGGAGAGGAAGCCGTACCCCGGATGGATCGCCTCCGCTCCGGTGCGCCGGGCCGCCTCCAGGACCGCCAGCGAGTTGAGGTAGCTGGCCCTGGCCTGGGGCGGTCCGATGAGCACCGCCTCGTCGGCCGCACGGACCACCGCGGAGTCGCGGTCCTGGGTCGAGTACACCGCCACCACGCGGACGCCGAGTTCACGGCAGGTCCGCGCGACGCGCAGCGCGATCTCCCCACGGTTGGCGATCAGAATCGTGCCGAACACGTGCGCCTCCGGTCAGTTCACGTCGGGTAGGAGTTCGATGAGCCGGTCGCCGTACTCCACCGGTTCGCCGTCCTTCAGCAGGATCGCGCCGACCCGCCCGGAGTCCTGCGCCTTCACCGGCAGCATCAGCTTCATGGCCTCGACGATGGCCACCTGTCGGCCCGCCTCGACGGTCTCGCCCTCCTCGACGAACGGTCCGGCCCCGGGTTCCGGGGCCCGGTAGAAGACGCCGACGCTGGGCGCGCAGATCCAGCGGGTCCCGTCGTCGACGGCTGCGGGCACCGGTTCCGCCGCCGGGTCAGCCGGGGGCGCCTCCCGAGGCGTGGCCGCGCCCGGGCTCGGCCAGACCACCTCGATGTCCACGTCGCCCGCCCGCACGGACACGCGTTCGGGCCGGTGCGGGAGGGTGTCGAGGAGGTCCCGTACCGCCGTGACGATCTCACCGACGCGGGTGCCCGGCCCACCGGGGGCGCCGCCCGCCTGGTGAGCGGTCTCGTCCGGGGACGTCATCGGACCACCTCCCCGAGGGCCGTGACTGGCGGTTCGGAGGGGGCCCCGAAGCGGCGGAACCGGTCGTGGCGGCCCCGGACCAGCTCCTCTCCGGTCAGCGGGTCAAGCTCCCCGAGCGCCTCCCCCAGCGCCCAGCGGATCCGGTCGGCGGTAAGCAGCGGGTCGGCGGCCGCCCCGCCCGGCGGTTCGGGCACGACCCCGTCCACGACGCCGCTCGCGAGCAGGCTGCGCGGGGTGATCCCCAGCGACCTGGCAGCGGCTGGGGCGGCCGCCGGGTCCTGCCAGAGGATCGCCGCGCAGCCCTCCGGGCTGATCACCGAGTAGACGCTCCCAGACAGACTGAGCACCCGGTCCGCGGTGGCCAGCGCCAGCGCACCGCCGCTCCCGCCCTCTCCGGTGAGCACCGCGACCACCGGGACCGCCAGTGTGGTCAGGCTCCGGATGGTCTCCGCGATGACCAGCGCCTGTCCCTGTTCCTCGGCCTGGGCACCCGGGTGGGCGCCCGCGGTGTCCACCAGCGTGAGGACCGGCAGACCCAGCTTGGCCGCCAGCCGCATCACGCGCTGGGCCTTGCGGTAGCCCGGCGGCGTGGCCATGCCGAAGTTGCGCGCGGCGAGCTCGGCGGGGTCGTGGCCCTTCTGCGTCGCGACGACGGCCACCGGGCGGCCGTTCAACCAGGCGGTCCCGGCCACGATCGCGGGGCAGTCCCCCGAGCACCGGTCGCCGTGCAGCTCCAGGAAGTCCGTGAAGACGGCCGCGATGTACTCCAGCGCCGTCGGCCGGTCCAAGGCCCGCGCGGCGCGGACCAGGTCCCACGGGTCCGGTTCCGTGAGCAGCCCGGGATCGCGGACGACACCTCCCGAACGCGGGAGAGCCGGTACCGGCGCGGGCTCCCCGCCGAACGTGTCCGGCTTGGCCCTGGCCCCGACCCGGAGGAGCTTCGCCAGCACGCCGCGCTGTTCCCTTCGGGGCACGATCAGGTCGATGAACCCTCGTTCGAGCAGGAACTCGGCGGTCTGGAAGTGCTCCGGCAGTCGCTGCCGCACGGTCTGCTCGATCACCCGCCGCCCGGCGAACCCCATCCTCGCGCCGGGTTCGGCGATGATCACGTCGGCCAGGGTCGCGAAGGAGGCGGCGACACCGCCGAAGGTCGGGTCGGTGAGCAGGCAGACAGTCAGCACCCCCGCCTCGTCGAGCCGGGCCATGGCCGCGCTCGTCTTGGCCATCTGCATGAGGGAGACCAGGCCCTCCTGCATCCGAGCCCCGCCCGAGGCGGTCACCAGCAGGAAGGGGGCCCGCTCGGCGGCGGCGGTCTCCGCCGCCCGGGTGACCAGCTCCCCCACCGCTCCGCCGAGGCTGCCGCCCATGAACGCGAAGTCCATCACCGCCGCGACCACCGGACAGCCCTCGACGGTGCCTCTGGCGCAGAGCACGGCCTCGTCCATCCCGGTGCGCGCGCGGGCCTCCCGAAGCCGCTCCGCATAGGGCCTGCGGTCCACGAAGTCCAGCACGTCCTCCGTGGGCACGTGCTCCTTGATGGGAACGGCGCTGCCCGGGTCGAACAGCGCCTCCAGGCGGGCCCGCGCGCTCAACCGCCCGTGCGCTCCGCAGTCGGCGCACACCCGTGCCTCACGTTCCCACTTGCGGTGGTACACGGGGGCGTCGCAGCCGCCGCACAGCACCCAGCCCGCCGGATCCGCCCCGGCCCTTCTGATCGTTGGAGTCATCGTGCGCAGATCACCTCGTCAGATCTCTTCGCCGCCCTGCCCGGTGGCGGCCGCGGCCCTGGTTCGACTGACGGTGACGCTATGTATCGGCCCTCGACGACCCCTAGCGCGTGACTCGCGTTCGCGCGTTCCATCGCACCGCTACCGGTCTTCAATGGACGCGGTCGATTCTGGCCGACAGCGGGATCAACCGATCGGCGCCACCGGCGACGCGCAGGGTGACGGCGGACCGGTGATCCACATCGACCGAAGGGGCTGTTCCAATGAGACGGCGAGTCGTCATCACCGGGATCGGCGTCCGGGCGCCGGGCGGAGCGGGGACGAAGGAGTTCTGGGAGTTACTGACGGCGGGCCGCACGGCCACCCGTCGGATCTCGTTGTTCGACCCGTCCAACCACCGTTCCCAGGTCGCCGGGGAGTGCGACTTCGACCCCGCGTTCGAGGGCGTGTCACCGCGCGACCAGCGCAGACTGGACCGTGCGGCGCAGTTCGCCGTGGTGTGCGCGCTCGACGCGGTCGCCGACAGCGGACTCGACCCGCGGACCCTCGACCCCGGCCGGCTGGGGGTCAGCGTGGGTAGCGCCGTCGGCGCGGCCACCAGCCTCGAACGGGAGTACCTGGTCCTGTCCGACAGCGGGCGCCACTGGGTCATGGACGAGGACCACCTGTCACCGCACATGTTCGACTACCTGGTGCCCGCCGCGATGCCGCGTGAGGTCGCGTGGCGGGTCGGCGCCGAGGGACCGGTCACCATGATCTCCACCGGCTGCACGTCGGGGATCGACTCGGTGGCCCACGCCGCCGACATCATCCGCGAGGGCACGGCCACGGCGATGGTCGCCGGAGCGGCGGACACGCCGATCTCCCCGATCGTGGTGGCGTGCTTCGACGCCATCAAGGCGACCACGCCGCGCCTGGACGACCCCGAACACGCCTCGCGGCCCTTCGACGCCACCCGGAACGGGTTCGTGCTGGCCGAGGGCTCAGCCATGTTCGTGCTGGAGGAGTACGAGCACGCCCGCCGCCGGGGCGCCCTGATCTACGGGGAGATCTCCGGCTACGCCACGCGGTGCAACGCCCACCACATGACCGGTCTGCGCAAGGACGGCGCCGAGATGGCCGAGGCGATCACCACCGCGCTGGGCGAGGCCCGGCTCAACCCCGACGACATCGACTACGTGAACGCGCACGGGTCCGGCACCCTCCAGAACGACTGGCACGAGACCGCCGCGTTCAAACGCGGTCTCGGGCGGCACGCCTACCGGGTCCCGGTGAGCTCCATCAAGTCGATGGTCGGCCACTCCCTGGGGGCGATCGGGTCGATCGAGATCGCGGCCTCGGTGCTCGCGCTGACCCACGGGGTGGTGCCGCCGACGGCCAACCTGCGTGAACGGGATCCCGAGTGCGATCTGGACTACGTGCCGCTGGAGGCGCGGGACCAGCGGCTCGACGCGGTGCTCACGGTCGGCAGCGGGTTCGGCGGCTTCCAGAGCGCGATGGTGTTGAGCCGCCCGGAGGTGACCCGGTGAACGCGTCCACGGTGGTCGTCGGCATGGGTGCGGTCACCCCCAGCGGGGTCGGCACCGAGGAGCACTGGCTGTCCGTGTTGGAGGGGCGGACGAGCATCGGACCGGTGACCGGCTTCGACGCCGCACACCTCTCCGTGCGGTTGGCGGGGCAGATCCGGGACTTCGACGTGGAGGCCCGCCTGCCGAAGCGGCTGGTGCCGCAGACCGACCGGGTGACCCGGTTGGCGCTGGTCACCGCCGAGGCCGCGCTGGAGGACACCGGGCTCGACAACGCGGAGATGTCGGACTTCGACACGGGGGTGGTGCTGTCCAACGGCCAGGGCGGTTCGGAGTTCACCCACCGCGAGTTCAGCAAGCTGTGGAACCAGGGGCCGAAGCTGGTCAGCGTGTACGAGTCGTTCGCCTGGTTCTACGCGGCGAACACGGGTCAGATCTCCATCCGGCACGGGATGCGCGGACCGTGCGGCGTGCTGGTCGGCGAACAGGCCGGTGGTCTGGACGCGATCGGCCAGGGACGGCGCAACATCCGGCGCGGGGCACGCGTGATCGTCACCGGGGGCTTCGACTCCGCGTTCGACCCGTGGGGGTTCGTCTCCCAGTACTCGCACGGCCTGGTCAGCCGGGGCTCCGACCCTCGGAGCGCGTACCGCCCGTTCGACCGGGACGTGGACGGCTACGTGCCCGGCGAGGGCGGTGCGGCCCTGGTCCTGGAGGACGGACGGTCGGCGCGGGAGCGCGGCGTATCCGTCCTCGGCGAGGTTGCGGGCTACGCCGCCACCTTCGACCCGCGCCCCGGTTCAGACCGCCCGCCCGCTCTGCGCCGCGCGATCGAGTCGGCCCTGGCGGACGCCGGAGTCCCCACGGTGGACGTCGTGTTCGCGGACTCCGCGGGGCTGGCGGGGCCGGACCGGACCGAGGCGGAGGCGATCAGCGCGGTGCTGGGCCCGCGCCGGGTTCCGGTGACGGCGCCCAAAGCGGGCTTCGGCCGCCTCGGGGCGGGCGGCGGTCCGGTGGACGCCGTGACGGCGCTGCTGACCCTCAGGGACTCGGTGATCCCGCCGACGCCGCACACCGAGAACGTGCCCGACGACTACGGGATCGACCTGGTCACGGGCGCGCCCCGGGAGCGGGCCTGCGCGACCGCGCTGGTCATCGCCCGGGGCCACGGCGGCTTCAACTCCGCCCTCGTGCTCCGCCGGGCGGACGAGAACCGATGGTGATACGACATGGACGAGAGGATCCCTCGATGAGCAAGCTGACGGTGGACGACCTGTTCCAGTTCCTGGCGGAGGCGGCGGGCGACAGTGAGTCCGACCTGTCTCCGGGTGAGAGCCTGGACCACTCCTTCGAGGAGCTCGGATACGACTCGCTGGCCCTGATGGAGACGGCGGCGCTGATCCAGCGCAGGTTCGGGGTCGTCCTCGACGACGAGCAGATCATGGACCTGCGGACCCCGCGCGCGATGGTCGACCTGGTGAACTCCACCCCGGCCGAGCGGGGGTGACGATGGACGCGCCGCGACCCCTGATCGTGGGCATCGGCGGCACGACGCGCGAGGGTTCCAGCACCGAGCGCGCGCTACGCTACGCCCTCGGTGTGGCCAACGAGCTCGACGCCGAGTCGCTCATGCTGGACGCGGCCGGGATCGACCTGCCCGCGTACCGTCCGGACACCGCGCGACGGTTGCCCCGGGCACACCGCCTGATCGAGGCCCTGCGTGCGGCCGACGGCGTGCTGCTCGTCTCCCCCGCCTACCACGGGGGCATGTCCGGCCTGATGAAGAACGCCATGGACTACGCCGAGGACCTGCGCGACGATCCCCGCCCCTACCTCGACGAACGTGCGGTGGGGTGCGTGGCGACCGGGGCGGGCTGGCAGGCCCCGGCCGCCACGCTGGCCCAGATGCGCGCGATGACGCACGCGCTGCGCGCCTGGCCGACCCCGCTGGGCGTGGTCATCAACTCGTCCCTGCCGTGCTTCGACGACGCGGGCGTGCCCGTCTCGCCCTATCGCGAACAGCTGGGCATCGTCGCGGGCCAGGTGGTCGGGTTCGCGCGGCGTCGGCTCGGGAGCCCGGTCCCCCACGCGAGCCCGACCTAGGACCCGCGAACGGGCCCGGGCCGCTCGGTGTCACCCGTGTGGCCCGGGCCCGTGGGCCCCTCCGGTCCGGTCACTCGGCGGGCCAGTGGACGCGCTGGGTGTAGGGTCCGGCGGAGAACTCGTGGCGCAGCATCGCGTGGGAGAGCGCCGCGTGCACGTCACGCCAGGTGCGCTGGAAGGGGTGCCCGTCGGCCTGGACGGACGTGCCGCCCTGCTCGAACATCCGGCGGGTGGCGTCCCGCACGAGGTCGGCCGCCTGGGTCGCGTCGCGGGCGGCGCGTACGACGTCCTCGTCGCTGAGGGAACCGGCGTCGGCGACCGCGCTCGTACGTTCGACGACCAGCCGGGCCGCGTCCAGCTCCGCCGACGACTTCGCCAGGACGTCGCGCAGACCGGGGTGCCGGGGAACCGGCAACCCGTCGCGCTTCTTGGGGCGCAACTCCTCCGCCCACGCGGGCAAGGCCGCCAGGGCGGCGCCGAGCGCGGGGGCCACGAACAGCGGCGGCATGGCGCCCCGGACCGGGACCCGGTACGCGGCCCCCTCCGTGTGCGCGTTGTCGCCCTGGATCACGTTCCTCTGCGGACAGGTGAGGTGGTCGGGGACGAAGACGTCCTCGACCACGATCGTCCGGCTGCCGGTCCCCCGCATGCCCAGGGTGAACCAGGTGTCCTCGATCCGGTACCGGTCCTTCGGAACCGCGCAGAAGATCGGTTCGACGCCGGCCCCCCGCCGGGCCGGGACACAGACCAGGACCCACTGGGCGAAGTCCACGCCACTGACGAACCCCCACCGGCCGCTCACCCGCCAGCCGCCGGCCACCGGCACCGCGTCGCCGGACGGGGGCAGGGCCGACGCGAGCGGGACGTCCGGGCCGTCGGCCCAGAGGGTCCGCTGCCCCTCGTGCGGCAGGAAGGACGCGATCCGTCCGGAGGAGGCGAGGGTCAGCCCGCACCACGACGCGGAGGCGCACCCGCGCGCCACGGCGAGCAACGCTCCCAGCAGGTCCGAGAACGAGGCCCCCTCGCCTCCGAAGGCCTTCGGCACCGACTGCCGGGGGAACCCGGCCGCCACCAGCCCCTGGACGACCCGGGGCGACAGGGCCCTGCGTGTGTCCGCCTCGGCGGCGTGCTCCCTCGCGAGGACGGCGAGGTCCTCTCCGGCCCCGGTCAGGCTGGTCGTGTCCTGCGCCCGCTCCAGCATTCCTGCCTCCCGTTCACGGTCTCTCCCGATGTGGGACGACGTTCGCACGGGGTCCTTGAAACGCGGTGGCGTCTCACTGCAACGCGCCTGTCCCGCCACGGCACCTCGGAGGCGGTCCGTTCCGGGGTCAGTCGGCCGACGGCCCGAGGCGGACCGGCAGGCCGCTCAGGGAGTTGGAGACGAACGACGGGACCGGGGTCAGTTCGTCCGGGTCGACAGCGAGCCGCAGGCCGGGGTGGCGGGCGAACAGGGCGGGCAGGGCCACGGCCGCCTCCATCCGGGCCAGGCGGGCGCCGAGGCAGAAGTGCGGTCCGCCGCCGAACGCCAGGTGTCTGCCGGGCGGACGCGTGACGTCGAACCGGTCGGCGCCCGGGCCGAACCGGGCCGGGTCACGGTTGACCCCGCTGAAAGGCGCCAGGATGGCCTCCCCGGCGGGGATCGTGACGCCGCCGACGGTGACGTCCTCCAGGGGGTACCGGGCCGGGAAGTTCCCGATGGGGGCGTCCCAGCGCAGGGTCTCCTCGATGGCCTCGGCCCAGAGCGCCCCTCCACGGACCAGGGCCAGTTGCTCCGGGTGGGTGAGCAGCGCCTTGGTCGCGTTGACGATCAGGCCGAGCGTGGTCTCGTGGCCCGCGCCGATCAGCATCCACAGCGTGTCCTCCAGCTCCTCGTCGGTCAGGACCGCGCCGTCCTCGGCGTTGACGGCGAGCAGCGCGCTGGTGAGATCGTCCGCGGGTTCGGCGCGCCGCATGCCGATGAGTCGGCCCCACAGCTCGTGGCGTTCGCGCTGGAGCGCCTCGGTCTCCTCTGCGGTCGTGTCGGCGCGCAGGACGCCGTCGACGAGCTCGCGGAACCGGGGCCACCACGGTTCGGGAACCCCGATCAGCTCGCAGATCACCCGCATGGGGAACGGGTAGGCGAAGTGCCGTCGCAGGTCGACCGAACCGTCGGGGTCGACCCGGCCGGGCAGGTCGTCCAGGAGTTCGGCCACGACCCGTTCGACGCGGGGTCGCAGGCGCTCCACCCGGCGCGGGGTGAAGGTGCGGGTCAGCGGTCGGCGCAGGCGTCTGTGCTCGGCGCCCTCGCGCGACATCACGCTGTTGATCCGGATCATGTTGAGCAGGGGCCAGTCCTCGGGGACCTCACCGTCCCGCAGCGCGCGCCAGTGGCGCCAGTCGCGGCTCACCCTGGGGTCGGTGACCAGGTCGGCGAGGAGGGCGTACTCGGTGACCAGCCACATGTGCACGCCGCCGGGGAGCACGGCGCGGACGACCGGCCCGAGCGCGCGTGTCCGCGCCGCCTCGCCGTGGTGGTCCTGACCCGAGGGGTCGATGCGGACAAGGGGAACGTCAGTGGCCGTCGCATCGGTCACGGTGGCATACCTCCTGGGGTCGGGGGCGCGCGGTGCGGCGCGCCTCGCGGAACGCGCTTCCGCGGCCGGCCCCTTCAGGCCGACTTCAACCCGGAATGCTCCTGCCCGACCCTTGAGGAACGGTAGCGCGAGAATGGAATTCGTCCTTTTCGACGCCATGATCCACGTCACCGAGAATTCCTGGTCATTCTGCCGAACCCACCCGCGTGACCTCGCGTCAGAAACCGTGTTCCCCGCCTTTCAGCATGCCCGGATATCCGCAACTGTCAATATTCAGAGCGATACAGCGCGTAGCGACGGGATCCTTTCTCATGAATTCCTCTCCCTTCCCCTCCGCCCCGGCGGACACCACTGGTACGCGGGTGGAGGTGACCCGGGCGTTGAGCCCCACCGAACGCTGGTACTGGGTCGCGGACCAGCTCTCCACCCTCAACGTCTGCGCCCGGGTCCGCGTCGAGGGCGACGTGGACCCCTCCGCCCTGCGCGGTGCGTTGGCCTCACTCCAGGCACGGCACCCCCTGCTCCGTGTGGCCGTCGCGACGGATCGGTCCGGGAACAACCCGCGCTTCCGGCCGACCGACCGCCCCGTCCCGCTGCGCGAGGTACGCCCCTCCGGCGACGACGAGGACACGCGATGGCTGCAGGAGCTGGACGGGCACGAGCTCACCGCGCCGATCGACTGGCGCTCGGGGCCGCTCGCTCGCGCCGTCGTCATCAGCCTGCCGAACGGGGTCCACGACCTGGTCATGACCGTCGCGCACTGCGTCGCGGACGGAACGACCCCGCTCGCACTGCTGCGTCGGTGGGTCCGGCTCGCCCTCGACCCGGCGGAGTCCGCCGCGACCGTCACGAGTCGCCCCGCCCCTCCCCCGGTGGAGTCCCTGTTCCCGGCGCACGGCGTCGGCATCTCCTCCGACGGCGTTCCGGTGGACGGAGCGGACCCGGGCGTACTCCAGCGCGCCGGGGGACGGTTGGAAGCCGAGCGCTTCGTACCGTTCGACCGCCGCCGGACCCGCCTGTCGCACCGGTCCCTGTCGGGCGAGGCGCTCACGGGCCTGACCCGGGCCTGTCGGCGGGAGGGCGTCACGGTGCACGGGGTGCTGGCGGCGGCGATGGTGTCCGCCGTGGCCCGCGACACAGCGGAACCCGCACCCGGGTACTTCACCATCGGCTCACCGATCGGGTTCCGGGACGACCTCGACCCGCCGGTGTCCGAGGACGAGGTCGGCGCCTACGTGTCGGCGCTTCCCTCGTCGGTCCGCTACGAGCCGGACTGCCTGTGGGAGATGGCCCGGACCATCAGCGGGGACCTCGCGGAGCGCAGGCGGCGCGGCGAGCACTTCGCCTCGGCCACCCTCCTGGAACACGGACCGGCCGGGGTCGCGGACAGCGAGCCCTTCGTCCGGTTCCTGGAGGAACACGGGCCGTTCAACTACTTCGTCTCCAACATCGGGAGATTCGACTTCCCCGACAGGGTGGGGGCGTGCCGGATCTCGGGGGCGCAGTTCGTCGGGGGCATCTCGGTGGTCGGCCACTTCGGCGCCTCGGTCAGCACGAGCCATGGCCGACTCACCATGAACTTCACCCACGTGGAGGGCGCGGTCTCCGCCGCGCGGGCCGAGCGCCTCGCCGACGACAGTGTCGACGCCGTGCTGGCGGCGGCGCTCGGCTGACGACCTCAGGGGGTGGCGGGAGGGAGGTTGTGGTTGTGCCGGAAGAGGTTGTCCGGGTCGTGGACGGCCTTGATCTCGGTGAGGCGCTGGTGGTCCTTCGGATCGTAGGCGGAGCTCACCCGCGCGGCGCCCTTCTCCCCGTTCATGAAGTTGAGGAACCCGCCCCCGGTGCCCCACGGGGCCACCGCCTCCAGCAGGCGCTCGTGAGCGGGTCGGATCTCCGTGATGTCGGCCCGCTCCAGCCGGGAGGCGACGTTGAGCAGGTAGCGCGCGTCACGGTTGCCGACGGCGTTGGCGACCTCCGGCGCCTGGGCGAGCCTTCCGCCCAGGTGGCGAAGCTCGACGATGTGCGGCACCGGCGCGTGCGGCCCGGCGAGGTCGAGCACCGCGCGCACCGCCGTGGCGTCGAGTTCGCCCAGCAGGGCGTTGCCCGCCTCGAAGGAGCCGGGGACGACGGGGTCGTTGTGGATCGACGCCCCTTCGGAGTAGGGCAGCTGGCGCAGGTTGTCGATCATCGGGCCGAGCGCGCGCAACGGCGCCACGATGAGCTCTCCGGCGTCGAGGTCGTCGTCGGAGTAGGCGACACGGACGTGGACGACGTGGCGGCCGCGCAGCGGTGCGGGGAGCGCGGGCACGTCGGGGAACGAGATCAGCGCGATGGAGGAGTTCATCGCGTCGGGCACGGTGGCGGTCCAGCGCAGGTAGGCCTCGAAGACCTCCGTGGCCGACTCCCCGGCGAAGAAGAGGCCGCCGCCGTAGATCGTGGAGACCGGGAAGAGGTCGATCTCCATGCCGGTCACCACGCCGAAGTTGTCCCGCCCGCCGCGCAGCGCCCAGAACAGGTCGGGGTCGGAGTCCGCGGTGACGTGGCGGAACCGGCCGTCAGCGGTGACGACGTCGAGGGCGCGTACGTGGTCCGCGGCGTAGCCGAAGCGTCTGGACAACAGGCCGATCCCGCCGCCGAGGGTGTAGGCCACCGCGTTCAACGCCGGGAGGGAACCGGACAGGGGCGCCAGTCCGACGGCGGCCGCCTCGTGGATGACCTGGTCCCACCGCGTCCCCGCGGCCACCCACGCGGTACCGGCTCCGGTGTCCACCCGGACACCGCTGATCCGCGTGGTGGTGATCAGCAGGCCGCCCTCGGCGGCGACGGCGGCCGAGGCGTGTCCGGTGCCCTGGACCGCGACCCCGAGCCCGTGGTCTCGCGCGAAGGACACCGCCGCCTGGACGTCCGCGGGTCCGGTCGCGCCCACGACCAGGTCGGGGCGGTGCTGGCGGGCCAGTTGGGAGCCGGCGCGCTCCTCGTCGTACCGGTCGTCCCCGGGGGCGAGCACCGGCCCGGCGACACGAGCAGTCAGGGCGTCGATCTCGGCGGGGTCGAGGGTGGTGGGCTGCGGGTCGGGACGAGTCATGTTCTTCCCTGCTGTGGGTGGTCGGTGCTCAGGATCGGCGCACGGGTCCGACCGCGCCGAACGCGACGTGCCGGGGGACGGACCCGCGGCGACTCCTACGACTCACGCTTTTCGGGGGGTGTCGGCCCCTCCCTTCAGGAGGGGACGCCTGAGCGAATTGGTAAGATCACCGTACTATCGGCACACCCAAGATTGTCAAGCACCTTGACTATATTGTCGGAGCGGGAGGGCCACCCGGAATGACGACGCGATCCGGGCAACCGGACGAGGAGACCGAGGCCCTGCCTCCACTTCCCAGCCTGCTCACGCGGGCCAAGGACGTAACGGTCGAACAACTCCACCGACGCCTCAACGAGCAGGGGTTCGAGGGCGTGCGCTACCGGCACGGCTCCGTCTTCCGGTTCATCGACCCGGAGGGATCACGGCTGACCTCGCTCGCCGAGCGCTCCGGCCTCACCAAACAGGCCATCGGCGAGATCGTCGCGGAACTCGAACGGGACGGCTACGTCGAGCGGACGGCCGACCCCGCCGACCGTCGGGCCAAGATCATCCGTCTGACCGAACGGGGCCGCCGGGGGCAGGCCGCCGCCGCCGACATCCTCCGGGACCTGGAGGAGCGGTGGGCGCACCGGCTCGGCCAGGAGCGGATCACGGCGCTGCGCCGGACGCTCGCGGAGATCATCGACCTCGACTCCTGACCCCCGCGCTCAGTCCACCGGCACCGCGCGGTGGTGGCGGCCGATGGGGAGCATCAACGGCTTCCCCGAGGTGGGGTCCGTGATGATCTGGCTCTCCATGCCGAACACCACCCGCACCGTCTCCGGGGTGAGCACACGCTCCGGCGGACCCGCCGCGTGGAGCGAGCCCCCGGCCAGCGCGATCAGGTGGTCGGCGTAGCGCGCCGCCAGGTTGAGGTCGTGCAGGACCAGCACGACCGTGGTCCCGCGCGAGGCGTTGAGGTCGGTGAGCAGGTCCAGGACCTCCACCTGGTGGCTGACGTCCAGGAACGTGGTCGGTTCGTCCAACAGGAGCAGGTCCGTGCGCTGGGCCAGCGCCATGGCGATCCACACCCGCTGGCGCTGTCCGCCGGAGAGCTCGTCCACGGGCCGGTCCGCGAGCTCCACCGTCCTCGTCGCCTCCAGGGCCTCCGCGACCGCCTCGTCGTCCTCCCTGCTCCAGCGGGTGAACAACCGCTGGTGGGGGTGGCGTCCCCGGCCCACGAGGTCGCTCACCGTGATGCCCTCCGGGGCCACCGGTGACTGCGGGAGCAGGCCCAGGGTCCGGGCGACCTCCTTGGGCTGCATGCGGTGGACCTCCCGGCCGTCCAGCAGGACCCGGCCGGAACGCGGCGCCAGCAGCCGCGACATCGAGCGCAGCAGGGTGGACTTGCCGCAGGCGTTGGCGCCGACGATCGCGGTGATCCGGCCGGGCGGCACGGCCAGGTCCAGGGAGTCGATGACGTCGCGGTCCTTGTACCCGAGCGTCAGGTCCTCGACGAGGAGCGAGTGGTCCGTGGTCACAGGGAGCCTCCCACGCGGTTGCTGCGGATGATGAGGTAGACGAGGTAGGGGGCACCGAGCACACCGGTGACGACCCCGACCGGGAAGCGGGTCCCGAAGGCGAACTGGCCGCAGAAGTCCGCGACCAGGACCAGGAGCGCGCCCACCAGGGCGGAGGGCACCAGCAGGGAGCCGTCCGAACCCACCAGGCGGGCGGCGATCGGCCCGGCCAGGAAGGCCACGAAGGCGATCGGCCCGGACGCGGCGGTGGCGAAGGCGATGAGCCCGACCGCTCCGACCACCGCCAGGAGCCGGGTGCGGTCCACCCGTACACCCAGGGCCGAGGCGGTGTCGTCACCCAGCTGGAGGGCGGACAGGTTCCCGGCCTGACCCAGGAGCACCGGCGCGATGAGCACCAGCGCGACGACGACCGGCACCGTCGCTCCCCACCCGGCGCCGTTGAGGCTGCCGGTGAGCCAGCGCATCGCCTCCTGGTGGTCCCAGGTGGCCGCGCGGTCGAGGATGTAGGAGGTGATGCTGTGGAGCATGGCCGCGACGCCGATGCCGATGAGGATGAGCCGGGTGCCCGAGACCCCGTCCTTGTACGACAGCAGGTAGATGACCATGGCCACGCCGAGTCCGGCGACGATCGCGAAGACGGACACTCCGGCCCCGTCCAGGGAGAGCACCACGATCGCGAAGGTCGCCGCCGCGCTCGCCCCGGCGCTGATACCGATGATGTCCGGGCTGGCCAGGGGGTTGCGGAGCATGGTCTGGAAGGTGACCCCGGCCAGCCCGAAGCACGCCCCGGCGGCGATCGCGAGCACGGCGCGGGGCAGGCGGAGCCGACCGACCGTGAACGAGGCGCCGGGGACGTCCTGGCCGAGCACGACCCGCGCGACGTCACCGGGCGGGTAGAAGGTCTGCCCCACCATGAGGGTGACGGCGAAGCCGACCACGAGCAGGACGGCGAGGACGACGATCACGGTGTGCCGTCGGCGCGCCCGGCGCGCGCGACCGCGCGTGACGGTCTCGACGGTGGAGATGGTCACAGGGAACGAACCTTCTGACGTCGGACGATGTAGATGAAGAAGGGGGCGCCGACCAGCGCGGTCACGATCCCCACATCGATCTGTCCCGGGCGGGCCACGACGCGGCCGACGACGTCGGCGGCGGTCAGCAGGGCGGCGCCGGTCAGGGCCGAGAACGGCAGCAGCCAGCGGTGGTCGACCCCCACGAGGAGGCGGCACACGTGGGGGATCACCAGTCCGACGAACCCGATCGGACCGGTGACGGCGGTGCTGGCGCCGCACAGCACGACGGAGCCGACCGAGGCGGTGACCCGCGAGATCGCGACGCGTTCGCCCAGGCCCGCCGCGAGGTCGTCGCCCAGTGCCAGCAGGTTGAGGCCACGGGCGGAGAGCAGACACACGACGAACCCGACCACGAGGAAGGGCAGCACGTGGGAGAGGGTCGCGAACGTGCCACCGCCCACGCCGCCGATCTGCCAGGAGCGGACCCCGTCGGCGATGTCGTTGCGGGGCAGCACGACGGCGCTGATGAACGAGGACAGCGCGGCGGAGGTGGCCGCACCGGCCAGGGCCAGCTTCAGCGGACTCGCTCCGCCCCGGCCCAGAGAACCGATGACGTGCACGAACAGGGCCGTGACGGCCGCGCCGACGATTCCGGCCCAGATGAATCCGGTGGCCGTGGCCAGGCCGAGGTAGGCCATACCGATGACGACGGCCAGCGAGGCGCCCATGTTCACGCCCAGGATCCCGGGGTCGGCCAGGGGGTTGCGGGTCACGCCCTGCATGACCGCGCCGGAGACCCCGAGCGCCGCGCCCACGAGCACGGCGAGCAGGGTCCGGGGGATGCGCTTGGCCACGGCGGCCTCGTTGAAGCCCTCGGCCGATCCGCCGAAGGCCGCCACGATGTCGGCCCACTGGACGTCGCGCGATCCGACCGAGACCGAGAGGAACATCAGGACCAGCAGGACCGCGAGGACCACGAGGAGCCAGAGGGGCCTGCCCCGGCGTGGGGGCCGCACGGTGGCGGCCCCCACATCGGTGGGTGACTGTTGGGTGATCACTGCGCCCCGTCAGCGGCCTCGGCCAGGAGCGACAGGTAGTCGTCGAGGATCCACGAGATCGACAGCGGGGTCGGGTTCGCGGCGGTGCCGAGCGGGCTGTCGCCGGGCAGGTTGACCACGGCCGAGTTCTCGACGGCGGGCATCTGCGACAGCAGCGGGTCGCCCTCCAGCGCCTCGACCAGCTCCTCGCCGCCGTAGGTGACGATGACCTCGACGTCGTCGAAGGCGTCGGCCTGCTCGGCGCTGTGGGTGAGGGAGAACTGGTCGGTCTCGGCGGAGGCGGTGGCCACGCTCTCCGGGGTGGCCATCCCGATGTCCTCGAAGAACAGCGCGCGGGTGTCGTGGGTGGTGTAGAAGCTGACCTCGCTGAGGTCGGTGGTGTCCACGTGCGTCATGAACATCGCCGCAGCGCCCTCGATCTGCGGGTACTCGGCGACCGCGGCGTCGATCTCGGCCTCCAGGTCCGCGATGAGCTCGGTGCCCTCGTCGGCCTTGCCGATGGCGGCGCTGTTGAGCTCGATGGTGTCGCGCCAGGAGGTGCCCCATGCGGTCTCCGGGTAGGCGACGACGGGGGCGATCTCGCTGAGGGTGTCGTAGTCCTCCTGGGTCAGGCCGGAGTACGCGGCGAGGATGACGTCGGGCTGGGTGTCGGCGACGGCCTCGAAGTCGATGCCGTCGGTCTCGTCGAAGAGGACGGGGGTCTCGGCGTCCAGTTCCTCGAGCTTCTCCTCGACCCACGGGAGCACGCCGTTGTCGTCGTCGTCACCGAAGGTGGCGGCGGCCATGCCGACCGGGACGACGCCCAGGGCGAGCGGGACCTCGTGGTTGGCCCAGTTGACCGTGGCGACCCGTTCCGGCTCGGAGTCGATGGTGGTCGTACCGAGGGCGTGCTCGACGGTGACGGGGGTCCAGTCACCGGAGGAGGCCTCGCTCTCCCCGGAGGGCGAGGAGGAGCACGCGGCGAGGGTGAGGGGGATGAGTGCGGCGGTGGCGATCGCGGCCAGCCGTGGGGCGCGGGTCATGGTGTCCTTCCGGTGGTGACCAACCCCGGAAACCGGGAGTTAGGTTTGCCTAACCGAATTTAGGGTGCACTCAGTTGGTTCGCAATCGCTCGAAAGGGACATCGAACCTCGCGGAACGGACATTCCGCCGTCACTGGACACGGAACCGCCCGGGGCTCATGCCCGTCACCCTCCGGAAGACCGCGCCGAACGCGCTCGCGGAGTGGTAGCCGACCCTCTCGGCCACCTCCTCGATCTCCTCCCCCACGGAAAGCAGCGTGATCGCGTGCTGCACGCGCGCGGCCGCCGACCACTGGCTGAACCCGAGACCGGTCTGCGCGCGGAAGGCCCGCGTGATCGTACGGGAGCTCACGCCGAGTCGCGCGGCCCACGACGCGAGGGTCGTGTCGTCGGCGGGGTCGGCGCGAACGGCGGCGACGATGGGTTCCAGGAGGGCGGACTCGGGGATCTTCAGCAGCAGCTCGACCGGGGCCGGGGCCAGCAGGTCGAGCACCACCGCCTCGGTCCTGGCGCGCGACTCCCGGTCCAGCCCGTCGGAGTTGAGCCGTTCGAGCAGCAGGCGCAGGAGCGGGGTGACCTCCACCGCGACGGTGGTGTCCGCGATGGCCGGTACCGCGTGCACGCTGAACTGGGCCGCGTGGTGCCAGGTCCCCGCCGGGGTCCACCCCGAGTGAGGCGTCCCGGCCGGAATCCACAGGCCGACCGACGGGGTGATGGTCCACACCCGCGCGCCGGTGGTGGCGGTGGAGGCCCCGCGCAGGTTCCAGAGCAGCTCGTGTGTGGGGTGCGAGTGCTCCTCCCAGTAGGTGTCGCGCGCGATCACCTCGTCGGTACCGTGCACCACGTAGGGAACGTCGATCTCACCCGCCCCGTACGAGGGGAGACTGCGGTTCTCCACCGCACCCGCGCGCCCGCGCACCGCCCTGCCTTGTATGCCCACGTCACCCAGGCTATGCCGGGGCACCCCGCGAGGACCAAACCGGTCGCCGGGCGCCGCGCGCGGCCCCGGGTCAGAACCGGGGTCGGGTGTCGTGCCCGGGTCCGGCGTCCGAGCCGTACCGGGGCCCGGGGCGGGTACCCGCGTGGAACGCGGTCCCGCCCTCGCCGGTGCCGCGCCCGCGCGAGGCGGAGCGGCCCGAGGCGCGCGCCCTGGACAGGAGGAACCCCAGCACCGCGACCACCAGGGCGACCCCGCCCACGACGATGAGCAGACCCACCACGATCCCGATCCCCATGCCCGGCCCCTCTCCGTGGCTCGCGTCCGATACCACGGTATCCGGGCCCCGCCGACCGTACGTTCCGGCGCCAGCGGCTCCGGACGGTCCGGTGGCCGGAGCTCCGACGCGCGGCGCCCGGACCCGCCCGCCGCCGCAGGGAAGCCGCGGGGGGTACCGCCGTCGCGAAGGTCACACGGCGTGGGTCGGGGTGACCACGCGGCCCGCTTCCAGGGCGAGGACGTGGTCCGCGTCCCGCGCCTCCTCCGTGAAGTGGGTGGCGTGCACCACGGTGACGCCCTCGGCGGCGACCTCGGTGACCAGCTCCCGGATCCGGCCCGTGGAGTGCTGGTCCAGCCCGGCCGAGGGTTCGTCCAGCAGCAACAGACCCGCCTCCTGGGCCAGGCCCTGGGCGATGAGGGCGCGTTGGCGCTGCCCCCCGGAGAGCTCCCCCAGCCTCCGGCCGGCCAGGTCCGCGACACCTGCCTGTTCCATGCACTTGTCGACCACGCGGCGGTCGTGCCGGGTGAGCGGGCGCCACCACCCCCGCTGCGCCCAGCGGCCCATGGTCACGGTGGCGCGCACGGTGAGCGGCAGGGTGTCCGGGACCGCGCTGCGCTGCACGACGAACGCGGGGCGGCCGGGCCGCCCCGGGACGACGCTTCCGCTCCGGGGCGCGACCGTTCCCGCCAGGACCCCGAGCAGGGTGGACTTGCCCGCGCCGTTGGCCCCGACCAGGGCGGTGACCGCCCCTTCGGGGATCTCGGCGGTGACGCCCCGGAGGACATCCGTCCCGTCGTAACCCGCGTACACGTGGTCGATCCTCATCCCTCGTGACCCCCGCTTCTGCTGTGTCCGGGTTCGTCTGACCCGACCCGATGTGAAAACGATAATGGTTATCGTTGTAGAGTCTCCCACTATGGAAGCACTGATCGAACCCTTCGGGGTCACGTTCGTCCAGCGTGCGCTCTGGGCGGGGCTCCTCGTCTCCGCCGTCTGCGCGATCGCGGGCACCTGGGTGGTCCTGCGGGGCATGGCCTTCCTCGGGGACGCGATGTCGCACGGCATGCTGCCCGGGGTCGCCCTGGCCGCGCTGTTCGGACAGAGCCTGTTCGTGGGCGCCGCCCTCGCGGCCGGGGCCATGGCCGCCGGGGTCACCGCCCTGAGCCGCTCCCGTCGGCTGTCGCAGGACACGAGCATCGGCCTGCTGTTCGTGGGGATGCTCTCGGTCGGCGTGATCCTCGTGTCGCACTCGGCCTCCTTCGCGGTCGACCTCACCGCCTTCCTCTTCGGGGACGTCCTGGGAGTGCGCGAGCGGGACCTGCTCCACCTGGGGCTCTCCCTCGCGGCCGCACTGGTGGTCGCGGTCATCGGCCACCGGGCGTTCGTCGCGCTGGCCTTCGACCCCCGCAAGGCGCACACCCTGGGCCTGGCGCCGCGCGCCGCGCACGCCGCCCTGTTGGGCCTGGTCACCCTCGCCGTGGTCGCCTCGTTCCACGTGGTCGGCACGCTGCTGGTGTTCGGCCTGCTCATCGCCCCGCCCGCCACCGCGCTGCTCTGGGCCAGGAGCATCCCGGGGATCATGCTCACCGCCGCGCTGCTGGGCGGCGCCGCCACCTATGTCGGGCTGCTCGTCTCCTGGCACTGGGAGACGGCGGCCGGAGCGAGCATCGCGGCCACGGCGGTGGCGTTCTTCTTCGTCTCGGCCCTGGCCTCCGGCCTGCGCTCACGCGGGCTCGCCAGACGACCGGCAGACCCGGAACGCCCCGCACCCCAGCCCTCTGACCTGGAAGGAACGGTGACACCGTGAACCGTCGACACCGCACCGCCGCCCTGGGAGCGGCGGCCCTGATCACCCTGCTGGTCGGCTGCTCCGGCGGCGGTTCCGCCACCGAACCCGAGGCCGCCGAGGAGGAGACGCCCCACGGGTACGTCGAGGGCGCCGAGGAGACCGCCGAACCGCAGCTCCGGCTGGTCGTGGCCGACACCGGCACCGGCCAGGTGCGGCTCCTGGACCTGATCACCGAGGAGGTCACGGAACTGGGCGAGGTCCCGGCGGTGGACGGCCTCACCGGAGACGGCCGCTTCGCCTATCTGAGCTCATCCGATGAAGGGACCACCGAGGTCTTCGACAGCGGCGTGTGGACCGTGGACCACGGAGACCACAACCACTACTACCGGACCGGCTCCGGAGACGTCGGTGCCCTGGACCTCCCCGACCCCGCGCACGTCGTCACCGACACCGCGCTGACCTCGGTCACCACTGACCAGGGAGCATCGCTGCTGCTGGAGAGGGCGAAGCTGGAGGACGGGACGGTCGCCACCACGGACGTCCCGGTCGACGAGGAGACCACGGTCCTGCCCTACCAGGGGGCCCTGGTCGCCGTCGACGCCGAGGGGACGGTCCGCGTACTCGACCGCGACGGCACACCCCAGGCGGACCCGGAGGCGACCTGCACCGACCCCGACTCTGCCGCCGTCACCCGCCGGGGCCTGGTGGTCGGTTGCGCGGAAGGCACCCTCCACGTCACCGAGGAGGACGGCGAACTGAGCGCCGCGACCCTCCCCCACCCCGGTGAGGAACGCGGTGGCCCCTTCCATCACCGATCCGGATCCGCCGTCCTGGCCGCGCTTCCCGACGACGACACCCTGTGGGTCCTGGACCTGGCTGTCCCCGAGTGGCGGGCCCACGAGCAGCCCGGCACCGTGGCCGCGACGGCGACCGGCGAGGAGGGGCCGGTCCTGGTCCTGGCCGACGACGGGACCCTGCGCGCACTCGACCCGGAGACCGGCGAGGAGGAGGCCACCACCGACCTGCTGGACACGGTGGACCCCGAACACCCGCCCACACTCACGGCCGACACCTCCCGCGCCTACGTCAGCGACCCCGAGACCGGGGTCGTCCACGAGATCGACTACGCCGACGACCTCCGTGTGGCCCGCACCCTCGACCCGGGGATCGCGCCGCACCTGATGATCCAGACCGGACGGTGACCGCCATGCTGCCCCGACGCCCCCTCGCCGCGCTCGCGGCCGCCTCACTCGCCCTCACGCTGGCCTCCTGTTCCCCGGAGGGAGACGGCACCGGGGTCGTGGTGACCACCAACATCCTCGGTGACGTCACCGCTCGGATCGTCGGTGACCAGGCTCCGGTCACCGTGCTGATGCCGCCCGACACCGACCCGCACTCCTTCGCGATCTCCGCCCGCGAGGCCGCGACCCTGGAGAACGCCGACCTCGTCGTCCACAACGGCCTCGGCCTGGAGGAGGGCGTCGCCCGCAACGTGACCGCCGCCGAGGAGGCCGGGGTACCCGCCCTGGAGGTGGGTCCGGGCGTCGATCCGCTCCCCTACACCTCGGACGCGAGCGAGGGCGAGCCCGATCCGCACTTCTGGACCGACCCGGCCCGGGTCGGGCTGGCCGTCGACCTGATCGCGGAGCGCGTGATCGAGGAGGTCGACGGGGTCGACGCGGACACCGTGCGCGCCAACGCCGAGACCTACGCGGCCGAGCTGGACGAGCTCGACGCGTGGATGGGCGAGGAGTTCGCCGCCCTGCCCGCCGAGAACCGCAGGCTCGTCACCAACCACCACGTCTTCGGCTACCTCGCGGACCGCTACGACTTCGAGGTGATCGGGGCCGTGATCCCCAGCGGGACCACCCTGGCCTCGCCCAGCACCTCCGACCTCAAGGACCTCTCCGACGCCGTCGCGGAGGCGGGGGTCTCGGCCGTCTTCGCGGACTCCTCCCAGCCCGACCGCCTGGCCACCGTGATGGCCGAGGAGGCCGGGGTGGAGATCGAGGTGGTCCCGCTCTTCTCGGAGTCCCTGAGCCGTGAGGGCGAGGGCGCCGCGACCTACCTGGAGATGATGCGCGCCAACACCGAGGCGATCACGGCCGGACTCCGCGACGACTGAGTCCCGCCCCTTCGACCCACCCCCCAGCCACCCCCCGCACCACCCATCCCCGAGAGAGAAGAAGCATGCGTTCGAACCGCACCACCCGAGCGGCGGCCCTGCCCGCCCTGTTGTCCGCCGGTCTCCTCCTGACCGCCTGCGGAAACGGAACCGACGACGGCGCCGCGGGCGCCGATGAGGAGGGGACCCCGGCCGAGGCCGTGGCCACGGAGCCCCTCGTCACCACCTACGACGGCGGCCTGTACGTCCTGGACGGCCAGTCCCTGGAGGTGGTGGCCGACATCGAGCTGGAGGGCTTCAACCGGGTCAACCCCGCCGGGGACGACCGGCACGTGTTCGTCTCCACCTCCGAGGGCTTCCAGGTCCTCGACGCCGCCGGCGCCGAGCTCACCGACACCCTCTTCCCGGCCGACACCCCCGGTCACGTGGTGCGCCACGACGGCCGGACCGTCCTGTTCGCGGACGGGACCGGGGAGGTCACCGCCTTCGACACCGACGCGCTGGGCGCGGGTCTGCCCGAGGAGACCGACGTCCACACCGCCGAGGAGGCCCACCACGGGGTGGCGGTCGAGCTGGAGAACGGCGAGCTGCTGCTCACCCTCGGCAACGAGGAGGAGCGGGTCGGCGCGCTGGTCCTGGACGCCGACGGGGAGGAGATCGCCCGCAGCGAGGACTGCCCGGGCGTGCACGGGGAGAGCGCGGCCCAGGGCGGGGCCGTGGCCATCGGATGCCAGGACGGCGCGCTGGTCTACCAGGACGGCGCCTTCACCAAGATCGAGAGCCCCGACGACTACGGGCGGATCGGCAACCAGGCCGGTTCGGACGAGTCACCGGTCATCCTGGGCGACTACAAGACCGACCCCGACGCCGAACTGGAGCGCCCCGAGCGGATCGCCCTGGTCGACACCGCCGAGGGCGACCTGGAACTGGTCGACCTGCCCTCCAGCTACACCTTCCGTTCCCTGGGCCGGGGCCCGGCCGGTGAGGCCCTGGTGCTGGGCACCGACGGCGCGCTGCACGAGATCGACCCGGACTCGGGCGAGCTCACCCGGAGCATCGAGCTGATCGACGCGTGGGAGGAGCCGGTGGAGTGGCAGGACCCCCGGCCCGCGCTGTTCGTGCGCGGCGGCACCGCCTACGTGAGCGACCCGGCCACCAGCCAGGTGCACGCGGTGGACCTGGCCTCCGGTGAGGTCACCGGCTCGGCCACCCTGGACGAGGCCCCCAACGAGCTGAGCGGCGTCGCCCACTAGGGATCGTCCGTTCCACCGGTCGGTGGGACGGCCTTCCCTGCGGCCCGGGTGCCCCAGGCGCGAACGCGCGGGGTGTCCGGGCCGTCCCCGTCTCACCGGTTCCGCTTCCCGGTCCGGGCCCGGTCGCCTCGGCCGGATCCGGCCGAGGCCTCAGAGGGCCGCGGGGCCCGTGGAGTCCCGGATCACCAGATGGGTGGGCAGGACCACGCGCTGCGGGGCCGGGTGCGCCGTGGAGAGCGAGCCCTTCCTCAGCAGGAGCTCCACCGCCACCCTGCCCGCCTCGTCCTCCGGACCGGCGAGGGTGGTCAGGGCGGGAACGCACAGGTCGGCGCCGAAGATGTCGTCGTAGCCGACCACGCTGATCCGCCCGGGGACCGCCACCCCCCGTTCGGACAGACGGCGCAGGACACCGATGGCGAGAAGGTCGTTGTGGGCCACCAGCGCGGTCGCCCCGGACACCAGGGCGGCGTCGGCGGCGGCTCCGCCCCCGCTGACCCTGGGCGGGAACGGGCCGAGTCGGGCGACAGTGAGCCCGCGCCGCTCCGCCGCCCCCCTGAGCGCCTTCCACCGTTCGCTGGCGAGCCAGGACTGGTGCGGTCCGGAGAGGTAGACGATCGACCGGTGCCCCAGCGAGGCCAGGTGTTCGATGATCTGCCAGCTCCCCGGGCCGCTGTCGACCACCACGCCGGGAAGGCCGTCGACCTCGCGGTTGACCAGCGCCAGGTTGTGGCTCTGGGCGATCCCCACGGTCGTCTCGTCGCTCATGCGGCTGGCCGCCAGCACGAAGCCGTCCACCGAATGGTCCAGCCGTTCGATCTGGTTGCGCTCGTTGGCCGCCGACTCCTCGGTGTTGCCGAGGATGAAGGTGACTCCCGCCTCGCTGGCCCGGCGTTCCGCGCCCCGGATCGTGCCGAAGAAGTGCGGGTTGGTGATGTCGGGGACCAGCATCGCGATGGTCGCCTTGTGCCCGGACTGGAGGGCCGTGGCCAGGGGGTTGGGCCGGTACCCGAGGCGTTCGGCGACCCGGAGCACGTGCTCGCGCGTGGTCGCGTTCACCCGGCGGGGGTTGCCGAAGGTCCGGGAGACCGTGGAGGCCGCCACGCCCGCCTCGGCCGCGACGTCGTAGATGGTCGTGCGCCTCGGAGTGTTCATCTCGCCCCCTTCCTACCGGAATACGACAACTTTTGGCAATCGCTTGCCACAGCTGTGAACGGATACCTAGAGTTCACAAAAATGTGACACCCACCACGTCCACGGTCGCTGATCAGCGCGAAGCCGTGTCCTCCCGACTGGAGCCGACTGGGATGACCCAACCCCCCGAACCGAACGACACCGGGCCCCCGGGCCCCGTACGGACGGTGGTCCGCTACCTGGAGAGGGCCGAACTCGTCGTCGGAGCCCTCCTGCTCACCCTCGTCTTCACCCTGATGCTCGTCCAGGCGACCCAGCGCCACCTTCCGGTCGCCGGCTGGGTCTGGACCGGCGAACTGGCCAGGTTCGGCCTGGTGTGGCTGACCTTCTCCCTGGCCGGATACCTGGTGGGCCGGGACGAGCACATCACCCTGAAGCTCGTCGACCACGTCGCCCGCGGGCGGTTCCTGCGCGGGGTCTGGGTCCTGGCCAACGTCGTCGTCGCCGCGGTCGCCGCGGGGTTCGTGTTCGAGGCGGCCGAACTGGTCTTCGGTGGTTCCCCGCAGACCACCCCGGCCCTGAACCTCCCCCTGTCCTGGACCTACGTGATCCCCATGATCGGGCTGTCCCTCGCGGCGCTGCGCGCCCTGGCCAACACCCTCCTTCCCGCGCCCCCGGCCCTGGAGTCCACCCCCGAGGAGCGTGCCGAATGAGCGCCGCACTGGTCGTCACCGGCATTCTCGTCCTCCTGGTGCTGCGGGTCCCCGTGGCCTTCGCGATCCTCGGGCCGACCCTGCTCTACATGGTCGTCACGGACCAGTCGACGGGGCTGAGCCTGCGCACGGCGGCGCAGGAGGTCAACAGCTTCCCGCTGCTCGCGGTCCCGCTGTTCGTCCTGCTGGGAGTGGTCGCCAACCGCACGGGGATCGCGGACCGCATCTTCGCCTTCGCCCAGGTGCTGTTCGGCCGGGTGCGCGCCAGCCTGGGCTACGTGAACATCGGCGTCAGCGTCGGCTTCTCGTGGATCAGCGGCACGGCCCTGGCCGACGTCGCGGGCATGGGCAAGATGCTCGTCCCGGCCATGACCAGCCGGGGGTACCCCAGGCGCTTCGCCCTGGGGCTGACCGCCTCCTCCAGCCTCATCAGCCCGGTGATGCCGCCGAGCATCCCCGCGATCGTCTACGCGTCGGTGGCGGCGGTCTCGACCGCCGCGCTGTTCGCCGCCGCCGTGGTCCCGGCCCTGCTCATCGCGGGCGGCCTCGCACTGTACGTCTTCGTCTGGAGCCGCAAACAGCCCCAGCTCGCCGGACGGCGCTCGGCCCCCGGAGAGTTCCGGTCCGCCGCCCTCCGCGTCATCGGTCCCCTGGGGGCGCCGGTCCTGCTGCTCGGGGGCATCCTCAGCGGTCTGTTCACCCCGACCGAGGCCGCCGCCGTCGGCGTGGCCTACGTCCTCGTCCTCGGGTTCTGCTACCGGCGCCTGACCCTTCGCTCCCTGTGGGGCATCGCCGTCGAGACCGCCACCACGGCGGCGTCGATCACCCTGATCCTCGCCGCGTCGGGGCTGCTGGGCTGGGTCCTGGCCCGCGAGCGGGTGCCGCAGGACATCGCCTCGTTCCTGCTCGGCTTCACGGACAGCCCCGTCGTGTTCCTCCTGCTGGTGAACGTGGCGCTCATCCTGATCGGCACCATCCTGGAGCCCATCGCGGCCCTGGTCATCACGGTGCCGGTCCTCCTGCCGATCGCCGTGCAGTTCGGCGTCGACCCGGTCCACTTCGGGGTGATCGCCATCGTGAACCTGATGATCGGTCTGCTCACCCCACCCATCGGCGGCGTGCTCTTCGTCCTGGGGTCGGCGACCCGAACCCCCATGCACGAGGTGTTCCGCGGTACCGCCCCGTTCCTGATCCCGCTCCTGGCGGTCCTCGGCCTGCTCACCGTGGCCCCCGAACTCGTCCTGTTCCTCCCCGGGCGACTCGGCCTCTAGCGACGCCGTCCGCCGGACGCCGCCACCCACGGCACCCCGCCCGCACCCACTCCCCACGCCCCACCGAAAGGCCCCACCATGAACACCGGTCTCCGCGTCGCCGCGCTCCTGCCAGCCGCGGCCCTCGTCCTCACCGCCTGCGGTTCCGGCGACGACTCCGACGGCACCGTCCTCACCTTCTCCAACAGCTACACCGAGGACCACCCGCACACCCGATGCGGCATCGACCTGGTGGCCGAACACGTGGCCGAGGCCGACGCCGGCCTCCGTGTGGACACCTTCCCCGGCAGCCAGCTGGGCGACAACACCGAGACCTTCGCGTCCGTGATGTCCGGCGACATCGACATGGACGTGCAGGGCTCGGCGGCCCTGGGCTCCGCCCACCCGCCGATCGGCGTCTTCGACGCCGCGTACGCCTTCGACGACGCCGACCACATGTTCTCCTTCTTCGACTCCGAGGCCGCCGACGCCGCCAAGCAGGGGTTCGAGGAGGCCACCGGGGCCAAGATCCTCGACGTCTGGTACTTCGGCGACCGGCACTTCACCGCCAACCAGCCGATCCGCACCCCCGCCGACCTCTCCGGCCTGCGGATGCGGTTCCCCGATTCCCCCATCTACCTGGCCAACGCCGAGGCGATGGGGGCCAGCCCGACCACGGTCGCCTTCGAGGAGGTCTACATGGCCCTCCAGCAGGGGACCGTCGACGGCCAGGAGAACCCGATCGCGACCGTCGACGCCGACAACTACTCCGAGGTGCAGTCCCATGTCAGCCTCTCCGGGCACCAGATCGGCTCCCAGATGATCGTGGTCTCGGGGCAGACCTGGGAAGGGCTCTCCGAGGGGCAGCGGGAGGTGCTCCAGGAGGCGGTCAGCCAGGTCCGGGAGGAGAACCGCGCCTGCATCGAGGAGGCGGAGGCGGAGGTCCTCGCCGAGTGGGAGGCCGGCGGCGCCATGGAGGTCGTCGACGACGTGGACGTGGAGGCGTTCCGCACGCAGGTCCACGAGCACTTCCTGTCCACGCTCGAGGGCGAGGAGCTGGAGCTCTACGAGGCCTTCCGGGAGTCGGCCTGACCACGGGGGCCGTCAGGGCCCCGAACGCCACCGGCCCCGTCCCCTCCCCGCACCGCACCGCCCGACACCGGTGCGGCGTGAGCACCCCCTGCCCCGAGAACGGAAACGGAGTCTGACGGACATGCGGCGATCCATCGCCACGGTCTCCCTCAGCGGAACCCTGGAAGAGAAACTGAGCGCGGCCGCCAAGGTCGGCTTCGACGGCGTGGAGATCTTCGAGAACGACCTCGTCTCCTCCCCCCTGACTCCGCGCGAGATCCGCGCCCTGGCCGGGGAACTCGGCCTGACCATCGACCTCTACCAGCCCTTCCGGGACTTCGAGGGCGTGGACGACACCCGGCTGGCGGCCAACCTGAGGCGGGCCGAGGCCAAGTTCGCGCTCATGGTCGAACTCGGGGTGGACACCCTGCTGGTCTGCTCCAACGCGACGGCGTCAGCCATCGACGACGACGCCCTGGCCGCCGCCCAGCTGCGTTCCCTGGCCGAGACCGCCGAACCCTACGGGGTGCGCGTCGCCTACGAGGCGCTCGCCTGGGGGCGCCGCGTCTCGACCTACGAGCACTCGTGGCGGATCGTCGAAGCCGCCGACCACCCCTCACTCGGCCTGTGTCTGGACAGCTTCCACATCCTCTCCAGGGGTGACGACCCCTCGGGTGTCCGGGACATCCCCGCGGAGAAGATCCTCTTCCTCCAGCTGGCCGACGCTCCGCGCATGGACATGGACGTGCTCCAGTGGAGCCGCCACCACCGCTGCTTCCCCGGGCAGGGCGGCTTCGACCTGGCGGAGTTCACCGGCCACGTGATCGCCGCGGGCTACCGGGGCCCGCTGTCCCTGGAGGTGTTCAACGACGTCTTCCGCGCCTCCGACCCGGACCGGACGGCCGCGGACGCCCTGCGCTCGCTGTCCGCCCTGGAGGACACGGTGGCACGGGCCCGGGAGTCCGACGGTCCGGGGCGCGCCCCGGACCCGCACCGGGACGGCCCCGTTCACCTGAACCGGCTCCCGGACCTCGCGCCACCCGGGAACCTGGCGTTCGTCGAGGTCGCGGCCGCTGAACCGGCCGCCGGACGCACCCGCTCGGTGTTGTCGGCGCTGGGTTTCGCGCACACCCGCGACCACCGGTCCAAGCCCGTCGAACTCTGGGAGCACGGGCGCGCGCGGGTGCTGCTGAACTCCGCCGACCCGCGACTCGGGCACACCTGGACCGGCGACGCGGCGGTGACGGCGCTGGGCGTCGAGGTCTCCGATCCCGCCCTGGCCTCGGCCAGGGCGGAGGCCCTCTCGGCTCCGGCCCTGACCCGCCGCCGCGACCCCTCGGAGGCGCGGATACGCGCGGTCGCCGCCCCCGACGGCACCGCCGTCTTCCTGTGCCCGCCCGAGTCGTCCGGTGGGGCGGACTGGACGGAGGACTTCTCGGCGCCCGCGGTCGACCACCGGAGCGACGGAGCGCCGACCCCGGTCACCGGAATCGACCACGTCGGTCTGCACCAGCCGTTCGACCACTTCGACGAGGCCTCCCTGTTCTACCGGACCCTGTTCGGGCTCTCCCCGTCGGAGAACACCGACCTGTCCTCTCCCGACGGGCTGGTCCGGAGCCGGGTCCTGACACGGCCGGACGACCCGGGGGCGGGGCCCCGCGTCGCGCTGAACGTGTCCGTGCTGGGGCGCGGCCCCCAGGCGGACGCCACCGGCGGATCCCAGCACATCGCCCTGGCCTGTGACGACATCGTCGCGGTCGCCCGCGCGATGGTCGCCGCCGGGGAGCCTCCGATCCGGGTCCCCGACAACCACTACGACGACCTCGCCGCCAGGACGGACCTGTCCCCGGCGCGGCTCGCCCTCATGCGCGGCCTGGGCATCCTCCACGACACGGACGGCGCGGGCGAGTTCTGGCACCTCTACACACCCCTGATGGGCGGCCGGTTGTTCCTTGAGGTCGTGCAGCGCGTGAACGGCTACGAGGGGTACGGGGCGGCCAACACCCCGGTGCGGATGGCGGCGCACCGCGCGCGGCACCGTTCGGAGCAGTGGACGTGAGGGGCCCGACGAGCGGCGACGGGACCGTGCGGGCACCGGCCCCCGCCCCCGCCCCCGACGTACCCTCCTTCCTGGTGGGACTGATCGGTTCGGGAATCGGCCCCTCCCTGACCCCGGCCATGCACGAGACGGAGGCCGCCGAGCTCGGGCGCCGCCTGGTCTACCGCCGGATCGACCTGGACACCTGGGGCCTGTCGGCGTCGTCGGTCGGTGAGCTCGTCCGCTCGGCCCCCCGGTACGGGTTCGACGGACTGAACATCACCCACCCCTGCAAGCAGCTCGTCCTCCCCCACCTGGACGGACTCACGCCCGACGCGGCCGCTCTGGGAGCGGTGAACACCGTGGTGTTCGACGGCGCACGCGCGGTCGGGCACAACACGGACTGGTCGGCGTTCGCGCTCTCCCTGGAGCTGGGGCTGCCCGCGGCGCCCAGGCGGAGCGTGGTCCTCCTGGGCGCGGGCGGGGCCGGTGCGGCGGTCGCCCACGCCCTCATGACCTCCGGGGTACGGGATCTGGCGGTGGTGGACACCGACCGGGGCCGGGCCAGCGGTCTCGCCCGGGACCTGACGGAACGGTTTCCCGGGAGGCGGTGCCGGGCGGTGCCGCCCTCGGAGGTGGCCGGGCTCCTGACCGAGGCGGACGGGCTGGTGAACGCCACCCCGGCCGGGATGGCCCACCACCCGGACCCGCCGGTGGCCCCGGAGGTCCTGCGCCCGCACCTGTGGGTGGCCGACGTGGTCTACCGGCCGTTGCGCACCGCGCTGCTCACCGAGGCCGAGCGGATCGGGTGCGCCACCCTGGACGGCGGCGGCATGGCGGTGTTCCAGGCCGCTCAGGCGTTGGAGCTGATCACGGGTCTGGTTCCCGACCACGGCCGGATGGTGGCGCACTTCGCCGCCGTCGCGCGGAGTTGACCGGGGCGGCGTGCCCGGGGCCCGGGGCCGAGCCCCCGGACCCCGGGGGCGGTCCCGCCGTCACTCCTCGATCGGGATCCCCTCCAGCATCCCGAACGGGCCCGCGTTGAACGTGAGCTCGGTGGTCTCCGCCGGGGGCGCGGTCAGGTAGAGGTAGCCGTACTGGGTGGAGCCGGGTGCGGTGGCGGCGGGCCACAGGGGGGACCCCACCCGGTCGATGAAGGACAGGTGGTCGCCGTCGAAGGCCTGGGTGTAGACGATCCCGGTGTCGGGGTCGAAGGCGTTGAACTCGAAGTACGAGCCGATGCCGAAGGGGTTGGTGGTGCTGGGGACGGTGTCGCCCTGGTGGGTGGCCTCGAACCGGGCGACGAGGAACGCGCCGTCGCGGTAGAAGGGGAAGACATCCAGTTCCCAGGAGTGCCGGAGGTCCCCGCCGTAGAAGTACTCCTGCTCCGCCGTGGCGGTGGCGGCGGGCTCGGTCCCCTCGACGTCCCTGAAGGCGGCCGGTTCCCCGGCGTCCTCCGGGGCGATGTCGAGGGTGTCGACCTCGGTCTCCGCCTCCCCGGCCTCCTCGGAGGCGAACTCCTCCTTGAAGCTGTAGGAGATCTCCACCCGCCGGTTCTGTGAGCGGGCCCACGCGTCGTCGTCGCCGCCCTCGGTCTCCACCGGCTCGGCGGCGCCCACGCCCTCCGTCTCGTACTCGTACCCGGCCCCCAGTTCGCCCTCCAGCACGTCCCGGACCGCCTGGGCGCGCTCCTCGGACAGGGTCTGGTTGTAGTCGTCCTCCCCCACGCCGTCGGTGTGCCCGGTGACGGTGATCGGGGGCTTCTCCGGGTCGGCGCGCTCCCGGGTCTCCTCGATGACGTCGGTGAGGATGGTCGCGGCGTCGGAGGTGAGCGTCGCCTCGTCGAAGTCGAAGAGGACGTCCGCGCGCAGGGCCACCGTCTCCTGTTCGGAGTCGCTCTCACGGCCGCTGACGACCGTCTCCACCTGGGAGACCACATCGTTGACGGTGCCCTCCTCCTCCGGCTGACCTCCGGTGACCGGCACGGTCACCGTCTCCCCCTCCTGGGGCCATCCCTCCTCGCGTTCCTCGGGCAGTCCGGACGGGTCGTCGCGCGGCTCGCCGTCGACCACCGGGACCCCGGCGAACTCCCCGATGCCGCCGGGTCCCTCGACGGTCAGCCGCTCCGGGTCGCCCTCCAGTTCGGGGTAGAAGACGACCAGCTCGTAGGTCACGCCCGGCTGCCACAGCTCCTCGCGGTAGAAGTCGGAGATGTCGGCCCCGATGTCGCCGTGGGGGGCGTAGCGGAGCTGCCGGACGGGGTCCAGGATCCGGAACCAGTGGGCGCTCATGGGGTTGTCGTAGGCGCCGCCCTCGATGGTGCGGTCCTCCAGGTTCGTGTACTCGATCGTCAGCCGGGTCATCCCGTCCACGTTGGCGAGTTCGGTGACCTCGACGCGGGCGTCGAGGTAGTCGTCCCAGGTGCCGACGAAACCCTCTCTGACGAAGCCGCCCTCCGGGTCGGCTCCCGGCCCCGGAGGCTCTCCGCCGCCCGGACCGTCACCGCCCGGACCGTCACCGCCCGGGTCGTCGCCGCCCAGGCCGCAGCCGGTGGTCAGCAGGGCGGTCGCCACGAGCGCCGCCCTCATGGACGTGGTGTGGTGTCGCATGGGGGGTACTTCCTTCCGTCGCGGTCCCTCTACCCTTCGACACGGGAAAAGCGTTGCTGGTTCACAACAACGTGTTGGCTTTTTTCGACATGGGTTCCTCCTGCCGGGGAACGTCCGCTCGCGCTGAGCCGCCGCCACCGGGCGGCGCGTGGTGGAGCGCCATGGGATGACCGACCCTCATGAACACCAGCGTCCGTCCGGGTGACCCGACCGCGCCCGGCACGGTGGGCGTCCCGCTGGACGGGGAGGAGCTGCGCCTGGTCGACGACGACGGCGCCGAGGTGATGGACGGCACCTGGTTCCGGACCGGGGACACGGCCGTGCTCGCCCCTGAGGGACGGGTGCGGCCGGTCGGCCGCAGGGGCACCGGCCTCGTCAAGAGCGGCGGGTACGCGATCGGCGCCGGGGAGATCGAGAACACGCTGCTCGCCCACCCGGGAGTGGCGGAGGCGCTGCCCCGCAACGACATGGGCAAGGTCCCAAGCGGGAGCTCGGGGGCCTGCCGCCGGGTCCGTGTACGGCGCGCCCGGACCCGTCACCTGCTCAGAGCTCGACGTCCTCCCCGAACCAGGGCTCGACGATCCGGTCGTAGGTACCGTCGTTGAGCGCCATGTTCAGCCACTGGTCCACGTAGTGCTTGAACACGTCGTCGCCCCGGGGCAGCATGAACGCCTTCTCGAAGAAGTCGAAGGGCTCCTCGGGGTTGACGGCGCACAGCTCCTCGTACTCGTTGGCCACCCACAGCACCTCGGAGGCGTCGGTGGTCATCACGTCGGCGCGGCCCGCGACGATCTCGTCGAAGATCGTGTTGTTGTCGTGCGTGATGAGTTCGCCGTCCGGGTAGTGCTCCTCGGCGAACACCTGGTTGGTGCCGCCGCTGGGCATGATGGAGCGCACCCCGGGCTGGTTGATCTGCTCGATCGTGCGGTAGTCGTCCACGTTCTCGCACAGGGTGATGGGGGTCTTGCCGTCCTCCATGAGCGGGGCGGAGAAGTACACCTGCTGGGATCGCTCGGTGTTGACCGAGATGCCGCCGACCGCGACGTCGCACCCGTCGAGGAAGTCCTCCATCAGGTCGTCCCAGGTGGTCCGGGTCCACTCGATCTCCACGCCGAGGTCGTCGGCCAGGTCCCGGGCCATGTCGACGTCGATGCCGGTGAACTCGTCCGGGTCGGAGTCGAGGAAGGTGAACGGCCGGTAGTCGCCCGTCGTGCACACATGGAGCGAGCCCCGGTCCAGGATCTCGTCGAGCCTGCTCCCCTCCATGGCCGACGTCTCGGGGTGGGCCGAACCGTCGGAGTCCATCCCCGAGCAACCGGCGGCGAGGACCACGGCCAGCGAGGCGGCGGAGGCGGTGAGGACGAGGCGCGGCTTGGCTTGCGTCACTGGCACGTGCGGACTCCCGGCTGCTGTCGAGTGATCCGGGTCATACTAGCCACGGCCCGTGACAGCCCTCGGAGCCGGGTCCCCGGGTACGGGAACGGCCCCGCCGGGCGTGGCGGGGCCGTTCCTCGGAGCGTCCGTTACCGGGACGATCCGGCCGGGGCACCGGCCTCCCGGGGGTCGCCGTCGTCCGCGCCGGGCTCGGAGCCCGCGCCTTCAGCGGTCGCCGCACCGCCGACGGGCGTGGCCGGGGCGAGTCGGTCGCCCTCGATGTCCACGTTGGGGAGCAGGCGGTCCAGCCACTTCGGCAGCCACCAGGTGGCCCGGCCGAACAGCGCCATGACCGCCGGGCCGAGCGTCATCCGGACCAGGAAGGCGTCGATGAGGATGCCCACGGCGAGGACGAACGCGATCGGCTTCAACATCTCCACGTGGCCGAAGACGAAGGACGCGAAGACGCTGATCATGATGGCCGCGGCCGCCGTGACCACGCGCGCCCCCTGGGTGAAGCCGGTGGAGATCGCCGCCATCGGTTCGGCGCCGTGGACGTGGTCCTCCCGCATGCGGGAGACCAGGAACACCTCGTAGTCCATGGCGAGGCCGAAGAGGATGCCGATCATCAGGGTCGGCATGAACGCCAGGAGCGGGCCGGGTTCCACACCGAACAGCCCGGCGCCGTAGCCCCACTGGAAGACCACCACGGTCAGGCCCAGGGAGGCGCCCGCGCTGAGCACGAACCCCAGCGCCGCCTTGACCGGCACCAGGATCGAGCGGAACACGACCGTCATCAGCACCAGGGCCAGGCCGATCACCACGGCGGCGAACACCGGCAGCGCGTCCGCGAGGCGTTCGGAGACGTCGATGGCCATGGCGGCGGCACCGGCCACCACGATCTTCGCGCCGATCTCGTCCTCGATCTCGCCCTGGAGTCCGCGCATGTCGTGCAGCACGTCCTCGGTGGCGGTGTCCGAGGGGCCGGTCTCGGGGATGACCACGATGATCGCCGTGTCCCGCACCTCGCTGAGCTGGGGCGGGAACACCTCCGCGACCCCGTCGACACCCTCCATGCGCTCGGCCACCTCGTCGGCGGCGGCGGGCATGTCCGGCAGACCGGTCAGGTCGGCCACCACGGCGAGCTGGGCGGTGTGCCCGGGGCCGAACTCGTCGCTGATGATCTCGAAGGCCTGGCGCTGTGTGGTGTCCGTCGAGCTGGTCTCGTCGCTGGGCAGGCCCAGGTGCATGCTGCCCAGGGGAAGCAGGAGCGTCCCCAGGACGGCGGTCACGCCGACGATCGCGATGACCGGGCGCTTGATGACCATGCCGATCCACCGCGCGCTCATGGTGCGCTCGGAGACCATCGCCCTCTCCGCCCGGCGGCCCAGCACCGGCAGCCGACCGGCGGTGACCCGGTGGCCGATGAACCCGAGCAGGGCCGGGAGCAGCGTGATCGCGACGAGCACCGCCACCGCGACCGTGACCATCGCGGCCACACCCATGAGGGTCAGGAACGGGATCTGGACCACGGACAAGCCGAGCAGGGCGATGATGACCGTGATCCCCGCGAAGACCACGGCGCTGCCCGCGGTGCCGATGGCGCGGGCGGCCGACTCCGCCGGGTCCCAGCCCTGCGCCACCTGCTTGCGGTGGCGGGAGAGCACGAACAGCGAGTAGTCGATGCCCACGGCGATGCCCAGCATGAGCGCCAGGATCGGGGCCGTGCTGGTGAGTTCGATCAGGCTGGACGAGGCGTAGAGCAGGAGCATGCCCACGCCCACGCCGATCAGCGCGAGCAGGATGGGCAGACCGGCGGTGACCAGGGCGCCGAAGTTGATGATGAGCACCACGAGGGCGGCGACCAGGCCGACGACCTCGCTCGGGCCCATGATGGCGGGCACCTGCTGGGTGATGGAGGGGCCGCTGAACTCGACGTCCATCCCGGCCGCCCGCGCCTCGTCACCGGTGGCGAGGATGGCCTCGACGGTCTCGACCGGGACCTCGCCGTTGCGGAACTCCAGCTGGACCTGGACCATCACGCTGTCGCGGTCGTCGGAGAGCTGCGGAACCTGGTCGAGGACCTCGTCGTCGTCGAAGTCGGGGGCCTCCTCGGCGACGGCGGCGAGCGCCTGCGCCTCGGCCTCGACCATCAGTTCCTCGACGGCCTGCTCGCGGTCGGGGGTCTCCGGCGGAACCATCGCCTCGACCTGTTCGCGCGCGATCTCCAGGGCCTGTTCCTCGCCCTCCGCGATCCCGTCGTCGTACTGCTGGCGGGCGTCCTCCAGGATGCCGTGCGGGCTGAACACCTCGTCGACCCCGGGGATCTCCGCCAGTTCGTCGGCGGTGGCGCGCACCGCGTCGGCGTACTGTTCGTCCTCGATGACGTCGGTGCCGTCGGGTGCGCGCAGCACGGCGGTGACGGACTCACCCGTGGTGGAGAACCGCGCCTCCATCAGGTCGGTGGCCTGTTCCGACTCGGTGCCGGGGATGCTGAGCGCGTCGTTGAGCGGGGCGCGGAACATCAGCGCCGCACCGCCCGCGAGCACCAGGACCAGCAGCCACGAGAACACGACCAGCCATCGTCGTCGGTAGGCGAACCCACCCAGACGATAGAGCAGCCCAGCCATACTCATTCCTCTCAACCCCGACTTACGCTTGCCTTCCAGCTCATACGACGCCGATGAGGCGAACTGCCGAGGATCATGAGAGTTCGATGAGAAGGCCGCTCCACCAGTGAGATCGTCGTCACGTCCGGCGGTCGCGGAGCCCGTGTCGGGGTCCGGCGGTGACGGGAACCGCAGCGTGACCGTGGTGCCCTCGGCGGCGGTGGAGGTGAACTCCGCCTCTCCTCCGTGGGCCCGCATGACGGCGCGGACGATGGGAAGCCCGAGCCCGCTGCCGGGGCGGCCGGACGCGGCGGAGGCCCGGTAGAAACGCTCGAACACGAAGGCCGCGTTCTCCTCGGCCACGCCGGGGCCCTCGTCGGAGACCCCGAGGACCACGCGGCCGTCGCGGCGGTGCAGCCGGACCGTCGCCGGACTGCTGGCCGGGGTGTGCACGCGCACGTTGGCCAGCAGGTTGGAGACGGCCTGGCGCAGTTCCTGTTCGTCCCCGACCACGAGGCCGTCGGCGGTGACCTCGGTCCGCCAGTCCCGTTCGGGCTGGGCGGCGCGGGCGTCGGAGACGCTGTCGGCCACGATCCTGCTGAGGGCGACCACCTCGTGCCGGGGCACGGGGCGTTCGTCCAGGCGTGCGAGGTAGAGGAGGTTGTCCACGATGGCCGCCATGCGCTCGGACTCCTGCTGGGAGCGGGTGATGACGTCCGGGCGCCGGGCGACGTCGACGACCCCCTGGGCCACGAGTTGCAGGTAGCCGCGGATCGAGGTCAGCGGGGTGCGCAGTTCGTGGGAGGCGTCCGAGACGAACCGGCGCAGCCGTTCCTCGGACTGTTCGTGGGCGTACAGGGCGCCGCGCAGGCGGGCGAGCATGCGGTTGATGGACAGGGTGAGGCGGCTGACCTCGTCGGCGGCGCCCGGCGCGGGTTCGGGGACACGGCGTTCCAGGTCGCCCCGGGCGATGGCCTCCGCCGTCTCCACGACGTCGTCCAGGGGGCGCAGGCCCCGGCGGATGACCGCTGTTCCGGCGACCAGCGCGATCCCGAGCATGGCGAGGCCGCCCAGGACCTGGATGGCGATCAGCCGGTGGACGGTGGCGGTGACCGGTCGCAGGGGCTCCCCGAGCAGGACCACGGTGTCCTGGTCGGGCAGGTCCAACACCTTGACCCGGTACTCGGCGCCGTCGTGCTCGACCGTGAACACGCCCTCCGGGGCGCCGTCGGTGTCGATGTCGCGCACCAGGGTGGGGCCCGACCCCTGGAGCCGGTGCACCTTGGGGTGGCTGTCCCCCGGGACCTGGGTGACGAACTCCGCGACGAAGTCGCTCGGAGCGCGGATCTGCTCGACCAGCTGGTCGGGGCTCTTGGCGAAGATGTCGTCCTGGTTGGCGCGGACGAACGAGGCGCTGGTCTCGATGCGTTCGTCCAGCCGGTCCACCAGGTAGGTGCCGAGGAACATGGAGCTGGCCACCGCCACCACGCTCAGGGCGAGGAACATCAGGACGGCGTTGACCACCACCATCCGTCCGCGCAGGGTGCGCCACGGGGCCCTCATTCGGGGTCGCCCTCACGCAGCGCGTAGCCGAACCCCCGCTGGGTCCGGATGAGGTTGGGGCCGTGGGCGCCGAGCTTGCGGCGCAGGTAGCCGACGTAGGTGTCGACGATGTTGGAGCCGCCCGAGTAGCCGTCGCTCCAGACCTCGTCGATGATCTGCGGGCGGGAGAGCACGCGCCCGCTGTTGAGCATCAGGTAGCGGAGCAGGTCGAACTCGGTGCGCGACAACGGCACCGGGTTCCCGGCCCGCCGCACCACGCAGGCGCGCTCGTCCAGTTCCACGTCGGCGAAGCGCAGGACCCCGTCCGCCGGTTCCGGCCCGTTCCCGGGCCGCGTCCTGCGCAGGACGGCGCGCACCCGGGCCACCAGTTCGTCGGTGTTGAACGGTTTGGTGACGTAGTCGTCGCCGCCGTAGGTGAGCCCGGCGATCCGCTCGCTGTGGGCGTCCTTGGCGGTGAGGAAGACGATGCCGAGGTCGGGCCGTGAACGGCGCAGAGCGCGGCACACGTCGAACCCGTCCCCGTCGGGGAGCATGACGTCCAGGACGACCAGGTCGGGCCCGAACGCGTGCGCGGCGGTGTGGGCCTCGGCGGCGGTGGCGGCGGTGCGCACGTCGAATCCGTGGAACTCCAGCACGGTGGCGACCACGTCGAGGATGTTGGGTTCGTCGTCGACGACGAGGATCTTGGCTTGCATGGTCCGTCCATCACAGCCGAAAGGGATGAGAGAGCGATGAGAGCCCAGGTCACGGAGGCGTGGTGGCCTCGAACCCCGGCCCGATGGTAACCCCGCCGCTCCACCCGGACGGCCCGCCGGGGCTCCCCTGGCCGCGGACGCGAAAAACCAGGGGACGCGATCCGGGTTCCCTGTTAGCTTCCAGCACCATGAGCACTCCCACCCCGACGGACTGGCGTTCGGCCAACCGCGCCCACTGGGACGAGCGGGTCCCCCTGCACGTCGCCAGCGACTTCTACGACCTGGACGGCTTCCGTGCCGGAACGGACGCCCTGCGCGACTTCGAGATCGAGGAGGTCGGTGACGTCACCGGCCGCACCCTGCTGCACCTCCAGTGCCACATCGGCCTGGACACCCTGTCGTGGGCACGCGACCACGGCGCGGCGCGCGTGGTCGGTCTGGACTTCTCGGGCCCGGCCGTGCGCAAGGCGCGGGAGCTGGCCGGGGAGATCGGGCTCTCCCCCGAGCGGGCGGCCTTCGTGGAGTCCGACGTCTACGACGCCCCCTCGGTGGTGCCCGAGGAGACCTACGACATCGTCTACACCGGGACCGGCGCGCTGTGCTGGCTCCCGGACATCGAGCGCTGGGCCCGGACGGCGGCGTCGCTGCTGTCCCCCGGCGGCTTCCTGTACCTGGCCGAGTTCCACCCGCTCACGGACGTCCTCGACGACGCGACCGGGACGCGCGTGGTCCGCGACTACTTCGCGAAGGACGCCCAGGAGTCGGAGATGGCGGGGACGTACGCGGACCTGGAGGCCGAGACCGTCCACAACCGCAGCGTCGAGTGGCAGCACCCGCTCGGTGCGGTGGTCTCCGCGCTGGCGGCGGCCGGGCTGCGCCTGGACTTCCTCCACGAACACGACGCCTCGCTCTTCCCCCGGTTCGGTTCCTTCGAGCGTTCGGCGGACGGCTACTACCGCTTCCCGGACACGCACGCCCGCGTCCCGCTGATGTACTCGCTGCGGGCGAGCAGGACCTGACCGCCGGGGCCGACGGGCGCGGACCCGTAGGCCCCTTTTCCCACCCTCGATGGGAGCGTTCCCATTTTTCTCCCGACACCCCCTTGTAACACCACGGAGCGCAACCGTACAGTCGCTTAACACTCGTTCAGCAGAGTGCGCCGGTCCCCTCGCATCCGCGCGAGACCCGCTGCCCCGCGCGTACCGAGGCCCGGCCCCGCCCCCGACCCCCGGAGGACCACCATGGGCCACCCATCGAGCGCGAAGCCACGGAGCGGCGGCACCGTGCGCCGCACCGTCACCACCACCGTTGGCCTGGGAGCCGCCTTCGCTCTCACCGCCACCGCCCTGACCTGGACCGGAAGCGACGTGACCGACAACAGCGAACTGACCTCGACCGACGCCGCACTGGTGTGGTCCGACGAGTTCGACGGCGCGGCGGGCGACGCCCCCGACCCGGCGAACTGGAACCACGAGACCGGCGACCACGGCTGGGGCAACGAGGAGCTCCAGAACTACACCACCAGCCGGGACAACTCCGCCCTGGACGGCGACGGCAACCTCGTCATCACGGCGCGCCAGGAAGCCGACGGCGGCTACACCTCCGCGCGGATGACCACCCAGCACAACGTCGAGCACGCCCACGGCCGGATCGAGGCCAGGATCAAGGTGCCGACCGGCCAGGGCGTCTGGCCCGCCTTCTGGATGCTCGGCTCCGACTTCCCGGACACGCCGTGGCCGGACTCGGGCGAGATCGACATCATGGAGCACATCGGCAGCGAGCCCGGGACCGTCCACGGCACCGTGCACGGCCCCGGCTACTCCGGCGGCGAGGGCGTGGGCGCCTCCTACGACCACCCCGACGGCGGGGCCTTCCCCGACGACTTCCACGTGTACGCGGTGGACTGGACCCCCGACTCCATCACCTGGTCGGTCGACGGCGTGCCCTTCAACACCGTCACCCCCTCCGACGTGAGCGGTGACTGGGTGTTCGACCAGGAGTTCTTCATGATCCTCAACGTCGCCGTGGGCGGCCAGTGGCCCGGGTACCCGGACGAGACCACCCAGTTCCCGCAGGAGATGGTCGTCGACTACGTCCGCGTCTACGACACGGAGTAGCCCTCCCCCTGACACCGGCCGGTGACCGTGATACCCATGGGTATCCGGTACCGGCCGGTATGTTAGGTTCGCCGCATGGACGGCCCACCGGAACCCGCACCCCGCGTACCCCGCGCGGAGGTGCGCCGCCGCCTGCTCGCCGCCGCCGCGCGCGTGTTCGCGGAGCGCGGGTACGCCGACAGCCGCCTGGACGACGTGGCGCGTGCCGCCGGGTTCACCAAGGGAGCCGTCTACTCCAACTTCGGCGGCAAACAGGACCTCTTCGCCGCCGTGCTCAGTGATCGCTCCGACCACGAGTTCGCCTCCGCCGCCCTGGAGCGGTCCGCCGCGCCCGAGGACGCCGTGGTCGCGATCGCCCGCAGGATCGCCCGGCGCGTCACCGAGGACACCCAGCGCGGCCGTCTCGCGCTGGAGTTCGCCGCGCACGCCACCCGCCACGGGCCCACCGCCGTCGCCGTCAGGCGGATGCGCCGCACCCAGCGCGAGACGGTGACCGCGCTGGTCACCGAGCTCACCGAGCGGTACGGGGTCCGGCTGACCGCCAGGCCCGAGACCGTCGCCCTGACCCTGCACTGCCTCACCAACGGCCTGTCCATGGAGCACCTGGCCGACCCCGAGGCCGTGGACGCGCGGACCGTCGAGGCCACCCTGACCACCGCCCTGGCCGGGTTCACGGCCCGCCCCGAACATGAGGAGACCCCATGAACCCGCCGACCACCCGCGTCGCACTCGCCACCGGTGGAGCGCTCCTGTCCCTGGGGCTGCTCGCCGGGTGCGGTGAGGTCGCCGAACTCGGCGAACCGGAGGAGAAGACCTACGAGGACGTGCCCGAACTCCTCATCGTCGAGGTCGACAACGCCGCCCTGGAGATCGTCCCCGACGACACCGACCAGGTCCGGGTGGTCCGCGAGGCCTCGGGCGACGCGGACGGGGACTGGGAGCTGGTCGGAGACACACTCACCCTGGAGACGAGGTGCGGCGCCATCTCCGACTGCCGGGTCGGATACCGGGTGTTCGTCCCGGCCGACACCGCGCTGTCGGTGGAGACCGACAACGGCTCCGTCGGCGTCTCCGGGTTCACCGCCCCGATCGAACTCGCCTCGGCCAACGGGACCGTCGACGTCGCGGACGTCACCGGACCGCTCACCCTGACCTCCGACAACGGCGACATGAACCTCAGCGGGATCGGCTCCGACTCCGTGAGCATCGCCACGGACAACGGCGGCATCGAAGCCGTCTTCTCCGAGGCCCCCACGGAGGTGGAGGTGAGCACCAACAACGGCGTCGCGACGGTCGCGATGCCCGGCGGCCCCTACGCGGTGTTCGAGACCTTCGACAACGGCGAGGTCGTCAACGAACTCCCCACGGACGCGTCCAGCGCCAGCACGGTCACCGCGCGGACCGACAACGGCACGATCACCCTGGTTCCGACCGACTGAACCCGTTCCACCAGCTCCCCGCCCGCCCCTCCCCCGCCCCCGACTCCGGGGACGTTCGGGACCATGCCCTACAATCACCCCCATGTCCGGTCCCACACGTTTTCTGCGCATGGCTCTGATCTCCATGTCGCTCACGAGCACCGATGACGGCCTCTGTCGCCGCCGGTGCCGTCTCCGCGTGCGCTGACCCGACCCGTCTCCCGCGCTCCGACGCGGCACCGGTGTGCCCCTGGCGTCCCCGCGACCCCGTGTCGCCCCACCCCGTCACGTTTGGACACATCCCTGTGACCGCAACACCCACCAAGCCGACCGGAAAATCCGGTTCGGACGTCTCTCCCGCCCTGGCCCTGAAGTGGAACCCCACCCTCTCGGCCCCACCGCCCCAGGCACCCGCCGCCGAACCCGTCCGCTGGTGGCCACTGGGGATCGCGCTGCTCGGCGCCCTCGGCCTGGCCGCCTTCGTCTGGTCCGAACACGGCGCCCTGCCCGCCGTACTGCTGCTCCTGGGCACCGGTCTGGGCTTCACGCTGTTCCACTCACGGTTCGGCTTCACCTCGGCCTGGCGCCAGTTCCTCGCCGTGGGCAACGGCACCGGCCTGCGCGCCCACGCGGTCCTGCTCGGCACCACCGCCACCCTGTTCGCGCTGGTCATCGGTACCGGGACCGGCCTGTTCGGGAACGAACCCGCTCCTTCGGCCGGGCCGATCGGCATCGCCCTGTTCGCGGGGGCGTTCCTGTTCGGGATCGGCATGCAGCTCGGCGGCGCCTGCGCCTCGGGCACGCTCTTCGCCGTCGGCTCCGGCCAGTCCGCCATCCTCATCACGCTCTTCGGCTTCATCGTCGGTTCGCAGATCTACAGCCTCGCCTGGCCGCTGGTCTCCGACCTGCCCGCGATCCCGCCCGTGCTGCTCTCCGACCACGTCGGCTGGGGCGGTTCCTGGCTCGTCACCATCGCGGCCCTGGTCGCGATCGTGGTCGTCACGCGCCTGGTCCAGAACCGGCGCGTCCCGCCGCCCGTGGGCGCCCCGCCGTCCGCTGAGGGAGTGGCGCGGATCGTGCGGGGCAGCTGGCCCCTGGTGGCCGGCGCCCTGGTGCTGGCCGCGCTGGGCACCGCCGTCCTCGTGGTCTCCGGGGGCGCCTGGGGCATCACCTCGGCCTTCAACCTGTGGGGCGCCAAGGCGCTCCAGCTGGTCGGGCTCCAGCCCGAGACCTGGGCGTTCTGGTCCCAGCCGGGCCAGGCCGAACAGCTGGCCGGCCCGGTCCTCCAGGACAAGAACAGTCTGACCAACATCGGCATCATCCTGGGCGCGGCGGTGGCCGCCGGGGCCGCTGGTACCTGGAAGTGGCACACCGGTCTGAGCTGGAACCTGGTGGCCGCCGGTCTGGTCGGCGGGATCCTGATGGGCGTGGGCGCCCGGCTCGCGGGCGGCTGCAACATCGGCGCCTACCTGGCCGGGATCGGTTCGGGCAGCCTGCACGGCTGGCTGTGGGCGGTCTTCGCCCTGGCCGGGACGTGGGCGGGTCTGCGGGCCCGCACGCTCTTCGGGCTCGGAGTGCCCAAGCCCGGCGACAGCGTCTGCTGACCGCCCCGCCGCCGTTCTAGGGTGCCAGGGACACGGAACGGCGGCGGAGGGAACGGTGTGGGAGCGAACGCGGAGCTGACCGAGGAGGTCCGTCAGCGGGCCCGGATCGTCTGGGACTACCAGCGCATGGGCCAGGAACCGCGCCGGTGCGACGTGGCGGTGGTCCTGGGCAGTCACGACCTCGGTGTGGCCACGAGCGCCGCCGACCTGTACCGGCGCGGGTTCTTCCCCCGCATGGTGATCACGGGCGCGAACAGCCCCTCCACCCTCGCACGGTTCCCCCGGGGCGAGGCGGTGCACTACCGCGAGCACGTCCTCGGACTGGGGGTCCCGGACGCGGCGGTCCTCATGGAGACCCGGGCCACCAACACCGGGGAGAACCTCCGGTACTCCCGCGCCCTGCTTGAGGACCGCGGGATCACCGTCTCCTCGGTGATGCTCGTGAGCAAGCCGTACATGGAACGGCGCGCGCACGCGACCACACGCAGGCTCTGGCCCGAGGTGGACACCGTGTGCGCCTCGGACCGGGCCGGGTTCGACGACTACCTGGGCACCGTGGGCGACGACCGGCTCGTCATGGACACCATGGTGGGCGACCTGCAACGGGTGATGGAATACCCGGCTCGGGGGTTCTCGGTTCCGCAGGAGGTCCCCGACCGGGTCCGTGAGGCCTACGCGTACCTGGTCGCGGCCGGGTTCGACGGCCACCTGATCACGCCCTGAGCCGAGGGTTCCGTCCGGACACCGGGTCCGGGGCCTTGCCACGGGCTCCGGGTCGGGGCGCAGATTCGTCCTCGTCACCGGAGCGCCCACGCGGGGGCGGGGTCAACGGCCCCCGCCCCACCGGTCTCAGAACAGGCTTCTGCTGCCAGCCAGGGAGTCGATCCACTGGTGCAGGTGACCCGTCCAGTCCCGCCCGGCACCGTCGTGGTGGTTCACGGTGAAGCGGTGGAAGGTGTCACGGCCCTCGGAGAAGAGCAGGCCCGGCTTCTTGTCCAGCTCCAGCACCACGTCCGCGCCGTGCTCGTCGGTGACCATGGACAGTTCCAGCTCGTTCAGGCCCCGGTAGCGGCTGGGAGAGTGGAACTCGAGCTCCTGGTAGAAGGGCAGCCGCTGCCGGGTCCGCGCGATGTGGCCCCGTTCGAGGTCGGCGTGCTTGAAGGTGAACCCGAGGGAGAGCAGCGAGTCCAGGACCGCGGCCTGGGCAGGGAGGGGCTCGATGGCCACCGGGTCCAGGTCGCCGGGGTCGACCGCGTTCGCCACGTGCAGACGGGTGTTCACGCCGATGTTCATGCGGTGCAGGTGGCGGCCGCGGTGGGTGGTGACGGGGGTCTCCCAAGGCACGAGGAGCTCGAAGGGCACCTGGAACCGCTGTCCGGGGGCCAGGAGCACGCCCTCGCCCAGGCGTACACGGTGGAACTCCATGTCGTTGTTGACCTCGTGGTCCCCGACCTCGGTCTCGACCCGGGCCTGGAGGCCGACGGTGAGCTGTTCGACCCGCTGCTCGACGTCGCCGCCCTCGATGACGACGGTCCCTCGCAGGGAGCCCCCAGGGGTGGTCACGGCCGAGACCAGGGAGGTTTCCACCGAGGCTCCGCCGAATCCGATTCCGGCGAGCAGACGCTTGATGACCACGGATACTTCCTTTTCGTTTCTTCCCGGAGCCTGGGGGCGGGCGCGGGTTCAGGGGCGCTCGGGCGGTTGCCCGAGCGGCGCCGGGGGTGTGAACGGTGGGATTCATGAGAAATCCGGCGCTCTGGGTGGGACGCGGCAGTGGTGGTGCCGGTTCCCCACCGCTGCGGGGTTTCGCGGCCGGGTTCGACCGCCGCGCGCGGACGGCCCCACGGAACCGGTGCGCTCGTCCGTCCCACCCCTCAGCGGCCTTCGGGACCTCGTCCGGGTCCTCAACCGACGGCGGTCGCCTCGACGACGAGCAACCCGGTCCGGTCCCCGCGGTCGGCCGTGCTTGGATACCCTGCTCCGAAAGCGATGAAGGGATCGAGATGGACCAGGTCCAGGACCTACCCGAACGCAGCCGCGAGGTGGCGCGGGCGCTCGACGCGCTGGGAGTCGGCGGACGGGTGCGCGCGCTGCCCGCGTCCACCCGGACCGCCGCCGAGGCGGCCGAGGCCCTGGGCTGCGAGGTCGGCGCGATCGCCAACAGCCTGGTGTTCATGGCCGACGGCGCACCCCTGCTGGTGATGACCAGCGGACGGCACAGGGTGGACGTCACCCTGCTGGCCGAACGCCTGGGCAAGGAGAGGATCACACGCGCCGCCCCGGAACAGGTCCGGGAGGCCACCGGCCAGGCCATCGGTGGGGTGGCACCGATCGGACACCCCGCCCCGGTGGAGACCGTGGTGGATCCGGCCCTGGCGGACTACCCGAGGCTGTGGGCGGCGGGCGGCACCCCCAACACCGTCTTCCCCACCGACCACGCCGAACTGCTCCGCATCACCGGTGGCACCCCCGTCGCGGTCAACTGACCCACCGCCCCTCTCACCGGGCGGCGCGGCTCAGGCGGCGGTGGTCCGCGCTCCCCGGTGAAGCACCCTGCTGGCACCCCAGGCGAGGAGTCCGCAGACCGCCCCGACCAGGGTGCCGGTGACGATACTGCTCAGCGCCGCGAAGCCGCGTGTGATCACCGCGTGGGCGAGGGGCGGGAGCCCGCTGAGGTTGCCGCCGAGGGTCGGCGGGGCGCCGTCCCAGGCCGTGGTCCACAGGATCTGGTGCCCGAGCATCAGGAACACCCCGTACAGCACCCCCACCGCGAGGAGCGTCAGGAAGGGGTTCGGGACCCGGCGCCAGAGCACCACGGCGATCCACACCGTCGGCGGGACGAACACGAACAGGGCGTTGACGAGGGTGCCCTCCTGGATGACCCCGAGATCGTGCAGAACCACCCGGGGAGCGGCCAACAGGGCCAGGGCGACGACGACGGGGAACGGGAGTCCCAACCCGCTCCGGCGGGGCGGGGTGGAACTGTGTGCTGGGTTCATGGCTCCACGCTAGGAGGACCGGCCCCCGCGCGCGTCGTCCCCGGGTCTCGACCGCCTACGTCCGCGGGCGTCACCGCTCACCCGCCCGGGCGTACCCCCGCGCACGTCCTCCCCGGCAGGTCGGGGTGCGGTACGGTCGCCCTGAGCCCCGGGCCCGCGGGCCCACCCCGGGAAGGACGCCCCCACATGACCAGAACCGGCTGGATCGTGACCGCGATCAGTACCGTGGTCGCCCTGATCGTCGGGTTCGGCGCGGGGTGGTGGGTCCAGGGCTCCTCGGCGGAACCGGACCCGCCCGCGCCGCCCTCCCCTCGGAGCACCCACCCCGACGACGTCGAGGAGCGACCCGAGACCGGGTTCGAGCCGGTCGTCGTCGACCTGGACCAGACCCACGACTTCGGTGACGGGTTCTCCATCGGGTTGAGCGCGTTCGAGCGCCGTGTCGAGGAGGGCGGCGTCGATCCGGCCACCGGCGAGGAGGGCGACCTGCCCTACCTGACCTGGACCGTGGAGGTCACCAACGAGGGTTCCACGGCCGTGCCGAGCGGCCTGGTGACCAGGTCGTGCTCGGTGGGCGACCCGCTCCGCGAATCCGGCTCGCCCGCGCTGGGCGACAGCGCGAACCCGCCGGAGAGCCTGGAGCCCGGCCAGTCCGGCAGCTGGGACGAGGACTGCTGGGCCGACGAGGACGACCACCAGATCCAGTACACGGTCGAGTTCCACGACCAGGACTTCGTCCCGCTGTACCCGCCGGTCACCTTCGCGGGAAACGTCGACTGAGACCGGCGGGCGGCGTCCTACCCGGTGAACAGGGCGGCCGCCTGGATCGCGGTGCTCACCACGCCGTAGCCCAGGGCGATGACCACGACCGCCCACAGGAAGAGCGCGGCGCCCTTCGACACCTGGTCACGTGTCCGCTGTTCCATCGGATCCTCCTTCACCGACCCCGACGGGGTCCCTCGGTCTGCTCGGTGGTCCACGGCTCCGTGGCCTCCGGCACTCACACGGGCTCCCGGGACGTGTCGGTGTCCTGCGGCGCCGCCACGGGTGCGGCCTTGGGCAGGGGGCGCACCAGTGCGTTGGCCACGAATCCGACCACCATCACACCCACCATGAGGTAGAGCGAGAAGGTGTACAGGTCGGCTCCGGAGCGGCCCGCGGCCATCTGCTGGTCGGCGATCACGTTGACGATCAGCGGCCCGGCGATGCCCGCGCACGACCAGGCCGTGAGCAGGCGGCCGTGGATGGCGCCGACGTTGAAGGAGCCGAACAGGTCCTTGAGGTAGGCGGGGATGGTCGCGAAACCGCCGCCGTAGAAGGACAGGATGACCCCGGTGACCGCCACGAAGAGCACCACGGAGCTGGTGCCGGCCACGGCGATCAGCACGTAGAGCAGGCTGCCGAGCCCCAGGTAGCCGATGTAGGTGCGCTTGCGGCCGAGGAGGTCGGAGGTGGAGGACCACACGAACCGGCCGAGCATGTTGCACAGGGACAGGAAGCCGACGTAGCCCGCGGCCTCGGCGGGGCCGACCCCGGTGAAGAAGTCCTGGACCATCGGCGCGGCCTGTTCGAGGATGCCGATGCCCGCGGTGACGTTGCAGAACAGCACGATCCACAGCAGCCAGAACTGGCGGGTGCGGAAGGCCCGCTCCACGCTGACGCCCTCGGTGGCGGGGTCCACGGCGGGGGTGCCCGCGGTGTCCGTCGGCGGCTGCCAACCGTCCGGTCGCCACCCGGGCGCCGGGACCTTGACCGTCATCGCGCCGAGCATCATGGCGACGAAGTAGACGGCGCCGAGGATGAGGAACGCGGGGACGATCGCGTCGGCGGGGGTCTCACCGAAGCGGTCGAGGAGCGCGGCGGACAGCGGCGAGGCGATCAGCGCGCCGCCGCCGAAGCCCATGATCGCCAGGCCGGTGGCCATGCCGGGCCGGTCCGGGAACCACTTGATCAGGGTGGACACCGGGGAGATGTACCCGATACCGAGGCCGATCCCGCCGATCACGCCGTAGCCGAGGTAGAGCAGCCACAGCTGGCCGGTGGCCACACCGAGGGCGCCGACCAGGAAGCCGGTGCCCCAGCAGAGACCGGCCACGAACATGGCCTTGCGGGGACCGTTGCGCTCCACCCACTTGCCGCCGAAGGCCGCCGAGAGGCCCAGCATCACGATGGAGATGCTGAAGACCACGCCGATCGCGGTCAGCGTCGTGTCGAAGCGTTCGACCAGCGGGGTCTTGAAGACGCTGAAGGCGTACACCTGGCCGATGGACAGGTGCACGGCGAGCGCGGCGGGCGGGATGAACCAGCGGCTGTATCCGGGCGGCGCGACGCTCTTGTCACGATCGAGAAACGACAGCACTACTCATCCTCATGATTGATTTCCGACCGGAATGCGCTTCCGCTTTCCCGGCTATTCCGGGGAAGCGGCACAAGCATGCGCCATCGTCACACCTTGTGTGACGAGAATCAAATACACGTTCATTGTCGAACGATAGGTTCTGGTTATCGAGGGCCCGGAACGGGCCCCTGGCGGGGATCAGAGGGCGATCCCGGGGACGAGACCCTCCGGGTGGTAGTGGTCCAGCCGCGCCTGGAGGTCGGCGTCGGCGACGGTGTCCAGGAGGGCGCGGGCCAGCACGGGTTCGGGGTCCCGGTCCGCGACGACCAGCCCGATCTGCTTGCTGACCTCGGGTTCCACCAGGGGGATGGCGCGCATACCCTCCGGCACCGCGTGCAGGGACAGCCAGGCGTGCGGCATGACCGCTGACCAGCGGGTCTCGTTGACGAACGAGCACAGGGCGCTCACCGAGTTGGTCTCGACCCTGGGTACCGCCTCGACCCCCGCCCTGCGGAACGCCTGGTCGACGATGCGGCGGTTCTGCATGTCCGGGGACAGCAGGCACAGCGGCACCTCGGCGGCCTCGGCCCAGGTGATGGTCTCGCGGCCGTTGAGCAGCCCCTGCTCGTCGGTGAGCAGGGCGTAGCGCTCCCGGTAGACGGGCTGCTGACGCACGTTCTCCAGGGGCTCGTTGTCGACGTAGGTCAGCCCGACGTCGATCTGGTAGTCGGCCAGGGCCCGCTCGATCTCCTTCGAGGTCATGGAGACCACCGACAGCGTGACCAGCGGGTGGAGCTCACAGAAGGCGCTGGTGATGAGGGAGATGGAGCTCAGGGTGGTCGGTATGGCACCGATCCGCAGACGGCCGCTCAACCCCTCCCGCAGGCTCCTGACGTTCTCCACCAGGATGTCGTGCTCAGCCAGGACGCGCTGCGCCCAGGCGACGATCCGCTCCCCCTCGTGGGTGAACCCGATGAACCGGTTGCTCCGCCTCACGATGGGGACGCGGAACTCGGCCTCGAGCTTGCGGATGGCGGCGGACAGGGCGGGCTGGGACACGTGGCACGCCTGGGCCGCACGGGCGAAATGCCGTTCCTTGGCCAGCGCGGTCAGGTACTTCAGCTGGCTCAGCAACATCGCGCAAGAATACATGTGCGAGGACCCCGGGAACAACAACGCCCCAGTCCTTGATATCGTTCGGCCCATTCAGCGCCATAACTATTCGGGACCTCTGGACAGAGGGCGACTCGGTGAGAGAATTCGAACTGTGACACACCACGACTCGGACATGCCCGACCCCGCCCAGGACGCGCCGGAGGTCGGGCCTCCCAAGGAGAGCGCGGCGGGCATCCCGGCCGTGCTCAACAGCGTGCGCCACGTCAACGACCAGGCCGGCGTGCTGCGCGGGCTGCCCGCGATGCTCGCGGTCAACCAGAAGAAGGGCTTCGACTGCCCCGGCTGCGCCTGGCCGGAGCCGGGCAAGCGGCACAAGGCGGAGTTCTGCGAGAACGGCGCCAAGGCGGTCGCGGAGGAGGCCACCCGCCGGACCGTGGGGCCGGACTTCTTCGCCCGGCACCCGGTCACGGACCTGTTCGAGCGCTCCGGCTACTGGCTGGGGCAGCAGGGCCGCCTGACCGAGCCGATGTACCTGGCCGAGGGCGCCACGCACTACGAGCCCGTCTCCTGGGACCGTGCCCTGGACATGATCGCGGAGGAGCTGCGCGGGCTGGACACGCCCGACGGCGCGGTGTTCTACACCTCGGGCCGCACCAGCAACGAGGCGGCCTTCGCCTACCAGCTGTTCGCCCGCCAGCTCGGTACCAACAACATGCCCGACTGCTCGAACATGTGCCACGAGTCGTCCGGGTCGGCGCTCACCGAGACGCTGGGCGTGGGCAAGGGCAGCGTGTCCCTGGAGGACATGTACGAGGCCGACCTCATCATCGTCGCGGGGCAGAACCCGGGCACCAACCACCCCCGGATGCTGTCCGCGCTGGAGAAGGCCAAGCGGCGCGGCACGCGGATCGTCACGGTGAACCCGCTGCCCGAGGCGGGCATGAAGGCGTTCCGCAACCCGCAGTACGCGCGGGGCCTGGTGGGGCGCGGGACCGAGCTCACCGACCTGTTCGCGCAGATCAGGGTGGGTGGCGACCTGGCGCTCTTCACGGCGGTGAACCGGCTGCTGCTGGAGGCCGACCAGCGTGGTGAGAAGGTCCTCGACCACGGGTTCGTGAACTCGTTCACGCACGGGTTCGAGGAGTTCTCCGAGGCGCTGCTGGCCGAGCCCGAGGACGAGTTCTGGGCCCGGACCGAACGCGACACCGGGCTCTCCCGTTCGCTGGTCGAGGAGCTCACCGCCATGGTGGTGGCCTCGGAGCGGATCGTGGTGTGCTGGGCGATGGGACTGACCCAGCACAAGCACTCGGTGCCGACCATCCGCGAGGTGGTCAACTTCCTGCTGCTGCGCGGCAACGTGGGGCGGCCGGGCGCGGGTGTGTGTCCGGTGCGCGGCCACTCCAACGTGCAGGGCGACCGCACGATGGGCATCTTCGAGCGGCCCGCCGACTCCTTCCTGGACGCGCTGGGCGCGGAGTTCGGGATCGAACCGCCGCGCGAGCACGGGCACGACGTGGTCAACGCGATCCGGGCGATGGCGCGCGGTGAGGTGGGCGTGTTCTTCGCCATGGGCGGCAACTTCGTGGCCGCCTCCCCGGACACCGAGGTGACCGAGGAAGCCATGCGCCGGGTGGGCCTGACGGTGCACGTGTCCACCAAGCTGAACCGTTCGCACGTGGTGACCGGCACCCGTGCCCTCATCCTGCCCGCCCTGGCCCGCAGCGACCGCGACCAGCGCGACGGTGAGCAGCGGTGGGTGACGGTGGAGGACTCGATGGGCCTGGTGCACGCCTCCCACGGCGTGCTCGCACCGCTGTCGGAGGGGATGCGCTCGGAGGTGGACATCGTCCGCGAGCTGGGCCGCAGGGTGTTCGGGAACGACCCGGTGGACTGGGACCGGATGGCCGACTACGACCGGGTGCGCGACCACGTGGCCCGGGTCGTGCCGGGGTTCGAGGACTTCAACGCGAAGGCCCGGCGGCGCGGAGGGTTCGCGCTGCCGCACGCCCCGCGCGACGACCGGCGGTTCCCGACCGCGACGGGGCTGGCCAACTTCACGGTCAACGGCACCTACGCGCCCGAGGTCCCCGAGGGGCGGCTGCTGCTGCAGACGCTGCGCTCGCACGACCAGTACAACACCACGATCTACGGCCTGGACGACCGGTACCGGGGCATCACGGACGGCCGCCGGGTCGTGCTGGTCAACGCCGAGGACGCCGCCGAGCTGGGCCTGGAGGACGGGGCGTACACGGACCTGGTGGGTGAGTGGTCGGACGGCCGTGAGCGGCGGGCGCCGCACTTCCGGGTGGTGCACTACCCCACCGCCCGTGGCAGCGCGGCCGCGTACTACCCGGAGACCAACGTGCTGGTGCCGCTGGACTCCACCGCGGACGTGAGCAACACGCCCACGTCGAAGTCGGTGGTGGTGCGTTTCGAGCCGTCCTCCCAGGTCGGCTGAGTCGGGCGGGCTTTGAGCCCCTGGTGTCCGAGGGCCCCTGAGTATCCGTACTCAGGGGCCCTCCGCCGTGCTGCGGCACCCTGGTGGGACCCGGAACCAAGGAGCACCGTGCGCCACCTCCTCGCCGCCTCGACGGACAACCGTCCCTCGCGCGTGTACCTCGCGCTCGCCGCGGCCGTCCTCGTGGGGACGGTCGTCGTCCATCTCGGCCCGGGTTTCGGCTCGGGGATGCCGGAGCTGGCCCTGGCCGTGTGGCTGCTGCCGTGCGGCGTGTTCTCGGTGCTGGCCTTCTCGCTGCTCGACATGGCCGGGATGCCCGTCGACGCGCAGGCGCCCGTGTTCCTGGTCCTGTTCGTCCTGGGCGCGCTCGGCAACGCGCTCCTCATCGGGCTGGCGGTCCGGTCCCTGGCACGGCGGCGCCGGAGCGCGGGTCACTGACCGCCGGAGCGACGCCACGGGAGGCGGCCCCGGAGCCGCCAGTGGGCGCGCCAGCGGGGGCGCCAGCTCAGCCACGGCAGCCACGGTTCACCCGGCGGGTGCGGGACGGTGGGATCCTCCAGGTCTCCCTGGAGGACGTCCTCGATCTCCTCGAACCTGATCCCCGCGAACACCATGATGTCGGCGGCGACCATCTCCACGGCGAGGTGGGTGGCGTGGGTGACCGGGTCGTCCTCGGGGGCGCCGGTCCCGTAGGCGCGCGCGGCCGTCAGTGCCCGTTCCACCGCCTCCTCCCGGGCCTCACGGCTGCTGAGGTCGTCGGAGAGGATGGTGAGCACGTCGGCCATGTCGGTGACGATGGGTGCCAGCTCCCGTTGTTCCTCCACGCCCATGGCGGTGGTGGTCCGGGCCAGGAAGAGGCAGCTCTCACCGAGCAGGATCAGCCGTTCGATGACCTCGTCCTCCTCCAGCACGGGCTGCGGGTCGCCCCAGCGGATGGTGGAGAGCCGGATCGTGGCCTTGCTGCTCTCGCGTGCCCGGCTGAGTTCGGCCATGGGCCGGCTCAGGTCCCCGAGCCGGTTGACCACCTGTTCGCTGGAGGTCTCCCCGTCCTCCAGGGACCGGCCGACCAGGGCGAGCATGGTGGCCATCTCGTTGAGCGCGTCCTCCTCGATCCGGCGGAGCAGGGCCACCAGCCGCGCCGGGAAGAACAGCTGGCTGAAGGCGAGCGCCACACCGGCGCCGATGAGCGCGTCCACGAGCCGGTCGATGCCGGGGCTGGCGCCGCCGACGAAGATCGTCGTCAGGATGGCGCTGGCGGCGGCCTGGCCGATGATGATCCGTTCGGCGTTGATCGCGGCGGCCACCGTCATGGCGCACGCGGTGGCCAGCACCATGGCCACCTCGTTGAGGTCGGTGACCAGCAGGCTGAGCTCGCCCGCGAGGATGCCGATGAACACGCCCATGAGCAGGCGCAGGGCCTGGGCACCGCGTTCCCCTCCGGAAGCGTTGAGCGCGATGACGGCGGCGATGGGCGCGAAGAAGGGCCGGTGGTCCTGGACGAGGCCACCCGCGATGGTCCAGGCCAGCGTGGCGGCGATGACCGCGAGGACGATCAGGGAGGCGTTGGCCGACAGGCGCGCACGGACCTCCGTCGCCACGGCCCTGATCCTGCTCCGCGGGGTGTGGCCCTCAAGGGGCAGCTCTCCCATGTTCTCCTCACCGACGAAGGGACACGCCTTCGGGGGTGGGGGGCCGCCGGTTCCATTGATACCGGCCGGGAGGCGAGAAGTGTGGTTACCGTGCCCGGTGTTTCGCGTCGGAGCGGACCCGGGGCGTCCCTCCGCGCGGGGCCGCCCGTACTGTGTCGCCATGCCGACGATCTACCTGATCCGCCACGGTAAGGCCTCCCCCGAGGCGGCGGACTACGACGAACTGAGCCCCACCGGACACGAACAGTCCCGTCTGGTCGGGGCCGAACTGGCCCGACGCGGGCTGGAGCTCGGGCCCGTGGTGAGCGGCACCCTGCGCCGCCAGCGGCAGACCGCCGCCACCGCGCTGGCCGGGCTGGGCGGGCTGGGAGTGGAACCCGTGCCGGACCCCCGGTGGAACGAGTACGACCACCTGCGTCTGCTGGAGCGCCACACGACCGGGACCGGCACCCTCCAGGAACGGCTGGACGCCTCGCTGCACGCGTGGACGGCGTCCGAGGCGACGGGCGAGGGTTCCTGGACCGCCTTCCGTAACGGGGTACGGACGGCGTTGGACGAGCTCGCGTCCTCGCTCGGCAGTGGCAGGACGGCGCTGGTGTTCACCTCGGCCGGGGTGATCGCGACCGCCTGCGCCTCCCTGATGCGGGCGCCGGATCCGGTGTTCGTCGCGATGAACCGGGTGGTGGTCAACGGGTCGGTGACCAAGCTGGTGCACGGGCGCGGCGGGACCCGGCTGCTCTCCTTCAACGACCACGCGCATCTGGAACACGGCGGACCGGAGCTGATGACCTTCCGCTGAGCGGCGCTCCCTCGCCCCCGTCCCGTACCGACCAGTCGGTTCCGAGCTCCGCGCGCCCGTGTGCGAGGTCGGGCCCGGCAGGGCATCCTGGAGGGCATGACCGAACACCCCGCCTCCGACGCCGTCCCCATCCCGGGTTCCGTCCCCCTCCCGGGCTTCGGCCCCGTCCCACGGGTCCGGCCCGCCCCGCAGGCCGAACCCGCCCAGGAGCCCGCTCAGGAGCCCGCCCCCGAGGTCCGGCACCTCGCCGCCACGCTGCGCCGCCGCCGGTCCGAACTGGCCGACGCGAAGGCGGCCCGGATCGGTGACGGCAGCATCGTCCACGAGCTGACCACCCGGGTCTGGGTGGGCGTGGAGATCCCGGCGGTGGTGTGCGCGGCCGCCGACGACCCCATGCGGCTGCGCCCGTCCACCAGCCCGGTGACGTGCCTGCGGTGCAGGTCGAGGCGGTCGGGCTCCGGGGGCGAACAGGTCCCCGGCCAGGAACTGCTGTGGAACTGAGGGGTCAGCCCCGGGCGGCCCGTTCCGCCGCGCGGGACAGGACCGCGCGCAGACCGAGTTCGTAGCCGAGGATCCCGCACCCCGCCACGTACCCGGCGGCGACCGGCGCGGTGACGGAGGTGTGGCGGAACTCCTCGCGGGCGTAGACGTTGGAGATGTGCACCTCGACCACGGGCGCCTCGATCGCGTCCACGGCGTCGCGCAGGGCGATGCTGTAGTGGGCGTAGGCGCCGGGGTTCATCACCACACCGGCGTAGTGCCGGGCCGCGTGGACGTGGTCGACCATGCCGCCCTCGCTGTTGGACTGCGCGCAGACGACCTCCACACCCAGTTCCCTTCCCAGGGCGGTCACCCGTTCCTCGACCTCCGCGAGGGTGGTGGTTCCGTACTGCCCGGGGTCTCGGGTACCCAGCAGGTTGAGGTTGGGGCCGTTCAGCAACAGCACGGTGGGCGTGTTCTCGGGCATGCTCGGTTCCTGGCCTCGACTCCGGTTGGTGGGACCAGCGTAGACCCCGACCACCCGGACGGGAAGCCGGACCGATAGCATACCGACCAGTCGGTTGATCACTCTGGGAGGCAACCCGTGGCGTCCACCCTGCTGTCCAGGCGCGACCTGCAGTTCCTGCTCTACGAATGGCTCGACGCCGAGGCCCTCACGGAGCGGCCCCGGTACGCCGACCACTCGCGGGAGACCCTCGACGGCGCCCTCGAACTGGCGGAACGCGTGGCCACCGACCACTTCGCCCCGCACAACAAGACCAGCGACGCCCACGAACCCCGCTTCGACGGTGAACGGGTGCACGTCATCCCCGAGGTCGGCCGGGCCCTGAAGGTGCACGCCGAGACCGGGCTCTCCTCCCTGGCGATGGACGCCGCCGTGGGCGGCGGCCAGCTCCCCCGGGTGGTCTCCAGCGCCTGCGACGCCTACTTCCAGGCAGCCAACCCGGGTACGGCCGCCTACCCCTTCCTCACCTCGGGCAACGCCTCCCTGCTCCTGGCCCACGGCTCCCCCGAGCAGATCGACACGTTCGTCCGGCCCATGGTGGAGGGGCGCTTCACGGGCACGATGTGCCTGTCCGAGCCGCACGCGGGAAGCTCCCTGGCCGACATCACCACCCGCGCCGAACCCGACGGCGACGGCGCGTACCGGCTGTTCGGCAACAAGATGTGGATCTCCGCGGGCGACCACGAGCTGACCGAGAACATCGTCCACCTCGTCCTGGCCAGGATCCCCGGCGGACCGCCCGGGGTCAGGGGCATCTCGCTGTTCGTCGTGCCCAAGTACCTGGCCGACGGGGAGCGCAACGACGTCGTCACCGCGGGGCTCAACCACAAGATGGGCTACCGGGGCACCGTCAACGCCCTCCTCAACTTCGGGGAGGGCCGCCACACCCCCGGCGGGGCACCCGGCGCGGTCGGTTCCCTGGTGGGCGAACCGCACCAGGGGCTGCGGTACATGTTCCACATGATGAACCACGCCCGGATCGGTGTGGGCGCCGGGGCGACGGCGGTCGGCTACACCGGCTACCTGAAGTCCCTCGCCTACGCCCGTGAACGGCTCCAGGGCCGTCCTCTCGGCGCGAAGGACCCCGGGCAGCCCCAGGTGCCCATCATCGAGCACACCGACGTCCGCCGGATGCTCCTGGCACAGAAGAGCTACGTGGAGGGCGCGCTGGCCCTGGTCCTGTACTGCGCCCGGCTCGTCGACGAGGAGGCCAGCGGCGAACCCGAGTCCGCCCGGAGGGCGCACCTGCTCCTGGACGTGCTCACGCCGATCGTGAAGAGCTGGCCCTCGCAGTGGTGTCTGGAGGCCAACAGCCTGGCCATCCAGGTGCACGGCGGGTACGGCTACACCCGCGAGTACGACGTGGAGCAGCACTACCGGGACAACCGGCTCAACGCCATCCACGAGGGCACGCACGGCATCCAGGCCCTGGACCTGCTGGGCCGCAAGGCCGTCCTGGACGACGGGGCCCGCCTCTCCCTCCTGGTGGAGACGGCCCGCGCCGCCGTGGACGAGAGCACCGAGACCGAGTACGCCGAGCTCCTTTCCTCCGTTCTGGACCGCATGACCGAGGCCACCGCCGCCGCCTGGTCCGACGGGGACCCGGCGGCGGCGCTGGCCAACGCGACCCCCTACCTGGAAGCGGTCGGCCACGTCGTGGTGGCCTGGATGTGGCTGGAACAGCTCACGGCCGCCCACGGCAAGGAGGGCGCCTTCTACGAGGGCAAGCGCGCCGCAGCCGCGTACTTCTTCCGCCACGAGCTACCCCGTACCGAGGCCTGGTTCACCCTGGTCGCCTCCCGTGACCGCACGGTCCTGGACACCTCCCCGGACGTTCTGTAGACGCGCGGGGACGTCGAGAACGAACACGTGGCCGATGTCGGCTTCCTCGAACCCGTAGTCGGCGTTGGCCACGCGCATGCGCTCCGGGGTGACCTCGACGATCCGCACCGTCACCGGTTCCGCCCGCCCCGGCAGGGTCATGCACCAGAGCTCGGCCAGGGAGGCCAGGCCCACGTCGTCCAGAACGGCCCGTGCGTCGTGTTCCGGAGCCGCGCGACCGACGGGGTGGCCGAACGGGTTGACCGGCACGAAACCATCGCCCTCGGGTCTCAGGTATCCCAGGACCTCCCCGTCCTCCTCCCGGCGGTGGGCCGTCCAGTGCGCGGGGATCACGTGCCCTCCCCCAGGTGCTCGGCGAAGACCTCCATGGCCTCGCGCTGGTAGTCGGCCAGTCCGGGCTCGACGCTCTCGTACACCTCACGCCACGGGCCGTCCTCCGCGTAGACCCGCCCCAAGTGGGCGAAGGCCTCCGCGTCGGGTGTCCACATCACGCACACCCGCCGGTAGTGCACCTCGACCTCCGCCTGGACCGGTGGCGCCGCCACCGGCGTACCCGCCCTCAGGAAGGCGGCCATCCGGCCCATCGCCTCCGCCGTCTCCGCGCGCATCCGCTCACCGTCGACGGAGGTCATGGCCTCCCGGGCCTGTTCCCACTGCTGCGGCCACTCCACCCGGGCCCGCTCGGAGTAGTGGGCGGTGTCGAAGCCCTCGAAGAGCTCCTCGGGTCTGCTGGTCACGTCGTTCTCCAAGGCGTCGACCGTGCGACGCACGGTGTCGACGAGGACGCTGAGACGGTCCCGCTCGGCTTCGAGGTCGCACAGGTGCTGCCGGAGCGCCTCCGCCTCGTCCTGCTCGGAGTCCAGGACCCGGCGGATGTCCGCCAGTCCCAGACCGAGCTCACGCATGACCAGGACTCGTTGGAGCCTGCGCAGTTCGCGCTCGCCGTACCGGCGCAGCCCGCCCGGCCCGGTGTCCTCCGGGATCAGCAGACCGACATGGTGGTAGTGGCGCAGCGTCCGGGAGGTCACCCCGCTCATCCGGCAGACCTCACCCATCGACCACGACATCCGTCTCCCCTCGTCCGACCGGACCCTCCGGCCACAAGAACGAAGCTAGACGTTGACGTCACGTCAACCGCAACCCTCTGTCCACAACGAGGGGCACCCGTGCATCGCGGACGCCCCGGCCCCCGTGACGGTCAGCTCTTCTTCAGGGTCCTGCCGCCCAGAAGGAAGGCACTCACCACCAGTGCCACGCTGAGCACGATCATCAGCGGCGTGCGCAACGTGGGCAGGGGGTCCTCGAACTTGATCAGCATGAGAAGCAGGAACAGAACGCCGACCAGCACCATGTGGAGGTAGGGCAGGCCGGCGCTTCTCTCGGAGCGGGGTTCCTCGGTCATGCACATCTTTCAGGGTGAGGGGGGAGGAGTCCCGGACCGCCTCTCCCCGCGCGGGACGGTTCGTGCGCCATTCCTGGGGCAGGGGGCCGACGCACCCGGGAGGAAGGGTACATGCCACCCTCACCCAGGCCTCCGGAAGCGACGCCGCCCCATTCCCCGTGCGCAGAGCTCCCGGGCCACGCGGACATCCGCCCACTGCCGCCCTTGTCGCCGGGCTCCGCAACCAGGCCACCCGGTTCGGGCAACTCGCGGACCTTGATTCGGATATGCCTTCCAGCCTCCACGTCTTCGCAGGTCACATGGGTTTCCGTGCCTGGGAGGCCGGGGACTTTCGGGGTCGTAGACATCCGATCACGGGGCGGCACTCTGGCGTTCGAGGCTTCTCCCGCCCCACGCGTAGGAACGGAGACGGACATGATTGGGCTCAAGCAGGGTGACGAGGGCGAGAAGGTGGCCTACCTTCAGGAACTGCTCATCGCCTCGGGGCATCTGGGCACGCCTCCCAACGAGCACCTGGAGGCTGACGGCAAGTACGGCTCCAAGACGGTCGCGGCGGTTCGCAAGGCCAGGGAGGCTCAGGGGTCTCCCAACCCCGGAACGCCGATCACCGGCACAGCTGGAGCCCAGGTCATGACCGAGTTCGTGCAGAAGGTGTCAGGGGTGAAGTAGCGCGCCCGTCCCGTTCCGGGCACGTCGCACCTCGTGCAGCCGAGCGCTGCGCGAGGTGCCTTGTTACAGCTCCTGGTTCCACGCGCTCGTACTCCCAGGCCGTATCACGCGACTCCGTCTTCGCCGCCCGCACCCCTGGGCGACCGTCACAGCAGCCGAACCGGTCATGCAGCCGCCCCGCACACGGGCAGAGGAGTACGCCGCCGAAGCAGTTCGCACAGATGAGGGCGCTCAACTACGCAGCCGGATCCTTCTCAGCGGCCCATGCTGGTCCATCCCCGCGTGCGCGGGGCTCACGGCGGTGGTCCCAGCTCGACGGGTGGGAGGACCGGTCCATCCCCGCGTGCGCGGGGCTCACCACCCACTGGTCCCGAGGCCGCGGCGCCTTCCCGGTCCATCCCCGCGTGCGCGGGGCTCACAGTAAACGACCTGGGACAACGCGGGCCGTTATCTCCGCTTGATATTTCGCCCGACGTCCTCTTGCGCACATCCTGGCAGACATCAGGGCCGCGATACCAGCGGTCTTGGTGGTCATCAGATCGCCTCGCGGCGTTGCAGGTAGCTGAAGGCCGCCCATCCGGGCAGCACCGGGAACCAGAAGGTGAGCACCCGGAACAGCAGCACCGCGGGCAGGGCCACGTCGGCGGGCATCGCGGTGACCGTGGTGAGCCCACCGATCAGGGCCGCCTCGACCGCGCCGAGCCCGCCCGGGGTGGGCGCGGCCGAGCCGATGGCGTTGCCCGCGAGGAAGACCACCGCGACCGCGACCAGGCTCACTTCGAGTTCGGGCCCCGCGAAGGCCAGGACCGAGAAGTGCAGGGACAGCACGAAGGCCACAGTCAGCAGCAGTGTGCCGCCCACCCCCAGAACGAGGCTGGCGGGGCGTTGGAACAGGTCCAGCAGCTGCGGCAGCACCCCGTTGAGGTACGGGCGCAGGCTGGAACCCACGGCCCTGCGCAGGCGGGGGTGCAGCAGGACGGAACCCACGCTGACGGTTCCGATGATGACGATCACCGTGACGGTCGGGGACGGCGTGAAGCCCGTCCAGTACGAGGTACCGGTGAGGTACGCGCAGACCAGGAGCAGCGGCACATGGACCAGGAACCCCACCAACTGGGTGAGGCCCACGGCGGACAGGGACAGCGAGGTGGGCACCCCGGCCTTGATCACGTACCGGCTGTTGATCGCGATCGAGCCCAGCCCGGCGGGGGCGGCGATGCGCACGAAGGACGCCGCGTACTGCACCAGCACCGTTCGCCAGAAGGGCAGACGTGCCGGAACGAAGCCGATCAGCACCATGGCGGCGGCGACCATGCAGACGGTGGCCATGGCCAGGGCCGCCAGGGTCCACGCCGGGTCGGCGTAGCGGATGGTGCCCAGTTCGACCCCGGAGAGCTGGTAGACCAGCACGAGTCCGACCAGGGTGACCACCACGAAGCTCACGATGGTGCGCGGGCGCATCCGCTCCAGGCGGGCGGGTTCGGTGGGGGCCTCGGGAGCGACGGCCGCGATGTGCCGCCGCAGGTCCCCCATGAGCGAGCGGTCGGCGCGGCGCAGTGCGGCGCGGAGTCCGTGGGGCAGGCCCGCGGGTTGCAGCAGGGGGAGGATGTTGGCGGTGGCGGACACGCCCAGGGCCCTTACCGCGGAGGACACCGCGCGGTCGGCGCCCACGTGCAGTGCCAACAGGGTGACCATCGCGGCGGTGTCCAGGGCGGTGCGGATCGGGGGCGCCGCCACGACGCCTCGGTCGACCCCGGTGAGCGAGGCGGTGACCGGCCGGGGTTCGGCGTGCGACAGCACGCCCACCGTGGTGCCGTTGAGGTCGCCGTGGGCGACGCGGCGCCGGTGCAGCAGACCGAGTTGGCGCCAGAGGTCGTCCAGCAGGGCGTCGCTGGTCCGGTCCGGGTCCAGCGTGTCCAACCCCTGGAGGCGGGAGCGTTCGCGGGCCAGGAAGATCGTGCCGGGGGTGAGTTCTCCCAGCGCCAGGACACGGGGGGCGTCCACCCCCGCCTCGCGGGCGGCGGTGCTCATGAGCGCGGCGTGCTCGGCGCGTCTGCGCGCTCCGTAGAGCATGCGCGGGGCGACGGGGCCGCGTAGGAGGAGGAGGTCGCGCAGGCGCAGCCAGAACCCGCTGGTGTTCTCGGAGTTGAGCACGGAGAGCTCGATCTGGCGACCGTCCGCGAGGTCGGCCAGGTAGAGGGAGTCTCCCTCCCGGTCGGTTCCGGCGGGGGTGATCCGGTCCGCGGTCATGTCGAAGCGGCGGAGCTCGGCCTGGATGAGCCCGGTGGCGGGAGGTGGCACGCTGGCGCCGATGGCGTAGCGGCTCAGGGCGGCGCAGGTGAGGCCGACGAGGATGGTGAACAGGACCGCGAGGATGCTGGTGACCCCGGCCATCACCGAGGTGACCGCGATCGCGGCGTTGGTGCCCCACAGCAGGGAGCGCACCCGGGGCTGTCCGGTGGGCATGGTCCGGGCGAACGCGATTCCGGCGGCGACGTAGCCGAGGGTGGCGGCGGTCAGGACCTCGTCGGGCACCCCGGGCAGCGACTCGGCGCTGTAGGTGGCGTTCTTCAGGACGGAGTTGACGTAGGACGTCATCGCGTAGGCCGCCACCGCGGCGACGATCGCGCGGGTCAGGTCGCGTAGCTCTCCGACGAACAGCGTGCGCAGGACGACGTAGGCGATCAGGACGATGAGCAGCAGGTTGGCGCCGAGCGCCGCGCCGAACAGCAGCCACGACGGGATCACCGCGCGGAGCTGGGTGGCGTCGTCGGTCGGGGCGCCGTCCGAGATGGCGTTGCTCACGAGGAACAGGACCACGCAGACCAGGAGCAGTCCGGCGACGCCGACGAGGAGGTCGACGGGGCTGCGCGGGGCCTTCGCGGTGGTACGGCCGGGGGTGGGGGCCGGTGTTTCGGTCGGGGTTGTCGTCACGGAACAAGCCTGCCGGACCCGTGCGGATTCGGACGGCAGGGGTGAGGGTGTTTCGTCCTGCCCGTTCCACGCGACGACGCCGCCGGGGTGGTCCCCGGCGGCGCCGTGTGCTGGGTCAGCCGCGCTGGTAGCGGCGCTGGAAGCGCTCCACCCGCCCCGCGGTGTCCACCACGCGGGCGTTGCCCGTGTAGAAGGGGTGGCTGGCGCTGGAGATGTCGACGTCGATCACCGGGTAGGTGCGGCCGTCCTCCCACTCGACGGTGTTCGCGCTGCTCCGCGTGGACCGGGTGAGGAAGGAGAAGTCGGCCGCCTTGTCGCGGAAGACGACGTGACCGTACTGGATGTTCTTCTGCATGGAGCCCTCCCTGCGTCAGCGTTCCTCTCGGAACCGGGTGTGGCGGTGGAGCCGGGGGTCGTACTTGCTGAGGACCAGGCGGTCCGGGGTGTTGCGGCGGCTCTTCCGGGTCACGTAGGTGGTCCCGGTGCCCTCCGTGGACCTGAGCCGGATGACGGGCCGGACGTCGTTGCGTGCCATGGGCGCCTCCTTGGGGTGACAGGCCTTCCAACCAAGCGATAACCGTTTTCATTCCCATGAAAACACGACACCGCCACGGGGCGCCACATACCCGAATACGCAGGAAAAACTACGTATTGTAATTACCTCAATGCAAAGAGTGCTCACCGGTCGGAGGAGAACCATGGAACACGGACCCAACCGTCGTCAGGTCCTGCGCGGCGGAGCGGGGCTCGGGGTCCTGACCACGGCCGCCCTGTTCGGCGGCTCCTTCCACCCCGCCCTGGCCGCCCCCGACACCGGATCGGCCCCCGCCTTCACCGAGGTTCCGGTCTCCCACGCCGACGGCGTCACCGTCCCGCCCGGGTACACCGCCCGTGTCCTGCTCCCGTGGGGCGCGCCGCTGCACCGGGGCACCCCGTACTGGAGGGCCGACGCCTCCGACACCGCGACGCAGGCCGCCCGGCAGGTGGGCACCGGCCACAGCGGACTGACCTACGTGCCCCTGCACCCCGGCCACGACGGAGGGCGGCGGGGACTGCTCGTGATCAACCACTCCTGGGCCGACCCCGTCCTGCTGCACGCGGACGGAGGGCGTTCGGCCACCTCGGAGCGGACCGACAAGGAGATGGCATCCCTCGGGGTGACCGTGGCCCGCGTCGAACTGACGGACGGTCGCTGGAGGGTGATCGACGACGAACTCAACCGGCGGCTCACCGCCACCTCCCCCACCGTCCTGTCCGGGCCGCTCGCCGGACACCGGAGCCTGGAGACCCCCACCGACCCGGCCGGGATCATCGGCGGCACCGCTCACGCCAGCACCCCCTGGGGGACCTACCTGACCGGCGAGGACACACTCACCGACGTGTTCGGGACCCGAACCCAGGGCTGGTCCCCCACCGAGTCGCAGCGCCGCTACGGGCTCACCTCGGGCGAGGCCTCCTACGGCTGGCACACCCACGTGGGACGCTTCGACCTGGCCGGTGGTCCCAACGAGGCACACCGGTTCGGCTGGACCGTGGAGATCGACCCCCTGGACCCGTCGGCGGTCCCGGTGAAGCACACCGCGATGGGCAGGATCGCGCACGGAGGCGCGGCCGTCACCGAGTCGCGCGGCCGGGCGGTGGTCTACATGAGCGATCCCACGCACCTGTACAAGTTCGTGGCCGAGCACCCCTGGCGCACCGTGAACGGCCGGAGCCCGGGCCCCCTGGACGAGGGCGTCCTCCACGCCGCCCGCCTGGACTCCGAAGGGCTGGGTGCCTGGCTCCCGCTGGTGCACGGACGCTCCGGGCTGACCACGGGCGACGGCTTCGCCGACCAGGCCGACGTGCTGTTGAGGGCCCGTGAGGCCGCCGACGCGGTGGGCGCCACCGAGCTCCGGGGGCCGGGGACACCGGCCGTGCACCCCGTGACCGGGACGGTCTACCTCTCGGAGGCCTCCGCCGACGGCGGCCGCGTACTGTCCTGGACCGAGGGCGCCAGCGACCACGGTGCGACCCTCTTCTCCTGGCAGGAGTTCGCACGGGCGGGCGGGACCGCATCCGACCAGGAACGGGGCGCAGTCTTCGCCTCCCCGGGCGGGGTCCACTGCGGTGAGGACGGCCGTCTGTGGATCCGGACCGACGTGGTCCGGCTCGGGGACACCTCCGGGGACGCGCGCGAACTCGTGGGCAACAGCGCCCTGCTGTGCGCCGATCCGGAGAGCGGCGAGGTGCGACGGTTCCTCACCGGCCCGTCCGGTTGCGGCATCGCGGGGACGGCGGCCAGCCCCGACCAGCGGACCCTGTTCGTGACGGTGCAGGGACCCGGGTCGGCCGCGCCCGGGCTGGGGGAGCCCACGGTGGAGGACCCCAGCGCGCTGAGCAACTGGCCGGGGTTCGATCCGGCGGGCCGACCCCGGTCCGCGGTCGTGGTGGTGCGCAAGGACGACGGCGGGATCATCGGGACCTGATCCGGTCACCGGGGTGGGGCAGGCACGTAGCCGGGGGTGGGGCGTCCCGTCTGTCCGCCACCGAGCGGTCGGGCGTACGTTGGGCCCGTGAGCGAGCAGACCGACACCCCGGCGCCCGGCCCGCCGGATCCGCGACGGGCGGGCTCGGCGCGCACCCCGCTGGAGGCGGTGCGCTCGCGGCGCTTCCCGCTCTCGTCCTGGCCGTGGCGGAGCCTGGGGTACCTGGCCTCGACCGTGCTCGTCGGAACGGTGCTCGCGGCACTGATCTCCCCCATCACCTTCCCCCTCCTCGCGTTGGGCACGGCCGTGGAGGAGATGGCGGTGGGCCGGGACCAGCCGACCTGGCTCCTGATCGCCCTGCTGGCCGCCGGTCTCGCGCTCCTGCTGGCCTTCGGCCCCCTGGTCGCGGTGCCCGTGGCACGTCTGGAGAGGTGGCGGCTGCGCCTGGTCCACCCTCCGGTAGCGAGCGCGCCCCGGCCCACCGGGCGGGGCGTGCTCGCCTGGGTCCGCGCACGGTACACCGAGCCCGCCACCTGGCGCGCGTTCGCCTACCTGCTCCTGCTGGTCACGGTGGTGGACGCGGTCAGCTGGAGCGTGCTGTACCTGTTCCCCGCCCTGGGCGCCTACCTGATCGCCACCCCGGCGACCACCGCTCTGGGACGGACCGTCACTCTCTTCCCCTGGGCGTTCGACGATCCGAGGAGCACCCTTCCGCTGGTCCTGGCCGGAGGGGTCCTTCTGCTGGTCACGCCGTACGTCGCCGCCCTCACCGCGCACGCGCACGCCGTGCTGGCGCGCCTGCTGTTGGAGGACCGCGGCGCCGAGGAGCTGCGGTCGGAACTGGTCGAGGTCACCCGGTCCCGCGCCCGCCTGGTGGACGCCTTCGAGACCGAGCGCCGACGCATCGAACGCGACCTGCACGACGGAGCCCAACAGCAGCTCATCTCCCTGGCCATGCAGATCGGGCTGGCCCGGATGGACGCCCCGCCCGGAAGCGACATGGAACGCGCCCTCACCTCCCTGCACGGACAGGCCAAGGAGATCATCGGCTCCCTGCGGGAGATCGTCCACGGCATCCACCCCAAGGTCCTCAGCGACCGGGGACTGCCCGCGGCCCTCCCGGAACTGGCCGACCGCTCCCCCGTCCCGGTGCGCGTCCGCGTGGACCTGCCCCGACGTCTGCCCGCCCATCTGGAGAGCACGGCCTACTACGTGGCCGCGGAGTCGCTGGGCAACGTCGCCAAGCACGCCGGTGCCACCACGGTCCGGTTGAACGCCGCTCTGGACGGTGACACGTTGGTGCTGGAGACCGTCGACGACGGCCGGGGCGGGGCCGATCCCGGACGCGGTACGGGGCTGACCGGGCTGGCCGACCGGGTCGCCGTCGTGGGCGGCCGTGTCCTGTTGTCCAGTCCGGCCGGTGGACCCACGCGGCTGAGAGCGGAGATCCCTTGTCCCCCATCCGGGTAGTACTGGCCGAGGACGGCGCCCTGCTGCGTGAGGGCCTGGCCGGTCTTCTGCACAGGTTCGGGTTCGAGGTGGCCGAGGCGGTGGGTGACGCCGAGGCCCTGGTGGAGGCGGTCGCCGCACACGGGCCGGACCTCGTGGTCACCGACATCCGCATGCCGCCGGACTTCGGTGACGAGGGCCTGCGCGCCGCCGTCCGGTTGCGCCGCGAACGCCCGGGCCTGCCCGTCGTGGCGCTCAGCCAGTACGTGGAGTCCAGCTACGCGGCTGAACTCCTCGACTCCCACGACGGCCGGGGCATCGGCTACGTCCTCAAGGAGAGGGTGGTGGACGTGGCCGACTTCGCGGACACCCTGCGCAGGGTGCACCGTGGCGGGACGGTGATCGACCCGGCCGTCGTGCGTCAGCTGGTCCGGCGCCGCAGCACACCCCTGGAACGCCTCTCCGAGCGCGAACGCGAGGTCCTGGCGCTGCTCGCGGAGGGGCGCTCCAACACCCGGATCGCCCGGGACCTGGTGATCTCCGAGCCCACCGTGGGCAAGCACATCGGCAACATCCTCGCCAAACTGGACCTGCCGCCGGAGGGCACCGACGTCGACCGCCGCGTCATGGCCGTGCTCACCTACCTGCGGGAACGACCCGAGTGACGCGGCGGTTCAGGGGGTGAGGACGTGTTCGGTGAACCGGCCGCAGGAGCGGAACCCCAGGCGGCGGTAGACGGGCTCGCCGTCGGCGGACGCCTGGAGGACCGCCACGCGGTGTCCCTCCCTGCGGGCGGTGTGGAGCGCGGCGAGTGTCATGGCGCCGCCGTGGCCGCGTCGGCGGTGGCTGGCCAGAGTGGCGATGTTGTAGATCCCGGCGACCCCGGCGTGCAGGAACACCTCGGCCGAGCAGACCGGTCGGCCGTCCGCGTACCCGACCAGGTAGCGGGCCGGGGACCCCTCCCTCAGGGCCCGTGGCGCGGACAGGGCGAAGAAGCGGCGTACGGTCTCGGCCGGTGGGGTCCAGTTCGCGGCCACGACGGCGGCGTGGTCGGCGAGTTCCTCGGGCGTGCGTGCCCGGCGGATGTCCAGTCCCGTGTCGGGAACCGCCGGGAGGGAGTCCAGCTCCGCCCACATCGCGGTCTCGTGTTCGGACGCTGGCAGCCCGGCCGCCGCCAGGTGGTCGGAGAGGTCCGTCGGCCGCGAGGCGGGCCCCACCCACCAGGAGAAGGGGCGGCCGGTGCGGGTCAGGGACCGGACGGTGTCGGTGATCCTGGCCCCGGCGTCGGCGTCGGTGAAGCGGGCCGAGGCGACGATGTTGAAGGTGTCGTCGTCCAGACCGCTGTCCGCGACCCGGAGGTCGCCGGGCTCCGCGACGGTGGCTCCGTCCAGGTCCCGGTGCAGGTGGCAGGCGTGCTCCGCCAGGTTCCGCTCCATCCGGTCCAGCAGGTCGATCTCGTGGGAGTGCTCCATGACTCACGATCCCAGCACGGATCCGCGCGGATCGCACCTGGTTTCCGCTTCCAGGGGGAGCCCTTCCGCTCATGGCCTGACGCCGGGCCCGAACCCCGTCCAGCGCAGCTCGGGAGGCAGGTGCCCCATGTCGTTGTAGTGCAGGAGTGTCGGCGCCACCCCGTCCCGGTGGTCGATCGCCGTGACCCCGGTGTTGGCGCAGTTCAGCCCCAGCCACCGTACCGGCGGCGCGTCGAGGGCGTGGCGTACCAGCCAGGCCACGGGGTAGGCGTGCGTGACCAGGACCTCGTGGGTGACGGTCGCGGACGGGCACGCGAACCTCCTGGTCAGCGCGTCGGCGCGGGCCGCCCCTTCAGCGGCCTCGGCCTCCTCGAAGCCGTCGAAGAACCCGGCCCACTCCGGCGGTACCTCCTTCGGCACGTGGGGGATGTGGTCGATCAGTTCCTCCGCCACCCGCACGGGAACCCCGGGAAGTCGCTCCCCGATGATCCCGGCGCAGCGCTCGGCCCGGGGCAGGGGCGAGTGCCACACCGTGTCGATCGGTAGCCCGGCCAGGCGCTCCCCCACCAGCTCCGACTGTCGCACGCCCGTCTCGGTCAGTTCTCCGAACGGGTCCGCCGCTCCGTGCCGCACCGCGTACACGTGCCGAGTCGCCATCGCCACCCCTCCCAGGAAAGGGGTTCAGGATACTCACATCATCCAGATGTCATCAACATGTGAATTCGGCGTCCGCGTCAGGCGCGCACCAGTGACTCCGGGGAAGGCGGTGCGGCGAGCAGCTCCTCGGGCGCGGTCAGGTACCAGGCCTCCAGGGTGAGTTCGCTGAGCTCCGCCAGGTCGATCCCGTCCAGGTGGACCACCACCCAGCCGAACCCGCCCGCCGTGAACTGCTCCTCGAACACCTCGGGCCGCTCGGCGACCAGCGCCGCCTGCTCGATCAGGGTCTGCTTCAACCCCACCGTGGCGGTGCGCGGCCACAGGTAGCCGAAGGGCCGCCCTCGCACACGGAACGTCGTGTAACGCTCCGAGTCCTGACCCTCACACTCCGGAAGCGCGTGCACCAACCGCAGGAACCGCTCGATCTCAACAGCCATGAGACGAGAGAACCACACCCCACCGACATCACCGCACCGGCCCGCACCGCCACCCCGGGGGAGTCGCGTCCGCCGAACAGGAGGCGCCCCGGCCCGGGGAATGCTCGGGCCGGGGCGCGTCGTGTCTCAGCGCGCGCTCATCAGCGGATGTTGACGTCGACGCAGGCGTAGAAGGCGTTGCCGGTGTCCGCCACGTTCCAGCGGGCCAGAACGGTCTGGCGTCCGCTGTAGCCGGAGAGGTTGACGTTGTGGCTGAAGTTCGCCGGCGGCCGGGCGCCGTTGTCGTTGAAGCTGGCGATGCGGTTGCCGTTGATGAAGTACTCCCACGTGGAGGTGGAGTGACGGGCGGTGATCGTCCAGTTGAAGGTGGCGTTGGTGCCGACGTCGGCCACGCGCCAGCCGTAGTTGTTGTCGTCCAGCTCGGCGAAGCGCGAGTTGCCGCCGGAACAGCTCATCAGGCCCTTGGGGCCCTCGACGCTCTGCGGCTCCCAGCGGATCTGGCCGCAGTCCACCACACCGGCGGCGCACTGGGCCTGGCGGCTCTGGGGGTTGGAGATGTATCCGTGGGCGCTCGCGGTCCCGGCGGGCATGAGGGTGAAGAGGAGGGCGGTGGCGGCGGCCACGGCGGCGGTGTTGCGGAGCTTGGGGAACTTCATGAGGTCTCGCCCTTCTGGGGGTCACGAACCCGGAGCACACCCGGGGTCGTAGCGGGGGACCCGGACGGTCGTCCGGCCCAGGACTGCTCGGTTCGCGTCCATGGGGGTCGAACAATTCCCTGTGTTCGCGAGTGTCGGTGCCGACAGGAATTCGGAAATTCTCGGTCATTCCTCAACCTGTTGCCGAGCAGAGTAAGCAGCCCCCAATTCCCTCGTCAAGGCCCGTTTCGACCTTGGAACCGGGTACCACAACGGACGCGCGTCGCTGGTACTGCCAGGGCTTCGGCCGGACGAACCCCCAAACTGGAAAGACTCTTATCAGATCCTCGACTGGTCTACTGAAAGCCCTGCGGTATTCTCTTCCCGAACGTCTTCGAGAACAGTGAGAACTGTCCTCGAAGACAGATTCCCTTCCCTTCGCCGGAAGCGTCGCACCTCGACACCACCGGCACTGGGCGGCGTGGAGGGCCACACGACCCCCAGGCCGCCGCGGCCTCCCCTGGAGAACGCCGCACGGCCGCGCCCCACCTCTCGCGCGAGGTCCACCCACGTCGACGCGAGAAGGAACGCGCCATGTCCCACTCCACGGGCACCCGGAGGTCGACGCCCCCTCCCCGTCACCTCCTCGTCCTCCTGGCCGCGGTCTCGGTGCTCCCGGTGACGGCGCACCTTCCCGCCCTGCCGGAGATCGCCGCCGCCTTCGGCACCAGCTTCGCCCTGGTCAACCTCTCGATCGCCGGATACGCGATCGCCACCGTCACAGCCGAGGCGGTCTCCGGGGCCCTGTCCGACCGGTACGGTCGCCGTCCCGTCGTGCTGGTCTCCCTCACGGTCTTCACGCTCGCCTCCCTCGGCTGCGCGCTGTCGCCCACCATCGAGGTCTTCCTCTTCTGCCGGATGTCCCAGGCTGCCGTCGCCGCCTGTTTCTCGGTCGCGATGGTCGCCCTCAAGGAGACGTCGGACGGGGGCGACGCCGTCCGGAACATCGGATTCGCCGGAACGGGGTGGGCGCTCGCCCCCGTGCTCGGCACCACCCTGGGCGGAACCCTGGGCGACCTCTTCGGTTGGCGTTCGATCTTCCTCGCTCTCGCGGTCATCGGAGGAGGGCTTCTCCTGGTGTCAGTGCGACACATGAGGGAGACCTCCGTCAGGGCGAACCGGCCCCGGAACGACGCCCGGTCCACCCTCCGGAGCGTTCTCCGCTCGCCCCGTTTCTGGGCCTACTCCCTCTGTATGGCCTGCTCCACGGGAACCCTCTACGTCTTCCTGGGCGGCGCGCCCCTCGTGATGGACCGGTGGTTCGGCGGCTCGGGGGGCGCCCTGGGCCTGTACATGGCCCTGGTCCCGATCGGGTTCGTCCTGGGCAGCCACCTCGCGGGAACCCTCGGCACCCGGATACCCCGAGGCCGACTGCTCGTCCTCGCGCGGGCCCTGACCTGTGTGGGCCTGGTGGGCGGTCTCGTGATGGCGGCGTCCTGGGACATCCGGCCGCTGGTCCTCTTCACGGCCTGCGCGTTCGTCGGCGTGGGCAACGGACTGACCATGCCCGTCGTCAACACCGGGGTGATGTCCGAGCACGAGGACCTGGCCGGGACCGCGCTCGGCCTGTCCGCGGCGACCTCCATCGGCGGCGGAGCACTGATCTCCTCCGCGGTCGGCCCGGCCCTCGCCGGCACCGACTCCGCCGGGGACCTCCTGCTCCTGCTTCTGGCACCGGCGACCCTCGCCCTGGTCGCCGCGCTCCTCGCGGCGCGGGTGGACCGGACCCCCGTCGCACACCACGAGTGAAGCGGTACGTCAGGTCTGCGGCCGCAGCGGCAGCGGGCAGGCGTCCCCGATCAGGCGGCACACCAGGACCAGGGCGGCCAGGGCCGCCGCCGCCACCATCAGGATCTGGCCGAAGGGCGCGGGAAGCTCCTGGGTGAGCACGAACACGCCCATGACCAGGACGAAGATCCCGAAGCCCCGGCGCAGGGCGGCCTCGGGGACCCGGGGTGTCAGGAGCGCGCCGAGGAGCGAACCGGCCACCGCGACCGCGCTGATCGCGGCGACCAGGGCCCAGTCCGGGCTCACCGTCGTCAGGTAGCCGGTGAGCCCGGCGAAGGACTTCATCGCGATCACCAACAGGGAGGTGCCCACGGCCGCTGGCATGGCCAGACCGCCGAGCAGCACGAGGGCGGGCACGACGAGGAAGCCTCCCCCCGCCCCGACCAGCCCGGTGACCGCGCCGACCACCAGACCGTCGAGGACGATCCGCCGCAGGGGGAGCGCCCCGGATGCGGCGCTCCCCTCCCCGCCCCGCCGCCCACGGACCATGGTCACGGCGGTCGCGACCATCATGAGCGCGAACGCGACCATCAGCAGGGTGCCCGGCAGGTGTCCGCCGACCAGCCCGCCCAGCAGGGCCCCGGCCATGCCCGCCGCCCCGAAGACCAGCCCGGTCCGCCAGTGGACGTTCCCCGCCCTGGCGTGGGCGACCGTGCTGACCAGCGAGGTCACGCCCACCACGAACAGGGACGCGGCGATGGCCTCCTTCGGTTCCATGCCCGCGACGTAGGTGAGCAGGGGAACCATCAGGATGGACCCGCCGCCTCCCAACAGCCCGAGGGCGAGCCCCACCACCACGGCGAGGGCCAGGGTCAGGACGATCTGGTACTCCATGTTGACTCTTCCTTCGTGATCCGGCGCCCAGAGCGTCGACCCCGACCCGTTCCGGTCAGGCCGTGGGCTTCCCGTCGCTCGCCCAGTCCGCGTATCCGCGGTCGAGTTCGGCCACGTCGTAACCGGCACGTCTCAGGGCGGAGGAGACCACGGAGCTCCGGAGGCCCGATCCGCAGTAGCTGACGATGGTGGTGTCACGCGGCAGCGCGTCGAGGTTCCACAACACACGTCCCGCGCTGAGCCGCGTGGAGCCCGGAATGTGCCCCTCCGCGTACTCACCCCTGCTGCGCACGTCCAGCAGGAACCCGGCGTCGAAGTCGTCGAGCTCCTGCGGGGTGACGCGCGACGGCACGCTCTCCGGCAGCCCCTCCCTGGTGGTGGTGTAGCCGTGGACCCCGTCCACGCCCACGCGCAGCAGGTGGTCACGCACCTCTCGGGCGGTGTCCGCGTCGGGAGCGAGGAGGACCAGCGGCCGGGTCTCGGTCTCGGGGTCCAGCGCCCAGGCGCCGAAGGTCGCCGCCTTGGCCGGGCCGGGGATGTTGAGGGCCCCGGTGACGGTGCCCCGGTGCACGTCGGAGTGGGAACGGGTGTCCACGAACACGACCGAGTCCGCCGCCAGGGATCGCGCGATCTCCTCGTTGGGGAGGGCGGGCAGAGGGCTCCGCGCCCCCAGGACCCGCGGCCCCTCCCTGTTCTGGCGCTTCATCCGCGCGAAGTACGCGTGGGCGTCGGGCTGGCCGTCGAGCAGTTCCTCGACGAACCCCGCCATGTCGTCGTCGCGCAGGTACGCGGACCACCAGGCGTTCAGGCGTTCGTAGCCGACGGTGGTCCCCGGGAGCGCGCCGAGGGCCTTGCCGCAGGCGCTGCCCGCGCCGTGTCCGGGCAGGACCTGGACGTGGTCCGGCAGGGTCAGGAAGACGTCCCGCAGGCTGGCGAACAGTTGGCGGGCTCCCTCGAACCGGGTGTCGCTGCCGCCCGCCGCCTCGTCGAGCAGGTCGGGGCGGCCCACGTCTCCGGCGAAGACGAAGTCGCCGGTGATCATGTATCCCGGGTCCCGGCTGAAGGCTCCGTCGGTGATGAGGAACGCCAGGTGTTCGGGGGTGTGCCCCGGGGTGTGGCGGGCCCGGACGGTGATGTTGCCGATGGTGACGGCGTCACCGTCCCGGAGGCGTTCGGCGTCGAAGCCGTACTGCCAGTCCTGGCCGCCCTCGCCGGAGACGTAGACCGTGGCCCCGGTGGCGGCGGCGAGTTCGCGGGTGCCGGAGAGGTAGTCGGCGTGGATGTGGGTCTCGGTGACGGCCACGATCCGCATGCCGTGGTCGCGGGCGAGGTCGAGGTAGTCGTCGATGTCCCGTCGGGCGTCGACGACGATCGCCTCTCCCCTGGCCTGGCAGCCGACGAAGTAGCTGGCCTGGGCGAGGTCGTGGTCGTAGAGGCGTTCCAGCAACATGTTCTGCTCCTTGGGTTGCATACTCCGGGGAGTATCCGTGTTCGAGAGGGCGGCCACGTGGAAGGTCCGGTGTCAGCCGCGAACGGTGATCCGGGCGAGGGAGTCCTCGATGTCGACGTCGTTGCGCGGCTGGTTGTAGGGCAGGCGGGTCAGGGCCATGCCCATGGCACAGGTGTCGGTGACGGCCGCGAACACCAGCCCCGCGCCCACGAGGCCCGCGACCGCCACGGCGGGCGGCCAGACCAGGGAGGCGAGCACGGAGGTCAGGACGATGCCTCCGGCCACCAGTCGGACCTGGCGCTCCAGTGCCCAGCGGCGGGGACCGCGTTCGAGGGGCGCCTCCTGCGCCTCCCAGGCGTTCATGCCGCCGTCCATGACGACCGTGTCCGTGAGCCCCGCGGCGGCCAGCTTGTCCTGGCACCGGGCGGCCCGGCCACCCGACTGACAGATCAGGACGAGGCGTCCCCCGGCGTCGGTGACGATGCGTTCCAGGTGGGCGTCGACCCGACCCAGGGGCAGGTTGACGGACCCGGGGACGTGCGCGCTCTCGTACTCGGCGGGGGTGCGCACGTCGACCAACAGGGTGTGCGGGTCACGCTCGGTCAGGTCGCGTAGGGCGCGTACGTCGATACTGCGGTCGTTCATGTGTCTCCTCCGTGGTGTTCGATACTCCGGGGGGTATTCGTGGAACAGAAGGGCCTCCGGATCCCCGATACTGGGGGGAGTATCCGATTGGCGTGGGTCGGCGCAGGACGGACAACCGAGGCGGGGCGCCGGGTTCACACCAGCGCCCGCGAACCCTCAGGCCAGGGCCAGGAAGAGCTTCTCCAGCTCCTCCTCGGTGAGCTCGGGCTCCTCGCCCTGCTCACGAGCGGTGTTGCAGTGCCGCATCCCGCTCGCGACGATCTTGAACCCCGCCCGGTCCAGGGCGCGGGAGACCGCGGCCAGCTGCTGGAGCACGGCGGCGCAGTCCTCTCCCTCCTCCATCATGGAGATGACCCCGGAGAGCTGCCCCTGGGCGCGCTTCAGACGTGTGATGGCGTCGCCCACCATTTCAGGCTTCATCTGGTCTCCTTTCGACCCACAGGCCCCAACATACCCCCGGGTGTATCCACTTCGCTCGTCAGATACGTCACAACCGTCCTACGGGTGCCGCAGGCTCTGGTGGAGCAGCATCGTGGTCGTGTCCTGGAGGACGCCCCGCCCCAGGGGCAGCAGGCACAGACGCACGACCTCCGGGTGACTCCCCGGATCAGGGCAGACGAAGACCGCCAGGACACGCATGACCACGAGGAGTTCCTCAGGGCGCCTCAGGCCCAGAAGCCCCAGGGCACACTCCCACACCACCTCCAGGGCGGTGTCGACGACCAGTTCCCGCGCTGGCCCCCAGTCCGGTGGAGGTGACTCCTGGATGAGTTCGCGTGCCTGCTGCGGGATCTTCTCCACGGCCCGGTCGAGCCGGTCCGCGGCACCGGCCAACGCGGCCAGCAGGGAGCACCAGAAGTGCCCCGGCAGGGACGCGGCGACACCGCCCAGCGGAGGCCGCGCGGTGTCACGCCCCCGCGCCTCGGCCTCGAGCCGCCGCAGGGCCTCCGTGTGGAGGAGGTTCCCGAGCTGCCCGATCCTGCGTGCTCTGGCCGGTCGCGCCGCGAGGTGGTCGGTGACGTCGACCCTGGCCATCGTGGCCGCCAGACGGAGCATCCGTTCGGTGGGCGCGGACAGACGCCGGTACCTGATCCGGTCGTCGGTCCCCACCTCCGCGCACCAGTCATCGTGCGCGCGGGCCCGGCGGTCCGCCCTCACCTCGGGAGGGTCGTTGGCCTGGCCCAGGAGTCCGGGCCAACCGTGCATGCTCCCGCCGCAGCCGGAGCACGAGCAGCCGGGGTTGCTGGCGTTGGCACAGGCCTGGTTGTGCGCCACGGGGCCTCCATGGGATGGGACGCCCGCCGGAAGGTGACGGACCGTGTCCACGATGACCGCTCCTCCCGGCACGGGGTATCACCCGACAGGTGACTTGCCACCCTCCGTCACGTGAGGTGAATGTGGCCGACCGGTCGAAGCACTCCTCCCCTGCTCCCCCTGCCCGGTTCAGCTGGCGGAGCGGAGAAACGGTGGGCTGAGCAGGCTCGCCTCTCCCTTGCGGTAGAGGGCGGCCGGTCGGCCGGTGACCTGGGGGCGCTGGTCGCCCGTGGCTTCCAGGAACCCCTCGGCTCTGGTGGCCCTGCGTCTGAAGTTGCTGGGGTCCAGGACCCGGCCCCACACGACCTCGTAGACGTTGCGCAGCTCGGGCAGGGTGAACGGCTCACGGCAGAAGGTCGTGGCCACGGTGGTGTACTCCAGCGTTCTCCTCGTGCGCTCCAGTGCGTCGGCGACGATGCGCGCGTGGTCGAAGGCCAGCGCGTCGGGCGCGTCGAGGAGGTCGGGCACCGGCGCCCAGTAGGCATGGGCGGCGTCGGTTCCACCCTCGGGAGTCGGGAGGTTCGGCCCCAGGGCGAGGTAGGCGACCGTGACGACCCTGCCGCGTGGATCCCTGCCAGGGTCGCCGTAGGCGCCGAGCTGTTCCAGGTGGAGCAGTCCGCCGTCGATGGCGGTCTCCTCCAGGAGTTCCCGGTGAGCGCCCTCGTCCAGGGTCTCGTCCGCCCGGACCCTCCCTCCAGGCAGGGCCGCGCGCCCCCGGAAGGGTTCCGTTCCTCGTTCCACGAGCAGCACCATGAGTCGGTCCTCCCTGATGGTGAAGATGGTCAGGTCCACCGTCACCAGCGACAGCTCGACCCCCGTGGAACCCTTCAGCCGGCCATCCACCGCGTCCTCATTAAAAGTCATCTTGACTTTAACTCGCTTCCTACTTAAGGTCACTGTGACCATTATCCCCAGAGGCAGGGATCCGCATGACCGCTGTCCACGCAGAACCCGACAGGGACGTGCCGACACAGGCACCCACCGGAGCCACCCGTCACCTGTGCACCGGTGTCTACGTCGACGAGAAGTTCCGCGATCTCGTCATCAACGAGATCTGCACGACCCCCTACCGTCGCGTGGCCCCCTCGTACGGTTTCGACCACGTCCCCGTCATGCGCCACGCCTGGTGGGCCACCCACCTGCACGCGCTCCTTCGGCTGACCATGCTGGCATCGGTCGTCGCCCCCTTCCTCCTGGGCCACACCGTGGCGTCCGCGCTGACGGCGGGCGGGATCACGCTCCTGATGCTCCTGGACCTGGCGATCGCCCTGTCCACCACGATCGCCCGGACCGAGGACCCGCTGGCGCCCCGCCGCAGGAACAAGAAGCGGAAACCCACCCTGCGGATTCCCCCGGCGCGTGACCTCAGGATCATGCGCGAGGTCCGCACTCTCAAGAGGGCCGGGCTCGCGGCCCTGGCCGTCGGGGGCACCATGACTGCCCTGGCCCTCACTTTCCCCGCGCAGGCCGTGATCGCGGGGTACGCGGGAGCCGCCGTCCTGGGTGTCGCGGTGTTCGTGGGCGTCGTCAGTCAGCTACGCGTCAACCGCGTCCACAGGCCCGGGGTCGGCCTGCGACCGAGGCGTCTCACGAAGCGGGAGACGGTCGTCGCCGAGCAGCAGAAGCATCCCTGCGTCGTCTACCGCCGTCCGGCGCACCAGGGGAAGGAGGAGAAGGAGGACAGCCCCCTCTTCACGCTCTTCGGTGACGAGTCACCCTTCGTCGGCGCGGGCGAGCTCATCCACCAGTGGAACCCACCGATGGGCATCCAGCTCCTGCGCCCGGGAGGTGACAGCCAACCACTCCATGAGCGGGAACACCGCCATCCGCCCTTCCGGACCGACGAACTCGTCGATCACCTGCGCGAGGCGGTCCTCCAGCTCCGCGACGACGAGGAGGACGTCCGACTCCCCGTGGACGTGCGGGACCGGGTCTTCGTCGCGTCGTCGGACGTCTCCACCGACCGCTCCCTGATCGGCAGGGTCGACCCGCTGAAGATGCGGCGCCTCATCAACGAGCAGAGCCCCACCCACCATCACTTCCTCGAAGTGAGCGTCCCGGACGCTGGTTCCGAGCTGGTGGCCACGGTCCTCCTGCATGCCACCCTGCGGGGGCGCACCCTCAATCTCTTCTTCGCCGCCTGCGCCCTGACCCGGACCCCGGACAGTTTCCGGAAGGCCGAGGAGTTCGGCCAGCACGGCAAGCGGGCAGTGGCGTGGGCCGCGTTCAGGGCCCTGCGCGGGCTCCCGCGTGAGACCACCGACCTCTGGCGCGTGGTGCGCTACCCCGCCCTCCTGACCAAGGCCCTCTTCATGTACCGGCGAGAACTCACCCTCTCCCCCATCCGCAACGTCTGTATCGGCAGCCGTCTCAGCATCCGTCAGGAGCGCGCTCAGGAGTGGAGCAAGGTCCAGCTGGACAAGACCCAGGTCCTCAGCCACGTAAAGAACGTCGAGCTGCGACTGCTCAAGGCCACCAGCGACTTCCTCCACTCGCGAGGTGTCGACATCTCCGAGTTCGACGACCGTGCGATGCAGATCATCAACAGCGGCATCGTCAATCTCGGCGGCACCAACGACATCAGCAACAACAACCTCGGTGACGGAACACAGGTCAACAACCACGGACCCCAGCAGGGGCCGGGCACTTCGCAGAACGGAGACCAGGCGTGAGCAACCTCCCGAACAACAGCGGTATCGTCAACTTCGGTGGCACCAACGACATCAGCGGTAACAACCTGGGTGGCGGAACACAGGTCAACAACCACGGGGTGTCGCCCGCCTCTCTCCTCTCCACCGTGGGCGCCGAGTCCGTTGAGGAGAATCAGCAGAGCTGTGACGTCGGGGTCGTCACCTTTCTGGCCAAGGAGATGCGGGCGGTCACCGAGCAGCTCGACCTGAGGACCAGGAAGAAGATCGACGGGCTGTTCTTCTCCACCGGGGAGGTCGCCACCGACGGCGGCACCGTCTCCGTGGTCGCCACGATGACCCACAGCCCCGGCCAGCGATCCGTGATGTCCGCCCTGGACCACCTGCGGCGACACTTCTCCCCTCGCCTGTGGATTCTCGTCGGTATCGGAGGCGGGCTGCACCCCGAGTACGCCCGCATCGGCAACGTGATCGTCTCCACCCGGATCGTCTACTACGACTCACGCAAGATCAGGGCCGGGGGCGATGTCCAGCCGAGGGGCGAGGAACGCCAGGCTCCGGCGCGGATCGGGCACGCGGTGAACGTCTACTTCACGGACCGGGGCGAACCGGCGATGATCCGCGGCCAGGCGGACGGCCACAGGAAGCGGACCTTCGAGGTGCACCCGGGACTCATCGGTTCCGGAGAGGCGGTCATCGCGAACGGTGACAGCGACATCCACCGCTTCCTGGAGGGCTACAACGACAAGATCCTGGCGGTGGACATGGAGTCCGGCGGGCTCAGCCAGTACTGGCAGGAGAACTCCGTGGGCGAGGCACCCAACCCCGACTGGGTGGTGGTCCGGGGCATCTCGGACAACGCCGACCAGGAGAAGAACGACGACGCCCATGACCTGGCCGCCCGCAACGCGGCGCACGTGGTGAAGGAGCTGCTCCCCTACCTGTGCTGAACCGCGCGGCCCAGCCCACCGGCCCGCCCCGCGACGAAGGGATTCCCTATGACCGCCTTCCTTCTCGGAGTGCTCAGTTCACTGCTGGCCACCGCGCTCGTGTTCGTCGCGGGGTGGTTCCGCACGGGTCGTCCCCGCTGGTGGCTGGTGGGGGTGCTCTCGCGGCTCACCGGAACCGGCATCACCCGGCTGTACCGCCAGCAGAGGTCCTCCGAGGTGGATCTGGCCCGGGACCTGGCCCGGGCCAGATGGGTGAAGGTCATGGTGGGGCGGGGGAACGTGCTCACCCGGGACGCCTTCGCCCCTCTGTGGTCGGGAGCCCCCAGGCCCGTTCAGGTGCTGCTGCCCGACCCGGATTCGGAATCGGCCACCTGGTTGTCCCGTCGGGGTACGGACCTGGCCCGCACCGACCCCGGTTTCGGTCCGGAACTGTTACAGGCACAGGTCAGAGCCAACACCGACTACATGGAGCGGGTGAGGGACCGGAGTCCCGCCGTCGATCTGCGTCGGTTCGATCTGCCCAACACGTTCCGGATCATCGCCACGGACGCGGGGGCCTACCTCACCTTCTACGGTCGGCACGAACACGGTCGCCACTCCCCCTGCTTCCGTCTGGCCGCTTCGGGAGCGCTGTACCACGCGGCCCTCGGACTGTTCGAGTTCGCCTGGGCCAACAGCTCGATCCAGCGTGGCCGGAGGGGCAGCGGGTGAGATGACGTTGGGCCCGCGCCGCAGAACCCTGAGCGGTGGGGACGGCTGGTCAGGGTCGTTTCCAGGGGTTGAAACCCTGGAAACGACCCTTTTCTAATGGATTGCGTCCGAGTTCGTTGTTCTGTGATCTTGGTTCAGCAGGGTTCGGAAATGGTTCTGGAAATTTTCAGGATCATGGTCCGAAACCCTTGGGGTACTCCAACCACGGGAGTCCTTGCGATTCTCGGGGAAGTCCCAGCCTCCCACTCGCTTCTCGCGACACGGGGGTTGGAACGCACGGGGCGCCTGTTGGCTCGGGTTCCCCGTGGGGTCCCGATCCAGGCGGGACCCGTCCGGTCCTTGAGCCCCGAGTTTCTCCCGCAGATTCCCGAGTTGGTACCCCCGTCGCCCCGCGACGGGGGTCAGCGGTTTTCAGGGGCCTGTTCACTTGTAGCCGCAGCGCGGAGGCGTGCGCGGGCGCGGCACCCTCAGGCGGCCCGAGCACTTGAAGGGCACACCGACGCTCGGTGGGTTCGGAGGTGGCGAGGAGGCGACGAGGCGTTCGGTGAACTGGTCGGGGGTCGAGAGCAGGGCGAGCACGAGCAGGCCGGAACAGGGGGCGAAGTGTCGCATGGGACCAGCTTCACAGCCGAGACGTGCTCGCGCGACTACTTCCCGTGACCACGGGTGGCCGGATCAGGTCAGGAACCACAGGTGTGGAATCGGATATCCGTGGAACCAACCATCGCTCTGACGTGCGATTTTACGAATGATCCGGCTGCTATCGGGAGGAAACGCCGCCGCTCTAGCCGAGCAGCTCCAGCACCAGGACGACCAGGCCGATGGCCAGCATCGCGATCAGCATGAAGTAACAGCCCACGTTTCCCGTGGGGCCGGGGTCGCGCGTGGGCCCCCGGCGGATGTCGTTCCTGCCGCGTCCGGGCCTGCGCTTCTTCTTTCGGGCGGCCACGTGTTCCGTCCTCGGTCTGGGGGATACCGGAGGCAGAGCCTGTCACGCGGACCCGGGACGGGGCAAGCCTCGCCGGTCAGGCCGGTTCGCGTTCCTCGGCGTCCTTGGGAGCCCGCCGGGCCCAGAAGGTGGCCACCGCGGCTCCGGACAGGTTGTGCCAGACCGAGAAGAGGGCGCCGGGCAGCGCGGCGAGGGGTTCGAAGTGCGTGGTGGCCAGGCTGGCGGCCAGGCCCGAGTTCTGCATGCCGACCTCCACGCTGACCGCGCGGCGGGCGGAGTCCGGCAGACGTCCGAAGTACCCGACGAGATAGCCGAGGAGCAGGCCCAGGGTGTTGTGCAGGATGACGGCCAGCGCCAGGAGCAGGCCGGTGGTCAGCACCGCGTCGGAGTTGGCCCCGACCACACCCGAGACGACCAGGACGATGCCGGTCACCGACACCAACGGCATCAGCGGCAGGAGCGGGACCACGAAGCGGTCGGCGAACAGGCGCAGCAGCAGACCGCCGACGACGGGGAGCAGCACGACCTGGAGGATGGACAGGAAGAGGTCGCCGGCGGAGATCGGCAGGGTCGAACCGGCCAGCCCCAGGACGATCAGGGGCGTGATGAACGGCGCCAACATCGTGGAGATCGACGTCATCGCGACGGACAGTGCCACGTCGCCCCGGGCGAGGTAGACGATCACGTTCGACGCGGTGCCGCCGGGCGAGGCCCCGACCAGGATCATGCCGACCACGAGCAGCGGCGGCAGCCCGAACGCGTGGGCGATACCCCAGCCCAGCAGTGGCATGACGGTGTACTGGGCGGCGACGCCGAGGAGGACCGCCTTGGGGTGCCTGGCGACGACGGCGAAGTCCTGGGGTCTCATGGTGAGGCCCATGCAGAACATGATCACACCGAGCAGCAGGGACACGTGCGGGGTGATGAGGGTGGTCTGCTCCGGGACGAGCAACCCCACGACGGCCCCGGCGAGCACCAGGACCGCGAACCACCTGCCGACGAAGTCAGCGACCTTCTTGACGACCGTCATCGTGTACTTCTCCCCCACGTTCGCCCACGTCGCGGGCGCGATGACGGAACACTACTCCCCCGTGCCGCCCGTTTTGTCCACCGGGGGTCACCGCACCCTCAGGTCCCCCAGCAGGGCGGAGTCCACCGACTCCTCGAAGACCACCCGGCCGCGCTCGCACATGGCCACGGCGAGGGCGGGGTCCCAGGGGGTGGCGCGTTCCCTCCCCCTGAGCTCGGGGGACTCGGTACGGACGTGGCCGAGGTAGTCGGCGGCGGACATGCGCCAGGGCTCCGCGTGGTAGCGCTCGATCACGCGTTGGGCGATGTGCGTCCCGTCCCAGTCGAAGTCCCCGTGGTAGCGCAGGCGGGCTCCGGCCGCGACCGCGGCGGCGGCCAACCGGTGGAAGGCGGCCGAGGGCCACCCCTCCGTGCAGATCAGCGGCGCCGACGCCGCCCCCAGCGCTTCGGCGGCCTTCCGGAGCACCGCCGGGTTCTCGCACACGTGGATCACCGGCGAGGTGGGGACCGGCGGGAAACGGGCGAGCTGGTGCAGTGTCACCTGGAAGGGGACCCCGTGGTCGGCCGCCTCGGTCAGCCACGGCCCGAGGACGGGCCCTTCGGCGGGGAGGTTGAGGACCAGCACGCGGCTGGCGAGGTCGTCCTGGACGACGTCGTTCTCCTCCCACAGGGCCCGGCACTCCTCCGCGTCTCCCTCGTCGGGGCGGGTGACCCCGCAACGCGCGGCGAGGGCGGGGAGCACGAGCCTGGACAGCGGGGTCCTGTTGTTGAGCGCCTTGGTGTCTCCGGTGACCTTCACGGCCAGGTGCTGGAGCAGCAGCGGCGAGGCGCCCGAACCGGCGGTCAGTGAGCCGTGTTCCTCCACCGCCTCCAGGACCTGGACGGCGTGCTCGAAGCTCTTGGTTTCCCCCGTACGGACTCGCCGGGAGACGGCGGACCGGGTGGTCGGGTGTTCGAGCCAGGAGCGGAACCACTGCTGATCGTGGAGCGGGCTGGCCAGGGCGGGGACGAGGATGAGTTCACGAAGATCCGCCTCGTCCTCCCGCTCCTGGTTCCGGAAGGACACCGGTTTCCCGAGCGCGTCGAAGAGCTCCAGGAGGCCGAGCCCGTAGCCCCGGCGGACGATGTCGTCAAGGTGCGCCAGGTGGACCTTCACCTGATCGGGCCGGCTCCCGGGTTCCGAACCGAGAAAGCTCCGGATGTTCTGGGCGTCATGGGCGTCCAGGTCCCTGAGCGTGAACCTCCCGGAGAGCGCGCCGTCGCGTTTGGCCAGCTCCTTGTGAGACCTCGTCAGCAACGTCCTCAACCGGGAGCTTCGGAAGACCGCCAGGTCCTCGTGCGTGCTCACGCCGGTTCCTCCAGGAGGGTGCCCTCGGTGGGTTGGGGGACGTAGCGGGTCGGGGTGATACCGAGGAGTTCGGCGGCGAGTTCCTCGTTCCCGGCGAAGCCCGCGTCCGCGTCCAGGGTCTGTTCCCCGTCCCAGAGCATGAGCAGGGCCGAGACGGTGTGGCTGGCCTTGTCGTGGTGCATGTCGTAGTGCGCGGCCATGGGGACGGTGTCGTAGTGCACCCACAGGTCGTGGCCGGTCATGAACATGTCCAGGTCGAAGGTGACCGTCAGGCCCATGAGTTCGGGCTTGTAGCGGTCGTCGATGCCCGCGAAGGCCTCGTCCAGCGCGACCACCCGGGGGCAGGTCGGCGCCGCCGAGGAGTACAGGGCGTTGGCCGCCGCGAACAGGGGCAGGTGGATGGCGGCGGACTTCTCGCCGCCGGACATCTGCTCGTGCTTGTTCTTGGTGAGGGTGACCTCGTCCTTGCCGGGCTCGGCCAGGCGCAGCTCGAACCGGTACCAGTCGCGGTAGTCCAGGACCGCCGCCAGGACCTGCTTGTGGCTGGCCCGGGGGTGGGTGGCGTGGTAGTCGCGGATCATGCGCCGCAGCACGGCGCGGAGTTCGCCCAGCCCTCGGGGGCCGAGTCCGGCGCCGTCACGCCGCACGAGTTCGGTGGCCAGCCGCTGCGGCTCGGAGAGGCCGTCCGACCGCGACCACCGGATACCCACCCGGGTTCCGGAGGACATGGGCCGGGCGCGGGTGTCGCGGTCCATGGCGCGGACCAGCTGCTTGGCGGCGCGGACGCGGTCGTGGACCTGCTGGGCGATCCCGCCGAGGAGTTCGTCCTCCAGGACCCCCTGTTCCTCCTCGCGCAGGAGCGCGCCCTGTTCCTCGACGCGTTCGGCCACGGAGCGGGCGAAGGAGGAGACCGGGTTGCGGCCGTTCTCGTCGTTGACGTGCACGGTCACCAGACCGCTGGGGCCCACCTCGTGGTCCACCCGGTAGCCCTCGGCGTCTCCCCCGAGCGCCTCCTGGAAGGTGCGCAGGGCCTGGGACATGCGGTTGCCGACGGTGCGCAGCTCGGTGTCCCCCACGTCCCTGCCGCCGACCGCCTCGGTGAAGGCGTCGAGCAGGGCGGCGGCCGCGCCGGGCAGGACCTCGCGGACGCTGGAGGCCTCGCCGGTGAGGAGGCGGCGGGCGGCCTCCTCGGGGTGAGGCCACTGGTCGGGGAGGGGCCAGGTGCCGGTCGTTCGGACTCCGACGATCTCGCGCACGGTGGGCTGGGTGAGTCCGGAGAAGGCGGCGGCGTGCTCGAAGAGGGTGGTCAGCTCCCGGGCGAGGGAGTCCCGACCGCTGTCACGGAGAGTTTCGGAGCGCACGGCGTTGTCGTGTTCCTGAGAGGCCTCCTCGGTGGCCTCGGCCCCGCGCGCCCGGACCTCGCGGAGCTCCTCCTGGGCCCGCTCCAACTGGGCGAGGAGTTCTCGTGCCGGGGCGTCGACGGACGCCTCCAGGGTGGCCAGTTCCTCGGCCTCGCGCTGGTGGTCGCCGCGGCTCCGTTCGAGCTCGGCGCGGTCGCCCTCCAGCGCCTCGGTCAGCCGGGCGACGGTGTCCTGGCGCCCGGTGAGGTCGTGTTCGTACTCGGTGATGTCGGCGCGGGTGGCGTGCAGCTTCCGCGCGGTGTCCTGGAACGTCTCCGCCGCGAGGGCGACTGCCTCGACGTCCTCCCTCCGCGTGGGCATGGCGCGTTCGGCGGCCACGGCGCGGACCTGTCGGCGTTCGGCGTCGACCTGGGCGACGGCGGCGTCGAGGTCGCGTCTGGCCTCAGCCCGGGCGGAGCGGGCCGAGGTCAGGAGGGTGGAGTGGCGTTCGAGGGCGCGCAGGGCCCGGACCACCCCGGCGGCGTCGGGCAGGTCCGCGCGGGCGCGGTCGAAGTCCTTGAGGAGTTCGTGGGCTCGGGCGAGCCGTTCACCGAGCTCGGTGTGGCGCGAGGAGAGCTCAGCGATGCGGGCGTCGTGGGCGGCCAGGCGTTCGCGGCGGCGCTGGGCGCGGTTGGTCGCGCCGATGAACTCGGCGGCGGACTTGGGGTGGGCACCGGTGAGCGGCCCCAGCCGGAAGCGGGCTCCGGTGTCCACCCCGGTGTCGACGGGCAGGTCCCCGTCTCCGAACGGGACCGACGCCAGGAGTCGGGCGATGGTGTCCGTCGGAACGTGGTCCTGGGTCTCGGGGACGAGGACATCGGCCAGGGTCGTTCCGGTGGTCCCGGCGCCGGGGAGCAGGTAGGCGTCGGCCTCGCCCCGCTCCAGGGCCTGGCGGGTGAGGTCGGGGTCGGGGTGGATCCAGGCGGTGAGCAGCCCGGCGGCGTGCAGGGCGCCCTCGACGGCGGCGCCGTGGTCGTCGGAGAGGTGGTCGGCGAAGCGGACCAGCTGCCAGAGCGGTGCGCCGGGGCGCTCGTCGCGGGAGGCGGGGCGCAGGGGTTCGGCGGGTGGCGCGTCGTCGCGTTCGGCGGCGATGTGGTCGCGTTCGCGACGGACGGAGGCCAGCTCCTCGCCCAGGGCGTTCCGCTCGGACTCCAGGGTGTTGGCCCGGGTGGCGGCCTGGAGCTGCTGGTCGTGGACGTGTTCGTTGAACACCTGCGCGAGGGTGGGGGTGTCCGCCTCCCCGTAGCGCGCCACGGTGTCCCGCAGGGCCGTCAGGGTGTCCGGACCGACGGTCTCCCAGCGCGCGGACCACGCGTCCAGGGCCTCGGTGGCGGTGCGGCGGAGACCGGCGAGCTCCTCCTCGGCTTCGGCGCACGCCTCCTCCTGCCGGACGAGGGCGTCCTCGGCCCTGGCGGCGGTGGACTCGGCGCGTCCGCGCCCGTCCTCGGCGCGGTCCTGGGCGGCGAGCCGTTCGCGGACGGCCCGCACGTCGTCGAGCCGGGCGCTGGCCCGGGCGCGGGCGGTCTCGGGCAGGTCGTCGCCGGTGTCGGCGTCGCCCTCGGCGTCGTGGACGATGCCGGACCGCTCGGCGGCGGCCACGAGTTCGGTACGCAGCTCCTCGGCGCGGGCGCGCTCGTGCCCGACCCGTTCCGCGACCCGGGCGGCCTCACCGGTGAGGTGGGAGATCTCCTCCTCCTGGGCCCGCACGCGTGCCTGGCCGGTGTCGATCTGACGGGCGAGCTTGTCGTTGCCCTCCCTCCGGACCTGGAGGGCCTGCTGGTCGCGCAGGGTCTCGTGCTGACGCAGAGCCGTGCACTGGGCGTCCAGTCGCGCGGCCTCCCCGGAGAGCCCGGCGGCTCGCTCGCGGGCCCGGTCCCGCGCGTCGGTGGCGCGGTCGAGCTCGACGGCGGCCTCGGCCACGGTCCGCGCGTGGGTGTCGGCCTGCTCGGTGGCGGTCGCGACCCTGGACAGGCGGTGGCGGGCGTTGGCGGTCAGGTAGTCGGCGTAGACGCCGGTGAAGGTCCGGGCGGCCTCGTGGGCGGCGGTGGCGCTGGCGAAGCGGCGCTGGACGGCGGCGAGGTTGGCGAAGTCCCGGGCGGCCTGGTCGACGAGGGCGTCGTCCAGGGGGCTGAGCCCGCCGGTGAGGGTGTGCGAGACCTTCTCCGGGTCCAGGTCCTTGGCCAGCAGGGGGCGGCGCAGGGCGAGCAGGAGGTCCAGGAGCTGGACGTACCGCTCCCCCAGCCCGAACAGGCGCGCGTCGACGGCCCGGCGGTAGTCGGCGGCGGTGGGGTGGTGGGCGTCCTCGCCCAGGGCCGCCTTGAGCTGGCGTTCGGTGAGCGGGCGGTTGTCCGCGGAGAGCAGCCCGAAGTCCACGCCGAGGCGCTGGTCGGTGACGAAGAAGGAGGGGTTGACGCCGTCCCGGTGGCGGTGCGCGCGCATGCCGATGACGAGGGTGACGGTCTCGGTGCCCGCGTCGTCGTCGGCGGCGCGGGCGAACTCCATCCACACGTACCCGTGCGCGGACTCGTCCCCCCGGTAGAGGAGGTTGGACTTCATGGTGCGGTTCTGGCCGCTGAACGGGTCGAGCCTGCGGGCGTCGGTGTAGCCGTCCAGGACGAAGGGGAACAGCACCTCCAGCGCCTTGGTCTTGCCCGAACCGTTGTGGCCGCGCAGGACGAGGCGGCCGTCCGCGAAGGCGAACTCCTCGTCGACGTAGTCCCAGACGTTGACGACTCCGGCCCGGCTGGGCCGGAAGCGGTCGCTCCTGCGGGTCATGGCGCGGCTTCCTCGGTTCCTTCGGTCTCGGGCGGGGCGGGGGGCGTGTCGTCGGGGTCGGTCGGGGGCGGTTCGTCGGCCGGTTCGAGGGGCCCGAACGGCAGCAGGCCGGTGTCGGGGCGTTCGGGCAGGGCGCCCCGGATGTTGCGGTACCGCAGGGCGGCGGGGGTGACCAGGACACCGCCCGGGAGCGGTCTGACCAGGTCGAGGTCGGTGAGCAGGGCCAGGGCGGCGTCGAGCAGGCCGTGCGGGTCCTGTTGCCACGTGGCGGTGAAGGACGCGGCGCCGAACTCCTCGAAGAGGTCCGCGACCATGTCCTCCAGGCGTTCGCGCTCCACCAGGGGCAGCGAGGCGGGCTCCCCCACCGTGGGGGTCTGGTCCGTCTCTGCCCAGGCCAGCTCGGTGACCACACCCTCCCGGGGGACCCCCGCGTCGATCCGGGCGACCAGGTCGGGGTGCTCGTGGACCGGGCCGGGCGCGGACAGGTGGGCCAGGGCCGCCCAGGACTCCTCGAAGTGGGTGGCGACCTGGGCCAGCAGCAATCCGGCGGTGCGGGTGACCGCTCCGCCCCGTCCCGGGAAGGCGCGGTCGGTGAAGGCGCCGGAGGCGTCGGCCAGCAGGACCCCCTCGGCGCGGCGTTCCAGCTTGGTCCCGGTGAGGCGGGCCACCTCCTCGGCGGGTCCCTTGCCGCGCAGGGCGGCCGCCACCTCGGGTTCCACGTCCGCGTAGTACACCACCGGGTACTCCAGCAGCAGGCGGCGGGCGCGCTGGGCGGCCCGCTCTCGCGGGGCGTCCGGGCCGAGGGGATCGCTGAGCAGCCCGGAGGCGCTGTTCAGGTGCTGGATGGGGCGCGTGGGCCGGAAGAGGACCTCGCAGGTCTCGTGGTCGATGTCGAAGAGGGCGTCGCCCTGGTCGCCGCCGCGCGCCCACGCCTCGACGGAGCCGTCGGACAGGTGGAGTGCGCCCCGGTCCAGGAGCCAGTGGGCGACGTCGACCAGCGCCGCCTTGTGGGTGGAGTCGGTGGGGTCGTAGCCCAGGCCCTCGATCTCGTTGGCCGAGGGGGTGAACCCCCGGACCAGGTCACCGAGGCTGATCTCCACCTGGGAGCGCTGGAAGGCGGCCAGGAGCAGGCAGAGGTAGGCCAGGCGGCGGCGGTCGAAGGGCCTGCCCTTGCGGGCGAACGCCTGGCGCTGGGTGGGGTCGAGCAGGTCGAGTTCGCGCACCAGGCGGACGTGGTCGGTGGTGGCCACCAGGGTGTATCCGAACAGGGCGCGCAGGTCCTCGGACATCTGGTCGGCCCAGTGGAGGACCTGGTCGAGGACGCCGGGGCGCGGCCGCGACGCGGTGATGACGTCGCAGGTGAGGACCTTGCGCACGGCCTGCTGGTAGGAGCCCAGGTCCACGGTCTCGACGCGGGGCCGGGCGTGCCGGGTCATCGGTTCCCCTTCCGGGCGGTCGTCCGGGCGGCGCGGGGGGCCAGTTCCACCCGGAAGCCGGGGAGGTGGATCCGGCCTTGGGAGGTGCGCACGGTACTGCCCCGTTCGTCGGGGAGGAGCCTGATCAGGGTGCCCGCGTCGTCGGCGGTGGCGGACTTCAGCAGTCCGACGAGGGCCGGTGACGTGTCCCGTTTCGTGTACGACACCAACCGCGACTCCAGGGCCTTGGTGACCAGCCGCAGCAGGACCTTGGTGTCGCTGTCGTCGAGGACGCGCTGGTGGGCGCCCTCCCGGATCAGCCGCGCGGCGGAGGCGCGTTCGGCCTCGCGGTCCTCGGTCTGGCGGCGGCGCAGTTCGGAGCGGGCACCGGTGTCCCGGCGGACCGGTTTGGGGACCCCGTGGTTGGGTGAGCGGTCACTGCGGAACAGGGTCACCGACACCTCCACCCCGGCGGCGTCGTGCCAGGAGTCGGTGGGCGCGAACTCGTCGCCGTCCTCGTGGGCCACCCCGAGGTGCCGGGCGGAGCGGCTGTTGAACGCGGCCCCCATGAGGGCGTGCGCGGCGCCGTCGTCGGGGGTGTCGAACACCCACGCGGCCAGGTGGCGCAGCTGGGTGGAGCGGTTGACGCCGCCGCGCTGGGCCTCGGTGATCTGCCGTAGGAGGGCGACCACCCCGGACACCGCGGAACGGGTGGCCTGGCCGAGCTCGGCGGCGCGTGTGGGCGCCCCGCTCTCGGAGGCGAACCAGGCGCGCACGGCCCACCAGCGGCGGGACCAGTCCTCCAGGCGTTCGGTGCGGTGCATGAAGAGGCGTTCGTCGGCCTCGGCGGCGCGGGAGAGCAGGGTGGACAGGCCGGTGGCCTCGACCTCGTGGACGGCCCGGTCCAGGCGGGGCAGGTAGCGGTCCAGCTCCGCCATGAAGTCGGACATGTGGACGAGCAGGGCGTTCTTGTGGCGCAGGAACACCTCGGAGGAGGCCTCGGTGGAGCGCAGGATCTCCCCGAGGGTCACGTGGAACTGTGCGGAGCGCCGTCCCATGTCCTCCATCACCGCGTCCAGGCGGGACAGGCGGCGGTAGACGTCCTCGACCCGGCCGGTGCGGTTGGCCTCCGCGAGCGCGCCGAGGTCCTCCAGGACGTCGGAGAAGACCAGGCGGGAGAGGTTGACGTCCTCCACCCGGGCGCCCAGGAGGTTCTCGACGGCGTGGTAGGCGCGGTAGCCGAGTTCGCTGAACTGGTAGACGGACTGCCGGTTGCGGTAGCTGGCCAGGGTGCCCGCACGGGAGGCGTCGTCGAAGCGGTGCAGCACGCCGTCCGCCGCGAGTTCGTCGAGCCGGTGGCGCAGCCCCTGGGCGGGGACCTCGGGGGCCTCGGCGTGGTGCGCGGTGAGCTCGCGCAGGGTGGACTCGACCTCGTCCGCGCCGACCTGGACCTGGTGGACCTCGCGCAGGCGGTCCACGGAGCGCAGGACCCAGAGGTAGGTGACGTGGTCGTCGCGGCGGGTGAAGTTGAACAGCCGGAAGCGGTCACTGACCGCGAGCGCGTCCAGATCCAGAGCCCTGCGCTCGGCCACCGCCGCACCCCCGTGTTCTCGTGGCCGGTCCCGCACCCCCGTGTGCGAAACCACGACTGGGCCATTGTCGCAGCGACCGGAGACGGTCCGGTCCCGGGTCGTCGGCGCCCAGCGGCCGGGTGAGGTCACCGCGTGGAGGAGGGCCGTCACCGCGTGCAATGATGTGCCCCGGTATGTCCCCACCCCCTGGGAGAAGCGTGAGTGTGCGACAGCGTCGGCGCGGGCGGCGATGGGTGCGGCGGCTGCGGGGCTCACTCCCGTTGGCGGTGGTGGCGCTCCTGCTGGGCCTGGGGTGGGTGTTCGACAACGCCGACAGTCCGGGCCTGTGGCTCGCCGGGGGCCTGACGACGGCGGCCGCGGTGGCCGCGCTGGGCTGGTGGGTGTGGTCGAGGGCCCGGCTGGCCCGGGAGCGGTGGCTCGTCGCGCGAACGGGGATCGCGGGGATCGACACCATGACGGGGACCGAGTTCGAGCACCACGTGGCGCTGCTCCTGCGCACCCACGGCTACACCCGGGTGGCGGTGGTCGGTGGCGCCTCGGACGGGGGCGTGGACCTGCGGGCGCAGACGCCGGACGGCAGACCGCTGGCCGTGCAGTGCAAGCGCTGGCGCAGACCGGTGCCGCCCAACGAGGTACGGGCCTTCCTCGGGGCGCTCGCTGGAGGACACCAGGGCTACCTGGGGATGTTCGTGGCCTCGAACGGGTTCACTCGGGAGGCCGAGCGGGAGGCCGGTACCGGGATGGTCCTGGTGGACCGGCACACCCTGGGGCTGTGGATGGCCGGGGAACGCTCCCCGGAGCTGCCGCCCCGCTGAACCCGCCCGGCTGAGCCGCCGCTCTGAGCCGCCCGGCCGCGCACGGAAGCGACCCGTTCCGGCCCCCGCGAACACGAAGGGGCCCCGCGGTGGGAGTGAGGGAGTGTTCCGCGGGGCCCGGCGCCACGGGAGGGCGCCATCGTGGGTGGATCGTGGTGCGGGCTACTTGCCGGAGCCCGCGAACACCCCCTGGATGAAGTGGCGCTGGAAGGCGAAGAAGACCAGCAGCGGCACCAGCATGGACAGGAAGGCCCCCGAGGCCAGCACGTCGATGTTGGTGCCGAACTGGCGCAGCTGCGAGCGCAGCGCCACGGTCAGCGGGGCCGAGTCCGGGCTGGTGAACACCAGGGCCACGAGCATGTCGTTCCACACCCACAGGAACTGGAAGACCGCGAGTGAGGCCAGCGCGGGGCGGGCCACCGGCAGCACCACCTTGCGGAAGATCCGCCACTCGCTGGCGCCGTCCATCCGCGCCGCCTCCAGCAGGTCACGCGGGATGTTCACGAAGAAGTTGCGCAGCAGGAACACCGCGAACGGCAGCCCGAAGGCCACGTGGAACAGGATCGCGCCGACGATGGACCCGAAGATGCCCAGGGCGCCGTACAGCTGCGAGATGGGGATCAGGGCCGCCTGGATGGGCAGCACGAGCAGCCCGACCACGGCCACCATGATCCAGTCGCGGCCGGGGAAGTCCATCCACACCAGCGCGTACGCGGCCAGCGCCCCGATGCCCACGACCAGCAGGGTCGAGGGGACCGAGATGTAGACGGTGTTGAAGAACGACTGCACGAGGACGTCGTTGTCGACCAACGACCGGTAGTTGTCCAGCGTGAGCTCGGTGGGCTTGAGCAGCGCCGTCCACCAACCGCTGTTGGTGTTGTCGGCCTCCGACCGCAGCGACACCAGCAGCAGGCCGATGACCGGCACCATCCAGAACAGGGCGACCAGGGTCAGCGCCACCTGGAGGGTGCCCGAGCCCAGCTTGGAGACGATCCGGGACGCCAGGCCCCGGCGCGGGGCGCCGGACACCGACACCTCGACGACGGAGGGCGACTTCTGGGGCGTGGCGGTCACGAGCGCTCCCGTCGGAAACGGCGGATGTTGAAGTACATGATCGGCAGGACCAGGACCAGCAGGAGGACCACGAGGGCGCTGCCCAGTCCCTGGTTGCCGCCCGCGCCGAAGGACACCTGCCACATCTGGAGGGCGATCACGCTGGCGTCGGCCTGGACCGATCCCGGGGCAATCACGAACACGAGGTCGAAGATCTTCAGGACGTTGATCATCAGGGTCACGAACACCACGAGCAGCAGCGGGCCCAGGAGCGGGATGGTGATCTTGCGGAACACCTGCCACTCGGTGGCGCCGTCCACCCGGGCGGCCTCCAGGGCGTCCCTGGGGATGGCGGACAGCCCGGCGGCGATGAACGTGATCGCGAAGCCGGTCATGATCCACACCCACGAGGAGATGATCACGGGGGTGACCAGGGCCGGGCCCAGCCAGGTCAGGCCGCGGAAGGACTCGGTGAAGTTGTCCGCAGCGAGGTGGATCTCGTACTCCCCCGGCTCCAGGCCGGTGAGGGTGAAGCGGCCGTCGTCACCGGCGGTGGCGCTGGCCACCACCTGCCCGTCCCGGAGGGCGTCGACCATCATGCGGGGCAGGCCGTTCTCACCGTCGTCGATGGTCCCGGCGTCGCCGCCGAGGGCCACGTCCAGCCACACCACGCCCTCGATGGTGTCCCCTGAGGGCTCGGGAGCGGTGGCCGGGGCCGCCTGTTCGGGAACCTCCCCGGGGCGGATGCCGACCAGGGGCAGCGCCACGGTGTCACCCGGCGCGTACGCCTGGGTGGTGGTGAACCCGCCCAGCGAGGGGTCCGCGTCGAGTTCCTCACCGCGCGGGCGTGCCCCGGGGTACTCCGAGGGCGAGGCGAACGCGTCGTGCACGGTCACCACGGCGGCGTTGACCACGCCCCGGTCGGGGTTCTCGTCGTAGACCAGCCGGAAGATGATGCCGGAGGCGAAGAGGGAGATCGCCATGGGCATGAACAGCAGGATCCGGAAGGCCGTGGCCCAGCGGACGCGCTCGGTGAGCACCGCGAAGACCAGGCCCAGGCCGGTGACCAGGGCGGGGGCGACCAGGACCCAGATACCGGTGTTCCGGATCGCGGTGAGGGTGCGGTCGTCGGTGAACATCCGGGCGTAGTTGTCGAGACCGACGAACTGTGATCCGGAGGCGTCGAAGAAACTGCGCACCACGGAGTACACGGCCGGGTAGGCCAGGAAGACGCCGAGGAAGAGCAGGGCGGGCAGCAGGAACAGGGTGGCGGGGCCGAACAGGCGCCGCCATCCCGGGCGGCTGCCGTCGGGCGGCCCGCTGGACGGCTTCCCCGCCGGGGTCCCGTCCGCGCGGGCCGCGCCGTCGGCGGCCCTGGTGTCGTTGGAGGTCATGTTCGCGGGCTCCGTCTAGTTCCCGTAGGCGCGGGCGGCCTCGGCCTCGAGGCGCTCCATGGTGCCCTCGACGTCGGAGGGGTCGCCCAGGAAGTCCTGGAGGGTCTGCCACATGCCGTCTCCGACGGTGGCGCCGAACGCGGCGGGCTGGAGGTCGGAGAGGTCGAAGCGAACGCTGTCACCGGCGTCGACGACCTGTTCCGCGACCTGGCCCAGGACCGGGTCGGCGTAGTCGTCGGCGGTCAGGTTCTGGTTCGGGGAGATGAACCCGCCGATGGACGCCCACTCGGCCGCGGCCTCCTCGGAGGCGAGGAAGCGCAGGAGCTCCATGGTGGCCTCGCTGTCGCTCATGGCGACGGCGGCGTCACCGGCCACGACCACGGCGTCGCCCTCACCGGCGATGCTGGGGAAGGGGAAGATCTGGGCGGTCTCGCCCACGGTGGAGTTGGTGCTGGCGGAGACGACCCCGCCGATGAAGTCGGCGCCCACCACCATGGCGGCGTCGGGGTCGTCGCTGTAGACGTTGACGACGGAGGTGGGGAAGTCGGTCTGGAGGCTGCCGCTGCCGCCGCCCAGCATGAGCTGCTCCTGGCCCCAGATCTCGGCCAGCGTCTCCAGGGCGACCTCGACGGTCGGGTCCGTCCACGGGATCTCGTGTGAGGCGAGCTGGTCGTACTTCTCCGGTCCCGCCGTCTGCAGGTAGACGTTCTCGAACCAGTCGGTGAGGACCCAGCCGTCGGCACCGGCGACGGACAAGGGGCTGATGCCGACGTCGGAGAGGTTCTCGGAGAGTTCGACGAACTCCTCCCAGTTCTCCGGCGGGACGGCGCCGGTCTCGGCGAACAGCTCGTCGTTGTACCAGACCAGGGACTTGTTGGCGACCTTGAGGTAGACGCCGTAGGGGGTGTCGTCGACCGAGCCGATGTCCGCCCAGGCGCCGGCCATGTTCTCGTCGAGGGTCTGGACGACGTCGTCGGAGAGCGGGACCAGGACGTCGTCGGCGGCGAAGTGCTCGATGAGCCCGGCCTGCGGGATGAGCGCGACGTCGGGCTCGTCCCCGCCCTGGATGCGGGTCTGGAGCACGGTCTGGAGGTCGTCACCGGCACCGCTGTAGGAGACCGTGGCGCCGGTCTGCTCCTCGAAGATCGCGAGGACCTGCTCGAAGGCGACCTGCTCGTCACCGGCCCAGGGGCCGACGATCTCCAGGGTCTGGCCGTCGAGGTCGGCGCCGGAGGCCGAGGTGGAGCCCCCGCCGCAGGCGGTGGCGGCCAGGGTGAGGCCGAGCGCGGCGGCGGCCCCGCCGAGGACTCTGGTCCGGTGGGTGCGGTGGGACGTGGGCGCTGTCATGGGGGACGCTCCTCAGGAGTCGTGAATGGCGGTACCGGTGGCGGGGTCGAAGAACTGGAGGCGTTCGGTGTCGACGGCCACGGTGATGGTCTGGCCCTCGTACACGTGGGTGCGGGGGCTGAAGCGGCCGACGAGGACGACGCCGTCGTCGGTCGCGGGGAGGGTCTCGTCGGTCCCGGCGTCGCGGGCGAGTTCGCGGGTGTCCTCGGTGACGACGGGTGCGGCGTCGAGGGGGAAGTGGACGAGGACGTCCGAGCCCATGGCCTCGACCAGGTCCGCGACCGAGGTGAGCGTGGCCCCCTCGGTGCCGCCGACGATCCCGGCGTCCTCCATGTCCTCGGGGCGGATGCCCACGACGACCTTGGCCCCGGCGTAGCCGCGCAGGGCGGGACGGCGGTGCAGGAGGCTGTCGGGCAGGTCGAGGTGCTGGTCACCGATCCGGACGCGGAACCCGCTGTCGCCCTCGTGGAGTTCCACGCAGATGAGGTTCATGCCGGGCGAACCGACGAACCCGGCGACGAAGAGGTTGCGGGGGTGGTCGTACAGCTCCTGGGGCGGGCCGACCTGTTGGAGGACGCCGCGCTTCATGACGGCCACCCGGTCGCCCAGGGTCATCGCCTCGGTCTGGTCGTGGGTGACGTAGACCGTGGTGACGCCGAGGTCGCGCTGGATGCGGGCGATCTGGGCGCGCATCTGCACGCGGAGCTTGGCGTCCAGGTTGGACAGGGGTTCGTCCATCAGGAACGCCCGGGGTTCGCGGACGATGGCCCGGCCCATCGCCACCCGCTGGCGCTGGCCGCCGGAGAGGTTGCCCGGCTTGCGGGTGAGGTGCTCCTCCAGTTCGAGGACGCGGGCGACCTCGCGGACGCGCCGGTCGATCTCGGCCTTGGGCACCTTGCGCAGGCGCAGCCCGAACGCGATGTTCTCGAAGATGTTCAGGTGTGGGTAGAGGGCATAGGACTGGAACACCATCGCGACGTCCCGGTCACGCGCGGGAACATCGTTGACCACCTGGTCACCGATGCGCACGGTGCCCTCGCTGATGGCCTCCAACCCCGCGACCATCCGCAGCGCGGTGGTCTTGCCGCAGCCGGAGGGTCCGACCAGCACCAGGAACTCGCCGTCCTGGATGTCGAGGGAGAGGTCGTTGACCGCGCGGGTTCCGTCCGCGTAGACCTTGCCCAGGCCGTCGATCACGATTTCCGCCACGACACCTCCGTGGAACGGGCACACTGGTGCCCGGTAGCCGGTCGGGCCGGTGGTCGCGGGCCGCGCCGCTGTGACGCGCACCACCACCGGCGATGTGTGACGACAGTAGTGTCGCGCTCCCTAAGGAAGCCTTAACGCAGCGTCTCGTTCGACTTAAACCGCACCGGTCCCGCACCCTCCCGTCACAGCGGTGTTCCGCCTGATCACGGGACGCAGCCGGACTCGTGTGAAGGTGCAACATTCGTTAACGTGTGCGCATGGCAACGGTCTTGCTGGTCGAGGACGACCAGATGGTGCGGGGCGCCCTGGTGCGGGCGCTGAGTGGTCTGGGGCACGTGGTGCTGCCCGTGGGCACCGCCCTGGACGCCCTGCGCGAGGCCGCCCGGCACGAACCCGACCTGGTCATCCTGGATCTGGGGCTCCCCGACCTGGACGGCGCTGCCGCTCTGCGGATGCTGCGCGGTCACAGCGACGTGCCGGTGATCGTGGCGACGGCGCGCGGTGACGAACAGTCGATAGTGCGCCTGCTCAACGACGGTGCCGACGACTACGTCGTCAAACCCTTCTCCAGCACCCAGCTGGCCGCGCGGATGAACGCGCTGCTGCGCAGGTCCGGCCGGGCCTCGGCGGGCGCGGCCCACCCCGGCGAGCTGACCGTGGGCGAGTTGTCGATCAGTCTGACACGGCGGCAGGCGTCGCTGGCGGGCATCCCCCTGGAGTTGTCGCGCCGGGAGTTCGACCTGCTGGCGTACCTGGCAGAGCACACGGGCCGGGTGGTGAGCCGCCGCGAGCTCGTGGAGGCGGTGTGGCACCAGCACCCGTTCGTGGGCCACGACCAGACCATCGACGTGCACATGTCGTGGCTGCGCCGCAAGCTCGGTGAGAGCGCGAGCCAGCCCCGCTACCTGCACACGGTGCGGGGCGTGGGGCTGAAGCTGGTGGAACCGGTGTGAGGAGGCTGCTGGCCCGCGCCGTCACCCTCGCGACGGTGATGGTCGCCGTGGTGATGATCGGTGTGACCGGCGCGTGGGCCTGGTGGGAGGCGCGCGAACGCGCCCAGGAACAGGTCTGGTCGCAGGCCGGGGCGGTGGCCTCGGTGGCCGAGGTGGACCCCGATCCCGCACTGCTGCGGCGCGTGGTGGCCTCGACCTCGGCGGGGGCCCGGGGGCACCTGGCGGTGCACCTGCCCGACGGGACGACCGTCGGCGCCAGCAGGGCCGGGGACGCGGACGTGGCGGAGCTGCGGCGCACCGGGGCGGGGACCGGGGCCCGTGCTGAGGTCCCCGTCGAGGAGGGAACCGCGTACCTCCAGGTGGCCGGGGCGGAGTCGGGCGACGACGTGGCCGTGGTGGAGGTGTACCAGCCCCGCGGGGAGGCGGTTCGCGGCCTGGGACCGGTCCTGGGCGGCCTGGTGGTGATCGCGGTGCTCGTGGTGCTGGGCGCGGTGCTGATCACGGACCGGCTGAGCAGACCGGCCCGGCGTGCGCTGCGCGCCCTCGCGGACACCGCCGTGGAGATCGGCGAGGGGCGGCTGAACGCCCGGATACGCGTACACGGCCCCCGTGACCTGGTGGTGCTCGGTGAGTCCATCAACGCCATCGGTGAGCGCGTGCAGGGGTTGCTGACGAAGGAACGGGAGATGGCCGCCGATGTGTCTCATCGCTTGCGCACCCCGCTGACGGCGCTGCGGTTGGACGCCGAACCGCTTCCCGGCCCGGAGGGCGAGCGGATCAGGGGCGCGATCGGTGCGTTGGAGCGGGACGTGGACGCCATCATCCGCGACGTGCGCCCGCACGAGACGGGTCCGGAGGTCGAACGCGCCTGCGACCTGTCCGAGGCGGTGGTCGACCGCATGGGGTTCTGGTCGATGCTCGCCAACGACCAGGGCCGGGAGGTCACCCTGGAGCTGCCGGACACCCAGTGCCGGGTGGCGCTCTCCGCGCAGGAGTGCGCGGCGGTCCTGGACTCGCTGGTGGGCAACGTCTTCCGCTACACCCCGGCGGACCGCCCGTTCGCGGTGGCGGTGGTGGCGCACGCGGGGTGGGTGACGCTGCTCGTGGAGGACGCGGGGCCGGGGTTCGCGGATCCCACCGCTGCCCTGCGGCGGGGAACGAGCGGCGGCGGGTCGACCGGGCTGGGGCTGGACATCGTCCGGCACGCGGTGGAGGCCACCGGCGGGACGGTCCACCTGGAGCGCGGCAGGCTGGGCGGGGCACGGGTACGGGCGAGGTTCGCCCTGCTGGACGTACCGCACGCGGAGGAGCAGCCCCGAGCCTGGCGCCTTCGGCGATCGGGTTGAGGGCGAGACCTCGGAGGGGATCTCGACGAGTGCGGGGGCGACGGTCAGGCGGTGGAGGGCCGCAGGCGAGCGTAGACCAAGGCCAGATCTCCCTTGCCCCTTGCCTGACGTTTCACTTCGAACTCCTTCGTGGCGGCGAAGAGATCACTCAGGTTTTCCCAGCGAAAGTCATTTCCATGCTTGGTTGAGTGCGAGGGCGGCTTGGGTGATGGCTCCGATGCGGGTGGGGCTGAGGGTGACGTGTTGGAGGGCTCGCCAGCGCTGTTTGAGGTAGGCAGCAGCGCGTTCGCCCAGGGCACGCAGTCCGCGGAGGACTCGGTCGTGGGTGCGGTTGTCCGGGCAGGAGGTTTTGGGGCGGTCGGGGTGGACGGGGGTGGGGTGTGGATGCCGGCGCCCTGGTAGCCCAGTCGGCGAGGGTGGGAATGCCGTCGGTGGCTGCCTTGTACAGGGCGTGGATGCGGGCGGCGGTGATGTCAGGTGTCGAGCCGGGTTCGACCTCGGATATCCACAGCGGGGTGCCGTCAGGAGCGGCGAAGAACTGGATGTTTCCGGCGAAGCGGCGGGCCTTGCCCGAGTACCACAGGTCATTGCCGATCTCCCGGATGCCGGCGAAGCGGTCGCACGAGATCAGGGTGCCGTCCAAGACCACGTGGCTGGGTCCTTCAGCCCGACAGCGGGCAAGGACGTGGTGCAGGCCAGGTGCGCGGGGGCGGCCAAGACGTCGATGCCCTCGTTGAGGTAGCGGTAGCCGGTGGCCTGGAGACGTCGGCGTCCCGGGCCAGGCAGTGCACGCACCCAGCCTCGCGGAACCAGCGCAGCACCATCACCGCCTGGCGGAACAGGCCCAGCACCCGGCTGCCACGCGGTGTGCGGATGCGTCGGCGGTGGGCACCCAGCAGCCGGGCCAGGTATTCCGCCACCGGGCGTGAGACATCGAGAGTGGCAAGATGGGGGACCAACGTGAAGCCTCTGGTTGTGTGGACGAGATCTTGGCAGACCCGTTCTTACCAGGGGCTTCACGTCTGCCCGCCACTCAGGGCAGAGTCGCCCAACTCGTCCCCATACCAGTGATTCACCCGACTCTGCGCGGCCCATTTCGCTGAGAAACCCTGACTGGCCCTGGACCGACGTGATCACCGAAGCCGTGCAACGGCTCGCGTCCATGCCGAACCCCGGCTGACCAGCAGGTCTCTGTCCCTACGAGCAGCACCACCCCCGACCGGAACTGTGGAACCCGACGCGAAAGCCGGTCCGCAGACCTGCACGTGATCAACCCGGACGACCGAAACGGACCGCCAGAGAATCCGACGGACTGCCACGAAAGATCGAGGCTGGAGATAGAGTGCAACATCGGCACGTCGATGGGGCGTGTGCGGATTTGGCCAGACAGCCCTAGCCGCAGGAGTCGCGCATGGGGAACGATTCGAACTTTGGGAAGCGTGCTGCGGCAGCGATCGGAGTCATAGCCTCGGTGTTGGGCATCCTCACCTTCTTCGGGATTCCTGACTGGAACGCGCTCACATCGAAGATTTTCGGCTTTGAGTTCGCAGCTAAGCCTAGTGGCACCGAACTGTTTCCGGTGTCGTTTACTCATCAGGGTTGGACGTTGACAGCCACTTCCCGCCCGGACACTTGGGGCGAGTGCAAGGAAGACTGGGGCTGCATCGCAAATATCAAAGCGGAATACACCGCCGAAGATCCTGGATTAATTGTGATGGTGTCAGTCACTGCCTATGACGATAACGAAGCAGCCACACGACACGTTGACAATCAACGACAATGGGAACAGTCGAATGATGTAGACGGATACGGCTACTCGGCAGTGAGCGGCAGCTACTCCGTCACTGCGGGCGCATTGGATTTCCAGGCAAACGATCCATACACTGCGAGTTCTACAATAGGCAGCCAAGTCCTCTCTAGGCTCCCGCCGGAATAGAGCCCGATTGACATATTCTCAGCAGGATCGGGGGCGCTGTATGATCAGAACGTCGATGCCTTCGTGGAGATAGCGGTAGCCGGTGGCCTGCGATATTCCCCTGTTGCGGGCCAGGCAGTGCACGCACCCAGCTTCGCGGAACCAGCGCAGAACGAACACGGCTTGACGGAATGGGCCCAGCTTCCGCGAACCACGCGACGTGCCAATGAGGCGGCGGTATGCGGCCCGGAGGCAGGCGAGGTAGTCCACCATCGGGCGTGGGACATCGAGCATGGCAGCATAAGTGACCAAACGGACGACCTTGTGGTGAGACCCGTCCTGCCAGGGCTTCACGCCCTTCCATGGTCAAGGCACCGATGTCCCACTCGGGCTGACGCACTCAGATCAACCCACTTCACGAAGATCATTTCGCTGAGAAAACCTGACTGCGCTTGGCAAAGCCGTATTTTCGTGCCGTGAAGTCGACCTTCTGCTCCCTGATGAAGCTGCCAACCGCACCCAAGTCAGCCCATCCCTTTCTTCCTCGACACGCCTCCACCGCGCGGCGGAGCAGGCCAATCGGAGGAGTGGCATCCCTCAACTTGCCCTTGATTTGCCGCACAACCCCCTTCTCCCCGGCCTGACTGGAGGCCGCCAGAAGTTCCTCCAAGAAGAAGTAATCAGAGCACTCCACAACAAAGGACTGAGAGGCCTTGCGCTCTCCGAAGCCGTAGACCAATCGGTTTGACGCGCGCAGGTGAATCGCCAGAATCGTGAAGTCGCCATCACTGGAGACAAGGCAGAACCCGTCGCAGAGACCCTGGTCCAGTAGCATCATCGCTCCGATGACCATTTCGAAATCGGCCGCGTTCTTGCCCCTACCACAGGTCTGTTCCCGTTGGATTCGGTGGGCGCCGAGCTTGCCCTTCCAGCCTTTCAGCTGGTTGCCATTCCAGTTCCCGTAAGCGCGCCTGACACGCACCACCCCGAGTTTCTCGGCTTCTGCGATCAGACACTCTGCATAAGCGGGACTCGTGTTCTCCGCGTCGATCAGGAGCGCCAGGCGCTTGTTTGGTGCCTTCGTGGCTCACGCTCCGTTCAGGGCTGGGAACGGCGGGCCAGACCCGTTTCCGGGCGACCCGGACGACCAAAGTGGCACAGGAATGGCTGCCGAAGAACGTCCCACGCCGTGAACGGGCAGGGGCGCTCCACCGGGAACGCCCCCTGCTCTCGGGTCAGTGTTGGTCGAGGAGTTGGGCGCAGCGGATCAGGCCCAGGTGCGAGTAGGCCTGGGGGTGGTTGCCCAGAGCACGCTCGGTGACCGGGTCGACCTCCTCGGGGATCAGACCGGTGGGTCCGGCGCTGTCCACCAGGTGCTTGAACAGCTCCTCGGCCTCGGCCCGCCTGCCGGTGAGCAGGTAGGCCTCGATCAGCCAGGTCGTGCACAGGTGGAAGCCGCCCTCGCCGCCGGGCAGGCCGTCGTCGCGGTGGTACCGGTACACGGTGGGCCCGGAGCGCAGCTCGGCCTCCACGGCGGTGACGGTGGCCTGGAAACGCTCGTCGGCGGGGTCGATCAGCCCGGACAGGCCGATGTGCAGGGACGCGGCGTCCAGGTCGGTGCCGTCGTAGGCGGTGGTGTAGGCCTGGGCCTGCTCGTTCCAGCCCTTCTCCAGTACCTCCTGGGCGATGTCGGTGCGCAGGTCGGGCCAGGTGGGGTCCACCGTGCGCCCGTACCGCTCGGCCAGGGTGATGGCGCGGTCCAGGGTGAGCCAGCACATGACCTTGGAGTAGACGCGCTGGCGGGGTTCGTCGCGTTCCTCCCAGATGCCGTGGTCGGCCTCGTGCCAGCGGCGGGCCACGGCCTGGGCCATGGAGCGGACCAGGTCCCAGTCGCGGTCGGTGAGTTCCCCGCGGGCGCGGCACAGGTGGGTGATGAGTTCGACGACGGGGCCGAACACGTCGAGTTGGACCTGGTGGTCGGCGAGGTTGCCGATGCGCACGGGGCGGGATCCGGCGTAGCCGGACAGGGACTCGATGACCTCTTCGGGGCCCAGGTCGGTGCCGCGCAGCGAGTAGAGGGGGCGCAGGAGTTCGGGCGAGGGCAGGGAGTCCACGACGCGGTGGACCCAGTCCAGGAACGCCTCGGCCTCGGTGGTCGAGCCCAGCGAGACCAGGGCCTGCACGGTCAGGGCGCCATCACGCAGCCAGCAGTACCGGTAGTCCCAGTTCCGTACCCCGCCGATCTCCTCGGGCAGGGACGTGGTCGCCGCCGCCATCACCCCACCGGTCGGGGTGCACAACCCACGCAACGTCAACGCCGAACGCGCCACCAGCTCTCGCTGGGTCTGGGGCAGCTGGACACCGGAGAGCCAGTCGTTCCACCCTCCCTCGGTCCGGGAGCGGCGGTCGGTCTCGGGGACGGGGTGCGCGGTCAGGGAGTCGGAGCCGCAGCGCAGCTCCAGCACCACCGGTTCACCCTGGACCGGTTCGAGGGTGGCCCGGGCGGTGTCCCGGCCGTCCTCGGACTCGATGTGCCAGCGCACGCCCGGGGAGCGCAGGACCAGGGGGAAGTCCGCCCCGTGGACGCGCAGTCCGTCGTCCTCCGCGACCATCCGCACCGGGGCGCGGCCGAAGTCGGGACGTGGGGCGAACTCGACGTTCACCGGTGTCGAACCCTCGACGACCCGGACGAGGTCGGTGCGGCCGGGCTCGGAATCGTGGTCGTGGGCGAGGTAGTCGGTCACGGACAGGCGGGACCAGCGGGTGCGCACGGTCATGGTGCCCGGCAGGTAGCGCTGGCCGAGCGGCATCCGTCCGTGGGCGGGCGTGACCGCGAAGACCCCCGCCTGACGGCCGCCCAGGACCTCCGCGAACAGGGCGTTGGAGTCCGGCTCGGGGTGGCAGAACCAGAGCAGGCGCGCGTCCGGCCCCAGCAGCGCCACGGACGCCTGGTTGGAGAGCATCGACATGCGCTCGATCGGGACCGGGCGCTCGCGAGGATCGGCGCAGCAGACCCGATGAGTCGGCTCCGTCGCCTCGTGTGTGCCCGTCGCTCCCTGTGTGAGAGTCACCCCGCCGCCTTTCTCCGCCGCCTTCTGGCCCGGGGACCACGTCGTCCACGGACACCCGGTCACTGACCGGCGCAAAGAACGCTAGAACAGGGGTGAACGGGCACACATCGGGTTTCACCGGACCTTAGGTGTCAGCTAAGGGACTCTTAAGGTCCCGGGCTCGACGGAAAACCGATTGCCCGGCCGTGCCCCCCGTGGAACGCTGACCTTTCGCGCCGCCCGAGCGTGCGCGGGAGTCGTGAGCAGTGGAGAAGAGCGGTCGTGGGCTACGTCGACGTCAACCAGGTGACACACACCCTGCCCGACGGGAGGGTGCTGCTGGACGGGGTGTCCTTCCGGGTCGGCGAGGGGTCCAAGACCGCGCTCGTGGGCGCCAACGGCGCGGGCAAGAGCACCCTGTTGCGCCTGGTGCGCGGCGAGTTCCCGCCCCAGTCGGGCGCGCTCACCGTCGACGGCGAGCTGGGCGTGATGCCGCAGTTCGTGGGGCACGTGCGGGACGCCACCACCGTGCACGAGCTCCTGGTGTCGGTCTCCCCCACGACCGTGCGCCGTGCCCACGCGGATCTGGAGGCGGCCGAGACGGCCATGATGCTCTCCGAGGACGAGGCCACGCAGATGCGCTACGCGGAGGCGATCGCCCGGTACGGCGACGCCGGGGGCTACGAGGCCGAGGTGGTGTGGGACCAGTGCTGCGTGGCCGCCCTGGGGGTCGCCTACGAACGCTGCCGGTGGCGCGAGGTGCGCACACTCTCCGGCGGTGAGCAGAAGCGGTTGGTCATCGAGGCCCTGCTGCGCGGCCCCGCGCCGGTGCTGTTGTTGGACGAGCCGGACAACTACCTGGACGTTCCGGGTAAGCGCTGGTTGGAGGAGGCCCTGCGCGCCACCCCCAAGTCGGTCCTGTTCGTCTCCCACGACCGCGAACTGCTCAGCCGGGTCCCGGACCGGATCGTCACGGTGGAGCTGGGCGCGGCGGGCAACGACGTGTGGGTGCACGGCGGTGCCTTCGACACCTACCACGAGGCCCGGCGTGAGCGGTTCGCCCGCCTGGACGAGCTGCGCAAACGCTGGGACGAGGAGCACGCCAAGCTCAGGGCCCTGGTGTCCATGTACAAGCAGAAGGCGTCCTACAACTCGGACATGGCCACCCGGTACCAGTCCGCGCGGACCCGGCTGAACAGGTTCGAGCAGGCGGGTCCGCCCCAGCAGCAGCCCCGGGACCAGAACCTGCGGATGCGGCTGCGCGGCGGGCGTACCGGCAAGCGCGCCCTGGTGTGCGAGAACCTGGAGCTCACCGGACTGATGCGCCCCTTCGACCTGGAGGTCTGGTACGACGAGCGGGTCGCGGTGCTGGGCTCCAACGGTTCGGGCAAGTCGCACTTCCTGCGGCTGCTCGCCGGTGGCGGCGACGACCCCGAGTCCTCGCTGGTCCCCGAGGAGGAGCGGGCCCGGATCGAACCGGTGCCGCACACCGGTCGGGCCCGGTTGGGCGCCCGGGTGCTGCCAGGCTGGTTCGCGCAGACCCACGAGCACCCGGAGTTCGTCGGGCGGACACTGCTCGACATCCTGCACAGCGGGCAGGGCAACCGCCGCGGGCTGCCCCGGGACGAGGCGGGCCGGGCCCTGGACCGCTACGAGCTGGCCCTCAGCGCCGAGCAGCCCTTCGACACCCTGTCCGGTGGTCAGCAGGCCCGGTTCCAGGTGCTGCTGCTGGAGCTCTCGGGCACCACGATGCTGCTGCTCGACGAACCCACGGACAACCTGGACGTGGTCTCGGCGGAGGCGCTGGAGGCGGCCCTGGACGCCTACCAGGGGACGGTTCTGGCGGTCACCCACGACCGTTGGTTCGCTCGGGGCTTCGACCGTTTCGTGGTGTTCGGTGCCGACGGCCGGGTGTACGAGTCGGACGAGCCGGTGTGGGACGAGAGCCGGGTCCGACGCGCCAGGTAGGCGGTCGGGGCCGGGTCTGGCCGAACGAGGGAGGCGACATAAGGTGGCACAAAACAACAGAACATGAGAAGAGAAGGCTTCCCATGCCGTGTCCCCCAGGCCGTCGGAGTCACCTGCCCCTGCTGTTCTCCCTCGTCGCGGTGCTGCTCGCCGGATTCGCCGCCCCGGCCCACGCCGATCCGACCGAGAACTCCCCCGGCTTCTACGCGGACATGCTGGACCGCCATGGCGGCGTGTTCGTCAGTGAGGAGCTCGCCGGTCGCCTGGACCGGCGGGAGCTCGCCGACGACCTGGGTGCCCGTGTCCGCGAGGAGGGCGTGCCTCTGGACGTCCTGGTGGTCGCCCACCCGACCCACACCGATCTCGGCCGGTTGGCCGACGCGGTGCGCTACGAGAGCGATCGCCCGCTCGTGGTGTTCTCGCCCCACACGAACCACGTGGGCGCCTCACTTCTGAGCGGGGCGGGACTCCCCTCGAAGTCCGCCGCCTACACGTCCTACACCGGGGCCTACCCGGAGGATCCGCGCGACCAGCTGGACCGGCTGCTGCGCGCGGCCACCTTCCCGAACCTGGACGAACGGACCGCCCGCGCCGAGACCGAGTACGTCCGGAGCCTCGGAGCCGAGCCGGGTCCGGACTCCGCCGCCGCGGGGTGGCCGACCCAGCGCTGGCTCACCGTCACCTGGCCCGGCACGGCCGTCTTCGCGGTGAGCGCACTGGGCACCGCCCTGGTGGTGGGCGGCGCGACGACGTTCCGCCGGTCTCGGAGGGGCACGGTATGAGGCCCCTCCGCCTCCTGGCGCTCGCGCTGACCGCGCTGTTCGCGTCGATGCTTCTTCCCGGACCCGCGGCCCTGGCGGAGAGTTCCGTCGAGGGCCCGCGCGACGTGGCGGAGATCGACGACCTGACCCGGGTCGTACGCGTGGCCGAGGAACTCGCGCGGGACCCGGTCCACGTGAGCCACCTGTTTCCCGGACAACCCGACGAGAAGGCCCGGCGCGCGATGGCGGCCGAGGTCTCCGAGGCGTTCGACGGCGACGTGCCCCTGTACGTGGTCATGTACGCCGCTCCGCCCACGGACGAGACCGGCGGCCAGCCCACCCTGTTCCTGCACGCCCTGCACGAGGTGAGTGGCGCCGACGGCGTCTACGTGGCGGTGACCACGGACGGCCGGTTGGCCACGGCGGCCTTCGACAGCCCCGTCACCCCCGTACTCGACGGGTCGGACCTCCCGCACGACCTCCGACCCGCGGACTCCGTCTCCAGGATCGTCGCGGTGCTGGACGAGTCACCGAGGACCCACGTGGAGGCCACCCCGCTCACCCGTGACGCCGACCCCGACGTGGAGCAGCGGACCGACCACATCATGTCGCGCGGCGAGCTGGCATGGCTGATGGCGATCCCCGGGGTCGTGGTCGGGGTCCTCGTCGCCATCCTGTACCTGAGGTGGTCCGTTCGGTACCTCTCCCCCGCGTCCGACCAGGAGACGGGGGCCTGGTTCACAGTTGCCAGCCGTGGCTCCCGCGGCCGGATCCGGAGCAGGTTGGCCCGTGAACTGCGGGCGCTGCGCCGCGAGTTCGAGGCGACCCCTCCAGGCCACGAGGGGCTGCCGCGTGCACGGGAGGCCTACGACGCGGCGGGGCTCATCGCCTCCTCCTCAGGTCCCCCGGTCACGGCACTGGTCTGCGGGCTGGTCCTGGCGCGGCACGGACGGAGGGCGCTCGTCCATCCGCACGCGGGCGAGGCCGCCCCCTGCCGGAACAACCCCCTGCACGTCCCGGCCACGGAACGGCGGGACTTCCACCTGGACGGCACCCGCCGCCGGTGGAGGGTGTGCGCGGCCTGCGCGTCCACGAGGTCGGTCCGCGGAATGGGCATGTACCTCCGGCATGAGGGGCGCCGTGTGCACGTGTCCGACGTGGACGACCCCTGGGCCGAGGCCGCGCTGAGCGGTAGCGAGCCCTTCGCACAGGTCCGAACACTGCTGGGAGTCCCCTCATGATCCGCGCCCTCACCGCCCTGCTCCTCTGCCTGCCGGTCCTGTGGTCCGCCCCCGCCGCAGCCGCGGCCGCTCCGGCGGATTCCGGCCCGGACCGGATCCTCAGTCCGGTGGTCGTCGCCGAACACCTGGCCGAGGACCCCGTCTACGTCCACCCCGACCGGCACTTCGACGGCGACCGGTCGACGATCCTGTCCCAGGTCCGGGCCGTGGAGCTCAGCGAACGCGTCGCTCGGGAGCTGCCGCACGTGTACGTCGCCGTCACTCCCTGGCAGAACGCGCCCCGGTCGATGGCCACCGCGTTGGCCAACCGGGCCGAGGCGGAGGGCACCTATCTGGTGGTGGGCACCGGTCACACCGTGGTCGCCGTGCGCTCCGACGGGGACCGGACACCCGGTCCCTCCTCGGACACGGTGCGGATGGCCCTGGCCGTGGTCAACGAACGCCCCGACATGGCCCGCGCCGACCTGGACGAACGGCTCGACCTCGCCCTGGACCTGCTGGGTGACGAACGGGCGGCGGCCCGCGAGTACGAGCGGTTGGCGTCCGGCTCCGAGCAGGGCCGCCGCACCGTGTCCCTGGTGGTCGTGCTGGTCGCCTCGCTCCCTCTGGTGGGCCTGGGCCTGTGGGCCCTGCGCCGACGCGCGCTCCGGCCGGTCCGGGTCGTCCCTCTCTCGGAGGCCGTGGTCGACACGGTGGACGCCGCCGCCCAGGAGGAACTGCGCCGGGAACTCACCCGGGACCTGCCCTCCTACGGTCGCAGGGTGGCCCACTTCAAGGGGCCGCGCTCCCGCGCGTCGAAGGCCCTGGCCACCTACGAGGCCGCCGCGCGGGTGCTGGACACCGCCGGTGACATGTCCGACCTGGTCGGGGTACGCGTGCTGCTGGACCACTGCGAGGCGGCGCTGACGGCGGGTCCCTCACCACGCCACTGCTTCTTCGACCCCCGGCACCAGGGTGTGACGGCCCCGGTCAGCCTGCGGGTACCGGCGAGCCCCCGTGCGACGACGGTTCCGGCCTGTCCCGACTGCCGACGCGACGTGCGCTCCCACGTGCCCCCGAGGGCCGTTCTGGACACCTCCCGGGACCGGCCGTCGCCGTACTACGCGGTGCCCGCGGAGCACAGTGTGTGGGCGGCGACCGGGTACGGCACCACCGCCCCGGACCTGGTCGAGCGGATCCTGGGCGGTGGTGCGCGGGGCTGAGTCCGGAGCGTCCGTCGCGCGTGTGCGCGGCGGACGCCCGGAGGGCGTTCTTCGTCACGTCGGGGCCCGGTCGTGGAGGTGTCCGCGACCGGGCCCCGACGCGTCTCCCGGAACCCCGATCCGCCCTGGAAGGCCGTCGGGCAGGGCGGTGCGGGGCCCGGACGGGTATCCCGTCCGGCAACGCCCGCTCCAGCCCTCATGACGCGTGGTGATCACGCCCGCGCCGTCCGCTTTTGTGTCTTCCTCCAGTCGAACCCCCCGAATTTGCATGTCAATTCGGATCATCCGATGATTTGGTGCGCGATCGATCCACACCGGAAGGCCCCACCACGATGAAGTTCCCCAAGGGCGGCTCGGACACGGTGTCCGAAGACCGGACCCCCGCCGCCACCGAGCGGCCCGAGGACGAGCGTCCGCCCCTGCGGTTCCTGGTCACCTACGGCGTCCAGCACATCCTCGCCCTGTACGCCGGGGTCGTGACCCCGCCGCTCATCATGGCCGCCGCCGTGGGCCTGGACCCGGTGGAGACCGGCCTGATCATCAGCGCGGCCCTGTTGGTCGCCGGTCTGATGACGCTGGTCCAGACACTGGGCGTGTGGCGGTTCGGCATGCGCATGCCGCTGGTGATCGGCGCCTCGTTCATCCCGATCACCGCGATGACCGCGATCGGTGAGTCCAGTGGCCTGCCCGCCGTCTTCGGCGCCTCGATCGTCGCCGGGCTCTTCGGCATCCTCATCGCTCCGGTGATGGCCAGTCTGATCCGCTTCTTCCCCCCGGTGGTCACCGGCAGCGTGATCACCGTCGTCGGCCTCTCCCTGGTTCCCGTCGCGATCGGCTGGATCACCGACAACAGCGAGACCGGAACGCCCTCCGACACGAACCTGCTGTTGGGCGGGGGAACCCTGCTCATCATCCTGGTGCTGTCCCGGGTCCTGCGCGGCGTGTGGGGCCGGGCCTCCATCCTCCTCGGCATGGTGCTGGGCACCCTGTTCGCCGCCGTCCTGGGCGAGGTCGACTTCGGCGCGGTGGGCCAGGGGCCGGTGTTCTCCCTGCCCACGCCGTTCCACTTCGGCGCCCCCGAGTTCCAGGTCGCGGCGATCATCACGATGTGCGTCATGATGATCGTGATCCTGTCCGAGGGCATGGCCGACATCCTCGCGGTCAGCGCGGTCGTGGGCAGCAAGGTGGACGGACGCCGCCTGGCCGACGGCCTGCGCGCCGACGCCGCGACGGCGGTCGTCGGACCGCTGTTCAACTCCTTCCCTGGGAGCACGTTCAGCCAGAACATCGGCCTGATCGCCCTCAACAAGGTGCGTAGCCGCTACGTGGTGGCCGCCGGCGCCGTCCTGCTGCTCGTGATGGGCCTCTTCCCGATCCTGGGCCGGGTCGTCGCGATGATCCCCTCGCCCGTCCTGGGCGGCGCCGGTCTGGTGCTGTTCGGCTCGGTGGCGGCCGCCGGGATCCAGACCCTCGGCAAGGTGGACTACGAGGACAACCAGAACCTGGTCATCGTGGCCGTGTCGCTGGGCTTCGGCATCCTGTCGATCGTCGCGCCCGACTTCTTCGCGACCTTCCCGACGTGGGCCACGATGATCCTGCACTCGGGCATCGTCACCGCCACCGCATCCGCGCTGGTGCTCAACGTGGTCTTCAACGTCCTGGGCGGCAGGGACCGTCCGGAGCGGGCCGATTCCGCTCCCGTGGACTGAGCCGCTTCCCAATACGGGCCCCGGGTCCGGATGGAACCGCGTCGACCCGACGGGGCACCGGCACACGGCGGCGACAGCTGTCGTCCAAGCCTGCCCGCGCTTCGCGCGGGCAGGCTTCCGGTCGCGCGGCACCAACATGCCTCACCACGGCCCTGGGAACGCCTACCGACCGCTGCTCACCGCGTCGCGAACCGCCGGACGAACCACCGGGTGAGAACCCCATCGACCGCCACCGCCTCGGGCGACTGGGGAACCGGTGCGAGCCCAGGCTCCTCGGCCAGCGGGTGGGCCAGGCCCGGCACCGTCGTCAGCTCGACCTCCTCCGGACGCGCGTACCGTCCACGAAGTTCCCTGACCAGGGAAGAAGCGTCCTCACGCAACGTCGGGTGGTCGTGCTCGCCGCTGACCAGCAACAGTGGTGGCTCCCCGCTCAGCTCTCCGGCGCGGGCGACGAAGTCCAGACCCTCGGCCGCCCTACGGGAATCGGCGGTCCAACCGTAGGGCTGGCCGAGCCCGGCGGCGAGGAGTTCGACGCCAGTACTCACCCGCACGGCCGGATTGACGAGCGCGACCGCCCCGATCGGAGTCGGCGGGGCCGTGAGGACCTGAAGCGCCACCGCCCCGCCGAGCGAAGCGCCGAGGACACCGATGGGCTGGTCGTCCACCGGTAGCTGACGGCGCAGCTCGGCCAGCGCGGCCGGGAACTCCTCCACGGCCTGGCGGATGATCGGGCCGAAGTACGCCAACAGGATGTCCTCGCGAGCGAGTTCGACGTGTCTGTCGAGACTGCCCCCGAGCATCCGCGGACCGCACAGCGGCATACCCAGGTGGACCCGCCAGGAAGGGACACCGGCCATGGGCAGTGCCGCCGCGAAGGCCGCGTCGGTGCGGGGCGCGTCCAGCATGTGCCAGGTCACGATCAACCGCGCGGGGCCGTCGCCCGTCCCGGACGGCGGGAGGGCCGTGAAGGGCACACCTGCGGCTGTACCGGTGATCGCGTCCATACGCACTCCTACGGCTTCTCGGGGTTGGATCGCCTCACCGTAGGGGAGGTCGGCCGGGCGCGGACGCCCTTTCTGCTGCGGGCAGAGGGCCAGGGCCTCGGCGTCCTCACCGCCCTGTCACGCCTCGTTCGGATTCGCGCCGGTCCCACCGCTCTTGTGAAACGCGACCTTCCTCTGGGGTGATACGACTTCCATCAGCCTCGTGTCGCGAGCATTCTGTTCATTGCCACAAGTGACCGCGTCCTACCGAACGCGATGCATCATCCTGGTCGTGACAGCTCGCGATCTGGGCCTCCAAAGGGATCGATGACCGTTTTTGGCCCATCACACGCGTCAGGGCCGGAGCGACCACCGATCCCCAGGGATTGCACCACTCCCGGTTCCACGCCTTGCGCGGACACGCCCTGCGGTGCCTCCCACTCCCAAGCGACCTCGCTGACACCGCTGGGTACCGGGGCGGGTGTGGTCGGGAAAGCATCGGCGACCGTGTTCCGTCGGCTGGAACACGGCCGACAACCACCAGAGGCCGCCGTCGGGAGTCGTCAACCTCTCTTCCATGAGGGGGAACCGCACCACGTCGATGGCCGCGAGCAGGATTCCGCCGCAGACCAGCCCCAGACCAACCCAGCTCACCGCCTCCGGCCGGACCCGGCTGGCGACCCGCGACTCGTTCTCCACCTACGGTCCTCGTTCCTCACCGCGTTCGTGACCGGCCTCCAGCGGACAGCATGGACCATCCCTTGAGGTACGGATACCGATCTCTTCACCGTGTGACGGAGGACGACCCCCGGCCCCCGAGAACCTCGCGAGGTGCCATCGGACGCCGCCACGGCCACACGACCGGGGTCTCGACACGTGTCGGGACCCCGGTTCCCGTTTCAAGCGTGGTCAGGGCTTACGGGCCACCCCGCAGAAGTCGTCCACCTCGACGACCTGGCCCACCTCGACCTCGTTGGGGCGCCAGCGGGTCACCGACACCACACCCGGCTCCAGCAGGTCCAGCCCCTCGAAGAACCGCGCGATCCTCTCCGGGGTGCGGTTCACGCGCGGGTTCTGGCCGCTCTCGTTCCAGTGCCGCACCATCGCGTCCATCGTCTCGGTGTGGATCACGTTGGTGTCGTCGTACAGCACGAGGTAACTGCCGGAGGGCAGCGCCTCCACGAGTCGGCGGACGAGCGCGTACGCCTCGTCGTCGTCGGTGATGTGGCCGACGATCCCCATGAGCATCAGGGCGACGGGCTGGTCGAAGTCGAGGGTCCTGCGGGCCTCCCGCAGGATGTGCTCCGGTTCGCGCAGGTCGGCGTCGACGTAGTCGGTGGCGCCCTCGGGGGTGCCCACGAGCAGGGCGCGGGCGTGGGCCAGCACGAGCGGGTCGTGGTCGGTGTAGACGATGCGTGACTCGGGCGCGATCGCCTGGGCCACCTCGTGGGTGTTGTTCGCGGTGGGCAGGCCGGTACCGACGTCAAGGAACTGGCGGACCCCGACGTCGCGGGTGAGGTGGGTGACCGCGCGGACCAGGAACGCGCGGGCGGCGACGGCGATCTCCACGATGTGGGGGTTGGTACGGCGGATCTCGTCCCCGACGGCCCGGTCGGGCGGGTAGTTGTCCTTCCCTCCCAACCAGTAGTTCCAGACGCGGGCCGACTGGGGGACGGTGGTGTCCAGTCGGAGTCGCGAGGGGGTGGCACGCGTGTGGTCGTTGGCCATGGGGATCCCGTCGGTGTGGGGGGCGGACGGGTCTCAGGCTAGCCAGTGTGTCCGGTGCCCCGGCCGCCGTGACCGACCCGGGGCCGCTCCGTTCCGGAGCGCCCCGGGAGACTCCGCCTAGTCCCTCGGACGCAGCAGGACCGGCAGCTCCTTGAGGCTGTTGACCACGATGGAGGGGTGGTTCTCCAGCTTCTCGTCCGGGACGGCGAGCCGCAGGTCGGGGAAGCGCTCGAACAGCAGCGGGAGGGCGATCTGCCCCTCCATGCGGGCCAGGTGGGAGCCCGGGCACACGTGCGGCCCGTACCCGAAGGACATGTGGCGCCCCTTCTCCCGGGTCAGGTCGAAGGTGTCCGGGTGCGGCTCCTCGCCGTGCTCGTCGCGGTCGCGGCTGATCGCGCCGTAGGAGGTCATCAGGGCCTCGCCCTTGCGGATGGTCCGACCGCCGAGCTCCACGTCCTCGGTGGCGAACCGGAAGACCATGTTGGAGGTGGGCGGGTCGAAGCGCAGGGTCTCCTCCACGACCGCGTCCCAGCCGACCCTGCCCTCCTTGACCAGGTCGAACTGCTCGGGGTGGGCCAGCAGGGCGCGCACGGCGTTGCACAGCAGGTTGACGGTGGTCTCGTGCCCGGCCGCCACGACCACCTGGAGGGTTCCGCGCACCTCCAGGTCGGTGAGCGCGTCGCCGTCCTCCCCGGTGTTGAGGAGTTCGGTGGTCAGGTCGTCGCCCGGGTTGGCGCGCTTGGCCGCGATCATGCCCTCGTAGTAGCGCTCCAGGGTCGCGTAGGTCTCCAGGAACTCCTCGGGGCCGGTGACCGCGCTGAAGAACTTCACGTACATGTCGCGCAGGTAGCCGTGCTCGGCCGCGTCCACGCCGTAGAGCTCACCGATCACGCTCATCGGCAGTTTGAAGGCGAACTCGTCCTTGAGGTCCAGCGGCTCGTGCGCCCCGGCCTCCAGAGCGTCCAGGAGCTGGACCGTCAGGTCGTGGACACGGGGACGCAGGCGCTCCACCCGCCGGGCCGAGAACGCCTTGGCGGTGAGCAGGCGCAGGCGCTTGTGCTCGGCGCCGTCGGTGCCCAGGAGGTTGGTCGGGGTGGGCGGGATGGTGCTCATCAGCGGCCACGTCGCGGGGATCCGGCCCTGCTGGTAGTCGTCCCAGTGAGCGATGTCCTTCACCAGGCGCGGGTCGGTGAGCGCCGCGCGGGCGGCCTCGTGGCGGGTGACGGCCCAGGCGGTCACCCCGTCGGGCAGCTCCACGCGGGTGACCGGACCGGCGGCGTGGAGAATCTCGCGTTCGGCGCGCAGGTTCGTGACGTAGGGGTCCAGGGTGACGGTTGCGTCGGTTCCATGCTGAACGGGACAGGGCATCGGTGCACTCCTCGGGTCGGTTCGGGGGATGGTGGGGAGGACGCGGGGATCGGGGCACACGAGGGCCGGGAGCCGTCAGTGGCCCCCGTAGGGATCGGTCGGGGTGAAGGTCACGGGCAGGGAGGCGACCCCCCGCACCCACGGCGAGGGGCGCCAGCGCAGCTCCTCGGCGGGGACGGCCAGTTCGATGTCGGGGAGCCGGTCCACCAGCACCTCGACGCCGGTGACGGCGATGATCTCCGCGATCTCCCGCGCCGGGTAGGGGCACTGGTGTGGTCCGTGCGAGAACGACAGGTGGGCCTGGCTGCCGCGGTCACCGATCCGGCCCGCGGTGGAGCGCACGAGGGGGTCCCGGTTGGCGCCCGAGATCCCGAGAAGCACCATGTCCCCCTGGCGGATGACCTGGCCTCCCAGCTCCACGTCGTGCGCGGCGAAGCGTCCCGCGTGGATCTGGGTGGGGGTGTCCTCCCACAGGACCTCGTTGAGGGCCTCCTGCACGCTGTTGCGCGCACCGGCGATGGACGCGCCGAAGCGGTCGTCGGTGAACATCAGCCGCAGCGCGTTGCCCAGCCACTCGGCCGTCGGCTGGTTGCCGCCGCCCAGCAGGACGATGAGCTCGGGGATCGCCTCCTCGTCGCTGTACGCGGCGGGGTGGCCGAGCAGCCGGGAGACGACGTCCGGCCCGGGCCTGGCGCGGCGCTCCGCCACGAGCTCCCCCATGGCGGCCATCAGCGCCTGCTGGGCGACCATGGCGTCGGGGCCCCCGTCGATCATGGTGTTCATGTCGTCGGCGAGGCGGTCGCCGCGCGGGTCGTCCAGCCCGTACATCCAGCTGAGCACGAGGGCGGGCAGCCGCGCCGTGTAGGAGGTGCGCAGTTCCGTGCCGTCGGTGGAACAGAAGGCGTCGATGAGCCGGTCGGCCATCCGCGCGGTGGTGGTGCGCAGCTCGTGCAGGTCGGTACCGGACAGGGCGTCGCTGAGCGCGCCGGTGCGGCGGCGGTGCTCGGCGCCCTCGGAGTAGAGCACCGACGGCAACTCGATCACCATGGGCAGCATCGGCCAGTCGGCGGGGACCAGGTGCCAGGAGTTCCAGCGGCTGGAGCTGCGCGCGAACGTCGTCGTGTCGTTCATGACCTGGTGCAGTTCCCGGTAGCCGACGACCAGCCACGCGGGGACGTCGCCCTCCATGCGTACGGGGACGACCGGCCCGTGTTCGGCCCGCATCCTCTCGTAGAGGCCGCCCGGGTCGGACTGGAACTCGGGGCCGTACAGCTGGACGGGGCAGCCGGTCATCAGGCACCTTCCGTGATCAGGGAACGCACGTGTTCCACCAGGGCGATGAGCACCTTCTTGGCCGAGTCGCGCTCGCGGGCGTCGCAGCGGAGCAGGGGGATGCGCGGGTCCAGATCCAGGGCGGTGCGCACGTCCTCCAGGGAGTGCTCGGACGCACCGAAGTCGTTGTGCGCCACCACGAAGGGCGTGCCCTGGTCCTCCAGGCGGTCGATCGCGTAGAAGCAGTCCTCCAGGCGCCGGGTGTCGACCAGGACGACCGCGCCCAGTGCGCCGGTGAACAGCCGGTCCCACAGGAACCAGAAGCGCTCCTGGCCGGGCGCTCCGAACAGGTAGAGGACCGAGGTGGCGTCGAGGGTGATGCGGCCGAAGTCGAAGGCCACGGTGGTGGTGCGCTTGCCCTCGACCCCTTCCAGGTCGTCGATGCCCGCCCCGGCGCGCGTCATGGTCTCCTCGGTGGTCAGCGGGCGGATCTCGCTGACGGAGCTGACCATGGTGGTCTTGCCGACCCCGAAGCCGCCGACCACGGCGATCTTCAGGGCCTGTTCGGTGCTGTCGGCCAGCGGGGTGACCGGCTGGTCGGTGCGAGCGGGTTCAGAGGTTGTGGAGTGCAACGAGCACCTTCTCCAACACGTCCGGGGAGGCGAGGGGGTGCGCCGGTGAGGGCGCCGGGGCCGGGTGGCGGGCGGTGACCCGGCCGGTGTCAAGGAGGTCGGTGAGCAGGATCCGCGTGACCGCCACGGGCAGGCGCAGGTGGGCCGCGACCTCCACCACCGCCATGGGGCTCACGCACAGGCGCAGGATGGCGGCGTGTTCGGACTGCATGCCGGGGACCGGCGCGCTCTCCGCGACGATGAGGGCGACGGCGTCCAGGGAGTCGTCGGCGCCACGGCTGCGGCCCGAGGTGATGATGTAGAGCCGGTCGGGGCTCTCCCGTCGGTACGGGCTCACTCCGCTTCGGCTCCGACTCGGGACGGCGTGGTGAGGTGCTCGCCCATCTGCTCGACCAGTTCGTTCATGTTGTGGCCGACCAGCCCGGGCTCGGCCTCACCGTTGGTGATGACCGCCAGGTGGGTGCCGTGCCCCGCCTCGACGATGAAGAGGAGGCCGCCGTAGAACTCGGCCATCGCCTGCCGGACCCCGCCGCGGCCGTCACCGAACTCCACCGAGGCGCTGTGCGCCAGGCTCTGCACCCCGGCCGCGATCGCGGCCAGGTGGTCGGCGCTGTCGTTGCCCAACCCGGCGGTGTGGCACAGCTTGAGGCCGTCCCGGGAGAGCACGAGAGCGTGTCGGGTGCCGGGGGTGCGCTCCAGCAGGCCTTCGAGCAGCCAGGTCAGCGTCTTGAGGTCCATCATGTTTCCTTCGGTGAGTCGGTCGTCTCCTGGCCGCGCACGGCGGAGCGGAACGCGCCGAACCCCTGGGACGGGGTGCGGGGGCCGGCCTCCTTGGGGGCGGGCCGGTTGCGTTCCGCCGCCGCGAGGGACCGGCCCCGGCGGCGCATGGGCAGTCCGCTGTCCGCCCTGGGGGCGGGGGCCGTGTCGGCGGAAGGGGCCGCCGTCTCGCGGGAGGAGGGCTCGGGAACGGTGATCGGCTGTGCGGGGACGCTGGCGGGCAGCGGTTTGACGATGCGCTGCGGCAGGAGCAGGACCACGGCGGTGCCGCCCCTGGAGGAGGAGCGGAAGGAGACTTCGAGACCGTAGCGCTGGGCGATGCGGCCCACGACCGACAGTCCCAGGCGGGTCCCGGAGATGGTGGTGATGTCGAGGCCGTCGCTCACCGCGGCGCGGGCCCGGCGCAGTGCCTCCTCACCCATGACGAGGCCGCCGTCCTCGACCATGACGGCGATCCCGGCCTGGACCTCCTCCACGTGGACGTGGACCTCGGCGGTGGGCGGGGAGAACTTGGCCGCGTTGTCGAGGATCTCGGCCAGGGCGTGGATGACGCCCTCGGCGGCGAACCCGGCGACCGCCAGGTTGGTGACGCTGTGGGTGCGCACGCGCTGGTAGGCGCCGATGCGGCCCATGGCGCCGCGCAGGACGCTCTCCATGGGGATGGCCCGGCCCCAGCGGCGGCCCGACCGCGCGCCGGTGAGGATCGCGATGCTGTCGGCGACCCGCCCGGTCTGCGCGGTGGTGTGGTCCAGCTGCATGAGGTCACCGAGGACGTCGGCCCCGGCGTCGCCGTCGCCGTGGCGCTCCTGCATGCGGCGCAGGTCGGCGAGCATGGTGGTGGACAGCGCCTGGACACGTCCGGCGGCCGTCGCGCACGCGGCCATGGCGGCGGAGCGGCGGCGCTCGGAGGCGGAGATCTCGGTGGCCACGCTCCGAAGGGCGGCGGAGATCGCGGGGTCCGCCACCTCGGGCATCCGGTGCAGGACGGTGTCGGCGGAGTCACCGGCGCGCAGCCGCTCGACCATCCGGGGCAGGAGCCGGGTGGAGAGCGCCGCGGTCTCGGCGTGGGCCCGTTCGACGCGGGCCCGCAGCTCGGCGGCCTCGCGGTCGCGGCGTCCCAGGAGGAGCGCCAGGACGAGGATCAGCAGGAGCGCGATCCCTCCGGCGGTCAGGACCGGGGCCCACCCGTCGGGCCGGGCCGCCCAGAGCGCCCACCCCCAGGCGGGCAGGGCCGGTACCAGGACGAGCAGCCAGCGCGGGGTGGTCGACCCCTGGGGCGGCGCTCCGTCGGGACGGGGGGTCTGGTCAGTCATGGTGCTCCATGTCCGGACACGTCCTCACTCTTTGTACACGCCGAAGGGCACGCCGAACGGGCATCCTCGGCCCACGTGCACTGTTGTGTTACATAGGCGGTCGCAAGGCCCTCAACCTGCCCTTTGTTCACACAGCGAGCAAAGATACCACTTGACTCAACTGTCTCCCATGTCAGAACAATGACAATTACCGGAGTTATCAGACAAAGCCAGCGATACCGCACGGGGGGCGATACATCACCGGACCGGAGTGCGAAGCGACCGCCCGGAGAATCCCGGGGGAACGCCGACCGAATCCCCGGGCGCCTTTCCTCTAACCGCGCCGACGTGCGAATACGGACCCGCCCGAATATCCGCGTCCCCGACCTCGGGAACCTCGGACCACACCGGACCGGGTACCGCACGGAGGGGTCGCGGGCCACGGGCCCGGAGGCGGGGGTCGGGTGTGTCGGGGTGGGTGCGCGGACTTCGACACCCGGACCCCTAGAGTGGTGCAGGTCACAACCACCGGAGGGGCTCGGTGAGGCGGGCCCTCGTGGCGCGGGCGGGCTCCCGCGTCCGCCCGGGAGGTTCGACCTCAGGTCAGTGGGGAATCTTGACGTGGACCGACGCGTTACACCCCGCGAGACCGCACAAGCGCCTGGAGGCACCCACACGATGGCCGAGCGAGCACTTCGCGGCACACGGCTCGGGGCGACGAGCTACGAGAACGACCGCAACACCGACCTGGCTCCCCGGCAGGAAGTCACCTACGACTGTACCCGGGGTCACCGCTTCTCGGTCACCTTCGCGACCGAGGCCGAAATCCCCGCCGAATGGGAATGCCGTTTCTGCGGCGACCGCGCACTGCGCCGTGACGGCGGCGGCGAGGAACCCAAGAACACCAAACCGGTCCGCACCCACTGGGACATGCTGCTGGAACGCCGCAGCATGGAGGATCTGGAGGAGGTTCTCGCCGAGCGGCTGGAACTGCTCCGCGCCCGTCGCCGCGAAGAGGCGGCGAAGGTCGAGGAGATCGCCAAGCAGCGGCAGAGCGCCTGACCCCTGGGACGGCCCGACGGCCTGCCCCACGACGGATACGGGGGCGGTGGACATGGTCCACCGCCCCCGTCGTCGTGTCCGGGTCCGGTCAGGCCTCGGTGCCGAAGGGGTCCTGGGTGTGGCCCACGAGCTCCTTGACCGACCCGAGCACCCGGGTGGGCCGGTAGGGGAACTGGTCGGCGGTGTCGCGGCCGGAGATGCCCGTGAGCACCAGGACGGTCTGGAGGCCGGCCTCCAGGCCGCTGAGGACGTCGGTGTCCATGCGGTCACCGACCATGAGGGTGTTCTCCGAGTGCGCGCCGATCCGGCGCAGCGCCGAACGCATCATGAGGGGGTTCGGCTTGCCCACGAAGTAGGGGCGGCGGCCGGTGGCCTTCTCGATCAGCGCGGCGACCGCGCCGGTCGCGGGCAGCGGGCCCTCGGCGCTGGGCCCGGTCTCGTCGGGGTTGGTGGCGATGAACCGGGCGCCGTTGCGCACCAGTCGGATCGCCCGCGTGATGGCCTCGAAGCTGTAGGTGCGGGTCTCCCCCAGCACCACGTAGTCCGGGTCGCGCTCCGTCATCACGTAGCCCACGTTGTGCAGGGCGGTGGTCAGACCCGACTCACCGACCACGTAGGCCGAGCCGCCGGGGCGCTGGGTCTGGAGGAACTGGGCCGTGGCCAGCGCGGAGGTCCAGATGGACTCCTCGGGGATGTCCAGCCCGGTGTTGAGCAGTCGCGCCCTCAGGTCGCGGGGGGTGTAGATGGAGTTGTTCGTCAACACCATGAACGGGGTCCCCTGCTCGCGCAGCTCCGCGATGAGCGTGTCCGCTCCCGGGATCAGGTGCTCCTCGCGTACGAGCACGCCGTCCATGTCGAAAAGGTAGTTCCACTCGTTGCTCACGTGCCCCATTGTGCAGGTACGGACCACTAAGGCGCCATTCCTACCGACCGGTATCCGCGTGTTGGGCAGTTGAGACTGCTCACACCGGTCACACGGGCGGCCAGGGGACGGAGGGCCAGTCGGGGGCCGGGTAGGGGTGGATGCCGTGGTGGATGAGCAGGTCCACGCGTTCGCGCACCGCGTAGGCCTCGGGTCCGGTCAGGTGGGAGGCCAGAGTGGCGCTGAGCGGGTCGTCCGGGGCGCGCAGCCGGGTGCGCAGGGAGGCCAGGGAGATCAGTGCCTCGTCGGTGAGGGGCTGCCCCTGCCACTGCCACAGGACCGTGCGCAGTTTGTAGTCCTCCGCGAAGGACACCCCGTGGTCGCAGCCGTACAGGTGCCCCTCGGGCGTGGGCAGCAGGTGGCCGATCTTGCGGTCGGAGTTGTTGATCACCGCGTCCAGGACGGCCATCCGGCGCAGCCCCGGGTGCTCGGTCTCCCGGGAGAGCGCGACGAGGTCGACGGTGGTGTCGCCGTGCACCCACAGCTGGACCATGCCCTCGCCGTAGGGGCCGTCGCGGTGGACGGTGGGCGGCACCACGGACCAGCCGAGCGCCTCGGAGACCGCGTAGGCCGACACCTCACGACCGGCGAGCGTGCCGTCGGGGAAGTCCCACAGGGGCCGCTCCCCCGCCACCGGCTTGTACACGCACACGGCCGAACGGGCACCGTCGGAGACCGTGCAGTACAGGGTGGCGTTGGAGGCCGCCGTCAGGCGCCCCTCCACGGTGATCTCCCCCCGGCGCAGGAGGTCCAGCCCCCCGTCCGGGGTGAGCCCGCCGAAGGCCGCCGTGGTCACCGTCGGCGGTGGTTCGGCGGTCGGGGAGCCGCAGGTGTCGTCGTCCACGAGGTGCCTCAGACGAGACGGTCCGGGCGGTAGCCGTTCTGGCGCGCGCAGATGTGGCCGTTGGGGTCGAGCGGACGTCCGCAGAGCGGGCAGTCGGGGCGCCCGGCGGAGACGACCTTCAGGGCGCGTCCGGCGAAGGCGCGCGCCTCGCCGGGGCTGAGGTAGACGCGCAGGACGTCGCGGTGGGCGGGTGCCTCCTCCGCGAAGACCTCCAGCTCCTCCTCTTCGTCGTCCTCGACCAGCTCCTCGGTGGCGGTCTCGTCGATCTCCTGGGCCTCGATGATGACCCGGGCCACTTCGGCGTCCCAGGCCAGTGCGAGGGTGCCCACGCGGAAGTCCTGCTCGATGGGCTGTTCCAGCGGGCCGTCGTCCTCGGGCGGGGCGACGTCGTCCGGCGGCGCTCCGAAGCGGCGGTGCACCTCTTCCAGCAACTCCTCGATACGGGTGGCCAGGGCCTCCACCTGGGACTTCTCCAGCGCGACGCTGGTGATGCGACCCTCACCGACGGCCTGGAGGAAGAAGGTGCGGTCCCCAGGCTGGCCGACGGTCCCGGCGACGAACCGTTCCGGCGGATTGAACTGAAAGACGGGCATGGGTAGCACCCTAAGGGATGACGGTGACACGGTGCGATACGCCCACGGTCAGGGGCGGGGCGTCCCGTCCTCGGTCCCGGCCGTCTGTCCCGCTCCGCCGCCGACGGCCGCGTCGCCCCGGGTCTCCGCCGCCGTGGGCAGGGCCCCGGCCAGGGGCTCCCCGGTGTCGTTGAGCTTGTTCAGGAAGGGCCGGGTCCGCGTGTAGGTGATGGAGGTGACCGAGCACGGGTCCACGCGCAGGCGCTGGAAGAGGTCGAGGTGCATGCCCAGGGCGTCGGCGACGATCGCCTTGATCACGTCGCCGTGGCCGCACACGACGTACACGGGAGGGGCGGAGCCGGGCGGGGCCTGTTCGAGCAGTCGGCCGTTCCAGTCCCGGACCGCCTCCACGGCGCGGGCGGAGGTCGTGGCCAGGGCCTCCCCGCCGGGGAAGCGGGCCGCGCTGGGGTGGTCCTGGACCACCCGCCACAGGGGTTCGGCGGCCAGTTCGGTGAGGGAGCGGCCGGTCCAGCTCCCGTAGTCGCACTCGACGAACCTGTCGTCCGTGGTGACGGAGGTGCCCAGGCGCTCCGCGATGGCCTCGGACGTCTCCTGGCAGCGTTCGAGCGGGCTGGACACGAGCGCGGCGGGGGCCAGCCCCGCCAGTCGATCGGCCAGGCGGGAGGCCTGGTCGCGGCCCACGTCGTTGAGGTGGACGCCGGACGCGCGGCCGGCCAGTCGCGGCCCGGTGGCGTCGGTCATGCCGTGCCGGACGAGCAGGAGGGTGATCGCCTCGGGCGCGGGGGCGTCGGCTGGGGTGTCTGCGGGTGTGGCCATGGCACCAGGGTAGGTCGCCCCGACCCTCGGGGCGGGCCACCGTGGCCGGTGGCCCGCCCCGGGGTGCGGAACGTCCTGGGACGCCCGGAACGCGGGCGGACGGGAGCGGCTATCCGACCCCGGCTCCGCCCTGCGGGGAGAGGGCCCCGGTGGTGACCAGCACGATGATGAGCACGCCCAGGGCGATGCGGTAGTACACGAACGGCATGAAGCTGTGCGTGGTGATGAACTTCATCAGCCAGGCGATGACCACGTAGCCGATCACGAAGGCGACCAGGGTGCCGACGATCGTGGCGCCCCAGCCCGCGTACTCGTTGCCGCCGATGTCGAGCATCTTGTACAGGCCCGAGGCGAACACGGCGGGCATGGCGAGCAGGAACGCGAACTCGGCCGCGGCCGGTCGGGAGAAGCCGAGCAGGCGGCCGCCGGTGATGGTGGCGCCCGAACGGGAGACACCGGGGATCAGCGCGAGGGTCTGGAACAGACCGAAGGTCACGCCCCGGCCGAGGGTGAGGTCCTCCAGCTCGTTCTGCTTGCGGGCGAAGTGGTCGACGGCGCCCAGGAGGAGGCCGAAGAGGATCAGGGTGAGGGCGATGAGGCGCAGGTCGCGGAAGACACCGTCGATCTGGTCCTCGAAGAGCAGGCCCAGGACACCGATGGGGATGGTCGCGAGGATGATGTACCAGCCCATGCGGGCGTTGACGTCGCCGCGCAGGTCCCGGTCGACCAGGGATCTGCACCACACGGAGATGATCGCCCACACCCGTTTGCGGAAGTACACGACCACCGCGAGTTCGGTGCCGATCTGGCTGACGGCGGTGAAGGCCGCACCCGGGTCGGACCAGCCGAAGAAGGCCGCGAAGACGCGCAGGTGGGCGCTTGAGGATACGGGCAGGAACTCGGTGAGTCCTTGGATGAGGCCGAGAACGACCGCCTCGAAGATGGACACTCGGTACGGACTTTCGTGACGGGTCCGAGCCTCGGGGGCACGGACACGAACCAGATGGGGTGACGGCCCGGACGGCCCGCGTGACGAGAGGACGCGTCGGCGCTGGTCCGGCCCTCACCGACAGTACGCAGCGAAGATGTACCCAGGGCCTACTTCCGATGAACACGGTAATCTCCGCCGCATGGAACAGCGACAGGTGGGCAGATCAGGGCTCTGGGTGTCTCGTACCGCCCTCGGCACGATGAGCTGGGGAAACGACACCTCTGAGGAGGAGGCCGGGCAGCAGCTCACCGCCTTCGTGAACGCGGGTGGCACGCTCGTGGACACGGCGGACATCTACACGGGCGGCCAGAGCGAGCGGATCCTCGGGCGGCTCCTGCGCGGGACGGTGCGCCGCGAGGACGTGGTGGTGGCCACCAAGAGCGGGCACACGCCGGAGGCGTACCGGCCGGTGGACGGTTCCCGGCGCCACCTCCTGGCGTCGCTGGACGCCTCGCTGCGGCGCCTCCAGACGGACTACGTGGACCTGTGGCAGCTGCACGTGTTCGACCCGCGTACGCCTCCCGAGGAGACGCTGTCCGCGATGGAGACGGCGGTCACCTCGGGCAAGGCCCGCTACGTGGGCACGGGCGACCTCAAGGCCTGGCAGTTCGCCACGTTGGCGACCTGGCAGCGCGCCCAGCCCGGACGGGTGCCGCTGGTGAGCGCGGGTACGGAGTACTCACTGCTCAACCGGGGCGCCGACCACGCGCTGCGCCCGGCCGCGGCGGCCAGCGAGGCGCACGTGATCGCCTGGTCCCCGCTGGGTCGGGGCGTGCTCAGCGCGAAGTACCGCAACGGGGTCCCGGCGGACTCGCGCGCCGCCTTCCCGCACATGGCGCCCTATGTGGAGCCCTACCTCGACGACCGCAGCCGCAGGGTGGTGGAGTCGGTGTGCACGGCCGCCGAGGGGTTGGGGGTGTCGCCGCTCGCGGTGGCGCTGAGCTGGGCCCGCGACCAGGACGGGGTGGCCTCCGCCGTGGTGGGTCCGCGTACGCTCTCCCAGCTGGAGGAGATCCTGTCCGTGGAGAGCGTGCGCCTTCCGCCGAAGATCCGCGACGCCCTGGACGACGCCACCGCCGGACCCGAGCGCTGAGGGCCCGGGCCCGCCGCGCCCGGGCTCAGGAACCGGGCGGGATCGGGAAGTTCTGGTCGAAGACGTGGTCCGGGTCGTACACGGCCTTGAGCGCCCGCAGGCGTCCCAGCGCCGGTTCGGGGAACGCCTGGGCCAGGACCTCGGGGCCGGTGCGCGTGTCGAAGCTCAGGTAGAGCCCCCGCGCCGCCTCACCCAGCTCCGCCCAGCGGCGGTCGAGGGGTTCGGCACGGCGCCCCATGGCGGCCAGGGAGAACTGGGCCGAGCGGTGCGGGTAGGCGGTGGCGTCGGCCGCGACGTCGTTGACCGCCCCGCCGACCTGGCGCAGCTGCATGAAGTAGGCGTCGCCCGTGGCGAGCGCCCGGGCCATGGCCTCGGCGGACTCGTCGGTGACGTGCTCCAGCAGCGCCGATCGGGCGACCGGTGTCCCGCCGCCCTCGTGGGGACCGGCGTGCCCGACCAGGACCGCCGGATAGGGGGCGACCTGCGCGCGCTGGTCCAGGACCGGGCCGACCTTGAGGAAGGGTTCCAGGGCCTGGACGGCCGCGTCGGTGTCGTCCCCGGCGAACACGACCATGGCCTGTGCCACGGGTCCCTGGCCGCCCCGGGCCTGTCCCAGGGTGAGGAAGGCGGTGACCTCGCGCGGCGCGGACTCGGCCACCTCGCCCCAGGTGCGGAGGAAGGCCGCCGTGTCCGAGGCGTCGTAGGCGAACTGGCCGAGGACGACGTCCCGGACCGGTGCCGCGACCGCCTCCACGGAGGTGACCGCGCCGAAGTTGGCCCCGGCGCCGCGCACCGCCCAGAAGAGGTCGGGGTGGTGCTCGGCGTCCACCCTCAGCAGGTCGCCGCCTGCGGTGACCAGCTCGACCGCGGTGAGGCGGTCGATGGTCAGCCCGTGGGCGCGGGACATGTACCCGAGGCCCCCGGTGGTGGCGAGCCCGCCGACCCCCACTCCCCCGTGGTCGCCGGAGCTGATCGCCAGGCCGTGCTGGTGCAGGACCGAGCCGACCTCGCCCCAGCGGGCGCCCGCGCCGAGCCGGACGAGGCCGGAACCGGCGTCCAGGACCTCCACCTCGTTCATCCGGCCGAGGTCGACGACCACGCCGCCGTCGTTGGTGGAGCGGCCGCTGATGCCGTGTCCGCCGCTGCGTACGTTGAGCGGCGCGTCCTGTTCGAGGGCGTAGGCCAGGGCCTCGGCCACCTGGTCGGGCTCGGTGGGGCGGAGCACGAGCCCGGGGCGGCCCCGCTGCATGTACCCGTGCCGGACCTTCGCGTACCCCTTGTCGCCGGGTTCGACCGCCGTGTCGCGCAGGGCGTGCGGGACGGCGTCGTAGTCGATGCCGGTGCGGCGGGCGGTGAGGGCGGCGGCGGGGCGGACCGGTCCGGTGGGGGTCCCGGCGGTGGCGCGTGCGCGTTCGACCGCCTCGCGCAGGGCGGGGGCCACCTCCTGTCCGAAGGTGTCGATGGTGCGCGGATCGTCGGTGGGCAGCACGAACGTGGCGAACCCGTGTTCCAGGGCCAGGGGCAGCAGCTGTTCGACCCACTGTTCGGGCGGCCCCTGGAGGAAGCCGCCGCCGACCGGGGAGAACGCGGCGCCCGTCAGGTTGATCAGACGGCGGATCTGCCGCGGGTCGCGGCCGTGTTCGCGCGCGGAGTCGTCGATGGTCGCGTTGAGCCCGGGCAGGTCCTCGGGCTGGACGTAGCCGAGGCTGGGCAGCCAGCCGTCGGCCTTGGCGCCGACCAGGCGGAGTATGCGGGGCTTGTAGGCGCCCAGCCAGATCCCGATGTCGTGGGCGGGCTCGGGGCCGCGCTTCATGCCGTGGACGGAGTAGTGCTCACCCTGGAGGCGCACCCCGCCGCGGGCGTCGGTGTCCCACACCGCGCGGATGAGGTCGATCGCCTCGGAGAGGGCGTCCACGGACTGGCCGGGGGTGCGGCGTCCGCCGCCCATGGCGTGGATGGCGTCCCAGAAGCCCCCGGCGCCGAGGCCCAGCTCGAAGCGGCCCTGGGAGAGGCGGTCGAGGCTGGCGGCGGCGCGGGCCAGGACGGCGGGCGGACGCAGGGGCAGGTTGACCACGTTTCCGGAGACACGGAGGCGTTCGGTGCGGGCGGCGACCCAGCTCAGCAGGGTCCAGGTGTCGAGGAAGTCCGGGTTGTAGGGGTGGTCCTGGAAGGTGGCCAGGTCCAGCCCGGCGGCTTCGGTGAGCTCCGCGAGCCCGACCACGCGGTCGGGGTCCTGGGCGGTCGGCGTGAGGAAGGTGCCGAACTCCAGGGGGTGTCCGTAGTCGGGCATGGCCTGGTCTCCCGGGGATCGTTTGTGCGGCAAATGATGTTCAGACCAACTTATCTGGCTCAACACCTATTCCTGGTAATCTCGGGCCATGACACCCACCACGCCGGAGCCCGACACCGGCACCGGGGACCACAACCTGGGCTGGTCCCTGGCCGTGCTGCTGCGCCGCTGGCACGAGCACGTGGAGGCGGCCCTCGACGACCTCCCGCACGGCAGCCGCGGCTACCACGTGCTGGCCGCCGCCTCCAGGGGAGACGCCCCCACCCAGGCGGCTCTGGCCGAACGCCTGCTCATCGACCGCAGCGTGATGACGTACCTCATCGACGACCTGGAGGCCGCCGACCTGGTCCGGCGCCGGGCCGACCCGGCCGACCGCCGGGTGCGCAGGGTGTGCTCCACCGACCACGGCGCCGAGGTCCTGGCCAGGGCCGACCAACTGGTCGAGCACGTGGAGGAACGGCTGCTGGGCGGACTGGACGCCGACACCCGGGCGCTCTTCCGTGCCGCCGCGGGGCGGGCCGCCACCGCCGTGCAGGAGGCCTCCCCCGACACCGACCCCTGCGCCGCCGTCCTCCAGGTGACCCGGGACACGTGAGCCTGTGGACGGCGAACACCGCGTGTCGCCGCGAGTCGGTAGGCTCCCTCCGAGTCCACGAACCACCTGACGAGGGGAACCGGTGTCCGAGGCTGTCGAGAAGGTCCTAGCCGTCCTTGACCGGATGGGCGCGCCGCACGCCCTGGCACCGCGCCTGGTGTCCGCGCTGGGCCCCCAACCCGCCGCCGAGCTGGACGCCAACCCCTGGCTGCTGCTGCGTCTGCCCGAGGTGACCGTCGAGCAGGCCGACTACTGCGCCCGCAAACACCTGGGCGGGGCCGCGCGCCCCGACGACCCCCGCCGCCTGGGCGCCCTGGTCGGCCACACACTGCGCACCGCCGCCCGCCGGGGCCACACCGCGATCGAGGAGAAGCGGCTGACCACGGTGGTCGGCCAGCTCGGGATCGCCGACCCCCGCTCCGCGCTGGAGGCCGCGGTCGCCGCCGAGGAGATCGCGCTGTTCGAGGGCGGCGACGAGGCCGACGACGACTTCGACTTCGAGGAGGGCGGTGTCCCGGAGGTACCGGACCTGCCCGACCCCGAGCGCCACTACGCCCCGCACGACGTCGGCCACGCCGAACAGCGGCTCGGTGAGCAGCTCCTCCGGCTGATCGGCGGCAGCGAGCCGATCATGGACCCGATGACCGCCGCGGAGACCCTGGCCGCCGCCACCGCGGAGCACGGTCTCGCGATCTCCGAGACCACCCGGGAGGCGCTGCTCACCGCCACGATGCGCCCGGTGACGGTGGTGCACCACGGCCCCGGCGACCAGGCCGAGACCGCCCGGGCCCTGCTCTGTCTGGCGGCGATCGCCCGGGAGAGCCAGGTGGGGATCGCGGTGGTGACCCCCACCGCGCCCACCGCGGCCGCCGTCAACGCGGACCTGGACCGGCTGCTGGGCGAGGGCGAGCCGCCCGTGCGCGCTTGGTCCCTGGCCTCCCTGCTGTCCGGGGACTCCTCCCCGGCGGGGATCGTGGTGCTCTGCGAGTCGATGTCCCTGGGTGTGGCCCGGATGGCCGACCTGGTGTCGACCTGCGTGGACGACGCCCACCTGGTGCTGCTGGCCGACCCCGACCAGGCCCCCTCCGCCACCCCCGGCCGCGTGGTGGTGGACGTGGCCGCCTCACGCACCGCGCACGTGGCGGTCGTGGCCGACGACGCCGAGCCCTCCCCCGTGGCCGTGCTCGCCCGCGCGGTCGCCGAGGGCGACTGGCCCGAGGTGGAGGCGCCCGACCGCGAGGTCGTACGGGTCCCGGCCGCCTCCGGTGAGGAGGCCGCCCACCGCGTCACGCAGCTGGTGACCGACTCCATCCCCCGGGCGCTGGGGATCGGCTCCGACGAGGTCCAGGTGGTCACGTGCCGCGAGGACGGCCCGGCCGGTGCCCGCGCGCTCAACGCCGCCTGCAAGGAACGCCTCAACCCCGGCCCGGGGGCGCACGGCGGCTTCGACGTGGGCGACCGCGTGGTGCTCACCGCGCAGGGCCCCGGCTACGGCCCGGGCGACACCGGTCACCTGCGTGAGGTGTCCGAGGGGGCCGTGATCGAGCTGACCGACGGCACCCGGGTCACCGTCACCGACCCGGCCGCCCTGCGCCCGGGCTGGGCCGTGAGCGTGGCCGTGGCCCACGGCAGCCGCTGGCCCGCCGTCGTGGCGGTCTTCCCGCCCCAGGTCCCGGTGTCCCGCCCGCAGGCGTACACGGCGCTGACCAGGGCCACCCGGCACGTGTCCGTGGTCGACGCCACCGAGGGAGCCCTGGAGACCGGCGTGCGCGAGACCCTCGCCCCGGACCGCACCACCCGTCTGGCCCTCATCCTCCGCGCCGGCTGACCGAGGGCGCGGACCGGATCCGCCGGGCCGCGCCATGCCACCGGTCAGGGCGTGAGTTCGACGGTGGCCTGTTCGGTGACGCCGTTCACGGTGACACCGAGCTCCACGGTCCCCTCCCCCAGGGCGGTGAACCGTCCGATCGACGGGTCGAACACGGCGACGTGGTCGTCCCCGGCGTCGTCGGCCGATCCGATGTGCACGTCGTCGGAGCCGAACCAGTCGGCGCTGACCGGTGGGGCGACCGGCACCGGGGCGCCGTCGTTGTCCACCGTCGCGGTGACCTCGGCCTGCTCCCCCACGGCGACCGAGGCGGGCGCGTCCAGCTCCAGCCCGTCCACGTGGGGCCGCAGCTCGGTCACCACCCAGTCCTCCTCTCCATCGGTGTTGACGCCCCACAGCGACCAGCCGGTGAAGCCGCCGTCGGCGGGACCGGCCGAGGGGTTCTTGCCGACGTTGCCGTTCACGACGTAGGGCACCCCGTCCACGCGGTCCGCGTGGAACATCCCCACGTGCGCTCCGATGAAGGCCGCGCCCTTGCCGGTCTCGGCCTGGAAGCCGGACAACCAGCTCTCGACGGTGGCCGCCTCCTTGCGGTCCGCCAGCTCGCTCGCCTTGGTGGGCAGCGGGTCGCGGAGGGGTACGTGCTGGGCGACGACGACGGACGTCACCGAGGGGTCGTCGGCCGCCGCGTCCAGCTGATCCCGCAGCAGCCGCAGCTGGGACCAGTCGCTCGCCTGGTAGGAGAGCCGCGCCGTGTCCAGGAGGAGGAACCTCGTGCCGTGGTGGTCGACCACCTGGTGGGTGTCACCGAACGCCTCCCGGAAGTTGTCCAGGGTGCCCCCGGAGACCTCGTGGTTGCCCGGCACGTAGTAGTAGGGCAGCTCCCCCTCCAGCTCCTCGTCGAGGATCCTCCGGGCCAGCGCGAGGTCCTCCGGCGCGGCCTCGTCCACGAAGTCGCCGTTGATGATGAGGAACTCGGCGTCGCTGGCGCGGATCTCCCGGAGCGCCCGCCGCGTGTAGGCGACGATCTCGCTGTCCGGATCCCGGGCGACGAACTGCGCGTCCGACAGGACGGCGAACCGCCAGTCCTGCGCGGCCACCTTCGCGCCGGGGGCCACCACCGGGTCGACCACCGGGTCGGCGGGTGGCACGTCGACCGACGGCGGCACCATGGCGGTGAGTTCGTCGATGACCACGTCCCCCTCGTAGCTCGCGCCGGGTTCGGTCTCGGCGAAGTAGACGCGACGGAGCGACAGCGGGTACTGCGTGCCCGGCGGGACCTCGAAGACCAGCTGCCGCCACCCCGGTTCGTCGAGGTGGCCGGCCCGCAGCGCGGGCACCAGCTGCCCGGCTCCGTCCCAGACCTGGAGGCTGGCCCACTCCCCGTTGCCTTCGGAGTGCACCCAGGCGCGCAGCTCCTGCGGCTGACCGGGGATCTCCCGTTCCCCCGGGGGCAGGACACCGCCGGTGCGGGTTCCGGTCGAGGCCGTGAAGTCGTAGGTGAGCCGCACGCCCTTGCCCTGACGGCCCTCGGCCACGGCGACGTCGCCGTCGGCGCGCTCACCGAAGTACGACCAGTCGGCCGCGTCCTCGAAGTCCGCGACGACGACCTCCTCCAGCCCCACGGTGACCGCCATGGTCGTCTCGACGTCCCCGACCCGTACGGTGGCGAGCGTGGAACCGCTCTCGGTGGCGGCCCGGACCTCGAAGCGCCCGTCCTCGGTCACCGAGACCCGCGCGACGCTCTCGTCGATGGTCAGCTCGACGTCCTCCGGCTCGATCGGCGCCGCGAACCCGTCCGCGTCGTAGCCGGTCACCTGGAGCACGGCGGAGGCCTCCGCGTCGGCCAACCCCAGCCGTTCGGGCGTGGTCCGGATCCTCGCCAGCTCGCCCAGGACGGTCAGTTCGATCTCGCCCCGGGCGCGGAGCTTGCTGGCCGTGACGGTGGCGGTCCCGGCGGAACGGGCGGTGAACACGCCGTCGCGGTCCACCACGCCGACCCGGCCGTCGTCGGACCGCCAGTTCGGCACCGCCTCGGCGGGCCCGTAGGTCTCGTCGTGGCCCGCCGCCGTGAGCGTCCGTGTGAGTCCGGGGAACACCCGGTCCGTGCGCGCGGGTGCGACGTGGCCGGAGCCGTCGGCGCTTTCGGGGGTGGTCCTGGTCTCCACCCAGAATCCGTCGACCCGTCCGCTGCCCTCGGGGGCGAACAGGCCCAGGCCGTTGGGCACGAGGCGTTCCGCCCCGTCCGAGGGCCGGTTCTCCACCCGCACCCCGTCGGCGCCCGGGGTGCGCGCCACCATGGTGGCCGAGCCGCCGCCGTCCAGGTTGACCGCGGTGTGCGCACCGGCCTCGACCATCATCTCGCCCAGCTCGTCGAGGCCGACACCCGCCGCGAACGAGGGCTGCCGTCCGTCGACGCTGAGCAGGTACATCCGCGAGCCGTCCTCGGAGAAGCCGATCGCCATGCGCGGCGCGCCCGGGGTGTTGTCACCCTCCGAACCCCGCCGCACCTCGCCGTCGACGACGAGCATCTGGCGGCCGTTCAGGGCGGCGTGGATCTCCTGGTCACCGCTGGCGCGCGCGTCGTAGTCGACGGCGACCGGATCGCCCACCGCCAGGTCGGCCAGGGTCCGGGCACCGGCCTCACGACCGACCAGGACGAAGGCGTCCTCGGGGATGTCACCTCCGCGCGGTTCCTCCACGACCTCGGTGACCACCCCGTCGGTGACGACGACCTCCCGCGTGTCCGAGGTGTCCTCGACGACCCGGCACCGGCAGTAGGACCCCCACAGCGGGGTGAACGCGGCGATCTCGTCGGCGCCCAGCGCCGGTTTGTTGATCGCGTCCAACGACGCGGTGGTGTCGGGCAGCTCGATGGTGCCCTCGAAGAACACCTCACCGATCGAGCCGAGCCCGTCGGGGGTGAAGACGGCGGAGGACTCCCGGTAGTCGTTGGTCATGGGCGACTGGATCAGCTCACCGGACCTGACCCCCACGCCCTGCGGCGCTCCGGAGGCGTTGATGTCGAAGAAGTCGCCGTTCACCGCCGCGACCGCACCGGCCCGGTCGGCCTGGGCGCTCAGGGCCTCCCGACCGGTCACCTGGCCGGGGAAGAGGTAGTCGACGCTGACACCGCCGGTCAGGTCCGTGGTCAGCAGGTCGGCCTGGAGCCAGTTGGGCGTTCCCGTGTACCCGTCCGGCCCGTAGGCGTCGAACGAGGTCAGCGTGACCCCGGGGGCGACCGGGCGCTCGGAGTTGAACGTCTCCAACCGAGGATCCGGGTCGTCGGCCCTCGCGACCGAGCCGTCCGGCGGGATCTCGACGGTCTCGCTGAACCCGGTGTGCTTCTGGGGGTCGTCGCGGGTGTCGGCCGCACCCGCGACCGGGGTGAGGGTGAGGGTGAGGACCAGGACGGAACCCGCCGCCACGAGGGCACTCGCGCGTGAACGGATCGACCACCGGCGATTCATGGAAAGCCTCCGGGCGGCTGGGGGATCGAGGAAGCCCTGTGCGTGAACTTCCTATCAGCCAGCCGAACCGATGTGTAGGAGGTGAACCGGCGTCGTGGCCCGTTCGCCCACCTGGGAAACGGTCCCCGTTCAATGACGTGAACTGCGTGAAGGCACGTCCGCCATCGCCACCGAAGGAATCCCCGGGTGCCCAGATTTCACCTGGAAACAGCCGGTTCGTCACGAACAGGCCGACCGGTGGCGCCCTTTCCTTCGACCGATTCACCGCAGGGACCTGGGCGACGTGGACACGCGCCGGAAGCGGCCCGAGGTCGAGGGGAAATGGCGGGGACCATCATTCGCCGTCGCCCCCGGCGCGGAGCGGCCCGTCCGCACCGATCCCGGGTCCGATAGCGTTCCCCTGTTCCGCCGCCCCGGCGCGCCGTCTGACGAAAGGAAGGTGAGGATTCCCCGTGTCTTCCGTGCCAGCCCTTCCACCCCGGTCCTCCGACAGCCCCCGGTTGTTTGCCGTCAGCGACCTCCACGTGTCCCATCCCGAGAACCGGGACATCGTCGACCAGCTGACGCCGTCGACCGAGGGAGACTGGCTGATCGTGGCCGGAGACGTCGGTGAGGTCTTCGCCGACATCGAACGGACCCTCAGCACACTCGCCAGCCGTTTCGCCCGCGTGATCTGGGTACCGGGCAACCACGAGCTGTGGACCCACCCGTCCGACCCGAACCAGCTCCGAGGCGAGGCGAGGTACCGCGCCCTGGTCGACATGTGCCGCCGTCTCGGCGTGCTCACCCCGGAGGACCCCTACCCCGTCTGGACCGGTGACGGGGGCCCGGCCCAGGTGGTGCCGCTCTTCCTCCTCTACGACTACTCGTTCCTCGCGCCGGGCACCGATTCCAAGGAGAGCTCGCTGGCCCTGGCGAAGGAGAAGGGCGTGGTGTGCACGGACGAGTTCCTGCTGCACCCCGACCCGTATCCGAGCAGGGAGGCGTGGTGCGAGGCCCGCGTGCGCGAGTCCGAGCGCAGGCTCGCCCTGTGCGACACGGAGACCCCGAAGATCCTCGTCAACCACTACCCGCTGGTCGAGGACCCGACCCACGTCCTGCGCTACCCGGAGTTCGCCCAGTGGTGCGGCACCGTGCGGACCGCCAAGTGGCACCTGCGCCCCGACGTGACCGCGGTGGTCTACGGTCACCTGCACATCCCCCGGCAGACGGTCCACGACGGCGTCCCCTTCCGGGAGGTCTCCCTGGGCTATCCGAGGGAGTGGCGCCACTTCGGAGACCGCCGCAGGTGGCCCGTCCAGATCCTTCCGGTGCCGGAACAGGACTGACCGGACCGCACGCTGCCCGTGAGCTCGGCGCCCGGCCACGAGGCGCCGACGTGAGTGCGCGCGGAACCGTTCATCGCCCGAATCCGGGGGCATGCTCGGCGAGGCGTGGGCCACGGTCGAGCCCGAAGGAATCCTGGTTGACCGCCGGTTCTCCGACGGTGATGTGACCTGGTAGCACGATCTGACCGAGACGTGCCCAGCGCCGGTTCACCGGCAGCGCGGGCACACGCCGGTGAGTTCGAGGGTGTGGTTGATGTACTCGAAGCCACTCGTCCGCCCGACGCTCTTCACCGCGTCGGAGATCCCGTCGAGCCGGGTGATCTCCTCCACCACGCCGCAGAGACGGCAGAAGAGGTGGTAGTGGCGGACGGATGTGGCGCACCGTCGATAGAGGCGTTCCCCTTCCGGTGACCGGATCACGTCCAGCTCACCGTCCTGCGACATCCGGTGGACCGTGCGGTAGACGGTGGACAGGCTGGGCGGGGTGGAAGCCGGTGCCGTCTGCCGCTCGATGCCTCGGAGAATCTCACGACAGCTCAGGAACCTGCTGCCGCCGTCGAGAGCCCTGAGCACGGCCTTCCGGTACTTGGGTGTGTTGGCCATGTCAGTCGACCGCCCGGCCCGGTGCCTCCAGCGCCCGGGGAACTGCCCGGCGTTGACTTCGCACTACGTACACGAGATGGACTCCAGGGGAGCGCGAGCCGATCAGATGAAAATGATTATCAGCACCGTAGCACGCGCATGACCCCCCGATCCGACCCGCCCGCCGGGGCGGGCACCCTCCTGGTCTGTGTAGAGTATGGAAACGGTTTTCATTTTCATCACTGAGGCGACACCCAGGAGAGGAGCACCCGATGCGCATCGCACTGGTCACCGGCCTGCACGCAGAGGCGCGAACGAAGGCCGTGGACGAGTTGCTCAGGGCCGTCCCTCGATCGATCGCGGTGCACCATGACATGAGGGACATCGGTGACGGGGTGGTGCGCCGAGTGGTTCGGCACCCTGCGGGCACCAGCAGGAGCGAGCAGGTGGAACTCGACCACGCCTGTGCGTCGTGCACGGTGCGGGAGGACCTCATCCCCTTCCTCCTGCGCACCGCGGCCGACGGTCGACACGACCTGTGCGTCGTGGACTCCTGGGAGGGGCTGGAACCCCGATCGACCGCCGAGAGCATCGCCGCGCAGTCGGAACTCGCCCTGGCCACCGTCGCCACCGTGGTCGACCCCGAGCGACTCACCTCGGATGTGGGCAGCCCGGACGAACTGGGCGACCGCGAGATGGACATCGCCCAGGACGACACCCGCACGGTCGCCGAAGTCCTCAACCGGCAGGTGGAGTACCCCCACGTCCTGGTCCTCTCGGCGGAGGCGGGTCACACCCACGCCCGCGCGCTCCTCCACCAACTCAACCCCGCAGCGGCGATCGTCACCTCGGGAGCCGACCTCTCCGTTCTCCTGGACCAACGGTTCGACCCGGAGTCCGCCCACCGGCGCCTCAACCCGTCCTGGGCCCACTACATGGACCACGACGAGACCCAGGGGGTGAGCACCGTGACCTGGACGAGAAAGCGCCCGATGCACCCGGAGAGGCTCTCCGCCGCCCTGGAACAGATCGTCGCGATGTCCCTTCGTGGCCGAGGACGATTCTGGCTGGCCAGCCAGCCGGACACCCTCCTGGTGTGGGATTCCCACCAGGACCTGCTCATGGTCGAAAGTGGCGGACCGTGGCTGAGTGCCCTGCCCGAGGCAGCGATGGAACTGGTCTCCCCGGACCGGCGCGCCAGAGCCCTCATCGACTGGGACCCGATCGTGGGTGACCGTCGCCAACACCTGTCCTTCACCGGTGTCGGCATGGACACCGCGTCCCTCCTCTCACTCCTGGACTCGTGTCTGGCGACCGACACCGAAGTCGGCCAGGAGTTCCAGAACGACCCGTTCGCCGAGTTCTCAGAAGGGTGACCATGACCCCGAGCAAGCGCCGTACCGAAAGGACGCCAGGCAGGCGCTCCTTCACCAATCCGCTGGGCGAAGCGACCCACGTCGACTACAAGGACACCAACCTGCTGCGGAAGTTCATCTCGGAGAAGGGCAAGATCCGCAGCCGTCGCGTCACCCGGGTCACCGCACGACAACAGCGTCTGATCGCGGCGGCGGTCAAGAACGCCCGCGAGATGGCCCTTCTTCCCTACCCTTCCTCCGCACGTCAAAGCTGAACGTGTGAAACCCGAACCCACAGCCGTCGCGACCGTTCTCACGACAGCGGAGAAGCGAACAGAGCGCGACCCAGAGAAGGAACAGGAGAAAAGACCATGGCCCGAGTCTGCCAGGTGACCGGGAAGGCACCGAGCTTCGGTAATGCCGTCTCCCACTCGCATCGGCGCACCAAGCGTCGGTTCGACCCCAACATCCAGAACAAGCGTTACTGGCTGCCCAGCGAACAGCGCTTCGTGAGACTGCGGCTGAGCGTCAAGGGCATGCGCGTCATCGATGCCCGCGGTATCGAACGCGTGGTCGCCGACATCCGTGCCCGAGGGGAGAGGGTCTGATGGCCAAGAAGAGCAAGATCGCCCGCAACGAACAGCGTAAGGCCGTCGTCGCGCGCTACGCCGAGCGGCGGGCCGAGCTCAAGCGCCTGATCAGGAGTCCGCACACCAGCGAGGCCGAGCGCGTGGCGGCGGTCGCCGAACTGCGTCGCCAACCGCGGGACGCCAGCGCGACCCGGGTCCGCAACCGGGACGTGATCGACGGTCGTCCCCGCGCGCATCTGAGGAAGTTCGGAGTGTCGCGGATCCGGTTCCGGGAAATGGCGCACCGTGGTGAACTCCCCGGGGTCACCAAGTCCAGTTGGTAGTTCCGGACCCAGCCGGTTCAGTGCGACGCCATGGTTCCCGGAGCGGGCACTCCCTCCGGGAACCGATCCCCCTCACCGCACCAGTAAATGGAATGTCCGTCCCAACCGGAACAATGGTCTGTCCCCTTGGGTCTGGGCTCTTCACGGTCCACCGAAAGAAGAAGTAGCGATGGGCACCCCGAACGCTCCGACGACACTTCCTGTCACCGTTCTCTCCGGATTCCTGGGAGCGGGCAAAACCACTCTGCTCAACCACGTGCTGGGAAATCTGGACGGTGTGCGGGTCGCCGTGATCGTCAACGACATGAGCGAGATCAACATCGACGCCGACCTGGTCAGGGGCGAGGGTCACCTGTCCCGGACCGATGAGCGACTCGTGGAGATGACCAACGGCTGCATCTGCTGCACGCTGCGCGACGACCTGTTGGAGGAGGTCGCCGAACTCGCGGCGCGAGGTCGCTTCGACCATCTCCTCATCGAGTCGAGCGGTATCTCCGAGCCCATGCCGGTGGCGGCCACCTTCGCCGTCCCCGGGCCCGACGGCACCCCGCTCCTGGCAGGGGCGCGTCTGGACACCATGGTCTCGGTGGTCGACGCCGCACGGTTCCTTCACGAACTCGACGCCGGGGATGACCTGGTCGAGCGCGGCCTGGACGCCTACGAGGACGACGAACGAACCGTCAGCGATCTGCTGGTCGACCAGGTGGAGTTCGCCGACCTGATCCTGGTCAACAAGATCGACCTGGTGACCGAGGAACAGGTCGACCGCGTCGAAGCAGCCGTCAGACGACTCAACCCTCTGGCACGAGTCCTGCGGATCCACCATGGACAGGTGCCCCCGGCCGAGTTGGTCGGGGCTGGCCTGTTCGATCCGGAACGAGCTTCACGGGCACCGGGCTGGGTTTCCGAACTCAACGGCGACCACGTGCCCGAGACCGAGGAGTACGGCATCTCCAGCCTGGTGTTCCGGGCTGACCGGCCCTTCCACCCCGATCGCCTCTGGAGGATGATCACTTCCGGGTTCGAGGAGGCCGGGTACGGCAGGATCCTACGTACCAAGGGGTTCTTCTGGCTGGCGAGCCGCCCCCGGATGACGGGACTGTGGTCCCAGGCCGGGCCGGTCGCCCGCTTCGAGCCGACCGGAGTCTGGAACCCCGCCGACGGACCATCGTTGGGTTACTCCGCCGGGGACCTCGTGGACAGCGAACCGGTCACACCCCGCCAGGAGCTGGTCTTCATCGGTCAGGACCTGCGTCGAGACGCGCTGGACGCGGCTCTGCGCTCCTGCCTGTTGACCGAGGACGAGTTGCGTTCCTCCTGGGACCGGTTGCCCGACCCCTTCCCGGAGTGGGACGTGCGGGGCATGCACGACCACCATCAGTCTGGGCCCGTCGCCGACGGGCCCGGTTCGCAGTAGCAGGCCAGGTCGCGCTGGCACGTACACGACCCAGCGACCTCAGCGGGCGGTGCTGATCTTCGGGGGCGCAACTCGCGCTTCAAGAGAACGGTTGCCGCATGCAAGGTCTGGTCCCCGAAAGGAACCCATGGCACGCAACGACGTTCGACCCATCATCAAGCTCCGATCCACGGCGGGCACCGGAACCACCTACGTGACCCGCAAGAACCGCCGCAACACCCCGGATCGTCTGGTCCTACGCAAGTACGACCCCAAGATCCGCCGCCACGTCGAGTTCCGCGAGGAACGCTGACCGAACACCCGCACCCAACGGAGAACCCATGCAGAAGGACATCCACCCCAGGTACGAGCCCGTCGTCTTCCGTGACAAGGCGGCCGACTTCGCGATTCTCACCCGTTCCACTCGAAGCAGCGACGAGACCATCGAGTGGAACGGCGACACGTACCCGGTGATCGACGTCGAGATCTCCAGCGCCAGCCACCCCTTCTACACAGGCACCTCACGCGTGGTGGACACCGCTGGCCGGGTGGAGCGCTTCCAGCGCCGCTACCAGCGCAAGTAGTCGCGACCGATCACCCGGCCCTCATCCCGAACCGAAAGGAGCCACTCCCATGGCAGTACCCAAACGCAGGATGTCGCGGTCCAACACCCGGACGCGTCGATCCCAGTGGAAGGCCACGGCCCCCGAACTGGTGACTCTCCACATCCGAGGCCGCGAGTACCGGGTTCCCCGCAACCTCGTTCGCGCCTACCAGCGCGGTCTCGTTCCCCTCCCGGACTAGGTCGCGTTTCCTGGACCACATCTCCTGGCCTGGGGTGCAGACTCTCTCGGGTGAGGTGCCTCTGCCCCTACCCGTAGTGGTTCTGTCAGAGGCATGACCGACACCACTGAGGCCCTCTCCCGCGAAGTCCGTGCTCTCGCCCGCCTATGGGCGGGCGAGAGCACTCGCGGCCAGGTGCGTTACCTTCTCGGTGGCTTCCAGTATCAGCTTGAAGTGGTCCCTTGCTCAGGGGAAAGCCGCTGCATGTACGGAGGCCAGTCCTGGTTGAGCGCAGCCGCGCCTACAACGGGATCTCCGCGATCGTGAGGTCCAAATCGCGGATCATGACCTCGCTCAACTGCCGGAGCTGGATCTCGGTCACCTTCGCACCATGGAGCGAGGCCAGCCCGGACAGGTTCGACAGGTCGCTGCCGCGCAGGTCGGTGCCGGACATCTTGGTGTTCTTGATGTCCGCGGCGAAGGTGCAGTCGTCGAAGCATCACGAAGGTCGCTTCCGATGATCTCGGCTTCCTTGAAGGAGCAGCCGACGAACGCCACATCACCGGTGACCTTGACCTGCTCCCAGCTGGCGTAGTCGAACTGGCAGCCCTCGAAGAGCACGTCAGTCATCGAAACGCGCGCCAGTGACACCCCCATCAGCCGTGAGCCCGTGAACCGGCACCGGTTCAGGGCGGTGTCTACCAGGCGGTGTGAGGTCAGGTCGAGGGAGGTGAAGTGGGTGTTGGCGACCTTCTCCTCCTCCAGCGGGGTGGGGTAGGGCCAGGCGCGCACCGTCGGCTCGTCGTCGCTGGGCAGGAGCACTTTCGCGCCCCGGATCTCGGCGGTCTGCACAGGTTCCCCTACTTCTTCCAGTTGTCCCACGTCGAACGGTTGTCCCAGGGGCCTCCGCCGACGTTGTCCCAGGTGTCGCGGTTGTCGCGGTTGTCGAACAGCCCTACCGGGGTGGCCGGTTGGAGCCGGTCGATCAGGTCGGCGGCCCGCTCGATCGCGCGGGCGGCGTCGTAGCGCGTGTCGGTGACCGCCTCGGTTTCGGTTCCGGTCAGCTCGGTCAGTTCCAGGCGCAGGATGCGGGCCAGGCGGGCGATGACAGCTCCCGAACTTGAACATCGCGATGCTGGGTTCGCGCGCGTGGAGAACGGCACCGGAGATCGAGCGTCGGCCGGTCGACCCGCCTGCAGGACGACCTCCGGTTCGGCAGGACGAATCGCCCGCCACCGTCTACGACGGCACCGCCCGTTCGCCCTGCCCCTGAGGCCGGCCGTTCGTCTCAGCCCTGCTCGGTCGCGAGAATCTCCGCCGCCCGCTCGCCGATAACGATGGAAGGCGCCATGGTGTTGGCGACCGTCACGTGGGGCAGCACCGAGGCATCGGCGACGCGAAGGCCCTCGATGCCGTAGACCTTGAGGCTCGCGTCCACCACGGCCCCCTCATCCCGACCCATCCGGGAGGTGCCGCTCTGGTGCCAGTAGGTTTCCACGGCGTTCCGCACGAACATCTCCACCGTGTCAGCCGCAGAGGACGCCGGGGACACCTCCCGCTCGACGAACGGGCGGAGCGCCGCGGAATTGCCGATCTCCCGAGCCATGGCAACGGCGGACAGGGCCGAGCGCACGTCATCCGGATCGACGAGGAAGTTCGTCTCGATGCGCGGTCGGGCCATCGGGTCCGTGCTCACCAGACGGACCCGACCACGACTGCCACGGCGTGGGCGCATGGCGGGCATCAGGGTGAAGCACCGCTCCGGCGGCGGGTACTGCACCGCACTCTCGGGGGAGACGGACGGCGCCGGCGAGACGTACATGACGAACTCTGGTGCGCCCGGCCGTGTTTCGTCTTCCCAGAAACAGACGGCCTGGCTGCGTGTGGGCATCGGCAGCGGCACGTCCGTCGCCTCCCACATACAGGGGAGACGTATGTGGTCATCAAGGTTTCGCCCGACGCCGGGCAGGTGCTGGATCACCGGGATGCCCAGGGTCCGCAGTTCGCCCTCGTCCCCGATACCGGACCGCATGAGCACGGCCGGGGTACCGAGCGCGCCCAGCGACAGCACCACCTCTCGCGACGCGTGGGCGCGCACCACCTTGCCGTCGCGCACGAGCTCGACACCGTGGGCCCGCCCCGCGGAGAGCAGAACGCGGGAGACCGTCGTGCTCGGGAGCACCATGAGGTTCGGCCGCCCCACACGTTCGGCGACGTAGCGACGGAAGGGGGTCTCCCGCACGCCGTCGTGGATGTTCTCGTCCCGCACGGCGCATCCGGAGGCCTCCTCCATCAGGATCCCGTTGGCGCTGTCGAATCGAGGGACGCCGCCTTCCTCGGCGCCGTCGAGGAAGGCGGTGAACAGCGGATGCACGTCCTGCGACGGCCGTACCCGCATCGGCCCGCCGACCCCCCGACGCTCGGGGTCGGGCGAGCCCTGCCAATCCTCGATGTCACGGTAGTGCTCCAGCACGTGCGCGTATCCCCACGCGGAATCGCCTGCGGCATCGGCGTAGGAGTCCCAGTCGCTCCGGTGACCACGAGCCCACACACCCGCGTTGACGGCCCCTCCCCCGCCCAGCCCACGACCGGTGGCGTAAGCGAGTCGGCGCCCGTTCAGATGCCGGTTCGGCTCCGTGACGTGGCCCCAGGTCCGCTCAGTGCCGAGATTGGTCGGCCACAGGTCGGGATCGCGGACACGCTCGTCATCGTCGTCGCCGCCGCTCTCGACGAGCAGGACAGTGACGGCCGGGTCGGCCGCGAGTCTCCCAGCGAGAACGGAACCGGACGACCCGGCGCCGCACACGATGTAGTCGAACGCGGCACCGTCGTCCAGATGGTCGGCGAATACGAGCCGCGAGGTCGCGGTCGCCGCGGTATCGGCTTGTTCATGGGGGGTGCTCATGTTCGGCGTCTCCTCGAAGTATCAGCCGCGGTCGGTGTCCCGGGCCTGTTCATAACCGAGTTCGAGCAAGGCGGCGCGCAGTTTCTCCGCGGCGTCCTCCAGAGAGGACTGGTCCTCCTCCGGTTCGGCCTTGCTGAAATCGAAGTCGGACATGTCCCAGACGGGAGAGACATGTATATGCAGGTGTGGCACCTCGAAGCCCGCGATGACGAGGCCGACTCTCGGAGCGTCCCAAGCCCGCTGCACCCCTTTCCCGACGGCTTGGGCGACCTCCACGCACCGGCCCAGAAGCCCGCTGTCGGCGTCCGTCCACCGGTCGATTTCGCGCCGAGGAACGACGAGGGTGTGGCCGGGCCGCAAGGGCGCGATGGTGAGAAACGCGGTGACCTCGGGATCCCGCCAGACAAAGCGTCCGGGCAGTTCACCGGCGATGATGCGTGAGAACAGAGTGGGCACGGCCGAAGTACCTTTCACATGCGGTGAGCGGACCGTCCGCGGAGGGGCGCGAACGGGTTCTATCGGTGTCCCTGGTCCTGGGTGGGATCCGAGGGCCGGAAGGAAAGTTCCTCACGCGACCACCTGGTGTCCCGTTGAAAGGCTTCGTCGTCGAAGCCCTCGAGGGTGTCGCGGAGCTGACGGAGATTGCCTTGTGTGAAGTACAGGGCGCGCAAGGTGTACTGAGACACGGCCATGGTGTGCCTGCGGTCCTCGTGCGGGATCAACCCCATCTCGGCGGCGCGGCGGTGCCCCCACACCACATCTCGGATATCCTCGTCCACCTGTCGCAGGCGGGCGTCGACGAGGGCGAGCAGGCTCGACTGTGGTGCCCCGCGGCCGAGAAAGACCCGGAGCAGTAGGGGGTCTTTGACCGTCATGGTGTCCTCGTCGCCTTCGACGACCCAGAGTCGCAGCGCGCTCTCGCCCTCCTGGGTGATGCGGAACACCTGAGCACGGCGCGATCCGCCCAAGGACACCTCACTGTCCTGGACCAGGCCCAAGGCCAGTAGACGCCGCAATTCTCGGCGGATGTGGCTGACGGCCGGCGCCGAGTAGAAGAAGCGCAGGGCGAAGGCCGTCCGTTGCTTGATCTCGCCCGCCGAGAGCATCTCACCGTTGACGGACAGGATTCCGAGGACGGCGTACGCGGTAGCGGTCAGCTCCTCGGCCGCCTGGTGTGGCTCGTGTGACGCCTCGTACTCGGTGGCCGTGTCGCCGTCGACCCCCGTCCGGGGCGTGTCGCTGTTGTCCTTCATGCGCGAAGCATAGGCGGCAGGGGCGCCATCCATGTACGGGAAGTCACCATCACGTGCAACTATTAGTCCAACAGAAGGAGGTCGCTCCACGCGAGGCACACGCGCCCTCGACGCGAGCGATGCAGTGAAAAACAGGCCATGCAGACCACTTTGACCGACAAGTCCAGGCAAGCGATGACACACGAAGGCCACGCAACACCCCCTTCCCATGAGACTATTAGCCTCATGGAGAGTAGTCGATCGCCAAGAGGAGTAGCAATGGGGAACTCGGACACCGAGGACCGGCTGCGGCGACCGGCGCGCATCCGTTCGTTGCGGGTGGGTGAGCTGAGCGTGAGTTATGTGCCGGACGGAGCGGTCAAGATGGTTCCGCGCAGCCTCTTCCCGACGACGTCGGACGAGACCTGGGCACGGAACAGCCGGTACTTGGACCCGGCCGGTAGGTTGACGATCAGCGCGGGCGGCCTGCTGATCGAACATGGTGAACGAGCCATGCTGGTCGACGTCGGCTACGGCCCGTTCACCGAGCCGATCTCCATGATGGAACACGGCATGGCGTCGATGTACGGCGGTTCGCTTCTGGAGAGTCTCGCCGAGCTCGGACGCGACCCCCACGACATAGAGGCGGTCGCGATCACCCACCTCCACATGGAGCACCTGGGCTGGGCCGCGCACCCGGAGCCGGGCGGCACCCTCCCCGCCTTCGGACACGCGCCGTACCTCGTCTCGCGGCGGGAGTGGGAAGACCGCCACACGACGTTCGGAGTGACGGAGGAGATCGCGGACACCCTCGCTCGACGGGTGCGTGTCGTCTCGGACGGGGACGAGGTCTTTCCAGGGGTGCGCGCTGTCGCGTTGCCCGGCCACACGGCCGGGCAAATGGGATACGAACTCACGTCCGGTGACGACCGGCTGCTCGCGTTCGCCGACGTGCTGCACTCCCCAGCGCAGGTAGCGCACCCGGATTGGGTGACCGTGGGCGAACCGGCGCCCGACGCCTCGGCCGGGCTCCGGCGCCAGGTGCTCGGTCGGCTCGCCGACCAGGACATCATCGGGTTCGGTATCCACTTCGCCGACGTCCCCTTCGGCCGGGTACGCCGTACTGGAGACGTCTTCGACTGGGAGCCGCTGGCCTAGGTCGTGTTTTTTGGATCATTCCTCCCGCCCGTCGCCCGCCACCACCCTCAACGGACGCCTTCGGCGCTGTGTCCTCGCGTTACCACCAGGCTTCCTCTCGCCGCGCCGATGAAGCTCGGACAGCCAACCCCGGGCGGGCCTCCGCTGTGCGAGGCTGCAGAGCTTGCGTAGCAGCGCACAGTAGGGGCGACGGCCGCTCGCATCGATGGCGGCTCCGCCGCCACCGGCGAAAGCATCCACAAAACACTTCCTAGGCCGAAGTCGCGACTCGGCCGACGGCTCCGGGTAGCGGCCGACGCCGACCCCCGGACTCCGGCAGTACGGTGTCCGGCGGACATTCCGGTCGGGAAAGGGGCCCCGGGGAAGGATGCGCGCAGTCGCTCCAACCGTGGTTCGCCTTCGTGCCTCTGCCCGCCGACAGGCCCACTATCGGCCAGTCTGATCCTCTGACCGGTGGTTCTGCCGAGCGTGCTCGGTGGGTGTGAGTCCGTAGCGCTGTTTGAAAGCACGACTGAAGTGGCTGCTGTCGGAGAACTGCCAGTGCGCGGCGATTTCCGCGACGGTCAAGCGAGACGCCGAGAGCGCCCGCCCGGCCGACTCCAAGCGCTTCTCCCGGATATAGGCGGTCACCGATTCCCCGCAGGCCGCGAAGGCGCGCTGCAGGGTACGCACGGAGACGTTCAGTTCCCGGGCCAACATCGCCGACGAAAGGTCGGCGTCGGTGAGCCGCTGCTCCGCGAGGTCCTTGGCCGCCTGGACGAGGGTCGGAGCGAGGCGAGTGTCCACATCGTCGAAGCCGCGCTGCGCCACCGCGGTGGCCAACTCGACCAGCGTGTCCCGCGCGGCGCGGGCACCGGCCGGGCTCAGATCGGCCAGAACCTCTTCCACCATGGTGGCATGCGCGACTAGGAGGCGGACCTCGGCGGCGTCGGCGTGGCCGGTGACTCCGCGGCCGGGGAGTGACAGGGAGAAGGGGGCGGCGGGCAGCACGACGCACCGCGCTCGCGTGTGGGGCGGGAGCGCGAAGTGAGGCGTTCCCGCGGCATGCCGCAGCAGGAAACCTCCCGCCGCCACGGTATGTTCCACGCTGTTCCGCCTGCTGCCCAGAGCCCAGGCTCCGCTGTGCACCAGCCATAGGCGGACCTGATCGGTGTCCTGAACCGGTTCGTCCGCCGTCCGCGCCGCCGATGCTCCGTCCACAGTGGTGATGGCCACGTCATGCACCTTGGCGGCACGGAAGCGTACCCGGAAGTCGGCCGCTGTCGCCGCGCTGAACCTGGGGAGAGGGAACTCGTCTCCGACGTGGGCGCGCCAGTTCCGTTCGTAGTCGTCCCGACCGGTGGTGGCCGCATGACGTGAGTCGAGCGAGAAGGATGCGGTCTTGTCGTCCATGGTGCCACCAGTCTGCCGTCGGGATGTGTGTCGCCGATCTTCCAGTCGGTCGTCGCCCTGGTACAAGCCGAGGCTTCGACAATCTTCGTAGTGTGCGAAGCACCCACGTTTCAGGAGGACTCGATGAACGAACGGCACGACCACCGGCACGACAGGCGAGACCGGAACGGCCGCGTGGCCGTGATCACCGGCGCGGGAGGAGGCCTGGGTGTCCACATCGCGCACCGCTTCGCCGCCGACGGATACACCACCGTTCTGGTGGGGCGTACCGAATCGACCCTGCGCCGGGCCATCGAGAGCGGCCAGGGCGGAGGAGACATGCACGCGTGTGTCGGCGATGTCTCCGACCTGGCCGCCATCACCGCGCTCATGGACGGGGTCGCCGAGCGGTACGGGCATCTGGACGTCCTCGTCAACAATGCGGGGCTGGCTCGGCCGGGCACCGTGGAGAGCACGAGCGAGGACACCTATCGCGCCATGATGAGCGTGAACGTCGACGGTCTGTTCTTCGCTTCCCGCGCTGCCCTACCCCACCTGCGCGCGGTCGGTGGATGCATCGTCAACATCGGATCCGTCGGTGGCGTGGGTGGTGACTGGGCACAGGCCGCCTACAACGCGACCAAGGGAGCGGTGGTCAATCTGACCAACGCGATGGCTCTCGACCACGGCCGGGAGATCCGGGTCAACGCGGTCCATCCCGGCGTGACGACCAGCCACGAGGAGATCCGCGCGGCGCTCGCCGAAGGCACGTCACTACGCGACCGGTTCGACGACCGAGTGCCCATGGGCAGGCCCGGCGATCCCACCGAGGTGGCCGCTGTCGTAGCGTTCCTCTCCGGCTTCGGCGCTTCGTACGTCAACGGCGCGCACATCGCCGTCGACGGTGGCCTGACCGCGTCGAACGGCCAGACCGCTCTCTACCACTGACACACCACGACCGCGGCTGTCGACCCGGTCAGGGGAAGCTCGGTGTGGGCCGATGGCACGCCAGACCCATCAGCTGGCGGGCAGTGCGAGACACCTGCGTCGCGGGACTGCCGTGGGGTCTCTGACCAGCATCCTGGCCACGAACAAAAGTGACCGGTTTCGGTGGAATCCTGTCCGGATCGGCTGTGGACAGGGACCAATCGGTTCTATGAGACACAGCTGGATCTGGCCGGTGGTACTGGGCGTGATCGCGGCGGTGCTGGCAGGGGTCTGGATCCTGGCCCCGGGCGTTCCCCGGCCTGGGGTGGGGGTTGGATGGGCTGAACCAGACCTCAGGAATCGTCTCCCTGGAGGTGGCTGTGGCGACTCACGCGCGGCGGCTTGCACTCCCTGGCCGGCGCCCGCCACCTGGACCTGGACGTGTTGGACCCGGCGGACTCCCTGGCGCTGTTGGCCTTCGCCCTCAAGGCGGCCGACCCCCAGGACACGCGCGCTGACGACGTGGTGGAGCTGAGCAGGTTGTCCGAGTTGTGCGGGCACCTGCCGCTGGCGCTGGAGATCCGCCGGAGCCCAACTCGCCCGCAAGCCCCGCCTGTCCCCGAGCACACTCTCCGAGCGGCTGGTGAAGGCTGTCTCCCGGGTCGACAAACTCAAAGACCACGGTCCTCATGCCGAACCGACCCAGGTACTGCGGGCAGTTTTCGACACCTCCCGGGATCAGCTCACCCCCGAGGAGGTGCGGGTGTTCCTGCTCGTGACCGCCGCTCCGGGCCCGACCACCTCTACCGTCTCGGCCGCAGTACTCACCGGCTCGGTGGGCGACGAGGTTCAGGAGCTGTTGGAGGAGCTGCAGGCCGCGCACTTGCTCACCCAACCTGCCCACACCTGCCCACGACCTGCTTACCGACCACGCCACCACCTGCTTGGCTTCCAGGCGCTGTGAGAGCAGGTCAGCGACCATTGCGCCACCTGCTCTCAGCAGGGGTCGTCAGGCTGAAGGCCGCTTCGATGAATCCATCCATGCCCCCACTGTGGCCAGCCCAGAGGAGTCATCTCATGACCAGCCAGTCATGGATTCACCGATGTAGCGCACCGGCTCTGCCGTGAGTGACGGGAGGCGATCCCGGCATGCACCCACCACGTCCGGTCCGAATCCACTCACGCAAAGAACGCGCAACTCCAAAGGCCCGATTGAATCCGGCACCGCCGACCCGGCCGCCAGCCACAGCGAAGTCCAGGCCACCCGCACCACCACTCAGGCACACAGACACCACGGACAGCCGAACCCGCCACTCGCGTTTCACACCGTCAAGAAGTCCACGATGGCCACAGAACCAACGAACACGATGAGCCCGCGCAACAAAGAAGAAGGCAGCCTCCTCCCCACGTGCGCGCCCACCAGCCCTCCCCCGATCGAACCGGCAGCGAGCGACAACACCACCATCCACTCGATCGCCTCGGGCGCCACCACCACGAACGTGATCGCGGCAACAGCGTTCACCACCGCCACCAGAAGGTTTTTCAATCCGTTGAGAGACTGGAGCGACTCCTGGGCAAGCAATCCCATGGCCCCCATGATCAAAATGCCCTGCGCCGCACCGAAGTAGCCCCCGTAGGCGCCGAGCAGCAAGACCACCACACAGATCATCACGCGCCGAGGACCGCCGGTCTCGGCACCCGCCAAAGCGCGCGCGGCAACTCCTCGCTGAACCAAGGGCCCAACCACCACCATGACCAGGCCCAGAGCGATCAGGAAGGGCACCACAACCGTGAACGCCCGGGGCGGAAGGACCAGAAGCGCCAAGGCCCCGATCACACCTCCCACCAACGAAACGGGCAGGAGCAGTCGTGCGAAGGGTCCCTGCGCACGGAGTTCACGACGATAGCCATAGGTTCCGGCGAGACTGCCTCCGACAAGACCGACCGTGTTGGAGATGTTCGCGACCAACGGCGGGTACCCCAACAGGATCAGGACAGGAAACGTGATCAGCGTTCCTGAGCCGACCACGGCGTTGATCATCCCAGCGAGAAATCCAGCCCCGATGATGGCCGCCCAATGCATCCACACCAGTTCCATCTACCCTCCCCCAACGCTGGGAAGGAAAGACCCGTCTTCGCTGGTCCCTGCACTTTCTCCATGCCCGACGGTAGGAAGGTGCCCTTGTCCCGGCACGTGCCCAGGGCGCTCTCGTGTCATCGCCCTGCCTCGCGCGTCCAGGGTCCTTCGAGGGCCACACGGGTCGCCTCGTCCTTGTCACCGTCTTCCAGCAGCCACACGATGACATGGAGCTGCTGACGATAGGCACGTTCCAAAGACCGTCTCGTCCAGGGGTGCCACACTGCCCTTGGCCCGTGCCTTTCGAGCAAGCGATCCCACCTTCGCGACCACCACCGCACCCCCTCACCTATGATCACCACGATCGCACCCGCCCTTGGTTCGAAACTCTCCGTGTGGACAACTCACGGGCGATTCTCATCTGCGGGTAGTGCTCTGCGCATCGCGATCTGACGAAGGAGGCTTCCGGGAAGATGAAGGCGAGATCCACGGGGACGGTGGACCTGCGCGACCTCGCGCTGTTCGTGGACGTGGTCGACATGGGCTCCATCACAGCGGGTGCTCAGCGCCGCGATCTGTCGCTCTCCGCGGCCAGCGTCCGCATCAGCACGCTCGAACGCCACTTCGGCCTGCGATTGCTCGATCGCGGCGGAGGAGGTGTGTCACCGACACCAGCCGGAGAACTCCTGACCACCAGAGGGCGCAGCCTACTCGAGCAGGCCCGAGATCTGGAGTCGAGCATGAGTGCTCACGCCCATGGCCTGAAGAGCAAGGTCAGGCTGGCGACCAACAGTTCGGCCGCCGATGCCCTCACAGAGTTCGTCGCCTCAACCCTGAACCGGCTGCCCGGCGTCGCGGTCACCATGACCGAGCTGAGCAGCGAGGCCGCTTTCGAGCACGTCCGCGACGATCTCGCCGACATCGCCGTCATCTCCTTGTCCCCCCTGTCCGCATCGGCGTCCTACCGGACGCACCCGCTGTGGGACGACCACCTCGTGGTCATCGGTCCGCCCACGGCAGCTCCCCGTAGCCCGCTTCGATTGACCGACCTGTTGGAGGGCCCTCTCATCGGTCTCCTTGAGGGCAACCCCTTACAGGACCTCATCGACCGGCACGCGCGCGAACTAGGGATCGAACCGGCTTATCGGGTCCGTTTGCCCTCACTCGCCGCCGTGTGCGCCGTGGCCGGCACAGGTGCGGGGCGGGCAGTGGTTCCGCGCGGGGCCGTGCAACGCCACGCCGTACCGCTTGCGGCCGTGGACGTATTGGCGGAGCCCTGGGCTGAGCGACAGGCCACGCTGGTCACCAAGGACCTCGCTACCACTGACAAGAGCATAGGCGCGTTCGTCGATCTGCTGCTCGACCATCGCGTGGCCGTGAATGCCGAGGACCAGGATGAGCAGGCAGAATCATGAACCCTGGCCCACTGCTGAAAGTCCGTCCCCATGACCATCGGATGCTTCGCCCGCTTGCGTGCTCCGTTCGTGCTCCGCAGTTGTGGACCGGCACGTCAGCGAGCGGCACGACGTGGCACAGGACGGCATCCTGATTCGGATGGTGTGGGACGCAACGGCACGAAGTGACACGTGACGGCACGCAACCAGGGCACTTCTCATCCGATGGTCCTTGCGGCCAGAGGGCATGCCGCAGCGCAGGGGACGGCTGCTGTTCAGAGGCGGGCCCGACCGCTTCCCCAAAAGGCTCAGGGCATGGAGATGTGTAAGTCCCGTGGCGGTTTCTCTTCATGGCCCTCAGGTCATCGGACCACGGAGCGGGGTCGTGCTCCCGGGGCGCGGGAGCACGGCCCCCGGGTCAGACCTGGTCGAGGAAGCCGCCGTCGACGACCAGGTTCTGGCCGGTGACGTAGGTGGCGGCGGGGCTGGCCAGGAAGGCGACCGAGCGGGCCACCTCCTCCGGGCGGCCCAGGCGGCCGTAGGGGACGCGTTCGCGGACGCTCTCGTAGAAGTCCGGGTCGCTGCCTCGGCGCCGCTCCCAGCCGCCGCCGGGGAACTCGGTGGGGCCCGGCGAGACCGTGTTGACCCGTACGCCGTCGGGCGCCCACTCACGGGCGAGCGAGGACGCGTGGTGGTTCAGGGCCGCCTTGACGGCACCGTAGGAGCGGGCGCCGGCGGGAGTGGTGACGTGCAGCGCCGAGGTGGTGGAGACCAGGACGACCGAGCCGCGCTCGGAGCCGATCAGGTAGGGCCTCGCCGCCTCCGTGAGGCGCACGAACGGCATGAGGTCCGCGTTGAACCCCCGCTCCCACTGGTCCGGGGTGGGCGCGCTGCCACCGGACACGTTGGACACCAGGACGTCCAGGCCGCCGAGCTCGGAGGCGGCGTCGTTCACGAAGGACGGAAGCGCGATGTGGTCGGTGACGTCCAGGGAGCGCGTGAAGACCTTCGCCCCCGCGTCGGAGAGCTCCCTCGCGGTCTGGCCCAGCGCTTCGGCCCCGCGGGCGCAGATCGCCAGGTCGGCGCCCTCCTGGGCGAACACCTGGGCGATGGCGCGGCCGATCCCCCTGCTGGCACCGGTCACCACGACCCGCGCCCCCGACAGTCCCAGATCCATACCGTCCGCCTTCCGAAACGACACCGTGCCGCGGGGCAGATGGTACCGGTGCCGCGAACACACGTGTGGGCGGCGCCCCGGTCGGGGTGCCGCCCACACACGGATCAGGCTCCCGTGGAGTGGAACCCGCCGTCGACGTGCACGATCTCGCCGGTGGTCGCCGGGAACCAGTCCGACAGCAGGGCCACGACCGCCTTGGCGGCGGGCTCGGGGTCGCTGACGTCCCAACCCAGGGGCGCCCGCTCGGGCCAGTGCCTGGCCAGCTCCTCGAAGCCGGGGATGCTGCGGGCGGCCATGGTGCTCAGCGGACCGGCGGAGACCAGGTTGACCCGGATGTTCCGGTCGCCCACGTAGCGGGCCAGGTAGCGCGCGGTGGAGGTCAGCGCGGACTTGGCCACGCCCATCCAGTCGTAGATGGGGTAGGAGACGCTGTTGTCGAAGTCCAGGGCGACGACGGATCCGCCCCGGTCCATGAGGGGCAGGAGCGCGGTGGTGAGCGACTTCAGCGAGAACGTGGACGTGTGCATCGCCTGGGCGACGTCGTCCCACTCGGTGTTGAGGAAGTTGCCGCCCAGCGCACCCTGCGGGGTGAAGCCGATGGAGTGCACGATGCCGTCGAGGCCGTCAACGTGCTCCCCGACGCGTTCGGCCAGGCTCGCCAGGTGCTGGTCGTCGGTGACGTCCAGTTCCAGGACGGGCGGCGTCTCGGGCAGGCGCTTGGCGATGCGCTGCACCAGGCCCATCCGGCCGTAGCCGGTGAGCACGACCGTCGCGCCCTGTTCCTGGGCGAGTCGGGCGACGTGGAAGCCGATGGAGGAGTCGGTGAGCACACCGGTGACGAGGATGCGCTTGCCTTCGAGGATTCCCATGGTGGTCCGTCCTGTTCTTCGGGGATCAGTGGCCCATGCCGAGGCCGCCGTCGACGGGGATCACGGCGCCCGTGACGTAGCCGCCGCCGGGGCCGGTGAGGAATCCGACGGTCTTGGCGATGTCCTCCGAGGAGCCGAGGCGGCCCAACGGGACGTTCTTCTTGATCTCGGCCTGGCGGTCGTCGCTGAGGGCCGCGGTCATGTCGGTCTCGATGAAGCCGGGGGCGACGACGTTCACGGTGATGTTGCGCGAACCCAGTTCGCGGGCGAGGGAGCGCCCGAAGCCGACCAGCCCGGCCTTGGAGGCGGCGTAGTTGGCCTGCCCGCCGGAGCCCAGCAGGCCCACGACGGAGGAGATCAGGACGATGCGGCCGAAGCGCTTGCGCATCATGCCGCGCACCGCGCGCTTGGCCACCCGGAAGGAACCGGTGAGGTTGGTGTCCAGGACGGAGGAGAAGTCGTCCTCGCTCATGAGGGCGAGGAGCTGGTCCTTGGTGACCCCGGCGTTGGCGACGAGCACCTCGACGGGGCCCTGGGCGTCCTCGACCTCCTTGAAGGCGGCGTCGACCTGCGCGGAGTCGGTGATGTCGCAGCGCACGCCGAGCAGGCCCTCCGGGGGTTCACCGGAACGGTAGGTGACCGCCACGTTGTCCCCACCTGCCGCGAGCTCACGGGCGATGGCCAGACCGATCCCTCGGTTACCACCGGTGACCAGTACTGAGCGCGACATAGGGGCTCCTCTTCTCTGCGGCTTGTGGTGAACAGCCACGATGTGTTGTTCCGGGTGCGGATCGCCTTGCAGGTTACCGAGCTACCGGCCGGTAGACGCAACCGAGGCGGGGCAGGGGACCACTCCGGACGATCCGGACGATCCCGTACGGCGTGGAGTGCCCGGTGGCGGGGCGATGGAAGGGTCGGGGTGAACCCGGTCACGCCCATCCCGCGTCGTGCGCGAGGATGGCGGCCTGCACCCGGTTGGACATCTCCAGCTTGGCGAGGATGCGGCTCACGTGCGCCTTGACCGTGGTCTCCCGCATGTCCAGGGCACGGCCGACCTCGGCGTTGGACTTGCCCTCGGCCACCGCGACGAGTACCTGCCGCTCCCGTTCGCTGAGCACCGAGAGCCTGTCCAGGGCCTCGGTGCGGCCCGCCGCGGAGTCGGCGGGGGCGGGCGAGGCGAAGCGTTCGAGCATGCGCTTGGTGACGCTGGGCGCGAGCATCGCGTGGCCCTCGTACACGGTGCGCACGGCGTTGATCAGCTCACGGGGCGGGGTGTCCTTGAGCAGGAACCCGACCGCCCCGGCCCGGAGCGCGGCGTGCACGTACTCGTCGAGGTCGAAGGTGGTGAGCAGGACGACCCGGGGCGGCCGGGGCAGCGTGCTCAGCCGCGCGGCGGCGGCCAGACCGTCGGTGCCGGGCATACGGATGTCCAGCAGCACGACGTCCGGGCCGAGTTCCTCGGCCAGGCTGACGGCCTCCTCGCCGTCGCTTCCCTCACCGACCACCTCGATCCCGGGGTCGGCCTCCAGGATCATCCGCAGGCCGGACCTGACCAGGAGTTCGTCATCGACCAGGAGCGTGCGGATCACCGTCGGTGGCCTCTTCCTCGACTTCGGTGTTCGGATCGGGGGCCGTGTCCTCCCCCAGGGGCAAGATAGCGCGCAATCGCCATCCTCCGTCCGGGCACACCCCCGAGCTGAGCTCTCCCCCGGCCAGGACCACGCGCTCGCGGAGCCCGGTCAGGCCGAACCCGCTGCGCGGCGGGGCGTGGACGGGGGCGCCGACCGGGTCGTTGGCCACCTCCACCTCCAGCTGGCGCTCGCCGTGGTGCAGCCACACCTCGACGGGGGCACCGGTGGCGTGCTTGGCGGCGTTGGTCAGCCCCTCCTGGACGATCCGGAAGGCGGTGCGCTGGACCGCGACCGGCATCGGGCGGACCCGGCCGCTCTCCTCCCGGCTCACCCGCATCCCGGCCCCGCGCCACTCGGTGATCAGGCGGTCGAGGTCGCCCAGGACGGGTTGGGGGGCGGTGGGCGCGGTGTCGGTGTCCCCGTCACGCAGCACCCCGAGGATGCCGCGCAGCTCCGAGAGGGCCTCGCGCCCGGTGGTGCGGATGAGCCCGGCGGCCTCGACGGTGCGTTCGTCGGTGGCCGAGACCTCCAGCCCTCCCGCGTGCAGGACCATGAGGCTGACCCGGTGGGCGACGACGTCGTGCATCTCCCGGGCGATGCGGGTCCGTTCGGCGCCGATGGCCTGCTCCGCCATCATGTGCTGCTCGCGTTCGAGTCGTTCGGCCCGCTCGTGGAGGCGGTCGACCAGCTGCCGCCTCGTACCGATCCACAGCCCGGCGATGACCGGAACGACCAGGTAGAACACGGCCAGGATGACGTAGGCGACCGGGGTGGAGTAGTAGAGGACCCCGAGGGTCAGGAGGGAGAGCGCGAACCACATGGCGAGGGGCCGGCGGTCGCTGAAGTGCGCCGGGTAGGAGTACAGGCCCACCATGAGCGGGATCGGGTTCCCGTACAGGAACAGCATGAGCAGCCCGGTGACCAGCAGCCAGGAGGGCTTGCTGCGCCGCCAGAGCATCGTCACGGAGGCCAGCGTCCCGGGCAGGGCGTAGGCCAGGAGACCCACGGCGAAGACGGCCGCGGGGCTGTCGATCAGGACGATCCCCATCGCGAAGGGCGTGGTCAGCAGCCCCGGGCCGGTGGTGGTTCCGGCGAGCATCATCAGCCCGCTGAACGGCAGGGTGAAGACGGCGTAGCACCAGTCGGCCAGGCGCAGCCGTCGCTTCCACCACCAGTTCCAGTTGTGGCTCAACAGGGCACTGAAGTCCCGCAGGCGATCCCGCAACCACGTTTTCATCCGCCAGAGTCTACGGTGGCGCTCCCGGCGGGGGTCGTCCGTTCGACCGACCCGGAGCGTCGGGGGTCCCATAGTAGATTCACCGCCATATACGCAGCTCAGACCCGATTTCCGTTGAGGTGGGCCGTTCCTCCCCAGGACGGACCCCCTACGAAAGTCGGGGGTGGAACCTGACGAAGGAGTCGCGAACCCGCTCGGTGTCATGCCTTTGGCCGGTACGAGGTTCAGCCCCGAGACCGAGGTGTCGGGGGTCTTCCCGCACCTAGCGTGGAGACACACGCCGAGGAGCACGGTCCGTCCCGATCCGCCGGCATCCTCACCTTCCCGATCTCTGGAGTTGTTCTGTCGTGACCGAGTCCGCTGTGAAGCCCACGTCCCCGGTCCAAGCCCCGCCGGTGGTGGTGGCTCGGGGGCTCACCAAGATCTACGACACCGGCGGCAGCCAGGTGCACGCCCTCGCCGGTGTGGACGTGGAGTTCCACCGGGGCGCGTTCACCGCCATCATGGGCCCCTCCGGCTCGGGCAAGTCGACCCTGATGCACTGCCTGGCCGGGCTGGACGTGCCCACCTCCGGCACCGTGCACCTGGGCCGCACCCAGATCACCGGTATGCGCGACGGCGACCTCACCCTGCTGCGCCGCGACCGGATCGGCTTCATCTTCCAGTCGTTCAACCTGCTGCCGATGCTGACCGCCGAGCAGAACATCCTGCTCCCCTCGCAGATCGCCAAGCGCAAGGTCGACCAGGCCCGCTTCGACCACATCGTCGACGTCGTGGGGCTGCGCGACCGGCTGAACCACCTGCCCACCAAGCTCTCCGGCGGCCAGCAGCAGCGTGTGGCCGTGGCCCGAGCCCTGCTCAACGCCCCCGAGGTGGTCTACGCGGACGAGCCCACCGGCAACCTGGACTCCCGCTCGGGCGCCGAGGTCCTGGCGTTCCTGCGTGACTCGGCCAAGGACCTGAACCAGACCATCGTCATGGTGACCCACGACCCGGTCGCGGCCTCCTACGCCGACCGCGTGGTGTTCCTGCGAGACGGCAGCCTGGTGGACGAGGTGCACTCCCCGACCGCCGAGGTCGTCTCCGAGCGACTGCTGAAGCTGGAGGCCTGAGCTCCATGCTGCGCACCACACTCGCCGGGCTGAGACTCCACAAGTCCCGGTACGTCACCACCGTGCTGGCCATCCTGCTGGGTGTCATGTTCGTCTCGGGGACCCTGGTCTTCGCCGACACCCTCAAGGCCAGCTACGAGAAGTCCGTGATGGGGTCGGCCACCAGCGTCGACGCCATCGCCGTCCCCGAGGCGGAGGACGGCGTGGACGAGGACGGCTTCGCCCTGCAGCCGGTCCCCTTCGACGACGCGACGCTGGACGACATCCGCGCCCTCCCGCAGGTCTCCGAGGCGGACGGCCTGGTGAAGGGCGAGGCCGTACTCCTGGACGCCGAGGGCCGGGCGTTCGGCTTCGTGCCGCCCGCCGCCGTGGCGTTCGGTGAGACGACGCGGTTCTCCGCGAGCGAGGGAGAACTCCCCTCCGCCGACGACGAGATCGCCCTGGCCACGTCCACCGCGGACCAGACCGGTTTCGAGGTCGGTGACACCGTCACGGTGCTCGACCCCGAACAGGAGAAGCGCGAGTTCACCGTCACCGGCCTGGTCAACTTCGGTGTCGACCCCGGTTACAGCTTCGGCGGCGCGCTCGTCTTCCCGCCGGACACCATCCAGGAGATGACCGGTGCCACCGGTTACTCCGAGGTCAACGTGCGGGCCGCCGAGGACACGTCCCCGGGCGAGGCCGCCACGGCGGTCGCCGAGGTGACCGGTACCGACGTCCAGACCGGTGCCGAGTTCGGTGAGGAGATGGCCGAGAGCGCGGGCGCGCAGACCGAGATGCTGCGGATCGCGCTGCTGCTCTTCGGTGTCATCGCGATGTTCGTCGCCGGGATCGTCATCTACAACACCTTCGCGATCCTCATCGCGCAGCGTCAGCGCGAGCTCGCCCTGCTGCGCTGCGTGGGCGCCAAGCGCGGCCAGGTCTTCCGTTCCGTGCTGGGCGAGTCGTTCGTGGTCGGGCTCGTCGCCTCCGCGCTCGGCGTGCTCGCCGGTGTGGGCGTGGGCGCGCTCGGTGCCAGGTTCGGCGGCCAGCTGGTGGAATCCGACGTCACGGCCACCGTGGTCGTCAGCCCCACAGCGGTGATCGTGGGGCTGCTGGTCGGCACCCTGATGACCGTGTTCTCCGCGCTGGTCCCGGCCACCCGCGCCACCCGTGTGGCACCGCTGACGGCACTGCGCACCAGCGCCACCGCCTCGGGTCTGGAGAAGGGGACCGGCTGGGTGCGCGTGGTGTTCGGCCTGCTGGCCTTCGGCGCCTCCGCCGCCCTGGTGGTGCTGAGCCGGTCGATGAATCAGGACCCGAACAGCCTGTTCGTCGTGACCGGAGCGGCCCTGATCGCCTTCGTGGGCGTGGTCGTCCTCGGCCCGCTGCTGGTGCGCGGGATCGTGAAGGTGGTCGGTGTCCCGCTGCGCCGCGTGGGCGTGCCCAGCATGCTGGCGGTGGACAACTCCACCCGGAGCCCCCGCCGTGCCGCGACCGCGATGATCGCCCTCACGGTGGGCGCCACGCTCATCACCGGCTACTCGGTGATCAGCTCCTCGTTCGAGACCACCCTGACCGAGCAGCTGGACGAGCAGTTCCCGGTCGACTACCAGATCAGTGCCCAGTACGCGCCGGAGGGACCGAACACCGCCGCTCCGGAGGAGGGTGCCGAGGAGGGCGCTGCCGAGGAGGGTGAACTCTCGGAGGCCTCCCTGGAGGAGGGCGCCCCGGAGGAGGGTGCTCCCGAGGAGGGTGCTCCCGAGGAGGGTGCGCCCGAGGACGCCGCCCCGGAGGAGGGTGCGCCCGAGGACGCCGCCCCGGAGGAGGGTGCGCCCGAGGACGCCGCCGTCGAGGAGACCGTCGCGGAGGACGCGCCCGTCGACGAGGCGAGCGGTGACCCCCTCGTCCCGAGCGAGGTCCAGGAGGAGCTGGCCGCGAGCCCGCTGCTGGACAAGGTGATGTCCGAGCGCTCCACCTACCTGGAGGACGAGTCCTCTCCCGGGTCGATGGCTCTGCCGGTGACCGCGTTCTACGGCGCCGAGGTGGGCACCGACATCAAGGGCGAGGTGGTCGAGGGTGACCCGACCGACCTGGAGGCAGGCAGGGTGGTCCTGTCCCAGAACTACGCGGAGGGCGTGGATGCCGGTGACACCTTCACCGTCCCCGCGCCGAGTGGGGACCTCGACCTGGAGGTCGCCGCGGTCGTCGCGGACGACGCCTCCTTCTGGGGCGCGATCATCTCGCCCGAGGACTTCTCGGCGGCCTTCCCCGAGATCACGGAGAGCCGCTACCTGCACCTCCGTGCCGCTGACGGGGCCGACCCGGCCGAGGTGCGCGAGGCCGTCTACACGGCGGTCGACGAGTACCCGATGGTCCAGGTCATGTCGGTCGCGGAGATGAAGAACCAGTTCTCCGAGATGATGGACATCGCGTTCTACACGATCGCGGCGATGCTGGGCCTGGCGATCATCATCGCGGTGTTCGGCATCTCCAACACGATGGCGCTGTCGGTCCTGGAGCGCACCCGGGAGTCCGCGCTGCTGCGGGCGCTGGGTCTGGCCAAGGGCCAGCTGCGCCGGATGCTGAGCGTCGAGGCCGTGCTGCTGTGCCTGATCGGCGCGGGGATCGGCATCTCGCTGGGCGTGCTGTTCGGCTGGGCCGCCGGTGCCGCGGTCCTGCCGGGCCTGGTCTTCAGCATCCCGACCGTCCAGATCGCGGTCTTCATCGCGATCGCGGTCCTGGCCGGTCTGCTGGCCGCCGTGCTGCCCGCCCGCCGGGCCGCCGGGACCTCGATCACCGGAGCGCTCGCCAGCGAGTAGCCCCCGGTCAAAACCGAACAGGACGACGGAAAGTCGGCGCGGACCCCCACCCACGGGCGGGGGTCCGCTCCTATGGTGTCGGTAGTCCTCGGGAGGGGTGTCGTATGAGTGGTTCGGCCTCGGTGCCGGTCGCCGGGCAGGTCGTGTGGGGAACCCCGGCGGCGCGGTGGATGCTGACCGCCACGGTCCTGGGTTCGGGGATGGCCTTCCTGGACTCCACGGTGGTGACGGTGGCGCTGCCCGCCATCCAGGGCGACCTGGACACGGGTCTGGCCGGTCTCCAGTGGATCGTCAACGGCTACATGGTCACGCTGTCCGCGCTGATCCTGCTCAGCGGCTCCCTCTCCGACCGGTTCGGCCGGGTGCGGCTGTTCATGGTGGGCGTGGCGGTCTTCGCCCTGGCCTCGGCGCTGTGCACGTTCGCGCCGACCCTGGAGTGGCTGGTGGCCGGGCGGGTGATCCAGGGAGTGGGCGGAGCGCTGCTCACCCCGGGGAGCCTGGCCATCCTCCAGGCGGGGTTCCGCGAGCAGGACCGGGCACGGGCGATCGGCGCGTGGTCGGGGCTGACCGGTGTGGCCTCGGCGGTGGGCCCCTTCGTGGGCGGCTGGCTGGTGCAGATCGGTGACTGGCGGCTGATCTTCCTCATCAACCTGCCGATCGCGGTCGTGGTGCTGCTGATCGCCTGGTTCCGGGTGCCCGAGTCCCGGGACACCTCCGACGTGGGGCGCCTCGACTACGGCGGCGCGCTGCTGGGCGTGGTGGCGCTGGCCGGGATCACCTACGCGCTGATCCAGTGGGGCGCGGTGGGAGCCACCCCGGCGGTGTGGACCGGCGTGGCCGTGGGCGTGCTGGCGCTGGCCGCCTTCCTGTTCACGGAGGCACGCGGTACCTCCCCCATGCTGCCGTTGGGCATCTTCCGGTCGTTGCCGTTCAGCGTGACCAACGGGGCAACGGTGCTCATCTACGGGTCGCTGGGGCCACTGCTGTTCCTGATGGTGATCTATCTCCAGGAGGTGGCGGGCTACTCCCCGATCGCGGCCGGGGCCGCCTCCCTGCCGATCACCGTGCTGATGCTCCTGTTGTCCGCGCGCTCGGGGAAGCTCGCCGCCCGGATCGGCCCCCGGATCCAGCTGGTGCTCGGCCCCCTGCTGCTGGCCGCCGGGTTCGTGACACTGTCCCGGATGGACGGCGACGCCCCGTACCTGACCGGGGTGCTGCCGGGGGTCCTGCTGGTGGCGCTGGGTCTGTCGACGACCGTGGCACCGCTGACCGCGACGGTGCTCGCCTCGGTCCCGGAGCGGCACGCGGGTCTGGCCTCGGGGGTGAACAACACGTTCGCCCGGGGCGCGCAGCTGATCGGTGTGGCGGCGGTGCCGGTGCTGGCGGGGATCGGTGGTTCGGGCGGTGGGGGCTCGGCGGGCGGGCACTCGGCGTCCCTCGCTGAGGGGTTCGGTACGGCCATGCTGATCCTCGCGGGTCTGTGCGTCCTGGCTTCACTGTGCGCCCTGGTGCTGCCGCGCGGCCGGATGCCCGAGGCCTCCGAGGCCGCCGACCGGGGATCGCTCCCCGAGGAGACCAGTGCGGTCGAACCGCTCGGTGAGGAGCAGCCGATGCGGTTCTGTGGGGTGACCGGTCCCCCGCTGCGCTCCTGCCCGGGGTCGACCGCCGGGAGCGGGGCCGAACACGCGAGCGACTGAGGGGGTCAGCTCCCGTACCCCTCCGGGGGGTGGTCGTTGACGGCGTTGGGGTCCGAGACCACGCTCAGCGCCTGCTCCTCGGCGCTGGGGTCGTCGCCCCAGCGCTGTCTGGGAACGGCGCCGCCCAGCCGTTCGGCCCGCACGCCCTCGGAGATCCCGAGGCTGCCTCGGCTGTCGTCGTCCTCGAAGTCGTAGCTGAGGATGTTGTGGTCGGGGTCGAGGACCCGCTCTCGTTGGGCGACCTCGGTCGCCTGTGGGTCGTCTCCCAGGTCCAGGTCCACTTCGTAGGGCTGCTCGGTCACGGTGTCCGCCTCCTTACCTGAGTTCTTCCCCGCTTTGACCTTCGAGATCACTTCTCTCCCCCGTCCCTGTGGACGACTTCGCGTGGGCGCGCGCGAGCCCCGGGCGCACGACGGCGCCCGGGGCTCGGCGGATGTTCCACGGTCGGGCCTCGGAGAGCGCGTTCTCCGAGGACGTCGCTCCGGTCAGGTCTGGTCGGGCTCGTCCACCTCGTGGACGGCCTCGGACTCCGCTCCGGGGTCGTCGAGGTCGAAGTCCTCACGCGGGATGACGTCGTCGCGTTCCTCCCGGACCTCCTCGTCGATACCGCGTTCGGTGGCGGCGCTCTCGTCCTCGAAGGTGTAGCCGTAGACCGGTGCGTCCGGGTTCTGGCGGCTCTCGGCCTCGGCGATCTCGCTCTCCTGGGGGTCCTCCCCCATGTCGGCGTCCACGTCGTAGGGCTGTTCGGACATGTGTCCCCCTTGCTCACCGTCCAGTTACCCGCATGATCGCAGTTCGGGGGTGATCGGTGAAGGGGGACACGGCCCCGTCAGTGCCTGGCGTTCTCCGCGCGGCGCAGCCTCAGCGGACGCAGGGCCGCCTCCAGGGCGACCGCGCCGTCGAGCTTGCTCTGGCCGACCACCCGGTCCTCGAAGTGGATGGGGATCTCCATGATCTTCTGGCCGCGCCGGAAGGCCCGGTAGTGCATCTCGACCTGGAAGGCGTACCCGGTGCTCTCGATGCTGGCCAGGTCCAGGACCTCCAGCGCGGAGGCCCGCCAGACCTTGAACCCGGCGGTGACGTCCTGGACGGGGATGGACAGCACCCGCTTGACGTAGGTGTTGGCCCAGCCGCTGAGCAGGCGGCGGCGCAGGCCCCAGGCCTCGGAGAGGCTGCCGCCGGGCACGTAGCGGCTGCCGATCACCACCCCGGCGTTGGTGGAGTGCAGGGTGCCCAGGAGCTGGGGGACGTAGCCCACCGGGTGGCTGAGGTCGGCGTCCATCTGCACGACGTAGTCCGCGCCGTCCGCGAGCGCGCGGGTCATGCCCTCCACGTAGGCGCGGCCGAGGCCGTCCTTGCGGGTGCGGTGCACCACCGAGAGCCGTCCGCCGAGCTCCACCGCGAGCTTGTCCGCGACCTCCCCGGTTCCGTCCGGGGAGTTGTCGTCCACCACGACGACCCGCAGTCGGGGCAGGTCCAACGCCATGAGCTGCCTCACCAGGACGGGCAGGTTCCCGGCCTCGTCGTAGGTGGGCACGACCACGGTCAGGGCCGAACTCCGCCAGGGTTCGGGCAGCGCCACCGGTTCGGGGGTGATCCGCACCGGAGCGGTCGGTACGGGCTCCGGGTGCGACGGGTGGGTCGGCATGCTCGGCGGCTCCTGAGTGGGTGGACGTCGATACTGTCGGGGCGGGTGCGTCAAGGATCACGCATCGGGTGTTCACCACACAATAGGTGCGGGCGGTGGAGTACACGCCCCTTTCACCATCAAGCGGTCGGGCTCACTGGCCCCGCTCGTCGGCCACGACGGTGACGTGCACGAGGGCCCCGGTCTCCTCCAGTGTCATCAGCACCTCGGGGTCGGCGCTGCTGTCGGTGACCAGGTGGGCGATCTCCTCGGGGGCCACGGTGGTCACCATGGTGTCGGCGCCGACCTTGGTGTGGTCGGCCAGGACGATGGTCTCCTCCGCGCAGGCGGACAGGGCCCGGTCGACACTGGCCACGGCGGGGTTGGGGGTGCTCAGACCGCGGTCGGCGCTGACCCCGTTGCCGGACAGGAAGGCGCGGTTGACCCGCAGCCCGGCCAGCGACTCCTCGGCCGCCGCGCCGACCAGGGCCCGCATGGGCGCGTGCAGGGTGCCGCCGGTCATGACGACCTCGACCCCGGCGGCCACCGCGAGCACGTCCGCGACGCGGAGGGAGTTGGTGACCACGGTGAGGTCGCCGTGGCCCAGAAGCGCCCGGGCGAAGGCCTCGGCGGTGCTGCCGGGCCCGATGGTGATGGCGTCGCCGGGACGGACCAGGCGGGCGGCGACCGTGGCGATGGCGGCCTTCTCCGCGGCGCACTGGCCGCTCTTGCCGGTGTAGCTCTGTTCGTGTCCGATCCGGCCGGGCAGCGCGGCGCCGCCCCTGCGGCGGTCCAGCAGGCCCTCGGCCTCCATGGAGCGCACGTCACGCCGGACCGTGACCTCGGAGGCGCGCACCTTGGCGGCGATGTCGCGCAGGGACATGCTGCCGTTGGCCCGCACCAGTTCCAGGATGCGCTCCCGGCGCTCGGCGGCGAAGGCCGGTCGGCTCTCCTCGGTCATGGGTACGGTCCGCCCTTCCGTGCTGTCGGTGGCGCACGGTCGGGGAACCGCGCCTCCCTAGAGTACGGACCCGTCTCTGGTGGGCTGTGCCTCCTCCTCCGGCCTGTCGGACAGGAGGGTCACCAGGAAGAGCACGGTGAGGGCGACGAGGCCGACGAGGGCTCCGGCACCGAGCATCATGACGACAGACATCTGAGCCTCCAAGGGGGCGGGCTGACCTGCCACTTACCGGATGCCCCGTTTGGGTCGGCCTCACACCACCGATCGTCCGGAAGATCGGCGACAATGGGGGGCATGACCCTCAGCTCCGCGCCCCTCGACACCACGGTGTGGTGGGCCCACACCTCCGCCGCGAGCGAACGCCTGCTGCGACTGCTGGACCGCTCCGAACGCGAACGCCAGTCGCGGTTCCGCCTCCAGGCCGACCGTGACCGCCACCTGCTGGGCCGGGCCCTGTCCCGGCTCGTGCTGGCCGACAGGGCCGGTTGCGCTCCGGAGGAGGTGACCTTCGACCTGCACTGCCGCTCGTGCGAGGAGAAGTCGCGCACCGGCGCGGACGGGGGCCGGAGCGGCCCGGAGGGCCCGCACGGCAAGCCCGTTCCCTCGGGGACGGCGCGGGGGTGGGAGATCTCCGTCAGCCACTCCGGCGAGTGGGTGGCCCTGGCGCTGACCCGGGAGGTGCCGGTCGGCGTGGACGTGGAGCGCATCTCGGAGACCCGCGACCTGGCCGGGCTGGCCGGGTACACGCTGGCCGACGACGAGCAGCGGGCGTGGAACGCGCTGGCGGAGAAGGACCGGGCGGGGGCGTTCTTCGGTTACTGGGCGCGCAAGGAGGCGCTGCTCAAGGCGACCGGCCTGGGGCTGTCGGGCGGGTTGCGCAGGGTGGTGGTCAGTCGGCCGGACACGGGGGCGCGGTTGGTGTCCTGGGAGGGCGGCGGCGGCCCCGGGGCCGCCTGGCTGTCGGACCTGGACCGGGGCCCTGAATACCGGTCGGCGCTGGCCGTGCTGACCGATCGCGAGGTGGAGCTGACGGTGCACCCTGCCGAGCGCACCGCCGACCTCCTCCGGAGGTAGCCCCGGGGGTGCACCCCTGCCCGTGAGCGCCCACGGGTCCGGCGTCCGGACCCTGGGAGCACCCGTGACACGGCCCTGACCCGCCCCTCTCCTTCCCTCCAGGTGATCCGGTGCGACGGCTCGGCAAACCACTATGCATGAAGTACTTTAATCGAAGTACTTCAAACGCAGTGGTCAACAGGCCACGAGAGCACACCTGACGAGGAGACACACGCGCGACCCCGGCGACACCGTGCCGACCCTGGGACCGACCACACCCGGCGCACGGGGCGCCGCCGACGCGACGGCGACCGCCACCGGACCGCTGGTTCCCCCGAGCGCCTTCGGCGGGGACGCCGCCCCGAACCAGGGCCGTCGGCGGACCGGAACGGGCCCCGACCGCGCGGCCCGGCTCCGGGAGCAACCCCGCTCGGCGCGGGCCACGCAGCGGTACGTCCGCAGGCGGAGCTGATCACCCAGGAGCCGACACCCCACCCCCGGTACGACGTGATCCACGGAAGCGGGACCGACAGACTCCGGGGCGGCGCCGCGCGGACGCCGCCCCGGAGGGTTCACCCGGGTCCGCTCCGGGGGAGGGCGCGGCTACCCCTCCTTGGCGAGGTGCCGACTGATGACCAGGCGCTGCACCTGGTTGGTCCCCTCCACGATCTGGAGCACCTTGGCCTCGCGCATGTAGCGCTCGACCGGGAAGTCGCGGGTGTAGCCGTAGCCGCCGAAGACCTGGACGGCGTCGGTGGTGACCTTCATGGCGGTGTCGGTGGCCATCAGCTTGGCCATGGCGGCCCGTTGGCCGAACGGGCGCCCGGCGTCGCGCAGGCGGGCGGCGGACAGGTACAGCTCACGGGAGGCGGCTACCTGCGTGGCCATGTCGGCCAGCATGAAGCCGATCCCCTGGAAGTCACCGATGGCCCCGCCGAACTGGCGCCGCTCGCGGGAGTAGGCGACCGCGGCGTCCAGAGCGGCCTGGGCCAGGCCCACTGCGCACGCGGCGATGCCCAGGCGACCGGAGTCGAGGGCGGACAGGGCGATCCCGAAACCGCGGTCCTCCTCCCCCACCAGGGCCTCGGCCCCCAGCTCGACGTCGTCGAAGAGCACCCCCGCGGTCGGTGAGGAGCGCATGCCCATCTTGTGCTCGGGGGCGGCCGAGCCGAGACCGACGGTGTCCGCCGGGACGTGGAAGCAGCTGATCCCGCGCGCGCCGGAGTCCGGGGCCCCCGTGCGGGCGAAGAGCGCGTAGTAGTCGGCCCGTCCGCCGTGGGTGATCCACGCCTTCGCGCCGTTGACCCGGTAGCCGTCCGAGGTGCGCTCGGCGCGGGTGGCCAGGGCGGCGGCGTCGGAGCCGGAGGAGGTCTCGGACAGGCAGTAGGCGCCGAGGAGTTCCCCGCCGACCATGGCGGGCAGGTGCGCGGCCTTCTGCTCGTCGGTGCCGAAGGTGGCCAGCGGGTAGCAGGAGAGCGTGTGGACACTGACGCCGAGGCCGACCGCGAGCCAGCCGCGGGCGAGCTCCTCCACGACCTGGAGGTAGACCTCGTAGGGCTGTTCACCGCCGCCGTACTCCGCCGGGTACGGGAGTCCGAGCAGTCCCGTCCGGCCCAGGGTGGTGAAGACGTCGCGGGGGAAGACGGAGTTCTCCTCGTCCTCGGCCGCGCGCGGGGCGATCTCCTTGTCCACGAGTTCCCCGGTCAGCTCCAGGAGCTGTTCGGCCTCGGGTGTGTGCAGCGTGCGTTCGACCGCCATGAACTCTCCCACGGTTGGGCGCCCAGGTGCGCCTCGGACCGACCGGCTTCGCGGGGTTGACCACGAAGTAGTAGGCCATCCAACTATATGGTGACGCACGGCACCTTATCCCAACGAACCGCCCCGGAGGGGACCCGGGTCGGCCCGGACCGGTCGGCCTTGGACAGAAGGGGCGGAACGGGGCCGGAACACCGCACGGGATGTGCGACTCGTCCGTTCTGGCCGCGACGTCTGTACACGGAGCCCCCCGGCGGCCTAGATTCCACGCATGGACCTCGAACTCCGCCATCTGCGTACGATCTGCCTCCTGGCCGACACCGGCAGCGTCACGAAGGCGGCCGCCGCGCTGTCCACGTCGCAGCCCGCGCTGACGACCCAGTTGCAGCGGATCGAACGCGAGGTGGGCGGCCCCCTCTTCCACCGGGGGCGCGCGGGGGTACGGCCGACCGAGCTCGGTGAGTTCGTGCTGGTCCGGGCACGTGCGGTGCTGTTGTCGATGGACGACCTGCTGCACGACATCACGGCGCGCGGCGCCTCACCGAGCACGCTGCGCGTCGGCGGGGTCGGCCCCCTCACCGTGGAGCTGTCGGCACGGCTGCCGGAGGTGTTCCCCGACGTCCCGGTGCACGTGCGCACCGAGTACTCCCCCAAGCTGGTCACCGACCTGGTCCGCGCCGGGCGGCTGGACCTGGGGACCACCATCGACTACGTGGACCGCGACCTGCCGACCGACGGTCCGCTGGCCTGGGCGATGCTCGCGGTGGACCCCCTGCACGTGGCGCTGTGGGCGGAGCACCCGCTGGCCCGGGAGACCCACATCCGGTTGGAGGACCTGGCCGAGTGCCCGTGGGCGCTGACGCCCCCGGACGGCACGGGCTGGCCGGAGTGCTTCTACCTGGCCTGCCAGCGGGCGGGGTTCAGCCCCCAGGTGCCCTACCGGCTCTACGAGAGATCGGAGATCCGCGATCTCATCGCGGACCGCCGGGCGGTCGCCCCGTGCCAGGCGGACTTCGAGTCGGGCCGCGGCGTGGTGGTGCGGCAGTTGGAGGGCGCCCCCATACAGCTGCGGCACCTGCTGGTCTGGCGCCGCGACAGCCCGGTGGACCAGGCCTCGGACCGCATCGCCAGGCTCGCCCGCGAACTACTGGACCGGACGCCCGTGGACGGGGGCCGCGCGGCCGCGCGGCCCGTCCGCCCCTGACGGACGGGCCTCCGGACGTACTCAGGCTCCGGAGCGGTCCGGGGCCGGTCCGTTCCTCGCCCTTCCGGCGCGCGGCAGGTGCGTCAGCGCCCACGTTCCCATGGCGGCGCCCACCAGGATGAGCGCGGCGGTGGCGATCCACTCGTGGGAGCCGTCCGGGTGGTAGACCCGCGTGGTCGAGCCGATGTCCACGGCCGCCGACCGCGTGCCCGTCTCGCAGGCCAGGTCGCCGCCCGACATGAACACCCCGGCGAGCTCCACCGCGCCGTCGTCCGACCGGTAGTCGCCGTAGCAGGTGCAGGACTGGTGCCCCAGGTGGCTGACGCACTCCACGGCGGTGGCCGTGAAGCGGCCGGGGTCCCCGTCCGCACGGGCCGCCCGGACGGCGCGGTCGACGTTGGCCGCTCCGAGGTACACCACGAACACCGCCAGGGCGAGCACCACCAGGGGGAAGGCACGTCCCCCGGCGCCTCCGTGCCGGGAACCGCTCACCGCAGTGACCCTTCCGGGTCGTCCGCACCCGAGTCCCGGGCGCAGGAGCACACCATGCGGGCCCGTTCGGCGGGGCTGGGCCGCGTGTGCAGGTACATGGCGACGACCATCGGGGCGAAGACCACGGCGTTGTAGAACAGGTGCAGTTCCAGGCGCGGCGCCACGAGCTGGAGGAGGCTCGTGGGGGCCTCCCTGCCCGCGATGTTGGCCCCGGCCAGGGCCTGGACGAGGAGCAGGAGGTGTTCGAAGTGGTGCCACACCTGGATGCCGAGCGAGATCCCCCACCAGGTCCGGGAACGTCCGGTGAAGCCGGGCAGCAGCAGGATCAGGCCCACCAGCATCACCAGGGCGTAGCCGTAGTGCATCCACTCGGAGGTGACCAGCCAGGGGAAGGGGATGCCCAGCACCCCCCGCGCCTCCTCCAGGGGCCAGTCCAGGACGTACACCTGGACGGCCTGGACCAGGTGCTCGGCCCAGTGGGCGACGACGACCACCATGAACAGCCACAGGCAGGTCCGGTGTCGCTCCGTGTTCACGCTGTCGAGTCCTCTGCGGTAGCCCCTGGCCACACGCTCCTGAACGGTCATCGGTCACTCCTGGGCTCGGTCGGGCTGACGGGGGCGGCGCGGGTGACGAGGGGTGCGGCCAGCAGGACGACGCCGCGCAGCGCGCACACGATCACCAGGGCGAAGAAGAGGCCGAAGACGACGTGCCAGGTCACCAGCAGCCCGTAGACTGCGGCCACGGTCACCCCGAAGACGACCTGGTTGCGGGGCCTGTGCGGTGTCGTTCCGGGGTCCGTGATCATGTAGTTGGTGAACAGGATGAAGGCCAGTCCGGTCATCGGGAGCAGGGCCGCGACCAGGGCGTGGTCGAGGACCAGCCAGCGCACCACGGCCTGCGCCGCGAACCCGCCGACCCAGCCCAGGATGAGGGGCCACCGTCCGCTCAGGCGGACGTTGAGCATCGTCCCGGCCATGAGGACGCCCAACGGCAGCAGCCAGTCGAGGGTCCCGGTGATGTTGTTGGTGAAGTGGTACGGCGGGGCGATCCCGACCCAGGGGAAGAGCACCAGCGTGACCGCGATACCGAAGTTGGACGGGTTGAGGAAGTGGCGCCTGCGGCCCTTCACGGGGATGCGGATGAGGTGCTTGCCGACCACCGCGACGGTGATCGCGAACAGGTAGGGCCACAGGGACTCGTTGCCCCACAGCAGGATCGCGCAGGCCAGTCCGGCGATGTGGGTGGGCAGCAGGTAGGTGATCAGCGCGCCGATCCCGCCCGCGTAGCCGGGGGCGCGGCCCTCGGAGCGTGCGCCCAGGGTCTCCATGACCAGGTCGACCGCGTAGCCCATGAGAACGGCCGCGATCGGGGTGATCGGGGACTGCTCGAACCCCAGGAGCAGGTGGCCCAGGACCGTGAAGACGGTGATGCTGGTGGCGAACATGCGCAACGCCATGACCCGCTTGTCGGGCCCGGGGCGGCGACCCGTCCCGGGGCCCGTCGTCGGCGGTCCCGGAGGCGTGCCGGGCTCGGGGCTCCGTTCCCGCGGCGCGGAGGGGCCGCCGGACGCCGGGTCGGGAGCGGCGGTGGGGGCGGGCTCACCCGGTCGTGTCGCGGTCATGGGGCGGTCACCGTTCCGTCGTCGTCGAGGTGCAGTGTGTGGGACCCGGCTTCCAGGTCCGCGTCGGCGGTGCGCACCTCACCGCCGGTGCCCCGCCAGGAGACGCTGACGGGCAGGGTTCCGGCCTCGGGCGCGGCCAGGTGCAGGATGTCGGAGGACACCCCCGTGTGGCCGTTGGCGGGGAAGAGCTGACGCGTCTGGTCGGGCGCGCCGCCCTCGCGGACGGTCACCTTCGCGCCCAGCGCGGGACGCCACTCGCCCTCGGCCGCGCTCGCGGGTACGAGCAGGCGCAGGTTGATGCCGGGCGGGGCCTCGGGGGCGTCGTTGATCAGGACCCGGGAGTCCTCCCACTGGTTGGCGACCAGAGCGTCCAGGAGGCCGTCGCCGTTGACGTCCCCGAACGCGAAGGCCCGGGAGACGTCGGGGGTGTCCAGTCCGAGCTGGGCGGCGGCGTCCCCGTACCGGCCCCCTTCGTCACGGACCCAGAACGGGTTGTGCTCGTGGCCGGAGAGGTCGTCGCCAGGCTGGAAGTTGGGCCAGGCCCACGGGTGGCGGAGCAGTTCGTCGTTGGCCAGGGCCAGTTCCTGGAGCTGCGGCCACCGGTCGGTGTCCCCCTTGAGGAAACCGGTGGCCTGGAAGAGCTCGTCGGTTCCGTCGTTGTCGAAGTCCCCGGCCCTGACGTCCCAGGACCATCCGCTGCGCGAGAGCCCGAGTGCCTCGCTCTCCTGGCGGTAGGGGACCCGGCCCTCCAGCAGGTCGGCGCCCTCACCGGTCGGGACGAACGCGAAGTTGCTCTCGTGGAGGGCGTACTCGCTGGTGATGTTGCTGACCACCATCGTCGGCAGGTCGGCGCCCTCGTCGTAGGTGAAGGTGACGCCCATGCCCTTGAAGGAGCCGTTGCCCATGACGCTGGACTTCGGGGTGACCATGTCGCGTTCGCCCCGGACGAGCTCCAGCGACAGCTCACCCGGTTCGGACCGGTTGACCAGCAGGTGGTCGTTGCCGAAGTCGTTGGCCATGTAGACGTCGGGGAGCGAGTTGCCGCTGAGGTCCTGGAACCCGAAGGCCAGCGTCCACCCGGTGGTCGCCTCCTCGGGCAGCGCCGTGCTGGCGTCGGTCAGGGCGGGCGGGGTGTCGGGCTCCCCGGTGGGCTGGGTCAGCAGCACGCGGTTGCGCCCGGCGTTGGCGGCCAGACCCATGCTGTCCTGCATCTCCATGCGGGTCTCGTCGTCGGCGTCGGGGTCCAGCACGCGCGCGCCGTCGGGGAAGTAGTTGCCGACGATGACGTCCAGGCTGCCGGAACCGTCGAGGTCGGCGACGTTGAGGGCGGTGGTGTTCCACACCTGCATGGGCTCGACCAGTTCGTGGGACTCGAAGTCGTCCGCCGCGGGCGGGCCCTGGCCGTCACCGGTGTTGAGGAAGAGTACCGGGGAGCGCCCCCAGTAGTAGACGACCAGGTCGGTGTCGCCGTCCTCGTCGAGGTCCGCGGGGACGCAGCCCATGGGGGCCATCGTGTCGTCGTAGGGCAGGTCGGGCACCAGCTCCACCACCGGGTACTCGTCGGCGCCGCTGCCGGGCACCGACCGCAGCGTGACGCTGTCGTCGCGGGGGTCGACCAGACAGGCGTCGGCGGGCCGCCCGAGGCCGCGCAGGTCGGTCAGGGCCACCGCCGCTCCCACTGCGGAGATCCAGCCCCGGAAGTGCTCCAGGTCCGGGGCGACGTCGCGTTCGTACCGGGCGTTCTCGGGTGCGGAGTTCAGGTCGAGCGTCGTGAAGGAGAAGGGGGCGGCCAGCGCGGCGGCCTCCGCCTCGTCGTGGGTCGGGCGCACGGTCATGACGGCCAGCCCGACGACGAGCACGACGGCGAAGGCGACCCTGGCCAGGAGGAACATCAACCGCATCGGGTTCTCCTTCGGGGGTTGGGGACGACCTCGGTGGTCGGTGGGACTTCGCCCATCGTGTGTCGCGCGGGAGGTCGCGTCCTCTTCCGGATTGCTGTTCCGGGCAGTCCCGCACGGCGGAAGAAGAACGGGCCGCCGGAGCGGAGGTGAGCAACCCAGGAGAAGGGGTCGCGTTCTAGGCTGGACGATCGGTGTACACGGAGAGTGATCGGGAGGCCGCCGGTGGCGGAGACGACGGAGGACCACCGGGGCGGCGGCCCCGATCTGCTCCGGGTGCGCGGCGCGAGGGTGCACAACCTGCGCGGACTCGACGTGGACTTCCCCCATCGGGCGCTGGTGGCGGTGACGGGGGTGTCGGGTTCGGGCAAGAGCTCGCTGGCCTACGGGACCGTCTACGCGGAGGCGCAGCGACGCCACCTGCAACCGCTGTCCGCGTTCACGCGGCAGCTGGTGGGCGGTTCGCTCCGGCCCGAGGTGGACTCGGTGACGGGGGTGTGCGCGGCGGTGTCCGTGGCCCAGGCGCGGGGGGCGACCAACCCGCGCTCCACCGTCGGCACCGCGACGGACGTGCACGACTACCTGAGGTCACTGTTCGCGGCGACGGGCCGGTCCGACGGGTCGGCCGGTCCCGCCGAGATGACGGCCCGGGCGTTCTCCTTCAACTCCTCCGCGCACGCCTGCCCGGAGTGCGACGGGATGGGGACCGTGCCGCGCGGCGATCCGGGCCTGGTGGTGCACGACCCCGCCCGGTCGTTGGCCGAGGGGGTCCTGCGTCCCTGGCAGGACTCCCGGACCACGCTGGAGCACGAGCTGTCGCTGCGGTTCGCGGAGTCCCTGGGAGCCGATCCGTCCACCCCGTGGGGGCGGCTGGACCCGGACGTGCGGCACCGGCTGATGCACGAGGAGGGCGCGCCGCTGCGCGCCGAGCTGACCATTCGGGGCACGCCGACCGTGCGCGAGACCCGGTTCCTGGGGGTGGTGCCCTGGCTGTCGGCCTCGCTGCGCGACGCGTCCGGACAGGCGGCCCGGGACCGGGCGACCACGTTCATGTCCGACCTGGCCTGCGCGGCGTGCGGAGGCGGACGTCTGTCCCCCGCCCAGCTGTCGGTGCGCGTGGCCGGGCACACCATCGCGGACGTGTGCCGGATGGAGATCGCGGACGCGCTGGCGTACGTGGACTCGCTCGCCCGGGACCCGGCGGTGCCCGCCGAGGCGGCCCAGGGCGTGGCCGAGCTCCGTACCCGGGTGGACCACCTGGTGCGGGTGGGGCTGGGCTACCTGACGCTGGACCGCCCCGTCCCGACCCTGTCCGGCGGGGAGGCGCAGCGGGTCCGGCTCGCCACCCACCTGGGGATGGAGATGTTCGGGCTGATGTACGTGTTCGACGAACCCTCCGCCGGGCTGCACCCGCGCGACACCCGCCTGCTGTTGGACTCGCTGCGCCGGTTGCGGGACCAGGGGAACACGGTGCTGGTGGTCGAACACGACCTGGAGATCGTGGCCGCCGCCGACTGGGTGGTGGAGGTCGGCCCCGGCCCCGGGGCCGACGGCGGGCGCCTGGTGTACTCCGGCCCGGTGTCCGGTATCGGGACCGCTCCGGAGTCGGTGACCGCCCCGTTCCTGGCCCCGCGTCCGGCGGGGGCCTCCGTGCCCTGGCGCACGGCCGAGGATCCCGACTGGGGTTTCGCGGAGTTCACCGGGGCCGAGGCCCACAACCTGCGTTCGGTGTCGGTCCGCTTCCCCATGAACGCGCTCACCGCCGTGACCGGGGTGTCCGGGGCGGGCAAGAGCTCGCTGCTCACCCACGTGGTGGAGCCCGCGGTGGCCGCCGCCGCGGGCGAGACCACCCGCCCGGCGCCCCGGTGCGCCGAGGTCGCCGGTCTGGGCGACGTGCGCAGGCTGGTGACCGTGGACCAGTCGCCCATCGGGCGCTCGCCCCGGTCCAACGTCGCCACCTACGTGGGCGTGCTGGACCGGCTGCGGAGGATGTTCGCCGCCTCCCCCGGCGCACGCGAGGAGGGGCTGGGCGCGGGCGCGTTCTCCGCCAACAACCCCGGGGGCCGCTGCCCGGCCTGCGAGGGGGCGGGCGTGGTGCAGGTGGAGATGTTCTTCCTCCCCGACGTCCAGCTGGCCTGCGAGGTCTGCGGCGGTCGGCGGTTCGCCCCGGCCACCCTGCGGGCGACGGTGCGCGGGTACTCGATCGCGGACGTCATGGAGATGACGGTGGCGCGGGCGGTCGAGGTGTTCTCGGACGTGAAGGGTGTCGCGGGGCCGTTGCGTTCACTGGTCGACGTGGGTCTGGGCTACGTGCTGCTGGGGCAGTCCGCCACCACCTTCTCCGGGGGTGAGGCGCAGCGGGTGAAGCTGGCGAAGGAGTTCGCCGGCGGGACCGCGCCGGGGACCGTCTACCTGTTGGACGAACCGACCAACGGGCTGCACGCGGCGGACGTCGCCCGGCTGGTGTCGGTGCTTCGGGCCCTGGTGGAGGGGGGCGGGACGGTCGTGACCGTCACCCACGACGTCTCGGTGATGGCGGCCTCCGACTGGATCGTGGAGCTCGGTGACGGGGGCGGCGCGAGCGGCGGGAAGCTGCTCGCGCAGGACGTGCCGGGGGTGGTGGCCCGTCAGCGCACCCACACGGGTCTCGTGCTGGCCCGCCGCTGACCCCGGCGGCCGGGATCGCCCCGCGCCCCCTCACCGGGCGTGCCGCCGTCCTCCCCGTCGCACGACGCGTGGGGAGGACGGCGGCGCGCGGTCCGGTCAGACCGGCGAGTGGCGCATCGACCGGACCCCGACCAGGAGGCCGAGTCCGGCCACCACGAGGGCCGCCAGGGCGCCCCAGCCGACGTCGGCGGTCAGGATCTCGCCGGAGAACAGGGCGCGCTCGGCGGTGACCACGTAGGTCAGGGGGTTGAACGCGGCGACGGTCTCCAGCCACCCGGGGCCGATGTCGGTCGGCAGCAGGATGCCGGACAGGATGAGGACCGGGAAGAGCAGGGTCTGCTGGATGCCCCAGAAGGCCCAGTCCTGCCTGCGGACGGCGATCGCCAGGGCGTAGGAGAGAGCGCCGAGGCCGATGCCGAGCACCCCCAGGAGGAGCACGCCCAGGACGGTGCCGAGCAGGTGGGGCGAGAAGCCGAAGGGCGTGGCGACCAGGACGATCACCAGGGCCTGGAGCACGAGTGGCGCGAACTCCTTGAGCGCGCGGCCGACCAGCATGGAGCCGCGGGACATCGGGGTGACCATGAGGCGTTCGTGCGCGCCGGTCTGGATCTCGGTGAGCAGGTTGGACCCCATGGTGGAGGTGCCGACCAGGCTGATCATCACCATGATCCCGGGGACGAACCACTGGAGGGCGCTCTGCCCTCCGAAGACGCTCTCGTCCACCGCGCCGCCGAGCAGGGGGCCGAACAGCCCCAGGAACACCAGGGGTTGGATGAGGCTGACCACGAGGAAGAGGGGTCCGCGCAGGATCGGCCGGAGCTCGCGGCTCGTGACGGTCGCGATGTCGGTCAGTAGTTTGGGCATGGGTCGGTCCTTAATCTCCGAGGGCGACGGGGGCAGGGCGTGTGTCCGTCGAACACGCCCTGGGGCGGCGGTTCAGGCGCCGTCCTCGGACCGGTACCGCTGGTCGCCCTCCCGGAGGGAACGCCCGGTCAGTTCGAGGAACACGTCGTTGAGGGTCGGCTCCGCGAACGAGAGCCGGCGGGCCCGGATCCCGGCCTGGTCCAGGTTGCGCAGCAGGACCGGCACCGAGGTGTCGCCGCTGTCCGCGCGCAGCCGCACGTGCTGGCCGTCCGCGCGTACGTCCTTCGCGTCGGGAAGCTCCTCCGCGATCTTGGCCGCGCGCCGGGCCTCGTCGGGGCCGTCGAGCTCCACGGCGATCCGGTGGCCCACGCGGTCGCGTTTGAGCTGGGCGGAGCTGTCGTCCGCGATGACGCTGCCGTGATCGATGATCAGGACGCGTTCGGCGTGGCTGTCGGCCTCCTCCAGGTAGTGGGTGGTGAGCAGGATGGTGGTGTTGAAGGCCGAGCGCAGCCGGGCGACGTGCTCCCAGAGGTTGGCCCGGTGGTGCGGGTCCAGTCCGGTGGTGGGCTCGTCCAGGAACAGCAGCGGAGGCCGCGGGACGAGGCCGAGCGCGAGGTCGACGCGTCGGCGCTGGCCGCCGGACAGGGAGCGCACGGGGCGTTTGAGGAAGGGGCCGAGGTCGAGCATGTCGACCAGCTCCTCCGCGCGGCGGCGGATCTCGGCCCGGGGCAGGCCGTAGGCGCGGCCCTGCGCGTGGAGTTCGTCGTCCACGCGCTGTTCGTGGGCGGCACCGTTGCCCTGACCGACGAAGCCGATCCTGCGGCGTACGCCAGTGGGGTCGTCGACCACGCTCACACCGTCGATGGTGGCGGTGCCCGAGGTCGGCGGGACGAGGCCGGTCAGGACGCGCAGCGCCGTGGACTTGCCCGCGCCGTTGGGCCCCAGCAGTGCGACCATCTCCCCCTCCTCCACGGAGAAGGTGACGTCCCTGAGGGCGTCGACGTCCTTGTCCCGGCCGACGCGGAAGCTGCGGCTCAGTTTGCTGACACGAATCATGGTGCTCCTGGGTCGGGCGCACGGCACGGGTCCGCCGTGCGTGGGGTCGTCGGTCAGGCCCGCTTGATGCGGTTGGCCGACCAGCCGTCACTCAGGGAGACCCCGTAGACGGCCTTCCAGCCCGCGTTGACGGCCTCCTCCATGACGATGGTGCGGTTGAGCTCCCTCTTGCCGCCGCCCTTGGGGTAGGACAGCCAGACCACGGTGGTGTCCGGGACCCCGGGCAGGTGCTCGGTGAGGTTCTTGCGCAGTTCCTCCAGAGTTTCGGAGAACAGGTGCAGCAGGTCGGGCGCGGCACCCGGCTCCTCGGTGACCGCGGCCCCGGCGGGGAGTTCTCCGAGAAGGTCGGCGTAGTCGTCCGGCGCACCGTGCGCGACGACCAGGAACCCGGACCTGACACCCAGTTTCGCCGCTCCGCTTTTCTCTGCCATGAATTCCTCCTGGTGAATGCCCTGAACCCCTTTCGTTGCAGTCCGTGAAAGGAGCTGGCAGGGGTGGTCGGATTCTCACAGTACCGCTCTGGAACCCGCACGCACCGTGTTCGACTTCTCCTGGATTGCGCTCCTTGGAGGGGCCCTTCCGGTGCGACTTCGACCAGCTGTTATTCACTTCCCCGGCAGCCAGCAAGCCGCGAGAAGGAATGGAACTCGACCCGGTCGTAATGTCGAGAGGAATCCCATCCTGTCCCGAGTCGGACAGGGAAAGGAGAACCATGAGCGAGTCGACCAGACCGGAAGTGGTCAACGGCATCCGACGGTGGGTGCAGGAGGTCTTCAACGAGCACCGTGTGGACCAGGTCCAGACGTTGAAGGTGGCCGATTACGTCGACTGGAATCCCTATCCGGGCCAGGACGTCGCACTCCACGGATTCAAGAACGTCCTGGAGGAGTTCCTGGCGTCGTTCCCGGACTTCCGTTACGACGTGGACGAGGAACTGTTCGAGGGCGACAGCGTGGTGTGCGTCGGCAAGTGGTACGGCACCATGCGCAACGACTTCATGGGGCTGCCCGCCTCGGGTGAACGGATCACCGCGCGCCGAACGGACGCGGTGCGGTTCCACGGCGACAAGATGACCGAGCGCTGGGGGGTCGGCAACGAGCTGCGGATGCTGCGCTTCCTCGGGGTGGCCCGCACCGACGCGGAGGTGGAGGAGGCCGCGTCGTTCGAGGACGCGGTCCGGCTGTACCTGGACCGGGTCCTGGGCGGTTTCGACCTGGCCGCGCTGGACGCCCTCGTGGACGTGGACGCGGTGTCGGACGCGGCCGGGTCCCTGGTGCACCTGTGCGTGGTGGGCGCCCTGGACGACCTCGCGCTGACGGTGCACGAGACCGTCGTCGAGGAGGGTTCCGCCCGGGTCCGCGCCACGGTCACGGGCCGGTTCGCGCGCCCGCTGTGGCGGGCCGAGCCCACGGGTGACGAGGTCTCCTTCCCCCTCACGCTCGCGCTGTCGGGTGAGGGCGCGTGGATCACCTCGGTGTCCATGGACTACGACCTGGCCGAGATGGCGCGCGTCCTGGGTGTTCCGGCCGAGGCCTCCGAGGCGGAGGTGACGACGCCCACCGGGACGGCCGGAGACGGCAAGTTCGTCCTGCGGGCCTTCGTCCAGGAGGTCCTCAACGGTCGGGACGTGTCGGCGGTCGGCCGACTGGTCGCGCCGGGCGCGACCGACCTCCACCAGGAGACCGTGACGATGGCGGCGTTCCTGTACGCCTTCCCCGACTACAGGTTCAACATCGAACGCGTGATCACCGACGGTTCGCGGGTGTCGCTGCTGGCGGCCTTCGCGGGGACGCACCGGCGTCCGCTGTTGGGGCACGAGGCCACCGGGACGGGTGCGATCACCCGTTCCATCGACGTGTTCACCGTGAAGGAGGGGCGCCTGTCGGAGATCATCTACGGCTTCGACATCTACTCCCTGCTGACCCGGCTGGACATCTTCCCCGACGAGGGCCGCTACCCGGGCACCGCCGCGAACTGACCACGGGACACACGTGAACACGAACACCGTGGGTGACCGGACGGACCGGGAGCCGGTCCTGGACCTGCACCAGATCCAGGGCAACATCCTGGTTCCGTTCGGCACCCCGTTCCAGTCGTTTCTCCACCTGGCTCTGGACCGCGCCGACGCCGGGGCGTGGGTGGCGCGCGTGCTCCCCGAGATCACCTCGACCCGGTCCCTGATCGACGCGCGCCGGGCGGGCGGGCCCCGCACCGCTGTGGGCCTGTCCCTGTCCGCGCCGGGCCTGCGTGCCCTGGGCGCGCGCCCCGACACCCTGCTCGACGTCCCCTTCCAGGACGGTCTGGCGGCCCGCTCCACCCTGCTCGGGGACCCCCACGACCCCGACGACCCGGGGCACGCGCGGAACTGGCCGTCCGGCGGTCCGGGGACGACGGCGGACGCGCTCCTCGTCGTGGGCGCGGACACGGCCGAGGCCGTCGCCGCCCTGGCCGACCGGCTGCTGTCCGGGAGGGGGGCGCCACGGGTCCTGCACCACGACCGGTGCGCGGCCCTGCCCGGCCCGGACGGCGACCGCGAGCACTTCGGGTACCGGGACCCCGTCTCCCAGCCCGCCGTGCGCGGGGTGGCCGCCGACACGGGCGAGCCCCTGTGCCCGGTCACCGACCCGGGTCGGCCGGAGGAGGCGCTGCCCGGGCAGAAGCGGCTCTGGCCCGGCGAGTTCGTGTTCGGCCACCCCGGGCAGGACCCGGTGGCGTTCGCCCCGCCGGGAACCGTCGCCTCCGGCGGCCCCGCGTGGACGGACAACGGTTCGCTGCTGGTCGTACGCCGCTACCGCCAGGACGTGGCCGGGTTCCTGGGCTTCGCCGCGCGCACCAGCGCCGAGCTGGAGCGGCGGGGGCTGCCGGGATGGTCGCCGGACGCGGTGTCGGCCCGGCTCTTCGGGCGCTGGCGCGACGGCACCCCGCTCAGCCTGAGTCCGAAGGGACCGGACCCGGCGCTGAGCGGCTGCCCCCTGTCCGTGAACGACTTCGGGTTCACCGGGCTGCGCGGCCCCGTGGACGACACGGCGGGGCACCGCGTCCCGGTCGGCGCGCACATCCGCAAGGCCTACCCCCGTGACCACACGACCGACCTGGAGACGCTGGCCAGCATCGAGACCCACCGTCTGTTGCGCCGGGGCATGCCCTACACCGGCCCGGACGGGGAGACCGGCATGGTCTTCGCCTGCTACCAGACCTCCATCGAGCGCCAGTTCGAGTTCGTGGTGCGCTCCTGGCTCAACAACCCCTACCAGCAGCACGAGGGCGACAACCACGACCCGATCGTCGGCCGTCCCCACCGCCCCGTGGGCGACGCCGTCCCGCGCGAGTTCGTGTTCCGCGTCCCCTCCGACGACCCCGCCGGGGCGGAGGTCCGGGTGCCGCTCCCCCGGCACTTCACCGTTCCCCGGGGCGGCGGCTACTTCCTCACCCCCTCGCTGTCGGCCCTGGAGACCCTCGCGGGGCCGACCGCGCACCGACCCCTCGGAGGATCCCCATGACCGTGCCCTCGCCCACCGTCGAGGTGGAGGCCAGCCCGGACGCCCGCAGGATCGTTCTGACCCTCCCTCTGGAGGCCCCGAAGGCCCGCGTGTGGGCCGCCCTGACCGAGCACGCGTCCGTGAGCCGGTGGCTGACCCCGGTCGCACCCGACCCGGACTCGGCCCGGAGCCACCGGCTCACCTTCGAGTACGAGGGGACCACGCACACCAAGACCTTCGCCGTGACGACCTGCGCACGGGAGGAGTGCCTGGCGGGCACCCTGCACGACCCGGGCTTCCCCGACTCGTCCCTGGAGGCCAGGATCGACGGGACCCGGCTGGTGTTCACCCACTCCGAGGTGCCCGAGGAGCTGTTCGAGGGCTATCGGGCCGGTTGGACCCACTACCTGGGCGCCCTGCGCGGCGAGCTGGTCGGCGGCTTCGAGGGCGGGCGCCCGTGAGGCGCACGGGACTCCGCGTCGCGGTGATCACCGCGCGCACCGCGTACGCCGGGTGCCGGGCCCTGCCCCACCTGCTGCGCTGGTACCGCTCCCCCCGGGACCCCGGGCGCGCGCCCGAGCGGGTGGGCGGAGCCGTCGCCGACCTGTGCGCGGGGCTGGGCCCCGCGTTCGTGAAGCTGGGCCAGCTGGTCTCGACCCGTGAGGACCTCCTGCACCAGGACACGTGCCGGGTGATGCGCGAACGGCTCGCCCTGGGGCACGGGCTGGACCCCGACGGGGCGGGCGCCGGGGTCCACCGGCGGGCGGGCAGCATCGCGGTGGTGGAGCGGCGTTCCGGCCCCTCGGGGGACGTGGCGGTCAAGACCTGCCACCCGCGCGTGCGGGAACGGCTGGAGGCCGACCTGGCCGTCGTGGAGGCGGCGGCCCGGCTGGTCGCCCGTCTGCCCGTGTGCCGGGACGTGCCCGTGGTCGCGCTCGCGGACGACTTCTGCGCCGTGGTGCGCCGACAGACCGACCTCGCGGCCGAACGCACCGCCCTGGAACGGTTCGCCGTCCTGGAGGACCGCCACCCCGTGGTCTTCCCCCGCCCGCTGGGCGATCCCGCCGAACAGGACCGCGACACCCTGGTCATGGAGTGGCTGCCCGGTCAGGAGGACGCGCGGACCCACCATCCCGGGGCCCGGGGCGGCCGCCTGCTGCTCACCCTGGTGTTCGAGATGCTGTTCACTGCGGGCGAGGTCCACTGCGACCTGCACCCGGGCAACTGGTGGTTCCTCAGCGACGGCCGCCTGGCGGTCGTGGACGGCGGGTTCACCTACTCCCTCGACCGGGAGACGCAGGAGCACTTCACCGAGTTCTTCCTGGGGATGGCGGCGGGCAACTCCGAGGTGTGCGCCGACCACGCCCTGGCGGTGAGCATGAAACCGGTGTCGGCCGAGGACGAGAGGGGGTTCCGTCGCGAACTCGACCACCTCATCACCGAGGTGCACGGCCTGACGGCGGGTTCGTTCAGCCTCGCCGCGTTCATCGCGGACTTCTTCCTCATCCAGCGGCGCCACAACGCCTACTCCCGGACCTCCTTCGTGTTCCCGCTGGTGGCGCTCCTGGCCGTCGAGGGACAGGTCAAGCAGGTCTGCCCGGAACTGAACTTCCAGGCGGTCGCGCATCCGGTCATCCTCCGGGGGCTGCTGGCCCGCAACCGCAAGCCCACCTGGTGACACACGCCCGCACACCACGGAGTGATCCACAGTGCCCCCACCTGCCACCCCGGTGACCTCGGGAGGCGGCTCCCACCCCGCCGACCTGGTCTTCCACGACACCTGTGGGTCCCTCCCCGACACGGGTCCCCGTCCCGTGCGCACGGCCTTCGACACCGGTCCGGGCGGGGCGCGGGTGCGCACCGGCTCGCGGTGGTCTCCGGGGGACGGGGCCCGGCTGCTGGCGGCGATCGCCGCGGCGAAGCGGGACCGGCGCCCCCTGGAGGTCGTCGAGCACGGCCTCCGCCTCTCCGGGGTGCTGGCGGCGGCCGCCGCCGAGTCACCGCGTCTGCGCGTGCGCGTACGGACCGGGCGGGCCGCCCTCGGCACTTCCGCGTCCTCCCCCGCCTCCCGGGGCCCGGTGGACGCCGGTTCCTGGGTGCACGTCCCGGACCTGCGGTGGCGCCCGCTGCGGCCGGGGCCGGTGGTGGTCACCGGCGGGCTGGGCGGGATCGGCCTGCGCCTGGCGGCGGAGTTCGCGGCGCTGGGTCACCCCGTGGCCCTCGTCGACCGGACGGCCGAGCACGACCTGGGACCGGAATCCCGCCGGGCCCTGGAGCGGGTGCGGTCCACCGCGCCCACCACGGTGGTCCGCGCCGACCTGGACCGGGCCGACCCCACCGATCTCCTCCCCCTCCTGCCGGAACGTCCCGCCTACCTGGTGCACGCGGCCGGGGAGCTGTCGCTGGGGCGACTGGACCGCACCTCGGGCGCGGACCTGGACCGGGCGGCGCTGGGACGCCGGGGCCAGCTGGTGCGGCTGGTGGAGGCGCTGGGGCGGGGACCGCTGGAGGCGGTGCTGGTCCTGGGGTCGTCCGAGAGCCGCGCCAGCCACACCGGGTTCGGCGCGTACGGGCTCTCGCACACCTGTACCCGGGCCGCGGTGCGGGACCTGGCGCACCGCTTCCCCCGGACCCGGTTCACGGTGGCGGAGTGGACGCTGTGGAGCGAGGTCGGCATGGCGGCCGCGACGGCGGGTCCGGGGCTGAGGGCGGCCGGGTTCGCGACGGTGTCCCCGGCCTGGGGGGCGCGGGCCGCCGTCCGGTTGCTCGGCCAGCCCGGCACCGAGGACCGGCACGGCGCCGCCCGGGTGTTCGCGCTGGGCGGCCCCCGCCTGGACGCGAGGTTCGACGCCGTGGCGGTGGTCGGCGGTGTGGGCGGCGCGGCGATGGTGGGCGGCCGGGCCCCGGAGCGGTCCGTGTCCCGCCTGGTGCGGGGCTGCCTCCCGGGGCTGCGGGAGGTCGCGGTGGAGCCGCCCCGGCTGCGCTCCCGTACCCCGAGGGCGCTGCGCGCGCTGGTCGGCCCGCGGGGGCTGCGGCTCTGGTCCTCGGCGGTCGCGGACTGGCGGCCGGACGGGGAGTACGAGGCGCTGCTCCCGTTCTGAGGTACCGCACCCGTGAGGAGGCAGGAGGCAGAGGGTGGAACCGATCCGACGCGCGATACCGCTGCGAGCGGCGCCGGACCAGGTGTGGACGGCGCTCACGGCCCCGTCCCGGGTGGGCCGGTGGCTGGGCGGACTGGACGAGGACAGCACACCGGGCGTGCGGCACGCGTGGGTGCTGACGACCGACGCCGTGGAGTACGTGCGGCTGTGGGTGGAGCACGTGGACCCGGGGCGCGCGCTCACCCTGCGCTGGTCGGAGTTCGGGGTGGAGCCGCCCAGCCTGGTCCGCCTGTCGGTGGAGCCCGGTCCGGTCGGTGCGGTGCTGTGGGTGCGGGAGAGCTTCCCCTCGCCCCGGTCGGTGCCGCGCGTGAGCCGGGAGGTGTTCTGGGACGACTGCGCGGAGCGGCTGCGCCGCCACCTGGACCCGGAGACGCCCGACGCCGACGGGGTGCGCTCCATCGAAGTCGGTGTGCGGGTCCCGTCGGCGTCCTGGCTCCCGCTGCACCGGGGCAACGTGTTCCAGTGGCTGCCGGTGAGCGGGACGGGGTACCCGCCGACGGCCTTCTACGTGGTGGACGGGGCCGGACCGTGGCGGTTCCCGATCCGCAGGGTGGAGGACTACTTCGACGAACGCCTCACCCTCACCATCGATGTGGGCGCCGGACTGACCCGCGCGGTGGTGCGCACCCACCACGACGGCACGGGTGTGCTGCTGTCCGTGCGGCACACGGACTGGCCCACGGATCAAGGGATCCGAGGTAAAATGACCCGATTGCGCGACGTGTTCGAGATCACCTGGCGGGAGAGCTTGGCCAAGGCCGTGAGCGCGGCCGGTGGCGAGGGAGGACCGCGTGTCCGTTGACCAGACGACCGTCCCGACCACCGTGCCGGGTGTGTCGGCCCAGCGTGAGGCCGTGTTGCTCACGGTCGCCGCGATTCGTGAGGACCTGGCCTCGCCCCACCTGCTGGCCGACATGGCCGCCTCGGGTTTCTACAGCCAGTTCCACTTCCACCGCTTCTTCACGCGGCACACCGGGACGACCCCCGGCCGGTTCCTGACCGCCCTGCGCATGCAGGAGGCCAAACGGCTCCTGGCCCACACCTCCGCGACCGTCATGAGCGTCAGCGACGAGATCGGCTACCAGAGCATCGGGTCCTTCACCACCCAGTTCACCCGGCTGGTGGGCACCTCTCCGGGCCGGTTCCGCGAGCTGGTGGACTCCCTCGCCGGGCACCGGCTGACCGACCCCGACCTGGACCGCGCCCGGAACGCGGACCAGCGCCCGCTGGGCTGCTCCCTCTCCGTGGCCGACGGCGTCGGATCGGACCTGACGGACCGGATCTCCTTCGTCGGGCTCTTCGGGGCGGGTCTGCCCCAGGGCGGGCTCTCCGGGTTCGGCATCGTCCAGGGTTCCTCCGGCACGGTGGCCGCGGGGGCGCACTCCGGCCCCCGGCCGAGCCGGACCGAACTGTTCCTCATGTCGCTGCCCGGGAGCGCCGACCTCACCGACCTGGCGGTGGGCGGGGGCGACGGGCTGCTGGTGAGCCGGGGCCGCGTGGTCGGTACGAGCGACAGTGCGGACCTCGTCCTGCGTGAGACCGGTCCGCTGGACCCGCCGGTGGTCTCCGCCGCCCCCGCCCTCCACCTGCGCGCCTTCCTGGGCTCCGGTCGACGCGGCTGAGCCGCCGCCCCACCGGACGGAGGGCGACGGCTCCGAGGCGCGGGTCCCCGGTGCCGGGTCAGAACCCGTTCTGGATCTCCACCGACGGCATGAGGTCGCGCAGGGTCCCCTCCACCACCAGCAGGGCCGACAACGGGAACACGAACTCGGCCCGTGAGTGCACGCCGTGGCGCGTCTGGAGTTCGAAGACGCCGTTGCCGAACTCGGCCATCGTGAACACCCCGTCGCCCGAGGCGCGCCTGGCCACGTGGGCGGCCATCGCCGTGACGAACTCCTCCCGCCGCGCGGCTTCGACCGGTTCGAGGGCCGTGTCGGCCATGATCTCGCCGCAGGTCCGCCCGTCGCCGAGCGCCACCGCCCGGAAGAAGCGGTCCAGGTGGTCTCGGGTGGTGTCCGAGACGCGCACGGCGTACCCGGCGTCCAGCAGGACGACCGCGCCGTTGCCGTGCACGTACAGGTTGCCCGGGTGCAGGTCGCAGTGGACGAACCCGTCGTCGAAGACCATCCGCCGCACCGCCCGCAGGGCTCGGCGCGCGGCCACCGCCTGGGCCGTGGGAGAGAAGCCGCCGGGCGGTCCCTCCCCCAGTCCGGGCACGTAGTCGGTGACCAGGACGCTGGGGCCGCACAGCCGGGGGCGCAGGCCCGGGATCAGCACCCCCGGCATTCCGGACAGGTGGCGCTCCAGGGTGCGGTGGTGGTCGGCCTCGGCGGTGTAGTCGGTCTGCGCGAGGATCACCGCGCTGACGTGGTCGACCAGATCGGCCAGGGGGCGGCCGCCGGTGCCGTCGAAGCGCACGGCGAGTGCGGCGGCGGCGCGCAGCAGCCGCAGGTCCGCGGTCATCACCCGGTCGACCCCCGGGCGACGCAGCTTCACCGCCACCTCGTCCGGGCCGTGGCGTCCCAGGTAGACGCAGCCGACCGTGCCGGACCCGAGCAGGACCCCGGTGACCTCGACCTCGGCCAGGGCGGGCACCTCCGCCCTGGCCCGGGCCAGGGCCCTGGCCCGGTGCCGTTCGGACATGGGTCTGGACCGGTCGTGGAGCACGGACAGGGCGTCGGCCCACTCCGGGCCGATCATGTCGCGGCGGGCGCCGACGAGCTGCCCCGCCTTCGCCGCGGTGGGCCCGAGGGCCTGGAGGCCGCCCGTCACGGCGCGGGCAGCCCCGCGTCGCGCTCCTCGGCGGCCGCCGAGGACCAGCCCGACGGCGGCCCCGGCCAGGGCGGTGACGGCCGTACCGACCCCGACGAGGGCGATCGCGCCCAGGCGGCGGGCGAGGACCGCCCGGCCGAGGGGAGGCGCGGGAACGGCGGTCGGTCCCGGGTCGGCCACCCCGGCGGCCGACCGGCCACCCGGGGTGATCACCGGCTCCACGCGTGGGGCCCCGGGCCGTCACCGGGAGCCCCGTCGGGGCCACCGGGGCCACCGGGGCCACCGGGGCCACCGGGGCCACCGGGGCCACCGGGGCCACCGCCCAACATCATGGCCAACCGCTGGAAGGCCGAGGTCCAGAAGGTGACGAGCAGGCCCCGGTCCACGGGGGCGTGTTCGAGCTGCCCGAACTGCTCCCATCCGGAGTGGAAGACCTGGAGGACGCTGCGCCCGAGCCCGGCGGGTTCGATCCACAGGTGGCAGGAGAGCGGTCCGGGCCAGCTCGGACGGCTCAGCTCGAACTCCAGGCGCGGCTGGAAGGAGGGGAAGCTCTGGTTGGCCTCGACGTGCTCGACCACGGTGATGCGCGCGACGCCGCTGGCGTCACCGAGGGTGAAGTCCACCTGCCCGCCCGGGTCGAGGGTGCCGGAGCTGCGGCCCAGCCAGAACTGGAGGGCCGGCACGCTGGTCAGGGCGGACCACGCCTCGAAGGTGCTCACCGGCAGCTCGGTCTGCACATAGGGGCCCATACGGCGCCAGGTCCAGCGCTGACGCCGCCCGGTCCGCAGGTGTTCGGCCAGCTGGTCGAGGATGCCGGGCCAACCCATCCCGTTCCAGGACCGCCAGTCCGAGGGCGGGTTGGTGGCGCGTTCGACGACGCGCACGCGGACGACCGCGCCGGGCAGCTGGGACAGCTCCCAGCGGACGGTGGTGGCGGGTCCCACCCCGACCCAGCGCCACAGGTACTCCAGGAGCGCGGCGCCGTCGTTCGGGGGTTCGGTGACGGTGGTGCGGCACCAGAAGAACTCGCCGTCCTCGAAGTCCAGGGTGCTCTCCCGTCCCGGCGCCGCCCAGAACTCGTCGGCGTCGGCCAGCCACTGGGCGACGGTGTAGGGGTCGGTGAGGGCGCGCCACACGTCGTCGACGCTGTGACCGCGTACGTGGACGTCGCTGACCAGTTCCTCCCATCGGCGCTGGGAGACGGGGTGGGCGCCGGTGGAGCCCAGGGGTGGGAAGGGCAGGACCTCGTGGGGGAACTGCGGGCCGTCGGGGGGACCCGAGTCCAGGGGCGGCCGGGGGTCCCGGGTCTCGTCGGGGGCGGACTCCACGGACATGGGCGGTGTCTCCGTTCGGTGGGGGGCGGTGGACACGCGTCGGCGGGCGGACCGGCACGGGGCCGGTCCGCCCGCGGACGGGGATCAGGCGAAGCGCTCGGGGGGCAGGTAGCCGCCCATGTTGAACTTCAGGCTGGTCAGGTAGGCCAGCGGCTGGTCCCAGGGGGTCCTGACGTCGTAGAGCGGCAGCATCCGGTAGATCTGGCCCTTGCCGGGGGCACCCGCCGGGGGGATGGAGCGCACGTCGTCGATGGTGAGGATGACCGGTTCGCGGTTGAACAGGCGGGTGCCGAGCTTGGGGATGTCGAACATGCAGCCGACCGCCATCCGGCAGGCCTTGGCCGAGGGGCCCTCACCGGCGTAGGGGTCGAAGGGCGTCCGGATCTGACCGGCGGAGAGGTACTCCGGGTTGAGGGTCACCGTGATGGTGCCCAGCTCCTCGGAGGCACCGGTCATGTGCATCTCGATGAGGTTGGTGTAGACCTCGGCGCCGGACCACTCCTCGTCCGTGGCGGGGGAACGCACCACGCGGACCCAGCCGTCGAACTCCACGTCGAACTCTCCGACGCCGGGGATGGCGAAGGTGTCCCAGGAGTGCAGTCCCAGGTTGTCGATCCCCGGTTCGGGGGCCTTCCACTTGACGACGGGCGAGCCCTCGTACAGGTTCGGTACTCCGTCGGTGTCCACGGGGCGGCCGAGCAGGGTCTTCTTTTCGGACATGACTTTCGTGCCTTTCACGTGAGGGTGCTCGGGGAGAGGGGGACCCGTGGGGTGCCTCAGACGCGCCCGGGGCGGTGGTCGGAGCAGGTGCGCCCGGGCTCGTCGGGGATGCCGTCCTGGTCGCTGTCGAGCTCACCGTCGACGGTGCTGTACACGTCGCGGGAGTTGAGGTCGATCCGGCCGTCCCCGTCCCAGTCGTTGAGCTTGCCCTTGAAGGTGCCGAGGATGAAGACGTTGGTCTTCGGTCCCACCTCGGGGTCGTGCAGGGTCGACAGGATGCCGTTGCCGGGGGCGAGGATCTCGGTGATGTCCTTGTCCACCATGTTCGCGACGTCGGTGTAGCCCCAGCCCTGGAAGCGGCCCCGCACGTAGCGGATGGCGGACTCGCCGCGCACCTTGATGTCGGGGTCCAGGAACCACGTGCCGAAGCGCGCGAAGCCGATGTCGGTCTGCCGGGTGCCCTGGCTGGGGTCGGCGGCGCGACCGGAGTGGTAGAAGGTGCGCGGGACCTGGGACTCGAAGTAGAAGTTCCCCCGGTCCGCCCTGGTCCGGTCGGTGAAGCCCCGGAACAGGTAGTTGTCCATGTGCCGGGTGCCGTCCTCGTACAGGCCGTCGATGGTCTTGGCCATGAGGAGCTGGCGTTCGCGGGTGGCGACGTTGGGGCAGGCGTGGGCCTGGCCGTAGACGCGGGCCAGCCCGCGCGGGCCGAGGGAGAGCTTGCCCCAGTGCCGGTTGGTGTCGTCCAGGCGGACGTAGAGGTCGCAGTGGATGAGCAGGTAGATGGTCTCGTCGAAGGTACGGCCCTCGGTGAAGACCGCCTCGCGGGAGTCGAAGGCGGGGTCACCGGTCTGGAGCTCGCTGAGGAAGAGCTTGGACCACTCCGCGATCTCCGGGTCGGGGTCGTCGAGGAAGCGGGAGAGGGTGCTCATGGCGTGCGGTCCGCCGAGCTTCTCGATGGCCCACAGGGTGTCCCACCGGATCTCGCGGTCCTTCTCCGTGCGGACGACGCGCTCCAGCACCTCGAAGACGTCGGCCGGGTCGCGGTCGGCGTACTCGAACACGGCCTGTTCCCGCGCGACCGGGTCGGGGTGGTTGAGGGCGTCGCGCGCCAGTTCCTCGTCGGTCCTGGTGTCCAGGCGCACGGCGGCCTTGTTCAGCGCGTACCCGAAGTCGCTCTGCCAGGCGGCCGGGTCGCCGGCGACCAGGCGCGGGTCCATGCTGAGCGTCGTGCGATAGGAGAAGTTGAGCGCGTCGCGCTGTTCCGTGGCCAGTTCGGTCAGTGGGGGCTGACCGGCCAGGGCCGCGCGCGCCTCGGCGTCCTCGGGGTTCGGTGGCGGTTGTTTGTGCGCCAGGTCGATCGCCATCTGATCTCTCCTTAAGCGGGGTTAATCGGCACCGTGGATTATGTGTCCCAAGATAGGAGAGGAGCCTCCCGGATCCCTTCTCATGCATTGCGCCGAACCGCCGTGACACAGGAAATGTGAACTGACAACACCACCCCGCACACCACCCACCGAGCCGGGGAATATCCCACCCCGCCTCACTCTCCGCAAGAATGCATAACGCTCGGCACCCCTTGCGAAACCGAGTTCCAATGTGCGCGTTGTGTGCACACATGGACTCCAGTGAAAACAGGAGCCCCAACAGGGCGCCCCCAAACCTCGAAGACGGGTCGAACTCGCAGGGTAAGCGCGCGAACACGCGCGCCCGACCGTGGAAGCGCATTGCACTCCCCCGGCCTGGACCTCCGCAACTTCCGGAGTGTTCTTTCGCCCTTCCGAGGCCGAAGAAAGAGCAATACGGGAGATGCCGACCGCCACTTCGATAGCCAAGATTGAGCGACGGCCCCGGCCGTGAACGAACCCCCGACCGTCCTGTGCGCCCTGAACCCAGATTCCCCCGGCATCACGAGGAGTAGCATTGCGCGAATCAGTCCGTGAGGCAGTTTTGGTGATTCACAGGCGATTTTCGGAGCCCATCACTCTGAACGACGTCGCGGCGGAGGTATTCGTCAGCCCCTTCCACCTGTCGCGGGTCTTCTCCCAGGAGATCGGCGTCCCGCCGGGGCGGTACCTGTCGGCCGTTCGCATGTTCGAGGCCAAGAAGCTCCTCGTCGCCTCCCGCATGACCGTCTGTGACATCGTCTACAGCGTCGGGTACAACAGCGTCGGCACCTTCACCAGCCGGTTCAGCCGAGCCACGGGCATGACCCCCCGCCAGTACCGTCGGCCCGAGGTCGAGCGCCTGCTCGTGGCCGCCTCCGGCGGGTTCAGCCGGATGCCCCCGCTCAAGGAGTTGAACCGTCCGTCCCAGCAGCCCGGGGCGGCCCGCCCCGCCGAGCACACCGGCTCGCTCAGCGGCGTCGTCGAGCTCCCGTGGCACCGCCCCGGAACCAACCTGTTCATCGGCCTCTACCGCGATCCCATCCCCCAGCGGGCACCCGTCGCGCACCTGGCGCTGCCCGCCGACGCCAGCACCCGCTTCACCTTCCCCTCGGTCCCCGCCGGAGCGTGGACGGTGATGGCCGTCGCGATGCCGCCGGGCACCGCCGCCAACAGCGCCGACGTCCTCGTCGGCGCGCCCGCCGCCCGGGTCACCGTCCGCCCCGGCACCGGCACGCGGACGCGCTTCACGATGCGGCGGCTGACCAACACGGACGCCCCCATCGCGGTGACGCTGCGGACCCCTCCCTCGGCCGTCCCCCACCCCGAACGGCCCCTGCCCCGGCAGCGCACGTCCACCGACGCCACACTCTCCGGGAGCCCCAGATGATCACCGTCGTGCGGTCCCTGCGACGCCGCGTCCTCACCCCGAACACGGCCGAGACCCGCGTCAGCACGCGGGGGTTCCACCCGGGACGGCCGACCGAGCGCCACATGATCGAGACCGTGGGCGCGTACTTCCTCACCGGGTACGGCCACGCCGTGGAGACCGGCTCCACCGAGCGGGTCGGCCCGCTGCTGGAGGACGTGCCGGAGCGCTATCGCGGTTTCGCCCACGAGGGCGCCGCCATGGGCTTCGCCGTCATGGACGGCCTCACCCGGCGGGGCGGACGGCTGGGCGCCTTCCTCCGGGGCACCGGGGACCCCCACCTGTACATGGCCTACGTGGGTGCGGGCTGGGCCATGGCGCGCCTGCCCCGGCCGCTGTGGCCGGACCCCGCGGGTTTCGACCCCGTGCTGCGGTGGCTGGTCCTGGACGGCTACGGGTTCCACCAGGCCTACTTCCGCACGGACCGGTTCGTGCGGGCGCAGGGGTCCGATCCCCGGCCCGCCCGATGGTCCGGCGACCCGGCCTACGCGGCCCGGGCCGTGGACCAGGGGGTGGGGCGGGCGCTCTGGTTCGTGGCCTGCGCCGACCCCGGCCGCGCCGCCGACCTGGTGGAGTCCTTCCCCGACGAGCGCAGGGCCGACCTGTACGGCGGGCTCGGTCTGGCGGCCACCTACGCGGGCGGCGGCGCGGACGGGCTGGCCGAGCTGTGCGAGCGGGCGGGGGAGCACCGCCCCTGGCTGGCCCAGGGCAGCGCCTTCGCCGCCGAGGCCCGGGCCCGCGCGGGTCTGGTGGTCCCCCATGTGGGTGTCGCCACCGCGGCGCTGTGCCACAGCACGCCTGAGGAGGCGGCCGCCCTGGCCAGGGAGACCCGGCCCCGAGAGGAGCGGCCGGGCGACTCCGTGCCCGCCTACGAGACCTGGCGCGCGCGGTTGGCGGATCGGCTGACGCGGTGAGCCCCCGGCGGGTGGACCCCCGGGTGCGCCCCGCCCTCATCAGGGTGGCGGCCCGGCTTCTGTCCGCCGAGGGGCCCGGCGCCCTGACCACCCGCCGGGTGGCCCGCGAGGCGGGGTGTTCGACCATGGCCGTGTACACCCACTTCGACGGCATGCCCGGGCTGGTGCGGGCGATGGTCCATGAGGGGTTCTCCCGGCTGCACGCGCACTTCGCGCGGGTGGCTCCCAGCGCGGACCCGGTCGCCGACCTCGCCCTGTTCGGGCGCGCCTACCGCCTGAACGCGGTCTCCAACCCCCACCTGTACGCGGTGATGTTCGGCGCCGCGTCCCTGGGCGGGTTCACCCTGACCGAGGAGGACCGCCAGCACGGCCGGTACACGATGGTCGGGGTGATCGAGTGCGTGGGCCGGTGCGTCGGGTCCGGCCGGTTCCGCGACGCCGACAGCGCGATGGTCGCGCACCACATGTGGAGCGCCGTCCACGGGCTGGCCTCCCTGGAGCTGGGTGACTACCTGGTCGAGCCCTACGGGGCCGACTCCTGCTTCGAGACCCAGCTGTGCGCGCTGATGACGGGTGCGGGCGACCGCCCGGAGAGCGCGTCCCGCTCCGTCACCGCCTCGGGGGCGACCTTCCGGTCGGTCTTCGGCCCACCCGGCGCACGGGTTCCGCGCGGGGAGGCGGCGCGCAGCTCTCCGTGAACGAACAGGAGGGCCTCGGACCCCGTCCCCGGGAGGGCGGTGACCACCCGGCCCAGGAGGATCGCGTGGTCACCGCCCGGGTAGCACCGTTCCACCTCGCACTCCAGCCAGCCCAGGGAGCCGGACAGCAGGGGCGCTCCGGTCCGGGGGCCCGGCGCCCAGCCGAACCCGGAGAACTGGGCCGGTCCGTCGGGACGGGTCTTGTCCGCGAAGTGACGGGCCGCCCCCTCCTGTCCCGCCGCCAGCAGGGACACCCCGAAGGTCCCGGTTCCGGTCACGGCACCGTACAGGCGCGCGCTGAGCGAGACGCAGCACAGCACCAGCGGGGGGTCGAGCGAGACCGAGGTGAAGGCGTTCGCGGTCATGCCGTGGGGGGCGTCGCCGCCCACGGTCAGGACGGTGACGCCGGTGGCGAAGCGGGACATCACCCCGCGCAGCCCGGCCATCAGCCACCCGCCGGGTGCGGGGCCGCCGTCGAGAACGGCGCGAGCGCGCGGCGCAGTCCGTCGGGGACCCGGGCCGGAACGGTGGCGTTGTTGGGGCCGCGCATGCAGGCCACCCGCTGCCCGCCGCGGGCCACGAGGGTCTCCCCGGCGGCCTCCAGGCGGACGTAGTCGAAGGCGAACGCGATCTGGGTCTGGGTCAGCTCCTCCAGGCGCATGCGTACCGCGAGTTCGTCGAAGGCGGTCGTCTCCGTCAGGAAGTCGCAGTCCACGCGGAGCGTGAACAGCTTCAGGTCCTCGCGCAGCTCGCCGAGGATACCGGGGGCGTGCTCCCGGAGGAACATCTCGCGGCACCTCCCCTGCCAGCGCAGGTAGTGGGCGTAGTAGACGTTGCCGACGAGGTTGGTCTCCTCCAGGCCGACGACGTGGCGCATCTCGTAGTAGCCGTGGTGGACGTTCACGGTCGCGGTTCCTCTCGGGTCGGGTGGGTGGTGCCGGGCGCGCGGTCGGACACCGCGACGACCACGGGCGGGCCCTCGTTCGCCAGGCGGGTCGACCAGGTGGCGATCCTGACCTCCCCGCAGGTCAGGACGGTCCAGCCGTCGGGGTCGACCCGCTCCAGGGTGAGGGCCCTGGTGGCCGTGCCGGTCTTGCGCAGGCACTCCAGCGCTCCCCACACCCGTGTCCCGGTGACCGCGGGGTCCTCGCCGGTCTCTCGGGAGAGGAGGTCAGCGACGGCCAGGGCGGCGGGGCCGAGCAGGTCGGCCCAGACGGCCCGTGGGCGTTCGGTGGCGCTCTCGATGTCGCAGCCGAGCGGTTCCGGGCCGGTGACGGCCATCGTCACCCCGGCGCCGTGGGAGACCGAGACGTGCGCACCGGCCGCCTCGGGACGGCCGTCCGCCCGGTGCCGGAGTGCGGCGGGGCGGTCCAGGAGCCGGCTGACGGCCAGCTCGGACCGGGCGCGCCGCTCCTCGGTGGAGCGGGATCCGCCGGGAGTGGTGGCGGGCTCCGGTTCCACGGCGACCGCGATCCCTGGTCCCAGCACCCTCTCCAGCGAACGTTCGAGGTGGGGGCCGAGCAGCGCCGGGAGCCAGGGGCCCCGGCCTCCGCGTGAGCGCACCGCCCGCAGACGCAGTCCCTCCCAGCGTTCGACCACCCGGCCCGAGGGGTCGCGCACGTCCACGTCGTAGGTGAGGGAGTCGCCGTCCCGGGCGCGTTCCCGAGCGTCCACGACCAGGGGGCCGTCGTACCGGTCGCCGGGGTCGGCGGGGCGGAGGCGGTCCACGCGTTCGGGGAGCAGGACGGCGTCGGGTACGCCGGTCTGAAGCGCGTGCATGACGGTGTCCCGCGCGCCCGGGTCGGCCAGGACGAGGTCCTGGGGCAGGTAGGGGGCGAACCACGCGGCGGCGCCGGTGGCGTGCGCCTCGACCTCGGCCACCGTGTGACGCGCGCTCACCTTCCGGTAGGCCAGCAGGCGCTGGAACAGTTTGCCCTGGAAGAGCAGGCCTCCGTAGAGGTCGGTGGCGGGGTCCAGGGGTACGCGGGGCAGCGCGGGCCCGGTGCGGCGGCCGCCCCGCTCGGAGACCGTGTCCGGGGCGGGCCAGCGCAGGACGGCCCGGAAGTGGTCGGTGGCGTACCCGGTCTCCTCACTGCGCACCGCGACGTCCACCGTGCCGGGGTCCCGCAGCAGCGCGGCGACCCGGACGGTGGTGCTCCCCGTGGGCGAGACCGTGACGGGGCGCAGGAACTCGGCGTCCTCCAGCACGGGGACTCCCGTGTGGCCGCTGAGGGCGGCGGCGGTCTGGGCCATCGCCTCCATGCCCAGGACGGCGGGCAGGAGGGCGTCGCCGTCCAGCATGTGGTCGGCCAGGTAGGGGTCGCTCGCGGCCGACAGCTCCGTCTCCGTGATCAGCTCGACGCCGGGGTAGTGCACCACGGCGCGGTCCACGAACCGTCCCAGCGGAAGTTCCGCGGGCCGGTGGAGCGTGGGCGCGGGACCGGTGCGGCCGCTGACGACCACCACGGGTCCGGGGTCGGGGTGGGAGAGGAGTCGGCGCAGTTCCCGGACGCCCTCGTCCACGGAGATGGGCGTGACGCCCTCGCGGCCCAGCGCCTCGACCACGCCCATCCGCTCGCCCATGCCCGCTCCGGACCACACCGACCACTCCACCGCCAGGACGCGGGTGTGCGGGTGGCGTCGGCCGTACTCGGCGGTCAGGGCGCTCATGCGGTCGTTGGCCAGGGCGTAGTGGGCCTCGCCGCGCAGCCCCGCGCGTCCGATGACGCTGCCGAAGGTGACCAGAAGGCGGAGTCGGCCGGGGTCGACGGCGTCCAGCACCGCGCGCAGTCCGTCGGTCTTGGGGGCGAGCGTGGCGTGGACGGCGTCGGGGGTGAGTGCGCCGAGCGGCGCGGGTTCGTTGCGCCCGGCGCCGTGCAGCACCGCGGTGACCGGTCCCAGTCCGGCCGCGCGTTCGACGGCCTCCCGGACCTGGTCGGGCCGGGTGACGTCGGCGCGTTCGTAGCGGTGGCGCACCCCGGCGGCGGTGAGCCGTTCCAGGTTGGCCGCCAGCTCGGGGTCGGCGGCGGGGTCGGCGCGGCCCAGGAGGAGCAGGCTGAGGCCGTGCTCGTCGGCCAGGGCCCGGGCGCACTCCCCCGTGATGCCCTTGCCCCCGCCGGTGACCAGGAGGACGTCGTCCGGGCCGAGGACGGGGTCCCGCACGGGTTCGTCCCCCTGCGGGAGGACGGTCAGGACCGGGACGGCGCGGGACCCGTCGGCGCCGTGCCGGGACTCGGCGTAGGCGGTGGTGGCGGCGGTCTCGGCGACGACCGTCGTGATCAGGCCGCGGACCTCCTCGGAGCCGGTCGGGGCCGTGTCGGCCGCCTCCACGACGGTGACGGGTGTGTGGGGAGCCTCCAGGTGCAGGGTGCGCGCGAGCCCGGACACCAGGGGGCGGTCCTGGAGGACGACCAGCCGTACCCCGCGCCGTTCGGCCTCCTGGGCGGCGGTGAGCGCCGACGCGGTCTCCTCGCCGTCGGGGACGAGGAGGACGCCCGCACCGATCCCGGCGCCGGACAGCGCGGTACGCAGGGGTTCGGCCACGGGGTGACCCGGGGGCGCGTACACGGACCAGGGGGCGGACGCGGCCCGGACCGGGGCCGTCGGTGCCGCAGGGGGCGGGGACTGCCGGTGGCCGACCCGGAAGGAGCGTACCCAGGGCCCGATTCCGGCGGGTTCCCCAGCGGGCCCGGTCCCCGAACCGGCGGTACCGGCCAGGTCGTCGATGGTCGCGGCGAGGTCGGCCAGGCTGGAGGTGGCGTAGCCGCTGGTCGCCTCCAACGGCGGCAGGCCCTTGGCGCGCGTGGCCTCGTTGACGATCTGGCCGACGGTGATGGAGCTCAGGTGCAGTTCGTCGAGCGGCCGGGTGTGCTCGGTGACGGTGTCCACCGGCAGTTCGACCCGCGCGGCCACGAGTTCGCGCAGGAGCTGGAGGGTGTCCGTCCCCTCCGCGACGGTCGGTTCGGGTGCGGTGGCGGGTGTGTCCCCGGCGGCGGGCTCGGGCGCGGACCCGGTCGTGGCTGCGTCCCCCTCCCGGAGCGGCACCGGGGCGCTCTCACAGGGGTTCGCGAGGAAGGTGAACGTCTCCGGCAGTTCCCTGGTGAGGCGGCCCCGGAAGAGGCTTTCGGTGTCCAACGGCGCCCCCAGCGCGAAGGCGGCCCCCAGAGCGTTCAGGAGCGGTCGCAGGGAGGCGGAGTCGGTGTCGGTGGGCAGCACGCGGACGTCGGCGGCGGCGCGCGCGGTGAGGTCCGAGAGGACCCTGCCGGGCCCCACCTCCAGGAAGAGGTCGGTGTCGGTCGCCGCGCGGGTCACCGCTTCGTGGAAGAGGACCGGCCGCACCACCTGGTCGCGCAGCAGGTTCCGCAGCGGTGTGTCGTGCGCGAGGTCGGTGCCGGTGACGGTGGAGACGACCCTCCCGTTCAGGGGCGCGAAGGTGGTCTCGGAGAGGAGGCGGTCCAGCGCGGTGGCGGCCGGGGCCACCAGCGGCGAGTGGAAGGCGTGGGAGACGTTGATCCGCGCCGAGGAGACACCCCGCTCCTTCGCCAGGGACCGGAGGCGTTCGACCCCGGCGACCGGCCCGGAGACGACCGTCTGGTCCGGTCCGTTGTGGCCCGCGACGACCACCTCCTCTCCGGGTGCGGCGGCGAGCTCCCGAAGCAGGAGGGCGACCCGCTCGGGTCCGGCCGACAGTCCGGCCATGGCGCCGTTCCCCGTTCCGGTGGCCGCCATGGCGCGGCCCCGGCCGGAGGCCACCGACAGGAGGCGTTCGGCGTCCATGGCCCCGGCCCAGTGCAGCGCGGTGAGCTCACCGAGGCTGTGGCCGACGGCGGTCTCCGCCGACACCCCCAGTTCCTCCAGAACGGCCAGCGCCGCCAGGGAGCCCGCGACGATCCGGGGCTGGGCGACCTCGGTGGCCGCCGGGTCGGCTCCCTCGGGCAGGTCCGCGCGGGACAGGGCCGCCTCGGCACGGGCGAAGCGGCTGCGCACCGCGCCCCGCCGTCCGTGTCCCGACCCCTGCCCCGGGAACAGGAAGGTGATCCGGGGCGCCCGGTCGTGGCGAGCGAAGAAGGTCCCGGACGCCGCCGAGAACACCTCGGTCACACCCTTGTCCAGGCGGTCCGTCAGGGCCGTGGCCGCCCGGGCCGCCGAGCGCGGGTCGGCGGCGACCAGCGCGCAGCGCACGGGCCGACCCGCCAGGCGGCGCGCCAGGGACGCGGCCAGGTCGGTGAGTTCGGCGTAGGAGAGCCGGGGCAGCAGGTCGGCCAGACGGCCGAGCTCCCGCCGCAGGCCCTCGGCCGAGTCCGCGTCCAGGAGCAGGAGCTCGGCGTCCTGCCGCCCCGCGACCACGGCCCGGGCACGGGCGTCGGGACCGGTGGCGTGGCCGGGCGCGGCCTCCAGCGCGACGTGGGCGTTGATCCCCCCGAAGCCCATGGCCGACACCCCGGCGCGCACGGGGTGGTCCCCGGGCCAGGGCTCGGCCCGCTCGGGGACGCGGAGGACGGGCGAATCCCCCGTCAGGAGCGGGTGGGGGTCGTGGTGGGCGGTGCCCGGCGGGATGGTGCCGTGGTGGACGGCCAGGGTCGCCTTGATGAGCCCGGCCACCCCGGCGGCGGCCTTGGTGTGGCCGATGTTGGCCTTGACGGTTCCCAGTGCGGCGGGACGGGAGGGACGCGGCCCCCGGGCGTGGGACAGCGCGGCGATCTCGGTGGCGTCGCCCAGCGCGGTCCCGGTGCCGTGCCCCTCGAAGTAGCCGACGGTGTCGGCTCCGTACCCCGCCCGCTGGTAGGCGCGCCGGAGCGCGAGGCCGTGGCCGGTCTCCTCGGGCCTGGTCATACTGCCGCGTCCGTCGGAGGAGACCGCCCAGCCCGTGACCAGCGCGTAGACGCGGGCGCCGCGCGCGCGGGCGTCCTCCTCACGCATGAGGACGACGGCGCCCGAGCCCTCGCCGGGCCAGAAGCCGTTGGAGGAGCGGTCGTAGACGCGCATCTCGCCGGTGGCCAGGGCCCCGGTCCGCGCGAAGCCGACGAGTTCGAAGGGGTCGACGGACAGGTCCACTCCCCCGGCGAGCGCCACGTCCAGGTCCCCGTCGATCAACGCCCGCGCGGCGGTGGTGACCGCCAGCAAGGAGGAGGAGCAGGCGCCGTCGACGGTGTAGCCGCCGCCGTTGAGGTCGAAGTGGTTGCACAGGCGTCCGGCGATGGTGTTGGAGAGCCCACCGGCGAGCGTGTCCTCGTCCACCTCCGGGAAGGGGCGCTTGTAGGAGGTCTCCAGCTCTGCGAGGAAGGGCGCGGACTCCTCGGCGCCCCAGCCCCGCTCCCGGAGCGCGGCGGCCAGGGTGCGGCGGACGTAGGGCCAGCGCAGGCGCATCGCGTTCGCCCGGGAGAACTCGCCGGTGAGGCTGTTTCCCAGGACGACCCCGGTGGTGGCGCGGGGCAGCCCCTCGCCCCCGGGGTGGCCGGCGTCGGCCAGGGCCCGGTCCGCCGTCTCCAGGGCGAGCCAGTGCGTCATGTCCGTGGACCGGAAGGTGCTGCCGGCCACCCGGTGCTTCTTCCGGTCGAATGTGAATCCGCGGAGAAGTGCCGCCCGGTCAGAATAGAAACGGTCGGGCGCGTCCGGGTCGGGCGACCAGTAGTCGTCCAGACTGAGGCGTTCGGAGGGGAGCGCGCGGAAGGCCCTGCGGCCCGCCAACACGTTCTCCCACAGCTGTTCGGGCGTGTCGGCGTCCGGGTAGCAGAGGCCGATGCCCACGATCGCGATCCGCTCGCCGCCCATGGGGCACCTCCGGTCCGTGGGAACAACAGGAATGACTTCTGTTCGCGCGGTCCAGCATGAATCGGCGCCCCGTTGCTTTCTTCTTCGTTTTTGCGAAGGAGGGCCTTTTATGGGGTAACGCTGTTATATTCCTGAATTCGGGCCCCGGGTTCCGCGCGGCCCCCGGAGAGCGGGGCGAGGTGCCCGCGACCCCCGTGAGGGCTACCGCTGGTTGCAGGCGCGGGGCCCGTTCGTATGATGTTTACCAGCCGGTAACGTACTGGCGAGTAGGCACCGTCGCCTCACTCTCCTTCTCCCGAGCACGAAGCCGCTTTCCCCCAAAGGGCCGTCAGGCCCCCCGCAGCGAAGGCACAACGAGTTCAGGAAAACCACATGCGAACACTGGGAACAGCCGCCGCGGCACTCGCCGTCGCGGTACTCGCCGCCTCCTGCGGCGCCTCCGAGTCGTCCGACGAGGAGACCTCCCCCGGCGCCGCCACCACGGGGGTCACCGACGACAGCGTCGTCATCGGGACCCACCAACCGCTGACCGGACCGGCCTCCCCGGGGTTCGTGCACGTCTCCACCGGGGCCAGCGCCGTCTTCGACTACGTCAACGACAACGGCGGCATCCACGGCAGGCGGATCGACTACCGGGTCGAGGACGACGGTTTCGACCCCGCGCGGACCATGGACGCCACGCGCTCCCTGATCGACGACGAGATCTTCGCGCTCCTCGGCGGTCTGGGCACCCCCACCCACGAGTCGGTCATCGAGGAGCTGAACGACGAGGGCGTCCCCGACCTCTTCGTCTCCTCCGGCGCACTGGCGTGGGACCAGCCCGAGGAGTACCCCCACAGCTACGGCTTCCAGGTGGACTACTCCAAGGAGGCCAAGGTCCAGGGCGCCTACATCGCGGAGAACTTCCCCGGTGACGACGTCGGCCTCCTCTACCAGAACGACGACGTCGGCCCCGCCTCGCACGCGGGGATCGAGCAGTACCTCATGGACGACATCGTCGCCTGGGAGTCCTACGACCCCGGCGTCCCCGAGCTGGACGGCCAGGTGGCCGAGCTCAAGGCGGCCGACGCCGACGTCGCGGTCTGCTACTGCATCCCGGCCTTCCTCGGCCTGGCCATCCTCGAGGCCCGGTCGATCGGCTACGAACCGCAGTGGGTGGCGCCCAGCTTCGGCGGCGACGTGGAGATCGTCTCCCAGCTCATCGAGGAGTACGCCGAGGGCACACCGGCCGAGGACGTGCCACCGGAGGCCTTCACCGACGGACTCATCATCACCGCCTTCCTCCCGATGGCCGCCCAGAGCGACGACCCGTGGACCGCCTTCTACCGGGAGATCCACGAGGAGTACAACGAGGGCGCGCCCTTCACCGACACCACGGTGTACGGCATGGTGCAGGCGACCCTGTTCGCCCAGCTGCTCATGGAGGTCGGCCCCGACCTGGACCGCGAGCGGCTGCTGCGGACCCTCAACTCACGGGAGTGGACCGGCCCCGGCCTGGTGCCCTTCGTCGCCACCGAGAACGACCACAGCGGCTACTCCGGGGTGATGGTGGTGCGCAACCGCGCCGGTGAGGAGCCCGAGGTCCTCCAGGAACCCCGGGTCACCGACAGCGACGGCGGGGAGATCCTCCCCTTCGAGCTGGACCGGCCCGACCCGGACGAGGTTCCCCTGTTCGGCTGAGCCTGCGAACGGCGGGCCGGGCCGCACCGGATCAGGCCCGGAACCGCCGTTCCCGCTCCCGCACGCGGCGACGGCGCGAGCGCAGCCACCAGGCCAGCGCGAGGAGCGCGGCCGCCGCCCCCGTGGCCACCGCCACCGGGAACCCGAGGTCGATCCCGCCCGTACCGACCAGCACCATCGCGGCCGTGGCGGGCAGCGACCCGAGGGCGGTCCCCAGGGCGAAGGGCGCGGCCCCCAGCCCGGTCAGCCCGAAACCGTAGTTGACCATCTGGTAGGGAATCACCGGGACGAGTCGGAGCTGCACGACGGCCAGCAGTGCCCGTCGTCCCACCAGCCCCTCCAACCGGGCCCGAACCCGTTCGGGGAGACGCCGGGAGAGCGCGTCCCCGGCCACGTACCGGGCCACCGCGAACTGGACGACGGCGGCCAGCACCCCTCCGGCCAGAGCAAGGACCACCCCCGCGACCAGGCCGAACAGCAGACCTCCGGCGATGTTCAGGGCCGGGCGCGGCACCAGCGCCTGCACCGCCAGGACATAGGCCGCCAGGTAGACCACCGCGCCCCAGAACCCGGCGTCCGCCGTCCAGGCCCGCACCGCCTCCAGGTCCGGCCCGCGCAGGATCGCCCACGCCAGGACGGCGACCCACACCACGAGCAGCGCCACGCGCCACACCTGCCCCCACCTGTGCCCCATTCGTCCCAGGTTAGGGGCTGGTTCGGGGGTACTCAGCGCTGTTCCAGGCGGGGAAAGACCACCTTCTTCAGCACCAGGGTGAGCGCCGCCGCCGTCGGAATGGCCAGCAGGGCACCCACCAGGCCGAGCAGGGCGCCGCCCAGCAGCGCCGCCGTGATGTTGACCGTGGGCACCACGTCCACCGCGTGCCGCATCACCCTGGGCGCGATCACGTAGCTCTCGATCTGCTGGTAGATCAGGAAGAACACCAGGGTGACCAGGCCCATCAACGGGTCACCGACGGCCACCGCCAGCGACGCCACCACCGCGCCGATCGTGGTGCCGATCAGCGGGATCAGCGCCGTCACCGCGACCACCAGGGCCAGGGTGAGCGCGTACGCCGAGCCGGTCAGCCACAGGAAGAGGAAGGCCACCACTCCGCCGAGCCCCGCGACCAGCAGCTGACCGGCGATGAACGCCCCGATGCGCTGGACGATCTCGTCCCCGATCTCGCGGACCCCGGCCCGGCGCGAGCGGGGCACGAACCGGTAGGTGACGTCCATGATGCCCGGCAGCGAGGCCATGAAGAACAGGGTGAGGATGAGGACCGTGAAGGTGGCGAACAGGGAGTTGAACACCACCTGGCCCACGCCGACGAGTCCGCCGAAGACCTGCTGGCCGAAGTCGCCGCCCGAGACCACGCCCTCGATCCGGTCGAGCACGTCGTAGCGCCGGTCGAGGTCCCGGAAGAACGCCGAGTGCTGGAGCTGGTCCAGGGACGAGGGCAGGGACGACGCGAAGCTGCTGACCTGCTGGGTCAGGGGCGGAACGATCGCCCACACGAACACGACCAGGAAGGCCACCAGAGCGAGGCAGACCGAGAGGATCGCGGCCCAGCGGGGCAGCCGCAGCCGCCGCAGGGCCTCGATGGCGGGGTTGAGCCCGATCGCGAGGAAGAGCGCGACCAGGATGTAGACGAACACCGCCCGGGCACCCGTCAGGGCCTGCACCAACAGCCAGGCGCTGAGCACCCCCAGGGCCCCGACGAAGCCGAGCAGGAAGTAGTTGGGGCGCCGCGCCTCCTCGGTCACCGGTTGCCGTTCCGGTCGCCGCTCGGCGGGTTCGCGCTTCTTGGCTGTCACTGGCTCCGCTCCGGTGGGTCGGGGATGCGCAGGGTGAAGAGGGCACCGCCGAGCAGGTCGCTGTGCCCGGCTACCAGGGTGCCGCCGTAGGCGCCCGCGATCTCCCGGGAGATGGCCAGTCCCAGGCCGCTGCCGCCCGGGTCGCGCTCCTTGGACTCCGACAGCCGCGCGAACCGCTCGAAGACGCGTTCCCGGTCCTTGACCGGGATGCCCGACCCGTCGTCGTGCACCTCGACCACGGCCGCTCCCTCGTGGTGCTGCACGATGACGTCGATTCGGCCGTTGGCGTGGCGTGTGGCGTTGGCGACGAGGTTGGTGAGCACCCGAACGATGCGCAACCGGTTGACCAGCGCGTACACGGGTTCCGATGCGTGCAGGAACAGCTGGGGCGGACCGGGCTGGCCGGAGAACTCCTGCCGCGCGACTTCCGCGAGGTCGACCCGCTCGCGTGACACCGCCTGGTCGGTGTCCAGGCGGGCCATCTCCAGGAGGTCCCCGACGATGTTCTCCAACCGCTCGGTGTCGGAGAGCAGCCCCGTCAGCAGCCGTTCCCGGGCGCGCAGGTCGGGGTCGGGATCGGAGAGCTCGACCTCCAGCTTGGTGCGCATCCCCGCGATCGGGTTGCGCAGTTCGTGGGAGGCGTCGGAGACGAACCGGCGCTGCCGGGTGACCGCCTCCTCCAAACGGGCCAGACTGGAGTTCGCGGTGCGCGCCAGGTGGGCGATCTCGTCGTCGCTCTTGGGCAGCGGGAGTCTGCGGTGCAGGTCGCTGACGGAGATCTGCTCCATCTCGTCGCTGATCCGCCCCACCGGGCGCAGGGCCCGGCCGACGCCGTACCAGATGACGAAACCCGAGCCGAAGATCAGCAGGGCCGAGGCGCCCATCAGGACGAGCTCCAGGACCTTGTCGCCCAGGATGAGCGGGGTGCGGGTGGCGGCGAGCACCATGACGTTGTCGCCGTAGACGGAGCCGTTGACGACGTACCCCACCACCTGGAAGCAGTCCCCGGTGTCGTCCTCGGGGATGACGTCGCAGACGTAGTCGTCGACACGGAAGTCGTCGGGCGCGGGGTCCTGCTCGTTCAGGGGCGGCACCCCGCTCAGGGCCACACTGGACGCCAGGACCTCGTCGGTCTCCCAGTCCACCACCTGGAAGCGCAGGATGGGTTCGGAGGCCGGAATCGGACCGTCGTAACGCTCCGTCATGATGTGGTCGGCCACGTGCCGGGCTCCCTCGGCGGCCCGGTCCCGGAGCTCGGTCAGGGTGACTTCCCGGATCAGCAGGATGGAGGCGCTGAGGAGAACACAGATGACCAGGGCGAGGATGGCGACGGCACCGAGTGTGACCCGGGCTCGGATACTGCGCGGACGTAGTGCGCGCCAGGGTCTCCAGGATCGCTCGTACCGTTCTGCCACGCACCCATTGTTACTCAGGGCAATAAGAAACCCTTGAAGGGTCACCGGTGTGGCGACCGAAACGTACGAAGGTGTGCGAGATCCCGACACGGGTTCTTTCGCCCCCCGCGCCGCCCCGCGAGCGGGAGGACGCTCGCGGGGCGGGACTCCGGACTACTCGTAGGGGTCCGGCGGGTTGGTGACCTCCTCGACCGAGGTGGTCGCGATCTCGTGCTGGGAGACGTCGTACAGGTCCCCCTCCGGCTCCACCCAGGTGCCGCGCACCGTCCACCAGGTGTCGGCCTCCGGTGCCGGATGGTCGGTGATCAGCACCTTGTTGACCACCGCGTCGGCGGCGCAGCAGGCCATCTGCAACCTGGCCAGGTACCAGCCCTCCCCGTCCTGGGCGGGCACGGCGAACCCGGTGAGCTCGACCTCGCGACCGGAGAGTTCGCGTTCCTCGTCGATCCAGGCGCGCATCACGAACTGCTGGATGTCGAGCGGGACCACGTCTTCGGGGGCGGCCTGTGACAGTTCGTCGGTGAACCGGGAGGGCGCCCGCTCGTCACGGGGCGGCGGGCCGGAGGAGGCTCCGGTGCTCTCCACCGTGTAGGCACCGAGCGCGGGCGGCGCGATGACGAACACCGCGAACACGGGGAGCAGGAGCAGCCACGCCACCCCGGGCGCGACCGAGTGGTCGTGGCCGTGGTCCTTCCCTCCGCCTCCGTACTCGGCGGCGGCGTGGTCGAGTTCCGAACGCGCCGAGGCCTCCTCGGGGACCGCGTCCTCCTCGTCCAGGGCGTGGCTCTCACCGCGCAGCTCCGCGACGATGACCAGGACGCCGAGCAGCACCATGACCACTCCGGCGGCGATCAGGAACGGGCCGAAACCCGCCTTGACCCAGTTCAGGTACAGGTTGGTGGGGACCGTGCTGGTCAGCGCGGCGGCGCCGAGCAGGACGAGGGTGAGCCCCTGGGCGATCCGGTTCACAGGAGGACGGCTCCGATCAGGAACGTGCTGAGCAGACCGACCACAAGGCAGATCGGGACGAAGCGGGCGACGAAGCGCCAGCCGAACACCCCGGCCTGCATCGCGATCAGCTTGAGGTCCACGATGGGCCCGATGACCATGAACGCGAGCTTGGCGGTCGGAGAGAAGTCGGTGAGGCTGACCGCGACGAAGGCGTCGGCCTCCGAGCAGATCGAGAGCAGGATGGCCAGCAGGGCGAGCACCAGTACCGAGACGATGGGCCGCTCGGCCACGGCCAGCAGCCACTCACGGGGCACCATGACGTTCAGGGTCGCGGCCGCGAGCGCGCCGACCACCAGGTAACCGCCCGCGTGCATCATGTCGTGCAGCATCGACTCGCGGAAGACCTGCCACTTCGACGCCCCGGGCGCGTGGGTCCGCGAGGGCAGGCGCAGCCAGTCGGCCTTGCCGAAGCGCACCCAGATCCAGCCGATGACCACCGAGGCCAGCAGCGAGGCCACGAAGCGGGCCAGGATCATCTCCGGCTGCCCGGCGAATGCCACGGCGGTGGCGATCATGACGATGGGGTTGATGGACGGCGCCGCGAGCAGGAAGGTGAGCGCCGCCGCCGGAGCGACCCCGCGCTTGATGAGGCTCCCCGCGATGGGCACGGAGGCGCACTCGCACCCGGGCAGGAGCGCTCCGGAGGCACCGGCCACGGGCACCGCCCGTCCCGGCTTGCTCGGGATGAAACGCTGGTAGGCCGAGGTCGGCACGAAAGCGACGAGCGCCGCCGACAGGGCCACCCCGAAGACCAGGAAGGGCAGCGCCTGGAAGCTGATGGCGGTGAAGATGGTCGCCCAGGCCAGGAAGGCCTGACTGGTCAGTTCGTCGGTGAGCCAGGAGTGGGCCACCGCCATCGCGGTGATGAGGAGGGCGAACAGCCAGACCGTCCCGGTGCGGCGCGAGTCCGTGCGCCGCCCCCAGTCGGAGGGGGGCAGTTCGTCTCCCTGGTCGCCCCAGTCGCGGGCGATCGAGTCACCGAGTGAGGGATCGGGCGCGGAGTCGCGCTCCGATGTGGTCCGTTCGGACACGGGAGTACTCCGTCGGGTTCGGTTGGGGACTTCCCGAATGGTAACCGAAAATGATTTTCGTTTGTACATCCGTGGCGGCTCCACACATGGCGGAGCGGGCAAGTGTGCCGACAGCCCCCATAGTCAGGGGCTTCCCCGGTCCCTAGCGTGAGCGGGCATGGAACCGAGTACGACACCGTCCTCCGAGGTCGGAGACGCTCCGAAGACCCCCTTCCACCGCGTCGTCACGGCCAGTCTCATCGGCACCACCATCGAGTGGTACGACTTCTTCCTGTACGGGGCCGCCGCGGCCCTGGTGTTCAACCACGTCTTCTTCCCCGAGTCCGACCCCCTGGTCGGCACCATGCTGGCCTTCACCACCTACGCGGTCGGCTTCGTCGCCAGGCCCTTGGGCGGGTTGGTCTTCGGGCACTTCGGCGACCGGATCGGCCGCAAACAGCTGCTCGTCCTGAGTCTGCTCCTCATGGGCGGCGCCACCTTCGCCATCGGCCTGCTGCCCACCTACGCCGCCGTCGGCGCCGCCGCTCCCCTGCTGCTCACGCTGTTGCGCGTGATCCAGGGGTTCGCTCTGGGCGGCGAGTGGGGCGGGGCCGTCCTGCTCGTCGCGGAACACGGCGAGGCCCGCAACCGGGGCTTCTGGACCTCCTGGCCACAGGCCGGGGTGCCCTGCGGCAACCTCCTGGCCACCGCGGTACTGGCGGTCCTGGCAGTGGTGATGACCGACCAGGCCTTCCTCGACTGGGGCTGGCGCGTGCCGTTCCTGCTCTCCGGGGTCCTGGTGTTCATCGGCCTGTGGATCCGGCTGGCGGTGAGTGAGTCCCACGTCTTCAAGGAGGCCTCCCGCAAGGCCGCGAGCGACCGTGGGGCGGAGCGCGCGCCCATCCTGGACGTGCTCCGCCACCACTGGCGCGAGACCCTCGTGGCCATGGGCGTGCGCATGGCGGAGAACGTGTCGTACTACGTGGTCACCGCGTTCATCCTGGTCTACGCCACCCAACAGGCCGGGCTGGCCAACGACGCGGTGCTGAACGCCGTGCTCATCGCCTCGGCCGTCCACCTGGTGACGATCCCGATGTGGGGCGCCCTGTCCGACGTCGTCGGCCGCCGACCGGTGATCGCGGTCGGCGCGCTGGGGGTCTCCGCGTGGAGCTTCGCGTTCTTCCCCCTCATCGACGTCGGCACCTTCTGGTCGGTCACCCTGGCCGCCACCGTGGGCCTGCTGCTGCACGGCGCCATGTACGGCCCGCAGGCGGCGTTCTTCTCCGAGCTGTTCAGCACCCGCGTGCGGTACTCAGGGGCCTCCATCGGGTACCAGCTGGCGTCGATCCTGGCGGGCGGGCTGGCCCCGCTCATCGCCACGGCGCTGCTGGCGACCTTCGGGACCAGCGTGCCGATCTCCGCCTACGTGGCCGGGGTCGGGGTGGTCACCCTGGTCGCGGTGGTGTTCGCCCGGGAGACCCGGGGATCCGACCTGTCCTCCGTCCCCAAGGGCGGCGCCCCCGCCGAACCGAGCCCCTGACCTCCGGGCCCGTGTCAGCAGACGGGCCGGGGCCGAACCGGGCCGGCCCCGGCCGCGTTCACGGATGGGGGGATCTCACCTACTCGGGGCCGGGGATCGGGTTCCCCACGCGTCGGAGCGGCCCCTGGTCGATGATCGCGAGGCTCTCGGCTCGCAACCGGTCGGCCGTTCCGGCGTCCGCCGCGCGCAGTTCCCGGAGGGCCGTCGAGAGCCTGACCTGACGCTCGGAGACCGCCTCGATCCGCTTCTGATCGGGGGTGTCCTTCGACCGCTCCTCGTGCTTCGTCCTGGAGAGGACCCCGATGGCGTCCCTGACGAGCTCGGCGAGGATGTCGTGGTCGACCACCTCCTCGTCCCTGCTCTGGGACCTCAGGATGTCGGAGAGTGCGGGGGTGCTTTCGTCGGGTCGCATCCCCGCATCCCATCATCCGTCCCGGTGCGGCACCAAGCCCGCGGAGGGGGTTCCCGCATCGTCCCTGCTCCGTGGGCCCTAGTCGTCCCGGCCGGGCTCCCGGCCGTCCTCGGAAGCCCCGCCGTCGTCCGGGCGGTGGCCGTCGTGGTCCTGTTCGGGGCCGTGCGTGCCCTCGCCGCCGGGCATCGGCTCGTCCTGCGGCTCGGCGTCGCTCGGCGCGGAGCCCGCGGACCGCTCGACCTCGTCGGGCAACGGGCCGCCGGGGTCGCCCCAGCAGTGCACGTTCCGCAGGTCCGGCATCTTGGCGAGGTTGAACTGCGGGTCCAGCCCGTTGCGGAGCTGGCGGCTGTAGTCACCCAGCAGGCGGAAGGCGATCGTGGACAGCGGTGCGATGGCCAGCAGGTTGACGGTGGCCATGACCCCCATGGCGATGTCCGCGAGGTTCCACACCAGGGTCAGCGGCGCGATGCAGCCGATGAAGATGGAGGCCAGGACGGCGGCCCGGAAATAGGTCAGGTGCCTGTCGTCGGCGTCCAGGAACTGGAGGTTGGACTCACCGTAGTAGTAGTTACCCAGCAGCGAGGTCCAGGCCAGCAGGAACAGGATGACGGTGAGGGCGTGGATGGCCCAGCCGCCGAGCGAGCTCTGGAGCGCCATCTGGGCGACCACGATCGGCTCCTGACCGGGGACGAACTCGGTGCTGTACAGGAGCACGATGAACGCCGTCACCGAGCAGACCAGCCAGGTGTCGAAGTACACGCCCAGGGTCTGCACCAGGCCCTGCTTGGCCGGGTGGGAGACCGAGGCGGTGGCACCCGCGTTGGGCGCCGAGCCCAGACCCGCCTCGTTGGAGAACATGCCGCGCCGCATCCCCCACAGGATCGCGGTGCCCACGCCGCCCGCGGCCACCTCGCGCAGACCGAAGGCGTGGGCGAAGATGCTGTTGACCACCCCGGGGACGGCGTCGATGTTGACGATGACCACGGCGACGCCGAGGAGGATGTAGAGGATCGCCATCAGGGGGACCAGGCCCTGGGCGACGTTGGCGATGCGCCGCACCCCGCCGAAGATGACCGCTCCGGTCAGCGCGGCCAGCCCGAGGCCGATCACCGCGTCGAACCAGAAGCCGGTGGGGACCCCGAACTCCTCGACCGAGGTGCCGATCGCGCCGGTGATGCCGTTGGCCTGCACCGAGTTGAACACCAGGCTGAAGGTGATGGTGATGATGACCGCGAACAGGACGCCCATCCAGCGGCGCTCGAGTCCGTAGAGCATGTAGTAGGCCGGACCGCCCCGGAAGCCCGTGTCGGTCCGCACCTTGTACAGCTGGGCGAGGGTGGACTCCACGAACGACGCGGCGCCCAGGACCCCGGCCATCAGCCACATCCAGAACACCGCGCCGGGGCCGCCCAGCATGATCGCCAGCGTCACGCCGACGATGTTGCCGGTCCCCACCCGTGAGGCCGCCGAGAGGGCGAAGGCCTGGAAGGCCGAGATCTCCCTGCCGCCGTCGGGGGCCGTCCCCGGGCTGCTCCGCATGACCCGGAACATCTCGGGCAGGAGACGGATCTGGACGAACCCGGACCGCACGGTGAAGTAGATGGCCAGGATGACCAGCAGCGGGATGAGGAAGAAGGTCCAGAAGAAGTCGTTGAGGGCGACCAGAGCGTTGTTGAGGACGGTCACTCGTTCCCCTTCGAGCGGTGTGCGGCCCCGCTTTCGGTATCGGGGTTTTCCGACCAACTGTCCACTTGGGCGGGGGTTTCGGTCGCCTGGGACACGCGAAGGGGCGGTAAAGGACCGTAAACGATGACGAGGCGGGCCCGACCTGTGGTCGGACCCGCCTCGGGTGCCTCAGTGACGCTCGGCGCTAGTGCTGCGGAGCGGAGTCGTAGCGGTCGTTGCGACGCGGGCCGCCACGGTAACCCCCACGGGAGTCCCCGCCACGGGAGTCCCCGCCACGGTAGCCGCCACCGCCGCGACGGTCGCCGCCACGGTAGCCGCCGCCCTCGCCACCACGGTAGCCGCCGCCTTCGCCGCGGTAACCGCCGTCACCGCGGTAGCCGCCCTCGCCACGGGACTCGCCGCCACGGTAGCCACCGCCCTCACCGCGGTCGTTGCGGCGCTCGCCGCCACGGTAACCGCCCTCGCCACGGGACTCGCCGCCACGGTAGCCACCGCCGCCGCGGTAACCGCCGCCACCGCCACCGCGGTAGCCGCCACCGCCGCCGCCACGGTAACCACCGCGACGGGGGCCGCCACGGCCGCGACGCTCGCGGACGGGCTCCGGCGGCTCGATCCACGGCTCCCAGCTGGGCTCCTTGGCACCGGTCACCTCGGAGAGCAGTTCGTCACCGGGGTTGACCAGGTGCTGCTTGGCGTCGACGCCGGCGTCGCTGAGCAGACGTCGGGCCATGCGGCGCTGGTTGGGAGCGACCAGGGAGACCACGGCGCCCGAGGAACCGGCGCGGGCGGTCCGGCCGCCACGGTGCAGGTAGTCCTTGTGGCCGGTGGGCAGGTCGATGTTGACGACCAGGTCGATGCCGTCGACGTGGATGCCGCGGGCGGCGACGTCGGTGGCGACCAGGGCCTGGATCTTGCCCTCACGGAACTTGGCCAGGGTGCGCGTGCGCACGCTCTGGGTCTTGCCGCCGTGCAGGGAGGCGCAGGGCACACCGGCCTCGATCAGCTGCTCGCTGATGGTGTCGGCACGGTACTTGCTGCGCACGAACAGGATGGTGCGTCCGTCGCGCGCGGCGATCTGGGCGACGATCTTGTTCTTGTCGCGGGGCAGCACCTTGAGCAGGTGGTGCTCCATGGTGGTGACCTGGGAGACCGGCGGGTCCACGGAGTGGGTCTGCGGGTCCTTCATGTAGCGGCGGACCAGCTTGTCCACGTCACCGTCGAGGGTGGCGGAGAAGAGCAGGGTCTGGCCGTCGGGGCGCACCTGGTCGAGGAGCTCGCTGACCTGCGGCATGAAGCCCATGTCGCACATCTGGTCGGCCTCGTCCAGCACCGAGATCTCGACGTCGCCCAGGTCGCAGGCGCCCTGGTCGATGAGGTCGGTGAGACGGCCCGGGGTGGCGACCAGCAGGTCGACACCGCGCCGGAGCTCGTTGATCTGTCGGGTGTAGGAGCTGCCGCCGACGACGTCGCCGACCTTGACGCCCAGGACGCGGGCGTAGATGCGCAGGGCGTCGCGCACCTGGTGCGCGAGCTCGCGGGTGGGGACCAGGATCAGGGCCCGGGGGCGGTTGGCGGCGGCGCGCTGCTCGGCGCAGCGCATCAGGACCGGCAGGCCGAAGGCCAGGGTCTTGCCCGATCCGGTGCGCCCGCACCCGAGGACGTCACGGCCCTCGATGGCGTCGGGAATGGTCGCGGCCTGGATCGGGAACGGGTTGGTCACACCGTTCTTGGCCAGCTCGTCGACGATGTCCTTGGGAAGCCCCAGGCTGTCGAAAGCGGGCATTACGGCAGTGTCCGTCGTCAAGTGACGTGTACCTTCCTCATCGTTTGGCGGCGTTTCGAGGAAGGCTCCACACGGTCACAGCGGACCCAGCGAAGAAATCACACAAACGCGCCTGATCACACGCGGAAGCGGCCCTGGCTGTGTGGGCTCGTGTGCTCTTCGGGTCAAGAGTGATGTCGAACGTCGTCGACACGCTCTCCGCGTCTTGGCGGCCCGGCGCGCTCGGATGCGCGCGGCATTCATCGACCGCTTGCAGCAGCGTACTAGAGATCATTCGGAAGCGGGGACGGGATGGGGGTTTTTCACCGGTGATACCGGTCTCCCCCCACCCGTCCCCCCTGCTCCGTCAGGCTCCCGGCGCCATGGCCCCGGCCAGGGCGGTGAGGCGTCCCACCTGGGCACGGCGCTCGGCGGCGCACTGCTCTTCGAGGGTGTTGTCCCCGGCCTGCTGGAGGAGCGCCTTGGTCGCGACGGCGGCCTCGGGGTTGGTGGCCAGCAGTGCGGCGACGGCGTCGTCCACGGCGCCGTCGAGCTCGTCGACACCGACGACCAGGGTGGCCAGACCGAGCTCGCGGGCCTCCTCGGCGCCGACCTTGCGGGCGGTCAGGCAGATCTCGGTGGCGCGGTGCACGCCCACGATGTCCACCAGGGGCTTGGTGCCGGTGAGGTCCGGCACCAGCCCCAGTGCGGGCTCCTTCATGCAGAACCGCGCGTCGTCGGCGAGGATGCGCAGGTCACAGGAGAGCGCCAGCTGGAAACCGGCGCCGATGGCGTGGCCGCGCACCGCCGCGATGGTGACCAGGTCCGGTCGGCGCAGCCAGAGGAACCCCTGCTGGAGCTCGGAGATGTAGGCGTCCAGGTCGGCCTCGTCGGCGGAACCGTCCGCGAGCCCGGCGACGATCGAGCGCTCCCCGTCCACTCCCTCGGGGGTGAACATGTTGAGGTCGATCCCCGCGGAGAAGATGTCCCCCTCCCCGGCGATGACGACAATTCGGACATCGTCCGGGAGTGCCTGGCCGATGTGGGCCAGGGTGGTCCAGGTGCGTCCGGTCATCGCGTTGCGGCGCTCCGGGCGACTGATGGTGACGCGGGCGACCGCGCCCTCGACCGTGAGCCCCAGTCCGGCCCGGGTCAGCTCCTCCCCGGTGGGCAGTTCCTGTCTCCCGGACTCCCGCGGGTCCTGTGCCATGGGTTCCTCCGTCGCGTCGGTTGGCTACCCACTGACCCTACTCGCCGGTAACCCCGGGCTCACCGCCGGGATCAGGCCTTGCGTGTCGCCCCACCGCGCCCCCGGAGCTCCACTCCGGCCTCGCTCAGCAACCGGTGCACGAAACCGTAGGAGCGACCGGTCGCGGCCGCCAGACTGCGGATGCTCTCACCCTCGTCGTAGCGGCGCCTGAGCTGTGCGGCCAGCTCGGAACGGTCCGCTCCCGACACTCGGGTGCCCTTCCTCAACGCGTCACTCACAGTTCTCTTCCCTTCCACGGTGGTGGGGTCTCCCACCGTCCGGAACCACTGCCATGATCGGACATCCCTTTCACGCCCCGCCACATTCGCCCGGCGCCACGCCGATCGGGCCGGGTTTCGGAAGACCGCTAACCAGGCCCGAAATGTGGCCGAGTGAACCTCCCGGTGGTCTGGGCGTCGCCGCCGCCCAGGCACGGCCCGGCGCGCACCGTCCCCGGACACGCGGAGGACCCCGGCCCGCGAAGGGCCGGGGTCCTCCGGCGCGTGGGCCCGACGGATCAGGCCAGCGCGATGAGGTCCTCGAAGTCGGCGTTCCACACGTCCTCGACACCGTCGGGCAGCATGATGACGCGCTCGGGCTGGAGGGCCTCCACCGCGCCCTCGTCGTGTGTCACCAGGACGATCGCGCCCTTGTAGTTGCGCAGCGCCGCCAGGATCTCCTCGCGACTGGCCGGGTCCAGGTTGTTCGTGGGCTCGTCCAGCAGCAGCACGTTGGCGCTGGAGACCACCAGGGTGGCCAGGGCCAGCCGGGTCTTCTCCCCACCGGAGAGCACACCTGCGGGCTTGCTCACGTCGTCACCGGTGAACAGGAACGACCCCAGGGTCTTGCGCGCCTCGACCTCGGGCAGGTTCGGGGCCGCGCTCATCATGTTCTCCAGCACGCTCCGGTCCACGTCCAGGGTCTCGTGCTCCTGCGCGTAGTAGCCGAGCTTGAGCCCGTGCCCCGGGACGACCTCACCGGTGTCGGGTTCCTCGACACCGCCGAGCAGCCGCAGCAGGGTCGTCTTGCCCGCGCCGTTCAGGCCCAGGATGACGACGCGGCTGCCACGGTCGATGGCCAGGTCCACACCGGCGAAGATCTCCAGCGAACCGTAGGACTTGGACAACCCCTCGGCCGTCAGCGGCGTGCGACCGCTGGGCGCCGGGTCCGGGAAGCGCAGCTTGGCGACCTTGTCGGACTGGCGCACCCCCGCGACCCCGTCCAACAGCCTGTCGGCGCGGTTGAGCATCTGCTGAGCGGCGCGCGCCTTGGAGGCCTTGGCCCGGAACCGGTCCGCCTGCTTGCGCAGGGTGTCGGCCTGCTTCTCCGCGTTGGCCAGCTCCCGGCGGCGACGGCGCTCGTCGGCCTCCCGCTGGGACAGGTACAGCTTCCAGCCCATGTTGTAGATGTCGATGGTGCTGCGGTTGGCGTCCAGGTAGAACACCTTGTTGACCACGTGCTCGACCAGTTCCACGTCGTGGCTGATCACGATGAGCCCGCCCTGGTGGTGCTTGAGGAAGTCGCGCAGCCAGACGATGGAGTCGGCGTCCAGGTGGTTGGTGGGCTCGTCCAGCAGCAGCGTGTCCGCACCGCTGAACAGGATGCGGGCCAGCTCCACCCGGCGGCGCTGACCACCGGAGAGCGTGTGCAGCGGCTGGGACAGCACCTTGTCCGGCAGGCCCAGGCTGGAGGCGATGGCGGCGGCCTCGGACTCGGCGGCGTACCCGCCCAGCACGTGGAGGCGCTCCTCCCAGCGGGCGTACTGGCGCACTCCCTTGTTGCGGGTCTTCTCGTGGTCGCTGGCCATCTTCTTCTCGGCCTCGCGCAGACCGTTGAGGGCCTCGTCGATCCCGCGCGCGGACAGGACCCGGTCCTTGGCGATCACGTCGAGGTCGCCGGTGCGCGGATCCTGCGGCAGATAGCCGATACTGCCGGAGCTGGTGACCGTGCCGCCGGTGGGCAGCCCCTCCCCCGCGAGCACCTTGGTCATGGTGGTCTTGCCCGCACCGTTGCGGCCGACCAGTCCGATCCGGTCCCCCGCGGCGACGCGGAAGGTCGTCGGCTCCAGCAGGAGTCGAGGTCCGACGCGCAGTTCGAGGTCGGTGGCGATCAACATGGGTGGGGCATCCTCAAAGGTGGTGGTCCGGCGGGTTCGGGGCGGTCGGGACACGCGCGGCACCGGCCCCGGCGGGGGCTGGTTCGGCGGTGGCGCCGCGACGGGGCGACGGCGGACGTGTCCTCGGGACCGGCCGACCCAGCCTAACGGCATGGAGCGGGGACGGTGCGAGGGATTTTCCCCACGGTGCGGCCCGGACACGGGTGCGCCCCCGACCCCACAACGGGGCCGGGGGCGCGACGCATTCCCGCGGGAGGGGGTCGCGGGACGGGTCACTCCCTCCCGGGGGTGTCCTCGCGTGCCGTGGTGTCCGGTGCCGGGGCGACGACCACGACCGCCGTCTCCTTCTCCGGTGGAGCAGTCGAGGAGCCCTCCGGAACCTCCGCGCGGCCGCTGTCCTCCTGTTGCGCGGGCGGGCGGTTGCGCAGCAGGGCGGCGAGCACGGCCGCGACCGGGGTGGCCAGGAACATGCCCGGGATGTTGCCCAGGATGCCGCCCGCCGTGATGGCGATCAGCACGATGGGCGAGGGGAGCTCCAGGGCCTGGCCGTAGATCCGGGGCGCGAAGATGCTGCTCTCCGCCTGCTGGACCACGACGACCGCCGCCACGATGATCAGGGCGACCACCCAGCCCTCGGCGACCAGGGCCACCAGCGCGGCCAGGAGACCGGTGAGGAAGGCGCCGATGACCGGGAGGAACGCGCCCACGAAGGTGAGCACGATCAGCGGGATCGCGAGGTTCACGTCCAGGAAGATGAGCAGGACGATGCCGATGCCCACGGCGTCGATGAAGCCGACCATCGCCACTCCGCGCACGTAGCGGCCCATCACGCCGTAGGCCACACCGCTGGCGTGCCGCAGGCCCGGGCGGGACTTCGGCGGCAGCAGCGTGACGAACCAGTCGATCAGCTTGTCGCCCGAGTGCACGAAGTACACGGTGAGGGCGATGATCAGCACCAGGCTGATCAGGATCTGGAGGACTGCCGCACCGGCGGTCCAGGCGCCGTTGACCAGCTCCTGGGTGTTGTCGGTGATCATCCCCTGGATCTGGTCCCAGGCGTTGGTGAACGCGTTGGTGATGAAGGCCGGGTCCGCCTCCAGACCGAAGGGGAGTTCGATCTGGAGTTCCTGGAGCCCGGTGAGGGCGCTGGAGACGCTGGCGATCATCCCGTCGAAGCCCTGTATGGCCGGCTGGATGATCATCGTGATCACGCCGCCGAGGACGACCAGGGCGGTGAGGACGGAGACGGCGGTGGAGGAGCCGCGGCCCATCCCCTTGCTCCGCAGCCACTTGGCCAGCGGCATGAGCAGCGCGGTGACGAACACCGCGATGATGATCGGGAGGGTGACGACGGACAGGTAGATGACGGCGTAGACGAGCAGTCCCGCCACGACCCCGATGATGAGCATCCGCCAGGCGACGTCGCTGACCACCCTGAGCAGGTCGCCCGCGCCCACGTCCTCGGGTTCGGGGGCGGGTTCCTCGACCACCTCGGGTTCGGCTTCGGCGGCCTTCTCCTGCGCCTCGATCTGGGCGAGGCGCTCGGCTCGGGCTCGGCGGGCGACGAGCCACCTGTTCAGGAGCGCCCACACTCCCGGCCGCTGGGCTTGCACATGGACTCCGATCTATGGATTGCTGCGCGGTGACCGCTCCGGAGGCGACGGCCACGTGATGACACTGTTCCGGGGGATGTGGGAGGGGATGTCAGGGAGATGCACCGGCGGGCGTTCTGGTTCCGCCGGACGTCGTGGGAGGTCGGCCGGTCGCACGGAACCGCTCGACCCCCTCGGGGCCGAACGGTTCCGGTGGGGCCGGTCGTCTCAGAACTGCCAGGGTTCCCGGGGGTGGCCGGCGCGCACGATCTCGTTGCCGAACGGGGCCAGGGCCACCGGGATCATCTTGAGCGAGGCCCACGCCATCGGGATGCCGATGATGGTGATCGCCAGGGCGAGCGCGGTGGTGATGTGGCCGATGGTCAGCCACCAGCCGGCGACGATCAGCCAGATGACGTTCATGACGGTGGTGCCGCCGCCGGAACCGGGCCTGCGCACGAGGTCGCGCCCGAAGGGCCAGATGGCGTAGCTGGCCATACGGAAGGACGCGATACCGAAGGGGATCGTGACGATGAGGAGGCAGCAGATGAGGCCGGCGATGACGTAGCCGACTGCCAGCCAGAATCCGGCGACGAAGAGCCAGATGATGTTCAGGATGAGCCTCAAGAGGGCCACGGTGTTCGTCTCCTTGGTTCGGTCCCGTGCTTGTCCGGTCCCGTGGGCGGGTGGTGCGCGTTCCCTCGGGAAAGAACGGAGAACGAGCGCACCCTGTTTTCTATCGTCTGGGACGCGGACGCACCATGACCTGTTCCTCCCTGTTTCCCTGATCCTTCCCCTAAGGGGCGTCCTGGACCGGGGGACCCGGATCCTGGCGGGAGGGGCGACGCGGCGGCCGGGGGTCCGGGGGTGCCGCGGGCCCGCGCGCGGGTTGGGAGGGGGCTCGGGGGGACGGCGCGCCATGAGGCGCCACGCGATACACCGACCCTACTGGCAAGGCGGTTCGGCTCCCGGAGCCCGTCGCACTGTGTGAGGACATACGGTCACACCCAATCTCGCGAGCATGGGCAGACCACAATGTGATCGGCGCATCAGGAGGACCCCCTAGGCAGGAGGGACATCGCCCCATACGATGTGCTGTGTCCTTCGCAAGACGGTAGTTCTGGCGATTTGCGACAGAATCTGACAGACAACCAGAGACCGGACGCCAAGCATCAGGTTTCGGTAACGGTTGGATGAGCAATTTCTCCACCCCCCGTGCAGGATCGGGAGTGGGGATGGCATGATTACGTACCGGCACAGACGGAGACTGTCACCGCCTCCGCGGCCGTTCGCGTGAGAGCACCCCTTCATCGGTAGGCATCGCCTCCGTGATGGCGCTTCTCGTGGTCTCAGCCACACCGGGGAACAACGTCAACACCGCTCGACGTTTGCGTCGTGCGGGGTGCCTCACGCCGCATGACCAACTTTTGGTGACTGAAGCTTTTTCAGACAGCTTACTAGTGATTTCAGTAGAGGTGGTTCAAGCATGTCTCAGGTACGTCGGCAGGCCGCGCTGCGCCCCCGCCCGAGCTGGGGGTGGCAGGATGCCGCCGCGTGCCGGGGCGAGGACCTTGTGCTCTTCTTCGGCCCCGATGGCGAACGCCAGCCGGAGCGGGAGATTCGCGAGCGCAAGGCCAAGGAGATCTGTGCGGCCTGCCCGGTGCGGACCGACTGCCTGGACTATGCGATCTCGCGTCCGGAGAAGTACGGCACCTGGGGCGGACTGAACGAGGACGAGCGCGCCTCCGAGCGCCGTCGCCGCATGCGCCGCGCCAACGCCGCCTAGAGTTCCCGCCGAGCGGATCTCTCCCCGCTGGCCCCGGCCCCGATAACCCGCGGCGCCCCGACGTAGTACGTCGAGGGCGCCGCGGGTTTTCTCGTTTCCGCGTTCCTCCCGGGCGGACGCCACCGGCACCCGGCCCCGCGGCCGGAACGGGGCTCACCCCGGCCCGCGTGACAGGTACCGGTCGAACCAGTCCAGCGTCTCCACCGCCACCTGACGCCACCCGAGGTCTCCCCGCAGCAGCTGTTCGGCCCCGGACACCACCCTCAGCTCGGAGCTCCCGCCCAACCGGCCCCGGGTCCACTCACCCAGCTCGCGGACGAAGGAGTCCCCGCTCTCCAGCAGGACCAGGGTCGGCGCCCGCACCGACGACAGGTGCGGTTCCGCGCGGTCGACGCGTCCGCCGTGCACCACCACCGCGCCCACGTCCTCCGGCCGCTGCCCGGCCGTCACCAGGGCGGCCGGGGCGGCGGGCCCCGAACCCAGCAGGCCGAGGGGTTCGCTGGCCGCGTCGGTGGCGCGCCGCAGCCAGGTGACCGCCGCGCTCAGCCTCTCCCCCAGCACACCGGTGTCGGTCTCCCCGCCGCCCTCCGCGCCGTCGTCGGCCCGTTCCTCACCCGTGAGCAGATCCAGCAGCAGGGTCGCGTACCCCGCGCGGCGCAGGGACGAGGCGGTCGCCCTCCACCGGGGGTCGGCCTGGCCCTCTCCGAAGGCCATCACCACCGCGCCGCGCAGCGCCGTGGGCATCGTGAGGTCGCCGTCCAGGTAGACCTGGCCCGCGCGGATCCGCACCCCCCGCGAGACGTCGGGCCCCCGTGGGAGACGTTCGCGTTCGGAGAGGATCTGGATGACCCTGCCGTCGGACAGCTGGTCGAAGTCCCGGTACCACTCCCCCACGGCCTGGAAGTTCTCCGGCGCGGACAGCACGACCACGTCGTCGGCCTCCTCCTGGAGCGCCTCCAACGCCTCCGGCGCCGCCACCGGCACGGCCAGGACCAGACGCGACGGACCCGCCTGGCGCAGCATGCGCAGTGCCGCGCGGGCGGTGCCGCCGGTGGCGACCCCGTCGTCGACGACCACGCAGTCGCGGCCGGCGATCCTCGGCGACGGGCGGTCCCCCCGGTAGGCCTGGCGTCTGCGGTCGAGTTCGTCCCGCTCGGAGGCCACGGTGTCGGACAGCGCCTGACGGGGCACCCGCATCCGGGCCAGGGCGCGGTCGTCGTAGATGACCTGTCCGTCCTCGGCGATCGCGCCCACCCCGGTCTCGGGATGACCGGGCAGGCCGATCTTGCGGACCATGAGCACGTCGAAGTCGGCGTCCAGGCGTTCCGCGAGTTCCGCTCCGACCGGGACCCCGCCACGCGGCAGGGCCAGCACGATCGGGTCGTTGACGGCGTAGGGGCGCACCCTCTCCGCGAGGTGTCGTCCGGCCTCGGAACGGTCGGTGAAGGGCAGTGAGACGGGTACCGGGTTCATGTCCTCACCGGCGCCAGGGCCGCGGAGCCCGACGCCGCTCCTTCCGGCAGTGTGGAGTGGGCCGCGGAAAAGTGGTACCGGCATACCCCGCCTCATACGGGTCGCAACCCCGCGCAGGGGCAAAAACCACCCCGGCCCGGTGCCCCGGGGAGCGGTCAGCGCCCCCGGGACCCACCGCGCAGCACCGCCATCAGGAGGGCGTCGTGGCGGCGCCCCTCCCAGAGCAGGGCGTCGCGGAGCCGCCCCTCCACGTAGAAACCGCAGGAACGGTAGACGGCGATGGCGCGCATGTTGAAGGCGTAGACGTACAGCCAGACCCGGTGCAGCCCGATCTGCTCGAACGCGTACTCCAGGACCAGTTGGGTGGCCTCCCGTCCCAGTCCCTGGCCGGTGAACTCGATCGCGGACAGGGCGATGCGGTACCCGGCGGTCTCGTTCTCGGGTGAGACCGCGTAGATGGACAGCTCGCCCAGGTAGCGGCCGTCCCGGGGCGCGATGATGGCCAGGTCCAGCCGGTCGGTGCGGCCCGCGCGGCTCTCGCACCACTCGCGCGCCTGTTGGTAGGTGATGTGGCCGTGGGATCCGGTGAGCCGTCGGACCTCCTCGTCGAGGCCCGCCGCGAAATAGGCGTCCGTGTGCTCTGGCCCGAGGGGCACCAGTCGTACGCTCTTCCCGGTCAACGTGGGCGTCTCTCGCAGCGCGCTCGTTCTGATCATGTGATCTTCCGGTTCCGACCGGGACCGTCGGGGCACGGCGCGTCCCGGTGTGGGGGAGTCGGCGGGCAGGGGTCGCCTACGCGGGAGCGGGCCGCGGGGCGGGCCGGTGTCAGGGGCCTCTGGCGGGAGGAGGGGCGGGGGCGCGGGTGGGACCTCCGGGGTTCCACGTCGACGGGGACGGACCCCCTATGTAAATCGGCTCCGGGTCCCATGGCAAGCCCGGCCCCGCGGACACCGCGAAAATGTCTGTCCCCCGGGCCCGCGCGCCGGATAACATCCGCACGCACAGAATCGACCCTTGGAGCCCTCCTTGAGCGCGCAGACCGACAAGTCCACCGGACCCCCTCCCGAGGCCAGGCGCGCCCGGGTCGGGGTGTCCACCCTGTTCTTCGTCAACGGGTTCACCTACACGAACGCCGTTCCGTGGCTTCCGGTGATCAAGGTCCACCTGGGGTTGACCAACGCGGAGCTGGGGCTGGCGATCGCGGCGATGCCGTTCGGGGCGATCCTGACCGGGATGCTCGCGGGACCGCTGATCCACTGGTTCGGCAGCGGGCGGACCGCCGTGGGAACGAGTCTACTCTCGCTGGGAGCGCTTCCATTCATCGCGCTCGCGCAGAACTGGTGGATGCTCGCCGCCGCGCTCTTCGTCATGGGCTCCGCCGACGCCTGGACCGACTCGGCGCAGAACTCCCACGGCCTGCGCGTGCAACGCCGCTACCGGCGGAGCATCATCAACACGTTCCACGCGGTGTGGAGTCTGGCGGCGGTCTCCGGTGGTCTCCTCGGCGCGGCCATGGCCGGGTCCGGGGTGCCGATCCTCTGGCACCTGTCCGGGGTGACCGTCGTGCTCGTGGTGGTCAACCTCGCGATCAGCCGCATGCTGCTGCCCGGACCCGAGAACACCGAGCGCGGGGACGGGGTCAACGAGCACGACGGCGGCCGGTCCCGCATCCCCGCCAAGGGTCTCCTCCTGCTGGTGATGCTGGGCGTGCTGCTCATGATGGCCGGCGGCATCGAGGACTCCGCCGCCTCGTGGGGCGCGGTGTACATGAGCACCGAACTGGGTGCGCCGCTGTTCCTGGCCGCCATGCCGTTCGTGGCCTGTCAGGCGATGATGACGGTCGGCCGACTGCTGGGAGACCGGGTGACCGACCGGTTCGGTGCGGTCGCGGTGGGGCACGCCTGCGGTCTGCTGTCCGCCGGGGGGCTGGCCTTCGCCCTCCTCCTGCCGCACCCGGTGACCACCGTCATCGGCTTCGGCGTGATGGGGCTGGGCGTGTCCACCCTGTTCCCGCTGACGCTCGCCGCCGCCGGGAACATCCCCGGGGTGCGCACCGGCGACGGGGTGACGGTGGTGGGCTGGCTGGGCCGCGCCGGGTTCCTGGCCTTCCCGCCCCTTGTGGGCTTCCTCGCCGACTCGCTCACGCTCGGCAGCGCCCTCTGGGCGATCGCCGCGGCGGGGGTCGCGGCCTTCCTGCTCGCCTCCGCGCTGCGTCCTCGGTCCCAGTGACACGGGAGGGCCCCGTCCGCCGGATTCCTCCGGTGGACGGGGCCCTCCCCGCGTCAGACCCACGAGAACGCGGGAGCGGACGCGGTGTTACTCGGCCATGCCCGGACGGCGGCTGCCGACCCACAGGGCCAGAGCACCGATACCGGCCACGACGGCGCCGCCGAGCACGAAGCCCGACATGTCGACGCCCGTGGCGGCGAGCTCGCCGCCACCGGTGGTGTCACCGGCGGCCGGCGCCGGAGCGCTCGGAGCCTTGGCCCCGGGCGACTTGTCGCCGGGGGGCTGGCTGTTGTCACCCGGGTCGGTACCACCGTCCGGGTTCTCCGGCGGGTTCGTCGGGTCCGGGGGGTCCGTCGGGTCCGGGTCCGGAGGATCGGTCGGGTCCGGGTCCGGGGGGTCCGTCGGGTCCGGGGGGTCCGTCGGGTCCGGGTCCGGGGGGTCCGTCGGGTCCGGGTCCGGGTCCGGGGGGTCCGTCGGGTCCGGGTCCGGTCCCGGCGTCTCGCCGTCACCCGGGTCCGGCGGGTCGATCGGGTCCGGCGGGTCGATCGGGTCCGGGGGATCGATCGGGTCCGGTCCCGGCGTCTCGCCGTCACCCGGGTCCGGGTCAGGGCCGGGGAGGATCGGCAGGTCGATCAGCACCGGAGGTGCCGCGACCTCCTCGAACGCCTGCTCCACGACGGGGGTCGCTTCGAACAGGGGGGCAGGCTCCTGGACCGCCGCGGGGGCGGCCTCAGGGGCGACATCGGGGACGGTCTCTTCCGCGGTCTCGGCCGCGAAGGCCGGTGTCACCGAGAAGCCGGCCATGAACAGGCTGGCTGCCGTGACGGTGAATACCCGCTTCTTAAGGGACATCCCACTCCTTTCTTTCGCTTGCGTAGTGAACTATTCAGGGGGGATGGCATACAGGCGGCCCTCGTGGACCACCACCGCGCGGTCGCCGAGAAGGCCGCGCGGAGTCTGTGCGTCCTCGTGAACCTCGGAGGGCGTGCCGGTGGCGTCCAGCGCCACCCGGCTCCCGTCCAGTTCTCCGAAGACCTGTTCACCGACGGTGATCTCGGGTGTGAAGCCCGGAACCACGTTCGTCTCACCGGTGGCGGGGGAGAACAGCACCGGCCCGTAGGCGACCAGTTCGGTGCCGATCGGCCCGGAGAGGTGACTGACCCCCTCCAGGGCGTCCTCCGAGATCTCCGCCGCGCCGAGCACGGCGCCGTCCTCACGGTCGTGGAAGGCCAGGATCGAACCGTCGCCCCCCTGCGCCTCCCAGCGGACGATGACGTACTCGCGCAGGGCGGTGACGACGTTCTCCATGTCGCCGGCCCCGTGGGGGCTCTCGGCCTGGACCTCCTCGTCGTCCTCGCCGGGCTGGACCCACTGCCAGGGACCGTTGACCACGGCGGTCAGGGCGCGGCCGTTCGTCGCGAGCATCGGCTCCGAGTTCCCCGGGGCCTCGAACTCCTCCAGCTCGCCGTCGATGGGCAGGTACGAGGCGTCCTCGGTACGGACCAGGACGGAGTCGCCCGCGTACCGGGCGGAGCCGGACTCGGGGAGCGCGACGCTGACGGCTCCCTCACCCGAGGCGGGCCAGAACCACAGGGTGTCGGCGGTCTCCATCACGATGGCGTCCTCGCCGCCGTACTCGACGAAGCGGGGGGCTCCGAGCCCGGCGCCCGCCTCGAAGGGCAGGTCGACCGACCACTCACGGGTGCCCTCGGGCCCGAGGAGGTTGAGCTGCTCCCCCGGGTCGATGTAGGCCAGGTAGGCACCGTCACGGCTGATGCCGGGCTGGGTCTCCGGGGCCAGTTCCTCACTGAATTCGACCGTGCCCGCGTACCCCGGCGGGGGCGGGAACTCCAGGGGGACCCCGGAGGCGTCGGGCTCCTCGTCCTCCGCGGAGGGGGCGGAACCGCCCAGCATGACGTTGGTGACGACCACTCCGCCGCCCAGGACGAGCAGCAGGGCGAGCGCGACCGCTCCCCCGATGAGGGCCTTCCGGCCCGCACCGCCCTTCTTGTCCGCCGAGGGCGGTGACGCGTCCTGGCCCGTACCGTCGGGGGAACCCCCGGGGGCGGACTGCTGGGACCGGTCCGAGAGCGCCTGGTCCGCCGCCTGCACGACGCCCGAGGGGGTCGCGACCAGGCGCCAGTAGCCGTTGGCGTCGCGCGCGTCGACCAGCACCGGCTGCCCGATGTGGGCGGCGTAGCCGGTGGCGACGTCCAGCGCCGCGCGTCGGGTCTCCTTGGGGGCCAGGCCGGTCACGACCTGGCGCTGCCCTTCGATGACGATCTCCGCGCTGCGCTCGTCGGGCGCGATGACGATGACGGCGGTGGGCCGGGGGTGCTCCGGACGGGACGCCCGACTCATGGTGTCTCCGAAGGCATGGGGAACGTGAACCTGTTCGTGTACGGGAGCAGGGGGACGATCAGCGATGACGGTCGGTCGCGGCGTGACGGGGTCCGCCAGCGGGGGTCGAACGGCACACGAGTAGTCAATGCTGCACGTGATGATACTGACCGTCTCAGAGGATGTTCACTCCGTTTCGCCATCAAGGAACCGGACACCTGCCCCGCCCCACCTGCCCGCACTGGCCCCCTGACGCCACTGACCTGCTGTGACACGCGCAGGAGGGCGCTGGGGCCCGCTTGGGCAACCTACTCACGCTGGAGAGGACACCCAAAAAGGCAATCAGGTTCACGCCGAAATTGGCCGGATCCGGCCATGCGCGACCGCGGGGCTCTCACTGGCGCACCCGGACCACATCGGCGCCACCACCGTCATGACGCCTGAGCTGGAGGCGGTGGCCCCTGCCGAGCCCGCCGAACAACAGGTCCAGGACCGTGCCGCCGGATCCCAACACCAGATGCGCGACCTCCCCCTCGATCAGCACCAGCCGCACCGGCGGGCTGCTGAGCCCTCCGGCCCATCCCTGGACCACGTGGGAACCTGCCGCCAGGCCGATCATGAGGGCCTGTCCCCGCCCCAGGGCGCCCACCCGGGAACCGTCCACGTCGACCCGGTACTCCACCAACGCGTCGTGGTTCCGACCGGCGTCCCGGTGCACGTGGACGGGAACCCAACCGTGCGGGAGGCGGGCCCCCGGAGGCTGGCCGACCAGCTTCGGTGTGGGTTCGGGCGCCATCGGTGCGGGCCTCCCCCGCTCCCGGTACATCGCTGCCAGGGCGAGGGCGCACAACACCCCTCCGACCACGATCGGCGGGACCAGCGCCCACTCTCCGCGATACAGCACCAGTGCGAGGGTGAAGGGCAGGCCCGCCAGCGCGAAGAACAGACTGAACAGTCCGAAGCCCCGGGAGAACGCGTCCGGCAGGTCATGTGCGGGACGACCTTCCGGGCGCCCAATGAGGAGGCAGAGGACGGCGCCGGCCAGGAGCAGCACCGCCAGCCAGAGGCCGACGACCAACGGCACCCGGCCCTGGTGGACGTGAACGATCTGCACCGAGGTGAACGGCACCAGATGGGCGAGCAGGGCCCAGACAGCGACAAGGTCAACGCGTCTCACGGAGCTCCGCCCTTTCCAGGAAGTACCCGCGCGTGCTCAGGACGGCGAAGCCGAGGGCGCCCAGCGGGAACAGACCGAGGGGCCACAGCGAGGAGGGTCCGACCGGGTGGACCAGGTACGTCGCGATCGGCAGCGCCGCGACCGGAACCATGGGCCAGGCCAGCCAGACGAAGACGGCACCGTTGGCGGGGGGCTTCCCGGACCCGGCGATCCCAGGGGGCAGGGTCCGGGCGACTCCCTGGAGGATCTGCACGACCAACACGGCCACCAGGATGAACAGGGCGAAGGAGAAGGAGGGTCCGCTCTGGATCAGGGCCTCGTTGGTGAGGAGCATGTGCAACGTGAGGCTCACCAGGGCCGTGGTCAGGGCGGCGGTGCCGAACCTCTGTGCGGCGCGCGTCGGGTGTCCGCGGGGTGCGTCGGAGCCCGGGCGCCGACGGGCCCGGGCGGCGAGGAAGGCCAGGAGCAGCGCCGTCAGGGGCAGCAGCAGGAGCGGCCACAGCCACGGGAGGAATCGCGGTTCTGCGGACACCGACAGCAGGGGAAGCAGCGCGAACGGCCACGGCAACCAGGCGAAGGGCGCGGACCGTTCCGGTGTCGGGGGCACGCCGGGGCGCTGGGGCAGGGCCGCGGCGAACAGGACACCCAGGAGAAGGAGGACCAGGGCGCACAGGGAGAACGAGGAGCCCGTGAGGACGGGATGGCCCGCGGTGAGGGTGGACCACAGGACGGTGGTGAGAGCCGCGGCCGTGATCGAGCCGACCCAGAGGCGCGTGGACGCGTGGATCGGGGGCCCGGAGGGGGAGGGCACTGGGGGCCTTTCGGGGGGAGCGTCCAGGCTCGGTGCGGCGGGTTCGCGGCCTCCCGCTGGACACGGTACGAAAATACTGACAATCCCGGCTTAACGGGCACCCTGGCCGCTTGTGGTCAGCGCCCGTTGAGGGTGTCGATGACCGCCTGCTCCCGCCGCTGGGCGAGGCGGTCGGCCCTCTCGAAGTGGCGGTTGGCGAGCTCCGCGCGGGCGGCGGCGGTGCGCACCGTGGGCCACAGCGCGTCGATCTCAGAGTTGAGCGAGGACCCCACCAGCACGGCGATCGCCATGACGTACAGCCACGCCAGGATCGCGATGGGGGCGGACAGCGAACCGTAGATGCTCATCTGCCCGAAGGAGGCGTCCAGGTAGGCGCGCAGTCCCGCCGAACCGGCCAGGAGCACCAGAGTGGCCAGGAGCGCACCGGGAAGGTGTCGCCAGAGCGGGGTGCGGACGGGGACGCTCAGCGCGTAGAGCAGCGTGACCGCCGCGGTGACGAGCAGGCCCACGATCGGCCAGTAGAAGAGGTTGAGACGGCCCACGGTGAGCGGCAGCAGCTCGTGGACGATGTCGGGCCCGGCCACCATCACCGGCAGCACCAGGACCGCGAAGAGCAGCCCGCCCAGGTAGGCGAAGAAGGCGAGCACCCGCTGCCACAGCCAGCCGCGCAGCTCGTCCAGGCCGTAGGAGATCGTGATCGAGCGGATGAAGACGTTCATCGCCCGCGACCCCGACCACAGGGACACCAGGAAGGTCACCGAGAGGACGCCGCCCGGGACACCGCCGAGGAAGTCGTCGACCAGTGGCTCCACCACGCTCTCGACGGCGGCGGGGGTGAGGACGCGCGCCGCCAGGTCCAGTATCCACTCGCGGATCTCCACCACGAGGCCCTCCCCGAACACCATGGCCAGCGGGCCCAGGGCGCCCAGGAGGCAGAGCAGCAGCGCGGGGAGGGAGATCAGCGCGAAGAAGGCCGACTCGGCGGCCAGGCCGACCACCCGGTCACGGGAGAGGGCCCGGAGGGTGCGCAGCACGAGCAGCGTGCCGCTGTGGAAGACGGGATGGCGTCGCAGCCAGGCGTCGGCCATGCGCCACAGGCCCTCCCAGAATCCCACCACGGGGATCACGTTAGCGCTCCTCGGGGCGGTCGGCACCACGCGGGCATGACGTGACTCACATTCGGGCCCGTGGCGCACACCCTGGACAAGCACCGGAAGCCCGTGTCATTCTCGAAACATGAACGCTGTCCTCGACCCCATGCTCCGCGTGCGCCGCCACGTGGACTTCCTTCGGGTCAGCAGCGCCATCTGTTGCAGCGTCGGATAACTTCTCGCCGCCTTTTGACGCACCCTCAGGGGTGCGCGCGGCCCCGGCGCTCCCCCTCTTCCTCGAACTCCCACACACGGACTTCACCCGTGACACCGTCCACGACGACGTGCGGTGTCCACGGGCCAGTGGTGCGGGCGCCGGGACCGTGAGCACCCCGCGACCCCAACGGAGACACCCGCGATGCCTCCCTCTTCCGCGCAGCCCGGCAAGGCACCCACGGCAGCCCAACCCAAACGCCGCCGTGGTGAGGGCCAGTGGGCCCTCGGCTACCGCGAACCGCTGAACAAGAACGAGGAGAACAAGAAGAACGACGACGGGCTCAACGTCCGCGATCGGATCATCAACGTCTACGCGAAGGGCGGATTCGACTCGATCGACCCCGCCGACCTGCGCGGACGCTTCCGCTGGTTCGGCCTCTACACCCAGCGCGCCCCCGGCATCGACGGCGGCAAGACCGCCGTGCTGGAGCCCGAGGAGCTGGACGACCGCTACTTCATGCTGCGCGTGCGCATCGACGGCGGGCAGCTGTCGGCGGCCCAGCTGCGCGCGGTCGCGGAGATCTCCCGTGACTACGGGCGCGACACCGCCGACATCACCGACCGGCAGAACGTGCAGTACCACTGGATCCGGGTCGAGGACGTGCCCGCGATCTGGGAGAAGCTGGAGTCGGTCGGGCTGTCCACCACGGAGGCCTGCGGCGACACCCCCCGCGTGATCCTGGGCTGCCCCCTGGCCGGGGTGGCCGAGGACGAGGTCCTGGACCCCACCGAGCAGATCGAGCAGATCTACGAGGAGCACATCGGCAGTCCGCTGTACTCGAACCTCCCCCGCAAGTTCAAGTCGTCGCTGTCCGGGTGCACCGTGCACTGCGTGAACCACGAGATCAACGACGTGGCCTTCGTGGGCGTGCGCGACGCGGCGGGTGAGGCCGGGTACGACCTGTTCGTCGGCGGCGGTCTGTCCACCAACCCGATGTTCGCCCAACGGCTGGGCGCGTTCGTGCGCCCCGACCAGGTGAGCGAGGTGTGGGCCGGGGTCTGCGCGATCTTCCGCGACTACGGTTTCCGCCGCCTGCGCACCCGGGCCCGGATCAAGTTCCTCATCAAGGAGTGGGGCGCGGAGAGGTTCCGCGAGGTCCTGGAGCGGGAGTACCTCGGCTACGCGCTCCCCGACGGCCCGGCGCCCGTGCTGGACCCGGGGGTGCGCCGCGACCACGTGGGCGTGCACCGCCAGCGCGACGGCCGGTTCTACGTGGGATTCGCGCCCAAGGTGGGCCGGGTCTCGGGCACCTCGCTGCTGCGGGTCGCGGAGATCGCGGAGGAGCACGGGTCCGACCGCGTCCGCACCACCGCCGACCAGAAGCTGGTCATCCTCGACATCGAGGAGGAGCGGGTCCCGTCGATCACGGCCGCGCTGGAGTCCGAGGACTTCCAGGTCAACCCGAGCGTCTTCCGTCGGCAGACCATGGCCTGCACCGGGATCGAGTTCTGCAAGCTGGCCATCGTGGAGACCAAGGGCCGCGCCGCGACCCTCATCGACGAACTGGAGAAGCGGCTCCCGGACTTCGAGGAGCCGGTGACCATCAACGTCAACGGCTGCCCGAACTCGTGCGCGCGCATCCAGGTCGCCGACATCGGCCTCAAGGGGCAGCTCGTCATGAACGAGCGGGGCGAGCAGGTGGAGGGCTACCAGATCCACCTGGGCGGCGGCATGGGCCTGACCCAGTCCTTCGGCAAGAAGATCCGCGGGCTGAAGACCACCGCCGACGACCTCCCCGACTACGTCGAACGGGTGCTCCGGCGTTTCCAGGAGCAGCGGGAGGACGGCGAGAACTTCGCCGCATGGGCGGGCCGCGCCGACGACGCGGACCTGAAGTGACGACCTGACACCCAGGGCCCGGGCGCTGCTCGCCCGGGCCCGCCCGGCCCCCTGCCCCGGGCCGGGTCCACCGGAAGGAAGAGGTGTGCCGTGTCCGAAAGGGCCGCACCTTACTACTGCCCCTACTGCGGCGACGAGGACCTGATGCCCGAGGAGGGGGCGGCCGTCAAGGGCGAGGGCTACCCCTGGGCCTGCCTGTCCTGTGCCCGGGTGTTCCGGGTCAAGTACGTGGGCCTGCGCTCCGCCTCGTTCTCCGCGGGCGGAGCCCCCTCCAGACCGACGGAAGGCAACGAATGAACGCCACCATCGCCACGACCGGCGGACCGGAGCTGGCCGCGCGGGCCGCGCGTGAGCTGGAGGAGGCCTCGGCCCCGGAGATCATCGCCTGGGCCGCCGAGACCTTCGGCTCCGAACTCTGCATGACCTCCTCCATGGCGGACGCGCTCATGGTGGACCTGGCGTCCAGGGCCGCTCCGGGGATCGACGTGATCTTCCTGGACACCGGCTACCACTTCCCCGAGACCATCGGCACCCGTGACGCCGTGGCCTCCGTCTACGACATCACCCTGATCAACGTGGAACCGTCCCGGACCGTGACCGAGCAGGACCTGGTCCTGGGCCCCCGGTTGCACGGGCGCGACCCGGGCATCTGCTGCCACCTGCGCAAGGTGGAGCCCCTCCAGCGGGCGTTGGAGCCGTACTCGGCGTGGCTGACGGGGCTGCGCCGGGAGGACTCGGTCACCCGCCGGGACACCCCGGTGGTGCAGTGGGACCGGCGTCGGCGGATGACCAAGGTCAACCCGATCGCCCGGTGGACCCAGGAGGAGGTGGACGCCTACATGTCCGAGCACGGGGTGATGGTGAACCCGCTCCAGTACGACGGGTACCCCTCGATCGGCTGCGAGCCGTGCACCCGCCGTGTGGAGCCGGGCGAGGACCCCCGGAGCGGGCGGTGGTCCGGGACCGGCAAGACCGAGTGCGGGATCCACGTATGAGCGGCGGCGGGGGTACCGGGCCGCGCGCCCCGGTCCCGCTGCTGGCGGTGGCGCACGGGAGCCGGGACCCGAGGTCGGCGGAGGCCGTCTCGGCCGTCTTCGACCGGGTCCGGTGCCTGAGGCCGGAGCTGGACGTGCGCCTGTCGTTCCTGGACCACGTGGCGCCCGCCGCCGAGGAGGCCCTGGACGACCTGGCCTCCGGCGGCGCCGGTGAGGTCGTGGTCCTGCCCGCGCTGCTGACGGCCGCGTTCCACAGCAAGGTGGACCTGCCGTCGGTACTCGACCGGGCGCGCGAGCGCGGCCCGTGGGTGCGGATCCACTACGCCGACACGCTGGGCCCGCATCCGCTGCTGTTGGACGCGGTGGAGCGGCGTCTGGCGGAGGCGGGGGCGTACGCCGAGCCGGCGACGGCACTGGTGCTGGCCTCGGCCGGGTCGAGCGACGCGGCGGCCAACGAGGTGATCGGGGCGATGGCCCGGGAGCTGGCCGAGCGGGGCCCGTGGACGGAGGTCGTGGCGGCGTACGCCTCGGCGTCCGAACCGAGCCCCGGCCAGGCGGTGCGGGAGCTGCTGGCGCGCGGCCACGGCCGGGTGGCGGTCAGCGGCTACCTGTTGGCGCCCGGGTTCTTCTCCGACCGGGTCCGCGCGCAGTCGACGGAAGCGGGGGCCTCGGTGGTCGCCGACGCCCTCGGGGACGTGCCGGAGCTCGCGCGTGTGGTGTTGGAGCGCTACGACGCGGCGGTCGCGGCCCGGCACGCCACCGTGTGAGGACCCGGCCGGTGTGAACCGGCGTGAAGGGGGCGGGCGGCTCCGAGGGGCCGCCCGCCCCCGACGTGTGCCGGGACATGCCGGGAGCGGGTCAGACGGCGGCGACGGCCGCGCTGAGCAGGATCGCGGCGGAGAACAGCAGGGCGCCCGGGGCGCCCACCGCTCCCGCGACCCCCGCGGCCGCCGCCGGTACGGCCACCTGACCCAGGCGGTTACCCCAGATGCGCAGGGCCAGGGCCGCCCCACGGGCCCCCTCCGGTGCCAGGGTGGTGACCTGGGCCATCGTCAGGGGCTGCCCCAGGCCGAGCAGGAATCCGCCCACGACCAGCACACCCGCGAGGACGGCGAACCCGCCCAGCGGCAGCGCCACCAGGGTGAGCGCGACGGCCGCCACCGAGGTGCTGGTGACGACCAGCGCCCTGCGCGACCAGCGGCGCCGCATCCACGGCAGGGTCAGCCGGGAGAGCAGGGAGGCGCCGGCGCGCAGGCTCAGCAGGACACCGACGAGCATCGGGGACAGCCCCCGGCTCTCGGCGATGAGCGGCAGGTAGGCGGTGAGGATGTCCACGGCGGTGAGCAGCGCCAGGCTGGTGAACAGCGCCGAGGGCATCCGGCGGCGGCGCAGGAGGTCCCGTGTGGGGACCGGGGGCGCGGCCCTCTGCGCGTCGGTGCGCCGCATCGGGCTCAGCCGCGCCAGCGGGATCAGCGGAAGGAAGCCCAGGGCGGCGACGGCCCCGGCCACCAGCAGCGCGGTGGAGGTGGCGGTGAGCAGCTCCGGCCCGGTGGAGTCGGAGAGGATGACGCCGGAGATCAGCGGACCGACGAGTTGGCCGAGGGAGGCCGCGGCGGTGAACCAGCCGAAGTCGCGGTCCAGGTGTTCGGGGCGCGAGTAGCGGGCGATGAGGGCCTGGGCGGAGACCATGCACAGCAGGTGGCCCACGCCCACGACCGTGCTGGACAGGGCGAGTCCGAGCAGCCCCCCGGACCCGGCCAGGAGGAGGCTGCCGACGGCCAGGACGACCGAGCCGAGGCCCGCGAGCCACGCGATGCGGCCCGCGCGGTCGGTGAAGCGGCCGAGCGAGACCGCGATGACCAGTGGGAGCAGCGCGTAGGCGGCGGTGACCAGTCCGACCTCGACGGCGTCCCCGCCCACCGCGATGGTGCGGTAGGAGATGAGGGGTCGGACGAGGTTGAGCGCGGTGTGGGTGAGGACCACGCTGCCCAGTAGCCCCCAGAGCCATCGGGAGTGTGCCGTCTGTCCCGAGTCCGTCATGGTCCCCCTCGCGGCGTGCCCGGTGCGCGCCCCGCCGTTCCGTTCCCGTGACGGTCCGGACCGTCACGGCCCGCGCATCGTACCGGGGACGTTCGGTGCGAAACCGGGCGGGGTGCCCACCGGGTGCGCGCCGCCGCGACGACGGGCCCGTCGGACAGGATGCCGAGGTGGGGTCGGTACCGACCCCACCGTCGCCGCCGTCGCCGGACGGCGGCCCCGGGAGGCGACGGGCTCCCCGGATGGGGCCCCGGTTCCGTCCCACTGGGCGGTGACGGCGTCGCGGGGCCCCGGGCGGCCCGGGGTTGAGTAGGTTCGGGGTACTGGAGCCGAGTGGACGGGGTGTGTGATGGCGGGACGGGACGGAATCCGGGACCTCCTGCGCGGGCTGCGGGTGTTCGCGGGGCCGCTGGCGAGCTTCGACCCCTCCGAGGCACCGGACGACCCGGTGGACCTGTTCGTGGAGTGGCTGGGCGAGGCGATCGCGGCCGGGGTGCCCGAACCGCACGCCATGACCCTGGCGACGGCCGACGCCGACGGGGCTCCGTCGGCGCGCGTCCTCATCCTGAAGGACCTCACCGACGAGGGGTGGTCGTTCGCGACCACCACGACCTCGGCCAAGGGCCGGGAGCTCGCGAGCAACCCCCGGGCCGCGCTCCTCTTCTTCTGGGGACTCCAGGGCCGTCAGGTGCGGCTGCGCGGTCCCGTGGAACTGGCCGGGGCCGAGGAGCGCGCCGCCGACTTCACCGCACGCCCCCTGGAGGGGCGTGTGGCGGGGCTGCACGGACGCCAGAGCCAGCCCCTGGACAGTCTGGAGACCGTCCACGCGACCGCCGAGGAGAGCCGCGCCCGACTGGAGGCCGACCCCGGGCTGGCACCCGACGACTGGGGCCTGTACCGGCTCGCGCCCACCGAGATCGAGTTCTGGCAGGCGGACCCGGACCGGCGCCACACCCGTCTGCGGTACCGGCGCGCGGACTCCTCCGCGCCGTGGGAGCGGGGTCTCCTGTGGCCCTGAACGGGCCCGGGAAGCGCGAGGTGACGGCGTGACCGAACCAGGTTCGGTCGGGTGTTCCGGGCAGGGATAGGATTCCCGCACCCGTCCACCCCCGAACCAGGATCGGAGCCGGAATGCCCGACACACACGAAGTGTTCAACCAGGCCACTCCGCTCGGTGACTACAGCGCCGCCGACGACCCCGCCCTCCTGGAGGGCCTGCGCCGCGAGGGCGCGGGCTGGGCCGAGGCCGACGTGCGCGAGATCGGCGACGCGGCGGGATCCGAGCGGGTGCGTGCCTGGGGCGAGTCCGCCAACGCCTACCCCCCGGTCCTGCGCACCCACGACCGCTACGGCCACCGCGTGGACGAGGTCGACTACCAGCCCGCCTACCACGTGCTCATGGACCAGGCCGTGGAGCACGGCCTGCACGCCGCCCCCTGGGCGGACGCGCGCGAGGGGGCCCACGTGGCCCGCGCGGCCAAGTTCTTCCTGTGGTCGCAGGCGGAGAGCGGCCACGGCTGTCCGATCTCCATGACCTACGCGGCCGTCCCGGCGCTGCGCCACTCCCCCGAGCTGGCGGCGGCGTACGAACCGCTGCTCACCGCCCGCGCCTACGACTTCGGGCTGCGGGCGCCGCTGACCAAGCGCGGGCTCCTCGCGGGCATGTCGATGACCGAGAAGCAGGGCGGCTCGGACGTCCGCGCGAACACCACCCGTGCCGTGCCCACCCGTGAGGGCCACCACCTGCTCACCGGCCACAAGTGGTTCACCTCCGCCCCCATGAGCGACGTGTTCCTCACCCTGGCGCAGGCCCCCGAGGGGCTGACCTGCTTCCTGGTCCCGCGCGTGCTGCCCGACGGCTCCCGGAACCGGATGTTCGTCCAGCGGCTCAAGGACAAGCTGGGCAACAGGTCCAACGCCTCCGCCGAGCTGGAGTACGACGGCGCCGTGGCGTACCCGGTCGGGGAGCCGGGCCGGGGCGTGCCCACCATCATCGAGATGGTCAACAGCACCCGCCTGGACTGCGTGATCGGCTCCGCCTCGGGCATGCGCGCCGCGGTGGTGCAGGCCCTGCACCACGCCGAGACCCGGAGCGCCTTCGGTACTCCGCTCGTGGACCAGCCGCTCATGCGCAACGTCCTGGCCGACCTCGCCCTGGAGTCCGAGGCGGCCACGTCGCTCATGACGCGCCTGGCCGGATCGGTGGACCGCGCGGTGCGCGGCGACGAGGGTGAGGCCGCCTTCCGCCGCCTGGGCGTGGCCGTGGGCAAGTTCTGGGTGACCAAGCGCCAGCCGGTGCACGCGGCCGAGGCCCTGGAGTGCCTGGGCGGCAACGGGTACGTGGAGGAGTCGGGCATGCCCCGCCTGTTCCGCGACTCACCGCTCAACTCCATCTGGGAGGGCTCGGGCAACGTGGCCGCCCTGGACGTGCTGCGGGCGATGGCGAGGGCGCCGGAGTCGGTGGAGGCCTTCCTCGCGGAACTCGACACCGCGGCCGGTTCCGACGACCACTACGACGCCGCCCTCAAGCGGCTGGGGCAGGCCCTGGGCGATCTGGAGGAGGTCCAGTACCGGGCCCGTGCGGTGGTGGAGCTGATGGCGCTGACCCTCCAGGCGTCGGTACTGCTGCGCTACGCGCCCACCCCGGTGGCCGAGGCGTTCACCGCGTCCCGGCTGGGCGGCGAGTGGGGGCACGTGTTCGGGACGCTGCCCAGGGGCGTGGACACGGAGCTGATCCTGGACCGGGCCCGCCCCCGGGGCTGATCCGCCGGCCGGGCTCCGCGCCGGGACCCGCCGTGTCCCGGTGCCGACCTCCCCTCTCCCGGTGCCGACCCCCTTTCGCGGGGATCGGCGCCGGGAGCCCACGCGAGAAACCCCCGGAACTCCTTTCCTCCTCCCTTTCACCCCCGCTCACATAAGCCGCAGAAAGTGCAGAACGGGCAGCCGAGAACGAACATCGGCCCAGTTCGGCATACTTCCGCGGTCGAAGCGGAAGAAAGAAGTCGTCACCATCAAAATCGCCCTTACGGGCCCCGAAACCTAGAGACTGACGACGCCTATGGTGGAAGTCTGGCCAGGTAGTTCCTATCCGCTCGGTGCGACCTACGACGGTTCCGGCACCAATTTCTCCCTCTTCTCCGAGGCGGCCGAACAGGTGGACCTGTGCCTGTTCGACGACGACGGAGAGGAGACCCGCGTACCCCTGACCGAGTACGACGGTTTCGTCTGGCACGGGTACCTGCCCGGTGTCGGCCCGGGACAGCAGTACGGGTACCGCGTCCACGGTCCCTACGCACCCGACCAGGGGTTGCGCTGCAATCCGAACAAACTGCTCACCGACCCCTACGCGAAGGCGATCAACGGAGACCTCACCTGGCACGAATCGCTCTTCAGCTACCACTTCGCCGACCCGGCCCGCAGGAACACGGCCGACAGCGCGAGATACGTGCCCAAGTGCGTGGTGGTCAGCCCGTTCTTCGACTGGGGCAACGAGGCACGTCCCAACACCCCGTACCACCAGACGGTGATCTACGAGGCGCACGTACGCGGGCTGACCATGCGCCACCCGGCCATCCCCGAACACCAGCGGGGCACCTACTCGGGGCTGGCCCACCCCGAGGTCATCGACTACCTCACCTCCCTGGGGGTGACCGCCGTCGAACTCATGCCCGTGCACCACTTCGTGCCCGAGCACGCGATGGTGGCCCGGGGGCTGACCAACTACTGGGGCTACAACACCCTGGCCTTCCTGGCCCCGCACAGCGGATACGCCGCGCGCGGCTCGCGCGGGCAGCAGGTCCAGGAGTTCAAGGCGATGGTGAGGTCGCTGCACGAGGCGGGCATCGAGGTGCTGCTCGACGTGGTCTACAACCACACCGCCGAGGGCGACCACATGGGCCCCACGCTGTCCTGGCGGGGGATCGACAACCTCGGCTACTACCGGGTCAGCGACGAGGACCAGCGCTACTACCTCGACTACACGGGCTGCGGGAACAGCCTGAACGTGCGCCACCCGCACTCCCTGCAGCTCATCATGGACTCGCTGCGGTACTGGGTCCTGGAGATGCACGTGGACGGGTTCCGCTTCGACCTCGCCTCGGCGCTGGCCCGCGAGTTCCACGACGTGGACCGGCTGAGCACGTTCTTCGACATCGTCCAGCAGGACCCGGTGATCTCCCAGGTGAAGCTGATCGCCGAACCCTGGGACGTGGGTCCGGGCGGCTACCAGGTGGGCAACTTCCCGCCACTGTGGACGGAGTGGAACGGCAAGTACCGCGACACCGTCCGCGACTTCTGGCGCGGTGAGCCGGTCAAGGGGGAGCTCGCCTCACGGCTGGCCGGGTCCAGCGACCTGTACCAGGACGACGGGCGCCGCCCGGTGGCCTCGATCAACTTCATCACGTGCCACGACGGTTTCACGCTGGCCGACCTGGTCTCCTACAACGACAAGCACAACGAGGCCAACGGCGAGAACAACCGGGACGGCACCGACGACAACCGCTCCTGGAACCACGGCGTGGAGGGGCCCACCGAGGACCCCGCCATCCTGACCCTGCGCCGCAGGCAGGTCCGCAACCACCTCACCACCCTGTACCTGTCGCAGGGGGTGGTGATGCTCTCGCACGGGGACGAGATCGGGCGCACCCAGGGCGGCAACAACAACGCCTACTGCCAGGACAACGAGATCGCCTGGATCGACTGGGAGGGCGCGGGGCTCACCGGCGAGTACCCCGGCAACGACCTGCTCGCCTACGTCCGCGACCTGGCGCGGCTGCGGCGCGAGCACCCCGTCTTCCGGCGCCGCCGGTTCTTCCAGGGCAGCCCGGTGGAGGGTGCCAGGGCGGGGTCGGACGGGCTGCCGGACATCTCGTGGCTGCGCCCGGACGGGTCGACCATGGAAGGCGACGACTGGGACACCGGTGAGCGGGCGCTGGGGGTGTTCCTCAACGGGGACGCCATCACCGAACCGGACTCGCGCGGGCGCCCCATCCGCGACAGCTCCTTCGTACTGCTCCTCAACAGCGGTCCGGAGACGGTGGAGTTCAAGCTGCCCGGCACCGAGTACGGCATGGCCTGGGAGACCGTGCTGGACACCGCCGAGCCGGACGTGGAGGGGCGGCCGTTCGTGACGGCGGGCGGCCCGCTCCGGGTGATCGACCGCGCCCTGGTCCTGCTGCGGCGCGTCTCGCACCGCCACGGCTGACCGGGGCCGCGTCCGGTACGACTCCCCGGGGGTGGAGGGCCCCGGGGAGCGGCCGCGGAGGGGCCGGGAACCCGCGACGGGACCCGGCCCTACGCCGTCCGCGATCGCGACGCCCCTAACCTGGGTGACCATGTCGAGCACACACAGCGCGGGCCGTGCCCCGGAGCCCGCCCGCTTCCGCGAACTCCTGCCCGTCCCCGGCCAGACCGACGTGGACCTGGCCGAGGCCTACGCCTACCCGCTGGGCCTGGACCGGCCCTGGCTGCGCGCCAACATGGTGGCCAGCGCCGACGGCGGCGCGATCGGCCCCTCGGGGCGCAGCCGTGACCTGTCCTCGGACCCCGACCGCCGGGTCATGGGGGTGCTGCGCGGACTGTGCGACGTCGTCCTGGTCGGCGCCGCCACCGCACGCAAGGAGGGCTACCGGCCGGTGCGTCCGCGCGAGGTGTGGGCGCGGCTGCGTGAGGGCCGTCCCGCCACACCGCGCGTCGCGGTGGTGTCGCGCTCCCTCGAACTGGACGCCGAACTGCTCACCACGGCCCCGGACGACGCCCGCACCATCGTGTTCACCGTCGCGGACGCCCCCGCCGAGCTCCGGGCGTTCGTGGCCGAGCACGCCGACCTCGTGGTGGTCGACGGGGTCTCGGTGGGCCCCGAGCACATCGTGAACGCCCTGGCTGAACGCGGCCTGTACCGGGTCCTGACCGAGGGCGGCCCGCACCTGCTGGCGGAGTTCGTGGCGGCGGGCCTGCTGGACGAGCTCTGCCTGACAGTGAGCCCGCACCTGCTGGGCGCGGGGTCGCCCCGCATCGTCACCGGCGGCCCCGGGACTCCCGGCGCCCTGGAGCACACCTCGGCGAGGACCACCCCCTTGCGGATGGCCCGTCTGCTGGAGGCGGAGGGCCACCTGTTCACGCGTTACCTGAGGGAATAGGGGCCCGCGCGGGCCCTCCCCATAACCGCTCGGTTTCGGTCGCCCCACAATGACGCATGAACCATCCCGCAACCGGACATACCCGTGGTGTGCCTTCCACAGGAAGAGCCGCGAATGACACACCGCGCCGGCGGGGCTCACCGGTGCGGCCCCCTGGGCGAGAGGATGAACGTGGTGCCGACGTCCGAGAACGGGTCCCCTCCGGTGTACCGGGAGATAGCCGAGGAACTACGAGGACGGATCCGCTCCGGACAGTACTCCGACGGCGACCGTCTCCCCGGGGAGAACGCCCTCATGGAGCGGCACGGTGTCGCCCGGGCGACCGCCCGGCAGGCCCTGTCCGTGCTCATCAACGAGGGCCTGGCCGTGGCCGTGCGGGGATCGGGCATCTACGTGCGCGCCTTCCGGCCCCTGCGAAGACACGGCGCCCGGCGCCTGTCGAAGGACCTGTGGGGCGCCGGAAGGGCCATCTGGCAGACCGACAGCGACACACGCGGCTACGAGGTGGAGGGGCTCGTCGTCGACGAACTCGTCCCCGACGGGCACGTCCTGCGGGCACTGGACCTGGACGAGGGGGCCACGGTGGTGCGCCGCTCCCGGCGCTACCTGGTGGACGGCAGACCGGTGCAGAGCGCCGTCTCACACCTGTCGCCGCACCTGTGGTCGGGGCGGGAGGAGGTCCCCGCCGCGCGGCGGGTCCGGGCCCACGACAGCGGCCCCGGGGGCATCTACGCGCGCCTGGCGGAGCTCGGGCACGCCCCCGCCCACTTCACCGAGGAGATCCGGGTGCGCATGCCCACCCCCGAGGAGGCGGAGGAACTGACCCTGGCCGCGGGCACCCCCGTGCTGGAGGTGGCCCGCACCGCGCTGACCGCCGACCACCGGCCCGTGGAGTTCAACGAGATCACCATGGACGGCTCGGCGTACGTGCTGCAGTACGACTTCGACGCCTGACCCCGCGCCTCGGAACCACCCGGCCCCGGCCCCTCGGGCCACCGGGCCCCGCGGCACCTTTCCCGGGCCGACCCCGCCGCACGACGACGGGAGGGATGCCCCGCTCGGGGCACCCCTCCCACCCTCATGGCGGACCGGTCACGGCCGCCGTCCGTCGCTACCTCGTGACGCTCACACCCGGTCTCTCCGCGATGGGAACCCTCGCACTCGGAATCGTCGTGAGGAGGCTCTCCTCGCCCGGGTCCTGCCCGTTCGGGCCGCCCCCGTCACGCGACTCCCCCTCGCTCGGGTCCTCCGCCTCCTCGCTCCGGACCCGACCGCGTCGGGACGCGAAGACCAGGTAGGACAGCGGCAGGAGTGTGAGTCCCACCGCAACGGCCCCGGCCGCCGCGAAGAACATGGCGCTGGACGAGGTCATCGCCCACTGGGCCATGCCCATCCCCAGCACGACCGCCACCACCAGGGCGCCGACGGCGATCGCCGTCACCAACCCGAACAGCTTGCGGTCCCCCCAGGGCTCCGGCCGCGCGTACTCGATCCCGGCGACGGTCGAACGCAGGCTGAGCTCCGCGGCCCAGCGCAGCTCCCGCCCCACGGTGGCGGCGCCGTCCCCGACGACCCGCATCCGTGACCGGGCACCCGTGGTGGCCTGGTCGAGCCTCCACAGTCCGTACCGGATCCTGCCCACGCGCAGAGGCCGCCTGTTCACTCCGAGTGCCTGTTGAGCTGTAACAGCCATGCCACCTGCCTCAGTGCACCTCGATCACTGACCCCTGTCTGAGCCCGTACCCGCACCCACCGGCACCGAACGTCGCCAAAGGTGAAGTTAGGTGTATGTGGCTCTTAAGAATGATTTACCTGGAGTGCGTGGTTTGGACCCGATTTCTTCACACCGTGTCCCCTGTCGGCACCGGAGCGCGTTTGCGGGTAGCGTCGTCACCATGGCTGACGCAGCGGACCAGGCCCCGGACACCAACGGCGGGGCACCCAGGGACCTTCCCCGGACCGACCAGGAGTGGCGCGAGCGCCTCAACGAGCAGGAGTACACCGTGCTCCGCCAGGCGGGCACCGAGCGCCCCTGGACCGGGGAGTACGTGGACACCAGGACCACCGGTGTCTACCGTTGCCGGGGATGCGGGAGCGAACTCTTCCGCTCCGACGAGAAGTTCGACTCCCACTGCGGGTGGCCGAGCTTCTTCGACCCGGCCGACTCCGACGCCGTCACCCTGCACGAGGACGCCTCGCTCGGGATGGTGCGCACCGAGGTGCGATGCGCCACCTGCCACTCCCACCTGGGTCACGTCTTCCGCGGGGAGGGGTACGACACCCCCACGGACCTCCGGTACTGCATCAACTCCGTCGCCCTCGACCTGGAGCCCACCGAGTAGGCGGCATGGCATCCTGGTCCGGGGACCCGAACGCCCACCCGCACGGGCGTCTCCGGAACCAGTCCGATCCCCCTTCCCCCAGGATCAGCGATAATCTCACCAGCGCACCGACGTTCGGCCATAAGTCGACCGTGGGGCGCGCGCGGCGGGCCCCACCCGGAGACCGCGCACACGCGAACCAGGCCACAGCCGGGTTCACCCCTCACAGCGGTATCCGATGTGCGGGCGACCGACCGACCCGCGACGAAAGCGCTCGATGACCGACGACTCACCTTCCTCCTCCGCCTCCCCACGCCACCCGGCCAGACCACGCTTCGGCATGGCCCAGGGTTCCGCCCCGTGGCTGGTCCCGGCGCTCGGCGCGGCGGGTGCCGCCGCCCTGCTCGCCCGGCGTTCCCGGGTCGGCGCCGTGGCCGCCGCCCCGGTGATCGCCCTGGCGGCGGGGATGACCTGGTTCTTCCGCGACCCCAACCGGGGTCCGGCGACAGGTCGGGTGCTGTCCGCGGCCGACGGCGTCGTACAGAGCCTCGACCCCCAGCCCGACGGGCGGATCCGGGTCGCGGTGTTCATGAACCCCCTCAACGTGCACGTCAACCGTGCGCCCCTCGCCGGAGTCGTGACCGGCGTCGAGCACCGCCCCGGGGGTTTCCGCCCCGCCTTCGACAAGGACAGCGAGCGTAATGAGCGCGTCATCTGGACCCTTGAAACCGAGATCGGTGAGATCACGGTCGTTCAAATCGCCGGCGCGTTGGTCCGGCGTATCGTCCCGTATCTCGCTGCGGGGCAGAAGGTCGAGCAAGGCGAGAGGATCGGCCTCATCCGGTTCGGGTCACGCGTCGACGTCTACCTTCCGCCCGGGGTCACCCCGGCGGTGGAGGTCGGCCAGAAGGTCCGCGCCGGAGAAACCCGTCTTGACGCCGACTGAGGCCGTTCCCGCGGCGCGGGCCGCCACGGACCTCTCCGGGGAGGCGCCCCGGCTCCGCCTGGGCGTGGCCGACTACCTGACCCTGGGCAACGCCCTGTGCGGTTTCCTCGCGGTGTGGGCCCTGGCCACGGCGCAGGCCGCGCACATGGCGCTGGGAGCGGCGGGACCGTTGCCGAAGTCGGCGATGGCCACAGCCGTGGGCCTGATGATCGTCGCGGCCACCCTCGACGTGCTCGACGGCCGGGTCGCCCGCAAGCTGGGCGGCAGCGGCATGGGCGCGGAGCTGGACAACCTCGCCGACGTGATCAGCTTCGGGTTCGCGCCGGCGTTCTTCTTCGTGGTGTGGGGCACCATCACGGGCGGCGCCGGCGTGCTGCCCGTCCTGGCGGGCGGTGCCGTGCTGCTCGCGGTGATCGTCCGGCTGGCCAGGTTCTCCTGCCAGGCCCCCGACGCGAACTACTTCACCGGCCTTCCGTGCCCGTTCGGGGCGATGGCCGTGGTGACGATCGTGCTGTTGGACCCGCCGCTGCTGGCCGGGGTCGCGGCGGTGCTGCTCGTCTCCTGGCTGATGGTCAGCCGGATGGAGTACCCCAAGCCGCGCGGGAAGCGGATCTACGTGGTGTTGGGCATGCTCGCCACGGGCGTGGCCTTCATCGCCGCGTGGGGCCTGGGACTGCCCGCCGGGGAGGCGCTGATCTACCTCATGAGCGCTCTGGTGCTGCTCACGATCGTCTCGCTCCCCTTCTACGTGATCGCCACCCGCCGCGCACCGCACGTCGCACCCAGCGTCGAGTAGCGCGCCCGGACGCCGGAACGGCACGGGACGGCCCCCGCACCAACGGTGCGGGGGCCGTCCTCGTTCGCGGCGCCGGTTACGGCAGGGAGTCGACCAGCTCGGCCACGCTCTTGCGGCGCCCCGTGTAGAAGGGCAGCTCCTCACGGGTGTGCAGGCGGGCCTTGGCGCCGCGCAGGTGGCGCATGAGGTCCACGATGCGGTACAGCTCGTCGGCCTCGAAGGCCAGCAGCCACTCGTAGTCGTTCAGACCGAACGAGGAGACGGTGTTGGCCCGGACGTCCGGGTACGGGGCCGCCATGCGGCCGTGCTCCGCGAGCATGGCGCGGCGCTCGTCGTCGGGCAGCAGGTACCACTCGTAGGAGCGCACGAACGGGTACACGCAGATGTTGTCGCGCGGCTCCTCCCCGGCCAGGAAGGCGGGGACGTGGCCGCGGTTGAACTCGGCGGGGCGGTGCAGGCCCATGACCGACCACACCGGGGTGCTGGCGCGGCCGACCCGGGTGCGGCGGAACTCGGAGTAGACGCCCTGGAGCTGTTCCGGGGTGTCCGCGACCCACCAGAACATGATGTCGGCGTCGGCCCTGAAGCCCTGGACGTCGTAGCTGCCCCGCGTGGTGACGCCCTGTCCGGCGGCCTTGTCGAGGAGGCCCTGGAGCTCCTCGGCGGCCGCGGCGCGGTCCACGCCCTCCAGGCCGTCGACCCGGAAGACCGACCACATGGTGTAGCGGATGAGTTTGTTGAGGTCGGTGCCGTCCTGGGAGACGGCCTCGTTCTGCTGCCCCGTCACGGGTTGACTCCTTGCTGGTTCGGTCCGGCGGCGCTCTGGTCGCCGCCGCTGGTGCGGCTGTGGTCGGTGAGGGTGTCGGCCAGGCGTGCGGCCTCGTGTCCGGCGTCGGCGACGCAGGCGGGGACGCCCACGCCCCCGTAGGCGGCGCCGCACACCCCCAGGCCGGGGTGGCGTCGCACGCCCGACCGGATCCGCTCGACGCGGTCGGCGTGGCCGACCGTGTACTGCGGCAGTCCGTCGGTCCACCGGGTCACCCGGGTCTCCACCGGGGTCCCGCGCAGACCGGTCACGCGGGCGAGGTCGGCCAGGGCCGTCTCGGCCAGTTCCTCGTCGGAGCGGTCGAGCGAGCCGCCGTCCCCGAACCGGCCGATGGAGCAGCGCAGGAGCAGGAGGTCCTGCCCCGGGTTGACCCTATCCAGCTCCCGGGCCAGCCAGGGCCACTTGTTGCTGGAGAAGGTGGCGGCCTTGATCGTCAGCCCCTCCCCCGCCGGGACCAGGAAACCGGTGCCGGTGAGCGGGCGGGGGAAGGCGGAGGCGGGCAGGGCGAAGGTCACCAGCGCCATGCTGGCGTACTCGATCCGGCGCAGCTCGCGCGCGGCCTCGGGTTCGGTGTCGGTGAGCAGGCGGGCGGCCTCGGCGGCGGGGCAGGCGAGCAGCACCGCGTCGCAGTCCACCCGACCCCCGTCCGCGCCCTCCAGACGCACGCTCCAGCCCTCGGGGCGCCGCTCCAGGGAATGGGCCCGGGTGCCGGTACGCAGGTCCTCCTGTCGCGCCGCGAGCGCGTCCACGAGTGAGGCGACACCGCCGCGCAGGGAGGCGAAGACCGGCCCCGACCTGGTGGGTGCGGCGCCCCGGCCGCTCAGACTCGTGTGCACGGCCCTCATCAGGGAACGGTCCCGGCGGGCCATCGGCGCGATCTGCGGCAGGGTGGAGTCCAGGGAGAGCTCGTCGGCCCGTCCGGCGTAGACGCCCCCCAGGAGGGGTTCGACCAGCCGGTCCACCACCTGGCGGCCCATGCGGGTGCCGACGTAGGAGGCCACGGGCACGTCCGAACCCACCTGGGTGCGGGGCCACACCAGGTCGAGGGCGGCGCGCAGGGTTCCGGCCGGGGAGAGGACGCCGCTGCGGGCCAGGGCCCGCAGGTCCCCGGGGACGCCCATGAGCTGTCCCTTGGGCAGGGAACGGACGCGGCCCCGGCTGTAGATGGCCGCGCTCCCCGGGCCCGGGTGCACCACCCGGTCGTCCAGACCGAGCTCGGTGAAGAGGTCGAGGGCCTCGGGGCGGCGGGCGAGCACCGCCTCCGCACCGGCGTCGACCGGCACACCGGCCACGGGCGAGGCGCGGAGCTTGCCGCCCGGGACGTCGGCGGCCTCGATCACCGTGGTGGTGACCCCCCGGCCGTTGAGGCGGTGCGCGGCGGTGAGTCCGCAGACGCCGCCCCCGATCACGACGACATGCGGTGCTTCAGGCATGTCACCAGCTTCCCAGATGCCGCGGGTCACAGTGATCCGCCGTCCCCGTAGGCGGCCGTTGCGGTCCCGTTATGGTGCGGCGGAAACGGGGTCATCGCGGGGTGCGTCGAAGCGGCATGGACACTTCAGCGTTGACACCGTCCCGTGTCGGACGTGCCGTCGGACTGACCGCCGCCTCCGGCCTGGCCGTGCTGCTGCTCGCCTCGTGCGGGGCCTCCTCCGAGAGCGGCGGCGCCCCGGAACCCGCGAACCTGGCCGTCCCCGACCAGCGGGCCGACTCCGCGGCCGAGTTCTCGGCGGAGGGCGCCGTGGAGGAGGAGGCCGGAGCGGAGGCCGGTACGGGCACGGACGTGGAGGTCGCGGACCGGCGGCTGGTCCACACCGCCGACATGACCGTGCGCGTGGACGACGTGGCCGAGGCCGCGGAGCTGGCCAAGCGGCTGACCCTCGACTCCGACGGTTACGTGGAGTCCGAGAGCCTCTCCACGCCCCGGGACGGCCACCCCGAGGGCGTCCTGACCCTGCGCGTGCCGGACGGCGACTACGAGGGCGTGCTGGAGGAGCTGGCCGAACTGGGCGACCGCTCCATGTTGGAGCGGTCCGTGCAGGACGTCACCGAGGAGGTCGCGGACGTCGAGAGCAGGATCGAGTCCTCGGAGACCGCCCTGGAGACCCTGCGCGGCTACCTGGAGGAGGCCCGGGACGTCGACGACCTGCTGCGGGTGGAGGGCGAGATCCAGCGGCGCCAGGAGGACCTGGAGGCGCTCCAGGCCCGGCTGAAGGTGCTGGACGACCAGACCTCCTACTCGACGGTGCACCTGACCCTCCAGCCGCCCACGACCTACCTGGAGGAGCCGGTCCGGGACTCCGTCGGGTTCCTGGGCGGCCTCGAACGCGGTTGGCGCGCGCTCGTGGGCCTGGGCCAGGGCCTGGCCGTGGTCGCGGGCTGGCTGCTGCCCTTCGCCGTCGTGCTCGCGGCGGTCGGCGCCTGGCCGCTGTGGGTGTGGCTCGGGCGCCGCCGGGCCCGTCGCGCCCCCGCCCCCGCCCCCGACGCCGCCGTGGACGCGGGCGCGGGCGCGACCCGGGGTCGGGACGGCGACGCGCCGGACCCCGAGCCGGAGTCGGCCCGGTCCGAGGAGACCGGCCCGGCGAAGGACGACGAGGACGGGCGCTGACCCTGAGGGTCCGTGGAACGCGCCGAGGCCCGGCTCCCTCGCGGGGGCCGGGCCTCGGCGCGTGTGTCCGGGAGGAGCCTAGTTGGCGGTCTCCTCGTGCACGAAGGCGGTGAGCCGTTCGAGCATGTTCGGGTCGGTGCTGGGCAGCACGCCGTGACCGAGGTTGAAGATGTGGCCGTCGGCGGCCCGGCCCCGCGCGAGGATGTCGCGCGTCCGGTCGGCGACGACCTCCCAGGGAGCGAAAAGGGTGGCGGGGTCCAGGTTGCCCTGGAGCGCCGTACCCGGCTGGACCCGCTGGACGGCCTTGTCCAGCGGCACCCGCCAGTCCACGCCCACCACGTCGGCCCCGGCCTCGCTGAGCAGGCTCAGCAGCTCTCCGGTGCCCACACCGAAGTGGATGCGCGGCACCTCGTACTCGCTGAGCTGGCCGAAGATCCACGAGGTGTAGGGCAGCACCGAGGCGCGGTAGTCCTCGGCGCTGAGCGCCCCGACCCAGGAGTCGAAGAGCTGGACCGCGCTGGCCCCCGCCTCGATCTGGGTACGCAGGAAGCCCAGGGAGATGGTGGCCAGGCGCCGCATGAGCTCGTCCCACAGCTCGGGCTCGCCGTACATCAGCGCCTTGGTGTGCTCGTGGTTCTTCGACGGCCCGCCCTCGATGAGGTAGGAGGCCAGCGTGAACGGGGCACCCGCGAAGCCGATCAGCGGCTTGTCACCGAGCTCACCCACGAGCTGGCCGACCGCCTCGGTGACGTACGGGACGTCGTCGGGCTCGATCTCGCGCAGGCGCTTGATCCCGCCGGCGTCGCGGATCGGCTCGTCGACCACCGGGCCGACGCCCGGCTTGATGTCCAGTTCGATCCCGATGGCCTTGAGCGGCACCACGATGTCGCTGAAGAAGATCGCGGCGTCCACGTCGTAGCGGCGCACCGGCTGCATCGTGATCTCGGTGATCATGTCGGGCCGCGCACACGCCTCAAGCATAGGCACGTCGGCGCGGGCCCGTCGGTACTCGGGCAGGGAGCGCCCGGCCTGGCGCATGAACCACACCGGTGTGTGGGACACCGGGAGGCGCCGGCAGGCGCGAAGGAAGGGAGATTCTTGAAGCGTCACCCTTGAATCGTGCCATGCCCGCCCCGGTGGTCTCACTCGGATCGCCGGAGTCGGTGGTCACGCTCGGGGGAACGATCCGGTCCGGCGGGGGGACGAACCGGGGCGGACGGGTGCCCGGGCGGTCCCAAGATCATCACAAAACACCGACACGCCGGAGGAACTGCGGCCCGGCGCGGGTCTGTCGTGCCACGGTCGAGTCCGTGCCCACCATCACACCGTCGGCGGGGCACGTCCCGACTACCCCCGCCAGGACGCGTGATCACCACCTAATGAAGGCTGACGTTTCCACCATGCCCGATGTCGGTAGCGCCGAGAACGCTCAAGAGACGTTCCGGCGAGCGGTCGAGGCCCTGCGCTCTCCCCTCATCCGCCCCGAGATCACCGTTCGGGAGATCCCCTCACCCCAGAGGCTGGCGCCCCACTCCGCCGCCGTGTCCGCCGAGGTCACGGTCCAGGGCGAGGAGATCGCCTGGGGGCGGCTGATCGTCCTGTACGACCCCGAGGGCACCCGCGACTGGCCCGGCCCCTTCCGCGTGGTCTGCCAGGCCAACTCCGAGCTGGAGTCGGAGATCGCGACCGACCCCCTGCTGGGCCCGGTCGCCTGGAGCTGGCTCACCGACGCGCTGGAGGCCCACGGCGCGGCGCACCACACGCTGAGCGGCACGGTCACCCGGGCCACCACCGAGGGGTTCGGCACCAAGGCCCACGAGGGCGCCACCACCGAGGTCGAGATGCGCGCCTCGTGGACACCCGAGTCCGACGACCTGACCGGACACATGAACGCCTGGCTGGCGTTGCTGGCGTCCGCGTCGGGGCTTCCGCCGCTCGACGTCACCGACATCGCGCGCCAGCGGTCCCGACCCTGACCTGCGCCCGGACGCGCCCCCGACCCCGGCGCGCGAAGAGGGCGGCCGGTATCGCCCGACGATCCCGAATCGGCCCGTATCTGCGTTCGGTGGCGACAGCGCATACCGTAGTGGTGTGGCGAACGCGTTGAACTCCAAGACAGACCCCCGCGAACCCGACGACGACGCGGAGAGGGCGCCCCTCCTGCGGGAGCCGCGCGAGGGCCTGCCCGAGGTGACCTCCGACGCCGACTCGCTCGCCGGAGTCATAGCCGCCCTGGACTCGGGTTCGGGGCCCGTGGCGGTGGACGCCGAGCGCGCCTCGGGGTACCGGTACGGCCAGCGCGCGTACCTGGTGCAGCTGCGCCGGGAGGGCTCCGGTTCGGCGCTCATCGATCCGATCGCGTGCCCCGACCTGAGTGAGCTGAACTCCGCGATGGGCGGCGCCGAGGTGGTGCTGCACGCGGCGCACCAGGACCTGCCGTGCCTGACGGAGATCAACCTGCGCCCGGAGCGGCTGTTCGACACCGAGCTGGCCGGACGGCTGCTGGGCTACCAGCGGGTCGGGCTCGGGTTCATGGTGGAGCGCCTGCTGCACGTCCGCCTGGCCAAGGAGCACTCGGCGGTGGACTGGTCCCAGCGCCCGCTGCCCGAGGACTGGCTGCGCTACGCGGCTCTGGACGTGGAGATCCTCATCGAGCTGCGGAACGCGCTGGAGACGGAGCTGGAGGAGAGCGGCAAGCTGGGATGGGCCCGCGAGGAGTTCGACTCCGTGCTGGCCGCCCCGCCCAAGGAACCGCGCGCCGATCCCTGGCGGCGCACCTCGGGCATCCACAAGGTCCGCAACCAGCGTTCCCTGGCCGCGGTGCGCGAGCTCTGGTACGAACGCGACCGCATCGCGCAGGAGCGCGACATCTCCCCCGGGCGGGTGCTGCCGGACGCGGCGATCGTGGAGGCGGCGACGGCGATGCCTCGCGGCACGACGGACCTCACCAGGATCCGGCAGTTCGGGATCAAGCTGGCCCGCCGCTACGTGACCACGTGGATGAAGGCGGTGAACCGGGCCCGGGAGATGCCCCAGGCTGAGCTGCCGCGTCCCAACGCCCCCGGTGACGGTCCGCCGCCGGTGAACCGCTGGGCCGACCGCGCCCCCGAGGCCGCGCGTCGTCTGGAGGCCGCGCGGGCCACCGTGACGGGGATCGCGGAGGACGTCGTGATGCCGACCGAGAACCTTCTGCTGCCGGACACCGTCAGAAGGTTGGCCTGGGCGCCGCCGAAGGCCGTGGACGCGGACTCCGTGGGCGAGTTCCTGCGCACACGGGGCGCCAGGAACTGGCAGATCGGGCTCACCGCGGAACCGCTGGCCACAGCGTTGCTCGGTGCGGAAAAAGGCTGATCACTACCCTCTTCAACCACTTTGAACCCAGACGTGACTGAACTCACCCCCACACAGGGGCGGTTCACGCCTGTTCCATAGCCCGCTGTCCGATTAAGTTATAGAAACGTGCTCTGAAAACTCAGGGCGGTTCCTCAACGGGTGTGTACCGATCCGTGGGCCCACAAGGCTCCCGGTTCGTGTGATCAGGGAAATGTGGTGAGTCTGCTTGTCGTTCTGGCGTGCGCTGCTACGCGAGGCGGGGTTGACGCGTTCTGCCAAGGTCGAGTCGACCGAGGCCGCCATGCCCGCTTCTGACGATCAGTTCGAGCCCGCCGCCGTGCCTGAGCAGGTACCGGCCCCGGCGGGCAGGGTGGCCGGCGATGCCGGGCACCGGCCGCTGCCGCAACGGACGGGTTCGTCCGCCCCGGTGACCAAGGGCCCCACGGCCGGGATGCGCGCGGCCTCGCTCGAACGCACCCTCCAGTCCCTGGTGGAGCGTCTGGGCACCGAGCACCCGGACACCATCACCGCCCGGAACAACCTGGCCACCAAGTACGCCCAGATGGGTCGGCGCCAGGCCGCCGTGCAGCAGTTCGAGCTGGCCCTGGGCGAGGCCGTCGCGGTCTACGGCGAGGACCACCCCCGGACCGAGATCATCCGGGAGAACCTCGCCTGGGCGCTGGAGGACGTGGGCTGCCCCGCCGACGCCGCCGCCCAGTGGGAGATCCTGCTCGGCCAGCGGGAGAGCCAGTTCGGTCCGGCCGACGAGGACACGGTGGAGGCGCGCATGCGCCTGGCCGTGTGCTACCGGCGCAGCGGGCGGGTGGACGCCGCGGTGGCCCACTACGCGCGGGCCATCGAGGACGTGGCCTCCACCGAGCGCCGTGAGGAGCTGCGGCTGGGCATGAGCGCGGCGCAGAGCATGGCCGGCCGGTACGAGGAGGCCGTCTCCCAGCTGCGCATGGTGCTGGCCGGGCGCCGCCGCCGCCTGGGCAAGGGCCACCTGGACACCCTCACGGTGCACCACCGGTTGGGCCGCGCCTACACGCAGGCGGGCCGGGCGGACGAGGCGGTCGAGGTGCTGCGCGAGGCCTACCGGGTGGCGCTCAACTCCTCGGGCGACCCGGAGGTCAGACGGTTGATCATGCGGCTGCGCCGCGACCTGGCGGGCGCCTACAACTCCGCCGGTCGCCACCGTGAGGCCAACGCGCTCCTCTGACACGAGCGACACACCCGTGCTCACCGGGGCCGGGAACTCCCTGGGAGTTCCCGGCCCCTTCCCGTGGGCGGGTGCGTGTGCGGGGTCCGGGGAGCGCGGGGGCTTCTCTCGGGGAAGTGGCCCGTCACGTGCGAAAAGCACTCGCGTGTGCCCGGTGGCGACTGGCAGTATCCCTCCTTTGAGACCCGTGATTCCCGCCGATCAACCGGAGAGCGCCATGCGCGAACTGAGCCACGAGGAGATCCGCTCCTCGTTCGTCAACTGTCCCAAGGGGGAGGCCAAACGGATGCACTTCCCGCCGGTCATGCCGCTCCTGGCCTGGGAGGACACGGACTTCCTCGGTTGGACCGACCCCAAGGCGCCGGGCCGCGCCTACCTGGTGATCGAGTCCGGGGAGGATCCGCTCGGGATCGCCCTGCGGCTGCCGACGGGGAACCGCAAGGGCAACTTCTTCAAGTCGATGACGTGCTCGTTCTGCCTGACCGTGCACCCCGCTGGCGGCGTCCGGCTGTTCAGCGCACCCAAGCCCGGCAAGGCCGGACGCCAGGGCGACACGGTGGGCCTGTACGTGTGCGCGGACCTGGCCTGCCCGCTGTACGTGCGGGGCAAGCGGGAGTCCGCGCTGATCCAACCGGCGGAGACCATCACCCGCGAGGAGCGCGTCCAGCGGCTGAACCTCAACGTCGACCGCTTCGCCTCCTCCTTCCTCACTCCCCCGGGCTGACCCCCGCGGGCTCCTGGGAAGATGCGGGCCACTGGGGCCCGGCGGGCTCCGGCGCCAGGAGCTGCCCGGCGGCCAGGTCCCGGTAGAGGGAGTCGCGTTCGACCAGTTCGGCGTGGGTGCCCACCGCGCGGACCCGCCCCGTCTCCAGGACCACGATCCGGTCCGCGCTGGTGACCGTGGAGAGCCGGTGGGCGACGACGATCACGGTGGTGTCGCGTGCCGCCGCCAGCATGACCGCCTTGAGCGCGCCCTCGTTGGCGGCGTCCAGCTGGGAGGTGGCCTCGTCCATCAGGAGCAGGCGCGGGCGGCGGAGCAGGGCGCGGGCGATGGCCACCCGCTGGCGTTCGCCGCCGGAGATGGTCACGCCCCGGTGGCCGATCGGGTTCTCCAGCCCGTCGGGCAGGCGTTCGACCAGGTCGGTGAGGCGGGCGGTACGGATCACCTCCCGGATCTGCTCCTCGGTGGCGTGCGGCGCGGCCATGGTGAGGTTGCCGCGCAGGGTGCCGTCGAGGACCGGGGCGTCCTGTTCCACGTAGCCGATCTGGGAGCGCAGCTCCTCCAGGGGCCAGTCGCGGACGTCGGTGCCGTCCAGGCGCACGGTGCCGGTGGTGGCGTCGTAGAAGCGTTCGACCAGGGAGAAGACGGTGGTCTTCCCCGATCCCGAGGGCCCGACCAGGGCGGTCAGCCCGGGCCCCGAGGCCTCGAAGGTCACTCCGTGGTGCACCAGGGGCAGGTCGGGGTGGTACCGGAAGGTGACGTCGGTGAGGGAGACCTCGGCCGGTCGGGGTGAGGCGGGTTCGGTGCGGGCCCGTCCGGGGTCCTCCTGGTCGAGGTCGGTGACCTCGTCGATCCGGCGGACGGCGGCCAGGCCGGTCTGGAGCTCGGTGGCCGACTGCACGAGGGTGCTGATGGGTTCCATCAGGTAGAAGAGCAGCAGCAGGAAGGCGATGAGCGTGGACACGCTCATGGTCCCCGCCGCCACCATGCCGCCGCCGAGGCCCAGCACCACGAGGAAGCTGGTGTTGACCGCGAGCATGGACAGCGTGCCGGACAGCGCGGTCCATCCGGCCACGGAGACACCCCGCCGCCAGGACTCCACCGCGGACTCGTCGAGGCGGGCGATCTCGGCCCGTTCGGCGGAGGAGGCCTTGACCGTGCGGAAGGCGCCGAAGATCCGTTCCAGGAGGGAGCCCATCTCACCGAGCGAGGCCTGCGCCGCCTGGGTGGCGCGGCCGATCCTGGGCAGGACGACCCCCATGAGGACGCCGACCAGCACGATCATGCCCAGGGTGACGAGGAGCAGGAGCGGACTGAGCACCCCCATGACGACGATCCCGCCCACCAGCAGGACCGTACTGGTGAAGAGGTTGGTGATGCCGCTGGTGGCGACCGATCTGAGCAGGGTGGTGTCGGCGGTGAGCCGGGAGACGAGGTCCCCCGGTTTGAGCCGGTCGAGTTCGCCCACGCGCAGTCGGACGAGTCGGCCCACCAGGGTGCGGCGCACGCCGAGCACGACGCTCTGGCCGGTGCGTTCGAGGACGAAGGCGCCCAGGGCCCCGATGACGGCTCCGGCGAGCACCACGCCCAGCAGGACGAGGATCGGCCCGGAGATGGGAGCGCCGCCGCCCAGGGCGTCGATCACGTACTTGGCCATGAGCGGCTGGATCAGGCCGGTCATCCCGCCGAGGAAGGTGAGGACGCCTCCGGCGACCAGCGCCCGCCAGTGCGGTCGGGCGTACTCCCACAGGCGCCGCAGCGGCGCTTTGGGCGCCTGTCTGAGCAGTTCCTGGTGTTCCGTGTCCGGTCGTGGCATCGTCGTCCCCGTGTCCCCCTCGTTCGGAATCCACCCTCAGGGAACCGTGTTGGCCGGGGCGGCCACAAGCGCCGAAAGTAGGGGGTCCACCCGACTTCGGAAGTGAAGGGCCCCGCCGCTCGCACTATTTGTTACTGGCGAGTAGCATGGACCCATACAGTCCACCCAACGCTTGGAGAAGGAGGGGCCATCGTGTCGCGAACTGCCCGCGATGTCGTGTTTGTCGATGGGGTCCGCACCCCGTTCGGCAAGTCAGGCAAGGGCCTCTACGCCGAGACGCGCGCCGACGACCTGATCGTCCGCGTCATCCGCGAACTGATGCGCCGCAACCCGGGCCTGCCCCCGGAGCGCGTCGACGAGGTCGCCATCGCCGCCACCACCCAGATCGGCGACCAGGGCCTGACCCTCGGGCGCACCGCCGCGATCCTCGCCGGGCTGCCGCGCAGCGTCCCCGGTTACTCCATCGACCGCATGTGCGCCGGCGCGCTCACCGCCGCCACCACCGCGGGCGCGGGCATCTCCTTCGGTGCCTACGACGTCGTGATCGCCGGTGGCGTCGAGCACATGGGCCGCCACCCCATGGGTGAGGGCGTCGACCCCAACCCCCGCATCATCTCCGAGAAGCTGGTCGACCCGTCCGCGCTGGTCATGGGCAACACCGCCGAGAACCTGCACGACCGGTACCCGACCATCACCAAGGAGCGCGCCGACGCCTACGCGGTGCGCAGCCAGGAGAAGGTCGCCAAGGCCTACGCCGACGGCAAGATCCAGCCCGACCTGGTCGAGACCCTGGTCCGTTCGGCGGAGAAGGGCTTCGGCCTGGCCACGCAGGACGAGCCGCCGCGCCCCGGCACCACCATGGAGTCGCTCGCCGGCCTCAAGACCCCGTTCCGCGCGCACGGCAACGTGACGCCCGGCAACGCCGCCGGTCTCAACGACGGCGCCACCGGCACCCTGCTCATGGCCGAGGAGGTCGCTGAGGAGCTGGGCCTGGACGCCAGGATGCGTCTGGTCGACTTCTCGTTCACCGGTGTCGAGCCCGAGGTCATGGGTGTGGGCCCGGTCCCGGCCACCGAGAAGCTGTTCGCCCGCCAGGGCATCACGATCGACGACGTCGGTCTGATCGAGATCAACGAGGCCTTCGCCGTCCAGGTGCTCGCCTTCCTGGAGCACTTCGGCATCGCCGACGACGACGCCCGCGTCAACCCGTGGGGCGGCGCCATCGCGGTCGGCCACCCGCTGGCCTCCTCCGGCGGCCGCCTGATGATGCAGCTCGCGCGCCAGTTCGCCGAGCGCCCCGACGTCCGCTACGGCCTCACCACCATGTGCGTGGGCCTGGGCATGGGCGGGACCATCCTGTGGGAGAACACCAACTACGAGGGGGGCAAGTGAGCACCGCCATCGAAGAAGCCCGCGAGCTTTTCAAGGACGAGGTCGTCACCAACGCGATCTCCCGCGATGTCGAGCTCCCCTACGGCGCGGGCACCGCTGTCCTGATCACCCTGGACAACGGGCACGACCACACCAAGCCGAACACCTTCGGCCCCGGCGGCCTGCTGAGCCTGGACGCCGCGATCGAGGCCGCCAAGGCGCGCACCGACATCGTGGCCGTGGCCGTCACCGGCAAGCCGTTCATCTTCGCGGTCGGCGCCGACCTCACGGGCGTCCCCGCGCTCCAGAACCGCGAGCAGGCCGAGGCCATCGGCAAGCTGGGGCACGACGTGTTCCGCAAGCTCGGTGAGCTGGACGTGCCGACGTTCGCGCTGGTCAACGGCGCGGCCATGGGCGGCGGCGTCGAGGTGGCGCTGCACTGCTCGTACCGCACCGTGTCCTCGGGCGTCCCGGCGTTCGCGCTCCCCGAGGCCTTCCTCGGCCTGGTCCCCGGCTGGGGCGGCACCTACCTGCTGCCCAACCTGATCGGCGCCGAGAAGGCCCTGAAGCTGATCGTCGACAACCCGCTCGCCCAGAACAAGATGATCAAGGGCAAGCAGGTCTTCGAGATGGGGATCGCCGACGCGATCTTCGAGCCCGCCGACTTCGTCGAGGAGTCCCTGCGCTGGGCCGCGAAGGTCGTCAAGGGCGACGTCACCGTGGAGCGCCCCGAGGTCGACAGGGGCGAGGCCTGGGACAACGCGGTCAACATGGCCCGTTTCGTGGTCGAGGGCAAGCTGCACGGCGCCGCCCCGGCCCCGGCCCGTGCCGTCGAGCTGGTCGCCGCCGCCAAGACCGCCACCCGTGACGAGGGCTTCGACGCCGAGGACCAGGCGCTCGCGGACCTCATCATGAGCGACGAGCTCAAGGCCGGTCTGTACGCCTTCGACCTCGTGCAGAAGCGCGCCAAGCGCCCGGCGGGCGCGCCGGACAAGTCGCTGGCCCGCAAGGTCACCAAGGTCGGCGTCGTCGGCGCCGGTCTGATGGCCGGGCAGCTGGCCCTGCTGTTCGCGCGCCGCCTGGACGTGCCGGTCGTCATGACCGACCTGGACCAGGACCGCCTGAACAAGGGCGTGGACTACGTCCACGGTGAGGTCGACAAGCTCCTCAAGAAGGGGCGCGTCAACCAGGACAAGGCCAACCACCTCAAGGCCCTCGTCACCGGTTCGCTCACCAAGGACGCCTTCTCGGACGCCGACTTCGTCATCGAGGCCGTCTTCGAGAAGATGGAGGTCAAGCAGCAGGTGTTCGCCGAGGTGGAGGCCGTGGTCTCCCCCGAGGCGATCCTCGCCACCAACACCTCCTCGCTGTCCATCACCGAGATGGCGTCGAAGCTCCGGCACCCCGAGCGGGTCGTGGGCTTCCACTTCTTCAACCCCGTCGCCGTCCTGCCGCTGCTGGAGATCGTCCGCGGCGACCGGACCGACGACGCCTCGCTGGCCACGGCGTTCGCCACGGCCAGGAAGCTGAAGAAGACCTCGGTCCTGTGCAAGGACGCCCCGGCGTTCGTCGTCAACCGCCTGCTCACCCTGTTCATGGGTGAGGTCCTGGGCGCCGTGGGCGAGGGCACGGAGCCGGAGGTCGCCGACCGCGCGGTCGCTCCGCTGGGTCTGCCGATGTCGCCGCTCATGCTGCTCCAGCTGGTCGGCCCGGCGGTCGGTCTGCACGTCGCGGAGACCCTGAACGGGGCCTTCCCGGAGCGCTTCGCGGTCTCCCCGCAGCTGGAGGCCGTGGTCAAGGCGGGCAAGACCGCGATCTTCGCCCCGGACCTGACCATCGACCCCGAGGTGAAGGAGCTCCTCAAGGGCGGGGACTCCCCGTCGGAGGAGAAGGAGATCCTGGACCGGGCCCTGCGCGCCCTGGCCAAGGAGATCCAGATCATGCTGGACGAGGGCGTGGTGGCCGAGGCCGCCGACATCGACCTGTGCCTGATCACGGGCGCCGGCTGGCCCTTCCACACCGGTGGCATCACCCCGTACCTGGACAAGGTCGGCGTGTCCACCGAGGTGAACGGCAAGCCGTTCCACGAGGGCGCCCCGAAGGCCTTCTAGGCCCCCGGTCGCCCAGGGCCCGGTCTCCCCCCAGGGAGACCGGGCCCTTTCGCGTCTCACGGCCCTGCCACGGGCGCAGGTAACTCACCCCCGCCGTCCAGTGGCCCTCTGTAACGTGTGACGTGAGTGTTGCCCCCACACACGGCCAGCGGGCCTTTTCGAGGACTGAGGGCCGGTTCGGCCGACCGGCCGGGGTGGGCGGTCGGCCGAAAGTAGAATGCGGCCATGAACGAGGCGAGTGGGTGGGTCTCCCCCCTGTGGCGACTGACCGGGTTCCGACTGATCAAACTCGGAGAGCTCCTCCAGGCGACCACCGCGTCCGCCTTCGAGGACCTGGAGGTCAGCCCGCGCCAGTTCCACGTGCTCGCGGCGACGGCGTCCATGTCCGAACCCTCACAGCGGGAGCTGAGCCGGGCCCTGGGGATCGACCCCAACGTCATGGTCGGGATCGTGGACGAACTGGAACGGCTCGGTATGGCCGAGCGGGTACGCAACCCCCGTGACCGCAGGCGCTACATCGTGACCCCCACCGCACGGGCCCTGGAGGTCCTGGAGCGGGCCCGCGCGGAGGCCGAGCGGCTGGAGCGCGCCTTCTTCTCCGAACTGAACGAGGAGGAGCGCGCCGCCCTGCACGACCTGTCCGGTCGGTTGGTGACGGCGCACCCCCGGGTCACCAAGACCGAGTAGTCAGTGGTTCAGCCCCAGCCTGGCGTGCACACGGCGCAGGGGCGCGGGGGCCCACCAGTTGGCGCGCCCGGCCAGGCGCATGGTCACCGGGACCAGCACACCCCGGATCAGTGTGGCGTCGACCAGGATCACGGCGGCCATCCCCACCGCGAGCATGATCAGGTAGAACACGCTGGAACTCGCGTAGACCGCGAAGGAGGCCGCCAGCACCAGGGCCGCCGCCGTCACCAGCGGGCCGCTGCGCTGGAGCCCGGCCGCGACCGCCGACGCGGTGTCGCCGGTCAGGTCGTACTCCTCCTTGATCCTGGCCAGCATGAACACCTCGTAGTCCATGGACAGCCCGAAGGCCACGCAGAACATCAGGATCGGGAAGGTCACCTCCAGGGTCCCGTTGGCGGTGAAGCCCAACACCCCGGACAGGTGGCCCTCCTGGAACACCCAGACGATCACGCCGAACATCACGGCCAGGCTGAGCACGTTGAGCAGGATCGCCTTGAGCGGCAGCAGCAGGCTTCCGGTCATCAGGAACAGCAGCACGAAGGTGACCGCCAGGATCATCCCCACCACCAGGGGCACCCGTTCCAGGAGGGCGTCGCCGAAGTCGGTGAGGTCGGCCGGGTAGCCGCCGATCGCGGTGTCGGCCGGGGCGGGCACGTCGCGGACGCGGTCGATGAAGCCGGAGGCGTCCTCCAGCGCCGTCATGTCGGGAACGACCGAGAACCACGTCGCCCCCTCGGAGCCGAAGCGTTCGGTGGCCGAGCCGGGTGTGCCCGTGAGCCCCCCGTCCTGGTAGGTACCGGTACGCGCGTCGACCTGGGACACCCCGGAGACCCGGGACAGGGCGGCGGCGTAGGCGTCGACCTCCTCCGTGGTGGTGTCGGAGTCGACCCAGACGTGCACGGCGTCCATCTCCTCCTGGGCGAAGCCCGCCTCGACCTGTTCCTGGACGTCCCGGCTGGAGTGGCCCTCGGGCAGGACGCGCGCGTCGGGCAGGCCGAAGTTGATCCCGAGCACGGGCAGCGCCAGCAGCAGGACCAGACCGAGGGCGGGCAGCCCGTAGAGCAGGGGACGGCGCGTGATCCGGAGTGCGTTGGCGTGCCACCATCCGCCGTCGGCGCGCGGCTCACCACGGGGGCGGACCCGGTGCCCCACCCGGGCGAGTGCGGCGGGCAGGACCACCAGGGCGGCGACCACGGAGGTCAGGACCACGCCCACCCCGGCGTAGGCGAACGACTGGAGGAACGGGAAGGGGAAGAGGAGCAGGCAGGACAGCGCGATGGCGACGGTGAGGCCGCTGAACACCACCGTGCGCCCGGCGCGGGCCACGGCCAGTTCCACGGCCGCGGGGACGTCGTGGCCCCGGGCCAGCTCCTCGCGGAACCGGGTGATCACGAACAGGCCGTAGTCCACGCCGAGCCCGATCCCCATGACCAGCGTGAGGTTGGCGGCGAAGGTCGACACCTCGGTGAGCGCGGCCGCCCCGCGCAGCAGGGCGAGGGTGGTGACCACCGAGTACACCCCCATGGCCAGGGTGAGCCCGGCCACCGAGACCCTCCGGTAGAGCAGCAGGAGGAGGGCGAACACCAGCGGCAGGATGATGATCTCGGCGCGCACGAAGTCGCTCTGGGCCTGGGCCGCCGCCTGACGGAAGATCTCGTCCCCACCCCCGACCTCCACACGGATCACGTCGTCGGAGCGCGCGAAGTCGGGTGAGATGTCGGCGAGCGCGGTGCGGGCCTCGGTGACCGTTCCCGACATGCGCGCGGTGACCAGGGCCTGGGCGGCGTCGGTGGAGCGCATCGCCGGTGAACCGTCGCGCGACCAGTAGGAGGCGGTCTCGGCCACGCCGTCGCGGGAGGCCAGCTCCTGTTCCAGTGCGGTCGCGGCCTCCCGGACCTCGGGAGCGTCGACGGTGCCCCGCTGGGCGGTGACCAGCAGCAGGACGTGGTGTTTGCCCGTACCGAACTCCTCCTCCAGGGCCTGTTCCACCTGGTGGGACTCGGATCCGGGGCTCTCGAACCGGCTGAGTTGGAGTCGGTCGAGGGTTCCCGCGGCCAGGACGAGGGCGGCGAGGCCGACGGCCGTGGCCAGCAGGAGGACGCGGCCGGAGCGGCGGGCGACCGTCCGGCCGAGCCTGGCCAGGGGTGAGGGGCGGGGTGGGGTCGTGAGGGGTGGGGCGGCCAAGGCTTCTCCTGGAGCGTGCGTGGCGCCGGGTCAGGTGCACCGATCCCTTATTGGTAAAGCAAACATATCGTATGCACTCCATATGATTAAGGGGCTCCTCCCCCGGGACAGGCGGAACCCCGCCCGGCACACGGCCGAGCGGGGTTCCGGGGTTCCGGGGTTCGGTTCAGACGCCCGCGGGGATCCTCTCCCGCCGTTCGCCGGCCTCGGAGGCCTCCTCGTCGCCGCCCTCGGAGATGCCGATCCGGTCGTGCAGCCACCGCAGCGGGCGCGGCAGCCACCAGTTCCAGTCACCGAGCAGGCGCATGGTGGCGGGCACCATGACCGCCCGCACCAGGGTGGCGTCCACCAGCACGGCGAGCGCGAGCCCGATGCCGATGATCTTCAGGAAGAGCAGCCCCGAGGTGCCCATCGCCACGAGCACCACCCCCAGCAGCAGGGCCGCGCTCGTGATGATCCGGCCGGTGCGCTGGAGCCCCAGGGCCACCGACCGGGTGTTGTCGCCGCTGCGCAGGTACTCCTCCCGGACCCGGCTCAACAGGAACAGTTCGTAGTCCATCGCCAGGCCGAAGGAGACGATCATGATGAGCACCAGGTACGTGGGATCGATGGTGCCGACCGCGTCGAAGCCGAGCAGCCCGGCGAAGAACCCCTCCTGGAAGCCCCAGATCACCACACCGAGTGAGGCGCCCAGCGACAGCGCGCCCATGAGGACCGCCTTGACCGGCAGGACCACGGAGCCGAAGGCGAGGAAGAGCAGCACCAGCGTGGAACCGATGATGAAGGCGACCGTCTTCGGGGCCTCCTGGACGATCGCGTCCAGGTTGTCCAACTGCATGGCGGCCACACCGCCGACCAGGGTCTCCTCGGCGCCGTCGGGACCGGGCTCGGCACGCACGTCGCGCACCAACCGCTGGACCTCGGGGTCGTCCGTGGCGCCCTGGTAGGCGACCTCCACGTGCGCGACGCCCTCGTCCGTTCGGGCGACGCTCGTACGGACCGAGCCGGGCAGGGCGTCGAGGCGCTCCACGTACTCGTCGATCGCCTCCTCCCCGGTGTCACCCAGCACCGCCACGTGCAGCCTGCCGACCTGTCCGGCGGGGAAGTCCTCCGCCATGGCCTCGGTGCCGATCCGGCTGGAGGCGTCGGCGGGCAGGTAGCGCTGGTCGGTGGCGCCGAACTGGGTCGAGGCGAGACCGGAGCTGAAGGCCACCAGCACACAGCCGACGGCGACCAGGGACACGGCGGGGCCGCGCATCACGGTGCGGGCGAACCTCGCCCAGGCGCCCGCGTTCTCGTCGATCACACCGGTCACGGTCCGGCGCGGCAGCGGCAGTCTGAGCCGGTCGATCCGGCGGCCCACCACCGCCATCAGGGCGGGCAGGAAGACCAGGGCGGCGATCAGGTCGAAGGCCACCACGGCGATGCCGCCGAACCCGATGGACTTGAGGATGGGCTGGGGGAAGAACAGCAGGCCCGCGAAGGCGATACCCACCGTCACGCCGGAGAAGGCGACGGTGCGTCCGGCCGTGTCCACCGTGCGGCGGACCGCGTCGGGGACGGTGCGCCCACGGCCCAGCTCTTCACGGAAGCGGCTGACCATGAACAGTCCGTAGTCGATCGCCAGCCCCAGGCCCAGGAGGGTGGCGACGTTGATGGCGAAGACCGACACCTCGGTGACAGAGGTCAGCGCGCGCAGGACGGTGAGGGAGCCGAGGATGGCCAGACCGCCGACGGCGAGCGGCACCAGACCGGCGACCAGGCCGCCGAAGATCAGCACCAGCAGTAGGAGCAGGACCGGGAGCGTGATGAGCTCGGCGCGGATGATGTCGCTCTCCGCCGTCTCGGAGAGTTCGTGCTCGACCGCGACGGGGCCGCCCAGGTGGGTCTCCAGCGGGCCGGACTCCAGGGCCCGCGCCGCCGCCTCGAACTGGTGCAGGCGTTCCTCGTGCGTCTCGCCCGAGAGGGTGACCGGCACGTAGGTCGCGTGCATGTCCTCGGACACGAGCATGCCGCGCTCGACCTCCGAGAGGTCCTCGTCCAGGTACAGGTCATAGCCGGAGACCTCGTCGGGCAGGTCGTCGGTGATCCGCTGCACGGCCTGGGCGAAGGTCGGGTTGTCCACCCGCATCTCGTCGCTGCGGTAGATGGCGATGACGTCGATGTCGTCGTGGCCGAGCTCCTCCTGGAGCACGTCCATGGCCCGCGAGGACTCCGAGTCCGGGTCCTCGAACCCGCTCTGGCTGACGTCGGAGAAGACGCCGAGGCCCCACACCACGGAGAAGGCCGCGAAGAGTCCGGTGAGGGCCAGGATCCACCACCGGCCCCGGTGGGCGCCGAGCCCCAGTCGGCCGAAGAACCCCGTGTGTGTCGGCATGGGCCGCCCTTTCAAGCGAACGCTCGTCATGTTCGTGAACCCCGTTTGCTAACGGTGTTCACTTAAGCGTGCAGGCATTACGATGTCAACATCACCGAGACAACCAATGCGCCTCGACCCTGGCGCGTGAGACGGGGTGTACCGCAGCACATGACGAAACCGCCGGTCACAAGCGACCATCGGACCGGGGGCACGCTGAGCCGCCGCGAGCGTGTGCGCGAGGCCACACTCTCCGAGATCAAGGAGATCGCCCGCAGACACCTCGTGGAGTTCGGGGTCGTCGGGGTGTCCCTGCGCGCGATCGCCCGCGAGATGGGCATGACCGCTCCCGGCCTGTACCGCTACGTGCCCGGGATCGACGCCCTGCTCGTGATGATCACGGCGGAGATGTACGAGGAGCTGGCCGACGTGGTGGCCGACGCCGACGCGAGCATGCCCGTGGACGACACCGACGGCCGCATCCTCGTCTCGCTGCGCGCGTTCCGGAACTGGGCCATCACCCACCAGGCCGAGTTCTCGGTGATGTTCGGGCCGAGGACCCGGCTGGACCCCGAGGCCGACATCACCCGCGCCCTGGAGGCGGGCCGCCGTTTCGGTTCCACGTTCTTCACCCTCTTCGACCGACTGGTCTCGGAGGAGCGCTTTCCGTTGCCGACGGACGAGGAGATCCCGAACGCGCTCCGCCCCGAACTGCGATCCTTCGCCGACTCCGTCGGATTCACCTCACCCGACATCTCCGAGGGCGCCGTCATGGTCCTCACGGCCTGCTGGGTGCGCCTCTATGGCGTGGTCTGCATGGAAGTGTTCCAACATCTGAGTTTCGTGGTGGGGGACATGGAACCATTCTTCGAGTCCGAGCTTCAGAACATGGCGAAGGACCTCGGGGTTCGCTATTCCCCGCCCCGTATGGCGGGGGGTGCCTGACCGGGACTCGTCCGTTCAAGCCCCATACTGGAGGTCTGCGGCTATTGCCGGATTCGTGGGTACGAATCCGGCATGCCGTTCCCGTGTAGGCGCGACGACGAGGACGATCCCGTGGAGAACCGAACCGGAGCTGAACAGCCCGGGGAGAACCCTCCCCACCCGGACCGGACCGGCGCCCAGCAGCGACCGCCCGAACATCCGGGCACGTCCCGCCACGACGCCCCGAGCCCGGCCGAGGCCCAGCCCCCACGGGGCCCGGAGCCGGAACCGTCGGCTGCCCAGACCGCCCCGAGCCCAGCCGAGGACTCCGTCGATCCTGCGGAGTCCCCACAGGCTCCCGGCACGCCGCACGAATCCCAGGCCGCCCGGACGCCACCCCCCGCGCAGGTCCAGCCAGGGCAGCCGCAGAGCGCGCCAGTGTCCCCGCAGGCGAACCCTCAGTTCCAGAGACCCCAGCCGCCGCGCAGCCCGCACGGGCACCAGGGGTCCGCGCAGGGTGCACAGCAGCCCCAGGGCCGACCAGACGCCTCTCCCCCACCTCCGCACGGTCAGCAGACCGCCCACGGCCCTCAGGCGCCGCACGCCCCACAGGCACCACACATGGCACAGGGGCCGCAACCCGGACAGCCACAGGCTGGGCCCGCACACGCTCAGCAGGTGAACGCGCCGCAGGACCCGCCGCGTCAACAGGTTCCGGGGGCTCAGCCGCCGCAAGCGTCTCAAGCAACCAATCTGATCCAGGGCCCCCAGGCGCCACAGGCCGCGCAGGGGCACTCAAACGAGCAGACCCCGAGGGCCCAAGCCCCACAGGGGCCACACGACCCGCAGGCCACCTACGGGCCTCAAGCGCCGCTCGCCCCACCCCCAAAGGGCCAGCAGGGGCCGCAGGGGCACCAGTTCGGCTCTCAGGCTCCGCGTGCGGCGCACGGACAGCAGCCGGGTCACCACCAGCCCGCACCTGGGACGAACGTCGCGTGGGGGCAGCCCCGGCCGCCGTACGCCGCGCAGGCGCCGCAGGGGTACCGGCCACCCACGGGGGCTCCCCAGTGGACGCAGGGCCACCCCCCGGCACACGTACCGCCGTTCCACCCGCCGACGGGGGCCGGGTACCACCCGCACCCGCAGTGGGGGACGTACCCGCCGCCGCGCCGGAACCGGGGCAGAGCCGTGCTGGTAGCGGCGTTCTCGGCGGCCTCGGTCGCTCTGGTGGCGCTGATCGCCAGCGTGGTCATCGTGGTGAACACCCCGCAGGAGGAGGTCTCCACGGGCGGGACCGACCTGTCGGCGTTCTACGACACCTCCCTGTACGCCCGGCCGAACCCGGCGGAGGTCGACATCGTCGACCACCCGCTCTACGGCGTCGCCATGCCCGAGTCCGTCGACTGCGCCCTGCCGGAGCTGCGAACCGACTCGGACGACTCCTGGGAGGCGTTCGCCAACGAGGCCGGGACCTGCCTGAACGAGCTGTGGGCGCCGGTCATGGACGAACTCGGCCTGGACCCCGAGCTACCCGAGATCACCGTCACCGACGAGTCCCTGGAGACGGACAGCGAGGACTCCTTCACCCTGGCGTACTACGAGAGCGACCGGGGCCTGATCACCGTGGTCCTGCCGAACGTGCGCCAGGTCGGTGAGCAGATCCCCGACACCCACCAGGCGGACGTGTGGCTCGCGCTGATGGGCCACGAGTACGCCCACCACGTGCAGTACGCCACCGGCATCCTGAGCATCTCCCACGACCTGCGCCTCAGAGCGGGCAGCGAGGCCGACGAACTGGACACCCTGCGCCGCACCGAGCTCCAGGCCGAGTGCATGGCGGGTGTCGGGCTGCGCGGCCTCACCGACCCGGAGGGCGACTCCCTGGACGTGGTCAACCTGCACTTCAACGGCGGCGGCGACCTGGACACCCACGGAAGCGCGGCCAACCGCGCGTACTGGCTGGAGTCGGGGTACACCAGCCCGACCGTGGGCGGGTGCAACACCTACGACGCGGCCGCCGGGGACGTCACCTGACCTCAGCCCTGTCCGAGGATCCTCCGGTAGGCCTCCCAGTCCCGGTACTTCACGCGTTCCCCCCGGTCCAGGTCGGCGGCGTGCCCCGCCTCGGCGGTGTCGATACGCAGCCAGCCCTCGTAGTCGCTGTGCCGCAGCCCCCGGTCGTCCAGCACCCGTTCCAGGGCGACGGGCTCGGGGACCGAGTCGCGCAGGCGGGGGGCGTCCTCCAGCAGTGCGCGGACGGTCCCGGCGGCGTCGGACTTGTTCGTGCCGATCACCCCGCTGGCTCCCCGCTTGATCCACCCGGCCACGTAGTCGCCCGGCACCGGTGTCCCCTCGGAGTCCAGCACCCGGCCCTCCTCGTGCGGCACGGTCCTCGCACCCGGGTCGAAGGGCACCCCTTCGAGGGGCACCCCGGCGTACCCCACCGAGCGCATCACCATGCCGACGTCCAGGACCTCGTGCTCGCCGGTTCCCTCCAGACGCCCCTCCGGGGTGAGCCGGGTGCGCTCGACGCGTAGGCCCTTCACACGGTCCTCGCCCAGGATCTCCTCGGGCCGGGACCAGAAGTGCAGTTCGACGCGGCGCGGGCGCCCCTCGGGGACGCGCTCGGCCTGTTCACGCAACAGCCTGAGGTTGGTGCGCGCCGCCCGGGACACGTCACGCAGCTCCGGGCGGTCGTCCCCGATCTCGGTGAGGTCGATGTCCACCTGTTCGGGGCGCACCACGATGTCCGCCCCGGGGAGGTCCAGCAGGTCGCGGAGTTCGGGCGCCGTGAACTTGGCCTGGAGCGGTCCCCGGCGGGCCAGCAGGTGGATCGTGCGCACACGGCTGGCGGCGAACACGTCCAGCACGGCCTCGGGGACGTCCGTGTGCCGGAGCTCGTCGGCGGTCTTGGCCAGGACGCGGACCACGTCGAGGGCGACGTTGCCCGCCCCAACCACGGCGACCTCCTCGGCGTCGAGGGCGAAGTCGTCCCACGTGTTGTCGGGGTGCCCGCAGTACCAGTTGACGAAGTCGGTGGCGGCGACGCTGCCGGGCAGGTCCTCACCGGCCACACCCATGCGCCGGTCCACGCTGGCGCCGGTCGCGTAGACGACGGCGTGGTGGGAGCGGGCCAGGTCGGCCCGCGTGAGGTCGGTGCCGAACTCGACCCCGCCGACGAACCGCACGTGCGGGTGCTCCAGGACCCTGCGCAGGGTCTGGGCCACGCCCTTGATCTTGGTGTGGTCGGGGGCCACGCCGTAGCGGACCAGGCCGTAGGGGGTGGGCAGCCGGTCCACGATGTCCACCCGGACCGGCACGCGGCGCTGGCGGGTGAGGGCGTCGGCGGCGTAGACCCCGGCCGGGCCGGAGCCGATCACGGCCACCCTGAGCGGAGTTTCGTCCTGGGCGCTGGGCTGGTCGGTCATGACCCCATTCTGGCAGCACCGGAGGCGGTTCCGGCGCTGCCAGAGGGGTGTGGGTCAGGCCTTCTCGTCGGCCAGTTCGGGCTGCTGGCCGCCGCGCTCACTGTGCCGGGAGACGGTCTCGGTGAGCTTGCGGGACAGCTCCTGCGGGGTCAGGCCCTGCTGCTGGAGGATGCGGTCGCGCTTGGCGTGGTCGAGGAACTCCTGCTCGATACCAAAGGTCCGCACGGGCACGTCCACGTCGTGGTCGCGCAGCAGGCGGGCCACGGCGTCCCCGACGGCGCCGGTGCGGCCGTTGTCCTCCACGACCGCCACCACGGAGTGCTCGGCGGCCTCGTCCACCAGGGCCTCGTCCAGCGGCTTGACCCATCTCGGGTCGATCACCGTGACGCCGATGCCCTGGTCGGCCATGCGGTCGGCCACCTCACAGGCGACCTGGGCCATGGTGCCCACGCCGACGATGAGCAGGTCCTTGCCGTGTCCGCCGTCGGTGGCGCGGCGCAGCAGGTCCATGCCGCCGACCTTGCCGATCTCGGGGAGCTCCTCGGCGACGGCACCCTTGGGGTAGCGCACGACCGTGGGGGCGTCCTCGACGGCCACGGCCTCGCGCAGCAGGGCGCGCAGCCGCGCGGCGTCACGCGGGGCGGCCAGGCGGAGTCCGGGGACCACCTGGAGGATGGACATGTCCCACATGCCGTTGTGGCTGGCCCCGTCGTTGCCGGTGACGCCCGCGCGGTCCAGGCAGAAGGTGACGCCCTGGCGGTGCAGGGCGGCGTCCATGAGCACCTGGTCGAAACAGCGGTTGAGGAAGGTCGCGTAGACGGCGACCACCGGGTGCAGGCCGTTCATCGCCATGCCGGTGGCGGCGGTGGCGGCGTGCTGCTCGGCGATCCCGACGTCGAAGACGCGGTCGGGGTAGGCGTCCGCGAACTTGTTGAGGCCGGTCGGGTGGAGCATCGCGGCGGTGATGCCGACGATGTCCTCGCGCTCGCCGCCCAACTCCACCATGGTGTTCGCGAAGACCGACGTCCACTTCTCGACCTTGGGGCCGGGTTTGGCCTCACCGGTGTCGATGTCGAAGGGGCCGGGGGCGTGGAACTGGTCCTCGTCGTGGTTCTCGGCCGGGGCGTAGCCCTTGCCCTTCTGGGTGATGACGTGGACGATCACCGGTCCGCCGAAGTCGCGGGCCCGGCGCAGGGCCTTCTCCACGGCGGGCTCGTCGTGGCCGTCGATGGGGCCCAGGTACTTCAGCCCCAGGTCCTCGAACATCATCTGCGGCTGGATGGTGTCCTTGAGGCCCTTCTTGAGGCCGTGCAGGGCCTCGTAGAGGGGCTGTCCGACCACCGGGGTGCGGTTGAGGGTGTTCTTGGCCAGGTCCAGCGCCTGCTCGTAGCCGGGGGTCATGCGCAGCGAGGAGAGGTGGTCGGCCAGACCGCCCATGGTGGGCGAGTAGGAGCGGCCGTTGTCGTTGACGACGATGACCAGGCGCCGGTTCCGCTTCTCCGCGATGTTGTTCAGGGCCTCCCAGGCCATGCCGCCGGTGAGGGCGCCGTCACCGATGACGGCGACCACGGTCCGGTCGGTACGGCCCTGGACCTCGTTGGCCTTGGCCATGCCGTCGGCGTAGGACAGCGAGGTGGAGGCGTGGGAGTTCTCGATGAAGTCGTGCTCCGACTCCGCGCGGGACGGGTAGCCGGACAGGCCGCCCTCGGACTTCAGGTCGCTGAAGTCGTGGCGGCCGGTGAGGACCTTGTGCGCGTAGGCCTGGTGGCCGGTGTCGAAGAGGATGGGGTCCTTCGGTGAGTCGAAGACCCGGTGCAGCGCGATGCTCAGCTCGACGACGCCGAGGCTGGGACCGAGGTGCCCCCCTGTCTGGGAGCAGGAGTCGACCAGGAAGTCCCTGATCTCCCGGGCCAGCGCAGGGAGCTGGTCGGCCGGGAGCTTCTTCAGCGCTTCCGGATTGTGTATCGACTCGAACAGTGTCACTGTCTCGTCAGTCCCCTCGTCCAGCGTGTCCACGTTACGTTTGCCCGCTCCAGCCCCTGACGTGGGCCGGACATGGCTACCGACAGGTATACGTACCCGAGTTTATGGGCCTTCGCCCGCGGGTCACACCCGGCGGCCCTCCGAGGCTACGGATTCGACGGTACCCACGGCATAAGGGTCTGCCCCTTCCGGAGGACACCGCCGGGCCCGCACCCGCCTCGGAGGTTTCGGCGTAGATTACTCCCTCTTGGGAGCGGGTTTACCTGAGACGGCCCGAGTGGCCGAGGTTAGCCGAGAGCGGCCTGTGTGAGGAGGCCGATCGCGGAGACGGTCACCACACACAGCAGGGCCTTCCTCATGAGCTTCGGATCGACCCACCGGCGGACCCGGTTGCCGACGAGGAAGCCCAGGCCCACGCAGGGGATGGCGGCGATCCCGGCGGCGGCGGTGCGGCCGTCCAGCTGCCCGCCGATCCCGAGGGACAGCAGGGAGAGGGCGCCCCCGAGCAGGAAGAACGCGGCCAGGGTGGCGCGCACGCGCTCCGGCGGTTCGTGCTGGTAGAGCAGGGCCATGGGCGGTCCGCCCACCGAGGTGGCGGTCCCCGCGAACCCCGAGAGGGTGCCCGCCGCGACCAGGGAGACGGGGGTAATGCGCACCCGGAAGGACCGCACGGTCAGGGCGACGGCAACGAGCACCATGACGCCGACCACCGCCGCGAGGGCGCGGGGTTCGAGGACCGCCACGACCCACACCGCCAGCACGGTTCCCGGCACGCGGGCGGGAAGCCCCCAGGCGAGGCCGCGCCAGTCCACGTGGCGCCACTCCTGGACGAGGGTGAGCATCGGCAGGACGATCACGGCGATCAGGAGGGACCCGGGCATGAGCGTGGGGTCGAGGAAGGAGATCACCGGGGCGGCGACCAGTCCGAGGCCGAGCCCGACCATGCTCTGGACGGCGGCGCCGGCGAGGACGGCGGTGGCCGCCACCAGGAGGAAGATCCAGGCGTCGATCTGCCCGAACAGGGCGTGGGACGTGGGTGTGAGGAGATCAGCGAACATGAGGGGGCCGACGCTATATCCCCCTCTGGCCGATCGGGATTAGGAGATAGGGACATGGGACGACGGCGTCTCCGCGGATCGTCGCACCTGGTCCGCGTAGGCCGTCGCCCGCTCGGGGTGCAGGAACCAGTCGATCAGGCCGGTGGGGTCCCCGAAGGAGTTGGCGAACCGGTCGGCGGTGGGCTGGTGCCCCTCCGCCAGCCGGTACAGCTCCCACACGTGCTGCGGCCCGGCCAGCATCACTCTGCTCCACGCGGTGACCTGCCGCGCGTGGCGCCAGTAGGCCGTGAAGGCCGCGCGCATGAAGCGTTCGTCGAAGGGACGCGTCCCGTGGTCGACGATGGCGCGGCGGTAGACGTCGGCACACAGGGAGGCCATGTTGGCGCCCTGCGAGGTGACGGGGTCGTTGCTGACCACGGTGTCGGCCATGCCCAGGACGGGGGTGCCGTCGGCCAACCGGGCGACGGGCTCGCGCACCACCGGGGTGTGGGCGCCGTGGAGGGCGGCGAGGGGGTCGGCCAGCCGGGCCCCGGCGAAGCGCTCGTGTTCCCAGGGGGCGTGGCGGCGGAGGACGTCCAGCAGGCCTTCGAGCACGTCCTCGCTGGTGGCGCCGGGGCGCAACGGCCGGTCGAGTGGCCCGCCGGGCACGGCCTCGACCATCAGGGCCTGGCAGAGGCCGTTCACGGAGAGGGTGGGCAGGGTGAGCAGTTCGCCCGCTCCCGGGAAGGCCGTCCGCCCCAGGACACCGCCGTGCGGATGCGGGTCGGCCCCGGTGACGTAGGCCAGGGAGAGCACGCGCTGGGGCTCGGTGAAGGGTGAACGGCGTTCGTCGCGCGGGAAGAGCCCGGCGAGTCCGCCCCGGCCCGCCGCGACGACGACCAGGTCGTGTTCGGCGTTCAGGGCCTCCAGGTCGTCGGGGGTGACCCGGCTCCGGACAACGCGGCCGCGGCCCCGGGCGAACAGCTCCGCCCACGCGGCCAGTTTGAGCCGTTGGTCCACCGACCGGGCGGGCTCGTCCAGGTGTCCCACCCAGTCGGTCTCGGGTGCGGTTCCCCCCTCCGCGGCGGCCACGCGCATCCCCACTCCGGTGACGTCGGGCGCCCGGTCGCCCCAGAGGTCCAGTCCGTGGCGGCGTTCACGGCGCAGGGCCGGTCCGAAGAGGCACTGGGTGGACATCACCCGCCCGGCCCGGATCTCCTCCGGCCCCCGGGGGTCGATCAGGGTGACGTCGTAGTCCTCCGCGAGCAGCCCGAGGGCGAGCTGGAGCCCGGACGGTCCGGCACCGACGACGAGGATCTTGCGCATGGTTCTCCTGGCTGGGTCCCGGGAGCGGCGCGGGCGCGACGCCGGACGCCCGGGGCTGGGTCGAGGGACGCGGCGAACCTAACAGCGCTCCGAAGGACGCTGATTCCGCCCCTGACCTCGGGACCTTCGACCCCGCGCCCGTCGGGACCAACGCCCCGGAGACCGGGAGTGGCCCGGGTCACGGCGGCCGTCGGCCCCTCCGGACGGCGCTTCGGGAGCGTGTCCGTGTCAGCGCAGGTCACACCGGGTATCGGCGGTCCGACCCGGCGGGCCCGGCCACTCGACCCCCTCCCCCGCCGCCGGGGCGGTCCGCGCCCCCGTCCACGGGGAACGCGCCGTCGCGCGCGGAGGCCGGAAAGGGACACACCTCACACGCCCCGTGCACACGGGAGAGGCCCGGACCGGTGGGAGTGGAACCGGCCCGGGCCCCGCGGCGGCCCCGGGGAGGGACGACCGCCGCACTGGGGGTGGCCCTAGGCGCCGCCCCTGGCGTGGGTCTTGCGTCCACGACGGGAGAGCGCGTCGAGCACGACCGCGATCAGCAGGACCGCCGCCGTGATCATGAAGCGCACCGACGTGTCCATCTGGAGCAGCAGCAGACCCGAGGTGATGGCGCCCAGTACCAGGCCGCCCAGCAGGGCCGAGTAGGCGTTGCCGCGCCCGCCGAACAGGCTCGTGCCACCGATCACCGCGGCCGCGATGGCCATCATGAGTTCGGCGCCGCCGCCCGTGGAGACGCTGGCCGCGAAGTTGCGGGAGACCAGCATGACGCCGCCGAGCGCGGCCAGGGTGGAGGCGATCCCGAAGACGGAGATCCGGATCAGGTCCACGTTGATCCCGGCCCGGCGGGCCGCCTCGGAGCTGCCGCCCACCGCGTAGACCATGCGGCCGTAGCGGGTCTTGCGCAGCACCAGGTCCAGCACCACCACGAAGCCCACGAAGATGAGGAAGGCGAGCGGTACACCCTTGTACTGGTTGAGCACCCACACACCGCCCGCCAGCGGCAGGGCGAGCAGGAGGGTACGGAACAGCACCTCGGTCAGCGGCTTGTAGGGCAGGCCCGCCGAGCGGCGTCGGCCCTCGACCACCAGCACCGACAGCAGGTAGAGGCCGAGTGCCAGCAGGACCAGGAACCAGCCCACGACCGGGACGAAGTAGGTCTGGGTGAGCATCGCGATGGCGCCGCTGGAGCTGGTGTTGATGCTCCCGTCGCCGCCCATGAGGTAGAGGTGCACGCCCTGCCAGCCGAGCAGACCGGCGAGGGTGACCACGAAGGCCGGTACGCCCATCTTCGCGAAGACGAAACCGTGGAGCAGGCCCACGAGGAGGCCCACGCCCACGGCGGCGCCGACGGCCGCCCACTCGGACCAGCCGTGCCGGACCGCGAGGACCGCCAGGACCCCGGCTGAGAGTCCCGCCACCGAGCCGATGGACAGGTCGATCTCACCGAGCAGCAGGACCATGATGACGCCGGTGGTCATGAGGCCGATCGCGGCGATCTGCACGGTGAGGTTCGACAGGTTCTGCGGGGACAGGAACCGGTCGTTCATCGACTGGAAGACGACGGCGATCAGCAGCAGGCCGACGATGACCGGCGCCGCGCCGAGCTCCCCTCCCCTGAGGTTGCGGCGCAGGGCCCTGAGCCATCCGCCGGGTGAGGCGACGGTGGCCAGCAGTCGGGGGTCGCGCCGGGGTCCGCTCGCCGGTACGGACGTGTCGCCGTCCTGGGAGGCGTGTGTCTGCTGGCTCATTCCTTGTCCTTCGTGGCCGTGGCCGATGAGCCGGTACGGGTGGATCGACGGGTCACCGGGTTGTCGGAGGCGCCGGTGATGGCGGCCACGATCTCCTCGTAGCTGGTCGAGGCGATGGGGAAGTCGCCCGCGTTGCGGCCGAGGCGGAGCACGACGGCGCGGTCCGCGACGGCCCGGACGTCGGCCATGTTGTGGCTGATCAGGACCACCCCCAGCCCCTGGTCGCGCAGGCGCTCGATGAGGTCGAGGACCTGGGCGGTCTGGGCGACGCCCAGCGCGGCGGTGGGTTCGTCGAGCATCACCACGCGGGGCTGGCCCAGCAGGGACCGGGCGATGGCGATGATCTGCCGCTGCCCGCCGGAGAGGGCGGCGACGGGGACGCGCAGGTCGGGGATGCTCACCGACAGGGAGTCGAGGAGCTCCACGGCCCGACGCTCCATCTCGACCTCGTCGAGGGTGCCGGGGAAGTGGAGGCGTTCGTTGCCCAGGAAGAGGTTGCCGACGATGTCCAGGTTGTCGCAGAGAGCGAGATCCTGGTAGATGGTGGCGATCCCGAGGCGTTGGGCGTCCGCGGGCGCCCCGATGGTGACCGGTGTGCCGTCCCAGAGGACGGTGCCGCCGTTGTCGGCGGGGTGGGCTCCGGCGATGACCTTGACGAGGGTCGACTTGCCCGCGCCGTTGTCCCCGAGGAGGGCGACCACCTCCCCGGGGTCGACCTGGAAGTCGACCTCGGAGAGGGCCTTGACGGCCCCGAAGGTCTTGGAGATCCCGGACAGTTCCAGGACGGGTGTGCTCATGTGCCTGTTTCTCTCTCTCGCCCCGGCGGGACGGGGCCGGTCGCTCCACGCGGCCCGGCCTCGCGGGGCTTCGCGTCCGGGCCGCCTCCGGTGGGGGACGGCCCGGACGTCGGGATGGCTAGAGGGCTTCCTTGCAGAAGTCGAAGTCGGCGTAGTCGTCGGTGCAGATCTGCTCGATCGTGTAGAAGCCGTCGGAGACGACCGTGTCCGCGATGTCGTCGACGGTGACCGCGACCGGGTCGAGCAGGACCGAGCTGACCTTCTCGCCGTCGGCGTCCTCGACCTCGGTGACGGAGTGCTCACCCGCGTCGAGTTCGTCGCCGGTGGCCAGGGAGACGGCCATGGCGGCGGCGATCTCGGCCTCGGGGCGGATGGCCTTGTAGACGGTCATGTACTGCTCACCGGAGACGATCCGCTGGATGCCGTGCAGCTCGGCGTCCTGTCCGGTGACGGGCGGAAGGTCCGCCACGGAGACCCCGGCGCTGCGCAGGGCGGAGATGATGCCCGCCGCCATGCCGTCGTTGGCCGAGTAGACGCCGACGATCTCGTCCAGGCCGAGGGAGGTGATGGCGCCCTCCATCTGGCTGTTGGCCTCGTCCGGCGACCAGTCGGGGGTGTCGAACTCCTGGCCGATCTCGACCTGGCCCTCGAAGATCTCGTGGGCGCCCGCCTTGAAGTCGCCCGCGTTGGGGTCGGTCGGTGAGCCGTTGATCATGACGATCTGGCCGTCACCGGCGGTTCCCTCCTGGTCGAGGGCGCCCAGGAGGGCCTCGGCCTGGACCTGGCCGACCCGGAAGTTGTCGAAGGAGACGTACATGTCGACGCCGCCCTGGGCCAGTCGGTCGTAGGCGACGACGGGGACTCCCTGGCCGCGTGCCTCGTTCACGGTTCCGGCGGCGGCCTCGGAGTCGACGGCGCCGAGCACGAGGACGTCGACCCCGGCGGTCAGCATCGCCTGGGCCTGGGTCTGCTGTTCGTCGACGTCCTGGTCGGCGTTGGCGTACGAGAGCTCGCAGTTGGGACAGAGGTCCGTCAGCGCCTCCTCGAAGTAGGGCTTGTCGAAGGCCTCGTAACGGGCGGTCTGGAGCTCGGGGAGCAGCAGTCCGACGTGGAAGCCCTCCTCCAGGCTGTGTGTCTGGGTCTCACCGGCCGAGTCGTCCGTGGTGAGTGAGCCGCAGGCGGTGGCGAACAGGGCCAGCGCGGCACCGGCGGCGGCGATACCGAGGGGGAGGGGACGGTGGTGGTGGGGGCGTGTCGTGGTCAACGCGGGGGGCCTCTCTTGCGGAACCTGCGCGGACGAGAATGCGCGATCGATGGTGTGAAGTAGATCCCCGAGTCCACCTTGCCGTCAACTGTTGAACACATAACCGAAACATTACGAGTCTTGAGTTCACAAGCTAAATTCAGTATCCGGGCAGGCCACGACGCTTGCACACAAGGCGGACACCGCGCGGAAGGGGTGCGAACCTCAGGCGGGCGCCTCAGAGAGACCCCGCCGAGTGGCTGAGCCGAGGTGCCCGCGTTCAGCGCAGGCTGTGCGCGGCCGTGAGCAGCGCGCCACGGATCGGCGCGTCCTCGCCCAGGGCGCTGGTCTCCACTTCGAGCTGGGCGAGGGCCCCACCCAGGGTTCCGAGCTCCATCGACCTGCGCATGGGGACCAGCAGCAGATCGCCCGCCTCGGCCAGGTCGCCGCCGACCACCACGCGGTCCGGGTTGAACAGGTTGGCCATGATCGCCACCCCCTGCCCCAGGGCGCTCCCGGCCTCCGCGACGACGCGGCGGCTGCCGGGGTCCTCGTCCAGAGCGGAGGCGACCAACTCCCGCAGCAGATCCCGGTCCGTACCGGCCGCGAGATCGTGGGTCCTGGGCAGCATGTTCAACAGGTACCCGGTGCCCACGAAGGTCTCCAGGCAGCCGCGGTTGCCACAGCGGCACACCTGGCCGCGCGGGTCCAGGCCGATGTGCCCGATCTCGCCCGCCGTGCCGCCCGCGCCCCGGAAGAGCCGACCGGACATGACGATGCCCGCGCCCACGCCCTCCCCGAGGACCAGCTGGATGACGTGGTCGGCCCCCTGGGCGGCGCCCAGCTCACGTTCGGCCACCACCGCGAGGTTGGCGTCGTTCTCCGCCCGCACGGGCAGGCCGAGCCGCTCCCCCAGCACCTCGGCGGGGCGGAACCCCGCCCACCGGGGCAAACAGGAGATGGCACCGACCTCGCCGGTGTCGGGGGCGATCGGCCCCGGAACGGAGGCCACCACGGAGGCGACCGTGCCCAGGTCGATCCGGGCGCCCAGCAGGGTGGTCTCGGTCAGCCAGGCGGCCCGGCGGACCGCCCGCCCGGCGTCCGCGGCGACCTCGTAGGCGATGGACTCGCGGGCCAGCATGTTGCCTTCGCTGTCACCGACCGCCACGCGGATCCGGTCGTTGCCGAAGTCCACGGCCACGACCGTGCCCGGCGGGCGGAGGAGGGTGACGGCCCGGGCCCGGCGGCCGTTGGAGGAGGTGTCGCGCACCGACACCGTCCCGGCGGCGCGCAGGCCCCGGACGATGTTGGAGACGCTGGCCGCCGAGAGCCCTGTGGCGCGGGCCAGCTCGGCCTGGGTGCGGGTGCCGTCGCGGCGCAGCACGTCCACGACGCGCCGTTGGTTGGCCTCCCGCAGAGCGGACTGGGACCCGGGGGTCGTGCCGGTCTCGGTCACCACGTACCCCTTCTCGGTCCGCTCGCTCTGGCGTTGTTCCGTCGAATGTTACAAGCATTGAACGGGGAACCGGACCTCAGAGTCGCGGCCCGGACGGCCGACCCCGGCCATGCCCTAGGTTCGTGGGCATGGAGAGGGTGAGCACCGACCGGCCCGGGTGGGCGGAACACGTGGCCGGGGCCGTTCTGGACGCCGACCGGCGGGGCCCGCTCGTACGGGTCGTGGCGGTGGAGGGGCGTTCGGGGTCGGGCAAGAGCACGGTGGCCGCCCGGGTGTGCCGTGCCCTGGCCGACCGGGGTGAACCGGTGGCCCTCCTGACGATGGAGGACCTCTACCCCGGCTGGGAGGGTCTGGCCGAGGCCTCCGCCCTGCTCAGGTCATGGGTGCTGCTGCCGCTCGCCGAGGGGCGCGCACCCGCCTGGCACCGGTACGACTGGGAGCGCGGGGCGTTCGGCGCCGACCGGGTCACCCTCCCCGCCGACGTCGTCGAACACGGGGGCACCCTCGTCGTGGAGGGGTGCGGTTCCGGGGCCGCCGCCGTGCGCGACCTCCCGGACCTGCTGCTGTGGGTGGAGGCCGACGCGCCGACGCGGGCCCGCAGGCTCGACGCCCGGGAGGACGCGGAGGCGTACGCCCCCCACCGTGCCTCGTGGGCCCGTCAGGAGGACGCCCTGTACGCCTGCGACCCGCCTCGTGAACGCGCCGACCTGCTGGTCGGGAACGGCCCTCAGTAGTCCTTGGCGGGCGGCCGCGAGCAGAGTTCGCGGGCGCGCCGGACGTCGGCGTCCATCGTCCGCAGACCCGCCGCCAGCGCCTGACCCTGGAGGGGGATGTTGCGCAGGCGCAGGTCACGCGCCTCCCGGGCGGAGGACCCCCCGAAGCTCCCGTTCTCCCTGAACCTCATGATCAGCGCGACGCTCCCCGCCGCGAGCGACGACAGGAAAAAGAGCATCCCCAGGCCCGACCCGTTGAGCCCCGCCCCGAGGACCAGGGACAGGAACAGGAAGACGACGGCCGCCACCACGAACGCCGTCCTGATCCTGGAGATCTGCCCCGACTCCGAGACCGCCGCGGTCAGCGAACTGTGTTCACGGCGCAGGGACTCCCGCTGCTCCGCCCACACCCGGCGCTGCCGGATCAGGGTCACGACGGCGGACAGCGAACCGTAGACAGCCGCCGCGTACCCCGCCCGTCGGGCTCCCGAGGAGAGCTCGACGCGTGACCAGAGCGCGCTCGTCCAGTTCAGGGCGCCGGGCATGTCCCCCGGGTCCGGGGGCACCATGAGCTCCGGGTTGAGCAGGAAGGTGAGCGCCAGAGCCGGGTCCATCCGTCCCTCGAACCCGCGCCAGCCGTTGAGGTTCTGGGCCAGTTCCCGGTGGAAGGCCATCCCGGTCCGCTCGGCCTCCTCGACGTCCCGGGCCAGTCGGCGCAGTTCCGGGCCGTCCGCGTGCCGGTGCTCCGCCATCTGCCGCAGCAGCTGGGGGCGGGCCAGCAGCATGAGTTCGTTGGCCTCGTGCCCTCCGGTGATGAGCGGACGCGGGTCGTGGAAGAGCTCCCGCAGCCCGGCGAGGGTGAGCTCGTGCCCCCGGAAGAGGGGTGGCAGCTCCGGGCAGACCTGGGCGACGAAGGAGGCCACGGCCATGTTCGCGTCCCGGACCTCGCGGCGGAACAGGGAGCGGTCCACCTTGGTGTCGTTGATGTCGTTCATGACCCAGGACCCGAGCATGGCCCGCTCGGCCGGGTCCCCGAGGATCATGACCGCCTCCGACCAGTGCTCCTGCATGGCGGCGGCCAGCGGCTCGATCCGGGTGAAGCGCACCCCCGCGAACCGGTAGGGCGGGACCTCCCCGTCGGCGTCGGCGTCGGGTGCGGGAGGGCCGTAGGAGTTCTGGAGCCGGACCAGGGACGGCGGCGGGGTGAGGTACGCGGGTCTGCCCGAGGGCGGTGCGGCCGCGTGGTGGGGCGGGGGGTCCTGGGACGGCGTCCGGGGGGCGTCCCCTCCCGGGGCGGGGGACGGCCCCGAGGACTGACCGGCGGGACCGGGAGCGGTCCCCGCGACCAGGTGGTGCAGGAGGGCGGGCGCGTCCGGGCGCCGCCTCGGGTCCTTGTCCAGGCAGGCCAGGATGGTGTCCAGCAGGGGCCCGGACAGGTCCCCGGTGTCGGGTTCCCCGGAGAGCACCCTGGCGATGCGCGCGGCCTGGGTGGGGCCGTGGAAGGCGTCCCTGCCGGTGGCGGCGAACACCATCACCGAGGCCCAGGAGAAGACGTCCACGGCCGCGGTGAGGCGCATGCCCTCCAGCTGCTCGGGCGCCATGTACCCGACCGTGCCGACGATGCCGCTGGCGGTCACGGAGGTGGACTCCACCGCGCGGGCGATCCCGAAGTCGATCACCCGGGGCCCGTCCGACGCGAGCATGATGTTGTCCGGCTTCAGGTCCCGGTGCACCACCCCCGCCGCGTGGATGGCCGCGAGGGCGGTGGCCGTGGCGACGGCGAGGCGCTGGAGCTCGGCGCCGGTGCGGGGGCCCTCGACGGTCACGGCCCGGTGCAGGGTGGGCCCGTCGATGAACTCCGTGGCGATCCAGGGCTGCTCCGCGTCGGGGTCGGCGTCCAGGATCGTCGCGATACAGAACCCGCTCACCCGCCGGGCCTGATCCACCTCGGCGGCGAAGCGGCGCCGCATGTCGGCGTCGCCTGACCAGTTGGCGTGCAGGAGCTTGACGGCGGCCCGGGTGCCGTCCCCGGCCTCACCGAGGAACACCTCCCCGAAACCGCCCCTGCCCAGCGATCGCGTCAGGGTGTACGGACCGACCGCGCGGGGGGCGGGCGTCAAGTCCGTGGTCTCGTCCACGAGCGCGTCCTTCCTTCTTCTCTTGTCCTGTCGTCCGAACGGCGGGGCCCGGGCCCGCCGGAGGGCTCAGCCGGAGGTGATTCTGCGCGCCTGGGCCAGGTCGGTGCGGATGCGCTCCACGCCGCTGGTCAGCTGGGGCAGCTGGTGGTTGGAGTTGTGCAGGTCCATGAGCCGCTGCCGACGGCGGTCGGCGGGTCCGCACAGCACCAGACGTGTCATGAAGGCGCCGACCAGGCCGACGAGGCCGAGCAGCGCGACCCACATCATGAGGTCGGCGACCACGTCCCACACGGGCATCACGGCGAGGAAGAGGCCGAGGGGGAGGCCGATGAGGGAGATCCGGCACCAGTGGATGATCCGACCGGTCCGGGTCTGGAGCTCCACCTTGCCCACGAGCTCCTCGTGGGTGGTGGACACCTCGGCGTAGCGGCTCTCCCAGTAGCGGCGCTGCCTGGCCAGGGCCTGGAGGGTGCCCAGGGAGCCGTAGACCGCCGCCGCGTACCCGGCGCTCTCGGGAGTGCCGGTGTTCGACACGCGCTGCCACAGGATGTCCACCCACTCGGCGACACCGGAGTCACCGTTGTCGTCGGGCGGGACCATCAGGCGCGGGTTCAGGAGGAAGGCCAGGACCAGTGCCGGGTTGACGTTGGGCTGGCTCGACCGCCATCCCACGAGCTGCTGGGAGAGCTGTCCGTGCAGGAGGGTGCCGGCGTTCTCGCCGCGGTCGAGGTGTTCGGCGAGCCGCTGGTACTCGACGCTCTCGGGGCCCTGGTGGGCGCTCATGATCCGCAGGAGCTCGGGACGGGCCAGCAGGACCATCTCGTTGCTGAGCGGGGCGCCGGTCAGGAGCGGACCGGGGTCGGAGAACAGCGCCCGGAGCTCGGCCAGGGACACGCCCCGGCCACGGAAGACGGGCGGCAGGTCGGGGCGGACCTGGGCGACGAACGAGGCGACCGCGAGGTTGGCGTCCCGGACCTCGCGCCGGAACAGGGAGCGGTCGACACTGGTGTCGCCCAGGTCGTCCATGAGCCAGGCGCCCAGGGCAGCGCGCTCACCGGGTTCGCTGAAGACCTTGACCGCGGCGCCCCAGTTCTGCTGCATGGCCTCGGCCAGGTGGGCGGGGTCGTGGAACCGGAGGCTGACGAAATGGTAGGGCGGCGCCCCGAAGTGGCCGCTGTTCGAGGCGTGGTACCCGCTGGGAGAGGGGTGGGCGCCCGAGGCGCCCGAGGGGTACGCGCCGCTCGGGGGCGGGGTGTACGCCCCGCCGGGGGCCGACGGATACGGCCCGGACGGCTGGGCGCGGACCTGCCCCTCCGGCGCGTCCGAGGGAGCCATGTGTGTGTAGGTGCGGGTGGGTGCGGCATGGGCGGCCCCGCCCACCCTGGTGGGGTCGACGGGGGGCCCGCCGGAGTGCGGTGGACCGGCGACCCTGGTGCGGTCGACGCCGACGCGGGTGCGGGCTTCCGACGAGGGCGCCACCTCGGTGTGCGTGCGGTCGGAGTCCGTACCGGGGGCGACCGTCGTGGGCGCGTGGTTCCCACCGGTTCCGGCGGCGCGGACCGGACCGGGACCGGCCGGAGCGGAGATGATCCACCGCATGAGGGTCTCGGCGTCGGGCCGAGCTGAGGGCTCCTTGTCCAGGCAGACCCGGAGGATGTCGGCGAACGCGCCCTCCAGGCCCGCGAGGTCGGGTTCCCCGCCCAGGATGCGGGCGATGCGCGAGGCCTGGGTGGGACCGGAGAAGGCCTCGCGGCCGGTGGCGGCGAACACCATCACCGAGGCCCAGGCGAACACGTCCACGGCGGCGGTCAGCCGGGCGCCCTCCAGCTGCTCGGGCGCCATGTACCCGATGGTGCCGACCACCCCGCTGGCCGTCACCGAGGTCGACTCCACCGCGCGGGCGATCCCGAAGTCGATCACCCGGGGCCCGTCCGAGGCGAGCATGATGTTGTCCGGTTTCAGGTCCCGGTGCACCACCCCCGCCGCGTGGATGGCGGCCAGGGCCGTCGCGGTGCCCACGGACAGGCGTTGGAGCTCCACTCCCGTGCGCGGGCCGTCCGCCTCGACGGAGGCCTGGAGGGTGGGGCCGTCGATGAACTCGGTGGCGATCCACGGCTGGGCCGCGTCGGGGTCGGCGTCCAGGATCGTGGCGACGCAGAACCCGCTCACCCGCCGGGCCTGATCCACCTCGGCGGCGAAGCGGCGCCGCATGTCGGCGTCGCCGGACCAGCTGGCGTGCAGGAGCTTCACCGCGGCGAGGGTGCCGTCCCCGGCCTCACCGAGGAACACCTCCCCGAAACCGCCACGCCCCAGGGAACGCAGAAGCCGGAAGCCTCCGACCTCCTCCACTCGCATGGCCTGGTCCTGAGGGTCGTCCACAGCCCGCCCCGTCTCTCGTACGTCGTTCTCGGGCCCCGAGCGGGGCGCCATGTCAGGGTGCCACAGGGAACTGACCGCCCGTACACGGTCCCGGTTCCGGTCTCCTCCCATCCGATGCCCGGCCGTTACCTCCGGGCCCCGGTGTGGTCGCCGCGCAGGACCCGATCGACCAGGTCGTCGCGCAGGGCCCCGTAGCCGGTGGCCGACCAGACGCTCTCGTCGGCCGGCACCTCGTAGTAGGGCACCTCACTCCCCCGGTGGTGGTCGGGGAGCACCCGGGGACGGCGCCGCTCCCGGACCGCCTTGGCGCACTCCGCGCACAGCGGGACGCGGACGGTCCGGGTGCCGCCGAACTCGCGCCAGTCCGTCTGCTTGGTGGCGGTGCCGTGCAGCGGGTTGGCGTAGCAGTGCACCCGGGGCTTGCGGGACCGGGACCGGCTGCGCAGGATGGCGTCCTCCGCCATGTCGAGCAGGACGAGGACCCCGACCGCGTCGGGCAGCGCGGGTTCGGTGGCGAGCATGCGGTCGTGGACCTTGGCGGCGGCGGAACGGGCGTCCAGAGCGTGCTGGAGAAGCCGGGTGGCCTCCTCGCTCTGGGAGCGCGAACGCAGCTGGCCCAGCCGCTCCCCCAGTTCGACGAGGTCGGTGGCGCCCCGCTCGACCAGCCGGTCCAGAGCGGCGCGGTCGGCGTTGTCGAACCCGGCGTGCTGGGTGACGGCCAGGGCCGGCAGCGAGGGCACCCTGGCCCGGCGGGACCGCCAGACCGCGCCGACGGCCAGGACGAGCGCCAGGGCGGCGACGGACGGCCACAGCCAGCCGGGCGCCCCCGTGCCGTCGCCCCGCCAGAACCCGGACAGCGGCCCGGCGGCGTCGTCCCGCTGCTCGTCGTAGGCCTCGCTGGCGGCGGTGTAGGCGGCCTCGGGGTCCTCGGACAGGGCCGACTCCACCGAGACCTCGACCAGCTCGGCGAGGTTGCCGTCGAACTCCGTGGCATAGGCGGAGGTGAGGGCCCCGTAGTGGGCGCGCAGGTCCGATCCGCCCCCGTAGTCCCACCCGTGCATGCGGTCGTTGGCGAACACCAGGATGTGGGCCCGGCCCCCGCCCATGCGGTCGTGGACCAGGACGGCCAGGTTCTCGGGGTCGCCGTCCCAGGTGTCCCCTGCGACCATCGGCACCGCGATCACGTACAGGGGCAGGTCGGAGTCCTCGATGAGTTCGACGGTCTCCTGGCGGACCTCCTCGGGCAGGGCACCGGAGTAGGCGGGGTCGACGTGGACCGGCGACTCGGCCAGGGCGGAGGTGATCGCCTCGGAGGCGTTCTCCCGCACGGTGTCGTCCGGCGCGGCGGCGACGGGCGCCGCCCCCATGAGGGTGAGGGCCAGGACCGCGCCCAGGACGGTGGGCACCTCGAACCTACGCATCGCTCTCCTCCAGAATCCCGTCGACGAGGCCGCGCTGCGTCGATCCGTAGTTGGTGTGCACCCAGACGCGGTCCAGGCTCAGGTGCGGGACCCAGGCCCCGCCGATCCGCAGCTCCAGCACGCGTGCGGTACGGGCGTCGTTCTGGAGTTCCAGGCAGGCGTCGCACAGCGGGCGGCGCCCCTGGACGACCGCGACCCTGCCGACCCGGTCCGCCCGGCCGTGCAGGGGGTTGGCCGAGCAGACCGGCCGCCGTCCGGCCCCGGGGTCGCCGGAGATGCCCGCGCGGGCGCGCCGGGCCAGGACCGTGGCCCCGAGGAGGTCGAGGGAGTCCGTGGGGCGCCGGAGCACGACCAGTGCGGCGTCGGCGTCGCGCATGGCCGACGCGGGGACCTCGCCGTTCCCGGCCTCCTCCAGCTCCCGGACCATGGCCCGGGTCTCCGACAACGCGAGTCGGCGCAGTGTGCGTGCCCTCATCCGCGTCCGACCGCCGACCGTGCCCCCGCGCACGGCGCGCACGGTGGCCACCAGGAGGAGCAGCAGGCCGAAGGCGATCCCGGAGAGCAGGGGTCCGACCACGAGGAGGCAGGGCAGGAAGCCGTCACCGAGGAAGCGCTCGGACCTGGGCCCGGGGTCCTCGTCGTAGGAGTACGCGAAGAGGGGTTCGGTGTCGGGCTGGCCGGGGTCGGTGGACAGCGCGGTGAGGGCGGGCAGCGCGGCCTCGACGGCCTCGGCCGGAGTGTCGCCCGTCACGTCCCGGACCGCCGTGCTCAGTTCGTAGGAGTCGACACCCAGGCCCGCGGTCCCGGCGGCGATCTGGACCCGCCCCTCGAAGTCCGCGGTGGCGACCAGGTACACGGAGGGTTCCTCGGTGAGCGCGGCCAGGGAGTACGCCAGCACCTCGGGGTCGCCCTCCGACTCGTCGGTCGGGCTCATCGACATCACCAGGGCGCGGACCGGGATACCGGTGTCCTCCAGCGTGTCCTCCAACCGCTCGGCGGTGGCGGCCAGGCCGGTGCGGTCCATCGTGACCAGCGGCGCCACGTACAGCGGCGCGGATCCGGTCTCGGAGACCAGGCGTTCGACCCGCTCGGTGTTGGCGACGTAGGGCGGGACGGACTGGACGTCCGGGGTCTGCCAGGCGGTCTCCACTCCCCCTTCGGGCACGCTCATCATGTAGGCGTGGGGACCGGCGACGGCGGCACCGGCCAGGGCCAGGGTGAGCACGGCCACGACGGTCACCTCGTGGCGCCGCCGACGGCCGCGCACGGAGCGCCACCACACCCAGATCACGCCCGTGCCGAGCAGGAATCCGGCGGAGAGCCCGGAGAGGGTGCCGAGGTTCTCGGCGCCGACCGAACGGGTGGGGTCGACGTCGTCGAGGAACTCCTGCCAGAAGACCGTCAGCGCGCCGGGGTCGCTCCTCCCCTCGTGGCCGTGTGCGGGCGCGGGGGCCTCGCCCCGGAGGTGTTCCACGAGGACGGCGGCGACCTCGTCGGGGGCGGAGTCGTACTCCAGCCTGGGGTCGCCGCTCAGCGAGCGCGCGCTCTCCTCGGCAGGGAGGTCGTAGCCGCGGACCAGCACCTCCTGCATGAGGGTGTCGGGCCGCAGGTGCACGTAGACGCCGTCGCGGTCGAGCCGGTCCACCACCACGGGCAGGACCGTACCGGTGCCCCAGTCCGACCCGGTGCCGGGGAAGGGGCTGGCGATCACGTAGTAGGGGACGTCGAGGGTGGAGAAGAGGGCGTGCAGCTCCCCCTCCAGCTCGGCCGTGTCCACGAGGCCCGCCATGGCGTCGTCCACGATCACGGCGGCGCCCTCGGGGCGCTCCGCGAGCTCGTCCGCGTAGTACTCGGCGGGGGTCCTGGTGTCCTCGTGGGCCTCGACCGCCTCGGGCGGGGGTTCGGCCCGGGCGGCGGGCGCGGTGGCGAGCACCGCGAACAGTGACGCGGCGCAGAGCGCCAGGGCGCGTCGGAGCAGGTCCGCGCGCCGAGGGAGGGGACCTGGTCCGGGGGGCGAGGGCATGCACAGAGCATATCGGGAGCTTTCGGCCAGCCCGGAACTCGGAAGGGTCTGAACGCGGAAGGCCCGGAACACGAGAAGGGCCGCCACCGTCGGTCGGACGGTGACGGCCCTCGAAGCACCGTTCGCGCCTGTTGGGCGCGGGCGGCGGTCTCGGAACGCCTCTCGCTACTTGGCGATCAGCTGACGCAGCACGAACTGGAGGATGCCGCCGTTGCGGTAGTAGTCCGCCTCGCCCGGGGTGTCGATCCGCACCACGGCGTCGAACTCGACGCCGGTGTCGGTGGTGACCTTCACCGTGCTGGGGATACGGCCCTCGTTCAGCTCGGTCACGCCGGTGACGGAGAAGGTCTCCTCGCCGGTCAGCCCGAGGGAGTCCGCGGAGTGGCCCTCCGGGAACTGGAGCGGCAGGACGCCCATACCGATCAGGTTGGAGCGGTGGATGCGCTCGTAGGACTCGGTGATGACCGCGCGCACGCCCAGCAGGCTGGTGCCCTTGGCCGCCCAGTCACGCGAGGAACCGGAGCCGTACTCCTTGCCGCCCAGGACCACCAGCGGGGTGCCCTGCTCGGCGTAGTTCTGCGCGGCGTCGTAGATGAACGACACCGGCGCGTCGGCCTGGGTGAAGTCGCGGGTGTAGCCGCCCTCGGTGCCCGGCGCGATCTGGTTGCGCAGGCGGATGTTGGCGAACGTGCCGCGGATCATCACCTCGTGGTTGCCGCGACGGGAACCGTAGGAGTTGAAGTCGCGACGCTCCACACCGTGGGCCTTGAGGTACTCGGCCGCCGGGGTGCCCGGCTTGATGGCGCCGGCCGGGGAGATGTGGTCGGTGGTGACCGAGTCGCCCAGCTTGGCCAGGACGCGGGCACCGGAGATGTCGGTGACCGGAGCCGGGGTCTGGCCCATGCCCTCGAAGTACGGGGGCTTGCGGACGTAGGTCGACTCGCCCTCCCACTCGAAGGTGTTGCCGGTGGGCGTGGGCAGCTCGCGCCAGCGGTCGTCACCGGCGAACACGTCCGAGTACGCGCTGGCGTACATGTCCGACGCGATCGCGGAGTCCATGACCTCCTGGATCTCCTCGGCGGTGGGCCACACGTCGGCCAGGTAGACGGGCTGACCGTCCTTGCCGATACCCAGGGGCTCGGTGGTGATGTCGACGTCCATCGACCCGACCAGCGCGTAGGCGACCACCAGCGGCGGCGAGGCCAGGTAGTTCATCTTCACGTCCGGGTTGATCCGGCCCTCGAAGTTACGGTTGCCGGACAGGACCGCCGAGACGGCGAGGTCGTTGTCCTGGACCGCCTGCGAGATCTCCTCGGGCAGCGGGCCCGAGTTGCCGATGCAGGTGGTGCAGCCGTAGCCGACCAGGTTGAAGCCCAGCTTGTCCAGGTACGGGGTCAGGCCGGAGCGCTCGTAGTAGTCGGTGACGACCTTGGAGCCCGGGGCCATGGAGGTCTTGACCCACGGCTTGCGGGACAGACCCTTCTCGACCGCCTTCTTGGCCAGCAGGGCGGCGCCCAGCATGACCGAGGGGTTCGAGGTGTTGGTGCACGAGGTGATCGCGGCGATCACGACGGCGCCGTGGTCGACCTCGGTCTCCGTGCCGTCGGCCATGGTGACCTTGACGGCCTTGTGCGGACGCTCGCCGTTCGGGGCCTGGGCCGGGGCGTCGGAGGCCGGGAAGGACTCCTCGCCCGCCTCGTCGGCGTCGTCGGAGACGTAGTTGCGGACGTCGCGGCGCCAGGTCGGCTTGGCCTCGGACAGCGCGATGCGGTCCTGGGGACGCTTGGGACCGGCGATGGAGGGGACGACCTCGGCGAGGTCGAGCTCCAGGTACTCGGAGAACTCGGGCTCGTTGGCCGGGTCGTGCCAGAAGCCGTTGGCCTTGGCGTAGGCCTCGGTCAGGGCGACCTGCTGCTCGGAGCGGCCGGTCAGGCGCATGTACCGGATGGTCTCGTCGTCGACCGGGAAGATCGCGGCGGTGGAACCGAACTCCGGGCTCATGTTGCCGATGGTGGCGCGGTTGGCCAGCGGGACCGCGCCGACGCCCTCACCGTAGAACTCGACGAACTTGCCGACGACGCCGTGGTCGCGCAGCTTCTCGGTGATGGTGAGCACGAGGTCCGTGGCCGTGGTGCCGGGCTTGAGCTCACCGGTGAGCTTGAAGCCGACCACGCGCGGGATGAGCATGGAGATCGGCTGGCCGAGCATGGCGGCCTCGGCCTCGATGCCACCGACGCCCCAGCCCAGGATGCCCAGGCCGTTCTGCATGGTGGTGTGCGAGTCGGTGCCGACGCAGGTGTCGGGGTAGGCCTGGCCCTTGCGGTCCATGGTGACGCGCGCGAGGTGCTCGATGTTGGCCTGGTGCACGATGCCGGTGCCGGGCGGGACGACCTTGAACTCGTCGAAGGCGGTCTGGCCCCAGCGCAGGAACTTGTAGCGCTCGTAGTTGCGCTCGTACTCGATCTCGACGTTGCGCTCGAACGCGTCGGGGCGACCGAAGAGGTCGACGACGACGGAGTGGTCGATCACGAGCTCGGCGGGGGCGAGCGGGTTGATCTTGTCCGGGTCACCGCCCATGTCGCGGACGGCCTCGCGCATGGTGGCGAGGTCGACGACGCACGGGACGCCGGTGAAGTCCTGCATGATCACCCGGGCCGGGGTGAACTGGATCTCCTGGCTGGGCTGGGCCTTGGCGTCCCAGTTGCCGAGAGCCGTGATGTGCTCGGCGGTGACGTTCGCGCCGTCCTCGGTGCGGAGGAGGTTCTCCAGCAGCACCTTCAGGCTGTAGGGAAGTCGGTTGTAGCCCTTGACGGCGTCCAACCGGAAGATCTCATACGACTCGTCGCCAACGCGCAACGTGTCACGGGCGCCGAAGCTGTTCGCGGACACGGTGTCTGCCTCCTGATCTCGCCACTTTGTCCCCAGCATCCTGCCCCATGGAGCGGATGCGGGACCTACTGAGGCCGCCCTAACCGGATCACCGGGGCACGGGGGTCGCGGATGAGCACCCCCATCGCCTCCGTGATCCATCAGGGCCGCTTTGACCTGCGACGACGCCACATCGTCACCGGTCGCGGCCGACTGGCCGCACCACCTCACGGGCCCGGGACGCGCTGCCGAAAAGCGGTCGACCTCACAGGCCCGAGCCGGGAGCGGGTGGGGGGATCCCCGCTGTTATCTTGATGTCAAGGTATCCAACTTGTATCTCGATATCAAGTTATCGGGTGGGGCGCCGTCCCCCTCGGGCACCCCCGCGCACGACCCCCCTCAGTCCAACTGCGGCGCCACCGCCGAGGCGACCAGCTCCAGGTGGTCCAGGTCAGACAGGTCCAGGAGCTGCAAGTACATTCTCTCCGCCCCGGCGGCCGCGAACCGGCCGATCCGCTCCACGATCTCGTCCGGGGTCCCGGCCAGACCGTTCTGGCGCAGTTCCGACACGTCGCGACCGATCCGGGCGGCCCGCCTGGACACCTCGGCCTCGTCACGCCCCGCGCACAGCACCTGGGCCGCCGAGTACACGATCGGAGCGGTGCGCCCCGACGCCTTCACGGCGTCGGCGGTGCGCCCGAAGGCCGCCTCGGTGTCCTCCAGCGAGCAGAACGGAACGTTGTACTCGTCCGCGAACTTGGCCGCCAGCCTCGGCGTGCGCTTCGGACCGGTCCCGCCGATCAGCACCGGCGGGTGCGGGCCCTGCTGCGACTTGGGCAGGGCCGGGCCCTCCGCCAAGCGGAAGTGCCGACCCTCGTACCGGAAGGTGTCCCCCACCGGGGTGGACCACAACCCCGTGATGATGTCGAGCTGCTCCTCGTAGCGGTCGAACCGCTCCCGCGCGGAGTCGGGGAAGGGGATCCCGTAGACCGCGTGCTCCTCCTCGAACCAGCCCGCCCCGAAGCCGAACTCGACCCGGCCGCCGCTCATCCGGTCGACCTGCGCGACGGAGATGGCCAACGGACCGGGGTGGCGGAAGGTCGCCGCGGTCATCAGCGTGCCCAGGCGGATCCGGGAGGTCTCCCTGGCCAGACCGGCCAGGGTGATCCACGCGTCGGTCGGGCCGGGGAGCCCGCTGACATGGTCGCCCATGGACAGATAGTGATCAGACCGGAACAGAGCGTCAAATCCGAGATCCTCGACGGCTCGGGCGACGGCGAGTTGGTCCTCGTAGGTGGCCCCCTGCTGGGGTTCAAGGAAGATCCTCAGGCGCATACGCCCCATTTTCTCCCACCACACCGACCGTTCGGAAACCGGCGCGCGGGTACTGTGGAAAAGCCGAGGTCAGGGCCGACCGAACTCGGCCGCCCCCCGTCAGAACCGTTCCGTCCCCGACCCGCGATAGCCCTCCACGTGAAGCTTCTCCGCCGCGCACGACGACGCGCACCCGCCTACGGACCCGACAGCGGCGACCCCGTGCTGCTGTCCGCCGTCGCAGCAGGGGAGACCGACGCCCTGGAGATCCTGCACCGGAGGCACGCCCCCTGGCTGCGGGCCCGGCTGCGCTACCGCTGCTCCGACAACGACCAACTCGACGCCGCGCTCCAGGAGACCTTCCTGGCGGTGTGGCGCAACGCCGGTTCCTTCACCCCCCGCCCGGGTGACACCGACGCCGGAGCCTGGCTGTGGACCATCGCGATCCGTCAGCTCATCTCCCAGCTGCGCAAACGCGCCAACCGGTGGATCGCCGAGAACGATCCCGAACCGTACGAGACGATCGGCGACGCGTCCGCCGAGGACACCGTGCTGCTCAACATCGAGCACGGCCCCCTGGGCGCCGCCCTGCACGAGCTCTCCCCCGAACTGCGCTCGGCGATCAAGGCCACCGTGCTCGACGGCCTGACCGTGCGGGAGGCGGCGGAGATCCTCCAGATACCCGAGGGAACCGTGAAGACACGGGTCATGCGCGCCAAGGCGCGGCTACGGGAGGCACTGACCACATGAGCTGGCACCTGACCCACGACCAACTCCACCAGTACGCGGCCCACACGGCCGACGACGTCACCGCCATGTCCGCCGAGGCCCACCTGACCCACTGCGCCCACTGCCGCGCCCTGCTGCCCTCCGACCAGGACTGGCTGAACCGCAGCTGGGCCGATCTGCGCGACATCGTGGACCAGCCCCGACGCGGCCTGGTCGAGCGCCTGCTGGCCGCGGTCGGCCTGCGCGAGAACACCGCCAAACTCCTGGCCGCCACCCCGCAGCTCTACCGCGCCTGGCTGGGCGCGACCGTACTCGTCCTGGCCATGGCCCTGGTCGTCGCGCACGAGGTGCCGCGCGGCTCCCTGCTCTTCTCCTTCACCGCTCCGATCGTGCCCCTGATCGGGGTGGCCCTCGCCTACGGCCGGGGGGTGGACCCGGCGCACAGCCTCACGTCCGTCACCCCCCTGGCCGGGTACCGGCTCCTGTTCCTGCGCACGGCGGCGGTCCTGGTACCCGCCCTGGTCCTGTGCACCACGGCGGCGTTCCTGATGCCCTCGGTCTCCACCCTGGCGGAGGCGGTCTTCTGGCTGCTGCCCGCGCTGGCCATGGTGGCCGGGTGCCTGGCGCTCAGCCGGTGGGTGGCGCTGAGCCTGGCCGGAGGGATCGTCGGCGTCGCGTGGCTGCTCACCCTGGTCATGCTCGGCACGGCCGAGGGACTGGACCCGCTGCTGCTGTTCACGCCCACCGCGCAGGCCAGCTGGGCGACGGCCCTCGCCCTGCTCGTCGGCGTCGTGCTGTGGAGGGTCAGGACGGCGTGACCACGAGTACCGAGACCACGAACCGGGTCAGCGTGAGCGGGCTGGTCCGCAGCTACGGCACCCGCCGGGCCCTGGACGGGATCGACCTCGAACTGGGACCGGGGGTGACCGGGCTGCTGGGGCGCAACGGCGCGGGCAAGACCACGCTGATGCGCTGCCTGGCCACCGACCTGGAGGCCACCGGCGGCCGCATGCGGGTGCTGGGCCGCGACCCCGACCGCGCCGCCGACCGCACCGAGATCCGGCGCCGGATGGGCTACCTGCCGCAGTTCCCCTCGTTCTACCCGCACTTCACCGTCTTCGGACTGCTGGACTACGTGGCGGTCCTCAAGGAGCTGGGCGGACGCCGCGCACGGCACGACGAGGTGCGCCGCGCCATGCGCCGGGTGGACCTGTACGACCGCAGGCACAGCCGGGTGCGCCGTCTGTCCGGCGGGATGCGGCAGCGCCTGGGACTGGCGGCGGCTCTGCTCGGTGACCCCGAGCTCCTGCTGCTCGACGAACCCACCATCGGGCTCGACCCCGAGCAGCGCATCCGCTTCCGCGACCTCGTCTCCGAACTGGCGGTGCGCAGCACGGTCGTGCTGTCCACACACCAGATCGAGGACGTGTCCGCGCTGTGCCGCCGTGTACTGTGCCTGGACGAGGGCCGCGTGATCTTCGACGGCACCCCCGGCGAGCTGGTGACCCGGGCGCGCGGGCGGGTGTGGGAGCAGGGTTCGCGCCCCGAGGAGGGAGTGACCTCGTGGCGGCTGGCCGACGGCCGGTACCGGGTGCTCGTCCCCGAGGGCGTCGGCGACCCGGACCCGGCGGCGGGCGTGCCGGTGGAGCCGTCGCTGGAGGACGCCTACCTGCTGCTCACCGGAGCGCGGGGCAGTACACGGTGATCGGCGTCCCGACCTTCTGGGCCCTGACCCGGTTCAACCTGCGCCACCTGCTGGTGAGCCCGGTGTTCCTGGCCCTGGTGCCCGCGACCCTGGTCGGGCTGGCGTACTCGTCGTACCAACCCGTGTTGCCCGACTGGTCGGACCTGATCGACCAGGTGAAGCTCCAGACCCTCGGGCTCGCAGCGGTGATGTTCGCGGTCACGACCTTCCCCGCCCTCCGCGAGGCGCGCCATTCGGAGGGGTTCGCGCTGCCGTTGTCGGCCCGTGCCCGCCTGGTCTCCCTGGCCCTGGCGTCCGTGCTGGTCACATCGGTGTGCGTGGGCGTCCTGATCGTCTCCTTCCTGGTGATCGGCCCGTATCCGATCGCGGGGACGGCCAGCCCTCCCGCGGTGCTGGCCCTGTTCGTGCTGGGCTGGTGCGGGCCGCTCGGAGCCGTGGCCTGCGCCGTGTGGACCCGTTCCTACACCCCGCTCGTGGTGTTGCTGCTGCTCGTCCCGGCGTACCTGCTGTACACGGTCACCTCCATGGGGGCCCGGGCGGACGAGATCCTGCGGCGGCTGAACGGTGTGGCCCGCTGGGTGCTGGACCCCCTGCCCGTCAACGAGCCCGCGGTGACCCAGCTCGGCGTGGTGTCCCTGCTGCACGTCTCGCTCCTGGCGGCCCTGATCCTGGCGGTCGCGCTCGCGCGCCGGAGCGGGAGGCGGCTCCTGCGCCCGGTCTCCCTGGGTGCGGTGGCGCTCCTGTTGGCCGGGGTGGCGTTCGTCAACGTGTACGCGCAGAAGACCTACTCCTACTACACGCCCTTCACCGACCGGGACCTGTACGGCGCCGAGGCCGACCCCTGCCGGGTCCGGGAGGGCGTGACCTACTGTCCGCTCCCCGGCTACGAGTCGTGGGTGGACTACTGGCACGCCGCGCTCTCCCCCACGGTGGAACGGATCCCGGAGCGCGCACGGGACCGCCTGCCGATGGTGTGGCAGGGCACCTCGCTCCTGCGCCGGGACGTCCGCGAGTTCCAGACCGGCGGGCTGGTGTTCGGGCACTCCACCCGGCCGTTCCCGCCGCCGGGCACGGTCATGGTGTACGACGAGTGGGACCCCGAGATCAGCTACTACCGCGACGGCCTGACCATCGAGGCCACCATGAACGTGCTCGGCCTCCCCAGGCACCTCGACTACTCGTGCTCGGGCGCGGGACAGGCCAGGATCGTGCTGGGCGCGTGGCTGGTGTCGGCGGACGAGCACTCCACCCGGACCGAGGGCACCGAGGCGGCGGAGGAGTTCCTCTCCTACTACGGCCCCTCAGCGCTCGACGTGAGCCTGACGCACGCGATGCTCGGACTGCCGCCGCAGACCGTCTCCCAGGTGGTGGAGGAGCACTGGGAGTCCCTGCTGTCCCCCGGCACCACCACAGAGGAGCTGGCGGAGCTGCTGGAGCTCCCGGTGACCGACGACACCGTCCCCGACCCGGCCTGGGCGACGAACCGGTGGAGCGAACACCCCGAACCGGCCGACCCCGTCTGCCCCTGACTTCCGGCGCACGCTACCGTGGGGGCGTGAACTACTACTGGCACAAGGTCCTTCCGCCGCTGTGCGCCTGACCGGGCGCACCCGCTGACCTTCCCGGACCCCGAGGCCCCACCGACCCGGTGAGCGGCCCCGTCCGTCGTGCGCCCGTCAACGCACCCTTCCCAGGCGTCCAAGACGGAAAGTACGAACGTGCCAGACCACACCTCCTCCATCGCCACGCCGCGATCGACCCCGCACCGACTCACCGGTGGCGCGCTGCCCATCCTCGGCGCCGCCGTCCTGTGGGGCACCACCGGAACCGCCAGCTCCTTCGCGCCCGACGGGGCGCACCCGGCCGCGATCGGCTCCGCCGGGCTGGTCCTCGGCGGGCTCCTGCTCTTCCTCGTCGGCCGGGGCTCCACCGCCCTGGTCACCGGTTCCGACGCCCGGACCCGGTGGACGCTCCTGTTGGGAGCGGTCGCCGTCGCCGGGTACCCGCTGTCCTTCTACCCCGCCGTCGCCAACGCCGGGGTGGCGGTGGGCACCGTGATCACTCTGGGCAGCGCCCCGGTCTTCTCCGGTCTGCTGGCCTGGTGCGTGGACCGGACGAGGCCCACCGCCCGCTGGGTGGCGGCCACCGTGGCGGCGGTGATCGGCTGCGCGGTGCTCGTCCTGGGCCCCGAACTCACCGGCGCCGCCAGCTCCACCAACGCCCTGGGCGTGTTCCTCGCCCTGGTCGCGGGGTTCTCGTACGCGCTGTACGCGATCATCGCCGAGAAGATGATCCGGCGGGGGCACACCTCCGGCGCGGTCATGGGGACGATGTTCGCCGGGGGCGGCGTCCTCGTGCTGCCCGTGGTGCTGGCCACCGGAACCGCGTGGCTGGCCACGGTGAGCGGCGCGCTGGTCGCCCTGCACCTGGCCCTGTTCACGGTGTTCCTCGCCTACTGGCTGTTCGGCCACGGCCTGCGGCACACGTCGGCCTCCACCGCGACCACGCTGAGCCTGGCCGAACCCGCCGTGGCCGCGATGCTGGGCGTGGCCCTGGTGGGTGAACGCCTGCCCGTGGTCTCGTGGTCCGGCCTGGTCGTCCTCGCCCTGGGCCTGGCCGTCCTGAAGGTGCCCGCGCCCCGTCGTCGCTAGGCCCCAGGGGTGGGGCCCCGAGGCTGGGGCGCCACCCCTGTCCGCCCCCTGTGACGGCGGTGACCTGCGGGTATAGTTCGCGCCACAAATAGGAAGGTTTGTTAACTTTCACTCTTCGGGGGCGGTTAGATTCCCTCTGTCAACAATGTCCGGACCGGGCATCCGTCCCAGCCGCCACAGAGGGCTCAGCCTTGACACACACCACCACCTTCGGCCGGGCCCTCGGGGTCACCGCCGCCGCGGCCCTGGCCCTCGGCCTGGCCTCACCCGCGCACGCCGACGGCTTCCCCGTGAGCGCCAGCAGCGAACTGGTCGGGCTCACCGTGCCCGGCTCGTCCGTCCGGGGCGACTGGGGTTCCATCAGCGTCAACGAGGACATCGGGGGCCAGTACCCCTCCGCCGACCTCGGCTCCGACCCCGGCGGCGTCCGGGACCACTTCACCATCGGGGGGCCGACCGAGTCCCGCGTGAACAGCACCGCCTCGGGCAACGGCCGGGGCGAGGCCAAGTCCGCCATCAACGGCGGCTTCACCCTGAACCTGCCGGGCTTCGACGGCCCCGCGGTCGAGTTCGCCACGCTCCAGAACTCCATCAAGTGCGACTTCTCCGGCAACCTCGTCTGGGAGAACCGGATCAACGGCGGCTCCGGCCAGAACGACCGCGTGGTCACGGTCTTCGGCAACCCGATCACCGCTGACGCCCCCGAGGTGACGGCCACGGTCGACGTGCCGGGCCACGGCCCCGCCGACGTCACCATCCGCAGCGTGGAGCCGACCGACCCCACCGCCGGGCGCGGCCGGGTGTACACCTCCGTCACGGCCGTGGCGGACGGCGCGACCCTGTTCGACCTCACCCTGGGCTCGGTCGCCGTGGACTGCCTCGGTGAGGGCGAGGAGGAGGTCCCGGTCGATCCAGAGGAGCCTGTGGACCCGGAGGAACCGGTCGACCCCGAGGTCCCCGTGGACCCCGAAGAGCCCGTGGAGCCCGAAGAGCCGATCGAGCCTGAGGTCCCGGTCGACCCCGAGGAGCCCGTCGAGCCTGAGGAGCCGGTGGACCCCGAGGTCCCCGTCGACCCCGAAGAGCCCGTGGACCCGGAGGAACCGGTGGACCCCGAGACTGCCGAGGAGGAGACCCCGAAGGCAGAGCCCGAGGTCAGCCCCGGGGAGACCGAGACCCCCGCGCCCGGGACCGGGGGGACGTCCGACGCCGGATCCGGCCGCTCCGGCCAGCGTCTGCCGGTGACCGGCGGCGCCCTGGCGGGTCTCGTCGCCGCCGGAGCCCTCGCTCTGGGTGGCGGCGGGGCCGCCGTCTACTTCGGCCGCCGCAGGCACACCTCGGACGACACCGAGGTCTGACCGACCCGTGACGGGCCCGCACCCAGGGGGTGCGGGCCCGTCGGCGTGCGGGGGGTTATCGAAGTGCTTATGGTCCTTTCCCTGGTAGACGGCGTGCGAACGTCAGTACGCTTCCCGGCAAACATCCCCCTCATCCCCTGACTAAGGAATCCCCTTGCGCAGATCCGCGGCGGCCCTGGCCGCCCTGTCCCTGCTGGCCACGGCCGCCGTGCTCGACGGCACCGCCACCCCCGCCGAGGCCGCTCCCCTGGACGGAGCCTCCGTGGTACCCCTCCAGGTCACCGGAGACCCCTCGGAACGCTTCAACCTGGTCCTGCTCGGCGACGGCTACACCGAGGAGGAGATGCCCCTCTTCCGCGAACAGGTGGACCAGCACCTCAACGTGCAGTGGAGCATCGAGCCGTTCCGCTCGTACCGGAACTACTTCAACGTCTACCTCGTGGAGACCCCCTCGGCGGAGTCCGGTGTGGACTGCGACCCCGCCCACGGGTGGGAGCAGCGCGACACCGCTCTGGGCATGGGCTTCTTCAACGGCTGCGACGAGTCGGCCCTGGAGCGTCTGCTCACCGTCGACTCGTCGGCGGCCAACGCCGCCGCCGACATGGTCCCCGGGGTGTCCGCGAACAACCGGCAGATCCTGGCCCTGGCCAACAGCGGAACGTACGGAGGCGCGGGCGGACGCCTGGCCACCGCCTCGTCCGGCAACGCCCTCTCCGCGCTGATCAGCCCGCACGAGCTGGCGCACTCGCTGGGGGCGCTCCAGGACGAGTACCCGTACTACTTCCGGGACACCAGCCTGGGCCGCTACACCGGCGGCGAACCCACCTCCGCCCACCACTCCCTGATGACCTCCGAGCAGATGCTCGAGGAGGAGGCCAAGTGGTGGCGCTGGCTCGGTGAGGAGAGCGAGTCCGGCGGCACCATCGGCGCGGCCGACCCCGACGGGCACGAGGGCGGCCTCTACCACTCCGAGGGCGTCTGGCGCCCCAGCAACCACTCCATGCTCAAGACCCTGGGCTACTACTTCGACCAGGTCGGGCGAGAGGTGATGACCCACCGGATCTCGGGGCTGCGGGACCGCGCGACCCTGCCGGTCTCGTCCACCCCCGAGGGTGAGGTGGGTGCCGAGGACGCCGTGTGGGTCGAGGGTCCGCACCCCGTCCACCACGAGCTGGACTACACCTGGACGGTCGACGGCGAGGAGCTGACCAACGCCTCCGGCGCACGCGGGCTGGAGCTGGCCGGGCTCGACCTGGCCCCCGGGACCGAGGTCAGCGTCCGGGTCCAGGACCCCACCGAGTTCGTCCGCGACCCCGCCATCCGCGACTCCGCGGCCCTGACCCAGACGCGCACGTGGACCGTGGGCGAGCCCCTGGAGGACGTCGCGGCCGAGGCCGGGTTCACCCGGTACCGCGACACCGAGCGCGCCGTCGGCGCCACCGAGGTCGTCTACGCGGAGACCACCCGCCCCACCGACCGGCTCATGGAGGTCGCCTGGGAGCTCGACGGGTCCGCCGTGTCCACCTCCGCCGACGGGCGCACCCTTGACCTGGGCGCGTTCGACCTCGGCACCGGTGACCACGTGCTGACGGCGACGGTGACCGACCCCGAGGGGCCGGGTTCCCAGACCCTCACCTGGTCCGTGGACGCCACCGACCCGAACGCTCCGCGCGAGCTCTCCGAGGCCGCCGCCACGGTCGCGGGCGGCGAACACCACCTGTACCTCAACGAGTTCTCCATGCGCCTGTCCCCCGAGGACGACGGCGAGGGCCACGTCGTCGGTGAGTTCCGGGTCGACGGTGACGGCTGGCACCACTACTACGGCTGGCCGGAGGACTCCGAGGCACCGTTCCGGTTCACCCCGGACGGGACCAACGTCGACGACCTGGTCTACGGGAGCCTCGGCAGCGGCGGCCTCTCCATGGCCGTGTTCGAGGTCGACTCCCACGAGCCCGGCTGGGGCACCCACACCGTGGAGCACCGGGCGATCGACTCGGCGGGCAACATCGGCTCCCCGGAGTCCTTCACCGCGACGGTCGTCCCCGGCGCGGAGCTGGAGTGCACCGAGACCGTGAGCGGCGCGGTCAACGGCGGCCTGCGGGTCGACGAGGGCGTGGTCTGCCTCGACGGCGCCGAGGTGCGCGGCAGGGTCACCGTGGCCGACGGCGCCTCGCTGGTGGTCGAGGGCGGTTCCCTGAGGGGCGGCCTGTCCGCCTCCGGCGCCGACACCGTCCGGCTCTCCGGCACCCAGGTGAGCGGTGCGGTGTCGATCACCGGGACCACCTCCGAGGTGACGCTCCTGGGCTCCACCCTGTCGGGCGCGCTGGCGCTGAACGACAACACCCAGGTGCCCGCCGACACCTGGTCCGGTGACGCGGGCGGCTACGGACCGGTCCTGGCCGGGAACACCGTGCGCGGCTCCGTGGCCTGTTCCGGCAACAACCCGGCCGTGACCGACTTCGGTGCGGCCAACGACGTCACGGGCTCCGTCGCGGGGCAGTGCTCCGACCTGTGACACCACCGCCCGCGCGCCCCGTCCGGCGCGCGGGCGGCCTTCGCACGACGAGGGCCCGGGACCTCAGTGGTCCCGGGCCCTTCGTGCGGCTCCGGTCCGGCTCCCCGCCGGACGACGTCAGCCGGGGCGCGCCCCGGTCCGGGGTCCTAGGTCGTGTTTTTTGGATCATTCCGCGCTCGCGACCACCAGGCTGCCTCTCGCTGCGCCGATGAAGCTCGGACAGCCAACCCCGGGCGGGCCCCCGCTGTGCGACACTGCGGAGCTTGCGTAGCAGTGCACAGTAGGGGCGACGGCCGCTCGCATCGATGGCGGCTCCGCCGCCACCAGCGAAAGCATCCAAAAAAACGGCCTAGTCCTGCTCGGCCTCACGGTGGCGGCGGGCCAGCTTGACGGGCTCCAGCACGGCCAGGCACTCCACGTGGTGGGTCATGGGGAAGGCGTCGAAGGCGCGCAGCCCCACCAGGCGGTAGCCGGAGCGGTCGAACTCCGCGAGGTCGCGGGCCAGGGTCGCCGGGTCGCAGGAGACGTAGGCGATCCGGCGCGGCTTCATGCCCGCCACCTTGCGGACCACCTCGACACCGGCGCCCGCGCGCGGCGGGTCCAGCGCCACGACGTCGGCGCGCACGTCGGCCCACTCGCGCATCTGCTTGGCCACGTCGGCGCGCTCGATCCGCACCTGCGGGAGGTCCTTGAGGTTGTACTGGGCGTCGCGCACGGCGTGCTCGCCGTTCTCCACGCCCATCACACGCCCCTCGGCGCCGACCGCGTCGGCGAGGGCACCGGTGAACAGGCCCGCGCCGCAGTACAGGTCCAGGGCGGTCTCGCCCTCGCGGGGCTCCAGACCGCCCAGGACGGCGGCGCTCAGGGTCTCCGCGGCGGCGGGGTGGACCTGCCAGAAGCCGCCCGCGCCCACCCGGTACTCGCGCCCGGCCACGTCCTCGCGCACGCCCTTGCGGCCGCGCACCGACTGCACGCGACCGCCCTTGAACCGGCGGAGCACGGCGCTGGAGGCCTGGAGCTCGGGCAGCACGCCGAGCTTGGCGGTGGTCGGGGTGACCACGATGGCGCGGTCGGCGCGGGTGGCGGAGGCGACCGCCTCGACGTCCTTGACGCCCTCCCACTTGACCTCGGTCACGCCGAGCTCGCTGACGCCGGGGTGGGCGATCAGGCACTGGTCGACCGGCTCGATGTCGTGGGAGCGGTGGCGGCGCAGACCGGCCTGGCCGTCCTCGTCCACCGAGAACCGCACACGGGTGCGCCAGCCGAGGCCGTCCGGGGTGCCCGGGAGCTCCTCGACCTCCACGTCGAGGTCGATCCCGGCGATCCGGCTCAGCTGGTCGGAGACGACCTTGGCCTTCATCCGGCGCTGGGACTCCAGGGTGGCGTGCTGCCAGTCGCAGCCGCCGCACATGCCGGGGCCGGAGAACCTGCACGGCGCCTCGACCCGGTCCGGGGAGGCGGTGAGGACCTCGACGGCCTCGCCGCGCAGGAAGCGGGTGGTCTGCTCGGTGACACGCACCCGGACGCGCTCGCCCGGCAGGGCGTGGCGGACGAAGACGACCTGGTCGTCCAGGCGGCCCACACACCATCCACCGTGGGCGACGTCGTCCACTGTCAGTTCGATCTCGTTGCCCACACGGGTCATGGCTGTGTCCTTCGCTGGTCGGGTCGTGTTACGGGTGACCCTGCGCGCACAGCCACCAACCGACCCCAATCTACCGGCCCCGGGGCACCACCCGCGCTGGTACGGACACGGCGGGGGCGGGGTGGACACGCGGACGGGGCCGTCGTGTGCCAAGGTGGAACCGCCGGGGCACGTGGGTCTGTCCGTGTCCCGGGGGGTGGACGGCTATCCGACGGGAGTGCGGACGAGGTGCACATCGTGATCATGGGGTGCGGCCGCGTGGGTTCCACGCTGGCGCACACCCTGGTGGATCTGGGCCATTCGGTGGCGGTGATCGACCAGGACCCCGAGGCGTTCCGCCGACTCCGTACCTCCGTGGCCAAACACGCGGTGCGCGGTGCGGGCCACGACCGGGAGGTCCTGCTCAGCGCCGGTGTCGACCGGGCCGCGGCCTTCGCCGCCGTCAGCAACGGCGACAACTCCAACATCATCGCGGCCCGGGTGGCCCGCGAGGCCTTCGGGGTCCGCAACGTCGTGGCCCGGATCTACGACCCCCGCCGCGCGGAGGTCTACCAGCGCCTGGGCATCCCGACCGTGGCGACGGTCCGCTGGACGGCCGACGCCATCCTGCGCCGCGTGGTGCCGGGGGACGACCGGATCGGCGCCGCGCCCGAGTGGCAGGACGCCTCGGGCAGCCTGACCATGAACGAACTCACCCCGCCGGAGCACTGGGTGGGGCGGACCGTCACCGAGCTGGAGGACGACTTCCGTCTGCGCGTGGTCTACCTGGTCCGTCAGGGGCGCATCGCGCTGGCCCGTTCCGAGGAGACCATCGCGGACGGCGACGTGCTGCACGTGGTGGGGCACAGCCGGGACATGGCCGACCTGACCCGGCGGCTGGACGGTCGGCACGAGGACGAGACGGGGCGTGGGTGAGATGCGGATCGCCATCGCGGGAGCCGGGAGCGTGGGCCGCTCCATCGCCACGGAACTGGCGGGCAACGGCCACGACGTCCTGCTGATCGACCGGGACACCCGGGCGATCGGGGTGGACGACCTCCCCCAGGTCGAGTGGCTGTTGGCCGACGCCTGTGAACTGGCCACCCTGGAGGACGCCCGGCTGGGCGACTTCGACGTGGTCATCGCGGCCAGCAGCGACGACAAGGTGAACCTGGTCGTCTCCCTGTTGGCCAAGACCGAGTTCGCCGTCGACCAGGTGATCGCCCGGATCAACGACCCGGCCAACGAGTGGCTGTTCGACGACTCCTGGGGTGTGGACCTGGCGGTCTCCCCGCCGCGCCTGATCGCGGACCTGGTCGAGGGCGTGACCGACGAGGAGGACTACGCGGAGGAGGGCACCCTGCCCCCGCTGCCCGGCGCCGAGATCGCGGAGTCGGTGCTGCACGCGGCGAGCCCCTTCGCGGACCGGCCCGAGAGCGACCTCACGGCCGAGCTGCCCGAGGGTGTGGCCCTGGTCGCGGTGGTGGGTCCGGGCGGGGTGCGCCCGCCCTCACCGGAGCGGACCCTGTCCGTGGGCAACACCGTGGTGTTCCTGGCCGAGCCGGAGGCGCTGGGCTCCCTGGAGGAGCTGCTGGACCGGGTGGAGGACGGCGAGGAGGCCGCGCCCCAGGCCTGAGGCCAGGTCGCGGCCCGTGGGTCCCTCAGCGGTCCTCGGGGGTGTCGGCGGCCTCGGCCCGCGCCAGGGGGGTGCGCCCGCGTGCCAGCACCCACACCATGCCGGCGAAGGCCGCCACCTGGAGCGGCCAGCCCATGGCGACCTTGGACAGCCCCAACAGGGCGAAGGTGTTGGCCCAGTCGTTGGTCTCGGCGAGCCAGAGCGGGTACTGGACCAGCACCCGGATGACGCAGGGCAGCACGAGCAGCCAGGTCAGCCGGGAGGCGAGCGTGACCACGGCCGGGTCCCTGCGCCAAGAGGTGAAGTCCTCCCTGTTCCCGATGAACGGGCCGATCATGAGGCCGATCACCGGCCAGCGGACGAGGACCGACAGACTCAGCACCACCGCGTAGACCGCGTTGTAGATGATCCCGGGCAGGAAGGCGTCCTCGGCGTTGCCGCTGCGCATCGCGAAGACCGCCGCCAGGCCGATGCCGAAGAGGCTGGTGAACACGTACTGCAGCGAGGAGCGCCGCACGAGCCGGAGCACGCCCAGGAGCAGGGCCGCCCCGACCCCCAGCACGATCGACAGCCGCAGGTCCTCACTCACGATGTAGGAGATCGTGAAGGTCAGGGTGGGGATGGCGGTCTCGACCATGCCCCGCTTGCCGCCCAGGGCCTCGGCGAGCTTGGTCCGGACCAGCGCCTCGACCGTTCCCTCGGTGACGGCGGGCTTCTCCGTCGGCTCGTCGGTCTGGGCCGCCTCGTCGGAGGCCCGCTGCTGCTCAGTCATCCCGCTCCCGCTCCGGTGTCGCCGTGCGGCCTGTACGGCCGCCAGCCATGATGCACCACCCTATGCGACCCGTCACAGCCGGGGAGTGGCGTTCCGGTCAACCCGTGACCGCCCCGGTAGGGGCTTGCCCTCCTTTGTCAGGTGATGCGGCGTGCCCCTTCTCACCACGGTGGCTGGCCCGGGGCCGCGTCCTTCCGTACGCTGGCGGCCCACCCGCTCTCGTGAGGAGTCATCCCGATGACCACCCGGCAGGAAGCACCCGACGAGGAGCACCTCCGCTTCGCCCTCGCGCTCGACCCCGAGCTGGTCGAGGAGGGGAGCTCGCACGTGTGGTCCCCGTACTCGGTCGGCGCCGTGCTCGGTCTGCTGGCCACCGGCGCGGGCGGCGACACCCTCAAGGAACTGGTGGACCTCGTCGCCCCGGACAGCGGCGACCCCCGGGGGCACCTGGAGACGCTCAACGCCGCGGTCGAGGCCGCCGAGGGGCTGGACCTGGCCACGCTCAACGGCCTGTACGTCCCCGCCGACCTCCCGCTGCGCGCGGAGTTCGAGGAGCGGGTCGCGGGCCAGTCCGACGCCGAGGTGGACCGGGTCGACTTCCGCGGGGACGCCGAGGGGGTGCGCCGACGGGTCAACGGCCGGGTCTCGGAGGTCACGCGCGGGCTGGTGCCCGAACTGCTCGCCCCCGGCACCGTCCACCCCGACGTCCGCATGCTCCTGGTCAACGCCCTGTGGGTGAGGCTGCTGTGGGCGGAGCCCTTCGAGCCCTCCCGGACACGCGACCGCGACTTCCACGCCCCGGACCGCACCCACCGGGTTCCCACCATGCGGCGCACCGGGTCACTGGCCCACGCCGCGCACGAGGGACTGCGGATGGTCACCCTGGAGGGCGAGCACGGTCTGGCCCTGGACGTGATCGTGCCGGACTCCCCCGGGGCTGAACGCGCACCGATCCCGCCGCTCACCCCGCGGACCCTGCGCGGGCTGTACCTGGCGCGTCGGCGGGAGCAGGTGAGCCTGGCGCTGCCGCGTTTCGAGGTCCAGACGGACACCGCCCTGCTCGACCCCCTGGCCGCCACCCCCGCTCACGTGCGCACCCTGGCCACGGACGGCGCCGACTTCGGCGGGATCAGCGAAGAGCCCCTGAAGGTCGACGCCATCGTGCACCAGGCGGTGCTGCGCGTGGACGAGAAGGGAGCCGAGGGCGCCGCCGCCACCGCCGCCGTCATGCTGATGTCGGCCGCGGTCCCGCCGCCCCCCAAGGAGTTCGTCGTGGACCAGCCCTTCCTCTTCGTGCTGCGCCGTCGGGGCGCGGTCCTGTTCACCGGCCGGATCACCGACCCCGTGGACCCGGGACCGGCCGGGTGAACGCCGCCGGGCTCAGTCCCTCTGGAGGAAGGCGGCGGTGACCTCGGCCAGGGCCTCGTGCGCTTCCGCGTCGGTCAGCTCCGGTTCGGCGTCTCCGGACTGCGCCCCGTAGGCGCCGAACTGGGCGTGGTTCATGCCCTCGACCACGTTCACGTCGGCGTCGCCCGGCAGGTGGGGTCTCCGCTCCGAGACCTCCGACGGGGGCAGGACCCCGTCCCGTCCGCCGGCCACCGACAGCACGGCGAGGTCGTCGCGGTCGGCCAGCCCGGCGCTCTCGGTGGCGTAGGAGGCCCACAGGACCAGCCCCGCCCACTCGACGCCGCCGTCGTCGGAGCCCAGGTGCTGCGCGGCGAAGGCCCCGCCCATGGAGTGCCCGCCCAGGTACCACTCGGAGACCTCCGGGGCGGCGCCGACCGCGCTCTCCCCTCGGGCGGAGTCCAGCACGGCCAGGTTGAGGCGCAGGTCGGGGACGACCACCGTGACCCCGGTCCTGGCCACCACCGGCGCCCAGGAGGCCGTGTAGGCGCCGGCCTCCACCCGGGCGCCGGGGTAGAAGACGACCCCCGTCCCCGAGGGGTTCTCGGCGGGGGTGATCAGCACGCCGTCGGAGCCGCGCTCCACGACGACGGCCGGGTCCCGTTCGGCCCGGGCCAGCGGTTCCGGCTCGGCCCGGTAGGGATCGAGCGCCCAGACCACGAAGGCCGTGGCGGCCACCAGCACCAGAGCGGTGCACACGGCCAGCGTCCACACCAGGACGCGTACGGCCCTGCGTCCCCGCACGCGTTCGCCGCCGACACCGTCACTGTCCATGTCCGCCTCTTCTCGATTCCGGGCGCCGGGCCTCGGAGCTGTACGGAGCACTGGCGGTGCGCGAACCGTGGTCGGGCACACGCGGGCACGACGAACCGAACACGCGACCCACCGACTCCGTAAGCGCCCTCGGCCCGGGCGACTCCACGTCCTTTCGCACCGTATCGCCCTGTTTGCACCGTCTCGCGTCGGGTGCTCCCCGGCCGGAACCCCACCGCGCGAGAGGCGGTGGGTCAGGTCTCGAAGACCTCGAAGGAGGTGGCCAGCGGCACCCCGGCCCACTCCCCCGAGCGCACGGCGCCCTCTCTCAGGAAGGTTCGCTGGTCGAAGCCGTCCAGGTTGGCCAGGTACACCTCGTGCGCGTCCAGGGAGGCGACACCGGCGGCCAGGTCGTCCTCGCCCAGTTCGACGAAGTGGGTCGGTTCCGGGGCCGCGCCGAAGGCCACGAACCGCACGCCCCGCCAGGGCTCCAGTCCCTCCGCGAGCTGCTCGGTGAACACCCACCGGTTGTCGGCGTCGCGGACCGCGTCCAGCAGGGCGGGACCCAGCACCCGGTGGTCGGCGTGGTTGAACCCGCTTCCCCCGGCGAAGTACTCACGGAAGTTGATGGAGACGATCACGTCGGGTCGGTGTCTGCGGATCGCCCCGGCCAGGGCCGCGCGCAGCGGCAGACCGTACTCCAGGGTGCCGTCGGGGAAGTCCAGGAACTCGACGGTGGACGCGCCGACGGCCGCCGCCGAGGCGCGCTGCTCGGCCATCCGCAGGGGCGCGCAGGCCGCCGGGTCCAGGGAGTCGATCCCGGCCTCGCCCTGGGTCACCAGGAGCTCGACGACCTCCTTGCCCTGAGCGGTCCACCGGTGGATCGCGGAGGAGGCACCGAACTCCAGGTCGTCCGGGTGGGCCACCACCGCCAGCGCCCGTCCCCAGTCCTCGGGAAGCGGCCGGGGAGCGCTGTTCTTCGTTGTCTGAGCCATGTGGCCCACACTACGGAACGGCGCACCCCCGGGCACGGTTGTCCACAGGCCGGATACGCGAGGACTCAGGAACCGGTGGGCGGTCCGGCCGCCGAACCGTTGGGGGAGGCGCCCACGTTGCCGTGCTGGGCCGCCTGCTGGGCGGAGCGCTGCTGCGCGGCCGCCGCCATCTGCTCCTGGATCTTCTTGGGCACCGTGATCTGCAGCAGCTCGTTGGGCGGCACCGGCTGCTCGCCGCGCACCACCACGATGTTGGCGAAGACCTGCTCGATCTCCGACATCACCTCGGGCTTGCTGGCGCCCTCGCCGCGGATCACGCCGCGCAGCACCCAGCGGGGACCGTCCACGCCGATGAAGCGCACCCGCTGGCCCAGCTGCCTGCCGTCCTCGGTCTTCTTCCCCTTGATGGGGATGACCGCCTGGAGCTCGGGACCGAAGGTGCCGTCGTGGTCCTCGGCCTTGCCGCCCTGCTGGGTGACCTGCTCGCGCAGTTCCTCGCGCATCTCGTCCCAGAGCCCGGACGACTTCGGCGCGGCGAAGGGCTGCACCTGGAGCGCGGTCTTGCCGCGGACCAGGGTGACCCCGATGATCTTCTGCTTGTTCTGCTTGTCCTGGGCGACGTTCACCTGGATCTCGGTGCCCTGCTCCATCGGCAGGAGCATGCTGCCCAGGTCCATCCGCTCGGCCTCGGGGGCGTCCTCGGTGGAGTCCCACGGTCCGGTCCGCCGGTACTGGTCGGCGTCCTTGGCGGGCTGTTCGGAGGCGCGCTCCGGCTCGATCTCGTTGTCGAAGGAAACCGCGCCCGCGGCGCCCCGCCGCTGCGGCTGGGCCTCCGTCTCCGTGGCTCTCTCGGTCTCTTTGTCCCGCTTCTTGCGGCGGCGTCCAAACACGCCTTCACCTCTCCGCTTCTTCCGTAGGTCCCGGGATCACACCGGGGAGTGAGGGGACGTCACCGCTGCGCGGCGTGGCCCCCGGTCGAACCGAAACCACCCGCACCGCGCACCGAGTCGGGGAGCGCGTCCGCCTCGACGAACTCCGCCCGCTCCACGCGCTGGATCACCATCTGCGCGATCCGGTCGCCGCGCGCGATCGTGACCGGGGTGTCGGTGTCGGTGTTGAGCAGGGTCACCCTGATCTCCCCGCGGTACCCGGCGTCGACGGTTCCCGGGGCGTTGACGACCGTGACCCCGTGCCGGGCCGCCAGCCCGGACCGGGGGTGCACGAAGGCCGCGAAGCCGTCGGGCAGGGCGATGGCCAGACCGGTGGGGACGGTGGCGCGTTGTCCGGGGTCGAGCCGGACGTCGACGGCGGCGTACAGGTCCGCGCCCGCGTCACCCGGGTGGGCGTACGCGGGCAGCGGGAGGCCGGGGTCCAGGCGACGGACCGCGATGGTCAACCGGTCGGCTTCCAGGGATGAGGTACTCACATTCGCCGAGCCTATCGCTCCCGGGGCTCTGCCTTGGTGTCCAGCGTGCCGGAACGACGGGGGCGGGTCCGCATCGTGTTCGGACCCGCCCCCGGGGGTGTCTTCGCCCGTGTCGGCTACTCGGCGGCCTCGGCCAGGGTCACCTCGACGCTGAGATCACCGTCGTCGGTGGTCGCGAAGTCGATCCCCGCGGCGCGACCGGCGGCGGCGATGTCGCCGGAGGCCGCGCGGGCGGACTCGGCCTGCTTGCCGGAGACGCGGACGAGGTCGACCTCGGCGCGCATCGACAGCTTGGCCTCCGACTTGGCCTTGCGGACCGCGCGCAGCACCTCGGCGGTGGCGGCCAGGACGGCCGGGTCGCCACCGGCGGCCGCGGCGCGGTACTCGGCGGCGTCGGGCCAGCTCTGGGCGTGAACCGAGCCGTCCTGCCACCAGCTCCAGACCTCGTCGGTGACGAAGGGGACGAAGGGGGCGAACAGCTTGTGCAGGGCACCCAGGGCGATGAGCAGCGCGGCGCGGGCGGAGGCGCCCTCGGCGGACTCGGTGTCGTAGGCGCGGGTCTTGACGAGCTCCAGGTAGTCGTCACAGAAGTCCCAGAAGAAGCGCTCGGTGCGCTCCAGGGCCCGGGTGTGGTCGTAGGAGCGGAAGGCCGTCGTGGCCTCCTCGACCACGTCGGCGAGCGCGGCCAGCATGGCCCGGTCCAGGGGTTCGGTGACCTGGGCCGGGTCGGTGGTGGCGTTCTCACCGGCGACCGACATGACGAACTTGCTGGCGTTGAGGATCTTGATGGAGAGTCGGCGGCCGACCTTCATCTGGCCCTCGTCCAGGGCGGTGTCGGTGCCCAGGCGGCCGCTGGCGGCCCAGTACCGGACCGCGTCGGAGCTGTACTTCTCCAGCAGGGCCACCGGGGTGACGACGTTGCCCTTGGACTTGGACATCTTCTTGCGGTCCGGGTCCAGGATCCAGCCGGAGATGCCGGTGGTGTTCCAGGGCAGGCTGCCGTTCTCGAAGTGGGCGCGGACCACGGTGGAGAACAGCCAGGTGCGGATGATGTCCTGGCCCTGCGGGCGGAAGTCCATCGGGAAGACCCGCTCGAACAGGTCCTGGTCGCGTTCCCAGCCGGAGGCGATCTGCGGGGAGAGCGAGGAGGTCGCCCAGGTGTCCATGACGTCCGGGTCGCCCATGAACCCGTTGGCCCGGCCGCGCTGCTCCTCGGTGTACCCGGCGGGCACCTGGGAGCTGGGGTCGATCGGCAGCTGGTCCTCGGAGGGCAGCAGCGGAGCGTCGTAGTCCGGGTTGCCGTCCGCGTCCAGCGGATACCAGACCGGGAACGGGACGCCGAAGAAGCGCTGGCGGCTGATCAGCCAGTCGCCGTTGAGGCCCTCGACCCAGTTCTCGTAGCGCTGGCGCATGTGCTCGGGGTGCCAGGTGAGCTCACGGCCGCGCTCGATGAGCTGGGCGCGCACGTCCTCGTCCCGGCCGCCGTTGCGGATGTACCACTGGCGGGTGGTGACGATCTCGAGGGGCTTGTCGCCCTTCTCGTAGAACTTCACCGGGTGGGTGATGGGCTTGGGGTCTCCGACGAGGTCGCCGCTCTCCTTGAGGAGTTCGACGGTGCGCTCGCGCGCGGTGTGGACCGTGGCCCCGGCCAGCCTGGCGTAGGCCTCGCGGGCGGCGTCGGAGTCGACCCCCCTGGGCGGGTCCGCGATGACGCGGCCGTCCCAGCCGATGATGGGGCGGGTCTCCAGCTGGAGCTCGCGCCACCAGGTGACGTCGGTGGTGTCACCGAAGGTGCAGATCATCGCGATGCCGGACCCCTTCTCGGGGTCGGCGAGGTGGTGCGCCCGCACCGGGACCTCGACACCGAAGACCGGGGTGGTCACCGTGGTGCCGAACAGGTCCTTGTACCGCTCGTCGTCGGGGTGGGCGACCAGGGCGACGCAGGCGGCCAGCAGCTCGGGGCGGGTGGTCTCGATGTGGACCGGGGTGCCGTCCGGCTTGTGGAAGGCGACCTTGTGGTAGGCGCTGGGACGCTCGCGGTCCTCCAGCTCGGCCTGGGCGACGGCGGTGCGGAAGGTGACGTCCCACAGGGTGGGCGCCTCCGACATGTAGGCCTCGCCCCGGGCCAGGTTGCGCAGGAAGGCGCGCTGGGCGGCGGCGCGGGAGATGCCGTCGATGGTGGCGTAGGTGTGCCGCCAGTCGACGCTCAGCCCCAGACGGCGCCAGATGGACTCGAAGACCTTCTCGTCCTCGACCGTGAGGATGTCGCACAGCTCGATGAAGTTGCGGCGGGAGACGGGGATCTGCCGCTTGGGGTCGGGCTTCTGCGGCGGCTGGAAGTCCGGGTCGTAGGGGACCGAGGGGTCGCAGCGGACGCCGTAGTAGTTCTGGACGCGGCGTTCGGTGGGCAGGCCGTTGTCGTCCCAGCCCATCGGGTAGAAGACGGCCTTGCCGTTCATCCGCTGGAAGCGCGCGACGGTGTCGGTGTGCGTGTAGGAGAACACGTGACCGATGTGCAGCGAGCCCGAGACCGTGGGCGGCGGCGTGTCGATCGAGTAGACGTCCTCGCGGCTGCGGGTCCGGTCGAAGTGGTAGACGCCGGACTCATCCCATACGTCCACCCACTTCGCCTCGATACCGTCCAGCGAAGGCTTGTCGGGCATGCGGAAGGAATGAGAGCGGTTGGTCATGCGGGCAATATTAGCCCTCCGCGCACCCTGGTCGTCCCGCTTTTCCACCCCTGGCAGGGACGACGGGGCGGGCCGTGACGGCGGCCACCGCTGCGGGCGTGAGGGCCAGCGTGAAAGGATTCCCCCAGCGGACGTCGCGCGTCCGCGCGCACCATCGTACGCACTAGGGAACGGTGAACGATTCACATGGCAAAGAAGGACGGTGAGGTCGCACCGGTCATCATCGGCATGGTCGCGGGTTTCGCGGCCGAGTTCGTCACACGCAAGGCCCTGACCTTCGCGTGGACGCGCGCCACCGGTGAGGAACCGCCCACGGACCTGGAGTCCCCGGACGTCAGCCTCGGGCGTGCCCTCGGCTGGGCCGTGGTGGCGGGTGTGGGCGTCGAGGTGGCCAGAGTGCTGGCCGTCCGCGCCGCCCGCAAGCAGCTGGTCGGCTCCGGCGGGCGGGACCTGGAGGTCTGAGCCCCGCCCGGCCGGGCATCTCGCGACGACGGTGGACGGCCCACCACATGGGTCCAACCCACGTGCGGTCGGCCGTCCACCGTCGTTCTGCGAGCCACCGTCCGACGGTCGATCGGGTCCTGGGCCCGTACTCCTCAGCGTCCTCGGATACCGTGGAGTGTCGGTCTAGGAACCGTCGCCGCCAGTGTCAGGCGCACTCCTTGCAGACCAGCTGACCGGCGCGCTGCTCAGCGAGCTGACTGCGGTGGTGCACCAGGAAGCAGCGCGAGCAGGTGAACTCGTCGGCCTGGCGGGGAAGCACGCGCACGGCGAGCTCCTCACCGGACAGGTCGGCACCGGGCAGTTCCATGCCCTCCGCCACCTCGTCGGGGTCGACGTCGATGGTGCCGGTGCCCTTGTCCACGCGCCGCGCCTGCAGCTCCTGGAGGCTGTCCTCGTTGATGTCCTCGTCAGTCTTGCGCGGGCTGTCGTAGTCGGTCGCCATCTCTGCTAACTCCATCCCCCTCGTTTAGTGCCTCGTCGCGCGGGTGTAACGCTTGAGAGACCTTAGTTGTGCCCGAATCGGCCGACGAGTTTTCCGGTGTCGTCCGACCGTGCCCCCTCCCGGGTCACAGTCCACAGGTCAGCAGCACTTCGACGGGATCGTGACCGGAGGCGGCCAAGGTTGGGTGGCCCCTCACGGGTCGTTCCCTGCGGTACTACCCGACACCGGGTGTCTCGTAGACCCGAAAACACGCTTGCGCCCACATGCCGGACCAGCCTGGAGCACTCCCCCGAGTACGGGCGAAAACCCAGACATGCCCACGTCAGGAGGGATTCCCTCCGTGTCCACGCCCGGGGAAGCATACCCACCGCAGGTCGACACTCGTGACAGGGGTGGGCGTGTCTTCGGACACGTATAGATACCACGAAGCGGAGCGGTACGCAGCTCGGCCCCCACCTCTAGCGACGTTCGGCGTTCTCCGTCCCGTTACCCGAAGGCACGGGCAGGCACACCGTGACGACCAGACCGCCGCCCGCGCGCGGCCACGCGGTCACCACGCCCGCGTGGGCGCGTACCACCGAACGCACGATGGACAGGCCCAGACCGGCGCTGCGCCCCGATCCCACGCGGTCGCCGGAACCGCGCCGGAAGGGTTCGAACAGGCCCTCGATCTCGTAGGCGGGGATGACCTTGCCCGAGTTCTCCACCTGGACGGCGGGCATCCCCTCGTACATGCCGCTGCGGACGGTGATCTCGCCTTCGTCGACGTTGTACTTGAGGGCGTTCTCGACCAGGTTGGCCACGAGGCGTTCCAGCAGCACGGGGTCACCGACCACCGGGGCGGGCCGCAGGTCCTGGCGCAGGGAGAGCCCCGACTCGTCGATGGAGCCGGAGAGCTGGCTGAGGACGGTCCCGGCGACCTCGCTCAGGTCGACCCTGGCCTTGGACTCCAGCTCGCGGTCGCTCTTGGCCAGGAACAGCAGGCCGTCGATGAGGCGTTCGTGGCGGGCGTTGGTCTCCAGGAGGGTCTGACCGACGGTCTTGAGGTCCGGTGAGACGTCCGGGGCGCTCAGGGCCACCTCCAGGAGGGTGCGGTTGATCGCCAGGGGCGTACGCAGCTCGTGGGAGGCGTTGGCGACGAACCGCCGCTGCCCGTCGAAGGCCCGGTCGAGGCGTTCGAGCATGCCGTCGAAGGTGTCCGCGAGCTCGCGGATCTCGTCGTCGGGCCCGGACAGGGCGATGCGCTCGTGCAGGGAGCGTTCGGAGAGCCTTCGGGCGATGCGGGTGATCTTCTGGAGCGGCGACAGCGCGCGGCCCGCCACGGCGTATCCCAGGGCCACGGCGAGCAGGCCCACGAGGAACAGGGCGAGCAGGGAGAACCGGGTGACGTGGGTGAGGACCTGCTCGATGTAGTGGCTGTTCTCGATCAGCTCCGCCGGGCTCTCCTCGGCCAGGAGCGCGTTGAGCAGGACCGCGACGACCAGGTAGTTGACCAGGACCAGCAGGGAGCCCGCCGCGAAGAACAGCATCCCGTAGATGAGCGTCAGGCGGGCGCGCAGGCTGAGGTTGTCGGTGAAGCGGTGGACCGTGGCGTGCACGGTCGTGTGCGCGGAGGAGCGTTCGGCACCGTCCCCGCTCGGGGCGACGGAGTTCAGGCTGCGCCAGGTCCCGGTGTCGCCGGGACGCGTGGGTTCGACCTGTCCCGGTTCCGGTCGCTCCCCCGGTCTCACAAGCGGTACCCCGCCCCCGGAACGGTCTGGATGACCGGTGGGTCACCGAGTTTCTTGCGCAGGGTCATGACGGTGACCCGCACGACGTTGGTGAACGGGTCGGCATTCTCGTCCCAGGCCTTCTCCAGCAGCCCCTCCGCGCTGACCACGGTCCCCTGGGCGCGCATGAGCACCTGGAGGACGGCGAACTCCTTGGGGGTGAGCGAGACCTCGCGGCCGTCGCGGTGCACCTGGTGGTTGGCCGGGTCCAGGGTGATGCCGCCCCGCTCCAGCACCGGCGGCAGCGGGGGCGCGGAGCGCCGTCCCAGGGCGTGCACGCGGGCGATGAGCTCGGCGAAGGCGAAGGGTTTGGCCAGGTAGTCGTCGGCCCCGAGGGTGAGCCCCTCGACCTTGTCCTCGACACCGTCGGAGGCGGTGAGCATCAGGATCCGGCCGTTGTAGCTGTCGGTGACCAGGGAGCGGGCGACGTCGTCGCCGTGCGTACCGGGGAGGTCGCGGTCCAGGACGACGACGTCGTAGTCGTTGACCGAGGTGTACTCCAGGGCGGTGTCGCCGTCGTAGACGACGTCCACGGCCATGGACTCCCTCCGCAGACCGACCGCGACGGCGTCGGCCAGGACCCGTTCGTCTTCGACCACGAGTACGCGCAAGGTAGTCCTTCTGGAGCTTCGGTGTCTGGAAACAAAAAGGGGGCCGCTGCCGGCGCATCCCCCAACACACCGGCAGCGGCGTTCTTGGTCCCGGCCGCGTCAACCGTTCTTTCACAGTGGAGGTAAGGAGACGGTAAACCCTCGGGTTTCCTCTGTCCCCTCGCCCCCGTGTGCCACGGGCGCTGGGCCGGGAGCCTCGCGGCTCCCCCTACTGTGCACGGGGCGGCCGCCGCCGGCGAATCCCCCAACCGTCGGCGACGGCTCAACCCCGCACATCTCAAATCTGACACATCAAGAATAAGAAACAAGTAAGCACAAGGCCTGTTCGGAAAATGTGTCTTGCGACACTCTTTACCGTCACTTGACCGGAAGGCCACGCGGGCGCGGCCGCCTTCGGAGCGCCGACCGCCCGCGCCCCACTGAGGGGCGCTTTTTCATCTTACGGAAGCGCCCCCTCGCCCGCCGGGGAATCACGGATCCGTCACACGCGGGGGGCGGGGGTTTGACCTGGATCACAGTGCGGTAGAGGTAGGAGACGCACGCGTGGACACCGGGCACCGCCCCGGACCGCGACGGGCACGCATGTCACAGGGTCGTGACGTCTTCGATTCGTGCGCACGCGCAGGCGTGCGCATACGGATTGCGCCGGGGCGCCACCATGCCCCGGTGCCTACCCCTGGAAGAGGTGCAATGGGCGAGTTCATGGCGGAGATCAAGGTCCGTATCAACGAGACCTACCGGTCGCTCGAATCGGCGAGGGACGCCGGGGACGAGTTCCTCGCCGACACCCACGCGTCGGAGCTGGAGGATCTCTACCGCATCGCGGCCCGCAACGGCGTCGACGCCCACTCCTGAACGGAGCGGCGGACGCCGTCCCCCGCCCCCCTGAGGGGTCCGGGGCAGGCTACGTCGGGGCGGGGCGCGCCACCTCCTCGTGAGGGGTCGCGACCCCGTCTCCCCCGCGCCCCGGGTGCCACCGGCACCCGGGGCGTTCCCGTGTCCGGGTCAGCCGTCGGTGTCGGCGCCGAGCGGCGCGAGGAGGGCGTCGAGCCGCTCGTAGAGGCCGGTGCGGGCGACGATCACCAGGTCGTTGCTGGGCGGTCCCCCGTGCGGTCCCCCCACGCGCAGGCCGGCCTCGCTGGCGACCAGCCCGGGCGCGGCCCAGTCCCACAGGTGGAGTCCGCGTTCGTAGTAGGCGTTGTAGCGCCCGGTGGCCAGGCCGGTGATGTCGACCGCCGCCGAGCCGACCCGGCGGATGTCGCGGATGTGCGGGATCACCTCGGTGAGCACCCTGGCCTGCTGGAGGCGGCGTTCGGGGAAGTACCCGAAGCCGGTCGCGACCAGCGCCCTGTCGAGCGGGACCGTCTCGGGGGCGCACAGGTCCCGCCCGTCGAGCCGGGACCCGCCGCCCAGGACGGCGTCGAACATCTGCCCGTGCGCGGGGAGGTGCACGGCGGCCGCCACGACCACGCCGTCGATCTCCGCCGCGACGGCGACGCCCCAGTCGGGGCTCCCGTAGAGGTAGTTGACGGTGCCGTCGATGGGGTCGACGACCCAGCGCACCCCGCTGGTCCCCTCGACCCCTCCGCCCTCCTCACCGAGGACCGCGTCGTGCGGTCGGGCCGCGAGCAGCCGGTCCCGGACGAGGTCCTCGGTGGCGCGGTCCATCTCGGTGACGACGTCGGTGGGGCTGGACTTGGTGTCCAGGACGGTGATGCCCTCCTGCCCCTTGGCCGCGAGCTCTCCGGCCTCGGCCGCGACAGCGACGGCGAGGTCCCGCAGCTTCTCCGGATCGTGGGGGGACTGGATGGTGGTCACGGGTGCCCTTCCGCTCGTGGCCCCCGGGTCCGTCGTGCCCGGAGCGTCCGCACCCGAACTCTATGCGGCGCCCGCGCTCCCGCCGGAGGCGGCGGACGGCGGCCGCCGTGAACGGCGGAGGAGGGCCCCGGCGTGTGCCGGGACCCTCCCAGGGGCGCGTCCGCGTGTGTCGCGGGCGGGAGCCGGGGCGGGCGTCCGCCGACGGCCTAGAGCAGCTCGGGCCTGATCCACTCCTTGCCGTGGACGTGGTGGTCCAGGAAGGCGAAGATCGTCTCGTACCAGACCTGCGCGTTGCCCGGGGTGAGGATCCAGTGGTTCTCGTCCGGGAAGTACAGGAACTTGGCGTCGACCTCGTGCAGGAGGAGGTCGCGCCACAGGCGCAGCCCCTCCCCGATCGGCACCCGGTAGTCCTTGTCACCGTGGATGACCAGCATCGGCGTACGGATCCTGTCCGCGTGCAGGTGCGGCGAGTTCAGCTGGTAGCGCTCCGGCTGGGCCAGGGGCGTGCCGAACTCGCTCTCCCAGACCGGCGGGTAGTCGGTGGTGCCGCTGAACCCGTCCAGCTGCCACAGGGAGGCGTGCGAGACGATGGCCTTGAAACGGTCGGTGTGCCCGGCGATCCAGTTGGCCATGTACCCGCCGAACGAGCCGCCCATCATGGCGGTGTGCTCTGCGTCGATGTCCTCACGGGCCTCGGCGGCGTCGGTGATGGCCATGACGTCGGCGTGCGTGCGCGGGCCCCACTGGCCCCAGGCGCGGCGGAGCATGTCCTGGCCGTATCCGGTGGACAGCGCGGGGTCCGGGAGCAGGACCGCGTAGCCGCGGGCCGCGAGGATCCACGGGTTCCAGCGCCAGGACCAGCCGTTGAAGCTCATGTAGGGGCCGCCGTGCACCCACAGCATGAGCGGGGCGGGCGACTCGGCGGAGGCCTCCTCGGGCAGCACCAGCCAGGAGCGGACGCGGGTGCCGTCGTCGGCGGTGGTCTCGATCTCGGTGAGGGTGCCCGGCATGGTCAGCTCGGAGCCGGGGGTGCGCAGGTACGCGGGCTGGCCGTCGGTGGCGTCGGCGTCCAGGCGGACCGGGGTGGGCGGGGCGTCCCAGGCGTCGCGGAGGGCGAAGACGTGGCGGCCGTCCGGGGACGGGTTCAGGGCGCTGTAGGCGCCGTGGTCGCCGGTGATCCGGGTGAGTTCGCCGGTGGCCACGTCCAGGCGGAAGACCGGGCGGCGACCGTTCTGGTCCGCGATGAGGAAGACCGTGCCGGAGTCGGCCGACCACGCGTAGTCCCGGGGCCACAGCTCGTGCTCGGGCAGCAGGTCGCGGCCCTCACCGGTGGCCAGGTCGGTGATCCACAGCGTGGCGTCGCGGGGCTCGCCGTCGTAGCTGCCCTCGGTGCTGGCCTGCGTGAGGACCCTGGTGCCGTCCGGCGAGACCAGGGGGCCGCCGAACTCGTACACGGTGTCGGGGCCGCCGACGACGGTGCGGCGCTCGCCGGAGGCCGTGTCGATGGCGACGACCTCGTCCCGGCGGGCCCCGCCCGAGGTGGGCACGGACCAGCCGGTGAGCAGGGTGGAGCCGTCCGGGGTCAGTTCGGGGGCGGAGCCGAGCAGGGACAGGCCCGCGTCGGAGGTGAGGTCGCGGGGCTCACCGAGGCGGGCGTCGTCGTCCTCCGGCGGGGTGGCCGTGAAGACGCGGGGGTGGTCGGGGCCGATGTCGCTGTCCCAGGAGCGGACCGGGAGCGCCTCGTGGAGGATCGCGGTGATCCCGGCCTCCTCGCGGGCCTTCCTGGCCTCGGCGTCGGCTTCGGCGTCCTCGGAGCGGGGCAGGAGGTTGCTGGTGAAGGCGACCAGTCCGGAGTCACGGGCGACCGTGAAGGCGCCGACGCCGCCGGGCCGGGAGGCGACCTGGCGGGCCTCGCCGCCGTTGGCGGGCAGCAGCCACAGGGCGGACCTGGGCTTGTCCTCGCCCTTGGCCTCGGGGTCGACCCGGCCGGTGGTGAAGAGCACCGAGCCGTCGGGGAGGAACTCGACGTTGGACTCGCCCTTGGTGGAGCGGGTCAGGCGTCGGGGGGCGCTCCCGCCCTCGGACTCCGGGGCCACGTCGATCTCCCACAGCGCGCTGCGGAAGGACTTGGCGTCAGGGGCGATGTCGCTGACGGGCGCGACGAGGCGGGTGCCGTCCGGGGACAGGCGCAGCCCGTTCACGCGACGCAGACGGACGTATTCTGGAAGTTCATACCAGGAACGAACCAAGACAGTTACTCCCGAAAAGGTCGACTTGTGGTCTGAGCCGACCCTACCGTTCCCGGTGACCTGAATCACCCCACCTCAGAGGCGGTCAACATTGTTGACAGGGGGGCGCCCGGGAGACGGGATCCTCAGGAGGCGGCCTCCGTTCCACCGCCCATGACGCCCAGGATGTGGCGCAGGCTGTTGTTCACGTGGTCGGACGCGGCCCGCGCCGCCCTCTCCTCGGCACCCTCGCTCACGGCGGCGCAGATCAGGGCGTGCTCGCGGGCGCTCAGCGCCATGCGGGCGGGAGTGCGGCGCGCGACGCGGCGCAGCCGCCGCAGGTGCTGGCGGACGGAGGTGAGGGAGTCCGCCAGGTAGGGGTTGGCCGCGCCCTCGGAGACCTCGGCGTCCAGGCGCTCGGTCAGGGCGTAGTAGTCGGCGTCGTCGACCCCCGAACCGTCCTCGAACCGGGAGCACCACTCCAGGAACCGCCGCTCCAGCTCCGCGAACACGGCGCGCTCCTCGGCGCGGGCGCACAGCCGGACCGCGTAGGCCTCCAGGGCCTCGCGCATCTGGAACTGGTGCACGACGTCCCGGAGGGCGATCTCCGTGACGAAGGCACCCCGGCCGGGGCTGATCCGCACGAGGCCGTCCCGGGTGAGCCGGTGCAGCGCCTCGCGCAGGGGTGTCCTGGACACGCCGAGGCGTTCCGCGAGGCGGGTCTCGTTCAGGTGGGTGCCCGGGGGCAGCTCCCACTCCACGATCTCCTCGCGCAGCCGCCCGTACACCAGATCGCCCTGTCCCACCCGTGCTCCTCCCGGGTCCGCGCCGGAGGCCCGGCGCCGTCCGACCACGCCGCTTGACATCGTCCATCCTGCCGGTCCAAGCTCTGACCAGATTGTATACAAGCGGTATCCAGGGCGTGCGCCGACCGGACCACGCCCTGGAGACGAGGAGAGGGGCCCGGGAAATGAGGGCGACCACACGGCTGCGCGCACTGGTCGAGGGGGACGGCACCCACGTCGCCCCGGGGGTGTTCGACGGGCTCACCGCCCGCCTGGCCGAACGGAGCGGCGCCGAGCTGGTCTACGCCAGCGGCGGCGCGATCGCGCGGGGCCACGGGGTGCCGGACATCGGCCTGCTGGGGGTGACGGAGGTCGCTGACCGGCTGGCGCAGATCACGGCGGTGACGTCGCTCCCGGTCATCGCGGACGCCGACACCGGGTTCGGCAACGCCGTGAACGCGGTACGCACGGTGGGGCTCTTCGAGCGGGCGGGCGTGGCCGGGCTGCACCTGGAGGACCAGACCTTCCCCAAGCGCTGCGGTCACCTGGACGACAAGTCGTTGGTGCCCACCGGCGAGATGGTGGGCAAGCTCCGCGCGGTGCTGGACGCGCGGACCGACCCGGACCTGGTCGTGATCGCCCGCACGGACGCCATCGCCTCGGAGGGGGTGGACGCCGCGTTGGAGCGTGCGCGCGCCTACCGGGACGCCGGGGCCGACGTCATCTTCGTCGAGGCCCCCGAGAGCGTGGAGCAGATCGAGCTGATCGCCCGGGAGGTCCCCGGGCCCAAGCTGATCAACATGTTCCACGGCGGGAAGACCCCGGTCGTGCCCCGGGAACGCCTGGCCGAGCTGGGGTACCGCCTCGTCATCATCCCCTCCGACCTCCAGCGGGCGGTGATCAGGGCCTGCGAGGACGTGCTGGCGGCGATCGTCCGCGACGGAGACAGCTCGGCCGTCGCGGACTCGCTCGCGTCGTTCGCCGAGCGTGAGGAGATCGTCCGGACCACGGACTACCTCGCGCTCGGAACCTGAGACCGGTCCCCCGCCGGCGCGAACCGCGCCGGTGCGGGGGTGACCGGTCCGGGAGCGCGGTCCCGGGCTACCGGGTGGGGGTCAGCGCTGCGCGCAGCACTGGCCGCCGCCCTCGGCACAGGGCGGCAGGGAGGTCAGCCGCCGCTCCTCGGTGCGGCCGGTGTACTCGCGCACCAGCTCGGTCACCATCGACACGAACGCGGGGTGCGTGCCGGGGCTGAGCGCCCGCTCGTAGCCGATCCCCAGCTTCGCGGCGGTGTCGCGGGCCTCCACGTCGAGGTCGAACTTGACCTCCATGTGGTCGGAGACGAACCCGTGCGGGACGACCACCACGGCGGGGACGCCCTCGGCGGCCAGCTCCTCCATCCGGTCGTTGACGTCCGGCTCCAGCCAGGGCTGGCTGGGCGGGCCGCTGCGGCTCTGGTAGACGAGCTCGTAGGGGTAGGCGCGGTCCAGGCGCTCCACCACCAGGCGCGCCACCTCGGCCAGCTGGGCCCCGTAGGCGCCCGCCTCCCCGTAGCCCTGGCCCGGACCTCCGCTGGCCTCGGCCATCGCGGTGGGGATGGAGTGCGCGGAGAACAGCAGGCGCACCCCCTCGCGCTGCTCCTCGGGGAGTCGCTCCAGGCACTCCTGGGTGTACTGCGCCAGGGGACCGACGAAACCGGGGTGGTCGTAGAACGGGCGGATCAGGTCGACCTCGGGGGCGTCCTCACCGAGCGCGGCGAGGGCGCGCTCGATGTCCTCGTGGTAGGCGGTCCGGCTGGACCAGTTGCAGTAGGCGGAGGTGGGCAGCGCCAGCACACGGCGCACACCGTCCTTGCGCATCTGCTCCAGAGTGTCGGTGAGCATCGGCTCCCAGAACCGGTTGCCCCAGTAGATCGGCAGGTCGATGCCGTGGGATTCGAAGTCGGCGGTGACCGCGGCGAGCAGGTCCCGGCACTGCTGGTTGATCGGGCTCACTCCACCGAAGAGGAAGTAGTGCTCACCGACCTCCGCCAACCGTTCGCGGGGGATGTTGCGCCCGCGGGTGACGTTCTCCAGGAACGGGATGACCTCATCCTCGCCCTCCGGGCCACCGAAGGAGATCAGCAGAAACGCGTCGTAAGGCCTCATGCACCTCATGAAACCAGCTCCCCGCGACCTCCTCGATCCGCCCCGGCCCGAGTGACGGGACTTTCGTACCTTCCGTGACCAGCGACACTCCTGGTCTGTTCACGGAAGTGACCGATGGGTAATGTCGCCGCATGACTGATGTGTTGTGGCACACCTGGGCCGACACCCACCAGGCCCGCCCGCGCCGAACGGCGACCCCCGACAGCACCCAGGACGTCGTCTCCGCCGTCACCTCGGCGGCCGCGGAGGGCCTGCGCGTGCGCATGGTCGGCTCCGGGCACTCCTTCACGGACGTGGCCGTCACCGACGGTCTGCTCCTGGCTCCCACCTCACTGAACCGCGTACGGTCGATCGACGTCGGGGCCGGGACCGCCACCGTCGAGGCGGGAACGCCCCTGTGCGACTTCAACGACGCGCTGGCCGCCGCGGGTGTGGCCCTGTCCAACATGGGTGACATCGCGGTGCAGACCGTCGCCGGTGCCGTGCAGACCGGAACGCACGGCACGGGCCGAGACGCGGGCGGCCTCGCCAGTCAGGTCGTGGGACTGGAGATGGTCCTCGCCGACGGATCCGTGGTCGAGTGCTCGGCCGAACGCGACCCCGACCTCTTCCACGCGGCCAGGGTCGGCCTGGGCGCGTTCGGCGTGGTGACGGCGCTGACCTTCGCGGTGCGTCCGGCCTTCCTGCTGCACGCCCGGGAGGCGCCCATGCCCCTGGACGAGGTACTGGAACGGCTCCCGGAGCTGCGCGCGGAGAACGACCACTTCGAGTTCTTCTGGTTCCCGCACACCGGGAACACCAACACCAAGCGCAACAACGTCTCCGAGGGACCGGCCGCGCCGCTGTCCGCCTTCAAGGGCTGGCTGGACGACGCCTTCCTGTCCAACACCGTCTTCGACCGGATCAACCGGGTGTGCCGTCGCTTCCCGTCGACGGTCCCCACGGTGAACCAGATCAGCTCGCGCGCCCTGTCCGCGCGGACCTACACCGACGTCTCGCACAAGGTGTTCGCCTCGGTGCGCGACGTGCGCTTCGTGGAGATGGAGTACGCCGTCCCGGCGGAGCACCTGGTGGACGTGCTGCGGGAGGCCAGGTCCATCGTGGACCGGGGCGACCACAGGGTGAGCTTCCCGGTGGAGGTGCGCTTCGCCCCGGCCGACGACGTGTGGCTGTCCACCGCCCACGAGCGCGAGACCGCCTACGTGGCGGTGCACATGTACAAGGGAACGCCCTACGAGGCGTACTTCTCCGACATGGAGGCGGTGTTCACCTCCGTGGGCGGGCGTCCGCACTGGGGCAAGATGCACACCCGCGACCGCGCCTACCTGGAGGGCGTGTACCCGCGTCTGGGCGACGCGCTGGCGGTGCGGGACCGGGTGGACCCGCACCGCCGGTTCGGCAACGCCTACCTGGACAAGGTGTTCGGGTAGGCGTTGCCGGGTCGGGACGGTGTCCGGCTAGCCGACGGGGGTCGTGGCGGGCTCCGGGGCGGGGTCGCCCTCGGGCTGGGGCCGGGTCCCGGGGTCGGGTGCCTCTCCGCCGCCCGGGTCCACCGGCTCTTCCCCGTCCACGGGAGGTGCGGTCGGGTCGGTCTGCCCGCCGCCGGGCGTCTCCGGGTCGGTCTCGACCGGGGGCGTCCCGGTCTCGGGGCCGACCGGCTGCTGCTCGGTCTCCGGACGCTGGGTGCCGGTGTCGCCCTCGTCGGCGGGCTGGTCCCCGCCGCCGTCGGTCTCGGGCGTCTCGACGGGCTCCTCCTCGTCCTGCACGGGCGCGGAGTGGCCGCCGAGCAGCGAGGGCGAGGTGTGTTCGTCCTGCCCCTGGGTCCAGGCCGTGAGCGACCGTCCGGTGGCCAGCTCGAAGGCCAGGATCACCAGCATGACCAGGGTGAACACCGCTGCGGCCGAGATGACCACGGTGCGCCAGCCGCGCTTGGGGCGCTCGTCGTCGGCCTCGTCGTCCGTGTCGGGGCCGGACGGGTCGGAGGGGTGTCCGGTGCCACGTCCGACCGCGGGGAGGAGTTCGGTGGCGTCCGCTCCGGCGGGTCCGCCGACGAGGGTGAGGTCCTCGGGGTTGCCGAAACCGTGCGCGACGGTCTGGCCCGGCAGGTCGCGCCCGACGGTCGGCATGGCCATCGTCCGGGTGGCGTCGTCGTCCTCGGGGAGGTCGAACGGCTCGGCGGTCCCGGTGCCGGTGTCGAACCCCGTGCTCACGAACCCGGCCTGCTCGAACGCGGCCGTCCGGGTCGCGGACAGGTGTTCGTCGGCGCGGGCCTCGGCCTCGGTGTCGACCAGGGAGCGCACCGCGGTGTGGTGGGCGGCCTTCTTCTCCGCCTTCTCCGCGAGCCCCTTGGCCTGCTCACCGCTGCGGGTGATCCAGTGCTGGATCACCGGTGCGGCGCTGGTGCTCAGCACGGCCATGACGCCCGTGCCGATGACGGTCCCGTAGACGTTCAGGTAGGAGGCGGCGGTGGCGGCGGTCAGCGTCGCGACCCCGGCTCCGGCGACCTGGGCCAGGCTCAGGTCGATCCGCCGCTTCCTGACCCTCTCCTCCTCCGGGCCCTCCCCTCGTGCCTCGAACTCGTCCTCGTGATCGGGTCTTGGCATCGTGCCCTCCCCCCTCTGTCGGCCGCGGTCGGCGCGGCGGGGCACTTGGTCGTGGGATGGGTGTGTGGTGGGGCAGACACACCCGAAGACCCCAAACTTCGCAAACAGCCCATAAGTGGAAACTTCACCTTACGGGCGACTAGCCGCTGATAACGCCATGAAATTGGAATGATCACTGTGTGGCATCCAACGGCGTGTCGAGTTGCGAATGAGGGGTCGCATCATGTTGGGACCTGGTCCGAGATCTGAGTTTTCCCCAGGCCTGGGGGGATTCGAGGCGCCCGGGATACCATCACGGCGGAGCCTTCGTGCGGGATCCGCGACATTCCCCCACGATCGCTCCCGGTCACGGAAGGTTCACCGTGTCAAGATTGGCACCGGAAGTGACCATAAGAGCCCCGAACCCGGGGCGGCTCCCACCGTGGTGTCCACCACGGGCCGGGAGGCGGGCACAGTTCGGACATGCCGGGCGCGGTACTGGCCGAACCGTTGTCGGCCGACCAGACTTGGAGAACGTGGGGGAAGGTCCACCGGACCGACCCTCGACGGGACGCGAAAGGGAGGGCGATGCACGAGCTTCGCCTCGTGGCCGTGAGCGAGGACGGCACCTACCTGGTGCTCGCCAGCACCGGCCGTGGCACCCGATTCATGCTGCCCGTCGACGACCGCCTCCGGGCCGCGGTACGCGGCCAGTTCTCCCGGCTCGGCCAGTACGAGATCGAAGTGGAGAATCCGTTGCGCCCCAAGGAAATCCAGGCCCGCATCCGGTCCGGCGAGACCGCGGAGGCCATCTCCGAGATCTCCGGGATCCCCATCGAACGGGTGCGCTGGTTCGAGGGACCCGTCCTCCAGGAGCGCGGGTACATCGCACAGCAGGCCCAGCGCGCCACCGTGCGCTCCCATGGCGAGACCGGCCCGGGCCCCTCCCTTGAGGAGGTGGTCACCAAGCGGATCGGCGCCCACCAGCTGGAGACCGGCGACGCCGAGTGGGACTCGTGGAAGCGGGAGGACCGCTCCTGGCAGCTCAAGCTGGTCTTCCTGCACGGTGGCGACGAGCGGGTCGCCCACTGGCTGTACGAGCCCAGACACAACAGTGTGACCCCCGCCGACGAGGAGGCCGCCCGGTTCTCCTCCAACGAACCCCTGGAGGCCCTCTCACCGCCGCCCGGGGCCAACGTCACACCCTTCACGCCGCGACGCGGTGAGACCACCGACCTGCCCCGCCTGGACGCGCAGTCCGCCGCTGAGCGACGCCCCGACCACGTCGCCCCGCGCCGCCTGTCACCCGCGCAGGACACGCCGTTGGACGACCCGCTGCGCCCCGTGGCCCGCCAGACCGAGACCGACCAGTTCGGGGTCCCGATCCGTGAGGAGCGCCGCCGTCCGGCGCCGTCGCGGCAGGAGCCCGAGCCCCGACGCGCCTTCGAGGCCCCCGGTGACAGGTTCGCCGGCCAGCGGAACGAGATGCCGCCCGCCGCGCCGCTGCCCGAGGCCCCGAGGCACGCCGCGCACCGCGCCGAACCGGCCGCGCGGCGGTACGCCGAGCCGGCCGACCCGCCGCCCGCGCGCCCCGAACCCCAGTGGTACGAACAGCAGCGCCCCGAGCCCAGGGGACCGGTCTTCGAGGAGAGCGCCTCCGCCGTCCACGAGGCCCCGGCCCGCCCCGAACCGCTCAGGCACGAGGCGCCCCACGAGCACCGTCAGCGTCCGGAGCCTCCCGCGGCGCCGGACTGGCTGGACGCCCGGCCCGCCCCGGCGCCCCAGCCCGAGCCCGCCGAGGCCCCGGCCGAGGACGCGCAGCAGCGGCCGCGCCGCCGCCGGGCCACCATCGACCTCAACGACAAGGGCACGCCGCGCCGCGCCGCCGACCAGGGGCCGCCCACGGCCCCGGCGGTCCCGGCCGCGTCCAGCGGTTCTCCGGCCGGTGGAGCGGCGAAACGCAAGGGTCGGGGCCGTCGGGCCTCGGTGCCCTCATGGGACGAGATCATGTTCGGCTCCAAGAAGAACGAGTGAGCACACCCGGCCCAGGAGCCGGGACCCCGACGGTGAGGGGCGGTCGCACGACGCGACCGCCCCTCACTGTCGTGTTCGGCCCCGTCACGCGTTCCCGGTTCCGGTTCCGGGCTCCTCCTCGACCAGGAAGGGGCGCACCATCTCGGGGGTGATCCGCGCCGCGAACGCCACGGACTCGTCGATCGAGGCGTCCTGGGCGGTGTAGCCGCCCGTGCCCGCGCCCACGGTGACCTGGAGACTGGCCAGAGACGCACGGCGCTGGAAGAGCGTCTGGGTCCAGGACCAGCCGATCACCGCCGTCCGCTCCACCGTGGCCTGGGAGCGGGACAGGGAGCCCGACCGCACGCTCACCCGTTCGCCGTCGTAGCCGTGCCCCAGCGAGCGGTAGCGGTCGATCCCGAGGGGCACCCCGAGCACGGCCAGGACCCCGGCGGCCACGGCCAACCAGGTGACGTCGAAGTAGACGGCCACCCCGGCCACGACCGCGAAGGGCAGGACCGCGCGGGTCAGGCGCCGGAAGAGCGCGGCGCGGGGGTGTCGGACCAACCGCCCGCGGAACAGGGTCAGCGCCCGGTCCACCACCGGCTCCACCGTCGACCGCGGACCGAGCGGCAACAGCACGGCACGGGTGGCGGCGTCGCCCAGGCCGGTGACGATGGCGCGCAGACCCACCACCCCGCGGGTGCGTTCTAGGGGATTGTCCTGGAGCTCGTACCCCCGGATCCGCCGCTTCTCCAGGGTGACGCTGCGCCGGGTGAACAGGCCGCGCTCGGCCACCAGCGAGCCGTCCCGGTCCCGCAGGGAGAAGCCCCAGTGGGTGAGGGCGTAGGAGACGACCGCGAACACCGGCATCAGCAGCACCAGCACGCCCACGAACACCGCCGCGAAGAGCACCAGGAAGGCACGGTCCGCCGTGGTCACCCAGTCGATGAAGAAGTCGGTGACCATCTGGCCCGCCGACTGCTGCACCATGCCGAACAGGGTCGCCACGACCACGAAGGGGGTGACCAGGTAGCCCAGGCTGAGCGCCCCGTACAGGTACCAGCTCCGGGGCATGGTGAAGTACGTGACGGTGTCCTCGGGCCCCGGGCTCGTGCCGCCCGTGCTCGCGGTGCCGTCGGCCCCGGTCACCTGTGGACCGCTCCCCTGTTCGGTGAGCACCGCCTTGCGGTGCAGCAGGACCCGGCGCAGCCGCTCAGCCTCCTCGGCGGAGACGGCGTCGAGTTTGCCGTCCTCGGTCGCCCCGGCCGAACCGGCGGCGGCCTCGATCCGGACCACGGCCACGCCCAGCACGCGGTGCAGCAGGGTGCTGGTGACGTCCACCCCCCGCACGCGTTCCAACGGGATCGTGCGGCGCGAGCGCCGGATCAGGCCCCTGCTGATCTCGACCCGGTCCTCACCCACCTCGTAGCGGAAGGTCCTCCAGGTCACGAACCCGCCGATGAGCAGCACGACGATGCCCATGCCGGTCGCGGCCAGCAGCCAGGGGTTGAACCCGCCCAGCACCAGACCGACGAGGACCGGCAGGAGGAGGCTCCTGAGCTGGTTGATGGGTCCGACCACCATGCTGCGCGGACTGAGCCGCTGCGCGGTCTCCGCACCGAAGCCCGTCGAGGGAGCGCCCTCGGGGGGCTCGCCCCACCAGGACCGCGCGGCCCCGTCCGGCCCCGGAGGCACGGGGTGCCACGGAGCGCCCTGCGGGTACGGCGGGTTCGTCGGGTTCCAGGGCGCGGACGGTCCACCGGGGCCCCAGCCCGCGTGGCCGGGTCCGCCGCCGTGGCCGCCCTGGTGGGGGCCGGGGCCGTAGCCGCCCTGGTGGGGGCCGGGTGCGGGTGCGGGCCTCGGCCCGGGGTACCCGGTGGGTCCGGGATCCCCGCCGGACCAGGTGTTCGGCCCGGGGCGTCGAGCGGGTCCCTGGTCGGGCCGGTGGCCCGACCAGGGACCGGACTGTCCGGGCGTCCCCGGCTGAGGGCCGTGGCCGGACCAGGTGCTCGGCCCGGACGCGGGACCGGACCTCGGGTCAGGGCCGCGACCGGGGTGACCGGTGGGCCCGTAGTGGTTGCCGGACCAGGTGTTCGGGCCGGGGCCTGGTGGGGTCCCAGGGCCGGGGTGGTCGCCGGACCAGGTGCGGGAACCGGGGACGGGCGGGGTCCCGGGGCCCGGCGGGGTCGGCCCGGAGGGCGTGCTGCCCGGGGCGACCCAGGGCCGCGCCTCCCCGGCGGTGTCGGAGTCGGTGGGGTCGGTGCCGGGCTCGTCCGGCTCCTCGTGGCGTCCGTGCTGTTCGTCCATCAGGTCGCGTCGTCCCGCAGGGTTCCGGCGCGCACGGCCAGCTCCTCGCTGAGCCTGCGGGCCTCGTCGGCGTCCAGCCCCTCGATGGTCGAGGAACCGGCGAAGGAGGCGGTCTGCACTTGCAGTGTGGCCACCCCGAAGATCCGTTCGAGCCACCCCTGTGTGTGGTCCACGGTCTGGAGCCGGTTGACCGGGACCAGCTGCCAGGCTCGGCTGATCCACCCCTCACGGGTGTAGATGACGTCGTCGGTGACCTCCCAGCGGTGCACCCGGTACCGCCAGGACGGGACGATCGCGATCTTGGCCACGGCGTACGCGGAGTAGGCCACCGGCAGCGCCCAGGCGTTCCGCGAGGCCCACTCCGGGATCCAGCTCCAGGGCGCCGCGCTCGCGGCCCAGGCGACCAGGCTCAACAGGACCAGGTTGAAGACCGCACCGAAGAGCAGCCGGAGCGTCCACACTCCGATCGCACGCCCGCTCACCCTGCGCGACGGCGGCCGCAGCCGTGCGGTCCCGGCCGGTCCGGGTGGATCGGGGAACTGTCCCGAGGGGGGAATGGCGTCGTGGGGCGGGGTGTTCATCACGTGCACGAGTCTAGGACGTCCCACCCGGACCGGGACGGACGCCAATGATGTCAGGGCGGGGCGAACCATGCTGTCAGCGTTCTGTCAGTGCAGGTCGGCACACTTGGGGACAGACGTTGAAACGGAGGACCAATGACTGACGCCATCCGCGCGGAGGGTCTGGTCAAGCACTTCAAGGGCAAGACCGCCCTTGGCGGAGTGGACCTGACTGCGAGATCGGGGGCCGTGCTGGGCGTCCTGGGACCCAACGGGTCCGGGAAGACGACGACCGTCCGCATCCTCTCCACCCTGCTCAGGCCGGACGCCGGACACGCCGTCGTGGGCGGCCACGACGTGGTGCGCGAACCGCACGAGGTCCGCCGCCAGATCGGCCTCACCGGTCAGTACGCGGCGGTCGACGCCGAGCTGACCGGCACCCAGAACCTCGTGCTCATCGCCCGCCTGCTCGGCTTCGGGCGCGCCGACGCCCGGGCACGCTCCAGGGAACTGCTGGAGCGGTTCGGCCTCTCCGACGCCGCCGACCGCCCCGCCAAGACCTACTCGGGCGGGATGCGCCGCCGTCTGGACCTGGCGGCGAGCCTGGTGGGCCGCCCCGCACTCCTGTACCTGGACGAGCCGACCACCGGTCTGGACCCGCACAGCCGCAACGGCCTGTGGGACGTCGTGCGCGACCTCGTGGCCGACGGCGTGACCGTGCTGCTCACCACCCAGTACCTGGAGGAGGCCGACCAGCTCGCCGACGACATCATCGTGCTGGACCACGGCAAGGTGATCAGCCGGGGCACGCCCGAGGAGCTGAAGAACCACGCGGGCAACCAGGTGCTGCAACTGCGCACCGTGGACCCCGCGCAGCTGCCGCTGGCCACCCGGATCGTCGAGGCCGTCACCAGCTCACCGGTGACCACGGACGGGCTGCTCGCCAGCGTCCCGGTCACCGACGTGGGCGTGCTGCCCGAGACGGTGCGCCGCCTGGACGAACAGGGTGTGTCCGTCGCGGAGCTCTCCCTGCGCAAGCCGAGCCTGGACGAGGTGTTCCTCGCCCTGACCGGCCACACCGCCGAAGACGAGACCGCGGGGCAGCCCGCGAACGAAGGGACCCCAGCATGAGTGCCGTGACGACCCGGCCGAGGTCGGCACAGGAGGGCGCGCCGGTGGCGCCCCCGCGTATCTCCCCCCTGACCACCGTCCAGCACGGGCTCCAGCTCACCTGGCGCAGCGTCCTGAAGATCAGGGCCAACCCCGAAGAGGTCTTCGGGCTGATGCTCCAGCCGGTCATGTTCGTGACCCTGTTCGTCTTCGTCTTCGGGCAGGCGATGATGGGCGACTGGCAGACCTACCGCGACTTCCTGATGCCCGGCATCATCGCGCAGTCGGTCATCTTCGCCACGATGGGCACGGGCTTCAGCCTCAGCCAGGACGTGGAGAAGGGCATCTTCGACCGGTTCCGGTCGCTGCCCATCGCGCGTTCGGGCCCGTTGATCGGCGCCATCCTGGGCGACCTGGTCCGCTATGCGATCACCGTGGTCATGGTGATGGTCGTCGGCCTGGCGATCGGCTTCCGGCCGGACGGCGGGTTCTTCGGTGTCCTGGCCGCCAGCGCCCTGGTGCTGCTGTTCGCGTTCGCCCTGTGCTGGATGTCGGCCTTCGTGGGCATGCTCGCCCGCACACCGATGGCGGTGCAGTCGTTCGCGATGATCCTGCTGTTCCCGCTGACCTTCGGCAGCTCGGCGTTCGTCGCTCCCGACGACATGCCGGGCTGGTTGGCCCCGATCGCGGCGAACAACCCGGTCACGCACGTGGTGGACGCCATGCGCGGGCTCATGCTCGGCGGTGACGCCGCCGCTCCCGTGGCCTGGACGCTGGTCTGGACCCTGGTGATCACGGCGGTCTTCTTCCCGCTGGCCGTCTGGGCCTACCGCCGCCGCACCTGATCCCGTGCGTCGGGCGCCGCCGTGTGCGGCGCCCGACGTCACTGTGCCCAGTCCCCGAGGTCGACGTCGTCCGGAACGATCGGGGCGAGCCACGCCTCCACGCGTTCCCGCCCGGCCTCGCGTTCACTGGCCTCGCCCTCCGCCAGCAGACGCGCGAACCCCTCCGCGCCCAGACTCTCCCTGAGCAGTCCGCGGACCCGGCGCCCCCTGGGCGAGGCGGTGTCGGGGACGCCGCGCAGCCGAGCCGCGTAGCCGAGCATGAACGCGGCCCACTCCGGGTCCGCTCCCGCCACCATGGACGCCATGGTGTCCAGGACGTCGGCACTGATCGGCCCCAACCCGAACCGGGACAGCCACCAGGCACGGCCCACCTCGCGCCAGGCCAGGCCCGTGTCGCCCTCGTCCCAGGCGAGGTCGGCCGCCTGCACCCGCCACGCGGGTTCGACGTAGGCCGGGGCGAACCCGCCCAGGGCGGCCACGGCCGGTTCGGTCTCCTCCAGGAGCCGCCGGGCCTCGACCGTGCGTCCGGCGGCGCACAGCCACTGGATGTGGGTGAGCCGGAGGGAGATCAGGTGCTCGTCCTCGGCCGAGCTCCCCAGCAGCCGTTTGAGGTCCCGCTCGGCCTCCTCCACCTCGCCGAGGTCGACCAGGACCTGGGTCCGCCGGGCCCGGAACATGGTCACGACGCCGTCCAGCCCGCCCTCGCGCGCCAGGGCGATCCCCTCGTCGAGCAGACGGCGGCAGCGTCCGAGGTCCGTGTAGCGGACCACGTCCACCAGGTGCACGATGGCGTTGCACTGCCCCCACACGTCCCCGACCTCGCGCATGGACTCCAGTGCGGTCGTGGCCCGGTCCACGGCCCGGTCGGCCTCGCCGTGGACCGCGTCCAGCAGCGAGAGCATCAGGTACGTCATCGCCCGGGCCCAGGGGTCCCGCTGTTCCCGGACGCTCTCCTCCAGCCGGGCGCGGGACCGGCCCCCGGGGTGGCGGTCGGCCATCGAGCGGTACACCAGGCACAGGATGAGCACGGGGTGGTCCTCGGCCCGGAGCCCGGCCCCCGTCAGCACCTCGTCCACCCGGTCGAGGCGTTCCATCACGGCGGCCCGCCCCAGGTCCATGTCTCCCGAACGGTGGAAGAGGCAGCTCGCGTAGGCCACCTCGTGCCCCTCGGGAGGTGTGTCGCCCACCAGCTCCAGGACCTGACGGGACCACCGCTCGGTCTGCTGCCAGTGTTCGTCCAGGGCCCAGTACCACTGGGAGTGCTCCACCAGCTCCAGGGCGAGGGCGGCGTCGCGCCGCTCCACCGCCCAGTGGAAGGCGGCCGCGCAGTTGTCCGCCTCCGCCGAGAGCCGGGCCAGCCAGGCCCGCTGGCCCGGTCCGCGCAGCTCGGGGTCGCCCCGGCGCCACAGGTCGCGCGCGTGGCGGGCCTGCGTGTCCCGGACGCGCTCCTCCTCGCCGCTGGCGGTCAGGCGCTCGGCCGCGTAGGCACGGACCGTCTCCAGCTGCCGGTAGCGGGCGGGGGCGTCCTCGCCTTCGGGGTCCGCCACCACGAGCGACTTGTCGACGAGGGCGAACAGGACCGTCCAGACGTCGTCACCGGCCACGGTCCCGTCCGGCCCGTCCGGATCGGAGCCGACCGCCTCGACCGCCTCCAGGGTGGCACCGCCCGGGAGGACGGCCAGGCGGCGGAGCAGGCGGCGTTCGGGTTCGTCGAGCAGTTCCCAGCTCCAGTCGACCACCGCGCGCAGGGTGCGGTGGCGGGGCAGCGCCGAGCGGCTGCCGTTGGTGAGCAGGCGGAACCGGTCGCAGAGGCGCTCCGCGAGCTGAGCGGGCGACATCGCGCGCAGACGGGCGGCGGCCAGTTCGAGCGCGAGCGGCATACCGTCCAGTTCACGGATGATCCGCACGACGTGGCCGACGTTGTCGGTGTTCACGGTGAAGCCGGGGAGGACCGCCCGCGCGCGTTCGGAGAACAGGGTCACGGCGGGGTAGGTTCCGGCCTCCTCCGCTCCGGCGCCCTCGGGCGGCGGCTCCAGGGAGGGCACCGGCAACAGGACCTCTCCCCCGACTCCCAGGGGTTCGCGGGAGGTGACGAGCACGCGCAGGTCCGGGCAGCGCGACAGCAGGGTCTCGACCAGCCGGGCGGCGTCGGCCACCACGTGCTCGCAGTTGTCCAGCACGACCAGCGCGGAACGCTCACTCAGGAAGGAGACGATCCGTTCGAGCGGGGACTGCGGCAGGACGGCCGTACGCGCCTGGAAGACGGCCTGCCCGCGCAGGTCCAGGGCGGTGGCGAGCGCGTCGGGGAGGTCCGCGCCCTGGCGCACGGGGGCGAGACCGACGAACCACACCCCCTCGGACGCGAGCTCGGGTGCCCGTTCGACCAGGGTTGCGGCGGCTTCCACGGCCAGCCGGGTCTTGCCCGAACCGCCCGGGCCGGTGAGGGTGACCAGCCGGGCTGCGGAGAGGCGGTCCACGGCGGCGCACACCTCCGTCTCGCGGGGAACGAAGCTGGTCAGGGGCCGGGGCAGGCGGACCACGGCGGGTGGCCGGGGTTCCTTCGACACGGGACCGTCGGGGGCGAGCTCACCGCGCAGCAGCCGGAGGTGGACCCCCCGGAGGTGTTCGGAGGGGTCGAGCCCCAGCTCGTCCGCGAGCCGTGCCCTGAAGGCGTCGTAGGCGGCGAGGGCGTCGGCGGTCCGCCCGTTGCCCGCCAGCGCGCGCATGAGGAGTTCGACGGGGCGTTCGCGCTGCGGTTCCCGGGAGGCCAGCGCCTCCGCCTCGGGCAGGGTCTCCACGAAGCGGCCGAGGTCGAGCCGGGCGCTGAGGTGGTCCTCGCGGGCGGTTCGGCGGGCCTCGGACAGGCGCAGGGCCACGTCCTCGCCCACGCCGCGCGCGGTGAGGTCGGGCAGGGCCGGTCCGCGCCACAGGGCCAGGGCCGCCGACAGGGCGCGTTCGGCCTCCCTCGCCCGGCCGGCCAGGAGCCGTTCCCGCCCGCGCCCGGCCAGTTCCTCGAACTCGTACAGGTCCACCTGGCCGGAGGCGACCTCCAGTCGGTAGCCGGTGGCGTCGCCGTGGAGGCGGACGTCACCGCCCAGGGCGCGGCGCAGGCGCGAGGCCAGGGCCTGGAGCGCGTTGCCCGTGGCGGCGGGGGCGTCGTCCCCCCAGATCGCGTCGGTGAGCCGTTCGGTGGACACCTGTCGGCCGGGGCTGAGCAGGAGGAGTGTCAGGAGGGCGCGCAGACGGGCGCCGCCGATGGTGAGGGGCTCTCCGGAGGCGTCGTGTACCTGGAGGGACCCCAGAATGGAGAACCGCACCGAACCATCATCACCGATTTCGGGGACGTCCGGGCGTGACCGCCGCTCCGGAACGCCGGTGGCGGCACCGCCGCGACGCCGGTCCGCGAACGGCGCGGAATGCGGTGGTCGCGGCCGATCACAGTAGGGTTCGGACAGGGCCGTGTCGCGCCAACCGTCCAGGTGCCGGTGCGCACGGTTCCCCCGTGACCGGCCCGGGTCCCTCCCGCGCCTGGTCCGACGTACCGCGAGTCTCGCCTTATGGCCCGAAAGTCCAGCTGGAGCCCCATTGTTCCCGGTCTTGTCTTCCCTCCGGACCACCGCAGCGCACGGTGTGCCCCGAACGTCCCCCGGCACCCGTGCGGGCGCCGTGGCGGTGGGCGCCGCCCTGCTCGCGTCAACCGGTTGCGGGGTCCCCTCGGAGCTGCGTGGTGAGATGCCGACCGACATCAACGTGACCAGCCCGATGATGCAGGAGGGCCAGCCGCTTCCCGCCGCGTACTCGTGCGAGGCCGACGGCGAGCCGGTGTCGCCGCCGCTGAGCTGGTCGGGGCTGCCCGACGACGTGGGCTCGATCGCGCTGGTGGTGGACGACCCGAGCGCCGCCGTCGTGTTCTGGATGGTCTACGACCTGGACCCGCAGCTGGTCGAGCTGCGGCAGAACACCGTTCCGGGCGACGCGAGGCAGGGGCAGAACACCGCGGGGGACTCCGCCTACGGGGCCCCCTGCCCGAAGGAGGGGGACATGCACGAGTTCCGCTTCACCGTGTACGCGCTGGAGGGCAACCTGGACCTGCCCGAGGGCGCGTCGCTCGACCTGACCCTGGACGCCATCGCGGAACAGGCCGTGGCCCGGGGGACGCTGCTCACCAGCAGCGAGTGAAATAGGTCATAATAGGCAACTCCCTGCGCCCGGAAGCCGGACGGACCCGCCCGACCGACGACTCGGGGATCACCTGAGGAAGCACCCGTCGCCCTCTGCACACAGCGCGCGACAGCGCATACAGTGGGTCCGTGCCCCTCACCCCATTTCAGTTGACCGATACCCGTTCACCCGCCCCGCGGCACCCTGACCCGAGACCGCGTCGGATCACCGGCGGTCGCGCCCTGCCCACCACTCGGTCCCGGCACGCCGGGTCGACGCGGAACCGGGCCGCCGCCTTCCCACCTCGACCGGTACTCGTCAGGCCGGTCCCAGGCGCTCCCCGGGCGCGGCCGACCTCCCCAAGGTAGTGCGTACACCATGACCGTCACCGTCATCATCATCACCGCCGTCATCGTCGTGCTCGCCGTGCTCGTGCTCCTCCTCCTGGGGATGCGCGCGCTCAGCATCGGCTCGCGTGAGGACGACTACGACGACGAGTACGAGTACGACGACGTCGAGGACACCGACCGCGACGACCGGCGCGACCGGCGGGAGCGGGACGAGGCCCCCGAGGACGACGGGGCCGCCCCGAGGGGCCGGTCCCGCAGATCGCGCCAGGACTCCGGGGGCAGGGCGGAGCGGCGGCCCAAGGGTCGGCGCCAGCGCGGGGTGGACTGGGAGGACGACTCCGACGGGCTCTCCGACAACGACTTCTGGTCCAGTCTGAGCGACGAGGACGCGGCTCCGACCCGTTCCGGTGGGCACGGGGGCGCCACCGGACCCGGTGACGACGACGGTTACGCGGACGACTACGACGACTTCGACGACCACGGTGTGCCCGAGCGGCAGGACACCGTCATCCAGGCCCCGATCAGCGGCGCCAACGCCCTTCCGCCCGCCCCGGCGGAGCGCGGGCCCACCGGCCCCTCCGACCTCGCGATGCTGGCGAGCCTGGGGCAGAGCGACACGCCCCCCGAGCCCGCCCCCCGCCACCAGGAGCAGCGCCCGCCCGAGCAGACTCCGGCGCAGGGTCTGACCGCGCTGCCGCCGAGCCAGGGCCTGCCTCCCACGCAGGGGCTCCCCCCCGCCCGGGCCGCGGCCTCGCCTTCCACTCCGGACGACGACCCTCTGGGCGCGGGTTCCTGGACCCCGCGTCCCCCCTCGACCGGGGACCCCTTCGAGGGGCGTGAGCCGCTCCGGCCCGCCGAGCGGCGTGACCCGATCGCCCAGGACCCGCTGGGCGGGCCCCTCGGCGGCGGACCGCTGGGGGGAGGCGGCCCGGGCCCCGGTTCGCCGGGCGGTGGACCCCTGGACGGCGTGCCGCTGGCCGGTGGATCCCTGGACGGCGGTGCGCGTTCGTCCTACGACAGCGGGGCGATGCACCGCTCCGACTACCCGCCCCTGGGCGGCACCACGGGTTCCGGCGGTGTCGGCGGGACGACGCCGACCTCGTCCGATCCGTTGGACCCCGGGTTCCGGCCGAGCTCTTCCAGCGGTGACGACCTGAGCTCACCGATCTGGTCGAGCATGGACACCGGCGCCCACCAGCGCCCCGATCTCTCCTCGCTGGGCGGGTTCGGAGCGGGCCACGGGGGGCCGACCGGTGGTCACGCGGCCCCCGGACCGGGCGCCCAGCCCGCACCGGGCCAGCCGATGGGCGGCCCGACCGTGCCCGGACACCAGTTCCCCGGTTCCACCGATCCCCTCACCGGCGGGTACCCGGCGGGTTCGTTCACGTCCGGCGCGTCCTACGACAGCGGGACCTACGACAGCGGGTCCTTCTCGCGTTCCGAGTATGACACCGGCACCCACCGGCGCGGCCCCTACGACACCGGCGCCCACACCCGCGACTACCAGTCCGGAATGCCCGGCCAAGGCGCACTCGGCGGACCGGAGTACGACACCGGAACCCACCACCGCCCCGCCTACGACACCGACTCCTTCACCCGCTCCGAATACGACACCGGCACCCACCAGCGCAGCCCCTACGACACCGGCGCCCACACCCGCGACTACCAGTCCGGAATGCCCGGCCAAGGCGCACTCGGCGGACCGGAGTACGACACCGGAACCCACCACCGCCCCGCCTACGACACCGACTCCTTCACCCGCTCCGAATACGACACCGGCACCCACCAGCGCAGCCCCTACGACACCGGCGCCCACACCCGCGACTACCAGTCCGGAATGCCCGGCCAAGGCGCACTCGGCGGTCAGAGCGGTCCGGGGCCGAACGCGCCCGGCGGCGTCGGCGGCAACGCTCCGCTCTGGGGCGGACAGGACGACACGGGCGGCTTCGGCCAGCCGGGCCAGCCGACGATCCCGGGCGGCCAGCCGGGGCAGCCCTCCCCGTACGGGCAGGGCCCCGCCGTTCCTCCGGGGCCGGGCAGCCCGGCCAGTGGTCCCGGATACCCCGGCACCGGCTACGCGACCGGCGCCTACTCGGCCGAGCAGCTGCGCGGTGAGCTCCCGACCACCTTCCCGGGCCACACCCAGCAGAGCGACCCCTACGGCCAGCAGCCCCACTCCGGCGGGCAGGGCGGCTACGGCGGCCCTGGTGACTACGCCGACCCCCTCAGGAGCGGATACGCCCCGCAGCGGCCGGAGCCCGACTACGGGTACCCGCCGGTCGAGGGCTGGCAGCCGCCGTTCCCGGAGGGCGGCGACGGCCAGGGCGGGCCCGGACAGCAGCCGGGCCCCGGCCCCTTCGGGCAGCAGCCCTACGGTCGCCGCGCCCAGGGTGAGCACTACGAGGGCGGCTACGAGGGCGGTTACGAGGACGGCCGCTTCCGCTAGGCCACGACCTCCGGCGCCACCGCGCGCCACCATCACCACTTCACACCACCGAGGTGGCGGGGAACCCCCGCCACCTCGGTTTTCTTCTGTCCCGGTTTGTCCGCGCGGACATGTGAAGTCCGGAAAAAGGTCACCGGGAGCACAACAGCGCGTAACACAGAGTCACCCGAATTGACTACAGTTGGTTATTGACGATGCACCCTTCGCGGTCACATCGTCGTCACGCGTTCAGCCACGTGCCCCCCGTTGCGGACTCTGCCGTCCCCGTGCGCCTACGCATACGCCTTTGCCTGGTCCAACCCGAACGGAGTAACCATGCGCAACGACGCCCAGGGAGCACCACCCGGCCGCCCGGAGAACACCTCCGAACGGCCCGGGACCCACACGGATCGCAAGGGGGTCGCCGCCGACGTCGGCGCCTCCCTCGTGGTCTTCCTGGTCGCCGTCCCCCTGTCCCTGGGGATCGCCGTAGCCTCCGGCGCGCCCCTGATCGCCGGGATCATCGCCGCCGTCGTCGGCGGTATCGTCGCCGGTCTCGTCGGCGGATCGGTGGTACAGGTCAGCGGCCCGGCCGCCGGACTGACCATCATCGTCGCCGACCTGATCCTGACGTACGGCTGGCGGGTCACCTGCCTGATCACCCTGCTGGCCGGTCTGGTCCAACTCGCACTGGGGGCGTTCCGCATCGCGCGGGCCGCCCTCGCCGTCTCCCCCGCCGTCGTGCACGGCATGCTCGCGGGGGTCGGCGTCACCATCGCGCTGGCCCAGCTGCACGTGGTCCTGGGCGGGGCCCCGCAGAGCTCGGCCCTGGCCAACATCGCGGACCTGCCGCACCAGATCGCGAACAACCACACCGCCGCCGTCGCGGTCGGCGTCATCACCATCGCGATCATGTTCGGCTGGAACCGGCTCCCCGCCATCGGCAGGGTGCGGCCGGGGATGATCCCCGCCGCGCTGGTCGCGGTGGGCACCGCCACCGTCATCGCCACCCTGGGGCGCTGGGAGGTGGAGACCGTGGCCCTGCCCGGCTCCCTGGCCGACGCCTGGAACGGGCCCATGCTGCCCGAGGCCGGGCAGTGGCACGGGATCGCCCTGGCCGTGGCGGCCGTCGCCATGGTCGCCAGCGTGGAGTCGCTGCTGGCCGCCATCGCGGTGGACCGCCTGCACAGCGGCCGCAGGGTCCAGCTCAACCGCGAGCTCTGCGGTCAGGGCGCGGCCAACACCGTCAGCGGCGCCCTGGGCGGCCTGCCCATCGCCGGTGTCATCGTGCGCAGCACCGCCAACGTGCGCGCCGGGGCCCGCAGCCCGCTCTCCACGATCCTGCACGGCGTGTGGATCCTGCTGTTCGTCGCGTTCTTCGCGCACGTGGTCGAGCTGATCCCGATGGCGGCCCTGGCCGCGCTGCTCGTCTTCATCGGCGTGCAGATGGTGTCCCTGGCCCACCTGCGCGACCTGCGCAAGCACCACGAGGCCAGCGTCTACCTGGTGACCCTGCTCGGTGTGGTGTTCATCGGGCTGCTGGAGGGGGTGTTCATCGGCTTCGCGCTGGCGATGATCGTGTCGCTGCGCCGCCTGACCAAGCTCACCGTGGTCACCGAGGAGCGCGCCGGACGGGTGCACGTGACCGTGCACGGGTCACTCACCTTCCTGGGCGTGCCCCGGCTGGCGCACGTGCTGCGGACCATCCCCGAGGGGGCCAGCGTCGACCTCGACCTGCACGTGGACTTCATGGACCACGCCGCCTTCGAGGCGATCCACGCCTGGCGGGTGGACCACGAGCGCACCGGCGGCAGCGTCGATATCGACGAGGTCCACGAGAACTGGTACGCGCGCAGCTCCACGAGGTCGGCTCCGGCGGCCAAGACCATCCCCAAGGGCCGCTGGTGGGCACCGTGGGACATGCGCCGTGAGTCCGGCGCCGACCTCGCGGTGAACCCGCTGGGCATGCTCACCGCCGGGGCGCGCGAGTACCACGCCAGCACGGCGGACCAGATGCGCTCGGTGATGAGCCGCCTCTCGCACCACCACAACCCGACCACCCTGTTCATCACCTGCGCGGACTCACGGGTGGTGCCGAACCTGATCACCGCCAGCGGTCCGGGTGACCTGTTCACCCTGCGCAACGTGGGGAACCTGGTGCCGCCCCACGGGAACGCCGACGGTTCCGCCGGCGCCGCCGTCGAGTACGCGGTCAACGTCCTGCGGGTGCCCTCGATCGTGGTCTGCGGGCACTCCCACTGCGGAGCGATGCGGGCCCTGGCCGAGGGGGCGCACCAGGGGCCGGTCGAGGCGGAGAGCACCCACATCCGCCGGTGGCTGGCCAACGGCGAGGGGAGCCTGCGCCGGGCCGGGGCGGACCACGGTGAGCTGGCGGGGCTGCCCGCCTCGGAGGCTCTGCGGCGCCTGGCCCAGGCCAACGTGGTCGAGCAGCTCGGCAACCTGATGGGGTACCCGGTCGTGCGGGAGCGCGTGGAGTCGGGGGAACTCACGCTGTCCGGGATGTACTACGACCTGGAGACCGCCAAGGTGCACCTGCTGGACGCCGGGACCGGGGAGTTCTCGCCCGTTCGTGGCGTCCAGGACGTGCCCGAGCCCGTGCCGCACCCCCGCCCGGAGGTGGTTCAGCCGTCGGACGGGTCGTCGTCGGGCGCGTCGTCCCGTCCGTCCTGCTGAACACCTGAGGCCTGGTAGGTGGCGAGCAGGATGATCGCCACGATCGCCAGGATCGGCAGGGCGAAGAGCAGCACCCAGAAGGCGGTGGAGTCGAACAAGAGTCACCCATTCCCGTGAACGCGGATGCCCGTCGGGCCGTCGACCCCGGTCGGCCCACGGGCGTTCGCGCTCCGGAGCTCCCGGGGTACGGAACGCACGGGCCAATCTACCGTCCCACAAGGCGATCCGGCCATCACCGTGACGATTCAGGAATGTGTCCCCGAAGCAGTTCCGTCCGTCCGAAAGCACCCGGAACCCCCCTGTACGAATCGGAGCGGGCACCCTACTCTCCAGGGGACCGAAGGAAACCATCCATACGAACCCCCTCCTTCGGCATATTCCTTCACAGGAGACAAGATGTGCGAGTCCTGCACGGCGCCCGTCTCTGACCCCCGCGCCTGTGAACCCTCCGCCCCCTGGTCACGCCGCATGCTGTTCGGCACCGGGCTGGGAGCCGCCGTGGCCCTGACCGGCCTGGGCGGCACCGCGCACGCGGCGTCCGCGATGAACGCCTCCTGGTGCAACCCGGCCCTGGGCTACTTCCCCTCCGGCGGGCACTTCGGTGCGCCCCGGGGCGGCAGCACCCACGCCGGTCAGGACGTCACCAACAGCACGGGCACCGCCGTGTACGCCGCGGCCGCCGGAACCGTGGTCGGCCGCTCCTGGGGAGGCGGCCTCCCCGGCCGGACCGGCGAGGCCGTCGTCATCTCCCATGGCGGCAACGTGTACACCTACTACGGACACCTGAGCGCCTACCGGGTCGCCCTCAACGCCCGGGTCAGCGCGGGCCAGCGCATCGCCGACATGGGCGCCACCGGCAACGTGACCGGCCCCCACCTGCACTTCGAGACCCACACGGGGCGCCTTGGAGGGATCACCAACCCGGTGCCCTTCCTGCGCTCCCGGGGTGTGGACCTGGGCGGTGGCTGGCCGAGCATCGACCCCGAGGCCAACGGGGTGACGGTCTCCGTCATCCAGCACCTGATGACCCAGCGCGGCACGTCCCTCGTGACCGACGGCTACTACGGCCCCACGTCGGTCAACGCGGTGAAGGCGTTCCAACGGTCCAAGGGGCTGGTCGCGGACGGCCAGGTCGGCCCGAAGACCTGGCCCCACCTGGTGTACGAGCTCAAGCAGGGGGTCCGCGACGGCTCCCACGTGCGCGGGCTCCAGACCGCGATGAACAGGCGCAGCGCGGGCCTGGCGGTGGACGGCAACTTCGGGCCGGTCGTGAACACGGCCGTCCGCGAGTTCCAGCGCGTCAATCGGCTGGTCGTCGACGGCGAGGCCGGCCCCCTCACCTGGCGGGCCCTGGTGGGCTGAGTGCACCGCTCGGCCCCGCCCCCGGACCCGGGGCCGAGCACCACGGCCGCAGAGGCCGAGAAGAGGAAGGAGAGGGAGTCGGCCGGTAAGCCGGATTCTGTCGGTCCTGGGACCGGACGGTCATCCATCTGGGGCCGCCGTTGCCGACGACCTCGGTGCGGTCTACCCGCGGACTCGGGCGGGCCGCCCTCGAACATCCGCGCGGGAACCCGGAGGTTCCCTTTTTGACCTTGCTCCGGGTGGGGTTTACCTAGCCAGCCGGATCGCTCCGGCCGCTGGTGGTCTCTTACACCACCGTTTCACCCTTACCACCGCGAGCGGTGGCGGTCTGTTTTCTGTGGCACTGTCCCGCGGGTCACCCCGGGTCGGCGTTACCGACCACCCTGCCCTGTGGAGTCCGGACTTTCCTCGAACCCGCGCCGGGCGCGGGTCCGCGACCGTCTGGCCGACTCCCCCTCTGACCCCAGTCTAGCCGCCTCGGAAGGGTCCGGATCCCCTACCGGTCCAGGTGTGCGGTGTCGTTGAGGGAACGCACCACCTGGGGTCCGTCCGCGTAGCAGTCCACCTCGGTCAGGCACGCGGTGTCCAGGTGCATCCGGTACAGCGCGGCGATCGGCGCGAGCATCGCCTGCTGGACGGTGACCTTGATCGGGGTGACGTGGGTGACCACCAGGACCCTGCGGCCCCGGCGGCGTTCCAGCAGGGCGTCCCGGGCCGCGCCCACACGGCGGGCCACCTCGGTGAAGCTCTCCCCGCCGGGCGGGCCCGTCTCCGGGTCCGCCAGCCACCGGGCCACCCCCTCGGGGTCGCGCTGGTGCGCCTCGGCGAAGGTCAGCCCCTCCCAGGCACCGAAGTCGGTCTCCACGAACCCCTCGTCGGTCTCCACCGGGAGTCCGAGGAGCTCCGCCGCGTACCCGGCGGTCTGCCGGGCACGCGACAGCGGGGAGGAGACCACCGCGTCGATCCCCCACCCGGACAGGCGCCGCGCGGCCGCCCCGGCCTGGGCGTGCCCCTCCTCCGTCAGGGGGACGTCCCCGCGTCCGGCGAAACGGCGCTCGACGGAGAGCGGCGTCTGCCCGTGCCGGAGCAGCACCAGACGGGTCGGCTCGGTGTCCGGCGCGCCCCAGCTCATTCGGCGGCGGGGGCGTTGAGCCCCGACTCCTCGGTGCGCACCAGGATGCGGCGGCAGTCCTCACAGCGGACGACCTCGTCGGCTGCGGTCGCGCGGATCTCGTTGAGTTCCACGGTGCTCAGCGCCAGCTTGCAGCCGTTGCAGCGGCCGTACCGCAGCGGGGCGGCGGCCACACCGTCGTACTGGGAGCGCAGCTTGTCGTAGAGCGCCAGCAGGTCGGCGGGGATGTCCGCGCTGACCCGCTGGCGGTCCTGGGTGACGCGGGTGCGGTCCCACTGGATCTCGGCGGCGGCGGTGTCCCGGCGGGCGGTGACCTCCGTGAACTTGGCCACGGCCTCCTCGCGCTCCGCGGTCAGGCGCGTGACGTCGGTGTTGACGGACTCGGCCTCCTCCATGACCTCCAGGACGACCTCCTCCAGCTCGGCCTGGCGGCGGCCCAGCGAGGCGATCTCCGACTGGAGGTTCTGGAGCTCCTTGGCGTTGGTGATCCGCCCCGACTCCAGACGCTGGGTGTCCCGCTCGGCTCGGGAACGCACCTGGTCGACGTCGCTCTCGGCCTTGCGCTGGTGGCGTTCGATGTCGGAGGCACGGGTCTGGGCCGTGATGAGCTCGGCGTCGATCGCGTCGACGCGCTCCTTGAGCCGGGCCGCCTCGGCGATCTCGGTCAGGCTCCGGAGACGGTGGTCCAGGCGCTGGAGCGCGGTGTCGAGCTCCTGGAGGTCGAGCAGTCTGGCCTGAGCGGCGGGTTCGGCTTTCACTTGGGGTCTCCTGGGAATCGCGGTTGGGAGGCCGGGGAGGCCGCCCGCGCCCTGTGCAGTTGTGGTCGTCGAGGGGGTGTCACGCGTGTGGGAAGGTCCGTGACCAGGCATCCGTCACGGTGGTCGACACGCGGGTCTCCACGTTAGCCCCATTCGGGCCACCCGTGCGCCGGAGCGCGTCGGCCAGGTGGGCGGCGCCGTCGGCCAGCCACGGCCACTCGCTGGCGAAGTGCGCGGTGTCGACGAGCGCGGGGCCGCCCGGTTCCTCGACGAACTCCGAGGCCGGGTGGTGGCGCAGGTCGGAGGTGACGTAGGCGTCGACCCCGGCTGCGCGGGCGGCGCCGAGCAGGGAGTCCCCCGCCCCTCCCGAGACGGCGACGGTGGTGACGAGACGGTCCAGGTCACCGGCCACCCGGACGCCTCCGGCGGTGGCGGGCAGCCCCTGGGCGACCCGGGTCGCGAAGTCGCGCAGGACCATCGGCTCGTCCAGCTCCCCGACACGGCCGATGCCGCGCCGTCCCTCGGGGTCGGTGGCGTCGGGGTCCAGCGGTCGCAGCGCACCGGTGAGGCCCACGGCGCGGGCCAGGGCGTCGGAGACACCGGGCGCGGCCGTGTCGGCGTTGGTGTGCGCGGTGTACAGGGCCACCCCGGAGCGGATCAGCCGGTGCACGATCCGGCCCTTGGGGGTGTTCGCGGCGACGCTGGTGACGCCGCGCAGCATCAGCGGGTGGTGCGTGATGACCAGGTCCGCGCCCCAGGTCACGGCCTCGTCGACCACCGCGTCCACGGGGTCGACCGCGAACAGGACGCGCTCCACCGGCTGCGCGGGGTCCCCGCAGACCAGGCCGACCGCGTCCCAGGAGGCGGCCCACTGGGGTGGGTAGACCTCCTCGAAGGCGGCGGTGACGTCGGACAGGGTGACGGGCTGCGCGGTCGAGGTGCTCACGGCCACGAGACTAACGCCCCGCCCGACCGGGGCGCGCAAACGCGCGTCCGGCCTCAGGGCAGCCGTGCGGCCATGGTGCGCAGCCGTGCCGTGACCTCGGGTGGCGCGTCGGTCTCGGAGTCCGCCCCCAGGGACAGGACCGTGGCCGTGTACTGGCAGACGAGGTCCAGGGACTCCGCGCTGATCCGGACCCGGCAGCGGCCGGGGCCGAGCGGTTCGACCCCTCCGGGCAGCGGCCCGTACAGGCGGCGCCGCAGTTCCTCCGCGTCCAGGCCCACCGTGAGGGTGACGGTGTACCGGTAGGAGCCCCGGGCGAACGACCGTGTGAGGAAGGTCGCGGGGTCGGGCGCGGGCAGGTCACGCGGCTCGAACCGCCGGTGGGTGGGGCGGGGTCCGCTCAGCCGGTCCACCCGGAAGGTGCGCCACGCGTCGCGGTCGGTGTCGTGCGCGACCAGGTACCAGTGCCCGCCGTGCAGGACCAGGTGGTGCGGTTCGACCCGCCGTTCGGTGGCGGTGCCGGACCGGTCCCGGTAGGTGAAGTCGGTGACCGCGCGTTCGCGCCGGCAGGAGGCCAGCGCCCCGAGCACGGCCGGGTCCACCGACGGGGTGTCGGGGTCGGGCACGGCCGAGGCGGATCCGGACACCGCCGCGAGCCGGGGCCGCAGGCGCCGGGGCAGGACCCGTTCGAGTTTGGCCAGGGCCCGCAGGGCGCTGTCCTGGACCCCGGTCGCGGTGGTCAGGGCCAGGGCGACCGCCACCGCCTCCTCGTCGTCCAGCAACAGGGGCGGCAGGTCGCGGCCCGAGACCAGCCGGTAGCCCCCGGCGGCCCCGGGGGTGCCCTCCACCTGGTAATCGAGGTCGCGCAGGCGCTCCACGTCGCGGCGCAGGGTGCGGGCGCTGACCCCGAGTCGGTCCGTGAGCTCGGCGCCGCTCCACTCGCGGCGGACCTGGAGCAGCGACAGCAGGCGCAACAGGCGTTGGGGCAGGGTCGCACGCGCCGAACCCTCCGGTCGATCGTTCATGGTGGCCATACTGCCGGTCATCGCGGCCACGATGTGACCGCATCGGTTCCTACGGTGACGTCATGAGCGACACGAGAACGCACCCCACAGGCCAGGAATCAGAGCGAACCCAGCTGCTGGAGGCGCTGGGCGCACGGGTGGGCGGGACGGTGCACGCCCCCGGCAGCCCCGGGCACGAACGGGGGAGATCGGGCATCCAGCAGGTGGACCGCCACGCGCCCGACGCGGTCGTGACGGCCGCGCACACCGAGGACGTCCGCGCGGCGGTGGAGGTCGCCGCCGAACGGGGGCTCACCGTGGCCGCCCAGCGCACCGGGCACGGACACGGCTCCGGCATGCGCGGCGGTGTCCTGGTGGACACCCGGAACCTGGACGGGGTACGGGTCGATCCCGAGCGCCGCCGGGCCGTCATCGGTGCCGGTGCCACCTGGCAGGACGTGATCGACGCGGCCGCCCCGCACGGGCTGGCCCCGCTCTCGGGCAGCCTGCCGGGGGTGGGCGCGGTCTCCTACACGCTCGGGGGCGGGCTGGGGCTGCTGGGCCGCCGCCACGGCTACGCCGCCGACCACGTCCGTTCCCTCGACCTCGTCACCGCCGACGCCCGACCACTGCGTGTGGACGCCCTCAGCGACCCGGACCTGTTCTGGGCGTTGCGCGGCGGAGGAAGTTCGTTCGGCCTGGTCACGGGGATGGAGTTCGACCTCTTCCCGGTCGCGCGCCTGTACGGCGGCAGCCTGTACCTGGACGCGACCGACGCACCGGGGGTCCTGGACACCTGGCGCCGCTGGGCGGAGGACTCCCCCGAGGAACTGACCTCCGGGGTGACCGTGCTGGTCCACCCCGACTTCGAGGGGGTGCCCGCCCCCATGCGCGGCCGACTCGTCGCGCAGGTCTCCCTCGCCTGGTCCGGGCCCGTGGAGAAGGGTCCGGCGCTGGCGGAGCCGTTGCGCTCGGCCGCGCCGGTCCTGCTGGACACCCTGCGCGAGCTCCCCTACGCGGAGTCCGGGAGCGTGTTCGCCGACCACGACGGCCCCGCCGGGTTCCGCGGTGAGGGGCTCATGGTGGGCGCCCTGGAACCGGAGGCCCTGGACGGGCTCCTGCGGCTGGCCGTCGCCGAACGCCCGTACATGAGCGTGTTCGGCCTCCGTCACCTGGGCGGGGCCCTGGCCCGGCCGCCCGAGGTCCCCAACGCGGTCGGCCACCGCGACGCCGCCCACCTGGTGAGCGTGCTGACCCTCACCGGCTCCGGCGCGGACGACCCCGGCGCCGACCTGCGCGCGGAGGCGGCCGGGCTCTTCTCCGGGCACACGTCGGGGCGCTCGTCCAACCTGAGCTTCGGGGCGGTCACCGAGGCCGAGGTCCGCGCGATGTACACCCCCGGCGACCTGCCTCGGCTGGCCCGGACCAGGGACCGCGTCGACCCCCTTCGGCGTGTCCACTCCCACCGTCCGATCCCCTCCTTGCGCGCCTCGACGGACAACGTCTAGCGTGCGGTGCAACCGAGGGAAGCGGGTACGGGCGATGCGGGACACCACGGTCGAACTCCACGGGCGCACCGTCGCCCACACCGACCTGGGGGACCCGGCGGGCACCCCGGTCCTGTACTCGCACGGCGCCCCGATGAGCCGACGGAACCTGGGTGACCAGCACGAGGAGTTCGCCGCCGCCGGGCTGCGGGTGGTCACCGCCGACCGCCCCGGCTACGGCGGTTCCGCCCCCGCCCCCGGCCGGACGCTCACGGACTGGGCCGACGACATGGCCGCGCTCGCGGACTCCCTCGGTATCGACCGGTTCCTGGTCGCGGCGCACTCCTCCGGCGGGCCCTACGGGGTGGCCGTCGCCGCCCTGCTGCCCGAACGCGTGCTCGGCGCCGTGGTCCTGGGCGGAGTCACCGACTTCTCATGGGAACCGAGCTGGGAGGGGTACTCCGAGGACGAGCGGGCCATGATGCGCCTGCCGGACGAACGGGCCGCCCTGGAGTGGGGCGAGCGCCACCTGGGTGACTCGCCCACCGAGTGGCCCGCCCCCGACCGGGAGCTGTTCGCGACCCGGCACGTCCCGCACCTGGCCGCGGCGGCCAAGGAGGCGTTCGCCCAGGGGGTGGGCGGATACACCCAGGACTCCTGGGTGCAGGGACGCCCCTGGGCCTTCGACCCGGGGGCCGTCCGCGCCCCCTTCCTGGTGGTGCACGGCGACCGGGACACCGTCGTACCGATCGCCCACTCCCGGCACACCGCCGACCTGGTCCCCGGGGCCGAACTGCGCGTGCTGCCCGGCCACGGACACGTCACCGTGCTCTGGGAGCTCCCCGCCCTGCTCACCGAGGTGCGCGACCGGACCTGACCGGCCGGGCCGACACGGCGACGCCGCGCCGGGTGGGGCGTCGCACACCCCGCCCACCGGCCGGTCGGCCCTAGAGTTGGTTGGCGATGAACGACACTGAGCAGAAGCGGCCCCAGTCCCCGATCGGGGCACACGTGCCCGTGGCGGGCGGCATGGCGACCAAGGGCCTGGCGTACGCCCGGCAGATCGGCGCGGAGACCGTCCAGGTCTTCGTCTCCAACCCGCGAGGCTGGGCGACCAACGCGGGAGACCCCGCACAGGACGCGATGATGCGCGAGCGCACGGACCTGCCGCTGTTCGTGCACTCCCCGTACCTGATCAACCCGGGCACGCCCAACGAGGAGACCGGCGAGAAGTCGATGGTCTCCCTGGAGCACGCCCTGCGCCGGGGCGCGGAGATCAACGCCCTCGGGGTGGTGATGCACACCGGTTCGGCCGTGTCCGGCGGGCGCGAGGCGGGACTGGAGCGGGTCCGTTCCCGGGTGCTCCCGCTCATGGAGCGGCTCGGGGACGACGTCCCGCCGATGCTGCTGGAACCGATGGCCGGTCAGGGCCAGGTCCTGTGCGCCACCGTCGACGACCTCGTCACCTACCTGGAGGCCCTGGACTGGCACCCGAACGTGGGCGTGTGCCTGGACACCGCGCACCTGTTCGCGGCCGGTCACGACATCTCGACGGTCGAGGGCATGCGCGAGACCATGGACCGTTTCGGTGAGGTGGTCGGGGCCGACCGCCTCAAGCTGATCCACGGCAACGACTCCAAGGTGCCCTGCGGCAGCAACAGGGACCGGCACGAGAACATCGGTCTGGGCCACATCGGCGCCGAGCCGTTCGCGGAGCTCTTCCGCCACCCGGTGACCGCCGGTGTCCCCATCACCCTGGAGACGCCGGGCCCGGAGGGTCCGCACGCCGAGGACGTGGCCACCCTCAAGAGGCTCCGCGCCGAGGCCTGATCCGTCGGCCCCGCCCGCGTGGCCGGGCGGGGCCGGGGCGGCGGTCAGTCCCGTTCCGGCGCGGCCTCCTGCTCACCCACGGCACGGTCGCACAGGTCGGCTGTCTCGAACATGGTGCGCACGTTGAACAGCACGACGACGCCGACGACCGCCCCGCCCACCAGGTAGGGCAGCCCCAGGTCCAACCGGCCCAGCACGCCGCCGAGGAGCGCCCCCACGGGGGTGGCGCCCCAGCCGACCGCGCGGTGCACGTTGCCCGCCCTGGCCCGGATACGGTCGGGCACCACGCTCTGGAAGAACACCGAACCGGCGATGTTGGACACGCTCATGCACAGGCCCATCCCGACCAGGAGCAGGCCCGCCACGGCGGGGTGTGTGGTCAGCCCCATCCCCAACAGGACCGCGGACGCGCCGAGGTAGCCCCCGAGGAACGCGCTGCGCCGTCCCAGACGGCGCAGCGTCCAACCGACCGCGAAGGTGCCCAGCACTCCCCCGACCGCCAGTCCCGCGACGAGGAAACCGTACAGGGACGCGGGCAGCTCCAGTCGTTGCCCGGCGTACAGGACCAGCACGGCCAGGCCCGTGTTCAGCCCGATCATGGTCCCGGCGTTGCACACCGCCAGGCGGCGCAGCAGCCGGTCACCGAAGACGTAGCGCAGGCCCTCGGCCAGATCGCGCAACGGGCCCTGGGAGGGGTCCTCCCGGGGCTCCACCGGCGGGTGCTCCTCCGGGCGCCGACGCAGGATCAGGACGACCGTGCCGACCAGCACCGCGCAGAGGGCGTAGGAAAGCGCCGCACCGGCCACGGGGATCACCGCGGCGACGGCGAAGAGCACCGCGGCCACCGGGGCCGCGCCGAAGTCCTGGGCGACCAGTCGGCCGCCCTCCACCCGGCTGTTGGCCCGGTCCAGCTGCCCTCTGGGGACGAGCCGGACGAGGCCGAGCCTGCTCGCCGGGTCGCTGACGGTCTCACAGCACATCACCACGAACATCGCCGCGTACAGGACCCACACGGTGGCGTGGCCGGTGACCAGGGCGACGGCGAGCAGGGCCACGGTGGCGGCGGCGACGGTGTTGGACACCACGAGCGCCCGCATGCGGTCCACCCGGTCCAACAGCACCCCGCTGAAGGGGGCGACGAGCAGCCAAGGCAGGAAGCGGGCCACGGTGAGCCCCGCCACCAGGAGCGGGTCCCCGGTGAGGGTGGCGGCGACGAGTGGGAGGGCGACCGCCAGGAGCCCGTCCCCGAGGTTGGTGGACACTCCGGCCGCCCAGAAGCGGTGGAAGGTACCGCCCAACCGTTCCCGGTCCGGGGCCCCGGGGGACCTCGGGGTCGACGGGGTGGTGGTCATCGGTTCTCCTTCTCGGTCACGGGCCGTGCGGCGGCCTCGATCAGGGCAAGGTCCGCGCGGCGGGCGGTCTCGGAGATCACCCGCCGAGCGAGGATGACGGTGACCGTCATGATCACGGCGCCCACCAGGAAGGGCAGCGCGAGGTCGAGGCGGCCGAGGAGTCCGCCCGCCAGGGCGCCGATCGGCGTGACGCCCCAGCCGATCATCCGGCTGACGCCCGCGACGCGGCCGCGCACGGCGTCGGGGACCACGGTCTGGTAGTACGGGCTCGCGGCGATGTTGGACACGACCATGCAGAAGCCGGACACCGTGAGCAGGACGAAGGCCACGTGGGGGTCGCCGGTGAGGGCCACGCCCAGATACGCGGCGGCGATCCCCAGGTAGCCCCAGGTCACGACCGCGCTCCGCCCGCACCGGGTGATCACCCGGTCGGCGGTCAGGCTGGCGAGGACGCCGCCGACCGCGGCGGAGGTCATGAACACCCCGAAGAACGCGGCGGGGACACCGAGGCCGTCCTGCGCGTGGAGGACCAGCACGGCGCCGCCCATGTTCCCGCCGACCATCATCCCGGCGTTGCAGAGTGTGTTGCCGCGCAGGATCGGGTCACCGAGGACCTGCCGGAACCCCCCACCGGTGGCGCGCAGGAACCCCTCGGGCTCCGTGGGTGACCCCTCCCCCGGGACGGAGCGGCGCCACACCAGGGGGACGGTGCACAGCAGCACCGCGCACAGGGCGTAGGACCCGGCGATGCCCGCCAGCGGCGCGACCGCTCCGGCGGCGAAGAGGAACCCGGCGACCGGGCGGCCGAGGCAGTCCTGGGCGACCAGCCTCCCGCCCTCCACCCGGCTGTTGGCGCGGTCGAGGAGCCGGGCGGGGACCAGTTGGACCACCGCGATCCGGCTCGCCGGGTCGGTCACCGTCTCACAGCTGATCAGCGCGAACATCGCCGCGTACAGAGCCCAGACGGACAGGTTCCCGGTGACCGGGGTCAGGATCAGTCCGAGCACGACCAGCACGGCCACGGTGTTGGACACGAGCATGGCGCGTACGCGGTGTACCCGGTCGATGAGGACGCCCGACAGCGGCGCGAGCAGCAGCCAGGGGAGGAAGCGCACGGCGGTGAGCCCGGCGACGAGGAGCGGGTCCTGGGTGAGGGTGACGGCGATCAGCGGCAGCGCCACCATCAGCGTGCCGTCCGCCAGGTTGGTGAGGACCCCGGCGCCCCAGAAGCGGTGGAAGTCCGCGCTGAGGCGTTCGGATCGGGGTGAGGTCGGGGTGGGGGGTGCGGTGGTCATGCGGCTCCTGAAGGGGGGTGGTGTTCAGGCGGCACTGCGAGGGGGTCAGGTGGACGTGGTTCCGGAGCCGTCCTCCTCGCTCGCGTCCGCTGGCGCGAGGTGGGGGAACAGGTCGGTGTGCAGTTCCACCGACTCGGTGTCGGGGTGGCTCCGGGCGGTGCGTCCCTCGTACCGGCGGGTCCGGGAGCGGATGAACTCCTGGAGCTCACCGGCGAACTCCTCGGTCTCCTCCGGGGTCATCCGCGCGTGGGACAGGGAGTCCTGTGCGGCCGACTGCCAACGGCGGACCACCGGGTCGTCGGGGCTGGTCCTGACCAGGGCCCGCCACTGGTCGAGCCGTTCCCGGCGGCCGCCGTAGTAGCGGTCCAGGACGACCTCGGCGGCCGCCCGCGTGGCCGGGTCGCGCAGGTGGTCGATCCCGCTCATGTGCCAGCCGCCGGGGCGGACGCGCCACCACCGGTCCCGGCGGCCGGTGTGGCCGGGGTCGGCCTCGACGAACCCGTATCGGGAGAGTTGGCGCAGGTGGTAGCTGGTGGATCCGCTGCTCTCGCCCAGCCGTTCGGCCAGGATGGTCGCGGTCGCGGCGCCCTGGACGGTGAGTTCGTCCAGGATGCGTGCGCGCAGGGGGTGGGCCAGGCCGCGCAGGGCCTCGGCACCGACCTCCAGGGACGGCTGATCCGGTTCCGTCGCCTCCGTGGGCTCTTCCTCGTTCATACCCGAACCGTACTCCAAAGACTTCTTTGCAAAAATACTTTTGCAGAGTTTTCTTTGCGGAATTTCCGCGCCCGGGGCCGACCTACCGGGGCACCCCACCCCCCGAAAAGCACGCGCATGGGCGACAATGGGCGAAGGCCCGTGGCGGGACGGGTCCCGGGAACCGAGGAGGCTGTCACCTCATGGAACCGTTCTTCATGGTCATCGGCGCGGCGATCGCGGCCGCCGGCTACCTCGCGGGGCGGCGCACCGCCCGCCGAGACGCCCGGCGCGAACTCCAGCGGCACCACGGCACCCCGCAGATCCCGGACCGCGGCCAGCGCACCCCCCAGCCGGTCTGCGGCTGCGGCCACAACCTGGTCTTCCACGACCACGAGACCAAGCGCTGCCAGACCCAGGTGGTCATCCCCGGCCGCTGGACCGGCCAGGCCAACTCCACCTACCGGCAGTGCATGTGCCAGGGCTACCGGGGCCCGCTCCCCGTGGACGAGTACTACGCCCCCGACTACCTCGACGGCACCGGACCCTGACCCCGCCGCTGGCACGGAGCCTCCGTCCCACCGCCAGCCCCAGAAGACCCGAACCGCACCGAACCGCCCGATCCCGCCCGCACCGCCGCACTCCCCCGCGCGACCCCGGGTCAGGGCAGGGGTGTTCGTGCGGGAACCTGGGAGTGCGGACGGCGACGCGCCGGGATGACAACAGCCCCGCGCACCGCGAGAATGTCCGCGCACCGAACAGCCAGAGAGTGGACGTTTACTCGTGACGACCCCTGTGACACCCACGATCGACCAGCGCATCGCCGAGGAACTCGGCGTGGGCACGCACCAGGTCAGTGCCGCCGTCGACATGCTCGACGCCGGGTCGACCGTGCCCTTCATCGCCCGGTACCGCAAGGAGGCGACCGGAGCGCTGGACGACGCCCAGTTGCGCGCGCTGGAGGAGCGCCTGCGCTACCTGCGTGAGCTGGCCGAACGCCGGAGCGCGATCCTGGAGTCGATCCGTTCCCAGGGCAAGTTGGACGACGCGCTGGCGGCCCGGATCAACGAGGCCGACTCCAAGGCCCGTCTGGAGGACATCTACCTCCCCTACAAGCCCAAGCGCCGCACCAAGGCCCAGATCGCCCGCGAGGCCGGTCTCGAACCGCTCGCCGAGGGTCTGATCGGTGACCCGAACCAGGACCCGCAGGAGGTCGCCGCCGCCTACGTGGACTCCGACAAGGGCGTGGCCGACGTCAAGGCCGCCCTGGACGGGGCCCGTTCGATCCTGGTGGAGCGGTTCGCGGAGGACGCCGACCTCACCGGCACGCTGCGCGAACGCCTGTGGGAGAAGGGCCGCCTGGGTTCCGCGGTCCGCGAGGGCAAGGAGGAGGCCGGGGCCAAGTTCGCGGACTACTTCGACTTCTCCGAACCGCTCACCGCGCTCCCCTCCCACCGCGTCCTGGCGATGTACCGGGGCGAGAAGGAGGAGGTCCTCACGCTCAACCTGGAGCCGGAGGAGACCCCCGAGGCGGGCCCGGACGGCACCGTCCCCCGCAGCTCCTACGAGAACGCCATCGCCTCCCACTTCGAGATCGTGGACCGGGGCCGCCCCGCCGACCGCTGGCTCCAGGACACCGTGCGCTGGGCCTGGCGCACCCGGATCCTGGTCCGCCTCGACATCGACGTGCGCATGCGCCTGTGGCAGCGGGCCGAGGACGACGGCGTCAACGTGTTCGCCGCCAACCTGCGCGACCTGCTGCTGGCCGCGCCCGCCGGAAGCCGCTCCACCCTGGGCCTGGACCCGGGCCTGCGCACCGGCGTCAAGGTCGCCGTCACCGACCCCACCGGCAAGGTCGTGGCCACCGACACGGTCTTCCCGCACGCGCCGCGCCGCGACTGGGACGGCTCGATCGACCGCCTGGCCAAGCTGTGCTCCGCCCACGACGTGGAGCTGGTCGCGATCGGCAACGGCACCGCCTCACGGGAGACGGACAAGCTGGCGGGCGACCTGATCAAGCGCCACCCGGAGCTGAAGCTCACCAAGGTGATGGTGTCGGAGGCGGGCGCCTCGGTGTACTCGGCCTCCGCCTACGCCTCCGAGGAGCTGCCCGATCTGGACGTGTCCCTGCGCGGGGCCGCCTCGATCGCCCGACGACTCCAGGACCCCCTGGCCGAGCTGGTCAAGATCGACCCGAAGTCCATCGGTGTGGGCCAGTACCAGCACGACCTCGCGGAGGCGAAGCTCTCCCGCTCCCTGGACGCCGTGGTCGAGGACTGCGTGAACGGCGTGGGCGTGGACGTGAACACCGCCTCCGTCCCGCTGCTGACCCGGGTGTCGGGCGTGACCTCCACCCTGGCCCGCAACATCGTGTCGCACCGTGACGCCAACGGCCCGTTCCGGACCCGCGACGCCCTGCGTTCGGTGCCCCGGCTGGGCCCCAAGGCCTTCGAGCAGTGCGCGGGCTTCCTGCGTGTGCCGGGCGGCGACGACCCCCTGGACGCGTCGGCGGTGCACCCCGAGGCCTACCCGGTGGTGCGCCGCATCCTGGACCGGGCCGGCACCGACCTGCCGTCGCTGATCGGAGACAGGAAGGCGCTGTCGGGGGTCCGCCCCGAGGACTTCGTCGACGACACCTTCGGTCTGCCGACCGTCACCGACATCCTCAGTGAGCTGGAGAAGCCCGGCCGCGACCCGCGTCCCGCCTTCACCACCGCCACCTTCAAGGAGGGCGTGGAGAAGCTGGACGACCTGGAGCCGGGGATGCTCTTGGAGGGCGTGGTCACCAACGTGGCCGCCTTCGGCGCGTTCGTGGACGTGGGCGTGCACCAGGACGGTCTGGTCCACGTCTCCGCGCTCTCCAACAAGTTCGTGGAGGACCCGCGCGAGATCGTCAAGCCCGGCGACATCGTCAAGGTCAAGGTGCGCGAGGTCGACATCCCCCGCAAGCGCATCTCGCTGACCATGCGGCTGGACGACGAGGCCCCGGCCTCCGGTGGCCAGGGCGGCGGTCGCGGTGAGCGCGGCAACCGCGGTGGCAACGGCGGCGGCCAGCCCCGCGGTGGTGGCCGGGGCGGTGAGCAGCGGCGTGGCGGCGGCCGTCAGAACGGTGGCGGTCGCGGCGGTCGGGACGCCGCCCCGGCGCCCTCGGGCGCCATGGCCGAAGCGCTCCGCCGCGCGGGCCTGGGCAAGTAGCGGTCGCCCCCGCCCTGCGGGGATCAGTGGATCGTGGTGAGGGGTTCCCGCTGGTCGGGGACCCCTCCTCCGTGCTTCGGGCACCCGTTGCCGTCTCCCCGGTGCGCCGTCCGCGCCGCCGTGCGGTCGGCCGCTAGCGTGGCGCCGGGGGCGCCCTCCGCCGGGCGCCGATCCGACCGACGAACCCCCGGGGCCCATGGACGACACGACCGAGACGAGCACCGGCGCCGACGCGGATTCCGCACCACGGCGGAACGACACGCGCCTGTGGTCCACGGGGACGACGGCCGCCGGGGCCGCCTTCGTGTTCATCCTCCTGCGCCTCATGGCCGTCACCCACTACGACTGGGAGACCGCGTTCGGGCTGGCAGACGCCATCGACTTCGGTGACGCGGTCACCATCGTGGTCGGCACCTTCCTCGGCGCGGGAAGCATCACCCTGTGGCTCCTGGCCTTCTTCGTACCGCTGGCGGCCGCCGGGCACCTGCGCCACCTCCGCGAGGGCAACCACTCCACCGGATCCCTGCTGGTCGTGGTGGCCATGGCGGTCGTGTTCGCGGCGGCGGTGCTCTCCTTCTCGGCGTGGGCGGCCCTGCTGGCGGCCCTGGCCTGGTTCACGCTGCTGGCCGTCGTCGACCTGCGCGGCGGCCCCGTCCGCGACTTCTTCCACCGGCTCGTCGCCCGCGCCGGAATCCTCGCCCTGGCCGCGGTCCTCATCGGAGCGGCCGTCGTCGACGAGGTCTGGGTGCCCGAGGAACGCATCGAGCTCCAGGACGAGGTGGTGCACGCCTACGTCGTCCAGAACGGCAGCCAGTTCCTCACCGTGCTCACCGCCGACACCCGGGAGAAGCGGATCCTGCTCTCCGGTGAGGTCGTCTCCCGCACCGAGGCGGGCTGACCGCTCCGTTCAGTCGGAGCGCTCGGAGTTGACCCGCTCGGCCAGCGCCCGCAGCAGTTCGTCGGCCAGGGGCAGCTTGCGCAGCTCCTCCGGTCCGGGCAGCGGTCCCCTGGCCCGGTCCCCCTGCTCCCGGACCTCGCCGTGCAGGCGCTCCATGGTCTCGTCGAGCCGGTGGGCGGTCTCGGCCGCCTCCCGGATCTCGTCCAGCAGCCCGTCCGGAACCGACTTGCCGTACTTGTAGTAGATCTTGTGTTCCAGGCTGGCCCAGAAGTCCATCGCGATGGTGCGGATCTGGATCTCCACCGGCACGTCCTCGGTCCGGTCCGACATCCGCACCGACGTCTCCACCAGCAGGTGCAGGCTCCGGTACCCGTTGGGCTTGGGGGAACGGATGTAGTCGCGCTCCTCCATCACCCGGATGTCCTCGTGCCCGGCCAGCATGTCCCGGATCGTGTAGGTGTCCGAGACGAAACTGCACGTCACGCGGATCCCGGCGATGTCGAGTATGGACCCGCGAATCTCGTTGAGGTCGTAGGGCACCCCGCGCCGCCGTGCCTTCTCCATGATGCTGGCCGGGGTCTTGAGCCGGGAGCTCACGTGCTCGATGGGATTGTGGTCGTGGGTGTAGCGGAACTCCTCGTTGAGGATGTTGACCTTCGCCATCACGGTGTCGATGGCGAACTTGTACGACAGGAGGAAGCGCGCGACGTCGTCGCGAGCGGCCAGCAGCGCCTCCGGTACGTCTTCCACCACGAATCGACCCCCGTCACACCAGTACCAAACCCCGTGGCCAAATGTTATCGACCGTCGGAGCCCCCCGGGGTGGGGGGCGCTACCTCGGTGCGAAGGTCACACCGGACCACAGGGCGCGCAACGGTGAGTCGTCACCCTCCCGCTGGGCGTCCTCCAGATCCCAGACCCGGACCACGGTCGTTTCCGGACGAACCGGGTCCCACCCCGGGTCGCCGCCGGACACGAAGGCGCTCCAGGCCGCCCTCATCCGCTCGGACAACGCCAGGTACGCGGCGTCCGGCGGACCGTCGCAGAGGAACCGTGCCAGGTCGCAGTCCATGTTGCCGAAGGCGAAGGGAAGGTCGAAGGCGTGGCAGGCCCCCAGCGTCCCCTCCAGGACACGGCTGCGCGCGGCGAACCGGAAGAAGTGCGCGCTGCCGCCCGCCGCCGCCTGCGCCTCCGCCAGCCGGGTGGAGTACTCGCAGAACATGGCGTCGCCGCGGATCTCGCCGTAGAGGTCCGTGAGGGAGGCTCCGGGGTGCGCCGCGCGGTAGACCTCCACCGCCTCCTCCCCCAGACCGAGACGGCCCGCGGTGACCGCGAGGGCCGACGCGTCCTCGATCTCCACCTTCTGGCCGAGCCCGGTGAAGAGCGTGAACTCGTCGGTGTTGTGGCCCACCAGCAGCGCCACGTCGGCGGCGGCGCCCCGCGCGATGGCCGCCAACGGCGGCTCGGGGAGTTCGGGGCCGCCCACCACGGGCGCGTAGCAGGTGAACGCCCTGGACCGCGCCCCTCCGCTGGACCCCCCGGTACCCGAGAGGATCGCGTCGGTGGCGGCCAGCAGCTTCTCCGGCGCCACCTCGGCCAGGGCACCGGCCTCCAACGGCACACCGACCTCCGTGGCCACGTTCTCGGCGACCAGGCGCGCGGTGTCGGCGGTGACCATGTCGCCAGGGACGCTGTGCGCGACGGCGCGGTGGAAGAGACCGCGTGCCTGGGGCGAGGCCATGAGGCAGACCACGGCACCGGCACCGGCGGACTCCCCCGCCACGGTGACGTCGTCGGGGTCGCCGCCGAACGCGGCGATGTTGTCGCGGACCCAGCGCAGGGCGGCGATCTGGTCGAGCAGCCCCCGGTTGTCGGGGCGGCCGGGGACGTGGCCGAAGCCCTCGAAACCCAGCCGGTAGTTGACGCTCACCACGACGATCCCGGTCTCGGCCAGGCGGGTGCCGTCGTAGGTGGCCTCCGAGCCGGAGCCGACGATGTAGGCGCCGCCGTGGATCCACACCATGACCGGGGCGGCGGCGCCCGGCCCGCTCCCGTTCCGCGGGGACCACACGTTGAGGACGAGGCAGTCCAGGGAGGTGTCCGCGTCCCACGGCTCGGTACCGATGAACTGGGCGCTCTGCGGCGCGGGCGGGCCCGGTTCGGTACAGTCGCGGACCCCGTCCCAGGCCGGGGGCGGCGCGGGGGCCGCGAAGCGGTGTTCCCCGAAGGGCGCGGCGGCGAAGGGGATGCCCCGGTACAGGGTGGTCCGCCCGTCCAGGGACCGGGGGGAGACGGTGCCGCGCACCCGTCCGTTCACGGTCTCCACGATGTGCTCGGCGTCCACGGGTGCCTCCTGGGGGTCGGTGCCGTTTCCACCTAACAACGTTAGGTTTGCTCGCGCAAGGCCCGCGGGACCGTGCGGAACCCGGGAGGGCGCGTGTCCGTCGAAGCCGGACAGGAGGTTCCGCTGGATTCTCCCGAGTCCGCCCGACGCGGATCCAGCGCCCCCGCACCCCACCGACCCGCCGCCCCGCAGGGCGACAGCGCCGGAAAGGCCCCCACCCCATGCACGCACCCCTGTTCACCGCGCCCGTGTTGCTGGTCGAGCAACCCCGCCGCCTGTTCGCCGCCGAAGGACACTACGAGGTCCTCGACGGCGGAGGCCACCCGCTCGCGTACGTGAACGAACACATGACCGCGTGGACGCACACGCACCGGCGCGACTCCCGGCTGCCACACAGGTTCACGATCTACGCCCCCGACGGTCATCCACTCATCACCCTGGACAAGCCCTGGGACCGCGGGCGCCCCTACATCCACGTGAGCGGCCCGCACCGCGAGCCCTACGGCACCATCGTCCAGGACCGTTCCTTCATGGGCTCGCGGTTCCGGCTCAACGACCCCCGGGGCCACACCGTCGCCGAGATCCGGGGCGACTGGAGAGGCTGGGACTTCACCGTCCTGGACCACGCCGGGATCGAGATCGCCCGGATCGGCAAGGAGCACCCAGGGTTGGGCGGACGATTCTTCACCACGGAGGACCGCTACGCGCTGGAGTTCGCCTACGACCTGCCCTGGCCACTGCGACGCCTGGTGATCGGAGCCGCGATCACCATCGACGTGCTGTTGCACGAGCGCGAGCCGGAGTTCTACCACTCGCACTACGCGGACTTCCGCCGCCACCCCGAGTACGGCTACGAGCCGCGCCACCACTGGCACCACCCCCGGCGCGGGTACATGGTCACCCGGCGCCGACGTCGGCCCCTGGTGGTCCACACCTTCCAGCCGGTGCGCCGCCGGTCCCGTGTGGTCTCCGGCGGGCACGCGGGGGTCTCCCGGCGCGACCACCGCCCGGTCTCGGGCCGGTCCGAGGCCCCTGCTCCGAGGGCCGTCCGTGCCCCGCGTGTGGAGCGCCGGGGCGGGGCGGGGTTCGCCTCGCGCTCGGAGACCCCCACCAGCGGCTGGACCTCGCGCCGCGAACGCCGGGGGCGCGCCCAGGGCGGCGGCGGGACCTCGCGGGCCGCCCGGATCAAGCGCGACGTGTCAGGGAGCAGGACCGCCGGTCGCGCCTCGGACGGGACGGCCGGGAGCTCCGGGCGTTCCTCGTCGGGTCTGGGGTTCGACCGTTCCTCGGGTACCCCCGCCCGTAAGGCGTCCACCTCACGCGGGACCTCGTCGTCCCGGAGCGCCTCCTCCGCCCGCGGGACCTCGTCGCGCGGCACCGCCTCGCGGAGCGGATCGAGCCGTGTCTCCGGCGGTGGCCGTGGTTTCGGGAAGGCCGCCTCCAGCAGGGTCGGCCGTTCGGGCGCGGGCCGTTCGAGCACCGGCCGATCGAGCACCGGCCGATCGAGCTCCAGCCGATCGGGGTCGGGCCGCAGGTCCGGCGGGAGCCGCTCCGGGGGCGGCCGTTCCAGCGGCGGCTCCTCCCGCCGCAGGTAGCACCGGCACCCGTGCCCGGGCCCCTCGCCACGGTGAACCACCGAGGGCCGAGGGGCCCGTCCGCGTCCGACGCCACACGCCCGTGAGCGGCCCACCCCACGAGACATACCATCTGGTCGGTATGATGTCCGCCGAGACCGCTCCACCATCAGGAAGGGCCCAGCATGCGCGCCATCCAGATCACCGAGTTCGGCGGACCCGAGGTCCTCGTTCCCACGGAGCTGCCGGACCCGGAGCCGGGCCCCGGTCAGCTCCTGGTCGACGTCGCCCTCAGCGGGGTGAACTTCGCCGACACCCACCAGGCGGAGAACACCTATCTGTCCCCCTCCGACCTGCCCATGGTCCCCGGCAGCGAGGTCGCCGGGCGCACCGCCGACGGCCGCCGGGTGGTGGGCCTGCTCAACGGCGGCGGCGGGTACGCCCAGCGGGCGGTGGTCGACCCCAACCTGGCGTACGACATCCCCGACGACGTGACCGACGCGGCCGCGCTCGCCCTGGTCGTGCAGGGCGCCTCGGCCTGGCTGCTGCTGCGCCGCACCACCCGGATCGAACCCGGGGAGTCGGTCGTGGTGCACGCGGCCGGCGGCGGCGTGGGCACCCTCGCCGTACAGCTGGCCAAGCGGTTCGGCGCCGGTCGGGTGATCGCCGTGGCCAGCACCGGGGACAAGCGCGACCTCGCCCTGGAGCTGGGCGCCGACGCGGTGGTGGACTCCTCCGCCCCGGACATGACCACCGCGCTGATCGACGCCAACGAGGGCAGGCGGGTGGACATCGTCCTGGACATGGTGGGCGGCCGGATCACCGACGAGAGCATCCGGGCCCTGGCCCCGTTCGGGCGCCTGGGCTTCTACGGGATGGCCTCGCGTGAACAGCCCTCCCCCGTGAAGCTGCCCAACCTGATGCGCCACTCGGCCACGGTGGGCGGCATGTGGCTGCCGCACGCCTACCTGCTTCCGGGCGACGTGGTCGGCCAGGCCATGCGCGAGCTCTTCGCCCTGGTGTCGGAGGGCGCCCTCCGGCCGGTGCTCGGGACCATCTATCCCCTGACCGAGGCCCGGCGCGCGCACCAGGACCTGCGGGCGCGCGGCACCGTGGGCAAGCTGACGCTCGACCCCTCCGCGTAGCGGCTCTCCACCCCTCAGAACGCCCACCTTTACGATGTAGATTCACCATCGTCCGCTTTCCCCCGTTCCGGGTGGCCGCCCGGAACGGGGGGGACGGACCTCGGCCTCAGGACCGGGCCGCGCGTACCGCCTCCCGGACCGCGGGCGCCACCTCGGCGGCGAACAGTTCCACCTGCGCGGCCGAGTTCTCCGCCGGGCCGAGCACGAACGTGTCCATGCCGTGCTCCAGGACGAACCCGGTGACCGCCTCCACCCACGCCTCCACCGGACCGCGCAGCGGGTCCCCCGGGGCGCCCTCGGCACCACGACCGGTGATCGTGCCCCACAGGTTGTACACGCGGCGCACGGACGCCGGGTCCCGGCCGGCCTCGGCCGCCCCCGCGTCGATCCGGGCGTGCGCCTCGGCCAACCGCTCCGGCCCCAGGTTCGCGTGGGAGACCACCCACCCGTCGGCGCTCCGCCCCACGGCCCGCAGCATCCGTGGACCGCCCACACCGAGCCAGATCCCCATGTCGTGCGCGGGGGCGGGCCCCGGCTTGACCCCTGCGAGCCGGTGGTACTCCCCCTCGAAGCGAACCGACCTCTGGCCGGACCACATCAGCCGGATCACCTCCATCGCCTCCAGCAGGGAGTCGGCGGCCTCGCGCGGGGTCCGGCGCTCGCCGCCCATCGCCTCGATCGCCTCCCAGAACGCCCCGGCGCCCAGGCCGAGCTCGAACCGCCCGCCGGAGAGCACGTCCAGGGAGGCCGCGTTCTTGGCCATGACGGCCGGGGGCCGCAGCGGCAGGTTGGCGACGTCGGGAAAGACCCGCAGCCGTTCGGTGCGGGCCAGCACCGTGGCCATCAGGCTCCAGGTGTCCAGGTGCCGCCGCTGGTAGGGATGGTCCTGGAACCCGGCGAACTCGAGACCGCCGCGCTCGGCCGCCTCGATCACCGACCAGGTCCGCCGCAGGGTGTCCGGGTCCGCGTCCGGGGAGGGGAAGACCCCGAAGGCGATCTCGCGCCCGTAGTCAGTACTCACGCTCGTGGCTCCTTTCCTCGGATCCCTCACCGGTACACGAGGTCGGCGTACTCGCGGTGGCGCCCGATCCACTCCTTGACGAAGGGGCACAGCGGGAGCACGGCCAGCCCTCGGGAGCGCACGTCGTCCAGGGCCGCGCGGACCAGGGCGCCGCCCAACCCCCGCCCCTCGAAGGCGGGGTCGATCTCGGTGTGGGTGAAGGTGATGAGTTCGTCGGTGAGGATGTACTCCGCGTGTCCCGCGACCTCGCCGTCGGCGGTGACCTCGTAGCGGCGCCGCTCAGGGACGTCGGTGACCTCGGTGGCCATGGTGGAACCTCCTGTGTGCCCGGCACGGGCGATCGCGCCCGCGTCCGCGTCATTGTCCCCCGGCCTGCCCACGGACCCCTTGCGGCACGCGCCCCCACCGACATAGAGTCTCCGTGACATACCGACCAGTCGGTCTAGGGAGTACGCATGACATCGCGGTTCGGCGGGCGCACCGCCATCATCACCGGTGCCAGTCGCGGCATCGGCCTGGCCGTCGCCCAGCGGCTCGTCTCCGAGGGCGCCCGCGTGTGCGTCACGGCGCGCAGGCCCGAACCCCTCAAGGAGGCGGTCGAGGCCCTCGGCGGCCCCGAGCACGCCATCGGGATCCCCGGCCGGGCCCACGACCCCGAGCACCAGGACGCCGCGATCGCCGCCACGCTCGACGCCTTCGGCGGAGTCGACCTCCTCGTCAACAACACCGGCATCAACCCGGTCTACGGCCGCATGGTCGACCTCGACCTCGACGCCGCCCGCAAGATCTTCGAGGTCAACGTCCTCTCCGCGATCTCCTGGGTCCAGAAGGTGTACCGCGCCGGGCTGGCCGAGCACGGCGGCGCCATCGTCAACGTCTCCTCCGTGGCCGGGACCAAACCCGCCCCCGGCATCGGCTTCTACGGCGCCACCAAGGCCATGCTCACCCACGTCACCGAGGAGCTCGCGGTCGAACTCGGCCCCGGCGTCCGCGTGAACGGGGTCGCCCCCGCGGTGGTCAAGACCCGCTTCGCGGAGGCCCTGTACGAGGGGCGTGAGGAGGAGGTGGCCGCCCAGTACCCGCTGGGCCGCCTCGGCGTGCCCGAGGACGTCGCGGGCGCCGTCGCCTTCCTGCTCTCCGACGACGCCGCGTGGGTCACCGGCCGCACCCTGGTGCTGGACGGCGGCGTCACCCTGACCGGAGGGGTGTGAACGGCATGGATCCGAACGGCATCGGAGCCGTGGTCACCGGCGGTGGGAACGGGATCGGCGCGGCCCTCGCCCGCCGCCTGGCCGGATCCGGGGCGCGCGTCGTGGTCAACGACCTGGACGCGGACGCCGCCCGGGCCGTGGCCGAGGAGATCGGCGGGACCGCCGTACCCGGGGACGCCGCGAGCGAGGAGGGCGTGGCCGCCCTGGTCGGCGAGGCCGGGGAGCGTCTGGGCGGGATCGACCTGTACGTGGCCAACGCCGGGGTCGCGGTCCACGGCGGGCCCGAGGCCCTGGAGTCCGACTGGGAACTCTCCTGGCAGGTCAACGTGATGGCGCACGTCCGCGCGGCCCGCGCGCTGGTGCCGGGGTGGCTGGAGCGCGGCCGCGGCCACCTGCTCACCACCGTGTCCGCCGCCGGGCTGCTCAGCATGCTGGGCAGCGCCCCGTACTCGGTGACCAAGCACGCGGCGCTGGCCTTCGGTGAGTGGATGTCGGCCACCTACGGGGACCGGGGCGTCACCACCCAGTGCCTGTGCCCCCTCGGTGTGCGCACCGGCATGCTCGACTCCACCGGGCCGGAGGGCCGCGCCATCCTGGCGGGTGAGGCCATCAGCGCCGAGGAGGTGGCCGAGGCCGTGATGGCCGGGCTGGCGGACGGGCGCTTCCTGATCCTGCCCCACCCCCGGGTCGCCGACTACTACGCGGCCCGGGCCACCGACACCGACGCCTGGCTGGCCGGGATGCGCCGCCTCCAGGCGCGGGTGTTCACCACCGAGGAGCGAACATGAGCGAGGCACTGCCCGGCCTGGACCTGGAACGGCTGCGCGCGCACCTGGACCGCGAGGTGCCCGGACTGGTCGCGGGGCCGCTCGCCGGGCGGGTGGTCGCCGGCGGGAAGTCCAACCTGACCTACACGGTCTCGGACGGCACCGGTTCGTGGGTGGTACGCCGCCCGCCGCTGGGACACGTGCTCGCCACCGCGCACGACATGCCCCGCGAGTACCGGGTGATGAGCGCGCTGAGCGGGACCGCCGTGCCGGTCCCGCGCACCCACCTCCTGTGCGAGGACACCGAGGTGCTGGGCGCGCCGTTCTACGTCATGGAGCACGTGGCGGGCACCCCGCTGCGCACCCTGGACGAGATCGCCCCGTTCGGCGCCACGGGGGTGCGCGCGCTCGCGGACGCGCTGGTCACCACGCTGGGCGAGCTGCACGCGGTGGACCCCGAGGAGGTGGGCCTGGCCGACTTCGGCCGCCCGGCGGGCTTCCTGGAACGCCAGGTGCGCCGGTGGAGCAGGCAGTTGGAGGCCTCGCGCAGCCGCGACCTCCCCGGGATCGACGAGCTCCGGGAGCGCCTCGCCGCCACCCTTCCCGAACAGGGCGCGCCCGCGATCGTGCACGGTGACTACCGGCTCGACAACGTGCTGGTCACCGAGGACGGGCGGCTCACCGCCGTCCTCGACTGGGAGATGGCCACCCTCGGGGACCCCCTCGTCGACCTGGGTCTGATGCTGGTCTACCGGGAGCAGCCCGTCACCGGCGGCCCGAGCCCGGCCACCTCCGCCAAGGGGTTCCCCTCCTCCCCCGAACTCGCCCGGATGTACGCGGCCGCGACCGGCCGGGACGTGTCCCGGCTCGGCTGGTACGTGGCCTTCGGCTGCTTCAAGCTCGCGGTGATCGCCGAGGGCATCCACTACCGGCACGCGCGGGGCCTGACCGTGGGGGCGGGATTCGACGGGATCGGGGACGTGGTCGTCCCCCTGGTCCAGCGCGCCCACTCCGTACTCAAGGAGGACTGAGGACCGATGGACTTCGCTTTCGACGCCAGGACCGAGGAGCTGCGCGCCCGGCTGCTGGCCTTCATGGACGAACACGTCCACCCCGCCGAGCCCGTGTTCGCCGCCCAGCTGGCCGAGCGCGCGGACCCCTGGTCCGCGCCGCCCGTGGTCGAGGAGCTCAAGGCCGAGGCCCGCCGACGCGGGCTGTGGAACCTCTTCCTGGCCGGGCACCCCGAACACGGGGGGCTGCCCAACCTCCAGTACGCCCCGTTGGCCGAGATCACCGGGCGCAGCCCCCAGCTGGCCCCGGTGGCGCTCAACTGCGCGGCCCCGGACACCGGGAACATGGAGGTGCTGACGATGTTCGGCACCCCGGAGCAGAGGGAGCGGTGGCTGGAGCCCCTGCTGGACGGGCGGATCCGCTCCGCCTTCGCGATGACGGAGCCGGAGGTGGCCTCCTCCGACGCCACCAACATCACCACCAGGATCGTCCGCGAGGGCGACGAGTACGTGGTGAACGGCCACAAGTGGTTCATCACCGGAGCGCTCAACCCGGCCTGCGAGGTCCTCATCGTGATGGGCCGGACCGACCCCGACGCGGAGCGGCACCGGCAGCAGAGCATGGTGCTGGTGCCTCGCGACACCCCGGGGCTGCGGATCGAGCGCGGCATGAGTGTGTTCGGCTACGACGACAACGACCACGGCGGTCACGCGGAGGTGTTCTTCGAGGACGTCCGCGTGCCGGTCGGGAACCTGGTGGGGGGCGAGGGCGAGGGGTTCGCGATCGCCCAGGCCCGGCTGGGCCCGGGGCGCATCCACCACTGCATGAGGTCGATCGGCATCGCTGAGCGCGCCCTGGAACTGACCTGCAGACGGGTGGTGGAGCGGGTCGCGTTCGGTCGTCCGCTGGCCGAGCAGGGTGTGGTCCGCGAGTGGATCGCGGAGGCCCGGGTCGCGATCGAGCAGCTGCGCCTGCTGGTGCTCAAAACCGCCTATCTGATGGACACCGTGGGCAACAAGGGGGCGCACACCGAGATCCAGGCGATCAAGATCGCCACCCCGCGCACGGTGGAGCGGATCCTGGACCGGTGCGTGCAGGCGCACGGCGCGGCCGGGGTCAGTCAGGACACGCCGCTGGCCGGGTGGCAGGCGGGGGTGCGCTCGCTGCGGCTGGCCGACGGCCCGGACGAGGTGCACCTGCGTTCGCTGGCCCGGGCGGAGCTGCGCAAGTACGCCTGACGGAGCGGAGTTCCCGGTGGCCGTGTGGGCGGCGCCGGTGAGGGCCGGGGGCGGCGCGCGCCCCGGCCCTCGTCGTGTCCGTGTCGTCCGCGGTGCCCGCCGACGCTCAGGTCGGCGGGCGCAGACCCGCGACGAGCAGGTCCGCGAAGTGGCGGCCGACGTCGTCGCCGGTGAGTTCGCCGTCACGCCGGTACCAGGTGCCCAGGTGGTGTACGGAACCGAAGAAGTAGTCCACGACCAGGTCGGCGGGGACGTCGGAGCGGAAGACGCCCTCGCTCTGGCCCTGCTCGATCATCGCGCGGAAGATCTCGTGGTAGGCGCGGCGTTCGGCCCGCACGCTGCGCTGCTTCTCCGGGGTGAGCTGGTGCATGGACCGGAAGAAGATCTTGGTGTCGTCCATGTTGGCGACGCTGGTGACGATGACGTCGGCGGCGGCCGCGTGGACCCGTTCGGCCACGGGTGCCTCGCGGGCGGAGATCTCCACCAGGTGTTCGGTCTGCATCCGCAGCACGCGGGCGTAGACCTCGTGGAGCAGGTCGTCCTTGGAGCCGAAGTAGTGGTACATGGCCCCCTTGGTGACGCCCGCCGCCGCCACGACCTCCTGTACGGAGGTGCTCTCGAACCCCCGCTCCGCGAAGAGCCTGGTGGCCGCCTCCAGCAGGCGTTCGGGCACGGTCCCGCGCCCGGCTCCGACCTCGGCCGTCCGCCGTCCTCGCGCCATGTCCCGCCTCACCTCGTGCCCCCGCGGTTCCCCCGGTGGGGGTGTCGACCACCGACCCCGCCAGCATACCGACCGGATGGTACCCCGTGCGTCGCGCACGGAGCGGGCCCGGGAACGCGGACGGGGCTCAAGGCGGCGGCCGGGCGCCTCAGTTGAGGAACCGCCCCGCGTACTCGTCGGAGGGGTCGATCGGGGTGATGACGTCGACCAGGACCCCTGCGGGGTCGGCCACGATGAAGTGCCGCTGACCGAACGCCTCGCTGCGGAGGGTGAGCACCGGCTCCAGTCCGCCCTCGACCACCAGGCGACGCCACTCGGCGTCCACGTCGGCCACCTCGAGGTTGAGCAGCACGCCCTGGGCGGCGGGCGCCCGGTGGCCCTCGGGCAGGGTCGGGTGGCCGGCCGCGAGCAGTGCGAGTTCGTGGTCGGGCGGGCCGGGGCGGCGCAGGCTCACGTACCAGTCCGCCACGAAGGTGTCCTCGAAGCCGAACCAGCGCGTGTAGAAGGCGTGGCTCTCCTGGAGGCGGGGTGTGCACAGCACGGGATAGAAGCCGCTGAGGCGCATGGGCGCTCCTTTCACATACCAACGGTATGTCGAGTACGCTATTCACGTACCGTCGGTATGTCAACAGGAGGACCAGTGACCAGGGACACCGGGGCCAGGGCCGAACAGCGGGAGCGGACCAGGCGGGCCCTGGTCCGCGAGGGACGCCGCCTGTTCACCGAGCACGGGTACGGCGGCGTGGGGCTGGCCGAGATCGTGGCGGCCGCCCAGGTCACCAAGGGCGCGCTCTACCACCACTTCTCGGGCAAGACCGCCCTGTTCCGCGCGGTCCTGGAACAGACCCAGGCGGAGGTGGGGGCCGCCGTGGCCGAGGCCGCCGACGCCCACGAGGACCCATGGGAGCGGCTGACCGCCGGGTGCCGCGCCTTCCTCACCGCCAGCACCGCCCCCGACGTCCGCCGCGTGATGCTGGTGGACGGCCCCGCCGTCCTGGGGTGGAGCGAGTGGCGCGCCCTCGACGAGGCCACCTCCGCGCGCCACCTGGCCGAGGCGCTCACCTCACTGGCCGAGGCGGGCGTCATCGCGCCGCGACCGGTCGCCCCGCTCTCCCACCTGCTGTCCGGGGCCATGAACGAGGCCGCGCTGTGGCTGGCCGACACGGGCACCGAACGCGACCTGGAGGACGTGTGGTCGGCCCTCGCGCACCTGTTGGAGTCGTTGCGCGCCACCCCCTGAACGGCCCTCCCGCAACCGGCGGAGAGCCGACCGCATGGGCGATATCGTGGCCCCCATGACGCAGGGGGCACAGGAGGAACGGGCGTTGGACGCGGGTGCGGTGGAGGAGGACGGGGACGGCGCGGAGGAGTTCCGCGACGACTTCGTCGGGCGCTTCGCCGCCTACTGGCAGTCCCAGGGGCGCCCCAAGGCCGAGGGCCGCATCGTGGGCTACCTGCTGGTGGCCGACCGGGACGCGGTCAGCGCCGAGGCCGTCGCCGAGGGCGCGGGGGTGAGCCGGGGCTCGGTCTCCCAGTCGGTGCGCCGCCTGCGCGAGCTGGGGTTCGTGACCCTCGTGGACGCCCCCGACAGCCGCTCACGGCTGATCAGCATGGACGAGGACGTCTGGGGCGGGTTCCTGCGCAACGAGCGCTCCTACCTGCGCCAGCAGCGCGACCTCGCCGCCTCGGCGCTGGAGCGGCTCCCCGATCTGGGCGAGTCCTCCCGCACCCGGCTGCACAACATGTACGACTACATGACCTGGCTGGACGGCTACCACGACGTGCTGCTGGAACGCTGGGAGGAGTACAAGGCCGCCCGCGGTCGGCGGACCCCGCCGGGTCCGGGGACCACGGCCCCGGCGCCACGGCCGCACCCCTGAGGTCAGGGGGCCGCGGGCACCCGCTCGTGCGGGATGACCAGCGGCGTCCCGGTCCGGGGGTCCGGCACCACGTCGCAGGCCAACCCGAATACCGACGCCACGCGTTCGGCCGTGACGACCTCCTCCGGGGTGCCGTCCGCGACCACCGCTCCCCCGTCCATCATCACCACGCGCGTGGCGAACCGGGCCGCCTGGGCCAGGTCGTGCAGGACGGCGACCACCGTGCGGCCGCCACGGTGCAGATCGGCGAAGAGCTCCAGCAGGTCGTACTGGTGCGCGATGTCCAGGTAGGTGGTGGGCTCGTCCAGCAGCAGCGTGCCGCTGTCCTGGGCCAGGACCATCGCCACCCAGGCGCGCTGGCGCTGGCCGCCCGAGAGCGACCCCACCTGGACGTGCGCGAGGTCGGTGAGCCCGGCCAGTTCCAGGGCGCGCGACACGGCGGTCTCGTCCTCGGGGCTCCACTGCCGCAACAGGGTGTGGTGGGGGAACCGTCCGCGCGCCGCCAGCGCGCGGACGGTGATGCCCTCGGGCGCCAGAGGGCTCTGCGGCAGCAGCGCCAGCTGGCGGGCGACCGCCTTGGGGCGCTGCGAACGCACGTCGCGACCGTGCAGCAGCACCCGTCCGGAGCCCGGCTTGTTGACCCGCCCCAACGCCTTGAGCAGGGTGGACTTGCCACAGCCGTTGGGGCCGACGATCACGGTGAACTCACCCTGGGCGATGGTCAGGTCCAGGTCGCGCACGACCGGGTCCGCGCCGTAGCCCAGGGTGAGGCCCTCGGCGGCCAGGACCGGGACGGTCTCTCGGCTCACAGTCTTCCCTTTCGCCATTCACGGATGAGCAGGTAGCCCAGGTACACGCCGCCGAACGCCAGGGTGAGGACGCCGACCGGCAGGCCCTCGGCGATCGGCGCGTGCTGGACGGCCAGATCGGCCGTGACCAGGAGGAACGCCCCCACCAGGCCGGAGAGCGCCAGGTTGGGGCCGGGCGCGCCGCTGAGCCTGCGCGCGATCTGCGGCGCGGTGAGGGACACGAAAGCGATCGGCCCGGCCACGCTCACGGCCGCCGCCGACAGCACCACGGAGAGGACGACCGCGGCGGTGCGGCTGCTGGCGGCCCGGGCCCCCAGGGAGTCCGCGAGTTCGTCGCCCATCTCGTTGACGGTGATGGGTCCGGCCAGGGCCACGACCACCGGGACCGCGAGCGCCAGGGTCAGCCAGATGGTGGTGGAGTGCTCCCAGGAGCGGGCTCCGAGGCTGCCGTTGACGTAGGCGGCCAGGACGCTGGCCTTGTCGCGGGCCATCACCGAGACCACGAAGTGGGTGAAGGCCTGGGCCATCGCGGCCACGCCGATGCCCGCGACGATCAGCCGCCCGGGGTCGCGCAGCCCCGTTCCGGTCACGGCGGCCACGACCGCCACCGCCAGGGCCGCTCCGGCCAGCGCTCCCAGGGGGACGGGCACGATCCCCGGCAGCATGAGCGCGGCGAAGGCCGCGCCCGCCCCGGCCCCCGCACCCAGCCCGATCACGTCGGGGCTGCCCAGCGGGTTGCGGGTCACGGACTGGAAGAGCGCGCCGGCCAGGCCCAGGGCGACGCCCGTGCCCACGGCCACGGACAGCCGGGGGCCGCGCAGCCGTTCGAGGGCGAAGAGGTGGGTGGCCTCTCCCTGGCCGGACAGGACGGCGGGCAGCTGTGTGAGGGGCACGCCCAGTCGGCCCAGGCTCAGGGTGGCGGCGGCCGCCGCGAGGAGGAGCGCCGACAGCAGGAGTCCCATCACCAGGGAGCGCCGGTGCAGAGGCAACGCGACATGGCGGCCCAGGCTCAGGACCGGGAACGGCGGTCGCGGGGCGGGGGCGGGGGCGGGTCCGCGCGCCGTTCCGGGGAGCGGCCGGTCCGCCGTGGTTCGGATCTGGTGGTTCACGTCCCCGTCCTCGACTTCCGGACCACGTACAGCAGCACCGGCGCGCCCACGAAGGCCGTGACCACGCCCACCATGAGCTCCATGGGACGCACCAGGGTGCGGCCCACGACGTCGGCCACCAACAGCAGGGAGGGGCCGACCAACAGGGCGAAGGGCACCTGGAGGCGGAAGTCCACCCCGACCAGGCCGCGCACCACGTGCGGGACGGCCAGGCCGACGAAGGCGATGGGCCCGGCCGCGGCGGTGGCACCCGCCGCGAGCACGGTGCCCGCGAGCAGCCCTCCCGAGCGCGCCAGGAACACGTTGGCGCCGGTGGCCACGGCCGCCTCCTCCCCCAGGGCCAGGGCGTTGAGCGAGCCCATGACCAGCAGCGCGAGCAGCATTCCCGCGCCGACCACCGGCAGCACGGCGAGGACCACGTCGTAGCCGCGCCCCGCCAGGGAGCCGACGACCCAGTAGCGGTAGCTGTCGAACACGTCCGGCATGTTCAGGGAGATCGCCTGGACGTAGGCCATGAGCACCGCGGAGACCACCGCCCCAGCCAGGACGAGGCGCACCATGCCGCCGTCTCCGCCACGGGTGCCCACCGTGTGGGCGGCCAGCCCGGCCAGCAGGGCACCGGGCAGCGCCCACCACACGGTGGCCGAGGTGGAGGCGGGCCCGAGCAGTGCCGTGGCGGTGACCACGGCGGCGGCGGCGCCCGCGTTGACTCCCAGGAGACCGGGGTCGGCCAACGGGTTACGGGTCACCCCCTGCATGAGGGTGCCGGACAGGGCCAGCGCCGCCCCGGCCACGATCCCGAGCAGGGTGCGCGGGTAGCGGCTCTCGACCACCACGGTGACGTGGGGGTCGCCCTCTCCGAGGAGCACCTGCCACACCTCCAGGGGCGAGGTGGGTCTGCTGCCCGCCACCAGGCTGAGCAGGACCGCGCCGACCAGGACCGCCCCGGCCGCGACCAGGACGAGCGCGGCGCGGGCGGGCCCGGTGCGGGGCGGCGCCGCGGGTGTCTTCACGATCACGTCGCCGGTCCGCCTCAGTCGTCCAGGGTCTGGGCGGCCTCTTCGATGAGGGGGACGTACCGTTCGATGACCCAGGGCACGGTGAGCGGGTTGATCAGGGAGGAGGCGGTGACGAAGGAGTTGTCGTCGCTGGTGACCACGGAGCCGCGTTCGATGGCGGGGATGGAGCCGTACAGGTCCTGGGACTCGATCTCGGCGCGCGTCTCGGCGTCGGTGTAGAAGGTGAAGACGAGGTCGCTGTCACCGAACTGGTCGGCGTTCTCCAGTCCGACCAGGGCGGAGTCGGTGCCCTCGGTCTCGGGGAAGGTCTCCACGACCGGGTCGACCTGGAGTCCCAGGCCGCGGACCATGGCCACGCGCTGCTCGTCGGGGAGGAAGACGCCGAGCGTGCCGGGGCCGTCGGTGTAGACGTACGAGAAGGTGAGGTCGGCGAACTCGGGGTTCGCGGCGGCCGCCTCCTCGAACCGGCCCTCGATCTCGGTGACGAGTTCCCCGGCCTCCTCGGGCTGGCCGAGGGCCTGGCCGATGATCTCGATCTGCTCGTCCCAGTCGGTGCTCCAGGCGAGGTCGGGGTAGGCGACCGTGGGGGCGATGTCGGTGAGGATGTCGTATTGCTCCTGGGTCACCCCGGACCAGGGGGCGAGGATGACGTCGGGGGCGAGTTCGATGATCGCCTCGAAGTCGATGTCGTCGGCCCCGGCGAACTGCTCGGGCAGCTCCTCGCCGGACTCGGTGACGGCCTCGTGGATCCAGGGCAGGTACCCGGTGTCGTCGCTGCCCCACTCGTAGCTCTCGATACCGACCGGCACGGTGCCCAGGGCGATGGCGGTCTCGGCGGAGCCCTGGCCGAGGGTGACGACGCGTTCGGGGCGTTCGGGGATCTCGGCGGTGCCGAGGGCGCTCTCGATGGTGACGGGGAAGGTGCCGTCCCCGCCGCCGCCCGAGGAGGTGTCCTCGCCGTCGGTTCCGCAGGCGGCGAGGCCGAGGGCGAGGGCCGAGGTGAGTGCGATACCGCCGACTCGGCGCAGGGTGGAGTTCATGCTCACTGCTTTCTTCGTCACGGGGAGCGGCCGCGTCGCTCTGGGCGGGCCGGATACGCGCAGGGGGAAGCCCCTCGAAGGAGGGCAGCGCGAAGAAGCCAACAAAACGGGAGAACCCCGACATCAAGCAAGGTTAGTCTAACCTCACTTGATGCCAATTCAAAAAATCTGAACCGGGAGGGGTCTCCCCTCCCGGTTCGGATGCGGCCGGTCACCCCGGGGACGGACTCAGGGGCGGCGGTCGGTGAGGACGTTGCTCACCCCGCCCAGGTATCCGATGAACTGACGGGTGGCCAGGGAGCCGAGCCGTTCGCGACCCAGGAACCGGGGCGGGGAGAACCGCGTGATCGCCTCCGCGCCCGAGGCCAGCGACGCAACGTGCACCGGCCCCCGCCGCACCGACTCGTACCGGCGCAGCGCGGCGGCGGGATCGGCCTCGGCGGCCTCGTCGGACAGGGCCAGGGTCAGCGCCCACGCGTCCTCCAGGGCCTGGTTGGCCCCCTGCGCGGTGGAGGACGCGAAGGCGTGGGCGGCGTCGCCCAGCAGCGTCGCCCCGCCCTCGCCCCAGACCCGGCGCACCCGGTGGCGCACGTGCTCGACCAGCCCGAGGTCGTCGTCCTCCGCGTGCTCCAGGACCGCGCGCACGTCGGGGTCGGTCCAGCCCTCGAACAGGCGGCGCAGCACGCCCACCGGGGACGCGGGCGCGGAGATGTCCGGCCGCCAGCGCACGTCGAACCACCACTGCACGAGACCGTCACCGGCGGGCATCATGCCGCACACGCCCTGACGCCCCTGGACCACGGCCGCGACCGTGCCCGACGCCAGGTCCGTGGGCACCCGGGTGAGCCCCCGCCAGCTGGCCCAGCCGGTCGGGCGGGCCGGGTCGCCCTCCCACAGCTCACGACGGGCGGCGGAGCGCACACCGTCCGCGCCGACGACCACGTCGCCGGTGGCGCTGGAACCGTCCCCGAAGAGCGCGCTGACTGTGCCGTCGGTGTTGACCCGCACCCGGGTGCACACGCGCCCGTACCGCACGGTGCCCTCGGGCAGTCCGTCCGCGAGGAGGGCGAGGAGCGCGCGCCGGGGCACGGTGCGGGACCCGAACCCGTAGTGCTCGCCCACCGCGTCCACGTCGAGCGTGTAGCGCGGGCGCCCGGACGGGTCACGGTTCTCCAGGCCGTCGAGGCGACGGCCGATGCCCCCGGCCTCCACTCCCAGGGCCCGCAGGGCCGCGGTCCCGTTGGGGTAGAGGGCGAGCCCGGCGCCACCGGAGCGCGGTTCGGGCGCGCGCTCGTGGACCTCGACCGCGTGTCCGCTCCCGACGAGCCCCCGGGCCAGGGCGAGCCCTCCCACACCGGCTCCGACGATGACCACTCTCATGAAGGCCCCACTCCCGCTCGATCGGCTGACCCACACAGTACTCACGGATCGGGCGCGGGAGCAGGGCCCCTGTCCGGTGGATCAGGCGGTCAGGTGGACGCGGGCCTCCCAGGGGCGCAGCGGGGCCCGGGCCGGTCCGGGGTCGGGGAGGTTGCCGATCAGCGTCGCGGCGTCGGGGCCCGCCACGTCCTCGGGCAGGTCCACCTCCACCGTCCGGTCGCTCCAGTTGGCCAGCACGAGCAGCACCTGGCCGTTGTGCGCGCGGGTGTAGGCGTAGACCCGGGGGTCCTCCTCCAGCAGCGGCGCGAAGCGCCCGTGCGCGATGACCGGGTGCTTCTTGCGGAGCGCGATCAGACGCCGGTAGTGGTGGAAGACCGACCCCTGGTCCGCGACGGCGGCCTCGGCGTTGATCCCCACGTGGTTCGGGTTGACCCCGATCCACGGTGTCCCGGTGGTGAACCCGGCGTTCTCCCCGGCGGTCCACTGCATGGGGGTACGCGCGTTGTCCCGGCTCATCCCGGCGATCCCGGCCATGGCGGTCGCGGCGTCCACCCGGCCGGTCTCCACCATGGTCCGGTGGTAGTTGAGGGTCTCCAGGTCGCGGTAGTCCGCGATGTCGTCCAGGTGGGCGTTGGTCATGCCCAGTTCCTCGCCCTGGTAGACGTACGGCGTGCCCTGCATCATGTGCAGCGTGGTGGCGATCGCCGTCGCGGACTCGACCCGGTACCGGCCGTCGTCACCGAACCGCGAGACCACGCGCGGCTGGTCGTGGTTGTTCCAGTACAGGCTGTTCCAGCCCCGGTCGTTGAGCCCCGTCTGCCAGCGGTTGAGCGAGGCCTTGAGCCGGACCAGGTCCAGCGGGCGGGGGTCGAACTTGCCGCCGGGACCGTGGTCCAGGTCCACGTGCTCGAACTGGAACACCATGTCCAGCTCGCGGTTGACCGGGTTGGTGTGGATGCGCGCCTGCTCCACGCTCACCCCGGGCATCTCCCCCACGGTGAGCACGTCGCGCCCGGCGAACACGGTCTCGTGCATCTCGTGCAGGAACTCGTGCATACGCGGCCCGTTGATCGCGTGCTCGGCGAAGTCACCGTAGTCGCCGGTCAGCGGCCCGTCGGGGAGTTTGGGGTTCTTGGACACGAAGTTGATGACGTCCATCCGGAACCCGTCCGCGCCCCGGGCCAGCCACCACAGGGCGACCTCGTGCACGGCCGCGCGCACCTTCGGGTTCTCCCAGTCCAGGTCGGGTTGCGACGGGCTGAACAGGTGGAGGTAGTACTCGCCGCGCCCCTCGTCGTAGGTCCAGGCGGGGCCGGAGAAGACCGATCCCCAGTTGTTGGGGGGTCCGCCGTCGCGTCCGGGCCGCCAGACGTAGAAGTCGCGCCGGTCCGGGTCGCCCTCGCGGGAGGCGGTGAACCAGGGGTGGCGGTCGCTGGTGTGGTTGACGACCAGGTCCATCACCAGGCGCATGCCGCGCTCGTGCAGCCCGTCCCGGAGGCGGTCCCAGTCGTCCAGGGTGCCGAACCGGGGGTCGATGCCGGTGTAGTCGCTGATGTCGTAGCCGTTGTCGTCCCACGGCGAGGGGTAGACGGGTGACAGCCACACCACGTCCACGCCGAGCAGCTTCAGGTAGTCGAGTTTCTCGATGATCCCCGGCAGGTCTCCGACGCCGTCGCCGTCGCTGTCCTTGAAGCTGCTCGGATAGATCTGGTAGACGACGCTGGACTTCCACCAGTCGGCGCTGGATTCGGGCATGTGTTCCTTCTCCGCTCGTGGTCCGGCCCACCATTCAATCGTTCCGGGCCCCCGTTGTGGAGGGGAATCGCGGCGCCTTCGCGCAGCCGATCCCAAGGCGGGAAGCCTCTGGAGGTAACTGGTCTGGACCGGTAGTGTGCACACGCCCTCACGACCGGCGCGGGGGTGACGGAGGGGTGCCCCATGGAGCGCGGTGGACCGACGGACGAGCTCGACCGGACGCCGCGGAGGCCGGTGCCGCGTGGGGCGTCCGGGCCCCGGCTGTGGTCACGGGACTTCGCCCTCTTCTTCGCCGCGCGGGCGGTGGCGAAGACCGGTGACGGGATGCTCCCGGTCGCCCTGGCGGCCGGGCTGCTCGCCCATGGGCTGGGCGCGGGCGGTGTCGGACTGGCGATGGCCGCGTTCTCCGCGTTCTTCGTGGGGTTCGTGATCTTCGGCGGGGTGTTGTCCGACCGCTGGGGTGCCCGGCGCATGATGGTCGCCGCCGACCTGGTGCGCGTGGTCACCCAGAGCACGGCGGCCCTGCTGTTCCTGACGGGGCACGTGGTGCTGTGGCAGATCTGTGTGATCGGCGCCGTCAACGGGATCGCGGCCGGGGCGTTCCAGCCGGGGGTGGCCTCGGTGGTGCCGAGGGTGGCCCGGGACGTGCAGGGTGCCAACGGGGTCGTCCGCACGGCGGAGGCACTCGCGATGCTGATCGGTCCGGCGGTGGCGGGACTGCTGGTCGCGGCGGTCTCCGCGGCCGGTGTCTTCGCCGTGCACGCCGGAACCTACGCGGTGGCAGCGCTGCTGCTCGCGATGATCCGGCTCCCCGAGTCGACCCGTGGACGGGGCGAGGGGCCGGGGTACGTCGCGGACCTCGTCGAGGGGTGGCGCGAGTTCCGCTCGCGGACCTGGATGTGGTCGGTGATCCTGCTGTGGATGGTGCTGATGGTGACCATGTGGGGCCCGAAGATTCCCCTGACCTCGACGGAGATCATCCTCGGACACGGCGCCAAGGCGTTCGGACTGGTGAGTTCCGCGCTGGGTGGGGGGACCGCTCTGGGCGGGGTGCTCGCCATGCGGGTACGTCCGCGCTTCCCCCTCCGAGCGGGGGCGGTCGCGCTGTTCGGGGCGGGCGCGTACTCGATGGCCGTCGGTCTGGGGCTGGGGGTTCCGGCGCTGGCGCTGGGCGCGGCGGTGAGCGGCGCCGCCGTGGGGTTCTGGGGCGTGATGTGGATGACCAGTGTGCAGACCCAGGTGCCGGGGCCCGTGCTGGGTCGCATCCACGCCTACGAGGTGGCCGGGTCGTTGGCCATGCTGCCGGTGGGGCAGGCCCTGGCCGGTCCGGTCGCCGGTCTTCTCGGAGCGCGGACCGTGTTGCTGGTCGGCGGAGTGGCGACGCTCGCCGTGGGAGTGGTCCTGCTGTTCCTGCGGCCGGTCCGGAACCTCACCGCGGTCCCCCCGTCACACCACTGAACGGAACGCGGCCCCGTGCGGGCTCCGAGGCGGGCGCGCCCTTCGTCCCGACCCGTGGCCGCCCGCGTCCCTGATCGGAGCGGCCGCGCGCTGGCCTCGCCGCCCCGGTCCTGGGAGGGTTGACCCGACACACCCCCGGGGTACGTCCCCGGGGGTTCGCACGACGAAGGGGACGCCATGTGCTTGCACGGAACCGGTGAGACCGTGAGGGCCCGGACGGAGCACGCCGCGCCCGCCGGGCCGCCGACCCCTCCGCTCACCCCACGCCCCTGGCCGAAGGGCTTCCGACGGGTGGTCGACCTCAGCCACACCATCTCCCCCACCATGCCGTCCTGGGACGAGGAGAAGCCGGTCCGGGAGACGGTCGTCCCGTCCGCCGCACCGGGGGAGTTCGGGCTCTACCTGCAACGGTGGAGCATGACCGAGCACACCGGCACGCACCTGGACGCTCCGGGCCACGTGATCGGCGGGGGCCGCCTCGTGCCCGACATCGACCCGTCCGAGCTGGTCGCCCCGGCGGCCGTGATCGACATCCGCGCCCGGGCCGCCGAGGACCCCGACACGACCGTGACGGTGGACGACGTCCACGCCTTCGAGCGCGTGTACGGGCGCATCCCCGCAGGGGCGGCGGTCCTGATGTGCTCGGGGTGGAGCTCGCGCTGGGCCGAGGGGGACGACCGGGTCCGCGGCGTCGCGGAGGACGGTTCCTGGCACTTTCCCGGCTTCTCCCCCGAGGCCTGCGACTTCCTGTTCTCCCAGCGGGCCGTCGCCGGAACCGGGGTGGACACGCTCAGCACGGACCCCGGTTGCTCCACGGACTTCGCGGCACACGAGGTGGTGGGGCGCGCCGACCGCTGGGGGCTGGAGTCCCTGACCGGTCTGGAGCAGCTGCCGCCGAGCGGGGCGATGATCACGGTGGGCGTGCTGCCCGGTCTGGACGCCTCCGGCGGCCCCAGCCGGGTCCTCGCCCTCTGGTGATCCGGTCCGGGGTCAGAGGTGGCCCCGGACCGCTCCTCCGGGGGTCCACTCCAGCAGCATGATGGTGGCGTCGTCGGTGAAGCCGCCGCGCTGGTGGTCGAGGATGTCGTGGATCAGGCGCCGCAGTGTCTCGGGGGCGGGCTCGTCGGCGGAGGCGGCCCGGATGACGAAGTCGGCGAAGCGTTCCAGCCCGAACATCCTCCCTTCGCTGTCGTGGGCCTCCGTGACACCGTCCGTGTAGAGGAGCACCTGGTCGCCGGGTTCCAGGGCGACCCGGTGGACGGTGCGCGGGGTGGTCTCGGAGACCACCCCGTCGAGGCCGAGCGGGAGTTCGGGGGTGCGTTCCAGGGCCCCCTCCACCAGGCTCTGGCGGCGGATGAGCAGGGGTGCGGGGTGGGCGCAGTTGGCCCAGGAGAACAGGCCGCTGGACAGGTCCAGGGTGGCGAAGATGGCGGTGCAGAAGCGTTCGGGGAGCCAGGTGACCAGGGCGCGTTCCACGTTCTCGGTGAGTTCCGCGAGGTCGGCTCCGTTGCGGCGGGCGCTCCGCGCCCCGGCCATGGCGACCGACGCCGTCAGCCCGGAGGCGAGGTCGTGGCCCATGGCGTCCAGGATGACGGCGTGCAGGGTGTCGCGGGTGAGGGAGTGGTCGAAGGCGTCGCCGCCGAGCTCGTAGGCGGGTTCGAGGACCGCGGTGGAGACCCCGCGCCGGGTTCCGAGAGTGCGGGGAGGGAGGAAGGCGCGCAGCATCTCGGTGCGTAGCTGCACGTCGCGGGCACGGGTGCGGCGGACGTAGGTGTCGCTGTAGGCGCGTTTGGACGTGATCACCAGGGCCAGCAGCGCGGCGAGGGTCTGGCAGCGGCGGAGTGTGGGTTCGTCGATGGCGGGGGTGCGGATGTGCACGACCCCGATGCGGTCGGCGCCGTCCTTGAGCGGGAGCCACAGGCTGAGCGCGTCGGCGCCACCCTCGACCAGCCGCAGGGTGTCCGAGCGGTAGGCCTCTCCGGCGATGGTGGACTCGACGTCGAGGATGGCCCCGCCGGTGAGCGGGACCAGCAGGCGTTGTTGCAGGTCCACGAGGTGGACGGTGATCTCGCCGAGGCCGATCGCCGCGCCGTAGCGGTCGGCGGCCTCCAGGACCTCGATGGGGCCGCTGTTGTGCACGGATCTGACGAGGTTCTGGAACAGGAGTTCGCTCTGGCCGAGCGCTCCCGCCTCGTCGCGTTCCTCTTCCATTCCCACCCCCACCGTTCGCGGCCGGTCGGGGGTCCCCGGCGTCGGTCACCAGTGTCGCACCGGCGTCGCCGCTCACCCAGTCTTCGGCTGGCGTGTCCCGTAGCAGGTCAAATCGGTGGATTCGGTCGCACGACCCCACCGAAGTCAACTTTGATTGACTTTTCCGGGCGGTCAACCTAGATTGACTTTCAGGGGACGACATCCACGGCCCCGTCCACCATCCGGGGAGGAACCATGACCCTCACCTTCGACGACCCCGCGCCCGACCCCGAGGACCCGCGCGCCTGGACGGCACGCGGCTTCACCGTGAACGAGGCGCGCGGATGGATCGACGCGGGCTTCCCGCCGGAGACCGCCGAGCGCTGGCGGGCGCGCGGGGTGTACCGCCCCGCCCCGGCCCGCACCTGGCGGGCCGCCGGGCTGACCCCGCACACGGTGGAGCCGGTCCTGCGCGCCGGGATGGGCCCGGCCGAGGCCGTGCGCTGGCACGAGCTGGGTTACTCCCCCGCCGAGGCGGCCGAACGGCACCTGGCCGGGGAGCGCCCCCACCGTCGACGCCCGCTCGCCCGGCTGTTCCGGCGCCGCCGCGACCGCGACCCGGCCCTGGACGGCGCCCAGGCGGAGACGATGCGCGCCCTCCTACGTGCCGGTGTCACCCCGGGACTCGCCCGCGCCTACCTGGACGCGGGCTGGCGGCGCCGCGAGCCGGTCCCCTGGGCGCGGGCCGGGGTCAACGCCACCCAGGCGGTCCTGTACCGGTCACTGGGATGGACGCCCGAGCGGGCCGCGCGGGCCGCCGAGGCCGGTCGGAACGCCGAGGACATGCTCCGGGACTGGTGGGACGCGGGGATTCCCCGCACGGACGTGGCCGCCTGGACGGCCGCCGGGTTCGGCCCCGAGGAGGCCGCCCGCGCCGTCGCGAAGGGCCGCACCGCCGCACGGGCGACGCGGCCCGGAGACGGCCGGGAACCGGACCCCTGAGGAACACGGACACCGCCGCGCGTCCCTCCGTGGCGGGGGCCCGCGCGGGCACGTACCGCGGTTTCCACGCGGAGCCCCGGCTCAGCGGGCGGTCCGAGCCCCGTTCGCGCCGTTCCTCGAACCCCTCGGAGGCACGAAGGCGCCCACCGCGTGGGCCGCGCCGCGTTCCTCGGAGCGGGCGACGACCCGGCCTCCGTGCAGGCGGAGCGCGGTCTCGGTGTCGTCGTCCGGATCGACGGCGCCGGCGGCCGCGGCCAGACCCGGGTCGAGCGCGATCCTCGGTCGCGCCCAGGCCCCGGCGGGGAAGGACGGGGACAGACAGGAGCGGAGTTCGGCCAGGGCCAGTCGGACCAACGGGAGGAGTTCGGCGGGCTCGGCGGTGACGGGCACGATCGTCACCGGCACCCCCTCCGGAGCGGCGCGCAGGGCCTCCTCCACCGCCTCCAGCCGGTGCAGCCCGAGCACCGCCACGATCCCGTCCCCGACCGGGAAGGGCTCGCCGCGCAGGGTGTCGTGGGCGGTGGGCGCGGACCAGGGTTCGTCCACGGGGCGGGCGTGCTGGACGTGGGCGATGTGCGGGAGCGGCCAGGCGTCGTCCAGGTCCACTCCGGCCAGGCGTTCGCAGGAGCGGATGACCGTGAAGGGGTCGGCGAAGCCGGGCGCGGCGGCGGCCAGCTGTCCGGCACCGTGCAGGGTGGTCAGGACGCTCTCCGCGACCCTGACCCGACGCCGACCGGGGTCGGGTTCGGTGTCGAGGCTCTCCAGGGCGCACCCGAGCAGGATCGCCTGGACCGCCGTGAGCTGGGCGAACACCCGACCCACCCGTGGGTCGGCGGCCACCTCGGCCATGAGTTCGGCCCCGACCCGCTCGTCGGCGCCGGTGAGGGGCAGGCGGGCCACCCACGCGCGGGCGAAGGCGCCCAGGGCCCGGGCGGCGTCGTCTGCGGGGCTGGCCGCCCCCGCCGGGGGTTCGCGCTCGGCCGCCTCGGCCAGCACCGCGAAGTACAGGGCGCGTTTGCCCGGGAAGTTGGAGTAGACGGCGCCCCGGGTGAGGTCGGCGCGGTCCGCGATGCGGTCGATCTTGGCGTCGCGGAAGCCGCGTTCGGCGAACTCCTCGCGTGCCGCGGTGAGCACCCGCGCCCGGTTGCGTTCCTGCTGCTGTGCCCTGCTGAGCCGGACCATCTTCCTCCTCGTCTCGGTCCCCCCATCCTACGTTGAGATACCAGCAGCACTCAGATACTGTCATCATTCAAATGTCAACATCATTTGAAACCCTCGGAGGGTGGAGTGAACCATGACTGAGTACGCGTTCCAGGCCCGGGGCCTGGTCAAACGGTTCGGCCGGACGACAGCGCTGTCCGGCGTCGACCTGGCCGCCCGCCCCGGGTCGGTACTCGCCGTCCTCGGGCCCAACGGCGCCGGGAAGACCACGGCCGTCCGCGTCCTGGCCACCCTCGCCCGCCCGGACGAGGGCACCGCCTCGGTCGGCGGCTTCGACGTCGTGCGCGAGGCCCCTCGGGCGCGTCGGCTGATCGGCCTGACCGGTCAGGGCTCGATGGTCGACGACGAACTCAGCGGCCGGGCCAACCTGGTGCTCCTCGGCCAACTGCTGGACCTGCGCCGGGGCGAGGCCCGCGCCCGCGCCGACCACCTCCTGTCCCGCTTCGGCCTCACCGACGCGGCCCACCGCCCCCTCGCCACCTACTCCGGAGGTATGCGGCGCCGTCTGGACCTGGCGGCCAGCCTCGTGGGTCGGCCCAGCGTGGTCTTCCTCGACGAGCCGTCCGTGGGGCTGGACCCCGGACGGCGCGAGGACCTGTGGCGGATGGTCCGCGAACTCACCGCCGAGGGCACCACCGTGCTGCTCACCACGCAGTACCTGGAGGAGGCCGACGCCCTCGCCGACGGGATCACGGTGATCGACCAGGGCCGCGTGATCGCGGACGGCACGCCCGCCGAGCTCAAGCGCCGGGCGGGCGGGCAGGCCGTGTCCCTGCGGACCGCCGACCCCGCCCGGACCGATGAGGCCGCCGAGGTCATGCGACGGGTGACGGGCCGCGAGCCCGAGCACACCCGCCACACCCTGTCCGTACCGGTCGGGGGCGACACCCCGGCCTGGGACATGGCCCGGGACCTACGCGACCGGGGGATCTCGGTGACCGAGTTCTCCCTGCACCTGCCCAGCCTGGACGAGGTGTTCTTCGCGCTCACCGGAGCGCAGCGGGACACCGGCACCGAGAAGGAGACCGCCGCATGAGCACCACCGAGGCCCGCACCGCCGCCCCGCGCCCGGCCCCCCTCGTCCGACACAGCCTCGTCCTGGCCCGGCGCGGCCTCGCCAAGTCCCTGCGCAACCCGGGTTCGCTGGTGAACGGCGTGATGACCCCGGCCCTGTTCATGGTCCTGTTCGTGTACCTCTTCGGAGGGTCGGTGTCCGGCTCCACCGGCGCCTACCTCCAGTACCTCTTCCCCGGCGTCCTCGTCATGGGCGCGAGCATCGCCGGGATGCTCTCCTCGGGGCTGACCATCAACATCGACATGAAGAAGGGGGTGTACGACCGCTTCCGGAGCCTGCCCATCGCACGCTCCGCCCCGCTGCTCGGATCGGTCCTGGCCGACCTGGCCCGGTACCTGGTCACGGTGGTGGTCCTGTTTGCGATCGGATACCTCATGGGCTTCCGGGTCGAGACCGACCCCGGCTCCGCGCTCGCCGCCTGCGCGCTGGCCGTCGGCTTCGGGTTCGGCCTGAGCTGGGTGATGGTGTTCCTGGGCGTGCTGCTGCGCGACGAGGGAGCCGTCATGGCCGTCACCTTCGTGGCGATCCTGCCGCTGCTGCTGGGCACCAGCATGGCCGCGCCGGTCGGGACCCTGCCCGGCTGGCTGCGGGCGTGGGCCGAGACCAACCCGGTCACCCACGCCATGGACGCCGCCCGCGCCCTGCTCACCGGCACCCCTGCGGGTGACTCGATCACCCTCACCCTCGCCTGGTCCGCTGGGCTGGTGGCGGTCTTCGCCCCACTGTCGGTCCGGGTGTTCAACCGCGAGCGCTGACGGGGACTCCCCCGGCGCACCCCGCTCCCCTAGGCTGGCCCCTCCGGTCCGGTTCCCCGTCGGGCTCCCCGGCGGGGCGCGAGAGGAGTCGCGTTGAGCGTCCAGCACCACCACGTCGAGGTGAACGGCCTCCGCCTGCACGTCGCGGAACAGGGGGAGGGCCCACTCGTCCTGCTGCTGCACGGGTTCCCGGAGAGCTGGTACTCGTGGCGGCACCAGTTCGCCGCCCTCGCCGACGCCGGGTACCGGGTGGTCGCCCCCGACCAGCGCGGATACGCCCGCAGCGACCGCGCTCCCAGCTCCGACGAGTACAGCCTCCCCCACCTGGTCGGCGACGTCACCGCACTGATCGGCGCGCTGGACGCCGAGGACGCCGTGCTGGTCGGGCACGACTGGGGCGCGGTGGTCGCCTGGACCACGGCGCTGGTCCGCCCCGACCTCGTCCGCGCCGTGGCGGGGCTGAGCGTGCCACCGGTGCCTCCGGCGGGGATGCCGTCCGTCACGTCGTCCCGGCGTACCTACGGTGACGGCTACTACCAGGCCTACTTCCAGGAGCCCGGCCGGGCCGACGCCGAGTTGGCGGCGGACCCGGCCGCGACGGTCAGGCGGATCCTGGTGGGTGCCTCCGGCGCCAACCTTCCGCGTCCCTGGGTCGTCCCCGAGGGCGCCCGACTGCTGGACGCCCTGCCCGAGCCCGAGGAGCTGCCCGCATGGCTCACCGCCGAGGACGTCGAGGTGTTCGCGGCGGACCACGCGGCCCCGGACGCCTTCACGGGACCGCTCGACTGGTACCGCAACATCGACCGCAACCAGGGACTGATGGCGGCCTTCCAGGGGCTGCGCGTCGAGGTCCCGGCGCTGTACGTGGTGGGCGACCGGGACATGGTCACCACCCTGGAGGGCGTCCCCGAGCTCCGCGCGGCGCTGACCGGAATCGCGCCGAAGCTGCACGCTGACGTCACCCTGCCCGGCTGCGGCCACTGGACCCAGCAGGAGCGGCCCGAGGAGGTCAACCGGGCCCTCCTGGACTTCCTCGCCGCCGTACAGTGAACGGGTCCGCGGCCCCCTGAGCCGTCCCGCGCCCGAGGAGATCCGACCGTTGTCGACCGCCGAACGCCTCCAGAGCCTGTTCGTGGCCCTGGCCGCCGCTGCCGGACTGGTGGCGGGCCTGCTGGTGCCGATCGGCCCCGCGGCCGAGCACGCGGTGCTGCCCGCCCTGCTCGTCATGCTCGCCGCCGTGTTCGTCCGGATGGACGCCGCCCACGTGGGTGAGGTCCGCCGCGCCAGGACACTGGTGGCGCTGAGCCTGGTCCTGAACTTCGCGTTCACCCCGGCGCTGGCCTGGGCCCTGGGAGCGGGCCTGCTCGGCGGGCAGCCGGACCTGCGCGTCGGACTGCTGTTGCTGCTGGTCACCCCCTGCACGGACTGGTACCTGGTCTTCACCGCCATGGCGCGGGGGCACACCGGGATCGCCGCCGCTCTGCTGCCGGTCAACCTGGTCCTCCAGCTGGCCCTGTTGCCGGTGTACGTGCTGCTGCTGGGCGGGCGGGCCGCCATGGTCGACGCGGGCACCCTCGCGGAGGCGGTGCTGCTCGTCCTGGTGGTACCGCTGGCCGTGGCGATGCTGGTGCGGTGGGGTTCGGCCCGGTTCCGGGACGCCGACTGGCGTGAGCGCCACGTGACCGGACCGGCCGGGCGCCTGGTGCTGCCGCTGCTGTACACGGCCGTGTTCGCGATGTTCGCCTGGCAGGCGCGCACGGTCCTGGAGCACCTCGGTGACCTGGCGGCGCTGTTGGTGCCCCTGGCGGTCTTCTTCGCGGTTCTGCCGTTGGTCGCACTGGGCCTGTCCCGGACGTTCCGGCTGCCCGCCGACCAGAGGGTGACCCTGGCCATGGTCACCACCGCCCGCAACTCCCCCATCGCGCTGGCGATCGCGGTGGCCGCGTTCCCCGACCGGCCGCTGATCGCGGTCGCCCTCGTGGTCGGCCCGCTGGTGGAACTGCCCGTGCTGGCCCTGCTCGCCCAGGTGGTGCGCGTGCGTCGTCCCGCCGAGCCGGGGACCACCACGGCCTGACCCCGTGCGCGCCCGCCCCCGAAGCAAGAGCAGCCCCCCCATGTGATGACCTGGGCGAATTCGGATATTTTGGGGTGTCGGCACAGGTCGTCGTCGGTGGCGGGAGTCGAGGGGGTGGGGCGCCAGTGGCTGCGGCCGAGATCGCGGTGGCCTTCGAGGGCGCCGGGCTGGGCGCCTGGCGGCGCGAGCCCAGGACCCGTCTGCGTCGGGCCTCCGCGCTGCCCGAGGGCGCGTCCTCCCCCTTCGTGATCGTCTCCGAGTCCCACCCGCCGGGAGGCCCCACCGAGTGGGAGCCGCACGCGCACCCCGCGCACGAGCTGGTGTGGGTGAGCCACGGGGCGCTGACCGCCCGGGTGGGTGACCGCCTGTTCACGGTCTCGGCGGGGTGCGGCCTGTGGGTGCCCGAGGGCGAGGTGCACGCCGGGCGGCTGACGGCCGGGGCCGGGCTGCACAACGCCTTCTTCTCCCCGGACCGCACGCCCCTGGCGTTCGGGGGGCCGACGGCCGTCACGATGACCCCCGCGTTGGAGTCGCTGCTGATCCACCTGGCCCGCACGGACATCGACGCCGGGGCGCGCGCACGCGCGGAGGCGGTCGTGTTCGACCTGCTGGAGCCGACCGCCCCCCGGCTGGCGCTGCGGCTGCCCGGCGACGCCCGGGCCGACACCATCGCGGAGGCGCTGATGGCGGACCCCGCGGACGACCGTTCCCTGGAGGAGTGGGCCCGGGACCTGGGCACCAGCCCGCGCACGATCAGTCGCGTGTTCCGCGCGTCCACGGGGTTGTCCTTCGCGCAGTGGCGACAGTCACTGCGCGTCCACCGGGCCCTGGCACTGCTCGGTGAGGGTCTTGAGGTCCAGGAGGTGTCCGAACTGCTCGGATACGCCCAGACCAGCACGTTCATCGACGCCTTCCGACGCGTGATGGGCACGACGCCGGGCGCGTTCACGGGCGGCCCGCACGGGCGCTGACCGGTTCTCCGTATCGGCTGTCCGGAAGTCCTGATTGCAGCCAGGACGCGGCCGAACCTATTCTGAGTGAGTGAAGGCTAACCTAACTTCCCCTGGCGTCCGCCCTGCTCACGGCGGACGCGTCGCACCCACCGGGCGGGTGGCGCGCCGAGCGCCGCACCGCCCGTGAGCGCCCTGAGCGGTGACCGGCTCGTCCTCGGCCACGGCGGGACCACCGTGGTCCACGGAACCTCGCTGACGATGACCGCCGGTCAGGTCACCGCTCTGGTGGGTCCGAACGGCAGCGGCAAGTCCACCCTCCTGCGCGCCCTCGCCCGACTCCACCGGGTCGACGGCGGCCAGGTGACGCTCGGCGGCCGCGACGGCGCTCCGGACCGCCCGGCGTCCCTGCTCAGCGCGCGCCGGTTCGCCCGCGAGGTCACGCTGTTCGCCCAGTCCCGGCCCGCCCCGGAGGGGCTGACCGTGAGCGAGGTCGTCGCCTTCGGCCGCCACCCCTACCGTCGCGGGTTCTCCGGTCTGACCGCCGAGGACCGGGACGCGATCGAACGCGCGATGCGCGTCACCGGGGTTCGGGACATGGCCGACCGCGCCGCCGGACGGCTTTCCGGCGGGGAGATGCAGCGCGTCTGGCTGGCCGCCTGCCTGTCCCAGGACACCGGCGTGGTGCTGCTCGACGAACCCACCAACCACCTGGACCTGCGCTACCAGGTCGAGACCCTCGACCTGATCCGCGACCTGGTCGAGGACCACGGAGTCGCGGTCGGGGTCGTGCTGCACGACCTGGACCACGCCGCGCGCGTCGCGGACCGGGTCCTGCTGTTGAGCTCCGGCCGGGCGCACGCCGAGGGACCGCCGTCCGAGGTGCTCACCACCGACAACCTCAGCGAGGTCTACGGCATCCGGATCGAGGTCACGGAGGACCCGGCCACCGGTCGGCTCCGCATGGACCCGGTGGGCCGCCACCCGGCCCACCACCGGTAGGCCCCCGGGCGGCCCCACCCGGGCCCACACCCTCCTCCCCACCCTTCTTCCCCGCCCCTCGGCGAAGTCCCCAGAGCAGTACAGAGCAGAGAGAACCCATCATGACCAGTGCCCGCAGACTCGCGACCCTCACCGCCGTGGCCGTCGCCCTGATCGCGTCGGGGTGCGGCACCACGAGTGTCGACGAGACCGAGTCCGAGGCCGTCGCCGCGCCCCCTTCACAGGCCTGCGCCGCGGACACCACGGCCACCTCGACCGACCCGGTGACGCTGACCGACGGGGTCGGCCGGGAGGTGGAACTCGACCGGCCCGCCGAACGCGTCGCGGTCCTGGAGTGGCAGCAGGTCGAGGACGCCCTCACGCTGTGCGTCACCCCGGTGGCCGTCGCGGACCCCGAGGGCTACAGCACGTGGGTGAGCGCGGAGGAACTGCCCGAGGGCGTGGCGGACGTCGGCAACCGCGAGGAGCCCGACCTCGACACCCTGTACGCGCAGGACCCCGACCTGGTCATCGTGGAGGCCGCCGGACCCGACGACGAGATCATCGCCCGGCTGGAGGAGCGCGGCGTACCCGTCCTCGTCACCCGGGGAGCCGATCCGGCCGACCCCATCGGCAACATGCTGAACGTCTTCGAGCTGATCGGCGAGGCGACCGGGCGCACCGAACGGGCCGACCAGGTGGTGCGGGAGTTCGAGGACCACCTGGCCGAGTCCCGCGAGCTGGTGGCCGACGTCGACCTCCCCACCACCGACTTCCTCTTCTTCGACGGTTGGCTCCAGGGCGGCAACCTCACCATCCGCCCCTACGGCCAGGGTGCCCTGTTCACCGCGCTCGGTGAGGAGCTCGGGATGACCTCCGCCTGGACCGACGACATCAACGACGCCTATGGCGACGGCGGCGTCGACCCCTCCTACGGTCTCGCTCAGACCGACGTCGAGGGCCTGACCGCCGTGGGCGAGGCCAACCTCTTCTACGCCAACGACGAGGGTGTCGGCGGCTACGTCGAGGAGCTGGAGAAGAACCCGATCTGGACCTCCCTCCCGGCCGTCAAGGAGGAGCGGGCGCACGCCTTCCCGCCGCGCGTCTGGGGCGCGGGCGGCCCGCGATCGACCGCGCAGGCGATCGACGCCTTCGTCGACTCCCTCACCCAGGAATGAGCGGTCTCCGTACCGCCGGGTCCCGTCCGGCTCCGCCGGCGGGCCCCGGCCCTCGCGGCGCGGCCGCCGGGGCGGCGGTGGTCGCGGGCCTGGCCGCCGCGATCTGCGCGCTGGGCCTGTGGCACCTCACGCAGGGCACGTCCGGCGTGGGGTGGTGGGACCTCGTCCGGTTCCTCGCGGGTGACCGGGAGGAGGTCAGCGGGGTGCCGGTCGGCCACGTGCTGGAGGGTTCGCGGCTCCCCCGCCTGTTCGCCGGCGTGGCCGTGGGCTTCGCCCTGGGCGTGGCCGGGGCGCTCCTCCAGTCGGTCACTCGCAACCCGCTCGCCTCCCCCGACACGCTCGCCGTCACGGCGGGTTCCTACTTCTCGCTCACCCTGGTCGCCGCGTTCGGCCTCGCCGTCCCGCTCTGGGCCTCGGGGCTGGTGGCCTTCGGCGGCGGGCTGCTGGCGGCCGCGCTCGTGTTGGCGCTCGCCGGAAGCGCCGGAGGGACCGCCACCACGCGGCTGGTACTGGCCGGTTCGGCGTTGGCGATGGCCCTGGACGCGGCCACCGGCATGCTGCTGATCCTGTTCAAGGACAACACCACCGGTCTCTTCGCCTGGGGCAGCGGGTCCCTCGCCCAGCTCAACATCGACGCGTCGCTGCGCGCGATGCCGCTGATCGCGGCGGTACTCGTGGTGGCCCTGCTGCTGAGCCGCCGTCTGGACGTGCTCAGCCTGGGCGAGGACACCGCGTCCTCACTCGGTGTCCCGGTACGCTCCACCCGGATCACGGCGGTGCTCTGTGCCGTGCTCCTCACGGGGGTGTCCGTGACGCTCGCCGGGCCGATCGCCTTCATCGGGCTGGCCGCCCCCGTGCTGGCGAGGCTGGTCGCAGCCCGTGTCCCCGCCCTGCACCGGCACCTGTTCCTGGTGACCGTCTCCGGACTGCTCGGCGCGGCCCTGATCCTGGTCGCGGACGCGTCCCTGCGCGCCGTGCTCGGTGCCGAGGGCGCCGCGTCCATCCCCACGGGCGTGCCCACGGCGCTGCTGGGTGGCCTCCTCATCGTCGTGCTGGCCCTGCGTCTGCGTGACGCGGGTCCGCTCCGCCACCCGCCGGGGGCCGGGGCCGGTCCGCGCTCGCCCCGGAGGTTCCTCGGCGTCCTGCTCGTGACCGCCGCGCTGCTGGCCGCGGCGGCGCTGGTCGGCGTGCTCGCGGGCAGTCTGTGGCTGCGGACCGGAGACCTGGCGCTCTGGTTCCAGGGGACCGCTCCGGACCTGGTCGGACGGGCCCTCGACGACCGCGTTCCCCGTGTGGCCGCGGCCGTCCTCGCGGGAGCGGCGCTCGCCCTGGCCGGGAGCGTCGTCCAGGGCACCGTGCGCAATCCCCTCGCGGAGCCGGGCCTGCTGGGCATCACGGCCGGCGCGGGCCTGGGCGCGGTGATCGTCGTGACCTCGAACCCGGCCGGAGGGGCCGGCTCCCTCACCACCATGGCGGTGCTCGGGGGGCTGGCCACCTTCGCGCTGATCTGCGCCCTGGCCTGGCGGGGAGGGCTGCGTCCGGACCGTTTCGTCCTGATCGGCATCGGGTGCGGGTACGCCCTGAGCGCGGTCACGACGTTCCTCCTGCTGCGCGCCGACCCCTGGCAGACACCGCGTATCTTCACGTGGCTGTCCGGGACGACCTACGGCCGGACCCTGCCCGACGTGCTGCCCGTCGCCGTGGCCCTCCTCGTGGCGGCGCCCCTGGTCCTCGGGCTGAGCCGCCACCTGGACCTGCTGGCCGTGGACGAGGACACCCCGCGCATCCTGGGTATGCGGGTGGGCCCGACCCGGTTGGCGCTGCTGGCGCTCGCCGCCGTCCTGGCCGCCGTCAGCGTGGTCGCGGTGGGGGTGGTGGGCTTCGTCGGGCTCGTGGCGCCCCACCTGGCCCGTTCCCTGGTCGGCGCCAGGCACGCCCGGAGCGTTCCGGTCGCGATGCTCTCCGGCGGCCTTCTGGTGTGCGTCGCCGACACCCTGGGCCGCACCCTGATCGCGCCCGCGCAGGTCCCGGCCGGGCTGATGATCGCCCTGGTCGGCGGCCCCTACCTGATCTGGATCCTGCGCCGCTCGCGCGCATGAACGGCGACGGCGCCGCACCGGCGCCGTCCACCCCCGCGAACTCCCGGAGCACCGCATGCACTCCCACCGCGAGGTCCCGTCCGAGGACCGTGTCGTCGTCCCGTTCGACCCCGCCGCGCCGCCACCGGAGCTGGTGCCGGTCGTCCCGGCCGGGGTACGTGAACGCTGGGGGGCTCCCGACCGCTCGACCCACTCCCCCGTGATCGTGGCCGTCACCGACGGGGCGTCGGGCGCCTGGACCGGGGCGGCCCTGGTGACGTCCCGGCCCGGTTCGGCGTACGCGAAGATCGTCGACGCGGTGGGGGACGGGCCCCGCACCGTCGGGGCGGTCGTCGCGTTCGCGCGCGAGCGAGGGCTCTCCCAGGTCAAGTGGGAGGGGTGGACCGTGAGTCCCGGGCAGGCGGGCGCCCTCGGTTTCACCCCGCTGGAAGGCCCGCGCGGTCAGGTGGACGACCCCGGCCAGCCATCCTCCGGCCACGTGCGCTGGCTGGTGGACTCCGAGGTGGCCGAGCCCCCGTACTACCGGCAGACCACCAACTTCACCTGCGGGGCCGTCACCGCGCTCACCGCCGGGGTCCGGGCGGGGGCGCTGTCAGCCGGGTCCCTCGACCGCGCGGCGGAGTTGGCCCTGTGGCGTGAGGCCACCAACTTCCCCGCCTGCGAACCCGTCGGCCTGGGCCTCGCCGTCCACCGCGCTCGGCCGGACGCGACCGTCACGGTGCGTCTCGACACCGACGCCCCCGTGTTGCTCGACTCCTACTCCGGGGACGAGCGGGAGTGGCGCGCCGTCCTCCAGCGCGGTTCCCGGGCCGACGCGGCCCGGGCCGGGCTGCCGGTCGACCCCCGCCGCCTGTCCCCGGAGGAGCTGCGCGCGACCGTCACCGGGGGCGGACAGGTCCTCCTGCTGCTCTCGCTGGCCACGATGCAGGGGTTCGACGTACCCCACTGGGTGCTCTGCCACGGCGCCGTGCCGGGGGCCGTGGTGGTCGAGGACCCCTGGACCAACGCCGCGACGGGCGACACCTGGGTGGACGCGCACCTGCTGCCCGTTCCGGACGCGTCGCTCGACGCGATGTCCACGCTGGGGCCGGACGGCTACCGCGGGGCCGTGCTCCTGGAGCGCACCGGACGTACCGGGGGGCGAAGCGCGGGCTGACCGCCTCCGCAGCGGAAAAAGCGGTGGACACCCGGAGGCTCCCGAGGATGGGATGGGGCAGGACCGCCCCGCCCCACCACGGAGGACAGCGACCCGATGACGGAGACCGCCGCACCCGAGCTCCCCGCGATCGACACCCGGCTGGTCCGGCGACTGGTGGACGACCGGTTCCCGCAGTGGGCGGGGCTGCCGCTGCGGCCGGTCCGCCCCGGCGGCCTCGACCACGTGATCCACCGGCTGGGCGACGACCTGTCCGTCCGGCTCCCCCGCCACGCGGGCGCGGCCGGGCAGGCGGCGAAGGAGTCGCGGTGGCTGCCGGTCCTGGCGCCGCACCTCCCCCTGGCCGTACCGGAACCCGTGGCCGTGGGCGAACCGGGGTTCGGGTACCCGTGGTTCTGGTCGGTGTCGCGCTGGCTGCCCGGGGAGACGGCGACGGTCGAAGGGCTCGCGGACAGCGCCGCCGACGCCCGCCTGCTCGCCCGTTTCCTGGCCGCCCTCCAGCGGAGCACACCCCGCGACGCACCGGAGCGCCTGGCGGGGGAACCGCTGGTCCTTCGTGATCCGGACACCCGGGCGGCCATCGAACGACTCTCCGACACCTTCGACCCCCGGGCCCTGACCTCGGTCTGGGAGGCCGCGCTCGACGCCCCGGTATGGAACCGCCCGCCGGTCTGGTTCCACGGCGACTTCCACACCGGCAACCTGCTGACCGGCGCCGGAGGGGTGAGCGCCGTGATCGACTTCGGCACCCTGGGCCTGGGAGACCCCGCGCGCGACCTGATGATGGCCTACACCCTGATGTCACCCGCGTCCCGGACGGAGTTCCGGGCGGAGCTCCGATCGGAGCTCGGGCTGGAGCCCGGGGAGGACGACGCGCTGTGGGCCCGCGGCCGGGGCTGGGCCCTGGCCACCGGCCTGAACGGGCACGCCCACGCCGCCGCGCACCCGGTCGTCGCCGCGCAGACCACCCGCCAGATCGAACAGGCGCTCCTGGGGTAGGGAGGGTCGGCTCCGGTGTCCGACGGGGGCACGCGCGGCGGCGCGTGGTGGTCCTGGTCACCGGCGCCGCGCGGGGCTGCCCCGCACCGGCCGCACGCGGAACGACCACGGCACGACGCCACCGCCGCTCATGGACCGTGTGCGGGCACGGCCGCGCTGGTCAGCACACCCGCGCCCGGTTTCGACCCCGATGTCCGAACCCGGGGCCCGGTCCGTCCTGAGCAGCGCTCTCACCGGAACGCCCGATGGGGCAAGAGATTCAGGAGTGACGCAAGATGTAAAAAGTACCCAAAGTTTCATTAGACTGGGCGCTTCGTCGCCTCCCAGGACAGGATGCCCGTGGCCCCCCGATGCCCGTACGCCGAGCTGCACTCCGCTGAATTCGCCGCCGACCCGCACACGGTCAACCGGCGCATGGTCAAGGAACACGGCCCCGTGTTCCCCGCCGAGATCTTCCCCGGGATCAAGGCCTGGGTCGTCGCCGACTACGCGCTGATCACCGCGTGGTGCCGGGACACCCGCACCTTCCGCCGCGACTCACGCCTGTGGCTCGACTGGCGCGAGGGCCGTATCCCCGACGACGCCCCGGTCGTGGCGATGATGATGCACCGCCCCAACCTCCTGTTCTCCGACGGCGACGAGCACGCCCGTCTGAAGCGCTCGGTGATCGACTCCCTGGGCCGCGTCCCGGAGAGCCGGATCGGGGAGATCACCCGCAAGCACGCGGACATCCTCATCGACGCCTTCTGCCAGCGCGGTGAGGCCGAACTCGTCTCCGAGTACGCGCGCCTGCTCCCCCTCCTCGTCCTGTGCGAGATCTTCGGCTTCTCCCGTGACATCGGTGAGCGGGTGCTGAACTCCCTCAGCGCCCTGTGGGACGGCATCGACGTCGTCAGGTCCAACGGCGAGTACGAGCGGGCGCTGTCCGACGCGATCTCGGCCAAGCACGCCCAGCCCGGCGAGGACGTCACCTCCTGGCTGCTCCAGCACCGCTCCGGGCTCAGCGACGAGGAGCTCCTGCACCAGCTGGTGGTGACCATCGGCGCAGGGGCCGAACCCACCGCCAACCTCATCTCCGGGACCACCCACACGATCCTGGCCGACGACGAGGTCCGGCAGGCGTTCCGGGGCGCCCGCGTGGGCGTCAGCGAGGCGATCGACCAGCTGCTCTGGGTCGACCCCCCGGTCAACAACTACCCCGTCCTGTACCCGGTGAAGGACGTGCGGGTCAGCACCGGCACGGTGATCAGGGCCGGTGAGCCGATCCTGCTCGGGTACGCGGCCGCGCACGCCACCATGGCCGGGGAGGGCCCGGACATCGAGTCGGGCAACCGCGCGCACCTCGCCTTCGGGGTCGGCCCGCACCGGTGCCCCGCGCAGGGGTTCGCGTACGCTATCGCCCAGGTCGGGGTGGAGAGCCTCACCAAGCGCCTCCCCGACCTGAGGACGAGCAAGGAGGAGGTCCTGCGACGACCCGCCCCCTTCGCTCTGGCGCTCTCCCAGCTGCCGGTCACGTTCACCCCCGCCTCCCCGAAAGGCACGACACCTCCATGGCAACAGACATCCCCGTCCTCCACCCCTACGACCTCCACCGACAGACCGCAGAACTCCGCTCCCGAGGCCCCGTCGTCGAAGTTGAGATCGTTGGTGGCGTGGTTGTTCGGGCGCTGACCGGACACGAGGTGCTCATGGAGGCCCTCGCCCACCCCGGGGTCCGCAAGGAGGTGCGCCACTGGCGCCCCTGGACCGAGGGCGAGATCCCCATGGACTGGCCGCTCATCTCCTGGGTGGCCCCGGACAACATGCTCACCGCGGACGGGGACAGGCACCGGCGGCTCCGCGCCCTGGTGTCCCAGGCGTTCACCCCCCGCCGGGTCGAGGCCCTGCGCCCGCGCGTCGAGGCGATCACCGCGCGGCTGCTCGACGACGTCGAGGCCGGCGGTCCGGGGCCGGTCGACCTCCGTGCGGGCCTCGCGCTGCCCCTGCCGATGACGGTGATCTCCGAGCTCTTCGGGGTGGGCGAGGAGTACCGGGACACCCTGCACACGCTGATCCACCGGGTCTTCGACGCCACCATCACCCCGGAGATGGCCGCGCAGACCAACACGGACCTCCAGAGTTTCCTGAGCGGCCTGGCCGAGGCGAAGGCGAAGAACCCGGGCGACGACATGACCAGCGCCCTGCTCGACGCGCGCGCCGAGGGTGACGAGCGCCTGTCGCAGAGCGAGCTCGTGTGGACCCTGATCCTCATGATCGGCGCGGGCTACGAGACCACGATGAACCTCATCGGCAACGCGGTCCACGCCCTGCTCACCCACCCGGACCAGCTCGCCCTGATCCGCGACGGCGAGGCGACCTGGGCCGACGCCGTGGAGGAGACCCTGCGCTGGGACGCGAGCGTCCAGTACCTGCCGCTGCGCTACACGGCCGAGGACGTCACCCTGAGCGGGGTGCCCGTGCCCAAGGGCGAGGCCCTGCTGATGGGCTTCGGCGCCTCCGGTCGGGACCGGGCACAGCACGGGGAGGACGCGGACGTCTTCGACCTGCGCCGCGCCCAGAACTCCCACCTGGCCTTCTCGCACGGCCCCCACTTCTGCCTGGGCGCGGGGCTGGCCCGACTGGAGGGGATCACGGCGCTGGAGCAGCTGTTCACCCGGTTCCCGAACCTCCGTCTGGCCGAGGGCGAGGAGATCCCCGAGTCGGCGTCGATCGTCTCCAACGGACTGGACCGCCTGCCCGTCGTCCTGGGCTGATCCGGACGCACACGACGAGGCCCCGCGCGCCCTGGCGGCGCGCGGGGCCTCGTCGTTCCCGCGACTTTACCTCAGCATCCACTTATATAAGCGAAGATTGATATACTCTGGCCATGCATGCCTTCGACGTACTCGGAGACCCGGTCAGACGGCGGCTCCTCGAGCTGCTCTCCGACGGGGAGCTGAGCTCCGGCGAACTCACCACGGTGGTCCGCGAGGAGTTCGGGATCAGCCAGCCCGCCGTCTCCCAGCACCTGCGGGTCCTGCGGGACCACGGCTTCGCGACCGTGCGCGCCGAAGGCACCCGGCGGCTGTACTCGGTCGACGCCGAGGCGCTGCGCCCCGTGGACGACTGGCTGGATCCGTTCCGCCGGTTCTGGGCGCCGCGACTCGCGGCCCTGGAGACCGAGATCGCCCGGGGAAAGCGACAACGACGCATCCAGGAGTGACCATGAGTGAGCGCACACCCGTCGACGTGGACGGACAGATCGAGGCCGTCTCCCGCAGGCTGGACACCGGGGAACGCGACCGGCAGCCGACCCTGGTGTCCACCATCAGCCAGCGGTACGCGACCACGGTCGAGGACCTGTGGGACGCGTGCACCTCCACCGAACGGCTCCCCCGCTGGTTCGCCCCGGTCACGGGCGACCTGCGCCAGGGCGGCCACTACCAGGTGGAGGGCAACGCCAACGGCACCATCGAGACCTGTGAGGCGCCGCGCTCCTTCACCGCCACCTGGGAGTTCGGCGGGGGCGTCAGCTGGATCGCGGTCCGGGTGGACCCCGACGGCGACGGGGCCCGGCTGACCCTCGAACACAGCGCGTACGCGGACATGGAGGCGCAGTTCTGGCAGCGGTTCGGTCCGGGCGCCACCGGCGTGGGCTGGGACATGGCCCTGCTCGGACTCGCCCTGTACCTGGGCACGGGAGCGAACATGCCCGAGGAGGCCGAGGGCTGGGAGGCCACGGACGAGGGCCGTCGCTTCGTCACGGCGAGCAGCGCCCGCTGGGCGGAGTGCAGTGTGGCCATCGGGACGCCTCGACCCGACGCCGAGGCGGCTCGGGACCGCACCACCTCCTTCTTCCTCGGTGAGGAGCCGCCCGCCGAGGGCTGAGCGGAGAGGAGGGGGCCGCCGCGACGCCGTTGTCGTGGCGGCCTCCTCGTCCAGGAGCCTGTCACCCGCCGACACCCGGATCAACCCACGTCGGCGCTCGGCGTGTTCGGCGCGCCAGCCGCGCGCGGGTTTCCCCGGATTGTCCGGAGCCGGTGATACACATCTCGGGACAGCAGCACCCCAGCCGTGAGGAACCCGCCATGCGCAGCCTGATCGTCACCGCCTTCGTGTCCGTCGACGGGGTCATGGAGGCCCCGGGCGGGGAGTCCGGGTACCGCAACTCGGGCTGGACCATGAGCTCCGTGGAGATGGACGAGGCGGCCTTCGAGATCAAGGGCCGTGAGCAGGAGGAGGCGGGCGCCCTGCTCCTGGGACGGCGCAGCTACGAGGCGTTCGCCCCGGTGTGGCCCCGCATGGAGGAGTTCGCCGGATACAACTCCAAGCCCCGCTACGTCGTCTCCACCACGCTCACCGAGGAGGACCCGCGCTGGCCCGCCACGATCCTGCGGACCGTCGAGGACGTCGCGGAGCTCAAGCGGACCGAGGGCGGCCCGCTCTCCGTCCAGGGCAGTGCCACGCTGGGCCACGCCCTGGCCGACGCCGGGCTGGTCGACCGCTACCACCTGCTGGTCTTCCCGGTGCTCCTCGGAGCGGGCAGGCGCCTGTTCAGCGACACCGACCAGGACCTCACCCGGCTCAGCCTCGTCGAGCACGAGGTGTACGCGAACGGCGTGCAGAAGCAGGTCTTCGACGTCGTGCGCTGAGCCCCGGGCGGCACCGTTCACGTCCGCCCGGGACGGTTCGCCTTCGTCCGCGAGACCTCAGCGCCTGGTGAAGCGATATCCCGCATGGTGCAGCACGTCTCCGTCGAACTCCCCGAAAGCCCAGAAACCCAGGTCGTCGAGGTAGTCGATCCGGGATCCGTCGACCCAGTACCGGCCGGTATAGGCGCTCTCCCTGTCTCCGCGCGCCTCGTCGTAGCGACCGTTCGGCAGCAGCTCCTGGCGGACGAACCCGTTCTCCTCCACCCACAGCCCCGTGTGGGGGTGGAGCGGGTCATGGACGGGCTCCTTCACCCGCCCCGGGGCGGCGCCCGGCTCCCGAACCGGCTGTCCGCCCCAGACCCGGACCCGCCCGCCGGTGATCTGCACGTCGAGGCGGCCGTTCCCGGCCGGGGCGGTTCCCTCGGGGGCGCCGGGCTCGTCGGCGAACCGGAACACGGCGACATCCGCGGGGCCGCCCGGGGTCAGGGTGCCCCCCACGTGGTCCCGGGTGAGATCGAGGGTGGCGGGCAGGACCACGGTTCCCGAGCAGTCGACCACGATCATGCCGTCGTCGTCGGCCGCCGTCAGCAGGCCCGGACCGACCCCGACGATCACCTCTCCTCCGATGAGGACGTCCGCCCGCTGCCAGTCGCCCATCAGCGGGTTGTTCGTGATGACGACGCCGCCCGTCAGCAGCAGCGGGCGTCCGCCCGGGTCGCCCAGCTGGGCCAGTGTCGCCTCGTCGCGCCTCGGCTGGATCGCGGACCTCGGGCCGCTCGACGCGGAGGTGGTCTTCTGGGTGTCGTTCATGGTGCTCCGTGTGTCCTGTTCCCGCCTGGTGGCGTTCACGCGTCGGGTGTTCGTTCGGTGTCGCTCGTGCGGTCGTCTCCCGGCCCCCGCCTGACCGAGGAGCCGGTCCCGTGAGTCGCGGACCTCTCCCCTCAGGGCGTCCAGGTCGACGTCCAGCACCCTTCCGCCCCACTTGCGGGGCTCGCCGTTGACCAGGACGCCGATGATGTTGCGGGCGTCCGCGCCCAGGACCACGGTGCCGACCGGGTCGTTCAGCGGCATGTTGTTCAGGTCCTCGGCAGCGATGACCAGGAGGTCGGCGCGTTTGCCGGGGGTGAGCGACCCGGTCACCCCGGCCAGGCCGTTGGTCCGTGCGCCTTGGAGGGTGGCGAAGTCCAGCACGTCGTGCACGCCGATCCGGACCGGTTCGGTGTCGACGCCGTAGGCGGCGTTGACCGCGCGCATCCGCTGCACGGTGTGCAGGGCCCGCATCTGGGTGAACATGTCCCCGGCCAGGGCCACCTCCACGTCGATGCTGAGCCCGGGGCGCACTCCCGCGGCGAGTGCCTCGTCGACGGCGGGGATCGCCGTCTCCAGACCGATCTGGGCGTCGGAGGTCGGCGCCAGGGAGACCGTGGTCCCGGTCTCCCCGATCAGCCTCCACGCCTCGTCGGTCAGGCCGGTGGCGTGGATCAGGGTGACGTGCGGGCCGAGGAGCCCCTGCCGGGCCCAGTCCCGCACCGAGCGGGAGGACGAGGTGCCGAAGACGGCGTCAACGCTGACCCCGACGTCCAGTTCCCTGGCGACGCGCGCCAGTTCCGGCCCGTAGGCCAGGGACGGTCCCGCGATCTCGTCTGTGGCCAGCGCTCCGACCCGCAGGGTCAGCATCCGGTCCGACCCGCCCGCGTACTCCTCACGGAGCCGGGCGAGGTCCCCGGGCCACTGCTGATCCCAGGCGCCGAAGTGCGGCCCCATCGCGGCGTGGACCCCGCGGACGCCGCTGTCCGCCAGGGCCCGGACCGCGGCGTCGGAGTGCTCGCGCGACCTGGAGTTGTGCGAGAAGTCGAGCATGCAGGTGATGCCGCTGTCGATCGCCGACAGTGCGGCCAGCCGGGTGCCGACGTACATGTCCCGGGGCTCGTAGAGAGGCGCGTAACCGGCCAGGGTGGTGGTCACGTAGTCCACGAGATCGTCCACGTCCGGCATGATCCTGCGCAGCTGGGACTGCCAGGCGTGCCGGTGGGTGTCCACGAAGCCCGGAGTGATGATCGTGCCCGTGGCGTCGACCACCACCGCGTCCCCCGCCTCCGGGACGGAGCCCACCCGGGCGATCGAGTCTCCCTCGATCAGGACGTCCGAACGTTCCAGCGTCCCGATTTCCGGGTCCATGGTGACCACGGTCGCGTTGGTGAAGAGGACACGCCGCCCGGGGTCGTCGGCCCGACGCCGGATCTCCTCCAGCGCGAGGGGGCTCCCCGGATCGTGTGTGTGGGTCTCGGAGCTCATGGAGTGCTTCCTCCTTCGGGTGCAGCGCGGTGGAGGGGCTTCCACCGCCTTCACCCGAAGTCTCGTCCCGCCACGCCGAGGCGACCAGGTCGCCGTCATCCCTGGTGCGCGACTCCCAGTGACGGAGCCGCGCCGCCCGGGGCCCCAGGTCTCACTCGAACCGCCGACGACCGCTCGGCTCCCGGTCCGCCGGGTCGCCCCGATCGTGGGGATCGGCGTGCAGGGAGCCGAGCAGGCCCAGCGCGCCCTCCGAGGGGCTTCCCCGTTCCGCCTGGTAGACGATCAGCTGCTGCCCGGGGGCGCCGTTGACCGTGAAGCTGTCGTAGCGCAGGTCCAGGTCGCCCGCCTCGGAGTGGTGCAGCGGTTTGGCGTCGCCCGTCTTGCCCCGCACGTCGTGCCGCGCCCACAGGGAACGGAACTCCTCGCTCTTGAGCGCGAGCTCACCGACGACCTCGTTCAGCCGGGGATCATCCGGGGTCAGGCCCGCCGCACGGTGGAGTTCGGCGACGGTCGACGAGGCGGTCCCGCGCCACTCGCGGTGGAAGCGACGCGCCGCCGGGTCGAGGAAGACCATACGCGCCAGGTTGTCGTCCAGGGCGAAGTCGGAGTGCAGGGCCTCGGCGAGGCGGTTGCGGGCCAGGATGTCCAGGGGGTGGTCCAACACGAAGGCCGGAGTGTCACTCCAGCGTTCGAGGAGACGGGCCAGGTGCGGGGAGACCCGTGTGTCCCGGCGGGCCTGACCGCGCGGGCGTCCCTGGGCGCGCGCCAGGCGACGCAGGTGGTCCGCGGCGTCCCCGTCCAGGTCCAGCGCCCTGGCCAGCGCCTCGACCACCTGGGCGGAGGGATGGCGTTCGCGGCCCTGTTCCAGGCGCATGTAGTAGTCGGTGCTGACCCCGGCCAGGAGCGCCACCTCCTCACGGCGGAGGCCGGGAACCCTGCGGCGGCCGTACGTGACCAGCCCGAGGTCCTCGGGACGCAGCCGTGAACGCCTGGCGCTCAGGAACTCTCCCAGGTGGAACCGGGGATCGGAGCTTCGGTCGTTGCCCATGGCCCCCAGGCTAGGCCGGGGGAGGTTCGGCCGGAAGCGGTGTGGGTGGGTGGGCCGCACCCACCCGACACCTCGTCGGCCCGCTCCCGTCGTCCGTTCGGAACCCGCTCGCCTCCGCCCGCTCCGGCACCGTGTCCGATCGCGGTGTCGGCGGAGCCCCGAGCTGCGGGAGTGCGCGCTCGGCGGCGTCCAGGTCCTCCTGGAGGTCGCGGTCGTCGGTGTCCGCGTTCGCGCCGCCCTGCGCCCGGAAGGCGTGCCAGGCCCGGTGGAAGACCGCCGTGTCACTCCCCCGCATCGCCAGGGCGCGCAGCGCCGTGAGGAGTTCGCAGGCCACAAGGGTGCGCAGGGCCACGGTGGCGGTCTCCGACTGCCGCACCGCCAACGGCGCGAAGCTCGCGTCCTCCTCCGCTCCCCGGGAGAGGACCACGGTCTCCAGGGACGCCGGAGCGGCCGCCGCGCGCAGGACGCCGTAGGCGGAGGCGGCCGTGTACTCGACGATCATGGTGCCCGAGGAGCCCGCCGGTCCCGTGGCGAGGAAGGCGGGCAGCCGAGTGACCGCCGGATCGGACAGGGCCCGCAACCGTCCCAGCGACGCCGGTGCCGCCTGGGCCACGGCCAGCCTGAGGGTGTCCAGGCGCAGGGTCAGGGCGGCCATGTGGAACCCGCCGTGGTGCACGACCCCGTCGCCCACCACCAGCGGGTTCTCCTGCGCGGTGCCGGCCAGCGCGCTGACGAACCCCGCGAGGTCGGCCAGCGCGTCGACGACGACCCCCTGGACCTGGGGCGCCGCGCGGAACCCGAAGGAGTCCTGGACCCTCGCCGGTCGCGCGGGGCCCATGAGCTCACGCAGTCCCCGTGCCACGGTGGCCGCGCCCGGTACGACGGCCGCGCGGGCGGCCTCGGCCGAGAACGCCTCCGGATTGGCCTGGCCGGCCAGCGCGGACAACGCCGTGGTCACCGTGGCCGCCCTCAGCAGCGGTTCCAGGTCCGCGACCACGAGCGCGGCCCTGCCGAGGGTCAGGGCGTTGCTGCTGACCAACGCCAGCGCGTCCGATTCGGGGAACCGTGCCATCGGCGCCCAGGGGACGCTCGCGGGGCGTTCCCCCAGCAGCGTCAGCCCCGTCCCGGCGAGCGCCGCGAGGTCGCCCGTGCCCACGGTGCCGTGCTCGCGGACCCGCGGGATGGCGCCGGTGTTCAGCATCCTCAGCAGCGCCCGGGTCGTGCGCGGGGAGACCCCGGAGCCGCCCACCGCGATCTGGTTGATCCGCACGACGAGCATCGCGCGGACCGCCTCGTCGGGCAGTGGGGCCCCGCCCGCCGCCGCGTGGCTCCGCAGCAGACGGTGGCCGTGCCCGTCGGCCCCGGCGGCGACGTCCCGGTTGGCCCCCACCCCGGTGTTCCGTCCGTACACGGGCCCCCGTTCGGCGGCCCGCTCCGCCTCGCGGTGCGCGGCCGACACCCGGGCCCAGGCTTCGGTGGTCATCGAGACGGGTTCCTCGAACCGGGCCGCGCGCGCGATCCGGCCACAGTCCAGAGGCGATCCGTCCAGGCTCAGCATGCTCGCCTCCCTCCAGGTTCTGCCATCAGATGGCAGCATGGTTCCATTGTATGGAACCAACCCGAAGTTCGCCCGTGTCCCGGGCGGATTTCTCACCGGAGGAAGCCCGTGGCTGAACAGTCGACCCGGACCGTCGAGAGGGCCCTGGAACTCCTGGCCGTCGTCGCCGAACAGGGAGAGGCCTCGCTCACCGAGTGCGCGCGCCGGACCGACCTGGCGCCCAGCACCGCTCTGCGCCTGCTGCGCACCCTGGAGGCCACGGGGTTCGCCCTCCGAGGGGAGGACGGCGCGTTCCGCCCGGGCCACCGGTTGATCGGCATCGGCGCCAAGGCCCTGAGCCACGACTCACTGGTCACGTTCGCGCAGCCGTCCCTGGCGGAGCTGGCCCGGGCGACCGGTGAGTCCAGCTACCTCTGCGTGGGCACCCCGGACCAGGGGGTCCTGTACATCGCCCAGGCCGAGGGCAGCCACACGATCCGCCACGTCAGCTGGGTGGGGCACCGCTTCCCCCAGGACGGGTCCGCGGTCGGACTGGTTCTGCGCGACGCCCTCCCGCCCGAGGGGTTCACCGCCGCGACCTCCACCGTGGAACCCGAGGTCATGGCCATCGCCGCCCCGGTACACGCGGCCACGGGGGTCGTCGCCGTCCTCAGCGTGGTGGGCCCGGCCTACCGCCTGGACCAGGCCCGCGTCGCGGAACTGGGCGCCCTCCTGACCGCCGAGGCCGAGCGGGTGTCCACCCTCCTGAGCGGACGCTAGGCGGCGGCCTGGGCGATGGCCTGGACGCGCATCCGCACCTGGCCGCGGATGATCCAGTGCAGCAGGCGGTTGGCGATCCGCCGGTGGCGCAGGGCGCTCGGCCAGCTCCTGCGCACACGCAACCGGGCGCGCTCCCCGACCGGCTCGACGGCGATCCGGAGCGTCTGACCGGCCTCCTCGTCGACCCGGGCCCAGGTGATCTCCCGTCCCTCGACCCGGTGTGCGACCGTCTCCCTCCGCACCGGCCCGTTCGCGGGCACGAGCTCCACCACGCCGTCCCCGACGACCCGCGCCTCGGCCTCACCCGGCTCCCACTCCGCCCGCCGTCGCGGATCCGAGACCAGGGCCCACAGGCGCTCCGCCGACACCGGGACCTCCCGCTCGTAGGTGAGGCCGTCCCACCCCTCCGGATCGGCACCCGGGTCGGAGGGGTCGACCTGCTCCGTCGGGGAGAGCTCGCCAAGGCCGGCGCGCACGAGGTCGGGATCGACCCCCGAACGCTCCAGCAGGCGCCGGACCCGCCCTCCCCCGTCGTCGATGAGCGCGGCGATCAGCGCGACATCGCCCCCGGACCAGGCGCACTCGACCAGGAGTTCACTCACGCGCTCGGACTGGGGGATCAGGACCGGTTCCTCCCCGCCAGCCGAGAGACCGGGGGTGTCGATGTCCAACAGGGCGAGGTCCTCGCGCAACAGCGCGCCGACGGTGGCGCGCGCCTCCGTCAGGTCCAGTCCGGCGTCCATCAGGAACCGGGCTCCGGGACCACCGCTGACAAGGGCGCCCAGCAGGAGGTGCTCGAACCCCACCTCGGCGTGCCCGGCGAGGGAGGCCTCCCGGCCCGCCGCGATCTCGATGGCGGCACGGTCGCCGCCCAGGCTCAGCAGGCTCCGTCTCGCGGACTGGTTGGTCATGCCCGACCTCTCTCCGTGATGTGGCGCAGTCTCTTCCCGTACTTCTTGTGGACGGCCTGCCGGGTCACCCCGAGGGCCGCCGCGATGGAGGTCCATGACTCTCCGGATCGCAGCGCCTCCTCCACCTGCCTCAGCTCCAGGGCGTCCACCAGTGTGCGCAGTGAGGCGACCGCGCGCAGCCCCTCGACGGGGGTGGAGGTGTCCGAGGCGGTGGCCGCCAGTTCCATCGCGTCCATGGGTGTCAACCTAGGTTGCGCGACCGACCCCTGTCAACCCAGGTTGCGCCCCATGACATCTGTCATGCCCGACCCATACGGAACACCGGAGGAGATCCTGACTGGTGACACTGTGTGACGGGAGCCCGGCTCCGTAGGTTCGAAGCATGAACAGAACCCCTCGCACTCCGTCCGGAGTGGAGTACCACCGTGTCCTCTCCTCAGGGAAGCGGCGCATCGGACGCGGCGTCCTCGCGATCGTGCTCCTGATCCTCGGGATGTTCGTCTTCAGCTTCGCCGCCTCCCAGGCGGCCGGCTACGTCGACCTGCGCATGGGCAGGGTGAACCCGGCGTTGGGCGGCACCGACTACACACCCCTCTACCACGGCGCGACGATGTTCTCCCTCGCCCTGCTGATCCCGTGGAGCATGTTCGTCCAGCGATGGCTGTACGGGGTTCGGGGCGCCTCACTGCACTCGGTGACCTCCCAGTTCAGGTTCGACCTCCTCGGCCGCGCACTCGTGTTCGTCGGCCCCGTCTGGCTCCTCGCGGTACTCGTCCTGAACCTGGGCTCCCCCGTCGAGCAGACCCACTGGTCGGCTGTCTCCCTGATGAGCCTGGTCGTGCTCACCCTCGTGCTGACCCCCCTGCAAACAGCCGGGGAGGAGTACGGACTGCGCGGCCTGGTCTTCCGGATCGCGGGCAGCTGGGGCCGTGGACCGCGCACGTCGCTGATCACCGGGATCCTCGTGTCCAGCCTGTTGTTCACGCTGATCCACGGGGCCGGCGACCCCTGGATCAACCTCTGGTACTTCACGCTCGCGGCCAGCCTGGCCGTCATCACCTGGCGCACCGGTGGCCTGGAGGTCGCCGTCGTCATCCACGCGCTGCTCAACACGGTCACCTTCCTCGTCGCCACGGCTCTGCACACGGACATCGGCGAAGCCGTCACGGACCGGTCCGCCGGTGTGGGATCACCCGTCCTCCTGGTGCCCACCCTCACCGTCGCCGCCATCGCGGGCGTGGTGTGGTGGCGCTCACGGAGGACCGGACCGGCCCTGACGCCCTCCGAGCCGCGCCCGGCGGCACAATGGCGGTCATGAGTCCCCCGCTCGGAGCTCGCAGGTTCCAGATCCACGTACGTTGGTCCAGCTACGGCGTCGTGACGGCACCGGCCGCATCCCTCATCGTCGGCGCGACGTGGTCCGACCGGTTCGAGGGAACCCACCCCACGGTGCTGCTCTCGACGGTGGCCCTGACCCTCGGCCTGGCCGTCGGGAACGTCCTCGTCACCAGGTGGAGCATCGACACCGTCGTCGGGCGCTCCCACCGGTTCCCCGCCGTGGGCGGCGCCGTCTGGGTGCTGGCTCTCTGCGCCCTCGTCACCGTCGCGTTCCTGTTTCCGGACCCCGCGATCGGACCGACGGTGGCGGCGGCGGTCGCGTCGGTCGCCGCGAGCGTCGTTCCCGTACTCGGCGTGAACCGGACGCTGGTACTGAACGCGCTGGTCGTCGTGCTGGCCGTCCCGCTCGTGGGGGTCGCGGACGTCGCGCGGCTGCTCGTCGGGGCGGCCATGATCACCGTCGTCCTGTGGGCCTGCTGGTCGAGCGCGTGGATGCTGCGCGTGCTCCTGGACCTTCAGGCGGCGCACGAGGACCGGGCCGCGCTCGCCCTCGCGAACGAACGCCTGCGGATCTCCCGCGACCTCCACGACGTCTTCGGGCGGACCCTGGCGACCATCGCGGTCAAGAGTTCCCTGGCCTCCGAGCTCGTCCGACGAGGCCGCAACGGACCGGCCTCGGAGGAGATCACCGAGGTCCGACGACTGGCCGAGGTGGCGGGCAGCGAGGTTCGCCGGGTCGTACGCGGCGAACACCGGACGACCTGGAAAGACGAACTGTCGGGGGCGAGGTCGCTGCTGGCGTCCGCTGGCATCGACTGTACGGTGACCGGGGACGCCGTGCCCGAGGAGCACGCCGAGGCGCTGGCCTGGGTCGTACGCGAGGGCGTGACCAACCTGCTGCGCCACTCCGCGGCGACCCGGGTCTCGCTCACCACGAGGCAGGAGGACGGTGCGTTGCACCTGACCATCGCCAACGACGGGGCCGGTCCCGCCGACCCCGCGCGAATCGCCGAGGGAACCGGGCTGAGCACGATGTCCGAACGCGTACACGCGCGCGGCGGCCGGGTCACGTCCCGCCACGAGGGCGACTGGTTCCGGCTCGACGCCAGGGTCCCGCTTCACGGAGGCTCGACATGATCAGGCTGCTCGTCGCTGACGACGAACACCTCATCCGGGACGCCATCGCGGGGCTACTCGCCCTGGAGGAGGACTTCGAGGTGGTCGGCCAGGCCGCGTCGGGCGACGAGGCCCTGGCCACGGCCCTGCGGGTCCGTCCGGACGTGGCCCTGCTCGACCTGCAACTGCCCGGCCCCGACGGTATCGAGGTCACCCGCCGCCTCGCGGGCGAGCTGCCCGACTGCCGCTGCGTCATCGTGACCTCGCACGGGCGCCCCGGCTACCTGAAATCAGCACTCGCCGCAGGTGCCCGGGGGTTCCTCCCGAAGACCGTTTCCTCGCGGACCTTCGCGGAGGTCGTGCGCAGGGTCGCGGACGGAGGTCGGTACGTCGACCCGGACCTGGCCGCCGAGGCGATCAGCGCGGGCGACTCCCCGCTCAGTCCGCGTGAGTCCGACGTCCTGGCCCTGGCACGCGACGGCGCACCGGTCGAGGAGATCGCGCGGCGCGTCTCACTCACCCGAGGGACCGTACGCAACCACCTCGCCTCGGTGATCTCCAAACTCGGCGCCGCCAATCGCCACGAAGCTGCTCGTATCGCGGCAGAACACGGCTGGATCTGACCCCGTACGGGTGCCGACGGCGCACGTGGGCGCGCCTGGCTCGGGCTGGGCCGTCGCGGACGCAGGGCCGGTGCCGGGACCGACGGGGGCCGTCACGCCCGTCAGCTGACAGCCGCCAACAGCTCCTCCACCATCAGAAGCGCCCCGGGCATCATCTCTTCCTTGTCGCCGCCCATGGCCGTGTAGCTGGCGTGGACGTAGACCTGCCCCTCCACCACCGTCACGCCCGCCCCTTTGTCACCCAGGCCATCGTCCGTGACCGCGAAGTCGCCCAGGTCGATGTCAGGGTCGGCGTCCGCCTCGGTGAGATCGGGATAGTCGGTGTCGACGTAGGGCTCCTCGTAGATCTCCATGTCGAAGCTCAACGTGTGAGAATTCGCGGAGACCAGCAGGCAGCTCATCCGCAACCGGTCCAGTTTGGCCAGATCCTCCGGGTCGGGGACCCCTGTCGTGCTCTGCGGATCACTGCGAAGGTCCTCCTCGCCAAGGAGCTCGTCCAGAGTTTCGTCGGACAGGACCTGACACAGGTCGTCGGGGGCCAAATCCATGGGGTCCACCGTCTCCTGAGGCGTTGTTGTCTCCTGAGCCGCGTCAGCGTCCGCAGCGGCGGAGTCCGGCTCTCGCTCGGTCTCCTCAGCTCCGCCGCACGCGCTCAGCAGGAGAGCCAGCGCCAAGCCTCCGGAAGTGAACAGGGCTCGGTTTGACACGGTGGATCCTTCCTCCAAGACGTCTGGGACAGCGGACACGATAGCGGCCACGAACAGACACCCTGCACGCGAGACGGACCTGCCTCTCAGGACACGGGCGAGCCCAAAGCCGATCACCGCCGGACGCCGCAACTCCCCGAGCGAGATCAGGATCGTGCGCGGGGTTCACGAACCCGCTTCGCTTCGATCTCGACCAAGCCCGGCCCATCCCCGCGTGTGCGGGGCTCACGGGCCCGCCATCATGGAGGAGTGGCGGGCCCGCGGTCCATCCCCGCGTGTGCGGGGCTCACGCGGTCTTGCCCGTGGGCAGTGGCAAGTCCAACGGTCCATCCCCGCGTGTGCGGGGCTCACAGTTCGTGAACTGCGACGATGTGGGCCGTTATCTCCGCTTGATCTTCGACTCGGAGCGGTCTTCGATCATCATTCCACGTGGAAACGCAGGAACGGCCAGCCCCTCTCTGGGGGCTGGCCGTTCCCGTGCCTTCTAGCGCTTCATGCCCTTGGCGATGGCGTCGATGATGCTCGGGCGCAGCTCGGCGGCGCTGATGATGGCGTCGACCGAACCCACCTCGACCGCGCGCTGGATGCTGTGCACGCCGTCGAACTCCGTGGCGACCTCGCTCAGCTTCTCGGCGCGGACCGAGGCCTGTACCTCGGACAGCTCCGCGTTGAGCTCGGCGCGTTCGGCGGCGCTGGCCTCCGACACCCGGGTCTGCAACTCGGTCACGCGCGGATCCGTCGCGGTGCGCTTGTTCACCTCACCGGCGAACACCACCGCCGCCGCCGGGGCGCCGCCCAGGACCGACGCGAACGACCCCTCCAGGGCCAGCACCGTCATGTTCGGGTTCAGCGCCTTGGAGAACACCACGAACGCGCCACCGTGGTAGCGGGAGATCACGCAGAACACGATCGGGCCGTCGAAGTTGACGATCGCCCGGCCGATCTCCGCGCCGTACTCCAGCTGGAGCTTGCGCATCGACTCCGGCGAACCGTCGAATCCGGACAGGTTGGCCAGCACCACGAGCGGCCGGTTGCCCGAGGCGGCGTTGATCGCGCGCGCCGTCTTCTTGGACGAGCGCGGGAACAACGTGCCCGCCGTGTAGGTGTCGGGACCGTCGGTGGGCGGGAACCCGCGCCGCGCCACCGAGCGGGACTCGATGCCCACCAGGCAGACCGGCCAACCGCCGATGTGCGCGTCCTGCACCGCCGAGGTGTCGGCGTCGGCCATCCCTGCCCAGCGCTCCAGCACCGGGTGGTCCTGGTCGGCCAGGGCCCGCATCACCGTGCGGATGTCGAACGGCTTCTTGCGGTCCGGGTTGTGCTCGGCGGAGAAGATCTCCCCCACCGTGGTGAAGTCGCTGCCCTCCACGGAGTGCGGGAAGTCGGAGACGTCCCGGTGGTCGGGGTCGCTGGTGACGGCCCGGCGCGGCCCCTCCTCGCCCGGCAGCACGTAGGTGTGGTCGTAGTGCGCCATCAGCACGTCGCGGGCGGCGGGCAGGTTCGGCGCCCAGTACTGCGCCTGGCCGTTGGGGCCCATCACCCGGTCGTAGCCGCCGATACCGAAGTTGTCCTCGGCCGACACACCTCCGGAGAAGTCCAGCGACTGCTTGCCGGTGAGCACCATCGCGGAGTCCGGCGTCATCACCAGGATGCCCTTGGTGTGCATGAGCATCGTCGCCTCGGCGTTCCAGTACGGCTGGGCGCCGACGGTGATCCCGGCGACCACGATGTTGATCTCGCCGCCGTCCTGGGTGAACTCCACGATCCGCTTGAGCGCGGCCGCGACCCAGTCCATGTTCTCGGTACCGGAGGTCATCGAGATGCGCGCCCCGGCGGAGAGGGCGAACCACTCCAGGGGCACCCGCATGTTCTCGGCCAGGTCGATCGCGGCGATGACCCGCGAGCACTCCGGCTCGGACAGCGCGCCCAGCGCCTTGGTCGGGTCACCGAGCAGCACCACACGGGTGACGCCCTCGGGGTGGCGTTCGGTGGGCGTGGTGACCACACCGGCCACGATCGCCGCCGAGTTACGGCCCCGGGGACGGTCCACCGGGACCAGCAGGCCGTTCTCGTCGAGGTCGTGTTCGACGAAGGTGCCCTCGGTCCCGGTGAGCATGTCGGTCAGCTCGTAGGGGTAGACGGTTCCGCGTCGGGCGGCGCGCAGGACCTTCTGTCGGTAGTCGTCCAGCGGAAGCACCGGCTCGGTGGACGGTTCCCCGACGTGGACGCGGGCGTCGCTGCCCGGGTCCAGGGCCACCCGCACGGCCATCTCGGTGAGCTCGCCCTCGTCGGTGCGCTGGCGGGCCACGAACTGGACCTCCTCCAGCCCGGCGCCGTCGGTGGTCGGCAGGATGCGCTCCACCAGGGCGTTGAGCTCGTCGATGCTCAGCTCGGTGGGCGGCCACACGTACATCAGGATGCGGTTGGTGTCGAAGCGCTTGTTGTGCGGGCGCTGCGCCTGGATGTTGCGGATGGCGTCCAGGCAGGCGGCGAGCGTGCCCTCCACGGCGGGGAGCGCGACCAGGCGGCCGTCGGCGTCTCGGAGCGGGGTGAGGTCGCGGACCTGGCCCAGGGCGATCAGCCGCTCGTCGGACGGGTTGCTGCGCGCCACGGCCTTGACGAGGTAGACCTCCTCGTCGGCGGACGGCAGACGGGTGAGGTCGAACTCCCGGAGCCGCTGGAGCTGGAGCCGCTGCGCGATCTGCGGGTGCAGACCCCGGATGAGGCGGTCCTCGACCAGTTCTCCGCCTTCGGGGCGGAAGGTGAAGTGGTGGTGCATGACCGCGCCGCTGGTCCCGGCGACGGTGGCGGTGACCCGGCGCACGCCCTTGGGCAGCGTGTGGTCGGCCAGGATCCCGGCGAGCCGCACCGCCATGGCGTCGGCGTCCGGCTGGTCCTCCCAGGTCACGTACAGGTCAGCGACGAGTCCGTGCTCGGGGGCGTCCGCCGCCAGCTCGGCGACGGCCCCGAGGGCGTCGGGCAGGTCGGCCAGGTCCACGGCGGTGGCGACCACACGGGTCACCCCGTGGGAGTTGGTGTGCTCGGTGGTGACGAGCTGGCAACCACCGCTCTGGCTCGCGGTGACCTCGGACAGGCCCCGGTTGCCGTAGTAGCGCCGGGTCAGGACCTCGAGCAGCGGAGCGTGGTCCTTGCCGGGACGACCGATCCGCTGACCGATCAGGCGCACCAGCGGTTCGGAGCTGGCGACCATGGTCTGGATCCGGTCGGCGCGGTCCGGGGAGTCCGGTTCGCGGTCCAGGTGGCGCAGCTCGTCGCGGACGGCCGCGTAGACCTTGGCGCGGTTGCGGCGGAGCAGCGGCTGCGTGAACCAGCGGAACACCACGCCCCGGGCGAGGTCGGACACGGCCGGGAAGCGGACCTGCGTGGCCTCGATCAGGTGTTCCAGGGCGAGCCCCGCGCGTTCGCCCAGCGGCTCCTGCGGCGGGGCGTCGGCCAGCCAGTGGCGCAGCAGCTCCGTCACGAGCGTGACGTAGCCGCCCATGCGCTGCTGGGCGAGGAAGATCCGGAAGACCGCGTCCTCCAGCTCCGGGGTGCGGTCGAGGTCGGTGACCCCGTAGTGGGCGAGGACCCGGGTCAGCCTGTTCTGGTAGCCCTCGATCACCCCGGCGCGCTCGACGTCGAGGCTCTGGAGGTAGCTGTGGAAGTACTCGCGGGGGCTGTGCACCCGGTGGTCCTGCTCGGCGTCGACGGCGCCGCCCGGCTTGTTGCGGCTCAGCTCCGACAGGTCCGCGAACACGGTGAGCAGGTCGAGCTCGCCCTCGATCGGCTCCGCGCCGAGCTCCTCACGCGCGGTGAGGTAGTCGGCCAGCACCCGCGTGCGCTCCTCCGGGGAGAAGTCGAAGCCCAGCAGCAGGCCGCGCAGGTCGCTGAGGCCCCGCTCGGCGCGCTCACCGGCGGAGGCGGCCGGAACCGGTGCGGGCAGGTCGATCTCGACGACCTCGTCCTGGGCGTCGGTGTCCTCGGCGTCGTCGTCGCCCAGGGGCTCCAGACGCATCAGCGGGGCGCCGGTCTCGACCTGGCCGCCCACCGCCACGGGGCACTCGCGCACCCGGGCGCGGAACGGCGCGCGCAGCACCGTCTCCATCTTCATGCTCTCCAGGACGAGGATCGGTGCGCCCGACTCGACCTCGTCACCGACGGCCAGCGGGGTCGCGACCACCAGGGCGGGGGCGGGCGAGCGGACGACGCCGCCCTCGTCGCGGCTGACCCGGTGGGTGACACCGTCGATCTCGACCAGGTGGACCGGGCCGTGCGTGGCTGACACGAGCCGGAACCGGCGGCCGTTGACGGTGATGTGACCGCTGTGGGCGTCGAAGCGCTCCACCTCGACGTCGGCGGGGTGGACGTCACCGCCGCCGGAGACGCCGACGCGGAACCTGTTGTGCCCGATCCGGGCGACACTCACCCGGTAGCTCACGCCACGGAGCTTGAGGTCCAGGGGTCGGCCGGTGTCGTGCTGCACCTGCGGACGGCCGCCGTGGGCGGTGGACAGCAGCTGCTGGCGGCTGGCCTCCTCCTCGTCGCGGTAGGCCTCGATGGCCGCCGCGGCGAGGGCCACGCCGGAGTGCCGGTGGGCGACCAGGCGGCCCTCGGCACGGACGCGGTCGATCCAACCGGTGTCGGCGCTGCCGTCGATGACCTCGGGCTGGTCGAGCAGGTCGAGGACGAAGCTCTTGTTGGTCGCGCCGCCCTCGATGATGACGGTGGTCTCGGACATGGCGCGGCGGAGGCGGCCCAGCGCCTGGTCGCGGTCGCGTCCGTAGGCGATGATCTTCGCGATCATCGAGTCGAAGTCGGCGGGGATGCTGTCGCCCTCGCGCACACCGGTGTCGACGCGGATGCCGGGACCGGAGGGCATGTCCAGGCGGGTGATGCGGCCCGGGGAGGGCGCGAAGTCGCGGTCGGGGTCCTCGGCGTTGAGCCGGGCCTCCACCGCGTGCCCGACCTCCTCGGGCTGGGTGCCCTCCAGCTTCCCGCCGGAGGCCACGAACAGCTGCATGCGGACCAGGTCGGTACCGGTGGTGATCTCGGTGATGGGGTGCTCGACCTGGAGGCGGGTGTTGACCTCGAGGAAGGCGAACAGCCGCTCACCGGGGTGGTAGAGGAACTCGACGGTACAGGCGCCCCGGTAGCCGACGGCCACGGCGAGGCGTTCGGCGGAGGCCCTGAGCTCGGCGGCCTGCTCGGGTTCCAGGACCGGGGAGGCGGACTCCTCGATGATCTTCTGGTTGCGGCGCTGCACGGAGCAGTCGCGCACGCCCAGCGCCCACGCGGTGCCCTGGCCGTCGGAGATGACCTGCACCTCGACGTGTCGGGCGCCGGTGACCAGGCGCTCCAGGAAGACCACGCCGGAGCCGAAGGCGCGCAGCGCCTCCTGGCTGGTGCGCTCGTAGGCGTCGGTCAGGTCCTCGGCGGAGGCGACCATGCGGATACCGCGACCGCCGCCGCCCGCCGTGGCCTTGAGCATCAGCGGGTAGCCGATCTCGTCGCCGGCGCGCAGGGCCTCCTCCAGGGTGGCCACCTCGCCCCGGCTCCAAGGAGCGACAGGGACGCCGACCTCCTCGGCGATCAGCTTCGAGCCGATCTTGTCACCGAGTTTGCGCATCGCCTCGGGGCTGGGGCCGACGAAGGTGACGCCGATCCGCTCGCACAGTTCCGCGAAGTTGGGGTCCTCGGCGACGAAGCCCCAGCCGACCCATGCGGCGTCGGCCCTGGTCTCCAGCAGGGCGCGTTCGAGGACGGCGAGGTCGAGGTAGGGGCGGGCCGAGGCCGGGCCCAGGTCGTAGGCGACGTCGGCCTCACGCACGAAGGTCGAGTTGCGGTCCGCGTCGGTGTAGAGGGCGACCGTCTCGATCCGTGCCCCGGTTTCCGCCGAGAGGTCCCGGACGGCGTGGATGAGCCGCATCGCGGCCTCTCCACGGTTGACGATGGCGACACGACTGAACACCGAATGCCCCTCCCAAGTACTGCAACGCAGAAGGCGACGTCCGGATCTCGGAGCGCCGCCTGCACCTGCTTCTAGCTTGGTGGATCAGCTGGAGTACACCAATGTCCCGAATTGCTCATGCCGGGGCCGTGGCTTTGTGGGATCTCCACAAAAACCGTCTCGCCAGGGCCCGCTGGGGGTCGCCAGACGCGAGGTTTGCCACAACCGCACGGATCTGGAGTGCTGTCGGCGGGTGCGCGAGGGAGGTGACCGAATCTCCCAGGAGCGGCGGTGGGGTCGGAGGGGGTGAGGGCCCTCACCCCCTCCGACCCCACCCGCGTCTGTCGACCGACCCGCGAAGTCCCCGAGTTCGCCATGCCCCACCGGGCCACAAAACGGGGGACGTCTGGCGGCAGAGGGGGCCGCGTCGGCTCCAACCCACGGAGGCCGGGTCGTCCCGCGTGGGAGGCAGCGAGTGGAGCGGTGGAGGCCTCAACCATCTCGCCGATGCCCTTCTCAATTCAGCCACCCGATCCGCCCCAAGTCAGCCCTGCTCTTCAATCTTCCCGGAAAAGGCCTGACGGTTGCGCACTCGCTGACCAGCTCGGATATAGATCGTTAGGTCCTTACACCCAGCGAGTGGCTCCAGGTCGATCTCAGGCCTGGCATCCAACAATCTGAGGTGTCGAAGTTCACCAAGCGTAGCCAGCGGCTCCAGGCTTGTAATATTCGAACATCTTTCAAACGATATATCACTAATTCCAGCCAAGCTGGACACAGGACTGAGATCAGACAAGGGAGACCCATCCACCCTGAGGTGAACCAGACCTTCCAGGCCTTCCAGGAAATCCAGGTCCACAACCGCATCCACGTCAATCAGATAGAGGGTCCGCAGACTCAGTCGAGACAACGATGCCAGATCTCTCACCCAGGAGCAGTTACTCAGATTCAATGAGCTCAGACCGGGAGCCCTGGAGATCACTTCGGGCAGGTCACAACGTAGCCTGGACCCGACTAGCCCGAGTTGGAACACTCGGGGAGTGAGCGGAAGAGAGTCCACCTCAGTCAGGCGCACACAGGATTGGAGCCACAGTGACTCGAGTTCAACCTGACTCAGAAGCGGAGAATAGTCTCTCACGTTGGCCAGGGACAGGAGGTGCATCCACTTCAACTGCGGAAGATCTGATACGAACCCGATGTCCGCACGTCCCCCAATACGCAGAAACAGCTCACGCAAGGCGGGCATCAGGGCCAGAACAGCCGGGTCGGCTTCGCCCCCGAGCGACACGGAGAGACTTCTGATCATCGCTCTCAGGCCACCGATGCGATCGAGATCATTCAGTTCACTCTCGAAAATCTCAAGAATCTCAAGATTCCGCAGGTCATCCAGAAACGACAGATCTTCCAACCCGGGAGACCTGCACTGGAGATTTCGCAGATGCGGAAAGAGCCTCAGGGTATCCACCTGCCGCTGAGTCTTGACGTGAAGCTTTCCGCTGACCAACGGCGCCCTGGCGAGAACTCTTCGTGCGTACAAGTCAGGGGAAAAGTGAGACCACACTTCCTGCAATTCACGTTGGACCACCTCCCGAGGGTCCTGCCGGTATCCGTCTCCCGCCAGCAGTTCCAGTGCCCGGTCTCCGTTGACCAACGCCACCGCCCGAACGGTCGCCCTCGCCTGCGCGTCCGACAGCCCCTCCAGGCTCTCCGGCAGGCGATCCAGGACCAGCTCCCCCGCCGTGGCCAGCGACCGGGCCGTGGCCATGTCCCTCGGCGGGACCAGGTCGTCCACGCACGCGTCGATCGCTTCGCGGAGTGCCACCGGCACCGATGCCGCCGTCTCCAGGCACGCGGCCACCAGCAGCTTCAGCTTCCGGGCGTGCTGAGGCTCGGCGCCGATCCGCGCCAGCACTCCGCCGAGCAGTTCCTCCAGTTGGGGACGGTTGGCGTGCCCGGCGGCCATGACCACGGTCTCCCGCCACCCCGGCAGGTGGGCCTTCTCCACCAGCAGCTCGACGTCGTGGTCGTAGATCGCCTGCTTGGCGGTCAGGTACTCCTGCACGGTCCGGTGCACGAAGTCGACCCGGCCCTCCACCGGTTCCCGCAGCGCACCCGTCCGTTGCAGTAGGAACTCGGTGACCGGTTCAGGCTCGCCTCTGACGCCGGGCATCGTCGACAGCCGCTCCTCCACCTGCCGCAACACCACAGCCGTGGGCAGTTCGGAACGCTGCGACAACGACAGCCGCCAGGCGAGGTCCTGGAGCAGGCGCAGCTTCTGTCCGTAGTCCAGCTCCACGTCGCGGAAGGAGGGGATGTCTCGCTCATCGTCACGCCGGTCCAGCAGCATCTCCAGCGTGGCCGCGTACAACCCCATGCGGTCACGGGGCAGCCTGGTCCTGTGGTCCAGGTTCAGCGCGCACAGCATCGCCGCCAGCAGCGGGGTCGAGGCCAGGGATCGCAGGTGCGGTGCCCCCTCCAACCGGGCCAGGAGCGCCGACTCGTAGCCGGGCAGGTCCTCAACCGCGCACGGCAACTGGGGCACCTCGGCCATGGCCCGGTGCCACTGCCGGATGAGTTCGCGCAGGTCCGACGGGCCCATGGGTTCGAGGTGCGCGGTGCCGAACCCCTCCCCCGACAACCAGCGGGCGCTGGCCGCCGCCGGACGGCTGGTGACGATCACCCGTATTCCGGGGTAGGCCGCCAGCAGGTCGCGAAGCCAGTTCGGCACCTTCCTGCGCTGGGCCGTGGAGAGTTCGTCCACCCCGTCCACCAGGAGCAACGCCCGACCTGACCTGAGCTGCCGGTGGACCCATCCCCGGGGCATGAGGTCGGCCAGGGGGTCGGCGGTGCCCTCCAGGAAGCGCTCGGGCCCCGGCAGGTCCCCCCGTGCGTGGCTGCGCAGCTTCACGAGGAAGGGTGTGCAGCCGTTCCACTCCTCCAGGTCGCCATCGAAGCCCTCACGGACAGCGGTGATCGCCAGCCAGCGCAGCAGCGTGCTCTTGCCGGATCCGGCTTCACCCCGGATCAGCGTGCGTCGAGCACCACCGAGGGCGCTCTCCACCCGCATGGTGGCGTTCGCGGGCTCTGCGAGCCCGGCGCCCTCCTCCCCCGTCAGCGACAGGTGCCCCCGCCCCTCACCGTCACGGCCCCGGCCCCGCGTCCGGGTCGACACGGACAGGCTGATGTACGCCACGCTCAGGGAGGTACGGGGCCGGTACCGCTTGACCTGGACCCCGAACAGCTCCACGTTGTCGAGCACCTGGCTGATGTGCCGTGTGTACCTACGGCCGAAGTCCTCGTCGTCGTCCTCACCGTCGGGGGCGTCCAGGGTACGCCGGGGTATCCGTGCAAGGGCGGCGGCGACCTGGTCGGAGACCCCCGTCAGCCGCGACAGCGTCTCGGCGGTGGCGCGGGGCGTGAACTGCGGCAGTGTCACCACGATCTGGAGCAGGTCCTCGCAGCACTCCTCCAGGAGGATGTCGAACATCCGCGCCCCGGCCTCGCCCAGCTCCAGCACCAACCGTCCGCGCGGCACCTGGGCGCGTATCCGCCGGACCAGCTCGGTCGGGTCGGCGTCCGCACCAAGCACCGCGTCGTCGGACAGGTCGGCGCGTTCCAGGGTGTCGGCCAGTTCGGCCAGCACCGAGGCCCGGTCCGCGTCGTCCAGCCCCCGGAATTCCTGTTCGCACAGGGGTTGGAGCCTTTCCATCACCGCCAGGGCGATGCCGTCCAGCTGGTGCTCGACCTTCCTGCGCGCCACTGTGTCGCGGAAGGTGCTCCGAATGAGCTCGCTGAGGTCCTTGTCCCGGTCCGCGGCGGCCGACCTCTGCGTGAGCCAGGCCCGTCCCGCCTTGCTACCGACCGTGCCCGCGGCCTTCAGCGCCGCTGCCTCCCATGCCACCATGCGTGTCCCTGGGTCTCTCCGTTGGGGGGTACGCCGGACCGAGACCACGATTCCCTGAGGGACGGCGGTCCGGCCGACGGAACCGACGATAGGGGTTCGGGCCCGGCCCCGGCAGCCCCAACCGAGAGGAGCGTCGAATCGACCCGGACCATGTTGTGCCGACTCCGTCCCGGTCTCCCAAGGGTGGCGGTCCCGGCCTGCCAGCGCGGACCCGCCAAGACCTCACCGCAGCTCGACCGTCCCGACTGGCGACGGCCGAAGGACCTGCCCTCCGAGACGCGCGGCGTCAGCCTCCCGCCCTCCTTCCGCTACGGTCTCGGCACCACCTTCGCGAGGCTCGTCAACCGCTCTCCGGGGGCGGGTGCGCGAGGGAGGTGACCGAATCTCCCAGGAGCGGTGGCCCGCCCCGTCCGGGGGCCCGGTCAGGCCTTGGCCACGGGCAGGAGGATCCGGACCGTGGTCCCCCCGGGGCCGCTCTCGATCTCCACGCTTCCCCCCTGCGCCGTCACCAGGGACCGGACGATCGACAATCCCAGGCCGACGAGTCCGCCCTGCTGGTCGGGGCGTGTCGTCACGAACGGCTCGAACACCAGGGGGAGCACGTCCGGGTCGATCCCGTCCCCGTCGTCCGTCACGGTCAGGGCCACCGTGTCCCCTTCGACTCCGGTGGCCACGTCCACGACGACGTGCGGCGGGTTGTGGTCGATCGCGTTGGAGACCAGGTTCATCAGGCACTGCTCCAGCCGGGCCTCGTCTCCGAGCACGACCTGGGGGGAGGCCTCGTGGAAGACCACGGACCGCGCGTGGGACAGGGAGGCCACCCTGGCCCGGACCGCGTCGAACAGGTCGGGCAGGAACACGGGGCCGAGGTGGGCGTCGACCCCGTCGCCGCCGCGCGCCACCGCCATGAGGTCCTCCAGCACGCGCCGCAGCCGTTCGAGCTCGGCGTGCACGATCTCCGCCTCCGGGCCGCCCAGCAGTTCCAGGTGTCCCTCCGCGACCGCGAGGGGCGTGCGGACCTCATGGGAGATCGCCGCCAGGTAGCGGCGCCGTCCCGTGTCCGCCTGCTCGATGCGGGTGAGCATGCGGTTGATCTCGGTGGCCAGTTCCGCGATCTCGTCCCCGGTGTCCGGGACGGGCACGCGGGTGGCCAGGTCGGTCGGTGAGATCCGCTGGGCGGCCGCCGACACCTTCCGCACCGGCGCCAGGGTGCGTCGCACCACCAGCCACAGCGCGACCCCTCCCCCGCCGATGCCGATGCCCCCAGCCACCGCGGTGAACAGCAGGACCGTGGCGGCCGTGTCCTGGACCGTGTCCAACGGCGCGGCGACGGTGATGACGGCGATCTTCTCGTCGGCCGCGTCGGTGACCGGGGTGTCCAGGACCCGGACCCGACCGACGTCGGTGTCCACGGTCCGCGCGACCCCGGGCGCCGAGGCGGGCGCGTCGTCACCGCGCATCAACCCCGCGACCTCGGCGGGGCCACCGGTGCTCTGCAGACGGACCCCGTCGACGTGCACCAGTGACACGTGCCGGGGGCCGCTGGGGCGAATCGCCAGGGCACGGTGCGCGGCGCGCTCGGCCTCGGGCCCCGACACCATGCCGTCCAGCCCCGCCGCGGCGGGCAGCTGGTCGCCCAACGTGTCGGTCAGCAGCGCGGACTCCTGCCGCAGCAGGTCGTCGACGTCGTTGCGGCCGGAGACGAGGACCAGTTCGTAGGTGAGGGCGGTGACACCACCGACGACCAGCACCATCACCATGAGCGCCCGAAGGACCAGGCGCCTGGTGAGGCTCACCCCTCGCCGCCGCTCAGGCGGTAGCCGACGCCCCGCACGGTCTGGATGCGTTCCGCCCCGAGCTTGCGACGCAGTTGGCTGACGTAGACCTCGACGACGTTGGACGCTCCGTCGAAGTCGTAGCCCCACACCAGGTCGAGCAGCCGGGACTGGGAGAAGACCTGGCTGGGATGGTGGAGCAGGACCGACAGCAGGGCGAACTCCCGCGCGGACAGGGGGACGACGGCTCCGTCCACGAAGGCCGTGTGCCTCCCCAGGTCCAGGGTGACGCCCCGGGCGGTCACGGCGTCGGCACGGTCCGACCCGCTGGTGCGCAGCCTGGCACGGACCCGGGCGAGCAGTTCGTTCACGCTGAACGGTTTGACCACGTAGTCGTCGGCGCCGGCGTCGAGGTTGACGATCCGATCGCTGACCGCGTCCTTGGCGGTGAGCACGATCACCGGCACCGTGGGACGGCGCAGGCGGAGTCGGCGCAGGACCTCCTCGCCCGCCAGGCCCGGCAGTCCCAGGTCGAGGATGACCAGCTCGACGTCGGTCGACAGCGCCATGACCAGACCGTCGATACCGTCCGAGGCGGTCACCACCGTGTGCCCGGCGTTCTCCAGAGCGCGCCGGACGAAGGAGACGATGCCCTCCTCGTCCTCCACCACCAGAATCGCCACCGCGCCGAACCCTCCCGTTCCCTTGGACCAGCCCAGCATGCCGTTCGATGCTGAGGCCATGATGAAGGCAACCTGAAAGCCGTCTTCAGGTTGGTTTCAGGTTCCCATCATCGACCTGGGGGACAATGGAGTCCTCTCGACACCCGCGGTTGGAGGGACCGATGACGCGACGCCGCACGACGGTCCTGGTCTCGTGCGCGGCGGTGGCCCTGTCGGTCCTGGGTGTGGGCGGATACGCCGTGCTCAAGGACCCGGAGCTGGCGGTGGAGACGATCCGCCTCGACGGTTTCACCGGTGCCCCCACGCTGCGCCATCCGGTCGGGGAGGGCACGTCGCGCCCGGTCGACGGCTTCGAGCAGCTGATCGGCGAACTGCGTTCCGGCGGCACCGCCGAGGACTGGTACGTCGCCGGGGTGGGGGTGGACTTCGGCCCCTGTGCGTGGCTGCTCACCGATCCGGTGGTGGAGGACTTCGACGGCGACGGCACGGCGGGCACGATTCTGGAGGAGTTGCGCTCCCTGGAGGGGACCGAGGTCACTCTGGGGGTCCGCTACGGCTCCGAGGGGGACGGTGCCCCCGACGGCGCGGTCGTCTTCACCGTCAACGGAGTGCAGTTCCGGGACACCGACGGCGGGCCCGCGCCGTGGGAGGACACCGGGGCCCGGCACGAGGCCGACCGGGAGGAGGTCTCCGCCACCGCCGAGGAGGCGGTCGGAGAGGGGGCCCGCGCCACCGGTGTCGAGCGGATCGACGAGAGCGGCCCGGGCTGGGCGGTCCGGGTCCTGGGTGCGGACGGACAGGACTACGAGGTGATCCTCGACCTCTCCGGCGGGGTCGAGGACGTCCGCGCGCGCGACTGACGTCCGACGCCCGTACCGCCGCGACGGTCTCCGACACGTCCCCGCCCCAACCTGAAGGGCGTCTTCAGGTTGACCTCAGGAAGCGCTCAGAAACCACTGACACGCTGTTCCGGCTGGGTCGAAACGAGAGAGGAGACGGGGATTTGTCGGGTCCGTCATCCCTGCGGCTTTCCACTGGGAAGTGGGTGGCCTGCGCCGCGACGGCGTTGGTCGTCATCGCGAGTCTGCTGAGTTACGGCTGGTACCAGGGGCTGGTCGGCAACATCACCACCACCCAGGTGGACACCGACGAGTGGGACCGGCCCACGAGCGTCGAGGGCGTCATGAACATCCTCGTCATCGGCTCGGACGTACGTTCCGGCGAGAACGCCGACTACGGCGCCGCCGAGGGCGAGCGTCCGGACACGATGCTCATCGCGAGCGTCAACGTGGACAACGGCGCGGCCACCCTGGTGAACCTGCCCCGCGACCTCATGGTCGACCTGCCCGGCTGTGACCCTGTGGAGGGGTACGAGGGCATGCGGCCGCAGGAGGGCATGATCAGCTCCGTGATGACCTTCGGCGGTGTGGGCTGCCAGTGGCAGGTCGTCGAGCAGGTCACGGGTGTGCACCTGGACCACTTCCTGATGATGGACTTCGTCGGCTTCAAGGACATGGTGGACGCCATCGGCGGGGTGGAGATGTGCATCCCCGAGCCGGTGGACGACCCCAAGGCGCACCTGGTGCTGGACGCCGGGCTCCAGACCCTGGACGGTGAGGACTCCCTGGGCTTCGTGCGCTCCCGCTACTCGCAGGGCGACGGCAGCGACCTGTCCCGGATCGACCGCCAGCAGGAGTTCATGGGCGCCATGCTGCGCCAGGTCCTGAGCAGCGAGGTGATGACCAGTCCCGTCACCATCACGCGCTTCCTCGGCGCGGTCACGGACTCGATCACCACCGACGAGGAGCTCACCGTGGACACCATGGCCGACATCGCCATCTCCATGCGCGAGGTCAACCTGGACCGCGTCCAGTTCGTCACGGTCCCCAACGGCGCCCACCCGGCCGACGAGAACCGCATCATCATGAGCGACGCGGCCCCGGCCCTGTTCGAGGCCATCAACAACGGCCAGGACCTGGGCGGAGGGGACGACGGCGGCGAGGCACAGGAGAGCTCCGTGGAACCCGGCGACGTCACCGTGGAGGTGGTGAACAACACCGGGATCGAGGGGCTCGCCCTGGAGATCCAGGCGGTCCTGGTCGACGACGGGTTCGTGGTCACCGGCACGGGCAACCCCGAGCAGCGTGCCCCCGAGACGACCACGGTCTACCACGGCCCGGGCGACGAGGACGCGGCCGAGTTGCTCGCGAACAGCCTCACCAACGCGCAGACCGAGGAGGTCGAGGGCCTGGAGCAGACCCTCGAACTGGTCGCCGGATCGGACTGGGAGGGCTTCGGAAGCTCCTCCTCCGACAGCGACCTGTCCATCACCGACGACCTCGGCGGCGTCACCGCCGAGGAACAGGAGAGCGCGTGCTGACGGAGCGACGACCACGTCGGGCGAGCGACGCCCGGCCCGTGGGGGCCGAGTTCCGATGCGAGGAAACGTGAACGCCCGATCGACCGTGACCGTGGGCGGTGACGGCTCCCGAGCCAGTCTCGACGCCGTCGAGTGGGCGAGCGCCTACGCGCGCCTCTGGGAGGCCTCGCTCCGGATCGTGACCGTGGGGTCGTCCGGACCGGCCAACAGGAGCCCGATCTCGGACTCCAGGAGGCAGATCTCCCGCGAGGAGTTCCAGAGCGACCAGCGGCTCCGGCGCAGGGCGGAGGCGGCCTTCTCCCGCGCCGTGGGGGCCGTACCGGAGGACCGCATCGAGGTGCTGGTCGTCGCCGGGGACCCCGTCGACGCACTGCTCACCTCAGCGGACGGGGGCCCGTTGGTGGTCGGCACACGCCGACTGGGGTTCCTGTCCGGAACCATCGCCGGGTCCGTCAGCCGAAGGCTGATCGGCCGCTCCCCCGGCCCCGTGACCGTCGTCTCCGGGGCCGCCACACAGGGACGGGGACGCGTCGTCGCGGGCGTCGACGGTGGTCCCTCCACCCGCGCGGTGGTGTCCTACGCCCTTGAGGAGGCCCGGATCCGCGGGGCGGAGCTCCTGGTCTTCCGAGCGCTCGGAGACTCCTCCCCGAACGAGCGCTCCGGGACGGCGGCGGTGATCGACGCAGCGAGGAAGCCGGACCGGCACGTGCCCGTCCGTGAGGAGGACGAGCGGGGCGATCCGGTCGACCTCCTCGTGGAGCGCTCGGCCGACGCCGACCTGATCGTCATCGGGACCCGGAGCCTTGGGCTGACCGCCGGGCTCCTGCGCGGGTCGGTCGGACAGAGGCTGACCGTGCGGGCCCGGTGCCCGGTCGTGGTCATCCCCGGCTGAGGGCCGAGGCTCCGCTCAGCGGTCCGTGACGGGCTGCCTGAGGATGGTGCGCAGCCTCTCGGGGGCGCTCCTGCGGGGATCGCTGAGGTAGATCTCGTGGTGCCTGCCGGTCATCCGCAGGCCGTGCTCCGGGATGAACCCGTCGTGCATCCGCGCGAGCACCTCGGCCTCCTCGTCGAAGGGGCCCACGTGCAGCGTCTGCACGCAGCGGCCCTCGGAGAGGGATTCCAGGCGGACGTCGTCCAGGCGGGTCGGCCGCTTCCTCCCACGGACCTCCTCGACGGCGGCCGGGACCAGGCCCGGCCCGATCCAGTCGGGGACCATGAGCATCAGCGTCCACTCCCACCGCGACTTGTCCCGGGAGACCGTGAAGGAGTCCATGTCCCGGGCCCACCACAGCCCCTCCAGGGGCGGGACGACGTAGTCCCGGCCGAGCTCGCGCCTACTGGCGAACTTCAGCGTGTAGGCGACCGGGTAGAGCGCCTCGACCCCCTCGGTGAAGAGCGGGGAGGAGTTGGGGTCGCCGTGTCCGTCCACCATGAGGTAGCGGAGGTCCGGCACGTCCAGGACGCGGAACCGACCGCGTCGGGCCCGGTAGGAGTCGAGACTCCGTCTGAAGTCGGTCCTGTCCGTCATCGGCGGTACCCGCCTCGTCGTGCGGCTCCGGAGAACCGGAACGGACACCGGTCCGTTCCACGTGGGCGCGAAGGGACTCGAACCCCTGGCCTATTGCTTGTAAGGCAATTGCTCTAACCAACTGAGCTACGCGCCCGTGTGTGCGTCGCGAGAGATCATACCGCTTCGCGGTGGTTCCCCGCGCCCGGATCATCCCGCCAGGTGGCGGGCCTGGGCCACGTACTCGCCGACGTCCCGGGGACGGTCGACGGGCGTGTGCGCGGTCCAGCGGACGGTGCCCCCGGCGTCGATGAGGAAGGTGCCCCGCCGGGCCACTCCGCGCCCGTCGTCGAAGACCCCGTAGTCCCGGGCGACCCCGCCGTGCGGCCAGAAGTCCGAGAGCAGCGCGAAGGGGAACCCCTCCCGGTCGGACCAGGTGCGCAGGGCGAAGGTCGAGTCCACCGACACCGCCAGCACCGTGACCCCGAGACCTCGGAGCACGTCATGGTGTTCGCGCAAGTCCGCGAGCTCTCCGGAGCACACCCCCGAGAAGGCCAGCGGGTAGAACACGACGAGCACGGGGCCGCCCCGCAGGGCGCTCAGGACGGTGTCCTGGCCGTACTGGTCCCGGAGGCTGAACTCGGGCGCGCGGGCGCCCACGGAGACGGTGTCGGTCATGCTCGCGTTCGTGTCGGCCGACCGCACGGGCCGGTACCGGCGCCCGCCGGTCGGCGGGCGCCCCTCAGCGCCGCGCGTCCGTGCTTCCTGGGACGCGCGGCGCCGGACGACTCACCCGGTACGGGTGGTGTCCGTCACCGCTTGGGAACGACCAGGCGGGTGCCCGACCAGTCGGCGCCGATGCTGACCGCGCTGGTCTGGGACAGGCCCGAGGTGGTGGCGGCCTCGGCCACGTCGTTGGGGGACACGTGCAGCTCACGACCGGCCTTCGGGGTCAGGACCAGGATGGTCCCGCCGTCGGCGATGGTCGTCACCGTGTCCATCAGAGCGTCGGTGAGGTCGCCTTCCTCGTCGGACCGCCACCACAGCAGTGCCGCGTCGACGTCGCCGTCGAAGTCCTCGTCGACCAGTGCCTCGCCCGTGAGTTCGGCGATGGAAGCGCGCAGTCCCTCGTCGACGTCATCGTCGAACCCGAATTCCTGCACCACCTGACCCGGCTTGAATCCGAGTCGGTCAGCCAAGCCGCGTTCGCTTTGTGCCTGGCCCGCGGTCGCGCTCACGAAAGTTCTCCTCCACAGATGGTTTTTCTCAATCTTGCCTGCACGAAGCAGTTGTCACAACGATGCCGGGCATTTTTTGTCGCCCGTCACGTGGGTCCGTAACCATCGCTGATGGCCTAGTTCACACGCTAGTGGCATATCCCGTCAACGCGCGTCCGAACCCGGCTCGCGTCGAATCAGCTCATCCGGACTCCAGGAAGGACAACCGGACCTGCCGATCCGGGTTGTCCACGTTCAGGTCCACGATCGCGATGGACTGCCACGTGCCCAGTTCGAGTCTGCCGGATAGTACTGGCACTGTGGTCTGCGGTGCGACGAACGCCGGCATGACGTGTGAGCGTCCGTGTCCTCGGGACCCGTGCCGGTGACGCCACCGGTCGTCGGCTGGTAGCAGGTCGTCGAGGGAGGCCAGGAGGTCGTCGTCGGACCCCGCGCCCAGCTCGATGATGGCCACACCCGCCGTCGCGTGCGGGACGAAGACGTTGAGCAGGCCGTCGCCGCCGCTTCGGGCGACGAACTCTCGGCACTGCTCGGTGATGTCGGTGACGCTCTCCGATCCGCCGGTGTGCAGCTCAAGGATCAGTGTCCGCATAGCGACACCTTCGCGCAGCCTGGCCCCCGGTGCAACCATCACCTGTGCGTCCGCGGGTGACCGAACCCCTCTGAAGGGGCCATACTCCTCCCCGACGTGTGTGAAACTGGACGAAAGAAGGGATAAGGGTGACTGTCTCGTTACTTTTGGGGCCCGTGCTTCGCCACGTGGGCCCCGCCACGGCGACGGTGTGGGTGGAGACGGACGCCCCCTGTGACGTCCGGGTTCGCGTGGACGGCGGGCCGGTCTCGGCCAGCCGCACCTTCACGGTCCACGGCCACCACTACGCCGTGTGCGAAATCGAGGGCCTGACGCCGGGTTCCGTCCTTCCCTACGAGGTCTTCCTCGGTGAGGACCGGGTGTGGCCCGAACCCGACAGCCCGTTGCCGCCGAGCGTCCTGCGCACCCTGTCCCCGGACGCGCCGACGCGGCTGCTGTACGGCTCCTGCCACACCCCCACCGGTGACACTCCCGAGGGCCTGGTCCGCTACGGCCCCGACATGCTCCGCGCCACCGCCCGCCGTCTGGCCCGTGAGGACCCGACGGAGGACAACCTGGTCCTGCTGCTGATCGGTGACCAGGTCTACGCCGACGAGGTCCAGGAACCCATGCGGGCCTTCCTCCAGGAGCGGCGCGGCGCGGACGACCCGGACGGCGCGCCCGAGGGCGAGGTCGTCCGCTTCGACGAGTACGCCGAGCTCTACCGCCAGGCCTGGTCCGATCCCCAGGTGCGGTGGCTGCTGTCGACCGTGCCCACGCTGATGGTCTTCGACGACCACGACATCCGCGACGACTGGAACACCTCGGCCGCCTGGCGCGGCGCGATGGACGGCCACCCGTGGTGGCGCACCCGGGTGACCAGCGGTGTCGGCGCCTACTGGGTGTACCAGCACGTGGGGAACCTCTCCCCCGACGCGCGCGCCAAGGACCCGCTGTGGGCTGCCGTGCGCGACCACCGCGATCGCGGCACCGACGCAGGGGACACGGTGGACTCGTTCGCCTGGCGGGCGCACGACGACCCCTCCTCCTACCGGTGGAGCCACCACCACGACGTGGGCGGCGTGCGGGTCCTGGTGACCGACACCCGCTGCGGCCGGGCCCTGGACGAGGACGACCTCTCCGGCGGTTCCAGGTCCATCCTGGGCCCCGACGGGCACGACTGGCTGGACGAGCACCTCACCGGCGGCCCCGACCACCTCGTGGTGGCCTCCACCGTCCCGGTCCTGCTGCCGCCCTCCGTGCACCACCTGGAGGCGTGGAACGAGGCGGTGTGCGCGGGTGCCTGGGGTTCGGCGGCCAGGGGCCCCGCCGAGCGGCTGCGCCAGGCCCTGGACCTGGAGCACTGGGGCGCCTTCCAGTACTCCTTCCACCGCCTCGCGGACGCCGTGCTCGACGTCGCCCGTGGCGGCCGGGGTCCGGCTCCCGCCACGGTCCTCCTGCTCAGCGGAGACGTTCACTTCTCCTACCTGGCGCGCGCCCGGGCGCGCGCGGGACGGACGACCTCGCGGGTCGCCCAGCTGGTCTCCTCCGCGCTCTGCAACCAGCTCTCCCCGAACCTGCGCCGTGCGGCCACGGTGTCCGCGAGCTGGCCCCTCCAGCTGGCCGGGGGCGTCCTGACGCGGCTGGCCGGGGTGCGCCGCAGCCCGCTGTCCTGGCGTCTGGCGGAACGGCCCTACTTCGGCAACACCATCGGTGAGGTGGTCTTCGACGGCCGCGAGGCCGAGGCGCGCTGGTACCACTGCCCGCAGGGCGGGGACGACGCCCTGCCCGAGATCCGTCGACGGGTCCGTGTCTGACGCTCGGAACAGCTCCGGCGGCGCCCGTGTGGGCGCCGCCGGAGGTGCTTTCGGAGTTCCGTGCCGGAGTGCGGCTAGGGCTTGTGCGAGGGCGGGCGCCGACTGGCGTGCCCCCGGCGCCGGTTGCGCACGCTCAGACCGAGCGCGCCACCCTCCTCCAGGAGCTGCCGGGCGGCCCGGTTGACGGTGCCGCGCGACCCGGTGGCCGCCGCGGGGGTGTCCTCGGTCTCGACCAGGTCGGGCTTGGGCAGGAGCGTGGTGGGCTCGTTGTCCTGGTCGTCGAGTTCCTCGGGAAGCGCGTGCAGCTTGCGGGTGCGCTGGAGCCGGGGCCCCTCCGCCTCGGGCCGGTCCTCGACGGGGGCCTGCGCCTCGGTGGGGTTGCGCTTCTCCTCGTCGACGGCCTCCTGCCACGCCTGGTCCTGCTGCTGGTCCTCCTGCTTCTGGCGGTCCAGACGGCGGGCGCGGTCGGTGCGCCACGCCCGGTAGGAGCGGACCAGCGTCGTCACGACCGGCCAGGTGACCCTGGCGGGCCGGGAGAGGGCGTGCCAGAGGTAGGCGGTGGTACCCCAGGCCTCCATGGCGCGGCGGGCCCTGGTGATGGTGAAGAACGTGGGCATGGCCAGCAGCAGCTGCGGCCAGGCCAGGGCCAGCGCGGCGAACAGCGGGTACATACCGCCGCCCGCGATGGCGGCCGCGGCGCCGATGACCATGGGCACCAGGGCCAGCGCCACCCTCAGCTGGGTGAACTGCCGGAAGCGGTGCAGGGAGCGGCGGGCCGAGACCGGCGGCGCCAGACCCTCGGGAAGCGGGGTGGGCTGCACGATCACGGCGAGCAACAGCGTTCCCACGCCCACGCTCGCGGCCAGCAGGATGGTCCATCCGGCGGCGGACATCGCGCCGCCCACCAGCAGGTACACCAGACCCAGGACCGGAATCGGCGCGGGGAGCCAGAACAGGACACGCCTGCGCAGCTCACCCTCCTGTGTGGGTTGGAGTACGAAATCGATCACCGGGCGTAGTATCCGGAACCTCTTCCTCGGTCGCTCGACCACAGCGTTGGACCCCCCAAGAACGTCGTGACGGAGCGGTGCGGGGAGCGACGCCCGAGGGTTTTCGTCGTCTCTGGCTCCACCTGCAACCTGCCCGTATCAAAGCTATCTCTTTTCGCGTAGTCCCCGGGCGCACACGGTCAGTTACACACATACCCGACGCTGGTGAAACTTCCATAAACCAGACGAAAAGGGAGGCAACGATCAGATTACGACGTGGCGGAGGTCACGCCCCTGAGCGTGGCCGACACCGGCCACGGCGTCGATCAGTCCCGGGTTTCGGACAATCGGCCGAGGGCCACCGCCACCCGGAGCACGAAGGAGCCCCGCCCGTCCGAGGGGATGTGCCCCGTGAGCTCGGAGATCCGGCTCAACCGGTAGCGCACCGTGTTCGGGTGCACGAAGAGCATGCGCGCCGTGGCCTCCAGTGACGAGGCGTGTTCGAGGTACACCGACAGCGTGTCCAGCAGCGGGGAACCGGCTCCCTGGAGGGGCAGGTACACCTCCGTCACCAGTTGCTGGCGGGCCTCCGCGTCGCCCTCCAGCGCCCGCTCGGGCAGCAGGTCGTCGGCGAGCACGGGCCGGGGGGCGTCGGGCCACGCGACGGCGGCCCGCAGGCCGTTCACCGCGGACCGCACCGAGGAGCCCGCCGCGTGCAGGTCGGCCACGGCCGGGCCCACCACCACGGGCCCGTCCCCGAACAGCCCCGCCAGGGGCTCCACGGGCTCGATCGGGAGGTCGTCGACCGGGTGCCGGTCACCCACCCCGACCACCACGACCACACGGCGCCCCTGCATGCCCGCCAGCACGTCGTAGCCCAGGCGGCGCGCGGCCGAGCGCAGGTCGTCCATGACCTTGCCGCCGTCCTCGTCACCGATGTCCCCGGCCACCGCGATCACCGGCGTGTGCGACCAGCCCAGCGCGGACCCCCAGGTCTGGAGCCCCTCCACCTGGTCCCCGTGCAGGAGCGCGTCGACGATCAGCGCCTCCAGCCGCGCGTCCCAGGCGCCACGGGCCTCGGCCGCGCGTGCGTAGACCTTGGCGGAGCTGAAGGCCACCTCACGCGTGTAGCGGAGCATGGCCTCGCGCAGCTGCTGTTCGCCGCCCGGGGCGGCCAGGTCGTCGACCTGGTTCTCGACCACCTCGATGACCACCCGGATCATGTCGACGGTCTGCTGGAGGGAGACCGACCGGGTGAGTTCGCGCGGGGCGGTGCCGAACACCTCCACCGTGATCGCGGGACGGCCGCGGGCCGGGTCGCGGAACCAGTCCACGAAGGCGGCCACTCCGGACTGCGCCACGAGGCCGATCCAGGACCGGTCCTGGGCCGACATCCGGCGGAACCAGCCGAGCCGCTCCTCCATGCGGCTGACGGCGGCGGTGCCCAGCGCGCCCATGGAGCGTTCCAGGCGTCGGACGGTCTCGGCGCGGATCTGGTCCTGAGGGGCGCCGCTCCCGGTCGGCGCGCTCGCGCCGTCCTCGGTCGGTCGGGGTTCGGTGTTCACTCGTCTAGGTTCGCATCCTCTCCGCACCCGATCCGGAGTTCGCCCCCGTGTCGGCCGTCACCCCCCGGATCCACCGGTTCGGGAGCGGCGCGCGAGGGGCCCGCGTACCGTCGGAAAGTGATCTCCTCCACCCGTTTCGGGTTTGTGGGCACATGACCGGTGGCTTTTTGTGGATTACCTACAAACGGACTTCGGTGAACTTCGTGTCTCCCACCATCCAGCTGGTGATCTCCTACAGGGCAAGGTTGATGTCGTGCTTGTAATCGTTGCTCCAGGCCAAGGCGCCCAGGTTCCCGGTTTCCTCTCCCCGTGGCTCGAACTCCCCGGCATGGCCGAGACGTTCTCCTCGTGGTCCGAGGTGACCGGTCTCGACCTCGTGCGTTACGGCACCACGGCGGACGCGGACGAGATCCGCGACACCGCCGTCGCCCAACCGCTCCTGGTGAGCGCCGGACTGGCCGCGGCCACCGCGCTGCTCGGGCCGCTGGCCGCCCCCGGCGCCCCGCTGCCCGCCTCGCCCTCCCTCGTGGACGCCACGGCCGGGCACAGCGTCGGTGAGTTCACCGCCGCCGCGCTGGCCGGTGTGCTCTCCCCCAAGGACGCGCTGGCCCTGGTGGCCGAGCGCGGACGCGGGATGGCCGACGCCGCCGCCCGCACGGAGACCGGGATGACCGCGGTCCTGGGCGGTGAGCGCGAGGCGGTCCTGGCCGCGATCGAGGCGGCCGGGCTCACCCCGGCCAACGACAACGGCTCCGGCCAGATCGTGGCCGCCGGAACCACCGCCCAGCTGGCGGCGTTCGCCGAGAACCCGCCCGAGCGGGCCCGACTGCGCCCCCTGTCCGTGGCCGGTGCCTTCCACACCGAGCACATGGCCCCGGCCGTGGATCGGGTGCGGGACGCCGCCCGGAACCTGCCCACCGCCGACCCCAGCGTCCGTCTGCTCTCCAACGCCGACGGGGCCGTGGTCGAGAGCGGCGCCGAGTACCTGGACCGCCTCGTCTCGCAGATCTCCTCACCGGTCCGCTGGGACGCCTGCACCGACACCCTCTCCGGCCTCGGAGTGACCGCGTTCATCGAGCTGACCCCGGCGGGCACGCTCAGCGGCCTCGCCAAGCGCGCGCTGCGCGGTATCGAGATCCTCGCGGTGAAGACCCCCGACGACCTCGAACGCGCCGGCGCCCTCATCAAGGAGCACGCGGGGACCCCCTCCCCCGCGAGCAGCCAGCAGGAAGGCTGAGCATGTTCAACGTCCCCAGTGCGCCCGGCGGCGCCGCGATCCGTTCCTTCGGCGGGTACCAGCCGTCGCGGGTCGTGACCAACGCCGACCTGGAGGCCCGCGTCGACACCAACGACGAGTGGATCCAGAGCCGTGTGGGCATCAGGGAGCGTCGCGTCGCCGGTCCCGAGGACTCCGTGGCGAGCATGGCCGTGGCCGCCGGAGGCAAGGCGCTCGCCGCGGGCGGGATCTCCCCCGAGGACATCGACCTGGTGATCGTGGCCACCTGCACCGTGCAGGACCAGATCCCGAACACCGCGGCGACCGTCGCCGCCCGGCTCGGCATCACCGCCCCGGGCGCCTTCGACGTCAACGCGGCCTGCGCGGGCTTCGTCTACGCGCTCGGACTGGCCTCGGACTCGGTCCGGGCCGGAAGCTCCCGCAACGTCCTGGTGATCGGCTCGGAGAAGCTCAGCGACTGGGTGGACTGGCAGGACCGGTCCACCTGTGTGATCTTCGCCGACGGCGCCGGGGCGGCCGTGGTCTCGGCCTCCGAGGAGCACGCCGTCGGTCCGGTCGTCTGGGGTTCCTCGGGCGAGCGCGCCGACACCATCCACCTGCGTGAGGGCAAGTACCTCCACCAGGAGGGCCAGGCCGTCTTCCGGTGGACCACCACCGAGCTGTACAAGGTGGCACTGGAGGCCATGGAGCGCGCCGGGGTGGAGCCGACCGAGCTCACCGCCTTCGTGCCCCATCAGGCCAACCTGCGGATCGTCGAGTCCATCGCGCGCAAGCTGGGGGCGCCCCAGGCACTCGTGGCGCGCGATATCGTCACCGCGGGCAACACCTCCTCCGCCTCGATCCCTCTCGCGCTCTCGCGCATGGTCGAGCGCGGGGAACTTCCGTCGGGGAGCACCGTGCTCACTCTGGGATTCGGTGCGGGCCTGGTCTACGCCGCACAGGTGATCCGCATCCCCTGATCCGATGATCCGGTCCCGGCGGACGCGGGCCAGCCCGCCCCGCTCGGGAACGTCACCCGGCACCACTTTCGTCAAGCAAGGAGAACACGACATGGCCGACCACAGCGAGCAGGACATCCTCAAGGGCCTCGGCGAGATCGTCGAGGAGATCGTCGGCACCGACCCCGCCGAGGTCACCCCGGAGAAGACGTTCGTGGACGACCTGGACATCGACTCGCTGTCCATGGTGGAGATCGCCGTCGCCGCGCAGGACAAGTTCGGCGTGGAGATCCCCGACGACCAGCTCAAGGACCTGAAGACGGTCCAGGACGTCATCAACTTCATTCAGAAGTAGCGCGTCCGGGCCGCCGGTCCGCACCCCGGCCCGGCGGCCCGACCCGTCCCCACCAAGGACACCCCAGACCCACTCATTCGCCACGCCTCCCGGCACACCGAGCCGGGATCGACCCACGAGAAGGGCGATCGGATCATGTCCAAGACCGATGTCGTCGTCACCGGCCTCGGCGCCACCACCCCCCTCGGGGGTGACGTCGCGACCACATGGTCCGCGCTCCTTGACGGCCGCTCCGGGATCAGCATGCTGCCGGAGGACTGGCACGAGAAGCTTCCGGTGCACTTCGCCGGGCGGATCGCGCAGGAACCCTCGGAGAAGCTGCCGCGCCCCCGGCTGCGCCGCCTCGACCGGACCCAGCAGTTCGCCCTCATCGCCGCGCAGGAGGCCTGGGAGCACGCGGGTACTCCCGACGTCGACCCCCTCCGTCTCGGTGTGGTGGTCTCCAGCGGGATCGGTGGCATCCTCACCATCCTGGAGCAGTACGACACCTTCCGTGAGAAGGGCTGGAAGCGGGTCTCCCCGTTCACCGTTCCCATGCTCATGCCCAACAGCCCGGCCGCCGCCGTGGCCCTGGAGTTCACCGCTCGCGCGGGCGCCCACGCCCCCGTCAGCGCCTGTGCCTCCAGCGCCGAGGCCATCGCCAACGGTGTGGACATGATCCGCGCGGGCCGTGCCGACGTGGTGATCGCGGGCGGCACCGAAGCCGCGATCCACCCCCTGAACATCGCCTCCTTCGCCTCCATGCGCGCGCTGTCCACGCGCAACGACGACCCGCAGACCGCGTCCCGTCCCTGGGACAAGGACCGCGACGGCTTCGTCATGGGCGAGGGCGCGGGCATCCTCGTCCTGGAGTCCGCGGAGCACGCCGCCAGGCGCGGCGCGCACGTGTACGCCCACGCCTCCGGTGTCGGCTACACCGACGACGCCCACGACATCGTCATGCCCGACCCCGAGGGCGCCGGGCAGGCCCGCGCCATCACCCAGGCGCTGGCCGACGCCGACCTCAAGCCGAGCGACATCGTGCACGTCAACGCGCACGCCACGTCGACCCCGGCCGGGGACGTCGGCGAGACCCGCGCGATCCGCACGGCGCTGGGTGACTCCGCCGCCGACCGCGTCGCGGTGACCTCCACCAAGTCCATGACCGGCCACCTCCTGGGCGGTGCGGGGGCCGTGGAGTCGATCGCGACGATCCTGGCGCTGCACGACGGCCAGATCCCGCCGACCATCAACATCTCCGAGCTCGACCCCGAGGTGGCCGTGGACATCGTCCGCGACAAGCCCCGGGAGATGCCGAGCGGAGACGTCGCCGCCATCAACGAGTCGTTCGGCTTCGGCGGCCACAACATCGCCGTGGCCTTCCGCCGCGCCTGATCCGACCGGCCGCGCACCGCGCGGCACAGGGTCCTCCAGTGGGCGTCACCGCACGGTGACGCCCACTGTCGTGTCCGTGACCTCCGTCGACCGTTCGTGAACGCCCGGCGGCCCGTGTCCCAAGAACGGACGAACTCCGCCGCGCGGGTCTTCATGCGGGCGCGCCCGCGCGCGACCATGGCAGACGTGTCCACCCTGCCCCGTCCCCACGCCCGCCCGGCCACCGGCGCCGACGACCGGCCCGGGCGCCGCCGTCGCGGCCCGGCCTTCCGACCCGTCGTGGACCTGGACTCCGGTGCCGTGGTGGCCGTGGAGGTCGTCGCCGCCGTTCCTGCGGGGCTCGGCCGCCCGGACGGACGGGGCGGCGGGTCCGCCCCGGTGGCCGAGTGGTTGGCGTCCCTGGTGCGCGCCGGTGTCGGGGTCGAGAGCCTGCTACCGCTGGTCCTGCCGCTGCCCTCGGCCGCCCTGGTCGACGGCACCGACCTGCCAGGGCTGGTCGAGGGCGCGCTGCGCCGGGCCGGGCGCCGACCGCGCGACGTGACCCTGATGCTCACCCCGGACCTCGTGGAGCTGCCCCGGGCCTCCGTCCTGACGGCGGTCTCGGGACTGCGCTCGCTGGGGTTCCGCTGCGGCTTCGGGACCGCGATGACCAGGCCGGACCTGGTCGTGGAGGCCACCCCGTTCCTGATCCGGTTGGATCCGGTCCTGGTGTCCGGGATCGACGGCGACCAGCGCAACGGGGGGATCGTGGACGGGCTGGCCCGGATCGGTCGGAGCAGCGGCGTGTACGCGATGGCCGACGGCGTGGACCGGAGCGAGGAGATCGTGCGCCTGCGCGCGTGCGGGGTGCGGCTGGGCTGCGGCGCGTTCTTCGCGGACCCCGGTTGGCGGCCCGGTGAGAAGGTGACGCCGGTGCCGGAACCGGCGGCCACGGCCCTGGACGACACCGACGCGGGCCCCCGGGTCACCGAGTTCATGGTGCCGCCGCTGGACTTCGACTCCGAGTCCACAGGTGAGCACGTCCTGGAGGCGTTCACCGGGGACACCGCGCTCAACAGCGTGGTGCTCATCGACCACCGGGAGCGGCCGACGGGGGTCATCGACCGGACCCGCTTCCTGCTGTCGGTGACGGGGCGGTACGGGCACGCCCTGCACGCGAAGCGTCCGGCGCTGCGGCTGGCGGAGTCACCCCGGACCGTGCCCGCCTGGATGTCCGCGATCTCGGCGCTGCGGGTGGCGGGGCGGGACCGCGAGCGGGTCTACGACGACCTGATCGTGACCAACCCCTACGGCCAGTGCGTGGGGGTCGTACACGTCAGCGACCTCATCCAGTCGCTGTCCCGCCAGTGACCCCGGACAGCACGGAGGCCGCGCTCCCCCGAAGGACGGGGGGCGCGGCCACGATGAGGGTTCGGGCCCGGCGCGGTCAGCGCAGGGGCTCGGGGCCCTTGGTGCCCGAGGGGCTGCTGGTCGGGGGCGTGTCGTCCGCCGAGTAGTCGTTGTAGTGCGTGTCCGCCCCGGACCTGCGCAGTTCCTCCCGCAGCTGTTCGCGGGTCTGCTCGTCGTGCAGGAAGTCCAGCTCGGGTCGGCGCGGCAGCAGGCCGTCACCGGAGGAGCGGCCCATCGCGCGGCGGCGCAGCCACGGCACGAGGTACTGGCGGGCCCAGCGGCGGCCCTCCCTGCGACGCAGGATGCGGGGCAGCTGCTGGGGCGGGGTGGCCCACGGGTCGGTCCAGGACTCGGGCGGCCCCATGGGGTGTCCGAGCAGGTCGGCGACGCGCGCCGCGACGATCTGGTGTCCGGCGCCGTTGGGGTGCAGCCGGTCGTCGCTCCAGGCCCGGGGGTCGTTGAGGGCGTTGAGGGCCCACAGGTCGACGATCTCGGTTCCGGTGCGCTCGGCCACGGCCCGCATGTGCATGCTGAACACCGCGATCCGGCCCCGGTAGAGGCGCAGGACGGGGATCCATCCGGTGTCGTGGCCCGCCAGGATGACCACGCGGATGCCCGCGTCACGCAGCTGGCGCACGCCCCACTCGAACTTCTCGGCCAGCTCGTCGAGGTCGCCGCCGGGGCGGAGAACGTCGTTGCCGCCCGCGAGCACGGTGACCAGGTCGGGCTTCCACGCGAGGGTCTGTTCGAGCTGTTCGCCGAAGATGTGTTTCATCCGACGTCCTCGGACGCCGAGGTTGGCATAGCGGAAGTCCGGGGAGAGCGTGCCCAGGTGTTCCGCGAGGCGGTCCGCGAACCCCCGGTACTCACCGCCGGGACCGCTGTCGTCCAGCATCCCCTCTGTGATGCTGTCACCGATCGCCACGTAGGACCGGATGAGCTCCGGTCTGTCCGCGGGCGCAGCAGTGGGGGGATTCATCTCAAGGTCTGTCACGTCAACCAATCATCCGGATCGACCGTTCCTCGCCTGCCATGCGCCGGGGTGCGTGGGAACGGAAGTCTTGGCGGGTCGCGGTCTGCCGCTGGCCCGAATGTCCGAGCACCGTCGGCCCCGAGGTGAGCCGCGTCGCGGACACCCGGCCGAGGGGCGCTCGGGAGAGGACAGTGCCCGTCCAGCATACCCGCGACCGACGTCAGCGTGCCGGGCTCGCGCGTGGTGCTGGGGCACCTTGGGGACAACGCCCGGAGGGACCGAGAAGAGCCAGAAGTCCCTTATGAGGTAGATCACAACCCCTGGTGCCCTCTGGGGGCGAATCTCCTTGGTCACGGTGATCACACGCGGAGGTCACCTCCGGGTATCGGCCGCCCCGCTCCCCCCGGGACTACCCATGTGGGCCCGGGGCACGTACGATTCCGGGGAAGTGCTCACGGCACCCCTGTCCCTCGGCCCGCCGTGCCCCCACGCGGACGACCGAGTCGGTTCAAGATCCGTCCTCTCCCGGGTCAAGGGCGCGTACTGTGGTGCATCGAACCGAAGGCCCGTGCGGTTCCTCCCCAATTCACGTGCAGACACCAGGAGGTCGAGGTCCCCAGCGGATGAACGCCGTCTCTCCGATCTGCCTCGTCGACCTCGCGCCCGCCCTGCGGTGGTCGAGATCGCCGGACGTGGCACCCCTGCTCCACCACGACCGTCTCATCGACGGCTGGTGGCACTCGCTGCCCGTCACCCGTGTCCTGGACATCGCCGGTCCGCCCTGGCTGGCGAACGGCCTGGCGCGTCTCGCGGTCGAACACTGGGGGCACATCGCCCTCTCGGAGTTCCTGCCGAGCCTGCGCACCCAGCCGGTGGACTGCTCCGACCTGGCCGAACCGGTCCGGGGCGCGGTGTTCGAGACCGCCGGTGACTGGGACCGCCTCATCGCCTCGAGCCCCCAGGAGATGCACGAGTGGCGCCTGACGGGCTGCGGTGTCCTGGACATCGTGAGCACCGTCGCCTGGCGCGCCCTCCAGCCCTGCTGCGAGCTCCCCGGCGGACCCACCCCCTCCCCCGCGCTGATGACGGAGGCCGTGCGGACCATCGCGCACTGGCTCCCCGACTCCGCCCCCGAACACGTGCGCAGCGCGCTCGACTACCTGGAGAGCGCCACCGGAGCCGGTGGCGCGCCCGACCCGACCGACGGTTCCGGGGACTCCGCGAACCCACCGCAGACACCCGCCACCCGTGCGATCCGGACCCTGCGGGCCCTGCGCGCCCAGCGGGACCAGGAGCAACCCGTCGTCGAACAGCCCGCCGAACAGCGGCCCGCGCCCGTGGCGGAGGCCCCTGCGGCGGTCGGCGGCATGGTCAGCTCGGCGGCCATGATCCCGGGCTCGGCCCTGAGCACCGAGTCGGTGAGCGGCGAGGCGGCGGACACGGCGGCCAGCAGCGGTGTCGGGGACCTGCGTTCGCAGTTCCGCAGTTCGCTCCTGGGCCCCGGCCGGACGCTGCGCCGACCCAGCTTCAGCCGGACCAAGGCACCCGCACCCGAACGCGTCGAGGAGCCCCCGGCGCCCGTCCTGGGCCAGCACCCGTTGGTGGACCAGGTTGAGGAGATGTTCCGCTCCTGGCCCGAGCTGGAGCGGACGGTGGCCGCCGAACGGCTCTTCGCCACCGACCCGATCAGCATCCGGGTGCTCTCGGAGCAGATCTCGGTGGACGTGACCGAGATACGCGGAGCACAGCGCAAGGTGGAGGAACGCCTCCTGCGGTGGCTGGGCTCCCCCGAGGGCGCCGCCATCACCAGGCACCTGCGCGAACTCTCCGACCAGCTCGGTTCCGCGACCACCATCGACCGTCTCATCAACGCGCACCCGGACCACCCGGTGGACGTGCCCACGCTGCACACGCCGTTGTGGCGCGTGATCATCACGCTGTTCACCGACCGGCGCATGCACAACGGCTGGCTCATCGCGGACGACCCCAACAAACTGCGCTGGCAGACCCGTGAGCTGCTGGGCGACGGCCCCAACCTGACCGAGGCGGGCATCCGGCTGGGCCGGATCGGCATCCGTCCGCAGGAGCTCCGCGCCTGGCTGCTGAGCACCCCCGGAGTGAGCCTGCGCGACGGAAGCGTGTACGTGGACACCTCCGTCCCGATGGAGGCTCCCGGCGACGGCCACGCCACCGAGGAGTCCGGCGCCACCACCGAGAACGGCCTGCCGATCCGGCGCCGCCCCGACGGCCAGCCCGGCCCCGCCGAGCCCGCCGCCCACGGCACCGAACCGCTCCACCAGCACAGGCACGAACCCGAGCAGGGCGGGTTCGCGCCCGTCCCGCCGCCCGTACCGTTGGCCCCGCCACCGGTCCCGCCGGTCGCCCACCCGGCGCACCACGGCCCGGTCCGACCGGGGGCGAGCGACCCGGCCGCCTCGGCGCGCTGCTTCCGCGCCCCGGACGGTCGCTGGTGGCACCGCATCGACATCACGGCGGACCACCTCAACGGCGCTCCCGTGGCGGTGCCCACCGGCTACGCCACCCATCTGGGGTTGCAGCCCGGCCGTCTGCTGTGTCTCACGGCTCCCGGTGCGGACCTGCTGGTGCTGGTCTGGCGCGACCAGCCCGCCTTCGACTCCCTGCGTCCGCTGCTGCGCCGCCAGGCCGCCCAGCCGGGCGACCGCATGTTCATCACCGTCTCCGGTGACCGGCTGGACGCGCGCAAGCTGCCCGCAGGGGACCTCAGCGGGCATCCTCCGGCCGCACGCGCGCTGCACCTGATCGGCTACACCGCCCCGGCCGCCACGGAGGAGGCGCTCAGGATCCTGTCGCGCCGGATCACCGACCACGGCGACGAGTCGCTGGCCGACCCCCAGTCGCTGCTGGAGGCGCTGTCGCTGCGCGGCGACGAGGACATCGCGGGAGAGCTGCGCTCGGCCATGTTCGCCACGCACTAGGCACCGCACCAGGCGCCCGACCACTCGGAGGGGGCCGCACCGGACACGTTCCGGTGCGGCCCCCTCTTCCGTGCGCCCGGGGTTCGTTCCCGGGGGCGGGGTTCCGCATTGGATCGGAACGATGTAGGTTAGCCTTACCTAATTGATTTGAGGTGGTCCTCCTGCTGCCGTACCCGAACTCCCTCACGCCCTCCCCCGCCGAACACGCGCGCTCCGTCCTGTCCAGGCCCAACCCGGCCACGGTGACCAGTACCGACGTCTCCCTGCACCTGACCGGAGCCGTCTGCCACACCACCTTCCAGGGCGAGGTCACCCTGCTCGTCCCCGACCAGCACCGCGTGCTGGCCGAGATCGGTGAGGGCGTCCTGGAGGCCACCGTCGAGTTCACCGACACCGCCCCGGTGGACCTGCGCGACCCGACCCGCTCCCTGCTGTGGATCAGCGGCGAACTGCGCCTCCCCTCCCCTCGCGAGGCCCGCGACCGCGCGCTCGCCGCCCTGACCGACGACCCCGACGAGCGCCTGCTGGACCTGGGCCACGGGCGCACCCTGATCGTCATGGCCCCCCACCTGATCATCCACTCCGACCACGAGGGCTGCCACCTGCTGAACCCCGAGGAGTTCACCGACGCGGCGGCGGACCCCTTCGGCCGTTGGGAGGGCCCCTGGCTGCGCCACCTGGAGGACGACCACCCGGACGTGCTCTGGGCCCTGGTCAGCCGCTGCGGCGCCCCGCTCCCGCCGGGACGCCCCCGACCGCTCGGCGTGGACCGGCACGGCCTGCGGCTGCGGCTGGAGGGCCCGGACGGCGACCACGACGTCCGCATCCCCTTCAGAAGACCCGCCCGCACCCCGCACGACGTCGCCCACGAGGTCCAGGAGATGGCCGGATTCGACCGGCACCAGTGCTGACCCCGGACACACGAAGGGCCGGAACCCCGAAGGGTCCCGGCCCGTGCTCCGACGGAGTCGGATCAGACGTTGAAGCCCAGCATGCGCAGCTGGTCCCGCCCGTCGTCGGTGATCTTGTCCGGACCCCACGGCGGCATCCAGACCCAGTTGATCTTCACTTCGCGCTCGAACTCGTCCAGGGCGCTGTTGGCCTGGTCCTCGATCACGTCGGTGAGCGGGCAGGCCGCACTCGTCAGGGTCATGTCCAGGGTGATCGACTCGTCGTCGTGGTTCACCCCGTAGACCAGCCCCAGGTCGACGATGTTCACGCCGAGCTCGGGGTCGATCACGTCCTTGAGCGCCTCACCGATCTCCTCGGCCAGCGCCTCCTGCTCCGGGGAGCGCGGAGCGGCCTCGGGCTTCTCGGCGGTCTCGGTGTTCGTGGTCTCGTTGTCGCTCATTCAGGCGCCTTCCTTCTCCAAGGACTGCGACACCGCGTCCTTCCAGGCCATCCACCCCAGCAGGGCGCACTTGATCCGAGCCGGGTACTTGGACACGCCGACGAACGCCACGGCGTCCTCCAGCACGTCCTCGTCCGGCTCACCCTTGCCCTTGGACTGCATCAGCTCGGTGAACGCGTCCAGGGTCCGCATCCCCTCGGCGACGGTCCGGCCGATGAGCAGGTCGGTCAGCACCGAGGTGCTGGCCTGGCTGATCGAGCAGCCCATCCCCTCGTAGGAGACGTCGCTGACGACGGCCTCCTCGTCCAGTCCGGCACCGGAGGCAGGGGTCAGCGTCACCCGGAGCGTCACCTCGTCCCCACACGTGGGGTTGATGTGATGCGCCTCGGCGTTGTACGGATCGCGCAGCCCCTTGTGGTGCGGGTTCCGGTAGTGGTCCAGGATGATTTCCTGGTACATCGCGTCCAACTGCATGGTCAGGCAGAATCCTCGTACTAGTCCCGGGTTCCGAAGAACCTCTGGGCGGCCCCGATGGCCTCCACCAGCGCGTCCACGTCCTCCAGCGTGTTGTAGAGGTAGAAGGACGCGCGCGTGGTCGCGACGATACCGAGCTTGCGGTGCAGAGGCCAGGCACAGTGGTGACCGACCCTGACCTCGACGCCGCGGTCGTCCAGGACCTGGCCGAGGTCGTGCGGGTGGATGTCGTCCACCACGAACGACACGGCGCCGCCCCGGTCGACCGCCTCGGTCGGGCCCACGATCCGCACGCCCTCGATCGCGCCCACCCGCTTCAGCGCGTACGCGGTGAGCTCGTGCTCGTGCGCGGCGACCCGGTCCATGCCCACCTCGGAGAGGTAGTCACAGGCCGCGGCCAGGCCGACGGCCTGCGGGGCCATCGGCACACCGGCCTCGAAGCGCTGCGGCGGGTCCGCCCAGGTCGAGTGGCTCATGTGCACGACGCCGATCATCGAGCCGCCGCTGATGAAGGGCGGCATGGCCGCGAGCAGCTCCCGGCGTCCCCAGAGCACGCCGATCCCGTTGGGACCGAGCATCTTGTGCCCCGAGAAGGCCAGGAAGTCCACGTCGAGTTCGCGGACGTCCACCGGCATGTGCGGTACCGACTGGCAGGCGTCCAGCAGCACCAGCGCGCCGACCTCACGGGCCCGCGCGGTGATCGGGGCCACCGGGTTGACGGTCCCGAGCACGTTGGACTGGTGCGCGAACGCCACCAGCCTCGTGCGCTCGTTCACCAGTTCGTTCAGGTCCGACAGGTCCAGCCGGCCCTCGTCGGTCACCGGGAACCAGCGCAGCGTCGCGCCGGTGCGCTGGCAGAGCTGCTGCCAGGGCACCAGGTTGGCGTGGTGCTCCATCTCGGTCACGACGATCTCGTCGCCGGGGCCGACCTGGAAACGTCGCAGGTCCTCGTCGGCCGTGGCCGCGTTGCTCATCGCGTACGCGACCAGGTTCACCGCCTCGGTGGCGTTCTTGGTGAAGACCACCTCGTCGGCGTCGGCGCCGACGAACCTGGCGATCGTCTCCCGCGCCGACTCGTAGGCGTCGGTGGCCTCCTCCGCGAGCTGGTGCGCCCCACGGTGCACCGCCGCGTTGTGGCGTTCGTAGAACCCGCGCTCGGCGTCGAGCACCTGGCGCGGTTTCTGCGAGGTCGCCCCGGAGTCGAGGTACACCAGCGGACGCTCGTCACGGACGGTCCGGGAGAGGATCGGGAAGTCCTCCCGGATCGCCTTCGTGTCGAGCGGAGCCGTGTCGGGCTGACCGGGCTCGCGGAGGGTCATGGTTACGCGCCCGCCTTCACGAACCGCTCGTAGCCCTCGGCCTCGAGGACGTCGGCCAGCTCGGAACCGCCGGACTCGGCGATGCGGCCGCCGGAGAAGACGTGCACGAAGTCGGGCTGCACGTACTTCAGGATGCGGGTGTAGTGGGTGATCAGCATGACGCCGAGGTCGTTGCTCGCCTGGGCGCGGTTGATGCCCTCGGAGACGATCTTGAGCGCGTCGACGTCCAGGCCGGAGTCGGTCTCGTCCAGGATCGCGACCTTGGGCTTGAGCAGCTCCAGCTGGAGGATCTCGTGGCGCTTCTTCTCACCGCCGGAGAAGCCCTCGTTCACGCCGCGGGCGGCGAAGGACGAGTCGATGGACAGGTCCTTCATCGCGCCCTGGAGCTCCTTGGAGAACTGGCGGAGCTTGGGAGCCTCGCCGCGCACCGCGCTGACGGAGCTGCGCAGGAAGTTGGACATGGACACGCCCGGAACCTCGACCGGGTACTGCATGGCGAGGAAGACGCCGGCGCGGGCCCGCTCGTCCACCTCCATCTCGAGGATGTTCTCGCCGTCGAGGAGGACCTCGCCCTCGGTGATCTCGTAACGCGGGTGGCCCGCGATCGCGTAGGCGAGGGTGGACTTGCCGGAGCCGTTGGGGCCCATGATGGCGTGGGTCTCACCGGAGTTGATGGTGAGGTCAACGCCCTTGAGGATCTCCTGCCGCTCGTCCTCGTTGATGAGGACGTCGGCGCGCAGACCGCGGATTTCGAACTTCGTCATTTCAGGCCTCAGGAATTCTTGTCATCCAGCGACACGAGCACGTCGTCGCCGTCGATCTTCACGTCGTAGGTGGGGACCGGCTGGGTGGCGGGCGGGTTGACCGGCGCCCCCGAGCGCAGGTCGAAGCAGGAGCCGTGGAGCCAGCACTCGATGGTGCCGTCCTCGACCTCGCCCTCCGAGAGGCGGACCTCGGCGTGCGAGCACACGTCCCGCAGCGCGTAGACCTCACCCTCGGTGCGCACCAGCGCGATGGGGGTCTCGTCGTCGGTCTCGATCCCCAGGACACCTTCCTCGGGGATCTCGTCGAGTTCCGCGACCTTGACCCAACCGCCCTGCTCACTCATGTGCGGCAAGCTTTCGCTCAACCTTCTCCATGACGTGGTCGCGCAGGTCCTGGTCGTCGATGCGGTTGACGATGTCCAGGAAGTAGCCGCGGATGATGAGGCGGCGGGCCTCCTCCTCCGGGATACCGCGCGAACGCAGGTAGAAGAGGTGGATGTCGTCGAGCCGCCCGCTGGCGCTGGCGTGCCCGGCGCCCGCGACCTCACCGGTGAAGATCTCCAGGTTCGGCACGGAGTCCACACGGGTGTCGTCGGTGAGCTGGAGGTTCCGGTTGTTCTCGTACGAGTCCGTACCGGTGGTCCCCTCACCGATGATCACGTCACCGATCCAGACCGCGTGGGCGTCCTTGCCGCTCAGCGCGCCCTTGTAGTCCACCCGCGAGCGGGTGTTGGAGACGTTGTGGTCGATCAGCGAGCGGTGCTCGTGGTGCTGACCGTCACCGGCGAAGTAGAGCCCGTAGAGCTCGGCGTTGCCGCCGCGGTCGTCGTAGGACACGCGCGGGGACAGGCGGACCAGGTTCCCGCCGAGGGTGATGACGATCGACCGGAAGCTGGCGTCCTTGCCGACGCGCGCGTTGTGCTGGCTGACCTCGACGGCGTCGTCGTCCCACTCCTGGAGGGTGACCAGCGTGAGCTTGGCGCCCTCACCGACGTGGACGTCGAGGCTGCCCGCGCGGACACCGGTACCGGTGTTCGTGATGATCACGGTGGCCTCGGCCAGCGGCTTGACGTCGATCAGCAGCTGCTCGAAGGCGGTGCCGCCCAGACCCTTGCGGTCGATGGTGATCGCCTTGTCGGCGGCCAGCGACTGCGGAACGGTGACGACGGTGGCCTTCTCGAACGAGGTATAGGCCTGCGCGATCACGCGGTTGACGGGCAGACCCGCCTTGCCCAGACGCTCGTCGTCACGGCCGACCGTCTCGACGGTGACGCCCTCGGGGGCGTCCACGGAGACCTCGTCGGCCCCGTCGGCGGAACCCTTCCAGTCGTGCAGCCCCTTGAGGCGGCGCAGCGGGGTGAACCGCCACTCCTCCTCACGCCCGTTCGGGACGGGGAAGGCCTCCACGTCCTTGGAGCCGTGCGTGTCGAGCTTGGAGACAGGGATCTGTCCCAGCCCGTGGCTGTGCGCCTTGGGCTCAGTGTTCGCGGTCGTCAACTTATCCCACCGATCCTTCCATCTGGAGCTCGATCAGACGGTTGAGCTCCAGTGCGTACTCCATCGGGAGCTCCCGTGCGATGGGCTCCACGAAACCTCGGACGACCATGGCCATGGCCTCCTCCTCGCCCATCCCCCGGCTCATCAGGTAGAAGAGCTGGTCCTCGCTGACCTTGGAGACGGTGGCCTCGTGCGCGAGCTCGGTGTCGTCCTCGCGCAGGTCGTTGTAGGGGTAGGTGTCGGAACGGCTGATGGTGTCGATCAGCAGCGCGTCGCACTCCACCGAGGACTTGGCGAGGTGGGCGCCCTCCTGGACCTGGATCAGGCCTCGGTAGGAGGAGCGGCCGCCGCCGCGCGCCACCGACTTGGAGACGACCTTGGAGGAGGTGTTGGGCGCGCAGTGCACCATCTTGGCGCCGGTGTCCTGGTGCTGGCCCTCACCCGCGAAGGCGATCGAGAGGGTCTCACCCTTGGCGTGCTCGCCCATCAGGTAGACGGCCGGGTACTTCATGGTGACCTGGGAGCCGATGTTGCCGTCGACCCACTCCATGGTCGCGCCCTCTTCGGCGATGGCGCGCTTGGTCACCAGGTTGAAGACGTTGTTCGACCAGTTCTGGATGGTCGTGTAACGGCAGCGGGCGTTCTTCTTGACGATGATCTCGACGACCGCGGAGTGCAGCGAGTCCGACTTGTAGATCGGCGCGGTGCAGCCCTCGACGTAGTGGACGTAGGCGCCCTCGTCGACGATGATCAGCGTCCGCTCGAACTGGCCCATGTTCTCGGTGTTGATCCGGAAGTAGGCCTGGAGCGGGATCTCCACGTGCACGTTCTTGGGCACGTAGATGAACGACCCGCCGCTCCACACGGCGGTGTTCAGCGCGGCGAACTTGTTGTCACCGGCCGGGATGACGGAGCCGAAGTACTCCTCGAAGATCTCCGGGTGCTCCTTGAGGGCGGTGTCGGTGTCCAGGAAGACGACACCCTGCTCCTCCAGGTCCTCGCGGATCTGGTGGTAGACGACCTCGGACTCGTACTGGGCGGCGACACCGGCGACCAGGCGCTGCTTCTCGGCCTCGGGGATGCCCAGCCTGTCGTACGTGTTCTTGATGTCCTCGGGCAGGTCCTCCCAGGAGGTGGCCTGCTTCTCCGTGGACCGCACGAAGTACTTGATGTTGTCGAAGTCGATCTTGGACAGGTCCGCGCCCCAGTCGGGCATGGGCTTCTTGTCGAAGAGCTTCAGCGACTTGAGGCGGAGCTTGGTCATCCACTCCGGCTCGCTCTTCTTGTCCGAGATGTCCCGGACGACCTCTTCGTTCAGGCCACGACGGGCCGAGGCTCCGGCCACGTCGGAGTCGGCCCAGCCGTACTCATATGTTCCGAGCCCTTCGAGCTCGGGGTGCGCGACAGAAGTCATGCGCGGACTCCTCCTGGACTCAGACGTCCCTCTGGTGAACTGAGCCGCCCGCCCGCTGGCGGATGGCCTTCTTGGACGCGGGGGTGCCGTCCTCCCCGCTCGCCCCGTCCCCCCGTGGGGTGACGTGCGTGGTGCACACACCGTCGCCGTGGGCGATGGTGGCCAACCTGCGCACCGGGGTGCCCAGTAGCCGCGCGAAGGCCTCGATCTCGGCCTCACAGAGCTGCGGGAACTCGGCGGCCACGTGCGCGACGGGGCAGTGGTGTTGGCACAGTTGGTCGCCGCCACCCGGCGCGGGCGCCTGGCCCGAGGTGGCGGCGTAGCCGTCGTTGGAGAGCGCTTCGGCCAGCAGCCGGACCCTTTGTTCCTGGGGAACGGCGTCCAACAGGGGCTTGTAGCGCTGCTCCAGGTCAGCGACCTGACTCCGGGCGAACTCGCCCACCGCCTCGGGACCGGAGGTCCGCGCCAGGAAGCGCAGGGCGTTGGAGGCGAGGTCGTCGTAGGCGTGGACGAAGGCGTCACGCCCGGCTTCGGTGATGGCGAAGACGCGGGCGGGACGGCCCCGGCGACGACGGCCGTGTGTGGGCCGCGCGTCACGGGCCTCGACCATGCCCTCGACGGTCAGGTTGTCGAGGTGGCGGCGGATGGCCGCCGGGGTGAGCCCGAGCCGTTCCCCCAGTGCGGAGGCGGTGATCGGACCCTTCTCCAGGATGAGCCGGGCGACACGGGCGCGGGTCCCGTGGTCGGGGCCGCTCAGGGGTCGGGGCGCACCGGGTGTACCGGACAGGTCCGACACAGTGTTCCCCTCCCGCTCGTCGCTCGGCTCTCGGTTTAGACAACATCAGTGTGGCTTAAATAAGTCCACCTAGGCAAACCCGGCTTCATGCGCTTGATCACGAAGGTCAGGCTTGCCTAATCTGCGAGTTCACGCGGTGGTCACACACGGACACCCTTTTCGGGCGCCTCACAGCCGAGCCGATTTCCCAATCCGCGAGACCGCAGTATCACCATCCGACCATTCACATGGTCGGAACGGTGAGGGAGCCTGGCGAGAGACCCGCGCCAGCGGACGCCCGCCTCCTCTGGCGACACGACCGCCACCCGGGCACAACCAGGAACCACGCGTCATTCTTCCACCACCCGCACCAAAAACACCTCCGTGTTCCGGCTGTCCGAAGTGGGACGTTCGGTCCGCTCCCGAACTCGGTCAGCTCTCCGAAAGGCGGGGTGGTGAAGCGCGGAGCCCCGACGCACGTAAACTCAGGCCCCATGGACACACCCGCCGTCGAGGTCGTCGACCTGGTCAAGCGCTACGGCGCCACCACGGCCGTCACCGGCCTCACGTTCACCGCGCGCCGCGGCGCGGTGACCGCCCTGCTCGGCCCCAACGGCGCGGGCAAGACCAGCACCATCGAGATCTGCGAGGGCTTCCGCCACGCGGACGGCGGGAAGGTGCGGGTCCTGGGGCTCGACCCGGTCGCCGACGCGACGGCCCTCAAGCCCCGCGTGGGCGTGATGCCCCAGTCCGGCGGGGTGCCCACCGGGGCCCGCGCCGCCGAGTGGCTGCGGCTGATGGCCTCCTTCCACGCCAGCCCGGTCGACCCCGACCTCCTCCTGGAGCGCCTGGGGCTGACCTCCGTCTCCGGTACTCCCTTCCGCCGCCTGTCCGGCGGCCAGCAGCAGCGCCTCTCCCTGGCGTGCGCCGTGGTCGGCCGTCCGGAGCTGGTCTTCCTGGACGAGCCCACCGCCGGGCTCGACCCGCAGGCGCGCATGGCCACCTGGGACCTGGTCTCGGCGCTGCGCGAGGCCGGCGTCGCGGTGATCCTGACCACGCACTACATGGAGGAGGCCGAGCGGCTGGCCGACCATGTGGTCATCATCGACCGGGGCTCGGTGGTCACCGAGGGCACCCCGGCCGAGCTGACCCAGGGACGGCGCGAGGTGCGTTTCTCCACCTCCGAGCCGGTGGACGCGGGGGCGCTGGAGGCGGCCCTGCCCCCCGGCGGCCGTGTGAGCGCCACCGACACCGGCGGTCGGCAGGAGTACTCCGTGGCCACCGACGACCCCGACGACCTGGGCCCGGAGTTCCTGGCCGCGGTCACCGCCTGGTGCGCCTCCTCCGGTGTCCTCGCGGAGGACCTGCGCGTTCGTCGGCGTACCCTCGAAGACGTCTTCCTCGAAACCACAGGCCGGGAACTGCGCGACTGATGACCGAGCACACCTCCGGGACGGCCGCGTCGGCCGTCACCGACGCCCCGAAGCCCGCCCTCGACGCGAGCCTGTTCACCCCGGCTCCCGGCGCCGCCCCGATGTGGCGGATGATCGCCGCCCAGGCCGGGATGGAACTGCGGGTCATGCTGCGCCACGGCGAGCAGTTCCTGCTGACCATGGTCATCCCCGTGCTGCTGTTGGTGGGGTTCAGCCTGGTCGACGTCCTCGACGTGGGCGAGGGGGCGCGCGTGGACGCGCTGACCCCCGGGGTCCTGGCCCTGGCGATCATGTCCACGTCCTTCACCGGCCTGGCCATCGGAACCGGGTTCGAGCGCCGCTACGGGGTGCTCAAACGCCTGGGCGCCACCCCGCTGTCGCGGTTCGGGCTGCTGGCCGCCAAGACCATCGCCGTGCTCGGCGTGCAGGCCATCCAGATCACCGTCCTCTGCGTGGTGGCGCTGTTCCTGGGCTGGTCGCCGTCGCTGGAGCCCGTGGGCGTGCTGGCCGTGCTCGCGCTGGTGCTGCTGGCCACGGCCGCCTTCAGCTCCCTGGCCCTGCTGATGGCGGGCACGCTGCGCGCGGAGGCGACGCTGGCCGGGGCCAACCTGGTGTACGTGCTGATGCTGGGTCTGGGCGGGGTCCTGTTCCCCACGAGCAGCTTCCCCGGCCCGATGGAACAGGCCGTGTCGGTCCTGCCGATCACCGCGCTCGGCTCCGGTCTGCGCGCCGTGCTCACCGACGGTTCCCTTCCCGGGCTGGGCGCCTTCGCCGTGCTGGCCGCGTGGACGCTGGTCGCCGGCTTCCTGGCGTCCCGGCTGTTCCGCTGGGAGTAGTGTGCCGGTCCGGTCCCCGTCACGGAGGGTCGGCGCCCTAGGGTGTCGGTCATGACCTTCGACATCGACGCGGTGACCGCGATCCTCCGCGAGACCGCGGCGTCCACGATCCTGCCCCGCTTCGGGGCGCTGTCCGAGGACGAGGTGTCGGAGAAGTCGCCCGGCGAGCTCGTCACCGTGGCCGACCGTGAGGCCGAGGTGCTGATCGGTCGCAGGCTCCGCGATCTGGTCGACGCGCCGGTCGTGGGCGAGGAGGCGACCTCCGCCGACCCCGCGCTGGTCGCCGCGCTGAGCAAGGAGCCCTCCGCCTGGGTCGTCGATCCGGTCGACGGCACCCGCAACTTCGCCAAGGGGGACGACAGGTTCGCCGTGATGGCCGCGCTGGTCCGGGAGGGACGGGCCGTGGCCTCCTGGATCCTGCGACCGACCGAGGACACCGTCCACGCGGCCGAACTCGGCTCGGGGGCCTGGCGCGACGGGACACGGCTGCACCGCACGCCCTCCCCCGCCGACCCGGCCGACCTGCGTGGCATGGTCCAACGCCGCTTCCTCGCCCCGGAGGAGCGCGAGCGCGTGGACGCGGCGGCACCGGGGTTCGCCCGCGTGGGCGGCGGCTCCGGCTGCGCGGGGGTGGACTACCCGCGTCTTCTGGCGGGTGAGCTGGACTTCATGATGTTCGCCGACCCCCAGCCCTGGGACCACACGCCCGGGGGCCTGATCCTCGCGGAGGCGGGCGGGGTGAGCCTCCGTCCGGAGGGCACCCCGTACCGCCCCGACGAGGAAGGACGGTTCCTGCTCACCGCCGCCGACGAGCGGACGTGGCGGACCGCCCGGTCACTCCTCCTGGCTCCCTGATCCGGGCCCGCCCCGCGAACCCGGCGAGCAGCACGGCACCGGACACGGTGACCAGTACGGCGCCGACCAGCGGATAGCCCGCTCCCGGCGGGGCCACGGCGAGGAACAGGCCCACGGTCGCCGCCCCCGCCGAGGCACCCGCGTTGTGGGCGGTGTTCACCCAGTTCCCGGCACGGGTGCGGTACCCGGCCGCGACCGACTCGTCAGCGAGCAGGTACGCGGTGGTGATGATCGGCGCGCAGCACACGCCGACCACGAACAGCAGCGCCACCAGCGCGGGAACCCCCGGCACCAGCGCGGCCGCCGCGACACCGCCGCCCAGGGCCAGGCCGAGCAGGGCCAGCCGGGTCCGGGTCCCGGCACGCCAGGAGAGGGCTCCGTAGGCCAGACCTCCGAGCGCGCTCCCGGCGGCCTGGGCGGACTCCACCAGGACGACGGCTCCGACCACTCCCCGCTGCTCCGCGAACGCGACGTTGAGCAGGGCGGCCGCGCCCAGGGTGAGCCCGGTGGCGGCGGAGACCGCGACGGCGGAGAGGAAGCCTCCGCGCGCCGTGAGGTGCGGTGTGGCCGGTGCGGGCCGGTCGGTATCGCTCCCTCCCGCCACCGTGGGCCGGGCGGCGTGCCGGGCGCGGGCGACCGGCGAGGTCACCAGGCCCGCGGTCCCCACCACGATCAGGGCCGCGCCCAGAGTAAGACCGGCCGAGGGCGGTCCGACCCACATCAGGGCGCCCAGGAGCAGCGGACCGGCGATGAAGATCAGCTCCTCGGCGACGGTGTCGAGGCTGTAGGCCCGTTGGAGCAGCGCCCTGTCGGAGACCAGGTGGCTCCAGAGGGCGCGGGTGACCGGGCCGAGCGGGGGCGCGCAGGCCCCGGCGACCGAGGTCAGCGCGGCGAGGAGCCCGAGGTGCCCGCCCGGGCTCCAGGAGGCGGCGGCCAGTCCCAGCAGGGCCGACCCGTGGAGCGCGGCCATCGGGAGGAGGGCGCGCAGCGGCCCGTGCCGGTCGACGAGTGAGGCCCGCAGCGGCGACAGGACGGTGGCGGTGAGGCCGAACAGGGCGCCGACCAGCCCGACGTCGGTGTGGGACCCGGTGGTGTGGACGACGGACAGGACCAGGGACAGCGAGACCAGCCCGTACGACAGGCGACCCAGGAGGGCGGGGACGAGGAAGCGGGAGACCCCCGTGACGCGCAGAACGGCACGGTAGGTCGGCGCCCGGTGGGGCGGGGTCATGGATGTTCTCCGTCAGGGACGGGCGGCGCGCCGGGCGCCGCGAGGTGCGTGGACGCCGAGGGACCACGGGGCTCGGCCGTGGTCGGGGCGTCGGTCTACGCACGGGGGGAGAACATGCTCACGAGGGTAGCAAGCGGGGGCCGGTCGTCGTTCCGGCGGGCGCCCGCCCCGTCATCCCTCGATCGGGAGGAGGCGCCACTTCTGGTGGGCGTGGCCGCCGTCCTCGCCCTGGGCGACCAGGGTGCCGTTGTCCGGGGCGCCGCCCTGCCCCTCCAGCGCCTGGCCGGTGGCGCGGTTGAGCAGACGGATCTCCCCCTCGCCGCTCTCGACCACACGCCACTGCTGGTTGTGCTCACCGGTCCGTGTGAGCAGCGCCGAACCGGGCTGGGCCGCCTCGTCGGCGGGGATCTCCAGCAGCTTGCCGCTGCCCACGCCGACGATCTCGTAGAAGTCGTCCTCCACGTGCGTGAACCGCCACTGCTGGTGGGGCTGGTCGTGGCGGTCCCACAGGTGGACGGGGGCACCGTTCTCCGCGGATCCGCCCGCCACGTCCATGACGCGGTCCCCGTGCACGCTCTGGAGGACGTAGACCAGTTCGGGGTCGAGGCCCGCCGGATGGGTGACCTCTTCCTCCTCTTCCTCCTCCTCGGGCTCCTCCTCGTCCTCGGGGGCGTCCGAGGGCTCGACGAGGATGCCCGAGGCCACGGACATCTCCTCGGGCTCGTCGCCCTCGGCGACGTACATCCCCGCGACGTAGCCGCCGAGCCCGACCGCCAGGACCAGGGCCAGGGCACCGGCGACGACCGGCCACCGGGGTACGTACGACTCCTGGGGGACGGCTCGCTGGGCACTGCGTCGGGAGGACATGGCGGGGACTCTCCTGCGGGAACGGGGCCACCCGTGGTCTCCACGGGCTCGGACCATTTCACACCACTGGGGCACTCGACGCACGTTCGGGCCACCTGGGCACTCTCGCCCCTTTCCTCCTGGTCCGAGACGGCGGCGGGCGCGGGGGCCCTCGATAGGGTGACCGACCATGGAAGCCATCGGAATCCCCTGGTTCATCATGGTCCGCCACCTGGGACCGCCCCTGTTCCTGCTCGTGGTGGGTGGCGCGCTCCTCGTGTGGCGGCGGCCCGCCCGTGCCGGGTTGGTCTGGGCCGCGCTCACCGTGAACCTGGTGGCGGCCGCGCTTCCGTTCCTGTGGATCGGGGTCCAGATCCTCACCGGGCGGGGCGACCTCACGGTGATCGGGCTGGTGATGACGCTGCTGCAACCGGGCACGGTGGTCGTGGCCTGGTTGCTGCTCCTGCTGGCGCTGGTGGGCCGCCCCGGGGCCGGAGGCTCGGCCGTTGTCCGTGGGAACGGGGGGAGCCGTGCGGCGGAGAGGGCGCCGCAAAACGTAGGATGACTCAACATGAGTTCCCGGAGCGGCTCCACGAGCCTCCTCTCCCCCAGCGCCGCGCTGGGGTCCCTGCCCCCGGTGTGGCTGGTCATGGTCAGCATCGTCTCGGTGCAGACCGGCGCGGGCGTGGCCAAAAACCTGTTCGAGGTCCTTCCGCCCGCCGCCGTGGTGTGGCTGCGGCTGCTCACCTCGGCGGTACTCCTGTGCCTGCTGGTCCGGCCCGCCCTGAAGGCGCGCAGCCGCACCGACTGGATGGTGGTGATCGGCTACGGCGTCGCCCTGGCCTCGATGAACTACTTCATCTACCAGGCCTTCGCGCGCATCCCGCTGGGCATCGCGGTCACCATCGAGTACCTGGGCCCGCTGGCCATCGCCATCCTGGGCTCACGCCGCCGCGTGGACCTGCTGTGGGCGGGCCTGGCCGGGTTGGGCGTGGCCGCGCTAGGCGTCGAGTTCCGTGAGCTCGACCCGGTGGGTGTGCTGTTCGCGGTGCTGGCCGCCTTCGCGTGGGCGGGCTACATCCTGCTGAGCGCCGCCACGGGGCAGCGGTTCAGCGGCGCCTCGGGACTGGCCATCGCCAGCGTGGTGGGCGTGATCGTGCTGGCGCCGGTCGGGATCGTCGAGGGCGGCGCGGCCCTGCTGGACTGGCGCCTGCTGCTGATCGGTCTGGCCGTGGGCGTGCTCTCGTCCGTGGTGCCCTACACGCTGGAGCTGAACGCGCTGCGCCGCATGCCGCCGAGGGTGTTCGGGGTGCTGATGAGCCTCCAGCCCGCGGCCGCGGCCCTGGTGGGGCTCGTGCTGCTAGGCGAGCTGCTGACCGTCTGGCAGTGGCTGGCGGTGGGTTGCGTGATCGCCGCGAGCGCGGGCGCGACCCGGACCTCGGCCAATCGCGAGGCGCGGGAGCGGACGGAGCGTGACCAGACCAACACGGATACGAGCGGGGACAACTAGAGGCCAAGGCCGTGCGCCCGCGTCCATGGGACGGAAGATCACTGCCACGGATCAGGCAAACCTCGCCCTGTCGGGAGTTTCCGCCGGGGTGCGACCGGCAATTCTTGCCTCTGGGACGGCCGACCCATTCCTGAGCACTCGCACTCAAAAGGGGACACCTATGCGTATCGCCGCCAAGCTCGCCCTGACCGCGTTCTTCTCCGCCAGCCTCCTCGGGCTGGGCGCCGGGGCCGCTTCCGCGGAGTCTTCCTCGGTCTACCACCAGTGTGTCCAGGAGCAGCAGCAGCTCGGTCTGCTGAACCTCAACCTGGACCTGCTGAACCAGTGCATCGCCCAGAACAGCCACAACAAGTAGTGGATCAACAGGCCTGACCCACGATCCCGACGGCGGGGGTCCCGGAGCACGCTCCGGGACCCCCGTCCGCGTGCGGACCGCCGCACGGGCACCGCCGATCCGAGGGTGCCCCGAAGCGCGGAGCGCGAACCCCGCGTTCCCCACTGGGCACCCGGCGCAGCGCGTCGCGGCCCAGCGGGAGGGAGGGCCACTCATCGTGACGGCGGCTCCGACACCGCCGCCGAAGCGTCCCCGAAACAGCACCTAGGGACGGACCACTCGGCTGGCCGACTCCGGTGGCGGGGTCTGCGAGCGGTGGGAGCGTCCCAGTTCGGTTCCCAGACCGAAGTAGTGCCGGAAGTTGTAGACCAGCGGGTTCCAGCGGGCGGGATCGATGTGATGGGTTCCGGGCAGCACGATGTCCTCCTCCGCGTGGACGCGGACCACCTCGGCCTCGACGATGACATGGTCGCCGGAGTCGTCCGAGCGCGCGTGACGGACCCTCGCCTCCAGTTGCAGGGGGCACTGCGCCACACGCGGCGGGCCGACCAGGTCCGCCTCCATGGGAGTCAGCCCGGCCGCGCCGAACTTGTCCGCCTCGAAGCGGCAGCCCGGCGGCTTCCCCTCAGGGACGGGATCGCGACCGGTCAGGGGCGCCAGCCGTTCCACGTGCTCCCACAGGTCGGCGGAGGGCAGGTTCACGACCAGTTCCGGGCGCTCCCCGAGGTTTCGGGCGGTCTGCCCGGTGGAGCCGAGGCCCAGGGCGAGCAGCATGCCCAGGGCCCACACGGAGGAGACGGGAGCCAGGTTGGCCGATCCGTCGTCGTTGAGGGTGGACACGAGGGCCACGGGAGTACCGAAGTACAGGATGCTGGGTTCGATCCTCAGGTGGGTCCCGGAGGTGTCCGACGGGTTCTCGACGGTGTCAGTGGTCATGTGCCGTGACACTAGTAACCGATCACTTCGGTGCTGGCCGAAACGTCAGAGGGGACAATGGACCCATGGAAACCGAGCGGGTCGCCCCAGGATTGGCGAAGGTCGCGGGCCTACTGGCCGACCCGACCAGGGCCGGGTTCTGTCTGGCCCTGCTGGACGGGCGGGCCTGGACCGCCGGGGAACTGGCCCGCCACGCCGGGGTCGCGGCCTCCACGTCGACCGAGCACCTCAACGCCCTCGTGGCGGGTGGACTCCTGGTCCAGGAACGGCAGGGGCGCCATCGCTACGTGCGTATGGCCTCTGCCGAGGTCGCCGAACTGGTCGAACGCCTGGCCGTGCTGGGGCCGCGACCGGCTCCTCCCGCGCCCTCCCTGAGGGCGCGTTCCCGCCAGCGGCGCCTGGCGCTCGCACGCACCTGCTACGACCACCTGGCTGGTCGGCTGGGCGTACTGGTCACCGAGGCGATGGTCGAGCGCGGCCTGCTGACTGAGCGCGGCGGCCTGGCGCTGACCCCGGCCGGAGAGCGCTGGAGCACGGAACTGGGGCTCGTGATCGCCCCGAGCACCCGGCGTCCAGCCGTGCGAGCCTGCCTGGACTGGACGGAGCGCCGCTCCCATCTCGCGGGCGCCCTGGGCGCCGCGTTCTGCTCCCACGCGTTCACCTGCGGATGGATCGTTCGCACAGGAACACCCCGCGCCGTCGAGGTGACTGGGGAGGGCATGGAGGCGTTCGGGTCACTGCTCGGTGCCAGGACCGATGAGCTGCGCGTCCCCTGAGGCCCTCGGCCACTCGAACCGGTGGGCGAGGCCGGATCCGGGCCGCTCGGAGCCGGGCCGGTGTGCAGTGGGCCTCGCGGGCTGGAGGGTCGTCCCCCGCCTGAGCGTCGCCACGGACGTGACCGAGCACACGCGGCCGCACGAGCCGACGCACACAGCCCGGAAGGCCTCGACGCACCGGGTTTTCGCAGGCCAACACACAGACGGAGGGCGCCTCACTCCCCTCCGAGGGATGTACTACAGTCTGTCGTATGTTTGCATCCCCGGCCTCCGCGGCGACGGCCCTCAACACGATCCCCCCGCTCGCGGCGGACGGACTGGAGGACATCGTCCTCCTCGGAGTCCCCCTCTGGGGCTGGCAGATCGCCGTGGCCGCCCTCGGCGTCCTCGCGCTGGTCCTGCTGGCCCGGACCATCTGGAACCCCACCCAGAAGTCGCTCCGCGCCTGGGCCTTGGGCAACATCGTCGTCAACGCCGGGATCGCCGTCACCGGTGCGACGGTGCGGGTGACGTCCTCGGGCCTGGGATGCTCCGAGTGGCCCAAGTGCACGCCCGACAGCTTCGTGCCCATCGACACCGGGCACGCCGCCCTCAACGCCGCCATCGAGTTCGGCAACCGGACCCTCACCTTCGTGGTGCTGGCGGTCGCCGTGATCACCCTCGTCGCGGTGCTGCGCATGGCCCCGCGCCGCCGCGACCTGGTCCGGCTGGCCGCGATCATCCCGTTCGGTGTCCTGGGACAGGGCGTGGTCGGCGGCATCACCGTCTGGACCGACCTGCACCCGGCCGCGGTGGCCACCCACTTCCTGCTGTCCATGGTGATGGTCTTCGTCACGGTGGCGCTGTACGTGCGCTGCCAGGAGCCCGAGGGGCGCCCCCGGCTGGCCGTGGGCCCGATGCTGCACACGGTGAGCATAGGCCTGGTCGTGGTCGGGTTCCTGCTGCTGATCGCCGGAACCGTGGTCACCGGCACCGGCCCGCACGGCGGCGACGCCGTGGCCCCGCGCTGGGACCTGGACCTGCCCGCCGTCACCCGGGTGCACTCGGTGCTGGGCTGGCTGACCCTCATGGGCAGCGTTCTGGCCACCGTGATCGCCTTCCGCAGCGGCGCCTCCCGCATCGCCCGGACGAGCAGCGTGGGCCTGCTGGTGATCGTGCTGCTCCAGGGGGTCCTGGGCTACACCCAGTACGCCCTGGAGCTGCCCGAGGGACTGGTGGTGCTGCACGTGCTGGGCTCCGCGCTCACCTGGGTGGCCGTCTCCCGCCTGTACTTCGCCACCACGCGCCTGGTCCCCGAGGAGGTCACCGCGGAGGCTGACCGTGCCGGGGAACGTAGTTCCGCTGTGTCTGCGGGGTAGTCGGCTGCTGGGTCCGCGCCTGGGCGATGACGTGTGCGAAGTCCGCCCGGCGGAGGAACCCCGAGTCGGTGGGGTTCTCCGCCCAGCCGGGGGTCACCGGCTGGGGGACGCGCCCGAGGAAGGTGTCGCGGGCCACGTGCATCAGCGCGAGGAACGAGTCCCGGTTGACCTTCCAGTCGTCACGGGGCAGTCCCGCGTCGAGCTTCTGGTGCAGCAGGGCCAGCTCGGTGGCGGCCAGCTGGTAGTCCTTCATCGCGGCGCGGCCCCGGGTTCCCGCGTTGCGCGCGGCCCACTCGCGGGCCCGGCGTCTGGCGGTCATCGAACTGAGCATCGTGATGTCGGCCGGGGTGACCAGGCCCGTGGAGATGTAGGGCGGCAGGTAGCGGTCGATCGCCGCGACCTGGCCGCGCCGGTCGTGGGCGGCGATCGCGAGGATGCCGAGCAGGAACACGAAGAGCACCAGGTAGGCCACGCCCAGACCGGTCCAGCCGAAGTAGGTCGAACCGTTCCACATTCCGTGCAGCAGCACCGCCGTCACCCATCCGCCGATCGGCGCGAGGAACCGGAACCGGCCGGTGCGCATGGCCGCGTAGGCCACGCCCAGACCGATCATCGCGGTGTAGACGGGGTGCCCGAACGGCGCGATGAGGCCCCGGATGGCGAAGGTGGCGACGAGGGTGTCGTCGAAGAAGGCACTGAGGAAGTACAGGATGTTCTCGGTGAAGGCGAACCCCGTCGCCACCATCCCGGCGTAGACCACGCCGTCCGTGAAGGTGTCGATCTCGTTGCGGCGCCGCCACAGAAGGATGAGCAGGACCATGCCCTTGGCGCTCTCCTCCACCACGGGGGCCACCAGTGACGTGCTGAGGAAGTCGGCCACACCCTCACCGAACACCGGCGTGGTGAGGTAGGTCAGCCCCCAGCTGTTGAGCAGGAAGGACGCCACGACCGCGACTCCGGCGCCCCACGCGAACGCGAAGAACAGCACCCAGCCGGGTTCGGGTTCGAGCCGGTCGAGCATGAGGATGAGCGGCACGAGGATGGTCACCGGGATGATCGCGGCGACCAGGCTGACCAGGAACCCGGTGGCACCGTCGATCCCCGCCGCGGCTCCCCCGGCCATCGCCAGCAACCACAGGTACGTGAGCATGCCGATCATGCACACCACGCTGACGGTGGTGCCCAGGATGAGGGTCATCGAGTACCGGGAGCGGCGTCCTTGCAGGATCGCCCTGCTGTCGAGTCGGGGCATGGGCACAGATCGTAGCGGGTCAGCGGCCATGAGGCGGGGTCGGAGCCACGACGGTCGCGACCCGCGGGCCGCCCCCGATCCCGTGCCCGGGAGCGGCTGGGTACGAGAGGATCGGAGCATTCGTCCGACACGGAGATGAGGCACGGCATGGACCCGAAGACCGAGCGCACCGGAAGCTCACCCTGGCTCCTGCTCCTGCGCGTCGCGGTGGGCGCCAGCCTGGTCGCGATCCTGTGGGAGTTCCTCACGGCGGGGCAGCTGATCACGTTCAACACCGCCGCGCTGCCGCTGCACTGGGGAGGAGCCTTCGCGGTGCACGTGACCGCCGGCGTGCAGCTGTTGGCCGCCGTCCTGGTGTGGCGCCTCCCCCGTGCCGGATCGCACGCCGGACCCGCGCACGACCGGCTGGTGGCGCTGGTGAGCCTGCTGGCGTTCGTGCTGGGCTTCCCGCAGGCAGCCCTGGGCACCTACGGGCCGCTCCAGGCCCACGTACCGATGGCCCTGCTGCTGGCCTCCACCGTGGTGTGGTCGGCGGTCCTGGTGTTGCGCCGCTCCGGCCGCTGAGCCCTCAGAGGGTGTCCTCCCACCCAGGGCGTTGTGGTGAGGCGCGGACGTCGGTCACACGGGTGGTCGCCGCCAGCGAGGCCCCGGACAGGGCGTCGGGCGGGGGCGGCACCGGCTCCCTCGTGGGGGTCCGCCCGCGTTCCCGTGCGGCGGTCACACCGGTCGGGAGTCAGGTCAGATGGACCGACACCACCAGACACACGAGGCGCTGCATCACTCCGGAGTGCCCCGGTTCACGCCCCTGTCGCTGCCTGCGTCGGGACTCCGGCATCGGCCGGGGGTCTGGTCACCGTGCGGCCTGCCACCGGTCTGCGCCTGACCGCCCATGAGGAACTCCTCGTGGGTATTCGCCTGCGCCCGGACCACCGGAAGTGACGGCTGGGGCTGCTGGGCCTGACGGGACCGGTGGTGCGAAGCCCCGCGAAATCGACCCTGTGGACAACCCGTCGGGCCCGGCCCCGGCCGGGGAGACTGGAAGGGCCGGAAACCCCGATCGGACGGGAGTACCGGTGTCGGTGAGGCGGGGAGGTCCGCGGGGTGTCGGTGCTCTGGGTGGTGGGGTTGTTGTGCGAGTGGAGGGCGTGGGGCAGGAGGCTTTCCACGGCGGCGCGGGCACGGGTGTCGGCCATCGCCAGAGCTGGGGCCGGGCCCTGGCGGGACAGCAGGGTCGGTGTCCTCGACCGCCAGGAGACACCCGTCAGGTCCTTCCATCCAGACCGGCTCCGCGACGGAGACGGTGGGAGGGATGGTCGTTGCCACACGGAGGCTGTCGCGCCCACCCGTGACAGGACGGTCGGTACCCATACGCAACGGCGCCCCTCCGTGGGGAGGAGCGCCGTGCGTGAAGGGTTCGCGGGTATCCCCGCGGATCCGTGTCTAGGAGAGGAAGCGCGCGATGAGCGGGTCGACGGTGACCGCCACGAACAGCAGCGCCAGGTAGGCGTTGGTGAGGTGGAAGAAGTTCATCGTCTTGAGCTGGGCTCCGGTGACCCCCGCCTTGGAGCGGCTGAGCAGGCGGTGGGCCTGGACGACCAGCAGGGCGCCCAGCACGAGGGCGACCACGCCGTAGAACCAGGTGGTCCCGGCCACCGGCCAGAAGATCAGGGAGACGATCACGGTCGCCCAGGTGTAGAGCACCGACTCCAGCAGTACCCGGCGGTCGCTGGCGACCACGGGCAGCATGGGGACCTGGGCGGCCGCGTAGTCCTCCCGGTAGCGCATGGCCAGCGTCCAGGTGTGCGGCGGCGTCCAGAAGAACACCACCAGGAAGAGCACGAACGGCGCCCAGTCGAGGCTGTTGGTGACGGCGGCCCAGCCGATCAGCACCGGCATACAGCCCGCGATGCCGCCCCACACGACGTTCTGCGCGGTGCGCCGCTTGAGCAGCATCGTGTAGACGAAGATGTAGAAGGCGATCGCGAAGACCGACAGCACGGCCGACAACACGTTCACGAGTACGAGGAAGCCGACCGTGGAGCCGATCGCCAGGATCAGACCGTAGGTGAGGGCACCTCGCGGGGTCACCAGGTCCATCGCGCCGGGACGCTGCCGGGTGCGACGCATCTCACGGTCGATGTCGCGGTCGATGTAGCAGTTCATCGCGTTCGCGCTCGCGGCGGACATCGTGCCGAACACCAGAGTGGCGACGGCGGTCCACAGCGGGGGCACGCCCCCGGCGGCGACGAACATCACCGGGATGGTGGTGATGAGCAGGAGCTCGATGACACGGGGCTTGGAGAGGGCGACGTAGGCACGGGCGTGGTCGCCGAAGGAGGCCTTGCGGGGGGCCTCGGCGGCGGACGCCCGGGTGTCGGACTCACCGGTGTGGGGTGCGCGGTTGGTGAGGGCCATCAGATCGGCGCCCTCACGTCCGGAGGCACTCGTGTCCCCTGGGGGGCCGGCTCGGTTTCAGACACGCGGATACCTCGACAACTCTTGGGATTCGACACTGCTCGCCACGCGGGGTCGATCGGACCGACAAAGCGGCAGGATCAGCGAAAACCCCGTCAACGACAAAGTGTAGTACTTACCTGTCCGGATCGGTGACCAGCCCCCTCCGTACGGGCGACCTCCGGCCCTGAGGGCCGACCGACCCGGGCGCCGGACTCCCGCTCGGGTGTACAGAAGGTTCGCACAGGCCACTTCGAGCTTCCAACGTGCCACGCGTCCCCGGCCACCGCACCGCGCACCCCGGAGGGCCCGAAGGCCGGAGGCGAAGCGGTGCACGCGGGCCCCTACCCGCCGGTAACGGGAGGTGTCGGGAAACGACATCTCCGGCCACGGACGATAGGCTCGCAGTCGGCCCTGTTCTCGCCCCCGTCACCACGGGGACCGAGCTCCGGACACCGTGACCCAGACGCTGTCGCACCGGCTCAGCGGCCCGAGCCCCGCGCCACGGGGACGTGCCGCACGAACCGTCGAAGCCGGTCCCGCCCTCCCCCGCGAGCCGCCGACCCGGCGGACCGCCGACGGGGTGCCCGGCGTACAGCCCGCACACACAACCCACGCCCGCCCCGGAACCGGGTGCCCGGGTGCCGAGAAGGAGCAGACAAGTCCGTGAACGCCCACACCCCGAAGAACCTGGACTGGTCGGACCTCGACCTCCGCGCCGTCAACACGGTTCGGGCGCTGGCCATGGACGCGGTAGAGAAGTCGGGTAACGGTCACCCCGGCACCGCGATGAGCCTCGCGCCCGCCGCCTACCTCCTCTTCCAGAAGGTGATGCGGCACGACCCGGCCGCGCCCGACTGGGTGGGCCGGGACCGCTTCGTGCTGTCGATCGGTCACTCCAGCCTCACCCTGTACATCCAGCTCTACCTCGCCGGGTACGGCCTCACCCTCGACGACCTCCGCAGCCTGCGCCAGTGGGACAGCCTGACCCCGGGCCACCCGGAGGTCGGCCACACCGCCGGTGTGGAGACCACCACCGGCCCGCTCGGCCAGGGCGTCGGCAACGCCGTCGGCATGGCCATGGCGGCCCGCCGCGAGCGCGGCCTGTTCAACCCCGAGGCCGGTCCGGGCGCCAGCCCCTTCGACCACCACGTCTACGCGTTCTGCTCCGACGGTGACGTCCAGGAAGGCGTGAGCCACGAGGCCAGCGCCCTGGCCGGAACCCAGAACCTGGGCAACCTCATCATGATCTGGGACGACAACCAGATCTCCATCGAGGACGACACCCGCATCGCGCACAGCGAGGACGTCGTGGCCCGCTACGCCGCCTACGGCTGGCACGTCGAGGAGGTCGACTGGACCGCCACCGGCGAGTACGTCGAGGACGTCGACGCCCTCTACCAGGCGATCCTGCGCGGCAAGGCCGAGACCGAGCGCCCCACCTTCATCCGTCTGCGCACCGTCATCGGCTGGCCCGCGCCCAACAAGCAGAACACCGGCGCCATCCACGGCGCGGCGATCGGCTCCGCCGAGATCTCCGCCACCAAGGAGATCCTGGGCCTGCCCGACGCCCCGTTCGCGGTCGAGGACGCCGTGATCGAGCACACCCGCAAGGCGCTGGACCGCGGCCGCGAGGAGCACACCGCGTGGGACCAGGCCCTGGACGCCTGGCACCGCGGCGCCGGTGAGCACGGCGAGCTCTTCGACCGCCTCCAGTCGGGCAAGCTGCCCGAGGGCTGGGAGGAGTCCCTGCCCTCCTTCGAGGCCAGTGAGAAGGGTGTCGCCACCCGCAAGGCCAGCGGTGAGGTGCTCAGCGCCATCGCCCCGGTGCTGCCCGAGCTGTGGGGCGGCTCCGCCGACCTCGCCGGATCGAACAACACCACCCCCAAGGGCGAGCCGTCCTTCCTGCCCTTCGACCGCGCCAGCACCATGTTCCCGGGCAACCCGCACGGGCGCGTGCTGCACTTCGGCATCCGCGAGCACGGCATGGGCTCGATCCTCAACGGCATCGCCCTGCACGGCCCGACCCGCCCCTACGGCGGCACCTTCCTGGTGTTCAGCGACTACATGCGCCCGGCCGTGCGCCTGGCCGCCCTGATGAAGCTGCCGGTCACCTACGTGTGGACGCACGACTCCATCGGCCTGGGCGAGGACGGCCCCACCCACCAGCCGGTCGAGCACCTGTGGGCGCTGCGCGCCATCCCGGGCCTGGACGTGATCCGCCCGGCCGACGCCAACGAGACCGTCGTCGTCTGGCGCGAGGTCGTGGCCAACGCCGACCGGCCCTCCGCCCTGGCCCTCACCCGCCAGAACGTGCCCACCCTGGACCGGGACGAGTACGCGTCCGCCGAGGGCGCCGCCCAGGGCGGTTACGTCCTGGCCGAGGCCTCCGGGGGCAGCCCCGAGGCCATCGTCATCGCCACCGGCAGCGAGGTGCAGCTGGCCCTGGCCGCCCGCACCGAGCTGGAGGCGGCCGGTACGCCCACCCGCGTGGTCTCCATGCCGTGTGTCGAGTGGTTCGAGGCCCAGAGCCAGGAGTACCGCGAGCGGGTCCTGCCGCCCTCGGTCCGTGCCCGCGTCTCCGTGGAGGCCGGCATCGCCATGGGTTGGCGCTCCTACGTCGGCGACGCCGGCGTCTCGGTGAGCCTGGAGCACTTCGGCGCCTCCGCCCCCTACGAGACGCTCTACGAGAAGTTCGGCATCACCTCCGAGGCCGTCGTCGCGGCGGTCCGCGACAGCCTGGCCAAGGCCGGTAGCTGACGACGCGGGCCGCCGGGACGACCCCCGGCGGCCCGCACTCCGTGTGTGAATTCAGGAAGGCGTGAGACCCACATGAGCACCGCTCTCAAGGACCTGGCCCAGGCCGGTCAGTCCGTATGGTTGGACGACATCAGCCGTGACCGGCTGCGCACCGGCAACCTGGCCGAACTACTGTCGACCCGCCACGTCACCGGCGTGACCTCGAACCCGTCCATCTTCGACAAGGCGCTGGCCGAGGGCGACGCCTACGACGTCCAGGTGCACGAGATGGGCGTGCGCGGGCTCTCGGTGGACGAGGCGGTCCGGCTGCTGACCGCCTATGACATCCGCTGGGCGGCGGACACCCTGCGCCCGGTGTACGACTCCACCGACCGCGTGGACGGCCGGGTCTCCCTGGAGGTGGACCCGCGGCTGGCGCGCGAGACCGAGCGCACCGTGGCCGAGGCCAAGTCGCTGTGGTGGCTGGTCGACCGGCCCAACCTCATGATCAAGATCCCGGCGACCGTCGAGGGCCTGCCCGCGATCACCAAGGTGCTCGGGCACGGCATCAGCGTCAACGTCACCCTGATCTTCTCCCTGGACCGCTACCGCGCGGTCATGGAGGCGTTCCTGGAGGGCCTGGAGCTGGCCCGCGAGAACGGCCACGACCTGTCCCGGATCCAGTCCGTGGCGTCGTTCTTCGTCAGCCGCGTCGACGCCGAGGTGGACAAGCGCCTCCGGGCGGTCGGCACCCCGCGCGCCGAGGAGCTGCTCGGCCGCGCCGCCATCGCCAACGCGCGCCTGGCCTACCGTGACTACGAGGAGGTCTTCTCCTCCGAGCGCTGGAAGGCCCTGGCCGCCGCGGGCGCCACACCGCAGCGGCCGCTGTGGGCGTCCACCGGTGTGAAGGACCCCGCGTACGCGGACACCCGCTACGTCACCGAACTGGTCGCGCCCGGCACCGTCAACACGATGCCGCAGGCCACCCTGGACGCCACCGCCGACCACGGCGAGGTCACCGGGGACACCGTCCGAGGCACCTACGAGGCCGCCCAGGCCGACCTGTCCGGGCTGGCCGAGGTCGGCGTGGACCTGGCCGACGTGACGCGTCACCTGGAGGAGGACGGCGTGGTCAAGTTCGTCGACTCCTGGGAGAGCCTGCTCGGCCAGCTCACCATGAAGCTCGACGAGCTCTCCTGACCCGGACCGTTCCCGGTCACCGACCCGCGTCCGCGCACCGCGCGGACGCGGGTTCCACCAGCCACCAGGCCGTTCCTGACAGGAAGAGACGGAGCCCGTGAAAGAACCGGTGATGCCGGGAGCGGTACCCAACCCGCTCCGCAACGCCCTGGACCGAAGGCTTCCCCGTATCGCCGGGCCCAGCGTGCTGGTGCTCTTCGGCGTCACGGGGGACCTGGCCCGGAAGAAGCTCCTGCCCGCCATCTACGACCTGGCCAACCGCGGGATGCTGCCGCCGGGCTTCGGGCTGGTCGGGTTCGCCCGCCGCGACTGGGAGGACCAGGACTTCGCGGCCGAGGCGTACGAGGCGGTGCGCAAGTACGCGCGGACCCCGTTCCACGAGGACGTGTGGCGCCAGCTCAGCGAGGGCGTGCGGTTCGTGCAGGGCAACCTGGACGACGACGAGGCCTTCGACGAGCTGGCTCGGACCGTCCGTGAGCTGGACGCCCACCGGGGCACCGGCGGCAACTACGCGTTCTACCTGTCACTGCCGCCCAAGCTGTTCCCGACCGTGGTCACCCAGCTCAAGCGCAGTGGCCTGGCCACCCCCGAAGAGGGGGAGGGCGCCGGTGGCACCACGCCGTGGCGCCGGGTGGTGATCGAGAAGCCGTTCGGCCACGACCTGGAGAGCGCCCAGGAGCTCAACGCGGTGGTGGACGACGTGTTCCCGCCGTCGGCGGTGTTCCGCATCGACCACTACCTGGGCAAGGAGACGGTCCAGAACATCCTGGCCCTGCGCTTCGCCAACACGCTGTTCGAGCCGTTGTGGAACCGCAGCTACGTCGACCACGTGCAGATCACCATGGCCGAGGACATCGGTGTGGGCGGGCGCGCGGGTTACTACGACGGCATCGGCGCGGCCCGCGACGTCATGCAGAACCACCTGCTCCAGCTGCTGGCGCTCGTCGCGATGGAGGAGCCGGTCGCCTACAGCGCGGACGCGATCCGCGCGGAGAAGGAGAAGGTCCTCTCCGCGGTGACGCTCCCCGACGACCTGGGCAAGGGCACGGCGCGCGGCCAGTACGCGGCCGGGTGGCAGGGCGGCGCGGCGGTCCGGGGCTACCTGGAGGAGGACGGCATCCCGTCCGACTCGGTGACCGAGACCTACGCGGCGCTCCGCCTGGACGTGGGCACACGACGCTGGTCGGGCGTGCCGTTCTACCTGCGCACCGGAAAGCGGCTCGGGCGACGGGTGACCGAGGTGGCGCTGGTGTTCCAGGCCGCCCCGCAGCAACTGTTCGCCCGGGGCGACGTGAGCGAGCTCGGGCAGAACGCTCTCGTGCTGCGTATCCAGCCCGACGAGGGGGTCACCCTGAGGTTCGGGTCCAAGGTGCCGGGCGCCTCCATGGAGGTCCGTGACGTGAGCATGGACTTCACGTACGGGCAGTCCTTCACCGAGGCCAGCCCCGAGGCCTACGAGCGGCTCATCCTGGACGTGCTCATCGGTGACCCGCCGCTGTTCCCGCGCCAGGAGGAGGTGGAGCTGTCGTGGCGGATCCTCGACCCGGTCGAGGAGTACTGGGCCGAGGCGGGCCAGCCCGAACAGTACGGTTCGGGCACCTGGGGTCCGGAGTCGGCCGAGGAACTGCTCGCCAGGGACGGACGCCAGTGGCGCCGCCCGTGAACGCCGGGAGGAACAGATGACGCTCTATCTGCCGCGCACCACGACCTCGCAGATCACCGAGGCGCTCATGGCCGAGCGCCTCAGTGTCGGCGGGGGCGCCATGAACATGGTGCTCACCCTGGTCATCGTCACCGACGAGGCCGACCACTACGACGCCGTCCGCGCGGCCACCGAGGCCGGCCGCGAGCACCCCTCGCGGGTGGTGGCGCTGATCCGCCGCGACCCGGGGGCCGAACCGGCCATCGACGCGGAGATCCGCCGCCCGGGCACCTCCGGTCCCGGCGAGGCGGTGCTGCTGCGCCTGTACGGTCCGCTGGGTGAGCACCCCGACTCGGTGCTGACCCCCCTGCTGGTCCCGGACGCGCCCGTGGTCGTGTGGTGGCCGGGGCAGGGTCCCGCCGACCCGGCCGCCGACCCGGTGGGCAGGCTGGCCCAACGGCGGATCACCGACGCGCTGCGCGCCGAGGACCCGGTAGCCGACCTCCTGGAGCGGGTGGCCCACTACCGTCCGGGTGACACGGACCTGACCTGGACGCGGCTGACCCCGTGGCGTTCGCTGCTGGCCAGCGCCATGGACCAGCCGTGCGGCTGGGTGAACTCGGCCAAGGTGACGGCGGAGCCGCACTACCCGAGCGCCGAGCTGCTGGCCGCGTGGTTGTCCGAGCGGCTGGAGGTGCAGGTGGAACGCGGCACCTCGCACGGCCCCGGCCTGACCGAGGTCCGGCTGACCACCGACGAGGGGGACATCACCGTCTCCCGGGTGGACGGCCGGGTGGCCACGCTGTCCAGGACGGGTCAACCGGACCAGACGGTGGCGCTGGCCCGGCGCGGCGCCTCCCAGGCGCTGGCCGAGGAACTGCGCCGCCTGGACGCCGACGAGACGTACGCGAGCGCGGCCCGTCACCTGGGTCCGCTGCTCGCTGGAAGCGGAGCATGAGGATGACCGAACCGGAGATCGTCCGCACCACCGACGCCCGGCAGCTCGCCGAGAGCGTGGTGTCGCGGCTGGTCAAGCTGATCGTGAGCGCTGAGGCCGAGGGGCGCGAGTTCCACCTGGTGCTCACCGGCGGCGGCGTGGGCATCCAGACGCTGGGTGTCCTGCGGGACGAGGCCCTGGCCAGCGGGATGAGCTGGGGGCACGTCCACCTGTGGTGGGGTGACGAGCGGTTCCTGCCCGACGGGGACCCCGAGCGGAACCAGACGCAGGCCTGCGACGCGCTGATCAACGACATCGACATCCCGTCGCACCAGGTGCACCCGATGCCGTCGTCGGACGGGACCGACCACGGGGAGGCGGAGCGGGCGGCCACCCACTACTCGCAGGCGCTCTCCGTGGCGGCGCGCGGTCGGGGCCCGGTGCCGGAGTTCGACGTGTGCCTGCTGGGCCTGGGCCCGGACAACCACGTGGCGTCGCTGTTCCCGGGGCTGCCGGGGGTGCACGAGAACGAGGCCTCGGCCGTGGCCGTGCACGACTCCCCCAAGCCGCCGCCCACGCGGATCAGCCTGACCCTGCCGTCCATCCGGAGCTCCCGCCAGGTGTGGGTGCTGGCCTCCGGCGCGGCCAAGGCCGACGCGGTCCGCCTGGGTGTGGCCGGTGGCAGCGTGGACGAGGCCCCGGTGGCCGGTGCGCGCGGTAGTGAGAGGACCGTGTTCTGGGTGGACGAGGCCGCCGCCTCGAAGCTGTAGCGGTACGCACGAACGCCCCGGCCGTTTCCGGTCGGGGCGTCGTCGTGTCTCAGGAGTGGCGGCAGAGGGCGCTCAGGCGCACGGCGGTCTCGGTCCCGTCGTCGTGCAGGATGTGGCGCTGTGTGGAGGCGTCAGGGAAGAGGCCTTCGGGGACCTGGGTCACCAGCCGGAGCTGGGCCACGGCGTGCGTGGGCATGGTGATCCTGCCCGGCAGGTGGATGGCGAGTTCCTCACGGGCCTCGAAGGTCTGCACATCGACCTTCTCGGCCAGCGCCGCCAACCGCTCCGCATCCGCTGAGACCGGGACCTTGGCCAGCCAGTGCGGCCCCTCCGGAGTGTGTGCCGCCTCCCGCTGTTCGTGGGTCTCACCGGCCCACGTGAACCAGGGAGTCCCCGCGACCGTGGCTCCGTGTTCCTCGGCCAGTGCTCGCAGCTCCGTCACCACTGCCCGCACCGCCGAGGTGACCTCGTCCCAGTCGTACTGGTCCGGCTGGCCCCGCCGTTTCTCCACGGGGACCGCCCTGACCTCCGCCGAGAGCACCGTCATCTCCGGCACCTTCCGGCGCCGCACCTCGGGCCAGGAGGTGAGGAGGCTGCGGGCGGTCGTGATCGCCTCGTCCTCGGTTTCGCGCTGGCGGCGCAACCCCTCGGTGTGTTCGTCGAGCAACCCGGCCGCCGTGTCGGGCGCCTCCACCGCCCGACGCACGTCCCTGACACTCATCCCGGTCCCGCGCAGCGCGCTGACCAGCAGGGCCTCCTGGACCTGCTCGAAGTCGTAGTACCGGTACCCGGTGTCGTCGTCGACCACCGCGGGGACCAGCAGCCCCTCGGAGTGGTAGAAGCGCAGCGTCTGGGGAGAGAGCTCGCTCATCTCGCTGAAGTCCTTGATGGAAAGGCTCATGATGCCAGTCTCAGGCTTGCGGTTACCAGAGGGTCAAGCGGTTGGTAGAGCCGGGGTGTTGTCACCAGCCCTGGGTGAATCGATCCGGGCGCAAACCGACAAGAAGCCAGAGTCAAACAACAAGCCTGCGCGGCTGGTACGCCGGATCAATCCTGGACGATACGGGGTTCGGTGACCTGGCCCTTCCTCCACTCAAGCCGAACCGGTTCACCCACGAAACGAACTCCACCCTGCCACCCCACCGCCCCTACAAGGCCGATCGGCATATCGATGTCGGCCGCAATGTTTCTCGACCGAACCCTACCGGGAAACACATCCAACCCCGGAGAGAATGGATAGCTTTAACATGAACCAAAACAGGATCTAGACAAGAGCTATCAGATTAATGCCACCCCCTTCAATCTTGTGCAGTCGCGCGACTCCGCCGGCCTGACCGTGCTGGACCCCATGGACCCACAAACCTAAAATCAGCGAAAGCCCGGCCGAACACCCATCCGACCGAGCTTTCTTTAGCAGATGTTTTAGAGAGAACCTAGATTCAATTGCCTCACACTCGGAAGTGCAGTAGGCGGCTCATCGCCATACCAAGAATATTCAATTCCAGACAACGCCCCCGATGTGACCCACAGGAGAATCTCCCCGACGAGTTCTCCATCGTCACCAGTTACCACACAGGAAACCGGAACGACCCCGGAGGAAAAAGATGACCTAGGCGCATCACTCGCAACCTCTAGATCAACACTAACAGACCCAATACCCCAGGAAGATACCACACGAGTCTTATCAAGCTGACGCCGCAGAACCTCCGACCCAGGAAACCCCTCTCGAAGAATATACTCGACCAGACATCGCTCTTTTTCACCGAGAGGCCTTGAATTCGAAGAAGCGCTCATCTATTTCCCTCCAGGGAACTTTTCTGGAATGAAGGCAGTTCCGATTCTCGGAACCCCCCTGACAACCGCACCACGAATAGTCACATTATCATTATCGATGGTTCGATTCACTTCAAATCTTCCAGCCGACGGGAGGTCATTCACATCACCCAAGCTGTCCACAATCCTCCGCATGGCCTGTTCTCGCCCTCCGGAGCGATCAACAAGACCGTCAAAACCATGCTTCTTAGGATCAATAACATGTTCCAGCTTTGCTGGTGTGTTCGCTGACTTGTAGGTCTCGTCCAGCGTTCTGGAACAAGGTCCACCTGAATTACTGACGAGGACCGGTGTCTCATCTGCGAGTACATGGTACGTGTGGATCCCTTGAACCGTCAGGTTGTGAACGGTGGAGGACTGAGTCCATGCCTTGACCTCAGTGATCTGAACCAAGGTGCCTTCAGAGGAAAGCAACCACATCCCTGCGACCAGGTCGACCGCGTCGACCCATGCTTCCATTTCCGGAGACCAGAAGGGGTGCCCATCAGTAGCAATGATGGTATCGCCCAACACCATCGGCCCTGGACGACCGAGCGCCTCATCGATCACACCGTGTCCGGCGTCGGTGACCTTCAGCTGAACAGCGGTGTCCACGGTGACCTCAACGAGGGTCTTGGTGCCCGACCCCACGATCGTGGCCAGGACTTCACGCGCACCTTCTTCGCCGGTTTCAGGGGCGGTGGCCAGCACCTGGTCACCGACCTGAATCTCCTCGATCGGCTTGGTGGTTCCGTCAGCCATCACCACCAGGGTCCCTGCAGCGAAACTGTTGCAGTTCCCGCCCCTGCGGAACCGGGAGAAGACATCCTTGAGTTTGTCACCGTTGCGCAGGGCCCGCATCGCACTGCCCGCGGGAATGGGACCTGTTGCCAATTCGATACCCGCATCAAAGGCGAGTTCGACACTCCGGAATGACCTAGAGTTCTTGTCTCCCCCGAACCTCTCGAACGTCTCCATTTGCGTTGGAAGTCCAATTGTCCTGGCTATTCCGTCGGCAACCCACATGCCCGAATTAATTCTCTGGGTGGCAGCAGTCAGCCCATACATAGCGTTCCACGCCTGCCGCCGGAAGGGAACCCTCCGGGTCGCACGCTCGACTCGGTTGAAGGTACGGCGTTGAATCCTGAAGGTCGTACGTCGAATAGACTGTCGAATGGCCCGGGCTCGGGAGTTGTTCCATCTCGTGCGCACGGATGTCCGTACTCGGTTTTTGACTCGACTTGCCACACGACGCACCTTGTTCCAGGTCTTGCGAAGGAAAAGACCGTCCGGGTCGGTGAAGCTCACCGGATTACTATTGGCGTAGGTATATCCGTGCATTTGCTGCGAGTCGGTCAGGTCAACGATCGGATCTGGCGAGAGGAAGCGACCAAGAGCTGCGTCGTACGCCCGGGCCCCGATCTGTGTCAACCCGGTGGAGTCGTCGATGACACCGCCCACGAACCCACGCTCGCTGGGCCATTCGCCTCCGGTGCCACGATCAGCACCGAACGCCGTGAACCGGCGCTGGGTCACCTGTCCACCAACCGATTCCACCGCAAGTTGCCCGGTGCCGTGATGGTCAACAAAGGTCCAGGAAACATTGTTGTCGACATCTCGAACAGCAATGGGATCTCCATTGTGTTCGTAGAACCTCAGGGCCTGGGTGACGAGAGACGATCGCTCGAAGTGGATCTCCATGCCAGGCAGATAGAGAGTTGACACGCTGGCGTCGCGGCGAATGAGACGATCGCCACTGGCATCGTAAGTGAACGTGGTCACCCCTGCCGCCGCGTCTTCGACGCGAACCAGGAGCCCTTCGGCGTCCCACTCCAAGCCCTGTTCGTGGACTGGGGTGGTGCGAGAGATCATGTTGCCGGACTCGTCGTATCCGTACTGCTCCAGCCGATCGCCCGCAGGACCGCTCTCGTGGACCTGCGTGAGCGTGTGTGGTTGGCCCTGTCCCGCGCCGGGATGCGTGTAGGTGCGCTCGGTTGTGCCGCCGACGCCCCCGTGCCGGGTCTCCGTGACACGGTTGCCGATTGTGTCGTAGGCATAGGAGTGCCAGTAGGGTGCTGGCCCACCAAGATCACTCACAGCGGGATTCGCTTCGCAGGCCTGCGGACCGGTGGCGTCAGGAGTCCACGCCTCGGTGAGCTGACGCATGTGATCATAGGTGTAGCACTGCACATCCGCCGGTCGCGTGCTGTCACTGGGCTCGTCCCTCAGCGACAGAATGTTTCCGGCGTCGTCATAGGAGTAGTGGAGGTGCTGCAGCGATCCCTCGCCGAACCGCGGAACGACCCGGCTCTCGTTCAGGCGGTTGGTCGCCTCGCTGTAGTCCCAGGCCTGCCAATAGCGAGTAGCGCTGTTATTGGTTCTCGCCAGTGTCCGCATCACCAGGTTGCCGACTTTGGAGTACTCAGCAGCCGTTACGTACGAACCGTCACCAGTGACAGCAGTGACATTTCCAAGACCGTCGTAGGTGTAGTTGATATTTTCCTGGAATAGGCCACCCGCAGCTGGGGACACGTGGTTCCGGATACTTCCGTCGGGGTTGTATCTAGTGATAAACCGGTAGGTTCCACTCAATCCACGCTCCTCTTCCGGGATGGTGACGGAAGTCGCCATAGCACGGTAGAGGTCGTCGTAGGAAAGCACACTGTTGCTGTACGCAAGATCGCCATCGTGGCGAATGGTCGAAGTGATCTGTCCCTTGACCAGGGTGTCGTATACCCACTCGATTCGCAGCGGCCCCTCAGTGGACTCTTCGTGAAGGGCCACCTGACGTCCGAGCACGTCGTAAGTGGTTACCAGCGTCTGATCCCGGGCGTCCGTGCTGGAGATCAGACGGTCCAACGAGTCGAAGCTGTACGTGGTGGTACCCGTGTCCGGATCACTACTGGACGTGCGACGGCCGTTGATGTCGTAGGTGTAACGCCATTCGTTACCCGCGCTGTCGGTAACAGTCTCCAGCTCTTGACTGGGGGTGTATGTGTAGTGGATCGCGTCGTAGTCACCAGTGGGCTGACGTCCGTGGTGATGACGCAACTCCACCGTGTTCCCCCGCTGATCGGTGACCGTGGTGGTGCCCGTTCCCCCCTCTGGAGGAGTCATCCGCTTCTGTTCGCCCACATACTCGGTCGACGTCCGGTATTGCTCCTGCCCTCGTGACATGTGGATCTGCTCGAGGGACCGTTCCGCTCCGTCGTAGACGGCGAGCGTGTATCGCGGGATCTCGTCGGTGTTGTTGACACCGAAGAGATTTCCACTGGGTGCCCCCTCGTTGGGATAGGCGGCACGAGTCTGCACCGCGAGTCCACGTGAGTCGTGCAGTAGGTCACTGATCAGGCGCCCGCCACCGGCGGAAGGGCTCTGAGTTTGGCGCTGTCGAAGCCAACCATCGTGAATCTGGTAGCTCGTGACATAGTCACCTGCGGCGTTGAGCGTGCTCGTGGTGACATAGGTCGGAACCTCCTTGGACAGGTGGTATCCGAACTTCATGCTGGGGGAGACACGGTCCTTGGCTCGGTCTGCCAGCCAGACGTCCTTGACCCGTCCAAGGGGGTCATAGGCCAGATCGGTACGTTTGCCGTTGGCATCGACTTCGGCGACCGCGAGTGCCCTCGCTGGATCCACATGGACGGTCTGAGTGTGGCCCAACGGATTGGTGGTGCTGATCTTGGTGGCACCACCACCGACCACGACATCGGTGTGTTCGGTAGTGGTGGTGTTACCCTCCGTGTCAGTCTGCGAGAGTTGGCGGCCATACCGATCGAAGGTTGACGTCTCGGTGGTCTGATACCGAGGGACGGATCCGTCGTAGCCGACCAGACGCTGGGAGGCGGTCTCCACTCCCTTGACAGGGATCGTTCCGAATCCCTTCCCGTCGAAGTGGGTCCGGATATCTCCGATCACGTCCTTGGGGCGCTCGGGAGACGTGTCGCACCCTACGGACACGAGCTCCTCCCGGGACGACAAGTCCAGTAGATGGAGATCGGTGTTTCGGTTGTAGGTTGTGCGAGCGCATACCTCGTCTCCCTTCGCTGATACGTCACCGCGATCGAAGACCTCGATCGGCAGGCCGAATTCATCGAAGGTGGTGTCGACACGATGCTGGCGCCATCCACCGCTGGCCAAGGGCTCGTAGCTACGGACCGACGCTGAGTCGACCATGTGGGACTCCACGGTGCCCCAGGAGTAGGTGCGGGAACCGGTCTTCCGACTCCAGGGCAGCGTGATCTCCTTCTCAACCACCTCCCCACCAGGACCGTTACGCGTCAGCGTCTCCAGAGTCTGACCGTTGAAGCGATCGTGGTCGGTGTGTTCGCCGCCCTCGGTGTCGGTGACCTTCGCGCTACGCATGCCGCTGGGCAGGTGATCACCATGCATCCCTCGGAAGAACCGGTGCTCCTCCTCGGACTGCGTCTCGCCCCCGAGTCCGGAGATCACCCGAACGATTTCGTACCCGCGCCACTGGGACCACGTACGCCTGTCGTCCTTGGTGAACCCGTCCGCTTCCATGTATCGCCAACCAGCACCACCCCTGTAGTCATAGGTGGTGATCACGTCGGGTTGGTCGGTGACCAGGTCCACTTCCGCCACCTGCGTGACGACGTACTTGTGGAACCAGTCAGTGATGTCGTCATCACCGCGCCCACTCGGCACCCAGCGGACCGGATAGCAGCGTTTGGTGTTGGCGTGTGGTGTGGGTGTGGCCCCCGCAGTGCAGTCGGGTGCGGAGTAGGAGACATCGAGCTGCCCACCGGTTTCGGTGTAGACGGCGGTGATACGCCACTTGTTGAGCGGGGCGACCCCGTCACTGGTGGAGTCGACTCGGTTGGGCATAGGAGTGCCGGAGAACGTCATGGAGGGCTGGATCAGCGTGCCCCCCACGTGTCCCGTATGGGTGATGGAGTCCAACCAGAGCGTGGGGTCAGTTCCGTCCCCCGGTGCCGGGAAGAGGTGCTCGAACTTCCAGGAGTCGACCGTGGAGTAGGACGATCCGTCATGGAACTGAGTGGAGACCTTCTCCAGACGCTTGGTGGTGAACATGGCCGGTGAGAACTTGTCAGCGCACTTCGCCCCGGACTTGCAGTCCAGGTCGAGTGGGACGTCGGGCCAGTGCTTGGCGTTGGCTTTCTCCCGCTTGTCGGGTGCGCAGTCGAAGGAACTTGTGCTCAGACACCGCTCGGCGACAGTGAAGTTCACCCGTGCCGGAGCCGTGGCGAAGACATCGTCGGTGGTCAGGCCGTACTCGATCCGACGCAGGTGGCCGCCCCGGTCGTAGGGGGTGGCGTCATCCGCCTTCATGTTGCGGCCGTAGTGGTTTCCCTCCTTGGTGTAGTGCAGGGTCATGACGTTGCCGTGCACGTCGACGACGTAGTCGAGGTTCCATCGCCAGGCCTGCTGACACCAGGAGTCCGAGAAAGACGATTTGTTACAGGGTTCGCCGGAATCGTTTCCGTATACGGGCATGGTCCAGGCGGAGTTGGTCTCGGGCCTACCCGAGGACCATCCGGGAAGGCGGTTACGACCGAAGAAGTACTGCGTGCCGTCAGTGACGGTGACCTTCCAGTACTCACCATCGTTGTCGCCGTTGGTCGCACCGTTCAGGCGTTCGACCTTGGAGCCGTCATCATTGCGCAGTCGCCAGGTTCCGTCGGAGTCCTGAAGGAGTTCGCTGGACATGCCATTCAGGGACAGAGTGGCGTTCTGTCTCTTCCAGCACATGTCCCCGGTCTTGTTCGGGGTCTTCTGCCCGTCTTCGGCGCAGGGGATGTAGGCGCGTTCGATGAAGCCGGGATGGTAGTCGAATCCCTCACCGATCCAGGAGGCCTGGTTGTTGGTGGAGACGGTACGCCCGTCGACGGAACCGGAGGAGTAGGACAGGGCGATGTCGGGCGCCATGTCAGCGGCGACGTCCGGAACCTCGAGTGGATAGGTCCAGGCGAAGTCCCCGGTCTGGAGGCTCACGTCCCAGGAGGCCGAAGGCGAGAGGTCACTGGCCTTGTAGTCTCCGTTACCGCTGTCCCCTCCGGACGCGGCCATGAGCTTCACTCCGGAGGACGTGGCCGGTACGACGGCGCTGAGGGTCCGCGTCGTCGGATCGTTGACCGATCCCAGGTCATAAGCCTGGGTGCACTCCTCTTCCTGTTCATTCTCGCAACCGGCGAGGGCCAGGAGCCGGAGCCTTGATCCGTAGTCTCCGCCGAAGGCCGAGCCGAACCCCGAGTAGTCGAGCACGATCTCGACGGGGCCAGGGGCTTCGATGCCGTCCGTACGCGTCACCTCAAGGAGAAGCCCGTCGTCTACCCCCACCTCCGAGGCTTCTTCCTGGCTGAGGAGATCAACCCGCGCTGCTTCCACAGGTTGAGGTGTCTGATCTTCGGCGGGCTCGGATTCCTCTGCCTCGTCGTCGGACACCTCGTCCTCGTCTGGTTCCTCAGGAGGGGGGACTTGCTCGGTCTCGGTGTCCTCGCCCGGCTCGGATACCTGCCCAGACGACTCCTCATCGCTGTCGTCTGTTGAAGCGTCACCTCCGGGTTCCTTGGGTAGACGACGTTCCTCCTGAGAGGCCGTTTCCTCCGTACGCTCTTCAAAGGGAAGAGGCATCTCCCATGAATCCGTGACTTCGGTTGGCAGCGCGCCGACCGCCACCACGGCATCGTCGGGAATAGCGGACAAGAGGTCGGCCTGCTCGCCTGGATCCCCTCCCTCCACCAGCTCAAAGGTCTGGGGTGCGGGCCAGGTCACCTCCGCGAGCGTGGCGATCGAAGCCTCGTCCGCCGCGTTGTCCACCTCGGTGGTCGCGGCAACGAACTCGCTGCCCTCGATCCAGGGTTCGTCCTCGACCTCTGGCGCCGAGTTCTGGGGTGTTGCCTGGGAGGAAGGAGCAGCCAGAAGGGTGGCCGCCACCGACAGGACGACAGTGTTGGAGATGCCTCGCCTGAGTACGCGACCGATACGAATGCCCTTGGGCACGGGTTCGTCAACGTTGTCTTGGCTGGTGGAAGGATGTTTGGACACAGGAGTCCTCCGTCCCGGCGGTCGTCGTTGCCGCCGGGTTCGTTAGCCGGGGATGGGGGTGAGCGGGGTACGGGCCTCGTTCAGGGAGAACTCGTCGGGATCATGCCCTCGTAGACGTTCTGGATGTCGTCCTGGGACAGCACGCCCTGGTACAGGTGGACGTCGCTGATGTCTCCGGCCCAGGCACCGGAGAACCTCTTCTCGAACTGGGAGCCGCCGATCATGACGGGACCGCTCGCGTGCCAGGCACTCGGAACCTTCACGGGTTCCTGGGCCACACCGTCCACGTAGAGGGTGGCCTCGCCCCGGGTGTGGTCGTAGGTGGCCGCCAGGTGGGTCCAACGACCGAACTCGGGAGCGTGCTCGGACAGGGATCGGTGCCAGCCGGTGGCCCCGGTCCGGTCCTGGGGCGGAAGCTTCATCACCCAGTTGTCCCAGTCGTAGGTGTGCTGGTAGCTGAGGTAGAAGGCACTGTGGTCCGTGCCGTTCTGGGCCACCGCAGCCGCGTTGTATCCGACCTCGTCCAGGCGCACCCAGGCCGCGACACTGTAGCTGCGGTCGGTCCGCACCGAGGGGGTTCCGGTGTGGAGGTGTTCCCGGGTCGACGGGTTCAGGCTCACGCCGGGGGCGAAGGTGACGTCGTTCATGGCCTGGTTCCAGGCGGTGAGCGGGTCACCCTCCAGGGTGGCGTTCAGACCGTGGTCGGAGGAGTCGGCCGCTACGGTGCCCGAGGTCTCGTCAAGCTGCCAGCGCCCTTCAAGCGCGGCTGGTCGGTTGGCGAGCTCCCAGATCTCCGACCTGGCTTCCTCGTCCTCGCCCACGGTTTCGTCGACCAGGACCCGGTCCCACACGCGCACGTCGTCGATGGATCCGGGCCAGAAGTCGTTGTACGTGCCCCGGTACTTGGCCCCGCCAATGATCAGCGGCCCCTCAGCGTTCCAGGGGGTCTTCTGAATGTGCGACCCCTGGTTGACACCGTCCACGTACAGGGTGAGCGCTCCGGTCTCGGGGTCGTGAATCCCCAGCAAGTGCGTCCACACCCCGACCTGGGCGGGTTCGATGGACCGCACCGCTTCCGAGATCGCTGTGGCGTCCCCGTCGTAGGGTGCCTGCTTGAAGATCCACCGACCGCCCTGCGTGTGCTGGTAGCCCAGGTAGAAACCGCTGTGTCGCTCACCGTCCTGACCCACTGCCGTGTAGGGGCGGCTCGGGTTGGACTCGTCCAGCCGCACCCAGGCGGAGACCGAGAACGCGTCGCCGGTGTCGACGACCGGACCCTGTGTGCTGAGGCGTTCACCGCTGGACGTGTCCAGGCCGGTACCTTCCAGACGGTAGCTCCCGCCGGTCCGTTCCCCCACTCGGCCTCGCGCCCACGCGACGTCACCGGAGGCCGTGGCCGAACGGCTCGCGTCCGCCGTGTCCGTCGCGGTGCCGCCCTGCCCCTCGTCCAACGTGAAGTGCGCGACCGACTCAGCGGGTGGGGCGACGGTGAACGTGTACGCCAGTCCGCATTCCGAGGAGTTTCCGTAGGCGTCGGTGATGCGGGCGTGGATGAGGTTGGGGCCGTCCCTGCGCGGGGTGATCGGCAGGGTCACGGACGCGCCCTGTTCGTCGAGGTCGACCTTGGTCGAACAGCTGGCGTCGTTGACGCTGTAGTGGTACGCGGTGGCCGCGTCCACGCCGTTGTTGGCGAACGTGAACTCGCCCGTGCGCCCCACGGAACCATGGGGCTCGTCACCCGCCGGGTAGTCGGTGGAGGTCACCTTGGGACCGGAGTCGGGTTTGGTGGTGTCGACCTCGATGAAGCACCAGGACGACCACGGGCCCCAGTTGGATCGGTCGTGGCCGCGCACCCGGTAGGCGATCAACTCTCGCTCTGGCAGGTCCTTCGCGGTCACCGGCCGGTAGCTGCCTCCGGACCACTTGCCCACGGTCACATAGGCCGAGTCAGCGGCACCAACGCGACCGTCCACACCGGCGAGTTTCCACTCGAACTGCGACTTGACCTGCTGGCCCACCCAGTAGGAGTCACGGTCCCGGATCTGGGCGTTGAACCTGACCTCGGTGTTGTTGATCATCCGGGGCGCGGATCGGTCGGTCTGGCAGGTGCCTCCCAGGGAGTCGGAGATGGTGGAGGTGACCGGCTTCTCTGGCGGGTGGTTGTAGTTCACCACGAGCACCGGGGGCTTCTTCTTGGTGTTGACGCGCCGCCAGGCGGTCGTGCCCCTCTCGTCGCGTTCCTTGAGTCTGAGCCGGATGTGGGAGGCGTTGTTGTTGACTCCCCACCGGTAGGCGTTGGTGGCGTCGAACTCCACTCCGCTGCTCTTGGGACAGGTCGCCCAGCCGCCCTTGACGTTCTGGGTGTCCTGGAGGGTGCGGGTGGTGGGCTGGTTGTTCCAGGTGGTCTTGTTGGTGAAAGCGTCGGTGCGGTGCAGTTGGATGTGGGCGTTGCTGGTGCAGTCCCACCCCCACTCGATCTCGGTGCGTAGCGTGGCCGAGTTGATGATGGTGTTGGGGTGGTTCGTCCTGCCCATCACTGTGAACTGGAAGAACGCGCGTCGGGTGTAGGGCCGGTCCCATTCGACCCTGCCGATGCCCACGTCGTCGACCTTGGGGTTGTAGTAGGCCTGCGTGGGGAAGGCGGAGTCGACGTAGGCCCAGTTGGGGCGGCTGGCGCTCACGGAGGGGTCGATGTAGACGGGGAACTCGGTGGCCTCGTCCACGAACATGCCCTGGTCAGGCACGAGCCGGATGGAGTCGACCTCGACCGAGGTCGGGACCGTCAGCACACGCGCTCCGGAGGGCGCCGACACCGTGGGGTCTTCGCTCTCGTGTCCCTCCCCCGTGGAGTCCCACATGGCCGGGGCCTGGGCGGAGAACACGCTCTGGCCGCCGGCGTCGCCCGTGGCGTCGAGGTTGCCGTGCTCGTCCGCCGTCATGGTCACACCGGTGGTGCGCAACGGGAGTGCGATCTCGGTGAGTTCGGGGAGTCGGGCGGCCTCCGGAGTGTGGACGACCAGGACCTGGCTGAAGCCCTCGACACCGGCGGTCAGGACGAGGTCCACGTCCGCAAGTACGTCGGTGTAGGTGGCCTGGTCGCCTTCCAGGACGGGTTCGGGGAGGTCGTCGATCCAGCCCAGGGCGACGTTGTTGGAGCCGATGCCGATGTGGGCCATCGCGTCGTCGCCGCCGCCGGAGAAGGCGATGTCCATGCCCGCGGCCCGTGGCCGCACGGTGCCGTCATCGGCCTTGACCAGGGTCGTGTCGACGTCCACCCACCCGTCTTCGGAGCGCACCCGCTGGGGGATCGTGGAGATCTCCGCGGTGAGGGATCCGTCCGGGTTGGCGAAGTGCTGGGTCTTCTCGTCGGTCAGCCCGGGGATCTCGACCGGTTCACCGGTCTGCTCCGCGAGCGCGAGGGCGTCGAGCTCCTGCTGTTCCTCGGAGCTGGCGGGGTCCGGTGATGTCGGCTGTGCCGCCACAGGAGGAGCGGTGGTCAGGGTCAGGAGCAGAGCAGTGGCGGTCGAGACCGCGGTCGCACGGGTCCAGGGGCGACGCATGGGATGGCCGTTCGTGTCAAGGGGATGTGAGAACCCGGGGACAACCCTCGCACCTGGGATCAAGGCAGGACTTTAACCAGCACCTACATCGACCCACAATCGTTCGGAGCCCCGACCACGCGAATATGGAACCGGGAACCATCCTTGACATGCGGCAATCAGATCTGGCCGCATCCGGCCACGAAGCCGGGTAAACCACACCCGAGAACGCTGCGCGCTCCGAGCTTCACGGGGTCCGCACATGCCGCGACCTCGCCTGCATCACACCTGGTCAGAGCTTCCCAACGGAACGTAGGAGACGGAAGGGTCTCGACGCCGCCCCGGCGGTGGAGGCGGCGTGCGCGTGTCAGAGGCTGCGGAAGTCCAGGCCCTCGATCTCGGTTTCCGGGCCCGTGGTGACGAGGGCGACGATGCGGTCCTCGGGGCCCTCCTCGAAGAGGACGGAGCCTCCGGGGAGGGGCACCTCGGTGCCCTGGGTCGGGAGGCCCAGAAGGGTGCCCAACCAGCGGGCCGAGAACTCGGGGTCGGCGGTCTGGATGACGATCGCCCGGAGGTCGTGGGGCCCCGGGGTGAAGCGACCCCGGACGTAATCGGTGAAGAGCTGCTCGCGGGGCGGGTCGTAGGTGATGAGGAAGGGCGCCCAGAAGGGGGCGTCGGGGAGGAAGACCTCGCGGAAGCTCACGTCGCGGCCCTCGGGGGCGGCGACGACCTCCTCCACGCGGTGTCCCCGCAGGCGGAGGCGCTGGGCGGAGGCGGCGGCGTCGGTGACGTTGACCGCGAAGGTCATGGCCCCGCGCCCCCGAGCGGCGACGTCCTCGATGGCGGGGCGCAAGACCTTCAGGGCCCGACTGAAGACCCCGGTGTCATAGGCGGACTCGTCGAGGACGGTGACGATCTCGACGTAGCGCTCGTCCAACCGCCAGGCCCCGTTGCGGAACCCGTCGAAGGGCTCGTTGGTGTGGGCGGGGAACCCCGCCTCGGTGTATTGGCGCACCGCTTCGGGCACGTCGGGCACCCAGTGCAGGAGATGGTCGAACTCGGGTCGCTCAGCGGTCACACCAGACCTCCTTTGATTAGGCCAGGCTAACCTAACCAAAGGAGAGGGTCGTGCGTCAATGCGCGGCGACGAGTTCGCGCACCGCGGTCATGTCGTCGAAGGGCAGCAGCTCGTCGCCGACGATCTGGTGGGACTCGCTCCCCTTGCCCGCGACGAGCACCACGTCACCGGAGCGGGCCACGGAGAGGGCGCGGTCGATGGCGGCGCGGCGGTCGGCGATGCGGGTGAACGGGGTCCCGGTCGACTCGATCCCCTCGGCGACCTGGTCCATGATCGCCTCCGGGTCCTCATGGCGCGGGTTGTCCCAGGTCAGCACACACCGGTCGGAGTGGGTGCCTGCGATTTCCCCCATCCGGGCGCGCTTGGTGGTGTCCCGGTCCCCGCCGCAGCCGAAGACCGTGAACACCCGTCCCTGGGCGAAGCTGCGGATGGTGCCCAGGACCTGGTCCAGGGAGTCGGGCGAGTGAGCGTAGTCGACGATCACCGAGACCCCGCGCGGCGCCGCGAAGTGCTCGAAGCGCCCCGGGATCTGGGGCATCCGCTCCCACGCGGCCACCAGCCCGGTGAGTTCGTGCCCCTGGACGTGACAGGCGGCCAGCGCGGCGAGCGCGTTGGACACCGAGAAGCGTCCCGGCACGGGGATCGCCGCCGGGTACTTGCGGCCCTCGTGGTGTAGGACGAACCGGGTGCCGAAGGCGTCCACCTCCAGGTCGGTCGCCCGGTAGTCGGCCGGGACCTCGACGGAGTAGGTGACCGTCGCGCCCGGCATCAGCTCCGGGATCGTGGCACCCACCGCATCGTCCACGTTGACCACGGCCCGACGGCACAGCCCCCGGAACAGCCGCAGTTTGGCGTCCCGGTAGTGCTCCATGGTGCCGTGGTCGTCCAGGTGGTCCTGGGTCAGGTTGGTGAAGATCCCGACGTCGATGTGTGAGCCGTCCACGCGGTGCTGGAGCAGGCCCATGGAGGTCGCCTCCAGCACGACGCTGAGCGTGCCCCGGGCGCGCATGCGGGACAGGAGGTACTGGAGATCCGGGGCCTCGGGGGTGCTGAGCAGGGTCCTGGGCATGGGGATCGGGTCGCCGCCGGTCCGGGCCCCGGAGGTGCCGATGACCCCCACCCGGGCCCCGTTGGCGGCACTCAGCAGGGACTCGTACATGGACGACACGGAGGTCTTGCCGTTGGTGCCGGTGACCGCGACGACGTCCATCGCGTCTCCTGGCTCACCGTGGTACCGGGCGCAGACCAGAGCCGCCGCGACCCGGGCGTCGGCGACCCGGACCAGGCAGGTACCGGGTGGAGCGGACAGGTCGTCCCCGTTGGGGGGCTCCTCCACGAGGGCGGCGACAGCGCCCCGGGCGAACGCGGTGGCGACCCCCTCCGGGCCGCCCTCGCGGTGCCCTGGGAGTGCGAGGTAGAGCGAGCCCGGCGCCACCCGGTCGAGGTCGACGCAGGGCGCCGAGGCGATGGGGATATCGGGGTCCCCGTAGATGACCTGGTGGGCATGGCCGTTGAGCAGTGCGCTCAGTTGCAGGGGGTGTCCCTTCCAAGGCGGTGCGGCTGCGGGCGCGGCCGACACCGGTGTACCCGGAGTGTACGCGCCCGCAGCGGCCTCAGGCGGTCCGGGAGGTCCGGGAGGTCCGCCAGTACACCGGGATGACGGCGGCGACCACCAGGTGCGTGAGTTGCAGGACGACGACGGTCGCGGCGGTCGCCCCCACGGTGAGCGGCGGCAGGAACATCGCCACGGTGACGAGCACCGCGACGACCGTCCACACGATGAGGCCCCGTCGGCCCAGGAAGCGCTCGCCCAGGGCGAGCACGCCCCATCCGAGCAGGGCGAACACGGCGGTGAAGAGTGTGAGGGCGGGCCACGCGACGGCTCCGGGCTCCTGTCCCTCGGGGGCGACCACCAGGTCCGCGCCCAGCAGCGGCGCCGCGAGGGCGAGGAGGGTGTTGACGACGGTGACCGCGAGCACCGCGGCCAGGCGCGGCTTCCAGGTCGGACGGACGGCGGTCGGGGTTTCGGTGAGGCTTTGGGTCATGGCTCATTCCCTGTTGCGATGGGGTTCGACACGAACCTAAGCGGGGAGGCCGAGACTTCCTATGCGTGATCCGCTCTGATCTATGCGCGATCGTCCACAGGTGAGTACGATGACGGCATGGATGTGCTGAGCGACGTCATCTCGACCGTGCGCACGGGCCAGCCCCGGTCGGCGCGGATCGAATGGCAGGCCCCCTACGCCACACGGTTCCCGGAGGTCCCCGGCGCCAAGTTCATGGTGGTCCTTCAGGGGTCCACGTGGCTCCTCACGGAGGGTGCGGAACCCCTGCAGCTGGGCCTGGGCGACGTCCTCTTCCTGCCGCGCGGCCGCGAACACCTGCTGAGCAGCTCCCCCGACGTGTCCGACGGCGGCGTGGACTGCTCCGGTGTGCTGCGCGCCGCGGCGACGGGCGGGGACCCCGTGCCCACGCTGGTGTGTTCGCGGGGGTGGGCGCGCCCCAAGGAGATGCCTCCCGTGCCCGCGTTCGGCGCCGCCACGATCGGGGACGGTGACGGCGAGCCCAGCTGTGTCACGGTGGGCGGCTCCTACGACGCCAGCGCGTCGACCCCGCATCCGCTGTTGGCCGAGTTCCCCTCCGTGGTGCACCTGCCCGCGAAGGTCGGGCGCAGGTCCGAGCTCCCGCTGGCCGTGGGGCTGCTCGGCCGGGAGCTGGGCACGAACCGGCCCGGTGGGGACACGCTCGTCCCTCACCTGTTGGACATGCTGGTCGTGTACATCCTGCGCACCTATCTGGAGGAGCTGCGGGAGGGGGACGAGAGCGCGGGCCGCGGCTTCGCCGGGGCACTGCGCGACCCCGGGGTGCACGCCGCGATCCAGGCCGTGCACCGCGACCCGGCGCACCCCTGGAGCGTGGCGGAGCTGGGTGAACGGGCCGGGCTCTCGCGTGCCGCCTTCTCCCGCCGGTTCACGGCCCTGGTGCAGCAGTCCCCGCTGGCCTACGTGACGTGGTGGCGGCTGACCACGGCCGCGCGTTTGCTGCGCGAGGAGGACGCCACCATCAGCTCGGTGGCGACGCGGGTGGGGTACTCCTCGCAGTTCGCCTTCGCCAACGCGTTCAAACGCGAGTTCGGCCGGCCCCCCGGCCGGTACCGTGAGGCGGCGCGCGACCTCACGGAGCCGCGGGCGCCCGCCGCGCCGCCCGTGAGCTGAGGGTGAGGGCGGTGAAGAGCACCGTGCCGGGGAGCGCGTACGGACCGGGCCCCAGGAAGAGGGAGGCCGCGCTCGCACCGAAGGCCAGGGACGCGAACCCGAGCAGGGTGAGCAGGGCGAGGAGCACCGCCGCCGTTCCGGTGACCCAGCCCGGCCAGCGCGGGGCTCCGGGACGCACGAGGGCCAGCGCCGCGACGGCCGTGCCCAGCGTGGCCACCAGCGGCCCGACCATCCAGACCAGGTAACCGGGTCCGATCCCCTGGTCGGCGTCGGCCGCCAGCCACCCGGTGACCATCAGGTGCGCGACCCCCAGCAGCAGGCCAGCGCCGGCGGCCGCACGGCCGAGCCACGCTGGTGCGGTCCGTGCCGGAACGTGTCCGGCCCCCGTCGACCCGTGCCGGGCTCGTGCCGACCCGTTCTCCGCCCGCTTCACCATGACCGCTCCGCCTTCCCTCGCCGACGTCCTCGTGACACGAGTCTGTTCGGCGCGGGCGCGGCCCCGCCTCCCCCGTGCGGGGGAGGCTGATCCTCCCCGGGAGGGAGCGGGGTCGCTCAGAGTTCTCCGGGGCAGGAGGCGCCGACGGCGGGGACCACACCGTCCAGGAGGTAGGCGTCCACGGCGCCGTCCACGCAGCCGCGTCCGCCCGCGTAGGCGGTGTGGCCGCCGCCCTCGTAGGTGAACAGGGTGGCGGTGGTCAGCTGGTCGGCCAGTTCCTCGGCCCACGCGTACGGGGTCGCGGGGTCGTCGCGGGTGCCGACGACCAGGATCGGTGGCGCCATGGGGGCGCTGAGGTCGCTCGGGGCGAGTTCGGTGTCGGGCCAGGACGCGCAGGGCAGGAACGACCAGATCTCGTCGCCGCCGAAGAACGGGGACACCTTCTCCGCGCGCCGGGCGCCCTCCAGGAACGCGTGGACGTCGCCGGGTCGTGTGTGGTCGGCGCACTGCACCGCCGTGAACGCGGACGCCGTCGCGCCCTGGTCGTCCCTCGGGGCGGCGTAGCGCCCCAGGTAGGCCTGGACGAAGGGGTCCCGCTCGTCGCGCGCGATCCGGGCCAGCAGGCGCGCGTCGCCCTCCCACTGCCGTTCGGCGTTCAGGGAGTCCCTGAGCAGCGCCAGCATCTCGTGGCGGCCGACACTGCGGTCCCCGACGACGATCGGGTCGGTGTCGAGCCCGGCCAGCAGTGCCTCGGCCTCGGACGGGGCCTCCTCCGCGCTGGTGAACGGGCACTCGGGTGCCCTCTCCAGGCAGTAGGAGACGAAGGACTCCCAGGCGGACTGCGCCCCCTGGCTCTGCTCCACGCCGTCCGCGATCACGCCGCGCTGGGTCTGGAGGGCCCCGTCCAGCACCAGGGCACGGGTGTTCTCCGGGAACATCTCCGCGTACAGGGCCCCGAGGTAGGTGCCGTAGGAGTAACCCACGTAGCTGAGCTTCTCGTCGCCCAGCGCGTCACGGAGCAGGTCGAGGTCGCGGACCACGTTCACACTGCCCATGTTGGCGAGGAAGTCCGTCCCGACCTCCTCCTCGCAGCTCCACGTGAACCTCTGGGCGGTCCGTTCGAGGTCCCGGAGCCGGTCGTCGCCCACCTCGTCGGGGTCGACGCCCGCCACCTCCTCCAGCGGCCGCTCCATGGCGTCCCACGCGGGGCAGGTGAACCCGGCGCTCTCCCCCACGCCGCGCGGGTCGAAGGAGACGAGGTCGAAGGAGTCGCGGACCCGCCTGCTCAGCGCGAGGGGTCCGGCCTCGAACCGGGCCACCCCCGCGCGGCCGGGGCCGCCGAAGTTGAACACCAGGGATCCCCGGTACTGGTCGGCCGTGCCCTGGGCCGGGTGCCGCACCACGGCGGTCTCGATGGTCCGGCCGCCGGGGTCGCCGTGGTCGACGGGAACGGTGACGGTGCCGCACTCCAGCCGCGCCCTCCAGTCGGGATCGCCCTCGACCGGTTCGGCCCCGGCCAGTTCCTCCGGGGACAGGCAGGGCCGCCAGTCGACGTGTTGACCGTAGAAGGAGCGCGCCTGGTCCTGCTCGTCGAGGGGGACGAAGCCCGCCGTCACGACCAGCGCCAACGCCGCTCCCGCGACCCCCAGAGCCCGCACCCGAACACCCGCCCCCGCACAGAGTCCTCCGCCGCCGGATCCCATCCTCCGAGCGATCGGGGGCGGAACCGCGCAGAACATCCCGGAGGGCGGGTAAACAGTCCGTCGTGTCGGGTTTTACCAGGCGGGGCAGGACAGACCGGCCTCCGGGACCGCCCCGTCCAGGAGGTAGGCGTCCACCGGGCCGTCCACGCACTCCATCCCGTAGCCGTAGGCGGTGTGGCCCGCTCCCTCGTAGGTGACCAGGGTGGCGGTGTCCAGCTGTTCGGTGAGCTCCTCGGCCCAGGTGTAGGGGGTGGCCGGGTCACCGAGCGTGCCGACCACGACGATCGGCGGGGCGTCCGGGGCGGAGAAGCCGGTGGGCGCCTCCTCGGTGTCGACCCAGTAGGCGCACGGCAGCTGCTCCCAGACCAGGTCGGCGCCGAAGTACGGGGAGTCCGCCGCCGCGCGCTGTGCCGCCTCCCGGTAGACGTCGGGGTCGGTCGGGTCGGCGCGGTCGGCGCAGTTGACGGCGGTCAGGGCCGCTTCGGTGTCCTCGTGGACACCCGGATCCTCGGAGGATTCCGGCTCGTCGGACGCCTCGGGCTCGTCGGACTCCTCCTCTTCCTGGCCGAAGGTGTCGTCATAGAGGCGTTCCAGCTGGGGTCCGGCGCCGTCGACGTCCTCGTCGAGCGCGGCGAGGACCTCCGCCAGCTCGGGCCAGGTGCCCTCGTCGTAGAGCTGGAGGCTCACCATGGTCAGCAGTGTGTCGCCGTCCACGGACCAGCCCCGGACCGTGGGCGGGTCCGCGTCGAGCCGGTCCAGAAGCTCCCCCATGCGGGCGTCGGCGGTGGCCGTGCCGTCGAACGGACAGCGGGAGGCGTACGCGCACTCGTCCACGAACAGGTCCCAGGCTGCCTGGAAGGCCCCGGCCTGGTCGGTGGCGACCTCCACGTTGGGACGCTCGGTCTCGACGGCGCCGTCCAGCACGAGGGCGCGGGTGTTCTCCGGGAACATCTCCGCGTACAGCGCGCCGATGTAGGTGCCGTAGGAGAAGCCCACGTAGGTCAGCTTCTCGTCGCCCAGGGCGCCGCGGAGCAGGTCGAGGTCGCGGACCACGTTCACGGTGCCCATGTTGGCGAGGAAGTCCTCCCCCACGGTCTCCGCGCAGGACTCGGCGTAGGCGCGGGCGGACTCCTCCAGGTCGGACAGGTCGGCGTCGGCGACGTTCCCGGAGTCGGCCACGGCCTGGCGGGCGCCGTCCATCGCGAACCAGTCACCGCAGGCGAAGCCCTCGCTGTCGCCCACCCCGCGCGGGTCGAAGCCGACCAGGTCGAAGGCGTCCTGGACCGACGCGTCGAAGAGGGGGTGGTCGAGCATCGCGACCCCGGACTCGCCGGGGCCGCCGGGGTTGACCACCAGGGAGCCGATCCGCTCGTCGGCGCCGCCGCTGGCGGGCCGCCGGGCCAGGGCGAGGTCCACGGTGTCGCCGTCGGGGTCGGCGTGGTCGAGCGGCACGGTGAGGGTGCCGCACTCCAGGGTCTCCAGCCAGTCCGGGTCACCGTCCCACTCGGGCGCCTCCTCCAGCTCCTGCTCGCTCAGGCAGGGCGCCCAGTCGACCTCCTGCGGCTCGGGCGCCGCCGCGCCGCCGTCGTCGTCCGGCGCCGCGCACCCGGCGAGAAGGAGCACGAGCACGCCTCCCAGCGCAGCCCCTCGAAACCGACCACTCGTGATCCCCATGCCTCGTACGCCCCGCCGTTCCGGTCCACGTGCGGCCGGACGGCCGCGACCCCATCCTGGGGCACCGGATGGGACACCGCGAACGGGACGACGGTTCCGGAAAGGGACGGGGATCACTCCGGGTTCAGAGCCTGCTCGCGTCCGTGGTGAGGGTTCCGGACGGGTCGGCACCGCTCTCCGGGTCCACCTCGACGACCAGCGGGTACAGCGGTTCCCCGAACCGCAGGCCCGGGGCCCGGCCCGGTGCGGGCTGGGCGATCCAGTCCACCAGCTCACCTGCGCGGCTCACGTCCCGTCCGGGCCGGGTCAGGGCCACCACGGTGCCCGCGACGTCGCAGCGCACGTTCAGGTGGGTGGTGGCCGCGAACACGCTCTGGGCCCACGCCCCCGGGCTCACGTCCCGCAGGGGTCCGTCCGCCGTGCGCCGCCGTCGGCGCGCCGGTGCGGCCAGCCCCACGGCGCGGTCGTCGAAGGTGAGGACCAGCCCGGGCCGTTCCTGCGCGGTCAGGAACCCCTCCGCGTCGGCGAGGGAGACGTCCCACCACACACCGGTCGCGCCCGAGGCCGCCGTCCGGAGCGCCGCCCCCGCCAGGTCGAGCAGTTCCACGTCCACCTGGTCGCGGGCGGGTCCGGTGACCACCTCCTCCAGGGACGCGGCGAGGGGTGCGTACCCGGACAGCACCAGCGACCAGTCGATCCGGGCGCGTCCCTCCAGCTCGCGGCGGCCGTGGGTCAGGCACACGACGGCCCGGTCCCGGGGCAGCTGGTAGGTGGCGCAGGCTCCGCAGTGCCGGGCGGCCCTGGCCAGTCCGAGGCTCATCGCCTTGGTCCCCGTGGTGATGTCGACGACCACCGGCTGGTCGCCCTCCCTTTCCTGCTCGATCCAGCCCTGGACGGCCCGCTGGACCGCGCCGGAGTCGTAGCCGTCCACCGGGTCGGCGGGCAGTCTCACCCGGTCCCGGTAGCCCTCGGAGCGCAGCGCGGCCGCGTCGGCCGGGGGCGCGTCCGGGTGTTCGGCGGCACGCAGAGCCCCGGCTGCCGCCTCACGTACGCGCGCCCGCAGGCTCTGCCGTGAGGGCAGGACCAGCGCGCGGGAGGGGCGGTGGGCGTGCAGCGCGGCGAGGGCGCCCAGTCGACTGCCGCCCAGGGGTGTGACCAGAAGCGGCCCGTCCTGCGGACCGGGGTGCCGGGCGGGTGGTGCGGGCAGCTGGCCGTCCGACCCGTCGCTGCCGGAGGTGGCGGCCTCCGGGGCTCCCTGGGGGAGCACGGCCGGGACCGCGGGCGGCGTGGGCCCGTCGGCCAGGCTCGGGAAGAAGGCGTCCCGCACGGCAGCGAAGGTGGTGACGCGTTCGGTCAGGGCGTCCAGGTTCCAGACGTGGACGTTGCGGCCGGTGAGCGCCGGGTTGTACGCGGTCACCTGTTCGCGCAGGTCCTCGACGACGGGGCCGGAGTAGACGAACAGGACGAGGGTGGCCCCGCCGAAGACCCGGCGGGCCTTGGCCACGGTCCAGCCCGCGCGGGCCACCACGTCCTCGGCCCGGGTCTTGGCCTCCACGCACAGCACCCGGTGGCGGTGGCGCACCAGGATGTCGAAGTCCGCGACGGATCCGCCCGGGCGGTAGGGGTCGGCCACGCGCCGGGAGCCGAGGACCTCGGTGTCGGGCCGTCCGCCCAGCAGGCCGCGCAGGTGGGAGAGGACGCGCGCCTCCGCCGCGATCCCGTTGCGTTCGCTCTCGGGCAGGTTCGGGTAGGCGTCGGCGAGGGCGGCGTCCCCGCCGTGCAGGAAGCGGCGCAGCGGCGCGGGGTCGCGGTCGCTCACCCACTGGGCGCCGTGCACCCCGGCGAGGGTGCGCAGGTCGATCCCCTGACAGCCCACCGGCTGGTCGGGGCGCGCGGTGTCGGCGCTGCGGAGCAGGTCGCTGTGGGAGTCCAGGTAGAACCGCCAGGCGCGTGCGTGCGGCGGCAGCACCCGTTCGTGGTGCAGCGCGGCGGCCACGCTCATCACCTTGGTGCCGCCGGTGTAGTCGAGGTACCAGGGATGATGGCCGAGCGCGCGGCAGACCGTCTCCAGGAGACCGGTGACGGAGGCGGGGTCGTGCGGGTCCGCGCCCACGCTGAGGACGCGCACGGAGCGCCCCCGGGCGATGCGGCCGACCGCCTCGGCGACGCGGCGGGCCACGGGCAGGGTGCCGTCGCTGCAGACCAGGAGCAGTTGGTCGACCGGGAGGGTCAGCGAGGAGAGGAGGGCGGGGGTGGGGTTCTGGCCCACGAGGACGACGGCGATTCGGGGTGCGTCCACGGTTTCCCTTCCGGACGCACCGATCTCGGCCGTCCCCCGACTACAGGAACGGGACCACAGTACTCACCCGTTCCAGGAATGGTTCAGGTAAGCGGGTTTCCCACCCTGCACGCGGGCCCGCACTGGTATCCGTGCGAACGCACCGGAACCGAGGTGAGCACGAAGGAACGGCACCCGGTGACCACCCCTTTGTCGTCGCGCACGAGGTCGGAGGGGACCAGCAGGTCGTCCCGTTCCGGATGGGCGGAACTCACCACGGAGGAGACGATGAACCAGACCCCCTCGGCCGGTGCGGGCAGTCGCGCGCGGGTGCGTTCCTCCGCCAGCAGCGGCACTCCCTCCACCTCGCTCAGGGGAACCCGGATCGCCTCGACCCGCGCCGGTTCGCTCGATCCCCGCCAGGTGCGGATCACGCGCGCGTGCTCGTCGACAACCGTCACCTCGTGCGGCGTCAGATTGACCACGGACATCCAGCGACCTCCCGTAACACTCGTTCCTGTCGGCCGCCCGCTTCACCGGGACGGGCGCGACGCACCCCGTTCCGAGGCCCTCACCGCCATCTCTCGGACACCTTCCGACCGCCCGGTGAACAGGGCCCCGGTGAATTCTGAGACCACTGTTAACTCGTGACCGGTTTATAAATGGCTCCGAAGCACTTTCGTATTCGGAACCCCGACCAACAATTGACAGTGCGCGCCCGAAGGCAATATTTTGTTGTACGACCTCCCGTTCACGCAGGAGTGTCACCAGCAGGCTCACGACTCACCACGCGTTTCCCCGGAAGGGCTGGGGGAGCGTCCCGGCCCCGGCACACCCGGGGAGAAGAGTTCGTGAGCAAGCATCACTGCTCCGCCGTGGAACTGTTCGGTTCGGCCGCCTTCCTGCGCGTGTTCACGCGCGTGTTGGGGTGTGGGCCCTGCTCCTCGGACGGAACAGCGCAGGGCTGCGCCGGTCACTCCGAGCAGTTCTTCGACTACGTCGACCTGTGCTTCGAGCACTGCCCGTGCGCGAGGCACCGGGGAGAGCCGACCAGCGTCATCGCCACGCGCATGGCCACCGTCATGGGCGGCGCGGCCACGAGTGGCCGGAGCGTCCTTCCGGACGCGGACGCGGTCGGTGCCAAGGCCGTGCCCGAGAGCGGGCGGACGGCCAGGGAGGCCTCAGGCGTGCGCGCGTCCGTGGACCGCACCGCCGCGCACCGGCTGCGCGACGCCCTGGACGACGTCCGACGGGACCGCTCGTACAAGAACCTGCGGCGCGTCTACCCGCAGCCCGCCCCCAACGGCAAGGTCCGCTGCGCCTTCTCCGAACGCCCCCGGCGCTGGGCCCAGCGCCGCGACGTCGCGCGGGTCGCCACCGACGTGGTGGAACAGGAGGCGCTGGCCCTGCTGGTGCTCACCGCGGGGTGGGGCAACCCCGCCGCCGACCTGCCGGAGGACGTCCACCCCGGGGAGTCGGTGTCCTTCACCGAGGACGGCAGCGCGGTGCCCGTCGCGGACCTGCACGGGCGCCCCCTCACGGCCGTCCGGGAACCCCCGATGGTCTCCACCGCCACCGGGGACTACCTGCTGCGCAAGCTCTCCGAACTGGCCGGGGGCCGGGACGCCGACCCGGGCCGCACCCCGGACCAGCGCCGCCGCCTGCACCTGCGCGAGCTCCTGCCGGGCCTCAGCGGTGAGGACGTGGCCCGGCGCCTCACCGGGGTGCTGGGGCGGATGGCCGTGGCCATGCCCGGCCACTTCGAGCTGGTGCAGCGCGCCCGTGGGCGGGCCCGCAGCGCCCCCTACACACCCATCCCCGACCTGCCGGACGAGGAGGACGGTGACTCCTACGGAGACGGGGAACCGGACCCGTACGGGCCCCGGCGCGAGGTGCTCCGCCAGACCGAGCGGGCGTGGCTGGTCTGGCTCGCCCGCGAGCTGGCCGCCGAGGCGCAGGCCCACCGGGCGGCCTTCGACGCCGACCCGCGCGGCTCCCTGGACGCCCTGCTGTGCCGACTGTTGGACGAGGGCCCCCAGGCGCCAACGCTGTGGCGCGGTGCCCAGGACGACCCCGACCGCCGCGCCGACCTGCTGGAGGCCCTGGCCGACGTCAGCGGCTGACACGAGCGGAACCGGCCCGGACTCCTGGGCCGGAGACGGCGGGGGGCTCCCGGGGCACCCGGGCCGCACGGTCGAGCCCGTCGCGGACGGACCGGCCTCCGGTGGCGTCGCGGCCGCACGCGTTCCAGGCGTGCCCAGGGCGTCACGGCCTCGCGGCGGGCCCCGGGGACGTTACGGCCTCGCGGCCTCGCGGCGTCCCGTCACCGGCGGCGCTTCCGCTCAACGCGTGCCGTCTGGCCGGAAGCGCTCGGTGAGCGGTGGGAGCACCGGGTACTCCGCGAACTGGCGCAGGGACATCACCGCCGTCTCCCCGAACGGCAGCCGCTCCCGCCAACGGCTGGCCAGCAGCACGTCCACCACCTGGTCCACCTCGCGCCAGTCGTCGGCCGATCGGTCGCGGGCGAGGGCCGTGGAGAAGGCGTCCAGGAACGCGCCGACCCGACCGGGACCGGCGGGGGCCACCCCGGCCGCCGGGGCCAGGGAGAGATCGGCGGCACGGGCGCGGCGGTCCACCAGGTGGAGTTCGGGGCGCAGGTGCACGCTGCCCATGCCGAGGGACTTGCCCATACCGACCTTGTGCGCGTGCTCGGGGTCGCGCGGGTCGCCGCCGTCCACGGGGTTGCCCAGGAGCAGGGCGCGCAGGAGGGCGCCGAGTTCGGCGTCGGTCAGGTTGGTGAAGGTGACGCGTGAGCGCAGGATGAGGCCGTCGCGCAGGGGGACGATGTCGCGCTGGGTGTCCTGGGGCGGCTCCGCGCCGGAGCCCCGGGGCAGCACCGTGATCCCGAGGTCGGTCTGGGCGCGTGCGTCGTAGCGGACCGGTGAGCCCAGGCGGGGGTCGTGCCGGTGCAGGTAGGTCTTGTACCCGCCCAGGCGGATACGGCCCTCGTGGGACCACGTGATGACGTCGGGCCGCTCCCCCGACGTCTCGGGGCCCTGGACCAGGTAGTTGGCGAAGCATCCGCGCTGCGGGGAGAGGAGCCGCACGCGCAGGGCGGCGCCGTCGGGGTAGTCGGGGTCGGGATCGTCGCCCAGGGCGTCACCGAAGGACACCCGGCCCTTGAGCGCGCCGGCCTCCCCCGCGAAGACGTCGGTGTCACCGAACAGCGCCCGGCACACGTCCACGGTGCGCCCGGCCCGGTCCGGCCGGTCGGGGTCCCCGTGCTGCGGGCCGAGCACCGCGGCGGGGACGGCACGGCGGATCGGGTCGTCGTCGCTGACCGCGACCCGGTAGCCGCCGGACCGGCCGAAGGAGACCACCCGGCCGGAGGGGTCGAGGTCGAACCAGACGGGTTCCAGGCCCCTCCGAGGCAGCCCGCCGCCCCCGGCTCCGGCGACCGGCGGCCGGTCGGGCCGGTCACCGGTCGTGCCCAGGGTGTCGGGGAAGGCGGCTCGTTGGTACCCGGTGACCTGCGCCGCCGACTCGAACAGCTCCACCAGCGACTCCGGGACCGGGAGGCGTCCGGCGCGCGGGTCGCGGGGGCGGGGGAACAGGTAGGCGTTGCGCCGCTCCTGCGCCGCGCTCCCCGTGAGCACCAGCAGGGCCGGGATCACCCCGCCGGAACCGCCGTGAGCGGCGAGGTGGGCGCGCGCCCCGGGTTCGTCGGGGGCCACCGCGGCGATCCCGCGCCGTCCCCGCAGGTGCACCGCGTACACCCAGCGGTGCTGGAGGCGGCCGTGCTGTTCGTGGGCGGTGGGGACGTAGGTGCCGTCCCGGGGCGGGTCGGGGAACTCGGCCACGCCGAAGTCCCAGGTGCGCAGGCTCTCCCGGAGCACGTCGAAGGTCACCTTGAGGGCGCGGCCGGGCTCGGGTTCCAGAGCGGTGGCGGGAACCTCCACGGCGTACCAGCCCCCGTCGTCGGGGTCGCGGTACAGGAAGCCCTGCCGGGTGCGGTGCCCCGCGCGGCGCCTGCGGTAGTGGTCGTGCCGCCTGGCCATGACCTGGCGGGCGCGGGTCGACGGGGAGCCGTCGGCGGCGCCGGAGTCCACGCGCACCGGCGCGCGGAAGAACAGCATGGGCGTGTTGACCGGGCCGCTCTCACCGCCGGTGAGCATGCGCAGCGTGTTGCGGACCAGGCCGCGCAGGGTGGAGCCGGGGATCAGGGGAAGGGAACGGTCCCCGTGCGGGAGGCGGGCGGAGGAGCCCGCGCGTCCTCGGCCGGGAGCCTGACCGACGAAGGTGGGGGTGAGCGTGGTCAGGGTGAGGTCGATCCAGCCCGAGTGGGTCCCCTCGACCGTGCGGTCGTGCGAGCGGAGCAGGGACACGGTGTCGTGGTCGGGGTGCAGGGCGGCGGCGGGAACCGGGGTCTCGGCCAACCGGACCAGACCGTAGGGGGCCGTGGCGCGGTGGGGGCCCGCCATCAGCGCTCCCCACCCGGAGGGTCGACCGGGGCCCCGGTGCCGACGTCGAACTCCGGGCCGGTGGGTTTGGGACCCGACACCAGTCCGGTCAGCCGGTGGAAGGCCACCCCGACCGCGCCGGTCACGGGGTCGGCGGCCCAGTACTCCCGGACCGTCAGCCAGGTACCGGTGCTCTCCAACGCCCCGTGCGGCCGGATCCGCCCCGAGAAGTCGGTCCAGGCGACCGGGAGCACCGCCTCGGTCCCGGAGGGCTCCCGCGTGACGGTGAGCGGCACCCGCCCCTCCAGGGTGCGGGTGGACCCGGGACCGCCCCAGCCCTGGAGCAGGAAGGAGCGGTCGCGGGGGCGCATCCACTCGGGGGGCCGTTCCGGAGCGTCGGTGCTGACCCAGCCCGACTCCGCGCCCTCCCCCAGACGGATCTGCGCGTGCGGGCCGAACACCAGCACCTCCAGCACACGCCACCGGTCCGTGTCGGGGTCGAGCGACGGCGCCGACAGCTCCTCGGTGGGCGGGGCGTCCGACCTCCGCCACCGGGAGTCGGGGCAGGAGCCGGTGATCCGCCCGTCTCCGAGCTCGGCCAGCAGCCACTGCGGCCCGCCCGGCGGACCCGCCGCGTCGAGGGCCCGGCAGCGCCGACCCCGCACGAGGACGTCGTCGAGAACCGTGTCGACCTCCTCCCCGGAGAGCGGGCGCACGTCGACGCCGACCGGCGACGGGGGTTCGTGGGGGTGCGGGTTCATGAGGGGTCCCCCTCGTCGTCGGGCCCGGGTTCTGGGGCACGGGTGATCTGTCGGTGCAGTTCGGGGAGCCATCCGCGGGCGGTGGCGGCGTCCGGGCCGTCCGGCTCGGTGAGGGCGCGGATCAGGTCCACCTCGTGGGGTGGCGACCCGTCCCCCTCGTGGGTGGTCAGGACCGCCCGGGTGGCGACCAGTCGGCCGCTGCCGCTGCCCGCGCCCGCGCCGAGGGTGTCCAGGGGGACCGTGGCCAGCTCGCGCACGACCAGGGCGAGCAGGCCCCGTACGGCGTCGTCGGGTTCGGTGACGTCGAGGACGACCGGGGCCGAACCGCCGCTGTGGAGTTCGGTGGTGAACAGGTGCCCGTCCACGGCGTCCCCGAAGAGGGAGTCGACGGTCAGGCGTGTGGTGGTCACCGGGGCGCCGCCGCTGAGGGTAGGGGTGGCCCGCAGACGGATCCGTGAGGGTGCGGGCCGGGAGTCGGGCCAGCGGCCGGTGTCGCCGCCCCACCAGTGCCCGTGCCACTCCGGCCAACGGGTCCCCTCCCCCGCCAGGTGTTCGGCCGCGTCCCGGACCAGCCGTTCCCCGATCCGCTTGAACAGGGCGAACAGGGCGGTGTCGCCGAGGACGGGGCGCGGCTCCACCTCGCCGCCCCCGGTGACCGCCGGGCGCCGCCGGTGGACGCGGTCGGCCGGGGTCGGCCGGTCGCCCGCGGGGGTGTCCCCGACGAGCAGGGTCGCGGGGCGTGTCGCCCGCCCCGAGGGGACGGGGTCGGGGCGTTCGGCCACGCGCAGTTCCAGGCGCAGCTCGGACCGTCGCCTCCGGTCCGCGCCCGCCGCCGCGTCCGGCAGGAGGGCGGCGGTGGCCCGCTGCCCGTCCTCGTTCAGGACCGCGCCGAGGGCCCTTGCCAGGTCCGCGTCGGGCTCGGCGGTCTCCAGGGCCCGTTCGGCCTCCCGCCAGCGGGTCGACCAGTCGCGCGCGTGGTAGGCGAACCACCCGTCCTCGTCGGTGAGGTCGTGTCGGCGGGCGGTCCAGCGGACGGCCCGGACCGCACCGAGTCCGCGTCCCGTGCGCCCACCGAGCCGGATGCCCGGCCCCTCGTCCGCCAGCCCCCGCGCGGCCAGGGCCAGCAGGACGAGCAGGCGGGCCTCCTCCGTGGGGTCGGCCGCCCTCAGCCTGAGGTGCGCGGTGAACACGGTGCCGGCGGGCAGCACCTCCCACTGCCACATACGGCCGGGGTGCACGCTGCCGGTGGCCGGGTCCACGCGGGTTCCCACCCGGACCGTCACCGCCTCGTCCTCGGGAAGGACCGCGTACGCGTCGTCCAGGTCCAGGGCGCTGGAGCGGGCACCCGCCTCCGGGTGGTCCCCCGAACCCAGCAGCGCGGCGGCGCTCTCCGGGTCGGCCGTGCGGGCCAGGAGTTCGTGGCGGAGCAGCCCGGCGAGGGTGGTGGCCCGCAGCCGGGGCGCCCCGCCCCGCGGGTCCCGGTCCAGCCTCAGGTCCACGTCGCTCTCCGCGGCCTGCCCGGCCCCGGCCCGGGCCGCGCCGACGTGGGTGTCGGTGAGCAGGCGGAGCCGGACCGCGCACTCCCAGACCAGGCCGGTGGGTCCGGGGCCGTGCGGGTCGTCCTCGGCGGTCACGTCCGGTCCTGTTCCGCGCGCAGCGTCCGGGCCGCCTCGGCCAGCCAGGAAGACACCAGCAGCAGGGACAGCCGTGCCGAGGCGCGGCGCTCCCAGTGCTCGGCCCGGGTCGAGAGCCCGCTCTCCCGGTTGTCGGACGGCAGTCCGTCCGGGGCGGCCAGGTCCACGGAGGCCAGCGCCCGGGCGTAGGCGGGGTCGTGGGAGAACCGGGGCCGGTTCGCCCGCCACCAGGCCGCCGGCCCGGCGGAGAGCCCGGTCAGCCACGTGTGGACGGTGAGCGGGCGGCCCCGGCCGCCCGGGCGGACCACCCGGGCGCGCTGGAGGGCGCGCACGGCCCTCTCCCTCAGCACCTTGTGGACCGTGTCGCTCTCCTCGTCCGGGCCCTCCAGTGTGTGGCCGAGCGCGGCCAGCGCCTCGTCGGGGGTGTCGTGGGGGCGGACGAGGACCTCACGCAGCCTCCCGAGGAGGCTGGGGGTGAGCGGGGACAGCGTGCCCGCCGAGGCGAGGGCGCGGGCGTGGTCGCGGATGGCGGAGGCGGCGGCGTTCCACATGAGCTCGTCGTACAGGGCGTCCAGCTCCGTGTCCTGCCCGGGGTCGAGGGGGGTGGGGTCGGGCAGGACCCGACCGTCGGACAGGGTGACGGTGCCCTCACGGCGCGCGGGGAGCGGGGTGGAGGCCGGTACGAGCGGGACGGGGCGCGGCGGGGGCGGCTCCAGCAGGGCGAACTGGCCGTGGCCGTCCACCAGGCGCTCACCCAGGGGGTGGGCCTCCAGGTCGCGGACGTGTGCGGTGGTCAGTCCCCCGCCCAGACGCAGCCGCACCACCGACCCCGGGGCCGCCGCCCAGCGCTCGGTCATCGGCCCCCGGTAGGCCCGGTGGTAGGCGCCGACCAGGACGGGTTCGACGTGTGCGGCGACCACCGTGACCGGGGTGTACGGCAGGCGTCGTTCGAGGAGTTCGCGTACGGCCGGAACCAGGGCGTGCGGACGGTCCTGCCCCTGCGCGCCCACCAGGAGCGCCGTGGAGAGCAGGACCAGGTCCACGTCCTGGCCCGCACGCCGGGACCGGTCGGGACCGGTCCACTCCACCCGGTCCGGGGACAGCGGGCGGTCCGGGCGCACCGGTTCCACCGCGACCCCGCCGTGGGCGCGCGTCCCGCCCGAGCCCAGGGTCAGCGTGCCCTCGGCGTCGGAGAGGACCTCGACGACGCGCGCCGCCAGTCCGCGCAGGAAGGCGTGGTCGGGGCCGCGCAGTTGCCATCGGGCCTCGAAGACCTGGCCCGGGTCCATGCTGGTGGTGAAGAAGGGGGCGCCCCGGCCCAGGTAGCGCTCGGCCGTGGTGCGCACGGACGCGCGCAGGGAGCGGTCGGGGGTGAGCGGGTCGCGGACGGCGCGGTGCGGCACCCCCGGCTGGTCGGTTCCCTCGGCGAACAGGTCCACGAGGGTGTCGCCGTCCTTGCCCGGCGAGTACAGGTACGCGGGCGGCGGGTGGGCGACCACCGGGACACCGGGGCGCGCGTGCTGCTCCAACCGGGGGTGGGCGGGGGCGAAGCGGATCAGCTCGCCGCGGGCGACCCACGTGCGCAGTTCGTCCCACAGGCCCGCACGCTGGAGCGCGGCCGCGAGCATCCCCCGCTGGGCGCGCCCGCTCACCGTGGTCTCGGTGTCGACGCGCAGGGGGTCGAAGCCGGTCCGCACCGCGAGGGAGTCGGTGAGCACGTACCGCAGTGGCAGGTAGGCGCTGACGGGTTCGGCGGGGTCCCGGTAGGGGTCGGGGTTCACGTCCTCGCCCCCCGTACGGCCCCGGACGCCCGTGCCGCCCCGCCGCCGAACGCCGTCTCCGCCGGGGCCTCCAGGTGGGGAGGCCGTCCGCAGGGCCGTGCCAGGGAGAGCGTGGTGGCGCGGGGGTCGGGGTCGTCGGGGCGGGACAGGTACACGTCGACCCGGCCCCGGCCCCGTGTGGAGCGCAAGCCGATCTGGTCCGTGGCCAGGCAGGCGCGCGCCAGACAGCGCCAGTCCACCGCCCGTGGGGGTACCGACCAGGTCAGGGGCGCGGTGAGCACCAGGCCGGGCAGGAGCACCCGGTGGGTGCGCAGCCGACCGGGTTCGGGGGCGCCGTCCGGACCGATCTCCACCCCCGACTCCAGGGTGGTGTGCGCGTCGGTGACGGCCCTGCGGAGCGCGGCGCGCGCGGGTGCGGCACGGCCCGCGAGGGCGTGGGCGACGGCGGCGCGGACCGCGTCCCCGGGGCGCCCGTGTCCCACGCGCAGCGCGCGGTCGGCGTCGTGTGAGCCCTCCCGGCCGAACACCCTCTCCACCGCCTCGGCCAGGTCGGGCGTGACCGTCGCGGCGCTGACCGCCGCCACGCGCAGGCGGGCGGCGAGCCGGTGCCGGGGCAGACACGGCAGCCCGTGCGCGTCCGTGACGACGTCGGTGTCGGCGCCGGTGCCGTCCGCGCTGGCCCCCGCGAAGAGCGCCGGGGACACCAGGCGCACCACGATCCGGTCCGGTTCACTCATGGGTTCCCTCCGTCAGTCCCGGATCCAGGTACAGGTCCCGCACGTTGACCGCGTCCAGCAGCTCACCGTGGGTCCACCCCTCGGGCAGCGCCACGGGGTGCCCGGTCGCGCGGGCGCGGCGGTCCAGTTCCGGCCCGGGGTCTGCGCCGGACTCCAGCAGGGGGACCAGCGCCGAGACCAGCCAGCCCCGGTGGTGGGAGTCCCCGTCCGCGAACAGGCCGCCGCGCGGGGAGAGGTAGCGGTCCAGGAAGCGGGTGAAGGCGGACCCGGTCATCGGCAGGGCGGTGCGCGCGGGCACGGCCGCCTGGGCGGCCTCCGTGCGGTCCAGGACCCGGTCGACCCCGTCGAAGCGGGTGGTCCAGGCCACCGCGTGCTCCTCGGCGGCTGCGGGATCGGTGGCGGCCGCCGAACGCCGCCCCGCCTTGGCCAGGGAACACATGGCCTCGCACAGGTCGTAGCCGAGCGCGAGCGGGGCGCCCACCGGCTGGACCGCGATCCCCGCACCAACGGTGGGCACGCACGTGAGATGGGTGCGCGCGTCGGCGCCCACCACGGTGCGGCCCGGGAGGCGGACCCGGGCCAGCGCGCGGTGCAGCGCCACACGGGGGTCCCCGGGGTCGCGGATCCGCTCCGGATCGGCGTCCAGCCACTCCAGGGCGTACCGCACCAGGCTCAGCGCCAGACGGGCGTCGCAGAGGACCGTGAGGTCGTCCCCGGCGACCACGATCGGCCGCACCGGCAACAGGATCGGGCCGGGAGGCTGGTGGTCCAGGGTGAGCTCCGCGCCCGTCCCGTTCCCGGGAACCACGGGCGGCCGCCCCGGTTCGGTCCGGACCGCGGCGGCCACCGCGCGCACCAGGGCCCGGGCCAGCCCCTCCGTGAGTCCGGCGACGTGGGTGGACAGCTCCCGCTGGGCCAGCGCCCCGGATCCGGGCGCACCGGGGACTCCCGCCCGTTCGCGGTACTCCCCGAGGAGCTCCCCCAGGCCGTTGACGTCCACGTGCACCACCGCGACCCGGCTCACCTCGCCGTGGTCGCGGCCGAGCCGGTCCACCTCCATGGGCAGGGCCAGGTCCGCGTCGAGTCCGGCGAGCCAGGAGTCGCTGTGGGCGCGGTGCCAGCGACGGCCGATCCCCCGCGCCCGGGCGACGTCGGCCGCCACCCGCTCGTGCACGCGCCGCCCCGTCCCGCCGGGATCCTCCAGGGGCCTGCTGCCGTCCACGGACTCGGCCGGGGCCCCGCTGACCGAGCACACGGCCGTGATCCCGTACCCCGAGGCGGGGGTGTGCAGCGCGGACATGTGACGGCGGGCGCGGCGCAGCCGGACGGGGAGCTCGGCCAGCGCCGCGTCCAGGTCCGGTGCGACCGGCTCCCCGGGGACGGGCACGGCCCCGGGCCCGTAGGGGACGAACGCGACCACCGGGGTCAGGCCCCCGGCCCGGTCCCGGAGCCTGCGCGTGTAGCGCCCGGTGAGGAGGCGGGCCGCCGCGAGGTCGGGCAGCACCAGGGTCAGGGCCCCGCCGGCGTCCCGCAGGACCAGACACCCCTCGGGAACGAGGTCACCCACCCCGTGGACGGGGTCGGAGGTGTCGGTGAGTTCGGCGACGAGCGCCGCGCGGCCCACGGCGTCCAGGATGCGTCGCCCGCTGTAGACGAAGGCCTGGATTCCGCGCAGGTCGACGCCGACGAGCACCCCGGTGACCGGGGTATCGTCGTGGGCTTCGGTCGGTCGGCGCTCGGGGGCCTGGGTCACCGCGACGGACTCCTCGTGACCGGGGGACGGCGGGAACGGCGCGGGCGCCGCACGGGAACGGGTGTCCTGCTGACCTCTCTCGGACGGTGACGCCGTCGTCACCACGGATACCAGGAGTCGCCGCCCCGCGTCACCCCGTTGGCCCCTTCCGGTCACTCCTTCCCCCGCACGCACTCCGGTCCGACGGGGCACCGTTCCCTGTCCGAGAGAGCACAGTGCATGGACCGTCCCCCGCCCGACAGCAGAGAGGCCCCTCCCATGGCGACCCCGAGCAGACACGACCGGCTCTCCCGATCCGAACGCGACCGCCCCTCGGCGGGCAAGCGCACCGGCCCCGCCCTGACCCCGGAGGACCTCGTACCGCACCTGCTCGGGCTGGCCCGGACGCTCCGGGAGGGCGACGGACGGACCCCGCCGGGCCCCATGCCCCACGAACACACGTCCTGACGCCCCGACCCGGGTGACCATCCGGGTCGGGGCGCGGGCGGGGACGAGAAGGGGCTCCCACCCCGTCCACCGGGTGGGAGCCGCGAAGGGCGGCCGGGGGGCCGCCGGGGTGGGGCACCGGTCCCCGCCCGCCGTCCTCGGGCGGGAACCGGCGGTCTGTGGGTCAGTCGAACAGCGTTCCCCCGAACTCCTCCGTCTCCGCCGCCGCGCGCGCACGGCTGTCGAGCGGCCGGGGGCGGCCGTGCCGGATCCGGTGCGCGACGCGTCGGCCCGAACGCGGGGCGGGGACCTGCCCGGCGGAACCGCTCCAGGTGACCGTGTCCACTCGCACCGCCCCGAAGCCCTGCGCGGTGTACTTGCCGATCCCGGCCAGCTCCAGGAGCTCCAGCAGGACGGCGAAGGTGGCGCCCCCGAGCTGGCCGTCGACGGTGTCCAGGCGCAGGCCGCCCCGCCAGCCCAGCACGGTGCGGTTCTCGGTGTGCTGGTGCTCGGTCAGCCCCACCTCCTCGCCCGGCAGCGTCGAGCGCCTGACCCGGTCCAGCCCGGTCAGGGCCTCCTCCAGCCAGGGGGTGGCGAGTTCGGGCGGCGCGAAACGGGCCACCGCGCCCACCGCGCCGCTGCCGCCGACGATCCCGCCGCCCGAGCGGTGCACGGCCCCGAAGAGCCGCCGGGGGTTGGGGCGCACGTGCGGGACGCGTTCCCCCGTGGTGTCGCGGGTGGTCGTCACCACCGGGGTGACGGTGCGCACCTCGGCCGCGCGCACGGCGGCGGGCCGGTGCGCGTCGGTGAGCATCTCGGTGTAGGGGGTGTCGAAGGTCCGTGTCACCGAGAGGGGTTCGAGGAGGTGGTCACCGACACCCTGGACCCGACCGATCAGCTCCCCCGGGTCCACGGGCGCCGGGACGTCGTCGTCCAGCCAGGTCAGCGTCCAGTGGTACAGCCGGTCGCCCAGGGGGGTCGGCCAGCCGTTCATCGCCCAGCGCTTGGCCGCCGCGTGCTCGGACTCCGGCTGCGGCCACCAGCGGTTCAGCAGTCCGTGGCAGTCCTCGGGCCGGATCGGCCGCGCCGCGTCGGCCCTCTCCCCCAGGATCACGGTCCACCGTCTGGGCACCGGACACCACCCCTCGCCTGTTCGTGACGGCGCGGTCCGCCGTCCTCTTCCTCCCACGACTACTCTCGGACAGTCCCCGCGCCCCGGGGATCCGGGGGGCTCAGGCGTCCTCGGCCATCTCCACCAGACGCAGGACGGTACGCCAGTTGCGGGCGGTGATCTCCCCCGGGCAGTTCCGGGCGACCACGGCGGGCAGCCGGGCCTCGCGCACTCCGAGTTCGTGGTGGGTGAACACCTCGGTGGGGGTGACGGCGAGGCGCTCGCGCGGGTGGGTGGCGGGGTCGATCGCGGCGAGCGCTGCGGTGTCCACCGGTTCCGAGCAGAACAGCACCATGAACTTGGCGGGGTCCTCCACCGGCAGGGGGTTGGCCGCCACCGCCGCGCGGAGCTGTTCGAGCGTGCGCGCCATCACCGGTACGTCCAGACCGAGCCGGTCACGCAGCGCCGCGCGCACCGCCGCCTCCACCACCTCGGGGTCGGACTCCTCGGAGGTCAGGACGGCGTTGCCGCTCTGGATGTAGGTGGCCACGCCCGTGTACCCGAGCCCGGTGAGCAGGGCGCGCAGGTCGGCCATGGCCACTTTGCGGTGTCCGCCGACGTTGATGCCGCGCAGCAGCACGATGTGTCTGGTCATACCGGCCATGGTGCCCCAGCCCGACGACGGTTCCACGGTTGTCCGGCCCCACACGCGGGGACCACAATGGGCTGGCCACAGTTGACCCACGACGAAGCGGAGGGCCCATGCCCCGTCTGAGCCACAGCCTCACCCTGACCCCCCTGGGTCGTGAGGACCTCGCGCGGACGGTGTCCTCGGCGTACGGGGTCCTGCGCGGCGCGCACTTCGGGGAGGACGGCCTGCTGGTCCTGCCGTCGGAGAAGGAGTTGCGGCGCCTGGAGCAGCGGGCCGAGGAGCTGGGCATCGCGCTCGCCCCGGAGGAGAGGGCCGCGTACGAGCGCGGGGTGGAGGACCCGCTGGAGGGGACCGGGGAGGCCGAGGAGGCGGTCGGTTCCACCGAACGGGAGCTGGCCGCCCAGGATCTGGCGGACGAGGCCGCGGTGGAGGCCGCCGAACTCTCCCTGCGCCTGCTCTCCGGGGAGCACCTCGCCCCCGGCAGCACCTACCTGGCCACCGAGGTCGATCCCGCGGGACGACCGGTCTTCGCGGCGGACGGCGAGGGCTGGGTGGGCACCGACCTGACCGTGGCCTCCTGGGACGAGACCGGCGTGTGCGCGGTCGACTTCGCCATGCGTGAGGAGGCCGGGAGCGGCGGGGGCTCCACCGGGAAGGGCGGTGAGGCCCCGTCCACCACCGGCTCGGTGGTGCACGACCGGGCCCGGCAGACCCTGGCCGTCGACGCGGACCTGCGCTTCCCCGTGGAGAGTGCCCTGGCGCGCTGGGGTTCGCACCTGCTGCGCGCCCGCGTACGCGTCCGGGTGGACCTGCCCGGCTGGTTCGCGGCCGCCACCGGCGCGGAGCCCCCTGCCCCGGTGACCCTGGAGGTGGAGCACCCGCTGGTCCGGGCGCGCGGTGAGGCCTCCCCCGCGCCCGGACCCGACGGGACGTGGACGGTCTCGGGTCGACTGGACGTGCGCGGTGTCGGGTTGTCGCGCCCGATCGTGGCGGTGGCCGGGTGGGCTCTGGGCCGGTCCCTGCGCCGGTCCGACCAGTGGTCCGTGGAGTCGGGCGGCGCGTGGTTCCAGGAGGGCTGGGACGACGTCGCGCGGGCCCTGCCCGGTCTCCCGGACCTCCTGGACGACGTGGCCGGGACCTTCGCCGACGCCCGCCCCGGCGACCACGGCTGAACCCGCCGCCCCGGACCCGTCGGTCAGTCGCGGTCGGCGCCCCACCCGGTGAGCGAGCGCACCCGCAGCTCGGTGTAGCGGGCGCTGTTGCGCTCCCGTGAGAGCAGGCTGCCGAGGATCGCGCAGGCGAAACCGATCGGTACGGCCACCAGGGCCGGGTTCTCCATGGGGAAGACCTGGATGTCGACCCAGGCGGGCAGGACCGACAGGTTCCCGCCGGTCACGGGGTCGGTCCTCCCGGACACCACCGGGGAGAACAGCATCAGCAGCAGGGTCGCGGACAGCCCGCCGTAGATCCCCCACTCCACGCCCCGGGTGTTGAAGCGGCGCCAGAACATGGTGAGGACGATCACGGGCAGGTTGGCGGCGGCCGCGATGGCGAAGGCCAGCCCCACCAGGAAGGCGACGTTCTGGCCCTGTGCCCGCACCGCCAGGGCGATGGAGACCGCGCCGATCACGCACGCGGAGAACCGGGCCACCGCCACCTCCTGGGACTCACGCGGGCGCCCCCACATCAGGATGTGGCCGAACAGGTCGTGCGCGATCGAGGAGGACGAGGCCAGGGTGAGGCTGGCGATCACGGCGAGGATGGTGGCCAGCGCCACGGCGGAGATCAGCGCCAGCAGCACGGCGGCACCCGCCGGTCCGGCGGTCCGGAGCCCGACCTCCTCGGCGAGCAGCGGGACGGCGGAGTTGCCCGAGGGGTCCAGGGCCGTGATGCGTTCGGACCCCACGAGGGCGGCGGCGCCGAACCCCAGGGCGAGGGTCATCAGGTAGAAGGCTCCCACCATGGCGATGGTGCGGTTGACCGAGGAGCGCGCGGCCCGGCCGTCGGTCACCGTGTAGAAGCGGATGAGGATGTGCGGCAGGGCCACGGTGCCCAGGACCAGCGCCAGCCCCAGGCTGATCAGGTCCATCTTGTTGAAGAGGGTCTGGACCGCGTCTCCGGGGACCTCGACGCCGAACCGCAGCCCGGGTTCGAGGAAGGCCTGTCCGTGGCCGCTGGCCTCGGCCGCCCCGCTGAGCAGGGCGCGCGGGTCGAAGGAGAACAGGGCCAGGACCAGGACGGTGAGCAGTCCGGTGGCGGTGAGCAACACCACGGCCTTGATGATCTGGAGCCAGGTGGCCGCCTTCATCCCGCCGTACATGACGTAGACGATCATCAGCACGCCCACGAGCACGATGGCCCCGGTGCGGGCCTGGCCCGCGTCCAGTCCCAGGAAGGTGCCGCCGTCGTGCAGGCCGAGCAGGACCGAGACCAGGGCCCCCGCCCCCACCATCTGCGCCACCAGGTAGAACACGCACACGGTGACCGTGGACACCGTGCAGGCCAGCCGTACCCGCATCCGGCGCATACGGAAGGCGGGGAGGTCGGCCATGGTGAAGCGGCCGGTGTTGCGTGTGAGCTGGGCCATGGGCAGCACCAGCAGCCAGGCCACAAGGAAGCCGATGGAGTACAGGAAACCGTCGTAGCCCTGGAGGGCGATCATCCCGGCGATGCCCAGGAAGGACGCGGCGGAGAGGTAGTCACCGGTCAGGGCGAGGCCGTTCTGGGTACTGGAGAAGCCGCGCCCCCCGGCGTAGAAGTCGACGGCGCCCCTGGTGGTGCGCCGGGCGCGGATCGTGATGGCCAGCGTGACCAGGACGAACACCGCGCACAGGCCGATGGTCCAGGCGTGCGCGGCCTCGACGCGGACGTCGAGCGCGGTGGTGAACGGGAACAGGGCCGTGGCGTCCATCAACCGACCACCCGTCCGTCGAGGGTGTCCTCGGCTCGGGCGTGGTCGCGGATCTCCTCCGCGAGGGGGTCGATGGAGCGGGCGGAGAAACGGCCGAACGCCCAGGCGAGCGCGAAGGTGAGCGCGAACTGGCCGAGCCCCGCTGCCAAGGCGACGTTGACGGAGTCGGTGATCCGCACGCTCATGAAATCGCGCGCGTAGGCGGAAAGGAGGAGATAGGAAAGGTAACTCAGCAGGAAGGTGCCGACCACCGCTCCGGCCAGAAGTGCGAATCTCCTTCGGAGTTTCACGAATCTCGGGTCGACGGACATGCGCTCACAGGCGTGCGCCATATCCGCCTCAGCCCACCCGCGCGCCGATCCGCCGCCGCTGAGGCGCGACGATTCCCCAGCGCCGCCACCACGCCCTCCGGACGTGCCTTCCATGTACTCGACCACGGCCATCCCCCCGAACACGGAAAATCCTCCCCGCGCACGCGGGGGCCTTGTGTGTGACGCCGAATCCGCTCCCCCACGGACTTCGGCCCTTCCCTCGGCGCGCGCCGCACTGGGCGCGTCGGCCGGATTCCCGGGGCGGCCCGTCTCCGTCACCGGACGTCCCCGCACCCCTGAGTGGAACTCACACTAACCACAGCCCCCGCGCCGTGTTCACCAAATACACAAATCGGCCGGGACGAATACGGGGACCGGAACACGAAAGGCGGGAAGGGCATTGTGTAACGGCGTCGGGAACGCGCCCGCTCCGCGACGGAGACCGGGATCACGGACCATCACCCGAATGGACCGCCTGGTCATCCGGGCCACACGCGCCGCCGGACGGCGCGATGACCCCTCCGACTTCGCTAGGCTTCGGGGCGACCCCGACCCATCACGGAAACCGGTCTCATCACCCGTTTCCGCGTTCGTACACGTGTATGATTACAGGGTCCGCACAGTTCACGCGATACCGAAGGGAAATCCCCGCCGTGGTCACCGAGGTCTTCACGCGCAAGTACTGCGATCCCCACGCCGTCCGCGAGGAGAAGGTCGAGGCGACTGAGGTCATCCAGTTCGCCTGGGAGGGCGCCGTCCGTGAGGTCGACGCCTGCGAGGAGTGCTTCAAGGAGCACGAGACCCGCTACGAGCCCCTCGTCGACTACTCGCGTCCGGTGAAGAAGCGCCGCGTCACCAAGAAGGCCGCCGCTTCCACCACCGAGAAGCCCGAGGGCTCCGACAGCGACGCGGACGGCGACGACGACGACAACTAGGTCGTCGGGCGCACCGGGGGGTCACCCCCGGGCCACTCCCTAGGTTCACCGGGCGGTCCCACGGGAACGCCCGGACCGGCCTCATCGCGTCAACCGCGAAACGGGGGCCGGCGGGCACGGTGTGCCCGCCGGCCCCCGTTCGCGTGTGCGCCCTACGGCACGCGCAGGAGCTTGCGGTTCACGAACTCCGCCATGCCGTACTCCCCCAGCTCGCGGCCGATCCCGGAGGCCTTCACCCCGCCGAACGGCAGGTCGGCTTGGGTTCGTGAGGGGGCGTTCACCGACACCATGCCCACGTCGAGCCGGTCGGCGACGGCCAGCGCCGCCTCCTCGTCCGTGCCGAAGACCACGCTGCCCAGGCCGTACGGGGTGTCGTTGGCCAGCTCGACGGCCTCGTCGACGGAGCCGACCCGGTGCACCACGGCGACCGGGCCGAAGATCTCCTCCCGGTAGGCGCGCGTTCCGGGAGCCACCCCGGTGAGCACCGTGGGCCGCACGAACGCCCCTTCGCGGTCCGGCCGGTCGCCGCCGGTCAGCACGGTGGCGCCGTGGGCCACGGCGTCCTCCACCTGTCCGATCACCTGACGGGCGGCGGTCTCCGAGGAGAGCGGCCCGAGGTCGGTCCCCTCCTCGGTGGGGTCCCCGACCCGCAGGGCGGCGACCCGTTCCACGAAGGCCGCCACGAAGGCGTCGTGGACCTCGTCCAGCACGATGATCCGTTTGGCGGCCGTGCAGGCCTGTCCGGCGTTGCCCATGCGACCGGCCACGGCGGCGTCCACCGCCCGGTCGAGATCGGCGTCGGCCAGCACGATGAAGGGGTCGGACCCGCCCAGTTCCAGAACGGTCCGCTTCATCGCGCGCCCGGCGAGCGCGCCGACGGCACGGCCCGCCCGCTCCGAGCCGGTGAGCGAGACCCCCTGCACCGCCGGGTGCTCGATGATCCGCGCCACCTGTTCCTCGGTGGCGTACAGGTTGGTGTACACGCCCTCGGGCAGTCCGGCGTCGGCGTACAGTCCGACGATCGCCGCCGCCGACTCGGGGCAGCTCGGCGCGTGCTTGAGCAGCACGGTGTTGCCGAGCGCGATGTTGGGCGCCGCGAACCTCGCCACCTGGTAGTAGGGGTAGTTCCAGGGCATGATGCCGAGCAGGACGCCGATCGGCTCGGTCCGCACGGTCGCGGAGCCCTCCGCCACGGCCAGGGCGCGGTCCGCGGTGAACGCGGCGGCGTTGCGCGCGTAGTAGTCGTGGATGTCGGCGCACAGGTCGACCTCGCCCAGCGCCTCGGCGGTGGTCTTGCCCATCTCCCGGGTGATGATCGCCGCGAGGTGGTCGCGCCGCTCGCGGTGGAGCCGCGCCGCGGCCGCCAGGAAGCGGGCGCGTTCGGCCACCGGGCGGCGGCGCCAGTCCCGGAAGGACTCGGCGGCCCCGGCGACGGCGGCGTCGACCTCGGCCTCCGTGGCGGTGGGGAAGCGTCGGACCACGAGGCCGGTGGTCGGGTCGGTGACGGCGTAGTCGGTCACGAGCGGTCCTCTCCGGGGACGTAGGCGGTGGCGGGGCCGAGCTCGCCCGCTCCCAGGCGGCGGGTCACGTCGGTGAACAGTTCCAGCCCGGCGAGCAGGTCGGCGTCCTCGGTGAACTCCCCGACGTTGTGCGAGACTCCGCTGACGGAGGGCACGAAGAGCATCACGGTGGGAACGTGCTCCTTCATGTTGATGGAGTCGTGCCCGGCCACGGTCATGATGGGCTCGCTGCTCAGCCCGAGGCGTTCGGCACTGGTACGGGCGAGCTCCACCCCGGAGGGCTGGTAGGGGTTGACGCCCCAGGAGTGGGACAGGTGCCGCTCCACGGTCACCCCGGTCTCCGCCTCGATCCCGGCCACGCGCTCCAGCAGCTGCGCGTTGGCCCGCCCCAGCACGTCCTCGTCGGGCGAGCGCAGGTCCAGCAGGAGCGTGACCCGGGAGGCCACCACGACCGGTGAGTTCGGGTAGACGTCCAGCTTCCCGACGGCGGTGTGCAGGGTGCCGGGGAACGCGTCCGCGAGTTCCCGCGCGGCGACGACCAGCCGGGAGGCGCCCAGCAGCGCGTCACGGCGGTCCGCCATGACGGTCGCCCCCGAGTGCGACTGCTCCCCGTGGACGGTGATCTCGTACTTGCTGGCCGCCCAGGAGGCGCTGACCAGACCGATCGTGGAACCGGAGTCCTCCAGGACCCGGCCCTGCTCGATGTGGATCTCGGCGCAGAAGACGGCCGGGGGGCCGTCGCCGTCACCCAGGAACCCCGTGGGCTCCAGCGCCTCCGCCACGGTGGTCCCGGCGCGGTCGCGGGTGGCCAGCGCGGTCTCCAGGCCGAGCCTGCCCGTGTAGACGGCGCTGCCCATCATGGAGGGCTCGAACCGGGAGCCCTCCTCGTTGAACCAGTTGACCACCGCCAGGTTGTGCACCGGCGGGGCGGCCGGGTCGGTCTCCTCGGCCGCGACGCGGAACACGGCGTGCGCCGCCGCGAGCACCCCGTAGGCCCCGTCGAAGCGTCCGGCGGTGGGCTGGGAGTCCATGTGGGAGCCGACGACGACGTAGGGGGCGCCGGGAACGCGTTCCAGCAGCCCGAACTGGTTGCCGATCCGGTCGTAGACCACGCGCAGGCCGTTCTCCTCCATGAGGGAGGCGAACCACCGGCGCTGGGCGTTGTCGGGTTCGGTGGCGGCCTGGCGGTCCACTCCTCCCTCGGGGGTGGCCCCGAAGGTGCTCATGGTCGCGAAGTCGTCGAGGAAGCGCTGGTCGGCCTCGTCCCGGGCCGGGGTCGGCTCGGTGGTCGGTCGGCTGGTGGGCATGGGTCGTCCCCTGTTCGTACGGTGGTGTCGGCTGCGGGCGGTCAGGACGCGGAGGGAGACCGGACCGCCGGATCCTGCCGCAGGTGCAGGACGGCGGGGCCGCCGCTCTCACGCGCGCGGAGCAGGGCCTTGCGGAAGTCGGCGGTGGTGGACACCGTCTCTCCGTACCCGCCGAAGGAACGGGCCAACGCGGCGAAGTCGGGGTTGGTGAGGTGGGTGCCGGAGGGGCGCCCCGGGTAGTGCCGTTCCTGGTGTTCGCGGATGGTGGCGTAGACGCCGTTGTCCACGACGATCACGACGAAGGACGCGCCGTAGCCGACCGCCGTGGCGATCTCCTGACCGTTCATGAGGAAGCAGCCGTCCCCGGCCACGGAGACCACCTGGCGCCCGGGGTGGACGAGGGAGGCGGCCACGGCGGCCGGGACGCCCATGCCCATGGCGCCGTTGCGCGGGGCGAGCAGGGAGCCGCTGGAGCGGTGCTCCAGGTACCGGGCTGGCCAGAGCGCGTGGTTGCCCGCGCCGTAGGTGACGACGGCGTCCTCGTCGAGCTCCTCGCGCAGCACCGCCATGACGGCGGTGAGGTCGACGAAACCGTCCTCCGTGCCGGTGGTCCCCTCTGGATCGGGGGTGGAGAAGGCCTCGTGTGCGGCGCGGGCCCGGTCCAGCCGGTCGGGGTCGTGCCGGACGGCCTCGCCGCCGTGCCCGGTGAGGGCGGCGACGAACCCGGCGGGGGCGGCGGCCACGTGCTGGTCGACGCGTCCGCTGTGGCCGAGCGGGTCGCCGGGGAGCACGAGGACGGTCTCGGCGTCGCCGCCCAGGGTGTAGCCGTCACTGAGCACGTCGGTGCGGGCCGTGCCCACGAACAGGGCCAGGTCGGCGCCGTCGAACAGGGCGGCCGCCGCGTCGGAGCGCCCGTAGCCGAGCGAGCCCGCGTAGGGGCTCGGCTCCCCCGGCACCCGGTGGGGCACCGCGTCGTAGGCGCGGAAGTCCGCGAGGACCGGGATCCGGCGCTCCCGGGCCCAGGCCGTGAGTGCGGCGCCGGTCCCGTCGGTCCAGGACTCGCCGCCCACCAAGATGACGGGCCGCTCCGCGCGGTCGACCCGCGCGACGACCTCGGCCACGGCCTCGGCGGAGGGTCGGCCGGTCGTGGCGGTGCGCGGCTCCACCACGGTCCCACCGGGTACCCGGACCCGGATGACGTCCTCGGGCAGCCCGACCACGACGGGTCCGGGGCGGCCGGAGCGCGCCGTGTGGACGGCTTCGGACACCACCCGCGCGGCGGAGGCCGGGTCGTCCAGCGTGACCACCTTCTTGGCGGTACTGCCGAACCACCCGGTCAGGTCGAACTCCTGGAACGCCTCCCGGCCCCGGTCCGCGACGGGGATCAGCCCGACGAACAGCACCAGCGGGGTGGCGTCCTGGTACGCGGTGTGCACCGCGACGAAGGCGTTGGCCGCCCCCGGCCCGCGGGTGACCATGGCCACGCCCGGCAGTCCGGTGAGCCTCCCCTCCGCCAGCGCCATGAACCCGGCGCCGCCCTCGTGGCGGGTGACCACGGTGGTGATGGCGGAGTCGTGCAGCCCGTCGAGGACGTCGAGGTAGGACTCTCCGGGTACCCCGTAGACGCGTTCGACTCCCTCGTGTTCGAGCTGGGCGACGATGAGGTGGCCGGCCGAGCGGGCGGCGTCCGTCGGCGCGGGGGCGGTGGTGGACATCGTGGGTGGGGCCTTCCTGGTGGTGTCGGGGCGGCGGGGGTGGTGGTGCCGGTGTCGGCGGGTCAGAGGGCGAGGAGGCCTTCGAGCGGTTCCCCGGCGCGGATGCGGGCGAGGAGTTCCGGTTCGGCCCGGTCCGAACGGCGGGCGTCCTCGGCCGGGGCGGGGACGAAGGTGTGCGGGTCCAGGACGAGGAGACCGTTCTCGTCCCCGAGGACGACGTCCCCGGTGCGCACCCGGGCGCCGCCCACGGTGACGGGCGCGCCGACCCCGTCGAGGGCGGTGCCCAGGCGCTTGGTGGTGCGGCAGGTGGTGCCCCGGGCGTAGACGGCCAGCCCGCTCTCCACCAGGGCGGTGTGGTCGGTGACGGGTCCGTCCACGACCACGCCCGCGCCCGCGCGGGCGGCCACGGCGGCGGCGGTGACCGCCCCGACGGGGGCGTGCGCCCCGCCGACCACCTCGACCACCAGGATGCCGCCCGGGGCGAGGCCGACCAGGGCCCGGTTGACAGCGAGGGCGTCGGGTGTGGTCAGGCGGACGGTGTGCGCCACCCCGGCCATCCTGGGCACCGGGGTCAGACGGCGGATCCCGGGGTCGCAGAACCCCTCCTCCAGCACGTGGCCGAGGGTGGGGATCTCGACGTCGGTGAGGGTGGCCAGGAGCGCGGCCGTCCGCGTGTCGGAGCCGGGTTCAGTCACGGGGCTCCCCCTCCCCGCGGTCCGCCAGGACCGCCACGCAGTCGATCTCCAGGGCCACTCCCCACAGGGAGACGCACACCGTGGTGCGGGCTGGCAGGGTGTCGCCGAACACCTCGCGGTAGACCCGGTTGTAGGTGTCGAGGTGGTCGGGGTCGGTGAGGTAGCCGTTGACCTTGACCACGTGGTCGAGCGAGCTGCCCGCCGCCTCCAGGACGGCGCGGAGGTTGCCGAGGGTGCGGGTGAGCTGCTCCGCGAAGGTGTCCGGGGCGGCGCCGCTGGCGTCCACCGGCAGCTGTCCGGACGTGTACACGAAGCCGTTGGCGACCACCGCGTGGGAGAACGCGCCCACGGGCGCGGCCATGCCGTCGACCGCCTCGATACGGACGGGGTCCATCGTCACACCGCCTTCCGGGCGTCGGGGTCCACCTCGGCCTCGTCGAACCGGCTGCCTCCCGCGAGGGAGCGCAGCAGGAGCAGCGCGCCGAGCGAGAGCAGCGACGCGGCGACGATGTACCAGGCGATCGAGGAGCTCTGCCCGGACACGGACAGCAGCCACACCGTGGCGGCGGGGGTGGCGGCGGAGCCCAGGAGGCCGGAGAGCATGTAGGCCACGGACAGCCCGGAGTAGCGGATCTTGGAGCCGAACTGCTCAGCGAGGAAGGTGGCAATGGGGCCGTAGTTCGCGGAGAAGGCCAGCATCATCATCGAGTAGGCGGCGAAGAGCAGCGGCACCGACCCGGAGTCGAGCATCCAGAAGAACGGGAAGGCCAGCAGTGCCTCTGCGGCCACCCCGGCGAGGATGACGGGCCTGCGGCCCAGGCGGTCGGAGAGGCGGCCGAAGAAGGGGATGGCCACGAACGCCAGGGAACAGGCGACGAGCACGGCCCACAGCATGAGGTTCTCGGAGTGCCCCAGCTCGGTGGTCCCGTAGTTGACCCCGGAGGTGACCAGGAGCGTGAACGTCGACCCGGTGGACAGGGTGGCGACGCCGCCGAGCAGGACCTGCTTCCAGTAGTGCCGCATCAGGTGGGCGAACGGGAGCTTGGCCTTGGCGCCCTGGTCCTTGACCTGCTGGAAGCTGGGGGTCTCCTCGATGTGCAGGCGGATGTAGATGCCCACGCCCACGAGCAGCGCGGACATCAGGAACGGAACGCGCCAGCCCCAGTTCAGGAAGGCCTCGTGGTCGACGGAGGCCAGGACTCCGAGGAAGGCGAGGTTGGCGAGGAGCGTGCCGACGGGCACACCGACCTGTACCAGTGAGCCGTACCAGCCGCGCCGCTGGACCGGGGCGTGCTCCACGGTCATGAGGACCGCGCCGCCCCACTCGCCGCCCAGGGCCAGGCCCTGGATGAGCCGCAGGGTGAGCAGCAGGAGCGGGGCCGCGACGCCGATCGCCCGGTAGTCGGGGACCAGGCCGATGGCGACGGTGGCCACGCCCATGGTGATGAGGGAGATGAGCAGCATCGACTTGCGGCCCAGGCGGTCGCCGAAGTGCCCGAACAGGACCGCGCCCGCGGTACGTGCCACGTAGGCCGAAGCGAAGGTCAGGAAGGCCAGGATGGTGCCGACGGCGCCGTCGAGGTCGGGGAAGAAGACCTGGTTGAAGACGAGGGCGGAGGCGGTGCCGACGAGGAAGAGGTCGTACCACTCGACGGTGGTGCCGATGACGCTGGCGGTGGCGATCTTCCGCATCTTCGCCGGTTCGAGTCGGGCCGGGCCCGAGGAGGGGTCGACACCGGTGGGGGTGCTGGGGCTTGCGGTCATGAGGGTCTCCGTTTGAGCTGTGGAAACAGCGCGTTTGTCTCGCCTTCATGGTGCTGGTGTGATGGATGGGGATCAATCGGCATTCACCCACGCTCTGCGCCGCTAGCCTGTGCGAATGCACAGTGCCATGTCACCGGGGGAACCCGACCGGGACCCCAAACACCCCTGGAACCCCCTGGTGGAGGCGGATTCCGACACCGAGGCCGCCCCACGCCCGAACCCGGAGACTGGTGTTTCCGCCATGTCGCCGGGGCGTAACGTTTCCGGGCGCGAGGCCGTGCCCGACGGAGCCGACGCCCGGGCCTGGGCCCGCACGCTCGAACTGCTGGCCGCCGACCGTGAGGCCCTGGTGGACGACTTCCTGCGGCGGCTGGACGACCTCGGCGGGTACCGGGAGCGGACGGTCCCCGACACCGACCTGCGCGCGACCGCGAGCGACACCCTCGACATGCTCATCCGCCAGATCGCGGGCCAGCCGCTCCCCGCCCACCTGGTCGGGCTGCCCGTACGCCTCGGCAGGCGCCGCGCACGTCAGGGGGTCGCGCGCGAACGGCTGCTGGAGGCGGTCCGGCTCGACTTCCGCGTGCTCTGGGCCGGGCTGGCGCGCGCCGGAGGGGCGGGCTCGGCGGACGTCCTCGTGCAGCACGCCGAGGAGATCCTCACCATCGTGGAGCGCTACATCGGTGACGTGCAGGTGGCCTTCCTGGAGGAACAGGCCGTGCTGTTGCGGGACTCCCGCGCGCTGACCGCGCAGGCCCTCTCCCGTCTGCTGAACGCCGGGGACCGGGCCGCCGAGGTGGCCTCGGAGGTGGCGGGCACACTCGGCCTGCCCGAGCGCGGCCGCTTCGAGGTGGCCTTCGTCTCCGTCCTGCCCAGGGACGAGGCCTGGCGGCGCCTGGTCCGGGACCGCGAGCACGACCCGTGCCTGACCTGGGAGTTCGACGAGGGCACCGCGCTGGTCCGGGAGGGCGGCGGAACCGGGTGGCCGCCCCTGCCCCCGGAGGTGAGCGGTGGGCGGGTGTCCGGGGCGGACGGCCTGGCGTCGGTCCCGGCGGCCGTGGAGGCCGCCCGGGTGCTGGCCCGCTACTCCCGCCCGGGCGAGCTGGTCCAGGAGGAACGCGCGTGGTCGGCCCTGGCGCGCGACCGGCTCCGTGAGGCGCTGCCCGGCTTCGGCCAGGAGCACCTGCGCGGCGTGGAACGGCTCGGCCCCGAGCACCGCGCGCGACTCATGGAGACGCTGACCCACTACGCGGCGACGGGATCGGTCAAGGAGACGGCGGCCTCCCTGTACTGCCACCGCAACACGGTGGTCAACCGGCTCCAGGCCTTCCGGGAGGCGACCGGCCTGGATCTGACCGTTCCCCGGGAGGCCGCGCTGGCCCTGGTCCTGTTCTCCGCTCCCGACGGCGTCGCGGAACCCTGACGGGGGTCGCGTCCGGCGGGCGTTCGCGCCCTCCCGTAGGGGGTGGCCCCTCCGCCGCGCCACGACACTGTGCCGCGACGGAGGGACGCGCACCGACACCCCCCACTGTGGGGGTCGCCGGTTTCACCGGGATGAGGGCCCCGTTGAGTTCCGGGTACGGTCCGGTTACCCGGGTTACCCGGGTTACCCGGGTTACCCGGGTTACCCGGGTTACCCGGGTTACCCGGGTTACCCCGGAAGCCCCGAAGCCCCGGGGGCACCGCGGGTGGCCCGCCCCCGACGCGGCTCGGAGGTCAGGGCCGGCCGGAGACCAGGGCGCCGTCCTTCCACACCGCCGCCACCTGGGGCACACCGGGGCGGTAGGCCAGGTAGAGGTGGTTCGGGGCGTCGAGCAGGGTGAGGTCGGCGCGGGCCCCCGGGGAGAGGCGCCCCACGTCGTCGCGGCGCAGCGCCAGCGCCCCGCCCCTGGTGGCCGCCCACACGGCCTCGTCCGGGGTCATCCCCATGTCCCGCACGCCCACCGCGATACAGAAGGCGAGGCTGGACGTGAAGCACGAACCCGGGTTGCAGTCGCTGGCCAGGGCCACGACCGCGCCCGCGTCGATGAGGGCGCGGGCGTCCGGGTAGGGCTGACGGGTGGAGAAGTCCACCCCGGGCAGCAGCGTGGCCACCGTGGGCTCCGGCCGTCTGGCGGCCTGGGCCAGGGCGTCCACGTCCTCACCGGACAGGTAGGTGCAGTGGTCGACCGAGGCGGCCCCCAGCTCGACCGCCAGGCGGACCCCGGGCCCCTCGCCCAGCTGGTTGCCGTGCACCCGGGGCAGCAGGCCCCGGTCCATCCCGGCGGTGAGCACCCGGCGGGAGGCCTCCTCGTCGAAGGCCCCGCGCTCACAGAACACGTCCACCCAGCGGGCGTGCGGGGCGCAGGCGTCCAGCATGGGACCGGTGACCAGGTCCACGTAGGCGGCCGGGTCGTCGGCGTACTCGGGGGCGACCACGTGCGCGCCGAGGAAGGTGACCTCGTCGGTGACCCGGCCCGCCACCTCCAGGGAGCGGCGCTCGTCCTCCACGGTGAGCCCGTACCCGGACTTGACCTCCAGGGTGGTGGTGCCCTGGGCGTGCGCCTCGCGGACGAACCGGCGGGCCCCCGCCAGGAGTTCGGCGTCCGTCGCGGCGCGGGTGGCCGCCACCGTGGTGCGGATACCGCCCGCCGAGTACGGCGTACCGCTCATCCGGGCGGCGAACTCGCGGCTGCGGTCACCGGCGAACACGATGTGGGAGTGGCTGTCCACGAACCCCGGGAGCACGCAGCGCCCGGCGGCGTCCACCCGGGCGTCGGCGGCGGGCGCCTGGGCGCGCGGTCCCGCCCAGGCCACACGGCCGTCCTCGATCACCAGGGCGGCGTCGCTGATCTCACCGAGCGGCCCCGCCCCCGTCTCGGGGTCGTTGGTGACCAGGGTGCCGATGGCGTCGACCAGGATCGTGCCGGGTGTCGCGGGTTCGGTGTCGGGGCCGGTCGGGGTCACAGCAGCTCCTTGATGGCGGCGTCGAGTTCTCGGGCGGTGTCGGGAAGGCGGACGTGCACACCGTCGCGGACGGTCCACTCCCCGTCCACCATCACGTGCCGCACGTCGGCGGCGGTGGCGGCGAAGACCACGGCGTCGGTGGCGCGCGCGGGGTCGGCCCCGGCCAGGCGCACGTGGTCCAGGGACACGTTGACCAGGTCGGCGCGGGCGCCGGGGACGAGCGTCCCGGCGTCGTGCCAGCCGAGCCCGGCGTGACCGTCGGCGGTGGCGGCGCGCAACAGCTCCCCGCTGCCCAGAGTGCCCCGCCGGTGAGTGCGCAGGCGTTCGTGCAGCTCCACGGCGCGGGCCTCCTCGAACAGGTCGAGCTGGGCGTGCTGGTCGGTGCCCAGGCTGAGCGGGACCCGGGTCGGGGCGGCCACGAGGTCACCGGTGCGCGGCAGGCCGTCGGCGAGGTCGCGCTCGGTGGTCGGGCACAGGCACACGGCGGAACCGTGGGCGCGGACGGTGTCCACGTCGGCGTCGGTGAGGTGGGTGGCGTGCACCAGGGTGGTGCGTTCGGTGAGCGCCCCCGCCTCGGCCAGGACACGGACGGGGGTGGCCCCGTGTGCGGCCAGGCAGGCGGCGTTCTCCGCGGGCTGCTCGGAGACGTGGACGTGCAGGGGCAGCCCGCCCGCGTCCGCGAACCCGGCGACGGTGGGCAGGTCGGCGGCGGGGACCGCCCGGACCGAGTGCGCGGCGGCACCCACCCGGGCGTGCTTCCCCGAGGGGGCGAAGGCGCCGACCCGCGCGGCCCAGGCCTCGGCGGTGCCGTCACCGAAGCGCAGCTGCGGGCCGGTCAGGGACAGGTGGGTGCCGTCCTGCCCGAACCCTCCGGACAGGTAGCACACGTCCAGCAGGGTGATCCGCACCCCGGCGTCGGCGGCGGCCTCGACCAGCGCCTCCCCCATGGCGTTGGGGTCGGCGTAGGGCTGGCCGCCCGGGCCGTGGTGCAGGTAGTGGAACTCGCCCACACAGGCCACCCCGGCCAGGGCCATCTCGGCGTAGGCGGCCCGGGCCAGGCGGAGGTAGGAGTCCGGGTCGAGGCGCGCCGCCGCCCGGTACATCACCTCGCGCCAGGTCCAGAAGGAGCCCCCGCCCGTGTGGGTACGGCCGCGCAGCGCCCGGTGGAAGGCGTGCGAGTGGGCGTTGGCCAGGCCGGGCAGGGTGAGCCCGGGCAGGCGTTCGGCGCCGTCCGGGGCGGCGCCCGCAACGACCGAGGTCAGCCGTCCGGCGCCGTCCACGGTGAGGAGCACCCCGGGTTCGGGGGCCGCACCGCCGAGCCACGCCCACTCACACCAGTACCGGCGCGGCCCGGTCACGGCTTCCCTCCGGGCACCGCGAGCAGGTCGGCCAGGACGTCCGCCAGGGCGAGGACCCCGGCGTGGCGGTCCCCGGGGCGGGCCCACTCCTGCGGGGAGTGGGAGATCCCGGTCGGGTTGCGCACGTACAGCATCGCCGTGGGCACGTGCGCGGAGAGCACCCCGGCGTCGTGCCCGGCCCCGGTGGGCAGGACGGGGACCGGACCGGCGGACTCGGCGGCGCGAGCGCCCACGATCCCGGCGAGCCGGTCGCGGAGGTCGTGGGAGAACTCCACGAGCGGCGTGGTGGACTCGGCCGACATCGCGAGGGTGACCCCGTGGTCGAGGGCGGCCCGGTCGGCGGCCTCGCGCACGCCCTCCACCACCGACTCCAGGGTGCCGCTGTCGGCGGCCCGGGCGTCCAGCCAGGCGCTGACCAGCGAGGGGATCGCGTTGGTGCCGTTGGGGGTGATCAGGCCCTTGGCCACGGTGGCGCGGGCGCCGTGCCGCTCGGCCAGGGCGCGGGCGGCCAGGATCGTGTGGGCGAACGGGAGCATGGGGTCCTCGCGGTCCTCCAGGCGGGTGGTGCCCGCGTGGTCGGCCCGGCCCCGGAAGTCCATCCGCCACCGGCCGTGCGGCCAGATCGCGCTGGCCACGCCGACGGCGTGGTCGGTGTCCTCCAGGGCCCGCCCCTGTTCCACGTGCAGCTCGACGAACACGTCCAGCCAGGAGAGGAGTTCGGGGTCCGGTCCGATCCCGTCGGGGTCCAGCCCCGCCCCCGCCATGGCCCGCTCCCAGGTGACACCGGAGGCGTCGGTGAGGGAGCGGGCGCGGGCGGGGTCGATCTCCCCGGTGCTCAGGCGGCTGCCCAGGCAGGGCACGCCGAACCGGCCGCCCTCCTCCTCGACGAACACACCCAGGGCCAGCGGCCGGGCGGGGACGAACCCCCGGGCGCGCAGCTCGTCCACGGCGGCCAGGGCGCTGGCCACCCCGAGGGGGCCGTCGAAGGCCCCGCCGTCGGGCACCGAGTCCAGGTGCGAGCCGGTGGCCACGGCGCCCGGACCGGGCGTGCCCCACCAGGCCCACAGGTTGCCGTTGCGGTCGGTGCGCACGTCCAGGCCCCGGGCGGCGGCCGCCTCGGTGAACCAGGCGCGGGCGTCGGTGTCGGCGCCCGCCCAGGTGTACCGGTGGTAGCCGCCGCTGTCAGCGGAGCGCCCGACCGGAGCCAGGTCGGCCCAGAGCTGGTCGAAGCTCACTCGCCCTCCTTCATGGGCACGCGGATGCCGTGCGTCTCCGCGACGCGCTCCGCCTCCTCGTAACCGGCGTCCACGTGGCGGATGACGCCCATGGCGGGGTCGTTGGTGAGCACCCGCTGGAGCTTGGCGGCGGCCAGCTCGGTGCCGTCCGCGACGCTCACCTGACCGGCGTGGATGGAACGGCCCATGCCGACCCCGCCGCCGTGGTGGATGGACACCCAGGAGGCACCGGAGGAGGTGTTGACCAGGGCGTTGAGCAGCGGCCAGTCCGCGATGGCGTCCGAGCCGTCCTTCATGCCCTCGGTCTCGCGGTAGGGCGAGGCCACCGAGCCGGTGTCCAGGTGGTCGCGGCCGATGGCCAGCGGAGCGGTGATCTCCCCGGAGGCCACCAGCTCGTTGAAACGCTGACCGGCGGCGGCCCGCTCACCCTGGCCCAGCCAGCAGATCCGGGCGGGCAGACCCTGGAAGGCGACCCGCTCGCGGGCCATGCGGATCCACCGGGCCAGGTGCTCGTTGTCGGGGAACAGGTCGAGGACGGCGTCGTCGGTGCGGGCGATGTCGGCGGGGTCGCCGGACAGCGCGGCCCAGCGGAACGGGCCCTTGCCCTCGCAGAACAGGGGGCGGATGTAGGCGGGCACGAACCCGGGGAAGTCGAAGGCGCGGGTGAACCCGCCCTCGCGTGCCTCGTCGCGGATCGAGTTCCCGTAGTCGAAGACCTCGGACCCCGCGTCGAGGAAGCCGACCATGGCCTCCACGTGCGCGGCCATGGACTCGCGGGCCCGGACGGTGAACTCCTCGGGCTTGGCCGCCGCCAGGGCCTTCCAGTCCTCGAAGGAGACACCCACCGGCAGGTAGGCGAGCGGGTCGTGGGCCGAGGTCTGGTCAGTGACGATGTCGATCGGCGCGCCACGGGACAGGAGTTCGGGGAAGACCTCGGCGGCGTTGCCGAGGACGCCGATGGACAGCGGTCGGCGCTCGTCGCGGGCGCGCACGGCCAGGTCCAGCGCCTCGTCCAGGCTGCCCGCGCGCACGTCCAGGTAGCGGTGCTCGATGCGGCGGTCGATCCTGCTGCCGTCGCACTCGACCACGATCGCCACGCCGTCGTTCATCGTGACGGCCAGGGGCTGGGCGCCGCCCATGCCGCCGAGCCCGGCGGTCAGCGTGATGGTCCCGGCCAGGGTGCCGCCGAACTTCTTCGCGGCCACGGCGGCGAAGGTCTCGTAGGTGCCCTGGAGGATGCCCTGCGTGCCGATGTAGATCCAGGAACCGGCGGTCATCTGGCCGTACATGGTCAGGCCCTCGGCCTCCAGGCGGCGGAACTCGGGCCAGTTGGCCCAGTCCCCCACCAGGTTGCTGTTGGCCAGCAGCACGCGCGGCGCCCACTCGTGGGTGCGCATGATCCCCACGGGGCGGCCGGACTGCACGAGCAGCGTCTCGTCACCCTCCAGGTCGCGCAGGGAGGCGGTGATGCGGTCGAAGCTGCGCCAGTCCCGCGCGGCCTTGCCGGTGCCGCCGTAGACCACCAGGTCCTCGGGGTGTTCGGCCACCTCGGGGTCGAGGTTGTTGTGGAACATGCGCAGGGCCGCCTCCTGCTGCCAGCCCTTGGCCGACAGGGTGAGGCCGCGGGCCGCGCGGACGGTGCGTGGGTTGCTCATCGTGGTCTCCTCGGGGGCTAGGCGAGCGGGGTGACGGTCTCGGCGGCCTCGACGACCGCGCCGTCCGCGACCAGGGCGGCCACGGCGGCGATCTCGGGGGCCAGGTAGCGGTCGGGGCCGGGGCCGGCGACCCGCTCGCGCACGGTGCGCAGGACGGCGCCGGTGGCGGGGCCGGGCTCCAGCGGTGAGCGCAGGTCCAGGGCGCGGGCGGCGGTCAGCAGCTCGACGGCCAGCACGGTGGTGAGCCCGTCCACCGCGCGGCGCAGTTTGCGGGCGGCGGCCCAGCCCATGGAGACGTGGTCCTCCTGCATGGCCGAGCTCGGGATGGAGTCGACGCTGGCGGGCACGGCCAGGCGCTTGAGCTCGGAGACGATGGCGGCCTGGGTGTACTGGGCGATCATGTGGCCCGAGTCCACTCCGGGGTCGTCCGCGAGGAAGGCCGGGAGGCCGTGCGAACGGGCGACGTCCAGCATGCGGTCCGTGCGGCGTTCGGCGATCGAGGCCGTGTCGGCGACGGCCACGGCCAGGAAGTCGAGCACGTAGGCGACCGGCGCACCGTGGAAGTTGCCGTTGGACTCCACGCGGCCGTCGTCGAGCACCACCGGGTTGTCGATGACGCTGTCCAGCTCGCGCCCGGCCACGAGCAGGGCGTGGGCGAGGGTGTCACGGGCGGCACCGGCCACCTGCGGGGCGCAGCGCAGCGAGTAGGCGTCCTGGACCCGGTTGCAGTCCGGCCCCCGGTGGGAGGCGACGATCGGTGAGTCCGCGAGCATCGCGCGCAGGTTCGACGCCGAGGCGGCCTGGCCCGGGTGCGGGCGCAGCCTCTGGAGCTCCTCCGCGAAGACCCGGTCGGTGCCGAGCAGGGCCTCGACGCTCATCGCGGCGGTGATGTCCGCGACCTTGAGCAGGCGCTCCAGGTCCATGCAGGCGATGGCGAGCATGCCGAGCATGCCGTCCGTGCCGTTGATGAGGGCCAGGCCCTCCTTGGCGCCGAGCTCCACGGGGGCGATGCCCGCCGAGGCCAGGGCGTCCCCGGCCTCCCTGGGCTCACCGTCGGCGTCACGGACCCGCCCCTCGCCCATCAGGGCCAGGGCGACGTGGGACAGCGGCGCCAGGTCACCCGAGCAGCCCAGGCTGCCGTACTCGTGGACGACGGGGGTGATCCCGGCGTTGAGCAAGGCGGCCAGGGTCTCGACGGTGACGACCTGGACGCCGGTGTTGCCCGAGGCCAGCGTGCGCAGGCGCAGCAGCATCAGGGCGCGCACGACCTCGCGCTCCACCTCGGGACCGGCCCCGGCGGCGTGCGAGCGGATGAGGGAGCGCTGGAGGCGGGCGCGCAGGTCGGGGGCGATGTGCCGGATGGCCAGCGCGCCGAACCCGGTGCTGACGCCGTAGGCGGGCACCTCGCCCCGGGCGAGCGCCTCGACCTGCTCGCGGCCGTGGCGTACGGCCTTGCGGGTGTCCTCGCTGAGGACGACGTGGGCGCCCTCACGGGCGACGGAGAGGACCTGGGCCGGGGTGAGCGGAGCACCGCCGACGGCTACGGAAGGAACTGCTGTGGACATGACCCCATTCGACCCTGCCCGCGAGCCCGCCGGAAGAGCCAACACGGCAGTACCGTCCGAGATCCCAGACACCCGCGCCGGGGGCCTAGCGGATCACCCGCACCTCGCACCTGAGGCCCGGGGCGGCGGCCAGCCGCGCGTCACCGGTGACCAGGGAACAGTCCAGAGCCTCCGCCACGGCCACGTAGGCCGCGTCGTACGCGGTGAGGTTGTGCCGCAGCTCCCACACCCGGTCCGCGACGGATCCCGTCACATCGACGTGGGTGATCGCTTGCAGGCCGTACAGCTTGCGAGCGGTCTCGGCGTCACCAGGAGCGACCTTGCCTCCAAGGACCAGCCCGCGCAGGGAGTTGAGGAACTCCAACGGCTGATGGCTCGGCACGTACCATTCGCTGTCCGCTCCCACCACTCTGCGAGCGACGGTGGAAGTATGGCCCGGGGACCCCAGGTAGAGGTCGATCAGCACCGAGGTGTCTACGACGATCACGCTGCTCCGCTTCCCGTCTGGGCCGGGCCGTCCCCCCGAGCCTCGCGCACCGCGGCCACGATCTCGTCCATGCTGAGGTTGGCTCCGGGCAGGGGCGTCTGTTCCACGATCTCCCTGTTTCGTGCGAACCGCGCCTCCTTCTCCAGAACACTGAGCAGGTAGGACTGGAGCGACTTCCCCGCCCTCTTGGCCTCCGCCGCGAGGATGTCTCTGACCTCGTCCGGCACGTCCTTGATCTGAATAGCAGCCACAGCGCACTCCTTCGAATCGGGCTGACGCCATTACCTCCACATATTAGCAATGCATAGCGGCGCCACTGTGGCGCCACAATCGCACGCGCCGAGTCCATGACACCCTTGGTGCATGAGTGTTGTTCCGGCGGCCACACGCGCGCTGCGGCTGTTGCGCTTCCTGGCCTCGCGGCCGGGGCCGGTCTCGGCCTCGGCCATCGCCAACGGGCTCGGCCTGCCCCGGTCCAGCGTCTACCAGCTGTTGGAGGCGATGGCCGAGGAGGGGTTCGTGACCCACCTGCCCGAGGAGCGGCGGTGGGGACTGGGGGTCGCGGCCTTCGAGATCGGCTCGGCCTACCTGCGCCACGACGGGGTCGAGCGGCTGGCCCGCCCCCTGTTGCACCAGCTCACCGAGACCACCGGGGCCACCGCGCACCTGGGGGTGCTGCACGGCGCGGACACGCTGTACCTGCTCAAGGAACAGCCGCCGCACGCACCCACCCTGATCACCGGGGTGGGCGTGCGCCTGCCCGCGCACCTGACCGCGTCCGGGCGGGCCATGCTGGCCCAGCTGCCCCGCGCCCAGGTGCGCGCGCTGTACCCGGACACGGGCGCCTTCACCGACCGCACCGGCCGCGGGCCCACCACACCGGGGGAACTGCGGGAGCTGCTGACCGAGGAGCGCCAGCAGGGGTGGTCGATCGAGAGCGGCCAGGTCACCGAGGGCTTCCTCTCGGTGGCGGCGGCCGCCTCGGACCACAACGGTCGCCCGGCGGCGGCGATCAGCCTGACCGTCCCGGTCGCGCGGCCGGTCACCCCCCGGGCCCTGGCCGGGCGGGTGCGGGACGCCGCCGGTGAACTCACGCGCAGGCTCAGCGGCCGGTCCTAGCGGCGCTGGCGCAGCGGCGGGGTCCGCTCGACGATCGAGGGCAGGGGCGCGGTGCGCTCCACCATCTTCAGGATGTGCTCCTTGATGTCGCGCGGCACCTGCACGTAGAACTGCGTGGCGGCCTCGGGGTCGACCTCCAGGTCGAGGCTCTCCGGGGTCTCCGCCCAGCTGGGCAGTTCGGGGTCGGTGCGGTGGGTGTCCAGCGCGAACTCGATGAAGTACGTGATCCTGCGGTCACCGGTGTGCACCTCGCGGATGCGGCGGATCTCGGGCCAGGCGATGAAGGTGCCCTCGCCTGGGAACCACCACTTGCGTTCCTGGAGCACGGTGACGCCGTCGCTGTCGGCGCTGATGCCCTGGCGGGTGATGCGCTGGGGCAGCCCGCGCACGAGGAAGACGTTGCTGCCCGGGCCGATGAAGAACATGACCAGCGCCGCGAACGCCCACAGCGACACGGAGCCGACCGTGGTCTCCTCGCGCATGACGTGCCAGAGCATGGAGCCCACCACCACCAGGAACCCCAGGGTGAGGCCGCCGGAGAAGTAGGCCGCCGTCATCCACATGCGTGTGTTGGGGCCGCGCAGACTGACGTAGCGGCGCAGGTGGGACACGCTCGCGGGTCGTTCGGTCAGGTCCGAGGGGACACCCCGTGTGTCAGGGGGGACGTCCGATGCTTCGGGGGAGGCCATACCCCCCATTCTTCCAAGCTTCCGAGGTGCTTGGTGCCCCTCCTTCCCGGCCATGTGCGGTCAATCCCGGCGAACGCCTGATGTCCGCCCCTCTCCGGCGCTACAGTCCTTTCACATGAGGCGCAGCACGCGAGAGTACGAGACCGCACTGCTGGTGGACGGGGAGGTCCTGGTCATCGAGGGGATCGTCTACCGGGGGCGGACCATGCTCGACGAGGAGGGGGCGGAGCGGTTCGCGCCCCTGGAGCGTTGGGCCACGACCGTGGCCGAGAGCCTGGGCAGGCCGGTGACCTGGAGGGCGGAGGCCAAGAACGAGCCCGAGGCCCGGGGCACCGCGCGACCCGGAGAGGTGTTTCAGAACCGCCTGGCGCTCTGAGCACCGCACTTGGCGCACTGGAACTTGCGGTCGTCGCCGAGAATCCAGTCGTGGTCTCCGCCGGTGGGGCACGCTGACATCGACACCAACTCCTCAGGAAGGGGGCTTCGGGGGTGTGTGTCGGTCATCGTAATTCCCACCAGCCACAGCAGTCTCGGGAATGAGAAGATACCTCCATCCCTCATGTCTGACGTGGTGTTCCCGGGCACGCGAAGGGGCCCGCCACCGGTCCTGTGACCGGTGGCGGGCCCCTTCGAAGTCCTAGTTCTGGGAGGCCCTCATGTGGGCCTCGACCGCGGCGCGGTCGGCGCGGAGCTTGGCCAGCGCCTCGTCGAGGATGAGCTTGCCCTCCTCCTCGCTGCGCCGCTCCTTCACGTACGCCAGGTGGGTCTTGTACGGCTCGGTGCGCGGAGGCGACGGGGGGTTGGCCTTGTCCTTGCCCGCGGGGAAGCCGCAGCGCGGGCAGTCCCACTCGTCGGGAACGGCGGCCTCGCTGGCGAAACTGGGAATGACCTCGTGCAGGTTCGCACAGTAGAACGGGACCCGGACGCGGGGAGCGGCCTCGCCCCGCTCCGCCTCGCCCATAGGGCCAGCTCCGACTCGGCTGCCACGGATGGCGCTGCCACTACCCACGAAAAACTCCTTCAGCGAACTCGCTGCCTGACTCGGGCGAGATTGTCTTGGACGAGGGGTCTGCGGCCGGTCGGCGCGCTACATTCCCCGGTTGATCAGCAGACCGAGGATGACGATCGTCACGATCCACGTGATCGCGATCCCGATGGTCATCCGGTCGAGGTTGCGCTCGACCACGGAGGAGCCGCCGAGCGAGGAGGTGACACCGCCGCCGAACATGTCGGACAGGCCACCGCCCTTGCCCTTGTGCATCAGCACGAGGAGGACCAACAGCACACTGAGAAGCATCACGAAGATGGACAGACCGAGGATCACACGCTCACCCGTAGCTCGACCCCGCAGCAGGGGGGAATGGACACCTCGATCCCCCTTTTCCCGCCCGTACCAGGGCCGACGGGAGGCGTCGGTCCGGAGCGGGTCGCGGAAGGAGGAGACCGGGGACGTTTTCGGATTTTACCGTGCCGGTGAAGGCATGGGCGGGGAAACCCCAAGGCAGGGGAATCCCCACAGCGAAGTCTAGCCCGAACGGGGCACCTGTCGGGCACCCGGGCCGTCACCCCTGGACGTCAGAGAGTGACGGGCCCGGTCCGCGAGACGATTGGTCAGCCGTTCTCGCCGAAACGGATCACCTTGGTGAACTCGTCGGCCTTCAGGCAGGCACCGCCGACCAGGGCGCCGTCGACGTCCTCCTTCGCCATGATGCCGGGGGCGTTGTCGCCCTTGACCGAGCCGCCGTAGAGCACGCGGACGGCGTCGGCCACCTCGGCGGAGTACAGCTCGGCCAGGCGGACGCGGATCGCCGCGCACACCTCCTGGGCGTCCTCGGGGGTGGCGACCTCACCGGTGCCGATGGCCCACACGGGCTCGTAGGCGATGACGATCCGCTCGGCCTGCTCGGCCGGGATCTCCTTGAGGGCGCCGTCCAGCTGGGCCAGGACGTGCTCGACCTGCTGGCCGGCCTTGCGCACCTCAAGCCCCTCGCCCACGCACAGCAGCGGGACGATGTCGTTCTTGTAGGCGGCCTTGACCTTGGCGTTCACCAGGGCGTCGTCCTCGTTGTGGTACTCGCGGCGCTCGGAGTGGCCCACCAGGACGTAGGAGCACTCCAGCTTGGCGAGCATCGCACCGGAGACCTCGCCGGTGTAGGCGCCCTTGTCGTGGGCGGAGATGTCCTGCGCGCCGAAGCGGATGCGCAGCTTGTCCCCGTCCACCAGGGTCTGCACGCTGCGGAGGTCGGTGAACGGCGGCAGGACGACGACCTCGGCGTTGTCGTAGTCCTTGTCGTTCAGGGCGAAGGCCAGCTTCTGGACGAGCGCGATCGCCTCGAAGTGGTTGTTGTTCATCTTCCAGTTGCCCGCGATGAGCGGCTGGCGCTTGGTCATCCTTGACTCACTTCACAATCGTCGGAGAGGGCTTGCGTGTGCGCCGCCGCGGCCGGGCGGAGGCGCGGGGAGTGTGCGTTCGGGCCCGGAGCGCCGCGAGGCGCGGGGCGAACACTCCGCTCAGGCCAGGGCGTCGATGCCGGGGAGGTCCTTGCCCTCCAGGTACTCCAGGCTGGCGCCGCCGCCGGTGGAGATGTGGCCGAAGGCCGCCTCGTCGAAGCCCAGGGATCGCACGGCGGCGGCGGAGTCGCCTCCGCCGACGACGGTGAAGGCGTCGGAGTCGATGAGGGCCTGGGCCAGGGCGCGCGTGCCGCCCGCGTAGGGAGCCATCTCGAACACGCCCATCGGGCCGTTCCAGAACACGGTCCGGGCGTCGGCCAGCTTCTCGGCGAACAGCTCCTGGCTCTTCGGGCCGATGTCCAGGCCCATGCGGTCGGCCGGGATGGCGTCGACGCCCACGGCGGCGTGCGGGGCGTCGGCGGCGAACTTCTCGGCGGCCACGACGTCCACGGGAAGGACGATCTCCACGCCCTCGCGCTCGGCGCGCTCCAGGTAGCCGCGCACGGTGTCGAGCTGGTCGCTCTCCAGGAGGCTGGAGCCGACCTCGTAGCCCTTGGCCTTGAGGAAGGTGAACACCATGCCGCCGCCGATGAGCAGGCGGTCGGCGGTGCCCAGGAGGTTGTCGATCACGGCGAGCTTGTCGGAGACCTTGGAGCCGCCCAGCGCCACCACGTAGGGGCGCTCGGGGTCCTCGGTGAGCCGCTTGAGCACCTCGACCTCGGTCAGCACCAGGCCGCCGACGGCGTGCGGGAGCTTGCCGGGCAGGTCGTAGACGCTGGCGTGCCTGCGGTGCACGGCGCCGAAGGCGTCGCCCACGTACAGGTCCGCGAGCTGCGCGAAGCGGTCCGCGAGCTCGCCGCGCTCGGCCTCGTCCTTGCTGGTCTCGCCGGGCTCGAAGCGCACGTTCTCCAGCAGCGCGACCTCTCCGTCCCCGAGGGCGGCGGAGGTGGCGCGGGCGGACTCCCCGGCGGTGTCGGCGGCGAAGGCGACCTCGGTGCCGAGCAGCTCACCGAGGCGGGCGGCGACGGGGCGCAGGGAGTACTGGGGGTCCGGGGCGCCCTTGGGGCGGCCCAGGTGGGCGGCGACGATGACGCGCGCGCCGCGCTCACGGAGCTTCTCGATGGTCGGCAGGGCCGCGCGGATGCGCCCGTCGTCGGTGATGCGGTCACCGTCCAGGGGCACGTTCAGGTCGGCCCGGACGAACACGCGCTTGCCGGAGACGTCAAGGTCGTCGATCGTCCGCATGCTGGTCTCCTCGTTGGGGTGTCGAAGTCTGGGAGGGCGCGCACGCGACGGCACCCCCACCGCGCGGGGGCGGAAGGGGTGCCGGGTCAGGCGTGCGCCGCCACGGGTCGGGACCCGTCGGTCACAGGTTGGAGCCGACCAGCTTGGCCAGGTCGACCAGGCGGTTGGAGTAGCCCCACTCGTTGTCGTACCAGCCCAGGATCTTGACCTGGTTGCCGGAGACCATGGTCATCCCGGCGTCCAGGGTGCAGGAGGGCGAGGTGCCGACGATGTCGGAGGAGACGATCTCGTCCTCGGTGTAGACCAGGACGTCCTTGAGCGGGCCCTCGGCCGCGGCCTTGAACGCGGCGTTGACCTCGTCCTTGGTGACCTCACGGTCCACGGTGACGACCAGGTCGGTGGCGGAGCCGTCCGGCACGGGGACGCGCATGGCCATGCCGTCCAGCTTGCCCGCGAGCTCGGGGATGACCAGGGCCGTGGCCTTGGCCGCACCCGTGCTGGTCGGGATGATGTTCTGCGCGGCAGCGCGGGCGCGACGCAGGTCCTTGTGCGGGAAGTCCAGGATGACCTGGTCGTTCGTGTACGCGTGGACCGTGGTCATGAAGCCCTGCTGGATGCCGAAGGCGTCCTTGAGGACCTTCGCCATGGGCGCCACGCAGTTCGTGGTGCAGGAGGCGTTGGAGATGATGTCGTGGTTGGCGGCGTCGTACTTGTCGTCGTTGACGCCCATCACGATGGTGATGTCCTCGCCCTTGGCCGGGGCGGAGATGATGACCTTCTTGGCGCCGGCGCTGATGTGCTTCCGGGCGTCCTCGGCCTTGGTGAAGATACCGGTGGACTCGACGACGACGTCGACGTTGAGCTCGCCCCAGGGCAGCTGGGCGGGGTCGCGCTGGGCGAGGACCTTGATGGTCTTGTCGCCGACGCGGATGAAGTCGTCACCGACCTCGACGTCGCCGTCGAGGGTGCCGAGCACCGTGTCGTACTTGAGCAGGTGCGCGAGCGTCTTGGTGTCGGTGAGGTCGTTGACCGCGACGATTTCGATGTCGCTGCCGCCAGCGGCGACCGCGCGCCAGAAGTTGCGGCCGATCCGACCGAAGCCGTTGACGCCTACACGGATGGTCACGGAACCAATCTCCTCATATGTCGCACAGCAGTTTCACCCGAGCGTGTGGGCTGTTCCCGGAGCACCGGACTGGTACGGCCGGCACGACCGTGTTGAACAGCGTGAACGCGTAACAGGTGTTCACAAAGAGCCTAGCGGAGTGTCGGCGGGGAGCCGTTCTCACCCCCGTCCAGCCACCCGTCGCGCCCTCGCGGATTCGCGACCATCCTGACACCGTGAAGCGGAGAGGTCTATACCATTTTCGGAAGTTATCCGGGAGTTTTCCCAGTTAACAAAGCCGAACATCGGTGTCACGGCCGCGTTCCGGCGCGATTGCGCCCCAGACCGGTCAGGGGACGAGCATGTCGGGAGTGAGGTTCGCCTCGGTTCCCTCGATGCCCAGGTCACTGGCCCGCTTGTCGGCCATGGCCAGCAGCCTGCGGATGCGCCCGGCGATGGCGTCCTTGGTCAGCGGCGGGACCGAGAGCTGTCCCAGCTCCTCCAGGGACGCCTGCTTGTGGGCCAGGCGCAGCTGCCCGGCGGCCACCAGGTGCTTGGGGGCTTCCTCCCCCAGGATCTCCAGGGCCCGCTCGACCCGCGCGCCCGCCGCGACCGCCGCCCGGGCGCTGCGCCGCAGGTTGGCGTCGTCGAAGTTGGCGAGCCGGTTCGCGGTGGCCCGCACCTCCCGGCGCATCCGGCGCTCCTCCCAGGCCAGGACGCTCTGGTGGGCGCCCAGCAGGGTCAGCAGCGCGCCGATGGAGTCGCCGTCGCGCACCACCACCCGGTCCACGCCGCGCACCTCGCGGGCCTTGGCGTGCACCTTGAGGCGTCGGGCCGCACCGACCAGGGCCAGCGCGGCCTCCGGACCGGGGCAGGTGACCTCGAGGGACATGGAACGACCCGGCTCGGTCAGGGAGCCGTGCGCGATGAAGGCGCCGCGCCAGGCGGACTCGGAGTCGCAGGCACCGCCCGCCACCACGTGGCGGGGCAGGCCGCGCACGGGACGCCCGTTGTTGTCGACCAGCCCGGTCTGGCGGGCCAGGGACTCACCGTCCTTGATCACCCGCACCACGTACCGGTTGCCCTTGCGCAGTCCGCTCGGGGAGAGCACGACGACCTCGGACTCGTGCCCGAAGACCTCCGAGATGTCCTTGCGCAGCCGCCGCGCGGCCGCGCCCGTGTCGAGTTCGGCCTCGATCACGATCCGGCCGCCCACGAGGTGCAGGCCACCGGTGAACCGCAGGATGGTGGACACCTCCGCCTTGCGGCAGCATGGCTTGAGGATCGCCAGTCGGCTCAGCTCATCCTTCACCACGCCGGTCATCGCCATCGCCGCGATCCTCCCCTTGAACTGGCAGAACACCGGCACCGCACACCCGGGCGCCGGGTGCCGCCACGGGCTGTTCCCTGGGCGGCTGTCTCTCGGTGCAGACTACGTGACGCGCGCCTTTACGCCGACCCCCGCACGGCGTGTCGCGCTTCCTCAAGCCCAGCTCACAGGCGGCGTGTCGCCCTTCGTGACGGTGTGCGGTCAATTGCTCCCGGACTCCTGGGAGGAGTTCAGGAGCGACTCCAGGTGGTCCCTCAGCACGACGGCGTGGTTGTGCTCGGTGTCCCTGGCCGCGTACAGGAGCGTGACGGGCCCCGTCCGGGCCGCGTCGAGGATCGGGGCCAGGACCTCCGGGTGGGCCTCCAGCTCGGCCCGGTAGCGGCGGGAGAACTCCTCGAAACGGCCCGGGTCGTGCCCGAACCAGGTACGCAGATGCGGACTGGGCGCGACGTCCTTGACCCACTCGTCCCCGTCGACCGCGCTCTTGCTCACCCCTCGGGGCCAGAGCCGGTCCACCAGGAACCGGGGCCCGGGCGGGGGCTCCTCCCCCTGCCCGGGGTGCTTCTCGGCACGAACCTCGTCGTAGACGCGTTCCAGGTGGATGCGGTGATCAGCCATGCGCCCACCCTTCCCCGCCCCCGGTCACGGGCACCCCAGCCCGGTACCAACATCGGGAGACTCGGGGTCAGTCCTCCAGGACGTGCTCCAGGGCGGCGGCCAGCTTGTCGGCGTCGTGGCGCGGGGTGCCGTCCCCCCGGCTCAGGTCGGCCAGTTCGAGCCGCCCGCCGAGCTGGTGGGCGGCGGACAGGAGCGGGCCGACCTCCTCCACCGTGCCGGAGTCGGCCAGCACCACGTCCACGCCCAGCTTGGGCGCGTGCTCGTGGAGCACCTCGAGGTAGGTCTCGGGGCGGAAGTCGTCGGTCTCCCCCTGCTGGGGTGACAGGTTCAGCACCACCAGCCGCCGGGCGCGCGTGGTGACCAGGGCGTGGGCCAGCTCCGGAACCAGCAGGTGCGGCAGCACGCTGGTGAACCACGATCCCGGACCGAAGACCACCCAGTCGGCCTCCCGCACGGCCTTGACCGCCTGCGGACTCGCCGGGGGGTCCTCGGGGATCAGCGAGATGGAGCGCACCCGGCCGCTGGTGCTGGCGCACGCCACCTGCCCGCGCACCGTGGTGAGCGCGTCGGGTTCACCGGGGTCGATCCCGGCCACCTCCGCCGAGATCTCCAGCGGCACGGACGACATCGGCAGGACCCGGCCGTGGGCGCCCAGCAGCTGGCCCACCCAGTCCAGCCCCGCCACCGAGTCGCCGAGCAGTTCCCACAGGGCGACGATCAGCAGGTTGCCGACCGCGTGGCCGTGCAGGTCCCCCTCCGAGCGGAACCGGTGCTGGAGCACCTGGCTCCAGGTGTGCCCCCACTCGTCGTCCCCGCACAGCGCGGCCAGGGCCATCCTCAGGTCACCGGGCGGAAGCACGCCCAGTTCCTCGCGCAGGCGGCCGCTGGAGCCGCCGTCGTCGGCGACGGTCACGATCGCGGTGACGTCCGTGGTCACCCTGCGCAGCGCAGACAGGGAGGCGTGCAGGCCGTGCCCGCCCCCCAGCGCGACCACCCGGGGCGGCCGTGAGGCGTCGTCCCCGTCCGGATCGGTGCTGTTCGACATGCCTTTGGCCTGCCCCCTCGTCCCGTGTCCGGCGGTCGCGTCGGCCCGCCCCGGAAGGGGGCGTGCGAACGGCCGACCCACGCCCCCGGCCCGCCGTGTCCCGATCCCTTGGCGGACCGGCACCAACAATGACCGGGCCAATGTAAGGGAAGACGCCATTATTGGCGATTCGGTTCACCTGAGGGCCTGGCGTGTCCACGGGCACCAGGATGTCAGAGGGAGGCGTGACCGGCCGTGAGCGGCTCGGACACGATCACGCCAGTGGCGCGGGTCACCTCGGTGGCCCGGGGGCGCGAGCCCCCGGGTGCCGCCGCCGACGCTTCCGTGCCCGCCGGAGCGCGTGTCACTCCCGGCCCACGTCCCGGTGGACCACGTGCACGTCGACGCCCTGCGCCCGCAGCCGTTCACCGAACTGCTCCGCCATGGCCACGCTGCGGTGCTTGCCGCCGGTACAGCCCACCGCCAGGGTCATGTAGTGCTTGCCCTCGCGCTGGTACCCGGCGATGGTCAGCTTCAGGACCTCCGAGTACGCCTCCAGCATCTCCTGCGCGCCGTCCTGGGAGAGCACGTAGTCCCGGACCGGCTCGTCCCGGCCGTTCATGGGCCGCAGGTCCGGCACCCAGTGCGGGTTGGGCAGGAACCGGCAGTCCAGGACCAGGTCGGCGTCGACCGGCAGACCGTGCTTGAACCCGAAGGAGACCACGTTGGCGCGCGGACGCACCTCGTCGCTCTCCCCGAAGAAGCCGATCACCCGCGCCTTGAGCTGGTGCACGTTGAGCTGGGAGGTGTCGATGACCAGGTCGGCCTCGCCGCGGATCGCGCGCAGGGTCTCGCGCTCGCGGTCGATGCCGTCGGTCAGGCGCCCGTCGCCCTGGAGGGGGTGCGGGCGGCGGACCCCCTCGAAGCGGCGCACCAGGGCGTCGTCACCGGCCTCCAGGTACAGCACCCGCGCGGTGATGTCGCGCTTGCGCAGCTCCTCCACCGTGGACAGCAGGTCCTCCGTGAACGCGAGCGAACGCACGTCCACCACCACCGCGACCCGGGGCACCGCCCCGTGCGTGCGGCCCGCGAGCTCGATCATCGTCGGCAGCAGCCCCGGTGGCAGGTTGTCCACCACGAACCAGTCCAGGTCCTCCAGGGCCCTGGCCGCCGTGCTTCGACCCGCACCGGACATCCCGGTGACGATGACCACGTCGGGCGGTAGCTCCCCGCCCAGTTCGACCGTCATGTGTCTCCTCCCCCGTCTGTGCCTTGCCTTGCCGTCGCCCCGTCACCCTCCGCATCCCTCCGGCCGGGGCCACCGGACAGATGTGCGTGTACGGACTCGGCCAGCTTGGGGCCGATCCCCGGTACCGCCGCGATCTCCTCGACACTCGCCGAAGCGAGTCTGCGCACCGAACCGAACTCCTTGATGAGGGCGGTCCTGCGCGCCGGGCCCAGGCCCGGAAGTTCGTCCAGACTGCTCCCGGTGAGCGCCTTGGCGCGCTTCTGCCGGTGGTACTGGATGGCGAATCGGTGGGCCTCGTCGCGGACGCGCTGGAGCAGGTAGAGGCCCTCACCCGCGCGCGGGAGGATCACCGGGTCCTCGTCGTCGGGCAGCCACACCTCCTCCAGGCGCTTGGCCAGACCGCAGACGGCCACGTCCTCGATGCCGAGTTCGTCCAACGCCCGCCGCGCCGCCTCCGCCTGCGGGCGGGCACCGTCCACCACCACCAGGTTAGGCGGATAGGCGAATTTGCCGGGCGCGGGCTCCTCGGAGGTGCCGCTCCCGCCCGTGACCCCGTGGCCGTCGGTGTCCGCGTGGTCGTCGGTACCGCCCATCCGGGCCACCTCGCCGGCGCGGGCGCTCTCCTCCAGGTAGCGGCGGAACCGTCGCCTGACCACCTCGTACATGGCGGCCACGTCGTGCTGTTCCGCTCCCCCGGCCCCGCTGCCGCGCACGGAGAACCGCCGGTACTCGGACTTGCGGGCCAGACCGTCCTCGAAGACCACCATCGAGGCCACCACGTGCTCGCCCTGGAGGTTGGAGATGTCGAAGCACTCGATGCGCAGCGGCGCCTCGGGCAGGTCCAGCGCCTCCTGGATCTCGTTGAGGGCGCGGCCCCGGGTGCTCAGGTCTCCGGCGCGGTGGGTCTTGTGCCGGGCCAGCGCCTCGCGGGCGTTCTTGTCCACGGTCTCCATGAGGGACTTCTTGTCGCCGCGCCGGGGCACACGCAGGTCCACCGCCGCGCCCCGGTGCTCGGCCAGCCAGCTCGCCACGGCGTCGGGGTCGTCCGGCTCGTGGGAGACCAGGACCTCACGCGGGATCGACGTGCCGGTGCCCTCGGTCTCCTCGGCCCCGTCCAGCGAGCCGTAGAGCTGGCGGAGGAAGTTCTGCATGAGCTCCCCGGGACTGGCGTCGGTCACCTTGTCCACCACGTAGCCGCGCTGGCCGCGGATCCGGCCGCCCCGCACGTGGAAGATCTGGACCGCCGCCTCCAGGGGGTCGTCGGACATGGCGATGACGTCGCAGTCGGTGGAGTCGGGCAGGACCACGGCCTGCTTCTCCAGGGCGGCGCGCAGGGCCTCGATGTCGTCGCGGATGCGCGCGGCCCGCTCGTACTCCATCTCCTGGGCCGCCTCGGTCATCCGGGTCTCCAGCTGACGGATGAAGCGCCCGGTGTCCCCGGCCAGGAAGGAGCAGAAGTCCTCTGCCAGTTCGCGGTGCTCCTCGGGGCTGGCGCGGCCCACGCAGGGCGCCACGCACTTGCCGATGTAGCCGAGGAGGCAGGGGCGGCCGCTGTTGCGGGCGCCCCGGAACACCCCGGGCGAGCAGGTGCGCACGGGGAAGACCCGCAGCAGCAGGTCGACGGTCTCGCGGATGGCCCAGGCGTGGGAGTAGGGGCCGAAGTAGCGCACGCCACGGCGCTTGGCGCCCCGCATCACCTGGACCCGGGGGAACTCCTCGTTGAGGGTCACCGCCAGGTAGGGGTAGCTCTTGTCGTCGCGGTACTTGACGTTGAAGCGCGGATCGTACTGCTTGATCCAGGAGTACTCCAGCTGGAGGGCCTCGACCTCGGTGCCGACGATCGTCCAGTCGACGTCGGCGGCGGTGGAGACCATCTGCTGGGTGCGGGGGTGCAGTCCGGCGAAGTCCCGGAAGTAGGAGGACAGCCTCGACCGCAGGTTCTTGGCCTTGCCCACGTAGATGACCCGGCCGGAGGCGTCCCGGAATCGGTAGACGCCCGGCTCGGTCGGGATGGAGCCGGGGGCGGGGCGCAGGTGAGGAGTCGCAGCCATACCCCCATTCTGGTCGCTCCCGGGGACAGACGGCCACCGGTCCGTGCGATGCGCCCCCGTGGAGCGGGTCACTCCGGAGGAATCAGTCCAAGCAAACGTCACGATTGGATATCTGCATGGTCTAGGTTGGGCGGGTACAGCTGAACTTCCCGACATGAACGACAAGGGGGCGCTTCGACGTGTCCGTCTCCCAATGGATCGCGATCGGCATCGCCGTCTCGGTCTCGATGGCCCTGGTCTTCATCCTCCAGTGGCTGCTCAACCACAAGTTGGGCAAGGTCTGGCCGATGGCCCGCTACGTGGTCTCGCGCTCGGCGGTCACCGCGTACACCGCCGCGGCGGTCGCCGGTGCCAACCTGGCGCTCCCCAGTCGGGGAGACGTGGCCTGGAGCACCTTCCAGACCATCGACCACGCGATGACGATCCTGATGATCGGTACCCTGACCGCCCTCGGGATCAGTCTGGCCTACGCGGCCACCGACATGGTGCTGGAGCGCCTCTCCGCGCGCAACGGCGACGCCGACCGCCGGGCCCGCCGGCTCCAGACCCAGGTACGCCTGCTGCGCAGGGTCATCACCTCGATCATCGTGGTCCTGGCGATCGCGTCGATCCTCTTCACCTTCGACGAGGTCCGCGCACTCGGCGCCGGGCTCCTGGCCTCGGCCGGTGTCATCGGTATCGTCGCCGGTGTCGCCGCCCAGTCGACCCTGGGCAACCTCTTCGCCGGACTCCAGCTGGCCTTCAGTGACGCCCTGCGCATCGGGGACGTCGTGGTGGTCGAGGGCGAGTGGGGCCGCGTCGAGGAGCTCAGCCTCGTCAACGTCACCATCAAGATCTGGGACGAGCGCCGCCTGGTGGTCCCGGTCGCCAACTTCACCACCACCAGCTTCGAGAACTGGACCAAGGCCGGGACCAACATCACCGCCAAGGTCCAGCTCCCCCTCGACTGGGAGGTGCCCATCGGGGACCTGCGCGAGGAGACCGGCCGCCTGATCACGTCCAGCAGGTTCTGGGACGGGCGCAGCTGGTCCTGCCAGGTCGTGGACATCACCGACACCGGTGAGGTCATGGTCCGGGTGGTGGCCACCGCCTCCGACACCGGCAACCAGTGGAACATCGCGTGCGAGATCCGCGAGCACCTGGTCACCTGGTTGGCCACCAACTACCCCGAGTCCCTGCCGCGCAACCGCACGGAGTTCATCAGCGGCGCGGAGGAGTCCGACTACGCGGCGCAGTTCCCGACCTCGGCGTTCCGCCGGGCGGCCCCCGCCTCCTCGGACACGGCCCATGACGACGGCAACGGTTCGGCGCAGTCGGGCAACCCCGAAGAGGTCTGACCGACCGCACACACGACGGAGCCCCACCGAACTCTCGGTGGGGCTCCGTCGTGTGTGGCCCCGGGGTCAGTCGAGGATGATGTCGGTCCCGTCAATGGTGACGGTGAACTCCTCCAGGGGGTCCTCCGCCGGGCCGGTCACGACCTCGCCGGAGACGATGTCGAACTCGCTCCCGTGGCACAGGCAGCGGATGACCTCGTCCTCCACCTCCTGGACCGTGCAGCCGCCGTGGGTGCAGGCGGCGCTGAAGGCCTTGTACTCACCCTCCTCGGGCTGGGTCACCACCAGCTTGCTGTGGCTGAACACCGCTCCGCCGCCCTCGGGCACGTCCGTGGTCTGACCGACCACGTGACCCCGGCGCACCTCCTGGGGGTTGGGAGGCTGACCACAGGCGCTCACGGCGGTCACGGCGGCCGCCGCCCCCGCCGTTCCGAGCAGACGACGCCTGCTCACCCCGCACCCGCATGTCCTCGTTCCAGCCACGACCGAACGCTCCTCACCTGCGCCTGAATTCCACTACGAACTGTAGTACAGCGCGCCTGTAAGTCTTACGCGGGTCCTGAACTGCGACTTCGTGAGCTTCGAGGCGACGCGGTCGTGAGCACGACCGTTGTTGGCGGCACTATCGCCGTATGTCGACCGCCTCGGCCACGGGAGTGGCAGATACCGAAAACCGATGGGACCAGCCCCCTCACGAACCTTGGCAAACTGGGTCAGAGCCCTCCGTGCCGGGATCGCCACTGAGAAGCAGGGCAGAAGACCCGCCAGCGAGTACACGATCCCAACTACCAGCCTGCGCCGGGTCGATGGCCACCTGGCCGTGCAAGGCCTCCCTCAGACCCTCGACAGCGTCTCCGCCGAAGTCCTGAGCGACCTGCTCGACGACATCACCTCAGCAACGTCATCTGGGACCGCACTCCACCACCACAGGAATCTCAAGGCGCTCGCCGTGACCACGCTCGTCGGCGCCGCCACTTCGGTCTCTGCTCTGGTAATCGACGGCGGGGTGCTCACCCTCGCCACCGTCGGCACCGCCGCTGGGAGCGGCGCCCTCATGGCCGTGGCCGCCCAACGTCCACCACCGCGTGGAGAAGTAGTAGGTCAACGTCCAGAATCGCACTTGCGTTCGGCGAGCCCCTCACGCGACGTCGCCCCGCTCCACCGTGAAGGTGGAGCGGGGCGACGTGGTCGTTCATCCGCCCAGCAGCTCGCGTGCCCGCCGGTGCAGCAGGGTTGCGACCGCCGGGTCGTCTCCGTGCTCGATCCGCAGAAGGAGGCGGGCGATGACGAAGAGCTGGGCGCGCACTCCGTCCGGAGTGTCGAGTTGGTCAGCGAACACCTGGTGTACCTGCTCGGCGGTCTCAGGGTGGGCGAGACTGTGGCAGTACAGGGTGGCCGTGTCGAGTCCGGCCGGGGCGCCTCCCCAGAGTTCCCAGTCCAAGACGCCCAGGCTGGGGCCAAGCAGGTTGTTCCAGTGCAGGTCAGCGTGCGCGGTTGTCCAGTGCGTGACGGTCGGGTCGATGGCGTCACCGAAGAACACGGCCAGGCGCCGCGTGACAGTGTCCTGGTCGACCGCGACCCGGGTCGTGTCATGCTCCGCCAGCCGGTCGAGGGCAGCACGCAGGTCAGACCACCAGCCATCTCCCACTTCGGGGAGGTCCTGGAGGAAGGGCGTTGGCGAGCAGACGTCCCCGGGGAGCATGGTCGCGGCCTCGGCGCGGACCCGTCGAGGTGGGTCGTCCCACTCGGTGACCTCGACGACCTCGGGGCGGGGAATCCCGGTGAGTGCGTTGGCGTCAGCGTTGCCGGTCCAGGACTCCCCCTGGGCCCACCGAGGGAATTCGGTGGTGACCCGTACCCACAGGTATCCGTGCGGGCCCCGCGCGGGGGCGCCGACCGTGCGGTCTCGCCACCCGAACACCGGTTCCCCGGTCGGGGTGAGCCCGAACTCCTCGGTGGCCTGGGCGAGCAGGGTTCGCATGTGGTCGCGGTGGCGTTGGTCGGCCAGGTCCTGGGCGGTGGTCATGGGTCGACGATATGACGCAGGTACCGGCCGGGGTCGGACATATAGCGGCGCCAGTGGTCGACCATCTCCAGATCAGCCCAGGTGGTGCGGCGTGAGCCGTGGTCTCCGACCTCGATCACGTCCGTGCCTGGTAGGGCGGACAGGATCGGGCTGTGCGTGGCGCAGATGATCTGTGATCCGGACTGCGCGAGGTCGTGCATGAGTCCGACCAGGCGCAGGCACGACATGAAGCTGAGAGCGGCCTCGGGTTCGTCCATGAGGTACAGGCCGGGCTTGTCGAACATGGTCTGGAGGATGATCAGGAACCCTTCACCGTGGGAGTGTTCGGCCAGGTTCTCGTCCCAGTATCCGTGCATCCCCGACACCGCCTCGGCAAATCCGAAGGTGGTTTCGGCACGCAGGAAGTAGCCGGTCTGGGCGCGACGCCCGGCCTGTTTCTGCCGGGCGCCGCGTTGCGTCAGGTCCAGGCGCAAACGCTCCCCCAAGACGCCCTTGGGGCGGTTGTTGGCGTACTTGCGTCCGGCCCTTCCGCCGCGCGCGTCCAGTCCGTAAGCTTCGGCGATTCCTTCCACGAGCGTGGACTTACCGGACCCGTTCTCACCGACGAGAAAGGTCACCGGCTCTCGGAACTCCATCGGTTCGGAGAGCAGGCCGCCCACGGCCGGGACCGAGTAGGGCCACTCGGCCGGGTCCGGTGTGTCGAGCCCGGTCGGGAGGTCGATGCCTTGGACGAACACGCGTGATTCCTTACCTGTAGTCCGGTGCGCACCCACCAGTCGGAGTGCAACCGGTCGGCGTACATGCCGGGCTGCACGAGGGACCGCACTGGGGGTCGCACATGTCCGGCACGCACGGACCAGCGGCGAAGTCGGCCCGCAGCTGGCCGACCACGGTCGCCATCCGCTCACTGGTCATGATCTCGTTCAAGGACTGTTCCCGCACGTTGCCCACCGACAACCAGCGGGTGAACACGCACGGCCACACCTCACCGTTCGGGGCCACGGCCAGGTTGCCGTGGGCGCACCGGCCGCACAGAACCGAGGTGTCGGGTTCGGCGTCGGTCGAGGCGCCCCGGCCGACACCGCGCAGGTCGTCGTATCGCACTTCCCCCAGGTCGAGGGTGTCGAGCTGGGCGCGCGCCTGGTCGCTGCGCTGGGATTCCAGAACACCGATGACCCCGGCCCGCAGGGGGATGTGGCGGCGTCGGGCTTCGGTGATGTTGGCCAGCGTGCGCGCGTGGGTCGGCCGCTTGGTGATCTTCTCGTGCTCGGCCGGGTCGTCGGAATACCAGGACGTGGCCAGCCGCACCCCGGGGCGCGCGAACACCTCCCACAACGCGGTGGGAACGTGCACGAGGTTGCTGAACACCTCGACCTCCAGCCCACGGCTGAGGGCGTGGCCGATCAGGTCGGACAGGTCCGGATGCAAGGTGGGTTCGCCACCGATGAACTGAACCAGTCCGGCCCCGGCGTCGGCGACGTCGTCGATCACGCGCCGCCAGTCTGCGGTGTACATGGTGCCGTGGTCGCCATTGGGGCCGCTGTCGGCGTAGCAGTGCGTACACGCGAGTTGGCACTTACCGGTGATCTCCAACCAGACGAACCGCAACGGGGGAGCGGCCTCGGGGATATGGATCTCTCGGGTGATCGTCACGGGGGTGCCTCCTGATGCAGTGATCTCACGAAGTCATCACGGGGTGTCGCCACTTCGGCGGGAACTCGGCCGAGTGCCAACTACTTCGGGGCCTTGCAGTCACCGCAGAGCCTGCCCTTGCAGGGCTCACCGCACTTCTCGCAGCGGTCCATGTCGTCTCACCTCCTTTCCCTGTTACAGGGGTGTGGGACCCGCGGCCCAGGAGAGGGCACCTGACACGCGGGAGTCGGACTGACTCTTAGCCGGCGAAGCCGCCCAGAAGGGCCTTGACCTGGTCGCTGCGGTAGCGCCGATGTCCACCCAGGGCGCAAATGGATTGGAGTTTTCCCGCTTTGGCCCACCGGGTCACGGTCTTGGGGTCGACCCGAAACATGGTGGCGACCTCGGCCGGAGTCAACAGCTCCACGGGCGCTAGGGGGTCGGGAGTTCGCGTGCTCACTCGGGTGCTCCTACGCGGGCGTCATCTCGCGCCGCCATTCCGGCGGGGACACAACGGCCACCATCTCCTCCTCCGGCTGGGCGGCCAGGAGGGGCTGCCTCTCCATGACCTCCAAGACCTCCGGGAAGTCGCCCATGTCAATGTCCATGTCGGGTCCTCTCTCTGTGCTGTGGGTGCCATGTGGTGAGGGTGGGAACTATGGGCGGGACGGCGTGGGCTCACCGTGGTGGGCGCGGAGGGACTCCTCCAGGAGCTCAGGGGTCGGCGCGGACTCGCCACGGGTCCGGCCAGGTGCTGGCGTCCCCTCCCACGGTGGTCGCCCTCGTGCCCGATCGTCAGGGTGCACGAGCGCGGCGTGCCGCTGGCGTCGAGGGCAGTGGAGGTGCAGCGCGATCCCTCCATCACGCCACCACCAGGCCCAGGCCGTCGAGGACCGTCAGGAGCACGGATAGCTCGGGGTGCCGGGGCGGGGCGCGGGTGGTTCGCTGCGATCCGCTCGTACGCGGACCCCGTATCGTCTGCGCTCACCGTCATCGCCTCACCTGGAATCGGCTGCTCTGTACTGTGGCTATGACGCTACGGACCGCCGTGCGACCGGACCACGGACCGGGAGTACGAGTCACCCCCTCGGAGAAGCCCCATGGCCAAGCGCACCGCGTCTTCGACCCTGACTGCCGGTCAGAGTTCGCTCCCACGGCCTGACGCGGAGCGGGAAGGGAGGGTGTCGGGGTACGTCCTGAAGACGATCCGGCAGACAGTCGGCCTCACCCAGGAACAGTTGGCCGAGAAGGCCCGGGTGGACGTGTCCACGCTCCAAGGATGGGAGTCGGGGCGCCGCCCGCTCATGGCCATTTCCGCAGGCGCGTATCTGAAGCTGAGGCACCTGCTACTACGGCTGGGGTCGTCACCGAAGCTCCTCGGGCAGCTGGACACCGGGATGGAGGCCGACCGTTTCCTCGGGTACGTGATGACCGCGGACAGGTCGATCGACCTGGAGAACCACCCACTCGCCACGTGGGTGATCACCCGCCCGTTCACGGAACTGGTGGCGTGGCCGTTCACGGGGGACGTCCCGAACCAGATGAAGGAAGTCGCACCACTGCGGAGGCGTGGCCCATCGGGGTCTGGCCCGGACATGAGCGCGGACGAACGCCGCCACATGGTGTCCCACCTCCAGGCTGCTGCGGAGCAGGCCGCGAAGGGCTCCGTAAAGGGGGCTCTCCTTCGCCGCCAGGCCCACTACGTCGCCGGGTTCGACAAGAGCTCGGAAACCGTGGAGTGGCTGGCGGTGATGCAGCGCGCCGAACAGCGCCGCCTCGGTTCGGAGGTGGAATGGACCCCGTCGTGGGCGGTGGTGCGCTCTGGGGCGCACACGCTCGCGCGCACGGGCGACGAGGAGGCGCCTCCGTCGTTCATCGACGTCCACATTTCGACGGACGCCTGCGAGATCGCGAACCTCAACTACTGGGCGTACTGGCTCGGGGAGATCAGCGATCCCCAGCTGGCAGACACGTTCATGGTCGAGCTCGACATCGACTCGTGGCACGGCGACCGCCTGCTTAAACACCTCGCCGCCCGGTTGACCCCGGACAACGTCTACGTCGACGTCGTCTGCCACACCCTGTGGGCATTGATCATCCGCAAGTCGGGGCTGCTGACAAAGAAGATCGCGGACGACCTCATCGAGTCGGTTGGCCGGATGCTGTCAGAGGCCACGATCTCGCCCCAGTCGAAGCGCGAACTGGAGGAAGTGTCCTACGCTCTTCGGACGGTTCAACGGCGTTAGAAGGGTCCCCTGAATGGGTCAGCAGCAGGACGTGCGGGCACTGGACTTCCTGTACGAGGCGGGTCTCCTCAAACGCTACAAGCGGACCGGGTGGGTGGTGGCCGGTGTCCCGGAGCCGGAGTCGATAGCGGACCACTCGCACCGCACCGCCCTCACAGCGGCCGTCATCGCGGAGCTCGAAGGCGCGAACCCGGAGCGCGCCGCCTTCTTGGCCCTGTTCCACGACACGCAGGAGACGCGGCTGACGGACATCCCGTACATCGGGAAGCGGTATCTGAAGGCGTCCTCGAACGCCGAGGTGACGGCGGACCAGGTGTCGGGGATGCCAGAGGGGCTGGCCCGGCTCATTGGTGGCGCGGAGGCGGAGTACGAGGCGAAGGAGTCTGCTGAGGCGCGGTGCGCGAAGGATGCCGACAAGCTCGAATGCTTGTTGCAGGCGGTGGAGTACCGGGAGCAAGGCACGGACACACAGGCGTGGATCGACACTTCCCTCGCCGCACTGAGGACTGACAGCGCGCAGCGGCTCGCGAAGTTGGCCCTTGACCGGTCGCCGCTGTCGTGGATGCACGAAGCGCGGGACTCCAAGCCTCCGAAGTAGGCCGCGTGTGAGAACGACCTCAACATACAGGGCCCGCCCTCATGTCGTCTGGGCGGTTGTTACGCCGCCACGCCCTCCTGCATCGCCAGTAGGCCACGGAAGCGCTGGAGGGTGCCGCGGCATGTCCGGTCGGACAACTCGTGGCCAGCAGCGACCAAGACCGCGGCAATGTGTTCGCCGGAATCATTTCTGGTCCTAGCACGGCGTGGATCTCAAGCCCTCGGCGTGGTGTTGGTAGCACCGCCCCCGCCCAGGGGCGGTGTGTCTCTTTGGGGGGTGCCGTGCGTCGATCGGGGGTGCGCGGCTGAGGGCAGGGCGTAGCCGCTGGAAGGTGGAACCGCTACTCATGCAGCGAAGACCAGAACGGGCCACGCGCCTCCGCTGGCCGTCGGGTGGTCACGCCGTGAACTCCAGGCAGAACGGGTGACCGGCCGGGTCGGCGTAGACCCGGTACAGGTTGTCGGGCCGCTCCTCGGAGACGGCCAGCAGGCGCGCGCCAAGCTCCAGCACTCGCTCGTGGGCGGCGTCGATGTCCTCGACCACGATCTCGAAGTGCATCTGTTGGGGCCTCTCGGGGTCCGGCCAGGCGGGGGCCGGGTGATCGTCCACCCGCTGGAAGTCGATCACCGGCCGGGTCCCGTCACCGATCCCCGCCCAGTCACGGTCACGTCTGGTGACCGGAAGCCCCAGGAGTTCGGAGTAGAAGTCGGCCAGGGCCCCGGGGTCGGGGCAGTCAACGGTCACCGCACGCAGTCGTCCAAGCATGGGGACAGCCTGCCTGGCCGGGCTCACCGCGACCGCACGTTGAGGACCACCGTTCCGGCGATCCTGTCGTGCAGGCCCTGCCGGTTCGGCCGGTTCCAGGCGGCCATGCCGCCGATCAGCAGCGCCATCACGGCGATCAGCACGATCCAGAGGCCCCGGGTGAAGAACAGCAGGATCGGGAAGCCGTACAGGGCCGCTCGTACGGTCACGGCGGAGAGGCGGATCGGGCCGAGCCCGCCCTCGGCGGACAGTGGGGCCACCTTGATCCCCATCCGGCGCTTGCCGTACGTCTGTTGCCAGCGGTGGACCGCGTAGGTCTCGTAGGCGGTGTGGAGCACGAACATGACCGGCCAGAGGATGAACCAGAAGCGGTGTTCGATGTCCTGGGTCGAGCCGCCGAACACGAGTTGGGATCCGGCCCAGGTGAGGGTGAGGACCACGCTGACCAGGAGCGCGGGCAGCGCGATCACGACCGCGTCGATGCAGCGGGCGGCGGCCCGGGACGACCACGACGCCAGCGGGTGGACACCCCCGTCCACCGGAACGCCCTGGGGCGCGTACGCCCCGCCCGGTCCCGGAGCGGGCGGACCCTCCTGCGGCCAGGGGTGTCCGTTCGGGGGCGGTGAGGCGTTCATGGGAGAGGTCGACCTCCGAGGGTGGCGGGGAGCGGGGCACCTCCGACTGTACCGATCACGGCGCCCGCCCAGGGAGGAGCCGCCCATGACACGGCGCCCGCACGGAGACCGTGCGGGCGCCGGAATGTGGGTCAGAGCATCTTGGCGAGGAACTGCCCGGTGTAGGACTCCGCGACCGCGGCGACCTCCTCCGGGGTGCCCTCGGCCACGAGCGTGCCACCGCCGGAACCACCCTCGGGACCCATGTCGATGACGTGGTCGGCGGTCTTGATCACGTCGAGGTTGTGCTCGATGACGATCACCGTGTTCCCGGTGTCGGCCAGCCGGTTGAGGACCCCCAGCAGCTTGCGGATGTCCTCGAAGTGCAGACCGGTGGTGGGCTCGTCGAGCACGTACACGGTCCGGCCGGTGGAGCGGCGCTGGAGCTCGGCGGCGAGCTTCACGCGCTGGGCCTCACCACCGGAGAGCGTCGTAGCGGGCTGGCCCAGGCGCACGTAGCCCAGACCGACGTCGGCCAGCGTCTGGAGGTGGCGGCGGATCGCGTTGACCGGCTCGAAGAACTCCAGGGCCTCCGAGATCGGCATGTCCAGCACCTCGGCGATGTTCTTGCCCTTGTACTTCACCTGGAGGGTCTCGCGGTTGTACCGCGCGCCGTGGCAGACCTCGCAGGGCACGTACACGTCCGGCAGGAACTGCATCTCGATCCTGAGCGTGCCGTCACCGGAACAGGCCTCGCAGCGGCCGCCCTTGACGTTGAACGAGAACCGGCCGGGCTGGTAGCCGCGCGTCTTGGCGTCGGTGGTCTGCGCGAACAGCTTGCGCACGTGGTCGAAGACCCCGGAGTAGGTGGCCGGGTTGGAGCGCGGGGTGCGGCCGATCGGGCTCTGGTCGACGTGCACCACCTTGTCGACCTTGTTCATCCCGTTCACCCGCAGGTGGCGGCCGGGCACGTCGCGCGCCCCGTTGAGCTCCTTGGCCAGGGCCTTGTACAGGATCTCGTTGACCAGGGTGGACTTGCCCGAGCCGGACACACCGGTGACCGCGGTGAACACGCCCAGCGGGAACGCCACGTCGATGCCGTGCAGGTTGTTCTCCCGGGCGCCCCGGACCACCAGCTCGTGGCCCTTGGTCAGCGCACGCCGCTCGGCGGGCAGCTCGATCGCGCGCCGCCCGGCCAGGTAGTCGCCGGTCAGCGAGTCGGCCGAGGTGAGCAGTTCGTCCACGATGCCCGTGACCACGACGTGCCCGCCGTGCTCTCCCGCGCCCGGGCCGATGTCCACGACCCAGTCGGCGGCGCGGATGGTGTCCTCGTCGTGCTCGACCACGATGAGCGTGTTGCCGATGTCGCGCAGCCTCTGGAGGGTCTCCAGCAGCCGGGCGTTGTCGCGCTGGTGCAGGCCGATGGAGGGTTCGTCCAGGACGTACAGCACGCCCACCAGGCCGGAGCCGATCTGGGTGGCCAGCCGGATGCGCTGGGCCTCGCCGCCGGAGAGCGACCCGGAGGAGCGGGCCAGGCTCAGGTAGTCCAGACCCACGTCCAGCAGGAATCCGAGCCGGGCGTTGATCTCCTTGAGCACCTGCGCGGCGATGACCATGTCGCGGTCGGAGAGCCGGAGCCCGGCCAGGAAGGCGGCGCTCTCACCGAGCGCCATGGAGGCCACGTCCGCGATGGATTTGCCGCCCACCGTCACCGCGAGGACGACCGGCTTGAGCCGGGTGCCGTCACAGGTGGGGCAGGGCACCGAGCGCATGTAACCCTCCAGGCGCTCGCGGGTGTGGTCGCTCTCCACCTCGGAGTGGCGGCGCTTCACCCAGGGGATCACGCCCTCGAACTCGGTGTAGTACGAGCGGTTGCGCCCGTACCGGTTGCGGTAGCTGACGTGGACCTGGGTGTCGTGGCCCTCCAGGATCGCCTTGCGCGCGCGGCGCGGCAGCCGCTCCCAGGAGGTGTCGGTGTCGAACCCCACGGCCTCGCCCAGCGCCTTGAGGATGCGTTCCCAGTAGCCGCCGTTGGGCCCGCCCGACCAGGGGGCGATGGCGCCCTCGGCCAGGGTCTTCTCCGGGTCCGGGACCAGCAGGTCCGCGTCGACCTCCATGCGGGTGCCCAGGCCGGAGCAGTCGGGGCAGGCGCCGTAGGGCGCGTTGAAGGAGAAGGAGCGCGGTTCGAGCTGCTCGAAGGAGAGGTCGTCGTAGGGGCAGTAGAGGTGTTCGGAGAACACCTTCTCCCGCTCGGGGTCGTCGGCCTCCAGGTCCACGAAGTCGAGGACGATGGTGCCGCCGGCCAGCTTGAGCGCGGTCTCGACCGAGTCGGTGAGCCTCCCGTTGGCGCCGGGCTTGACGCTGAGGCGGTCCACGACGACGGCGATGTCGTGCTTGTCGTAGCGGCCGAGCTTGGGCGCCTCGTCCAGTCGTACCGCCTGGCCGTCGACAACGGCGCGCGTGTAGCCCTTGGACTGGAGGTCCTTGAAGAGCTCGACGTACTCGCCCTTGCGCCCGCGCACGACCGGGGCGAGCACCTGGAAGCGGGTGCCCTCGGTCATCTCCATGACCCGGTCGACGATCTGCTGCGGCGTCTGCCGGGCGATCTCGCGGTGGCACTCCGGACAGTGCGGAACGCCCACGCGGGCCCAGAGCAGGCGCAGGTAGTCGTAGACCTCGGTGATGGTGCCCACCGTGGACCGCGGGTTGCGGCTGGTCGACTTCTGGTCGATCGAGACCGCCGGGGACAGGCCCTCGATGAAGTCCACGTCGGGCTTGTCCATCTGACCAAGGAACTGGCGGGCGTACGCGGAGAGGGACTCGACGTAGCGGCGCTGGCCCTCGGCGAAGATCGTGTCGAAGGCGAGCGAGGACTTGCCCGAACCGGACAGGCCGGTGAACACGATCATGGAGTCGCGCGGCAGGTCCAGCGACACGTCCTTGAGGTTGTGCTCCCGTGCTCCACGGACCACGAGTTGTTCGACCATCGAGTGAGACATCCTTCGGCTCTGACGCACAGGACGCGGACCACGTCGAATGACGTCGGTGGACCCGTGTATGGCTTCGCGTTGAGGCGGTCGCGGACCCCCGCGGGCCGCCGCGGCTCCGGAGACGGGCCGCTCAGGGGATGTCGGGGAGTGGTGACACGACACCCCGTCCGACCACACTAACGATCACCCGGGGCGGTTTCTTCCGCCACGCGAAAATGGTGGTGCCCCGGCGCGTGAGCGTCGGGACACCACCACTATAAACGAACAACCGTTCGAACGAGGCGGGTTTCCACAGTTGCCCGGAGCGGACTCCGGGAACGTCCGGAAACGGGGTGGTTCGGGGTCAGGAGCGGTCGGCCGTGGCGTCCTGGTCCTTGCCCTCGACCTCGGCCTGGCGGCGCTGGTCGATGCCGGACTTCACCAGGCTGCCGATGATGGTGACGGTCATGATGCCGAGGATCACGGTCAGCGAGGTGCCGATGCCGATGTCGATGACGTGCACGCCGTTCTCGTGGAGCGCGTGCAGGATCATCTTCACGCCGATGAACACCATGATCGCGGACAGGCCCCAGCTGATGTAGGCCAGGCGGTCCATCAGTCCGGCCAGCAGGAAGTACAGCTGGCGCAGGCCCATGAGGGCGAAGGCGTTGGCGGTGAAGACGATGTAGGCGTCCTGCGTCAGGCCGAAGATGGCCGGGATCGAGTCGACGGCGAAGACGAGGTCGATGACGCCGATCGCGACGATGACCAGCAGCATCGGGGTCACGTGGCGGCGGCCGTCGAGCTTCACGGTCAGCTTGGCGCCGTGGTAGTCGTCGGTCACCGGCCAGAAGCGCTTCACCATGCGCACGACGGGCGTCTGCGTGAAGTCCTTGTCGTCCTCGTCGCCCTTGACGTGGTCGCGGACGATCTTGTAGCCGGTGTAGATGAGGAAGACGCCGAAGAGGTAGAAGACCTCACTCCAGGCGTTGATGACCTGCGCGCCCAGCACGATGAAGAAGCCGCGCATGACGATCGCGATGACGATGCCGACGAGCAGGACCTCGTGCTGGTACTTCTTCGGAACCGCGAACGCGGTCATCAGAAGGTAGAACACGAAGAGGTTGTCGATGCTCAGGCTCTTCTCGGTGACGAACCCGGCGAAGTACTCGGCGCCCGCCGTCGGGTTGCCGAAGTACATGACCCCGAAGCCGAACACGATGGCGATGCCGATGTAGAAGACGGCCCACCAGGAGGCCTGCTTGATCCCGAACTCCTTGGGACCCTTGGTCTTACTCCACGGGTGGTCGACGATCACCAGGTCCAGGGCGAGGATCAGCACCATGGCCGCGATGGTGGCGGCCCAGACCCACAAAGGAACGTTCACTGACGGATTCTCCTCCGGTCGGTGCGCGCGAGCAGTTTGCACGCACAGCAGATAACCGGAGGTCTCTCCCGCTCACGTCCGAGGACGTGAACCGACGGAACCGGGAGCACGCCGTTGTACTCCGTGATGACGGCACCGCCGCGACAGGGATACTCCCCTCACGTGGTGAAGCAGGCGCCGAGGGCGCACCAGAACAGGTTACGCCATCCGCACCAGTACTCAGCATCTCATCGAAGTCCTCTCTGGGGAAGTCACCCGCGCGGCGGTACCCATCCATCCCCGGAGACACGTCTTCCGCACCCGTCGGACATCCCGCGCGGCGGCCGTCCGGACCCCGGGCGCGCCGTGTCGGGGCCGCGTGCCCGGCCGCGTGCCGGGGCGGGGCCCCGCGCTCACCGGTGCGCCACCGACTTGTACACCGAGCACGCCGCCTCCACCGCCTCCTCCTCCGAGGGCAGCCTCCGGGCGGCCTCCCGGGAGCGGGACCGCAGGTCGGCGGCGAGGTCGGGGTCGTCCAGCACCCGGCCGACCGCCGACGCGAACGCCGCCGGATCACCGGGCGGCACCATCAGGACCGTCCCCGAGTAGAGGTCGGGGATGCCGCCCACACGGGTGGAGACCACCGGCAGGCCGGCCCGCAGCGCCTCCATGATGACCAGCGAGGGCCCCTCCCACTGGCTCGTGAGACAGAACACGTCGGCCGCCGCGAGCAGGTCCGCCACGTCGGCCCGGTGCCCGAGCATGCGCACGTCGCCCCGTATCCCGGCGGCGGTGTCGTGTAGTTCACCCCAGAGCGGCCCGTCCCCCGCGATGGCCACCACGGGCTCGGGGCTCCGGTCCGCGATCGCCGGTGTCGCCGCCAGCAGGGTGTCCAGCCCCTTCTGTTCGGCGAGCCGGGCCACCGTCAGCAGCAGCGGTCGGTCGGACTCCACCGCCAGGTCGGCGCGGGTCTCCGCCCGCCCCTTCAGGGGCCTGCCCGTCTCCGGGGCCGCCACCACCGCCATCCGGGCGTCCTTCGCCCCCGCCTCCGAGAGTCTGCGGACGAGGTCGCCGGAGACCCCCAGAACCACCTGCGCGCGGTGGGCCACGATCCGCTCCAATACCGGGTAGACCGTGCCCAGGACCCCGCCGACCACGGGCGGGGCGTTGTGCGCGGTGACCACCAGCGGCCGCGCCCCCGCCAGGGCGCACAGGGCCCCGGCCCGGAGGCCGTGCGCGTGCACCACGTCCGCACCGCGCAGCGACGCGTTCAGCCGCAGCACCACCCCGGGGTCGCCCAGGGAGGGCGAGGGCCCGATCGGGACCGGGGAGAAGCGCATGCCCAGTGACGTGAACCCGAACTCGCGGTCGGCCGAGGGCGGCCCGAGCACCGCCACGCGGTACCCCCGGGCCACCAGCCCCTCACCCAGTGAGCGCACGTGGCGACCCACCCCGCCGCTGACCGTCCCCACGACCAACGCGATCCTGCCGTTCACCGTGTTCCCCTCCCTCGTTCGCGAATGTTCCGAGCACGGTCCGCCACCGTGCGCAGCGCGGAGCGGTCCACCAGGACCGCCACCCCGCCGAAGACCGCCATCGCCGCGCACCCCGCCGCGACGGCGACGAGCACCGTCCAGCCGATCCCGTCCCCCAGGACCCGGACCAGCTCCGTGGCCGTCCCCCGACCGGCCAGCCACCCCGCGCCGCCCGCGACCAGTGCCGCGCACAGGGACCGGCGCAGCCCGGTCAGCGCGCCGCTTCCGTGGACCCGCACGACCCCGGCGCACAGCAGGGCGGCGGCCAGGCTGAGCCCCGTGGTGCTCGCCGCGCCCAGCCCGGCGATGGACCACCCCGGCGGCAGCGACCACACCAGCCCCACGGCACAAGCCATCACCACCAGCCAGCCCACGATCTGCGCGGTGGCGGCGGAGCGCCCGTGGTGGGAGGCGTACAGCGCCCGGCTGAACAGTGCCACCAGACCGAACCCCACCACCCCCGGGGCGTACGTCAGCAGCGCGCGTTCCAGCGGGGCCGGTTCCACCTGCGCGAAGACCGCCGCCAGTGGTCCGGCCGCCGCAGCCAGGGCCGTCCCCACCCCCGCCGTGATCACCACGCAGGCCCGCGCGCTGCCCGACAGCAGCCGGTCGAACCCGGCCCGGTCCCCCTCGGCGTCGGCCACCGCCAGAGCGGTGAACGCGCTGGTCGCGATGGGAACGGCGATCACCCCGTAGGGCAGGGTGAACAGCGCCCACGCGTAGCTGTAGAGCACGGAGGCGCCCGCTCCCCCGCCCCAGTTGGCCAGGGCCACCGAGAGCAGCAGGCTCACCTGCATCGCCACCAGCGGCAGCAGGGAGGCCAGGGCCAGGGCGCGCACCCGCTCCCCCACGCCCGGGGGGAAGGTCAGGCGGGGGCGCAGGCGCAGCCTGAGCCCCCAGGCCGGGCCCAGCACCGTGAGGAAGAGGGCCACCACCCCGGCGGTCGTGCCCAGGGAGAGCACCAGTTCGGCGGAGACCGGCAGGGCGTCGAGGTCCTGCCGGTGGTCGGTGCCCAGGGGCACGAACACGAGGTAGGCGGCGATGACCACGAGGCTGGACACCAGGGGCGCCAGCGCCGGGGCCAGGAACCGGCGATGGGACTGGAGCACGCCGTAGAGCACCGCCGCGAGCCCGTAGAAGACGATCTGCGGCGCGAACACCACCAGCATGCGGGCGGCCAGGCCGACCAGGGCCAGGCGGTCGCAGCCGACCCCGGCACCCAGCAGCAGGGTCATCGCCGGGACCGAGACCAGGGCCAGCAGCGCGGCCAACGGCAGGGAGAGCAGCAGCACCCAGGTGACCAGCGCCGAGGCGGTGTGCCGGACCTGCTCGTGGTCGCCGCGCCGCACCGAGGCGGCCAGGACCGGGACGACCATGGCGGTCAGGGCGCCGCCGATGACGATCTCGAACAGCACGGCGGGGAGCTGGTTGGCAGTGACGTAGGCGGTGCCCAGACAGGTGTCGCCCACGGTCTGGGAGAAGACGACGGTGCGGCCGAACCCGGCCAGGCGGGCGCCCACGGTGACCACCGCGATGAGCGCCGCCGCCGTGGCGACCCCGCGTGTCACCCCGGAGCGGGTGAGGCGGTGGAGCGCCGCGCGCGCGGCACGGGCTCCGATCCGTCTCGGGCCGTGCTCCCCCGCCCGGTTCCGTTCGGCACGGGGGCTCCGGTCGGGTGGTCGGCGGTGGGGTGACCGGTCCCGTGGGCTCCGGAGTCCGCGCGTCCCCACCGGTCCAGCCGGTTCAGCAGGGGCACGCGCTCGATCACCTGGGAGAAGCTGGTGCGCTCGCTGGCGAGGGTCAGGCCGACCACGGCGCCGAGCAGGGCCAGGCGGACCGGTCGCGGCGCGCGGGCGGCGGCGGCCACGCCCAGGGCGGCACCGAGGGCGTTCGCCCCGGCGTCACCGAGCATCGAGCGTTCGGCCAGGTCGTCGGGGAGCAGCGCGGCCGAGGCGCCCAGCACCGGGCCCACCAGGGGCGCGGCCGGGGAGGCCAGCGCGGGCGCCGAGGCGAGCAGCGCGAACTTCACGGCCCGTCCGGGGCGGAGGTCGAAGAGGTTGACCAGGTTGGCGCTGGCCGCGATCAGGGCGCCGTCCACCAGGGTGTCCAACGGTCCGCGGCGCAGCAGGTACGCGGCGGCCAGCCCCGTGACGCCGATCCCGGCCATCTTGACCGCCCCGGTGGTGACCTCCCCGTGTGCCAGCGCGCCCAGGTGTCCGCGCAGTCCCTTGGCGCGCGCGTTCCCGGCCAGGTCGTCGTAGGCGCCGAAGGCCGCCGAGGACGCGGCGGCCAGGGAGGCGGCGGCGCGCACGCGCGGGGTGAGGCCGGGGGCGAGCACGCAGGCGACGCAGACGCCCGAGGCGAGGGCGGGGCCCTCCTGGAGGGTGACGGTACGACCCCGGAAGTTGACGCGTTCCCAGGCCGGGGAACGGTCGCCGTCCCGGTTGAGCAGCGTGTAGGCGGAGCGGGCGGCGAGAGCACCGAGGGCGGCGCCGGTCAGCCCCCGGACCACCTGGGAGACCGCGGAGGTCCGGGGTGCCGCCGGGGCGGTGCGCGCGGGCCTCACTCTCCGCTCCGGGGCGCCCTGCGACGGGCCTCGTCGTTGCCGGACTCGGCGGCCGCCTCGGCGTCGGCCTCCGCTTCGGCCCCCGTCTCGGCGGTCTCGACCGGCCCGGGCAGCGGGTCGGGCAGGAAGCCGACCACGCCCTCACCGATGCCGTACGCGGAGCCGGAACCGCCGAGGGAGTCGGCCAGGGCGAGGACGGCGACCACGTCGCCGGTGGGACGCCCGACCACGTCCACGGTGGCGTGGGTCCGTTCCTGCGCCCGTGCCTGGGCGATCAGACCGCCCGGACGGCCGGAGTCGGCTCCCCCGGCGAGGACCGTGGGGCCGACCTGCTGGTGGAGGGCGGCGGTGAGGCTGGTCAGGGCGGTGTTGACGCGTTCCTGGTCCTCTTCGGGGGCGTTGGCGGCCGGGGCCACCACCATCACGGTGTCGGCCGACTCCGCAGGGGAACCCTCGACCGTGAGGAGTCCGCCCTCGGAGAAGGCGGACAGGACGGCGGCCGCGTCGTGGCCGGTGCCCCGGTCACCGTCACCCTCGCTTCGGCCCTCGCTCTCGGCGTCACCCTCGGTGTCGTCGGTCCGATCCTCGTCCCCGTCCTCGGACTCCTCGGCGTCCTCGGTGTTCTCGGTCCCGGACTCGGACTCTGACGGGACCGCCAGCGCGTGTCCCAGCGCGGTTCCGGCCTTGTCGTAGGGGTTGCCGGAGAGGTCGCCGGGGTCGGCCGCGACCTGGAGGGCGAGTTCGTCGACGAAGGTGGCGCTCCCGCTGTCCAGGAAGGCGTCCTCGAACAGGAGTCGGCCGACGACCGCTCCGCCCGCCTCCTCGACGCGGCCGCCCAGGGACTGCACGACCTCCTCGTCGGCGCCGGGCGCCGCGACCAGGACCACCTCGCGGTCGAGCAGCCGGTCCTCCAGGACGTCGGCGGCGACGGCGTCGGTGAACTGGTCCGCCCCGCTGTTGAGCTGTTCGGAGTCGTCGCGCTCGGCGCGCAGCTCCTCGCTCTGCCCGCGCAGGTCGGCGGTCTCGGACTGAAGGGTGTTGAGCAGGGGGTCCTGGAGCATCGTGGTGCCCAGGACCAGGCCGACGGTGAGCGCGAGGAACACCGCGACGATGGAAACGAGGTGATAGCGGAAGTCGATCACGTGAACAGCCCCGTCATCCAGTAGACGAACGCGTCCCAGCGCGCCGCGAGAAAGGTGAGATAGACCTGCCCGGCCGGTGAGCTGTAGGCGGCGACCAGGATGGTGAGCAGGCACGCGGCCACCAGGCCGAGCAGTGCCCACGGAGAGATGCGGGAGCGGTAGAGGCGGCTCACGCCCTTGGCGTCCACCAGCTTCCCGCCCACCCGCAGGCGGGTGAGGAAGGTGCTCGCCATGCCCGAACGCCCCTTGTCGAGGAACTCCTCCAGGGTGGCGTGGGTGCCCACGGCGACGATGAGGCTGGCACCCGAGCCGTCGGCGAGCATCATCGCCACGTCCTCGCTGGTGCCGGTCGCGGGGAAGACCACCGCCTCGTGGCCGAGGTCGGTCAGGCGCTGGAGTCCGGGGGCGCGACCGTCGCGGTAGGCGTGCACCACGAGTTCGGCGCCGCTGGTCAGGGCCTGGTCGGAGACGGAGTCGAAGTCCCCGACGATGATGTCGGGCCGGTACCCGGCCTCCATCACCGCGTCGGCTCCCCCGTCCACGGCGATGATGACCGGCCGGAACTCGCGGATGTAGGGCCGCAGGGCGACGATGTCCTCGCGGTAGTGGTAGCCGCGCACGACGATCAGGACGTGGCGCCCCTCCATGGAGGTGCCGATCACGGGGATGCCGATGCCGTCCAGCAGGAGGTCGCGTTCGCGCTGGAGGTAGGCCATGGTGTTGGCCGCGAAGGCCTCCAGCTGTGTGGCGAGCCCGGCGCGGGCCTCGGCCATGGCGGCGGCCACGCCCTCCTTGTCCTGGCGGGTGCCCCGGGCGACCACCTCGTCGCCCCGGTAGAGGGTGGCGCCCTCCAGCCGTAGGCGTTCCCCGTCGCGGACCCGCGTCAGGATCTCGGGGTCGACGTCGTCCACCAGGGGGATACCGGCGGCCACGATCATCTCGGGCCCCTGGTTGGGGTAGCGTCCGCTGATACTGCGCGCGACGTTGAGCACCGCCGAGACCCCGCAGCCCACCAGGGCCTCGGCACTGACCCGGTCCAGGTCGACGTGGTCGATCACGGCGATGTCGCCGGGTCGCAGCCGTTTGGTCAGGTTCTTGGTGCGGCGGTCCGAACGGACGGGCGCGACCAGCCCGAAGGGGGCTTCCGCCCGCGAACGGCGGAATCGCATTGTGGCTCTGAGCGCATCCGATACCTTCATCGGTGGCATACTGTCAGAACTCGATCACCGTAAGTTACTACAGGCGGCCGGTCGGCGTTTTCTGGGCAAATCGACCCATGGTGTAACGCGGACGGTGCCCGCACCCCTCAGGTACGGGCACCGCGAGGGCTCGTCACCGAGTCCGGGTCAGCCAGCCGGGTAGGCGCGGTCCGGATCGGCGTTGTCCATCAGTTCCTCCGCGTGCGCCCGGCCCAGCTCGGAGTCCTCCAGACCGGCGAGCATCCGCGAGAGCTCACGCACGCGCCCGTCCCGGTCCAGCCGGACCACGCCGCTCTCCGTCACCAGGCCCTCGGTGGACTTCTCCACCACCAGGTGCGCGTCCGCGAAGGCCGCCACCTGCGGGAGGTGGGTGACCACGATCACCTGGGCCAATCTGGCCAGACGGGCCAGCCGTCGGCCGATCTCCACGGCGGCCTTGCCGCCGACACCGGCGTCCACCTCGTCGAACACGAACGTCGGCACCGGGTCCGCCCCGGCGAAGACCACCTCGATCGCCAGCATCACCCGGGACAGCTCACCACCCGAGGCGCCCTTGTGCAGGGCCAGCGGCGGCGAACTCGGGTGCGGGGCCAGCAGGAGCTCGACCTCGTCGCGCCCGTGCTGCCCGAACTCCTCGCCCGTGGTGATGCGCACGCTCACCCGCGCGTGCGGCATGGCCAGCGCGGTCAGCTCCTCGGTGACCGCAGCGCCGAACCGCTCAGCGGCCCCGGTCCGGATCTCGGTCAGCTCGGCGGCGGCCTCGTCCATCCGCGCGTACAGTTCCTCGGCCTCGGCGCGCAGACCGTCGATCCGGTCGTCGTCGCCCTCCAACTCGCCCAGGCGCTTGGCGGCCGTCTCCGCCCAGGCCAGGACCTGGTCCGTGGTCTCGCCGTACTTGCGGGAGAGCTGGGTCAGCAGGGCCCGGCGCTCCTGGATCACGGCCAGCCGACCCGGGTCCGCGTCCACCGACTCCGCGTAGGAGGCCAGCTCGGTGGCGGCGTCCGTGAGGATGTAGGACGCCTCGTCCAACCGGTCCCCGATGGCGGCCAGCTCCGAGTCGTGCTCGCGCACGGCGCCCACCGCCTGGCGGGCCGCCGACAGCAGCCCCACCACGTCGGCCTGGACCTCGGCCGCGGCCGGGTCGCCGGTCAACGCCTCGTGGGCGGTGGTCGAGGCCACCCGCAGGCCGTCGGCGTGCGCCAGCCGCGTCTCCTCCGCGAGCAGCTCGGCGTCCTCACCGGGCTGGGGTTCGGCGGCCGCGATCTCCTCCACGCCGAACCGCAGGAGGTCGGCCTCCTGGGCGCGCTCACGGGCCCGCTCCACCAGCTCGTCGAGCTCGGCGGAGACCTCACGGTGGCGCCGGTAGGCGGTGGTGTACCGCTTGATGGCCCTGGCGAGGTCGTCTCCGGCGAACCGGTCCAGCGACGAGCGCTGACGGTCCGCCCGCAGCAGACGCTGCTGGTCGGACTGGCCGTGCACGGCCACGAGGTCGTCGGCCAGGTAGGCGAGCAGGCTGACCGGGGCCGAACGGCCACCCATGGTCGCCCGCGACCTTCCCTCGGCCGAGACCGCGCGGGTGAGGATCAGGACGTCGTCGTCGATGTCGCCGCCGGCCTCCAGCACCCGGTCGGCCACCCGGCCGCCCCGGGGCACGGTCAACCGGCCCTCGACGACCGCGCGCTCGGCGCCCGGACGGACCCGCTGGGGATCGGCGCGCCCACCGAAGAGCAGTCCCAGCCCGGTGACGACCATGGTCTTGCCCGCGCCGGTCTCACCGGTGACGACGGTCAGACCCGGTGACAGTTCCAACACGGCGTCGTCGATGACACCGAGGCCTTGGATTCGGACTTCTTCGAGCACCGATCCCTCTCCTGATAGTTGACGCCCTTTGCTTGCGACGGCGCTGGATCAGCGTCCGTGCGCGGCCCGTCCCCGCCATCCCGTGACCGGGAGGCCGAACTTGGCCACCAGCCGGTCGGTGAACGGCGCACGGTGCAACCGGGCCAGCCGGACCGGCGTATCGGCACGGGTGATCTCGATTCGTGCTCCCACGGGCAATTCGACCATACGCCGTCCGTCACACCAGAGCACGCCCGGTGTGGTGTCCGGCAGCACCTCCAGGGCCACCGTGGCCTCGGGCCCGACCACCAGGGGCCGGGCGAACAGGGCGTGCGCGCTGATCGGCACGACCAGCAGCGCCTCCACGTCCGGCCACACGACCGGCCCCCCGGCGGAGAAGGCGTGGGCGGTGGAACCGGTGGGGGTCGCGCACACCACGCCGTCACAGCCCCAACTGGACAGGGGACGCCCGTCCACCTCCAGGACCATCTCCAGCATGCGGCGCGAGTCGGCCTTCTCCAGGGTCGCCTCGTTGAGCGCCCAGGAACGCACGGGGGGCGCGCCGTCGCCCCGGCCGCCGTTGAAGACGGCCACGTCGAGGGTCATCCGTTCCTCGACCACGTAGTCGCGGTTGACGACGCTGTTCACCGTAGCGCCCAGGTCCTCGCGTTCGGCCTCGGCCAGGAAGCCCACGTGCCCGAGGTTGACCCCCAGCAGCGGCGCACCGGCCGGGCGGGCGAGCTCGGCGGCGCGCAGCAGGGTTCCGTCCCCGCCGAGCACCATGACCAGCTCCACGCCCTGGGCGGCCTCCTCCGCCTCGACCGGCTCCACCGGAGACAGGACGCAGCCCGAGGCCGCCAGTTCCTCGACCTCGCTCTTGAGCATCCGGACGGTCAGCCCCGCCGCGCTCAGACGCGCGTGGACCAACTGGGCACTGCGCACGGCCGCCGGCCGGCCGGTGTGGGCCAGCAGGAGAACGCTGCGTCCGCTGGTCATCGCCGTCCCCTTACGTTCGCCTCCCCGTGGGGAGCCTGGTGCTGACCGGGTGCTCGACCGCACCCGGCCGGGTCACGTTACCGGACTCCTGCGACAGGAGGCCACGCCCTCAGGAGGGCCCCTCCTGGATCGCGCGCTCCAACGCGGCCGGGTCCAGCGGGGAGGCCCCGGCCCGCATCCAGAGGAAGTACTCGACGTTCCCCGAGGGGCCCGGCAGGGGGCTCGCGGTCACGTCGACGACGCCCAGTCCCCACGTGAGGGCGTGCGCGGCCACGTCGGAGACGGCCTCGGCGCGCAGCTCGGGTTCGCGGACCACACCACCGGCGCCCACGCGGTCCTTGCCCACCTCGAACTGGGGCTTGACCATCATCGAGAAGTCGGCGTCGGGCGCCACGGACTCACGCAGGGCACCGAGCACCAGCTTGAGGGAGATGAAGGACAGGTCCCCGACGACCAGGTCGGGGCGGGGCTCACCGACCATCTCGGGCGTGAGCTCGCGGACGTTGACCCGCTCCATCACCCGCACCCGGTCGTCGCTCCGCAGCGACCAGGCCAACTGTCCGTAACCGACGTCGACCGCCGTGACGTGCGCCACCCCGCGCCGCAGAAGGACGTCGGTGAAACCACCGGTGGACGCCCCGGCGTCCAGGGCCCGGCGTCCCTTCACGTCCAGCTCGAAGGCGTCCAGCGCCCCGATGAGCTTGTGCGCGCCCCGGGACACGTAGGCGGGTTCCTCCGAGGGTGTGCGCACCACGACGGGCTGGTCGGTGCCGATCTGGGTCGCCGCCTTGGACGCCACCATGCCGGAGACCAGGACGTACCCGTCCTCGATCAACTCGGCGGCGTGACCTCGGGAGCGTGCGTGACCTCGGCGGACCAGTTCCGCGTCGAGCCGACTACGTTTTGCCATGGTCACCTAGGGTACCGGCCGTTCCGGCCACTATCGGGAACCCCGGGCGTTCTGTCCCAGCGCGCCCAGGACACCCGACAGCTCCTGCTGGAGCGTGTCGAAGACCGCCACGTGCTCGTGGGTGGGCAGTTCGTCCAGCGCGGCCAACCGTTCCCTGGTCGCACCGAGTGTCCGCTCCGCCAGTGCCTCGGCCTGCTCGCTCGGGTCCATCGCTCCCCGTCCCTTCGACCACCCGCGCGGGCGCCGGTGCTCCGGCGCCCGGAACGGACTCTACTTCTTGGCGCCCTTGCCCTTGGTGGTGCGCTTGGCGGTCGAACGTGACCGCGTCGTCCTGGGTTTGGTCTTCGCCGCGCCGTCGGAGGTCTGGTTCCCGGCGTCGTCGCCCTTCGCACCGTCACCGTCCTCCGTGGCGGCGGTCTCCCGCGCCTCGCCGTCGCCCTTGTCGGCCTCCGGGGCTGCCTCCGGAACCTCGGGCTCCGAAGCTACGGGCTCCGGAACCACGGACTCCGGAGCCTCCGCCACGGCCTCGGGCTCCACGGGGGCCTTCTCCTCCACGGGCAGCTCCGAGGAGGCTCCGCCCCGGGGCTCCAGGACCCGCTCCACCGCGTGCCGGGCCGCCATCCGGCGCTCCAGCTCGGCCACCCGGCGGACCATCCGCTCGTGCTCCGCCCGCGGCACCATGTCCATCTGCTCCAGCGCGCTACGGACCTCGGAGCGGACCAGCTCGGCGACGGCCGCGCGGTTGGCCTGGCTGGTCTCGATCAGCTCGCCCGCCAGGGTCTGGATGCTCTGCCCCACCCTCGGCGGCGTCTCCCCGTCCGGGACCGCGGAGGGCGTGGCCCCGTTGGCGCGCAGCAGGGTCTTGGCGGCGGCCACCGCCTGCTTGCGCGAGAGTTCGGTGAGGCCATTGGCGGCGTCCAGATAGGTGCGTACCGCGTCGACGACCATGATGACGTGCTCCTTGAAGGGACCGCAGGAGGAAAGGGAAGGAGGGCGCGGGGAGGGAGGGGCCTCGTGCTCCAGGGGGTTCGACGCCAACGCTACCGGGAGCCGGGCGCGTGTGGCACGCAAACCACGGAGCCCGCACGGGACGGGGACACCGGACGACGTCCCACCGATAGGGCATCATGAGCCCATGAGCAGCATCGACGCGTGCCTCGACGGCATCGCCCGGGCGAACGAGCGCATTCTCGCCCAACCCCTGGACCGGCGCCGTGAACACATCCGCGAACGCACGGTGCGCGTGGTCGTCCCCGACCTGGAGACCGCCTTCGACATGCGCCTGACCGTGGACGGGCTCACCGACGTCACCCCCGGCCCGCTGGAGGCCTCCTCGGGCGCGCAGGTCCGGGTGACCGTGACCAGCGACGACCTCGTGGCCCTGGCCGAGGACCGCCTGGATCCGGCCGTGGCGCTGATCACCCGGCGGCTCAAGGTGGACGCCACCCTGGGCGACATGCTCCGCCTGCGACGCGTGCTCTGACGGGTACCTTGCTGTGATGCCTCGCCAACCACTCGTCCTGGCCCCCTTCCGCGGACTGCGCTACTCGGCCCCCGATGTCGACCGCTTCATCGACGGCGTCTTCGACATCTCACGCCTGCTGGCCCCGCCCTACGACATCCCCGACGCGGACGAGGCCCGCGAACTGCAACGCTCCGACCCCCACAACGCGGCGAGGGTCACACTGCCGTTCGAGCTCTCCCGGCAGGCGCCCGAGGACGCAGCCTCCCGGCGCTACCGGGCCGCCGCCGACCTCCTGCGGAGCTGGATCACCGACGGGGTCCTGGCCCGGGACGAGGAACCGGCCCTCTACGTCTACGAGCAGGTCACCGCCGACGGCCGGACCCAACGGGGACTGGTGGGCGCGCTGGGGCTGCCCGACGAGGGCCCCGACCCCGCCGTGCGCCCGCACGAGGACGTGGCCGAGCCCCCGGTACGCGACCGCTTCCGCCTCATGGAGGTGGCCCGCGCCAACCTCGAACCCATCTTCCTGGTGTACCGGGGCGCGGACGGCGCGGCCTCAGCGGCCACCGAAGCCACCACCACACGTGAGCCCCTGGTCTCCACGCGGACCCGTGACGGCTCCGAACACCGGCTGTGGGCGGTCACCGACCCCCGGGTCCAACGGGAGATCACCGACGACCTGGCCGGTCGCTCCGCGCTGATCGCTGACGGTCACCACCGCTACGCCGCCTACCGCCAACTGCGCCAGGAGAAGGCCGACCCCGGCTGGGGCCACGGTCTGGCCCTGCTCGTGGACAGCGACGCGCACCCGCCCCAGCTGGGCGCGATCCACCGCGTGCTGCCCGGCCTGGACACCGCCGCGGCCCTGGCCGCCGCCGCGACCGTGGCCACGGTGGAACCGGTCACCGAGGCCGACCCCGCACTCCTGGAGCGAAGAGAGGCCCCGGCCCTGCTCCTGGTGTCGGCCGAGGGAGACGCCCACCTGGTGAGCGGGTTCGACGAAACCGTGCTCCAGGAGGCGATGCCCGACCACTCCCCCGACTGGCGCCACCTGGCCACGGCCGCCCTGCACGAGGTGCTCCTGCCGCTGTGGCACTTCCCCGAGGAGCACGTGCGGATGGTCCACGACGACCCGGCCGAGGCCGCGGCCGCCGCCCGCGACGAGAAGGGCACGGCGGTGATCGTCCCCCCGCTCCGCGTGGAGGAGGTCTACGCTGTGGCCGACCGGGGCGAACTCACCCCCCGCAAGTCCACGTCCTTCGGCCCCAAACCCCGCACGGGCCTGGTCATGCGAGTCCTCGACTAGCCCCGCCCATCGGAGGCTCACGGGGAAACGGTGGAAGGGAGTTTGGTCCGGCTCGGTCCGTCCCCGCGTGCGCGGGGCTCACAGACCGGCGCGGGCGGCGGTGGCGCCCGACTGCGGTCCATCCCCGCGTGCGCGGGGCTCACAGTTAATGACCTGCATCAACGCGGGCCGTTATCTCCGCTTGATATTCGGGATGGCTCAGGTTCACGGTGATCGTATCTGGCACAGCCGAAACTGGCTGGCCTCGTGGCGGAACGCGCTGGAAAATGGCGGGAGTCCCCCGTGTCCACCAGCACAGGAGCGCTCTCGTGTCCACACCCCCTTCTCTGTCGGACGGGCCGCGTACGGCGGCCTCCCTCTCAATGCACCTCGCGCACCTGGGGGTGAGGCACGGTGACACCCTTCTGGTCCACAGTTCCCTGCGCTCTCTGGGGTGGGTGTGCGGGGCCGAACAGGCGGTGGTCCGGGCGCTTCTGGACGCGGTGGGGCCCACGGGGAACCTGGTGGTGCCCACACAGACCATGGGGAACACGGATCCCGCCAGCTGGGTGAATCCTCCGGTACCGAAGGCCTGGTGGGAGACGATCCGCGCCGAGGCACCCGCCTTCGACCCCGCCATCACGCCCAGTTCCTATATGGGCCGTATCCCCGAACGGGTCCGGACCTGGCCCGGCGCGGTGCGCAGCGACCATCCGCAGACCTCCTTCGCCGGTCTCGGCCCGCGAGCGGCACATCTGATGCGTCCGCACCCGATCACATCAGCGCTTGGAGAGGGTTCGCCCCTGGCCAGGATGGAGCGGGCCGACGCGCGAGTGCTGTTGCTGGGTACCGGCTACGACTCCTGCACCTGCTTCCACCTGGCGGAGTACCGGATCCCTCGACCGAGGACGGAAGCCTCTTCATGCGCGATCCGGAACTCCGAGGGGCGACGGGAGTGGATCACCTACACCGGTGTGGCCCTGGACGAGAGCGACTTCCCCCGGTTGGGCGCCGAGTTCGAGGCCACCGGCGCGGTCACCGTCGGGCGTGTGGGATCGGCGACCGCCAGGCTGTTCTCCCTGCGGGAAGCGGTCGCCTTCGCCGTCGGCTGGCTCACCGAGCACCGCCCGGCTGCGACGGAACCCACATCCGCGGGCAGGCGGCGGGAACGCCCCGGCGGCCTAGCCTGGAGATGACCTCTCCCACCACACGGAATCGGACCACACACCATGTTGCAGGCCGCTGACCGCCCGCTCAACGAGCTCCACGACGCGATGCTCCTCGACCTGGACGGTGTGGTCTACATCGGCCCCACTGCCGTGCCCGCCGCGCCCGAGGCCGTCGGCAAGGCGCGTGCCGCCGGAGCCCGGGTCGCCTTCGTGACCAACAACGCCGGACGCACCCCCGCTCGGATCGCGGAGCACCTGACCCAGCTGGGCGTGCCCGCCGCCCCCGAGGACGTGGTGACCTCCGCCGAGGCGGCGGCGCGCCTGGTCGCCGCCCGGTTCCCCGAGGGTTCCGAGGTACTGGTGGTCGGTGACACCGGGCTGCGCCAGGCCGTGCGCCGGATGGGACTTCGCCCCGTCACGGTCACCTCGGACTCAGTGGTGGCAGTCGTGCAGGGCTACTCGCGGTCGATGACCCGGGACCTCCTCGACCAGGGCACACTCGCCGTCTCGCGGGGCGCGTTCTACGTGGCCAGCAACTCCGACGCCACAGCCCCCACCGAGTGGGGGGTCACCCCCGCCAACGGTTCCTTCGTGCGCGTGATCGCGCACGCCACCGGGGTGGAGCCCGTGGTCGCGGGCAAGCCGATGCGCCCCCTCCACGAGGAGGGCATGATGCGCACCGGAGCGAGCAACCCCCTGATCGTGGGCGACCGGCTGGACACCGACATCGAAGGTGCCACCGTGCACGGCGCCGCCGGACTCCTGGTGCTGTCCGGGGTGGCCACCCCGCGCGACGTCCTCGCCGCCCCCGTCCACCAGCGCCCCCGCTACCTGTCGTGGGACGTGTCCGGGATGAACGAGCCCCACCCGGGCCCGGTGCGCCGTGTCGACGGGGACACCGCACGCACCGAGTGCGGGGGATGGACCGCCACCTCTGTGCGGGGAACGGTCCGCCTGACCGGGGAGGGCGACCGGCTGGACGGCCTGCGCGCGCTGTGCGCGGCGGTCTGGGCCGACGAGTCGATCGACCCCCCCGGGTCTTCGGCGGCCGAGGCCCTGGGCGTACTGGGCTGGTGACCGTTTCACCGACCCGCCTCGCGTATCCGCGAGGCGGAGTCCGCCTCCACCTCCAGCACGCTGTGGATCCCGTTCCAGCCGCGCCAGGTCCGGCGGCGTAGTTCACCGGTCACCCGGACCACGTCACCGACCCGCCATCCCTCCACCGCCGCACACAGGCGTGGGTCGAAGGAGACGAGGGTCATCGAGTCGGCCCGGGCACGCCTTCGCCCGGGCACCTCGGGGCGGGCCACGCAGATCCGCCAGGTGACCAGTCGGTCGCCGCTGGGGAGCTCGCGTTCCGAGGGGGCGGCGGTGACCCGGCCGACGACGAAGACGTCGTTCCGGTGTCCGTCGGGGCGTTCGGTGAGTTCGGGCTCGGGGGTGGAGGGGTGGGTGGTCTTCGACGGGGTGGGTATCAGCACGAGGGCGCCTTTCTGTCCTGGTGTGCTGGTTCCAGGATCACCTGGGCGGGGTGGAGAGGGAAGAGCGTTTCCGGGGCTGTGGACAACGGTGCGACCCCACCGTCAACTGCCGTGACATCCTTGTCCTAGAGTCGGGTTCGGTCCGTGGCGGACCGAAGGACGCTTGAGGAAGAGGGGTGCCCGCCGTGCACGATGACGTGGACGTCAGCGGTCTGCCCGAGGGGATCACTCCGCTCGGTGACGAGATCTACGCGATCGACACGATGCTCGCCGGTTATCCCGGGGTCGTCTCCGCCTATCTCATCCGCACCGAACGCCCCTGCATCATCGAGGTCGGTACCGCCGGCTCGGCCCCGGTCCTGCGTGACGCCGTCATCAGGCTCGGGCTGGCCCCCGAGGACCTCGCCACCATCGTGGTCACCCACATCCACCTGGACCACGCGGGCGGCACCGGGGACATGGCGGCCCTGTTCCCCAACGCCGAGATCGTCGTGCACGAGCGCGGTGCCCGCCACCTGGCCGACCCCAGCCGTCTGATGGCCAGCGCGAAGATGGTGTGGGGCGAACGGCTGGACACCCTGTTCGGCCAGATGCACCCCACCGACGCCGCCCGGATCCGGTCCGTGGGCGAGACCGGGGAGATCGACCTCGGCGCCGGCCGTAGGCTCGTGTCCCACTACGCGCCCGGCCACGCCAAGCACCACATGGGGCTGGTGGACACCGGGACCGGTGACCTGTACGTCGGTGACGCCCTCGGCGTGTACAACCCCCTGACCGGGGACCTGCGCCCGGCCACCCCGCCGCCGGACTTCGACATGGAGGCCTGCCTGCGCACCCTGCGCCTGTTCGGTGACATCGGTGCTCAGCGGCTCATGTTCTCCCACTTCGGCGCGCACGACGCCGTCACCGAGACCATCGACCGCGCCGAGAGCGAGCTCCGGCTGTGGGTGGAGACCGTGCGCGACTCCCGGGACACCGGCGGAGACCTCGACCACGCCATCGCGATGGTGCGCGACAAGGTGATCAGCCGGTACAGGCCGCTCCCGCCGGGGGCGTCGAGCGGGTCCGCCGCCGTCCTGGACACGCTCAGCGGCCCGGAGGCCAACGTGAGCGGGATCGTGCACTGGCTGGACCGCCTCGCCCAGGAACAGGCCGAGGCGAAGCGGAAGTCGGAGGAGGAGCGGGCCTGAGCCCCCTTCCCTGAGGGGCGGAGCGCACGGGAGTACGCCGTAATTCGCGTGCGCGTCCGGATCCTGTCGGCATAGCCTCCCGGCATGAACCCCCAGATTCGTGACCTCCGCCCGGAGGACGCCCCTCAGGCCCACGCGCTCATCCGCGCCTCCCTCCCCTGCCTGGTCCTCACAGAACAGCACATGCGGTGGCGGATGGCCCATCCGCTACCGGGGATGGACGACACCCGCCTGGTCGCGGTGGAGGGCGAGACCGTGGTCGGGCACCTGCTGAGTCGTCTGCAGACCAACGAGGACGGGACCCGCACGGGCCGCAGCTACATCGGGGCCCTGGCCGAGGGGCACCGGAACGCGGACCTCGTCGAACGGCTCCTCGCGGCCTCGGAGGCCGTCCTGATCGAGAAGGGGGCGACCACCCTGCGCGTGAACAGTGCGCAGGAGGGGATCCAGGCCGGTGGCGAGCTCTTCCGTCAGGCGGCCCGGGAACGCGGGTACGAGGTGCGGGAGGAGCACCACGTCCTCGGCCTGGACCTCAGCGGACTGCCGGACCGGCCAGAGACGCCGGAGGGCTTCCAGCTGCGCCCGATGACCGACTTCGCCGATCCGCGACCGATCTACGAGCTCGACAGGGCCTGTGACGAGGACGAACCCGGTGACTCGGAGGACGACTTCGTCCCCTACGAGTTCTGGCTGCAGTCGGTCTGGGAGAACCCGCTGATCGATCTGGAGATCAGCCTGGTGATGCTCCACGAGGGGAACCCGGTCGCCTTCTCCGCCTACATGTCCGACCGGGACACCCGTGTGGGGTCCTCGATGACAGCCACCCAGCGCGAGTACCGCGGGCGGGGGTTGGCGCGGTGCGCCAAGGTCTCCGCTCTGCGCCGGGCCCGGGAGCGGGGCATCACGCACGCCTACACGGAGAACCACGTGGACAACCAGCCGATGCTCGCCATCAACGACCGGCTCGGGTACGAGGCGGTCGGCGTCGAGAGGGTCCACGTCAGGCGTGTGGGGGCCTGAGGTCGACCCCGGATGTACGGGGGGGTCGGGCGCGAGGGCGGGTCTCGCCGTGCGTGTGTGACGGCCGGGACGCCCTAGCGGGCGCCGGGCAGTCCGAGCACGCGCAGGAGGTGCGCGTACAGACCGTCCGCCCAGGACAGTTCGTGCTCCTGAGGAAGCTGGTCGAAGGCCCGCACCTCGACGGTCTCGTACTCACCGCTGAGGGGTTCCAGCTCACTGACGTGGGCGTGCGTGACCACGGTGGTGTGCCCGCCCGACAGCACGTAGTACCCCAGGGGCCGGAGGTCAGCGAGGGTGGCCCCGGCCTCCTCGAAGGCCTCACGCCGGGCGGTGGCGAACAGGTCCTCACCGCTCTCGCGGTGGCCTCCGGGGAACTCCCAGGCCCGCCGTCGATGGCGGACCATGAGGGGGCGCTTCCCCAGGTAGGTCAGGCACACCACCGAGTCGTACCGCTCAGGGACCGTTCCCAGGTACACGACGGCGCCGCCGAGTGGCTCCCGGCCACTCGACGGCGCTCCGTCACGGTGTTCCGAGGGGGTCAGCCCCGGTCCTCACGGCCGCCTCGGCGGTCGTCACGACGATCGTCGCGGCGGTGGTCCCGGCCCTTCTCCTCGCGACGCTCGCGGGAGGCGGTGGCTTCGGCCTCGGCCGCGGCCTCGTCCGCCTCCTCCTCGACGTCGGTCCAGACGACCCCGTCCTCGACGTCGCTGTCGACCAGCTCGACACCCTCGATCGCGGCCAGACGCTCGTCCGCGTCGGTGACGCCCTCGCGGTCCACGGAGGAGGCGCGCGCGAAGTACTCGCGGGCGTCCTCCTTGCGGCCCAGCTCCTCCAGGACGTCGGCGTAGGCGTAGAAGAGTCGGGCCACGTACGGACGGGCCCGGCGCTCCTTGAGCTCCGGAACCTGGAGCTCCGCCAGGGCCGCCTTCACGTCACCCATGTCACGGCGGGCACCGGCGGCGACGATCCGCAGCTCGATGCGCTCGTCGGCGTCCAGGTCCTTGGCGGCCGGGTCGTTGGTGATCTCCAGGGCGCGCTCGGGGCGGCCCAGGCCGCGCTCACAGTCGGCCATGATCGCGAGGAAGGTGTCCCGACCACTCATCCGGCGGGCCGCACGCAGGTCGGACAGGGCCTCCTGCCACTTGCCCACCGTGTAGGCGGCGATACCCGAGGCCTCGCGGACCGTGGGCAGACGGGAGGCCTTGCGACGGGCGTACGCGGCGTGCTTGTAGGCGCGCTCCGGGTCCTCGTCCACCATGATTCCGGCAGCCACGATGTGCTTGCCGACCAGCTCGGCCAGGGTCTTGGGCAGCGAGTGCAGGTCGCGCTTGGTGTCCTTGTCCAGCTGGTCGTAGGTGGCCTCGTCCGGCAGCGGCGGAGCGATGTCGGCCGGGTCGCGGTCGTCACGACGATCGTCGCGACGGTCGTCACGGCGGTTGTCCCGCTGCGGTCGCCGGTCGTCCCGCTGGAAGTCGCGGCCCCGGTTGTTCCGGTTGCCGCCACGGTCGTCCCGTCCGTCGCGGCCGCGGAAGTCACGCCCGCCGCCCTGACGGTCGTCGCGCCCACGGTAGCCCCCGCGGTCGTCCCTACGGTCGTCGCGGCGGCCGTCCTGACGGTCCCGGTCACCGCGGTAACCACCGCGGTCGTCACGACGTTCCCCGCTGGGGCCGCCACGGTAACCACCGCGCTGGCCTTCGCCGCCACGGTAACCACCACGGTCGTCACGGCGATCCCCGCCGGGGCCGCCACGGTAACCACCACGGTCGTCACGGCGATCCCCGCCGGGGCCGCCACGGTGACCACCACGGCGGTCGTCGCCGCCACGGAAGTCACGGCCACCACCACGACGGTCGTCGTCGCGCCTGCCGCCACGGTCGTCCCTGCGGTCGTCGCGGCCACGGAAACCTCCGCGGTCGTCACGACGCTCGCCGCCGGATCCGCCTCGGTCGCCTCCGCGGTCATCACGGCGGAAGCCGCCACGGCGGTCGTCGCCGCCACGGAAGTTGCGGCGTTCACCGCCGCCGGAACCGCCTCTGTTGTCGTCCCGGGAGCCCCTGTAGCCAGACCGGGGACGGGAATCGTCACCGCGCCCGCGACCGCCAGGCTCACCGGAGCGGCTACCGCTGTGGTCGTTTGCTCCGGAGTCCTCGCGGTCTCCCGATCGGCTGTCCTCAGTCATCCAACCCGTCCGTCAACACTCAAAAGCGCTGCCACCTTGAGCAGTAGCAGCGCGTAGTAGTACTCGTATCCTCCAGCTTACGACATGGCGTAGGCGCACATCACCAAAGCCGCAGCACACGACGATGTGACCCGTGTGTGTGGTTGTCCACAGGCTTCACAGCCCGCCATGGCCAACCCCCACCCACACAGACCCGCCCACCACCATTTTCACAAACGCACAAACCAGGACAACAAAAAAGAGAAGGAGAAGAACCCACACCCCAAGGCGTGAACCCTTCCCCTCCCCTTCCAAGAAAAACCGTGGCGGCGACCTACTCTCCCACCCCATCACAGGGCAGTACCATCAGCGCAAGGAGACTTAACGACCGGGTTCGGAATGAGACCGAGTGTGACCCTCCTGCCAAAACCACCACGGAAACCAACACCCACAACCACCACTCAACCCCGAAAGGGAATGACAGCCACGAGCAAGCTTCGTGAACAAAGTGTGCGCGAACATCCAATTATCTGCAGCGGACAAGCCCTCGACCTATTAGTACCGGTCAGCTCCACCCCTCACAAGGCTTCCACACCCGGCCTATCAACCCTGTCGTCTACAGGGAGTCTTACCCTCTCAAGGAGGCAGGAGACCTCATCTCGAAGCAAGCTTCCCGCTTAGATGCTTTCAGCGGTTATCTCTCCCGAACGTAGCCAACCAGCCATGCCCTTGGCAGGACAACTGGCACACCAGAGGTTCGTCCGTCCCGGTCCTCTCGTACTAGGGACAGCCCTTCTCAAGTCTCCAACGCGCACAGCGGATAGGGACCGAACTGTCTCACGACGTTCTAAACCCAGCTCGCGTGCCGCTTTAATGGGCGAACAGCCCAACCCTTGGGACCAACTCCAGCCCCAGGATGCGACGAGCCGACATCGAGGTGCCAAACCATCCCGTCGATATGGACTCTTGGGGAAGATCAGCCTGTTATCCCCGGGGTACCTTTTAGCCGTTGAGCGACACCGCTTCCACACGCCGGTGCCGGATCACTAGTCCCAGCTTTCGCTCCTGCTCGACACGTCCGTCTCACAGTCAAGCTCCCTTGTGCACTTACACTCAACACCTGATTACCAACCAGGCTGAGGGAACCTTTGGGCGCCTCCGTTACTCTTTGGGAGGCAACCGCCCCAGTTAAACTACCCACCAGACACTGTCCCCGAACCGGATCACGGTCCAAAGTTAGATGCCCGAAACAGTCAGAGTGGTATTTCACCAACGCCTCCACCGCCACTAGCGTGACAGTCTCACAGGCTCCCACCTATCCTACACAAACCATCCCAAACACCAATGTCAAGCTATAGTGAAGGTCCCGGGGTCTTTCCGTCCTGCTGCGCGAAACGAGCATCTTTACTCGTAGTGCAATTTCACCGGGCCCATGGTTGAGACAGTGGGGAAGTCGTTACGCCATTCGTGCAGGTCGGAACTTACCCGACAAGGAATTTCGCTACCTTAGGATGGTTATAGTTACCACCGCCGTTTACTGGCGCTTAGATTCCTAGCTTCGCGGGCCGAAACCCACTAACCAGTCCTCTTAACGTTCCAGCACCGGGCAGGCGTCAGTCCGTATACAGCGTCTTACGACTTCGCACGGACCTGTGTTTTTAATAAACAGTCGCTTCCCCCCGCTATCTGCGACCCCACCCAGCTCCGAAGGCATGCTTCTTCACCGGACAGGGCTCCCCTTCTCCCAAAGTTACGGGGACAATTTGCCGAGTTCCTTAACCATGGTTCACCCGAACGCCTCGGTATTCTCTACCTGACCACCTGCGTCGGTTTAGGGTACTGGCCACACACGAACTCGCTAGAGGCTTTTCTCGACAGCATGGGATCACTCACTTCGCCAAAAACGGCTCGGCATCACGTCTCAACCTTCATGAGAGGCGGATTTACCTACCCCTCGGCCTACACGCTTACCCCCGGACAACCACCGCCGGGTAGAGCTACCCTCCTGCGTCACCCCATCACTTACCTACTACAAGCTCGGGTCCCAGACCAGTTCAGAGGCACTCCCCGAAGGGACCACCAAGAACCAGCGTGGTTAGCATCACCTGATTCGATACTGGACGCTCGTGCACGGGTACGGGAATATCAACCCGTTATCCATCGACTACGCCTGTCGGCCTCGCCTTAGGTCCAGACTCACCCTGGGCGGATTAACCTGCCCCAGGAACCCTTAGTCAATCGGCGGCAACGTTTCTCACGTTGCTTTCGCTACTCATGCCTGCATTCTCACTCGCACACCCTCCACCACTCGATCACTCGGCAGCTTCACTGGATGCACGACGCTCCCCTACCAACCCAAGAATAAACTTGGACTTCACAGCTTCGGCGGTGTACTTAAGCCCCGCTACATTATCGGCGCAGAACCACTTGACCAGTGAGCTATTACGCACTCTTTAAAGGATGGCTGCTTCTAAGCCAACCTCCTGGTTGTCTGGGCAACTCCACAACCTTTCCCACTTAGCACACGCTTAGGGGCCTTAGCTGATGATCTGGGCTGTTTCCCTCTCGACTACGAAGCTTATCCCCCGCAGTCTCACTGCCACGCTTCACTTAACCGGCATTCGGAGTTTGTCTGACGTCAGTAACCTTGTAGGGCCCATCAGCCAAACAGTAGCTCTACCTCCAGCAAGAAACACGCGACGCTGCACCTAAATGCATTTCGGGGAGAACCAGCTATCACGGAGTTTGATTGGCCTTTCACCCCTACCCACACCTCATCCCCCAGATTTTCAACTCTGGTGGGTTCGGGCCTCCACGAGGTCTTACCCCCGCTTCACCCTGGACATGGGTAGATCACTCCGCTTCGGGTCCACAGCATGCGACTCAAACGCCCTATTCAGACTCGGTTTCCCTACGGCTACCCCACCCGGGTTAACCTCGCCACACACCATGACTCGCAGGCTCATTCTTCAAAAGGCACGCCATCACAACCCCGAAGGACTGCTCTGACGGCTTGACAGCACACGGTTTCAGGTACTATTTCACGACCCCTCACCGGGGCACTTTTCACCTTTCCCTCACGGTACTAGTGCACTATCGGTCATCAGGACGTATTTTGGCTTAGCAGGTGGTCCTGCCAGATTCACACGGAATTTCTCGGGCTCCGCGCTACTCGGGAGAACATCAACACCTAGACTCTTCCTTCACCTACGGGACTCTCACCCACTCCGGTACCGCTTCCCAACGGATTCAGCTAGAAAAATCATCAGCGCTCCAGGCCGACAGACCTGAAAAGATGCATCCCACAACCCCGCACACGCAACGACTGTCGTCTATCACACGCGCACGGTTTAGCCTCTTCCCCGTTCGCTCACCACTACTAGGAGAATCACTGTTGTTTACTCTTCCTACGGGTACTGAGATGTTTCACTTCCCCGCGTCACCACCAACTACCCTATACATTCAGGTAGCGGCAACCCGACACAACTCGGGCTAGGTTTCCCCATTCGGACACCCGCGGATCAAAGCTCGGTTGACAGCTCCCCGCGGCCTATCGTGGCCTCCCACGTCCTTCATCGGCGCCTGATGCCAAGGCATCCACCGTGTGCCACTATCACTTGGCCACTACAGATAATAAGATGCTCGCGCACACTATTCACAAATCAAAACACCAACCACAAACTCCCCTACCTCAAACCACAAACCCAACCCGCAAGGGCCAGGATCGTGGGAGTTGCTGGAGGTGGTAGCGGGAACCAACCACAAGGATTGCTTCCTCAGATACCCAACAGCGCGCCCCCCGACGCTTCTAGTCGCCAGGGGTTAAGTTCGATTTCACTTCAGCCACTCCCCATCACCCCGAAGGATGTGAGGTCCACTTTCGAGTCCGACCAACGATAGAAAGGTGTTGGTCTTCAAAAGACTCCTTAGAAAGGAGGTGATCCAGCCGCACCTTCCGGTACGGCTACCTTGTTACGACTTCGTCCCAATCGCCAGCCCCACCTTCACTCATTCCCTCCCCGAAGGGTTAGGCCACAAGTTTCGGGTGTTGCCGACTTTCATGACGTGACGGGCGGTGTGTACAAGGCCCGGGAACGTATTCACCGCGGCGTTGCTGATCCGCGATTACTAGCGACTCCACCTTCATGGGGTCGAGTTGCAGACCCCAATCCGAACTGAGACCGGCTTTAAGGGATTCGCTCCACCTTACGGTATCGCACGCCCATTGTACCGGCCATTGTAGCATGTTTGCAGCCCAAGACATAAGGGGCATGATGACTTGACGTCGTCCCCACCTTCCTCCGAGTTGACCCCGGCAGTCTCCCATGAGTCCCCACCATTACGTGCTGGCAACATGGAACAAGGGTTGCGCTCGTTGCGGGACTTAACCCAACATCTCACGACACGAGCTGACGACAGCCATGCACCACCTGTCACCCACCAACTAAATGACCCTGTATCTCTACAGGTCCACGGGTGATGTCAAACCTTGGTAAGGTTCTTCGCGTTGCGTCGAATTAAGCAACATGCTCCGCCGCTTGTGCGGGCCCCCGTCAATTCCTTTGAGTTTTAGCCTTGCGGCCGTACTCCCCAGGCGGGGCGCTTAATGCGTTAGCTACGGCGCGGAAACCGTGGAAAGTCCCCACACCTAGCGCCCAACGTTTACGGCATGGACTACCAGGGTATCTAATCCTGTTCGCTCCCCATGCTTTCGCTCCTCAGCGTCAGGTAAGGCCCAGAGACCCGCCTTCGCCACCGGTGTTCCTCCTGATATCTGCGCATTTCACCGCTACACCAGGAATTCCAGTCTCCCCTACCTACCTCTAGCATGCCCGTATCCACTGCAGAACCGGAGTTAAGCCCCGGTCTTTCACAGCAGACGCGACATGCCGCCTACGAGCTCTTTACGCCCAATAATTCCGGACAACGCTCGGACCCTACGTATTACCGCGGCTGCTGGCACGTAGTTAGCCGGTCCTTATTCCCCACCTACCGTCAACCCCACGAGAACGTGGAGCCTGCGTTGGTGGTAAAAGAGGTTTACAACCCGAAGGCCGTCATCCCCCACGCGGCGTCGCTGCATCAGGCTTTCGCCCATTGTGCAATATTCCCCACTGCTGCCTCCCGCAGGAGTCTGGGCCGTGTCTCAGTCCCAGTGTGGCCGGTCGCCCTCTCAGGCCGGCTACCCGTAATCGCCTTGGTAGGCCGTTACCCCACCAACAAGCTGATAGGCCGCGAGCCCATCCCTGACCGATAAAACTTTCCACCCTCCACCATGAGGTGGCGGGTCGTATCCGGTATTAGACGGCGTTTCCACCGCTTATCCCGGAGTCAGGGGCAGGTTGCTCACGTGTTACTCACCCGTTCGCCGCTCGTGTACCCCGAAGGGCCTTACCGCTCGACTTGCATGTGTTAAGCACGCCGCCAGCGTTCGTCCTGAGCCAGGATCAAACTCTCCATAAAGGTCAAACAACCCGTCCCGGCGACCAGAGGTCAGCCTGGGGCGAGTAAACCTAGAAGAAATCCTGACCAACCAACTCGCGTTGGTTAATCAAAGGAACCCTACGCACCGAAGTGCGTCGGGGCCAAAACAAACATGGCTTAAAGAAAATCAAACACGCGCTGTTGAGTTCTCAAGAAACAATCGCTCTTCCCGTACAAGCGCCAGAACCTCAAGGTTCCGTCTGCTCTTCCGGAGAAGGCCTCTGCGTTTCCACCGCTTTAGCGGCTTCTACGCTGTGTTGTGTCTTTACTTTATCAGGTGTTCCGCGCCCCGCCAAATCGGCGTTTTCGCTTTCAAACCTGATCCGGAGAAAGAATTCCCGGTGCCTCGTCCGCTCTGCGTTTCCGCCGGGCTTTTGAGGCAACTCCCCGAGCCTACATGCTCCGAGCGACTGCTCGAACCACTCTGCTTCGGGAGGATGTCTGTGATCGCGGCCCGGTTCCGAGTCGAAACCATAAAGGTCCCGCTCGCCGTCCCGCAGCGACTCGTTCGAGTGTAGGGGGATCGTGTGCGGACGTCAAACCGGGACCCGGAACGGGCGCCCTCACGGCGATCCGGGCCTCTGGCACCTCGGCGCGCGGTCCTCACACCAGGCACGCGCCGGTACGTCGGCTCTGGTCAGACATGGACTGTCGTGCCCGGATCATCCCGGAGTCAAACTTCCGCCTCGTTCCGCCCACGGACGGAGGAACGGGGAAGGGCCGGTCCCCCACCTGGGAGACCGGCCCTCGTTCACCGGTGGGTCAGCCCTGAAGGACGACGCCACCGATGTTGCGCTTGCCCTTGCGGAGCACGACGAAGCGATCGGCGAGCACGTCCTCAGCGCTGAGCCTGGCCTCGACGTCGGTGACCTTCACGTTGTTCACGTAGGCGCCGCCCTCCTGGATGGCGCGTCGGGCCGCCGACTTGCTGGGCGTCAGCCCGCTCTGCGCGAAGAGGTCGGTGACCAGCAGTTCGGCGACCGGACCGTCGACCTCGGCCTTGGGCACCTCGGCCAGGGCGGCCTCCAGGGTGCGGCCGTCGAGCTCCGTCAGGTCCGCGCGGCCGAACAGCGCGAGGCTGGCGTCCTTGACCTTGCGGGTCTCCTCCTCGCCGTGGACCAGCGTGGTCAGCGCCTCAGCGAGGGTGCGCTGGGCCGCGCGGGCCTGCGGGCGCTCCTCCGTCTGGCGCTCCAGGTCCTCGATCTCCTCACGCGAGAGGAAGCTGAACACCTTGAGGTAGCGGATGACGTCGCGGTCGTCCGCGTTGAACCAGAACTGGTAGAAGGCGTACGGCGAGGTCAGCTCGGGGTCGAGCCAGACCGTCCCGGTCTCGGTCTTGCCGAACTTGGTGCCGTCGGCCTTCGTGAGCAGGTTCGTGGTCAGGCCGTGCGCCTGGCCGTGCGGCTCGTTGCCCTCGATCCGGCGGACCAGGTCCAGGCCCGCGGTGATGTTGCCCCACTGGTCGGAGCCGCCGGTCTGGAGCGTGCAGCCGTAGCGCCGGTAGAGCTCGACGAAGTCGTAGGACTGGAGGAGGACGTAGCTGAACTCGGTGTAGCTCATGCCCTCTCCGTCGAGGCGGCTCTTCACCGTCTCGCGGGCCAGCATCTGGTTGATGCTGAAGTGCTTGCCCACGTCACGGAGCAGCTCGATCGCGTTGATCTCCCCCAGCCAGTCGCCGTTGTTGGCGAGGACCGCGTCGGTCGGGCCGGCCTGCTCGCCCTCCGGGGCGAAGCGCAGGAACGCGGAGAGCTGCCCGGCCAGGTTCCCGACCCAGCCCCGCACCGTCTCCACCGAGTTCATCTGACGCTCGGCGTTGGGCTTGGGGTCACCGATGAGGCCCGTGCCACCGCCGACGAGGGCGATGGGCCGGTGCCCGGCCTGCTGGAAGCGGGCCAGGGTGAGCGCCTGGGTGAGGTGTCCTACGTGCAGGCTGCCCGCGGTGGGGTCGAATCCGCAATAGAGGGTGATCGGACCATCGGCCAGCGCCTTGCGGAGTGCGTCAAGGTCGGTCGTCTGCGCGATCAGGCCGCGCCACTGGAGTTCGTCGATGATGTCGATCACTGTGTGGCTCTCTGTTGTGTAGGCGGGCCCTTCGGCCCGATCTGCCTAGCAGTGTAAGGGCGGGTGCGTGTGTGGAGCACCCCGATATCCCTCACACGGCCACGCTACCGGCCGGGCGTCGGTCCAGTTCACGCGTGCGAAGGGGTCCGGTCAGACGTGTGGGAGCGGTGCCCTGACGCGGCCCCTTGACGCCGTTGGCTAATGCCATTAGCTTTATGGCTATGGGCATGAGCCACTGGGTTCGGGCCATGGACGAAGGAGACCGTCATGCACCACCTGCGCCGCCCCGAGGGTCGGATCGCCTACGACCTGTACGGAGCCGGGAACACCGGAGGCCTCGTGATCTGCGTGCCCGGCATGTTCGACCACCGCTCCTCCTTCCGGTTCGTCGCCGCCGCGCTGGCCCGGTCCGGACACCGCGTGGCCGTCATGGACCTGCGCGGCCACGGTGACAGCGACGCCGCCTTCGACCGGTACGACAGTCGCGCGACCGCCGGTGACGTCGTCGCCCTGGCCGAGGAGCTCGGCGGACGAAGGGTGGTGATCGCGGGCAACTCCATGGGAGCCGCCGCCGCGACCATCGCGGCGCTGGACCGGCCCGACCTCGTCGGCGGGATCGCCCTGCTCGGCCCCTTCCTGCGCCCGGCGGCCACGAGCCGACTGACACGGGCCGCGCTGAAGGTCCTCGTCTCCGGGCCTTGGACGGCCAGGGCCCTGACGATGTTCTACGACTCCCTGCACAAGGGACGCGTTCCGGAGGGCCACGCGGAGCAGAAGGCCCGGGTCCACGCGATGCTCCGCCCCGTCGAGCGGCGTCGGGCCGTGGCCAGGACCATCGAGGCGCCCAACGAGACGGTCGACGACGCGGGCGGGCTGACGGCCCCGGCCGTGGTGATCATGGGCGAGCTGGACCCCGACTGGAAGGATCCCCGTGCCGAGGCCGACTGGGTGGCCTCCGTGGTGGGCGGCCGCGTGGTCATGGTCCCCGAGTGCGGGCACTACGCGCAGTCTCAGCGGCCCGACGTGGTCGTCCCCGCGCTGGAGGAGCTGATCGAGAGGGTGGAAGCCGTTGCCTAGGGCAGGGCTGACCCCCGGAGTGGTCACCGCGGAGGCGGCCTCGCTCATCGACGAACGCGGGTTCGACGCCCTGTCCCTGGCCGCGCTGGCCAAGCGGTTGGGCGTGGCGACACCGAGTCTGTACAAGCACGTCGACGGGTTGGACGGGCTGCTCCGGGAGGTGTCCCTGCTCGCGGTGTCCGAACTCGCGGAGCGACTCCGGTCCGCCGCGGTCGGCCGGTCGGGGCCGGGGGCCGTCCGGGCGCTGTTCGACGCCTACCGCCGGTACGCGCTGGAGCACCCGGGCCGCTACGCGTCGATCCAACGGGCCCCGGCGCCGTCGGACACCGAGGCCCAGGCGGGGTTCGCGCGTCCCGTGGAGGTGATCGCCGCGGTGCTGCGCGGGTTCTCGATCCCCGAGGCGCGGATGGTGCACACCATCCGCGCCCTGCGCAGCGCCGTACACGGATTCGTCGACTTGGAGACCCGCGGCGGCTTCGGGCTCCCGGAGGACGTCGACGAGAGCTTCGCCGTGCTGGTGGAGGGCTTCGTCCGTGCGCTGGAGGGGTGGTCCGGGCGCGGGGCCGGAGCGGAGGCAGGGGGCTGACGGCGGCGGAACGCTTCGGGCGGCGGTGATCCGAAGGAGGGACCGGTGTCCCTCCGGCACCGCCCCGCCAGGGAATACTGACCCCGGGTGCTGTTACGGTCCGGCCCCGTGATGGGCCAAGCTGGAGGGACCCGGATCGGACGACCGCCCGTCCCGGGAGGCAAGACAGTGTTGGAGTTCCCTGATGGCCCAGAAATCCTCCCCCCGAACCCCCGCCAAGGGTGGGAAGCCCACCTCCCGGCTGACCGCGATCATCAGTACCGTCGTCGGCGTCCTCGTGCTCGCCGCATTCGTCCTGCAACAGCTGGGCGTGATCGACCTGGAGTCGGGCGAACCCGCCACCGAGCAGCAGAGCGCCCCCGAGACGAGCTCTTCCGACGTCGACCAGGCCAGGGAGCGGTTGGAGGAGATCCGGATCGAGGAGGAGAACGACCCGCCCGGATACGACCGCGCCCTCTTCCCGCACTGGGACTCCGGGGTCCAGGACAACTGCTCCACCCGCCAGGTCGTGCTGCTCCGTGACGGTGAGGACGTCCTGACCAACGACAACTGCCAGCCGACCTCCGGTTCCTGGTACAGCCCCTACGACGGCGAGACCTACACCGACGCGCAGGACATCGACATCGACCACATGGTGGCGCTCAAGGAGGGGTGGCGGTCGGGTGCCCACGCCTGGTCGACCGAGGAGCGTCAGAAGTTCGCCAACGACCTCGACTCCTCACAGCTGTGGGCGGTGAGCGCCTCGACCAACCGGGCCAAGGGTGACGCGGACCCGGCGAACTGGATGCCGCCGCTGGAGTCCTCGCACTGCGACTACGTGGTGTCCTGGATCGAGGTCAAGCACAAGTGGGACCTGACCGCGGACCCCGACGAGGAGACCGCGCTGCGTGAGGTCCTCGCCGGCTGCTGACCCGGGCCGCCCGCCCGGGGCCGGGGTCTCCGTGACGCTGGCCCGGGGCTCCGGGCCAGCGGCCTAGGCGGGGTTCTCCTGAACCTCCACGCCCCGTGCGGTGGCCAGGACCTCCTCCTCCCCGATGAGGCCGAAGGGGTCCCTGACCTCGACGGCGACCCCCGGTGCGGGGGTCCAGAAGGCCTCGGCGCCGCCGTACAGTCCTCCGGTGCCGTTGTTGTCGAACTCCCCGAGCTCCCAGGTGTCCGCGTCGCGCTCGTGGTAGCGGGTGAGGAAGGTACGGACCGCGTCCAGGTCGGTGAACTCCTCGCTCCTCAGGACCAGCACCTGGAGCAGCACCTCGAACCCTCCGCCCTCCTTGGCCTGTTCCCAGGCCCGTTGGGTGAAGGAGACCTCCCCCCACTCGTAGCTGAAGTCCGAGGCCGAGGCCTGGGGGCCGACCTTCGCGGGCAGGTGGCCGATGGTGAATCCGTCCAAGGGTCCTCCTCGGGGGCCGACGGCGGACACGGCCGCCGTGAGAACGAGTGCGAGCACGGTGGCGAGGGCCACCGGGGCCCACCTGGTCAGTCGCATGGTCACCTCCACCGGTTGGTCTCGGGACCGTCCCGAGTGACCGGTGATTCCATGCTCCGCCGGGCGGGCGGCCAGTACCAGAGTGTCCTCGAACCTGTGGATAACTCCGCTCCGACACACCCGCCGGAGTGCCTCCCGGGGGTTCTCGTCCCCGGGAGGCCCGGGGCCTAGCGCGCCCCGTCGACGTGGTGGTCGTACAGGAACTCCGCGATCGCCAGGGACGAGGTCGCCGCCGGGGACGGGGCGTTGCGCACACACACGACCCGGCCGTGGGTGTCCACATGGAAGTCGTCCAGGAGGCCGCCGTCCCGGCCCAGGGCCTGGGCCCGCACCCCGGCGGGCGCCGGGCGCAGGTCGGCGGCGGTGAGCTCGGGGAGCAGGCGGCGGGCCTGCCCGGCGAACACGGCCTTGGAGGCCGAGACCAGGGTCTCCCGCGCGCCCACGGTCCAGTGCTGGCGGGCCAGACGCCAGAAGCCGGGCCAGGCGAGTGTCTGCGCGAACTCACGGGCGTGCAGGTCGCGGGCGCGGTACCCCTCCCGGGCCAGGGCCAGGATGGCGTTGGGTCCGGCCATGACCTCGCCGTGCACGTGACGGGTCAGGTGCACGCCGAGGAACGGGTACCGGGGGTCGGGTACCGGGTAGAGCAGCCCCCGCACGAGGTCGCGGCGTTCCGGGACGAGCTCGTGGTAGTGGCCCCGGAAGGGGACGACCCGCGGGTCGGTACCGCCTCCGGCCATCCGGGCGAGCTGGTCGCTCTGGAGTCCGCCGCACAGGACCATCCGGTCGAACCGGTGGATGACCCGCTCCCCCTTGGGGTCACCGGTGAGGGCCTCGGTGCCGTCGAGATCCTGGCGGAGGTCGATGACCGGCGTGTTGAGCAGGACCCGGCCCCCGGAACGGCGCACGTCGTCCGCGAGCTGCTCCGCGACCGCGACGAAGTCCGTGATGGCGGTGGTGGGCGAGTGCAGCGCCCCGACCCCGACCGCGTGGGGTTCGACCTCGCGCAGTCCGTCGGGGCCGAGGCGGGTGACGCCGGGGACCCCGTTCTCCTTCGCCTTCGCCTCGATGTCGTCCAGGCGCGCCTCCTCCTCGGAGTTCACCGCGACGAGGAGCTTGCCCGCCTCCTCGTAGGGCAGGTCGTTCTCCGCGCAGTAGTCCCTGAGCAGGCCGACCCCCCTCCGGCAGAGGGTCGCCTTGAGCGACCCGGGGCGGTAGTAGAGCCCCGCGTGGACGACGCCGCTGTTGTGGCCGGTCTGGTGCGCGGCGACCCGGTTCTCCTTCTCGAGGACGGTGACCCGGGTGCCGGGGCGGTGGAGGGTGATGTGGCGGGCCAGGGCCAGTCCGACGATCCCCGCTCCGATGATGCCGATGTGTTCGGTGCTGCGCATGGGCGCACGCTAGCAACCCGGTGTCGGGAGCGGTGGCACCGGGTGACGTCGAACACGGGCCGCGCGGCCGAGGGTCACAGGGAGCGCAGTCCGACGAGCACGGCGTGCAGGATGTCCTCGCGGCCCAGCGGCCGGGAGGGGCCGCAGCACTGGAGCGATCCCTCGGAGACCATGCCGGTGACCATCGAACGCACCTGCCCCATGGGGAGCCCGACCTCGGCGGCCAGCTCCGCCACGGTCCGCGCCCGCCTGGCGTGGTTGAGGATGGCCTCCCGTTCGGGACGCAGCCACTCGTGGTGCCCGGGGGTGCGGGCGGCCACCACGAGGGTGAGCAGGTCCAGTTCGGTGGCGGCCGTCGTGGGCGGCGCGGCGAGCTCCGTGGTTCCGACGTCGACGGCGTAGGGCCGCAGGAACCTCTCGTTCTCCGCGTCCTCTCCCCCGTCCACGGGTCTTGGGCCGTTCCCGTCGGTGCGGTCGGCCGCGCCGCGCTCCGTCAGGCGACGGGCGTGGCGGCCCTCAGCGCTCACTGTGTCCTCCTGGAGGTGTCGGGAAGGGCGGGGCGTCGGACGGCGCGGGGTCGAAGGGCTCCTGTTCCCCGGAGTCACCGAACCGGACGGACGGCCCCGTGGAGGCGTCCCGGTCGCGCCGCCCCGATCGACGGTGCGGGAGCTGTCCCCCGGAGGCGCCGTACGGACCCCGCGGGTCCGAGGCACCGACCCGGTACTGCGCGCCGCTGGGCGGCCGGGTCACGGCCTGGGGCTGGGAACCGCTGTGCGGCTGCGGACCGGTGTGCGGGGGGAGGCCGGTCCGCGCCTGGGGGCCGGTGCGGGAACGCGGGTCGTGGTGGTCGGGGACCCCCTGGGGCCCGGACTGGCCGAACGGTCCCTGGGGCCCCGTCGGCTGGGTCGGCCCGTGGTTGGTCAGGTGGCTGAGCACGCCCGGGAAGGCCGGTGCTCCGGCCGGGGCACCGGTGACCGGGACCGGGTTGTCGACGGGCTCCAGCAGGCTGTCCGGGATGAGCGCGGTGGCCAGGGTGCCGCCGTAGGGCGAGGGGTGCAGCCACACGCGGATGCCGTGCCGTTCGGCGAGGCGGGCCACGACGAACAGGCCCAGTCGCGGGTCGTCGGGCAGGGCCATGACGTCGAACTCCGGCGGCCGGGTGAGCGTGCGCTCGGCCGCCGCGTAGCCCTGCTCGGACATGCCCAGTCCGCGGTCCTCGATCTCCACGATCAGTCCGCCCCCGACCGGGGAGCAGCCGACGTCCACGGTGGTCCCGGCGGGCGAGAACTGGGTGGCGTTCTCCACCAGCTCGGCCAGGAGGTGCACGACGTCCGCCACGACCTGGCCGTGCATGAGCACCCGGGGCGCGGACGTGAGCCGCACGCGGTCGAAGTCCTCGGTCTCCGCGATGGAGGCGCGCAGCACGTCCACGAGGGGGCGGGGCTGACGCCAGCGCCGGGCGGACTGGCCGCCGCCCAGGATGATGAGGTTGTCCGCGTAGCGGCGGGCACGGGTGGCCAGGTGGTCCAGGCGGAAGAGTCGGCGCAGCGCCTCGGGGTCCTGCTCCCTGTACTCGATCTCGTCGAGCAGGCGCAGCTGGCGTTGGACCAGGGTCTGGTTGCGGAAGGCGATCCCCAGGAAGGCCCGGTTGGCGCCCCGGCGGATCTCGGCCTGGCGGACGGCGGCCTCCACGGCGGTGATCTGGGCGCTGTCGAAGGCGTCGGCCACCTGGCCGATCTCGTCGTCGCCCTCCTCGTCCAGGGCCGGGAGCTCGTCCACCACGTCGACCTTGTCGCCGCGCTGGGCCCGCTCGATGATGTCCGGCAGGTCGGCGTCCCGCTCCAGGATCTGTTCGCGCAGACAGGTGAGGCGTTCGGTGAGGCGGCGCGAGGAGCGGCCCACGAGCGCGATGGCCACCGCGCCGCCGAGCAGGGTGACGGCGGCCGCGGCGACGCCCAGGGTGACCCTGAGCAGGGCGGCGCTCCAGGCCAGGTCCACGGTGCGTTCGATCTGGGTCCGGGAGATGTCGTCCAGGGAGCCCGCCGCGACGGCCGAGGAGGTGTCCCAGTCGTTGGCCTCGATGTCGATGGCGGAGTTCCACTCGGTGAGCGGTTCCTGGCCGGGGAGGGCGTCGTCGTTCTGGGCGACCGGCGGACGGGTCACGACCCTGCGGCTGAACCCCTCGGCCCTGGTCCACACGTCGTCCTGGATCAGGGCCTCGTGAGCCGCGCGGACGCTGGGGTGCATGGCGTGGCTGACAGTGTCGAGGGTGGCGCGGTAGGAGGCGGTGAGGAAGGTGAAGTGCGCCGTCTCCTCGTAGGTCATCCGCTCCGCCGCGATGACCCCGGCGAGCAGGGCGTCGGCGGTCGCGTACTCCTCGCGCGCGGCCAGGAGTTCCCTGGTGAGGACGGCGTCGGTGAGGTTCTCTCCGCCGTCGGTGGTGTGCAGCAGCGCGATGACCGTGTCGGTGAGGGTCCCCAGGAGGTCGCCGTAGCCGCTGAGGGCCTCCTCCCGGTTGGCGGTCCGGGCGTCGACCGTGGATCGCAGGGCCTCCAAACGGTCCGGGGCGCCGGTCACCAGGGCGGAGTTGCGGTTCACCTCGACGTCCCGGCCGTCCTCCAGCCTCTCCGCGAGGGAGACGGCCTCGGTGAGGGCGCCGTCGGTGGTGTCGCGCTGCTCCTCCAGGTCGTCCTGGAGGGTCGCCTCCCCACCGCCGTCCTGGACTCCCAGGTGGACCATGGACAGGCGGCGTTCGGCGCGCAGCTCGGTCGCGGCCCGGGACAGGACCTCGGTGCCCTCCCGGGCCTGGCTCACGGCGCTCATCAGCTGTGCGGCCTGGGCGGTGCCGAGCGTGGCCACGATGAGCCAGAGCGCGAGGAAGCACAGGCTCGGGATGAGCACGATCCGGTTGAGCTGCCCGCGGATCGTCCGGGTGGACGCGTGTGTTCTTCGCATGGCCCCCTCCAGCCCGTGCGGGTGCCGGGGCGTCCCTGGAGGGGTGCCGCGGCGGCTTTCGGTCCTGCCGAGGCTATCGAAAAACCATTGCCGTACGTTGTCAAACAATCACGACTAGTTATACGAGCTTGTGGGGAGGGTCGCCGCGCGCGGGTGGAGGCGGTCCGAATCCGCCGTGAAGGAGCAGGTCACCCCGATCAACGCGACAGGGCCACCCGGTGGTCCGGGCGGCCCTGTTCGACGGGGTCCTGGCGGGGCGTGTCGCGGAATCAGGACTCCGGACGGTGGCGGGAACCCACCGGGGCGGGCAGCTCCTCGGCGGTGGGCGGCTGCTCCACACCGAGCGAGTTGAGCACCTCGGCGTAGCGCAGCGCGGCGATCTTGCCCAGGAGGCTGTCCGCCCCCAGGGGAGCACCGGGCCGGGCGCCGTGGCGCTCGGCGAGGTCGGCCAGGTACTGGGCCGGGATCTCCGGGCCCAGGGCGCTCGGCGCGATGACCGGGCGCTGGCAGCCGCCCTGGCGCAGCTGGGCCACGACCTGCTCGATCGAGGCCTCGTTCTCCAGGTCCGCGGGGAGCACCGTCAGCCCCAGCCGCGCCGCGAGCAGGACGGCGGTGACGCCGGCGGCGCCCACGGCCCCCTCACCGCCCACGGCCCCGACGACGACGCCGTCGGCCATGGTGGTGTTGCGGGCGGTCACACTGATCAGGCGCATACGGTCGGCGCGCACGAACCCGGCCTCGGCCAGGCGCAGGTGCAGCACCTCGGCCAGCATGGGGTGCGGGCCCAGGCCCTCGGTGACGCGGACGTCCGCGCCGGTCTGGGCCACGGCCGTCTCGATCGCGGCGTTGGTGCCCCCGTGCGGAGCCGTGACCAGGGGGACCACGACACCGGCGAGCGGTCGGCCCTCGGACTCCTCCAGACCGGCCAGGGCCTCACCGATACCCAGTTCGTGGCCCTCGGTGTGCCCGAACCTGATCGTCACCTCGGGGCGGTAGGCCCGGACGAGATCGGCCATTCGGGCACCGATCAACTCACCGTCGGCGTCCCTGGCCTGTTCGGCCGTGCCCGGGACCGCCATGATCAGGGTGGGGGTACCGAACCAGTTGTCGAAGGACAGCGGGTTGCGGTGGCGTCCGGAACGCCGCTTGGGCAGTTCGCGTGGGGGAAGTCGGTCAGAGTTTCGCATACCAGGATTCAGACGAGAAGTGGATGGGGCGCGCTGTCAAAGCGGGTGGTCACTGCCGCGACATTGTAGCGTTCAACACCACATTCACGGGCGTTTCTCCCGAACGTACAACGGACCGACCCGGCTCGGACTGGCGGGGTCGCCCGGTCAACCGCTGAGCACCGGGCGGCGGCTGTTGATGACGTGGGTCACCAACTGGACGAGGACCTCCTTGGACGACTCCCGCTCCCTGGCGTCCGCCATCAGCAGCGGCACGTCCGCCGGAATGTCCAGCGCCTCCCGCACCTCCTCCGCCTCGTAGTGGGCCGCGCCGTCGAACTGGTTGACCGCGACCACGAACGGCACGCCCCGGCGTTCGAAGAAGTCCACCGCGTGGAAACAGGTGTCCAGACGACGGGTGTCGGCCAGCACGACGGCGCCCAGGGCGCCCTCCACCAGCTCGTCCCACATGAACCAGAAGCGGTCCTGTCCCGGCGTACCGAACAGGTACAGCACGATGTCCTCGTTGATGGTGATGCGTCCGAAGTCCAGCGCGACCGTCGTGGTGGTCTTGTTCTCCACTCCCCCGAGGTCGTCGACCCCCTGACTGGCCTCGGTCATCACCTCCTCGGTACTGAGCGGGGTGATCTCGCTGACGGAGGCCACCATCGTCGTCTTTCCTGCGCCGAACCCTCCGGCGATGATGATCTTGACCGCTTGGGGTATCGCCTCCGGCGCCTCACGCGCTTCCTGCGCCCCCGGTCGGTTCTCAGAGTCTGCGGATGCCATCGAGTACCGCCTGAAGTACTTTCTTCTCGGGAAGCTGGGTCACGGGCATCGCTGCCCGGGTGTGGACGTCCCCCTCGGCCACCAGGTCTCCGAGGAGCACCTTGACCACTGTCAGGGGGATGTCCAGGCGCGCGGAGATCTCCGCGACCGAGATGGGCCTCCGGCACAGGGTCAGGATCGCCTGGAGCTCGGGGTCCCGGACGCGGTCGTCAAGGTCGCGGGCGGCCATCACGATCGTGATCAGGTCCAGTCCGCGCCCCGCGCTGCCGGGCCGGGTCCGCCCCCGGGTCATCGTGTAGGGGCGGACCAGCGGCCCGGCGGGGGCGTCCCCCGGAGTGATCCCGGCGGAGGGACCCTCGGAGGTGGGGTGGCCCCGACCTCGGTGCCAGGTGGGGTGTGTGCGCCGTGCGGGGCCGCCCACACCCTCCCGGTCCCCCGGCACAGGCGCCACGCTCGACAGCGGACCGCCGCGCTGTTCGCCTGGGGTGTTCACGAACTCCCGCCTCCCATGGCCGTCAGGTGGCCCGGGCGCCGTGGTGGCGCGGTGAGGAACTGACCCACCCTCTTGACTCGGAGGTTCATCTCGTAGGCGACCAGTCCGACGTCGGCGTCCTCGGTCGCCAGGACGGCCAGACAGGCCCCGGTGCCCGCCGCGGTGACGAACAGGTACGAGTGCTCCATCTCCACCACGGTCTGACGGACGTCGCCGCCGCCGAAGTGGCGCCCGGTGCCCCGGGCCAGGCTCTGGAACGCGGAGGCCACCGCGGAAAGGTGCTCGGCGTCGTCCGAGATCAGTCCCCGGGAGCGTCCGAGCAGCAGTCCGTCGGCCGACAGCACGATCGCGTGGCTGGCGCCCACGACGCGGTCGACCAGGTCGTCCAGGAGCCAGTCCAGGTTGTCCGCGGCCTTGCTCATGCCCACCATCTCAGTCGCTCTCTCCTGTGTGGTCGTCGGCGGCTGCACCGACCTGGTCATCACTGCTGTGCCCGGGTCCGTCGCGGCCGATCTCCTCGGCTCGACCGCGTCGGGTTCCGGCGCTGAAGGCGTCCATCATGCGGCGTGCCTGTTCGGGGCTGCGCTGCGACACCGGTTCGGAGTCGTACGGACCCGAGCCGGTCGAGGGGTCGTCGCGGAGCTGGGGTGCGAGGTTGGCCTGTCGCCTGCGTCGGGGCAGTCCGGCCCGGTCCGGTCTGGACCCGGCTCCCGTCTCGTCTCCTCCTCTTCGGGGCAGGGGCGCGTGGCCCGTGGTTCCGGGCCGCTGACCGGACGCGGGTGTGGGCGTGGGCCCGGACGCGGGCTCGGGCTCGGGTGTCAGGTCCGGGACCTGGCGCAGCAGCGGTCCGCCGGGGACGTGGTCACCGGTCTCGTCCGCTGGCCGGTCGTCGTGTTCGGGGACCGACCGCAGGACCGGGCGGGCGTGCCGGGGGCCCGCCTCGGCGGCGAGCAGGTCGGCGGGGTCGTCGTGCTCGGCTCCCGCGTGGGGTTCCGGGCGGACCGAGTTGGAGCGGGCGAGCACCGCCGCCCGGGGACGCTCCACCGGCGCACCGCCGCTGGAGACCACCAGGGCGCCGGGGACGAGGACCACGGCACGGGTGCCTCCGTAGGGCGAGTGCCGCAGCTGCACCCCGATCTCGTGCTTGAGCGCGAGCCTGGCCACGACGAACAGGCCGAGGCGGCCGTCCGTCCCGGGGGTCATGACGTCGAACTCCGGGGCCTCCGCGAGCGTCGCGTTGTTCTCGTCCAGCACCTCCTCCGTCATGCCCAGGCCGCGGTCCTCGATCTCGATCACCACGCCCTTGGGGACGTTGTCGGTGGCGATCGTGACGTTGGTGTGGGGCGGCGAGTAGGCGGTCGCGTTCTCGACCAGTTCGGCCAGCAGGTGGATGACGTCGGCGACGACCGCTCCCACCAGGGACAGGTCCGGCACGGAGGTGAGTTCGACCCGGGCGTACTCGTCGGTCTCGGAGATCGCTCCGCGCAGGATGTCCACGAGGGGGACGGGGTGGCGCCAGCGCCGTCCGGGCTGGGCGCCGCCGAGGATGATGAGGTTCTCCGCGTGGCGGCGGCCCCGGGTCGCGAGGTGGTCGAGCTGGAAGAGGCTCTCCAGCAGGTCCGGGTCCTCCTCTTCGCGCTCCACACGGTCCAGGAGCTGGAGCTGCCGCTGCACGAGGGACTGGTTGCGGTGGGCGATGCCGAGGAAGACCCGGCTGACGCCCGCCCGGATGTCGGACTGCTTGACGGCGGCGCCGACGGCGGTGCGCTGGGCGATGTTGAAGGCGTCCGCCACCTGTCCGACCTCGTCGGTGCCGTGGTCGAGCTGCTTCATCTCGGTGTCGAGGTCCACGCTCTCGCCCGCCTCCAGACGGCGCACGATCCGGGGGAGGTCGCTGCGGGCGATCCCGAGCGTCTCCGCGCGGAGCCTGGCCAGCCGGTAGGTGAGGCGGCTGGCCGAGCTGGCGGCCACCCCGTAGGCGACGGTTCCCGCGAACAGGGAGGTGATGCCGCCGCCGAGCGCCATCGTGAACATCCACGAGCTGGCCTCCTCGGTGGAGGTGACCACGCTGTCCACCCTGTCGGTGGTGACCTCGGCCAGCCCGGTGTTGACCTCGTCGGCCGCCTCGCGCCAGGCGCCGAGACCGGCGGGCGGTGCGGGATCGCGCCGGAGCTCCCCGGTGAGGGGGTCCACGTCCACGGGCGCCTCGTACTGGACGAGGGTGTCGGCCACCCCCATGGCCTCGACCCACGCGGCGCCGCGGGGGATCCGCTCGACGCGCGAGGCCTGGTCCTCCTCGGCGTCCTCGACGGTGGCCGTTCCGGTCTCCGCCCGTGCGACGGAACCCTGGTCCTCGGAGAGTTCGTCGGGGAGTTCCTCGGCGCTCAGCCTGCGGCGCGTGTCTCCCGTGAGGGAGGCGATCTCGGCCTGGTGCGCGCGGGTGAGTTCGTTCTCGGCCAGCACCGCGGTGATGACGGCGTCGGCGTGGCCGAAGCTCTCCTGGGCCCACAGCAGGTTGTCGGCCTCCGAGGCGGCGTCGGAGACGAGCCCGTCGTCGAGCCCCTGGACGGTGGTCGAGTAGAGCCGGATGCCCTGTTCGATCGCTCCGGTGTAGGTGTCCAGGACGTCGGCCACCGGGCCGGGGTCGGCGAGGTTGTCGGTACGCAGCGCCTGGACGTCCTCAAGGGAGCCGAAGAACGCCAGGGCCAGTGCCTCGGGCTCCTGTCCGTCACCTTCCAGGGTGTCGCGTACCTGGCGGAGCTGGACGAACGCCTCGTCGGTGGTCCGCGCGGCTTCGACGAGCGCCTGTCGGCGGTCGCCGCCGGGGTCGGTGACGAAGTCGACGCCGAGACGGCGTTCGTCCTGGAGCGCGGTGAGCGCCCCGGCGAGGTCGGCCCCGGCCCGTCCGTCGGTGACGGAGTGGTGCAGGGACAGGGCCTGGGCGAGGGTGGCCGTGCTGAGCAGCACGAACAGCGCGAGGAAGGTGATACTGGGAATCAGCACGATCCGGTTGAGCTGTGTTCTGATCCCTGGCCCGCTACCGGACCTGGGCCCGCGACCCGTGCTCACTGGCTGACCCACTGCGCTCCTCCCACGGACTCGACGACGGGCACCGGAGACCACGCCTGATGCGTGCCGGTCCCCGCACGGGTCGTCACGGTACGCGCAGATGGAAACACGTGCGGTGTCCGCAGACTCAGGACGCTACCGCACTCTTCCCCTTGGTGCGGGGGGAATCGGAGATTGGATTCGCTCGGGGGCACGGGCCCTCGGCACACCGGTCGAGTGGTGTGTACTCGCATGTCAGATGATGACGACACAAGTCCGACCTCGGGCGTTCCTTGCGTTGAGGACATAGGGTGCTGCCCATGACGCAAGAGGACCGTGATCTGGACCGGTTGGTGCGGGGGCGCATCCGTGCCCTCCGCGTGGCGCAGGGGTGGTCGCTGGAGGAGCTGGCCGCTCGGGCCCGGCTGAGCCAGTCCACTCTGAGCCGGATCGAGAACGGGCAGCGCAGGCTCGCCCTCGACAGCCTCGTGACCCTGGCCCGGGCGCTGGACACCACCCTGGACCAGCTGGTGGAGAGCGCCACCGACGACGTCGTCTCCAGCCCGATGGTGGACGGCGCCCACGGCACGCTGCGCTGGCCGGTGCGGGCGGACCCCGGCATGACCGTCATGCGCCAGAGGCTGACCGATCCCCCGCCGGACCAGCCCTCGCGGATGCGGGCGCACCCCGGTCGGGAATGGCTGGTCGTGCTGTCCGGAACCGCCGTGCTCCTGCTGGGCGACCGGCGCATCCGGATCGAGACCAACCAGGCGGCCGAGTTCCCGACCATGCTTCCGCACGCGATCGGGGCCGAGGGCGGCCCGTGCGAGATCCTCGGGATCTTCGACCGCGACGCCCGCCGGGGCCACCAGCGAGCCGACGCCGGGACCTCGCCCTCCTGAGCCGGGGCGCGCGCGGGCTTGCGCGTTCGGCAGCCTCCGCGGACACTCTCTTGCCTTTGGCGAAAGAAGTGCTGCCGTCGGCGCAAGGTCGGCCTAGCCTGGCACCATGACGCACTCTCACACGCACCACGGACACCACCCGGGGCAGGACCGCCACGACCACGACGGCCACGACCACGACGGCCACCGCACGGGACACGCGCACGAGCACGGGCCGGGCTCCCATGACCAGGCGCGGATCCTCGACCTCGACGCGCGGGTCACGGCCCCGCTGACCGACGACGTCATCGCCTGGCTGCCCCTCGACGAGGACCCGCGCGAGATCGTCGACCTGGGGGCCGGAACCGGGGCCGGAACCCTCCCGCTCCTGGCCCGCTTCCCCGAGGCGCGCGTGACCGCCGTCGACTCGTCGGCCGAACACCTCGACCGGCTGCGGGCGAAGGCCCGGGAGGCCGGGTCGGCCGACCGCGTGCGCACGGTCCTGGCCGACCTCGACCAGACGGACTGGCCCGACCTCGGCTCCCCGGACCTGGTGTGGGCCTCGGCCTCCATGCACCACATGGCCGACCCGGACCTCGCCCTGCGCCGGACCCGCGACCTGCTCGCGCCCGGAGGACTGCTCGCCCTGGTCGAGCTCTCGGGCTTCCCGCGCTTCCTGCCCGGGGACGCCCCGCAGGACCGCCCGGGGCTGGAGGAGACCCTGCACGCCGTGAGCGACCGGTGGCACGCCGGACACGTGCCGCACCGGGGCGCCGACTGGGCTGAGAAGCTGACCGCCAACGGGTTCCGCGTCGACGGTGAACGCACCCTGACGGCGGGGCTGGAGGGCGCCGGTGACCCGGTGGTCGTCGACTACGCGCTCACCAGCCTCCGACGCCTCAGGGAGAGCGTGGTCGACGAGCTGGCGCCCGAGGACCTGGCCGCGCTCGACCGGCTGCTGGACCCCGAGGCCCCGGGCGGGATCGCGCACCGGGACGACCTGACGGTGCGTACCGTGCGCTCCGTCTGGGCCGCCCGCCGCTCGGACTGATCCGGTCCGCGCGACGGACGGCCCCGGGGACCCCTAGGACACGAAGGCCTTGCGGTGCTCCTCGACGTCGGCGCGGAGCCGGTCGAGCTGCTCCGCGACGCGGACGGGGGCGGTCCCGCCCCGGCCCGCGCGGGAGGCCAGGGAGCCCGCGACGGTGAGGACCTCGCGCACGCCCGGGGTCAGGTGCTCGGAGATCTCCGCGAAGTCGGCGTCGGTGAGCTCGGGCAGGTCGATGCCGCGCTCCTCGCACACCCGCACGCAGGTGCCCGCGATCTCGTGGGCGTCGCGGAAGGGGACGCGCTCACGGACCAGCCACTCCGCGATGTCGGTGGCCAGGGAGAATCCCTGCGGGGCCAGCTCCGCCATCCGGTCGGTGTGGAAGGTGAGCGTGGCGACCATGCCGGTCATGGCGGGGAGCAGAAGGTGCAGGCTGTCCACCGCGTCGAAGACCGGCTCCTTGTCCTCCTGGAGGTCCCGGTTGTAGGCGAGCGGGAGCCCCTTGAGGGTGGTGAGCAGGCCGGTGAGGTCACCGACGAGCCGACCGGCCTTGCCCCGGGCGAGCTCGGCCACGTCGGGGTTCTTCTTCTGCGGCATGATCGAGGAGCCGGTGGAGAAGGCGTCGTCGAGGGTGATGAAGGAGAACTCCTTCGTCGCCCACAGGATGACCTCCTCCGAGAGCCGGGACAGGTCCACGCCGATCATGGCGGTGACGAAGGCGAACTCCGCGACGACGTCGCGGGCGGCGGTGCCGTCGATGGAGTTCTCCGAGGACGCCGGGAAACCGAGTTCGTCAGCGACCGCCTCCGGGTCCAGCCCCAGGGAGGAACCGGCCAGTGCGCCGGAGCCGTACGGGGAGACGGCGGCGCGGCGGTCCCAGTCCCGGAGCCGCTCGACGTCGCGGACCAGCGGCCAGGCGTGCGCCATCAGCTGGTGGGCGAGGAGGACGGGCTGGGCGTGCTGGAGGTGGGTGCGGCCCGGCATGGCGGCGTCGGGGTGGGCCCCGGCCTGGTCCGCGAGGGCGCGCACGAGGTCGAGGAGCTGGTCCGCGATGGACCGCGCCTCCTCACGCAGGTACATGCGGACCAGGGTGGCGATCTGGTCGTTGCGGGAGCGTCCGGCGCGCAGTCGTCCGCCGAGTTCGGCACCCACCCGCTCGATGAACCCGCGCTCCAGCGCGGTGTGCACGTCCTCGTCCTCCAGCACGGGGGTGAAGTCCCCCGAGGCCACGTCGGCCTCCAGCCGGTCCAGCCCCGCGATCATGCGGTCGAGTTCGTCGGCGGTGAGCAGACCCGCGCGGTGCAGGGCGCGCGCGTGGGCGCGCGATCCGGCGATGTCGTGGCGGGCGAGGCGCCAGTCGAAGTGGGTGCTGAGCGAGAGGCGGGCCAGGGCCTGGTCCGGTCCGCCCTCGAAGCGGCCGCCCCACAGGCGCAGGGCCTCGGGCTGGTCGGCCATCGTGGTCTCCTTCGTGACGTTTCGGGTGGTGCGGGACGGCGCCTGGCCGTCCGGAGCTGGGTTCGACGGCGCGCGGGCCGTCAGGGTCTGCGGTCGGCCAGCCGCAGCAGCGCCGCGGCCAGGTCCTCCCCGCCCTGGGGGTCGCGGGAGATCACCAGGATGGTGTCGTCCCCGGCGATGGTCCCCAGGATGGCGTGGAAGTCCGTGTGGTCGATGGCCGACGCCAGGTACTGCGCGGCCCCCGGAGGGGTGCGCACGATGACCATGTTGGCGGAGGCCTCGGCCGAGACGAGCAGGTCCTCGGCCAGCCGGGTGAGGCGGGCCCCGGAGACCTGTTCGAGGCTGAGGGTGTCGGGGCGGGTGCGCTGGAGGCGTTCGCCGCCCTCCCCCGGGAGCACGTAGGCCAGGTGACCGTCGGCGGTACGGAGTTTGACCGCGCCCAGTTCGTCCAGGTCCCGGGAGAGGGTGGCCTGGGTGACCTGCACTCCGGCCTCGGAGAGGCGTTTGGCCAGCTCCCCCTGGGAACGGACGTCCTCGCGGGTGAGGACGTCCGTGATGCGGGCGTGCCGGGCGGCCTTGGTCATGGGTGCCGGGCCGCTGGGGTCGTGGCTCATCGCGTCTCGGGGTCGGACTCGGGTTCGTCGCTGCTCTCCAGCAGGTGGGTGAGGAGCGCCTTCTGCACGTGGCGCCGGTTCTCGGCCTCGTCCCAGACCACGCTCTGCGGGCCGTCGATGACCCCGGCGGTGATCTCCTTGCCCCGGTACGCGGGCAGGCAGTGCAGGACGATCGCCTCCGGCCGGGCGACGGCCATGAGGTCCTCGTCCACGATGTAGGGGCGGAAGGGGGCCTCGCGGTCCTCCTTCTCGTCCTCCTGTCCCATGGAGACCCAGGTGTCGGTGGCCACGACGTCGGCGCCCTCGGCCGCTTCCCGGGCGTCGGTGGTGACGGTGACGGACCCGCCGGTGCCCTCCGCGATCTCGCGGGCGCGGGTCAGCACGACCTCGTCCGGGTGGAACCCCTCGGGGGCACCGATCCGTACGTGCATCCCGGCGGTGGCGCAGCCCAGCAGGTAGGAGTGGGACATGTTGTTGGCGCCGTCACCGAGGTAGGCGAGGGTGAGCCCGGCCAGGAAGCCCTTGACCTCGCGGACCGTCTGGAGGTCCGCGAGGATCTGGCAGGGGTGGAACTCGTCGGTGAGCGCGTTGATCACCGGGACGCCGATGTGCCGGGCGAGGTTCTCCACGTCGGCCTGGGAGAAGGTGCGCCAGGCGACGGCGGCGACCTGGCGTTCCAGGACGCGGGCGGTGTCCTCCAGGGGTTCGCCGCGCCCCATCTGGGTGCTGCCGGAGTCCAGGACCAGCGGGCTGCCGCCGAGGTCGGCCACGCCCACCGAGAAGGACAGCCGGGTCCGGGTCGAGGGCTTGTCGAAGAGCAGGGCGACGGTGCGCGGCCCGGCCAGGGGGCGGTACGCGAAGCGGTCCCGCTTCATCTCGTCGGCCAGGTCGAGGACGCGGGTCTGCTCCTCGGGCGTGAGGTCGTCGTCACGCAGGAAGTGCCGGGTCATGACTGCTGCTCCTTCGTGGCGGCGGCTTCGGCGGCGTCGAGGATGGTGGGCAGGGCCTCGATGAACACGCCGATCTGCTCGGGGGTGATCACCAGGGGCGGGGCCAGCCGGATCGCGTCGGGGGCGACCGCGTTGACCAGGAAGCCGCGGACCGCCGCCTGCTCCTGGACGTGTGCCGCGTGCGGTCCGGTGAGCACGAGGGCGCGCCAGAGACCGCTGCCGCGCTGTCCGGACAGGAGGGGGTGGTCGATGCCCTCGATCTGCTCCGCGAGCAGGTCGCCCATCACCTTGGTGTGGGCGAGCAGGCCCTCGGTCTCGATGGTGTCGATGACGGCCAGCGCGGCGGCGCAGGCCACGGGGTTCCCGCCGAAGGTGGAGCCGTGGTCGCCCTTCTGGAAGGCGTCCGCGAAGCGGCCGAAGCCGACGCAGGCACCGATGGGCAGCCCGCCGCCCAGGCCCTTGGCGAGGGTGAGCACGTCGGGGCGTACACCCTCCTCCTGGTGGGCGAACCACTGGCCGGTACGGCCGATGCCGCTCTGGATCTCGTCCAGGACGAAGGCGGCGCCGGTGCGGTCGCACAGGGCGCGGACCCCGGCGAGGTAGCCCTCGGGGGCGGGGACCACTCCGGCCTCCCCCTGGGTGGGTTCGACGAACACGGCGACACAGTTCTCGTCGACCGCCTCGGTGAGGGCGTCGATGTCACCGTGCGGCACGAAGCGCACGTCCGTGCCGAAGGGGCCGAAGGGCTCGCGGATGGCGTCCTTGCCGGTCAGGGCGAGGGCCCCGGCGGAGCGGCCGTGGAAGCCCTTGGCGGCGGCCACGAAGTAGTGGCGGCCGGATCCGGCGGCGCGCTTGACCAGCTTGAGCGCGGCCTCGTTGGCCTCGGTACCGGAGTTGGCGAAGAAGACCTTGGCGTCGCCGCCGACCAGCTCCACGAGGCGTTCGGCCAGCTGGACCTCGCGCTCGTGCACGAAGAGGTTGCTGGTGTGGGCGAGGGTGGCCGCCTGGTGGGCGACCGCCTTGACCAGGGCGGGGTGTCCGTGTCCCAGGCTGGAGACGGCGATGCCCGCGATGAGGTCGAGGTACTGGCGGCCGTCCGCGTCGTAGACCTCGCAGCCGCGACCGAGGGTCAGGGCCACCGGCGGCACGCCGTAGTTGGGCATGAGCGAGGCGGCGAAGCGCTCCCTCAGGTCGCTGCTGGTCACTTGTGGGCTCCCGTGTTCTGTTCGGAGGTATGGGTGGGGCGCCAGGGGCGCGGGTAGTGGCCGTTCCCGGAGAGGAGTTCGGCCTCCAGCTCCTCGTCAGCGACCATCGTGCCGACGCCCAGGTCGGTGAAGACCTCGAGGAGCAGGGAGTGCGGCACGCGGCCGTCGATGATGTGGGCCTGGGGCACGCCGCCCTCGACCGCCGTCAGGCAGGCCTCCATCTTGGGGAGCATCCCCGAGGAGAGGGAGGGCAGGAGGGCGCGGAGCTCGTCCACGTTGAGGCGTCGGATGAGGTCGGTGTTGGCCGGGTAGTCCGCGAACAGGCCCTCGACGTCGGTGAGCATGATGAGCTTGCTCGCGCCCAGGGCGACGGCGAGCGCGGAGGCCGCGGTGTCGGCGTTGACGTTGTAGACGCCGCCGTCGTCGGCGCGGGCGACGCTGGAGACCACGGGGATGCGGCCGTCCGCGATGAGCGCGGAGACCGCGCCGGGGTTGACCTCGCTGACCTCGCCGACCCGGCCGATGTCGACGGCCCGGCCGTCCACCTCCACGCTCTTGCGTTCGGCGTAGAGGAGGTTGGCGTCCTCCCCGGACATGCCGACCGCGAAGGGGCCGTGCTGGTTGACGAGCCCGACGATCTCGCGGTTGACCTGGCCGGTGAGGACCATCCGGACGATGTCCATGGCCTCGTCGGTGGTGACCCGAAGCCCGGCGGTGAAGCTGGACTCCACGCCGGAGCGGTCCAGCATGGCGCTGATCTGGGGCCCGCCGCCGTGGACGACGACGGGGCGCAGGCCCGCGTAGTAGAGGAAGACGATGGACTCCGCGAAGCGGACCCGCAGCTCCTCGCTGATCATGGCGTTGCCGCCGTACTTGACCACGACCGTGCGGCCGTGGAAGCGGGAGAGCCAGGGCAGCGCCTCGATGAGGTGCGCGGCCTTGTCCATGGCCTGGGCCTGGTCCCGGGTGGTGGGTGTCGCGGAGTTCACTGGTGGGCCTGCCTGTCCTGGGGGGCTCCGGGTTCGGAGGTGAGGGATGCGGACGTGTCCGCCGCGATCTGGGCCGCGAGCTCCTCGCAGACCCGGGTGAGCAGCAGGGCGACCGCCGACTCGTCCGGGGTGTCCGGGGCGGCGCCGCTGGCCATCAGCAGGACGGTGTCGTTGGTGCCGGTCAGCGGGGCGAGGGTGGAGGCGGCCGCGTCGGTGACCAGGCGCTGGCACTGCTCGGGGCTGAGCGCCGCGTCGGTGGTCAGGACGCACAGGGCGGAGCCGACGGAGGCGTCGGGGCCCTTCGCCATGCCGCCGACGGTGACGCCCTCGCCGCGCCGGAAGGCGAACTTGGCGACGGTGTCGTCGGTGCGGACGGCGTCGGCGGCGGCGAGCCCGCCGCCCCGGGCCGCCTGGGCGAGGGCGTCCGCCAGGGCGGTGTTCAGGGGCGCGGTCGGCGGTACGGCGCCGGTCTCCCCGGCGGAGCAGAGCGCGATCTCGGCGGCGGAGTCGGCCAGGAGGTCGGCGGCGTGCTCGGCCTGGGCGTGGGCGGCCTGGAAGCCGGGCGGCCCGGTGGCGGCGTTGGCGCCGCCGGAGTGGAGGACGACCGCGCGGACGCGTCCGCCCGAGACGACCTGCCGCGTCCACAGGACGGGCGCGGCGGGTGCGGGGTGGTCGGTGAAGACCGCCCCGGCCGCGCGTGCGGGGCCGTCGTTGACGACGACGGCGAGGTCGCGGGCGTGACCGGCGCCGGTTCCGGTGGTCACGCCGGCGGCACGGAAGCCCTGGGGTGCGGTGACGCTCATGTCGGCCCCTCCTTAGGGCGCGACCGCGGCGAGCGGGAGGCCGGTGGTCTCGGGCAGGCCGAGGGCGATGTTGGTGCTCTGGAGCGCACCGCCCGCGGTGCCCTTGGTGAGGTTGTCCAGGGCGGCGACGGCGACCATGCGTCCGGCGTCGGCGTCCACGGTGACCTGCACGAGCGTGGTGTTGGCGGCGAGGGTCATCGCGGTGTTGGGCCAGGTGCCCTCGGGGAGGAGGTGGACGAAGGGTTCGTCGGCGTAGGTGGTCTCGTAGGCGGCGCGGACCTGGTCGGCGGTGACCCCGGGCTTGAGGGGCGCGGTGCAGGTGGCGAGGATGCCGCGCGGCAGGGGTGCCAGGACCGGTGTGAAGGAGAGGCGGACCGGTTCGCCGGTGACGGCGGTGAGGTTCTGGACGATCTCGGGGTTGTGCCGGTGGGTGCCGCCGACCCCGTAGGGGCTGAGGGCGCCCATGATCTCGCTGCTGACGAGGTTGGGCTTGGGTGCCTTGCCCGCACCGGAGGTGCCGGTGACGGCGACGACGGTGAGGTCGGTCTCGACCAGCTGCTGAGCCAGGCCGGGGAAGAGGCCGAGGGTGGCGACGGTGACGTGGCAGCCGGGGACGGCGATCCGGCGGGCACCGGTGAGGCGGTCGCGCTGTCCGGGCAGTTCGGGGAGGCCGTAGGGCCAGGTCCCGGCGTGGGGGGTGCCGTAGAAGCGTTCCCAGGCGGCGGAGTCGTCGAGGCGGAAGTCGGCGCCGCAGTCCACGACGAGCACGTCCTCACCGAGCTGCTGCGCGATGTCGGCGGACTGCCCGTGCGGGAGGGCGAGGAAGACGATGTCGTGGCCGCGCAGTTCCTCGACGGTGGTGGGCACGAGGGTGCGGTCCGCGAGCGGAAGGAGGTGGGGCTGGTGCTGGATGAGGGGGGTTCCGGCGTTGCCGCCCGCTGTCAGGGCGCCGATCTCGATGTCGGGGTGTCCCAGGAGCAGACGCAGCAGCTCGCCCCCGGCGTAGCCGCTGGCTCCGGCGATGGCCGCTGTGTATCCCATGGTGAGACCCTCTCTGATCGCTTGGACTGAACCATCATGCATGCCAGTGTAATTTTATGCAACTGATGGCGGTCGAAGCGGGGGGCGTACGAGGAGGGTACGACGGGTGCGGCGGGGACGCGGCCGGGGCGGGAGGCGCGGGTCAGTTCCCGGGCATGCGCGTGGCCAGATCGGCAAGGCGGGAGGTGTGGCCCTTGCCCTCGGTCCGGGACTCGCGGCGGTCGGCCGAGCGGTAGAGCCCGCGCACGACCTGGGTACCCATCCAGCGCAGGGGCTCGGGCTCCCAGCCGCGCACCTCGTGTCCGACCCACGGCAGGCGGGTGAGGTCGCTGCTGCGACCCAGGACCAGGTCGCGGAGGGTACGACCGGCCAGGTTGCTGGTGGAGACGCCGCTGCTGGAGTAGCCGCCCGCCCAGCCCAGCCCGGACGCGGTGTCCAGGTTCACCGTCGGGGACCAGTCCCGGGGCACCCCGAGCACGCCCGACCAGGCGTGCTCGATCGGGGCGTCCGCGACGCCGGGGAACATGCCGGTCAACGAACGCCACAGTTCGGCGATGGCCTGCGGGGCGGTCGCCCCCTCGTTGTCCTCGGAGGCGCCGAGGCGGTGGGGTGCGCCCCGGCCGCCGATGGCGATGCGGTCGTCGGCGGTGCGCTGGGCGTAGACGTAGGAGTGGGCGGAGTCGCGCAGGAGCTCACGACCCTCCCAGCCGATGTCCTCCCACAGGTCCGCGGCGATCGGCTCGGTGACGATCATCGAGGAGTACATGGGGCGCCACCGGCGGCGCTGCCCGCGCAAGGTGGAGGTGAAGCCCTCGGTGGCGCGCAGCACGTGGTCGGCGCGGACGGTGCCGCGTTCGGTGACCACGGACGGGCGCTCGGAACCCTCGCGGGGACGGATCTCCGTCACCGGGGTGTCCTCGAAGATCTCCACGCCCAGCGCCTCGACCACGCGGGCCAGGCCGGTGACCAGCTTGGCCGGGTGGACGCGGGCGGCATGCCGCGAGTAGGCCGCGGCGACGGCTCCGTCCACCGCGATCGGGGGCGCGTGGTCCAGGTCGACCATGTGGATGTCGTCGGGCCAGTACCCCCAGTCCTGGAGGTAGTCGATGTGGGCCTGGAGGCGTTCGTGCTGGGCCGCGTTGCTGGCGATCAGGCGCATACCGCCCTTGACGACGTCGGCCTCGATCCCCTCGGCCTCGGTGACCGAGACGACCTCGTCCACGGTGTTCATCAGGGCCCGCTGGAGGGCGATCATGGCGGGCTTGCCATGTGACCGTGCGTAGTCCTCCTGGGAACCGGAGAACTCGGCGGACAGCCACCCTCCGTTACGCCCCGAGGCGCCGAACCCCGCGAACTCCCGCTCGACGACGCAGACGCGCAGGTCGGGCTGGTCCTTCTTGAGGTAGTAGGCGGTCCAGAGGCCGGTGTACCCGGCTCCGACCACACAGACGTCGTAGTCGGCGTCACCGGGGAGGGGGGATCTCCGTTCGGGCAGGCCGTCCTCACGGAACCAGAAGGAGACGCCGCCGTTGGCGAACCGGGACGACCGGGGAATGGGCCTCATCTGGGCAGCAGTGGTGAACAGCCTCATCATTCCCCCCGGAACCTCAGTGCTCCCGACCCACCCCGCGTTGGGCCCCCGAACTCTGGCCAACCTACATGGGAACGAACGCGCATGGGATGTTTTCTGCACATTCACGTGGATCGGCACACCACGGGAGTGGGGATTCGGCTACACAGAGTCGCAGCCCGGGATTCGCGTCAGCCGCGGGCGCTGTCACGGAGCGTACGCGCGATGGTGGCGAGTTGTCGAACCCCCGCCTCACCGAGCGGCGCGAGCACGTGCTCCCGAAGGCGTTCGACGTGGCGCACCCGCGTCGCGACGATGAACTCCAGGCCGCTCTCGGTGAGGGTGGCGTAGACGACGCGACGGTCGCTGGCGCAGTTGTGTCGTTCCAGGTAGCCCTCCTTCTCCAGGCGGTCCGCCAGCTTGGTGAAACCGCCCGTGCTGAGGCTGACCTCACGCGCCAGGCGGCTCATCGGCAGCTGGTGCCCCGGAGTGCGCTGGAGCCGGATGAGGACCTCGAACCACGGGCCCGCCATGTCCTTGCCGTCCGGGGTGATCCCGTGCAGCAGGCGCGGCTGGATCGCGCTCATCGCCTCGTGCACCAGCCCCCAGGTCGTGATCAGATCGTCGTCACTGGGCCCGGCCTCCAGCGGTTCGACGGTCTCCGCGCCGTCCCGCTCCACCGTGGCGTCTCCCTGTGCCGTCATGGACTGCCCCCTGCCGTGTGACCGGGGGCGCCGACCCTACGCACCCCCGAAGAAGTATCTTCCCAGTAAATATTACTGCACAATACCAGCACTCGACAGAGGTTTCCTGGGAAAATAATCAACCCACCGGCGCCGTGCACCGGTGGGTCCTGCGGATCCTGCTGCGGGGTCCTTCCTCGGGGAGCCCGGAAGCCCGGGCTCCCCCTCGTCAGTGTCGGTCCATGACGGCGTCCAGCGCCCCGTACAGGGTGGACGTCAGGTGCTCGACCTGCTCCCAGGTGATGATCAGGGGCGGCGAGACCAGCAGCGCCTTCGGGATCGGACGGACGATCACCCCGCGCGTGCGGGCCTCCGCGAACACCTCCGCCGTGGTGATCCCGCGCTCGGTGAGCGCCTCCTCGGTGAGCTCCACCGCGCCCATCACCCCCACCCCGGAACGGACCTCGGCCACCAGCGGGTGGTCGGCCAGCCCGCGCAGTGCGGAGTCCAGGTGGGTCTCCACCTCACGGGAGACCGTGAACAGGTCCTCGCGCTCCAGGATGTCCAGGTTGGCCATGGCCGCTGCGCACGCCGACGGGTGGCCCGCGTAGGTGGTGCCGTGCAGGAACGGGTTGCCCTCCTGGTTCCAGAAGGGGTCGGCCACACGACCGTTGACCACGACCCCGCCCAGCGGCAGGTATCCGCTGGAGACGCCCTTGGCGAAGACGATCATGTCCGGGCTGACCCCGAACCGCTCGATCCCGAACCAGTTCCCCAGACGGGCGAAGCCGCAGATCACGCTGTCCACGACGAAGAGGACACCGTACTTCTTACAGATCCGCGCCACGTCCGTGAAGTAGTGCTCCGGCGGCAGGAAGACACCCCCCGCGCCGATCACCGGCTCCGCGAAGAAGGCGGCGACGCGGTCCGCCCCGACACGCAGGATCTCGGCCTCCAGGGCCGCGGCGGAGTCGTGCGGGACCACCGAGGTGTCCTCGATGAGCTTCCCGTAACCGGAACGGAAGCGCTCCATCCCGATCATGCTCGTGCCGAACCCGTTGAGGCCGTGGTACCCCCCGGTCCGGCTGATCAGGTGCTGCCGCTCCGGCTGGCCCTGCGTGACCCAGTAGGCCCGCGCCAGCTTGGCGGCGGTGTCGATCGACTCCCCTCCCCCGCAGGTGAGGATGACGCGCGGGTCATCGACCGGGGCGTGGGCGGCGAGGCGGTCGCTCAGCTCCATCGCGGGTACGTTGGCGAAGTCACCGTAGACGGTGTAGGCGTCCAGGGTGCTCATCTGTCGGTGAACCGCGTCCGCGATCTCGGCGCGACCGTGCCCGACGTTGGAGTACCAGAGGCTGGCGGTACCGTCGAGGTAGCGGTCACCGAACTGGTCCCAGAGCCACACGCCCTCGGCGCGGGCCACGACGAACTCCGGGCCCTTGGCCACGGTGTTCATATCACAGAAGGTGTGCCAGAGGCGGCTGGGCTCCCGGTGTTCCTTGGGAGCGAGCGCGGACGAGACAACCGTTTCGGTCATATGGCGACCTCCGAGCCGTGACATGCGCGAGAACGCGCAGCGGAAAACGGATCTGACCCCTCCCTGGGCGCCCAGGTCGTGGCAGGTACTCGCAGGCTAAGTTCTCAAGCCGCTCCACAGCAAGAGCCAAAACGAGCTTTCATGCCCCGAAACCCAAACTTCATTCCGGCTACCCCCGCCGCCTCACGCTAAAACCCCTACTACGCTGGAAAGACACCCCTCCAATTTTCTTGAAATCCGAACCCTTCCACTGCACGTTTCACAACAGAGGGAGGTCTTCCGGCATTCCTTCTCAGCGGGGGTCCGGACCCGTACTCCGGCAGGGACACAGAAAGGCGGGGCGGGTCCCCTCACATGGGAGGACCCGCCCCGCCGCGACCCGCCGACACCGTCTCCTCGCGGAGCGGCGCCGACCGGGGTCAGCCGCGCAGGACCGCGCCGGTGCGCTCGGTGGCCAGGGCGACGGCCGCGTCGCGCGCGGCACCCGCCTCCTCGGCCGTCAGCGTCCGGTCCTCGGCCCGGAACCGCAGCGCGAAGGCCACCGACCGGCGACCCTCACCGACCTGCTCACCGGTGTAGACGTCGAAGAGCCGCACGCTCTCCAGGAGGGGTCCGGCCCCTTCGGCCAGCGCCTCGCTGATCCGGCCGACCGGCACCGAGGCGTCGACGACCAGGGCCACGTCCTGGGTGGCCACCGGGTAGGTCGACACCGTCGGCGCGGGCACCCCGGTGCGGGCCCGCTCGACACCGTCGAGGTCGATCTCCGCCGCCGCGGTGCGCTCCGGCAGCCCGAACGCCTTGACGACCCTCGGGTGCAGTTCTCCGGCGTGACCGACGGGCACGCGCTCGCCCTCCACCCGCACGTACAGCGCGGCGCAGCGACCGGGGTGCCACGGTGCGCGGGTGTCGGCCTCGACCTCCAGGTCGACGCCGGCGACCCGGGCGACGTCCCGGGCGGCCTGGATCGCGTCGGCCCAGGTGGCCGCGCGGCCCTCGCCCCACCAGCCCGCGCGCTCGGCGTCGCCGGTGATGACCACGCCCACGCGGCGCGGCTGCTCGGGCAGGGCCGCGTCGACGAGCGCGAGCTCCTCGGCGCTGGGACCGCGGTCCACCGGCAGGATCGGGGCGCGGGTGGCGCCGGGAACCGGCAGGTACACCAGGCCCGTCTCGAACAGGGCCACGTCCGTGAGGCCCCGTCCCACGTTGCGGGCGAGCGCCTTGAACAGCCCCGGCAGGAGGGTGGTCCGCAGCAGCGGCTCCTCCTCGCTGAGCGGGTTGGCCAGGCGCAGGCTGGCGCGGCGCGGGTCGTCGGCGGCCAGCTGGAGGCCGTCGAGGTCGCGCTCGGCGGTGAACGGGTAGGACAACACCTCGTTGTAGCCGGTGTCGGCCAGGATGCGGCCGACCGCGCGGCGCAGGCGCTGGCTGGAGGTCAGACCCCGACCCGAGCCGCTGGGCCGGATCGAGGGGATGTTCTCGTACCCCTCGAAGCGGATGATCTCCTCAGCGAGGTCGTTGGGGTCGGTGATGTCGGGCCGCCAGGTGGGCGGGGTGACCCGCAGCAGGTCCCCGTCCGCCTCGACGGCGCAGCCGACGGCGCGCAGCCACCGCTCACTGGTGCCCTCGGGATAGTCGACCCCGGCCACACCCGACGCGTGGGACGCCCGGATGACGATGGGCTCACGCCGGGCGGACTCGTCGACGACCGTGTAGGCGGTCTCGACGGTGGCACCGCCGAGCTCGGCCAGCAGCTCCACGGCGCGGGTGGCGGCGGCGAGCTGACCTGCGGCGTCGATCCCGCGCTCGAAGCGCCGGGAGGCCTCCGAGGAGAGCTGGTGCCGCCGGGAGGCGCGGGCGACGCTCATGGCGTCGAAGTGCGCGGCCTCGACCAGGACGCTGGTGGAGGCCAGGCCGATCTCGGTGTTGAGGCCGCCCATCACACCGGCGACGGCCTGGGCTCCGGAGTCGTCCGCGATGACGATGTCGTCGGTGTCCAGGGAGCGCTGGACGTGGTCCAGGGTCTCCAGCTTCTCCCCCGCCTCGGCCTGGCGGACCCGGATCGCGCCGTTGACGCGGTCACGGTCCCAGGCGTGCAGCGGCTGGCCGAGTTCGAGCATCACGTAGTTGGTGACGTCCACGGCCAGGGAGACGGGGCGGACGCCGCACTGGTGCAGGCGGCGCTTCATCCACAGCGGGGTGGGCGCCTCCGGGTCGAAGCCGGTGGCGCCGCGCAGCACGAGGCGGTCGCAGCGCGCGGGGTCCTCGATCGCACCCGGGTGGCCGGGTGCGGTGGCCTCGGCCACGGTGACGTCGGCGGGGTCGTGCAGGGCCACCCCGTACAGGGCGGCGACGTCGCGCGCCACGCCGCGCAGGGACAGCGCGTACCCGCGGTCGGGGGTGACGGCGATGTCGAGGACGTCCTCGCGCAGGCCGAGGACGGCGATGGCGTCGGCGCCGATCTCCGCGAAGCCCTCGGGCAGCACGACGATGCCGTCGTGGTCCTCCCACAGGCCGAGTTCGGTGGCCGAGCAGATCATGCCCGCCGACATCCGCCCGTAGGTCTTACGGGCACCGATCCGGAAGCCGCCGGGCAGTTCGGCGCCGGGCAGGCAGACGACGACGAGGTCGCCCTCGACGAAGTTGCGGGCGCCGCAGACGATCTCCTGCGGTTCGCCGGTGCCGTTGGCCGGGCCGACGTCCACCTTGCAGTAGCGGATGGGCTTCTTGAAGCCGGTCAGCTCCTCGATCTCCAGCACGCGGCCGAAGACGACGGGTCCGGTCAGGTCGGAGCCGAGCTCGTCGACGGTCTCGACCTCCAGCCCGGCGAGGGTCAGCCGGGAGGCGAGGTCACGGGCGGAGACGTCGGCCGGAAGCTCTACGTACTCACGCAGCCAGGTCAGGGGGACGCGCATCAGTTCTCACTCCCGAAGGCCGAGGTGAAGCGGATGTCGCCCTCGACCATGTCGTGCATGTCGCGCACACCGTGCGCGAACATCAGTGTCCGTTCGATTCCCAGGCCGAAGGCCCAGCCGCTGTAGACCTCCGGGTCCACCCCGGCGGCGGTGAGCACACGCGGGTTGACCACGCCGCAGCCGCCGATCTCGATCCAGCCCTCGCTGGAGCAGGTGCGGCAGGGCCGGTCGGGGTCGCCCACGGAGGCGCCCCGGCAGACGAAGCACTCGATGTCCACCTCGGCGGAGGGCTCGGTGAACGGGAAGTAGGAGGCGCGGAAGCGGGTCCGCAGGCCCTCACCGAAGACGGACTCGACGAAGGCGTCGATGGCGCCGCGCAGGTGCGCCAGGGTGATGCCCTTGTCGACGACGAGGCCCTCCAACTGGTGGAAGACCGGGCTGTGCGTGGCGTCCAGCTCGTCGGTGCGGAAGGTCTTGCCGGGCGCGACCACGTACACCGGCAGTTCGCGCGAGAGCAGCGCGCGGATCTGGACCGGGGAGGTGTGGGTGCGCATGACCAGGCCGGACTCGCCGCCGTCGGCGCCCTCGACGAAGAAGGTGTCCTGCATGCTGCGGGCCGGGTGGTCGGGCTGGAAGTTGAGGGCGTCGAAGTTGAACCACTCCGCCTCGATCTCCGGACCCTCGGCGACCTCGAAGCCCATCCCGACGAACACGTCGGTCATGCGCTCCGCGACGGTGGTCAACGGGTGTCGGGCCCCGCGGGGAGTGCGGTCCCACGGCAGGGTGACGTCGACGCGCTCCTCCACGAGGACGCGCTCGTCGCGCTCGGTCTCCAGCACCGCCTGGCGGGCCTTGAGGGCCTGCCCGACGTCGCGCCGGGCGCCGCCGACGCGCTTGCCGGCGTCGGCCTTGGCAGCCGGGGGCAACGCGCCGATCTCCCGGTTGGCCAGGGCCAGCGGGGAGCGGTCCGAGGCGTGGGCGAGCCGGACCTCCTTGAGTTCTGCGAGGTCGGCGGCGGCCTCGATGGCGGCCAGCGCCTCCTCGCGCATGCGGGCGACCTCGTCGGGGTGCAGGGAGGTCACCTCGACCGGGTCGAAGGAATTGTTCGGTGCAGACATGGTTGGTTGCCTCGCCGTCACCGGTCCCCCACGGAGCGGGGACCGGCGCGGCAGTCACGGTCCGCACGGGGGCGGACGAAGCCGACAGGAAAAGCACAGGCGGTTTCGGGCAGCCCGGGAAGGTCCGTCGCGGGGTCCGGGACATGCCGCGTGCGCCCACCGGGGGGCCGAAGGGTCTGAGGGCTCAGACGAACTCGGGCGTCCCGGCGGGCACGGTAAATCGGAACTCGGCGCCGCCGTTGGGGGCGCGTCCGACGGTGATCGTGCCGCCGTGGGCCTCGACGAGGCCCTTGACGATGAACAGTCCGAGGCCGGTTCCGCCACGGCGCTTCCCGCGCCAGAACTGACGGAAGACGCGCGGAACGGTCTCGGGTGCTATGCCCTGGCCTTCGTCGCGCACCGACACCGCTGCTCCTCCTTCACACGGCTCGATCACGACACTGACAGTACCAGCGCCGTGCCGCACCCCGTTTTCCACGAGGTTGGAGAGGATCTGCTCCACCTTGTCGGCGTCCAGCCACATCTGCGGGAGCTCACCGCGGGTCTCGACCCGGAAGCGGTCCTCGGCGTAGCCGGAGGCGACGCGGCTGGCGACCAGTCGGCGCACGGCCGTCGGCAGGTCGACGACCTGACGGCGCACCTCCAGGCGCCCGGACTCGATCCGGGAGACGTCCAGGAGGTCGTGGATGAGCCGGGTGACGCGGTCGGCGTCGGCGTTGACGGTCTCCAGCATGAACAGCTTCTGCTTGTCGGTGAGCCGTTCCCACTTGTTGAGCAGAGTGGAGGTGAAGCCCTTGACGCTGGTGAGCGGGGAGCGCAGCTCGTGCGCGACCTCCGAGACGAGGTCGGCGCGGGAGCGTTCGACCCGCGCGGAGGCGTCCCTGAGCGTGAGGACCAGACGGACGAGGTCGCCGCCGGGTCGGGCCCGCACGTAGCGGGCGGAGACGAGGATCTCCCGTTCGTCGGGCAGGCAGAGCATGCGCTCGGGCTGGCGGGTGCGTTCGCGGTCACCGCCGTAGGGGTCACTGGACTCCCACCAGTTGTTGCCGTCGAGCCCGTTCAGCGGCAGGGCGGCCCGGAAGTCCCGGCCGATCGCGGACGTGGCGGGGACCCCGGTCAGCTGCGCGGCGAGGGAGTTGAAGAGGACGACCCGGCCTCCCGCGTCGGCGACGACCACCCCGTCGGGCAGGTCGTCGGCGTGCAGGGGCGGACCGTCCGCGCCCGCCGAGGCGGTGTCGACGTCCCACAGCGCTGGCGCGGGCGAGCGCCGCCGCCCGGTGCGGGGGTCCGGTTCGGGGACACCCTCCCGGTTGGCGGGGACGTCGGTGGTGTGTCCGTGCCCTGGGACGGGGTCCTTTGAGGGTCGCGCCGCCGCACCGTCAGAGTCCTCCGCCGGTTGGCCCACGTGTCGGCCGCTGCCCACGCCTCTCCCCGCTCCCCTCCGAAGGTCCGCGACCACAGGACTCCTGGGTCGGGATCGCTGACCGGTCGTGTCCGTCGCTGAACTCCCCGGACACCACCGCAGATCTACCCTGCACTCCCACCTGGTACGCCTGACGACCCGGGATACGGCGTCACCCGAAGCCCGGGAGGCGGCCGCCGTTCGGCGCCGCCGTCCGGAGGCGGTCGGCCGCACGCGGGCCCCGGGCCCACCCGCCGACACGGTGAAGCACCGTGTGCTCACACCCTGTCGCCAAGCCTGCCGTGTCGTCGCGGTCACGCGCACCGTCCTACCCGTGACACGGGTCGGCTGGGGGTGGACAAGCGGGATGCGCATGAACCACCGTCGTACTGGCCCGACCCTATCGACACTCGAACCCCGTGCACGTGCATTTCGGGTGGTTGAGGCAACCTGTTACCGAGCGTGTGGGCCGCTCGGCACTCCACCCGGGGTCAGCCGTCCGCTCGTGACGGGGAGTGACCATCGGGGATGGTTCCGCCACGCCGGGACGTGGTCAGACGGCTGCGGAGGAACGGTCTCGGCGCGGCGCGGCCACACGCGAAGGGACCGCCGCGACGGTGGCCGGATCCAGCCTTTCGGCCCCGCCGTAGACCGGGGAGCGGCGACGCCGGACCGGATCGGCCGCGCTCAGGCGCGGCGCTGCTGACGGGCGGTCGTGTACAGGCAGACCGCGGCGGCCGTGGCCAGGTTCAGGCTCTCGGCGGCGCCGTAGATCGGAACGCTGACCGCGCCGTCCGTCTGCTGGACGATCTCCTCGGGCAGGCCCCAGGCCTCGTTGCCGAAGACCCAGCCGACCGGGCCGTCCAGGTCGCCGTCGTCGGCCAGCTGGTGCAGGTCGCGGTCGCCGCTGCCGTCCGCCGCCCAGGCCCTGGCCCCGGCGCCGCGCAGGAAGTCCACCGCCTGGGCCACCGGCACACCCACCACGACGGGCAGGTGGAACAGGCTTCCGGCGGAGGCGCGCACGCACTTGCCGTTGTAGGGGTCCACCGAGGCGTCGGTGAAGATGACGACGTCGGCTCCGGCCGCGTCGGCGGTGCGCAGGACCGTACCGGCGTTGCCGGGGTCGCGCACGTGGGAGAGGACGACGGCCAGACGCACGTCGGACACGCTCTCCAGGGGGACGTCGACGAACTCGCAGACCGCGATGACCCCCTGCGGGGTGATGGTCTGCGCCAGCTCGGACATCACGTCGAGACTGACCCGGTGGGTGGGCACGCCCGCTGTGTGGGCGGCGTCCATCAGGTCGATGTGGCGCTGCATGGCCTCCGCCGTGGCGTAGACCTCGACGACGCCGTGGGCGGTCCCGTTGTAGGGGGACCGCCCGACGCCGCCGTTGACGGCGGCCAGGGCCTCCCGTACGGCCTGCGGCCCCTCGGCGAGGAAGCGCCGCTCACGCTGACGGAAGGTGCGCTTGGCGAGCCGCCGAACCCCCTTGATCCTGGGTGACCGGACACTCGTGAACTCGTGGCTCGCCATCGCTACCCGTCTGCTTCTTCCGACTGCCCGCTAGGCCGCGGCGGTGGTGGGGAGGGCCTGCTTGGCCTTCTCCACGAGAACGGCGAAGGCGGCCTCGTCGTTGACGGCCAGCTCGGCCAGCATGCGACGGTCGACCTCGATCTCAGCCAGCTTCAGACCCTGGATGAGACGGTTGTAGGTCAGACCGTGAGCGCGGGAGGCGGCGTTGATGCGCTGGATCCACAGACGACGGAACTGCCCCTTGCGGTCCTTGCGGTCCCGGTAGGAGTAGGTCATCGAGTGGAGCATCTGCTCCTTGGCCTTGCGGTACAGACGCGAGCGCTGCCCGCGGTAACCACTGGCCCGGTCGAGAACGACCTTGCGCTTCTTCTTGGCGTTGAGAGCCCGCTTCACGCGTGCCACAGTGACTCCCTCATTGGTTCTTCCGGCGCGCACGGCGCGCCGACCGGTCCGGCCAGGACGCACCCAGCGACCGTGTTCGCTTCAGGTGGGTGTCCCCCGGGCGCCTCAGCGCGCCGACGGAGTCGGGCGCACGGGCTCGCCAAGGAGGACGGGAGGTGCTCCGGTGCTACATGCCCAGGAGCTTCTTGATGTTCTTGGTGTCGGCCGGAGCGAGCTCGGCCTCCGTGCCCAGCTTGCGCTTGCGCTTGGAGGTCTTGTGCTCAAGGATGTGGTTCTTGTTGGCACGGCGGCGCATGATCTTGCCGGAGCCGGTGACCTTGAAACGGTCCTTGGCTCCACTGTGGGACTTGTTCTTCGGCATGTCGCCGTCGTCTCCTACTCCGTCGGCGCGGCACCCGCACAGGATGCGGACACCGCGATTGTTCCGCCACTACGGCGGGGTCCCGTCGCACACCGGTGCATCACGGACTGGTCGGGCGCAGCCCACCCCACCACCCGGTCGTCGCCTACACGGCGTCCGGGCGGTGGGGGACTTCCCCTGGCGCCTTACGCCTGGTCGCGCTCGTCGCGGCGGGTCTTGTCCCCCGCCGCGGCGCGGGCCTCGGCCTTGTGCTCGGAACGCCGCTTGTGCGGACCGATCACCATGACCATGTTGCGGCCGTCCTGCTTGGGCTGGGACTCGACCGTGCCAAGATCCTGGACGTCCTCGGCCAGACGCGCCAGCAGCCTGCGCCCGAGCTCGGGCCTCGACTGCTCGCGGCCACGGAACATGATCGTCACCTTGACCTTGTCCCCGCTCTTGAGGAACCGAACGACGTGACCCTTCTTGGTCTCGTAGTCGTGCGGGTCGATCTTCGGGCGGAGCTTGATCTCCTTGATGATCGTGTTCGACTGGTTCTTGCGCGACTCACGGGCCTTGACCGCGGACTCGTACTTGAACTTGCCGTAGTCCATCAGCTTCGCGACCGGCGGGCGCGCGGTCGGCGCGACCTCGACGAGGTCGAGGTCCGACTCCTGGGCCAGACGCAGCGCGTCCTGCACGGAGACGATTCCGACCTGCTCACCGTTGGGTCCGACGAGTCGGACCTCGGGCACCCGGATACGGTCATTGATGCGGGGCTCTGTGCTGATGAGACCCCTCCCTAGCTTTCTCGGATTACCTGGGACCGGCCGCCCACCGTGCGGTGGTCGGCCTGTTCGACCGGGTCGCCCGTGCTTGTTCAGGCCACCCGCCCGCGTTGGGGTCTCACCAAAAACGAAAAACCCCGCCAGCGTGTGCAAGCGGGGCGATCCGACCGGACGTTCACGACGGAACCGCGCGCCGGGCCGCCGGAACCCGTACACGGGTGTCCGACGTACTCGGGGCGCTGTGCCCATCGTCTGACCGGGACCCACACGGGCGCGGCCCGGTAGGTGGGAGGATCATCTCCGCTTGCGGCTCCGGCGTGCAGGACACACCGGACCAAGTCGATGACACCCAATATAGCAGGACCCGCGACCACCGTGTCCGGTGGTCAGACCGCGGCCTGGTCGGAGCGCCGGACCAGCTCGGCCTCTCCGGCGGCCCGCATGGCGTCCACGGGGACGTCGTCGGTCCCCGTCATGAGGCGGACCTGGGCGACGGCCTGGTGCAGGAGCATCGGGAACCCGCCGACCACACGTCCGCCACGGGCCGCCACCGCCGTGGCGGCGGGGGTGGGCCATGGGGCGTAGATCACGTCGAACAGGTCGGCACGGGAGGCCGCGATCCGTTCGGCGTACCCGTCCGCCGCCCCCGAGGGCAGTGTGGAGACCACGAGGTCGGCGTCGAGATGGCGGTCGATCTCCGTGAGCGGGGCCACCCGCACGGGTCGGCCCAGACGCTCGGCCGCCGCGGTGACCTCACCCGTGCGCGCGGTGTCCCGGGCCAGGACGGTGACCGGACCGGTCGCGCCCAGCTCCCGCAGGGCCGCCAGGGCGGAGGCCGCGGTGGCCCCGGCGCCCAGGACGACCGTGCCGGACGGGGCCGCCACCCCCGCCTCGGTGAGGGCGGTGGCGATCCCCTCCACGTCCGTGTTGAGCGCCGACCACCCCGCGCCCCGGCGGACCAGGGTGTTGGCGCCGCCGACCGCCGTGGCCAGGTCGGTGACCTCGTCGGCCAGGTCCATGGCCCGGCGCTTGAGCGGCATGGTCAGGGAGAGCCCGGCCCACTCGGCCGGGTCCAATCCGGAGAGGAAGGGCGCCAGCCCCGCCTCGTCGCACTCGAAGAGTCCGTAGGACCAGTCCTCCAGACCCAGCGCCGCGTAGGCGGCCGTGTGCAGGACCGGGGAGAGGGAGTGGGCCACCGGCGAGCCCAGGACCGCGGCGCGCGTCATTCCCCGCCCTCGCTGGCTCCGCCGCCCCAGGTCTCCTGGAAGCGTTCCTTGAGGACCTCGAACTCCTCGTGGGTCTCCGCGAACTCGGTGACGCCGTTGTCCGGGTCGGTGGCCACGAAGTACAGCCACTCACCGTCGGCCGGGTCCAGCGCCGCCTCGATGGCGTCCTGTCCGGGTGCCACGAACGGGCCGGGGATCAGACCGGGGCTGTGGTAGGTGTCGAACCCGCTGGTGTCGTCCCTGCACGCGGCCAGCTGCTCGTTGTTGAGCGCGATGCCGTACTCACCGATGGCGTAGAAGCAGGTGCTGTCCATCTGGAGCGGCATGTCGATGTCCAGGCGGTTGTGCACCACCCGCGAGATCTTCGGCATGTCCTCGGCCCGGCCGCTCTCGGCCTGCACGATGGAGGCGATCGCCATGACCTCGTTGGGGTCGTACCCCAGGTCGGCCCCCCGGGAATCCAGGTCCACCTCCTCAGCGACCTGCCGGTGCTGGGTGACCATGGTGCGCAGCATCGACAGGGCGTCGGTGTCGGGCTCGAACCGGTAGGTGGACGGGAACAGGTAGCCCGCCGGGCCCTCCGACGCGTAGTCGGGCAGGCCGAGCTCGTCGGTCTGCTCGTACGCCGCCTCCAGATCCTCCAGCGGCACGCCCAGGTCCTCGGACAGGGTCCGGAGCACCTCTTCGGAGCGGAGGCCCTCGCGGATCGTGACCCGCCCCCCGAGCCGGTTCTCCGGGTCGAACAGGGCCGCCACGGCGCTCTCGCCGCTCATGCCCTCGGCCAGGGAGTAGGTACCGGGCACCAGGCCCTCTCCGCCGTTGGACCTGAGCGCGTTGGTGAAGGCCCGCACGCTGGCGACCACGCCCTGGTCCACGAGGCTCTGGGCGACGGCGGTGCCGCTCTGCCCGTCCTCGATGCGGAAGGTGACCTCACCCTGTCCCTCCCCGGAGAAGTCCGGCGGGAAGACGTAGGTGCGCGCGACCCCGTAGCCGCCTCCCGCGACCACGAGCAGCAACACCAGGGCGAGCAGCACCGTCAGGCCCTTGCTCCTCCTGCGCTTCTTGGGCTTGCCCTTGTTGAGCCGGGCGGCCTGCGCGGCCTTGGCCCGCTTGGCGCGCTTGCGGGTGGCGCGGCTGTCGCCGTAGGAGGCGGCGATGTCCTCGAGGCTGTCCTCTTCGTAGAGGTCCTCCTCGGGCTCCTCCTCCGCCACGGGTTCGGGCTCGGGTTCGGCACGGCGTCCCCGCTTGGCGCGGCGGCGGCCGCGACGCCCCTTGGGCTCCTCCTCGGGCTCCTGCGCGAGGAAGGAACCGGTGTCCGTGAGGTGTTCCTCATCCTCGTCCAGGTTGGACAGCTCGGCGAAGGCGCCGGTGTCGGTGACCGGGGCGGCGAAGGCGCCGGACTCCTCGGGCTCCGGCTCCGCCGCACGACGGGCGCGCCGACGACCGCGACGGCCGGTCGGCTCCTCGGACTCGGGTTCGGGCTCGGGCTCGGGCTCGGGTTCACGGTCCCGGAAAGGACCGGTGTCCTCGGGGGCCTCCTCCGCCGCACGACGGGCACGGCGGCGGCCGCGACGGCCGGTCGGCTCCTCGTCCTCGGGCTCCAGCGCGCGGAAGGCGCCCGTGTCGCGTACCGGCTCGGGCTGGGGCTCCGGGGCGCGCTTGCGGCGGGCCCGGCGACCCTGGGGCTCTTCCTCGGGGGGGTCCGCGGGGAAGGCGGGGGCGGGATCGTCGGCGTCGTCGCCCCAGAAGGCGGAGCGCGGCTCCGCGGGCTCCTCGGCGCGTGCGCGCCGGGCCCTGCGGGGGGGTTGTTCCTGTGCGGGGGCGTCGGCGGGGGGCTGGGGGGCCCCGGTTCCGCGCGAGGGGTTCTGGGCGCCGCCGAGGTTGGCCAGGGCCGCGAGGGCGTCCTGGGTCGCGTCGGCGCTGGGGCGCTGGTGGCTTCCGGGGTCCGAGGGGGAACCCTGGGCGGGGCGCTGGGGGGCCTGTCCGCCGCGTGCGGCCCGACCGCCGCGCAGGGCGTCGGCCGCGCCGAAGCGCCGGGGCTGGGCCGTCTGGGGGTCGCCGTTCCACGGCGTCTCGTCCGCCGGGGGTTCGGCCCTGCGGCGGCGGCCCGGGGCGGGTCCGGTCCGGCCCCGCGGGTCGGACTCCCCCGGCGCGGGGGTCGGGTACCGGGGGGCGCGGGTGTCGCCGGTGGGCGGCCCCGTGTGCCCGAACTCACCCGTTCCGGCCTCCTCGGTCCAGTGGTTGGACCGGGGCTCGGGACGCGCGCGGCGGCCGCGTGACGGCGGCTGCGCGGGCAGCGGGTCGGACAGCGGGTCGTAGTCGTAGCCGTCCTCGCGGTCGGCGCGTCCACGGTAGGGATCGGGGTAGTCATCCCTGTCGGTCATGAATCTCCCTGGCTTGCACGGACGATCTCGCCCGGGGGATGGCCTGTCGACCGTTCCTGGTCCAAGGCACTCTGCAAGAGCACGGTGGCGGCCGCCTGGTCGATGACCGAGCGGCGGGCCCGGCCGCCCCTGGCCCCCTTCTTCCCGAAGGAGGCGCCGGAGAGCAGCTGTCCCTGCGCGGTCACCGTGGTGAGTCGTTCGTCCACGAGCCTGACGGGGACGGGGTCGAGGAGCCGGGCCAGGGTGTTCGCGAACTCGCGGGCGGACCGGGCCGCCGGTCCCTCCTGGCCGGACAGTGAAGCAGGGTAGCCCACGACGATCTCGCGGGCCTCCTTCTCCAGGACGAGGAGGGCGATGCGCTGGACGTCGCCCCTGCCTCGCGGGATGGTCTCGACCGGGCTGGCCAGCACGCCGCTCGGATCGCTGGCGGCGACTCCGATACGCGCGTTGCCCGGGTCGATGGCCAGGCGCACACCGTGTCTCACGAGGACGCCTCCTCCTGCCTGGGGGCGCTGCTCGCGCGGGCGGCCGTACCGTCGACGGCACAGCACCGCTGCTGGGAAATCCTCAACACGGTGGTCCTGTTCATCAGCTGGATCGCGGGAATCTCCGCGCAGACAGCCATGTGATCGGCTGTGACGCGCCACAGTATGCCCGATTCGATGACGGTGCGCAGCCTCACCCATGGAACGCTCCCGGTCGCGCGGGGACGGGGCCTCTGGCCTCGGGTCTGCCGTGACGACGGGGACCGGGGAGCACATGTACCGTCCGAGTGTAGGTCACGGTGGTCACGTGCCGGGTCCGGGCCCGTGTCGCCGGGCCGTCGGGCCGTGTCGTGCGTCGGAGCGGGTCCCGGTGCCGGAAGAACCGTCAGCTTGGTCACATAGCGAAACTGTACGGACATGTTCGGCGAGACGGGGTGATTGGCCGCTTCGGTGTGGCGGGAGGCGGACCGCGCCCCGTGGACCCCCTGAGGGGTCCACGGGGCGCGGTCGGAGCGGCCTCGCCGGGGCGTCTAGGCGCCCGCGACGCGCGCCTCCACGGCGCGCAGGGCCTCGTCCACCTTGCTCGCGTCGGTTCCGCCGCCCTGGGCGATGTCCGGCTTGCCGCCGCCACCGCCGCCGAGGGCGCGGGCCGCGACGCCCACGAGCTCGCCCGCCTTGATCCCGGCCTTCTGGGCGGCCTTGTTCGCGGCGATCACCACGACCGGACGGTCCTTCGGCACGGCGGTCATCGCCACGACCACGGGCTCGTCCTCACCGAGGCGTCCGCGTACGTCCAGGACCAGCTTGCGCAGGTCGTCACCGCTGGCGCCCTCGGGCGCCTCGGCGGCCACGACCCGGGCCGAGCCGTGTCGGCGGGCGCCCGCCGCGAGGTCGCCCGCGGCCTGGAGCACCTGCGCCGCGCGGAGCTTCTCGATCTCCTTCTCGGCGGCGCGCAGCCTCGAGACCATCGTGTCGATCCGCTCGGGCAGTTCCTCGCGCGGGGTCTTGAGCTGCTCGGAGAGCTGGCCGACCAGCGCCGACTCCTTGGACAGGCGCCTGAACGCGTCCACCCCCACGGCCGCCTCGACGCGGCGCACGCCCGAGCCGATGGAGGACTCCCCCAGCAGCTTGACGATGCCGAGCCTGGCGGTGGAGCCGACGTGCGTGCCGCCGCAGAGCTCGACCGAGTAGTCGCTCATCTCCACGACCCGCACGCGGTCGCCGTACTTCTCGCCGAACATGGCCAGCGCGCCCATCTTCAGCGCGTCGTCCAGGCTCTTCTCCTCGGTCCGGACCGCGATGTCCCCGGCGAGGACGGTGTTGACCTCCTCCTCGACCTCGGCCAGGCGCTCCCCGCCCAGCGCGTTGTCGGCGGTGAAGTCGAACCGCAGCTGACCGGGGCGGTTCTCCGAACCGGCCTGTCCGGCGGAGGGGCCGATCGCGTTGCGCAGCGCCGAGTGGATCAGGTGGGTGGCCGAGTGGGACCGCTCGATGGCGTGGCGGCGGCCGGTGTCGATCTCCGCGTGCACGGTGTCGTCCAGGACGACCTCTCCCGAGCGCACGGTGCCCCGGTGCACGAACAGGCCCGGGAGCGGCTTCTGGACGTCCTCGACGTCCACGACGCCGCGCCCGTCGACGGTCAGGGTGCCGGTGTCCGCGAGCTGACCGCCGCTCTCCCCGTAGAACGGGGTGCGGTCCAGGACGATCTCGACCTTGTCGCCCGCGCGGGCGGCCGGGACTCCGGTGCCGTCCACCACGATGCCCCGGACGTGGGAGTCGCTCTCGGACTCGGTGTAGCCGAGGAACTCGGTGTTCCCGGCGTTCTCGTGCATCTGGGCGTAGAGGGAGATGTCGGCGTTGCCGAGCTTCTTCGCCTTGGCGTCGGCCTTGGCGGTGTCCTTCTGCCGCTGCATGAGCTCGCGGAACGAGCCCTCGTCCACGCTGAGGCCCTGTTCGGCCGCCATCTCCAGGGTGAGGTCGATGGGGAAGCCGTAGGTGTCGTGGAGCTGGAAGGCGTCCACACCCGAGAACACGGTCCCGCCCGCGGCGCGGGTGCGCTCGGCGGCGCGGCCGAAGAGCGTGGTGCCCGCGCGGAGGGTGTCCGCGAAGTTGCGCTCCTCGTTGTCGATCACGCCGTGGATGACGTCGGCCTTGTCGAGCAGGTCCGGGTAGATGTCCTTCATCGCGTCGATGCTGACGTCGGTCAGCTCGTGGAGGAAGAAGGCCTCGGTGCCCGAGAGCAGGCGCAGGTTGCGGATCGAGCGGCGCAGGATCCGGCGCAGGACGTACCCGGCCTTCTCGTTGCCGGGCTTGACGCCGTCTCCGACGAGCATGACGGCGCTGCGCACGTGGTCCGCGACCACGCGGAGCATGACGTCCTGGTCGTGGTCGTCACCGTAGGAGGTACCGGTCAGCTCGGCGGCGCGGTGCAGCACGCGGCCGATGATGTCGGTCTCGTAGATGTTGTCGACGCCCTGGAGGACCGCCGCCAGGCGCTCCAGGCCCAGGCCGGTGTCGATGTTCTTCTTCGGCAGCTCACCGAGGATCGGGTACTCCTTGCCGGAGCCCTCACCCCGCTCGTACTGCATGAAGACGAGGTTCCAGATCTCGATGTAGCGGTTCTCGTCCGCCTCGGGACCGCCCTCGATCCCGTACTCGGGGCCGCGGTCGTAGAAGATCTCGGAGCAGGGGCCGCAGGGACCGGGCACGCCCATGTCCCAGTAGTTCTCCTCCTTGCCCATGCGCTGGATGCGCTCGGGCCGGACCCCGACCTTGTCGCGCCAGATCGACGCGGCCTCGTCGTCGTCGAGGTAGACGGTCACCCACAGCTTCTCGGGGTCGATCCCGAAGCCGCCCTCGGACACCGGGGTGGTGACGAGCTCCCACGCCAGCGGGATCGCCCGCTCCTTGAAGTAGTCACCGAAGGAGAAGTTGCCCAGCATCTGGAAGAAGGTCGCGTGACGGGAGGTCTTGCCGACCTCCTCGATGTCCTTGGTGCGGATGCACTTCTGGACGCTGGTGGCGGTGTCGAAGGAGGGAGTGCGCTGACCCAGGAAGTAGGGCTTGAAGGGGACCATGCCCGCTGGCACCAGCAGCAGCGTCGGGTCCTCGGCGATCAGGCTTGCCGAGGGCACCACGGTGTGTCCGTTCTTCTCGAAGAAACTGAGGAAGCGGCGCGCGATCTCTGCCGTCTCCATTGATGCCCTCCTGTGCTTGGCTCCGCCGCGCCGTGGCGGCGGGGTTGTCCCTGGGTGGGACCGTGGTCACGCGTGGTCGGTAGGGGCCCATCGTAGAGGGGACCGCCACGTCTGCGCGCATGGTTTGCAGTGGCCGCCGAGGACTCGCGCCGTTGGGGACAACGGCGGCGGTCCGGCCGTTCCCAGGCTATCGCCGCTGGCCACCGACGCATCCCCGCGCGGGTTCCGGGGCGGCCCGGAAACGCCGAGGGGCCCGGCGGTCTCCCGCCGGGCCCCTCACCGGTCGCTCCGGTTCTCCGCCGGATCGACCGGCCGTGACGTGCGCGCCTAGGCGCCGTAGAAGCGCCGCACCGTCGGGGCGAACATGAGCCCGGTCATCGTGACGTGGAAGGCCAACGGAATCAGCGAGGAGGGAGCGGCCTCCATGGCGATCGACGCGATCACGTTGAGCACCAGGAGAAGCGACGCGATGACGTTGAAGACGACCACGCCCCAGTAGACGCCCTTCGAGCGCTTGCCCATCTTGGCGGCGAGTGTCGTCGACACGATGCCGTAGACGAGCGGGATCAGGGCGACGACGACGCCGAGGGCACCGAAGACCCCCACCATCCCCATCATCTCGGCGCTGTCCACCTCGGGCGAGCTGCCGGCGGCGGTTCCCATCCCGACACCGAGCAGGACCATCAGGCCGACACCCAGGCCGAGGAGGATACCGACCGGACCCCCGATGAACATGAGCACGCGCACGGCGACGCCCGGACCGGGCAGCGACTCGGACGCGCCGGGCCCGCCGTGGAAGTGCGGGGGCGGGACCGGGGCGCCGGGGGCGCCGTAGGGCTGGCCCGGGCCGGGGCCGTGCGGCATCGGCGCCTGGGGGTAGCCGTAGCCGCCCTGCTGGTGCTGCGGGGGGTGGCCCTGACCGTAGGGCTGGTTGGGGCCGGAGGGAGGTGAGGGATACACCTTGGTCCTCTCTGAGGAGATGTGTGGAGTGCGGGAAGGCTCGACAGAGTCAGACCCGAGGAAACGGACCGGGGTGCCGGGGCGGTCGGAACCGCCCCGGTTCTCAGTAACCGGCGCGGGGGCCGGCGGACGCGGGCGTGTAGTACGCGCGGGTCGCCGGGACCACCATCAGGACGATCATGCCGACCGCGAAGAACAGCGGGATGATCGCGCCGATGGCGCCGGTGAACAGGTTGATGACCAGCAGGAGCGCGGCCAGGGCCTGGAAGACGACGATCGACCAGAGGATGCCGCCGCTGCGCCGTCCCATGAGCGAGGCGAGCGCGGTGGAGACGATGCCGTACACGAGCATGACGGCGCCGATGATCGCCATGACGATGACGATCTCGGCGGGGTCGATCTGGACGCCCGTCTCCTGCACACCCTCCGCGAAGCCCTGGGCGAACTCGCCGCCGCCACCGGCAGCGACACCGACCAGAAGGACGAGACCGCCGAGAAGCAGGCCGAACACACCGCCGATGAACATGAGCACGCGCACGGTGATCGCGGTGCCGGGCATCTTGTCCGGTGCCTGCGGGACGCCGGGGTAACCGTACTGCCCCTGGTTGTAGGGGTCGTGGCCTCCGGGGACGGGACCCTGGGGCGGTTGTGGCGGGTACATGGCGCTTCCTCCGTGTTGCACTGGTTCGTCAACCCTACAGACGCGCGTCAGGGGCTGGCGGTTCGCGAATGCGGTCACAAATCTGACCCGTTCGGGCCCCGTCCGGTTCCCTCGTTGTCCCAGGTTGTTCCCGTTACGACCAGTTGCTACCCGCGATCGGGGCCGAGCGGGGGCGCGGCGTCGGCGGAACGGAGGGCCCGAGGCTCGGGCGCGTACCGGCGCAGCAGCTCCGCCTCCTCCTCCCGGACCGCCTCCGCGAGGTCCTCGTTGAGCTCCTGGAGGGCACCCCGGTACTCGCTGACCCGGCCCTCGACGCGGTCGGCGATTCCCCCGGGCGTCAGCGCCTGACGGGCCCGGTTGACCCGGTGGACCACGTAGCCGCCGATCGCGGCCCCGGCCGCGAGGTAGAACAGTCGGCCGATCACCGGTTCTCCTTCCTCTTGCGTCCGCGCACCACGGCCAGGGCCTTGCGGCGGCCCAGGACCTGGCGGACGGCGTAGGAGAACGAGGCGATCCGCACCAGCGGGCCGGTGAACACCGACCGGGTGAGCGCGGTCATGGAGGAGACGTCCTCCGAGGAGGCCTGCACGTTGGCGGTGATCTCCTCGACCCGCTCCAGTGACGTGTTGGTGCGCTCCACCGTGGAGGCCACGTCGTCCAGCAGGGGCGGGGTCCGGTCCCCCACCTCGGAGACGACCTTGGTGGTCTCGTTGATGAGCTTGATCAGTTTGACGAGCGCCACGCACATGAACGTGGCCAGCACCGCCCAGACCACCGCTGCGACGAGCGCGGCGACCTCTCCTCCGGTCAGCATGAAGGCTCCGTAGGGCAGATAGAGGGTTGCTTCGAGGATGTGCGAACGGTCCCCGCGCGCGCTCGGGCGCGCACCGGACACCGTGGTCGGGTACGGGGGCCAGCGATCGCGCCGGGTCGGGGCTCCCGATCCGCGTCCGCCGCCGCTGCCGCTGAGGGCCGGGGCGGCTGGTTTCGGCTGACCCTATCGCGTCCGGTGTGGGGGCGCGTGGGCACGCCACGGTGTGGCAGGCGGTGGCGGCGGTCACGTGTCCGACGGATCCGGGTTCGGACCCGTTCGGAGGCGCTGCGGGTATCGACGGGGCGGCGGGCCTCGACGAGAATCTCGGCAGGGACGGTTCTTCACTACGATGTCCGGACACCAGGGCACACCCGCAGCCGCCCGCTGGCCCAGAAGCACCGACAGGACACCCATGAGCCCCCGTTCTCCGCGTGAGATCTCCGTACTGGTACCCCCGGACCTGGCCCCCCTCTACCCGGACGACCCGTCGCGGATCGGCCCCTACCTCGTCCTCGGACGACTGGGGCAGGGTTCCACCGGCACCGTGTACGCCGCCGTGGACACCGCCTCCGCCACCGCTGGCGACCGCCTGGTCGCCGTGAAGCTGCTCCGGTCCCCCGAGCTGGAGTCGCCCGACGTCCACCCCGCCCTCGCCCGGAGGCTGCGCCACCTGTCGCAGGTCGACTCCGAGCGGGTGGTCGTTCCCCTGGCGTTCGACGCGGACGCCAACCCCCCGTGGCTGTCCATGCCCTACCTGGCCGGGCAGCGCCTCTCCCACTACGTGACCAGGCGGGGCGGGATCGGGGTCGGGAAGCTGATCGCCCTGGCCACCGCGCTGGCGGAGGGGTTGTCGGCCCTGCACGCGCGCGGGGTCTCGCATGGTTCGCTGCGCCCCAGCGAGATCCTGCTGGAGTCGCACGGTCCGCACATCATGGAGTGCGCGATCGCCCCGAGGGCGGAGCGGCTGCGCGGTTCGGGGGCCACCTGGCTGAGCCCCGAGCGGTACCGGGGCGGGGCGCCGACGCCCGCCGCCGACGTGTTCGCCTGGGGCGCCGTCGTGGCGTTCGCGGGGACCGGGCGTCTGCCCTTCGGTCCGGGCGAGCCCGAGGAGATCGCCGGTCGGGTGGCCTCCGGGGACTTCGCCCTGGACGGGTTGCCCCAGGGGCTGCGGCCGGTCGTGGGGCGTGCCCTGGACCCCGACCCGGACCGTCGGCCCAGCCTGCGCGAGGTGACCGGAGCGGTCTTCGCGGTGTGGCAGGCCGAGGGGTCCGGGGAGGACGGCTCGTCCGGGGGTCGCGAGGAGATCAGCCGCGTGCTCGAACGCGAGTGGCACGCCGTGGAGCCGCCCGCCCGGGTGCCGGAGGTGATCCGGTTGGAGGGGCGGATGGGCGACCGCCGCCCGACCCGCGCCCTCTTCCTGGCGGGTTCGGTCTCGGTGGCCGCCCTGCTGGTCGGCGGGGGCGTCTGGGGCCTCTCCCAGGCGATCGGTGACGGCGCCGAGGCCGACCCGGTGGCCGACGGGAGTTCGGAGGCCCCCGAGGAGGAACCCGTCGAGGAGGAGGACCCGGGGACCCTGGTGGTCCGGTTCGACCCCTCGGAGCAGGCGGAGCCGGAACCCGGGGTGGACGAGCGGGTGTGGGTGTACACGCCGGTGACCCGGGACGACGAGATCCCGCGCAACCAGGGCATCCCGTCCCACGAGGCCTGGGCGGAGCAGTGGGAGGAGGCCGGTGACCCGGGCGAGGCGGTGATCCGGACCGACGCCGAGGTGAAGTGCGCCCGTTTCTGCGCGGCCCCCGAGCACGTCTTCCTGGACGAGGAGGCGCGTGGCACCTGGGACCTGAGCGGCGGCGACTTCGTCGACTACCTGTCCTGGGGCCCGGTGATGATCGTGGAGCTCACCTTCGCCGAGGACCAGGAGGGCGACGGGCCCCGTGAGGTGGTGGGGGTCGTCGAGCTGTTCTCCGACTGAGCCCGGACGGGAGGGCGGTTCCGCCCCCTCCCGCCTCTCCCGTGGGACGGCCCCGGTGCACCGCGCCGGGGCCGTCGCCGGTCTACCCCTCGCTCTTGAGGACGCTCCTGATCCTCTGGAGGATCTCGGTGAAGCGCCGCTCGGCCCCGTGCTGGGTGGGGCGGTAGTACTCGCGCTCGGTGAGCCCCTCGGGTGCGTGCTGCTGCGGGGCCACCCCGCCGGGGTGGTCGTGCGCGTAGCGGTAGCCCCTGCCGTGCCCGAGGTCGGCGGCGCCCTTGTAGTGGGCGTCGCGCAGGTGGGCCGGAACGGGCCCGGCACGGCCCGCGCGGACGTCGGACAGGGCCTCGTCGATGGCGGTGATCACCGCGTTGGACTTGGGGGCGAGGCTGATGTGGATGACCGCCTGGGCCAGGTTGATCCGGGCCTCGGGCATCCCGATGAGCTCCACCGCCTGGGCCGCCGCGACGGCGGTCTGGAGGGCGGTGGGGTCGGCCATGCCGACGTCCTCGCTGGCGTGCACGACCAGGCGCCGGGCGATGAAGCGGGGGTCCTCCCCCGCCTCGACCATGCGGGCCAGGTAGTGCAGGGCCGCGTCCGGGTCGGAGCCGCGCATGCTCTTGATGAAGGCGCTGATGACGTCGTAGTGCTGGTCGCCGGAGCGGTCGTAGCGCACGGCGTGGCGGTCCACGGCGCGCTCGACGTGCTCGGCGGTGATCTCCACCGGGCCGTCGGCGGAGGGCGGCCCGGCGACGAGGGCGCCCGCCTCCAGGTAGGTGAGGGAGCGGCGGCCGTCTCCCCCGGCCAGCCGGATGAGGTGCTCGGCGCCCTCCTCGGTGAGGGTGTACCGGCCGTCCAGGCCGCGCTCGTCGGTCAGGGCCCGGTCCACCAGGGCCCTGATGTCGGAGTCGTCCAGGGACTCCAGGGACAGCAGCAGGGAGCGGGACAGCAGTGGGCTGACCACGGAGAAGAAGGGGTTCTCGGTGGTCGCTCCGATGAAGCTGACCCAGCGGTTCTCCACGGCGGGCAGCAGGGCGTCCTGCTGGGTCTTGTTGAAGCGGTGCACCTCGTCCACGAAGAGCAGCGTGCGGGTGCCGTTCATGCCCATGCGGCGCTTGGCCTCCTCCACGACCGCGCGCACGTCCTTCACCCCGGCGTTGACCGCGGAGAGCTCCACGAACCTGCGCCGGGTGACCCGGCTGACCACGGTGGCCAGGGTGGTCTTGCCCGTCCCCGGCGGCCCCCACAGGAACACGGACATGGGTGCGTCGTCCTCGACCAGGCGGCGCAGCGGACTGCCCTCGCCCAGGAGGTGGCGTTGGCCCACGACCTCGTCGAGGGTGCGCGGCCGCATGCGGACGGCCAGCGGTTCCTGCCCCTTGGCGGCCTCGGCCCCGGCATCGTCGAACAGTGTTTCGGACACGCACCCAGGGTAGGCGAGGACGGAGACGGCCGTGGTCGCCCCGGAGGCCGGTCCGGACCTCAGCCCTGCTGGACGGAGATGTTCTCCGGGCTCCCGGCCTGTTCGGGCGGGGGCGTGGCGCGCGGGATCATCCGGGTGATGAGCAGGGCGATGTCGTCGCCCCGGCCCGCGGGCGCCATCTCCGCCAGGACCTGCGCGGCGGCGTTGGGGTCCTGCCCGTGCTGCGCGAGCGCCTCCCCCACCTGGGCCAGGCCGTCCTGCATGGTGACGTCGGAGCTCTCGACGAGGCCGTCGGAGCACAGCAGCAGCGTGGTGCCCGGGGCCAGCACCCGGGTGGTCACGGTGTACTCGGTGTCGGCGAGCACACCCAGGGGCGGTCCGGTCTCGGGTGACCACAGTTCGTAGGAGCCCTGGGTGGCGAGCACGGCCGGGGGCTGGCCCGCCCAGGCCGCCTGCATGACCCCGCTGGCCCGGTCCACCACGAGGTAGCCGCAGGTGGCGAAGACGATCTCGCCGGTCTCGGTGAGCAGCCGGTTGGTCTCGCCCAGGACGACGCCCGGGTCGGACTGGTTGCTGGCGTAGGCGCGGAAGGCCACCCGGATCTGGCCCATGGCGGCGGCCGCCTCCACGCCGTGGCCCTGCACGTCTCCGACCAGGAGGCCCACCTTGTTGTCGGGGAGCTCGATGACGTCGTAGAAGTCACCGCAGATCCGCCACTCGGCGCGGGAGGGCAGGTACTTGGTGGCGATGTCCATGTCCGGGAAGCTCGCCACCTGGCGGGGCAGCATGCGGCGCTGGACGGCGTCGGCCAGTTCCAGCTCGGCCTGCTGGGCCTTGATCCGCTGGAGCGCCTGACCGGCCAGCCCCGCGAAGGTGAGCATGAGGGCGCGTTCGTCGCGGCTGGCGTGGTGGGGACGGTCCCAGACCATCTGCCACACACCGAGGGCGATCTTGCCGTCTCCGAAGATGGGGACGGTGGCCCAGGCCTGGCCCCGGGCCGAGCGCATGAGGTCGACGGCGGCCGGGAAGCGGCTGGCGATCTCGGCGCGGCTCTCGAAGAACCGGGGCTGGCGGTCCTGGATGACCGCGCCCATGGGGAAGTCGGTGTCGTCGGCACGGCGACCGTCTATGCGGTGGGTGTTCCCGCGTTCCCTCGCGCTGGGCGAGGTGCGCAGGATGCCCTCCTCGACGTACAGGGCGAGGGCGTAGACGCCGCCGAAGATCGGCAGGAACTCCTCGCTGAGCAGGTCCATCACCTTGTCGACGGTGGTGGCCGAGACCAGCTTGGAGGAGAGCTCGGTGACCAGGCGGCCGTGTTCGGCCTCGGTGCGGCGGCGGTCCGCCAGGCGGCGCACCAGCTGGACGTGCTCGGTGACGTCGTCGATGATCCCGACCAGGCGGTCGGGCTGACCCGGTACGAACCGGGCGCGCACGTGCAGGGAGCGTTCGTCCCCGAGACGGTCGAAGATCCGGAAGCGCTGCTCGTAGTCCCGGCCGCTGAACGAGGCCGCCATGGCGTCGCGGACACGGGCGTTGTCATCGGGGTGGATGCGTTCGAGGATGCGCTCCAGGTCGCGGTCGTTCCCGGCCAGGAGCCCGCCCAGCGGGGTGGGTCCGAAGAGTTCCCGCAGGCGTCCGTTGCTCAGGTCCAGGCTCCACAGGACGGAGTCGGAGTTGTCGGTGCGCAGTTCACCGACCACGCGGAGGTCGGTCTCCTCGGTGGAGAGCACGTGCAGGAGGACGACCACGGCCGGAGTGGCGGGGTCGTCGGGCACGGCGCCGTCGCCGTCGACGGGGCGGAGGCGGACCTCGGCCAGCCGGGAGGACTTGTCGGTGACGGCCAGGCGCAGCCGGGAGCGGCGGTGCCAGTTCCCGGAGAGGGCGTCACCGTGGGCACGGGTGCCGTGTTCGACGTCGGCGGAGTCCAGGAGTTCGAACCAGGGCCGCCCGGCGAGTTCGTCGGCTTCCCGGCCGAAGAGTTCGGTGAGCGCGTGGTTGGCGTGCTGGATCGCGCCGTCGGTCCCGGTGACCGCCATGGGCTCGGGAGCATGCCGGAACGCCTCCGCGAGAGCGTCCTCGGAGCCACCGCCTGAAGCGCGTTTTCCGTTCACGTATGACTCATCCTCATGTCGGCTCGGACGTCACACCCGCGTCAGGCGCGGTCACCCCTGGAACGTACCGATTCGGCTCATTGTAGTGTCCGGAACGGGAACGGTCCGGGCCGGGAATCGAGGCCGGTCCACCGGCGCCCGTCTCCCGTCGGCTGCGTCACCTCGTCGAACACGGACCCTCATGGTCCATCAACGTGCTGGGGTCACGGCCGGTTCCACTCCGGGGGGCCGTACCCTACCGGCCCCAGGGCGCGAATCGTTACGCCCGTGTGACTCGGCGGCGCAGAAATGCACTCCGCTCCCACGGCGCCCCCTCTTGGGACGGGCCTCGTCGACGCTCCGTGTTCACTCCCGGACACGTGCGTTCCTCGGCGTGGGAGGGTGATTCGCCCCCAACGGTAGGGGATGACGGGCCCGACCGCATCCGCGTGTCGCCTTCTTCCGGATTACGGACGGGGTTTTTGACCTGTTAATCACCTATTTTCACTTTCTGGCCGAATGTGGCACGTTCAAAGCGAGGTCTTTCCGGGCACCGATCTGGTCAGTCGAGAACTCGTCCCCCAACCCGAGGACTCACCATGCACCCTGAACGCGTCCGTGCCCTGGCCGGAGCTCTCCTCCCCGACGCCACCTGCGACTGGACCTGTCGGCTCTGCACCCACAGCAACCCCGAGGACGAGGACATCTGCTGTCAGCGCTGCGGCGCCACCAAACCCTGACCCGAGGCGGCGGGGCGGTGCCGGTCCGGCGCGCCGCCCCGCCGCTCCCTAGCCGAGCACCGACTCGGTCGCCGGTTCGGCGGCCCCGAGGTCGAGCCGCCCCCAGGTGCCCGTGTCCCGCCTCAGCTGGCGGTCGTGGGTGGCCAGGACCACCGCCGCACCGGACGCGCCGAGCCCTTCGGTGAGCTCGTCGACCAGTGGGATCGACAGGTGGTTGGTCGGCTCGTCCAACAGCAGCACGTGCGGCCTCGACGCCAGGGCCAGCGCCAGGTCGAGTCGGCGCTGCTGTCCGGTCGACAGCTCACGCACCGGCCGCCCCGCGTCGGCGGACGACAGCAGTCCCAGGGAGCTCAGGGAGACCGTCTCCTCCTCTTCGAGGACGCCCTCGCTGACGAGTCGGCCCACGTGCGCGGCGAACACGTCACGGGCCCGCCGGGCACCGGGCGCGGGCGACTCCTGGTCCAGGAGGCGCACCCGCGCCGTACGCGCGGTCCGCACGAGCCCGCCGGTGGGTTCGGCCCGCCCGGCCAGCAGTGACAGCAGGGTCGACTTGCCCGCGCCGTTGGGCCCGGTGACGACCAGCTTCGTGCCCGACTCCAGGGCGAGCGTGACCGGCCGGTCCAGCCTCCCCTCCACACGGACCCCCTCGGCCCGCAGCAAGGTGATGCCCGGCCGTTCGGGCAGGTCCGGAAAGCGGAACCGCATCGGTGGCGGCGGCATGGTGACGGCGTGCGCCTCCAGGTCGTCCCGACGCCGGTGGACGGCGCGGACCAGGGCGGGCGCCCGGGTGGCCCGTTGGTGCTTGCCCGTGCCCTTCTCCGGTCGCCATCCGCTGATCAGCCGGTTCCGTGCCTCGGACAGGTCCTGGGTGAGCCGCGCGTGCTCGGCCCGCTGTTGTTCGTACTCCTGCTCCCAGCGCTCCCGTTCGGCGCGCCGACCCTCCTGGTATCCGGCGAACCCCCCGCCGAAGACGCGGGGCCCGCCGTCCCGGCTCGGGTCGAGGTCGAGCACGGTCGTGGCCACGTCCGACAGCAGGGCGCGGTCGTGGCTGACCAGCACCACGCCGCCCGGATGTGCCCGCAGCCGGTCGGTGAGGAAGTCGAGCCCGCCAGCGTCCAGGTGGTTGGTGGGCTCGTCCAGGAGGAGGAAGTCACGGGTGGCGCCGAGCAGACAGGCGAGTCTGACCCGGTAGCGCTGACCGACGGAGAGCGCCGCCAAGGGGCGCGACCGGTCGGTGACCGCGCCCAGGTGCTCCAGGGCGAGGTCCACGCGTCGGTCGGCGTCCCAGGCGTCCAGGACCTCCGCCGCGTCCAGCGCCTCCGCGTAGTGTTCGGCGGCCCGCGGGTCGCCGCTGGCCAGACCCGTGGCGCTGGCGTCGAGCGCGGCCAGGGCGGCACGGGCGTCGGACAGTTCGAGGTCGACCAGGTCACCGACGGTGCGGCCGTCGGCGACGGTCATCTCCTGTTCGGCCACGCCGAGCGTGCCGACGCGGCGCACCAGGCCGGAGTCGACGTCCAGTGCCCCGGTCAGGACGTGCAGCAGGGTCGACTTGCCGCGGCCGTTCTCGCCCACCACGCCCCACCGGGAGCGGGGTGTGACGGTCACGTCGACGCCGGCCAGGACGGGGCGGCCGCCCCGGGCGACGTGGACGCCGGACGCGGTGAGCTGGGCCCGCTCTCCGGCGGGCAGGCCGGAACGGGGGTTGAGTGCAGACAAGGTTTCTCCGAACCGAGCTCGGCCCGGCCGGAACGCGAACACGGTTCGACGGCGGGGCGCGTGTGAGCTCTTCGAGCAGACGAGGTGACCCGGGAAGGGGTCAGGACACACGTCGTGCGCCCGCGGCCACACTGTGGCGGGCGGGAGCCTCGGTTCGGCCTACAGGAAGTAGAGGTGCTGCATGGGCCCACGCTAACAAGGGGCCGCGAGGGAGGTCCAGGCAATAAGAACGAGGCGTCGGCCACCGGAACCCTCCGGTGGCCGACGCCTCGTGTACGTCCGGCGGCCCCGTTCCCGGGGCCGGTCCGGCTACTTCTTCTTCTGCTCCGGGAGCACCGTGCGGATGTGCACGTCGCGCAGCTGCTGCTCGGAGACGACCGCCGGAGCGCCCATCATGAGGTCCTGGGCGTTCTGGTTCAGCGGGAAGGCGATGGTCTCGCGGATGTTGGGCTCGTCGGCGAGCAGCATGACGATCCGGTCGACGCCCGGGGCGATGCCGCCGTGCGGCGGGGCGCCGAACTTGAGCGCCTTGAGCATGCCGCCGAACTCGGCCTCGACCGCGTCCCTGTCGTAGCCCGCGATGTCGAAGGCCCTGTACATGATCTCGGGCGAGTGGTTCCGGATCGCGCCGGAGGACAGCTCCACGCCGTTGCAGACGATGTCGTACTGCCAGGCGAGGATGTCCAGCGGGTCCTTGTTCTCCAGCGCGTCCATCCCGCCCTGGGGCATGGAGAACGGGTTGTGGCTGAACTCGATGTGGCCCTCGTCGGAGCGCTCGAACATCGGGAAGTCCACGATCCAGCAGAAGCGGTAGACCTTCTCCTCGGCCAGGTCGGCGCGACGGCCGGCCTCGACCCGGACGGGGGCCATGATCCGGTTGATCTCGGCCTCGTCCTCGCTGGCGCAGAAGAACAGGCCGTGTCCGGGAACGGCGCCCAGGGTCTGGAGCAGTTCGTCGGAGATCTCGGTGACGAACTTGGCGATGGGACCGGTGAGCTCGCCGTTCTCCCCGACCTTCAGCCAGGCCAGGCCCTTGGCGCCCTGCTCGACGGCGTAGTCACCGATGCCGTCGAAGAACTTGCGGGGCTTGTCCCCGACCTTCGGGACGGCCAGGGCACGGACCTTCTTGCCCGCGAAGGCGCGGAAGTCGGTCTTGTCGAAGAGCGCGGTGACGTCGAGCATCTTCATGGGCACGCGCAGGTCGGGCTTGTCGGTGCCGTACCACTCCAGCGCGTCGCGGTAGGCGATGCGCGGGTAGGGCGAGGTGATCTCCCAGTCCGTGGAGAACTCCCGGAAGACGTCGGTCATGACCTTCTCGATGACCTCGAAGACGTCCTCCTGCTCGACGAAGCTCATCTCGACGTCGAGCTGGTAGAACTCGCCAGGCGAGCGGTCCGCGCGGCTGTCCTCGTCGCGGAAGCAGGGCGCGATCTGGAAGTAACGGTCGAACCCGGCGATCATCAGCAGCTGCTTGAACTGCTGGGGCGCCTGCGGGAGGGCGAAGAACTCACCCGGGTGCAGGCGGGAGGGCACCAGGAAGTCGCGGGCCCCTTCGGGGCTGGAGCTGGTGAGGATGGGGGTCTGGAACTCGTTGAAGCCCAGCTCCGTCATCTTCTGGCGGATGTAGGCCACCACCTGCGAGCGCAGCATGACGTTGCGGTGCATGCGCTCACGGCGCAGGTCGAGGAAGCGGTAGGTGAGGCGGCGCTCCTCGGAGGTGTTGTCCTCGGGGTAGACCGTCAGCGGCAGCTCCTCGGTGGTGCCGAGGACCTCCACCTCCGACGCCTCGATCTCGATCGCGCCGGTGGGCAGGTTGGGGTTGACGTTCTCCGCGCTGCGGGCCGCCACCACGCCCGTGACCTGGATCACCGACTCCTTGGAGATGCGGCTGAGCTCCTCGAACACCGGGGACTCGGGGCGGGCCATGAGCTGCGTGACACCGTAGTGGTCGCGCAGGTCGACGAAGAGCAGACCACCGAGATCCCGGCGGTTGTGCACCCAGCCAGAGAGGCGCACCTGCTGCCCGACGTGCTCCTCACGGAGCTGACCACACGAATGAGTCCTGTAACGATGCATGAGTTACCAAGTCCACTAACTACGCGGCTGAGCGAGGATGCCGGGGAGCCCGAGACCGGGTCCGGCGGGGGCGGGGCGTCGCCCCTTGAACAACTGGAATCCTACCGCCAACGGCACCGGCCGGTCCCCTGGATCACGACGGCGGGCGACGGTCAGCCCGCGACCCCGCGCAGGTACGGGTTGGTGGCGCGCTCGCGCTCGACCGTGGTCGCGGGGCCGTGGCCGGGCAGGATCTGGGTGTCGTCACCCCGCCCCAGGACGGTGCGGGCGAGGCTCGCGTTCATCGCGTCGCCGTCACCGCCGGGGAAGTCGGTGCGTCCGATCGACCCCGCGAAGACCAGGTCCCCGGCGAACATCACCGGCACACCGTCCTCTGTGCGGGTGAGATAGACGACCGAACCGGGGGTGTGGCCGGGGGTGTGCTCGACGGTGAACTCCATCCCGCCCAGGCTGAGGTTCTGACCGTCCGTCACCTCGACCAGCTGGTCGGGTTCGGGGTAGGGGCCGGGGCCCAGGAGCATCCGCAGCTGGGCGGCGAAACCGGCGTCGACCCCGGCGGCCGGTTCGGTGAGCAGGCCCCGGTCGGCACCGTGCAGGTGGACCGGGATCCCGTGCTCCTCCTGGAGTTCGGCGGCCGACCAGACGTGGTCGAAGTGGCCGTGGGTGAGCATGATCGCGGCCGGGGTGAGGTCGTGTTCGGCCAGGGCCTTGGCGACCTGGGGTGTGGCCCCCTGACCGGGGTCGACGATGACGCACGCGCCGCCGGGTGCGGGAGCCAGCACGTAGCAGTTCGCGGAGAGGGGCCCGGTGGGAAGCGCGGCGATGAGCACGGCGGTGGTCGTCCTGTCCTGGTGGCTTCTGCGGTCCGGGAACCCTCCGACCTCGGCCGGAGCTCGGGTCCCCCAGCCGCAGAGCCTACCGAGCCGGGTCTGGGCGGGCCAACCGGCGGGTTCGCCGGGGAGGCGTTTGATCACCATTCGATCACCGCGCGCGGCCGGGCTCTTTGCCTGGGCGCGCGGTAGTGCCATATTGGTCAGCGTCGTCGTGTTGACCGAGGCCCTCGACCTGCGCCTCCTCTTCCGAGGCGGGTGACGGGCCCGGCCGACGGCATGGCAGCGGGACCAGAACCCCCGGGCTGCGTTGATGTGAGACACGGCGCGTCGTTGTCCGCCGAAACGTATGGATATCGTGCTGGTGCACGGTGGTTCCCATCACGAACAGGCGCGGTACCGCCGCGACGACCCGAACCCGACCCCGACCGGCCGGGTTCACGACAGCAGGAGGACACGGTGACCACGGACCCTTGGGGCCGCGTAGACGATGACGGCACGGTCTATGTGCGCACAGGTGAAGGCGAACGGGTCGTCGGATCGTGGCAGGCGGGCGCCCCGGAGGAGGCCCTGGCCTTCTTCCGGCGCAAGTACGACTCTCTGGTCACCGAGGTGGAGCTGCTGGAGAAGCGCCTCCGCAGCACCGACCTGTCCGCCTCCGCCGCGATGACCACCATCGAGAAGCTGCGTTCCACCATCACGGACGCGAACGCCGTCGGTGACCTGGAATCGCTCATCGGTCGGCTGGACGCGCTGACCGGCCGCGCCGAGGAGCGCAAGGTCGAGCAGAAGCAGGCGCAGGAGGAGGCCCGCGGCCAGGCCCGCGAGGTCAAGGAGCGGATCGTCGCGGAGGCCGAGCGGGTCGCCGCCGAGACCACGCACTGGAAGTCCGGCGGCGAGCGGATGCTCCAGCTCATCGAGGAGTGGAAGAAGGCCCCCCGGGCCGACCGCCCGACCGAGCAGGCGCTGTGGAAGCGCATGTCCGCCGCCCGCAACTCCTTCTCCAAGCGGCGCAAGACCTACTTCGCCAACCTGGACCAGCAGCGGGAGGGGGTGCGCGCCGAGAAGGAGCGCATCGTCGCCGAGGCGGAGGCGTTGTCGAACTCCACCGACTGGGGGCCGACCGCGCGCGCCTACCGCGACCTGATGCAGCGGTGGAAGGCCACGGGCCGGGCCGACCGGGCCAGCGAGGACAAGCTGTGGACCCGGTTCAAGGCCGCGCAGGACACCTTCTTCGACGCCCGCAACGCGACCTTCGCCGAGCGTGACGCGGAGCTGCGGGTGAACGCGGAGGCCAAGGAGCGGATCCTGGCCGAGGCCAGGGCCGAGATCCCCGGCATCACCGACCCGCGCCGCGCCCGTGCCCGTCTGCGCGACTTCCAGGAGGCCTGGGAGGAGGCGGGCGACCTGCCGCGCGACGTGCGCGACCAGATGGAGGGCGCGTTCCGGCAGATCGAGGACGGCGTGCGCCGTGCCGAGGACGCCGAGTGGGAGCGCACGAACCCCGAGGCGCGGGCCCGCGCGAAGGACACCGTGGACCAGCTGTCGACGGCGATCGCGGGTCTGGAGGCCAAGCTGGAGAAGGCCAGGGCCAACGACGACGCCCGCCGGATCAAGGAGCACGAGGCCGCTCTGGAGGCCCGCCGCTCCTGGCTGGCCGAGGCCGAGAAGGCGCTGGGCGAGCTGAGCTGACGCTCCTCCTGAGCAGGGCACTGGGCCGTACCCCACGGGGGTGCGGCCCTTTCGTACACCCGCGCCCGAATTTTCCCTCTCCGTTCCGTGCCCTTTTGGACTTCCGCCGTCAAAGATGACCACAATGAGTGCATGACTCATCACTTTAAGAAGTCACGCCAGCGTGACGAGGCACGGTTCGGTTCCACCGGGAGGGGCGCGCTGTGCGCGCTCGGCGCGGCGACGGTGGTGGCCGTCCCGCTCATCTGGGGCACCGGCACCGCCCTGGCCACCGAGACGGCCGACGAGGCCCCGGCCGCCCAGGAGGTCAGCGGGTTCACCCCCGGGGCCGAGGGGGTCGGCACGGAGCAGGCGGAGAGTGTGTCCGTCCCGCCCGTGGAGGCTCCGGAGGTCCGGCCCCAGCGCGGCCCGGAGGCCCAGGACGGCTACGGGTACGCGGGCCACCCGTCGGACGACGGACCCGCAAAGAGCGGGGGCCACGGATACGCGAACACCCCCTCCGACCACGGACCCGCAAAGAGCGGGGACCACGGGTACGACGAGCCCTCGGCGGACCACGGGTACGACGAGCCCTCGGCGGACGACGGGTACGCGGAACCCCACCCAGGGCCGGGCGAGGGTCCGAACCCCGGCCACGGTGAGTCCCCCGGCGCGGGCACGCACCCCCTTCCCGAACCGACGGGCGTCACTCCCCCGCCGTTCCCGGGCGGGGGCGGGGCTCCCGGCGAGGCGCCCGCTCCGAGCGGCGGCCCTCGCCCGGATCAGGGTGAGACGCCCGACGGGGCACCCGTCACCGAGGTCGACGCGCCCGGCCAGTCGCAGCCTCCGGGCCCCTCGCCCAGCGGGGGCGGCGACGCTCCGGCCCAGACGTCCACGCACGGCAAGCCGACCCGACCTTCCCAGCCGGAGTTGGCCGCCACCGGGGCGGGCGCGGTCGTCCCGGCGGCCGCGGGCCTGCTGAGCGTGGCCGCCGGCGCGGCCGCCCTGTTCGTCGGCAGGCGCCGCCGCGGCGAACTGGACTGACCCGTGCACGGGAGCGGGGCCGGGGATCGTCCCCGGCCCCGCTCCGTGTGTTCACGTCACCTGTGGGCGTCCAGTTGGTAGACGGGCGCCCGACCCGGGAAGGTGCGCAGGTTCGGCACCGAGCCGGGACTGTGGTTGCTCGGCGGCTCGGGCTCCGGCCGGGGTCCGCGAGTGCCCCGGTAGCGCAGGTAGCCGCCCACGGCGAACGCGACGGCGGCCACGGCGAGCAACCCGGCCACCACCCACACCATCGGCAGGATCCGCTGGACCTGGTGGACGGTGGAGGCGCAGGAGGAGAGCGGGGCGTCGGCCGTCGGGCGCAGGCAGACGGTGGAGACCGGCTGCTGGGCGCCCTCCGGCACCTCCGTGAGCTCACCGACCACGTTGAGGACCACCCGCTCCCCCGGTTCGAGGGGCCGCACCCACTCGGCCCGCCCCTCCTCCACTCCTTCGGGGGCACCGGAGACGTAGCGCATCGAGGGGGGCAGGAACTGCACCACGCGCGCGTCCGGCAGTGCCTCGTGTCCGGCGTTGCGCACCTTGACGGTGTACTGCACCCGATCGCCCGGCCGCAGCCGTTCCTCCGACGTCTCCTGGACGGTGACGTGCAGACTCCCGGCCCCGGGCACCGGTCCCTCGTCCGCCTGGACCGGCTGTCCCGGCAGCGCGATCAGCGCCGCCAGCCCCAACGCCGACACCGCAGCTGGCAGGGCCATGGTGTTCCTCCTCCGCATGGCAGCCCGAAAATGACTTTGTGCACACAATTATTAACACAGAGTAGTCAAACGGGGCGTAAGGCATGCGGGGGGATCCAGACGACACCGAGGGCGGGCGGCCTCACGGCCACCCGCCCTCGGTACTGGTACGTCTCCTAGGCGCCGACGAACGAACGCAGCGCCGCCGCGCGGTCCGTGCGCTCCCAGGTGAACTCCGGCAGCTCACGGCCGAAGTGGCCGTAGGCGGCGGTCCGGGAGTAGATCGGACGCAGCAGGTCCAGGTCGCGCACGATGGCGGCCGGACGCAGGTCGAAGACCTCCTTGACGGCCTTCTCGATCAGCTCCGTCGCCACCCGCTCGGTGCCGAAGGTCTCGATGAACACACCCACCGGGTGGGCCTTGCCGATCGCGTAGGCCACCTGGACCTCGGCGCGCTCGGCCAGCTCGGCGGCGACGATGTTCTTCGCGACCCAGCGGGTGGCGTAGGCGGCGGAACGGTCCACCTTCGACGGGTCCTTGCCCGAGAAGGCGCCGCCGCCGTGGCGGGCGTAGCCGCCGTAGGTGTCGACGATGATCTTGCGGCCGGTCAGACCGGCGTCGCCCATCGGGCCGCCGATCTCGAAACGGCCGGTCGGGTTGACCAGGAGGCGGTAGTCGTCCGCGTCCAGGCCGTAGGCGGCGACCACGGGCTCGATGACGTGCTCCCGGATGTCCGGGGTCAGCATCTCTTCCAGGTTGATGTCCGCCGAGTGCTGGCTGGAGACCACCACGGTGTCCAGGCGGACCGGGGTCTGGCCCTCGTACTCGACGGTGACCTGGGTCTTGCCGTCGGGGCGCAGGTAGGGGACGGTGCCGTTGCGACGGACCTCGGACAGGCGCTCGGAGAGCGAGTGCGCCAGCTTGATCGGCAGCGGCATGAGCTCGGGGGTCTCACGGTTGGCGTAACCGAACATCAGGCCCTGGTCGCCGGCGCCCTGCCGGTTGAGGACGTCGTCCTCGTGCTCGACGCGCGCCTCGTAGGCGGTGTCGACACCCTGGGCGATGTCCGGGGACTGCGCGTCGATGGAGACGTTGACCCCACAGGAGTCACCGTCGAAACCCTTGGCGGACGAGTCGTACCCGATCTGGAGGATCTTCTCGCGCACGATCGCGGGGATGTCGACGTAGGTCTGGGTGGTGACCTCACCCGCGATGTGGACCTGACCCGTGGTGATCAGCGTCTCGACCGCGACCCGGCTGCCGGGGTCGGTGGCGAGCATCGCGTCGAGGATCGCGTCACTGATCTGGTCGGCCATCTTGTCGGGATGACCTTCGGTGACCGACTCGGAGGTGAAAAGGCGGCGGGACACGTTGCGTGACTCCTTGCAGCGGCTGCTGGCTGACATGTGTCGGGACGGCAATACCGACCGACGCGGTTGGTTATCGGTCCACTGTAACGGGACTGGTGGGGGCGGGTGCGCGGCGGCGGGCCTCCTCAGCCGTTCGTCGGCACCCGAACGAGTCTGTCGTACTCAGCGGTAGGAATCCAGCGCGCCGAGCGGAAGTTTTGCCGACGGCACGGTGACGGACCCCCGATCGCGCGGTACGACGGGGGTTCCCTCGGCGGCGGTGATCCTCATCCCGGAAGCCGTTCGACCACCAGGTCCCACACACGGTCCGCGAGGTCCTCCTTGGGCCCTGTGGGAATGTCCACGACGCTCCCGTCGGAACCGAGCACGGTCGCCTGGTTGTCGTCGGTGCCGAAGGCGCGCCCGCCCCCGACCTGGTTGACCACGAGCAGGTCGCATCCCTTGCGGGCCAGTTTGGCGCGACCGTTGTCGATCACGTCGTCGGTCTCGGCCGCGAAGCCCACGATGGTCTGCTCCGTGCCCTCCCGGGACCGGGAGGCGACCAGACCGGCGAGGATGTCCGGGTTCTCCACCAGCTCGATCGGCGCCGGGGCGTCACCGGACTTCTTGATCTTGGAGGCGGCGCTGGTCACCGGACGGAAGTCGGCCACGGCGGCGCTCATCACCACGGCGTCGGCCCCGGTGCGCTCCGTCTCCATGGCCTCGGCCAGCTCCACCGCCGACTCCACCCGCACCAGGCGCACCCCGGCGGGGTCGGGCAGGGAGACGTTGGCCGCGACCAGGGTCACGTCGGCGCCCCGGGCGGCGGCGGTGCGCGCCAGGGCGTACCCCTGGCGGCCCGAGGAGTGGTTGCCCAGGAAGCGGACCGGGTCGATGGCCTCGCGGGTCCCGCCGGCGGAGACGACCACGCGGCGGCCCGCCAGGTCGGAGCGGGTGGCGCCCCGCCGCAGGACCAGCCGGGCGGCCTCGAACAGTTCGGCGGGGTCGGGCAGACGGCCCCGGCCGGTGTCGGCACCGGTGAGGCGGCCCACGGCCGGGTCCAGGACGATGGCGCCGCGCGAGCGCAGGGTGGCCACGTTGGCCTGGGTGGCGGGGTGCTCCCACATCTCGGTGTGCATCGCGGGGGCGAACACCACCGGGCACCGCGCGGTGAGGAGGGTGTTGGTCAGCAGGTCGTCGGCGAGTCCGGCGGCGGCCTTGGCGAGGAGGTTGGCGGTGGCCGGGGCGACGAGGACGAGGTCGGCCGACTGGCCGATGCGCACGTGCGGGACCTCGTGTACCTCGTCCCACACACCGGTGGCGACGGGCTGGCCGGACAGGGCGGCCCAGGTGGGCTCACCGACGAAGCGCAGGGCGTCGGCGGTGGGCACGACCCGGACGCGGTGGCCGGACTCGGTCAGTCGGCGCAGCAGCTCGCACACCTTGTAGGCGGCGATGCCCCCGCCGACACCGAGGACCACCTGGGGAACGGATTCTGTGTCACTCACACATGGAGTTCTACCAGGCCGCGCCCGCCGCACGCCCCGGGCGGGGGTGCGACGGGCGCGGTCGGTACCCCCGAGGGGGCGTGCCCCGTGGGGCGAGGCTCAGTTGCCCTCGTACGGCTCGGCGGTGAGCAGGCCGGACTTGACCTCGCGCAGGGCGATGGACAGGGACTTCTCCTGGACCTGGGTCTCGACCAGCGGGCCGACGTACTCCAGCAGGCCCTCGCCCAGCTGCGCGTAGTAGGCGTTGATCTGGCGGGCCCGCTTGGAGGCCATGGTGACCAGGCTGTACTTGCTGTCGACGCACTCCAGCAGGTCGTCGATCGGCGGGTTGGTGATGCCTTCGGCGACGGGCTCGGTACCAGCCACTTCGTTACCTCCAGGGACGGTGTCCGGCTCGTCGGAAGCCGTGACGCGGGTTGGAACAGAAAGGTTCAAGGGGCCCAGGGACGGGGCGGACGCGGCCGCCGCCGGAGTCCGGCGCGGCCCGATGCGCACCCGCTATCACACCTTGGGCGCTGTCATCAACGCTAGCAGCTCGTCGCACACTTCCTGTACGGACGTGTTGACGAGGGTGGTGTCGAACTCCTTCTCGGCGGCGAGCTCGATCTTGGCCACCTCCAGGCGGCGCTGGATCACCTCGTCGGACTCGGTCCCCCGGCCGGTCAGCCTGCGGACCAGCTCCTCCCACGAGGGCGGGGCGAGGAAGACGTGCAGGGCGTCGTCCATGGACTCGCGGACCTGGCGCGCGCCCTGGAGTTCGATCTCCAGCAGCACGGGGACGCCCGCGCTGAGGCGTTCCTCGACGGGGCCGCGCGGCGTGCCGTAGCGGTTGCCCGCGAACTGGGCCCACTCCAGGAGCTGGTCCTCGGCGACGAGGCGGTCGAACTCCTCGTCGGAGACGAAGTGGTACTGGACCCCGTCGCGCTCGCCGGGTCGGGGGGCGCGGGTGGTCACCGACACCGAGAGCCACACGTCGGGGTTGACCTGGCGCAGGTGGGCGACGACCGTGCTCTTCCCCACGCCGGAGGGGCCGGACAGGACGGTCAGTCGTTTCTCGGCCGGTCGGGTCTGGTCTGCGGTCTGCGCAGGCATGTGAGTATCAGGCTTCCATTCGGCTCTCCGCCACGCGGTGGGCCGTGGGCCTCGTGAGCGCTGCCTGGGCCGGACCCGGGGTCCGGCGCGCACCGCGCGGGCGGCTCGTGCTGGCGCACTGGCGCGCAGCGTACGGTCGCGGGAAGCTCCCTTTATATCACCGAGCCACGGTGGGGCGGACGGGGTGTGACCTGGGGCCCACCCGCCCGCCCACCGTGGCGTCGGGTTGTTGCTCACCGCGTGCCGTGGCCACTGGTGCAGCGGCTCCGAGCGACTGTGGGGGACGCGTCGGGGGCGGTGTTGGCCGGTGTCGCCACCGGACCGGTGTTACTTGGTGAGGTCGCCGAACTCGCTCTCGAGGGCGGCACGCTGGTTGGTGCCGAGGCCTCGGACACGGCGCGACTCAGCGATGTTGAGCCGCTCCATGATCTGCTTGGCACGCACCTTGCCGACACCGGGGAGGGATTCCAGCAGAGCCGAAACCTTCATCTTGCCGATGACGTCGTCCTTGAGGCCGTTGGAGAGGACCTCGGACAGCGAGATGCCGCCGTTCTTGAGCTTGTTCTTGACCTCCGCACGCTCTTTTCTGGCCTTGGCGGCCTTCTCAAGAGCCGCACTGCGCTGCTCGGGTGTGAGGGGAGGAAGGGCCACGCCGGGTCACCTCGGTTTTCTACTCGTTTGTAGAGGGCGGACGCCTGCGCAAGTTAGTAGGTCTGACCCCTGTTAGGCAACGTAAAGTGCCCTTTCAAGGGCTATTTCATCGAAGGAACTACCCTGGGTGACGATCCAATTGCGGTCGGACACGAAAATCAGGACTTTGGTCCCGATTGACGAGCTGGGAAAGCGCACCACCTGCGCAGGTCACCCTACGGTGACTCGGGTCACTCTTCGCCATGGATTCCTAGTTTTGGACACGCCTAATTGGTGACCGTCCGTGATCCACAACTGTGAGTGATGGGACAGATGCGACAAATGGGACTACCCCGCCCTGACCGGCCCTGAGTCCGGGCAGCCCACGGGCCCCCGACTCCGACCCCTTCCGGTTTTCAGACACGGCCACCGGCCCTCCGCACGGCCGCCGCGATCGAGGCCGCCGCCGCACCCGGGTCCGGGGCGCGGGTGATGGGTCGTCCGATGACCAGGAGGTCCGCCCCGGCCTCGATCGCCGCCTCGGGGGTGGCGACCCGCGACTGGTCACCGAGGTCCGCCCCGGCCGGTCGCACCCCCGGGGTGATCAGCGTGACGTCCGGACCCACCTCGGAACGGACCATCGCCACCTCCTGGGGCGAGCACACCAGCGCACGGGCGCCCGCGCCCACCGCGAGCACCGCGAGGCGCCGCACCGCGTCCCGCGACGGACCGAGCAGCCCCACCTGCTCCAGGTCCGCCTCGTCCATGGACGTGAGCACGGTGACCGCCGCGATCCTGGTGTCCGGCGCCGCCTCGACCGCCGCGCGGACCATGTCCGCGCCCCCGGAGGCGTGCACGGTCAGGATCGAGGGCCGCAGACCGGCGACCGAGCGCGCCGCCCCGGCGACCGTGGCCGGGATGTCGTGCAGCTTCAGGTCGAGGAAGACTCCGACCCGGTTGGCCCCGCGCACGGCGCTGATCACGTCGGGGCCGTAGCGCAGGTACAGCTCCAACCCCACCTTCACCGTGCTCACGTGCGGCGCGACCGCGGAGGCCCAGGTGGCCGCCGTCTCGATCTCGTTCGCGTCGATCGCGACGGCGATGGGCGCGGAGTGCGCGGTCATGTCGGTATCTCCAATCGTGTGCCACCGGTGTTGGACCGGTGCCGGAAAGCTTCCGTTCGTGCCTTACGTCCGTACTTACGCCCGTGCTTACACACGCACCAGCCGATGCACGTTCGCTGTCATGTGCACACCATCAAGGTGTGCGGTTCCCCGGATCGGCCGCTTCATGCGCCCTACCCGCGTCACTTCCCCGTAACGGCCGCTCAAACGGACGTAGGCGCATGTTCTCCGCGAACCCACCCACGTATCCCCGCAGCACGCGTTCGGCCACACAGAGCCATCTCAGGGCCGTTCAGGCCGGTCAGGGCACTATGGATGCGTGAACGGGTGGTCACACACCCGTGCCGGCGCGGTGGGCGGCGCCCACCACGTCCGAGGCCCTGGAGACTCCGCGCGCCTCCAGCGCCTCGTTGAACTCCCGCAGGACCCGCGTGCACGCCGACGGATCGGAGAAGTTGACCGTCCCCACCGCCACCGCGCTGGCGCCCGCCGCCATGAACTCCAGGACGTCGGTGCCGGTGCGCACCCCGCCCACGCCGACGATCGGCACCTCGGGGAAGGCCTCGTGCACCCGGTAGACGCACCCCACCGCCAGCGGGCGGATCGCCGGGCCGGACAGCCCGCCCATACCCCCGGCCACCGCGGGGCGCAGCGTCCGCGGGTCCACGCTCATCCCGCGCAGGGTGTTGATCATGGTCAGTCCGTCGACGCGGGCCGCCACACAGGCGCTGGCCAGCTCCACCACGTCGGGGACGTCGGCGGCGAGCTTGGCCAGCACCGGAACGTCCGAGCGCGCGTGCGAGCGCACCGTCTGCACGATCGTCGCGGCCTGGGCGGCGTCGTCCGCGAAGTGCCGCCCCGCCGGGTCGGCCGGGTTCGGGCAGGAGAGGTTGACCTCGATGGCGCCCACCCCCTCCGCCTCGGAGACCCGCCGGGCCAGCTCACCGAACTCGCCCACGCCCGACCCCGCGATGGAGACGATCGCCCGTCCCCCTCGTGCGAGCAGCCAGGGCAGGTCCCGCTGGAGGAACACGTCCACCCCGGGCCCCTGCATGCCCGTGGTGCTCAGCATCCCGCTCGGGGTCTCCGCCATGCGCGGCGCGGGTCTGCCCGCACGCGGTTCCAACATCAACGACTTGGTGGTGACCGCGCCGATCTCCCCGATGTCGAAGAACTGCGACAGCTCGCGCCCCGAACCCGCGCACCCGGCGGCGGTGACCACCGGGTTCGGGAGGCGGAGGGAGCCGAGCCTGGTCCTGAGGTCTGCGTTCACTGGCCTTCGCTCGCTCGTGGCCCGGCGCCGTGCGGCGCCGGGCCTCTCGTGGCTCTGATGTGTCAGGCGATGTCGCGGGCCGACTCCGCGGCGCGGGCCGCGCTGGACCCCTTCCACCCCGGGGCGCCCAGGGCGTCGAAGGGGATGGTCCCGACGTCGTCGAAGCGCACCTGCTCGCCTCGGAACACGGGTCCGTCCACACAGGAACGCACCATGCGGGTGATGCCGTCCTCCCCCACCACCGGGATCACGCAGGTCATGCAGATCCCGATGCCGCACGCCATGGTCTCCTCGACCGCGACCTGCACGGGGACCCCGTGCTCACCCGCCACCTGGGTGACGGACCTGAGCATGGGCATGGGACCGCAGGCGTACACCGCGTCCGAGCGGGACTCCTCGATCACGCGGCCCAGGACGTCGGTGACCCTCCCCCGGGTTCCGAAGGATCCGTCGTCGGTGGTGAAGGTGGCGGTCTCCGCGACGCGGCGCGCGGTGATGGCGCTGAACACGCGGTCGGCGGAGGCGGCGCCCAGCACGAAGTCCACCCGGCAGCCGCGCCTGCGCAGCGACTGCGCGAGCGGGAACAGCGGCGCGCTGCCGGACCCGCCGCCCACGAGGACGCAGTTCACGGGGTCGCGGGGCAGCGGGAAGGGCCGTCCGAGCGGTCCCACCACGTCGAGCAGGTCGCGTGATCTTCGTTCCGCCAGCCAGGCGGTCCCCGTGCCGCGCACCGCGAACAGGAACTCGACGGTCCCGCCGTAGTCGGGCTTGACGTCGTGGATCGCGAAGGGGCGGCGCAACAGCGTGCTGGAGTGGTCCCCGCCGACCGCCACCGACACGAACTGCCCGGAACGGAACCGTTCCGCGATGCCCGGCGCGACGACGGTGATGGCGTAGTAGGCGTCCACCCTGCGCACGTTCAACACGGGGCACCTGGTCTGCACCGGTCCGTTGTCGCTCATGTCTGGTGGTGGCCTCTCTGGAACTGGGCTTCACCGTCCGGGCGCCGCGACGTACCGCGGCGCCCGGACGGTGCCTGCTGTGGGCCTCCGCTCCGCTTCAGCCCGTGTCCGGGTACCCAGGCGGCCAGGGATCCCTCGTCCTCGTCAGCGCCCGGCCTGTTGCTCGCCGACGCGCGACTCGTCCTCCGGAACCCTGGCGGCACCCGGACTGCTACAGCCTAGGAGTTCCGACGGCTCTCCGTGAGCGACTGGGCGTGCTCCTGGAGGGAGCGCACCCCGACGTCGCCGCGCACGCGGGCCTCGATCGCCTGGACCGCGGCGGCCAGACCCTGCACGGTGGTGACGCTGGGCACCGCGCGGGCGATGGCGGCCGTCCGGATCTCGTACCCGTCCAGACGCGGACCGGACTGGCCCGCGCTGCCGAACGGGGTGTTGACGATCAGGTCGACGTCACCGTCGTGGATGAGCTGCACGATGGTGGGCTCGCCGTTGGGGCCGGTGCCCGTGCTGTGCTTGCGCACCACGGTCGCGAGGACGCCGTTGCGGCGCAGCACCACGGCGGTGCCCTCGGTGGCCAGGATCTCGAAGCCGAGGTCGGCCAGGCGCTTGACCGGGAAGATCATCGAGCGCTTGTCGCGGTTGGCGACCGACACGAACACCTTGCCCTGGGTGGGCACGTTGCCGTTGACCGCCAGCTGGGACTTGGCGTAGGCGGGGCCGAACCCGGTGTCCAGGCCCATGACCTCACCGGTGGAGCGCATCTCGGGGCCGAGGATGGTGTCGACGCCCTCGCCCTCCTTGTTGATGAACCGGTTGAAGGGCAGCACGGCCTCCTTCACCGACACCGGGGCGTCGGCGGGCAGGTCGCCGCCGTCGCCCTTGGCGGGCAGCATGCCCTCGGCGCGCAGTTCCGCGATGCTGCTCCCGGCCATGACGCGGGCGGCGGCCTTGGCCAGCGGCACCGCGGTGGCCTTGGAGACGAACGGGACCGTGCGGGAGGCGCGCGGGTTGGCCTCCAGCACGTTGAGGACGCCGGAGGCCAGCGCGTACTGGACGTTGAGCAGGCCCCGGACCCCGGTACCGCGCGCGATGGCCTCGGTGGAGTAGCGGATGCGCTCGATGTCCTCGCTGCCCAGGGTGATCGAGGGCAGGGTGCACGCCGAGTCGCCGGAGTGGATCCCGGCCTCCTCGATGTGCTCCATCACGCCGCCCAGGTACAGGTCCTTGCCGTCGTAGAGGGCGTCGACGTCGATCTCGATGGCGTCGTCGAGGAAGCGGTCGATCAGGACCGGGTGCTCCGGGCTGACCTCGGCGTTGCGCTCGATGTAGTCCGCGAGCATCCGCTCGCTGTAGACGATCTCCATGCCCCGGCCGCCCAGCACGTAGGACGGGCGGACCATGACCGGGTAGCCGATCTCGTCGGCGGCGGCCTTGGCCTGCTCGAAGGAGTAGGCCATGCCGTACTTGGGCGCGGGCAGTCCGGCGTCGGCCAGGACCTTGCCGAACTCGCCCCGGTCCTCGGCCAGGTCGATGGCCTCGGGGCTGGTGCCGATAATGGGCACGCCCGCGTCCTTGAGGCGGCGGGCCAGGCCGAGCGGGGTCTGGCCGCCCAGCTGGACGATGACGCCGACGACCGGTCCGGCGGCCTGCTCGGCGCGCACGACCTCCAGGACGTCCTCCAGGGTGAGCGGCTCGAAGTAGAGCCGGTCGCTGGTGTCGTAGTCCGTGGAGACGGTCTCCGGGTTGCAGTTGACCATGACGGTCTCGAACCCGGCCTCGGAGAGCGCGAAGGAGGCGTGGACGCAGGAGTAGTCGAACTCCACGCCCTGGCCGATCCGGTTGGGGCCCGAACCCAGGATGATGATCTTGGGCCGGTCTCCGGTGGGGACCTCGGTCTCCTCGTCGTAGCTGGAGTACAGGTACGGCGTCGCGGCCCGGAACTCGGCGGCGCAGGTGTCCACCGTCAGGTAGACGGGGTGGATACCCAGCGCGTGGCGGAGCTCGCGGACGACGTCCTCGGTCCGCCCGGTGATCTCACCGATCTGGACGTCGGAGAAGCCGAGGCCCTTGGCCTCGCGGAGCAGGGCGGCGTCGAGCTTGGGGGCGGTGGCCAGGACGCGGGCCATCTCCTCCAGGCGCAGCATCTGGTCCAGGAACCACGGGTCGATCCTGGTGGCCTCGTGCAGTTCCTCGACCGTGGCTCCGGCGCGGAGGGCCTGCTGGACCTGGCGCAGGCGGTGCTCGGTGGGCTGGGCGGAGCGGCGCAGGAGATCGTCCTTGTCGCCGGGGTTCCCCGCCCAGGTCAGGCCGACGCCGGACTTCTCCAGGGAGCGCATGGCCTTCTGCAGCGCCTCGGGGAAGGACCGGCCGATCGCCATGGCCTCGCCCACCGACTTCATGGTGGTGGTGAGGGTGGGGTCGGCGCCGGGGAACTTCTCGAAGGCGAAGCGGGGGACCTTGACGACCACGTAGTCGAGCGTGGGCTCGAAGCTGGCCGGGGTCTCCTTGGTGATGTCGTTGGGGATCTCGTCCAGCGTGTAGCCGACGGCGAGCTTGGCGGCGATCTTGGCGATCGGGAAGCCGGTGGCCTTGGAGGCCAGCGCCGAGGAGCGGGACACGCGGGGGTTCATCTCGATGACGATGACCCGGCCGGTGGTGGGGTGGACGGCGAACTGGATGTTGCAGCCGCCCGTGTCCACGCCGACCTCGCGGATGACCGCGATGCCGATGTCGCGCAGCTTCTGGTACTCGCGGTCGGTGAGGGTCATGGCCGGGGCGACGGTGATGGAGTCGCCGGTGTGCACGCCCATGGGGTCGAGGTTCTCGATGGAGCACACGACCACGACGTTGTCGTTGGTGTCGCGCATCAGCTCCAGCTCGTACTCCTTCCAGCCGAGGATGGACTCCTCCAGGAGCACCTCGGTGGTCGGGGAGAGCGCCAGGCCCTGGCCCGCGATGCGGCGGAGCTCCGTCTCGTCGTGGGCGAAACCGGATCCGGCGCCGCCCATGGTGAAGGACGGGCGCACGACGACCGGGTACTCGAGTTCCACGGCGGCGTCCAGGCACTCCTGGAGGGTGTGGCAGATACGGGAGCGTGCGGACTCGCCGCCGATGCGCTCGACGATCCCCTTGAAGATCTCGCGGTCCTCGCCGGACTGGATGGCGTCGATGTTGGCGCCGATGAGCTCGACGTCGTACTTGGCCAGGATCCCGGCCTCGTGCAGGTCGACGGCGGCGTTGAGCGCCGTCTGCCCGCCCAGGGTGGGCAGGAGCGCGTCGGGGCGCTCCTTGGCGATGATCTTCTCGATCATCTCGGGGGTGATCGGCTCGACGTACGTGGCGTCGGCGATCTCCGGGTCGGTCATGATCGTGGCCGGGTTGGAGTTGACCAGGATGACCCGCAGGCCCTCGGCCCGCAGGACACGGCAGGCCTGGGTGCCCGAGTAGTCGAACTCGGCCGCCTGCCCGATCACGATCGGGCCGGAGCCGATCACGAGGACGGATGAAAGGTCACTACGGCGCGGCATGCTCTGTTCCTCTTACTACTTGGCAGCCGGTGCGGGCTGGGCGGACATCAGGTCGACGAACTCGTCGAAGAGCTCGGCGGCGTCGTGGGGGCCCGCGGCGGCCTCCGGGTGGAACTGGACGCTGAACACGGGCCGGTCCAGCAGCCGCAGGCCCTCGACGACCTGGTCGTTGAGGCCGATGTGGCTGACCTCGGCCCGGCCGTAGGGGGTGTCGAAGGGCGCGTCGAGCGGGGCGTCCACGGCGAAGCCGTGGTTCTGGCTGGTGATCGCCACCTTCTTGGTGCGGGTGTCGATGACCGGCTGGTTGACGCCCCGGTGGCCGAAGGGCAGCTTGTAGGTGCCCAGGCCCAGGGAGCGGCCCAGGATCTGGTTGCCGAAGCAGATGCCGAAGAGCGGCTTCCCGGCGTCCAGCACCCCGCGCATGGCGTCGACCGAGCGGTCGGCGGTGGCGGGGTCGCCGGGGCCGTTGCTGAAGAAGACGCCGTCCGGGTCCAGCGCGAGGATGTCCTCGGCGGTGGCCGTGGCGGGCAGGACGGTGACCCTGCACCCGCGCTCCGCCAGCCGCTGGGGGGTCATGGCCTTGATGCCGAGGTCGACGGCGGCCACGTGGTAGCGGGTCTCGACGCCCTGGGGCGGCAGGACCTCGTAGGCGGTGTCGGTGCTGACCTCGACGGCCAGGTCGGAACCGGCCATGCGGGGCTGCTCCAGGATCCGGGCGTGCAGCGCCTTGGGGTCGGTCTCCACGCTGCTGACCGCCGCGCGCATGGCGCCCCGGTCGCGCAGGTGGCGGGTGAGGGCCCGGGTGCCGGTCAGCGCGATGCCGACCACGCCCTGGCGGCGCAGTTCCTCGTCGAGGGTGCGCCGGGCCCGCCAGTTGGAGGGGATGCGCGCGGGCTCGCGGACGACGTAGCCCGCGACCCAGATGCGGCCGGACTCGGGGTCGTCGTCGTTGACCCCGGTGTTGCCGATGTGCGGTGCGGTCATCACCACGATCTGGCGGTGGTACGAGGGGTCGGTGAGGGTCTCCTGGTAACCGGTCATACCGGTGTTGAAGACGGCCTCCCCGAAGGTCTCGCCGGTGGCGCCGAAGGAGCGGCCGTGGAACACACGACCGTCCTCAAGCACCAGGATCGCCGGACCGCCGGTCTCCTCGGACACGTTTTCCCCCTCTGCCGCACCAGGCGTGGCCTGCGCGTTCACTGCGTTCTGTGTGCTCAATTGATCTTCCCCTCCAGGACGGTGGGCACGCCGCGCAGGAACGTGGCGCGGACCTCGCCGGGCAGGGTCATGCCCCGGAAGGGGGTGTTGTCGCTCTTGGTCACCATGGCCGCGCCGTCGACGCCCACCGGCGACGCGGGGTCGTAGAGGACGACGTTGGCGGGCTCGCCCACGGCCAGCTCACGGCCGTGTCCGCTGACCCGGCCGATACGGGCGGGCGCGGTGGACATGCGGTCGGCGACCTCGGCCCAGGTGAGCAGGCCGGTGTCGACCATGGTGCGCTGCACGACGGCCAACGCGGTCTCCAGTCCGACCATTCCCATGGCGGCGTTGGACCACTCGGTCTCCTTCGCCTCCGCCGGGTGCGGGGCGTGGTCGGTGGCGACGATGTCGATCGTGCCGTCGGCCAGTCCCTCGCGCAGCGCCTCGACGTCCTCGGCGGTGCGCAGGGGCGGGTTGACCTTGTAGATCGGGTCGTAGCCCTCGACCAGGTCGTCGGTGAGGAGCAGGTGGTGCGGGGTGACCTCGGCGGTGACGTCGCAGCCGCGCGCCTTGGCCCAGCGGATGATGTCCACCGAGCCCTTGGTGGAGACGTGGCACACGTGCAGTCGCGAGCCGACGTGCTGGGCGAGCAGGCAGTCGCGGGCGATGATCGCCTCCTCCGCGACCGCGGGCCAGCCGGTCAGGCCGAGGCGGTCGGAGACGCACCCCTCGTTCATCTGCGCGCCCTCGGTCAGGCGCGGCTCCTGGGCGTGCTGGGCGATGACGCCGTCGAAGGCCTTGACGTACTCCAGCGCGCGCCGCATGAGCAGGGCGTCGGAGACGCAGATGCCGTCGTCGGAGAAGACCCGCACCCGCGCGGCGGAGTCGGCCATGGCGCCGATCTCGGAGAGCTGCTGTCCCGCGAGGCCGACGGTGACGGCTCCGACGGGGCGCACGTCGCAGTACCCGGCCTCGCGGCCCAGGCGCCAGACCTGCTCGACCACACCGGCGGTGTCGGCCACGGGGTCGGTGTTGGCCATGGCGTGCACGGACGTGTAGCCGCCCATGGCGGCCGAGCGGGAGCCCGAGGCGACGGTCTCGGCGTCCTCCCGGCCGGGTTCGCGCAGGTGGGTGTGGAGGTCCACGAGTCCGGGCAGGGCGACCAGGCCGGTGGCGTCCACGACCCGGGCGCCCTCGGGGGCCTCCAGGTCCGGGCCGATCGCGGCGATCTGGCCGTCGACGAACAGCAGGTCGACGGGCTCGCCGCCGAGCGGGCGGGCGCCCCTGATCAGGTGCGGTCCGGTGTTTTCGGGCATGAAGGTGTCGGCTTTCTCGTGTTTCGTGAAGTTCGTGGGCGGCCCGGGGCGCTTCTCGCACCGCGGGCCCGCTCCGGCTGCTCTCGCGTGTCCGGGCGTCCGGGCGCCGGTGGGGTTCCGCCCTTCCGGGCGGTCGGCCGCGGGCCGGGCGGAGCGGAGGCCGGGAGCGGGCACAGCGCTCCTAGGAGCCGCCGAGCAGCAGGTAGAGCACGGCCATGCGCAGGCTGACACCGTTGGCGACCTGCTCGGTGACGGTGCAGCGCGGGGAGTCCGCGACCTCGGCGGAGATCTCCATGCCCCGGACCATCGGACCGGGGTGCATGACGATCGCGTCGGAGGGCATCCGGCCCAGGCGCTCGCCGTCGAGCCCGTAGTTGCGGCTGTACTCGCGGACGGAGGGGAAGAAGGAGTCGCGCATGCGCTCCGCCTGGACCCTCAGCATCATGACCACGTCGGACTTGGGCAGGACGTCGTCGAGGTCGTAGGAGACCTCGCACGGCCAGGTGTGCACCGAGACCGGCAGCAGGGTGGGCGGCGCGACCAGGGTGACGTGCGCGCCCAGGGTGGTGAGCAGCAGCACGTTGGAGCGGGCGACCCGGCTGTGCAGGATGTCCCCGACCACAGCCACGCGCAGGCCGTCGAGACGGCCCAGGCGGTCGCGCATGGTGTAGGCGTCCAGCAGTGCCTGGGTGGGGTGTTCGTGGGTGCCGTCGCCCGCGTTGAGGACGGAGCCGTCCACCCAGTGGGCCAGGCGGTGGGCGGCGCCGGAGGCACCGTGCCTGATGACGACGGCGTCGGCGCCCATGGCCTGGAGGGTGAGCGCGGTGTCCTTGAGGCTCTCACCCTTGGAGACGCTGGAGCCCTTGGCCGAGAAGTTGATGACGTCGGCGGACAGGCGCTTGGCGGCCAGCTCGAAGGAGGTGCGGGTGCGGGTGGAGTCCTCGTAGAAGAGGTTGACCACGGTGCGTCCGCGCAGGGTGGGGAGCTTCTTGACGGAGCGGTCCCCGACCTGGGCCAGTTCGGCCGCGGTGTCCAGGATGAGCGTGGCCTCGTCGCGGCTGAGGTCGCCGGTGGAGAGCAGGTGGCGCATCAGGCGTCCCCTTCCTTGGTGTCGGCCGTGGTCGGGGCACCGGGGCGCGCGGGGGAACCGGGCCGCAGGCCTCCCTTGAGGGTGGTGGAGGGTGACGCGTCGGGAGAACCGGGCCGCAGGCCTCCCTTGAGGGTGGTGGAGGGTGACGCGTCGGAGGAACCGGGCCGCAGGCCTCCCTTGAGGGTGGTGGAGGGCGACGGGCGGGCGGGGCCGAGGAGCACGCCGTCCTGGCCGTCGGTCTCGGACAGCTGGACCGTGACGCTCTCGCGCAGGGAGGTGGGCAGGTTCTTGCCCACGTAGTCGGCGCGGATGGGGAGTTCGCGGTGGCCCCGGTCGACGAGGACGGCGAGCTGGACCGCGCGGGGGCGGCCGAGGTCTCCGAGGGCGTCGAGGGCGGCGCGGACGGTGCGGCCGGAGAAGAGGACGTCGTCGACGAGGACGACCACGCGGTCGTCGAGGCCCCCGGCGGGGATCGCGGTGCGGCCCAGGGCACGCGCCGGCGCCAGGTGCAGGTCGTCGCGGTACATCGTGATGTCGAGCGAGCCGTGGGGGACGCTGAGGTCCTCGACCCGCTCGATCCGGCGGGCCAGGCGCTCCGCGAGCGGTACGCCGCGTGAGGGGATGCCCAGGAGGGTGACGTTCTCGCCGCCCTTGGTGCGTTCGAGCACCTCGTGGGCGATGCGGGTCAGGGCCCGGTTGATCTCGTTGCCGTCGAGGACGGCTCTGGTGCCTTCGGGTACCTCGGGTGTCTCCGGTACCTCGGGTGAGGGGACACCAACATCCTCACCGCTGGTTGGTTTTCGCGCACGCAAAGTAGTGACCCCTTCCCTGCCTCACAGAACAGGTCGTTAAAGGATGTCGATCGGGGCCACGCTACCAGCGGGGACAGCGGGGCCCTCGGGCACGTTCCACGCTCCGAGACCAGCGATGTGATGCTGATCACAAAGACCGTCGAAGATTGCCCAGCTAAGAGTATCCGTATCATGACACTCCGGATTTGCACACCATTCGGGCGAAACGCGAAATTCCCTGTAGGAGCGGGCTTTCCGACCTCCAAACCCGCACCACTCGCCCCCACTCCTCCCAAAATGAGAGGCGTCTCACCTACGCACGGTTTGGCCACTGATTAGTCGCGTTTCACACCAACGGCTTGACCTGGACACCAGCACCCCTCTACCGTCACTGTCTGTAACCACTACCGGGTGGGGTTGCACCCCGTGACCATCCGCTGGACCGCTCAGGCGGCCCGCCGAGTACGAGCGGACGTCTCCCCACTCACGCCAGCCACCGTCACGGCCGGGAGCGACAAGAAGATGCCATCCGAATACGCCAAGTCCCTCGGTGCGCGACTGCGTGCCATCCGCACCCAGCAGGGCCTGTCCCTGCACGGGGTGGAGGAGAAGTCCCACGGACGCTGGAAGGCCGTCGTGGTGGGCTCCTACGAGCGCGGTGACCGCGCCGTCACCGTGCAGAAGCTGGCCGAACTGGCCGACTTCTACGGGGTGCCGATGTCGGAGCTGCTGCCCGGCGGCGCCGCGCCCACCCCGCTGGGCCCCACACCCAAGCTGGTGATCGACCTGGAGCGCATGCAGCAGCTCCCGCAGGAGAAGGCCGGTCCGCTCTCCCGCTACGTCGCCACCATCCAGAGTCAGCGGGGCGACTACAACGGGCGGGTGCTGTCCATCCGTCAGGAGGACCTGCGCTCACTCGCGGTCATCTACGACAAGTCGCCTGGCGACCTGACCGAGGAGCTCATCAACTGGGGCGTCCTCGACCCCGAGGCCCGTCGCGCCGTCGACGCCTTCTAGGAGTCTCCGGCTCCGGGACCTCCCGGAACGGGAGAAGGCCGGGTGTTCCCCCCAAGGGAACACCCGGCCTTCCGCGTGTCCGGACCCGGGCGGACCGGACACCACGTGGGAACGGACGCGGCCGGGCAGGGGCTTCCCCTCCCCGACCCGGCCGCGCCTGCCCCGCCGGACGAGCCGGCGGAGCGAATCGAACTCGTGTTCGACACAGGACAGTTAACACTCCCCCCGGGGCACTCGTCAAGGAGCGCCGCGCACAGCGGCACGGCGAGGACCAGCGGCGACCGGCGCTCACGCCCTAGTGTGGGGGCGTGTCAGCCCACACCGAGTTACGCGCACTCGCTCCCCCCGCGTTCACGCACGCCGTACCCGCCCTGCTGGAGGTCTACGAGGCGGCCATGCGGCCTCCGCCGGACCAGCTCCCCGGGCGGGCCGCCGTGATGACCTCCCACGCCGGTTACCCCGGGTTCGGTTCCGTGGTGGCCGTGGAGGGCGACCGGCCGCTCGGCTTCGCCTACGCCTTCCACGGCCACGAGGGCCAGTGGTGGCACGACGTCGTCACCGAGGCGCTGCGCCTGCACGGGCGGTCACGGCACGTGCGCCGGTACCTGGCCGACCCGCTGGAGATCGCGGAGGTCCACGTGCTTCCGGAGGCGCAGAACCGGGGGCTGGGCCGCTCCCTCCTGCACGCGCTGTGCGCGGGCAGGCCGGAGCGCACCGCGGTGCTGTCCACGCGTACGGGACCCACCGCGGCGCGCCACCTTTACCGTTCGTGCGGCTTCGTCGAGGTGCTGGAGTCCTTCTCGTTCCCCGGCACCCCCGACCAGCCCTTCTCGATCATGGCCGCGCGGCTTCCGCTCCTCGGACCCGGTTCCCGGCGACCTCGCGGTAGATCTCCCTGGTGGCCGTGGACTGGTTGAACGTGATGAAGTGGATGCCCGGGGCGCCCTCGGAGAGCAGCCGCTCGCACATGCGCTGGGCGTGCTCGATCCCGAAGGCGCGCACCGCCTCCTCGTCGTCACCGAACCGCTGGAAGCGCTCGGCCAGGGCCGCCGGGAACGGGGCGCCGGAGAGCTTCTCCGAGCGCGGGATGGAGGCGAGCTTCACCACCGGGAAGACCTCGGGGATGATCGGCACCTCGCAGCCGCGCGCGGCCACCCGGTCGCGCAGGCGCAGGTAGTCCTCGGCGTCGAAGAACATCTGGGTGATGGCGTAGTCGGCTCCGGCCTCGCACTTGCGCACGAAGTGGTCGGTGTCGGTCTCCACGTCGGCCGAGCGCGGGTGCTTGTAGGGGAAGGCCGCCACACCGACGCAGAAGTCACCGCTCTCCTTGAGGAGCCGGACCAGTTCCTCGGCGTAGGTGAGCCCGGCGGGGTGCTGGACCCACTCGCCGTCGGGGTCGCCGGGCGGGTCGCCGCGCACGGCCAGCATGTTCGACACGCCCGCGTCGGCCAGTCGGCCGATGAGGTGGCGCAGCTCCGCGACGGAGTGGTCCACCAGGGTCATGTGGGCGACCGGCATCAGCGTGGTGTCGGTCGCGATGCGCTCGGTGGTCTCCACCGTGAGGTCGCGGGTGCCGCCTCCGGCACCGTAGGTGACGGAGACGAAGGACGGGCCGAGGGCCTCGATCTCCCGGATCGCGCGCCAGAGTCGTTCCTGGGCCCTGGCGTTGCGGGGCGGGAAGAACTCGAAGGAGAACATCGGCTCGCCCGAGTCGAGGAGGTCGCGGATATGACGCGGCCTGGAAGCCGGGGTTCGGGGCGCCACGGGGCGGGTCGGTGCAGCCAACATGACTCCAACCTTAGGCGAGACCCCCTCGGAAGCGGATGCCGCGTCCCACTTTCTGAGACCGAAAGTGAAACTCCGCTCCATTTCCCAGTATGCGAGACAACAAATGACACACAGGTAAACACTGTCTCTCATTCTGGGCCCATCGGGTCTCACCCGACCTCTCACCTGGAACCGGATCCCCATCCCCCGATCCGGGGCATCCGCGCGCGGACCAGCCGCTAATGTGCAGGGTATGGCCGTCTCCTCAACTTCCTCAGCCTCCTCCGCCGTGTCCGTCATCCGCTCCGACGTGGACCGCGAACTCTCCTCCTTCTGCGCCTCGCACCGCGAACGGCTGCTGGAGATCGGAGAGGAACTGGCCCCGGCCATGGACTCCCTGGAGGTCATGGTCTCCTCGGGCAAGCGCCTGCGGCCCACCTTCGCCTACTGGGGGTGGCGCGGCGCGGGCGGCGCCGCCGGTGACGACCGCATGGTGCGCGCCGCCGCCTCCCTGGAGTTCCTCCAGGCCTGCGCCCTGGTCCACGACGACGTGATCGACAACAGCGACACCCGGCGCGGACGGCCCGCCACGCACAAGCGCATGGCCAAGCTCCACGCCGACCACGGCTGGAACGGTGACAGCGAGGGGTTCGGCGAGGGCGCGGCGATCCTCATCGGAGACCTCTGCCTGGCCTGGTCCGACGAGATGTACCAGGCCAGCGGCTTCTCCCCGGAGACGCTCCAGGCCGGAAGGCGCCCCTTCGACGCGATGCGCACGGAGGTGATGGCCGGGCAGTACCTGGACACCCTGGAGCAGGTACGGGGCACCGCCACCCGCGAGGCCGCCCTGCGCGTGATGCGCTACAAGGCCGCCAAGTACACGGTGGAGCGCCCGCTGCACCTGGGCGCCGCGCTGGCCGGGCGCCACGAGGCACTGGCCGGGGTCTACACCGACTACGGCATCCCCCTGGGCATCGCCTTCCAGCTCCGCGACGACGTGCTCGGGGTCTTCGGTGACCCGTCCACCACGGGCAAGCCCGCCGGTGACGACCTGCGCGAGGGCAAGCGCACCCTGGTCGTGGCCGAGACCCTGGCCCGGTCCGGCGCGGCCGACGCCGAGCGCTTCCGGAGCCTGCTGGGCACGCCCGACCTCACCGTGGACGCGGTGGAGTGGATGTGCGGCCTGATCGAGTCCTCGGGGGCGCTGGCCGCCTGTGAGTCGATGGTCTCCGAGTACGCGGACCAGGCGCTGGCCGCCCTGGAGGGCCCCGAGCTGGACGCCGGGGCCCGTGGCCCGCTCGGTGACCTGGTGGTGGCCGCCACGCGGCGCTCGCACTGAGCCCGGTCCGGTCCGGGTCCGGCCGACCCGTTCCGGCGCGCCCCCGAAGCCCCTAGGGGTCGACCCTGGTGACTTCGGGGGTTTTCTCATACTTGAAACCTGTTGCGACGTCTGTCTGGATCCGGGTTGAATCGGAGCTCACGATACATCTCGAACCCGGAGACCTCCCTTGTCCAGACAGACCCCCGTGGTCGGGCCGACCGGCACCACGGACCGGGCCCTCGCGCCCGACCTCGCACGCGGTTTCATGCTGTTGTTCATCGCGTTGGCCAACTCCGTCTGGTACCTCTGGGCGTCCCCCAGCGACGGCCTGACCGTGCACCCCGCACCCGAGGGAACCCTGGACGCGGTCGCCCAGTTCTTCACGGTCATGGCCGTGGACATGCGCAGCTACCCGATGTTCGCGTTCCTCTTCGGCTACGGCATGATGCAGCTGGCCCGGCGGCAGGAGGCCGCCGGCGCCGACGTGAAGAGCGTGAACGCCCTGCTGCGCCGCCGCAACCTGTGGCTGGTCGTCTTCGGTTTCGTCCACGCCATGCTGCTGTGGATGGGCGACATCCTGGGCGCCTACGGCGTGGCCGGGCTGGTCCTGGGCTGGCTGTTCTTCCGCCGCAAGGACGTGACCCTGGTCGTGTGGAGCGCGGTGCTCACCTTCCTGATGGCGGTGGGCAGCGCGCTCAGCCTCCTGGCCCTGCCGTTCGTCGGGGAGACCGAGGGCGGCACGGGCGGCCTCGACATGAACGAGATGGCGGGCAACATCGGTGACCCGTCCGTCCTGTCGGCCGCCGCGGACCGGCTGCTGAACTGGCCGCTGGTCAGCATCGGGCAGGGCCTGCTCGGCCTGGTCGTGCCCACCGCGATCCTGCTCGGTTTCTGGGCCGCGCGGCGCCGCTTCCTGGAGGAGCCTGGGCTGCACCTGCGGACGCTGCGCTGGGTGGCGGGGGTCGGCATCGGTGTCGGCTGGATCGGCGGTCTCCCCGAGGCCCTGGCACAGGTCGGCGTCCTCGGCCTCACCACGGACCAGGGCGTGATGCTCACCTTCCCGCACATGCTGACCGGCCTCTTCGGCGGCCTCGGGTACGTCGCCCTGATCGCCCTGGTCGCCCACGGCCTCCAGGAGCGGGGTCGGACCGGAGGGGTCGTGGTGACCGCCCTGACGGCCACCGGCAAGCGTTCCATGAGCGCCTACCTTGCGCAGTCCGTGCTGTGCGCGCCGATCCTGGCCGCCTGGGGCCTGGGGCTGGCCGCGTACATGACCTCGTGGACGATGTTCCTGTACGCGGTCGCGGTGTGGTTGGTGACGGTGGCGGGTGCCTACGCGCTGGAGCGCGCGGGACGCCGGGGACCGGCCGAGGTCCTGCTGCGCAGGCTGTCGTACCGGCGTTCGACCACGGCGGTCACGGCGCCCGCCGGGCCGCCCCCGGCCGACGAGCACCAAGAGCGCACCACCCCCTGACCGGGGGGCGCAAAAACGGGCGCGCCAATCAGCGACCGGTGGGCACTCGTACCCCAGGATGGGTTTCCATGGGCGACGATCACATGACAAACCACACCATAGGGGTGACCGGGGCCACCGGTGCGCTGGGCGGACGGGTGGCCGCCCGGATCGCGCGGCTCGGGTTGGCGCAGCGCCTCATCGTGCGCGACATCAACCGGGCGCCGGAGTACCCGGAGAGCAGCGCGGCGATGGCGGTCTACGAGGACACGGCCGCCTTCGAGAAGGCCTGTCGCGGCGTGGACACGCTCTTCCTGGTCTCGGCCACCGAGTCCGAGGACCGGGTGGAGGCCCACCTGAGCGCCGTGGACGGCGCGGTCCGCGCCGGGGTGTCGAGGATCGTGTACCTGTCGTTCCTGGGCGCGGGTCCGGCGTCCACGTTCACGTTCGCCCGTACGCACTTCTACACGGAGGCGCACATCCGGTCCACGGGTGTCCCGCACACGTTCCTGAGACCCAGCCTGTACCTGGACCTGCTGCCCCGCTGGGTGGACGAGGAGGGCGTCGTGCGCGGCCCCGCCGGTGAGGGCAGGATCGCGTGGGTCTCACGCGACGACGTGGCGGACGTGGCCACGGCGGTGCTGACCGACCCGGTGGTGGTGGCGGCCTCGGAGGAGGCGTCCTACGACGTGACCGGGCCCGAGGCGCTGTCGGTGGGCGCCACCGTGGAGAAGCTGGGCAGGCTGACCGGGCGGAGCGTCCGGTATGTGCCCGAGACCTGGGAGGAGGCCCTGGCGTCGCGCCGCCCGAGCGGGGCCGCCGAGTGGGAGATCGAGGGCTGGGCCTCCTCGTACGCGGCGATCGCCGCCGGGGAGATGGACGTGGTCTCGCCCGTCGTACCCGACCTGACCGGACATCCGGCGCAGTCCATCGAGGGCTTCCTGCGCCGCCACCCGAGCGCCCTCTCCCACGTCGCGGTCTGACCCGGCCCTCCCCCGCCACCGCCGTGCCCCGTGCGCGGCGGTCTCCCTTTTCCCGGGACGGCCCTTGACCTCAATATTGGTTGAGGACCAATTCTTGGTTCCTGCGGGGGACGGACCCCCGCACGAGGAGAGTGGTGGACATGCGCGCGGTACGAGTCGACCGGTTCGGCGGACCCGAGGCCCTGGTGGTCAGGGAACTCCCCGACCCCGAACCCGGCCCCGGCGAGGCGCTGGTCGAGGTCGGGGCGGCCAACGTCATCTACCTCGACACCCTGATCCGCAGTGGCGCGGCCCGGGACCACTTCCCCCAGACGCCGCCCTACGTCCCCGGGGGCAGCGTGGTGGGCCGGGTCGCCGCGGTCGGCCCCAGCGCGGACCCCGCGTGGGTCGGCGCCCAGGTCCTCACCCGGACCGACGACGGCGGATACGCCGACCGCGTGACGGTCCCGGCGGAGGGCCTGGTCCGGGTCCCCGCCGAGCTGCGTCCCCTCGACGCCCTGGCGCTCATGGTCGACGGCGCGACCGCGATGATGCTGGAGCGGGCCGCCCGCTTCACCCCGGACACCTGGGTCCTGGTCCTGGCCGCCACCGGCGGCGCGGGCAGCCTGGTCGTGCAGCTCGCCCGCCTCGCGGGGGCCCGGGTGATCGGCGCGGCCCGGGGCGCGGAGAAGCTGGCGCTGGCACGGTCCCTCGGCGCGGAGGAGGTCGTGGACTACGCGGAGCCGGGCTGGTTGGACCGGGTGCGCGAGCTCACCGGAGGCGCGGGGGCGGAGGTGGTGGTCGACGGGGTCGGCGGCGAGCTCGGGTCGGCGTCCTTCACGGCGGTGGCCGACGGCGGCCGGTTCCTCAGCTACGGAACGGCCGGTGGTTCCTTCGCGGAGTTCGACGCGGACGAGGCCGCTCGGCGCGGGATCACCGCCCTGGGCCTCAACGACATGCAGGCCCGACCGGGGACGGACCGGAGCGACCTGACCCGGCTGGCCCTGGAGGAGGCGCGGGCCGGGCACCTGCGGCCCCACGTGGGCCTGACCCTGCCGTTGGAGCGGGCCGCCGAGGCGCACGCCGCCCTGGAGGGCCGCCGCGTCCTGGGCAAGGTGCTGCTGGTCCCCTAGGTCGGGCCCGGCGCGTGGCGGTCGGGCCCGCGCGGCCTCACATCCGGGCACGGAGCACGTCGACCTCACAGCCCGGCGCGAACGGGTCGAAACCGTGCTCGACCAGCCAGCGCACCCCCAGGAGGCTGCGCAACGACCACCACGCCCGGACCACGTCGAGGTCGACGTCGGTGCCGTAACCGGCGACGACCGCGTCGAGGTGCCCCTCGTGTCCGAGGGTCAGGGTGGCGAGGTCGAACAGGGCGTCGCCCCGGCCCGCCTCGGACCAGTCGATGATGCCGGTGACCTCGTCGCCCTCGACGAAGACGTGCTCCCTCTGCAGGTCGCCGTGCGTGAACACCGGAGTGCGCGGCCGGATCGCGGCCTCGGCCACCCGGCGGTTGCGGCTGACCAGGTCGGCGGGCAGGACGCCGTTCGCCACGAGCAGTCCGCACTCGCGGTCGAGCTCCGCCGCCCACTCCTCGGGGTCCCGGCGGCGACGGCCGGGCCAGGGAGGTGGCGGTGCCTCGTGCAGTCTCCGGACGGCGGCGCCCGCCGCGGCCCACGCCGCCGACGACGCGGGCGACGGCTCACCGAGGCGGCCGAGCGCCGTCCCCGGGAGCGCGGCGATCGCGAGCACGGGCGGCCTGCGCCACAGGACCTCCGGGGTGGGGACCGGGGCGAGGGACATCGCCTCGACCTCGGCGTCGATGCGCGTCTGGTCGGCGTCCACCTTCAGGAACACGTCGCCTACACGCAGGGTCGCGCGCTCGGAGTGGGCGACGACCACTTCAACCTCATCCATGGTCGACCAGTGTCCCGGGGACGGTCGTCGGCGTCACCGGGTTTTCGCCGCGGTCAGGCGTCGCCGCGCCGCGCGGTCAGGCGGGCCCGGAGCGCGCTGGCCGCCGCTCGCGGATCCTCGGCCTCGGTGACGGCGCGCACCACGACCACGCGGGTGGCCCCGGCGTCCAGAACCCGGTCCACGTTGTCCAGGTCGATGCCGCCGATCGCGAACCAGGGCCGGTCGGTGCCGAGCGCGGCCGCGCGCTCGACCAGTTCGAGCCCGGCCGCCGGGCGGCCCGGCTTGGTGGGGGTCGCCCAGGTCGGGCCCACGCAGAAGTAGTCGCTCCCGGGCTCCTCCGCCGAACGGGCGGCGGCCTCGGGGTCGTTGTTGGAGCGGCCGACCAGCGGGTCGGCGCCGATGATGTCGCGGGCCAGGGGCACCGGCAGGTCGCGCTGGCCGAGGTGCAGGACGTCGGCGCGCACCGCGCGGGCGATGTCGGCGCGGTCGTTGACGGCGAGCAGGGCGCCGTGGCGTTCGCACGCCTCGCGCAGGACCTCCAGGGCGGCCAGTTCCTGGCGGGCCTCCAGGCCCTTCTCCCGGAGCTGGATGATGTCCACGCCCCCGGCCAGGGCAGCGTCCGCGAACTCCGCGAGATCACCGCTCTCGGTCCGGGCGTCGGTGCACAGGTACAGAAGGGATGCGTCCAGGCGCTCGCGCAGGCTGGTTCCGTGGCTCGTCCTCACGCGCCCCACCCTAACCAACGGCCCGGGGGACGTCACCGGGGCGGTGCGTCCCCGGGCCGTGGGCGGCTCAGAAGGCCATGCCCTGGGCCCGGCGGCGGACCTCGGTGCCCCGGTTCTCGCGCATGGCCTGGATCGGCGTGCCCGGCAGGGTGTCGTCCGGCGTGAACAGCCAGCGCAGGGCCTCCTCGGTGGAGAAACCGGCGTCGGTGAGCAGCACGATGGTGCCCGGCAGGCCCTTGACCAGGTCCGGGCCGTCCAGGAAGGCGGCGGGAATGGAGAGTTCGCCACCGCGCACCACGCCCATGAGGCGGTTCTCGCGGATGAGGGTCTTGATGCGGTTGGGGCTCACGCCCAGCGGCGCGGCCGCCTCACGCAGGGTCAGCCATTCGCCGACGAGTTCGTCGAGTTCACGATCGCTTTGTGTCACCCGTCCAATCTGCCACACCCGGCCGGGCCCCGGTGACCATCGCGCCGCTCCCGGGCCCCCTGCCTGGGAGATCCCCGCCACGACCGCCCTGGACGGGTTGTCCCAGGGCGTGTTTCTGTGGATGCTTTCGCCGGTGGCGGCAGAGCCGCCATCGATGCGAGCGGCCGTCGCCCCTACTGTGCACTGCTACGCAAGCTCCGCAGCCTCGCACAGCGGGGGCCCGGCAATCTCTCGCAAGCCGTGGAGCGAGAGGCAGCCCGGTGGTAACGCGAGGACACAGCGCCGAAGGCGTCCGTTGAGGGTGGTGGCGGGCGACGGGCGGGAGGAATGATCCAGAAAACACGGCCTAGGATGGGAGTGAAGAGAGACGTCCCGCGGGAGCCGGGTGGACCCGGCTGAGAGGGAGGCTCACCGCCTCCGACCGCACGAACCTGATCCGGGTCATTCCGGCGAAGGGAGTGGAACACGGCGCCGTGCGCACCGACGAGGTTCCCCCACAGAAGACGATTCATCCCACCAATGCGGTGGTCGTGGTCGGCGGCGGCGTCGTCGGCCGGGTCACCGCCTGGCGCGCCGCCCAGCGCGGCCTGGCCGTGACCCTGGTCGAACCCGACCCCGTCACCGCGCCCTCCGAGGCCCGCGCCTCCTCGACCGTCGCGGCGGGCATGCTCACCCCCGCCACCGAGGCGGTCTTCGGCGAGGAGGAGCTCATGGAGCTCGGGGTGCGCTCGGCGCGCCTCTACGACGACTTCGTCACCGAACTCCAGGAGGCTAGCGGCGTCGACGTCGGCCACCGCCGCACCGGGACGCTGCTGGTCGCCTTCGACCGCGACGACCTCGCGGTCCTCACCGACCTGCACGCGCTCCAGCAGCGCCTGGGCATCCCCACCGAGCGGCTCACCAGCCGCGAATGCCGACGCCTGGAACCCACGCTCGCGCCCGGCGTGCGCGGCGGGGTGCTGGCCCCCGAGGACCACTCCGTGAACCCGCGCGCGCTGCTCCTGGCCCTGGCCCGTGCCGGGGAACGCGCGGGCGTGCGCGAGGTCCCCGGGTACGCGGAGGAGATCGCCTCCCCCGGCACCCACGGGGCGCGCCTGGGCGTCCGCCTGGCCGACGGGACCGAACTGCCCGCCGAGCAGGTGGTGCTCGCCGCCGGGTGCTGGGGTGACCGGGTGCGGGTGCCCGAACCGGTGGTGCCGCCGCTGCGCCCGGTCAAGGGGCAGCTGCTGCGCGCCCGGGTGCCCGCCGGAGAACCCCCGCTCGTCAACCGCACCGTGCGCGGACTGGTGCGCGGCTTCCCCGTCTACCTGGTGCCCCGGGCCGACGGCGAGGTGATCGTCGGCGCCACCCAGGAGGAACTGGGCCACGACACCTCCCTGACGGTGGGCGGGCTCTGGCAGGTCCTGCGGGACGCGCGCGAGCTCGTCCCGGGGGTGAGCGAACTGGAGGTCGTCGAGACCTGCGTGGGGCTGCGGCCGGGCTCCCCCGACAACGAACCCCTCCTGGGCCCCACCCGGGTACCGGGACTACACCTGGCCGCCGGACACTTCCGACACGGGGTCCTGCTGGCCCCAGTGACCGGGGAGGTCATGGCCGAGGCCCTCACCACCGGCGCGCTGCCCCCGTACGCGCGCCGGTTCGCAGCCAGCAGATGGACGCGTGAGCAGACGTGGGAGTAGCAGTGGAACTGATCATCAACGGACAGGCCCAGGACAGCGCGGCGACCACCGTGGACGCGGTCGTGCGCGCCCTCACCGACGCCGGGGACGGCGCCGTGCCGGGCGGGATCGCCGTCGCGGTCAACGACGAGGTGGTGCGCCGCACCGCCTGGACGGACACCGAGCTCTCCGAGGGCGACCGCGTGGACGTGCTCACCGCCGTACAGGGAGGCTGAACATGACACAGACGTCCGAGTCCGTGAACACCGCGGCGCGGATCCCGGAGGACCCGCTGGTCATCGCCGGGGTCTCCTTCGGGTCCCGGCTCATCACCGGCACCGGCGGGGCACCCTCCCTGGAGGTCCTGGAGGACGCGCTCCTCGCGTCGGGGACCGAGCTCACCACCGTGGCGATGCGCCGGATCTCCCCGGCCACCCAGGGGTCGGTGTGGGACGTCCTGGAGCGCAACGGCATCCGCCCGCTGCCCAACACCGCCGGGTGCTTCACCGCCGTGGACGCCGTGCGCACCGCGAAACTCGGCCGCGAGGCCCTGGGCACCGACTGGGTCAAGCTGGAGGTGGTCGCCGACGAGCACACCCTCCTGCCCGACCCGGTGGAACTGCTGGACGCCGCCGAGGCGCTGGTCGACGACGGCTTCACGGTGCTGCCCTACACGAACGACGACCCGGTGCTGGCCCGCCGCCTGGAGCAGCTGGGCTGCGCCGCCGTGATGCCGCTGGCCGCGCCGATCGGTTCGGGCCTGGGCATCCGCAACCCGCACAACCTGGAGCTGATCGTCGAGCAGGCCGACGTCCCGGTGATCGTGGACGCGGGCATCGGTACCGCGAGCGACGCGGCCCTGGCGATGGAGCTCGGGTGCGACGCGGTGTTGTTGGCCACCGCCGTGACCCGCGCCCAGGAGCCGGTGCGGATGGCGGCGGCGATGCGCGACGCCGTGCGCGCCGGGCGCGGCGCCCGGCTGGCCGGGCGCATCCCGGTCCGCCGCCACGCCAGGGCCTCCAGCCCCGACGTGGTCTGAGGCTCCTGGGAGGGCGCCGCCACGGTGGGGCCGGAGGCCCGGACCTGGGGCGTCCTCCCGCGTCGACACACCGCCCGGACAGTCGGTGACGACACGCGAACAGGCCGTCACCACCGGGTTTGCTCCCGTCCCCTACCGTGGGAGGGTGCGCGTGCCGCGCGGCGGCACCGCACCCTCAGACCGCCCAGGCGCGGGCGCCCCGAACCGACCCTCCGGTCGGCCTCCACGACGGTGGACACGGGGGCCGCCGCGACCGTGAACCGCGGGGCAGACCTGACACCGGCTTCCGCTATCGTGTCGGATCGACACCAGGTGTCGGGTACGCGCCACCGGCAGCGAACGCCCGCGCTCCCCGCAGCAAGGACACAACTCCGCCGTGGACATGACGACTTCCGACCCGCTTGTAGGCGCGACGCTGGACCGTCGCTACTTCGTCGAGTCAAGGATCGCCGGTGGCGGCATGGCGACGGTCTACGTCGCCCACGACCTGAGGCTCGACCGACGGCTGGCCCTCAAGGTCATGCACCCCTCCCTGGCCCAGGACCCGACCTTCGTCCAGCGCTTCATCAACGAGGCCCACTCGGTCGCCAAGCTCTCCCACCCCAACGTCGTGCAGGTCTTCGACCAGGGTGAGGACCAGGGGCACGTCTTCCTTGCCATGGAGTACGTCCCGGGCCAGACCCTGCGCGACATCCTCAAGGCGCACGGACGCCTGGCCCCCAAGCAGGCCCTGAACTTCATGGCCTCGGTGCTGGCCGCGCTGGGCGCCGCCCACCAGGCCGGGATGGTGCACCGCGACGTCAAGCCCGAGAACGTCCTGATCAGCAAGGACGGCCGGGTCAAGGTGGCCGACTTCGGTCTGGCCCGCGCGGTGGAACAGTCCAACCAGGGTCTGACCCGCACCGGCACGCTCATGGGCACCGCCGCCTACCTGGCGCCCGAGCAGATCGAGAAGGGCACCGCCGACGCGCGCAGCGACGTGTACGCGGCCGGGATCATGCTCTACGAACTGCTCACCGGCGGCCAGCCGCACACCGGCGAGACCCCGATCGCGATCGCCTACCAGCACGTGAACGAGGACGTCCCGCGCCCCTCCCACTTCCTGCCGAACCTGCCGCCCGAGGTGGACGGCCTGGTCACCAAGGCCACCGAGCGCGACCCGCGGTACCGCCCGAGCAACGCGGGCCAGTACCTGGCCAAGGTCCTGGAGGTCCTGCGGACGCTGCCGGACTCGGTGACGGGCTCGGCCGCGCCGCTGGCCCCCGTGGCCCCGCAGGCCAACTCCGCCGCCACCATGACCGCGCCCCAGCTCATCGCCGGGGGCGCCGGTCCGGGTACCGAGAACGCCACCATGGTCGTCGACATGAACGGCGGCGGTCTGGGCCGGGACGACTACGACGACGGTTACGACGACTACCCCGAGGGTCGGTCGCGGTTCTCCCGCAACCGCCTCCTGGTGGTCGGGGCGATCGTGACGGCCCTGGTCGTGGGCGTGGCGGGCTGGTGGTTCCTGCTCGGCCGCTACGAGGCGGTCCCGGACGTGATCGGGCTGTCCCCCGAGGCCGCCAGCGAGCAGATCCGCGGCGCGGGACTGGTCGTGGAGCTCTCCGACGACAGGGTGTACAGCGACGACGCCGCCGCAGGTGAGGTCGGTGGGACCGACCCGGAGGTGGACTCGCGGCTGTCCCCCGGTGACACGGTGACGGTGTTCTTGTCCAAGGGCCCGCAGAACGTCTCCATGCCCGACCTCGTGGGCGACGACGTCGCCAACGCCCTCAAGGCGCTGGAGGACCTCGGCTTCGACGACGAGAGCATCGTCCAGGAGGAGCAGGACTCCCCGGACAACGACCCCGGCGAGGTGCTGGCCACCAGCCCCGAGGCCGGGACGGAGGCCGACCGCGAGGGAACGGTGACCATCACCGTCAGCAGCGGGATCCCCGTGCCCAGCCTGGCCGGGGAGAAGCGCGAGGACGCCGAGAAGACCCTCGACGACCTGGGCCTGTCGGCCGAGATCGTCGAGGAGGAGAGCGAGAACATCGACAAGGGCCTGGTGATCAGCCAGACCCCCGACACCGGCACCAACGTCGGCCCCGGGGCCACCGTGACACTGACCGTGTCCAGCGGTCCGCCCGAGGTCGACGTCCCGGACGTGGTGGGCGACTCCGTCCGCGACGCCCGCAAGGAGCTGGAGGACGCCGGGTTCGAGGTCGAGGTCGAGCGGATCTTCGGCGGCCGCGTGGTGGCGCACCAGTCGCACACCGGCACCGCTCCCGAGGGCACCAAGATCAAGCTCACCGCCACACCCGGCGGGATCGACCTGGGCGACCTCGACGAGGACGACGACTGACCCGGACTCCGCGCCCGCCGCGCGGACCCGGCTGACCGCCGAACACGCCCTAGTAGTGTCGGCGGCATGAGCGGCGACGAGATCCGGGTGATGGTCGTGGACGACCATCCCATGTGGCGTGACGCGGTGGCACGGGACCTGGCCGAGGCCGGGCTCCAGGTGGTGGGGACCGCGGGCGACGGCGCCAAGGCGCTGCGGATCGCCCCGGCGGCCCGGCCCACCCTGGCCGTGGTGGACCTGCACCTACCCGACACCAACGGTGTGGAGCTGACGGCCGCCCTGGTGGCGCTCCCCGAACCCCCACGGGTGCTGGTGCTCTCCGCCAGCGGCGAGAGCGACGACGTGCTGGCGGCGGTCAAGGCCGGGGCCACCGGCTACCTCGTGAAGTCGGCCGGGCGCGAGGAGCTCCTGGACGCCGTCCGCCGGGTGCACACCGGCGAGGCCGTCTACACCCCGGGACTGGCCGGACTGGTGCTCGGTGAGTACCGGCGGCTGTCCGCCGAGGACGACCGCGCGGCCGACGGCCGGGAGCGGGCACCCGAGCTGACCCCCCGTGAGACCGAGGTGCTGCGGCTGGTCGCCAAGGGGCTGGCCTACAAGCAGATCGCCCGCCGCCTCACCATCTCCCACCGCACGGTCCAGAACCATGTCCAGAACACCCTGACCAAACTGCACCTGCACAACCGGGTGGAGCTGGTGCGCTACGCCATCGACCAGGGCCTGGACGAATGACCCGGTGACCCTGCGGCGGCCGGAACGCGGGGTTTCGGATGGTGTCGAGGGGGCGGGGTTGGCCTGGCCCACCCCCGCCCACTATGGTCTAGACCATAGGGCGCCAGCGCCCTGAACACCCACCAACGTCGAGGAGAATTCGTATGCGAGTCGGGGTGCTGACCGGTGGTGGAGACTGCCCTGGTCTGAACGCGGTCATCCGCGCCGTGGTCCGCAAGGGCATCAAGGACTACGGGTACGAGTTCGTGGGCTTCCGGGACGGCTGGCGCGGCCCCCTGGAGGGCGACACCATGCCCCTGGACATCGCCGCCGTACGCGGCATCCTCCCCCGTGGCGGCACGATCCTGGGTTCCTCCCGCACCAACCTCATGAAGATCGAGGGCGGCGTCGAACGGGTCAAGGACAACATGGCCGGTCTGGGCGTGGACGCGCTGGTGGCCATCGGCGGCGAGGACACCCTGGGTGTCGCCCGCCAGCTGCACGACCGCGGCGTCAACGTGGTCGGCGTGCCCAAGACCATCGACAACGACCTCAACGCCACGGACTACACGTTCGGGTTCGACACGGCGGTCAACATCGCCATGGAGGCGATCGACCGCCTGCACACCACGGCGGAGTCGCACCACCGCGCCCTGGTCGTGGAGGTCATGGGCCGCCACGCCGGGTGGATCGCCCTGCACTCGGGCATGGCCGCGGGCGCCAACGTCATCCTCATCCCCGAGCGCCCCTTCGACATGGACGTGGTCGTCAAGCACGTCGAGAGCCGCTTCGAGACCCAGTACGCGCCCATCATCGTGGTCGCGGAGGGCGCGCACCCCAAGGCGGGGCAGCTGGAGCTGGCCACCGGCGAGAAGGACTCCTTCGGCCACGTGCGCCTGGGCGGCATCGGCCAGAACCTGGCCGAGGAGATCGAGCGCCGCACCGGCAAGGAGGCCCGTTCGGTCGTGCTGGGCCACGTCCAGCGCGGCGGCACCCCCACCGCCTTCGACCGCGTGCTCGCCACCCGCCTGGGCGTGAACGCCATCGAGGCCGTGCACGACAAGACCTTCGGCAAGATGGTCGGCCTCCAGGGCACCGACATCGTGCGGGTGGACCTGGCCGAGGCCACCGACACCCTCAAGACCGTGCCCACGGAGCGCTACGAGGAGGCCGAGGTCTTCTTCGGATAGCCTCTCCCGCGCCGCGTACCGGGCCCCTCCCCCACGTCGGGGAGGGGCCCGGCCGTGTCCGGAGTCTCATCCGAGGACCGCGTGCTCCGGGAATGGACCGAGCGGTCCGGGGATTGTTCGATACTGGAAGGCATCGTTCCGTCCCCAGTCCCAGGCATCACCCTCCGGAGGTAGCACCATGTCCGCGTCGCTGGAGTCCGCGCCGCTCCCCGTAACCGAGGTCGGAGCCGACGCCGGGCTCGGCGAGCTCTGCGTGCTCATGAAGCTCGGCGAGATCGTTCTCAAGGGCTCCAACCGCAAGCTGTTCGAGCGCCGTCTGCACAACAACATCCGCTCCTCCGTGCGCGACCTGGGCGACATCCGCCTCTCCCAGCGCGGCGCGGGCGTGATCATCGTGCGCAAGCCCGGGGCCTCCGACCTGGAGATCGCGGAGATCGCGGACCGCATGGCCAACGTCATGGGCGTGGTCTGGGTGCACCTGGTCCGCCGTGTGGCCAAGGACCTGGACGCCATCACCGACATCGGCGTGCGCTCCCTGGCGGGCCGTGAGGGCACCTTCGCGGTGCGCGCCCGGCGCCGCGACAAGCGCTTCGAGATGAACTCCGGTGAACTGGCCGGGTACCTCGGTTCCAAGATCATCGAGGCGCACGGCTACAAGGTGAACCTCAAGCGCCCCGACAACACGCTCCACGTCGAGGTCGACAAGGACGAGGCGTTCGTCTTCACCGACGGGATCCCGGGCCAGGGCGGGCTGCCCGCCGGGATGAGCGGGCGCGGCCTGGTGCTGATGTCCGGCGGCATCGACTCCCCCGTCGCCGCCCACCGGATGATCCGGCGCGGGCTCAAGGTGGACTTCCTGCACTTCTCCGGGATGCCCTTCACCGGCCCGGAGTCCATCTACAAGGCCTACAGCCTGGTCCGCCAGCTGGACCGCTACCAGGTGGGTTCGCGCCTGTTCGTGGTCCCCTTCGGCAAGGCCCAGCAGCAGCTGAAGAGCTCCGGCATCGAACGGCTCCAGATCGTCGCCCAGCGGCGTCTGATGCTCAAGACCGCCGAGGCCCTGGCCGACGACCTCAAGGCGGAGTGCCTGATCACGGGTGACGCGCTGGGCCAGGTCTCCAGCCAGACGATGACCAACATCACCGCCCTGGACGACGCGGTGGACCTGCCGATCCTGCGGCCCCTCATCGGTATGGACAAGACCGAGATCATGGACCAGGCCCGGAGGATCGGGACGCTGGCGATCTCGGAGCTGCCCGACGAGGACTGCTGCACGATGCTGACCCCCCGCCAGGTCGAGACCGCCGCGAAGATCGGTGACCTGCGCCAGATCGAGAAGCGCCTGGACGCCGAGGAACTGGCCGAGCACCTGGTGACCACCGCCCAGCTGCACCGCCCCAGCTTCCTGGGCGAGGCCGCGCCCGCGCAGGTCGCGCCCTCCACCGCCAGGGCCGTCACCCCGGCCGTGTAGGACCGGACGGGCCCCCTCGGGCCCGTGAACGACGGTGCCCCGGACGCTCGTGAGCGTCCGGGGCACCGTCGTGTCAACCCCGGGCCGGTGGCTCAGGGGTCGCCGTTCAGCTGCCGGCGAGTTCGCGCGCGGGCGCGGGGGTGAGGGTGCGGCCGCTCAGGGTGGCCAGGGTGCCCGCCAGGTCGCGGAGCTCGGCCAGGTCCTCCTCCAGCAGCGCCTGGGGGCCGTCGCACAGCGCGGTCTCCGGGCTCGGGTGCACGTCCACGATCACGCCGTCGGCGCCGATCGCGATGGCCGCGCGGGAGAGCGGCAGGACCAGGTCGCGCTTGCCGCCGGAGTGCGACGGGTCCACGATCACGGGCAGGTGGGTCAGGCTCTGCGCGACCGGGACGGCGCTGATGTCCAGGGTGTTGCGGGTGGCCTTCTCGAAGGTGCGGATACCGCGCTCGCACAGGACGATGTCGAGGTTGCCGCGCTGCGCGACGTACTCGGCCGCCATCAACCACTCCTCGATGGTGGCGCTCATGCCGCGCTTGAGCAGGACCGGCTTCCCGGCGTCCCCGACCGCCTGGAGCAGGGCGAAGTTCTGCATGTTGCGGGTGCCGACCTGGAGCATGTCCGCGTAGGAGGCGACCAGCTCGACGTCGGCGGCGTCCACGACCTCGGTGACGATCGGCAGGCCGGTCTTCTCGCGCACGTCGGCGAGGATCTTCAGGCCCTCCTCGCCCAGGCCCTGGAAGGCGTACGGGGAGGTGCGGGGCTTGTAGGCGCCGCCACGCAGGAGCGCGGCCCCGGCTGCCCTGGCCATGAGGGCGGCCTCCAGGGTCTGTTCGGGGGTCTCGACGGCGCAGGGCCCGGCGATGACGGTCATGTTGTCGCCGCCGATCGGGACGCCGCGCACGCTGACCACGGTGCGGCTGTCGTGGTTCTCCCGGCTGACGAGCTTGTACGGCGCCGAGATGCGGAGCACGTCGCTCACCCCGGGCTTGGCGGCCAGGCCGAGGTCCTGGAAGCGTTCGACGTCTCCGACCAGGCCGATGATGGTGCGGCTGACGCCGCGTGTCACGTACGCCTCGCCTCCGGCGGAGGTGACCAGCTGGACGAGGGCGTCGATGTTGTCGGCGGTGGCGCCCGGCGCCATAACGATGACCATGTGGTTGTCCCTGTGTGTCGTTCGGGTGGCTGAGCCGCGCGGTGGTCGCGCCGAGGCCGGGGGCTTCGACCCTGGGCGAAAACAAAGGAGCCCCGGGCCGTTACCGGCCCGGGGCTCCTGGAAGGTCGTCTGTGTCAGCGCAGCGCTTCACAGGCGACCGGGGAGATGGGCCGGTAGCCATAGAAGCGCCAAAAGTTCTGCTGCATGGCAGCGACTATAGCGCAAGGTGAGCACTCCCCCACACAACCGGGGGGAGTGACGTGGCTCTCTCGGGCGCCTGGCAGGATGACAGGACGCCGTCGTCCGCCCCGGTGCGGGGGGACGTACCAGGGCCCGCGGGGCCGGAGCGAAGGGACGGGGAACGGGTTGTCCGAGGGCGACGAGGCCGGGGGCACGGGCGAGGACCAGCGACCACGGCTGCCTCCGGGGCAGGCGGCCCGGTACGAGCACAGACCCCTGCACTACGGCCGGGTGCCGACCTTCCGACCGCAGCGGTGGGACTTCCGCGTGTTCGGCGCGACCGAGTCGCTGGGCACCTACCGGTGGACGTGGGAGGAGTTCGGCGCCCTGCCCCGCAGGGACGTGGTCCGCGACTTCCACTGCGTGATGCGGTTCAGCGTGCCCGACGTCCCCTGGGGCGGGGTCCCCGCCACCGACCTCGTCCGGCTCGCCCCTCCCTCCCCCGAGGTCACACACGTGATGGCCTGGGGTGAGTACGGCTACAGCGCCAACCTGCGGGTGGACGACTTCCTCGACGACGGAGTGCTGCTCGCCACGCACCGCGACGGGGTGCCCCTCGCCCCGGAGCACGGCTTCCCCGTGCGCCTGGTGGTGCCGCACCTGTACGGCTGGAAGAGCGTGAAGTGGCTGCGGTCCGTGGAGTACATGGTGGGTGACCGCCGGGGGTTCTGGGAGGAGCGCGGCTACCACAACCGGGCCGACCCCTGGAACGAGGAGCGCTTCTCCCACCAGGAGGACCCCGGGGACGGACCGCCGCTCCACTGACCCCGGACCGGCCTCCTGAGGGTCAGTCCCGGGGGACGGACATCTCGATCTCGGTGCCCTCCCCCGGCTCCGAGTAGAGGTCCGTGGTGCCGCCGAGGTCGCGGACCCGGCCGACGACGGACTGGGCGACGCCGAGGCGGCCGTCCTCACGGGCCCGTTCCAGGCGCCCGGGAGGGATGCCGGGGCCCTCGTCGCGCACGGTCACGGTGACCGCGTGCCCCTCGTCCTCCACCAGCACCCAGGCCCTGGTCCCGGGCGGGCAGTGGCGTTCCACGTTGTCGAGGGCGGCGGACACGGCGGCGGCGAGTTCGGCTGCCGTGTCCCCCGGCAGCAGCACCGGGGTGGCGGGCGCCGAGACCGAGACGCGCACGGACTCCAGACGGCGCAGAGCCTCCCGCAGGTCCGCCGGGGAGCCCGGGGCCGCCTCTGTTCCGGGCCCGGGCGGCACGGAAGCCGCCGCGTCCAGGCCGTCGGTGAGCAGCGACCGCAGCCGCACCTCCTGTTCACCGGCCATCCGGCCCAGTTCGGCGGCCTGGCCGCCGATCTCGTCGCCGCGGCGGCGCACCAGGGCCAGGACCTGGAGGACCGAGTCGTGGATGGAGCGCGCGAGCTGTTCGCGCTCCCGGATGCGCGCCTCCATGGTCACCGCCTGGGCGAAGCGCTCCTCGGCCTGCTCCGCGACCCGTGCCATGTAGCCCACGGCCAGGCAGGCCAGCAGGAGCAGCGCCACGCCGCGTACGGTGGCGGCGGTGATGTTGGCGTCCATCAGCAGGCGCAGGGTGATGTCCGCGACACCGTAGGCCAGGGCGACCGTGGCGGCTCCGCGCCGTCCCCAGATGACGCTGGCCGAGAGCGCGGCCCCCGCGAACCAGTACGAGCTCAGCGGGGGCGCCTGGGTGAGGTAGTGGGGGACGGCCGCCAGTCCCGTGGCGAACATGCAGCCGAAGGCCACGGCGAGGTCGGCCACCAGCAGGCGCGAGGTGCGCCAGGCCGGATGCGCGTAGGCGTAGGTCGTCAGCACGGTCCAGCAGGCCATGACGACCAGCACCGCCCAGGCGACCCAGGGTCTGGACAGGTACTCGTGGTGCTGGGCGAGCGGCACCAGGGCGTAGACCAGAGCGACGGCGCGGAAGAGGGCGATGGTGCGCCAGAAGGGGACGTCGAAGCCCAGGGGTCAGACCACCGCCCCGTTGTCGGGACCGTTGTCTCCGGGGGGCCGCGCGTCGGTCATGCGCAGGATGAGCACGACGAAGCTGGTCAGGAAGGCCGCGACGGCCAGGAACATGATCCCGTTCGGCAGGGTGAAACCCAGGAACGCGGCGCCGAAGAGCAGCACCGGACCGCCCAGGAGACCGATCCAGGCCGCGATGCCCACCCGGTCGCCCTGGAGCAGGGGTGGCGGCGGCGGGGGCTCGTAGTGGCCCTCCAGTTCCGCCTCGGCCCGGCGGCGGTCCTCCTCGCGGGACTCGTCGTCGTCCTCGCCCGGGTCCCGGGGCAGGTTGGCGAGGATGTCCCCGAGCCGGGTCTGGTGCTCGTCCGGGGCGCTGAGGTTCTCGACGTCGGGCCAGGCGACCCGGCCGCGCTGCTCGGTGGTGCCCTCGGTGTCGTCGTAGAACCGCGCGACCAGGTCGTTCCAGACGTCGTCCTCGTCCTTGGAGCGCGTCCGGGGCGTCTCGGGGTCGACGTCGGCCGGGGGTCCGTCGAGCAGGTCGCCGCCGGTGGACGTGTCGTCGCCCTCGTGCGCGGCTGCGGGTTCCTGCTTCTCCTCGCCCTCGGCCTCCGGTCTGACCTCGACACGCGGGGCCAGCAGGTCCGGCCCGGTGTCCCGGTCGCTGAGGTCGGGCAGCTCGGAGCCGAGCACGCGCTCGGCGGCACCGCGCTCCTCGGCGTCGACGTAGAGGTGGTCGGTGGGCGGGTCCTCCACCTGGCCGCCGGTGGGCTCCAGGACGTCCTCCGCCAGGGGAACCGCGTAGGCGGCGATCCCGCTGCGCCGGAGCGCCTCCAGCATGAGGTCCGCGTGGGAGGGCGCGAGCAGGATCAGCGGAACGTAGGCGTCGGCGAACAGGCCGTTGCCCCGACGTTGCGTCATCGGTCGGATCCTTCCCCGCTTCTACTGCGCTCGCGTACGAACGCGAGGCTTCCTTCGAAGATGGTGGCGGCGTCGTGGTCGAGCGTCGCGACGTGGTAGCTGTCGTGGAGCAGGTGGATCGTCAGCCGCGTGTTGACCGCCCTCCTAGCGAGGATACGCAGACTGTCCGGTCCGACGACGTGGTCCTGGGGGCTCCGGTAGGCCAGAACCGGCGCCCGCAAACCGGACATGCCGTCCTGAACCGCGCGCCACAGCTTCGGGAGTGTCGCGGCCGCGGCGGTGGGTACCCGGTCGTACCCGCCCTCGGAGGCGGTCTCCAGGGCGACGTCGCTGGACAGGCCCGGGGTGGAGGGCATCAGGCGGGCGGCGAGGTGGCGGATCGGGGCGATGACCGGGAGCCTGCGGTCCTCCACGGTCAGGGAGGGGTTGACGAGGACCACCCCCCGGACGACGTCGGGGTGTTCCTGGGCCAGGCGCAAGGTGAGCGCCCCGCCCATGGACAGGCCCATGACGTACACCTGCTCGCACCGGCCCGCAAGGTCGAGCAGTGCCGCCTCCACCTCCGCGTACCAGTCGTCGCTGGTGGTGGTGGCCATGTCCTGCCAGGTGGTGCCGTGTCCGGGCAGGCGCGGGAGTTCGACGGTCAGCCCCGCCTCGGCCAGGTACTCGGCCCAGGGGCGCATCGAGTGCGGCGAACCGGTGAACCCGTGGCAGAGCAGGACTCCGACGCCCGAACCCGTGTGGCTGAAGGGGTCCGCCCCCGGGATGAGGGGGATGGCGCTGGTCGGTCTCACAGGTCTGCTCCCGGGATCGTTCGGCGGGGAACCGGTTGGGACGGCGGCCCCAGCCGTGAGGCTAGTCGCTCGGGCGAGCGTTTGTCATCGAGTGAACGGTAGCGTTCTCCTGCCCGAACTCCGGGAGCGCCCGGCGTGTTCCCGGGCGTCCGAGGGCGGACCTGCCGCGACGCCCGCACCGGTCGTGAGTATCCTCGACAGTGCCCCCGCGGCGCGTCCCCTCCTGACCCGCGACGAACGGCACGGTCCGTTCCGGACGCTTTTGGTGGAGACCCGCACGTGGTGGGAAGATGACGTTCGTCAGCCTCCCCGTGTCCGCGGCGGAGGCGTTCCGGACAATGTCAGCCGAGCGGGACAGTGAGACGTGGCAGGCCCTGCCCAGTGCTCCCCGCGTATGCAGGGGTGATCTGAAGCAATGTTCTACTGGGTGGTCAAGGCGATCCTGGGGCCGATTCTGGCCGTGTTGTGGCAACCCCGCGCGGAGGGCGTGGAGAACGTTCCCCGGCGCGGTCCGGCCGTCATGGTCAGCAACCACCTGTCGTTCTCCGACCACTTCTTCGGTCCGCTGCCGCTGCCGCGCAGGATCACCTTCCTCGCCAAGGCCGAGTACTTCACCGGCACCGGCGTGAAGGGGTTCCTCAGCCGGGCGTTCTTCACCGGCGTGGGCCAGATCCCCATCGACCGCTCCGGCGGCAAGGCGAGCGAGGCGGCCCTGCGCACCGGGCTGCGCGTCCTCAAGCGCGGTGACCTGCTGGGCATCTACCCCGAGGGCACCCGCTCCCCCGACGGCAAGCTCTACCGGGGTCGCACCGGGGTGGCCCGGCTCGCCCTGGAGGCCAAGGCCCCGGTCGTGCCGATGGCGATGATCAACCTGGAGAAGATCATGCCCCCCGGGCGCACCGTTCCCAAGCTGGGCGTGCGTCCCAAGGTGGTCTTCGGCAAGCCGCTCGACTTCTCCCGGTACTACGGGATGGAGAAGGACCAGCGGGTCCTGCGGGCGATCACCGACGAGATCATGTACGCCCTCATGGAGCTCTCCGGCCAGGAGTACGTGGACCGCTACGCGCAGGCGGTCAAGGCCGAGATCGAGGCGGAGGAGAAGGAGGCCAGGCGCGAGCAGCAGGCCGGCGCCAAGGACGAGCGCCGGACCCGCCGCGCCGAGCGCAGGGCCGACCGTGCGGCCCGCAAGGAGGCGAAGCGCGAGGAGAAGCGGGCCCGGAAGGCCTCCGACCGGGCCGACGCCGAACAGGCCGAGACGCCGCGCGACGACGCCGCGTAGCGTCGGACCGCCGGAAGGGGGCGGCCACCGGGGGTTCCCGGTGGCCGCCCCCTTCCCGTGGGTCTCAGTGCCGGGCGAGGTCGCCCGCGCCGACGATGCCCGCCTCGCCGCCGAGTTCGGCGACGCGCACCTCGGCCAGACGGCGGCCCGGGCGGCCGGAGACGTGCCGCGCGAAGGAGGCGCGGACCGGGTCGAGGAGGATGTCGCCCGCGTCGGAGACCCCGCCGCCGAGGACGAAGCACTCGGGGTCCAGGATCGCGGCCAGGTCGGCCAGGCCGAGCCCGGCCCAGTCCCCGACGATCCGGAAGCACTCCAGGGCGGCCGGGTCGCCCTCCATCGCGGCGCGGGTGATGACCTCGCCCTCGACCCGCTCCACGAGGCCGTCGGCGAGCTTGAGCATGCGCTCGCCCCTCTGGGGGTCGGTGCGGGCCAGGTCCTGCGCCTCGGCCACCAGGGCCCGGCCGCTGGCGTACTGCTCCCAGCAGCCGTGGTTGCCGCAGGCGCAGCGGCGGCCGTGCGGGACCATGCGGTAGTGGCCGACCTCGGCGGCCACGCCGTGGCGGCCCCGGTGCAGGGCGCCGCCGAGGACGAGACCGCCGCCGATCCCGGTGCCCAGGGTCACGCAGACGATGTGGTCGCTGCCGCGCCCCGCGCCGAACCGGGCCTCGGCCCAGGCGGCGGCGTTGGCGTCGTTCTCGATGACCACGGGGAGGTCGACGTGGCGCCGCACGCGCTCCTTGAGGGGTTCGTCGAGCAGGCCGAGGTTGACGGCGACCTGGACGGTGGCGCGGTCCTCGTCGACGAAACCGGCCACGCCCACGCCCACCGCGCCGACCCCGGGCCGGCGCTCACGGAGCTCCCGCACCGCCCGTCCCACGACCTCGGCCAGGCCGCTCGGGTCGTGGGACGGGGTGGGGTACTTGACCTTGTCCAGGATCTGCCCGTCGTGGTCGACGACACCGGCGGCGACCTTGGTTCCGCCGATGTCTACGCCAATGGTCAGCATGGGGGCAGCTCCTTCTACTTACGCCCGAACTCTGACATAAGTCTCAAGGTTCATGGCAGAGGGTTTTCAAATGGTGTAAACCATTCGATTAAACCAGGCTCGGGCGTCGCCGCACACCCCGAGAGCGACCACTGTCCGGTTCGCCCCGATCCCCCACCGTGACCTGCGAATCCGCCCCGCCCTAGGCGCTCCCACCAGGCTCGGAGGCCTCCTCCGCACCCTCCGGCGACTCACGGCGGGCACGCGCGTCCCGCTCGCGGTCGTCCCGCTCCCGCGCCTCCCTCTCCTCACGCTCCCGGGCGGCCTCCTCCCGCCCCTGCTCGAAGGAGCGCTCCACCACTCCCCAGGTGCGTCCCACGGCGTCCGCGAAGGACAGCCCGGCCCGTCCGAGGTGCCCCGCGACCTCCGGGGCGCTCCTGCGCACGATCTCGACGAACTCCTCCAGCGGGGGGCGCTGCTCCCGCGTCTCCACACGGATCGCCTCCTCCCACACGTCGGCCTTGGCCGGAGGGTTGGTGACCGCGCTGACCCCCCGCTTGACCCCGGCGACCAGGAGCTTGCGCTGGAGGCTGTCCACGAGGCGCAGGGCGTCGTCGATGAGGTCCGGGCTGTCGGGGCGTCCGCCGCCCGTCCGTTCCGAGCGCCCGGTGTTGTTGTCGGTCATGTCCGTGAGCCTCCTGTAGGTGCGTCTGGCATCACGGTAACCGCCCCGCCCCGGGGCCGACAGGCGCCCCGGGGGAGGTTCAGGGAAGAGCCAGGGGCGCCCGGGGGTCGTGCCCGGGGATGACCCCGGGGGCCCGTCACGTTACGGAAACCGGGAGGAGACAGGCGGGCCCTCGGGCACGGAGCCAACGGGACATCCGTCCGTTTCGGGGGGAAACGACGCGAACCTCACCGGATGTGCACGAAGAACCCGCCGCGCGGTAGTCTCGGCTCCGCGCGAGCAGTTACCGGGATCACCCGCTTGACCTGCGCACTCCCGGGCGGCCCGACGAGAGGCGACCCGCCCTCCGACGGGCGCGATCACGCCGACAACATCACAGGGGAAGGCCCGGCCCGACCACTCACGGCCACCGGCGGACACGCGACGAACAGCGCGTTCGCCCCGCGAGGCGCGTCAAGCTCGGATCACCGTTGGATACCGAACGGCAACCTGTCCTACTCACGAGTAGGATGGTGTTGTTACGGTCGTCACGTCCCCACCACCAAGAACCCGTACACGTCCAGGAGCATCACGTGCGCGAATACAGCTCTCCCGCGAAGGCTGAGATCTCCGACGACGCGCGGCTGACCGACACGCTCTTTGCGCGCGCGGCCAGCGAGCCGCAGGCCGTCGCCGCCCGTCGCCAGGAGGAGGCCGGGGCCGGCCAGTGGCGCGACGTGACCGTCGAGCGCCTCCACGGCGACATCGTCGGATACGCCAAGGCCCTGATCAACGCGGGCATCGGGCAGGGCGACCGCGTCGCCCTCATGTCGCGCACCCGCTACGAGTGGACCGCGGTCGACTACGCGGTCTGGGCGGTCGGCGCCGTCACCGTACCGATCTACGAGACCTCCTCCGCCGAGCAGATCGAGTGGATCCTCTCCGACTCCGGCGCCAAGGCCGCGTTCGTCGAGACCGAGGACCACGCCAAGCGCGTCGAGGGCATCCGGGCCAACACCCCCGAGCTCGCCCACCTGTGGCGCTTCGACGGCGACGACCTCACGGCGCTCACCGCCACCGGCGCCGACGTCTCCGACGAGGACCTGGAGACCCGCCGCACCGCGGTGGGGGCCGACGACCTCGCCACCCTCATCTACACCTCCGGCACCACCGGCCGCCCCAAGGGTTGCGAGCTCACCCACCGCAACTTCCTCTTCATCGCCCACTCCGCGCTGGAGGGCCCGGCCAAGCCGATCATCCTGGGCCACGAGGGCACCCCCTCCACCCTGCTCTTCCTCCCCCTCGCGCACGTCTTCGCGCGCTTCGTCCAGGTCATGGTCATCGAGGGCAAGGCCGTCCTGGGCCACTACCCCAGCACCGGCCCGGACCTGATCGACCAGTTCTCGGTCTTCAAGCCCACCTTCCTCCTCGCGGTCCCCCGCGTCTTCGAGAAGGTCTTCACCAAGGCCCAGCAGAAGGCCGAGGGCGAGGGCAAGGGCAAGATCTTCAACGCCGCCGCCGACACCGCCATCGAGTACAGCAAGGCGCTGGCCACGGGGAACGTCCCGTTCACCCTCAAGCTCAAGCACGGTCTGTTCAAGAAGCTGGTCTACGGCAAGATCACGGACCGCCTCGGCGGCGAGGCCCACTACGCGGTCTCCGGCGGCTCCGCCCTGGGCGACCGCCTCGGGCACTTCTTCCGCGGCGTCGGCCTGACCATCATCGAGGGCTACGGTCTCACCGAGACCACCGCCCCGACCTCGGTCAACAGCCCCGGCTTCAACAAGATCGGCACCGTCGGCCAGCCCATGCCCGGCACGACCGTGCGCATCGCGGACGACGGCGAGATCCTGCTCAAGGGCGACCACATCATGGTCGGCTACTGGCAGAACGAGAAGGCCACCAAGGAGGCCTACGAGGACGGTTTCTACCGCACCGGTGACCTCGGCTCCCTCGACGCGGACGGCTTCCTCAGCATCACCGGCCGCAAGAAGGAGATCATCGTGACCGCGGGCGGCAAGAACGTCGCCCCGGCCGTCCTGGAGGACCGCATCCGCTCCCACGCCCTGGTCAGCCAGTGCATGGTCGTGGGTGACAACCGCAAGTTCATCGCGGCCCTGGTCACGATCGACCCGGAGTCCTTCGAGCTGTGGAAGGACGCCAACGGCAAGACCGGCGAGATCTCCGACCTCACCGCCGACGCCGACCTCAACGCCGCCATCCAGGGCGCCGTGGACGACGCCAACAAGGCGGTCTCCAAGGCCGAGGGCATCAAGAAGTTCAAGATCCTGCCGAGCGACTTCACCGAGGAGGGCGGCCAGATGACCGCCTCCCTGAAGGTCAAGCGGCACGTCGTCAGCAAGCAGTGGAGCAAGGAGATCGACGACATCTACGCGGGCTGAGCCCGACGCTCCCGATGACTGAGGGGGCCGACCGCCACGCGCGGTCGGCCCCCTTCGTCGTGCGCTGACGGCCCCGGAGCGGCGGGCCCACACCCGGGCCGCGCGACCGCCCTCCGCGCCCCGCCACACGCCTCTGAGCGGCGCGCCCGGCGCCTCCGGCGGAGAACACGGGGCCCCTCCGGTGGAAACACGACGGACCCGGCCGCGCGATGCGGCCGGGTCCGTCGTGCGACAGGTGGACCCTAGTGGGCCTTGTCGTCCCCGTGAGAGGAGTGGTGCAGGTGGTGGCCGGTGTGGGCCTCCACGCCCTCGAAGGACACGTTGTCCTTCGTGTACCAGTGGGCGAGCGCGCGGCGCAGCTTGCCCGTCGGCTTGCGGGCCGCCGGGTTCTCCACGCCGTTGTCGTCGGTCGCGTCCTCTTCCAGAGCGGTCGAGGTGATGACCGGCTTGCTCTCCAGCACGTGGGTGGTCTCGTCGGAGTTCTCCTTGTGAACCTCGATGAACTCACCGCTGGGCAGCTGCTGGATGATGCCGCTCTCGTAACCGTGCTCCAGGGTCTCCCGGTCACGGCGCTGGAGACCGAGGCAGATCCGCTTGGTCACGATGTAGCCCACGATCGGACCGGCGATGACCAGCACACGGAAGATGTACGTGGTCAGGTACAGGTCGATCGAGAAGGTCTCCGACAGGATGTCGTTCGACCCGGCGAGCCAGAGCACACCGTAGAAGACGATGCCCGCGACACCGAGACCGGTGCGGACCGGGGCGTTGCGAGGACGGTCCGCGACGTTGTGGGCCCGCTTGTCGCCGGTGATCCACTGCTCCACGAACGGCCAGGCGCCCATGGCGCCGAAGATCAGGCCCGGTACCACCAGACCCGGGACCAGGACCGCCGTCATGACCGGGTAGCCGGCGCCGATCGGGATCGTGAAGTCCAGGGTGTTCGGGAAGATACGCAGCGAACCCTCCATGAAGCCCATGTACCAGTCCGGCTGGAGACCGGAGGTGATGGACGTCGGAGTGAACGGACCGAACAGGTGGATCGGGTTGATCTGCACGAACGCGCTCAGACCGGCGATCACGGCGAACGTGAAGAAGAAGAACCCGCCCGCCTTGACCGCGAACGCCGGGAACATGGGTGTTCCCACCACGGTCTTGTCGGTTCGGCCCTGCCCTGGATACTGCGTGTGCTTCTGGTGCCAGAGGATCATGAAGTGCGCGACGATGAGCCCCAGCAGCAGGGCCGGGATCAGCAGCACGTGCAACATGTACAGGCGCGTGATGATGTCCTCGCCGGGGAACTCCCCGCCGAAGAGGAACATCGACACGTACGAGCCGACCAGCGGCAGCGCCAGCATCACGCCCTGGAGGATGCGGACACCCATGCCCGAGGGCAGGTCGTCCGGCAGCGAGTAGCCGAAGAGGCCCTCGACCATGGCCAGGGTGAAGATGGCGACACCGATGAGCCAGTTGATCTCACGCGGCTTGCGGAACGCGCCGGTGAAGAACACGCGGAGCGCGTGCACCACCAGCGAGGCCACGAAGATCAGCGCGGCCCAGTGGTGGATCTGTCGAACGAGGAACCCGCCACGGACGTCGAAGTCGATGTAGAGGGTCGAGGCGAACGCCTCACTCATGGGAACGCCCTGGAGGCGCTCGTAGGAGCCGTCGTAGACGACCTCGATCATGCTCGGCTTGAACCACAGCGTGAGGAACACACCGCTGACGAGCAGGATGATGAACGAGTACAGCGCGATCTCGCCCAGCATGAACGACCAGTGGTTCGGGAAGACCTTGCGAAGGTTCTTCTCACCGGTCTTGGCCAGGTGGAAGCGGTCGTCGATGAAGTTTCCGACGCCGCGCAGCGCCTTGGGAGCTTGCGTGGTCTTACTCATCGACTAGTCCTTCCTGTATTCCCAGAACGTCGGCCCGGTCGGCTCGTTGAAGTCGCCCTTGGCGATGAGGTAGCCCTCGTCGTCGACGCCGATCGGCAGCTGGGGCAGGGGACGGTGCGCGGGACCGAAGACCACCTTGGCGCCGTCCGAGGCGTCGAACGTCGACTGGTGGCACGGGCACAGGATGCGGTGCGTGGTGCGCTCGTAGAGCGCGGCGGGGCAACCCACGTGCGTGCAGATCTTCGAGTACGCCACGATGCCCTCGTGGGTCCAGTTGAGGCGGGTCTCGTCGCTGCCCTCGCGGACCGCGTCGTTCATCCCGCCCTTCCAGTCGTCCTCCGGCATCTTGATGAGCAGGATGACGGACTTGGCCTGGTCGGTGAGGCTGATCCCGTGCGGGTACCGGTCGTCGTCCAGGGCGGGGAGGGCGGAGATCATCCCGTACGGGTCGTTCTCCAGGTCCTCGGCCCTGATCTTGCGGTGGGTGCCCTCGACGTACATGTGCATGCCGTCGACCCACGGGGTCTTCTTCATCTGCTCGCCCGGCAGGGGGCCGGTGTCGCGCAGCAGCACGATCGGCGCGATGCCCAGCGGCAGCATGGCCGCGATGAGCGTACGGCGCATCAGCGGACGCTTGGTGAAGCCGCTCTCGTCCGCGCTCTTCATGAAGAAGTCGCTGAACGAGCCCTTCTCCTCCGGGTTGGAGGGGAGGTCCTCGTACGGCGACGCCACCTCGTAGTGCGGCATCACGTTGCGCGCCCAGACCGTCATACCGGCGCCGATACCGAACATGGCGATGGTGAGCGTTCCACCAAGCAGCATGTTCGAGTACTGGCCGATCTGCGGGTCGGCGATCGCGGGTCCCGCCGCCGTGGGCGGGAACAGGAAGTACGAGACGATGAAACCCATACCGCCGAGGAAGGCGATGATGAACCACACCGAGGCGAGCTTCTCGCCGCGGCGCTGCTTCTCCTCCGAGTGCTGGTGAGTCTCCGAGGCCAGGTACGGCCCGTTGTGCTCGCTCTCAGCCTTGGCGGAGGTCTCGGACACCACGTCGGTGGTGTCCGTCGGGGTGCCGACGACGCGCTCCTTGGCGTCGTCCCCCGGGTTGTTGTCGTTGTTGTTCTCAGTCATGGGCACGCTGCTTCGCGGTGATCCAGATCGCGCAGGCGATGATCAGGGAGAGACCGACGGTCCACCCGATGAAGCCCTCAGCCACCTGGCCGACTCGGTCCAGGTCGAAGATGCCGCCGGCGTTGGGTTCCGCCTGGAGCGTCTTGACGTAGGAGATGAGCTCCTGCTTCTCCTCGGGGGAGATGGCGCCGTCGCTGAACATCGGCATGGCGCCGGGCCCGCTGACCATGGCCTCGTAGATCTCACGCGGAGACGAGTCATGGATCTGGGGGGCCCAACGGCCGTCGGTGAGGGCGCCGCCGCCACCGGACCAGCTGTGGCAGTGCGCACAGTTGGTCAGGTAGAGCTTCATGCCCATGTCGGTGTTGCTGGCGCCCTCGATGTAGGCGTCGTACTCGTCCTCGTACTCGGAGAGGGCCTCTTCGTAGGCCTTCTCGTCGTCGAAGTCGGCACGCTGCGGAGCGGCGTCGGGCACCTCGGTGGGCACCTCGGCTCCGGCACCGTTGGTCCTGATCTGCGCGTTGTAGTACGCGATCAGGTCCGCCAGATCCTGCTCGGACATGGCCATCGGCTTGCGCGGCATCTGGCTGTCCGGGTCCATCGACGGCATACGACCGGTGCTGACCTGGAAGTCCAGGGCCGCGGGGCCGACCTCGCGGAGGTCGGGACCGTTCAGGGCGGAACCCGAACCGTCCAGGCCGTGGCAGGAGGCACAGGTCTGGTCGAAGATGGTCTTGCCCTGGGCGATGTCCACGTCGTCCGCGGACGGCGCCTCAGCGGCAAGGGTCTGCGCCTGCGCCTGGTCCGAGGTGGGGGCCAGTCCGGCGTACCCCACCCCGAACAGGGCTAGCGCGAGGATGACGACGACATACCCCGCCAGGGGATGCCGTCGCCGCGCGGTAATCCATTTCACGGTTTCCCCGTTTCGGGTTACTGGATGAAGTAGATGGTTACGAACAAAGCGACCCAGACGACGTCGACGAAGTGCCAGTAGTAGGACACGACGATCGCACTGGTCGCCTGCTGGTGAGTGAAGCGCTTCGCGGCGTACGTGCGTCCCAGCATGATGAGGAACGCGATCAAACCACCGATGACGTGGAGTCCGTGGAAGCCCGTGGTCAGGTAGAACATCGACCCGTAGGCGCTCGACTGGAGAGTCAGGCCCTCGTGGAAGATGAGCTCGTAGTACTCATACGCCTGTCCAAGGATGAAGAACAGGCCCATGAAGAACGTGATGAAGAACCACATGCGCAGCTTCTTGACGTCGCCGCGCTCCGCGGCCCAGACGCCGAACTGCGCGGTGAAGCTGGAGGCCACCAGGACGAAGGTGATCGTCGAGGCCCAGGGCACGTTGAGGTGGACGTCCGCCCACTCGCCGAGCTCGGGGTTCCCGTTGGTCACCGATCGGATGGTGAAGTACATCGCGAACAGCGCGGCGAAGAACATGAGTTCGTTGGCAAGCCAAACGATGGTGCCAACACTCACCAGGTCAGGACGCTTTGCCACACCATGAGCTGATGCGGTTGCTGATTTTGGGTTCGCGGTTGCTGTCGCCACGGGAGCATTATTACGGCTTCTCGCGAAGGTCCGTACTCGACCCCCCGTAAGGAGGCGGATCGGTCCCGGTATCGACCGGTCTTACGGCCCGGGACGGCGCTCGCACCGTGACTCCGGCGTTACTGTAGCCGCCCGCCCACCCAGTGTCGGCCTCAGGGCCGCCCGCCAGCGCTCAAAAGCGCGATCCGGCGCGGTTGAGGCGATCCGTACCCGGCCGGAAGGCGCTTCAACCGCCTCCAGCCAACGCCAAGGTATCGAAACGGTCACTGTTGGACAACGCCGCGCCCGGGGCGGGTTAGCGCGGGCCCGTGCGACCCTGGCATCCTGTGGTGTCGAAGGTCTCAACCCCTTCACCGGTCCGCAGGCTCCCCCAGGGGCCGGGCGGCCCCGAGGCAATACAGTCATAGGCAGAGAGCCAACGAACGCCACGGTCGCACCCCCCACGGCGGCGGCCGCGGTCAGACGCGATGGGACGGTTGCGCGATGGTGGTCAGCGGTACGGACACGGGTGCCAGGATGCGCGTGCTGGTCTACAGCGACAAGGCGGACACCCGCGAGCAGGTGCGGACGGCCATCGGCCGCCGCCCCGCCGCCGATGTCCCCAAGGTCGAGTTCGTCGAGTGCGCGACCGCGCCCGGCGTCCTGCGCAAGCTGGAGTCCAAGGACCCGGCCGAGCGCGTCGACGTGGCCGTCTTCGACGGCGAGGCGGCCCCCACCGGCGGGATGGGCCTGTGCCGCCAGGTCAAGGACGAGATCTACCGCTGCCCGCCGGTGCTCCTGCTGGTGGGTCGGCGAGACGACGGCTGGCTGGCGACCTGGTCGCAGGCCGACCAGGTGGTGAGCCACCCGATCGACCCGGTCGCGCTGGCCGAGTCGCTGGCCGAGCTCATGCGCCAGCGCGTCGCGGCGCTCAGCGGCTGAACCCGTGGGGTGTGACGAGATGACCGACAGGACGAACGGCGACAGGGACCTGCGCCGTCGCATCGTGGTGGGCGGAGCCCTCAACCATGGCGCCGACATCGGGCGATGGCGTGGCCACGCCACGCCCCTCCCTGTCCCCCGGAGCCGTTGAGGGGGCGGGCCCGTGCGCCCGCCCCGGCTCCTCCGCCCGTTCTCCCAGGAGTCCCAGTACATGAACGTCCACGTCACACCCGAACCCGACCAGGCCGCCTCCGCCGTGGCGGAGCGGACCTGGTCCAACCTGATCACCGCCCTGTTGGGCGGGGTCTCCCTCAGCGCCGCCGACACCGCGTGGGCGATGCACGAGATCATGTCGGGCTCGGCCACCGACGCGCAGATCGCGGGCTTCGCCGTGGCCCTGCGCGCCAAGGGCGAGAGCGTGTCCGAGGTGACCGGTCTGGCCCAGGGCATGCTCGACAACGCGGTCCGGATCAGTGTCGAGGGCCCGACCCTGGACATCGTCGGGACCGGCGGCGACCGGGCCCACACGGTGAACGTGTCCACGATGGCGGCGATCGTCGCCTCGGCCGCGGGCGCGCGCGTGGTCAAGCACGGCAACCGGGCGGCCTCCTCCTCGTGCGGCACCGCCGACGTGTTGGAACGGCTCGGCGTGGTCCTGGACCTGCCGCCGGAGCTGACCGTGCGGGTGGCCCGGGAGGCGGGCGTCACCTTCTGCTTCGCCCCGCTCTTCCACCCCTCGCTGCGGTACGCCGCCAAGCCGCGCCGCGAGCTCGCGGTGCCGACCGTCTTCAACTTCCTGGGTCCGCTGACCAACCCCGCCCAGCCGACCGCCTCCGCGATCGGCGTGTTCGACGAGCGCATGTGCGAGGTCATCGCCGGGGTGTTCGCCCGCCGGGGCTCCTCCGCGCTGGTGTTCCGGGGCGACGACGGCCTGGACGAACTGACGACGGCCACCACGTCCACGGTCTGGGTGGTCGAGGGCGGTCGGGCGCGGCGCGAGCGCCTGGACCCGGCCGACCTGGGCATCGCGCGGTCGGGACCGGACGCCCTGCGCGGCGGGGACGTGGAGTTCAACGCGCAGGCGGTGCGGGACCTGGTCGCGGGACGCCCGGGCCCGGTGCGCGACGCCGTGCTGCTCAACGCCGGTGCCGCGCTGGCCGCCGTGGACGGGGTGGGCGACTCCCTGACCGACGCGGTGCGCGCGGGGTACGCCCGGGCTGCCGAGGCCGTGGACAGCGGTGCGGCCGAGCGCCGCCTGGCCTCCTGGGTGGAGACCAGCCAGGGACTGGCCAAGACCCTGTAGGGCCTTCCGGGGCCGGTCCCGGAGGCGGCGACCGGCCCCGCCCGGCTACCAGCCGATGGCGAAGGCCGACTCCAGGTCGTGCTTGGAGTAGGTCTGGAACGAGATGTGGGTGTCGGAGGAGATCACGCCGGGGACCTTGTTGACGTGGCCGGGGATCACGTCGGCGAGGTCCTCGTGGCGGCGTACCCGGACCATGGCGATCAGGTCCACCCCGCCGGTGACGGAGTAGACCTCGCTGACCCCCTCGATCGCGGCGATCGCCTCGGCGACCTCGGGGATGCGGTGGACGTCGGCCTTGATCATGACGATCGCGGTGATCACTGTGCCTCCTGGGCGGTTCGGTGCGGGACGCGGCGCCGGGCGCTAGTAGGCGTCGGAGAGCCGTGTCCCCGAGCGCCAGCGCAACCGGTGCACCACCAGTCCCGCGATCACCCCCGCGATGAACCCGTAGACGTGTGCCGCGTAGGCCACGTTGGTGCCAGCGCCAGGGGCGGTCGAGGATGTGACGTAGAGAAGATACTGAAGTGCGAAGTAGCTTCCCACCACGGCCCACCCGGGCAGACGCATCGGGATGACGCCGAACACCAGTGTGGTGACCCTGCTGCGGAACTGCACCACCAGGTAGGCGCCGAGGACGCCCGAGATCGCCCCGGAGGCGCCGACCATCGGGACGGTGCCGTCGGAGTCGACCAGGGCGAAGCCGAGGGCGGCCACGATCCCGGTGCCCAGGTAGAGGGCGAGGAAGCGGAGCTTGCCGATGCGGTCCTCGACGACCGGCCCGAAGACGAACAGGTAGACCATGTTCCCGAGCAGGTGCATCGCGCCCGCGTGCAGGAACATCGAGCTGAACACGGAGAACCAGACGGACTTGCCCGCGATCCCCTCGCACGTGGGGCTCAGCGGTCCGGCCAGGTCGACCCGGCCCAGCAGTTCGTCGGGGATGGCTCCCCAGCGCATGAAGTAGTCGTCGATCGCGCAGTAGCGGCCGACCGCGTCCGCCGGGTACCAGACGGCGGTGGCCGACTGGGGCGAGACGAGGTAGACGAGGACGTTGACCGCGATCAGTCCGAAGGCGACGACGGGTGCGCGTCGGACGGGGTAGTCGTCATTGAGCGGAAGCGCGGCCATGCGCCCAGTGTGTCATCCCGGTGTGCGCTTCGGCGCTCCGCAACGGGCATGTCCACTCACCTTCCATCTCGACCAGCCGGGTCCCGGGGCGTTCGAGCCAGTCCAGGAGCAGCTCCGTCTCCCCCGCGGTGGCGTTGGGGACGGGGCCGAACCCCGCCGGGACGCGCTCGGCGGTGGCGGTGAGGGAGTGCAGGAAGGCGGTGGGGTCGGTGCCGGGGCGCAGGACGGCGCTGGCGGCCAGTCGGCCGTGGCGGACCACCACGGTCTCCCACCCGGTGGCCCCCGGTCCGGTGGCGACCAGGTGCGGGACGGCGGCGATCGCGGCGAGGCGCTGGGCGCGGCGGGCCCCGCGCAGGAAGGCGGAGAGGCGGTCGCGCAGCGCCGCCGCCTCCTCGTAGCGGAGGTCGGCGGAGAGTTCACCGATGCGCCCGGTGATCGCGTCCACGACCACCGCGGGGTCGCCGGTCATCGCGGTGCGGGCCGCGTCGGCGTGCGCGGTGTAGTCGGCCAGCGACTCCGTTCCGTCGCAGGGGGCGCCGCACCGTCCCAGTTGGGCGAGGACGCACGGCTTCACCCCGCTGGGGGCCACCCTGCGGTGGGTGTCCCCCGTGCTCCGCCCGCCACCGCGCACCTCCTCGACGGTGAACGTGTGGGTGCACTGGCGCAGCGGGAGCGCGTGCAGGATCGCCTCCCGGGCCTCCTCGGCCGCCCGGGTTGAGGGGTAGGGGCCCAGGTAGGGGGCGCCGTCGTCCTTGATCACCCGCACCACGGACAGGCGCGGCAGGGGGCCGGGGGTGAGCGTGACCCAGGCGGCGCGCTCGGGGTTGCGGGAGCGGCGGTTGAACGGCGGTTTGCGCTCCGCGATGATGCGCAGCTCGCGGACGGACGCCTCCAGTTCGGTGGTGCACACGATGGGCATCACCCCCTCGACCAGCCCGGCCATCTCCCGGATGCGCCTGCGGGACTCGGCGGCGGTGAAGTAGGTGGCGACCCGGCGGCGCAGGTTGTTGCTCTTGCCGACGTACAGGCTCTCGCCCCGGGCGTCGGTGAACACGTACACGCCGGGGCGTTCGGGCAGGTCCTCAGCGAGGTGGCGGCGGGCCCGCTGGGCGCGGCTGGGGGGCTTGTTGACCGCGCGCAGCTCCTCCAGGCTGGTCACGCCGAGCGGCGCGAGCCGGGCCAACAGGCCGTTGAGCACGTCGACGGTGGCGCGGGCGTCGTCCAGGGCCCGGTGGTTGGGGGTGGTCGGGGCGCCGAAGTAGGCGGCCAGGGTGCCCAGGCGGTGGTTGTGGACCTCGGGCCGGACCAGGACCGCCCGGGCCAGGCGCAGGGTGTCCACGACCGGGTAGCCGGGCCACTCGACGCCCTCGCGCTCGCAGGCGGCCTTGAGGAAGCCGGTGTCGAAGGCGGCGTTGTGCGCCACCAGCACGGTGTCGGGTTCGGCGGCCAGGAAGGCCAGCAGGTCCGGCAGCGCCCGGGTGATGGGCGGGGCGGTGGCCACCATCGACTGGGTGATGCCGGTCAGCAGGGTGATGTTGGCCGGGATGAGCACGCCCGGGTCGACCAGCGTGGTGAACTCGTCGGTCACCCGTCCGTCGCGGACGCGGACCGCGCCGATCTCGGTGATCCGGGAGCGGGAGGCGCTGGTCCCGGTGGTCTCCAGGTCGACGACGACGAAGGACACCCCGGCCAGCGGCGTGCCCAGGTCCCCGATGCTGGTTTGGACGCCCTCGGGCGCCGCTGACTGTCGAACCACGCGGTCAGGGTAGTCGGGGCCCACGACCAAACACCTCCGGGCTACGGTCAGACCCGCCCGACATGGAAAGATGTGGGTCGTGGGACGGCAGAGGCCGCCGCCCCGTGAAGCACGACGCAAGGAGGAACCGTGGGGATCGCGATGCCGGGTGACAGTGAGCGTTGGCGATGCACCGGGTGCGGGAACCTCACGCGGTTCGACGTGACCCGGACCGTCCGCTCCCAGGACTTCGTGCATCAGGAGCTGTCCGGCGTCGGCGCGGTCGAGGAGCGCACGGTGCTCTCCGAGACGGTCGAGCGGGTGAGGTGCCGCTGGTGCGGCGCCACCGACAGCGTGGAGATCGTCCCCCGTCCTGACGCCGACTCGTCGGTCTCCGACGCATCGGCGGAGAGCCCGACGGGTCGGGCATGAGCGCCCGCCCGGACACGGGCGGCACCGGTGACGAGGGCCGTGACCGCGCCCCTGACGCACTGGACCAGAAGGCGCACGAGGCGTCGGCGCCCTCGGAGGAGGGCGGGGAGCGGCTGCGCCGTCCCCTGCCCGAGCCGGTACGCGCCCGGGTCGTCGAGTACGGGTCCGACGTGCTCGGCGGCATGCGCGCCTCCGACCTCCCCCCGGTGCTGCGCCGGGTCGCCAAGTTCGAGCCCCGTCGCCGGGCGCGGCTGGCCGGACCGCAGATCGCCGCGCAGTTGGAGAACGACCCCGGGTTCCGGGACCTGGTCGCCGCGCGGGTCGAGCAGGTCTGGCCCGAGCTGGCCGAGGGCATGCGCGCCGGGGTGGTGCCGCCCGCCGCCGACCCGGTGGCGGTGGCCGCCAGCGCCTACCTCCTGCGCCCCAAGGGATGGCCGGAGATCATCGAGGGCGTCCACGAGGAGCTGGAGCGCCAGACCAGCGCCCGGGAGGTGGGCGAGGCCGCCGAGGCCCTCGACGACGTCCGCCGACGCCTGGAGGAGACCCAGCAGGGGCACCAGGCGGAGCTGGAGCGGCTGCGCGGGCAGATCGGTGCGCAGCGCACCGAGATCGCGGAGCTGCGCCGCAAGGTGCACAACGAGCGCCAGCGGGCGCGGAAGGCGGTGGCCGAGGCCGAGCGGGCGGTGACGGAGACCGCCGACCGGCGGCACGAGAACGAGAGCCAGGTCAGCGCGCTGGAGGTGGAGAACCGCAGGCTGCGGTCGCGCCTGGCGGACGCCGAGGCCCAGGTGGAGAACGCCCGCCGCGCGGTGCGCACCGGCCGCAACGCCGACGAGGCCCGGTTGAGGGTGCTGCTGGACGTGCTGGTGGACGCCTCCCACGGTCTGCGCCGGGAGCTCGCGCTGCCGACGTCCCTGGACAGCCCCGCCGACCTGGTGGCGGAGGCCCAGGAGGAGCACCGCCGGGTGTCGCTGGGCGGTCTGCCCGACGACGCCCCCGGTCTGCTGGAGCACCTGCTGACGGTCCCCCGGGTGCACCTGCTGCTGGACGGCTACAACGTCACCAAGACCGGGTACGGGACCCTGCCGCTGGCCGACCAGCGCACGCGGCTGCTCACCTCCCTGGAGGGACTGGCGAGCCGGACCAAGGCGGAGATCACCTGCGTCTTCGACGGCGCCGACGTGGAGGCGCCGCCGGTGACGACCAGCCGCCGGGTGCGCGTGCTCTTCAGCGCTCCCGGGGAGACCGCCGACGCGCTGATCGTGCGTCTGGTGCGGGCCGAGCCGCCCGGCCGACCGATCGCGGTGGTCACCTCCGACAAGGAGATCGTCACCGCCGTCAGGCGGGCGGGGGCGCGCGCCGTGCCCTCCGTGGTCTTCCTGCGCCACCTGGAGGCCCACTCCTGAGCGGACCCGGGCCCCGGTGCGCCGCCTCCGCCGTCCCCCCGGCTGAGAGCCTCACCACGCGCGTGGGCGCGCCGGGCCCGGCGCCCCTCCCCCTCCCACCTGGCCGGTCCGGGCCCGGCGGGCCGGTGCGGCCGGGGTCCCCGGCACGATAGTCACGGTGCCGTGGTTGAGGCGCGCAGGCCCTTCCGCTAGGTTCTTGCAGGAACGTGAGTGCCCCGTCGGACAGTAGGCCACCCTTGCGCCTCCCCACACCGGCCGGGACCCGCACACTCTCGTGAGGCCCGTTCCCACACGCGGGCCCCCTGATCCTTCAGTCTCCCAGCACCCCGTGCGGACTTCCCAACCTCAAGGAGCGTGGACCGCCATGAAGAACCCCGGTGGTCGGCGTACGGCTCGCCGAATCGCTACGACCGGTCTCGGCGTGGTCGCCGCCGGTACCTTCCTCGCCCCCGGCATCGCCCACGCGGAGCCGACCCAGGAGGAGGTCGAGGACCGCATCGAGGAGCTGAACCAGGAAGCCTCCACAGCGGTCGAGAACTTCAACCAGGCCGAAGAGGACTACGACGCGGCCAAAGCCGCGTACGACGAGCTCGACGGCCAGGTCGGTGACGAGCAGGAGCGCTACGACGGGCTGCGGGAGAAGGTCCAGCAGTTCGCCAGCGCCACCTACCAGGGCGGCGACCTCAACTCCACCGCCAACGTCCTGACCTCCGACGGCCCCGAGGCGCTGCTGGAGCAGAACGCGGACCTCAACTACCTGTCGGACACCCAGCAGACCCAGCTGGACGACTTCGGGGAGTCCGCCGAGCGCCTGTTCGCGCTCAAGGACGAGGCCGAGAAGGCCCTCGAGGAGGCCGAGAAGGCCAAGGACGAGGCCGAGGAGGCCAAGGACGACGTCGAGGAGAAGATCGAGGAGCAGCAGGAGATCCTGGCGCAGTTCCCCGACTCCGACGCCTCGGCCGAGGGCGGCGACGACAGCGGCGGCCAGAGCCACGGGGGCAGCGGCAACGCCTCGTCGGCCCTGGACTTCGCCTACTCCAAGGTGGGGCTCCCCTACGTGTGGGGCGGCACCGGCCCCAACGGGTACGACTGCTCCGGCCTGGTCCAGGCGTCCTGGCGCGCGGCCGGCGTCGACCTGCCCCGCACCACGTACGGGCAGGCCGACGTGGGCACCCGCATCTACGACATGAGCGCCGTCCAGCCGGGCGATATCCTGTTCTTCTTCGGCGACCTGGGGCACAACGGCCTCTACGCCGGGAACGGGCAGATGGTCCACGCCCCGAGCAGCGGCCGCAACCTGGAGGTCGTCGGCCTGGCCGCCTACTGGGGCGGTCAGTTCCAGTTCGCCGTCCGGCCCTGATCCACGCGTGACCCGTGAGGCCGCCGTCCCCGCCGGGACGGCGGCCTCTCGTGTGCATCGGCCCACGCCCGTCCCACCGATCCCCCTTTAGGGTCAGGAACCCTGATTTCGGACACTCCTCGTCTTCCAGCGGAATGTCACGAAACAGTTGAGAGCCCCCCGAGCGATGCACTAGTGTTCGACGCCGAGCGCGGTTGCTCCTCATTCACCACCCCCCCGGTGGTGACAGCCGCGCCCGGGTCGGGCACACCCCCACACCGTTTCGGCCACCCTCTCTGGCCCGAGGTTCCCCACCCGGTGCAGTCCCTTGTTCCCCGTATCGCCTGGGACAAGGGGAGAAAGGTGTTTCAGTGTCTGCATCCCGTGGCGAACGCCAACGTCGAACCGCGGTCATCGCCTCCCTCGCCGTCGGTGCCTTCCTCCTCCCCGCCGCCGTGGCCCACGCCGAGCCCACGTCCGAGGACGTCCAGGAGGAGATCGAACGCCTCGAAGAGGAGTTCATCGAGCTCAACGCGACCTTCAACGAGGCCAAGGAGACCCACGAGGCGGCCGAGGAGAAGCTCGACGGCATCCTCTCCGACATCGAGACCGCCGAGAAGAAGGTCGACTCGCTCAGCGGCGGCGTACGCGCCCTGGCCAACACCACCTACACGGGCGTGGACCTGACCTCTCCCGCCCAGCTGATCGGGGCCACCGGCCCCGAGGAGGCCCTGGAGCACCAGGCCGACCTCACCTACCTGTCCGAGCAGCACCAGGAGAGCCTCGCCCAGTACCTGGAGGAGCTCGAACACCTGGAGGGCCTGCGCGGCGAGGCCGAGTCCACCGAGGAGGCCGCGGCCGACGCCCTGGACGAGGCCGAGGAGGCCACGGAGGCGGCGGAGGAGGCGATCAGCGAGCAGGAGGAGATCCTGTCCGAGCTGACCGCCGAGGAACAGGCCGCCGCCACCGAGAACGTCAGCACCGAGACCGGCGGCGGTGGCGGTGGAGGCGGCAGCAGCAGCGGAGGGGGCGGCGGCGCCGACTACACCGGCCCGGCCACCGGCAACGCCCAGACCGTGCTGAGCTTCGCCTACCAGCAGGTCGGCAAGCCCTACGTCTGGGGCGGCACCGGACCCAACGGGTACGACTGCTCCGGCCTGACCCAGGCCGCCTGGGCCCAGGCGGGCGTGAACCTGCCGCGCACCACCTACGACCAGATCAACGCCGGTCAGCGCGTCTCCTGGGAGAACATGCAGCCCGGTGACCTGATCTTCTTCTACGGCCCCAACCCGAGCCACGTGGGTCTGTACGCGGGCGACGGCGTGATGGTGCACGCCTCCACGTCCGCCCGCCCCATCGGTACGGTGCAGCTGAGCGACTACTACCGGTCCAACTTCGTCGCGGCGGTCCGGCCCTAGGACACGCCACCGCGCACCCGCGGCCGGACGACCGGCGGAGGGCCCCTGGGAAACCACCCCGTTTCCCGGGGGCCCTTCCCGTGTCCGGGCGCCTAGACTCGCTCAGGTGTCGCGAACCCTGATCATCACCAACGACTTCCCTCCGCGCCCGGGCGGGATCGAGTCCTTCGTGCACGAGCTGGCCCGGCGCCGCCCCCCGGGGTCGGTGCTGGTCTACTGCTCCTCCCCCGCCGCCGAGGACCTGCGCGCCGACCCGTACTTCGACCTGCACCAGCCGTTCCCCGTCGTGCGCGACTCGGCCTCGGTACTGCTCCCCACGCCGGGGGTGGCCCGGCGGTCCCGGGTCATCGCGGAGATGGAGGAGTGCGACTCCGTGCTCTACGGGGCCGCCGCCCCCCTGGGCCTGCTCGCCGCCGGGCTGCGCTCCCGGGTGCGGCGCCAGGTGGCGCTCACCCACGGACACGAGACCGGCTGGACCGTGGTCCCCGGAGCGAGTTCGGCGCTGCGGCGGATCGGTGACGGCGTCGACACCGTCACCTACCTGGGCGAGTACACCCGGAGGCGGCTGGCCCGCTCGCTCTCCCCCGCCGCCACCGCCCGGATGCGGCGTCTGGCCCCCGGGGTCGACACCGAGCGCTTCCGTCCCGGCTACGGCGGCGAGGAGGTCCGCCGGGAGCTGGGCCTGGGTTCGCGCCCGGTGGTCGTGTGCGTGTCCCGGATGGTGCCGCGCAAGGGGCAGGACACCCTGCTGCGGGCCTGGCCCCGCGTGCTGGCCGACGTGCCCGACGCGGTCCTGCTGTTCGTCGGGGACGGCCCCCTCGCGCCCCGGCTGCGCTCGGCGGCCAGCGGCACGGACTCGGTGCGCTTCACCGGTCCCGTCCCCGCCGACCGGCTCCCCGCCCACTACGACGCCGGCGACGTCTTCGCCATGCCCTGCCGCACCCGCCGGGGCGGTCTGGACGTGGAGGGCCTGGGCATGGTCTACCTGGAGGCGTCCGCCACCGGACTGCCGGTGGTCGCCGGGGCCTCCGGCGGCGCCCCGGACGCGGTCCTGGAGGGCGAGACGGGGCACGTGGTCGACGGGTCGGTGCCCGGACCGACCGCCCGGGCCCTCATCCGGCTCCTGAGGGACCCCGACCGCGCCGCCCAGATGGGCGCACGCGGCCGGGAGTGGGTGGCCGCCGAGTGGTCCTGGGACCGCACCCTCGAACGCCTGGACGGCCTTCTCAGCGGCGCGGAGCCGGTCCGGGACTGACCGGACGCCCTCCGCGCCGACGCCCTGCCTCCTAGAGGCCCTCGCCGTGGACGGACCCGGGGGTGCCGGAGCCGTCCGTGCTCTGGGGCTCACCGGTGACGCTGTGGGACAGCCACTCCTCCCAAGAGCGCTGGTAGAAGCCCCACCCGTTGTCCCACTCCAGGTCGCGGTCGGTGCCGGTGGTCTCCAGGATGTCGCCCATGAGCGTCTGGTTGTGGTACCAGCGGGCGTCCTCCACGGACATGTTCGTGCAGCCGTTGGAGGTGTTGGCGCCGCCGAGGTTCCCCGCGTTCCAGGGGGCGGCGTGGGTGAACTCGCCGCTGTTGGAGGTGCGGACCGCCCAGTCCACGTCCAGCCGGTAGTAGCCGGGCGATCCCTCCGGGATGCCCACGGTCGCGGAGTCCATGACCAGCGACTGGTACTTCTCCATGGTCAGGTGGGTCCCGGAGGTCGTGGTGTTGAAGCGCTCGTCGGCGGACCCGTTGCTGACCGGGATGGTGCGGACGGTCTCGCCGTCGATCGACACGCTCATCTCGTGGTCGGGGACGTGCATCGTGGAGACCAGCTCGCGCCCCACCTCGAACTCGATGCGGTGGTTCTCCACGCCGTAGACCCCCTCGGAGGACTCCACCCCCGCGAGTCTGAGGTCCACGGTGACCTGCTGGTAGGGGTCCCAGTACTCCTTGGGCCGGAAGACCGCCATCTCGTCGGTGACCCAGTTCCAGGCGCCCTCGGTCTCCTCCTCGGCCGTGACCTGGATGGAGTTCTCCACCTGCGCCTTGTTGGTGACGGGCACGTCGAAGTTGACGATGACGGGCATGCCCACCCCGACCACGTCACCGCTGCTCGGGAAGTTGGAGGCGAGTTCGAGGCGGTGACCGGGCTCCGACTCCAGGGTGGTGAACTCCGAGACCACCTCGGACTCCTCCCCCTCCTCGTCGGCGGCGGTCACCACGACACTGACGGAGGCCCCGGGACGCAGGTTCCAGTCACTGACCCAGGCGTCCCCGGCCTCGTTGAGCGTGCCCGTGACGGGGAAGGGGTCCTCGGCCTCCTGGCCCTGTCCGCCCTCCTCGGCGGTGTCCCCGTCCTCGGTGCTCTGCTCGATCCGCACGTCGGTGATGGCGCCGTCCACGGCCTCGACCCGGACCGGGGTGTTCGGCGGGACCCCGGTGGCGCCCGGCGCGGGGGTGATCGCCACCTCCGGCCCCCGCTCGACCTCCTCGGGGGCCGAGGTGCCCCCGGGACCGTCCCCTCCCCCGGAGGTGCACGCCGACGCGAGGATCACGAGGACTGCCGCCGCCGCGGCCGTTCGGGAAGGGGCGGTTCGTCGCTTCACGCCAAGGACCTCCAGCGTCCGTACGGGGCCCGGACGCGAGCGGAGCGAGCGCACCGGCGCGACGCCGACAGGGCCTGGATGCGTCGTGACCTGCGGAGCAGTCGTCACGTGGGGGCCACCGAAAAAGAGTACCCCGGTGCCCGGAGGTCGTCTGGGACGACCGGTCCGGCCACCGGGGCGGTGACACGCACATCCTACCCCGCGTAGTGGTCATCTCTCGAAGAGTGACGACCCTGCGGGGTGCGCACGTCAGTGCTGGAACTCCTTGCGGTAGTACTCGAAGACCCAGCCCAGCGAGGTGAGGATGACGGCGAAGAAGCCGATGAACACCATCCACCAGCCGATCGCCACGCCGACCGCCGTGAAGGCGACGGCCATCGCGACGAACATCGGCCACCAGCTGTGCGGGCTGAAGAACCCGTACTCGCCGGCGTTCTCGGCGATCTCGCCGTCGAGCCGCTCCTCGGCCGGGAGGCCGTGGTGGTGCTCGCTGTGGCGGGCCGACTGCCAGAGCCAGAAGCCGATCATCCAGCCGAAGCCGATGGAGACCACGAGGGCGGTGGTACCCGCCCACTCGATCTCACCGGTCTCCAGGAGGGACCAGTAGATGTACAGCGCGGCGGCCAGACCGAAGAAGGTCGAGATACCCATGAACAGGTAGGCCTGCATCTTCATGTGCTCTACCCCCTACTTCTTCTCGGCACCGGCGGCGACGGCACCGGGTGCGGCCGCGTGCGGGTGGTTGAGGTCGAAGGCCGGACGCTCGGACCGGATGCGGGGCAGCGACGTGAAGTTGTGTCGCGGCGGCGGGCACGAGGTGGCCCACTCCAGCGAGCAGCCGTAGCCCCACGGGTCGTCCACGGTGACCAGCGGCGCCTTCTTCGCGGTGACGTAGATGTTCCAGAAGAAGATCAGCGTCGAGGCGGCCAGCACGAACGACGAGATCGAGGAGATCTGGTTCAGCTCGGTGAAGCCGTCCGTGGCCAGGTAGTCCGCGTAACGACGCGGGAAGCCCATCGCGCCCAGCCAGTGCTGCACCAGGAACGTGCCGTGGAAGCCCAGGAAGAGCAGCCAGAAGTGGAACTTGCCCAGCTTCTCGTTGAGCATCCGCCCGGTGAACTTGGGCCACCAGAAGTAGAAGCCCGCGAACATCGCGAACACCACGGTGCCGAACACCACGTAGTGGAAGTGCGCCACCACGAAGTAGGAGTCGGTGACGTGGAAGTCGATCGGCGGCGAGGCCAGCAGCACACCGGTCAGACCACCGAAGAGGAAGGTGACCAGGAAGCCGATCGTGAACAGCATCGGCGTCTCGAAGGTGAGCTGCCCGCGCCACATCGTCCCGATCCAGTTGAAGAACTTCACACCGGTCGGAACCGCGATGAGGAACGTCATGAACGAGAAGAAGGGCAGGAGCACGGCGCCGGTCGGGAACATGTGGTGGGCCCACACGGTCACGGACAGGCCGGCGATGGCGATGGTCGCCGCCACCAGGCTCTTGTAGCCGAAGATCGGCTTGCGGCTGAAGACCGGGAGGATCTCCGTCGCGATGCCGAAGAACGGCAGCGCGATGATGTACACCTCGGGGTGGCCGAAGAACCAGAACAGGTGCTGCCACAGGATGGCGCCACCGTGCTCGGCGTTGAAGACCTGCGTACCGACCATGCGGTCGGCGCCCAGGGCGATCAGCGCGGCGGTCAGGACCGGGAACGCGATGAGCACCAGGACGCTGGTGAGCAGGGTGTTCCAGGTGAAGATCGGCATGCGGAACATCGTCATACCGGGCGCGCGCATGCACAGGCCGGTGGTGATGAAGTTGACCGCACCGAGGATCGTGCCCAGACCGGAGACGGCCAGACCCAGGATCCACAGGTCACCGCCGAGGCCCGGCGAGCGGACCGCGTCGGAGAGCGGGGTGTAGGCGAACCAGCCGAAGCTGGCCGCGCCGCCCGGGGTCAGGAAGCCGCTGATCGCGATGAGGCTGCCGAAGAGGAACAGGTAGTAGCCGAACAGGTTGATCCTGGGGAAGGCCACATCGGGGGCGCCGATCTGCAACGGCATGAGGATGTTCGAGAACCCGACGAACAGCGGGGTCGCGAACATCAGCAGCATGATCGTGCCGTGCATCGTGAAGAGCTGGTTGAACTGCTCGTTGGACATGTACTGCATGCCCGGGGTGAACAGCTCCAGGCGCATCAGGAGCGCCAGCACTCCTCCGAAGAGGAAGAACGCGAAGGAGGTGATCAGGTACATGTACCCGATGACCTTGTGGTCGGTCGACGTCAGCCAGTTGACGATGATCGACCCTTTGCGTGACGGTGCCTGACCGTCAGTGCGGGGTTCGGTTGCCGTCGTGGTCATTTACTCGTCATTCTCCTCGGACTCGGTCGCCTCGGCGCCCGTGCCCTCAGCGTCGGTGCCGTCGGCACCCGTGCCCTCGGCGTCGTCGGTCGCGGCGCCCTCGGACTCGGCGGCTTCGGCGGCTTCCAGAGCAGCGGCCTCGTCGGCCTCCGCGGCCTCCGCGGCCTTGGTCTCCTGCTCGGCGGCCCAGGCGTCGTACTCGTCCTGCGGGAGGACCTCGACGTTGAAGAGCATGCGGGTGTGGTCCACACCGCACAGCTCGGCGCAACGCCCGACGTACTCGCCCTCGGAACCTTCATTGAGGTTGACCTGGAAGGAGTTGTCACGGCCCGGGACGACGTCCATCTTGAACCCGAAGGACGGGATCCAGAAGGAGTGGATGACGTCGGGAGAGTGGAGGTCGAAGTGGACGACCGCGCCCTCGGGGAGGACCAGGGTCGTCTGGGTGTCACGGTTGGCGGTGCCGTCCGGGTTGGGGATACCAACCTCGGAGAAGAGCACGTCGCCACCGTTCTCCTTGGTGTCGTCCATGTAGTTGAACTGCCAGGCCCATTGGAAGGCCACGACCTCTACGTGGACGTCGGCGGGCTCTTCGGTGTCGAGCAGGTAGGCCTGGTCTCGCGCGGTGAAGAAGAAGAGCACCGAGATGACGACGATCGGCAGAACGGTGTACAGCGCTTCGATGGGCATGTTGTACCGCACCTGCGGCGGCAACTGCTCAGAGCGCTTGCGGTGGAAGAGGATTGTCCAGATGAACAGTCCCCACACAAGGACGCCGACCGCGAACGCCGCCACCCACGAGCCCTGCCAGAGCGAGAGAACACGCTCGGCCTGCTCGGTGATCGGCTCCGGCATGCCCAAACGAGTGAGATCGTTCGACGCGCAGCCGGTCGCGGCCAGCCCCAGCACGGCGAGCGCGGCGCCGCGTGGTGCCCATCGGCGCAGAGTTGAGCGCCGATTTTTTTGGCGGGTCGGACTCACGGATTGCCTTCCCAGCGGTGAAGCCCGTGGATTCTCCACGGGCGGCCTAAGTATCCAAAGCTTGTCAGGGGGAAACATTATCGCGAACCGCCCAGCGTGCCGTTCATGGGCTTGCCTGGTCAGCGTGTTGCCAGACGCGCCCTCTCGAAACGTTCGGCGGCCCCACGGAGCCGGGCCAGGTCGCCCCCGAGGGAGGTCCTCCCGGCTGGCTACGAGGCGCGGCCCGGCGATCCCCCGGGCCCTCGTTCGCTCACGTGCGCATCTCCGTTCGGGGCGGTGGTGCGCGCGATCGCGGGACGAGGCCAAGGCGAGCGTATCGCTGGGTTTACGACACCCTTAACCGGGTGCGCCTTTTGGCGCGCGCCGGGTCAAGATTGGGCCACAGGACGACAACCGAATGGGGGTGGACGTGCCCGAGCGACCGACTGCTCAGCAGCCTCTGGTCACCGTGGAGGCGGTGGGGCTCAAGTGCCCGATCCCGATCATCATGCTGGCCGCCCGACTGCACGAAGTGCCTATCGGGGCGGTCATCGCGGTCACCGCGGACGATCCCGCGGCGAGCGCGGACATACCGTCCTGGTGTCGGATGAAGATGCACGAGTTCGTCGTCGAGCGGCCGCTGGCGCGGGGTAGCGCTTTTCACATCCGGCGGATGTACTGACCCCGACGACGCGACCGGAACACCGGACCGGACTTTCGGTCCCGTTGCGATAACGATTCACGCCGCCCGGTTTCCGGGGGCGGCGTGAGTACCCGATCCCCCTCCCTCTGCCCCCCGACGGGGGCCGGAGGAGGGAGGTACCGGACAAGGCGAAGGCCGCGCGGACACGGGGTCCACGCGGCCTCTCCCACACTGCGGTTCCGCCCCCGAGGAGGGGAACCGCGACCGCGGGAACCGTCTAGCGAGCGTAGTACTCGACGACGAGCTGCTCGTCGAAGGGCACGGGGATCTGCTCACGCTTGGGGCGGTCGACGACCGCGATGCGCAGGTCCTTGTGGCTCACGGCGAGGTAACCGGCGATCTTGTCGTCGGCGTGGATGCCCTCGGCGGCCTCGACGAACGGGACCATCGAGCGGGACTTCTCCCGAACGCTGATGATCTGGCCCGGCTTGACCTGGTACGACGGGATGTCGACCTTCTTGCCGTCCACGGTGATGTGACCGTGGTTGATGAACTGACGCGCGGCGTAGATCGAGGCGGCCAGACCGGCGCGCAGCACGACCGTGGCCAGACGCAGCTCGAGCTCGCCGAGCATCTCCTCACCGGTACGGCCGGGACGCTTCTTGGCGTTCTCGTAGATCCTGACCAGCTGCTTCTCGGTCAGGTCGTAGTACCAGCGCACCTTCTGCTTCTCCGCCATCCGAACGGCGTAGTCGCTGCTGTTGCGTCGGACGCGACGACCGTGCTCGCCGGGCGGGTACGGACGCTTCTCGAAGTAGCTGACCGCCTTACGGGTCAGCGGGGTGCCGGCGCGCCGGGACAACCGCACCTTCGGTCCGGTGTAGCGCATGCGAAGTCCTTTCAGGGTGAATCAGGGAATCCCAGGTAAGGCTGGCCTAGATCTGGGAGGCGCTCAGGGCGCCCGAGCCCCGGTGTCCCGCGGTGCGGGTCGGAAGCGGGTTCCCCACCGCCGCGCGTGACCCGGCGCGAGCGGTTCGGGCGAATGACCCGGCACGCGTTTCAACGCACCGGGCGGGCACGGGGAGTCCCCGTGCGGGTCACAGCCATCCACTTTACGGGCTCCGGGGTACCACCCCGACCAGAGTGCGTGCTTTTCCGGCCGGGGAGGACCCGGGTCACACGAAGGGGCGGACCTCGTCGGCGGCCTCGGCGCCGTAGGAGCGCTCCAGACGCTCTAGCAGTGAGGCGCCGGTCAGCGTGTACTCCTGGGGGCCGTCGGCCTCCAGGCAGTGCACGGCGGTGGCGTTGCCGACCTGGGCCGCGCGCTCCAGGGACAGGCCCCAGGAGTGGGCGGACAGGAAACCGGCGCGGAAGGCGTCGCCCATGCCGGTGGGGTCGACGAGCTCGTCCACGGCCGCCGAGGGCACGTGGACGCTCGGCTCGCCCTCGCGGTCGATCCGGGCGCCCTTGGCCCCGAGGGTGGTCACGCGCGTGCCGACGAGGGACAGGATCTCGGCGTCGGACCACCCGGTCTTCTGCTCGGCCAGGGCCTTCTCGTACTCGTTGGTGAACAGGAAGGCGGCGCCCTCGATGAGGGTGCGCACCTCCGGGCCCTCCATACGGGCCAGCTGCTGCGAGGGGTCGGCGGCGAAGGGGATGGAGCGGGTCCGGCACTCCTCGCTGTGGCGGACCATCGCCGCCGGGTCGTCGGCGCCGATCAGGACGAGGTCGAGGCCGCCGACGCGGTCGGAGATCGGCTGGAGCTCGATGTTGCGGGCCTCGGCCATCGCGCCCGTGTAGAAGGAGGCGATCTGGTTCTGGTCCAGGTCCGTGGTGCAGACGAACCGGGCGGTGTGACGCAACTCGGAGATGTGCACCGCCGAGGTGTCGACGCCGTGGCGGTCGAGCCAGGAGCGGTACTCCTCGAAGTCGGCGCCGGCGGCACCGACCAGGACCGGGCTCAGACCGAACCCGCCCATGCCGAAACAGATGTTGGCCGCGACGCCGCCGCGGCGAACGTCCAGCTCGTCGATGAGGAAGGAGAGGGACAACTGCTGGATCTGCTCAGGGATGATCTGCTCTGCGAACCGACCCTGGAAGGTCATCAGGTGGTCGGTGGCGATGGATCCGGCAACCGCGATACGCACGGGACGTGGGCTCCTTGCTGGCGAGGTGGATCGCTCGTGGACGATCCGGCGAGCTGTTCAGGGCATGCCGGGGACGTGCCCGTCGGGACCAGCCAAGGGTACCCAGAGGGGGAGGGCGAACGCTCGTCCGCGTCCGCCCTCCCCCTGTGGTTCCGAGAACCTGAGCGCTCCCTCGGGGAGCCGGGGACTCCTAGTTGAAGGAGTCACCGCAGGCGCAGGAGCCGGTCGCGTTGGGGTTGTCGATGGTGAACCCCTGCTTCTCGATGGTGTCCACGAAGTCGATGGTGGCGCCGATGAGGTAGGCGGCGCTGCGGCGGTCGGTGACGACCTCGACACCGTCGAAGTCGGCGATGACGTCGCCGTCGAGGTCGCGCTCGTCGAAGTAGAGCTGGTAACGCAGCCCCGAGCAACCACCGGGCTGGACGCCCACGCGCAGGCGCAGGTCGTCCCGGCCCTCCTGGTCAAGGAGCGTCCGAACCTTGTCGGCCGCACCATCGGTGAGGATGACTCCCTGCGCGGTGGCCTCGCTCTGAACCGTCATGTTGTAAAGCTCCTCTGGAAAGGGGTTGCGGCCGTCTGGCGACCCCGGTCGCTTACCGGATCGGCCCGCGTCGGCGGGTCCAGTCCTCTTCAACGGGTCCCAACGTCGGAGGCCGGTGTGGCATTCCGTCGTGTGGCCGCTGTGTTCGCGCTGGCACCTCGGCCGCACGGTGCACGTGTGGCCTCGGTGACGCACGGGTGTGCTCGTACCTCCAAGGGTAATTTGTCCCGGCCCCGGATGCCATCTCCGGACGGCCCCGCCTCAGAGGCCCGGGGCGCCGTAGACCGGGAACCAGCGGGAACGGTCCTTCTCCATCGGCAGGTCGTCCCCCACGGCCGCCTCCACCTGGAGCTCCAGCGCGTTGTCGCGGCGCTGGCCGCCCTGGGGCGCGAACGGGTAGAAGGTGCCGCGCTTGTACAGGTAGACCAGGCCCACGGAACGGCCGCGGGAGTCGGTGAAACCGACCAGGGAGCAGAGCAGGGAGGGCCCGTACCCGTCGACCTCCAGGGTCGAGTTGACCGCGTGCAGGTCGGTGACCAGGCCGGTGATGTCGGTGTCCACGAGTTCACCGCCCGAGGGGTCGCCGCCGTCGTCGGCGGCCTCGGCCGCGCCCGGGCGCAGCACCAGCCAGGTGTAGCCGTAGTCGTCGGTGGTCTGTTCGACCGAGGGCCCCTCCCCCGCGTTGAGCAGCGCGGTAACGTCGCGTTCGACGTCCGCGAAGGCGGCGCCCTCGGCGGCGCGGAAGGCCACCGACCCCGAGCCCGTGGGGGTCAGGCCCACCCCGGCCCGCAAGGTGAGCGCGGCCGAGGGCAGGCCGAACAGCGCGTCGAGGTCGGGCTTGACCGGTTCGGAGCGGCCGAGCAGGGTGCGCCAGAAGCTCATGTGGTGGATCCCCTCGTGGGTGGTTGGGGTCAGGCTCCGCTACCGAGCTGGCGGGAGATGTCGGAGAGCTGGGCCAGGCGCTGCTCGACCGGCGGGTGGGTGGCGATGAGCTGGTTCATGCTGAAGCCCTTCTTCGCGAACGCCGGGGCGAAGAAGAACGCGTTGAACGGCTCCGCCTGGCGCAGGTCCCGGGTGGGGATGCGGGCCATGTCACCGGTGATCTTGGACAGGGCGCTGCCCAGCACGGACGGGCGGCCGGTCAGGTACGCGGCGGCGCGGTCCGCGGCGAGCTCACGGTACCGGGACAGGGCACGGGTGAGCAGGAAGCTCAGGACCCAGGCGACGGCGCTGACCAGGACGACCAGGAGCGCGACGACCGCCGGGGCGGGGCCGTTGTTGTTGCCGCCGCGCCCGCCCGCTCCGGCGAACATGGCGAAGCGCAGCCCGGCCTGGGTGAGGAACCCGGCGACGATGCCGAGGAAGCCGGCGATGGTCATCACCATCACGTCGCGGTGGGCGATGTGCGAGAGCTCGTGGGCGACGACCGCCTCCAGCTCGGGGCCGTCGAGGCGGCGCATGAGCCCGGTGGTCACGCAGATGACCGCGGACTTCTCGTTGTGCCCGGTCGCGAAGGCGTTGGGCACGTCGGTGTCGGCGATGCCCACCCGCGGCTTGGACATGTCGGCCATGGCGCACAGGCGGTCGACCATGGCGTGCAGGTCGGGCGCCTGCTGGGGGGAGACCTCCTTGGCGCCCATCGCGAACATGGCGATCTTGTCGGAGGAGAAGTAGGAGAACAGGGCGAACGCCGCGACCAGGACCAGGACCAGGAACACGTTGAGCCCGGCCAGGACCAGTCCCACGACGAAGGCGACGTAGACCAGGAACAGCAGGACCATGGTCATGACCATCCGGGCCGTCAGCCCCCGGTCCGGACGGAACTTCGAACCAGCCACGCCGACTCCCTCCCCCTACGGATGTGTCGGAGTGTAGTTCCGGCAGGTGAGAAACGGGTTAAAGCGGGACACCGCGTGTCCCCACGCCCGCATGACCCCGGACACACCCCGGCCGCCGTGACGGATCACGGCGGCCGGGGTGGAAGAGCGCGTACGCGAGGGCACCGAGTACGGGGACGAGCCCTAGCCCGGGATGAGCCCGTCGTCCTGGAGCATCTCCCGAACCTCGTCCATGCTGGCGTCGGCGGGCGGGAGGATGAACTGCGAGGGCTCCAGGGAGTCGGGCGGCAGCGGCTTGCTGTCCTGCCGGACCTTCTCCAGGAGGTCGTGCAGCGCCTTGCGGAACGTGGCCTCGTCACCCGACTCGATCGCGGCCTCCAGGGCGGCGTCGAAGTCGTTGAGCAGGTCCAGGTCTGCGTCGGTGAGGTCGACCTGCCCCTCACCCATGATGCGGACGATCACGAGCCCTCCCGGTTCCCGGCCCCGTTGCCACCCTCGATCTGCGGGGTGGCGCCGCCACCGCTGCCGCCGCCGAGTTCGAGCTTCATGCGCTCCAGCTCGGCCTCGACACCGGTCGTGCTCGCCATCTGGTCGAGCTCGTACTGGATGTCGTCCTTGGGGCCGGTGCCCGTGACGTCGTCCAGCGCGCCGGAGGCGAGGAGCTCGTCCACCGCGCCCGCACGGGCCTGCATCTCGGCGGTCTTGTCCTCCGCCCGCTGCACGGCCATGCCGACGTCGCCCATCTCCTCGGAGATACCGGAGAAGGCCTCGCTGATCTGCGTCTGTGCCTGGGCGGCGGTGTAGGTCGCCTTGATGGTCTCCTTGCGCGTGCGGAAGGCGTCGACCTTCGCCTGCAGGCGCTGGGCCGCCATCGTGAGCTTCTGCTCCTCGTTCTGGAGGTTGGCGTGCTGCTCGCGCAGCCCCTCCATCTGGCTGGTGAGGCCGGAGCGGCGGGTGAGGGCCTCGCGGGCGAGGTCCTCACGGCCCTGGGTGAGGGCGGCGCGGCTCTGGTTCTCCAGCTTGCCGGACTGCTGCTCCAGCTGCTGGATCTGGAGCTCGACCCGCTTGCGGGAGGTCGCGACGTCGGCGACGCCGCGACGGACCTTCTGGAGCAGTTCGAGCTGTTTCTGGTACGAGTAGTCGAGGGTTTCCCTGGGGTCCTCGACCGAGTCCAGGGCCTTGTTGGCCTTGGACTTGAAGATCATCGAAAGTCGCTGAAACACGCTCATTGGCGTGGCCGTCCCCTTCTCGGTGCGTACATCGGCTGTTCCCAGCGGGCGCTTTGCCCAACCCTACGCGGTCTGGCCCGCGGTCGCCATAAAGCTATGACCGGCTACCCTGAGGGTGTGTTCCGACGTCGCTCCGCTTCCGCAGCCCCGGATTCGACCACGGCCGAATCCGCCAGCCCTGAGGCCACTGAGGCCACCCAACCTAAGGGATATACCCCCAAGAAGGGTGTGCCCACCCCTAAGCGCAGGGAATCCGAAGGCACCCCGCGCCGACCGGTGAAGGCCCCTGAGACCCGTAAGGAGGCCTACCGCGCCTACCGGGACCGTCTCGAACGTCAACGCGGCACGACCGCCCGGCGTTCCGGCGCCCCCAAGGGAGACGAGAAGTACTTCCGGCAGCAGGACCTCGGCAAGGCCCGTGCCTACGCCCGGGACTTCATCGACTCGCGCCGCAGCGCGAGCGAGTTCTTCCTGCCGTTCTCGATCCTCATCATCGCCCTGTTGTTCGTCAACAGCCCGGTCTTCCAGGTGGGCGTCGCCTACGTGCTGTGGCCGCTGATGATGGTGACGATCATCGCCGAGGGCGTCATGATCGGCCGCACGGTCAAGCGCCGCGCCACCGAGTACTTCCCGGACGACCCGGCGGTCAGGGGCATCGGCATGTACGCCGCCATGCGCCAGCTCCAGTTCCGGCGCCTGCGTCTGCCCAAGCCCCGGCTGAAGGTCGGAGAAGACCCCACTCCGAGCGGCGTCCGCTGATCCACCGGCCGCCCCGGCATCCCCATCCCCGACGACGTGAGCGGGGCCGGTGACCGCACCGGCCCTTCACCTCCCTCCGTCCCCGTGGAGCTCGCCGGAAGCGCGCCAACTAGAGTGCTCGGCATGGAATTTCGGCATCTTGGCAACAGCGGTCTGATCATCAGCGAGATCGCGTACGGGAACTGGATCACCCACGGCTCCCAGGTCGAGGAGGACACCGCCGCCTCCTGCGTCCGTGCGGCGCTCGACGCGGGCGTCACCACCTTCGACACCGCGGACGCCTACGCCCAGGGCAGGGCCGAGGAGGTGCTGGGCCGCGCGCTCAAGGGACAGCGCCGTGACGGCCTGGAGATCTTCTCCAAGGTCTTCTGGCCGGTGGGCGAGGGCCGCAACGACCGGGGCCTGAACCGCAAGCACGTCATCCGCGGCTGCGAGGACTCCCTGCGCCGCCTGGGCACCGACTACCTGGACCTGTACCAGGCGCACCGGTACGACTACTCCACCCCGCTCGAAGAGACCATGCGGGCCTTCGAGGACCTGGTCCGCCAGGGCAAGGCCCTCTACATCGGTGTCTCCGAGTGGCGCGCCGACCAGATCGAGCGGGCGCTGAAGATCGCCGACGAGATGGGCTTCGACCGGATCGTCTCCAGCCAGCCGCAGTACAACATGATCTGGCGGGTCATCGAGTCCGAGGTCGTCCCGCTCTCCGAACGCGAGGGCATCGGCCAGCTGGTCTGGTCCCCCATCGCGGGCGGCGTCCTCACGGGCAAGTACAAGCCGGGCCAGGAGCTCCCGACCGGATCGCGGGCCAGTGACCCCAAGAGCGAGCGCTTCCTGGCGGACAAGGTCGCGGACCAGACGCTGCTGGAGCGGGTGCAGCTGCTGGAGCCGCTGGCGGCCGAGGCCGGGCTCACCCTGTCGCAGCTGTCCGTGGCCTGGGTCCTCCAGAACCCGAACGTCTCCGCCGCGATCATCGGCGCCTCCCGTCCCGAGCAGGTCGAGAGCAACGTGAAGGCGGCCGGGGTCAGGCTCGACGCCGCGCTGATGGCGCGGATCGACGATGTCCTGGGCGACAGCGTGGAGCGCGACCCGGAGCTCACCAAGAGCCCGGAGAACATCCGCGGCTAGCGGGATCCCCCGTCCCGGGTCGCGGGGGCCCGGCGGTCGTGCGGACCGCCGGGCCCCCGCGCGTTCACTCGGTTCCGAGGGGCATCGTGTAGAGCTCGCTGTCGTCCTCCAGCAGCGCGACGCTGACCACGCCGCCCTCCGCCAGCTCGGCCCAGTTCTCACCCAGCCAGCTCTCGGCGTCGCCACGCGACGTGAACGACTCGGCCGGCAGTTCCTCCGTCCCCGTCCGGTCACCGTCAGTCCCGATGTACCGCCACGTCCACGCCATCCTCGACCGCCCTTCGTCGCCGGTTCCACGGTGGGTGCACCGCGATCCTGCGCCGAGCTTAACCAAGGCTTGGTCCGCGATGCTGTTTACTCTTCTGGGTGCGTATCCGATTTCTGGGGACAGCGGGTCACACGGGCTGGCCAGCCCCACAGTGCACCTGCTCGTCCTGCAACAAGGCCCACGCGGAACGCCGCCTGCCGCTGCGGGTGACCGTCGACGACCGCTTCCGCCTGCGAGAGGCCGGAGCGGTCGGACCGGTCCCGCCCGGCTACACCGTGACGTCCACGCCGGACGGCGCGCTCGTGGAGAGCGCGGACGGCGGCCGACTGCTGTTCGCCCGCTCCGGTCCGGGGCCGCTGCCGGGGGGACCGCCCGCCGACGGTCGGCCCTCGGGGGCGTCCGCGTACTCGTCCGCGCCCGCCCAGCAGGTGGACATGGTGATCGTGGACGCCGCGCAGCGCCCGGAGGTCGTCGGAGAGCTGCGCCGGTCCGGGGTGATCGGGGTGACCACCGCCGTGGTGGCGGTCGGCGGCGACCACCGCATCCGGTCCCCCGAGGAGTTCGCCCGGCGGGCCCACCTGTGGGGCGCCCTGGTCCCGGGTGACGGCACCGTCATGTCGTGCCCGCCCGCGGTGTGGCCGGAGTCCCGGCCGCACGGGCCGTACCGCGCGCTGGTCACGGGCGGGGCCCGCTCCGGCAAGTCCACCGAGGCCGAACTGCGTCTGCTGACCGAGCCCCGGGTGGTCTACGCGGCCACCGGACCGGTCCCCGACGGCACCGATCCGGAGTGGGCGGAGCGGGTCGAACGGCACGCGCTGCGGCGCCCCTGGTGGTGGCGGACCGAGGAGACCACGGACCTCGCGGTGCTGCTGAGGCAGGCGCGGGGCGCGGTCCTGGTCGACTGCCTGGGCACCTGGCTCACCGGGGTGATGGGCGAGTGCGGGCTCTGGGAGGAGGACCCGCCCGAGGACGCCGAGGAGCGGTTGGAGACCGCCGTCCACGAACTGTTGGAGGCCTGGCGTTCGACCCGGGCCTACGTGGTGGCGGTCACCAACGAGGTGGGTTCGGGCGTGGTTCCGCCGACCCGCTCGGGCCGGATCTTCCGTGACCGGCTGGGGCTGCTGAACCAGTGGGTGGGCGCGGAGTCCGAGGTCGTGGTGCTGGTGACGGCCGGGCGCGTGGTGGAGCTCGGGTGAGCGCCGCCGACGCCGTGGCAGGGGCGCGGATGGCTGTGGGCACCTTCACGGTCTGGCCGGTGCGGGTGGAGCGGGTGGACCGCGCCGTGGCGGGGTGGGCGATGTGCTGGGCACCCGTGCTGGGCGGGCTGCTCGGCGGGGTCGCCGGGATCGTCGCGGTGGCCGGGGCGTGGTGGTGGTCCGCCCCGCTGGCGGCGCTGCTCGCGGTGGGGCTGGGGGCGCTGCTCACCCGTGGGCTGCACCTGGACGGGCTGGCCGACCTCGCCGACGGCCTGGGCAGCGGCCGCCCGGCGGAGGGCGCGCTGGAGGTGATGCGCCGCTCCGACATCGGACCGTTCGGGGTGCTCACCCTGCTGGTCGCGGTGGGAGCCCAGGTGCTGGCGCTGGCGGGGCTCGTCGAGGCCTCGCCCTGGGCCGCCGTGGCCGGGGCGGTGGTCGCGGGCGCGACCGGACGGCTGGCGGTGACCCTGGCGTGCACGGGGGTGCCATCGGCTCGCCCCGACGGGCTGGGCTCCTTCGTGGCGGGGACGGTGCGCCCGCTGGCGGCGGCGGTGTGCGCGGCCGGGGTGCTGGCCGCCTGCCTGCTCGGGCTGGCACACTCCCCCGGGTTCGCCGCCGCCTGCGCGGTGGCTGCGGTGGCGGGGCTGGCGGCGGCCGGGGCCCTGCTGTACCGGGCGGTGCGCAGGCTGGGCGGGGTGACCGGGGACGTCCTGGGTGCCCTGGTGGAGACGGCCGTGACGGTGGTCCTGCTGGTGACGGCGGCCGCCGCGCGCGGCTGAGCGCCCGCGGTCGGCCGCGCCCCGGTCAGTGGTCGCGTTGGCGGCGGTTCCACCCCTCCAGGCGGTCGCGCGCCTGCTCCATGCGGCGGCGGACGGCGAGGACGCGGTCGATGTCGTTCGCGCGTTCGTTGTCCCCCTTGAGCAGTTCGTACTCCCTCAGGTGGGTCTCGAACTCCTCCACCGAGCCGGTCACGGGGGCCTCGGCCCGGGCCAGCTCCTCACCCAGCTCCGTGATGCCCCGGTCGTTCTCGGCCTGGATGGCGGCGACGCGGGCCGCCTCCTCCGCGCGCAGTTCCTCCATGGTCTCGGCGTCCTCCCGCTCGGACGCGAGGCGCTCCTGTTCCCGTACCCGCGCGGACAGCGTCCGACGTCGTCCGAGCACGCCGACCAGACCGATCGAGGTCAGGGCGACGGAGAGCAGCAGGCCGAGCACGGCGGGCCAGGGCAGTGTCGCTGGCCCCCGGCCGGTGGCCGGTTCCTCCACGGCGAGCACCGACCCGTCACCGAGCTCCGTCAGGAGGCCGTCCACCGAGTTCCGGGCGCTCTCGTGGTCGAGGCCGAAGAAGACGGCGGTGGCGAGGTCGTACTCGGCCCCGGTGACGTCTCCGCGCACCGGGTAGTACTCCACGTCTCCGGAACCGTCCAGCGTGTAGACGACGACGGGGTCGTCGGACCCGTCGGCCACCGCGTCGGCCAGCGGCTCGGCGCCGCCGTCCGGGTCGGCCTCCAGCCGGGCTCCGGCGGGCAGGACCGCGACCCGGACCGGTTCGTCCCTGGCGGCCAGGGCGGCGTCGAGTTCGGCGCGCTCGGCCTCGGTGATGTCGGCGCCCGCCCTGGGGTGCACGAACAGGTGGTCGTCCGCGAGGGCCGCCCGGGCGTCGGCCACCACGTTCCCGTCCGCCGCTCCGGCGAAGAGGTGGAGTGCGGGGGCCAGGCCGTCCAGGCCGGGGCCGAGCGGCAGCAGCCACGCCAGGTCCTCGGGCGCGGGGCCCTCCGGGGCGGAGGCGGGTGTGAGGTCGAAGTCGTCGAAGGTCCAGACGGCGAGCAGGGCGGTGCCGTCGTCACCGAGCGGTTCGAGCAGGGCGTCGGCGTAGGCCTCCTCGTAGGTGGCGGCGCCCTCCCCCGACGGGGGGACGACCGCGACCCGGGTGTCGTCGTCCAGGCCGTCGAACCGCTCCCGGAGGGCCTCGACGTCGAGGTCGGGCAGGGCCGCCTCGACGGCGGGGTGGACGTAGACCGTCTCCTCGCGGGCGGCCGACGCGAGGTCGGGGAGCAGGTCGCCGTCGAGCAGGTCCACCGCGCTGACCATCTGCTCCACCGGGTCCCCGTGGGAGAACACGAAGTGCTCCTCCAGGTCGGCGCCGCCGGTGTCGATGCCCACGGCGGTCCAGGACAGGTGGGTCGTGGCACCCCCGGTGGAGGCGCGCTCCTCGGTGGCCACCACGTACAGACCCGGTTCGCCGACCTCCTCGGCGAGGGTGTGGACGGCCCGCGCGGGGTCCACTCCTTCGAGGAGGGCGCCGCGGATCGGCGTCCGCGCCTCGGAGAGCCGGGCCCGCGCCAGGGCCAGGGTCTCCTCGGAGACCTCGGGGCCGTCCGGCGCGACGTGGACGTGCTCCCCGGAGGAGAGGTCGCGGGCCGCCTCCGCCAGCGGTGAGTCGGCCCCGGCCGGGGCCGGGACCGCGACACACACGGCGAGGAGGGCCAGCGCGACGGTGGCCGAGCGGGCGGCGCGGAGAGGCGGCGGGGTGGGGGTTCCGGGATACGGCATCTGTTCTCCCGTGCAGGTCAGAGGCGAGGGCAGGCTCGCTTGAGCGATCCTAGGACGAGGCGGTTCGGGGACGGCTGCCGGGGTGTGCGGGTCGGGGCGGAGGGGGCGGCGGCGCTCGCGCTGTGAACAGCCGGGGGCTGCTTCACCTGCCGATTCGTGCTGTCTGATAGTTTTCCGCGACGGCCGGATGTCGCCATCATCACATTTTTTCACACTCAGTTTCACGCGGCCGGGGCCGGGGAGAGGGTGTCCGGGCGCCGCCGACCGCGTGCGACACCTCCCACGAGGGACCAGAGGCCCCACATGGCGCGGCCGGAGGCGGACCCACCCGGGGTCACCCGTACGCCGCGCGACGGCGGGGAGCGCCGCGTCAGGGCCCCGGAGGCACGGGGCGCGGCGTCACCGCCGGGGGCGCGGGAGGACTAGCATCGAGGACGTGAGCACGACGTTGTCAGTAAACACGGAGTCCCCCAGTTCGCTCGACGCCGACGCGGTTGTCGTCGGTTACCACTCCGGAGGCGACGCCCCGGAGCCCGCATCGGGCGCTCATAGCGTCGACGCCGCCTTCTCCGGCGGCCTCGGCTCGACCCTGTCGCTCCTGGGAGCGAGCGGCGCCCCTGAGGAGGTGCACACCATTGCCTCCCTCGGAGCCGTCACGGCCCCGGTCGTCGTCGCGGTCGGGCTCGGCCCGGCGCCCGCCGACGGTGCCGTCGACCCGGACGTCCTGTCCCGTGCGGCCGGAGCCGCGCTGCGCGCGCTGAGCGCCCGCCCCGAGGGCGCGGGCCGCGTCGCCCTGGCCCTGCCCGCGACCACCGCCGACCAGGCCGGAGCCGTCGCGCTGGGCGCCGAACTCGGCACCTACAGCTTCGACCGCTACCGCACCGGTGAGAAGGCCGAGAAGAGGGCCGCCCGCCCCTCCGCCACGCTCACCGTGGTCAGCGAGGCCGACGGCGCCGCCGACGCCGTGGAGCGCGCCGCCGTCCTGGCCGAGGCCGTCTCCTTCACCCGTGACCTCGTCAACACCGCCCCCGCTGACCTCGTCCCCGAGGACCTGGCGTCGGCGGCCCAGGAGATCGCTCAGCAGGCCGAGCTGGAGATCGAGGTCCTGGACGAGCGGGCCCTGTCCGAGGGCGGCTACGGCGGCCTGACCGGCGTCGGCCAGGGTTCGGCCAACCCGCCCCGCCTGGTCCGGCTGGCCTACGGCCACCCCGAGGCCACCAGGACGGTCGCCTTCGTCGGCAAGGGCATCACGTTCGACTCCGGCGGCCTCTCCCTCAAGCCCGCGGGCGGGATGGACTCGATGAAGTCCGACATGAGCGGTGCCGCCTCGGTGCTCGCCGCCATGCGCGCCATCTCCACCCTGGGCCTGAAGGTCAACGCGGTCGGCTACCTGACCGTGGCCGAGAACATGCCCAGCGGCACCGCCCAGCGCCCCTCCGACGTCCTGAGCATCTACGGCGGCAAGACCGTCGAGGTCCTCAACACCGACGCCGAGGGCCGCCTGGTCATGGCCGACGGCCTGGTCCGCGCCCACGAGGACCAGCCCGACCTGATCGTGGACATCGCCACGCTGACCGGCGCCCAGCTGGTCGCGCTCGGCACCCGCGTGTTCGCGGTCATGTCCAACGACGACGCCGTGCGCGACGAGGTCGTCGCCGCCGCCACCGCCGAGGGCGAGGCCTCCTGGCCGATGCCGCTCCCGGGTGAGCTGCGCGCCGGTCTCGACTCCTCGGTCGCGGACATCGCCAACGTGGCGGCCGAGCGCTGGGGCGGCATGCTCTCGGCGGGCGTCTTCCTCCAGGAGTTCATCGAGGAGGGCACCAAGTGGGCCCACCTCGACATCGCCGGGCCCTCCTTCAACCAGGGCGGCCCGCACGGATACACCCCCAAGGGCGGCACGGGTGCGGGTACCCGCACCCTCGTCCGGATCGCCGAGGACTACGCCCGCAAGCAGTAGTCCGGAAGGGCGGGGCGGCGCTCCCGAGCCGGCAGCGCCGCCCCGTCCCCGGCAGCCGGGGTCCCCGATGACACACCGCCACCGGCGACGGCGGACCACGGTCTTCCACCACCATCACCAGCCACACCACAACTAGGAGTTCGTTCCCGTGAGTGAGAGCGGCGGCACCTTCGACCTCGTCGTCCTTGGCGGCGGCAGCGGCGGCTACGCGGCGGCACTGCGCGCCGCAGAGCTGGACATGAGCGTCGTCCTGATCGAGAAGGACAAGCTCGGCGGCACCTGCCTGCACCGCGGCTGCATCCCCACCAAGGCCCTCCTGCACTCGGCCGAGGTGGCCGACTCCGCCAAGGAGAGCGAGACCTTCGGTGTCCGGGCCACGTTCGAGGGCATCGACATCGACGCGGTGCACCAGTACAAGGACAAGGTCATCAACGGCCTGCACAAGGGCCTGAGCGGGCTGGTCAAGTCCCGCAAGATCACCGTCGTCGAGGGTGAGGGCAAGCTCACCGGCAAGGACGAGGTCACGGTCGACGGCACGGTCTACAAGGGGAAGAACATCCTCCTGGCGACCGGCTCCCAGCCCAAGACCCTGGGCCTGGAGATCGACGGCGACAAGGTCATGACCAGCGACCAGGCCCTGGGCCTGAACCGCGTCCCCGAGTCCGTCATCGTTCTGGGCGGCGGCGTGATCGGCGTGGAGTTCGCCAGCGTGTGGCGTTCCTACGGCGCCGACGTCACCATCGTCGAGGCCCTCAAGCACCTGGTCCCCGTCGAGGAGGAGTCCAGCTCCAAGCTGCTGGAGCGCGCCTTCCGCAAGCGGAAGATCAAGGCCGAGCTGGGCACCCCGTTCGAGTCGGTCAAGACCACCGACTCCGGCGTGGTCGTCACCCTCCAGGGCGGCAAGACCCTGGAGGCCGAGGTCCTGCTGGTCGCCATCGGTCGCGGCCCGGTCTCCGAGGGCCTGGGCTACGAGGAGCAGGGCGTCACCCTGGAGCGCGGCTTCGTCAAGGTCGACGAGAACCTGCACACCGGCGTGGGCAACGTCTACGCCGTCGGTGACCTCATCCCGACCCTCCAGCTCGCGCACGTCGGCTTCGCGGAGGGCATCTTCGTCGCCGAGCACATCGCCGGGCAGAACCCGCCCGCGATCGACTACGACGGTGTCCCCCGCGTCACGTACTGTGAGCCTGAGGTCGCCTCCGTCGGTCTCACCACCAAGGTGGCCAAGGAGCGCGGTCACGACGTCGTCGAGATGAACTACAACCTGGCGGGCAACGGCAAGAGCCAGATCCTCCAGACCCAGGGCGCGGTCAAGGTCATCGCCGAGAAGGACGGCCCCGTGCTGGGCGTCCACATGGTCGGCAGCCGCGTCGGTGAGCTCATCGCCGAGGGCCAGCTGATCTACAACTGGGAGGCCCTGCCCTCCGAGGTGGCCCAGCTGATCCACCCGCACCCGAGCCAGTCGGAGGCACTGGGCGAGGCCCACCTCGCGCTGGCGGGCAAGCCGCTGCACGTCCACGACTGACCGCTTCACCCCCCGGGGGCGGGCCCTGACCGGCCCGCCCCCGCACACATCCGCGCTGCCCATCAAGGCCTGGGCAGGTACCGCGTCCAGATCCAACGAGGAATCCATGCCGACTTCCGTTTCCATGCCCGCCCTGGGTGAGAGCGTCACCGAGGGCACCGTCACCCAGTGGCTGAAGAACGTGGGCGACACCGTCGAGGTAGACGAGCCGCTCCTGGAGGTCTCCACCGACAAGGTGGACACCGAGATCCCGTCCCCGGTGGCCGGAGTGCTCACCAAGATCCTCATCGACGAGGACGAGACCGTGGAGATCGGCGCGGAGATCGCGATCATCGGCGGCGACGGTGACGGCGTCGACGACGCGGCACCCGCGCCCGAGGCCGCTCAGCCCGAGGCGGCCGAGCCCGAGCCGGAGCCCGCCGCCGAGGAGCCCGCTCCGGCCCCCGCCGCCGAGCCCGAGCCCGCCGCTCCGTCCGCCGGTTCCGACGGTCCCGGCACCCCCGTGACCATCCCCGCCCTGGGTGAGAGCGTCACCGAGGGCACCGTCACCCAGTGGCTGAAGAGCGTCGGTGACACCGTCGAGGAGGACGAGCCGCTCCTGGAGGTCTCCACCGACAAGGTGGACACCGAGATCCCGTCCCCGGTGGCCGGAGTGCTCACCAAGATCCTCGTCAACGAGGACGAGACGGTCGAGATCGGCGCGGAGATCGCGATCATCGGCGGGGCCTCCGGTTCCGCTCCCGCGCCCGCCGCCCCCGCCGAGCCCGCCCCCGCGCCCAAGAGCGAGCCCGCCCCCGCCCCGGCCGCCCCGTCCGCGCCTGCTCCCGCCGCACGTGAGCAGGACTCCGACAGCCCGTCGGTGGACATCGAGACGCTCAGTGGCACGGGCCGGGCCTCCGGCACCGACGCCGTGGCCGAGGGGTACGTGACCCCCCTGGTCCGCAAGCTCGCCAGCGAGCACCGCGTCGACCTGGCCCGGGTGACCGGCACCGGCGTCGGCGGTCGCATCCGCAAGCAGGACGTCCTCAAGGCCGCCGAGACCCAGCGTTCGGCCGCCGCGGCGCCCGCCGCGCCCGCCGCGCGCAAGGTCACCTCGGACACCTCGGTGCGCGGCCGCACCGAGAAGCTGAGCCGCCTGCGCAAGTCCATCGCCGACCGCATGGTCGAGTCGCTGCGCGTCTCCGCCACGACGACCCAGGTCATCGAGGTCGACGTCAGCAAGATCGCGCGTCTGCGCGACCAGGCCGCGGCCGACTTCGCCAAGCGTGAGGGCGTGGAGCTGGGCTTCTTCCCGTTCTTCGCGCTGGCCGCCGTGGAGGCGCTCAAGGCCCACCCGAAGGTCAACGCGGTGATCAACGCCGCCGAGCAGACGGTGACCTACCACGACGTCGAGAACCTGGCCGTGTCGGTGGACACCGAGCGCGGCCTGCTCGCCCCCGTGGTCAAGGACGCCGGTTCGCTGAACCTCGGTGGTCTGGCCCGCGGCCTCACCGACCTGACCGAGCGCGCCCACACCGGCAAGCTCGGCCCGGACGAGTTGGGCGGCGGCACGTTCTCGATCTCCGAGACGGGCCACACCGGCGCGCTGTTCGGCACGCCCATCATCAACCAGCCGCAGGTGGCGATCCTGGAGACCGGCGCGGTCGTCAAGCGTCCCGTGGTCGTCGAGGACGAGGCCATGGGCGGCGAGGTCATCGCCGTCCGTTCGATGGTCTACCTGTCGATGGCGCACGACCACCGTCTGATCGACAGCGCCGACGCCGGCCGCTTCCTCCAGACCGTGAAGGAGCGCCTGGAGGAGGGCGCCTTCGAGGGCGACCTCGGTCTGTCCTGAGCCCAACCTCCCCTCGGGGAGGACGCTCCCGGCCCGGGCCGGGCACCCCGCACGGGGTGTCCGGCCCGGGCCTTTCCCGCATGGTCGCGCCCTCCCCCACCCCGGCTTGACCTCAACCTGACTTGAGGTCCTATCGTGGTCTGGCCTCCCCGCCCCTGCCCCGGCCACCCGAAGACGAGGAACCCCATGCAACAGCCGGATCTGCGGATCGCCGTCATCCTGGGCGGAAACCTCAACGGCCGCACCGGCACCGTGGTCTCCGGGTGGTTCCTGGACCGGGCCGCCTCCCGGCAGGGCGTCGCCCTCGACGTCCTGGACGTGGCGGAGCTCGACCTCGGCGACGGCCACGGGACGGCACTGGACGCGTTCTCACCCCGCGTCGACGCGGCGGACGGGTTCGTGGTGGTGACCCCGGAGTACAACCACGGCTACCCCGGACCGCTGAAGAGCGCCATCGACTCGGCGCGCAAGGAGTGGTTCGCCAAACCGGTCGCGTTCGTCTCCTACGGAGGCATGTCCGGCGGCCTGCGCGCCGTGGAGCAGCTGCGCGCGGTCTTCGCCGAGCTGCACGCCACCTCGGTGCGGACCTCCGTGAGCCTGCACAACGCCCAGCGGATGTTCGGCGCGGAGGGCGACCCCGTCACGGAGCTGAGGGGCGCGGAGGACGCGGTGGAGGAGATGCTGGACCAGCTGGTGTGGTGGGCGCTGTCGCTGCGTGAGGCCCGCGCGCGCCGCCCCTTTCCCGGCTGAGCGGAAAAGGTGGACGGGGCGGCGCCTGAACGGCACCGCCCCGTCTTTCTACCCCACCAATCACCATCCCCTGATGATCCCCATCATCAAAGGTCTGCGGGTCTGCGAACGCCTGCCAGCCCGACAGGGCGTCGCCCACGGTAGCTCCGCGCTGACGCGGAGTTCCATGTCCCACTCACAACCTAGAAGACACAGCCGCCCCCCGCAGTCCTTTCACCGAAAAACTCGAGAAAAGTTCGACGGAAACGCGTGAGCGGGTCCTCCTATTCCCCCGGGCGCCCCGGCCGCGGCAGTGCGCTATCCGACATCCTGCCCTGACCCGCCCCTCCCGCCGGGGCGTAAGGTGGAGGTGTGAGTGATCTCGTTTACGCATGGCTGGGCGACACTCCCGTCCCGTACCACCAGGGCTGGGATCTCCAGAGACGGCTCCACCAGAGCCGCGTCGCCGATGAGGTGGCCGACACGGTCCTCTTCCTGGAACACGAGCCCGTCTACACGGCGGGCAAGCGCACCGGGAGGTCGGATCGTCCCATGACCGATCCCGGGGCTCCTGTGGTGGACATCGACCGGGGCGGCAAGATCACGTGGCACGGCCCCGGCCAGCTGACGGTGTACCCGATCGTCAAGCTGCCGGACCCGATCGACGTGATCGCCTACGTCCGCATGCAGGAGGAGGCGATCATCCGCACCCTCTCCGAATACGGCCTCACGGGCCGACGGGTCGAGGGGCGCACCGGGGTCTGGCTGGACGCCGCCCCCGAGCGCGGGCTGATCGAACGCAAGATCGCCGCGATCGGCTGCCGTATCGCCCGCGGGGTGGGGATGCACGGGCTGGCCGTGAACTGCGACAATGACATGTCGTGGTTCGACCGGATCGTCCCCTGCGGGATCTCCGACGCGGGGGTCACCTCGCTCACCAACGAACTGGGGCGCACCGTCACCGTCGCTGACGTGCGGCCGCGCCTCGAACGGCACCTGGCCGACGTCCTCGGCGCGGCGGAGTACAGCCACACCGACGGCTCCGGAATGCTCTCCGGCGCCACCGCCCGCGGATGACTGACCACAGCCCCCACGAGGGGCGCGAGGGTCCCCGTCAAGGGGTACAGAAGGGAACGGGTTCGCGTTGACCATCGCTCCTGAGGGCCGCAAGCTGCTGCGCGTGGAGGCGCGCAACAGCGAGACCCCGATCGAGAGAAAGCCGCCGTGGATCAAGATCAAGGCGCACATGGGGCCGGAGTACACCGAGCTCCAGTCCCTGGTCAAGGGCGAGGGCCTGCACACCGTCTGTCAGGAGGCGGGCTGCCCCAACATCTTCGAGTGCTGGGAGGACCGGGAGGCCACCTTCCTCATCGGCGGTGACCAGTGCACCCGCCGCTGCGACTTCTGCCAGATCGCCACCGGCAAGCCGTCGGCGCTGGACCGGATGGAGCCGACCAAGGTCGCCACCTCCGTCAAGAAGATGGAGCTGCGCTACGCCACCGTCACCGGTGTGGCCCGCGACGACCTGGAGGACGGCGGCGCCTGGCTCTACGCCGAGACGGTCCGCAAGATCCACGAGCTCAACCCGGGCACCGGCGTCGAGCTGCTGATCCCGGACTTCAACGCCGACCCCGACCAGCTGGCCGAGGTCTTCGGCTCGCGTCCCGAGGTCTTGGCGCACAACGTGGAGACCGTGCCGCGCATCTTCAAGCGCATCCGCCCGGGCTTCCGCTACGAGCGCTCGCTGAGGGTCATCACCGAGGCGCGCGAGGCCGGTCTGGTCACCAAGTCCAACCTGATCCTGGGCATGGGCGAGACCCGCGAGGAGATCAGCGAGGCCATGCGCGACCTCCACGAGGCCGGGTGCGACCTGCTGACCATCACCCAGTACCTGCGCCCCTCCAAGCTGCACCACCCGATCGACCGCTGGGTGAAGCCGCAGGAGTTCGTGGAGCTGGGCAAGGAGGCCGAGGAGATCGGTTACGCCGGTGTCATGTCCGGCCCGCTCGTGCGTTCGTCCTACCGCGCCGGAACCCTGTACAAGCAGGCCCGCGAGAAGCGTGACGCCGAGGCCGCCAAGGCCACGAGCGACGCATAACGGCTGATACACCCGAGTCGTGACCAAGCTGGAACGGTGGCCCACGGGCCACCGTTCCGCATCTCGGGAGCCGGACACATATCCTGGTGTTCCAAGGCGCCCAGCTGGCGGCGCCGGAAGGCGCCGCACCACAGGTCGACCGCGAAGAGGAGGCAAGGCAGCCCAGGGATCTCCTTCCCCACCGACGAGTTCGGTGTGCGCTGCCTGAAAGCACGATGGCGAAGAAGTCCGAGAACACGACCGCCGGACAGGGTGGCGAGAAGCAGCCGGGCCGGTTGAAGCAGATCGGCATGGTCGCCAAGGTCGTGCACAAGCAGAGCCCGCGGACGATCCCGATCGCGGTGGCCGTCGCCGTCGTGATCTTCGCCGCCTTCGTCGGCGTCGGCGTCTGGACCGGATCCTGGATCATCTGGCCGCTCACCGGTCTGCCGATCGCCTTCCTGGTCGGTTTCATCATGTTCACCCGCGCCGCCCAGCGGGTCCAGTACCAGATGCTGGACGGCCGTCTGGGCGCCGGTATGGCGATCCTGGAGAACATGCGCGGCAACTGGGTGGTCGAGCCCGGCGTGGCGGCCAACAAGCAGATGGACGTCGTCCACCGCGTGGTCGGCCGCCCCGGTGTGGTCCTGGTCGGTGAGGGCGACCCCGGTCGGCTCAAGGGCCTGATCGCCGGTGAGAAGAAGCGCGTCGCCCGCGTGGCCCACGACACGCCCATCTACGACTTCAAGGTCGGCAACGGCGAGGACCAGGTTCCGGTCTCCAAGCTCCAGCGCGCGCTGGTCAAGCTGCCGCGCAACCTGGACAAGGGCGACACCGCCGAGCTGAACTACCGCCTCAAGGCCCTGCCGCCCGCGATGCGGATGCCCAAGGGCCCGATGCCGAAGGGCGCGAAGCTGCCCAAGGGCATGCGCGGCAACAAGGCCGGGGGCTGATCCGCTCCCTCCCGAGCGCACGAGAACGGGGCCGTCACACCTGGTGTGACGGCCCCGTTCTCGTTGGGGTGGGCTAGGAGCAGCTCACCTCGTCCTCGGCGGCGGAGGTGGTCTCGATGTCGCCCGGGGCTCCTCCGGGCTCCGCGACGGCGGCCAGGCCGTCCCAGTCCGCCGCGCCCATGACCAGTTCCAGGTCGTCCCCGAGCGTGGGCTCCTCGACCACCTCGGCGACCGACAGGGCGGAGGCCAGGACCTCGGCCTGCTCGGCCTGGTCCGGCCCGTGGTAGACCGTGGTCGTGTCGGGCGCGCGGAGGTCGGGGTTGGTGGACTCGGTGACCACGAAGCCCTCGGCCTCCAGCAGTCCCTGGACCTGGCTGCCCAGACCGTCGATCCCGGTGTTGTTGAGCACCCGCAGGGACACGTCGGAGGGCTCGACGCCGCCGGAGCCCTCCTCCTCCGCCTCGTCGTCCCCGCCCTCGGCCAGCTCGCCCGTGGCCACCGCCGTGAACAGCTCCTGGGCGGCGGTCTCCTCCAGCGCGACCTTGTTGGGGTCGGCGGGGTAGTCGGTGACCGGCGCGGTGATCATGTTCATCCGGCCCAGGTCGACCTCGCGCATCGCGACGGCCAGTTCGGTCATCTTGTCGGTGCTGAAGTCGCTGTCGGTGGTCAGGCTGTCGGTGATGGAGTCCAGGAAGCCGTAGAGGGTGCTGGGGCTGGACAGGATCTCGCCCTCGGTGACCTCACGGAGGATGGAGCCGATCATGCGCTGCTGGTTCTCGATCCGGCCGAGGTCGCTGCCGTTCTCCGCGCTGTCGCGGGAGCGAGCCAGCCCCAGGGCCTGTTCCCCGTCGAGCCGCTGCATTCCGGCGTCCAGCACCAGGTGCGCCTTGGGGTCGTCGATCGGCTCGGGGACGCACATCTCGATGCCGCCGATCGAGTCGACGATGTTCTCGAACCCGGCGAAGTCCACCAGGACCATGTGGTCGAGGTGGATGCCGGTGATGGTCTCCACCGTGTTGCCCTGGCAGTCCATGCCGCCGTAGGTCATCGCGTGGTTGAGCTGGTCGACGCCGCCGTTCCAGCCCTCGCCCTCGTCGCCCCCGTCGCAGGGCGGGATCTCGACCATCGTGTCGCGGGGCAGGTTGACCATGGTCACCCCGCCCTTGTCGACGTCGATGCTGACGACCACCAGGACGTCGGGGCGGATGCCGTTGAGCTCGTTGTAGCTGGCGTCGTCCCCCGCGCGCTCGTCGGTGCCCAGGAGCAGGATGTTGTGCACCCCGTCCACCTGCGCGGGGCGGTCCCCCCAGCCGTCGGTGTCGATCTCGGCGGTGTCGAGGGCGAAGACGTCCTGGTAGACGCCGTAGCCAGCCAGACTCCCGGCGATGACCACTCCGGTCATCCCGCACGCCACCCATTGGCCGGGACTCATCCCGGCGGCGGCCTTCGACACGTTTCTTGGGGCCAAGAGGGCACCTGCGATCCGTTCTGGGACATGAGAGGAGAACTCGCCCGAAGAGGGAACCAGTCACGGGGGGCTCCCCATGACTACTCGGACGTAACCCCCCGGATGGTACCGGAACGGTCTCGTTGTGTCAGACCCCGCTCACACGAACGGGGGCGTCCCCGGTGGGACGCCCCCGTCGGAACACGGACTAGCAGGCGCTTTCCTGCTTCTCGGCGGTGACGCCGCCGAGGTCGTCGGTGATGGACAGGTCGCTCTCGGAGGAGGAGCTTCCGAAGCCCTCCCAGTCCGACCCCGCGACCAGTTCGAGGGTCTGCTCCAGGCCCTCGGCCTCCTCGGTCTGCGCGTTGGTGAGACTGTCCGCCAGCAGCTTGGCCGCCGCCTCGTCGCCGGGACCGTGGTAGACGGTGGTGAGTTCGGGGACGCGCGCCTCGGGGTTGCCGACCCCCGTGACCACGAAGCCCTCCTGGACCAGGACGGCCTGGATCTCCAGGGCGAGGCCGTCGATCCCGGTGTTGTTGGCGATCTCGACCGAGACGTCGCCGGGCTCCACCGGGACGTCCTCGGCCTTCTCCTCGTCCTTCGCGTCGCCGTCGTCCCCTCCGCCCAGGTCCTGGCCGTTGTTGATGGCCTCGAACAGGGCCGGGGCCGCGTCGCTCATGATGATGCGGTTCTCGTCGGCCGGGTGGGCGCCGTTGGGGACCGTGACGAACTGGACGCGGTCCAGGTTGACCTCGCGCATGGAGATGGCGATGTCGGCCATGGTGTCCACGGTGAGCTCCTCGTCGGTGGTGATCGAGTCCGTGACCGCGCCGAGGAAGCGCGTGATGGTGACCGGGCTGGTCATCACCTCGCTGCTCAGGACCTCGCGGAGCATGGCGCCCATGAACTCCTGCTGGCGGTCGATCCGGGACAGGTCGCTGCCGTCGCCCTGCGAGTAGCGGGAGCGCACGAAGCCCAGGGAGTCCTCGCCGTTCAGCGTCTGCATACCGGCGTCCAGCACCAGGTGCGCCTTGGGGTCGTCCACCGGCTCGGGGATGCACATCTCCACCCCGCCGATGGCGTCCACCATGTCCTTGAAGCCGACGAAGTCCATCATCAGGAAGTGGTCCAGGTGGACGCCGGTGACCTGCTCCACCGCGTTCCACTGGCAGCCCACGCCACCGAAGGTCATGGCGGAGTTGATCATGCCCTGCTGGGCCTGCATGCCCTCGTACCCCTCCGTCGGCTCACAGGCGGGCAGGTCGACCATGAGGTCGCGGGGCAGGTTCACCAGGGTGGCCGCGCCGTTGTCCACGTTGACGCTCGCGATGAGCATCGTGTCCGGACGCTCCCCCTCGACCTCGCCGTACTCGGCGTTCTCCCCCGAGCGCACGTCCGAGCCGATGATGAGGATGTTCATGACACCCTCGACACTCGTGGGCCGGTCCCACTCGTCGGTGTCCACCTGGGCGGTGGTGATGTTGCCGATCAGGCCCTGGTACCAGCCGTAGCCGCCGAGGCTGGCGATGATGGCCAGCGCGGTCGCGACGCACGCGACCCACTGTCCGGCGGACAACCGGGCGGTGCTCAGGGCACCGGAGTTGCGAGGGGCGGAGCGTCTTCCAGCCATGCGAACCTTCGAGGGTGCGAGGAGACCTTGAGGGGGGCGGGTTCAGGGCAGCCGGGGCCGGTCCGGACGGCGCACCCACCGGTGGCGGGGCGTCGACGCGCGGTACACGGCCCGAGGTCGCGGGGGTCCCTGCGGGAAATGCCGTGAACGGATGCTAACAGCAGCTCGGTACGGGTGCGCACGCGTGTGCGCACGGCGTCCGGAGCGGGAGGACCGGGCGTGTCCGCTCAGTAGCGGGTGGCGACGGTCCCGGCGGCGCGGTCGTGCAGGCCCCGTGTGTCGCGGTCGTAGACCACGGCCGGGATCACCAGGCACAACAGCAGGGTGCGCACGGCCATGGAGGCGAACCAGGGCCAGCCGCGCTCACCGGTGGCGGTGATACCGACCCCGACGAGACGGCGTCCGATCGTCGTGCCGAACATCGTGAGCAGGAGGAGGTTCATCGCCGCGAACACCACCAGGGTGGACAGGGTGGTGAAGTTGGTCAGGGCGATGGCCTCGGGGTCGCCCCCGGCCGCCGCGGCGGCGGCCAGCTCCTGACCGATGAGGCCGAGGCTGAGCGCGACCCACACCAGCATCGCGGAGATGGCCCAGTCGAGTGCGAGGCCGACCAGGCGGCGCATGACCCCGGGCACCGACCCGCTGCCGCTCTCGGGCAGACCCAGCCGGTTGCCGCGGTAACGGAAGTCGTCATCGGAGACCGTGGGGGCGCCGCTCCGGCTCTTGTCGCTCATGTTTTTCACGTTATCCGCCCCGCGTCGCCCCCCGCGCGCGGGTCCGTGCGACCTCTGTGACGTGCGGACGGAGGGGACGTGGCGCGGGTCACTCCCGAGGGTCCCGACGCCCCGTTTTCGCCCCGAAACAGGCGGAATCACCGTTCCGGGACCACTGGTCGACGCGGGCGACCGGCTCCGTAACATGCAGGAAACAATAGAGACACGGCGTGGAAATCACGCGCTCTTAGCTTCGAAGACGAGGCCGGGAGACGGCGCGTGGTTCGACACGGCCGCGATGGTGCGGGCCGCGAACCCGCCGTCTCAGCTATCTGCACGGAGGTTCCGTTTTGTTCAGCAGCGTCGACGAGGTGCTCGCCTACATCCGAGACGAGGACGTCAGGTTCTTCGACGTCCGGTTCACGGACCTGTTCGGGGGCGTCCACCACGTTACCCTCCCGGTCGAGAACGTGGACGAGTCCACGTTCACCGACGGTCAGATGTTCGACGGTTCCTCGATCCGCGGCTTCCAGGCCATCCACGAGTCCGACATGCTGCTCCTGCCCGACCTGAGCACCGGTGTCCTGGACCCGTTCCGCAAGCACAAGACGCTGAACATGACGTTCTTCGTCCACGACCCGCTCACGCTGGAGTCGTACAGCCGCGACCCGCGCAACGTCGCCCGCAAGGCCGAGGCCTACCTCACCGGCTCGGGCGTGGCCGACACCGCCTTCTTCGGCCCCGAGGCCGAGTTCTACATCTTCGACGACGTCAAGTTCGAGACGCGTGCGAACACCGGCTACTACGAGATCGACTCGATCGAGGGCGCCTGGAACACCGGCTCCGCGATCGAGGGCGGCAACCGGGGCTACCGTCCCCGCTTCAAGGGCGGCTACTTCCCCGTCGAGCCGGTCGACCACTACAGCGACCTGCGCTCCGACATGGTGCGGGCCCTGATCGAGTCCGGCATCGAGGTGGAGCTCCAGCACCACGAGGTCGGCACCGCCGGCCAGGCCGAGATCGGCATCAAGTTCGGCACGCTGCTGGAGCAGGCCGACAAGGTCCAGCTGTACAAGTACATCGTGAAGAACGTGGCGAACGAGGCGGGCAAGACCGCGACGTTCATGCCGAAGCCGCTCTTCGGTGACAACGGCTCGGGCATGCACTGCCACCAGAGCCTGTGGAAGGACGGCGCGCCGCTGTTCTTCGACGAGGCCGGCTACGGCCAGCTCTCGGACACGGCCCGCCACTACATCGGCGGTCTGCTCAAGCACGCCTCGGCGCTGTTGGCCTTCACCAACCCGACGGTGAACTCCTTCCACCGCCTGGTGCCGGGCTACGAGGCCCCGATCAACCTGGTCTACAGCCAGCGGAACCGTTCGGCCTGCATCCGCCTGCCGCTCACCGGTTCCAACCCGAAGGCCAAGCGCATCGAGTTCCGGGTGCCGGACCCGTCGGCCAACCCCTACCTGGCCTTCTCCGCCATGCTGATGGCGGGCATGGACGGCATCAAGAACAAGATCGAGCCGCCGGAGCCGGTCGACAAGGACCTGTACGAGCTGCCCCCGGCCGAGGCCGCGGCGATCGAGACGGTCCCGGCGTCCCTGGAGGCCGCTCTGGAGGCCCTGGAGGCCGACCACGAGTTCCTGCTGGAGGGCGGGGTCTTCACCAAGGACCTCATCGAGACCTACATCGACTACAAGCGCACCGAGGAGATCGACTCCCTGCGCCTGCGCCCGCACCCGCGCGAGTTCGAGCTCTACTACGACATCTAGTCGCACCCCTCGGGGCCGGTATCCAGTTCGGGTACCGGCCCCGAGCCGGTTCCGGGGTCCGGATCCCCAGGACGGCTACCGTTGACGCGTGGCAAGGGACGGAAGAACCAACATGACAGCGGGCGCGCTCGCTCGACGCGGTTTCAGTGACAGCACCCGGGCCCTGCGGCTGGTGGAGGAGGCGGGGCTGGACGCCCTGGCCGACACCGAGGTGATCGGTGCCCTCGCGGCGGCGGCCGACCCGGACCAGGCGCTGCTGGGGCTCCTCCGGCTGCTGGAGGCCGCCCCGGACCCCGAGGAGGTGCGCGTCGCCCTTCGGGAGGAACGCGACCTGCGGACCCGGCTGTGCCGTGTCCTGGGGGTCAGCACGGCGCTGACCGACCATCTGGTGCGCCATCCCGGCGACTGGCGTGAGCTGCGCGGGGCCGACGCCGCGCGCACCCCGGACCGCGAGGAGCTGCGGCGGGGGCTGATGCACACCGTGGGGGCGAGCCCCGACGAGTCCGCTCCGGCGGCCGACCTCTCCCTGGGCCTGGGCGAGGACGGGGAACCCCCGGCCGTGCTGCGGCACACGCTGCGGGTGGCCTACCGGCGCCGGGTGCTGCGGCTGGCCGGTCGGGACCTGACCGGGGTGAACACCGTGGACGAGGTCGCCGCCGAGCTGGCCGACCTGGCGGCGGCGGTCCTGGACGCGGCACTGGCGGTGGCCCGGGCGGAGTCCCCGGAGGACGCCGCCCTGTGCCGTCTGAGCGTGATCGGCATGGGCAAGTGCGGTGGCCGCGAACTGAACTACGTCAGCGACGTGGACGTGGTGTTCGTGGCCGAGCCCGCCACCGACGCCGACGGAGTGCCCGCCGACGACCAGGAGGCGCAGCGCGCCGCCACCCGGCTGGCGACCGCGATGATGCGCGTTCCGGCGGAGACCGACGCGGAGGGCACCCTGTGGGAGGTGGACCCGGCACTGCGGCCGGAGGGCCGCAACGGTCCGCTGGTGCGGCCGCTCGCGGGGCACCTGGCGTACTACGAGCGCTGGGCCAAGACCTGGGAGTTCCAGGCGCTGCTCAAGGCCCGGCCGATCGCCGGTGACGAGGAACTGGGACGCCGGTACGCGGAGGCCATCGCGCCGCTGGTGTGGGAGGCCTCCGGCCGCAAGGACTTCGTGGAGGACGTGCAGGCCATGCGCCGCCGGGTGGTGGCGCACATCCCCGCCGGGCAGGCCGAGCACGAACTGAAGCTGGGCCCCGGAGGGCTGCGCGACATCGAGTTCTCCGTGCAGCTGCTCCAGCTGGTGCACGGGCGTTCGGACGAGCGGTTGAGGTCGGGCAACACCCTCCAGGCCCTCTCCGCGCTGTCGGAGTACGGCTACGTGGGGCGGCGGGACGCGGCGGGGCTGTCCGACGCCTACCGCTTCCTGCGGCGGGTGGAGCACCTGTTGCAGCTGGAGCGGCTGCGCCGGACCCACCTGATGCCCGACCCCCGGTCCCCTGACGGCCCGTCGCGGCTGCGGCAGCTGGGCCGGGCCCTGGGGTTCACCTCCGACTCGGTGCGGGAGCTGACCGGCGCCCGCAAGCGGGTGTCGGCGGAGGTGCGCCGTCTGCACGAGAAGCTCTTCTACCGTCCGCTGCTGAACGCGGTGGCCGCCCTGCCCGAGGACGAGATCCGGCTCTCCGCCGACCAGGCCGTGGAGCGCCTGGGGGCGCTGGGGTTCGTGGACCCGCGCGGGGCGCTGCGCCACCTGGAGTCGTTGACGTCGGGGCTGTCCCGGCGGGCGGCCATCCAGCGCACGCTGTTGCCGGTGATGCTGGGGTGGTTCGCGGACTCGCCCGACCCGGACGCGGGACTCCTCGGGTTCCGGCAGGTCAGCGATGCCCTGGGCACCACGCCCTGGTACCTGCGGCTGCTGCGGGACGACGTCCGGGTGGCCGAGCGGATGGCGTGGCTGCTGGGGACCAGCCGGTACGTGACCGAGCTGCTGCTGCGGGCCCCCGAGGCGGTGGCCATGCTGGGCGACGACGCCGACCTCCGGCGGCGCGAGAGGAGGTCGCTGATGGCCGAGGCCGACGCGGCCCTGCGCCGCTACGACACCCCGGAGGAGGCGGTGTCGGCGGTGCGGGCGCTGCGCCGCCGGGAGCTGCTGCGCACGGCCGCCGCCGACCTCCTGGGGGTGTCCTCGGTCGAGGAGGTGGGGCGGGCGCTCACCGGGATCGCGGAGGTGACCGTCGACGCCGCCCTGCGCGCGGCCTACACCAAGGTGATCTCCGAGTCCGGCGGCGAGGTGCTGACCCGGGTGTGCGTGGTGGCGATGGGCCGGTTCGGCGGTGGTGAGCTGACCTACGCCAGCGACGCCGACGTGATGTACGTGCACGACCCCCTGCCGGACGTGGACACGGGCGCCGCCACCAAGCAGGCCATGGCGATCGTGCGGGAGTTGGCCCGGCTGCTGGAGATGCCGCAGGCGGAGCCGCCGCTGAAGGTCGACACGGACCTGCGGCCCGAGGGCCGCAGCGGGCCCGTCGTGCGCACGCTGGACTCCTACGCCGCCTACTACGGACGCTGGTCCCAGGTGTGGGAGAGCCAGGCCCTGCTGCGGGCGCGACCGATCGCCGGGGACGTGGAGCTGCGTTCGGCGTTCGTCGCGCTGATCGACCCGATCCGCTACCCCGACGGAGGCGTCTCCCCCGCGTCCGTGCTGGAGATCCGCAAGCTCAAGGCACGGATGGAGGCCGAGCGGCTGCCGCGCGGGGCGGACCCGACCCTGCACACGAAGCTGGGCCGGGGCGGGCTGTCGGACGTGGAGTGGGTGGCGCAGCTGGTGCAGCTGCGCCACGCGCACGAGTTCCCGGACCTGCGCACTCCGCAGACGCTGCCCGCGCTGGCGGTGGCGGTGGCGCACGGGTTCCTGTCCGCCGACGACGGCGTGGTGCTGGAGCGGTCCTGGCGGCTGGCCTCGCGGGTGCGCGGCATGGTGATGCTGGTGCGCGGCCGGGGCGGTGACTCGATCCCGCACGACCTGCGGGTGCGCGCGGCACTGGCCCAGGCCATGGGGTACGGCGACGACGACGCGGTCGACACGGACGGCGAGGGGACCGAGGAGGACGGCGCGGTGGCGGAGGGCCCCGAGCCCGAGGGTCCGGCCGAGCAGCTGACCGAGTCCTACCTGCGGACCACCCGGAGGGCGCGCGCGGTGATGGAACGCGCCTTCTACGACGACTGAGGGGCGCCCCGGGCGGGGAGCGTGACCGTGACCGTGAGCCCTCCGCCCTGGTCGGCCCCGCGCGGGCGCAGGTCCAGGGTGCCACCGTGGACCTGCGCGACCCGGGCCACCAGTGCCAGGCCCAGCCCGTGTCCCTGGCCGGCGCCGACCCGTCCCGCGCCCCGCAGGAAGGGCTCGCGCAGGCGGGCGGCGGCCTCCCTGGTGTACACGGGGCCGGTGTTCTCGACCCGCAGGACGGCGCCGCCGGTGCTCGGGTCGCGGCCGGTGGTGACGAGGGCGGTGGCCGCCCCCGGCTCTCGGAGGTTGTGCCGCAGGGCGTTGCGCACCAGGTTCTCGGTGAGCTGGGTGAGCAGCGCGGTGTCACCGACCGCCGGGGCCGGGGAGAGCGCGTCGTCCAGGCGCACCCCCGCACGCCGTGCCTCCTCGGTGCTCTCGGCCACCACGCCCCGCGCGATGGCGGCGAGGTCGGCGGGCTCGGACACGGCGGTGACGGCGTTGGCGTCGGCCAGCCGCAGCAGCGCCTCGGTGAGGGCGATCGCCCGGGCGTTGGTGAGGTCCAGCCGTTCGAGGAGGCGCGGGTAGTCCTGTCCCTCGGGATCGCGCCGGGCCACGTCCAGGAGGGTCGCGTTGACCGCCAGCGGGGTGCGGAGTTCGTGGGAGGCGTTGGCGGCGAACCGCTCCTGGGCCTCGAAGGCGTCCTGGAGGCGGTCCAGCATGTGGTCGAAGGCGTCGGCCAGCTGGCGGAACTCGTCGTTGCGGCCGGAGAGTCCGACCCGGTGCCCGAGCCGCCCGGTCGCCGCGACGAGGACGGCGTCGTTGATCCGGTTCAGGGGGCGCAGCACCCATCCGGCCAGGTACCAGCCGCCGACCAGGCCGATCACCGCCAGCACCAGCAGGACGCCCCCGGAGACACGGACGACGGCCTCCAGGATCTGCGGGCGGGCCGCGATGGGCTGTCCGAGGTCGCTGGGGTTGGCGGCGGTCAGCGGGTAGTTGGGCACGTAGCGCAGCACCACGTACACCCCGGCCAGCACGGCCAGGCCCGCCACGACCAGGAACCCGGCGTAGCCCAGGGTGAGGCGCAGGCGGGCGCTGACCCGTACCTGCCCGCCGTTCACCGGCCCTCCCCGGGGACCACCAGGCGGTAGCCCACGCCGGGGACGGTCACGATGGGGTCCGGCTCCCCCAGGGCCCTGCGCAGCTGGGACACCGTGACCCGGGGCGCGCTGGTGAAGGGGTCGGCGTGCTCGTCCCAGACCTTCTCCAGGAGGGTCTCCGCGCTGACCGCTCCCCCGTCCGCCCGCATGAGCAGTTCGAGGACGGCGAACTGCTTGCGGGGCAGCCGGAGGTAGCGGCCGGAACGGTGGGCCTCCCGGCGGTAGGGGTCCAGGCGCAGGTCGCCCCGCTCCAGCACCGGCTGGACCGTGGCGGCGGGCCGCCTGGCCAGCGCGCGCAGGCGCATGACCAGCTCCTCCACCGCGAACGGCTTGGTGAGGTAGTCGTCGGCGCCCAGGGAGAAGCCGTCCACCTTGTCCCGGAGCCGGGCGGCGGCGGTGAGCATGAGCACCCGGGTGCCGGGGTGGTCGCGGGCGACGACCGCGCACACCTGGTCGCCGTGGGTCCCGGGGAGGTCCCGGTCGAGGACGACCACGTCGTAGTCGTTGACCCCGATGCGCTCCAGCGCCGCGTCACCGTCCAGGGCGACGTCCGCCGCGATGGCCTCGTGGCGCAGCCCCGCCTGGAGGGCCTCGGCCATGAAGACCTCGTCCTCGACCACCAGCACGCGCATGCGCTTCCCCCGTCACTCGGTCGACGACCCAGTCTAGGCAGGGGAGGTGTTGCGAAAGTGTTGGCTCGTCGGCACACATCCGCGCAACACCGCCCCTGGTGACCTGGGGCCTTCGGTGCCGGACACGGGGTCCGGTCCACGGAGGAGGGACGTCCCATGCGCTGTCGACCGACCGTTCTGGCCACCGCCGTCGCCGCGGCGGTCCTGACCCTGGCGGGGTGCGCGACAGCGGGGGCGAGCGACGGCGGGAAGTCGGGGACCGGCCTCCCGGTGACCCGGCTGACCCCGCTGGGCGACGACGACGGGTTCGTCCCCGAGGGCGAGGGTCTGGACCCCGCCGAGGACGTGCCCGCGCTGTCCGGGCTCGACCCGGACCTGTTGGCGGCGGTGCGGGAGGCCGCAGGGGCGGCGCTGGAGGAGGACGGAATCGAGGTGCTGGTGACCAGCGGATGGCGCAGCGAGCGCTACCAGCGGTTCCTGCTGGAGTCGGCCGTGGGGGTGTACGGGAGCGAGGAGGAGGCGGCCCGGTGGGTGGCCTCCCCCGAGGACTCCTCGCATGTCACGGGTGCGGCGGTGGACGTGGGCCGGACCGACGCCGCGTACTGGTTCGCCCAGCACGGGGCGCGGTTCGGGCTCTGCCAGACCTACGCCAACGAGGTGTGGCACTACGAGCTCACGGTGGAGCCGGGCGGGACCTGCCCGGCGCCGAAGGAGGACGCCTCGGCGGGCTGAGCCGGACCGGGCGCCCTCGCAAGGGCGCCCGGTGGACTCAGCGCTGGCCCCAGGTGACGGCGGTGGCCGGGCCGACCCGGTTGGCGCCGGGTTCCCAGTCCGCGCCGTCCGGGGACACCCGGACCAGCTTCCACTCGGTGTCGGGGCCGAGGGTGACACGGCCGGACCACTGCGGGTAGGTGGAGGCGTCGGTGCTCAGCGGGGCGCCGTCCGCCGGGTTCCACGACCCCAGTTCGGGGGTGGAGCCGACCACGAACACCTCCTGGCCGGGCCGGGTCTCGACGGTCGCGGTCAGGGTGTCGGGCTCGCCCGGCTCACCCGGCTCGCCGCCGCAGTCCCGTTCGCACTCGCCGCCCACGTGCAGCGCCAGGGCGCCGTCGGCGGGGACGGTCGCGCTGACCCGGCCAGCGGAGACCGTGGCGGTGCCGGGGCCGGAGGCGTTGTCGTACTCGCCGTCCGGGAGCGAGGTCGGGGCGGTCAGGGCCCAGTCTCCGCCCGAGGCGTTGAAGGCGGCGAACCCGGCCGCGCCCCGGTCGAAGGCCACGCGGGAGGACCCGTCGCGGGCCCGTTCGGTCAGGCCGGTGTCCCCCACCGCGGACCGGAAGGCCACCATGCCGCTGACGGCCTCGTTCCGGTGCTCGCAGACCCACGCCGCGCCGGAGCAGTCGCTGTCCTCGGTGCTCCACCCGGCGGGGTTGCCGTCCTCGCCCGCGCTGGGCGGGCCCTCGCTCACGTTGCCCTCGAAGTCGTAGCTGGACATCACCACGGGGGTGCCGTAGGGGTGGGCGAGCATGAACGCGGTGGCGAGATAGTAGCGGTCGCCGTCCACGTACGTGAGGGTCGGCTCGTAGCGCTGGGTGTCGTGGTTGTCGACGAAGACCACGGCCTCGTCCGAGGTGAGGCCGCCGTGGTCGGGCATGTCGGTGAGACCGGCGATGTCGCCGTTGGCGAAGCCCGAGGCGACGGAGCGCTTGTAGTCGAAGTTGGTGACCTGGCCGTAGGGCGTGTAGGCGGTGTAGGGGATCGTCTGGTCGCCGTAGACCTCGTGGAACACCCGGGGGGCGCCGCCGAACCCGGGGACGTCGTCCAGGGCCCCGATGATGGCGCCCATGTCGTCCTCGGGGACGTGCTTGGAGGCGTCCACCCGGAAGCCGCCGACCCCCATGGCCACCAGTCCGTTCAGGTACCGGACGATCTGGTCACGGACGTGCGGGGAGCCGGTGTCCAGGTCGGCCAGGTCGAGGAGCTGACAGTTCTGCACCTCGTCCTTGTCGTTCCAGTTCTCGATGGTGTCGTAGCAGGGACCGAAGTCACCGTGGGAGTAGGCGGCCGTGCCGTCCCCGAACAGGTCGGGGTACTCGTAGCGCTGCCACTCGGTCCCGGCACTGCCGGTGCTGGTGCCCTCGGCCGGTCCGGTCATGTGGTTGACGACGGCGTCCACGTAGATCCGGACGCCGTTGTCGGCGCACGTGGAGACCATCGCCTGGAAGTCCTCGGCGGTGCCGCGCCGGGTGTTGTCGATCCGATAGGAGACCGGCTGGTAGTCCTGCCACCAGGGGTGGTTGCCGCCCTCGGAGAAGGGGACGACCACGTGTTCCTGCGGCGGGGAGACCTGGACGCCGCCGTACCCGGCGGGGCCGAGGAAGTCGGCGCACTCGGCGGCGACGGAGTCCCAGTTCCACTGGAAGAGGTGGACGATCGTGTCGTCGTTGGCGTTCTGCGCGGAGACGGGTGCGGCGTCCTGGGTGGCGGCCTGGCCGGGTACCGCCAGCAGGGCGGCTCCCATCAGGGCCGCTCCGGCGAGGGCGCCGACGCGGGGTGTTCTCATGTGCGCTCCTTGGGGGGAGGTGCCGCATCCTCTTGCAGTTTGCGCAAGAGTTTGCGTTGAGGTGACGAAGGTAACAGACCGACCTCACCCTGTGAACACCGCGTGAACACCGGATCACGCGGAAATACGGCCCTGATCTGGCCGAAAGGGGCTGCAAGATTTTCCAGACGAAAAAAGCCGGTGGCGGTCCGGAGCACTCCGGACCGCCACCGGCGGCAGACCCGTGCGGGCGGGTCGGGCGGGCGGCTACCAGAAGACCGCCACACCGATGTTGACGATGGCCAGGACCCCGGCGATGATCGCCAGGTTCTTCGCGGGCTTGCGCAGGTTGAGCACACCGACGACCACGACGCCCAGGGCGATCACGAGCTTCACGCCGATCTTGACGTGGTTGAGGTCGGCGGTGTCGGCCATCTCGGCCACACCGACCAGCAGCAGACCCGTGACGAACTGGAGCAGGGCGCTGTGCAGCAGCACCTTGGTCGCCTTGACGTTGTCGGTCATCAGCTGCATGAGGAAACCGGCGATGATCCCGGCCAGGCCGATCATGTGCAGGAACACGAGCGCGGAGTAAAGGAAGTCCATGGCCGTAGACTACTACGCGTTGTAGTTGAAGCCCTCGTCTTTCTGACGCCATGACGTAACAAATCAGACACCCGGCCGGTCAGGTGCCGCGCGAGGCGCCCCACTGCCGCCAGAGCAGCCACACCAGCCCCATCAGTACCCCCACCCCCAGCGCGCGGACCAGACCCTCCCGGTCCACTGCCTCCCCCACCTTCGAGAGCACCGTGCGCTCCCCGACCAGCAGGGTGTCGCTCGCACAGGCCACGGGATCGGCGTCCCGGTCCAACAGCAGGCAGGCCGTGCTCACCACCCGCTCACCCGGCTCGGCGTCCTCCGGCACCCGGACCCGGACGGTGTAGGCGGCCTCCCCGTCCCTGGGCAGGTCCACCCTCCAGTTGGCCACGCCCTCCTCCAGGACCCCGCCCTGGCCGACCTCCCGCACCTCCAGGGGTTCGGGCACGTGCTGGGCGAGCAGCCCCTCCTCGACCTCCCCGGCTCCGCCGTTGACCACGGTGGCCCGGTAGACGACCTCCTCGCCGGGGAGCGGCGGCTGGTCCACCCCGGACAGGGACAGCCCCACCGTGTCCCCACCGCCGTCAGCCGAGGCCGGGGACGCGCACAGCCCGGCCAGGGCCAGCCCCGCGACCACCCCTGCGGCCCTTCGCCCGAACGCGCCCCGCCGGTCGGTCCCGCAAGCGACCCGAGTCATCCCACGCCTCCTGAGCATCGCTGAAGGGCCGACCAGGCAGCCTCCGGGAGGAGACGACCGGCCCCCCACACACTTGCCCGGCTCAGGGCTCCCGAGTCAAGGAAATGCCGGGGCGTTTGGTGAATCGGCCGTGGTCAGGCGGCGCTTAGGGCGGATTGCGCCCGTCTTAGGACGCGAGGGTCCGAAGACGGTGGGGAACCGCTGAATCCTCCCGATGCGCCGGGTCCGTTCTTAGTCGGATCGTGGAGGTCACCGGGGCGGAACACGGGTCCTCCCCGCAGCCGGGGAGACCGTGCTCCGCGTCCCGCCGCCCCAGGACGGCCACCAGCTGTCCGAGCGGGCCGCCCGCCCCAGAGCCGAACAGGCCCTGACCATCAGCAGAGGAACCACCATGACCTTCGAGGATCTGCGCTCCGCCACCGCCCACGCGATCCGTGACGAACGCCTGCGCCGGGCCGAGCTCAGCCGCCGCACCCGCCTCCAACAGGCCGAGGCCCGGGCCCGCGCCAAGGAGGACCGGAAGCCGCCGCGACCACGGCGAGCATAATGAGGGGTATGCCCCTGTTCTCCGATACCAGTCCGCTCTTCGTGGGACGCCGGGACCACCTCCGGCTCCTGGCCGAGCAGGCCGACCGCGTACGCGTCGGACCGCCGGAGACGCTGCTGGTCGGCGGGGACGCGGGGGTCGGCAAGAGCCGTCTGGTCTCCGAGTTCGCCGCCACCCGGCCCGCCGGGACGGTGTTCGTCGGGGCCTGCCTGCAACTCGGCGTGGACGGTCTGTCCTACGCCCCCTTCACCGCCGTACTCCGCCAGGTCCTGCGCGAACGGGGACGCTCCCCGTTCGACGCGGCCGCGCCGGGCGGGGTCGGTGAGTTCGCCCGGCTCCTCCCCGAGCTGGGCGAACCCGCCTCGGACCGCCGGGAGAATCGGGGCATCCTCTTCGAGCAGGTGCTGCGCCTGTTCGAACAGGTGGCCGGGGAGGCGGGGGTCACCGTCGTCCTGGAGGACCTGCACTGGGCGGACGGCGCCACCCGGGACCTGTTGGTCTTCCTCGCCCGCAACCTCTCCCGACCCGGAACCCAGTTCGTCGCCACCTACCGGAGTGACGACCTGCACCGCGCGCACCCGCTGCGGCGGCTCCTGCCCCAGCTCGAACGCCTGCCGGGCGTGGGCCGGATCGTGCTGGAGCCGTTCACCCGGGAGGAGGTGGGCGCCCAGGCCGCGGCGATCCGGGGCGAGGAACTGGAGCACGACGCCCTGGACACGCTCTTCCGGCGCAGCGAGGGCGTCCCGTTGTTCGTGGAGGCCCTGGCCGCGGCCGAGACCTGCCCCTCCGACGACGACCCGGACCTGCCCGACCACTTCCGCGACCTCCTCCTGGAGCCGGTGCGCCGCTTCGACGAGGGCACGCTCTCGGTCCTGCGCGTGGCGGCGGTGGGGGCCGTGGCCGACGGCATCGAGCACGAGGTGCTGCACCACGCGGCGGGGCTGCCCGAGCACGAGTTGGAGGCCGCCCTGCACGTCCTGGTGGACTCCAACGTGCTGCGGCCCGGGCGCACCGGCTACCGGTTCCGGCACGCGCTGCTGCGCGACGCGGTACACGACGAGATCCTGCCCGGGCCGCACTCCCGGCTGCACCTGCGCTTCGCCCAGCTCATCGACGAGTACCCGGACGCCGTCCCCGAGGACCGCCGCGCCGCCGAGCAGGCCCACCACTACCACGCCGCGCAGGACCTGCCCCGGGCCATGGAGGCCGCCTGGCGGGCCGCCGTCCAGGCCAGCAAGACCCTCGCCTTCGACGAACGCCTGGGCATGCTGGACCGCGTCCTGGCCCTGTGGGACCGGGTCCCCGGCCCCAGCGACCGGGTCGAGGGGCACAGCTGGGCGGAGGTGGTGAGCCGGGCGGCGGGCGCGGCGCTCTCGGCCAACCGCAACCGGCGTGCGCTGGAGCTCGTCGACGCGGCGCTGGCGACCCTGGACGAGGACGCCGACGACGACGGGACCCTCACGGCGCGGGCGGTCCTGCTGCGCCAGCGGGGCCAGGCCCGCTCCTCCCACGTGCGCAACGGCGGCATCGACGACCTGGTCCGGGCCCTGGAACTGCACCCGCCGCACATGCCGGGATACAGCCAGCTCCTGGCCATCCTGGCCCGGGAGGGCGCCATGCTGCGCGAGGACCGGAACCCGACCCCCGAACGGAGGATCCTCCAGGAGCTGAACGACACCGGCCGCGGCTCCAGCACGTTGGCCGAGTTGGCGATCGACGCGGCCGACACCGACAGCCTCTCCGACCGGTGCGCGGCCGCCGACGCCCGGATCACGTTGGGCGGGGTCCGCATGCGGGACGGTGACGTCGAACACGGGCGCCCGCTGGTGGAACGGGGCATGGCGGAGGCCATCGAGCTGCGCGAGCCCTACATGGAGGCGCGCGGAGCCGGGAACCTGGCCCACTTCCTGCGTGAGCTCGGCCACCACGAGGAGGGCCTGCGCGTGCTGGAGGAGTCGCTGGCCCGGCACGAGGCGCTGGGCTGGGCGCCCTACCACCGGTCCTTCCACCACCAGAACCGCGCCGAGATCCTCTTCGAGACCGGAGAGCTGCGGCAGAGCCGCGAGGTCCACCGGCGCCACCTGACCGGGGGTCAGGGGGACGACAAGCACCGGCACTACGTCCGGGCGGTGGAGGCACGGGCCGCGGCGGCGATGGGCGACGCGGTCGCGGCGCGGGCCGAGGCCGGGTCCAGCGGCGACCGCTCCATGCTGGACGCGTACCGGACGGACGTCGTGCAGCTGCGCACCACGGGGATGCTGGACGCCGCCCTGGCCGAGGGTGACCTCGCCGAGGCGCTGTCCCTCTCCCGGGACGTCCTGGAGCAGGCGGCCCTGGAGTGCTCTCCGGGGTACACGTGGCCGCTGCTGGAGCAGATGGCCGAGGCCGCGCGCCTGGGAGCGGAGCGGGCACGCGGAGGTGCGGGGTTCGGGGAGGCGGTCCGGTTCGTGGGCGGGACGGTCGGCACCATCGCGGGGAGGCTCCCTCGCAACGGCCTGGTCCGACCGGCGTACGCGGCGACCGTACGGGCCCAGCTCACCGAGGCCGAGGGGGCCGAGCCCCCGACCCTGGCCGCGTCGTGGGCCGCCGCCGTGGCGGCCTGGGAGTCCACTCCCCTGCGGGTGTACCTCGCCCGGACCCGGCTGCGCGAGGCCGAGGCCCGCGTCGCGGCCGGGGAACGGGCGCGTGCGGTGGAGCTGACCCGCCTGGTGCACGGGACGGCCGTCGAGTGTGGTGCGTCACCTCTGACACGCGCGGCCGAGGACCTGGCGCGCCGCCTCGGGGCGGGGCTCTCCGGCGGGTCCGTGCCGCCTCCCGCGCCCGCCGGCCTCACCGCCCGGGAGACGGAGGTCCTGCGGCTCCTGGCCTCGGGCGCGACCAACGCGGCGATCGCCGCTGCGCTGCACATCAGCCCCAAGACCGCGAGCGTGCACGTGTCCAACATCCTGGGCAAGCTCGGAGTGCCCAACCGCGCCACGGCGGGGGCGCGCGCCCGGGAACTCGGTCTGGCCCAGGCCGTCCCGAACCTCCTGGTTCAGCGGTCATAATGCCTGTGCGGGGAGGTCCGGGCAGGCTGGTCGGCGTGTGCGGAAATACCCCGGAAATATCCGCACGGCAGACTGGACCCGGGAGATCGTTCCCGGCACGGCTCACGTGCGCGGACCGGGCCGGGACCGACCGGCATCGAGGAGGGTAATCGTGAATCGACAGCAGGAATTCGTGCTCCGCACGTTGGAGGAGCGCGACATCCGGTTCGTGAGGCTGTGGTTCACCGACGTGCTCGGGTACCTCAAGTCCGTGGCGGTGGCACCCGCCGAGCTGGAGGCCGCCTTCTCCGAGGGCATCGGGTTCGACGGCTCGGCCATCGAGGGCTTCGCCCGGGTCTACGAGGCCGACATGCTCGCCCAGCCCGACCCCTCCACGTTCCAGGTGCTGCCCTGGCGCAACGAGCCGCACGGCACCGCGCGCATGTACTGCGACATCCTCATGCCCGACGGTTCGCCGTCCCCGGCGGACCCCAGGCACGTGCTCAAGCGCCAGCTCGGGAAGGCCTCCGACCTCGGGTTCACCTTCTACACGCACCCCGAGATCGAGTTCTACCTCCTGAAGAAGTTCCCGGAGCACGGCGAGTTCCCCGAGCCCAACGACTCGGGCGGGTACTTCGACCACACGCCGCACAACAGCGCGCACGACTTCCGGCGCAACGCGATCAACATGCTGGAGGCCATGGGCATCTCGGTGGAGTTCAGCCACCACGAGGGCGGACCGGGCCAGCAGGAGATCGACCTGCGCTACGCGGACGCGCTCACCACCGCCGACAACATCATGACCTTCCGTCTGGTGATGAAGGAGGTGGCCATGGAGCAGGGCGTGTACGCCACCTTCATGCCCAAGCCCTTCACCCAGTACCCGGGGTCGGGCATGCACACCCACCTGTCGCTCTTCGAGGGTGACCGCAACGCCTTCTACGAGCCCGGCGCCGAGTACCAGCTCTCCAAGGTCGGGCGCGGGTTCATAGCCGGGCTGCTGCGCCACGCCGACGAGATCGCGGCCGTCACCAACCAGTGGGTGAACTCGTACAAGCGCATCTGGGACGACCCGGCCGCCTCGGCGGGGATGGGCGGCGAGGCTCCGGCCTACATCTGCTGGGGGCACAACAACCGCTCGGCGCTGGTCCGCGTGCCGATGTACAAGCCGGGCAAGTCGAACTCCAGCCGGATCGAGATCCGCTCGCTGGACAGCTCCGCCAACCCGTACCTGGCCTACGCGGTGATCCTGGCCGCCGGGCTGAAGGGGATCGAGGAGGGCTACGAGCTGCCGCCCGGAGCCGAGGACGACGTCTGGGCCCTCACCGACTCCGAGCGCCGGGCGCTGGGCATCAAGCCGCTCCCCCAGAGCCTGGACGAGGCGCTGCGCCTGATGGAGAACAGCGAGCTGGTCGCGGAGACGCTGGGCGAGCACGTCTTCGACTTCTTCCTGCGCAACAAGAAGGCGGAGTGGAACTCCTACCGCCGCCAGGTGACCCCGTACGAGCTCCAGAGGTACCTGCCGACGCTCTGACCAGCACAGGACTCCGTATCGGGGGGTATTCCCGGAATCCGTGACAAGCACGTCACATACCCCGGGGGGTAGAATTCCTACCAAAGTCGTGGACTACCCCTTCTCCCCTTCTGGAGTCAGACACACATGAGCGAGTCCGTCGACGCGGCGACCGTCAGAGCCCGGATCGACAGCGGGTCCACCCCGCTCCTTGTGGACGTGCGCACCCCGGCCGAGTTCGAGGGTGCGCACGTCCCCGGAGCGGTCAACCTCCCGCTGGGCGAGCTCGACCACCACGCCGGGCGGGTGGCCCGGGACGCCTCCGAGCAGATCGTCCTGGTGTGCCGGACCGGGTCCCGTGCCGAGCAGGCGCGGCGGCGGCTGGCAGCGGCGGGGCTGGACGACGCCGTGGTGCTGGCCGGGGGTATGGACGCCTGGGCGGAGGCCGACGGCCCCGCCGTGCACGGCCCGCAGCGGTGGGCCCTGGACCGCCAGGTGCGCCTCGTCTCGGGTTCGATCGTGCTGGTCGCGGCGCTGCTGAGCCTGTGGTGGACCCCCGCCGTGTTCCTGGCCGCGTTGGTCGGCGCCGGGCTGGCCCTCGCCGGGATCACCGACACGTGCGCCATGGCCCGCCTGCTCGCGCGGCTCCCCCACAACCGGCCGAGCGAACGCGTGGACGTCGAGGCCTCGCTGTCCCGGATCAGCAGGGCGGGCTCCCGGGCCTGACCGGCTCGCCCCCGGCCCGGGGGCGCCTGGCGGTCGGGTCCGTCGGGTCGGTTCCGGGCCGTCGGGGGCCGAGCCGACCGGGCCGGGTCAGAGCAGGCCGAGCTCCCGGGCACGCGCCACCGCCGCCGTGCGGTTGGTCGCCCCCAGCTTCCCCATCGCGTTGCTCAGGTGCACGCTCACGGTCTTGCCCGAGATGAACAACGCCTCCCCCACCTCCCGGTTGCTCGACCCCCGCGCCACCTCCACCAGCACCTCCACCTCACGCGGAGTCAGACCAGCGGGCCGGGCCGTGGTGCCGGGCCGATCGAGCGCCGCGCGCATCTCCTCCACCAACCGGCGGACCGTGTGCACGTCGAACGCGTCCAGCACGGACTCGGTCAGGCGCAGCAGATCCCGGGCGCGATCGGCGTCGCCCGTCTCGTGCGCCGCCCAGAAGGCCCCGAACAGGCACTCCGCCCGGCTCAGGCCCAGGGTCCGCTCGGCCAGCGGCAGGGCCCGGTCCCAGTGTTCCAGCGCCCGTGCCGGGTCCTCCTCCATGAAGCCCAGGCTGACGTGCCGGGTCAGCATCGCCGCCGGGGCGACCGGCCAGTCCTCCCGCTCCAGCACCGCCCTCAGCTTCCCCGCCAGCTCCTCGGCCGTCTCCCGGTCCCCTGCCCCGGCACGGCGCCGCAGCCGCCACACCACCATCGCCATCGTGGACAGACCGCTGGCGCTGAACCTGACCTGGGAGAGCATGCCGATCCCGCGTTCCCCCTCGTGGATCGTCCGGGCCGCCTCCGCCCAACGCTCGCCCGGTCCGAAGAGCAGGAGCAGCACGCGCGTGTAGTAGTGCGGCATGTACTCCACCCGGGTGGCGGTCTCCCGGGGCAGCAGCCGGGTGAACTCCTCCAGCGCGCGTTCGCTGGTCTCCCAGTCGCCCTCCAGAGCGGCCAGCTGGGCGATGAGGGTCTGGCGCCTCCCCCCGGCCAGGTTCTCCCCCGCCGGGACTCCGCCCAGTCGTTCCCGGGCCTCGTCCAGGCGTCCCAGGTTCAGGAGCGCGATGACCAGCCCGTTGACCAGGCCGGCCCGGTCGCTGCGGGCCAGTCCCAACTCGGCGCTGCGCTCCAGTGCCTCCTGGGCGCACGCCCACGACTCCCGCGCCTCGAACCGCCGGCCGTGGTTGCTGCCGAGGTTGTTCAGTCCGCGCATCTCCACCTGCACGTAGCCCCGATCACGAGCGATCCGGACCCCCTCGCGCAACATCTCCAGGGCCTCCTCCGACCCCGTGTGGTCGAGCAGGGCTCCCAGCGTGACGAGTGCGTCGGCCTCGCTGGCCCGGTCACCGCAGGCGCGCGCCTCCTCGATGGCCACGCGGGCGGCCCGCTCAGCGTCGGCGTCGCTGCCCCGCATCATGAGGACCGTGGCGGTCGTGGCGCTCACCACGGCCCGCTCCGGGTGGTCCGCCGGGACCAGCGCGGCGGCGGCGCGCAGGTCGTCGAGCGCCTCGATCCGCCCCAGTTCCTTGTAGGACAGGCCCCGCGTGACCAGGAGGCGGGCGACCAGTTCGGGTTCGGTTCCGGGGTCGAGGTCGGACAGGGCCTCGCTGGCGTGCTGGACCGACCGGTGCAGCGCACCCGCGACCTGCGCAGCCCGGCACACCGTGAGCAGGAAGTCCCCGTGGGAGAGTCCGAGCAGGTCGGCGGCGTCGGGCACCATCTCCCACAGTTCCAGGACGCGTTCCAGCAGCGCCAGGTACTCGGGGTGGGCACTCGCGGCGCTGGCGTGCCCGGCCGTCTCCCACGCCGCGACGAGTGCCCTCGGATGGTCGTGTGCCGCGTAGGCGTGGTGGGCCAGCTGGGCGACCGACTCGGCGCGGGACAGCCCCGGCACACCGCCCTCCAGCACGGTCGCGTAGCGGCGGTGGGCGCGCACCCGCTGGCCGGGCAGCAGGTCGCCCTTGACCGCCTCGGCCAACAGCGCGTGCCGGAACACGTACCCGGTGTCCGTGGCACTGAGCAGCCGGGCGTCGACCGCCTCGCGCAGCGCCTCGTCGAGGTCGTCCTCGCCCACTCCGGAGGCCTCGGCCACCTCCGCGAGCAGCCCGTGGTCGACCCGGTCCCCGGCCACCGAGGCCAGACCGAGGACCCTTCGGGTGGTGGCGGCCAGGGGTTCCACCCGACGCATCAGCAGTTCGCGCGGGCCGTCGGGGACACCGCCGCCCTCGGGTGCCGCGAGGAAGGACTCCACGAAGAGGGGGTTGCCGCCGCTGCGTTCCAGGAGGAGGTCCAGGGCGTCGGGGTCCGGCACCGATCCGCTCAGCGCGGCGGCCTGCGCGGCGACGGCCTCCCGTGTGAGCGGCGCGAGGTCGAGCCGGGTGACCCGGGGCAGCCGTTCGAGTTCGGACAGGGCGCGGCGCAGGGGGTGGGTGCGGTGCAGGTCGTCGGAGCGCACCGAGACCACCAGGTGCACCGGTGCGGCGCCGAGGTTGCGCAACAGGAAGACGAGCAGGTCGCGGGTGGAGGCGTCGGCCCAGTGCAGGTCCTCGACCACCAGGCTGAGCCCGGCCGGGTCCGCCCGCTCCTCCAGGAAGGTCAGCACCGCCTCGAACAGCCGGGCGCGGTCGTGGTCGTCGGTGCCGGACCGCGCGGTGGGGGCCGCACCCCGACCGGGCAGGAGACGCGTGAGTTCGCTCCCGGCGGCCGGTGCCGGTCCGCCCTCCCGGACCAGCTGGCGCAGGAGCGCGGTGAAGGGGGCGAAGGCGATGCCCTCGGCGCCCAGTTCCAGGCAGGCGCCCAGGGCGCGGTTCCCCAGTGGAGTGTGCTCCAGGTACTCCTCCAGGAGCCGCGACTTGCCGATCCCGGCGTCACCGCAGAGCAGGACCGTCCTGGCCCCCTCGGCGCTGGTCCGTGCGGCGTCGGAGAGGAGGTGGTCGACCTGCAGCTGGCGGCCGACGAAGACGGAGGAGGACATACGCCCCAGTATGCCCGGGTCGCGCGGGGCCGGTCCGGGTCAGAGCAGTCCGAGCTCCCGGGCCCGCGCCACGGCGGCGGTGCGGTTGGCCGCTCCCAGCTTCCCCATCGCGTTACTCAGGTGCACACTCACCGTCTTGCCCGAGATGAACAGCGCCTCCCCCACCTCCCGGTTACTCAGCCCCCGCGCCACCTCCAGCAGAACCTCCACCTCACGCGGCGTCAGTCCGGCGGGCGCCGACGCGGGCCCCGTGACGGGCCCGGCGGGGAGCGCGGCCCGTTCCGGCGCGGGGCCGGTGGCGGCGTGTCCGTCGGGGTCGGGCAGGGCGTGGCGGGCCCGCAGGGCGCGGGTCTGCCTCTCGAACAGGGCAATGCCCCGCCGGACCGCCAGGCGGTGGACCGTGTCGATGTGCCCGGCGGCGCGGTCGCGGTGCCCCGCCCGCAGGGCCGCCTGCGCCGCCGCCAACCGGTACTCGGCTCCGACGACGACATGGCCGGTGGGCTCGACCGCCCCCAACGACGCCTCGAACAGTGCCAGGGACTCCTCGGGATCCAGGGCCAGCCAGGCCTCGGCGGCCAGCCGGGTCGCGTGGGAGTCGGAGTGCTCGGCGGCGGTCGGCTGGTCGTCCAGGAGCTCGCGGATCTCACTGGCCAGGCGGCGCGCCTCCTCTCCGGGTTCCTCCGCCAGGCGGGCCGCGACCGAGGCGTGCCAGACCACGATGGACCGGTAGAGGCTGTGGGCGAGGGCGGTCGTGGAGCGTTCCTTCGCGGCCCTGAGGAGCAGGTCCCGGGTCATCCGTCCGGCGTCCACCAGGCGCCCCTCGTGTATGGCCAGCTGTTGGCGGACCCCGTGCACCGGAAGGTGCTCCACCGGGGAGCTCACCCGTTCGGGCAGCACGCGGTGGAACTCGTCGATGGTGGCGCGCAGCGCGTCCGGCCGCCAGCGGTACAGCTCCAGGTGCATGCGCAGGGTGAGCGCCCGCGCCCACGTCACCCCGCTGTCCGTGACCCCGGTCAACAGCTCCTCGCTCTCGGAGAACCGTCCCTGGTGGAACCGGGTGGCCGCCAGCCCGAAGGCGAACGCTCCACCCTGGGTCCGGGTCAGCCCGAGCTCACGGCAGCGTCGCATCCCCTCCTGGGAGACCCGGGCGCTCTCCTCCAGCCGGTTGCGGTTCTTGAGGTGGCCGCTGAGGTTGACCAGCCCCCGGATCTCGACCGGCACGTCACCGATCTCCCGCGCCAGACCGATTCCCTCTTCGAACAGCTCCAGTCCCTCGTCGGCGTCGAGGGGGTCGCTGAGGCTGCCGAGGGTGATGAGCGCGTCCGCCTCGCTCCGTCGGTCGCCGCGCTCGCGCGCGCGGTTGAGGACCCGACGGGCCATCCTGCCCGCCTGGTCCAGGTGGCCGCGCATCATCAGGGTGGCGGCCAGGGTCGCGCCGACCGCCGTGTCGTCGGGGTGGTCGTGGGCGAGCAGCATGAGGGCGTCGGCCAGGTCCTCCAGCGCGCCGTCGCGGCCCATCTCCTTGAGGGCGCGTCCCCGGGCGTGCCGCAGCCGGGAGGCGCGTTCGAAGCTCTCCCTGCGGGCCCCGAGGGGGTCGTGGAAGCCCGTGATCCCGAGTTCCTCCAGCCCCTCGGTGGCGTAGCCGACCGCGCGACGCAGCGAACCGGCGACCAGGGAGACCTCGGCGGCCCGGACCAGGACCTGGTCCCGGGGCACCCCGACGCGTTCGGCCGCGTCGGGCACCTGGTCCCACAGTTCCAGGACGCGTTCGATCAGCCCCAGGTGCTCGGGGTAGGCGTCCACGGCGGCGGCGTGGTCGGCCGCCCGCCAGGCGGCCGAGAGGGCGAGCGGGTGGTCGTGCGCGCGGTGCGCGTGGTGGGCGAGCTGGAGCTCCCGCTCGCGCTCGGGCATCCGCTCCACGCCCTCCTGGAGCGCCTCGGCGTAGCGGCGGTGCGCGCGCACGCGTTCACCCGGCATGAGGTCGGTGTGCACCGCCTCCGCCAGCAGGGCGTGCCGGAACGCGTAGCCGTCCGCCGTCGAGCGCAGGATCCGGGCGTCGACGGCCGGGCGAAGGGCTGCGTCGAGTTCCTCCTCGGAGATCCCGGCGCGGCGGGCCACACCGGCCAGGAGGGTGTGCCGGACCCGGGTCCCGGCGGTGGCGACCAGTCCGAGGACGCGGCGGGTGGGTTCGGGCAGGGGTTCGACTGCGGAGAGCAGCAGGTCCCGGGGCCCGTCCGGGAGGGGCGCCCCGGCGGGGTCGTGGCCGGTGGCGAGGAACGACTCCACGAAGAGCGGGTTGCCCCCGCTGCGCTCGAACAGCAGGTCGAGGTCGGCGGGGTCGAGTTCCCGGCCGCGGAGGGCGGTGGCCTGGGCGCCGACCTCGTCCCGGGAGAGCGGTTCCAGGTCCAGGCGGCCGACCCCGGGCAGGCGTTCGAGCTCGGGGAGCAGGCCGCGCAGCGGGTGGGTGCGGTGCAGGTCGTCGGTGCGCACGCTGATGAGCAGGTGCACCGGTGCGGCGCCGAGGTTGCGCAACAGGAAGACGAGCAGGTCGCGGGTGGAGGCGTCGGCCCAGTGCAGGTCCTCGACCACCAGTGTGAGACCGGCCGGTGCGGCGCGCTCCTCCAGGAAGGTGAGGACCGCCTCGAACAGGCGTGCGCGGCTCTCGCCGACGGCCCCTGGGACGCCCCCGAGTTCGGGGAGGAGGCGGCCGAGGTCACCGGTGGGGTCCGCGGCGGGGCCGCCGGAGCGCACGAGTTCGCGCAGGAGGGCGGTGAAGGGGGCGAAGGGAACGCCCTCCGCGCCCAGTTCCAGGCAGCCGCCCACGGCGGCGGGGGTGTCGGGGAGTCGCCGCAGGTGCTCGGTGATCAGGCGGGACTTGCCGACCCCTGCGCCGCCGCGGACCAGCACGGTGCGGGCGCCCTCGGGGACGGTGCGGCGGGCGTCCGCCGCGAGCAGGGACAGGTGGTGGTGGCGACCGACGAAGACGGGGGAGGATTCGTGGACCTGCATGGTGCCCAGTATGGCCGCCGACCCCTCCGCGCGTCGTGCGTCGGCGCCCCGCTAGGACCTGCTCGCGGTCCGATCGCTCGACTCGTGGTCCGGGGGCTCCCGGGGCATCCACACCCACACCACGACCAGGCCCACCAGCCCGAAGCACAGCGAGACCAGCGCGGCCGAGTGCAGGCCCGCCACGAAGGCCTCCTTGGCCGGGGCGACCAGCGCGTCTCCCGCACCGCCCAGCCTCTGGGCCAGCACCATGGTGGCCTCGATGGACTCACCGGCCGCCCGCACCTGGGCCGGGTCCACGTCGTGGCTGCGCTCCACCACCGAGTCCAGGGTGGGCTCGATCCCCGCCCGGTAGCGGAACGAGATCACCGCTCCCAGGACCGCCACCCCCATGGCGGTGGCGACCTGGCGCACCGTGTTCTGCACCGCCGAGGCGGCCCCGGCCTTGCCCGGCGGGACCGACGACATGATGGCGTTGGTCGCCGGGGTGAGCACCACCGCCATGGCCGAGGTCTGGAGGAAGAAGAACGCGATGATCAGGTACAGCGGGGTGTCCACCCGGATCTGGGTGTAGAAGGCGAAGCTGCAGCAGACCGTCGCCACACCCGCCAGGGCGAGGGCGCGCGGACCCACCCAGCGCACCAGGGTGGGGCTGAGCGGCGCGAAGATCATCTGGCCCACCGCCGCGGGCAGCACCAGGAGGCCCGCGATGAACGGCGGGAACTCGCGCACGCTCTGCCAGTAGAAGCTGAGGAAGAAGATGATCCCGGCCATGCTGAAGAACAGGACCATGATCGTGGCGACGGAGACGCTGAACCGGGGGTCCCGGAAGAAGCGCACGTCCAGGGAGGGGTCGGTGGTGCGCGACTCGTGGAACAGGAACAGCGCCAGCACCGCCACGCCCGCCAGCAGCGCCCCGTACACGTCCCAGTCCGCGAGCGAGGCCCGCTCCCCCGCCGTGATGATCCCGTAGACGATCAGGACCAGACCGGGGATGGACAGCAGCACGCCCAGCACGTCCGGGCGCCCGGCGTCCTCGTTCCTGGACTCGGGGATGAGCACGAACATCAGTGCCAGCCCGAGGATCACGAAGGGCACGTTGACCAGGAAGATCGAACCCCACCAGAAGTTCTCCAGGAGCAGCCCGCCCGCCGACGGTCCGATCGCCATCGCCAGCCCGACCGCACCGGCCCACAGACCGATCGCCCGGGCCCGCTCCTGCGGCGGGAACACGTTGGTGATGACCGACAGGGTCTGCGGCATGACCATGGAGGCGCCGAACCCCATCGCGGCGCGCGCGGCGATGAGCTGTTCGGGGCTCTGTGAGTAGGCGGTCAGCGCGGACGCGGTGCCGAACACCGCCAGCCCGGCCACCAGCAGCCGCCGCCTCCCCCACCGGTCACCGAGCACCCCGAAGGTGAACAGCAGCCCGGCGAAGACCAGGGTGTAGGCGTTGATCGCCCACGCCAGCTGGGCCTGGCTGGCGCCCACCCCCCGGTTCGGATCGGAGAGCGTCTTCAGTGCGACGTTGAGGATCGTGTTGTCGGCCACGATCACCAGCAGGCAGATGATCAACACCGCCAACCCGCCCCACCTGCGCCGGTGCGCTGTCTGCTGGTCCACGGACGTCCCTTCAGCCGCTCAACCCGGTGCCGCTGTCATGCTAACCAGCCGTCCCCGTCCGACACGGGGGACACGGGGGACGCGGCACCGGGGTTACCGAACGGGTACGGAAGAGGCACCCTCCCCGGGGAGGACGGCCCGACCCGTCCCGTGCGATGATGCTGGCGTGCGCCCCCGCGCACCGTTCTTCCCCGCACCGGCGCCGCCGGGTGGGCAGGAGGCCGGTGGCGGGGGGACGGGGAACATCCCTCCCCGGCACACCGTTCCTCCCGAGGAACCCCTCCCTTCGGGGAACCGCGCGTGAGAGCGCGCACGACAACAGTTTTCGTCCACAGGTCCGGGGACACCCCAACGGGTGCTTCGAGACAACGGAGGAAGAACCCATCATGAGCACCACAGCCAAGACCCCCTCCGCCGGGAACGCCCTGTACGGCGGGGTCACCAACCGGCGCGTCACCATCCGCGACCTGGCCCTGGCCAAGCAGCGCGGCGAGCGGTGGCCGATGCTGACCGCCTACGACGCCCTCACCTCACGGATCTTCGACGAGGCGGGCATCCCCGTCCTGCTCGTCGGCGACTCCGCCGCCAACGTGGTCTACGGCTACGACTCCACCGTCCCGGTGACGGTGGACGAGCTGATCCCGCTCACCGCCGCCGTCACCCGCTCCACCAAGCGGGCGCTGGTCGTGGCCGACCTGCCCTTCGGCTCCTACCAGGGCTCCCCTCAGCAGGCGCTGGAGGCGGCCTCCCGGTTCATGAAGGAGGGCAACGCCCAGGCGGTGAAGCTGGAGGGCGGCCACGCGGTCGCGCCCCAGGTGGAGCTGCTGACCTCGGCGGGCATCCCGGTGATGGGCCACATCGGCCTGACCCCGCAGTCGGTCAACACCCTGGGCGGCTACCGCGTGCAGGGCCGGGGCGAGGCCGCCGCCGGTCTGCTCAAGGACGCCAAGGAACTGGAGCGCGCGGGCGCGTTCTCCGTCGTGCTGGAGGCGGTCCCGGCCGACCTCGCGGCCGAGGTGACCGAGCAGCTGGCCGTCCCGACCATCGGTATCGGCGCCGGTCCCTCCACCGACGCCCAGGTGCTGGTGTGGCAGGACATGGCCGGGCTGAGCCCCCGGGTGGCGAAGTTCGTCAAGACCTACGCCAACCTCGCGGAGACCCTGCGCGAGGCGGCCACGGACTACGCGTCCGAGGTCGTCGGCGGGAGCTTCCCCGCCGAGGAGCACACCTACGCGAGCTGATCCGGCGGCTGGACGGCCTCCGGTTCCTCCGGGGGCCGCTCCAGCCCCGCGGCCGCGCGCCCGAAGGCGGGCAGGCACACCGCCGCCAGGTACAGCCCGGCCCCGGCGACCAGGACCGGGGAGACGCCGAACAGGCCGATCGCCACCCCGACCCCGGGCGCCGCGAGCGGGGCCCCGACCCGGGCGAGCGCGCCCAGCATGGACATCCCCCGGCCGATCATGCGCGGGGGCAGCCGTTCGAAGATCACCGCGCCCAGGATCGGGTTGATCAGGCCGCCGCCGAGTCCGGAGGCCGCCCACACCGCCACGACCGCCCACAGGGGGACGTCGAGGGCGAGCACCAGGACGCGCGGCGGACCGGAGAGCACCATCGCGGCGAGGAACGTCGCCCGGCGCGGCAGCCGGTGGCCGATCCACACCGCCAGCAGGGAGCCCGCCACGGAGGTGCCGCCGAGCGCCCCCGCGACCAGTCCCACCGCCTGCGGGCCCCACCCGTGCCCGGCCGCCCAGACGGGCAGGGCCAGGCTCATGACCGCCACGTCCACGATGTTGGTCACCATGATCATCGTGACCAGCGCGCGCAGCGGCAGATCCCCCCAGACCGCCCGCCAGCCCGCGTGCAGCCGGACGAGGTAGCCGTCGCCCTCCTCCGGGTCCCTCCCGGTCCGCCCCGCCTCCTCGACGTCACGGCGCAGGAGCAGCGCCGTCACCAGGGCGGCCAGCACCATGAGGGCGGCGTTCACGTACAGCGCGGTGAGCGCGCCCAGGGCGGCGACCACCGCGCCGGCGGCGATCGGTCCCACGGTCATGGAGAGCCGGTCGACCGTCCCGGTCAGCCCGGTCTTGGGCATGGGGGTCGGGGTGACACGGAAACCGAACGTGACTCGGTAGTACAGTGTCGGCACACCGAGCACCGACGCGGGCCGGGGTCCGGCCCACCGGGAGGACAGCACATGCGCATCTCGATGCCGCTCCAGTACGCGGGCGAGCCCAAGGAGGCCGTCGAGCAGGTCGTCGAACTGGAGAGGGCCGGGCTGGACACCGTGTGGGTCGCGGAGGCCTACGGCTACGACAGCCCCACCCTCATGGGCTACCTCGCCGCCCGCACCGAACGCGTGTCCATCGGTTCCGCCATCCTGCCGATGTACAGCCGCACGCCCACCCTGATCGCGATGACCGCCGCCGGGCTCGACTACCTCTCCGACGGGCGCGCCGTCCTCGGCCTCGGGGCCAGCGGTCCGCAGGTGATCGAGGGCTTCCACGGAATCCCCTACACCAAGCCGCTCGGCCGCACCCGGGAGACCATCGAGATCTGCCGCAAGGTCTGGGCGCGCGAGGAGCGCCTGACCCACGACGGCAAGGTGTTCCAGCTGCCGCTGCCGCCCGAGCAGGGCACCGGGCTGGGTCGGCCGCTCAAGATCATCAACCACCCGGTGCGCCCGCGCATCCCGATCCACGTCGCCTCCCTCGGTGAGAAGAACGTCGAGATGACCGCCGAGACCGCCGACGGCTGGCTGCCGCACCTGTTCATCCCGGAGAAGGCCGAGAGCGTGTGGGGCGAGTCCCTCGCCAGGGGCCGGGCCAAGCGCGACCCCGGCCTCGGCGAGCTGGAGATCTCGGCGGGCGGCCTGCTCGCCATCGGTGAGGACGAGGAGACCCGGCGCCTCGCGGACCTCACCCGCCCGATCATCGCCCTGTACGTGGGCGGCATGGGAGCCAAGGGGAGGAACTTCTACAACACGGTGGCCCAGCGGTACGGCTACGAGGAGGCCGCCGAGAGGATCCAGGACCTCTACCTGGCCGGGAGGAAGGACGAGGCCGCCGCCGCGGTCCCGGACGAGTTCGTGGAGCTGACCAACCTGGTCGGCCCCGAGTCCTACGTGCGTGAGCGCGTGGAGGCCTTCCGGGCCGCCGGGGTCACCCAGCTCAACGTGACCCCGGTCGGTGAGAACCCCGCCCGGCTCATCGAGAAGGTCAAGGAGTGGGCCGCCTAGGAGGCCCGGACCTACAGGCCGGTGATCCGGACACCCGCGTGCGTCTTGTAGCGGCGGTTGACCGCGATCAGGTTGGCGGTGAGGGCCTCTACCTGGCGGGCGTTGCGCAGGCGCCCGCCGAACACTCCGCGCACCCCCGGGATCCGGTCCGCCAGGGCGCGCACGGTGTCCGTGGCGTCGCGGTCCTCACCCAGCACCAGGACGTCCAGCTCGATCTGGTCGACCTCGGGGTCCAGGAGGAGCACGGCGGAGACGTGGTGGAAGGCGGCGGTGACCCGGCTGCCCGGCAGGACCTCGGCGGCCTGCTGGGCGGCGCTCCCCTCCGGGACGTCCAGGGCGAAGGGGCCCTTCTTGTCGAAGCCGAGCGGGTTCACGCAGTCCACCACGATCTTGCCCGCCAGGCGGTCGGCCAGCGACACCAGCAGCTCACGGTGGCCGTCCCACGGAACGGCGACGACCACGATGTCCCCCTGCGCCGCCGCGTCGGCGTTGGCCCGTCCCCGCACGTCGATCGGGGTGGACTCGGCCGCCACGAGGTCGTCCGCGGCCTTGGCCGCGCGCTCGGCGTCGCGCGAGCCCAGGAGGACCGTGAGCCCGGACCGGGCGAAGCGTCGGGCCAGTCCCCGTCCCTGGTCACCGGTCCCGCCCAGGACCGCGATGGTCAGCCCGGTGATGTCCGCGCCCTGCTGTGCGTCGTGTTCGCTCATGGGCCGATCCTGTCAGAACGGCCCATGAGGGGGAACGCGCAGGGCCGGTGCTCGCCGACTCGGCCCCGCGCTCCCTCAGCTGTTGCCCTCGTTCTCGTCCTGCTCGTCCCAGGCCTCGTTGCGCTCCGCCGCGATGTGCAGCGCCCGCGCGGCCGTGGCCTCGTCCGGGTAGGGCCCGAGCCGCTGGGAGTCGGGACAGCCCGCGCCGTGTTCGACCCTGCTGTGACGGAGGCAGTACCACCAGCCGTCGTCCTCTGCGTCGTTCACCACGACCACCTCTCGTCGTTCCGGTACGTGTGGCATCTACCCTTCCGCCGGGCGCTCCTCACCCGCCGCCCACGAACTACAATCAGTGTCCATGACTACTCCGCTGGTTCCTGGGCGCATCTCGCCCCAACGTTCGGTCCCCTCGCACATCGTCCGGCCGGAGTACGTGGGTCAGAAGCGTCCGGTGGAGGGTGTCCTGGGCGACGTCCAGACCCCGGAGACCGTCGAGAGGATCCGTGTGGCGGGGCGCATCGCGGCCCAGGCGCTCGAGGAGGTCGGCAAGAACGTCCAGCCCGGGGTGACCACGGACGAGCTGGACCGGATCGGCCACGAGTTCCTGCTGGACCACGGCGCCTACCCGAGCACCCTGGGTTACAAGGGCTACCCGAAGTCGCTGTGCTCCTCCCTCAACGAGGTCATCTGCCACGGCATCCCCGACGACACGGTGGTCCGCGACGGCGACATCGTGAACATCGACATCACCGCGTACAAGGACGGCGTGCACGGCGACACCAACGCCACCTTCCTCTCCGGTGACGTCTCCGAGGAGCACCGCCTCCTCGTCGAGCGCACCCGCGAGGCCACGACGCGCGCCATCAAGGCCTGCCGCCCGGGGCGGCAGATCAACGTGATCGGCCGCGTCATCGAGTCGTACGCCAAGCGCTTCGGCTACGGGGTGGTGCGTGACTTCACCGGCCACGGCGTGGGCCCGGAGTTCCACTCCGGCCTGGTCGTGCCGCACTACGACGACCCGCGCGCCACCACGGTGATGGAGCCGGGCATGACCTTCACGATCGAGCCCATGATCACCCTGGGCGCCGTGGAGTACGACATGTGGGACGACGGCTGGACCGCCGTCACCGCCGACCGCCGGTGGACCGCGCAGTTCGAGCACACCCTGGTCATCACCGACTCCGGCGCGGAGATCCTCACCCTGCCGTAGTCCCCCGAGCCCCGGCCGCCGACGGCGCCGGGGCTCTCGCACACCCCCAGCAGACACCCTGGGTGACCGAACGAACTCGGAGCGCCCACATGTTTGCCGGGGGTCGTGTGTCGCAGCGGAACCGCGCGCTGACGGAGCGGCATCCTATGCTGTGCGGGATTCGAACGACCGCGAACCTGGGTACCTCTCCTTCGGCGATCCCGAGCGGGACGCGTTCGCGTCCGGGGTGACCCGTCGACCGCGTGACGCTCCCCTCCCCCAGGGCCCTGGCCGCCAACCGGCACCGGGGCCCTCACGTGTGCGGACACCACGGAGCCGGTCCGAACAGGTTGCGGAGAACCCCTGCACCGGGAGCGCTGTTGCGGATTGACTGATCCCCGCACTCATCGACCCACCGTCACGTCCCATCAACACACAGGAACCAAGCCATGGCGATGTTCGTCCACCTGACCCCCCGCGCCAACATCTCCCGCGTACGGAGGTCCGGCCTGGGCACCGCTGTGGGGCCCGGAGGCGTACGCGGGGTGTTCTGCTTCCCCGTGCTGCCCTCGTACACGGTGACGCACCAGTGGCTGCGTGAGCTGACCGGCCATCACGGACCCCGCGGCCTGATAGGGGTGTACCTCACCCTCTCCGACGACGAACCGGTCACCGTGGGGCACTTCGACGACAGCGACGGCCCCCGCCTGGTCGACGCCGCCGAGGCGGTGCGCGTCGTCGCCGGACTCCGTGAACCCCGTGGCTGGGAGGTGTTCGTGCCCCGCGGGGTCGAACGCCGCGAGGTGCACCGCATCCGCGAGGTCCGACGGCTCTCCGAGACCCGGCCCCACCCGCGCAGCGGCCCGATCCCGATCGAGCTCGTCGCCGACGCCTGCGATCGGGGCGACACGGTCGCGCTGCGCGAGGCCCTGGCCAGGATCGGCGAGCGCCGCCGGGGCCCCCTGGACCGCGTGGCGTCCCTGTCCGGCCACCCCGAACCCCTGGTCCGCGCCACGCTGGCCGAGACCATCGCCGCCTGGTCCCTCCCCGGTGTGGCCGGGCTCCTGACCCGCCTGGCGAGAGACCCCGACCACAAGGTCCGTGAGGCGGCCGCCGAGGCCCTGGAGTCCCGCGCCGCCACCCCCGTCCCCCGCCCCCGCGGCGACCAGGCCCCCCGGAGCGCGCCCGGAGTCGCGCTTCCACGGGCCAGGAGCGCCCCGCTGTACCCCCGCACCCGTCGCTGAACGGGGCCCGGGGAGCACCGGCCCCGGCACGGGAGGTCCGTCGCCGCCACGGCGTGGCGCGCCGACCGGCTCCGGGCTAGGGTCTGCTGGATGAAGATCCTCATCTCCGCGGACATGGAGGGCGCCACCGGCGTCACCTGGCCCGCCGACTGCGAGCCAGGGACCGAGCAGTGGCAGCGCTGCCGTTCGATGTTCACCAGCGACGTCAACGCCGCGATCAGCGGGCTGGTCGAGGGCGGCGCCACCGAGGTGCTGGTCAACGAGGCCCACTCGACCATGCGCAACCTCCTGTTGGAGGAGCTGGACCTGCGGGCCACGATGATCACCGGCCGCCACAAGGAGCTCTCCATGGTGGAGGGCGTCCAGGCGGGGGACGTCGACGGGATCGTCTTCCTCGGGTACCACTGCGCCGCGGGCGAGGACGGCGTGCTGGCGCACACCTACCTGCCGAACGCGATCACCGGGGTGTGGCTGGACGGCCACACGGCCAGCGAGGGCTATCTCAACGCCGCCGTAGTGGCGGAGTACGGAACCCCGGTGATCCTGGTGACCGGCGACGACCGGGCGTGCGAGGACGCCCGCGCGTACGCTCCGTCGGCTGGCACGGTGGCGGTCAAGGACCACGTGAGCCGGTACGCGGCCCGCTGCCGACCGCCCGCGAGGACGGCGGCGGACATCCGCGCGGCGGCGGAGTCCGCCATGGCGCTGGCCGGGCGGGTGGCGCCGGCGAGGCGCACCCCGAAGACGATGGAGATCGAGGTCGACTCCGCGCAGCTGGCCCAGGCCGCCGCGGTCGTCCCGGGGGTGACCCGTACGGGTGCCCGCCGTGTCCGCTACACCTCGCCGGACGCCTACGAGATGATCAGGGCCTTCAAGGCCGTGTGCACCCTGATCTCGAACGCCATGGAGAAGGACTACGGGTGACCTCGCGCACGGGGTGATTGCGCATCGCGAGGACAGCGACCTGTGGAAACCGATAGAACTGTGACGGGGAACGGCATCGAACCACGCGTGTGAAACGTGTGTCTGACGTGGCAAGAATCCCCGCACCCTGCTGAGAGCGAGGCCGAGACCGTGGGCCAGACCAACACCTCCCTGACGGACAGCGCGCGCGGTGCCGCGCTGGCCGAGGCCGGAGAGGACGCCGTCCGTCTGACGCGGGAGCTGATCCGGCGGGACTCCACCAACCAAGGCAAGGGCGTGGGGGACGAACGCGCCGCCGCCGAGTTCGCCGCCGAGGCGCTCGGGGAGGCGGGGCTCTCCCCCGTGGTCCTGGAGTCCGCCGACCGGCGCGCGAACGTGGTGGTGCGCATCCCGGGGACCGATCCGGACGCGGACGCCCTGCTCGTGCACGGGCACCTGGACGTGGTGCCCGCGGACGCCCACGACTGGACGTTCCCGCCCTTCGCGGGGGAGATCGCGGACTGTCCGGTGACCGGGGTCCCCTCGCTGTGGGGACGCGGCGCGGTGGACATGAAGAACACGGTGGGCATGGTCACCGCCGTGGTCCGGTACTGGGCCAGGCTCGGTCTGGCCCCCCGGCGCGACATCGTGCTGGCGTTCGTCGCCGACGAGGAGGACAGCGCCGCCTACGGGGCCGACTACCTGGTGCGCGGCCACGCCGACCTGTTCGAGGGCTGCACGGTGGCGATCGGTGAGGGCGGCGGGCACACCGTCCACGCCCGGACCGCGTCGGGGGCCGCCGCCCGCCTGTACCCGATCGGCGCCGCCGAGCGCGGCAGCGCCTGGCTGACGCTGCGTTCACACGGAACGGCCGGGCACGGTTCCCGGCCGCCGAGGGACAACGCCGTGGGCGCGATGGCCGCCGCGGTGGCCCGGATCGACCAGCACCGTTGGCCCCTGCACCTGACGCCGGTCACCCGCTCCGCGATCGACGCGATCGCCCAGGCGCTGGAGGTCGGGCGGGCGCCGGGAGACACGGACACCAACGAGGCCGTGGACGCCCTGGTGGCGAGGTTCGGCACCGCCGCCTCCCTGGTCTCCGCGACCGTGCGCAACAGCGCCGCGCCGACGATGCTCTCGGCCGGGTACAAGGTGAACGTGGTGCCGGGAGAGGCGACCGCCGGTGTGGACGGCCGCGTGCTGCCCGGGGGCAGGGAGCGGTTCGAGGCCACGATGGACGCGCTGACCGGTGACCACGTGGAGTGGGAGTACGCGCACGGGTCGCCGCCGGTCGAGGCCCCTGTGGACTCCCCCGCCTTCGACGCCCTGCGCTCGGCGGTCCTGGCGCACGACCCGGAGGGCCTGGTGGTCCCGGTGTGCCTGGGCGGCGGGACGGACGCGAAGGTCTTCGCGCGGCTGGGGATCGACTGCTACGGCTTCTCCCCCATGCGGCTGCCCGGGGGCGTCGACTACCCGGGGCTGCTGCACGGGGTGGACGAGCGGGTACCGCTGGACGGACTCCGGTTCGGGGTGCGGGTGCTGGACAGTTTCCTGCGCGCCTGAGCTGGCGGGCACGGACGAAGGGATGGGACCAACGTGGGTGAGTCGGTGACCGAGGTGCGTGAAGGGGGCCCCGAGCCTGTGGCGGACCCCCGCAGAGCGCGGGCGCTGACCCGTCCGCCGAGGCTGCGCGTGGGGGACCGGGTACGCCTGGTCGCCCCGTGCAGCCCGGTTCCGGACCAGCAGCTGGACGCGGCGGTGGAGGCGCTGCGGGGGTGGGGCCTGGAGGTCGAGCTCGCCCCCCATGTGCGTGACCGCCATCCGGTGCTGCCCTACCTGGCAGGGACGGACCGGGACCGGGCCCGGGACCTCCAGGAGGCGTGGTGCGATCCGGACGTGCGCGCGGTGTTCTGCGCACGGGGCGGCGACGGCGCCCACCGGATGCTGGACCTGCTGGACTTCGACGCGATGCGCCGGGCCGCGCCCAAGGCGCTGGTCGGGTTCAGCGACATCACCGCGCTGCACGAGGCGTTCGCGGTGGAGCTGGGGGTGGCGACCGTGCACGGGCCGGTGGTGGGGACCCGCTACTTCGTGGGTGACGCCGTGGCCCAGCGGGAGCTGCACACCACGTTGTTCTCCCCCCAGCTGCGCACGCTCCTGACCTCGCCGGGGGCACGGGCCCTGGTGCCGGGCCGGGTCTCGGGGGTCACGTTCGGCGGGAACCTGAGTCTGCTCAACGACGGTCTGGCCACCCCGCACAGCCGGTTGTCGGCGGCGGGCGGCCTCCTGATCCTGGAGGACGTCAACGAGGACGCCGCGCGGCTCGACCGGATGCTGACCCATCTGCTGCGGACGGGGTGGATGGACGGCGTGGCCGGGGTCGCCCTGGGCACCTGGACGGACTGCCCGCCCGATCCGGGGGTCGTCGCGGAGCTGATGCGGGACCGGCTGGAGCCGTTGGGGGTGCCGGTGCTGTGGGGCCTGGATTTCGGGCACTGCGCCGAGCAGCTCACCGTGCCGCTGGGTGTTCCGGCGGTGCTGGACGCCGACGCGGGCACCCTGGAGATGGTCGTCCCCGGGCTGGAGTAGGCGGCGTCGGGGACGGGGCCCGCCCGTGGGCTCCACGGGCGGGTCGTCGTTCCCGACGCGTCGCGTCAGGGCAGGGTGAGCACCACCGGACCGTCCTCGGTGACGGCGACCGTGTGCTCGCAGTGGGCGGCCCGGGTGCCGTCGTCGCTGAGGACGGTCCACCCGTCGTCACCGTGGGCGTAGCCGTCGGAGCCGCCGCGCACCAGCATGGGCTCGATCGCGATGACCAGTCCCGGGACGAGCCTGAACCCCCGGCCGGGGCGGCCGTCGTTGAGTACGTCGGGGGCCTCGTGCATGGTGCGGCCGATCCCGTGGCCGCCGTGGTCGGCGGTGAGCCCGTACCCGGCCGCGCGGGCCCCGGTGGCGATGGCGTGCCCGATGTCGCCCACCCGGTCGCCGGGGCGCGCGGCGGCGATCCCCCGGGCGAGCGCCGCCTCGGTGGCGGCGATCAGGGCGAGGTCGGCCGGGTCGGCCTCCCCGACCACGAAGCTGATGGCGGAGTCGGCGGACCAGCCGCGCAGGCGCGCCCCGCAGTCGAGGCTGACCAGGTCGCCTTCGGCCAGGACCCGGTCGCCGGGGACGCCGTGCACGATCTCGTCGTTGACGCTCACGCAGGCCACCCCGGGGAAGGGCATGGGCGCCCAGGGCGGCTGGTAGCCCTGGAAGAGCGGTTCGGCGCCCGCCTCGGAGATGACCTCGGCGGCGGCGCGGTCGAGGTCGGCGGTGGTGCGACCGGGTGCGGCGGCCCGGCGTCCGGCGGCGAGCGCGAGGGCGACGACGCGTCCCGCCTCTCGCATGAGGGCGATCTCTTCGGGGGTCTTGATCTCGACCATGGGGAACCCTTTCCGGGCGACGTGGGGATAACAATACCGGTATTACTATACGGCTTCGCGGGCTCGGGTTAGACTCACGGCATGGTTCGAGAACCGCTCACCGAAGACCAGATCGAACGCGGCCGTGCCCTGGGGACCCTGCTCCGCGAGGCCCGGGGCGACCGCACGACGGTGGACGTCGCCCGCTGCTCGGGTATCTCCGTGGAGACCCTCCGCAAGATCGAGGGCGGTCGCGTCCCCACCCCGGCCTTCTTCACCGTCGCGGCCGTCGCCGCCACCCTGGGGCTGTCCCTGGACACCCTGCTCGCCCGGATCGACCCCGCGCCCGTCCCCGCCCCCGTCCCCCTGCACGGCATCGCCGTCTGACCCGGCCCCGACCCCCTCTCCACCACCCTCTACCTTGGGACTCACGCGCCCGTGACCCGGGCGTGTACACGGCAGCCCTCCGGCGCGGAGTGGTAACAGGTGAAGGTCGCGTCAACGACGACCACAGGGGGAGCACATGAGCGAACAGGCTCTGTTGAAGCTGGACGAGGCCGAGCTGCGCGGTCTGCTCGACGGACGGTGGGCCCACGTGCGCGAACGCGCGCGTGACGTGGTCCGGGGCGAGGAGTTCGCCCCGGTGTACGGCCTGTCCGTGGAGGAGCACCGCGCCCGCACCCTCAAGCAGCTCATGGCGCTGTCGGAGACCGGCGTGCCCGCCTACGGCTTCCCCGAGTCCGTGGGCGGCACCGACGACATCGGCGCCTCGGTGGTGGCCTTCGAGATGCTCGTCGCGGACATGTCCCTCATGGTGAAGATGGGTGTGCAGTTCGGGCTGTTCGGCGGGGCCATCCGGGCGCTGGGCACCGACGAGCACCACCGGAGGTACCTGCCCGACGTCATGACCGTGGCCCTGCCCGGCTGCTTCGCGATGACCGAGACCGGCCACGGCTCGGACGTGCAGAGCCTGCGCACCACCGCCACCTTCGACCCGGGCACCGGGGAGTTCGTCGTCCACACCCCCGACGAGTCCGCGCGCAAGGACTACATCGGCAACGCGGCCCGCGACGGCCGCATGGCGGTGGTCTTCGCCCAGCTGCGCACGCCGGACGCCGACGGCGGCCTGGTCGAACACGGCGTGCACGCGGTGATGGTGCCCATCCGGGACGACGAGGGAGCGCCGCTGCCCGGCGTGACCGTCGAGGACTGCGGACCCAAGGCAGGGCTGAACGGGGTCGACAACGGCCGCCTGTGGTTCGACGGTGTGCGGGTGCCCCGCACCAACCTGCTCAACCGCTACGGCGACGTGGCCGCCGACGGCACCTACTCCAGTCCCATCGAGAACCCCAACCGCCGGTTCTTCACCATGCTGGGCACCCTGATCCGGGGCCGCATCAGCGTGGCCGGGGGCGCGGGCACCGCCACCAAGGCCTCGCTGGCCATCGCGGTCCGCTACGCCGACACCCGTCGCCAGTTCACCCGCCCCGCCACGGACACCCGGCCGGAGCGGGAGGTGCGCATCCTCGACTACCTCGCCCACCAGCGCAAGCTCCTGCCCGCGCTGGCCCGCACCTACGGCCTGCACTTCGCCCAGGAGGAGCTGGTCACGCGCCTGCACGAGCTGTCCAGGTCCAGTGAGCGCGACGAGCACGCCCAGCGGGAGCTGGAGTCGCGCGCGGCGGGGCTCAAGGCGGTCGCCACGTGGCACGCCACCGAGACCATCCAGACCTGCCGCGAGGCGTGCGGCGGCTCCGGGTACCTCGCGGAGAACCGCATCCCGCAGCTCAAGGCGGACTCGGACATCTTCACCACGTTCGAGGGCGACAACACCGTCCTGTTGCAGCAGCTCACCAAGGCCCTGCTCACGAACTTCAAGGACTCCTTCGGCGACCTCGACCAGCTGGGTCTGGCCCGGTTCATGGCGGGGAAGGTGTTCGAGACCGTCATCGAGCGCACCGCCGCGATCCCGCTCATCGACCGGCTGGTCGCCGCGTCGCCGGGCCGGGACGAGGCGGGCCTGTACAACCGGGGCTGGCATCTGGAGCTGATGGAGGACCGCGAGAAGCACATCATCGAGGGCCTGGCGGGGCGGCTGCGGCGCTCCAAGAAGGACGGCAGCGACGCCTTCGACGTGTTCAACCAGGCCCAGGACCACGTGCTCGCGGCCGGTCGGGCGCACATGGACCGGGTGGTGCTGGAGGCGTTCGTGGCGGGCATCGACCGCTGCGGCGACCAGTCCACCGCCAAGCTGCTCAACCGCCTCTGCGACCTGTACGTGCTGTCGGTGATCGAGGAGGACCGCGCCTGGTTCCTGGAGCACGAACGCCTCTCGACCGCGCGGACCAAGGCGGTCACGGCCGCGGTGAACGACCTCTGTCGGGGGCTGCGCCCCTACGCCGTGCAGCTGGTGGACGCCTTCGGGCTGCGTGACGAGTGGCTGGGCGCGCCGATCGCCCTGGGCGCCGAGCACCGGCGCCAGGACGAGCAGCTGGCCGCCGACCAGCGGGCCTGACCAGGTCCGCCACGCCCTCACCCCGTAGGCTGGTCCGCGTTGACCACAGTCGGGGTGAGGGGTAGGGATGTCGGCCATCCGCTTGCTGGTGCTCGGGGCGGTCCGGCTCCACGGGCGGGCGCACGGCTACCAGGTCCGCAACGACCTGGAGTCCTGGGGCGCCCACGAGTGGTCCAACGCCAAACCGGGGTCGGTCTACCACGCGCTCAAGCAGATGGCCCGGCAGGGCCTGCTGGTGGCGCACGAGGTGGCGCCCTCCACCGCGGGGGGCCCGCCCCGGGTCGAGTACGAGGTCACCGGACGCGGCACCGAGGAGTACCTCTCGCTGCTGCGCGCCGCGCTGTCGGCGCACGACACCGGGCCGGACGTGCTCTCCGCCGGTCTCGGCTTCGCCGTGGACCTGCCCCGGAGCGAGGTACTCGCCCTGCTGCGGCGCCGGTTGGCGGGGCTGGAGGGGTGGCGCTCCGAGGTGGTCCGCCACTACGACCCCGTGCGGGGCCCGGAGCCGGTGGGGCACATCGGGGAGATCATGGACCTGTGGGTGCACACCTCGGACTCCCAGGCCGCCTGGACCCGCGGCCTGGTCTCCCGGATCGAGGGCGGCGCGTACACCTTCGCGGACGAGGAGGGCACGCCCTTCGAGGGCGTCCTGGCCCCCGACACCGGGAGCTGAGCCCCGCGCTCAGGCGCCGGGGCCCTCGCCGTCACGCCACTCCTCCAGGCGGATCGCGTGGTCCAGTTCCCGCTCGACCCGCTGACGCTCCTCCTCGGTGAGCTCCACCGCCTCCAGCTCGGTCCGCCAGACCCGGGCCTGTTCCGGGTCGTCCAGGGCCAGGGACAGCTCGACCAGGGTGGCGTGCGCCAGGGCCCGGTCCAGCGCGGAGGAGGTCTCCGCGTGCCTGCGCAGGGCCGACTTGAGGTGCCGGTACGCCGCGAGGTCGTCGTTCTTGAACTCCCGGAAGTTGCGCGCCTGGTCGAGGGCCCTGGCGATGCCCTCCAGCTCCGGAGAGCCCCCGTAGTCCAGGCCCTCGGGCTCGTCGCGCTGGATGAAGATGAGGCTGTTCCCGGACGGGTCCATCAGGGTGAAGCGGCTGGCTCCGGGCCGGAAGCGGGTGACGCGGGGCAGGCCCCGGGAGAGGACCCTGCCGTGGGCCGCGCGCATGGCGGCGGTGATGGCCTCGTGATAGGGCGCCACGGCGTCGACCATCACCAGCGCGCCGCCGGTGTGCTCCTGGGCGGGGTCGAGCCCCTTGGGCGCGCCACTGTAGTGGAGCTCGAAGCCGCTCCAGGAGAACGCCAGGTAGACGTAGGGCCTGAACTGCTTCCAGGTGACCTCGAAGCCGAGCGACTCGAAGAAGTCGAGCGTGGCCCGGGGGTCGTGGGTGTGCAGCCCCGGCACGGTGGTCTCGTTGGGACGCATCGTCTCTGTCATGCCCCCAGACTACTAGTCAAAGTTGACTAGACGCCCGTGGAATCCTCCCACCCCTTCCCCGGGCGCCGCGACTGGACTAACATGAACCACTCTCATGTTAGGTGGGTCACACCGTGCGCACACCCCCGGCGCCGCCTCCCCCGGCCCTCGCCGAACCCACACGTGACGTCCGCGCCCTGTGGGTGGCCGGGATCAGCCTCGCCAACCTCGGCATGTGGATGGCCTTCTTCGGCCCCCTCCAGGTCCTGCTCCCCGAGCAGATCGGCCGGATCAGCCCCGCCGACAAGGAGACCGTCCTGGCCTGGGTCACCGGTGTCGGAGCGACCATGGCCATGGTCGCCACCCCGCTGGCCGGAGCCCTGTCCGACCGCACCACCGGCCCCCTCGGCCGACGTCGGCCCTGGGTCCTGGCCGGGGCCCTGCTCGGCGCGGCCGGACTGGTCGTCCTCGGCACCCAGGAGAGCGTCGTGGGCGTCCTGCTGGGCTGGTCGTTCGTGCAGACCGCCCTGTCCTGCCTGAACGCCACGCTGCTCGCCGCCGTCCCGGACCACGTCCCCCGCAGCCAGCGCGGCGCGGTCTCGGGCTGGATCGGCGTCCCGCAGTCGGCCGGCGTCGTGGCGGCGGTCGTGCTGGTCACCGTGGTCGTCACCGAGGTGGCCCCCGGGTACACGCTCATCGGCGTCCTCACCCTCGCGTGCGCCCTGCCCTTCGCGCTCCTGTCCCCCGACCCTCCCCTCCCCCGGGAGCACCGACCGCCCTGGCGCGACCTCGCCCGGAGCCTGTGGGTGTCGCCCCGGAGGCACCCGGACTTCGCCTGGGCCTTCCTCACCCGGTTCCTCATCGGCACCGGCAACGCGATGTTCGTCCTCTACCTGCTCTACTTCCTGCGCGACGCCGTCGGGTACGAGGACCTGTTCCCCGGCTCCTCCGCCTCGGACGGGCTGCTCACGCTGATCCTCGTCTACACGGCGGCGGTCGTGGCCACCACCGTGGTCGCGGGAGCGGTCTCCGACCGGATCGGGAGACGGCGCGGCATGGTCGCCCTCGCCGGGGTGATGATGGGTCTGCCCGCCTTCGGGCTGGCGTTCACGCCCACCTGGACGGCGGTGGTGGTCTGCGCCGTGGTCCTGGGAGTGGGGTTCGGTGTCTTCCTGTCCGTGGACGGCGCGCTGGTCACCGAGGTGCTCCCGGCCGCCGAGGGGCGCGCCAAGGACCTGGGCATCGTCAACGTCGCCAGCACGGGACCGCAGGTGATCGCCCCCGCCCTGGCCGGTCCGATCGTCGTCCACCTGGGCGGCTACCCGGTGCTCTACACGATCTGCGGGCTCGTCTCCCTGCTGGGCGCGGCGACCGTCTGGGGGATCAGGGGCGTGCGCTGAATCCGCGACCTCCCGCCTCTGGCGCCACCGCCCCACCAGGGGTGACCATGGGGGCATGGACGAGAGCAAGACCTGGGACTGGCTGGTCAGGGAGCTCACCGAGGGCACGGAGACGACCGTCCAGCCCGGCGGGCTCGGCGCACCGGTCACCTACCGCGCCGCCAGCCGGGCCGAGGTCCTGCCCGGGGAGCGCGGGATCCGGATCACCTGCTTCCAGGGCCGCGAACTGGAGGAGCCGATGCTCCTGCACCTGGACCCGCCCACCCTGGCCGCACGGCTGCGGGACCTGGTCGAGGACGCGGTGGCGGCGTTCGGCACCCGGCGCGACGAGGGACTGGCCGAGGCCTTCGCCCTGCTCATGCTCCACCTCCAGGAGACGGTGGACACCGCCCGGCCCGGTGAGGTCCACCTGGTACCGGCCCGGGGCGGCTTCGACTCCCTGCGCGAACCGCCGGTCAGTCGCTGACGGCGTCCAGGGTGCCGCTGTCGGCGCGGGTGTGCGAGGGGGTCTCCTCACCGCGCTGGCGCGCCGGTTCCCACCACCACCAGTGCGTCTCCGGCACCCAGGCGGGGACCTCCTCGACGGTCGCGGGGCTGGCGTCGGCCGCCACCGCCTCCAGTGCGTCGTCGATACGCGGGAGCGCGTCGAGGTCGATGGGCCGCAGGAAGCTCTCCAGCGGCACGAACGCGTCACCGAGGATCTGGATCATGGAGCGGCGCCAGCAGGCCGGACGGTACCCCTCGTGCCGACCGTTCTCGGCGGCGGTCTGGCTGCGCACCACGTACAGGCTGAGCCGGATCGGGTTGTTTCCGCTCACGAGGAGCTCGGAGAGGGCGGCGTTGAAGCCCTGCCCGGCCGGGGAGCCGCGTTCGGCCTCGGTCGTGGCCTGGTAGAGGTCGAAGAGCCGCGCGAACGCGGTGTCCATGAGGGCGTCGCGGTCCCTGCCGCGCGCGGCGCTCTCCGTGAACGCGTCCACCGCCCGTCTGGCCAGGCCGGGAAGGTCCCTGCCCGCATCCGCACCCACCGGTCCACCGCCCTGTCCGCAGAACTGTTGTGAGGAACTGTCGGGGTCGGTCCCCCGACCAACGACTTCGATCATAATCGCCCGCCACGCCGGGCGGCTAGGCGGTCACCCGACGAACCTACCGCCCCGCCTCCAGGGCCCGGTCGAGCATGGCGGCCCACTGGCGGACGACACGGCGCCGACGGGGGCCGTCGTCGGTGAGGAGGTTGGCCAGACCCAGCCCCCGGGCGAGGTCCAGGGTGGCCTGGACCGCCTCCCGGGTCCCGGGCACGGACTCGTCGGCGCCCAGCAGCTCCACGACCGCGCGGTGCACCTGCCGCCCCACCTGCTCCTCCAGCGGGATGACGCGTGCGCGCAGCGCGGGGTCGCTGGCGGCCCCGGCCCACAGTTGGAGGGCGGCGTTGAAGCCGTTGCCGCTGAAGGCGTCCACCACCATCTGGACGACGGCCTCGGTGCGGCCCGGACCCTCCGGGACCGCCTCGACGCGGCGGCGCAGTTCGGCACCGCGACCGTCCACCATGTGCCGCAGCGCGGCGAGCAGCAGGTCCTCGCGGGTGGGGAAGTGGTGCTGGGCGGCGCCCCGGGACACCCCCGCGCGGTGCGCGACGGCGCCCACGGTGGCCCCGGCCACGCCGCGTTCGGCCAGGCACTCCACGGCCGCGCCGAGCAGCCGGGCCCGCGTGGCCCGGCTGCGTTCCTGTCTCGGCTCCCGATCGGATGCCGTACCCACCGCGCGCCCCTTCTCTCCGTGTCAGTACGACTTGGGCAGCCCGAGGGACTGCTGGGCCACGTAGTTGAGGACCATCTCCCGGCTCACCGGGGCGATCCGCGCCAGCCTGGCGGCGGCGATCGCCGACCCCAGGCCGTACCCGCTGGCCAGACCGTTGCCGCCGAGGGTCTGCACGGCCTGGTCCACCGACCGTACGCACGCCTCGGCGGCGGCGTACTTGGCCATGTTGGCGGCCTCACCGGCACCCGCGTCGTCGCCGGAATCGTAGCGGAGCGCCGCGTGCTGGGTCATCAGGCGGGCCTGCTCCATCTCGATCTTCACCTGCGCCAGCGGGTGGGCCAGGCCCTGGTGGGTGCCGATGGGACGGTCGCGCCACACGGTCCGCTCCTTGGCGTAGGCGACGGCCTTGTCGAGGGCGTGGCGGGCGCTCCCCGTGGCCAGGGAGGCGGCCATGATGCGTTCGGGGTTGAGCCCGGCGAAGAGCTGGAGGAGCCCGGCCTCGGGGTCGCCGACCAGGGCGTCGGCGGGCAGTCGAACGTCGTCCAGGAAGAGCTGGAACTGGTGGTCGGGGCTGACCAGGTCCATCTCGATGCGCTGGGCCGTGAACCCGGGGGTTCCGGTGGGGACGACGAACAGGGCGGCCGAGAGGCGTCCGGTGTCCTCGTCCTGGACGCGCCCGACCACGAGGACGGCGTCGGCGACGTCCACCCCGGAGATGAAGGTCTTCTGACCGTTGAGCACCCAGCCGTCACCGTCGCGGCGCGCGGTGGTGGTGATGCGGTGCGAGTTGGATCCGGCGTCGGGTTCGGTGATGGCGAAGGCCATGATGGACGCGCCGCTGGCCAGCCCGGGCAGCCAGCGGTCGCGCTGTTCGGGGGTGCCGAAGCGGGACAGGACGGTGCCGCAGATCGCTGGGGAGACCACCATCATCAGGGTGGGGCAGCCCGCCGCGCTGAACTCCTCCAGGACGGCGGCGAGGTCACCGATGCCGCCGCCCCCGCCCCCGTGCTCCTCGGGGATGTTCACGCCCAGGTAGCCGAGCCCGCCCGCCTCCTTCCACAGTTCGGTGAGGTAGGCGCCCTCCCTGGCCCTGGCCCGGTAGTACTCGGACCCGTACTTGGCGGCGAGGTCCGAGACGGCGGCCCGGAGCTCGACGCGTTCGGGCGGTTCGTTGAAGGTCATGGCACCAGTCACTGATCAGGCCCTTCGTTGTCGGTGTGGTCGAGGACGGCCAGTGGGGCCCCGGCCGGGACCCGGTCCCCCGCGCCGACGGGCAGTTCCCGCACGGTCCCGGCGGCGGGGGCGGTGACGCGGTGCTCCATCTTCATCGCCTCCATACGCAGCAGGGTCTGCCCCTCCCGGACCCGGTCCCCCACCGTGACGTCCACGGCGGTGACGGTGCCGGGCAGGGGCGCGGGCAGCGCGCCGGGGTCGACGGTGGGTTCGGGTTCGGGGAGCGGGTCGACGGGGGTGAGGGTGACCGCGCCCAGGGCGGACTCGACGTACACGTCCGTGCGGCCGGGGCGGGGTCCGTACACGTCGAAGGCGCGCCGCAGCCCGTCCACCTCCAGCACCACGTGCGCGGCCGTGGCCGAGAGCACCCGGACCCCCTCCCGTTCGGGCAGGTGGGCGCCGCGCACCGAGCGGAAGGAGGAGGTGGTCCCGCGTCCGTCGGGTGTGGTGTGGCGCCGCAGGTGCGGAGCCGAGGGCAGGTTGCGCCACCCGGCCGGGACGCCCGGCGGCAGGACGCCGCTCCCCCGGGTGGCCTCGACCGAGGCCAGGGACGCGGCGAGCGCGGCCAGATCCTCGGTGTCGGGGTCAGCGAGGGGGCGGGCGAGCTCGATCAGGCGGTCGCCGGTCAGTAGGCCGGTGTGGAGCCGTTCGGGCCGCCGCTCGGCCTCCGTGAGGTCCGGGTGGCGCAGGGCGCGGACGAGCAGGTCCCGGTTGGTTCCCACCCCGTGCACGCGTGCTTGGGCGAGGGCGGCGGACAGGCGGCGCAGGGCGTCGCGGCGGTCGCGGCCGTAGGCGATGACCTTGGCGAGCATGGGGTCGAAGTCGGTGCCGACGGTGTCACCCGCCTCCACCCCGTGGTCGAGGCGCACCCCGGGTGTGGTGAGCGGCGCGAAGGAGACGTCGGCGGCGGGGACGTCGAAGGCGTGCAGCGTGCCGGTGCGGGGCCGCCAGCCGTCGCGGGGGTCCTCGGCGTACAGGCGGGCCTCCACGGCGTGGCCGCGCGGAGCGGGCGGCCCGGTGTCGGGCAGCGGCTCGCCCTCCGCGATCCGCAGCTGCCACTCCACCAGGTCGAGCCCGGTGACGCACTCGGTGACGGGGTGCTCCACCTGGAGGCGGGTGTTCATCTCCAGGAAGACTGGTTCCCCCAGGCCCCCGTCCGCCACCGGGACCAGGAACTCGGCCGTTCCGGCCCCCGTGTAGCCGATGGCGGCGGCGAGGTCGCGGGCGGCCCGGTGCAGTCGCTGGCGGGTCTCCTCCGGCAGCCCGGGCGCGGGCGCCTCCTCCAGGACCTTCTGGTGGCGGCGCTGCGCCGAGCAGTCGCGCTCGCCCAGCGCCCAGACCGTGCCGTGGCGGTCCGCGAGGATCTGCACCTCCACGTGGCGGCCGCGTTCCACGTAGGGCTCGCAGAATACCGTGGGGTCACCGAAGGCGGAGGCGGCCTCGGAGCGGGCGGTCTCGGCCTCGACCGCGAGGGAGTCGAGGTCGCGGACCACGCGCATGCCGCGTCCGCCGCCCCCGGACACCGCCTTGACCAGGACGGGGAGGTGTTCGGCGCGGACGTCGGCGGGGTCGAGGGCGTCCGCGACCGGTACCCCGGCGTCACGGGCCACCTTCTTGGCGAGGGTCTTGGAGCCCATCTGCTCGACCGCCTCGGCGGAGGGCCCGACCCAGGTCAGCCCGGCGTCGACGACGGCGCGCGTGAAGGCGGCGTTCTCGGAGAGGAAGCCGTAACCGGGGTGGACGGCGTCGGCCCCGGCGGAGCGGGCGGCGGCCACGAGTGCGTCGGGGTCGAGATAGGCGTCGACGGGGCCGCGCCCCTCGGGGACGGGCAGGCGCACGGCGGTGTCGGCCTCCCGCACGTGCGCGGCGTCCTCCTCGCCGGGGGCGTGCACGGCGACGGTGGCCACGCCGAGGGTCCGGCAGGTGCGGATGATCCGGCGGGCGATCTCGCCCCGGTTGGCGATGAGCAGGGTGCTGATGGGACGGGTGGGGGTCATGGTCCTTCCCCTTCTCACATTCGGAAGACACCGAAGCGGTCGGTGCCGCGTACCGGTGCGTTGCTGGCGAAGGACAGGCACAGCCCGAGGACGGTGCGGGTGTCGCGGGGGTCGATGACGCCGTCGTCGTAGACCCGGCCGGACAGGAAGGTCGGCAGGGACTCGGCCTCGATCTGGTGCTCGATCAGCTCCCGCATGGCGGCGTCCTGGTCGTCGTCGTAGGGCTGCCCCTTCTTGGCGGCGGAGGCGCGCGAGACGATCGAGACGACCTCCGCCAGCTGTTTGGGCCCCATGACGGCGGAGCGCGCGCTGGGCCAGGAGAAGAGGAAGCGGGGGTCGTAGGCGCGCCCGCACATGCCGTAGTGGCCGGCGCCGTAGGAGGCGCCGATGAGCACGGAGAAGTGCGGGACGGTGCTGTTGGAGACGGCGTTGATCATCATCGAGCCGTGCTTGATGATCCCGCCCTGCTCGTACTCCGCGCCGACCATGTAGCCGGTGGTGTTGTGCAGGAACACCAGCGGGGTGTGGGAGCGGTTGGCGAGCTGGATGAACTGGGTGGCCTTCTGCGCCTCGGCGCTGAACAGCACGCCGTTGTCGTTGGCCAGGAGGCCGACCGGGTACCCGTGCAGGGTGGCCCAGCCGGTGACCAGGCCCGGCCCGTAGGACGGTTTGAACTCGTCGAACTCCGAGCCGTCCACCACGCGCGCGATGACCTCGCGCGGGTCCACCGGGACCTTGAGGTCGGGCGGCATGATCCCCAGGAGCTCCTCGGCGGGCAGGAGGGGTTCGCGGACCTCCCTGGCGGGGGCGGGTCCGGTCTTGGTGTGGTTGAGGCGGGCCACGATGCGGCGGCCGAGACGGATCGCGTCGTGCTCGTCCTCGGCCAGGTGGTCGGCGAGGCCGGAGACCTCGGCGTGCATGCGCGCGCCGCCCAGCGACTCGTCGTCGCTCTCCTCACCGGTGGCCGCCTTGACCAGGGGCGGGCCGCCGAGGAAGACCTTGGAGCGGTCCCGGACCATGACCACGTGGTCGCTCATGCCGGGAACGTAGGCGCCGCCCGCGGTGGAGTTGCCGAAGACCAGGGCGATGGTGGGGATCCCGGCGGCGGACAGCTGGGTGAGGTGGCGGAAGGTGCCGCCGCCGGGGATGAAGATCTCCTTCTGCGTGGGCAGGTCCGCGCCGCCCGACTCCACGAGGCTGATCATGGGCATCCGGTTGCGTTCCGCGATCTCCCCGGCGCGCTGGGACTTGCGCAGGGTCCAGGGGTTGCTGGAGCCGCCGCGCACGGTGGGGTCGTTGGCGACGACCACGCACTCGACGCCCGAGACGACTCCCACCCCGGTGACCACGCTGGCGCCCACGTGGAAGTCGCTCCCCCAGGCGGCCAGCGGGGACAGTTCGAGGAAGGGGCTGCCCTCGTCGAGGAGGAGTTCGATCCGTTCCCGGGCCAGCAGCCCGCCTCGGGCCCGGTGTCGCTCCACGTAGCGTTCACCGCCTCCGGCCAGGGCCTTGGCGTGTTCGGTGTCGAGCTCGGCCAGCTTGGCGAGCATGGTGTCTCTGGCCTCGGCGTAGGCCGGGCTCCGGGTGTCGAGTCCGGAGGTCAGGACGCTCAAGGGCCCTCCTCGGGTCGCGGGGTCTCGGGCAACGGGATCTCGGGGAGCAGGGACTCGGGGACGGGGAGGCGGCGGGCGCGCAGCCACTCACCGAGCCCCTTGGCCTGGGGATCCAGCCCTTCGCGGCGGGCGGAGCCGGTCGCGAGGATCCCCTCGATCCAGAAGTTGGCGGCCCGCAGTCCGGGCAGCAGGTGGCGGGTGACCCGGAGGTCGGCGGTCTCGGGGAGGAGCTCGCGCAGGGTGTCGGCGGTGAGGGTGTGGGCCAGCCAGCGCCAGCCCTCGTCCGAGGTGGCCCACACGCCCACGTTGGCGTCGGCGCCCTTGTCACCGCTGCGCGCGCCCAGCACCAGGCCCAGGGGGACGAGTCGGGTCGGTCCGTCGGGCGGGGGCGCGGGGAGCGGGGGTTCGGGGACCTCCGTGAGCGCCCTGGTGTGCCCGGGGTGCGGAACGTGCTCGCGTTCCCCGTCCGGGGTGATGACGGTGTGCTCGACCTCGGCGGCGGGGACCAGCGCGTGGGTGACGGTGACCCCGTCGGGGCGGGCGTCGCGGGGCGGCGCGGTCATGTGGAACCCGGCGTAGCTGGCGAGGGCCAGCTCCACGGCGGCGGCGCCGAAGCGGCGTCCGATGACGGCGGGGTCGTGGTCCCGGGCGACCACGCGCAGCCGGGCGGTGGCGTCGTCCTGGGTGTCCCCGTGGGGGTCGCGGGCCGGGACGAACTCGAACCGGAGGTCGGCGGGCCCCCGTCGGGCCAGGGCGGCGCGCAGCTGGCGTTCGGCCCGGGCCGCCTTGTCCCGGGCGTCCAGGCCGGTGACGAGGAACTCGACCTCGTTGCGGAAGCCGCTGATCCCGGTGAGGCCGACCTTGAGGTCGGGCGGCGGGGCCTCCCCGGTGACCCCGCTGATCCGTACCCGGTCCTCGGCCTCCTGGTCGAGCCGGACGGTGTCCAGGCGGGTGGTGACGTCGGGGCCGGGGTAGCGGGCGCCCCGGATCTCGTAGACGAGCTGCGCGGTGACGGTGCCCACGGTGACCGCGCCGCCGGAACCGGGGTGCTTGGTGATCACCGAGGTGCCGTCGGCGGAGACCTCCGCGATCGGGAACCCGGGGTGGTCCAGGTCGCGTCCGGCGAGCTCGCCCGGCAGGGCGTAGTTCCCGCCGGTGGCCTGGGCGCCGCACTCGATGACGTGCCCGGCGGCGGTCGCCCCGGCGAGGGCGTCGACGTCGTCCCGGGTCCAGCCGAAGTGGGAGATGGCGGGGCCCACGGTCAGGGAGGCGTCGGTGACGCGACCGGTGACGACGATGTCGGCCCCCGCGTCCAGGCACCGGGCGATCCCGAAGGCGCCCAGGTAGGCGTTGGCGGTGAGGGGGGTGCCGAGGTGGAGTTCCTCGGCCCGGTACAGCAGGTCGTCCCCGGTGACGCAGGCGATCCGGGGCTCGAAGCCGAGGCTGTCCGCGAGTTCGGTGAGGCGGTCGGCCAGGCCCCGGGGGTTGAGGCCGCCCGCGTTGGTGACCACGCGGACCCGGCGTTCCATGACGGTGGCCAGGCACTCGCGCATCTGCCGCAGGAAGGTGCGGGCGTAGCCCCGGCTCGGGTCGGCCAGCTGGTCGCGGCCGAGGATGGCCATCGTGAGTTCGGCCAGGTAGTCACCGGTGAGCACGTCGACGGGGCCTTCGGTGAGCATCTCGTGGACGGCGGCGAGGCGGTCACCGTAGAAGCCCGAGGCGTTCCCGATCCACAGAGAGGGGGCTGCTGTAGCGGTCATGGGAACGAGGGTGACACCGGACACAGAAAAGAACAAGCACCCGTGATTGTTTTTCCCCTGAAGGGCACTCCCGGGCGAAATGGCCGGAACCGGCCGCAGTCAACCGGTTGCGGCGCCACGTATCGGGGCGGACGCGGGGTATTTTGGCGCGCGTGAGTACCTCCTCAGAAGACACCGCGTCCCCCGCATCCCCCGACGAGACCTCGGAGTCCACCGAGACGCCCGAGCCCGGCCCCACCCCCGAGGCCCCCGCGTCCTCGGTGTCCTCACCCGCCTCCGAGGCGTTCCTCGAAGGCAAGCCCGCCCCGCGCCGCGCCCCCCTGTTCGGCCCCGGGACCCTCAGCGTGACCGGCCTCCTCCTGCTGGCCACCACCCTGCTGTCCACCCAACTGATCGGGATCTTCAACACGCAGACCCTGATCGGCGCGGAGGGCTCCCTCAGCCCGGCGGTCCAGGGCGAACTCACCGGCGCCGGACTGTTCTCCGCGCTGGCCGTCCTGTGCTCGGCCGCCGCCCTGTTCCGCTCGGGCCCCGAGACCAGCCCGTGGGTCCGCGGCCTCTCAGCCGCCACCGTGCTGGTGGGGCTCCTGTTCGTCGTGCTGACCGTGCTGTCGTACGTGCTGCTGAGCGCCCCGACCCCCGGCGCCTGACCGGAAATTGGCGGTATCCCTGGCCTGAGCAGGTGATTCTTAGGTCCCGCTTATCCGGATACGCGGGTACGTTGGCCGCGTGAGTACCGCACCGGAAGACAACAAGCCCGAGAACACCACGAGCACCGGCGGGGGCTCGCCGCAGCCGAAGTTCGAGCCGGGATACCCCGCCGAGGCCCCCGGCACGGCGGAGGCCGCCGACACCGACACCGCGGAGGGCGGACCCACCGAGGAGGAGGTCGGCCACGACCACGAGTTCGAGGTCACCGAGACCGAGCCCCGCCCCGGCGGCGCCTTCTCCAGCGAGACCCTGAGCATCGTGGGCCTGGCCCTGCTCGCCGTCACCATCTTCTCCGGCCAGCTGCTGGAGCTCCTCACCAGCATGATCATGCTCGGCGGCCAGCCCATCGAGGGCGGTCAGATCCGCTCGATCGAGGCCCAGCTGTGGATGGGCGGCGCGGTGGCACTGCTCACCGTGCTCGCCTCCACCCTGGCCCTGGCCCTGCTCAACCGGGGAACCAGCCTGTGGGCGCGCTGGTCCGCCACGGCGACGACGGTGGTCGGTTTCCTGTTCGTCCTCGTCGCCGCCGCCGCGTTCCTGCTGGTGCCGGACGCCGCCCCGCAGCAGATGATGCCGACCATGCCGAACTAGGGCGTCAGGAGACCCGGTCGATGACCAGTGGGTTCGGCTTCCGCTCGGCCGCGCCGCCGATGTCGAGGGCGCCCTCCAGCGCCTGGGCGGCGCGGTCGAAGCGTTCGGGCTCGTCCGCGTGCAGGGTGAACAGCGGTTCGCCCGCCGTGACCTCCTCGCCCGGCTTGGCGTGCAGGGTGACCCCCGCGCCGAAGGAGACCGCGTCCTCCTTGCGGGCCCGGCCCGCTCCCAGACGCCACGCGGCCAGACCCACCTGGTAGGCGTCCAACCGCGTGACCACACCGCTGGCCGGAGCCAGGACGGTGCGGCGCTCGGCCGCCACGGGCAGCGGCGCGTCCGGGTCGCCGCCCTGGGCGCGCACCAGCGCCTTCCAGGACTCCAGCGCGCTGCCGTCGCGCAGCGCCTCGGCGGGGTCCTTCACCCCGTCCTCCCCGGGCGTCAGCCCCGCCGCGACGAGCATCTCGCGGGCCAGCGCCACGGTGAGCTCCACGACGTCGGCGGGGCCGCCGCCGGAGAGCACCTCCACCGACTCCGCGACCTCCAGGGCGTTGCCGACCTGGCGGCCCAGGGGCGTGGCCATGTCGGTGAGCAGGGCGACCGTGCGGACACCGTGGTCGTTGCCGATGTCCACCATGGTGCGGGCCAGTTCGCGGGCGGAGTCGGCGTCCTTCATGAACGCCCCCGAACCCACCTTGACGTCCAGCACCAGCGCGGCGGTGCCCTCGGCGAGCTTCTTGCTCATGATGGAGGCGGCGATCAGCGGGATGGACTCCACGGTGCCGGTGACGTCGCGCAGGGCGTACAGCCTGCGGTCGGCGGGTGCCAGTCCGCTCCCGGCCGCGCAGATCACACCGCCGGTGTCGGTGATGACCCTCCGCATCTCCTCGGTGGAGAGCGACGCCCGCCACCCGGGGATGGACTCCAGCTTGTCGAGGGTGCCGCCGGTGTGCCCGAGCCCGCGCCCGGACAGCTGCGGCACGGCCGCTCCGCAGGCCGCCACGGTGGGGGTGAGCGGGAGGGTGATCTTGTCGCCCACGCCTCCGGTGGAGTGCTTGTCCGTGGTGGGCCGGGCCAGGTCGGTGAAGTCCAGCCGGTCGCCGGAGGAGAGCATCGCCTCGGTCCAGCGGCTCACCTCCGCGCGGTCCATGCCGCGCAGGAAGATCGCCATCGCCAGCGCCGCCATCTGCTCCTCGGCCACCTCGCCACGGGTGTAGGCCCCGATCACCCAGTCGATCTGCTCCGGGGAGAGGCGTCCCCCGTCTCGCTTGGCGCGGATGATCTCGATGACGTCCATGTCATGTTCCTTCCGTCGTGAAGAGGTGGTGCGAAAAGACGACTCCCCGGCCGCCGTGGGTCGGCGGCCGGGGAGACGACCGGTGTTCCTCCGCCCGTCAGGCGAGGTTGTGCGGTCCGAAGGCCTGGGGCAGCACGCGTTCCATGGGCAGGATGCCCTCGGGCGTGTCCACCAGCAGGTCCGGCCCGCCGTGTTCGTAGAGGAGCTGGCGGCAGCGCCCGCACGGCATCAGGGTCCGGCCCTGGCCGTCCACACAGGCGAAGGCGGTCAGCCGACCGCCGCCGGAGGCGTGCAGGGCGCTGACGAGTCCGCACTCGGCGCACAGGCCCACACCGTAGGAGGCGTTCTCCACGTTGCAGCCGCTCACCACCCGGCCGTCGTCGACCAGTGCCGCCGCGCCCACCGGGTAGTTCGAGTAGGGCGCGTAGGCGTGCCCCATGGCCTCCCGGGCGGCCTCCCGGAGGGCCTCCCAGTCCACGTCCTGTGCGGTCATGACCTGCTCGCCCTCCACTGTTTTCCGATCCCGGCGGGTGCGCGCAGCCGTTGCGAGGCCAGCGAGAGCACCAGCAGCGTGGCGATGTGCGGGCTGTAGGTCGCCAGCTCACGCGGCAGCGAGTCGGTGCTGAAGTACCAGAAGAGCAGGACGATCGCGGCGAGGAAACCCGCCACGGCGATGCCCTTGCGGTCCTTGCGCACCTGCCACACGGCCACCACGAGCAGGACCACGGCCAGGAGCAGCAGCAGCGCGTGGATGGCCGCGCCGCCGCCGCGCAGCTGGAGCGCGTCCGTGTAGCCGAACAGGGTCGCGCCCATGGCCAGGCCGCCCGGGCGCCAGTTGCCGAAGATCATCGCGGCCAGACCGATGTAGCCCCGGCCGCCGGTCTGCCCCTCCTGGTAGATCTGGGAGGCGACGATCGCCAGGAACACGCCGCCCATACCGGCCAGACCACCGGAGATGATCACGGCCACGTACTTGAGCGTGTACACGGGCACACCGAGGGACTCGGCGGCGTCGGGGTTCTCACCGACCGAGCGCAGCCGCAGGCCGAAGGTGGTCTTCCACAGCACCAGGTAGCTGATCGGGACCAGCAGGATGGCGATGAGGGTCAGCGCCGACATCCGGGTGGTGAGGCCGATGACCAGCGCGGCCAGGTCGCTGACCAGGAAGATGCCGCTCTGGGCCACCGGGGCGAGCGCCTCCGGTAGCCACGGCAGGTTCAGGGTCGGGAACGACGGGGCCGACGGGGACTGGGCCGCGCCGGCGCCGGGGATGTCGGAGTAGACCAGGATCGACAGGTAGCGCATGGCGCCCAGGGCGAGGATGTTGATCGCCACACCGGACACGATGTGGTCCACCGCGAAGGTCACGGTGGCCACCGCGTGGACCAGGCCGCCGAGCATGCCGCCCAGGGTCCCGGCCAGCAGGCCGATCCAGGGGTCGTTGAAGCTCCACGCGAAGTAGGCGCCGAACCACGTCCCGAAGATCATCATGCCTTCGAGGCCGATGTTGATGATGCCCGCGCGCTCGGCCCACAGACCGCCGAGGGCGGCCAGACCGATCGGGACCGCGAAGGTCAGCGTGGTGCGGACGGTGCCCGCGTCGGTCAGCATGTCCTGGCCGGTGATGACCCGCAGGCCCGCCAGGGACACGAAGACCGCCATCAGCAGGGTGAGGCCGCGCCAGCGCGACCACCCCCGGGGCCGGGACGCCTTGGTCACCGGCTCCATCACGTTGAGTTCCTGGCTCACTGTGCCTCCCCGCCGCGCTTGTCGTCGGTGCCGTCGGTGACGGGACCGTCGGAGGCGCCGCCGTCGGACACGGCCGCGGGCTCCGGGGTGGACTCGGTCGTACGGCCGAGCTGCCTGCCGATCTGCTGCTGCTGGTAGCGGCGGCCCCAGCGGTGCACGACCTCGTAGACCACGACGACCGTGAGGACGATGGTGGCCTGCGCGATGACGGCGATCTCCTGGGGGATGCCGTCGAAGGGCAGGATGCCCGCCGCCTGGGTGAGGAAGGCCCAGAACAGGGAGGCGAAGACGATGCCCACGGGGTGGTTGCGGCCCAGCAGCGCGATCGCGATGCCGATGAAGCCGATCCCCGTCGGGAAGTCGAGGGCGTAGTAGTGGGAGTTGCCCAGCAGCTGCGGCAGACCCACCAGACCGGCGACCATGCCCGAGAAGAGCATGGACAGGAAGACCATCTTCTTCACGTTCACGCCGCTGGCCTCGGCCGCCGACTGCGACTGGCCGGTGGCCCGCAGCTCGAAGCCGAACCGCGTGCGGTTGAGCATGATCCAGTACCCGATGCCCACCGCGACGGACAGCAGGATCAGACCGTAGATCTCCCGGTCCGACCCGAGGAAGGTCGCCGGGATGCCGGGGACCCAGCCGGACTCGGGGATGGGCGGGGTGCCGATGTTGTTGGTGCTGATCTCGACCGCGAGGCGGCCCTCGCTCAGCAGGTAGGCGGTGATGCCGGTGGCGATCGCGTTGAGCATGATCGTGGAGATCACCTCGGACACGCCGCGGGCCACCTTGAGGTAGCCGGCGATGCCCGCCCACACGCCGCCGACCACCACGGCGGTGAGGATGACGACGAACTGGCTGAGCACCGGCGGCAGCACCAGGTAGCCGCCGACGGCGGCGGCCAACAGCGCGGCGAGCCGGTACTGGCCGTCCACGCCGATGTTGAACAGCTTCATCTTGAAGCCGATCGCCACGGCCACGGCGGCCAGGTAGTAGGTGGTGCTGTCGTTGATGATCTGCACCAGGCTGTTGGGCCGGGTGCCGTACTCCAGCATCCGCTCGAAGGTGGGCAGCGGCGCGATGCCGCTGAAGTACAGGACGGCGGCGGTGACGCCGATCGCGATCACGCCCGCCGTCAGGACGGCGGCGAAGGACAGCGCCATCATCGCGGAGAGGCGGTGGAAGAGCGCGAACGCGAGCAACGAGCCGACCACCGCGCCCAGCGCGGCGGCCACGGGCTCGATCAGCGAGAGGTCGAGCATCCACGCGGCGACCAGGCCGCCCACGACCGACAGCACCAGGGCCATCGGGACGACGAGGATCTTGTGGAGGGGCGTGCCCTCCTCCTTGGTGCCGTCGGAGCCCGCCCGTCCCCGGTCGGGGGTCATCGGGGCCAGGGCGGCCACGAGACCGAAGGCGAGGACGACGCCGACGATGAGCGCGGCCCACCACAGCAGGAACAGGTCCAGGACGACGGTGGCCAGTCCGCCCAGGACGACCGCGAGGAGGATCACGATCGGTGCCGCGACGGTACGGCGTCCGGTGTCACTCATGCGCCGCCCTCGCTCTCGTTACGGTGGGCGCCCTCAGCACCGCTGTCACCTTCTGTGTGCGCGTCGGCGCCGCCCAGTCCGGCGCCGGTCATGGCGGAGCCGAGCTGTTCGGGCGTGACGCTGGTCGGGTCCGCCTCCGCGACCAGGCGGCCGCGCAGGATGACGTGGAGTGTGTCGGACATGCCGATGAGCTCGTCGAGGTCCGCGGAGATCAGCAGCACGGCCAGCCCGGCGGCGCGGGCCTCGCGCAGCTGCTCCCAGATGGCCGACTGCGCACCCACGTCCACGCCCCGGGTGGGGTGGGCGGCGACCAGGAAGCGCGGGTTCCCGCTCATCTCCCGGCCGATGATGAACTTCTGCTGGTTGCCCCCGGACAGCGCGTCCGCGATGACGTCGATGTTGGGGGTGCGCACGTCGTACTCGGAGACGATGCGCTCGGAGTCGGCGCGGGCGCCGGGCCGGTTGATCCAGGCGCCGTTGACGCTGGGCTCCCGGGTCTGGTGGCCGAGGACGCGGTTCTCCCAGAGCGGGGACTCCAGCAGGATGCCGTGCCGGTGGCGGTCCTCGGGGATGTAGCCCACCCCGGCCTCGCGGATGCGCAGCGTGGACCAGTGGGTGATGTCGTTCTCTTCGAGGGTGATGGTGCCGGAGGTGGCCCGGCGCATCCCCATGATGGCCTCGATGAGCTCGGACTGGCCGTTGCCCTCGACCCCGGCGATGCCGACGATCTCGCCCTCGCGGATGTCGAGGGTGACGTCGTCGACGACGGGGCGGCCCTCGGACGAGAGCATGGTGACCCCGGCCAGGGAGAGCACGACCTTGTCGGTGACGGTGGACTCGCGCAGCTCGGGCACGGGCAGTTCGCCGCCGACCATGAGGGTGGCCAGCTCGCGGGCCGTGGTCGTGCGCGGGTCGGCGGTGGCCACCGTGGTGCCGCGGCGGATGACGGTGATGTCGTCCGCGACCGACAGGACCTCGTCGAGCTTGTGCGAGATGAAGATGACCGTGAGGCCCTCGCGCTTGAGCACGCGCAGGTTGTCGAACAGCTCGTCGACCTCCTGCGGCACCAGCACGGCGGTGGGCTCGTCCAGGATGATCGTCTGGGCGCCCCGGTAGAGCACCTTGAGGATCTCCACGCGCTGGCGGTCACCGACGCCCAGGTCCTCCATGAGGCGGTCGGGGTCGACGCCGAGCCCGTACTGGGCGGACAGCTCCTGGATGCGGGCCCGCGCCTTCCGGCCGATGCCGTGCCTGCGCTCGGCGCCCAGGACCACGTTCTCCAGGACGGTGAGGTTGTCGGCCAGCATGAAGTGCTGGTGGACCATGCCGATGCCGTGCCTGATGGCGTCGGAGGGCGAGTGGAAGCGCACCTCCTGGCCACGGATGTGGATGGTGCCCTCGTCCGGCCGGTGCATGCCGTACAGGGTCTTCATCAGCGTGGACTTGCCCGCCCCGTTCTCGCCGACGATGGCGTGCACGGTACCGGGAGCCACGGTGATGTCGATGTCGTGGTTGGCCACGACGCCGGGAAAACGTTTGGTGATCCCGCGCAGCTCAACGGCGGCGGGTTCGTTCGACCCGCCGCCCGATGGCGTGCTGCTCATCAGACTCCTCTGTGGGAATGTGCGGCGGGGCGCGGACGGGCCTGGGATCGGCCACGGCCGGGACGCCTTCGTCGCGGTGCGGCTACCGGGCGGAGCCGAAGGGGTGTGGCCCCTCCGGCTCCGTGTTCGTTCGGGTCACGGAGCGGGCCCGGTGCCCGCTCCGTGGAGTGTCCCAGGGCCGTTACGGCTGGCTGGGAACCTCGATCTCACCGTCGATGATCTGCTGCTTGAGCTCGTCGAGCTCGTCCTTGATGGGCTCGATGGCCTCTTCGTTGGTCAGCGTGTAGTCCACGCCGCCCTCGCTGAGGTCGAAGCGCTTGATCCCGGCCTCGACCTCGCCCTCGGAGGCGGTGCGGATGAGCTCGAAGACCGAGAGGTCGACCTGCTTGATGGCGGAGGTCAGGACGTACGGCTTCTGCTCCTCCTCGGCGTTCTCGTACTGGTCGCTGTCGACGCCGATGAAGGTGAAGTCGTTGTCGACGGCGGACTGGAGGATGCCGTTGCCCGAGGCTCCGGCGGCGTGGTAGATGACGTCCGCGCCGCGGTCGTACTGGGCCTGGGCGGCCTCACGGCCCTGGGCGGGGTCGTTGAACCCGGCGAAGTCCGGCGGCTGGCTGAGGTAGTTGATCTCCACCTCGATGTCCTCGTTGACGTGCTGGACGCCCGCGACGTAGCCCGCCTCGAACTTGCGGATCAGCGGGGTCTCGACACCGCCGACGAAGCCGACGTGGTCCTCTTCGGTGGTCAGCGCGGCGGCCGCACCGGCGAGGAAGGAGGCCTGCTCCTCGGCGAAGACGAGGCTGGTGACGTTGTCGATGCCCTCGATCTCGGAGTCGACGATCGCGAAGTCGACCTCGGGGTACTGGGGGGCCACGGCCTGGACGGAGGCGTCGTAGGCGAAGCCCACGGCGATGATGACGTCGTAGCCCTCCTCCGCCATGGTCGCCAGGCGCTCCTCCTTGGCGGACTCGGCCTCGCCGTCGGCGGGCTCGAAGTCGTTGGTCTCCACGCCGAGCTCCTCGGCAGCCTGCTCCAGGCCCCGGTAGGCGGAGTCGTTGAAGGAGCGGTCACCGCGACCGCCGACGTCGTAGGCCAGGCCGACCTTGAGGTCGGAGGAGACCTCTCCGTCGCCGCCGCCGTCGCCGCTGGCACCGTCGTCGGCCGCGTTGTCGCACGCGGTGAGTGCGAGCACGCCCGCGGCGGCGACCGCCGCGAACTTGGCTGCGTTGCTGCGCTTCACTAGAAAGTCTCCCCTTCGCCCTCTCAGCGGACCGCATTCCGCGCGGGACCGACCTGAGTTCTGCAGCCGGACGATATCCGCTGGCCGAATGTACATCTAACCAACGGACGGAGTTGTTATGAAGGCGAGAGCAGAGTGAAACGGGTCCTTACCGGGAAGTTACCAAGAGCACACCGGATCGGGGCAACCAGCGGCCTAATCTCCGTTTTTGACCTCCCGTTCCCCCGAGGAATCCGGCGGTGCGACCGCGCGTGTCGTGACCTTCACCTGTGGTCACACCGCCCCGTCCGGGCCCCGTGCGACCCCAGCCGGTCTAGACCGGACTGACCCACTGGCGCACGGCGGACTCAGTCCTCCAGGAACCCCACCGCCGCCTGCTTGAAGACCCGCGAGGAGACGGCGTTGGCGTGGTCGCGCCCGGGGATCTCCGCGAACGATCCGCCGCAACGCTCCGCGAGCCCGGCGGCGCCCTCCGCGACGGTGTCCCGGGCCCCGGAGACCAGCAGCATCGGGACCCCGACGGGACGGGGTTCCTCCTGGAAGGGGCGGGCGGCCTGGCCCCGGACACAGGCGGCGAGCGCCTCGGCGTCGTTGCCCGGAAGCGCGGCGACGGTCCGGTACACGTGGTCGAAGGGGGTGTCCCCCGCACCCGGGTCGGCGGTGTCCACGCCCGCCAGCGCGTCGCCCGGACCGAACCCGCCCAGCACCGCCCGCCGCACCCGCTCGGGCGCGCTGAGCGCGAGCTCCCAGGCGAGCCTGGAGCCCATGGAGTAGCCGACGACGTCGACGCGTTCCAGGCCCAGGTCGTCGAGCAGACCGAGGAGGTCGTTGACGAAGTGTTCGGGCAGGTAGAGCCCGCTGTCGGTGGGCTTGTCGCTGGCCCCGTGGCCGCGCAGGTCCGGGCCGATCACCCGTCGGCCCGCGGCGTCGAGCGCGCGCGGCCATCCGGCGGCGCCCCAATTCATCTCGAAGTTGGTGCCGAAACCGTGCAGCAGAAGCACCGGGAGGTGGTCGCCGGGGGTCTGCGGGAGCAAATCCGCATAACGCATTGTCACGTCTCCGACGAGATTCGCGTTCATGAATCTTTTCCGTTCTCGATCCGGGGTGGGATTTGTTGGAGGCGAACGGGGGCCCATTCAGATGTTCCTATAAACAGAATGATCGGAATGATCGGTCTGTTCGTGTCGACATCCGAACGGGCCCCCGCCGGAACGGCCTCAGTTCGTCGGCGGCCTGAGCCGGACCCGGCGCTGCGGTTTGGCGTCCTCCGAGGGAACCCGTCCCACGATCCCGGCCTGCGGCGCCTTTTCCTCGACCTCCACCGCGAAGGTCACCAGGGCCTCCCCGACCGGGACCACCTGTTCCTCCTCCGCGTGCAGTTCCACCACGCGCCCGGCCTTGGGCGAGGGGATGACCACGGCGGACTTGGTGGTCTCCACCTCGACCAGCGGGTCGTTGCGGCCGATCGTGTCCCCGACCGCGACCTGCCACTCCAGGACGGTCGCCTCGACCAGGCCCTCGCCCAGGTCGGGGAGGGTGAAGGTGATGTTCTCTTCTGCCATGGGGGCTAGTACTCCAGGGTTCGCTGGACCGCGAGCAGGACGCGGTCGATCGTCGGCAGGTACTGGGCCTCCAGCGGCCCGGCCGGGTAGGGCACGTCGAATCCGGTGACGCGCTGGACCGGGGCCGCCAGTTCACGGAAGCAGTTCTCGGTGACGAGCGCGGCCACCTCCGCACCGAGCCCGGCGGTGAGCGGGGCCTCGTGGACGACCACGGCGCGCTTGGTGCGGGCCACCGAGGCGGCCAGACCGGCGGCGTCGATCGGCTTGAGCCAGCGCAGGTCGAGGACCTCCAGGTCCACTCCGTCCTCGGCGGCGAGCTCGGCCACCTGGAGGCAGCGGTGCACCATAGCGCCCCAGGCGATGAGGGTGGCGTGGCTTCCCGGGCGCACGATCCGGCTGGTGCCGATGGGGTCGGTGGGCTCGCTCAGCCGGACCGGGCGGCGGTCCCAGTAGCGGGCCTTGGGCTCCATGAACACGACCGGGTCGTCGGAGCGCACGGACTGGAGCAGCAGGCTGTAGGCCTCGGCGGGGTCGGAGGGGGCCACGACCTTCAGCCCGGGGGTGTGCGCGAAGAGCGCCTCCAGGCTCTCGCCGTGGTGCTCGGGGGCCTGGATGCCGCCGAAGGACGGCAGGCGCAGGGTGATCGGCATGGGGGCGGCGCCACGGGTGCGGTAGTTCATGCGCGCCACCTGGTTGACGATCTGGTCGACGGCCGGATACGCGAAGCCGTCGAACTGGAGCTCGGGGACCGGCCGCCAGCCGTTCATCGCCAGGCCGACCGCCATGCCCATGATGGCCGACTCCGCCAGCGGAGTGTCGAAGACGCGCTGGTCACCGAACTCCTTCTGGAGGCCGTCCGTGACTCGGAAGACGCCGCCGAGGGCTCCGACGTCCTCACCGAAGACGAGGACCTCCGGGTCCTCCTCCAGCAGGACGCGCAGGGCCCGGTTGATGGCCTGTTGCATGGACAGCTCGACCGTCCGGGCCTCGACCGGCGTGTCGGCCTGTTCGATCAGCTCGGTCACAGCTCGACCTCTTCCTGCCAGGTGCGGTGCTGCCGGGCCAGCTCCTCGGTGGTCTCCCGGAAGACGTGCGTGAACAGCTCGGAACCGTCGGGCTCGGGGGCCTCCGCGACCCCGTCGCGGATCTCCTCGGCGCGTGTGGCGGCCTCGGCGTCCACGGTGGCGAGGTGGGCCCCGTCGGCGTGTCCGGCCTCGATCATCGCGGCGCGCAGCAGGTCGAGGGGGTCGCGTCCGCGCCAGCGCTCGGCCTCCGCCTGGTCCCGGTAGCGGCCGGGGTCGTCGGAGGTGGAGTGGGGTTCGACGCGGTAGGTGAGCGCCTCGATGACCGTGGGGCCGCCGCCCGTGCGGGCGCGCTCGACCGCTTCGGCGGTGGCGGAGTACACGGCGCCGACGTCGTTGCCGTCGACGAGGACACCGGCCATGCCGTAGCCCTCGGCGCGCGCCGCGACGGAGCCGCCCGCGACCTGGCGTTCGTTGGGCACCGACAGGGCCCACTGGTTGTTCTGGCAGAGGAAGACGACGGGGGCGGTGAACACGCCCGCGAAGTTCATGGACTCGTGCACGTCGCCCTCGGAGCTGGCGCCGTCGCCGAAGTAGGCCATGGCGACGCCGTCGCCGCCCCGGAGCCGTTCACCGACCGCCCAACCCACGGCGTGCGGGACGGGACCGCCGACCACCGCGTTGACGGCGCCGAAGCGGGACTCCATGACGTCGTGGAGGCCGCCGTGCCACAGGGCGCGGTGGGTGGCCATGTAACCGACCATCTCGACCCCGTAGGCGAGGGCGGAGGCCATCTCGCGGTAGGTGGGGAAGACGAAGTCGCGGGTGGGGTCCAGCGCGCTGGCGCTGCCCACCTGCGCGGCCTCCTGTCCCCGGACGGAGACGTAGGCGGGGAAGACGCCCTGGCGCTGGAGCGCGATCGCCTCGGTGTCCAGGTCACGCGCCGTACGCATGGCGCGGTACAGCTCGCGGGTGAGTTCGGGTCGCAGGTGCTCCACGGTGATGGCGCCCTGGCCCGTGGGCTCTGGGGTTGGCATGTCGAGCGGCTCCCAACGTGGCCCCGCTCGCGTGGTGGCGCGACCCGGGCTCGGGGTGGTCACGGTCTGCCTTTGATTCTCCGGACAACTGGACAGTTTCGCTAGATACGACCGTACAGTCGATACGATCGCGAACGTGGGACCATGTTTCGTTCGTAGATGTCCAGGATTCACCCCCTCGAACAGGGGAAAACGACACGCAGTGCCAAACATCACGAATCACCATCAACACCACCATCCTCCCGGCCCAGCCGAGGGACTCCCGGAAGCCGCGCACAGGAGTCGTCGTATGCCCGGACAGTCACGACAAATATGCGGAGAATGGGTGCCAAGACAAGATTTTCTGGCGGATTATGGCGGTTCGGGTGTAGTTACTGCTCAGTCAGGGAAACCCCCGACCTACTCCGTGCGTCAACCATGAGTACAGTCGGAACTTCTCCGCCACTCCCCCGTTTGGCGGATCCCACCAGAGGTCCGTGCGCACGAATCCCCCGAAACCCCCCACCCCGACCCGAGCACCACGGAACGCGCGTCCGTCATCTCTCCGACCGGCTTTTCCCAGCTTCCTGTCAATGACGACAGCACGGAGCAGAGCCCTGCGACAAGAGCACACGAGGAGCACGCACATGGCCATGGGCGAACAGCACAGGAACGGCCGGCGGCCGGACACGACCGACCAGACCATTCTGAGCGCGCTCGCCAAGGACGCCCGGACCGGCATCACCGAGATCGCCGCGCTGGCCAACGTCTCCCGAGCCACGGCATACAACCGGATCAAGCGCCTCACCGACGAAGGGGTCATCCGCGGCTACTCCGTGGTGACCGACCACTCCAAGATGGGGCTCGGTGTCACCGCGCTGGTGCTCATCTCCGGCAGCCAGCCCGACTGGCGGGCCAACCGGGAGATCCTCTCGTCCTACCCAGAGATCGAGTACTGCTGGTACGTGGTGGGGTCGGCGGACATCGTGCTGCTGGTCCGCGTCGCCAACACCAACCAGCTGCGCGACCTGATCCTGAGCCGCCTCCAGTCCCTCCCCGGTGTGACGTCCACCCAGACGCTCACCGTCATCGACGAGGTCGTACACCGACCGGTCGTGGAGCCTTCCGAGGGGGGCGAGTGACCCCGCCCCTCCCCCGGATCATCCCCTGACCACCACGGCGACCGCGGCCATCAGCTCGGACAGCAGTTCCGAGCCGCGCGCGCGGCTGGCAGCGACGTCGCCGTCGACCCCCGACACCACCTCGGCGTAGGCCTTCAGTTTGGGTTCGGTGCCCGAGGGACGCAGCGTCACCCGCCCCCGCGTCCCGCCGAGCTCGAAGCGCACGGCGTCCGTCGGCGGCAGACCCTCGTGCCCGTCGGCGAAGTCCACGACCCCCGACACCCTCAGGGGGCCGAACGCGGCGGGCGGTTCGGCGCGCAACCGCCGCATCGCCGCGGTGATCTCCGAGAGGTCCCGTACCCGGACCGACAGCTGGTCGCTCAGGTGCAGGCCGTACCTCCGGGCCTGGTCGTCGAGGAGGTCCACCAGCGTGCGGCCCCGGCTCTTCGCCTCGGCCGCCAGCGCCAGCGCCACGAGCGCCGCGCTCACCCCGTCCTTGTCGGCCACCGGTCGGCCGTCGTCCCCGCCCACGCAGTAGCCCAGCGCCTCCTCGTAGGAGAACACCCTGCGCTGGCCGGGCGCGCCCGCGCGCGCCAGCCACTTGAACCCGGTCAGCGTCTCCTCGTAGTGCACGCCCCGGTCCCGGGCGATCGCGCCGAGCAGGCTGGAGGAGACGATCGAGGTGGCCACCACCCGGTCGGCCCCGACGGTGTGGTCGAGCACGTACTCGGAGAGCAGACCGCCCACCTCGTTCCCCGTGAGGAGGCCGTAGCCGGGGACCGCCAGGGCCAGCCGGTCGGCGTCGGGGTCGTTGGCCACCACCAGGTCCGCCCCGTGGGCCTCCCCCGCCGCCAGGGCCAGGTCCATCGCGCCCGGTTCCTCCGGGTTGGGGAAGGCGACCGTCGGGAAGTCGGGATCCGGCTCGAACTGCTCGGAGACCACCACGGGCGGGGCGAACCCGGCCCTGCCCACCGCCTCCACCAGTACCCGGCCGCCCACACCGTGCAGGGGCGTGTAGACCACCGAGAGCTCCCGGGGGCCGTCCGGGACCAGCGCGGTCACCGCGTCCAGGTACTCCGACACGGCGTCGTCGCCCAGCACCTCCCAGTCCTCGCCCAACGGCAGCGCGCCGACCGGCCCGACCGCGTCGATGGCGGCGGAGATCTCGGTGTCCACCGGGGAGACGATCTGGCTGCCCGCGTCGTCACCGGACCCGCCCACGTACACCTTGTACCCGTTGTCCTGCGGCGGGTTGTGGCTGGCGGTCACCACGATCCCGGCGTCCGCGCCCAGCCGCCGCAGCGTGTACGCCAGCACGGGCGTGGGCAGCGGGCCGGGCAGCAGGGTCACCCTGTGCCCGGCCCCGGTGAGGACCGCGGCGCTGTCCCGCGCGAAGTCGGCCGACCGGTGCCGTGCGTCGTGACCGATCACCACGTGTCCGGGCGCCGCCCCGAGCCAGGCCGCGATCCCCGCGGCCGCGCGCATGACCACCACGCGGTTCATCCGGTTGGGCCCGGCCCCCAGCGCACCGCGCAGCCCGGCCGTGCCGAACTCCAGCCGCGCCGCGAACCGGTCGGTGAGGTCGGCCAGGGCCTCCCCGTCACCGACCTCGACCCGGGCCAGCAGCGCGCCCAGTTCCCCCCGTGTCTCGGGGTCGGGGTCCTGGTCGAGCCAGTCCCTGGCCTGGACGAGGAGGGCGGAGTCGGTCATGGGGATCTCCTGTCTGGGTGGTGGGGCAACCGGCTGGGGCACGGGCCGAGAGGCGTTCTAGAACCTCTTGACGATGTCCGCGAGCAGGCGGCCCACGGTGGCGGCGGAGTCGCGTCCGGTGGCGAGGACGTCCTCGTGGTCGAGGTTGGCCCCCTCCAGCCCGGCCGCGATGTTGGTGACCAGGGACATCCCCAGTACGCGGGCCCCGGCCTCGCGGGCGGCGATGGCCTCCAGGACCGTGGACATGCCGACCAGGTCGGCTCCCATGGCGCGGAGCATGCGGATCTCGGCGGGGGTCTCGAAGTGCGGGCCGGGCATGGCCGCGTACACGCCCTCGGGCAGGTCGGGGTCGACCTCGCGGGCGACGGCGCGCAGCTCGGCGGTGTAGGTCTCCGTGAGGTCCACGAAGGTCGCGCCGGTCAGCGGGGAGCGCGCGGTCATGTTCAGGTGGTCCGCGATGAGCACCGGCGAACCCACGGCGTAGTCGGGGTTGATGCCGCCCGCCGCGTTGGTGAGCACGATGGTCGTGGCACCCGCCGCGACGGCGGTGCGGACGTTGTGCACGACCGCGTCCGTGCCGTGGCCCTCGTACAGGTGGGTGCGGCCGAGGAAGGCGAGGGTGTTGCGGTCGCCGTCCACGATGCTGCGGAGCGTCCCGCTGTGGCCCTCCACCGCCGGGGGAAGGAAGCCGGGCAGTTCGGAGGTGGCGAACTCGTGCTTGGAGTCACCGAGCAGGTCGGCGGCGGGCGCCCACCCGGACCCCATCACCAGGGCCACGTCGTAGCTGTCCACACCGGTGCGCGAACGCAGCTCGGTTGCGGCCTCCTCGGCGGCGGCCTGGGGTGTGCGAGTCACTGGGGTTTCTCCGTTCGTCGGTACCGCTGGTGCGGTTCGGGGTGGGTTCCGGTCTCCAGGGGTCGCGACATCACTTCCTGGGGGCCCGCGCCTCCGGGGACGACCGTGCCGGTGAAGTCGAAGCCCGAGGCCTTGTAGACGCGCTGCGCCGTCTGGTTGGCCTGGTTCACGCAGAGCACGATCTCCTCCGCGTGCGGCGCGACCTCGCGGGCGAGCGCGTCGAGCAGGGGCGCGGAGCACGAGGCCCGGCCGACGCCCCGGCCCTGCCATTGTGGCGTGACGTAGTAGGCGCGCAGCAGCACCGCGCGTTCCGGCGCGTCGACCAGCGCCGACTGCAGGATCCGGTCCAGGACCCCGAACCCGGCGCAGGCGTCCCGGGCCCGGTCGGGGCCGGTGATCGGCCCCTCCAGGGCGACGATCGCGTACGGGAAGCGTTCGGGGTCGCCGTCCGCGTCCGGCAGGGTCCGCGCGGGCAGCCCGGTGAAGCGCAGCTGCTCGGGTGGCAGGTCGTGCCCGAGCGCGGCCTCCCGGAGCAGGGCGGCCTCGGCCGTTCCCGTGTCCAGCCGCACCAGGCGGATCTGGGAGGCGTCCCAGCGCCCCGCCGCCCTCCTGCGCGAACCCCGCCAGCGCGTCATCGGTGTTCCGGCAGCTGCGGCACGGGGTGGGAGCCGGTCTCCACCGGTCGGGTGAACACGCTCTGCATGCCGTGTTCCCCGGCGTCGTGGCGGCGGCCGTTGGGGACGAACCCGGCCGAGCGGTAGGTGCGCTCGCCCATGTCGTTGCCGTCGTTGACGCACAGCGCGATCCGGGTGGCCCCGGGCGCGATCGCCGCCACCAGGAGGTCGAGCAGCGGCGCGGAGCAGGCGGCGCGGCCGATCCCCTTGCCCTGGTGTTCGAGGGGGACGTAGAAGGCGCGCAGCTGCACGGCGTGCTCCGGGTCGTCGACGAGGTCGCGGAGCTGGCCGACCCGGTCGATGACGCCGAAGCCGACGCAGGCGTCCAGGACGGCGCTCCGGTCGGTCAGGGGTCCGTCGTTGAGGACGATCGCGAACGGGTGCCGCGCGGGGTCGTCGTCGGCGCGGGGCAGGGTGTGCACCGCCTCGTCGATGAACCGGCGCTGTTCGGGGGCGACCCGTTGGCGGGGCAGGACCTCGCGCAGCAGGGCCACCTCGGGGGTGGTGCGGTCCAGGCGCACCAGGCGCAGCCCGGGGACGCGCACCGGTTCGGGCGTGTGCGACTCGCTGGTTCGGGGTTCGGCCTGCTCGGGGGTGTTCGCTGACACCGTTCCTCCACTCGGCTGTCGGACCGTGCCCGCCCCCGGAAGGTGGGGGCGGGCCGGACCGTCAGTCTTACACCCCGACCGGATGCCAGACCGTCTTGGTCTCCAGGAAAGGGGTCAGCCGGGAGGTCCCGGGGTCGGCGCCGAGCCAGGCGTCCTCCCCGCCGTCGGCCTCCGGGCCGGGGCGCAGCACCCGGGTGAGGGTGGTCGCCGCCGACCTCTCGAACTCCACGGCGTGTTCCCCCGCCCCGGCGAGGTCCAGGGCGTTGACGTCGGCGTGCGCGGCCAGGTGCGGGCCGATCTCGCCCGCGGCGCCGGTGAGCAGGTTGACCACTCCGCCGGGCAGGTCGGAGGTGGCCAGCACCTCGGCCAGCTCGACGGCGGCCAGCGGCGCGGCCTCGGAGGTGACCACCACGGCGGTGTTGCCGGTGGCGATCACCGGGGCGACCACCGAGATCAGGCCGAGCAGCGGGGCGTCCTGGGGCGCGAACACCGCGACCACGCCGGTGGGTTCGGGCGCGGAGTGGTTGTAGAAGGGGCCGGAGACGGGGTTGGCCCCGCCGAGCACCTGGGCGAACTTGTCGGTCCAGCCCGCGTAGTAGACCCAGCGGTCCACGGCGGCGGACACGGTGCGGTCCGCCTGGTCCGGGGTCACTCCCCCGGCCTCCACGAGGCGTGCCGCGAACTGTTCACGGCGCCCCTCCAGGACCTCCGCGACCCGGTACAGGATCTGGCCCCGGTTGTAGGCGGTGCGCCCGGACCAGCCGCCGAAGGCCTTGCGGGCCGCGACGACGGCGTCGCGCGCGTCCTTGCGGGAGGCCTTGGCGGCGTTGGCGAGGTGGGTGCCGTCGGCTGAGGTCACGGGGTAACTCCTGCCGGACTCCGAGCGGGGGAAGGCCCCGCCCACGTAGAGCTTGTAGGTCTTGCGGACCGCGAGCCGCGCCGGGACGGGGGTCTCCGCCTCGGTGCCCCTGCTCTTCTTCTTGCTGCCGCGCCGCTCAGCCAAGGTAGGCCTCCAAACCGTGGCGGCCGCCCTCGCGGCCGTATCCCGACTCCTTGTAGCCGCCGAAGGGGCTGGTCGGGTCGAACTTGTTGAACGTGTTGGACCAGATCACACCGGCGCGCAGGCGCTCGGCGGTCCAGAGCATGCGCGAGCCCTTCTCGGTCCACACTCCGGCGGACAGGCCGTAGGGGGTGTTGTTGGCCTTGGCCACGGCCTCCTCCGGGGTGCGGAAGGTCAGGACCGACAGCACCGGGCCGAAGATCTCCTCGCGGGCCACCCGGTGCGCCTGGGTGACGCCGGTGAGCACCGTGGGAGCGAACCAGTAACCGCGCTCGGGCAGGTCGCAGGCGGGGGACCAGCGCTCGACGTTCTCCTCGTCGGCGGTGGCGGTGAGCTCGCGGACCCGCTCCAGCTGGGCGGCGGAGTTGACGGCCCCGATGTCGGTGTTCTTGTCCAGGGGGTCGCCCAGCCGCAGCTTGGCGATCCGCTCCTTGAGCCGGGGCAGGAACTCCTCGGCGACGGACTCCTGGAGGAGCAGGCGCGAACCCGCGCAGCACACGTGGCCCTGGTTGAAGAAGATGCCGGTGACCACGCCCTCGACGGCCTGGTCGATGGCCGCGTCGTCGTAGACGATGTTGGCGCCCTTGCCGCCCAGTTCCAGGGTGACGCGCTTGTCGGTCCCGGCCACGGCGCGGGCGATCTGGCGGCCGACCTCGGTGGACCCGGTGAAGGCGACCTTGTCGGTGCCCGGGTGCTCGACCAAGGCCCGGCCGGTGTCACCGGCGCCGGTCAGGATGTTGACCACGCCGGGCGGCAGGTCCGCCTCCTGGCAGATCTCCGCGAAGACCAGCGCGCTGAGCGGCGTGGTCTCGGCGGGCTTGAGCACCACGGTGTTACCGGTGGCCAGGGCCGGGGCGACCTTCCACGCGAGCATGAGCAGCGGGAAGTTCCACGGGATGACCTGGGCGGCCACGCCGAGGGGCCGGGGGTCGGGGCCCAGACCGGCGTGGGCGAGCTTGTCGGCCCAGCCCGCGTAGTAGAAGAAGTGCGCGGCGACCAGCGGCAGGTCGACGTCGCGGGTCTCCTTGACGGGCTTGCCGTTGTCCATCGTCTCCAGGACGGCCAGTTCGCGCGAGCGCTCCTGGATGATCCGGGCGATGCGGAACAGGTACTTGCCGCGTTCGGCGCCGCTCATGCGGCCCCACACGGTGTCGTGGGCGCGGCGGGCGGCGGCGACGGCGCGGTCGACGTCGGCCTCCCCGGCCACGGCCACCCGGGCGAGCTCCTCCTCGTCGGCCGGGTTGAGCGTGGTGAGGTACTCACCGCTCAGGGCCGGGGTGAACTCGCCGTCGACGAACAGGTCGTAGGTCTCGCGCAGGCTGACGACGGAGCGGGACTCCGGTGCGGGCGCGTACTCGAAGATCACGGCTCAGTCCTGCGTGTAGTAGTCGGGGCCCGGGTAGGTGCCGGTGGCCAGCCTGGTGCGCTGCATGAGCAGGTCGTTCAGGAGGCTGGAGGCGCCGATGCGGAACAGGTCGGGGGTCAGCCACTCCGGCCCGGCGGTCTCGTTGACCAGGACCAGGTTGCGGAGGGCGTCCTTGGTGGTGCGGATGCCGCCCGCGGGCTTGACGCCGACACGGCGGCCGGTGGCGGCGTGGTGGTCGCGCACGGCCTCCAGCATGACCAGGGTGACCGGGAGGGTGGCGGCCGGTGACACCTTGCCGGTGGAGGTCTTGACGAAGTCCCCTCCCGCGCGCATGGCCAGGTGGGAGGCCCGGCGGACGTTGTCGTAGGTGACCAGCTCGCCGGTCTCCAGGATGACCTTCAGGTGGGCGTCGCCGCAGGCCTCCTTGACCGCGACGATCTCCTCGTGCACCTTCAGGTAGTCGCCGGAGAGGAAGGCCCCGCGGTCGATGACCATGTCGATCTCGCTGGCGCCGTCCGCGACCGCGCGCCGGGTGTCGGCCAGTTTGACGTCCATGGGGGCGCGTCCGGCGGGGAAGGCGGTGGCGACGGAGGCCACGCCGATCCCGGTGCCGCGCAGCGCCTCCACGGCGACGGCGACCATGTCGGGGTAGACGCAGACCGCGCCCACGTGCGGCACGGTGCGGTCGGTCGGGTCGGGGAGTGCGGCCTTGGCGCACAGGGCCCGGACCTTGCCGGGTGTGTCGGCGCCCTCCAGGGTGGTCAGGTCGACCATGGAGACGGCCAGGTCGATGGCCTGGGCCTTGGCGGTGGTCTTGATCGACCGGGTGGACAGGTCCTGGGCGCGGGCTCGGGCGCCGACCTCGTCGACCCCCGGGAGGCCGTGCAGGTAGGCCCGGAGCGCTCGGTTGGTCATCGCCTCGGGCACGGATGCGGTGTGGGGCACGGGCACCTACAGCTCGTCGGTTCAGGTGGGGCCGTCCGCTGCTGCCTGCGCGAACGGCGTGTCCTCTCGACGCGGGGTGGGTGTCCCCCGCCGTCAGGCAGTCACCATAACCCTGGGCCGGTCCGGCGTCAGTCCCCGGCGGGTGCGCGCCCCGAAGGTTGGAGAAGACTCCAAGGGAACACGGTCTTCGAGCTCGTCCATTCCTCCAATCCTGGGCGGGGAAAGCCCGAAAAACGAGGTTTCGGCCGGGCGGGACGGAGCACCCGGACCAGCTGCGGTCTAGACCGGACCACTCCCCTGGGTGGGGCGCGAACGACCCGATCCGGGGCGCGCTCGGAGGGCCCGGCCCGGGTCCTCGCCTAGTCTGGAGGCATGGCGGAGTTCCGGATCAGCAGTGACGACAGGCAGGTCGACCTGCGCAGAATGGCCACGGCGCTGGCCGAGTCGCAGGGGTGGGCGCGCGAGGACGTGAGCATCTGGGACAACCGCCGGGGCGAGGTGATCGTGACCATCGACGACTCCCTGCTGCGCAAGCCCGAGGCCGACCCCCTGCACCGGCCCCGGCACACCCCGCACGCGGTGCACGACGCCTGTGAGCTGCTGCGCCGTGAGGACGCCTCCCTGCGCGGCGTGGACTTCGCCGCCCTCAGGAACGAGAGCGCCCGGTTCTTCTCGGCCGGGTGGACCCTGGCCGACCTCCAGCACGCCCTGGCCCACCGTCCCGACGGGGTCGAGTGGGAGAGCGGCCCGGACTTCCGGGGCGCCCCCTGGTTCGCGCACCGGCTGTCGGCGTGGAAGACCCCGGACGGTGACATCCGGCCCTCGCAGTCGCAGGAGTCGGCGCAGCTGCGGGTGATCAGCCGAGCCGGGCTGCCCATGGACATCGGCCTGCCCGAGGACACCGAGCTGTCGGCGCGCCCCGTGGCGAGCCCGGCGGTGGCGCGTTCGGCCGCCGACGACGCCCGCCGCCTGATCCGGCAGAACACGCGCACCACCACCGACACCCTGGCGCACCAGGACCGAACCTCCGCGCACATCACCAGGCCCGAGGACCGGACCTGAGCGGGGGCGCCGCTCCGCGCCCCACGTCTCAGCCCCCGCCGGGCCCCCGCCCCCCGAGGTCGCCCCGGTCGGACCGGCCGCCCTCCACGAAGCCGACCGCGGCGTCCGCGAAGGAGCCGAGACCGGTCTCCAGCGGCCCGCGGCCCACGGACCAGCGCCACAGGCTCGCGAAGACCAGCGAGCCGAGGACGAACAGTTCCAGGTACCAGGGGCCGCCGGCGGAGTCCTCCGGGTGCAGGGCCACGATGACCGCGAGGACCAGGATGTGCCCCGAGTAGACGGTCAGGGGCATCCGGCCCACCGAGGTCAGCGGGTACAGCAGGCGGGGCAGGAGCTCCGCGAGCACCATGCACACGACCAGCACGACCAGGGCCTGACCCACCGCTTCGAGGATCTCGAAGGTGGTCCCGGTGTGCGGGGTGTTCACCGCCAGCCACCACCAGGAGTCGGTGGGCACCTGGCCGCTGATGCTGTGGGCGTGGTCGGTCGTGGCGTACCGCAGGTCCTCCGCGTACGCGGGGTCCAGTGAGCTCAGCGGCCGACCTTCGAGGAAGGGGTTCTCCGCCACCGTCAGCCGGTCCAGGCCACCCAACGGGTACAGCAGGAACCAGGAGCCCAGGTAGCCCGAGGCCGCCGCGACGGCGCCGCCGACCGCCATCCGGACCCGCACCACGGAGGAGGTGAGGTCGGTGCGGCCCACCGCCATGCCCGCGATCACGAACACCATGAAGGTGATCGCCGGGTAGTAGCCGGTCAGGAGGAACTCGGTGAACGAGCTGACCGCACTGGTACGGATCCCTCCCGGGAAGTACTCCTGGCGGAGCAGGAAGGACACGACCGGCCCCAGCAGCGCCAGGGTGCCCGCCGCCGCCCACAGCAGGGTCGCGCGCGCCCGCAGCAGCGGCAGGGCCAGCACGAAGAACCCGGCGTAGTAGGTGAGGATGATCGCCACCGGCACGGCGAAGGCGTCCAGGACGAACCCGAGCAGCCCGATCAGCAGGGCGCGGGCCAGGATGCGGACGACCGCCCGGCGCAGGGAGTCGCCCTCGACGGGTCTGGTGCGCCCGGTCATGAGGGCCAGCGAGACCCCGGCGAGGAAGGCGAAGAGCGCGGAGGAGTTGCCGCGCACGAGGCTGTGCAGCTCCCACCCCTGTTCCTCCGGCAGCAGGCCGAAGGAGACGACCCCGAGGTGGACGGCGAACATCCCGAAGACCGCGAGCGCCCGCGCGGCGTCGATGCCGTCGATGCGGCGCCGGTCCGGGGAGGGCGTGCTGGCGGACGGGAAGCGGTCGGATCGGTTCTGTGGCACGTTGTCAGGCTACGCCCGGCTCTGTCCGGCGGCGAGCGAAGGCCACTCCTGGCCACGGGCCCGGTCCGGGCCCGGGGACGTGTTCCTCCGGGCCCGGACCTGGGCGGCGCCGACTGCGCCCACGGGGTTCAGTCGCCGACCAGCTCACTGAAGTGGTCCAGCGCCTCCGGGTTGGCCAACGAGTCGCGGCTGGCCACCTTCGCGGGGTCCTCGCCCATGAGGATGCGCTTGACCGGGACCTCCAGCACCTTGCCGGACAGGGTGCGCGGCACCGACGCGATCACGCGGACCCGGTCGGGCACGTGCCGGGGCGAGCAGTCCGTGCGGATGCGGCGGGCGATCTCCTTGGGCAGGTCGCCCTCCAGGTCCGCGCCCTCGCGCAGCACCGTGAACAGTTCGATGCGGGAGGATCCGTCCTGGTGGGGGACGTCCACGACCAGGGCGTCCACCACGTCGTCCAGGGCCAGGACGGCGCGGTAGATCTCGCTGGTGCCCATCCGGACGCCGCCCCGGTTGATGGTGGAGTCCGAGCGGCCGTAGATGACCGCGGTGCCCCGGTCGGTGATCTCGATCCAGTCCCCGTGCCGCCAGATGCCCGGGTAGACGGAGAAGTAGCTGTCCCTGAGCCGTTCGCCGTCGGTGTCGCCCCACAGGAACACGGGCATGGACGGGGCGGGCTCGGTGACCACGAGTTCACCGACCTCACCGATCAGTTCGTTGCCGTCCGGGTCCCAGGAGGCCACGGCCATGCCCAGCCCGCGCGACTGGATCTCGCCCTCGTACACGGGCAGGGTGGGGGTCCCGCCCACCAGGCAGCTGCAGACGTCGGTGCCGCCACTGGTGGAGAAGAGCCACAGGTCGTCACCGAACTCGTCGTACACCCAGGTGAACGCCTCGGGGCTGAGCGGGGAGCCGGTGGAGCCGATCGCCTTGAGGGCGGACAGGTCGCGGCCCCGCGTGGGGTGCACGCCCTCCTTCATGCAGGAGGAGAGGTAGCCCGCGCTGGTGCCGAAGACCGTGACCCCGGCCTCGGCGGCCAGGTCCCACAGGGAGCCCAGGTCGGGAGGGGGCGGCGTGCCGGTCCCGGCCCGGCCGCCCCCGGGATCCGCCGGAGGCCGACCGTGGGCCGGACTGCCGTCGTACAGGACGATGGAGGCCCTGGTCAGCAGCACGCTGACCAGGAAGTTCCACATCATCCAGCCGGTGGTGGTGAACCAGAGGACGCGGTCGTGCTCCTGGGCGTCCAGGTGCAGGTTCAGGTTCTTGAGCTGTTCGAGGAGGATGCCGCCGTGCCCCTGGACGATCGCCTTGGGCAGACCGGTGGTCCCCGAGGAGTACAGCACCCACAGGGGGTGGTCGAACGGGACCGGAGTGAAGGTGAGTTCGGCGCCCGCGCCGCTCTCGGTGAGCCGGTCCCACGGCAGCGTGCCGTCGAGGGTGGCCCCGGGGCTCAGGTAGTCGAGGAGGACGGCGTGCTCCACCGTGGGGAGCGCGGCGCGCAGCTCCTCCACGACCGGGCGCCGGTCGAAGTCCTTGCCCGCGTACCGGTAGCCGTCGACGGCGAGCAGGACCTTGGGTTCGATCTGGGCGAAGCGGTCGATCACGCTGCGCACGCCGAAGTCGGGCGAACAGGAGGACCAGATCGCGCCGAGGGAGGCCACGGCGTAGAACGCGGCGGCGGTCTCGGGCAGGTTGGGCAGGTAGGCGGCGACCCGGTCGCCCTCCCCCACCCCAAGCTCACGGAGTCCGGCGGCGATCGCGGCGGTGCGTTCGCGCAGCTCGCCCCAGGTCCAGGTGTCCAGCGCGCGGAGCTCGGTGGCGTGCCGGACGGCGGTCTCGCCGGGGTCGCGGCCCTCGAAGACGTGCTCGGCGTAGTTGAGCGTGGCGCCGGGGAACCACCGGGCGCCCGGCATGGTGCGCTCGGCCAGGACCCGCTCGTACGGGGTGGCGGAGTGGACCCCGAAGTACTCCCAGACCGACGCCCAGAACCCGTCGACGTCGGTGACCGACCACCGCCACAGGGCGTCGTAGTCGAAGTCCGAGGCGGCGGTGGAGCCGCCGTCACCGAAGGCCTTGACCCCCTGCTCGCGCTCGGCCCACCGGGCGAACGCGACGATGTTGGAGGACTCGATCCGGTCCTCACCGGGCTCCCAGAGCACACGGGGCACGCTGCTCTCCGTCATTGCAGGCCTTCCCAATCGCGTCGCTGTGTGTTGCTGTGAGACACATCTAACAGCACACCATCATCGGCGTCACGGGGCGGCCCGGCCTAACGGGGGGCCGGGGCGGCGGGGAAGTCCGCAGGTCACCGACGGGTCGTCCGGGTGTGGTCCGCCCACCCCCGGAGCGGGTTCACCGGGTGGGCGGGCCACATCGACCGTGTCCGGGGGCGGGGGTCAGCCGAGCTGGCGGACGGCGGCGACCGCGTCCGTCGGGGTGTCCACGACGAACGCCCCGGTGGCTTCCAGGCGCTCACGCGCCATCAGTCCGCTGGCGACCAGGACGGGCTGGGCCCCGGCCTCACGGGCGGCACGGGCGTCGTCGTCGATGTCCCCGATGAGCACGACGCGCGCCGGGTCCAGGCCCTGCTGCTCCAGGTGGTGGACGAGGTGTTCGGCCTTGGAGTCGTGCTCGGTGTCGAACCTGCGTCCGTCGACCCGCGTGAAGTGGGCGTTCAGACCGCGTTCGGTGATGAGCGGCACCAGGTGCTCGTGGGTGGCCATGGACAGCAGGGACTGGGTCCGGCCGGTCCCGGCCCACTGGTGGAGGACGTCGGGGACGCCCGCGGCCAGCTCACAGGTGTGCAGGTACTCCAGGTAGCTGCTGTCGTAGGTCTTCTCGACGCGCTCCCACTCGCTCGCGGAGAGGCTCCGGCCGAGGAGTTCCTCGTAGCAGGGGATGAGGGGGCGGCGGAAGACGGTACGCCAGTGGTCCAGCTCGACCGGCTCACGGCCGAACTGGGCGCACACCGCGTTCACGGCGGCGAGGTTGGCGTGGTTGTCGTCCAGGAGGGTGCCGTTCCAGTCCCAGACGATGTGGTGGGTGTTCGGTTTCGCGGTAGTCATCTCAGCCATTGGGAGCACTGTACGACGCCGCGCCCCGTTCCCGGTATGCGTTCTCCGCCACCTCGCCGCCGTCCGCCCTGGCCGGGGCGGGTGTCAGCGCTGTGGCGGGCCGCCGTATCCGGTCCACTGCTGGGGGCCGGGGCGGGGGCCCGGCGGGAGCCCCGGGGGAGGGCCGGGCCGGGGGCCGGGATAGGGACCGTAGGGGCCGGGCTGGGCCCCCGGATGCGGTCCCGGGTAGGGGCCGGGGTGCGGTCCGGGATAGGGGCCGGGGTGGGAACCGGGAGGGGGACCCGCCCCCGGGCCACCGCGTCGGGCCTCGCGCTCGGCCCTGCGGTCCGCCCGCACACGGCGCCCCTTGCGTACGGCCCAGACCCCGAGCAGGAGCATCAGGGGGAACACGACGATGATGAGCACGGGCAGCAGGATCGCCAGCACCGCGGCGAGGAAGCTGGTGACGTCCTCCAGCACGGAGACGACCGGGGCGCCGATGCCGAACGTGAGGGTGTTGACCACCAGACGGGACAGCGCCTTGGCCACGTGGAAGAACAGCGCGACGAGGACGCCGACGATCACCGCCCCCCAGCCGACGCCGCCCGCGACCGTCGACATGCCCGAGGCCTCACCGGAGATCTCGGTGATCTCGGAGAGCTGTACCGCCGAGGCCCCGGCACCGAAGGTGATCCCGCCCGAGGTGGGGCGGACCGCCGTCTGGAGCATGTCGTTGATGCTGTCGAGGGCGGGCACCTTGTCGGCCACGAACTCGACGACGAGCAGCACTCCGAGGATGACCAGGGTGACGGGGTGCGCCAGCCAGGCCCAGGCGGGGGTGAGCGGGATGAAATCGGTGTAGCGGGCCAGTAAGCCGAGGACCAGGAGGGGGACGTAGGCGTTCAGACCCGCCGCGGAGGCGAGGCCGAGGCCGGTCAGTGAAGCGAACATGGGGGCGTTCCTTCGAGCGTGCCGGGCAGGGAGGAGGCCGGGCCGGCACGGGGTCCGGCTCCGATCACTTGTACAGACGCGCTCGGGGGGTGGTTGGTTTTCGTTCAGGCCCGACTACTGTCGGTAGTTCTCGACCTCGGAGACCGGGCGGACACGGGCCTCGTCCGGGTCTTGGCCGTGCTCGCTGCGGGCCCGGCGCTGGCGGAGGAGGTCCCAGCACTGGTCGAGTGCCTCCTCGACTTCCTTCATCCGGCGGCGCTCCTGCGGTTCGAGCCCTCCCTGCGCGGACCGGAGCGTGTGCTCCTCGTCCATCAGGCCCCGGATGGTGGTCATGATGTCCTGCTCGGCGCTCTCGCTCATACCGTCATGGTCAGCGCGGCCCGGGACCGGGGCAAGGGCCCCGGTCCCGGATTGCCCAGGTCAGACCGAACGTTTACGCGAGGCCACGAAGGCGGCGACCGCGGCGCCGATCGCGGCCAGGCCACCGATGGGGAGCGCCGCGACGCTGGCACCGGTCACCGGCAGCGTGGGCCGGTCGTAGGAGGGCGGCTCCGGGTCGTAGCCGGGGTAGCCGGGATGGGTGGGCGACTCGCTCGGGCTCGGCGTCTCCGTCGGAGACGGGGTCGGGGACCCGGTCGGGCTGGGTGTGGGTGTGGGCGACGGTGACTCCGTCGGGGACGGGGACGGCGTCGGGCGAGGCGACTCGGTCGGACCCGGCGTGGGCGACGGCGTGGGGCTCGGGCTGGGCGACCCGGTCGGACTCGGCGTGGGGCTCGGGCTGGGCGACTCCGTGGGGCTCGGTGTGGGAGACGGCGTCGGGCTGGGAGTCGGCGTGGGCGACGGCGTCGGTGAGGGGCTCGGGCTCGGGGACCCGGTGGGTGACGGCGTGGGACTGGGCGTGGGGCTGGGGCTCGGGCTGGGCGACCCGGTGGGCGACGGTGTGGGGCTCGGCGACTCCGTCGGACTCGGCGTCGGGCTGGGCGTCGGGCTGGGCGACTCGGTCGGACTCGGCGTGGGACTGGGACTGGGACTGGGGCTCGGGGACTCGGTGGGAGTGGGGGTCGGAGTCGGCGTGGGCGTCGGGGACGGGGGCGCGGTCTCGTTGCAGTCGGTCCGGACGTCACCCAGAGTCATGTCGAAGAGCATCACCGGGTCGCCCACCGGGTTGCCGTCGGCGTCCTGCCCCTGGACGACCGCCGTGTAGTCGGTGCGGGCGTGTCCGACGTAGGGGTCCTCGATCTCGTACACGTGCGTGATGGTGACGGTGACGTGTGCGTTGGTGATCCCGTCCCCGTAGGAGCCGGGGAAGTCGAGTTCGGTCACTGCGGTGCCGGAGGCGTTGGGCGCGGGGGCGTTGACGAGACGTCCCAGGAACATGGGCGCGGTGGTCGAGTCCTGGATGATGATCCCGGCGGGCGGCGCGCACTGCACACGGTTGTTCCAGGTGGAGACGGTGAAGATGCGGTGGTTGCCGTTGGGCTGGAGCGGACCCTGGTTGACCAGCGAGGCCGCTCCGCCCGCGGTCGGCGGGGGGACGTCCAGGTTGGTGAAGGCCCCGTTGGTGTTCGCCAGGGCCGACTCGGGGTCGCTCTGCACGTTCACGGACGCCGTGCCGGTGGCGGAGGTCAGGTTGTCGGAGATGTTGGAGCCGGGGCCGGTGCTGATGTCCCACTGCTGGCTGCCGTTGCCGCTCACCTCCAGCTCGTTGAGGGTCCCGGAGACCGCTCCGCCGCCGTAGACACCGGGGTCCAGGGTGAGCCGCCCCCAGACGGAGGACGCGTAGGGTGTGGCTGGCTGGGCGGCCGCGTCACGGGCGCTGAAGGTCGCTCCGGCGGCGACGACCCCTGAGGCGAGCAGGACCGAGGCGACCATGGCCACACCGGTCCGCCGTAGGGATGAGGCACGTACCGCCGCAATCTGTGCAACCACCGATGACTCCGAAACTCTTTGAGGTCAATTAATTACTCAACGTGATGATAGAGCGCGGCGCCAGGCCACCCCGGCAGGCGGGTTTCCCACTCGCGGCAAGGTCCCGTCAACCAGGGCAAAACCGTGCCGGGCCCGCCAACGGCGGGGCGACCGACCCCGGCCGTCTGGGAAACTTCTCGTACGGCCTGGTTGGTGACAAATGGTTCGCCGGTCGACGGCCGGACGGGCGGAATAGACCGCGAAGCTCCCCGCTTGAATACCTTGAGGGGGTATTGTTATGGCAGCTGAGCAGGAACAACACGGAGACGGTGGCATGGCGGCGAACCACGGTTACAGCAACGACAAGCAGAGCCACATCAACCGGCTCCGCCGTATCGAGGGTCAGATCCGGGGTCTCCAGCGGATGGTCGAGGACGACCAGTACTGCATCGACATCCTCACCCAGACCTCCGCCGTCAACAAGGCGCTGCGCTCCTTCGCCCTGTCCATGCTGGACGAGCACCTGAAGCACTGCGTGGCGCACGCCGTGGCCAACGGCGGCGACGAGGCCGAGGAGAAGGTCCGCGAGGCCTCCGACGCGATCGCCCGCCTGGTCCGTTCCTGACCGGCGGCCCCACCGCGACCGGACCCGGCCCACCGGCCGCCCGCGCGCCGCACCAGGGCTAACGTACCGGTATGTCCCCCGAACATCCCCCTGAACACCCTCCCGGTCGAACCCTCGGGGGAGGTTCCGCCGACCCCCGGGCCACTGAGGAGAACGGGCACGCCCGCGCGCTGGAACGCCGTCTGGCGCTGCCGGTCCTGTTCTGCGCGGTGGTCTCCGTCCCGGCGGTCTTCCTCGGCATGTGGGGCGAGGGCCGGTGGGCCGAGTTCGGGAACCGGCTCAACTGGCTGGCCGGGCTGGTCCTGTGGGCGGAGTGGATCCTGCTCATCGCGCTGGCCGAGAACCGACTCGGCTGGTTGCGCACCCACAGGTGGAGCACGTTCGTGGCGGCGGTGACGCTGCCCGCCGTGGTCTTCGCGCTCGGGCCGGCCCAGGTCCTGCGCCTGGTGCGCACCGCCGGAACCCTGCGCCTGCTCCGTGTCACCCGGATCATCGAGGCCGGCGGCGTCCTGCGCCGCCGGATGGGACTGACCGGGACGCGCGGAACGGTGGTGGCCGCGGCCACCACCGCCCTGTCCGCCGTGTTCGTCGCCGCGGTCCTGGCCGATCCGACCTCGACCAGCCGCCGGTACGCGGAGTCACTGCTGTCCGACGCGGGCCCCTGGCCGATCGCCCTGGCGGTCGTTGTCCTCGCGGGCGCCACCGCGCTCGTGGTCGTCCGCCGCCGACGCGGGACCCGCCTCCCCTCCCCCGCCGACGGCGGCGGCCGGAGCGGCGCCGATCAGTCCTCGCCGTAGCGCTCCCGCTCGTTGTCGAGCAGGCGGGCGCCCTCGGAACGCGAGGAGCCCTCGTCCAGGTAGTCGACGGCCTCGTTGGCCACGAACGACGACGGGCGTCCGTCGTCCGCGAACCCCATCCGGGACACCTCGCTGCCGAGGAAGGCGCGGATGCCCCAGTTGGCGACGATCCGGGCCCGCGCGGTCCCGGACGGGACCGAGGCCACGTGGTAGCCGCGCGTGGCTGCCAGGGCGGGCAGACCGCTCAGGTCGAACTGCATGATCCTGGCCAGCGCGTCGCGTCCGCTCAGGTCCACGACCAGCCCCATGTCCCGGTGGCGGAACTCCTTCAGCGGCCTGCCGAGCACCGAGTTGACCACGTTCTCGGCGACCGTGGTGGCCTGCCTGCTGGCGTACTGGGCGGTGGGCGGGCAGTAGGCGCTGTCGGTGTGCGAGAGGTTGGGCACCGCGGCGGCGTCACCGATCGCGAACACGTCGGGCAGCCCGGGCACCGCCAGGTCGGTTCCGACCTCCAGCCGCCCGGCCTGGGTCGGTTTGCCGAGGGTCTCCATCAGCGGGCTGGGCGTGATCCCCGCCGTCCAGATGAGGGTGCGGCACGGCAGGGCGCGGCCGTCGGTGAGCACCACCTTGTCGGCGGTCACCTCCCGGACGCTGACCTTCATCTTGACCTCGATGCCGAGGCCTCGGAGCAGGTCGACGGCCTTGCGGCCGAGCCGGTCCCCGAGCTGGGGCAGGACCTTCGGCGCGATGTCGACAAGGTGCCAGCGGATGACCGAGCGGAGCTCGGGGTAGCGCTGGGCCGCCTCCTGGCAGAGCCGCATGAGCGACGCCGCGGTCTCCACACCGGTGTAGCCGCCGCCGACCACGACGAACCGGCAGCGCTCCTCCCGTTCGACCGGGTCGCGTGAGTCGTTGGCCAGTTCCAGCTGGGAGAGGACGTGGTCGCGCAGCAGCACCGCCTCGGCCAGGGTCTTCGCGCCGTAGGCGTGCTCGGTCAGGCCGGGGATGTCGAACTCCCTGGTCATGGAGCCCGGGGCGAGGACGAGCCGGTCGTAGCGGCAGGGCGCGAGTTCGCCGGTGGGCCGCCGCACGACCACCGTGCGGTCACGGGTGTCCACCCCGACGGCGTGGCCGGGGACGAGCCGGGTCTGCTTGGTGAGCCGGTGCACCGACATGACGACCGACTGCGGGGTGAGCAGCCCCGAGGCCACCTGTGGCAGCAGCGGACTGTAGAGCATGTAGTCGTGCGGAGCCACGAGGGCGATGTCCGCCGCTCCCGTGGGGATGCGTCGTTCCAGGTGACGGATGGTGTGGAAACCACCGAAACCCGATCCGACCACCACGATTCGAGGCCGAGACATAGGTACACCGCTCCTTCTTCGGGTCGGGGGCGGGACGCCTGCGCGTCTGTGGGCCGTCGATCGCGGGCGTACCCACTTCACCGCTGCCGAATGTACGGGGACGGTGATCGATTGCCCTCGCTCCCACACGAGTCGTTCCGGGGTCTTTGTCCGCCATTGGCACTTCCCCGGAAAGGCATACGCGGACTTCACGGGGGCAAGACCCACCTTTGGCGTTCTGACCCTGAGACTAGGTGACTATGTGTGGTCGTGCACTTACGGAACGTGCTGACCCGTGTCGCAGAGAGGGGCAAGGAACGCGTATGCGTGCCTTCACCAGGATCACCACCGCAGCGGTACTGGCCGGGGGACTGACCGTCGTCGGCGTCGGAGCGGCCCAGGCCGACCCGAAGGACGAGGTCGCCCAGCCCGCGGGGGAGGTCGCCCAGCCCGTGGAGGAGGTCGCTCAGCCGGCCGAGGAGGCCGCCCAGCCCGCTGGCGAGGCCGCCCAGCCCGTGGAGGAGGCCGCCGGTTCCGCCGACAGCCTCTCCCCTGCGGCGGAGGCGCTGCTCGCGGACCCCGCGGTCCAGGAGCTCCTGGCCGACGAGGAGGCCGTCGCGCTGCTCAGCGACGCCGACTCCCTGAAGACGATCCAGGCGCTCATGGAGCTGGAGGACCCGGCGGCCGCCCTGCAGGCGCTGGAGCTCCCGGCCGCGACCGACAACCTTCCCGTCAGCGCGGAGGAGGCCCCGGTCGCCACCGACGAGGTCACCGGCCAGCTCCCGGCGGAGGCCCCGGGCACCGCTGACGTCACCCAGCCGGTGGAGGACGCCGTGGGCGGCGTCGCCCTCCCGTAGGGACGGACGCGGCGCGAAGGGGGCGGGTGGTCGTGGCCACCCGCCCCCTTCGCCGTACGCCCCGGCGGTCAGCCGCCGTTGACCCCCTCGGCCACACGGGCACCGATCCCGGGGTCGATGTCCCTCCAGTACTTCAGGGCGCGCTGGAGGACGGCCTCGTCGTTGACCGCGCTCACGTGGCCGACGATGTTGGAGACCAGACGGTCCCGGGCGGCGTCGTCCATGACGTCGCGGATCAGTGCGCGCGGCTGGGAGACGTCGTCGTCCTCGCGCAGCCGGTAGGCCTCCCGGACCATCTCGGAGGCCTCCACCTTCCACCCGGCCTCCTCCACTCCCTGCTGGCGCTCCGCGTCGGGCCCGCCGTAGGAGTTCGGGTGGTAGACCTGCCCGGTGTCGGGGGCGTAGTGGCGCATCGCCCCGTCCTTGCCGTAGGAGCGCACCGGCGCGTGCGGCCGGTTGGGCGGGAGCTCGTCGTAGTTGACCCCGATCCGGTAGCGGTGGGTGTCGGGGTAGGAGAACATGCGGCCCAGCAGCATCTTGTCCGGGGAGGCGCCGGTGCCGGGCACCATGTTGGACGGCTCGAAGGCGGCCTGCTCGATGTGGATGAAGTGGTTGTCCGGGTTGCGGTCCAGGGTCATCCGCCCGACCTCGATCAGCGGGTAGTCGCCCTTGGGCCACACCTTGGTGAGGTCGAAGGGGTTGTACCGGTAGTCCGCCGCCTCGTCGATCGGCATGATCTGCATGCTCAGCGTCCACGAGGGGTGGTCACCGCGCTCGATCGCCTCGAACAGGTCGCGGCGGTGGTGGTCGGCGTCCTCACCCGCCATGCGGTCCGACTCCTCCTGCGTGAGGAAGTCGTTGCCCTGGTCGGTGCGGAAGTGGTACTTGACCCAGAAGCGCTGCCCCTTGGCGTTGATCCACTGGTAGGTGTGCGAGCTGAACCCGTCCATGTTGCGCCAGGTCCGCGGGACGCCCCGGTCGCCCATGAGCCAGGTGACCTGGTGCGAGGTCTCCGGGGACAGCGACCAGAAGTCCCACTGCATGGTGTTGTCGCGCAGGCCGGTGCGCGGGTCGCGCTTCTGGGACCGGATGAAGTCCTGGAACTTCTGGGGGTCGCGGACGAAGAAGACCGGCGTGTTGTTGCCGACCATGTCGAAGTTGCCCTCGCGGGTGTAGAACTTCAACGCGAACCCGCGCGGGTCGCGCCAGGTGTCCGGGCTGCCCATCTCCCCGGCCACCGTGGAGAAGCGGGCGAGCATCGGGGTCCGGCGACCGGGCTGGAAGAGGTCGGCGCAGGTGTACTGGCTGACGTCGTTGGTCACCTGGAAGGTGCCGTAGGCACCGCTGCCCTTGGCGTGCACGACCCGCTCCGGCACCCGCTCGCGGTTGAAGTGCGCCATCTTCTCGACAAGGTAGGCGTCGTGGAGGACGATGGGGCCGTCACTGCCCACACTCAGTGAGTGCTCGTCGCTGGGCGCGGGGATTCCCGCGTTGGTTGTGGTGCGCTCGGACTCCGGTCGCTTGTCGACCATGAACGATCTCCCCTTGTGGAAGTAGACGCGCGCGTCCCGGATGTCGGGTCCGGGAGACTCGTGCGCGGGTCTACCCGAGGGCAGGTCAAGACATGTGCCGCGGAGACTCAACTCACCCTTGGGGCGGGGTCCTCGGCGAGCAGCGCGGCGGAGCCCATCCGCAGGAGCAGCGCGGACATCGCGCCCCGGGAGAGCGGGCCCCGGCTGTGCGGGGTCGAGTTGAGCAGCCCGAACGCGGCGTGCACCGAGGCCCGCAGGTCGGCGCGCGGGGACGCGGGGCGCAGCTCGGAGAGGACGGCCACCCACTCCTCCACGTAGCCCCTCTGGAGACGGCGGACCCGGCGGCGGTCGTCGTCGGTGAGGTTGACCAGCTCGCGGTCGTGCACGGTGATGAGGTCCGGCTCCCCCAGGGAGAACTCGATGTGGCCGCGCAGCAGGGCCTCCAGGGCCTCCTCGGGGCCGTCCGCCCCGGTGACGAGTTCGCGCCCGCGCCGGGCGAGGCGCTCGCTGATGTCCACGAGGACCTCCCCGAGCAGCGCCTCCTTGCCCGGGAAGTGCCGGTAGAGCGCGGGCCCGGTGGTGCCGACGGCGCGCCCGAGGTCGTCGATGGTCACGCCCCGGTAGCCGTGCGCGGCGAAGAGCCGGGCCGCCGCGCCCAGGATCGCCGTTCTCCGCTCGCCCGTGGGCCGCTGCCCCTGGGTTCCCGTCGCCATCCGACCACCTCTCGCCGCCCGTCCGCGTGGCCCGTTCCACCCGGACCCTGGACACCCATGTTAGTAGTTACTAACATCACTCCTGTTAGTGAGCATTAACATCCCTCCACGAGAGGACACCATGAGCAGGGCACCTGTGCTCGGTTCGGCGGTCGACACCGCCGGTCCCGCGTTCGCCGCCAACGACGCCGCGAACCGCGCGCTCGCGCTGGAGCTGCGGGGGCGGATCGCGACCGCGGCCCTCGGCGGCCCCGAGAAGACCAGGGCGCGCCACGTCGAGCGCGGCAAACTCCTCCCCCGCGACCGCGTCGACCTCCTCCTGGACCCCGGCTCCCCGTTCCTGGAGATCGCCCCGCTGGCCGCCTACGGCCTCTACGGCAGGGACGGCCAGGACGCCCCCGGGGCCGGGATGATCGCCGGGATCGGCCGCGTGGCCGGGCGCGCCACCGTGGTGGTGGCCAACGACGCCACCGTCAAGGGCGGCAGCTACTACCCGATGACGGTCAAGAAGCACCTGCGCGCCCAGGAGGTGGCGCTGCACAACCGCCTCCCCTGCGTGTACCTGGCCGACTCCGGCGGGGCCTTCCTGCCCATGCAGGACGACGTCTTCCCCGACCGCGAGCACTTCGGCCGCATCTTCTACAACCAGGCCACCATGTCCCGGGCGGGCATCCCGCAGATCGCGGCGGTGCTGGGCTCGTGCACGGCGGGCGGCGCCTACGTCCCGGCGATGAGCGACGAGGCGGTGATCGTCCGCGAGCAGGGCACGATCTTCCTCGGCGGCCCACCCCTGGTGAAGGCGGCCACGGGCGAGGTCGTCACCGCCGAGGAGCTGGGCGGCGGCGACCTGCACTCGCGGGTCTCCGGGGTCACCGACCACCTCGCGGACGACGACGCCGACGCCCTCACCAAGGTGCGGCGGATCGTCGACACCCTCGGCCCGCTGGACCCCCCGGCCTGGGAGACGCGCGCCCCGCGCCCGCCCGCGCTCGACCCCGGCGAGCTCTACGGGGTGGTCCCCGCCGACACCCGCACCCCCTACGACGTGCGCGAGGTCATCGGCCGCGTCGTGGACGGCAGCGAGTTCACCGAGTTCAAGTCCGAGTACGGCACCACCCTGGTCACCGGGTTCGCGCACGTCAACGGCCACCCCGTGGGGATCGTCGCCAACAACGGCATCCTGTTCGCGGAGTCCGCCCTCAAGGGCGCGCACTTCATCGAGCTGTGCGACCGCCGCTCCATCCCACTGGTCTTCCTCCAGAACATCTCCGGGTTCATGGTCGGCCGCGACTACGAGGCGGGGGGCATCGCCAAGCACGGCGCGAAGATGGTCACCGCCGTGGCCTGCGCCCGCGTCCCCAAGTTCACCGTGGTCATCGGCGGGTCCTTCGGCGCGGGCAACTACTCGATGTGCGGCCGCGCCTACTCGCCCCGCTTCCTGTGGATGTGGCCCAACGCCCGCATCTCGGTGATGGGCGGGGAACAGGCCGCCTCGGTGCTGTCCACCGTGCGCCGCGACCAGATGGCGGCGCGCGGCGAGGAGTGGTCGGCCGAGGACGAGGAGGCCTTCAAGGCGCCCGTCCGCGACCAGTACGAGGAGCAGGGCAGCCCGTACTACTCCACCGCCCGCCTGTGGGACGACGGGGTCATCGACCCCGCCGACACCCGCGACGTGCTCGCCATGGCCCTGTCCGCCGCCCGCCACGCGCCCCTGGAGCCGGTCGGCTACGGCGTCTTCCGGATGTGAGGAACCCTTGACCACCACACCACACACCACCGCGCCGGGCGGGGGCGCCGCGCGCGTCCTGGTCGCCAACCGGGGCGAGATCGCGCTGCGCGTCATCCGCACCCTGCGCCGCATGGGCGTCAGCCCGGCCGCCGTGTACACCGACGCCGACACCGGGGCGCCGCACACCCTCGCCGCCGACGTGGCGCTGCGGGTGGACCACTACCTCGACGCCGACGGGATCGTCGCCCTGGCGCTGGAGTGCGGGGCCACCGGGGTGCACCCCGGGTACGGGTTCCTGTCCGAGAACGCCGGGTTCGCCCGCGCCTGCGTGGACGCCGGGCTGGTCTTCGTGGGCCCGCCCGCCTCCGCGATCGAGGCCATGGGAGACAAGATCCGCGCCAAGGACACCGTGGCCGCCGCGGGTGTGCCGGTACTCGGCGGGTTCACCGAGAAGCCCGGCCAGCCCATGGACGACGGCGACCTGCTGCGCGCCGCCGAGGAGACCGGCTACCCGCTGCTGATCAAGCCCTCCGCCGGGGGCGGCGGCAAGGGCATGCGGGAGGTGCGCTCCGCCGACACCCTGGTCGCGGACGCCGCGGCCGCCCGCCGTGAGGCAACGGCCTCCTTCAGAGACGCGACCCTGCTCGTGGAGAAGCTGGTCCAGCGGCCGCGCCACATCGAGGTGCAGGTCCTGGCCGACGGCCACGGCAACGTCCTGCACCTGGGTGAGCGCGAGTGCAGCCTCCAGCGCCGCCACCAGAAGGTGGTGGAGGAGGCCCCCTCCCCGCTGCTCACCGACGAGCAGCGCTCCGCCATGGGCGAGGCCGCCGTGGCGGCCGCCCGTTCCTGCGGGTACGTGGGCGCGGGCACGGTGGAGTTCATCGCGGAGACCGGCCCCGACGGGGAGCTGTCCTACTCCTTCCTGGAGATGAACACGCGCCTCCAGGTGGAGCACCCGGTCACCGAGGAGGTCGTGGCCGTGCGCGGCGAACGCGGCGTCGACCTGGTGGAGCTCCAGATGCGCGTGGCCTACGGGGAGGCGCTGCCCTTCACCCAGGAGGACGTCTCCTGGGTCGGGCACGCCGTCGAGGCCCGCGTCTACGCCGAGGACGCCGACCGGGGCTTCCTGCCCTCGGGCGGGCCGATCCTCCTCCTGGAGGAGCCCTCCGGCCCCCACGTGCGCGTGGACTCGGGGATCGCCCAGGGCGGGGCGGTGACCTCGGACTTCGACCCCATGCTGGCCAAGGTCATCACCTGGGGCGCGGACCGGGGCGAGGCGCTGCGGCGGATGGACGCGGCCCTGGCCGCCCACACGCTCCTCGGTTGCGTGACCAACACCGCCTACCTGCGGCGGCTGTTGCGCCACCCCCGCGTCGCCGCCGGTGACCTGAGCACCGACCTCATCGCCACCGACCCCCCGGAGAGCGCCCCCGACCGGCTCCCCGCCGTGTACACGGCGGCCGCCCTGGACCACCAGCTGGACCTGGAGGGCCCGCCGGGCCCCGACCGGTTCGCCGTGCCGGACGGCTGGCGGATGGGCGGCCCGGCCTGGACGCCGTGGCGTCTGCGCGCGCCCGGGCACGACGCCACCGTGGTGCGGGTCCGGCGCGACGGCGCCGCCGGGCACTACCTGGTCCAGCTCGGGGACGGGTCCCCCGTCGCGCTGCGCGCCCACCGCTCGGCGGACGGGACCCGGCTCACCGTCACCGACTCCACCGGGACCGTCACCTACGCCCGCGCCGACGACCCGGGCACCGACCACCGCTGGCTGGGGGTCGGCGGCGCCGCGTGGAGCCTGCACGAGGAGCCCGTGGCCGCCGCCCTGCGCGAGGACGACGCCGCCGCCGACGGGACGGTGCGCAGCCCCATGCCGGGCACGGTGCTCGACGTCCCGGTCGCGGTGGGCCAGGAGGTCACCGCCGGGACCACCCTCGCCGTGGTCGAGGCGATGAAGATGGAGCACTCCGTGCCCTCACCCGTAGACGGGACCGTCGCCTCCGTGGCGGTCCGTCCCGGGGTGTCGGTGCCCATGGACGCCGTCCTGGTCACCGTCGAACCCCTCTCCGCGTCGGCCGAGGACCCGGCCGACGCTCCGACCACCCCCGAGGAGCAGCGATGAACCGCCACGAACTCTCGACCGAGCACGCCGACCTCCGGGCCGCCGTGGAGACCTTCGCCCAGACCGAGGTCGCACCGGTGATCGGTGACTTCTACGAGCGGGGCGCCTTCCCGTACGACATCGTCGCCAAGATGGGCCAGATGGGCCTGTTCGGGCTGCCGTTCCCCGAGGAGCACGGCGGCATGGGCGGTGACTACTTCGCCCTGTGCCTGGCTCTGGAGGAGCTGGCCCGGGTGGACTCCTCCGTGGCCATCACCCTGGAGGCCGGGGTGTCGCTGGGCGCGATGCCGATCCACCGCTTCGGCACCGAGGAGCAGAAGAAGACCTACCTGCCCAGGCTCACCTCGGGCGAGGCCCTGGGCGCCTTCGGACTGACCGAACCGGACGGCGGCTCCGACGCCGGGGCGACCAGGACCACGGCCCGTCTGGAGGACGGCGAGTGGGTGATCAACGGGACCAAGTCGTTCATCACCAACTCGGGTACGGACATCACGGCCCTGGTCACGGTGACCGCCGTGACCGGCAGGCGCGAGGACGGGCGGCCGGAGATCTCGTCGATCCTCGTGCCCAGCGGCACCCCCGGTTTCTCCGTGGGCCAGAAGTACTCGAAGGTCGGCTGGAACGCCTCGGACACCAACGAGCTGGTCTTCGAGGACTGCCGGGTGCCCGAGGCCAACCTGGTCGGTGAGCGCGGCCGGGGCTACGCCCAGTTCCTGCGCATCCTGGACGAGGGCCGTATCGCCATCGCGGCGCTCTCGGTGGGCCTGGCGCAGGGCTGTGTGGACGAGAGCGTGCGCTACGCCCACCAGCGGCAGGCCTTCGGCAACAGCATCGGCCGGTACCAGGCGATCCAGTTCAAGATCGCGGAGATGGAGGCCCGCGCGTACGGCGCCCGCCTGGCCTACTACGACGCGGCCTCACGGATGCTCGCCGGTGAGCCCTTCAAGAAGGAGGCGGCCATCGCGAAGCTGATCGCCTCGAACGCGGCGATGGACAACGCCCGCGACGCCACGCAGGTCTTCGGCGGCTACGGCTTCATGAACGACTACGCCGTGGGCCGTTTCTACCGGGACGCCAAGATCCTGGAGATCGGTGAGGGCACCAGCGAGGTGCAGAAGATGCTCATCGCCCGCGAACTCGGCCTGCCCGCGTAGCCGCCCCGATCCGCGGCCCCGGGGACAACGGCGTCCCCGGGGCCGTGTTCCCGTGTCCCGGGGCCGAACCTTTCGAGGTTCCGGCGCGTCAACCGTGCTGGAGCCCCTTCGTGTGTGACCACCCCGTCACTGGGAGAATGGGGCCCGCCATCGGACCCCCTACCCCCGAGGTTTCGACACCGTGCCACCCCCTCCCTCCGTCGGCTCCCTGTCCTCCGGGCCGCCCCAGCTGACCCCGACCGACGGTCCCGGGCGAACCGGCGCTCCCGGGCGGGAGGAGCGGGATGGGTAGGCCCGGGGACGCGGCCGTGCGGCCCCTGAGCGCCCACGACCCCGGGCGGCTGGGCCCGCACCGCCTGGTGGGACGGTTGGGCTCCGGGGGGATGGGCACCGTCTACCTGGCACGTCCCCTCTTCGGCTCCCCCGTCGCGGTCAAGGCCGTGCACCCCGAACTGGCGGACGAACCCGAGTTCCGGTCCCGGTTCGCCAGGGAGGTCGACACCCTGAGCCGGGTCCGCAGCCCGTTCGTCCCCGCCTTCGCGGGCGCCGATCCACGGGCCGAGGTCCCCTGGCTGGCCACCGCGTACGTGGACGGGCCCACACTCAGGGAGCAGGTGGAGCGGCGCGGCCCCCTGCGCGGAGGCACCCTGACCGGGCTCGCCGCCGGGATGGCCTCCGCCCTGGCCGACATCCACGCCGCCGGGGTCGTCCACCGCGACCTCAAACCGAGCAACGTCATCCTCTCCCCCGACGGTCCGAGGGTCCTGGACTTCGGTATCGCCCGCACCCTGGACGGCACCGCCCACCCCGGGTTCGCCGGCGTGATGGGCACCCCGGGCTGGATCGCCCCCGAACGCCTCCGGGGCGCGCCCGCCACGACCGCCTCGGACGTGTTCGCCTGGGGACAGCTGACCGCCTACGCGGCGACCGGACGCAACCCCTTCGGGCCCGGGAGCCCCGAGGCCGTCGTGCGGCGGGTGATGCGCGGTGAGGCCGACCTGGACGGCGTGCCCCCGGAACTGCTGCCGCTGGTGCACGCGTCCGTGAGCCCCCTGCCGGGGTACCGGCCGACACCGCACGAGATCCTGGGTGTCCTGGGCGACGGCCGCGGGGTACCGGACGCCGGGGGCGTGGCCACCCGCATCATGCGCGACGAGTGGTCCTCCCCCGGCCCCGTGGTCGCCGGGGCGCCGCGACACCGCCGAGTCCTGCGTCGGGGGGCGGCCGTCCTGGCGGTGGCCGCGCTCGTCACCGCGGGGGCGGTCGTGGGCGCGCGGCACGGCGGAGCGCAGCCCGACCGGATCGGGATGGCCGGGGCGGGCGGCGCCGGGGACGCGACGCCCGGGATCGGTGGCTGGCCCCCTCCCGAGGCGACCGACGCGGCGACCAACGCCGGAAGCCGCAGCGCGGTGGAGCCCCGGAGCGGAGCCCCGGGCGAGGACGACGACCGGGCCGGGTTCACCCTGGACGCACCCGGCGACGGTGGTACCACGGTCCTGGTCTCGCCTCCCGAGCGTTCCCCGTCCGGCACCCTGGTCTTCCAGGGCGCGTTCGTCGTCGGCCCGGAGGACGGGGAGGCGCACGGGTTCTCCGAGGAGCAGTTCAGCGTCCTCACCGAGGACGGGGAGTACTCCCCCGGCCGCTTCCCCACCGAGGGGGCCGACGACACCGGTGTCCGCTTCTCCGTGGCGTTCGAGGACGCCCCGGACACCGGTCTCCTCGTCGTCCGCGGGCACGGTTACGTCAGGGACGTGGCCGGAGCTCCGCCGGTCGGGGTCTGCTACAGCGTGACGGACGCGGAGTTCTCCGTCGACTACTCACGGTGCACGTGAGTTCCACGGCGGGCCGTCCCCCGAACGCGGTTGTCCCGGGGGCCCGCTGGCCGGTTCCGGACAGGCCCCCGACCGCGCCGCCGCGCGGGGTCGCGGGTCCGTCCGAGGTCGAGGCGCACACTCAGGGCCTGCGGAGCCGCACCCCGACACCCGCCCCGGCAGCGGTTCCGCGCGTTCGGGAACAGTTCACCGCCCTGGCCCCGGGGTCCCGCCGCCGGCGGCGCCGGGAGGGCGGGGAAGCGATGGTCACGGAGCGTGCGCGGACCCGAGCAGACGGGAGTACCGGCCCAAGGGGTGACAAGGGCCCTCCATCGGCACAGAATGGAGCCACACGGCCGGTGCGGGCCCCTTGAACCTCGGGCTCGCGGAGACCCGGCCCGCCACGGCGGGCCCGCCACGGGTCCCCCGGCCCCTCATCTTTTCCCCACCGGAGGAGACACCGGATGGAAGGCGCACTGTCCCTGATCGCCCTGGTCGCCGTCGTGGTGTCGGCCGGGGCCATCACGGTGGCCGCGCACTTTCGCAAGGAACGTGTCACCGAGCTCCAGGGGTGGGCCCGCGAGCACGGCTGGCACTACACCGAGCACCACCCGCGCCCCCTGGAGGAGGCGACCCTCCCGGCCGCCCTGCACGGCCGCGACCCGCGCGTGCGGCACGTGCTCACCGGACGGCGCGGCACCCACCTGGTCACCATGTTCGAGCTCACCCACGCCGAGCCGAACGCGCGGCGAGGCGCGGGGAGCCCCCGGCGCACCCACCGTGTCGTGGCCGTGCACACTCCGGGCCCGGGCGCGGACCTGGAGATCCGGCGGCGCGACCTGGCCCGCACCGTGTCCCTCGACGCCAGCGGCGGGCCGGAGGAGGTCCGCCGGGCGTTCGCGGAGGCCTTCCACACCGTCGGCTCCGACGACCGCTTCAGGGAGGCGGTCCTGGACCACGACACCGTCTCCTGGCTGCTCTCGGACTGCCGGTCCCGCTCCTTCCCGGTGCGCTTCACCGGCGGCCACGCCCTCACCTGGGCGACCCTGCGCCTGGACCCCGACCGCGCCCTCGCCGCGGCGGACTACCTGATCGAACTGGTCAGCGGAGTCCCCGCCCGGGCCTGGGCACACGACACCGCCGGTTCCTGATCGGTGCCGCCGGTCACCGCCGTGACCGTGTGCGCCGCCCCCGAGAGTGCGTCGCTGTCGGAAGGGGCCGATAAAATCCGGCGTACCCCAACGCACAAGGAGCAGTACCCCATGAGCGACCCCAACGCCACGCACCGCATCTCGCGCGCGGACCTGTTCCGTGACGACGAGGAGGAGGCCACTCCGGACCCCAACGCCACCGCGAAGATCTCCCGTGAGGACCTCTTCAAGGACGAGCAGAAGGACTCGAAGAGCCCGCGTGAGCGCGGCTGACCGGTCCCGCCCCGCCACGACGGAGCGCCCGCCCCCACACGGGGGACGGGCGCCCCTCTCGTCCTCGGGGGCGCGCACGCCCCGCGAAACGGCCCCTACGGGCGGCGCTCGCGGACGGCGGCGACGATCTCGGCCACCGCCTCGTCCACGGGCACACCGTTGTTCTGGGAACCGTCGCGGTAGCGGAAGGAGACCGCTTCCTTGCTGATGTCCTCGTCACCGGCCAGCAGCATGAAGGGGACCTTCTGCTTCTGGGCGTTGCGGATCTTCTTCTGCATCCGGTCGTCGCTGGCGTCGACCTCGACCCGGATCCCCTCCGCGCGCAGCTTGGCGGCGACCTCCTGGAGGTAGGGGACGTGCTCGTCCGCGATGGGGATGCCCACCGCCTGCACCGGGGCCAGCCAGGCCGGGAACGCTCCGGCGTAGTGCTCCAGCAGGACGGCGAAGAACCGCTCGATGGAGCCGAACAGGGCGCGGTGGATCATCACCGGACGCTGACGGGAGCCGTCGGCGGCGGTGTACTCCAGGTCGAAGCGCTCGGGCAGGTTGAAGTCCAGCTGGATGGTGGACATCTGCCAGGTGCGGCCGATGGCGTCCCTGGCCTGCACGGAGATCTTCGGGCCGTAGAAGGCGGCGCCGCCCGGGTCCAGGACCAGTTCGAGCCCCTGCTTCTCGGCGGCCTGGCGCAGGGTGTCGGTGGCCTCCTCCCAGCTGGCGTCGTCACCGACGTACTTCTCCGGGTCCTTGGTGGACAGCTCCAGGTAGAAGTCCTCCAGGCCGTAGTCACGCAGGAGCTCCAGCACGAAGGTGAGCAGCGAGTCGAGCTCGTCGGCCATCTGCTCGCGGGTGCAGTAGATGTGCGCGTCGTCCTGGGTGAAGCCCCGGGCGCGGGTCAGGCCGTGCACCACGCCGGACTTCTCGTACCGGTACACGGTGCCGAACTCGAACATGCGCAGCGGCAGCTCACGGTAGGAGCGCCCGCGCGCGTCGAAGATCAGGTTGTGCATCGGGCAGTTCATCGGCTTCAGGTAGTAGTCCTGACCGCCGTCGAGCTGCATGGGGGGGTACATGCCCTCCGCGTACCAGTCCAGGTGCCCCGACTTCTCGAACAGGGCGCTCTTGGTGGCGTGCGGCGAGTAGACGAACTCGTACCCGCTCTCCTCGTGGCGCTTGCGCGAGTAGTCCTCCATCACCCGGCGGATGATGCCGCCCCGGGGGTGGAAGACGGCCAGGCCGGAGCCGATCTCGTCCGGGATGGAGAAGAGGTCGAGCTCGGAGCCGAGCTTGCGGTGGTCGCGCTTCTCGGCCTCCTCCAGGAAGGCCAGGTACTCCTTGAGCCGGTCCTTGGTCTCCCAGGCGGTGCCGTAGACGCGCTGGAGCTGCGGGTTGGTCTCCTTGCCGCGCCAGTAGGCGGCGGCGGTGCGCATCAGCTTGAAGGCCGGGATCACCTTGGTGGTGGGGATGTGCGGCCCGCGGCACAGGTCCTTCCAGCACAGCTCGCCGGTGCGCGGGTGGACGTTGTCGTAGATGGTGAGCTCACCGGCGCCGACCTCGGCGGAGGCGCCCTCGGCGGCCTCGGCGGCGCCGCCCTTGAGGCCGATCAGCTCCAGCTTGTAGGGCTCGGTGGCCAGCTCGGCGCGGGCGTCGTCGTCGGAGACGGCGCGACGGTCGAAGCGCTGCCCCTGCTTGATGATCTGCTGCATCTTCTTCTCGATGCTCTTGAGATCGGCGGGGGTGAAGGGCTCGGCTACGTCGAAGTCGTAGTAGAAGCCGTTCTCGACGGGCGGGCCGATGCCCAGCTTGGCCTCGGGGAAGAGCTCCTGGACGGCCTGGGCGAGGACGTGCGCGGTGGAGTGGCGCAGGATCGCCCGCCCCTCCTCGGAGTCGATGGCGATCGGCTCGACGGCGTCGCCGTCGGAGAGCTCCCAGGCCAGGTCGCGGGGCTCCCCGTTGACCAGGGCGGCGATCACGGTCCTGCCGTCCGCCTCCAGCGCCTGGCCCGCGGTGGTCGTGGCCGCCACCGCACGCGGGGTTCCGGCGAGGGTGATGTGCAGCTCAGACGCGGCGGACACGGTGACTCCTAGGGATTTACGTCGATGTCGTGGACGCGAACCGGCCCGCGTGGGTACGGGGCCAGGTGTTTCGCACCCCCGATGCTATCGGCTCCGGGATGGGGGTGCTTCTGGTTGTCCACAGGCGGGCCGGGCCGATCCGTCGGGGCCGCCGGAACGAACACCACAGGGCGGAACAGTCGCGATTCGGTCGTGGAATTCGGCCGCCCCAACGGTCGCGGGCGAAGAGGTGACACGACCGCCGACCCGCGCTCTGACGAGGACGAACCCACGCACATCGGAAGGTTCTGTCATGGATCATCACGTTTTCAGGGGTTTCCCCACAGGCGTCGGAGGAACCATTGATCCGACCCGCGAGATCGGTGACAATCAGCAGACATCCGATCACGACGACCCAGTCCGACCCGAAAGCACCAGTCGCATCGACCGAATACTGTGAGCGCATGTCACCGAGCCCACCGAGCGGGCCACCGGCCCCGGAGACATCCCCCACTCGCCATGCCCGAGTACGACGGTGGAGGCGTCTGCGCGCACGGCTCCGCCTGTTCCGCAGACGCATGCACACCCACCCGGCCCTGCACCTGCCGTGGCGCCTCCTGGTCGGGACCGTGGGCACCGTCGTCATCCTGGCCGGGGTCGCCATGCTGGTCGTCCCCGGGCCCGGGATCGCCTCGATCCTCCTCGGACTCCTGATCCTCAGCACCGAGTTCCGCTGGGCGCACCGGCTGCTGAGGCCCGCGCGCGTGTGGGCCCGCCGGGGTGAGAAGTGGGCGCTGAGGACCAAGGAGCAGCTCCTCGAGCGCCACCGCGAGCGCAGGGCGGCCAGGGCCGCGCGCCGTGGGCGCGCCGCTCCCCCGGACTGACCCGAATGGGTGCGGACCTTTCCGGGACCGCACCACCTCCGAAACCCGTACGGGGACGCATACGCGCACGTTGCCCGAGCTTGACCCGACCAAAACAAAAAAAGAGGGGCCCGGTTCGTGCGATACGAACCGGGTCCCTCTGCACTGTGGGCGATACTGGACTCGAACCAGTGACCTCATCGGTGTGAACGATGCGCTCTAGCCAACTGAGCTAATCGCCCCTGTGTGCTGCCCTGTCGGGCCTCGTCGGCCTGACAAGAAAAACTCTAGCGCATCTCCGGGAGTGTTCGACGCACGCAAACCCGCCCAGCGGGCACAAAGTCGCGTGATCGAGGTCACATATGCTGGTCAACGGGTTCCCACGAGGCTCCCCCATCAGCCATGATCCCCGCAACGAGTAGGAGTTCCCGCCCCCGTGGCCCCTCCCGTCACGACCGCGGATCGACCTCCGCGTGACACGGGCCACTCATCATGGGGAAATCTTTGGTTTCCCCTGGTCATTACAGTGACGAAGGATCGTGGTGCCGCCAGGCGGCGCGCTGGCCCCGCTGGGCGGGCAGCGAGATCTCCGGTCCCACCGACCAAGAAAGTTTCCGTACTCACGTCATAGTCCGCGGACAGCCGCGTAGGAGCGAGTGAGGCGGCAACCGGCCCGCGCCCCAGGACTCTGGGCCGGACGAGAAAAGGTTTGGCGAACATGAACAGTAGCGACACCACTGCCACCGCCGAGCTGGGCCTGCGACTCGTGGTCCCGGAGCGCACCGCGGTTCCCCTGGTCGCGCGACTCGACTACAGCGCTGACGACCCGTACGCGATCCGCGTCGCGTTCCACACCGGCGAGGACAACCCCGTCGAGTGGATCTTCGCGCGCGAGCTCCTCACCGTGGGCATCGTCCGCCCCGTGGGTGAGGGCGACGTCCGCGTGTGGCCCTCCAAGGACGAGAGCGGCGACCGCTCGGTCAGCATCGCGCTGTCCTCGCCCTTCGGCCAGGCCGAGTTCGACACCCAGGTCTCACCGCTGGCGGAGTTCCTCCACCGCACCTACGAGATCGTCCCGGCGGGCCAGGAGGGCCAGTTCGTGGACCTCGACGAGGAGATCCAGCAGCACCTCCACTCCTAGGGCACGCCCGGGAGGATTCGGAACGAAGGGAGGACGGCGCCGGGGCGCCGTCCTCCTTCTCATGCCGTCACGGGTCGATGTCGGCCGCGGAGCGCTCCGCGAACACGGCCATCGCCTTCCTGGTGACCGGGCCCGGCTCCGCCGACACCCGCCGCCCGTCGATGTCGAGGATCGCCTGGACGTCACGTCCGGTGGAGGTCAGGAAGGCCTCGGTGATCTCGGGGAGCCGCTCCATGGGGACGTCCTCCTCGTCACCGCCGAACCACTCCAGGACCAGTTCGCGGGTGATGCCCGCCAGCGGACCGGCCGACAGCGGCGGGGTGACCAGCCTGTCGTCGAGCACCACGAAGACGTTGCTGCCGGTGCCCTCGCAGAGGTTGCCCGCGATGTTGCGGAAGACCGCCTCGCTCGCACCCCGTTCCCGCGCGTACGCGAGCGCGCGCACGTTGTCCGCGTAGGACGTGGTCTTCAGCCCGGCGAGAGCACCGAACTCGTTGCGCGGCCAGGGGGCCAGGGCCACCTTCGTCGAGGGGGCGATCCCGGGGAAGGGACCCAGCGCCACGATGGCGGTCTGTTCACCCTCGCCCCGGTCCGACCCCAGCGGCCCGGCCCCGTCCGTGACGGTGATGCGCACCCGCGCGTCGGTCATCTCGGGGTTGGCGGCCACCGCCTGGGCGACGCCGTCGGCGATCAGCTCCAGGTCCGGCTCGTCCATGCCCAGCCCCTGAGCGGAGCGGGCGAGCCGCTTCAGGTGACGGGTGAGCGCGAACGGCCTTCCGTTCTGCGCGCGCACCGTCTCGAAGACGCCGTCCCCGACGGTGATCCCGTGGTCGGCCACGGGGATCCGCGCGTCCTTCTCCTCCAGCACGGCGCCACGACCGTGACCGGCGCCCGCGATCCACACCCTCATACCAACCCCCACGTTCTCTGGGCCCCTGGTCGGGCCGGTGACACCCCGAATCCTGCCACTTCCGGGCCCCGTCCCGCCGGGGTGACGCCCTACCCGCCAGGGGGAGGCCTGGCAAGGCCTCTGTCCGGCACCGGCCGCCGGTCCGGTGGTTCAACGGGTTTTCACACGGTGTCCACGCAGGTCAGAGCCTCCGATCGCGGGCGGTGGACCACCCGGAAACGATGGCTTGTGCCGGACAGATAAGTTACGAATGACTATCATCTGGGCAACGCTTATGCGGGACCGGTGGCAGCGTCCTCCCCTGCCGGTACACGCGTGCCCCTCGCCCACGACCGCACCAGACACAGCGAAGAGAGACATGACCCCACCGAGCACCGCCCGCGGCGAACTCAGCTGGCTGCTGGACGACCTCCTCACCCGCGCCTCGGGCACCCAACACGCCATCGTCCTGTCCACGGACGGGCTCCTCATGGCCACCTCCAGCGGGCTCGACCGGCCCGCCGCCGAGCACCTCTCGGCGATCGCGTCCGGGCTGCACAGCCTCGCGGGGGGAGCCAGCAAGCAGTTCTCCGCCGGGAACATCCGTCAGAGCATCATCGAGATGGACCGGGCCTTCCTCTTCGTGGCCGCCGCGGGCGAGGGCGCCTGCATGGCCCTGATGTCGGACGCCGACAGCGACGTGGGCCTCATCGCCTACGAGATGAACAAGGTGATCGAGCGGGTCGGCCAGTACCTGTCCGCCCCTCCGCGACCCGACATGCCGTCCTCCCCCGCACACGTGGAGAAGTAGCTCCTGCCGCCGAGGCGGGCCGGTCCGGCCTGCCACGGCAGGGCGCGGAAGCCCCTGGGGGAACCGATTTCGCACTTCCCCGAATCTTCCGCTAGAGTTCTTAACGCAGCGAGGGACGCGGCACCGGGAAGCCCCGGAGGCCCGCCGACACACTCGCCGCGCGGACGTGGCTCAGCTGGTAGAGCATCACCTTGCCAAGGTGAGGGTCGCGGGTTCGAATCCCGTCGTCCGCTCGAGACGATTCGCCTTGCGCCTCCCCAGGTGGCACAATCGGATCGGGTTCGGGGCAACACCCCGGGCACACGCGGACGTGGCTCAGCTGGTAGAGCATCACCTTGCCAAGGTGAGGGTCGCGGGTTCGAATCCCGTCGTCCGCTCGGAGTAAGGCACGCATGGGTGCCACGCGGCTCCCCCGTGCTTGCAAGCCGGAGTGGCCGAGTGGTTGAGGCAAGGGACTGCAAATCCCTGCACACGGGTTCGATTCCCGTCTCCGGCTCCACGCGCACCACATTTCCATAAGGGCGATTAGCTCAGTTGGCTAGAGCACTACCTCGACACGGTAGGGGTCACAGGTTCGAGTCCTGTATCGCCCACAAGTAGCACCGCAGGTCAGAGAGTTATCTGACTGTAGCGGCGAAGATGATTATCCCACATTGGGAGATATCTGGGAGATCATCTTCGAAGCGGGTTCCTCCGGGAGCCCGCTTTCGCTGTTTCCACGGTAGTGCTCTTCGAGGATCGACGCCATAGAGAACAGCCGATCCCGTTCCCCGCAAGTGAGAGCGTCCTTGAGAATAGGAATTACTAGCCTATGAGTAAGGTTCTTCTACGAAGCGGAACGACTGATTCTCATATCCCGTTGGGTCTGTAGAGAAGTAGGAACAACGCGGCAAGCCCCGGCTCACAAGAAGCGAATGCTCCTACCCAGCCCAGTGGCTGATCGGGGCCGCCCCAGTAGGGGGAAGCGGTGGGTGACCTCGGCGGCCCCCAATCCGGTTCCGCACCCTGAAGAAGTCGCGGGCGACCCCGGAACCACTGAGAATGTAGTAGATTTCCGAGGCCGCATGACTGTGCTTGTGCAACGAGCCTCGAGGGCAGAGGCGGCACGTCCCCGCAGTCAGTTCGTTGGTTGGGGTCCCGTCGCCGATCAGGGTCGTGAACTCAAGCGTCCCGCGCTCGTCTGACCATCGCTCAGTCGTTCCCTCCGTGCCGCGACGTACTACAGGTCAAATGGACATAGGGGGACTCCCTGATCGATTCCGGGTACATGACGGTGGCGGTGGAGCGCCACCCGGTCGAGAAGGTGCTGTCGCTGTTCTATCACCGCCACCGGGCCGAGCCCCGCGTCAGTCTGGAGGACTTCGCGGCACAGAGCGCCGCGGGATGGCCACCGACGGCGCGGATGATCCGGTCGGCGAACTCCTCTTGGCCGGGGCGGCTTCCCATGACAGGCTGAGCATCGCCTGCGCGACCGGCTCGCCACAGAAGGGCCTTTCTACTCGGGCAAGCACTGCCACCACGGATTGAACGTCCAGGTGGTGGATGCTCCGGTACCAGGGGAAGCGGTGGTGGATGTGGCGGTCTCCGGTCCCGTTCCGCACTGGGGAGAAGTCGGGGCCTGAGAAGGTCGTCCGCGTCCTGGCCTTGGCGGGAACTCCGGCCATCGGGGTGCTGGCCTACGTGCCGATGGGGTTGTGAGGTGCCGGGGTCTGGCCCGCAAGCGCTGGGCTGTTCTGGCTTCTGACGAGGCGTAGCACCTGAAAACCAAGCGGGGTTCCGATCTTGATGAGGTCGGGGCCCGACATTGTGTGCTCATTTCAGCAGTGAGACCCGATCGGCGAGCGTGCCCGCGTGCGAGTTCCCGCCCAGGTCGTCCACGAGGGCGCGCAGACGGCGGTGTGTGGTGGCGCGCAGCGCCCCGGCAGGGACCGTGTCTAGCACGCTCTCTCCCAGGGTCACCGCGTCCTGGGAGTGCCGCTGGGCCGCCTGGGTGCGGGCGTGCACGGTCACTGCGGCGGCCCAACCCGGAGACCCGGAGTGTTTGAGGGCGGCCGAGGTGTTCGCGTGGCGCGCGGCCTGATCGGGGTCGTGATCGAGTAGGGCTTCGGCCAGGTGCAGCTCGAACTCGGCCCGGTCGAAACCGAACCGGCCGGGCTCGTCCTCGGCACGATCCATGTCGCGTCGGGCCTGTGCGATGTGGGCGATCAGAGAGTCGGTGTCGCCCAGCGCCGCCAGCGGGCGCAGGCGACACCACGCGGTGATCTGTGCGGATCGCAGCGGGGTGTGCGCGTGATGGGCGGCCCGCTCAGCCAGCTCAAGGGCCTCCACCGGTCGGTGATTGGCCATGGTGACCATGGACTGTGCGCCCAGCGTCCAGCCGCTCAGATGGGGATCGCCCACCTGCTCTCCGATGCGGGTTGCAGTGCCCAGGTGGATAAGCGCGCCCGCGGAGTCGTGGGTGTGATGGGCGAGGTTGCCCAGCAGGGCGGACATCCACCCCAGCACCCGGCGGTTGTCGGGGCCGGAGTAGCCCATCAGCAGGGAGCGGCAGCGCGCTACCTCAGCGGCCAGTACCCGAGGTGGGAAGTCGCTGTACCTCTGGGTGTAGAACTCCAGGGCCCGCTCGGCGAGATCTCCCCCTGTGTCGGCGCCGTGCAGGTCGATGCTGTCGGCGACGGCGGTGAGCTCTGGGTACTCGGGGGGCATGTGGGGCTCCTGTCGCGGCTGCGGTATGGGGTGACCGTACCAACCGTGGCTGCCTGCGGGCAGGGGAACACCCAGCCGTGTCGGAGGCACGCCGTACACGCGGGCCAAGGCGTAGACGTACTCCGGGCCGGGGCGGGCCTGTCCGTGTTCCCACCGGCACAGCATGGCGGTGGTCAGGCCTGGGGGTGCCAGGCCGTCGGAGCGGTAGACCTCGCCGATGGCTTCGACGACGTGGCGTCGGGACCAGCCGTAGGCGAGCCGCCAAGCTTCCAGCGGCGTGATGGGCAGGGTGCGAGTGATCTGGTCGGTGATGGCAGGGACCGGGGCGCCGTGGCGCTGTTGGTCGGCTCGGATACGGGAGGCCTCGCGGGCGAGCTGGGCGCGGATGGAGCGGCTGACCTTCACGTCGCTCTCCTGGGGGTCGGGCCAAGGACCATACCCGCGCCAGGAACGTCACAAGATTGCCTTCGGGGTCAATGTGTGCTCACCACGGCCGCATTGATCCTCTCCGGAGGGGCGGCGTTTGCTCGGATCACAGCCCGGCACCACCCCGCCGGGAGAAACGGAAGAGGTGACCGATGACCGTCATCGTGGACACGCCAAGCCCCACCACCATCCGTGACCCACACTCCTTCGTCAGCCCTGAGGTGTGGGAGCGTCAGATCCTTCTGCTCACCCGTGACCACCCCTGGGACATCGTGATGGCCGAACGCTGTTTCGGTCAGGCCGTGGCGTATCTGATCACCGCCATGGAGAAGTGGGGGCAGCGCCTGGAGATCGGGTGCGGCCCGCTCGTGGACATCGCGGTGCACGGCTTCATCCTGGACACGGTGAACTACCGCGACTTCTGCGCCGTCCACTTCGACGGCCGGTTCTTGGAGCACGTGCCCGAGATCGCGTTCAAGTACGACGGGTCCGTGGAGCGCACCGCCCGCATCATCGAGGCCAACGGGTTCGCCGTGGACTGGCCCTTGTGGGACCGGGACGCAGCCAAGTGCACGCCCTGTCACCCGGGGAGCAGCTGCCACTGACTCTGGCATCCGTCCAGCATGAGGAGGCCGGCACCATCACGGTGTCGGCCGCTTCGTCTGTTCCTCTGCCGCCACCCCCGTGACGTGGCTACCGTGGGTCGCATCCGCGCTTCCGACCCACGAGGACCACTCATGGCCAACGAGACCTCCACGGTGCCCGAGTACTGGGACCGCTACGCCAGCGGCGTTACCGCCGAAGCCGACTTGGACTCCGCGTTCGGGTGGACCCAGTGGGACGGGCACGGTCCGGGCCCTGAGCTGCTCGGGGATGCGGGCTCGGCGCTGGAGCTGGGGTGTGGCCGCGGGGTCGAGGTCGCCGCTCTGGCTCGGGGAGGGGTTAAGGCGGAGGGGGTCGACGTCTCACCCGTTCAGGTGGAACAGGCGCGCGAGCGGTGGGAGCCCTTCGGGGCCCGCTTCCACCAGGGCGACGTCATCGAGTTTCTGGGAGCGGCCGAGCAGCGCTGGGAGGCGATCTACTCGGTGTGGGGAGCGGTGTGGTTCACGGACCCGCACGTTCTCTTGCCGCTGGTGCGGGAACGGCTTGAGTCAGGTGGGCGGTTGGTGTTCTCCCACGCTGAACCGGTTCCTGGTTCGTCGGGGCCGCAGGGGATGTACGGGGGCGGGTTCCGGGGGCGGCGGGTGTGGTTGCACCAGTGGGCTGCCACGCCGGAGAAGTGGGAGGGGATGTTGCGCTCAGCGGGGTTCGATCGCCCGCGGGTGTGGGTCGAGGCTTCTCCGGAGGCCGACCATGTGGGCACACTCATCGGGGTAGCGCATCGGAGCTAGCTCTGGCCTGTGGGGTGCTCACTGCCGAGGCGGGGTGGGAGTCGAACTCGATTCCGAGTCGGTTACCCGCCGGGTGGGTTCTCAAAGCGTGGTGGCTGATCCTGGCCAACTTTGACGGCGGTCGGTGCGGGAGGGGCTACGGTGCGGCCTGGGATCCCACAGCCCCGGCTCGCTACAGAGCAGGGCGGCTCGGCTCGATCCCAGGAGACGCGTTGACCATCACCGAACCCTCCCCCGCTCCCGCGACCGGCAAGAACGCTCGGATGCAGGAGTCGTTCCCGCGACGGTGGCCGCAGGAGCAGTGGCTGAAAGCGATGGCCGACGCAGCCCACAACTGGGCGAACCAGGCCAGCCGCAACAGCGGGTGAGCCAGTTTCAGCCAACCCGGTGCGGGAAAAATATCGGCGGGCTACTCCGTGGTGGGCTTCTGGTCCGATGGACCTTCGCCTCCCGAACTCAGGCGAGCCCGCGGAGACTGCTCCTGTCCGTCTCTCACCAGGCTTCACGCAAGCGGATGAAGGTGGCCTCGCCGGTCAGGGCCGATCCGCAACGGAGGATGCTCTTCTGTGGATGCGATCGAGGAGGCGGTTCGGTGGTTCGAGAGCTACCTGTGCCGCTCCCACGAAGGTGTGGGGCGCCCTGGAGCTGTGTGCCCGTTCATGACCCCTGCCCTGCGTGCGAACTGCGTGCGAACACGGGTGCTCGAAGACTGCGCGGACCGTGAGGGGCTCCTCCAGGCCGTCGACACCATGGCGCACGCCCTGTACAGCGGGAACTGGCCCAGCTCCAACCACACTCTGCACGCGGTCGTTGGACTGCTGCCCAACCTCGCGCCCTCCGACCACGAGTTGCTCGACCACATCCAAGACGAGCTCAAGACGTCATTGGCAGAGCAGGGATTGATGCTCGGCCAGTTCCACCACAACTGTGACCAGGGCGCGGTACGCAACCCCATCTTCCCCGTCTCCCGGTCCCCGATACCCATGCTCGCCCTGCGCCACATGGCTCTGCACGACATCCTCTTCCTTCACCAGGACCCTCGTCAGTTCGACGCCTACGACCAACGATTCGGGAGCTACTACCAGCCCGGGCGCACGGTGGACCCCCTCTTCTCGCAGCTGTACGACAAGGCGCGCCCCTAGCCAGCTGCGGCTCCCGGGTCAGGTCCCCACGGCTCTCAATCTCCGGGCGAGGTCGCGGGCGCAGGGCCGCTCCCCCGGAGAGGCCGTCAGGACCGGTCTCAGGACCTGCTGCAACCCCGGCCAGGGGGTCCGCGTCGTGAGCGGGACGCGGCCGGTAGCGATCCGAGCGCGGAGCTGGTCGGAGGTCATGTGCTCAGGCGCGATTCCCGCCGCCTGATAGTCCAGGGGCCACTCGCCAGTGACGCAGGTCCACAGGGTGGCGGCCAGGGTGTAGACGTCCGCCGCCATCCCTTCGGCCAGTGGCAGGTCCCCTACGCCGCGCTCGGCCGTCTCCGGTGGCGCGAGGTGGTCGATGCCCACGCCCGTGGTGGGAGGGGGCCGCGTGCCCTCACACCAGCTCCATGCCAGGTCGATGAGTCGAACCCCCTGGGCGGTGTGGATGCCGTGCTCCGGTTGCAGATCGGCGTGGACCCAGCCGCGTTCATGGAAGGCGGTCGCGAGCGCCTCGCACAGTTCCACCGCCGCCTGCAGCCCTTCCGACTTCCCGGACCTGTTCTGGCGCACGGATGCGAAGGCCTCCCAGGTCGATGGGCCCTCACACCACCGTGTCACCAGCCAGGCGCTGCCCCTTCCCCGACCGGATGCGATCAGGTGGTCAGGCTCCGCCAGGGCCCGCAACGCGGCACTCTCCCTGGACACCGCCGCCGATCCTTCTCCAGTGCCGATCTTGACCGCGGCCCTGCCTCGGGGGCCACTCGCCCGCCACACGACGGCCCCTCGGCGCCGGGTCACCTCCTCCAGGTCAAAGCCGGACCCACAGACGTTCTCGGCCACCGTCACAACATCGGCATGCTCATCTGGGAGTGGTCCCATTCGTGATCGCTCCTTAGGTCCGGACCGTTCACCTGTCCTCCAGGTGTCGAACACGGGAACGCCGGACTGGCCCCGCGTCCGCGAAGTATGTATCCGTCCACACGGATGTCCGAAACCGCCTGCGGACGAGCTCTCAGGGCTGGCACAGCGCGTCGATTCGTGAGGCTTTCGAGCGCAATGCGCTCCCAGGAGTCCCATTCTCGCTGCTCAGCGTGTTTCTGGAGAAAGGGGTGGGGGATGTCGGAGCCCATAAAAATCATGACCAGCTCCAAGGAGACCGATGCGCCGCATCATCGCCGCTTTCGCACTGACCGCCGCCGCCCTGGCGACAGCCGCTGCTCCGGCGGCGGCCCAGAACGGGAGCGTGACTCGTGCCCAGTGCGAAGCGGGGGGAGGCTATGTCGCGCCCTTGCAGATCCCCTCGGTCTTCATCGGAACCTGTGTGGCAGGCTCCCAAGCCGGTATGCCTGTGGCCATGGACGGCTTCAACTAGCCGTTCCGGGTGGCTGCCAGAGTTCGCATCCGCTCCGGCGGGCCCGGGCCCGCCGGAGCAGTTCCTGTCCAGACGGACGACACCACCTACGATAGCCACCCTAAGTGTTGTCATGATTACTTTATGTTCTGGTCGTGGAGGGGTGGATCGAGAGCACAACCCGCCCCTCTCCAAACTGTCGACGCTTTCCAAGGAGACCGATGCGCCGCATCATCGCCGCTTTCGCCCTGACCGTCGCTGCCCTGGGGATCACGGCCGCACCTGCCGCCGCCGACTCCTGCGATGACCTCACGCCGGGCACGCCCCCCTGGTACGCGTGCGTCATCCGGTAGTCCCGACACAGCCCCCGCCTGCCTCTCAGTGAAGGCAGGCGGGGGCGTCGAGCCGAAAGCACCCGAGATCCTCATGTAGCCGTGGACCGCCGGGGGCTTCTTCAGGCGCCTATACCAGAGGCTCTGGCCGCGAACAGTCCACGGTTCCCGGCGAAGGGTGGGTTCAGGCGTCACCGGCTGCCGAGGATCTGGCGCAGGGCGCTCGAACCCACTCTTCCGATGCCGGGTTTTCGGTGGAGACCACCGCGAATGTCCTCGATGAACTGATCGGCCTCGTGACTGTGGCCGGCATCTTCGCCTTCCTTGGTCATGTCCGCGTCCGTTTGCTCCTCACACGTGTCCGACCCCCCAGTCGCAGTCGCCCTCGTCCCCGTCCCGGTCGTCCACGTGTCCGTCTGCGTGAAAGTCACAGGTAGCCTCCGATCCCGGTGGGCAGGAGTCTTGAACTCCAACGCTGTCGTCCCCGTCCCGGGGGCCCCTCGACCTCAGCGGGCCCTTCTTCGTCGCCCGCACCCCCTGAGCCACTGTCATCGGCAGGCGATCCTGTCTCCTTGACGCGCAGCTCCTGCGTGCCGGAGATGACCGTGGAGCCCTCGGCGCAGGCCACCCGCCCCAACACGGTAGACGCCTACACCTGGTCGCGCTGGAGACGCCGGGGAAGCGCGCCTGCCGCCCTTATACCGGGTGGAAGTTAGTGAACAACTCAGCAGACTAGAAGTCAGTCATAAGCCACCCCCTTCAGAAAATGACAAAAAAATCGGACTAACCAATTTCGGACACCCAGCTAAGAGTTATCGGATCCAATGGGAATTTTTGACCAGATGAAAGCGGTCGAGTACAGTCAGCGTCGTCGAATGAAGCAAGACCCAAGCTTCTTCGATTGAACCTTCGCATACACGAATCCAATCTGGACAAATTGCACATTTGGCCATAACGAAGATATTGAGCAGTATGGTTGTTGCGCCGAATCTGAACTCTCTTTAGCTTGAGTGCGGTTTCAACGACTTCGAGGATGTGCAACATGGACATCTCTAGCTTCAATCCCGCCGAGGGGGAAAACGGCACAGCTGTTCGGTTGTCGCTGACTGGAATGTCAGATGACGCCAACACGGACAACACCGCCGTCCAGCTGAGCGGTAGTTCCACGTCGAATTCAGTGACGTCGCCGTCGAACCTGGAGGCAACGGTGCTATCGACGTCACCATTGCCGATAACTCCCAGAGCGGTGATTTCACCGTGGTCATCCATAGCTCCACAGGCCTTGTTCCCGCTCATAGCACGAGTGAGTTCACCGTCTCGGCCCAGCCGGGCAAGCCGGAGATCACTGGGATGACCTCCCGTTCCCTCACGGCGGGGCAACCGCTCACCCTCATGGGCCACGGGCTGGATCAGATCCAGTCGGTATACATCGGAACGGTCAACATCACGAACATCCAGCATTCAGGCACCGAGACGATCCGCCTCACCGTCTCGCAGATGGTGCAGCCCGGCCAGTCGCAGAAGTAGGCGCGTCAACTGCCCGACGTTGCTCACTGTTCTTCCATCTACCGTCACCGCGAAAGGTACCCCGGCATGAACGAAGACCTCCAGGACATCCAGGATGCATGGGCATCTTTGAAGCCGTGGCTGAAGAACGAACTCTCCGGCCAAGCCACGGGGCAGTCCGTGGGTAACACGACCCATGACCCGGGCCAGACCTCGACCTGCGCGCTCATGGGTTCGGGCTGGCTCTGTGACGGCGACGCGTCGATGAGCCTGCACGATCTCAAGATCACCGCTTTGGAAGGCATCGAGTATTCGGACGCGGGCAAGAACCCCTTCCCCGCGGACGCTTACCATCTTCCGTTCACCTACAGCAAGATCCAGATCGAGGGCAGGTACACCTTCAATCAACCCTGCGCCTATTACGACATGGGTAAATTGATCACTTCTGGACCCTACGACGACAAGGGCAGCGTGACCCAAACCATTACCGATGGCGAACTCCACTGGGAAGTCAAGTACTCGTCAACCGAAGACCTGTCCATTATTAGCGCAAGGTCCGACAAAGCCCCGGACATTGACATCAAACCAGACTCCGGGGGAATGCCCGAGTGGCTGACCGATGTCTTGAATTTTCTCTCCGGGGACGCTGAAGTGAGCCGTATGCGCAGTTCGATGGAGGACCTCTTCACTACGGCGGAGTTCAGCAAGACCATGGTCAATCTACTCAACGACGAGTTGAAGAAACTCACCTAATTCTGACGGTGTAACCAGCAGGAGTTCCCTCGATCAGATCCGGAATGAGCGTCTGGTCGTGGGATTCCGCCTCTCGGTGGAATGGCGACCGCAACTGCCAGCCAAATCGCTACGGCTCCCCCGTTGTTCATCAGACCCAACGATCACAATCTACGACTGTGAGCGGGAAGAACAGCTCCTTGGAGGGCGGTGGCTGTCGCCCATACTCGTGCAGCCGCTCCAAGCCCCTCCCGAGGCAGTCAGTTGTTCCCACTTCGCGTCCAGGAGAACCTGATGGCCGTCAATCAGCAACAGCTCCCCAACCCCTTGCAGCTGGGACAGACCCTGTACGAGGTACTCGACGCCAGCGTCGTCGCCACCCCGCACAAGGCGACCGCGGCCCGCTACCAGCGAGCGGTCTTCACCTCGACCGGCGGCTCCGCGGCCGAATCCCTCGACATCGCAGCCCAGGACCAGATCCGCGACGTCAAAGCAGACCTGGACATGACCACCGGGACGCGGAACGTCTACGTGCTCACCGGGGACTCTCTCCAGGTCCTGGGTAGCGACGCCGGCACGGCCACGTCGAAGTCTTGGCCCTTGGCCTCCGACGCCGCCCTGCGCGTCATCGGACTGGACCCCACCTGGACCGACAAGCCCCACGTTCAGCTCCTGGGATCCGACAGCCAGGGCATCTTCCTGCGCTCGCTCGACTGCACCTCGGGAGAACTCGCTCCACCCCTTCGGTTGAGCGGCCCGGAGGGGACCCCGGTCGACGCTCTACTGGTGCGCCGTCAACTGGACGTGCACGTGGTCCTGTGCACGGTGAACAGCGGTCAGGTCAGTCTCTACGACCTCGGCCCCACGGTGCTCGGACCAACCCCGACCGCGCCGTCCTCGGTCTCGGCGCTGACGCTCGGAACCGCTCCCAGCGCCGACGTCGTCTCGCTGTCAGCGGCATCTTTGAGCGCGCTCTCGACGGACCAGCACGTGGCGGTGGCCTTCCCCGACACAGACCAGGCCCTGCACATCGAAGTCGCCGGATGGGACCAGTCCACTCTGACGACCGTGTCCAGTGCGACCCCCGATCTCGGCTTCGCCACCCCGGAGACCGATCCGCACTTTCGCATCACCGCAGGCGACGTCATCGCTACCGGGACCGACCAGCTCGTGGTCGGTTACACCGCCGAGTACAAGGGGAGCAGGGGGTGTGCCGCGTTGTTGCTGTTCGAGCTCGACACACCGACCGACGGCGCACCCAGCCTGAAGCAGCTCAGCGAGTACGCCGTCGCCAACACCGATGGCGACGGTAATCCGCAACCCCTGTCCACCATCGACCTGCATTTGGCTGCCGGCCTGTTCGGTGAGGTCCTGCCCTCGGACCGCACGGACGTCTCCGCAGGGACATCAGAGGGCGTACTCGGGGTCTTGGTCACCGGGGCCGCCTCCACCGCGGGACAGCTGTTCCGCGGCGAGGCCTCCCTCGTGGGAGGGCTGGTGCCCGTGGACCCGAACAACAAAACGTTTCCCCCATTGGGCGATAAGCCCGGCACCTTGCAGAACTCGGCAGTCCTGATGACCATCAGCGCGCACGCGACCGGTTTCTTCTGTGTCCCCAGTGATGTCACCGGTAACAGCGTCATCCTCGGTCCACCCACCCTCAGCCAGACGTCCGGAAAGGGTCAGCTCCTCGCGGTGATTCAGGCCCCCCCGTTCGAGGCCGCCGTAGCCGAGACCAAACCACAGCTGACCTTCGGTGAGAGTTCCGAGACGATCACTGGGTGCTCCGTCTCCTCCAGTAAAACGTGGACGTTCACTGACGACACCGGTGGCTCCATCGGAGTGGGTCCGCTGTCGCTGCAACGCAACGTCAGCAGCTCCTACGGCTCCAGCTTCGACAAGGTCAAGGAAAGTTCCACCACCACACTGGTCCACGCGATGTCACAGATCACCTTGAACGACCTCATGGTGCTGTACTCCATGGAGTACGACGTGTGGACCTACCCGGTCTACCGCAAGGCTCGCCAGAGCGGGCCGGACGGCACCATGGCGGTCATCTTCCCAACGACGCCCAACCCGGTCCAGACAATCACTCCGGCCAGCACAGCGGACCTGGGGTACGTACCCCGGTCTCAGAGCGGTGTTCTGCTGAGCTATGTCGATGTGCCGCGTGAGGGTTACGACCAGGACCGACTGCTGTTCGACCTGAACAGCGTTCCGGTCACCGACGACTCAGGTAGCACAGTCACCTACGACCAGACCGAGATGACCGGCAAAACCACCAACAAGTCATTCACAGTCCATAACTCGACCACGGACAGTGAACACTTCTCTTACAGCACCAGCCTGTTGAGCTACATCCCTCTCAATTTCGGACTCGACCTCAGCCAGGGGCAGAGCTACTCCAAGAGTGACGTGCACACCACCAGCCTGGCGCACACCACCAGCCTGAGTCTCTCCGTTTCCACGGGGAGCGTGAACGATATCGGCCACACCTACCAGGTGACGCCCTACATCTACTATCACAAGACCATGGGGTGCCTCATGGTCAGCTATGACGTCACCATGGACGGCAAGGGCTGGGCGGACTACTACAAGGTTCCGCAGGTCCTCCTGCAGCCCCTGGAACCGAACGCCCAGGACCCCGTGCTCGCGGCGTTCAGCCGCTCGCTGTCCTTCACCAGCCGTACCGACGGCACCGTCGAGGTCAGCGCGGAGATCTTCAACAACGGGCTGAGCGAAGTCCAGAACGTCGTCTGCGAGTTCTACAAAGGTGTACCCAAGACAGAGGGCGGAAAGCTCACACCTACCGGGACAATGCTTGACAGCAAGACGCTGGGGACTCTGCCAGGAGCTAAACGCGACACCGCGATCTCAAACTTGGATCTAGAGGACAACGACGAGGTCACAGTCAAGGTGTATGTTGACGCGCTACCTACGAGTGAGAAGGTGTATTGGGGGATTTACCCGCCTTCCGCCTATAGGGGCTGGAAAACGCAGTACGCAGCTTTGACGCCCTAGGAACGCGACTCTTCGCAGGAGCTCCAGCCTTCGCCATCGGGCTTGTCTCTAAGAAGTCGGCCTGGTGGACAGCCCGGGCCCGCAGCTCCACGAGCGGCTGGTACTCGCATGGACCTTGACCGCCTGACCAGGACAGTAAAGTTTTGGCCCGGCGCGAACGCGACCACCTGACCACCACCGACTCACCGGCCCATCTGGCCGCTACCACCGGGCCATGGCCACGCGCAGGAGATGGTGGACCATCTGATCGAGCACATCGACGCGTGTGCCCCCACCACCGCGGTGGGGGCACACACCGGGGAAATGCTGAACGACGTGCTCGACTAGGAGCTCAGACTCACGTCCGCGCCGGAGACCTCAACCAGTCCTCGACGAAGGACGGGTAGGAGGTGGCCACCGAGCCCCATCCGGAGATCGTGGTCTGCCCGCTGGTGCGGGCCACGGCGGCGACGGCGGCCGCCATCGCGATCCGGTGGTCACCGGCGCTGTCCACCAGAGCAGGAACGAACTCTTTGTCGCCCCGGCCGTGGATGACCATGCCGTCAGGGCGCTCCTCGGCCCGCGCACCGAACGCCTGGAGCATTGCCACCGTCGATGTCACCCGGTCCGATTCCTTGACACGCAGCTCCCCGGCACCGGAGATGACCGAGATGCCCTCGGCCCCGGCCGCCGCGACGGCCAGCACGGGGATCTCGTCCACGATCCCCGGCACGTCCGCGCCGGTGATCTCCTTCCGAGGCATGACCGCGGCCGCGTGACCGCTGTACCGTTGGCGGGTGGCGACGCGATCCTCGCGGGACCGCCAACCGGAGCCGGATTCGCCGTTGAGGGCTTCCTCGGGCCGGGAGGCACGACCAGGGCGGCCATCAAGGGCATCGGCCGCCCGCACGGTACGTGGCGGGCGATGAGGTACCGGCGTGAGAAGAGGCGGATTTTCCATGAGCTCCAGAGGACGGACCCCACCACCCCGAGGACACAGCCGGGAGGCGCTGGTCGCCAGCGCGTCTGAGCTCTTCGCCCGCAAGCCCTACAACGACGTCTACATCAGCGACATCGCCAAGGAGGCGGGGGTCGCGCACGGACTCCTCTCGTACCACTTCAAGGGAAAACGCGGCCTGTACCTCGCGGTACTGGAGAAGGTGCTGGACGACATCGTGGAACTGCACCAACCACGCGCTGACGAGAAGACACGGGAACAGCGCGTTCGAGGACTGTACCGGCGGCAGATCGAGTACCGGCGCGACCACTTCCACACCGTGCTCGCCATGATGCGGGCGGGCGCCAATGATCCTGAGGTAGAAGCGTTGTACGAGCGCGGCCGCCGTGCCGCGTCCGATTTCACCCGTGACGTCCTGAGCCTGGAAGGCGAACCGCCGCCCCTGCTGCGCGTCGCGGTTCAGGGACTGGCCGGGCTGCTGGACGAGGCGACGCTCAACTGGCTCACCCATGGCTGCGACCTCGAGGTCGCGGAACTCGAACAGCTCGTCTACACCGCCACGGTGGCCGTACTGAGGTCCGTGCAGACGGTCTCCCCGGGCATCGCTCCCATCGTCGAGGAACTCAGCGTCACCGCCTGAGGACGTGCCGTTCGCGCGATGAGGAGCGAGAGACAGGCGTCGGGACGTGATCCAGTGCACAGGATCCTCCCGGCGCCGATATTGACTTGAATTCAAGTCAAGCTCAGTATGGGGGTGGCACCACCACTCGTCCCCGAGAGCGCCCCCTTCTCTCCCCCCACCACCGACCTCGCCGCACCGACGCCGCGCGGCATCCCCCGAGTCGGATTCGTTCCGCGACAACTCCAAGGTGCGGCCCGCGACGACCCACCCCCGCAGGACCATGGCGACCGCTGGTGGTCTGGAGGGTTCCGAAGCGCGGCGCCTCAGAGCCGACGACGACTGACTATGGAGTGGACTCATGACGCACCCCCCTCAGAACTCCGCCATCCCCGGCCGTGTGGTCAACCTGGACCAGGCACGTGAGAGGCACGGCGACCGGGCCGACCGCATGCTGCGACTCCTCGCGGTGGGCGACCCGCTGGCGGACGCCGTCATCCTCGAACTCGACGCGCTCGGCAAAGAGGGACGCGAGACGCTCAACGCCGGTCTCGCCGACGGTCTGGCGAGCCTGACCGAGTGCCCGCCCGCCATCACCGCGCTGCTGCGGCAACTGGAAACCCTGCCTGCCTGCCTGGTTGGACCCCGACATACTCCCGCGCGGCGACGTCTCCGCGCTGTCGATCCCGGGGCTGTGGTTCAAACTGTCGGCGATCACCTCCGCCCTGGTACACACCTACTCCTCCCCCGCCATCGCCAAGCTGCTGACCCAGACCGGGAGACTGACTTCGATGGCTCCCCGGCGGCTGGTCGAGACCAGCATGTGGGCGGGACAGGCCACCATGCCCGGCGGGCTCCTGCGCGGCGCGCCCGGATACCAGGCCACCGCGCAGGTCCGGCTGCTGCACGCGCGGATGCGGTCCGGCGCCCTCAAGCGCGGGTGGGACACGGCCGAGTGGGCCCTTCCGATCAACCAGGTGGACGTCGCCCGCACGTGGCTGGACTTCACCCTGTCGAGCTTCGGCGCCATGGCCGCGCTCGGCATCGAGCTGACCGTGACCGAGCAGAACACCCTCTACCAGTACTGGCACTACATCGGGTACCTGTTGGGACTCGATGACGAGAGCTTCTACCTGGACGTCACCGACCACGACAGCGCCCGGGAACTGGCGCACCTTCTCGACCTGACCATCGGCGCGCCGGACGAGAACTCGCGTGCCCTGACCGCCGCCATGATCGAGGCCCAGGTAGGAGCCCTGGCCGCCGCACCCAGGCCCCTCATGTCGCGCGCCGAGCTGACCGACCTCGTCCACGGGATCCTCCGGCGCACCTTCGGCGACGAACTCGCCGAACAGCTCGGCATCCCCGAGTCGGCGGCGTCCCCGTTCCTCTCGTTGACCGTGCTGGCCAACGAGAACGCACGGCGCTGGCAGACCTTCAGCGCCGAGGCCAACGCGCGGGCCATCGACGAGAACATCGCGGCCCAGGTGGCGGCCGTCGAGTCGGCGGGCGGGTCCGACGGGCCCACCTACCAGCGGCACGCACGGACCGGTACGACCTAGGTCGTGTTTTTTGGATCATTCCGCGCTCGCGACCACCAGGCTGCCTCTCGCTGCGCCGATGAAGCTCGGACAGCCAAACCCGGGCGGGCCCCCGCTGTGCGACACTGCGGAGCTTGCGTAGCAGCGCACAGTAGGGGCAGCTTCGCTCCACGGCTTGCGAGAGATTGCCTGGACGGCCGCTCGCATCGATGGCGGCTCCGCCGCCACCGGCGAAAGCATCCACAAAAACACGACCTAGTCCCACCGCGTTCGGTGCGTCCTACGCATGGCGGGACACCGCGTCGAGGTGGGCACCGCGTGTCCTCCATCCGTTGTGAACCGTCCCCACGAAGGAGGGATCGACATGAACCACACCGCCGCCCGAATCGGAGCGGTCCTCTATGTGATCTGGGGGGTCGTGCACATCGCCGCGGCCTACGAGATACTCCGGCTCGGCCAGTCCCTGGACCCGGGCATGGTGCAGGCACGCGTCTACCAGGACTCCTGGAACATCCTGATGGGCGCTCTCGCCTCCGTCGCCGTCGGGGCGGCCATGAACTGGCGCAACTCCTGGACCGGTTACTGGATCAACCTCGTTCTGGTGTCCCTGCTCGATGTCGCCTACATCACCTTCGTCGTCGTACCCGGTCACACCCCGCCGTGGCCCGGCCTGGTTGGCCCCGTCCTCTGGGTGCTCGCCGTGATCGCGTCCACCGTGGGTATCGTCAGCGCCCGTCGCGGGGCCTCGGCAGCTTCGACAGGCCCAGCGGATCACTAGACGGTGCGCGGAGGACGCTCGGGGCCGGTTCCCCACCCGCGCGAGTCCCGGTCCCGCGGCGGCCGTTTTCCGCGTCGGATTTGTTCGACCAGGGCGCTCCTTCTTTCGCGCGCACGACCGGCGTGACGGTCGGCGGGGTTCTCCGCCTGGCCGCTCGCCATTGCCAGCCCCGCCCACACAACCCGCCGTTTATTCGAGAACCACCTCTTCTGTCCCCGTGTCGAGAGAACCCGAATCCGGGGACGTGGAGTCCGCCCTGCACAGCCCGGTCCCGGACTCCCGTGCCCCGACCCGCTGTTTCGGTCCGCACACGTCGACCTCCGAGGCACACGGTCGGACGCCGGACTTTATTCGGATTGTCCACTTCCTGTATATTCCGCACTTCTGCCGAAAGCACCAAAACCGACCAGATCGCTGTATCGCATTGACAAAGGAGGCAATGAATCATGATGCTTGACAAGAAAGGACTCTGAACGGATATACCAACGCCCGGCCGGACGGCGCCGGGCACCCTCGTCCGATTCCTCCGCGGTCCTTCCCAGTCAACCGAAAGCAGGAATGCCGTGGCAGACACCGGTGACGGTGCGAGGTCCGACCATGTGGGCGAACCGGTGCTGATCGCGGCCGCGGTGGCCGACCTGGCGTTCACCGGTGTCGGCGCGGCTCTGGGGAGAGCGAGGGCGTTTCTGGGCCGGTCGGACCTGCTGGAGCTGGCACAGGACGGCCGGGAGGAACTGAGGGAGCGGGGCCGGCTGGCGTTGCGACGGTACGCCCCCGCGTCCGAGTCCCACCTGGAGCTGCTTGCCCGGCGGGCCGCGTCCCGGCCCGGGCAGGGCGATGTCTGAGGCCGAGGAGCAGTCCCTGCTCCGCGACCGGGTGGACGCCGCGTTGCGGGAGTTCACCCGGCAGGAGACGGAACGGCTCCTCGCCATCGACGCCGACCTGTCGCCGGTGGCCGAGCAGTTGGCCGTGGCGGTCGGCGGCGGCAAGCGTCTGCGCGCCGCGTTCTGTTACTGGGGTTGGCGCGCGGCCGGGCAGCCGGACAGCGATGCCCTGGTCAGGGCCGCCACGGCGATGGAGCTGGTGCACGCCGCGGCCGTCGTCCACGACGACCTCATCGACGAGAGCCGGATGCGGCACGGCGTGCCGAGCGCCCATGTGGCGCTGCGCGCCGCGTTCGCCGGTCGGGCGCGGCCCCATGCCGGGGGACGCGCCCTGGCCCTGCTGACCGGGGACCTGCTCATGTCGTGGGCCGCCCAACTGTTCCTCGACTGCGGCCTGCCCGGGGCCTATCTGTCCCGCGCACGCGTCCTGTGGGCGGTCATGGCCAGGGAGCTGATCGCCGGGGAGTGCCTGGAGATCCTCCGCACCGGCTCCCCGCCCGACACCGGAAGATCGCTCCAGGTGATCCGTTACAAGACCGCCAAGTACACGGTCGAGCACCCCCTGCGCATCGGCGGCGCGCTGGCAGGAGCACCGGGCACCCTGATGGAGGCCTTCACCTCCTACGGGCTCCCCCTGGGTGAGGCGTTCCAGCTGCGCGACGACCTGCTGGGACTCTTCGGAGACCCGGAGATCACGGGCAAGTCGAACCTGGACGACGTCCGGGGCAACCGGCCGACCGTCCTGCTCGCCGAGACCTGGTCGGCGGCCACCGGGGCCGAACGCCGGGAGCTGCGCGGCCTGCTCGGCCGACGGGGCCTGGACGGCGAGGGCCTGTCGAGGGTGCGGGCGATCACGCGACGTACCGGGGCCCTCGACCGCGTCGAGGAGATGATCGTCCAGCGCGTCCGGACCGCGACCGCCGTGCTCACCCGAGCGGACCTGCCGGACGAGGCCGCCGCAGCCCTGTCCCACATGGTGGCCTCGGTCGCGTCCCGCCGTTTCTGACCCGAAGGAATGCCATGACCCACACACCACGGAACACGGACGCGCTACGGCTCCTGGGGGACGAACTCGCGGACGCGACGGTGAGGGAACTGTTCGAACGCGGGGAGGTCGGAAAGTTCAACACCCTGATGCGCCACTTCTCCACCGCCGGGCAGGACCTGCCCGACGGACTCCCGGACGTCGCCCGTGAGTACCTGCGCGCCACCTCCGCGCCGCCGACCTGGGTCGACTGGGGTGAGATGGAGAAGGCACGGTCGTTCTTCCTGGACAACAACGTGCACATCTCCACCGCACTGGCCTTCTCCGCGATGCCCGCCTGCTACGTCATCCCACACGTGGCCAGGCTGCTCAGTGCCACCCACGCCCTGGAGTACCCCTCGCGGCGCATGGCCGAGACCGGGCAGTTCGCCGTCTACCTGATGCGGCCCGACGCCTTCGAGGCGGGGAGCCGGTTCGTCCCCGCGGTCCAGAAGGTGCGGCTGCTGCACGCCTCCATCCGCTACCACATGAGCCGTGAGGGCCGTTGGGACGTGGCCGCGCTCGGCACCCCGATCTGTCAGGAGGACATGATCGGCGGCCAGATGATGTTCTCCCTCCAGGTGCTGGACGCGCTACACCGCCTCGGCATCCACATGTCGGTCGACGGTGCGGAGTCCTACTTCTACGTCTGGCGCGTCGTCGGTGAGATGCTCGGCATCAGTCCCGACCACGCCCCGGCGGACCTGGAGGAGGCCCGGAGGTTCTCCGACCTGTACATGACCAGGTACATGGGCCCCTCCGAAGAGGGGGCACGGCTGACCCGCCAACTCATCGACCTCTATGAGGAGGTCGTCCCGGGGACCCTCCTCGACCCGGTGGTCGCCGCCCTCATCCGCTACCTCATCGGTGACACCTGCGCCGACTGGCTCCAGGTTCCGCGCACCGGTTGGGACACCGCCGTCAGGCTCTCTCCCGCGCTGCTCGGCGTCCTCGAGCGCATCGAGGACCGCTCTCCGCTGGGCGAGTGGGCCCTGGACCGGCTCGGCCACCTCACCACCCGGTTCGAACTGAGCTCCCTCACCCGTGGCCGGGTCATGCAGTACGCCATCCCCGAGCAGCTCAGGGACGAGTACGGTGTCGCCTCCCGGACCAGGCGGGCGGACCGCTGGGTCCCGCCGTCCCCGACACCGTGGACGGGTTCGGCCCGGCGCTGAACGCGGCGTGGAGGCTCAGGGGGCGGTCGGACCGTCGGCGTGGTCTGTGACGACGCCCCTCGGTGCGGGCTCGGGCGGAGGCGGGTTCCCTTGGGAGCCCGCCTCCGTCGTTTCCGGGGTGGCCGTCGGGTCCTCCAGATGACCGACGGGTGGCCCCGCGGGCCCCACGTGGTCCCGCCGCCGACGTCCGGTCCGATCCTGGCCCGCGTCTCCCCTCCGGAGCAGCCGGGCGGGTGGAGCGGACCGAGCGTGACAGGCGGCCCGGCTCTCCGGTCCACCCCGTGTTCCGCTGAACGACCTCCGAGCGGGTCGCGCCGGTCCCGACGCGGGTCAGGGCCAGGGCTCGTCTCACGCGCGGGTCAGCCTCAGGGCGACCCGTCCACGACCTCCTCTCCGGCGTCCTCGACGGGTCGCCCTCCTGAGGGTTCGGCGGGTTCGGGGGCGGGGCGCGGGGTCACCAGCAGGGAGCCGAGCACCGCGACCGCGGTGTTCACGGCCAGACCGACGACCCCCGCGTGCACGCCGTACAGCGTGGGAACGCCCGCCAGCGCCATGCCGCCGGAGATCAGCGCACCGACGACCATGCCGTGCAGGACGGGACCGGCCGCCATTCGCTTCCAGTACAGACCGACGATGAACGCCGGGGCGATCTGGATCAGCAGCTCGAACTTGAGCACGAAGATGTTGACCAGGAGCGTGGGCGGGTTCCAGGCCAGCACCAGCAGACCGCTGAGCGCGACGACACCCCCGAGCTTGCCCGCCAGCAGGACGGTCTTCTCGGCCGCGCCCGGAGCGAGGTGCTCCCGCACGATGTCCTTGGAGATGATGGAGGAGAAGGAGAGCAGGACCGAGTCGGCCGTGGACACGATCGCCGCGACCACGCCCCCGAACAACAGGATCATCAGTACGTAGAAGAATGGGTTGATCCCGGCGACGTCGTTGGCGATCATGCCGACGATCTGCTCGGACTCGGCGTCCGAGAGCCCCGGGTAGAGCCGGATGGCGATGATGCCGACCACGAAGACGAGCGCCGTGGTGATGAGGGGCATCCAGGCCATCCGGGCCAGCGAGCCCCGCAGGGTCGCCGCGCTCTCCGCCGCGTAGACGCGCTGGATCGCGTGCGGGTAGACGGCGGCCCCGATACCGACGAGCAGGAGCATCGACAGCCAGCTCACCGATCCCTCTCGCGTCGGGGTCGCCGCCTTGTCGGGTTCGGCCGTCACGACGTGGGCGAACGCCTCACCCAACCCACCACCGACCAGGTAGAGCCCTCCCGCGACCAGAACCAGCACCCCCAGCAGCAGGGCGCCTCCCTGCATCACGTCGGTGAAGGCCACCGCGCGCATCCCGCCGAGCCAGGAGTAGGCCAGCATGACGATCACGAAGGCGAGCATGGCCACCTGGTAGGGCACCGTGCCGCCGGTGAGACCGGCGATGCCGTGCCCCATGGCCACGAGCTGTTCCAGCAGGAAGTTGCCCAGGGCCCACAGCATGAGCAGGGCGGCGACGAGGCTCACCGCGGGTGAGCCGAACCGGTGGCGCAGCCAGTCGGTGGGGGTGATGAACCCGTGCTCGCGCGCGACGCGGTGCAGGCGCGGGGCGAAGAGCAGGTAGCCCGCGATGACGACGGTCATGAACATGACCGACTGCCACCACGCGAACCCCGTCCGGTAGGCGGACGGCGCGTAGCCGATGATGTTGTTTCCGCTGTACTGCGTGGCGTACAGGGTGAAGAAGAGCACGAGGACGCCGAGGTTGCGTCCCGCGAGGTAGTAACTCTGCATGTCGTCGCGCACGCCCCTGCGGCCGCGACTGACCCAGAACCCGATGGCGAGCATCATGGCCGCGTAGGCACTCAGGACGATGATGCCGGGAGCCCCGGCGAAGGTCAGCTGGTCCATGTCGTCCCCCTCACTCCTCGTCCCGGCTTCCCCACTGGGTCCTACACACCCAGCTGAGGTAGCCGCACAGGACGACCGAGCCGACCACTGAGACGAGCATCCACAGGGGCACGCCCAGGACGAGCGGATGGACCGTCCCGGGCGGCCAGTACCAGGGGACCGACACGAGGACGATGGCGCCGAGAACGATCCAGATCCACGGCTTGCGGACCGGTTCCCGATCGTGGGGGGACGAGGGGTTCACTCTGCTCCTTCGGTGGTCGTTGACCTGTGCGGTTCCCCCCTACGCGGATCTGATGCACGATCGGCCCCGTGTTGCCCCGTGTTCGGCGTGCCGCGCCAGCGTTCGTCTTCGCCTGCGGGCGTCCCCCGTCTCCCGTTCCGTGACGGACGTTGCGTCCGTGTGTCGGAAAGCGGAGACGTTTCCGCAACGCGCTCTCCCCTTGACTCCGACAGGTGCGGCCGACCGGCCCCACACCGTCTGGAGTCAGGGAGTCACCCCTTGCGCAAGTCCATGGGCCGTCAGGCGGCCATCTGTCTCGCGGGCGTCGCGGCGATCGGCGCCGTCCTCACCGCGGCGTCACCGGCGGCGGCGATCGTCGGCGGAACCCCCGTCGCGGACGGGCAGCTGCCCTTCGTCGCGAAGATCGAACTGCGGGAGCCGGACGGGACCTGGTCACACGTGTGCGGCGGTTCGTTGGTCGACAGCCGGGTCGTCGCCACGGCCTCGCACTGCCTGCCCGTCGACCCCCAGGACGAGATCCGGCTCGTCCTGGGCCGGACCGACGCGAACACCACCACGGGGACGGTGGTGAACGACGACCGCTTCTCCGCCTACCTCCACCCCTCCTTCACCGGACAGACCAACACCGACCTCGGCCTCGTCGTGCTCGACGAGGAGCTCCGGTACGACACCGCGGCCCTCCCCCGTCCGAACACACGACCGCTGCCCGGGGAACACCTCCAGGCCGCGGGCTGGGGAAGCACCGACGCCCAGTCCCCGGTCAAGTCGAGCCGGCTGCTCGGCGTGACGCTCCCGGTCACCGAATTCGACACGGAGGGAGGCATCTGGGACGAGGAGTTCCTCTGCGCGGGCACTCGGGAGAAGCGGGTCACGCACGGGGACAGCGGGGGGCCGCTGTACTCCGTGAGCGGCTCGGGCGAGGCCGTGGTGCACGGACTCGTGACCGGGGAGACGAGCACCTGCTACGGGCTCTTCACCAACCTGGCCGATCCGACCGTCTGGGAGCCGTTCCGGGAGCCGCTCGCCTCCCACGGCCTCTCCCACGTCCTGCCGTCGGCCGAGCCCGCTGGCGGCGAGGGCTGACGGAACTCTGATGCCACGGAGGCCCGTACCGGGACGGTGCGGGCCTCCCCGTGTCCGCAGCCGGACCCGGAGCCCGTCACCATCGCCTCCGTGCGAAAGCACGTCACTGCGGCCTGGTCGAGGATGGGAGGTGCTGTGGGGGTGTGGACGTGGGCTCGTGTCGCTTCACCCGACCTCCCGCTCCAGGATTCGGGTCGCCGTGACCGTCCCGTCCTCGGCCGACACCAGCCGCCCCAGGTCCTCGGCGCGTGCGGCGATTCCCGGTTCGGTGAGCGCGTCGGACAGCGCGGCGGCCAGGGCCTCCTCGGTCAGCCGTCCGCCGTTCACCGGGGCGGGGGCCGCCCCGGATTCGTGGACGCGGTCGGCCCAGAACGGCTGGTCACCCCAGAAGGGGCACACGACCTGGGGGCGCCCCGCGGCGGCCGCGGCCCCCGTCGTCCCGGCCCCCGCGTGGTGGACGACCACCGAACAGCGCGGGAACAGGCGTTCGTGCGGTGCGCGGTCGATGACCAGGAGGTCGTCTCCGCTCGGGACCGCGTCGATACCGCCTCCCCCGACGGCCACGACCGCCCTCGTTCCCACGCGTCGCACGGCCGCCGCGACCAGGCGTCCCGTCGCGGCGGGATCGGCGGTGGGCAGGCTGCTGAACCCGACGAACACCGGAGGGTCACCGGCGGTCAGGAACGCCTCCAGCTCCGCCGACGCCTCCCACTCCCGGTCCGACGGAAGGGTCCAGAAGCCGGTGGTCCGCACCCACGCGGGGTAGCGGGCCCGCGCGGGCAGCAGGTTCCGGCTGAAAGCGTGGAGGACGGTGGCGTGGGTGCCGTCGGGCCGCCGTAGCGGGTCGTGGCGGCCGGGCCTGGCCGGGAGCCCCAGGCTCGCGCGGAGCCGGTCCGCGAGTCGGCGCTGGCCGCGCAGCGCCAGGGCGGTCATCCGGTAGCTCACCGGGATCAGGGCGTCGGGCACCCACCGGGGCCAGGGAACCCCGGGCGCGGGGAAGGCCCGGGTGGGCACCCAGGAGGGTTGCAGGGCCACGGGGACCGAGGGCACCCCCAGGTGTTCGGCGATGTGGGCTCCCGGCATGCCGGGGACGTGCACGACGACGTCGGCGCCCAGGTCGGCGGTCGCGGCCATGTCGGCGTACACCTGTCGCATGCGCGGCGTGATCTCGCGCAGCAGCGCCACCGTCTGGGCCGCGCCACGCGGGCCGCGCAGCCCCGTCTCCATCACCCCCTTCATCTCCGGATCGTCCATGAGGGCGTTGGGCCCGTCGTCCACCGGGTGGTAGGGCACGCCGTGCTCGGCGGCGAGCCAGGCGTAGGACCTCGGGCCCGCGACGGTGGCGGAGTGCCCGGCGGCGTTCAGGCCGAGGGCCAGGGCGAGGAAGGGTTGGACGTCCCCACGGGTGCCGTGGGTGAGCAGGAGGGCACGCACGTCTACCCCTTCCGGGCGGCCAGGCCGCGCGCGACGATGTCCACGAGCAGGTCCAGGGTCTGCGCGTAGGAGTCCGGGGCCGCCAGCCGTCGGGCGTTCACGGGCAGCAGCATGACGACCTGGAGTACCCCGATGACGGCGGGTGCGGGGGCCGCGATCAGGTCACCGCTGTCCAGGCGGTCGGTGACGAAGGCGTTGAGGGCGTTCACCGGGTTGTCGGGGGACCCCGTCAGGCGTTCGGGGTCGGCCCTGCGGGAGACCGCGTCCATCTCCTCGGGGTGCGTGACGAGCCAGCGGGTCGGGACTCGGACGTCCCCTACCGCCGCGAAGGCCCGCATCGCCCGGGAACGACCAACTCGCGGTCGGTTCAGATGCGCGCGCCGATGGCGGCGGCCCCCCGTGACAGCTCGGGCAACCAGGTGAGCAGCTTCTCCGCGCTGGTGACGTCGGTCGTCGTCACCAGGTTGATCGCCCCGGCGAGTTCCTTGTCGGCGTCGTACACCGGCACGCTCAGACTCAGCGCGCCCAGTTCCCGCTCGGACTCCGCGAGGTAGTAGCCGTCCTCACGCACTCCCCGGACGTCCGCCATCAGGTCCCGCTCCCCCTGGACCCGCCCTGAGGCCAGGGAGATCTCCGGGAAGCGGCGCACGTAGTCCTCGATCTCCTCGTCCCGCCAGGCGGCGAGCAGCACCTTCCCGCCGCCGACGTCGAGCGGCACCCGACGCCCGATCGGGAACTGGTAGCGGAGGGGGTCCGCTCCGCTGACGCGTGCGATGAGGATCCGCTCGTCCCCCGAGCGGACGTACACGGAGGAGGTCAGCCGCGTGGTCGCGGAGAGCTCGGTGAGCACCGGCGTCGCGATCGTGCTCACGCGGTCGTTGACCACGAAGCCGTGCGCCAGCCCCAACACCACCGGCCCGAGTGCGTACCCCAGGCGGCCCTGCTGGACGTAGCCGCGCCGCACGAGCTGGTTCACCGTCCGCTGGGTGGTGGCCAGGTGCAGGTCGGCCTCCCGGGCGATGTCGCTCAGCCTCAGCGGACCGCGCGCGCGTTCCAGGCATTCGAGCACGTCCAGCGCACGGTCGAGCGTGCGCCCCTGGTTCCCGCCTCCGGCGCCCATGCTCGCCTCGCCACTCCCTCGCTCGCGTTCCCTCGGAAAACTTTCCTCGCCCCCGGTCGGTGACCTCGGGGCCCGCCGGACACGGCGATCCAGCTCGCCGTTGCTCCCTCCAAGGTAGCGGAGAGGTTTCCGGCAGGTTGACACCGGAGAGAGCCGCAGGTCACACTCGCTATCAATCAACAAGAGAAACTATCACTCAATGATAGCTGGTGGAATGATGAAGGTAGCCGTCCTGGGACTGGGCGAAGCCGGCGCGATCTTCGCGGAGGCCTTCGCCGCCGCCGGTTGGCAGGCCGTCGGCTTCGATCCCGCGAGCACGGTACGGACGCCCGAGGGCGTCGACCGCGCCTCCTCGACCGCGGAGGCGGTGGCCGGAGCGGACGTCGTCCTGAGCCTGGCGACGGCCGCCCACGCGGTCTCCGTCGCCCGCGAAGCCGTGTCCGCGCTGCGAACCGACGCCGTCTACATCGACCTCAACGCGGCCTCGCCGCAGGTCAAGACGGATGTGGCTCGTACCATCGATGGCGCGGCCCGCGTGGTCGACGGGGCCCTCATCGGTTCCGTCGTCAAGTTCGGGCCGAAGGTCAACATCCTCCTCGCGGGACCCGCCGCCGAGGAGGCCGCCCGGGCGCTGGGAGCCGTGGGTTCGGACGCCGAGCCGATCGGCGGGACCGTGGGCGCAGCGTCGGGGCGCAAGCTGCTGCGCAGCGTGTTCATGAAGGGGCTGGGGGCACTGATCACCGAGGCCCTGGACGCCGGAACCGCGGCGGGCGAGGAGGAGTGGATGCGTGAGCAGGTGGCCGCCGCCCTCAGCGACGGACCCGCCGCGGTTCAGCGGCTGGACCACGGGACACGGCTGCACGCCGTGCGGCGCTCCCAGGAACTGGACGCCAGCATCGCCCTGTTGAACGAACTCCGGGTGGAGGCCCCCGTGAGCACGGGCGCGGCCGACCGTCACCGGTACCTGGCGCGCGTGACCGAACAGCCCGACGAAGGGCTGATCGACGCCTACGCGACGATCCCCACCGCCGCCATCGGGGACGCGCGGGACCGGCTCGGCTTCCTGTCCTCCAGGATCAGGCCCGTCTGGGCCGGGGCGCGGCTGTCGGGGCGCGCTCTGACGGTGCAGACGCGGCCCGGTGACAACCGCGCGCTGCACCAGGCGCTGACCGTCGCGCGCCCCGGCGACGTGCTGGTCGTGGACGGAGGGGGCGACGACTCCCGAGCGCTGTTGGGAGAGCTCATCGCCGAACGCGCCATCAACAGGGGAGTGCGCGGGATGGTGATCGACGGCGCGGTCCGGGACGCCGACGAACTGCGCGAACTCGGCTTCCCCGTCTGGTCAGCCGGGATCTCCCCGGCGGGCCCCTACAAGGACGGACCCGGCCACGTCGGTCGCACCATCGCGGTGGGCGGCGCGGTCTGTTCCCCAGGAGACATCGTGGTGGCCGACGGGGACGGCGTGTTCGTCGTGCCCCGCCTGGAGGCCGAGCGGACGCTCGGCGCCGCCCGGCTCGTCCTCTCCGACGAGGCCGAGCGCCGTGAGGCCATCCGGAGGGAACGCGCGTGAGGTCCCCCTCCCCCACCCGGTCGCTCCCCCGGAGTGACACCCCGCCCGTCCGCGGGCACCAGAGCTCCCCTCCACCGAAAGTCGACCCATGCCGATCGCGCTACTAGCCCTCGCGGCGTTCATCGCCGTGATCATCGTGTGGAACGTCGTGTTCAAGCGGAACATGGGCGAGGCCATGCTGCTCGGACTCGTCGTCACCGCCCTGTTCGCCGGAACGCGGGCACCGGCGTACCTCCTGGGAGGGCTGGCCGACGCCCTCACCCACGACGTGCTCTACGCGGCCCTGGCCTTCGTGTTCATGGCCTACCTCATCGACACCACGGGGCTGATCCAGAAGATCCTGGCCATCCTCAACTCCGCGTTCGGGCGCGTTCGCGGCGGTCCCGCGTTCATCGACACGGCCGGTTCGGCGGTCTTCGGGGCGCTGTCCGGGTCCAACTCCGCGAACACCGCCTCCAGCGGATCCTTCACCGGGCCCTGGATGGTGCGCACCGGCTGGACCCCCACCCGGGCGGCCACCGTGCTCGCCGGAAACGGCGGAATGGGCGCGGCCCTGCCGCCCAGTGCCTCGATGGTCATCATGATCGGCTTCGCCGGGGGGATGGTCACCACCGGACAGGTGTACCTGGGTCTCCTGATCGCCGGTCTGTACCAGATCCTGTTGCGCATCGGTCTGGTCACGTACTTCGTCCGCCGTGACGGGGTCCCCAAGGTGGACGAGCACGACCTGGTGCCGATGCGCACGTCGCTGCGTCAGGGTGCCGGTGCGCTGACGATCTTCCTCGGCGCGCTCATCCCGATCGCCGTCACCGTGGGTCCCCTGGCCACCTACCTGACCGAGTCCACACCGCTGGGCGACGCGGTCGGCGACATCTCACTGCTGACCTGGATCCCCATCCTCATCATCGGCTTCTCGCTCCTCGCCGGACGGGACCGTCTCCCACGGACGGTGCGCGACTGGTCCCGTCTGCTGGACGGCGCCCTGCCGAAGTTCGCGACCATCGGGGCCCTGCTGTTCTTCGCGATCGCCGCGAGCGAGATCCTGGGGCGGCTGGGTCTCGCGGAGGACGTCAACGTCATCCTGGAGTCCCTGCCCGTCGGTTCCACGGTGATGGTGGTGGTCGTCGGATTGGTGGTCACCCTGGTCGCCGGTCCGCTCTCGTCCACGGCCACCCTGACGGCGGTCGGTCAGATCTCCTTGCTCGCGCTGGTCGGGGTGGGGGTCGACCCGCTCCTCGCGATCATCGCGATCCTGGTGTTCGCCTCCACCGAGGGGGCCTCCCCTCCCGCCTCCGGCTCGATCTTCGTCGCCGCGGGCCTGACCGGGGCACGGCCGGAGAGCACCTTCCTGCCGCTCATCGTCTACTACATGATCCCGATCTTCCTGATCGGCTGTCTGATCGGTTGGGGCGTCCTTCCGATCCCGGGGGTATGACCGTGCTCGCTCTCAAGTCCCGAACCTTCGGCGTGGTCCGCGCGCTGTTCAAGATCGGTCTCGTCTGCTGCCTGGCGCTCGGAGCGCTCCTGGTCCTGGGACAGATGGCCGGAGTCCTGCTCCAGCGTCCGGACTGGGTGACCGGCGCCTCCGACCTGCTGTTCGTCCCGAGCGTCGGCGCGGCGGCGGCCTTCGGTGTCCTCGGCTTCATCGGCAACTACCTCACGCCGGAGGGGCCGGAGCCCGAGGAAGACTGAGGTCGCGGAACGGCGGGGTGGGGGCGCACCGTCCCCCACCCCGCCGTCGCGACGTCCCGCTCACGCGCCGCGTACTCCGCCGACCCGCTTCCGGAACTCCCCTCAGCCCGTGAGCGCGGTGTCCGGGTCGGTGATGCCGAGCCGTTCCGCCAGCTCGTCGGCGCCGACACCGAACGTCTCCCGGATCCGTACTCCCTGGGCACCGACCTCGAAGACGCCGTGGTCCGTGTAGACGCGACCGACACAGCCGACCCCGGTGAGCGGATACGTGCAGAGCGGTACGAGTTTCGGCTGGGCGGAGCGGGTGAACAGGGGCATCATCACGTGGACCTCCCTGGCGCCGATGGCGAGGTCCATGGCACCGCCGACCGCCGGGACGGCGTCGGGTTCACCCGTGTGCCAGTTGGCGAGGTCGCCCTGGAACCCCACCTGGTAGGCGCCGAGGACACAGACGTCCAGGTGTCCGCCGCGCATCATGGCGAAGGAGTCGGCCTGGTGGAAGTACGCCGATCCGGGAAGCTCGGTCACCGGGACCTTGCCGGCGTTGGTCAGGTCGGGGTCGACGGCGTCGCCCTCGGCCCTCGGCCCCATGTTGAGCATGCCGTTCTCGGTGTGCAGCACCACCCCCGAGCCGGTCGGCAGGTGGTCGGCGATCCGGGTGGGCTGCCCGATCCCGAGGTTGACGAAGGCTCCGGACGGGATGTCGGCGGCGATGACGGCGGCCAGCTCGTCCATCGACAGGCGGTGGTCGGCCCTCATCGGCGCTCCGGTGGAGGGATCGTTCGCGTGGGTCATCGTGCCCCCTGGACGGTGTGGCGACGGGACTCCACCTGGACGATCCGGTCGACGTAGATGGACGGGGTGACCACGGCCTCGGGGTCGAGTGCTCCCGCCTCGACGATCTGGTCGACCTGGACGACGGTCGTCGTCGCCGCCGTGGCCATGACCGGCCCGAAGTTGCGTGCGGTCCGGCGATAGGTGAGGTTGCCCAGCGTGTCCGCCCTGTGCGCGCCGATCAGGGCGTAGTCGCCCTTGATCGGGTACTCCAACAGGTATCTGCGACCGTCGATCTCACGTTCCTCCCTGCCCTCGGCCAGAGGCGTACCGATCGCCGTCGGGCAGTAGAAGGCGCCGATGCCCGCCCCGGCCGCGCGCATCCGCTCGGCGAGGTTGCCCTGCGGCACCAGTTCGAGTTCGATCCTTCCCGACCGGTAGAGACGGTCGAAGACCCAGGAGTCGGCCTGCCGGGGGAAGGAACAGACGACCCTGCGCACCCGCCCGGCCGCGAGCAGCGCGGCGAGCCCGACCTCGCCGTTACCGGCGTTGTTGGACACGATCGTGAGGTCCTTGGCTCCCTGGCGGATGAGCGCCTCGATCAGGTCGAACGGCATACCCGCCAGTCCGAAGCCGCCGACGAGGACGGTGGCCCCGTCCTCGACCCCGGCCACGGCGGCGTCGGCGCTCTCGGCGACCTCCGCGCGGCTCATCGGACCCGCTCCGTGTCGGCGCAGTTCTCCAGGACGACGGCCAGCCCCTGGCCGACCCCGACGCACAACGCGGCGACGCCGTAGCGCTCTCCCGAGTCCCGCAGCACCTTGGCCAGGGTGGCGAGGAGGCGGCCGCCGGAGGCGCCCAGCGGATGTCCGATCGCGATGGCCCCGCCCTTCTGGTTGACGATGGCGGGATCGATCCCCCAGGCGTCGAGGCAGGCGAGCGCCTGCACGGCGAAGGCCTCGTTGAGCTCGACCGCGCCCACCTGGTCCCAGCCGATCCCGGCTCGGGCCAGGGCACGGTTGGCGGCCTCGACCGGTGCGAAGCCGAAGGCCTGCGGCTCCAGCGCCATCACCCCCCGGCCAGCGACGCGGGCGATCGGGGCGGCCCCGATCGTGTCGGCGGCCCTCTCACTGCCCAGGAGCACCGCGGACGCGCCGTCGTTGAGGGGACTGGCGTTCCCCGCGGTGATGGTGCCGCCCTGCTCGGGTGAACGGAACACGGTCCTGAGCGTGGCCAGCACGTCGGGTGTGGACGCGGCTCGGATGCCTTCGTCGCGAACCAGGTCGGTCTCTCCCACCGGTGTCACCAGGTCGTCGTAGAAGCCTGACTCCCAGGCCCGGTGGGCGAGTTCGTGGGAGCGTGCGGCGAACCGGTCCTGACGCTCTCGGGAGATCCTGTAGCGCTCCTGGAGTTGTTCGTTGGCCTCACCGAGGCCCACCGTCCACTCCTTCGGCATGCGCGGGTTGACCAGACGCCAACCGAGCGTGGTCGACACGGCGGTGATGTCACCGACCGGGAACGGTCTCGCTGATTTGGGCAGCACCCACGGCGCCCGCGTCATCGACTCCACTCCACCGGTCAGTACGACCTCGGCATCGCCGGACTCGATCGTCCGGCTGGCCGCCATCGCCGCGTCCAGGCCGGACCCGCAGAGTCTGTTGACGGTGGTGCCCGGGACGCTGACCGGCAGTCCGGCGAGCAGCGCCGCCATGCGGCCGACGTTGCGGTTCTCCTCTCCGGCTCCGTTGGCGTTGCCCCACACCACGTCGTCGATCGCGGACCGGTCGAGCTCGGGCACCTTGGCGAGCGTCGAGGTGATCGCGGCCGCGGCCAGGTCGTCGGGGCGGACCCCGGCCAGCGCGCCGTTGAGGCGACCGAACGGCGTCCGTGTCGCGGCGTACAGGAATGAACTCATGGCACTGACGCTAGGTCCTGAGCGCGATATCCTGAAGTACTCATATCCCAGGCTATTAATATGGATCAGATATGGATCTGCGTCATCTCAGGTACTTCGTCGCGGTGGCGGAGGAACTCCACTTCGGTCGGGCCGCCGATCGGCTGCACATGGCCCAGCCGCCGCTCTCCCAACAGATCCGCCAGCTCGAAGCGGAACTCGGTGTCAAACTGCTGCACCGCACGACGCGTCGCGTCGAGCTCACCGAGTCCGGTCGCGTCTACCTGGATCTGGCGCGCGGGATCCTCGCCGACGTCGACCAGGCCACCCACCACGCCCGCCTCGTCGCCTCCGGCTCTGTGGGCCGCCTCGCGCTCGGATGTGTGGGATCAGCGACGTACAGCCTCCTGCCGACTCTCTCCCGTCGGCTTTCGGTCGAACTCCCGGGGGTCGAGTTCTCCTTCCGCGGTGACATGCTGGGCCCCGACCAGGTCGAGGCTCTGCGCAAGGGCACGATCGACGTCGCGTTGTTGCGCCCCCCGGTGGCCGACCGCTCCATCGTCGTGCACACACTGCGTCGGGACCGGCTGGTCGTCGCCCTGCCGGTGAACCACCGCCTGGCCCGGCGCGGGCGGCTGCGTTCCGAGGACCTCGCCGGTGAGGATCTGATCGTGCACTCCGCCGACCGCCGGTCGGTGATGTACGACATCGTCCTGGGCCTTCTGCGCGACGTGGGCGTCGAGCCGCGCATCCGCCACGAGGTCGGCGAGACCTCGACTCTGGTCACCCTGGTGGCCGGGGGTCTGGGTGTGGCGGTCGTGCCCGAACCCGTCACGGCGCTGGAACTCCACGGCGTCGCCTACCGGCCACTCACCGGGGCCGACGCGCACGTGGAACTCGCCGTCGCACACCGCGCCGACCGTTCCGAGCCCCACCTGGCACGCACCGTGGAGATCATCCGGGCGACGGTCTGAGGGGTCCGCGGACCGCTCCCACCGGAGGGACGCCGCCCACGCGGGCACGGAGACACACGGGCCCACCGGCGCGTGGACACGGGGCCTCGCGGCCCCGGTGGAAGGCCGCCGGACGACCGCGACACGGTGCCCGGACGCCGCGACCACGACTCTCCTGGTCAGGCCCTCCCCGACGCGCACGGTCGGCTCCCCGCTGGCTCCACGGGGCCCTCAGGGCCTGTTCCGCAAGGGCTGCGTGGTGCCAGCGGTTCCTCGGGGTGCCCGTGAGCACGGTACGATGTGGTCGCCATGTGAACAACCGGAACACATCACGTCAAGGGGCGCCGGAGTGGACATCCAAGCAGTAGACCGGGTGGGAATGATCCTCGCACTGTTCGGTCCGCATCGTGAATCGGTGACTTCCACCGAAGCCGCCGACCTCATCGGACTCAATCGCACGACGACCTACCGCTATCTGACGTCCCTGGTCAACGCCAACGTGCTCGCCCTCCGCGACGACCGCACCTATGTTCCGGGGCCAGCGCTCGTGCAACTCGGCGCCTTCGCTCTCGGCCGACGCGACATCCTGCGCCTCGCCGTGGACCCGATGCAGACCCTGGCCCGCGACACCGAGATCACGGCGGTCCTGTCCCTCTGGGGCTCCTCGTCACCGGTCGTGGCGCACGTCGAGGAACCCCCGCGCCGCGAGATCGTCGTCTCCGTCCGGGTGGGTATGCAGCTGTCGACCGCCGCCGCGCAGACCGGCATCTTCCACACCTTCATGGCCGACTCCCCGAGCGTGGTGCGGGCCTCGCGGCAGCTCCCGAACGGGGAACGTGAACGGATCGAGCGTCTGGTGCGCGAGACGTCCGAGCGCGGGTACGCCGCTCAGGTCAGCACCCGGGGCATCGCCGTGCTCGCCACTCCCGTGTGGGACGAGCACGGCCTCGCGGCGTCACTCGCGCTCCTGAGCACCCGCGACGTGCTCGACGTCCACGCCGAGAGTGACGAACTCGCGGCACTCCGGAGTGCCGCGACCACGATCTCCCGGTCGCTCGGCGCGGACGACTGAACCGGTCAGCCGCGCTCCGCCAACGGTTCCCCCTGCCCCGGGCCCCTCAACGGCGTGCCACCGAGTCGTTCGACGTTCCCGAGCCGTCCGTAGGTCGGACCGGCCAGGCGTGAGGCCGGATCAATCATCGTGGTGTCGATCTTGAGGCCGTCCAACGCCGACGAGAGCACATGGAACCGCACGACCTCCCCCACCGTGAACTGCGCACCGGCCCGACCGAACTCCACCACACGCGCGAGCCGACACTCCAGACTCACCCGAGCGGTGGCCAACCGGGGCACGCTCACCACGTCGCTCGGCTCGGTCCCGAGACCGAGGATCTCGGCTTCGTCGACGCCGGGGGGATGTACCTCCCCCGACTCGTGGACCTCCCTCCAGTGCTCCCATCCGGGGATGTTCACGACGTACTCTCCCCGCTCGGCGATATTGCGAGCCGTGTCCTTGAACCCGCCCTCACGGCGACCGATGTTGATCCCGACCATGGGCGGATCGTTGGACACCATCGTGAAGGCGCTGAACGGCGCCAGGTTCGCCCTTCCGTCGCGACTCACGGAGGTCACCCACGCGATGGGGCGGGGAACGACGCAGCCCGTGAGCAGCCGGTAGTTCTCCTGGGCGCTCAACCCCGAGGGGTCGATCACGGTCATGTCATCAGGCATGGTCGGCGGCCTCCTGACGAACGGCGGCGCGGTCGAAATCGTTGATGTCCTGGATCAACGAGTCGTCGTACAGGTCGGCGGGGTCCACCGGCTGGGTGAGCTCGCCCGCGTCGAGCAGGAAGTCCACGTTGGCCTGGAGCGCCTCCGGATCCATCGCCCCGTACGGGTCGTCCTCAGCACCGAGGTTGGCCAGTCGCGCTTCGAGGACGGAGACCGACGCGGCCACGGCGACGTCGTCGTCGAGGCCCGAGGGGCGCGCCTCGGGGTGTGCGTCGAAGAGCAGTTCGACGGCGGCTTCGGGGTTCGCCTCGCTGAAGACCACGCCCTTGGCGATCGCGCGTCCGAGCTTGACGTACAGCTCGCGGTCCTCCTCCAGGTCACCGGTCCGGGCCGCGAGTCCGCCGCTCGTGAGCATGTCGGTCCCCGGGACCTCGATCTCGCGCAGCTCGATCCCCTGGTTCTCCAGCACCTGGAACGACGTGTCCAGCAGGGCCAGCGCGTCGACCTGGCCGTTCTCCACGGCGGTGGCCTGCTGGCCTCCCGTCCCGATCGCGACGAACGTCACGGAGTCCTCCGCTACACCCGCCTCACGCAGACCGACCTGGGCCTGCGTGACCGAGGCGCTCGCGAGGCTGATCGCGCCCACCGTCTTGCCCTCCAGGTCCTCGATCGACGTGATGTCGCTGTCCGCGGGGACTCTCAGGCCGTAGATGTTGTCCTTGTAGTAGGACATGAAGTAGGTCAGGTCGAGGTTCTTGCCGGGCTCACGGCCCAGGATCACCGGTTCGGGGCTGACGGCCCCGGTCGCCACCTGTCCGGTCGCGATCTGCTGGACCTGGGTCGTCGCGGAGTCGGCCAGGATGATCTCGACGTCCAGGCCCTCGTCCTCGAAGTAGCCCATCTCCTGGGACACCGCGATCGAGGCGATCCCCGCGTTCCAGGTCGGGGTCGCGAGCGTCATGGAGACCTGTTGGTCGCCGCCGTCGCCGCCCGACCCGCCACAGGCCGCGAGCAGGGAGGTGAACATCAGTACGGCGCCGCCTTGCAGCACCTTGCGGGACACACGTGTCATGGGCATGAGTCGTCCTTCGGTTCGAGGGGGTCAGTTTCCAACGGAGCGGGCGCGGTTCTCTTCGGACCAGAAGGCGAGTCGCCGCCCGCCGAGGACGACCGCGTAGTGCAGTACGAGACCGATGGTCGAGAGCACGACCAGAGCCGCGAACATGGTGGCCACGTCCAGCGAGGTGTTGCTGGCGATGATCAGGTAGCCGAGTCCGGCCTGTGAACCCACGAACTCCGCGACGATGGCGCCGATGACCGAGAGCACGACCGCCACGTCCAGGCCGGCGATGATGCTGGGGATGGCCGTCGGCAGGCGCAGCCGCGTGAGGACCTGCAGACGCGTCGCTCCGAAGGAACGCATCATGTTCACCTGGTCGCTGCTGGTGGAGTTGAAGCCGAGCGTGGCGTTGACGAGGATCGGGAAGAACGCGATGAGCGCCGTCGTGAGGATCTTCGACTCCATGCCGAAGCCGAACCAGACGAGGAACAACGGCGCGAGGGCCACCTTCGGCACGGTCTGCAGCACGACGACGATCGGCAGGACGATCTTCTCGGCCAGTCGCGAGGAGCTCACCCACACCGCGACGAGCAGTCCGGAGACGACGGCGATACCGAAGCCGTAGATGATCTCCTGCAACGTGACCCAGGTGTGGCGCAGGAACGGCCCGTCGGTGAAGCCCTCGACGAGCGCCTCCACGATCCGGGTGGGCGCGGGGAAGAGGATCACCGAGATGTCGAAGGTGCGGACCACCACTTCCCACACGGTGAGCAGGATGAGCACCGTGGCGCTCGACAGCAACCAGCCCGGAAGGTCGGAGAGCCTGCGACGTGTCTCGGTGTCCCCCGCCTCGCGACGCACTGTCAGGGTCTGCCCGGCCGAGGAGGAGTCGGATGCGGTCATGGGGTGGTCACCACTTCGGCTGTGTCAAGAACGGTTCTGATGCGACGCGTGTAGTCACCGAACTCGGCGGTGCTCACGACGTCGAGGGTGCGCGGACGCGGTAGGTCGATGTCGATGACCGCGCCGACGCGACCGGGGCGCGGGGTCATCACGACGACGCGGTCGGAGAGGAGCACCGCCTCGGAGATGCTGTGGGTGATGAAGACGACCGTCTTGCGGTCCCGCTCCCAGATCTCCAGCAGGTCCATGGTCAGCTGGTCGCGGGTCATCGCGTCCAGCGCTCCGAACGGTTCGTCCATCAGCAGGATCCGCGGGTCGTGCAGGAGGGCCCGGGCGATCCCGACACGCTGTTGCATCCCACCCGACAGCTGGTAGGGGTGGCTGGTGGCGAAGTCGGACAGTCCGAGCATCTCCAGGAGCTCGTGCGCCCGGCCTTCGTCGTGCCTCCGCCGGGAACGCCCCTGGAGGGTCGAGGGGACGAGCACGTTGTCCAGGACCGTGTTCCAGGGCAGCAGCAGCGGCTGCTGGAACACCATCCCGGTCATCGCTGACTCGTTGCGCGCTTCGGCCCGGTACCTGATGCTGCCCTCGGTCAGCGGCTCCAGGCCCATGATGAGTTTGAGCAGAGTGCTCTTGCCGCATCCGCTCGGTCCGACGATGGATACGAACTCTCCGTCGGCGATGTCGAGGTGGAAGTCCTCGACCGCGACCGTTCCACCGCGATAGTGCTTGCTGACGTGGACGAAGTTCATGACTGGCTCACGCATGGAGCGACGCCTTTCCCGTGTGGTCCTCGGTTGCCCGCATGCGCCTGACGGCGTTCACGGCGGCTTCCGCGAGCAGTGTCGTGTCGGCGGCGCCGACGAAGAAGTCCAACTCCAGTTCACGGGCGCGTGCGGCGCCGTCCGGTCCTCCCGCCGCGCCCGCGGCGATCCCGTGTCTGCGAGCCGCGGTGACGACGGTGAGATCGGCGTCAGCGACGGTGCGTCCGGCGTCGAGCGCGAGGTCCGCGGCCCCGAGGAGGAGTCCGGTGATCCCGTCGACCGCGGCGATGTCCTCGACGGAATCCAGCGCGGCGAGCGACTCGATCTGCGCGATGACCTCGACCGGCCGGGACAGGTAGTCGGCTCGCGGGCCCTGCCCCCACACTCCGGCACGCGACGTCGCACCGGAGCCGCGCCGCCCCTCAGGAGCGAACCGCGTCGCGGACACGACCTCGGCGGCGGCCTCGGGACCGTCGACGTGGGGAACGACGATCCCGTCGGCGCCAGCGTCGAGCACCCGTTGCACGAAGGACGGCCCCAGGTCGGGAACCCGCACGAGCGCCCGCATGCCGTGCGCCTGGCCGACGGCGATGTGCCGGGCGATCGCCGACGTGTCCAGCATCGTGTGTTCGGCGTCGACGACGATCACGTCGACACCGGCGCGGGCGAGGATGGCCGTGGACTCCCAGGTGTCGAGCTTGACCCAGGCGGCCCACCGCGTGCCCTCGGACCTGTTCTCGCTGCTCATCGGAGTGCCTCCGGCCACGGGTAGTCATCGGCGTTGAGAACCCAGCCCGGACGGCGCGAGAAGTCCTCGCGCGGCCCGGCGAAGATGTCGACCATGCGGTTCTCGCCGGATCCGACCGCTTCGCTGGTGTGAACCAGCGGAGGCGGGATGATGGTCAACGACGGCCCACCGATCTCACGGTGGTGGTCGGGGCGCCACGCCGTGCGGTCGTTTCCCCACGCACGCCGGATGTGATGGACGTACTCGCCAGCGTCGACGAAGCTCAACTGCTCGAAGTCGTCGTGGGTGTGGGGGGACAGGGCGCGTGGGTCCCGCGGCCCGACACGCGGGTAGAGCAGGTTCACCATGGCGTGACGGCCACGGAGGATGCGACCCAGGCGTCCCTCCTGCGGGGCGATGTCCTCGATGGCGTCGTAGACGCGGATCTCGGCGTCGCCCGACGGTGCGGGCCAGGGATCGGCGCGGACGCTGAGTCCGAGGCCGTCGGCGTAGGACTCGCCGTTGAGCGCCTGATCCAGCACGTCCGATGTGGCCACCGTGTGCAGACGCAGCAGCCGCAGCGCCCCCTCGACCTCGTACCGCCAGGGGCCCGGCTGGACCGTGATGACGCTCGTCGGTTCGACGGTGACCGTCTCCCGCGAGGTGCGCACCGTGAGGCGGCCCGGGGAGGGCAGGACCACCAGCATCGTCTCGTCGGCGTCCGCACGATCGACGGTGTCTCCGTCGGCGTGTTCGGCGTAGACGACGGCGGCGTTGGCGGCTCGTACCGTCCACAGGCGCCCGCCCCGTCCCGTGGCCCCGGTGGGGGCGAGCTCGCCGAAGTCGAAGAACTGCGGTTCGTGCGCGGCGTCGGCGTCGGGCCCGCTCGAAGCGGCCAGTTGGCTGCGCGGGTCACTCGCGAGGTATGCCATCTGTCAGCGCCTCTCGACCGGAGCGGGCCGTTCGTCTTCCAGACCGAGCAGGAAGGCGGCGTTGTGCGAGGTGACCTGGCGGAGCTCCTCGACGGACAGGCCGCGTTCGAGCAGGGCCTCACCGACGCGCATGAAGGCGTCGACGGGCATGGGGCGCCCTCGTTGTCCGAGGTCCGAGGAGAGCACCGTGTGGTCGGGGCCGATGGCCCGGATCCACTCGACCAGCAGTCCCGGGTCCCACTTGCGGTAGCCCTGGGGGTCGTACATGCCCACCTCGTGCTCGATGTAGCCGCCGAGGTCGGCCAGCTGGCGGCATCGCTCGACGTCGGCGTCGACGATGAAGTTCGGGTGGCTGAGGATCATGCGTCGTACCCCGCGCTCAGCCGCGGCGGCGAAGAGCTGGGCCGACTGGGCCGGTTCCAGATGGCCCGCCGAGAGGAGCACGTCCGCCTCCGCCACCAGGTCGAGGACCTCGTGGGCCGCGTCGAGGAGACGGCCCTCGGCGTCGACCACGTCGACGACCCGGTTGGGGATGTCGTAGTCGGACTCGGGGAAGCCGTGGTGCTCGTTCTCGCAGTGGCAACGGCTGGAGAAGGTGGGGAACCAGACCGCGCGGCCCCCCATCTGGAGCGACATCGCGACCGCGTACGGGTTGAGCCCACCCACCTGGGCGTTGAGGGCGATTCCGCCGAAGATCGGCGTCGCGACGTCGTCCAGTTCGCGGTGCATCGCGAGCAGGTCCATGACGGTGTTGTGGTGGTGCGACTTCACCAGGATTCCGCGCATGTTGAGGCGCTCTCCGTCGCGGGCCGCCTCCACGTGATCGAACTCCCGCGAGAAGGGGTTCGGTCCCGAGTGGCAATGCAGATCGACGGCTCCGTCGAGTGCCTCCGCGAGGGGCGGGAGGGACGTGAGAGTCATAGAGCACACCTCTGAGATCAGGGTCACATGTTCGTATTGAATCATCTATGTTCATATTGCGACTGTCAAGTGTGGGTGTGAGTTCGCCCCGAGACGGCTCGCGCGGCCCGCGCCCTCGCCGGGCTCGGAGACGTTCTCGCAGCGTGCGGCCACTGCCTTGGCCGGACGACACCTCGTGTGGCGATGTCGACGCCGCGTAACCGAACCTCCCGGCTGCCCCCGTACCTCGTGGATGCGCGTACGGATTCCGCTCCCGCCCGCCAAGGCGTGTGGGGACGGCGGAACGGCGGGACACGGCGCGCTCCGGCCTCCGAACCGCCTCGACACGGTGGGGTCACGGGGAACAGCGAGGGACGTGTGAGGACGTCCGTGGGGCCCGGGCCGCGACCAGGTGGACCAACGCGTCCAACGGCGGTGTGGCACGATCGTTCGGGCCGGTCAGGCCCGCGAGGCCGCCACCGGTGTCGAACACGGACCAGCCCCCGGAGCGAGGGAGTCGGCGGACCACGGCGGCCACCGCCGGGACGGACGTGCCGTGGCGGTCGCTGACGCCCGGACCGGGTGTCCGTGGTGGCCGACCACCCCTACCGTCCTCCCGAGGAAGCGGATCCGCTGGCCGACCGGCACCGACCCGGTGGTCGCCCCCCACCGCTCCCGGCGGCGGAGGAGTCCGCCCCGAACCGCTCGACGACCGGGCCGCGTCCCGGGGCACGCCCGGATCACGGCGGCCCACACGATCGTGCGGTGCGTCGCCCGCCCGCCGTCCTACTGCGGCCGTCCGGTCGTCCTCAGGCGGGCTGCCCGACGACCGCCTGGCGGTAGCGGTCCACCACGGCGTGGGCGATGGCCGGGGCGGGGCACAGGGGGTCCGCCACCGCGTCGGCACCCGCGTGTGCCAGCCGGTCGTGGAACAGGCCCGGGGCCAGGAGCCAGCTGGCCACGACCACCCGACCGTGCCCGCGTTCGCGCAGTCGGGCGACCCGTTCGGCGACGGTGGGGCGGCCGGTGGCGATGAAGGCGACCTCCACCGGGGTACCCAGACGCCGGGAGAGGTCGGCGGCGGCCCGTCGAAGTTCGGCACCGGCGTGGGGGTCGGAGGTCCCGGCGCAGGCCAGCACCACGGCGTCGCCGGTCCGGTACCCGGCGTCGGCCAGACGGCGCACCGCGGTGTCCAGGACCGCCGGATGGCCGCCCAGCGCTGGGGCGACGACGGCGTCCGCGCGACCGCCCTCGGCCAGCTGGTGCGGGATGTCGGTGCGCACGTGGTAGCCCGACGCGAGGAAGGCGGGCACGACCACCAGCGGGCCGGGGGTTCGGGCCGCGACCTGGCCGACGGTGGGTGTGCGCACGTCGGCGAAGGCCAACCGGGCGGGCTGGCGTACCAGTTCGGCCACGCTCAGGGCCAGGGACCGGGCGACGGCGGTGCCGTGCGGGTCGCGGGTGCCGTGGACGGCCAAGATCAGGCTTCTGGGGCTCATCGCGTGGCGGGCGTGCCCGCCCGTCCTTCCTGTCGGGCGGATCAGGCGGTGCACTCCGGGGTGTCCAGGGCCAGGCGGTAGCCGCGCTTGACCACGGTCTGGATGATCCGGGGGTCGCCCAGGGCCGTGCGCAGCCGGGCGACGGCCGTCTCCACCGCGTGGGCGTCGGCGTCCTCGCCCAGGCAGGTGAGCAGGTGGGACCGGTCCAGGACCCGGCCGGGGTGGCGGGCCAGGGCACGCAGCAGCCGCATCAGGGTGGGCGAGAGTGTGTGGACGGCGCCGTCGACGAGGACGGCGTGGCCGCGCAGACGCAGGCGGTGTCCGGCCACCTCCAGCGTGGGGAAGCGGGCGGGCAGTTCCTCCGCGAGTCTGCGGACCTGGGAGCCGATCCGGGCCCGGTCCGGCCAGACCGTGGGGATGTCGTGGGCCATGAGCGGGCGGGCGGTGACCGGCCCCACGCACATGGCCAGGACGTCGCCGCGCAGCGCGCGCACGAGCCCGCCCCGCTGCCCGGTGGTGTGAGCACGGGCCAGCAGTCCGGCGGCGGCGGGCGCACTGGTGAAGGTGACCGCGTCCACTCCCCCGCCGGAGACGGCCTCGATGAGCCGGTCCAGCGCGTCGGTGTCCTCGGGTTGGGTCCAGCGGTAGACGGGCACCTCGACCACGTCGGCTCCGGCCATGCGCAGCGCGGCGGTGAAGTCCGGCAGGGGCTCGCCGTGCAGCTGGACGGCCACGCGCAGGCCCTGGACGCCCTGGCCGAGCAGGTGGTCCAGGACCTCGGCGGACGACTCCGAGGGCGGTGACCACTCCTCGGTGAGTCCGGCCGCGCGGATGGCGCCCCGGGCCTTGGGGCCCCGGGCCAACAGGCGGGAGGCCCGCATACCGTCCAGGAGTCCTTCGGCGGTCCCCCACGTCTCGCACGCCTCCACCCAGCCGCGGAAGCCGATGCCGGTGGTGGCCACCACGACGTCGGCGGGACGGCGGGCCAGTTCGTCGGAGACCGAGGCCAGGCGCTGGTCGTCGCTGAGCGGCACGATGCGCAGGGCGGGCGCGGCCACGACCCGGGCCCCCTTGCGGCGCAGCAGGGCGCTCATCTCGTCGGCGCGGCGCGCGGCGGTCACCGCCACGGTGAACCCGGCCAGCGGCGCGGTGGTGGCGGGTTCCCGTCCCGGAGGCGTGGTGGCGGGGGCGGTGTTCACGGTGTCTCCCCCTGGGTGGCGATCTGCACGGTGCCGCCCCGCTGGCGCACGGGCCAGGTGGTCAGGCGCGTGTCGCCGTCCAGCCCGGTCCCGGTGCGCAGGGAGTACACCTCCTTGAGCATGGGCGAGGTGACGGTGGGTTCCCCGCTCCGGTCGCCGACGATGCCCCGTGCGATGACGGCGGCGCCGGTGCGGGGATCGACGTTGTCCACCGCGTACAGGTGGTGGTCCCGGGTGCGAAAGAGTGCGGCCTGCCGTCCGTCGGGGAGCAGCACGGCAACGCCGTCCTCGACGCGCAGCAGGTGCGCCGGGCAGACGTCGGTCCAGGTCGTGGCCGGGGCGGTGGTGACGGTCATCTGGTGGCCTCCTGGGGTCGGCGGGCGGGCATGCCCAGGTTCACGGACGCGGAGTCGGGTACCCGCTGGTCGCGGGCGGTGGTGAAGCTGATGGTGGGGTCGGGCGTGTGGGGGGCGTTGGCGAAGGAGACGAACCGGGAGAGCTTGTCCGGATCTGCCAGGACGGCGGCCCACTCGTCGGTGTAGGTGGCCACGTGACGGTCCATGGCCTCCTCCAGTTCGGCGGCGACGCCCAGGGAGTCGTGGACCACGACGTCGCGCAGGTGGTCCAGGCCGCCTTCGAGGGACTCGATCCAGGGCGCGGTGCGCTGGAGGCGGTCGGCGGTGCGCACGTAGAACATCAGGAACCGGTCGATGTAGCGGATGAGGGTGGGCTCGTCCAGGTCACCGGCCAGGAGTTCGGCGTGGCGGGGCGTGAACCCGCCGTTGCCGCCCACGTACAGGTTCCAGCCCTGGTCGGTGGCGATCACCCCGAAGTCCTTGCTCCGGGCCTCGGCGCACTCCCGGGCGCATCCGGAGACGGCGGACTTGAGCTTGTGGGGCGAGCGCAGGCCCCGGTAGCGCTCCTCCAGGCGGATGGCCAGGCCCACCGAGTCCTGGACCCCGTACCGGCACCAGGTGGTGCCCACACACGACTTGACCGTGCGCAGGGCCTTGCCGTAGGCGTGTCCGGACTCGAACCCCGCTTCCACCAGGCGCGCCCAGATGGCGGGCAGCTGTTCCAGCCGGGCGCCGAACAGGTCGATGCGCTGGCCGCCGGTGATCTTGGTGTAGAGGTCGAAGTCGCGTGCCACCTCACCGATGACGATCAGTTTGGCGGGGGTGATCTCGCCGCCGGGGACGCGGGGCACGACCGAGTAGGTGCCGTTGCGCTGGATGTTGGCCAGGTGGCGGTCGTTGGTGTCCTGGAGGGTGGCCTGTTCGCCCTCCAGGATGTGCCCGTTGCCCAGCGAGGCGAGGATGGAGGCGACGGCGGGCTTGCAGATGTCGCAGCCGTGCCCGGTGCCGTGGGCGGCGATCAGGGCGGAGAAGGTGGTGACTCCGGTGGCGCGGACGATCTCGACGAGTTCGGCGCGCGACTGGGAGAAGTGTTCGCACAGGGCCTTGGACTGCTCGATGCCGGACTGGGCGAGGATCCGCTTGAGCATGGGCACGCACGAGCCGCAGCTGGTGCCCGCCCTGGTGCAGGCCTTCAGGGCGGGGACGTCGTGGTGGCCGCTGCCGATGGCCTCGGTGAGGTCGCCCTTGGTGACGGCGTTGCACGAGCAGATCTGCGCACTGTCGGGCAGCGACTCGGCACCCAGGCTGGCGGTGCCCTCGGGGGTGATCAGGGTGAGCGGGTCACCGGGCAGCGGGGAACCGACGAGGGGGCGCAGAGTGGCGTAGGCCGAGGCGTCACCGACCAGGGCACCGCCGAGCAGGGTGGTGGCGTCGTCGGAGACCACAAGCCTGGCGTAACGGCCGCCCGCGGCGTCGTTGACCACGACGTCCAGGGCGCCGGGTGTGCGGCCGTGCGCGTCGCCGAAGCTGGCCACGTCCACCCCGAGGAGTTTGAGCTTGGTGGAGGTGTCGGCGCCGGTGAAGGTGGCCGAGCCGCCCAGGAGGCGGTCCGCGACGACCTCGGCCATCGCGTTGCCGGGGGCGATGAGTCCGTAGACGGTGCCGTCGTGGTTGGCGGCCTCACCGACGGCGTGGACCCGGGGGTCGCTGGTGGTGCAGGTGTCGTCGATGACGATGCCGCCGCGTTCGCCCACCCGGAGTCCGGCGGCGCGGGCGAGGTCGTCCCGGGGCCGGATGCCGACGGAGAACACGACCAGGTCGGCGTCCAGGTGGGTGCCGCCGTCCAGGGTCAGACGGGCGGCGCGGCCGTCCGGCGAGGGTTCGACACCGGTCGAGGCGGTGCCGGTGTGAACGCGCACGCCCAGGTCGGCCACGAGCGTGCGCAGCAGGGAGGCGGCCCCCTGGTCGAGCTGGGCGGGCATCAGGTGGGGGGCGAGTTCGACCACGTGGGCCTCCAACCCCAGCAGGCGCAGGGCGTTGGCGGCCTCCAACCCCAGCAGGCCGCCGCCGACCACCACGCCGGTGCGGGCGCCCCGCGCGGAGGCGGTGATGGCGTCCAGGTCCTCGATGGTGCGGTAGACGTGGCAGCCCGGGAGGTCGTGGCCGGGGATGGGCGGCACGAACGGGGTGGAGCCGGTGGCCAGGACCAGGCGGTCGTAGTGCAGTTCGCGTCCGCTGGCGGTGGTCACGGTGCGGCGGACCCGGTCGACGGCGGTGGCGCGTTCGTCGACGTGCACGTCGACGGCGGGGCCGGACAGGTCGCCCAGGGACAGGTCCCGGGCGCTGGCTCCGTCGAAGTAGGAGGACAGGGCGACCCGGTCGTAGGCCGTGCGGGGTTCCTCCCCCACGACGGTGACGTGCCAGCGGTGGTCGGTGTCGCGGTCCCGGAGGGCCTCGACGAGCCGGTGACCGACCATGCCGTTGCCGATGACGACGAGCTCTTCCATGGTGTGCGCGACTCCTCCTGCTGCGGGGGCGGACTACCCTCAGGCAACCCTCCGGGTGTTTCCCTCGCGTCAGCCGACCGTGTCGCGGTTGTTTCGTTGTGCTGCCACCGCAGGTGGGGGATGTGTGATGCGCGGGCCCCGGGGCCCGACGCCGCGGACGGGTCCCGGGTCACCCCACCGGGGCGGCCCGCATCCCCGAGAGCAGGGCTCCCACGTCGCGCACGCACCCGCCGCAGCCGGTGGTGGCACGGGTGCGTTCGGCGACGGCCTCACGGGTGCGGGCCCCGTCCAGCCACGCCTTCTCGATGTCGGCGCGGCTGACCGCGTTGCACCGGCACACGGGCGCCTCGGCCGCGTCCGGGGCTTCGGGTACCGCGGTGGGCAGCCCTTGGAGGAGGGCGAGGCGGTCAGAGGGCACCGGGGCGCCGGTGTCGTAGAGCTGGGACAGGGTGGCGGCCGCCTCGGGGAAGCCCAGCAGCACCGCGCCCACCACCCGCTCTTGACGCACCGAGAGCTTGGCGTAACGGCCGCCGTAGGGGTCGCTGATGGTCACCGTCTCCAGGCCCGGGGCGTCCTCGTCCTCGTGGACCCGCCCGAACGCGGTCAGTTCGATGCCCTCGGCCTTGAGGCGGGTCAACGGCCGGGCCCCGACGTAGGTGGCGTGCGGCGCGGTCCCGGTCAGGCGCGCGGCCAGGACGCCCGCCTGTTCCCAGCCGGGCTGGACGAGTCCGGCACCGCCGCCGGGGTGCTGGGCGCAGTCGCCGACGGCGTGCACGCGGGGGTCGGAGGTGGCCAGCCGGTCGTCGACGACGACACCGTGGTCGACCGCGATCCCGGCCCGGGTGGCCAGTTCGGTGTTGGCGCGCACCCCGGCGGCGACCACCAGGGCGTCGCCGGGCAGGACGGTGCCGTCGTCCAGTTCCAGACCGGTACCGGGGATCCAGAGGGCGGCCGACCGTCGCGCGTGCACCGCCACGCCCAGGGCGGCGTAGCTGTCGGCCAGGACGCGCGCGGCCCCCTGGTCGATCTGACGGCACATGATCCAGGGGGCGGACTCCACGACCGACACCCGTGTCCCCCGGCCGACCAGGCCGCGCGCGGCCTCCAGGCCCAGGACACCGCCGCCCAGGACCACCACGGGTGCGCCGGGCCGGGTCAGGGCGAGGAGGCGCTGGCAGTCCTCCAGGTCGCGCAGGGTGTGCACCCCCTCCCCCGGGCCCTCGTCCGGGGCGCGTACGCCGGGGACCGGTGGGAGCGCGGCGCGCGCACCGGTGGCCAGGACGAGTTCGTCGTAGGGCAGGTGGGAGCCGTCGTCCAGGTCGAGGATCCGCCGCCGGGTGTCCAGGGCGGTGGCGGCCACGCCCGTGCGCACGGTGACCCCGGGGCCGCCGGGGGCGGGCAGCCGGATCTGTTCGGGGCCGTAGTCCCCGGCGAGCACTCCCGAGAGGAGGACGCGGTTGTAGGCGGGGTGCCGTTCGGCGCCGACCACGGTCACGCGCACGTGTTCCCCGGCCGGGTCCAGCCGGGCCGTCTCCTCCGCGAAGCGGGCGCCGACCATGCCGTTACCGACGACCACGATCCGGCGCGGGGTGAGCCCCTGAACGGTGTTCAACTGGTGCCTCCTGGCGTGGGTGCGCTGACCGGGCCGGGGGTCTCCCGGTTTCCCCGGCCGGGCGGGTCGGGTTCCAGGCGTACGGCGCTGACCTTGAACTCGGGCATCCGGCTGACGGGGTCCAGCGCCGGGTGGGTGAGGTTGTTGGCGGACTGCTCACCGGCGAAGTGGAAGGGCAGGAACACCGTGTCCAGACGGGCGGTGGGTTCCAGGCGCACCCGGGCGCGGGTGCGGCCCCGGCGGGAGGTGACGCGGGCCCAGTCCCCGGCGGCGAGCCCGGCGCGCGCGGCCGTGTCGGGGTGCACCTCCACGTACGCCTCGCGTTCGGCGCCGTCGAGTTCGGCCACACGGCGGGTCTGGGCTCCGGACTGGTAGTGGCCCATCAGCCTGCCGGTGGTGGCCACCAGGGGGTACTCGGGGTCGGTGGTCTCGGCGGGGGGCCGGTGGGCGACCGGGACGAGGCGGGCGCGCCCGTCGGGGTGGGCGAAGGAGTCCAGGAACGGGCGGGGCGTGGACCCGGTGGGGGTCCGGACCGGCCAGTACAGCGCCTGACCGTCGGCCAGGCGTTGGGGGGTGACTCCGGAGTAGTCGGCCGGGCCTCCGGCGGAGGCGCGGCCCAGCTCGGCCAGGACGGTGTCGGGGTCGGTGGGGAAACGCCCGGCGGGTTGCCCGAGCCGCACGGCCAGGGCGGAGAGGACCTCCAGGTCGGTCCACACCCCCTCGGGCGGGGCGGTGGCCCGGGCGCGGCGCAGCACGCGGCCCTCCAGGTTGGTCATGGTGCCGCCCTCCTCGGCCCACTGGGCCACGGGCAGGACCACGTCGGCCGCGGCGGCGGTCTCCGAGAGCACGAAGTCGGCCGCCACCAGCAGGTCCAGGGAGTTCAGGCGGTCGCGTACGCGGGCGGTGTGCGGTGCCGAGACCACGGGGTTGGAGCCGAACAGCAGGAGGGCGCGCGGCCCGTCGGGGGTGCCCAGTGCGTCGAGGAGTTCGAAGGCCGAGCGGCCCGGACCGGGCAGGGTGCCGGGGTCCACGCCCCACACCCGGGCCACGTGTTCGCGTGCGTCCGGGTCGTCGATGCGCCGGTATCCGGGCAGCTGGTCGGCCTTCTGGCCGTGCTCGCGTCCGCCCTGGCCGTTGCCCTGGCCGGTGATGCACCCGTACCCCGAGCCGTGGCGGCCGGGCAGGCCCAGGGCCAGGGCCAGGTTGATCCAGGCCGAGACCGTGTCGGTGCCCTTGGCGTGCTGTTCGGTGCCGCGTCCGGTGAGGACGTAGGCCGAGCGGTTCCGGGCGGCCCGGCCCAGCAGGTCGGCGGCGGCGCGGATGCTCGCGGCGGGGACTCCGGTGACCTGCTCGGTGCGTTCGGGCCACCAGGCGGCGGCGTGCTCCCAGGCGGCGTCGAAGCCGGTGGTGCGCTCGGCGACGAACGGCTCGTCGCACCAGCCCCGCACGCGTGCCGCGTGCAGCAGTCCGAGGGCCAGGGCGAGGTCGGTGCCGGGCCGGGGGGCCAGGTGCAGGCCGCCCCGGTCGAGTGCGACCCGTGCGGTGGCCGTCCGGCGCGGGTCGACGACGATGAGGGCGGGCGCGGACAGGTGCCCCATCATCGGCGGCATGGTCTCGGCCGGGTTGGCCCCGGCCAGCAGGACCGCCTCCGCCTCGGCCACGTCCGTCAGGGGGAAGGGCATGCCCCGGTCCAGACCGAAGGCACGCGTGCCCGCGGCGGCGGCCGAGGACATGCAGAAGCGGCCGTTGTAGTCGATCTGGGAGCTGGCCAGGGCCAGGCGGGCGAACTTGCCCAGGGCGTAGGACTTCTCGTTGGTCAGGCCGCCACCGCCGAAGACCGCGACGGCGTCGGGGCCGGACTCGGCGCGCAGGGACAGCAGGCGTTCCGCCACGTGGTCCAGGGCGGTGTCCCAGTCGGTCTCGACCAGGTCGGAGCTGCGGTTCGCACGTATCAGGGGACGGGTGAGCCGGTCGGGCACGGTGAGGAGCTCGGCGGAGGTCCACCCCTTGCGGCACAGTCCGCCCCGGTTGGTGGGGAAGGGAGCGGGCCTGACGGTCAGGCGCCCGTCCGGCCCGGGCTCCAGGTTCATGGCGCACTGGAGTGCGCAGTAGGGGCAGTGGGTGGTGGTCATCGGGCCGCGACCGCGACGGGCTCGTCGGCGGGGGCGGTGTGTACGGGACGCCGCAGGTACACGGCCCAGGTGACCACGGCGCAGAGCAGGTAGAAGGCACCGAAGGCGACGAAGGCGGGCGCGGTGGAGCCGGTCGCGGCGAACGACTCGCGGAAGCCGACGTTGATGCCCACGCCGCCCAGCGCGCCGACCGCGCCGATCAGTCCGAGCATGGAGGAGGCCACGCGCTTGGTGCGGGCCAGGGCCTGTTCGCGGGGTTCCCCGGCGGCGATGGCGTCCTCGGCCCGGGCCGCGTAGATGGAGGGGATCATCTTGTAGGTGGAGCCGTTGCCCAGGCCGGTGAGGACGAACATCACCGCGAACGCGCCGATGAAGAGGGCCAGCTGGCTGGCCTGGACGGCGAGGACGAGCACGGCGGCGCAGGCGGCCATGGCGGTGAACACCCACAGGGTGACGCGGGCCCCGCCCAGGGAGTCGGCCAGCCTGCCGCCGACGGGCCGGATGAGCGAGCCCAGGACCGGACCCAGGACGGCGATCCCGGCGGCCTGCACGGGCTCCAGGCCGAACTGGGCCTGGAGCAGCAGGCCGAAGGCGAAGCCGGTGCCGATGAAGGAGCCGAAGGTGCCCACGTACAGCAGCGACATGATCCAGAAGTGGTGGTCGCGGACGGCCGAGAGCTGCGCGGCCGCGTCGGCGCGCACGTGGACGAGGTTGTTCATCGACCGGTACGCCCACCAGGCCGACAGCAGGATCAGCGGCGCGTAGAAGAGCGGGACCAGGTACCCGGCGGAGGTGGTGAACAGGGCGATGACGGCCAGCCCGACCAGCTGGACGGTGGCGACGCCGATGTTGCCGCCGCCCGCGTTCAGGCCCAGGGCCCACCCCTTCTCCCGTTCGGGGAAGTAGGAGTTGATGTTGGCCATGGAGGAGGAGAAGTTGCCGCCGCCCAGGCCCGCGGTGGCGGCCAGGACCAGCAGTAGCCAGAAGGGGGTGTCGGGGTCGCGGACCAGGAAGAACGCGGCGACGGTCGGCACGATGAGCGCCAGGGTGGCGACGACGGTCCAGTTGCGTCCGCCGAAGACGGGCACGGCCAGGGTGTAGGGCACGCGCAGGACGGCTCCGACCAGGGTGACCACGGACAGCAGCAGGAACTTCTGCTCGGGGGTGGTGGAGAAGCCGTGCTCGGGGGTCATGAACAGCACGAGCACGGACCAGATGCTCCAGACCGAGAAGCCGATGTGTTCGGAGGCGATGGAGGCCCACAGGTTGCGGCGGGCCACCCGGCGTCCCCCGTCGTTCCAGAACGCCTCGTCCTCGGGATCCCAGCGGGAGATCCAGCTCCTGCCTGTGCGTGGCGCGCGTGGGCCTGTTCCGGTCACGGCTGGTGCCTTCCTGCTTGACGGCGGTCGACGGAACCGAAGGTAGGAAGGCCGCGTTGCGGGGAGGTGTCCAGCCGTAAACCACGCGAAACAGTCGGCTCACCCGAAGGGCGCGGCCGTGGTGAGAACACCTGTCGGCGCTGGTGGAAGGTAGTGGTCCGAACACGCGACAGCAAGGGACATCGCACCCTTTGTGGGCGGAATCACCCCGGGGGGCAGGGTGAACGGCGGGCGGCGCGCTCGCGAACGCCCCTCCTTCGCTCCCACGCCCCGCCCCTCGGTCCCCCTCAGGACCGGCGTCGCCGCCCCGGCCCCGCTCAGGCCTGCTCCGGAACCAGCCTCATCGTGGTCGAGCGGGCGTCCGCGCCCGTGATCTGGTTGACCGGTGCCGAGTCCGCCCCGTACTTGGCCCGGTAGGCGGCGTCGATCCGGTCGTCCAGGGAGTCGTCGGCGTCCTCGAAGCCGACGTCGGCCTCGACCCCGCCGGCGCTGACGTGCCCGGCAAGGTGGTCGCGGGTGCCCCGGTACCAGGAGGACCCGGGCCCGTTGACGGACCGGACGTAGAGCTCGTCGCCCTCACGCACCACCCAGATGATCCGGGAGCGCCGCAGCTCCCCGGCGTCGCCCCGGGAGGTGATCCGCAGTTCCCCGGCGCGGCCGATCCTGTCGAGCTGGTCCTCGGTCCACCCGCTCATGCGTGTCCTCCCCCGCTCGCGTCACACCACGTCCACCCCACCCTTTCCAGGGGCTCCCCGCCGGACACGGACCTTGACCCAACCTGTGCGGAGCGGCGGCCGATTCTTGGGATCCGGGACGGGACGGGGTGTGGCGCCCGTGCGGGTGCTGGTGCCGGTACGCGAAAGGCGCCGCCGGGAGTCCCGGCGGCGCCTTTCCTTCGGCGTCAGTCCACGCCCGCGGCCTCCAGCGTGCGGGCGTCGGGGGCCTTGGTGAGCAGGCTCGCGACCACCAGGGCCAGCACGGCGGCGGGCAGCGCCACGATCACGCCGTTGAACCCGCCCGGGGCCCCGGCCAGCTCCCAGCCGATGGTGACGACGGTGCCCGTGATCAGGGCGGCCACGGCACCGGCCGTGGTGGCGCGCCTCCAGAACAGGACCGCCAGCACGGCGGGGGTGATCGCCGCGCCGTAGATCGTGTACGAGTACATCTGGAGGTCGAGGACGGTCGGGAAGTACAGGCCCAGGGCGACCGCGATCAGGGCGATGCCGACGACGGAGAGGCGCTGCACGACCAGGGTGCCCCGCTCGCCGACCTTGCTCCCGCCGAACCTGGCGAACAGGTCGAAGGCGATGTTGGAGGCGCCGGAGAGCATGAACGACGAGCCCGTGGTCACGACGAACGCGACGGCGCCGGCCAGCAGCAGCCCGCCGATGAGCGTGGGCAGGTGGCCGTCGGTGGCCAGGCGCAGAACGGACTCGTCGCCGTTGATCCCGGGCATGAGCACGGACGCCGAGGTGGCCAGGATGATCACGGGGACGAACACGAAGAAGCTGGCGATGAGCATGCCCAGCGTGGAGTTGCGGGCGGAGCGCTCGTCCTGGGCGGCGGCCAGCCGCTGGTAGAGGTTCTGGTCGGCCAGCAGGAGCAGGAAAAGCGGCAGGAAGTAGCCGAGCAGCTGGAGCGGGCTGAGGCCGCCGTTCGGGGTGCGGGAGGCCTCGGGCAGCCCCTCCCAGTACACCGGCAGGCCGCCGACCGCGACCAGGATCAGCGGTACCGCCACGATCAGCGCGCCGAAGACGAGGATCGCGGAGACGAAGTCCGTGTAGGCGACGGAGAAGAGGCCACCGGTGACGGTCAGGATCGTCACGACGGCGGCGACGACCAGCGCGCCCTGGGTCGTGGTGAGCGGGGTGATCAGGGAGAGGACGTAGCCGCCGCCGACGAACTGCGAGGCGACCAGGCCGACGTAGGCGATGGTGGTGACCACCGCCGCGACGGTGCGCACCCCGCTGCCGAAGCGGGCCTCCAGCAGTTCGGGCACGGTGTGCCGGGCCGCCCTGCGGATGCGGCGCGCGGCCAGCAGCAGGACCAGGATGCCCAGGGGCGTACCGGCGAAGAAGATCATGCCGGCCATGGGGCCGTAGTTGTAGGCGAAGTTCGCGCCACCGATGATCGTGCCCGATCCGACCCAGGTCACGACGAGGGTCGCGACCATGACGGGTGTGGACAGGCTCCGTCCGGCGAAGAGGAAGTCCTCTCCGGTGCGGAGCTTGGAGGACCGGGAGAAGTACAGGCCGATCCCGACCATCACCAGCAGATAGGCGGTGATGAGGACCAGGTGGGTCGTTTGCATGAGCTGCCTCAGGAGGGGACACGATGGGGTGGTGAACAGCGGGTGAAGCCCGATGTAACCAGCAACGATGTCAACTATGCAATGCTTGTTGCATGTGGTGTGACTCAGATCACCTAGAACAGCTCGGCTCGCCGCCAGAGCTCCTCGGCCCGCCTGACCGACTCCAGCGCCGCGTCACCCCCGACCCTGGCCAGTTCCGCCAGCACCGCGTGCACGACCGCCATCGCCGCCGTCAGGGACGGGAACATGCCCACCCCCTCGCTCGGCACGGCGACGACGTGGTCGGCCAGCGCGCCCAGGGGCGAGTCCCGCCGGTCGGTGATCAGGGCGATCGCCACGGACTCCTCGGCCGCGATCTCCACCGCTCGGCGCAGCCCGACCGGGAGCATCCACAGGTCGCAGACCACCAGCAGGTCGCCCTCCCCCATCCGGGCCAGCGAGTTGGCCAGGGCGGTCCCCCCGGAGTCGTGGAGGCGCACGTCGTAGCCCATGATCCCGGCGGCGTGGGAGAGCTGCACGCCGGGAGCGGCGAAGGTGCCCGAGCCCAGGACCAGGGTCCTTCGCGCCCCGTGGATGGCGGCGGCCACGGCCCGCACCCGGTCGGGTTCGAGGGTCTGCTCCAGCAGTCCCAGGCTCTCCCGGTCCGAGCGCACCGCCGCGCGCACCGGGTCGGTGTCGGAGCCCGCGTGCTCGGCCAACACCTCCCCCGCGCTGAGCGAGGCCAGGTAGCGCGAGCGCAGCTCGACGCGGAGGGCGGGCCAGCCGGTGAAGCCCAGCTGCTGCGCCGCCCGGACCACGGTGGCGACGTTGACCTCGGCCCTGGCGGCCACCTCGGCCGTGGTCGCGTAGGAGGCGAACCGGGGCTCGTCCCGCAGGACGTGCAGCACCCTCTCGCTGGCCCTGCCCAGGCGCCCCCGCGCGAGCGTCTCCTCGATCCAGTCCGCCATCGGTCCTCCTCCGTTCGAGCGGTCCGGACCACCCGGGTCGCGCCAACCCCAGCGATACCACCCCCGCTCGACGACCGAGGCCCCATGCAACGTATATTGCATTTCGTCGCTGCGGATCGCCCCGCAACAGAGACCGTGCACCCGACCCCTGGAGGTTCCCCGTGTCCGACGGCCCCCGGCCCACCGCCTACACGAACACAGCCCTGCTTGACCCGGAGACCGGCACCCGCACCCCCGGGTCCTGGCTGCTCGTCGAGGACGGCCTCGTCGCGGCGCGCGGCACGGGCGAGGTACCGGTCTCCGTGACCGACCGCGCGGAGACGGTCGACCTCGGCGGGGCCACCCTCATGCCCGGCCTCATCGACGCCCATGTGCACGTCACCGCCCTCAGCGCGGACCTCGGAGCGGTCGGTGACCACTCCCCCTCCTACGTCGCGGCCTTCGCCGCCAGGTCCCTGTCCGACATGCTCGGCCGCGGCTTCACCACGGTGCGCGACGTGGGCGGCGCCGACTGGGGTCTGGCCGAGGCCGTGGAGGACGGGCTCGTGGACGGCCCCCGTCTGGTGTTCGGCGGCAAGGCGCTCTCCCAGACGGGAGGGCACGGCGACTTCCGGCCGCGCGGCCGACACGGCACGGACCAGCACGGATGCTGCCCCGGCGCGGGCCTGGTCTGCGACGGCCCCGTCGAGTTCCGCAAGGCCGCGCGCGAACAGCTCCGCACCGGCGCGCACCACGTCAAGGTGATGCTCTCGGGCGGGGTCGCCTCCCCCACCGACCGGATCGACTCCACCCAGTCCTCGGAGGACGAGCTGCGGGCGGTCGTCGAGGAGGCCGAGGCCGCCAACCGGTACGTCACCGGGCACGCCTACACCGCGAGGGCGGTCAACCGCGGCCTGCGCCTGGGTGTGCGCTGCATCGAGCACGGCAACCTCATCGACCAGAGCAGTGTCGAACTGTTCGTGGAGCACGGGGCGTTCCTGGTGCCGACCCTGGTCACCTACCGCGAGCTCTCGCGCCAGGGCGCGCGCAACGGGCTGCCCGCCGAGAGCCAGGCCAAGGTGGACACGGTGCTGCACAAGGGGCTGGAGGCCCTGCGGATGGCACACGAGGGCGGTGTCCGCCTGGTGTTCGGCACCGACCTGCTCGGCGGCATGCAGTCGCGCCAGAGCGCCGAGTTCGCCATCCGCGGCGAGGTCCAGCCCGCGGCCGACGTGGTGCGTTCGGCCACCAGCGAGGCGGCGGCGCTGCTCGGTCTGGAGGGCGAGGTCGGCACGCTGCGCACGGGGGCCCGGGCCGACCTGATCGTCGTCGACGGCGACCCGCTCTCCGACCTCTCCCTGCTGGCCGAGCCCGAGCGGGGCGTGCGCACGGTGCTGCGCGGCGGTGTGACGCGACGCACCCGCGCCTAGCGGAGCGGGCCACGCACCCCGGTTCCACCACCGGCACGGCCCCGGAGGCGGGCACCCCCGTTCGCCTCCGGGGCCTTGGCGTGCACCGCCTCGGCCCCGGGCACGGTCCCTCCGCCGACGCCGTACGGCACCCCGGCCACGCGGCGTGCCGCCGGTCCCCCTCCCTCCCCGAACGCCCGACGCACAGGGCCTGGCGCCGTCCGACCGCTCCGACGACCGGCCCGCCCCGACCCCTCCCGGTGCGTCCGGCACGCCCGCCCGCGAGGTCGGTACGTGGGGCGGCACCGGGGTGCGCGCTCCACTCGGGCGTGGACGCGTACGGGCCGCCCGCCCCGCTCCCCGCCCGCGCGTCGGCCCGACCCCGGCGCCCCACCGGGGTGGCGCCCCCGCTCCCACATGCGAGTACGCTCTTCCGGAGGCCCTTTCCAGCTCTTCGGCCCCGTGGGGCTCGACCGCTCTCACACCGACCCCCGAAGGTCGGTGGGCGAAGGTCGGACCACGAGCGGTGCCCGGTCCGTACTCCGGTCCGGAGCTGAGCGAGGGCCTCCTGAGTCAGTGCGCAGCCGTGCTGTCGACCTCGCCGGGCGCCGACTCGGTCAGGGGCCGTCCCAGCGGTGGCCGCCACCGACACCCGCGTCGCGGACTCCTTCCGCGGCGCTGTTCTCGTTCTCCCGGATTCCGTCCCGCTCGCCTCGACACCGACCGTCCCGCTGTTCCGTTCGGTGCGAGGGGCGCCTGTCGCCATGCGCGCTCCGGGACGGAGCTCCGGGTCCCGATCTTCCACCGACGAACAGGCGGTTCAGTCCCGTGCCACGCTCAACCGACCCCAGAACGGTCGTGCTCCACTGCCCACCGCCGTGCGACGCCCCACCCCGCGTGTCCCCCGTGACCGCGGCGCGGATCGATCGAAAGGTGTCGACACATGAATGACGCTCCGGCCGGGCGAAGAACCGTCGGGGTGGTCTTCTGGGCCTCCCTCGCGATCTCCGCCCTGTTCGTGGTCTGGGGCGTGGCCGCCCCGGAACACCAGATGTCCACGATGAACACCGCCCTCAACGGGATCACCTCCAGCTTCGGCTGGGTGTACCTGCTGCTCCCCCTCCTCCTGATCGCACTGCTGGTCTGGCTGGCCTTCAGCCGTTACGGACGCGTCCGCCTGGGCGCCGACGACGACCGCCCCGAGTTCGCCACGCACACCTGGATCGCCATGATCCTCTGCGCGGTGATGGGCATCGGTCTGGTCTCCTACGGCATCGCCGAGCCGATCTCGCACTTCGCGACTCCCCCGCACGACCTGGCCGAGCCGGGAACCCCCGGGGCCGCCGTCCTCGCGCTCCAGTACTCCTTCTACGACTGGGGCCTGCACGCCTGGGCGATCTTCGCGGTCTTCGGCCTCGCGCTCGGGTACTCGATGTACCGCAAGCAGCGTCCCGGCCTGGTCAGCGCGCTGTTCCGGCCGCTGCTGGGGCGGCACGCCGACGGCCCCGCAGGCAAGGCCATCGACGTCTTCACGGTGTTCGCGACCCTGTTCGGCACCACCACCTCGCTCGGTCTGGGCGCGCTCCAGATCGACAACGGCCTGAACCGCATCCTGGGCACGCCCACCGGTGCCACCACCCAGGTCGTCATCGTGGTCGTGGTCACGGTGCTGTTCAGCCTCTCGGCGGCCTCCGGGGTCAAGCGGGGCATCCGCTACACCAGCGAGGTCAACCTGTCGGTGGCCTCGGTGCTCTTCGTCTTCGTGCTGTTCCTGGGCCCGACGGCCTTCCTGGTCTCCCTCTTCCTGGAGTCCCTGGGCCAGTACGGCGGCGAGTTCCTGCTGATGAGCCTGCGCGGCCCGGCCTTCGGTGACACCGAGTGGCTCCAGATGTGGACCTACTTCATGATGGCCTGGTGGGTGTCCTGGGGCGCCTTCGTCGGTGTGTTCCTGGCCCGCATCTCGCGCGGCCGCACCATCCGCCAGTTCATCCTGGTCGTCCTCGGGATGCCCAGCCTGGCCTTCTTCGCCTGGTTCTCCGTGTTCGGCGGCTCGGCCATCGACCTGGACCTGAACCACGGCACGGACATCGCCGGGGCCACCGCGGCGGACCTGAACAGCGCCTTCTTCGTCACCCTGGCGGAGTTCCCGCTGCCCATGGTGACGTCGACGCTGGTGGTGATCCTGGCGGTGCTCTTCTTCGTCTCCGGGGCCGACGCCAACACGTACGTGCTGGGCATGCTCACCACACACGGGTCCATCCAGCCCCGCACGCCGATCCTGCTGCTGTGGGGCGCGGTGACCGGCGCCCTGGCGATCATCCTGCTGCTCTCGGGGGGCCTCAACGCCCTCCAACAGACGGTGATCGTGGCCTCGGCGCCCTTCCTCGTGGTCATCGTGGGCGTGGTGGTCAGCTTCCTGCGTGACCTGCGCACCGAACCCGACACCGCCGCCTGTGGGCACCACGAGCACACCGTGGCCCGGGCGGAGGAGCCGTCCCTGACGGAGTGACGGCGCGGCACGTCCGACCCCTCCTCGCCCCCGGGCGGCTCACCGCGAGCCCCGCCCGGGGGCGAGGGCGTCCCGGGCCGGGGACCCTCCGCCCTCAGACCTCCCCGGCGCCGTTCTCCTCAGCGCCCTGGAAGCGGTAGCCGAGGCCGGGTTCGGTGAGGAAGTAACGGGGGCGGGGCGGTTCGGGTTCGAGCTTCTGACGGATCTTGGTCATGAAGACCCGCAGGTAGTTGGTCTCTCGACCGTAGTTGGGTCCCCACACCTGCTTGAGGAGTTCCTGATGGGTGACCAGGCGCCCCCGGTTGCGCACCAGCACCTCGACGATGTGCCACTGTCGGGGGGTGAGCTGGACCTGTGAGCCGCCCTTGGTGACCCGTTGCGCCGCGAGGTCCACGGTGAAGTCCGCCGTCGTGACCACCGCCTGTTCGGGCGGTTCCACGTCACGGCGCATCGCCGCCCGTACCCGCGCGAACAACTCGTCCATGCCGAAGGGCTTGACGACGTAGTCGTCGGCCCCCAGGTCGAGCGCCTCGACCTTCATGGGCTCGGTGTCCCGGCCCGACAGCACGAGGATGGGGACGCCCGACCACCCGCGCAGGCCCTGGATCACCTCCAGGCCGCTCATCCCGGGCAGGCCGAGGTCGAGCAGGACGAGGTCGGGGCGGTGCTGGGCGACCAGGTTCAGGGCCTGCTCACCCGTGCGGGCGAAGTGTGCCGCGTACCCGCGGGCCCGCAGGTTGAGCTCCAGGGTCTTCAGCAGCATCGGATCGTCGTCGACCACCAGGACCGACGGCGAGGTGTGACGGGACTCTTTCATGCCGGACCGTTCTGTGCCGTTGGAGCTTGCCGCCGCGGGTCCACGATTCCGAGGACGGCGGGGAGGGTGCGGCCAGAGCAGAATCCCACAGCCGCACCCCGTACGAAGGACCGCGGTCAGGAGGAGGCCTCCTCCAGCGCGATGTTCAGGGTGAGGACGTTGACCCCCGGTTCACCCAGGACCCCGAGAGCGCGCGGGGTCGTGTGCCGGGCGACCAGTGCCTCCAGGTCCGCGCCGTCCAGTCCCCTGGCCTCGGCCACCCGCGCCGACTGGAGCGTGGCGTTGGCGACGGAGATGTGCGGGTCCAACCCCGACGCCGAGGCCGTCACGGCGTCGACCGGGACGGAGGCTCCGTCGTCCAACCCGTTGAGGGCGCGGTAGGCGTTCGCACGGTCCTCGACGCCGTCCAGCAGCCCCTCGTCGAGGGGGCCGAGGTTGGCGCCGCCGCTGTCGGAGCCGTCGTACGCGACGTCCGAGGGACGGGGGTGGAAGAACCGGTCGTCCTCGAACCCCTGGGCGAGCTGACTCGATCCCACGGTCCGGCCGTCGGCCTCGACCAGTGAACCGTTCGCCTGGTGGGGGAAGACCGCCTGCGCGACCCCCGTGACGACGAGCGGATAGACACCGCCCAGGGCGAGGGTGAACAGCGCGATCATCACCGTGGCGGTGAGGAGCTGGCGGATCATTTCAGAGCACTCCCAGAGCCGAGACGGCCATGTCGATGGCCTTGATGCCGACGAACGGTGTGATGAGCCCGCCGAGCCCGTAGACGAGGATGTTGTGCCGCAGCGTGGCCGAGGCCGAGCGCGCGCGGAACCGGACCCCCCTCAGGGCCAGCGGGACGAGGGCGATGATGATCAGGGCGTTGAAGATCACCGCCGAGAGGACGGCCGACCGCGCCGACTCCAGGCCCATGACGTTGAGGGCGGCGAGTCCTGGCACCGACGCCGCGAACATCGCCGGCAGGATCGCGAAGTACTTGGCCACGTCGTTGGCGATGGAGAAGGTGGTCAGGGCGCCTCTCGTGATGAGGAGCTGCTTCCCGACGCGCACGATGTCGATGAGCTTGGTGGGGTCGGAGTCGAGGTCGACCATGTTCCCCGCCTCCCGCGCGGCCTGGGTACCGGTGTTCATCGCCACGCCCACGTCGGCCTGGGCCAGCGCGGGGGCGTCGTTGGTGCCGTCTCCGGTCATCGCCACGAGGGCCCCGGCCAGCTGCTCCTGGCGAATCAGTTCGAGCTTGCGTTCGGGGGTGGCCTCGGCGAGGTGGTCGTCCACCCCGGCCTCGGCGGCGATGACCGCGGCCGTGCGACGGTTGTCTCCGGTGACCATGACCGTCCGGATGCCCATCGCGCGCAGCTCGGCGAAGCGCTCCCGCATCCCGGGCTTCACCGTGTCCTTGAGGTGGACCAGCCCGAGGGCACGCGCGGGTCGCCCTCGTTCAGAGACCTCCGCCACCGCCAGGGGGGTACCTCCGTGGTCCGCGATCCGCGCGGCCAGGTCCTGGTACTCCTGGGTGACCTCCCCACCGTGTTCCCGGACCCACCGGGCCACGGCGTCGGTGGCCCCCTTCCGCACCTGGCGTCCGTCCTCGTCGACACCGCTCATCCGGCTCTGCGCGGTGAACGGCACCGCCGTTCCCCGAGGCGCGCCGCGTCCGCGCAGGGACCGTTCCGAGGCCACCGCGAAGTCGACGATCGAACGGCCTTCGGGGGTTCCGTCCGCCAGGCTCGACCGGTGCGCCGCCTCGGCCAGGTCGGCCGCGGACACACCCGGCAGCGGGAGGAACTCGGCTGCCTGCCGGTTTCCCAGGGTGATGGTGCCGGTCTTGTCGAGCAGCAGTGTCGTGACGTCCCCCGAAGCCTCCACGGCCCTGCCCGACGTGGCCAGCACGTTGCGGCGGACCAGCCGGTCCATGCCCGCGATGCCGATCGCCGAGAGGAGCGCTCCGATGGTGGTGGGGATCAGGCAGACGAGCAGCGCGATCAGGATGATCGTGTCCTGCCGGGCCCCTGAGAGGATCGCCATCGGCTGGAGGGTGACCACGACGATGAGGAAGACGAGGGTGAGTCCGGAGAGCAGGATGTTGAGCGCGATCTCGTTGGGGGTCCTGCGACGCTCGGCGCCCTCCACGAGAGCGATCATCCGATCCATGAAGGTCTCGCCCGGACGACTGGTCACGCGGACGACGATCCGGTCGGAGAGGACGGTCGTCCCGCCGGTGACGGCGGACCGGTCGCCGCCCGACTCCCGGATCACCGGTGCCGACTCGCCGGTGATGGCCGACTCGTCGACACTCGCGATGCCCTCCACCACCTCGCCGTCACCGGGGATGACCTCACCGGCCCCGACGACGCATTCGTCACCGATGTCGAGGTCGGTGCCCGCGACCGTGACCGTGGTCCCGTCGGGGCGCCGGACCCTCGCGGTCGTCCCGCTCCGGGTGGAGCGCAGGGCCTCGGCCTGCGCCTTGCCGCGCCCTTCGGCCAGGGCCTCGGCGAAGTTGGCGAACAGGACGGTCGCCCACAGGAACAGGGTGACCAGGGTCGCGAAGACGGCCTCCCCTCCGCCCTGCCCGCCCAGCGAGGTGAACAGGACCACCGTGGACAGGACGCTGCCCACGGAGACGACGAGGATGACCGGGTTGCGGACCAGCTGACGCGGGTCGAGTTTGCGTAGGGAGTCGATGAGGGCCCGGCGAAGGATCGGGCCGCTGATGAGGGCGCCGCGCCGTTCGGCGGGGGTGCGCGGCTTCGCCCCGCTGGCCGTGACCGGTGGGGTCTCGGTGCCGCCGGTTCCCGTTGTCTCTGGGTTCATGGGTGCGCTCACAGGGTGAATTGTTCGGCGATCGGGCCGAGGGAGAGTGCGGGCAGGAAGGTCAGGCCGGCCACGATGAGCACCACGGCGACGGTCAGGCCGGCGAAGAGCGGCGTGTGCGTGGGCAGGGTGCCGACCGTGGCGGGGACCGCTCGTTTACGCGCCATGGAGCCGGCGAGGGCCAGGACCGGGAGGATGAGCAGGAAGCGGCCGACCAGCATGGCGAGGCCCATCGTGATCGTGAACCACCAGGTCGAGGAGTCCAGCCCGGCGAAGGCCGACCCGTTGTTGTTGGCGGTCGAGGCGTAGCCGTAGAGGATCTCCGAGAGCCCGTGGGGGCCGCCGTTGTTGAGCGAGGCCAGGGCCGTGTCGTTGACAGAGGTGGCCGCGGCGAATCCGAGCAGGACCACGGGCATGGCCAGGACGTGGAGCATGACCAGGGTGATCTCCTTCGAGGAGATCTTCTTCCCCAGGTACTCGGGGGTGCGTCCGATCATCAGTCCGGAGATGAAGACGGTGAGGATCACCATGACGAGCAGGCCGTTGAGTCCGACTCCCACGCCTCCGGGACTGAGTTCGCCGAACATCATGTGCAGCATGGCGGCACCGCCGCCCGTCGGGGTGAAGCTGTCGTGCATGGCGTTGACGGAGCCGTTGGAGGTACCCGTCGTGGAGGCCGCCCACAGGCCGGAGGCGGCGGGGCCGAAACGGCTCTCCTTGCCCTCCATGTACCCGCCGGGTTGGTCCGAGCTGATGGCCTGGTCCACGCCCAGGGAGTCCAGCCGGGGGTTGCCCGCGCCCTCGGCCCCCATGATCACGAGGCTCATCGTCGCCCAGACGGTGAACATGACTCCGAACACGGCCAGACCCTGGCGCCGGTCGCGGACCATGTGCCCGAAGGCGAAGGCCATGGAGAAGGGGATGACGAGGATCGCCCAGGTCTGGACGAAGTTGCTGAGCGCGGTGGTGTTCTCGAACGGGTGGGCGGAGTTCGCGTCGAAGAAGCCGCCGCCGTTGGTGCCCAGCTGCTTGACGGCGACCTGGCTCGCGGCGGGACCGCCGGGAACCGACTGCGTCGTCCCCTCCAGCGTGCTGACGACCGTCAGTCCGTTGAGGTTCTGGATCACGCCCTGGCTGACCAGGACGAGGGCCAGTACGAAGGACAGGGGGAGGAGGACGCGGGTCACCCCTCGGACCAGGTCGACCCAGAAGTTGCCGACGGTGCGCGCGCCACGTCGCGCGAGGCCCCGGATCAGGGCGGCCATCACCGCCATCCCGGCGGAGGCGGAGACGAAGTTCTGGACCGTGAGCCCCGCCATCTGGGACAGGTGGCTCATGGTCGCCTCGCCCGCGTAGGCCTGCCAGTTCGTGTTGGTCACGAAGCTGACGGCGGCGTTGAAGGCCACGTTGGGTTCCAGGCCGGGCAGCCCCACGGGGTTGAGGGGGAGCATCCCCTGCGCTCTCAGCAGTGCGTACAGCACGAGGAACCCGACCGCGCTGAACGCCAGCAGCGAGTAGGCGTACCGGGTCCAGTGCTGCTCCTTCTCCGGATCGACCCGGCAGACCCGGTAGAGGGCGCGTTCGATCGGGAGGAGGAACCGGTCCCCGGGCGCGGGGACTCCCTCGCCGTATCCGTAGACCCTGGCCACGTAGCGGCCGAGCAGCGGGGCCGTGACGGCCAGTACCGCGATCAGCAGGGCGAACTGTGCCCACGCGGTCACGCTCATCAGAACCTCTCAGGGAAAAGCAGAGTGGCCAGCAGGTAGAGGGCCAGGGGAAGGGACACCGCCAGGGCGACGGCTTCGTGCCAGAGCATCGGTTCACCGACTTCCGGTCTCGGGGCGGTGACCGGCGGTCTCGCCGGAATCGTGGAACCCCGATGGGGAGAGGGGATCCGCGCCGTCGGGATCGGGACCCAGCAGGCGTTCGCACCCGCGCGCGTAGACGGCGCAGAGTCCGATGGACCCCGCCCCCAGCAGAACCAACAGCAGGTCGGACATGACTCCACTTCCTTGTAGTCGCTCCAGGTGTACCGCGAAGCGGCACAGACGACTGTGCGTCCACGCCGAGGTGAAGTACGTCCCGGTAACGCACCGTTAGCGCCAAGAGGAGGTGAATTAGCGGTCGCTTAGCGCGGGTCGTCGGAACGGCCGCGTGCGACCGGCGAAGATGGAGACGAGGGGGTGCGATGGTCGCGCGTGGGGGTCTGAGGGTCTATCTGGGAGCCGCACCCGGGGTCGGGAAGACGTACCGGATGCTCGACGAGGCGCACCGTCGACGCGACAGGGGCGCGGACGTCGTCATCGGCCTCGTCGAGTGCCACGGGCGGGTGATGACGGAGGCCATGGTCGACGACCTGGAGGTGGTTCCTCGGCGACGGATCGTCCACCGGGGACGCGAGTTCGAGGAGATGGACCTCGAAGCGGTGCTCGAACGGGCACCGGAGGTGGTGCTGGTCGACGAGCTCGCCCACACGAACGTGACCGGCAGCCGCAACGACAGGCGTTGGCAGGACATCGAGGAGTTGCTGGACGCGGGGATCACCGTGCTGTCCACACTCAACATCCAGCACCTGGAGTCGTTGAACGACGTCGTCCAGCGGATCACCGGGGTGCGTCAGGGGGAGACCGTCCCGGACGCCTGGGTCCGCGCGGCCGAACAGATCGAGCTCGTCGACATGACCCCCGAGGCGCTGCGGCAGCGGCTGTCCCACGGCGACGTGTACCGACCCGAGAGGATCGACAGGTCGCTGAGCAACTACTTCCGCAGCGGGAACCTGTCCGCGCTCCGGGAACTGGCGCTGTTGTGGCTCGCCGGGCGCGTCGACGCGGATCTCGAACGCTACCGGAGCGTCCACGGCGTCACCGAGCCCTGGGAGACCCGGGAGCGGGTCGTGGTCGCCCTGACCGGCGGGGCCGAGGGGGAGACCCTGATCCGACGCGCCTCCCGGATCGCGGAGCGCGGTCGCGGTGCCGATCTGTTGGCGGTGCACGTGGCCCGCAGCGATGGGCTCACCGGTGCGGACCCGGCGCTCCTCGCTCGCCAGAGGGTGCTCGTGGAGGATCTGGGCGGTACGTTCCACCATGTGCTCGGGGAGGACGTGCCCGAGGCGCTGATCGCCTTCGCCCGCGGGGTCAACGCGACCCAGCTGGTCCTGGGCACCAGTCGACGCGGCAGGGTCGCGCGCATGTTCAGCCCCGGGATCGGTGCCACGACCACGGAGCTCTCCGGGGCGATCGACGTCCACCTGGTCACCCACGAACAGGCCGGGATGCGGGTCCGGCCCCACCGGGAGGGCAACGTCCCGCTCCGACGCAGGATCGCCGCCTACGCGGCCACCCTGATCTCCCTCGCCCTGATCAGCGTCGCCAGCACCTGGCTGGGGAGTGAGGAGTACCTGGCCAGCGGCATCGTGCTGGTGTTCGCCGCGGTGACCGTGACGGCGCTGATCGGCGGACTGTGGCCGGCTCTGCTGGCTTCCGTCGGCGGCTTCGCCGCGCTCAACTTCTTCTACACCGAGCCGTATCTCAACCTCTCCGTCACCCATCCGCTGAGTCTCCTGGCGCTGACCGGGTTCGTGGTCGTCGCCGTGTCGGTCAGCATGGTGGTCGACCAGGCGGCGCGTCGTACCAGGGAGGCGGCCCAGGCCAACGCCGAGGCCCATACCCTGGCCGTCGTCGCGGGCAACGTGCTCCGGGGCTCCCACCCGCTCAACGCGCTGATGGAACGTCTCGTCGAGACGTTCTCGCTGACCTCCGTCGCCCTGCTGCGCAGGAGGGCGGGGGCGTCGACCCGCCCCGACCAGCGGCACGACCCTGGTGGTTGGGAGGTGGTCGCGTACCAGGGGGACGACCACCCGCTCGCGCCGCTTCCCGACGACACGGAGGTACGGGTGGACTCCGATCAGGTGCTCGTCCTCCGCGGACGCGAGCCCCGTGCCGCCGACCGCAGGATCATCGAGGCCTTCGCCGCGCAGACGGCCGCCGTCCTCCAGTACGAGCTGCTCGAACGGGAGGCCGCCACCGCCCGGCCCCTGGCCGAGGCCGACCGGATGCGGACCGCCCTCCTGTCCGCCGTGAGCCACGACCTGAGGGCACCGCTGGCCACCGCGAAGGCCTCGGTGACCAGCCTGCGGAGCCGGGAGGTCCACTTCGACGAGGAGGACCGGGACGGGCTGCTCGCCATGGCCGACGAGTCCCTGGACCAGCTGACCGGCCTGGTCACGGACCTGTTGGACATGAGTCGCCTCCAGGCGGGGGTGCTGGGTGTGACGATCCGCCCGTCGCACCTGCGCGAGCTGGTGTTCTCCGCCCTCGCCCAGGTCGGTGACGAGGGACGAGGGGTCGCGGTCACGGTCCCGGACGACCTCCCGGAGGCGGCGGCGGACCACGGACTCGTGACCCGGGTCCTGGTCAACGTCATCGACAACGCGCTGCGGTTCAGCCCGCCGGACCGGGCCCCCTCGGTGGTCGGGGAGCACACGGGTGACCACCTGGAGATCCGGGTCATCGACCACGGTCCGGGAGTTCCGGAGCAGGAGCGGGAGCGGATGTTCGCCCCCTTCCAGCGTCTCGGTGACACGGACAACGAGAGCGGGCTCGGTCTGGGTCTGGCCCTCTCCCAGGGGCTGGCCGAGTCCATGGGAGGTTCCCTGGTCGCGGACTCCACCCCCGGCGGCGGGCTGACGATGCGTCTGTCGCTGCCGGTCTGGCGTCCCTGACCCGGGCGGCTGGACGCCGGGGGACGGCTCCTGTTCACTGTGATCGCCGTGGGGAAACCTCCTCGCACGCCGCGGCGACGTCCCGTCCCCTCCCCACCCCACTGGGAGACCCCCACATGACCCCCTCCCCCTCACCCGAACGCTCCGCCAGGTCCGTCGGAAGGCCCCGGCTCGACCGCCGCACCCTCAGAACCGACTTGCGCCACCTGCTCTTCGACGCGACCGCCGCCCTGGCCGTGACCTTCGTGATGTTCGTGGTCCTCTACCTGCGCGTCGAGGGCGGCACCTCGATGACCCTGGAGGTGATGCCCTTCCTCGCGGACGCCCAGCGGTACTGGCTGTACTGGGCCTGCCAGGCCTTCGGCTGGTCCGCCCTGCTGTGGGCCTGGATCACCGTGATGCTCGGCCTGCTGCGCGCCACCAGCCCGCTGCCCTCGTCCCCCGTGAACCACTCCCGGCTGGAGCGCTGGCACCGGGTCACCAGCGTCACCACCATCGGGCTGATGTTCGGCCACGCCCTGGCGTTCTTCCTCGAACTCCTCCGGGAGAACGCCGACGGCCTCGGTGCGTTCCCGCTGCTGTTCTCGGCCTTCGTCGACGTGTTCGTGCCGGGCGGGTACTCCTCGGGGACCGGCCAGGTCGCCATCCTGCTGGGGCTGATCGCCCTCTACCTGGCGATCCCGCTCAGCCTGTCCTTCTACGTGCGGGCCTGGACCGGGTCCCGGCTGTGGCGGGTCCTGCACCGGTTCGTCATCGTGGTCTACGTCCTGAGCGTGTGGCACACCCTGCTGTACGGCACGAACGTGTGGTTCGACGGCGCGTTCCGCACCTTCGTGTGGGCGCTCCAGCTCCCCGTGGCCCTGCTGTTCCTGGCCAGGCTGCTCACCCCGCTGCGCCCGGAGGAGCGCCTCACCCGGTCCGACCTCGCCCGGGGGCCGGTGCTCGCCGGTCTGGCCCGGCTCTGCGGCCGTCTCCTGGCCGCGGTCGGCGTGGTCGCCCTCCTGCTCGTCACGGTGACCGGCCGCGACGGCGGCCGGACCCCGGGGCAGGCTTCCGGGGACATGCTGGTCACCCAGCCGATGGTGTGGGGCGGTCTGGCCGTCCTGCTGACCGTGATGGGCGCGGTCGGGCTGGCGGTCCGTGCCTCCGGCCAGGAGAGCGCCCGACCCCGTAGTTCCTAGTGGGCGTGACGGCGGGGCGGAGGTGCCCTTCTCCGCTCCGCCGTCGTCACCGGCCGCCCCTCCTCACCCCTTCACGGCGCCCCGGGTGATGCCGTTGACGAAGCTGCGCTGGAAGGCCAGGTAGACGACCACGATGGGCGCGATCACGATCAGGCTGGCCGCCGAGAGCAGGGGGATGTCGGTCCCGTACTGGCCGACGAACAGCCCCAGACCGGTGGGCGCGGTGCGCAGGGCCGGGGTCTGCATCATCACGAGGATGAGCAGGAACTGGTTCCACGACCACATGAACACCAGCACCGACAGGGTGGTGATGGCCGGCCAGGAGATCGGGAGCAGCACCCGGGCGAGCACGACGCTGTCACGGGCGCCGTCCACCCGTGCGGCCTCCACCAGCTCCTTGGGGACCCCCGCGAAGTGCGACTGCATCCAGTACACGCCGAACGGCAGGAACAGGGCGACCTCGGCGAGGACCACCCCCGTGTAGGTGTTGGTCAGGCCCACCTCGCGCAGGTTGAGGTACAGGGCGATGACCAGCAGCTCCACCGGAAGCGTGAGGCCCAGGACGAAGCCGAGGGAGAGCACCCGGCCGCCCCACACCCCGAGGATCGAGAGCGCGTACCCGGCCAGGGTCGCGAAGCAGACCGTCAGCGGCACGACGCACGCGGCGATGACGAAGCCGGACCTGGTCAGCTGGTCGAAGCGTCCGGCCTCCCAGGCCAGCCGGAAGTTCTCCCACGACCACTGCTCCGGAACGCCCAGCCCGCCGACCGCGCTCCCGGTGGGGTGGAGGGCGGCCAGGACGATCCCGAGGAAGGGGAACAGCACCAGCACGGCGATCAGCGCCAGTACGCCGTGGCGCAGGACCGAGACGGGGACGTGTCGACGCATCACTTCTCCCTCGCGAGCAGTCGGATGACGCTGACCAGGGCGACGACCAGCAGGGTCAGGACCACGGCGAGCGCGCTGGCGGCGCCGATGTCGCCCTCGTTGAAGGCGAGGCGGTAGACCAGCAGCGCCGGGACGTTGGTCTGTCCGGCGGGGCCGCCGTTGGTGGTGACGTACACCAGGTCGAAGCTGGCCAGCGCGGCGATGGTGGTGATGACGCCCGCGATGCTGATCTCCTTGCGGAGCCCGGGCAGCGTGACGTGGAGGAACCGGCGCAGCCGTCCGGCCCCGTCGAGGGCGGCGGCCTCGTGCAGCGCCGGGTCGATCTTCTGGGCGCCGCTCATGAACAGGACCATGCACAGGCCGCTCATGCACCAGGTGCCGATCAGGCCGAGCGCGATCAGCGCGAAGTGGTAGTCGGCCAGCCAGGAGCGGGTCAGCCCGCCCAGGCCCACCGCGCCCAGGAACTCGTTGACGGCGCCGTCGCCGCTGTAGAGCCAGCGCCAGGTGGTGCCCACCGCCACGAGCGGCAGCACCTGGGGCAGGAAGTAGACCGTCCGGTAGAAGGTGGTGCCCCGGCCGCCCCGGGCGGTCAGCAGCCCCGTCATCAACAGGCCGACCGCGATGGGGACGAAGGAGAAGAAGACGATGAGCACGAGCCCGTTGCCGATCGCCCCGGCCAGGAGCGGGTCCGCGACGACCCGCGTGTAGTTCTCCAGCCCGGCCCAGGTCGGCGGCTGGACACCGTCCCAGTCCAGGAAGGAGAAGGAGAAGGTGCTCAGCGCCGGGTAGATCGCGAAGGCGCCGTAGACGGCCAGGGCGGGCAGCAGGTAGAGCCAGCCCTTGAGCCCGGCCCGGACCCGCCTCCACCGACGCGGGCGCCCGCCCCCGGCGCCGTGGGTCGGCGCGGGGGCGGGCGTGGTGTGCGGGTGCGCTGGAGCGCTGTCACTCATGGTGGTTTTCCCATTCGGCCTGCAAGGAGGCGAGGAACTCCTCCGGGGTGGCGCTCCCCGAGATGAGCCCCTGGATCCCGGGGGTGAGCTGGTCGATCATGCCGGGTGTGGCGTAGTCGGGGAAGGGGACGATCCCCTCGTTGTCCGCGACCGTGGAGAAGCCGAAGTTGACCTCGTTCAGCAGCCCGTAGCTCTCGCTCGGCGCCTGGGTGTCCACGGGCATGAAGCCGGTGGCCAGCTGGATCTCGGCCGCCTCCACGCTGCTGAGGTAGTTGAGGAAGGCGGCGGCCACGTCCGGGTGCTCGGTGTGGGAGGACACGGCGTAGGCGACGCTGGCGCCGGAGGCGACCGGCGCCTGGTCCACGGCGGTACCGGGCATGAGCAGGAAGCCGACGTCGTCGCCCATCTCCGCCTCCAGCTCGAAGGCGGCCCAGTTGCCGGTCACGAGGAACATGCTGTCGCCGTCGACGAACTCGGCGCGCGCGTCGTTGTCCGAGGTGGCGTTGGCGCTCTCGGTGATGTACCCGGCCTCGACCCAGCGGTGGAAGGTCTCCGTGGCCTCGGCCGCCGCCTCGGTCTCGATCGTGGAGCCCTCGGCCCCGTACACCCAGTCCTTGTACTCGTTGTGGTCTCCGAGCCCGTTGAGCAGGGCGTTCCAGATCTGGAAGCCGCCCACTTCGAGGCCGCCCACGCTCATGGGGGCGACGTCGGCCTGGTCAGCGAGTTCGAGGGCCGCCTCGAAGTCCTCCAGGGTGGCGGGCGGTTCGGGGACCCCGGCCTCCTCCATGACCTCGGTGTTGTAGAAGACGCCCAGGACGGAGAGGGCTCCGGGGGCGGCGTAGAGGCTGCCGGTGGCGAACTCGGAGGCCTCGTCGTTGGACTGGAGGGGTTCCAGGCTCGCCTCGGGGAAGGACTCGTCCCAGCCGTAGGCCTCGGCGTAGGGGTCGAGGTTGAGGATGTGGCCGCCCGGGATGAGCGACCGCATGGCCCCGGGGTTGTACTGGGCGATGTCGGGGGCGTCGTCCGACGTCATCGACAGGCTGATGGTCTTCACGTAGTCCGTGAACTGGGTCTGCTGAAGCTCGATGTTCACGTTGGGGTACATGGCCGTGAAGCCCTCGACCAGTTCGTGGGTGGGAGGGTCGTCCGCGAAGGCCAGGGTCAGGGTGGCCTCCGCGTCGCTGATGTCGGTGGAGACGTCGTCGGGCGTGTTGTCCTGGGCGGAACCGCCGGAGAGGGCGGCGCAGGCCGTGAGCGTGAGTACGGCCGCCGCGCCCGCCAGCGAGAACGCGGCGGGACGCAGAACCTTTTCCTTGGGGGGCATCCTGAATCTCCGTTGATCCTTTTTGGTGGGGGGGTGCCGAACCTCCTGGGGAAACCGGCTCCCCAGGCCCCGGAACGGCGGGCGATAACAGGGAACTCCGGCGGGGAATTCGCAGGTCGGACGGGACTGACCGCCCTCACCCACCCCGACGCCGGAACGTGAAGCCTTGTACCCCAAGGCTTGTCCGGCCTCAGATCAGTTATGTACTGTACGTAACTGAATTCTCACGACGCAACTTGGATAACCTATATGTCCGCTATAGCAACAAATCCTCCAATTTGGGATTCAGTGGTGACCGGGTTGGTCACCAGGATTCTCGGCCCCGTTCATCCGAATGTCCACTTTCGGTCGCTCGACGCGCGGGAGAGGTCCTTCGAGTTCAGCGCCGACGCGGGCGCCCTCACCATCGCCGCCACCGACGCGCTGGCCGCCTCCGTCGGGCTGCACACCTACCTGCGGACCGTCTGCGCGGTGGCGGTCGGCTGGGACACCCCCCGGCCCCTGCCCGTCGCGGAGTTCCCCGACGCCCCGCCCACCCGGGGCGCCGCCGAGACCGAGCACCTCTACTACCTGAACTTCTGCACGCAGGGGTACACCTCCGCCTACTGGGGCTGGGAGGACTGGGAGCGTGAGACCGACTGGATGGCGCTGCACGGCGTCACCATGCCGCTCACCCTCCTCGGCCACGAGGCCGTGCTGCGCGACGCCTACACCGGGCTCGGGCTGGACGAGCCCACGGTCCTGCGGTTCCTCGGCGGCCCCGGCTACCTGCCCTGGCAGTACATGGGCAACCTGGACGGCTTCCCGGACCCGATGCCCTCCTCGTGGGTCGACGCCCACCTGGACCTGGCCCGGAGGGTCCTCGAACGCCAGCGTTCCTTCGGCATGGCCCCGGCGCTCCCCGGCTTCACCGGCCACGTGCCCCCCGAGCTCGCCCCGGGCCGGACCCGCACCCGTGACTGGCAGGGCTTCCGGACCCACGTCCTGGACCCCGCCGACCCCCTGTACGCCCGGGTGGCGGAGGAGGTCGCACGCACCCAGGCCCGCCTGCTGGGCACCGACCACCTGTACGCCCTCGACCCCTTCATCGAGATGGTCCCCGTGGACGCCGACCCCGCCTTCCCCGGCGCGGTGGCCCGGGCCACCCTGGACGGCCTGACCGCGGCCGACCCTGAGGCGGTGTGGGTGCTCCAGGCCTGGCCGTTCTCCTACCAGCGGGACTTCTGGTCCGACGCCCGGGTGAACGCCTTCCTGGACGCGATCCCCGACGAGCGGGTGCTGGTCCTGGACCTCTGGGCGGAGGAGGACCCGCAGTGGTCCCGGCTGGACTCGTTCGGCTCCAAGGCCTGGATCTGGTGCGCACTGCTCAACTTCGGCGGCCGGACCGACCCCATCGGAGACCTCCGGGGCGCCGTGGACGGGATCAACGCGGCCAAGGCCGCCGGGAACCGTCCCGTCGGCATCGGGCTGGCCATGGAGGCCACCCGGAACAACCCCGCCTTCTTCCAGCTCGTGGCCGACCAGGCGTGGACCCGGACGGAGGACGTGGACCGGGACTGGCTGCCCGGGTTCGTCCGGGGACGCTACGGCGCGGACGCCGACCCGTCCCTCCTCACCGCCTGGCGGGCGCTGAACACCACCGTCTACGGGGCCGCGGACCTGCGGATCTTCCCCGAACAGTTCAACGGGGTGCTGACCGCGCGGCCCGGCTACGCGGACCTCGGCTCCCCCGACCGCGTCCGCGCGGAGGCCGCCGGTCTGGTCTGGTACGACTGGGCGGACCTCGTCGGGGCCTGGGAAGCTCTGGTGGGGGCGGCCGAGCGGAACCCCGGGCTCGCGGACGGCCCCCTCGGCGGCGACCTGGCCGACGTGGCCATGGCCGTCCTGTCCAGGGTCTGCGACCACCGGTACGCGGAGCTGGTGGAGGCGGCCGCCGGGCGCGGTGAGGTCCCCGAGGAGGGGGTGGAGCGGTTCCTGCGCGTGTTCGACGACCTCGACGCGCTCCTGGCCACCCGTCCCGAGTACCGGTACGCGACCTGGGAGGCCCGGGCGGAGGCCTGGGCCACCGACGACACCGAGCTGCGGGTCCTGCGGGACAACGCCCGGCGCATCCTCACCGTGTGGACCACGACCGGGGACACCGTGCTCGACGACTACGCAGCCCGGCTGTGGTCCGGGCTGGTCGGCGGCTACCACCGGCCCCGCTGGGAGGCCTGGGCCCGGGGTCTGCCCCGCGCCCTCTCCGACCGGTCGGCGGCGTCGGCGGAGCTCGACCGCCAGCTGACCGCGATCGCGGAGCGCTTCCTGGCCGAGGGGGCTCCGCGGACGCGGGTCCCGTCGGAGGGGATCGTGGGCCGCTCCCGTCTGCTCCTGGACCGTTACGGTTCCTCCACGAGTGGAGGACACTGACTGACCTCCACCTCTGCGAGGGTTCCCCTGCCACGAGAGGAAGCAGGGGAACGGACCATGCCCACCAACAACGCGACCGTGCTGGACGACCGGGCGCTCAACCGCGCCGCCCTGGCCCGGCAGGCGCTGCTCGAACCGACCGGGAGGTCGGCGCTGGAGACCGTCTCTCACCTGGGCGGACTCCAGGCGCAGGAACCGCAGGAGCCGTTCGTCGGGCTCTGGACCCGGATGCGGTCGTTCGAGGCCGCGACGCTGTCCGACCTGTTGGCCGACCGACACGTGGTGCGGGTCCACCTCATGCGGCGCACCGTGCACCTGGTCACCGCCGAGGACGCCCTCGCCTGGCGGTCCCGGTTCGGCGCCATGCTGCGCCAGAAGGTCATGGGGGTCTACCGGGACGACCTGCGCGGGGTGGACCTCGACGAACTGGCGGAGGCGGGCCTGGCGGTGATGTCCGACGGTCAGCCCCGCACGATGACCGAACTGGTCGCGGCGCTCTCCCACCGCTGGCCGGAGCCGGGGCGGCGGCCACTGGGCGAGATGCTGGTCTCGGCCCTGCTGCCGGTGGTGCAGGCCCCGCCGCGCGGCCTGTGGCGGACCCGGGGCGGGGTGCGCAACGTCCTGCTGTCCTCGTGGCTCGGCCGGGAGGTCGACCCGCTCCCCTCGGACGGCTCCGACCCGGCCGGTCGTGCCCTGGTCCGCCGCTACCTCGCCGCCTACGGCCCGGCGACCTCCACCGACCTGCGCTCCTGGTGCGGGCTGTCCGGGCTGCCCGCGGCGGTGGCCGCCGTGCGCGGCGAACTGGTGTCCTTCCGCGACGAACGCGGCCGGGAGCTGCTGGACCTGCCCGACGCGCCGCGACCGGACCCGGGCACCGCCGCCCCGGTGCGGTTCCTGCCCGCCTTCGACAACGCCGTCCTCGGCTACCACTACCGGAACCGGATCATCGACGACGAGCACCGCGGCCTGTCGGTCGCCGGTGAACGCGTGGTGCTGGTGGACGGCCGCGTCTCCGCGACCTGGCGCACCGGGGACGGTACCGTGACGGTCACCCCGCTCCGCTCCCTGTCCCGGGACGACCGGGAGGAGGTCGCGGAGCAGGGGCGGCGGCTGGCCCTGTTCCTGTCCGACCGGGACAGCGACCGCGTCCGCGTCGAGGGTCCGTGAGCCCGCGCCCACGGGCTGGCGCCGCCGCCCGCGACCGATCCGGGGCGTCCGGCGGCCCCTCCTACCCCACCCTCAGCCGCCCTCGGTGAACCTCAGCCGGTACAGCGCGGAGACGGAGGTCGCGATGTCCCGGCACTGGGTGAAGTGCGGCTGGGAGTCCGGGTGCTGGATCGCCTTGTTGAAGTCCTCCTCGCTGGCCCACTGCGCGTAGTTGCACACCTTGGTGCCGTCGAGGCTGGCGTGCACGTTGGCCGAGACGAACCCGGGGAAGTGGCGCATGACGTCCTCCGTCGCCTCGTGCAGGAGTTCCACCAGCCTCTCCTGGTCGCGGGGGTCGACTGTGAAGGTGTTGACGAGCGCGACGAGGTCGCGGTCGGTACCGATGACGGCCATGGTGAGCTCCTTGTGTCGTCTTCGCCGTGGCCCGCGCTCTCCACCCCTTCCCGGATCACGTCCGGGCACGGCCCGTGACGACGGGGGAACCGTCCGGGGTCGTCCAGGGGCGCACCGAGCTCCGTCCGGGAATCGCGGCGCCGGTCGTCGGGGGTTGAGGGCGGGCCCGGACAGAATACGACGCCGCTGGTCAGGCGGCACGCAACGTCGCTGGGCGCGTCGGCACGACCGCGTACCCGGTGCCGGTGGACATCGGGGGACTTGCTCCGTCCTGTCCTCCTGTGTGCCCCGCCGACGCGTCTCGCCCGCGCGTCACCCGCCCCGGCCGGACCCGCTCGCGGGCGATCCCGGCCGGGGCGGCGGGCCCTGTGTCAGCCCTGCTCGCCGTTGGCGGCGAGCCTGCGCAGGGTCTGCTCCGAGGCGGTCGTCATCTCGTTCGGGACACCGAGGGAGTCGAGGAAGTCGGCGGTGGCCCGCACCTCCTCGCTGCGCCGGGAGGCGTGCTTGACGGTCCCGCTGAGAAAGCGGTCGACCAGCTCCGCACCCCCCGTGAGCTGAGCGGCCACCTGCTCGCGCACCCACTCCTCCGCCCCGGCGGCCCTGCCCGCCACGACGGCCTCGCACACCACCGAGGCGAGGGGCTTCATCAGGGAGCTGCGCAGGAGCTTGCGCGCCGTGGCCTCGCCCGGCTCCCCGGGCAGGGCCTCCACGTCGGCGCCCAGGGGCTCGCACACCCGCGCGACCTCGGGGGCGCCCGGACCGCTGGCGATGAGGTCGGTGGCGGCTCCCCCGATGGTCATCGGGCCGAGGATGGCCACGTCCGCGAACCGGGCCCCGGTGGTGTGGACCCTCGCGCTGAGCGACCTCATGACGTCGGGGGTGGCGGAGGTGAAGTCGGCGTAGACAGTGTCCGGGGTGAGCGCCCCGAGGACGCTGTCCGCGACGGCCGGGGCGACGGAGGCGGAGGTGAGCACCAGCACCATGTCCGCTCCGGCCACGGCCTCGTGGGCGGACTCCGCGCGCCGGACCCCCTCGGGGGTGTCCGTGGGGCCGGGGTCGAAGCCGGTGACCTCATGGCCCGCCCCGGTGAGCGCGGTGGCGTAGATGTTTCCGGCCTCACCCAGACCGATGACTGTGACGCGCATGGTGACCTTTCGTCGTGTGGGAGCCGACGACGGTCCGGTGCGGCGCACGGGTGCGCCCGCTCCGTCCGGTCGCCGCTCCGCCGTGGTCCGGCGGGCGGCGTTCCCGGTACGGGTCAGGCGCTGGGCCGGATCACGAGAGGGAGTGCCGCCCGCTGAGGGCGGAGGCTGCTCTGCGGAGTTCGGGGACGGCCTGACGCAGGCGGTCCTGGGAGGTGTGTTCGGAGGGTCCGGAGACGGAGAGGGCGGCGAGCGCCTCCCCGGTCGGGCCGGTGACGGCGACGGCCGCCGCGGCGACGGCGACGTCGCGCTCACCGATGGTCAGGCTGTGGCCGTCCCTGTCGACGTCCTCCAGTTCACGGCGCACGCGCTCGGGGTCGAGCAGTTCCCCTGAGGCGTTCGTGCACCCTTCCGACATCGCCACCACGGCGTCCCGCTCGTCCTTGGGCAGGTGGGCCGCGATGACCTTGCCGGACCCCACGAAGAGGGGGAACCAGCGGCCGATCGGAACCTGGTAGTGCAGTTGGGGGCTGCCGTCGACCCGCGCCGCGAGCACGCGCTCGAAACCGCTGCGCACGTACAGGGAGGAGGTCAGCCCGGTGACCGAGGTCAGGCTCTGCATGACGGGACGGGCCTGCTGGGTGAGCTGGTCGTTGACCAGGAACCCGTGGGCCATGCGCAGCACGGCCACACCCAGGCGGTAGGTCTGGTTCTCCGCGACCACGAGGCCCCGGCGCTGGAGTACCGCCAGCGACCGGAGCACGGTCGCCGGGTGCAGGTCCACCAGGCGGCACAGGTCCACCAGCCGCAACGGGGTGTCGCTGCGCTCCAGGGCCTCCAGGACGTCAAGGGCACGCTCCACACTGCGCACCGTGGGCTGGCCCGACGACTCTGCGGCCACTGCGGAACCCCTCAGACTATGGAGCTGGATGTCCCGCAAATGCTACAGGGAGGCGATCCTCGCCCGCGCCTCCTCCTCGCTGGCGCGCTTGCCCTCGGCTGCGGCGACGATCTCCTCCAGACGGTGCCTGGGGATGACGGTGACTCCGTCGTCGTCGCCCACGATCACGTCACCGGGGTTGACCACCACGCGACCCACGGAGACCGGGACCTGGAGCAGGCCGGGGCCGTTGCGGTAGGGACCGGCCGGGGTGACGGCGCGCGCCCAGGTGGGGAAGCCGATGGCGCCGAGGTCGTCGGCGTCGCGGATGGCGCCGTCCACGACGAACCCGGCGAGGCCCCGGGCCTTGGCGCGCCTGCCCATGAGGTCACCGAGCAGGGCCCGGTGCGTGGCCGCCTGGCCGTCGATCACGAGGACGTCGCCGGGCGCCGCGGTGTCGATCGCCTCGTGGATGAGCTTGTTGTCGCCTCCGGCGGTCATCACGGTGAAGGCCGGTCCCACGACCTTCGCGCCCTTCCAGACGGACGAGATGGCGGCCTCGGCCACGTACAGGCGGTCGAGCACGTCACCGACGTTGGCCGCGGGCAGCGAGCCCAGGCGCCGGTACAGGTCTTCGGGAAGGGGCGTGGTCTGTCCCGTCATGGGATTCCTTTCGAGGGCACGAGCCGCCGAGTTCGCTCAGCGACACGACCAACATTTCACCTAGCGAAGTTACTTGTCAATGCATGAAATCGTGACAGCCTTTCGCGCTCAACCGATGACCCTCGGTCACCTTCGGGGGCGGGGTGCGACCCGACCGAGCCGGGCCGCACCCCGCCTCGGAAGGAGGGACCGGGAGGGTCAGGCCGGGGTCTCCTGCTCGTCGTTCTGGAGGTAGGAGGCCAGGAACGCGATGACACCGAAGGTGGAGGCGAGGGTGACCGCGGGGACCAGCAGGTACTCCGACGCCGCGCTGACGAGCGCGGGCTGGGACAGGACGGTGCCCAGCAGCTGCCCCAGGACCAGGAGGATCGCGACGAGGAAGAACCCGGCGAACGTCACCACGAAGAGGATCCGCAGGATGCTCAGTGCGATGTGGCGCGCCGACTGCTTGCGTTCGGACATCAGGTGCCCCTTTCTGTTCGGGCGGACGGCGCCGTGCCGCCCGCCCCGGGCCGCGGTGGATCAGACGACGAAGACGGGCAGGATCCCCCAGCCCACGAAGCAGGCCAGGAGGATGATGGGCACGAGGTAGAACAGGATCAGCGGCACGAAGGTCCTCTCCGCCTTGACCTGCACGATCCCCGAGGCGATGAAGATCGGCGCGGAGGGCGGGGAGGAACCCTCGGTGGAGGCGGCCACCAGCGGCACGACCAGCGCGATCACCGGGTCCACGCCCACGGCGACGAGGCTGAGGAAGGACACCTGGCCCACGGCGGTGAGAGCGGCGGTCGAGGTCAGGGGGATGGACACGATCGCGACCAGGAAGACGGTCAGCGCGACCATCAGGAAGGGCCCGGCGTTGAAGTAGCCCAGCACCTGCTCGACGTCCTCGGCCAGGCCGAGGTCCGCGAGCACACCGCTGGCGGCCATGGCGAAGATCAGCAGCGCGCCGATGGTGCCCAGGCGCGGCATCGCGGCGAGCACGAAGTCGTACCACTGGCGGGCGCTCCCGGGCAGTTCGCGGCGGCCGACGATGGCGGCGATGAGGATGATCAGGATCGGGATCCAGGTGATCAGCGAGATGTCACCCAGTGAGTCCCCGAGCCGGTCCGGCGCTCCGAGGTAGTCCGAGAGCGGACCGGTGGTCACCGCGATCGGGATGAGGGCCCCGAGGTAGATGAGGGTGGCGGGCCATCCGGTGCGCCACACCCGGCCGAGCGGCAGGCGGGCCTCGTCCTCGGCGGCCCGCACGCCGTCCACCCGGACGAAGACGAAGGCCACCACGAGGCGGTGCAGGACCTGGTAGAGGCCCGTGACCAGCAGGGCGAGGTAGATGTCCCCGGTCGAGACGGCGGCGCCCGCGAAGCCGAGCATGATCACCATGGAGGAGCTGGGAGGCAGGGCGGCGCCCATGCCGCCGTTGCCCGCGAGGACCGTGGCCGCGCGTGCCCGACTGAAGCCGTTGCGGACCATCCAGGGGCCGGTGACCGAGCCGGTGGAGGCGACGTTGCCCGAGTTGGAACCCGAGAGCGCCCCCATCACACCGGAGGCGACGACGTCCACGTAGGCGGGGCCGCCGCGCAGGCGCCCCAGGACCGCGTTGAGGATGTCGAGGATCTTGTTGATGAGGCCGGTGCGCTCGATCATGTACGCCATGAACACGAAGGCCAGCGCGGCGTAGATGACCTCGTTCGAGGTGGTGTTCACCAGGCCGGAGACCATCGCCCCGAAGAAGTCCCTGCCCGCGAACAGGCAGGTGGCGATGAAGCCGAGGAACATGGCCTCGCCCATGTTCCTCTTGAAGACGGCGCTCCAGACGATGATGACCGCGATGAAGGCGGCCAGGGCCAAGAGTGCAGAGGGCATGGGAGGCTCCCGGGCTCGGTGATGTGGGGACGGCGTCGCGGAGTACGCCGGCGGTGGCGCGGGCCGTTCGGTGGAGTCGAACGGCCGGCCCGGTGGGGAGGTCGTCCTCGCCCACGTGGTCGACACTTTTCACCTGGACGAAACAACGTTTCAAACAGTGAAGTGTAAGTTCGCTCTGTGAAGTGTGTCCCAGGTTACGTCGGACGTCAACCGTTCGCCTGGAATGTTCTGACCTGCGACGCAGCCGTCACACCGCGCGCACGGCCACGGGCGCGCCCAGGGCACACGTGGCGAGCGTCCCGCGGCGGTCCGACCGTCGACGCGGGGCGTTCGGGGGCCGGAGGCGGGGCGGGGAACCGTGCTCCCGCCTCCGGAGGAGGGGGCCGGGGGTCAGTCCGACCCGCGTCCGGCGATGCTCTCGGCCAGGGCCAGGGTGCGCAGCGCCGAGGCCACCACCGGGGCGTCGATGAAGCGACCGTCGGCCAGGGCGATCGCGCCGCCGCCGCGGACCGACTCGGCGGACGCGCCCTCGGCCGCCTCCGCGATCTGGCGGGCGCGGGACACCTCCTCCTCGGAGGGGGTGAAGGCGCGTCGGATCACCGGGACCTGACGGGGGTGGATCGCGGACCGGCCGAAGAGTCCGGTGTCCCGCCCGCGCAGGCAGGAGCGGTACAGGCCCTCGGTGTCCCGCACGTCGATGTAGGCCGCCATGCCCGGTGCCGCCAGCCCGGCGGCGGCCGAGGCGACGACGATGCGGGTCCGCAGCCAGGAGAAGGCCTCGTCCCCTCGGAGACCGAGCTCGGCGGTCAGGTCCGCCTCGCCCAGGGCCAACGAGCGCACGGCGGGGTGCGCCGCGATCTCCGAGGCGTTCTCCACACCTCGCGCGGACTCCAGGAGGCAGTCCACGGGGACGCCCTCACCGACGGCGTCGACGACGAGGTCGACGTCCCGCGCCGACTCGATCTTGGGCACCCGCACCCCGTCCGCTCCCCCGGCCGCCACGGCGGCGGCGTCGAGCGCGGCCCAGTCGCTGTGCGGCGCGTTGATCCGGACGTGCACACGCACCCCGTCGTCGACGGCTGCCGCCGAGCGCTCCTCCAGGAAGGCCCGCACGTTGTGCCGGGCCGCCTCCTTCGCCCGGGGCAGGACCGCGTCCTCCAGGTCCAGGATGACCGCGTCCGCCCCGGAGGCGACCGCCTTGGCGAAGCGCTCGGGCCGGTCGCCGGGCACGTAGAGCCATGTGACCAGGGGTGCCTGGACGGTGCTCATCAGATGACCCCCGCTTCACGCAGCCCGGACCGGGCCTCCTCGGAGTAGCCGAGCTCCGCCAGCACCTCGTCGGTGTGCCGGCCCTTGGGCGGGCCCACCCACCGGATCTCGCCGGGGCTCTCGGACATACGGAAGGGCACGTTCTGGATCGCCACGCTCCCGAGCTCGTCGTCCGGGACGTGCACGATCGTCTCCAGGGCCCGGTACTGCGGGTCGGTGGCGATGTCGGACGCGTCGTAGATGGGCGCGATGGCGGCCTGGGCGCGGTCGAACTCCTCGATCACCTCGTCCGCGTCGCGCGCGGCGATCCAGGAGCCCACGGCCTCGTCGAGTTCGTCGGCGTGCTCGTAGCGGGTGCGGCCGGACGCGAACCAGGGCTCGTCCACCAGGTCCTCCCGGCCGACCAGGCGCATCACGCGTTCCGCGATGGACTGGGCGCTGGTCGAGATCGCCAGCCAGCGGCCGTCCCGGGTGCGGTAGGTGTTGCGGGGGGCGTTGCTGGTGGACCGGTTGCCGGTGCGCTCCGGGATCGCCCCGGTCGCGTGGTAGGCCGTGAGCTGGGGTCCGAGGACCGTGAGGATCGGCTCGATGATGGCGAGGTCGATCACCTGGCCCCTGCCGGTCTCCTCCCGGTTGTGCACGGCGACCATGACGGCGTAGGCCACGGCCAGCGCCGCGATCCCGTCGGCCAGGGCCAGGGGCGGGAGCGTGGGCGGACCGTCCGGCTGCCCGGTCATCGAGGCGAAGCCGCTCATGGCCTCCGCGAGGGTCCCGAAGCCGGGGCGGTGGGCCATCGGCCCCTTCTGCCCGAACCCGGTGACGCGGGCGATGATGAGCCGGGGGTTGCGTTCGAGGAGCTTCTCGGGGGAGAGGTTCCAGCGTTCGAGGGTGCCGGGTCGGAAGTTCTCGATGAGGACGTCGGCCTCGTCCAGCAGACGGAGCGCGACCTCCTGCCCCTCGGGCTGGGAGAGGTCGAGCGTGGTCGTGCGCTTGTTGCGGGCCAGCATCTTCCACCAGAGCCCGACCCCGTCCTTGGTGGGCCCGTGGCCCCGGGCGGGGTCGCCGCGACGGGGGTGCTCGACCTTCACGACGTCGGCCCCGAAGTCGCCCAGGTAGGTGGCGGCCATCGGACCGGCGAAGAGCGTGGCCGCGTCGACGACCTTCAGGTTGCTCAGTGATCTCATAGCGAACAACTTATAAGATATATGAACAGGCGCAAGGGGGTCCCCCGGGGAATCCCACACCCCGAGAGCCCGCCAACCCCGACGGGCCACCGGTACCGGACCTCTAAGCTTGGTTCCATGAACATCGTGTCGACGGGGAGGTCCGCTCTTGTCCGCCTCTGGTAGCGGGGAGACAGCGGGGCTCCCGCGTACCGGGCGTCCCCCGACGAGCAAGGCCGAGTACGTACACGAGACGCTGCGACACGAGATCGTGAACGGGGTCCATCCCCCCGGCGCCTCCGTCAACCAGGACGAGGTCGCCACCCGCCTCGGGGTCTCCATCACCCCCGTGCGCGAGGCACTGCGCCGCCTGGAGAGCGACGGCCTGGTGACCTACCGCGCGCACCACGGGGCGACCGTCTCCGGGCTGGGCGTCGAGGCGGCCGAGGAACTCCGGCTCCTGCGCGCGTCGGTGGAGGGACTGAGCGCGCGACTGGCGGCCCAGCGGATCACCGCCGCCCAGCTGGCCGGGCTCACGGAGGTCCACGACCGTATGGTCGCCGGACGGGACTCGGCCGACTCGCAGGAACTGGCCCGGGACAGCCGTCTCTTCCACCAGATGGTCGCTGACGTGGGAGGCCCCGCCTTCCTGAGCGGACACGTCCGCTCGCTCCGGCGCAACAACCCCATCCTGGAGACCGTCTCGCGCTGGAAGGACCCGGCCAAGGTCGCCCTGTACCTGGACGCGCACGGGCGGATGCTGGAGGCCTTCGCGCAGGGGGACGGGGCCGAGGCCGAGCGCCTGATGGCCGAGCACATCCTGGCCTCCCCCGGGGAGGACGGGACCGACTAGGGCGCGCCCCTGGGCCGCTCGCACCGGCGGCAGCGTGACGTCACCCTCGTCGTGCGTGCCCAACGCCAACGGCACCGTGTCGTCACGGACGTCGATGCCCGGGTGGCGCCCGACCGGTTCAGCGACCTCGCGCGGCCGAGAGGTCCCTCACGTGAGACCCGTGCACACGGATCGACACCGCCCTGCCCACGGGCGTTCCGGGCTGGTACACACCGGCACCCTCCGACCCTGACTTGTGAATTCCTGTGCTGATGACGCATCATGTCTTCGTGATCGCACATGTAAACGTTTCCATGCGGGTCGCCGGCCCCGGTGGCCACACCCCGGAACACGGCAGGGGCGGTGGTCCGGGGTGGTGAGCATCAAGGACGTCGCCGCCACGTCGGGGCTGTCCGTGGCCACCGTCTCCCGTGCGCTGAACGGGCACCCGTCCGTCAGCGACGGCGCACGTCAGAAGGTCCTCGCCGCGGTCGACGCCCTGGGCTACCGGCCCAACGTCGTGGCGCGCTCCCTGCGCACCGACCGGACCGGCACCATCGGCCTGGTCATCAGCGACGTCCTCAACCCCTACTTCACCGAGCTCGCCCGAGCCGTGGAGGAGGAGGCCCGCGCCCTGGGGTTCAGCGTCATCATCGGCAATGCCGACGAACGCGCGGACCTGGAGGACCACCACGTCCGCAACCTGCTGGAACGCCGCATCGACGGCCTGTTGGTCTCCCCCGCCGACGGCCACTCCCCCAGCACCCTCGAAGCCGCCGCCGGGCCCACCCCCGTGGTCTTCGTGGACCGCTGGATCGCCGGGGCCGACGCCCCCGTGGTGCGCGCGGACGGCCGGGACGCCATCCGTGACCTGGTCGACCACCTGCACGCCCTGGGCCGCCGCAGGATCGCCGTCATCACCGGCCCCGCCGCCACGACCACCGGCCGCGAACGGCTCGACGCCTTCCGCGCGGCCCTGGCCGGTCACGGCCTCCCCCTCCCGGAGGCCTACGTGGGCCGGGGCGACTTCCAGGCCGAGAGCGGCCGCGTGGCCACCGAACGCTTCCTGGACCTGCCCGAACCGCCGGACGTCGTCTTCGCCACCGACAACCTCATGGCGCTGGGTGCCCTCGACGCGATCTCCGCGCGGGGCCTGCGCGTGCCCGACGACATCGGGCTGGCCGCCTTCGACGACATCCCGTGGTTCTCCCACACCGACCCGCCGATCACCACGATCGCCCAGCCCACCGCCGAACTCGGGCGGGTCGCGGTCCGGGCCCTGGCCGCGCTCATCGCGGGCGAACCGGCCACCTCGACCGTCCTCCCCGCCCACCTGGTCGTCCGCCGCTCCTGCGGCGAGCCCGCCACGCCACTCCAGACAGGAGGAGCCGCACGTGAGTAGCCCGCACGAACTGCTGCGCATCGAGGGCGTACGCAAGGCCTTTCCGGGGGTGGTGGCCCTCGACGACGTCGGCTTCGACCTCCGCCGAGGCGAGGTCCACGCCCTCCTCGGTGAGAACGGGGCCGGGAAGAGCACCCTCATCAAGGTGCTCTCCGGAGCCCACCGGCCCGACCGGGGGCGCGTCCTCGTGGACGGCGCGGAGGTCGTCATCCGCGACGCCCAGGACGCCGCGCGCCTGGGTATCGCCACCATCTACCAGGAGTTCAACCTGGTCCCCGACGTGACGGTGGCCGAGAACATCTTCCTGGGCCGCCAGCCCCGCAGGTTCGGGCTCATCGACCACGGGCGGATGGAGGCCGAGGCGGCGCTGCTGCTGGACCGGGTCGGAGTGAACGTGTCCCCCCGCGCCAAGGTGCGCGGCCTGGGCATCGCGCAGCTCCAGATGGTGGAGATCGCCAAGGCGCTGAGCCTGGACGCCCGCGTGCTGATCATGGACGAGCCCACGGCCGTGCTCACCACCGGGGAGATCGAGCGGCTCTTCGAGATCGCCGGGCGCCTGCGCGACGAGGGCGTGGGGATCGTCTTCATCACCCACCACCTGGAGGAGATCGGCGCGCTCGCCGACCGCGTGACGGTCCTGCGCGACGGCCGTTCGGTGGCGCACGTGGGCGCCGACACCCCCGAGGACGAGCTCGTCCGCCTGATGGTGGGGCGCAGCATCGACGAACAGTACCCACGCGAGCGCCCCGAACCCGGTGAGCCGCTGCTGAGGGTGCGCGGTCTGACGCGGAACGGCCACTTCCAGGACGTGGACCTCGACGTGCACGCGGGCGAGGTGGTCGGCCTCGCCGGGCTGGTCGGTGCGGGCCGCACCGAGGTCGCGCGCTCGGTGTTCGGCGCCGACCCCTACGACGGCGGCGAGGTCGAGGTGCTCGGCCGGGCCCTGCCCGGCGGGGACGTCAACGCCGCCATGCGGGCCGGGCTCGGTCTGGTCCCCGAGGACCGCAAGGGCCAGGGCCTGGTCCTGGACGCCTCCGTGGAGGAGAACCTCGGCCTGGTCACCCTCGGCCCGACCAGCCGGGTCGGGTTCGTGGACCGCTCCGGCCAGCGGGCGTCCGCCCGGCGGATCGCCGGTGAGCTCGGGGTCCGCATGTCCGGCATCGACCAGCACGTACGCACCCTCTCCGGCGGCAACCAGCAGAAGGTCGTCATCGGCAAGTGGCTGCTGGCCGACTCCAAGGTGCTCATCCTCGACGAGCCCACGCGCGGTGTGGACGCGGGCGCCAAGGTCGAGATCTACCGCCTGGTCAACGAGCTCACCGCCTCCGGGCACGCGGTGCTGATGATCTCCAGTGACCTCCCCGAGGTCCTGGGGATGAGTGACCGCGTCCTCGTCATGGCCCAGGGCCGCATCACCGGGGAGCTGGCCGCCGAGGACGCCACGCAGGACGCCGTGATGTCCCTGGCGCTGGCCGCCACCCCCCGAACCGACACGGAAGAGAACGGAGTGGAGGGCCCCCATGGCCACTGACACAGACAAGAGCGGCGGCGTCTGGCCCGCCGTGCGGCGTTTCCTGCTGGAGAACGGCGCGCTGACCGCCCTGGCCCTCCTGGTCGTGGTCATGTCGCTGCTGTCCGGCGACTTCCTCACCGCGCAGAACCTGCTCAACGTGGGTGTGCAGGCGGCCGTGATCGCGGTCCTGGCCTTCGGCGTGACCTTCGTGATCATCGCGGGCGGGATCGACCTGTCCGTGGGTTCGGTCGCGGCGCTGTCCGCGACGGTGCTGGCGTTCCTGGCCACGGTCGAGGGGGTGCCGGTCTGGTTGGCGCTGCCGCTGGCCGCCGCCACGGGTACCGCCTGCGGCCTGGTCAACGGCGCGTTGATCGCCTACGGCAAGCTTCCGCCGTTCATCGCCACGCTGGCGATGCTCTCCGTGGGACGCGGTCTGTCCCTGGTGATCTCCGAGGGCAGCCCCATCGCCCTGCCGGACTCCGTGGCCGCCCTGGGCGGTTCGATCGGCGGCTGGTTCCCCGTTCCGGTACTGATCATGGTCGTGATGGGCCTGGTCACCGCCGTCATCCTGCGCCGTACCTTCACCGGGCGCGCGATGTACGCGATCGGCGGCAACGAGGAGGCGGCGCGCCTGTCCGGTATCCGGGTCAAGCGCCAGAAGCTGGGCATCTACGCGCTGTCCGGCCTGTTCGCCGCGGTGGCCGGTGTCATCCTGGCCTCCCGTCTGGCCTCCGCGCAGCCCCAGGCCGCGCAGGGGTACGAGCTGGACGCCATCGCCGCAGTGGTCATCGGCGGCGCGAGCCTGGCCGGTGGCGTGGGTACGGCCTTCGGCACGCTGATCGGTGCGCTCATCCTCGCGGTGCTGCGCAACGGCCTGAACCTCCTGTCGGTCTCCGCGTTCTGGCAGCAGGTCGTCATCGGTGTGGTCATCGCCCTGGCGGTCCTGTTCGACACGCTGCGCCGCCGTTCCGGTGGTGGGGGCGGCGGCACCGGGGGCGGAGCTTCGGTGAGCAGGGGCCGACGCGGGTTCCAGCTGGCGATCGCGGCCGCGGTCACCGCCGTGGTGGTGGGCGCGCTGTCCTTCCTCGTCCCCAACTCCTCCTCCGACGGCCCTCGCGTGGGCATGTCGGTGTCCACGCTCAACAACCCGTTCTTCATCCAGATGCGGGACGGTGCCCAGGCCGAGGCCGACGAGGCCGGAGTGAACCTGGTGGTCACCGACGCCCAGGACGACGCCTCCCAGCAGGCGGACCAGATCCAGAACTTCGTCAGCACCGGTGTGGACGCGATGGTCGTCAACCCGGTGGACTCCGACGCCGCCGGTCCCCCGGTGGGGGGCGCCAACAACGCCGACATCCCCGTGATCGCCGCCGACCGTGGTGTCACGGACGCCGAGGTGGCCACCCTGGTGGCCTCCGACAACGTCGAGGGAGGGCGTTTGGCGGCCCGGACCATGGCCGAGGCGCTCGGTGAGGAGGGCCGGATCGTGGTCCTCCAGGGGACCCCGGGCACGTCCGCCAGCCGCGAGCGCGGCGCCGGTTTCGAGGAGGGCATCGCGGAGTTCCCGGACATCGAGGTGGTGGCCCAGCAGCCCGCCGACTTCGACCGCTCCAAGGGGCTCGACGTGATGACCAACATGCTGCAGGGCAACGGGGATATCGACGGCGTGTTCGCGGAGAACGACGAGATGGCCCTGGGTGCGGCGGCCGCGCTGTCCTCGCGCGGCGAGGAGGCCGTGGTCATCGGCTTCGACGGCACCCCCGAGGGTCTGGAGGCGGTGGCTGACGGTGTTCTGCACGCCTCCGTCGCCCAGCAGCCCGCCGAGCTCGGCCGGACGGCGGTGCGCAACGCCATCGCCGCCGCCAACGGTGAGGCCCTGGAGGAGACCGTGATGGTCCCCGTCGAGGTCGTCACCGAGGAGAACGTCGAGGACTTCTCCTGACCTGGTGGGCCGTGTGACGGCATGAGGGAGGGCCCGGGGCGTGCGCGCCCCGGGCCCTCCGTCGTCGCTGACGAAGCCGTGCCGTCACGAGCGCCGTCGCCGGAGCATGATCATGGAACCGCCTCTGAGCTCCGATGCCGGAGAACAGCCATCGGCTGGCCTGGTCGGACACCGCGCATGCGACGGGCCCGCTGATTCAGGGACCTGTTGTGGTCTCGATGGCCGGGGCGATCCTCCCGCGTAGCTGCTCGGCTCTGGGATCGGCCAGGTCCGACAGGGCTTCCAGCTCTGTTGGGACGGGCAGCACGGCCCGGATCTCAGCCGAGGCGGGAGATCTGGGCGGGAGCGGTCGCGCCGCTACGAGCGGGCGGAACCGAGGAAGGCGGACCACTCGACGGCAGGGAAGGGAAAGTGGCCCTTGGAGGGGTTCTTCGAGTCCCGGACAGCGGCGCCGCTCGGCAGGTCAGCCACCTCGACACAGTTCTGCCCCTGCCCACTGTGACTGCTCTTTCGGAAGTCGGGGACGTGGGCGACCTCTACACAGTCTCCGTTGACACCGCTATAGCTGCTCTTACGCCACACCATCTCATCGATCACTGAGCTCACTCTTCTAGGTCTTGAAGCAGGCCATTGATGAAGTTCAGAGACTGCGCTGGAGTCAGAGCGCAACTCTGGGTACTTCCGAACATGTCATTGAACAGCCGGACTTCGTGTTCCTCTTCCAAGTACATGCTAGTAACCGGGGTCTCCAGGTAGGCGATGCTGGAATCTCGGGGATCGAGGAAGTCCATGATCACGTAACTGCCCTCGGTGGAGGGGTGAGCTCCTGCCGTGAACGGCAGCACGTAGATGCTGACGTTGTGGCGTGATGCCATGTGACTGAGGTGGCGCAGCTGCTCACGCATGACCTCTACGGCACCGACCATCCGGCGCAGAGCAGCCTCGTCAATGAGAGCCATCAGCTTAGGTGGGTCCACTCGGTGAAGAACGCCTTGACGCGTCACACGAGCCGCCACACGTTGAGCGATCTCATCGTCATCCCTGACCTCATTAGCGCGGAAGACCGCGTCGGCGTACTGAGGCGTTTGAAGAAGGCCGGGGATCACCTGAGCTTGGTAGGTCCGCACTGCACAGGCCTCGGCTTCGAAGTCGGCCAGCATCTGAGGCATGAGGTTCTTGTAGTGGGCCCACCACCCCTTCTTTCCTGCCAGTTTTGACAGCTCATGCAGGGTTGCGCGGGTGACTTCGTCAACTTGGTACAGCTCCAAGAGCTTGTTCAACGTCGGCGCGGGGACTGCCCTGGATTCAGCTTGCTCGATCTTGCTCAGGTTCGATTTGCCCATCCCCGCTTGCTTGGCAGCCTCGAAGAGCGTGAGCCCCGACTCTGCGCGGAGGCGGCGAAGTTCAGAGGAAAGGCGACGGCGGCGAATGCTGGGGCTGTAGGGAGCGACCATAGCTTCACTGTAGCGGATTTCTCGGCCACATCGCGGAGTTCACTTGACTTTAGTGGAGTCCACTCGCATCATGAGATGTGTAGCCAGTGACCGGAGTCTCACACACAGTGGCAGGACCTCGGGTGCTCAGGCTACGTCGTGCCCCTTTCCCTCCGTGGGGAAAACGTGAAGGTCATCGGCCTTGCGGGCACTCCCTCGACCCACTCACTGCTTCCGCCTGCGTAAGGAGTCTGTTCGTCATGCCCGTACTCGCCCCCGTACCCCCGATGGCCCAGGTGACCATCGCCCTCCACGAGCTGGTGCCCCACGCCTACCGGCACTACTTCAACGGCCGCCCGGACCGCCCCCACTACAGGACCCGCCGCTACGACTTCGGCGCCTCTCCCCTCTTCCTCCCACTGGTGAGGGCCTTCCTGAACACCTGCGCCGCCGAGCAGAGCCCCGACTACCGCTACCTCTTCACCCTCATCGGCTCCGAACTCGCGGCAAACGCCCTCAAGCACTCCCGCTCCGGACTGCCCGGACGCTCCTACCGGCTCCTGTGCGAACGCCACCGCGACGGACTCCGCGTCATCTGCCGCGACGACGGGGTCACCACCGACCGCAGGATCGACTACAGGGAACGCCACCACCTCACCGCGAACCCCGGCGGACTGGACCCCACCAGCGACTCCGGACGCGGACTGGCCATGATCAACGCCCTGGCCACCGACTGGGGCGACAACGGCCGACCCGGCCACCGCGAAGTCTGGGGCTTCCTCGCCTACGACCTGCGAGACAGCCTCTGGCCCCACCTGACCCACTAACCACAGCCCTCAACAGCAACGCACGAAAAAAGGGCCCAGGAAAGCGCGCCAACGCTTCCCGGGCCCCCAACACAACCCCGAATTCCACACTGCGACATGTAAGAAAGCAGGATCAGTGACGCATCCTATCCCCGCACCCCGACCCTCCAGCGACGCTCTCCGCCCAATCCCGCTCACCGGCCCGGCCTGCGCCTCCTGTGCCCACCGCTCCTGCCGCGACCGCCGTGCCGAGCACCTGCCCCGCCTCGGCGGGCACCTGGCCGAGTACCGCACCGAACACGACCTCGCCGCCACTCTCCAGGCCCGCAACCCGCACCTGATCATCTGGTACGGAGAGCGCACCGGCTCCTACTGGATCGCCAGCCCCACCGGCCTCACCGAGGTCCCCGACGCCCACAGCCTCACCCGTCTCCTGCCCCCACTCATCGAACTCTGGTAGCCGCGTCGCCTCCGCGCCCGGTTCAGGGCGCGGAGGCGACCAGGTGGGATTCCTCGTCCAGCCAGACCCGTTGGTACTCGGACGACACCGTGAGACCGAACCGGTGGTGCTCGGGGCGGCCCTCCCGCAGCCACCACCGGTAGGCGGACTCCAGCTCGGTGAACAGCTCGCGCGAACCGTGCTGGCGGACCTCGTAGCCGGTCCCCCGCTGGTCCGGGTCAATGAGCCAGGACGCCCAAGAGGCGGTGTCGGGGTCGACCAGATGAACTGTGAACCGGTGGCCGTCGGACTCACCGAACTCGACCCGGTTCAGCACGGAGGGCATACGCAGCCCGATGGCGAAGCTCGCGCCGAAGTCGTTGAGCGGCTCGTAGGGGTACAGCTCCGTCCGGGTGGTCGTGAACTCCTGCGCCTCGGGCCGGACGTAGGTCTCGACCACTCTCCTCGGCACGCGCTGGTCACGCACCCACATGAACGCCACGTCACCCCCGAACCGCCCCCGCGCCGTACCGTCCGGGCCGACCCGGAGTTCGGCCAGCACCCCGTTGTGGAAGGCGTTGCCCCAAGGGGTGAGGATTCGCCCGTCCGGCTGAGTCTGGGCAACCCAGTGGTAGGGCACCCGCTGGACGGCGGCGGTGCTGATCACCCGGTCGTAGGGGGCGCGCGCGGGCCAGCCCTGCATGCCGTCGCCGGTGACCACCAGGGGTGTGAACCCGGCTGACATCAGCCGAACCCGCGCGGTCTCGGCCAGCTCGGCGTCCACCTCGATACTCGTCACCTCGTCGTCACCGAGCAGGTGCGAGAGGAGGGCCGCGTTGTACCCGGTGCCGGTCCCGACCTCCAGCACCCGCATCCCGGGGAAGACGTCCAGGCGGCGGAGCATCTCCGCGACGATCGTGGGCTGGGAGGCGGAGCTGGTCGGATACCCGGGGCCACCCTCGGCACCGTCGTCCCTCTGGGTGACGATCGGAATGTCGGCATAGGCCAGCTCGAACCACCGGGACTCGTCCCGGGCGCGGTCCACGATCACCCCGTCCGGGCCCGTGATCCGGTCCGGGAGGAACCGGTGCCGCTCGACCCCCTCGAACGCAGGACGCAAGTGCGCGGGCAGGTCGCCCACCCGCACGATGCGGGCGACCAACTTTTCGTGTTCGGAAAGCACTACACGGCCCCCGATGGCGAAGGGACCCGAGCTCGGACGAGCCACCCGTCCTGAACCTCCTCCAGCACCGGGTTCAAGGACTCCGCGCACGGCCTGCCCGCCCGCCGCCACTGCTCCACCCAACGCGCCACCTCCGACGCCGAACCGCTGTCCCCCACGGTGAGCAGACGACCATCACCCAGCAGCGCGGCCGCACCGGAGACGGTGCCGTGCCCCGGGGCCCAACCGCGTGTGCCCAGACCGAACATGCTCAGCCCCTCAGGTCCGCTCGCGTACAGATAGGTGCGGAAATCCTCGCACGACTCCTCCGAGCTGAGTAGCCTCTCCCCCACACGAGAATCGGCAGCCAGCCTCTCCACCAACCCGTGCGCCGTCCGGTCGACGTCAGGGGAGATCCACGTGCCACTGACCCACCACGGGTGACCGTCCTCGTCAGTGGTCTGAGCCTGAACACCGTTGGGCGGCACCAGCCACTGGGTGAGTTCCTCGGGGTGCATCTCCACGTATCCGCCGGGCCACAGGTGGTCCGCTTCCAGGCCTCCTCCCGAAGTACGTCGGGCTCGGACGGTGGCGTTGGACCGGGGAAGCGGGGCGAGAGTGATCGGCACGACCAGGACCGCCCCCGGCGCACACTGGTCGGCCCAGGCACGGTGCAGCAGGTCGCTACTGGCCCAGGCCACCAACCGGTCGTAGGGAGCCAGGTCGGCGACCCCCTCGGCACCGTCTCCGGTGACGACGCGGACGTTGTCCACCCCTCGGCGCCGATGCAGATCCTCCGCCCGTGCGACCAGATCGGCCACGACGTCCACAGAGACCACCAGACCACTGTCGGTGACGAGTTCACCCAGCAACGCCCCGGAGAAGCCCGACCCGGTCCCGATCTCCAACACCCGCATGCCTGGCCGCACGTCCAGACGCTCCAGCATCGCGGTGATGGCCTCGACCGAACTGCTCTGCCTGATGAGGCCCCCGTCTTCGTCCCGGGTGTAGTACTCCTCCGAAACGGACGTCAGAGCGTCCTGGATACGGCTGCCGGTCACGGTTCTCCTCGTGGTTGTCGTTACAAGGGTGGTGAAGAAGGCGGAGGCTCAGGTGCGGATCAGCACCATGTAGGGATGATCCGCGAACCCCGGCTCCAAAACGGGGCATCCTTGAACCTCCACCCAGGAATGCGCTGAGTAGGGCATCAGGCGACCTCCGATGCACCAGTCCACGCGTCGGCGCAGCAGTAGGCAGGTCAGAGTCGCGGCCAGCGCACTTTCGAGGCAGGCGAACCGACCAGGAAGAAACCGGCCTGCGGCGCGCGCAGCCTCGACCGCTGTTCCAGCCTCGGCCCGAGTAGCCACCCGGACCGTGTATTGGCTACCGAAGGCGACGACTCGCAAACTCACCGAGATCGGCAGCCTGATCAGGACCATTGCACTCACACAGCCGATCGCGCCCGCGATCCGATAGGTGGCGGGAAGACTCATCCGGTTCTGTGCAGGAACCGCCATAGGAGAGGAACTCATCGGGTCGCCTCCGCGGGCACGGCCAACCCCAAGCGCACCAAGGTGCCAGAGAGAGCGAGAGCGTCTGCTCTGAGCCGCTCCACTTCCGCATCCCAACGAGCAGCGAGTACAGCCGCCGCCTCACCTGGCGTCTCACCTTGCCGAAGGCGTTCCCACAAGGCGGCCGCCGTTGGGTTGAGGCCGTAGAGACGGCTTTGTCCGGAGTGCAGGAGTACCGCACCGTCGCCGTTCGTTGCCGTGTGCACTTCACTTTTCGGGCACAGACGAGTCATGGCATCGCTCCGATCAGTTGCAGTGAGCTCTCCCGTGCCGGGTGCAGGGGAGCTCTCCGATTCCGCAGCCACAACTCAACGGCCAGGACCCGTTGGAGCGCGGCCATCGGGGCACGGTTGCCAACCACAGCGAGTTCCAGAGCACTCAGAACTGGTTCGGGTCGGACGACACCCAGGCCGAACAGCTGTCCCTCGTGCAGCAGCTTGCGTAGCGCGGCGGCGTTATGACGCAGCCCGTGGTATTCACACGATCCGTAGTCACCCTTCGTGCGGCGATCCAACAGTTCCGCCGGGACCAACCCCGTCATGGCCGCGTTCAGGAGGGGTTTCGTGCTCAGAGCAGTGGCTCGTTCACTTGCGGGAACGCTCAGGCAGGCGGCGACGACACTGTTGTCGAAAAAGGGCGCTCGCACCCGCACGTCCATGTGTTGGGCCAGGGCGATGAAGGACCTGGAGGCCTCGGCGTGCCGCTGGATCATCCGCATCGAGTGTGCGTCGACCCCGTCCTGGTCCGGACCCATGATGGTCGATGCCTGTTGCATGCGCTCGGTCAGGTGAGCAAGGGAAGCGTCGGTGGCCCAAGAGAGGCTCGCGTCCACGGGAAGCCAGGTGATACCCGCTTCTAGCTCACCGCTCGGCATACGTGGCGGTGTCGTCGCGCGGTGGGGGTCGAGCTGACGGGCGAGTACGGTCATGGCCTGTCCGAACCCGCTCCGCGCGGTGCTCAGGCCCGCTCGAAGAACACGATGGACCGGCCGTTGGCGTAGCCGCGCCAACGCATAGGCCTCCGTGAAGAAGCGTCGACCCTGGCGTGGCTGGACAAGTTCGCTCAGGTAGGTAAGAGGCGCCCCCAGGACCGCGTCGCCGCCGTCACCCACCAGATGCACACCGTCCCGCTCCGCTAGGGACAAGCGGGTACGGGTGCGTTTCCAGATAAGGGGATCGAGGGAAGGCGTGTCGGTGGCCGGGGCGTCGGCGAGGCCGGTGAAGGGAAGCTCTCCGGGACCACCCTCGACGAGCCTCCACTTCAGCCCGGGGGTGCGTTGGGCGACTCGCTCGGCGTGAAAAAGATCGTCACCGTTGCAGGCGAAGCGGTCCGTGTAGGTGAGTGCGTGTGCCTGGGTTTGGGAGGCACGTGCGGCCAGGACAGTGAGGGTGGAAGAGTCCAGACCTCCGCTCAGATCAAAGCTGACCCGAGTCTCCGGAGCGCATTGGTGTTCGACCGCCCGGAGCAGGGCCGAACGCAGACGAACGGCTCCCTCCTCCATTGTGGCTTCGGGACGCGGACGGGTGCGCTGGCTCAGGACGGCCCGGCCCTCACGCACATACAGCATCTGTTGGGGGCCGACCGGGAGAACCCCTTGGACGGCGCACGTGCCCAGGAGATCAGAGAGGTCGGGGACGAACAGAAACGCGGAAAGCCCTTCCGGGCTAGGTTCCGGGGACCGAACGAGCTCGGGAGAAGCGGGAGAGGAGGCGAAACGGACCCCCTCTGCGTCCTGTCGGTACCAGAGTCGGTGAATTCCGGACAGGTCTCCGGCCCAGACGAGATCGGACCCTTCCGTAACAACCACGGAGTAGGAGCCCTCCAACGCCGCGAGCCGGTCGGCGGCGGCAGCCACGTCTGGCGCATCCGACAGGGACCGCTCGACGTGGGTCCCAGATGAGAAGCACTCTCCCAGGAACACAGCTCGGCGGCGGCCCTGCCGAAAGACACGGGGTCGCGCTTGTCGCCAGGGGCCGAAGAGGTGAAGTTCGTGTTGTGCTCCGAAGGCGGCGTGTACCGCGCGAGTGGTCGCCGCGACCTTGGAGAGACCTGAGTAATGGGGTTGGGGAGACACCGTTGCTCCTTGTGAAAGCGGGTACGGCCGCGCGGCCGTACCCGGGGGGGTCACCAGTAGCGAGAGGTGTTCAGGTCGGCGGTGTCCCGGGAACCGTCTCCCAGAACGACCTCTCGGACCGTGCCCAGGTCCGTGATGGTGGGCGGCTCGTAGGGGACTTCGGACATGAGCTGTTCGACAACGTCGTACTCGGCCATCGGGTTCTCCTCGTAGGCGAGAGTGTCGGTCGGCCCATCTGGCCGACCGGGTGAGCTATTCCAGTAGTACAGGAATAACCATGGGATCGACAAGCAGTTCGCGAACTCTGTGATCCCAGGGGGTGACGCAGGGAAGTATTCCTGTCATGATGGAATCATCTTGGCCCCCTGGAGGACCCATGAAGCTGACCTGGATCGCCAGTGAGTGCGGCAATCGCCGCACCTGCCCAACCGTCTACGCCACCGACCGCGGCACACTCGTCGTGCAGGGCTACACCCTTGCTGACAAGGACATCACCGAGATCAACATCCCCGATGGCGAGAGCGTCGTGGAGATTCCTCTCGCTCTGCTCCGGGAGGCGGCTCGTGCTCACGGAAGCTGAGATGGAGAAGTTCTTCGATGACCACCTGACCAAGTCAGCTTTCCGACTGGAGACGCTGGACCACTATGAGGTCGACTCGGACGGAGACGACTTCGCCCGCTTCAAGGTTGGAGAGCCGGAGCCCGACTGGCAACGCAAGAATCAGTGGCTGGACGTACTGCGAGCGGAGAAGGAAGCCGGGATCCTGGAACACCGGGTGCGTGTGCTCAGGACTCCACTCAACGACTACATCCGCTACGAATGTGAGTGGGGGTACGTGCCCAACAGTGAGGCGGGGGAGGAAATCCACGTGCTCGATCTGACCGAACGTGATCTCCCCACCGTCGTGGTCGACCACGACTTCTGGCTGATCGACGACAAGTACCCACTGCGCATGCACTACAGCGAGACCGGCGAGTTTGTCGGGGCCAACCTGGTCGATAACGTGGAGCACTACCAGAAGGCCAGGGACGCCGCGTTGGCCGCAGCCGAACCATTCGAGCGGTGGTGGGCACGTCATCCCGAAGAGTGGAGAGCAAACCGGACCGCATGACTGGCTCCCCTAGAGCTTCGGCCGATCGCGGGCCACAAGCCCGCGATCGGCTCGCTCGTGCCCTGAGAGAGGCCCGTGGACATGCAGGGCTGAGCGGAGTACGAGCTGGTCAGGCTGCGGGCATGTCGCAGTCCAAGATCTCCAAGATCGAACGTTCGCTGCTGTTGCCCTCTGTGGACGACGTGGTCGAACTCTGCCGGGTCTACGAAATCCCCGAAACCGAGCGCGCCAAGCTGCTGCCTTTGGCCGCATCCCTGCGTGAGGAGGCCTCGGCACGGGTGATCATGGCCCGGGGCGTGTCCCAGTTCCAGAACAGGGTGACTCAGCTGGAAGCTGCCGCCGCCTTGGTGCGCTCATATGAGCCCGCGCTGGTACTGGGAGCGTTGCAGACCAGTGAGTACACACGCCGCATCTTTGATGACCCCCGAGACAAGGTTTCGAGAGATGAAGCCGAGGCTGCCATCGAGGCCCGGCAGGAACGGCACCGCGCTCTCGGGGCAAGCTCGACCCGGTATGTGTTGATCATGCCGGAAGGAGCTTTGCGCTGGCATGTGGGATCTGCGTCGATCATGGCGGAGCAGATCGAACAGATCGCCACCATCGCGGCTCGGGGTGGAAATACCGAGGTTGGCATCATCCCTTGGACTAAACCTGTACATGTCTTCCCTGGCCACGCCTTTGACGTGTACGACGAAGACGCTGTCGTTGTGGCTACCGAGACCGCCACAGCGACCCTCAACGGTGCCGCTGACATCGCGACCTACGTCGAACTCTTCGGTGAGCTGGAGAAACTGGCCTGCTTCGGAGATGAGGCGGTCGACCACCTTGAGCGCATCGCGCAGGAGTACCGGCAGCTCACCCAGAAGTGAGACCCCGGGGTCATGTGGTGGCTCATACGCCCCTCGGCCCGGGTGTACTGCTCCTACTCACCAGCGCGCGACACAGTCGGCCCTGACCGCTTCCTGGACTCGGGAGCGTACTCACTGTGGGGAATGGCGTGGTGCCAGGCGATGTCACGCCACTGGCAGTGCTGGGCGACAGTTGCTGGATCATCGATGACCTCGTACCAGTGAGGGGCATCGTCCTCGTCGAAGTGCAGGACGCAGACCCATCGGCTGTCGAAGAGCCAGAAGTCGCGCTGGGGCAGTAGTTCGACCGCCGGGTGATGCCGGGGAAGCCAGCGGATATCCTCTCCGGCCTCCTCGTTGAACTGGGCCGCGGCGTGCTCCCAACGGATGTAGTCACTCAGTGGTTCGCTGATCACGCGGACCCGCTGCCAGAGCTTCCCTGCCTCGCGGGCCTCGCGAACGTTGCGGTGCCAGGTCGAAGTTCGCGCGTGCTTCTCTTCGAGGGACGTGTCACCGGTACGCAACCAGTAATCGAACTCTTCCTGTTCGCTGGAGACGTTGTATCGATCCCGGGTCTCCAGCTTCCAGGTGGCGTGCTCGAAGTCGAGGAACTGCTGCGTGAATTCCTCCCTGGTCAGGATCACATCAAACCTTCCGACGATTCGCGGACACTCACGGCAGCTCCATGGTTGACGACGGAGGGCTTCATGACTACTGCCTTCCCCACATCAACCAGATCGCTCCACAACCCGTGGAACGCGTTACCAGCGTTACCCATCAGGGGTTGGCGGCCCTGACCCGCTTGGCGACGTCAGCGAGCCAGGAGTCCTCGGCACGCTGGTGGTCATGGGACGACAGGTACCCCTGGTACGTGTCGAAGTAGCCGTCGATGCGGGACGCCACCTCGCGCCAGTCCTCCCTCGCGTTGCCCACGGTCCCGTGCATCGGGAAGAGCTTCGCGTGCGCGTGGTCGACCCCGTAGCCCTCGTACATGATTCCGGTGCGCGCCACGTCGGGGAAGGCCGCGTCCAGGCAGCGAGCGACCTCGCGTGCGGCCAGGCGCAGGGCCGCGTACTCCTGCGGTTCCAGATCCACCACGTAGCTGGTGCGGTGGGCCTTGGGGATCACCACCGAGAAGCCTTCGGTGTTGGGGAAGATCGATAGGAATGCCAGGTGTGTCTCGTCCTCCCAGATCCGGTGTGCAGGTGCTTCACCCGCCACGATCTTGCAGAACACACACTCGGGGGCAGTTGGCGTGGAGTTCAACGTGCTCCTTGGGGTTGAGGTGCGGATGGTCCACGGTGTTCGAGGAACCTACGGGCGCCACAGTCTTCTCGCAACAGCTTTCACCAAGCGAATGCCCGATATAAGAGACTTTGGGACATCTGAATCCATCACTTCTTGCATCCCGGAGTAGTACACCGCTTGCAATAGCCAATCGGGTGCAGATACATTGACCCCGTCGAAGCGGTGACACTCCCTTCATCCTGGGCACCCCGTAGCCCTAAGGTGGGAAAAAGGTTCTCCCGAACCTCCGCGAGCCAGGCCCGTTTTCCGCAGGATTTACTCACCTGCCTCTGCACGCTCAACGGGGGAGCATTGAGGGAGACGTGTGTCTAAGTCCAATGCGCAACGTGCTGCCCGCGCACACTCGAAGGCCAGCGGAGCCCCCTACGCAAGCTGTAGGAGGTGGGCCGAACAGGGATTCCTCTCTAACCGGAAACCCCTCTCAGTTGAGCCGCCTCACCTTCACGCAGAAGTTGCGAAGCTCTGTTCCAAGGCCACCGGTACACCTCTGCACGACTGTCTGACGTGGGCCGGACAAGGCTTCATCTCGATACAACAGCCAGTACCTGACGGAGGTTCCGAGCGCCAACGGAGCCTCGAAGCCTTCATCGTGAACGTTCTCGCCAACGGCCTCCAGGACTCACAGCTGGACAGCGTGGCTCTCGGAATCGTGAGGGTCGACCCCCATCCAGCACAACCGGTGCTACATCTCCATCCCGAGATGGCCAACACTGTCGTACGAGAACTACTCCCCCGGTACGACTTTGAATACGGCGGCATCCTCGGCGTTCCAGGTCTACGACCAGCCGCGGACCGTGGCGACGAGCTACTACTCCACCAACTGGGCGGTGGAGCTTCCGTCCTCCTCAGGAACACCGACACCCGGTGGCGTCAAAAATTTCCCAAGGACACCGCCCAGTGCTATGCGACATGGAGAAGCCATCCGGACCAGACTCACCGCCATGAGAATTCAAGAAATGAATTCTGGTGGTCACTGAACTCCAGGAAAGGCCAACCATGGCGCAGCCATCGAGATTGGCTTTTGAGCCGCCTTCTCCGACGCCCTGCTCTGCTCAACATCATTGAACGTGAACACCATTGGGTCAACACCTATACGCACGGCTATCTCGACGTCGTATTCGAGTGGTGCTGCGGAACCCGCACGGAGACAGTAATTGAAGACCTGTTCCGGAGTGGAATCATCTCACCCACGCTCGATCTAGGCCGCGGCTGGGGTCTCAACCCGGATTCCATCAAGTTGGGAGAGGCTTGGGCGGACTTCCGCTGTCTGGGACGGTGTCAATCGCCTCACCCCTACGCGGACAAGATCACAGCTGAGATCCGTGCGAGGCACTCCCGGTGACGGCCGTTCTTTGTACTGCGATCGCCACCGGCGTGCCCGCACTGGCACTGCTCCTACGGGAGATGATCCTGCTGCGTCACACCGCCCGGCTGCTTGACGGCTGCGAACCCCGACAGCGTTTCCAGGCCGCCCGGCTTCTCCTCATGAGTCGAATCCATGCTCCCCCCGACCCGGTCAGGCGGTGGGGTGGGGAACGGCCGGAACCCGCAGGGGGCCGTTGATCAGCAGGGACGGGATCGGGGTCCGGGCCCGTCCCTCCTCGGTGAGCACGAGCCCCGGCAGGGCCCCGAACAGCTCCTCCAACGCCACCCTGGCCTCCATCCGGCCCAGGTGGGCGCCCACGCAGTAGTGCGCCCCGTGGCCGAAGGACAGGTGCTCCTTGGTCTCCCGGTCAGGGTCGAAGACCTCCGGGCGGTCCGGGTTCAGGGCCGGGTCCCGTCCTGGGGCGCCGAAGGCCACCAGGATCGGCTCCCCCTTACGGATGAGCACCCCTTCGACGTCGATGTCCTCGACCGCGTAGCGCAGCGGCACGTACTTGGCGGGCGGGTCGAGGCGCAACGACTCCTCCACCACCTCCTCGGCCGCCAGCGAACCCGCGACCAGGCGGTCGCGGTACTCGGGGTGCGCGAGTAGCGAGTGCACCGAGTTGGCGATGAGGTTGACCGTCGTCTCGTACCCGGCGCCGATCATGAGGAGGAGCGTGCCGACGAGGTCGGCGTGCGGCAGCGGCTCACCGTCGCTCGGAAAGATCAGGTCACCGGTGAGGTCCTCGGCGGGGTGGGCGCGCTTGTGCTCCGCGAGCAACTCCAGGCAGGTCAGCAGCTCCATCTGCTGGGCCACGACCACCTCCGGCTCGACGGTGGTGTCGACCACCGCGTCCATCACCGTGCCGAGCCGTTCCCGCAGGTCCTCGGGGACCCCGAAGAGCTCGCAGATCACCCACATGGTGAGCGGGCGGGCCAGGGTCGCCCGCAGGTCCACCTCCTGGCCGGGTTCGACCGAGGCGATGTCCGCGACCAGGACGCGGGCCCGTTCGCGGACGGTGTCCTCCATCCGGCGGATGCGCCCGGGAGTGAAGGCGGGGGTGACCTTGCGGCGCAGCCTCCGGTGTTCCTCCCCGTAGCGGTTGATGAAGCTCTCCAGGAACACCAGGGCCGCCAGTGGCCAGTCGTGTCCGACCTGGTCGTGGTCGGGCCAGTGCGCGCGGAAGTCCCGGGAGACCCTCGGGTCGCCCAGCAGTTCCCGGAGGAGGTCGTGTCGGGTGATCGCCCAGGCGACCAGGTTCCCGGGGAGCTCCACACGGACGGCGGGCTCACGTTGACGCAGTTCGGCGACCTCCTCGTGGAAGGCGGTGCCATCGGGGCGCAGACGGTACGGACAGCCGGAGTCGGGGGGTGCGATGACGGCCTCCTGCGGGCAAGGGGCGGCCCGGCCGCCGGGTGCGGCCGGTCTCACCCCTTGGTTCTACGTCGCCGGGGGAGTTCTGACAACGGTCGCCGGCTCCCAGGCCCGGTCCACCACGCGCACCAGCCCCCGGTCGGTGATCTTCACGCTCGGGGAGACCGCGAGGGTGAGGGTCGACAGGCTCATGAAGGCGTTGCGGTTCTCCCACCCCCAGGCGGCCAGCTCGGCGCGGAGCAGGCGGGAGGCCTCGGCCACCTCGTCGGCGGGCCGCTCCGACATGACCCCGCCGATGGGCAGGGGCAGGCCGGCGCCCGGCCCGTCCTCGCGGACCAGCCGCATGCCGCCGCCCCAGGTCACCACGTCGGCGGCGGCGGTGAGCAGGGCGTCCTCGGTGGTGGCCACGACGGTGAGGTTGTGGCTGTCGTGGGCGTAGGTGGTGGCGAACGCACCCGCCCCGAGGTTCTGACCGACGACCGGGGCGAAGGCCACCCCGCCGTTCCCGGTGTGGCGCTCGAAGACCGCCACCACGGCGGTACGGCCCTGCCAGTCCACCACCCCGTCGCGGACCGGGAGCACCACCTCGTCCGGTTCGGTGTAGGTGTCCACGCCGTTCACCCGCATGGCGCGGAAGGCGTGGTCGCCGTCGGGCAGGTCCACCCGCCAGCGCGCGGTCCCGGTGTCGGGGGCGGCGATCCGGACGGTGGCACCGAACCGGTGGTCGGGCGCCGGACCGGGGCCCTCGACGGGGGCGCCGTCGCGGCCCACCACCCGGCCGCCCGCGACGGTCACGACGGGGGTGAGTTCGGTGAGCGAACGCAGCAGCACCAGGTCGGCGCGCTTGCCGGGGGTGACGGTCCCCCGGTCGTCCAGACCCAGCCTGCGGGCGGGCTGGAGGGTGAGCGCCCGCAGCACCGCGATCGGGGGCAGTCCGCGTTCCAGAGCCACCGAACCCACCCGGTCCAGGTGGCCGGTGGTCACGATCGCGTCCACCACGATGTCGTCGGTGACCAGGCAGAAGTCGGGCAGGTGCGGCAGGTCGAGGAGCGCCCGCACCACCTCCGGAGTCAGGCACTTCTCCTGGAGCATGAGGAGCATACCCAGGCGGGCCTTCTCCACGGCGACCTCGGCGGTGTTCTTGCAGTGGTCGGAGTCGATCCCGGCCCACAGGTACTCGCCCAGTTCCGCGCCGGAGAGGTTGGGGCAGTGCCCGTCCAGGCGCACGCCCCGGCGCCGGGCCGCGTCGATGATGGCGTGCATGCGGGGGTCGCCGTTGACCACCGCCCGGTAGTCCATGACCTCACCGAGGGTGGTGACGCCCTCCCACTCCAGCATCTCCGCGATGTCGGTGTCGTCGAGCCGCGCTCCGGCCGTCTCGAACCCGTCGAGCGCTGGCACGCACGAGGGCACCGCCCAGCGCATGGACTGCGCGGTGTCCCGGCCCTGCTCGATCATCCAGGCCTGCCCGTCGCGTCCGGCGACGTTGACGATCTCGTGGGCGTCCGCGAGCACGGTCGTGGTGCCGCGCGCCAGCGTGACCCGGGCGAACTCGGCCGGTGCCAGCAGCGAGCTCTCGATGTGCATGTGCGCGTCCACGTAGCCGGGCGCGACGACGAGCCCCGTGGCGTCGAGGGTCCGGTCGGCCTCCACCGGGGTCCCCGGGGGCAGCACCGCGCGGACGCGGTCACCGGTCACGGCGACGTCGGCCCGCCACACCTGGCCGGTGTGCACGGAGACGACCTCCCCGCCTCGGATGAGCAGGTCGGCGCTGAGCTGGGCGTGGGACATCGGTGTCGGGTTCCCTTCGGGTGGGCGTGTGCCTGGTTCAGGAGGCGGAGTGCGTGCCTGGTTCGGGCGGGTGCGGGTGCCGGGTCAGGCGGGGTGCGTGTGGCGGGCGATGCCCTCGGTGAGGAGGGCGGAGAACGCGTCGGCGTCGACGGTACGTCCCACGCGCACGTGGCGTGTCCGGTCGGGTGTGCGCACGTCCGCGACGAGGGCTCCCCGGGTGAGTTCGCCGGAGCACTCCACGGACGCGCTGCCCTCCTCCCAGCCGATCAGGTCGGGGTGGCTGACCGCCGCGACGGCCAGGGCGTCGTGCACGGGGACCGCGGGGACGCCGAACCGTTCCAGGTAGCGCACGGCGTAGGCGCGCAGGAGGTCCCCGGCGATCCCGGCGGTGCCGGGCAGGGTCGCCAGGTACTCGGCCTCGGTGAGCGGGTACAGCGCGGTGCGGGTGACGTCCAGGCCCACGATCCTCACCGGCAGGCCGGACTCCAGCACGTAGCGGGCGGCCTCGGGGTCGGCGTGGAAGTTGAACTCCGCCGCCGGGGTGACGTTGCCCTGGGCGAAGGCGGCCCCGCCCATGACGACGATCTCCCGGAACGCCGGTCCGGCCTCGGGGTGGCGGGCGAGCATCGCGGCGACGTTGGACAGCGGTCCGATCGCCACGAGGGTCAGTTCGCCCGGGGACTCCAGGGCGCGTTCGGCCAGCCAGTCCACGGCGTGACCCGGGGTCAGGGGCCGGGGCGGGGAGTCGGGCACCAGCCCGCCCAGTCCCCCGGCGCCGTGCATGGGTTCGTCCCGGATCCGGGAGGTGCGGGCGATCGGCCCGGCCAGCCCGGAGACCAGCGGGAGTTCGACGGGCGCCCCGGCCAGGTCCAGCACGTGGGCGGCGTTGCGGTTCACGTCGGTGAGCGAGACGTTGCCCGCGACCGTGGTCACCCCGCGCACGTCCAGGAGCGGTGAGGCCAGGGCGAGCAGCAGGGCGACGGCGTCGTCGACGCCGGGGTCGCAGTCGATCACGACGGGTGTGGGCACGGGTCCTCCTCCGTCGACGGGGTTCACCTGGCCACCTCCTCGGTGAAGCGGTCGAGCCAGGCCGACCGCTCGTTCGCCAGCAGTGCGAGGTCGCCCTGGTGGTAGCCGCTGGCGACGGGGTCCGTGGCCGCCTCCTGGGAGACCTCCTCCATGAGCGGGGTGGGTTCGGCCCCCAGCGCGACGGGTTTGTCGTAGAGGGCCTCGGCCATCCCCTCCTGGATCTCGGGCCGCAGCAGGAAGTCGGTGAAGGCCAGCGCCCCGGCCGGGTTCGGGGCTCCCTCCACCACCTGCACGGTGTTGGCGGTCATCACCCTTCCCTCGTCGGGGACGGCGAAGCCCACGGGCTGGTCGGCCTCCACCGACCCCATGGCGAAGTTGTCCAGTCCGGGCGCCATGGCGATCTCGCCGCGTTCCAGCAGGCTGGTGAGCTCGGTGGAGCCGGTGTAGAACTGGAGCGCGTCGGGGCCGATCCCGGCCAGCGCCTCGAACCCGGCGTCGGCGTCGGAGGGGCCGGATCCGAAGTGCTCCCCCGCGGCGAGGACGAACATCGGGCCCGCCGACACGGAGATGTCGGGCAGCGCGTAGCCGCCCTCGGGCTTCTCCCAGAGGTCGTCCCAGGACTCGGGCGCCTCGTCCACCATGTCGGTCCGGTACATCAGGCCCAGGAGCTGGAAGGTGTAGGCGGGGCCGTAGCCGTCGGGGTCCACGGCCCAGGGCTGGATGGCGTCGAGGTTGGGCACGTCCTCGTTGCTGACCGGGGCGAACAGCCCCATGTCCTTGCCGATCTGGGCGTAGTAGTCGGAGATCAGCACGACGTCGGTGTCGGGCCGCTCGGAGTTGATCCGCAGCTTGGTGAGGCGCCCGGCGTTGTTCCCGGTGTCCAGGACCACCCGGATGCCGGTCTCGGCCTCGAAGGGTTCGGCGACGACCTGCGTGAACTCCTCGGTGGCGAACGCGAAGGTGCTGACCACGAGGGTGTCGGGGTCGTCCTCGCGGACGGGTGCGCAGGAGGCGGTCACCGTGGCCAGGGCCAGCGCCCCGGCGAGGGTCGCGGTGAGGCGCGCGGGACGGTTCATCCGGTCACCTCGCTGGCGGGCAGCTCCACCAGGTGGCGGTGGGGCAGGACGATGCGGACGGGGTCGCCGGGGCGCAGGTCGTCGCCGGGGTGCAGGACCCGCAGGGCCGCCCCCGGGCCCTCGGCCCCGTTGATGACCGCCTCGACCAGGCAGTTGCTGCCCTGGAAGGTGACCTCACCGACGGTGCCGTCCAGTCCGGTCTCCCCGGAGTCCTCGCGGGCGTCGCCGGAGAGCAGCCGCACGTGTTCGGGGCGGACGGTGACCGGTCCGTGCCCGGGCACCTCCGGGAAGTTGTCGTAGCCCAGGAACTCGGCCACGAAGCGGTTGGCGGGACGGGGGAAGACGTCCCGGGGCGACCCCTGCTGCTCCAGGCGCCCGTTGTTGAGGATGACCATCGTGTCGGAGAGCTCCAGCGCCTCGTCCTGGTCGTGGGTGACCAGGACGGCGGTCAGACCGGTCTCGCGCTGGACCCGCAGGAGCTCGCGCCGCATCTGCACGCGGAGCTGGGCGTCGAGGTTGGACAGTGGTTCGTCCAGCAGCAGCACCGAGGGACGGATGGCCACGGCGCGCGCCAGGGCCACGCGCTGCTGCTGACCGCCGGAGAGCTCGGCGGGCTTGCGGTCGGCCAGGTGGGCGAGGCCGACCAGGTCGAGCGCCTCCTCCGCGCGCCGCTTCGCCTCGGCGGAGGCGACCTTGCGGGTGCGCAGCCCGTAGCCGACGTTGTCGCGGAGCGTCATGTGCGGGAACAGCGCGTAGGACTGGAAGACCATGCCGATGTTGCGCTTCTCCGGCGGGGTGCGGGTGGCGTCCACGCCCTCCAGCAGGACCCGCCCGGAGGTGGGCTGGAGGAACCCGGCGATCATCCGCAGGGTGGTGGTCTTGCCGCAGCCGCTGGGGCCCAGCAGGGTGGTGAACTCCCCCGGGCGCACGGTCAGGTCCAGGTCGGCGACGGCGGTGGTGCCGCCCTTTCCGCCCCGCGCCCCGAAGAGGTGGCTGACGCGGTCGAGTTCGACGACGGGTGTCATCTGTGTGTCTCCTTCTTCCCGGAGGGCGGGCTTCCCGGTCATCGACCGAAGACCTTCGTGAAACCGACCAGGCGTTCGGTGGTGAGGGCGACGGCGACGCTGAGCGCCAGGAGCAGCACGCTGACCGCCGCGACCACCGGGTCGAACGAGGACTGGACGTAGTTGAGCATCTCCACCGGCAGGGTGGCCACGCCCGGGCCGGTGAGCAGGAGGGACAGCGGAACGTTGTTGAGGGAGGTGATGAAGGCGAGGATGGTGGCCGAGAGGATGCCCGGCGCCATCACCGGCAGGGTCACCGTGAGGAAGGTGCGGACCGGGCCCGCGCCCAGCCCGCGCGCGGCCTCCTCCAGGCGTGCGTCGGCCAGCGCCAGCGAGGCCCCGACCACCCGCACGGTGTACGGGAGCAGCAGGACGGTGTGGCCGATGATCAGCGCGCCGAGCGCGGTCACCCGCATGCCCACCATGAGCTGCTGGAACAGGGCCAGGCCCAGGACCAGCTCGGGGACCACGATGGGGGCGAAGAACAGGTTCTCCATGATCCGGCGGCCGCGCGGGTTGCCCCGGTGCAGCGCCAGGGTCGCGGGGACGCCCAGGGCCAGCGCGATCACGGTCGAGACCGCGGCGACGACCATGCTGGTGCCGAAGGAGTCGATGAAGGGGCCGTAGTCCAGCGCGGCGGAGAACCAGCGCAGGGACAGGCCCTCCGGCGGGAACGCGAGGGTGCTTCCGGCGGTGAAGGCGACCCCGACCAGGATCACCACGGGGCCGAGCATCAGCACGAAGGCGGCCGCCGCGAGCAGGGAGAGGAACGGACGTCGCAGGATCATGAGGTGGTGCTCCCGATCTTGCCGAGCCGACCGGACAGCGCGCCGACCACCAGCACCAGGGCGGTCATCACCAGGGCGATGGCGCTGGCGGAGGGCCAGTCGAGGCTGACGTTGACCCGGCTGTAGAGCAGGGTGGACAGGAGCCGCTCGCGTGGGCCGCCGAGCAGCTGGGGCGTGGTGAAGGCGGTGACCGCGCCCGCGAAGACCAGGGTGCACCCGACCAGCGCGCCGGGCAGGGCGAGGGGGAAGACGACGTCGCGGAAGGCTCGGCCGGGGGAGGCGCCCAGGCCGCGGGCGGCCTCCTCCAGGCGGTGGTCCTGCTGGGAGAGGCTGGAGTAGGCGGACAGGATCATCAGGGGCAGGAACAGCTGGACCAGGCCGAGCACGATCGCGGTCTCGGTGTAGAGCAGCTGGACCCGGCCCAGGCCCAGGGCCTCGCTGATCTTGCTGATCAGGCCGTTGCCGCCGAGGACCACGATCCAGCCGTAGGTCCGCACGACGGTGTTGAGCAGGAGCGGGAAGATCGCCAGGGCCAGGAGTCGGCCGGGCCAGGGGCCGGGTGCCCGCGAGATGAGGTAGGCCACCGGGAAGCCCATGAGCAGGCAGAGGGCGGTGGTCAGGACCGCGACGCGGACGGTGCGCGCGATCACCGGGAGAAGGTAGGGGTCGCTGAGGAGGCTCCCGGTCTCCCGCGCGACCGTGGCGGGGTCACCGTCCGGCGGCCAGGCGAGGGTGGCCACGACGGGATAGCAGAAGGCGAAGAGCATCACGGCCAGCCCGGGGACGAGCAGGACCGTGACGGGCGGGCGTGGGAGGAGACGGCGGCGCGAAGCGACTCGGGCGGCCTCTGCGGTGGGTGACGGGCGGGACAATTCCACTCTCCCGGTCGCTGGCGGCGGTTGTTCGGTGTTTGTTGCGTGTCTCATCTGCGATGACACCTGCAAGCGCTTCTGCAAGCGCTTGCAACACCGTAACCTTCAGGTGGGCACCCAGCCAACCCCACGGTCGCGATTGTGACCGGGGGCACTGTGACCTGCGAGGAGTGGGAATGGCGAGCTTGGACGACGTGGCCAGGGAGGCCGGCGTCTCGGCGTCCACCGTGTCGCGGGCGATGTCGCGGCCGTCGATGGTCGCCGCGTCCACCCTGGTACGGGTGCGCGACGCGGCCGAGCGCCTGGGGTTCCGCGCCAACCCGGCCGCCCGGGCGCTGACCACCGGGCGCAGCGGGTTCTTCGCCATGCTCGTCCCCGACCTCGACAACCCCTTCTACTCCACCACCGCCACGGCCGCCCAGGACCTGGCGGCCGAGAGCGGCCGCCGGGTGATCATCGCCGTCACCGGCGGCGACCCCGCCCGCGAGGCGGAGGCGCTCCACGAACTGGAGGACCGGGTGGACGGGTTCGCCGTGCAGTCCCCGGTGAGTTCGGCCGCCGATCTGAAGGAGGCACACGCGCGCAAGCCGGTGGTGGCGATCAACCGTCGCGTGCCGGGGCTGGCCTCGTTCACCGTCGACACCCCCGGCGGCCTGGGCGAGGTCTACGACCGCCTGGTGGAACTGGGACACCGCGAGGTCGCCTACCTCGCGGGACCGCCGAGTTCGTGGATGGACCGGCACCGGCGCGCGGAGCTGGTCGAGCACGCGGCCCGCTCCGGCCTGCGGGTACGGGTCCACGGCCCGGTGCGCCCGGCGTTCGCCGAGGGGGTGGCCGCCGCGCGCGGGATCGTCGACTCCGGCTGCACGGCCGTGCTGGTCTACAACAGCCTGCTCCTGCTGGGAGTGATGTTCGAGTTCGGCCGCCTCGGCGTGCGGGTTCCGGAGGACATCAGCGTCGCAGCGGCCGACGACATCGCCCTGGCCGACCTGCCGGGGCCGCCGATCACCGCCGTGCGCACCCCCGCCGACGAGCTGGGCCGCGCGGCGGTGACCGCGCTGACCGCGATGGTGGACGGGGACCGCGACGACCGGCCGAGGGGACGGCGGTTGCCGACCACCGTCCTGATCACCGACTCTCTGGCGCCGCCCCGTACGGCGTGACCGTTCCGACCCCACCGACCAGGCCGAAACCCGGGGCCGCACCGATCCCTCCCCCGCCCCTTTGCGGAGGATTACCGACATTCCTCCCCCGGAATGGCCTCTTGCCCGAATGAGTTGGGGGGATTCGCTTGCCCTTTCGATTTCCCGTGCCGCACTCTGTTGGATACCCCGAACCGGGGTGGCGGCCTCGAAGGCACCGCTTCCACCAGCAATGATGCCCTGACGGCCGAAAACGGGAAAGGGTCGGGAACTCCTCCCCCGACCGGCGCCGCCTCGATGCTCCGACGCGAAAGGCATTCCATGGGAACCAGCAGATCCCTCTCCAGACCCGCCGACCGCACCGCCCCCTCCTGAGAACGCCCCGGCTCCCGCGACCTCGCGCCAGGCCGGGAGCCGGGGTCGGGCGGCGGCGATAGGGTTGCGTTGCCGCGCACCCCCCTGGGGTGCCAGGGGTCGGTGGGCACCGCCGGGCTACGCGACCCCGCCGTCTCCCCCGCCCGAGAGGAAGTGTCGTGCCGAGGCCGTTGCTCGCGGACGAGATCGCCCAGTCGCTCCTGGACCGCATCGTCGACGGTGACCTGCCCTCCGGTGGCAGGCTGCCCTCGGAGAACGAGCTGGGCCAGGAGTTCGACGTCAGCCGCCTGACCGTGCGCGAGGCGATCCGGACCCTCCAGGCCCAGAACGTGGTCGAGGTGGCGCGGGGGCGCGGCACGCTGGTACGCCCCGTGGACGAGTGGACCGGGCTGGAGGCGGTACTGCGCGCCACGGTGCGCGGGGGCGACGACCTCACCGCCTCGCTCCAGCTCATCCAGGTGCGTCGGATGATCGAGACCGGCGCCGCCGCGCTGGCCGCCGAGCACCGGGACGAGGCCGACCTCGCCGCACTGGAGGAGGCCCTCCAGGGGATGCGCGACGCCCACGCGCGGGGTGACCTCGCGGGGTTCGTGGAGCACGACATCCGCTTCCACGACGTGATCCTGTCCGCGACCGGGAACGTGTTCGTGGCCGTGCTGTTCGAGCCGCTGTCGCGGGTGATGCGCGAGAAACGCCGACAGACCTCGTCCATTCCGGCCATCCAGACCCACGCGATCGACGAGCACGGCAGGGTGCTGGAGGCGATCCGTTCCGGGGACCCCGAGACCGCCCGGCTGGCGATGGAGGGCCACATGGCGCAGACCTCCCGCGATCTGCGCGAGCACGTCTTCGGCCTGACCGACTGACCAGCACCGGCGCACACACCGGCCACTCCACCCCCGAACGGCCTCGCCCACCGGCCCTCACTGACGATCAGCCCGAGCCCGGACCGTCCGCGCTCGGGCTTCTTGCCGCCCTCACCTGGTAATTCCTGTGACATCACGCTTGACGACCACGCCGTTTAACATAAGATGTCTGATGTCTTACAAGGGAGTTTCCATGGTCGATCCCCACGAAGTCCTCACCTCCGCCGGGGCACCGAGCCCCGTCTCCGCGTCCGCCGTGGCGCGGGAGGCCACCGCCGCCGGTTCCGTCATCGTCGTCCTCGACGACGACCCGACCGGCACGCAGTCAGTGCACGGTCTGCCCGTGCTCACCCGCTGGTCCGTCGACGACCTGCGATGGGCGTTCGCGCAGGACACGCTCGCCGTCTACGTCCTCACCAACACCCGCAGCCTGGACCCGGCCGAGGCCGGGGCCCGCAACGCCGAGGTGGTGCGCAACGCCCGCGCCGCCGCCGGGGACCGACCGCTGGTCTTCGCCAGCCGGGGAGACTCCACCCTGCGCGGCCACTACCCGCTCGAACCCCGGGTCATCGACACCACCCTCCAGGAGCTGGGCGACCCCGGCGTCGACGGCGTCGTCATCGTCCCGGCCTTCCCCGACGCCGGACGCGTCACCGTCGGCGGCGTCCACTACACGCGCTCGGGCACGGAGTTCACCCCCGTCGCGGAGACCGAGTTCGCCCGCGACGCCACCTTCGGCTACCGCAGCTCCGACCTCCGGGCCTGGGTCGAGGAGAAGACCGGGGGCGCCGTACCCGCCGGCGAGGTCACCGTCATCGACCTCGCCCTGCTGCGCGGAGGGGACACCGACGCCGTCACCGCCCGTCTCCTGGACCAGCGCGACGCCGCTCCCGTGGTGGTGGACGCCGAGTCGGAGGAGGACCTGCGCGTCCTCTCCCTGGCCCTCATCGCCGCCGAACGCCGGGGCCGCAGGTTCGTCTACCGGGTCGGCCCGCCGTTCGTGCGCGCCCGCATCGGCCTGGAGGCCCGGGCACCCCTGGGCGAGGACGAGATCCGGACCGGCGCGGACGCCCCCGGCGGACTCGTGGTGGTCGGTTCCCACGTCGCGCTCACCACCCGCCAGCTCGCCGTCCTGGTGGACCGGCACCCCGGTGCCCGCGTGATCGAACTCGACGTGGACGACGTCCTCGACCCGTCCGCCCGCGAGGCCGCCGTGGCCCGCACCGTCGACGCGATCGTCGGGGGCCTGGCCGACCACGACGTCATCCTGCACACCTCGCGGCTGCTGCGCCAGAGCGACGACCCCGCCGCCAGCCTGGCCATCGCCCGGGAGGTCTCGGCCGCCCTCGTTCGCTGCGTGTCCGACACCCTCGCCCGCCGCGCGCCTCGCTTCGTGGTCGCCAAGGGCGGGATCACCTCCAGCGACGTCGCCTCGCTCGGGCTGGGCATCCACCGCGCCCTGGTGCGCGGCCCGATGCTGCCCGGCCTGGTCTCCCTGTGGGAGCCGGTCGGCGGTCCGGCCACCGGCATCCCCTACGTCGTCTTCGCCGGGAACGTCGGCGCCGACGACTCGCTCTCCGAGGTCGTCGACCGCCTCAGCGCCCTGTCCACCCGCACCGGAGACGGCACCCCCGTCACCGAAGCCACGAACACCGGAGTCCGACCATGACCACCAGCCCCGTTTCGAGCGTCGCCGTCATCGGCCTCGGCGCCATGGGCCTGCCGATGGCCGCCCGCCTGGCCGGGACGATGACCGTCCACGGCTGTGACATCGCCGCCGCCCGCCGCGACCTGGCCGCCGAGGCCGGAGTGGTGCCCTTCGAGCGCGCCGCCGACGCCGTCGCCGGGGTCGGCTCCGTGGTGCTGGTGGTGCGCGACGGCGCCCAGCTGCGCGACGTGCTCTTCGGTGAACACGGCATCGTCGAGGCCCTGACCCCCGGCACCGTCCTGGTCCTGACCAGTACCGTCGGGGTGGACACGGTCACCGCGACCGCCGAGGAACTGGCCCCGCGCGGCCTGCTCCTGGTGGACGCCCCGCTCAGCGGGGGTCCGGTCCGCGCCGGGGAGGGCGACCTCCTGATCGTGGTCGGTGCCACCCCCGAGGCGCGGGAGGCCGCCGACCCGGTGCTGCGGCGCCTGGCCTCGACCCTGAGCGTGATCGGTGACCGTCCCGGCGACGGCCAGGCGTTCAAGACCGTCAACCAGCTGCTGTGCGGCGTGCACATCGCGGCGGCCGCCGAGGCACTGGCCCTGGCCCGATCGCTGGGCCTCGACCCCGGGACCACCCTGGAGACGCTGGGCGCCGGCGCGGCCGGTTCGTTCATGCTGGGCAACCGCGGGCCCCGCATGCTCCAGGCCTACGAGGAGGAGGGCGCCGAGGTGCTCAGCCGACTCGACATCTTCGTCAAGGACATGGGCATCGTGACCTCCGCGAGCCGCTCCGTCGGACTGGCGACACCGTTGGCGGCCACCGCCGAGCAGCTGTACCTGCTGGGGCAGGGCCAGGGGCTGGGCTCCGCCGACGACTCCGCCGTGATCCGTGTCGTCGCACCCGAACCCACCGACAAGGAGTAGCGACCCATGGGCGCCCTCACCCTTCTGGGCATCGCGGCGGGCGGCATCGCGCTGCTGCTGGTGCTGATCATCCGTTTCAAGGTCCACGCGTTCGTGGCCTTGCTCCTGGTGAGCATCCTCGTCGGTCTTGTCTCGGGCATGCCCCTGGTCACCGTCCCAGCCACCGCCGACGCACCCGAACAGCTCGGCGTCATCGCCACGATCACCGCCGGTATGGGCGGGACCCTGGGTTCGGTGGCGCTGCTGGTGGCCCTGGGCGCGATGCTCGGCCGCATGATCGAGGTGTCCGGCGGCGCCGAGAGCCTGGCCGGGCGCTTCACCGGCTGGCTGGGGCCCAAGCGGGTCGCCGCCGCCCTCACCGGGGCCGCGCTGGTCCTCGCCGTCCCCGTCTTCTTCGACGTCGGCTTCATCATCCTCGTGCCGATCATCTACGGGTTCGCGAAGGCGGCCGGGGTCGACCCGGTCAGGTTCGGTCTGCCGGTGGCCGGGATCATGCTGGCGGTGCACGTCTCCGTGCCGCCCCACCCGGGCATCGTCGGCGGGGCCGCGCTGCTTGAGGGCGACATCGGTTGGATCCTGATCCTCGGCCTGATCGTCTGCGCGCCGCTGGCCGTGATCGCGCACCACGTGTCCAAGCGGCTCACCCGCCGTGGGATCCCCATGCTGGCGGCGACCCGTGCTCAGTTCGAGGCGTTCGGCGGCGGAGCCGACGGCGACGCGGGGCGGGCCGGTTCCGGCGGCTCCGGTGCCAACGGATCCACCGGGACCCTCAGCCTGACCGAGACCCCGCCCAGCGTGTGGACCGTCCTCGGTCTGATCCTCACGCCGCTGGCCCTGATCATGGTCGGCACGACCTCGGCGGCGGTCCTTCCCGAGGACCACCCGCTGCTGCCCGTGCTGTCGTTCGTGGGCGCCCCGGTCTTCGCGCTGCTGGTGGCCCTGGTGCTCGCGTACTTCCTGCTGGGGGTGCGGCGCGGGTGGTCGACCTCCCACATCGGTGAGGTCATGGAGGCCGCGCTGCCGCCGGTGGCCGTGGTCGTCCTGGTCACCGGGGCGGGCGGGGCGTTCGCCCGCGTGCTCACCGAGAGCGGGGTGGGCGAGGCCCTCGCCGACACCCTCGCCGGGACCGGCCTGCCGATCCTGCTGCTCGGGTTCGTCCTCTCGCTGGCGCTGCGCGTCTCGCAGGGGTCCGCGACGGTCGCGATCCTCACCTCCTCGGGGCTGCTCGCGGACATGACGCTGACCGGCGACTACTCCTCGATCCAGGTGGCGCTGATCGCGCTGGCCATCGCCTTCGGGGCGCTCGGGCTGTCGCACGTCAACGACTCCGGGTTCTGGGTGGTGACCCGCTACCTCGGGCTGTCGGTCTCCGACGGCCTGCGGACGTGGACCGTCCTGACCACGGTGCTGGGCGTGTCGGGCTTCCTGCTCGTCAGCCTGCTGTGGCTGGTCCTCAGCTGACCCTGGCGACACACCCCGGACGGGGCGGACCCGGTCCGCCCCGTCCTTCTACTGTGTTCCCATGCGCATCGATCTTTCCGGCACCACCGCACTGGTCACCGGTTCGACCCAGGGGATCGGGATGGCCGTCGCGGCCGTGCTCGCGGACGCGGGCGCCCGGGTCGCGGTGAACGGACGCCGCCCGGAGCGGGTGGCGGAGGCGATCGACACCCTGACCGGTCGGGCCCCGGACCGGGACCTGGTCCCCGCCCCCGGCGACGTCACCACCGAGCAGGGCGCGGACGCGGTGCTCTCCGCCGTTCCCGAGGTGGACATCCTGGTCAACAGCCTGGGGGTGTTCGGAAGTGCCCCGGCGCTGGAGATCAGCGACGAGGAGTGGCGGCGCTACTTCGAGACCAACGTGCTCTCCGCCGTACGGCTGATCCGCGCCACCCTGCCGGGGATGACGGAGCGCGGCTGGGGACGTGTGCTCAGCATCGCCAGCGACTCGGCGCTCGCGATCCCTGCGGAGATGATCCACTACGGGGCCTCGAAGACCGCGCTGCTCGCCGTCACCCGGGGCTTCGCCAAGCAGGCGGCGGGCACCGGGGTGACCGTCAACTCGGTGATCGCCGGGCCCACCCACACCCGCGGGGTGGAGGACTTCGTGTACGAGCTGGTCGACCGTGACCTGCCCTGGGATGAGGCCCAGCGCGAGTTCATGGTCCGGCACCGTCCGATGTCGCTGCTCCAGCGGTTGATCGAGCCCGAGGAGATCGCCAACATGGTGGCCTACCTGAGCTCCCCGCTGGCCTCCGCGACGACCGGCGCCGCCGTCCGGGTGGACGGCGGCTACGTCGACTCGATCGTTCCCTGAGCAGGCCCGGAACCCCGCCCGGCTCACTCCCTCCGGTTCACTCCCCCGTGAAGACGGGCCCGGTGCGGTTGAGGGAGGCGGTGACCCCGATCTCGTTGTCCTTGGTGTCGAACAGCCTGGTCTGTTCGATGATCTCCCGCTCCAGGGCGGAGGGCAGTGCGGCGAGCAGGTCCGCGCGGAGGGTGGCCTTCATCGAGCGCACCGCGAGCGGAGCGGACCGGGCGATGCGGCGGGCCTGGCTCACCGCCTCCTCGCGCAGGTGCTCCTCGTCCACGAGGACGTCGGCCAGACCGATGGCGTGCGCCTCGGTACCGGTGATCCGGCGGGCGGTGTAGAACATGTCGGCGGCCTTCTGCTGGCCCACGATCCGTGGCAGGGAGACGCTCAGGCCGAACCCCTGGTGCAGCCCCAGCAGGCCGAAGTTGGCGTGGAACCGGGAGGAGGCGGCGGCCACCCGGAAGTCGGCGGCGCAGGCCAGACCGAGCCCGCCGCCCACCGCCGCTCCCTGAACGGCGGCGATCACGGGGATCGACAGCGAGTACAGGCGCAGCCCCTGGCCGTAGATGGCGCTGAGCGTCCGCACCGGGGAGTCCCCGACCCCGCCGGAGGCGAAGTCCACCCCGGCGCAGAAGTTCCGGCCCTCCGAGCAGACCACGAGGGCCCGGCAGTCACCGGCCGCCAGCTCCTCGGCGGCGTCCGCGAGCGCCGTGAGGACGTCGAGGTCGAAGTGGTTGTTCGGCGGGCGGTGGATCTCCAGGACACCGACGTGACCGTCGACGCGTACGGACAGCTCCTCGCTCATGGAGTGCCTTCCAGGTAGTGCGGGTCCCGGGCTGCGGGCCCGTTGGTCGGGGCGACCGGCGACGAGGGTATCGGGCGCGGCCGGGACCGGCGGCCACCGGGCGCGCGTTGTTCACCGTCCGCGCGGCCTCCAGTGACTAGCGTGACGACATGAGCAACGAGATCGACCCGACCACGCCGCCCAGCGGCACCGGCTGCCAGGAGTGCCTCACCGGGAACGGCTGGTGGGTGCACCTGCGCCGGTGCGCGGCCTGCGGGCACGTGGGCTGCTGCGACAGTTCCCCGGCCCAGCACGGCAGCCGCCACTTCGAGGCCACCGGCCACCCGATCGTCCAGAGCTTCGAGCCCGGCGAGGAGTGGTTCTACGACTTCCGCACCCAGCAGACGGGCGAGGGGCCGGAGCTGGCCGCGCCGACCTCGCACCCCCTGAACCAGCCGGTTCCCGCCCCGGCCGAGCGGGTGCCGTCCAACTGGCAGCGGCTCCTCAACTAGCCGACCACCACCGGCGCCCCGTCCACGACGGGGACGCCGGACCGACCCCTGGCGTTGATCTCGTGTCCGCACAAGCTCATCCAGTCATGAACGTGGTCTCAAGGGGGCCCGACTGGATCGACCGGCGGGTCGAGGGCGTGCGGCATGGGCGTGGACGCGCTCCTTGACCGACGGGACGACGAGCGCGAGGCCGCGCTGGCCCGGTTCGCCGCGCGGCGCCCCGGGACCTGCCCGCCCCGCGCCGCCGGGTGGTGCGGGTCGACGGCGGCGCGGGGACCGTGGAGGTGCTGGCACGGGCCTGACCGGACGCGGTCGTCCGGGTCCGGTCACCCGGTCGCGGACGGCCCGTCCCCGGCGTCCCGGCCCGGGGCCCGGTCGGCCCGGCGCCGTTCGAGGATGGCCAGGGTGCTCGCTCCCCAGCGCAGGTTCTCCTGCTCATGGGAGCGGCCCCGCTGGAGGGTGAGGTAGGGACCGACCCGCTCGGCCTCGCGCAGGTACCGTTCCTCGTCGAGGCCGTCGAGCATGCGGGCCGCGATGCGGTCGTAGCGTTCGAGCTTGGCGCGGCTGAGCTCCATGCGGTCCTCGACGGCGCTGATCACCGCGTCCACGTCGGTCTCGTCCACGGCCTGGAGCCGGACGAGCAGGTCGTCGCGGATGGCGGTGGGCCGGGCGGGCCGTCGGCTGAAGGAGCGCAGCGTCTCGCGCCCGGCCTCGGTGACGGTGAACAGGCGTTTGTCGGGTCTGCGGTCCTGCCGGACGACGCGGGCGCTGAGCAGGCCCTCGCCCTCCAGGCGTTCGAGTTCGCGGTAGAGCTGCTGCGGGGTCGTCGACCAGAAGTTCGCGACCCCGGCGTCGAACCGTTTGGCCAGGTCGTAGCCGGAGGCCTCACCCTCCAGCAGCGCCGCCAGAACCGCCTCTCCCAGTGCCATCCAGACAAATTAGCACCCTGACCCCCAAAACGACGTGGAGGCGGCGGCGCGGTCGGGCCGTCCGCCGCCGCACGCCCCCGCGCGCCCACGGTCACCCCCTTCCCGGACAGCCGAATCGCCCCTCTTCGGATGTGTTTCGGACACCCGAGAAGCGGACCTCTCTCCCTTTTCGCCCGGAAATCGCATCACGACGGGGACAGGGGTGGATCGTGCCGGAACGCGTACCTACTGTGAGGGTTCCTCCGGACCTCCGCACCACCGTAGGGAGACCGACCACGTGACCAGCGCACCCAGCATCCCCGACCTCCTCTCGCCCGAGTTCTCCGACGACCCCTACGCCGCCTACTCCCTGCTGCGTGAACACGAGCCCCTGCTGTGGCACGCACCCACCTCCAGCTACGTCCTCTCCCGGTACGCGGACGTACGACGGGTCTTCCAGGACCGTGAGGGGGCCTTCTCCACGGACAACTACGGCTGGCAGCTGGAACCGGTGCACGGAAGGACCATCCTCCAACTGGACGGGCGCGACCACGCGACCAGACGGGCACTGGTCGCCCCCGCCTTCCGGGGCCGCGAACTCCGGGAGCGCTTCCTCCCGGTGATCGAGCGCAACAGCCGCGCCCTCGTCGACGCCTTCCGGGACGAGGGCCGGGTCGACCTGGTCTCCCAGTACGCCACCCGGTTCCCGATCAACGTCATCGTGGACATGCTCGGCCTGGACCAGAGCCACCACGACCGCTTCCACGACTGGTACACCGCGATCATCGCCTTCCTCGGCAACCTCACCCAGGACCCCGGGGTCACCGAGAACGGGCTCCGTACGAGGGACGAGTTCGCGGAGTACCTGCTCCCGATCATCGCCGAACGCCGGGAACGGCCCGGTGAGGACCTGCTCTCCCGGCTCTGCCAGGCCGAGGTCGACGGCACCCGGATGACCGACGAGGAGGTCAAGGCCTTCTGCAGTCTCCTGCTCGCGGCGGGCGGGGAGACCACGGACAAGGCGCTGTCCGGCCTGTTCGCCAACCTGGTCACCCACCCGGACCAGCTGGCGGCGGTCCGCGAGGACCGGTCGCTGGTCCCCCGCGCCTTCGTGGAGTCGCTGCGCCTCACCCCGCCGGTGCAGATGATCATGCGCCAGGCCAGCCGTGACGTGGAGGTCGGCGGCGGGACGGTGCCCGCCGGGGCCACCGTCACCTGCCTGATCGGCGCGGCCAACCGGGACCCCGACCAGTTCGCGGACCCGGACCGCTTCGACGTCTCCCGGCCGGAGCTCTCCGAGGCCACGTCCTTCTCCGCCGCCGCCGAACACCTGGCCTTCGCGCTCGGCCGCCACTTCTGCGTGGGCGCGCTGCTGGCCGAGGCGGAGGTGCGGGTGGCCGTCAACGACCTGCTCGACGCCATGCCGGACGCACGCCTGGCCGGGGGCGCCACCCTGGTGGAGGAGGGCCTGTTCACCCGGGGCCTGCGCGAACTGCCCCTGGAGTTCTCCCCCGTTCCCAGGCCCACCGGCGCCCGCTGACCCCCGGCGCGTGCCCGGTGGGCGGACGGACGTCCGGGGCGAGTGGCTAACCCGCGCGGCGTCGGCCCCGACCGGCGATGGGGCTGTACCGGGCGGGGAGTTCGTAGAGTCCGCGCATCCACACGGACGGCCGCCACCGCAACTGGTCCGGCGGCACCCCCATCCGCACGTCCGGCAGCCGGTCCAGAAGGGTCTCCACGGCGGTGCGGGCGATCACCTCCGCCACCTCGGGCGCGGGGAACGGGCAACCGTGCTCCCCGTGCCCGAACGACATCTGCGCCCGGTTGCTGCCGAAGATCCCCAGGTCCCCGGTGTTGAGCCGGGGGTCCGCGTTGGCGGCGGCCATGCCGAGCACCAGCAGGTCGCCGCGCTTGATCCGGCGACCACCCAGTTCACAGGCCTGCACCGCCCACCGGCCGATGAAGTTCTGCGTGGGGGTGTTCTTCCACAGCACCTCGTTGAGCGCCTCACCGGAGCTGCTGCGCCCGCCCTGGAGGGTGAGGGAGAAGTGGTCGTCCAGCAGCATCAGCCGCAGGGTGTTGCCGATCCAGTTGCCGGTGGGCGCCTGCGCCGCCGACATGATCACCAGGAGGTCGATCACCACCTCGTCGTCGGTCAGCCCCGCCGGGTGGAGCAGCAGCCGCGAGGGGATGTCGTCGCGCGGGTGGGACCTGCGCTCGCCGACGATCCGCCGCATCCGCTCCTGTACCCGATGGTGGGCCTGACCCGCGTCGGCGGTGACGTCGAGGGAGACGAGGATGTCCCGCACCAGCTCAGGGACCTCCTGCTGCGGCAGCCCGTACAGCCGGGCGATCACCCCCGCCGGAATGTGGTGCGCGTACTGGCTGACGAGGTCGGCCTCACCGTCCCCGGCGAAGTGGTCGATCAGGCCGTCCGAGACCTGCTCGCACAGGGTGCGCAGGTCGGCGCGGTCCGTGGCGTCCAGGGCGTCACCGATCGCCCCCGCGCGCCGCTGGTGTTCGGCCCCCTCCGCGAACATCACCGAGGGGGTCCACATCACGTACGGCATCAGTGGCCAGGCGTCGTCGATGTGGTCCCACATGTTCCAGCGGCGGCAGTCGCGGGCGAACCACTCGGGCCGGTCGGAGACGTGGTGCAGTTCCCGGTAGCCGAGGACGAACCACGCGGGGATGTCGCCGTCGAGGAGGATGGGTGCGACCGGGCCGTAGTGGCGGCGCATCTCCTCGTAGAGCGCCACCGGGTCGCAGGCGATGTCGGGCCCGTAGAAGCGCATGGCGTACTCGTGCTCGGGCGACAGGGGCGCGGGCCCTCGGGCGGCCGGGGGCACGACCGCCCCCGGGGCTCCCACGTTGTTGTTCACGATGACCTCTCCGGTGCGGACAAGGGCGGGCGGTGCCGGGACAGATGGCGGACGAGGGTGACCAGGACGTCGCGGCTGGACTCGCGGCGGCGGGCGTCACACTCCAGCAGGGGGACGTCGTTGGACAGGTCCAGGGCGTTGCGCACGTCGTGCAGGTTCGGTCCCGGCCCGAACCGGTTGACCGCCACGACGAACGGGGTGTGGTGGTGTTCGAGCCGGTCGATGGCGTACCAGGAGTCCTCCACCCGGGCGGTGTCGACGAGGACGACCGCGCCGAGGCTGCCGGTGAAGATCTGTTCCCAGAGGAACCAGAAGCGCTTCTGCCCGGGGGCGCCGAAGAGGTAGAGGACCCGGGTGGCGTCGATGGTGATCCGGCCGAAGTCGAAGGCGGCGGTGGTGGTGCGCTTGTCGCGGACCGCGCTGAGGTCGTCGACCCCGTCGCTGGCCTGCGTCATGACCTCCTCGGTGCTCAGCGGGCGCATCTCGCTGACCGAGCCGACCAGGGTCGTCTTCCCCACGCCGAACCCGCCGACGATGACGATCTTCAGCGCCTGGCTCGCGGTGCTGGCCAGCGGGGGGCGTTCCGGGGCGGTCGCGGGGGTCGCGGGGGTCGCGCCCACCGACGTCAGCGGCGTGGTGGCCGTCCGTCCGTGGGCGTCAGAGTCGTTGGAGGGCAAGGAGCACCTGCTTCAGGGTCTCGGGGTCGTGCCGGGGTCCACCGCGCGAGGGGAGGGACCGTACGGGTACGGGGTGCCGAGCGGCCACCGCGCCGGTGTCCAGCAGGTCGGTGAGCAGCACCTTCACGACGCTCACCGGAGCCCTGAGCTCCGCCGAGAGCTCCACCACGGCGGTGGGCCGGGCGCACAGCCGGAGGATGCTGGCGTGCTCGGACTGCATGTCGGGCGCGGGGCCGGACTCGGCCACCACGAGGGTGACGGCGTCCATGGCCGGGTCGTCGGCGTCACCGCGCCCCGAGGTGACCGTGTAGAAGCGGTCCGGTGACTCGGCACCGGAGGGGGCGCCCTGGGCGGGGGCACTGCGGCGGGGGGCGGTGTTCATCGGGACGGGTCCACCTCGTGGGGCCTGCGCCGGGGACCGGCCGTGAGGTGCCCGCCGATCCGGTCGACGAGCTGGTTCATGTGGCGGGCGACCACCCCCACCTTCGCCTCGAACCCGGCGATGACGGCCAGGTGGGCGCCCTCGCCCGCGCCGATGATGAGCAGGAGCCCGCCGCCGTACTCCAGCATGGCCTGGCCCGATCCGGTGCCGTCCCCGAACTCGGCGGAGGCGCTCAGGGACAGGCTCTGGACACCGGCCGAGATGGCGGCGAGCTGGTCGGCGCGGTCCACGTCCAGTTCCCGGGTGTGGCACATCCGGAGCCCGTCCCTGGAGAGCACCAGGACGTGGCGGATGCCCGGTGTCCGGTGCCGCAGGTCCTCCAACAGCCAGTCGAGGCTGGCGTCCGTCGTCGTCATGGGGGTCGCGGGGCGGTCGTCCCTGTGCCGCGGCGCCGGGCACCCCTCCCTCCGTTCCTCTTCGTTCGGTGTGTCGTGGTATTGGGCGGGGGCCGTGCTCATCGGCCGTCCTCCCAGAGGGTGCCCGGGCCGTTCTCCTGATCGTCGTCCTCGTCGTCACGGAAGGCGGCCAGCCGGGTGGGCAGCTCCCTGCGTGTCTCGGGGTCGAAGTCCCGGCGCCTGGAGGGGAAGAGCTGTTCGGGGTTCTCGCGGACCGCCTGGGCCAGGGTCAGGCCCCGGAACCGCTGCGGCATGTCGAAGACCGGCTCGGGACCGGTGTCCCCGCCGGATCCGGAGGCGGGCCCGGTTCCCCGGTCGGTCCCGGTGAAGGGCTCGTCGACGGCGTCGGAGAGGGGGTCGACACGGGGCGCCGCGCGGCGGGCGGTGATCCGTCGGGCCAGCGGCGGACGGGCCGGGGTCGGCTCGGTCGCGGTCCGGGGCTCGGAGGCCGCCACCGGAATTCCGGACGCCGGGGTACCGTCCGCCGGGGTACCGGGCACCCGGGTTCCGGCCCCGGGGGCGCCGGGTGTCGGGATCCCGGTCACCGGGGTGTCCCCGGCCAGGACGTCGGCCCCCGGGCCACCCGAAGCGGGGACACCGACGGCGGGAGCGTCACCGGCCGCGGGCCGGTGCGCCGGGGGCTCGGGCGTCCGGTCGAGCGGAGTCGAGTGGGCGTCGCGGACGACCGAACCGGGCGTTCCGTTCACCGGGGCCGGGGCCGCGAGGTCGGGCCGCCGCGCGAGGTCGGCCTCCCTGGCCAGTTCCGCCTCCCGCGCGAGCTCCTCCTCCCTCTCCTTCTGGAGTCGGGGCGGCAGCGGCATCTCGTACGCGGTGACGAGGTTGGGCGGGATGAGCACGACCACTCCGGTGCCGCCGCGCGCGGAGGGCCGGAAGCTCACCTGGAGGTCGTACTTGTCCGCCAGGGCGCCCACCACGGCCAGCCCCATGCGCAGGCCCGGGAGGGTGGCCAGGGTGCGGGGTTCGTCGATGTAGTTCTCGGCCGCCCGGCGCTCCCGCTGGCGCAGGCCCCGGCCGCTGTCCTCGACGGTGATGGTGACCCCGCTGTCCTCCTCCTGCGCGTAGACGTTGACGTCGGTGCCGTTCGCGGAGAAGTTGGCGGCGTTGTCCATGAGCTCCGCGAGCACCTGGATGACCCCCTCCGCCGCGTAGCCGACCACCGCCGACCGGTGCGTGTAGTGCAGGCGGACCCGGCGGTAGGCCGTGATGCGGCCCTGGGCCCCGCGCAGGATGCTCTCCATGCCGATGGGACGGTTCCAGCGGCGCCCGGAGCGGCCCCGGGCGAGGGTCACGAACGCGTCCGCGAGGCGGCCGGTGCGGGAGACGTTGTGGTCGACCAGCAGGAGGTCGTTGAACACGTCCGAGCGGTCTCCGTAGCGGAACTCCAGGTCTCGGAGCTGGGCGAGCAGGGTGGTGAGGTGGGCCTGGACGCGCCCGCCGATGTTGGCCGCCGAGATCAGCGCGGTGGCGCTGCGGCGTTCGGAGACCACGAGTTCCTCGATCAGGCGGGTGCGCAGGTGGGCCACGGCCGGGTGGACCTCCCGGAGCTCCTGGGCGAGGACCTCCTCCGCGATGGTGCGGTCCTCGCGGACGCGGTGCACGATGAACGGCAGGGTGGCGTCCGCGAGGTCGGTGACCTCGTTCTCGATCGCCGTGCGCGCGGTGCGGGCCTCGGTGGCGCGGCGCTCGGCGTCGGTGAGCTGGGTGGTGAGGGCGTGGGCGAGGCGGTCGACCGTGGGGTGCGTGGGCCGGGGTTGGTCGGCGAGCACCCGTTGCAGGGGCCTGCCCTCACGGGCGGCGTGGGTGAGGGCGGGCAGGAGGGCGTCGACGACCCATCCCGCCTCCTGCTCCAGGGTGCGCGCGCCCGAACTGACCCTGGTGCCGTGCGCGCGGGCGACGCGCGCCACGGCGGCGTGGTAGACGGCGGTGGCCACGGCGGCGCACAGCAGCAGCGCGGCCAGGCCGCCGACGAGGGCGATCACCGGTCGGGCCGGTTCGGGACTCTCGATCACCGTCCAGGACCATGCCGGGGCGGTCAGGGCGGAGGCGGCCAGGAGAGCGACGAGTGCCTGTTGGCCGGGGCGCGGGAGAGGGCGTTTCCGGTCGGACAGGTGTACTGCCATGAATGGGTTCCTCGCGGCTTTCCGTGCGGGTGGCGGATTCGTTGCCGTCGCACCCGCCCGTGTCACGTGCAGTGGATTTCACCCCGGATGACCCGGAGCGGCGGATGGATTTCACGTTAGTCCACCCCCGCTGGGCGCGGGGAGTTTTCCACAAGCGGGGCCCTCTGACAGCCCGAAGGCCCAGAAAGGACCTGTTGGACAATTCCGCCTTGATGGACATTTCCGCATTACCGCGTTCGCACGGAAAGCGAGACTCGAACCCTTTGTTCCTTCCCGTCTCGGAAAGGGTGGAGAGGGGCGAAGGTTCCCGTGCGCCACCGTTCGTCCCGTGGGGAACGCGCCGCCGAGAGGCCTCGGCCGGGGCTGGGGACCGGATCTCTCAGAAGGCCAGGAGGAGGACCAGGGCGACGGTCAGGCCCACAGTGAACGCGGCGCCGGTCCAGCGCCCGCGCCCACCGCCCTCCGCCGCGCTCCACGGCAGGGCGTGCCAGCGCGCCGCGCCCGCTCCCAGGGCGGTCGCGGCCAGGGCCGCGTTGACCCACCACAGGACCGCCGGGAGGTGCAGCCACCCCACCGCGAGCAGGATGTACGCGGTCAACAGGACCACGCCCGCGGACCGCCGGACCACGCCTCCGCGGTCGGGAAAGGCGCGCTCACCCTCCGCGCCGCGCGCGGACCGCACCATCTCCCAGGTGAGCGAGGCGGCGAACAGGGTCAGCACCACCCACACGACGAGGGCGACCAGGGTGTCGTTCACTCCTCCTCCAACAACAGGTCGAGGGCGACCGAGTCCACGCCCGCGGGGCCGTCCGCCAGCACGACCACGGCGCGCCCGCCCTCGCGGTCCAGGGCGACCATGGCCGCGAACCCACCGGTCATGCCGTTGTGCCAGGTCACCTCGGTGCCGTCGTGGTCGGTGACGAACCAGCCCAGGCCGACCCCGTCTCCCTGACCGTCGTCCCAGCGGGGTTCCAGGGCACCGGCACCCGGCGCCTCCCCCTCCAACAGGGCGCGGGCCAGGAGTCCCATGTCTCCGCCGGTGGAGTGCACGCCGCCCATGGGGGCCCAGGCGGCGTTGGCCGAGGGGGCGAAGGGTCGCCCGTTGGTGCCGTGCCCGACGGCCGCCTCGGCGGGCACGTCGTCGGGAGAGGCGGGGACGACCGTGCGCCCCATCCCGAGCGGGTCGAGGAGGCGTTGTCGGAGAAGGGTCTCGTAGTCGGTTCCGGAGGACGCCGCGAGGGCCTGGCCGAGCAGCGCGGCGCCGAGGTTGGAGTAGGCGAACCGGCCCGGGTCCGTGAGGTCGGCCCTGGCGGCGCTCCCGACCAGGGCGTCGACGTCACCGGTGTAGGGATCGCGGTTGCGGAGGTTGTCCAGGAACATGGTGGCCGAGGTCAGCACTCCCGGAGGGTTCCTGGGGAGTCCCGAGCGGTGCGAGGAGAGCTCGCTGAGGGTGACCGACGCGGCGGGCGCCCCGCCCAGGTCCAGCAGTGTGCCGAGTTCGGTGTCCGGGTCCACCTCACCGCGCTCGATCGCGTCGGCCAGCAGCAGCCCGGTCAGGGACTTGGAGACGGAGCCGATCTCGTAGAGGGTCGTCCCGTCCGCGCCGAAGTAGGCCTCCCGGACCCGGCCGTCGTCGACCTCCACGACGGCCGCCGTCGCTCGGGGGGCGTCCTCCAGCAGGGGGCGGGCGCGCTCGGCCAGGGCGGCGTCGCCGGTGGTCTCCGGGGAGAGCGACGGGGGCGCGGGCCGCACGGCGAACCCGACGGCCAGGACGGCGACGGCCACGGCCGCCGCGGTCACCCTGGCCCGTGTACTGCTCCGCACCCGAGCTCCCCTCCTTCCTTCGTTCCGTTCGTCAGCCGCGCGAGGCGGTGAGGACCACCATCAGCGGGACCAGCCGCTCCGGCGGGATGGCGTAGTGGCCGCGTTTGCGGGTGACCAGCCAGCCCGCCGCGACCAGCAGGTTCACGTGGTGGTAGATCTGGCCGCTGGTCCCGAACTCCGCGCGCTCCTTCAGCCCGGCGACGGTGGAGGCGCCGGAGTGGACCGCGTGCAGGATGCTGAGCCGGACGGGGTGGCCGAGAGCGTCCAGGTTCCCGGCCAGCGCGGACCAGTCGAGGTTCTCGATGTCCTCGACGGAGCTCCCGTACTGCCACTGGACGGGTTCCGGTGCGCCCTCGACGGGGACGACGCCCGCGAAGACGATCGCTCCGTCGTCTCCGCCGCGTTCCTTGAGGGCCTCCAGGACGAAGAAGTGCTCGGCGTAGTTGGTCCCGGCGGCTGCGGTGTCCGCGCGACCGGGCCGCTCCAGCTCGGCTACCCGGGCCTCCAGGGCCGCGAGACGCTCCTCCGTGCTGGCGTGGGGGGCGTGGTCTGGGGTGGGTTCTGGCACGCGCCCACGCTACACGATTCTACGTTGTTACGTAAAAACGAATCAGAGTGCGGCGCTCCGACGCGGGTGACGCCCCGGCTTTGCCCGATCCGGAGGAACCGGTTCCGTGCCCCTTACGCGCCGTGGTCGATGATGAAGGGGCGGAGCTGGTATCCGCCTGCTCGTGACACCAGCGAGGTCGCCCCCGTCAGACTCCTGGGCGACCGGCAGAGGAGCACCCATGCGGACACAGGCCAACGGTTGGCAGTTCTTCGTCGCCACACTGCTCATCGTGACCGGGGTCATCAACGTGATCCAGGGCCTCGCGGCGATGTTCACCCCGGAGTTCTTCGTCGCCACCGAGACCCAGATGCTCATCATGGAGTACGGCGCCTGGGGTGTCCTGCTCGGCCTCTGGGGCGCGGTGCTCGTCGTCGCCGGTCTCGCGGTCCTGTCCGGCAGCACCTGGGCGCGGGCCTTCTCCATCGTCCTGGCCGCCCTGAACGCCGTCGCCCAGCTGGCCTTCCTGATCGCGATGCCGCTGTGGTCGGTGGTGGTCATCGCCATCGACATCCTGGTGATCTACGGTCTGACCGCCGGCTGGCCCATCGCGGTCAGCGACGAGGAGTCCGAACGTTCCCGGGACGCCAGCTACCGGGCCGGGTACCGCGCCGCCCACGAACGCCCGCACGCCGCGCCCCGACCGACCTCGTCGCCGGAACAGGGCCGTCAGCAGTCGACCGGCTGATCCGCCGCGCCTTCCGCAGCCCCCGCCCCGCAGGTTCGGGGCGGGGGCGCGTCGTGTCACCGGGCCGCGGCGCGCACGGCGTCCGCGATCCGGTCCCGGGTCGTCGTGAAGTCCCGATGCTCGCCCGGTTCCTCGGCCCAGGGCAGGTCCGACACCTCGTCGAGCACGATCCGCCCCGGCCGCGCGCCCAGCACGGATCCGTCGATAAGGGTGGGGAAGTACCGGCCCAGGGGTCCGCACGTAGCCCGGGAAGCCCTGTGGACAACCGAGTTCCCGCACCCCCGGAACCTAGGATGGAAGGCATGCACACCCCCCACCCGCGTGTCCGTGTGTCCGCCTCCGTGATGTCCCATCCCTCCCGGACCGAGTCCGCGAGGGGGGTCGCCCAGCACACCGGCCTCGCGCTCACCGGGCTGGCCCCGGACCCCGAACCGGACGGCCCGCCCACCGCGCTGCGCAGCGCCCGGGTCGCCTTCGGCGCCGCCGCGCGGTACGACACCACCCACCACCTGGTCCTCCAGGACGACGTTCGGCTGGCCGAGGGCTTCGCGAGAACCGTGGAACACACCCTGGGCGCCCACCCGGGAGCCGCGGTGTCGTTCTTCGTCGAGTGGGGGTCGCGCACGGCGACCCTGGCCCGCTGGGCGGTGTTCACCGGGGCCGGGACCGTTCCGGTGGTCAACCCCTACGTGCCCACGGTGGCGTTGGCGCTGCCCTCCGCGCTCTCCGTCGAACTGGCCCGGTTCCTGGCGGACGAGGGCGTGGACGGGGAGCCCGACGACCGGGAGGTGCTCCGCTTCGTCCGGCGCACCGGGACGCGAGCGCTGGTCGCGGTGCCCACCCCGGTGGAACACGAGGAACTGCCCAGCCTGGTCGGGAACTCCGGGCACGGGGCGCGCCGTTCGGTGTGCTTCGCCGCCGAGCCCGTGGCGGCCCCCGTCGCCTCGGTCCTGGAACCGCCGCGCACGCTCCCCCACCTGAACTGGACCAACGGGGAGACCTCCCTCATCGACCTCGACCACGACGTCCCGGAGTCCCACGTGCCGCTGTCCCGTGCCCTGACCTCCTGGGGCGCCGACGAGGGACGGACGGCGGCCGCGCTGGCCGCCAGCGCCGGAACGGGCCCGTGGACGCGGCTGGTTCCGGAGCCGCACCTGGGCTCGGTCTGGCGCACGGCGGTGGCCAACGGCGCCGTGCTGGAGGGCCGCTGGCCCGGGGTGGTCGGCGGGCTGCGCGACAGACGCGCGGAGACGGCGGTGGAGGGCTCGCTGGCCACGCTGGTCCCGGGAGCCCTTCGCGCCCTGGTCGACGTCGCCGCCCTGGCGGAACACCGGTCAGCGGTGGTCGACCTGACCCTGGACGCCCTGGAGTTCGGTGCCGAGTACTGCCCCGCGCCGAAGGAGGCCCTGTGACCGTACGCATCTCCTGCGCGGTGATGACCCACCCCCGCCGCGCCGACGCCGCCCGCGCACTCGCCCGGAGCCTGCCCGAACTCTCCCCCACCGTGGTCGTGGACCCAGTACCCGAGGGGGCGCCCTCCACCCTGCGGACCTCACTCGCGGCCTGGTCCGCCCTGCCGGACGGGGCCACCCACCACCTGGTCCTCCAGGACGACGCAGAACCCCGGCCGGGGCTGTACGAGGCCTTGTCCACCCTGGTCAGCGCACACCCGGACCAACCGCTCAGCCTGTTCTGCGAATGGGGGTCCGCCACCGCGACCTCGGCCCGCTGGGCGGCCCTGGGCGGCTACGGACTGGCGGAGTGCGTGGACCAGTACGTGCCCACGGTCGGGTTCCTGCTGCCCGCCCCGGTGGCCCGTGAGCTGGTGGCCACCGTCGACCCGCGGGGGCGGGAGGAGGAGCCCGACGACGAGGCGCTGGCCCGGTTCCTGGAGCGCACCGGGCGCACGGCCCTGGTCACCGTGCCCAACCTGGTGGAACACGACGGCGACCTCAGTCTGGTCGGCAACGGCCACCGGATGGGCGTACGCCGGTCGGTCCTGCTCCGGGAGGAAACGGATCCCGCGCCCGACACACGGGTGCTCCGCTCCCCCGCGCTGGTGCCCTTCGTGAGCTGGCGCAGGGCCCGGGCGTCGGTCGTCCACTGGGACACCGACCGGCGAAGACACCTGGGCCACCGGGGGCACGTACGCGCGGCCCTGGCCGAACGGGGCCTGCCCCACGCCGGCCTGGTCCGTGAGTTGGACACCTGGCTGACCACGGAGCCGGGGCGGCGGCTGGAGGGCGGGCTCGGGTTCGGCCTACCGCACGAACTGTGGCTGGCCGCGACCGCCACGGCCGTGTGGGCCCCGCTCACCGGGCGGGAGCTGGCCGGGCCCTCCGATCGCGCCAGGCGGGCACTGGCCACCCTGGCCCTTGGAGGTCTGCGCACGGTGGTTCCCCAGGTGCTCACGGACGAGGCGGCACGCGCGGACCTGTCCGCGCTGGTTCTGGCCGCCTTCGCCTACGGCGTCCGTTCACGGGCCACCTGAGGGAGCTCCCCGCCGGGCGCGTGGCCCGGCGGGGAACGGAGAACACTCCCTAGCGCTCCTTGGGGTGCAGCTGGCTGGTGACCGCGAGCCGGTTGTAGAGGTTGATCATGGCGATGGCGGACATCAGCGCGGCGAGCTCGGTCTCGTCGAAGAACTCGGCGGCCGACTCGTAGGCCTCGTCGGACACCCCGGTGCCGCCGAGTTCGGTCATCTCGTCGGTGAGGGCGAGGGCGGCGCGCTCGCGCTCGGTGAACCGCTCACCGGCCTCGTACCAGGTGGAGACCAGGAAGAGCCGCTGCTGGGACTCGCCCTCCTTGAGCGCCTTCTGGGTATGAAGGTCCACGCAGAAGGCGCAGCCGTTGAGGACGGAGGCCCGGAGCTTGATCAGTTCGAGCAGCTTGACGTCCAGGTGGCCCGCGATGACCAGGTCGATCTCGTCGAGCTTCTTGTAGACCTCCGGCAGCTTCTTCGCCCACACCACGCGCTTTTCGGACATGAGAACCGTCCCCTCGTCATCGGACACGCTGTCAAGCCAGATGCTACGACCCCGTCCCTCCGGACAGGGCCCAACCCCCTGAGGAGTCCTCCCCGCGCATGTCAGCACGCACCGATCGGACCCGCGTTCCCGAACCCCCCTCCACCCCGGCGGACCTGCCCCAGCGCCCGGGGCCGATCGCCCGGCGGATCGCGGGCAAGGCCCTGCCGCTCTACCTGTCCATGCTGTCCACCCTCGTCGGGAGCGCGGTCACCGCCGCGGTGCTGGGCAACACAGGCACCGTGGAGCTGGCCGCGTACGCGCTGGTGATCGCCGTGTTCAACCCGATGATCATGGTCGTGCACGGCACCCTGCGGGGCTCCATGCCCTTCTTCACGGAGAACGAGGGCTCCCCCCGGGCGTTGGCTCCGGTGCTCCGTGACAGCCTGTGGCTCAGCCTTTTCCTGGGGATCGTGGGCGGGCTGCTGATCCTCGCCGTTCCCCTGGGCGCGCGCCTGGTCGGGGTGGCCGAGCCCACCGTGGCGGTACTCGGGTTCTACCCGCTGCTCATGGCCGGGTACGTGGTCCTGGCGGCGGTCAAGAACGCGACCACCGTGCTGCTGGTCGGGTTGGGGCACACCCGAGCGGTGCTGGCGCTGTCCCTGATCGCCGTGGCCGTCTCGTTGGTGGCGACCCCGGCCCTGGTGCTCGGGCTGGGCCCCTTCCCGGCTCTGGGACTGTTCGGCGCGGGGGCGTCCATGCTCGTGATGAACGTGGTGACCGTGGGCCTGAACTTCGCGGTGGTCAGGCGCGGGACGATCCTGCGCGGGCACCGGATCGGGTTCGGCGCCCCCCGGTGGGCGGGGATCGGCCGGATGGCGAAGGTCGGACTGCCGACGGGTTCGACGCTGCTGATCAAGTCGGGATCGCTGAGTGTCCTGGCCGTGGTGGTCGCCCGGATCGGCCCCGAGGAGGCCGCCGTCCACCAGGTCGCCGTGGTGCTCGTGGGGATGGCCTTCATCTCCTTCGTCGGCGTGGGCCAGGCCACCGTCCCGTTCACCGTGCGGGCGGCCGGGGCCCGGGACCGGGCCCTGGTGGTGCGCACGGTCCTGTCGAGCTACCTGGTCTCGCTCCCGGTGATGCTGGTCAGCGGGGCGCTGCTGTGGTGGGCGGCGGGTCCTCTGGTGTGGCTGTTCACCGACGACCCCGGGGTGCACGCCGGGGTGGTCGCCCTCGTCCCTCTGCTGTGCCTCGTGGGCACCTTCGACGCCCTCCAGTCGGCGCCCAACTCGGGGTTGTTGGGGCTCAAGGACACCCGGCCCGCCATGTACGCGTTCGCCCTCGGCTACGGAACGCTCGTGGTGGCCTCGGTGCCCCTGGTGGAGCACGGTGGCCTGACCGCGCTGTGGGGCGCGAACGCGGGGGCCACCGCGTTCCTGGTGGTGGCACAGTGGTTCTCGTTCCTGCGGATGTCGCGCCGCGTCGTGCGGGAGCCGGAAGCCCCCGCCTGAGGCTCAGGCGGTACCGGTCCACTCGGTGAGGGCCGTACGCACCTGTTCGGCGGAGGGGCGTTCGGCGCTCCAGGCGGCGTAGCCGTCGGGGCGGACGAGGAGCGCGTCCGCCCCCTCCGGCAGGTCGCCCCTGACCCGCAGGACCAGCACGCGGTCGGCCCAGGGCTTGGCGGCCTCGGCCGAGGCCCCCACCCGGGTGGTGTCCACCAGGGTGAACCGGGTGGGATCCACCAGCTCGTACAACCGTGTGGTCTCCCCCTCGTGGACCAGTGGAAGGTCGTCAACGCGTCGGCCCACGGAGGCGGAGTCGTCCACCCGCTCCGGCCGGTCGTAGCGCACGCTCAGGCCGGAGACCAGTCGGCGCATCGCCGTGGACACCCGGCGGACCCGGACCAGACGGGGGACCAGATGGGGCCGGATCGCGCGGACCAGGCCGGGAGCCACCGCCATGCGCTGCATGAAGTCGGTGACGCGCAGGGTCTGGCGGCCCACCGGATGGCGTTCGTCCTCGTAGGTGTCGAGCAGCCAGCTGGGTGCCCACCCCCGCTCCTGGGCGACCAGCTTCCAGGCCAGGTTGGCGGCGTCCTGGATGCCGGTGTTCATCCCCATGGCGCCCATCGGGGAGTGCACGTGCGCGGCGTCCCCGGCAAGCAGGACCCGGCCCACGCGGTAGTGGTCCGCCTGACGGCGTTCGCTGAGGAAGCGGGTGGACCAGCTCACCTCGGCGACGCTGACCTCTCCGTCGGTGATCCGTCCCAGGGAGTCGTTGAGCTCCTCCTTGCTGACGGGCTGGTCGAGGGGCACGTCCTCGTGGCTCCGGTCCCAGACGATGGCCCGGTACCAGCCGTCCCCGTAGGGAGGCAGCAGCGCGAGGCCGTCGGCGGCCACGTAGGGGCTGATCGCGCGGGGCAGATCCTGGTCCGGGCGGACGTCGGCCAGCATGATGTGCGTGTCGTAGCTGCGCCCGCTGAACCCCACCCCGATCAGGGAGCGGACCGCACTGTGCGCCCCGTCGGTACCCACGACGTAGGAGGCGCGTTCGGTGGACGGGCCCTCCTGGGAGCGGACGGTGAGGGTGACCCCGTCCTCGTCCTGGTCGAGCCCGACGACCTCCGCACCCCTCCTGATCCGGACCCCCAGGCGTTCGGCGCGGCGTTGGAGAAGGGTCTCGGTCCGGGCCTGGGCGACGGTGAGCACGTACTTGAACCGGCTCTCGGGGTGGTGCAGGTCCAGGACGACCTCCCGACCGCCCATGGTGACGCGGACCTGGGACACCGGGAAGCCCTGCTCGACGATCTCGTCAGCGATCCCGCGCATGTCGAAGAGTTCGAGGGTGCGCGCGTGCAGAGCGAAGGCGCGGGTCAGGTTGGACTCCTCGGCGCGCTTCTCCAGAACGGTGACGTCCGTCCCGGCCTCCGCGAGGTCCCCCGCGAGCATGAGGCCGGTGGGCCCGGCCCCGACGACGATGACGCTCATGCCGCTTCTCCTTACGGCGATTCAACGGTACTCTCAATACCGGAACTCCTAGTACCGATACTACGAGTACCTGAACCACAGTCAAGAGTCCGGGAGAGGAAATGCGCAAGGGACGAGGTGGCCGTCGCCCCGACCCGGCCGTGGACGAGGCCATCCGGCGGGCCACGGTGGAACTGCTTCCGGAGCGCGGGTTCGACCTGACCTTCGACGAGGTCGCCCAGCACGCCGGGGTGGGGCGCACCAGCGTGTTCCGCCGCTACTCCACCAAGCAGGAACTGATCCTGGCCGCCGCCGAGCAGATCACCATCGACCGGATCGAGGTCCCCGACACCGGTTCGCTCCTCGGTGACCTCACCCTCGCCGTGCGCGCCGTCCACCGGGTGTTCGAGGAGCCCGCCACCCAGGCCCTGGCCCGGCACGCCCTCGTGGCCGCGCTGCGGGAGCAGGCGGGAGCGGTCATCATCCGCACCCTGCTCGACCGGCGTCTGGATCTGGTCACCGCGCTGCTTGAGCGCGCCGTGGAACGCGGAGAACTCCCCGGAACCGGCCGGGCCCGACTGGTGGCGGACCTGCTCTCCGGGATGCTCATGGCCCGCCTGGCCACCGGTCAGCCTCTCCCCGGTGAGCACGAGTGCGACGCGCTCGCCGCCGCCATGGCCACCGCCGCCACGACCTGACCCCCAACCCGTCCGCACCATGATCTCGACCGAACCCGCTACGGTCTCCGGCCCCAGGCATCACGGGGCGGCACCAGGGGCAGGGCACGACCAGTCCGGTCAGTAACGGGCTCGGACCCCACCACCCGGCCAACCCCCGGCCCCTCAGTCCTCCCGGTCGCGGGCGTCGTGGGTGAGCAGCGCCAGCTGAATCCGGCCGGACAGGTCCAGCTTGGTCAACGCGCTGGACACGTGCGCCTTGACCGTGCCCATGGACATGTGGAGCCGGTCCGCGATCTCCGTGTTGGACAGCCCCTCGGTCACGGCCTCGGCCACGTCCCGCTCCCGTTCGGTGAGCAGGGCCAGCCTGGCCCGGGCGCGGTCGCGGTGTGTGGGCGCCTCGGAACGCTCCACCGGGTCGGCTCCGGCCACCCGGTCCATCAGCGCGCGGGCCACGCTCGGGGACAACACCGGCTCCCCCAGGGCGGCGCGGCGCACCGCCTCGACGATCCGCGCCGGATCGGTGTGCTTGAGCAGGTATCCGGCAGCTCCCGCGCGCAGGGCCCGCACCACGGTGGCGTCGGCGTCGAAGGTGGTGAGCACCAGTACCTGCGGCCCGGGAACCGGTCCCGCCCCTCCTGCCGAGCCCGATCTCAGCCGCGCGGTGGCGGCGATTCCGTCGACCTCCGGCATACGCACGTCCATGAGGACCACGTCCGGGCGGTGCTCGGCCACGGCGGCCGCCACCTGGGAGCCGTCCTCGGCCTCCCCCACGACCTCGATGTCGCCCCCTCCGGAGAGCATCAGGCGCAGACCGGCGCGTACCAGGGCGTCATCGTCCACGAGCAGGACCCGGACCGGAGTGTTCACGGCCTCCACTATGGCACCTTTCGGCTGTGTTCCTCGGCGGACTCAGCGGGCTGCTCCACCTGCCAGGGCAGCACGGCGGTCAGTTGGAACCGGCCCCGGGAGGGACCGTGTCTCAGGTGTCCCCCGTCCAGGTGTACGCGTTCAGCCAGGCCCACCAGCCCCGCCCCGGCTCCGGGGATCTCGCTGGCGGCCCTGCCGATCGGCAGCACGTTGCTGACCACGATCACCAGCTCGCGTCCGGGAGAGCCGGTCACCGTGACCGACACCTTCGCGCCCGGCGCGTGCTTCCGGGTGTTGGTCAGCCCCTCCTGCACCACCCGGTAGGCGGTGCGTCGCACCTGGTCACGCGGCTCGGCCCCCTCGGGCAGGTCAGAGGTGTAGGTGACCTTCTCCCCCGCGTCGACCGCCTCCGTCACCAGACGGGTCACGTCGGCGAGCCGGGGCTGGCGGGGCTCCTCTTCCTCCCCGGACAGGTCACCCGTGCGCAGCACGGTGAGGATCTCGCTGAGTTCGTCCAGCACCCGGTGCGCGTTGTCGCGGATCACCCGGACCGCCGCACCCACCTCCGAGGCCCTGAGCGGCGCGGCCTCCCCGGTCTCGGCCCGTTCGGTGCGGTAGGCCAGCGCCCCGGCGTGCACGGACAGCAGGGACATGCGGTGGGCGACCACGTCGTGCATCTCGCGGGCGATCCGGCGACGTTCGTCCACCCGGGCGGCGGCCAACCGTTCCTCCCTCAGTTCGCGTTCGCGGCGCACGTCCTCCCGCAACCGCTCGACCAGTCGCCTGCGGGAGCGGATGGCCGCACCCCACGCCACGTAGGCGCTCATCAACACCAGGATGACGATCGCGGTGACGACGGAGTCGCCGGTGGTGTCGGGGACCAGCGCGACCCAGGGCAGGCCGAGGACCACGGCCAGGAAGGCCCCCAGCACCGCCTGTGGCAGGGGGCGGTAGACGGCCAGCCCGATGATGGACACCGTCAGCGCGCCGATCACCGAGGTGGAGAACGAGGCGAGCAGGACGACGACCATCGCCACGGCCAACGGGTGGTCGCGACGCCACCAGAGGGCGGCGCAGGCCGGCGGGAGGCAGGCCAGGTCCAGCCAGAGGACCCAGGAGGGCACCCGGTCGGTCGGATGCAGGTCCGTGGCGTAGGAGGCGTAGCCCATCAACCCGAAGGCGCCCGCGGACACCACGAGGAGGATGTCCACCACGAGGTCGCGGCGGCTGCGGCGACTCGGCTCCATGTACCCCTCCCCCCTTTCGTGTCCTGACCGGCCTCCAGACTAGAACGGCGCGCCCGTCCGGCGCCTCGATCACCAGGCCAGTTACCAGCTGCTCGTGCTGGTCACCCGGCCAGCGGTTCTGTCCGGTCGGCCGATGCGTTCCGGGCGGTGTTCCCGGAGTATGGGCACCATGACTAGCCCTGACGTACCAGCACTCGAGCTGGACGGACTCACCAAGACCTTCAACGGGAACCGCGCCGCCGACCACGTGAGCCTGGCCGTGCCGCGCGGCGCCACGTTGGGTCTGGTCGGCCCCAACGGCGCGGGCAAGACCACCTCGTTGTCGATGGCGGTGGGACTGCTGCGCCCGGACTCCGGCACCGCCCGGGTCCTCGGGCTGGACGTGTGGCGGGACCCGATCGGGGCCAAGAGCCGTCTGGGCGTGCTCCCGGACGGTCTCTCCCTGCCGGAACGGCTCACCGGGGGCGAACTCCTCGACTACTGGGGGCGGCTGCGCGGTCTGGCCCGCGACGTCACCCGGACCCGTGCCGGGGAGCTGCTCCAGGTCCTCGAACTGGACGGCGCGGAACGCGACGGCGTGCTGGTCGCTGAGTTCTCCACCGGTATGCGTAAGAAGATCGGTCTGGCCACGGCGCTGCTGCACGCCCCGGACGTGCTGGTCCTGGACGAGCCGTACGAGGCGGTGGACCCGGTGTCGGCGCGGGTGCTGACGGCGATCCTGCGCCGGTTCACCGACGGTGGCGGCACCGTGGTGATCTCCAGCCACGTGATGGCCCTGGTGGAGCAGCTCACCGACCGGGTGGCGATCATCGCGGAGGGGCGGGTGCTGGCGGACGGCACGCTCGGTGAGGTCCGGGGCGTGGACGCGACCCTGGAGGACACCTTCGTCCGACTGGTCGGGGCCCGTGAGGTCGGGGAGGGGGATCTGGCGTGGTTGAACTCCTGATTCGCCTCAAGATCACCCTGGGGCGGCACAGCACCGTCGGCACGAGGTTCTTCTCCCTGGCGATGATCACCCTGGGGGTCGCGCTGACCTGGTACCTGGCGGTGGCGGCCACCTCCGACCAGGTCCGGTCGGGCCTGCTCATGCTGGCCCTCGCGGTCTGGGCCTGCGGATGGCTGCTGGGTCCCACGATCACCAACGGGGTGGGGGTGCTGCGGGCGCAGTACTTCACCCTGCTTCCGCTGGACCGGGACCGGGTGGGTGCCGGGCTGCTGGTGACGGCCTTCGTCGGCGCGGGCCCGCTGCTCACCCTGGTGGCCACGGCGACGGTCGCCTGGCACGCGTGGGCCTCGGATCCGGCCACGCTGTTCCTGGGACTGCTCGGCATGCTGGCGCTGCTGGTGCTCATGGTGTCGCTGTCGCGTCTGGTGTTCCGGGCGTTGGGCGCGGCCATGCACAGCCGGATCGGGATGGAGATCGCCTCCCTGCAGTGGGGCCTGATCCTGGCCGGACTCTTCTTCGGGTGGCTGGTGGTCCAGCCGGCGTTCTCGGCCGTGTCGAGCCTGTCCCGGGAGGGGCTCCAGGGCACGGTCCTGACCGTGCTGTCCGTGGTGCCGACCTCCTGGCCGGTGCTGGCGGTGGACGCGGCCGCCACGGGTTCGTGGGGCGCGGCCTTCGGCTGGTTGGGCGGGCTCGGCGCACTGACCCTGGTGACGGTGCTGGTCACCGTGCGCCTGCTGGCTCCGAGCGTGGCCCCCCGCGGAGTGCGGAGACGGTCGCGGCCGCTGGGCTCGCGGGTACTGCTCGGCGGTCGTTCGTTCCTGCCGGACACCCCTCTGGGCGCGGTGGTCGGCAAGGAGCTGCGTCAGTGGTGGCGGGACCCGTGGCGCGGCCTGGAACTGCGCGCCGCCCTGTGGACGGGCCTCATCATCGGGGTGATCGGGCTGATCGGCCACCTACCGCAGGTCGCCCCCTTCGCGGGGGTGGTGGCACTGTTGGTCATCGGTATGGGCGGCGCCAACCTGTACGGGCACGACGGCACCGCCCTGTGGCTGACCGTGGTCGGCCAGGGACGCGACACCCTCCGCGCCGACGTGCGGGGAAGACAGATCGCGTTCGCCCTGCTCGCGGGCCCGTCATCGGCGGCGCTGAGCGTGGCGGCCGTGGTCGCCTCCGGTGCGTACTGGGCCGTTCCTTACGTGGTGTCGAGCCTGCTGGTGTTCCTGGGGGTGACCGCCGGGCTGACCATCCTGTTGTCGGTGGTGGCCGTCACCCCGGGAGTGGACCCCCACCTGCGGGTGGACGCCAACGATGCCGGTGACAACCAGATCCAGGTGTGGATCACTCTGGTCGCCCTACCGTTGTTGTCGGCTCCCACGTTCGGGGCCCTCGTGTGGGCCGGTGTCCAGGGCGTGCCCTGGCTGGCCGTTCCGGTGGCCCTGGCCAACGGGGTACTGCTCGCCTGGCTGCTGGGCCGAACCGCCCACCGGCGTCTGGAGAAGCGGCTGCCGGAGACCTTCACCCGCATCCGCTACGGCAAGGCCGTGGCCGCAGAGTCCACGCCCCGTTCCGGCGGGGGGCTGCTGGACCAACTGGAGCGCGGCGCGCTGTCCACCAACGTGGACACCAAGCCCACCGGCTCCTGAGGGCCGGGGATTCACGAGACACCCACGGAAGAGCGGCGCCGGTGGTGGCCCGGGGCCACCACCGGCGCACCCCCGTCCAGGGCCCTGCCCACCGCTCGCGCCCATCCGGGTTTGCGCGCCCTCCCCCGTATCCACCGCCAGAGTTCCTCCCACGTCCACCGCACCGCCTGCCACACCCCGCACCACCTCCTGGATAGACCTTGCACCTTCGATCCTCCGGGAGCCCGCGACGCGCCACAAGCCCCGAGTCCGTGCCTGTGGACAACCGTCGTCATCGCCCTCCCTCCGGGGCGTTCCCACGCCCCAACCGGAACTCGGGGAACACCGGCCACCTTTCCCGAGCGTGCGAAACCCGCCTTCTGGTCCGTGAACAACCTGTGGCCCCGGGCCACCCACCACCCTCGGTTCACCGGAGCCCGGTCACCTCCCCTTCAGCAGGCCGCGAAGGCCGCGCCCCCGCCCGCCTTCGGCACGCTCAGGGCACCGCGCGTGAGATTTGACCTGGTGCGCGCTCCAGGTCCTAGCGTGAGCCGCATGACCACGCAACAGAGCAGGATCGGCTCCGGATTCGGCATGCGCAGCACCGCGACCGACGTCCTCGACGGCATCGACCTCACCGGACACGTCGCCCTGGTGACCGGCGGCTACTCGGGCATCGGCCTGGAGACCACACGGGCCCTCGCCGCGGCGGGCGCCCGTGTGGTCGTCCCGGCCCGCAGGCCCGAGTCCGCCAAGGAGGCGCTGGCCGGGATTCCCGGTGCCGAGACCGCCGCACTGGACCTGGCCCACCTGGACGGCGTGCGGAACTTCGCCGACTCCTTCCCCTACGACCGGATCGACCTGGTGATCAACAGCGCCGGGATCATGGCCAGCCCCCACGCCGTGGTCGGACCCGGCTGGGAGGCCCAGTTCGCCGTCAACCACCTGGGACACTTCGCCCTGGTCAACCGCCTGTGGCCCCGGCTCAGCGACGGTGCCCGGGTGGTCTCGGTCTCCTCCGGCGCACACCACGCCTCCGGTATCCGGTGGCAGGACCCGTGGTTCGCGGAGGGCTACGACCGCTGGCAGGCCTACGGACAGTCCAAGACCGCCAACGTCCTCTTCGCCGTGCACCTGGACCGACTCGCTCGTGAGCACGGAGTGCGGTCCTTCTCCCTGCATCCGGGAGCGATCCTCACCCCGCTCCAGCGGCACCTCACCACCCGGGAGAAGGTCGACCAGGGGTGGATCGACGAGCAGGGCGACATCATCGACCCCACCTTCAAGACACCCGAGCAGGGTGCCGCCACCCAGGTGTGGGCGGCCACCTCCCCGCAGCTCGCGGACCTGGGCGGGCTGTACTGCGAGAACTGCGACGTCGCCGAACTCCCGGAATCGGCCGACCCCGCACAGGGCGAGGGCGGAGTGGCCGAGCACGCCCGCGACCCGGAGCAGGCCGAGCGGCTGTGGGCGTGGTCGGCCGAGCTCACCGGCGTCAACGCCTTCGCGCGGACCTGAGCCCGGGTGGGCGCACCCTCCCCTGACGCCGGTGGACGTGACCAGCCCACCGGCGTCAACGCCTCCACCAAGGCCCGAGCGCACGCGCTCCCGAGGGCCGGTGAGCGCGTCCGCCGAGCTCAGCGGGGTGAACGCCCTCGACCGCACCTGATTCCATCCGAGCCCGTTCGTTCCGGCTCCCCTGCCGGGCCCGGGCCCGTACTCTCCGAGGCCCGCACCCGTCCGAACGCATCGCGGGGCGCTCCGTCCGACGGGGCGCCCCGCGCGCGGCGTCGGCCACCCCGGCGCCTGTGCCAGAGTTGTTCCCGGGAGGACCAGCAGGAGGTACAGATGGCTCGGAAGGCCGACCCCGCAAGGCGACGCGAGGTCCTGGACGCCGTGATCGAACAGCTCGCGGACACCGGCATCAGCGGTTTCACGCTGCGCGGACTCGCCCAGGGGCTGGGGCAGAGCACCCGCGTGCTCACCCACCACTTCACCGACCGCGAGGACCTGCTCTCGGCGGTCCTCGCCCGGTTGGACGAGCGCCAGCACCGGTCGCTGCTGGCCACCAAGGGGTGGGAGGACGCGGCCGTCCCGGTCTCCGACATCGTCCGCGACTCCTGGCAGCGCAACCTCGGCCCGGAACTCCCCATGACCCGGCTCATCCGGGAGATCGAGGGGCTGGCCTCCGCCGGGCGCTTACCGGCGTCCAGTGCCGGGTTCCTGCGCGGGCGCGCGGAGTTCGTCGCCTCCTGCCTGACCCTGCGCGGCGCGCCGCCGGACCGAGCCCTCAGTCTCGCCACCCTGCTCAACGCGTCCTTCGGCGGGCTGGAGGCCGACTACCTGTCCACCGGCGACCTGGGGCGCGCCGAGGCGGGGCTGGACCTGCTGTGCGAGTGGATCGACTCCACCGCGCCATCCCCCTGATCGTCCTCGGCAATCACTCGCCGGACCGCACACGGACCCTCTCGTAGACCGGGGCCAGGCCGTCGAGGAAGGCGGTCAACGCCAGTTCGAAGCTGTCCTCGTCGATCTCCGCCGCGACCTCGGCCAGCCGGTGGGCCTGGGACAGGTTCGGGTAGCGGTCCTGGTACACCCACACGTCGTCGTCGAATCCGCCCGCGAAGGAGTGCGTCGCCGCGCCCACCACCAGGTACTTGGTGGAGGCGCCGATCATCGTCGCGTAGCGGGGCGGCCAGCCCGCGCCCACGAGCCCGCCGTGCACGGCGTCGGCCCGGCGCAGCGCCTCCTCACGGCGGCCGGGTCCGGCGGCGATCACCGGGAGCAGATTGGGGTGCTGGGCGAGGGCCGCCCGGTAGGAACGGGCCCACACGGCCAGGCCCTCACGCCAGTCGCCGCCGCCGAAGGCCGACACGTCGATGTGCGTGGTGGCCTCCTCCGCGACCTCGCTGAGGAGCTCCTCCTTGGTCCGGTAGTGGCTGTACAGCGAGGCGGCCTGCACGGCGAGCTCCTGGGCGAGCTTGCGCATGGACAGCTGCTCCAGCCCGTCCCGGTCGATGAGCGTGAGCGCGGCCTGCCGGATGGCCGGTCTGCTCAGGATCGGTGTCTTGGGTCTGGCCACGGCGGGGCTCCCCTTCCGCGCTGCTCTCTTCCGCGCCGGGCCGTCCGGCGTCAGCGCTGATCATCGCACGGTGGCGCCCCGCCTCCCGTCGAACACGACCGGTACCGCCACGTCCCCCGTCCTTCGTCCGACCCCTTGCGCCCGTTGACGAGCGCGACGTACCCTCAAATAACCGAACAGCGTTAGGTTATCTGGGAGCAGCCGTGATTGATTTCTCACTGAGCGAAGAACAGCGCGCCATCCAGAGCTGGGTGCGGACCTTCGTCGAGCGGGAGCTCATGCCGCTGGAGAACGACGTGCTGCGCCGAGAACGCGAGGGCCACCCGCCCGGGCTGAACCACGAGGAGAGAACCCGGCTGCGCGCACTCGCCCGCAGGTCCGACTTCTGGGGCGTGTCCACTCCCGAGGAGTACGGCGGCATGGGTCTGGACGCCGTCACCGAGGCCCTCATCGAGACCGAACTCGGCCGGACCTTCCTCACCTTCAAGTTCGGCGGCGAGGCCGACAACATCCTCTTCCACGCCAACGAGGAGCAGAAGCGCACCTACCTGGTCCCCACGATCGAGGGTGAGCGCAGGTCCTGCTTCGCCATCACCGAACCCGGAGCGGGCTCCGACGCCAAGGCCATCCGCACACGGGCCGTCCGCGACGGCGACGAGTGGGTGATCAACGGCGAGAAGACCTTCATCACCGGCGGCGAGGAGGCCGACTTCGCCCTGGTCTTCGCGGTCACCGACCCCGAGAGGGGCGCCGACGGCGGTGTGACCTGCTTCCTCGTGGACCGCGACATGGGCTGGACCTCCGAGCCCATCGACACCATGGGCGAGCGCCGCCCCGCCTCCCTGGTCTTCCAGGACGTGCGCGTCCCCCACGAGAACGTCCTCGGTGAGGAGGGCAGGGGCTTCTCCCTCGCCATGAAGTGGATCGGCCGGGGCCGCTACCTGCTGCCCGCCCGCGCCCTGGGCGGCTGCGAACGTCTGCTCGACATGGGTATCGAGTACGCCAGGACACGGGAGACCTTCGGCGCGCCCATCGCGGACCGGCAGGCCATCCAGTGGATGATCGCCGACTCCCAGACCGAGATCGAGGCGCTGCGGCTGCTGGTGCTGCACGCCGCCTGGCAGGTCGCGCGGGGCCTGGACTCACGGCACGCGCAGTCGATCGCCAAGCTGTTCGGCGGCGTGAAGGCCAACGAGATCGTCGACCGCGTCATGCAGATCCACGGCGGCATGGGCTACACCCGGGAGCTGCCGGTCGAGCGCTTCTACCGCGACCTGCGGCTGCTGCGCATCTTCGAGGGAACCGACGAGATCCAGCGCCGCACCATCGCCCGCGACCTGCTCAAGGGCCACGTGAAGGTGGGGGCGACCCTCAGGTAGGGACGGGAACACGAAGGGGCCCGTGCCGCGCGTGGGAGCGCGGCACGGGCCCCGGTTCGCCCGCCCCCGCCCGGCTTCGGTGAACCCTGGCAGCCGGAGGAACGGAGCGCACTGTCCTAGTTGACGTCGACCAGGTCGACGACGAACACCAGGGTCTCCCCCGGCTTGATGAGGGCACCGGCGCCGCGGTCGCCGTAGGCCAGGTTCGGCGGGATGACCAGCTGACGGCGGCCGCCGACGCGCATGCCCAGGACACCCTGGTCCCAGCCGGAGATGACCTGACGGGCGCCCAGCTTGAAGCGCAGGGGCTCGCCGCGGTTCCAGCTGGCGTCGAACTCCTCGCCGGTGGAGTGCGAGACACCGACGTACTGCACGCTGACGGTGCTGCCGTGCCCGGCCTGGTCGCCCTCGCCGACGGTGAGGTCGGTGATCTGGAGGTCCGCGGGCGGCGGGCCGTCGATGAAGTCGATCTCGGGACGCTCAAGCGCCATGGTGTGGGTCCCCTCGTTGAAGACGTGAACAGAGAGGCCCAGGCTATCGGTGGTGACCGATGGCCCGGACAGAGTGCGCAAAAGGGCCGGAAGTCGGGGTCCACGATCCGGGAATCCGGGGACTCGGGGTACCGGCCTCCACGACGGGACCGTCCCAGGGCGGAAGGCCCGGAGTGCCCGGCGGTCGGGCCCGGGGTCCGGGTCCCGGAGGCCCGAGGACAGAGGGGGGACTGGAGGCCCGGGGTTCAGGAACCCGTCGCGGCCCGGTCGGATGCGCTGCGGAGCACACAGAACTCGTTGCCCTCGGGGTCAGCGAGGACCACCCAGCCGGAGCCGTCCGCGTTGCGGTGGTCACCGACGAACGCGGCGCCGATCCCCAGCAGCCGCTCCACCTCCTGTTCCCGGGAGGTCTCCGGGCGCAGGCACAGGTGCAGGCGGTTCTTGACCGTCTTCGCGTCGGGTACCTGGTTGAAGTGCAGCACCGGCCCCTCCGCCAACATCACCTGGGTCTCCGGCTCACCCGGCCGGTCCTCCGGATGCAGGGGGCGCCCGGTCACCCCGCTCCAGAACCGGGCCAGCTCGTAGGCGTCCGCACAGTCGATCGCGATGTTCAGCACCGAGGAAGTCATGGACGCCAGCATGGTCGGCCACCGCCCGGCGCGCCAGCGGATTTCGGCTCCGCGTCGGGAGGCCCGAGGTCACACCCGCGCGCGCCCGTGCTCCCCGACGGTGGCGGCGACGACGTGGCCGTGGCCCTCCACCTTGATCGGCCCGCTGTCGGCCTGGACGAACACGGACTCCCCCCGGCCGAGGGTGACCCCCTCACCGACCTCGGCGACCAGGTCCACGGTCCCGTGCAGGGCCAGGACCACCGTGGGCCCGTCGCCCGGCAGGTGGGCGGTGATCCGGCCCGGGCCGATCTCGTGGAGCGCGAACTCCGGGGCCGCCGGGCGGAACTCCCGACGGCCGTCCAGGAAGCCCGGCTGGGCGTACGGGATGGGCAGGACCGAGAAGTCCACCACGTCGAGCAGTTCGGGGGCGTCCACGTGCTTGGCGGTCAGCCCGGCCCGGAGCACGTTGTCGGAGCTGGCCATCACCTCCACCGCGGTGCCCTGGAGGTAGGCGTGCATGTTGCCCGCCGGGAGGAAGAGGGCCTGGCCGGGCCAGAGCGTGACCCTGTTGAGCAGTAGCGCCGCGACCGCGCCCGGGTCCCCGGGGTAGCGGGTGGCCAGGTCGGTGACGATCTCCGTGTGGGGGCCGCGTCCGCCGCCACCCGACCACTCCCGGACGAACTCCTCGATCATCCGGCTCCGGTCCGGGGTGGGGAGGGTCAGCAGACGGGTGAGGGCCGCACGGAGCGCCGCGTGGGTGTCGCCGTCGGACAGGTCCTCGCGAAGGGCGGTGGCCAGGTCGTTGTCGAGCCCGATGAGGTCGGCCACGGTGGCGGCGGGTTCACGGAACCCGCACAGGGCCTCGAACGGCTCCAGAGCGAGGAGGAGCTCCGGTTTGTGGTGGGGGTCGCGGTAGTTGCGGTGGGGGGCGTCGAGCGGGATCCCCGCGCGCTCCTCGGCCTCGAACCCGGAGCGGGCCCGTGCGGCGTCGGGGTGGACCTGGAGTGAGAGCGGGGCCTCGGCCGCGAGGAACTTCAGAAGGTAGGGGAGGCGGGCGCCGAAGCGTTCGGCGGTGTGGTGGCCCAGCACGCGCCGCGGGTCCTCGGAGATGAGTTCGGGGAGGGGTCTGTCGCCGTCGTCGCAGTGCGCGGTGCTGGGGGCGCCGTGGTGGGCGCCCAGCCAGAGCTCGGCCTGGGGGGTGCCGTCGGGGTCGGTGCCCAGCAGACGAGGAATGGCAGCGCGTGCTCCCCAGGCGTACGGTCGTACCCGGTTGGTGAGCCTGTGCATCCGCTCCCCGCTTTCCCGTCGGCGTGTTCTCACCCCGTGGACGCTCCGGTGAGGTGTGAACAGTCTTGCCAAGAGAAGCCTCCCGGTCGACACGGCACGCCCCACATCTCGCGGTAGTGCACACTTCACCTCGCCAGTTGGGCAGGCACCCGTGGACCCGGCGCCCGGTGACGGCAACGAAGTTACTGGGAAGTAAACCACGTTCGAGGACACGTGAACAGCACCACACTGTCACCTTCCAGAGACAACTGACGGTGCCCTCCAGGGTGACTCATGATGCCATCCGCGTGACGAAGAGGCCCGCTCCGAAGGGGCCCGTCACCGCACGGATCCTCGGGATTCCGGTGGTCCTCACCACCCTGACTGGCCTGGACACCATGACCCCGGAAACCGACCGGGCACCCGGGAAAAACCGGATGCCCTCCGAGGCCCCTGACCAGTAGGGTGCCCCGACCCGGGGACCACCAAGCACCAAGGAGCCAGCCCCATGCGACTGCGTCGAGGCGGCACGGACGACACCGACGAAATCCTGCGGCTCTTCGACGAGGCCGTCGTCTGGCTCACCGAGCGCGGATCCGCCGGTCAGTGGGGCACCCGACCCTGGTCGCAGATCCCCGAGAGGGTCGAGATGGTGCGCGGGCTCGCCTCGGACGGCCTCTGGTTCGCCGAGATCGACGGGGCCACGGCGGGCGCCCTGGTCATCAGCGAGTCCGCCCTCGACTACGCGCCGCCCGCGGACGAACGGGAGGTCTACGTGCGCCTGCTCCTGACCGACCGACGGTACGCGGGCCGCGACGTCGGCGGCCGGCTCCTCGACCACGCCCGGGACCAGGCCCGCGAACGCGGGATCTCCCTGGTCCGGGTGGACTGCTGGTCGGGCGGTGACGGCGCACTCATCCGCTACTACGAACGCCAGGGGTTCACGCCGACCGTGCGCGTGCCGGTCGGGGACAGGGAGGTCCAGGTGTTCGAGGACCGCCTCCGACCCCACGACGGACGGAAGGCGGGCCTCAGCGGTCCCTGAGCACCCGGTCCGAGGCCTCGGTCAAACGGTCGACGACCTGCTGGGTCAGCTCCGGGTCGGGGCTCCCCAGCCCGGCGATCGAGGACATGTACATGCCGTCCCCGGTGAGGCGGATGGTCTCGGCCAGCACGGGGTCCGTGAGCTCGGCGTGCAGAAGCTCACCCCAGCGGGTGAAGAGCTCCTTCACGAGGACGCCCGCCTCCGGGGGGATGTCCTCCTTGCTGCGCAGGGCCGCGATGACCGCCCAGTACAGCTCGCCCTCCACAGCGGTCTGCGGCAGCGACGTGCGCAGGAAGTAGCGGACCACGCCCTCCTCGCTCTCGACCGCCTCACGGAACTCCTCCTCCGCCAGCGCGCGGACGCGCTCCATGAGGCCGACCATCATGGCCGACTTGGAGGGGAAGTGGTAGAGCAGCCCGCCCTTGGACACCTCGGCGGCGCGTGCAACCGCTTCCAGGGTCACCGAGGAATAACCTTCGGCGATCAGGATGTCTTGTAAGGCGTCGAGGATGCGATCCCGCGTGTTCGATGTACTCACGATTGACACTGTACCGGCTGGACGGTACTGTACCGGCTGGACGGTTGAAGAGTCCCGGATCGTGCCCGCACCACCGTGCCGCACCCCGGTCGACCAGACTTCCCGTCCACAGCCCGGTCAGCACCGACTCCCCACCGGGCCCGCGCCCTCACTCCGAAGGGCGCGCAACCCACAAGCGATGACGAGGGAAAGATGAGTTCCGCCGAGGCCGGAAACGGCGCCACCCACACGCACGGGGGCACCGGGTCCCCACCCGCACTCGCGGGCCCGCGCGAGTGGGCCGCACTCGCCGTCCTGGTTTTGCCCGTGGTGCTGATCTCGGTCGACATGACCGTGCTCGGCTTCGCGGTACCCGCCCTGAGCGAGGCGCTGCGCCCCAGCTCCGGACAGCTGCTGTGGATCATCGACATCTACGGCTTCATCCTGGCCGGACTGCTGATCACCATGGGTTCGCTCGGTGACCGGATCGGGCGGCGACGCCTGCTCATGATCGGTTCCGCGGCCTTCGGCGCCGCGTCCCTGCTGGCCGCCTTCGCGCCCAACGCCGAGACGCTGATCGTCGCCCGCGCCCTGCTCGGCGTCGCGGGTGCCTCACTGATGCCCTCGACGCTGTCGCTGCTGCGCAACATCTTCCTGGACCCGCGTCAGCGCCTGCTCGCCATCGCGATCTGGGCGTCGGGCTTCTCCGGCGGCGCCGCGCTCGGCCCGATCCTGGGCGGCTGGCTCCTGGAGCACTTCTTCTGGGGTTCGGTCTTCCTGATCAACCTGCCCGTGATGGCGCTGATCCTGATCCTGGTGCCCCTGCTGGTCCGTGAGTCCCGCAACCCGGACTCCGGACGCATCGACCTGCTGAGCGTCGTGCTGTCGCTGGGCGCCATGCTGCCCATCGTGTTCGGCATCAAGAAGATGGCGACCGGCGGCCTCGACGTCCTGCCGATCCTCTCGCTGGCGTTCGGTCTGACCCTGGGCTACCTGTTCGTGCGCCGACAGCGCACGCTCAAGGACCCGCTGATCGACGTGCACCTGTTCCGTTCGCGCGTGTTCAGCGTGGCGGTGGTCACCAACCTGATGATCGTGTTCTCGCTGGTGGGGTCGTTGTTCTTCCTCACGCAGTACCTCCAGCTGGTGCTCGGGATCTCACCGATGCGCGCCGGAATCGTGCTGGTGCCGGGGCTGCTGCTGTCGATCATCGCCGGTCTGGTCGCGGCCCGGGTGGCCCGCCACCTGAGCCTGTCCACCGTGATCGGGGTGTCCCTGCTGGTGACGGCGGCCGGGTTCGGCGCGCTGGTGTTCACCCCGGCGGACGACGTCACCCGTGGTGTGACGCTCGTGGTCACGGCCTTCGTGCTGATCTCGCTGGGCACCGGCTTCGCGGAGACGCTCACCAACGGCGCGATCATGTCGGCCGCCCCGCCCAAGCGGGCGGGCGCCGCGTCCGCGATCTCCGAGACCGCCTACGAGATGGGCGGTGCGCTCGGCGTCGCGGTGCTGGGCAGTGTGCTGACCGCGTTCTACCGCGGCCACCTCACCGAGGTGGACGGGGTGCCCGAGTCCGCGACCGAGGCCGCCCGGGAGACCCTGGGCGGTGCCGCCAACACCGCCTCCGACCTGGGCGGGACCGCCGGTGACGCGCTGATGGACTCGGCCCGGCTGGCGTTCACCGACGGCATGCACCTGACCTCGGCCATCGCCGTGGTGATCGTGCTCGCCGCCGCGGCCCAGGCCTGGTTCCTGCTGCGCGGACACGGCAACCCGGCCGTGGACGCCCCGGACCACGAGACGGACCGGCGGGAGGCCTCCGAGGCCACCGCTCACGGCGAGTCCGACCGGGCCGGCGAGGTCGTCGAGGCCAACGAGTCCGCGAAGTAGCCTCCGTCACGCGAGATCCGGCCCCCGAGGGAGTTCCCTCGGGGGCCGACCCGTGTCTCGGGTCGCGGGCGGGCCCGCCCGGAGGACCTCCAGCCGCCGGGGGTCAGGGCAGGCGCAGGAGCTCCACCTCACCGCCCGACCACCCCGGCGGCACCACCGCGTAGGCGTCGGCCAGGGCGGCGCCGCGCAGACTGCCCGGCCGGTCGTGGCCCACCGGTTCCGCGCGCCCCTCCCCCACACGCACCGCGACCAGGCGCGTGTCGTCGGGCCGGGAGCGCACGTCCCCGCCCAGAGCCGTCCTCGCCAGACCGCCGGTCGGCTCGGGGCGTCCGGACATCGCGCTCAGCAGCGGGACCAGCAGGGTGAGCGACGCCACGAGCGCGGCGTTCGGGTTGCCGGGCAGGCCCACGAACACGGTGCCGTCCCGGTGGGCGAGCAGTTGCGGGTGCCCGGGGCGGCAGGCCACCCCGTCCACGACCACCTCCGCGTCCAGCTCCCGGAGCACCCCGCGCAGATGGTCGGCGGGTCCCTTCGAGGAGGATCCGCAGACCACGACCACGTCGGTCCCGGCCGTGGTCAACGCCTCACCCAGGTCCCCGAAGCCGTCCCCCAGCATCCGGACCCGGTCCAGGTGCGCCCCGGCCCAGGTGAGGACTCCGGGCAGCAACGGGCCGATCGCGTCACGCACCACCCCATCGCCCGGCAGGCCGTTCGTTGCGAGCTCGTCCCCGGTGACCAGCACGGACACCGTGGGCAGACGCACACCGAGACCGTCGTGGCCCAGGCTCGCCGCCAACCCCAGCACCGCCGGGGTCACCTCGGTGCCCGCCTCCAGCACCCGCTCCCCCGGCGCGGTCTCCTCACCCGACCACCGCACGTGCCGCCCGGGCAGGGCCTCGCCGTGCACCCGGCCGTCCACCACCTCGGCGTGCTCGTACGGCAGGACCGACTCGGTGCCCTTCGGCGCACGGGCACCGGTGGCGATCTCCACGGCCTCTCCCCGACCCAGGGCGAGCCCCGCCACAGGGGCGCCGGCCAGCTGTGAGCCCACCAGCAGCCAGGGGCCCTCCCCCGCCACCGCGAACCCGTCCATCGCCGACGCGTCGAAGGCGGGCAGGCCCACCAGCGCCCGCAGGTCGTCAGCGAGCACACCGCCCAGCGCCCGCCCCAGAGGGAGTTCACGAGCGGGCGTGCGCGACCGCGCCCCGAGCTCGCGGGCCCGCTCACGCGCCCGCGCCCAGGGCACGGCACCTCCGTGCCCTCCGCACGCCGCGCCGTCCGCCACGGGGATGTCCATGCCGCTCCGTTCACTCCGCTGCCCGGTGTGCCCCGGATCCGCCCGAAGCACCTGACGCGGACGCTACCCGCCCCGCGCACCCTCCCAGGGGAGCGCCGCACGACCCCGCCGAGCTCTGATTTGCCGTCTGTCGAATCTCCGGTAAAGTCTGTACCAGCAGCAAGGCGGGGCCAACGGAAACGGGGGCCGGGCCGGGCAGCACGCGGACGTGGCTCAGCTGGTAGAGCATCACCTTGCCAAGGTGAGGGTCGCGGGTTCGAATCCCGTCGTCCGCTCGGAGGAGACGCGGGGCGAGAGATCGCCTCACGTGTACTCGGTGGAGTGGCCGAGAGGCGAGGCAGCGGCCTGCAAAGCCGTCTACACGGGTTCAAATCCCGTCTCCACCTCCCAGTCTCACTGGGGCGATTAGCTCAGTTGGCTAGAGCACTACCTCGACACGGTAGGGGTCACAGGTTCGAGTCCTGTATCGCCCACATCACGCGAAAGCGGGTTCCCACGGGAACCCGCTTTCATCGTTTCCACGGTGGTGCGACCGCTCCCGGCGGGTGGAGCGCCCACCCTTCGCCTCCACCGACTCCCGGTTCACCCCCAGCACACGCCGCTCCCTCTCCGGTGTGACCTTTTCCAGAACGCACTTCCCCCCGGTCCGACCTGGCCGAAGGTGCCCGCTCGGGGAGCGCCCCTGTGCTCGCGCTCTTGACACATGGCTTGGTTGTAAAGCTATGGTTTACACGTGCAAGAGCAATTGACTGGTGCGCTGCGGGCTCTGAAGGCGCGCATGGACGCGTTCCTCGCGTCTCGTGTCCTGACCAAGGACGACGACTGGGCCGACTCGATCGCGCGTGCCGTGGGCATGCAGGCAGCCGCCGACGACGTCGTGCGCGCCGTCGTGCAGCAGGCACGCCAGAACGGCGCCACCTGGCAGGTCATCGGTGACGCGCTCGGCGTGAGCAGGCAGGCGGCGTTCCAGCGCTACGGCAAACCGATCGATCCCAGAACCGGAGAACCCATGAACACCACGCCACTCCCCGGCGTCGCCGAACTGGCGGCCTCGGTGATCGCGAACCTCGCCGCCGGGCAATGGGCACGCGTCACCGAGCGGTTGGATCCGACCATGCGCGACGGCCTGTCGGAGGACGCGCTCGCGGCCGCGTGGGCGCAGATCATCGGCCTCTCAGGGGCCTTCGAGGGACGCGGGGAGCCCGAGGTCAGCCGGGCCGGCGACGTGACGATCACGAACACGCCGCTCGCGTTCGAGGCGGGCGACTACACGGCGCGGATCGCCTTCCGCGACGACCGGACCATCGCCGGTCTGCACATCCTCGAAGGGCAGAAGTCGTGACCATCAGACCTGCGGACACCTCGCCCACGGAACGGGGCGGACCCTGTGTGAACAGCCGCGACCTGCGATCCATCGGCGTGTTCACCGCCCTGGCGTTCGCGCTCGCCTGGCTCCTCGTGCTCCCGCTCTGGTTCGGTGACGGACTCGCCAGCCCCTGGTTCACCCTCGTCGCCACCGCCACGATGACGACCCCCGCGATCGCCGCCCTCGTCGTCGTGTTCTTCGTGGAAAGGCCACGGCAGAAGGCCTGGACGCTCGGGCTGTGGCCGCTGAAACCGGCCCGGAGGGTGCTCGGCTACGGGGCGCTGGGGATCTTCGTGTCCATCGCGCTGGTCCTCGTGGCGCTGCCGATCGGCGCGCTGCTCGGGGTCTATCCGGCCGACTTCGCGAACTTCTCCGCGTTCCAGCAGGTCCTGGACGAGCAGGCGGAGGGGGTCGAGATCCCGATTCCGATCAGCGCCCTCATCGTCGTCCAGCTCGCGGTACTCCCCCTGGCGGCGTTCATCAACCTCATCCCGGCGCTGGGCGAGGAGCTCGGGTGGCGAGGATGGCTGCTCCCGAAGCTGATGCCGTTGGGAACGCTCCCGGCCCTGCTGGTCTCGGGCGTGATCTGGGGCCTGTGGCACGCCCCGCTCATCCTCCTCGGGTACAACTACCCCGACGCGCCGGGCTGGCTCGGCCTGACCGCGATGGTCGGCATGTGCGTTCTGGTCGGTGCGGTCTTCGGCTGGCTGCGGCTCCGGTCGGGGTCCGTGTGGCCCGCCGCCCTGGCGCACGCCGCGTTCAACGGTGCGGGCGCGTCCTACCTCCTCTTCGCGCGGGCGGGCGAGCACGTCGACACCACGCAGGCGACGGTCCTCGGCTGGAGCGGGTGGATCGTCCCGCTCGTGCTCGTCGTGGTCCTCGTCGCCACGGGACAGTTCGCTCCCGAGAAGCGGCCCTCCCGACCGGCATGACGACCGGGCACCTCCGGGGGGCGAACCCCACCAGTGTGCGCCCAGAGTGGCGATTTTCGCAACTTGGCCGACGTTGCCAGTTCGATATACAGGCGTCGCGCTGGGCGGCCCTCGACGCGAGAAGTGCTTGGTGGCAGGCACTCTGGCAATCCCGACGACCGGCGATGACCGCACCGGAGGGCTCTGATGCGATTCCGACTGGTTGATTAGTCAGGCGCAACACAGTAGCTACTGGATGGCCCGTGTCCTCGAACCCGGAGGTGACCCGAGTCATCCGTTGGAACATCGACAACACAGTCTTCTGGCCCGCGCTGATCATGGTCGTCGGCTTCAGCGCACCGTTCGTGATCGCGCCGACGACGGGTGAACGCCTGCTCGGCGACGTCCTCTCCTGGCTCCAGTCCGACCTGGGCTGGGTGTACATGTGGTTCGTCGCCGGGCTCGCGGTACTGCTCGTCTGGCTCGTCTTCAGCCGGTACGGCCGCATCAGGATGGGCGGCCCCGACGACCGGCCCGAGTTCTCCACCCCCACCTGGCTCGCGATGATCTTCACCGCCGCGATCGGCGGCGGCCTCATGTACTGGGGCATCATCGAGTGGGCCCACTACCACTCCGCTCCCCCGTTCCAGCTGGAACCGCACGGAACCGAGGCCGCCGAGTGGTCGGCCACCTACCCCCTCTTCCACTGGGGCCCCACGGCCTGGGCGGTCTTCTGCGTTCCGACCCTCGCCCTCGCCTACGCCTACCACGTGCGCAGGATCCGTCGGCTGCGGCTCAGTGAGGCCTGCCGCGGCGTGCTCGGGGACCGCGTCGACCGCTGGCCCGGCCGCGTCATCGACGTCCTCTTCATCCTCGGGATGATCGGGGCCGCGGGGACCTCGCTGGCCCTGGCCGTGCCCACCATCGCGGAGGGCGCCTCCCGCATGTTCGGAGTCGATCCGGGCGCCACCCTCAACACCCTCGTCATCGGCATGTGGACCCTGCTGTTCGCGGGCAGCGTCGCCCTGGGGCTGCACCGAGGCCTGAAGCGCCTCGCCAACCTCAACCTCTACCTGGCCGCCGCCCTGGGTGTCCTGGTCCTCGCGGTGGGGCCGACGGTCTTCGTCATCGACACCCTCACCAACAGCGTCGGGCTGCTCGCCCAGAACATCGTCCGGATGAGCACCTACACCGACCCCGTCGGCGGATCGGGCTTCCAGGAGATCTGGACCGTCTTCTACTGGGGCTGGTGGATCTCCTACGGACCGTTCGTCGGCATGTTCTGCGCCAAGATCTCCAAGGGCCGCACCGTCAGGCAGATCATCATCGGCATGTGCGGCTTCGGAAGCCTGGGCTGCTGGCTCTCGTTCGCGCTGCTCGGCAACTCCAGCATGGCCTTCGACCTGAGGGGGGAGGCACCCATCGTCGACACGCTGGAGTCCGAGGGCGCGGTCCCGGCCATCTTCGCCACACTGGAGGCCTTCCCGCTCAGCTGGATCATCACCCCGCTGTTCCTCCTGCTGTTGCTGGTCTTCCTGGCCACCACGCTGGACTCCGCCTCCTACATCATGGGCGCGGCGACCTCCCGTGACCTGCCGAACGACGTGGAGCCCTCGCGGTTCAACCGCGTGCTCTGGGCCCTCGTCCTCGCCGCCGTGTCGGTCTCGGTGATGTCCGCCGGAGGCACGGACGCGTTGCAGACCCTGTCGGTCGTGACCGCCTTCCCGCTAATCCTGGTCCTGAGCCTGGTGGCCGTGTCCCTCGTGCGCTGGCTCCGCGAGCACGACCACCGGGTCGCGCGGAGGGACTCAGACCGCCCGCCGGGCCCTCGGGAGACCGTTCCACAGCCCCAACGGGCGGGCGGCGGCCAGCATGGCCGCGCACAGCGCCAGGCAGCCCAGGCCGAGCCAGAGGTTCCCGTACTCGACGGCGATCAGGGGGAACGACGCCGTGATCAGTCCGCCGCCGATGAAGGGGCTGACGAAGGGGGAGCGCAGCGCGAAGGCGCGGTAGGCGTTGGACCTCATCTGCGGATCCGCCGCCCTGAGCAGCATCAGGCCGATCGCGACGACACCCGTCTGGGCCCCGAACTGGGCGATGGAGTTCTCGGCCCAGTCATCGCGGAAGATCCGGGGACCCACGTAGAAGTAGATGAGGACGCTCACACCGGCCATGGAGAGCATGACGACGGTCAGCGGGATCCAGTTCGCGAGCATGATCGGAACGGCCAGTGAGGCGACGGCCGCGACGACCAGGAGGTCCAGCGCGACCCCGGCGATGGCGTTGAGGGTCGGCTTGTCGACGAGTACACGGAGCCGGGTCCGGCCGATGACCAGCTGGACGAGGAGACCGCCGATCATCGCCAGGGGAAAGAGCGGCACCCCGGAGACGGCCTGGTCGACGAGGTACTTGAGCGCGTATCCGATCAGGATCGCGACGGCGATGAGTGAGCCGTGGAAGGCGAGGTTGCTCAGGGCCGAGGCGTGGAGCCGTCCGCTGGTCGTCTGGTTCGGATCGGCGTCCTCCAGGATGTCGGTCCGGTCGACCTGGCGCGCGGCCGCCTCGTAGGAGAGGTGGCCGCGCCTGGCGGCGATGTTGAGCAGCACGGTTCCCATGACGACGCCGTACACGAGCCCGACCGTGGCCGCGAAGAGGGCCAGGGAGGTGCCGTCGGGCCAGCCCAGGGCGGTCCACGTCTCGTCCATGCCCGCGGCGGTCCCGTGCCCTCCCGACCATGACGCCTCGAAGATGGTCGAGAAGAGCTGGTTCGTCCCGAACAACGGCCCCAGGAGGGCGAAGACGAGGAGCGCGGGGACAGCGACCTGGACGAGGGTACTGAAGTACGACATCCAGATCTGGGCGCCCGCCTCCCTGGCCGCCTCCTTGAAGGGCGGGAGCCGCTGCCCCAGGAGCATCGGGGCGAACACGACCGCGATGAGCACACCGGCCATGGACGACCAGGTCGTCGACATTCCGGCGGGGACGATGTCCAGGAAGTGCTGTCCGCAGACGAGGCCGAGGAAGCCGCCGATCAGGGCCGCGGGCAGGAACAGCCTCCTGGCCAGGGGGACGAACGCCCGGACGAGCAGGCCCAGGATGAGGAAGACTCCCAGGCTGGCCCCCGAGAGGAGGAGTGAGTTGAGCGCGTTGGAGTCGAACTCGATGAGCTCCGGCATGGGAACCGTCCTTTAGGGGATGCGGCTGAGGGAGAAGGGGGCCAGGGCCGGGGGCACGGTCCCGTGGAGGAGGAGGTGCGCGATGTCCCGGGAGGCGGCGGGGAGCAGGGCCCAGCCGTGCCCCGTCCACCCCGTGGCCAGGTAGAAGCCCTCGGCACCCGGGACCGCGTCGACGAAGGGGATCTGGTCGACCGTCGCGGTCTCGGGGCTCGCCACGTGCACGGAGACCCGCGTCAGCTCGCCGGCGGCGGGGAGGAGGGCCTCCAGTTGGGCGATGTTCCCCCGCACGTTCGCCTCCACCGGCTCGGCCCTGCCGGTGTCGGGATCGAACCGTCCCCGCCAGCCGCCGCTGAGCTGGATCAGACCGCCGTCCAGGGACTTGACGGAGATGAGGCGGCTGTCGTGGCCCACCAGGAGCGGCAGGGTCACGGCGTGTTCGGGCCTCAGGAGGACGACCTGCGGGTAGACGGTCCACGCGGGGACGACGTGGCCGAAGTTCTCCCGCACCAGCTGTGGGACCGAGGCGTTCGCGGCCAGGAGGACGGCCCGCTCGGCCTCGAAGGTCCGGCCGTCCTCGGTGACCACGTGGGCGCGCCGACCCGGCTGCCTGGAACGCAGCGCGACCACCCTGGTGTCCTCGTGGATGACGGCGCCCGACCTCCTGGCGGCGTCGGCGTAGGCGAGGGTGGTCCGGTACTGGGCGGCGACCCCGTCCCCGGGTACGTGGAGTGCCGCGCGCACGTTCCCGGTGAGGCCGGGGATCACCTCCCGCACCCTGTCGCCGTCCCACACTTCGGTGGGGATCCCGAACCGTGTCTGCGTGTGCGCGTGGGCCTCGGCGGCGACGGCTCCGCCCTTGCCGCCCACCACCTCCTCCTCGATGAGGGAGAGCGACCCGGTCCGCACGTATCCGGTCTCGGCGCCGAGTTCGTCGGCCAGCCGGGGCCAGAGCCGGTGTGCCTCGCGCAGGAGCGGTAGTTCCCTGAGGTCGCGGCGGTTGCCGCGCACCCCCCGTTTTCCGGGGCCGCCGGACGCTCCGCCGCCGACCCCGGCAGCCTCCAGCACCACGACCGAACGCCCTTGTGAGGCGAGGTGGTAGGCCACGGCACAGCCGTAGGCGCCACCTCCGACGATGACGTACTCCGCGATCATTCGTCCGCCTTTCGTCGCTGTTCACACGATGTGATGCAGCACACTGTAGGAGAACCTACATAAGGCGTCAAGATGTAGGAAAATCTTCATTGATGGTTCGCGTGGGCTCGCCGAACCGCTCACGGACATCAACTGAACTGGGATGACGTTCCCAACCGCCCCGGGCGAAGCCGCGTGCGTCCGTCGCTCGGTCCGGTGACACGAGAGCGGCGTCCCCGTGGGAGGCGCCGGGGAGGGTCCCGCCACGGGTCCGCGAGACGGCGAGGGGCCGACGGCCCGTGGTTGGCTAGCATTTCCGTGCGCCGTGCACCGGCTCCGCCCCGCGCACGCCCCGGTTCGGTACCTCATCGAACCGTGAGACCGAGAGGACGCAGTGGCCTCAATGGAAGACCGCTCCGCTCAGGACCGGGACGACCTGACCCGCAGCGAACGCAACGTGGTCGCGTTGGCCGAACAGGACCCGCTCCGCTTCGCGACGAGTACCGCCGTCGAGATCGCGGACATGGCGGGCACGAGTGAGGCGACGGTGACGCGGGCGGCGCACAAGCTGGGCTTCGCGGGGGTCAAGGAGTTCAAGCAGGCGTGCGCCGGTCAGGTGGGTGCGGGTCAGACCCTGGGGGCCACGATCCGGGCCCGGCTGGAGTCCCTGGAGGGTCACGGCGAGGAGGTCTCCGCCCACGGCACCGCGCGCGCCGTCCTGGCCGCGTCCGCGCACGTCCTGCTGGAGTTCAGCGAGTCGTTCCCGAAGGCCGAGTTCGAGGAGACGGTCGACCTGGTCGAGTCGTCGGGGCGCACCGTCGTCTACGGGCTGGGCACCGGGTCCCACGTCGCCGAGTACCTCGGTCTCGGCCTCCGGAGGATCGGTCTGAGGGCCCACGCCGTGTCCGGCAGCGGTCACACGCTCGCGGACGAGGTCCACTCCCTGGAGAGCGAGGACGTGCTGATCGTCGTCGCGCCACGGGTGCTGTTCAACGACATCGACAACCTGATCGCGGAGGCCGCGCCCAGGGTGGCGCGGATCGTGCTCGTCTCGCAGGCGCCCCCGTCGCCCCGCTCCCCCGCCGGGGTGCTGTACCTGCCCCTCCCGAGCACGGCGGGATCTCCGGCGTCGGAGATCACCGCCGCCTGCGCGGTGTCGGACTCCCTCGTCTCGGAGCTCGCCCGTCGCCACCCGTCCACGGCCATCCGGGCCCGGGACGCGTTGCAGCGACTGCGCGACAGGCTCTCCCCGGCCCGGACCACGTGAGGGAGTCCGGTGGACGCGGTCATCCCCCGTTGGACTGGCGGATCCCCTCACCGAGCGCCTCGAAGGTGTAGACGAAGCCGCCGTCCTCGCCGCTGACCGTCATGTAGCCGTCCGTCGTTCCCGGGGCGATGGCCAGGTTGGTGGCGGTGTCCAGTCCTTCCGCGTCCTCGGCGGGGACGCTCACCGTCGCCAGGTGTTCGCCCGTGGAGCTGTGGACGAAGATGCTCGGCTGCCCGTGGACGCCCTGGTAGACGTTGCCCTCCGCGTCGACGGCGTTGGAGTCGATCTGGCTCGTGCCGCCGTCGAAGTGGATACCCGTGTGCGCCGTCTCCACCTCGGTCCGGTCCTCGTTGAGCGCGAGGTGGTCGACGCGGTTCGCGGCGTACTGGCTGACCCACAGCCCGGAGAAGTCCTCGCTGAAGGAGATGCCGTTCGGCGCCGGGAGCTCGTCGGCCAGGACCGTGGCCTCGGCCGTGTCCCGGTCGATCCTGACGACCCTGCCCTGGGGGTCCCAGACGGGATCCGCGTGCCCCGTGGTGTCGCTGACGAACAGGTTCCCGTCCTCGTCGAACGCGAGGTCGTCGGGGAGCATCGGCTTCCCCTCGACCTCGCCGGAGAAGAACGTGACCGGGTCCCCGCCGTCGGGGGTGACACTGTCGATCTTCCCGCCGACGAGGTCGGTCAGGTACAACCGCTCGTCGTGGGGGCTGAACTGCGCGGAGGTGTACACGCTGGCCTCGTCGGTGAGGACGGCCGACACCTCCGACGTCTCGGTGTCCACCCTCAGGACCTTGGGTTCTCCGGCCGGAGCGGTGACGTCGACGACGAGGAGACCGCCGTCCGGGGCGAAGGTGGGCCCCTCCAGCAGGGTCATCCCGGTCTCCTCGTGGACCGAGGTCACCTGGACCAGCAGGGACGCGGTGCGCTCCTTCTCCGGGGCGGCCTCCGTTCCGCAGGCCGAGGTCGCGGCGACCAGGAGGACGGCCGTCAGCGGTCCGGTCGCGACGGCGAACGGGTTCCTTCGTCGGTTCGGTTCCATGTCTTCCGCCCGCATCGTGGGTTTCGTCGCGCTGGTCGTGGTCACGGTGCCCCCGCATCCCCGCGGTCGTGGACCAGGACCTCGTGGACACGGCTCCGCCGCCAGTCCTGGAGCAGCCGGTGGAAGGCGACCGGCCCGGGACCGTAGGACTGTCCTCCGGAGTGACCGGCGCCCTCCCGGTTGTAGTAGCCGGGGGTGCACTCGCGCTGGAAGTCGACATTGTCGAGCACGTTCTCGCGGATGACGCGCCTCCAGTCGTCCACCGCGTCGGGGCACGGCTCGACCACGCGGGCACCGGCCCGGCGGCCCTCCGCGATGACCGAGGCGATGTGTCCGGCCTGTTCCAGCAGGATGTGCGCGAAGTTCACGGACGTGGCGTTCTGCAGGGGGCCCAGGTGGAAGAGGTTGGGGAAGCCGTCGCTGTAGAAGCCGTGCAGCGTCCTCGGGCCGCGGCTCCAGGAGTCGAGCAGCGCCCGCCCGCCACGGCCCCTGACCGGGAGGGTCCCGGAGACCACCCCCGAGACGCCGACGTCGAATCCGGTCGCGAAGACGACGCAGTCGACCGGGTACTCGACGTCGCCCACGACGACGGCCTCCTCGGTCATGCGGGTGATGCCGCCGTGGTCCGCGGTGTCGACGAGCGTGACGTTGGACCGGTTGAAGGTCTGGAGGTAGTGGTCACTGAAGCAGGGCCGTTTGCACATGTACCGGTACCAGGGTTTGAGCAGCTCCGCCGTGGCCGGGTCGTCCACGACCCGGTCCACCCGCGCCCGGATCTGGTTCATCTTGTGGGCGTCGGCCAGCTCCTCGACCCGCTCGCGCTCCTCCGGACTCACGCTGGTGTCGAGCGCCCCGGTGGTCAGCTTCCGTTGCAGGCGCGCCGTCGAGGTCCAGCCGTCCCGGGTCAGGTCCGTCTCGACCGGCTCACCGGAGACGAGGGCGAGGAAGTTCTCCATGCGCTCGCGCTGCCAGCCCGGTTCCAGGGAGGCGGCCCACTCCGGGTCGGTGGGTCGGTTGTCGCGGACGTCCACGGAGGAGGGCGTCCGCTGGAACACGTACAGGTGTTGCGCGTCGCGTCCCAGGTGCGGGATCACCTGCACTCCGGTCGCTCCCGTACCGACGACCGCGACGCGCTTGTCGGAGAGCCCGGTGAGACCGCCGTCCTGGTCGCCGCCGGTGTAGTCGTAGTCCCACCGGCTGGTGTGGAAGGTGTGGCCGCGGAAGGACTCGACGCCCGGGATGCCGGGGAGCTTCGGCTGGGTGAGGGTCCCGGAGGAGGTGATGACGAACCGGGCGCGCATCCGGTCCCCCCGGTCCGTCTCGACCACCCATTCCTCGGCCCGGTCGTCCCAGGTGAGAGCGGTGCCCCTGGTCTGGAACACGGCGTCGCGGTAGAGGTCGAAGGTCTCGGCCACGGCGACGGCGTGCCGCCGGATCTCCTCTCCCGGGGCATAGCGCCACCGGGGCACGTGGCCGACCTCCTCCAGCAGGGGCATGTAGGAGTAGGACTCGATGTCGCAGTGGATGCCCGGGTAGCGGTTCCAGTACCAGGTACCGCCGAAGTCACCGGCCTCGTCCATCATCCGGATCGACTCGAACCCCGCCTGCCGCAGTCGCGCTCCGGTCACGAGACCGCCGAAACCGCCACCGATCACCAGCACCTCGACGGCGTCGGTGAGTGGCGCGCGTTCGGTGCGGGCCGTGTAGGGGTCCTTCGCGTAGTAGCCGAAGTCCCCTGCGGCGGACCGGTACTGGGACGCGCCGTCGGGCCGGACGCGGCGTTCCCGTTCCCTGGCGTAACGGGCCCGTAGGCCCTGGATGTCGGGCTCCGCCGCGTCGATCGCCGTTCGCGTGTCTGGTGCTGTGCCCATGGGGCTTCCCAACTTCCTCGCCGGTGTACTGAAGGGGGCGCGAGCGCCGAACCGGCGGGGGCGACCGGAACGGGGGACGGGACCCGTGCCGGTCAGGGCGCGCGGGTCCGCTCGGGAGGCGGCGCGCCTCCGCGAAAAAAGGTTAGCATCAGGCTAAGTATTCGCGTCAACCCCGTTCCCGACGGGCGAAGCTATCCTGATCGCATGGGACCAGACGCCACGGAGCAGGGAGAACGCACACGTGTCGTGCACGAGATCAGGACCCTGACCGCGACCATGGAACAGGCCTCGCTCCCCGCACAGGTCCAGCACCTGCTCGCGATGGACCTGACGATCCAGCAGCTCAAGGTCCTCATGGTCCTGGTCACGACGCGGGAAGGGGCGACCGTCCGGGGTCTGGCCGAGTCCTTCGGGGTGTCGATGGCCACCATGTCGGGCCTGGTCGACCGGCTCGCGTCCCAGGGCATGGCCACGCGCACGGAGGATCCGCACGACCACCGCGTCCGCCGCGTCCACGCCACCGGCGAGGGCTCCGCACTCGCCCGCCAGCTGGTGATGGAGCGCCCGGAGTTCCACGACAGCGTGCTCATGGGCCTGAGCATCGAGGACCTCCACGCACTCGCGCAGGGGATACGCGCCGTGAGCGACCGCTACGCCGAACTCGTCGGAGGGTCCGGCCCCACCTCGGAGGATCCGGCCCGCGGAGTCGACACCGCCCCCTGACGCCCGCAGGCCGGGCTCCCCACCCGTCTCCGCGAGCCCTAGAGTGGCCGCACAGCAGGGTTTGCGACCCTTCCAGACGGTGGACACGAGGGCGGTGGGACACGCGTGGTCCGTGAATACGGCGGCGACCACATCGACCTGCGCGATCTGGAGGTGCACGGCGACCTCATCGGCAAGGTGGAACACCACCATCACCACCCCCGCGCCCCGGATCCCCCGGACACGTCCCCCCTCGGCACAGCCCTCGACGACCTCACCCCCGCCGACGCGCACACCTTCGAGGTGCACGAGGTCGCCGACCCCACCGGTGGCAACGGCCTGCCACCGTTGCCGCCCTACCTGTACCGCTCCGACGTCGACGACCCGCTGCGTGCCGCCGTACGCGAGGCGGGGCACACCAGCGGCCTGGTGTTGCTGGTGGGCGGCTCGTCCGTGGGCAAGACCCGCGCCTGCTGGGAGGCGGTCCACGCCGAACTGCCCGGCCACTGGCGGTTGTGGCACCCGCTCTCCCCCACCCGTCCCGAGGCTCTGAAGAAGGCCCTGCGCACGAACCGGATCGCGCCCCACACCGTGGTGTGGCTCAACGAGGCGCAGCTGTACCTGCGTGATCCACAGGTGGTGGAGGCGCTCCAAGGCCTGCTCTCCGACGCTTCCCAGGGACCCGTCCTGGTCCTGGGCTCGCTCTGGCCGGAGTACTGGCGTGACCTTCTCGACGAGCGCTCCGCCACCCGGGAGAACCGCCTGCTGCTGGACCGAGCGCGGGACGTCACCGTCCCGGACTCCTTCACCCCTGCGGAACTGCGCGCCAACAGCGAGCTCTCCCGGACCGACGCCCGGCTGCTCTGGGCGTTGACGGAGGGCGACCGGGGACAGGTCACGCAGGCGTTGTCCGGCGCCCTGGACCTCGTCCGCCGCTACCGGCACGGCACCCCCGCCGAACGGGCGGTGTTGGAGGCGGCCATGGACGCCGCGCGCCTCCAGGAGTTCAGTCACGCCCTGCCCTCGGAACTGCTCTCGGACGCCGCCCCGGGGTACCTCTCCCCCGCCGAACGAGCGGCCCTGCCCGACCGGTGGTTCACCACCACGATCGACTCCCTGACCCGGCGAGGGCCGGGGACCCCCGGGCCGCTGATCCCGGTGGAGAGCGGCAGGCGGTCCCGATACGCCCTCCCCGACTACCTGGAGGAGTACGGCCGTGAGCGACGACGCCACCTGTGCCCACCGGACGGGTTCTGGGAGGCGCTGAGCGGGTCCGCTGGAAAGCACGTCGCCAGGCTGCCTCCGTTCGCCCAGGCGGCCGAGGACCGGTTGCTCCTGCAACACGCGGACGCGATCCTGCGAAGGGACACCTTCAAACTGATCGTCGCGGGGCGGGCCGAGGTGATCGAGCGCCGGGCTCGGCTGCGTACCCGAACCGGTGACCACGCCACCGCCGAGCGACTGGCCACCGACGCCGCGCTGTCGGGTCGGCCCGAGGCCCTGCTGGAGTTGGTCGACGCCGTGGGCCGTCCGGAGTTCACGTGCGCCGCCTTCTCGCTCCTCCGGCGCACCGAGGGCACGGATCGGTGCGTCGACGAGGCCGTCCTCAGGATTCACGGATCCACACCGGAGAACAGGGACACCCTGGTGCGCGCCGTCGAGGAGAGCACGGGAACCGACGGCCTCCGCGCCATGATCGCTCTGCTCCGACCGCTGCGCGACCGTGCGGGGATCCGACTCTGCGAGGAACGGATCGGCTCGCGGGACGGCGAGACGTCCGAGGCGGAGCAGACCAGATGGGAGTCCGACTGGGACCGTCGGGTCGACCAGGCCGTCGCGGACGCCCGGGCAGGCGACGAGGGTCCTCTGCTCGCACTGTTGACGGACGACGCGCACCCGCTGCACTCGGTGATCCGAGCAGAGATCGCCCGTCGTTGTGTGTCCGCAGGGGTCCACCGGCCGGTCCTGGAGTTCCTGGTGCCACGCAGGGGGCCCTCCAGTCCGCGCACCTTCGACGGGTGGCCCCAACACCCCGAACTTCTGGAGGCCCTGGCCGATGTGACCGATCCGGAGTGCCTGAGCACCGTCGCGAGCATCGCCTTGTCAGCCGAGGCCTGGGAGACCGGTGGCCGCTTCCTCGAACTGGCCGTGGGCGCGGATGCCACACGGTTGGATGTGGCCGTCAGCATGAGAGAGCTGGCGCTCTCGGGCCGCACACACGAGGTCGCGAGGCTGTTGGAGGGCATCGACGATCGCTGGGCACGGGAACTGTCCTTGCGGCTCCACCTGCGCCACGGGGATCACGCGGGGGCCGAGCGCCTGGCCTTCCCGGACCCGGTCCCGGATGACGACGTTTACGAGACCGAGTCGCTTCAGCGCCTTCTCATCCGGTGTCTGAGGATGAGGGGCGAAGTCACCGCCGCCGAGGACATGGCACGTCGATCGGTCGAACTGGGCTGGTATGCGCTGGCCGCGTCCGCCCTGGCGGAACTGCTCACCGCACGGGGACACCGCGCCGAGGCGGTCGCCCTGCTGGCCGCCGAGCGGTTCCGTGAGGACCTGGACGAGATCGTCGGCTGCCTGCTGACCGAACCGGAGGCGGCCAAGGCGGCGGAACGTATGCGCCGCCCCGAAGCCTCAGGATGGAACGGTCCTCTGCTGTCCCTCCTGGCCTGGGCCGCGCGGGCCGCCGGTGATCACGGGCGGGCCCGGGAGCTGTGGCCCCGGGAAGGCGTACTGGTCGACGAGGATCTCCTGCGCTATCTGGACAGTTTCGTCCTGAAAACCCCTCATGCCGAGGGACGTGAGATCCGAGCCTCCCGGAGGGAGACCCGGGCTCTGGTGCGCCATCTCCGGCACGGCAATCCGCTCACCCTGGCGCGGGACCTGGCGTCGCGGATCGACACCGTCCCCGGGCTCACCCGGGCGGAGAGGTGGACGGCCGATCGGCCCCAGCAAGAAGCGCTGATGGCCTGGATCCGACCGCGATCCCGTTACGAAGGACACCGACATCTGGGGGTTCTCCTGGGCTGGATCTCCCATCTGTACCGGAACAACGGCGACCGGGCCGGCGCGGACGAACTGGAGGGGCTGGCTCTGCGTGTCGGCGGTTCGGCGGCGGTGCCCGCCCTGGTCCGGGGCCATCTTGCCGGGGAGGACCACGCCCGTGTCCGCACCCTCCTGGTGTTCCTCGGCCAGGAGATCACCGACACCGACGATGCCTACAGACGTTCCGAACCCGCGCCCGGTGAGGAGGAGTCACTTCGCCATGCCCAACTGCGCGCCTACCACCTGGACTCCGAGAGCGACGCCGGGCGCACCCTGTTCCACCTGGTGCACGCCGATGCTCTGCACCTCGCTGGCGACTTCATCGAGCGGGTGTCCCCGACCTCGAAACGCTTCGGGGACACCAGGTTCCTCGACGAGCAGATCTCCCCTGTGGAGCTCCTGATGGACTCCGCACGACCCGACCTGGCCCTCGCCGCAGCCCACTGGCTGCGCGACCAGGGGTGCCACATCGACCTGTCCTCCGTGTCCCAGGACCTGGAGCTGGAGGGCGACTGGGACAACGCCGCACTCTTCGACGCTCTGTCGCGAAGCCTCAGCCGGGACCCCGGCCTTCGGGCCCGTGCCCGGGAGGAGGCCGGGGCGGACCCGACACCGGACGCCTCAGTACCGGCGGCAGCTCTGGGGATTCGGGTGCGGCGGGCCGAGGAACGGGGGGACCACACGAGAGCCGAACGGCTGGCCCGGATCGCGACCGCCGCCGGTCACGGCTCCGTACTCGAGGATCTGGCCCGGCGCCGGGTGTCCCGTGGAGTCGATCGCTCCTGGCACACAGTCCTCAGACGCGGCCTGACTCCGGACGGGGAACCCGCCCCGGCTTGGTGCGAGGCCACGCGCGCTCGAGGGGACCTGCGTCCCATGATCGTCGACCGGCCGCCCATGGACTTCGTGACGTCCGACCGCTCCGATGGGCGCATCAAGGTCTCCCGTGTCCACGCGCCGTACGTGAGCCCGCAGAACTACCTGCTCCTCCCCTTCGTGCTCCTGTTGTTCACACCCGCGCAGTCGGGGGCGGCGGTCCTGGGCGCGATCGCGTTGTCCTTCGCTGTCGCCCTGGGACTTCTGCCGTGGCTGACCGGGGACGCACGTCGCCGGTGGCCGCTGCGCCCGCCCCGCCTGGCCTCGCTCGCAGCGAGGGCCGCGCTCTGGGGGCCGGCCCTGGTCGGTCTGCACGCGCTCGCCGTCGCGGAACGCCGATCTCCCGCCCGTGCGGTGGTGACCGTGCTGACCGCGCCCCTGTCGCTGGTCACGGCCTCCGGTTTCGCCGTGTTCTCCCCCTGGCTCGGTCCGTTGGGCGGCGCCGCCCTGAGCCTGTGCCTGGTGTACGCGTTCCTGGCCTGGGCCTACCGGAGCCGCCGCAGGGGACACCTTCGCTACCTGGCCGCCCTGCGCTCCGAGGACTGACACGGCCGGATTTTGGGCCGTGTTTCCTCTCCGGAGGCTCCGGGATCCTTGGAGGAGACCGGGTGTAGACGCGGGTCCGCTTCGCGGGCGACTCCATGTTCCGGCCGTACATCCCCCGTTGGAACCCCGTTGTCCCCGTGCTGGTCGTCCGGGTGCCGCACCGGTTCCGGCGATGATTACCCGTCCGCGCGGCAGGGCACGGCGTAGGCCAGGGGCGCATCTCCGCCCCTGGTCGCGAGACGCACCAGTACGCCTTGGACCACCGAAAGGAAGAGACGCCGGAAGGGAGAAGTCTGCCGTGACACTCGTAGACGCCCACATCCAGGATCGCTACCCCACCCGTGTGGACCCCGACCAGGGGAAGGGGTGGATCGAACGCCACGAACCGACCGTGTGGCCCGGGGTGACGGAGGGGCCCGCCACCACCGCCGAACTCGTCGCGCACGCCCGCGACGGTTTCCACATCCAGCGGGACCTGCTGTCCCCGCCGGAGGTCGCCGCAGCCCTGGACGAGCTCCGGGCGATGGTCGAGGATCCCGTGATCCGCGCCGACGAGCGCACCATCACGGAGCCCGCCTCCGACGAGGTGCGGTCCGTCTTCGACGCGCACCTGCTGAGTGACCGGATCGCCCGGCTCATCAGGGAGCCGCGCGTCCTGGACCACGCGCGCCAGATCCTCGGCTCGGACGTCTACGTCCACCAGAGCCGGGTGAACTTCATGCCGGGGTTCCGGGGCAACGGGTTCTACTGGCACTCGGACTTCGAGACCTGGCACGCCGAGGACGGTATGGAGGGCATGGCGGCGGTCAGCCTGTCCATCGGACTGACCGACAACCATCCGTTCAACGGCGGGCTGATGCTCATGCCGGGGGCACACCGCACGTTCGTGCCCTGCCTGGGACGCACTCCGGAGGACAACTACCAGTCCTCACTGAAGGCCCAGAAGGTCGGGGTCCCGCAGGAGGAGGACATCGCCGCGCTCGCCCGCGAGCACGGGATCGAGCAGTTCACCGGCCCGAGCGGGTCGGCCCTGTGGTTCGACTGCAACAGCATGCACGGCTCCGGCAACAACATCACGCCGTACCCGCGCTCGAACATCTTCGTGGTGTTCAACAGCGTGGACAACGCGCTGGTCGAGCCGTTCTCCGCGCGGGGACGCCGGCCCGGCTTCGTGGCCTCGCGCGACTTCACCACACTGCGCTCCTGATCCCCCGTGAGTGGCGCCTTGACCGGTACCGGTTCGCCGCGCATGATGCTGCGCCATGAGCCATGACCCGACCGCTGCCGTCGTCGTCCGTGACCTGCGTGTCCGGCGCGGCGGCGGCGTCGTGTTCGACGGACTCGGCCTGGAGGTGGCCCGGGGCGTGATCACCGGCCTGATGGGCCCCTCCGGATGCGGCAAGACCACCCTGATGCGCGCGATCGTCGGAACGCAGCGCGTCCAGGGGGGCAGCGTCACGGTGCTCGGCCAGGAGGCGGGGAGCGCGGGCCTGCGCCACCGCGTCGCCTACGACACCCAGGCGGCGTCGGTGTACTCCGACCTCACCGTCGAACAGAACCTGCGCTACTTCGCGAGACTGATCGGCGCCTCCCGGAGGGACGTGGGGCGCGTCCTCGACCAGGTGAACCTCCGCGACCGGGCCGGTCAGCGCGTGGACACGCTCAGCGGCGGCCAGGCCAGCCGGGTCTCGCTCGCGGTCGCGATCCTCGGCCGCCCCGAACTCGTCGTCCTCGACGAACCCACGGTCGGCCTCGACCCGCTGCTGCGCGAGGAACTGTGGGCGGTGTTCCGCTCGCTCGTCGCGGAGGGGGCGACGCTCGTGGTCTCCAGCCACGTGATGGACGAGGCCCTGCGCTGCGACCGGCTGCTGCTGATGCGCGACGGGCGCGTCATGGCCGACACCACGCCCGCCCGGCTGCTCTCCGAGACCGGGGCGGACGACCCCGACCGCGCCTTCCTGGCCCTCATCGAGAGGGAGGCCGGATGAACCCCGCGCGCACCTTCGCCACGAGCGGCCGCGTCCTGCGCCAGCTCGGCCACGACCCGAGGTCGATCGTCCTGCTGCTCGTGGCCCCGAGCCTGCTCGTCGGCCTCTTCGCCTGGCTCTTCACCGACACGTCGGTCTTCGACGACATCGGCCCGGCGATCCTGGCCCTCTTCCCGTTCGTGGTGATGTTCCTGATCACGAGTGTCACCACCCTGAGGGAACGCCGGTCCGGGACCCTGGAACGCCTCCTGTCGACACCGATCGGCCGGTTCGACCTCATCTTCGGCTACGCGTTCGCGTTCGGGCTGACCGCGATCGTCCAGGCCTTCGTCACCGTGCTGTTCGCCGTGTACGTGTGCGGGCTCGACGTCGAGGGGCCGCTCTGGTCGCTGGGCCTGGTCGCGGTCGTCGACGCGCTGCTGGGGACCGCGCTCGGCCTCCTCGCCAGCGCGTTCGCGCGCACCGAGTTCCAGGCGGTGCAGTTCATGCCCCTGCTGGTGTTCCCACAGATCATCCTGGGCGGGCTCTTCATGCCGCGCGACCGGATGCCCGACGTGCTCCACGCGATCTCGGACTGGCTGCCGCTGAGCCACGCGATCGACGCGGTGAACGCGGTGGCGGCCGGAGACGGGACCTGGGACGTGTACCGGCCGCTGCTGATCGTGTCCGCCTTCACCGTAGGCGCGGTCCTACTGGCCTCGCTCACCCTCCGCCGCCGCACCCCCTAGGACCGAGCGCACCTCCCGAGGGGCGCGCCGGTGGCGAACTCAAGCGAATCACACGAAACACGAACAACAATTCACGCGAACGCGAATGAGAAAGTGCACATGCATCATCTCGCGATCATTTCCCTTTCCAACCAGGGCACCAGAGAGAAGAGGCTGGAGTCTTTCTTGACGCACACTAATATGCGATCCTCGGGAAGGGGGTTCCACGCGGTGAGGATTCAGTTGTGCGGCTACAGCTTCTGGGCAACGTTCATCTGTACTTCAACGACAGGCTGGTCGACCTTGGTTCCGGCCGTGAGCGGGAGCTCCTGACCTATCTCGCGCTCGCTGGCCGAACTCCGTTGCCAGCCTCGGAGTTGGCGGGCAGACTCTGGGTCACACCTCCTCCCACATATCGAAGCACCCTGCACACCTACATCACTCGGCTTCGGCGGCGCCTGGACACGGCAGGCATAGAACGAACCGTGTTGTCACATGGAGACAGCGGCTACCGGATCAGGTTCGAGCCAGAGAACATCGATTGGGCAAGGCAGGGAAGCCTTCGGGAACGCGCGCACGCACACCGCCGCAGCGGACAGCACGCGCAAGCCCGTGCTCTGCTACGAGAAGCGCTGGAGCTACGCAGGGACACCCCGCTCGCAGGGCTCCCGGGCCAGTGGGCGACACGGATGCGCCAGACGATGGAGCAGGCTCACCAGGAGATCCTCGCCGAGTGGGCCGAACTGGCGCTCGACTCCGGAGAAACCTCCGAGGCGCTGGACGTCCTGGACAGGGCGCTTATGCTCTACCCCACCAACGAAGCGCTGCACAGATTCGTCCTGCGTTCGCTCAGGTCCGCGGGCCGACCCGCAGACGCTTTGGTGGTATACCAACGGTTCAAGAACCGGCTCAGTGAGGAATTGGGAGTCGATCCCTCCAAAGATACACAGCGGGAGCTCGAAGAGATCCTGCACGCAACGAAACCTTTCCCCCAACCCAGGAACAGGGGTAAACAGAAGGAATTCGACACACCCCCGCCTCTTGACAACCTGGACAGGGACCAGAAACTCTTCCGTGGTCGCGAACCCGAGCTGGCTCTTCTGACCTCACGGTTACGCGACCGGGGATCGACCTCTCCGAACGTGTGGGCCGTCAGCGGCATGGCCGGGGTCGGCAAGAGCTCTCTGGCGATGCGCGTCGCTCACCACGTCAAGAAGGACTTCCCCCAGGCCCGTCTGACCATGGACCTGCGTGGGAATCACGGGCACCTCGCTCCGCTGACCCCTTCGGAAGCACTCACCGAACTGCTTCGGCTGCTCCGGATCCCAGCGCAGCGTATCCCCGAATCCCTTGCCGAGCAGGTGGCGCTGTGGCGTGAACACACGCGGTCGATGCGTCTGCTCCTCATCCTGGATGACGCGGCCAGCGCAGAGCAGGTCGTTCCACTGCTCCCCGCGGGAGAGCAGTGCGCGGTACTGATCACCAGCCGCTTTCAACTCACCGGGATCAACGAAGCCGAGCACCTGCCCCTGGGCCTTCCTTCCCTGGTCGAATCCGCCGAGATGTTTGCCGCGGCAAGCGGACGTCCGGGCCTGCTGTCAGCGGAAGACTCTCTTCTCCAGGACGTGATCACACGCTGTGGCCGACTACCACTTGCGATGCGCCTGACCGCGACCATGCTCCGTCTCCAGCCCTCCTGGACAACGAGATCGCTCCTGGAACGCCTGTCTGTGGGCGGCGGAGGCTTGGACGCGTTCCGTGTGGGCCAGCTGGATCTCGGTCGTGTGTTCGACCTCGCGCTCCGATCGGTGAGCACGAAGGCACGACAAGCGTTCTCCCATCTCGGCCTGCACCCCACACGCATCATGAGTGGACCCATCGCGACAGCTCTCATCAGTGTCGACGAGTCAGCCGCCCGGGAGTCGCTGGCCGAGCTCGTGAGCGCGTGCCTGATCGAGGAACATCAGCCCGACCGGTTTCGAATGCACACCCTCGTGAAGGACCACGCTTCCAGCACCGTCAGGAGAGAGCTCTCCCCTGGCAGGGTTCGGGCCGCACTGGATCGCATGTACGAGTCCTACCTCACTCGGTCCGAAGCCGCTGACTCGGCTCTGCACCCCTATAGCCCCGGTCTGGGAAACCAGAATCCCCAGCCTCGTGACGCAGGATGGAACAGGAATCGCGCGGAAGCGTGGTTCCGAACTGAGTTGCCGAACCTGATTGCCTTGATCCACTCACTCCCTGACCAGGGACACGAACCCTCGGTGAGTGAACTCGCACACGCGATCGCCGAGTATCTGGATGTCAACGGCCCGTGGCATACGGCGTCAGCTGTCCATGAACGCGCACTGGCCTGGTCTCGGGACCATCAGGGCTCAGTGGAAATAGCTCGATCCCACTTCGACCTCGGTCGTTCTCTCCTGCGGGCGGGCAACATCCAGGGATCACTCCGAAACTTCCACGCCGCACAGGAACGATGGACCCGGATCGACGACCGCTTGGGAGAAGCTTGGGCACATGCCCTGCTTGGGTTGGTCGACTATGTTTCGGGACATTACAACCAGAGCCTGATCAAGCTTGAGAGCGCCCTGGAAACCTTCGAGGCCTCAAGGAACATTCAGGGGATCGTGTTCGCGCTCCGCCACCGGGGCCTGTGCCACTTCTCCGCCAGTTCCTTCCATGAGGCAGTTGCTGACCTGAGCGATGTGTTACGAGTACTGGAACGGTCACCAGATCCCCAGATCATTTCCGACGTACAACTGAACCTCGCTGGAGCGCTCCAGCAACTGGGCTTTCACCGGGAGGCATGGGAGCTGTGCGAGACGGTTCTTGAATCCGCACGAATAAGGTCAGATGATCGCCGATGTGCATTCGCCTGGACCAACTTGGGCGAGCTATCCCTGCATCGACAGCAGGCCGAGAAGGCGGTCGAGTGCCTGTCGGAGGCCCTGTCCTGTCTCGACCGGTTTCATGATCCATGGTCGAAACCTACCGCTCTGTGCAACATGGGAGCAGCCCACCTTCTACTAGACCAGAAGGAGGAAGCACGACGATTCTTCGAGAACAGCCTCGCTCTTCGCGGGTTCTCTCAGCCAACCACGATCTTCGACGCCCTTCATGGCTTGGCCGAGATCGAGCATGAGTACGGTCGTCAGAGCGCCGAAATCGACTACCTGGAGCAGGCGACCGTAGTGGCGGCTCAGCACGGCCTACGCAAGGAACGAGCCCATGCCCTGCATGTTCTCGGTCAGCGCCTCGTAAGCCTCCACCACACAGCCGAGGGGAAGGAGCACCTCACCGCAGCGCTCGCACTGTACGAGGATATGGGCGCCCCCGAGGCCCCGTTGGTTCGATCACTCTTGGAGGCACTTGTCTGACTTTGGGTGACTAAGCTCTGGTCCGAACCATTGGTCGGTCTCTGTAGGATCATCATCAGAGCGACAGAGTCGCTGCAAGCTGGCCGCGTTGCGGCACCCCTAGCACTGGATCGGGGCGCCGTGGGCATGCCCACGGCGCCCCTTTTCATTGCTCCGACCGACCGGACTCCAGTCTTCCTCTCCCAGGCGCTGGAGCACAGCAAGGATTGCAATGAAGTTCAACACTCTACACATGCGCACCGCCGTTGCGGTGGCCGCTGTGGCTGCTTGGGCCGTAATCTGGTCCGCCCCCGTGACGTCAGGGAGTGGAACCATCTAGCTGCGCATGTGTCAGAATCTCTCGCCCGCCGCTTTCAGCGGCGGGCTTTTTTCATGCTCGATACCTCGTATTCGCTGGCCTCAGTTGTACCGTCCAGGTATCTGCACGAGCATCTCCCTTGCGCTGCAGGGGACAGTGGCCTATCGGGGATTGCCCAGGTATCCCACCAGCAGGACACTGGATTATCAGTAGAACGGAACCCTGATCACGGACCCATCCCCCACTGTCAACGGAGTAACGTGGACCACTTCCGTCAGACCAGTCATCCGCACCCCCACACGAGCAACCGGATCCACGGCGAGGTCAAAGGAACCGCCCTCCAGATCGGATCGGTCCATGGCGGCATCCACCTGGAAGGCTCTCCTCATCGGACAGAAGCACGGCAGCTCCCCTCCCCTCCCCCGGACTTCGTCCGACGGACCTCCCTGGAGGCGCGCATCGCGGCGGCGGTGGCGCGAGCGCATACCGACAGGCGCAACGCACTTGTCGTGATCACCGGTCAGGCCGGCGTGGGCAAGTCGGCCCTGGCCACACGTTTCCTGCACGACCACCCAGAGCTGGCCGGGGACGGCCACTTCTTCGTCGACCTCCGGGGGTTCTCCCCTGGACAGCCGACCGACCCCAACCAGGCGTTGGAGGGTCTACTCCACTCCCTGGGCATGGACCCCAAGTCGGTACCGACCGAGATCGGGGTTCGGGCCGCCTGGTGGCGGTCGGCTACGGCGGAGTCACGCGTGGCCCTCCTGCTGGACGACGCTTTCACGGCCGCTCAGGCCCGAGTCCTCCTTCCCGGTGGGACCGGGAACACGGTGGTGGTGACCTCCCGCGTGAACCTCATGGGACTGCGAATGGACGGAGGCACGATCGTGCGGGTTTCCCCGTTGGACACCGACGAAGGGGTCGAACTCCTGAGCAGGAGGAGCGGTGAACCAGTCCCGGATGACGAGGACCAGGCGGCGATGCGTGACATCGCGCGGATGTGTGGAGGTCTGCCCGTGGCCCTGTGCGCCGTGGCCATATCCGAGGGCAACGACCGCTGGAGCTCCTGGGCACGGGTCGCGCGGGACCTGAAGGAGACCCAGGAACGCCTGGAAAGGTTGAACTCGATCGGAGAACGGGTTGGCGTCGAGGTGTCGCTTCGAGGGGCTTTCGATCTCTCCTACGAATCCCTGACCACCAGAGAGGCACGCACCTACCATCGGCTCGCCTGGCACCCCGGCCCCGAGATCACCACGCTGGTCGCCTCCTGCGTCACGGATGACAGCCGTGCCGTGTGTGAGGAAGTGCTGCGAGATCTGGCACAACAGCACCTCCTGATCGAGCACGGCCCGGGCCGGTACCGCTTCCACGACCTCCTGCGCCTCCATGCCAGGGAGAAGGCTTCCGAACACGAGAACGACGTGGCGAAGGAACAAGCGGTCACAAGGCTCGTGCGGACCTTCGCCGGGCTCTCCGTCGCGGCCGACGCGGTGCTGCGGCCCTACGCCGGTTCCCGTGCATCAGAGGCCACACCCACGTTCACCGATACCGCGCAGGCCACCCAATGGCTGCGCACGGAGAAGGACAACCTGGTCGACCTGATCGAGCTGGCACGACACGACCACCCCCAGGACGCCTTGCGGTTGACCGAAGGACTGTGGCCGCTCTTCCTCCACCACGGCCAGGCTCTCACCTGGTTGCGATCCGGGGAGGCAGCCATCCTGGCCGCGCGGGGGTTGGGCGACCGCACCGCACTCGGTCGGTTGCTCAACAAACGAGCCCTGGTCCACAGCCACTTGGGGAACGTCGACGAAGCGATGGTGGATCTGGAAGCCGCAGAGAAGATCTGGTCGCGCAAACGGGAGTGGAAGCGAGTGGCGCAGACACGTCAGCGGCGCGGCATCCTGGCCTTCCAGAACCAGGACTTCCAGGCTTCCGTCGACTACCTCCAGGACGCGCTGGAGGCGGACGAGATCGCTGGCGGTGAGCACAACATGGCCATCACCCTGTTCATGCTCGGCCGCGCTCACCTGGCCACCCGGGCTCCCGAGAAGGCGTTCGGGTACTTGGAGCGATCCCTGCCGCTTCTGTCGGGTGACCCCTACAACCAGGCCCGTGTTCGGATCGCTCTCGGGTCCGTTCTCGTGGCCCTGTCCCAACCTGATCGAGCCCACGGTGAGGCCGAGATCGCTCTGGAGGGGATGATCGCGCACGGATCGGTGTCCGGCCAGGGAAAGGCCTGGGAGGTCTTGGGGGAGATCAACGAGTACCGGGGCGGGGTCACCGCTGCGAGAGCCGCCTACGAGAACGCCCTGGAGTTGCTGTCGGAGGGAGACCCAGCCCGTCGCAGGGTCCAGAGGAGGCTGGACGGGCTGGGATAGTTCACCAGCGGCCCACGGACAGGTGGACCGGGTGTGTGCGTGACAGGTCGCTCAGCTCGTCGGAGTCCAGACGTCCGGTGTTGGGGAAGAGCTCCCCGACGAACCAGCTCGCGTGGAGAACGGCGTCGTGCAGGGCCTGTGCCGGGTTGCCGGCGGCCAACCATCCGTGCAGGAAGGAGGCGAAGAGGGTGTCGCCCGCACCGACGGTGTTGGCCAGGGGCCGAGGGAGCGGAGTGCGGGCGCTGATCAGCATCCCGTCCCTGGTCCCCACCATCGCGCCTTCGGATCCGAGACCCACTCCGGCGATCGCACAGCCGGGGTAGGTCTCGAAGACCTCCCTGATCCACTCCCCGGGTGGGCAGGGCAGGCGCTCGTGTGAGCAGAAAAGGATGTCGGCGCTGTGCAGCCACGCCCGCTGTCCGGGCTGGTGGATGTCGGCGATGCGGTGCACGTCGACCGCGATCGGCACTCCCGCACTGTGCGCGTGGGCGATGAGGGGACGCGAGAAGCCAACGTTGGTCAACACCGCGAGGTCCGCGTCCTGGACCACGTCACGGAACACCTGGGTCGGGTAGAGCGCGTCGTTGAGTCGGTCCAGGTAGGTGGAGGTGAGTTGGTGGCCCTCTTCGCTGACGAGACATATCGACAGGGGCGAGGAGGGGGTGTCCACACATCCGGGGCCGTAGAGACCCTCCTCTTCCAGTCCCGCCCGGATGGCCCGGCCGGGAACATCCTGGCCGACCAGGGTGCACAGGTCCACCCGATCGCCGAGACGGCGCAGGGTGACAGCGAGATTGGCGCCGACTCCACTGACTCCGGCGGTCATCTTCTGGGTCTCCACGCGCCGCCGCGGCTCAGTGAGATCGATGGTGCCCAGTGTCGCGGCCGTGCACAGGTTGGCGACTCCGGCGACGACGATACGGCGTTCGGTGCTCACAGGGACCTCCCCGGAATGTCGAGGAACAACGAGCGCAGGGGTCGTATGGCCACAGGTTCGTCGGGTTCGGGGATGTCCAACAGTTCGTAGAGCATCGCCCGGGTTCGCCGGGCGAAGCCACCAGGGTGGGAGCTGACCTCCTGGGAGAGTGACCTCAGGGCTTCCTGTTCTCCCTGCGTGAGCTCGCGCAGAAGATGGTCAAGGATCGGGAGGGTCTCCCTGGCGCGGGGCAGGGAGCGAAATGCTCGGCCCATGGGTGAGCCCGGGTCGACGTCCCCCGCCCCGCGCGAGTCCAGGAGAACGGGTCGCGAGAGGAGCGTCGCGTACAGGGAGGTCGAACCGTGATCGCCGAGCACCGCGTCAGCGGCGGCCAGGACACTGGTCCACTCGGCGGTTGCTGGGACGACGATCAGTCCTGCATCGACCCAGGCCCGCAACCAGGAGTGCACCTGCCAGGTGCCGTGAGCCGCCCAGACGTTGGGATGAATCAGTAGTGCCACGCGGCACTGGTTCCCACGGGACTGGTCCATGATCCGCCGCAGGGCCTCGCGTCCGGATCCCAACAGGGAGGAAGGGCCCCAGGTGGAGGTGGCCACCACTAGCCTTTCCGTGGGGCCTACCCCGAGTTCGCTTCGGCAACGATCGCGCTGGCGCAACGACTCCAGGAGCCGGTCGACGGCGGCGTCGCCGACCACGCGTGCGCTGCCCACCGCTTCCGGACACACCCGGCTGAGACGTGTCCCCTCATGGGTGTGGGCCAGAGCCAGGCGAGCCGCGACCAGCTGTCCGTCTCGGACCAAACCCTCACGGGCCAGCCCGTAGGGCTGTCGGCTCAGCACCTGGCGCCCGTAGACGGGGACGGGGGTGAGCTTGTTGAACCCCACCCCGTGCGCGAAAAGCACGATCGGGGCGAGCACACGGTCCAACTCACGGCTGACACTGGTGGCCAACGCCAGGTCGAAGCGAGTGCGGATCGCCTGTTGCCAAGGCACCACCACCGCCTCAATGGCGCCCAGCCATTCCTGGACACCCGCGCCGAACACGGCGTGCGGGGCGATGGTGAACACCACCTGCACACGGTGGTCGGCGGCCAATACGGCGATGGGGTCCATGAGCCGCTGCGCGTCAGCGACCGTGTGTGCGATGGCCAGGACCCTCTGGCAGTCCGGCCAGGTCGTCCAGCGTTCCGGTTCCACCCCGACCGGCGTGTGTATCCACTCCTGCACTCTGTGCCTCCCTGAGTCCCGCCCACCGGATGTGGGCGGCTACTGGGAGAGTGCGTGACCTGCTTGGACAGAGGGCTGGACACCCGGTTGGACACGGACTGGACAAGCACCTGAACGCGCTGGTGAAGGTCGCGTCCGGGTGGGATCGGCCGTGAACCACGGCCGATCCCGTTCAGTGCGAGCCCCGGGCTAGAGGGCCGGGGTGGTCTCCACGACCGCGTCGGGGCACGTGTCCGCGACGGACGTCAGCGCGGCGAGCTCCGCCTCGTCGACCGACAGGCTCCAGCGGGTCTTCACGGTGGTCCACTCGGTGACGTACCGGCAGTGCGCCTCCTCCGCCGGGGGCATCCACTCGGCGGGGTCCCGGTCGGCCTTGGACCGGTTGGAGGCCGCGCTCACGGCCACGAGCGCCACCGGCTCGTCCAGGTCGTTGGCGAAGTCCCGGCGCTGGTTCGTGCTCCACTCGGACGCCCCGGAGTCCCACGCCTCGGCCAGCGGGACCATGTGGTCGATGTCCAGGGAGCGGGCCTCGGTGATGGTGCGGCCGTCGTAGTAGGAGTGCCACTCGCCCCCGGTCAGTCTGCAGCGGTCCCCGACCTCCGGCGCGGTCTCGGCCTCCTCGATGAGGACCTCCGCGCGGGTGTGGCATCCGTTGCCGTCGGCGTCGACCCAGTGCGGGAAGAGGCTTCGGTCGTAGCCGGAACGGGACTCGTCCGCGACGGTGAGGGCGGAGATCGCGTCGGCCAGGGGCGTGGGCGCGGCGTACGCGGGGCTGGGGGCCAGGAGAGCGGCGGTGAGTGGGATGGCGGCGAGGGCTGCCAGGTGCGGGCGCATACGAAGGCCTTCCAGGTTGTTCACAGAACGTGTAGGTCCTGTGCCTGGGGGTCACGAGTCAAACCCGCGACCGCTCGATACGCCCGAGACCGGCGGGACGGGTCGTGACCAGTACGGACAAGCCCGGCCTTGCGGGTGTGGTTCCGGTCGGCCCTCCCGACCCTGGGACTCCGGACCGTAACGGGCTCCCCGAGGGCGGTCCGGTACGGGGCCGAACGGTAGGGTCCGGCACAGGCACGGGGTGCCCCGGACACACGGGGCTGAGATCACACCCGTCGAACCTGCTCTGGATCGTGCTAGCGAAGGGATCGCCTCATGACTGGTTTCTGTGCTCTCGTGTGGGAGGAGACGGCGTCGACACGGGACGCCATCGACGCCCTCCCGTTCGTCCAGGGGATCGGGGACGGCACCCTGAGCCGGGAACGGTTCGACTACTACATGGTCCAGGACGCCCTGTACCTGCGCGGATACGCGCGTGCCCTGGCCACGGCGGCCGCCAGGGCGGACACCAGCGAGGAGATCGCGTTCTTCGCCAAGGCGGCGCACGGCGCGATCGCGGTGGAGAGCTCCCTGCACGAGGGCACCGTGGGCAGTGTCGCGGAGGACGTCCAGCCGTCCCCGACCTGTACCGCCTACACCTCGTACGTGCTTTCGCTGGCGCACACCCAGGGCTATCCCGAACTCGTGGCCGGGGTCCTGCCGTGCTTCTGGGTCTACACCGACGTCGGTGAACGGCTCATGGCCAAGGCCGGGGACCTCAGTGACCACCCCTACGGCGACTGGATCGCCACCTACGGGGACGAGGAGTTCGCCCGGTCCACCGAGCAGGTGAAGGCGATCGCGGACCGGCTCGCCGCCGGTGCGGGCGAGGCGACGGTCTCCCGGATGCGTGAGGCGTTCCGGAGGGCCACCACCTACGAGTGGATGTTCTGGGACGCGGCCTGGCGCCAGGAGGCCTGGCGGCGCTGAGGCTCAGCGCTCCGGGACCGGGGTGAGGCGGAAGACGGGGATGACCCGGTCGGTCCGCCGCTGGTAGAGGGCGAAGTTGGGCCAGACCCCGCACAGACGTGCCCAGGCCCGGTCCCGGGGCGCCCCGGTGAGTTCCTCGGCCCGGACGGTCACCCCCCGCCCCGCCCCGCCGATCTCGGCCGTGCGCGCGGCCCTCAGGTTGAGCGCCCACGCGGGGGTGGAGTCGGCACCGAAGGCCGATCCGGCCACCAGGTGGTCCGTGCCGTCGGGGACGCACAGCAGGGGTGTGCGACGCGGTTGGCCGCTCTTACGGCCCCTGACGGTGAGCACGGTGTTGGGCAGCCCGGCGAGGTCGAGCAGACCGAGGCGCCCTCGGCTGAGGCGGTACAGGTTCCGGTCCAGCCAGGTGATCTGGGGCAGGAGTCGCGGTGTCCACGCGAGGGCCCCGATCCGTACGGCCAGGGGTGTGAGCAGGCCCATGTGCGCATCGTAGCCGTGCTGGGGGCGGCCCGCACTCCACGGTGACCCGCGGCGACACGCCTCACGGACTGGGATCCGCGCTGGGCGGGTGGAAGACTCCAGGCAGAGCCGTGACGTGCGCGGACGCTGCCGGAGGGGGCTGTCGATGGTGGAGGACGGGCTGGTCGCGCCGAAGGTGGTGGTGGGGATCGACGGGTCGCCCACCGCCTCGTGGGCCCTGCTCTGGGCGGCCGCGGAGGCCGACCGGCGCGGGTGGCCGCTGCACGTGGTGTACGCCCTGGCGATGCCGTTGGTGACCTCCCTCTACGCGGGGACCACCCGCTTCCCGCCCCCCGAGGAGGTCTCCGACCACGGCCGCCGGATCCTGGCCGAGGCCGGAGCCCACGTGCGCGGGCGCCACCCAGGGGTTCCCGTGGAGGAGGTCCTGGCGTTGGAGGAGCCGGGCGCCGCTCTGGCGCGGCGGACGGGCCCGGACGACCTCGCGGTGGTGGGTTCGCGCGGACTGGGCGCGGCGCGGTCGGTGCTGGACGCCTCGGTGAGCGTCCGGCTGGCGTCCCGGGCGGAGTGCCCCGTGGTCGTGGTGCCCGGGACCGGGGCGGAGAATCCCGCGGTCCCGCCGCGCCGGATCGTGGTGGGGGTGGACGGGTCCGACGACTCCCGGCGCGCGCTGGCCTTCGCTCTGCGGGAGGCCTCGCTGGTGGAGGGCGGTTCGGTGGTGGCGGTGCACAGCTGGCAGGTCCCGTTGCCGCTCGACTCCCGTTTCCTGGACGAGGGCGAGTGGTACCCGCCGGACGAACTGTTGGACCGGAGGGCGCAGGAGTTGGTGTCGGAGATGCTGGCCCGGGTCGTGGACGACGGGACCGAGGGGGTGGCCGTCTCCGTGGTGCGTGGCGGGCGGGAGGCCTCCGAGGCCATCGTGGAGGCGGGTACGGCGGCGGACCTGATCGTCGTGGGCTCCCGTGGACGGGGCAGCGTGCGCGGCCTGCTCCTGGGCTCCGTGAGCCAGGGCGTGCTGCACGCGGCGACCGTCCCGGTCGCGGTCCTGCCGAGGCGCCCCCGTCCCCGCTGACCCGGTACGGAGCACTCGCCGGTCAGTGTGAACCCGCTCCCAACTGGTGTGACGCCCCCCGGGCCCGGGAACTACTCCGGGCCCGGAGTAGTTCCCTCCAGTGAAGGAACGCACCGACACCCGGACCACACCCCCTGGGGTGACCACCATGGGACCTCGGCACGAACGCCCCGGCTCGGCCGGGCACGGTCGGCGGCGCACCGCCGTTCCCTCGCCCCTCCCCCGTCACCCGAGGAACCCGATGCCCCAGCTCCACCCCGACCTGGCCCCTGCCCGCTTCCTGCCCACACCGACGTTCGGCCCCCGCACGGCGCGTCTGGCGCAGCGGCTCACCGAACGCATGCGGCCGGTCCGGACTCCGTCCGATCTTCTCGTCGAGGAGCACACGGTGCCGGGGCCCGAGGGCGCGCCGCCGCTCAGCCTCCGGGTCTACCGGCCCCGGTCCCTGGAGGGCCCCTCCCCCGCGCTGCTGTGGAGCCATGGCGGCGGGTACCTGTTCGGCAGCCCGGTCCAGGACGAGAGGGGCAGCGTCGAGTTCGCCCGCGAACTGGGCGCCACCGTGGTGGCGCTCCGCTACCGCAAGGCCCCCCAGCACACCGCCCCGGCGCCGGTCGAGGACGCCCACGCGGCGCTCTCCTGGATGGCGGATCGGGCCGGACCGCTGGGGATCGACCCCGACCGCGTGGCGATCGGCGGCGCCAGCGCGGGTGGTGGCATCACGGCGGCCCTGGCCCAGATGTGCCTGGACCGGGGCGGACCCCGACCGCTGTTCCAGCTGCTCGTCTACCCGATGCTCGACGACCGCACCGCGCTCCGCACCGACCTGGACGAACGCGGCGTGCGCATGTGGTCCGCGGCCAGCAACCGGTACGCCTGGCGGTCGTACCTCGGCGCCGAACCCGGAGGTGCGGAGCTCTCGCCCTACGCGGCCCCGGCACGCCGTGAGGACCTGTCCGGTCTGCCCCCGGCCTGGATCGGGGTGGGCACCCTGGACCTGTTCCACGACGAGGACCTCGCCTACGCCGAGCGCCTGCGCGCGACCGGAGTCCCCTGCGCGACCACCGTGGTCCCGGGGGCCTTTCACGGGTTCGACACGTACCTTCCCCACGCGGAGGTGGTCCGGGAGTTCCGCCGCGAGCAGGTCGCGGTGCTGCGGGCGGCGTTCGGGTGAACACCTCCCCGTTCCCTCGCGAAATGGTCCCAATACATCATTGAATGACGGCGAGACAGGGGACGTTGAGTGAATTCTCCTGGCCGATCCCGGTCAGGAGAATTCCTCGTTTCACCCCTGTGCGCACGTGTGCCTTCCGTGTTTTTCATTAACTGGCAAGTAACCACGCCGAACACGAAGGACGGCCATGACGCCTATCCCCCACTCCGGTATGGACAGACGCGCGCTCCTGAGGACGGCGGCCCTGACTTCGGGGGCCGCGGTCCTCGGCGGTTCCCTCGGTGCCCTGGGCGCCGGCGGCGCCTCCGCCGAGACCACCGACCTCGCAGCCCAGGCGGCGCCCGAGCTGTACTGGCGCGGCGCCTGGAACGCTCGTCCGCCGAGCAGCCCCATCCAGGTCCTGGCCAACCCGCCGCAGTACATCGTGGTGCACCACACCGCGACGGCCAACAGCACGAACTACACGCTCGACCACGCGCTGAACCTGTCCAAGTCGATCCAGAACTACCACATGGACAGCAACGGCTGGATCGACACCGGTCAGCAGCTCACCATCAGCCGCGGCGGCCACCTCATGGAGGGCCGCGACCGCACGCCCGAGTCGATCGCCGCCCGTCAGCACGTGGTCGGCACGCACGTGGCCAACAACAACAGCACGTGCATCGGCATCGAGAACGAGGGCACCTACATGACCCAGGGCCCGACCCAGGCCCTGACGAACACGCTGGTCGACACCCTGGCCTGGCTGTGCGGGGCGTACGGCCTCAACCCGGGCAGCGCGATCCGGGGGCACCGGGACTTCAACGCCACCGCCTGCCCCGGCGACGTGCTGTACTCCATGCTTCCCGAGCTGCGCAACAGGGTCGCCCAGACCATGCTGGCCCAGGGCATCCCGATCGCGGCCGAGCCCGCGGCCACCGAGGACGGCCCGACCTTCCCGCCGGTCCCCGACGACGAGCCGGACCACGAGTTCTACCACGGCCCGCTCCGGGGCCCGGACGACTTCTCACGCTGACGTCCACGTAGAGGACATCTCCCCGTTCGGTGTCGCTCTCGCCCTCCCACGGCGCCCGTCCGCCCCGGTCACCCGGGGTTGGCGGGCGCCGCCCCGTGTCCGGCTCCAGGCATGTCGATGAACACGGAGGGTAGTCAACTCAATACACTTTGCCGTGATCCCCGCGTGGCCGACCGTCCCCGACGGGGCCGCGCTGGCACCCACGACCTGAGGAGCACGGCATGCGGGCCACGAAGGTAGCCGACTGGGACGACCTTGAACCGCTCCGGCCCGCCCACGCACGGGTCTCCAACGTGGACCTGGCCGTGCTCCGCCTGCCCGGGTCCTCCGTGTCCGCCGACACCCCCACCCCCGGGTCCACCGCCTCCGGGGACGAGGTCCGGGTCCTGTTCGGCCGCTGCCAGCACCGGGGCGCGCTCATGTCCGACGCGACCGTGGAGGACGGGACCCGGCTCGTCTGCGGGGTCCACGGCTCCGCCTACGACGCGCGCAGCGGCGTCAACCTCTACTACGAGGGCGAGGACCTGGAGAGGTTCGAGGCCTGGGTGGAGGACGGCGGGGTCTGGGTCGACGAGGACGAGATCCGCGCCTGGGAACGGGACCACCCGCAGAACTTCGACCGCTCCGCCTACCAGGGCTCCTACGCCGACTTCGCGGGGACCCCGGACGAACCCTTCAACGACCGCATCCACCAGCTGGCCGAGGACGGGCTCACCCGGGTGGGCCACCACGGCGAGGTGGCGGCGATGGGCGTGCCCCGGGGCGAGCTGCCCTCCTGGGACGACCTCCAGATCGTCACCGCCGAACTCCACACGCCTCCCCTGCTCGACGACCACCCGGTGGCCACCAGCGTGGTGATCGGCCCGAACGCCCGCCGCCCGCTGGTCCTGGACATCCCGCTCCTGGTCTCGGACATGAGCTTCGGCGCGCTCTCCGCCGAGGCCAAGACCGCGCTGTCCCGGGGCGCCGAACTGGCGGGCACCGGCATCTGTTCGGGCGAGGGCGGGATGCTCCCCGAGGAGCAGGAGGCCAACGGCCGCTACTTCTACGAGCTCGCGTCGGCCCGGTTCGGCTACTCGATGGACAAGGTGGCCCGCTGCCAGGCCTTCCACTTCAAGGGCGGTCAGGCGGCCAAGACCGGGACCGGCGGTCACCTGCCGGGCAGCAAGGTGAGCGGGCGGATCGCCGAGGTGCGCGACCTCCCCGAGGGCGTTCCGGCGATCTCCCCGGCCCGCTTCCCCGACCTCGTCTCCGTCGCGGACTTCCGCAGGGTGGCCGCCGAGGTGCGGGAGGCCACCGGGGGCATCCCGGTCGGCTTCAAGCTGTCCGCCCAGCACATCGAACGCGACCTGGACGCGGCGCTCCAGATCGGGGTGGACTACGTGATCCTGGACGGTCGGGGCGGCGGCACCGGCGCCGCTCCCCTGCTGTTCCGGAACAACATCTCCGTGCCGACCATCCCCGCGCTGGCCCGCGCCCGGCGCCACCTGGACCGACTGGGCCGCCGCGACGTCACCCTGATCATCACCGGGGGCCTGCGGGTACCCGCCGACTTCGTCAAGGCGCTGGCCCTGGGCGCGGACGCCGTCGCGGTCGCCAACTCCGCCATGCAGGCCATCGGCTGCCTGGGCATGCGCGCCTGTCACACCAACAACTGCCCCGTGGGCATCGCCACCCAGCGGCCGCACCTGCGCGCACGCCTGCCCGTGGCGGAGGCCGCCGAGCGGCTCAACCGGTTCCTGCGCTCCTCGGTGGAGCTCATGCAGGTGATGGCCCGGGCCTGCGGTCACGACCACCTGGGCGGGTTCGAGCCCGACGACCTGGTGGCGTGGAAGCGCGATCTGGCCGACCTGTCCGGGGTGACCTACGGCGGTGTCTCCGTCTGAGCACGCCCCCGGGCAGGAATCCGGCGGCGCCGGGTTTCCGACCCGGCACAAAAGGAACAGTTCCGTGCCCTCACGGATTTCGTCGAGGGTGAGACCCGGCCCTACAAATGCGCACCCAGGAAGTCGTCGATACTCTGCCGCGCGACCTGACTGGAGAATCCACCCCAGTTCAGGTCGAACATGTGCTCGGTCCACGGCAGTTCCACATGGTGGTGGGGAACGCCCACCGAAGTGAGGCGCTCGGCCATTCGACTGTTGTCCTCGGTGCCGATGAAGAAGTCGTGGCCCGCGGTGATCAGCAGGGTGGGGGGACCGTCCGCGTCCACCTGACGAACGGGGGACATCGCCTCGTACTCCCGCGCGTGTTCCTCCGGAGGGCCGCCGACCATGCGTTCACTCGACTCCAGGAGCTCGTCCCCCACCGGTGACCGCCGCTGGCGCCAGGGCACCGGCGGAGCGTCAGCGGTGCCGTCCGTCACTGAGTACCAGGCGACGACCGCGGCCGCCTCCGGAACCTCGGTGTCACAACTGGGCTCGGGACCATCCGCGTGCGCGGCCAGGAGGACCAGGAGTCCGCCTGCCGACTGGCCGTTGAGCGCGATGCGGTCGGGGTCGCCGCCGTACCGGGCGGCGTTCTCGTACACCCACCCCAGGGCGCAGCGTACGTCGGCCAGCGAGGCCGACCAGTCGCCGTCCGGGAAGAACCGGTAGTCCACGTCGAACACCACCCGCTGCCCTCCGCCGTCCGCGAGCCAGGTGTCCCAGCGGGGCAGCAGACTCTGCGGCAGGTCCGCCGCGCCTCCGTGCACGTTGACCACCACCGGCAGGCGGGTGTCCTCGGGGACCCCGCCCTCCGGCTGCCAGACGTCGAGCTCCAGCGGTTCTCCCGCCGGGGCGGCGTACTCGACCGTGACCGGTTCGCGGTCGGCCGTCGTGGCGAACCCGGCGGCGTACTGGAGCGGGTCCAGCCGCACGCCCTCGGCACGGGCCGTCCGCCAGACGGAAACCGAGGGGACCAGTGCCAGGACCAGAAGGAGCACGTTCGCCAGCGCGAGCACGAGCGCCCCCCGGGCACCACCTGAACGCAGGGCCGCCAGGGCGAGTGCCGTTCCGCACAGGGACACCAGCGCGAACACCGCCGAGAACTCCAGCACGACCAGAGCGGTCTGCCACATCGCCAGGGTCGGGGGTGGCAGGAGGACCACCCCCGTCCCCGCAAGGGTCGTCAGGCACAGCGCGGTCGAGCCGGCGAGGAGGATCCGCGAGCGAGCGGAGGCGTTCTTGAGCATGTTCACACAACCTTAATACGTCCGTATCGATACGAACGTATCACTTCAGTGCAGTCAGCTCCAGACCCCCGACAGCCCTTGAACCCTGAAACCGAAGGTCCCGAAGTACGCAGACCATGCGAAACGCCCCAGCGAAGAATGAACCTACCCACGGGTAACCCCCACCGGCACCGAACTCGGCGCCGCTCGTTAGGGTTCCCGTGGCCCTGCCTGGGCACCGCTTCCCTGGAGTGGCGCCCCTGCGCGGCCACCGGCAGCACCCGGAGTACCGGCAACACCGGCGACGGCGCCGGCCCGTGCCGGTACCGCGTCACGGAGTCCAGGAGGCATCCGGCATGTTCGAGAAGATACTGGTGGCCAACCGAGGTGAGATCGCCATCCGCGCCCTGCGCGCGGGGCACGAACTGGGAGCCCGCACCGTCGCGGTCTTCCCCCACGAGGACCGCCACTCGCTGCACCGGCTCAAGGCCGACGAGGCCTACCAGATCGGTGAGCCCGGGCACCCCGTCCGCGCCTACCTGTCCGTGGACGAGATCGTCCGCGCGGCACTCGAGGCGGGCGCCGACGCCGTCTACCCCGGCTACGGGTTCCTGTCCGAGAACCCCGCCCTGGCCCGCGCCTGCGCCGAGGCGGGCATCACCTTCGTCGGCCCGCCCGCCGAGGTCCTGGAACTGACCGGGAACAAGGCGACCGCCATCGCGGCCGCCAAGCGGGCGGGCATCCCCGTCCTGGACTCCACCGCGCCCTCCACCGACGTGGAGGGCCTGGTCGCCGCCGCCGAGGAGATCGGGTTCCCGGTCTTCGTCAAGGCCGTGGCCGGGGGCGGCGGCCGGGGCATGCGCCGGGTGGACGCGCCCGGCGCCCTGCGGGAGTCCATCGAGGCGGCCATGCGCGAGGCGGAGACCGCCTTCGGTGACCCCACGGTGTTCCTGGAGCGCGCCGTGGTGGACCCGCGCCACATCGAGGTGCAGATCCTCTCCGACGGCGAGGAGGTGATCCACCTCTACGAACGCGACTGCTCCGTGCAGCGCCGCCACCAGAAGGTCGTGGAGCTGGCCCCCGCCCCCAACCTGGACCCGGACCTGCGCGAGCGCATGTGCCGGGACGCGGTACTGCTCGCCCGGGAGCTGGGCTACCGCAACGCGGGCACCGTCGAGTTCCTGGTGGGCAGGGACGGCCGCCACGTGTTCATCGAGCTCAACCCGCGCATCCAGGTCGAGCACACGGTGACCGAGGAGGTCACCGACGTGGACCTCGTGCAGTCGCAGATCCGGATCGCCTCCGGTGAGACCCTCGCCGACCTGGGCCTGTCCCAGGACGCGATCGTCCTGCACGGCGCCGCGCTCCAGTGCCGCATCACCACCGAGGACCCGGCCAACGGGTTCCGGCCGGACACCGGGACGATCAGCGCCTACCGCTCCCCCGGCGGCTCGGGCATCCGCCTGGACGGCGGCACCGCCGCGGCGGGTTCGGAGGTCAGCGCGTACTTCGACTCGCTGCTGGTCAAGCTCACCTGCCGGGGCCGCGACTTCGCCACCGCCGTGAGCCGCGCCCAGCGCGCGGTGGCCGAGTTCCGGATCCGCGGCATCTCCACCAACATCCCCTTCCTCCAGGCGGTCCTGGAGGACGAGGACTTCCGACAGGGCCGGGTGACCACCTCGTTCATCGAGGAGCGCCCCCAGCTGTTGACCGCGCGTCCCTCCGCCGACCGGGGCACCCGCCTGCTCACCTACCTGGCCGACGTGACGGTGAACAAGCCGCACGGCGAACGCCCCCACCTGATCGACCCGGCCGCCAAGCTCCCCGCCGTCCCCGAGGGCGCCCCGCCCGCCGGGTCCCGGCAGCGCCTGCTCGACCTCGGACCCGAGGGTTTCGCCCGCTGGCTGCGCGAGTCCGAGACCCTGGGGGTCACCGACACGACCTTCCGCGACGCCCACCAGTCGCTGCTCGCCACCCGGGTGCGCACCCAGGACCTCCTGGCGGCCGCGCCCGCCGTGGCGCACACCCTGCCCGAGCTGCTGTCCCTGGAGTGCTGGGGAGGCGCCACCTACGACGTGGCGCTGCGCTTCCTGGCCGAGGACCCGTGGGAACGGCTGGCGGCACTGCGCGAGGCCGTGCCCAACGTGGCCCTCCAGATGCTGCTGCGCGGACGCAACACCGTCGGGTACACCCCCTACCCCACCGAGGTCACGAACGCGTTCGTGCGGGAGGCCGCCGCGACCGGCGTGGACGTCTTCCGGATCTTCGACGCCCTGAACGACGTCGAGCAGATGCGCCCGGCCATCGACGCGGTCCGCGAGACCGGCACCGGGGTCGCGGAGGTCGCGCTCTGCTACACCGCCGACCTCTCCGACCCGGCCGAGAAGCTGTACACGCTGGACTACTACCTGAGGCTGGCCGAGCGGATCGTGGAGTCCGGCGCCCACGTGCTCGCCGTCAAGGACATGGCCGGGCTGCTGCGCGCCCCGGCCGCCTCCCGGCTGGTGAGCGCGTTGCGCAGCGAGTTCGACCTGCCGGTCCACGTGCACACGCACGACACGGCCGGGGGCCAGCTCGCCACGTACCTGGCGGCGGTGAACGCGGGCGCGGACGCGGTGGACGGCGCGGTGGCGTCCATGTCGGGCACGACCTCGCAGCCCTCCCTGTCCGCGATCGTGGCCGCCTTCGACCACTCGGACACCCCCACCGGGCTCTCCCTGGACGCGGTGAACGAACTGGAGCCGTACTGGGAGTCGGTACGCAGGGTGTACGCGCCGTTCGAGGCCGCCCTGACCTCACCGACCGGCCGCGTGTACCACCACGAGATCCCCGGCGGCCAGCTGTCCAACCTGCGCACCCAGGCGGTCGCTCTGGGACTGGGCGACCGGTTCGAGGACATCGAGGCCGTGTACGCCGCCGCCGACCGCATGCTGGGCCGTCTGGTGAAGGTGACCCCCTCCTCCAAGGTGGTGGGGGACCTGGCCCTGCACCTGGTGGGCGCGGGCGTGTCACCCGAGGAGTTCGAGCAGGACCCGGACCGGTTCGACGTGCCCGACTCAGTGGTGGGCTTCCTCCGGGGTGAGCTGGGGGTTCCCCCGGGCGAGTGGCCCGAGCCGTTCCGCACCAAGGCGCTGCGCGGCCGTGGTGAGGCCCGCCCCACCACGCCGCTCAGCGAGGTGGACCGCGCCGGACTGGCGGAGGAGCCCCGCGCCACCCTGAACCGGCTGCTGTTCGCCGGGCCCACGAAGGAGTTCGAGGCGCACCGCGCCGCCTACGGCGACACCAGTGTGCTCGACAGCCGGGACTTCTTCTACGGTCTGCGCGAGGGCGAGGAGCACGTGGTGGACCTGGAGCCGGGCGTGCGTCTGCTCATCGGGCTCCAGGCGGTGAGCGAGGCCGACGAGCGCGGCATGCGCACCGTCATGACCACCCTCAACGACCAGCTGCGACCACTGCACGTGCGGGACCGGTCGCTGGCCTCGGACGCGCCCGAGGCGGAGAAGGCCGACCGCGACGACCCCGCGCAGGTCGCGGCGCCCTTCGCCGGGGTCGTCACCCCGACCGTCGCGGTGGGCGACGAGGTCGCGGCCGGGGACACGGTCGCGACCATCGAGGCCATGAAGATGGAGGCCTCCATCACCACCCCGTGTGCCGGGGTGGTCGCGCGGGTGGCCGTCGAGGGCGTCCAGCGTGTGGAGGGCGGCGACCTGATCGTCCACCTCCGGTGAGACTCCGGGTGGCCGTCCCGACGGCGGCCACCCGCCGTCCCGCACGCGGAAACGCCCGCGCGGCGGGGGTTTCCGGGGGTCGGGGTGCACCGGACCGGAGGGACCGGCCAGACTGGGCCGTTCCACTCCCCACCGGATCGGAACCCCATGAACACCCCCTCGGCCCCCGACGGCATCGACGTCTCCGCCCCGCACTCCGCGCGGGTGTGGAACTACTGGCTCGGCGGGAAGGACAACTACCCCGTCGACCGCGAGCTCGGTGACCAGATCCTCGGCATCCACCCCGGGATCGCCGTCGACGCCCGCGCGGGCCGGGCCTTCCTGGTCCGCACCGTCACCCATCTGGCCCGTGAGGAGGGCGTCCGCCAGTTCCTGGACGTCGGCACCGGGCTGCCCACCCACCAGAACACCCACGAGATCGCGCAGGCCGCCGCCCCGGACGCGCGGATCGTCTACGTGGACAACGACCCCATGGTGCTCACCCACGCCCGGGCGCTGTTGCAGGGCACCGAGGAGGGCGCCACCGCGTTCGTCGACCACGACCTGCGCGACACCGAGCGGGTCCTGGAACGCGCCGGTGCGCTGCTCGACCTGGACCAGCCGGTCGGGCTGTCGGTCATCGGCACGCTCGGACACCTCGCCACCATGGAGGAGGCGGCGGGGGTCGTCCGCTCGTACCTGGACGCGCTGCCCTCAGGAAGCTTCCTGGTGGTGGCGGACGCGGTCCTGCCCGACCAGGGCAGCGCCGCCGACGCCCTGGACGAGTGGAACAAGGAAGCCGCGCTGGCCTACCGGGGCCACACCGTGGCGGAGTTCACGTCCTACTTCGACGGTCTGGAGCTGCTCACCCCCGGGGTCGGCCCAGCCCCGCTGTGGCGCCCGGAGCCGGTGGAGGTGGGCCGCGCCCCCGACACCGACATGTACGGCGCCGTCGCGCGCAAACCCTGACCGCCCGCGATCCGGGGCGGTCTTCTGTGGGGGTTTCATACGATGTAGACCGAATCGATCACGCGGGGCGGCCCGCGACGAAAGGAACCCCGGTGGTTGACGTACCCGAACGCGCCCTGGTCGTGATGGCCCACCCCGACGACGCCGACTTCTCCTGTGCGGGGACCGTGGCGGTGTGGACCCGGGCCGGAGCCGAGGTGGTCTACCTGATGGTCACCGACGGCGAGGCCGGTGGCGACGAGCTCACCCTGGAGAGCGCGGAGATCGCCGCCATGCGCCGCGAGGAGCAGCGCAGGGCGGCGGCCGAGGTCGGGGTCAAGGACGTGCGCTTCCTCGGCTACCCCGACGGGAGGGTGCAGGCCACCCTGGACCTGCGCCGGGACATCGCGCGGGTGATCCGTCAGGTCCGCCCCGACCGCATGGTCATCCCCAACCCCGAACGCGACTGGGACAGCGTCGCCGCCAGCCACCCGGACCACATGGCCACCGGCGTGGCCGCGTTCGACGCCGTCTTCCCCGACTCCCGCAACCCGCACGCGCACCGCGAGCTCCTCCACGAGGAGGCCCTGGCCCCGTGGACCGTCCCGGAGGTGTGGGTGACCGGCGGCCCCGCGCCGCACACCTACTCGGACATCACCGACGTCTTCGAGCGCAAGGTGGCCGCGCTGGCCGCGCACGAGAGCCAGATCGGCGACATCGACGAGCTGGAGCCCATGCTGCGCCAGTGGATGGGGGCCAACGCCACGGAGGGCGGGCTGCCCGAGGGGCGCCTGGCCGAGGTCTTCCGGACCGTCCGGACCGTCTGAGGCGTCCGCCGGGGCCGGGGCCACCGGCCCCGCCCCCGGCGGCCGAGGCGCCGGGTAACCACGACCTATCCTCGAAGGGTGACGAACACGTTCCACCCCAGCGGGGCGGCCGAGGCCGCCCGCCGTGTACGCGACGTCCTCGGCGCGGGGCCGGTGGTCGTACTGACCGGCGCGGGGATCTCGACCGACTCGGGCATCCCCGACTACCGGGGCCCGGACTCACCGCCGCGCAGACCCATGACCTACCAGGAGTTCGTCGGGGACGCGGCCTTCCGGCGCCACTACTGGGCCCGCAACCACGTCGGCTGGCGCCACGTGGCGGGGACCTCCCCCAACGACGGACACCGCGCCCTGGCCGAGCTCGAACGCGCCGGAATCGTGTCCGGGGTGATCACGCAGAACGTGGACACCCTGCACGACGCGGCGGGCAGCCGGAACGTCATCGACCTGCACGGCCGCTACGACCGCGTGGTCTGCCTGGACTGTCGCACCGTGACGGGCCGCGCGGAGCTGGCCGTACGCCTCACCGCACTCAACCCGGGCTTCGCGGAGGAGGTGGCCGACGTCGAGGTGGCCCCGGACGCCGACGCCGTGCTGGCCTCCACCGCCCACTTCCGGGTGGCCGACTGCTCCGACTGCGGCGGGGTCCTCAAGCCGGACATCGTGTACTTCGGTGAGAACGTGCCCCGGCCACGGGTGGAGGAGGCCTACGCGATGGTCGACCGGGCCGCAGGACTGCTGGTCGTGGGCTCGTCGCTCACGGTCTTCTCCGGCCGCCGGTTCGTGAAGCGCGCCGTGGGGCAGGACCAACCAGTGGTCATCCTCAACCGGGGTGCCACGCGCGGTGACGACGCCGCGACCCTGACCGTGGGGTTGGGCTGCTCGGAGGTCCTGCGCGCGCTGGCGGACGACCACGCCGCACGTGAGGGTTCTCCGTGACGCCGCCCCCACCCGACGTCCCGTCAATGTGTACCAACCGGACGGTACAGTAACCCCGAGGGGCGACCCGAGCGCCCTCCACCGGCTCCTCCGGGCGGGGAGAACCACCATCCGAGCGCACACGGAGGTCCACGTGCCGATCAGCAACAGGAACATCCTCGTCTCCGGGGGCGGCGTGGCCGGAAGCGCGCTGGCCACCTGGTTGGCCCGGCGGGGTTTCCGACCCACGGTCGTCGACGTCGCCCCGGGGCCGCGCGCGGAGGCCTGCGCCGCCGAGGTCTCACGCCAGGGGATGGCCCTCCTGGACCGGATGGGCGCGGGCGAGCGGGTCCGCGCGCTCGGCTCCCCCGTCACCGAGGTCCGCACCCATGTCAGCGGACGCCGGGAACCCACCTGCGTTCCCGGGGACCCCGGGAACCTCGTCGTCCGACACGAGGACCTGGTCGGCGCCCTGCGGGAGGACGAGGGCCGGGTCGAGTACCTGCCCGGCGACGGCGTCACCGCGCTGAAGCAGGACGCGGACGGCGTCGACGTCACCTTCGCGCACGCCCCCGCCCGCAGGTTCGACCTGGTCGTGGGCGCGGACGGCCCGTACTCGCCCGTGCGGGGGCTCGCCTTCCCCGGCCCGGACGAGAAGCGCCTGCGCTACCTCGGCGCCAACACGGCGACCTTCGAGACCGACAACGTCCTCGGCACCGGCAACGCCACGGCCTGGCACGTGTGGCCGCACCGGGGCTGTCTGGTCACGGCCCTGCCCGGCGGCGACCGGGCCTCGGTGGCGCTGGTGGTGCGCGAACGCTTCCCGATCGACGCGGACTCCCTGGACCAGGAGGCCAGGCGACGGTGGGTGGAGGAGGCCTTCGGTCGGGACGGCTGGGAGATGCCCCGGCTGCTGCGGGCCGCGCGCGAGACCGACCTGCGCGTGGCGCCGTCCACCCAGGTGCGCATGGACGTGTGGGAGCACGGCCGCGTGGTGCTGGTGGGTGACGCCGCGTGCTCCCCCGACCAGCTGAGCGGGCAGGGGCCGACCATCGCGCTGATGGGCGCCCTGGCCCTGGCGGGCGAACTGGTGTTCACGGAGGGCGACCACGGTCGGGCCTTCTTCTCCTACGAGGCGGCACTGCGCCACTCCGTCCGGGAGGCCCAGACCGTGGCCCCGTACGTGGTGGACAGCGTGGCCCCGGAGGCGGGGCGCTACGAGACGTGGATCCGGGAGCGGGCCGAACTGGCCCTGGCCCGGGGCACCAGACTGATGGGGCGCCTCGGCATCCGACCGCCCGTGGACGCCGTGGGCGGGGAGTTCGCCCTGGAGCGGTACGCCGCGATACTCGAAGGCTGAGGTTCCGGGGCCCGCCCCACAGCGGGCCCCCGTTCCGGGGTGACGCACGGGTGCGCTACGATAATGATTATCGTTTCCATCCCAGGGAGGCCCCCATGACCGTGGCGACACCCCTGCGCGTGGTCGTGGTCTCCGGGTTGCACCGGCTGGCCCGCCGCGGCACCGTGGACGACCTCATCACCGCCGTCCCCGGCGCCGTGGCCCTCCACCACGACCTGGACGGGATCTCCGAGGGCGTCGTCCTCCGGGTCACCCGCAGCAGGTGGGGCGTCCTGGACCGCGCACGGGTCGACCTCGACCACCCGTGCGCCACCTGCGCCCTGCGCGAGGACCTCCTCCCCGTCCTCCTGGAGCTGGCCGAGAGCGGCGAGCACAGCCTCTGCGTCGTGGAGACCTGGGACGCGGTCGAACCCGCTCCGCGGCCGAGGCCATCGCCGCCCGCGAGGAACTGCGTCTGGCCGCCGTGGTCACCGCCGTCGACGCCGAGCGCCTGCTCCCGGACCTGTCCTGTGTCGACGACCTCTCCGACCGCTCCCTGACCGTCGTCCCCGAGGACCGGCGGACCGTCGCCGAGGTCCTCTCCCGCCAGGTCGAGTACCCCACGGTGGTCGCCCTCCACGGGGACCGCCACCGGCACGAGGCCCGCGCGCTCGTCGAGCACCTGAACCCGGCGACCCTCGTGGTCCCGCCCGGAGGCGGCCTGATCGCCCTCACCGAGGGGCGCTTCCGCCCCGAGGTCGCCGCCAACCGGCTCAACCCGGCGTGGGCCCAGTACCGGGACCTCACCGACGCGAGGGTCAGCACCGTGGTGTGGACCCGCAGACGCCCCCTGCACCCGGTCCGCCTGCACGAGGCCCTGGAGCGGATCGTCTCCACCGGGCTCCGTGGACGCGGCCGGATCTGGCTGGCCAGCAGGCCCGACACCCTGCTGTCCTGGGAGACCTACAACGACACCCTCGTGCTGGAGAGCGCGGGTCCCTGGTTGGCCGCCCTGCCCGGCGCCGCCCTCGACCTGGTCTCCGACACCCATCGCGCCTCGGCCTCCCTGGACTGGGACCCGGTGGTGGGCGACCGCCGCCAGCACCTGGCCGTCACCGGCGTGGACCTCGACGCCGGGCGGCTCACGGAACTCCTCGACTCCTGCCTGCTCACCGACGAGGAGGCGGGCGGCCCCCTCACCGTGGACCCCTTCGCCGACGCGCTCTGACCGGCCGGGGCCCTCCGACGCCCCCGACGGACCCCATTGGAGGCGGACCCGTGCCGGTCGCGTCCGCCGCCTGACACCCACCGGCACCGAGAACGGGGCCGACCGTACGTGATCCGGTCGGCCCGAAGGGTTCCCGGGGTTCTCCCTTCCCCGGGAGCCCCCACCCCCGCCCCGGGAACCCGCCCCCGCGCGTGGCCCGGCCGGGAGCCGCACCGAGTCCCCGCTCACTCCCTGGGCGGCGCCGTGCTGTCGCGCTGGACCAGGCGAGTGGCCAGTTCCATCCGCGTGGTCTCGGGCTCACCCCCGTTGACCAGGTCGAACAGCATGCGCGTGGCCATCTGCGCCATGTCGCGCAACGGCTGCCGGACGGTGGTCAGCGGCGGGGTCGCCCACCTGGCTTCGGGGAGATCGTCGAACCCCACCACCGAGACGTCGTCCGGCACCCTCAGGCCGCGTTTGTACAGGACCTCGTAGGCACCCCGGGCCATCTGGTCCGAACCCGCGAAGATCGCCGTCGGCGGCTCGGGCAGGTCGAGCAGGACCTCCGTGAGGTCCTTGCCGGTCCCGGCGAGGAAGTCGCCGTGGGTGACGTAGCCGTCGGGCACGGGGAGACCCGCGTCGCGCATGGCGCTGCGGTACCCGTCCACGCGGGCCCGGCTGCACATCACGTCCGGTGGGCCGGCGAGCATGGCGACGCGCCGGTGACCGAGACCGATGAGGTGCTCGGTCGCGGTCAGACCGCCGTCCCAGTTGGCGGCGCCCACCGCCGGGGTCTCCCGCGCGGGGTCTCCGACGGGGTCGACGAGGACCACGGGGATCCCCAGCGCGTCCAGCTGGTCCTGCTGCTGGGGGGAGAGCTCGGACAGCACCAGTACCACTCCGTCGGAGCGCCGGTCCTGGATGTTGTCGAGCCACCTGCGGCCGGGCCTGCTGCGCTTGCGGTCGTGCACGGCGGAGACCACGACCCCGAACCCCGCGTCGTGCGCGACCTCCTCGACCCCGGTGAGGATCTCCATGGCCCAGGGGCTGCCCAGGTCCAGGAAGACGAGGTCGATCAGACCGACCGGTCGGCGCTTGCGGTGACGCCGTTGCTGGTAGCGGTGCTGCTCCAGCAACCGCTCGACCTGGCGGCGGGTCTCGGCCGCCACGTCGAGATGGCCGTTGATCACCTTGGAGACCGTCGAGACGGAGACCCCCGCCTCACCAGCGATCTCGGCCAGCGTGGGGCGACTCTTCGCCATGTGCCTCCTCGTCGTCGAAGACCGGGTTCCGGTGGTTCGCTGCGCTGGATTCTATCCCGAAAGTTTTCGGAGTCGAACACCGCAACCTCCTCGCAATCCGAACTCCCCTTGACGGAGACACAGGGACAACTTAGCGTCAGCCTTCCCGAAAGCTATCGGAAACCTTTCGCAGACTTTCGGACCCCCCGGAACAACGGAAGAACGGTGTACACGCCATGAGTCGCACCCACCGGACACGTGTGATCGGCAGTACCTCCCTGGCCCTCTCCCTCCTCCTCGCCACCGGCTGCGGCACCTCGGGCCCGGGCGGCGCCGACTCCGTGCAGGTCTGGGCCCTGGAGGACGCGGCGGTCAACGAGATCGTCGAACAGGGCATCGAGGCGCACAACGCGTCCCATGACGTGCCCGCCGAACTCGTCACCTTCGTCAACGACGCCTACAAGCAGCGCCTCCAGGTGGCGCTCGGCTCCCCCAACGCGCCCGACGTGTTCTTCAACTGGGGCGGCGGCAACCTCGCCCAGTACGCCGACCAGGGCCAGGTCCTCGACCTCACCCCGACCCTGGACGACAACCCCGAGTTCCGCGACGCCTTCCTTCCCAGCGTCCTGGACGTGGCCGCCATCGACGGCTCCTACTACGGCGTGCCCCTCCTCGGCGTGCAACCCGTCGTCATGTACTACAACAAGCCCGTCCTGGCTGCGTCCGGGCTCCAGCCCCCGCGGACCCTCGCCGAACTCCACGAGGCGATCGACGTCCTCCGGGCCGACGGCGTCACCCCGATCGTCCTCCCCGGGGCCCAGGGCTGGACCCAGCTGATGTGGTTCTCCTACCTCGTGGACCGGATCGGCGGCCCCGACGTGTTCCAGGCCGTCGCGGACCAGGAGGAGGGCGCCTGGCGGCACCCCGCCGTCCTGGAGGCCATGGAGACCTGCCAGGACCTGGTCGACCGGGGGGCCTTCGGCAACAACTTCACCTCCATCGACTACGACAACGGCAGCGCCTCCACCCTCCTGGCCACCGGTGAGTCCGCGATGTTCCTGATGGGCAGCTGGGACCTCGCCCAGCAGATGGACAACAACCCCGAGTTCGTCGAGAACGACGACCTCGGCTTCACCTCCTTCCCCACCGTGGAGGGCGGAGCGGGAGACCCCGACGCGATCGTCGGCAACCCCAGCAACTACTTCTCCGTGAACAGCGACAGCCAGCACGCGGAAGCGGCGACCGACTTCCTCGTCGAGACCCTGGCCTCCGAGGAGTACGTGGCCGAACTCATCAAGGAGGGCCAGGTCCCCGCCGTCGAGGGCATCGAGGACCAGCTCCAGGAGAGCGACCACGCCGAGTTCGCCACCTTCACCCACGAACTGGTCTCGGGGGCGCCCACCTTCACCCAGTCGTGGGACCAGGCCCTGGCCCCCGCGGCGGCCGAGGCCATGCTGACCAACCTCCAACTGCTCTTCATCGGCGACATCACCCCTGAGGAGTTCGCCGAGGACATGGAGCAGCGGTGAGGAACTCCGCCACGGAGCGGCCCGGGTTCCTCTGGGTCACACCGGCACTGCTGTTCTTCGGCCTGTTCGGCCTGGCCCCCGTGGCCGTCGTGGGCTACCTCAGCCTCACCTCGTGGGACGGAATCGGCACCCCGCAGTGGGTGGGCCTGGCCAACTGGTCGGCGCTCCCGGGCGACGGCCAGGTCCGCGGCGGACTCACGATCACCCTGACCCTGACCGTCCTGTGCTGGGCGACCCAGACCCCGCTGGCCCTGGCCTTCGGGGTGTGGGCGGCCGGTCCCCAACGCGTCCGGGCGGTGGTGAGCGCGGTCTTCTTCCTGCCGCTGCTGTTGTCCACCGCGGCCATCGCCCTGGTCTGGAAGGCCCTGCTCGACCCGAGCTTCGGCATCCCCTCCCAGGTCAGGGAGTGGTTCGCGCTGAGCCACAGCAACGTGCTCGGAGATCCCGCACTGGCGCTGTACGCGATCGTGCTCATCCTGCTGTGGCAGTTCCTGCCGTTCCACATGCTCCTGTACCAGGCGGCCGCACGACAGGTGCCGCGATCGCTCCACGAGGCGGCCGAACTGGACGGGGCCTCCGGCCTCCAGCGCTTCTGGCGCATCACCGTGCCGCAGCTACGGCACACGATCATCGCGTCGTCGGTGCTGATGCTCGTCGGCTCCATGACCTACTTCGAGACGGTCCTGCTACTGACCGCCGGAGGGCCGGGCAACGCCACCCGCATCCTGCCGCTGCACATGTACAACCAGGGCTTCGTCTCCTTCCAGATGGGCTACGCCAGCGCCATCGCCGTGCTGCTGGTGGTCCTGGGGACCGGACTCTCCCTGGCGGTGGTGCGGGTGACCGGCTACTCCCGGATGACCAGCCAGAGGGAGGGGATGTGACATGGCGTCCCGAACCGGCGCCCGACCGGCGTACGCCTCAGGGATCGGCGCCGCCCTGTGGCTGCTCGTCGTGTGCGTGCCCCTGTACTACCTCGTCGCCACGAGCCTGCGCGGACCGGGCGACTACCTGTCGCGGGGCCCGCTGTCCCTGCCCGAGTCACTCACCCTGGACAACTACCGCAACGCCTTCGAGGTCGGGTTCCTCGGCTTCCTGGCCAACAGCCTGATCGTGGCGTCCGGGGCGATCCTCCTGGTCCTGGTGGTGGCGGTACCCGCCGCGTTCGCGATCGTGCGCGGACGCAGCCGCGCCGTCCGGATCAGTTTCACCCTGTTCCTCCTGGGGCTGGCGGTCCCGGCCCAGGCGGTGATGATCCCGATCTACCTGATCATCACCCGGCTGCACCTGTACGACAGCCTGCCCGCGATCATCCTGCCGACCGCCGCGTTCACCCTGCCGATCTCCATCGTCGTGCTCACCAGCTCGCTGCGGGACGTGCCCGGCGAACTGTACGAGGCGATGGCGCTGGACGGCGCCGCGACCTGGCAGGTGTTCCTCCGCCTGGTCCTGCCGCTGTCACGGCCGGGCGTGGTGACGGTGGCGATCTTCGTCGGCCTCAACGCCTGGAACAACTTCATCTTCCCGCTGGTGCTCACCCAGAGCGAGTCCAACCGGGTCCTTCCCCTGGGGCTCTGGGCGTTCCAGACCCAGTACGGCACCGACGTTCCCGGCCTGATGGCCGCCGTGGTGCTCTCCACCATCCCGATCCTGGCCCTGTACCTGTTCGGCCGGAGACACCTGCTGGGCGGGCTCGCCGCCGGATTCGGCAAGTAGAGGACCACCCCCACCCCGAAAGGCCGTGATGACGACCGCGACCATCACCAACCCGGTCCTGCCCGGGTTCCACCCCGACCCGTCGATCCTGCGGGTCGGCGAGGACTACTACCTGGCGACCTCGACCTTCGAGTGGAGCCCGGGGGTGCTGCTGCACCACTCCCGGGACCTGGTCCACTGGCGCCCCCTCGGCGGCATCCTCGACCACGACCGCCTCCTCGACCTCACCGGCCACCGCGACGGAGCGGGCGTGTGGGCGCCCTGCCTGTCCCACAAGGACGGGGTGTTCCACCTGATCTTCACTGACGTGGAGAACTACGCCGAGGGCTTCTGGGACACGCCCAACTACGTGACCACCTCTCCCACGCCCGACGGCCCGTGGAGCGACCCCGCGCCGATCCACTCGATGGGTTTCGACCCGTCCCTGTTCCACGACGAGGACGGCCGGAGCTGGGTGGTCACCAGCCTCATGGACTGGCGGCCCGGACACCACGCCTTCGCGGGGATCGTGCTCCAGGAACTGGACACCGAGTGGATGCGGCTCCTGGGCGAACCGCAGGTGGTCTTCGAGGGCACCTCGGCCAGGGTGACCGAGGCCCCGCACCTGTACCGGGAGAACGGGTGGTACTACCTGGTGACCGCCGAGGGAGGGACGCAGTGGGACCACCAGGTGACGGTCGCGCGGTCCAGGGAGATCACCGGCCCCTACGAGGCGGACCCGGCCGGGCCCATGCTCTCCTCCCGGGAGCACCCGTCACTGACCCTGCAGAAGGCCGGGCACGGAAGCCTGGTCAGCACCCCGTCCGGCAAGTGGTTCCTGGCGCACCTGGCGTCCCGCCCGCTCACCGAACGCGGCCGTTGCGTGCGCGGGCGTGAGACGGCCCTGCAACGCGTGGACTGGGTGGAGGGCTGGCCCCGGGTCCGGGACGGGGTGCCCCACGAGGAGGTCGAGGGGCCCGACCTGGAACCGCACCCGTGGCCGGAGGCGCCCGCGAGGGACGACTTCGACGCCCCGGTGCTGCGCCCGGAGTGGAGCACGCTGCGGCGCCACGTGGACGAGGAGTGGGTCTCGCTGACCGAGCGCCCAGGCCACCTGCGCGTACAGGGCGGGCAGTCCCCCTCCGGCACCCGCAGCCCGAGCCTGGTGGCGCGACGGGTGCAGCACGAGCGGTGCGTGATGGAGACGGTGATGGAGTTCTCCACCGACACCTTCCAGCGGATGGCCGGGCTGACCGCGTACTACAACATGCGGCAGTGGCACTATCTGCGCGTCGGCTTCGACGAGCAGGAGGGGCTGTTCGCCGGTGTGCTCAGCTCGGACCGGGGCCGGGTACGCGAGTCCGGTGACCGGGTCGACGTGCGGGGCTGGGAGCGCTTTCACCTGCGCGCCGTGATCGACGGAGCCGAACTGCGGTTCGCCCTCTCCCCCGACGGCCGGAGCTGGACGCCCGTCGGCGGGGTACTGGACGCCAGCATCCTGTCCGACGACTACGCCGCCGAGCGTGCGGCCGACGGTGAGACCGCCACCATCTGGGGCTTCACGGGCGCCTTCCTCGGCCTGTGGGTCCACGACCTGACCGGCACGGGCTGCCACGCCGACTTCGACCACGCCACCTACCAGGGATCCTGAGCATCGGGCGGGGAGTGCCGACGGGCACTCCCCGCACCTGCTCAGAGCCGGTCGAGCGCGTCGAGCTGCGCGGGGTTCAGGCGCAGACTCCGCAGCTCGTCGAGCAGACGCGCGAGTCTGCCCTGTGGAACCCGTACACCCGCGAGTGACGACAGATGTGGGCGCAGCGCGTCGGCGACGTGCCTCCGTGCCGTTGCGTCGGCGTCGGGAGCGAGTTCGACGAGAGCGTTGATCGCGGCGAAGAACGAGGGGGCGTCCTTCAGTCCGCCGATCGCGGCGAGGCCCTCCTCCACCACCGAGGTGTCCCCACCGGACAGGTGCACGACGAGGGTGGCGATGTCGGAATCGAGCCTGGCGGCCTCCGTTGACAGGCCCGACGCCCGGTGCACGGCGGCCAGGGCGCCGACCACCCCGTCAGCGGCCTCGGGCTCCCGCCACTGCTCGCGCAGGGATCGCACGAGATCCCGTTGGGTCCGCAGGCGTGCGATCCGGGTCTCGATGTCCGCCTCCACCCGGTCGAGGACGCCGTCAGCCGACGACTCCTCGTCCAGCGCCTCCCCGACGTCGGTGAGGCCGACGCCCGCCTCGACCAGGTGCCGGATCCGCAGCAACCGGACCAGGTCGTCGGCGGTGTACCGCCGGTACCCGTTCACCGTCCTCGGCGGCTCGGGCAACAGGCCGATCTGGTGGTAGTGGCGCACCGTCCGCACGGTCACCCCGGCCAGGTCCGCCAGTTCGCGTGAGCGCATCTTCTCGGCCTCCTTGACTACGACGCTACGTCATAGTTTGGAATGGGCCGCATGAACAACCGAAGCGCACCCTCGTACGTCCAGTCCCTGCGGTCCAGGCCGCAGGTCTGGCGCACCCTCCTGGCCGTCACCACCGGCCTGGGAGCCCTGCTCGCCGTGCTCTTCGTCGCGGCCGTCCCGGCCGGGATCGCCCTGGACCGCCTCCTCGGGATGGAGCCCTTCGACCCCGAGGACCCCACCATCACCGTCGGGTTCTGGCTGGCGGGAAACCTGCTGCTCGCGGCGTTGATCCCCGTCTGCGGTCTGGCCCAGTGGGCGATCTACCGGGAACGCCCCGGGTGGCTGTCGTCGGTCGCGGGCCGCTTCCGGTGGCGGGTGATGGCCCGCGCCGCAGCGGTGGTGGTCCCGATCTGGATCGTCTACACCGTCGTGCTGCACCTGATCATGCCGTTCGGATCCCTCCAGCCGACGGCGGCGACCATCACGCTCGCCCTCGTGGCGATCGTGGTCGTCCCCCTCCAGTCGGCCGGTGAGGAGTACCTGTTCCGGGGGCTGCTCTTCCGCGCGGTCGGCGCGCGCTTCCGACGTCCGGGCGTCTCCCTCGCGGTCGCCACACTGGTCACCGCACTGGCGTTCGGCGCGATCCACGGTTCCCTGGACGCCTGGGCGCTGAGCTACTACGTCGTCGCCGGGGTGTGTCTGGCCCTGATGACCCAGCGCACCGGGGGTCTCGAAGCAGCGGTGCTGGTCCATGCCGTCAGCAACACCGTGCTGATGGTGTCTGTGATTCTGGCTGACCGCCTCGACGACGTGTCAGTGGTGACCGGCCCGGTCCTCGTGGTGCCGATGATCGTGATGGGTTTGGCCACGCTCGGCCTCTGGAAGCTGTCCCCGGGAAGAGAGCCCGCCACAGCTCTCCTGCCGTAGACCAGCCCTGAACAGCGGAGAGCAGTGCCGCTGTTGCTCCTACCAGGCACGCACGCAGGGCCACGAGCAGACTTGAGCACCCGATTAGCACAGACCGGCGCCAGGCCCATCCCCGCCTGCGCGGGGAGCAGACGCTCGGCAGTTTCAGGCCCGCGCTGCACCGGGGTCCATCCCCGCGTGCGCGGGGAGCAGAGGTCCGCCGCACCCCCGACGGGCGCGTCGAGATGAGGGGGACGGGTCCATCCCCGCGTGCGCGGGGAGCAGTCGGAGGGCTCCGCGTGCCACGCGGCGATCGCGGGACCATCCCCGCGTGCGCGGGGAGCAGATCGGTTTCCTGCCACGGTCGGCGCGCTGTTCGGGACCATCCCCGCGTGCGCGGGGAGCAGTCTCGTTGACCTGCGGCTCTGTGGCGCGAACCCATCGGAATCTGCAAGTTGTCGAGAAACGGACTCCGGCGACAAACACCCCAGAGGATCCCTGAGTTCACTCTCGGCGTTGGCATCGCCACCACTCTCCCGCATGGCACCGACCTTCAGACTAACCACCGAGCGCCAGGCTGACGCCCAGGGTGAGCATTACGACCGCGATGATCCCGTCCAGCACCCGCCAGGCGCCGGGGCGGGCGAAGACCGGACGGAGCAGCCGCGCGCCGAAGCCCAGGGCGAAGAACCAGATGAAGCTTCCGGCCACCGCACCGGCCGCCCACCACCAGCGGGCCTCTCCGGTCTGGTGGTTGGCGACCGACCCGAGGAAGACCACCGTGTCCAGGTACACGTGCGGGTTGAGCCAGGTGAGTGCCAAGGCGGTGAGCACCGCGGCCCTGAGCCCGGTGGACCGGGTGGCCAGGGTCATCGTGCCCCGCCCTGATTCGGGGGCGGGGGCGCTCGCCGCCGGGACCAGGACCTCGGCCCGCCCCGGCCGCAGCGCCCGGTGGGCCGCGAACAGGCCGTACACCACGAGGAAGCCCGCACCGAGGAGGCGGACGACCACCATCGCGGTGGGCAGCGCCTCGACCAGGCCGCCGATGCCCGCGACACCGGCGAGGATGAGCCCCGCGTCGGAGACCGCGCAGACCAGCACCACCGCCAGCACGGCGGAGGGCCTGCCGTCGATGCCGAGGCGGAGCAGGTACGCGTTCTGGGCGCCGATGGCCACGATGAGCGCCAGACCGGTGCCCATGCCCATCAGTGCGGGAAGAAGAGTCTCGTTCACCTGGAAAGCGTCCACCAGAAGACCCCGTGTAGTAAAGCTAAACTTTCTCAGATCTCCTTAGACTTCCTTATGACCGCACGTCAGGAGCGTACGATGCCCTTCCAGTTCGACCATCTGCGCACACTCACCGCCCTGGTGGAGGAGGGCACCTTCGAGGCCGCCGCCCGACGTCTGCACGTCACCTCCTCGGCGGTGTCGCAGCGGGTCCGGGCCATGGAACAGGCCGCGGGCCAGGTTCTGGTCCGGCGCACCAACCCGGTCCTGCCGACCGAGGCGGGCGACGCGGTGCTGCGCCACGCCCGTCAGGTGCTCCTCCTGGAACAGGAGGTGCGCTCGGAGCTCCGGGCCGTCGGCCACGAGCGGGGCCACGCACGGGTGCCGCTGGCCGTGAACGCCGACAGCCTGTCCACGTGGTTCCTGGAGGCGCTCCCGCCAGGGCTGGCCGTCTTCGAGCTTCACCGGGAGGACGAGGAGCACACCACCGGCCTGCTGAGGTCGGGGGCGGTCATGGCGGCGGTGACCTCCACTCCGGAGGCGGTCCAGGGATGCTCCGTGGAACCGCTCGGCAGCCTGCGGTACCAGGCCGTGTGCGCCCCGGAGTTCGCGGAGCGGTTCGGCGCCACCGACCCCGGGCGCCTCCCGGACGCGCCGATGGTGAACTTCGACCGCAAGGACGACCTCCAGGACTGCTTCCTGCGCGACCTCACCGGTGGGGGTTCGCGGGGGCCGACCCACTACGTCCCGGCCTCGGAGGACTTCGCCCGCGCCGTCCTGCTGGGCTGGGGCTGGGGCGTGATCCCCGAGCAGCAGTGCGCCGAGGGCCTGGAGTCCGGGACTCTGGTGCCGTTGGCACCGGACCACCCGGTGGAGGTCCGCCTGTACTGGCAGCGCTGGAACCTGCGGTCACCGCTTCTTGACGAGGTCACCCGGCACGTGCGGGCCGGGGCCGCCGCACGCCTGCGTCCGGTCTGACCTCAGGGCTTTCCCACGGTGCTCTCCCGGGGGACGAGGGCGAAGCCCGGCTGCACGCGCCTGGGCGGGATCGCCCCCTCCGTTTCGGAGAGGCGTTCCAGGAGCGCGTCCGTGGCGGCCCGGGCGATCGCCCTCTTGTGCGGGGCGACGGTGGTCAGGGTGGTGGTGCAGTACCGACCGTCCTCGATGTCGTCGAAGCCCACCACCGCCACGTCCTCGGGGATGCGCAGGCCGCGTTCGGTGAGGGTGCGCATGGCACCTATGGCCACGAGGTCGTTGTAGCAGAACACCGCGTCCGGGCGGACCCCCGAGTCCAGGAGGCGGGCCATCGCCTGGGCGCCGTCCTCGCGGGCGTAGCCGTCGGTGACCGCGACGAACTCGTCGCCGGTGGGCCGCCCGTGCTCCGTCATCACCTCGCGCCACCCCTGGAGCCGCAGGTGCGCGGTCTGGCGGGCGCGTCCGTGCCGGGCCCCGAGGAAGGCGATCCGCTGTCGGCCGATCTCCACCAGGTGGGAGGCCGCGGTGCGGGCGGCGGCGACGTTGTCGATGGCGACGTGGTCGTGGGGGGCGTCGTACTCGCGCTCCCCGAGCAGCACCAGGGGCGCGTCGCTCTCGCGGGCGAGCAGGTCCTCGTTCTCCAGTTCGATGGGGCTGAGGATGAGCCCGTCGATCACCCGGGCCCGCAGACCCTGGGCGAAGAGCACCTCCTGGTCCCGGCGCCCCCCGGTGTGGTCGAGCAGCACGATGTAGTCGAGCCCGCCCGCGTACTCGATGACGGCGTCCGCGAGTTCGGCGAAGTAGGGGTTGCCGAGCTCGGGCAGGGCGAGGGCGATCATCCCGGTCCTGCCCTTGCGCAGGTGGCGGGCGGTGAGGTTGGGGCGGTATCCGAGCTCGTCGATGACCCGCTGGACGCGCTGGCGGGTCTCGGGGGTGACGTGCCGGTAGCCGTTGACGACGTTCGACACGGTCTTGACCGACACCCCCGCCCGTAGCGCGACGTCCTTCAGGCTGATGCCCACTCGCTTCCCCTTCCGGGCCGCTGTACCCAGGGCCGTTGAGTTTTACATCGTTATACAACACGGGTGCGGTCTCTGCCCAGCGATGCTGACGGGCCCGTTTCCCCTACGTGGCGGAGCCCGCGTGTTCCCCGGATGTCCAGCGGGTTTCCCTTCAGGGTCTGGACAGGACTCGTTGATCGTGCTGTCATCTTGGCTAAGTCAGGTTTCCCACGTTGTAAAAGCGGGGGTGGCGCTGCCTCGTGCAGGTCCTCCCGCACCACTCGACACGGAGAACCCCCATGAGACGTCAACCCCCCGCGTCCCCGACTCCCGCACCGCCCCGCCGGACCGTCCGCGCGGCCGCCCCCGTTCTGGCCGCGTTCCTGACCGCCTCGGCGCTGACCGCGCTCCCGGCCGCCGCCTCGGCCGAACCCCGCCTGGAGACCCCCTGGACCTCGGAGGTCTCCCCGGACAACGCCCTGCCCGAGTACCCGCGCCCGCAGATGGTGCGCGAGGACTGGGAGAACCTCAACGGCCTCTGGCAGTGGGCCCCCGCCGAAGAGGGCGAGGACCCGCCGTTCGGCACCGATCTGGACGGGGAGATCCTGGTCCCCTACCCGGTGGAGTCCGCCCTGTCCGGCGTCGAGGAGCACCACGACCGCCTCTGGTACCGCCGCACCGTGGAGGTGCCGGACTCCTGGGACGGCGACCGCGTCCTGCTCAACTTCGGCGCCGTGGACTGGGACTCCGAGGTGTGGGTGAACGGCACCTCCGTCGGCTCCCACAAGGGCGGCTTCGACAAGTTCTCCTTCGACGTCACCGACGCCCTCCAGGACGGGGAGAACGAGATCGTCGTGGGGGTCCACGACCCCAGCGACGAGGGTGAGCAGCCCGTCGGCAAGCAACGGCTGGAGCCCGGCGGCATCTGGTACACCACCTTCACCGGGATCTGGCAGACCGTGTGGATGGAACCGGTCTCCGAGGCCCACGTCACCCGCCTGGACATCACCCCGGACGTACCCGGTGAACAGGTGGAGGTGGTGGTGAACGCCACCGGCGCCGAGGGCGCCACGGCCACCGTCACCGTCCTGGACGACGAGGGCACCGAGGTGGGCTCGGCGAGCGGCGACCCGAACTCCGCGATCACCGTGCCGGTCCCGGACGCACGCCTGTGGAGCCCGGACGACCCCTACCTGTACGACGTGGACGTCACCCTCACCTCCGACGACGGCGACGAGGTCCACGACGAGGTCGCGGGCTACACCGGGATGCGCTCCATCGAGACCGGGGAGGTGGACGGGGTCCTGCGCCCGCTCCTGAACGGCGAGTACGTGTTCCAGGTGGGCACGCTCGACCAGGGCTACTGGCCGGACGGCGTCTCCACCGCGCCCACCGACGAGGCCCTGCGCTTCGACATCGAGTCGCACAAGGAACTGGGCTTCAACACCATCCGCAAGCACGTGAAGGTGGAGCCGGACCGCTGGTACTACTGGGCCGACCGGCTCGGCGTGATGGTCATGCAGGACATGCCCTCGATGTCGGGCGACCCGAGCCAGGCGGGGCGCGACCAGTTCGAGACCGAGCTGCACGCCCTGGTGGACGAGCACCGCAGCTTCCCGTCCATCGTCAACTGGATCGTGTTCAACGAGGGCTGGGGCCAGTACGACGGCGACGCCCGCCTCACCGACGAGGTCAGGGCGTCCGACCCCTCGCGCCTGGTCACCGGGGCCTCCGGCTGGCACGACACCGGCAACGGCGACATCGTCGACTCCCACATCTACGTCGGTCCGGGGGATCCCGCACCGGCGGAGGACGACCGGATCTCGGTGCTGGGCGAGTTCGGCGGCTACAACCTGCCGGTGGAGGGCCACGAGTGGAGCCCGGGCGACGGCTTCGGCTACGAGGACATCAGCGACGGCCACTCCCTGGCCACCCGGTACGTCGGCCTGATGGCGGGCGTGCAGCGGCTGGAGCGCACCCACGGCCTGTCGGCGGCGATCTACACCGAGATCACCGACGTGGAGACCGAGCTCAACGGCTTCTGGACCTACGACCGCCGGGTGCTCAAGGTCGACCCGGAGATCGTCGCCGGGGCGCACGAGCAGCTGCTGGCCGGGGAGCCGGTCGGCGGCGTCGCGGACGTGCCCTTTGAGGAGAACCTGTCCCTGCGGGTCACCACACCCGGCCACGAGGACCGCTACCTGGCCCACGAGGGCGGGCTCGGCGTCACCGCCCCGGTGGGCGACGACAGCTCCGAGGCCGACAGGACCGCCGCCACCTGGCGGTTCGTGCCCGGCCTGGCCGACGACCAGTGCCTGTCACTGGAGTCGGCGGACCACCCGGGCGAGTACCTGCGGCACGCGGAGTCGCGGGTGAGCCGGGAGCCCGCCGACGGTTCCGGGCTCTTCGACCAGGACGCCACCTGGTGCGCGGTGCCCGGGCTGAGCGGCGAGGGGATCTCGCTGCGCTCCTACAACTTCCCGGACCGGTACCTGCGCCACTACGACTCCGAACTCTGGCTGTCCGGGGCGGGCACCGTCGGCGAGGACCGCGACACCGCCGAGCACTACGACCACGACACCTCGTGGTCGGTGGAGTCTCCCTGGGCTCCCTGACCGGACCCGCGTGACCCGACCCGCGTGACCCGACCCCCACCTCCACGGGGCGCCCCTGACCCGGCGCCCCGCTCCCGCACCCCCTCCGCCGACTCCCCCAGTCGGCTTCCCCTCTATCCGGGCGGAGACCCGACATGAACGAACACCACACCCACCACACCGGCGCGGGAGCGCTCCCCCGACCCCGTCGGGCCCTGCTGGCCACCGCCGCCGTGGGCGCGGCGCTGGCCCTGGCGGCCACCGGCTGTGCCCGGGGCGAGGACGACGCCACCGCCGGGAACGCCGCCGCCGGGGACACCGAGGGCCAGGCCCAGGTCCTGGACGAGGCGGCCAGCGGGGGCGAGACCTGTGGCGCCGAGGAGCACGGGATCGAGCCCTTCGACCTCACCGACAAGAAGGTCGGCTTCTCCCAGTCCGAGGCCGAGTCCAACCCCTTCCGCATCACCGAGACGCAGTCCATCAAGGACGAGGCCGCCGCCCGGGGGATCGACCTGATCACCTCCAACGCCCAGTCCGACTTCTCCCAGCAGATCAGCGACGTCCAGGACCTCATGTCGCAGGGCGCGGAGGTGCTGATCATCGCCCCGCTCAACTCCGACGGCTGGAAGCCCGTCCTGGACCAGGCGCGCGCCGACGCCGTCCCGATCATCACCGTCGACCGGCCCATCAACGGCACCGCCTGCGAGGACTACGTGACCTTCATCGGGTCCGACTTCGTGGAGCAGGGCCGCCGCGCCGCCGACCAGATGATCGACGCGCTGGGCGGCGAGGGCGAGGTGGCCATCCTGTTGGGCGCGCCCGGCAACAACGTGACCACCGACCGCACGAGCGGCTTCCTGGAGCGGATCGAGGCCGAGGCCCCCGGGATCGAGATCGTCTTCCAGCAGTCCGGCGACTTCACCCGCGAGGGCGGCCAGTCGGTGACCGAGCAGCTCGTCCAGTCGCAGCCGGACATCTCCGGGATCTACGCGCAGAACGACGAGATGGGCATCGGCGCGGTCACCGCGCTCAACGGCGCGGGAAAGGCGCCGGGGGACGTCCGGATCGTGACGGTGGACGGCACCCAGGCGGCGGTGGAGTACATCGTCGACGGGTGGATCTCGGCGGTCGTGGAGTCGAACCCGCGCTTCGGCCCGCTGGCCTTCGAGGCGGCCTCGGCCTTCGGCGCCGGTGAGGACGTCGGCACGCAGCTGATCATCACCGACCGCGAGTACGACGCGGAGAACGCCGAGGAGGAGCTTCCCCATGCCTACTAGGTCCGGCGGGGCGCCCGGGCGCGCGGAGGGGGTGGGACGGTGACCGTTCCGGTCCTGGAGACCCGCGGGCTGACCAAGCGGTTCCCGGGCGTCCTGGCGTTGGACGGGGTGGACTTCGAGCTGCTTCCGGGCGAGGCGCACGCGCTGGTCGGAGAGAACGGCGCGGGCAAGTCCACCCTGATCAAGGTGCTGACCGGGGTGTACCGGCCCGACCAGGGCGAGCTGCGCCACCACGGGGAGCCCGCCCGGTTCGCCACGCCCCTGCACGCGCAGCGGGAGGGGATCGCCACCATCTACCAGGAGGTCGACCTCCTGCCGCTGCTGAGCGTGGCGCGCAACCTGTACCTGGGGCGTGAGCCGAAGCGGTTCGGGCTGATCGACTTCGCCCGGATGCACCGCGACGCCGCCCGGACGCTCGGGGACTACGGCGTGGACGTGGACGTGCGCCGTCCGCTGGGGACCCTGTCCATGGGCGCCCGGCAGATGGTGGCGCTGGCGCGGGCGGTGTCGGCGCGGGCCCGCGTGGTGGTCATGGACGAGCCGACGTCGTCGCTGGAGCCGCGCGAGGTCGAGACGCTCTTCGGGGTGATCGAACGGCTGCGTGAGGAGGGCGTGGCGGTGGTCTACGTGAGCCACCGCCTCGACGAGCTGTACCGGGTGTGCGACCGGGTGACCGTGCTGCGGGACGGGCGTCTGGTGCACCTGGGCGCGATGGCCGGCCTGGAACGGCTGCGGCTGGTGTCGCTGATGTTGGGGCGGGACATGGAGCGGGTGGAGCGCGAGGGCGCCACCACGTTCTCCGGGGGCCGCGAGGCGTGGTCGGGGACGCCCGCGCTGGAGGCCGAGGGGTTGGGTGCCCGGCACCAGCTGCACGACGTGTCGCTGACCGTGCGCCCGGGCGAGGTCGTGGGGCTCGGCGGCCTGCTGGGCTCGGGCCGCACCGAGACCGTGAAGGCGATCGCGGGCGCGCTTCCGCTGGACGAGGGCCGTGTCTCGGTGGTGGGTGTCCCGCTGCGGACGGGGTCCACGGCGGCCGCGATCCGGGCCGGGGTGAGTCTGCTGCCGGAGGACCGCAAGCACGAGGGCGTCGTTCCCGGCCTGTCCATCCGGGAGAACATCGCGCTCGCCGCCATGCCGGGGCTGAGCCGGTTCGGGCTGGTGTCCGAGCGGGCGATCGACCGGGTGGTGGAGCGGTTCATGCGGCGCCTGCGGATCAAGGCGGTGGGGCCGCACCAGAAGGTGGAGGAGCTGTCCGGCGGCAACCAGCAGAAGGTGCTGCTGGCCCGGTGGCTGGCGCTCGAACCGAGGGTGCTGCTGCTCGACGAGCCCACGCGCGGGATCGACGTGGGCGCCAAGGCGGAGGTGCAGCGGTTGGTGGACGAACTGGCCGAGGAGGGCCTGGGGGTGCTGCTCGTGTCCTCGGACCTGGAGGAGCTGGTGGAGGGCGCCGACCGGGTGGTGGTGCTCAGGGACGGCGCCGTGGTGGGCGAGCTGGTCGGTGACGAGGTCACCGAGGGCGCCCTGCTGTCCGCGATCGCCCGGGGCGGTGGGGAGCGGTGAACGACTCCCTGCTCGGGCGACCCCGCGTGGACCGTGAACGGGTCCTGCTGTGGATGCGGGACTACGGCGTGTACGTGGGCGTGGCGCTGGTCGTGCTGTTCAACGTGGCGTTCACGCCGCACTTCCTGTCCTTCGAGAACTTCCGCACGCAGGCCGTGCAGGTCGCCCCGGTGCTGATCGTGGCCCTGGGCATGGCGCTGGTGATCGCGACCGGCGGCATCGACCTCAGTGTGGGTTCGGTGATGGCGCTGTCCGCCGCGATGATCTCGCTGTACCTGGGGTACGGGCCGCTCGTGGCCGTGCTGGTGGCGGTGGGCGTGGGCGCGCTCGCCGGGGCGGCCAACGGTGTGCTGGTGGCCTTCGCCGGTGTCCAGGCGATCATCGTGACCCTCGCGATGATGATCGGCGGGCGGGGGCTGGCCCTCGTGCTGCTGCCGCAGTTGGACGGTGTTCGCAACCCGGACCTGCGGGAACTGGGTTCGGGGTCGTTCCTCGCCGTCCCCTACGTGGTGTGGATCGCCGCACTGCTGGTGGCGGCGGTGGCGTTCCTGGTGCGCCGGAGCGTGTTCGGCCGACGGCTGGTGGCGGTGGGCGGCAACCGGCGGGCGGCGAAGCTGTCCGGGCTTCCGGTGCGGCGGGTGCTGCTCGGCGTGTACGCGCTGAGCGGCGCCCTGGCGGCGGTGGCCGGGGTCCTGGTGACCGCCCGGTTGCAGGCCGCCGACCCGAACTCGGTGGGCGTGCTGATCGAACTGTCGGCGATCACCGCCGTGGTGGTCGGCGGCACCCCGTTGACCGGCGGGCGGGTGCGGATCGCCGGGACGGTGGCGGGGGCGGTGCTGATGCAGCTGCTGGTGGCCACGCTCATCAAGCACGACCTGCCGCCGTCGTGGACGCAGATGGCGCAGACGGCCGTGATCATCGGGGCCGTCTACCTGGCAAGGGATCGGGGGAGGACATGAGGACCACCGTGGACGGGGCGGGGCCGCGCGTGGGCGTCCGGGAGGCGGCCCGGGGCGGTGTCCCCTGGCGTGAGCTGGCCGCGCGGCACGGCGCCCTGGTGGTGCTGTTGCTGGTGGTGGCGGTGGCCGGGGCGAGCCTGGACGGTTTCCTGGCCCTGGGCAACCTGAACCGGATCGCCGTGAGCGCGTCGTTCCTGGCGGTCATCGCACTGGGGATGACGTTCGTGATCATCACCGGCGGGATCGACCTGTCGGTGGGCACGGTGTTCGCGCTCGGCGGGGTGCTGGCCGCGTGGGCCTCACGGTACGGGGAGCTGGCGCTGATGGCGGTGCCGCTGGCGGTGTGCGGTCTGATCGGGCTGCTCAACGGGGTGCTGATCGCGCGGGCGCGGCTGGCCCCGTTCATCACCACCCTCGCGACCATGCTGGGCGCGTGGGGGCTGATGCTGTCGGTGTCCGACGAGGGCAACACCACCTACCTGGTGCCGGACGGGCTGGCCCTGTCGGCGCTGGTGCACGGGAAGCTGTTCGGGGTGCTCGGGTACCCGTTCCTGCTGGTGGTGGCGGTGTTCATGGTGGGCGGCCTGGTGCTGCGCCGCACCACGGTCGGCCAGCACGTGTACGCGGTGGGCGGGAACGAGCGGACCGCCGCGCTGATGGGCGTGCCGGTGGCGCGGACCCGGATCGCGGTGTACACGTTCTCGGGCCTGTGCGCGGGCACGGCGGGGGCGCTGAACGCGGTGTGGCTGGGCTCGGGCGTGACGATCTTCGGGATCGGCACGGAACTCCAGGCGATCTCGGCGGTGGTGATCGGCGGGACCCTGCTGACCGGCGGTTACGGGTTCGTCGGCAGCACCCTGGTGGGGGTCCTGCTGCTGGGCGTCATCCAGAACGTCATCAACGCCGTCGGTTCCCTGACCTCGGCGTTCCAGGAGGTGGTCAGCGGCCTGTTCCTGATCACCGTGGTGCTGGTGCAGCGGCGCCTCAGCCGGGGCCGCGATCCCGGCTGAGCGGTCGGCGCGCGCGTGGCGTCCGCCGTTCCGCGCCCTGGGACGGCGGACACTACGCGGGGGTCCTGGGGCCGCTCTGGTCGTCGAGCAGACGCAGGTCCCGTACGGTGACCACGCCGAAGTGGAGCGCCTTGTCGATGAGGACCTGGGACCGCCATCCCTGACCCTGGCCGCCGCCCTCCAGCTCGACCTTGAACTTGTCCTTGAGGAGGTAGTTCACCTGGGCGTTCACGGCCGCGGTGCCGATCCCCAGGCGCTGCGCCACCTGGTTCTGGGTCGGGACCGGCGGGGAGAGGCCGCGCAGCCGGGGTTCGCAGAAGGCGACCAGGACGCGGTAGTAGGTGTGCCACCGGTCCATCCGGAAGCTGTTGGCCTCGGTGCGTTCGCTGGTGGTGTCCGCCCACCCGTCCTCGTCGGAGGCGCCCCTGGGGGAGAGGACGGCGCTGCACGCCGCCGGGGCCATCACCAGGAAGCTGTGCTCGCCCGTCGCTCCTGGGATGCGCACCCGGGAGGTCTCGAAGGGCACCACCATGCCGTGGGTGTTCGGCTGGACCTGGACGTACCCGGCCGACCGCTCGGTGTTCTCCACGATGTAGGACTTGTTGGGGCTGAGGTTGCTGATCCTCCAGTGGTCCCCGTGTGAGGTGATGTCCCCGGCGTGCCGGTGCACCGCCCGGTCCCCGGCTCCGAGCCTCATGTCCACGTCGCGGTCGCGGCCGCCGCGCCCGAAGGTCCGGGTCTCCCCCGGGCTCAGGTGGTGGGTGTCCATGGGAGTGTCGCTCTCGTAGTCCTGTTGGACCGTGACGACCAGGTCGAAGTCGTCGACCGGGAACAGGTGCACGCTCATCTCGCCGTCTCCAGGGGGTCAGAGGAGAAGCCCCCGGGGGTCGGGGCCCGCCCCCGCAGGATACTGCGCGGGCCCCGACGGGCGCGGAGGGCGCGGGTCCGCGACCTCCGCCCCGCGCCGCCGTAGGTTGGTGGCGGCACCGCCGGGATCACCGAGCTCACCGAGGAGTATCCATGGGTCTGAACGCGACACCGGTCGACCTGGGCAGGTACGGCGTCTGGCTGCGCCACCAGGACCTCGACGAGGACGTCGCCGCCGAGATCGAGCGCCTGGGGTTCGGCGCCGTGTGGCTCGGCGGTTCCACCCCGGCCGATCTGGAACCGGCGGCCACGGCTCTGGCCGCGACGTCGCGGCTGGCGGTGGCCACGGGGATCGTGAACATCTGGGCGGCCCCGGCGGAGGAGGTCGCGGACGCCTTCGCGCGCCTGGAGTCCGCCTACCCGGGACGGTTCCTGTTGGGGATCGGGGCCGGCCACCGGGAGCTCAACGGGCCCGAGGCGGTCCGGCCTCTCCAGGGGATGGAGGACTACCTGGACGTGCTCGACCGCGAGGGCGTCCCCGCCGACCGGAGGGTGCTGGCGGCGCTGGGCCCGCGGATGCTCGCGCTGAGCGCCGAGCGGGCGGCGGGCGCCCACCCCTACCTGGTCACCCCGGCCTACACCCGGTTCGCCCGGGGCGTGCTCGGGGACGGGCCCCTCCTCGCCACCGAGCACAAGCTGGTGCTGGGCGCCGACCGCGCGCGGACGCGGGAGGAGGCCCGCCGGGGGATGTCGTTCTACCTCGGCATGCGCAACTACGCGGCCAACCTGGAGCGGCTGGGGTACACCGTGCTGGACCTCGCCGACGAGGGCAGTGACCTCCTGATCGACGACCTGGTCGCGCAGGGCGACGCGGACCGGGTGGCGGCGGCGCTGCGGGCGCACCTGGACGCCGGGGCCGACCACGTGGTGGCGCAGGCGATCCCCGGCGAGTCCGGCCTGCTCGGCTCCCTCTCCCGGCTGGCCCCGGCGCTGGCCTCCTGACCCGTTCCGGGCCGGGTCGCGCGGCGGTACCCGGCCCGGTCGGGGCGCCCTCGGCTCAGTCCCGGTAGAGGGCGGCCACCTCCTCCGCGTAGCGCTCCTCGACCACACGGCGGCGGAGCTTGAGCGAGGGGGTGAGCTCACCGGTGCCCGGCCCCCACTCCCCCGCCAGCAGCCGGTACCGCTTGACCTGCTCGGGACGGCTGAGCCGGGCGTTGGCGGCCGCCACCGCGCGCTTGATCTCCGCCAGTACCTCGGGGTGCTCGACCAGCCCCGCGCCCTCGGCGTCCAGCCCGCGTTCGCCCGCCCACAGCGGCGTCATCTCCGCGTCGAGGACGAGCAGCGCCACCAGGTAGGGGCGGGCGTCGCCGTGCACAAGGGCCTGGCCGACCAACGGGTGCTCCTTGAGGGTGTTCTCCACCAGGACGGGCGGGATGTTCTTGCCGCCCGAGGTCACGATGATCTCCTTCTTGCGGTCGGTGATCCACAGGAAGCCGTCCTCGTCGACCCGGCCCACGTCGCCGGTGGCGAACCAGCCCTCCTCGTCCGTGGCGGGGCTGACCGTCCCGTCCGGTTGGAGGTAGCCCTCGAAGACCGAGCGCCCACGCAGGTGCACCTCTCCGTCGTCGGCCAGCCGTACCTCGATGCCCCCGATCGGGCGGCCCACGGAGCCGAGCCGGTTGCGCCCGTCCTCCGGGGTGTTGAGCGTGGCCACGCCCACGGACTCGGTGAGCCCCCACACGTCCATGACGGCCACTCCCAGGGACGCCCAGAAGCGCAGCACGTCCACCGGCATGGGCGCTGAGGCGCTGGAGGCCAGGAGCACCCGGTCCAGGCCCAGCCGTGCGAGCAACGGGGTGAGCACGGCGGCGTGGACCTCCCGGTAGCGCTCCTCCAGTTCGGCGGGGACCTCCTCGCCGCGTTCCCTGTGGCGGTGGTAGTCGCCGGCCACCTCCCGGGCCGTCCCGACGACGGCGGCGATCTCCTCGGGCAGGGCGGCGAGGGAGGCGCGGACGCCGGTGGCCAGCTTCTCCCACACGCGCGGCACCCCCACGAAGTGCGGGGGCCGGATCTCGGGCAGGGCACCGGCGAGAGCGGCGGGGTCGGCGCACATCCAGACGTGTGAGACGCGGAAGAGCGGCAGGTAGAGGCTGAGCAGCCGTTCCGCGATGTGGGCGAGCGGGAGGTAGCAGACGTGGCTGGGGTGCTCCGGCAGGTCCACGGCGGCGTCGAGGGCGGTCGCCTGTGCGATGACCTGCCGGTGGGTGATGGCGGCCCCCTTGGGGTCCCCGGTGGTGCCGGAGGTGTAGACGACGGTGACCAGGTGGTCGGGGGTGAGGTCCCGCCAGCGGTCGGAGGCGCCGGAGGGCACGGTGTCGGTCAGTCCGTCGTAGGGGGTGTGGCCGCGTCCGGGATCGGGCCGGTCCAGCACCACGAGGGTTTCGAGCGCGGTGCCGGGGTCGTCGAGGAGCTTCTCCCAGTGGGCTGCGACGTCGGGGTCCTCCACCACGGCGAGGCGGGCACGGCTGTGGCGGCAGACGTAGCCGATCTGTTCGGGGGCGGCGGTGGAGTAGACGGTGGTGGGGACCGCCCCGGCGTGGACCAGGGCGAGGTCGGAGAGCCAGTGCTCGGGCCGGTTGCCCATCATGAGCAGGACGTGGTCGCCGGACCGGACGCCGAGGGCGGCGTACCCCTCGGCCAGGGCGGCGACGGCCTCGCGCGCCTGTTCCCAGGTGAGGGTGGTCCAGGCGGTGGCGCCGGGTTCGCGCCAGGACAGGGCGGGGCGTTCGGGGTGCTCGCGTGCGTTGCGCAGGAGGAGTTCGGGGAGGGTGCGGTTCGTGGGATCGTCCGCGGTGCCGGGGGCGGAGGTCATGTGTGCTCCTGGGGCAGCTTCCTCGTATATGTGATCCAGAACACACGAGAGCCTAGCAGTCCGCCTATCCCCGGAAAGGGCGGCGAAGAGGCGCTTTCCCCTGATAGGGCCGGCCCGAAACGGGTGCGGCGGGCCATCCCGGACCACCCCCCGCTCGACCTCCCCCGGGAGCCGAATGCTACTGATAAGTAATATTCATCGGGGTAACCACTGGTAACACCCAGAGCCCCGCCCCCGTGTCCCCGCGTGACCCCCAAGGAGCCACTCCGTGCCCGACTTCTCCCTCCAGCTTCCCGAAGAGATCAGCGACGTCCGGGACTGGGCCCACGGGTTCGCCGCCGACGTCATCCGCCCCGCCGCCGCCGAGTGGGACGAGCGGGAGGAGACCCCCTGGCCGATCATCCAGGAGGCCGCCAAGATCGGCCTGTACTCGCTGGACTTCTTCGCCACCCAGGCCTTCGAGGAGAGCGGCCTCGGCATGGCCGTCACCATCGAGGAGCTGTTCTGGGGCGACTCCGGGATCGGCCTGGCCATCATGGGCACCGGCCTGGCCGCCGCCTCCCTGAGCAAGACCGGCACGCCCGAGCAGATCGGTGAGTGGGCGCCGCAGATGTTCGGTACCCCCGACGACGTCAGGGTCGCCGCGTTCTGTGCTTCCGAACCCGACGCCGGTTCCGACGTCTCCGCCATCCGCACCCGCGCGGTCTACGACCAGGCCAAGGACGAGTGGGTGATCAACGGCGTCAAGACCTGGGCCACCAACGGCGGTATCGCCCACGTCCACGTGGTGATCGCCTCGGTCGAGCCCGAGCTGGGCTCGCGCGGGCAGGCCTCGTTCATCATCCCGCCGAACACCCCCGGCCTGTCCCAGGGCCAGAAGTTCGCCAAGCACGGCATCCGCGCCTCACACACCGCCGAGGTCGTCCTGGACGACGTGCGCGTCCCCGGCTCCTGCCTGATCGGCGGCAAGGAGAAACTGGACGAGCGGATCGCCCGCGCAAAGGAGGGCAGGCGCTCCAAGGGCCAGGCCGCCATGAAGACCTTCGAGGCGACCCGTCCGACCGTGGGCGCGATGGCCGTGGGCTGCGCCCGCGCCGCGTACGAGTACGCCCGGGACTACTCCGTCCAGCGCGAGCAGTTCGGCAGGCCGATCGGGGACAACCAGGGCGTGGCCTTCCTCCTGGCCGACATGGCCACCCGGATCGACGCCGCCCGGTTGCTGGTATGGCGAGCCGCCTGGATGGCGCGCAACGGCAAGGACTTCACCAACGCCGAGGGCTCCATGAGCAAGCTCTACGCCTCCGAGACCGCCACCTACGTCACCCAGAACTCCCTGCGCATCCTCGGCGGCAACGGCTACACCCGGGACTACCCCGTGGAACGCTGGCACCGCGACGCCTCCATCTTCACCATCTTCGAGGGCGCCAGCGAGATCCAGAAACTCATCATCGGCCGCACCGTCACCGGCCTGCCGATCCGCTGACGCGAGGGTGAACCCGCTGGTGAGCGGGGAGGATGGGGACGAGGAGGTGAGGCCGGTGTTCGCATGGCCCGCACTCGGAGTCCTGGTCGGCATCGCCGTACCCGTCGCCGTCATCTTCCTGGTGCTGGGGATCTTCAGGATCGTCCAGCGCCAGGCGGAGAAGGCCGTCCGCTCTCCCGACTACTGGAAGCAGGTCCCCGACGGGACCGATCCGACCGATGGGGACCGGTCCGAGGAGGTCGGGGAACGGGACGGATCCCGGGACCGACCCGGCGACGACCGGTAGGCCCGGGGCCCGCCCCGGCGGCGGCCTACTCCTTGGAGGCGGTGGCGCCCCACCAGATGTTGACGTCGGAGTCGACCGCCCAGCGGTCGATGTCACGCAGCTCCTCCTGGGAGAACTCCGTGTTCTCCACCGCCCGGAGGTTCTGCTCCAACTGCTCCACGCTGGAGGCGCCGACCAACGCGGTGGTGACCGTGCGCGGCCCCTGGTCCCGCAGGACCCAGGAGATGGCCATCTGGGCGAGGGTCTGACCGCGCTCGGCGGCGATCTGGTTGAGCGCCCGGGCCCGACCGAGCACCTCCTCGGTCAGCATGTTCTCCCGCCAGCTGGGCCGCCCCACCCCCGCCCGGGAGTCCGAGGGCACCTCACCGCCGAGGTAGCGGGACGTGAGCAGCCCCTGTGCCAGCGGCGAGAAGGCGACCACACCCATGCCCTCGTCCGACGCGGCCTCCAACAGACCGTCCTCGACCCAGCGGTTGAGCATCGAGTACGAGGGCTGGTGCACGATCAGCGGCGTGCCGAGGTCGCGCATGATCGCCGCGGCCCGACGGGTGAGCGACGGACCGTAGGAGGAGATCCCCGCGTACAGGGCCCGCCCGGACACCACCGCGTGGTGGAGGGCCAGCATGGTCTCCTCCAGCGGGGTGTCCGGGTCCGGCCGGTGGCTGTAGAAGACGTCGACGTAGTCGAGGCCCATCCGGGCGAGGGAGCGGTCCAGCGACGACAGGAGGTACTTGCGTGAACCGCCCCGCTGGTGCGGACCCGGCCCCATCACCCACCCGGCCTTGGTGGTGATCACCAGTTCGTCGCGGTAGGGGCCGAGGTCCTTCGCCAGGGCGCGGCCGAGGTTGGTCTCCGCGCTGCCCGGCGGCGGGCCGTAGTTGTTGGCCAGGTCGAAGTGGAAGACGCCGAGGTCGAAGGCGCGGCGCAGGATGCGGCGCTGCCCCTCCAGGTCCCGGTCGTCACCGAAGTTCTGCCACAGTCCCAACGACAGCCTGGGCAGGTTCAGCCCGCTCCTGCCGCAGGTCCGGTACTCCAGAGAGTCGTACCGGTCGTCGTCCGCCACGTACGTGCCCAAACTTCCGCTCCCCTTCCACCTGGTTCCAGCCACCGTCGAACAGCGTCGACGCTACTCGTCGATCGTCAGCTCGCCCATCCGGTCCCAGCCCTCGCCGTCGACCACGCGGCTGACGATCAGCGGGGTCTCCTTCAGCAGCGGCTTCATCGAGGCCAGCCCGGCGCGGAAGTGGTCACTGTTGACGTGGGCCTCGGCGGCACCGTCCTTGAACGCCTCGACGAGCACGAACTCGTCGTCGCGCTCGACGCTGCGGGACCACTCGAACCACAGGTTGCCCGGCTCGGCGCGGGTGGCCGCGGTGAAGTCGGCGACCGCGTCGAGGAAGCCGTCGACGGCCTCCGGTTTGGTCCGGAACTTGACGACGATCAGGATCATCCCGCATCTCCTTCGATGTGTGCCACGGGGCGCGCGGTCGTACCGCGCCCCTTGGTCGACCACTCTCCCAGAGCGCGGAGGGTCGGGGCCGCGACGGCCCGGGCACCGGAGGTGTTCGTCCCCTCACCCGGGTCCGTGGCCGACACCGCACGCGGGGAGCGGCCGTCGGTGCTCAGGCGCCGCCGAGGGTGGTGCCGGGCAGGCGGGTGGCGCGCCACTCGTCGTTGGAGACCTCGCGCACCTCCAGGGAGCCGAGGGTCTCCTCGGGGTGGACCATCTCGACGTTGGCGACCAGGGTCTCCCCGTTCAGGTCGGTGCTCACGGTGATCTCACCGACCTCGATCTCCTCGGCTCCGGGCAACCCGGCGACGTAGTCGGGGAAGGCCGCCACGCAGTCCTGGCCGTCGTCACCCTGGCCGACGATCGCCGCCTGGGCGCTCTCGTCCGCGAAGGTGCAGGCCAGCTCGCCGTCCCCGGCGACCAACGCGGCCACGAACCCCTCGGCCACGGTGCGGGCGGCGTCGGTGGCCTCGGCGGTGTCCTCCTCGCTGGGTTCGGTGGTGCCCTGGCCGTCCTCCTGGGCCGCCTCCTCGGCGGTCTCCTCGGCGGGGGCCTCGTCCCCTCCCGAGCAGGCGGTCAGCGCGAGGAACAGGGGCACGGCAGCACACAGCAGGGAGCGTCGCATGGGGGGGTCGCCTTCCGTGGACGGGCGGGGAGGACCGACGGCGGACTTCGGGGGAAGGTCGGCGCCGTCGACGCTTCCGGGACGCACCATTGTTACCGCATTCACCTGTTTGATGACCACGTGTGCGCGCACCCGGTTCACGCGCGCTCCCCTGACCAGGCGAAGCACGGACGTGGGTGCGGGTTCGGCTTGACCCCGCGCCGGGCAGCCCGTTCCGGCACGGCGAACGAGCGCGCTCACTCCGGGGAGCCGACCGGAAGGGGTCCCATGACCAACCCCGACGACGACCGCGCGATCCAGCGCGGGCTGGAGGGGCTGAGCCCCTTCGAGCTCAGGGACCACCTGATGGACCTGGCCGGGGAGTCCTCGCACAAGAGCGCCCACGCCATGCTCAACGCCGGGCGCGGGAACCCGAACTGGACCGCGGCCCCGCCCCGTGAGGCGTTCTTCCTGCTGGGCCGGTTCGCGATGCTGGAGTGCCGCCGCACCTGGAACGAGTGGCCCGCCGTCGCGGGGATGCCCGCGGCCGAGGGAGTCGGGGAACGCCTCCTGCTGTTCCTCGACCAGAACGCGGGCGAGCCCGGCGCGGACCTGCTCCGCCGCGTCCTCGACCGGGTCGAGGACCACCGCCGCGACGAGGTCCTGCACGAACTGGTCGACGGCGTCATCGGTGACGACTACCCGGTGCCCGGCCGCGTGCTGCCGTTCGTGGCGGAGTCGGTGCACGAGTACCTGGTCCGGGCGATGGGCGACCGCGCCCCGGAGACCCCCTACGACCTGTTCGCGGTCGAGGGCGGCACCGCCGCCATGTGCTACGTCTTCGACTCCCTCCAGGCCAACCGGGTCCTGCGGCGGGGCGACCGGATCGCGCTGATGACGCCGATCTTCGCGCCCTACCTGGAGATCCCCCGCCTGGACCGCTACGGCTTCGACGTGGTGGAGGTCGCCGCCTCACGCGGCACCGAGGGCGACTTCCACACCTGGGACTACGACGACGCCGAGCTGGACAGGCTGGCCGACCCGTCGGTGCGGCTGCTGTGCGTGGTCAACCCGAGCAACCCGCCCTCGGAGGCACTGTCCGAGCGCTCGCTGGAGCGTGTCCGCGACATCGTGGAGCGCCGCAACCGCGACCTGGTGATCGTCACGGACGACGTGTACGGCACGTTCGTGCGCGGCTTCACCTCGTTGTTGGAGGTGTGCCCGCGCAACACCCTCGGCGTGTACTCGTTCTCGAAGTACTTCGGGGCGACCGGGTGGCGGCTGGGGGTGATCGCCCTCCAACCGGACAACGTCGTGGACGACCTGATCGCCCGCCTGGACGGCGAGGACGCCGAGGCCGTGCAGCGGCGCTACTCCCCGCTGTCGCTGGACGTGCCGGGGATGCGGTTCGTCGACCGCATGGTGGCCGACAGCCGGTCGGTGGCGCTGAACCACACCGCCGGGCTGTCCACTCCCCAGCAGGTGCAGATGGCGCTGTTCGCCCTCTTCGCGCTCACCCACGCCGACGAGGAGTACCGCGCACCGGTCATGAGCGTCCTGGGGCGACGGCTCGCGGCGCTGGCCGAGGGGTTGGGGGCACCCCTGCCCGAGGACCCCCGGCGCGCGGGCTACTACGTCGAACTCGACCTGCTGGCCTGGGCCGAACGCCACTGGGGAGGCGAGTTCGCCGCGTGGATCCGCGCGAACCACGAACCGGTGGACCCGGTCCTGCGTCTGGCCCGGGAGGACGGCGTGGTGCTGCTCAACGGCGGCGGGTTCGACGGGCCGGAGTGGTCGGTGCGGATCAGCCTGGCCAACCTCGACCACGAGGCCTACGAACGGATCGGCCGCGTGCTCAGGGAGATCGGTGAGGAGTACCACCGGAGCTACACGGAGGCCACCGGTCGTACGTGAGGCCCCGGGTGGCGGCGGCACGTTCCCCCGGAACCGGGGCTTGTCCCCGGGGGCGACCTCTGGTGATATGGGAGAGGGTGACCGGCATCACGGTATCCACTGGCGCACAGAGCACGCGCGGGCGTGCCACCGACGGTTCGGCGCACGCTCCGGCGAGCGCGGTGCCGGTCCGGCGCGTGCGCCCGTGCCGGAGGTGACATGACGTACCGACTACGGGACGGCGCCCGCGGCGCTCTCGTCGCGGACCTTCCCCCCGCCCTGGGAAGCAGGCTCCGCCCCCTGGTGCCGCACCTGACGGAGGAGGCCGTGGAGGCCGTCCGGCGCCGGGCCGAGGCCCATTCCCAGACGTTGGAACCCGCGCACGTGGAGTCGGTCCGGACGGTGATCGCCGCCGCCGCGCACGCCTTCCTGGACCGGATCGAGGACGGATCGGGGTCCGTGCGCCACGCGGGCACGGAGGACGGCCCCGACTCCGAGGGCCCCGGGGCGATCGGGCGGACGTTCCGCGCGTTCGGTGCCGGGGAGGCCCGGCAGGGGCGCACCCTGGAGTGCCTGCACACCGGGATGCGCACGTCTGCTGCGGTGGCGTGGCGCCGCCTGGCGGGGGCCGACTCGATCGACCGGGACCAGATGGCCGCCCTGGGCGAGGCGCTCTTCGCGTTCCAGGAGGAGATCTCCACGGCCGCCGCCGAGGGCCACGCCCAGGTGCGGGGCGCGGGTGTGGAGGCGCTGCGGCGGCGCCGGTCCCGGCTGCTGGACGTGCTGCTGGCCGAGTCCGGGACGGAGCCGGAGGCGAGGGCGGTGGCGACCCTGGCGCGGGCGGCGCGGTGGCGGGTGCCCGAGCGGGTGGCCGTGGCACTGCTGCACCAGGAGGGATCGACCGGCACGCCGACACCGCCGTCGGACGTGCTGGTGGACCTGGACCGGCTGGAGCCGTGCGCGCTGGTGCCCGACCCCGAGGGCCCGGGCAGGCTGAGGTCGTTGGAGCGTTCCCTACGCGGGTACCGCGCGGTGCTGGGTCCGACCGTGCCCCTGGACGAGGCCCCGGCGTCGCTGGCACGCGCGCGTGAGCTGGCCGAGCTGGCACGGGCCGGGGTGGTGTCCGGGCGAGGGGTGCTGCGGTGGAGCGACCACCTGCCGGAGCTGCTGCTCTCACGGGACACGGCGCTGGTGGCGGAGCTGGCCCGGACGCGGTTGGCGCCGCTCGCCGGGATGCGGGAACCGCAGCGGGAGCGTATGGCCGACACCCTGCTGGCGTGGTTGGAGTCGGGGTTCAACGCCAACGAGGCGGCGGAGCGGCTGCGTATCCACCCGCAGACCGTGCGGTACCGGATGCGGCAGCTGGAGGAGCTGTTCGGCGCCCGGCTCCGCGAGCCCGGCGCGCGCTTCGAGTTGGAACTGGTGCTGCGGGCCCGCAGGCTGCTGGGGCCCCTGGAGTGAGGGCATACCGAACAGTCGGGATGTTCCCCGCGCGATAGGGCGCGGGGAACATCCCGGAGCTCAGCCCCGGGGAGCCAGGGCCCGTACCACCTCGGCCGGGTCCGTGCCGGGCGGGCCGATCGGGGCGATCACCGGGGTGTCCACCCCCGCCTCGGCGTAGGCGCCGATCCGCTCACGGCAGTACGCGGCCGGTCCGTGCACGACGAGGTCGTCCACCACCGAGTCCGGGATCGCCGCGAGCGCCCCCTTGCGGTCCCCCTCCTCCCACGCCCGCCACATGGGACCGAGCTCGTCGCGGCCCAGCCACTCGTGGAAGGCCCGGTAGACGGGCACGTTCAGGTACGCCGAGATCGCCCAGCGGCCGATCCCCCGCGCGGTCTCGGGGTCCGTGTCGGGCACGGCGAAGATCCGCGCCACTATTTCCTTGTCGTCGCCGAACTCGCGCACGATCGGGGCGACGGTGCGCACGTCCTCGGCGGACAGCCAGTTGAGGATGGCGCCGTCGGCCTCGCGGCCCGCCAGGCGCAGCATGCCCGGGCGCAGGGCGGCGACCAGGACGGGCGGGGCCTGCTCGGGAACGGCGCCGAGCGTGAACCCCTGGACGGAGAAGGTGTCGTAGTCCGCCCTGACCTTCCGGCCGGTCATCGCCTCGCGTAGGAAGCGCACGGTGTCGCGGACCCTCTTGTAGGGCTCCTCGAAGGGCAGGGAGTTCCAACGCTCCACGATCACGTTCGAGGAAGTGCCCACCCCCAGGACGAACCGGCCGGGTGCGGCGGCGGCCATCGTGGCGGCGCTCATCGCGAGGGTGGCGGGGCCCCGTGTGTAGGCGGGCACGATCGCGGTGCCCAGCCGCAGCCTCGGCGCCCACACGCTGGCCAGCGCCAGCGGGGTGAACGCGTCGGTGCCGTTGGCCTCGGACGACCACGCGTCGGTGTAGCCGAGGTCGGGGAGGGCCTCGAAGAGCGGGCGCTGGTCGGCCAGGGGGACGCCCTCGAAGGGAACGGTGATGCCCCAGCGGTCGGTCATGTCGGCTCCATGGGTCGGTGTGCGAACCGAACCGGATTCGGCCCGGTGTGGCACGACCGTACCCCCGCGGGCCTCCGCGCAGAAGACCGCGCCCGTGCCCGCCGAGGCGTATGTTCGGAACAGGGCCCGCCAGCGGCGGGCCGGAACGGACGACACCGAGAACAAAGGAGGCCATCCCCGTGGCCAAGCCACCCTCTCCCTACGACTTCCTGCCCGTCGTCGACGCGTTCACCGTCACCAGCGACGACGTCAAGGACGGCCAGGGCCTGCCCCGGGCGCAGGTCAGCGGGATCATGGGTGCCGGGGGCGTGGACGTCTCCCCGCACCTGTCCTGGAGCGGGTTCCCCGAGGGGACCCGGAGCTTCGCCGTCACCTGCTTCGACCCGGACGCGCCCACCGCGAGCGGGTTCTGGCACTGGGCGGTCTGCGACATCCCCGCCGACGTGACCGAGTTGGCGACGGACGCGGGCAACGGTTCCGGTCTGCCGGAACAGGCCGTGACCCTGCGCAACGACGCCGGGAGCCACCGCTACATCGGTGCCGCCCCGCCCGCCGGGCACGGTCCCCACCGGTACATGTTCGCGGTGCACGCCGTGGACGTCCCGACCCTGGGCATCGACGCCGCCGCGAGCCCGGCGTTCCTCGGGTTCAACCTGTTCTCGCACGCGATCGGCCGCGCGGTCATCACGCCCACGTACGAGCAGGACTAGGTCGTGTTTTTTGGATCATTCCTCCCGCCCGTCGCCCGCCACCACCCTCAACGGACGCCTTCGGCGCTGTGTCCTCGCGTTACCACCAGGCTGCCTCTCGCTGCGCCGATGAAGCTCGGACAGCCAAACCCGGGCGGGCCCCCGCTGTGCGACACTGCGGAGCTTGCGTAGCAGCGCACAGTAGGGGCGACGGCCGCTCGCATCGGTGGCGGCTCCGCCGCCACCGGCGAAAGCATCCAAAAAACACTCCCTAGGGAACCCCCGTCGCCGGAGGGCGGGTGACGCACCGAGCGCGTCACCCGCCCTCTGCCCTTCCTCCCGGGGCCAGTGAGTACACGCGCGAGCGACCCGTTCGGTTGTCCTGGCAACCGCATCCGGCCATTCCCGGGCCCCGGGGGCACTCCCGCGTCTAGGCTCGATCCATCCCCCGGCCCACTCGAATCTCGCTCGGAAGGGTTCAGCCGGTGCCACAGCAGACTTCGAGGAAACCGACCGTCGTGGTGACGACGGCGGGCTCCGCCCCCACACCCGGTACCATCCTTCACCTGCGTGAGAACGGTTTCCGGGTGGTGGCCACCGACGTGGACCCGGCCGCGCCCGGCCTGTACCTGGCCGACCGGGGCCGCCTGGTCCCGCCGGGGGACAGCGAGGCCTTCCTCCCCCGGATGAGGGCCCTGTGCGCCGAGGAGGCGGCCGCCGCCGTGGTTCCGCTGGTGGACGAGGAGCTGGTCCGGGCGGCCGACCTCGCCGAGGACGGCGTCGCCGTCCTGCTGCCCCGCCCGGGGTTCGTCACCACCTGCCTGGACAAGTACGCCCTCATGCGCCGACTGGAGGACGCCGGGATCGGGGTCCCCCGCACCTGGCTCGCCTCAGAGTGGCCGACCGGCGCCGCCGACCGCTCCCCGGGCGGGCTGATCGTCAAGCCCCGCCGCGGTCGCGGCAGTCGGGGCGTGCGGGTGGTCGAGTCGGCCCGCGACCTGGGCCGCGTGGTCGCGGAGAGCGAATACGCGGCCGACGAGCTGATCGTGCAGGAACGCGTCACCGGCCCCGAGTACACCGTGTCCGTCGTGGTGTGGCGGGACGGCGACGTCCAGGCGGTGGTGCCCAAGGAGGTCCTGCTCAAGCAGGGCGTCACCAGGTACGCGGTCACCCGGCGGCACCCGGAGGTCGTCCGTGCCTGCCACGCCGTCCAGAGCGCACTGCGCGCGGACGGGCCCTTCAACGTGCAGCTGTGCCTGGACGAGCGGGGACGGCCCCGGATCTTCGAGATCAACCCCCGCTTCTCCTCCACCGCGGCTCTCACCGTGGCCGCCGGGGTCGACGAGATCACCGGCCTGCTCCGACAGGCCGTGTGCGGCGGCCCCCGGCTCACCGACGAGTGGCGGGAGGGGGTCACGATGGTGCGGCGCTGGACCGACGAGTTCATGTCCGAGGAGCGGTTCGCCTCCCACGGGATCTCCCCGGTCGAGGGGTTCGCCCCGCCCGGAGCGGCGCCCTCGGGTGAGCGGCCCGCCACGGTCCCGGTGCGGGTCCGATGAGCGGACGGCGGGAGCTGTCGGAGGCGCTGGCGACCGCGGTCACGGAGGTCGGCGGGCTGCTGCGCGCCTGGCGTTCGGACCCGGCCGCGCGGGACGGCGTGTGGGAGGGGAGCCAGTTCAAGGCCCAGGCGGACGCCAGGGCGCACCGGGCGCTCTCCCTGCGGCTCAACGTGATCGACGCCGGTATCCCGGTGGTGAGTGAGGAGGACCCGGGGTCGCTCACCCGGGACCGCCCGCCCCGGTACTGGCTGATCGACCCCATCGACGGGACGGCCAGCTACGTCCACGGGTTCGACGGCTACGTGACCCAGGCGGCTCTGGTCGTCGGGGGGCGCCCCGAGGTGGCGGCGGTCTTCGCCCCCGAGCGGGGGACCCTCTACACGGCCGTGCGCGGGCGGGGCGCCCGGCGCGACGGGAGACCGCTGCCCCCGCAGCCGCCCGCTCCTCCCGGCCGGGGCGTGCTCACCGACAACACCCCGGAGCCCTCCGGGGTGGCCCGGCGCGTGTACGACCGTTTCGGCTACGGCGGGTACCTGGAGAGCGGAAGCATCGCGCTGAAGCTCTGTCGGATCGCCGAGGGCGACGCCCAGCTGTTCGTCAAGGACGTCCCGGTGCGCGACTGGGACGTGGCCGCGCCGGGTCTGGTGCTGGCCGAGACGGGGGGTCTGCTGACCCGTCTGGACGGCTCCGGGTTCACCTATCGGGGGTCCTTCGAGCACACCGGCCTGGTGGGCGCGGCGGATCCGTCCACGTGCCGCGAAGTGTCCCGTTGGCTAGCGCTCTGACCTGCGATGAAACCACCCCGCCGGAGGTGGTTCGCAAACTGCTGGAACTGGGGTCCATGATCCCTTTCGCCCGCCGGACACGGCGCGTATCGTGTGGAAACCAACGCGCCTTTGGGGGTGGGAAGTGGAGGCCCAACGTCTGCCGCTGAACCAGATGCGCGCCTCGGACACCGAGCGGGACCTGACGGTCGACCGCCTCGCGGTGGCGTTCTCCGAGGGCCGTCTGGACCACGAGGAGTACGAGCGCCGCGTGGGTGCCGCCCTGAGCTCGGTCCTGGTCGGTGAGCTGCGCTCCCTGACCGCCGACCTCCCCGAACCCGAGATCCCGGTGCCGCCGCCGAGAGTCCACCGCGAGCGTCGCCCCGACCCCGAACCGGCCGGTGGGCTGGTGCCCTGGGAGGAGTGGGGCGAGGAGTGGCGCTGGTGGCTGGGCGTGGCCGGAGCACTGACCGGGGTCTGGGGCGTGGCCAGCCTGCTCGGCGGCGAGCTGGTTCCGTACTGGCCCCTGGTACCCCTGGGCATCTGGGCCGCGGTCCTGCTGGCCTCCGCCATATGGCCCAGCGAGGAGACCCCTCCCTGACCCGGCGGTCGCCACCGTCGTCTACGGAGTTGCGGCCGGGTCTCTACCTCGCCCGGATGCAGCCGCGGCGCGGTCTCGGCCCCACCGTGTCCAGGCTGCGCGCGGTCACGACCCCACCCGGATCCACCGGCCAGGCACTGTCACAGCCACGTTCGTGACCGAGTCCAGGCTGCGCGCGATGACGACCTCGGCACGGCACGGCCACCGTCTGGTTCGTGACCGGAACCGGGATACCCGGTGGCGAGCTCGCCCGTGTCCAGGCTGCGCGCGGTGGCGACCTCGGCCCGGCACGGTCACCACCTGGTTCGTGACCGGAACCACGGCGGGGGCGTCCGCCCGAACATGCCAGGGCAGTCCCACCGGCGTCGGGTTGTCCACAGGCACGAGTGGCGCGACTGGTGCTGGCTCCGGCCGTGGGGCGATACTCGACATATCGGGGGAGCATCGCCTCCGCCCGCACGGTGCTGCCCGGGGCGGGATCAGCCCACGGCGTGCAGCCAGCGCACCGGGGCGCCGTCACCGGCGTAGCGGAAGGGTTCGAGCTCCTCGTCCCAGGAGCGCCCGGTGAGTCGGTCGAGTTCGGCGGCGAGGTCGGTGCCCTCTCTCGCCGCGGTGGCCATGGCGGCGCGCAGCCTGCCCTCGGGAACGAGCACCTCACCCGCGGCGCTGGTGACGGCGGTGAACACGCCGAGGCTGGGCGTGTAGCTGTAGCGCATGCCGTCGCAGCCGGGCGACCCCTCTTCGGTCACCTCGAAACGCAGGCGCTGCCATTCGTTGAGCGCGGAGGCCACGGCGGCCGAGGTCCCCGGCTTCCCCTGCCAGTTGAGCTCGGCGCGGTGATGGCCGGGGGCCGCCGGTTGCGCGACCCAGTCGAGTTTGACGGGTACTCCAACGACACCCGCGACCGCCCACTCGACATGTGGGCACAGCGCCGCGGGTGCGGAGTGGACGTACAAGACGCCACGTGCGGACACCGAACCTCCTGATACGAACGAGTGCGCTTCCCCGACGCCCTCGTACTACGAGAAGGTTGCATACCCGCCTGAATGCCTTTTGCCCCATTGTGCCCCAATGGCACCCTGAGAACCATCTCGCACGCTGGTATTTTCCAGCGTTCCCACCGCACCCGGGACACCCAGTGATTAGCGTGTGGCCCAGGCGGCGACAGGGAGTCCGATCATAGTGGGGGCGGATGTGCCAGACCAGACTCAAGAGGGCATCCAGTCTCCGGAAACCCTCGACAGAAACGCCCATCAGCACTGTTCAGGGTATGTTTCTACCACTTCTTTGCCGGTTCCGGCCACAACCGGCCCCGTCCCGGCGCCGTCTCCCGATCCGGTCGAGCCCAGCGACGCCGAACTCGTGCTGGGCGCCTGCCACGGGAGGGCGGACGCGTGGGAGGCGATCGTGGACCGCCACCTCGCCATGGTGAACGCCATCGCGCGCTCGTACCGGCTCCCGCAGCAGGACCGCGAGGACGCCGTCCAGACGGTGTGGCTCCGCCTCAACCAGCACCTGACCCGCCTCCACTCCCCGCACCGACTCGCCGCCTGGCTGCGACGGGCCACGCACACGGCCTGCGACCGCCAGCGGCGGCACCGGCAGCGCTTCGTTCCCACCGATCCAGTCGACATGGACGGGTACGCCCACGACCAGGACGACCCCGAACGCCGGTACCTGCACGAGGAACGGCACGCCGCGCTCCACCGGGCCGTCGACGGCCTCACCGACCCGGTAGACCGCCGGGTCGCACGCCTCTATCTCGACGACTCCCCCGACGCCGGACCGATCTCCCACCGGACCACCCCGAACCAGCGGCGGCACCTGATCCGTCAGCTCCGCCGCACCCTTCGAGCGAACGCAGATCCGAGCGAAAGGCGTGCGTGAACCGTGCGGAACGACCCAGACCCACGTCAGGACCGAGCCGGTCGGGCCGCCGCGCTGGCCGCCTTCGACCGCTCCTTCGACGGGGCCAGGATGGCCAGAACCGTCAGTGACACGGTCCCCTCCCCGGAGCAACCGCTCCAGCGCGACGAGGAGGGAACCACCCCGAGCGTGTTGACCTTCGACCTGGACGGTGTCCACCTGGACCTCCAGGTACGCGAACGCGGTGGGCAACGTGTCCTGTCCGGCCTGGTCAGGGGCGAGTTCGACCACGTGGACGTGCACCTCCGGCGCCCCGGCTCCACACTCCTCCTGTTCGTCCGGATGGACGGCCGCTTCGACACCGCCGTGCCCCCGGGGCCGGTGTGTCTGGTCGTGGAGTGCCCCAACCGCCCCCTGACGGTCACGGACTGGTTCACCGTCTGAGCCGGGGGCGCCGGACGACGAGGGGAGAGGGAATCGGCCACGGCCCGAACCCCGTTTGGTCCGTGTGCCAACTCGCCGTCACGTGTCCGGCTTCGCCCGGGTTCGTCATACTCCGCGATCGCCCGGTTATCCACAGGTTGACGCGGGCCACTCCCGCCCGGCCGGGCGCGCTGCTATCACTGGAGTTGACCGGCCCCCTGGTGAAAGAAGGCTGTCGGACGTGCTCCCCCGCGCAACGCCCGCCCGCTCGACCACAAGCCCTCCCCCGGACGACGACCCACCGTTCCTGGCCACCGGACGCGCACTGCTGGCGCAGGTCACGCAGGGCGTGAGGTTGGCTCAGGCCGGACGCTGCGACCAGACCCTGGTCCTCCTCAACGACTCCCGAAGGCGCCTGCGCGGCCACCCCGTCTCGGAACTCGACCCGGTGCTCCCCGGGCTCCTCACCGATCTCGGCCTGGCCCAGACCCTCTGCGGACACTTCGGTCCGGCCGAGGACCACCTCAACGAGGCGCTCTCCCTGGCCGAGGCGCGCCGCCTCCCCCTGCTCGGGCTGGTGGCCCGGCACAACCTCGGCTGCCTCGACCTCTACCGGGGCGACACCGACACCGCCATCACCACCTTCCACGACCTCGCGCACCAGATGCCCGACGACCGCCAGGGCCCGCTGCGGGTGGACCTGGCCGAGGCGCTGCTCTCGGTCGGCCTGGTGGAGGAGGCCGGGCGCACCCTGGCCGAGGCCACCTGGCACGCGGACGAGGACAGCACCGCGCGCGTGCTGGTGGAGGCCAAGCTCCGCCTCATGGAGGGCGACCACCCCGGCGCGCTCCACCTCACCCGGCGGATCCGCGCGGGCCTGGGCCCGGGTTCGCTCTGGACCGGCCTGGCCCGTCGGCTGGAGCGCGTGGCCGACGGTGCCGCGCGGTGCCGTGTGCCGGCCCGCCGGGCCAGGGACCTCCTGGAACTCCGTGTGCCCGCCGTGGCGCCACCCCTCGACCGGAAGCCCGCGGAGTGCGGAGGCGGCCGCGGGACCGGCCACCGGAACGCGTGGGACGTCGCCGGAAGGCGTGGTCTGCTCACGGACGCGCGTCGGGCGCTGGACCGTCTCTCCGAGCGCGGCGCCACCGCGCCCGGGTCCTGGCTCGGAACCGCTGACCGCGACCCCCACGTGCTCCGGGCCGGACTGGAGACCTCCCTGCTCGCCGGGGATCCCGCGACCGCCCTGGAGTGGGCCGAGCTGGGCCGCACCTGGGCCGAGGGCCTGACACCGACCCCGGAGACCGCCTCCGCGCCCAGGATGGCGGACCCGACCGGCCACTACCGCCTGGCCCTGGGACGCGGCGCCGGTCCCGAGGCCCACCACCACGCGCGGCGCTGGGAGTCCGCGCACTGGCGGGCGCCTCGGACTCGGCAGGCCTCAAGCGAACACCGGCTCCCGGTACTGGAGTCGCTGTTGGAGCGCCTGGAGGGCCGGGCGTTCGTCCACTTCACGGTGGCCGGATCCGAGGCCGTCGCCCTGGTCGCGGTGGCCGGACGCGTGCACGCGCGCGGTCTCGGGCCGCTGGTGCGGATCCGTCGGGCGCTCGGCAGGTTCGTCCACGAGCGGACCGTGCGGACGCATCCACCCGGTCGCTCCGATCCCGACCGTCCGGTGCCGGGCACGGCGGCGCTGGTCTCGTCGACTCTGCTCGGCCCGCTCCTGCCCCTGGTCGGGGACCGTTCCCTGGTGGTGACGGCCGCACCGTACGCGGGCGACCTGCCCTGGGGACAGCTCCCGGGCCTGCGCGGGCGGCCGGTGCGCCTGGTGCCCACGGCGAGGTCCTGGGCGGAACGACCGACCGTCCGGCCCCGCCGGGACAGGGTCCTGCTGGTGTGCGGACCGGAGCCGCGCAGAGCACGGCTGGAGGTGGCCGCCCTCGCCAGGGCCCATCCGGGCGCGCGGGTCCTGGTCCACGCGGGCCGGGACCGGATCCTCGACGCACTGGCCCGATGCGACCTCGCCCACCTGGCCGGGCACGGGAGCGTCGGCGACCGCACGCCCATGCTCGACCGGTTCGACCTGCGTGACGGGCCACTGCTGGCCTGCGACCTGACGGCGCTCCCCTCCGCTCCGGCGCTGGCGGTCCTGTCCAGCTGCTGGGGCGGGCACGGCTTCGGCGGCGCACCGGGGCGGCCGGGCGGGTTCGTGGGTGCCCTGCTGGCCCGGGGCACCCGCACGGTGGTGGCCAGTCCGGTGCCGGTGGACGACGCGCGGACCGAGGCGGCCATGCGTTCGTTCCACCGGGCGCTCGCGGACGGCGCCGAGGCGGCCGAGGCCGTGGCGGAGCACCTCGGCCACCTCGGCTTCTGCTGTTACGGGACCTGAGTGTCCGGGGCGCGGCGGTCCGTGTCACCGCCGCGCCCCCTCAGGTTCCTACCAACCGCGCTCGCGCCACTCCGCGAGGTGCGGACGCTCGGCGCCCAGGGTGGTGTCGCCGCCGTGCCCGGGGTACACCCAGGTGTCGTCGGCCAGCGCTCCGAAGAGCCGCTCCGACACGTCACCGAACAGCGTCTGGAAGTCCTTGTCGGACCAGGTCTTGCCGACCCCGCCCGGGAAGAGGCTGTCACCGGTGAACAGGTGGGTGTGGCCTTCGGGGTCGTCGTAGCGCAGGGCGATCGACCCGGGCGTGTGGCCGCGCAGGTGGATGACCGTGAGTGCGCTGTCCCCGACCGGGACCGTGCCGCCGTGGGCGACCGGCTCGTCCACCGACACCGGCAGTTCGTCGGCGTCGTCGGGGTGGGCGACCGTACGGGCGCCGGTCTGGCCGACGACCTCGGCCAGGGCCTGCCAGTGGTCCTGGTGGCGGTGGGTGGTGACCACGCGGGTCAGCCCGTCCTCACCGATCAGCTCCAGGATTCGGTCGGGTTCGGCCGCCGCGTCGATGAGGACCGCCTCGCCCGTGCTCCGGCAGCGGAGGAGGTAGGCGTTGTTGTCCATCGGGCCCACGGCCAGCTTGGTGATCGTCAGATGCGGTAGTTGGCGCAGGTCGGCGGGGCCGCCGACCTTGGTATCTCCGGAGTAGCTCACCCGACCATTGTGGCCTGTCGCGGAGAGCGTAGGAACCCGGGTGGGACACCCGGTGATTCGGGTGTCCCACCTCCGGGGCCGAGCGGCGGCGGGACGGCGTCAGCGGGCCCAGCGTGGCGGGCGCTTCTCGAAGAAGGAGGCGCGGCCCTCCGCCGCGTCCTCCCCGGCGAAGAACTCGGCGGAGAGCTCGCCCATGCGGGTGAACACCTCGGTGCGGCGGTCCGGGGCGGCCTGGGCCCCGCCGCCGAGTTCGCCCAGGAGTTCCTTGGTGCGGGACAGCGCGCTCGGGGCCGAGCCGCGCAGCCCCTGGAGGACGGCGTCCAACGCCTGGTCCATGTCGCGGTCGGGAACGGCCTGGGTGATGAGCCCGGCCCTGGCCGCGTCGGACGCGTCGAAGAGCTCCCCGGTGAGGAAGTAGCGGCTGAGCTGGCGCGAGTGCATGCGCGCCGAGACCGGGACGGAGATGATCGCCGGGACCACACCGATCCGCACCTCGGTGAAGGCGAAGGTGGCGCTCTTGGGGGCGAGGGCGATGTCGGCGGCGGCGACCAGGCCGATACCGCCCGCGCGGGCGGCGCCGTTGAGGGCGGCGATCACCGGCTTGGGACCGCCCATGATCTGCTCGAAGATCTCGGGGAGCTCCGGTGCGGGTTCGACCGGGGCCCCTTGGAGGGCCGCGCCGACCTCCTTGAGGTCCGCGCCCGCGCAGAAGACCGGGCCGCTGCCGGTGAGGACGACGCCCCGGACGTCGTCGTCGGCCATGGCGGCGGAGAGCGCCGCGGAGAGCTGGGAGCGCAGCCGCGCGGAGAGGGCGTTGCGGTTGCGCGGGGAGTCGAGGGTGATGGTGGCGATGGCCCGGTCGACGTCCGACCGTACGAGGGGGGCGTCGTCCGAGGGGTTCGGGGGCGTCGGGTGCTGCGTCATCGCGGGCTGACCTCTCTCCGTTGAACGCGCGCGGAGGCCACGGCGTCACTGGCGGCGGTACGCGCGGCGGTCCCGGGCCACGCCCACCGACGACGAGTCTGCCGGGTCCGTGTTACGGGCGAGCGCGCTGGTGTTACGTGCACCACACGCTAGCGCTCACGCCCGCCGGGGCTCCCACCCGCCCCACGGAACCACCGACGAGGCGCCCCCACAGTGAGGGGGCGGACAGCGGACCCGGCTGGGAGAGCGGGGGACCCGCCGTGCGGAACCCGGTTCATGGGAGCACCGGCTGGCTGGTTCGTGGATGGGGACGGGGTTCGCCCACCGGGTCCCGGCCGCACCGGACCGACCGACACCGGATCCCGGAGGGATGTCGGCGGCGGGCTTGGGCTGGCCGTTGACCACCCTGCGCCCAACCGGAAGACGTCCACGCCCACGGCGTGGATGGTGGTGGCCAGGTCGCCTATGGCCAGCGGCTGCGCCCCCTTCAACGGACACGGCGTGGAACCCGTGTTCCGGCGCCTCGACGCGGACGGGGCCGGGGCGCCCCTCCGAGGAGGTCGCCCCGGCCCCGCCGGGTGTGCTTCGGGCGTGTTCGCCGTGTCAGCGCCGCGTGGTCGCGGCGGACAGCGCGTCCGCGAAGTGCAGCATGGTGGTGACCGCCTCCGCGCCGTCGGCCGCCTCGCTCACCCTCAGGGTGAGCGGCTCCGCAGTGAGGGCACCCGTGTATCCGTGGTCGAGCTCGCAGCTCTCGTCCGCGCAGGAGGCCGGTTCGAGGTCGATGTGCGCGACCGCGCCCCAGTTCACCGAGAGGTTCACGCTGAGCACCAGCTCGCTGGGCAGGCTGCCCGGCGTGTACTGGGCGGGGTTGGGAACCACCCGGGTCAGCGCCACCGACTGGATGTTGCCCAGCTGGATGCTGTCGGTCGTGGTGGAGGCGTGCGAGGTACCGCCGGGTTCGGTGGGCGGGTGCTCGTCGGTGTGACAGACGACGAGGCGGGTGGCGGTCAGCAGCATGACGGTGATGTGCCGACGCATCTCCATGGCCGGGTCGAAGGTCGCCTCATGGTGCACGATGAACGCCTCGGCGTCCTCCTCGCCCAGGGTGGTCGCGACGGCGTCGATCACCAGAGCGGGGTAGTAGCCGCTCCGCTCGATCTCCAGGCGCCAATCCGTGGACACGGCACGTGTTTTCCTCATACCTCTATCCTGCCCCCTTCCGGCGACACTTCGCGACCGTCCGCCGAAACGTGAGACCCATTCCCTGATCAGAACGTCACCCCGCGCAGACGGCGCGGTCCCACGTCGGGGCGCACCTCGGGGGCCTCGCGCAGCCACATGCGGGCGCCCAGGACGTGCGCTCCGGTGGCGTTGACCAGAACCGGGTCCAGGTCCACGTAGCCGATCTCGGGGAAGGCCTCCACGAGCCGGGACACCCGGATCAGCAGTTCCTCCAGGGCCTCCACGTTGGGCTGTTCGGCCAGCGAGGTGGCCCCTGCGGGCAGCCCGAACAGCAGCGGGGCGGCCCGCACCGCGTGGATGAGGTCGGCCGCGTCCATGTCGGTCAACGGCGCCAGGCGGAAGGCGCGGTCGTCGAGCAGCTCGGCGGTGACGTCCGCCAGCCCGAAGGAGACCACCGAGCCGAAGGACTGGTTGTCGCCCGCGCGCACCACCGTGGGCACGCCGGGCGCCGCCATGCGCTGGACCACCAGCTCCGCCTCGCCACCGAAGCGGTCCTCCAGGGACAGGTAGGCGCTCCGAACGTCCTCGGGGGTGCGCAGGTCGGCGCGGACGAACGTGCCTCCCGCGCGTACCCGCAGGTCGGGGGCGTCGGCCTTGACCACCGCGGGGTAGCCGAGCTCACCGGCGGCGACCACGGCCTCCTCGGCGGAGGTCACCTTGATGTCCGGGTAGGCGGCGATGCCGTAGCAGGCCAGGAGGTCGCGGGCGTCCTCGGAGGAGATCGCCGTCTCCTCGTCGTAACGGCGCTCGCCACCGAACCAGGCGACGTCCTCGTCGGTCGGCCCGGCCTTCTTGAGCGCGCGGCCGATGGTCGCGCGGGCCCGGGCACGGTCGATGTCGGGCAGCTCGGGGTGGCGTCCGGGCTTGCGGTTGCGCCACTGGGCGTACCGGGTGGCGTGGGCGACGGCGCGGACGGCGTCCTCGGGAGAGGGGTAGGAGGGCACCGATCCGTGCAGGGTCTGCCCCTGGTCACCGACGTGCCGCAGCTCCTCGGGGAGGCCCTGGCGCGCGAGGTAGGTGGTGACGATGGGCTTGTCCGAGTCCAGCGAGCGGGCCCGCAGCACGCGGGCGACGTCGTCACCGATGGGGTGCAGGGCCGGGACGAAGACCACCACGATCGAGTGCACGTCCTCGGCGGCCTGAGCGGCCCGGATCGCGGTGTCGAAGTCGTCGGCGGTGGCCTGCGGACCCAGGTTGACCGGGTCGTGCGGCTTGAGCCCCTGACGGACCGCGGCGTCCTTGACCAGCAGCTCCAGGGAGTCGGAGTTGCCGATAATGCCCACGCGCGGCCCCTCGGGCAGCGGCTGGTAGGCGAACACCTGGGCGGCGTCGAACATCTGCGTGATGTCGTCCACGCGCACGACGCCCGCCTGCTGGAACAGGGAGGTGACGGCGTAGTCGGGCAGGGCCAGGCCACCGGCGGCGTGCCCGGTGGGGGTGGTCCGCGCGGAACCACCGCTGCGTACGGCGACGACCGGCTTCTGCTTGGCCAGGCGCCGGGCCAGGCGGGTGAACTTGCGCGGGTTGCCCAGGGACTCCAGGTACTGGAGGACCACCTTGGTGGCGGGATCCTCCTGCCAGTACTGCATGAGGTCGTTGCCGGACACGTCCGCGCGGTTGCCCGCCGAGACGAAGGTGGACAGGCCCATGCCGCGTTCGGCCACCCGCTGGAGGATGGCACGGCCCAGGGCACCGGACTGGGAGAAGAAGCCGATGGGTCCCTGCGGCGGCAGGTCCGGGGAGAGGGTGGCGTTGAGCGAGACCGTGGGGTCGCTGTTGGCGATGCCCAGGCAGTTCGGGCCGACCACGCGCATTCCTGCGGCGCGGGCGGTGCGCACGAGTTCGTCCTGACGGGCACGCCCCTCGGGGCCGACCTCACCGAACCCGGAGCTCACCACGATCAGCCCGTGCACGCCCTTCTCGGCGCACTGTTCGACCACGTCGACGACGGTGTCGGCGCGCACGGCCACCACGGCGAGGTCGATCTGGTCGGGGATGTCCAGGACGGACGGGTAGGCGCGCACGCCCACGACGGCCTTGGCCTCGGGGTGGACGGGGTAGACGGGGCCCTGGAACTCGCCGCCGAGCAGGTTGCGCAGTGCGGTCTGGCCGATGGTGTGCGCCGTGCGGCTCGCGCCGATGACGGCGACGGACTCGGGGAAGAGCAGGCGGGCGATGGAGCGCGATTCGGCGCGCTGTTCGCGGGCCCGCATGACCTCCGTGGAGTCGTCCGTGGGCTGGAGGTCGAGGGTGAGGCGGATGACGCCCTCGTCGAAGGTCTGCTGCGCGGTGTACCCGGCCTCGCGGAAGACGTTGATCATGCGTCGGTTCTCGGGCAGGACGTCCGCGATGAAGCGGCGCACCCCGCGTTCGCGGGCGGCGGCCCCGATGTGCTCCAGGAGCACCGAGGCCAGGCCCCGTCCCTGGTGCCCGTCCTCCACGACGAAGGCCACCTCGGCCTCCTCGGGGGCGACCTTGTCGTACCGCACCACGGAGACCATGGAGTCGGAGATGGTGGCGACCAGGGCCACGCGGTCCTCGTAGTCGACCGTCGTGAAGCGTTTCACGTCCCGGTCGGAGAGCTTGGGGTAGGGCGCGAAGAACCGGTAGTAGATCGTCTCCGGTGAGAGCCGGGAGTGGAACTCGCGCAGCAGGTCGGCGTCGTCAGGGGTGATGGGGCGCAGGTGCGCGGTGCCTCCGTCGGTCAGGACGACGTCGGCTTCCCAGTGGTTCGGGTAGGACTGCACGACAGCGAGACTAGACGACAATCGGTCGAATTCGGGGAAAGTCCATGCGGGGTCACCGAAATCGACCCCTCAGACAGGCCCCCGACGGGCCTCCGACGGGAGCCGGGTACCCTCCCGTACTCGCGGTGACGGGTGCGTGTGTCGTGGACGTTCCCGGGTTCCGGTTCCTCGACGCGGCCGGGGTCCGCGCCCTCGGAGTGTGCCCGACCCCCTTCCGGAGACGGACGGGCGTCCGAGATCACGCCGAGTGCGGATAGTCTTCCTGGGTGGGTCGAAAACCCCTGTGCGCAGGGCCTCACGACCCGCGGCGGCCCCTGCGTGACCGCGTGTCCCGGGCGCTGTCAGTTCGTTACCCGACACTGATCGTTAAGCTGTTAACGTCGTGCGGGCACAGATTCTCAAACCCTCGGTGGTGGCTGGCGAAATGACTCGAGTGGTCGTGATCGGTGATCTGATGACCGATGCCGTCGCGCGCGCGTTCCACCCGTTGGCCCGCGGCAGCGACACTCCGGCGTCGGTGATCATGTACGGCGGCGGTTCCGGGGCGAACATCGCCTCGTGGCTCGCGGTCGAGGGCACCGATACCACGTTCGTCGGTCGTCGCGGCTCGGACATCACCGGGCGCACCCGCGAGATGGAGCTCATGGGCTACGGCCTGGACTCCCGCATGGTGATGGACCCCGAGCGCTCCACCGGCACCTGCGTGGTGATGATCACCCACCGGGGCGACCGGACGATGCTGAGCGACCCCGGCGCCAACGCCCGTCTCCAGCCCGAGGACCTGCCCCGCGACGTGTTCGGCCCCGACGGCCACCTGCACGTGTCCGGGTACACGCTGATCAACTCCGACTCCCGCCGCGCGGCCCGGGTGGCCCTGCGCATGGCCCGGGAGAGCGGGATGTCCATCTCCGTGGACGGCGGCTCGCACGCTCCGCTGGAGCGCGCGGGGGCGGAGAACTTCCTCGACTGGACGCAGGGCGCGCGCCTGTTGTTCGTCAACGTCGACCAGGCCCGGGTGCTCACCGGCCGGGACGACGCCGAGGCCGCCGCGAAGGTGCTCACCGCCTGGTTCCCCAACGTCGTGATCAAGCTCGGCGAGGAGGGTGGGCTGTGGGCCTCCAAGACCCGCGAGGACTGTGTGAGGGCCCCGGCCGAGCCGGTGGACCCCTCCCCCGGTTCCGTCGGCGCCGGTGACGCGTTCATCGCCGGTTTCCTCCCCGCGTGGCTGACCGGGCGGCACCCCAAAGAGGCGCTGGGCCGGGCCAGCAGGCTGGCCGCCCGCGCGCTGCACCAGCCGGGCGCCCGCCCGGATCTGGGTGAGGGCGAGCCGGTGCGCCGTGGCGCGCCCCGAGGCCAGCGTCTCCGCTAGACCGTCGGTTTTCCGAGACCCCGCACCCCAGGGTGACGGGGTCTCGTCATGCCCGCCCCGGGGGCCCGGCGGCCCGCCAGGAAGACCGGTGGGCGCCCCGAGGGCCTGCCTCGGCCGCACCGTGTACCCCGCTCTGGCGGACCGTCCAGCACCCGGGCGGGCGGACCGCCGGACTCTGCTGCCCCGTGAGCGTGGATCCCCGAGGGCGGGGCGGGTGCCCGGCTGGGACACCCGCACCCGGGCCTCCGGGTCACCCGCCCGTGGTGGACAGGGTCAGCGGCAGCACCTCCGGGGCGCCCGCCTTGCGCAGCAGGGCGGCTCCCACGGTCAGGCTCCACCCCGTGTCGGCCTGGTCGTCCACCAGCAGGATCGGGCCCGGGGTGTCTCTCTGAAGGTCCTCCACCCGCTCGGCCAGCGCGGGATCCACCACCAGCGCGTTGTACACCTGCTCCAGGCGCATCGCGCTGTTGTGGCGGCGGGGCCCCGGGCCCGTGGGGGTCCGGTAGGACAGGGAGCCGAGCGGCGTGAGACGGCCGAGTTCGGAGATCCGGGCGGCGAGGTCCCCCACCAGGGTCGGGCGGGAGAGCGAGGGCATCGCGACCACCCCGACCGGGCGGTTCTCCCATCCCCAGGCGGCGAGCACACGCACCACTCCCTGGAGGACACGCTCGTCCACGGGGGTGTCCGGGGCGTCCTCGGCGAAGATACGGCGCAGCTCGGTACCCCAGCCGATGTCGGTGAGACGGCCCAGGGCACGCCCCTCCCCCGCCCGCAGGTTCTCCGGGATCTTGCCGGACAGGCCCACCCCGAGCGTGTTCATGCCGGAGGGCCACTGGCGACGCGGCGCGAGGGGCGTGCCGGGCCGGTCCAGGTGGTCGGCGGCGGCCTGACGGCGGCCGGTGTCGACGTCGGTGGTCCAGTACTGGCCGGTGCACACGTCGCAGCGGCCACAGGGTTCGGCGGCGGGGTCGTCGAGCTGTCGGCGGAGGAACTCCATCCGGCAGGTGTCGGTGGAGACGTAGTCGAGCATGGCGCGCTGTTCGCGTTCCCTGGCCGCGCTGACGGCGGCGTAGCGCTCGGCGTCGTAGGTCCAGGGCTCACCGGTGGCGGTCCAGCCGCCGCGCACCCGGCGCACCGCCCCGTCCACGTCCAGCACCTTGAGCATCTGCTCCAGGCGGGTGCGACGCAGGTCCACCCGGGTCTCCAGGTTGGCGGTGGACAGGGGCTTGTCGGACTCCGCCAGGGCCTGGAGGGTCTGGCGAACGGTGTCCTCCGGGGGGAAGGACAGCCCCGCGAAGTACTCCCAGATCCGGACGTCCTCGCGGCCGGGCAGGAGCACCACCTCGGCCCGTTCCACACCGCGTCCCGCACGGCCGACCTGCTGGTAGTAGGAGATCGGTGACTGCGGGGCGCCCAGGTGCACGACGAAACCCAGGTCGGGCTTGTCGAAGCCCATCCCCAGCGCGCTGGTGGCCACGAGCGCCTTCACCCGGTTCCCGAGGAGGGCGTCCTCGGCCAGCCTGCGCTCGTCGGGGTCGGTCTGCCCGGTGTAGGGCAGCACCTCCAGGCCCTGTTCGGTGAGGAAGCGGGCGGTCTCGGCGGCGGCGCTGACGGTGAGCGTGTAGACGATGCCCGATCCGGGGATCTTGGGCAGGTGTTCGGCCAGCCAGCTGAGCCGCGCGGTGGGGTCGGGCAGTTCGGCCACGCCCAGGCTCAGGCTCTCGCGCTCCAGGCTGCCGCGCAGGACCAGGGTGTCGGCCCGGTCGGCCCCGGCCTGGAGCTGTTCGGCCACGTCATGGGTGACGCGTTCGTTGGCGGTGGCGGTGGTGGCCAGGACCGGGACCCCGTCGGGCAGGTCGTGCAGGAGGGACCGGATGCGCCGGTAGTCGGGCCGGAAGTCGTGGCCCCAGTCGGAGACGCAGTGCGCCTCGTCGATGACGACCAGGCCCGCCCCTGCGGCGAGTTCGGGCAGGACGCGGTCCCGGAACTCGGGGTTGTTGAGCCGTTCGGGGCTGACCAGCAGCACGTCCACCAGGCCCTGGGAGACCTCAGCGTAGGTGGACTCCCAGGCGGTGGTGTTGGAGCTGTTGATGGTGCGGGCGCGGATGCCCGCGCGCTCGGCGGCGGCGATCTGGTTGCGCATCAGCGCGAGCAGCGGGGAGACGATGACTGTGGGGCCCGCGCCCTCGGCCCGGCGCAGGGCGGTGGCCACGAAGTACACCGCCGACTTGCCCCAGCCGGTGCGCTGGACGACCAGTGCCCTGCGGTGCTCGGCGACCAGGGCGTGGATGGCGGTCCACTGGTCCTCGCGCAGGCGGGCGGACTCGCCGGCGAGGGCGCGCAGGTGCCCCTCGGCGCGTTCGCGCAGGGCGCCGTCGGCGGCGGCGGCGGAGAGGGCTGGCTCGGTGGTGGTCGGCGCGTCGGGGACCGGGACGTCAGGCTGGGTGGGAGTGGCCATGACTCCTTGGTACCAGAGGCCGTGGGGGTGGACGCGGTTATCCACAGGTGACGCTCTCCCGGGGCGCCCCCGAGCACGGGTCGGCGCGTCGGCCCCGTGTGCAAGCTCTCAGCGGATCCGCCCCACCGGGCTCCTCGGCGCCGTGCGTACGGCCCGCGGCCGCCCGGGCGTACCGAGGCTCGCGCCAGGTGCGCGGTGCCTTGGCCGTACGGCCCGCGGCCGCCCCGGCGTACCGCCGCCCCTCCGCCGAAACCCGGGAGGACGGTGGTAACAGAATGGGAACTTTCCCGTTATGTGGCATTGCGCTCACCGAGTGTCACCTGAACACTCGACGCCAGGGCTCGGGCCCTCACGATTGGGAGCGCTCCCGAATCCGGCGGCTCCCTTGAGAGAAGCACGAAAGGCAGACGATGGCGCAACCACGAGGCCGCCCCACCAGCGGCTTCCTCCCCCGTTTCCCCCGACACGCGCACCCGCGGCCCCGGACCTCCCTCGGTCTGCTCGCCGCCGCCTCCGCCCTCGTGGTCGGCGGCGCGACCCTCGCGGTCACCGGCGCCACCTCCGCCACCCCGGTCTCCGCCGAGGGCGCGGCCGAGGTCCCGGTCGGCTCCGGCAGCTACACCAGCACCCGCCCCGAGGGCGCCTCGGGCCCCTCCGACCTCAACGGCAGTCCCGTCTCGCCCAAGGTCACCGACGACCACACCGGTCCGGCCCCCACCAACGAGTGGTGGTCCTCGCTGATCTTCCAGCGCTACCCCGACAACCCCCACGGCGAGAACCTCTTCGCCCACCCCCTGAGCTACAACCCCCACGAGGGCGGCCTCGACATGGGCTACCCCGACTCCCACCAGATGGTCGGTGACGACCTCAAGTACGAGTACACGGCCGTCTCCGACCTCACCCTGGGTGCCGCCGGACTCGACTCCCCCGACACCCGCACCGCCGACAGCGGCGACTGGACGGTCACCGCCCACTGGGAGGGCGGCGGGGCCCAGCTCCGGGTCACCATCGGTCAGGGCCTCCCCTTCGCCTACGCCGAGACCGAGGGCGCCGGGGCCGAGGTGACCTTCTCCGGCACCCCCGAGATCTGGCACGAGGACGGCTCCACCGTCGGCGCCACCGTGAACGGCAGGCACTACGCCCTGTTCGCGCCCTCCGACGCGCCCTGGTCCGTCTCCGGTGACACCCTCACCGCCGACACCGGCGACGACGGGTACTACTCGGTGGCCGTCCTGCCCTCACCCGAGGACCTGGACGCCTTCGCCCCCTACGCCCACTCCTTCGTCACCGGCTCGGTCGTGGAGTACGACTACGACGAGGCGGCGTCCTCCCTCACCAGCACCTACCGACTGGAGACCGAGGCCAGGGAGGGCGAGGAGACCGGAACCCTCACCGCCCTGTACCCCCACCAGTGGGCCAACGTCACAGGCGACCTCACCGACCTCGCCTACGCCTCCCCCCGAGGCGAGATGAAGGTCTCCGAGGGCGCCTCCTTCACCACCGAACTCACCACGCAGGGCATCATGCCCAGCCTGCCCACCGTCGACGGTGCCGACCACGACCGGCTGGCCGCCCTGATCGACGACGTCCTCGCGGAGGAGGAGCTCTTCCCCGAGCCCGGCGACACCTACTGGGACGGCAAGGCCATGGGCCGCCTCGCGCAGCTCATCCCCATCGCGGACTCCATCGGCCACACCGAGGCCCGGGACGAACTCCTCTCCCTGGTCCAGGGGCGCCTGGAGGACTGGCTCACCGCCGGGGGCACCCGTCAGTTCCACTACGACGAGGAGTGGGGCACGATGCTCGGCTACCCCGACAGCTTCGGGGCCGCCACCGAACTCAACGACCACGACTTCCACTACGGCTACTTCGTCTCGGCCGCCGCCGTTGTCGCCCGCTACGACCGCGACTGGGCCAGCGAGGACGCCTGGGGAGGCATGATCCGCCTGCTCATCCAGGACGTGGCCGGAACCGACGGGGACATGTTCCCCCGCCTGCGCTCCTTCTCCCCCTACGCCGGGCACGGCTGGGCCTCCGGCCACGCCGGGTTCGCCGCCGGCAACAACCAGGAGTCCTCCTCCGAAGGCATGCACTTCGCCGCCGCCACCGCCCACTTCGGCGCGCTGACCGGCGACGAGGAACTGCGCGACCTCGGTGTCTACCTGCACACCACCCAGGCCTCCACCATCGCCCGCTACTGGCAGAACGCCGGCGGGGACACCTTCCCCGAGGACTACCCCGAGGACGTCGTGGGCATGGTCTGGGGCGACGGCGGCGACTACCGCATCTGGTGGGACGGCGGCCACGAGGAGCACTACGGCATCAACTACCTGCCCATCACCGCTGGCTCCCTCTACCTCGGGTACGACCCCGAGCACGCCGGGGTGATCTACGAGTCACTCGTGGACAAGCTCGGCGGGGAGCCGGAGATCTGGCGGGACATCCACTGGGCGCACCGCGCGCTCTCCGACGGTGACGACGCCCTGCGGATGTTCGAGGAGCAGTGGCAGACCTACGAACCCGAGGCGGGCGGCTCCAAGCCGCACACCTACCAGTGGGTCTCCACCCTCGCGGAGTTCGGCACCGTGGACGTGTCCGTGACCGCCGACACCGCCCACTACGCCGTGTTCGACAAGGGCGGGACCAGCACGTACACCGCCTTCAACCCGGGTACGGACCCGCTCACCGTCACCTTCTCCGACGGCACCTCGCTGGAGGTCCCCGCCGGGGAGACCGCCGTGACCACCGGCTGACGGCCCCTCCCGCCCCTCCTCCGCACGCCCTCCCGTGACCGGGTGTGCGGAGGAGGGCGCGCCCGCGACACGCGAGTCGTGTTCTCCGTCCCCGGGTCCTCCCGGGGACGGAAAACCGTGTCGAAGACGGTGCGAAACCCCCCAGTCGCGCGACTCACACACGCCCAACCACGCGCCCCCGTACGTTTCAGTCCCTGGCACAGGCCAGAATTACGGACATGGCCCGTACTACTTCCCGTCCCCCCGAGGATCTCGCCGAGAAGATCATCGACATCGACGTCTCCGAGGAGATGCGCGGCAGCTTCCTGGAGTACGCGTACTCGGTGATCTACCAACGTGCTCTGCCCGACGCGCGTGACGGCATGAAACCGGTCCAACGGCGCATCCTGTACCAGATGAACGAGATGGGCCTCCGGCCCGACCGCGGCCACGTCAAGTGCGCCCGCGTGGTCGGGGAGGTGATGGGTCGGCTGCACCCCCACGGCGACTCCGCCATCTACGACGCCCTGGTCCGACTGAGCCAGTCCTTCGCCATGCGCGTGCCGCTGGTCGACGGCCACGGCAACTTCGGCTCCCTGGGCGGCGACGACGCCCCGGCCGCCATGCGGTACACGGAGGCCCGGCTGGACAGCGCCGCCGAGCTCCTGGTGTCCTCCATCGAGGAGGACGTCGTCGACTTCAAGCCCAACTACGACGGTCAGGAGACCGAACCCGAGGTCCTTCCGGCGGCCTTCCCCAACCTCCTGGTCAACGGCGCGTCCGGCATCGCGGTGGGCATGGCCACCAACATGGCCCCGCACAACCTGGGCGAGGTCATCGCGGCCGCCCGCCACCTGATCGCCAACCCCGAGGCCACCCTGGACGAGCTCACCGAGTTCGTCCCCGGCCCCGACCTGCCCACCGGCGGCACCATCGTCGGCCTGGACGGCGTCCGCGACGCCTACCGCAAGGGCCGCGGCACCTTCAAGACCCGCGCCACCGTCGCGATCGAGAAGGTGTCCGCGCGCCGTACCGGCCTGGTCGTCACCGAGCTGCCCTACAGCGTCGGCCCCGAGAAGGTCATCAGCCGGATCAAGGAGCTGGTGCAGTCCAAGAAGCTCCAGGGCATCTCGGACCTGAAGGACCTCACCGACCGCAACCAGGGCCTGCGCCTGGTCATCGAGCTCAAGAACGGGTTCAACCCCGAAGCGGTCCTGGAGGAGCTCTACCGGCTCACGCCGATGGAGGAGACCTTCGGCATCAACAACGTGGCCCTGGTCGACGGCCAGCCCCAGACCCTGGGCCTGCGTGAGCTGCTCGAGGTCTACGTCAACCACCGCCTCGACGTGGTGCGCCGCCGCAGCGAGCACCGCCGCAAGAAGCGCCAGGAGCGGCTGCACCTGGTCGCCGGCCTGCTCGTCGCCCTGCTCGACATCGACCGGGTCATCGCCCTCATCCGTGAGGCCGACGACACCGCCGCCGCGCGCGAGTCCCTGATGGGCGCCTACGACCTCTCCGAGATCCAGGCGCGCTACATCCTCGACACCCCGCTGCGCCGCCTGACCCGCTTCGACCGGTTGGAGCTGGAGACCGAGCGGGACAAGCTCGACCTGGAGATCGAGGAGCTCACCTCCATCCTGGAGTCGGACAAGAAGCTGCGCCGGGTGGTCTCCAAGGAGCTCAACGACGTCTCCAAGAAGTTCGCGACCCCCCGCCGCACGCAGCTGCGCGAGAGCGACGGGGTGGCCCGCGCCGCCGTCATCCCGCTGGAGATGGCCGACCAGCCCTGCCACGTGCTCCTCGGCGTCGACGGCCACATCGGCCGCACCAAGGGCGCGACCACGCCGCGCGTGTACACGGGCCTGCGCGCCAAGCACGACGCGGTCGAGGTCTCGGTCCCGACCACCTCGCGCTCGGACATCGGGTTCGTCACCGACCTGGGCCGGATGATCAGGGTCCCGGTGGTGGAGCTGCCCGAGCTGCCCGCCGACGGCGACGGAGAACCCGAGCGCCCGCCGCTGGCCGCCGGTCTGGGCGTCGTCGAGTTCGTGCAGCTCGACGAGGGCGAGCGGGTCGTGTCGATCGTGTCCATGAACACCTCCGGGCCCGGCTTCGTCGTGGGTACCGTCGGCGGTGTGGTCAAGCGGGTCGCCCCCGACTTCCCGCCGAACAAGGACGACTTCGAGATCATCTCGCTCAAGGACGACGACCGCGTGATCGGCGTCACCCAGCTGTCCACCGGCGAGGAGGACCTGGTCTTCATCACCTCCGAGGCCCAGCTGCTGCGCTTCTCGGCCTCCACGGCCCGCCCGCAGGGTCGTCAGGCGGGCGGCGTGGCCGGTGTGCGGCTGTCCGAGGAGGCCCGCGTGCTGTGGTTCGGCGCGGTGCCGAGCCCCGAGGACTCGGTCGTGGTGACCGTCTCCGGCGGCGGCGACGCGCTGGAGAGCACCCTGCCCGGGTCCGCCAAGGTCACCCCCTTCGCGGCCTACCCCTCGAAGGGTCGGGCCACCGGCGGGGTGCGCTGCCACCGCTACCTGAAGGGTGAGGACACCCTGACGTTCGCGTGGGTGGGACGCGCCCCGGCCCGGGCGTCACGAGCCGACGGAAAGCCGGTTCGCCTGCCGGACCTGACCGAGCGTCGGGACGGCTCCGGAGAGGCCCTGACCAGTGCCGTCGTCACGGTCGGCAGTGGTCGGACCGACTCCGGAATCGCCCCTCCCGGATCCGGGGCCTGAGTTTCACGTGAGCCGTGCGCACGGGTGTGCTTATCTGTGTGCACGGCAGTCCATGCACCCATACGACACAGGGAGTCACTACAAGTGAGCGACAGCACCAACGTCACCCCTCCCCCCGGGGCCTTCGACGACGTGTTCGGCGCCAACGCCGACTACGCCGCCGACTTCTCTCTCACCGGTCTCAAACCGCTGGCCGCCCGGGGGCTGGCCCTCGTCACGTGCATGGACTCCAGGATCGAGCCGCTGACCATGCTCGGCCTCAAGCCCGGCGACGCGAAGATCCTGCGTAACGCGGGCGCCCGTGTCACCGACGACACCCTGCGTACGCTGGTGCTGGCCGTGTACCTGCTGGGCGTGGACCGCGTGCTGATCCTGCCGCACACCAAGTGCAAGATGGCGTCCGTGGAGAACGACGACGTCGTCCACGACCTCATCCTGAACGACTACGGGGTGGACACGCGCAGCCTGGAGTTCAAGACCGACAACGACCAGCTCGGCGCGCTCCAGCACGACCTTGAGCGCATCCGCCATCACCCGCTGCTGCCCAAGGGCCTGCCGGTGGCCGGTGCGATCTACGACGTGGACAACGGCAGGGTGACCCCGGTCGACCTCTAGTCCCGTGAGCACGCGACCGCCCCCGGCCGTACGGCCGGGGGCGGTCGCGTGTCGTTCCCCGGAAGGTGTCACCGGGGTCCGGCACGGGGATCACTCTGGTGGGTGGTGCGCACCACCGCCCCGGGCCCCGCACCCGCCTCGCCCATCCCCGGGAATGCCGCCCACCCCACGGCGGTTGTGACCCGCGTCGGTGGACACCCTCGAGAGGAGCACCGTGGAAGAGAGCACCTACGACACCTACAACCGAGCCCGCATGTTCATGGAGCTGGGCGACCCCATCTACGCCGCCCAGATCCTCGAACCCGTGGTGGAGAACGAGCCGGGCAGCCGCTCGATGTTGGAGCTGCTGGGTCGCGCCTACTTCCACTCCGCTCAGCTCAACAGGGCCGAGGCGGCCTTCCGCAGCCTGATCGAGCTGGACCCGGTGGACAACTGGGCGCACATCGCCCTGGCGCGCACGCTGGAGAGGCAGAGCCGCCACGAGGAGGCGGCCACCTACCGCCGGATGTACGCGGTGATGTCGGGCGGTTCCCTGGACTGACGGCTGGACCTCTTCGGGCCTCCGCTTCAGTGTTTTCCTTGCATCTCCGCTTCGCTTCGGCCCGGGGTTCGGCGCCTTTGCAGAGGGATTCTTCATCCTCGTCTACGCCTGGCTCGTTCCTCGCTGGCGGCTTGACTCCTCTTGCACCGTGCTGGCTGAAACCCAGACTCTCCGGCGCCGAACCCGAAGCGAAGCGGAGGCCCAAAGGGGTACAGGTACCCTCCTCACCATGGCTCCCATTCCAGACCCTGAACTGCCCTGGGTCGACCGGTGTTCCGACAGCGCCCGCTCGTGGGCGGACGAGGCGGTCCGCAGAGTGATCGCCGACGACACGCGTTCGGCCGACACCCATCTGCACGTGTTCCCCCTGCCCCCGGAGTGGGGCATCGACCTGTACCTGAAGGACGAGTCGGTGCACCCCACCGGCAGCCTCAAGCACAGGTTGGCGCGGTCGCTGTTCCTGTACGGGCTGGCCAACGGGTGGATCACCGAGGGCACCACGATCGTGGAGGCCAGTTCGGGTTCGACGGCGGTGTCGGAGGCCTACTTCGCGCAGTTGGTCGGCCTGGACTTCATCACGGTGGTCCCGAGGAGGACCAGTCCGGAGAAGATCGCGCTCATCGAGCGCTACGGCGGCCGGTGCCACTTCGTGGACAACCCGCCGGACATGTACGGCGAGGCCGAGCGCCTGGCCGCCGAGTCGGGCGGCCACTACATGGACCAGTTCACGTACGCGGAGCGGGCCACGGACTGGCGGGGCAACAACAACATCGCGGAGTCGATCTTCGAGCAGCTCGCCATGGAGCGCCACCCCGATCCGGACTGGATCGTGGTGGGCGCGGGCACGGGCGGCACCTCCGCGACCATCGGCCGCTACCTGCGCTACCGGCGCCTGCACACCCGCCTGGCCGTGGTGGACCCGGAGAACTCGGCGTTCTTCCCCGGCTGGGTGACCGGCGCCGCCGACTACTCGACCGGCATGCCCTCCCGGATCGAGGGCATCGGCCGCCCCCGGATGGAGCCGAGCTTCGTTCCGTCGGTGATCGACCTGATGATGCCGGTGCCCGACGCCGCGAGCATCGCCGCGATGCGCCACCTGAACGACGTCACCGGCCGGTGCGCGGGCGGATCGACCGGCACCAACCTGTGGGGCGTGTGGCACCTGGTCGCCAGGATGCTCCGTGAGGGCCGCAAGGGCAGTGTGGTCACCCTGATCTGCGACGGCGGCGAACGGTACCAGCACAGCTACTACAACGACGCCTGGGTGTCGGAACGGGGCCTGGACCCCGGTCCGTACCGGGCGGCGATCGACCGTTTCCTCTCCGACGGCGTCTGGGAGCCTCCGAAGGCCCCCTGAGCGGGAACGCGAAGGGGCCCGCACCGGCCGGTGCGGGCCCCTTCGCGTGCGCGGGACGGTCAGGCGTCGATGCGCTCCAGGTCCAGCTCCTGGGCGCCCTCCTGGATGAACTTGCGGCGCGGCGCCACCTCGTTGCCCATGAGCAGGTTGAACACGGACGCGGCCTCCTCCGCCTGCTCCACCCGGATGCGGCGCAGGGTCCGGTAGCGGGGGTCCATGGTGGTCTCGGCCAGCTGGTCGGCGTCCATCTCACCCAGGCCCTTGTACCGCTGCACCGGCTCCTTCCAGGAGATCTTGCGCTTCTCCAGGTCCAGCAGGGTGCGCTGGAGCTCGGCGTCCGAGTAGGTGTAGACGTACCGGTCCTCGGGCTTGGCCCCGCGCTTGCGCCGCACGTTGGTCAGCTCGATGCGGTGCAGCGGCGGCACGGCCGCGAACACGCGCCCGGCCTCCAGCATCGGCCGCATGTACCGGTAGATGAGGGTGAGCAGCAGGCACCGGATGTGCGCGCCGTCCACGTCCGCGTCGGCCATGAGGATGACCCGGCCGTAGCGGGCCGCGTCGAGGTCGAAGGTACGACCCGACCCGGCCCCGATGACCTGGAGGATCGCCGCGCACTCGGCGTTCTTGAGCATGTCCGCGACCGAGGACTTCTGCACGTTGAGGATCTTGCCCCGGATGGGCAGCAGCGCCTGGAACTCGGAGTCGCGGGCGAGCTTGGCGGTACCCAGCGCGGAGTCACCCTCGACGATGAACAGCTCGCTGTGCTCCAGCCCTTCGCTGCGGCAGTCCACCAGCTTCGCGGGGAGCGCGGAGCTCTCCAGGGCGTTCTTGCGGCGCTGGGTCTCGCGCTGCTGACGGGCGGCCAGCCGGGCCTTGGCGGCGCCGACGACCTTCTCCATGACCGTGCGGGCCCTGGCCTTCTCCGCCTTCTTGGTGGAGGTGAGGAACTCGCGCAGCTCCTTGCCGACCACCTGGGAGACGATCCGGGAGGCCGCCGAGGTACCGAGGATCTCCTTGGTCTGCCCCTCGAACTGCGGCTCGGGCAGGCGCACCGTGACGACGGCGGTCAGGCCCTCCTGGGTGTCGTCCTTGGTGACCGGGTCGTCGCTGTTCCTGAGGAGCTTGGTGGCGCGCAGCTGGTCGTTGATCACCCGGACCAGGGCGCGCTCGAAGCCGTTGATGTGGGTCCCGCCCTTGGGCGTGGAGATCACGTTGACGAAGGAACGCACGGTGGTGTCGTAGCCGGTGCCCCAGCGCAGGGCGACGTCCACGTCCAGGCGGCGCTCGACGTCGGCGGGCACCATGTGGCCGGACTCGTCCAGGACCGGGACGGTCTCGGTGAAGTTGCCGGAGCCCTGGATGCGCAGGACGTCGCTGACCGGGTCGTCGGGGGCCAGGAAGGTGCAGAACTCGCTGATCCCGCCGTCGAAGCGGAACTCCTCGGTGTAGGGGGCCTCCCCCTCGGCGCGTTCGTCGCGCACCGCGATGGTCAGCCCGGGGACGAGGAAGGCGGTCTGGCGGGCCCGGTCGAGCAGGTTCTCCCGGGTGATCTCGGCGTCCTTGAGGAAGATCTGCATGTCCGGCCAGAACCGGATGCGGGTGCCGGTGATCTTCTTGGCGACCTTGCGGACCTGCTCCAGGCCGGACACCGGGGTGAACTCGGCGTCGGGGCCGGCACCGGCGAACCGTCCGGCGATGCCCCGGCGGAAGCTCAGGGCGTGGGTGTGGCCCTGGCGGTCGATCTCCACGTCCACACGGGCCGAGAGGGCGTTCACGACGGAGGCGCCGACACCGTGCAGGCCGCCGGAGGCGGTGTAGGAGCCCGAGCCGAACTTGCCGCCGGCGTGGAGCTTGGTCATGACCAGTTCCACACCGGAGAGCCCGGACTTGGGCTCGTCGTCCACGGGGATTCCGCGCCCGTCGTCGCTGACCGCGACGGAGCCGTCGCTGTGCAGCGTCACGTCGATGCGCCCGCAGAAGCCGCCCAGCGCCTCGTCGACGGAGTTGTCGATGATCTCCCACATGCAGTGGGTCAGGCCCCGGCTGTCGGTGGACCCGATGTACATGCCCGGACGCTTGCGCACCGCTTCGAGGCCCTCCAGGACCGACAGGTGCCGAGCGGAGTAATCCTCGGGATCGTGGACGGCTGCGGTCAAGGCGGTCACTCGGACATCTCCTGCGTCTTGAGGGCCATCGTGGCTGTGCGGTGCGTGCCCTTTGTACCGCGCCGCACCGACTGTTGAGGGGGCCAGGCTACGGCGAGCCGGGGACTTTGCCGTGGCACGGCCGTGTGTGGGCGGGGTCGTGTCCCCCGGGTGCGGGTCTCCGGCGTCGACGCCGGGTCCGCCGTGACGGGCTCCACGCACCCGTGTGCGGGTCGGAGCGGACCGACATGGGGGTCGGACGGGCCTGCCCGCGCGAGACTACCACCTCTGGTGGATGCGACCTGGATACTCCCGTTTTCCGGGGATAGCCGGGCCTTCCCCAGGGGTACAACAACTACGAGGATGCGTGTCCGACGAATTTGCCCCATTGGGCACCAGACGGACACGAACCGGGCGGATTCCGCTGTCGGCGTACACGGGACCCGGTTGGGAACGTCTGGGTCGGGTTAGATGTTGTCAGAGGTGACTAACGCCGAGTATTGAGGATGGCGAAGTGACTGGAACCCTTGCCCCCACTCAGCCGCTGACGGCTGCTGACCGCTGCGACCGCTGTGGTGCACAGGCGTACGTCCGGGTGCTGCTGAACTCCGGCGGCGAACTCCTGTTCTGCGCGCACCACATGCGCAAGCACGACGACTCGCTCCGCAAGATCGCCTCGGACATCCAGGACGAGACGGACAAGCTCACCAAGAGCGAAAAGAACGCGGAAGAGCGTTAGCCACGACGACCACGAAACGTCGACGGCGGTCCCCGGATTCCGGGGGCCGCCGTCCTCGTTCCGGGGTGTGCCCGGGACGGTGCTCCGGCGGGGCCGGAGCGGTGCCTCAGTCGCTCAGGACCCGGTTGTGGTAACCGGAGACCTCCTCGAACCCCGCACCCCGGTACAGGCGCAGCGCGGCCTCGTTCCCGGCCACCACGCACAGGTAGGCCCGACGGGCGCCCCCGTCGTGGGCCCAGGCGAGGAGGTCGCCGAGGATCGCCCCCGCCACACCGCGCCCGCGGGCGGCGCGGGCGGTGACCATCGAGCAGATCGCCACCGACTCCCCGTCCAGCACCGCGCAGCCCCGGCCGTCCCCGTCCTCGTGGACCCCGTAGCCCGTGGTCACCTGCCCGAGGATGCGCACCACACCCTCGGCCCACTCCGGTGACACACCCGTCTCCGCGAAGAGCTCCGTCCAGCGCGGCGTCGGGGCGTCCGAGACCCGGGTCCGCCCGGGGGCATCGGGACGCCCGGAGAGCTCCCTGGCCAGTACCAGCGTGGGCTCCACCCGCTCGTAGCCGTGCTCCGCCAGACGGGCGTCCACCGCCTCCTCCCCCGGCCACACCTGCACGCAGGGGCGCAGCCCGTGCTCGCGGTAGAACCGGGTGACCTCCGCGACATCGGCCCCGGGGTCCTCCACCAGGGCGCAGTTGGCCCGCTTGGTGAACCCCTCCGCGAGGCCGAACCGCCAGCCCGCGCGCGACTCGGTCCGGAAGGCGGGCCAGTCCCTGGACACCCGTTCCGCCCACGTGTGCATGTTCGCCCCTCACTGTCCCCGGTGTCGGAAGCGGCACATCCTATCCGGCCGTACACGCCCTACCATGGGCACGGTCCCACCTCACCCCTGACCTGGAGAGTCCATGTTCATCCTGCTCCCGCCCTCCGAGGGCAAGGCCACCTCCGGCGAGGGCCCCGCGCTGGACCCGGGTGCGCTCACCCTGCCGGAGCTGACCGAGAGCCGGGAGCGGGTCGTGACCGCGCTGACCGAACTCTGCTCGGGCCCCGAGGACGCCGCGCGCGAGGTCCTGGGCCTGTCGGTCTCCCAGACCGACGCCCTCAAGCGCAACCTGGACCTGACCACGGCGCCCACCCTGCGCGCCGCCGACCTGTACACGGGCGTGCTCTACGACCGCCTCGGGCTTCCCGGCCTGCTCACCGAGCACGGGGACCGGGTCCGGGACCGGGTCCTGGTGTTCTCCGGGCTGTGGGGCGTGGTGGGCCCCGCCGACCGGCTGCCGCCCTACCGCCTGTCCATGGGGGTCAGGCTGCCGCCGCTGGGTGCCCTCGGGACGTACTGGCGCGGGGCCATGACCGGCCCGCTCGGCGAGCTCACGCGGGACCGTCTGCTGGTGGACTGCCGGTCGTCGGCCTACGCGACGGCGTTCCGGCCGACCGGCGCCGCCGCCGAGCGGACCGTCGCGGTGCGGGTGCTGCGCGAGCGCGAGGTCGGGGGCGTGACCAAGCGGTCCGTGGTCAGCCACATGGCCAAGGCCACCCGGGGTGACATCGCCCGCGTACTGGTCAGTGAGGACGTCCGGGCGGAGAGCCCGGAGGAGCTGGTCGCGGCGCTGCGCGACCTCGGGCACACCGTGGAACTGCCGCCCGCCGCGAAGCCGGGCACGGCGCGCACGATGGACGTCGTCGTCCGCGACTGATCCGCGCCCCGGATCCACCGCAGGTCAAACAGGACGAACAGCGCGGATAACTGGACCAGACCACCTTTATGCCGCACCTACAGCACGTGGGGCAGCATGGTGCGCATCGGATGGAGATCGGACTCCGTGCGGGGACAGTGAGTGCCTGATGGCATGCGAGGGACACGCGGGCGTCGCCACACCCGTGAGCATGACAGGGGGCACGAACACCAGGCGCGCCCTCCCGATTCATCTCGGGAGGGCGCGCCTGTTCTGCTTCTCAGCCTGAAGCGTGGGTCTGCTCCTGGACCGGCTGACTAGTCCAGGTAGTCGCGGAGCACCTGGGAGCGCGACGGGTGACGGAGCTTCGACATCGTCTTGCTCTCGATCTGCCGGATGCGCTCACGGGTGACCCCGTAGACCTTGCCGATCTCGTCTAAAGTCTTCGGCTGACCGTCGGTGAGCCCGAAGCGCATGGAGACCACGCCGGCCTCGCGCTCGGACAGGGTGTCGAGCACCGAGTGCAGCTGCTCCTGGAGCAGGGTGAAGCTGACCGCCTCGCCCGGCTGGATCGCCTCGGAGTCCTCGATGAGGTCACCGAACTCGCTGTCGCCGTCCTCGCCCAGCGGGGTGTGCAGGGAGATCGGCTCGCGGCCGTACTTCTGCACCTCGACGACCTTCTCCGGGGTCATGTCGAGTTCCTTGGCCAGCTCCTCCGGGGTGGGCTCGCGGCCCAGGTCCTGGAGCATCTGGCGCTGGACGCGGGCCAGCTTGTTGATGACCTCGACCATGTGCACCGGGATACGGATGGTGCGGGCCTGGTCGGCCATCGCGCGGGTGATCGCCTGGCGGATCCACCACGTGGCGTACGTGGAGAACTTGAAGCCCTTGGTGTAGTCGAACTTCTCGACGGCGCGGATCAGGCCGAGGTTGCCCTCCTGGATCAGGTCCAGGAACAGCATGCCGCGACCGGTGTAGCGCTTGGCCAGGGAGACGACCAGACGGAGGTTGGCCTCCAGCAGGTGCTTCTTGGCGCGGCCGCCGTCCTCGGAGATCCACTCCAGCTCGTCGCGGAGCTCGAAGGTGAGGACGTCGTTCTCCTCGGAGAGCTTCTCCTCCGCGAACAGCCCGGCCTCGATGCGCTTGGCGAGCTCGACCTCCTGCTCCGCGTTGAGGAGCGGGACCTTGCCGATCTGCTTCAGGTAGTCCTTGACCGGGTCCGCGGTGGCACCGGCCGCGACCACCTGGGCGGCGGGGGCGTCGTCGTCATCGTCGTACAGGACGAAGGAGTCGTCGTCCTTGCTCGGCTTGACGGGAGCGCCGACGGTCTCGGGCTTGGCCGGCTTGGTCTCCTTCTCGGGCTCGGCCGTGTCCTCGACCAGCTCCAGCTCGGCGCCGGTGTGCTCGAGGTCGTCGTCCAGGCCCTCCTCGGCGAAGTCACCGGAGTCGGAGGCCAGTTCGAGGTCCTTCTTCGTGGACTTCTTGGTCGCCGTCGCCTTCTTGGCCGGGGCCTTGGCGGCGGGCTTCTTCGCGGCCGTGGTCTTCTTGGGGGTGGCCGCCTTCTTCGCGGTCGCCGCCTTCTTGGCCGGGGCCTTCTTCGCGGAGGAGCCCTCGGAGGAGTCGACGACGGCGGTGACCGTCTCCGGCTGGTCCTGGGCGGCCGCCGCACGGGCGGGCTTGGCGGCCCGGCTCGTGGTGGTGGTCGAGCGGGTTGTGGTGGTGCTGGACCGAGGAGCCGCCGGCTTGCGCCGTGTGGTCTTGCGCCGCGAGGAGGCCGACTCGGGGACGAGTACGGTCACGCCCTCCTTGGCGAGGCTGCGGAGCACGGACTGCGCCTGCGACATCGGGATTTCGGCCTCTTCGAAGGCACGGCGCACGTCCTCGGGCTCAAGAAAGCCCTGGGACCGCCCACGCTCGATCAGCTGCTGAATGACGGGCTCTTGCAGTGACTCGGACTGCTTCGAGCGAGTCGAACTGGCAGATGACACAAACACCTCTCGAACGGACGTGTGGCGAGAATTGATCGGACCCGGTGGTCCGGATTGGCCGGGACCGGGCACTGCACCCTCTCCCACCTGCGGCCTGGGATCGTCCCCACTGGGCGGGGAAGCCGTGGTCACCTCCGCTTCGCGGGGCGCGGCGGCTTCTTCACTGTAGGCAAAGCAATGGACTTGTTCGTACGGTCTACCGCTCCGACACGGAATCGATCACCGGAAGCTGAACGGCGAGCAGAGTGACATCATCGTCCTGCTCATACCCATCGAGCATGCTCTCAACAAGGTACTCCAGCATCTGCTGTGGATCGCCCACCACCTCGGGACGGGCCCTCGACGCGACCCTGACGAGCTCGTCCAGACCGGCGTCGACGGAACGTCTGCGGTTCTCAACCAGTCCATCGGAGTAGAGGGCGACAGTGTTACCGGGTTGCACGAAGAATTTGTGATGCCCCCTCGGAGAGCTGACGCCGAGCGGTGTGTCGGGCTCGGTGTCGAGCAGTGAGGGCCCGGCGTTCCCGGCGACCACGAGCGGCGGGAGGTGTCCCGCGTTGCTGAGGTCGAGCTGTCCGGTGACCGGGTCCAGGACGAAGTAGACCAGGGTTGTCACCTGATCCATTCCCTCTGTGGCCGTGAACATGCGGTCGAGACCGGTCAACACGTCGGCCGGTTCGGGCATGGAGAAGGCCAGGGCACGCAAAGCGTTACGAATCCGGCTCATTCCCGCGGCGGCCTGGATCCCCTTGCCCATGACGTCACCGAGGACCCCGGCGACGCGTCCGTCGGAGAGCGGGAAGGCGTCGTACCAGTCGCCGCCCACCTGCACGTGCTGCGAGCCCGACCGGTAGTAGGCGGCCAGGCGCACACCGGGCACCTCGGGGAGCTCCTCGGGCAGGAGGCTGCGCTGGAGCTCCTCGGCGGTGCCGTGCTCGCGTTCGTAGACGATGGCCCGGCCGATGGCCAGGGCGCACTGCCCCGCGAGCGCCTCCAGGAAGACGCGCTCCTCGTCGGTGACGTCCCTCTGGGCCCTGAACGAGAAGCGCAGGGCGCCGATGGGGCGTCCGGCGGCCATCATGGGCAGCGCCACCCAGGCGCGCTCCCTGGTGCGTTCCAGCAGGTCCTCGACCTCGGGGGCGTGCTCCATCATCTCGCGCAGGTCGGCGGGGCCGGCGGCCAGGCGGGGAGCCCGCGCGGCCACGGCTCGGGCCGCGACGTCCGGGTAGTCCAGGGCGAAGCCGCGTTCGGGCAGGCCCACGCAGCCGTCGGCGGAGAGTATCCGCAGGCGCAGCCGGTCGCGGTCGAACAGGGCGACGGAGGTGTGGTCGGCGCCCACTCCGGAGCGGCCGATCTCGGACATGGCCTGGACGACCTCGTCGGCGGTGAGCGCCTCGGCCAGGTCGGAGGTGGCCTTCTGGAGGCGGGCGGTACGCATGGCCGCCTCGCTGAGCTGCTGGTTGAGGCGCTGACGGAGTTCGTCGGCCTCGCGCTCGTTGGTGATGTCCACCAGGGTGCCGACCCACTCGGCGGTCTCGGCACCGTCCATGACCGGGTTGGCCCTCGCCCGGTAGTGGACGTGGCCTCCCGCGCGGGTGCGCACGCGGAACATGGTGTCGAAGGGGGTGACGTCGAGGACGGCGTCGTCCCAGGCGCGTTCGACGCCGGGGCGGTCGTCGGGGTGCACGGCGTCCAGCCAGCCCCGGCCGAGGTAGGCGTCCAGGTCCTGGCCGGTGATGGCCCGCCACTGGGGGCAGTCCTCACGGACCTCGCCGCCGGACCCGGCCGACCAGACGATCTGGTTGCCCGCCTGGAGCAGGGCGCGCAGGCGCTGTTCCTCGCGGTGGGCGGCCCCGTCCTCGTGGTCGTGGGCGGCGATGAGGGCGATGTGCCGGGCACCGTCGGCCGGGTCGTTGACCGGGAACCAGGTGAGGTCCCAGGTCTGGCCGGAGGCGGTCCGGTGGCGTCCGCGCACGGAGCGCCCGGTGTCGCGGACCTTGGCCAGGGAGGCGCGGTGGGCGGTGGCCCCGGCGGGGTCACCGGCCTGTTCCACGGCCTCGTCGGGGGTGCGTCCCAGGCAGCGGTCGGGGGTGCTGCCGAGGACGGAGGCCATGCGGGTGTTGATCGAGACGAAGACGTCGTCGGGGCCCAGGAGCGCGAAGCCGATGGGGGCGTCGGTGAGGAGGGACTTCACCGCGTCCGGTAGTTCCGCCGCGCTGATTCTGGGAGGGGGAATGGACGTCTCGGCGCTCAACTGCTCGACACCTCCGGAACCGTCGGATTCCCCAGCCGGGTTTCGATGGGGGGTTTAGCTGGACCGCGTGGTCCCCTGTGCACCGTGCCCGCCACCCGCTCGCGGTGGCACTCTGGCGCGGGGTGCGCGGCGCCGATTCCGGTCGGGGGGCTCCGCGGCTCCCAGGAGTCACGCTCCATGACTCCTCTCGGCCGCTGTCACGGCTCAAGCATAAGACACACCCGCTGACGCGCAACGGCCGCCGGTGAGGGGGAGCCGCCGTGGACACGGAAGGTAAATGTTAGGCCACGGTGTCACCCCGGCACAGCCGACCGGGGGTCCTGCGGGCGTGTTTTCCCATAATTCACGATGGATGGTGAGGAGTCGCGGTTTGCGGAGAACCCAGCGAAACGGGAACGTTATATGTCCGAATAGTCCATTTATCCGCTATGACCTGCGGCGACGGAGGCCGCAGGGTAAACGGCAGCTCCCCCAGGTTTTATCAACAGCGTGCCGCGACGGGGGTTGACTGTCCGCTCAGAACAAGTGGAATAGGTGGAGGTCACCGTCCAGGCCACCATCAGCTAGGGGTTGAGCGAGAATGCTCCAGACCTTCCCGGTCCAGGATCTCAGACAGATCTCGGCACGGCTTCACGACGAGTTCAGCGGGCTGTCGCCCCGCTGCGTGGAGCGCTGTGTCAGCGACACCTGGCACTGCGCCGAACACCTGGGCATCACGGTCACACCGCACCTCGTCGAGCGGGTCGCCCGTGAGCACCTGGAGGCCATGGTGAACTCGGTGCCGCCCTCCACGGTCCGCAAGACCGTCCGCCGCCCGGGAACCACCCTGCTCACCGGCCACCGCGCGGTACCCGAACCGCGCTGACGCCGGTGGCACGACAGCCGGGCACGAACCCCATGGGAACCGCGCCCGGCTGTCGCGCCGCCCGCACACGGGAGCCCGCCGCGGGCCGTACGGTGCCGCGGCCCGCCACGTCCCCGCGACCGGCCCCTCCCGGACCGGTTGTCCACAAGCGGGAGCGGACCCGCTTCCCGCTGGCATACGCTTCAGTTCGTGCCATCCCCTTCACCCTCACCCACAGGCCCCGACGTCCCCGCCGCCGCCTTCGAGGAGATGCTGCGCGCGGCCAGAGCCCTGCTCGCCATGCGGCACCCGCTCGACGCGGAGCTCGCCTTCAGCGCGCTCCTGGGCTCCTGGTGGGGTGAACGGCTGCCCGGGGTGGACGTGGAGCGGCTGCTCGGCGAGGGGCTGATCACGCACGCCACCGCCTCCGGCAAACCGGCCGGGCTGGGCGTGCTGGCCGCGATCACCGCGCTGGGCACCTCGCCCTCCCAGCGGGAACTGGCCGAGCAGGGGATGATCGCCCTGCGCGAGCGCGGGCTCCAGGCACCGGCCTGGGCCGCCCAGCTGGGCGCGGTCTCCCCCGTGGCCGCCTACGTCAACGGCGACCGGTTCGGTGACACCGACGACGTCGTGTGCGTGTTCAGCCGGGACGCGCCCGACAGTGACGGCGCGATGCCGCCCGAGCACGCGCTCATCCTGGTCCTGGACCACAACAGCGGCGGGCTGCTCCGGGACGCCTGGGTCACCACCAAGGTGGAGCTGCTGCTGGAGCAGTGCCGCGAGCGGGCCGAGAACGACGACCTGGCCCGGTTCGAGCGGTTGGAGCTGAGCGAGGCGCGGTCCCTGCTCTCCCGAGCGCTGGAGCGCACGGAACGGGTGGTCACGGGTGCGGTGGCGGACCCCTCGACCGGACCGACCGTGGAACCGGTCGGGATCTCCGCCGCCGACCTCACCGGTGGGTCGTTGGCCTCGCACTTCGCGTTAGCCGTGTCCCGGGTGCAGCGGCTCCCCCTGCCTCCCGAGGGGGTCGCGGCCTCGCCGGTCCCCGTCTGGCGGCGCGACCGGCGCGCGGTGCTGGCCGCGCGCTTCCTCGCCTCGGACCAGGCGGCGGAGCTGTCGGACTCCTACGCGGCGAGCCGGTGCGCGGACCACATCATCGCGCACGGCTGTGACGTGGACTCGGGCCGACCGCTGCGCGTGAGCCCCCGCAAGGTGGAGTCGTTCCTGCTCCACTGGCTGCCCGGCCGGGTGGTGCTGCTGCCCGAGGAGCAGGAGGCCATGCCGCACGTCCTCGCCGCCTGGGTGCGCTGGGCCGGTGCCCGCTCCCAGCTCCCGGAGGTCGCCGTGGGCGCCACGCTGGACGCGGTGTGGGAGACCATCTCGGCCTTCGCCGCGACCTACCGGGACCCGGCCCGGCCCCTGGGACTGCGCCAGGAGGCGGTCCGGCGGCTGCTCCCCGACGGCGACTTCGCGTCCCTGGCCCGACGGATGTTCGCGTTCCCCCTGTTGGCCAGCGAGATCGTCACCGGCGCCCCGGAGGAGTTCGCCCCGGACACCTCCAGGGGCCGCAGGGCCCTGCTGAGACTGGACCACTACGGCGAGTACGAGGCCGCCACCCCGCACAGCGGGCGCCACCACTCCACCGGGCAGGACCGCTGGTACCGCCCGGTCACCGGCCTGGACCCCAAGCGGGAACGCGAGCTGGACCGGCACGAACGCCTGGCCAAGAGACTCTGGGACGGCCGTCCCGCCAACCTGTGGGCGGCGGCCCGCCGCATGCTCGACCGGGGCCAGGACCGCGCGACGGTGCTGGCCACCCTCACGGAGGAGCTGTTCAGCGCCACCAGTGAGAGCGACCTCCGCCGGAGACTCGACGCGCTGTAGGGCGACCGGCCCACCGGGGTGTCCACGCACCCGGGGCCGGGGCTGGTGAGGTCCCTGGCCCGGCGCCACACCACTCGAAGCGGCGGTGTCGAAACGTCCGCCCGGGAGGCCCACGGCGACCTGCCTCACGTGCCTGCTCGGCGGCCCCAGGCGAGCCCCGGTGTCGCCGACCCGCTGGAGAGTGACCGGTGGAACCTGGTCGGGGCGGGCACCTGCCATCGGCCCGTGTTCTCTCGGCCGGAAACCGACACGCGTCCTCCTCCACGAACCTCCCCCGCTTCTGGCCCGTCCCAACCACTGCCGTTGGGACAATGGCCTCCCCCCGATGAACTGGAGAGCGAGCAGAGTGGACCCCCTGGACCCCAGTGACCCGAAACGGATCGGCCGGTACCGACTCACCCACCGCCTGGGCGAAGGTGGGATGGGCCGTGTGTACCTGGGCCGAACGGTCTCCGGCAGGAAGGTGGTCGTCAAGACCATCCGGGCCGAACACGTCCGCAACCCGGAGTTCCGTGCCCGTTTCACCCGCGAGGTCGAGATGGCCCGTCGCGTGGGCGGCTTCCACACCGCGCAGGTGGTGGAGGCCGACACCGCGGCGGCGGAACCCTGGATCACCAGCGACTACATTCAGGGGCCTTCGCTGGCAAGGCTGATCACCTCCTACGGGCCACTCGACGTGAGCTCGTTGAAGGTCCTGGCCGCAGGGTTGGCCGAAGGCCTTCAGGCGATCCACGCCGACAAGCTGACCCACCGTGACCTCAAGCCCGCCAACATCCTGGTGGCACAGGACGGGCCGAGGATCATCGACTTCGGCATCGCCCGTCCTGACGAGGACACCCGGATCACCCACACCGGAGCGATCCTGGGGACCCCCTCCTACATGGCGCCGGAGCAGGTGAAGGCGAAGGACCCCCAGGTGAGCCCAGCTGTCGACATCTTCGCTCTGGGCACGGTTCTGTGCTTCGCCGCCACTGGTTCCAACCCCTTCCAAGGCGACACCGCCCTGGCGAGCGTCGGACTCCTGCTCACCAAACGCCCTGAGGTGCCGGAGAGCGTGCCCGAACCCCTGCGCACCATCATCACCCAGTGCTGGCAACGCGATCCTGGGAAGCGAATCACTGCCGAAAGGCTTCTGTCCCTGCTCGATCGTGCCGAACCAGACCACACCTGGCCGCCGCGGAGGAGCAGCACAGGCATGAGTGTTCCTCATCCCGCCTCCAAGGTGTGGTCATTGCCCCTGGGGCCTGAAGGACTGAGGGAATGGTCAACTTCCCAGTTGCTCGCGCGTGCGGAGGAACTGGGCGACGAGACTGAGGTACTGCTTGAGCAGAGTCGTGCGGAGGCGGCCACGAAGGTGGCGGCTGAGGAGGTGGCACTTCGGCGTGCACTCACCACGCGGCACCCCGCGATCCACACTCCGGGTCTCGCGCAAGCACTGGGAAGGCAGGCCGGAGCTCTCTCGCAGTCGGGCCGGACGAAGGAAGCCATCGATGTCAGGGCGAAGGCCGTCAGGCTCCTTCGAGCTCTGCCCGGCTTCGACCCTGACGTCCACGCACCCGAGCTCGTCAAGCTCCTGGACGACTACTCCATCGACCTGTACGCGGCAGACCAGCGCGAGGAATCCGTGGAGGTGCTGGCTCAGGCCACAGAGCTGCTCCGCACCCTGGTCCGCCGACATCCCATCATCTACATGCCCAAACTGGCCGGGTTCCTGCACGGTCTCTCCGATGAGCTGGACGAGCTCGGCCGACATGAGGAAGCCGTGAACGCCGTCGCCGAAGCGGTCTCCCTTCGCAGGGAGCTGACACTCAACGATCCAAAGCGCCATGTGGACGGCTTCGTATCCGTTGTCAGGCAGGAGGCCATCCTGCAGGAACGACACAACCTGGGGCGGACTGTCAGACGAGCATCCGGGTCCTGAGGGCCTCCAGGGTCCCCTCGGAGAGCTTCAGGCCGTCGGCCACGTAGGCGTCGAAGGAGCCGTACACCTCGTCGACGTGGGCGAAGGCGGTGTCCAGGTAGGAGGCGCGGACACGGGTCATGGGCTCCACGTCCTCCCACGGGAGCTGGCTGTCCTTGGACAGCTGGCGCATCCAGTGGTCGGTGTTGGCCTGGCGTTCGTTGCTGACCAGGAAGTCCTCGGTGACCGCCGTGCGGTCGACCCCCAGGAGGGTGAGCAGCAGCGCCGCGCCCCAGCCGGTGCGGTCCTTGCCCGCGCTGCAGTGGAAGACGAGGGCCGTCGGCCCCTTGGCGGCGCGTTCGACCAGGTCGCGGTAGCCGTCCAGGGCCTCGGTGTCGAAGACGAGGGCGCGGTAGACCTCCAGCATGAACCGCTCCGCCGCTCCGTCACCGAACATGGCCCTGGCCCGGTCGGGGTCCGCGAGGAGGTCGACGAAGTTGGCGCCCGCGGCCTCCGCGTTCTGGACGCCCACGGCGGCGTACTCGGCGCCCTCCGGGACGACGTCGGGCAGGCGGTCGCGCTCGTGGTGGGTGCGCAGGTCGATCAGCTGGCGGATGCCGAACCCCTGGTACACGGGGAGGTCGTGGTCCGCGATGGTGTGCAGGGCGTCGGAACGGTAGAGGAGACCGCCGCGCACGGTACGGCCTTCCCTCGTGCGGTGGCCGCCGAGGTCACGGAAGTTGGGGGCACTGGAGAGGAGGAAACCGTCATTCGTCACGACGCAGACGATACCCACCGCCCCGGTGCCCCGTCACCCCGCGATTCCGATCGGGCGGGCGCTCAGCCCTCGGTCCCGCGCATGGCCTCGATCTCCGCGCCCGCCTCCTTGACGTCCTTCGCGGTGTCCACACCGCGCCAGAAACCGTCGATCCGGTAGGCCGTCAGCTTCCCCTCCTTGGCCAGGTCGGGGAAGGTCGAGGACTCGTGGTCACCCCTGGTCGGCAGCAGCGGCGTCAGGCCCGGCTCGAACAGGTAGACGCCCGCGTTGATCCACACCGGCAGCAGCGGGCTCTGGGTGAAACCCTCGATCCGGTCGTCGCCGTCGACGTCGACGATGCCCCACGTGGTGCGGAACTGGGCCAGGGCCAGGGTCCCGAGGCCGCCCCTGGCACGGTGGCGCCGGGTGAGTTCGTCCAGCGGGAACCAGGTGAGCACGTCGCCGTTGAGGGCGAAGTACGGGGCCCCGGGGTCGCGGAGCCCGGTCGCGGCGTAGCGCAGGGCGCCGCCCCGGCCCAGCGGCTCGTCCTCGACCAGCAGGGTGATCTCGGGGCCGTCCGGCCGGTTCTCCAGGTGCTCGCGCAGGACCTCGGCCTTGTAGCCGCACGAGACGACGACCTGCTCGACTCCGTGCGAGGCCAGCCACTCCAGCTGGTAGTCGATGATGGGCCGTCCGGCCACCTCCACCATCGCCTTGGGGCGGGTGTCGGTGTAGGGCCGCAGCCGGGTGGCCTGTCCTCCAGCGAGGATCAGCGCCTGCCTGACGGGGGACTCGGAGGATGTGGGTGCAGCGGTCATGTACTGGACAGTAGCAGGGCGGGGTCCGGGATTCCCTAGCTCTGCTGGGTCGCGTCGGAGTAGGCCCTGCGTACGTCCTCGCTGGTGACCACGGTCAGCTCGGCGGCGGTGGCCGACTCCCCCACCTCCTGGGAGACCCGCAGGTCACGGTGGGAGCAGGCCCGTTCGTAGAGGGACCGCGCGAAGCGTCCGTTGCCCAGTTCGTCGATCCACCCGGTCTCGCAGACGTGGGTGAAGATGCTGTGCAGGTCCTCGCGGGCCGTGTCGTCGAAGGCGTCCCCGGTGCGCGCGGCCACCGTGTCCGCGATCTCGGACAGCTCGTCCGGGCTGTAGGACGGGAACCGGACCCGCACGTTGAACCGGGAGGACAGCCCGGCGTTGGAGGCCAGGAACCGGTCCATCTCGTCCGTGTAGCCCGCCAACACCACCGCCAGCCGGTCGCGGTCGTCCTCGGCCCGCTTGAGCAGGGTCTGGATGGCCTCGGCACCGAAGGCGTCGCCGCCGCTGTACCCCGGGTTGACCAGGGAGTAGGCCTCGTCGATGAACAGCACCCCGCCCAGGGCGCGGTCCACCAGGCGGTTGGTCTTGACCGCGGTCGCGCCCAGGTGCTCACCGACGAGGTCGGCGCGCTGGGCCTCCACCACCTCGGAGCGGCCCAGCATGCCCAGGGCGGAGAAGACCCGGCCGAGCACGCGCGCGACCGTGGTCTTGCCGGTGCCGGGCGGGCCGGTGAAGACGAAGTGCCGCATGGGCGGCTGGTGGGGCAGTCCCTGCTCCTCGCGCAGGCGGGCCACGCGCAGCTGGGCGACCAGAGAGCGCACCTGCTCCTTGACCGGTTCCAGGCCGATCATCCCGTCGAGTTCGGCCATCGCCTCCTCCAGGCCGGGGGACTCCCCGAACCCCGGAAGACGCGAGGTCAGCTCGGAGTAGGCGGACTCGACGTCCGCCGCGTGCACGGTGACCAGGGCGTCGGCGGTGGGGCGGGGGGCGGGTTCGTCGCCGCTGGCCCCGGAGGTGACGACACGGACGTCCCGGGCCTGGGAGGCCTTCTCCACCATGGAGCGGGCGAAGCGGCCGTTGCCGAGCTCGTCGACGGCCTCGCGCTGCACGGTCTGGTCGAACCGCCGCCGCAGCGTGCGGGCGGCGTCGGGGTCGAGGAGGTCGCCGCGCTGGGCCACGAGGGTCTCCGCGATGCGGAACAGTTCGGCGGAGGAGTAGCTGGGGAAGCTGATGCGGGTGGAGAACCTGGACGCCAGGCCGGGGTTGGTGGCCAGGAAGGCGTCCATCTCCTTCTCGTACCCGGCCAGGATGACGACCAGCTGGTCGCGGTCGTCCTCGGCCCGCTTGAGCAGCGTCTGGACGGCCTCGTTGCCGAACCGGTCGGCCTGGCCGTCGCCCTCGTTGACCAGGGAGTAGGCCTCGTCGACGAACAGCACCCCGCCCAGGGCGCTGTCGATGAGCTCGTTGGTCTTGATGGCGGTGGCACCGAGGTACTCGCCCACGAGGTCGGCGCGCTGGGCCTCGACCACCCGGGAGGTGGGCAGGAGGCCGAAGGAGTGGAAGATCGTGGCGAGGGTGCGGGCGACGCTGGTCTTGCCGGTGCCGGGCGGCCCGGAGAAGACCAGGTGGCGCAGGGGGCGTTCCACGGACAGTCCGGCGTCGGCGCGCAGCCGGGCGGCCTCGATGGAGGCGGCGATCCCCCGGACCTGCTGTTTCACGGGGTCGAGGCCGATCATGCCCTCCAGCTCGGCCAGCGCCACGTCCACGGGGACGGGCTCCTCCTCCCCGTCGGCGGCGGCCGCGCCACGGCGCGGGGCGTCGGAGCCCCGGCCGCGCAGGCCCTGGGCGCCCGCCTGGCCGTCGGGACCGCCGGGGGTGCCGTTCCGGCCCGGCTTCCCGGAGGTGTTCCCCCGGGGTGCCTGGGTGTCCCGTGGCCCCGGCCCGGATCTGGAGGTGCTGTTCCTCCGCTTCTCGTCGTTCTCCCGGCTCTCCTTGGCCACCTGTCCGGAGGCGACCAGCCGCCAGAGCAGGCAGGCTCCCGCGGCGACGTAGAGGGCGGCGATCCCCGCTCCGGCGGGGAAGGGTTCGACGATCATGCCGAACAGGGCCACGGAGAACCCGGCGACCAGCCCGGCGGTGAGCGAGAGCAGGGCGGTGTGCCAGGCGGGGAACTCCCGGGCGCGACCCGCCGCGAGGACCACCAGGAGGGGCAGCGGCAGGACCAGCAGGGTGACGGGCTCGCCGGTGAGGGGGATCTGGAACAGCGGCATGGCGATGGCCAGCCAGACCACCGAGACCACGACGGTGAGGAGGGCGTCGAGGGAGCGCATCAGGGCCGAGAACGCCACCAGCGCCAGCAGCGTGCCGAGCAGGACGTTGAGCACGGGCAGGCTCAGGACGAAGGCCACGACGGCGGCCACCGTGAGCACGACCAGGGCCGCCACCAGGCGGCGCCCGAGCGGAACCCGGTGGTAGGCGGCGCGTAGGCGGTCCAGTCCCGAGGCGCGGTCCGGCTGCGCGGCGGCGGTGGAGAGCGTCTCGCGCGTCATCCGTAGCCCCTTCCTGCGTGGGGGTCGCGTGGTCGGCCCGGGGTGGGCCGGGGTCGGAGGGGGCCGACACCCGCGATCCGGCCGTGGGCCAGGTCGTCTTCCTCTGGGCCCGTGCTCGGCGGGCACGGTCCAGGAACAGCCTTGCCCCAAGTGGGGCCGGATGTCCAGTGCGGGGCGGCGTGTCGCGGGCCGCCCCGGCACGGATCAGAGCAGCGGGATCTGGCCGCCGAGAGCGGGGCGCACCCGGCGCAGGTGGCTCCATCGGGGCAGGTCGTCGAGGTAGGACCAGCTCATGCGGTGCTGGGGGGTGGGGCCGTGCTCGGCCAGGGTCGTGCGGTGCGTGGGCGAGGGGTACCCCGCCGCCCTCTCGAATCCGTAGCCGGGGTGCTCCTCGGCCAGCTCGGCCATGAAGGCGTCGCGGCGCACCTTGGCCAGGATCGCGGCGGCGGCCACGCTCACGCAGGTGAGGTCGCCCTTGACCTGGGTGCGCACGCGCCAGGGCCGACCGATGAAGTCGTGGCGCCCGTCCAGGATCACGGCGTCGGGGCGGGGTTCCAGCGCGTCGAGGGCCCGGCGGGCGGCCCGGTGCAGGGCCTCGGTCATGCCGACCTCGTCGATCTCGGTCGCCTCGGACCAGCCGAAGGCGTGGTCGGCCACCCAGGGTTCGATCTGCGCGGCGAGCTCGCGGCGCCGTTTGGGGGTCAGGCGTTTGGAGTCGGTGAGACCGGCGGGGGGCTCGCCCTCTCCGGGGATCGCGGCGCAGACCAGGAGGGGCCCGGCCCAGGCGCCTCGGCCCACCTCGTCCACACCGGCCACCACCCGCGCGCCGGAGGCGCGGAGTTCGTCCTCGACCTCGGAGGTCGGAGCGGGCGGCGGATCGCTCTTCGGGGAGGGGCTGTTCTTCGGGGGAGTCGTCGTCGGCACGCCACAACCCTAGGGCGGTCCGGTGACCTTCCGGGCCGGTTCGACGACGACCGGGGTGATCGGCCGGGACCCGGGCGGCGCCCTCCAGCCGGTCCGCCCGGTCTCGCGGTGGCCGATCCGGCGGGTTTTGCGCGACTCACCGAGCGTCACACCCAGTCATGAGGTGTGACGTTCGGTAGTTTCCGCTTGTTGGAACCGCCGTGCCGGGCCGCCGGGAGGAATGGACATGCAGCACACCAGGCCGAGAACACGGCCCGTACCCCCACCGCGCCTCCCGGCCCGCGCCGCCCCGAAGCGCCGGTCCGCGCCGCCGTTCCTGCACGGCCGCCTCTACGACGTCATCGCCGCGGCCACCCGGGTGGGGGTGGGCTGGGTGTTCGCGGAGTACGGGCTGGCCCTGCGCGGCCGGGTGGACCTGGTCGCGGACCGGCTGTCCGACTCCGGGATGCCCGCGGCCGGGCTCGTCGCCCCGGTCGTCCCGGCGCTGCTGGTCGCGCTCGCCGTGTCCTTCGCCGTGGGTCTGCTCACATGGCTGACCGGCCCGCTCCTGGCCCTGTCGGCCGTGGTCGGAACACTGACCACGACGGCCGCCGACCCGTCCCCGTTCGGCTCCTGGGGGGCGACCGCGCTGGTCACGGCCGTGTGCGTCCTGATGGCTGTCGGCGGGGGACGGTGGTCGTGGGACTACCTGGTCCTCTCACCCCGCCTTCGTGGGTCCCGGCCCGTCCGGCTCCGGGCCCGCTCCATGGCCCGGGGGAAAGCTCCCGCCATTTCGCCCCGTCGCCCCGAACACGCCCCGCCTCTGCTCTATCCTGTGGAGCAGGCCGCACCGCGTCGGCCGAATCGACTGTGACGCGGCCCGTTCGCGCCCCTCGGCCGCCCATCGGGCCCGCGTCGCCGTGACCCGGATTCGATGGAAGGAACGCCATGTCCGCCTCAGCTTCCGGCCCGAACCCTGACGGGTCCGTGGCCAAGCTGATCGAGATCGCCGAGAAGCCGACGCCGGGCCAGCGACTGATCAGCTGGGCCTCCCGTCCGCCCGGCCGCCTCTACATCCCCGCGTGCGCGGTGATCGGACTCGTCCTGCTCTTCGAGGACAGCATGCCCGCCGGGCACCTGCCCACGTTCGTGGTCGGCCTCGGCGGCGGCCTGCTCCTGGCCGGGATGGGCGCGCTCCGCCTGGGAATCGCGCTGGCGGTGGCCCGTCCGATGATCCGGCACTACTGGCTGCGGTGGATCTCCGCCCCGCTCATCGCGTTCGTGGCCCTGGGCCTGGCCGTCGCGGACGTGCCCCTCCAGACCCGCGTGCAGGCCTCCTCCGAACAGCTCCTCGAACTGCGCGACGCGGTGGCCGACCCCACGACCATCCCCCGCAACGGGGAGTGGACCGGCCTGTACGCCCTGCGCAGCGTGTCGGTGACCGGCGACGTCACCCACTACGAGGTGGAGAAGGCCGGGCTCCTCCAGCCCGCCGGGCTGGCGTACAGCACCGAGGAGATCCCGGTGGGGGTCTTCGTGCCAGGCCAGGGATCACGGATCTACGAGCACGTCTCCGGCGACTGGTACGTCTGGGTGGACCACTAGAGCGGAGCGGACCCCCTCTTTACTCGGCGCTGTCCCGCTCCAACCTGGCTCTCACCCTCGACGTGTAGACATGGGTGCGTCCCCCGGGAGACACCCTCACGGGTCTCCCCCACGGCAGTCTCGCTACCCGAGAAGAGGAACCATGCGCGAGTTCGCGCTCACCCTTCACCTGCGTCTGCACGACTCCCTCACCGCGCTGCGCCGCGCCCACGCCGTCGGCGACGACGACCTGGCCGTCGCCCAGGCCGGTGAGGTCGAGGACCTGGTGGAGATCGCCGCACGGCACGGGATCGACATCGCCGGGTACTCGGCCCTGACCACGGCGAGCTGAGCCCGCACTCCCCCGGTACACACGCGAGGGCCCCGCCACCCCCTGGACTCCAGGTGGGTGACGGGGCCCCTCACGTTCCGCCGTCGCGTACGGTCGGCCAGCGGGGATCAGCGCTTCCCGCGACCGCCTCCGTACCCCTCACCGCGCTCGAACTGCTGACGCATCGCGGTGTCCTGCTGGCTCTGGTACTCCTCGGCCATCTGCTGCTGGCGTCCGGCGGCGGCCGCCACCGAACCCTGCACGCCGTCGAAGACGTCCTGCGCGGACGGGGCGCCCAGAGAACGGGAGGAACCGCCCCCGTTGTTGAGCACCTGGGGCAGCAGCTGGGCGGTGAGCAGCGTGGACAGCGCCGAGCCGTCACCGGAGCCGCCCTCCGTCTGGACCACGACCGGGCGCGGTGCCCGCTCGGCCAGCGCGGCGCCCACGTCCAGGCGGCGGCGGGCCAGCTCGTACTCCAGCACCGCCCGGTTGTCGCGGTAGGCGGTGGCCAGCCGGTGCTGCGCCTTGGCCTCGTTCTCGGCGGCGACCAGGTCGGCCCGGCCGCGCGTCTCGATCTCGTACCGCACCCGCTGGGCCTCGGTCTCCTGCTCCTCCAGCATCTGCGCCACGTCCTTGCGCGCCTTGTTGAGGGAGGCGTTGACCTCGACGATCTTGGCGTCGCGGGTCTTCTTGGAGCGCTCGATGTCCATGAGCAGGGTGTCGATGCGGCGCTTGCGCGTGAGCTCCCACTCCTGCTCGTAGGCGACCAGTTCCTTGGCGACCCGCTCCCGGGTGGCCAGGTGCTGCTGGTACTGGCTGGGCAGCTGCACGTCCGGAATGTTGCAGCCGGTGATGGTCACGCCGTACTTGTGCAGCTGGGCGTTGAGCAGGCTGCGCATGTCCTCGACGTTGGAGCCGCGCAGGTCGTAGGCGGACTCGGTGTTGACCATGCGGCTGCGCTGGCGGATGGCGTCCTGCACCGCGCTCGACAGCACCAGGTCGAAGTTGCTCGCGCCGATCGAGGTGACGAACCGGTACGGCTCCTCGATCCGGAACTTCAGGAAGAACTCGATCGACTTCAGCGGCACGTTCTCCCGGGTGGGGCAGGCCAGCACCGGGGCCGTGTAGGGGATCTCCGTGCGGGTGTCCACCACGAAGTCCACGCGCGACCACGGGTGCCACAGGTAGTGGCGGCCCGGGCCGATGCTCTTGGCGAACGCGCCGTACTTGGTGAGGATGCCGGTGGTGCCCTCCTCGATCTCCACGATCGCGCCGCGCCACCACCACAGACCGGCGGCGAGCACGCTGAGGATGCCGACGAACAGGGTGGGCACGGCCAGAGTGCCGTAGGCGAGGCCGGCCACGGCGCCGCCGAAGGCGACGTGCAGCGACATCATCAGGGCGGAGCAGATCGCGAACAGGCCGAACCAGACCAGGATGGTCCAGCGCAGGCCGCGGTTGTCGCGCGGTATGACCACGGGGACGATGGCGCCCTGGTCACCGCCGCGCAGCAGACCCGCGAGGTCGCTCCACGAGGCCAGGGACTCCTTGATGTTGGAGCCGCCGCCCGGGTTGAAGGGCTCACTCATCTACTGACCTCCCGGGTGCTGACCCTCGGAACCGCCCTGCGACCACGGGGGCAGCGGCGGGTCCTGCGGGTTCTGGAACGGTGCCGCGGAGGGCTCGGGCCCGTCGGCGGCGGACTCGGAGATGCGCTCGTCGATGGCGCCGTCGCTCACCGACTGGCGGATCTCCTCCACCAGGTCCTCTCCGGGGTCCTCGGCCGAGGGGCGGCGGCGCTCGTCCGCCTCGTCCTCGACGATGGCGCTGATCTCCTGCTGGCGCTCGGTGATGCGGGCGTTGATGGCGCCCAGACGCTCACGGATCGCGGCCATGTCCTCGTCGGAGAACAGGGCGGCGTCGGTCTGCCCGATGATCTCCTGGGCGATCCGCAGGTAGTCGACGCTGGCGCCGTCACCGGAACCGATCCGCAGCACCTGCGGGAGGCTGTCCGCGACCGACTCCAGCTTGTCCAGGAGGTTCTCCCGGAAGCGGTAGTTGAGGATCTCGGGGGCCTCGGCGGCGCTGACCGCGCGGATGTCCAGGGCCTGGGCCTGAAGGAGCGCGGCGTTGGCGTTGGCCTCGGACTCGGCCTCCACGAAGCGCTGCCGGGCCGTGGCGCGGGCCCGGTTGGTCTCGCGCTCCAGGGCGGTGTCCATCTGCGCCTGGTACTGGGCGATGTCGGCCTGGATCGCGGAGAGCGTCTCGTTGAGGGTGGCGAGCTCCTTGTTCAGGTCACCCTCGTTCTGCTCCTTGCGCAGCTGGAGCTCGTACTCGAAGGTGTAGGCGTCCTTGGCCACCCGGACCATCTCGGGCGCCGCCAGGTCCATCCGGTACTCCTGGCTGGAGGGCTCGGCGTGGGTGATGTTGGCGCTCGTCAGAACCACGATTCCGCCGAACTGGCGGTTGAGGGCGTCCAGCAGGGCCTGGGTGCTCTCCCCGACCATGTCGTAGATCGCCGAGGCCTCCTGCTCGTAGATGAGGCTGCGGGTGGTCTCACTGATGGCGTTGTTGAGCTTCTCCTGGAAGCCGGGGACGCCACCCAGGGTGTAGACGAAGTCGGTGGCGTTCTCGATCTTGAACTGCACGAACAGGTCGACCGAGGCCTGGACGCCGCTCTTGGTGGGTGCCGAGCGGATCGGGGCGTTGAACGGGTACTCGCGTGTGGTGTTGACGATGTAGGAGACGCGCTTCCAGGGGTTGAACAGGGTGACCCTGCCCGGCTGGTAGAGGTTCTCCATCTTGCCGAAGCGGGTCACGATGGCCTGGCAGCCCTCGGGAACCATGACCATGCCCTGGCGCCACCACATGAAGCCGGTGACGGCCGCGGTGATGATCCAGTAGTGGACGCCGAAGAAGGGGTTGAGCAGGGGGTTGGCACCGGTGACCGCGGCCGTGGCGGCGGCGGTCGAGAACCCGATGACACCGATGACGACCAGGGCGATCGCGGGGAGCATCGTGACGAAGGTGCGTCCCCGGGGGATCACCATCGGGCAGATGACGTGGACGGGACCGCCCTGGCCGCGCTCGTAGTAGCTGCGGTTGAGGGCCTCGCCCGCGTTGCTGAGCGAGGTGGTCTTCTGCTCGATCCGGGTGTCGACGGAGGCGCCCTGCTCACGTGCCGCGACGAAGTCCCGGGGATCGAGGCCGCCCTCCGAACTCTGACCGGACCGCTGACCGGTCACCTGGCCCGCGGCCTGTTGGACTGCGTCGGTCACGGCCTGACGCGGGTCGCCCCCCTGGGCGACCGCGCCAGCCGCGCCGCGCACCGTTTGCGCGAACGACATAGGCATGCACTTCCTTGTGGCGGAACGTCGGGAACTATCGGCTTCGACGTCGCGTACCGCGATCTGGTTCCAGGTCGGAGCGGGTTCATCGCGGGACAAACCGGTAGTGGTCAGCCCCTAGCTTGGCACGACGGCCAGCCGAAACCCATGGGTCGTGTCCCGAGCGTGACGCGGTGTCAGCCGCACGGTGACCCTCGCGCGCCGCATGGCGCACCTCCGTGGGCTGGGACTAGCCTCGTCATGACCGAAACACCCGGAACGGGGAGCCCTCCATGCCCGCAGTACCCAGTGCCGTCCTGACCACCGCCGGGCTGATCGGCGGCTACTCCGTGGCGCGCGCCACCGGAAACCGGCCCCTCGGCGGCGCGGTCCTGGCCGGGTTCGGCGCCGCGGCCTTCGAGACCACGCGCCGCAGCTCCGGCCTGGGCACCGCCATCGCGCTGACCGGCGTGTACGTGGCCGCCTTCGGCCTCTCGCACCCGCTGGCCAGGAAGGTCGGTTCGTGGCCCGCCGTCCTGGGGGTGACCGCGGCGACCGCCGCCGTCGCCGTGGCCTCCGGCGACCGTTCGGAGGCCTAGCGGCCGTGGATGTAGGCCTCCAGCTGGGCGCGGTCGTCCTCCAGCACCCGGAGGCGGCTCTTGACCAGGTCACCGATACTGACGATCCCGGCCAGCCGTCCCTGCGAGGTCACCGGGACGTGCCGGAACCGGCGCACGGTCATGCGTTCGCTGACCTCCTCGACGGTGTCCTCGGGGGTGCAGGTGACCACGTCGGCGGTCATGATGTCGGAGACGGGGGCGGACAGGACCTCGGGGCCCCGGCGCTCCAGGTGACGGACGACGTCGCGCTCGGAGACGATCCCGACGAGGGTTTCGCCCTCCGCGACGACGACGGCACCGATGTTGTGCCGGGCGAGTTCGGTGAGCAGCCGGGCGACGGTCTCCTCGGGGGCGACGCTCACCACCTCCGGGCCCTTCGCCCGCAGGATCGCGGCTATCAGCATGGGAACCACCTTCCGCCGGGGTTCCAAGGGTTACCCGCTCGCCTCCCCCGCCAACCACAGGTGTGGACCACGCCCCGGGACCGGCGTCCCGGGGCGGTGCGCCCGGTTCAGCTGCAGCCGCTGGTGGCGCCGCAGCCCTCGCAGGCGTAGCAGCTGCCGGACGGGCGCATCCTGGTCCCGCAGGTGGTGCACAGGGGCGCGTCGGCCATGAACCCCTCCGAGAAGTTCTCGCTGGGGTGGCCCTCCCGCGCGGCCGGTGCCTCGGTCGGGGCCGCCGACTGCGCGTACGACTCCACCTGGACGGCCGCCTGGACCGGGTCCTCGCCGTGGACCCGGGCCTCACGCTCCGAGGCGGAGAGCACTCCCAGGGCGGCCCGCTCCTCGTGGGGCAGGTGGTCCAGGGCGAGGCGGCGGAAGATGTAGTCCACCACCGACTGCGCCATACGGATGTCCGGATCGTCCGTCATGCCCGCCGGGTCGAACCGCATGTTGGTGAACTTCTCGACGTAGGTCTCCAGCGGAACCCCGTACTGGAGGGCGATGGAGACCGCGATGGAGAAGGCGTCCATCACCCCGGCCAGGGTGGAACCCTGCTTGCCGAGCTTGAGGAACACCTCCCCGAGCCCGCTGTCGGGGTAGGAGCCCGCGGTGATGTAGCCCTCGGCGCCGCCCACCGAGAACGAGGTGGTCTCGCTCGGCCGCTTCTTGGGCAGGCGCCGCCGCACGGGCTTCGGCGCCTCCACGGTCTCCCCGGCCGCCCCCGAGGTGGACAGGGGCTGACCCACCTTGCAGTTGTCCCGGTAGACGGCCAGGGCCTTGAGCCCCAGGCGCCAGCCCTCGTAGTAGATCTCCTCGAAGTCGGTGACCGTCGCCGCCTCCGGCACGTTCACCGTCTTGGAGATCGCCCCCGACAGGAACGGCTGGGTGGCCGCCATCATGCGCACGTGCCCCATGGGCTGGATGTACCGGCGCCCCATGGCGCAGTCGAACACCTCGTAGTGTTCCCGACGCAGCCCGGGGGCGTCCACCACGTGCCCGTGCTCGGCCACGTGGTCGACGATCGGCTCGATCTGCTCGTCCTGGTACCCCAGGTTCCGCAGCGCCCGGGGGATCGCCTGGTTGACGATCCGCATGGACCCGCCGCCGACCAGTTTCTTGTACTTGACCAGCGAGAAGTCCGGCTCGATCCCGGTCGTGTCGCAGTCCATCATGAACCCGATGGTCCCGGTGGGGGCCAGGAGGCTGGCCTGGGCGTTGCGCCAGCCGTGGCGTCCACCGGTCTCCAGGCAGCGGACCCACTCCTGGGTGGCGGCCGCGTGGACGGGCTCCTCCAGGGTCCCGACGGTGCGCAGGTCGTCGTTGGCGGCCGAGTGCTTGCGCATCACGCGTTCGTGCGCCTTCTCGTTGCGCGCGTATCCCTCGTAGGGTCCGACCACACCGGCCAGTTCGGCGCTGCGGCGGTAGGCGGCGGCGGTCATCAGCGAGGTGATCGAGGCGGCCACGGCCCGCCCGCCCTCGGAGTCGTAGGCGTGGCCGGTGGCCATGAGCAGGGCGCCCAGGTTGGCGTAGCCGATCCCCAGCTGCCGGTAGGCGCGGGTGGTCTCACCGATCCGCTCCGTGGGGAAGTCCGCGAAGGTGATGGAGACGTCCATCGCCGTGATCACCAGTTCGACGAGGCTGGTGAACCCCTCGACGTCGAACGTGTCGTCCTCGCGCAGGAACTTGAGCAGGTTGACCGAGGCCAGGTTGCAGGACGAGTCGTCCAGACTGAGGTACTCACTGCAGTTGGCGACGACCGTGCCGCCCACGACGTAGGAGTGGTTACGGGGCTCGGTGAGGTTGTAGGTCGTCTCGAACCCCTGGGACTCGCGGGAGACCAGCCGTGCGGTGGTGCGGGTCCGGTACGTCGTTCGATGGTCCAGGGCCGCACCCAGTTTCTCGCGCTTGCTCTCGATCGAGAAGTTGACGAGCGCCGAGTACTCCGTGAGGAACGAGGACGAGACACGGAGGTCGAAGAACGGACCGTCGCTCCCGTAGGAGACGCTGGTCCCGTCCTTGCGTGTGTAGGTGAAGGTGTCACGCCTCCCCTCGCTGGTCCGGTACACGCGGCTGGCGATCCCGAACGGGGCCAGAAGCTCCTGGACCTCGCGCACGAGCCGCTCTGATCGACTCCCCAGACCGACGTGGCGTGTTCCCTTCTTCCTCTGGTCCACCACGCATCCGTCCGCGTCGAACAGCCCTTGGAGGAACTCGAGGACGGTCTCCTCCGAAGCCTCGAACATCGCGGGTGGCACGGACTTGTCCGCCGCTCGGGCCCCGAGCCCGAGCGCGCGAACGAAGGCGACCATCGCCCTGCGTGTGACCCTGAGCTGCTGGGTGCCGTTGGGCTGGAGGCTGGGCTTGCTCCGGTGCCCGGTGATCCGCTCGATCAGATCCAGGTGTCGGGGCAGGACCTCGGCCTGTTCCTCGGCTGTCCCGTAGACGGTCACCACCTTGTTGTCGTCGATCGAACCATCCCCGACCAACCATCCGAGGTAGTGGGCCAGGTCGGGATCCTCGTCCCACTTCTCCGGGAGGACGACACCGCGCACGCCGGTGGTCCGCGCCGCCTGCCGGGCCGCCTCCAGTGCCTCAGCCGGAACGTTCTGCTCGGGGTTGCTCCTCGGGGCGTACTGGAAGGAACGGACGACCTCGTCCTCCTTCTCCAGGTCCTCCGCGTGCACCCAACCTCGGTTGCCGGTCCACACCCGGTGGTTGGGGGTGCAGCGCAGGACGGACCCGTCGCTGAATCGCAGTTCGAGGATCTCGTTGACTCCGGTGACCATGTACCGCGTGGGCACGGTGGCCACCACCGTGTCCCTCGCGTCCGTGTCCGCGGTGACGTCGTTGGTGTACACCGCGAAGGTCTCCCCCTCCGCGGCGCGGCGGACCAGGTCACCGATGGGGATGTGACCGCGGTCGGTCAGGACTCTCTGGTCCGCGGGGAAGCACGGGTTGCTCGCGCTGATGCGGCCGCTCTCGGGGTTGGTGTGCCAGTCCTGGATGGTGCCGTCGTACTGGATGCCCGGGTCGGCGCACTCCCACGCGGCGCGGGCCATCCGGTGGAAGAGCTCCTTCGCGTCGACCGTGGCGACGACGTCACCCGTGGTGCGGGAGGTCAGGCCGAACTCGGAACCGGTCTCCACGGCGCGCATGAACGCGTCGGACACGCGGACGGAGTTGTTGGCGTTCTGGTACTGGACGCTGAACATGTCGTCGCCGCCCAGGTCCACGTCGAAGCCCGCGTCGCGCAGGGCGCGGATCTTGTGCTCCTCACGGGACTTGGCCTCGACGAACTCCTCGATGTCGGGGTGGTCCACGTCGAGCACCACCATCTTGGCGGCCCGGCGGGTGGCACCGCCGGACTTGATGGTCCCGGCGGAGGCGTCCGCGCCCCGCATGAAGGAGACCGGGCCCGAGGCCGAGCCCCCGGAGGACAGCAGCTCCTTGCTGGAGCGGATGCGCGACAGGTTCACCCCCGCGCCGGAGCCGCCCTTGAAGATCAGCCCCTCCTCCTTGTACCAGTCCAGGATCGACTCCATCGTGTCGTCCACGGACAGGATGAAGCACGCGGAGACCTGGGCCTTCGAGGAGGTGCCGACGTTGAACCAGACCGGCGAGTTGAAGCTGAACAGCTGGTGGGCCAGGGCGTACTTGAGTTCGTGGTCGAAGACCTCGGCGTCCTGGTCGGAGGCGAAGTAGCCGTGCTCGCGGCCGGTGCTCGTGTAGACGCCGACGACGCGGTCGATGAGCTGCTTGAGGCTCCACTCGCGCTCCGGCGTGCCCACGGCACCGCGGAAGTACCTGCTCGCCACGATCTGGGTGGCGTTCACCGACCAGGAGGAGGGGAACTCGACGCCGCGCTGCTCGAAGTTGACGGTGCCGTCGCGCCAGTTGGTCATGACGACGTCGCGGAGTTCCCATTCGAGGGTGTCGTAGGGATGGACGCCCTCGGTGGTGTTGACCCGGGCGAAGCTCAGGCCCTTGCCCCCGCGCTGGGCCGTACCGCTCGTCTTTCGCGCCATGGCAGTGTCTCCCCCGAAGGTCATGCGCGGACCCGGCGGTGACCGCGCGGACGTTCATGTGTGTTCGGGGTGGTGCGGAGTACGGTGTCCGCCGTGCTTCCGCCCACCTCGCGGTGGCGTACCGGGTCCTACCCGGTGGTGTCGACCGCGGGCTCCGTCTGGCCCTCGCGGTCCTCCCGCAGGCTGGCGATCTCGGCCTCGAAGTCGGCGAGGCTCTCGAACCCGCGGTAGACGCTGGCGAAGTGCAGGTAGGCGACCTCGTCCAGGTCGCGCATGGGGCCCAGGATGGCCAGGCCGATCTCGTGGGCGGGCACCTCGGCCACGCCGCGGCCCCGGATCTCCTCCTCGACCTGCTGGCCGAGCTTGGCGAGGGCGTCCTCGGAGACGGGACGGCCCTGGCAGGCGCGGCGCACTCCGGCGATGATCTTGGTGCGGCTGAAGGGTTCGGTGACCCCGGACCGCTTGGCGACCATCAGCAGGACGGTCTCCTGCGTGGTGAAGCGGCGTTCACAGACGGGGCAGGTCCGGCGGCGCCGGATGGCCGCGCCGTCGTCGGTGGACCTGCTGTCGATCACCCTGGTGTCCGGATGACGGCAGAACGGACAGTGCATCCCGGTTCACCTGGCTTTCCTGTACCCGACCAACAACCCTAGGAGTCTACTTAACCACAACTTATTGACTACGGCCCCCGTGTCAACACCAGATGTTGTGGTCGAACCTAGGCGCTGGGGCGGACGCCCGCAACCCTGCCCACGGCGTGTCCCCAATCCGGGAACCGGGGCGGCCGAGGAACGGGGTTCGAGGAGGTGGAAACGGGGGGTGCGGCCGAGGGAGCCGAATCCCAGGATAAGGGGGCGCGGACGCGCGGCCCGACGCCCGCCACACCGAACCGCCGACCGAATTCCACTCCCTCCCGAGGCCACGGAGTGGCGGCGGGGCACGGCGAGACGAACCCCATACCGGATCGCGCATTCCACGGACAACGGCCGCGGCGCGCGTGTACACACATAAGTGCGACCACCGGAAATCGGCTCCCGAAAACACAAAGGGAAATCCCTCCGCGATCCCGTCCACAGGCTCTCGAACGCTTGTTTGATATCACCGTGTGCAACGACTAAAGTTGACCTTGATTTCACACCGGCTTCGCCGTCCGGTCCGCGTGGCCGGTGACCGGCCACACACGCAGGCCCTGACCGAACCGAACACCGAGGAGGCCCGGCCGTGCCGGAGGAGAACCCCGGAGCCGTCGGCTCCGGACCCACCACCGTTCTTTCGCCCGTCGGCGATCCGGGCGCGTCCGTGCCCGACACCCCCAAACTCACCGCACGCCAGCAGAGTGTCCTCAACTGCATCCAGAGGTACGTCCGGGAACGGGGTTACCCGCCGTCCATCCGGGAGATCGGTGACACGGTCGGCCTGTCCAGCCCCTCCAGCGTGGCGCACCAGCTGAAGGTGCTCCAGCGCAAGGGGTACCTGCACCGGGACCAGAACCGGCCGCGCGCCGTGGAGCTGCGCACCCCCGGCCGGGAGGCCTCCCAGACCCTCACCCAGGAGGAGCTCACCGCCGACTCCACCCGGGCCGCCTCGGTCCCGCTGGTCGGCCGGATCGCGGCCGGTGGCCCGATCCTCGCCGAGGAGGCCGTGGAGGACGTCCTGGCACTGCCGCGCCAGCTGGTCGGTGAGGGCCGTCTGTTCATGCTCACCGTGGTGGGCGACTCCATGATCGACGCCGCGATCACCGACGGCGACCTGGTGGTGGTCCGTCAGCAGCAGACCGCCGAGAACGGTGACATCGTCGCGGCGATGCTGGACGACGAGGCGACCGTCAAGGTGCTGCGCCGCGAGCCGGACGGCCACGTGTGGCTGATGCCGCGCAACGACGCCTACGAGCCGATCCAGGGCGACGAGGCCACCATCCTCGGCAAGGTCGTCACGGTCATGCGCAGGGTCTGAGCGCGGATCCCCGAGCCGGGGGCGGTGGGCGGGCCGATACGCTGAGGGCGTGTCGACACCTGTCTCCGCCCCCGTGTCCCCTGCCCCGACCCGCACCCTCCTGGCCGCGATCCTGGCCGCCGGGACCCTGCTGGTCTCCGCCTGCGCGCCCAGCGACGGCGACGGGCCCGCCCTGCCCGGCTCCCCCGGGCAGGAGCGCGAGGTCTCCTTCGAGGGCGGCGGCTTCACGGTGCCCGGCACCTTCACCGCCCCCGCGAACGACGGGGGCACCGTCCCCGGGGTGCTCATCATCTCCGGTAGCGGCCCCACCGACCGGGACGGCAACGGCTACGGACGCCCCGAGGCCAACACCAACCTGAACCTCGCCCGCGTGCTGACCGGAGCCGGTGCGGCGTCCCTGCGCTACGACAAGTTCGGCAGCGCCGACCCTGCCGACCTGACCGAGGCCGAGGAGGAGGCCCTCGACCGACCGGTCGACCCCCTGGTCTTCGAGCAGCAGATGGCCGCCGCCTACGCGGAGCTGGTCGCCCAGCCCGAGGTGGACCCCGAACGCACCGTCATCCTCGGTCACAGCGAGGGCGCCCTGTACGCCCTGCGCGCCCATGAGGTCCTCGACGCCGAACCGGCGCTGGTGCTGGCCGCTCCTCCCGGCACCCGGATGCTCGACCTCATCGACCGCCAGGTGTCCGAGCAGGTCCGCACCGCCGAGGCCCAGGGCGGTGTCGGTGAGGTGACCGCCGCGAAGATGCTCTCCGACCTGCGGGCGGGGCGGGCCGCGGTGCGCTCGGGATCGGAGATGCCCGAGACCGACGCCACCGGGCTGTTCGACGAGAACGGCGCCGACTACCTCGCCTGGATCGACTCCTTCGACCCGGTCGAGCTGGCCGAGGAGCTGCCCGGGGACACCCCGGTGCTGGTCCTGTGGGGCGACCGGGACGCCCAGGTCAACGAGGAGGAGATCGACCGGCTCATGACCGGTCTGGACGGCGCCGAGCGGGTCGACCTGGCCGGGGTCGACCACATCCTGCGCGAGTACGACGACACCCCGGGGGCCGCGGCCCTCGACGCGGACCGCGCGTTCTCCCCCGACGTCACCCCTGCGCTGGAGCGGTTCCTCGACGGCCTCTGGTAGCGGAGCCCGCCTACGGTCCCCCGGGGAACGGCCACCGCCCGCCCCGGCGAGTCACCGGGACGGGCCCCCGGCCAGCGACCCGACCGACTCAGTCGATCGTCCTGACCACGCGGGCGGGGACCCCCGCGACCAGGGTGCGGGCGGGTACGTCACGGGTGACCACGGCCCCTGCGGCGACCACCGAGCCGTGACCGACGGTCACTCCCTCCATGATCAGGGCGGACGCCCCGATCCAGACGTCGTCCTCGATGACGATCGGGGCGTTGGAGATGTACTCGCGGCGCTCGGCGAGGGGCAGCGGGTGCCCTCCGGTGATGAGGCTGACCTTCGGGGCGATCATGACGCGGTCCCCGATGCGGATCCCGCCCCTGTCCATGAACGTGCATCCCTGGTTGACGAAGACGTTCTCCCCGAACGTCGTGTTCAGCCCGTACTCGGTGAAGAAGGGCGGATAGACGGTCACCGAGTCCGGCAGCGGGCCACCGAACACAACCGAGAGTAGTTCCGCTCGGCCTTCGCCGTCGCTGAAGGGCAGCATGTTGAGGCGGGAGGTCGCGTCGGTCACCTCCGCGACGCGCTCCGCGAAGCGCGCGAACTCGGGTGTCCGGACGTACAGGACCTGGTCTGATGGAGTGGGCATACGGCGATCCCAGCACCCGGAGCGGGCACGGTCAAACAACTCACGACCGCCCTGACACAACCGATGGTTGTGAACGTAGGCTGAAGCCGTGGATGTCGAAGCGCTGCGCACGTTCGTGTCCGTCGCGGAGGTCGGCCAGTTCCAGGCGGCGGCGGGCGAGCTCGGGATCAGCCAGCAGGCGGTCTCCAAACGGATCGCGTCCCTGGAGGGGCGCCTCGGGGTCTCGCTGTTGGTCCGAACTCCCCGGGGGTCCCGGCTGAGCCTGGACGGGCAGGTCCTCCTGCCGCACGCCAGGAAGGTCCTGGCCGCCGTCGCGCAGGCCGAGCGGGCCGTCCGCCCCGGTGTCCGGCCCCTGCGCGTCGACGTCCTCAACCGGCGCATCGCTCCGGCCCAGGCCGTCTACCGGTTCTACCGGTCCCGCCCCGGGATGAGCCTGGACACGGTCACCCTGGGCGACGAGAACGCGGCCCAGGCCACGCGGGCCGTGCTCGATGGCACCGTCGACGCGTCCTTCCGTGCCCTGTCGGCGGACCGGGTTCCGGCCGGGATCAGCGCCGAACGGCTCCTGGACGCGCCTCTGGAGCTTCTGGTCGGGCCCGGCCACCCGTTGGCGAACGCGGCCCGGGCCCGGCCCTCGGACCTGGTCGGCCACCGTGTCTGGATCCCCGGGATCAGCCCGGGTACGGAGTGGGCGGAGTTCTACCGGTCCCTGTCCGAGGCCTTCGGTCTGAGCATCGACGCGCTCGGCCCCCACTTCGGTGACGAGGCCCTGATGGACGCGCTGGCCGAATCGGACTCGCTGGCCACCCTCGTGGGCGGCGGGGACCGGTACCTGTGGCCCCGGGGCCACGACCTGCGACGCGTCCCGTTGCACGGGCCGACCCCGGTCTACCCGCACATGCTGCTCTTCCGGACCGGGGACCGGCACCCGGTGCTGACCGCGTTACGCGACCACCTGCGCATCTCCGGGCCGCGGACCCCTGACGACGCGTGGTTGCCGGACTGGGTGGACCGCTGACCACGCGCCGCGACGGCGCGCACAGCCGGGCGGCCGTGTTCCTGGAGCATTCAGCGTTCGCGTCGCCAGGCTGCCTCGCGCATCGCTGGACGGCTCCGCCGTCACCGGCGAGAGCGCCCGCGGAACACGTCCTAGTCGGCCTCGGGGTCGGGCAGCTGCTCGACGACGGCGCGGGCGAGGAGTTCGGCGTCCTCGGCCGCGTCCGCGCCCTCCACGGACCCGACCGCGTCGTAGTCGGTGGCGGCGGTGTAGCAGGACTCCACGTACAGGTTGGAGACCCGCACGCCCACGCAGCCCACCTGGAACGCGCCCTCCTCGACCCAGGTGAGGGCCTCGTCCCCCAGGCCGTCCACCGGCTGGGCGTCGTTCGCGCCCGCCGTGGAGCGCAGGGTGTCGGCGGCGGTCTCCGGACCGCCCTCGACCGGGGCGGCGACCAGGACGAGGGTGGCGGCGGAGGGCACGGACTCGCCCGCCCCCTCGGGGGTGGCCCAGCGACACTGCCACCCCGTCCCGAAGGCGTCCTGCACGGTGCCGACGGTCTCCTCGATCTCGCTCTCGTACCCGGGCACGAGCTCCTCGAGGGCCTCGGTCTCACCGATCCCGCACTCGGGCGCGGCCTCGAACGCGCCCTGTTCCACGCCGTTGCCCAGCAGGTACCAGGCGAGCCAGCCGGCGAGGGCGAGCACGGCCACGATCAGGACGACGAGCAGGGTCACGGCCAGGCCCCGGCTCTGCGGCGGTGCGGCACCGGGGTCCTCGGGCTGGCCGAAGGGCTGGGGTCCGGGATACGGGCCGGTCACAGGGCCTCCCCCAGCTGACCGGCGAAGGCCACGACGGTCTCCTCCGCGCGGTCGAAGGACACGGGGTCGTCGGCGTCCACCGCGCTGTAGGAGACGCGGACCAGCAGGTTGTCACTGTGGAAGGCGAGTTCGGCGGTGCCGGGGACCTGGCCGCGCCAGACCTCGGCCTCGGTTCCGGACCCCAGGACCACGGTGTCGCCGCGTGGCGGGACCAGGGCGGCCTGGGCCAGGGCGGCGGACTCGTCTCCGGTCACGGTCGGCTCGGCGGAGGCGTCGGTGAAGCGCGCGGACAGGTCCACCCGCAGGACCCCCTGCTCGTCGCCGCCGAGCCCGGTCGTGGTCCACACGCACGCGGTGCCGTCCCCGCCCGCCAGGGGCCCGCCGCCGTCCGACTCCAGGACCGCCCCGGGGAGCGCCTGGGCGATCGCGTCCTCGGGAACCACGCCGCACGGGGGAGCCGCGGCGTACGCGTCACCGCCCCTGGGTTGGTCGGGGTCGCCCCCGGCCAGCCAGAGACCGCCACCGACGGCGGCGGCGGAGACCGCCACCGTGCCCGCCACCACGATCGCCGCCCGCACCCACGGTCGGGGTCCAGCACCCGTCACAGAGCCCACCCGGACACCGCCTCCCCATCAGTCGTCACGCCCAAGGTAGGGGGCGGTGGTCGCCACCGCGACCACCGCCCCGCGCGACGGATCACCCGACGACGATGTTCACCAGCTTGGGCGCGCGGACGATCACCTTGCGCACGGTCTTGTCACCGATGAAGCTCTGGGCCTTCTCCGAGGCCAGGGCCAGGCGCTCCAGCTCGGCGGGGTCGATGTCCGGGGACACCGAGAGCTTGTCGCGGACCTTGCTCTGTACCTGCACCACGCAGACGACGGACTCCTGGACCAGCAGAGCGGGGTCGGCCTCGGGCCAGTTGCCGACGGCCACCGAGCCGCTGCGGCCCAGCTTCTCCCAGCCCTCCTCCGCGATGTAGGGCGCGAACAGGGACAGGGCGACGGCCACGAACTCGGCGGCCTCGCGCACGGCCGGGTCAGCGGCGCCGGGGCCGGAGTCGATCGCCTTGCGGGCGGCCGACACCAGCTCCATGCAACGGGCGATGGCGACGTTGAAGCGCTTGTCCTCGACCAGCGCGGTGATCTGCTCGATGGAACGGTGCGTGAAGCGGCGCAGCTCGGTGTCGCCTGCGGCCGGGTCGACCCCGGGGGCACTGGCCGCACCGGCCTCGCTCATCACGCGGTAGGCGCGGTTGAGGAACTTCTGCGCGGCGACCACGGACACGTCCGCCCAGTCCACGTCCTCCTCGGGCGGGGAGGCGAAGAGCATGGTCAGCCGGACCGCGTCCACACCGTAGGCGTCGATCTCCTTGCCCAGGTCCACCCCGTTGCCCAGCGACTTCGACATCGCCCGGCCCTCGTTGATGACCTGGCCCTGGTTGGTGAGGCGGCGGAAGGGCTCGGTGAAGCCGAGCATGCCCATGTCGTACAGGACCTTGGTGAAGAAGCGCGCGTACATCAGGTGCAGCGTCGCGTGCTCCTTGCCGCCGATGTAGTGGTCGACGGGACCCCACTTGTTCACCTCGTCGGTGTCGAAGGGGGCCGTGTCCAGGTGCGAGGAGACGTAGCGCAGGAAGTACCAGGACGAGTCCACGAAGGTGTCCATGGTGTCGGTGTCGCGCTCGGCCGGACCACCGCAGGACGGGCAGTCCACGTGCAGCCACTCCTTGGCGGCGGCCAGCGGGGAGATGCCCTTGGGGGCCAGCTCGGCGCCCTGGAGGTCGGGGAGCGTGACCGGGAGCTGCTCGTCGGGGACGGCGACCTCACCGCACGAGGGGCAGTGGACGATCGGGATCGGGGTGCCCCAGTAGCGCTGGCGGGACAGCAGCCAGTCGCGCAGGCGGTAGTTGACCGTGGCGTCGCCGGTGCCGCGCTCGCGCAGGATGCCGATGATGCGCTCGATGGCCTCGGTCTTGGCCAGGCCGTCCAGCGGGCCGGAGTCGCGCAGGACGCCCTCGCCCGCGGTGGCCACGCCGGTCTCGGCGGGGTCGGCCTCGCCGGTCTCGACCACGACCCGCACGGGCAGGTCGAACGCGAGGGCGAAGTCGAGGTCCCGCTGGTCGTGCGCGGGCACCGCCATGATGGCGCCGTGGCCGTACCCGGCCAGCACGTAGTCGGCGGCCCAGACGGGCATGCGCTCGCCGTTGACCGGGTTGACCGCGTAGCGGCCCAGGAACACGCCGGTCTTGGGGCGCTCGGTGGTCTGGCGCTCGATGTCGGAGAGCTTGGAGACGTCCGCGCGGTAGGCCTCGAAGGCCTCGCGCCGCTCGGGCGCGCACAGGTCCTCGGCCAGGTCGGCGTCGGCCGCCACCACGAAGAAGGTGGCGCCGTACAGGGTGTCCGGGCGGGTCGTGTAGACGGTGACCGGCTCGTCGCGGCCCTCGATCTCGAAGTGCACGTCGGCGCCGGTGGAGCGGCCGATCCAGTTGCGCTGCATGGCCAGGATCTCGTCCGGCCAGCGGCCGTTGTCCAGCTGGTCCATGTCGTCCAGCAGGCGCTGGGCGTAGTCCGTGATCTTGAAGTACCACTGGTTGAGGGCGCGGCGCTCGACGTCGGCGCCGCAGCGCTCGCACCTGCCCTGCACGACCTGCTCGTTGGCGAGCACGGTCTGGTCCTGCGGGCACCAGTTGACCAGGCCGTCCTTGCGGTAGGCCAGTCCCCGCTCGAAGAAGCGGGTGAACAGCCACTGGTTCCACTTGTAGTACTCGGGGTCGCTGGTGTGCAGGCGGTGCGACCAGTCCAGGGCCAGGCCGTAGCGGCGCATCGAGGAGGCCTGCGTCTCGATGTTGGCGTACGTCCACTTGTAGGGGTGGTCGTTGTTCTTGATGGCCGCGTTCTCGGCGGGCAGGCCGAAGGAGTCCCAGCCGACCGGGTGCAGGACGTTGTCGCCGCGCTGGAAGCGGTAGCGGCCGATCACGTCACCGATGGCGTACGCCTCCGCGTGGCCCATGTGCAGGTCACCGGAGGGGTAGGAGAACATGTCGACGATGTAGGACCGGGGACGGGTGTCGCCCGGGTCCGTGTTGGCCTCGAACGGAAGCTCGGCGGCCCAGCGCGCCTGCCACTTGTCCTGGAGGGCGCGGGCGTCGTAGGTGTCGCCCGTCGTCTGGTCGCCGTCTACCGCTGTCATCGCTGAGTGTTCCTTAGCCGGTTCTGGGTGTGTTGCCTTCAGGTTAGCGGCTGCGGTACCCGGCCGAAGACCGGATTTCCACCGTCCGGGACGCCCCCCGAGCCAGGGCCTCCTCACAGAGGGTGACCAGCGCACCGGTGGTCTTTCGGACCCTCTGCCCCTCCACACCGACCGTCCGGTTTGTTACTCTGCCGTCAAAGTGGCGCAGAACACGCGATTCAGGTCACACCTGTCTCTCGTCTCACCGGTCCGGATTCACTTGTCTGCGGAGGCCCCCATGTTCAACCTGTCTGTTCTCCTTGAGGACGGCGCCCGTTCCGCGCCCGAGAAGGAGTGCCTGGTCTTCGGCGACACCCGGCTCAACTACGCGGTCACCGACATGATCGCCAACCAGGTGGCGAACCTGCTGGTCTCCAGGGGCATCCGTCCGGGCGACCGGGTGGCGCTGGCCAGCCCCAATCTTCCGTACTTCCCGTTCGTGTACTTCGGCGCGCTCAAGGCGGGGGCCGTGGTCGTCCCGCTGAACGTCCTCCTCACCCCGCGTGAGATCGCCTACCACCTGAAGGACTCGGGGGCCAGAGCGCTCCTCGCCTTCACCGGGACCCCCGACCTCCCGCTGGGACAGCGCTCCTTCGAGGCGTTCAACCAGGTGGACGGCTGCGAGATCTTCGTGGACATGCCCGCGGTCGCCGGGGCCACCGAGTCCACCATCGAGGGCGCGGAGACGATCTGGGCGGCGCTGGCCGGGCAGCCGGGCACCTTCGAGACCGTGCAGTCCGGGGCCGACGACACCGCCGTCATCATCTACACGAGCGGCACCACCGGAAAGCCCAAGGGCGCCGAGCTGAGCCACCAGAACCTGATGATGAACGCGGTGGTCGCCTCGGGCCTGGTCAACGCGCACCCCGACGGCCGCGACGTGTCCCTGACCGTCCTCCCCCTGTTCCACATCTTCGGCCAGACCGTGATGCTGAACGCGTCGCTGTACCGCCACGGCACCATGGTCCTCATGCCGCGCTTCGACGGGGACCAGGCGCTGGAGCTCATGCAGAAGGAGGGCGTCACCGGGTTCGCCGGAGTGCCCACCATGTACTGGGGACTGCTCAACGCCGCGCGGAACGCCGAGCCCGGCAGGTACGACCTGGAGGGCATCGCCGCCAACATGGTCGACGCCGTCTCCGGTGGTTCGGCCCTGCCCGGCCAACTGGCCGAGGACTTCACCAAACTCTTCGGCGTGGGCATCAAGGAGGGCTACGGCCTGTCCGAGACCTCCCCCGTGGCCTCGTTCAACAACCCCGCCACCGGAGCCAAGACCGGGTCCATCGGCCGCCCGGTCTGGGGTGTGGAGATGAAGCTGATCGACCCCGAGTGGAACGAGGTCGTCCGGGAGGGCGACCGGGAGCCGGTCGGGGAGATCGCGGTCCGGGGGCACCTGGTGATGAAGGGGTACCACGAGCGTCCCGAGGTGAACGCCGAGGTGATCAGGGACGGGTGGTTCCGCACCGGCGACATCGCCCGCCGCGACGAGGACGGCTTCTACTTCATCATCGACCGCTCCAAGGACATGATCATCCGGGGCGGCTTCAACGTGTACCCGCGCGAGGTCGAGGAGGTGCTGATGACCCACCCGGCGATCAGCCTGGCCGCCGTGGTGGGCGTGCCGCACGAGAGCCACGGCGAGGAGGTCAAGGCGTTCGTGATCCTCCAGGAAGGGGCCGAGGCCTCCGTCGACGACGTGATCGCCTTCTCCCGCGAGCGACTGGCCGCGTACAAGTACCCGCGCCAGGTCGAGTTCCGCGCTGAGCTGCCGATGACCTCCACCGGCAAGATCCTCAAGCGCGAACTGCGCGACGCCGGGTGAGCGTCGGGGTGGGGGCGCGGGTGTCCGCGCCCCCACCCCCCGCGCGTCCGGGCAGTACGGGGGTGGTTCCGCCGCCTTCCGGTGGCGGCTACCCCTTGACGGCCCCCTGGACCAGGCCGGAGACCATCCAGCGCTGGACGAGGATGAAGAACACCATCACCGGGATGGTGATGATCGTCGAGGCCGCCATCACGTGCCCCCAGTCGTTGGCGTACTGGCCGAAGAACTGGCGCAGGCCCACGGCGACCGTGTAGTTCGTGCTCTGCGTCATGAAGGTGAACGCCAGCACGAACTCGTTCCAGGCGACGATGAACGAGAAGATCGCCGTGGCCACCAGGCCCGGGGCCACCAGCGGGAACAGCACCTTCCAGAACATCTGCGGCCAGGTCGCGCCGTCGATGTAGGCGGCCTCCTCCACCTCCTTGGGGACGGCCGCCACGAAGCCGCGCATCATCCAGACCGCCAGGGGCAGCGACAGCGCCACGTAGACGATGCTCAGCCCGATCACCGTGTTGAGCATCTGGAGGTCGCGCACCTGGATGAACAGCGGGATGACCAGCGCCTCCAGGGGCACCATCTGCACGATCAGGATCATCACCAGCACGGCGGTGCGGAACCGGAAGCGGAAACGCGCCACCGCCACGGCCGCCAGCATCGACAGCACGCACGCGAAGGCCACGGTGATCCCCGCGACGGTCAGCGAGTTGCGCAGGTACCGGCCGAAGTTGGCCTCGGTCATGACGTACACGAAGTTGTCGAGCGTGAACGAGGTGGGCAGCAGTGCCCCGGTCCCGGAGGTCGTGCTGTCCGAGAACGCGCTCATCAGCATGAAGTACACCGGGAACAGCGTGAAGAACAGGAGCACGCTCACCCCGGCGGCCTTGCCGACCGTGCGCCAGACCCGCAGCGCGCCGCCCCGGCGCCGGGAGGCCCGGACCCGTTCCTCCCACGCTCCGGAGGACGTGTCGGCGGTGTGCGTGTCCAAGGGGCCTCCTCGTCCGGGCGGGGTTGGCGTCATCTCAGCTCCTCTTCCCGGAACAGCGCGCGCAGGTAGACGACCGTGATCCCCAGCAGGAGCAGCGTGAGCAGGGCCGCGATGGCCGAGCCCATGCCGAAGTCGTTCTGCCCGAAGGACCGGACGTAGGCCCACACGCCCAGGTTGAGCATCTGGGAGCCGCCGACGTCACCGCCGGGCATCAGGTAGATCTGCGCGAACACCTTGAAGTCCCAGATGGTCGAGAGCACCGTGACCACGGCGAACACCGGACGCAGCGTCGGGAACGTGACGTGCCAGAAGCGCTTCCACGCCCCGGCTCCGTCGATCCGGGCCGCCTCGTGCAGTTCCTTCGGCACAGTGAGCAGTCCGGCCAGGACCGTGACGGCCACGAACGGGAACCCGCTGTGCACGATGTTGAGCGTCACGATCGCGTAGAACCAGAAGCGGTCGGCGAACCAGTTGTAGCCGGACGGTTCGATCAGGCCCAGGGACTTCAGGGCCTGCGCCACGACCCCCTGGTCCACGTCGAAGATCCAGATCCACACGTAGGTGCCGCTGACGGCGGGCATCGCCCAGGCCACCATCACGCAGGAGACCACGATGACCCGCGTGACGGGTTTCAGGTTGGCCAGCAGCAGGGCGACGAGCGTGCCCAGCACGACGGTAGCGACCACCGCGACGACGGCGAACACGACCGTGTTGACCAGGACGACGCGCCACAGGTACGGGTCGGTGAGCAGGCTGACGTAGTTTTCCAGCCCGACGAAGTCCGACTCCCCCGAGACCAGGTTGCGCAGCTTGAAGTCCCGGAAGGACAGCCACACGATCCGGCCGATGGGGAACAGCAGCAGTACGCCGATGACCCCGAGCGGGGGCACCAGCAGGGCCCAGGGCAGGAGGGCGCGCCGCCCCCTCATACCCAGGAGCGGCGCGCGTCGGCCGCCCTTGGGCGGCCGGACCGGTGTGGCGGGTGGCAACTAGTTTCCCTCGTTGAGGATGGTCTCGATGGACTCGGCGGCGCGGTCGGTGGCCTCCTCGACGGTCGCTTCACCGTTGAGGATGTCCTGCTGCATGCCGACGATGATCCCCTCGGCCTCCACCTGGGACCAGGCGGGGACGGCCGGGGTGCTCTTGCCCGCTTCCAGGAGCTGGACGGCGAACGGTTCGACCAGCGGGTCACCGGACTCGGCGTAGGCCTCGATCTCCGCGACACCGGCCGGGAAGAAGCCGCTCTCCTCGCCCCAGCGGTCGAAGTACTCGCCCTGGGTGAGGAGGTCGACGTACTCCCAGCCGGCCTCCTCGTTGCCGGTGCCCTCGAACACCGACAGCAGCGAGCCGCCGGCGAAGGAGTCCATGTACCCCTCGTCCTGGCCGGGCAGCACGAACGCGCCGAGCTTGCCCTCCAGGTCGGGGTTGGACTCGATGATGGCCTTGGGGTTGGAGCTGTTGGAGATGGCCATGACGGCCTCCTCGTCGGCGAGGGACTCCATGACGTTGATCTCGTTCCAGTTGACCGCGCCCGTGGTGGACAGGTCGTCCTCCAGGGAGAGGTTGGTGAAGAACTCGACCCCCGCGCGACCCTCCGGGGAGTTGATGGTGGAGGTCCACGTGCCGTCGGACTCCTGGACCGCGACCTCGCCGCCGCCGCCCCACACCCACGGCATGACCGAGTACTGGGCCTGGCCGGGCACCGGGAAGCCGATCATGCCGTCCTCGGCCTCGGCGAGCTCCGTGGCGGTCTCGCGCAGCTCCTCCCAGTTGGCCGGCTCCTCGTGGCCGTGCTCCTCGAAGATGTCCTTGCGGTAGATGACCGAGCGGATCGACGCGTACCAGGGCACCCCGTACGCGGCGTCGTCGATGACGCCCATGGAGTACATCTCCTGCTGGAACCTGGAGGGGTCGTCGACGTACCCGGAGAGGTCGTGCAGGGCCCCGGCGTCCGCGAACTCCGGGGTGAAGGTGGTGCCCAGCTCGACGACGTCGGGAACGGTACCGCCCGCGATGGCCGTGGAGATCTTGTTCTGGGCGTCGGCCCAGGGCACGAACTCGACCTCGACGTCGATGCCCGTCTGCTCGGTGTAGGTCTCGTTGACCGCGTCGAAGAAGGCGCTGGCGTCCGGGTTGGTCCCCTCCATGATCCAGACCTGGAGGGAGTCGGTGTTCCCGCCGCCGTCACCGCCTCCGCAGGCCGTCGCCGCAAGCACCAGGCTCAGTGCGGCTGCGGGAAGGGTGACGTACTCGTGTACTCGTCTGCGGGCCATCGGCTCGCCTCCCGTTCCTTTTCGAGGGTCCCCTGAGGGTTGGTAGGAAACCTACGTAAAGAAGGACGACTTGTGAAGTAAACCACTGCGACTTGTGTCTGACCTGTTAGGCAGGCGGTTCCAGTCGGCGTTTCCGATCGGACGGGTGGTCACCGTCAGTCGCTCAGACCGGTCACCTGGCGCAGGGTCGAGACGAGTTCGGCGCGCTTGTAGACGGCGAGCCCGACGGCCGCGCAGAAGGCGGCGAGCATGTGCGCGAACACCATGCGGTCGCCCTGGGCGAGGCGCTCGGCCGTCTCCTCCTCACCGATCGAGTGGGCCTCCCACGCGGTGGACACGGCGAACTCCAGCTCCGGCGGGAGCATCTCCGCCACGGTGCGCGCCACGGCCTCGCGTGAGTCGGCGGGCTTCCACACCACACCGGTCTCCTGGACGCGGCGGCCGAGGAAGGCCGCGATCACCCGGAGCTCGGACATGACGTCCTCGACGTCGTCCGCCGCCCGGGGGATGACCCGGTCCAGTTCCTCGCGGTTGTGGTCCGCGTAGGCGCTGATCAGCGCGATCGCGGTCTCCCTGACGTGCTCCGGCAGGTCGTGTTCGGGTGTCGGGTCGCCCTGGGGCGCGTTGTCGTCGGAGGACACGGGGTGGGTCCCTTCACGGCTGCTGGATCTGACGGCTCCATGATGCCGCGTCGGCGCCGTTCCATGGCGCAGGCGGGGGCCGGGGACGGGGGTGTCCGCGCAACGCGAACACCCCCGTCCGGGACGGCCCATGGAGCGGCGGTCCCTCCGGGCGGTCGTGGCGGGCCGCCGTGGCGCGGTCAGAAGTCCGGCCGCAGGGGCATGAGCGCGTCGGTGCCGTCCAGCTTGACCCCCAGCATCTGATGGAGCTGCACGACGTCCCGCTCGAAGCCCAGGACGCACCCGGCCATGTAGAGGCGCCACACGCGGGCGGTGCCCTCCCCCACCTCGGCGACGGCCCGGTCCCAGTCGCGCTCCAGGTTGGCGCCCCAGTGGCGCAGCGTCAGCGCGTAGTGCTCGCGCAGGTTCTCCTGGTGGCGGATCTCGAAACCGGCGTCGTTCATGGCGGTCTGGATCTGCGCGGGGCCCTCCAGCTCGCCGTCGGGAAAGACGTACCTGTTGATGACGCCCTTGGTGTTCATGGGCTTGAGGTTGTTGCTGGGACGGGTGATGCAGTGGTTGAGCAGCCGACCGCCGGGCACCAGTTTGGCGTTGAGCGAGGCGAAGTAGGGGTCCAGGTTCCGGGCCCCGATGTGCTCGGTCAGCCCGATCGAGCTGATCCGGTCGAAGCTGCCGTCCGGGACGTCCCGGTAGTCCATGTGCCGGATCTCGGCCAGCCCGGTCAGGCCCTCCTGCGCGATCCTCTTCGCGCCCCACTCGGCCTGTTCCTTGGACAGGGTCACGCCGACCGCCCTGACCCCGTGCTCGCGCGCGGCGTGGCGCACCATGCCGCCCCAGCCGCAGCCGACGTCCAGCAGGCGCATCCCCTTCTCCAGACCCAGTTTGCGCGAGATCAGGTCGTACTTGCGGAACTGCGCGCTCTCCAGGGCCCCGTCGAACTCGCCCACCCGGTCCAGGGCGCCGTCCTCCTCGTCGAAGACCGCGCAGGTGTAGGTCATCGACGGCCCGAGGACCATCTCGTAGAAATCGTTGGAGACGTCGTAGTGGTGGTGGATGACCTCGGCGTCGCGCTGCTTGGAGTGCCGCATCCCCCGCCCGAGCAGGGTGCCCTTCCGCATCTCCTGGGGCGGCGGCGCCACCCTGTTCACGAACTTCACCCAGCCCACCGAGCCCACGATGGCGAGGAGGTCCCGGGCGGTCACGTTGACGCCCTCCGCGAAGGTGAAGTCCGCCATGTGTCTCAGCGCGGTGTACATGTCGCCCTCCAGCTCCAGGTGGCCGGAGACGTAGGCGCGCGTCAGCCCCACCGCGTTGGGCGACTGGGCCAGGTAGTTGACGGCCACCGGGGTCCGCACGTTCACCGTGACCTCGCTGTCGGGGTCCCCCGCCGAGCTGCCGTCGTAGGCGGTGAACCGGATGGGCGCGTCGGGTCCGACGACACGCTCGAAGATCTCTGCAAGCCGCATGCTCATGTCCTTCTTCCCTCCCGTACGCGGCCCCTGCCCACAGGTCGCCGCCCGGTGGTCCTGTCAACTGCTCGGCGGTGGGTTCAGCGGTTGCGTACGCACTTGGCGTACAGGTCCAGGAGCCGACCCCGGGGGTCGTAGGTCTCCTTGAGGTCCCCGTAGTCGGTGCCGTTGTAGAGGGCCCAGAAGTCGTCCTCCGAGTAGAAGGAGTCCGAGTACAGGGACTTGTGGCCGCCCAGCCGGGTGACCTCCTCCTCGACCCTGCGGTTGTGGTGGGCGCGGCGCTGGCCGGGCCGGGTGTCGACCAGCCCCCAGAACCCGAAGTTCACGTACAGGCGGTCGTTCTCCAGGGGGTAGAGCGGCCAGACGTGCTCGCCCTCCGAGAGCCCGGCGCGGCGGGGTTCACGCAGCCGGAGCGGGCACATCCACATGGGGGTCATGCCGATCTCCGCGTGGTAGAAGTCCAGGAACTCCGCGCCGCGCTCCACCCCCACCTCGATGTCCTGGATCAGGGGCTCCTGCTGCGGGCGGCCCCGGTAGTGGTTCAGGAGCCGGGAGAAGTCGGTGCGCCGGTCCCAGGCCACGAGCCTGCGGTAGACGTCGGAGCGCTTGAGGGAGCGCGGCCAGAGCGGGCGCACGAACCGGTTCTGGGTGCCGAAGGCGCGGGAGCACCAGAACCAGTCGGTGTCCCAGCGCCAGATGTAGTCGTGCACGGTGAGGTAGTCGCCGGGGCCGGTGGATCCGCTCTCCGGGTCGGCGTAGCGCGCGATGGAGCGGTAGTAGACGTCGTTGCCGGTGTAGTCGCTGGTCCAGGGCGCGTGGTCGGTGAACCGGGCCAGCGTCAGATACAGCTCGTCGGGGCCGAACACCACCCCGTCCACGAAGTCCACGGGCCGACCCTCGTGGGAGGCGTCGGCGCAGATCTCGGCGAGGGCGTCCATCGCCGTCGAGGAGTCGTGGAACCTCAGGTGGCGCAGGTGCACGTAGGGGGAGACGGGGTCGAGCTCCACGCGCAGGCGCAGGGCGTACCCGAGCGTGCCGTAGGAGTTGGGGAAGCCGTGGAACAGGTCGCTGTGCTCGTTGTCCCGGGTCGCGGTGACGACGTCGCCGGAGCCGGTGAGGATCTCCATCTCCTGGACCGCCTCGTGCGGGAGGCCGTTGTGGAAGGAGGAGGACTCGATGCCCAGCCCGGTGACCGCCCCGCCCAGCGTGATGGTGCGCAGCTGCGGCACGACCGTGGGCATGAGCCCGTGCGGGAGGGTGGCCGCCACCAGTTCCTCGTAGGTGGTCATGCCGCCGACGTCGGCGAGGCGCTCGACGGGGTCGATGGCGATGACACCGGAGAAGGCCGACACGTCCAGGGCCGGGGCGGAGGACCGCTCGCGGAACCGGAACAGGTTGGAGGTCGGTTTGGCCAGCCGCACGGGGGCTCCCTCGGGGAGGGACCGGTAGTCGTGCCGAAGCCGTTCGACCGCCGCGACGTGATCCGCGAGCCCCGTGACCGCCGACGGCCCCCGTGGGGACCGGGGGCCGGAACTGGATGTCGTACCGGGCTGTTTCGGAGTCATACCGGGGTTCCCCTGACTGTTGACGACGCACAGCTTGGGTCGGCCAGGACCGGTGGTGGCGTGCCGCGGCAGGCCGATCCCCTCAGTTCTACCTATCGGTATCGGCCCACGGCCACCCCATTTCGGTACGTGTCTTACCCACTCTCGGGCGGCGAAGGGTACTGGCGGCGGCGCGGAGGCCGGGGGACGCGGGAGGGACCGGAGGCGACGACGCCGCTGTCACCTGGGGTGATGTGAGTGTTACCGGACGGTCCGCATAGGATGCGGTTCCGTGCGCATCGCTCTCGTTGACTCCGGTATCGGCATGCTGTCCACGGCCTCGGCCCTGCACGCGGCACGGCCCGACGCCGACCTGTACCTGTCCATGGACCCGGACCACATGCCGTGGGGTCCCCGTACCCCGGAACAGGTGATCGACCGGGCCCTGGCCGGGGCCCGCGCCGCCCTGGACGCGGCGGGTTCCCTGGACGCCGTGGTGGTGCCGTGCAACACGGCGTCGGTGCACGGCCTGAACCGGTTGCGCACCGAACTGGAACCGGACGTCCCGGTGATCGGGACCGTCCCGGCCATCAAGCCCGCGGCCGCCGCGGGAACCCCGATCGCGGTGTGGTCCACCGAGGCCACCACCCGCAGCGAGTACCAGCAGCGGCTCGTGGTGACCTTCGCCCGGGACGTGGCGGTGACCCCGGTCGCCTGCCTGGGCCTGGCCGAGGCGGTGGAGTCCGCCGACCCCGCGCGGATCGGCGCGGCCGTGGCGTACGCCGCCTCCCTCACCCCGCCGGAGGTCCGTGGCGTGGTGCTGGGCTGCACGCACTACGACCTGGTGGACGAGGAGATCTCCCGGGCCCTCTCCGGCAGGGCGGAGCTGTTCACCGCGGCCCGGGCGGTGGCCGCCCAGACCCTGCGCAGGGTGGAAGCGGCCGAGGGGAGCGGTCAGGAGACCGCGACCGCTCCGACCACCGACCGGCCGGGCCGGGTCACCGTCCTGGCCAGCGGCCGCCCGGCCGAACTCCCCCCGGCGGCCCTGACCTACCCGGCGGGCCGCTCACTCCTGCCCCGCTGACCTCCGCGCCGACTGCGGCGGGGGCCCTTCAGCCTCCGGCCCCGAACCGCACGGCCCCGGCGGCCTCCCGCGTCTCCCGCACGGGCGGGTGGTCCGGAACCGGCGGGGCCTCCACCACCTGGGGCCGCGCCACGACCGGCTGGGCGTCGTCCGTCGGCGGACGGCCCTGCGCCAGCTGCGGCTCCCGCACCACCGGACCCTCCGGGACCGGCCTCGGGTCACCCGTCCGGGGGCGGTCCGGAACCGGCTGGGGCTCCACCCGCGACGCGTGTTCGCGTACGAGCGCACCGGCCGCCAGCGTGCGGACGAGGTCGCGCACCCCCGCGGTGTCGTTGTCGTGCAGCAGCGTCTCCAGCAGCGACAGGGCGGCGCGCTGGTCACCCGGCTGTTCGCGGACGTGCCGCCACTGGGGTTCGGTGGCGACGTCGGAGAGCATCAGGGTGCGTCCCACCTGCCCGAGCGCGCTCAGCAGGGCGGAGTCGTGCGGTCGCTCCATGAGCGCCACGTTCACCTGCTCGGCCTGCTGCTCGGGGTTGACCTCCTCGGCCTTCTGCGCCCGGAGGAAGTCGAGGATGCCGCCGGAGGGAGCCAGCGGCTGGACCGCCTCCAGCCCCCGCACCATGGACCGCACCTCGACCAGGTCGCCGGTGATCTCCTCGGCGGCGCCGAGTTCCCGGATGAGCCGCTCGGCCCGCTGCGCGGAGCACTCGGCCACCCACCGCGCCCCCCGGCCGCTGGCCAGCCGGGACGCGGACAGGGCGAGTTCGGCGCCCCGCCGGGGCGCCCCCACCCGCTCGAAGTAGCGGGACCACGTGGTCACCCGCACGCCCAGCCGCCAGTCGTTGCGGACACTCCCCTGGCAGACCAGGTTCTCCACCGACTCCACCCACGCCGAACGCAGCTTCGGGTAGGTCTCGGCCTCCTCCACGGTGGGCAGGAGGCCGATCGCCTGGCGGGCGTCGCAGAGTCCCAGGCGGGCCAACCAGGACAGCAGACGGGCGCGCTCGAAGCGGATCATCCGCAGCAGGGCGGCGCGGCGCGGGTTGACGGCGGAACCGTCGCCGCCCCTGCCACCCAGGTCGAGCTCGGCCTCCATCCGGTCCAGCGCGTCCAGGGCGTCGGTGTGCTTGTCCTGGTGACGCAGAGCCCTGACCAGGGCGAAGACACCCTCCGCGCCGAGCACGGCGGGGCCGGTGGCGGTGTGGTCGTAGCGACGCAGCTCCGCCTCGGCGCGGTCGGCCTGCCCCTCGTCGATGAGCAGGTGGACGCGGGCCAGGGTGAAGGCGGGCCAGGCAGGGGTGCCCTCCCAGCCGGACAGGCGCCGGGCGGAGAGGAGTTCGCGGCGCTGGTCGGTGGTGCCCCTGGCGTCGATGTTGGCGTGGCAGCGGACCAGTGTCTCCAGGGCGGAGACCGCCAGCGGACCGTACTGGGTCGGCGCGGGTTCGTCCTCGACCACGGCCCTGGCCTGTTCCAGGGCGCGGCGCCCCTCCCCGAGGGACCCCACGCGCACCGCGAGCGGCCAGTGCGCCAGGAAGAACAGGGTCGGCGGGCCGAACACCCCCGGCACCGAGGCCGGAACCGCCGTGGGCGCGGGGTTGTCGGACTTCGCGGCCTCGGCGACGAGACGGCGGGCGGTCCGCATGGCCGACCTGGCCAGCGCCTCCACCTTGACCGCGTCGCCCGCTTCGCTGAGTACGGGCAGCTCCGTGACGGCTTCCGCCAGTTCATCCTGTCCGGCGGCGCGGAGTTGACGTCCGGTCTCCCCCACCCATGTCCACATCGTCATGGTGTCTCCCCCCAGTGGCATGTGCGAACAGAACGTAGCAGCGTGGTGACAGGGCTGTCTGGAGAACGCGTGAACCCGGTGTGGGGCGGGCACTCCGGCCCCTCCTGTGGCGGATCACGGCGGATAGACTCGGAGGTGTCCAGCGAGCGGCTGGTACTGAGCGGCACGAGGGAGACATGAGCGTCGATGGGATGGCGAGACCGGTTCGGACTCCGTAAGGCCAACCGCAAGGGCAAGGCCCGTTTCGACCGCGCCGCCGAGGATTCGGACATCAAGGCGCTGATCGACTTCGCCAAGAGCCGGGTGGGGGTCGAGTTCTTCGTCGAGCCCGAAACCTTCGCCACACGGGCCACGGCGGTCGCCGTCGCCACGGACGGGGAGTGGATCCGCCGACGCTGCGGCTCCCCGGACGTGATCCGCAAGGTGGCGAGCGACCTGGCCAAGCCCGCGTACGACGTGCAGATCGTGGGTTATCCGCAGCGGATGCGCGACTGGACCGAGCGGAACAAGCGGGGCCTGTCCATGGACGAGTGAACCCTCCGACCGGCGCGGGCGGAGCATACCGCCCCGGGGTGAGACCGGCCACGTCCACACCCCCTCTGAGCACGTCCGAAACCCGTCACCCGGTCATTTTGGGCATTGATGACGAGTCCTTGCCTCGACTTCCTTGCCGAACGGGTTCCCTAACGGCCTCCATCCGTCGCATACTCGCCTGGGAGGGGGGACTCTGATGAAGCAGGATCTCACTGCCTTGTGTTGCGAATGCGGCATGGTTCGCGAGGTGAGCGACCACCAGAGTGTCGGTGAGGCGCAGTCCGCCTACGGACTGGCCCGCTGCGTGGTCTGGCGCAAGTGCCGCCCGTGCGGCTACCGCACCTACCACGCCTACCTGCGTGGCGACGAGGACCGTGACGAGCTGGAGGACGCCCTGCGGCTCGACGGAGCCCTGGCGGCGGAGGCCCTCGACGAGGAGGTCGAGCAGCTGCGGCTGTGCGGGGTCGAGATCGGCCACGCCCCCGTGCCGGCGATCTGGGACGGCCAGTCCGTGGGCATGGTGACCCAACGGCTCACCGACCACGCCTACTCGATCGTGCTCGACCCCGAGGCCTCGGTGGTGTCCCGGCTCAAACTCATCGACATGATGTGGAACGAGCTGCTGGTGGGCGAACACGACGACCGCTGGCAGATCCAGGAGCCGGAGGACGACTCCCCCGGGTACGCGATCCGTCTCTTCGGCTACCGCACACGGGGCTGACCCGGCGAGACGCCGGAACGACACGGCAGCGTACGGGCGCTGGGCCACAGGACACGGCTCGATCCCGATACGACGGCAACGGCCGGGCCCCCGAGGGGCGCCCGGCCGCCGTCATGTCACGGACGCGCTCAGGCGGCGGACTCGTCCCGCGCGGCCCCGGCCTTCTCGGCCAGGCGACGCAGTGCCGATCGTGCGACCTCGGGGTCGGCCGTCCCCCAGTAGGGCGGCAGGGAGGCCCGGAGGAACCCCCCGTACCCGGCGGTGGCCAGGCGCGGGTCCAGGACGGCGATCACCCCCCGGTCGTCGGTGGAGCGCAGCAGGCGCCCCGTCCCCTGGGCGAGCAGCAGCGCCGCGTGGGTGGCCGACACCGAGAGGAAGCCGTTGCCCCCGTGCGCGGAGACGGCCCTCTGGCGGGCGGAGGCCAGCGGGTCGTCGGGGCGCGGGAAGGGGATGCGGTCCACGATCACCAGCTGGAGCGAGGGGCCGGGCACGTCCACGCCCTGCCACAGGGACAGGGTCCCGAACAGGCAGGACCGCTCCTCCTCGGAGAAACGGCGGACCAGCTGCCCGGTGGAGTCCTCGCCCTGGCACAGGATGGGCTGGTCCAGGCGCTCGCGCAGCTCCTCGGCGGCCTGCTGGGCGGCGCGCATCGAGGAGAACAGGCCCAGGGCCCGGCCGTCGGAGGCCTCGATGAGCTCGGCGATCTCGTCGAGGTAGGCGTCGGAGAGCCCGTCGCGGCCGGGTTTGGGCAGGTGGCGGGCGACGTAGAGGATGCCGCTACGGCCGTGGTCGAAGGGCGACCCGACGTCGAGGCCGCGCCAGCGCGGTTCCCCGGCCGCGCGGTGCGGACCGTCCTCGTCGGTGTCCTTCCCGGCCTCGCCCGCCGGGTCCGCGGGTTCGTCCGGGGTCTCCTCCACCGCGCCGACGCCGCGGGCGGCGCGTTCGGCGGCCTCCTGGGCGACCTCGCGACCGAGCCCCCACTGCCGGGCCAGGGCGGTGAAGTCGCCGCCCAGGGTGAGCGTGGCGGAGGTGAGCACCACGGTGCGGTCACCGAAGAGCTTCTCCCGGAGCAGGCCGCCCACCCCGAGCGGGGCGACGTTGAGTGTGGGCGGGCGCGCGGGGACCTTGGTGAGCCAGACGATCTCGGTGCGGTCGCGGAGCGGCGGCTCGAAGGACTCCAGGACCCGCTCGGCCGCCTCACGGACCTCGGCGAGTGCGGCCAGGGCCAGGCGCCGGTCGGAGGCAGTGTCCGGGTCGAGTTCGCCCGGGGAGGGCCCGATCGCGGCGATGCACGCGGCGGAGGCGTCCCGGGCCGCCGCCACGGCCCCGGCGAGGCCCTCGTCGATGTGGTCGAGACGCCCCTCGGGCACCTCGGTGAACATCAGCGCCAGTCCGTCCGCGCACTCGCTGAGGCGTTCGCTGATCCCGGGTTCGACCAGGCGGGCGGCGCGTTTGGCGGCGGTGGTGACGGTGCGCTCGGTGAGGCTTCCCGTGGCCACGGAGGTGGCCCGGTCCACCAGCTCGTGCGCCTCGTCGATCATGATCGTGTTGTGCTCGGGCAGGATGTGGTAGCCCTGCGACATGTCGATGGAGAGCATGGCGTGGTTGGTGACCACCACGTCCACCCCGGTGGTGGCCTCGCGGGCGAACTCCGCGAAGCACTCCTGGCCGAAGGAGCAGACCCGGGCGCCCATGCACTCGTTCCCGCCCACGGACACCTGGCGCCAGGCCAGGTCGCTCACGCCGGGCACGAGCTCGTCGCGGTCTCCGGTGAGGGTCTCCTCGGCCCACTCGTGCACGCGGGCGACCTGGCGGCCCAGGGAGGAGAGCTGGCGGGCGTCGAAGAGCTCGCTGCCCTCGGCCTCCTCCTCCGAGGCGGTCTGCATGCGGTTGCGGCACAGGTAGTTGCGCCGCCCCTTGAGCACGGCGAACGTGGGCTCGCGGGGGAGCAGCGGGGTCAGGGCGGCGGCCAGGCGCGGCAGGTCGCGGTCGATCAGCTGGTTCTGGAGCGCGATGGTGGCGGTGGAGACGACCACGGGGGTCCGGGTCGCCATCGCGTGTCTGATCGCGGGCACCAGGTACGCCAGGGACTTACCGGTGCCGGTACCGGCCTGGACCACCAGGTGTTCGCGTTCTTCGACCGCCGAGGCGACGGCGTCGGCCATGGTCTGCTGACCCTCTCGGCTGCTGCCGCCCAGGGCCTTGACGGCCGCGCCGAGCAGGGTGGGTACGTCGGGGAGATCTGCCACGGATCGACAGTACCCGCCGGTGACGACAGGTTCGGCGCCGTCCACAGGCACGGTTCGCGGCCCGGCCCGGGGCCGGGCCGCGGGCGCCCGTGCTTCAGACCAGGGACCGGACCAGTTCCTCCAGCTGGTCCATGGACTGCCCGGCTCCGGTCTCCATTCCGGAGGCGAGCATGCCGTCCCGGTCCTCCACGCTCTGGAAGACGGCGGTGGAGGTGTACCTCGTACCTCCGTCGACCTCCTCCAGGCGGTGGGTCTCCATCAGGACGTGCCCGGGCATGCCCTCGAACTCGAAGGTCTGGGTGTAGCTCTCGGGCGCGCTCACGTCGTGGATGACGCCGTGGAAGCCGTACTCCCGCCCGTCGGTGTCGCGCTCGACGATCCGCCAGTTGCCCTGGGAGCGGAAGTCGAACCGGTCGACGACCGTCTCGGTCTCGCTGAGCCCCCACCACTTCGGCAGCAGCGCGGGGTCGGTCATGGCACGGAAGACGACGTCACGCGGGGCGTCGAAGGTGCGGGTCATCACGATGTCCTGACGGCCCGGTTCGGCGACGATGCTGAGGTCACTCATGGCTCTGCTCTCCTCCGGTGCTGCGCTGCATCCTGCGAAGTTCCTCGTCCAGGCGGGCGAAGCGCCCCTCCCAGTGGCCCCGGTAGCGGTCCACCCACTCGTTGACCTGCTCCAACGGCGCTGGCTCCAAACGACAGGGGCGCCACTGGGCGTCGCGGCCCCGGGTGATGAGCCCGGCCCGTTCCAGGACCTTCAGGTGCCGGGAGACCGCCTGGAGGCTGATGTCGAACGGCTCCGCCAGGGTGTTGACCGTGGCCTCGCCCTCCGCGAGCCGGGCGAGGATCGCCCGACGGGTCGGGTCCGCCAGGGCGGCGAACGTCAGACTGAGCGGATCGTTCACCATCTGCCTATTCAACCTTTCCGTTAATCAACCAACTTGTTGATTACGCGCCCGGGCGCCGCCCCTCGTCAAGGACGTGCCGCCCGGTCGCTAGCGTTCGATCCCGAGCCTCGCCGCGGTTCCGCCCGGGACCGGGTAGACCCGCTCCGGAGGCAGCAGGCGCCGGGCCCTGGCCACCTGGCCCGAACGCACCGCCTCGGAGATCCTGCGCGTCCGGTCGGTGATGTCGGTCAGCCCCACGACCCACTCCTCGGCGAAGCTGGCGATGAGCCCCCGGCCCACGCCCACCTGAATGCTGTAGTGGTTGAGCGCCGCACCGCGAAGCGAACGCTCCGGGTCCCACTGGACGTGTACGGCCGCTCCGGCGACCACGTCCGGCGCCGAGGTGGTCAGCGCGGCCGCCGCCAGCGCCTCCTCCCATCCTTCACGGGTGATCCGCACCGCCAGCACGCGCTCCTGGCCCGACTTGCGGGCCCAGTTGCTGCGGTGCATCAGCCACAGGAACGACGGTTTGATCCACGTCATCCGTTTGAGGGAGAACGGCGGAACGAACCGACCGGCCCGCAGTGCGGGGTCAGCAACCGCGGAGGAGTAGGCCTGGTAGACCACGATCGTCCGGTCGTCGAAGTCGGCGCGCACCTGGCGTTGGGGCTGCATGCGGGCCAGCCTTCCAAGCGTCTCGTGCCCACCGCAATCGAATTTCCTCAGGACCGGCGGACGCCCCTGGGGTCGCTGACGGTGGCGTCGACTCCGGCGTCGGCCAGCTCGGAGAGTTCGGCGGCGAGCAGCGACCGGGCCGCGTCGCTCAGCCCCGACACCCGCTCCAGGGCCACGCTCACCGACGTCACCCGCGCGTCGTCGATGGCCTCCTCCAACCGGGACACGATCTGTTCGGCGGCGAGGAAGTCGATCTCGCCCCGCAGCCGCACGTCGAGCCGATTCCCGTCCCTGGTCACACTGTGCATCGGAGACGGGGGTTCCGAGGGCGTCTGGAGCATGTGCAGGTCGTAGTCGTCGGAGAGCCGTTCCAGCGCCGCCACCCCGCGCACGCTGTTGCCCGCGTCGTCCAGCGGCGGACTGAACACACCCACCCCGAACGCGCCCGGAGCGGCTGCGAGGATGCCGCCGCTCACCCCGCTCTTCGCGGGGATGCCGACCCGCAGCCCCCACTCCCCCGCGCGGTCGTACATGCCGCAGCTGGACATGATCGAGAGGGTGTGCCGCGCGGTGCGCTGGGAGACCACCCGCTCCTCGGTCACCGGGTTGACCCCGCCGACCGCGAGGGTCGCGGCCATGACCGCCAGGTCGCGCACGGTCACACTGAGGGAGCACTGGCGGAAGTAGTCCTGGACCGCGTCCTCGACCCGGCCCACCAGCACACCTCCGGCCAGGCTCAGGTACCCGAGGGCGCGGTTGCGGTGTCCGGTCTCGGCCTCAGAGCGGTACACGTCCTCGTCCACGACCAGCTCCCGCCCGGCGAAGGACGACAGGACCGACCGGACGCGCTCGAAGCGCCGCTCCGGGTCCGCGCTCTCCACCAGGGAGGTGGTCACGATGGCGCCCGCGTTGATCATCGGGTTCTCGGGGCGGCCGTGCTCGTCCAGGCTGATCGCGTTGAAGGGCTCCCCGCTGGGTTCGGCGCCGACGTGTTCGTGCACCACGTCCAGTCCGAGCTGCTCCACGGCGATCGCGTACACGAAGGGCTTGGAGATCGACTGAATCGTGAAGGGGAGCTCGGACTCACCGACGTAGTAGGAGCGGCCGTGCGCGCTGATCGCGGCGATCCCGAACAGGTCCGGGTCGACGTTCGCGAGTTCGGGGATGTAGTCCGCCACCCGGCCCCCGGTGAGCCCGGCGACCTCCTCGCGGATCTTGTCCAGCACCTGGATGACGGGGCTGGTCTCGTCGGCGGGGTCGTGGTCCATCCGCCCAGTCTAGGAAGGCGGAGACACGCGACGGCCCCGGCCACGCGGGCCCGGGTCAGTCCGTCTCGCGAGCCCCGAGGAGCGGCCCCGGAAACGGCGGGAGGAACGGCGACGGCGTGCGCACCGGGACGGGGGTGGCCGGGTTCTCGCGAGCCCCGGCGTGCGCGCACCGGAGGCTGGGGGTCACCTCGGAGTGACGACGGGACGACCCGGCGGTCGCGTGCGATCGGGGTCGTCTCGGAGGCCGGGGCTCGGGCGATCGTCCCCCGGAAAGCAGGAAGGCCCGCCGGGAGGTTGCGCGGCAACCACCCAGCGGGCCCTACTCGTGGAGCTATGGGGATTCGAACCCCAGACCTCCTCCATGCCATGGAGGCGCGCTACCAACTGCGCCATAGCCCCGTGTGCCTTGCGGCGACGCTTCGATTCTAACGGATGTCGGGCGGTGCCGGGAACATCATTCGTGTCAGGCGTCCCACACCGCCCGGGGTTCGGCTCCGGTTCGAGTTCACCCGGCCTTCAGCCGGGGTCCCCCCATGTTGGACGTACGCGTTTCCGGGGTACCGGATGGTGGCTTGAGTCCGAAATCCCCCGAACGAGAGGCTTCCCCCGGATGCGTGTCCGTTTCCTGATCCCGACGGTGCTCACCGCACTCCTGTTGGCGCTGGGGGCCCACCCCGTGTCCGCCGCACCGCAGGGCACCCTGAGCCTGACCGAGGGCGGGGAGTTCACCTTCGCCTACACCACCCCCGAGCCGCACGCCGCCAACTGGATCGGGCTGTACCGCTCCTCAGGCGGCGGCCCCGTGGACGAGGAGTACGTGGCTCCCTCCCTCGTCTGGGCGTACGCGCCCGAGGCCGAAGGGACCGTGCGGCTGTCCGCCGACTCCCTGGAGCCGGGTTCCTACACCGCCTTCTTCCTGGCACGCGACGGCTACCAGTGGCTGGCCGAGCCGGTCGAAGTGCGACTGTCGGCCGAGGGCCCGGTCTCCTTCCCGGTCGGGGAGACCACCCTGCACAACGCCCGCCAGGGCCAGGCCTACGAGGCGGGCCTCGGCGGCCTGGTCTCGGGCGGCGGCGGGTCGATCGGGTTCACGAAGGTGAGCGGCGACGCCTGGATCGAGGTCTCCGGCGACGGAACGCTCACGGGCACCCCGCGCACCTCGGCCGACCGGGAGACCCCGGCGGGCGTCTCCCGCCCCGACCGCTCCTCGGCCCGCGTGACCGTGGAGGCCACCGGTGAGGACGGCTCCGCCGCGCGCCTGGACGTCACCATCCCCGTGCGCCGCCACGACCAGCCGCTCGTCGACGAGTTGGGCGTGATGAGCCTCAACACCTGGCACGGTGGGACGCAGGTCAACGGCTACCACGAGAAGCAGCTGCGGTTCCTGCTGGAGAGCGGCGCCGACGTCGTCGGACTCCAGGAGACGCAGGGCACGCACGCGACCCGGTTGGCCGAGGCCCTGGGCTGGTACCACTGGCAGGGTTCGGGCAGTCTCGGGGTGATCAGCCGGTACCCGATCGCGGAGGAGTACGGCGAGGTCAACGCCTCCGGCGGGGTGCGGATCACGCTCGACGGCGAGGAGTCGCAGGTCAACCTGTGGAACGTGCACCTGGGGTACACCCCCTACGGCCCCTACGACTTCTGCTTCGACGGCATGGACGTGGACCGGGTCCTGGAGCGCGAGGCGGAGTCCGGGCGTACCCCGCAGATCACCGACACCCTCGCCGCGATGTCCGGGCAGGTGGACGCCGCCGACGAGGTCCCGGTGCTGCTGGTGGGTGACTTCAACGCGCCCTCGCACCTGGACTGGACGGAGGACCTGAGGGAGAAGAACTGCGGGTACGCGGACGTGCCCTGGCCGACCTCGGTGCTCCCGACCGAGGCCGGGTTCACCGACTCCTACCGGGTGGCCAACCCCGACCCCGTGAGCACGCCGGGCCTCACCTGGTCGCCGCTGTACCCGTTCAACGAGGGGTCCACGGGCCGCGAGGAGCCGCAGGACCGGATCGACTTCGTGTACCACGCGGGCGACCTCACGGTCCGGGACTCGCGCGACCTGGTCGTCGGGGACCCGGCCCCGGTGCCGGAGCACGCCGACAACGAGTGGACCACCGACCACGCCGCGGTGCTGACCTTCTACTCGCTCCCCTCGTAGGCTCGCCGGTCCCGTCAATCGGTCGCGGCCGGGAGTGAGGCGCTCGGCTGGGTTCGCCCGGCCGGGCGCCCCTCCGGTCCGTCGCTCCGCTCGCGGCCGGTGCGCGTGTCCGCCGACCCACGGTCCGGCGGGTCGCCTTCGTCCGGCCAGTGCCGACGGCACTCCGCTCGTTCCGGGGCTTGGTGCGGCCCAGGGTCATCGCACGCGTCCGAACCCCGATGTCGTCTCCCACTCCATCGGGGTCGGGCCGAGGCGACTGCCAGCACCCGTCTCCCAGGGTGGTCCCCGGTCCCGGCAGGGCCGTGCCCCAGGCTGGATCCCCGCTCGCGCGTGCGACACCTCGACGGGATCCGGTTCGCCCGCCCGAAAGCCGCCTCTCGTACCCTGGGAGTGCCGGTTCACCACCTCCCGGGAAGGGGCCTCCGTGTCCTCCGCAGAGAACCCGCACGTCGCCGCTCTGCTCCGTTGGGAGGAGCACGGTGCGTTGTGGCGGGTGGTGGCACGCACCGGTGCCACGGTGACCGTCTCGATGCTCACCTGTGACGGCGGCACCGAGGTGGACCGCATCACCTCGGGTGATCCAGCCCTCCTCTCGTTCCTCGGTCAGCGCAGCAGCTCAGAGGAACCGGTCAGCCCCTCTCCTCAGCGATGGACCTGATCCCCTCCAGCCTGCGGTCCCAGGCGGCGGCGATGCCGCGCAGGTTCCGCCCGACCTCGTCCAGGCGGGCGCCCTCCACCTCGTGAACGATCGAGCGGCCACTGCGTCTGGTGCGCACCAGCCCCACCGTGCGCAGGACCTCCAGATGCTTCACGATCGCCTGTCGCGACACGGGCAGCTCCCGGGCCAGCTCCGACGCGGAGGCGGGCTCCCTCCCGAGCCGGACCAGGATGCTCCACCGGGTGTCGTCCCCCAGCGCGGCGAAGACGGGGGGCAGTGTGGTGTCCACGGCCTCATCTCCCCCGCGTGGCGGAGAGGCGTTCCGCGAGGGTGGTGAACCCGCCGCTCCAGCCTTCGAGTTCCACCGCCGCGTTGCCCGCCGCGTCACCGAAGCGCCCGGCCAGGGCGTCGAACCCGACCTGGGTGACGGTGAGCAGACTCCCCGCCCCCGAGGCCCTGACCTCGAAGGTCACCAGGGTGCTGTCGTCCGTGCCGGGGTCGGTCCCGGGCTCCATGGCGATCCGGTAGGCGAACCGGCGCGGCGCCTCCACCTCGACGATCCGGCCCCGGAACGTTCCGTGCTCGGCCCAACGCAGCTCCATCGGCGCGCCCTCGCGGGCCTCGAAGTCGGCTCCGTCGAAGGCGTACCAGGCCGCGAAGTGCTCCGGCGTGGTGACCGCCTCCCAGACCCGCTCCGGGGTGGCGTCCACGTGCACGGTGCGCTCGACGGTCACCGGATCGAGCAGGCCACGAGCGGCGGCGAGCTCGATCTCCCAGCCCTCGATCTGTCCGGCGACGTGGGCACGCAGCTCGGCCTCGGCCATACCCAGCGCCTCGAACCCGCTCTCCGCGACGGTGAGGGTCACCCCGCCCGGTCGTTCCCGCACCCAGATCTCCACCTGGGTGGACTGTTTCTCGTCCACCCTGCCGAGCCAGCTGAACACGACGTGGTGCGGCGGGTCGAGCTTCTCCGTGCGCACCAGGAACTCACCGTGTGTGGGGTCGTGCACCAGGTGCAGGCCGTCCTCGACCTCGTCGATCCGGTGGTCGACCACCCGACCGTCGTTGATGAACCACCCCGGCCGCGAAACGAGGTCCCAGACCCGTTCCGCACTGGCGTCGATGTCGATCCGCCGTTCGATCCTGTCCATACCAGCCTCCTTTGTGCAACTCCAGAGTTGCACACGGATCAACCGCTGCGCAACCCCCGGGTTGCACAGGATTGGTTCGTCGAACCCCCGACTAGAATCCGGCTACGGCCTACGTTCGGAGCCCTCCATGACTCCCCTCCTGTGGTCCGGAGCCGTCGGCTCCTGGCTGTTCGTCGCCGTCCTCCTGCTGGACGGTCTCACGCGCCCCGGATTCCACCCGGTCAGACACCCCGTGAGCGCGCTCGCGCTCGGTCCGCGCGGGTGGATCCAGACGACCAACTTCGTCCTCTGCGGACTGCTGGTCACGGCCGGGGCGCTCGCCCTGCCCGACACCACCGGTAGTACCGTCCTGGCCGTCGGCGTGGGAGCGCTCGGCCTGGGCCTGGTGGCCTCGGGGGTGTTCACCATGGACCCGATGCGGGGCTACCCGCCCGGCACCCCCGACACCACCCCGAAGAAGTACTCCACCCGGCACGGGCTGCACGACTGGGCGGGCACGGTCGTGTTCCTGCTGCTGCCGGGGGTCCCGTTCATCGCGGTGTTCGGGCTCGACGACCCGGTCTGGAAGGTGGCGTCGGGGATCACCGCGGCAGTGTCAGCGGTTGCCGCCGGCGCCTTCGGCCGCCTGTGGGAGGAGGACGCGCCGCGAACCGGCCTCGTCCAACGAACGGCGATCACCGTCAGCCTGGTCTGGCTCGGCTGCCTGTTCGCCCGGGCGGCTACCTGAAGTCCGCCGCGTGGTCGCGCGCCCACTGCCGGAAGGTGCGTGCGGGCCGCCCGAGGGCGTCCATCGAGGTCGGCACCGCCTCCGGTTGCGGGACCTCCAGGTCCCCGGGGTCCGACTCGCCACCGGAGTAGTCCTCGAAGCCCAACAGGAAGTCCGCGTTGTCGGCCGCGAATCCGCCCTGGGCCAGGTAGTCCTTCCTCGCCGTGTGGGCGTCGACCACCTCGAAGCGCACCGGTTCCCCGATCGCCTCCGCGATCGCGGCCACCTGTTCCCGGCGACTCACCAGATCCGGGCCGTTCAGGGTGTACGCCCGTCCGGCGTGCCCCTCCCCCGTCAGTGCGGCCACCGCGACGTCCGCGATGTCCCGTTCGTGCACCGGGTACCAGGCCTCCTCCGGCAACGGGTCCCTGACCGTCCGCCGGCGCCTGATCGAAGGCCCCCACAGCCAGAGTTTGTTCAAGGCGAACTCCCCCGGGCGGACGTGGGTCCACTCCATTCCCGAGGCCTCCACCGCCCTCTCCACCGGAAGGTGGTAGTCGGTGTCGAACCCGTGGGTGACGGCACCGGAGGAAAGGGTCACCACTCTGGTGACACCCGCCGCACGCGCCATTTCCACCACACGCCCAGCCGTGCCCGGAACGGGAAAGAGATAGACCCGGTCGACCCCCTCGAAGACCCCTTCCAGGCTCTCCGGGCGGGCGAGATCACCGACCACACCCTCGACGCCGTCGGGCAGGTCGTCACGGACCCGCCGCGAGAGCGCCCGGACCTCGACTCCCCTGAGCCCCTCCACCACCAGTCGGCCGACATTACCGCTCGCACCGGTCACGAGAATTCTCATTCACACACCTCCGCTTCAACCGTATCCTTGAACCAGTTGTAGAGGGTTGAGTCGATACCCAAAAGGCCAAAGGGCGACAACCCTCAAACAGAGAAGGAACCCAGGGAGAAAGGGGGAACTGATCGGGCCACTTTCGGAACGCGACGGGAGCGAGGATCCGGGGCACGGGAGACGCCGGTACGGCGGGAGGAAAGAAGAGAGGGAATCAGTCGCGGAACGGCACCGCCGCGCGCGAGCCGAACGGAGGGCCGAACCCCCGTGCCAGCCGTGGACGGGACGTGACGGTGGGCGTGTCCACCCCGAGCGGGGTGGCGAGGTACGCGGGCCCCGGCGAGCGCGCACCGGGGGGTGGGGGTCACCCCGGTGCAACGACGGGACGACCCGGCGACCGCGTGCGATCGGGGTCGTCTCGGAGGCCGGGGCTCGGGCGATCGTCCCCCGGAAAGCAGGAAGGCCCGCCGGGAGGTTGCGCGGCAACCACCCAGCGGGCCCTACTCGTGGAGCTATGGGGATTCGAACCCCAGACCTCCTCCATGCCATGGAGGCGCGCTACCAACTGCGCCATAGCCCCTGGTAGGCCGGACGGTTTCCCCGTTCGGCACGCCTCAACTCTACAGGAAGTCAAGGGTGGGTCGAACCAGGTTCAAACCCGGGGTGGACGCCGGGGGCTCCGGGGCGCGGGGCCTGGTCTCGGACGGGCCGAATACTCTGGTGAGGTGGCCGAATCAAAGCTTGAAATCCAGATGCTCCATGACCGCCTCCTGGTGAAGACGGTCCCGGACAAGAGTGAGCGGCGCAGCAGCGCGGGTCTGGTCATTCCGGACACGGTGAAGTTGGCGACCCGGCTGGCCTGGGGTGAGGTGCGCGGTGCCGGGACCGGTGCCCGTCACGTGAAGACGGGTGACCGCGTGCTCTTCGATCCCGAGGAACAGGGCGAGGTCGAGTTGAACGGTGAGCGCTACGTGATCCTGCGGGAGCGCGACGTCCACGCGATCGCGAACGAGGCACCGGATCGGGGCACCGGCCTCTACCTGTGACGCCCCCGGCGACCGGGCCCCGCAGGCCCGGTCAGTCCCTTCTCTCCCGCGAGACGGCCTTGACGAGCGACAGCACGCACATGTTGTGGGCCTCGAAGGCGGGGACCCTCGCGGAGTTCACGTAGAGCCAGCCCCCGTAGAGCGTGGACCACAGGAGCTGCTGCGCCCACAGCGGCGTGATCCGGGGGTCGATGGTGCCGTCCTCGTGCCCGCGCTCGACGACCTCGTAGAAGGCGAGGTCGCTGGGCCCGCACTCCTCCTCTTCCTGCTCCTGTGACGGGTCGTCTCCGCCGAAGGAGAGCATGGAGATCTTCTGGAGCGCGAAGTACTCGGACACGAGGCGGGAGAAGGCCTCGATGGCGGTGCCCTCCGTGGGGCGGGCGCGTTCCGTGGCCTCGTTGGCCAGTTCGCTGGCGTGGTCGCCCAGAGCGGCGACGAGGTCGGCCCGCTCGGGGAAGTAGCGCTGGAGCGTGCTCCGGGCCACCCCGGCGCGCGTGGCCACGTGGGACAGCGGCGCGGCGCGGTTCTCACCCAGTACGTCGACGGCGGCGTCGAGGATCGCGCGGCGGGTGCGGGCGCGGGTCCTGGTCTCTTCCTCGGAGGGATCGCTCTTCACCATGCCCTCATAGTAGGGGCGTCGGTAATCTGTTGACAATAATCGGTCACCTATGACCTAATTTCATCCATGACTGCTCACCCACCGGTAGAACCAGCCCCACCCGACCCCGCGGACAGACCCGCGCCGGAGCCCCGCTTCGCCCAGCTGCGGGTGCTCTGGTCCTTCGTCCGACCCCACCGGAACAAGCTCCTCCTCGGCCTGGTCCTCGCCCTGTTCGGCTCGGCGCTGGAACTGGCCAACCCGATGGTGGTCAAGCTCGTGCTGGACACCATCTCCGACTCGGGCAGTCTCGCCATGCCCATCGCGATCCTGCTGAGCCTGTTCGGCGTCGGCCTGGTGACGGGCCTGTGGCACTGGATCGTGCTCGGCACCGTCGCGGAGAAGGTCGTCCTGGAGGCGCGCACCTCCCTCGTGCGCCGCTACTTCCGGGCCGCCCTGTTCCCGATGTCCAAGCGCCCCTCCGGCGAGCTCGTCACCAGGGCCACCTCGGACACCGTCCTCCTCAAGGAGGCCGCCTCCAGCAGCATCATCAGCCTGGTCAACGGCAGCGTCCTCATGGTGGGCACCCTGATCATGATGGGCGTCCTCGACCTGGTCCTGCTGAGCGTCACCGTCGTCGCGGTGGTCGTCGTCACGGTCCTCTTCCTCACCCTCATGCCCGCCATCGCCAGGGCCCAGGAGAAGGCGCAGAACTCCCTCGGCCTCATGGGCGGGGTGCTCGACGGCTCCCTGCGCGCGATCCGCACGGTGAAGGTGAGCAGGGCCGAGGAACGCCTGGGCTCGCAGATCCTCGAACACGCGGAGGACGCGACCCGGCACGGCATCCGTTCGGTCCGGCGCGAGGCCGTGGCCTGGACCATCGCCTTCGGCGGCGTCCAGCTGGCGATCATCGCCATCCTCGGCGTGGGCGCGACGCGGGTGGCCTCCGGGGAGATCGCGGTCTCCACGCTGGTCGCGTTCCTGCTCTACGCCTTCACCCTGATGAACCCGGTCATGGAGCTCTCCCAGAGCGTGACCACCCTCCAGTCGGGCATCGCCGCCGCCAAGCGCATCCGTGAGGTGGAGGCCATCCCGCTCGAACCCACCGCCGAGGCCCCCTCCGGGACCGCTCCGGCCGCCAGCAACGGTCACGGGAGTCCGCTGCTGGAGCTGCGCGGTGTCACCGCCCGTTACGCGCCCGGAGCCGCCACCGCGCTGGAGCGGATCGACATGACCGTCCCCAGGCGCGGGCACACCGCGATCGTCGGCCCCTCCGGGGCGGGCAAGACCACGGTCCTGTCCCTGCTCCTGCGGTTCCTGGAGCCGGAGGAGGGCCTGATCACGGTTGACGGCAGGCCCTACCAGGAGCTGTCCCCGCAGCAGGTGCGCGGTCACTTCGCCTACGTCGAGCAGGACACCCCGGTGGTGCCCGGCACCATCCGCGAGAACCTGCTGTTCACCAACCCGGAGGCGTCGGAGGAGGACATCCGACGGGTCCTGGACGAGGTGCTGCTGACCGACATGGTCGCCGCCCTGGAGGAGGGGCTGGACACCTCGTTGGACGCCAGCTCGATCTCCGGTGGCCAGCGCCAGCGCATCGCCCTGGCCCGGGCCCTGCTCGGGTCCCCGGACGTGCTGCTCCTCGACGAGGCCACCTCGCAGGTGGACGCGATCACCGAGGCCGCCATCACCCGCAGCGTGCGCGGACACGCCGACCGCGCGGCCGTGGTGACCATCGCGCACCGGCTGTCCACGGTGATCCACGCCGACCGCATCCTGCTGCTGGAGGACGGGCGTATTCGTGCGCAGGGCACCCACGCGCAGCTGTTGGAGGAGGACGAGCTGTACCGGGACCTGGTCTCCGCGCTGCACATCGCCGAGGTCGAGGACCGCGACGAGGAGGTGGCCTCGGCCTGATCCCCGTGGGAGACCGGCCCCCGTTCCGTCGGGGCGGTCTCCCGGTACGGGCCCGGAGGCGTTGACTTCCCCGCCCCTCGACCTAGAATGACCAAATAGACGATTCTGGTCATTAAGGATGGAAGATGGCCCGACCCAGTGTGGACACCGGGGTCATCCTCGACGCCGCCGCCGCTGCCATGGCGGAACACGGATCGAGACGCACCACCATGGACGAGGTCTCGCACCGGGCCGGAGTGGCCAAGGGCGTCCTCTACCTGCGCTTCGACAGCAAGGAGGCGCTGACCAGAGCCGTCGTCGGCCACGAGATGGGGCTGGCCCTGGCGACCACCCGGGCGGAGGTCGCCGCCGACCCGCGTGGAGGCCTCCTCTCACGCCTCTTCGTGCACTCCCTGACCGCTTTGCACACACGACCCTTCCTACGGGCGCTGTACAAGGGGGAGATCGGCCCCGTCCGGCGTCCGAGTGACCAGGATTCCCCGTACCGTGCGCGGTTGCCGATGGGCGCGGACTTCGTCCGACGGATGCGGGAGGCCGGAATGGTCCGGTCCGACCTGGACCCCGAGTCGCTGGCCACGAACCTGGCCGTCTGGAACGTCGGCCTCGCCCGTACCGCCCCCCACGATGACCTGGACGGCCTCATCCTGGGCATGGGCGAGCTGGTCGCGCGCGCGGCGGATACGGGGACCACCGACACCACGCCCGGCAAGGAGTGCTTCGCGCGCCTCGCCGACGACCTCGAGGCCCTCTGGAGCCGCTCATGACCTTCCTCCCCCCTGACTCACGCGCCGAGTACCTCGACCTCGACGGGGGCAGAGTGCGCGTCCTCCACGGCGGATCGGCTGACGACCCACCGCTTCTGCTGGTGCACGGTGGCAGCAACGACAACGCCACCATCTCCTGGTATCGGATGTTCGAGGAGTTCGGGCCCGACCACCGTGTGATCGCACCGGATCTGCCCGGGTTCGGCGGCACCGCGGGGATCGAGCCCCTGGGCGGCCCCGCGGCGCTGGCCGACTTCCTCGCCCGGCTCCTGCGCGAGCTGGGGGTGGAGGAGGCAGTGGTCGTGGGCGTGTCGATGGGCGGCGACGTGGCCCTGAACCTGGCCCGGCGCCACCCGGACCGGGTCCGGTCGCTCATCCTGATCGGCCCGGGTGGGCTGGGGGACCGTGTCGGGAACCGGTTCACGCACCGGGCCGCGTGGTGGGCCGCGCGGATTCCCGACCCGATCCTGCTCCGGCTCTCGGCCCTGGCCAACCGGTTCGTCGGGCTGGCACTGCGCGCGGTCGTCCACGACGTGTCGACGATGCCGCCCGAAGTCGTGGCCGAGTTTCGCCGCGAGGGACGCAAACCCGGCGCCGCGCTGGGATACATCCGCTACAACCAGGCCAACCTCGGACCGCACGGGATGCGCAACGATCTGCTGCCCGTGGTCGGGGAGATCAGCGCGCCCACACTCTTCGTCCACGGGGAGAAGGACCCGATCGTGCCGCTCAGGGGTTCTCGGCGAGCCGCCGAACTGATGCCGAACGCCCGACTCGTCACGGTGCCGGACTGCGGGCACTGGGCCCAGCTGGAGGCACACGACCGGTTCGTGGAGGAGGCGCGGGCCTTCCTGGAGACCGTCGACGACTGAGAGCCCCCCAGGGGCTCCGGGGAGACCTGCGCGGGGGTCGGTGGGTGTCCCCGAGAAACGATCGGAGCCCCCACGGAAAACGGCGGGACGGCCCCGCCGAGCGCGTTCACACTCCGCAGGGCGCCGTCCCGGAGATCAGGGGGCTCGGGCGATCGTCCCCCGGAAAACAGGAAGGCCCGCCGGGAGGTTGCGCGGCAACCACCCAGCGGGCCCTACTCGTGGAGCTATGGGGATTCGAACCCCAGACCTCCTCCATGCCATGGAGGCGCGCTACCAACTGCGCCATAGCCCCGTGCGGGAGTCGTGGGGGCGGGTGCCCCTCCGACTCCCTGAACCTTAGCGGAAGATGCCCGGTTCGTCGAAACGGATCACGCGTCGTCGCTGAGCACCACGGGCTCGGGGAGACTGGCGGCGTTGTGCTCCATGAGGCGCCAGGTGTCCCCCCGGGTCTGGAGCACGGACCAGCAGGCGTTGCTGAGCGGGCCGAGGACCTCGCGCTGTTCGTCGGGGATGCCGAGCATGCGGGTGATGCCGATCCTCAGCGCCGCCCCGTGGCTGACGATGACCAGGAGCCCACCGGGCGGGGTCCTGTCGATGCCCCGGTGGATGGCCGCGAGCATGCGGTCGCCCACGTCGGAGATGTGCTCCCCGTCGGGGATGTCCATGCGGGGGTGCTCCACCGGCCAGCGCGCGGCCAGTTCGGAGGAGGTCTGCCCCTCCCAGGAGCCGCCGAAGCGTTCGCGCAGCCCCTTGTCGTACTCCACGGGAAGCCCCGAGGAGCGGGAGAGGTACCCGGCGGTGTCCGCCGCGCGCCTGAGGTCGGAGGCGACGATGGCGTCGGGCGTCAGCGTGGCGAGCAGCCGACCGGCCCGCTCGGCCTGTGCGTGGCCGACCGGGTCGAGGTCGATGTCGGTCTGTCCCTGAAAGCGTTTCTCGACGTTCCAGGCGGTGCGTCCGTGCCGCCAGAACAGCACACGAGGGGCGTCACTCACGTGGTGTGTCTCTCTAGTTCGGCGACCGGCGGCCGCGGAGGTTACGGCTCGTCCAGAGGGGTGCGCTCGGCGCCCCGGGCGCCCTCGGGGAGTTCGATCTCCGGGCAGTCCTTCCAGAGGCGTTCGAGGCCGTAGTAGCCGCGCTCCTCCTCGTGCTGGACGTGGACGACGATGTCGGCGTAGTCCAGGAGGACCCAGCGGCCGTCGCGCTCGCCCTCACGGCGGACGGGCTTGGCGCCGGACTGGATGCGGAGCTGGTCCTCGATCTCGTCGACGATGGCGCGGACCTGGCGGTCGTTGGGCGCCGAGCACAGGACGAAGGCCTCGGTGATGACGAGCTGTTCGCTGACGTCGTAGGCGATGATCTCCTGTGCGAGCTTGTCGGAGGCGGCCTCTGCGGCGACCTTGACGAGTTCCAGGGCCCTGTCGGTGGCTGTCACGTTGTGCCTGCTGCCTTACTTGTTCGGGGTGCGGGTCCGCGTGGCGCGGTCAGGACTCCAGGTAGAGCCCGGTCTTGTTGATGTAGCGGACGATGCCGTCGGGCACGAGGTACCAGATGGGTTCGCCCTTGCGTACGCGTTCGCGGCACTCGGTGGAGGAGATGGCGAGCGCGGGGACCTCCACCAGGGAGACCTTGCCCTCGGGCAGGCCGGTGTCGCTGAGGTGGTGTCCGGGCCGGTTACAGCCTACGAAATGCGCGAGGTCGAAGAGTTCGTCGACGTTGTGCCAGCTCAGAATGGCGCCCAGCGCGTCGGCCCCGGTGATGAAGAAGAGCTCCACGTCGGGGCCGTAGACGGCGCGCATCTGGCGGAGCGTGTCGAGGGTGTAGGTGGGGCCGGAGCGGTCGATCTCGACGCGGTCGACCCTGAACTGGGGGTTCTCGGCGGTCGCGATGACCGTCATGAGGTAGCGGTCCTCGGAGGGCGTGACCTTGTCGAGGTCCTTCTGCCAGGGTTGCCCGGTCGGCACGAAGACCACCTCGTCGAGCCCGAAGAGGTGGGCGACCTCACTCGCGGCGACGAGGTGGCCGTGGTGGATGGGGTCGAAGGTGCCGCCCATGATGCCGACCCGGGTCGGCGCGGAGCCGTCCCGTCTCACAGGTGGGCTCCCTCCCTGGGAGCCGCCGGTGGCCTGGTGTGTCACTGTGCGCTCCGTTCGCTGCCGTCTTGCCGGTTTCGGCCAACCGAGATTAGCCGACCCCGACGGGTCGCGGGCGTGATGCTCCCGGCAACACCAGAAACAAGGGGCGGGTCGCCCTGCTTCCCGCGGGGTTCGTGAAACACTCGCGAATCACGTCATATCTCGATGGCTCCGAACCGTGGCCAACGGGCATCGTGCCGCATAGCATGCCGTTATGGCCAACTCACCAGACCGCGCACGCGTCCGGCTCACAGACATCTCCCCTCGTGCCTACGAGCACCCCGCCGACCGCGGCGCCCTGGTCGCGCTGCGTTCGCTGTCGGGCTTCGACACCCTCGTCAAGTCCCTGTTCGGGCGGATCAACGAGCGCTCGCTCCGCCTGATGTTCCTCTCCAGCGCGGTGCGGGTCAGCCCCACCCAGTTCCCGGAGCTGCACGACTACCTCCGCGACGCTGCCTACGTCCTCGACCTGGACGAGGTTCCCGAGCTCTACGTGAAGATGGACCCCCAGCCCAACGCGATGGCTATCGGCCGCAAGAAGCCGTTCATCGTCATGACGACCGGTCTGTTCGACCTGTTCAACGCCGAGGAGAAGCGGTTCGTCATCGGCCACGAGGTCGGTCACGTGCTGAGCGGGCACTCCGTGTACCGCACCATCCTCCTGCTGCTGGTGTGGCTGTCCACCAAGATCATGTGGATTCCGCTGGGCGCCATCGCGATCCAGGCGATCCTGGCGGGCCTGCGGGAGTGGCAGCGCAAGTCCGAGCTCTCCAGCGACCGCGCCGGGCTGCTGACCTGTCAGAACCCCGAGGCCGCCAAGAGCGCCCTGATGAAGCTGGCCGGCGGCTCGAACCTGTCCCAGATGAACCCCGACGCGTTCATGGAGCAGGCCCGCGAGTACGAGGGCGGCGGGGACGCCGTGGACAGCGTCCTCAAGCTGATGACCACCATCCCGCAGAGCCACCCGTTCGCGGTGGTCCGGGTGGCCGAGCTCCACCGGTGGACCGAGAGCGGCGAGTACCAGCGGATCCTGGACGGCCAGTACCCGCGCCGCGCCAGCGACAGGGACGCCAGCGTCTCCGAGGAGGCGAGCAGCGCGGCCAACTCCTACCGGGAGGGCTGGAGCCGTTCCTCCGACCCGCTGGTGAAGACCATCCGTGACGTGGCCGGTGGCGCCGGTCGCGCCGGGGGCCAGATCTTCGACACGGTGGCCGACCGCTGGCGGGGCGGCCAGAGCGGCGGCGCCGAGGGCGACGGCAGCAGGAACTAGCCCGCCGGTTCGGGGGCGGTGCCCGGCCTGGCCGGGCACCGCCCCCGTCGTGTGTCAGCCCCAGCCGTGCGCGAGCGCGTCGCGCACCTCGCGCCAGGCGGCGCGTTCGGGGTCGATGGCGGCGAAGTGGTCGATGCCCGGGACCTCCCGGTAGTCGACGGTGTCCCCGGCGGCGCGGGCCGCGGCCACGTAGTCGCGGCTGTGCTCGACCGGCACGCGCTGGTCGGCGTCGCCGTGGACGACCAGCTGCGGCAGTCCGAACGGCAGCCGGTGCAGGGGCGAGGACTCGGCGTAGAGCGCGGGCGCGGGGTCGGGGCCGAGGAAGGGTGCGACCGCGCCCTCCCCCAGTGCGGCCTCGGCGCAGCGGCGCAGGTCGGTGACGGGCGCGATGGGGACCACCGAGGTCACCGGCGAGTCGACGGCCGTCATCAGGGCGAGGTGTCCCCCGGCGGAGTGGCCGATCGACACCACCCTGGAGGTGTCCAGCCCCGGCTCGTGTTCGGCGGTGGCGGCGAGGAGGTCGAGGGCGCGGGCGACGTCGTCGCGGGTCTGCGGCCAGCCGCCGCCGTCCGCGCCGGTGCGCCGGTACTCGACGTTCCACACCGCCCACCCGGAGGCGGCGAGGTCGCGGGCGATCGGATCCATCAGGCGGGCGTCGTGCAGGTCGCGCCACCAGCCACCGTGCAGGAGCACGGCCACGGGGGCGGGGGCCTCGGCGCCCTCGGGGTCCCAGCGGTGGACGATCTGGCTGGGGTGCTCACCGTAGGGCGTCGTCACCGTGGTCCTCCTTGGTTCGTGGCCGGACCCGTTCCGGGGTGTCCGGGCGCCACCGCCGGTGCCGGGTGGCCGGTGTCTCGGAGGAACGTAGCAGGTCCAGCCGGGGGCGCGGTCCGTCGGTCCGGCCGGTGGGCGGTCTGCGGCTGCCCGCCCTGAAGGGGGTGGGCCAGGTCGCCCCCGGGCCGGTGTAGCCCTGTTCGGCGGCGGCGTGCAGGGTCCACTGGGGGTCGTACAGGTGGGGGCGGGCCAGGGCGCACAGGTCGGCCCGGCCCGCGAGGATCGTGGAGTTGACGTCGTCGTGGGAGGAGAGGGCGCCGACCGCGATGACGGGCACGCCGAGTTCGCGGCGGATGCGTTCGGCGAAGGGCACCTGGTAGCTGCGTCCGAAGGCGGGCCGTTCGTCCGGGGTGACCTGGCCCGTGGAGACGTCGATGGCGTCGGCTCCCGCCCCGGCCAGGGCCCGGGCGATGCGCACGGCGTCGTCGGCGGTGGTGCCGTCCTCGACCCAGTCGGTGGCGGAGATCCGGACGGTGAGGGCCTTGTGGTCGGGCCACTCGGCACGGACCGCGGCCAGGACCTCCAGGGGGTAGCGGAGCCGTGCGGTGAGGTCGCCCCCGTAGTGGTCGGTGCGGTGGTTGGTGACCGGGGACAGGAAGGAGGAGAGCAGGTAGCCGTGGGCGCAGTGGAGTTCGAGGAGGTCGAACCCGGCGCGGTCGGCGGAGCGGGCGGCGGAGGCGAAGTCGTCGCGGATCGCGGCCATCGCGGCGGGGCCGAGCTCTTCGGGGACCTGGTTGACCCCGTCCCGGTAGGGCAGCGGTGAGGGGGCGACCAGGGGCCAGTTCCCGGTGGGCAGGGGCTGGTCGATGCCCTCCCACATGAGGCGGGTGGAGCCCTTGCGTCCGGCGTGGCCGAGCTGCACGCCGATCCGGGCCGTGCTGTGGGTGTGCACGAACTCGGTGACGCGGCCCCAGGCGGCCTCGTGCTCGGGTGTGTAGAGGCCCGCGCAGCCGGGGGTGATGCGGGCGTCGGCGGACACGCACACCATCTCGGTCATGACCAGCCCGGCCCCGCCCAGGGCCTTGCCGCCCAGGTGGACGAGGTGGAAGTCGCCGGGGAGGCCGTCCGTGGCGGAGTACATGTCCATGGCCGAGACCACCACCCGGTTGTCCAGTTCCACGGGTCCCAGCCGGAAGGGATGGAACATGGGCGGGCGCGGTTCGGGTTCGGGTCCGGCGGGGACGGACTCCCCTGGTTCCGCGCCGCGCTCCGGGGCGTGCCCCGACGCGACCTCGCGGGCGAACCAACCGTCCACGCGGGCGACGAACTCGGGGTCGCGCAGGCGCAGGTTGTCGTAGGTGACGCGGCGGCTGCGGGTGAGCAGGTCGAAGGCGAACTGGAGCGGTTCCGCGTCGACGTGCCGGGCGATGTCCTCGAACCACTCCAGGCTGGCCTGGGCGGCGCGCTGGGTGCTGGCCACGACGGGGCGGCGTTCGTCCTCGTAGGCGCCGAGCGCGGCGTCGACGCTGGGCTGTTCGCTCAGGCAGGCGGCGAGGGCGAGCGCGTCCTCCATGGCCAGTTTGGTGCCGGAGCCGATGGAGAAGTGCGCGCTGTGCGCTGCGTCGCCGAGGAGGACGGTGTTGCCGTGGCGCCAGGTGCGGTTGCGCACGGTGGTGAACCGCTGCCAGCGGGAGTTGTTGGGCCGGAGGCGGTGCCCCCGCAGCACTCCGGCGAAGAGGTCCTCGCAGCGGGTGATCGCCGCGAGGTCGCTCTCCCCCGGGGCTAGGTCGCGGTCGACGAACCCGGCCCGGCGCCACACGTCCTCGCCCATCTCGACGATGAAGGTGCTGGAGTCGGTGGAGTACGGGTAGCAGTGCAGCTGCACGACCCCGTGAGGGGTCTCCAGGACGTGGAAGTTAAAGGCGTCGAAGACCAGGTCGGTGCCGAGCCACATGAACCGGTTGCGGTGCGGTTGGAGTTCGGTGCCGAAGGCCGTGGCGTGGGCGGACCGGGTGTGGCTGTTGATCCCGTCGGCGGCGACGACGAGGTCGTGGGTGGCGGCCAGCTCGGCGGCGGGCGGGGCCTCGGTCCGGCCGAGGACCCGCACCCCGAGCTCGGCGCAGCGGGCGCGCAGGATCCGGAGGAGTCGGCGGCGGCCGATGGCGGCGAAGCCGTGCCCCCCGGAGGTGGTGACGGTGCCGCGGTGGTGGACGTCGATGTCGTCCCAGCGGGCGAACTCGGAGGCCATCGCCTCGTAGACGGCCGGGTCGGCGTGTTCGATGCCGCCCAGGGTCTCGTCGGAGAGCACCACCCCGAACCCGAAGGTGTCGTCGAGGGCGTTGCGTTCGTAGACGGTGATGTCGTGGGTGTGGTCCAGCTGTCGGGCCAGGGCCGCGAAGTAGAGTCCGGCCGGTCCCGCCCCGATACACGCGATGCGCATCGTGTGCCTTCCTGTTCGTCGCGGATCCGTGTGTGCCCGGCGGGGTGGGAACGCCCCCCGCGCGCGCCTGGACGACGCTCTCCCGGACCCCGGCGCCTCACTCGTCGGCGCCCTCCCGGAGCCGGAAGCGTTGGAGCTTGCCGGTGGCGGTACGGGGCAGCGCGGCGCGGAAGACGATGGCGCGCGGGGCCTTGTAGGGGGCGATGCGCGCGCGTACGTGTTCCCTGAGCCGGTCGGCCAGGGCGGTGTCGGGGGTGATCCCCTCGCGCGGGACCACGTGGGCGTGGACCACCAGGCCCCGGTCCGGGTCCCGGGCGCCGACCACCGCCGCCTCCTCGACGTCGGGCGAGGTGAGCAGGGCCTCCTCCACCTCGGCCGGGGCGATGTTGTACCCGGCGGAGACGATCATGTCGTCGCTGCGCGCCCGGTACCAGAAGTAGCCGTCCTCGTCGCGGACGTAGGTGTCCCCCGTGTGGTTCCAGCCGTGGCGGACGTACTCGCGCTGGCGGTCGTCCGCCAGGTAGCGGCAGCCGACCGGGCCCCGGACCGCCAGGTGCCCGGGTTCCCCGTCGGGGACGGGCCGCCCCTGGTCGTCGAGGATCCGGGCCTCGAACCCGGGGACGGGGCGCCCGGTGGAGCCGGGGCGCATGTGCTCGTCCGTGGCGGAGACGAAGATGTGCAGCATCTCCGTCGCGCCGATGCCGTCGAGCATCCGGATGCCGGTGGCGTCGTACCAGGCCCGCCACGTCGCGGCGGGCAGGTGCTCTCCGGCGGAGACGCAGCGGCGCAGCGAGGACAGGTCACGGTCACCGGTCCGGGCGAGCATGGCCCGGTAGGCGGTGGGGGCGGTGAACACGATCGTGGCGCCGCGTTCGCTGACGGCGTCCAGCAGCGCCTCGGGGCGGGGGCGTTCGAGGAGGACTGTGGCCGCCCCGGCGCGCAGCGGGAAGACCAGGAGTCCGCCGAGGCCGAAGGTGAAGGCGAAGGGCGGGCTGCCGACGAAGAGGTCGTCCGGCCGGGGTCTGAGGATCCGGGCCGAGTAGGTGTCCGCGATGGCGAGGACGTCCCGGTGGAAGTGGACGCAGCCCTTGGGGTCGCCGGTGGTGCCGGAGGTGTAGGCGATCATGCAGGCGTCGTCGGCGGCGGTGGGCACCGGGGCGAAGTCCGCGGGCGCCCCGCTGGCCCGGTGCCCGGTGATCCGTGCGGTGAGGTCGTCGGGTCCGTCACCGCCGTAGGCCAGGACGTCCGGGGCCCGGTCCCCGAAGCCCGCCGCGGCCTCGGTGAGGTCGTCGAGGAACCGGGCGTCGCAGACCGCGTGGGAGACCTCGGCGGAGCGGAGGATGGTGGTGAGCTCCCCGGCGCGCAGGACCGGCAGGACGGTGACGACCACTCCCCCGGCCCTGAGGACCGCCAGCCAGCATGCGGCCAGCCAGGGGGAGTTGGGCCCGCGCAGCAGCACCCGCTGCCCCGGGCGCAGACCGCGTTCGTCCACCAGCACGTGGGCGATCCGGTCCACCCGTTCCCGGAGCTGACCGTAGGTGAGGCTCTCGTGGTCACCGACCAGGCAGCGGCGGTCCGCGCCGAAGCGGGCGATGGTGCCGTCGAGCAGTTCCTCCGCGCAGTTGAGCCGGTCGGGGTGGTCCAGCGGCCGGATCAGCGGCCACTCCTCGGGCGGGGGCAGGTGGTCCCGGGTGAAGGTGTCCTCGTGTGCCGTGGGTGAGAGCGCCACGGCCGCGTGCGTCCCGGTCGGGGACGGGTCGTCGGTGCGGTCCGGCCGGTCGGCCGGGTTCTGGTTCGACATGCTGGACCTCCGAGGTGCGGGGGACTTCAGCCGGACGCTGCTACATGTGGCGGGCGATGATCTGGCGCTGGACCTCCGACGCGCCCTCGTAGATCCGTGGGGCGCGCACCTCCCGGTAGAGGTGTTCGAGCAGGTGTCCCCGGCGCAGGGCGCGGGCGCCGTGCAGCTGCACGGCGGCGTCCACCACGTACTGGGCGGTCTCGGTGGCGAAGAGCTTGGCCATCGCGGCCCTGAGGGTGACGTCCGGACCGCCGGAGTCGTACTCGGCGGCGGCCGCGTAGACGAGGAGCCGGGCGGCCTCGGTCCGGGTGGCCATCTCCGCGAGGGTGTGCGCGACGGTCTGGAGGGCGTCCAGCGGTCCGCCGAAGGCGCTCCGGTGGGCCGTGTGCTCCCGTGCGGCGGCGAGGGCGGCGTCGGCCATGCCGACGGCGAAGGCCCCGACACTGGGGCGGAACAGGTCGAGGGTGCGCATGGCCACCGCGAACCCCTGGTCGGGCAGGCCCACGACGTCCTCGGGGCCCACCTCGACCCCGTCGAACACCAGGTGGCCCAGAGCGTGCGGGGAGAGCATCTCCAGCGGGGAGCCGGACAGCCCGGGGCGGTCGGCCGGTACGCAGAAGGCGGTGATCCCTCGGGAGCGGGTGCCGGGGGTGGTGCGGGCGAACACGGTGTAGAAGTCGGCGTCGGGCGCGTTGGAGATCCACGTCTTCTCGCCGTGCAGTCGCCAGCCCGTGCCCGAGGGGTCGGCCCGGAGCGCGAGCGCGGCGGCGTCGGAGCCCGCGTCGGGTTCGGAGAGGGCGAAGGCCGCGACGGCCCGCCCCGAGGCCGCCTCGGGGACCCAGCGTCGGCGTTGGTCGTCGGAACCCGACTGGAGGAGCGGATACGTGCCCAGCCCCTGGAGGGCGAGGGCGGTCTCGGCGTGGGTGTCGGCACGGGCCAGGTGCTCACGCAGCAGGCACAGGCGGGTGGCGGGCGCCTCCCTGAGGGGGCCCTCGTCCGCCGTGCCGGGGAAGAGCGCCGGGAGCAGGCCCGACTCCCCGAGGCGGAGGAGCAGGGGGCGGTCCACCCGGCCAGGGGGCCCGGAGGGGGCCGTGTCCGCCGTGGACGGCGCGGTGGCGAAGTCGGCGGCGCGCTCCCTGACGCGGTGCGCGAACTCGTGGTCGGTGTGGTCGCAGGGGAGCTCCATGGGTGACCTCGGCTCTCGTCAGTACGTGATCCACCCCACATCGCAAATGTACAATAACCGTGACGATCGTCAAGAGACCTATATGGAGTCATTTCGACAGTGCACAGAACCACCGGCGACGACGGGGACGACCCGAAGACCACGGGCGGCGGCCGCTATCGTGTCCGCGTGACGTCCAACACCGACCGGGCAGCCGGGACCGCCGATCCCCCGCCGGACACCTCCGTCGCGTCCACGACGGACACCGAGCGGCGGCGGCCGAGGTCCCTGATCGTCTCCTTCTTCGGCTCCTACGCCCGTGACGTGGGCGGGTGGATCGGGGTGTCCGACCTCATCGCCCTGATGTCCGGGCTCGACGTGGACGGCCCTGCCGTCCGCTCGGCCGTGTCCCGGCTCAAGCGGCGCGGACTCCTGACCCCGGAACGCCTCGGCGGGGTGGCCGGGTACCGCCTCTCCGACCAGGGACGACGCATCCTCGCGGAGGGCGACCAGCGAATCTTCGGCCACCGGGTCGCCCGCGTCCAGGACGGCTGGGTGCTCGTGGTGTTCTCGGTGCCCGAGTCCGAGCGGAACCGCCGCCACGCCCTGCGCGCCCAGCTCACCCGGCTCGGCTTCGGCACCACCGCCGCCGGGGTGTGGATCGCTCCCGCCCACCTGACGGAGCAGGCCCGCGCCGCGCTCCGGGACCTCGGCCTGGAGGAGCACGCGGAGCTGTTTCACGCCTCCTACCTGGACTTCCGTGATCTCACCGGGTCTGTAGCGCGCTGGTGGGACCTACCGGCGCTCCAGGCGATGTACGAGGGTTTCCTCGACGAGCACGAACCGGTCGCGGCGGCCTGGCGCCGTCGGGGTACCTGCGCCCTCCGCACCCCCGAGGCCCACGCGGCGGCCTTCGCCGACCACCTGCGGGCGGTGGACGCCTGGCGGCGGATGCCGTACCTCGATCCGGGTCTGCCGCCGGAACTGCTCCCCGACCGCTGGGCGGGCAGCCGTGCGGCGCGGGTCTTCTTCGAACTGCACGCCCTGCTGCGCGGACCTGGGCTGGAGCACGTCCGCGCCGCCGCCACCCTCGACCCCGGCCCCTCGTAGCGGGGCCGACCGGCTCACCGCTCCGGCGTCACCGGGCGGCGGGGCCGGGGATCACGGCGACGCCGACCAGCTCGACCAGCGCTCCGAGTTCGAAGAGCTCGACCACCCCCAGCAGCGCCATCGCCGGGTAGTGGCGGCCCAGGTGGGCACGGTAGGCGCGGCCGATGTCCCGGGCGGCGGCCCGGTACCCCGGGACGTCGGTGGTGTAGATGGTCAGGCTCACGAGGTGTTCCGGGGCTCCCCCGCTGGCGCGGAGGGCGGTGACCACGTTGCCGAGGGCGACCCCGAACTGGTCCGGCAGGGCCCGCGCCGCCAGCGCGCCGTCCGGCCCCGAGGCGATCTGCCCGGCCAGGTGGACGGTGCGCCCGGGGGCGGGCACCACCGCGTGCGAGAAGCCGGGGGTGGGCCCGAGTTCGGGCGGGTTGACCAGCGTGTGCGGGCTCCGGGGCGGACTCTCGGGTTCCACTCGCTCCCCCTCCACTAGCGCCCCTTCCACTCGGGTTCACGGCGGCCCGTGAAGGCCGCGTGGAACTCGGCGTAGTCGGCGCTCTTCATCAGGAGCGCCTGGGTCACGGCCTCCAGCTCGATCGCGCCGGACAGGCCCATGTCCAGCTCGCGGGAGAGCAGCGCCTTGGTCTGCGCGTAGCCGAAGGCGGGCCCCTCGGAGAGCCGGGTGGCCAGGCGGGTGACCGCCCCGTCCAGCGCGTCGTCCTCGACCAGCTCGCTGACCAGCCCGTAGCGGTCGGCCTCCGCGGAGTCGAGGGTGTCCCCGAGCATGAGGATCTTCGTGGCGTTGCCCAGGCCCACCATGCGCGGGAGCAGGTAGGCGGCGCCCATGTCGGCGCCGGACAGACCCACCTTGGTGAACAGGAAGGCGAAGCGGGCCGAGCGGGCGACCACACGGAAGTCGGCGGCCAGGGCCAGGACCGCGCCCGCGCCGGCCGCGATCCCGTGGACCCCCGCGACCACGGGGACGGGGCACTCGCGCATGGCCCGGACGACCTCGCCGGTCATCCGGGTGAAGGCGAGCAGGTCGTCGGGGTCCATCTCCAGGGTCCGGCCGATGATCTCGTCGACGTCCCCGCCCGAGCAGAACCCCCGGCCGCCGCCGCGCAGCACGAGGACGCGGGTGTCCCCCCGGTGCGGGAGCTCGGTGAGCAGGTCGCGCAGGTCGGCGTAGGCGTCGAAGGTCAGGGCGTTGAGCCGGTCCGGCCGGTCGAGGGTCACGGTGGCCACCCCGCCCTCCCGGTGGAGGTCGAAGTTCCGCCAGTGCTCGGTCAGGGGCGCGGACGCCCGGAAGGGGCTCATCGGTGGGTTCCTCCGCCGTCGATGGTCAGTGACTGGCCGTTGACCGCTCCGGCCAAGGGGCTCGCGAGGTAGGTGACGGCGGCGGCCACCTCGTCGGGTTCGATGAGTCGGCCCAGGGGGCCGGAGGTGGCCAGGGCCTGCTCGGCCTGGTCGAGTCCGCGTCCCGTGCGCTCGGCGATGCGGGCCACGGAGCGCTCGGTCATGGGGGTGCGGACGAAGGAGGGGCACACGGCGTTGCTGGTGACGCCGGTGCCGACGACCTCGGCGGCCACCGCCCGTGCCAGGCCGAGCATCGCGTGCTTGGAGGCGGTGTAGGCGGCGGTGTACCGGGAGCCGGTGTGCGCGGCGGTGGAGGCGATGAAGACGATCCGCCCCTGGTCGCGCGCGAGCATGCCCGGCAGGAGCGCCCGGGTGAGCAGGAAGGCGGAGGTGGTGTTGGTGCGCAGGTGGGTGTCCCAGAGGTCGAGGTTGGTGCCTCGCAGGGGCGCGCTCCGCGCCGTGCCCGCATTGTTGACCAGGACGGACACCTCTCCGAGGTCGTCCGCCAGGGACTCCACCGCCTGTTCGTCGGTGATGTCGCAGATCCGGGTGGTGACGTTGAGGCCGTGTGCGCGGGCCCGGCGCTCCAGGGCGGCGAGCCGTCCGGAGTCCCGCCCGAGGGCGACCACCTCGTCCCCCTCACTCGCCAGGGCGAACACGATGGCCCGCCCGATCCCGCCGGAGCCACCGGAGACCACGACACGCCGTTCGGAGTCAGCCATGCCCGGAATGTATCACCGGGCCATGACCATCGTCACTGCTACGACATAACAGGGGTGATTGTGGGACAGATGGGGTTGAAGGGGAGGCGTGGGCGCGTTGGCCCCGCACGAGAACAGCGCCGACGGCACGGGGCCGTCGGCGCTGCGGGAGGCGAGGGGCGGGGGTGCCGCCCCCTGCCGGGGCGTGTCCCCGCCCCGCCGCGGAGAGCGGCGGGGCGGGGCGATGCGGACCAGCCCGTGGGACCGGCCCGGACCGGGGAGCGGAACCGGGCCGGAGCGGCCGGACCGGACTAGAAGGCGGGACCGGCCTCCAGGGCGTCCGCGATGGTCTGGGCGCGCAGCTCCTCGACCGTCTCCTCCAGGTCGGCCTCGTGCGCCTCGAACTCGGCGGTCACCTCGGCGGCCAGCGCACGCAGCGCGACCTCCTGGGTGACGATGCCGCCGCGCACGCGGTTGTTGTCACCGACCTGCGCGGTCGGGCTGTTGTCGGAGGTGGTCAGGTCGCCGCCCACGATGTTGTTGTCGACGTACACGCCACCGGAGACGCCGGTGACCGACAGGTCGCCGTCGATGTAGTTGAGCGAGCTGGCGAAGCCCTCGTCCGCTCCGGCACCGACGGACACCGGGCCGTTGCCGCCGCTGTACGTGGCGTCACCGATGACCTCGCTGTCAGCGAGGATGCCACCGGAGGCGGCGTCGGTGACGGAGAGGTCCCCGCGCACCACGCTGTCGAAGATGTCCACGTACTCCACGCCCTCGGCGGTCACGCCGCCCAGACGGGAGTCGGTGACGTAGACCTCTCCGACGCTGGCGTCGACGGAGGAGGCGGAGGAACCGACCACGAAGACGAAGCCGTCGTTGTCGGCGCCCTCTGCGGGCGCGGCGCTCAGACCGGCGACCGAGGTGCCCTCCTCCAGGTAGGTCCCGTAGGAGCCCGTGTTGACGACGTCTCCGGCGACCTCGGTGCCGGAGGCGTCGAAGTAGCCACCCTTGGAGACGGTCACGCCGCCGTCGATCTGACCACCGATGACGTGCAGGTTGGCGTCGCCCTCGACGGTGACCTTGCCCTGGATGACGGTGCCGTCAAGGAAGCAGCTCGCACCGGCCGGGACCTTGAGATCAGTGGGCAGGGTGACCGCGCCACCGTGACCCGAGCAGAGAGTGATCAGGTCCGCCTGGGCGGGGGCTGCCATGAGGGTGACGCCGCCGATGGCCAGGGCCGCGGTGGCGGTGGACGCAGCGATCTTGCTCCCGAACTTCATGCGGGGGAATTCCTTTCGTCGTGACCGGTGGGGTCCGACGCTCCTGATGAGGGTGCGGGAAGAGCGCCTGGGGACACCACAGTGAAAGTACCGACCCCACAGCGCTTTGGGAATACTTGCAGGAGAAGATTCGCTTCTGTCCAGGTTTCGGGAAGAAGAACATACCTGGTGACGTGTGTTACTCCAGGGGCGGCGGATAGCGCCTGGTATGCCCGCTTGTGGCCGGAGGCAAGGGACGGGAATGGCCGCCCGGACGTCCGGGCGGCCATTCCTGGTCGCGTCGACGGGCCCCCGGCTACCTCAGGTGACCGTCCCCGGTGACCACGTACTTGGTCGAGGTCATTTCGGTGAGCCCCATCGGGCCCCTGGCATGCAGTTTCTGGGTGGAAATGCCGATCTCCGCGCCGAAGCCGAACTCGCCGCCGTCCGTGAAGCGCGTGGACGCGTTCACCATCACCGCCGCCGAGTCCACCCGGGCCACGAAGTACCGGGAGGTGCTGAGCGAGTCGGTGACGATCGCCTCGGTGTGCCGGGTGGAGTACCGCCTGATGTGCGCGATCGCGGCGTCCACGTCCGGGACCACCCGGACGGAAAGGTCCATGGACAGGTACTCGGTCGCCCAGTCCTCCTCGGTGGCCTCGACCACCGTGGCTCCGGTCGGACGCGCGGCCGCGACGGCGAGGACGCGTTCGTCGCCGTGCACGGTCACCCCGGCCTCGGCCAGGGACGAGAGCACGCGGGGCAGGAACTCCGCCGCCACAGCCTCGTGCACCAGCAGTGTCTCGGCGGAGTTGCACACCGAGCAGCGCTGGGCCTTGGCGTTGGTGGCGATGGCCACCGCCTTGTCGAGGTCGGCGTCGGCGTCCACGTACACGTGGCACAGGCCCTCACCGGTCTCGATGACGGGGACGGTGGAGTCGCGGACCACGGCCTGGATGAGCGAGCCGCCGCCGCGCGGGATGAGCACGTCCACGAGCCCCCGGGCCCGCATGAGCGCGGTGGAGGACTCCCGGGTGCGGCCGGGCACCATCTGGACGGCGTCGACCGGGACCCCGGTGCCCTCCAGGGCGTCGCGCAGCACCGCCACGATGGCGGTGTTGGAGTCGTAGGCGGAGGAGGAGCCGCGCAGCAGGGCCGCGTTGCCGCTCTTGAGGCACAGGGCGGCGGCGTCCGCGGTGACGTTGGGGCGCCCCTCGTAGATGATGCCGACCACCCCGAGCGGGACCCGGATCTGCCGCATGTCGAGACCGTTGGGCAGCACACCGCCGCGCACGGACTCACCGACCGGGTCCGGCAGCTCGACGATCTCGCGCACCGCGTCCGCGATGGCCTCGATCCGCGCCGGGGTCAGGGTGAGCCGGTCGATCATGGCCGGGCTGGTGCCGTCCCGGCGCGCCCGCTCGACGTCCGCAGCGTTGGCGGCGGTGATCTCGTCCGCCCGCTTGACCAGGGCGTCGGCGATGGCCAGCAGGGCACGGTCCTTCACCGACCGGCTGAGCGGGGCGAGCTCGGCCGCCGCGTCCTGGGCACGTTCGGCTACCGCGTGGACCACGCGCTCGATGTCACTCATGGCAGTCATCCTTGTCGGGGCTTCCTTGCTCGGGAGGCCGCCCGGGCCGGTGGACCCACCCCTTCGTAGGGCACCGGACCAGGGGGATCTCCCTCAGCGTATAGCGCCGCGCCCCCGGGCACACGGAGTTATCCACAGGGTGAGACGGCGGCGCGGCCCGCGACCGTCAGGTCCAGCCGTAGCGCTCCCGCAGGACCGCCGCGACCTTCCAGAACAGACTCTCGTCCATGACGGCGGCCTCACGGCGGATGGCCGCCTCGTCGAACTCGAAGAGGCGGTCCACACGCACGAAGGAGTCGCGGCCCTCCCTGTCCCAGGCGCCCGCGCCGATGGGCAGCCAGTCCTGGCGCTCGTGCTCGTCGGGGACCTGGGTGGAGAGCATGAGTCCGTGCAGACGCCGTCCCCGGCGCCCCACCACGAGCAGGGGGCGGTCCTTGCCCTGGGTGGCGTCCTCCTCGTAGGGGACCCAGGTCCAGACGATCTCGCCCGCGTCGGCGAGGCCGTCCCTCTCCGGTGAGTAGACGAGTCTGGTCGCGTTGCGCCCGGTGGGGACCTCGCGGACCGCGCCCTCCTGGGGGTGGGTCTCCGTGCCCTGTTGGAGGCCGCCCCGCTGCGGGGCGCCGTCGTTCCGTCGGGGGCCGTCGCCGTGCGACGGGTTTCCGTGCTGTGTCGTGTGTTGGCTCACGCACCGCATCCTAGGACGCGTGCCGCCTCGGCGCACAGCGCGCCGGGGGCGGCCGTCCGGTGGATCAGTCCAGGTCCAGCAGGGCCCGCAGGGCCCGGACGCAGTGGTCGGCCTCGGCGGTCGGGCCGGTGGAGCGTTCGTCGGCGGGGGCAGCGGACCAGCGCAGGGCGCGGGCCTCCAGGTAGGCGATCCACGCGTCGGTGACCGGGGCCGCCGTCTCGGGGGCGTCCAGCAGGGCGCGCACGCGGGCACCCATGGCCTCGCGCAGACCCTCCACGCGGTCACCCTCCAGGGTCACCGCTCCCCCGCCGAACACCAGCGCCGCGTACGACGCCCGGCGCCGGTCCACCTGCTCGAAGTAGCGCTCCGCGAACTGCGCCACGGCGTCCCAGCCCTCGCGGTCCTCGTCGGGAGCGGTGTTGCGGACCACCCGCCGTCCGGCGGCGGCCACCACGGCGTCGTGGAAGGCGGTCTTGTTCGGGAAGTAGTGGAAGAGCAGCCCCCGGGAGATGCCCGCCTCCCGGGCGACCTCGTCCACCGCCAGCTCCTGGATCGGGCGTTCCACCAACATCCGCAGGCCGATCCCGACCAGCTGGCGCCGACGCTCGTCCTGGGTCATCCGCGTCCGTCGCGGGGCTGCCTCGTTCACCTGTTGAGCATTGCTCAACAAGGTCGTAGTGTCAACGACATGGACTTCGCACCCTCCCCCCGCGTCGGCGCGCCCGAACCCACGAAGCACGGAGCCCGTCGATGACCGCCCCCGGACGAGACACCCCGCCCACCGGCTCGGGCCGACGGGTCCTGGTCACCGGCGGCGCCTCCGGCCTCGGCGCCGCCCTGGTCGCCGCGTTCGCGGCGCGCGGGGACCGGGTGATCGCCACCGACCTCGCCGGGCACGCGCCCGACTCCCTTCCGGACGGGGTCGGCTACCTGCGCCTGGACGTGACCTCCGACGAGGACTGGGCGGCCGCCCTCGCCCACGTCGAGGGCGGGTGGAACGGGCTGGACGTGCTGGTCAACAACGCCGGGATCGCCGCGGGCGGGCGGATCGACGTCCTCACCGTCGAGGACTGGCGCCGGATCACCGAGATCAACCTGTTCGGCGTGGTCCGGGGCTGCCGCGTGTTCACCCCGCTGTTCAAGCGACAGGGCTCGGGACACCTCGTCAACATCGCTTCCATGGCCGGACTCGTGCACCCGCCGGTGATGAGCTCCTACAACGCGGTCAAGGCGGCGGTCGTCGCGCTCAGCGAGACCCTCCAGCACGAGCTCGCCCCCTACGGCGTCGCCACCTCGGTGGCGTGCCCGTCGTTCTTCCGCACCAACCTGGCCTCCTCCCTCAGCGGCAGCGATCCCGAGGTGGAGGCCTCCGCCACCAGGCTGATCAACGGGTCGCGCCTGTCCGCCGACGAGGTCGCCGCCCGGGTGCTCCGCGGAGTGGAACGGCGGAGGCCGGTCATCCTCACCGACCGGGACGGACGGACGGCGGTGCTCGCCAAACGCTGGCTGCGCCCCCTCTACGACCGCGCGATGCGCCGGGTGGCGGAGGGCGTTCACCGCCGCGTCGAACCCGCCGCCCCCGCGGCCGACCACCCCACGGAGCACGCGTGAGCAAGGGAACCGTCCTCATCACCGGGGCCTCGGCCGGGCTGGGAGCCGAGATGGCCCGCCAGTTCGCCGCCCTCGGCTACGACCTCGGACTGTGCGCCCGCCGTACCGAGCCGATGGCCGCCCTCCGGGACGAGATCGCGCGGGCCCACCCCGGCCGCCGCGTGGTGCTCCGGGCCCTGGACGTCACCGACGACGACGCGGTCCACCGGGTCTTCGGGGAGGTCGCCGCCGAGTTCGGCACGCTGGACCGGGTCATCGTCAACGCCGGGCTGGGCAAGGGCGCGGCACTCGGCACCGGCCGCCACGAGGCCAACCGCCAGACCGCCATGACCAACTTCGTGGGCGCCCTCGCCCAGGCGGACGCCGCCATGGAGATCTTCCGGGCCCAGGAGGGCGGCCACCTCGTGATGGTCTCCTCCATGTCGGCCCTGCGCGGCATGCGCCGGGCCATGACCGTCTACGCCGCCACCAAGGCCGGGGTGGCCGCCATCGCGGAGGGACTGCGCTCGGAGGGCGTCCCCGGTCTGGACGTGTCGGTGGTCTACCCCGGCTACATCCGCTCGGAGATGAACGAGCACGTCACCCAGCGGACCCGGTTCATGGTCGACACCGAGGTGGGCGTGCGTGCCATGGTCGCGGCCATCGAGAGGCGCAGGGTGCGGGCGTACGTCCCCGCCTGGCCCTGGGCGCCCCTCGGCTTCCTGATGAGGCGGCTGCCGCTGTCCGTGGTCAGGAGGCTGACGTGAGTGGGGGCGCCGCCCCGGAGGCGCCGCCGGGCCGGGGCCGCCTCACAGCTCCCGGACCGTCCTCATGATCCGCTCGCGCGCGTCACCGCCCTCGGGGACCGGGACCAGGGGGTGGATGTGGAAGGCACCCTCCTCCACGAAGAGCTCGGCCACTCCCCCGGCCTCGGTCACCCTCGCGTGCAGGCGCCGCGTGTCCGGCAGGAGCAGGTCGCGGGTGCCGATGTACAGGTCCATCGGCGGCAGCCCCGCCACCGGCCCGTACAGCGGGCTGAGCCGGGGTTCGGCCAGGTCGTCGCCGCCCGCCCACTCGGCGGCGGCCTCCAGCAGGCCCACCGGGGCCAGCCAGGGGTCCGACCCCTCCACCTCCGCGATCTCCGGGTTGGACATCGTCAGGTCCGTCCACGGTGAGATCAGCACGAGCCGCGCGGGCGACCGCAGCTCCTCCTCGGCCAGGGTCTGGGTGAGGGCCAGCGCGAGCCCGCCCCCGGCGGAGTCACCCGCGATCAGCGTGCGCTCGGGCGCGGTGTCCTCCACCAGTTCCCGGTACACGGCCGTGACGAACGGGAAGGCCTCGCGGTACGTGTGGTCGGGGGCCAGGCCGTAGATCGGCACCTCCACCCGGCAGCCCGCGTCGGCCATCCGCGAGACCAGCACCCAGTGCCAGGCGGCGATCTCGCTGACGTAGGTGCCCCCGTGCAGGTACAGCACGGCCTTCTCGGGTCCGGTGACCGTGCGGGGGCGCACCGTGTGGACGCCGAAGCCGCCGACCTCCCGGCGGGTGATCCAGTGCCGGGCCGCCAGCCAGTGCGGCGGGTCAGCGTGCTCCTTGGGCTCCCGCAGCCACTCCCGGGTGTCCTCCACCGACTCCAGGGTCGGTTTGCGCAGGACACGGAGGGCCAGCGCGGCCAGGTGCGTCGTCAGGCTGGACACGGGTACCGACCTCCTCGGGTCGTCCTGTCATGGAGCCCTCCACGCGCGGACGACGGCGCCGGACGGCCCTGGTGTCAGAGCACCACGAGGTCGTCGCGGTGCACGAGCTCGCGCTCGTAGGAGGGGCCCATCTCCCGGGCCAGCCACCGGGTGGAGCGGCCCATCAGGTCGGGGACCTCGGTGGCGTCGTAGTTGACCAGCCCCCGAGCGACCACGGTGCCCTGCTCGTCGCGCAGGTCCACGGGGTCACCGGCGCTGAAGTCCCCCTGGACCCGGATCACCCCGGCGGGCAGCAGCGACGCCTTCTCCCGCACCACCGCGTTGACCGCTCCGGGGTCCAGGACCAGGCTGCCCCGGCCCGCCGTGGCGTGCGCCAGCCACAGCTGGCGCGCGGAGGGGCGGCGCCCGTCGGCCGCCGCGAAGAAGGTGCCCACCCGCTCGCCGGACAGGGCGGCGCGGGCGTTGGCGGCCGAGGTCAGCAGCGTGGGAACCCCCGCCTCGGTGGCGATGCGCGCGGAGTCCACCTTGGTGACCATCCCGCCGGTACCCACGCCCCGTCGGCCCGAGCTCCCGATGTCGATCCCGTCCAGGTCGGCCCGGCCGCGCACCAGGTGCACGACCGAGGTCCCCGCGTCGGCCGGGTTGCCGTCGTAGAGCGCGTCCACGTCGGAGAGCAGCACGAGGGCGTCGGCCCGCATCAGGTGTGCCACCAGCGCGGCGAGGCGGTCGTTGTCACCGAACCGGATCTCGTGCGTGGCCACGGTGTCGTTCTCGTTGACGATGGGCAGGGCCCCGATGTCCAGGAGGCGGCGCAGGGTGCGCTGGGCGTTGCGGTGCTGCACCCGCCGCATCATGTCCTCCACCGTGAGCAGGACCTGGGCGGCGGTCAGCCCGTGCCCGGCCAGTTCGGCGGCGTAGGAGGCCACGAGGAGCCCCTGTCCCACGCTGGCCGCGGCCTGCTGCGAGGCCAGGTCGTGCGGGCGGCGGGCCATGCCCAGCGGCGTCATCCCGGCCGCCACCGCGCCGGACGAGACCAGGATCACCTCCTGGCCGCGGGCCCTGCGGTCCGCCAGGACCTCGACCAGGTCCCGGATCCGGCCGGAGTCGATCAGCCCGTCCGGGGTGGTCAGTGAGGAGGACCCCACCTTGACCACGACCCGGCGGGCCCCGGCGACCGCAGTCCGCCCGGCCGACTCCAGGGTGTCGGCGTCACTCCGACCGGTCCGCTGACCGGTGTCCTGCTGGGTGTCTGCGCTGTGCACCACGAGGGGCTTTCCGTCCGTGGCACGGCGCCCTGCCCGAGCGCCGTGCTCGTACCTTGTCTGGGTCAGGCTGGTGTGGAGCGGCGGTCCCCGCGCGGGTCAGCCCAGCCGGGCGTCGGATCCGCGCGGGCCGGACGGGACGGCCTCGGCGTCCATGGAGTTGTCCCAGTCGAAGACCACGGCGTCCTCGTCCGTGCCGATCTGCACCTCGGCGCCCTGGGTGGCCCCGGCCTTGGCCAGCGCCTCCTCGATGCCGAGGCGGTTGAGGCGCTCGGCCAGGTAGCCGACGGCCTCGTCGTTGGAGAAGTCGGTCTGGCGCACCCACCGGGCGGGCTTGTCGCCGCGCACCTGGAAGGAGTTGTTCCCGAGCGGCACGACGTCGAAGGGGACGTCCCCGATCATCTTCGGGCGCAGCACGATGCGGGTGGGCTCCTCCACCGGCGCGGCCTGGCGGGCCGCAGTGACCTGCTCGGCCAGGGCGAAGGAGAGCTCGCGCAGGCCCTCACGGGAGGCCGCGGAGACCTCCATCACCTTGTAGCCGCGCTCCTCCAGCATGGGGGTGACCATGTCGGCGAGGTCGCGGGCCTCGGGCACGTCCACCTTGTTCAGGGCGACGATGCGCGGACGGTCGGACAGGTCCACCCCGGCCTGCTCGCCGTAGGCGGAGAGCTCCGCCTCCAGGGCGTCGAGGTCGCTGACCGGGTCGCGGCCCGGCTCGTAGGTGGCGCAGTCCAGGACGTGCAGCAGCGTGGAGCAGCGCTCGATGTGGCGCAGGAACTCCAGGCCCAGGCCCTTGCCCGCGCTCGCGCCGGGGATCAGGCCGGGCACGTCCGCGATGACGTACTGGGTGGTGCCCGCCTCCACCACTCCCAGGTTCGGGATGAGGGTGGTGAACGGGTAGTCCGCGATCTTGGGCCGGGCCGCCGACATCGCGGCGATCAGCGAGGACTTGCCGGCGCTGGGGAAGCCCACCAGGCCGACGTCCGCGATGGTCTTCATCTCCAGGCGCACGTCGAAGGCCTCGCCCTCCTCGCCCTTGAGGGCGAAGCCGGGGGCCTTGCGCTTCTTGGAGGCCAGCGCGGCGTTGCCCAGGCCGCCGTTGCCGCCCTGGGCCAGGACCAGGCGGGTGCCGTGGCCGACCAGGTCGGCGATGACCTCGCCGTCGGCCTTGGTGACCACGGTGCCGTCGGGGACGGTCAGGACCAGGTCCTGCCCCTTGGCCCCGGCGCGGTGGCCGCCCTGGCCGGGGGTGCCGTTCTGGGCGTTGCGGTGCGGGCGGCGCTGGTAGTCCAGCAGCGTCGCGGTCTGGGCGTCGACCTCCAGGACGATGTCGCCGCCCTGGCCGCCGTTGCCGCCGTCCGGGCCGCCCAGCGGCTTGAACTTCTCACGGTGCACGGAGGCACAGCCATGCCCGCCGTTCCCGGCCTTGACGTGCAAGACCGCCTCGTCGACGAAGTCAGGCATAGCTCTCCCCGTTACTCATGCGGCCCCCACCACCTGGCGGGGACCGGTACTCCTCACGCGTCACCAGTGACAACGCGAGAGGCGGGCCAGTGTTCCCTGGCCCGCCCCCGAAGAACCGCTGTTGCCGGCGCAGCCTACTCGGCGGCGACCGGAACGATGTTGACGGCCTTGCGACCGCGGAAGTTGGCGAACTTGACCTCGCCATCGACCAGCGCGAACAGCGTGTCGTCGCCGCCACGGCCAACGTTGGCACCGGGGTGGAACTTGGTGCCGCGCTGACGGATCAGGATCTCACCGGCCGAGACGGACTGACCGCCGAAGCGCTTCACGCCGAGGCGCTTGGCGTTCGAGTCACGACCGTTACGGCTGGACGAAGCGCCCTTCTTATGTGCCATTTCTCCAGGCCTCCTACTTCGCCGCGATGCCGGTGACGCGCACCTGGGTGTGCTTCTGGCGGTGACCCTGGCGCTTCTTGTAACCGGTCTTGTTCTTGTACTTCAGGATGTTGATCTTGGGGCCCTTGGTCTCGCCGAGGACCTCGGCGGTGACCGTGTAGCCGCTCAGCTTGTCGGCCTCGCTGATGACGTTGTCACCGTCGACCACAAGGATGGGCTGCCACGTGAGGGTGGCGCCGGTCTCGTCGGAGACCCTGTCGATGTTCAGGACGTCATCGACAGACACCTTCTCCTGTCGGCCGCCCGCTCGCACGATCGCGTACACCGGGTAACTCTCTTCCTGCTCGCTCAACGAATAATGCGCTCACTCATGACCGTGATGCCACGATCCACGAATCGCCTGTAGCGGGGCGCGGGGATCTGAGGGAAACAAACCCCTTGGTGGAGAGCACTGCGGTCTCGGGGCGCGCGAACATTTGGGGCGCGCCGACGCACCGTCCATCAGATTACCACCGACCCGACACAGGCCCGCACACGTACCCCTGGTCCGGACCCGTTCGAAACCGGGTCCGGACCAGGCTGCTGTCCCGCCTCGACCGCTGGTCAGCCGGCGTCGACCGCGGTGGACTCACTGGTCTGTGAGGTCACCGCCGCCTTGGTCCGCCGGGTACGGCGGCGCTTGGGCCGCTCGGTGGCGCCGTCGGCGTCACCGTCAGAGGTGGCGGGTGTCTCGGTGGCGTCGGTGTCCGAGACCTGCTCGGCACCGCTCGCCCGCGTCTGCTCACCCTCGCCGCTGTCGGCCTGGGCCGCCTTGCGGGTGCTGGTGCGCCGACGGGTCTTCTTGGCGGGGGCCTCCTCGGCCGCGGGGGCCTCCGAGGGCTCCTCAGCCGGCTTGTCCTCCGGAGCGGACCCCTCGGCCGCCTCCACGGGCTCGGCGGCCTTCTTCGCGCGGGAGGAGCGCTTACGCGTCTTCTTCGCGGGAGCGGCCTCCTCGGCGGCGGGGGCCTCGGCCTCCGCCGGAGCGGACTCGGCCTCGCCGGACGGGGCGGCCTCGGCCTGGTCGGCGTCGGCGGCCACCGGCTCCGCGGCCTTGCGGCCGCGCTTCCTGGTGGTCTTCTCCGCCTTCGCGGCCCTGGCGGGCTTCTCCTCCTGCTCGACGGCCTGGTCGGCGTTCTCCTCGCCGCCAGCCGGACGGTCGTCGCCGTCCTGCTGGTCCGCCTTGCCGGAGGTGTCCCTGTCACCCGAGGACGCCTTGTCCCCGGACGACTCGGTGTCGCCCTTGCCCTTCTTCTTCTTGCGTCCGCCGGTGCCGCCACCGCCGCCGCCCTTGTTCTCCACCGGGTCGCTGGAGAGCAGGAGGCCGCGGCCGTTGCAGTGGTCGCAGGTGTGCGAGAAGGCTTCGAGCAGGCCCTGGCCGACCCTCTTACGGGTCATCTGGACCAGCCCGAGCGAGGTGACCTCGGCCACCTGGTGCTTGGTCCGGTCCCGGGACAGGCACTCCAGCATCCGACGCAGCACCAGGTCGCGGTTGGACTCCAGCACCATGTCGATGAAGTCGATGACGATGATGCCGCCGATGTCACGAAGGCGGAGCTGGCGGACGATCTCCTCGGCCGCCTCCAGGTTGTTCTTGGTGACCGTCTCCTCGAGGTTGCCGCCCTGACCGGTGAACTTGCCGGTGTTGACGTCGACCACGGTCATGGCCTCGGTGCGGTCGATGATGAGCGAACCGCCGCTGGGCAGCCAGACCTTGCGCTCCAGGGCCTTGTTGATCTGCTCGTCGATCCGGTACGCGGAGAAGACGTCGCGGTCCTCGCCCCAGTGCGACAGCCGCTCGGAGAGGTTGGGCGCCACGTAGTCCACGTACTCGTGGACGGTGGTCCAGGCCTCGTCACCGGAGACGACCAGGCTGGAGAAGTCCTCGTTGAAGACGTCGCGCACCACGCGCACCGTCAGGTCCGGCTCGCTGTTGAGCAGGGACGGCGCGTTGGCCGACTTGGACTTGCGCTTGATCGAGTCCCACTGCTTGGCCAGACGCGTGATGTCGCGCTCCAGCTCCTCCTCGCTGGCGCCCTCGGCGGCCGTGCGCACGATCACGCCGGCGCCGGAGGGCATCACCTTCTTGAGGATGGTCTTGAGGCGCGCGCGCTCCTTGTCGGGGAGCTTGCGGCTGATGCCGGTCATCGAACCGCCGGGCACGTACACGAGGTAGCGGCCGGGCAGACTGATCTGGCTGGTCAGGCGGGCGCCCTTGTGGCCGACCGGGTCCTTGGTGACCTGCACCAGGACCGACTGGCCGGACTTGAGCACCGACTCGATGCGCTTGGGCTGGCCGTCCAGGCCGAACGAGTCCCAGTTGACCTCGCCCGCGTACAGCACGGCGTTGCGGCCCTTGCCGATGTCGACGAAGGCGGCCTCCATCGACGGCAGGACGTTCTGCACCCGGCCCAGGTACACGTTGCCCACGTAGGAGCGGTGGGTGGCGCGGTCCACGTAGTGCTCGACCAGGATGTCGTCCTCGAGGACGGCGATCTGGGTGCGGTCACCGGTCCGGCGCACGACCAGGTCGCGCTTGACCGCCTCGCGGCGGGCCAGGAACTCGGACTCGGTCACGATGGGCGCGCGGCGGCGGCCCTGCTCGCGCCCCTCGCGGCGGCGCTGCTTCTTGGCCTCCAGCCGGGTGGAGCCCCGGACCGCCTGGACCTCGTTCTCGATGGGCCGTTCCTGGCGCGGCTCGCGCACCTTGACCACGGTGTTCGGCGGGTCGTCGTTGGTGGAGTCGCCACCGGAGCCCGAACGCCGACGACGGCGGCGACGGCGACGGCTGCTGCCGCGCTCGCCGTCGGCGGAGTCGTCACCGGACTCGTCCTCGGAGTCGTCCTCCTCGGCGGCGGCACGGTCGTCCCCGCGCTGGTCCCTGCCGTCGTCCTCGGACGGGCCGGAGTCGCCCTGGGCGTCGTCGTTGTCCGCGTCCTCGCCACCGCGCGAGCGGCCGCGGCCACGGCCGCCACGACGGCGACGGCGACGGCTGGGGCGCTCGTCCGAGCCCGTCTCCTCGGCGGGTGCCTCGGTGGACTCGTCCTCGGTGTCGTCCTCGTCCGCGTCGGCGTCGTCCTCGACGACCGGCGCGGCCTTGGGCCTGGTCTGTACGGGCGCGCTGGCGACCGGGGGCTGGAAGAGCATGCCGCCGGGCGGCTGGAAGACGGCGCCGCCGGTCTCGGCGGGTGCCTCCTCGGTCTCCTCGGGCTCCTCGACGGCCTCCGGGGCGGTGGCCTCGACGGTCCTGGTGGAACGGGTGCGGGTCCGACCGCGCGTACGGCCGCGACCCGTCTCCTTCTCCTTGGTCTCCTTGGCGTCGCCCTCGGGCTCGGCGGGGCGTTCGGCCTCGGCCGTCTCGACGGCCTCCGGGGCGGGCGCGCTCGCCTTCGCGGCGGCGGCGCGGCCCCGGCTCCGTCGCTGCGGAGCGGCGGGGGCGTCGTCGGGGCGGCCCGCGGCGCGCACGGTGCGCTTACGGGAGCTCGCGGTGGACACGGAGGTGTTGACCGTGCCGACCTCACCGGTACCGGCCAGCTTGGTGACCGGCGCGGTGGGCGCGGAGAAGACGTCGTCCGGCTCGGGGGGTGGTCCTGCCGCGCGGCGAGCGCCCTTGGCGGGCGCGGGTGTGGTCACCCGCACCGCGCCGTCCCCCGCAGGGGGCGCCGCCGCCGTGTTCTCGGTTGTTTCAGTTGTACCCGCGGCGCCTTCGGCACCGTTGTTGGGCTCGTTCTCGAGCATCCGGGCGGTCTCCCGTCAAAGCGCTCGGGCGCACCGCGACCTCATCGGTCGGTGGCGCGGCTCACGAGAGCTGTCGTCGCTGTGTCAGCGCCGACGACACTGGTGTGCCGTCGGGGCAAAGTCCTGTGGTTTCGCCCATGTTTCCCCGCCTTGGGGCCCTTCATGACGAAGGTCCCGTCATGGGCGATGACGTCCGTGGTGAGCGGGTGCGTCGATCGTTCTTCTGGTCGTGCGCGGCCCCGGTGCGCCCAGTCACGGGAACTACGGGTCGGTCCGCGTCGAACGGATCAGCGATCACACCTGTCGCCTCGTCCAGTGGCCCCTGCGCCAGCCTGGTCATCGTCGGTGATGACGGCGGCGCGAGGTCGGCCAGTTGGCGGAGGCCGGTCAGCACGTCGTCTGGTCGTACAGCAGGTGTCGTGTGCCGTATGACCATTCGAAGTATGGCATATGTCGCGTGTCGGTCCCGTGGGACGCGCCCGAGGGATCGGTGACACACGTCGATATCGAGGACGGCCGGGCGGGTGTCGAAGCGGCGTCGGCCCTTCTTCGTCATCCGTTCCACCTCCACGCTCTCGGCGGCCAGGTAGGTGGCCACCGCCCTGGCGGCGTCGTCGGGGTCGACGTCCGCCATCTCCACGCGCCACTGGGAGGCCTCAAGCCGGTCGGCCAGGCCCGGAGTGCGGGCCTCGACGACCTCGAGCACGTCGATCCCGTCGGGCATCGCCGCGTCGATCGCGGTCCTGACCTGTTCGGGTCGGCGTGCCTCGGCCAGGGTCAGCTCAAGATACTCCGCCTCGCTGGCGACCCCGGTGGGGGCCGCGCCGGTGTAGGAGACCTTGGGGTGTGGTGAGAAGCCAGCGGAGAAGGCCACGGGAACCGAGGCCCTGCGCAGGGCTCTCTCCAGTGCCCGGGCGATGTCGCGGTGGCTCGCGAAGCGCATGCGTCCGCGTTTCGCGTAGCGGACGCGCAGCCTTTGGCCGGGGTTGGCGGTGGAGGGTGAGGTGGTGCCCTCGTGTGCGGGGGGCAGCTCAACTCCTTTCCTCAGTGCCCCCTGGGTTCCGGGCCGCCTGTGGCGGCCCTCAGGGGCTGTTCCTCGTCCTGTTCAGCGTACGGTGCGCCGAAGTGCACACGCGCCAAGCGGGACACGCATACCGGTACCTCCCCCGACGGCCCCCGATCGAAAAGTCCCGACCGGGTCCGAGCGGGTGTTGAACCGGCGTTCACCACGAGAACACAGGGGTCCGGAAAAAAAATCCAAAGAAATCCCGCAACCATGGCAACCCCCGGTATCCCCCGCGAGTCTTACTTCACGTACGGCCCGGCGCGAGCGGGGCGCCGGGCCGTACACCTTCCTCCCCGGACACTCCCCCGGTGCCAGTGGCACACGACGGGGTCGAGGACACGGCAGAGAGCGCCCGGCGCGCGAATCCTACTCCCTTTCCCCCCATCGCACACGGATTGCCCCGGTTCCCGGGAGCCGTCCCGGTGCACACCCGACCTCTCCCGCCCCTCTGGGGGCCGGTCCCACCCCCGGCCGGACCGGCCCCCCTCCGCACTCAGACCACGGTCAGCGGCAGCATGGGGCGGCCCCCGGCGTCGTCGTTGATCTGGATCTCGGTGCCCATGGTGGGGCACACCCCGCAGTCGTAGCAGGGGTTCCAGCGGCAGTCGTCGATCTCCAGGGACTCCTCGCCGTGCAGCGAGTCCTGCCAGTCCTGCCAGAGCCACGAGCGGTCCAGCCCGGCGTCCAGGTGGTCCCAGGGCAGGACCTCGTCCTCGTCGCGCTCGCGGGTGGTGAACCAGTCCACGTCCACCCCGGTCCCGGCCAGCCCGGACTCGGCCGCCCTCATCCAGCGGTCGTAGGAGAAGTGCTCGCTCCAGCCGTCGAACCTGCCGCCCGCGAGCCAGGCCTCCTCGACGATCCGGCCGACCCGGCGGTCGCCCCTGGACAGCAGTCCCTCCATGATCGACGGGCGCCCCTCGTGGTAGCGCAGCCCGATGGACTTCCCGTATTTACGGTCCCCTCGCAGGCGGTCCCGCAGCTTGCGCAGCCGGGCGTCCACCTCCTCGTGGGAGGTCTGGGCCGCCCACTGGAACGGGGTCTGCGGCTTGGGGACGAACCCGCCGATGGAGACCGTGCAGCGGATGTCCCTGCGCCCGGTCACCTCGCGGCCGGTCCGGATGACCTCGGTGGCGAGGTCCGCGATGGCCAGGACGTCCTCGTCCTCCTCGGTGGGCAGCCCGCACATGAAGTACAGCTTCACCTGGCGCCACCCGGCCGCGTAGGCGGCGGTGACGGTGCGGATGAGGTCCTCCTCCGTGACCATCTTGTTGATCACCCGGCGCATGCGTTCGCTGCCGCCCTCGGGGGCGAAGGTCAGCCCCGAGCGTCGGCCGTTGCGGGTGAGCTCGTTGGCGAGGTCGATGTTGAAGGCGTCCACGCGGGTGGAGGGCAGCGACAGACCGGTGTTGGTGCCCTCGTAGTGGTCCGCCAGGTTCTTCGCGATGTCACCGATCTCACTGTGGTCCGCGCTGGAGAGCGAGAGCAGGCCGACCTCCTGGAAACCGGAGGCCCGCACACCCTCCTCCACCATCTTCTGGACGGTCTCCTTGTTGCGCTCGCGCACCGGCCGGGTGATCATCCCGGCCTGGCAGAACCGGCAGCCGCGCGTGCATCCCCGGAAGATCTCCACGCTGTACCGCTCGTGCACGGACTCCGCGGTGGGGACGATGGGCCGCTTCGGGTACGGCCACCGGTCCAGGTCCATCACGGTGTGCTTCTGCACGGTGTCCGGGACGCCGGGGCGGTTGGCCGCGTACCCGGCGATCCGTCCGTCGTCGCGGTACGCCACGTCGTAGAAGCGCGGCACGTACACCCCGCCGGTGGCGGCCAGCCTCAGCAGGAGGCCGTCGCGCCCGCCGGGCGCGCCCTCCTCCTTGAACTCGCGGATGATCTCGGTGATGGCGAGGGTGATCTCCTCGCCGTCCCCGAGCACCACGGCGTCCAGGAAGTCGGCGATGGGCTCGGGGTTGAACGCGGAGTGGCCCCCGGCCAGGACGACCGGGTCCTCCTCCGTGCGGTCGGCGGAACGGCGCGGGATCCCGGCCAGGTCCAGCGCCGTGAGCATGTTGGTGTAGCCCATCTCGCTGGCGAAGCTCAGGCCGAGCACGTCGAAGGCGCGGATCGGCCGGTGCGAGTCCACGGTGAAGTGGGGGACGCCGTGCTCACGCATCAGCCGTTCCATGTCCGGCCAGACCGCGTAGGCGCGCTCGGCCAGCACGCCCTCGCGTTCGTTGAGGACCTCGTAGAGGATCTGCACGCCCTGGTTGGGCACGCCCACCTCGTAGGCGTCCGGGTACATCAGCGCCCAGCGCACCCGCGCGGAGTCCCAGGGCTTGACCACGGAGTTGAGCTCACCGCCCACGTACTGGATCGGCTTGCCCACCTGAGGGAGCAGGACTTCGAGGCGCGGGAAGAGGCTTTCGACGGACATGGTGTGGGCCTTCGATCGGCGGACATCGTGTCTGGCTGGATCACACCAGGTTAGCCGTCCGGAGGCCCCCGGACCGGTCGTCCACAGGCCCGGTCCGGGGCGCGTCGCGGATCAGAACTCGAAGCCGCGGTCCCGGGAGTTGACACCGAGTACCAGGCCCAGGGCGAGCATGTTGGCGAGGATCGCCGTACCGCCGTAGGACACGAACGGCAGCGGCAGCCCGGTCACCGGCAGGATGCCCAGGCCCATCCCGATGTTGATGAAGGCCTGGAAGCCGAACCAGGAGGCCACCCCCACGCACAGCAGGCGCGGATAGGGCTGGTCGCAGCCCCGCGCGATGCGCAGGATCCGCCAGATCACCACGGCGAACAGCACGATGATCGCCCCGGAGCCGAGGAACCCCAGCTCCTCCCCCGCCACCGTGAAGATGAAGTCGGTGTGCTGCTCGGGGACGAACCGGCCGTGGGTCTGCTCCCCCTGGAACAGCCCGGTACCGTCGAAGCCCCCCGACCCCACGGCGATCAGCGCCTGCGCGGAGTTGTAGCCCGCGCCCTGCGGGTCGGCCGCCGGGTCCATCAGGGTCGCGATCCGGTCCACCTGGTAGGGCTCCAACAGCTCGAACCACCACACGGCCAGCACCGCCAGCGCGCCGCAGGAGAGCATGCCCGCCACCCAGGTGACCGGAGCCCCGGACAGGGTGAGCATCCCGAGGAAGATCGCGCACAGGACCAGGCTGGTCCCCAGGTCGGGCTGGAGCATGACGAGACCGAGCGGGACCGCCATCACCAGCAGGCAGAACAGCACGTCCCTGGTCATCGGCCGGGTCTCGCCGTCCCGGGGCTCACCGAGCAGGGTGGCCAGGACCAGGATCAGACCGACCTTGGCCAGCTCACTGGGCTGGAATTGGAAGCCGCCGATCACGATCCAGCCGCGCGAACCGTTGATCACCGCGCCCAGCGGTGTGAGCACCAGGACGAGGGAGACCACGGTGAACCCGTAGACGATCGGCGCGTAGGCGCGGACCGTCCGGTAGTCCACCGCCGCGACGACCAGGCACACCGCCACGGCCACCGCGAGGTGGAGCAGGTGGCGGACGAGGTGGTCCACGGACTCCAGGGGGTCGCCCCCGTCGCCCGGCAGCGTGGCCGACCACACCAGCAGCGATCCGAGTCCGGCGAGCACCAGTACGGCGCCGATCAGCATCCAGTCGAGGCGCCGCGCCCCGCCCGCCGCCGAGCTGAGGGTCCGCCCCAGGTCGCCCTGGCGCCGGGGCGGACCGCCCATGTTCGTGATCATCAGGGCTCCAGCGTCTCGATGGAACCGTCCGGGCGGACGACCGGCAGTTCGGTGTGCGGCTTGCCGCCCGGCAGCAGCGGCTTGCCCTCCTTCACGTCCTCGGTGTCACCGGCGGACGAGAAGCCGTACAGACCCTCGTAGATCTCGCGGGCGATGGGCGCGGCGGTCTCGCCACCGGTACCGCCCTGGGAGACCAGGACGACGATCGCGTACTGCGGATCGTCCACCGGCGCGTAGGAGGCGAACCAGGACGACACCTGGCGGCCCTGCGCGTCGGCGCTGCCGGTCTTGCCCGCGACGGCGACCTTGTCCTGCGGGAAGTCGGAGAAGGCGCCGCCACCCGTACCGGACGTGGTCACCTCGGCCAGGGCCTCCTGGAGGTACTTGATGGTCTCGTCGCTGACCGGCACCTCGTTCTTGACCGTCGGTTCGATCTCCTCGATCTTCGACCCGTCGGCGGCGACCATGGCCTTGGCCACGCGCGGCTCGTACAGGGTTCCGCCGTTGGCGATGGACGCGTAGGCGCTGGCCAGCTGGAGCGGGCTGACGAGGACGTCGCCCTGGCCGATCGAGAAGTTGATCGCCTCGCTGGCCCGCCACTCGAAGCCCTCCACGCAGTGTTCGTGGGCGAGCTGCTTGAGGTAGGCGGCCTGCGACGGGTCGTTCTCCGCGATGTCCGGGTAGCCGGACTCGGCCCGCTCGCAGTTGACCTCCCGGGTCTCCTCCCAGAAGGTGCGCTTCCACTCGCGGTCCGGGACGCGGCCACCGGTCTCGTACGGCAGGTCCACACCGGTGGGCGAGCCGAACCCGTAGCCGCGCGCCATGTCGGCCATGGCCTCCTCGGGGTCGCCGTCCGGATGGAGCCCGCCGTCCTTCGACCACATCTGGTATCCGAAGTTGTAGAACACGGTGTTGCAGGAGGCGATGATCGCCTGCTTCAGGGTGATGCTGCCCTGACCCGCGCCCGCGTAGTTCTCGTAGTTCTGACCGGCGAGGTTGACCGAGCCGGGGCAGGCGTAGGTGCTGCGCAGCGAGTACCCGTTCTCGACGGCGGCCGACAGCGACGACACCTTGAAGGTGGAGCCGGGCGGGTACGTGCCCTGGACGGCGCGGGAGAGCAGGGGCTCCCCGGCCTCCTCGCTGAGCATGGCGTCGAAGGTCTCCTGGTCGATGCCGCCGTCCCAGATGGCGGGGTCGTAGGTGGGCAGGCTGGCCATGGCCACGACCCCGCCGTTGGTGACGTCGAGGACGACGGCGGCGCCGGAGTCGGCCTTGTACTTGGGCCGGGCGCCCTCCATCCCCCGGGCCAGGGCCTCCTCGGCGACCTTCTGGACGTTCATGTCCATGTGGGTGACCAGGTGCATGCCCGCCTCGGGGAGGCGCTCGGAGATCACGTCCATGATCTCGCCGTGGTTGTTCACGCCCAGGGTGCGCAGCCCCGCGCTGCCGCGCAGCTCCTTGTCGTAGACGGCCTCCAGGCCGTCACGGCCCACCATGTCGATTCCGGTGAACTGGGTGCGCAGCTCCTCGCGGGCCTCCAGCTCCTCCTGGGTGACGGGCTGGAGGTAGCCGAGCATCTGTCCCGCGTGGTCGCCGTAGGGGTACTCGCGCACGGCCTGGGCCTGAGCGGTGATCCCGGGGAAGTCGTCGGCGCGCTCCATGATCTGGAGCGCGACCGGCCCCTCCACGTCCTCGGCGAGGGTGACGGGCTGGTAGGGCGACCCGGGCCAGCAGGGACGCTGGACCTCGGGGCCGCACAGACGCATGCGCTGCTGGAGCTCCTCCAGGGGGACGTCCAGGACGCCGGAGAGGTCGCTGAGGACCTTCTCCCCGCCGTCCTTCATCCCCTGGAGCTCGTGGTAGTCGGCCGAGACCAGGAGTTCGGTCTTGTTGTTGACCACGACACGGCCGCTGGAGTCGAGGATCTGCCCCCGGGTGGCGGGGACGACCAGCTCCTGGTGGTGGTTGGAGACGGCCAGCTCACGGTAGTGGTCGGCCATGGGCACCTGGAGGTACCAGAGCCGGGCGACCAGGACCGCGAACAGGGCCAGGACCAGGAACTGTGCCAGGAAGAGTCCGAACCAGCCGAGTCTGCGGCCGGGCACTGACGGGTTGGTGGGCGGCTTGCGCACCGGGTCACCACCCTCCCAGAGAGGTCGGCCCCTGGATGGTGGCGAAGTCGCTCTCCGCGAGCGAGGTGCGTATCCACAGGATCGGCAGGGTGACCACGGCCGCGAACAGGGTGGTCAGCAGGGCGCCGACACCGACCTGGACGCCGACCGCCCCGAGGGTGACGTTGGCGTCACCCATCAGGAAGCCGATCGCCGCGTAGCTCAGGCCCACCCCCACCGCCGTGACGGCGGTGATGCCCAGCGCGGTCCACGCGGAGACCGTGTTGCCCACCGCGCCGCCCAGGCCGGTGTTGGCGCGCAGCAGCGAGACGAGGTAGGCGGCCAGGCACAGCACCAGGGCGTAGCGGCCCATCGGGTGTTCGGCCGGGGGCAGGACGTCCATGGCCAGCCCGGCCGCGAACCCGCATCCGGCGGCGGCGGCCGGGTTGGTGGTCAGCGCCACGGCGACCACGGCGGCGAGGACGAGGTCCGGGCCCCACTCGAAGGGCAGCCGGTTGACGATGGCGGCCTGGGCGAGCACCGCGACGGTCACCATGAGCAGGGTCGCTGCGGCCCTCATTGGTCCCCCTTGGGATCGGGTTTGGGCGGGAGCACGGAGTCACGCGGGTCCTCGGCGGGACCGGAGACGACCACGCCCACCATGTCCAGGGACGCGAAGTCCACGGCCGGGGTGATGCGGGCGATCCGGCTCAGCGCCCCCGGCGCCACGTGGACCTCGTCGACGGTGCCGATGGGCACCCCCGGGACGAACGGCGCGCCGTCGTGCGAGCCGAGCGTGACCACGCGGTCCCCCTCGTCGATGGGGGCCTCCATGTCGAACAGCTCCAGGGTGAGATCGGCCTCGGGGCCGCCCGGGACGCTGCCGCCGCTGATCGCGCCGATCTTGCGGGTCTGTTCGAGCCGCGCGCCGACCGTGGAGTTGACGTCGGTGGCGAGCTTGACGGTGGCGAGCCGGGGCCCGGCCTCGATCACACGCCCGACCAGTCCGGCGCCGCTGACCACCGTCATGTCGGGGCGGATCCCGGAGTCGGTGCCCGCGTCGATGGTGACGGTGTGCGCGTAGCCCTGCGCGGTGGTGCGGGTGACCGCCTGGGCCGGGACGATCTCGTAGCCGCCCAGACCGGACAGGTGCAGGAGCTCGTCGAGCTGGTCCGAACGGCCGTCGTCGAGCCGGGCCGCCTGGAGGTCCGACTCCAGTTCGGCGTTGGCGGCCTCCAGCTCGGTGATCCGGGCGGCCGCCTTCGGTCCCTGGCTGACGCCCTCGTAGAGCGTGGCGGCGGGGCCGGCGATGAGGCCCACCCCGGCGGCGGCCGGCGCGAAGACCAGTTCGCCGCCGCCCCGGGCGACCGAGGTGACGGGGTTGCTCCCGGACCGCGCGTCCAGCACCATCAGGGCCACGGCCGCCACGACGAGCACGGCGAGGAACAGCCGGGACCGCGTGGAGTCGCGGAGCATGTCAGCGCCGCCGTTCCGGTACGAGGACCTGGTGGAGGCGTTCGTAGTTCTCCACGCAGGTGCCCGAGCCCACCGCGACGGAGTCGAGCGCGTTGTCGGCCACGTGGATGGGCATGCCGGTCTCGTGCAGGAGGCGGTCGTCGAGGCCGCGCAGCAGGGCGCCGCCGCCGGTGACCGCCACGCCCCGGTCCATGATGTCGCCGGACAGCTCGGGCGGGCACTTGTCGAGGCTGGTGCGGACCGCGTCGATGATCGCGGTGACCGGTTCCTCGATGGCCTGGCGCACGTCGGACTCGGACAGGACGATGGTCTTGGGCAGGCCGCTGATGAGGTCGCGTCCCCGGACCTCGGCGTGCAGCTCCTCCGCGCCCGTGGGGTAGGCGGAGCCGATGGCCAGTTTGAGCTCCTCGGCGGTGCGCTCCCCGATCATCAGGGAGTACTCCTTCTTGATGAAGGTCATGATCGCCTGGTCGAGTTCGTCGCCGCCCACCCGGATGGACTGGGAGGTGACGATGCCGCCCATGGAGATGACGGCGACCTCGGTGGTGCCGCCGCCGATGTCGACGACCATGTTGCCGGTGGGCTCGTGGACCGGGAGCCCGGCGCCGATCGCCGCCGCCATGGGCTCCTCGATGATGTACACGCGGCGCGCCCCGGCCTGGTAGCCCGCCTCCTTGACCGCGCGGTGCTCGACCGAGGTGATGCCGCTCGGGACCGCGACGATGATGCGGGGCTTGGCGAAGTGGCGGCGGCGGTGGATCTTCTGGATGAAGTACCGCAGCATGCGCTCGGTGACCTCGAAGTCGGCGATGACGCCGTCCTTGAGCGGGCGGATGGCGGTGATGTTGGTCGGCGTGCGGCCGATCATCTGCTTGGCCTCGATACCGACCGCCACGATCTTGCCGGTCGAGGTGTTGAGCGCGACCACCGACGGCTCGTTCAGGACGATGCCGCGTCCGCGTACGTACACGAGTGTGTTGGCGGTACCAAGGTCTACGGCCATGTCCCGGCCGAGAAATGCAAGGTTGTTGGGCATGTAACGTCCTCAGAGGCGCCGTGTCGGGCGGGGACGTGCGTCACGACCATACGTGGTCGTTCCGGCACGTTAGGTATCCAGTCCCCCGCATCGTAACGGTCAGCACTTAGTCCGTTACGCAAACACACCGAATTGTTGCCTCGTCACCGGACAAGGGTGAGAAAAGAGAGGTGCCCCGGGGCGCGTACGCACCCCAGGGCACCAAGACTAGGCCTCGCGGGCCGGATTCCCCTACAGGTCGGGGAAGAACAGCTTGATCTCGCGCTCCGCCGAGTAGGTGGAGTCCGAGCCGTGGACGATGTTCTTCTGCACCTCGAGGGCGAAGTCACCGCGGATGGTCCCGGGCGTGGCGGTCACCGGGTCGGTGGCGCCGGCGAGGGCACGGAAGGCCTCGATGGCGCGCTCGCCCTCGACCACCATGGCGACCAGCGGACCACCGGTGATGAACTCGACCAGCGAGTCGAAGAACGGACGCGAGGCGTGCTCCTCGTAGTGCGTCTTGGCGGTGTCCGCGTCGAGCGTGCGCAGCTCCATCGCGACCAGGTTAAGGCCCTTGCGCTCGATGCGCGAGATGACCTCACCGACGATGTTGCGGCGGACACCGTCGGGCTTGATGAGAACGAGAGTGCGCTCCACGTGCGTTTCAACTCCTCACTGGGGACCCCCGCGCGGCACGCGGGGGCCTGGGCCCGCGGTGGCGAGCGCACGCGGTGGGGTGAACGGGTGTGTGACCGGGGCTCGGGGACGAGACAGGGGGACGGCGGGGCCGTTCGTCTGCCCGGACGTGCGTCACACTATCGCGTTTGCCCATGGAGCGCGGTGGGAGAGCCCGAACGGAACCTAGGCCCCGCCGACCCCCGCGCCCTCCTCCTGCTCGGCCCGCTCCTCGTGGGCGGCGCGGATCACGTCGACCCTGCGGCCCATGATCACGCCGACGACCCACAGGGACACGAAGACGATCGCGACCAGGGGCGCACCGGTGACCATGAAGGAGCTGAACAGGAAACCGGCCTGGAGCACCCACGACGCGTAGTGCGCCCAGGTGTGCTTCTGGAGCCCGGACAGCAGCAGCGCGGCCAGGGCCATGCCGCCCCAGAGACCGCCCGCCACGGCGGGGTCGGCGCCCTCCAGGTTGATGGCGATGGGGATCGCCAGGCCGATCACGATGGCCTCGAACACGAGGACTACGGCGCAGAGTGTGCGCACGGCGTTCTCCCTTCGTCTGGTTACTGGTCGCCGGAACCGCGCAGCAGGTGGACGGCGTCACCCGAGGTGACCACCGATCCGGTGACCAGCACACCGGTTCCGCCGAACTCGCCGCCCGACTCGGCCAGGCCCACGGCCTGGTCGATGGCGTCGTCGAGCCGTGCGGCCAGGTGCACGCGGTCCTCACCGAAGACCTGCCGGGCGATGTCGGCCAGCTGTGCGGGGTCGAGGGACCGGGGCGAGGAGTTGCGGGTGACCACGATCTCGTCGAGCAGCGGTTCCAAGGGCTCCAGGACGCCCTCGACGTCCTTGTCGGCCATGATGGCGACCACGCCGACCAGCCTGGAGAAGGAGAACGCCTCCTCCACGGCCGCCGCCGTGGCGATCATCCCGGCCGGGTTGTGCGCGGCGTCCGCGATGACGGTCGGGCTGGTGCGCACGACCTCCATACGGCCCGGGGAGTCGATCCCGGCCAGGGCCTCCCCGACGATCACGGGGTCGAGTCCGGCCGCGTCCTCGGAGGCGGAGAAGGCCTCGACGGCCGCGATGGCGACCGCCGCGTTGCTGGCCTGGTGTTCCCCGAAGAGCGGCACGAAGAGGTTGTCGTAGGTGCCCGTGAGGCCCTTGACGGCGACCTGCTGGCCGCCGACGGCCACCTCGCGGGAGGTCACCCCGAACTCCAGTCCCTCCCTGGCCACCGTGGACCCGACCTCGGCGGCGTGCCGGAGCAGGACCTCGGCTGCGGGCACCGGCTGCTGCGCCATGACGGTGACCGACCCCGGCTTGATGATCCCGGCCTTCTCCTCGGCGATGCCGTCGAGGGTGTCGGGCAGGTAGTCCGTGTGGTCGATGCCGATCGGCGTGACCACGGCCACGTCCCCGTCGACGACGTTGGTCGCGTCCCAGCTGCCGCCCATGCCGACCTCCACCACGGCGACGTCCACGGGGGCGTCGGCGAACACGGCGTAGGCCATCACGGTGAGGATCTCGAAGAACGACAGCCGGACGTCGTGCATCGAGTCGGCCATCTCCAGGAACGGCCGGATGTCGTCGTAGGCCTCGACGAACTGCTCCTGGGAGATCGGCTCCCCGTCCACGACGATGCGCTCGCGCACCGTCCGCAGGTGGGGGCTGGTGTAGCGGCCCACCCGCAGGCCCCGGCCGCGCACCAGCGCGTCGATCATCCGGGCGGTGGACGTCTTGCCGTTGGTCCCGGTGACGTGGACGACCCGGAAGTTGCGGTGCGGGTCACCCAACAGGTCCAGGACGGCGCGGACACGGTCCAGGGTGGGGTCGATGTCGGATTCGGGCGCGCGGGAGAGAATCTCCGCGGTGACCTCGGCGTAGCGCTCATGGGCGCCCGCGCCACTCACGGCGTCTCGGTGGTCGGGGTGTACACCCGCGCCAGTGTACGCGGCCCCACCTGGGCTCGGATGCGGGGTCGGGCGTTCGGGGACCATACTTGGGGGCATGCCCAGCCCTGACCCGATCGTCGAACCGTTCTTCTCCGAGTGGGCGGGACGCCGCCCAGGACAGGCGCGCGGCCTGGACCGCGCGTCCGCGCTCCTCTCCACGCTGGACCTGTCTCCGGTTCCCGTGCTCGGGGTGGTGGGGTCCAAGGGCAAGGGCAGCACGGCCACCTACGCGGCGGCGACGCTGTCCGCCGCCGGGCTGCGGACCGTCCTGGTGACGGGCCCGAGCTTCCGGGGCTACCGCGAACGGGTCCGGGTGGACGGCGTGTCCGTGACCGACGACGAACTCCGCGACCTCGGCCGCACCGTGGAGGACGCCCGGCGGACCCTGCCCGACCACGAGGGGTATCTGGCGCCGAGCGGACTGTTCCTGGTGGCCGGGCTGCTGCGCGCCCAGGCGGTCGGCGCCGACGTCTGCGTCCTGGAGGCGGGGATGGGAGGGCACCGCGACGAACTCCGCCTGCTGGGCCCGGAGGTGGTGGCGCTGGGCATGATCTTCGCGGAGCACGTGGGGGTCCTCGGTGACACCGTGGCGGAGATCGCGCGTGAGAAGACCCTCGTGGTCCACCCGGAACGCACCAGGGCCCTGGTGACGCTGCCCCAGGGCCCCGAGGCGGCCCCCGCCGTGACCCGGACCCTCACCGAGGTGACCCGGGGACGGCTCTCCCCCGAGGTCGTGGACCCGACCACCGTGACCGAACCGCCCGCGCACCTGCGCCCCCGGGGCCTGTCCGCGGCCAACGGCGTGCTGGGCACCGCCGCCGCCACCCGCATGCTCGACCTGCTGGACACGCCGCCCGCTCCCCCCGCCCGTCTCCACGAGGTGCTGGGGACCGTGAACCTGCCCGCGCGGCTTTCGAGGCACACCGTGCCCGGCTCGACCACCGAGGTCGTGGTGGACTCCGCCATCGACCGCGTCGGCGTGACCGCCGCGCTGTCGCACGCCCGCGACCTGTGGGGCGGCGTGGACCACGTCCTGCTGTGCCTGCCCGACCACAAGGACGTGTCCGGAGCGGTCGACGCCCTCCGGGGCGTCCGGGTGACCGCCGTGCGCCTGCCCGAGGAGCACCTGCGCTTCGAGCACGCCCTCCCCGCCCACTGGAACCGCGTCCGCGCCGAGGACCTCTCCCCCACCTCGGTCACCGCCCTGGGCCGACGCGTCCTGGCCCTGGGCACGGTCTACTTCACCGGCCGCGTGCTGGAGGTCCTGGACGCCCCCACCGACCGCCTCTTCGACCCGCGTCCCGCATAACCCCCCATCACGGCAGCATCGTCCTTGGTCACCCCTGGTCGTCCCATGCCGTGATTCGTCACGCGCTTCGGACCCTCAACTCCGAGGAGCCGTATGCCCACACGAGAGCACGAGATCCCCCTGCGGCTCGTGCAGAACCAACCCGCGCTGGCGCCTGTACTGGTGCGGGCCCTGGGTTTCGAGATCCCCCGCCACACCGAGGTGGTCAACACCAACACGGCCCTGACCAACTGCGATCCCAGGGAGCTCAACGCCGACGGCGCGGTCCTCCTTCGTGACGGGCCTCGGAACGTCATGGCGGTGGTGGTCGAGCGCCAGAACGGCCGTGACAAGGAGAAACGCCTGACCTGGCCCGCCTATCTGGTCAACCTCCACACACGACTGGAGTGCCCGACGCTGCTGGTGGTGCTGTGTCCCACGGACTCCCTGGCGAGCTGGTGCGCCGCCCCGATCCGCACCGGGCACCCCGGATTCGACCTCGCCCCGCTGACCATCGGTCCGAGCAGGATGCCGGTGATCGCGCGTGACGAACAGGCTCGTGAGCTTCCGGAGCTGGCCGTCCTGTCCGCCCACGCGCACGGGAACTCGGATCCGCGCACCCTGCGTGCCGTGGTGGAGGCCCTGGATTCCACCCCCGAGCGAAATCGGGCGTTCTACTATGACTATGTGCTGTCCGGCCTCAACGAGGCCGCTCGGGAGGAGCTGGAGGGCTTGATGGCTGTGGAGACCTACGAGTGGCAGAGCGACTTCGCCCGCAAGTACGTCGGCATCGGCCGCGAAGAGGGACGCGAAGAGGGACGCGAGGAGGGGCGGGAAGAGGGGCGCGAGGAAGGCCGGGCCGCCCAGGCGGCACGCAGCGTCATCTCCGTCTTGGAGGCACGCGGATTCACCGTCTCGGACGAGGTACGCAGGCGCATCGGGACCTGCACCGACCTGACGACCCTGGAAGAGTGGGTCCCCCTGACCGTCACAGTGGACCGGCCGGAGGACCTCTTCGACTGACCTGGGCCGGGGGGTAGGTGCTCGCTCGGCCGCGCGCAGGCGCGGGTCAAGGAATGGAGGGCTTGATGGCTGTGGAGACCTATGAGTGGCAGAGCGACTTCGCCCGCAAGTACGTCGGCATCGGCCGCGAGGAAGGACGCGAGGAGGGCCGGGCCGCCCAGGCGGCACGCAGCGTCGTCTCCGTCTTGGAGGCACGCGGATTCACCGTCTCCGACGACGTACGGAAACGAGTCAATGACTGCACCGACCTGACGACCCTGCGGAAGTGGGTCCCCGCAGCCGTCACAGTGGACCGGCCGGAGGACCTCTTCGACTGAGGCGGGGCCGGGGAACCTGCCCCCGGCCCCGCACACGATCACCGCCCATCTACCTGCCGGGGCGGAAGACCGGCTGGGTCTGCGGGTTGAACTCCTCATAGGTGACGCGCTCCGCCGCGCGCAGGCGCGGGTCGGTGAGCTTGAGGACGTCCAGGCCACGGTCGATGTCGGACGAGTACACGTAGCCGTTGTAGTAGTACGTCGACCACGTGTCGTTGTTCTGGACGTCGGGGTCGATCCGGTCGTCGGCGTCGAAGTAGCCGATCTCGCGCGGGTTGGTCGGGTCGTTGAAGTCGATCACCGAGATGCCGCCCTGGTACCAGGACTGCACGAAGTAGTCCTGTCCGGGGACCGGGATGAGCGAGCCGTTGTGCGCCACGCACACCTGGTCGCCCTGGTGGCGGTCGATCTTGAAGTAGCTCGCGAACTCCAGCGAGGAGTCGGCGCCCTCACCGTCGAGCGTGTAGATGGCGTTCGCGCCGCGCTCGGGACCGATCTCCTCGGTGCACGTGGGCGCTCCCCCGCCGCCGAGCTCGTCGGTGAACAGCACCGTCCGGGCGTCGTTGGTGAAGGTCGCGGAGTGCCAGAACGCGAAGTTCTCGTCCTGGACCACCTCGGTGACCACCGGGGCGGCCGGGTCCGAGATGTCCATCAGGATGCCGTCACCCATGCAGGCGCCGGCGGCGATGTCCTTGGACGGGAAGACCGTGATGTCGTGGCAGCCGGTGGTCGTGCGGTGGCCGCCGTCCGGGAACAGCACCGGCTCGTTGACCAGGGACGCCTCCCCAGGTGCGTCGAGCGGCACCTCGATGACGCCGATCTTGTCGTGCGGCGGCTGGCAGTTCGGGAAGCTGGCCGAGGGCGAGTACGAGGACACGTACACGAACTCGCGCTCCTCGTCCCCGGGCACGAGGGTGAGGGTGTGCGACCCGCAGTCGGTGCGGACCGCGGAGACGTACTGCGGGTTGGCCTTGTCCGAGATGTCGAAGATCCGGACGCCCTCGAACCCGTCGGGGTCGGTGACCGGCACGGAGGGGGCGCCGCACTCGTCGTTGGCCCGGGGGTAGTCCACGGCGAAGTACAGCAGGTCACCGCTGACCGCCACGTCGCCCTGACCGCCGGGGCACAGGACCTCGGAGACGATCGTCGGGTCCTCGGGCTCGGAGATGTCGTAGATGACGAAGCCGTCGTAGTTGCCGCCGATGGCGTAGTCGCCGGTGAAGGCCAGGTCCGAGTTGGTGTTGCTGATCGCGTCGGGCTTGGGGACGTTCGCGACGTGCTCGACGTTGTCGCTGGAGATCTGGTCCGAGGGCGGGGTGTCGGCGTACGCGGACGCCGGGCCGAGGAGCCCGGCGAACAGCGTCGCGGCCGCTGCCGTCGCTAGTGCGGCGACACGGCGCGTGGAGGAGCGCATGGGTCGGCCTTTCCTGGTGGGGGTTCGGGGGTGGGTGACAGCACGCGGGGGTGCCGCGCGTGGCTCGCGCGGCACCCCGGTGCGTCGTGGCCGGTTACCGCCCGGGGCGGTAGACCGGCTGGGTCTGCGGGTTGAACTCCTCGTAGGTCACCCGCTCGGCCGCGCGCAGACGCGGGTCGGTGAGCTTGAGGACGTCCAGGCCGCGGCGCATGTCCGAGGAGTAGACGTGGCCGTTGTAGTAGTACGCGGACCAGGTGCTGCCGTTCTCGATGTCGGGGTCGATCCGGTCGTCGGGGTCGAAGTAGCCGATCTCGCGGGGGTTGCTGAGGTCGTTGAAGTCGATGATCGAGATGCCGCCCTGGTACCAGGACTGCACGAAGTAGTTCTTCCCCGGAACGGGGATGAGCGACCCGTTGTGCGCGACACAGGACTGCTGGTCGCCCTGGTGGCGGTCGATCTTGAAGTAGCTCGCGAACTCCAGGCTGTGCCCGCCGTCAGCGGTCTCGTCCAGGGCGTAGATCGCGTTGGCGCCCCGCTCGGGACCGATCTCCTCGGTGCAGGTGGCCGCGCCGCCGCCGCCGAGCTCGTCGGTGAACAGGACGGCCTCGGCGTTGTTGGTGAAGGTCGCGGAGTGCCAGAACGCGAAGTTCTCGTCCTGGACCACCTCGGTCACGACCGGGTCAGCCGGGTCGGAGATGTCCATGATGATGCCGTCACCCATGCAGGCGCCGGCGGCGAGGTCCTTGGACGGGTAGACCGTGATGTCGTGGCAGCCCTCGGTGGGTCGGAGCAGACCGGGCTGGTCGTGGTTGCCGCCGTCCGGGAACAGCACCGGCTCGTTGACGATCGCGGCCGACCCCGGGTCGTCCAGCGGGACCTCGATGACGGCGATCTTGTCGTGCGGCGGCTGGCAGTTCGGGAACGTGGACGAGGGCGCGTAGGACGAGACGTAGACCAGCTCGGTCGAGGGGTCCGCGCCGGGTACGAGGGTCAGGGTGTGCGAACCGCAGTCGGTGCGCACGGCCGAGACGTACTGCGGGTTGGCCTTGTCCGAGATGTCGAAGATCCGGACGCCCTCGAACCCGTTCGGGTCGGTGACCGGCACCGAGGGGGCGCCGCACTCGTCGTTCGCTCGGGGGTAGTCCACCGCGAAGTACAGGAGGTCACCGCTGACGGAGACGTCGCCCTGGCCGCCGGGGCACAGCACCTCGGAGACGATCTTCGGGTCGGCGGGGTCCGCGACGTCGTAGATCACGAAGCCGTCGTAGTTGCCACCGATGACGTAGTCGCCGGTGAAGGCCAGGTCCGAGTTGGTGTTGCTGACCGCCTCCGGCTTGGGGACGTTGGCCAGGTGCTCGACGTTGTCACTGGTGACGCTGTCGGAGGGCGGGGTGTCGGCGTACGCCGCCGCCGGGCCGAGGAGCCCGGCGAACAGGGTCGCCGCCGCGGTCAGCGCGACGGCCGTCGCGCCGCGCAGGCCGCGACCGGCCCGTGACGGGGGAGCTGCGGGCATGGTTTCTCCAGATCGGTTGGGGGGACGGGGGGCTGAGGGGGCGGGACGCGGCGGGGCCGTGGCCGTCGGGCCACGGCCCCGTTCTCTCCCGTTTGCCCTGACTCCCCAGGAGGAGCCACCGGGAGAGGTCGTGGCGCGCGTCAGCGGCCCGGTCGGTAGCTCGGCTGCGACTGCGGGTTGAACTCGTCGTAGGTGACGCGCGCGGCGGAGCGCAGGCGCGGGTCGTCGAGTCGGATCACGTCAAGGCCTCGGGTGATGTCGGAGGAGTAGACGTAGCCGTTGTAGTAGTACGCGGACCACGAGCCGCCCAGGACGAGGGTGTCCTCGTCGATCGGGGCCCGGTCGAAGTAGCCGATCTCGCGGGGGGCGGTCGGGTCGTTGAAGTCGATCACCGAGACGCCGCCCTGGTACCACGACTGCACGAAGAAGTCCTGGCCCGGGACCGGGATCAGCGATCCGTTGTGCGCCACGCAGTTCTCGGTGTCGCTCTGGGTGCGCGGGATCTTGTAGTAGCTCTCGAAGTCGAGCTCCGGAGCCCCGTCCTCGCCGCCGACGGTGTAGATGGCGTTGGCGCCGCGTTCCACCCCGTAGTCCTCGGTGCAGATGGCTCCGCCACCGCCGCCGAGCTCGTCGGTGAAGATCACGGTGCCCGCGTCGTTGGTGAAGGTCGCGGAGTGCCAGAAGGCGAAGTTGTCGTCCTGGACGACGTCGGTGACCACCGGGTGGGCGGGGTCGGAGATGTCCATCAGGATGCCGTCGCCCATGCAGGCCCCGGCGGCGAGGTCGAGCTCCGGGTACGCGGTGATGTCGTGGCAGCCGGTGGTGCTGCGGTTGCCGCCGTCCGGGAACAGCACCGGCTCGTTGACCAGCGCGGCCTCGGAGGGGTTGTCCACGGGGATCTCGATCACCGAGATCTTGTCGTGCGGCGGCTGGCAGTTGGGGAAGTTGGCCGAGGGCGAGTACGAGGACACGTACACGTAGTCGTGCTCGCCGTCCTTGCCGGGCACCAGGGTGTTGGTGTGCGAGCCGCAGTCGGTGGCCACGGCGGCGACGTAGGCGGGGTTGGCCTTGTCCGAGATGTCGAAGACGCGGATGCCCTCGAAGCCGTTCGGGTCCGTGGTGGGGACGGAGGGGGCGCCGCACTCGTCGTTGGCGCGGGGGTAGTCCACGGAGAAGTACAGGAGGTCGCCGCTGACGGAGACGTCGCCCTGACCGCCGGGGCACAGCACCTCGGAGACGACCGTCGGGGACTCCGGTTCGGAGATGTCGTAGACGACGAAACCGTTGTAGTTGCCGCCGATCGCGTAGTCACCGGTGAAGGCCAGGTCGGTGTTGTAGTCACCCATGGCCTCGGACTTCGGGACGTTGGTCACGTGAGTGACGTTCGCGCTGGTCTCGGCGTCGCTCTCGAAGGGGATCTGGTCCGCCGATGCGGCGGCGGGGCCGAGGAGGCCCAAGGTCAGGGCGGTGGCACCGGCCAGAGCGAGACCCGTGGAGCCGCGACGGAACCGCGGGCGTCCTGGGCGTGGGGGGACGGGGGACGACGCCATGCGTACTCCTGATTCCTAATGGAGCGAAACAGGAAGAACGTACACAGTTCAACATCAATATGTATAGAGGGAAACAAAAGAAACATGGTTGTTTACACCGTGTCGAGCCGACCCGATCCCCCTACGCACCGTGTCCAGACCGGGCCGGTTCCGGGTGCGGCGGCCACCGCCGCCGCACCCGGTCCGTCATCCGTTCGGGAGCTCCGGCTGCGACTGCGGGTTGAACTCGTCCAGCACCGCGGACTCCGCCCCCGCGAACCGGGGGTCGGTGAGCCTGAGGACGTCCAGACCCCGCTCCATGTCGGACGAGTAGACGTGCCCGTTGTAGTAGTACGCGGACCAGGACCCGGCCGTACGCAGCTGCCCGGGGTCGAGCGGGCCCCGGTCGAAGTGGCCCACCTCGACGGGCTGGTCGGGGTCGGTGAGGTCGATGACCGACACTCCGCCCTGGTACCAGGACTGCACGAAGTAGTCCTCACCCGGGACCGGGATCAGCGAACCGTTGTGCGCCACACAGTTCTCGGTATCGGTCTGATGGCGGGGCAATTTGTAGTAACTCCGAAATTCCAGTTCAGGGCTCTCCCCCGACGTGTCCAACGAGTGCACGGCGTTGGCCCCGCGCTCCGGACCGATCCTCTCGTTGCAGGTCGCGGCGGAACCCGAGCCGAGTTCGTCGGTGAAGACCACGTTCCGCGCGTCGTTGGTGAAGGTCGCGGAGTGCCAGAAGGCGAAGTTCTCGTCCTGGACGCGCTCCACCACCTCCGGCCGGAGCGGGTCCGTGATGTCCAGCAGCAGGCCGTCGCCCAGGCAGGCCGCGGCCGCCAGGCCCCGTGCCGGGTAGGCGGTGATGTCGTGGCAGCCCGTGGTGGTGCTGTGACCCCCGTCCGGGAACAACACCGGCTCGTTGACCAGCGCGGCCTTCTCCGGGGCCTCGTGCGGTACCTCGATGACGCCGATCTTGTCGTGCGGCGGCTGGCAGTTCGGGAAGGCCTCCGAGGGCGAGTACGAGGACACGTACACCACGTCGCTGCGCCCGTCCGCGCCCGGTACCAGGGTGTTGGTGTGCGAACCGCAGTCGGTGGCCACGGCCGCCACGTACTGCGGGTTCGCCTTGTCCGAGATGTCGAAGATCCGCAGCCCCTCGAAGCCGTCCGCGTCGGTGGCCGGGACGGACGGGGCCCCGCACTCGTCGTTGGCCCGGGGGTAGTCCACCGAGAAGTACAGCAGGTCGCCGCTGACGGAGACGTCGCCCTGGCCGCCGGGACACACCACCTCGGAGACGATGGCGGGCGACTCCGGTTCGGAGATGTCGTAGACGACGAAACCGTTGTAGTTGCCGCCGATCGCGTAGTCACCGGTGAAGGCGAGGTCCGAGTTGGGCGTCCCGTTCAGCGCCTCGGGTTTGGGCACGTTGGCCAGGTGCTCCACTCCCCCGCCGGTGGTCACGCCGTCGTCCGCGCTGGCGCCCGGAACCGTGAGACCGGCCGCCGCGACCACGGCGAGCGCGACCGCCCCGTGACGCCGTCCCGTTGCCGAAGCCATACGACCCACCCCCGAAACCACCCAAAGAAGTCATTCGACTACAATGGGTTGTACTCCCCTCTGCGTGTACAAGCCAGACGAAACGCCGCGAACGGGCACCTCGGGGAGCCTCGCGAAAGGGACACGGCCCCGACGACACAGCCCCGACACTGGACAAAACACCCTTCGAGTGAGTAGAAAACCCGCAGGACGTCGGGTCAGCCGACGCCGATGGGCAACCGGCCCACCGACCCCCACCCCTGGAGGAGACCTCGTGCGTCGCCTGGCACTCGCAGCCGGAACCGCCCTCGTGCTGCTCGGAGTCTCGGCCTGTTCCGGTGACGAGGCGCAACAGTCCGCCAACGTCATCGCCCCCGGCGCACCCGGCGAGGCCTCGACGCCCGCCACCGCCGACCAGATCGCCGCCCTGGCCGAGGAACAGGGACACAACGAAGCCGACGTCACCTACCTGGTGAAGATGATCGAGCACCACCGCCAGGCCCTGGAGATGACCGACCTGGTCGCGGACCGCTACGAGCGCGACGGCATCGAGCGCATCGCGGACCGCATCGCAGCCGCCCAGGGCCCCGAGATCACCGCCATGGAGAGCTGGCTGGAGGTGAACGTCTTCGGCCCCGCCCGGGAGAACCCGGCCCACCAGAACTTCTGCGGCCTGGAGGGCGACGGCACCCACCACTCCAGCGACGACGACGTGGTCGCCTGCGATCTCCAGGTCGACCACGACGACATGGAGGGCATGGTCTCCGACGAGGACATGGGCCGCCTGGCCGACGCCGACGGCGACGCGTTCGACCAGCTCTTCGTGGAACTCATGACCGCCCACCACGAGGGCGCGGTCACCATGGCGGAGGAGGCCATGGCCGAGGGCAGGGACCAGGAGGTCCTGCGGATGGCCAACGACCTCATCGCCGAGCAGAACACCGAGATCGCCCGCATGGAGGGGGTCCTCGAAGGCGGGGAGTGACCGTGCGGCGCCGGACGGCGTCCGGTGCCGCCGGGACACGAGAAGGGGCGCCCTCCCCGTGGGGAAGGCGCCCCTGAGCTCTCAGCGGCCCTGTCGCGCGGCCTCAGCCGCTCAAACGAGCGGCCGGGCCGCCGGTCAGGCCGACTTCTCCTGGCGGCCGTCCTCGTCCGCCTCCAGCTGGGCGCGCGGCACGATCGTCGGGTTCACGTGCTGCTCCACCGACTCGCGGGTGATGATCACCTGGCCGACGTCCTCCCGGCTGGGCACCTCGTACATCACCGAGAGCAGGACCTCCTCGATGATGGCGCGCAGACCACGGGCACCGGTCCCCCGGATGATGCCCTGCTCCGCGATGGCCTCCAGGGCGTCCTGGGTGAACTCCAGCTCGACGTTGTCCAGCTCGAACAGCCGCTGGTACTGCTTCACCAGGGCGTTGCGGGGCTCGGTGAGGATCTGGATCAGCGCGACCTTGTCCAGGTTGTGCACGCTGGTGATCACCGGCAGACGGCCGATGAACTCCGGGATCATCCCGAACTTGAGCAGGTCCTCCGGCATGACCTCACCGAACAGCGCGGTCCCGGCCATCTCGCTCTTGGGCCGCAGCACGGCGTTGAAGCCCATGCCCTGCTGCCCGGTGCGGGACTCGATGATCTTCTCCAGCCCCGCGAAGGCGCCACCGCAGATGAACAGCACGTTGGTGGTGTCGATCTGGATGAACTCCTGGTGCGGGTGCTTGCGGCCGCCCTGCGGGGGCACGCTCGCGGTGGTCCCCTCCAGGATCTTCAGCAGCGCCTGCTGGACGCCCTCACCGGAGACGTCGCGCGTGATCGACGGGTTCTCGCTCTTGCGGGCGACCTTGTCGACCTCGTCGATGTAGATGATGCCGGTCTCGGCCTTCTTGACGTCGTAGTCAGCGGCCTGGATCAGCTTCAGCAGGATGTTCTCGACGTCCTCGCCCACGTAGCCCGCCTCGGTGAGGGCGGTCGCGTCCGCGATGGCGAAGGGGACGTTGAGGATCTTGGCCAGGGTCTGCGCCAGCAGGGTCTTGCCCGAACCGGTCGGCCCCAGCAGGAGGATGTTCGACTTGGCGATCTCGACGTCCTCGTCACCGGGACGGTCGGTCTCCGAGCGCACTCTCTTGTAGTGGTTGTACACCGCTACGGAGAGGGCCTTCTTCGCCTGCTCCTGACCGATCACGTACGAGTCCAGGAAGTCGAAGATCTCCCGGGGCTTGGGAAGCGAGTCCCACGTGAGCTCGGTGGCGTCGGCGAGTTCCTCTTCGATGATCTCGTTGCACAGATCGATGCACTCATCGCAGATGTAGACGCCGGGGCCAGCGATGAGCTTCTTCACCTGCTTCTGGCTCTTACCGCAGAATGAGCACTTCAGCAGGTCCCCGCCGTCGCCGATGCGTGCCACCCAGCCACTCCTCAAAACTAAGGCCGCCCCGTTCCGGGCGTACTCGGCGCCGAACGGACGGAAGGACTCGACTCCCGTGTTCGTTCGCGACCGGCCAGCCACGAACGGGGCGATCTGTGCGTCGCTCTCCGCCAGACTAAGCGAAAAACCGGACCGGCTTCACCACCGGGCTGTCCCAGGCGGGTCAGAAACCGGACCGGTGAGTACTTCGTGGCGCCGGATTCCCCCCGCCGGGGCGGAGCTCGCTCTCGCGAGACGCCCCGGCCGGGGAGGAACGGCCGCCGTTGTCCCCGTTACTTCAGGGAGGCCTTGCGGTAGGGCAGGACGAAGTCGATGAGACCGTACTCCACGGCCTCCTCGGCGGTGAGGATCTTGTCCCGCTCGATGTCCTTCGAGACCTGCTCGTGGGAGCGACCCGTGTGCTTGGCCAGAGTGGTCTCCAGCTGCGTACGGATACGGGTGATCTCGTTGGCCTGGATCTCGATGTCGCTGGCCTGACCGTGCATACCCTCGGTCGCGGGCTGGTGGATCATCATCCGGGCGTTGGGCAGGGCACCACGCTTGCCCTTGGTGCCGCCCGCCAGCAGGATCGCGGCGGCCGACGCGGCCTGTCCGATGCACACCGTCTGGATGTCGGGGCGCACGAACTGCATGGTGTCGTAGATCGCCATGAGGGAGGTGAAGGAACCGCCCGGCGAGTTGATGTACATCTGGATGTCCCGCTCGGAGTCGAGCTGCTCAAGGGTGATGAGCTGGGCCATCAGATCGTTGGCCGAAGTGTCGTCGATCTGGACGCCGACGAAGATGATCCGCTCTTCGAAGAGCTTGTTGTACGGATTCATCTCCTTGACGCCGTACGACGTACGCTCCACGTAGGACGGCAGGACGTAGCGGCTCTGGGGAGCCATCGAGGCCGCGCCGCCGATGAGACTGGGGTTGAACTCGGTCATTTCACGCCTTCCACGCACTGCGCCGATTCATGGACTGGGCCAGGTCAGCTCAGGACTGTCAGCTGGTCACGTCGAGCGTGCCCTCGAGCACCTCGTCGATGAAGCCGTACTCCTTGGCCTCCTGAGCCGTGAACCAGCGGTCCCGGTCGGCGTCCTTCTCGATCTGTTCGACCGACTGCCCGGTGTGCTCGGAGATCTTCTGGATGAACATCTTCTTCACGTAGAGCAGCTGGTCAGCCAGGATCCGGATGTCGGAGGCGGTGCCCCCGATGCCACCGGATGGCTGGTGCATCATGACGCGGGTGTGCGGCAGCGCGTAACGCTTGCCGGGCGCACCGGCGCACAGGAGCATCTGGCCCATCGACGCGGCCATACCGATACCCACGGTGCGCACGTCGTTGGGGATGTACTGCATGACGTCGTAGATCGCCATACCCGCCGTCACGGAACCACCCGGCGAGTTGATGTACATCGTGATGTCCCGCTGGCGGTCCTCCGCGGACAGCAGCAGGAGCTCACCGACGAGGCGGTTGGCGATGTCATCGTCGACCTGCTGGCCGAGGAACACGATTCGCTGGCGCAACAGGCGCTGAGGCGTCTGCTCAATAAAAGGGGAAAGCTGCTGATCCGACGTACGAGCGTCGAATCGCTGGGACTCATCAAAGGTCGGCGGCACTCTCGTCACCTGCTCCGGAATCGAAACGGTTGCGATACAGCGACACTAACGCCGACAGACGCCAGGCTCGTCCGGATACCGTCCCTGTTCGCTTTGAGCGCAGGGTGGGGCCGGTCGGGAACACACCCTTTCTCCTGACAGCGAACAACGTGCCGGGAGCGGAAGGGAAAGGGCCCCGGCCGTCCCGAAACGGGTCGGCCAGGGCCCCATGAGAGCCATGGTGCCTCGCGGCGCCGTGAAGCCTCGGACTACTTGGAGTCGGCCTTGTCGGCGTCCTCGTCGGCCTCGGCCTTCTCCTCGGCCTGGTCGGCCTCGGAGACCTCGGCGGAGGCAGCGGCGGCGGCCTTGACGGCCTCGGCCAGGGCCTGGTCGTCGGTGGCCTCGACGATCTCCTGCTCGACGACGTTGCCGTCCTCGTCGGTCACCTTGGCACCGGCCAGGACGACGTCCATGGCCTTGCCGCGGACGACCTCGGTGAAGGCGACGCGGATCTGGTTCGACTCGACCAGGTGCTGGGCCAGCTGGTCCGGGCTGACGCCCATGCGCTGGGCCTGCTCGAACACGTACTGGCTGAGCTCACCCTGGTCGGCGCTGAGGTCCTCCTGGAGGGCCAGCTGGTCGAGGATGAAACCGGCCTTGACCGCCGAGTTGGCGCCGGTCTTCAGCTCCTCCTCGAACTCCTCCTCGGTCTTCTCCTGCGACTCGAGGTAGGCCTCCTTGGTCAGACCGCTCTGGGCGAGCTGCTGCTCAAGGCTCTGGCGACGGCGGGTGATCTCCTCGTCGACGACCGCGTCGGGCAGCGGGATCTCGACGGACTCGATCAGCTTCTCCAGCGCCTTGTCACGGGCGGCGGACAGCTGCTGCATGCGACGGACGTCGGCCATGCGCTTGCGCACGTCGTCACGCAGCTCGTCGATGGTGTCGAACTCGGAGGCCAGCTGGGCGAACTCGTCGTCCAGCTCGGGCAGCTCCTTCACCTTCACCGAGTGCACGGTGACGGTGACGTCCGCCTCCTTGCCCTCGTGCTCACCACCGACGAGGGTGGTCTTGAAGGTGGCCTCGCCACCGGACTCCATGCCGCGCAGGGTCTCGTCGAGGCCCTCCAGCATGGTGTTGGTGCCGACCTCGTAGGAGTAGCCGCTGACGGCGACGTCCTCGAGCTTCTCACCGTCGATGGCGGCGACCAGGTCGATGGAGAGGTGGTCACCGTCCTCGACGGGACGGTCGGCGCCAACGAGGGTGGAGAAGCGCTCGCGCAGGGTGCCGATCTGCTCGTCGACCTGCTCGTCGGTGACGGTCGCGTTGTCGACGGTCACCTCGATGCCCTTGTAGTCCTTCACCTCGAACTTGGGTCGGATGTCGACCTCGGCGGTGAAGGCGAGCTCGTCGTTGTCCTCCAGCTTGGTGACCTCCACGTCGGGCTGGCCGAGCGCGAAGATCTCCTCCTTCTGGATGGCTTCGTTGTAGAGCTCCGGAACGGCGTGGTTGACCGCTTCGCTGATCACCGCGCCACGGCCGACGTAGCGGTCGATCAGACGCGCCGGTGCCTTGCCCGGGCGGAAGCCCTTGATCCGAACCTGCTTGGCGAGCGACTTGTAGGTCACGTCGAAAGCGTGCTCGAGCTCCTCGAAGGGCACCTCGATGGTCAGCTTGACCCGGGTCGGGCTGAGCTCCTCGACATCGGTCTTCACGGGGCGGTACTCCTAGGTTTGCCGGCTGGTGTCCGCGTCGGCCCGCAGGCGCACCACACGAACGGCGAATGCACGCGCGCACCCCCGGTCGGTGATGACCACGTTCCTCGGGGTGCCCTGCGACGGGCTGGGACTTACAGTTTCCTGCTGATCGCACCAAGTCTAGGGCAGACAGACAGGGGGCCACGGCGCACGGCCCGTAGGCCGAACCGCCGTGGACGGTTTCGTCGGGGTGGCGGGATTCGAACCCGCGGCCTCATGCTCCCAAAGCATGCGCGCTAACCAAGCTGCGCTACACCCCGTCACCCGGCGCGGACACACCTCACCGAAAACGGGTGTGCGACCAACGCCCCAGAGACTGTACTCTTGTCTCCGTCGGCTCCACGAGTCTAGAGGAAACTCAGGGGCTCCGATGCCACGCGGGCGTAGTTCAATGGTAGAACCCCAGCCTTCCAAGCTGGTCATGCGAGTTCGATTCTCGTCGCCCGCTCCACTCGAAGCGAGCTGTGTGCCTGTCGGCACCAGCTCGTTTCGCCGTTCCACCCGGGGGACGACCCCCGAAACCCCCGCCCCACCCGAAGCGAGCTGCGTGCCCGTCGGCACCAGCTCGTTTCGCCGTTCCACCCGGGGGACGACCCCCGAAACCCCCGCCCCACCCGAAGCGAGCCGTGCGCGCGAAGCACACAGCTCGCTTCTTCGTTTCCGGGAAGGGGCCCCTCAGGGGAGGTCCTGGACGCCCTCCCCCGGAACGATCCGCTCGGCCACGGTGACGCGGAAGTGGAAGTCGCTCGTGGCGCCGTCCACGTTCACCAGGTACTCGTCGGTCGAGATCCGGTAGGCCTGACGGCCCCGCTCCGACCACGGATGGCCCGGGGAGTGCGCCGAGGTCAGGCGCAGCGCCTCCGCCCGGGCCTCCTCCCGCGTCCCGAAGGCCGGGTCGCGACGACCGTCGAACGACGAGGGGACCAGGCCCCAGCGCTGGCGTTCACCGCTCCCCCGGATCTCCTCGATCAGCACCGTCCACGACATGGACACCTCTTCCTCTCGCCTGCGGTTCCGGTGATGGGACTCACCTCCGACCGCGGGAGTTCCCGGTGACGTAACGCACACCGACAGAACTCGGTTCGGTTTCACCGGTCCACGAGGCGGAATACCTGGCTCGAACGGGTACGTTGACCTTTCGGGCGGACCCGTCGGCGCGACCTGGAACGGGCGCCACTCGGGTTCGGTGGAACGGGGGCCAGATGACGGACACGGACGGCACGGGCGAGCAGGCGACGCCGCTCCGCCTGCTGTGGTTCCAACGACCGGAGCCGCTGGAGCGACCGGTCGTGGTGACCGGGGTCTTCGACGTCCTGCACGTCGGGCACGTGCGCTTCCTCCAGTCCATCGCCGCACGCGGCCTGCCCCTCGTGGTGGGGATCGAGTCCGACGAGCGCGTGCGCGCCTGGAAGGGTCCGGGAAGACCGGTCAACCCCGACGCGGAACGGTCCGAGACCATCGCCGCCCTGGGCTGTGTGGCCGGGTCCTTCGTGATCGAGGGCCCGCCCTCGGTCGCGGACTGGGCGGCCTACGCCGAACTGCTGCGCCCCCTCTCCCCCGCCGCCCTGGCCTTCACCGCCGGGGACCGCTACACGCAGGCCAAGATCCGGGGCGCCGACGCCCTGGGGGCACAGACCTGGGAACTGCCGTTCACCCCCGGCCGTTCGACGACCGCCGCGCTCGGCCGCCTCGCCTCGTCCCTCTGACGACCCCGCATTCCCGCGAACTCCCTCGGCGATCCCACACCGGACCTGGGAAGCAGCGCCCTCCCTCGGGCGTTGAGGCTTGGATGGCGAAGTGGTGAACGGAAACGAGGCTGCCGATGATGTCAGGGAGGCCCTCCTACAGGGCGCTGGTCAACGACGGAAGCGCGCGGGGGCAGGAACTGCCCCCGGGGCTCACCAGGCGCGTGATGTCCTACGCGACACCGCACTGGCGGCAGATCCTGCTCTTCCTCGCGGTGACCGCCGTGGGCGCGGCCGTGGTCGTGGCCAACCCGCTGCTGCTGCGGGCCATCATCGACCAGGGCATCCTCCCGGGGAACACGTCCGTGGTCGTCTGGCTGGCGGTCGCGGCGGCGGTGCTGGCGCTCGTGGAGGGCGTCATCACCCTGACCGGCCGGTGGCTGTCCTCCAGGATCGGTGAGGGCGTCATCTACCTGCTGCGCACCCAGGTGTTCTCCCACGTGCAGCGGATGCCGATCTCCTTCTTCACACGGACCCAGACCGGGTCGCTGATCAGTCGGCTGAACACGGACGTGGTCGGCGCCCAGCGCGCCATCACCTCGGTGCTCCAGTCGGTGGTCTCCAACCTGATCAGCGTCGTGGCGGTGCTCATCACGATGCTGGCGCTCTCCTGGCAGGTGACCCTGCTGGCGCTGGTCCTGGTACCGCTGTTCATCGTCCCCGCGAAGCTCCTTGGCCGCAGGCTCGCGAACATCTCCCGTGACGCGATGGACAACAACGCCTCGATGAGCTCGCTGATGACCGAGCGCTTCAACGTGGGCGGGGCCATGCTGGTCAAGCTCTACGGCCGCCCCGACGAGGAGTCCCGCGCCTTCTCCGACCGGGCGGCGCGCGTCCGGGACCTCGGGGTGCGCCAGTCGGTGATCGGCGGTCTGCTGTTCACCATGCTGGCCACCATCACGGCGCTGGCCATGGCGATGGTCTACGGCGTGGGCGGCGTGCTCGCGGTGGACGGTTCGTTCGAGGTGGGCACCCTGGTGGCGCTGACCACCCTGCTGGCCAGGCTCTACGGGCCGATCACCACGCTGTCCAACGTGCACGTGGAGATCATGACGGCCCTGGTCTCCTTCGACCGGGTCTTCGAGGTGCTGGACCTGGAGCCGCAGATCAAGGAGAGCCCGGACGCGGAGCCGCTGCCCGCGGGACCGCTGAGCGTGGAGTTCGACCGGGTGTCCTTCCGCTACCCGGGCGCCTCGGAGACCTCGGTGGCGTCCCTGGAGCTGACCCCGCAGGCCGAGGCGGCCGACGACACCCAGGTGCTGAGCGAGATCTCCTTCCGCGCCGAGCCCGGACAGATGGTGGCCCTGGTGGGACCGTCCGGGGCGGGCAAGTCCACCCTGACGCACCTGGTCTCGCGGCTGTACGACCCGAGGGAGGGAGCGGTGCGGATCGGGGGCCTCGACCTCCGGGAGACCACCGGTGACTCCCTCAGGGAGGCCGTGGGGGTGGTGACGCAGGACGCGCAGCTCTTCCACGACACCGTGGGTGCCAACCTGCGCTACGCGCGGCCGGAGGCGACCGACGCGGAACTGGAGGAGGCGCTGCGGATGGCGCGGCTGGGCGCGCTCCTGGACCAGCTGCCCAACGGGCTCGACACGATGGTCGGGGACCGGGGGTACCGCCTCTCCGGCGGGGAGAAGCAGCGCCTGGCGATCGCGCGGCTGCTGTTGAAGGCACCGTCCGTGGTGGTCCTGGACGAGGCCACCGCCCACCTGGACTCCGAGTCGGAGGCGGCGGTGCAGGAAGCGTTGGCGGTGGCCCTGGAGGGCCGCACCTCGCTGGTGATCGCACACCGGCTGGCCACGGTCCGGGAGGCGGACCAGATCCTGGTGCTGGAGGACGGCCGCGTCCTGGAGCGCGGGACGCACGAGGAGCTGCTGGAGGCGGGAGGGCTGTACACGGCGCTGTACCGCACCCAGTTCGCGTCCCAGTCGGGCTAGGGGACGGGGGGGCGGCTCCGCCGGGAGGACGGCGGAGCCGCCCCCTCACGCCTTCCCGGCCTTCTCCTTCTTCTTTTTTTCGGCCTTCTTCGCCCGCTTCTTGTCCTTCTTGTCCTTCTTGCTTTTCTTGTCCTTCTTGGCGGACCCGGGCCCGGACTCCCTGGACTTCTTCCGCTTCTTCGACTTCTTCGGCTTCTTGGCGTCCTTGGAGGTCACGTGCTCCTCCAGCGCGGCGGGAAGCGGAGCGATGCCGGGGCCGCCGTCGAAGATCCAGTCGTCGAGCTCCTCCAGGAGGCGGTCCTCGGTCATCCGCCCCAGCCAGACGGGGCGCCCGCCGGCGGCGCGGCCCTCACGCGAGGGCTGGACCACGACGACGTTGGCCTGGAAACAGATGCCGAGGCACTTGCTGGTGCGAACCGGGACACGGCGGGCCGCGTGGTCGTCAATGGCGCTGAGGCGGGCGAGCTGCGCCTTGTGGTCGACCCCGGGCACCTTCTTGCGCGTGCCGCAGCAGCAGCCCCGGCAGACCGTGAGCTTGCAGGGCGCACCGTCGATCGCGCTCACCACACCCCCTCGTTAGGCTTGCCTTACCTCAGTTCAGGATATTCCGCCGCGACACCGACCTGACCGGCGCAGACGTGGTCGGGTCCGGTCACCTCCACCGGCCGCCAGGTCTCCGGGAGCCCCTCGAACCCCGGGTCGCCCACCTTCCAGCCGCGTCCCCAGACCATGGGCAGCCCGGCGGCGAAGAGCGGGTGCGCCAGGTCCATCAGCTGTATCCGCACCTGCGGTTCGGTGCAGGCCCCCGAACTCCCGCACGCGGCGATCGGCTGGCCGGGCACCACCCTCTCCCCCGGCGCCACTGTGACGGAACCCTTCCGCAGGTGGCCGAGGAGCACGTGGGCGCCGCCGACGTCGATGACCACGTGGTTGCCGATCAGACCCGAGGGTCCGCGCAGCTCGCGCAGGGTGTTCTCGACGACGGTGCCCAGCAGCCACGGCCAGGAGTTGCGGCTGCGGTGGTCCCGCTGGCGATCGTGCACCCGGACCACGGTGCCCTCCGCCGGCGCGTACACGGCGGCCCCGAAGGCCGGGAAGTCCTCCGGAGGGCGGCTGAGCGGGCGCCAGCCGATGTCGGGGCGGGTGCCGTCCTCGACGACCAGCCCGAGCGCGTGGGTCTGCCCGTAGGCGTGCGTGCCCTGGCTCGGGACGGCGTCCACGGGGCTGGTCAGCGGCATCCAACGGCCGCGCACCGGCGGGGCCAGCACACGCGGCGCGCACATCGGGGTGCCCAGCCGCAGGTGCACGGCGAGGGCCACCACCAGCAGCGTCCCGCCGACCCACCAGGACAGGCCGAGGTAACCGGCCAGGAGCGCGGCCATCGCCGCCCACATCAGGGGCATGCGGAGCCGGGCGAGCACGACGGGCAGGGGGCGCGGAGCGGAGGAGGCCATGCCCCATTGTGGGCCTGCCGCGTCCGCCCCGCGCCCCGGGTCGGAGCCCCCGCGCCTACTCCTGACCCTTGTCCTTCTTGTTCTCCTGCGCGCGCTTGCGCAGGTAGTCGGTGGCGGCCCCGGCTCCCTTGTCGATCTTGTCGTCGTGGCTGCCGCCGGTCGCCTTCTTCGCGGCGTCGGCCACCTTCCCGACGACACCCTCGGCCTTGTCGGCGTGGTCGTTGACCGCCTTCTTGAGCCGGTCGAACGTACCTCCGGTATCGGACATGGAATCCCCCTAGAAGCGTCCTGCCTGGTGGTGCGATACCCGATTCACGCGGACTTCAAGCGGAACGCCCGCACCGTGTCACAGTCCCAGCACCATACGCGCCACCGAGAAGTAGATGAGCAGCCCGGTGGCGTCCACGAGGGTGGCGACCATCGGGGAGGAGACCACGGCGGGGTCCACCCCGACCTTGCGGGCGAGCAGGGGCATCGCGGAACCGATGATCGCCGCCCAGGTGCAGATGGCGATCACCGAGAGGGCGACCACCACCGCGACGTCGAACCCGACCAGGAGCGACCCGATGGCCAGGGCTATCCCCGCGAGCATGACACCCAGGAGCAGTCCGACCCGGCTCTCCTTCCAGATCACCGCCGGGAGGTCGCGCACCCGCACCTCACCGACCGCGAGGGCGCGCACGATCGCCGTCGCCGACTGGGCGCCCACGTTCCCGCCCGTGCCGATGAGCATCGGCACGAACATCGCCAGGGCCGTGACCTCCTCCAGGGTGGCCTCGTAGACCTGCATGACGTTGACGGTCAGGGTCGCGGCGACGATGAGCAGCATCAGCCACACCGAGCGGGCACCGACCAGGCGCAGCACCCCGACGGACACGTAGTGGTCGTCGATGGGGCTGGCGCCGGACTGGCGGGCCATGTCCTCGGAGTCGGCCGCCTCGATGACCTCCAGGGCGTCGTCGAAGGTGAACAGGCCGACGAAGCGGTCCTCGGAGTCCACCACCGGGAGGGAGACCAGGTTGGCCTCCTGGATGAGTCGGGCGGCGTCCTCGACCGGTTCGCTGACGCCCACCCGGGGCGCCAGGACGTCCACCAGGTCCTTGAGGAGGCGGTCGTCGTCGCTGACGACGAGGTCGCTCAGGGTGATGGTGCCGACCAGTCGGCGGCCGTCGCTGACCACTGGCAGGGTGTAGATGGTCTCGGCGTCGGCTCCTTTGGCGCGCACCACCTCCAGGGCGCGGCCCACGGTGAGGTCCCGGTGCAGGATGACCGTCTCCGGTGTCATGTACCGGCCGACGGAGTCCTCGGGGTAGCCCAGGAGCGCGGCGGTCATCTTGCGTTCGGCGGGGCTCAGCCCGGCCAGGGCCCGGGTGGCGATCTTGGCCGGGGCCTCCCCGATGAGGCGGGCCCGGTCGTCCGGGTCCATCTCCTCCAGGATGTCGTGGAAGTCCGTGCCGCGCAGGCCGAGGAGGATGGCCTGCTGTTGGCCCGGGTCCAGCTCCTCGAAGACCTCCAGCTCGCGGTCCTTGTCCAGGAGGCGGAAGGGGATGATCGCCTCGCCGCTGGACATGCGGGCGAGTTCGTCCGCGATCTCGTGGGGCCTGTGTTCGGCCAACCAGAGCCTGATCCCGGTCAGGTCGTTGTTCTCGACCAGATCTGTGAGTTCTTCAGCGCGCTCGCCGTCCATGCGAAGCACCCCCTTGCGTCTCCATCGCCCGGCGGGCACGCCCGCGGGGCCGCGAAAATCCGGTGAGTCCGGGTCCTGGGGACCCGGTCCGGCCCCTCGTCACTGGTGTGGTGGTCCGTGCGGGCGTCGGCGCCCAGGGGGCGGAGAGGGCGGGCACGGTGGTCCGTGAACGGGTACGAAGACCTCGTACCGGGGTCGGGGAACATGTCGACCCTACCGTCAGGAACGGCTCGTGCGACTCATCCCCTGCCGGTGGCGGAGCGGGTCCGGGTCAGGTGCGCCAGAGGACCACGAGGGCGCAGTCGTCGTTCTTGTCCTTGCTGAGGGTGTCCACGACCTCGCCCGCGCCGGTGGCGAAACCCTGGGTGACCAGCGTGTCGGCGGCTCCGAGGAGGCGGTCGATGCCCGCGTCGAGGTCCTCTCCGGGGGTCTCGATGAGGCCGTCGGTGCACAGCATGATGGCGTCGCCGGGACGGAGCTTGCCCGGGACTGAGGTGTAGGTCATCTCGGGGATGACGCCCAGGACCACGCCCTTGGCCTCCGTCGTGCTCCACACGCCGCCGCCGCTGTCGAAGTGCAGGGCGGGCGGGTGCCCGGCGGAGGTGACCTGGTACTCGCCGGTCTCGGTGTCCACGCTGAGGTGGACGGCGGTCACGAACCCCTCGCCACCGCTGTTGCGCATGAGGTAGTCGTTGCAGTGCGCGAGGAAGTCGCCCGCGGGGACGGCGCCGATGAGTCCGCTGAACGCGCCCGAGAGCATGAGGGCGCGGGTCCCGGCGTCCACGCCCTTGCCGGAGACGTCGACGACGGCGATGTCGAGCCGGTGCTCGCGGCGGATGGAGACGACGAAGTCACCGCCGAACGAGGAGCCGCCCGCCTGGCGCAGGACGGCGGTGCGCCCCCAGCCGGAGGGGACCTGCGGGAGCTTGCCCTGGTCACGCAGGCGGTCGCGCAGGTCCAGCAGCATCATCTCGCCGCTGAGACCCTGGACGCCCAGGCGTTCGCGCACGCCGGAGAGCAGGTAGGACAGGACCGCGGTGACGCCGATGGTGACCACCAGGCCGGGTCCGACCTGGCCGAAGTCGAGCATGAAGGCCACGAACAGCAGGACGGCGACGACGACCCCGAGCAGGAAGGCGAGGCTCTTGCGCTTGAGCAGCAGCCCGCCGGCCAGGACGGTGAGGATGGTGGAGCTGGGCGGGAACCAGCCGGTGGGGCCCCACACGGCGCCCACGCCGATGCCCACGGCGATGGCGACCAGGGTGATGAGGACGAGGCGATAGCGGAAGAGCACCTTGCGCCGGAGCACCGCGACGATGCGCTGCACGGTGGATCGCAGCAGTCGGGTGGTCCTGGCGGTCGGTGTGGGGTTCATTGATCCTCTAGGCTCGGCACGCCCGCTCACCGCGGGGGTCACTCCTGGTCGTGGTACGGCACACCGGTGCGTTCACGGTCGCGTCGGAGGCCGGGTCTGGGGTCGGCGGAGGGGGCGCTGTGTGGGGGCACGGCCCGGTTCGCGGAGGCTGGTTCCGCCGAGGGGCGGGCACCGATGGACGCGGACAACACGGTGTCTCGGACTACGATGGCCCGCCGCTGTGCACGAACTGTAGCGCTTGGGGTGCTGGCCTGGCACGTACTACCAGCGGCGATCCGCCCCATAACCCCGGGTTTGGGTTCCGCCTAAACCCGTGTACGCGGGGTCGGACTCACGCACCCGTAGGGGAACTTCCCGGTGATTTCGGGAACTCACCCCTCTCCTGGACACGACACGCGGCCGGGTGTGTCCGAGCGCGGTCGCGCGCCTCACGAAGAACCCGCACCGGACGGCGCGGGGCACTCCTGGGCAAGGATCCCACAACGACCCCGGCGAGGACAGGCCACCGGTCCCGAACCGGACACGGACCCCGCAACCCCCGACACGCGTCCGCCCCCGCGTGCCGGGCACGCGGGGGCGGACGATCGGTCCCCGAGGGGGGCGGGACCACGGACGGGTTACGGAAGCGGGGGCAGCTCGCCGGTGTGCTCGTAGTCGCTCAGCATGGCGATGCGGCGGGTGTGCCGCTCCTCGTCGCTGTACGGCGTGGCGAGGAAGAGCTCCACGAACCGGGTCGCCTCCTCCAGGGAGTGCATCCGACCGCCGATACCGAGCACGTTGGCGTCGTTGTGCTCCCGCGCCAGCTTGGCGGTGTCCTCACTCCAGGCCAGGGCGGCGCGGACGCCGGTGACCTTGTTGGCCGCGATCTGCTCCCCGTTGCCGGAGCCGCCGATCACGATGCCCAGGGACCCCGGGTCCTTGGCGACGCCCTCGGCGGCGCGCAGGACGAAGGGGGGGTAGTCGTCCACGGCGTCGTAGACGGCCGGACCGGCGTCGACGACCTCGTGGCCGTTCTCCTTCAACCAGGAGACGAGGTGTTCTTTGAGCTCGAAGCCCGCATGATCTGATCCAAGGTAAACACGCACGTCACCAGTGTGACACCTCCCGGGAACGAACGACGCCGCGCCCCCTCCCGGTCGGTGGGACCGGCGGGGCGCGGCGCGCGTCGTGTGGGTCGCGGGGGATCAGGCCCCGGCGGCGGCCGCCGCCACGCTCAGACCGAGGGCGGCGAAGCCGGCCATCGACAGGATCGCGATCAGGTTGTACACGAGGATCGACTTGAGGTCCTTACCGAGAGGACCTGCCTTGGAGACCGCGGGCTTGTTGCTCAACTCACACCTCGATTGGGTTCGACCAGGGGATGACCAGTCGGAATCTTTCCACACCGCACAACGCGCGCGTCACCGGGTCCGATTCCGCCGGGGTGGGTCCGGGAGCGGTGAGTCCGACCACAGGGGCTACCTCTGCACGGCCTTGACCTCGCAGAACTCCACCAGGCCGGGCAGGCCCCACTCGCGTCCGTTGCCGGAGCGCTTGTACCCGCCGAAGGGGGCCCGCGGGTTCAGGGCCCCGCCGTTGAGCTCCACCTGGCCCGCCCGCAGGCGGCGGGCGACGGCCAGCCCCTCGTCGGGGTCGTCGGCCCACACGGCGGCGTTGAGGCCGTAGACGGTGTCGTTGGCGATCTCCACCGCCTCCTCCACCGTGTCGTAGGGGATGAGGGCGAGCACCGGGCCGAAGATCTCCTCCTGGGCGATGCGCATGTCGTTGCGCACGTCCGCGAAGACGGTCGGGCGGACGTAGTAGCCGGTGCCGTGCCCCTCGACGGGTTCGGAGCCCCCGACGACCAGGCGGGCGCCCTCCCGCACACCGAGGTCCACGTAGGAGCGGACCCTGTCCCTCTGCGCGGCGGAGACCAGCGGCCCCAGGCGGGTGTCCTCGTCGGTGGGGTCGCCCGGCACGTACTTGGCGGTGGAGGCGGCGGCCAGCTCCACGGCCTCCTCGTAGGAGTCGCGGTGCACGAGCATGCGGGTGAGGGCGTTGCAGCTCTGCCCGGTGTTGCGCATGACGTCGGCGACGCCGCGCCTGACCGCCTTGGCCAGGTCGGCCCCGGGCAGGATGACGTTGGGCGACTTCCCGCCCAGTTCCAGGGCGACCCGCTTGACCGTCTCGGCCGCGACCTGGGACACCCGGGTCCCGGCCCGGGTGGAGCCGGTGAAGGAGACCATGTCCACCCGGGGGTGGGCGGCGATCGCCTCGCCCACCACCGGCCCGGTGCCGGAGACGAGGTTGAACACGCCCGCGGGCAGCCCGGCCTCGTGCAGGACCTCCGTGAGCCAGTAGGCGCTGAGCGGCGCGACCTCACTGGGCTTGAGGACCACGGTGTTGCCCGCGAGGAGCGCGGGGACCACCTTCAGGACGACCTGGTGCAGCGGGTAGTTCCACGGGGTGATGGCGCCGACCACGCCGACCGGCTCGTGCACCACCAGGGAGTTGCCGACCTCCTCGCCGCCGAAGTAGCGCTCGCCGTGCTCCTCGACCAGGTCGATGTAGGTGCGGAACATGCGCGCGGGCAGCCCGGCCTGCACCTTGGTGGCGAAGGTCGCGGGCGCGCCCATGTCGGTGGTCAGCAGCCGGGCGGCGTCGTCGAGCCGGGCGTCGAACAGCTCCAGCGCGCGGGCCAGGTGGGTGACGCGCTGGCCCGGGGTGAGCGCGGACCACGCGGGGAGGGCGGACGCGGCGGCCTCGACCGCGGCGTCGACGTCGGCGGCGGCACCCGCCGGAACGGTGTCGATGACCTGCTCGGTCGCCGGGTTGACCACGTCAAGGGCCTCGTCGGAGGCGGAGTCGCGCCAGGCGCCGTCGATGTAGAGGGATCGCATGGCCCCACTGTCCCAGAACGGGATTCGGGTTGGCCAGAGCGGAGGGGCCCCTGGGACGACGTCGGGGCGGGCACCCGTGGTTCCACGGATACCCGCCCCGGCGGCGGCGCCGGAGGGACGTGCCCGGTTCGGCGCCGGAGGGCCAGCCCAGTCCGGAGGTCAGCCCCAGTGCGGGGGACGGTCGGCGATCAGCCGCGCCGTGGAGTCCTCGTCGCTGTCGCCCCACCCCTCCGAGCGTTCGTCGCTCGTGGTGTCGGGCAGAAGGTCGAGGTCGTCGAGGAAGGTGGCGCGGCGGTCGTCGTCAGGCCCTGGCATGGGTGCTCCCGGAGAGGTGTCAGTCGAAGATGGGCGAGCGCGTGCGGGTGCGCTTGAGCTCGAAGAACCCGTCGGTCCCGGCGACCAGGCGCACACCGTCCCACAGCTTCCCGGCGGCCTCGCCGCGCGGGATCGGGGAGACGACCGGGCCGAAGAAGGCCACGTCCTCCACCTGGATGACGGGCGTGCCGACGTCCTCTCCCACCAGCTTCATCGCCTCGCCGTGCGAGGCGCGCAGGGCCTCATCGTACGCGGTGGAGTCGGCGGCGTCGGCCAGGTCCTCGGGCAGCCCGGCGTCGGCCAGGGCCGCCCGGACGGTGTCCGTGTCCTTCGCCTCGTCGCGGTCGTGGTACCGGGTGCCGAGCGCGGTGTAGAGGGCGCCCAGCACCTCGGGGCCGAAGCGCTGTTCGGCGGCGACGCACACGCGCACCGCGCCCCAGGCGTGGTCGAGGAAGTACCGGTAGTCCTCGGGAAGGTCACGGCCCTCGTTGAGCACGCTCAGGCTCATCACGTGCCAGCGCACGGTCACGGGGCGGACCTTCTCCACCTCCAGCAGCCAGCGGGAGGTGATCCAGGCCCACGGGCAGGCCGGGTCGAACCACATGTCCGCGTACACGTTCTCCCGCTCGCCTGCCTGTGTGGGGGTCTCGGTCATCGCTGCTCCTCGACTGGGGCCTCTGGGCGCCTGTGGGCCGGGCCAGGGGGAAGGTCGGTCTCCGCCGGCGGGCCCGAGAGGTCGGGTCCGCCATGGAGCGTCAACCACGGTGATCGGTTGCGCATTCCACCCCCCTGCGTGGCAGGATCGATCCGACTACAACGACCTCAGGCCCGACGGCGCCCACCCCAGTCGGCGGGCTCGACGCGGTCGACAACCGATTCCGGCCGACGACGATGACGGCCGTGAAGGGAGCGTGGCGTGGCAGGGAACCTGACACGGGACGAGGCCAAGGAGCGGGCCCGCATTCTCGGCGTGGACTCCTACGCCGTGGAGCTGGACCTGACCACCGGTGCGGAGACCTTCCGGTCCACCACCGTGGTGCGCTTCTCCAGTACGGAGCCGGGTGCCCGGACCTTCGTCGACCTCGCCGCGCCGAGAGTCCACAGCGCCGTGCTGAACGGGCGCGAACTGGACGTGGCCGAGCTGTTCGACGGAGAACGGCTCACCCTGCCGGACCTGGCCGCCGCGAACGAACTCACGGTGGTCGCGGACGCCGCCTACATGCGCACCGGTGAGGGCCTGCACCGGTTCGTGGACCCGGTGGACGACTCCGTCTACCTGTACAGCCAGTTCGAGACGGCCGACGCGCACCGCATGTTCACGTGCTTCGACCAGCCCGACCTCAAGTCCACGTTCGAGCTGACCGTGTTCGCGCCGCCGTCGTGGGAGGTCGTCTCCAACAGCGCCCCCGACGTGGAGCGCGAGGCGGCGGGCGAGGAGCGGGTGCGCTGGCACTTCCCCGCCACCGAGGTGATGTCCACCTACATCACCGCGCTGATCGCCGGTCCGTACCACGTGGTCCGCGACGAGCACGACGGCATCCCGCTGGGCCTGTACTGCCGCGCCTCGCTCGCGGAGCACCTGGACTCCGACGCGCTGTTCGAGGTCACCAAGCAGGGCTTCGACTTCTTCCACGGCCTGTTCGACCTGCGCTACCCGTTCGGCAAGTACGACCAGCTGTTCGTGCCCGAGTTCAACGCGGGCGCCATGGAGAACGCGGGGGCGGTGACGTTCCTGGAGGACTACGTCTTCCGCTCGCGCGTGACCGACGCCCGCTACGAGCGCCGCGCCGAGACGATCCTGCACGAGATGGCGCACATGTGGTTCGGTGACCTCGTCACCATGCGCTGGTGGGACGACCTGTGGCTGAACGAGTCGTTCGCCACCTACGCGAGCGTGTACTGCCAGGTCAACGCCACCCAGTGGTCCGACGCCTGGACGACCTTCGCCAACGTGGAGAAGGCCTGGGCACTGCGCCAGGACCAGCTGCCGTCCACGCACCCCATCGCCGCCGACATGGTCGACATCCAGGCGGTCGAGGTCAACTTCGACGGCATCACCTACGCCAAGGGCGCCTCGGTCCTCAAACAGCTGGCCGCCTACGTGGGCGTGGACGCGTTCTTCGCGGGCGTGCGCGCCTACTTCAAGGAGAACGCGTTCGGCAACACCGAGCTGAGCGACCTCCTCAAGCACCTGGAGGCCGCCTCCGGCCGCGACCTGTCCGCCTGGTCGAAGGAGTGGCTGGAGACCACGGGCGTCAACACCATGCGTCCGGAGTTCGAGGTGGACGCGAACGGCGACTTCACGTCGTTCGCGATCCTCCAGGAGGCCGCCTCCGAGCACCCCACGCTGCGCTCGCACCGCCTGGCCGTGGGCCTGTACGACCGCACCGACGAGGGCATCGTGCGCCGCGAGCGCGTGGAGCTGGACGTCAGCGGTGCCCGTACCGAGGTCCCCGAGCTGGTCGGCAAGGCCCAGCCGGACCTGGTGCTCATCAACGACGACGACCTCACCTTCACCAAGATCCGCCTGGACGAGCGCTCCCTGCGCACGCTGGTGGAGGGCGCCGGTGAGATCCGCGAGTCGCTGCCCCGTGCGCTGGCCTTCAGCGCCGCCTGGGACATGACCCGCGACGGCGAGATGGCCGCGCGGGACTACGTGGCCCTGGTGGCCTCCGGGATCAGCGGCGTCAACGACGTCACGGTCGCCCAGACCCTGCTCCGCCAGGCCTCGGGCGCGCTCTTCAACTACGCCGACCCGGCCTGGCGCCCGTTCGGGTTCGAGCTGCTGGCCGACCGGCTGAGCGAGCTGCTGTCGTCCGCCGCGCCCGGCGGCGACCTCCAGCTGGCCTACGTCAACGCCCTGGCCGACGCCGCCGTGACCGACGCCCACCTCTCCCTGTTGCGGGGGCTGCTGGACGGCGCGATCACCGTGGACGGCCTGGAGGTCGACACCGACCTGCGCTGGACCCTGCTGCGCCGCCTGGTCGCCGCGGGCAAGGCTGGTGAGGCGGAGATCGCCGCCGAGCTGGAGACCGACCCGACCGCCACCGGTCAGCGCAACGCCGCCGGTGCCCGGGCCGCGATCCCCACGGCCGAGGCCAAGGAGACCGCCTGGGAGCGGATCGTGGGCGGGGACCTGGCCAACGCCGAGTTCCGCGCCACCCTGCTGGGCTTCACCGAGCCGCGCCAGGCGGAGCTGTTCCGCCCCTACCTGGAGCGGTACTTCGAGCAGCTCGCCCCGGCCTGGGAGAAGTGGACCGGTGAGTTCGCGCAGACCTTCGCCGAGGTGGTCTACCCGAGCCAGCTGGTGGAGGAGGCGACCCTGGAGCGCACCGACGCCTACATCGCGGAGAACTCCCCGGCCCCGGCGCTGTACCGTCTGCTGATCGAGGGGCGGGCCGGGGTGGAGCGTGCCCTGCGCGCCCGCGCCAAGGACATCGCCGCCGGTCAGAACGGCTGACGAGCACGGCGTACGCGACCGTGTGACGGCCCCCGGGGGAACTCCTTCCCTGGGGGCCGTCCCGCGTCCCGCGTCCCGCGGCGGACTGTTCCCGGCGACCGCCCCCGGTCTACAGGCCCCGGCCCTGGTGGCCGAGGGGGCCCAGCGTGCGGCGGACGCGGGCGACCATCCTGGGGTCGGCCAGCAGCTCGTCGACCAGGACCGGCTCACCCTCGCCGCTGGTGAGGGGGATCCGCCAGTTCGGGTACTCCGTGCTCGTGCCGGGCTGGTTCTGCATGCGCCGCTCCCCCACCACGTCGGTGAGGGCCACCCCCAGCATCCGGGCCGGGGTCGCCGCCAGGTAGGCGTGCATCGCGGCGACCACGGAGGCCGGGTCGCCCACCGGGTCGGCGTCCTCCTCCAACAGCCCCAGGTACACCAGCAGCGCGCACCACTGGGCCACGCGGGCCTCGGAGGCGGCGCGTTCCTCGGCCACGGGCCGGTCGAGCAGGCCGAGCCGGTCGCGCAGTTCCACGTGCTCGGCGGACAGGTACGAGGAGACCGGCGGCAGGTCGTGCGTGGCCACGGTGGCCAGGCAGTCCCGGCGCCACTGGTCGGGGGTGAGCGGTTCGCCGTCCCGGTCGTTCTCGAACCACAGCACGGAGGTGCCGAGGATCCCCCGGTCGGAGAGATGGTCGCGGACCCAGGGCTCGACCGTTCCCAGGTCCTCGCCGACGATCACCGCGTCGGCGCGCCTGGCCTCCAGTACCAGCGTGCCCACCATGCCCTCGTGGTCGAAGCGCAGATAGGTGCCCTGGTCGGCGGAGGCGCCCTCGGGCACGCACCACAGCCGGAACAGGCCCATGACGTGGTCCATCCGCAGGCCGCCCGCGTGCCGCAGCCCCTGGGAGAGGATCTGCCGGAAGGGCCCGTAGCCCAGCTGGGCCAGGCGGGTCGGGTTCCAGGGCGGCTGTCCCCAGTCCTGCCCGCGCCGGTTGAACTCGTCCGGCGGGGCGCCCACGTGCAGGCCGTGGACGAGGGCGTCGCCGTACATCCACGCGTCCGCCCCGCCGCCCTGCACGCCGATGGCGAGGTCGTGCACGATCCCCACGTCCATGCCGCTGTCGAGGGCGCTGCCCTGCGCCTGGGCGAGCTGTTCGTCCAGGATCCACTGGAGCCAGCGGTGGAACTCCACGCGCGGCCACAGTTCCAGGGCCTTCCGACCCACCGCGAGCGAGCCGACGTCGCGCAGGTCCGAGGGCCAGGTCCGGAAGTCGGAGCCGTACTCCTCGGCCAGCGCCGACCACGTCGCGAACTCGACCAGGGGCTGGCCCTCGCGCTCCAGGTAGTGGCGGAGCGACTCCTCCCGCCCCGGTGCGCGCGCCACCTGGAAGAGGATCTCCAACGCGGTGCGCTTGGCCTCCCAGACGCCGTCGCGGTCGAGGAGGTCGGCGGTGCGGCCGCGTTCGCGCAGCGGCCGCGCCAGGCGCTGGATCCCCTCGCGTTGCGCGGGGTCCAGACGCGCGTACTCGGGCACGTCCTCCACGCGCACGTACAGGGGGCTGGCGTAGCGGCGGCTGACCGGCAGGTAGGGCGAGGGTTCGAGCGGTGTACGGGGTTCGGTGGCGTGCACCGGGTTGATCAGGGTGAAGTCGGCGCCGAGGTCCCGGGCGCTCCACTCGGCGAGTTCGGAGAGGTCACGCAGGTCGCCCGTGCCCCAGGAGGCCCGGGAGCGCACGCTGTAGATCTGCGCCATCAGCCCCCACAGGCGGGGGTTGTCGCGCAGCGCGGTCGACTCGATCCGGTCGGGGACCACCAGGAGGGGGGCGTCGTGCTCGGTCCCGTGGTCGGTCACCCTCAGGGTGTGCATGCCCAGGGGCAGACCGGGATCGAACGGCAGCAGGGCGCCGTCCGAGGTCTCCACGGAGCTGCGGGCGCCCTCGGGCAGCACCAGGTCCGGCGCCTTGCCCTCGCGCACCACCACGGCGGGTGGCAGCAACCCGCGCCCCGGCCCCGCGTCGGGGTCGTTCGGGTCCACCCCCAGGGCGGTCAGGACATGGCGGATCGTGTCCGGACTGACGGGCACCTTCCTGCCCCGCCAGTCCTCGTATGCGGTCGCGACCCCGTGGCGCTCGGCCACCCGGCTCAGCTGAACGTCCCTCACAGACACCGATCATGCCCCACGGCGGCGCGCGTACACCGGAGGACGGCCCGGCGTGGGAGCAGAACATGCCTCGCTTCGCCGTTCCCGGGCCCCGGCTCGACCTCCCCTTTCCCCCGGCTTTCCCCTGGCCCCCGTCCGCACCACCGTCCGGGCGGTCAAATCCCTTGGCGGAGTGCCCGGTGGGAGCTGCATAATCGAACACGTGCTCGCCAACTACCGACGGCTCTTCGCCGTGCCCCACGTCCTGTCCCTGTTGACCTGGTCCCTCGCGGCCCGGTTCTACACACCGGGGCTGATGATCGCGGTGACCTTCCTGGTCCAGGGCTGGACCGGTTCCTACACCCTCGCCGGCCTGGTGGCGGGCGCGTTCACCCTGGGCATGGCGATGGTGGGGCCGTTGCGCGGGCGGATGGCCGACCGCGGCAACAGTGACCGTCTGGTGCTGGTGTGCGGTGTGGTGTTCACCGTCGGTCTGGTCACCCTGGCGCTCCTGCCCGCCTCGCTGTGGTGGGTCTCCATCCCCCTGGCCCTGGGCACCGGCGTGTTCGGCACCCCGGCCAACCAGATCGTGCGGGCGCTGTGGCCCCGGCTGACCACGGGTTCGGAGCGGCAGGCGATCTACGCGGCCGAGGCCACCACCCAGGAACTGGTCTTCGTCTTCTCCCCCATCCTCACCGCCGGTGTGGTGGCGCTGGCCGGACCGCGCTGGGCGCTGTTGCTCCTGGGAGTTCTGGGGCTGATGGGCGCGGTGGGGTTCGCCCTGGCCCTGCGCCGCGCGGGGGTGACCGGTCCGGCCGAACCGGACCCCGCCGACGCCGTCCCGCAGGAAGCGGACGGCGGGGCCGACCGCCGCCCCTCCGCGCTCGCGGGCCGCAGCCTGCTCTTCTACCCCGCGCTCTGCCTGCTGTTCGTGATGTGCGGGATGATCGTCTCCGGCGTGGTCGGCATGGACCTGGTGATCGTGGCCTGGGCCAACGAGCTGGAGGCGCCCCACTACGTGATGGTGCTGGCCTCGGTCTGGGCGCTGGGCTCCCTGGTGGGCGGCGCCGTGGCGGGCGCGCTCAGGGGAACGCCGAGGCTGCCGCTGCGGGCCTTCGGTGCGGCGCTGGGGATCGCGGTGCTCATCCCCTTCCTGCCGCCGGTGAGCCACCTCCCGACCCCGCTGCTGATCACCCCGCTGCTCTTCGTCTCGGGTCTGGCCCTGGCGCCGACCCTGGCCGCCGTGATGGGCCGTCTGGGCGACGCCGCCCCCGCCCACCGCAGGGCGGAGGCGTTCGGCTGGATGGCCACGGCCATGAGCGTCGGCGCGGCGGTGGCGGGGCCGCTGACCGGTGCGCTGGTGGACACCAACGGGATCGCCGGGGGCGCGCTGGGCGCGGCCGTGCTGGTGCTGGTGGCCGCGGTCCTCAGCCTGTTCCTGGGCCGGCTGTCGGGGTCCACCGATCCTGGGGCGGACCGACGGGACACCGCCGAACGGGCACCGGTCAGTCCGTCCGGCCCCCGGGAACCCGGTGCGCCCACGGACGGGCCCGCTCCAGCTGGGCCGACAGGGACAGCAGGGTCCCCTCCCCGCCGATCCGCCCCGTGAGCATGGAGCCGATCGGCAGACCGCTCGACGACCAGTGCAGCGGGACGCTCACCGAGGGCTGCCCGGTCACGTTGTAGAGCGAGGTGAAGGGCGTGAACTCGGTCATGAGCCGGAACTCCTCCTCGGGCCCGCCCGAGGTGAAGTGCCCGATCGGCACCGGGGGGCGGGCCAGGGTGGGGCTGAGGACGGCGTCGAAGCGGGCCGTGGCCGTGAGCATCGCGCGGGTGCCGCGCTGGAGGCGTGCGACGGCCCCCACGTGCTCGGGGACGGTGGTCCGGCGGGCGCGTTCACGGAGCCACCGGTAGATCGGGGAGAGCTCGTCCTCGCGGGCCGGGTCGACGGGCGTGGCCGAGGCGATGGCCGCCCACAGGTACGTGAAGTCGTCCGCGAAGGCTCCCCCGAAGGCGGTCTCCCCGGGGTTGTCGATCTCCTCGACCTCGTGGCCCAGGTCCAGGAGCAGCCGCGTGGTCTCCTCGTGGGCGGCGAGCACGTCGGGGTGCACGGGGATGCCCGTGGACCCGGTGTCGGCGTAGCGGGCGATGCGCAGCCGCCCGGGTTCACGCCGGGCGTGGGCGGCGAAGGTCTCGCCGGGTTCCGGGGGCGGTGCGGTGAACTGGTCACCGGGGAGGTTGACCGCCATGACGTCCAACATCAGGGCCGCGTCCAGGACCGAGCGGGTGATCGGCCCGGCCGTGGACAGCCCGTTGAGGTCGGCGCGGTCCGGCCCGGGTGAGATCCGGCCCCGGGTGGGCTTGAGCCCGAACAGGCCGCAGACGCTGGCGGGGATGCGGATGGACCCGCCGCCATCGCTGGCGTGGGCCACGGGTGCGAGCCCGGCGGCCACCGCCGCGGCGGCGCCCCCGCTGGAGCCGCCCGGAGAGAGGGCGGTGTCCCAGGGGTTGCGGGTGGGCGGGGCGACGGCGTTCTCGGTGTGGCAGGTCGCGCCGAACTCGGGGGTGTTGGTCTTGCCAAGGAAGACCGCTCCCGCGTCGCGCAGCTGGGCGACCACCGCGGAGTCGGTGGGGGCCACGAGGCCGGGGAGCACGCGTGAGCCGAAGGTGACACGAACACCGGCGAGGGTGTCGAGGTCCTTGACGGGCAGCGGGACGCCGAGGAGCGGGGGCAGGTCGTCCGGCGTGTCGTCCATCGCGCGCTTCTGCGCGTTCCGGGCCTGTTCCAGGGCCAATTCTTCAGTGACCGTAATATAGGCGCCGTATCGGTCGTCCAACCTCCGAATTCGCTGGAGGTAGTGCTCAGCGATCTCAACAGGCGACAGTTCACGACTGCGGACCAACGCGGCGAGTCGGTGCGCGGGAAGTTCATGAATTCTGGTCATGCCACCCGAGGTTAACCGGGTAGGGCAACGGGCACCACGCCGAAGGACGGTACTTCTCCAGAGAGGTGGCGAAACGTCAATCCTTCCCCGTTCCGACGCCCCGGACACGCTTGGGCGCCAGAACACCGGGGAAGAAAAGTGTGAGAAGTCATGCGCTAGGACTCGGATATGGATGGAACTAACCTGTCCGTCGTGGAATCGGCAACCAGAGTGAACGGTCGTAGCTCGTCCTCCGAAGGGTCGGAGCCCGAACGACCCGAGACCCTCTTCTTCCCCAACCAACGCAAGGAAGGCGGCGCGGCCAGCACCAAGGCCCTCTACGGGGCCCTGAGGTCGAACGACGCCGTCCGCCGCTGGATCCTCCGGAGCGTTCCGGCCGGGGCCGTGGCGGGTGCCTTCGGCATGCTCACCGGGGACTGGAGGGTCGGCGTCACCTTCGGCCTCCTCGTCCTGGTGTCGGTGATGGTCTGGAGCGCCCGGCGCGAGTCGGAGATCCCCCGCTGGCGCAAGCCCTCGGCCGCCCAGCGCCGCACCGAGGCACAGCTCAAACTCATGAAGCAGCTCGGCTACCGCGTCCTGCACGCGCGCGCCGTCCCCGGCGGCAACGGCCAGATCGACCACTTCATCGTGGGTCGGCGCGGCGCGTTCGCCATCGACTCGGAGGCCTGGGACAAGCGCCTCCCGCTGCGCAACAAGCTGGAGAAGCTCTACCACGGGCGGTTCAGCAAGAACGAACGGATCGACGAGGCCCTGGAGGAGGCCAAGCGCGCGGAGGAGCTCATCAGCAAGGAGCTCGGCCGCGACATCTCGGTGCGCGCCTCCCTGGCCATCTACGGTCCGGGCATGCCCTGGGACAGCCACCGGCTGCGGGGCGTGGACATCATCACCGGAACCAAGGTCCGCAAGTGGCTGCGCAGCGGACGCGACCGTCTGAGCGAGACCGAGATCGAGGAGATCTATCAGGCCGCGAAAAAGGCCCTGCCGCCCCGTTACTGACCCCGTCCCCCCTCGTCCGCCCCGGGCCCGGAACCAGCCACACCGTCGTGGCCTCCGGGCCTCTCGTCCGTCCGGGCCCCGCCGACCGCCCGGCGCGAACGCGCCGAACCGGGGCCTCGACCTCGGCCCATCTCACCATCCGGAACGCGTGTCTCTTCCGGCGAGACCGAAGCTGTCCCCGAGGGGGACTACCATCGTGGGGAAACACCCGTAACGATGGGAGTCCACCCCATGCCAGCCCTACGCTCACGCACGGTCACCCACGGCAGGAACATGGCAGGTGCCCGCGCCCTCATGCGCGCCACCGGCGTGGAGCGCGAGGACTTCGGCAAGCCCATCGTGGCCGTGGCCAACAGCTTCACCGAGTTCGTGCCCGGCCACGTGCACCTGCGCGAGGTCGCCGAGGTCGTCGCGAACGCGATCCGCCAGGCGGGCGGCGTGCCCCGCGAGTTCAACTCCATCGCCGTCGACGACGGCATCGCGATGGGCCACGGCGGCATGCTCTACTCGCTGCCCAGCCGCGAGCTGATCGCCGACTCCCTCGAGTACATGGTCAACGCGCACTGCGCCGACGCCCTCGTCTGCGTCTCCAACTGCGACAAGATCACCCCGGGCATGCTGCTCGCCGCGATGCGGCTGAACATCCCCACCGTGTTCGTCTCCGGTGGCCCCATGGAGGCCGGGAAGGTCACGGTGGTCGACGGCACCGCCACCACGGTCCGCAAGCTCGACCTGATCAACCCCATGATCGCGGCGGCGGACGAGAGCGTCTCCCAGGCCGAGCTGGACGAGATGGAGGAGAACGCCTGCCCCACCTGCGGTTCCTGCTCGGGCATGTTCACCGCCAACTCGATGAACTGCCTCACCGAGGCCATGGGGCTGGCCCTGCCCGGCAACGGCACGGTCCTGGCCACACACACCGCGCGCAGGGCCCTCTACGAGGACGCCGGGCGCCTGGTCGTGGAGGCCGCCCACCGCTACTACCGCGACGACGACTCCTCGGTGCTGCCGCTCTCCATCGCCACCCCCGCCGCCTTCGCCAACGCCATGGCGCTGGACGTGGCCATGGGCGGCTCCACCAACACGATCCTGCACCTGCTGGCCACCGCCACCGAGGCCGGTGTGGACTTCGGGCTGCCCGAGATCGACGCGATCTCCCGCCGCGTCCCCTGCCTGTGCAAGGTCGCGCCGAACACCGAGAAGTACCACATCGAGGACGTCCACCGGGCGGGCGGCATCCCCGGCATCCTGGGCGAGCTGGCCCGGGGCGGCCTGCTCGACACGTCGCTGCCCACCGTGCACGGCAAGACCGTGGGCGAGTTCCTCGCCGAGTGGGACATCGCCTCGGAGACGGTGCTGCCCGAGGCCGTGGAGCTCTTCCACGCGGCCCCCGGCGGCGTGCGCACGACGAAGGCCTACTCGCAGAGCGTCCGCTGGGACACCCTGGACGCCGACCGCGAGAAGGGCTGCATCCGCGCGGTGGAGCACGCCTACACCAAGGACGGCGGACTGGCCGTGCTGTTCGGCAACCTCGCCCCCGACGGCGCGATCGTCAAGACCGCCGGCGTGGAGGAGGAGCTGTGGACCTTCTCCGGGCCCGCGAAGGTGTTCGAGTCGCAGGACGACGCCGTGGACGGCATCCTCAACAAGCAGATCGAGCCCGGTGACGTGGTCGTCATCCGCTACGAGGGCCCCAAGGGCGGCCCCGGGATGCAGGAGATGCTGTACCCGACCAGCTTCCTCAAGGGCCGCGGCCTGGGCAAGGCCTGCGCGCTCATCACCGACGGCCGCTTCTCCGGCGGCACCTCGGGGCTGTCCATCGGCCACGCCTCCCCCGAGGCGGCGGCGGGCGGCGACATCGCCCTGGTCGAGGACGGCGACACCATCAGCATCGACATCCCGAACCGCGGCCTCGTGCTGGAGGTCCCCGAGGACGAGCTGAACGCCCGACGGGAGCGCCTGCTCAAGGAGCTGGGCAGGTTCCAGCCGCGCGACCGCCAGCGTCCGGTGACCGCCGCGCTGCGCGCCTACGCGGCGATGGCCACCTCGGCCTCCACCGGCGCGGCGCGCGACGTCACCCAGATCGAGAGGTAGGGCCCCGGCCTCAGCCGCAGCAGCCGCCCCCGCAGCACCCTCCGCCACCGGAGGGCGCGGGGGCGGCGGCGCGTCCGCCCACCGCGACGGTGGACAGCAGGCGCACGGTGTCGTCGTGACCCTGGGGGCAGTCGGCCGGAGCGTCGGAGTCGGCCATGGGGCGGGAGAGCTCGAAGGTGTCGCCGCACTCGCGGCAGCGGAAGTCGTATCGGGGCATGCCCCAAGGATAGGCGGGGGCGGGGGTCCGTCTCCAGCCCCCGGCCGACACCGTGCACGGGGGCGCCCCCGGTGGGCCGACGAGGGGTCGGCCTCCCGGGGGCGTCGTCCGGGCCGGGTGGGACGCCCGGTTCCGACCCTTGCTGCCGCCTAGGCGGCCAGGTGTGCCATGTACGGTTCCCACTGGGGGTCGCCGTGCAGGTCACCGTTGATCAACCGCCAGTGGGGGCCCTTGGGCACCTTGGGGGTGATGTGCAGTTCCCAGCCGATCTCGTCCAGGAACTTGTCCGCCTTCCGGTGGTTGCACGGCTTGCACGCCGCCACCACGTTCTCCCACACGTGCGCGCCACCGCGGCTGCGCGGGATGACGTGGTCGATCGTCTCCGCCTTCTTCCCGCAGTAACCGCAGGTGTGCCGGTCCCGCCGCATGAGCGCCACCCGGGTGAGGGGCACCCTCCGGCTGTAGGGGACGCTGATGTAGCGCCGAAGCCTGATCACCGACGGTACGTCGTAGGAGCGCGTCGCCGAGTGCAGCACCGCCCCCGCACCGTCGTCGTGGACGACCTCCGCCTTCTCGCGCAGGACGAGCAGGATCGCTCTGCGCAACGGAAGCGTCGTCAGTGGTTCAAAACTGGCGTTGAGCAGCAGCACGTGGCGGCGGGCGGTGCCTGGACCACCCTCCCGGCTGCGTCGGGCGCTCATCGCGTCGCCCCGGCGGCCGCGTGCGACCGCCATGTCTCTTCCCCGGCCAGCCGATCAGCCAGCCAGGTGACCTCCCTGTGCACCGACCCGAGGATCGGTGTCTCCGTACGCCTTGCCACACGGACCTCCCGGTGGTTCCCGCCGAGTTGCGTCCCGCATTCAGTTTGCTTGGTCGGACCGCTCCGGCGCCACCCCAATTTACGGCGGGCCGCCCGGAAAAGGCCCGTTGTCGCTTTCTGGAACCCATTGTGCGTCCGGGGAACCCGGATTCATCCTCCCGCCGCGCCGAACACACACAGTGAGATAACGGTGGATAGGGTGCGAAGTATGCGCGAACTCCGCTATCCCCCGGCCACACGGCTGGACATCAACGAGACCCTCCACGGACACTCCGTCCGCGACCCCTACCGGTGGCTGGAGGAGGCCGACTCCACGGACACCAAGGCGTGGTCCGACGCCCAGGACGACCTGTACGAGAAGCTGTCGAGCGACTACGTGACCCGCGACTGGTTCGCCGGGCAGGTGCGCTCGCTCATGGGCGCCGGACACGTGGGCACCCCGCTCTGGCGCGGTGAGCGGCGCTTCGTCACCCGGCGTGCGCCCGGGCAGGAGCACGCGGTCCTCCACGTGTGTGACGGCGACGGGCCCGAACGCGTCCTGATCGATCCCGGCGCCCTGGATCCCTCCGGTCTGACCACCCTCGACGCCTGGCGCCCCTCCCCCGACGGCCGCCTGCTCGCCTACCAGCTCTCCGAGGGCGGCAACGAGGAGTCGTCGCTGCGCGTCATCGACGTGGACTCCGGCGAGCTGGTCGACGGCCCCCTCGACCGCACGCGCTACAGCCCGGTGGCCTGGCTGCCGGACGCCTCGGCCTTCTACTACGTGCGCCGCCTCCCCCCGGAGGAGGTGCCCGAGGACGAGACCTCCTACCACCGCCGCGTGTACCTGCACCGGCTGGGTACCTCCGGCGACCAGGACGCCCTGGTCTTCGGCCAGGACCGGGACAAGACCGAGTACTTCGGCGTGGACGTGAGCCACGACGGCCGCTGGCTGGTCCTCACCTCCGTCCGGGGCACCTCGTCCGCGACCAACGCCTGGATCGCGGACCTGGAGGAGGGCCCGCTGGAGAGCCCCCGCCTGGTCACCGTCCAGGAGGGCGTCGACTCCGACCTGCACCCCAGGATGGGCCGGGACGGCCGCCTGTACCTGTTCACCGACCGTGAGGCCCCGCGCGGGCGCCTGTGCGTCGCTGACCCGGCCGCCCCCGGGTACGAGAACTGGACCACGCTGATCCCCGAGGACCCGGAGGCGGTCCTGGAGGGCCACTCCCTCCTGGGCTGGGACGGGAACGGCACCTCCGAGCTCCTGGCCGTGTGGAGCCGCCACGCGATCAGCGAGGTCACCCGGCACGACCCGGAGACCGGTGAACGGCTCGGCGCCCTGCCCATGCCCGGCCTGGGCAGCCTCGCCGGGCTCACCACCAGGCCCGAGGGCGGGCACGAGGCGTGGTTCGGCTACACGGACAACACCCACCCCTCGTCCGTGTACCACTACGACGCGCGGACCGGGCGGGTGGAGCTGTGGGCCGACTTCCCGGGTGAGATCGACCTGCCCGAGGTCCGGACCGAACAGGTCGCGTTCACGTCCAGGGACGGCACCACCGTCCGCATGCTGGTGGTCTCCCCCGCCGCGCCCGCGGACGGCCCCCGGCCGACCATCCTCTACGGGTACGGCGGCTTCCAGATCTCCCTCACCCCGGGCTACTCCGCCGCGATCCTGGCGTGGGTGCGCGCCGGGGGCGTGTACGCCGTCGCCAACCTGCGCGGCGGCCTGGAGGAGGGCGAGGAGTGGCACCGGGGCGGCATGCTCGCCAACAAGCAGAACGTGTTCGACGACTGCGCCGCCGCCGCCGAGCACCTGATCAGCAGCGGGACCACCACCCCGGAACGTCTGGCGGTGATGGGCGGCAGCAACGGCGGCCTGCTGGTGGGCTCGATGGTCACCCAGCGCCCGGACCTGTTCGCGGCCGCCGTGTGCTCGGCTCCGCTGCTCGACATGGTGCGCTACGAGAAATTCGGGCTGGGCCAGCTGTGGAACGTGGAGTTCGGCAGCGCGGAGGACCCCGAGCAGCTCGGTTGGCTGCTCGGCTACTCCCCGTACCACAACGTGCGTGAGGGGACCCGGTACCCGGCCACCCTGTTCACGGTGTTCGACAACGACACCCGCGTGGACCCGATGCACGCCCGCAAGCTGTGCGCGGAGATGCAGCGGGCCACCTCGGCACCGGTGGAGGAGAGGCCCGTCCTCGTGCGCCGTGAGGCGGAGGTCGGGCACAGCTCCCGGTCGGTGAGCCGGAGCACGGCGCTCACCGCCGACCAGCTCGCCTTCCTCGCGCACCACCTGGGCCTCTCGACGCCCTGATCCCGCGGCTCTCCTCCGGGTCGCACGCCCGGAGGAGAGCAAGGACACAGGACGGGAACCCTCCCGCGCCTGGGCCCGCCCCGGTGGTCTTTGGGACAATCCTCGGAGGCCGGGGCGGGTCCCGCACCACGTGGTGCGGGGCGCGCCCACCCCGCGGAGAGGATGCAGCGTGACACAGACCGAGGTCGAGAACACCGCGACCACCGGGCCCCAGCGGTACGTTCACCTGGCCCAGGTGCGCTACGCCGACCTCGACCCGCAGCAGCACGTCAACAACGTGCGGATGCTGACCTACCTGGAGGACGCCCGCGTCGGCTTCCTCCACTTCGGGGTCGGGAACGACCCCGAGGCGTTCGGCGCGACGGTCGTGGCCCGGCAGGAGGCCGACTACGTCGCCCCGCTGCTGCCCCGCGTCGAACCGGTGCGCGTGGAGCTCTGGGTGACCGAGGTACGCAACGCCAGCTTCACCATGGACTACGAGATCCTCGACGACGACCGCGTCTACCTGCGCGCCAGGACGGTCCTGGTCGGCTTCGACGTGGCGACGCAGAGCGCCCGGCGCCTCAACGACGCCGAGCGCTCGCTCCTGCACAGGTTCTCCTGAGGGGGCGGGTCACCGCTTCAGGGAGATGGTGACGGCCTCGCCGTCGTCATCGTCGCCCGCGCCCCCCGAGTCGCGCCGCACCTTCCCGTCGCCGCCCACCCGCAGTGAGGTCGGCTTGGTCACCGCCGGGGGCGTGGCGTCCTCGGCGACGTTGACCATGCTGTGCGCCGCCATCACCATGTACTCCCAGAGCTGGCGCTCCAGGGCCTCGGGCAGGTCGAGGGAGTCCACGGCGTCACGCATGTGCCTGAGCCACAGGTCGCGCTCGGCCGCTCCGATCCGGAACGGCACGTGGCGCATGCGCAGGCGCGGGTGGCCGCGCTGCTCGTTGTAGGTGCGGGGGCCGCCCCAGTACTGGATGAGGAACAGGCGCAGCCGCTCCTCGGCGGGGCCGAGGTCCTCCTCGGGGTACATGGGCCGCAGCACGGGGTCGTCGGCGACGCCCTCGTAGAAACGGCGGACCAGGCGGGTGAAGGTCTCCTCACCGCCCACGGCCTCGTAGAACGTCATTCGCACGGGCTCTTCGCCCGCGCCCTGGTGGTCATCACGCGCGGAAGTCATCGACCCCAGGGTATGCCACGCCCGCGCCCCCTCCCGGGGGCCGTCCCCGAGGGGAACAATCGGAAGGCCCCGCCGCCCGGAGGTCTCCGGTCGGCGGGGCCTGTCGACGGGCTCGCGACTAGTCGCGGGTGAGCTTGCGGTGCGTGACCGCGTGCGGGCGCGCGGCCTCCGGGCCGAGGCGCTCGACCTTGTTCTTCTCGTAGGACTCGAAGTTGCCCTCGAACCAGAACCAGGAGGAGCCGCCCTCCCAGGCCAGGATGTGGGTGGCGACGCGGTCCAGGAACCAGCGGTCGTGGGAGGTGATCACGGCGCAGCCCGGGAAGTCCAGGATGGCGTTCTCCAGCGAGCCGAGGGTCTCGACGTCCAGGTCGTTGGTGGGCTCGTCCAGGAGCAGCAGGTTGCCGCCCTGCTTGAGGGTGAGCGCCAGGTTCACCCGGTTGCGCTCACCACCGGAGAGCACACCGGCGGACTTCTGCTGGTCCGAGCCCTTGAAGCCGAAGGCGGCGACGTAGGCGCGGCTGGGGATCTCGACCTTGCCGACCTCGATGAAGGTCTCGCCGTCGGAGATGGTCTCCCAGACGTTCTTGCTGTCGTCGATCCGGCCCCGGTACTGGTCGACGTAGGAGATCTCGACCGTCTCACCGACGGTGATCTTGCCCTCGTCGGGGGTCTCCTCACCGACGATCATCTTGAAGAGGGTCGTCTTGCCGACACCGTTCGGACCGATGATGCCGACGATGCCGTTGGGCGGCAGCGAGAAGCTGAGGTCCTCGATGAGCACCCGGTCCTCGAAGCCCTTGGTGAGGTTCTTGACCTCGACCACGGTGTTGCCCAGACGCGGACCCGGCGGGATCTGGATCTCCTCGAAGTCCAGCTTCCGGGTCTTGTCGGCCTCGGCGGCCATCTCCTCGTAGCGGGCCAGACGGGACTTGCTCTTGGTCTGGCGGGCCTTGGCGTTGGAGCGGACCCACTCCAGCTCGTCCTTGAGGCGCTTGGCCTTCTTGACGTCCTTCTGCCCCTCGACCTTCAGGCGGGCCTGCTTGGTCTCCAGGTAGGTGCTGTAGTTGCCCTCGTAGGGGTAGAACTGGCCGCGGTCCAGCTCCAGGATCCAGGTGGCGACGTGGTCCAGGAAGTACCTGTCGTGTGTGATCGCGATGACGGTGCCCGCGTACTTGGACAGGTGCTGCTCCAACCAGTTCACGCTCTCGGCGTCCAGGTGGTTGGTGGGCTCGTCCAGCAGCAGGAGGTCGGGGGCCTCCAGCAGCAGCTTGCACAGCGCCACGCGGCGCTTCTCGCCACCGGACAGCTGGGTGACGGAGGCGTCCCCGGGCGGGCAGCGCAGCGCGTCCATGGCCTGCGCCAGCTGGCTGTCCAGGTCCCAGGCGTTGCGGTGGTCGAGCTGCTCCTGGAGCTTGCCCATCTCCTCGAGCAGGTCGTCGGAGTAGTCCGTCGCCATCTGCTCGGCGATCTCGTTGAAGCGGTTCAGCATCGCCTTGGTCTCGGCGACACCGTCCTCGACGTTCTCCAGGACCGTCTTGCTCTCGTCGAGCCGCGGTTCCTGGGCGAGCAGACCCACGGTGAACCCGGGCATGAGCCGCGCCTCACCGTTGGACGGCTGCTCGATGCCGGCCAGGATGTTCAGCAGCGTCGACTTACCCGCACCGTTCGGGCCAACGACACCGATCTTGGCTCCGGGCAGGAACGACCCCGAAACGTTGTCAAGGACGACCTTGTCGCCGTGCGCCTTGCGCACGTTTTGCATGGTGTAGATGTACTCCGGCATGCCTCCAAGCCTAGGGCGTCCCGGCCGGTGCCCCCGCCATCAAGGGGGATCGGGACGGGCCTCCTTGACCCCGGACCGCGCCCGAGGACCACCGCTCCGGAGACCATCGCCCACGTCAGTGGCGCGGCCCGCCAGCACCACCGCGCGTGATGGACCGGCCACAAGGAGAAGCGTGAGAGCCCGACATCCGCGCAGCCCTCACCGGAGCTGCCCGCCCCGCACCCGCAAGGGAACGAACCGGGCGCCCTCGTGAACCGCCCGCGTCAGCCTCGTCGTCACCACCTCCGGCGGTGACCTCACCGAGGGCACCTGACTCCTCCGGCGGGTTCTACCCCTTCGACACGAAGGATCCGAACCGGGCCCGTCCTCCGCGAACCCCTCTCCCCGCGACCTCGTGCGACCCGCTCACCACCCAGGAGCACATGCCCACGTGCTCGACGCGGGAACTGCCCCTTCGACACGAAGGACCAGAACCGGGCCCGCGAGCCCCTCTCCCCGCGACCTCGTGCGACCCGCTCACCACCCGGGAGCGCCTGCCCAGGTGCTCGGCGCCGGATCTCTCCGGCTCCTCGGCAGCGTCCCCGTCCTGGGTACGGGAGGCCAGGAACCCCCGCCACCGTTCGGCGGGCAGGCCAGTCTCCAGGGCGCGGGCCATGAGCACCGCCATCGCGTACCCGGGCTCCGCCTCCAGGGCCGCGTCCACGGCCGCGCGGGCCAGGTCGAGGTCGTCGTGCTGCCAGGCAGCCACGGCCAGCAGGGCGGCCGGGGCCGCTCGGTGGCGCTCCGGGACGTGGCGGACCACCCGGGACCAGAGCCGCACGTGGACCGCCGCGGTGTCCGGTGTGATGCGGGTCCACACCGCGTCCCGCACCGGGACGCGGGTGAGGTGGACGCCCAGCCGGGCGAGGGCCTCCGGGGCGGTGACGCGGTGCCGTGCCTCCTCGCGCAGGGTCTCCAGCACCGCGGCGGTGTGCCGTTCCACCTGGTCGGCGCCGCTCAGGCGCGCCTCCTCCGAGGCGGCCGCCTCGGCCACCTCGGACCTCACTGATTCCTGCACGGGCTCCAGCAGGAACCCGACCCGCGCGGAGGGGTCCCGGCCGACCGGCACCAGCCCGCGCACCACCGCCCCGGCCGGAACCGGGGACGCGTTCGGGTCGAAGCGCCTCCCCTCGGCGGGGCAGCAGTCGGGGTCACGGCAGAGGTAGGACCAGTAGCGGTCACCGGTCACGCGCAGCGCCTCCAGGACGGGGAGTCCCCGGGCACGGGCCTCGCGCAGGAGCGCGCGCACGTGGGGAGTGATCCGCGCCGAGTGACCGAAACCGGCCACCAGCAGGGCGCCGCCGCCCTCGCCCAGGGCGGCGTCCACCGCCGCCCGGCCGCTGCGGTCCGGGGTGAGTACGTGGTCCAGGTGGTCGAGTCCGCCGTACAGGACCCCGAGGACGCTCTCCTCCCTGAGCACCAGGGCGACCACCGCGTCGTCCAGGGGTTGGTGCACCAGGTAGGGCAGGGCGGCGAGCAGGTCCGTGGGGGTACGCAGGCGCAGGGGCGCGGAGGTGGGGTCGTGGGGGCCGGAGGTGGGATCGTGCTGTTCACCGGGCATGGTTCCACGTTCGGTCACCGGGGGTGACGGCGCAACCGGTCGGCGCGGACCTGTGGACAACCGGTCAGGTGGGCTCGCCCGGGCTGTTGGCGGAGTCCGTGACCTGCCCCTCCCGAGGGCCGGGGATCTGCCCGGTCACCTCGGGGCGTCCGGCGGGCAGGCACACGCGGTCGCGACCGGTCTCCTTCGCCCGGTAGAGCGCGAGGTCGGCCGCGGTCAGCAGTTCGACGAGGTCGTTGCCGTGGTCACCGGAGACGGCCACCCCGATGGAGATGGTGATGGAGACCTGGACGTCGTCCACGGCGATCTCCATCCGCCCGACCTGCGAGCGGAGCCGTTCGGCCGCCTGCCAGGCCTCGGTGGTGTCGGCTCCGGGCAGGAGGACCACGAACTCCTCGCCGCCGAACCGGCCGAGCAGGTCCGACTGGCGCAGCTGTTGGGCGATGGTGGTCGCCACACCCAGCAGGACCTGGTCACCGAAGAGGTGGCCGTAGCTGTCGTTCACCCGCTTGAAGTGGTCGATGTCCACGATGAGCACCGCCGCCCGGCCGCGCGTGGAGCGGGCCCGGATGATCTCGGCCGCCGCCTCCTGCTCCCAGGTCGGGGCGTTGAGCAGACCGGTCTTCGGGTCGGTCCGCGCGGCGGTCTGGAGCTGCTGGTAGACCAGGCTGCGCTGGAGCAACAGGACCGGCGGAACCGCGATGACCAGGAGGAACATCGACAGCTGCGCGAGGATGGCGACGGTGACGCCGACACATAACTCGGCGGAGTCCACCAGGAAGGCCTCCCGGTCCCACATGGTCCGCACGCTGTCCGACCCACCGCTGAGCCTGGTGCCCAGGAACACCAGGAACGTGTTCATGACGGTGAACCCCGCGCAGCAGGCCAGGGCCAGGCTCACGCCGCTGAGGGAGAGCAGGGACTCGTGGGCGTTCGGGAGTCCGCTGATCCCGGCGAGCAGTCCGCCCTGCGAGCCGTGCCAGACCACCGAGGCGAAGAACCCGGAGACGCCGATGGAGGCGGCGTTGAACACGCGCCGGTGCGGCAGGGTGCGCCTGCTCCGGCGCTGGAGCAGCAGGTAGGCGGGGACCGGGATGAGGAGCGAGTACACCGGGGGCAGCAGGAGCATCGCGGGGAACCACCAGGCCCCCAGCAGGTCACGGGTGATTCCGGCGGGGAGGTCGATCCGGCGGATCGCCTCGACGCACACCACCGCGGAGATCACCAGGGCGAGGAACAGGGAGAGGTCGGAGACGGTGGGAACCGTCTGCGCGGCGGCCACCCCGAAGAGGAACAACGCGACGAAGACCAGCAGGAACAGGAAGAGGACCATGCCCAGGGGCTGCTGGAAGACCGGCCAGGAGCGACGCTCCCCGAAGGGGACGCCCTCGGCCGCCATCGGCTTCTCCGAGATGCTCACCGTTCCCTCCTCCCTCCCTGTGTCACCCGCGGTCTTCGGACCCCCGCACCCGACTCTGATGCGCTCACCGCCTCTCACGGTTCTCCCTTCGACGAACCGGACTCGCCCCGCGTTCCCTCGCGGTGCCACTCGGTGACCAGGGACCCCGCATCATCCCTGGTAGGCGACTGGGAAGTACACCCCCTCACTTTACATTACTTTGGGTAATAACTTAATCGCCTATTGTATGTGACCCGCAGGCTGAGGCTACCTTAGTGGTCACCCTGTGTTCCAGGGGGGTTGGTTAGCGTCACGTTGTAGGGCATCCTGCCAGAGGGCATCGCCGGTCTCGGCAAGACGCCGGCCGGTCCGTCTGTCGCTGTCTGTCCGCCGTGCCGACCGCCCGATGATCCAGTAGTTCTCAGCACTCAACCGAAGGAGCGCCACATGGCCAAGAAGGTCGTCAACTGGACGTAGGTCCCCCTCATTGACACACGACGGGGACCGGCGGTCCATGCCACCAGTCCCCGTTCACCGGGTCGGCCGGGGTTGGTCCCCGACCGGCCCTCCTGTTGTCCGGTTCCGGCCCCGTCGCCCCACCCGGTCCGGGAGGAGCGACGGGGCCGGGGCTCAGTCCTGGGTCCGCGCCACCTCGTAGGCGGCCCGGAAGGCCCGGTACCGGGCCAGTTCCTCCTCCATCGGCGCCACGACCCGCAGCCCGGCGATCTCCCGCACCCGCGTCTGGGCCGTGCGCTCCACCTCCTCGCGGCGCTGGACGGCGGCGACCTCCACGAGGTTCCCGCAGCCCACCCCGGTCAGCCAGCCCACCAGGAGCCCGGCCACGACCACGGCGCCCGCGTAGGCGGCGAAGATCGGATCGTCGAACACCCGCAGCCCGGTGATACCGCCGCCGAGCCAGCTCAGCAGGGACACCACGGCCCAGGCGAACCCGGCTCCGGCCACCGCGAGCAGCGCGTACTGCACGGTCCGGGCCATCCGCCACCAGGAGGGGCTGCGGTCGGGGTCCCCGACCGCGCCGGAGACCGCCTCTCCGAGTTCGCCCGGCAGTTCGGCCATGCCGCTGCGGGCCGCCGCGCGCATCCTGCGGCGCCACGGACCGGGCATGCCCTCGGACACCTCGTCCGCCGCCTCACCCAGCGCGGTCTCCAGTTCGGCCTCGTGCGCGTCCACCGGTCCGCCCACACCCGATTCGTCCCGGCGCAGAAAGTCCAGCTGGACGGCGGCGAGCGGGTCCTTGCGCAGCTTGGCGGCCCGGCGGGCCACCGGCCAGCCGACCCTGCGCCTGCCCCGGCGCACGTCGTTGGTCTCCACGACGTCGGCGACGGCCGTGACACCGGCGGCGTTGGCCAGGCCCTCCTGCACCTGGGACCGCACCTGGGCGGAGACCGTCGCGGGGACCTCCCCCTCGCCGTAGAACTCCTCGAAGGGCGCGATCACCTGGTCCAGGTCCGCGACCAGGCGGTCGACCAGGGCCCGGCGCTCGACGACCGTCTCCCCCAGGAACTCCTTCACGTCGCGGATGCCCTGCCCGGTGACGGTGGAGGTGGTGATCACCCTGGGGTGCACCCCGGACTCCGTCTCCAGGAGGCGGCGCAGGTCGGTGAGGAGCTCCTCCAGCTCGTCCGGGGCCACCCGGTCCACCTGGTTGAGCACGGCGACGGTGACCGCTCCGTGCCCGGCCATCTTGGCCAGGTAGCGGTGGTGGACGGCGGCGTCGGCGTACTTCTGCGGGTCGAGCACCCACACGAGCAGGTCCACCGAGCCGATGAGCCGGTCGGCCTCGGCGGTGTGCAGGCTGCGGACCGAGTCGTGGTCGGGCAGGTCGAGCAGGACCAGCCCGGTCAGCTCCGAGTTGCTGGTGTCCAGGACCCCTGTGCGCGAGTGGCGGTACCGGGTGGGCACGCCCAGCCAGCTGAGAAGCGCGTCGGCGCCCTCGTGCCCCCACACGCAGGCGTGCGCCTTGGAGGTCGTGGGGCGGGTGACGCCGGTCTGGGAGAGTTCGAGCCCGCAGAGGGCGTTGAACAGCGAGGACTTGCCGCTTCCGGTGCCCCCGGCCAGCGCCACCACCGTGTGGTCGCCGGACAGGCGCAGGCGGGCCCCCGCGTGGTCGAGCAGCTGTCCGGCCTGGCCGAGGACCTTCTCCGGGAGGTCGCCCTGGCCGAGCTCGGTCAGGGTGCTCAGGGCGTCGAGCCGCTCGATGAGCTCGGCGCGGCTGGTGGTGCTGGTGGGCTGCCAGTGGTCGCCGCTGGTGGGGCGGTACTCCTCGTCGTCCTCCTCGGAGGCGGAGCCCTCGGGGTCGGACGCGGAACCGGGGTCCGGTTCGGGGGCGACGGTGTCGGCACCGATCGCCCGGAAGGCGCCCGAGACCGCTGAGGGCCCGGGAACCCGGCGGGGCAGGGGTTCGGGGCCGTCGTCGGCCTCCTCCGCCCGTTCCGAGGCCTCCGCAGACGGCTCGGACTCCCCGGACTCCTCGGTGGGGGCCTCGGGGCCCTTCGGGGCCGTGGTCGTGGGCACGGCACCGGTGCCGTCGCCGTCGAGCAGGTCGAACCCGGTGTCGGCTGCCCCCTGGGGAGCGGCCGCGGCCGGTTCCCCGCCGTCCGCCTCCGCGGTGGCGTCGAGGGCGCCCTCGTCCTCCGGTTCGGGCACCCAGGTGGCGGTGGAGGGCCGGGCCGGACCGGGCGCCGGACGGGAGGTGTGCCGACGCGGCGCCCCCTCCTCGCCCTCGGGGTCCCGTTCGTCCTGCTCGTGTCTGTCCGCTTCGGCACCGTCACGACCGGTGTCGATCCGGTCCCGCCTGCTGCGCGCGCGATCGCCGCGTTCGCCCTCGACCCGGTCGCGTCTGCCGCGCGTGCGCCCCTCCCGGGCGCCCTCGCTCCGGGTGTGTTCTCCCTCGTCCTCGGGGCGTTCGGTCTCCGGAGTGACCACCGGGAAGCTGCCCGTGTGGCGTCCGGCGATCCGGGTGTCGTCGGCCGCCTCGGTGAGACTGCCGACCCAGCCCGCGAGGCCGTCCGGGTCGTCGTGGTCGTCGTCGCCCTGACGGCGTCGCTGCGCGGCCCCGTTCGCCTCCGTGTCCTGGACCGCCGGGGAGGAGGAACGCGCGTGGCGTCCGAACCTCCGCTGGCGGGCCCCGGCCGACTCGGCGGACTCGGAGCGGGAGTCGGTCGGGGCGGCGCCGTCGTCGGTCCCCGCCCCCTCCTCGTCCGTGCCCCCCGAGGGGGCCGTCCTCTGGGAGGCGGCCTGCACGGCCCCGGCTCCGGACGGGTCCGGGTAGCCGGTGATCCCGTCGTAGGCGGGCGGGTCGTAGGCGGAGTTCTCCTCGGCCGCCCGCTCACGCTCCTCGGCGTGCTCGGGATGCTCGGGTACCGGCATCGTGTAACCGCGCCAGGGGCCGCTCTGGTACGGGGTGGGCTCCTCGTCACCGGCGGGCTGGTCGGGGCCCTCCGACGACGATGGACCGTCGTTCCAGGGGCCGCCCACGGCGGAACCCCGTGCGGCGGAGCCGCGCTCGCCCGCACCCCGCCCGGCGGGCGCGCTCTCGCGCTCCTCGCCCTCGGCTCGGTTCCGGTCCGGGCCGGTGCCACCCGCGTGCGCGGGGTTCCACTGAGTTGTCATCGTGCGATCTCAAGGTTGTACGTGGCCTGATAGAGCTGGACGGCGCTGTCGTCGGACGGGATACCCGCCTTGGACAGGGCGTGGTCGAAGGGCACGCGCTCCTGGGAGAGCAGCCCGAGGACCCGCTGGCGCAGGTTCTCCCGCGCCGACCCGCCGATGCTGCGCAACGACTGGGCACCGAACAGCCCCTTGAGCAGGCGCTGCGGGGATGGGCCGGAGGTGGCGGCCGCGTGGGCGCCTCCTCCGGAGTGGGAACTCTCGAAGCCGAGCAGGTCGATGATCAGGACCAGGGCGACGACGTCGTGGTCGAAGGTGACGAACCGGGCCACCGACCGCTTGGTGGCGCCGTTGGCCGCGGTCATCTCCGCGATCTCGCGCTGCCACTCGGTGATCTCCTGGCGCACCTGTTTGGCGAGCAGGCCCCTGCCGGGCTGGTCGAGGGCGCGGTCCGCGAGGTCACCGCCACCGGGGACCTCCCGCCACTGCTCCTCGATCCGGTCCCAGGCGCGGTCGTTGGCGGAGACCACCAGGGCCTCCAGGGAGTCGCGGACGGCACGCTCCAGAGCGCTGACCCGCTGGCCGCGCTCGGCCTGTTCGGCGCGGCCCTTACGGGCCTTCTTGCCGCGCAGGCGCAGGCTCTTGGCGAGCTCTCCGCTGGCCGAGACCTCCTGCCACCGGGCAAGGAGGGAGCCGCGCAGAAGGGAGCCGTCTCCCAGGGCGGTGTCGATCCGGTCGGTCGCGCCCGCGTAGGCGTCGTCGACGGAGGCGCCCAGCGAACGCCCGGTCTCGATCTGTACCTCGACCTGGCGGGCGAGCTCGGGGACACGGGAGCGGAAGCTGTCGATGACCCCGATGAAGGTGCGGCGAGAGACCCGGTCGCGCTGCTCGGCCTCGCCGGCCACGTCCGCCAGGTACTCGCGGATGTGGTCGGCCACGTTGGAGGTGAAGCGCTCACCCTCGATCTGGTCGGTCTCCGGGATCGCGAAGCGCGCGGCGGTGCCCAGACCGTTGGCCTCCAGCATGGCGCCGAAGTGGTCCAGGAGCTGGCGGCGTCCCTTGCGGGGCACGCGGGAGAGCACGACCGCCAACGAGGTGTCGCGGTCCCGGGCCACCTGGAGGAACTCCCACACACGGGCGTCCGCGTACCGGCCGGAGGTGGTGACGAAGACCCACAGGTCGGCCGCGTCCAGGAACTTGGCGGCGAACTCGTGGTGCGCCGCGACGGCGGAGTCGACGTCGGGCGTGTCGAGCAGGGCCACGCCCGGGGGCATGGCCTCGGTGGCGGCGAGCACCAGCATGCCGTCCTTGCCGGGCATGGCCAGACCCTGCTGGCGCACGCGGGGCAGGGACGGGATGAACGACGCCTCGCTGAACCAGTCCACGTCCACCGGGTTGCAGGCCAGCACCGGGCTGTTGGTGGTGGGCCTGCGCACGCCGGTGGTGGTGACCTGCTCACCGACCAGGCTGTTGACCAGGGTCGACTTGCCCGCGCCGGTCGAACCGGCGACGGCGATGAGCAGCGGGATGTCGGGGCGGCGCACGCGGGGCAGCACGTAGTCGGAGAGCTGGGCCAGGACGTCGGCCTGGAGGACCCGCCCCTCCTCGGCTCCGGCCAGCCCCTCGGCGAACTCCAGATCCCGGATCTGCTTGCGCAGCGACTCCAGGACCTGCTCGAAGCGGTCGTCCTCGTTGGTGGGGGCGCGGTGCTTGGCGGGCCTGACGGGCACGGGGACGGTGGGTCCCCGGCGCTCGCTGTCAGGGACTCCGGCCAGCGGCGCGGATGCGGGGCCCGGTGCGGCGGGCGGGGCGGAGGCGGCGTCCGGTCCGGTTCCGAACCGGTCCGAGGCACCGTCGCCCGAGGCGTTCGGTGCGGCCGACGGCCGGGTCATGATCGGTATGCCCTCCTCATCGGTACTGGGAATCCCCCGGCGGCGCGGCTCGCGCGCACCGCCACGGGGGTCTCACTGAAGATCGCGCCCGGTGGCCAGTCGATCGGTCTCGAACTGGACTCCCGTGTGCAGTATGTCAAGATCCCGCGCAGTTTTGACCACTTCTCCGATGATCACCACGGCGGGCGGCCGCACTTGGGCCGATCGGACCGAGGCGGCGATGTCCGCCAGCGTACCCGTCACCGTTCGCTGACCCGGCAGCGTGGCCTCCTGGACCACGGCCACGGGCGTCTCCGGGGAGCGCCCGTGCCCGACGAGGGCGGCGGCGATGGCCTCGATGCGCTGGACGCCCATGAGGACGACCACGGTCCCGCCCGCCCGGGCCAGCCCGGCCCAGTCGACGGTGGAGCGTTCGTCACCGGGGGCGACGTGCGCGGAGACGACGTGCACGTCCTGCGCCACCCCCCGGTGGGTGGCGGGGATCCCGGCGCTCGCGGGCCCGGCCAGGGCGCTGGTCACACCGGGGACGACGATCACCGGGATACCGGCGGCGGCGCACGCGGCGGCCTCCTCACCCCCGCGCCCGAAGAGGAAGGGGTCTCCGCCCTTGAGCCGGACCACGAACCGGCCCTCACGGGCCCGTTCCACGAGGACGGCGTTGATGTCCTCCTGAGTCATGGAACGGCCGTAGGGGATCTTGGACGCGTCCACGATCTCGACCTCGGAGGGGAGGCGGTCCAGGAGCGGGGTAGGGGCGAGGCGGTCCACCACCACGACGTCGGCCTGGGAGAGGAGCTGCTGGCCCCGGACCGTGATGAGCCCGGGGTCGCCGGGGCCGCCGCCGACGAGGGCGACGCCCCGCAGGCGTTCGCGACCGCGCCGGGCGTCCAGCGTGCCGTCGGCGAGGCCGTCGACCACGGCGTCCCGCAGCCCGGCGGAGCGGCGGGGGTCGCCCGAAGCGACGACGCCCACGGTGACGCCGTTGGCGGAGCCGCTGGCCGGGGTCCAGGCGGAGGAGGCGTGGCGGTCGTCGGCGCGCACGCACCAGATCCGGGACGCCTCGGCCTCCTCGGTGACGGCCGCGTTGGTCTCCGGGGAGTCGGTGGCGGCGTGCACGAGCCAGAAGGCGGGGGCGTCGGGTCCGCTGACGTCCCCGGGCCGCCAGGCGCGGCGGAGCCAGGTCAGGCGCCCGGCGTCGGCGAGGTCCTCCAGCGCGGCGGACACCTCGGGGGAGACCAGGGTGACGCGGGCACCGGCCTCCAGCAGGACGGGGACCCGGCGTTGGGCCACCCTCCCGCCTCCGACGACGAGGACGTCGCGGTCCCGCATGCGCAGGCCCAGGAGATAGGTCACGGATCGCACCCCTTCGGTCGTCCGCACCGGCCCCCGGCTCCGTCGGCGGGGTGCGCGCGCGGACGGGCCCGGCGCGCCGCCAGCGATGTTCGGTGATGGCTCCAAAGTAGCTTGTCAACGCGGCATCACGTGGAGGTAAAGGGGTGGCGGCGGACCGGAGTGACGCGTGCCGCATCAGCGGCCCCGGGACGCGCCTGGAAGCGGTCCCGGCGTGCGCTCCTCCGTCCCCGCCCCCGACCGTGGGGACCCCGCCACCTCGTCGGTGGCGGGGTCCCGTCGTCTCACCGGGCGCCCGGTCCTCCGGTCACCGGCGGGTGGTCACACCGGCGGTGTCGAAGGTGGCGACGTTGCGCAGCGCACGCACCGAACCCTGGAGCAGCGGCAGCGCGAGCAGGGCGCCGGAGCCCTCGCCCAGACGCATCTCCAGATCCACCAGGGGTGTGAGGCCGAGGTGTTCCAGGGCGATGGCGTGGCCGGGTTCGGTCGACCGGTGGCCGGCGAAGCAGGCGCTCAGGGAGTCCGGCGAGATGGCGGCGGCGGCGAGCGCGGCCGATCCGGCGATCACACCGTCCAGGAGGACCGGGACCCGCAGCGCCGCTCCGCCCAGGACGAACCCGGCCAGCGCGGCGTGCTCCAGACCGCCGAGCGCGGCGAGGGTCCCGATCGGGTCCGCCTCGTCCACCGGGTTGGCCTTGAGGGCCTGGCGGACCGCCTCCACCTTGCGTTCGTAGGTCGGGTCGTCCACACCGGTCCCCCGACCGGTCGCCGCAGCGGGGTCGGCTCCGGTGAACGCGCAGATCAGGGCGGCGGCCGGGGTCGTGTTCCCGATCCCCATGTCACCGGTGACCAGGCAGCGGTTGCCCGCCGAGACGAGGTCCCGGGCGATCTCGATACCGCCCTCCAACGCCTGGAGGGCCTGGTCGCGGGTCATCGCCGGACCCTGGGTGAAGTCGGCCGTCCCGCGCGCGACCTTGCGCGGCAGCAGGCCCGTGCCGCGCGGCAGGTCCCCGACCACGCCGACGTCGACGACGGTCACCTCGGCGCCGACCTGCTCGGCGAAGGCGTTGACCACGGCCCCGCCGTCGAGGAAGTTGCGCACCATCTGCGCGGTGACCTCCTGCGGCCAGGCGGTCACCCCCTGGGCGTACACCCCGTGGTCACCGGCGAACACCGCCACGGCGGCGGGTTCGGGCACCGGCGGCGGGCACTCCCCCGCCAGTCCGGCGAGCCGTACCGAGACCTCCTCCAGCACGCCGAGTGAGCCCTGCGGCTTGGTCATCCGGTCCTGTCGGTCCCTGGCCTCCTCCACGGCTCGGGCGTTCAGCGCTCCGATGGCGGTGATGGTCTCCTCCAGCAGGGTGGTCGGCTCCTGGCCGGGCAGACCTCGGCGCCCGTAGCGGTCGCGGTGCACGGCCCAGGACAGGGGGCGGCCCCTGGCCCAGCCGGAGAGGCCGAGTTCGGGTTCGGTGGGGAAGTCCTCGACGTAGCCGACGCACAGGTACGCGACGAGTTCTAGGTGGGAGGGGAGTTCGAGGACGCTGGCCGCGTCGCGTTCGTCGGTGAAGGCGACCCAGCCGACGCCGAGCCCCTCCGCCCGGGCGGCGAGCCACAGGTTCTCCACGGCGAGGGCCGCGGAGTAGGAGGCGGGTTTGGAGTGCCGTCCGGGGCTGTGCGGGCCGCGGCTGGGGTCGACGGTGACCGCGACGTTGATCGGGCTCTCCAGCACCGCCTCGACCTTGAGCCCGGAGAACGCCTGGGCGCGCGTGCCGGGCCGGGTGTGGCCCTGGGCCTCGCGCTGGACCCGGGCGAGCTCGCGCACCCGCGCCCGGATCTCGGGGTCGTCGATGACCAGGAAGTCCCACGGCTGCGTGTGTCCGACGCTCGGGGCCTGGTGCGCGGCCTCCAGGACGCGGGTGAGGACGTCGTCGGGGACCGGCTCGGGCAGGAAGCCCGTCCGGACGTCCCGTCGGTCGCGGATGGCGCGGTAGACGGCGGCGCGCTCGGCGTCGTCGAAGGCGTGGCCCGCGTCGCTCCAGACGTCGTCGCCGGGGGCGCCCGGCGTTTCGGAGGGCTGCTCGGCTCCCCGCGTCTCGGCGTTCAGCGCCTCACGGGCGGCCTGGATGGCGGGGACCAGGGCCGGGGCGGACGCTGTCTGGGGATCCTCCGGTTCGGTCCGCTGGTGCGGACCCGAGTGCTGCGGTACCTCCAGGGGCGCCGCTGCTTCGTGTGCGTGCACGGTGTCGCTCTGCTTCGGTTCGGTGGCCGCGCGGTTCTCGTCCGCGGGGCCGGGGTGCGTGATGGGCTCGGGCCGCTCGGTCCCGGTCCGCGAGTCCTCTGGGGTCGCGGATCCGGGCTGGGGGGCTTCGGCCGGGGTGGGGGGTTCGGGTTGCGCGGGGCCGGAGTGGCGGCTGCCCGAGCGGAAGGGGATGACGTTGAACCGGGGGTCGCGCTGAGGGGCGACGGGGGGCTCGTGGGTCTCGGGCCGCGTCGGCCGTGGTTCGGGCTGGACCGGTCCGCTCTGGGGCGACCCGGTCTCCGGGTGGGCCTGGTGCCTGGCCTGCTGCGGCCGTGTGGTGAAGGCCGTGGGTGCCGGAGCCGGGGGCGAGGGCTCGACGGCGGAGTGGTGGCCGGGCGGGGGCGGCGGAAGCTCCGACCCCGGGAACGAGCTCCGGAAGGGGTTGTGCTGCGGCGCGACGGCTCTGGGGTCGCGCGCCTGGGCGCCCTTGCCGCTCTCGGGCAGTCCGTCCAGGAGGCCGCCGAGGCCGGGCAGGGGGCCGCTGCCCCGTTGCCACGCGCCCTCCTGCTCACCGCGACGGAGGTCCTCGCGGTCGTCGTTGGTCATGGTCGCTCCCCGAAGAAGAGAAGAGAAGAAGAGGTCAGTGAGCTGCCCGGTTCCACCTGGTCCGTTACGGATTCGGACCAGCGTAGTCCGCGGCGGTCATGCCGCTCGCACGGGTCCCCCCGACCCGGCGCGGCTCGCCCCGGCCGAACTGCCGGGGTCCTCAAGTCACCATCAACTGTGCCAGAGTCCGTGTCGGCGCGGGCTGTGTACGGGAGTCGCGGTCCGCGACCGGAGGGGTTTCGGGCCCCGTTCGGGCCCGGGATCGGCCCTTCCGGAGTGGGGCGCGGGTGTCGCGACGCGCCCCTGACTACGCTCGCGAACCCATACTGACCTGGAGAAACAACGGAACCGGGCATCGGCCACCCCCCTCGCCACCCCGCTGCGCGACGACTCGAACACCCTCCGTACATTTTCTGGTTCTCAGATCCAGGTATCGGCCCAGGAGAGGGCTTTCGGTTCGTGGAGGAGCACCGTTGCGGCCAGGACCGGACCCGGCGACACGGCTCATGGCGGGGCCCGGCGCCCGCGCGGCGGGTGTCGGGCGTCGAAGGGCTGTGGCACGCTCTTCCGTACCCGAACGCCCCTGACCCCGGTATCCGCCCCCAGTAGAACGGAACGGACCCTCCATGCGACGGCGTCACTTCCTCGCCGGTGCCACCACCGTCACCGGCCTGTCCGCGCTCGCCCCCGCGCTGCCCGCCTCCGCCAGCGCCTCCGCGCGGACCGCCGCCGAGCCGACCACGGACGCCCTGACGGCACCCAGGATCCTCGCCGAAGAGGCCCGCGCCACCGGCGCCCTCGTACACCCCGAGCTCCGCTTCGACGTCGTCTCCGTCTCCCAGGCGCCCGAGGCCGTCTCCGAGAACGCCGCCGTGCGCTTCGAGACCGCCGACGGAGCCCTGGGCGACTGGCAGGACCTGCACTTCCACACGGCCGGACCCGAGCACCTGGCGCCCACGGCCTCCGCCACGGCGCGGGCGCCCGAGGGCGCGACCGGCTACGAGGTGCGCGGCACGGACGGCGCCGACCTGACCGCCGTGAACCTGCACGACGGCGAGGAGCTGCGGTTCGGCGGCCGAGAGCGGGTGTCCCTCTCGACCGAGGACGAGGGGGTCACCACCCTCACCGGCGGCACCACGCTGCGGGTCCGCACCCGGGCGGGGTGGGGCGCCGACGAGTCGCTGCGCTTCGACGGGGACGGCAACGACCTGTGGCCGGCCCGGTTCCACCGTGTGCAGGCGCTGACCGTGCACCACACGGCGATGGCGACCACCGAGGACCACGCGGCGGACATGCGGGCCGTCTACCACCTGCACGCCGTCCAGCAGGGGTGGGGCGACGTCGGCTACCACCTGCTGGTGGACCCCGAGGGCACGGTCTACGAGGGACGCCACTCGGGCGGCGGCCTCCCGATCTTCCGAGGGGTCCCCCTGCCGGGCCTGGCCGAGTCGGTGACGGCCGGCCACGCGTTCGGGTTCAACCACGGCAACATCGGCGTGTGCCTGCTCGGGGACTTCACCGACGGGCTGCCGACCCAGGCCGCCCAGGACTCCCTCGTGGACGTCCTGCGGGTCCTGTGCGCACTCACCGGCGTGGACCCGTCCGAGCGGATCGAGTACGTGCACCCGGACACCGGGGCGGCGACCGGACAGGAGGCCGTGGCCCGGCACCGGGACTGGCTCCAGACCGAGTGCCCCGGCAACGCCTTCTCCGAGGCATTCGACACGGTCATCCGCCAGCGGGTCGCCAGCGGCCTGCTCTGAACCCGCGCGGTGGCGGGGCGTTCCGGCGTCCCGCCACCGGATCGGGCGGGTGCGTGGGACGGCGGCCCGCCGCTCCACGCACCCGTGGGACGCGTATCTTGATCGGTGCCCGGAACGGCCGTTCGTACGCAACAGGGGGATCACTCGCATGGCCACCGTCCAGAGCGCTCCGATCATGCCCGCGGTGATCCTGGAGACCGAGCGCCTGCGCCTGCGGTCCGTGCTCGAACGGGACATCGACGACGTGTACGCCTCGTGCGTGGACCCGGAGCTCCAACGATGGATTCCGCTGCCCGCGCCCGGACTGCCCTACACGCGGGAGTCGGCCGAGCACTTCTGCCTGAGCCTCGCCCCGGCCATCCGTACCGGCGGCGACGGCCAGCACTGGGCGGTGGTGGACCGGGAGACGGGTCGGCTCACGGGATCGGTGGCGCTGCTGCGCACGCAGTGGGCGGCCATGGTGACCGAGATCGGCTACTGGATCTCGCCGTGGGGCCGGGGCCGTGGGCTGGCCACCGAGGCCGTCGTGGCGGTCTCCCGCTGGGCCCTCGGCCAGGGGTTCCAGCGCGTGGAGCTCAAGGCCGCCATCGGGAACACCGGCTCCTGCCGGGTGGCCGAGGCCGCCGGGTTCCGGCGGGAGGGCACCGACCGGAACGCGATGCCCCTGCACGAGGGCCGTTCCGACCTGGCCTCGTACGGTCTGGTCCCCGGCGACGTCAGCCTCGGCGAGGGGCTGCCTCCCCTACCCGACCGGGTCGGGCCGTGACGGCCGCCGGTACGGATGGCCGACCCGGCCGCCTCCCACGGTTCCCCGGCCCGACCGCACCGGAACCGGTGGCGTCCGCTCAGCCCCAGACGCGGCTGAGCGACCACTCCCCGGTGGTCGTGTCGTGCCGGAGTTCGTACACGCCCTGTGCGTAGGCGGAGCCCGCCTCGACCCGCCAGTGTCGGCGTTCGGGCACCTGGGACCCGTTGCCGGGTGTCCAGTCACGGCGCAGGGTGACCCAGTGGTCGATGATCCTCCGCACCCCGTACACGCGGCCGTCCCAGGTGAACCGGGTGGGTCGGCCCCCGTCCTCGACGACCGTGACCTTCGCCCCGAAGTACCGTCCCACGACAGTTCCCCCCAGCATCGACCGACTCCTTCTGGCTGGTGTCCGGCGGCGCGGGATGGCACACCGCCGGAGCGCCCGTCCGTGGGGAAGTACGGCCAGGCGTTCGAACAAGTATTCGAATCCTAGCGAAAGCGGGGGTTCCGTGGAACTGTTTCCGCGTTCCCGACATCACTTCCGGTAGCACCCCGAGTGCCCGAACCCCCGTTGTTCCGGTCGCATCCGGGATCGTGCCACCCTCCATCTCCTTGATCGGACGTCCGTCAAAGACCTCGACCGGCCCCCGGGCCCGCACACCCCCGACCACCGCTCCCACCCCCCGCGCGCCCTGACCCGACCGCGCGGAGCCACCCGCCCAGCTCCGTGTCGGCCCAGTTCCGGCCGGGTTCCGCGCCCGGAACGGCCGAGAAGAACCGGAACGCGTCGGCGTGTCGAGATCGGTACGCTGTTAGACGCGAATCACACGATCCATACGAGGGACCCCCAACTGTGACGTCCAATGGACACGAAAGCGGCAAACCCCTGCGCGCCGGTGACCCGCGCGAACTCGACGGCTACCGCATCGTCGGCCGTCTGGGACACGGCGGCATGGGCACCGTGTACCTGGCCAGGGACGCCGCCGACCGTGCCGTGGCCGTCAAGCTGATCCGCCCCGACCTGGCCGACGACGAGTCCTTCCGGCTGCGCTTCGCCCGTGAGGTCGCCTCCGCCCGCCGGGTCGCCCGCTTCTCCACCGCCGGGGTCATCGACGCCCGGCTGGAGGGTGAACCCCTCTTCATCGTCTCCGAGTACGTGCCGGGCCCCAACCTGGACGAGGCGGTCCGGGGCGGCGAGCCGATGCACGGAGGGACGCTGGACGGACTGGCCATGGGTGTCGCGGCGGCGCTGACCGCCATCCACGGTTCGGGGATCGTGCACCGGGACCTCAAACCCGCGAACGTGCTGCTGTCCCCGGTCGGCCCGAAGGTGATCGACTTCGGGATCGCCCGCGCCCTGGACGACGCCAGCGGTGCGGTCACCCGCTCCAGCCAGCTCATGGGCACCCCCTCCTACATGGCGCCGGAGCTGATCCTGGGCGAACAGGCCACGGCCGCGGCCGACGTCTTCGCGTGGGGATGCCTGGTGGCCTTCGCGGGCATCGGCCGGGCGCCCTTCGACGCGGGTACCGTTCCCGCGGTCCTGCACAACATCTCCACCGCGTCGCCCAGGCTGGACGGGCTGGACCCCAGCCTGGTGGACCTGGTCACGGCGGCGCTGGACAAGAAGCCCGAGAACCGTCCCACCTCCCAGCAGCTGCTGGCCCACCTCACCGGCCAGCAGGACCCCGAGGAGGCGGAGGTGCGGCGGACGATCACCACCTCGTGGGCGCCGCCGAGCAGCACCCCGGTGCCCGGGCGACCGCCGGAGCCCACCGAGCCGGTTCTCCGGGAGCAGGTCCCTGTCGAGGGCGCCACCACGCCGCCGGACGGCCAGCCGTCGGCCTCCGACCCGAGCGCCGCCCCGCCGCACACGCGGGCGTACCCGCCGCCCACGGCGCAGCAGGCTCCCCCGGCCCACCAGGCGCCTGAGTCCCAGCAGACGCAGCTCCACCAGGCCCCGTTCCCACCGCCCGTGCCACCCGGGGAACACCCGCAGCAGTACCCCCAGGGGCACCTCCCCCCACAGACACCGCCGTCCGGTCCTCAGCAGGGCGGATACGGCCACTACGGACCGAGCGGCGGCCACCCGCCGCCGCACCACGGCGCCGGTCACGGCTCCGCGCCGCAGGGCGGGTACGGTCCGGGCCAGTACCAGCAGCCCGTGTCGGGGAACTCGCCCTCCCACGGGGTGCCCGCCCACACCGGCCACGCCGGGTACGGTCCCCCCAACGGACCCAACGGACCGGGTCAGCCCCCGGCCCCTCCCCGGGGCGGGGACCCGGGCCGCCGCCGCAAGGTGATGCTCATCGGCGGTGCCGCCCTCGCGGTGGTCCTCGTCGCGGGGGTGGGCGCGACCGTCCTGCTCTCCCGTTCGGACGACCCGCCGACGGACACCACCAGCATCTACGTCACGGACTTCGCCACGGACCCCGCGTGGTCGGACACCCGGACCTTCGACCCCCAGGACCCGGACTACTCGGACGGCTACTGGGCCGAGGAGAAGGCCGTGGTGTTCGAGCTCGACCCCACGATCTACACCTCCCGGGGCACGATCGTCCCCTACGACAGGGAGACCCCGGACCGCGTCCTCATCAGCACCAACCTGGTGCCGATCCAGGGCCCCGCCGAGTCCAACCTCGGCGTGCGCTGCTGGGACCAGGAGGGCGAGGACGAACGCACCATGTACGAGGCCCTGCTGCGCTTCGACGGCGCCCAGGCGCAGATCCGCCGGGTGACGGAGGAGAGCGGGGACACCGCGATCGCCGAGACCACCGAGGTGGCCGGGTTCGAGCCCTTCGACCTCCACAACGAGGAGTCCGCGGTCGAGGGCCTGCCCTATGACGTCCGGGTCGAGGACCTCGTCACCAACAACCTCAAGTTCGCCTGCGAGTACGTGGCCGAGGAGGGCGAGGACCCGTACATGGACCTGCGCATGTGGGTCAACGACGAGCTCGTGCTCTCCGCCACCGACCAGCAGCCGCTGCCCGACGACGGCGACCTCGACGACGAGGAGCGGCGCAGGGTCGGCGTCGTCATGCGCCCCGGCGCGGGGACCGAGCCGATCGCCGCGCTCTACACGGACTACGCTCTCCACAGGATCAACGTCGACGGCTGAGCCGGGTCTCCGAGGCGGGCGCTCCGAAGGCCGCGCCCCGGCCCCGGCGGTGTCCCGCCCCCTGAGGAGAACCATGCGCGTGATCGTGATCGAGGAGTACGGCGGACCCGAGGTCCTTCGGGTGACCGAGGCCGAGAGCCCCGCTCCGGGGCCCGGTGAGGCACGCGTGGACGTCGAGGCGCGAGGCGTCAACTTCATCGACGTCTACCAGCGCTCGGGCGCCTACCAGGTCCCGCTCCCCTACGTCCCCGGGATGGAGGCCGCCGGAACGGTCTCCGCTCTGGGCGAGGGCGTCACCGACCTCCGGGTCGGTCAGAGGGTCGCCTGGGCGATGGCCCCGGGCGGGTACGCCGACCAGGCCGTGGTCAGGGCGTCCCTGCTCGTCCCGGTCCCCGACTCCGTCAGCACCGAACAGGCCGCCGCGCTCATGCTCCAGGGCATGACCGCCCACTACCTGACCCACGCGGTCCACCCCGTGGCCGAGGGCGAGACCGTGCTGGTGCACGCCGCCGCGGGCGGCACCGGGCTGCTCGTCACCCAGCTGGCCAAGGCGCGCGGCGCCCGGGTGATCGGCACCGTGTCCACCGACGAGAAGGAGCGGATCGCCCGGGAGGCGGGCGCGGACGAGGTCATCCGGTACACGCGGACCCCGGTGGCCCCGGCCGTCCGGGAGCTCACCGGCGGCGAGGGCGTGGCGGCGGTCTACGACGGCGTCGGCCGCGACACCTTCGACGCCAGCCTGGAGTCCCTGCGCCCACGCGGAGTCCTAGCCCTGTTCGGGCAGTCCAGCGGCGCGGTGGAGCCCGTGGACCCGCAGCGGCTCAACAGCGCGGGCTCGGTGTACCTGACCCGGCCCTCCCTCGCCTACTTCGTGGCCGACCGGCAGGAGCTCCTGGGTCGCGCGGGCGACCTGTTCTCCCTGGTGGAGAAGGGTGGCCTGGACGTGCGGATCGGCGGCCGCTACACCCTGGAGGAGGCGGGCGCGGCGCAGTCCGCCCTCGCCTCGCGGGGCACCACCGGCAAGCTGCTGCTGGTCTGAGCCCGCCTGGCGGGCAGGGCGACGGCGGGCCCCCGGCACGGAGGCCCGCCGTCGTCCGGCCACTCACTCCTGTTCCCGCGGCTCCGGAGGCGTTCCCATCCGCGCACCGGCCTTGCGCACGTCGTCGCGCGCGTCGGCCACGGCCTGCTCGGCGGCCTCCGCGGCCTCCTGCGCCGCCTGCGCGGAGGCGGAGGCCTGGGCCGGGTCCGGGCCGGTGATCTGCGCCGGTCCGCCCGACTCCCCCTCCTGGGCCTGTTCCTTCGTGGTGGAGGGCGCGGTCATGGCGGCGTCCCCGGCGAAGGCGTGGCTCACGTTCTTCACCGCTTCGGTCAGCTCGCCCGGGATCACCCAGAAGGTGTTGCCCTCGCCCTCGGCCAGGCTCGGCAGGGTCTCCAGGTACTTGTAGGCGAGCACCTTGGCGTCGGCGTTGTTGGTGTGCACGGCCTGGAAGACGCGTTCGATCGCCTTGGCCTCGCCGTCGGCCCGCAGGATGGCCGCCTGCTGGTCACCCTGGGCCTCCAGGATGGCCTGCTGGCGCGCCCCCTCCGCCTTGAGGATGCGGGCCTGCCGCTCACCCTCGGCGTGCAGGATGGCCGCCCGCTTGTCGCGGTCGGCCCGCATCTGCTTCTCCATCGCCTCCTTGATGGTGGGCGGCGGGTCGATTGCCTTGATCTCGACCCGGTTGATGCGGATTCCCCACTTGCCGGTGGTCTCGTCCAGGACCCCGCGCAGCCGGGTGTTGATCTCCTCGCGCGAGGTGAGCGTCTTCTCCAGGTCCATGGAGCCGATGACGTTGCGCAGCGTGGTGACGGTGAGCTGGTCTATGGCCTGGATGTAGTTGGCCACCTCGTAGGCGGCGGCCTTGGGCTGGGTCACCTGGTAATAGAGGACGGTGTCTATGTTGACGACGAGGTTGTCCTCGGTGATGACCGGCTGGGGACGCGAGGTGAAGACCTGTTCACGCAGGTCGAACTTGGTGTTCACCCGGTCCACTCCCGGGATGATGAAGTTCAGTCCCGGGTCGAGGGTGCGGATGAAGCGCCCGAAGCGCTCGATGTTGTAGGCGCGTGCCTGCGGGACAATCCGGATCGCCGACAGGGCGACGGCTACCAGCAGGACGGCGAGGATGATGAGCGGTATCGCAGATTCCATGTTCCGCACCTCGTCCGGGGATGTGGCTGTGGTCTTGGTTCCGTGTTCGGTTCGGGAGCTCGCGCGGCTCGGCGGGGTCAACCGCGCCCACTCCGGTCAGTCCTGGTCGGGACGGTTCCGTTCGGGCAGTTCGGGGAGGCCCGGCAGGGCCTCACGCGGGTAGACGACGGCGGTCGCGCCATCGATCTCCATGACGTCGACGTGCGCCCCCACCGGGATCACCAGGTCCTCGTCCAGACTGCGTGCCGACCACTCCTCTCCTTGGAGCTTGACCCTCCCGCTGTCGGCGTCCACCTCCTGGAGCACGACGCCGGAGCGGCCCACCAGCGCGGCCGTGCCCGAGCGGACGTCCGGGCCGCGCCTGAGCTGGCGGTCCATGATCGGTTTGACCAGGATTAGCCCGGCGGCGGACGCGGCGGCGAAACCGATGATCTGCACGACCACCGGAAGGCCGATGGCGCCGAGGATCCCGGCGACGAGCGCGGCGGCCGCCAGGAGTCCCAGCACGAAGGTCAGGGTGAGGAACTCGGCGACCCCGAGTCCGGCCGCGAGAATGATCCAGATCAGCCATGCAGGCATGTTCCCGTGGCCCTCCCGCTGTGGTTTCGGGTAGTCCTTAAGCTACCCACACAAACCCGTCACACCACAAGATCCCCTTGACGGATGCACGATCGCGGCCCGCGACTCCCCCGTCGCCGGGGGTCGCGGGCCGCGTCCGTCACCGCCGGGGGCGGTACCCGGTCACCTGCCGCCGGAGAACTGGTAGACGAGCTGGTAGGTGGGCCTGTTCTGCCAGGCGATCGGCCACATGTTGATGCCGCCCACCGCCTGGTGGATCACGGTGTCCGCGCAGAGCTGGTCACCGGCCGAGCAGTGGCCGTCCCCGGGGTAGACGTCGCCCGCCGGGGTGGCGGCGGCCTCCGCGAGGCTGTCCAGCAGGACCGTGCGACAGGAGTCGACGTCGCCCTCACCGCAGTAGACCTGGTCTCCGAGGGTGCCGTCCACCTCCTGGCCCAGGACCGAGCGCAGGTCCTTGTGCACGTAGGACCACCAGCCGTACTGGAACGCCGAGCCCCGGTGGGCCTGGCTCTGGTTGACGCTGCCGGGCGCCCCGCCGCCGATCGCCCCGGAGGGGGACTCGTCGGGTTGGGCGGCCCGGGTCAGCTGCGTGTACAGGTCCTCGCCCAGACCGGGCTCGAACTGCGCCCGGACCAGCAGCGGCCACCAGGCGTCCAGCACGCGGATGGCGTCCGCGTGGTCGTAGTACCCGGCGTCGCGCTGGGGTTCGCGCCGCAGGGAACCGGACTCGGTCCAGGCCCGCAGCGACGCGACCGTCTCCGCCAGCTCCGGGTCGTCCACGGCCTCGGTGTCAATGACCTCCAGGAGCAGCGGGAGGACCTGTTCGGCGCGCAGGTCCGCGACCCCGGCCTCCATCATCGTCGCGGTGAGCGAGGCGGGCGTGAACTGGTGCCCGTCCCCGATCAGCCCGGACACCCTGGCGTCCAGCAGGTCGTTGCGGTGCACCGACCCCGTGGACCAGCCCGAGGTGTACCCCTGCGCGGGCTTGTTGTTCCAGTTGACGATGTAGTCCGGGTTGATCTCCTGCGGGTGGTCGGACTGCGGGTGGTACTCGGCCTCGTTCGTGGCCGGGTCCCAGCCGGACCAGCCGGAGCCGGAGTAGGCGTCGATCGGCAGGGTCGGGTTGGTGCCCGCGAGCCGGACCGGGTTGGAACCGGAGTTGATGAAGGCGATGTCCGTGTCGTCCACGTAGTGCCAGTTGAACGCGTACCCGATGTCCTCGGCCGCCCGGGTGAAGGTCTCGGCGGAGGTGACCTGTTCGGGGTCGTTGAACCGCTGGAAGCCGAGGATGGAGTCCACCTCGCGCATGTAGGTGGACCGCAGCTCGGTGAAGGCCACCGGAGCCCCGTCCACGGTGGCGAACGACCTGACCAGGCCGAACTCGGACCGCAGGGAGGTCAGGGTGTAGCCCCCGGCCGGGGTCCCGTCCGCGATGGTGGGCGTCCAGTCGTTGCTGACGCTCAGCTCCTCGAACTCCGTGCACCCGCCCGAGGAGTCCACGTAGGCGCGCGAGGAGGTCGACGGGTCGGAACCGTCGGTCTCGCACAGCTCCACCGCGAAGGTGTCGGTGATGTCCTGGCCCGCCGAGGTGGCGCTCCAGGCGTAGTCGGCGCCGCGGCCCATCTGGACGTAGAAGCTCACGCCCGCGAAGGAGGCGCCCCGGGCGCTGATGCCGGGCCCCTGGAGTTCCTGGAGCATCAGCAGCTGCGGTGAGAAGTAGCCGGTCTGCGGGCCCATCACCGCGACGGGGTTGCCGCTCTCGGTGTGCTGACCGGAGACCAGCAGGGCGTTGGACATGCCGCGCGGGTCGAGGAAGCCCTCGGGCAGGACGCCGTCGTCGAAGATGCCCTCGGCGGCGGACAGGTCGCCCTCCTCGACCATCTGCTCCAGCTCGGCCCGCTGCTCGTCGGAGAGCTCCTCCACGGTCGGGGCGTCCGCTCCGGGCGCCTCGTCCTGTTCGGCCTCGGCCCGCTGCGCCGTGGCGGCCGCGGACCCGTACTCGTCGTGGACGATGCTGTAGGGCTCGACGGAGCCGTCGTCCGGAACGACCTCGCCCACCGGGTCGTCCGGGGTCTGGGCGTAGGGGAACTCGCCGTCGACGCTGACCACGGCCTCGGGGTCGTTCTCCATGCGCCAGGCGTGCCAGAGTTCCAGGCCCTCCTCGGCACCGTAGCGGTCCTGGAAGTTGGCCAGCACGACCGCGGCCTGGACCTCGCCGCCACCGCCCCCGCCGAAGATCCCGCCGACCATCGCGGCGATGCCCACGACGTCCGTGGGGGTGAAGGGCTCGATCTCCCCGCCGTTGGTGATGGCGTCCTTGTGGCCCGTGAGGACGTACTCGCCGGGGAAGTACCGGCCGCTGTCCGCCTCGTCGATGTAGGCGTTGACGCCCTCCAGATAGGCGTCGACGTCCGCCAGTGCCTGGGCGCCGCGTTCACCGCTGTCCGCGACCCGGTCGATCTGGGCCTGCTTGTCCTCCTCCGTGTAGGGCGCGGTGCCCCAGAGGTCCTGTTCGAGGCCCCGGTTGCCCTCGGCGCCGCCGGCGAAGGAGGTGAGTTCACCCCGGCCGACCCGGCGCAGGACGTCCATGAGGAACAGGCGGTCCTCACCGGCCGCGTATCCGGCACCGAACATGGTGCCCTCGCGGGTGGTGCCCTGGACGTGCGGGATGCCGTGCTGGCGGTCCCGGGTGATGGTGACGTCGTCGCGCGGCTGGTAACGGCGGTCGACGTCGCCCTCGTCGACACCGAAGCTGGCGTCGATGAAGAAGTCGTCGAGGCTCTCGTCCGTGAGCCCGTCGTAGTGGTGGACGAGGTTGTCGTACATGTCGAGCTGGCTCGACGAGTGCTTGGGCCGGGTGCCGAAGACCTGGTGGCCGAGGATCTCCACCAGTGTGGCGCTGCCGTTCTGGCCCGGCGGGAGGATGTCGAGGCAGGCCCCGGGGGCGCAGTAGTCCTCCGGTGCTGCCAGGGCGGGGGTGGCGGGAAGGGCGGCGACCAACGAGGCGGAGATCGCGAGGGCCGCTCCCGCGGCTCCCATGCGGAGCCGTCGGGGCGGTGCGGGTCGGAGGTACGGGGGCATGTGGGGTCACCACCTGGGGGTGCGGGCGATGGATCAGCCGCATGGTACGTAGAGGTACGCAAAGTGCGAAAGACTTTCACGTTCTTCCACAGAAGCTGGGCCTCGGTACCCGAAAAACTTGGTTTGCAGTGACCCATGCCACACCTGCGGAAACCCGTATGAGCAGCCTGCACCGCCACCGACACGCACCGTGGACACTGGCCACATCCGGCCACAACCCGCCGGTCACTCGGGCGGACACCGGGCACGGCCACGTCCTTTGACACAATCGCCCCATGAACCAGTACCCCGACCCCCATCAGGGTGAGCCCTGGCAACAGCCCAGCGGCGGCACCCCAGGGTGGGGCCTGCCCCCCGAACCGCACACCGGTGGCCAACTGGAGCCCTACGGCGCCCCCACGGGCGGATACCAGCCCTTCGACGGCGGCATGCCGCACGAACCCACCCTCGACACCATCGGGGACATCGCGATCACGCAGAACACCGTGATCACCCCGTCCGGCCGGTTCCCCATCAGGGGGACGGTGTGGACCGTCAGCGACATGAGCCGCACCGAGCGCAGCACCCCCGTGTGGGCGATCATCGTCGCGATCCTCATCTTCTGGTGGACCTGCCTCCTCGGCCTGCTGATCCTCCTCGTCAAGGAGGACAGGACGACCGGACACGTCCAGGTCACCGTGCAGGGCGCCGGCCAGTACCACTCCACGCAGATCATGGTGAGCAACCGGTCCTACGTGCAGCACGTCAACCAGCAGGTCAACTACGCGCGCGGCCTCGCGGCCTGACCCACCAGGATCGGCCACCACGCTGGCCGATCCTGGATTCCAAGCCGACCGGCGTTCGAGCACCCTCCGCCGGCCAACACGTCGCCAAACCCCGGCAAACCCATGTTTGCCACGCATTGTATTCGCTCATACACGTAGAGCAGCCTAGAGTCTTTCCTGGAAGGGAGCGCATGCTGTTCACGGTGGCGTCGCTCGCGATCCTGCTCGGCCAGTGGTGGATCTTCTGAACGGGGTCTCCCCACGGGGGCTGACAACCCTGGAGTTCACGAAACGCCCGCCGCACAGCAGCGCACCAGGGGTTAATCACCGGTAACGTGGTGCGCGAGGCCCATAGCGACCGGTTTGGTGGAACACACGTGGTAACGAGACGCAACTACGAATCACCGTAGTTGGTCAGACTTTGCCCTCCCTTGGGCGACATCCGACGAATGCCCTAGGATGTCTCCCCGAGGGCACCCACCAGGTCCCCCAGGTCACAGCCCGGCCACACAGCGCGACCAAGCGCCACAATTTAACCGAGCACCCATAGCTCAGTGGATAGAGCATCGGACTTCTAATCCGACGGTCGCAGGTTCGAATCCTGCTGGGTGCACCACAAACCCCCAGGTCAGACGGGGTACACGAGGACCTCGCAAGAGGTCCTCGCGGCGTTTCCGGGGCTTGTGTGCTCCGTACGTGCACTTCAGTCGCACCTCAGTCACAGCATGACCCGCGAGAACCCCATCGGACTTGTCCACCTCGCAGTCACGCCACCCCTCGGATTCTCGGCCGAGTCCTCCACACCGAACCTCCTGGGCCAGCCCCACCCGCCTCATGATTGCCTACAGGAAGGCCAATCCCGAACGAGAACGGGAACCCGCATCCCTCCGCGCTTCCACGCAGTGGCCCTGGTTGCCGCTGTAGCTCGGCCTTCGCCAGGTCGCGTCCACGGTTGTTCTCCTCACAGTGATGCGATGAAGAGCAGGCTTTCCGCGCGAGGCTCCTGAGGTGCGCTGGCAGTTTCCCACGATCACCTGGTCGGTGATCACCTGACCCGATCCGGGCGTCTCCGCGTACACGAGTGACTCCGCATGGTCCATGTCGAGGATGACCAGGGACCGTTCATCGCGCTGTGCGCACCACGACCGAACGGGAGCACCTGCATCTACACAGTGGGATTCGATGCCCGCTGCAGCAAGGCCTGGAACTGCCACCTGCGCCGCTGGCCCCGCAAGCGCGGCACTGCCCACCCGCCTGGCCCGTAAGGGTGGGGAGTCGTCGCAGCAGTTGGGTGGGCACCGATGGCAGGTCGAGCGCACCATGGCCTGACTGGCCGGCTGCCGCCGCCTGCACCGACACTACGAACGCAAGGCCGACCACTTCCTGGCCTTCGCCAGCATTGCCTGCACACTGATTTGCTACCGCAGACTCACCAAATGAGATGAGCTCGAACTACTATTCGCCAAGAGCACCCAAATTTCCCCATTCTTGAATACTCACAACACGTTCACCAAGAAACCACACACGACGACAGAAGTTGAAATTGAGTGAATTGCAGCATATGAATTTCTTCCGAGCGCGAAGATAACATGACGACTCCCCTTAACGGCGCCGACAAAAACAGCCCTTGCCGACTCAACAGCCATGACGAAGGTCACGCCAATGGCAGGGGCGGAAAAAAGGAAGCACCAAGCGTAATAGTAATCTCTTTCGAAGTTTGAAACAAAAGCCACTTGAGAAATCTGGTAAATAGCTTCCGTAGCTAGCGCCAATGGCAGCACATAGAGCGATGTAAGCATCATGTCCAGGAAGAAAATTTCCTTCGCCTCGCGAACAGAAACCCCCTCCCCCCGGGCACGCCTACGCAATCTTACTACGAGAGCCCCCAGGCCTCCGAGGCCAGGGAACAGCCTCACGTAAAAAATCTCCGAAAGGCGCCAGATTCCATACTCAACGAAAATCTTTCTCAATATTTCATTTCCCATATCGACACATCAGTTCAGCACCAAGGCTACTAGTGGGTTAGCCACCGGCCGGACTGCCCACCAAACCTCCTTCTCACTGAGTACCGGGGCACTCTCGCGCCGTTGCTAGGCGGGTGCGGCAAGGTCGCGGGCATTGGCATTGCGCGCATGCAGCACCCATATTCGGACTATTGGCGATGGCGAACTAGCGCAGTGCCCCGAAGCACGCCTCAATCGGGACGGCCCACGAGGCATAGGGACGCCAACGCGCTGATTCGCCTGTTGCTCCGGCACACCGACTTGGCCCAAGACGCCATCGCGCGCATGTGCGACCTGTCCCAGACGATGGTCTCGCGAGTCCTGAACGGCCAGCGGGAACTGCGTAAGCAGGAGACCGTCCGACGGGTGGTCGAGGGCATCACTCACGGGTACGACATCCCCTCCCCCGTGATGGAGCGGGTGCCACCGGAACTGGGCTTGGAACTGAACGGCTCCCCGCAGAAGACCGCCGAAGTCCTGGGGCAGGTGGTCAGCCTGGATGTTGAGAACGTCCCCGGGGTGGAGCAGCAACCACCGGCCTCCGCGGTCAGTTCCGCTGTGCTTTCCTGGCTGGTGTCAGGGCCCGCCTCCGGTAGGGCCGAGGCTCACGTGGCCGAGGGTCCGGTCGCGGCGATCCGCAGCGCGTCAGAGACGTTCTCGGCGTTGGACAACCGCTTCGGCTGTGACAACGCGCGGGCGGCGGCAGTGCGCTACCTCAACGGCACGGTTGTTCCGCTGCTTCGGAAGTCCCATGCGGAGAAGGCCGACCGGACGCTGTTCGCGGTGTCCGCGGAGTTCGTGCTCTCGTTGGCGTGGATGTCCTACGACGCCAGCGCAACGGCGCAGCCCGCCGCTATTCGTGCAGGCCCTGGACCTGGCCGCGCATGCGGGTGACCGGCTACTCGGGGCGAGCGTGCTCTCGGCCATGAGCCACCAGGCCAACTACGTCGGTGCGCACGCCGAGGCGCGGGATCTGGCGCGGGCGGCGTTGAGCGGTGCCGGGGAGCGGGCGACGCAGACCATGCGGGCGCAGTTCCTGATGATGGAGGCGCGTGCCCACGCCTCCGGGCAGGACAAGGCCTCGTGTTTCCAGGCGATGAGCAAGGCGGAGCGGGCTATCGGTCGACGTGACCCGGGGTCCGGTCCGGGGTGGATCGGCTACTTCGCCCATGCGGAGTACTCCGACGAGGTCGCCCACTGCCATCGCGACCTGGGCCACGCCCATCTGGCACGGCGGTTGGCGGAGCAGAGTCTGGCGTCCTCGGTCGGGGCGGAGTACGCGCGCAGCTGCGTCTTCACCCGTCTGGTGTTGGCGACGGCCGTGCTGGGGCAGGGTGAGGTCGAGGAGGCCTGCCATCTGGGCTCCGTGGTGCTACCACAGGTGCAGGCGACGTCCTCGGCGCGGTGCGTGGGCTACCTCGACGCGTTCGCCCGGAGTGTGCGGCCCCACCGTGGGGGACCGATGGCGGACCGGTTCCTGAGTCAGGCTCGGGCCGTGGTGTCGGCTGCTCAGTAGGGGTTCCACTCCCGTGGGCGCCGGAGGTCGGCCAGGTCGCTGATGCGCTGGTCGATCTCGGCGTCGATCTCAGAGCTCTCCCCGCCCTTCTGGGCGAGCCAGGTGGTCATGCGCAGTTCCCGAACGCGCTTGTAGAGGGGGTAGCCCTCCCAGGCGGTGACGTCGAACCCGTAGGCGTCGCAGAAGTCGGCGTACTCGGCTTCGCTGTGCCAGCCCAGGTCCCGGTAGAGGGCGGTCAGGACCAGGTCCCACTCAGGTGGGCCCCAGCAAATGCCGTCCAGGTCGAAGAGCACGACCCCGTGCGGTGTGGCCAGGACGTTGCCGATATTGGCGTCGCCGTGGATGACGTGGGTACCCAACACCGGTTTGGTGGTCGGGAGGCAGGTGGCCAGGTCGCGGTGGACCTCACGCAGTTGGTCGCGTTGGGTGGGGCTGAGCCCGGGGGCCGTGTCGATGCGTTCGGCCACTCGGTCGAAGGGGTCCAGGTCGGGGAGATCGAGTGCCGATGGCGGGGTGAGGCCGTGCAGCGTGTGCAGGAGTCGGGCCAACTCCCGGGGGACGGTCCACTCCCCTTGGACCCCCTCCCAGAGCGTAACCGCGGTGCCTTCAGCCAGAACGGGTTGTTCACCGGGCAGGGGGCGGCTCACCGGCAGCCCCTGTTCGGCCAGCCAGCGGGCGGCCCGCACCTCCCGGTCGGCCTCCGCCCTCCTGGCGGCGGAGCGTTCTACCCGGGCGATGACGGCTCCGTCGCGCAGGCGGAACACCGCGCGCTCACCCATCCGGATGAGTTCGGGCCCTTCGTGAACCGAAGCCTCGGGGACGCCTAGATCGTTGATGGGAAATCGCTGAACCTGCTGCGGGCATGACGAAGGGCGTCAAGGATCAGAGTGTGACCAAAGACCTTGACGCCCTTCTGACAGCACTCTACGTCCATCTGGACGATGAGGTGCTCCCTTCAGCGAACCGACCCCGACGGGCGGGGCGGCCCCGCCTGCTCACTGACGCCGAACTGGTCTGTGTGGCCATCGCCCAGGTCCTGCTGCGCCATGATTCCGAGCGGCACTGGATGCGCGCCGCACCAGCACGCATCGGCCATCTCTTCCCGCGTCTGCCCAGCCAGTCCGAGTACAACCGCCACCTGCGTGCGACGGCCCCGGCCCTGCTCCAAGCAGCTCGGTGGCTCGCCCGAGTCGCACCTACCTGGCACGAGAAACTGCGGTTGATGGATGGCACCCCGGTGCGCTGCGGTGCCTCACGAGTGACGGTCAACCGCTCCGGCCTGGGCGAGATCGCTGGCTATGGGATGGACCAGTCCCACCACGCGTTCTACTGGGGCGCCAAGCTCATGCTGATCACCACTGCCGAGGGGTCGGTGTGCGCGTTCTCCCTGGCCCATCCCAAGGAGCTGGACGAGCGCAAGCAGGCGCTGCACCTGCTCCACGTGCAGGGCTGCGCCCCCGGGCCGGGGCCGGTGCCGATCGTGTGCGACAAAGGGTTCGCCGGGGCCGGGATCGAGAAGGCCGCCGCTGGTCTGGGTCACGTTCTGGTCCGCCCCTCGCGCAAGGACGAGCCCGACCACGCTTTCCCGGGGTGGTTGCGTCAGCGGATCGAGGCGGTGATCTGGACGTTGAAGAACCAACTCGGGTTGGAACGCCACCAAGCTCGTACGACCGAAGGGCTCTGGGCCAGGGTGTGCCAGCGCGTCTGCGCGCTGAACGCGGTGATCTGGCACAACTGGCTGATCGGCGCCCCGGTCAAGCGGTCGCTGATCGCTTACGACCACTGACCAGGGCACACACTTTTCACATCAACGATCTAGGGCCTGGGCGGCGGTGTGGACGGCGCGCGGGGCGCGCTCGGTGAAGTCCTCGGAGTGGGCCACGGGCCCCAGCCTACGCCGGGGCCGCGCGCCCGAACCGCGCCCGGATGGAGCACTCCGTTGTGTGGAGTGGAGTGGGTGGGTCACCTGGTGTTGAGGGCCGTGCTCATGCGGTGCACTCGGTCGGTCTGGGGGAAGGTGAGCCAGTCCCACTCCCCTTCTTCCGCTCCCATCCAGGTGGCCAGGCAGCGGCGGAAGAACTGAGAGGGTGCTCCGGTGGCGGTGCCGATCCAGTCCTGGTCGGGTGTGCCCAGGGCGAGGTAGGAGCTTTGTTCCTCATCGACCAGTCGGCGGGAGGCACTGATCCAGTCCGTACAGGGCCGCATGGTGACGGGTGCCGGGATGTGGTCGAGGAAGCGCCGGTGATCGTGGTCGGTGGCCACGACGTGGATGTGGGTGTGGTCGTAGCAGGCACCGCCCTTGTCGCGAAAGTCGAGGCTGCCGTGTTCGAAGACGAGGCTGTCCAGGCCGCTGCGTTCTCGGATGAGGTCGGTGACCTGTGGGATGAAGGTGCGCAGGTCGGCGTGTTCGGTCTCGTCCAGCCAGCCCACGGAGAGGGTGTGGCGTTTGGAGACGATGAGTAGGTACCAGTCGGTGAGTGCGCCGATGCAGGGCATGACGACGAAGTGTTCGCTCTCCAGGAGCACGTAGTCGGTGCGGGTACGGGCCAGGCCGAGGTCGTAGAAGAGGTTGGAGTCGTCGCCGCCTTCCACCTCGCAGCAGAAGGTGCAGATCTCGCTCAGGGTGATCTCGTGCACGGGGTCCTCCGGATCAGAACAGGGTGGGCGCGCCGGTGGGAGCGTCCTCGACGGTGGCCGGGACCAGGGAGCGGCCGATGAGCCTGCTCAGGTCGGCGCAGTGACGGGGCGCGTCGGGTTCGGGGCCGGTGGAGAACACGGCGACGGGGCCGGCGGCCCCGGTGATGTGCAGTCGGTGGGTGCCCTGGGTGAGGTCGTCGGGGTGGGCGAGCACGGGGGCGGATTCGAAGACGGCGGTGGAGCAGGCGGGCCGTACCCAGGGTTCGGGGGCGGCGAGCACTTCGGTGCCGGGCTGGTTGTCGGCGATCTTGTTCAGGTAGGGGGTGACCTGGGCGGCGAGGTCGGTCAGTTTCGTGATGAGTGCGGTGGTGTCGATGCTGTTCTGGAGGCCCAGCACCTTACGGCGGGTTTGGACTTGTTGGGGCAGCCCGAAGTGCTGGGAGACGGCCGATTCCAGGTTGCGGATGGTGGCGCCGTCCTTGGTGCGGGCCAGATAGAGGGCGGCGACGGGTCCCTGTTCGGCCAGTCGGCTGCGGCGGCGTGAGTCGGCGGCGGTGCCGACCTTGGTCGTGCCGTTGGCGAAGACATCGAGGTAGAGCCAGTGCGGCTGCTGGAGGTAGTCGCGGATGTTCTCGGGCAGCGCGTCGGGGGTGCGGTGGGCCTGGTGGGCGGCGATGAACCCCTCCTTGTACTGACAGCGTCGGCACTGTTTGCCCCGGGTGACGACCTCGTCGGTGCGGCAGCGCACGTGCCTGCCCTCGGCTCCGGTGAGGTCGAACCAGCCGATGCAGCGGCGCTGCTCTCCGTCGATACGGAAGGCGTGTTCACCCAGGAGGGGGTGGAGCAGGCTGTTTTCGGGGTGGTCGGGGTCGGTGGTGCGCAGGCGCGGGGTGTCGGGGTCGCTCCAATCCAGGCCGAGAAGGGTGACAGGTGCGGTCGGGTTCATGCCAGGCTCCGGTGCAGGATCGTTTCGATGTGGTGCAGGCAGCGGCGGCGCCGGGTGGCGACCGGGGTGCTGCGTTCGGCGTACAGGCCGTGGTCGTGGGTGCCGTTGAGGTTGTCGGTGACGATGTGCAGGTAGTCGAAGGGCACGTTGGCGGTGGTGGCGGCGAGGGCCATGTGTCCGATCTCGGGATCCACCACGTCGAAGTGTGCACGGTGTTGCTCGAGCCAGATGCGGGTTTCGTCCAGGACGCTGGGGACCGTGATGTGCCGAACGCCGGTGCGGAGTCCGGGCAGCGTGGGGTCGAGGTCCAGGGCGCTCTTCCAGGAGACGGAGTGGCCCTTCACCTGGGTGGTGGTGCCGGTGACGACGACGGTGTTGGGCTCCATGTCGGACTGGAGGCCGCCGAGTTTGCCGACGTAGAGCACACCTGAGGTGTGGCCGCGGGTGATCAGGGCGGTGACCAGGTCACCGGCGAGGTCACCCCAGAAGCTGAATTCGCATCCCAGTAGGAGGGCGGTGGAGCGGCCGATGCGGGCGGTGCGCCAGCCGAAGCCGGGGCGGTCGTTCCAGTCGGTGCCGGAGGCAGGTGGCCGGGTCAGGAGGGGTTCGACGTAGCCGAGGATCGTCAGGTCGTGTGCGGGCAGGTTGCGTGGGAGCCAGTGGTCGACGAAGGCCAGCCCCTGGCCGGGGGCGGGCCGCTCGACGGTGATCTCGGCTGGTAGGTCCGTCATGGCGCAGGCCGCGCGTAGAAGCTCCGCGTAGTGGTGGGTGTAGTCCTGGCCGGGAGGGACGACGCAGTGCAGGAGTCCGTCGGCGAGGGTGAAGTAGGGGCGGCGCCAGTTGAAGCGTTTGCCCGCGCGTTTGTCGCCGCCGAGGAGGAAGCTCAGGGAGCGGTTGGGGTAGACCCATGCCCGGCCTCGGGCAGCGGTGAGCAGGTCCAGGGGGATCTTGGGGAGTACGTAGTCGGGCAGGCGTTCGCCCATGGTGTGTTCGCTGGCCAGGACAAGGCTGGCCGCGGTGGTGTTCACGCGTTGACCTCTCCGTAGAGGAGGGGCAGGAGGTCCGTTTCATCGGCGGTGCTGGGCAGGGTGTGGACCGGTGTCGGGTGTGCGCTGAGCAGTTTCTCGAGGGCGTGGGAGGTTCGGGCCTGGTAGTCGGTGAAGGTTTCTGAAGAGGTCGTGGCTCGCTTGGTGGTGAAGGCGCCGTGTTCGGAGGGGTTGGAGGTTCCGGCCCTGCGGCTGGTGGCTACCTCGGCCGGGGTGGAGAGCAGGATGATCCGGTCGGGCTGAGGCAGAGCGGAGAACACGGCTTCGGACTGGGAGACGAGTCGATCGTCGCCGGACAGGGTCATACGGGCCTGGTGTTTGAAGTACCAGCCGTCGACCACCACCGGCCGGGGGCGGCTGAGCTCGGGTGCCACATGGGCGTGGTGGAAGAGCGCGTACCAGGCCGCCAGGGAGTGCAGCCAGTAGTGCGCCGGGTAGTCCCAGACCGGCTCGGTGTGGTCGTAGCCCCAGGTCAGGTCGTGCATGAGGGCAAGGCGCTGGTCCAGCCATGTGTTCCCGGTGTGGGGAGGATCGTCCTTGCTCAGGGCAGTGACTTGAGAGGTGGTCGTGGCCAGGCGGGACAGCAGGTGGCTCTTGCCCGCGCCGTCGATGCCCTCGATGGTCCAGAACTCAGCCATGGGCGCTCCTGACGGTGATTCCGGCTTCCCGAAGGTTGATGGCCAGGTGCGAGAGCAGGCCTGAGCGCAGGTACACCTCTCGCGCCCCGGCCTGGTGGAGTCGGTCGATGAACGCGGCCAGGCGGGCGTGCTCCTCCCGGGCAACGGACACGTCGAGCAGCACGGGGCCGTCGGGTAGGGATGCGTCGGTGGACGAGAGCGAGGCCGTGTTGATCGGAAGTGCGGGGGTGTCCTGTTGCCAGGTGCCGGGCTCAGGCACACTGCTGCGGATGTTCTGGGCGGAGAGTCCGTAGCGGCTGGAGTGGTGCAGCTTGAGACCGAACGGATGGCCCAGGTCGTCGCGAAGGGTGGACAGGTGTCGGCGGTGTTCACGAACCCACGCCACGAGAGTGGCGATCTGCCAGTCATCAACGCGGGCCGGTCGTTGTCGGGTTCCGTGGCGGGGGTCGTGGAAGCGAGCCGTCTGGAGGTGGGTGTCCGGGATGGTGAGTTCGAGGCCATCGTCCTTGACCACCAGGACGGCGGGGATGAGGCGACTGTCCAGCTCCCAGATTCCAGGAACGATCTCGGCCACCACCACTGACTCATAGACCGCGAGTTCGACGGAGAAGAGCACCTGCTCGTATGGCTGCACCAGTACAGACAGCCCCGGAGCGAGATCGCCGATCCACTTCGCCGCGGCTGTGGGTGTGGCACCGACCAGGCGGGGCAGGTTCCGCTCCTCGCAAGTGGCCGCGGTGCGCAACACCAGGAGTCGGTGCTCGCCGAAGCTGTCGCGCAGAGCCCGAGCACTCATCTGATGCGGTCGCCGCACGAGACGGATCGGTACACGCAGCAGCCCGTGGGCTTCTAGAGCGCTGACGGCCTCGACCTTGTCCCACCCGCTCATGAGGCCCACTCCAGGGCAGCACGTGTGATCGGGCGGACCTGGAGCACCAGGACGGTCGCGCCGGTCCAGGCCCACTCCACGTCGACATCGAACCCGAAGTGAGCGCTGAGCTGTTGGCACAGGGAGTGGAGCTGCGCGGTGAGGGCGAGGCTCGGGACCTGATCGGGGCCGGTAGAGGCCCTGAACCGGCGGGCGTCACGCCGAGCTCGCATGCGCAACGGCATCCCGGCGGTGGCTCCGTCCGGGTACGGGGATGCTTCGACCAGCAGGCAATCCTGGCTGAGGAAGGCCACACCGTACAGGGAAGCCTCAACCTGTTCCTGGACCAGAACGCACCCGCCCGGGACGGCCTCCAAGTCCTCCCGTGAGAGCAGATCCTGGTTGATGACCCGGGCCAGTGCTGAGGCGTCGGGCGGACAGTTCAGCAGCGACACCGATCGACCCGCCTGGGCGCGCTCCATCCCGTCTTCCCGGGCCGAGCTGGTGCGCACCACGACTCGGCGGGGCCGGTAGAGCTCCAACCACGTGCGGAGTGAGGCGATCGCTTCGCTGGTTCCGTGCGCCAGACCCGCAGTACTGAGGCAGAGCCCCGGGGGCACGGGGAGCCCGAGGTCAGCGACCTGGCTCAACCGCGCCGCCTTGTGACCCCACAGGTCGGGGTCCAACCGCTGTGAGAGCAGGTCAGCTACCAAGGCGCCACCTACTCTCGGCGCGGATCTTCAGCCCGAAGGCTGCTTCGATGAGTCCGTCCATGCCCCCACTGTGGCCAGCGCAGCCGCTCGTTCCCATGACCAGCCAGTCATAGGTTCACCGACGTGGGGCAGCGGCCCTGCCGTGAGTGACGGGAGGCGATCCCAGCCCACCTCGAACCCTCTATGAAGCCTGGTAGGAGACAGCCAGGTAGGTGTCTCGGTGATCATCTGCATACTCCGGAGCCGCTGCACCAACCCTTCCGACGCACTGTCCGCGAGCAACTCCGGGGGTGAGCGTTCAAGCAGGGCCCGTCATTTTGTCGGTGCGCGGATCTAACCTGGCCGCATGACGACCAAGCCTCCTGGGTACACGGAACGGCTCCTCGCTGATCTCGACCAGATCATCAAAGGCCTGGGCACGATCCTTGACTCCTCCTCTATTGAGAACATCGACCCCAACCGCAACTCCGACGGCAGTGTCTGGTTCTTCGGCGCACCCGTGTGGGGCTGGGTGGAAAGCTCCCCGGAGATGGAAGCCAGCCGGATGGTTCTCTTGAAGCGCTTTCGTGAATGGGAACCGCGATTCCGTCTCGTTTTTCCGCACCCCACCCCCGAGGTTCAGGAGCGGATGGACGAGGGACTCAGTCTCATCGATTCCTGGCTCACACGAAACCCTGGTGCCCATGATGTTCCTCCGACCTTGCAAGCCGCCAATGCCTCGCTGAAGACGACCTTGGAAAGTCTTCGTGTCTTGGCTGGCCTCCTTCCGGCAGATGAGCAGGCAATACGCCTGGTGGTCGACACCAATACGCTCATCGACGAACCCGACCTCGCCATCCACAGGGCGACGTTGGGACCGCGGTACCGCGTCCACCTTGTGCCGGTGGTCCTGCGTGAGATCGATGACCTCAAGCGATCCGGGCGTACTCAGGAGCTGCGCGATGCCGCCCGAAAGGCGAACCGGCGTCTCAAAGGCCTGCGAACTAATGGTGATGTGAGCCAAGGTGTCACCGTCGCAGGGCAGGTTTCCTGCGTCTTTGAGCACATCGAGCCGAAGGCGAGCGGGTTGCCCTCGTGGCTCGATCTGGACGTTCCCGATGACCGCTTCGTCGCCTCAACGCTTCTCCTGCAGTCGGAGCACCCCGAATCGACCCTGTACGTGGCAACCGATGACATCAACCTGCAAACCAAACTGGCCGCTGTAGGCCTACCCTTCGTGGAGTTGCCGTGACCGAACCTCTCACACCCACTGACGAGGACGCCCGCGAGCATTACGGCTGGGCCCTAGCCGAATCTGCTCGGTTGCGCGATGCCCCTTACAACCGGGGAGACAGGTCCGCCTGGTGGGCAATGACCCATGGCTCGCTCGCCAAACACGCACCGGACGAAGAACACGCTCAGTGTCAGGCCGACGAGTGCAGCACAGGAAGCTGGCCGTGCATCATGGTCAAAGGAGCGATCGCCGACCTGCGTTCCGGGAGCGCAGGATGGTGAACGGCGACCCTTATGCAGCATCCCTCGAAGAGGCCAAGCGAACCTACAGCCTCATGCTCACCAAAACCGATCACTTGCGCAGCGACCGGTTGACGGATCCGTTCCAGCGAGAGCTCTGGAACTTCATCCACACCCAGCTCATCGAACACGCACCGAATCAGCAGCGGGACGCCTGCCGATCAGCAGAGTGCACGGAATGGCCTTGTCATCCTGTCAGGGTCGCGGTCGCCACAGCAGATAAGGGCGAGATGTTGCGGTGAGTGACCGGTTCTAATCCGACGGTCGCAGGTTCGAATACTCCGGGTGCGCCATAAAACCTCAGGTCAGAGCCTCAGAAAATCAGGGTCCAGCAGGGTCCTCCCACCAGTGGGTCCAGGATGTGACCGAGGTGCAGCCAGGTATTCCGCCCATGCATTGTCCATACTCGTGCCGGCAGGCTCTTGTCTGCACCCCACGGCGTCAGTCACGAAGGCCAAGCCAGTCCTCTCCTGTGCGGTCAGCAACGAGGCACCACCCCGACTGGTTTCCTACTGCTCCGTTCAACGGCGACCCGCCTCCCGTGAGTGACGGGAGGCGGGCCCGGCATACGCCGCAGCCTCCACCAACCTCGATACGAGACACTATCGTGGTGACGGCGGCTGGCAGATCGCGAAGCCGGTCCTGGTTCGGGAATAGGTGAGTCACGGTGCAGGAACTGGATGTTGACCTCGAGTCGTTCGGGGATATCTTCGCCACAATCCAGAGTTCTCCGTTCATTCTCGTTGAGGTCGAAGCCGGTCAAGTTTCGCTTCTTGCGAAGCAACTCGGTGTACCGGTCCGCCGTTGCTACATCTCAGATGAGAGGCTCCAAGATCGGATAACGCGGACGTCGGCCTCTGCCCAGGAAATCATCGCCGCGAAGCTGCCGGATCGCGGCTCCACGATGGCTGGCGACTTCGGTGAGATACTCACCGCGCTGTTTCAGGCCGCTCGCGAACACCCGAACGAAGTCCTCGACCCTAAGAAGTGGCGGCTCAAGCAGGACCGCACCAAGGCTGCGCCGTACTCCGACGTTGTGCAGATGATCTTGCCGCACTGGCCGGTGGCATCGGATGAAGATCGCATCATCTGTTCCGAGGTCAAGACCAAGTCGACCAGTGGCCACTCGGAGCCGATCGCGAGCGCGATCGAGGACTCAAAGAAGGATAGTTCTCAGCGTTTCATCAAGACGCTCAACTGGCTGAAGGAACGGGCCCTGGATACGGGCCTCTCAACTGTGTCAGTCGACCAGCTGGACCGCTTCATCCGCGCGATCGACCACCCGACGGCGCACCGCGAGTTCCGGGCGGTGGCGGTCATCTCGACCAACCTGGTGGCAGCCGAGATCCAGGATGTGGTGGCCCCTCCACCGGATGAGAGGGCGCTGATCGTGATCTCGGTCCCCGACTTGAAGTCGAACTACGAGTTGGTCTATAACGCGGCACTGCTGAGCGCTGACGAGTCCGAGGCTGTGGCATGAGGGAGACGCTGGGGCGATGGATCGCGGACGCGGAGACCCACTACGCCATCGAGGACTTCAAGCTTGCAGCGCATCTAAGCCAGCTCGACTACCTCGACGGCCGCACCATGGACCTGTACTACTCCCTTGTTGGGGAGTTGTTCGACATGGTGCGGAGTGGGGACGCCGAACCGGCGGACTGGGCTTCCCTCGGCCGCGCACTGGACTCGGTTAGCCGGGAACTACAAGCCGGTGCTCGAGCCGATGCCTTGTTCTTCGCCTCGGTCGCGTTCTATTTGGGTGGGTACCCCGCGTCGGCGGTGATGACGATGCGTCGCACTGGCCCTCAATATTGGGAGACGGACGAGCAGAGGGCAGCACACGAGTTGCTAACCCGCTCTGCGAGCCCGGCTTCGGCTCTCACCCGCACACTGGTCGCCTCGCTTCGGAGTGGGAACGCTCAGGTCATCGATACGGCAGTCGCCGCAGCCGAACTCGGCGCGGCGCGAGCGCTTGAAGTCGGACCGGAGGAGTGGGTGGCGCACCGCCTCTACCTGGCGTTGCTCCAGCGATTCCGGCAAACCCACCTGCGAGCGATTCTGCCAGACGGCGCGACCCGCAGATGGGATCCGCTTGTCGAGTCGTTCCTCGATCGATGTCAACCCGTCTGGGACTTCTTCCCCTCCCAGATCGAGGCCATCAATGCTGGGCTGCTCACCAGCGCCCACTCGTACTCGCTGCAGATGCCCACAGGTGCAGGCAAGACCGCGCTGACTGAGACGCTCATCTTTGACCACCTGACACACTCAGCTGAGCGCAAGGCTGTACTCCTGGTCCCGTACCGCGCGCTGGCCCGTGAGCTGCGAGGAAGCGTCGGCCGACACCTCACCAAGATGGGCCTGCGCTCACGGACTGTCTACGGGGGCACAGTGCCGGGCATCGAAGAGAGCGAGGACCTCGAGGACGTCCGCGTCATCATTGCGACACCCGAAGCACTGACCGGCTTGATCGGCTCCCACCCCGAACTCCTGACGGCGATTTCCCTCGTCGTCTGCGACGAAGGGCATCTCCTCGACAGCGGGGCTCGAGGTGTGGGTCTTGAGCTTCTGCTGGCCCGACTGAAAGCACGGAACCCAAGCCCGCGGATCGTGTTCGTCTCCGCGATCGTGCCGAACGTCGAGGAGATCAACACATGGCTCGGTGGATCCGACACAACCGTCGTTCGCAGCGACTATCGACCGTCGATCGCTGAGTTCGCGGTGCTACGACCTAACGGTTCCGGGAGCCGGGCCACGATCGGCCTAGAGCTGCACGAACCATCCACCTCGGTACCGGCCCACACGCTTCCAGAGTTCCTACGCCCCGCGGATTTCCAGTTCACGAACCCGTCCACCGGTCGACGCAACACCTACGCCTACTCCTCGACGAAGACGCGAGCTGTAGCGGCCGCGCGTAAGGCGCTCACCCTCGGTCCGGTCGCGATCTTTGCCACCGAAAAGGGGGGTGACCGTGGGGTCGTTGGGTTAGCGAGCGAACTCCTCAGGCAGATTGACTCGGGACTTAGCCTTCCCCTGCCTCAGAACTACGTTAAGGACGCTGCTCTCGTCGACTCCGCAGTGGCTTATCTCGCCGGTGAGTTCGGAGACGATTGGGTGGGCACGAGATTGCTTCAAGCGGGGGCGATCGTTCACCATGGCGATGTGCCGCAGGAGACCCGCGAAGTTCTCGAGGAGCTCGTTTCGGATCGGCACGTCCCGATGGTCATGTGCACCAACACGCTGGCTGAGGGTGTCAACCTCCCGCTTCGAACGATGGTGCTGTACTCCGTGAAGCGAAGCTCGGACGGGAGCGCTCCGCGGGCAATGCTGGCCCGCGACATCAAGAACCTCGTCGGTCGGGCCGGCCGGGCTGGCAGCTCTACCAGAGGCCTGGTGATCTGCGCCAACCCCGACGACTGGGCGGCGGTCAGCCCGGTTGCCGCAGGCCAACCCGGCGAGCCAGTCGAAGGCGCAGTCATCGAGCTGATCCGCCGACTCGAACGAGCATTGGCCAGCAACCGGTTGCAGCTCACCAACGAGGTGATCGAAGAGAACGCGCCGCTCTTCCCGCTGGTTGATGGCGTTGACTCCGCGCTGATCGAGCTCATCCGCGACGAACTTGGGGCCAACGAGTTCGCGCAGATCGCACAACAACTGGCCGCCGAGACGTTCGCCGCGACAAAGGCGAACACTGGCGAGCAGAAGCTGCTCCAACATGTCTTCGAGCTCCGGGCGCGTCGGATCGTTGATATGCGGTCGTCAGGACGCCTTGCGCTGGCGCGGACGACCTCCGCTCGACCTCGACTCGTGGACCAGGTGATCGACAACCTTCTCCCGCGCTACACGGCCTGGAACACGGCAGACTCGCCCCTAGATCCCGATCTTGTCCGCGTCCTCGTGGATTGGGCCCTCGAACAGCCGGGGTTTACAGAGGAGGCCCAGGCCGCTTACCGTCGCACCCAGGTGACCGACATCGGAACCTCCCTGTCGCAGCTCGTGCTGGCGTGGCTTGAGGGTCGCACCTTCAGAGACATCGCGCAGCGCGTCGGTATCGACATCGACGCCCTGCTTCGCATCCACGCGAAGATTGTCCTGTTCGACCTCGTGACACTTATCGAGCAAGCAGTCGCGCTAATACAGGAGCACACCACCGAAGCGGGCAACGAGCTTCCCCCAGCGATCGCAGCATTCCCGGATTTTCTTCGCTTCGGGGTTCCCACGCCCGCTGCGCGGGAGCTGATGGCGCGCGGGGTGCGGCATCGCTTGGCAGCGATCGCGCTCGGCTCCGATCAGGCGATGGAGTCAACCACAAACATCTTCGCCACCCCGTGGGTGATCGCACGAGACCTGCTGACGGATGAAGACACCTGGCTTCCTCGCCTAGGTGAACTCGTTTATCAGCGCACCGTCGCTGATGTAGCAATCAGAAGATCCGTCTAGTATTGCAACGACATCTTTCAAAAAAGATGGCCACACAGGGCAAATAACCGTGCGTGGCCATCACTGACCTCGTAACCTGGTCACGGTCCTTCTCCGAGTTCACCTCGTCCTTCGTCCACCACTTCTCCCGCGTTGAGTCCCGTAGACAGGCCACTTCCTAGCTACGCGGATTCCTCAGCGAACTGGAGCGCAAGAACGGGTAGACCCTGGCCAAGATGTTGCGGCGTTCACAAAGAACAAGAGAGAAATCGCCCAAAGATCTCGCCATCGACCATCGGACGCCGCCAGGGGCCAGTGTCTGCTCCGTTTGTGCTCCGCAGTTTTGGACCGGGGCATCGGGCGGTACCCCTTGACACGAAACGACAGCAGTGATCGGATGGATTGGGACGAAACGGCACCCTGTGACACGTGCGGGCACGAAAGCATCGGACTTCTAATCCGACGGTCGCAGGTTCGAATCCTGCTGGGTGCACCACAAACCCCCAGGTCAGACGGGGCGCGCGAGGACCTCCGAGGAGGTCCTCGCGGTGTTTGGGTGGCCATGTGTGCTCCTGGTGTGCTCCCCAGTACAAGGTGAGTGCAGGTGGGGGTCCACCTCGTGGAGCACTTTGCGGATCGGTGACCCTGCCGGGCCATGCCAGGCACGGCCCAAGGGCGGACCCGTGTCCGCCAACCAGCGCCCCACAGCCGCCCGTCGGCCCGTGTGGGGCATTCCTTCAGCGCCGGGCACACCCTGCCACCCTCACAGGCCGCATACGGCCGTTTCAGCCGAAACCCCTTACCCCACAGGGCATGGCGCGCCACAATCGGTGGCATGAACAGGGCAAGATGGATTGGCGCAGTGGCAGCGGCCATCGTGATCGTGGCAGCCCTAGGGATTGGGGTGTGGTTCGGCGGCGGCCCGACCTCACGCGAGGGGTGGGAAGCCGCCTCCTGGACCGCAGCGATCACCGGTGCTCTGGCGCTGGCGGTGAACACCGTCGTCTGGGCCGCCACCAAACCACCCCGCACACACCCAGCAGCCTCTACCGCAGCCGCGCCGCCCCCGTCACTCCCGAAGGGCTGCCAGGCGACAGGTACGGGCAACAACTGTGCTTGCGAGGACCGGGCGATGCCGCAGAGTGACGACGACACGCGTGTGGAGCCCACCACCTACGGAGGAAACCACTTCGACTTCCGGGAAGCCCGCGGCGAGACGATCATCGGCCAGCAGAACAACCCACCTATCCGCGAAGGCGGGAACGGACAGGGGCCGCAGAAGTGAGCGACCGCCAGGGCAAGAACCACTTCGATTTCCGCGGAGCCCAAGCCGGGGCAATCATCGGTCAGCAGAACAACGAGCAGCACGTTCACACACTTCCTGCCCCGCCCCGCTGGCCCCTTCTCGTGGGCGCCATCCCGCCGGTCGCACGCCACTACCAACTACGTACCATCACCGCCGACCTGTACCACGCCCTGAACACCCAGACCTCGGTTGCCCTGCGGCAGACCGCACACGGTGCGGGCACAGGCAGTGTGGTCTCCGGCATGGGAGGAGTCGGCAAGACACAGATGGCTGCCGCCTACGTCCACCAGGTCCTGGCCAACTCCCGTGCACACCACGACGACAACGCGGTGGGTGCTCTCCATCGGGGTATGGGAAGCCCCCAGATCCGCGCGAACTCGGCCAAGGCGACCCGCGGCGAAGGGTTGACTGCGGATCTGGTGATGTGGGTCAACGCCTCCACCCGCGGCACCATCGTCGACGCCTACGCCCGCGAGGCCTCCAGTATCCTGCAGCGCGGCTTCGACACCCCGGACAAGGCCGCCCAGGCCTTCGTGGGGTGGTTGGCCACCACTGACAAGCGGTGGCTGATCGTCTTCGACGACCTGGTCTTGCTCCACCCACTCCATCCGGACGGCTCGTCCGCCACTTTGGACGACTTGTGGCCACCCACCACCGGCAATGGGCGGCTGCTCATCACCACCCGTGACAGCGGGCGTGAACTCACCGAACGCACCCGCACGGTCCTAGACCTAGGCGTGTATACAAAGGCTGAGGCCGACGCCTTCCTCTCTGAAGCCCTCACCGACGCGCGCATCCCTCACACGCCTTCAGAAAGGGAGGACTTGGCTGAGTTGTTGGGTCGGTTGCCGTTGGCGTTGAGCCTGGTGGTGGCCTACCTCGCCGACCGGCCCGGCATGACTCTGGCTGCCTACACCGACCTGTTCACTGCCCAGTCACAGAACCTGGATCGCATGTTCCCCCGACAGGCGCCGGGCTACGCACACGCCATCGCCACCACCTGGGCGCTGTCCATCGACCACGCCAACCAGCAGCCCCCTCAACGACTCGCCGAGCCCTTGACTGGGATTCTCGGCTTACTCGACTCCGAACACATCCCCCTAGCCGTCCTGACCGCACCCCCCGTTCGCAATTACCTGAGCACCGACCTAGAACCGGCTCCGCAAGCCGGCAAGGGCAACTCCATGCCCACGGCGGATCAGGACACCACCGACCTACAACCCGCACCACCGCCCAGCGTTCCTGACCCGACATCCAATCTCAAAGGAGATGACGCCGAAGGCGGTGTCGCAGTACAAGACGTGTGCGACGCACTTGTGCTGCTCGCGCGCTTGAACCTCATCACATCCACCGGAGACCTGTATCGGAGCGAGACGACCCTAGGCATGCACCAGCTCGTCCAACGCGCCATCCGCGAACACAGCACCACGCGTCCCACCCGGTGCAGCGTGCATGTGGCAGCCAATGCGCTCGAGTATGTGTGGCCCGACGTGGAACGAGATACGGCCCTGAGTGACCATCTGCGCGATAACGTTCAAGCTCTGCGGAGCCGCATCATCTCGAACAAGAGCGTGGAGGACTGGCTGTGGCAACCGGATGCGCACCCGTTGCTCTTCCGTGCGGGGCATAGTCTCGGTGAGGCCGGGCGAATCAGCGAAGCTCTGGGCTACTGGGAACGCACAGCCACCGCTGCCCACCATCGTTTGGGACCTGACCACCCCCACACCCTCACGGCACGCCACAGCCTCGCCCTTTGGCGCACCGAGGCTGGAGATCTAGGCGGAAATACAAAGAGCATCCTCCATGCTCACGAAGAACTTCTCATTGACCAAGAACGTGTGCTTGGCCCGGACCACCTCGCCACGCTTGCCACACGGGGCAATATCGCCGCAATGCGCGGAATAGCCGGAGACCCAGAAAAAGCAGCCAGAGATTATGAAGACCTCCTCCCTGCAATGCTGCGAATCCTGGGATCAGACCACCCAAACACCTTCACAACTCGCCATAACATCGCTTTCTGGTGGGGAGAATCCGGAAACGCTACAGAAGCAATCCACGCCCATGAAGAGCTCCTCTCCGATCAGAAACGTGCACTCGGACCCGACCACCCGGACACCCTCACCACACGAAACAGCATCGCCCTTGGAATGACCAAGAACGGAGATCTCAAGCGCGCCAATAAATCATACAAATCACTTCTCATCGATCAAGAAAAAATCCTAGGACCCAGGCACCCAGAGACCCTCGCCACCCGCGCCAACCTCGCACGTTTACAGGCCGACACCGGAGACCCCAAAGGAGCCGCTCGCACCTGCGAAGAATTCCTCCTTCCACAAATGCTAAACACCCTAGATCCTGACCATAAGTTCATCTTCAACATTCGATGCTACATTGCCGAATTTAATTACACCTGCGGCGAACTTACCAAGGCCATAGAGGTTCTCGAAGCCCTTATCATTGACCAAGAACGCGTGCTTGGCCCCGACCACCTCGAAACGCTCGCCACACGAGGCAACCTTGCCCGTTGGAACGGCGAGGCCGGAAACCTTCAAGACGCTGTACGTGTATACAAGCATCTCCTCACCGACCAACTGCGGGTCTTCGGTCCCGACCACCCAGACACTCTCACCACCCGAAATGGTCTCGCAGGGTGGACCTACAGGTCCGGTGACATCACCACAGCCATCAGGCTTCTCGCTGCGCTGGTGCGTGACCAGAGGCGCATCCACGGACCCAACCACCCCAGCACACAAACCAGCGTGCAAGCACTACAAGGCTTGCGGGGCAAACTCCTCAAACGCTAACGCGTCCAGGGGACCTTTGATCCGATGGTCGAACGGCCCCGGGCACGAGGAAACCCCAGGCCAGAACGGGTCCTCACCTGGGGCAGAGGGCCTCGTGGTGCTCCTGGTGTGCTCCCCGGAACCGGCTACCGCACCGGCACCAAACCACCCGACCCAGCCGGTACCGACGCCCCGCGCAGCAGAGCGGCGGTAGCCTCAGCTGCCGCTTTGGCCACGTCCGGGAACACGCTCTGGTAGGTGTCCTGCGTGAAGTGCGTGGTGGAGTGGCCCAGCTCAGCCGAGACCACCTTCACGTCCGTCCCCGCGGCCAGCGCCATCGAGGCCGCCCCGTGTCGCAGCCCGTGCAACGTGATCGGTGGGAGTCCGGCTGCTCGGGCGATGCGGGCGAACCAGTCACTCACGTGCGAGGGCAACCACCCGGACCCATCTTGGCGGGTGAACACCAACCCCGAATCCACCCACTCCTCCCCCGCCTTCAACCGGGCCTGGTTCTGGAACTTCTTCCACCCCCGCAACACCTTCACCGTGTCGGCGTCCAAGGTGATGGTGCGCTGCCCGGCCTCACTCTTCGGCATCGTGGTGAGCGTGGTCCAGGACAACTGCACCACCTGCGTCCGGATATCCGCCTCCCCGTCCGTGAGGCGGGTGTGAGCCCAGGGCAGACCGACGGCTTCACCTCGGCGTAGGCCCTTGACCGCGATCAGGTGGAACAACGGGTGCAGCCACACATACTTCCTCGAGTGTTCCAGGAAGGTGCGGGTCTGCTGTGGTGTCCACACCATCACCTCACCCGGAACGGTGCCGTCCTTCTCCCACCGCTCGACTCGACCCGGGGTCCACACCAGCGGGCGTTTCCTCGGACATGAGGGAAGGCGTGCGTGGGAGGCGGCGTTGACGTTCACCGGCTCCTCCGGGCTACGCACCGCATCCGACAGGGCGCTACGCAAGGTGGCGCGGATCCGGTGCTTGGTCGACAGACTCACCACCCGCTGACCCCGGACCGAAGCCCGCACCTTCGGATCCTCGGACTCCTTGCACTCCAAGATCCGTACGTTGTTCTCTTCAACGGCGTCGAACATCGCCTCGACCTGGGTGGACTTGAGTTTGTCCAGCCGGATCCTGCCCAGGTGCGGGATGAGGTACTTGCGGATGTGCCCGGTGTAGGAGGTTCGGGTGCCTTCGGCCAGGTCCGGCTTCGCCTGGATCCACGCCTTCAGGTAGGCCCCGACGGTGGGGGCTTCCTTGCGCACATCAGCCCCCGTCCCCAGCCGTTGGCGCACCTCCTCCACCGAAGGAAACGAGGTGCGGGCCTTGAGGGCGCTCTGGATCAGGTCCGCGATCTGCACCGCCACCTCCCCCTCACCCCCTGCCAGGTCCAGCAGGGCTTTGAGGTCCAGCGCCTCCCACGCCTGCTCCTGGCTCTCCAGCCCGGTGCGGCGAGCCCGACGACGCTTCCTCTCGCCCGTACGTGGAAGTTCGAGTTGGTAGCCCCAGCCGCCGTGGCGTGGGTTGAACGCCCCACCCTGACGGCGCAGCTTCGGACAGCGCACCCCGAGCGCCCGACCGGAGTTCTCATCCCGACACCCGCACCGCTTGAACACCCGTCCCTGATGAGAAACCATCTACGACTCCCCCCTCCATCCCGTGGTCGCTACACGCACCACACCCTGAGCACCCCTCACCGAGGGTGGAGGGCACGGGTAGGCCGAGGGGGCCAGGATTCCCGCGGTGGGGATCCGCCAGCTGCGGCCCACCCGCAACGCGGGGACCGGGAAGGACCCCTGGCGTAGGAGCCGGTAGTGGTGGTGCGGCCCAAGCCGAGCATTCGACCGGCTTCGACCGGTTCCAACACCACCGGCAGTTGTCCGACCTCGCCCAACCGGACCGGAGTATCCGACCTCACCTGACCCAACTTCCCACCCTGTGTGAACTGCACGGATACGGTGCGGAGCCCCGCGTGGTGCGGGGCACCACGCATCCATGCTCGACCTCGCCGAGGTGGTCAAGCGGCTTCACCAACAACCCCACCGGATTTTCCCTCCCACACCCATTCACCACCCGCTATCGGGTGTTATGTGGTTTTCACTGGTCGCGGCCACCACAGCGCCCACGTGGGGCCGAACCCCTTGGGTTCGGTCTGGACGGCGGGGCCGGGGGTGTTCGGGGCGGTGTGGGGCACTGGTGGCCCCACACCGCCCCCACCATCCGAGCAGAACGGAAACAACCCGACCCAACGCCCCACGCCAGCCCCGAACCCGGCGGCCCGGTCCCGGGCACGAAGTGCCACCCACGTCCCGATCCCCCGTTCACTTCCTTCTGTTTTTGTCCCTCACCCAGTGAGAGAGCCGCCCCGCCCCAAGACTTCGACACCTCGAACCGACCCGGTCGAGGAAAACAGGCCGCAAGGACGGGAGGGGCGCCCCTGCCAGACGTTGAACAGCGGGAGATCCCAGCAAGCTCGGACACCTTCTCTGCTACCGCCACGCCCTTGTGGACCAGTCCGCCCCCGCGCATCGGATCCACCTCCGGCCCAGTAGACGTGGCCCACCTCCGCCGCCGCTCGCGCACCTCACGGCTGCGCACCAGAACCACTCGACTGCGGGCGCATGCTCGGCGCACACCCGCACGATCACTCCTTCGACCCGAACCCCCAATTTCGAATAGCAAATCAGTTTCCCAAAATCGCGAAAGGCGAGCTGGGGCGGAGGGCGAGCCAGAGCGGGAGCAAGGGGCAGCGGACTGGCGGGGCGGCCGACCCGCCGGTCCGCTGCCCCTACGTGAAGATGACTACCCACTGGGCATAAGTCTGGACCCGTGAGTCACACTCAAATTGGCTTTGACCTGCAAGGATGCGAGTTTTCTGCCCGGTGTCACCACTGGGGGCGCTGGCGTAGTCACAGGTAGGGCGATGCGCATAGTCACAGGCGTAGTCACAGGAGCCCCCTGTCCTCGCCCCCTCCCAAGCGAAGGGGAGCCGCACAATAAGGTTTTCCTAGATTCACAGAGAATCCCTTTATGGCCAGCTCAATACAACACAGCACACCGGGGCCGATCAACGCACTCCCGAGCACACGCACCGCGCCCGCAGCATCCCAAGCCCCCACACTCTACCCTCGCCACAATTCCCAGAATGCGAAAACGATGCTTTGACCACGCAATGCTTATAAGAGAATCTCAGACAAGCAACTATGAAGGACGGGCCTCCAGCCGAACCAAGGCTGAAGCATACACTCTTAAACACCCAGAGGAGCTGAGGGATAAATAAGCACTCAAAGAGCGAAGAGGGGCAGACGGGCGGGCCTGGAAGGAGCCAGAAAAGGACATGTGGGACGAGCGGCCGAGAGGTCATCACCAGGGGCCACCGCCCCCTACGTGAAGGTGACTACCCACAGGGTATAAGTCTGGTTTTGAGCCACACTCACAAAACATACTCTGACCTGCGAGAACGAGTGTTCCAGGGAGGACCACAGGGCAGGAGGGGGCGCGGAGGGTGCGTTGGAGTACTGATTCACTGGCTCTCAGCTATCCCTCAGAGCGGGCCTGGGGCCGGGGACGGAGGGTGTGGGACGGTCCAGTGAGATCTCCGTGATTCACGGTGATGAGTATGGCTACTTTGATCATTTTCCAGCGCGGTAGCGTGGTGTCGAGTCGCTGAATAAGAAACCCCAAACCCATTCTTCGAGATTCTTGTCTTCGCGAAAACGCAGCTCCACCGCCTCATCGCCTCGCAGGCCGCGCTCAGCCTGAGTGGGTGATGACCGCGTGGGTATCGCTCACCGGCATCGCCTCGGTCGACGACCTCGACCGGTCCCCACGACCCCACTGGCCCGGCGCAGGTGGTCCAGGGCATCGAAACAGGCCCGCTCCCTCGAAGGGGACGGCCCTGGATGCTTCTGCGCGAGGTCAGGCCACGGGCTGCCGCGGTGCCTGCCACTGACGTATCACTGCGGCCAAGTCGCTCATATCCAAGGACGGCTCACCACCGCCTGCTTCTGCGTCCCCCGGTCCCGGGCCCCCTCCGCGAGGTGCCGGTGGCACCGCCCTCGCGCGACGCCGGGCGTGCTGGACTGGTTCTTCTCATGCACGGCCAGATACAGGCGTACCCCGCACACCCCGTCATCGTCCTCACACCACCCACGCCGCCCCGTGTGCAACGCCCGCTGGTGGGGCGGCGACCCGACTGTGTAGGTGCCCGTGGGCGCTTGCCCAGCACGGAGTCGAGGACCTTCACCCCCTCACCTCGCCCACAGTCTTCCCTAGACCAGGTTTACGGCCTCGGGGCGGAGGCCGCCTGGACAGGGTGGGCGGTATCGCACGCACCAGCGGTTGCAGATCTTGGCTGTCGTGCAGGTTCGCACCCGAGATCGCCATGGAAATCGGAAGCCCGGTTCAATCGGTGATCAAGTGGATCTTGAACCCCTTCTTGCCCCGTTCGACAGGATTCGGGCCTGTCAGGTCCCCGCTTGAGAGCGCGCATGTTGACCGAGTCGACCGCGCACCGCGACCGGTCGAGTTCACCGCGGGAGCCGAGTTCGTCCAGGACCAAGCGGTGCAGTTTGACCCAGACCCGGGCCCAAGTCCATTCGGTGAAACGCCGGTGCGAGGTGGGCTCGGAGGGGCCGAACACCGGTGGGAGCTGCACCCTGGCGCAAACGGTGGTCGCCGCGAAGATGATCGCGGCCAAGACCTCACGATCCCCGTGTCTGCGCTGCCCACCACCTTGAGGCCGAGTGGGCACCACCCGCTGAACCAGCTTCCGCAGTCCGTCCGGCGCCAAACCCCCAACCATCGACACTGCCAGGATACCAAGAATTCACATGAGATGAGCTATAAGCACGCCGAAAGCTCTTGAGAAGAGATCTCAGCGAGATTTATGACCACGCCACAACACACACCCCAATCGCCCAATTCACCCAAATACCACAAACCCAAGGGCAATATTAAACAAGAACGAAAACGCGATGAGAGAAATGAGCAAGTTCTGATTCAAATAAATCAGCCGCCGTGGACTCAAACCACTACACCGACCTGCATCAATTTCCCGCAGGACATGGCGCTTGATCGAGCGGACCAGGGAGAGGTTTCTTGAACCCCCGAACAACTCGTTCAATATCGATCCGGAAAATCCCACACATTCAACTCTCTCCCCATCGTCAAGAAAGACCAACAGACCGCCTTCCCACCGAATGGCACGAACTCGCGACACAGGGATTTCATGGGCGAAGATGAAATTTCGTACAACCAAGGACCCGGGCGCCAGGACGACACCAGGAAGAAAAGTGAACTTGAGAATTACCCAGATGGACACCGGAAAAAATAGAGACACGAAGAAAAGTTGCCACATCCCAGCCTCATGGGCCTCCTGCGACCTCTCGAAACTCCATGAAACCCACAGGAAGACAAAGGGGGCAACGAGAAATAATCCAAAAGAAGCAGTTGCCCAATTCTTCATCCCTAGACTCCCAGAGCATCCGCCCTACTTTGACCAATCATTTCTGACTGAAATACTGACCCCCTGAGCAGCCATCCACTGCCCCGCATTGGCGCCATAGGAAATAACCGAACTCTTCAAATCCACTCCACCCACATTTTGCCCGGAAACCTTCTTTTGATACCTACCAACTCGAGAGAAGCCCGTATCACGCATGAATCTTCTCCCACTTCCAGCAAGAGCTCGCGCACCGGCGCCTCCGACAGCAAGCAGCCCCAGGTCCATGGCGTGGTGCCCAAAATTCACATTGCTCAAGTCATCCTTGTTCTGATAGACATCCCACCCAACGCCACCCAACCAAAGCGCAGCTCCAGCTCCCAAGCAGGCCCCAGCTGAGGCAAAAACCCATACGCCAAATCCGACAAGAGTGGCGACTTGCTTGATATTGCCTCTATTTCCGCATACCCAGGATCGAGCATCATTCCAAGAATCAATGGCCGATTCTCCAGCACTGGAGAACCATTTAGCAGTCATGATCCCAAGATCTTTAGGACTAACAGTAGTATTAATCAACGGAGGTCGATTGGGAACCGATTTCTTTACTACGGTCCGCCATGGACTCGGGGTGCGCCCCATGGCGGCCAGATGAGATCGTCTACTCAGGTGTGAGGGACACTGAGGCTAACACAGGCGCGAACCGAACAAATATTTCAGACAACCTGATTATCCACAACCTTAGAGCCCCACGAAAACCGCCAAATTACCATTCCAAAAAAGGAGAAACACCAACCCGAAAGCAATCAACGGATACAACCAGATCATCTTACGATAGAGGTCAATGAAGGCGAAATTCCCTCCCGTTCTTGAAAATGTCGATTGCATATAAATTATCATCAGATCAACACCAGCAGCCGTCGCCAATTGACCTCGGAGCACGGCAACGAAGAATGCCAACCCCATGATAGAAATTGATACAATCCGCTGGAATCTCTAACCAGAGAACCAAGGAGCCCGACCACAATAAAAACGACAAAAGCCAAGAGTATCGAAACCGCTAACCTAATATAGGAAAGCCATACCGCGTCGCGAACCGTGGGGACTTCTCCGTAAGCTGACTCTTCCGCAACATTCAATAGCCTAGAGAGATTCCTACTGCTTTTCGCAACGACACCGCAGACGTACTCATCCAAGCGATAAAATCCAACTTCACTTAATCTCCATTCAGAGACCTTCGACAAATTACCACTCCTCACTTTGACTATACTCCCAGGATTCCACGCGATTCACCCTGAGGGTTATTGTGAGCGCTCGCCGCAGGCCTGACGGAAAAGACTCCACCCGCACCAGAGTCTCCCCACCGCGATAAATTCACAGCGACCCCGTCTCCGAATTTGCTCATCTGCTCGAGGACCGGACCGTTCTTCTACCTATCTCTTTTCCCTCGAGATCCACTCGCCGCAGGGCGCTACGAGAAGACCACCTGACGGGACTGTGCCTGACGGCCCATCGGATCATCCTGGCGGCGCTCCCGCGCAGGCCCAGCAACACCCCCGCAACCGTCACAACGCCCCGGGAGCCCGCCAGGGGTGGCCCAGACGTGTCAGGCACACACCCACGGCCGCCCAAAGGAAGCCCGGCTGTCACCCAGCAGGGCTACCCTGCCCCTGACACAACACCACCGCGACCAAACGCGACCAGCTCCTCACCGCGTTCCCCGAACTACACGACTGCGGCACACCCGCACTCCTGCTCCACCCCCACCTGGGAAACCCGGGACCTCAAGACAGCTCCGTTGCCGGCCCCCTCCTCTGGCCTGTGGACGAACCCTGGCCCGCCTGCTCCCACGGTCATTACGTCTTCGAAGCGCCTCCTGAGAGCGGCGATGTCTACTTCGACGAACCGCTCTACCTGCAAGCCGTCCTCCAATTGTTCGCACGCGACCTGCCCGCCGGACACACCCTCCCCGGGGGAGCCGAACTCCTCCAGGTCCTGTGGTGCCCCAACGACCACCCCAACCCACCGGATGCGGACGGCCACGACCTCACTCCCTGGCTCACCCTGCGCTGGCGGCACGACCTCACCGGGCTCGCACCGCTCCCCCAGCAGCCCTTCCCCCACACCCGCGTTGAGCAGTACGCTCTCCCACCGTGTGTCCTGGCCATCGAGGAGATCACCGACTACCCCTCCGACGCTTTCCTGCCCGAAGAACTCGCCGACCGCATCCAGGAGTGGGAGACCTCCACTCCCGTGTCCGGACACGTCGCCCCCCAAGCCAGCTACTCTGACGATCTCACCCACCAAGGGGGAATGAAGTTCGGCGGCCACCAACGGTGGGGCCTGACCGACCCCTCCCCTATCGAGTGCGAGTGCGGCATCTCCATGGAACACCTGCTCCAGATCGACAGTATGGAACCGGGTGGACTGGACAACCTCATCATCAGCTGCGGCTACTCCCTCGGCCTCCACTACTGTCCCGTCTCCCCGAAACATCCCCACCGCACCGTCATGCAATAACTGATGACTTCGTGCACACGCTGACCTTTGAGCTTGTGGTTGACGAATCCGGCTGACGATCGAGCGCTGTCTGCCCAGGTCAAGGTCAACCCGTCAAGCTCTGCTCGTCGCCCTGACAATCGCGTTCACAAGGGTCAGTTTCGAAGTGCTCGTTGGAGGACCGTCCTCCTCCCAGAAGGTGAAGAACTCGGATGCTCGACGGCATTGGCGCGCTCCGTCCAGGTGTTCGCGAACGTCGGCGGTGTGGCTCGGGCAAGGACGTCGGGCAGTTGCTCGTTCAGGGCATACACCCCTCCCGATACCCTTGACCCCACCAACCGTTGGAGGGAATCCTGCGAAGTTCCGCACCATGGACCGCGCTCACACTCGTGATCCTCCTTATCGCCCCCATTCTGGTGTCCAAACACCTACTCGTACCAGCTAACCGACCTTTCGTTTACGACAGCGGAGTCAGAGTTCAACTTCTTTCCATTTCCCACAAGAACATCAACCGAGAAGAACGAGTGACATGGAAGATCGAGATCATCAATGGTTCAGGAAGTCCGCTGGACCTGAGTCTCTCCTCGACTTGTCGCTACGCCATGCCGCCACTCGAGTCCGGCCGCTCCACCCTGGCTGAGCAAGGCAGCGAAAGGCTCTCGCTCCCAGTGAACCTGTCAACGAGCGTCACTGACTCATGTCCCTCGCCAGAGTCTGGTCGATGGTGGGTCTACACCCTCACTCTGGAGGACCACGCCGACAATATTGGCTCTCGCACCATCAGCTTCACGGGCAAGGCCCACTAACTTTCCCGCCATATCGCAATGCAGTTGGCGAATCCCAGATCAAGAGATTCCCGCCGCGAGCGGCCACCGGACTCCCGTTCCTGTGTGCTCCGCAGTTCAGGCCGGTACTTCAGCAAGCTGCATACACGTTCACAGAAGATCATCCTGATTCGGATGTTGCGGGACGCAACGGCACGAAGTGAGACGGGGCGCCAGGGCATGGGAATCGGACATCACGGGCTCGATCCGAGGAGAGGGCAACTCCACCGCGGCCTGCGGGGGACCACCGGTGTTCGCATCAGGGCCGAATCGAATCCAGGCCAGTTCCCGCGCCCGGCGTCGGTCGAGCGCGAGCAGACTGCGCGCGCCCGGCGCGAACGCCGTGGGCCCGTTCCGGGTGGCCTCCCGAAGTCGCCGCCAGCGCCGAGAATGTATCCGGTGACTGCGCTCGGTCACCCGCCGCCCCCGGGCGCTCTGCCCGTTCCGGGCCTCCTGCGGGGTGGCGTCGATCATCAACACGTGCATCTCGTACCGGCGGAGTCGGCAGAGTAGGGCGAGCAGCACACGGACCGGCCGCCGGGTTCCGCACTCGTGCACCACCACCGGGCCGCCACACAGCGCCGCAGCAACCTGGACCAGGTGGAGTACGTGCACCACCCAGCGCCACAGTGGGTAGCGGACCCGGCCCAGCAGAGCTCCCAGCTGGTACCGCGACTGTAGCGAGTCGATCACCCGCACACCGTCCGCGGTGAGCACGGTCCGCTCCTCGTCCCCGCGCAGACCGAACAGCCGCCGCAGCAGGGTGCTCTTCCCGGCCCCGGGCACCCCGGCGACCAGGACAAGGGAGCGCCGAGGGTAGACCGCCCCACGCACCGTCGCGTCATTCTCCGTGGGTACATGCCGCACCCGCCCCTGGAACATGTTCGGTAGCTCCTCAAAGCCGACCTTCGCGCCGGTGGGGCGCGGCTCTACAGTGGCCGTGTCACCAACGGCATGGTGCTACTGGGCCACGACCTGGGTGGGGGAACCGGCCGTGCGTTGAAGCGGGCGATGGTGGAGCCAACCGAGACGTCCCGGGTGAGCAGCTCCATGGCGTCATCTCCAGGCCCGGAGCCGCTCGAAGACGCGGTGACACGACATACCGGTGACCGGCTACCGCTTGGTGTACAACGGTGACCGGCCGGGCTTGACGCCCTTCGGAAGCAACGACTCCAGCACCGCCCACTGAGCATTTGTCAGATCTCTCTGAGCCACGAGACATGATCATCGCATGCCCCTGATCCACTCACGACCAGTCTCTGGGGTGCACGGTGAGAGGTGGGTGATCGTCGCTGACAGCCCCCAATTGCCCACCCACGGCACCGCCGTGTCGGTCGACGGTTGACCTTTGCCGACCCCTCATGTCAAAGGGTGGTTGCTACCTCTCCCGCCGGCGATCAGGCGGCCCGAGAGAGCCTCAACGCCTACTCCAGCACTGGGGTGGGCCGAGGGAGAGCGTGAAAACACGGCGGGTAGGGTGCTGATCAGGGAAGTCAGCGGATTCCGTCACCGCTCGACTGCCTAATCTCCGCGATTCCGGTGAACAGTGAGGCGAACGGCCATGGACAAACCGCAGGGGAAGGACTCGTTCTCGGTGCTGTACAGAACGGGGTTCCGTATCAACTACGCGCTCCTGCAGGTCATGGGACCGGCGGCCCTGAGCCCCGAAACCGATCCGCGGGTCCGCGCGAAGAGGGAGTACGAGCGTCGGCGTGAACTCCACCGGGAGTGGAAGGCGCACCAGCGCTCCGTGTAGCACGACCAGACACGACGCCTTGGACGTCCCGGGCCCCTGGTGTAAACCCAGGCACTCAGCCGTTCGATGAGCTCCCCCTTCCCACCAATGTCACACCTGGAACTTCACTTCGGATCTCGCCCGGCGCGCTCCGATGTGTCCGCGTGAAAGCTACGGTGCGCACGTTCACGCCACACGCTGCACTCGGGTACATCGGGAATTTCTCTCGACCTTTTCTGCCCGCATGATCTGCCATGCGCGTGCGGTCGGCCAGATCAGCGGAAGGGCTCCCTCCTGTCACCCGGTTCCGTGTGGGAGGCTTCCCGTTCGGAGACCGTCCCCTGTACGACCCCCGGTGGGAGCCGTCATGAGTGAACTTCTGAAAGCGCGGCTGACCCGTTGGTGGTGTGACGGGCCGACCATCCGCACCATCGACGAGGCCCGGGCCTTCGTGGACGACGTCGGGTTCGCGGTGCTGTTCGGCGGGAAGCAGCCGAACTACCCGTGTCTGCGCGAGATCTCCCGCGACGACGACGCCGAGGTGCTCGCCTCGGGCATGGGCGAGGACTTCGAGGCGCTCTGGGAGTGGAAGGACACCCTCCCCGCGCAGGGGCAGGCCTGGCTCGGGCGGTTCCTCGCGGGCAGGCAGACCCTGATCAGCCCGGACCTGTTGGCCGACCTGTACGAGTACCCGGGAGAGCCGGACGACTTCACCCGGTGCGAACACCTGGGCGCCGGTGCTCGGCGTCTGGCCGAGCTGCTGCTTGTCGAAGGGCCGATGACCACGCGGTCGGCACGGTCCGTCCTCGGACTCAAGAGCAGGGAGTTCGACCGGCTCGTGGCCGAACTCGGCCGATCGCTGCTGGTGACGGGACACGGAGCCGACACCTCGGGGCCCGGGTGGCCGACCTCGGTGATCGAACTGACCGCCCGCGTGTTCGACGTGCCCGGTGACGGGGACCGGCGGGATCGGGATGACGCGGCCGCGGCCCGTTTCCTGGACACCATGGTGAGGTCGACACCGTACGAACTCCACCGGGCGTTCCACTGGGACCGCGACCGCGCGCACCAGGCCCTGGTGCGCGTCACCGGCTGAGGTCCGACCAGAGGTCCGGTGCCTCGTCCGGGGGCGCGGGCGGTTCCCCTCGGATCAGGACGGCCGCCTCGCTCCGGAGGTTTCGACCCGCCCGGGAGAGAACCGGGAACCGCCTCCGACGCGCACCGTGAACACCGGTGCGGAGTAGCGGACTTCCTCCACCCCATTACCTTCGGACATCCCCCAAAGTGACGGGGCGAATACGTTCCGGCCTTTCTCCGCTTCGACTTCTCCCGACCCGGTAAACCACGCGGAAAGAGGGCGACCCCGCGTCGGGATTCCCGTGGTGGGCCTTTCGCTTCGGGCCCGTTCGGGAAAGTCAAGATCATTCTGGATTGCCCCACGTCAGGAACGGCGAAGAACGGTTCAGGGCCGCCCGGGGTCGATCGCCCGGGCGGGGTCGGCCTCCAGTACGGTCCACGCCTCCAGTGGAGGGTTGTCGCCCACGACCCTGGCCCACAGCCGCAGGACGGTCACCGTCGCGTGGCCCCCGACGTCCTCGTGGAGGAAGAAGACAAGTTCTGCCTGATCGGCGGCCATTTCGATATAGAGGTGTTCCAACATGTCACCGGGAACGGAACTGGAGTAGAGCGCCGCCTTGATCCGCTCGGGGGGAAACGGGTCGCGGACGGACAACCGCAGGCGTATGATTCTCATGTTTTCCGTCTGTTCATCGAGGCACGGGCAAGTGATTCCTGAACGGATCGTGAACCACTCTTGCGGTGGGGTCCCGCAGACTCCACACTTGGCACGGATGTTTTCGCAGGGTCTCCGTTCCGGCGTGGCCGACGCACCGTGTGGCCCCGGAGATCGATAAGGAAGAAGCGACTGGAGGAAAGTCGTGTTCGGGTCGATCGGAATCGGTCAAGACGCGGTGAGTGTTTATCGGGCGATGTTCGCCGAGCCCCACGCCGGGGTGCGGGACCTCGGACGCCTTCTGGACTGGCCCGTGGAACGGGTGCGGTCGGCGCTGGACGAACTGGCCCGGCTCTCCCTGGTCCGACGCTCCTGGGAGAAGTCCGAGGAGCTGGTCCTGGTCCGCCCCGAGTTCGCCCTCCAGTCGCTGCTGGTCCAGCAGGAGGCCGACCTCCTGGAGCGGCAGCAGCAGCTGGCCACCGCCCGCTCGGCCATCACGCAGCTGATCTCCGAGTTCGAGGAGAGCCACCGCATCCGCGCGACCATGGACATCGAACAGCTCCACGGAATCGACGCGATCCGGCTGCGCATCGAGGAGTTCGTGCACGAGTGCCGCCACTCGTTCTGGACGTTCGCCGACGGGGGCGCGCAGACGCAGGACAACCTGGAGGCGAGCCTCCCTCTGGACCGGATGCTGCTGGACCGGGGCGTCGAGCTGCGCGACATCTACCTCGACAGCGTGATGAACGACCCCAAGACCGTTCGGTACATCTCCCAGCTGACCGAGCTCGGAGCCCAGATCCGCACGGCTCCCACCCTGCCGACCAGGATGATCCTCTTCGACCGCACCACCGCGCTGATTCCCACGGACCCCGACGACTCCTCCGCGAGCGCCCTGGTCCTGCGCGGCTCCGGTGTGGTCACGGCCCTGATGGCCCTGTACGAGTACGTGTGGGAGGGCGCCAACCCCCTCGGAGCCAGCGCTCCACGCGGCCGTCACGGCCTGAGCACGCAGGAGCAGGCTGTGGTGAACCTGCTGGCCGAGGGCAACACCGACGAGACCATCGCCCGCAAGCTCGGGGTGTCGGTGCGCACCGCGCGCCGGATCACGGCGGACCTCAGCCGTCGGTTGGGGGCCCGGAGCCGCTTCCAGGCCGGTGTCCTCGCGACCGCGCTGGGCTGGATCGACACGTCCTCCCTGGAAGGGGCCGCCGAGAGGGAGGGCGTGGTCTGACCGCCCGCCCGCCCGGGGTTCACTCGGCCGCCAGGGAGAGGGGGATCTCCCGCCGGACGCGCGCCCGCGGGCGGCGGGTGAGCGGAACCGGGCCCTCACCCAGCACCTCCTGGTGCAGGGCCTGGAGTTCACCCGAGGGCTCCAGGCCGAGTTCCTCGGCGAGGGCCAGCCGCAGGCTCCGATAGGCCGCCAGGGCCTCGTCGCGGCGCCCGGCCCCGTTCAGCGCGCGGATGAGCTGGCCGTGGAACCACTCGTTCAGCGGGTACTCCATCACCAGGGACCGCAGTTCGCAGATCGACTCCCGGCCGCGACCCAGCAGGACCTCGGCCCGGATGCGCAGTTCCTGCGCGTGCAGCCTCTGTTCCTCCAACCGGACCGTGTGGGAGCCGATCAGCGGGCCCCGGGGGACGTGGGCGAGGCACGGGCCGGACCACAGGTCCAGTGCCTCACCCAGGCGCCCCGACGCCGCGTCGGGGTGGCCCTCCTCCAGGAGGCGGCGGCCCTCACCGAGCAGCCGTTGGAACTCCAACGCGTCCAGCTGCTCGGGGGCGACCCGCAGCAGGTACCCGGAGGAGCGCGTGACCAGGAGCTCGGGTTCCTCCGTCGCGGGGTCCGCCCGCTCGACGGCCTTGCGGAGCTGGCAGACGTAGGTCTGCACGGTCGTCACCGCGCTCTTGGGCGGATGGTCCCCCCACAGTTCCCTGATCAGGACGCCCATGGGGACGGGATGGTTCGCCCGCAGCAGCAGCATCGCCAGGACCTGGAGGACCTTCGGCGCCCTGGGTGTGCACGTCCGGTCCTCCCTCAGGATCTCCAGCGCGCCGAGAATCGTGAATTTCACTGGACCACCCTTCTTCGTCCCCGTTTCGGATTCACTGCCATCCGGCGCCGCACTCGATACCGGTGCACTCCGACGGGAAGTTCGTGTCCTGGGCGAGGGCCGATCCGCCGCCTCCGATAATGGCGATGGCGGTGAAACCGGCGGCGCAGAGGAATCGCTTGATCTTGCCCATGAAGGCCACTTCCCTTTTCCGTGAACCGCGGGTGGCCGCGGGGTGTCTTATCGGAGTCCAGCAGGGCCGGGTGATTCGAGGAATCCGTTTTCCCGGCCCGCTGTTCTGATTTCCATCATCGACGCTCGGAAGGGGGTTGTCAGCACGATCGACTGGCATACTCCTGCAATGGCACCTAGCTGCCAGGCGGGGCGCCCGCCGACGGTGGCCCCCACCTGCCAGAAGGCCCGGGCGCGCTCGGCACCGGGATCCGAGCGGGAGCGTCGAGGCCGCCCACACCCCCGCCCCCACGGGGCTTCCGACCCACCTCGCGCGGACTCGTGCACCGTCAGCCCCAGGGCCGCGACCCCGGCCACCCGCGCCGTCGCGACGGGCGTCAGGACCCGCCGAAACCGCGTTCGAGGGACACTCAAGCGCTCGTCCAGGCAGGGTCGAAGAACGGTCCTGGGAAATGAGAGTCCCCTTGTCCGGGGTTCGCGGTACTTGGTACCCGAATTCGGGCAAAAGGAATCTTTCCCACCAGTATTGCCAAGGGGTGTCGGCGTTACCTAAGTTCTGCTCTGGCAGCCGAACAACCACCGGATTCGCCAGCAGAATCAGACAGGGACCGGTGTCCCACACCAGCCCGGAAAACCCCGCACGAATGTGCGGACCCACCCGTAGTTCTCGTGACCGAGGAGCCGATAACCGTGGCTACTCCCGCCGTCTGGGAAATGATCCAGGAACACGCCCACCACCGACCGGAATCCGTGGCACTGAGTTTCACCGAGGGCAGCATGACCTTCGGGGAACTGGTCGCCGCGGTGAACGCGACCGAACCCGGGGATCCCCCCACCGGCGTCCACGTCGTGCGTGCCGGACGTGACGGACGGGCCGTGATCGACACCCTGGCGGTCCAGCGGCTCCGGCGGCCCGCGCTCCTCGTCCCCCACGACGCGGGTGCCGGGTACACCGACCGGATCAACCAGGACCTACGCGACCTCACCGAGGACTTCGGGGACGCGCGCGGTCTGTGGACCACGACCTCCGGCTCGACCGGCAGGCCCAAGATCGTCGCCCACGACCCCGAGGGCGTCGACCGCTTCGTCGGCTGGGCGCGCGACCACTTCGACCTGGGGACCGACACGGTCTCCCTCAGCCTCTCCCCGATGAACTTCGACATCGCGACCCTGGACGTGTGGGCGGTCCTGGCCGCCGGCGGACGGGTCGTCTTCGCCCCACAGGACGACCTCACGAACGGTCCGGCCCTGGCCGAGGCGGCCCGCACGCACGGCGTCAGCCTCCTGCAGGCCGTACCGGTCGTGCTCACCCTCATCGCCCGCGCCGGCCTCCCCGCGCCACGGATCCGCACCGTGGTCTCCACCGGCGACTTCTACCCCCTGGAGACCCTGCCCGACCTGCACGCGGCCTTTCCCGAGGCCGACCTGTGGAGCGTCTACGGCAGTACCGAGACCAACGACAGCTTCATCCTGGACCTCCGCAGTGCGACGGCCGGAGAACTGGGCCGCCCCATCGACGGGGTCCACCACCGCGTCGACGCGACCGGCGAACTGGTCGTCTCCACCCCCTTCCAGGCGCTGGGCTACGTCAACGCCCCGAACGACGCCTGGCGCGACGTCGGGGGGCGACGCGAGTTCCGCACCGGCGACCTGGTCACCACCGGCGCCGACGGCACCCTGCGCCTGGCCGGACGGAGCGACCGCCAGGTCAAGGTACGCGGCGTGCGCCTGTCCCTCGACGCCGTCGAGGCGGTGCTGCGCCACCAGAACGGTGTGGCCGACGCCGTGGTCACGGCGCGCGGCCGGGGCTCCGGCGACAAGGAGCTCCTGGCCGCCGTGCTCGTCGAGCCGGGGGCCGCCGTCTCCAACCTGGCCCTGCGCTCGGCCGTCTCCTCCACCCTCACCCCGACGGCGGTACCGAGCCGGACGTTCCTCACCACGGAGCCCTTCCCGGTGACCGGCACGGGCAAGACCGACCGCAACGGTGCCATCCGCAGACTCCTCGAAAGGTGACCGACATGACCACCGACATGACCACCGACCTCCGCGACCGCATCCAGGAACGCATCGTGACCGCCCACGCCCCGGACCTGGCGGGCGAGGACATCCCCCGCGACTACGACCTCCTCGCCAACGGCGTCGTCGACAGCCTCTCCCTCCTCGCGCTCGTGGAGTGGATCCAGTCCTCCTTCGACGTCCCCGTCACCGACGTCGAGATCTCCCCCGCCGACTTCCGCACCATCGACTCGATCGCGGACTTCATCGGGACCAACACCGGGCCACGGCTCTGACCCTCCCCCTTCCGTCAGACCACCCGCACGACCGAAAAGAGAGATTCCATGTTCAAGCGCTCCCGTGAGAAGACCGACACCATCGACTGGGGCAACGGCACCAGCGACCGCCTGCTGGTGGAGGACGACAACCTGGGCTTCACCGTCGCGCACACCGTGGTGCGGGCGGGAACCGTCTCCCGGCTCCAGTACGCCAACCACCTGGAGGCCTGCTACTGCATCGGCGGCAGCGGGTTCGTCGAGAGCAAGGACGGCGGAACGCGCATCGACCTCACCCCGGGCGTCCTCTACGCCCTGGACCAGCACGACCCGCACCTGCTGATCGCCAGCGACCACGAGGACCTGGAACTGGTCAGCGTGTTCAACCCCCCGCTCTGCGGCGACGAGCGCCACGACCTCGACTCCCCCGAGTTCTCCTCCTACTGACCGGACGTGAACAGCATGGTGACCACCACCGCGGCACCGCCGCGAGACGAGGACACCGCGCTCGCCCGCGTACGCGAGCGCGTCGAACAGGCGGCCCCGACCATCAACCGGGGCCACCTCGACCGGGACCGCGAGGCGGTCTTCTCCCGGGAAGCCTGGCGGGAGCTGGCGGGCACGGGCCTGTTCGGCTCCTGCCTGCCCGAGGAGGTCGGAGGAAGCGCCGGCTCCCTCACCGACCTCATGCACGTGGTCGAGGGTCTGGGCTACGCCGTCCGTGACTCCGGTCTGAACTTCAGCGCGGCCACCCACCTCGCCAGCACCGGGTTCGCGCTCAACGGCTTCGCGGGCCCCGAACTCCGCCGCCGCCACCTGCCGTCGGTCGCCGCCGGGACGTCCATCGGCTGCCACGCCATCACCGAGCCGGAGACCGGGTCGGACGTGCTGGGCATGTCCACCACGGGCCGCCTCGACGGTGACCACATCGAGCTGGACGGGCTGAAGACCTACGTCACCAACGGGCCGGTGGCGGACCTCGCTGTCGTCTACGTCCGCACCTCCGACACCCCCGGCCCGCTCGGTCTGAGCGCGGTGCTCGTCCCGAGGGGCACCCCCGGGGCGGACTTCGGTCCCCCTCTGGACAAGACGACCCTGCGGACCTCCCCCTTCGGGGAGTTGCGCCTGACCGGATGCCGGGTCCCCAGGGCCAACGTCATCGGTGGTGTGGGGACCGGGTTCCTGATCCTCGACCGCGTGATGACCTGGGAGATCCTGATCGCCTTCGTCATCAACGTGGGCGAGATGCGCCACCGCCTGGACCGGGTCGTGGAACGGGTCGGCAGCCGACGTCAGTTCGGTCGGCCGCTCGCCGAGTTCCAGGGCGTGCGCAACACCGTCGTGGAGATGCACATCGCGACCCAGAGCGCCCGCCAGGCCCTCCACTCCGCCGGAGCGGCGGTCTCCGCCGGGCACCGGGCCACCGCGGAGACCGCGGTGGCGAAGATCCTCACCAGCGAGGCCAACATCCGCACCGCCCAGGCCGCCGTCGAACTGTTCGGCGGCGAGGGCGTGCTCACCGACACCGGAATGGAGATCGGGGTCCGCGACGCCCTCAGCGGCCCCATCTACTCCGGCTCCAACGCCGTGCAACGGCAGAAGATCGCCAAGGCCCTGGGCCTGTGACCGGAGGATCACCGTGACCGAGACCCACACCCTGACGGACCCGACCCACTTCCTCGACCACCAGAGCCCCGAAGTGCGGGAGTTCGTCGACCGCGCGCTGCCCGACCGGGACGCCTCACCCCGCGAGATGGCCGTTCGCCTGCACGACGCCGTGCGCGACGGCATCCGCTACGAGGTCTACGACGCCGACCTCACCCGCGAGGGGGTCCGCGCGTCCAGCATCCTCAGACGCGGGCAGGGGTTCTGTGTCCACAAGTCCATCGTCTACGCGGCCGCCGCCCGCTCGGTGGGCATCCCCACGCGGCTGGTCTACGGGGACGTGCGCAACCACCTGGCGTCCGACCGCCTCCTGGAACTGATGGGCGACGACCTCTTCACCTTCCACGCCCTCGTCTCGGTGCGGATCGACGGCACCTGGATCCGCGCGACCCCCGTCTTCAACACCCTGCTGTGCCGTCTCTACGGCATCCGGCCGCTGGAGTTCGACGGCCGCGAGGACAGCTACTACCACCCCTTCGACAACCAGGGCCGCCGCCACATGGAGTTCGTCCGCTGGCGCGGCGAGTTCGACGACTTCCCCTACGAGACCGTGGTCGGCGGTATCACCGAGAACCATCCGAAGCTGGTCGGCCCGGAACTGGTGACCGCCCAGGGGTCCCTGACCGACGACGCCCGCCGTGAGCGTGGAGAGTGAGAGGAGTGGACATGACCGGGATCGACCAGTCGAACGTCATCGTCTCCGACGAGGTCCGTACCGCCATCGAGAACCGGGAGGCCGTCGTCTCCATGGAGACCTCGGTGGTCGCCGGGGGTTCCTACCCGCACAACCTGGAGACCGCGCTGGCGGTGGACCAGTGCGCGCGTGACGAGGGGGCGGTTCCCGCCCGTGTCGCGGTGATCGACGGCGCCCTGCGCGTCGGGGTCTCGGACGACGAGCTGGAGCGTCTGGCCAAGGCCGCGGACAGTCAGAAGATCAGTACCCGGGACCTGGCGGTCGCCCTGCACGGCGGCCGCACCGGGGGCACCACGGTCTCCTCCAGCCTCATCGCCACGGTCGCCGCCGGGATCAGGGTGTTCGCCGTGGCGGGGATCGGCGGTGTCCACCGGGGCGCCGAGGTCTCCTTCGACATCTCCACGGACCTCACCGAGTTCACGCGTTCGCCCGTGGCGGTCGTCTGCGCGGGGGCGAAGTCCCTGCTCGACCCGGCGCTGACCCTGGAGTACCTGGAGACCGTGGGCGTGCCCGTCATCGGGTACCGGTCCGACGACTTCCCCGGCTACTACACCCGCAGCACGGGGCAGCCCGTCCCCTACCGGATCGACGACCTGGGAGAGCTGGCCGCGGTCATGCACCGGCACTGGGGGGCGGTCTCCCCCTCCTCGGTGCTGGTCACCCACCCCATCGAGGAGGAGTGGAGCATCGACGCCGACCTGCTCAACACGATGGTGGAGGACGCCCTGGGCGAGGCCCGCGCGAGCGGTGCGACGGGGCCCGCGCTCACCCCCTTCGTCCTGTCGGCCATCTCCAAGGCGACGGACGGGCGCAGCGCCCTGGTCAACCGGGCGGTCCTGGAGTCCACGACCCGGCTGGCGGCCCGCCTCGCGGTCGCGGAGGCCGACTTCCCCGCTGGCCGGCGGCCCACGGGACCGGCGGTGCGGACATGACGCGCGTACGCGGTGTGCTCCTGGACCTGGACGGCACCCTGGTGAACTCGCCCTCGGTGATCCTGGCCGCCTTCCACGACGCCTGCGCCCCGCACGGCGCGGTGCCGCTCCCGGCCGACGCCCGCGGGCTCATCGGCAAGCCGCTCGACACGATCCTGCCCCGACTCCTCCCGCGAGGCGACGAAGCGGTCTGGGAGGAGGCCAAGGCGCTCTTCCGGGAGTCCTTCGCCCGCCGCAGCCGCGCCGCCGCCTCGACCCTGGTGTTCCCGGGGATCCGGGAGCTGCTGACGGACCTGGCGGCGGAGGGGCTCCGGATCGCGGTGGTCACCAGCAAGATCACCCGAAGCGCCCACGAACTGTTGGAGTCCACCGGGCTGGACCAGCATCCGGACCTGGTGGTCGGGCACGACCAGTCCCCCCGGGGCAAGCCCGCCCCGGACCCGGCCCTGCTGGCCGCGAGCTCCCTCGGGCTGGTGCCCGAGGAGTGCGTGGTCGTGGGCGACTCCCCCGACGACGTCGCCATGGCGGTCTCCGCCGGGATGGCGGCGATCGGGGTGGACTGGGGTGTCTCCGACGCCGACACCCTGTTCTCCGCCGGTGCCGACCACGTCGCCACCACCGTCAACGAACTCGCCGGTCACCTGCACGGTCCGGTCATGCAATCCGCCAGGAAGGTGACTCAGTGAACACGGTACGCAGACTGACGGGGAGTCCCCAGGCGATGGGCGCGCTCGGCGTCCTGTGCCTGGCGCAGTTCCTCATCGCGCTGGACTACTCCATCATCTACGTGGCGATGCCCAGCGTCGGGCACGACCTCGGCCTCTCGTCGTCCGTGCTCCAGTGGATCGTCAGCGCCTACGCCCTCCTGTTCGCCGGTCTGCTCCTGGTGGGCGGACGAGTCTGCGACCGGGTCGGCGCGAAGCGGGTCTTCCTGGTCTCGGTCGTCGTCTTCGGCGCGGCCAGCGCCCTGGGCGGGTTCGCCCAGGAGGGCGTGGCGCTGCTGGTCAGCCGGGGCGCGCAGGGGTTGTCGGCGGCCTTCCTCCAACCGGCGACCATCGGCCTCATCAGCGCGACCTTCGCGGCCGGTCCGGCCCGCTCCCGGGCCCTGGCGATCTGGGGCGCCATCGGTGCCTCCGGTCTCGCCGTCGGCGCCATCCTGGGCGGCGTCCTCACCGAGTTCTCCTGGCGCTGGACCTTCCTCATCAACATCCCCCTCACCCTGCTGGCGGCCCTGGGCGGCCTGCTGTGGCTGACCGCGGCCTCCAGGAAGGAGAGGGGCGCGCGCATTCCCCTGTCCGCCGCGATGATGGGGACCGGCGCGCTCCTGGCGCTGGTCATCGGTCTGACCCTGGTGGCGGACCCGGAGGCCTCGGGCGTCTACGCCGGAGCCGCGTGCCTGGTCGCGGTGGTGCTGGGGCTGGCCTTCCTCACCCACGAGTCGCGGGCCGACAACGTGATGGTGGACCGTTCGCTGCGCCGTACCCGCTCCCTCGGGGCCGGTGTGGTGGCCACCTACCTGTACATGGCCAGTGTGGGATCGGAGTTCTACCTCGTCACCCTGCTGCTCCAGAAGCTGGAGGGCTTCACGCCGCTCCAGGCGGGGCTGGGCTTCCTCCCGCTGGCCGTCATGGTGACCCTGGGGAACATGGCCGCGGGCCGCGCGGTGGAGCGGATCGGCGCGGGAACGACCATGACGGCGGGCTTCCTGATCAGCCTCGTCGGCCTGGCGCTGCTCGCCGCCATGCTGGGGTCGGGCACGTACACGACCCACCTGCTGCCCGGTCTGCTGCTCAGCGGGTTCGGCCACGGGGTCATCTACACCTCCATGTTCGTCATCGGGACCCGGGACGTGCCCGACCGGCACCAGGGCACCGCCGGTGCGCTCATGACCACGTCCCAGTACCTGTCGGCGGCGGTCACGGTGGCCCTGCTGACGATCATCCTGGGCACCGACCCGACAGGTGTGGAGTTCCGGTGGGCGTTCGGCCTCACCGCCGCCTTCGCCGCCGCGGGCATGCTCATCTCCCCGCTGATCCTGCGCCGCCCGGAGAAGCCGAAGGTGGAGGTCCGGGTATGAGGACGAGGCTCGGCATCCTGGTCATCCACAACGACCCCGTGCCCGAGGCGGAGATCTGGCGCTCGGCCGGGCCCGACACGAGCGTGCACACCGCGAGGTTCTGGACGCCGCGCCCCTTCGGCACCGAGTTCACCGGCCTGGACCTGGGGGTGCTCCTCTCCGAGACGGGGCTGGACACCGCCGTGCGCCAACTGGGCGACCTGGGCGTGCACGCTCTGGGCTACTGCTTCGCCAGCAGCAGCGTGTTCGGCGGGACGGCGTTCGACGACGCCTTCGGCGCGCACGTCGAGGAGATGTCGGGCGGGGTCCCCACCGTCACGGCGGGCCAGGCCATCCGGGAGGAACTGGACCGCGGCGGGGACGACGGGATCGCCGTGGTCGCCCCGCCGTGGTTCAGCGACGGCACGCTGGAGGCCATCCGCGCCTACCTGCCGGTGCGGGTGCGCCAGGTCATGAGGTTCGAGCTGCCACCGGAGTGGGACGGCATCGAACGGCCGGACCTCTTCGACCGGGGCGCGCGCTTCGCCGTGGACCAGGCCGAACTCGAACGCCAGGTCCTGCGGCGGCTGGAACCGGGGATCGGGACGGTCGTCGTGCCCGGCGGCGGTTTCGCCAGCCTCGCCGCCGCCGAACGGCTGCGCCGGGCGCGGGGGCTGAGGGTCGTCTCCTCGAACTCGGCCCTCCTGCGGTCCATGGAGCGGCGCGCGGCCTCCGCCGCGCGGGCGGTCCCGGCACCCTGACACGGCTGATCCCCCAGGGGCACCGGGCGAGGTGAACGGGGGCGGCGCGCCACCGCCCCCGATCCGCCCGCCCGCGGCGTCGTCCGGGTGATGTCCACCCCGCTCGGAACCCGGGTGGGGCGCCTGTGCGAATCTGGGGCGCCGACGCGGACGAACGGAGTTGACGATGGGTGACCTGATGAGACCGGGCGTGTGGGGTGTGCTGGCCACACCCTTCAGGGGTGACGCCCTGGAGGTGGACACGGCGGGGATCGAACGGCTGGTCAAGCACGCCGAGGGCGCCGGGGTCACCGGGTTCACCGTGCTGGGCGTCTTCGGAGAGGCCGCGCAGCTCGACCGCGAGGAACGCCGCCTGGTCCTGGAGACGGTCCTGGCCGCCACCGACCTGCCGTTGGTCGTGGGCTGCACGAGCCTGGGCACGGCGCCGACCGTCGAGGAGGCGGCGACCGCCGTGGAGCTGGTCGGTGACCGGCTCGCCGGGGCCATGGTCCAGGTCAACAGCGCCGATCCCGGAGTACTCGGCGCGCACCTGGACGCCGTCCACGAGGCCACCGGCGCCGACCTGGTGGTGCAGGACTACCCGGTGGTGAGCGGGGTCCGGATCTCCGCGGCCGTCCTGGGTGACCTCGTCGCGCGTACCCCCTACGTCAGTGCGGTCAAGGCCGAGGCGCCGCCGACCCCCGCCGCCGTGGCCGAGCTCACCGCCCGCTGCGACGTGCCCGTCTTCGGCGGTCTGGGCGGGATCAACCTCCTCGACGAACTCGCCTGCGGCGCCGCGGGCGCGATGACCGGCTTCTCCTACCCGGAGGCCCTGGTGGCGTGCGTGGACGCCTGGAACCCGGCCGACCCGGGCCGCAGCCGCTCCGCGCTGCTGGAGTACCTGCCGCTGATCACCTTCGAGCAGCAGGCGGGGATCGCCCTGGCCATCCGCAAGGAGTGCCTGCGCCAGCGCGGCCTGATCGACGAGTCGGGCGTCCGCGCTCCGGCCAGGAGCCTGCCCGAGTCCCTGCGCCCGTTGCTCACCGACCACATCACCCGCGCCCAGGCGCTGTGAGCACCGGGGCGGGGCCCGGACCCACCCGGTACGTGCCCCGCCCCGCTACCGGCGGCCGTCACCCCTCGGACGCGTTCCGAGCGGCGTCGAATCCACCAGGGAGAACGGACACGCGATCCGCGAGCCCCAATTCGAGACCCCCTGAGGTGGTCCCGGCACCGGAGACGCGTCGCGCCCTCGGCGGAGACCCGCGTGATCGGTGCCGGTCCCGGATCGACCGCCTCGCGGGCGGGTTCGGTCAGGGTTCCTCTTGAAGCAGCTCGTTCAGGCGCTTCAGCACCCGCAGCTGCGCGGGGTTGTACAGCTGCACCAGGGCCTCGGCCATGGTGTGTTCGGCGCGCGCGGCGCCGCGCGGCGCGTCCGAGGCGGGCTCCGCCGACCACGGGTTCTCCTCGCGTCCCCTGCGGACGACCGGCAGCAGGCGCGCGGCGAGCGACTCGATCACGGCGCCGTCGGCGTCCGGCGGCAGGGCCTCGAACTCCGCGTCCGTCTCCTCGGGTTCGCTGACCATCTCGCGGAACCGCTCCATGGCGTCCTCGCTGAGCACGGAGGAGTAGACCATCAGCAGGGACCGCTGGCGCTCGGAGAGGTCACCGGAGAGCGGGGCGAACCCGGGCGGGACGTGCGCCGGAGCCCGGTGGCGCAGGAGCAGCGCCAGCTCCGCCCGGACCCGGTTGAGCCGGTCGACGGTCGCCTCCAGCTCCCGGTCCAGCGCCAGGATCGCCCCGTCCGGGTCCTCGTCGGCCCGGTCCATCGTCCCGATCCGCGACAGCGGCACCCCCAGGTCGACCAGGCGCCTGATCTGGAGGAGCCGGACCAGGTGCGCGACCTCGTACCGCTTGTAGCCGTTGGCCGCCCTTTCCGGGACGTCCAGCAGGCCGATCCGGTGGTAGTGGCGCACGGCCTTCACCGTGGTTCCGGCGAGTTCGGCGACCTGCCTGGTGCTCCACGCCACGAGTTGCCCCCCTGGGTCCGAACGGTGTCTCCACGCATTCCACACCCTGCCCCGGGGACAGGGTCAAGGGCTTGACCCTGCCCCAAGGGCATGGTTTCGGATGGGCACCGCACCGCCAACCACTCGATCCAGGAGAACTACCATGCGGTTCCTCCGTCCGTCCTTCCAGATCATCCGCGCCCGGCTCGGCGCCTACCTCGTGCTCAACGCGGTCGTGTACGGGCTCTTCCTCCTCGGGATGGTCGCCGCGCTGGTGTTCCCCGAGCTCAACACCGCCAAGGTCGGTTCCATGGAAGAGGACGGGACCATCGACCTGGTCACCACGCTGCTCGGGAACGCCTGGCTGTTCGCGCTGACCATCCTCGCCGTCAACGTGCTGACGGTCGCGCTGCTCACGATCCTGCTGCCCTCGATGATCGTGCCCTTCGCGGGGATCGCGCTGTTCGCGTACAAGGCGTTCACCATCGGCGTCGCCCTCGCTCCGACGGACGCGGTCGTGGCGAAGACGCTGATCCCGCACTCGTTGACGATCCTCATCGAGCTCCAGGCCTACGTCCTCGTCGCGCTCGGCGCGTACCTCCTCGGGAGGGCGTGGACGCGTCCCCGGACGGTCGGCGCCCGCAACCGCCGCGAGGGGTACGTCCACGGTCTGCGGCAGATCGGTTGGCTCGGCCTGCCCGCGATGGCGCTGTTCGTCGTCGGCGCCCTCTACGAGGCCTTCTCGCTCATCCACATCGTCCCGCTCCTGTTCGCCGGGGGCTGAGCGCGGCGGCGAGGGCGGTCACGTTCCGGCCAGGGGGCCGCGGGCGCGCCTCACGGCGGCGTACCCCAGGGCCTCCTCCAACTCGGTCACGGCCAGTCGCATCCGCTCCACCACCGAGGGGTCGGTGTACTCGCCCCGGGCGTTCGTCCGCGACCCCGCCCGCGAGACCACCACGCAGTCCACGAGCACCGCGCCCAGCAGTGTGAGGGTGGGCATGAGCGGGGCGTGGGCGCGCATGCCGCCCGCCTGGCCGGGGGACGCGCTCACCAGGAGTGTCGGCCGCCCGACCAGCCCGCCGGAGCCCACCAGCCAGTCGATGGCGTTCTTCGTGACCCCGGCCGGACCGTGCGCGTACTCCGGGGTCGCGATGATCACGCCTTCCGCGCGCTCCGCCAGCTCACGGAACTCCCGGACCGCCTCCGGCCAGGAGTCCTCGTCGTTCTCCACGTCCGGGTTGAACAACGGTAGGCGTCCGGCCAGGTCACCGCCGACCACGGTGGTCCGCGTCCCCACGCTCTGGGCCAGGTCCAGGAGGGCCGCGTTGAACGACCCCCTCCGCAGGCTGCCGCAGATGCCCAGTACGACGTGGTCCGGCATGAGCCCGCCCTCCGTGGTCCGTGTGGCACGAGTGTGTCACGCGGTGCGGGCCCCTCGCCTAGGACTGCGCCATGTTCCGGATCGGTTCGGCCAGCTCCGTCTCGAAGAAGGCGAAGAAGCCCTCCGGGTCGGGTCCGGCGTTGGTCAGGACCAGGTGGTCGAAGCCCGCCTCCGCGAACCGCCGCACCATGTCGAGGTGGCGTTCGGGGTCGGGCCCGTATCCGAAGGCCTCCGCCATGTCGTCGGTCCTGATCAGGGCGGTCGCCGCCTCGAAGTTGACCGGGTTCGGCAGCTCGGACTGGACCTTCCACCCGGTGAGGCCGAACCGGAAGAGCTCCCGGGCGGACTCCAGCGCGGTGCGTTCGTCGGCGGCCCAGGACAGCGGCACCTCTCCGTAGCAGGGGCCGTTGCCGCCCCCTTCGCGGTAGGTCTCCGTGAGCGCGGAGTCGGGTTCGGTGGCGAAGAGGCCGTCGCCGTGTTCGGCGGCCAGGCCCGCCGCCTTCGCCCCGCCCGCGGCCATCACGATCCTGGGTGGGAGCTGGGGGAGGTCGAAGACCCGCGCGTCCTCCAGGACCAGGTGCTCGCCCCGGTAGGAGTGGTAGCCGCCGGACCAGAGCAGCCGCATGATCTTCACGGCCTCGACCAGCATCTCGTGGCGCACGGTCACGTCGGGCCACCCCCGGCCGACCACGTGTTCGTTGAGGCGCTCCCCCGCGCCCACGCCGAGGGTGAAGCGGCCCTCCGAGAGGATCGCCGTGGTCGCGGCCGCCTGCGCGACGATCGCCGGGTGGACGCGCAGGAACGGGCAGGTCACGCCGGTGGCGATCTCGATCCGTCCGGTCCGTTCCGCGATCGCCGCCAGCATGGACCACACGAACCCGGAGTGCCCGTGGCTGAACAGCCAGGGGTGGAAGTGGTCGCTGACCTCGACGAAGTCGAACCCGGCCCGCTCGGCGCGCACCGCCTGGTCCACGATCTCCCGGGGCCCGTAGCCCTCGGCGAAGAGCTTGTAGCCGATTCTCATGGATTCCTCCTCCACCTGTGGCCCTGACCCGTGTGGCCTCTACGGAAACTCCGTCAACCGGAAAGTCGTCGTGTACGGCTCCGACGTGTACGGGATCCGCAGGTCGGGCAGGGCGGTCGGAGAGGGCCCACGGAAGGGAGGACCACCATGGAGGACCGACGACCGCCAGCACAGAGCCAACCCCACCCGGGCCGGACCGAACCGATGGATCCCCAACCCCGGGACGAGATGCGCGACTACGAGGGCAGGGACCTGCTCAGGGGAAAGCGGGCCCTGATCACCGGGGGCGACTCCGGGATCGGCAGGGCGGTGGCGGTGGCCTTCGCCAAGGAGGGCGCCGACATCGTCTTCGGGTACCTGGGCGAGGACGCCGAGGCCCAGCACACGGTCGACCTGGTCCGGGCACAGGGCCGCCGTGCCGTGGGCGTGCGGGGCGACCTGGCCGACGAGTCCGTGTGCGCGCACCTGGTCAACCGGGCCGTGGAGGAGCTGGGCGGGATCGACGTCCTCGTGGAGCACGCCGCCACCCAGACCCCGGTGGACGACTTCACGGATCTGACCACCGAGCAGCTGCGCCGGACCTTCGACGTGAACGTGATGGGGGTGTTCTGGACCGTCCGCGAGGCCCTTCCGCACATGTCCGAGGGCGGTTCCATCGTCATCACGGGGTCGATCAACGGCCTGCGGGGCAACAGGTCGCTGATCGACTACGCGTCGAGCAAGTCAGCCGTCATGAACCTCGCCGTGTCGCTCTCCCAGGTACTCATGGACCAGGGGATCAGGGTGAACTGCGTGGCCCCGGGGCCGGTGTGGACGCCGCTGATCCCGGCCACTCTCGGGGAGAGGGGGAGCGAGGGGTTCGGCGCGCAGGCGCCCATGGGGCGTGCCGCCGACCCGGACGAGATCGCGCCCTCCTACGTGTTCTTCGCCAGTGAGCGGCTCTCGTCCTACTACACCGGCGAGACCCTCACCCCGACCGGCGGGGAGATCCAGGGCAGCTAGGCACAGCCGGAACCGGCACGCCCGGATCGCGTCCCGTGCGTGCCGGTCGCGTCGGGTTCAGCGGGATCCGCTCCGTGAGGAGCGGCGGCTCCCCGAGGTGCGGCGGTTGCTCTCCTTGCGCAGGGCCTCGACCAACTCGTCCTTGTTCATGGTGGAACGTCCGGCGATGTCGAGCTGGCGGGCCCGCTTGTAGAGGTGGCCCTTGGTGGCGTTGGCGTCGACTCCCCCGGCCGTGGGGCGGTCCGCGCCCGGGCGCCGCCCGGCCCTCGGGTTCCTCGCCTGCTCGTCCGAGGGTCCGCTCCCGTTGCCCTCCTTGGGCTCCCAGCGGTCCCCGACCTTCTCGAACTTGCGCTTGACGGCGGCGAAGGCGACCCGGTGGGCCCGTTCGCCCTCCCCGTACTCGTCGACCGCGCTGTCGTGCGCCTCGATCCAGGTGCGCTGCGCCTTCTTCGGCGACCTGCGCAGGGTGTCGGGCAGTTCGTCCACACCGGGCATCGTTCTCATCTCCCGTCGGTTCGGGTGTCCTTCGGGCAGGCCCTTCGGCCCTCCCTGTTCCCGTTGCCCGCGATGACCCGCGCAAACATCCCCCGGCGGGATCAGGACGGGAGGCTGGCGCCGGTGAACAGCACCAGCAGGGGCAGGGCCAGGTTGTTGACCGAGTGGACGGCCACGGCGGGCCAGACCGAGCCGCTGCGGCGCATGACCTCGGCGGCGATCACGCCCACCACGAAGGCGGCGGGCAGGATGAGGTTGACGCCATGGAAGACCGCGAAGATCGCCGAGCTCCCGAGGACCCCGATCCAGGGGCCGTAGCGCAGCAGCGCGTTGGTGACGACCCCGCGGAACAGGAACTCCTCACCGATCGGGGTGAGCACGGCCAGGAACAGGATGGTGAGGACGAGGCCGACCGCGCCGCTGCCCGCCGTGTCGTAGTACACGCCCTGGGGGTTGCTGTCGTACCCGGTCAGGCCGGTGATGGCGAGGATGACCAGCCCCTTCGCCACGAGCGCGACCACACCCCAGCCGGCGCCGAGGAGCATCCAGCGCCAGGTGGTGCGCCGGACCCCGAAGGCGGCGAGGGAGCGGACGCGCACCGCGTAGGCCACCCCGAACCCCGCGAGGCCGCCGACACCGGACCACGCGGACACGAGGAGGCCGTAGACCAGCGGGTCCAGGTCCAGCGGCCCCACCGGGCCGAGGAGGACGAGGGCGACCACGCTGATCGCCATGCCGAGCAGGCCGAGCACCACCTCGGGCCAGCCCGGGCGCTCCGGGGCCGTGTGGGAACGGACGGTGTGCTCCGCGGACATGGTGGGCTCCTTGGTCTCGGTGCGGGCGGACGGGGGCGGTGCGGTGTCGGAACCACCCTGGCCGCCCGGGTTCGGCTGGTCCGTCAACGACGCGGTTCCCAGCGGAAGACGCGGGTGGCGAGGGCGACGGCCACGACGACCCAGGCCAGGGTGGGCGCCAGGAGGAGCAGGGAGTCGGAGACGGCCACGCCGCCGCTCCAGGCGTTCACCACGAGCTCGGCGGCGGATCCGCCGGGGAGCAGGCGCTTGACCAGGGTGAGCTCCTCCGTACCGGTGAACCCCACCCAGCCGGAGATGACGAGCACCCCGAGCATGACGGGCAGCGTGGTGACCTGCGCGTGCTCGGGGGAGTTGGTGACCCCCGCCGTGGCCAGGGCCAGGCCGAGCATCATGACCACGGTGGTCAGGACCGCCGACACCAGGAGGAGGGGCTGGGCGGGCGCCTCCGCGACAACGGACAGCACGGTCAGGACCACGGAGACCTGGACGACGGTGACGACGGTGACCGGCAGCAGCAGCCCCGTGAGGATGCGGACGTCGTCCACGGCCGTCGAACGCAGCCGCTTGAGGAAGAGGTTCTGACGGCGCGAGGCGAGCGTGGTCACGGCGGTGGTGTAGAGGGCCATGACCACCACGAGGAACATGAGGACCGAGGCGACGGCGCCCAGGTCCAGCAGCTCGGGCGCGCGGTCGTGCAGGTACACGTAGAAGGCGCTGCCGGCGAGGGGCACCAGGAGCATGGTGACCAGGACCAGCCGGTTCCGGAGGATCTGGATCAGCTCACTCCGAGCGATGGCGAGCATGGCGGATTCCTTTGCGTGGGAAGGTCGTGCGGGTTGGGGGGTGCGTTACTCGGTGCCGATGGAGCGGAAGACGTCGTCGAGCCGGGTGGGTCCGGCCTGGAGGTCGCCCAGCTCCACCGCGTGGTCCCGCGCCCAGTCCAGGAGGACGTGCAGGTCCTTCTGGAGGCCGGTGGTCTCGACGAGCAGGGATCCGTCGCCCTGGCGCACGGCGGGGAGCGGTGGCTCCGGGGCGGACGCCGCCAGGGTGAAGCGCACCGTGGCGGGCAGGGTGCGGGTGAGTTCGGAGACCGTCCCCTCCTGGTGGAACACCCCCCGGTGCATGAGCCCGATCCGGTCGGCGCGCTGCTGCGCCTCCTCCAGGTAGTGCGTGGTCAGGACGATGGTCGAACCGTCCTCGCGGAGCCGGTCCACGGCGTCCCAGAGGTCGTCCCGGGACTGGATGTCCAGCCCGGTGGTGGGCTCGTCCAGGAAGACGAGTTCCGGGGTTCCGTAGACGGCGGTGGCGAAGTCCAGGCGCCGCTTCTCGCCGCCGGAGAGCTGGGACACGCGCGTTCCGGCCTTCTTGGTGAGGCCGACGACGTCCAGCAGGCGCTCGGCCCGGTCGGTGCGCCCGGAGAGACTGCCGATGAGCCGGACCGACTCCCTGACCGTCAGGTCCGGCGAGAAGCCGCTCTCCTGGAGCATGATGCCGGTGCGGGGGCGGACGGCCCGGCGGTCGCGCGGGTCGTGCCCGAACACCCGGACGGTGCCCGAGGTGGCGGCGCGGTGGCCCTCGATCGTCTCCAGGGTGGAGGTCTTTCCCGCGCCGTTCGTGCCGAGCAGGGCGTAGAACTCTCCCCGACCGACCTGGAAGGAGAGGTCGCGGACGGCGTGGAAGTCGCCGTAGCGGACGTTAAGGCCCTCGACGTCGATGACTGGTGTGGCGGCTGTTGAGGTCATGCCCCCATTCCAGCCGTGCGCGCGGATTCTCGGCAGTGCGGCCGTGTCACCACCTGGAGGTGACATCCGTGGGGTCAGGAGATGACGTGGTGTCACTGGTGGGTCGGCGGGGCCGGAAGAATACTGGTACGGTCCGCGCAGTCGTTCCCCGGAAGGGTCCGCATGACGTCAGAACCCACCGAGGTCACGCAGGGGCAGCTGCGCGTGGTCAATATGAACATCGTGTTCGGGTCGGTCTCGGCGGTCGGGGCCCTGCTGATCTCGACCAACGCCCAGAGCGTCGGCCAGGTGCTGGTGCTGTGCCTGGGACTGCTGGCGGCCCTGATATCCGTGCGGGCGTGGTCCGGGCAGGCCTTCAGGATCGTGGCGCCGCCGTGCCTGGCCGTCAGCGCGGCCGTGCTGGTCGTCGGGATCCTGTGGTTGGACAGCGCCTCGGCCGCCTTCGGCTTCTCGGTGGTGGGCACCGTGGTCGTGTTCCGGTTGCCGGACCGGTACCAGCGCCCGGCCGCCCTGGGGCTGCTGGCCCTCGTGATCGGCGTCATCGCGCTGAAGGTGCTGACCGGCCCCGGTCCCGTGGGCGACATCGTGTGGGAGTACACCGTGGGCGCGGCCAGCGTCGCGATCGTGGGGGTGGTCTTCGCGACCCTGAATCACCTGGTGGCCAGGCTGATCACGGAGTTGGAGAGGGCGCGTGAGCGCGACGCGGAGTTGGCTGTGGCCCGGGAGCGCGTCCGTTTCGCCGGGGACCTCCACGACATCCAGGGGCACACGCTGCACGTGGTGAAGCTCAAGGTGGCACTGGCCCGGAAGCTGGTGCACGCGGACACCGACCAGGTGGTGCGGGAACTGGACGAGGTCTACGCCCTGGTGGGCGAGACCATCGCTGAGACCAAGGAGCTGGCCCACGCGCAGCGGCGGCTCAACCTGTCCGCCGAGCTGGAGAACGCGAAGAACCTCTTCGAGGCGGCCGGGATCGACGTGCGCGTCGTACGCCGGGGCGAGGGCGAACCGGACACCCGGGCGGCGGAGATGCTCGGGCAGGTCCTGCGGGAGACGACCACCAACATCCTGCGGCACGCCGAGGCCGAGCAGGTGCGGATCACGCTCACCGGGTCCGGCATCACCATCGTGAACGACGGGGTGCGCGGGGAGGCCGCTCCCGAGCTCGGGGGCCTGGCCACCCTCCGCGACCGCGTGGAACGGGACGGTGGAACACTGACAGTGGAACAGGGGGACGGGCGGTTCCTGACCGCCGCCGCGTTCTCCGGGCGGAGGGACGACCGATGATCACCGTGGTACTCGCTGACGACGAGGCCCTGCTGCGCAAGGCGATGGCGGCCCTGCTCCCCCTGGAGGGCGAGATCACCGTGCTGGCCGAGGCCCATGACGGCGAGTCCGCCGTGGCGGCCACCCTGGAGCACCGCCCCGACGTGCTCGTCATCGACCTGGAGATGCCGGGGGTGGACGGACTCGGCGCCGTGGACCGCATCCGTCGGGAGCTGCCGGACCAGGTGATCCTGATGCTGACCCGGCACGCCCGCCCCGGTGTGCTGCGCCGGGCGCTCCGGCTCGGTGTGCAGGGGTTCGTGAGCAAGTCGGCCGACCCCGCGCACATCACGTCGGTGATCGGCACCCTGCACGGGGGCAAGCGGTGGGTGGACCCGGACGTGTCCGCGCTGGCCGTGATCGACGACTGCCCGCTCACCGAACGGGAGATCGACGTTCTGCGGGCCACCAGGGACGGGTACTCGGCCGCCGACACCGCCGCGCGTCTGCACCTGGCCGAGGGCACCGTGCGCAACTACCTCTCGAACGCGATGCGCAAGACGCAGACCCGGACCAGGCACGAGGCGGCGCGGTACGCGCGGGAGCACGACTGGCTCTGACGCCGGGGTTCGGGGAGAAATCACGGCAGCCTACGGGGACAGCGCCTCCGACGCGGCGATGCTGGACCTCGCGCGGGTGGCGTACCTGGTCAACCTGGACGGCGGGGCCGCCGAACGGCTGCGGGGACAGCTCCCCGGGCCGGAGCGCGTGGAGTGCGTGGAGTGGCCCGTGAGGGGGCCGGACACACGAAACCGGCCCGACCGGTGAGGGTCGGGCCGGTGACGCGGGCGGTGTCCGAGGGGTCTGGCTCTGGGAACTCCGGGAACCCGGGACCACTCCTCGGGACGCGCCCGGGGTCGAACTAGACCAGGTCGAACCGGTCGGCGTTCATGACCTTGTTCCACGCGGCGACGAAGTCCTGGACGAACTTCTCCTTGGCGTCGTCGGAGGCGTACACCTCGGCCACGGCGCGCAGCTCGGAGTTGGAGCCGAACACCAGGTCCACGCGGCTGCCGGTCCACTTGACCGCACCGGAGTCGTCCTTGGCGACGAAGGTCTCCGAGGTCTCGGAGCTGTCGCCGGTCGCGTACCAGTTGGTGTTGAGGTCGAGCAGGTTGACGAAGAAGTCGTTCGTCAGCGCGCCCGGGTGGTCCGTGAGGACGCCCAGGTCCGAGTTGTCGAAGTTGGCGCCCAGCACGCGCAGGCCGCCCACCAGGACGGTGGTCTCCGGGGCGCTGAGGCCGATCAGGTTGGCGCGGTCCAGCAGCAGGTACTCGGCGGGAAGGCGGTTGGCCTTGCCGTAGTAGTTGCGGAAACCGTCGGCGACCGGCTCCAGGTAGGAGAAGGAGTCGGCGTCGGTGTGCTCGTCGGTGGCGTCCACACGGCCCGGGGTGAACGGGACGGTGACGTCCTGACCAGCGGCCTTGGCGGCCTGCTCGACACCCACGCCACCGGCGAGGACGATCACGTCGGCGACGGAGACCTTCTTCGCGGAGGAGGCGTTGAACTCGTCGACGATGCCCTGGAGCTTGGCGAGCACGCGGCGCAGCTCGGCCGGGTTGTTGACCTCCCAGTCGACCTGCGGCTCCAGACGGATCCGGGCACCGTTGGCGCCGCCGCGCTTGTCGCTGTCGCGGTAGGTCGAGGCGGAGGCCCACGCGGTGGAGACCAGCTCGGCCACGGACAGGCCGGACTCGGCGATCTTCGCCTTCAGGGCGGCGATCTCCGCGTCACCGATGACCTCGCCCTCCTGGGCGGGCAGCGGGTCCTGCCAGACGAGGTCCTCGGCGGGGACCTCGGAGCCGAGGTAGCGGACCTTCGGGCCCATGTCGCGGTGGGTCAGCTTGAACCAGGCGCGGGCGAAGGCGTCCTTGAAGGCCTCGTGGTCCTCGTAGAAGCGGCGCGAGATCTGCTCGTAGACCGGGTCGACGCGCAGCGACAGGTCGGTGGTGAGCATGGTCGGCTTGTGCTTCTTGCCGGGGACGTGGGCGTCGGGGATGATCTCCTCGGCGTCCTTGGCGATCCACTGGTTGGCGCCGGCCGGGCTCTGGGTGAGCTCGTACTCGAACTCGAAGAGGTTCTTGAAGAAGCCCTCGCTCCACTGGGCCGGGGTGGTGGTCCAGGTGACCTCCAGGCCCGAGGTGATGGCGTCGCCGCCCTTGCCGGTGCCGTGGTTGTTCTTCCAGCCCAGACCCTGCATCTCCAGGCCGGCGCGCTCGGGCTCGGCCTCCAGGTTGCTGTCCGGGGCGGCGCCGTGCGTCTTGCCGAAGGTGTGGCCACCGGCGATGAGGGCGACGGTCTCCTCGTCGTTCATGCCCATGCGGCCGAAGGTCTCACGGATGTCGCGGGCGGCGGCCAGCGGGTCCGGGTTGCCGTTCGGGCCCTCGGGGTTGACGTAGATGAGGCCCATCTGCACGGCGGCGAGGGGCTTCTCCAGGTCGCGGTCGCCGCTGTAGCGCTGGTCGTCGAGCCAGGTGGTCTCGGGGCCCCAGTAGACGTCGGCCTCGGGCTCCCACACGTCCTCGCGGCCACCGCCGAAGCCGAAGGTCTTGAAGCCCATGGACTCCAGGGCGACGTTGCCGGTGAGGATGAAGAGGTCGGCCCAGGAGATGTTCTGGCCGTACTTCTTCTTCACGGGCCACAGCAGACGGCGGGCCTTGTCCAGGTTGCCGTTGTCGGGCCAGCTGTTGAGGGGGGCGAAGCGCTGCTGACCGGCGCTGCCGCCGCCGCGGCCGTCGTGCGAGCGGTAGGTGCCGGCGCTGTGCCAGGCCATGCGGATCATGAGCGGACCGTAGTGACCGAAGTCGGCGGGCCACCAGTCCTGCGAGTCCGTGAGGAGGGCCGCGATGTCGGCCTTCACGGCGTCCAGGTCGAGGGCCTCGAAGGCCTTCGCATAGTCGAAGCCCCCACCGAGCGGGTTCGACACGGGGGTGTTCTTGGCGAGGATCCTCAGGTTGAGCTGGTTGGGCCACCACTCACGGTTGCCGTCGCCCTGGGTGGGGTGCGTGAGCCCGTCACCGTGCGCGACGGGGCATCCTCCGGTCTGCGGCGGGGTGGGGGCAACGACCTCGTTGTTTTCAGACATCGACTTCCTTACGGGAAGAGGTGAACTTTGTGGTTCAGGAGCTCCGCGCGCCGTAGCACTCGGCGCACTGGCCCCAGTAGACGACCTCGGCCTCGTCGATCGAGAAGCCGTGGTCAGCGGACGCGGTCAGGCACGGCGCGTGGCCGACCGCACAGTCCACGTCCGCGATGGCGCCGCAGGACCTGCATACGACGTGGTGGTGGTTGTCCCCCACCCGTGTCTCGTAGCGGGCCACGGAGCCCTGTGGCTGGATACGTCTCACCAGGCCAGCGCCGGTCAGTGCCTTGAGCACGTCGTAGACGGCCTGGACGGACACCGCGCCGAGTTCCGCACGCACGTGGTCGATGATCGACTCCGTGTCCGCGTGTGGGTGCTCGTGCACGACGGAGAGGACAGCTAACCGCGGGCTCGTCACCCTCAGAGCGGACTCGCGCAGCATTTGCTCGAAATCCGAAGAGGTGGGCATAGCCTGGAGTCTGCCGCCTTTTCTGGAATTAGTCAAATGATGGACCTGATCCGCTGTAGCTCCCCCGGGGCAGCGAGAAGGCCCCCCTCCGGCGGAGAGGGGCCTGGTCACGGCGGCGGGTCAGGCCAGTCGGCCGCGGACCCGGATGGCGGTGCGGACCCGCTCGGCCCTCGCGGCGTACTCGGCGGGATCGACGACCAGCACGCCGTTCTCCGTCATGAGCGCGTGGTACTGCTGCTCCTCGTACGGAACCCCGGGCGGCAGGGCGGCGATGTGCCAGTGGAGGTGGCGGTTACCCTGTTGGCTGCCGAGGGAGAGCAGGTAGGTGCGCTCGGACTCGAACACGTCCTCGACGGCGAGCGCCACCTCGCGGACCACCAGCATGGTCCGGGTGTAGGCGTCCTCGTCGAGGTCCCGGACGACGTGTTCCACGTGCGCCTTCGGGGCCACCAGGGTGTGCCCGGGCAGGGTGGGGTGACGGCCGAGGAAGGCGATGTGGTCGTCGTCCTCGAAGAGCACGTCGTGCTCGAAGCCCGGTTCTCCGGACACCAGCGAGCAGACGAAACAGGGGCCGTTCCGGGTGCGCTCGGTGTAGGCCTCGATGTCCATGGGACGCCGCTCCACGCGGACCCTCCTTCCGTTGGGGGCGGGGAGGCTCAGGGTAGGCAACGGGGGACGCCCCGCCAGGTCCGGGCACACGTCCGCCCCGCACGGGAGGTCCCGTGCGGGGCGGAACGGCGTCGGTCTGACCTAGTCGGTACCGGCCTCCATGGCCGCGTAGTCGAGCAGGTCGTCCTCGGAGCCCTGACCGCGCGAGGCGATGGTCTCGGCGCCGCCCTCGGGCATCGCGCCGATCAGCCCGGTGGAGGCGGCCTGCGCGGCGCCGATCGAGGTCGAGGGCGTACTGTCCCCGACCATGCCCAGGGCCGCGTACTCCTCCAGCTTGGCGCGGGAGTCAGCGATGTCCAGGTTGCGCATGGTCAGCTGGCCGATGCGGTCGCTGGGGCCGAACGCGGAGTCCTCGGTGCGCTCCATGGACAGCTTGTCCGGGTGGTAGCTGAACGCCGCGCCGGTGGTGTCCATGATCGAGTAGTCGTCGCCGCGACGCAGACGCAGGGTCACCTCGCCGGTGACGGCGGTGCCGACCCAGCGCTGGAGGGCCTCGCGCTGCATGAGGGCCTGGGGCTCCAGCCAGCGGCCCTCGTACATGAGGCGGCCGAGGCGGCGGCCCTCGTTGTGGTAGGTGGCGAGGGTGTCCTCGTTGTGGATCGCGTTGACCAGGCGCTCGTAGGCGGCGAACAGCAGGGCCATGCCGGGGGCCTCGTAGATGCCCCGGCTCTTGGCCTCGATCACCCGGTTCTCGATCTGGTCGGACATGCCCATGCCGTGGCGGCCGCCGATGGAGTTGGCCTCCAGGACCAGTTCGACGGAGTTGGCGAAGGTCCGGCCGTTGATGGTGACGGGGCGGCCCTTCTCGAACCCGATCGTCACGTCCTCGGCGGCGATCTCGACCTCGGGGTCCCAGAAGCGGACGCCCATGATGGGGTCGACGATCTCGATGCCGGTGTCGAGGTGTTCGAGCGCCTTGGCCTCGTGGGTGGCACCCCAGATGTTGGCGTCGGTGGAGTAGGCCTTCTCGGTGCTGTCGCGGTAGGGCAGGTCCCGCTCCTGCAACCACTCGGACATCTCCTTGCGACCGCCGAGCTCGGTGACGAAGTGGGCGTCGAGCCACGGCTTGTAGATCCGCAGGGAGGGGTTGGCGAGCAGACCGTAGCGGTAGAACCGCTCGATGTCGTTGCCCTTGTAGGTGGAACCGTCGCCCCAGATCTGGACGCCGTCCTCCAGCATGGCGCGGACCAGCAGGGTGCCGGTCACGGCGCGGCCGATCGGGGTGGTGTTGAAGTAGACCCGACCGGCGGAGCGGATGTGGAACGCCCCGCAGGCGAGGGCGGCGAGCCCCTCCTCCACGAGGGCCTCGCGGCAGTCGACCAGGCGCCCGATCTCCGCGCCGTAGTCAGTGGCACGAGCCGGCACCGAGGCGATGTCGGGTTCGTCGTACTGGCCGATGTCGGCGGTGTAGGCGCAGGGGACAGCGCCCTTCTCGCGCATCCACGCGACCGCTACGGACGTGTCGAGGCCTCCGGAGAAGGCGATTCCGACACGTTCACCGACAGGCAGGGAAGTGAGCACCTTGGACATGCAAAAAGTATGCGCCTAAATGTATGAACATGCAAACTGGTGCCGTGACCACGCCCGCGTTCCCGGTCTGGCGGGGAAATCCGGACGGGACCGGTGACGCGGCGGGACGGGCGGGGTACCGTCCTCGGACGGGCTCCCAGCCCGCCCCCTGACCCCTGCCTCAGGAGCCGCATGATCGTCATCGGTGTGTCCTCCGGGACCTCGGCCGACGGGATCGACGTCGCCGCCGCCCGCCTCGACCTCGAGGACGGCGGCGCCCACGTCCGGCTCGTCCCCCTGGGGTTCGCCTCCACGCCCTACTCCGACACCCTCCGCGAGGCGATCCGCGGCGCCCTGCCGCCCGCCGCCACCACGATGGAGACCGTCTGCCAGCTGGACACCCGGATCGGCCAGGAGTTCGCGGCGGCGGCACGGAGCGGGATCGAGGAGTTCGCGGACGGCCGGGCCGACCTGGTCGCCTCCCACGGCCAGACCCTCTTCCACTGGGCGGAGGGCAACTCCGTGCTCGGCACCCTCCAACTCGGCCAGCCCGCCTGGATCGCGGAGGCCACCGGGCTTCCCGTGGTGTCGGACCTGCGGGTGGCGGACGTGGCCGCCGGAGGCCAGGGCGCACCGCTGGCGAGCACCCTGGACCTGCTGCTGCTCGGCGGTCGCGCCGAGCCCACCGCCGCGCTCAACCTCGGCGGCATCGCCAACGTGACGGTGGTCCGCGACGGACTGCCTCCCCGCGCCTTCGACACCGGTCCCGCCAACGCGCTGATCGACGCCGCCGTGCGCCTGGTCACGGACGGGCGGGCCGAACTCGACGCGGACGGCGCGCTGGCCCGGACCGGCCGCCCCGACCCCGAACTGCTGGAACGTCTGCTGGCCGAGCCCTACTACCGGCTGCCCGCACCCAAGACCACCGGACTGGAGCTGTTCGGCCCCGACCACCTGGACGCGGCGCTGACGTTCGCCGGGCGCGCCTCGGACGGGGGCCGGGTCTCCGACGGCGACCTGCTCGCCACCCTGGTGGAGCTCACCGCCGTCACCGTCGCGGACGCGCTGGAACCCTTCGGGGTGACCGAGGTGCTCGCCTCCGGTGGGGGCACCCGCAACCCCGTGCTGATGGAGCGGCTGGCCGCGCGCCTGTCCCCCGCGCGGCTGGACACCACGGAACGGGTCGGTCTGGACGGTGACGCCAAGGAGGCGTACCTGTTCGCGCTGATCGGGTTCCTGAGCTGGCACGGCCTGGCAGGGTCCGTACCGGACTGCACGGGCGCCCGTCGGGCCCCGGTGGCCGGACGCCTCACCCCGGGCATCCGACCGCTGCGTCTGCCCGAGCCCGCGCCCACCGCCCCGCGCCGTCTGTACGTGGAGGCGCCCGGCGCCTGAGCCGGCCCCGCCCCAGGAACCCCCAGGAGGACGCAGTGCAGACCATCGACCTCGTCGTCATCGCGGTGTACCTGCTGGCCTCGGCCTGGCTGGGACTGCGCCTGTCCGGGCGCCAGCGCGACGTCAGGGACTACTTCATCGGCAACCGGCAGCTGCCCTGGTGGGCGGTGTGCCTGTCGGTGGTGGCCACCGAGACCAGCGCCCTGACCGTGATCAGCGTCCCCGGGGTGGCCTACCTCGGCAACGTCACCTTCCTCCAGGTGGCGATCGGCTACCTGATCGGGCGGGTGGTCGTGGCCTTCCTGCTGCTCCCCCGCTACTACCGGGGCGAGATGACCACCGCCTACGCGTACCTGGGGCTCCGGTTCGGGCGGGGCATGCAGGCCACCGCCTCGGTCACGTTCCTGTTCACCCGGCTGCTCGCGGACGGGGTGCGGCTGTTCGCGGCGGCCATCCCCATGAAGATCGTCCTGGACTCGCTCGGGCTGGACACCTCGTACTTCGTGATCGTGGCGGTCCTGGGCGTGGTCACGATCCTCTACACCCTGGTGGGCGGGATCAGGGCCGTGGTCTGGGTGGACGTGCTCCAGATGGGCGTGTACGTGGTGGGCGGCGTGGTCACGCTGGCCGTCATCGCCTCCAGCCTGGACGTGAACTTCCTCGCGGCGGCGGCCGACGCCGGGAAGACCCAGTTCCTGGACCTCACCTCGAACCCGGTCTCGGCGCCCTACGCCACGGTCACGGCCCTGGTGGGCGGCGCCCTGCTGTCCACGGCCTCACACGGGGCCGACCAGATCGTCGTGCAGCGCCTGTTGGGCTGCCGAAGCCTGCGGGACGCCCAGAAGGCCGTGATCGTCAGCGGAGTGGTGGTGTTCCTCCAGTTCGCGCTGTTCCTGACCGTGGGCCTGGCGCTGTACTCGTACTTCGAGGCGGCCTCGGTGGCGGAGCTCGGGCTCCGCACCTCCGACGAGCTCTTCCCGGTGTTCATCGTCGAGGGCCTGCCCACGGGGCTGGCGGGCCTGTTGCTCGCGGGGATCATGGCGGCGGCGATGAGCACGCTCTCCTCGTCGCTGTCGGCGCTGTCCTCCTCGACCATGGCCGACCTGTACCAGCAGTTCTCCCGGCGGAGCCTGCCCGACGCCCAGGCGCTGCGGCTGAGCCGACTGTTCACCCTCGGCTGGGGGCTGGTGTTCGTCGGGGTGGCGGCGTTCTTCACCGGCACCGACAACCCGGTGGTCGAACTCGGGCTGTCCGTGGCGAGCCTGACCTACGGCGGCCTGCTGGGCGCCTTCCTCCTGGGGCTGTGGGTGCGCCGGGCACGGCAGACCGACGCGATCCTGGCCTTCGCCGTGGCGGTGGCGACCATGTCCTGGCTGTTCCTCTTCCAGCCGGGGCTGATCGGGTTCACCTGGTACACGGCGATCGGGACGGGCATCGTGCTGGGGCTCGGCTACCTGCTGTCGCGCCGCCACCCGGACGACGCCCCCTCGGCGGACGCCGGGGCGCCCGACACTCCCGGGGAGTCCACCGCGCCCGTCGCCCGGGAGGAGGGCCCGAGCCCCGCCGCGTGAGTCCGCGTGCCACGGGACGGCCGCTGGGGCGCGGCCGTCCCCCGGCTACTCGAACTCGGTGCCTCCCCGGCGGGTCAGGTAGGCGTCGGAGACGAACTTGGCGACCGCCCGGCCGCCCAGGACCTCCGAGTAGCGGTCCAGGGCGGGCCGTACGACCACGCCCTCACGCAGGTGGAGGTCGGACCCGCTCCAGGTCTCCGTTCCGCTCGCGGCGTCGAACAGCGCGGACTCCTCGTAGGGTCCCTCGTACACCACCGGTATCGGGGGCAGGTCCACCTCCGCGAGCAGGGCGGGCAGGTCGGCGGCGTCGATCCACCGGCGTTCTCCGTCCACGTCCAGGCGGACGTCGAACACCGCGTAGCCGGGCCGCTCGCCGCGGCCGGACTCGCCGTACGCGAGGTCCTGCACCCCGGCGCCGAACACCTCTCCGAACACACCCACCCGGTCGGCTCCGAAGCGCTCCGCGAGGGCGCGCGCGGCCTTGCCGACGCCGTACGTGATCACGGCCCTCCAGTAGAGGTTGGCCTCCGAGCGCACCAGCGCCAGGCTCCTCGCCCCCTGACCCTTGGAGGAGACGTACTCCTCCCCGGATCCGGCGACCAGGGTGTACAGGCAGGCCGTGCCGTGGATCTTCTCCGTGGCAACGACCGGTTCCCCGGGCTCGAACACGTCGGGGTGGCGCTTGATGTTCTCGACCTCGATCCACCGCAGCAGATCGGGGGCGGGCGCCATGTCGCCGCTCATGTGCAGCGGAACCTCGGGCACCCACTTGGTGACGCCGAGCTCGCCCGCGAGGTCGGTCCCGGCCTCGTGATCGGCCGCGAGGTCGCGGTCGGCCAGCGCCGAGGGGCGGCAGACGATGCCCTGGGAGACCTCGCCCCGCAGCCGGACGGGCCGCACGCGGTTCCTCTTCGCGCCCGCGAGCCTGCCGGTCAGTCCGAGCTCGTCGACGAGCCCCTCGGGCAGGACGGCGTTCTCCGGGATGTAGACCGCCCAGTCCCCGGTGCGGTAGGCACCCTTGGCGACGACCGCGCGGAAGAGCCCCACCTGGGCCAGCTCCAGCGCGTCGGCGTTGGGGTGGGGAAGGATCGTGAGTCGCTCGGCGGTGACCCGGAGGGTGGACATGTCGCTCCTCGGACGCGGGGGTTCGGGCGTGGGTGCCCGCTGTCCGAGCCAGTGTGTCCGAGGCCCCACTGGGCCACAACGCCTTTTCCGTGGGCCCTCCGGGGTGAGCGGGCCCCCGGCCCCGGGGCGGGGGCGGGGGCCGCGGGGATCAGAAGGGGCGGTCCCCGACGATCGCGACGCGCTCGGCCACGCGCGGGTGCGGGTGGTAGTCGTTCACCGCGTAGTGCTGGGTGGCGCGGTTGTCCCAGAACGCGACCGAGTTCCGCTCCCACCGGAACCGCACCTGGTACTCGGGGGTGTGTGCCTGCTGGAAGAGGTAGCGCAGCAGTTCGTCGCTCTCCGCCTTCTCCATCCCGACGATGCGCGTGGTGAAGGAGACGTTCACGAACAGGGTGCGGCGGCCGGTCTCGGGGTGGACGCGCACCACGGGGTGCTCGACCGGCGGGAAGCGGTCCTGCCACTCCAGCAGGCGGTCCTCGTCCAGGAACCGGACGAACCCGGGGATCACGTCGTGCACGGCGGTGCGCCCCTCGATGCGCTCCTTCACGTCGTCGGGCAGGTTGTCGTACGCGGCGGCCATGTCGGCCCACATGGTGTCGCCGCCCATCGGCGGGACCTCGACCAGGCGCAGGATGGCGCCGAGGGCGGGCGCCTCGCGCCAGGTGACGTCGGTGTGCCAGACGTTCTCGTAGCTGGGCGGGGCCTCACCCTTGGCGAACCGGGCGACGTGCGCGTCGTCGCCCCGCTCGATGAACGGGTTGGTCTCCAGGTCGCCCCACAGGCGGGCGATCTCCTGCTGGCGGGCGGAGTCGATGGGCTGGTCGCGGAAGAAGATCACCTTGAACTCCAGGAGCGCGCGGTTGAGCTCGTCGCGCAGCTCGTCACCGATCTCGTCCCGGAGGTCGATCCCGTGGATCTCGGCTCCGATGAGCGCCCCGAGCGGCCGGACCTCGAACAGTTCGTAGGGGCGGGAGACGGCGCCCTCGGGGAGTCGGCGCAACGTGCGCGGCCCCTCGACCAGGGCGGTGTCCACTGCGGAGCTCTCCCGGAGGGTCCGGACGGCCTCGGGAGCGGCGGTCGGGGTCATGTTTCCTGCCTTTCTGGTCGGAAATAACGACAAAACGGATCGGGAACGATCACGCTGGGTGATCAGGGACTGGTCAGCACCTACCCGCGGAAGGTGGAATCGACGCACCGGCGTCACGGGCCACGGGGGCCCGGAGGGTCAGCAGTGCGGAGGGGAACCCAGACGGCCACGGCGCTGGATCAGACCCGGCGTTCCGCGACGGGCCCGCGCGGACCGGCGGGCGGTCGGGCGACTCGGCAAGGGGGTTCCCATAGGAGCGAGGGTGAGGCACCGGGGTCGCCCTGTCAACCACCCCGAACCGTCACAAGGGTGACCAGCAGGGATAAGATAGGCGTGCCTAACCTTAGCCGAACGGAGTCTCATGTCCCCCGGTCCCGCCCCGCGCACGCTCGCGTGCGCCCTGGTCCTCCTCCTGCCCCTCACCGCGTGCGGGACCGCTGACGACGCCCCCGGGAACGACGCCGCGTCCCAGGCCGAGGACGGAGCCTTCCCGGTGACCGTCGAGCACGAGTTCGGCAGCACCACCATCGAGGAGGAGCCCACCCGCGTGGTCACCCTCGGTGTCACCGACGCCGACGCCGTCCTGGCCCTGGGCCTCGTGCCGGTCGGCAACACCGGCTACACGTTCTACGAGTCCGGTCTCGGCCCGTGGACCGACGAGCTGGTCGGCGACGCGGAACTGACCCGGATCGACTCGGACTCCGAGCCCAACATCGAGCAGGTGGCCAGCCTCGAACCCGACCTCATCATCGGTGTCTCCGCCGGGTTCGACGACAGCACCTACGAGACGCTCTCCCAGATCGCGCCCGTGGTCGCCCGGCCGGAGGGGGTCGCCGCCTACACCGTGCCCCGCGACGAGGCCACGGAGACCATCGCCACCGCGCTCGGGCGTCCCGAGGAGGGTGCCGCCCTCAACACGGCCACCGACGAGCTCTTCGAGCGGGCCCGCGCCGACCACCCCGAGTTCGAGGGCCTCGACGGAACCGCCGTCCTGCCCTACGACGGCAAGTACGGCGCCTACCTTCCCGGCGACGCCCGCGGCCGGTTCCTCACCTCGCTGGGCTTCACCATCCCCGAGGCGATCAGCGAGCGGGACACCGGGGACGGCTTCTTCGTGGAGCTGTCCACCGAGCGGGTGGACCTGCTCGACGGCGACCTCCTGCTGGTGATGAGCGACGACGAGGACTTCGACATCACCGAGGGGGCCAGCGTGTTCGAGTCCCTGGACGTGGTGCGTGAGGACGCCGTCGTCACCACCTCCCTGCACGAGCGCGGCGCGGTCACCTACAACTCGGTGCTGTCCGTCCCCTACGCGCTGGAACACCTGGCTCCGCGCATCGGTGACGCCCTCTCCTAGAGCCGCCGGTCAATTCGCGTGCGGCACGGCGCCGGGTCCGGTAGGAAGGGGGCCCGGCACCGTGCCGGAAGCACACGAAGGAAAGGGAGGGACAACGCGATGAACGTTCCCGACGCCCCCACCGCGCCCGAGTCCCACCGACCGGCGGAGCACCGCTGACCCCTCGGGCGCCCTCCCACCGGAGTGTGCAGTGACCACCGAACACGACCGCCTCACCCTGCGCCCGATCACCGGGCGCGCGGAGCTGGACCTCTTCAACCGGCTCCCCTACACCCTCAACCACGAGCTCTCCGACGACCTCGGCGCCGGTCGGCGCCGCCCCGAGTGGATGTGGGTCGCCCTGCGCGGCGACCGCCTCGTCGCCCGGGCCGCCTGGTGGGCGTCCCAGGAGGACGACACCCCCTTCCTGCTGGACGTCCTCGACGTCGACGACGCCGCCGCCGACCGCGTGGACGCCCTGGAACGGCTGCTGCGCGCCGCCCTCCCCCGGGTCCTGCCGCCCGGCACGGTCCCGCCGGACCACGTCCGCCACGTGCCCGCCGACTGGGCCGCGCGTGCGGAGACCGCCCGTCCGGTCCGGGAGCGGTTGACCGCCCTGGAGCGGTCCGGGGCCCGCCTCTTCGTGGAGCGGCTGCGGCTGGAGTGGCTTCCCGGGACCCCGATCGCGCCGCCGGGCGGACGCCTGTCGTTCCGTCGGCCCCGGGACAGTGAGGAGCTGCTGGGCCTGATGGCCCGGGTCCTGGAGGGCACCCTCGACGCGCACAGCCGCGAGAACCTGTCCCGGAACACACCGCGCGCGGAGGCCGAGCGCCACTTCGCGGAGGAGATGGGCCGGTACACCAGCCCCCGGGACTGGTGGCGGATCGCGACCCTGCCCGACGGCGCGCCCGTCGGGTTCGTCACGCCCGGCCGCAACCACTACAACCCGGTGATCGGCTACGTGGCGGTCCTGCCGGAGCACCGGGGCCACGGGTACGTGGACGACCTCCTGGCCGAGGGGACCCGTGTCCTGGCCGACCTGGGCGTTCCCCGGATCAGGGCCGCGACCGACGTGGGCAACACCCCGATGGCGGGGGCGTTCCGGCGGGCCGGGTACACCGACTTCGAGCACGCCCTGCACTCGACCTGGGCCTGACCTCCGAGGGGTCGGGCCGCCCGGTCCGTCCCTGGGCTGACCAGGCGCCCACCCCTCGTAGGCTGAGGTCCACGGCGCGGTCCCGCGCCCGCACACCGCCGCCACGGCACGACCCGGATCGGATCTCCTTGTACCTGTCCCGCATCAGCCTCGACCCCAAGCGCAGCGCCGGAATGGACCAGTGGGCGGTGATGGGCCGCGCCGTGCGCCGGGCCCTGGACCCCTCCGCCGAGACCGACGCCCGGATGCTCTGGGTGCGCCTGTCCCCCACCATGCTGGTGGTCAGCTCCGACACCGCTCCCGCCTGGGGCAAGGTCCCCGGCGCGGTCTCGGCGTCGATCCAGCCGATGACCCGGCACGTGGAGGGTGAGACCGTCCGTTGGGAGCTGGTCACCGCGCCGACCGCGCAGCGCGAGGTGGCCCCCGCCGAGGAGGGCGGGAAGCCGCGCAGCAAGAAGGTCGCGCTGCCGGAGGAGGAGTTCGAGGCGTGGCTGGACCTCAAGCTGGGTGAGGCGCTCCAGGTGACGTCGGCGCAGTGGAAGCGCCTCGGCGGCCGACCCGCGCGCCACCACTTCACCGGCGAGGCCGTGGTCCGGGACAGCGAGGCGCTCCAGGACCTGGCGCTGCACGGCGTCGGCGGGGGCACCGCCACCGGCGCCGGGCTCCTCCTCACCTCGCCGCTGGAGGCTCCCTAGCCGCAGGGGCACACGGGGTGGAAAACCCACCAAGACGGGATTTTCACGAAAAAACTCTCATTTCACCTATCTGTCGCAACCTCGCGTAGGAGTGTTGCAATCGGCGGACAAATCATGAAGGTTTTCTCCTAAGCCCGAGCTGACCGTCGCACACGGGCACCCGCAGGAGCGCCCGACGGGGGCGCCCCGCGGCCCCGGCCGTGCGGCGCAGGCCTGAAGGAGCAACCTTGGCGTACCCGAACCGGAACCGACCGTCCAGACACCACGAGGCCTCGGCTCCGTTCCCCCGCACCGCCGCACCACGCCCCCGGACCGCGTTCCTCGCGGGAGCCCTCGCCACGGCACTGACCGCGGCGCTGTTCCACGCTCCGCAGGCCGCGGCCGCACCGGAACCGGTGAACCGACAGCCCTGCGAGACCGACCCCGAGGCCCCGCCCAAGCACCAGATGCGGGCCGAGTGGATCGCCGGGGTGCAGAACATCGACTGGCCCACCGAGCAGGGTCAGAGCCCGGAACAGCAGCAGGCCGACCTGACCGACCTGTACGACGAGGCCGTCGACAACGGGCTCAACGCCGTGTTCGTGCAGATCAGACCGACCGCCGACGCCTTCTGGCCGTCGCCGTACGAACCCTGGTCCGAGTGGCTCACCGGTGAGCAGGGCGGCGACCCGGGGTACGACCCGCTGGAGTTCGCGGTCGAGGAGGCGCACGCCCGCAACCTGGAGTTCCACGCCTGGTACAACCCGTACCGCGTGGCCATGCACGACGACCCGAACGCCCTGGTCGAGGACCACCCGGCCCGCCAGAACCCCGACTGGGTGTTCGAGTACGGCGGGAAGCTGTACTACGACCCGGGCATCCCCGAGGCACGCGAGTTCGTGATCGAGGCGATGATGCACTCGGTCGAGAACTACGACCTCGACGGCGTGCACTTCGACGACTACTTCTACCCGTACCCGGTCTCCGGCGAGGAGATCCCGGACGCGGCCACCTACGCCGAGCACGGTGCGGGGTTCGACGACATCGCTGACTGGCGGCGGAACAACGTCGACCTCATGGTTCAGGGCATGAGCGAGGCGGTGAACTCCGTCAAGCCGTACGTGAAGTTCGGCATCAGCCCCTTCGGTATCTGGCGCAACGCCAGCACCGACCCGAACGGCTCGGACACCAACGGCTCGCAGTCCTACGACAACCAGTTCGCGGACAGCCGCAAGTGGGTGCTGGAGGGCTGGCTCGACTACATCAACCCGCAGGTCTACTGGGAGATCGGGCTGCCCGTCGCGGACTACGCCGCCCTGGTCCCCTGGTGGGAGGAGGTCGCGGAGGGCACCGGCACCCACCTGTACATCGGTCAGGCCGCCTACAAGGTCGGCAACGCGGGCGCCTGGCAGGACCCGAACGAGCTCTCCTCGCACCTGGACTTCAACCGAGACCACCCCGGAGTCCAGGGGGACGTCTACTTCAGCGCCACCTCACTGCGCACCAACGCGAGGGAGGCCATGGGGATCCTCGTCGAGGACCACTACTCCAGCCCGGCGCTGGTCCCGGTCAAGGAGGACCTCGGCGGGACCGTCCCGGCCCCGCCCAAGGTGACCGCGAACGGCGGGGACACCCTGGAGATCGCGCCCGGACCGGGCGAGGCGCCCGCGTACTACGCGGTGTACGCCTTCGACGGCAAGCCCGTCCGAGGGCAGGCGCCGTGCGGGATCGAGGACCCGCGCAACCTGCTCGGCACCGTACGCGCGGGCGACGACGGCACCGCGGTCTACGCGGTTCCCGAGTCCGCCGACACCACGTACCACGTGACCGCCGTGCACCGGCTGCACCACGAGAGCCGCGCCAGCAAACCGGCGTACCTGCCCTAGCGACGACCGAGGGGCCCGGCACCGACCCGTGCCGGGCCCCTCGCGTGTGCGGCGCGACCTCCCGGAACGGTGCGCGCGACCCGATCACGTACCCCATCGGGGTAAGGGTATGCTGGCGCACATGTCGCCGTCGGAACCGAGCAGCCGCGCGGGACTCGCCTGGACGCGGGTCCTGCTGATCGCCGCGCTGCTCATCGGGTTCTCGGCCATGCACACCCTGGGCCACCTCCAGCACGAGGCGCACGCCTCGACCACCGCGGTCCAGTCGGCCCAGCCCACACAGGCCCCGCACGCGGATTCCCTGTACGCCGCGACGGACGACCACGGCACGCTCGAACGCGTCGCCGCGAGCGTCTCCCCCGCACCCTCCGCGAGCGTGTCGGACCTTCCCGAACTGGACCCGACCTCAGTCTGCCTCACCCTCGGATCCTTCGTGGTCGTGTTGCTGGGGATCGCCGCCGTCGCCTTCACGCGCTGGCCCGGGGCACCGGCCGAACCCGTGGCCCCGTTCCGCAGCGCTCCCCTGCCGCCCTTCCCCACCCCCGACGAACCCTCGCTGGCCCGCCTCCAGGTGCTGCGCGTCTAGATGCCCGCGCGGACCCGGCACGCCCGTGTCGGCTCCGCGCCCACGCGCCACCGACGGCCGCGCCGGACCCGGTTCCCGCGCGGCGAGGAGACCACCGAGAGGAAGGGTCGACATGACCCCGTACCAGCGTGCCCTGAAGAAGCGAGCCCTCGGCGCGGCGGCCGCCGCACTCGCCACCGCCCTGTTCGCCACCGCCTGCGGCGACGGGGGTGACGACGCCGCCGACACCACCTCGGAGAGCGAGGAGCAGGTGGCGGAGCACAACGACGCGGACGTGATGTTCGCGCAGATGATGATCCCCCACCACGAGCAGGCCGTCACGATGGCCGACCTCGCCGACACCCGCGCGGGCGACGAGGTCAAGGAGCTGGCGGTGGAGATCCGCGACGCCCAGGGGCCCGAGATCGAGCAGATGGAGACGCTGCTCGACTCCTGGGGGGCCGACCGCGAGTCCGAGATGGACCACTCCGACATGGACGGCATGCTCACCGAGGAGCAGATGACCGAGTTGGAGGGCGCCGAGGGCGAGCGGTTCGACACCCTGTTCCTGGAGTTCATGGTGCTGCACCACGAGGGCGCCGTGGACATGGCCCGCACCGAGCTCGACGACGGCGTCAACCCCGAGGCCCGCGAGCTGGCCCAGGAGATCATCGACGCCCAGGAGAGCGAGATCCAGCAGATGAACGAGCTGCTGGGCGTCGAGGACTCCGGCGAGGACGGTGCCGAGGCCACCGAGGAGGGCGACCACTCGGAGCACTGAGGTCCACGAGGGGGCGGCGCCCGAAGCGCCGCCCCCGTGAACCGAGGTCGGACCGAGAGGGAGAGACATGAACAACGGAACACGCACACGGGCCCTCACCGCGATGGCCGCGGCGGGACTGATCACCGTCGCCTCCGCCTGCTCGAACGGGGACGGTGACAGCGCCCAGGCGGGGGCGGGGGCGGCCTCGGGCAACACGGTGGGGGTCGCCCTGCCCGAACAGGCCCAGCACGTGCACGGTGCCGGGGTGGACCCGGAGTCCGGCGAGGTCCTGGTGGCCTCGCACGCGGGCCTGTACACGCTGCCCGCGCCGGACCGCCGCACTCGGGAGGCGACGGTCCCGACACACGTCGGCCCGGCGATCGACCTCATGGGATTCGCGGTCCAGGGCCCCGGCCACTACCTGGCCAGCGGGCACCCGGAGGGCGACACGGACATGCCGAACCCGGTCGGGCTGATCGAGACCCGGGACGGCGGCGGCAGCTGGGAGGCCCTCTCCCTGGCCGGGGAGTCCGACTTCCACGCGCTGGCCTCCGCCGGTGACCTGGTGGTCGGTTTCGACGGCGCGCTGCGCGCCACCGAGGACGGCGTCGAGTGGACGGACCTGGACCCGGACGTGGAGGCGGCCGCCCTGGCCGTCTCGGACGACGGGCGGACCGTCGTGGCCACCACCCAGCAGGGACCGGTCCGTTCCACGGACGGCGGAGCCGGGTTCGAGGCGGTCCCGGACGCTCCCCCGCTGGCCCTGGTGGACTGGGTCCCCGGGGGTTCGACGGTGTTCGGAGTGGCGGTGGACGGCGGCGTGTACCGCAGTGACGACGCCGGTGGGAGCTGGGAGCGCACCGGTGAGCTGCCCGGTACGCCGGAGGCGTTGCACGCCGACGAGGACCAGGTCATCGTGGTGGCCGACCTCCACGTGGCTCGTTCCACCGACGGGGGCGCCACCTTCGACGGCTGGTGACGCCCTGAGCGCCGGGGCTCCCTCCCTCCGGGGGGAGCCCCTCCGGGCCGGGTCAGCCCGTGGTGGCGGGGATGACGCTGCCCTGGTACTCGTCCTCGATGAACTGGACCGTCTCCGGGGAGGTCAGCAGTTCGACGAGGGTGGCGACGCGGGGGTCGTCGGCGTTGTCGGAGCGGGCCGCGAGGACGTTCACGTAGGAGTTGCCCTCGACCTCCTCCAGGAGGATCGAGTCCTCCTCGAAGTCCAGCCCGGCCTCCTGCGCGTAGTTGTTGTTGACGATGGCCGCGTCGACGTCGTCCAGGGAGCGGGGCAGCTGTGCCGCCTCCACCTCGCGGAAGTCGAGGTCGAGGGGGTTGTCCTCGATGTCGTTCAGGCTGAAGGTGGCCTCGTCGATCCCGTCCGCGAGAGTGATCAGGCCGCCCTCCTCCAGCAGGAGGAGCGCGCGGAACTCGTTGGTGGGATCGTTGGGGAGCGCGACCTCGGCACCCTCCTCCAGCTCGTCGAGGGAGTCGACGCGGTTGGAGTAGAGGCCGAGCGGGGGCAGGTAGATCTGCTCGACGGCGACCAGGTCGGTGCCGTTGCCCTCGTTGAACTCCAGGAGGAACGGCTCGTGCTGGTAGAGGTTGACGTCCAGCTGCCCCTCCGCGAGGGCCGTGTTGGGGGCGATGTAGTCGGAGAACTCCTGGATCTCCAGGTGGAGGCCGGCGTCGGCGGCCAGTTCCTCCTGGACGAACGCGAGGATGTCACCGGCCGGGACGGCGGTGGCTCCGACGACGAGGGTGTCGGCTCCGTCGGAGGGGGCCGAGGCGTTCTCGGAGGGAGCACCGCAGGCGGTCACCGCGAACAGGGCCAGAGCGGCGGGGACGGCGAGTGTGGCGCGGCGCATGAGGGTCCTTTGCGTACTGCGGGCTGGTGGTTCAGGAAACGGGAGGAACATCCCGAATTTCCTATTAACCCGATCTTAAATCAGAGATACCGGGAATCCCGGCCCTCGTGACCAACCGCACAGGCCCTGACCAGCCCGAAGGGCGATGGTCAACCCTTGAAGGATCGCACACCGCTCACCGCGGGTCCCGCGCCGGGGTCACCGAGCGCCGCGCTTCGGAAGAGCCCGTCCCGCCGGGCTTGTACGCGGGACCGCTGGCGCCTAGCATCCAGCAATGCGGACCCCCCACCCCCTTCCCGACCGCCTGACCGGCTGCCTGATCGGCGGCGCGGTCGGTGACGCGCTCGGCGCCCCTGTCGAGGGACTCGGACTCGACCAGATCCACGAACGCCACGGCCCCCAGGGGCTCACCGAGTACGTCGAGGGCTCCTACGGGATCGGTGCGATCACGGACGAGACCCAGCTGACCCTGCGCACCTGCGACGCCCTCGTCCGGGCCTCCGTACGCGCGCGGAACAGGGGGATCGGCGGGGCGTCCGTGGGCATGGTGCTCGACGCCTACCTGGAATGGGAGCGCATCCACCGGGACGACGGCCCCGGGCCGCTGGACTCCGACGACCCCCTGAACGCTCCTCGCGGCTACGGCGCCGCCACGGTGGCGGCGCTGCGCCAGGCGCGGAACCGCCCCGCGCCGGTCAACAACTCCAAGGGATGCGCGGCCGTGGTGCGGGTGGCCCCGTGCGGGTTCGGTGTACGCGCGGCGGAGGACGCCTTCGAGCTCGCGACCCGGGTGGCGGCGCTGACCCACGGACACCGGACCGCCCACCTGGCCGCGGGGGTGTTCGCCGCGACCATCTGGGGGCTGGTCCGGGGCGGGGAGATCACTGCCTCCCTCACGCGGGCCCGCGAGCTGCTGGAGGAACGGACCGGCCATGAGGAGGTCTCCCGGGCGCTGGACGCGGCTGCGGCGAAGGCCGACGCGGGTGTCCCCACCGCCCGGGACCTGGCCGAACTCGGTCACGGGTGGACCTCGGAGGAAGCCCTCGCGGTGGCGGTGTGCGTGGCCCTGCGCACCGACGACCTCGCCCGCTCACCAGGCGATCCGAACGTGTCCGGGATCGGCCGGTCCGCGCTGCGGCTGGCCGTCAACCACTCGGGGGACAGCGACACCCTCGGGGCGCTGTGCGGGAGCCTGGTCGGCGCCCGGTACGGGGTGCACGCCTTCCCCGGAGACTGGCAGTCCCGACTGGAGGTGCGGGGCCACGTGATCGGGCTGGCCGCCGACGCCGCGCTGGAGTACGGCCCCTGCCCGCCCTCGACCGAGGACGAATCCTGGACCGGGGTGTCCCCTAGACGTCCGCGCGTTCGAGTTCGAGGTAGCGCTCCTCGACCCTGAAGCCCAGGGCCGTGTTGATGGCGCGCATGTACCCGTTGCCCACGGCGTTCCAGGTCCGCACCGCCGGGCGGTCGGGGAAGTCGCGGATCAGGCGCTCCAGGTTGTGGACCTTGAGGGCCAGGCCCAGGCGGTGGCCCCGGTGCGCGCCCGCCACCAGGGTGTCCTCCTGGCCCACGACGTCCTCGCCCTCCACCAGGGACAGGACCGTGAAGCCCGCGAGCTCACCCGAGGGCGCCTGCGCGACGGTGACCAGGGCGACCGTGCCCGTCGCCGCGCGCCGAGCCTCCAACGCGCGGACGCGTTCCACGTCCCAGACCTCGGGCGCGTACGTCAGGTCCCCGGCGGGCATGTCCCGCTGCATGACCGTGTACAGGTCGGCGTAGGCCTCGACCAGGTCGTCGGGGCAGGCGCCGGTCCACTCGAGCATCCGGTAGGCGCCGGTGTCCGGGCGGAGCCGGGCGAGGAGTGCCGGGTCCACGGGCAGGTCCAGGAGGAGCGAGTCCTCCTCCAGTCCGACGGTGAACCCGTGCGCGAGCGCGAAGCGGGCGCCGGGCCAGGTCTGCCTGGACTCCCCGGCCGGGACGGGGACCTCGGTGGCCGCGACGGTGCGTCCCAGCTCCGCCATCTCCCGTTCGGCCACAGCCAGGAGCCGGGTTCCCAGACCGCGTCGGCGCCGGTCGGGGACGACGGTGACGGACACGTCGGCGTGCTCGGTGTTCTCCTTCAGGCCGAGCTCCAGCATCAGGGTGCCCACCACCCGGTCCCCCTCGTGGGCCGCGTGGAGCTGGTAGGCGATGTCGTCCCGCTCCGTGGTCACCGATCCGCGCAGGGCCTCGCGCGGGATGGCGGCCCCGGTCCCCCGCCCCTCCATCCAGGCCTCCCGGTAGGCCTCGTACCAGGACTCGAAGGCGTGGGCGTCGTGCGGGTCGATCCGGGCGATCATGTGCGGTTCCTCCAGGCGTGACGTCGGCCCCGACATCATGCACGGACCGGACCCACCGGCGCCACGGGTTTTGCCCGTGTCCGCCACCACGTCCCGGAACGGCCGGGTGGGCCCCGGCCGTTCGCGGGTCCGGTCAGAGTGCCTCGGCTGGCTGGGGGACGCCGACGGCCTCGGCCAGGGCGGCGCCGAAGGCGGCCATTCCCCGGGCGTTGGGGTGCAGGGGGGCCGCGACGCTGGTGGGGACCAGGCCCTCCAGGTAGCGCTCGCGGGGCGGCGCGCACACGTCGTGCCCCTCGCTGACGGCGGCGAGATCGACGTAGGTGCCGCCGTGCGCGAGGGTCTGCCGCTCCAGCGCCTCGTTGAGGTGGTTCACCGATCCCTGGATGTAGTCGGCGTCGCGGCCCCACACGGGCTGGACCGGCCAGCAGCCGCCCTCGCGGACATAGGTTCCGTAGCCCGCGACCACGATCTCGGCCTGGGGAGCGCGGTCCCGGATCTCCGTGAGGGCCTGGTCGAGCACCGGCTCCCAGGCGTCGATGTCCCCGGCGACGCGGTCCGTGGTACCGCCCCGGGTGAAGCGCTCCTCGCAGGAGAGGCCGAGCGGCTCACGCAGGAGGTTGACACAGCTCAGCGCGGCGCCGACCAGTTCGACGTCGTTGCCGCCGATGGTCAGGGAGACCAGGTCGGTCTCCTCGCTCAGGGCGTCGTACTGCGGGGCCAGGAGCCCGAACTGCCGACCGGAGAAGTCGGAGACCTTGGCCCCCGAGCAGGTGACGTCGGTGAGGTCGGCGCCGAGCAGGTCGGCGGCGACGCGGGGGTAGTTGCGGTCGGAGCGCAGGCACGCGATGTTCGGGTCCTGGTCCGGAATGAGGGGCCCGGCGGCCGCGGAGTCCCCGAGCGCGACGTAGGCGAGGGGTTCGGCCTCCCGCTCGTCGGCCTGGACGGCAGAGCCCGTAGCCATCCCTATACTCACAGTGACCACGGTGGTCACCGCGATCCTGGTCAACCCTTGCCTGCCCACGAGGCCTCCGTTGGTCCTCGTCTTCGTGTGGTGCTGCTCTCACATGATGTCGAGCCCCGACTGCCCGTGGGAGCGAAAACCACGGAGAGTGATCGGACTGATGCCTTCCGTCCCGCGTTTTCGCAGGTCGAGAAGGCGGCCTCGGGCTTTGGTGACCCGCGGCCAGAACGCGGGCTTCACGGTGGCCTCCGGGGCCCCTCGCCGCACTGGAAACCCTTACGGGGTACTTACTCCAGGCGGGTAGAAGGGTGCAGACGACTGCCATCCGGGCCCCGGCCCATGGAAGAAAAGAAGAGCGATGTTCAGTGACGTGATCGACTGGTTCAAGGGTCTGTTCGGAGATACGGCGGAACAGGTCACGGACGGGGTGACGCAGGGCCTGGACCAGGTGGGCGGCGGAGCCGAGGAGGCCATGGGCACCTTCCAGGAGACCGGCCAGGACCTGGTGGGTCAGGACTACGGCCAGTACGCGGAGGACGCCCTGGGCGGCGTGACCGAGGGCGTCACGGACCAGGTGTCCGAGGGCGTCCAGGGGTTCCAGGACCAGGCGGAGACCCTCGGCGGTATCGCTGAGGACCCGATGGGTGCCGCCGCGGACGAGGCCCGGGACCGCTTCGGGCAGGGCTGACCCCACAACGGCGCGGGTGTCCCCGGGTGACCGGGGCACCGGGAAAACCGCGTGACCTCCAGGACCGAGCGGGTTAGCCTCCCCGGCCCCGGTGCCCGCCGTCCGGCGAGGTGCCACGACCGTGGTCGGTCTGGCGTTCCTGCTCGTGCGCACGAGTGCTGAGGCCCCACCCTGTGGGGACGGGCGGGTGAGCTCCCCCGGAGACCCCGGGCCCGTCATGTGGTGAGTGACGGACCCGAGCCGCGCGAGGTTACTCGGCGGGAGCAGCCTGGCCCAGGAACCTCTCAGCGACCACCTGGCCAAACAGAACCTCTCCGGTCGGATCGAAACCCACGCCCCGGTAGAAGCCCTCGGGGCCGCCCTCTCCCGGTACCCACAGGACCGTGATTCGGTTCTGCCTGCGACGGCGAGCCTCGCGGGCGACCGAGTCCACGGCGAACCTGCCGTAGCCCCGGCCCTGGTGCCTGGCGGACACGTTCAGTCGCCAGATCCCGCAGCGGAAGGCATCGATTTCGCTGTCGGGGTCGAAACCTCCCATGACGAAACCGACGACCTCGTCACCGGCGAGGACCAACCGGGGCCAGGCCACGTTCGGCGGGGCCGCGTAGGCCTCCGCCAGGGACCGTTCCACGGGGGCGACGAAGCGTTCCTGGTTAGGGTGGACGCGCAGGTCACAAGCGGCTCCGACGTTCTCCGGGGTGATCCTGGCGAGACGGGGAGCGGGGGGTGTGTCGTTCATGGCACGACTGTAGGACGGCCCAACACACGAAAAAGCCGCTGCGGAATCGAGCCGGGCGTCACCGCCTCCGGGGCCGAGTCGAGCATCGAGCGGCCGCGCCCACGATGGTTCCGTGCCCTCACCGGACTGCGGGCGCGGAAACGATCGGCCGACACCCGTGCGCCGGGACCGCCACATGCCGACTACTCCACGTAGCATTCTCGTTACCCAAAGTCGATGTCGATTCGCTCCGGAGTCCCCGTGAAACTGCCTCTGCGCCCCCACCAGCTGGTCCTGCGCCTCGCCACAGGCGCCTCCATCCTCAACTCCGGGCTGAACAAGCGCGGCGCCGACGAGGACACCGCCATGGGGCTGCACGGGATGGCGGTCGGCACGTACCCGTTCCTGGACAAGATCGACCCGGTCACCTTCGCCCGGCTCCTGTGCGCCGGGGAGATCACCCTGGGCACCGCGCTGCTGGTGCCGCTCGTGCCGAACCGGCTCGCCGGGGCCGGGCTGAGCGCCTTCGCGGTCGGGCTGCTCGGCATGTACCTGCGCACGCCCGGCATGCGCAAGCCGGGCAGCCTCGCACCCACGGCGGACGGTACCCCCCTGTCCAAGGACCTCTGGCTGCTCGGCGCCGGACTCTCGCTGGTGCTGGAGGGCTGCGACAGGGACTGAACCCGACCTCCGGGTTCCGGGCGGGGGACGGCTACTGTGGTGCGGGCCCACCCCTCCCCGACCCGAAGGGCCACCCCCGTGTCCTCCTCCCCTCGTCGCACCGCGCTGGTCACCGGCGCCTCCTCCGGGATCGGGGCCGCCGTGGCCGCCGCCCTCGTCGAACGCGGCTACCGCGTGTTCGGTACCAGCCGCGCCCCGGAGCGGGTCTCCGACCCGTTGCCCGGGGTCGAGTACCTGGCCCTGGACCTGACCGACTACGCGTCCGTCGAGGCCTGCGCGCGTGCAGCCGGTGAGGTGGACGTGCTGGTCAACAACGCGGGCGAGAGTCAGAACGGGCCGATCGAGGAACTGCCCATGGACGCCGTGGAGCGGGTGTTCCGGCTCAACGTGTTCGGCGCGGTCCGCCTCACCCAGCTGGTCCTGCCGGGGATGCGGGCCCGCGGGTACGGGCGCGTGGTGATGGTGGGGTCGATGCTGGCCAGCTTCCCCCTGGCGTACCGGTCCTCGTACGTGGCGACCAAGGCGGCGGTGAAGGGGTTCGCGGACGCCGCGCGGCGCGAGGTCTCGCCGTTCGGGGTGGGCGTGACCACGGTGGAGCCGGGGTCGATCAACACGGGGATCAGCGAGCGACGCACTCAGTACGTGGGCGACGACTCCCCCTTCCGGGACGAGTACCGGACCATGGTGGACACGCTCAACGCCAACGAGGCCAAGGGAGTCTCCGCCGAGCGGGTGGCCCGGACGGTGCTGGGCGCGATCGAGGCGAAGCGGCCGCGCCCGCTGTACGCGGTGGGCAGCAACGCGCCGCTGGTGTTCGCGCTCCGGCGGCTGCTGCCCCGTGCCGCGATGCTGCGCGTCGTGGCCCGCAAGCACGGCCTGGGGTGAACCGTCCCTCCGGGGAGCCCGCCGTGAGCTGGCGCGTCGAGTCCCTTAGGTTGGCCCTGACAGGGATCAGACCGTCCGGAGGTACACGCGTGACCAGTGTCGTGAAGTTCAACGTCCTGACCGTTCCCGAGGGTGAGGGTTCCACGTTGGAGGAGAGGTTCGCCAAGCGGGCCGGACTCGTGGAGAACCAGGAGGGGTTCGAGGAGTTCCAGCTGCTGCGGCCGGTCGAGGGCACCGACAAGTACCTCGTGTACACCCGCTGGCGGTCCGAGGAGGACTTCCAGAACTGGGTGAACGGGCAGGCCTTCCGGAAGGGCCACGCCCAGGCCGCGGCCGACGCCAGGAAGGACGGCCACGCCCACGGCGGTCACGGCGGACCGGCGGCGACCAACAGCGAGATCTGGGGCTTCGAGGTCGTCCAGCACGTCAAGGCGGGCTGAGCCGCCTCACCCCCGCGACCGCTCCGGTCTGCGGGCCTCGACCAGGTGACGGGACGAGTGGGCCACGAACGGTCCCCGCTCCTCGATCTGTTCGTGCAGCTCCCGGAGCCGGTCGCGGTGGGCGTCCACGGTGAAGCCGGGGACCATCCACACGACCTTACGCAGGAAGTACACGACCGCGCCGACGTCGTGGAACTCCATCCGGAGCCGTTCCGACCTCAGGTCGACGACCTCCAGCCCGGCGGCCTCCGCCCCGGCGCGGTCGTGGTCAGGGTGTCGGGCCTCGCGCGTCTCCCTGGACTGTGGGCCGAGGAAGTACTCGACCAGCTCGAACACGCTCGACGGCCCCACGTGCTGCGCGAGGTAGGTGCCGCCCGGGGTGAGGACGCGGGCGATCTCGTCCCACCAGACGGTGACGGGGTGCCGGGACACGACCAGGTCGAAGGCGGCGTCCGCGAAGGGCAGCGGGGGTCGGTCGGGGTCCGCGACCACGGCCACACCCCTGGGGTGCAGCAGCCGGGTGGCCTCGACGACGTTGGGCGGCCACCCCTCGGTCGCGACGGTGAGCGGCGGATACGCGGGGATTCCGGCGAGGACCTCACCACCGCCGGTCTGGAGGTCGAGGGCGGCGGTGGCGCGGACCATCCGCTCGCCCATGACGCGCTGGTACCCCCAGGACGGGCGCTGCTCGGTGGCCCGGCCCTCGAACCAGGAGAAGTCCCAGCCCTCGGTCGGTTCGGCGGCGGCCTCGTCGATGAGGGCGTCGAAGTCTCGGATCATGAACCCATGGTCGCCCACCACGACGGCACCGGTCCAACCGCTTTCGTCCCGCCTGTGGACAACCTGCGCCCCGGTCCCGCAAAGGGGTTGCGGCGCCGCGAGAGCGTCGGTACAACTACTAGGGCCGCGCCGACCCCCGGCCGCGGCGACGAAGCGAAAGGAGGCACATCCGATGTTCCCCGTGATCACCGCGTCCGTGTCCTCCCGGGTCGACGACCACCGTTGACCCCGGTGACGGCGGGCGCACACACCGAAGGTGCAGCCTTGACCGTTCTTCCGAACAACCTGACCCTCCGCCCCATCACCGGTCCCGAAGAGCTCGGACTCTTCAACCGGATCCCCTACGTGCTCAACGACGAACTCGCCGACGACCTCGCCCAGGGCCGTCGGCGCCCCTCCTGGATGTGGGTCGCCCTCGACGGCGACCGCCTCCTGGCCCGCCTGTCCTGGTGGTGCCGGACCCAGGACGACTCCCCCTTCCTGTTGGACCTGCTCGACGTGGACGACGACGCCGAGGAGGTCGACCGCGTGGCCGTGGCCGACGCCCTGCTGAGCACCGCCAACGCGGCCCTGTTCCCCGACGGCGTCCCGGTCGCCCGGGGCACCACTCCCCCGCCCGAGTTCCTGCGCTTCGACGTCGCCGACTGGCGCGACGACGAGCGCTCCCGGCGCCGAGTCGATGAACGCCTGGCCGTCGTCGAGAAGTCGGGCGCGGTCCCGCTCGTGGAGCGTCTGCGCTACGAGTGGAGGGCCGGGAACCCGCTCCCCGAGGACAGCGGCCGCCTGGTGTACCGGGGTGTCGAGGGCACCGAGGACATCCTCGGCCTCATGGTCCGTGCCCTGGAGGGCACCCTGGACGCCCACGACCGGATGGACCTCCGGGAACGCTCCTCCGAGGAGGTGGCGGCGGCCAACTTCGCCGACGAGTTCGCGAACTACTCGACACCGCGCTCCTGGTGGCGGGTGGCGACGCTCCCCGACGGCACCCCGGTGGGGTTCGTGATCCCGGCGCGCAACGCCTACCACCCGATCATCAGCTACATCGCCGTGCTGCCCGAGCACCGGGGCAACGGCTACATCGACGACCTGCTCGTCGAGGGGACCCGCGTCCTGGCACGGGAGGGCGGCACGTACGTCCGTGCCGCGACGGACGTCGGAAACGTGCCCATGGCCCAGGCCTTCACCCGGGTCGGGTACGACACCATCAGCGGTGTGGTCAGCATGACCTGGTCCAGGTAGGTTCCCGACCGCCCAAGGCACGACCTGGTCCAGGTAGGTTCCCGACCGCCCAAGGCACGACCTGGTCCAGGTAGGTTCCCGACCGCCCGGGGGCAGGGGTTGCGGCCCCTCCCTCGGCGCGGCGTGGCCGGGTCAGCGGGCCCCGGCGATGACGCGGCCGGTCTCCGCGACCGCGGCGAGCAGGTCCTGTGGGTCCGCGGTCATCCCGGCGACCACGAAGTCCACCTCCTCCAACCCGGCTCTGGACAGCAGGGCCTTGTCGTTGGTCACCCACTCCCCCCGTGCGGCCAGCACGGCGTGGGCCGTGTACGAGGCCGCCTGGGCGATCATCCCCGCGCACTGGGCCACCCGCCCGTGCGGGGCGTGGTCGCGCTCCGCGTAGGCGAGGGTGGCCGAGGCGAACCCGCGCCAGCGCGGCGGGGCGCTCCGCCGGAGCGGGTCCGGGTAGCCGGGGCGGGGCAGGTCCCCGACCAGGACCCGGCCCACGGCGAGTTCGGCCACCACCAGGTAGGTGGGGATGCCCACCAGGTGGAACATGAGCGGTTCCACGCGGAACCGGCCGTGCTCGGCCTCGGCCAGCTCGCGCTCCACCACGTCGAGGTCGCGGTAGTGGACGTCCACCGGGCGGCCGTCGATCCGCAGCCAGGCGCCCCCGTTGAACACGCCGTCGCTCCAGCCGCCGATCTCCGAGACCTCGCCCTCCCATCCGACGTCGCGCAGGTCGCGGGGGGAGAACTCCTCCCGGGAGCCGCGGTAGTAGACGGCGAGATCCCAGTCGCTGTCCGCCCGGTGGGTCCCCTGGGCGCGCGATCCGCCGAGGCTGACCGCCTCGACCCCGGGGAGCGCGGCGAGGCGGTCGGCGGTGGCCGTGAGGAAGTGTTCGTCCGTGAGGGTCATGGTTCCCATGATGGCCGTACCGGGCCGGGTCGCGCTCCCCGTTCCTCCCGCCTGTGGAAACCGGTGGCCCACGGTCACCCCGGTTCCTAGGCTGTGGGCATGGAGCTGCCGCGTTTCGAGGATCCCGCCCTGCGCGACCTGCGCCCGGAGGAGGTGCACGTGGGGCTGTCCGGGGCCCGGGTGTTCCGCCTGTACGACGGCACCGGCCGCCCGGTCGCGGTGTTCAAGGGGGTGCCGACCGACCGCCCCGACCTCGCGGAGGAGCTCGACGACGAGATCTCGCGGACGGTGTGGATGGCCCGGTTCGGCCTGGCGACGCCGCGTGTCCTGGAGTCCGAGCCACGGCCGGAGGGGCCGTCGCGGTGGGTGGTCTCCACCCACCTGCCCGGCACACCGGCCCACGAGCCGGGGGCGGCACGGGAACACCCCCGGTTGGTCGAGGTACTGGCCGAGGCGGCGCGCACGATCCACGCGTCGCACGTCGGCCGAGTGGTGTTCCGGGAGGGACTGGCGGAGAACCTGGAGCAGGCCCGGGAGCGGGTGACGGCGGGTCTGGTCCAGCGCTCCTGGCGGGGGAGCCGGTACGAGGGCACCGACCCGGCCCGTGCTCTGGCGGAGGTGGAGCGGCGGGTGGAGCGGGCCGGTCCCCTGCCGGAGGTGGTGACCCACGGGGACTTCTGCCTGCCGAACGTCCTGGTCACCGCCGACCTCGGGTGGGGGCTCGTGGACCTCGGCCAGGCGGGGCTCTCCGACCCGCACCGGGACCTGGCCGCGATGGTGGGGAGCCTGCTCAGTCACCTGAACCCCCACTTCGGCCAGGCGGACGCGGACCGGTTCCTGGACGCCTACGGCCGGGACCGCGTCGACCCCGAACTGCTCTCCCTGCACTTCGGAGTCGACGACTTCTTCTGGCCGGTGCCCCGGGGGTGACACGTGGCCCGGTGGTTCAGGGTTCCAGGGCCCCGTCGCCCCGCTTCCCGTGACCGTTTCCGTTCCCGTTGCCCTTGCCGTTGCCTCCGTTCCCGCCGTTGCCGTTGCCGTTGCCGCCGGACGACGGACCGCGGTTTCGCCTGTGCTGGCGGCGGAGCCTGCGTGACCGGGCGGACAGCGGCGCGCGGCGGCCCCGCTGGACTCCGGAGCTCTCCGCCGTCTCCGCCTGGAGCGCCCGCACCAGGGAGAACATCATGAAGAAGCCGATCACGAAGAACGGCAGCCCGAACACGATGATCGTCTGTTGCAGCGCGTCCAACCCGCCCACGCCGGAGGCCGTGAGCACGGTCGCGGCCACCACGCCCTCGGTGATGCCCCAGAACACGCGCTGGCGGGTCGGGGACTCCTCCGTCCCCGAACAGAGCATGTCCACCACCAGGGACGCGGAGTCCGACGAGGTGGTGAAGAAGATGATCACGATGACGATGCACATGGCCGAGACGAAGGTGGTCCACGGGTAGTGCGTGAGGAAGGAGAACAACGCGCCGGGGATGTCCCCTTGGCCGACGACCTCCTCCACCAGGCCGCCGCCCTGGTTCATCTCGATGTCGAAGGCCGACAGGCCGAACACGCTGAACCACACGATGCTGAAGGCCGTGGGCAGCCCCAGCACACCCAGCACGAACTCGCGGATGGTGCGGCCCCGGGAGATGCGGGCGATGAAGATGCCGACGAACGGCGACCACGTGATGGTCCACGCCCAGTAGAAGACCGTCCACGTGCCCTGCCAGCCGGTGTTGCCGAACGTGTCGTTCCAGAACGAGAGCGGTATGAGCCACTGCGCGTACACGCCGGTGGTCTCGATGACTCCCTTGGCCAGGTAGAGGGAGGATCCGGCGGCGAACACGAACACCAGCAGCGCCACCGCGATGATGATGTTGATCTGGGAGAGCCACTTGATGCCCACGTCCAGGCCGGTGGCCACGGAGATCACGGCGACGCAGGTGACGATGGCGATGAGGATCAGTTGGTTGACACGGCTCTCCTCGACGCCGAAGAGGGTGTTGAGCCCGCTGTTGATCTGCATGGTGCCGAGGCCGATGGTGACCGCGACACCGAAGAGGGTGCCCAGGACCGCGAAGATGTCGATCACCCGGCCGAAGGGCCCGTTGATCCGGTCACCGAGGAACGGGTGGAAGATCGAACTCACCCGGAAGGGCAGGCCCTTGCGGTAGACGAAGTAGGCGAAGGCCAGGGCGGGCAGGCAGAAGATCGTCCAGGTGTGCAGGCCGAAGTGGTACAGCGTGAAGCCCATGGCCTGCTGCGCGGCCTCGACGGTCTCGGGCGCGGCGTTTCCCTGCGGGGGATTGGCGTAGTGGCTGATGGGTTCGGCCACACCCCAGAACATGAGGATGCTTCCGATTCCAGCCGCGAACAGCATGCAGAACCACGTGAGGTTGCTGTAGTCCGGTCTGCTGTCGGGCGGGCCCAGACGAATGTGCCCAAAACGGCTGAAAGCGATCCAGATGAGAAAGATAAGAAAGGTGGTCACACCGAGGATGTAGAGCCACCCCAGGTGCGACAGGATCCACTCGGACGTGGCACCGAAGACCAGGTCCACCTGATCGGTGAAGGTGATCGCGCAGACCACGAACAACACGGTCAGCGACGCCGAGACGAAGAAGATCGCCGGGTTCGTCTCCAGACCCAGCTTCCGTGCCAGTTTTTCGATCATACCGGCTGCTTTCTGGTGGTTCGGGCTGGTTCGACCAGCGGGGCCCATCCTTTCCCCGACCAGTCGGCCTCGGGCAGAGAGGCGCAAAGTGCAGACGTCTTCTCTTTGGTCACATGCCCACATTCTGACAGCGAAACCGGCCCTCACGGGACAAAGAACCACCACCCCGAGAAAGCCCTCTGAAAACGGTCGACAAAAGCTGACAAAACTTCATCGGCTCATGTTTCACCAGAAAAGGCGATAAAAGCCACCGAACCGGGGTTCAGGGCCAGCCTCCAGGCGGTACCGCCGACCGGTCCCGGGACGGCCGTGAAAGGAGGTTCGTCGCGTGCCTGTGGGGGAAGGAGGGCCTGCGAACCGACCCCCCGACCGTTCGACCCTGGGAGTGCCTCGTGGAAGCAGTGCTGTTCGACATGTTTGGTGTGGTCGCCATGGACCAGTCACCGACGGTCCGCGCCGCGATGGTGGAGTACTCCGGACACGACCACGCCGCCTTCTGGGCCGCGTACTGGGCCCCGCGCCAGGACTACGACCGGGGCGACCTGGACGGGCCCGCCTACTGGCGCGCCGTGGGAGAGCTGCTCGGTGAGCCCTTCGGTCCGGAGCGGATCGAACGGCTGGTCGCGCTGGACCTGGACAGCTGGTCGCGGCTGAACGAGGACTCGGTGGCGCTGGTGACGGAGCTCTCCGACGCGGGCGTGCCGCTCGGGCTGCTCTCGAACATCCCCCCGGAACTGGCGGCGCGCTTCGAGGAGAGACACTCCCGCGTACTGGACCTGTTCCCGACGCGGGGGCTCTCCTGCCGGATCGGCCACGCCAAGCCCGAGGTCGGGGCCTACCGGTGGTGCCTGGAGCGCATGGGCGTCCCCGCCGGTGAGGTGTTGTTCGTGGACGACAACCGGACCAACGTCGAGGCCGCCGGGAAACTGGGGCTCCGGGGACACGTGTTCACGTCGGCGCCCGAACTGCGGCGGGCGCTGGGCCGGGACTGAGCACGGGCTGGTGGCGGTCGTGCGGCCGCCACCAGTGGCGCGTCGGTGTCGTCGGTGTGGTCCGTGGCGGTACCGGTCAGGCGTCGAACTCGCGCAGGAGCTCCGCGACCCTCTCCGGCTGCTCGTACAGGGACAGGTGTCCCGCCCCCTCGATGGTCCGCACGTCGGTGTTCAGGAACCGGCGGGCCGGTCCGTGCAGGCGCGCGGGCGAGAAGAACGGGTCGTGCGACCCCGTGGCGACCCGGACCGGGATACCGGACCAGGCCAGGAAGGACTCCGCGTGCAGCGGGGTCGGCGTGGAGTGCGTGCGGCAGTGACGGGCCACCAGCGTCAGCCACTCGGCCTCGGAGCGGTGCTCCTCGCAGCCGGTGTCCGTGGACGGACCGCTGAGGAACTCGATCAGCCTGGTGCTGGTCTGCTCGTTGGGGTGGATCATCCACGGCAGGGTCGCCCGCATCGACTCCGAGCTGACACCCGCCGCGGTCAACCCGGCCGGGTTGAGCAGGAGCATCCCCGCGACGAGCGGGTTCGGGGTCGAGGACAGCGCGATCGCGGCGCCCCTGGAGTGGCCCAGCACGATGACGGGGCCGTCCGTGATCTGGGGCAGCAGGTCGTCGAGCCACCCACCGTAGGCCTCTATCCGGGCGCCCGCGGTCCGCTGGTTGCAGCTCAGACCCGGCTGTCCCGGAAGGTCGACCAGCAGGACCGGCCGGTCCGCGGCGAGCGCGCGGGCGGCGGGAACCGTGGTGGCGGCGTTGAAGTTGGTGCCAGACAGGACCAGGACCGGGGTTCCGCTTCCACCCGAGGCGCGGAAGGCCTGTGTGGGGCCAAGCCGGGTCTCCATGGGCGGAAGGGGTCCGAGTTCGGGCCACTGGCTCAGGGCTTTGTGGCACCAGGCGTGCACTGACCGCTCAGCGGTTACGGAGCGGTACACGCGCGCTGTGCGCAGGGGGACGACGGTCATGGATCTGGTTTCGCGTAGAGAGAGATGTGGTGTCCGCCGCGTGAACTTTCCCGGCGCACCAGAGAGGACTGTACGCCTCTGTTCGGCCCCCCGCCACTCCGGAGCGGGGGCACCCGGTGTGGTGTCGCTGACCAGCCGCGCACAACGGACTCCTACCCTTCCCGATGTGTCACGGGTTGTTGGTGTTTGCCCTGGTGTAAGGGTTGCTCATCTCGTCCGAAAGTGGACATTCGGCCGAGTGAAGTTTGGTGCGGACCCGGTGCGGTTCTGGGCGTTCGGGATCCGATGACCACCCCTGAGACCAGACCTCTGATCCCATGACGTGCACAGAGGGTGATGGGATGTTCGGGGCCCGCCGAGCGGGACTCGGCGGGCCCGGGGAGGGTGACCGTGACGAGGAACACGGCCGGGTCGTCGGCTAGTTGACCTCGGCGGGGTCCGGGCCGATCCGGCCGTCGCGGTCGAGCGAGCCGATCCGGTCCATGTCCTCGGCGGTCAGCTCGAAGTCGAACACGTCGAAGTTCTCCCGGATGCGCGCCGGGGTCACCGACTTCGGGATGACGACGTTGCCGAGCTGGAGGTGCCAGCGCAGGACGACCTGGGCGGCCGACTTGCCGTGGCGGGCGCCGATCTCGACCAGGACGGGGTCCTCCAGGAGCCCCTTCCCCTGCCCCAGGGGGCTCCAGGCCTCGGTGAGCAGGCCGTGGGCGGCGTTGGCCGCGCGCATCCCGGACTGCGAGAAGTAGGGGTGCAGCTCGATCTGGTTGATCGCGGGCACCACCTCCGCCTCCCCCACGAGGCGCTCCAGGGTGGCGGCCGTGAAGTTGGACACGCCGATCGCCCTGGCGCGGCCCTCGGCGTGGACGCGCTCCATCGCCTTCCAGGTCTCGACGTAGGTGTCGCGCGCCGGGGTGGGCCAGTGGATCAGGTACAGGTCGACGTAGTCGGTGCCCAGGCGCTCCAGGCTGGCGTCGAAGGCCCTCAGGGCGTTGTCGTGGCCCTGGTCGTCGTTCCACAGCTTCGTGGTGAGGAAGATGTCCTCGCGGGCCACGCCGGAGTCGGCGATGGCGCGGCCGGTGCCCTTCTCGTTGTCGTAGATCCGGGCCGTGTCGATGCTGCGGTACCCGGCCTCGATCGCGGTCGAGACGGACCGGTGGGCCTCGTCGTCGGGGACCTGCCAGACACCGAAGCCGAGCTGCGGCATGGTGAGGCCGTTGTTCAGTGTGACGTACTGCAAGGGGATGCCTTTCGACGGTGGCGTGCGGGTCGCGACTCGGGGCTCGCCACGACCCCGCGCAGGTGGGGGCCGGTTCCGGCCCGCCCGCGCGACCCGAGGGTAGACCCGAGCGGCGCGCGGCGACCAATCGGATCCCCGCCGGCGCCGGTGGCCCGGCTGGTCAATCCCGGCGACACGGCCGAGGGAAGGGGGACGCGGTCGCCTCGGTCGGTTTCCGAAGCGCGGGACCAGCGGGGAGCAGCCGGGATACGGTCGCCGCATGAGCGAGCCGACCCGCCTCCAGGTGGTCCTGCCCAACGAGTCGCCCCGAACCCCCGCGCGGACCCTCGTCGACCTGGGCGTACGCGCCGAGGAACTGGGCGCCCACACCGTGTGGCTGCCCGACCACCTCCTGCCGCCCGCGCCCTACGGCACCGCGTTCGGGGGCGTCTACGAACCCCTCGTCACCCTGGCGTACCTGGCGGCCCGCACGGAACGGGTCCGGCTGGGCACGTCCGTCCTGGTGCTGCCGATGCGCGACCCCTTCGTGCTGGCCAAACAGGTGGCCACCCTGGACGAGTTGTCGGGGGGCCGGTTCACGCTCGGAGTGGGCGTGGGGTGGTCCCGCGAGGAGTTCGCGGCGGTGGGGTCGGACTTCGCCACCCGGGGCGCCCGGGCGGACGAGGCGCTGGCGCTGCTGCGGCACCTGTTCGAGGGTGAGGGGGGTTTCCACGGCCGGTTCCACGAGTACGAACGCGGGGTGTTCGCGCCGCGTCCGCCGCGACGGGTGCGCGTAATGGTCGGCGGGGGCTCGGAGCCGGCGCTGCGCCGAGCGGCCGCGTGGGGCGACGAGTGGCAGGGCGTGGACCCGGACCCGGAGGTCTTCCGCGCCGCCCGCACGCGGCTGGGTGAGCTCACCCACCGCCCGGTGGCCACCGGGGTGCGGATGGCGTGGACGGGGGGCGAGGAGGAGTTCGCGCGGGCGGTCGCGCGGTTCCGTGAGCTGGCGGCCACCGGCGCGGACTCCGTCGCCGTGTGGTTCGGGGAGGCGGAGGGCTTCGGGGAGCGCATGGTGCGGTTCGTGGCCGCACTGCGCTGAACTACTTCTGGTTGCCCAGCAGGCCCCGGCCGCCGTACTTCTTGTGGATGGCCTGCTTGGTCACCCCGAGCGACTCCGCGATCCGGGCCCAGGTGGCGCCCTCGTTCCTCGCGCGGCGCACGAGGACCGCCTCCGCTCGCTCGGCCTCACCCCTCAACCGCACCACCGCGTCCAGTCCTTGCAGGGGGTCGCCGCCGTCCATGGCGCGGGCCAGGGCGCTGAGGTGCTCGGTGTCCATGGGTCAACTGTAATTGACCGTGTCCCGGATCGGGAGAGTCCACGCCCAACCGGGGGGAACCGGTCCAAGCCTCCGGGCCCCTCGGAAACGGGTCGCTAGGTTGGGCCCATGCTCACCATCGAACGCGCGCTGAAGACCGACGTGGAGGCGATCGTCGCCCTGCTGGCGGACGACCCCCTGGGCGCCCGCCGGGAGACGCCCGACGACCTGTCCCGCTACGTCGAGGCCTTCGAGGTCATCGACGCCGACCCGCACCAGTACCTGGCCGTCGCCCGCCGTAACGGCCGGGTCGTCGGCACGCTCCAGCTCACCGTGGTTCCGGGCCTGTCCCGGCAGGGGGCCACCCGTGCCCAGATCGAGGCGGTCCGGGTGCACGCCGAGGAACGCGGCGGCGGTCTGGGCTCCACCCTGTTGGAGTGGGCCGAACGCGAGGCCCAGGGGCGCGGCTGCGTGATGTTGCAGTTGACCTCGGACGCCAAGCGCCAGGACGCCCACCGCTTCTACCAGCGGCTGGGATACGAGCCCAGCCATGTCGGCTTCAAGAAGAGACTGGTCTGAACCGGACCCGGGTACGACCGTGACCGTTCCAGGAGTGGCGGGGTCGCACCAGACCCCGCCCGAGTCACATGGTGACCGGATCGGTCCGGCATCGAGCGTGATCGTGCCTGGATCGGCACCCGGGACGCTGCGAGGGTTCGGGTATGAGCACAGACACCCGTACCGGCGCGGCGCTGCTCGTCGTCGACGCGCAGCGGTCCTTCCTCCAGCGTGAGAGCTGGAGCGCCTCCTCCGATCCCGAGGTCGCCGTGCGGATCGGCCGACTCGTCGACCACTTCCGCGATCGGGGCGACCGGGTCGTGTGGATCACGCACGCCGAACCCGGGACCGGGACCGTGTTCGACCCCGTGCGCGGGTTCGTGGAGCCGATGCCCGGGCTGGCCCCGGCGAGCGGCGAGACCCTGCTGACCAAGACCGCGCACAGCGCCTTCACCGGCACCGACCTGCGGCGCCTGCTCACCGGGTGGGGCGTGCGGGAGCTCACCGTCTGCGGGGTGCGCACAGAGCAGTGCTGCGAGACCACCACCCGCATGGGGTCGGAGCTGGGGTTCGCCATGACCTTCGCGGTGGACGCCACCGCCACCGAACCCATCGAGGCCCCGGGGTCCGCGCCCGGACGTTCCCTGCGGGAGGTCCTCGACGACCCCTCGACCCTGCGGCCCCGCGACATCGTCACCCGCACCGTCTACGCGCTGTCCGGCCGCTTCGCCGAGGTGCGCACGGTGGAGCAGATCGTGGCCGACGGCCTCGGCTAGGCTGACCGGATCGTGCGTACGATCGTCTTCCTCCTGCTGCCCGGACTCCACCTGCTGGACCTGGCCGGTCCGGCGCAGGTGTTCTCCACCCTGGCCGGGCCGGACCACCCGGTCGCGCTCCACCACGTCGCCGCTCGGCCCGACGTCCCCACCGCCCAGGGGGTCGGGTTGCGGGCCGAGGTCACCTGGCCCGCGCTCGGCCCGGACGACCTGGTGCTCGTCCCCGGGTGGCGGACCTCCGGTCGCCCTCCGCGCGCCACCCCGGAGCAGATCGGGGCTCTGACCTCCCACCACGCCCGCGGGGGCACGGTGGCGAGCGTGTGTTCGGGGGCCTTCGTGCTCGCGGAGGCCGGTCTGCTGGACGGGCGCCGGTGCACCACCCACCACTCCCTCCAGGAACGCCTCGCCCGGCGCCACCCGCGCGCCCGCGTCGTCCCGGACGTGCTGTACGTGTCCGACGACCGGGTGGTGACCTCGGCGGGCATTGCCAGCGGCATCGACCTCGCCCTGCACCTCGTCACCCGGTGGCACGGGCCGTCCCTGGCGGCCGCCGTGGCCCGGGAGATGGTGGTCTACGCCCGCCGCAACGGGGACGAGCCCCAGGCCAGCGCGGTGCTGAGGTTCCGGAACCACCCGGTGGACCTGGTGCATCGGGCGCAGGACACCATCGACGCCCGGTTCACCGAACCGCTCCCCCTGGGCGGTCTGGCCGCCTCGCTCGGGGTCAGTGAACGCACCCTCACCCGGGCGTTCGGTGAGGCCACAGGACTGACCCCGCTGAGGTACCAGCAGCGATTGCGGTTGGAACGGGCCGAGCTGCTGCTGGCCGAGGGGGCGACGGCGGAGTCAGCCGCCCGGGCCGTGGGGTTCCAGGACCCCCGCATGCTCCGCCGCCTGCGCTCCCGGACCTGACCCTTCCCCGCGTCACGTCCGGCGCAGGAGCACCATGAGTCCCAGGGCCAGGGCGAGCAACAGCCCGGACCCGACCAGCCCCGTGGCCGCCATGCCGGTCACGAACGCCTCCCGGGCCGCGACGGTGAGCTCCCGAGCGGCATGCGGCAGCTGTCCGGCGACGGCGAGGGCGGCACCCAGACTGGAGCCGATCACCTCCACCCCCTCGGCCGGGACGTCGCCCGGAAGCCGTTCCTCGACGGCGGAACGGTAGACGACCGCACTGACCGTGCCCAGGACCGCGATCCCCAGCGCGGCGCCGAACTCGTTGGCCGTCTCCGACACCGCCGACGCCGCGCCCGCGCGATCCGGGCTGACCGCCGCGACCACCACGTCCACCGCCAGCGCGATGACCGGGCCGACCCCCATTCCCACCAGCGCGGATCCCAACAGGACCCACCAGGTGGGCGGATCGGTGGGAGCGAGCCCGAGCAGCAGCATCCCCCCGGCCGAGACCAGGGCGCCCGTCACGAACACGACCCGGTGCCCCCACCTGCGGGCCGCGCCCGCGGAGAGCGCGGAGTTCACCGCCACCGCCGCCAGGACGGGAAGCAGCAGCAGGGCGGCGCGCAGTGGGGAGAACCCCTGGACCAGTTGGAGGAACTGGGCGGTGTGGAGCATCATGCCGACCAGGGAGAACATCATGAGGGCACCGGCGAGCACCGCCCCGGTGAAGCGACGGTTGGTGAACAGGGACACGTCCACCAGAGGGACCGGGAGCCGCCGCTGGCGCCGGACGAACAGGGCCCCGCCGAGCAGACCGGCCGCCAGCGCCGCCCCGCTGGCCGGGGTCACGGCGAGCTCCTCGGCGACGGTCTTCACCGCCCACACCACCGGCAGGACGGTGACGAAGGAGAGCACGACGCTCAGCGAGTCGAGGGGGGCGGGGCGCTCGGCCCGGTACTCGGGCAGCACCAGCGCGCCAACCGCCATCAGCGCGAGGATGACGGGGACGTTGACCAGGAAGACCGACCCCCAGTCGAAGAACTCCAGGAGGCCGCCGCCGACGATCGGGCCGAGCGCCGCTCCCCCGGCGAAGCCCGCCGTCCACAGCCCGATGGCCCAGGTGCGCTCGGCGGGGTCCGTGAAGACGTTGCGGATCAGCGCGAGCGTGGACGGCATGAGGGTGGCTCCGCCGACACCCATGAGGGCCCGGGCCAGGATCAGGGCCTCGGGCGAGGTCGCGAGGGCGGCGGCGAGGGACGCGGCTCCGAAGAGCGCGGACCCGATCAGCAGCAGGCGCCGCCTCCCGATCCGGTCACCGACGTTGCCCGCCGTGATGAGGAGTCCGGCGAGGAGGAAGCCGTAGGCGTCGAGGATCCACAGGGTCTGACCCGTGGTCGGCGCCAGGTCCTCGGTGATGGCGGGGACGGCCATGTAGAGGATCGAGATGTCCATCGAGGTGAGCAGGACAGGGGCGACGAGGACGCCCAGGGCGAGCCATCGTCGGGGATGGGTACGGCTGGTCTGCGCGGTCATGACGGTCCCGTGTGGTCGAGGAAGGGGTGGTGAGTACGGTGTACGCATCAGGTGGGTACACCGTACGCAAGTGTTAGCGTGACCGCAACGGCGAACCGGGTGGTGAGTGTGGCGGGACAGACCCTGAGCAGGGAACGCATCGTCGAGGCCGCGATCGGACTCGCTGACTCCGAGGGCCTGGACTCGGTGTCCATGCGCCGTGTCGCCACACTGCTCGGCGCGGGGACGATGTCGCTCTACCGGCACGTCTCCGACAAGGAGGAGCTGCTCCGGGAGATGATCGACTCCCTCCACTCCCGCCACGCCTACCCCGACCCCGGCGACCTGGGCTGGCGCGCGCGGATGCGCCTGCTCGCCCGGCAGGACTGGGAGATGTACACGGCGCATCCCTGGCTGCTCACCGCCACCGCCACCCTGGCCCCGCCCGCGGGCCCGCACATGCTCGCGTCGATGGAGTGGGCACTGACCGCCCTGGAACCGCTCCAACTCACTCCGGAGCAGGCCGGGCGGGCCATCATGGCGGTCACGCACTACCTCCAGGGCAGCGCGCGCCTGGCGTCGCACGCCCGGGACAGCGGAGACGGCGCGCCCGGCGCCCGCGGGACGGGCCCCGGCGAGGCCTGGCGCAGACGGCTCGGTGGCGACGACCTGTCCGCGTTCCCCCGGGTGGCCGCCCTGGTCGGCTCCGCCCCCGACCACGGGGACGACGAGGACGACGACTGGGTGATGACCGGCCTGGACATGGTCCTCGACGGGATCGCCGCCCAGTCCGGCGCGGCCCCCGCGGTGAACCCGGACCGCTGACCCGGGACCGGATCGGGATCGGGCCGGGATCAGCCGGGCCGGTCCCCTCCTCGGGCCGGGCTCGCCCTCGGGTCAGGCTCGTCCTCGGGCCGGTGCCGCGGTCAGGGGGTCACGATGTCGAAGGAGGGGTCGGGCCGGTCCAGCAGGGCGATCAGCCGGTCCAGCAGCTCCCCGTCCCCCGCGAACGCCATGCCCTCGGTCCCCTTTCCCGCGAGCAGCCGCAGCAGGCGGAACTTGTTCAGGGTCACGGTGAGGCCCGGTTCTCCCCGGCGCGGCTTCTCCCGAGTGGTGAGGGCTCCGTTGGAGAGCGTCGTCCGGAACGTGGTGTCCAGGTCGGTGAACACCCAGTCGATCACGAACCGCTCGTCCCAGGCCCTCGGGCCGTTGACCCGGATCGCCACCGACTCGAAGAGCTGGTCCACCGATAGCGCGGCCGCCATGCCCGTGCCCAGGTTCGACGGGAGCTCCGGTTTGCCCCGCCGCAGCTCGGCCGCGCCCTGGAGGTAGAAGTTGCGCCAGGTGCCGTTCTCCGCGCCGAACCCCAGCCGCTCGTACACCCCGGCCAGGGCGGCCCGCGCCCGGCCGTGCTCCGGGTCCGCGAACACGGCGTGGTTGAGCAGTGTGGCGGCGAACCTCAGGTCGCCCCGGTCCCGGTACTCGTCCGCCCGGAGCACCACCTCGTCCACACCGCCCATGCAGTCCACGTACCGCCGCGCCGCCTCCTCCGGCGGGTGCTCCCACAGGTGGGCGGGGTTGCCGTCGAACCAGCCCATGTAGCGCTGGTAGATCGCCTTCACGTTGTGGCTGACCGACCCGTAGTACCCCCGTGTGTGCCACTCCCGCTCCAGGCCGGGCGGCATCCTCAGGTGCTCCGCGATCTCCGCGCCGACGAAACCCTGGTTCATCAGGCGCAGCGTCTGGTCGTGCAGGTAGGCGTACAGGTCCCGCTGCTGGCGCAGGAGCGACACCAGGTTCTCGGTGCCCCAGGTGGGCCAGTGGTGGGAGGCGAACAGGACGTCCGACTCGTGCGCGAAGAGCTCGACGGACTCGTCCAGGTAGCGCGACCACACCCGGGCGTCCCGCACGGGGGCGCCGCGCAGGGTGAGGATGTTGTGCAGGTTGTGAGTGACGTTCTCCGCCATGCACAGGGCCCGGTGGTCGGGGAAGTAGAAGTTCATCTCCGTGGGCGCCTCGGTGCCGGGCGTCATCTGGAAGACGATCCGCACCCCGTCCACGACCTCCTCCTGGCCCGTGCGGGTGATCTCCCGGTTGGGCGCGATGAGGGTGACCGTGCCGACCGACCTGGTCTGGCCGAGCCCCACCCCGATCTGCCCCCGCGGCCCCGCCTCCAGGTGGGAACCGGTGTGGTACAGGTTGCGGCGGGCCATGGCGGGCCCGGCGTGCACGTTCTCCGCCACCGCGCTCTCCAGGAACCCGGCCGGGGCGAGGATGGGCACGGTGCCGTCGGTGACCCCGCCGACCCCGCCGAAGTGGTCCACGTGCGAGTGCGAGTAGATAACCCCGCTGACCGGGCGGTTCCCCCGGTGCTCCCGGTACAGCTCCAGTCCGGCGCGGGCCGGTTCGGCGGAGATGAGGGGGTCGATGACCAGGACGCCCTGGTCTCCCTCCACGAGGGTCATGTTCGACAGGTCCAGACCTCTGATCTGGTAGATCCCTTCGGTGACCTCGAACAGCCCCTGTTTGGCGCACAGCTGGGACTGGCGCCACAGACTCGGGTTGGCGGTGTCCGGGCACTCCGCGTCGAGGAAGGCGTAGGCGTAGGCGTCCCACACCACGCGGCCGTTCGCGTCCCGGATCTGGCCGGGTTCGAGGCGTGCGACCAGTCCGCGCTCGGCGTTGGCGAAGTCGTCGGAGTGCTCGGGTCCGTGACCGGTCATCGCTGCTCCTCGTCATAGGGACGGGGTTCGTCCGGGCGGTGCCACCCGTGCGGCCGCCGGTGCGGGTGGCCCGCACCGGCGGCGTGAGAGGGCTCGGGTCCCGTGTACGGGCCCGGCCGATGTGTTCCTACTGGCTCTGGAGGGCCTCGACGAGCTCCCGCTCGTTGTCCTTGGACAGGTTGGTCTGGATGACCGTGGGGTCCAGCTGACGGAAGGCGTCGACGACGCGGTCGATGGTGGCGTCGGCGGCGAGCAGGAAGACGGCGGCCCGCCCCTGCTGGAGCTCGGCGCCGATGTCCTTGATCATGTCGTCGTCGATCCCGACGTCGCTCAGCCTGCCCGCGATGGCGCCGGCGCCCGCGCCGACCGCCAGGCCGAGGAGCGGGTTGAGGAAGAGCAGGCCGATGAGAGTCCCCCACAGTGCGCCGCCCGCCGCGCCGTAGCCGGTGAGGTTGACGGTCTGGTGGATGCGGGGACGGCCCTTGCCGTCCTTGTAGGCGTAGGCGGCGTCCTCCAGCTGGAGAAGCTCCTGTTTGTTCAGGTCCGAGGCGATGTCGAGCGCCTTCTCGGCGGTGTCGCGGTCGGCCACCCCGAGTACGATCAGCTGCGCCATGGGTGCTGGTTCCCCCCGTCGTCGTTGACCGGCCCGCCGTCGGCGGGCCCGATCTGCGGGAGCGTTCCCCGGGGCGTCTCTGGCCAAGGCCAGCGGAAGGGAGCGATCCCGCAAAACCCCCGGGTCACTCGCGGCGGGCCACCACCAGCTGGGTGGTGTAGGGCATCTCGACACGGCCGTCGGGGAAGTGGCGTTCGGCCACGGCCGTGATCTCGGCTCGGGTGCGCTCCTCTCCGATCTCGCGGACGACGGCGGCCATCCTGCTGGAGGACAGTGCCATCCCCAGGTACTCGTCGGCGGCGAGCGCCCGTGTCCAGGAGTGCGTGTGTTCGGTCGCCCCGGTGAGCCCCCGGGCCTCGGACAGCTCCCGGACCAGGTCGTACCGGCGGTGGTGGCGGTCGTACCCGGGGGCGTACCGCTCCAGCAGACTCTCGTGGTCGTCGACGAACGCGCTGCCGGTGAGGTCGCGGTTGTTGTTGAGCACCGCGAGGGTGCCGCCGGGTACGAGCAGCCGTGCGGACTCCGCGAAGAAGGCCGGGCGGTCGAACCAGTGCACGGCCTGGGCGGTCAGGACCAGCACGGCGGAGCCGTCCGGGAAGGGGACGTCCTCGGCGGTGGCCCGCACGTACTCGACCCCGCCGCCCTCGGCCTCGGCGGTCCGGATCATGTCGTGGCCGGGCTCCACGCCGACCACCCGGGGCCGGGGGCCGAACAGGGCGCGCAGGGCGCGGGTGGAGATGCCGGTCCCCGCGCCGACGTCGAGCAGGAGCCAGGGGCTGGGCCAGGCGTCGGTGGCCCCGGCCTTCAGATGGTCGGCCAGGGCGCCGAGGATCGGCGCCGGGTAGTCGGGTCGGAAGGCCTGGTAGTTCCCGGAGAGCCCGGTGAAGGCCTGCGTTCGGTCGTCGCTCATCGGTGGCCCTCTCGTCGGGGTGTGGGGGTCGTACCGACCGTAGCGAAGCGTCGGCCGCCGTGCCCGACATGACGTTTCGGTGACCGGTGTGAACGGGGCCTGAACGGCCCTCCACCCTTTGTGACCTCCCCATCTGCATAATCATGGTTTTCCTACTGTTTTGGTTGACTTTGATCGCGCGGGCGCCCTACCTTCAAGTCACCCGCCGCGAACGGACCGCGACCGAACGCGTGAGGTGACCGCCGCGCACCCGCCGCCAGAACGGAGCACCAACGTGACCACCACCACGGACCTGTCCGTACGCCGCGTCGCCGGACGGATCGGGGCCGAGATCTCCGGCGTGGAGATCGGCCCCGGCCTCGACGAGGCCACCGTCGCTCGGATCCGCGAGACCCTGCTCGCGCACAAGGTGATCTTCTTCCGCGACCAGCACCACCTGACCGACGAGACCCAGGCCGGGTTCGCCTCCCTGCTCGGCCCGCTCACCACCCCGCACCCCACCACCGGCAGCGTGTTCGGCCGGGAGCACCACGTCCTGCCGATCGACTCCGAGCGCGGCAAGGCCAACAGCTGGCACACCGACGTCACCTTCGTCGACCGGCCCCCACAGGCCAGCGTGCTGCGCGCGATCCACCTGCCCCCGTACGGCGGGGACACCACCTGGGCCAACACCGTCACGGCCTACCAGGACCTCCCCGAACCCCTGCGGGCGCTCGCGGACGGCCTCCGGGCGGTGCACACCAACGACTACGACTACGCGGCCTCCACCCCCAGGACCGAGGTCGGCGGCGAGCTGAGGAAGTACCGCGAGCAGTTCGTCTCCACGCTCTACCGGACCGAGCACCCCGTGGTGCGCGTCCACCCGGAGACCGGCGAGCGGGCACTGTTCCTCGGCCACTTCGCCCAGCACTTCTCCGGGCTGAGCAGCCGGGACTTCACCGCCCTCTTCGACCTCCTCCAGCAGCGGGTCACCCGCCCGGAGAACACCGTGCGGTGGAGCTGGCGCGAGGGCGACGTGGCGGTGTGGGACAACCGCGCCACCCAGCACTACGCGGTGGCCGACTACGACGACGAGGCCCGACGCCTGCACCGGATCACCGTGGGCGGCGACGTCCCGAAGGGGGTCGACGGCAGTCCCAGCCGGTCCCTGGTGGGCGACTCCAGCGAGTACACCCCGGCGGTCTGACCCCACGGGCCCGGGTGCGGGCCCGCCCCACGGCAGCACACCCCCTCGACGACGGCGGGTCGCACCACGCGCGACCCGTCGTCCTCCGGAGCCCACACATGCACTCACGACGCGACATCCTGCGCTACACCGCCTCGGCGGGGGCCGTCCTCCCCCTCGCGGCCGCCTGCGGCACCTCGGAGCGTTCCGCCGGAGACCCGGACGCGACCGTCGTGCGCTACCAGGGGGCCGCCGGTTCGGTGGTCTTCCCCGAGCTGGCCGCCGACCTCGGCTACCTGGACGGCATCGAACTGGAGTGGATCGGGGACACCACCAGCGGCCCCCAGGACATCCAGGCCGTGGCCACCGGCGACACCGACATCGGCGGGGCCTTCAACGGGGCGATCGCCAAACTGGTCGCGGCCGGGTCCCCGATCACCTCGGTCGTCTCCTACTACGGATCCGACGAGGAGTCGTTCAGCGGCTACTACGTCCTGGAGGACAGCGACATCACCCGGGCCCGGGACCTGGTCGGCCGGAAGGTCGCGATGAACACCCTGGGCGCCCACCACGAGTTCGTGGTCCGCGAGTGGCTGGAGCGGGAGGGACTGGGCGAGGACGAGATCGCACGGGTGGAGCTCACCGTCGTGCCGCCCGCCAACACCGAGCAGTCCCTGCGCGCCGGCCAGGTCCACGCGGCGACGCTCGGGGGCATCCTGCGCGAGACCGCCGTCGAGCGCGGCGGCATCCGTCCCCTCTTCACCGACGAGGGCCTGTACGGGAGGTTCAGCTACGGGTCCCTGGTCCTGCGTGACGAGTTCGTCGAGGAGAACCCCGACGCCACCCTCTCCCTGGTCAGCGGGATCGCCCGGGCCGTCCGCTGGTCACAGGTCACTCCGCGCGAGGAGGTGGTGGACCGGTTCGCGGCCATCGTCGAGGGGCGCGGCCGCAACGAGTCCTCCGAGGTCGTCCGGTACTGGAGGAGCAGCGGTGTGGCCGGTCCCGGCGGGGTCGTCGCGGAGGAGGAGTTCGCGATCTGGCTGGAGTGGCTGCACCGCAACGGAGAGCTGCCCGAGGGCTCGGTCGAGGCCTCGGACCTGTACACCAACGAGTTCAACCCGTTCCACAACGGCACCTTCCCCGAGGACTCGGGCCCCGACGGCGAGCCCGTGGGCGGCCCCACCGAGAGCGAGGACGCATGAGCGAGCACCCCAGGCTGCGGCTGGACGGGGTCCGGCAGACCTTCCCCGTGCGCGATTCCCGGGGGCGGCCGGGACCTCCCCTGACCGCCCTCGACGACGTCACCCTGGACGTCGGGGCCGGGGAGTTCCTCACCCTGGTCGGCCCCAGCGGCTGCGGCAAGTCCACCCTGCTGGACCTGTTGGGCGGGCTCGCGAGGCCCACCGGCGGACGCATCCTGCTCGACGGCCGCCCGGTGGAGGGACCCGGGCTCGACCGGGGCCTGGTGTTCCAGCAGTACGCCCTGCTGCCCTGGCGCACCGCCCTGGACAACGTGGCGTTCGGTCTGGAGGCCAAGGGGCTGCCCCGGTCACTGCGGGCCGCCCGAGCCCGCGAGTACCTGTCGCTGGTGGGTCTGGAGGGGTTCGCGGACCGCTACCCGCACGAGCTCTCCGGCGGGATGCGGCAGCGGGTGGCGATCGCCCGCAGCCTGGCGTTCGACCCCGAGGTGCTGCTGATGGACGAGCCGTTCGCGGCGCTGGACGCCCAGACGCGCGAGTCGCTCCAGGACGAGCTCCGAGCCATCTGGCTGCGCACCGGCAAGACCGTCCTGTTCATCACGCACGGGATAGACGAGGCCGTCTACCTGGGGCAACGGGTGGCCGTGATGACGTCGCGGCCGGGGCGGATCAAGAGCGTGATCGACGTCGACCTGGACCGGGAGGCCAGTGGGGACCCGCGTTCGGACCCGGCCTTCGCCCGGTACCGGAACCGGGTCTGGCAGGAGCTCCACGACGAGGTGGCGCTGGCGCAGAGGTCCGAGTTCGCACCCGTACCGTCGGAGGCCGACCGTGGCTGACACCCTCACCCGCACCACCGCTCCCCCGGTTCCCACGGGCGGCCCTCCCACGGCCGGGGCCGGGCGCCCGGTGCTGGCGGTCGGCTGGCTCTGGTTCAGGCGTTCGGCCGCGATCGTCGCGTTCCTCCTCCTCTGGGAGGCGGCACCGCGTGTGGGCCTGGTGGACCGGGTGTTCCTGCCCCCGTTCTCGGAGGTCCTCGCGGCCACCGCCGACCTGGCCGCCAGCGGACAGCTGTGGGCGCACGTCTCCGCGAGCCTGTCCCGCGCGCTGGCCGGGTTCGCCATCGCGGTGTCCGTGGCGGTGCCGTTGGGTCTGCTGATCTCCTGGTACCGGCCGGTGTCGGACTTCCTGCTGCCCGTCCTGGAGCTGTTCCGCAACACGGCTGCGCTGGCGCTGCTCCCGGTGTTCGTGCTGATCCTGGGGATCGGTGAGGCGTCCAAGATTGCGCTGGTGGTGTTCGCCTGCACCTTCCCGATCCTGCTCAGCACGGTGACCGGGGTGCGGACGGTGGACCCGCTGCTGGTGAAGGCGGCGGTGTCACTCGGTTTCGGACCGCTCGCCCTCTTCCGGAAGGTGATCGTGCCCGCCGCCGTGCCGTCGATCTTCACCGGGGTCCGCATGGCCGGGGCGGCGTCGATCCTGGTGCTGGTCGCCGCCGAGATGGTGGGCGCCCAGTCGGGGCTGGGATACCTGATCAACGCCTCGCAGCTCAACTTCCAGATCCACGACATGTACGCGGGCATCCTGTCCATCGCGCTGCTGGGTGTGGCGCTCAACGGCGCGCTGGTCGTCCTGGAGCGCCGGTGGTCCCGGTGGCGGACGACGGCCGGGTGAGACCGGCCGTCCCGGTTGTCCACAGGCGGAGAACCGGGGGTGGCGGGCGCGGCCCCTTCCTGGTGTGCTGGAACGGAATCCCCGATCCAGGACACCAGGGAGGGGCCCGATGCGTTCGGCCACCGTCCAGGAGCCCGTCAACGCTCACCGCCGCCTTCCGGGAACCGACCGGCTCCCCTGCCCTCCCCCTGTCAGCGGGAGTACGCCACCGGTGCGCCGTCGGGGCGGCGCACCGGTCCTCCGCCCCCACGGGGCCGGGAGGGCCGGGAGGGCCGGGGCGCACGATCCGCGGCGACCGGGATCGCACCGACGGGGACCTGTGTGCCTTGTGCCACAAATTAACCAACTGGTAGATTCCGAACCGTCCGCCGCGCGGCTCGGCGGGCGCGTACCGCGGGAACGAGGGAGCGGAACCGTAGTCTCGGAGCGACCCAGGCCTTCGTCGCCACGGCGGGCCCGTGGCGACGACCAACCGCGAGGAGACCGTCCCGTGGCGGACGCAGACCACACCCGACCGAGCAAGGGCGAGCGCACCAGGCGGCGCATCATCGACTCCGCCTCGGAACTGTTCTCGCGGTCGGGCTACCGGGCGGTGTCACTGCGCGACATCGCGGCGCACGCCGGGATCACCCACGCGGGCGCGCTACACCACTTCCCCAACAAGGAAGCCATGCTCATACACGTCCTGAGCAGGCGTGACGAGGTGGACGCTCCGCTGGTCCTCAGCGACGGCCTGAGCCACCGGGAGCTCATCGACAACATCGTGCGGATCGTGGAGCGCAACACGGGCACGCCCGGGATGGTCTCGCTCTACGTCAACCTGTCGGCCGAGGCCACCGACCCGACGCACCCCGCTCACGAGTACTTCGTCCGCCGGTACCGCGTCCTGCGCGAACACCTCACCACGGCCTTCGCCGGACTCCTCGGCGACCGTCCGCACCCCGCACCGGAGACCGCCGCGCAGCAGTTCCTGGCGCTCCAGGACGGACTCCAGGTCCAGTGGCTCCTCGACCCGGACTCCGTCGACATGCGGACCGCGGTCGCCTCCTTCCTCGGGAGCCTCGGGATCACCGTCCCCGACCCGCCCCCAGCGAGCAGCACCGACCCCACGGGAGACAGGCCCACATGAACACAGACCCACGCCCCGACCTCACGGCGAAGGCCTCGGCCACCTCCGGCTCCGACACCTGGCACAGCACCGGCGTGGCGGGCGTGCTGCGCCCCCTCCACCTCGCGGACGGCCCGCACGGGCTGCGGTACCAGCCCGAGGAGGGCGACCACCTCGGCATCGGCGGCAGCGTCCCGGCGACCTGTTTCCCGCCCGCCGTCGGCCTGGGCGCGACCTGGAACCCGGACCTCGTGCGCCGGGTCGGCGCGGCGCTCGGCGGGGAGGCCAGCGCGCAGGGCGTGGACGTGGTCCTGGGCCCGGGCATGAACATCAAGCGGTCGCCGCTGTGCGGCCGCAACTTCGAGTACGTCTCCGAGGACCCCCACGTCACGGCGCGCATCGCCGCCGCCCTCGTCACCGGCGTCCAGTCACAGGGGGTCGGCGCGTGCGTGAAGCACTTCGCCGCCAACAACCAGGAGACCGACCGGCACCGGGTCAGCGCCGAGGTGGACGACCGCACCCTGCGGGAGATCTACCTGTCCGCCTTCGAGGAGGTCGTCCGCACCACCGCGCCCGCCATGGTGATGAGCTCCTACAACCGGCTCAACGGGGTGTACACCAGCCAGGACCCGTGGCTGCTCACCGAACTCCTCCGGGAGGAATGGGGGTTCGAGGGCGTGGTGGTCTCCGACTGGGGCGCCGTCGTGGACCGGGTCGCCGCCGTCCGCGCCGGGCTCGACCTGGAGATGCCGCCGAGCGGGACCGACCGGGTCGTGGTGGAGGCGGTGGAGCGGGGCGATCTGGACGAGTCCGTGCTGGACACCGTGGTGGCGCGGCTGAGGCGGTTGCAGGACCGGGTGTCCGCCGACACCTCGCGCCCGCTGGAGCACGAGGCCAACGACGCCCTGGCACGCGAGGCCGCGCGTGAGGCGCTGGTCCTGCTGAAGAACGAGGGCGGCGTACTGCCGCTGGCGGCGGACCGTTCGGTGGCGCTGATCGGGGAGTTCGCGCGGACGCCCCGGTACCAGGGCGGCGGTTCCTCCCGCGTGGTGCCGACCAGGGTGCACACCGCGCTGGAGGAGTTCGGGCGCGCGCTCGACGAAGTGCGGTTCGCCCCCGGCTTCACCCTGGACGGGACCGACGACCCCGCGCTGGTCGAGGAGGCCGTCGCGGCGGCGCGCGAGGCGGACACGGCGGTGCTCTTCCTCGGACTGCCGGACGCCGCGGAGTCCGAGGGGTACGACCGCACCACCATCAGCCTGCCCGAGTCCCAGCTGGACCTGCTCGCGCGGGTGCGCGAGGTCAGCGACCGCGTGGTGGTCGTGCTGTCCAACGGCGGTGTCGTGTCGGTGTCCGAGTGGCAGGATCTGGCCGACGCCGTGGTGGAGGGCTGGTTGCTCGGCCAGGCGGGCGGAGCCGCCGTCGTGGACGTGCTGACCGGGGTCGTGTCCCCCTCCGGAAGACTCACCGAGACGATCCCCGTCCGGCTGAGCGACCACGCCACCTACCTGAACTTCCCCGGCGAGCACGGCGTGGTCCGCCACGGTGAGGGCGTGTTCGTCGGCTACCGCCACTTCGACACCCTGGACATACCGGTGGCCTACCCCTTCGGTCACGGTCTCACCTACACGGCCTTCGCGTACTCCGGGCTGGAGGTGGCCCCGGACGGCAACGGCGGGTGGACGGTGTCGTTCACCGTGACCAACACCGGTGACCGCGCCGGACGGGAGGTCGCCCAGCTGTACGCGGGGGTCGAGCAGGACCGCCCGACCCGGCCGCGGCACGAGCTGCGCGGCTTCGCGAAGGTGGCGCTGGAACCCGGCGAGAGCGCCCGGATCGAGCTCCCGCTGACCGGCCGCGACCTGTCCGTCTGGGACCCCCGGGACCGGCGCTGGTCCCTGGCGGCCGGCACCTACACCGTCTCCGTCGGGGCGTCCTCCCGCGACCTGCCGCTGCGCGGGGAGATCACCACCGAGGGCGACCGGTACGTGCGCCCGCTGACCAAGCACTGCACCGTGGGCGAGTGGCGCTCGCACCCCGTCGGCGGGCCGGTCATCGAGGAGATCATCGCGACGTTCCCCGGGCTCGACGACCTCCCCCCGGAGATGCTGGAGATGGCGGTTTCCCTGCCGGTCCTCACCCTGCGCACCTTCGGCCTGGGCGTCACCGAGGAGATGCTGGACCTGCTGGTGGACGACGTCGAGGCCCGGAGACGGGCGGCCGTCGACCGGGGAGAGTTCACCGGCTGACACGGGGCGGCGTGCTCGCGGCGGACGTCGTCCACACGCCCGTCCGGCGGGTTCGAGGAGTACGTCGCCGGGGCCGCCCGATCCGGGCCCGGGAGGGGAAGGGACGCGGGATCGACCCGTCCGGGCGGGTGCGCCCGGACGGAAACGGGTAACGGGGAAGGTGGGCCCAGGCCCTGCCCCCTCCCTCCTCACCCCCCAGGAGTCACCCTTGAAGCTGTACGCCGACGCCCCGGTGCGCGCCGTCCTCCAACTGGTCTCGGACCTGTTCGCCCTGGCCTGGGCGGGCGCGTGGGTCTACGCGGCCCTGTCCCTGCGCGAGGTCCTGCTCGCCCTGCACCACTCCGGCGAGCTCGTGACCAGCACCGGGAAGGGGTTCACCGAGCACATGGGCACGGCCGCCGAGAACGTCCAGCAGGTCCCCTTCGCCGGGGAGGCGCTGGCCACGCCCTTCGTCAACCTCAGTGAGTCGGGGGCCTCGCTCAGTGCGGCGGGGGACTCCTTCCAGGAGACCGTGGCCTCGCTCGCCGTCACCCTCCCGCTGCTCGTGGCGGCGATCCCGCTCTACCTCATCGCCACGACCTGGCTGCCCATGCGCGCCCGGTGGATCCGCCGGGCCACGGGCACGAGGCGTCTCGACGCGATGGCCCCGGAGGCGCGGACCCGGCTCCTGGCGCTGCGCGCCCTGAACTCGGCCTCCGGCAAGGGGCTCCTGGAGGTGCACGACGACCCCGCCGGGGCCTGGGAGGAGAACGACCGGGCGGCGGTGGCCGGGTTGGCCGCGCTGGAACTGCGCCGTCTGGGGTTGCGCCCGGCGGCCTCACCGGCGAGGACGGCCTGACCGCGGGCGCCTCAGTCGACCCGGATGATCCCCCGCCGCAGCGCCGTCGTGATCGCGGCGGTGCGGTTGTCCACCCCGAGCTTGTCGAACACGTGGACCAGGTGGGTCTTGACCGTCGCCTCGCTGATGAACAGCTCCCGGGAGATCGCCCGGTTGGACAGGCCCCGGGCGAGCAGACCCAGGATCTCCAGCTCGCGCCCGCTCAACGCGGGGCCCGGTGAACGCAGCCGGTCCATGAGGCGGTTGGCGACGTCGGGGGCGAGCGCGGTCTGACCGCGCGCCGCCGTGTGCACGGCCTCGCACAGCTGGTCCGGCGGGGCGTCCTTGAGCATGTAGCCGGTGGCTCCCGCCTCGACGGCGGCGAGGATGTCGGCGTCGGTGTCATAGGTGGTGAGCACGAGGACCGGCGGCGGGGTGTCGAGCCCGGTGATGCGCCGGATCGCGGTGACGCCGTCCATCCCCGTCCCCATGCGCAGGTCCATGAGGACGACGTCCACCTCCGTCACGGGGTCCCCGGCGAGCACGTCCAGGGCGGCCCGGCCGTCGGCGGCCTCGGCCACCACGTCCATGTCGGGTCGCTCCGCGAACATCGCCTTGAGCCCGTGCCGCACGACGGGGTGGTCGTCCACCAGGAGGATGCGCAGCGCGCGGCCCCGCTCGACCGGTCCGGTCACGGTGACTCCTTCCGGGTCAGGGGCAGCCGGACGGCGACGGCGGTGCCCTCGCCCGGGGCCGACTCCACCTCCAGGTCTCCGCCCAGGGCCGCCAGGCGCTGCCTCAGCGCGGTGATCCCGTAGCCGGTTCCGTCCTCACGGGGGCGGAGCGCTCCGGGCGCGAAGCCCCGGCCGTCGTCGTACACGTCCAGGGTGACCTCCCCCTCCAGGTAGCCGAGGGTGACGACGGCGGTGGTGGCGCGGGCGTGCGCGGTGACGTTGGCCAGGCTCGACTGCGCGGCGCGCAGGAGCGCCACCTCGAAGCCCGCGGGGAGCTCGGTGGGGGTGCCGTCGGTACGGAACCGGCAGTCGATCCCGTCGGCGCGGCCCACCCGCTCGCAGAGGCGCCGCAGTGCCTCGGGCAGGTTGGCGCCGGTGAGTGAGGGCGGGGCCAGGTCGCGGACGAACCCCCGCGCCTCCGCGAGGTTGGCGGAGGCGCTCTCCCTGGCCTCGGCCACACGGGTGGCGGCGAGTCCCGGGTCCCTCGGCAGGGCGTTCTCCGCCGAGCGCAGCAGCAGGACGATGCTGGACAACCCCTGGGCGAGGGTGTCGTGGATCTCCCGGGCCAGGCGTTCGCGTTCGTCGAGCACGCCCGTGCGCCGCTGGTAGGCGGCGAGTTCGCCGCGCGTGCGGGTGAGCGCGTCGATGAGCTCCCGGTGCCGTTCGCCCTCGCGTCGCAGCGCCGTGTACCCGGCCGCGATCGCCACCGCGAAGACCGCGCCGAGCACGGGCCCGAGGACCATCCCCGCGGTCATGTCACCGGTGTGCAGGGACTGGCCGAGGACCACCGCGGCCGTGATGACGACGACCGCCAGCACCGAGTGCAGGCCGCGTAGGAGGTGGAGGTGCAGGAAGTAGAGCGGGAAGGCCAGCCACACGAAGTCCTGTCCGGCCCAGACCAGTGCGAACCACAGCAGCGTGACGGCCGCGAGCCACACGAGGGAGCGGGTCCGGTGGAGGTCGTGGCGGGCGGCCAGCGCCCCGGCGCAGTAGACGGCCCCGAGCAGTACGGCACCGCCCAACACGGTCCAGTGCACGCCCTGGGACTGGTGGTCACCGAGGTGGGTGAGCGCGTACCGCGTGGTGCCGACCCCGAGCAGGAACAGGAAGCAGGCGTGCAGGAGCAGACGCAGCGCCTGGAGCACCGTCGTCACTCCGGGCAGTTCGGGCGCCCACCCTCCGCTGTTCCGCATCAGTGCAGCGTACGCCGGTGGGGACGGCGACGGCATCCATCGTTCGATGGATGCGTGCCTCCACCCGGAGCCCCCGGGGAAGGCTCCGTTCGCCCGATGCCGACGCCCCCGGCCGCCGGGGAGGCTGGAGCCACGGAACAACCGAGCTACCGGAAAGGGGGCCGTCGTGTTCGTCGCCCTTCGGGACATCCGTTTCGCCAAGGGCAGGTTCGCGCTGATGGGCTCCGTCGTCGCCCTGATCACCCTGCTGATCGTCCTGTTGTCGGGACTCACGGCGGGGCTGGCCGACCAGTCCACGTCAGCGGTCAGGAACCTGCCCGCCAGTCATGTCGCCTTCGGGACCTCCGGGGAGGGCGCGCCGGAGGAGTCCTTCGCCGACAGCACCGTCACCCGGGACCAGCTCGACGCCTGGTCCGGCACCGAGGGGGTGGAGTGGGCCGAGCCGCTGGGGATCACCCAGAGCCGGGTCGAACTGGGCGGCGGCGACGGCACCGCCGCCGTGCTGTTCGGTGTGTCGGCCGACGGCCCGTTGGCCCCCGAGGGACTGGGGACCGGCGCCCGCCTGGTGGTGAGCGAGGAGATCACCGAGGAGTTCGGGGTCTCCGTGGGAGACACCGTGTCCGTCGCCGGAACCGACCTGGTGGTGGGGGCGGTCGCTCCCACCGAGCACTACAGCCACGTGCCGGTGGTGTGGACCGACATCGGGGTCTGGCGCGGGATCGACCCCCGGGTACGGCACGCGGAGGGCGCGGACGCGCCGGTCGCCAACGTGGTCGCCGCGCGCACGGGTTCGGGGGCTGGCGCCCCCGAGCGGGCGGACGAGGCGGCCGACACCGTGTCCGCCACCCTGTCCGACAGCCTGCGCGCGATCGGCTCCTTCTCCTCCGAGAACGGATCGCTGGTCACCATGCAGGGGTTCCTGTACGCGATCTCCGCGCTGGTGATCGGCGCGTTCCTGACCGTGTGGACCATCCAGCGCAGCGGTGACATCGCGATCCTCAAGGCGCTGGGCGGCTCCACCCGGTACCTGGTTCGGGACGCCCTGGCCCAGGCCCTGATCGTGCTGCTCGTCGGCGCCGCCGCGGGCGGGGGTCTCGGGGTCGCGGTGGGGGCCCTGGCCGGTGCGGTCCTGCCGTTCTCCCTGACCGCCGCGACCACCCTCGGACCGATCGCCGCCATGGTCGTGCTGGGCATGCTCGGCGCGGTCCTGGCCGTCCGCCGCATCACCTCAGTCGACCCGTTGACCGCGCTGGGAGGCGTGCGATGAGCCTGGAACTGAACGACGTGACCCTGACCCACCCCGACGGCGACGGCGTGGTGACCGCCCTGGACCGTGTGTCGGTGCGGGTCGCCCCCGGTGAACTGGCGGCCGTGGTCGGCCCCTCCGGTTCGGGCAAGTCGAGCCTCCTCGCCGTGGCCGCCACCCTGATCAGGCCGGACTCCGGGCGGGTGGTGGTCGGCGGGGTCGAGACACTCGGCCTGCGCCCCCGGGAGCTGAGCGAGCTGCGGCTGGGCCGGGTGGGCATCGTCTTCCAGCAGCCCAACCTGATCGGTTCCCTCACCGCGGTGGAGCAGCTCATGGTGACCGAGCACATGCGCGCGCGTCCGGTGCGTGAGGCGCGCGGCCGGTCGGCGGAGACCCTGGCCGCGGTGGGGCTCTCCGGCAAGGAGCACCGGCGCCCGCACCAGCTGTCCGGAGGCGAGCGCCAGCGGGTGAACATCGCCCGTGCGCTGGCCGGTCGGCCGAGCGTCCTGCTGGTGGACGAGCCCACGGCGGCGCTGGACCACGAGCGGGGCGGCCGGATCATGGAACTGCTGGCCGAGGCGACCGGGACCTTCGACGTGGCGACCCTGCTGGTCACGCACGACACCGAGTACCTGGACGCGGCCGACCGGGTCCTGGAGATGCGCGACGGTCGGTTGCGCGCTCTGGCGGCCGACCGTCCGCGCGGGACCTGATCCCGGTCAGGGCACCTGGTACACGGTGTCCCGGACGTCGGTGACGGCCATGTGGCCGGGGGCGTGTCCGATGGCGAACTCGGGGGCGGACGCCGTCACCGCCGCCTGCGGGGTGACGCCGCAGGCCCAGAAGACCGGAACCTCGCCCTCGCGGACCTCCACGGGGTCGCCGTAGTCCGGCCGGTCCAGGTCGGTGATCCCCAGCGCGGCGGGATCGCCCACGTGGACCGGCGCCCCGTGTACGGCCGGGTAGCGGGAGGTGATCCGGACGGCGTCCGCGACCCGCCCGGCCGGGATCGGTCGCATGGACACCACGAGCGGCCCCGAGAGGCGGCCCGCCGGTCGGCACTCCCGGTTGGTCCGGTACATGGCGACGTTGCCGCCGGTCTCGATGTGGCGGACCGGCACACCCGCCTCCAGCAGCGGGGTCTCGAAGGTGAAGCTGCACCCGATCAGGAAGGACACCAGGTCCTCGCGCCACAGGTCGGTGACGTCGGTGCGTTCCTCCACGAACACGCCGTCGCGGTACACGCGGTAGGCGGGCAGGTCCGTGCGCAGGTCGCCGTCGAACACCGAGGCCGACACCTCGCCCGGCTCGGTCACGTCGAGGACCGGGCAGGCCTTGGGGTTGCGCTGGGCGAACAGCAGGAAGTCGAACGCGAGGTCACGCGGGAGCGAGATCAGGTTGGCCTGCGCGTACCCGGGGCTGTAGCCGGAGGTGGGCACGCGCAGTCCCCGCCGGAACAGGGCCCTGGCCTGGGCGGGAGAGAGGTCGGCCGGGGACGGCCCGTCGGTGCTGTGGTCGGGTTCGGGGTTCATCGGTTCCGGGCCTCTCTCTTGGCGGTTCACGGGACGAAGCGGATCCGGGTGCCGGGGCGGGCCTGGGCGGCCTTGGGCAGGTCGGTGGAGCGCACCACCGCGATCACCGGGTAGCCGCCGGTCACGGGGTGGTCGGCGAGGAACAGCACCGGTTCACCGCCCGGAGGCACCTGGAGTGACCCGGCGACCATGCCCTCGCTGGGCAGCTCGCCCTCCCGGGAGCGTTCCAGGACCGGCCCGGCGAGCCTGGCGCCGACCCGGTCGCTGCGGGAGGTCACCTCGTACTCGCCGGAGGACAGGGCCGCGACGGCCCGCTCGGTGAACCAGTCCTCGCGCGGTCCGAGATCGACCCGCAGGTCCACGAGGTCCGCACCGACCGCCCGGACCGGGGCGTGGTCCAGGTGGGGCAGGGCGGCGGGGACGGGTCCGACCGGCAGCAGGTCGCCGACGACGGGGACCTCGGGGCCCAGCCCGGCGAGCACGTCGGTGCTGCGCGAGCCGAGGACGGGCGCGACCGCCACTCCCCCGCGCACGGCGAGGTAGGACCGCAGGCCCCGGGCGGGGACGCCCAGGGTGAGTTCGGCCCCGTCCGGCAGGTGCAGCACCTCGTTGACGGCCGCGCCGCGTCCGTCCACCCGGACCGGGGTCTCGGCACCGGTCACCGCGACCGTGACGGGTCCCCGGGCACGGACCCGCAGACCGCCCAGGGTGACCTCCAGGGCGGCGGCGCCCTCGGGGTTGGCCAGGAGCCGGTTGCCGAGGGCGTAGGAGTCGGCGTCGGCGGCGCCGGAGCGGCCGACGCCCAGGGCGGCGTGCCCGAAGCGGCCCGCGTCCTGGACGGTGATCATCGGTCCCGTCGCCAGGACCTCCAGCGCGGTCACGAGACCTCCTCGAAGCGCACGCGGACCCCGGGGCGCAGCAGGCCGGGCGGGTCGCGGTCCAGGTCCCAGACCACGGCGTCGGTCCGGCCGAGCAGCTGCCATCCGCCGGGGGAGCTGCGCGGGTACACACCGGTGAACTCCCCGGCGAGCGCCACGGAGCCCTTGGGGACCCGGGTGCGCGCCTCCCCTCGGCGGGGCACGTGCAGGCGGGGGTCGTCACCGACCATGTAGCCGAAGCCGGGGGCGAACCCGCAGAACGCGACGGTCCACGTGGCGGCGGTGTGGGCCCGCACCACCTCTCGCGGGCTGAGGCCGGTGAGCCCGGCGATGTCGTCGAGGTCCTGGCCGTCGTAGTGGACCGGGATGGTCACGGTCTCCCCCACGCTCCGGCTGGCCTCCGAGGTCAGGGGCAGCTCGGTGACGGCCTCCGCGACCCGTGCCGGGTCGGTGCCGGGTTCCAGCCGCAGCAGGACGGTTCGGGCGGCCGGGACGACGTCGGAGACGCCGGGCAGCGGGGCGGCCTCCAGGGCCGCGCCCAGGGCGATGACCTGGGAGAGGTCGGTGACCTCCACCAGGACCCCCGTGTCTGCGCACTTCAGGACGCGCAAGGACGACTCCAAATCGGGACGGTCAGGCGGACGGGTCGGTGCCGGTGAAGGGCGCGATGGTGACGCCCTCGGCGCGCAGCAGGTCGGCCACGGCACGGGCGATGTCCACCGCTCCGGGGCTGTCGCCGTGCACGCACAGCGAGTCGGCGCGGACGAGGATCTCGGTGCCGTCCACGGCCTCGATGGGTTCGCCCCGGGCGATGCGCAGGCAGCGGGCGGCGATGGCCTCGGGGTCGTGCAGGACGGCGCCGGGTTCGCGGCGCGAGACGAGGGTCCCGCCCGGCGTGTACGCGCGGTCGGCGAAGGCCTCACGGTAGGTGCGCAGGCCCGCCTTGTCGGCCTGGTGCAGGAAGCTCGACCCGGGCAGTCCGAGGACGGGCAGGTCCGGGTCGAAGGCTCGGACGGCCGCGACGACCGCGGCCGCCTGTTCCTCGTGGTGGACGATCGCGTTGTACAGGGCCCCGTGCGGCTTGACGTAGCGGACGCGGTCGCCGGTCAGCGCGGTGAAGGCCGACAGGGCGCCCAGCTGGTACAGGACCTCGTCGGTGAGCTCGGCGGGCGGTACGTCCACGAAGCGGCGGCCGAACCCGGCCAGGTCCCGGTAGGCCACGTGCCCGCCGACGGCGACCCCGCGAGCGGCCGCCTCGGCCGTGGTGCGGCGCAGGACCGACGGGTCACCGGCGTGGAAGCCGCAGGCCACGTTGGCACTGGTCACGATGGAGAGCAGGGTCTGGTCGTCACCGAGCTCCCAGCGGCCGAAGCTCTCACCGAGGTCGGAGTTGAGGTCGATACGCACGTGGGTCCTCCTAGTTCTCGTACCCCCGGGCGGCGCCGCCACGCCGGGGTGGTGGCGCCACCGGTGCGGGTGGTGGTCCGGCCCCGGGGCGGTGACCGCCGCCCCGGGGCCGTTCGCTACTGCCAGAGCGCGGCGATGCCGCTCAGCGACCCGATCGCCATGTAGACGGTGAGCAGCCAGGCGGCGACGCCGATGACCAGCAGCCAGCGCGGGTAACGGTAGCCGTGCAGCAGGGTCTTCGAGTGCCGCGCGGCCACCCACAGGAGCAGGCCGAGACCCACCGGCAGGATGACGCCGTTGAGGGCGCCGGCCATGACCAGAAGGGTGCCCGGCGCCTGTCCGGAGACCAGGTAGATCGCCAGGGAGACACCGATGAACCCGGTGACCAGCTTGCCCTTGTGCCGCTCCAGCCACGGGGAGAACGTGGTGACGAAGGAGATGGAGGTGTAGGAGGCGCCGATCACGGAGCTGACGGCCGCCGCCCACATGATCATGCCGAACAGCCGCATACCGACCTCTCCGGCGGCCTGGTAGAAGGCCTCCGCCGGCGGGTTGGGGGCGTCCATGATGGAGACCCCGCCGACGACCACGCCGAGGATGGCGAGGAAGAGCAGGACCCGCATGAGGCCGGTGACGATGATGCCGGTGACGGAGGTCTGGGTGATGGCGGCGACGTTCTCCCGGCCGCCCATGCCGTTCTCGATGAGCCGGTGGGCGCCCGCGTAGGTGATGTAGCCGCCCACGGTGCCGCCGATGATGGTGATGGTGGCGAGGAAGAGGTCGCTGCTGGCCGCCTCGGGCAGCACCGACTGGCGCAGGGCTTCACCCACCGGCGGGCTGGACACGACCGCGACGTAGGCGGTGAGGGCGATCATCATGACGCCGAGGACCACGAGGATGCGGTCCAGGGCCACGCCCAGCCTCTTGACGGCCAGGATGACGATCGCGACGAGGGCCGAGATCACCGCGCCCAGGCGCGGGTCGAGGCCGATCATCGCGTCGAGGCCGAGGCCGGTGCCGGCGATGTTGCCGACGTTGAAGATCAGGCCGCCGAAGACGATGAGGACGGCGAGCAGGTAGCCCGCTCCCGGAAGCACCTTGTTGGCCAGGTCCTGGGCCCGCATGTTGGAGACGCCGATGACGCGCCAGATGTTCAGCTGCACGGCGATGTCGACCAGGATCGACACGAGGATCGCGAAGGCGAACGCGGCACCGAGCTGAGCGGTGAAGGTCGTGGTCTGGGTGATGAACCCGGGACCGATGGCGCTGGTGGCCATCAGGAACATGGCTCCGAGGAGACCGCTGCTCAGGGTGACTCTGCCAAGCCGCAGACGCACCTTCTGGTCTGGTGCGGGGGGCGCTTCGCCCATGGCTGACTCTCCAGGTGTACGGGAGTGGTGTGACGCCAACCTCATTGTTGGATTGTTGAACAATACTCCAATCCTTTGCCCCAAGTAAGGCACGGTTAAGTAAAATCGCGGACCCCCGGTACGTAACATTGGTGGGACCACCCCGTCTCCGGTGTGGGCGCACGAGACAGGCGGAGGGCTCACGTGACGGCGACCGAGGACCACATCGACCGGCTGCCCGCGCCCGCCCTGGCCCGGCTGACCAGCCAGGCCGAACGCGTCGCCGAACTCCTGCGCACCTTCGTCATCGACGGCCAGCTGACCCCCGGCGTGCGCCTGTCCGAGGAGAAGCTCAGCCGCAAGTACGAGGTCTCCCGCAACACCCTGCGCGAGGCCTTCCGCCTCCTCAGCCGTGAACGCCTGCTGGTCCACCACATGCACCGCGGGGTGTTCGTCAGCCGCCCCACCAGTGACGACGTGCGCGACCTGTTCAGCGCCCGCCGCTCCCTGGAACTTCCCGCCGTGCGCGGCGCGGCCGACGCCCCGGAGGACCTGGTCCGCGCCGTGGGCGGCGCCGTCGACGAGGGCGAGCAGGCCCGCGCCCAGGAGGACTGGTGGCGGATGGGCAGCGCGAACATGCGCTTCCACGAGGCGCTGGCGGCCCTGTCCGGCAGCGCCCGGGTCAACGAGTTCATGCGCCAGGTCCTGGCCGAGACCCGCCTGGTCTTCCACGTGATGGCCGCGCCCCGCGAGTTCCACGACCCCTACCTCAAGTGGAACCGGCGCATCCACCAGGAGCTGGCCCGTGGCGACGCCGACGCCGCCGCCGCCGAGCTCGGCGCCTACCTCGACACCTCCGAACGGCAGCTCGTGACCGCGTTCACCGAGATGGAGGCGGGTTCCCGGAGCCCGAACCCACCGGCCTGACCGCCGCGCCGAGCCTCGGGAACCACCCCTGCCAGAGGTCCCGAAGTGCCAGAATGGTGCCCGTAATGGAACTGAACGGACGCCCCGTCAGCACGGGAGAACTCTCAGGCCTCGCTCTGTACGGTTACGGGCACTTCACGACCATGCTCGTCACCGACCTGCGCGTGCGCGGCCTCGACCTGCACATGGAACGGCTCACCCGGGACTGTTCGGCCCTGTTCGGCGCCGAACTCGACGTCCCGCGCGTACGCGAGCTCGCCCGGCGCTCCGCCCGGGCCCACCCGTCGCCGTGCGTGGTGCGGGTGACCGTCCACGACCCCGAGTTCGACCTCGGCCGCCCCTCGGCGCGGTCCCTGCCGCAGATCCTGGTCACGACCCGACCCGCCCCGGCGTCCGACCCGCCCCCGGTCCACCTCGGCACCCGCGAGTTCACGCGGGACGCCCCGACCATCAAGGGCACCGGCCTGTTCGGGGCGATCCGCCAACGGCGCGCCGCCCAGTTGGACGGGCTCGACGACGCCCTGTTCATGGGGGTGGACGGACGCGTCTCCGAGGGCCCCACCTGGAACATCGGCTTCCTGGACGGCGAGGGGCTGGTCTGGCCCCAGGCGCCGTGCCTGGAGGGGGTCACCGCACGCCTGGTCGACCGGGTCGCCGGAGCGCTCGGGGTCCCGGTCTCCACCCGCCCCCTGGCCGCCGTCGCGGCGACCAGGATGGCGGGCGCCTTCGTCACCAACGCCGCCACCGGGGTGCGCCCGGTGGCCTCGATCGACGGGGTGGACCTGCCCCGCCCCGACCTCGCGGACAGGATCTCCCGGGCCTACCGGGAACTCCCCGGCGACCCGCTCTAGCGGATCCGGGCCGCGCGTCCGGGCCACCACAGGCGCGGGCCCGCGTCCAACGCGAGGGCGGGCACGAGCAGCGTCCGCACCAGCAGCGCGTCCACCAGAACGCCGAAGGCGACCAGGAACGCCAGCTGCAACAGGAACAGCAGCGGGATCACGGCCAGCGCGGCGAAGGTGGCCGCCAGCACCACCCCGGCCGAGGTGATCACCCCTCCGGTCACCGTGAGCGCCCGCAGGACCCCCTCCTGGTGCCCGTGCGCGAGGGTCTCCTCACGGGCACGGGACATCAGGAAGATGCTGTAGTCGATCCCCAGCGCCACCAGGAAGACGAAGGCGAAGAGCGGCACCACCGGATCCGCCCCGGGCAGACCGAGGACGTGGTCGAACACGAGGGTTCCCACACCCAGGGCGGCGGCGAACGAGAGGACGTTGGCGGTCATCAGGAGCAGCGGGGCCACCAGCGACCGCAGCAGCGGGATCAGCACCAGGAAGACCACCAGCGTCACCAGCGGGACCACCACCACGAAGTCCCGCTGCGCGGTCTCCAGGGTGTCGAGGTCCGTGGCGCTCACCCCGCCCACCAGCGCGTCGGCCCCCTCGACCGCGTCCAGTTCGGCGCGCAGGTCGCGAACGGCCTCCACCGCCTCCGGGGACTCCGGGTCGGCGGAGAGCACCACCTCGACCAGGACCCGGCCGTCCTCGACCAGCGGTGGGGCCTCCGCCCCGGGCGGGCCGGGCTCGGTGGCCGGGGCCGCCGTCTCCACCTGCGGCACCCGCTCGGCGGCCGCCACCACCTCGTCCAGGTGGTCCTCCCCGGCGACCACGAGGGCGGGCGCGGCGCTGGAGTCGGCCCCGAACCCCCGGGCCAGGGTCTCCTGCCCGTCCACGGCCTCGACCTCGGTGCGGAAGACCTCCGACTGGCCGGTGCCCTGAGCGCTGAACTGCGGTGCGAACACGGCGGCCGCGAGCAGCAGGGCCGCGGTGCCCAACCAGTAGGCGCGCGGTCGGCGGGAGACCGCGGCGGCGATCCGCCCCCAGAACGGGTGCTGGCTCAGGACCTCGCCGGTGGTGTTCCCGGCCGCCTCCCGGGCACGGTGCGGGGCGGTCGGCCAGAAGGCGGCGCGGCCGCACAGCGCGAGGGCGGCGGGAAGGAAGGTCATGGCGGCGAGCATCGCGGCGGCGACCCCGAGCGCGACCACCGGGCCGAGGCTGCGGGTGGAGGCCAGGTCGGCGGCGAGCAGGCAGAGCACGCCGAGGATCACGGTCCCCCCTGAGGCCAGGACCGGACCGGTCACCCCCCGCACCGCCGCGAGCACGGCCTCGGGGACCCGCTCGTGGGCGGCCAGTTCCTCGCGGTAGCGGGCGACGAGCAGCAGCGCGTAGTCCGTGCAGGCGCCCACCACCAGGATGAACAGGATGCCCTGGCTCTGGCCGTTGAGGCTGACCAGACCGGCGTCGGCGGCCGCGTAGACCAGGGCCCCGGACAGTCCGAGGGCCAGGAGCGAGGCGACGATCACCAGGACCGGGAGCAGGGGCGACCGGTAGACGGCGACCAGGATGACCAGGACCGCGACGACCGCCACGACAAGCAGCGTCGAGTCGATGCCGCCGAAGGCCGCGACGAGGTCGGCCGCGTAGCCGGCGGGCCCGGTGACCTGGGCCTGGACCCCCGAGACGGAGTGGTCGGCCAGGAGTTCCCGGAGTTCGGCCACGGAGTCGCCGGTGTCGTTCTCCGAGCCGATCGGGACGACGAGTTGGGCGACGGAGGGGTCCTCGGTGCCGGGCACGGGGCCGACGACCTCGCCGGAGACCCAGGGCCGGTCACCGATCCGCTCCGCCAGAGCGCCCGCCTCGGTCAGCTGGTCCCCGGTGAGCTCCTGGTCGGCGGACAGGACGACGATCGCCGGGACGGTGTCGCCGCGGTCGAACCCCTCGGCCAGCTCACCGGCCTCGGTGGACTCGGCGCCGACCGGCAGGAAGGCGCCGGGGTCGTTGGTCTGCACCTCGCCGAGTCGGCCGAGGAAGGCGCCGAGCGGGCCCGCTCCGAGCAGCCACACCAGGCTGACCAGCAGTGCGGCGCCGACCCACCATCGGGATCGTCCGGCCGGGGGTGCGTTTCGTGTCGGCAACGTGGGAATTCCTTCCGAGCCCGCGTCCAGTGGACCGCGCGGCCCAAGCTCCGCCGAAAAGACTCGGAAACCAAGTCTCTCGGATTCCTAGCTAATTCTTCCCACAAGGTAGCGCACCTCGGCGGTGGTCCCGCATCGGGGGCTCAGGTCCCGGCCGTCACCCCGGCGTCCTCCTCCGCCCGGGCCGCGATGTTGCTCGCCATCGAGCCGAACACGATCCCGTGGAAGGGCGTGACCGCCTTCCAGTACAGGTGGCCCGCCAGCCCCCTCGGGTGGAACAGCGCCCGCTGGCAGTAGACCGTGCGCCCCTCCAGGCGCGCCACACGCAGTTCCAGCCAGGCCGGGCCGGGCAGGCGCATCTCCGCCCGCAGCCGCAGCAGTTCACCCGGGACGATCTCCTCCACCCGCCAGAAGTCCAGCGAGTCCCCCACCCGCAGGCGCTCGGGGTCGCGGCGCCCGCGCCGGGGCCCCACCCCGCCCACCGCGAGGTCGATCCAGCCTCGGGCGGCCCAGGCCAGTGGCCACGAGTACCAGCCCCGGTCGCCGCCGATCCCCTCGATCACCCGCCACAGGCTCTCCGGTGAGCCGTCCACGTACCGGGCCCGCCGGTCGGTGTACAGACTGCCCCCCGCCCAGTCGGGGTCGGTGGGCAACGGGTCGGAGGGAGCACTGGGCCAGGCGGCCGAGGACCAGCGCGTGTCGACGCGGTCCTCGTCGATCCGCCGCAGCGCCAGGCGCACCGCCTCGTCGAACCCGATCCGCCGTTCGTCCGGCAGCGCGCGCGCCAGGTCGTCCTCCCCCATCACCGCGTCGTGCCGCAGCGACTCCACCAGGGGCCGGGCCACCGAGGGGGGCACCGGCGTGATGAGGCCGACCCACAGGCTCGACAGCCCCGGGGACAGCACCGGAACCGGGACGATCAGCCGTTTGGCCAGCCCCGCCACGGCGGCGAACCGCTGGATCATCTCGGCGTAACTGAGGACCTCGGGCCCGCCGATGTCGAAGGTGCGGTTGGTCCCCTCGGGGAGCTCGTCCGCGCGCACCAGCAGGCGGAGCACGTCCCGCACCGCGATCGGCTGCACCCGGCTGCGCACCCACCGGGGCGTGGTCATCGCCGGAAGCCGTTCCGTCAGGTGGCGCAGCATCTCGAAGGAGGCCGATCCCGACCCCAGGATGACGGCGGCCCGCAGCACCACCGCCGGGGTCGGCGCCTCCAGCAGGAGACGCCCGACCTCCTCGCGCGACGCCATGTGCTCCGACAGTTCCGTGCCCTCGGGGGCCAGACCCCCGAGGTAGACGATCCGGCCCGTCTCCGCCGTCCGCGCCGCCTCCGCGAACCGGCGCGCCCCCTCGGCGTCGGTACGCACGAAGTCGCGGCCGCCGCTCATGGAGTGCACCAGGTAGTAGGCCACGTCCACACCGGCGAGCGCCTCCGCCAGGCCCTCCCCGGAGACCACGTCGCCCCGGACCACCTCCACGCGGTCGCGCCAGGGGTGGTCACGCAGTTTCTCCGGTGTGCGGGCCAGGCAGCGGACCCGGTACCCGGCGGCCAGCAGTTCGGGGACGAGCCGTCCCCCGATGTACCCGCTGGCCCCGGTCACCAGGGCCAGCCGTCCCGTGGGCGCGCTCATCCCCGCGTCTCCTCGGTGCTGTCCTCGCGCTCACGGGCCGATCGCGGTCCGGGCACGCCGTGGGTACCGCTCCGCGCCGGGGCGGCGCCCCCGTCCTCCCCGGCCGCGCCCTCACCGGACGCGCCCTCCTCCGGGTGGCGGTACCGCCGGAACGGGTTGTCCTCCGGGAGGTTCCCGGTGAACCGGCCGTACATGCCGAAGGTGATCAGGACCAGGCCCACCACGTAACTGAAGATCACGTTGGGCACGCTGAAGGCCAGGATGTTGAAGTCGGTACTCATGAGGATCAGGTTCACCAGGCCGCTCACCAGGAAGGCCCCGCCGACCGTGACGCACACCGTCGACGCGAACTTGCCCCCCAGGATCGCCGCGCCCACCAGCAGCGAACCGATCGCGATGGACAGGAAGCTCAGGGCGCCGTTCGTGGACAGCCCCGCGACCACCTCGCCCCGGGTGTCGAACAACGGAAGTCTGGTCATCATGCCCGCGCTGCCGAAGCCCACCAGGACGAGCCCGGTGAACCCGGCCCCGATCCGGTAGACGTGGTCCAACCGCCGGTCCGCCCGGCGCGAGGTGTCCAGATCCATGTCGTCGCCCCTTTCGGTGCTCTCAGGTTCTAGAGTCGGAGGTCAGCGACTCGCGTCACAAGTCGCACCGCTTTCGCAACGTGTTGGGGTGCCATGACCGACGCACTCGGCCCGGGGGCCGCGGCCCGCCTCCTCGGGGTCGCGCCGACCACCCTGCGCAGTTGGGACCGGCGCTACGGGATCGGTCCGCGTGAGCGCAGCCCGGGCGGGCACCGACGGTACTCACCGGCGGACATCGCCCGGCTCCGCGCCCTGTGCCACCTGGTCGGTGAGGGCGTGCCCTCGGCCGAGGCCGCCCGGCGGGTCCTCTCCACGGACCCCGCCGCCCCCGTTCCGGGGCCGCGTGCCCCCGCACCGGACCCCGTTCCACGGCCTACCGACGCCGTACCCACGCGCGGACGCGAGCACACCCCGACCCTCCGGGGCGTGGCCCGGGCCGCCATGCGCATGGACTCCGACCTGGTGGAACACCTGCTCCAGACGGCCGTGGAGCGCTACGGGACCGTCGCCGCCTGGGAGGACCTGGCGATGCCCCTGCTGTACGGCATGGGCCGCCGGTGGGAGGACACACGGCGCTACGTGGAGGTGGAGCACCTGCTCTCGTGGAGCGTGTCCTCGGTGCTGCGCCGTGTGCCGCCCCCGCCCGCGCGCCCCGGACCGCGCGTCCGTCCCGTGGTCCTGGCCTGCGTGCCCCACGAGATGCACAGCCTGCCGGTGGAGGCGCTGGCCGCGTCCCTGCGCGAGGCGGGACTGGCCCACCGTGTCCTGGGGCCCTGCACGCCGACCGACGCCACCGTCCGCACGGTCGCGCGGATCGGCCCGCGCGCGGTGGTCCTGTGGTGTCACACGGGCGGCGAGCACGACACGGAGACGCTGGTGGCGACGGCCCGCGCCACGGTCTCCGCCCCCGAACGCACCGCCCTCTACACGGCCGGACCCGGCTGGCGCGACGTCGGGGACGCGCTGCGGCTCGCGGACGGGCACCTGGGGTCCCTGGCCGAGAGCGTGCGGACACTCAGCGGTTGACCCCCCGGCGCCGCCGCGGCGGCGCCCCGCGCGCCGGGGTCGGGACCGCCGAGCGCAGCGAGTGCCAGAGGTGGTCGGCCGTGCTCAGGGACATCGCGGCGACCGGCGTGGTCAGCCCCATCACGAACTCGCGACCCGGGCGCGAGTCCCCGTCCAGGAAGGCGAGCACGTCCCCGAGGCGGTTGGCGGCGAAGAGCCGGGTGAAGAAGTCCGCGCCCGACACCCTGCCGCTGTCCAGGGCCCGGAGCATGACGGCGTCCATGGCCAGGTGCCTGGGGCGGTGCGGGACCGGGGGGACCGGGACCCGGCCCCGTTCCAGCGCCCGCGCGATCGCGGCGGTCTGACGGGCCGTGCCGCTGAAGGTGTACCCGGTCGAAGGCCGGGTGGCGCCCCCGGCCGTACCGACCCGGAACAGCCGCCGACCCACCCTGGTGGGCAGGCGCGCGTCGGTCATCGGGATGGCCCCCTGTTCGGAGGCCGTGACCTCGAAGCCGTGCAGCCCGCTCCGCTCGCAGTAGTCCGTGAGGGCGCGCTCGTACTCGGCGGTGGTGAGCGCGGCCCGGCCGAACTCGGTGTACTCGACCAAAGCCGTGCGACGGGACAGCGGGAGCACGTAGCCGAAGGCGACACCGTGTTCGGGCTGGGGCGGGCGCAGGTCCATGAGCACCGCGGCGGCGGGGTCGAAGGCGTCGTCGGGCATGCGGACGAACCACCCCCGGAAGTGCTGGAGCAGACGGGTGCGTCCCCCGGAGGGCGGACCGGGGGGCCGTGAGTCGAAGACCCAGCGGGCGGTGAGGCGCAGGTCCTCCCCCTCCGGCGTGAGCGTCCGGACGGTGGCGCGCGCGGGTCCGTCCTCGGTGTCCCGCACGTACAGCGGCAGGAACTCGACCCCCTCACCCGCCGACGCGCGCACGTGCGCGTCCACGTCCGTGGAACGCAGCATCTTGTAGGCGTACGGCCCCGCCGGGGAGCGGTGCTCCCCGCCGTCCGGGCCGATGACCGACAGGTCCTCCCACGAGGCGGCGAGCAGGTGGTCCCAGGGGCCCGGACCGGACTCCCAGAAGCACCAGGTCCGAGGGGGCGGTGTGTGCGGGCCGGGTGGAGGCTCCAGGACCGCCGTTCTGAGCGGTGGGTCGCGCCGATCGTTGATTTGCCCGATGCGATGGGCCAGGGTGAGCCCTGCGGCCCCCGCTCCGATGATCACCACGTCGTAGTCGGCCATCGTCCCAGCATGGCCCCTGCGGCGGTCGAAGTCCCCCGTCCACCCCGACCGTCTCCGGAGGACCGATGACCACCCCGACCGAGCGGATGAAGACCGCCGCCGTGACCGACGAGTTCGACCACGCCGCACCGGCCTACGACTCCCTGGTCGCGTCCAGCCCCGGCTACCACCGGGACCTGCGCACGTCCGCGCGTCGACTCTTCCTGCCGGACCGGGGCGCGGGTCAGGTGCTGGTCGACCTCGGCTGCGGCACGGGGGCCTCGACCGCCGCCCTCGCACGCGAGTACCCCATGGCCCGGATCGTGGGCGTGGACTCCTCGGAGGGCATGCTGCGCGAGGCGGAGGCCAAGGGCTGGCCGAGCGGCGTCGGCTTCCACCTGGCGCGCGCCCAGGACCTCACGCCGGAGTGGGCCGAGGAGGTGGTCGGCGGACCGGCCGACGCAGTGTTCGCCTCCTACCTGGTGCGCAACGTCCCCGATCCGGACGCCTTCCTGACGGGGGTGCGCGCGCTGCTGCGTCCCGGCGGGCGGCTGGCCCTGCACGAGTACTCCGTGGCGGACTCCGTCTCCGCCCGCGCGGTGTGGAGCGCGGTGTGCTGGGGCGTGGTGATCCCCGCGGGCCGGGCCCTGACCGGCCGGGACGACCTCTTCCGCTACCTCTGGCGGAGCGTCCTGGACTTCGACGGCCGAGGCGCCCTGCTGGACCGGATGCGGGCGGCTGGGCTGGGGTCGGTGGCCAGCGCGCCGATGCCGGGCTGGCGCTACGGGATCACGCACACCTTCGTCGGCGCCCGGCCGTGAACCCCGACGTGAACGACCCCCGGGCCGAGCGGATCGTCGCCCCCGCCCCGTCCGGGCGGCGCCCGGAGCACGCGCCCCGGGTCGCGGTGGTGGGCGGCGGCATCGCCGGTCTGGCGGCCGCGTGCGGTCTCGCCGAGCGCGGAGTGGACACCGTGGTGTTCGAGCGCGAGGAGGGTCTGGGCGGACGCCTTCGAGGGTGGGACACCACGCTGGCCGACGGCAGCACGGCGACCATGAGCCGCGGGTTCCACGCCTTCTTCCGCCAGTACTACAACCTGCGGGGGCTGATCCGGCGCGCGGACCCCGGCCTGGACTCGCTGGTGCCGCTGGCGGACTACCCGCTGGTGCACCGCTCCGGGGCCCGTGACCGCTTCTCGGGCCTTCCGACCACTCCGCCGTGGAACGCGTTCGCACTGGCGGCCGCGAGCCGGAGCTTCCCGGTCCCGGAACTGGCCGCGGTGAACCTCCCTGCGGTGCTCCAGCTGCTGGACGTGGACGTCCCGGGGGTGCACGACCGCCTGGGGCACCGGAGCGCCCGGGAACTGCTGGAGGTCACCCGCTTTCCGCGCACCGCCCAGCACCTGGCCTTCGAGGTCTTCAGCCGGAGCTTCTTCGCCGCTCCCGAACGGCTCTCCGCCGCCGAGATGGCGGTCATGTTCCACGTCTACTTCCTGGGCTCCTCCGAGGGCCTGGTGTTCGACGTGCCGCGCTCGCCCTTCCCCCAGGCCCTGTGGAACCCCCTGGAGGGCTACCTGCGCCGGGCCGGGGTCGGGTTCCGGACGGGGGTCCGGGTCGGGCGGGTCACCCGCGGGGAGCACCTGCGCCACGCGGTCACCTGGCGCGACGCCGGTCGGACCCGCCCGGAGGAGTCCGAGGAGTTCGACGCGGTGGTGCTGGCCACCGACCCGGGCGGGCTGCGCGCCCTGGTGGCCGCCTCCCCCGGACTCGGGACGGAAGCCTGGCGGGACCGGGTCGCGGGGATCGTCTCCGCTCCTCCGTTCCTGGTGTCCCGGTACTGGCTGGACCGTCCGGTGCGACCGCACCGGCAGGCGTTCCTGGCCACCGCCGGATATCCGACGCTCGACAACGTGAGCGTCCTGGACCGCTACGAGGACCAGGCACGCGCGTGGGCCGCGCGCACCGGAGGCTCCGTGGTGGAGCTGCACGCCTACGCGCTGCCCGAGGACCACGACCCCGACCTGGAGCGGAAGTCGCTCTGGGAGCAGGCGGCGGCGGTCTACCCGGAGCTGGCCCCGGCGCGCGCGGTGGACTCGCGGCACGAGCTGCGCGCGGACTGCGCGCTGTTCCCTCCCGGGGGCTACCGGGACCGCTGCGCGGTGACCACGCCGGACCCCACCCTGGTGGTCGCGGGCGACCACGTCCGCGTCGACCTGCCGGTCGCCCTCATGGAGGGAGCGGCCACCACGGGGCTGAGCGCCGCCAACGCGCTGCTGTCGCTCTGGGGGTCGACCGGGCACGACCTGTGGACCGTGCCCCGGCGAGGGCGGGGCCCGGTCCTGGCCGCGCTGGCGCGGTCCTTCCGTCAGCCCGGCCAGCGACCGGAGGTCCGCAGCAGGTAGCGGCGCTCGGCGTAGGCGAGGTCGTCCTTCCACAGACGGCGGGCCACCAGCCGCATCGCCGGACGCACCGCGCCCGCCGCGCGCCGGGCCAGGGCGAAGCCGGTGCGCCCGGAGACGGCCACGGTCGCCTCGATCACGGCGGTGCGCGGCACCCCGTCGCGGTCGGTGCCCAGCGGGGTGGCGTGGGTCTCCACCACGCTGCCCGTACCCTCCCCCTCGATGATGCGCATGACCACCGTGCGCGGTTCCGGGCAGGTGAACTCGGCCCGCACCGGAACGCCCCAGCGGCCCGCCACCCGGAACCCCAGATCCGCCACCAGCCGGTCGGGGTCGGGGTCCGGTCCCTCCGGGACCTCGGTGACCCTCAGGCCGACGAACGAGTAGGGGTGGAACCACGAACCGTGCCACGGGTCGAGCCGGTTGGCCACCACGTCCTCCGGTTCGCAGCGTCCGGCCAGACTCTCCACCGCCGCGATGCTCGCGTCGGCCCTCGGACGCTCCGGGACCACCGGCGCCTCCGTCGGCTCCTCGCCCCCGCACTCGTCCAGGCGGACCCACACGAGCACGCCGTCGTCGTGCACCGGGAACGGGCTCCAGCCGGGCATGCCCCCGGACCCCAGGGAGAGTCCGTGCCAGCGGCACACCAGGTTCCCCTCGGTCACCGCGCCCCGGCACAGGGGCGCCCCCAGGTGGGGGCATGCGCCCGGGCCCGCGTGCGCGGCACCGTCCGGGGTGCGCCAGGCCACGAGTTCGGTTCCGGACACCACACGACCGAACGGGCGGTCCGTCCGGACCTCGGAGCTGGCGGCCAGCACGAACCAGTTCCCGGAGGGCCGGGCCAGGGCACGCTTGAGCGCTCCGCCGATGACGGAGGGCGAGGCCTCGCGCCAGGTCGGGTCCTGTCGCGCCCACACGCTCCTGGGCATGCGCCGCAGCGGCAGACGCCGGGGCTCGGGGTCGGGCAGTGTCATGGGACCTCCTCAACGGGCCTCTGGCGGCCCCTCCCGGCGCGGAGGATCAGGTGCCGACCCTCGGTCGGGGCACGGTCCGCGCCCAGAGCGCACGGGCCAGGGCGGGTGCGGCCACCGCCAGCTTGCGGGTGTCGGAGACGCGGTGGCGGACGCTCCACACGTCGTAGTCGGCGGCGGTGATCTCGTCCAGGATGGCGCGGTACAGCCGGAAGGCGGTGGCGACACACGGTCGGGCGACCGGCGAGAGCATCGCGACGCCCGGCTCGGCCTCACGGTAGAAGGCCTGGTTGGCCTCCACGAGCGCGGCGAGGGCGCCCCGGACGCGCGGGTCGGGCCGACGGACGCGCGCGCAGTGCTCCAGGAGCGGCCGGTCCACGCCGTGCGCCGCCAGGACGTCGGCGGGCAGGTAGACGCGGCCCCTGCGCAGGTCCTCCGCCACGTCGCGGAGGAAGTTCGTGAGTTGGAAGGCCTCCCCCAGCGCCGCCGCGTGCGGAGCCGCCTCCTCCCTCGGCGCGCGGGTCCCCAGGACCGGCAGGACCTGGAGCCCGATCACCGCCGCCGACCCGTACATGTACTCGCGCAGGTGGGGCAGGTCGCGGTAGTCCGTGGTGTCGAGGTCCATCCGCATCGAGGCCATGAACGCGGTGAAGTGGTCGGCGGGGAGCCCGTACCTCTCCACCGTGTGCGCCAGTGCCCGCAGCACCGGCTCGCGCGGCTCGCCTCCGGTGAACGCGGTCTCCAGGTCGGCCCCGATCTCGTCCAGGCGGGCGCGCTGGTCGTCCGAGGTCGTGTCCGCGCCGGGCTCGTCGACGATGTCGTCCACCCAGCGCGCGAACCCGTAGAGGGCGTGGATGCCGGGGCGGCGCCCGGGCGGGAGCACCCGCGTGGCGGTGAAGTAGGTGCGGCCGTGGAGGGCGTGCAGCGCACGGCACCGCAGGTAGTCGGCTCGCAACCGTCCCGGCGCGATCCCCGCGGCGTCCAGTTCCCCGACGGCTGAGGTCATCATCGTGCGCGCTGCTCCGTTCCGGCCACGACGCGCGCGGCCGCCAGTTTCCCCGAGATGAGGACGGTCGGCAGACCCACCCCGGGCGTGGTCCCGCACCCGGCCAGGACCGCGTTGGCGGTGCCGGGGACGGTGTTGCGCGGCCGGAAGGGCCCGGTCTGGGCGAAGGTGTGGGCGAGGGAGAAGGGGGTGCCCCGGGCCAGTCCCTGTCGGGCCCAGTCGGCGGGCGTGACCAGGCGTTCGGCACGTACGGACGCGTCCAGGCCGGTCATCCCCCTGGCTTCGAGGACGGCCACGATCCGGTCCCGGTAGCGGGGGCCCTCGCTGTCCCAGTCGATGTCGGCCGCGGCCAGGTTGGGCGCGGGCGCCAGGACGTACAGGAGGTGGTGGCCGTCGGGTGCCAGGGTCGGATCGGTGACGGTGGGCTGGGTGACCAGGAGAGAGGGGTCGCTCATGGTCCGGCCCTCGTCGATGATCTCGGTGAAGGTGCGCTCCCACTGCGTGCCGAAGGAGATGGTGTGGTGGGCCAACCGGTCCCAGGTGCGGTCGGTGCCCAGGTGGAGCACCACGGCGGACGGGGAGTACCGGTGCGGCAACGGGCGACGCGAGCGGTGGTCGAGCAGCCGGTGGGCGGCGGCCAGGTCGGTGGTGAGCACCACGTGGTCGCAGGCCAGGCGCTCCCCGTGGTCGGTGACGACCGCCGTGACCCGGTTTCCGCGACGCTCCAGGCGGTGCGCCGTCTCCCCGTAGCGCAGGACCGCCCCGGCCTTGGCGGCGGCGCCCGCCAGGGCCTCGCCCATGGCGCGCATACCGCCCTTCGGGAAGTGGACGCCCGCGACGGTGTCCATGTACGCGATGACGGCGTAGGCGGCCAGGGCCCGGTCCGGGGCGACCCCGGCGTAGAGCGACTGGAAGGAGAAGATCCGGCGCAGGCGCTCGTCCTTCAGGTGGCGGCCGACGACCCGGGACAGTCGGCCGAATCCGCCCATCGCCGCGAGTCGGACGAGGTCCGGGCCGAGGAGGTCGAGCGGTGAGTCGAACCGCGCGTCGATGAACGACCGCATCTCCACCTCGTACAGGCGGGTGAGCCAGTCCCGGAGACGCAGGTAGCCCACCGCCTCCCGCAGGCCCGCGACCCGGGCCACCTCCGCGGCCATCCGCTCCCGGTCGGTGTGCACGTCGACGGTGGAGCCGTCGGTGAACGACGCGCGGTAGGCGGGGGTCAGCGGCAGGAGTTCGAGGCGGTCACCGACGGACTCCCCGACGGCGGCGAACGCCTCGTCGAGGAGTTCGGGCATGGTGAGCACGGTCGGCCCGGTGTCGACCCGGAAACCGTCCATGTCCAGGCGCCCGGCGCGCCCGCCGGGGTGGTCCTCGCGTTCGAGCACCACCACCTCGCGTCCGGCGCCCAGCAGGTGGAGGGCGCAGGAGAGCCCGGACAGACCGGCCCCCACCACGACCACGGGGTCCCTACCGTTCCTCACGGGCACGTCGACGATCCTCTCCATGCGGGCTTCACGTACGTGCCGCCGCCTCGGCGAAGCGGTGCAGTCCTTCGGAGACGGCGGGGTGGAGATCGAGTCCGCGGATCCGCCCCAGTCCGCGTTCGGCCAGCGAACGGCATCGGCGGCGGACCTCCCCACGGGCGCCGATCCGGTCGAGCACGCCTGCCGCCTCCTCGGCGTCCACCCGTTCGGAGGGGTGTCCGACCCGGGCGAGGACGCGCTGGGCCGGGAGGTCCCCCGCCTCCGCCGCCCTCCGGACACCGCAGGCCAGGAGGAGCGTGTTCTTGCCCTCCCGAAGGTCCTCCCCGGCCCGTTTCCCGGTGTGGTCGGGGGCGCCGTAGGCGTCCATCAGGTCGTTCCGGAGCTGGAAGGCCACGCCCACATCGGTGCCGTAGGCCCGGAGGGCGGTCACGGTGGCCTCGTCGGCCCCGGCCATCACCGCGCCCATGTGCAGGGGTCGCTCGACGGTGTAGGTCGCCGTCTTGAGCTGGTCGATGCGCACCGCCCTCTCCTCGGAGCGGTCGCCGCTGGCCTGGGCGCCGAGGTCGAGGAACTGTCCGGCGATGACCTCGGTCCGCATGTCCCGCCACACCGCGTGCGCGGCGGCCCCGGCGGGCAGGTCGGCCAGGGACTCGTGGAGGAGGTCGTCGGCCCAGACCATGGCGAGGTCGCCGACCAGGATCGCCAGGGACTCGCCGTACCGGCGCGCGTCCCCGCGCAGTCCCCTCTCACGGTGTTGTGTCGTGTACACGGCGTGGAACGAGGGGGAACCGCGCCGGAGCGGGGCGGCGTCCATGACGTCGTCGTGCGCGAGGGCGAAGGACTGGAGCACCTCGACCGCCGAACACGCCCGCAGGGCCGACCTGGCGCCGGGCCCCGCGGCGGCGCCCCCACCGGCGAGCCATCCCCACCAGGCCAGGACGGAGCGCAGGCCCTTGCCCCCGTGCAGTGTGAAGGCGGACATCCTCGCGCAGAGCTCGTCCGCGAAGTCCCCGTCGACCGCCCGCGCCGCCGCGACCCTGTGTCCGAGGTACGCGGCCAGGAGTGCGTTCACCGCGTCCCGGACACCTTCCAGGTCGGTGGGAAGCGGTTCCTCCAGTGTGTCCGCAGGCGAGACGGTGATGGCTACCCCCGGCGAGTGTCCGATTTTTCGGGAAATGCCTTGGAAACCGAGCATCTTACTCTGGGGATCATTTCACGCGCTCCCCTCCGGGGCCAGGCGACACTTGGAGGGCGGCCTAGACTCGACGACAAGTGACCGGAGGGACCGTTCACGGAGCGGTAGGGAGATCCATGGACACCGTGCCCAGGGCCGAGCCGCCTGGGAAGGCACTCGGAGACGGCCGCGGTCACAGGACGCGTGAGGAGCTGTACGAGGCGCTCCAGAACGACGGACAGCAGCTCGCCGTGCGCCTGGTCCGGCTTCTGCACCGCATGGCCGACCGCTCGGGAATGAACCCGACCGACTTCCAGTGCTACACACTCCTGCGCGCGAGCGGCACCATGACACCCGGCGAGATCGCCGACAGCCTCTGCCTGTCCACCGGCTCCGTCACCGGCGTCGTGGACCGCCTGGAGGCGCACGGACTGGTCGAGCGCGCCCCGCACCCGCTGGACCGACGCAAGATCGCGGTGCGGCTCCTGGAGGGCGCCGAGGCCGCGCTCGGTCCTCCCGCCCCGGGCATGCGCAAGGCCATGACCGACCTGCACTCCGGGTACGACGAGGCGGAACTCGAGGTGATCGCGGACTGGCTGGACCGCGCGGGCCTCACGCTTGAGGCTCTGATCACCTCACTGCCACCCCGCCCCTGACCCTCGGAGCACCCCTCCGTCCCGCAACGGCGGCGCCACACGGGACTCAAGTCCGTCATGCCGTTTTTGTCGGAACACTCCAACTCGCGGCTTTACTTTGCTGCCAGGGACCAACGGCCCTAACATCCCACGGGACCCATCCGTGGCCGGCAGCGGGACCGGCACTCTCCCAAACACCGCCCAATCCCCCGGCGGTGTCGGGAAGGAGACACCATCTCGTCCCTGCGCACATACATAAAAGAAAAGACGAATCCCACGGTCTTCGGCGTTTCGGGCGTCGTGATCATCGCCTTCATCATCATGGGCGTGGCGTTCACGACCCCCATGCTGGACGCCACTGAGGCCACCCGGACGTGGATCGGTGAGAAGGTCGGCTGGATCTACGTCCTGTCGACGGTGTTCTTCGTGGTCACCGCCGTGTTCCTGATGCTCAGCAAGTACGGGGGCATCCGGCTCGGACCGGACGACTCCCGACCCGAGTTCAGCACCCTGGCCTGGTTCGCCATGCTCTTCACCACGGGCATGGGCATCGGCCTGGTCTTCTGGGGCGTGGCCGAGCCCATCGAGCACCTGCACTGGCCGCGCGACGCCGCGCTCATGCCGGGTCAGGACGGCGCTCCTCTGCCCGAGGCGGCGGCGGAGTCGCTGGCACTCACCTTCTTCCACTGGGGCTTCCATCCCTGGGCCGTCTACATCGCGCTCGGCCTGTCCCTGGGCTACTTCGCCTACCGCAAGGGTCTGCCGCTGCGCCCGGCCTCCGCGCTCTACCCGCTGCTCGGGGACCGCGCCTTCGGCTGGCCCGGCAACATCGTCGACATCCTCGCGGTGTTCGGCACCATCTTCGGCCTGGCCACGTCGCTGGGCCTGGGCACACTCCAGATCAACGGCGGACTCACCGACGTGTTCGGGATTCCGAACAACGCGCTGATCCAGACCGTGATCATCGCGGTGATCACGGGTGTGGCGCTGTTCAGCGTGCTCTCCGGCATCGACAAGGGACTGCGCCGCCTGTCGGTGATCAACCTCTGGCTGGCGTTCATCCTGCTCGCCTTCGTGTTCGCGGTCGGACCCAAGCTCTGGATCATCGCGAGCACCACCACCGCCACCGGCGAGTACCTGAGCAACCTCGTCTCGTGGAGCCTCTCGTTCCCGAGCCCCCGGGTCGACGAGCAGGCGGCCGCCTGGACCCAGGCGTGGACCATCTTCTACTGGGGCTGGTGGATCTCCTGGGCGCCCTTCGTCGGCATCTTCCTGGCGAGGATCTCCTACGGACGCACCATCCGTGAGTTCGTGATCGGCGCCCTGTTCGCCCCGACCGGCGTCTGCGTGCTGTGGTTCGGCGTGTTCGGCGGCTCCGGGCTCTTCTACGACCTCGCGGGCAGGGCCAACTTCATCGAGGGAGACGAGGCCCAGGCGGCGTTCACACTGCTGGACGCCCTGCCGATCTCCGGTGTGGTCGCGATGATCGCGGCCGTGTGGCTGCTGGCCGTCGTGGCCATCTTCTTCATCACCTCCGCGGACTCCGGTTCGCTGGTCGTGGACATGCTGACCAACGGCGGCACACGCAACCCGAGCCGCTTCCAGCGCGGCTTCTGGGCCGTCTGCCTGGGCGGCGTCACCTGGATCCTCCTGGTGGCCGGGGGCGATGACGCGTTGTCGGCGCTTCAAGCGGCCTCGGTGATCACCGGTCTGCCCTTCGCGGTGATCCTGCTGTTCATGGCGGCGGGGCTGTTCAAGGGGCTGGCCAGCGAACGCGCCCCGGGTGAACCCAAGAGATCACGGGCCGAGGATCGCTCCCGATCCGGAGACCGGGCAGAGTAGGGTCCAGAGTTCGTTCCTGACGGTGGACGGATCACCACCGACGGCGCATTGAGGAGGCAACGGTGGCACCCAAGAGGTTCAGCAACCCCTTCCACGGGGTGGTGGACATGATCACCGAGATGAACAGGATGTCGGACACGATCTCCACGATCGAGACCACCCAGGTGGGCGAGCGTGAGAGGACGTTCGCCGACGCCTGGAGCCCGTCCACGGACATCATGGCCAAGGGCCGCGACCTCGTCATCCGAGCGGAGCTGCCCGGGGTCAAGGAGACCGACGTGTCGGTCAGCCTGGCCCACGGCGTGCTCGTCATCAGCGGCGAGCGGCACCGCGAGGAGGACGACTCCACGATCTACTACACGTCCGAGCGCTTCATGGGCTCGTTCCGGCGTGAGATCAGCCTTCCCGAGGACGTCGAGGACAAGGACGTCGAGGCGGCCTTCGGTGACGGCCTCCTGGAGGTCGTCGTCCACGGGGGCGCCCACACCGGCGGCCCCCGGCAGATCGCGATCAAGAAGCGCGGTCGGCCGCGCGGACGCCCGCTGTAGGGCGGACCAGGCACAAGGAGAAGGGAGCCCGTGACCGGCGACGGTCACGGGCTCCCTTCCCTTGCGGGGTCCTCGGCCTCAGAACTCCCGGTCGGCCTCGTACGGGCCGATCACGGCCAGCGCCCTCGGGCGGGCCAGCAGCTCGGCGGCGACCCCGGCGACGTCGTCCTGCGTGACGGCGTCGAACCGGGCCAGGTCCTCGTCGATGGAGAAGTGGCGCGGCTGGGTGAGCTCGTGCGCGAGCAGACGGCCCATCCGGGCGTTGGTGCCCTCGCTGCCCAGCACCATGGCTCCCTGGATCTGGCCCTTGGCGCGGGTCAGCTCCTCCGCCGTGATCCCGGAGGCGGCGACCTTGGCCAGCTCGTCGCGGCAGACCCCGATGACCTCGTCGGCCTTCTCCGGAAGGCAGCCCGCGTAGATCTGGAAGGTTCCGGTGTCGGCGTAGGCCGTGTGGTACGCGTGCACCGCGTAGGCCAGGCCGCGCTTCTCCCGCACCTCCTGGAACAGGCGCGACGACATGCCGCCGCCCAGAGCGGCGCTGAGCAGCCGCAGGGCGTGCCAGCGCGGGTCGGTGCGGGTCAGCCCCTCCGAACCCAGGATGATGTGCGCCTGCTCGGTCTCACGCGGTTGCACGACCGTGCCACCGAACGTGCGGACCGGCTCCCCGGCTCCGCGCGGGCGGGACGGGCGGGCGTCACCGGCCGCACCGAGGCGGTTCGCGAACATGGCGCGGACCTGCTCCACGACGCTCTCGTGGTCCAGGCTGCCCGCCGCCGTCACGATGAGCTCCGAGGGCACGTAGGCGTCCCGGTACTGCTCCGCGATGCGCTCGCGGGACAGTGCCTTGATGCTGTCGGTGGTGCCGAGGATCGGACGCCCCAGCGGGGTGTCACCGAAGAAGTGCTCCGCGAAGACGTCGTCCACCAGGTCGGCGGGCTCGTCCTCGTACATGGCGATCTCCTCCAGGATCACGCCGCGCTCGGTCTCCACCTCCCCCTCGTCCAGGACGGAGTTGGCGACCATGTCGCCCACCACGTCCACCGCGAGCGGCAGGTCCCGGTCGAGGACCTTCGCGTAGTAGCAGGTGTGTTCCTTGGTGGTGTACGCGTTGTGGTCGGCGCCCACCCCGTCCAGCAGCGCGGAGATCTCCAGCGCCGACCGGGTCCCGGTCCCCTTGAAGAGCAGGTGCTCCAGGAAGTGCGCCGACCCCGCGTGCGCGGAGTCCTCGTCACGGGAGCCGGTGGTCGCGGAGATGCCGAAGGCGGCGGAGCGGCCCCCGGGGACGTTCTCGGTGACCACGCGCAGGCCGCCGGGCAGCACCGTCCGACGCACCAGACCGGAACCGCCGTCGGGCTCCAGCAGCGTGACGGTCGTGCCCGGCTCCTGCTCGGCGGCGATGGGGACAGAACTCATGAATCCTTCTTCTTCGCGTCGGGACATCCAGCAGAGCATACGCCCGGGACGACGGCGGGGCGGCCGCGTCGTGCAGACGCGACCGCCCCGTACAGGGTCACACAGGCGTGGATCAGGTGTTCTCGGAACGCCCGCCCGAGCTGCGGCGACGGCGACGGCGCGGGGCGCCCTCGGACTTGTCGTCACCCTTCTCGGCGTCCTCGTCCGCGTCCGCGGCCGCGGGGGCCTCGGGCTTGTCGGACTTGGCGGCGGTCTCGGACTCCACGACCTCGACCGGGACCAGGGAGAGCTTCCCGCGGTCGTCGATCTCGCGGATCTCGACCTGGATCTTCTCACCGATGCTGATCACGTCGTCGAGGTTCTCGATGCGCTGGCCGCCGTGCAGCTTGCGGATCTGCGAGATGTGCAGCAGACCGTCCTTGCCGGGCAGCAGCGAGACGAACGCGCCGAAGGCGGTCGTCTTGACGACGGTGCCCAGGTAGCGGTCGCCCACCTCGGGCATGGTCGGGTTCGCGATCTGGTTGATCGTGTCCCGGGCCGCCTCGGCGGAGGGGCCGTCGGTGGCACCGATGTAGATGGTGCCGTCGTCCTCGATCGAGATGTCCGCGCCGGTGTCGTCCTGGATCGAGTTGATCATCTTGCCCTTCGGGCCGATGACCTCACCGATCTTCTCGACGGGCACCTTGACGGTCAGGATGCGCGGAGCGTTCGGGCTCATCTCGGCCGGACGCTCGATGGCCTCCTGCATGACGTCGAGGATGGCCAGACGGGCGCCGCGGGCCTGCTGGAGCGCCAGGGCCAGCTGCTCGGCGGGGATGCCGTCGAGCTTGGTGTCCAGCTGGAGCGCCGTGATGAGCTCACGGGTGCCGGCGACCTTGAAGTCCATGTCGCCGAAGGCGTCCTCGGCACCGAGGATGTCGGTCAGCGTGACGAACTCGTCGCCCTCGCTGATCAGACCCATGGCGATACCGGACACCATCTCCTTCAGGGGCACACCGGCCGCCATCAGGGACATGGTGGAGGCGCAGACCGAACCCATCGAGGTGGAGCCGTTGGACCCGAGGGCCTCGGACACCTGGCGGATGGCGTACGGGAACTCCTCGCGGGCGGGCAGAACCGGCAGCAGGGCCCGCTCGGCCAGGGCGCCGTGCCCGATCTCGCGCCGCTTGGGCGAGCCCACCCGACCGGTCTCACCGGTGGAGTAGGGCGGGAAGTTGTAGTTGTGCATGTAGCGCTTGGTCTTGTCCGGGTTGAGCGTGTCAACCGTCTGCTCCATGCGCAGCATGTTCAGCGTGGTGACGCCCATGATCTGGGTCTCGCCACGCTCGAAGAGGGCCGAACCGTGCACCCGCGGCAGGATGCCGACCTCGGCGCTCAGCTGGCGGATGTCCTTGGGACCACGGCCGTCGATGCGGACCTTGTCGCGCAGGACGCGCTCACGCATGAGCTGCTTGCTGAGGCTGCGGAAGGCGGCGCTGATCTCCTTCTCGCGGCCCTCGAAGTCCTCGGCCAGCTTCTCGGCGGCCGACGCCTTGATCTTGTCGAGCTCGGACTCGCGGTCCTGCTTGTCCGCGATGGTGAGCGCCTTGGCGAGCTCCTCGCGCACGGCGCCCTCGACGGCGGCGTAGGCGTCGTCCTCGTAGTCGAGGAAGATCGGGAACTCGCCCTGCTCACGGCTGGCCTGGTCGGCCACGGCCTGCTGGGCCTTGCACAGCACCTTGATGAAGGGCTTGGCGGCCTCGAGGCCCTCGGCGACGGTCTGCTCGTTGGGGCCGACGGCGCCCTCGGCGACCAGCTTCAGGGTCCGGGTGGTGGACTCCGCCTCGACCATCATGATCGCGACGTCGCCGTCCTCCAGGACACGGCCGGCGACGACCATGTCGAAGGTGGCGCCCTCAAGCTCGCCGTGGGTGGGGAAACCGACCCACTGGCCGTCGATCAGCGCGACCCGGACGCCGCCGAGCGGGCCGGAGAAGGGCAGACCGGCGATCTGCGTGGACATCGAGGCCGCGTTGATGGCGACGACGTCGTACAGGTGCTCGGGGTGCAGCGACAGGATCGTCTCGACGATCTGGATCTCGTTGCGCAGGCCCTTCTTGAAGGAGGGGCGCAGCGGACGGTCGATCAGACGGCAGGTGAGGATGGCGTCCTCGGAAGGACGGCCCTCACGCCGGAAGAAGGAGCCGGGGATGCGGCCGGCGGCGTACATCCGCTCCTCGACGTCCACCGTCAGGGGGAAGAAGTCGAGGTTCTCCTTGGGCCGCTTCGAGGCGGTGGTGGCCGACAGGACGACGGTCTCGTCGTCCAGGTAGACCGTGGCCGAACCGGCGGCCTGACGGGCCAGACGGCCGGTCTCGAAGCGGATGGTACGGGTGCCGAACTTGCCGTTGTCGATGACGGCTTCGGCCGAGTAAACGCCCTCCATGGGCGACCTCCTGTTACACGTTGCGGGCGCCGCGCCGGGACCTCCCGGTCCGTGGCACGGCGATGTTGTTCCCGTGTCGTGCCCCGGAGGTGATGACGGTCGGTCATCGATCGAAGCCCACGGCCCGCCCGTACGGGCGGTGTCCGGAGACCACTACCGAGGACCGACCCCTGGGTCCGGGGTGGCGGCACGGGTGGTGCGGGTGGCGTCCTGTCGCGGACACCACTCTGGTCACACCTTACTAACAAAGAGGGAGCGGCCGAAGCCACTCCCTCCGAAACGACCTAGCGACGCAGGCCCAGACGCTCGATGAGCGAGCGGTAGCGGGTGATGTCCTGCTTGGCCACGTACTTGAGCAGACGGCGGCGACGGCCGACCATCAGGAGCAGGCCACGACGGCTGTGGTGGTCGTGCTTGTGGTCCTTCAGGTGCTCGGTGAGCTCGGTGATGCGGTGCGTGAGCAGCGCGATCTGGACCTCGGGGGAGCCGGTGTCACCTTCGACGGTGGCGTACTCGGCGATGATCTTTTCCTTGGTGGCGGTGTCGATCGACACGACGCTCCTTCACTGAGAAGTCGGTACGCAGGGGCGAACCCCGGTACGTGGCAGGGTTCAGACGCGGTGACCGCGCGTACGAGCAGTCACCGTCGCGTGTGGCGCGCGCGGCCCTCCGCCGATGGCGTGGGTGCACCGCGCTCCCGCGGAATCCGCTCCCCGAAAGGGGCGTGACTCACCGCGGGCACACGTGGACGGACCCCACCCTATCGCAGATGACGAGGGGCGGAACCCCGTTCCCCGGTGACGACGGACTCAGGCGACGCCGAGGACCTCACGGCAGCGGTCGACGTCGCGGCGCATCGCCACGATGAGCGCCTCGATGTCCTCGAACCGTTCCTGACCCCGGATACGCGCGGTGAAGTCGACCGCCATGCGCAGTCCGTACAGCTCCAGGTCGTCGCGGTCCAGGGCGTAGGCCTCCACCGTGCGCTCGGCTCCGTCGAACGTGGGGTTGGTGCCCACGGAGATCGCCGCGGGCCACCGTGTCTCGTGCCCCTCGACCGGCTCCAGACGGCTGAGCCACCCGGCGTACACGCCGTCACCGGGCACGGCGGTGTCCGGGTGCAGGTCGGCGTTGGCGGTGGGGAAACCCAGGAGTTCGCGACCCCGGGCGGCGCCGTGCACGATCTCGCCGGACACCCGGTGCGGGCGGCCCAGGAGTTCGGCGGCCGCCGCGACGTCGCCCTCGTCGAGCAGGGAGCGCACCCGTGTGGAGGTGATGGTGTCGCCCTCGGCCACCAGGCGCACGCCGTCCACCGCGAAGTCGTGCTTCTCCCCCAGTTCGGCCAGCACGGCGACGTTCCCGGCCGCCCGGTGGCCGAAACGGAAGTCCTCACCGACCACGACGGCGGCGGCGCCGAGCCGGTCGGACAGCACGCGGCGGACGAACTCCTCGGCGCCGAGCGAGGACAGCGCCTCGTCGAAGGGCAGGACGCACACGGCGTCGACCCCGAGGGGCGCCATGAGCTCCACCCGGCGGTCGACCGGGGTCAGGACCGCCGGGGTGGTCCCGCGCAGCACGCGTTCGGGGTGGGGGTCGAAGGTGACCGCGACCACCGGCAGACCGAGCCGGTCGGCGTGCCCGCGCGCGGCGGCCAGGATCGCCTGGTGTCCCCGGTGCACGCCGTCGAAGACGCCGACCGCCACCACGGACCGTCCCCAGTCCGAGGGGATGTCCCCCAGCCCGTCCCATCGCAGCACTTTCGGTCCCCTTCACTCACGTCCACTCGGGCAGGGTCAACCCTGCCATGTCACGTCCCCCGCTTCAGCCACGCACCGGTATGGTCCCGCGCACCCGCTCTCCGCCGAGGGCAGAGACGGGTTGGCACGAGCCGGACACCGTGGTCAAGGGCCTGTCGGAGGTTCCCCAGGTCCAGGCGGTCTCGGACCGGTGCACCGAGGGAGTCCGGGGCTCCCGCCTCCTGGAACTGCCCGAGACCGGGCACCTGGCCTCGGTGGAGCGGCCGGGCGAACTGACCGCCGCCCTCGCCGCCTTCCTGGACGAGGTCACACGGCGCCCCTGAGCCAGATTCCGAGAAGACTCCGGGAATCTTCGCGAAACCCGCACACATCCAGTGACGCCTCGCTATCTTCGCCCTTGTGAACAACACGCTGACATCGGACTTCAGCAAGAAAGTCGTCCAGCCACCCCTCGAACACGATGGTGGCATGGCGGGTAGCATAAGTGTCATGAACGGCGCTACCAAGAAGTACTCCGTCACCCTTCCCGAGGACCTCGCCGAGGACGCCCGCTCCCGTAGCGGCGGCTCGGGGCTCTCCGCCTACGTCACCAACGCGGTCAGACGGCAGGTCCAACGCGACCAGTTGGCTGAGCTGGTCGAAACACTGGAGGCCGAGAACGGCCCGGTCACGGACGAACGAATGAGTGAGATACGCGACGAGATGCGTCGGGCCCTGCAAGAGCAGGGAGTCAGCGCGTCCGGTTCCGCGCAGAAGCGAAAAGAGGACGAGGCCGCGTGAGTCCCGCCCCCCGTACACCGGTCAGGTCCCTCGTTCTGGACAGCGAGGGGCTCGCCGGAGCCATCCGCAGAGACGGCCGGATCAGTGAGTGGCTCGCCACCGCGCTCCAGGACGACATGACCGTCCTGACCAGTGCGGCCACGCTCGTGGAGGTCGTGCACCCCGGGATCAGGCGCCCGGCGCTGGAGTGGACCCTGTCCCGGATCACCGTCGAGCCGGTCACGGAAGAGGTCGCACGAACCGCGTGCGCCCTGCTCTCCGAGGCAGGACTCCACGGCCACAAACACGCGATCGACGCGATGCTGTGCGCCACCGCGCTCCGGGCGGAGGCCCCCGCCGTCATCCTGACCTCCGACCCGGACGACCTCCTGGCCCTGTGCGCGGGCCGGGCCGCCGTCATCAAGATCTGATCAGGCCGGGGAGAACACCACGACCGGCTTCATGTGGCCCGGGCGGTTCTCGCCCAGGGCGACCACGGTGCCGTCCGGGGCGAACAACCCCACCGGGCCGTCGCCCAGGGAGCTCTCACTGATCCGGTTCCCGTGGCGGATCGCGCGGGTCTCGGCCTCGTCCATGGTGCGTACCGGGAACGCGGCGGCCACGGCCTGGGCCAGGGGGACCTGGGTGAACTCCTTGGCGAGCTCGTCGAGCGTGCGGGCCTGGGACAGGTCGTAGGGGCCCACCCGGGTACGGCGCAGGGCGGTGAGGTGCCCGCCCACGGCCAGGTCCGCGCCCATGTCACGGGCGAGCGAGCGGATGTAGGTCCCGCTGGAGCCGGTGATCACCGCGTCCACGTCCACGAAGCCGTCGGGGGTGTGCCGGACCGCGGTCACGTCGAACTGGGAGACGGTGACCGTCCGTGCCTTGAGCGCCACCTCCTTGCCCTCACGGGCCGACTTGTAGGCGCGCTTGCCGTCCACCTTGATCGCGCTGACCTGCGGTGGGACCTGCTGGATCGGGCCGGTGAGCTTCGCCACGGCCGCATGCACGTCCGCGTCGGTGACGGCGGAGGCGTCCACCCGGACCCCGGGTTCGCCCTCGGCGTCGTCGGTGTTGGTGACCAGCCCGAGGCGGATCGTGGCCTCGTAGGTCTTCTCGGTCAGGGTCAGGTGACCGAGCAGCTTGGTGCCCTTCTCGATCCCCAGGACCAGGACCCCGGTGGCCATCGGGTCCAGGGTGCCCGCGTGGCCCACGCGCCGGGTGCGCGCCAGACCCCGGGTCTTCGCGACCACGTCGTGTGAGGTCCAGTCGGCGGGCTTGTCGACGACCACGACACCGCTGTCGGCCATGGGGGCTCCTTCTGAGAGGGGGCGGCGGCCGCTGCCGCCGCCCCGGGGGTCTGGTTACTCGTCGTCCTCGTCCTCGTCCTCACGAGGCGCCTTGTACGGGTCGGCTTCACCCGCGTGCTTGGCTCCGGTGGCCTTCTGGGCCACCTCCTCGTCGGACTTGCGCGCCTCGACCAGCAGCTTCTCGATGTGCTGGGCGTTCTCCTGCACCTCGTCGATGACGAAGGTCAGGCTGGGCGTGTGGCGGATGCCGGTCTGGCGACCGACCTCACTGCGGATCACGCCCTTGGCGCTCTCCAGCGCGGCCGCGCTGGCCGCCTTCTCCTCGGGGGTGCCGAACACCGTGTAGTACACCGTGGCGTCCCGCAGGTCCGCGGTGATCCGGGCGTCGGTCACGGTGACGAATCCCAGGCGCGGGTCCTTGATTCGCCGGTCCAGCATCTCGGCGACGATCCGCTGGATTCGGTCGGCGATCTTTCGCGCGCGTGCGGCGTCAACCATCGTCAGTCTTCCTCTTCGTTGAAGAGCCGCTGCCTGGCGGAGAGCAGCTCCAGTTCGGGACGGCCCGCGACGAGACGCTCGCAGGTGTCCATCTGGTCCCGGGCGTGGGCGGCGGTCGGCGCGACCACCGCGACACCGATCACGGCCCGACGGTAGAGGTCGTGTTCTCCGACTTCGGAGACCGACACCGAGAACTTCCGTCGCAGTTCGGCGATGACCGGCCGGACCAGCGAACGCTTCTGTTTGAGCGAGTGGACGTCTCCGAGGAGCACGTCCAGTGTCAGCGCCCCAACGTACAAGTGATCACCTGTGTGTTGTGTGAGCCGTCAAAGGCGGGGCCCCGGACACGATCGTCCGGGGCCCCAGGTGGATCAGTCCTCGCGACTAGTCGCGGGGCTTCTCCTGCATCTCGTAGGTCTCGATGACGTCCTCGACCCGGATGTCGTTGTAACCGACACCGATACCGCACTCGAAGCCCTCGCGGACCTCGGTGGCGTCGTCCTTGAACCGGCGCAGCGACTCGACGTTGAGGTTCTCGGAGATGACCTTGCCCTCGCGGATGAGCCGTGCCTTGGTGTTGCGGCGGATGATCCCGTCGCGGACGATGGCACCGGCGATGTTGCCGATCTTCGGCACCTTGAAGACCTCGCGGACCTCGGCGCTGCCGAGCTGGACCTCCTCGTAGATGGGCTTGAGGAGACCCTTGACCGCGGCTTCGACCTCGTCGATGGCCTGGTAGATGACCGAGTAGTACCGGATGTCGACGCCCATGCGGTCCGCCAGCTGGCTGTTCTTGCCCTCGGGCCGAACGTTGAAGCCGACGATGATCGCGTCCGCGGACGACGCCAGGTTGATGTCGTTCTGCGTGATGGCACCGACGCCGCGTCCGATGATCCGGATGCTGACCTCGTCGCCACCGGCGTCGATCTTGAGCAGCGACTCCTCGAGCGCCTCGACCGAACCGGACATGTCGCCCTTGATGAGGAGGAGCAGCTCGGAGCGCTCGCCCTCCTTGATGGCGGACTGCCAGTTGTCGAGGGTGACCCGGCGGGCCGACTTCGCCTGCTGGGCGAAGCGCTCGCGCGCCTCACGCTGCTGGGCGATCTGACGGGCCACGCGGTCGTCCTTGACGACCAGGAAGCTGTCACCGGCGCTGGGCACGTTGGTCAGACCCAGCACCTGGACCGGACGGGACGGCTCGGCCGACTGCACGTTCTCGCCGTGCTCGTCGAGCATGGCGCGGACGCGGCCGAAGGCGTCGCCGCAGACGATGGAGTCACCGACGTTGAGCGTGCCCCGCTGGACCAGCACCGTGGCCATGGAACCGCGACCGCGGTCCAGGTAGGCCTCGATCGCCAGACCCTGGGCGTCCATGTCCGGGTTGGCCTGGAGGTCCAGGGCCGCGTCGGACGTGAGGACGATCGACTCGAGCAGGGCGTCGATGTTGTCGCCCTTGAGCGCGGAGATGTCCACGAACTGGACGTCGCCGCCGTACTCCTCGGCCACGAGGCCGTACTCGGTCATCTGGGCGCGCACCCGCTGCGGGTCCGCTCCCTCGACGTCGATCTTGTTGACCGCGACCACGATCGGCACCTCGGCCGCCTTGGCGTGGTCGATGGCCTCGGCCGTCTGCGGCTTGACGCCGTCGTCGGCCGCCACGACCAGGACCGCGACGTCGGTGACCTTCGCACCACGGGCACGCATGGCGGTGAACGCCTCGTGACCGGGGGTGTCGATGAAGGTGATCTTGCGCTCTTCGCCGTCCACCTCGGTCGCGACCTGGTAGGCACCGATGTGCTGGGTGATTCCGCCGGCCTCGCCGCTGACGACGTTGGTCTTACGGATGGTGTCCAGCAGTCGGGTCTTACCGTGGTCGACGTGACCCATGACGGTGACCACGGGCGGACGCGGACGCAGCTCGGCGTCGCCGCCCTCGTTCTCACCGAACTCGATGGAGAAGGACTCCAGCAGCTCGCGGTCCTCGTCCTCGGGGCTCACGACCTCGATCGTGTACTTCAGCTCCTCGCCGAGCAGCTGAAGCGTCTCGTCGGGCAGCGACTGGGTCGCGGTGACCATCTCGCCCAGGTGCATCATGACCTGGACCAGCGACGCCGGGTTGACGTCGATCTTGTCGCCGAAGTCCGAGAGCGAGGCGCCACGGGACAGACGGATCGTCTGGTTGTTGCCGCTCGGGATCTTCACGCCGCCGAAGGACGGGGCCTGGAGGTCGTTGAACTCCTGACGCCGCTGCTTCTTGGACTTGCGGGCGCGTCCGGGACGACCGCCCGGACGGCCGAACGCACCGGCCGTTCCGCCACCGCGACCGCGACCGCCGCCACCGGGACGACCACCGAAGCCGCCGGGACGACCGCCGCCGCCACCGGGACGCGGACCCGCACCTGCGGGAGCGCCGCCACGGCCGCGGCCACCGCCGCCACCGGGACGACCGCCGCCGGCACCACCGCGGCCGCCGCCAGCGGGCGCGGCCGGACGGGACGAGGGCATGTTCATCGGGCTGGGACGCGGACCACCGGGACGCGGAGCGCCGCCGGCACCGCCGGGACGCGGAGCACCGCCACCGGGGCGGGGAGCGCCCGCGGCACCGCCGGGACGCGGGGCGCGCTGGTCGCCACCGCCCTGCGGGCCACCCGGACGGGGACCCGGACGCGGGCCACCGGCACCGCCGGGACGCGGAGCGCCGCCGCCGGGACGCGGGGCGCGCTGGTCGCCACCGCCCTGCGGGCCACCGGGACGGGGACCCGGACGCGGACCGGCGGCACCGCCGGGACGCGGAGCGGAGGGCTTGGAGCCCATGCCCGAGGCGTTGGACGCGAACGGGTTGTTGCCCGGACGCGGACCCGGACGGGGACCGCCCGGACGCGGGCCGCGGCCGCCGTCACGACCACCCTCGCGGCCGCCGGAACGCTCCGGACGGTCACCGCGCTGGGGACGGTCGCCACGGGCGCCGCCCTGGGCACCGCTGGGCTTGGGGCCGCCGGGACGCGGGGCGTCGCCGCCACGGGCCGCCCTCGGAGCCGGCTTGGGGCCGGGCTTCGGAGCGGACTCGGGACGCTCGGCGGGCTTCTCGAAATGCGGGACCGCGGGCTTCTCCACCGGCGCGGCCGGCTTCTCCACCGGCGCGGCCGGCTTCTCGACCGGAGCGGCCGGCTTCTCGGCCTTCTCAGCCGGAGCTGCGGGCGTCTCGGCCTTGGGGGCCGCGGGGCGCGCGGCCGGACCGGGCTTCGGGCCCGGCTTGGGCGCGGGGCCGGGCTTGGGAGCCGCGGGACGCGCCGAACCTTCGGCGGCGGGCTTGGGACCGGGCTTGGCCGATCCGCCCTTCTTGCCGCCGTCGGAACCGTTGTCGAAAGCTTCTTGCAGGCGTCGAACGACGGGGGCCTCTATCGTCGAGGACGCCGAACGGACGAATTCGCCCATCTCGTTGAGCTTGGCCAGCACGGCCTTGCTCTCTACACCGAACTCCTTGGCGAGTTCGTACACCCGGACCTTCGCCACACTTCTCCTTCAGCTTCGGTCCGGGACATGGGCTTGTGCCGGACCGTCGTTAGCTCGAGTTACTCATCGCTGCGTACTCATCAGGCGCTCATCGCAATCTCGACCTGCTTCCTCATCGCTACACAACAATGGGCCAGCTCATAGGTGCCGACACAGCACTACACGCCGACCTCGGTCACATCAACCACGGAGTCGGCGCGGACATTCCAACCCTATCCGGAACCGAGCGGAGCTCGGTCAAGCGGGGGCGTCACCAAGGAGGGACCTCACAAGTGAGACGTCCCACCCGGTGGCGCCACCACCGTTCCGGTTCCGGAAGGCGCGGGACCATGCTCTGCGGCGTTCGGCGAGCTCCAGGCATCGCCGATCGTGGTGCAGATAGGCGCCGCGCCCCGGACGTCGACCCCGGGTGTCGGGCGTGATGACCGTGCCCACGGCCACCAGCCGCACGAGGTCGGACTGGACTGTCCGCGACCGGCACCCCACGCACGTACGCACGGGGCGGTCAGGACCGTCTCCGGCCACCCTATCGCGTCGGGACATGGGCGCGACCCGATTAACCGGCCGAAGGGGTGTCTTCGTCCCCCTGGACGGCCTCGTCCGCGTCCTCGGCCGGGTCCCGCGCGGGCTCGGCGTCGGAGCGGATGTCGATGCGCCAGCCGGTGAGGCGCGCGGCGAGACGGGCGTTCTGCCCCTCCTTGCCGATCGCCAGCGACTGCTGGTAGTCCGGCACGACCACGCGGGCCACCCGGGCGGCCATGTCGAGGATCTCGACCGAGTTGACCCGGGCCGGGGAGAGCGCGTTGGCGACGAACACGGCGGGGTCCTCGGAGTAGTCGACGATGTCGATCTTCTCTCCGTGGAGCTCGGCCATGACGTTGCGGACGCGGCTGCCGAGCGGGCCGATGCAGGCACCCTTGGCGTTGACGCCGCCCCTATTGGAGCGAACCGCCATCTTCGTGCGGTGCCCGGCCTCGCGGGCGATCGCGGCGATCTCCACGGTGTGGTCCGCGATCTCGGGGACCTCCAGCTCGAAGAGCTTGCGCACCAGGTTGGGGTGGGTGCGCGAGAGGGTGACCGAGGGGCCGCGGTGGCCCTTGCGGACCTGCACCACGTAGGCGCGCAGACGCTCGCCGTGGGTGTAGTCCTCGGTGGGGACCTGCTCCTGCGGGGGCAGGACGGCCTCGATCTTGCCGAGGTCCACCAGGACGTTGCGCGGGTCGTTGCCCTGCTGGATGATCCCGGAGACGATGTCGTGCTCGCGTCCGGCGAACTCGCCCAGGGTCAGCTCGTCCTCGGCGTCGCGCAGACGCTGGAGGATGACCTGCTTGGCGGTGGAGGTCGCGATGCGGCCGAACCCGGTGGGGGTGCCGTCGAACTCACCGACGACCTCGCCCTCCTCGTCGGTCTCGGAGACCCAGACGACCACGTGGCCGGTGGAGCGGTTGAGCTCCACGCGGGCCTTCCTGTCGGGGCCCTCCTCGCGGTGGTAGGCGATCAGGAGGGCGTCCTCGATGGCCTTGGCCACGAGCTCGACGGCGATGTCCTTCTCGCGCTCCAGGCTGCGCAGGACACTCATGTCAATATCCATGGGGCTCCCCCTCTAGTCCGCCGCGTCGGTGTCGGCTTCGCGACGGAATTCCACCTGGACCTTGGCCTTGGCGATCGAGTCGTAGGCCAGGGTGCGGGGGCGGCCCTTGACGTCCAGGGTGACGCCCTGGTCGTCGGACCCGGTGACGCGCCCGGTGAGGTCGCCGCCCTCGACGAGGGAGACCTTCACCAGACGCCCCTGGGAACGCCGCCAGTGGCGCGGCAGCGTCAGCGGACGGTCCACCCCCGGAGAGGTGACCTCCAGCACGTAGGCCTGCTCGCCCATGACGTCGGAGGCGTCCAGGCTCTCGTTGACGGCCTGGCTGACCTCACCGACGGTGTCCAGGTCGACCCCGTTGTCGGAGTCCACGACCACGCGCAGCACCCGGCGTTTGCCCGCGGGTGTCAGCTCGACGGCCTCCAGGTCCAGTCCGGCCTCGGCCAGTACCGGCTCAAGCAGCTCGGCGATGCGCTCGTTGCGCGCCTGCGCTCCCATGCGTGATTAGCCCCTCAAACGGCGAAATCCCGCCCGCTCGGCCGTGTGCCGTTGAACGGGGCGGTCCAGCTCTGTACGTAGTCTTCGTCGAATCCGCTCCGCGCCCCCGTGAGGGGAGCGTGAGCGCCGCGCGTCGCGTGCGACGGCGGTTGTGGTGCAAGGGTATCCACACCTGAGCGCCGCCCAGGTCGGTACACGCGGACGGGGGAGGTCGCGGACGGGGGTCCGGCCCACCGGAACACCGTCCTGGCAGGGGGTGTCGGCACGACCCGTGCCCGTCATCGACCGTGGAAAGATGGGGGCTGACCGCCGGTGACGGCGGTGCAGTCGACGCCGTGGGGCACGGGAGGAGAGCGCGCGTGGACCAGGGGAACGCCAGCGGTCGCACGGCGCCCGGGCTGACGAGGAGGTCCTTCGCGGCCAGGAGCCTCGTGCTGACGGGTGTAGCCGTGACCGGCGCCGTCGCGGGCGCGGTCGGGGTGAGTGGCTGCGCCGGGGCCGACTGGTACCCGTTCGACGTCACACCGGACGTCGCCGTCCTGCGCTCGCTCATCCGTGAGAAGGAGCGGGCCGTCGTCCGGCACGAGGCCGCGCTGGAACACGGAACGGGCCCGGCGGAACTGCTGGAGCGCCTGCTGGAGGACCACGTCACCCATCTGGACGCGCTGTTGGACGCCCTCCCCGAAGGGGTGGAGCCGCACGACGGGGCCGAGGACGGGGAGGGCGGAGCCTCCGCCGCCCCGGCGGGGGACGCCGCGCTGGAGGCCGTGCCCGACGTCGCGGGGCTGCGCGCCCTCGCCGCGGCCGCGACCGGTGCCCGGCTCGACCAGGCGGCGGCCGTGACCGACCCCGGGCTGGCCCAGCTCGTGAGCGGGATCGGTGCCTGCGAGGCCGGACACGCCCACCTGCTCGCCCGTGCCTGAGCGGGCCCGGATGCGACGGTGCCGCAGCGTCGGTGCGGCGGACGGCGCCGGAGAGAGAAACAGAGCGACATCCCAGGAACGTCCGAGCGACGTGATGGCGGAAGGCAGGTAGTCAGGTGAGCGAGAGCCCCACGCCCGCGCAGGGCTCCCGGGAACCCGGTGCGGACGCGTCCCCCTTCGAGGACGGCGACCCCACCGCCGCGGCACTGGCGGAGGCCCTGAGCGCCGAGCACGCCGCCGTGTACGGGTACGAGTTCGTCGGTGGTGCCGCCGGTGACCGGACCCGGCGTGAGCGCGCCTCGGCGTCCGCCTACGAACACAAGGCGCTGCGGGACGCCCTGCACGCCGCCTCCGTCGAGCGCGGTGTGGACCCCCCGGCCGCGCTCGCTTCCTACCCGCTGCCCGAGGGCCGCGACGACGGCGACATGGACGACTTCGCCGTCCGGCTGGAGGAGACCACCATGAGCGCCTACCTGTGGCTGAGCGCGTCCGCCGACACCGACCTGCGGGTCACGGCGGCCCGCAGCCTCCAGGAGGCGACGGTGCGTTCGTTGGAGTGGGGCGCCGAGCTCGACCCCCTCCCCGCCTTCGACCGGGGCTGACCCGGACCGCCGGTTACCGGTCCGGGTACACGGAGGGGGCTCCCGCGCCGGTGCGCGGGAGCCCCTCCTCGGTTGTGCCGCGCCCTACTCGGCGCAGGCGGCGACGGTGCTCTCGACGATCTCCCCGACCGGCACGTCGGTGCGCTCACCGGTGCGGCGGTCGCGCAGCTCCACCAGGCCGTCCTTGAGGCCGCGGCCGACGATGACCACGGTGGGGATCCCCAGCAGCTCGGCGTCGTTGAACTTCACGCCGGGGGCCGCCTTGCGGTCGTCGACCAGCACGCGCAGGCCGCGCGCCTCCAGCTCCCCGCCGATCCGCAGGGCCTCCTCGACCTCGCCGCCCTTGCCCGTGCCGACCACGTGCACGTCGGCGGGGGCCACCTCACGCGGCCAGACGATGCCCTTGTCGTCGTGCGACTGCTCGACGACGGAGGCGACGGCGCGGGAGACGCCGATGCCGTAGGAGCCCATCGTGACGCGGCGGGGCTTGCCGTCCGGGCCGAGGGCGTCCAGCTTGAAGGCGTCGGCGTACTTGCGGCCGAGCTGGAAGATGTGCCCGATCTCGATGCCGCGTGCCGTGTAGAGGGTGCCCCGGCCGTCGGGCGAGGCGTCGCCGTCGCGCACCTCCGCGACGTCGATGGTGCCGTCCGGGGTGAAGTCGCGTCCGGCCACGAGGTCGAGCACGTGGTGGTCGGTCCGGTCGGCCCCGGTCACCCAGGAGGTGCCGGTGGCCACACGCGGGTCGACGAGGTAGCGGACCTTGTTGTCCAGCAGGGCGCGCGGGCCGATGTAGCCCTTGGCCAGGAACGTGTTGGCGGCGAAGTCGGCGTCGTCCAGGAGCGCCACCTCGGCGGGCTCCAGGGCGGCCTCCAGGCGCTTGAAGTCGACCTCGCGGTCGCCGGGCAGGCCGATGCCCAGGAGCTCCCACTCCTTGCTGCCCGGGGCGCGGGTCTTGACCAGGACGTTCTTGAGGGTGTCGGCCTCGGTGAAGTCGCGGTCGAGGCCGGCGCCGTTGAGGAAGTCGACCAGGGTCTGGATGGTGGCGGTGCCGGGGGTGTGGTGGACCCGGGCCTCGGGCAGCCCCTCCACGGGACGCTCGGCGGGGGCCGGGGTCCGCACGGCCTCGACGTTGGCGGCGTAGTCGGACTCCGTGCTGCGCACGAAGGTGTCCTCGCCGGTGGGCGCGACCGCCAGGAACTCCTCGGACGCCGATCCGCCCATGGCGCCGGAGGTCGCGGAGACGATGACGTAGTCCAGGCCCAGCCGGTCGAAGATCCGGATGTAGGCGGCCCGGTGCCTGTCGTAGGACTCCTGGAGGCCCACGTCGTCGATGTCGAAGGAGTAGGAGTCCTTCATGTGGAACTCGCGGCCGCGCAGCACTCCGGCGCGGGGGCGGGCCTCGTCGCGGAACTTCTCCTGGATCTGGTAGAGCACCACCGGGAAGTCCTTGTAGGACGAGTACTCGCCCTTGACGAGGAGGGTGAAGAGCTCCTCGTGCGTGGGGCCGAGGAGGTAGTCGGCGCCCTTGCGGTCCTTGAGGCGGAAGAGGGTGTCGCCGTACTCCTCCCAGCGCCCGGTGGTCTCGTAGAACTCCTTGGGGAGCAGCGCGGGCAGCAGGACCTCCTGGCCGCCCATCGCGTTCATCTCCTCGCGCACGACGCGGGCGACGTTCTCCAGGACGATCTTGCCCAGGGGCAGCCAGGTGTAGATGCCGGGGGCGGCGCGGCGGACGTACCCGGCGCGGACGAGGAGCTTGTGGCTCGGCACCTCGGCGTCCGCCGGGTCCTCACGCAGGGTGCGCAGGAACAGGTTCGACATCCGCAGTAGCACGGCCACTCCTCGGTGATCGCGCCCCGGAGGGGCGCGGGTTGGGACTTCTGGGGAACCCCAGGCTAGCGCTCCTTCGACGGGGTTCGCGCGCTGGTTTCCGATGGCTCCCGGCTGCGCCTAACGTTGGGGGATCGTGAGGACTGGGGCGGGGGACATGGGCAGACGTGTACGTGACAGGGTCGAGGCCGAGGAGGAGGTCTCGGTGGTGCCCGGGGTCGACCTGCTCGCTGACGCGGACCGCGCCAACTCGTGGTTCCTGCTGGTGGAGGGCACCCCGCAGTCGCACGTGGACCTGTCCGACCCCGGTTACCTCGACTTCTCGTACGTGCGGCGGATCGCGCACGCGGTCGACCTGCTGGCCCCGGAGGGTGAGCCGGTCGAGGCGATGCACCTGGGCGCCGGGGCCCTGACGGTGGCGCGGTACGTGGCGCACAGCCGTCCGGGGTCGCGGCAGCGCGCGGTGGACGTGGACGCGGCGCTGGTGGAGCTGGTGCGGCGGCGTCTGCCGTGGGACCGGAAGGCGCAGCTGAGGGTGGGGATCGGTGACGCCCGGGACTGGATCGCCGCCAGACACGAGGACAGCGCGGACCTGATCGTGTCCGACGTCTTCTCCGGGGCGCGGACCCCGGCCCGCCTGACCTCGGTGGAGTTCTACGCCGAGGCGGCGCGGGTGCTGCGGCCGGGCGGGTTCCTGGTGGTCAACGTCGGGGACGGCTACGCGCTGAAGCACACGCGCGCCCAGGTGGCCACCGTGCGTTCGGTGCTGCCGCACGTGGTGATGACCGCCGAGCCGGGCATCCTGCGCGGGCGCCGGTTCGGCAACCTGGTGCTGGTGGCGGGCCACCGGCCGCTGCCGACGGAGGAGCTGGGGCGGCTGGCGCACCGGGATCCGGAGATGGCACGGCTCGTCGAGGGCGAGGACCTGGACCGGTTCCTCTCCGGCCACTCCCCCGTGCACGACGCGGACGCGAAGGACTCCCCCGCGCCGCCGACCGACCTCTTCTGAGGTCCGTCTACTCCGGAGGGAGTAGGCCCGCCCCCGAAGAGTCACCCTGAGGAGGACGGCGGCGTCGGTGCGGCGGCCGTACCGTCGGGGGCGTGGCAGCACTACTCTCACGCGTCCCGCGTCCCACCCGCACCGACGTCCGCCTGACGGCCGCCCTGCTGTTCCTGTCGATGGGCAGCACCCTGGTGGTCGTGGTGGTCGACCCGGTCCCCGAGGACCTGGACCCCTGGCCGTGGGGGTGCGTCCTGATCCTCACGGCCTGCCTGCCGGTCCTGTGGCGGACCGCCCTCCCCCGCACGGTCGCCGTGGTCTCGGTCCTCTCCGCCACCGTCTACTACCCGCTGGGCTTCCCCGACGGCATGGTGATGCTGTGCACCGCCGTGATGCTCTACACCGTGGTGCGCTGGGGGTACCGGGCCTTCGGGTGGACCCTGGGCGTCGGCCAGTTCGTGGCGGTCAACGCCTACGAGTTCCTGGCCACGGGCACCTACCGGCCCGAGGCGGTCGGGATCGTGGCGTGGGTCATGCTGCTGCTGTGCGCCGCCGAGGTGGTGCGCTGGCGCCAGGAGTACCTGAACGCGGACCGCGAGCGCGGGCTGGAGGCCGCCCGCACCCGCGAGGAGGAGCTGCTGCGCCGGGCCTCCGACGAACGGCTGCGGCTGGCGCGCGACGTGCACGACACCGTGGCCCACAACATCTCGCTGATCAACGTGCAGGCCGGTACGGCGCTCTACCTGATGGAGAGCCAGCCGGAACGGGCCGTCGAGGCGCTGTCCACCATCAAGCAGACCAGCAAGGACACGCTGAGCGAGCTCAGGGCCATGCTGGGGGTGCTGCGCGCGGTGGACGAGGACGCGGCCGCGCCCCGCTCGCCGGTCCCGGGCCTGGACCGGGTCGGGGACCTGGTGGAGGGCGCCCGGGGCGCGGGGCTGCCCACCGAGGTGGAGGTGACCGGGGAGGAGCGGCGGCTGTCCGTGGGCACCGAGGGAGTGGCCTACCGGGCCGTGCAGGAGGCGCTCACCAACGTGGTCCGCCACTCCGGGGCGGACGGCGCCCGGGTGCGGATCGACTACGGGCCCGCGCTGCTGACCATCGAGGTCACGGACGACGGGCACGGGACGGTGGGCCCGCCCGCCGTGGGCAACGGCATCACCGGGATGCGGGAGCGTGCCGCCCTCGTCGGCGGCTCGGTGGACGCCGGGCCCGTGGAGGGTGGAGGATTCCGGGTGCGGGTGCGGTTGCCGATCGACGGTGACCCCCGTGACGAACGGGGGGAACGGGTTGATCCGGGTACTGCTCGCGGATGACCAGGCTCTGGTGCGGGCCGGGTTCCGCGCGCTGTTGGACAGCGCGCCCGACATCCAGGTGGTCGCGGAGGCTGCCGACGGCGCGGAGGCGGTCCGGCTCGCGCTGTCCGAACGACCCGACGTGGTCCTGATGGACATCCGGATGCCGGGTGTGGACGGGCTGGACGCCACCGGCCGCATCCTGGCGGAACCCTCGCTGGAGCGGACCCGGGTCGTCATCCTCACCACGTTCGACCTGGACGAGTACATCTTCGACGCGCTGCGCGGGGGCGCCAGCGGCTTCCTGGTCAAGGACACCGAACCGCGCGACCTGCTCCAGGCGGTGCGGGTGGTGCACGAGGGCGAGGCGCTGCTCTCCCCCGGTATCACCCGGAGGCTGATCTCGGACTTCGCCCGCCGCCCCGCGGGCACGCCGGTCCCCTCGGTCCGGCTGAACGGGCTCACCGACCGCGAGCGGGAGGTCCTGGCCCTGGTCGGCCGCGGGATGTCCAACGAGGAGATCGCCCGGGAGCTGGTGCTCAGCCCGGCCACCGCCAAGACCCACGTCAGCCGCGCCATGGTGAAGCTGGGCGTGCGCGACCGGGCCCAGCTCGTGGTCCTCGCCTACGAGACGGCGCTGGTGACCCCCGGCTGGTCCCAGGACGGGTAGCGGGCGGGGTCGGCACCACCGCGGACCCCGGGCGACCCCGAGGGGCCCTCGGGGTCGTCCCGTACGCCCAGGAGAGTAGGCGCGGCGCCGGAGTACCCCTCCGGACGGCCCTCGGATGCCGCCCTGGGGCCGATGTGGGGCCCATGACCGTCGGCGGAGGCTGTGGAGCGTCCCCACCGACGACCGCAGAGGCCCTCCCATGTTCGACGACCCCCTCGTACTCGCCCGGCTCCAGTTCGCGCTGACGGCGGCCACGCACTACCTCTTCGTGGCGCTCACGCTGGGCCTGGCCCCGTACATCCTCGGCACGCAGCTCGTGGCGGCCCTGCGCGGAGACCGGTCGCGCATGGTGGCCGTGCGGTTCTGGGGCGGCCTGTACCTGGTCAACTACGGCATGGGTGTCCTGTCCGGACTGGTGATGGAGCTCCAGCTCGCGGTGAACTGGAGCGGGCTGCAGGAGACGTTCGGGTACACCTTCGCCGCTCCCCTGGCCGTGGAGACGATGACGGCGTTCTTCGTCGAGTCCACGTTCCTGGGGCTGTGGATCTTCGGCTGGGACCGCATGGGCCGGTGGGCGCACCTGTTCTGCTTCGCCGTGGTCACCGTGACGGCGTACTCGTCCGCGTGGTGGGTGCTGGTCTCCAACGGCTTCCTGCGCCGTCCGGTGGGCTTCGAGATCGTGGACGGGGTCGCACACCTGACCGACCCGGTGGCCATGGTGACCAACCCGGCGTCGGTCCTCGCCTTCCTGCACGTGGTCAGCGGTGCCCTGCTGGTGGGCGCACTGGTCGTGGCGGCCGCCAGCGCCCACCACCTGCTGCGGGGGAACGACCCGCACGGCCTCTTCCGACGCGGCATGGGCTTCGCCGCGGTGACCATGACGGTGATGCCGATGGTCGTGGTGGGCTTCGGCGGCGCGCAGTTCCCGCTCTTCGGACAGGACCCGCCCACCAGCGGTCTGACCTACACGGCCGAGCAGATCGAGGCGATCGAGGCCGCGGGACCGGGCGCCCTCGTGTCCGCCGCCAACACCGCCGGTGAGGCCGTGATGATGACCGCCTGGGTGGTCATGTTCCTCCTCGGCCCGGTCATGCTGCTCGCACGGTACGGAGGGCCGCTGAACCCCCGGCGGTGGTTCCGGCGGGGCGGCCCCGCCGTCCCCGGTGGCGCCGCCCGCCCCGGCCCGTCCCGACTGGTGCCGTCCTGGTTCCGGCCGGGCCGCTGGGGGCTGGCCCTGCTCCTGTTCTCCCCCTTCCTCCCCTACCTGGCGAGCGTGGGCGGCTGGGTGTACCGCGAGACCAACCGGCAGCCCTGGGTGGTGGTGCACCACCTGACCACCGCCGACGCCGTGACACCCCTGTCGCCCGGCGCGGCCGCGGTCTCGTTCACCCTGTTCACGGTCGCCTTCGCGGTCCTGGCCTGCGTGACGTACTGGCTGCTGTTCCGCTACGCCCGGCGCGGCCCCGAGGGCGGTCCGCTCGCCGAGCGCCGTGAGGAGGGGCGGCCGGAGGCCCCCGACCCGGTCCACACGTTCTGAGCCGCACGCGCACGTTCCGAGAGTCAACGGGAATCAGAGGAAGCAGCCATCATGGAACTCCTGTCCGCAGCGCTCCTGGCCCTGTTCGTCGTCGGCTACCTGGTGCTCGCCGGGTCCGACGTCGGCCTGGGCATGCTCATGCCCCACGTGGCCCGCACCCCGGACGAGCGCCGCCGCGTGGTCGCGGCCGTCGCCCCCTACTTCCTGGCCTCCGAGGTGTGGCTGGTCGCCGCGCTCGGCGTGCTGGCCGGGCTCTTCCCCGTCCTGGAACACCGGCTGGTGGGCGGTCTGTGGCCGGTGCTCGTGGTCCTGGCGCTCGGGTGGCTGGTCCGGGACGCGGGGCTGTGGTTCCGCTCCCGGGTGGACGACCGGCGCTGGTGGTCCGCGTGCGACACCGCGGTCGTGGCGGGCAGCTGGACACTGGCCGTCGCGTGGGGGCTGGCCCTGACCGGCCTGGTCGGCGGCGGCCTGGCGGCGGACCCGTTCACCGTCCTGGGGACCGTGGCGGTCGTCGCGCTGTTCGCGCTGCGCGGCGCGGCCTTCGGCGCCGAGCGCCTGGTGGGGGCCTCGGAGGCGGAGAGCGCGGACGCGGCCGCCCGGGCGACCCGCCCCCTGGCTCGGGCCGCGTTGGCCGCCGTGGTGTCGGCCGCTCTGGTCGGGGTGGGCTTCGGAGATCCGGCCCTGGCGCGTCCCGAGGTCGCGGCGCTCCTGGTCGTCACCCTCGTGGCGGCGCTGGCCGCGACCAGCGGACTGACCGGCCCGATGCTGTCCCGGCACACGTCGGCGCTGGCGATCGCGGTGCCCGGGCTGCTGGTGGCGCTCGCCGTCGAGCTGCCTCCGTCGGACCTGCCCGGGATGACCGGTGTGTTCGTGTGGTCGATGCTCCTGCCCGTGGTTCCGGTCATGCTCCTGGGCCAGGTTTGGCTGTACCGAATGACGCGCCGCCCGGCGACGGCCCCGACCTTCTTCGCCTGACCCCCGGTGTGGAAGGCACTGGTCAGGGTGGCCACCCCCGCAAAGGGCGGGTCCGACCCCGCCGGGTCATGGGAGGGCAAGGTTCCCGTCTTCGATTGGAAAAGCCGCTCAGCGGGCACTTCCTGGGGCGGGAAACTCGCCCGTGGCGCCGTGTCCGGTCCCGGACCAGGCGTGATCACGCACGGGTGACGGCGTCGAGCCCTTGAGGAGGGACTGTGACCGACCCCCTGACCAGACCACCGGGCCTGAGCGGATGCGGCTGCGGATCGAGCTGCGGCTGCGGCTGCCAGAACGGCGGTTCCTGCGGCTGTGGCGGCGGCTGCGGCTGACCGGTTCCCCAGGCGGGGCCCCCGCGCTCGTGCGACGGGTTCCCTCCCCCGACCTGCGGGCTGTCCCTCCCCTTGGGGACAGCCCGCGCCCCCACTCCCACCGGGCCGACGGCCGTGTGTCCAGGACGGACCACACCCCCAAGTCGCGACAATACGCGACGAGATGTGTACTCTATGTCACAGTGCTTTTCCTTGGGGGATGAGCCGCTGCGTATCCACCCGTTGGGGGCGATCAGCGATGCCGCCGTTCACGAGACCAGCGACACGGAGGGTCCACGACTCCGAACACGCCCGGCTGCTCCAGTGCGTGCAGGGGATACTGGAGCGCTCCGACCGCGCCGTGCCCTGGGAACCGGACACGGTCGGACTCCCCGACGCCCGCTCCGACAGCGCCCTCGCGCGGATCAACGACGTCGCCTTCTACGCCAACGCGCGCAACGAGGTCTCCGCCCTGGCCGGACTCTGCCTGGACCTGCTCGGCCTGCACAGCCCCGACGACCGGGACGAGCCGCACTGCCAGGGGTGCCGCCTGCCCTGGCCCTGCCCGACCTTCGGTGAGATCGCCCGGCTCCTCGGCTGACCCTCCGCCCCGCCCCCTCGGAACATCCCGGAACGGACGACGCCCGCCGAGGTCGGGGCGCGATCCGACATCGACGGGCGACGGTTCCACCTGCCGCCGACGGCGCCCACGACCGAACAGTCGGGCACCCCCGCCGAGCGAGGCACACCCCGAGGCTAATACTGGAACACGTTCTACCACAAGACCCGAACATCGCTCGGTTTCCCCGGAAGGTCCTGCTTGCAAGGGGCAGTCAGGCACCGTCGGACGCGTCGCGACCCTGCAACCTGATCCATTCCGCGCCCGTGACAGGGCCTTCCCCTGGGATGAACACACGCCCGGGGAACGCCTCGGGGAGAAGGGGCGGCGCCGAGCGGTACGCACCGGCGGCCGGAGGAGTGGGCCAGGCCCAGGGGCGGGGGACAGCCCCTGGGACCGACGATGATCGGCGCGACCACCCGTACCCCTCGTGGACGATGGACCCTCCCACACGCTCCGGGGCGCGCCTGCACCACAGACGTTAACGAGACACCGGTAACGCGAACACCCCCCTTCGGGTAACCGGAATGTCTCGATTACCCCCAGGGGTTTCCCGCCAACCGGCGCCGACCTGCGATAACTCACCGCGACCGGGACGTCGCACACGTGCGTGAACGCCGCAGGGCAGGAGAAATCGCTGCGGGGACAAACAGAGAAGCCCTCGTCGGGAAACCCGGAACAGGAAACGTTCCACCGCGACCAAGAGAACGGTCGCGGGAGGAGGGGATTCCGACGAGGGCCAGAAATAAGCCTCCCCGGGTCTCACCCGGGGAGTGACCTCAGCTAATCCGTGTGGCCAGCAGATACGCACTGGGCGAATCGGCGTCGACGATTTCCGTCACCCGCCAGGCCTGGCCACCGACACTGAACACGTCATTGACGCGCACGTCGATCATGGGCGTGGGCCGCCACTCCTTCGGGCCGCCGATCTTGGCGACCGGCTGACCGTCGTCGTCGGTCCAGAAGCTCCCTCCGCCGACGGGACCGCCGGCGAAGCGGTCGTTGCGCCCGTAACTGATCTTCTCCTGCGCGCCGATCTCGTGGACCACCGTGGATTCAGTCCCAACCGTCTCGAATAACCTGGAAAACGCATCCATATTAACCCGCGTGCACCAATTAAACAGGGAACCAACGGGTAAGATTAGCGCTTCAGCAGACTAGCCGACAAAAGTAATGCGCGGGCCAGGACTTTAGTCCCGACCCGCGCGAGTGGCGGTACAGAGAATTAATCAGTCACCGTTCGACGTGCCCCGACCGCCCTTGAGCCTGCCCACGAGCGTCTCCAGCGCCGAGCTGAACGGGTGGTCGTGCACCATGTAGGTCCAGGTCATCGACGGCCGCTTGACGCCGACCGAACTCACGTCCAGTTCGCCGTCCACCACCTCGAGCTCCTCGAAGCTCTCGGCGGCACGCGCCCGGGCGCCGTCCAGGAAGCCCTTGAAGACCGGGACCGCCTCGCGGTTGAACTCGTCGAGCGGGTCGCGGCGGCCCAGGTACCGCAGGTGGATGCCCTCCCGCAGTTCCGACAGGAACGCGTTGTGGTCGGTCCAGCCCCGGTCCAGGTGGTACAGCGTGATGAGCTTGGCGGCCTGGGCGACCTCGTCCGGGTCCAGCTCCTCCACCAGCTCCTCGTGGCGCTCCTTGCGGTCCGCCGCGACGTGCCGGTCGCCCTGCCCCGAGGACAGGACCAGCTCGCGGTGCTCCAGGACCACCTCACGCTGCACGTCGATGAGCTTGTTGTAACGCCAGGTGTTGCGGTGGACCTCCAGCAGCTGGCCCTCGGAGACCCGCTGGGCGTGGTCGACCATGGCCAGCCAGCCCTCGTCGGTGATCTCACCGTCGGCCGTGGTCTTGTAGCCGGTGGTCTCGGGGGCGTGGTTCACCAGCAGGTCGTCGTCCATGCTGACGAAGAAGATGGAGTCGCCGGGGTCGCCCTGGCGCCCGGCCCGCCCGCGCAGCTGGCCGTCCAGACGGCTGCTGGGGTAACGGCCGAAGCCCATGACGAACAGACCGCCGGTCTCGACCACCCGGTCGCGGTCGGCCATGTCGCTGCCGCCCAGCCGGATGTCGGTACCGCGCCCCGCCATCTGGGTGGAGACGGTGATCGCGCCGTAGGTACCGGCCTCCGCGATGATGGAGGCCTCGTCCGCGTCGTTCTTGGCGTTGAGGACCACGCTCTCCAGTCCGGCACCGCGCAGCCGTTCGGCCAGCAGCTCGGACTCCGCGACGTCCTGCGTGCCGATGAGGATCGGACGCCCGGTCTTGTGGATCTCCTCCACCTTGGCGACCAGGGCGTCCTCCTTCTCCTCACGCGTGGCGTAGAGGAGCGTGCCGTGGTCCTCGCGGACGTTCGGCTTGTTGGAGGGTACGACCGCCACCTCGAGTTCGTAGAACTCGCGCAGCTGTTCCGCGACGCTCATGGCGGTACCGGTCATCCCCGCCAGGGTGGGGTACCGCAGCACCAGCGACTGGACCGTGATCGAGTCCAACACCTCGCCGGTCTGGCTGACCGCGACCTTCTCCTTGGCCTCGACCGCCGCCTGGAGGCCGTCCGGCCAGCGCTGGAGGAGGGCGATCCGCCCGCGCGACTCGTTGATCAGCCGCACCTCGCCGTCGCGCACCACGTAGTGCACGTCGCGCTGGAGCAGCACGTGCGCGTGCAGGGCCAGGTTGACCTGGGGCAGCACCGAGGTGTCGTCCTCGGAGTACAGGTCCACCCCGCCCAGGGCCTTCTCCACCGCGTCGATACCGGCGTCGGTGAGCTGGACGTTGCGCCCCTCACCGTCGACCTCGTAGTGCATGCGCGGCTTGAGGCCCCGCACGACGTCGGCCATCTCGACGTCGGCGGCCACGGCCTCGGCCGCACCGGCCAGGACGAGCGGGACGCGGGCCTCGTCGACGAGCACGGAGTCCGCCTCGTCGATGATGGCGACATGGGGCTCGGGCACCACCCGGTCGTCGACGTCGGTGACCATGCGGTCGCGCAGCACGTCGAAGCCGAGCTCGCTGACGGCCGCGTAGGTGACGTCGCAGCCGTACGCGTCCTTGCGCTCGTCGACGGTGGACTCCTCGCTGACGGAGCCGACCGTGACCCCGAGCATCGCGTAGAGGGGGCCCATCCACTCGGCGTCGCGCCGGGCGAGGTAGTCGTTGACGCTGAGGACGTGGACCCGCTTGCCGCGCAGGGCGAACCCGGCGGCGGCGAGGCTTCCGGCGAGGGTCTTGCCCTCACCGGTGGCCATCTCCGCGACGTGGCCGTCGAGGAGGGCCATCACACCGAGCAACTGCACGTCGAAGGGGCGCTCGTCGAGGGTGCGCCGGGCGGCCTCACGGCCGACCGCGCACAGACTGACGAGGTCGTTCTGGGAGTAGGGAAGCTCGGCGTAGCCGAGGTCGATGGCCTTCTCCGTCAGCTCGCCATCGCTGAGTTCTCGCAGACCCTCCTCTTCGGCCTCGATCGCCGGCAGGAGCTTGGTATAGGGCCGCAGGTCCACCGCACCGGGCTTGCCCAGTAGGCGGCGGACGCTTTCCGCCATTCGTCCGAACACCACGCCAGAGTAACGCCGGACACAAGCGAATGGTTCCTCTCGGGTACCCGCTTGTCGGCTCCAACGGGGACAGAACACCCTGGACCAGGGACTCGGCGGGAACCCCGGCGCGGCCCGGTCAGTTCACGAGCTGGCGCTGGTTGCGCTGACGCGCCTCCAACGCCATGCCGTGCTTGACGAGGGTGACCAGAACCTTCACCACGGACCTGCGGTCGCGCGCGTCGCAGTAGACCACCGGCACGTCCGGGGTCAGGTCCAGGGCGTCACGCAGCTCGTCGGCGCTGTAGGCGGCCTCGGGGTCGAACTCGTTGACCGCCACCACGAAGGGCAGCCGGTACTGCCGCTCGAAGTAGTCGAGGGCCTGGAAGGTGTCCTCCAGGCGCCGCGTGTCCGCGAGGATCACCGCGCCCAGGGCGCCGCGGACGAGGTCGTCCCACATGAACCAGAAGCGCTGCTGGCCGGGGGTACCGAACAGGAACAGGGTGAGGTCGGTGTCCAGGGAGATACGGCCGAAGTCCATGGCCACCGTGGTGCTCGTCTTGTCCGGGGTGTGCGAGAGGTCGTCCACACCCGCGCTGGCCGCGGTCACGGCGGCCTCGGTGCGGACCGGGGGGATCTCCGAGACAGCCCCGACGAACGTGGTCTTGCCGACACCGAAGCCACCGGCGATGATGATCTTGGTGGACAGCTCGGTGGGGGCCTGGACGTTGTTCGTACTGTTAGCTGAGTGGATCACTGTTAGTCCTAGCGAGAATGCCGGGCCTGCGCGGACGGACGGGCGCACACGACCCGGGCTGGAGGGGCGCGGCGCTCCCGGTTCCGAACCTTCACGGGAACCACCGCAACTGGAACCTAACACCGGACGACACTGGAATCCGGGGTTTCGACACAGTGGGGGAAGACGTCACATCCCCGACCAGTGGGTCCAGACGGGTCGAAACACTCCAGAAGAGCCCCCAAGGCCCGATGTCCACCTCGTGGCGTGGAGTCCGTCCTGTCCGACGGACCGTAGTCAGACAAGCACACTCCTGTACCCTCGCACGTCGACTTTACGACATTGAGAGCGGCCATTTTCGGCCGCTTTCGGCCGCGCCAATCCCTGTCCGGCGTCCGCCCCGCCATCTACGGTGGAAAGCAGGGCACCCGCCTGAGCGCGGTCACAACGGACTCCTGGCACGAGGACGCGACCACCACGGGAGCCTGGCGGCGCCCCGGGGCGCACGACCACCACCGACGCCTCGCTCTTCGACGTCGGACCGGCCGTACACCCCACCGAAGGGCGCCCCACAGCCCCACCGGCCCACAACCGTCCACGTGGGCCGGTGGGTCGTGTTTCTTTGGGGGCTGTACCACTTTGGGCCTCCGCTTCTGTGTTTTCTTTGGGCCTCCGCTTCGCTTCGGCCCCGGGGTCCGGCGCCTTTGCAGAGGGATTCTTCATCCTCGTCCACGCCTGGCTCGTTCCTCGCTGGCGGCTTGACTCCTCTTGCAGAACCCTCTCCGGCCCCGAACGGGCACCCCCTCGTGGCTTGGGCGAACAGGCGGGACTCACACCCGTGGCTGAGGTGAGCGCACGCCTCTTGCTATGGCTGAGATCACCGGGGCGCAGGGCTCGTCATCGTGGCTGGGGTGGATGGGTCGCTTGGCCTCTGGGGCCGGGGCGCAGGGCTCGCAGCCGTGGCCGAGGCGGCCGGTCGGCACTCCGGCGGTGGCCGAGGGGAACATCCCGATCTCGACCTGTGGCTGGGTTTCGGGGTGGGCCCTGGGGTGCGGCTCGGGTGCGTAGGATGGACCGGCACCCTCCCCGAGCGGCGTCGGCCGTGGTCCGGGTCGAGGGGCACCTTCCCGAACAGGCCGAACACTCCCAAGGGAGCCGAGAACCCCACATGTCCGATCAGCGCGTCGTCCGCCCCACTCCCATCAGCGGTTTCCCCGAGTGGACCCCACAGGTCCGGGCCGTGGAGCAGCGTTGGCTGGACCATATCCGCGCCGGGTTCGAGTCCTTCGGCTTCGCGTCCATCGAGACTCCGTCCGTGGAGAACCTGGACGTGCTGATGGCCAAGGGCGAGACCTCCCAGGAGGTCTACACCCTGCACCGGTTGCAGGCCGACGCCAAGGACGACTCCGACGCCAAGCTCGGCCTGCACTTCGACCTGACCGTGCCCTTCGCGCGGTACGTCGCCCAGCACTTCAACGAGCTGACCTTCCCGTTCAAGCGCTACCAGACGCAGCGCGTGTGGCGCGGTGAACGCCCGCAGGAGGGCCGCTACCGCGAGTTCACCCAGTGCGACATCGACGTCATCAACGTGGACTCGGTGCCGCTGCACTTCGACGCCGAACTGCCCCGCATCGTGCACCGGGTGCTCAGCGGGCTGGACATCCCGGCGTGGACGCTCAACGTGAACAACCGCAAGGTGCTCCAGGGCTTCTACGAGGGGCTCGGCGTCAAGGACCCGATCGCGGTGATCCGCGCCGTCGACAAGCTCCACAAGATCGGTGACGAGGGCGTCCGCGAGATCCTGGAGGGCGAGGGGCTCACCGCCGAGCAGATCGACCCCTGCCTGGCGCTGGCGCGCATCAAGGGCTCCGGTGTCATCGAGGAGGTCCGGGCGCTCGGGGTGGTCTCCGAACTGCTGGAGGAGGGGCTGGAGGAGCTCGCCTTCGTCCTGGACGACCTGGCCGACCTGCCCGAGGGCAGCGTCGTGGCGGACCTGTCCATCGCGCGCGGCCTGGACTACTACACGGGCACCGTGTACGAGGCCTCCTTCGACGACGACCCCGGTTACGGCAGCATCTGCGCCGGCGGCCGGTACGAGAACCTCGCCGGGCAGTTCATCCGCAAGCGGCTGCCGGGCGTGGGCATCTCCATCGGCCTGACCCGCATCTTCGCCAAGCTGGTGGCGGAGGGCCGGATCGAGGGCGGCCGGGTCTGCCCCACCGACGTGATGGTCGTGGTGCCGAGCGCCGAGCGGCGGGCCGACGCGCTGCGCACCGGTGAGCTGCTGCGGGAGCGCGGGTTCAACACCGAGGTGTTCCACTCGACCGCCAAGGTCGGCAAGCAGATCCAGTACGCCTCGAAGAAGGGCATCCCCTTCGTGTGGTTCCCGCCCTTCGAGGAGGGCGGCGAGCACGAGGTGAAGGACATGGCCAAGGGTGAGCAGGGTGCGGCCGACCCGACCGTGTGGTCCCCCGCCACTTAGCAGGTTCTGGTCCGGCACGGGCGGTTTTCGACCTCCCGTGCCGGAACCGGCCATTCGCGAGACAGCCTCGGGGCCCTGGTGCCAGACTGGGACAGGCTGTTCTCCGTGCCGTACCTCAGGCACGGGCCGATTGTCCTAGTAATCGAGGCCATGTCTCCTCCTCGCCACAACCTGCCCCTGTCCGCCGGGGAGTTCATCCAGTTCGTCGGACGTGAACGCGACATCGTCGACCTGAGCCGCCTCATGGGCACGGCCAGGATGATCACGCTCACCGGCACCGGCGGCATCGGCAAGACGCGACTCGCGCTCCACCTCGCCGAGCGTGTCCTGCGCCGGTTCCCGGACGGTGTGCGGTTCATCGACCTGAGCGAGGCCACCACCCGCGAGCAGGCGCTGCGCGCGGTCGCCGCGGGCCTCCAGGCGGTCACCGCCGACTCGACGACGCTCATGGACAGCGTCATCACCGCGTTGCGCACCCAGCACCTGTTGTTGCTGCTGGACACCTGCGAGCACGCCGTGGAGCCGATGGCGGAGCTCTGCGAGGCCGTGCTGCGCGACTGTCCCCGGGTCCGCGTCCTGGTGACCAGCCGCCAGCCGCTGCACGTTCCCGAGGAGAACATCTGGCGGGTGCCGCCGCTCTCGCTGCCCGCGCGGCCCACCCCCACCGACCCCTACGCGGCGGTCCCGGCGCCGATCCCCCGTCGGGACGCGCAACGGTACGAGTCGGTGCGCCTCTTCCTCACCCGGGCGCACGCGGCGCGCTCCGGATTCGAGATGACCCGGGAGAACTCGGGCTACGTGGCGGAGATCTGCCGCATGCTCGACGGCATGCCGCTGGCGATCGAGCTGGCGGCCGCCCGGGTCCGGGTGCTGTCGGTCCAGCAGATCCTGCGCCGTCTGGACGACCGCTTCCAGCTCCTGACCAGTGACGGCACCGGCCACCTCCCGGCACGCCAGCGGACCCTGCGGGCCGTGCTGGAGTGGAGCCACGACATGCTCAGCGACACCGAGCGGCTCCTGCTGCACCGGTTGTCGCTGTTCTCCACCTGGTACCTGGAGGTCGCGGAGGACGTCTGCTCGGGCGAGGGCGTGGACTCCACGGACGTGCTCTCCCTGCACTTCTCCCTGCTGGACAAGTCCCTGGTGGTGATGGACTCCGAGATCGACGGGACCGCCCACTACCGGCTGACCGAGACGGTGCGGGCCTACGCCGCCGAGCACCTGGGCGCCGACGGGGACCTGCGCTGGGGCCGGTACCTGCGGTTCACCGTGGACCGGCTGGAGGAGGCGGCCAAGAGCTCCGCCACCTCGCAGACCTGGGAGGAGTGGCTCGGGCGGCTGCGCATGTACGACCACCACCGGGAGAACCACGCCCGCGTGGTGGAGTGGGCGCTGTCCCGGGGACGCGTGGACGAGGCCCTGCGGGTGTGCGTGGCGCTGCGGGCCTACTGGCTGATGCGGGACCTGTCCGCGGAGGGCAGCAGGCTCCTGGAGCGGGTGCTGGCGCACCAGCCCGACGACCAGGAGCCCGCGCTGCGCGCCCGTGCCCTGGCCCTGCACGCGGAGCTGCGCCTGGACGTGGACCCCGCGCCCAGGGTGGACACCCTGGCCTCCTGTGCGCTGGAGTCCGCCCGGGCCTGCCGCGAGCCGATCGCGGCCGCCTCGGCCCTGGCCACCCTGGCGACGCTCTCCCTGCACGCGGGCGCCCTGGAGGACGGTGAGCGGCAGGCCGCGCGGGCACTCGACTGGGCGGGCCAGTCCGGGGACCCGATGACCGAGGCCAGCACCCGGGGCGTCCTGGCCGAGCTGGCCCAGCGCCGGGGCGCCACCGAGGAGGCCGTCGCACACCTGGAGGTGAGCGCCGCCGCCTCGCGGGAACTGGGCGACCGCTGGCGCGAGGCACGCGCCCTGTACGGGCTGGGCACCATCGCGGCCGAGGCCGGTGACCACGAGCGGGCGCGCGAGCTGTTCTCCGAGGCCCTGGAGGTCTTCGTCGAGCTTCCCTCCGCGCCCTTCGCGGTGCGGTGCGCGGCCGACCTGGGCCGCCTGCACCTGGCGGCACGGGACACCCTCGCCGCGCGGGAGCCGCTGAGCCGGTGCCTGCGGGTGAGTTTCACCTCCGGTCGCAGGATCGCGGTGGCCCAGGCCCTGGAGGCCCTGGCCGAACTGGCGCTGGCCGAGGAGGAGCCCACGCGGGCGGCGGCCCTGGCGGGGGTGGCGGCCGACCTGAGGACCGCCCTGGACCGCCCGTCCGCCGAGACCGTCCGGCTCCGGTCCGCGGTGGAACGGCGGGTGGGCGCGGGCCGGGCCTCCGAGGCCTGGAACGCCTGGCGTTCCCTCCCCCTGGAGCAGGTGCGGGACCGGGCCCTGGCCTTTCCCCGTCCGCCCACGTCCCGGCTGACCGGCCCGGACTCGCTCACGCCCCGGGAGCGGGAGATCGCCACACTGGCCGAGAGGGGACTGTCCAACCGGGAGATCGCGACCCGGCTCACCATCAGCCAGGCGACCGCGGCACGCCATATCGCGAACATCTTCAGAAAACTTTCGATTTCCTCAAGGACGCAGTTGACCGGCTGGGCCTCACCGAGGGAGACCGGCTGAACCAGGGGTGTTCGTGCCGAAGCACTTGCACAGTGCGCGTGCACCCGCTAAACCAGAAAGCCCAAGCCCCTTCGCCCACCTCGATGACGTCCGCGCCCATCCCCCCTCGTATCCTCCGTGGTGAGAACAACCCCCAACAGCCCCTACTTGTGAAGGCCATGGCACCTTTGACCGCGCCAGCGCGGCACAATCTCCCCCTGCCGGGCACCAGCTTCGTGGGCCGGGAGCGAGATCTGAGCGATCTGCTCCGCCTGCTCGGCTCCAGCAGATCCGTCACGCTCTGCGGCGCCGACGGCATCGGCAAGACACGGCTGGCCCTGCGTGTGGCCGAGCAGTCCACCGTGTCGTTCCCGGACGGGGTGTGGATCGCCGATCTCACCGACGTACGCACCCCCTTGGAGGTGCACGCCCGCATCGCCCAGGCGGTGGGGGTGGTCGAGGAACCCGGCCTGCCCCTCGGGGTGACCGTGACCGAGGCGCTGCGGGACCGCAGACTCCTGCTGGTGCTGGACTCCTGTGAGCACATCGCGGACGAGGTGACCGAGGTCGGGGAGACCCTGCTCGCGGAGTGCCCCGCCGTGTCGGTCCTGCTCACCAGCGAGGTGCCGGTGCGGCTGGCCGGGGGGACGGTGTGGCGGGTGCCCGCCATGGCCCTGCCGGTGGCCCCGCGCAACGCCCCTCCCCCGGACCCCGCCGACGCGGAGTCGGTGCGGCTGTTCATGGACCGCGCCCGTGCGCGCGACCCCCGTTTCACCGCCTCGGGCCCCGAACTGGATGCCGTGGCGACCCTGTGCGACCTGAGCGGCGGGGTGCCGCTGGGGATCGAGGTGCTGGGCGCCCGGGCCCCCGAGGAGGGCATCGCCGCGCTCACCGCGGGGCTCCGCGCCCACCTGGCCTCCCCGGTGTTCCAACCGGGCCCCGGGCAGGCCGTCTCGCGCAGCGAGGTGCTGCCGCTGGTGCTGGACTTCGTCTACCGGGGGCTGCCCGAGCCCGAACGCGTGCTGCTGCGCCGCCTCTCGGTGTTCCGGGGCTGGGACCTGGAACTGGCCGAGCAGGTGTGCGCGGACGAGTCCGTGCCCGAGCCGACCATCCTCGATCTGCTCACGTCGTTGCTCGACCGCTCCCTGATCACGGTGACCGGTGAGTTCGAGGGCCGCGTGCGCTACCGGCTGCCCGAGGCGGTGCGCCGGTTCGCGCAGGAGCGGCTGGTGGCCTCGGGCGAGTCCGAGGTGTTCCAGGAACGCCTGCTCGCGCGCATGCTGCGCCTGGCGGAGGACCTGGGTCGGCGGCTGGAGTCGAGCCGGTCCATGCCGTGGTCCGAGCGGGATGCCGGTCGCCAACGGGTGATCGCCGAGTACGACACGCTCCGGTCCCTGCTGCGCTGGTCCCTCCAGAAGGGCGCGGCCGAACCGGGGCTGCGGCTCTGCGTGAGCCTGGTGGCCCACTGGGTGAGCCACAACAACTACTCCGAGGGCGCGCACTGGATGGACCGCCTGCTGGCGCTGGAGGAGACCGCCAAGGCGCCCTCACGGGCGCGGGCGCTGGTCGGCCGGGCCCAGTTGGCACGTGTGCGCAGGGACCACGCGCTGGCCCTGGAGGCGGGTGAGGAGGGGCTTCGGCTGTGCCGCGAGGCCGGTGACGACGTGTTCGTCCGCACCTGCCTGAGCCTGCTCGCCCTGGTGGAGGTGCGGGAGCGCAACCTCGACCGCGCCTCGGTCCGGGTCGAGGAGGCCCTGCGCCTGTGCCGGGAGGCCGGGGACCTGTGGGGCGAGGCGATCGCCCTCGGGTGCCGGGCGGCCCTGGTCGCCCAGCAGGGCGACTACCCCACCGCCGACCAGCACTACAACGCCGCGCTCACCCTGCTGCGGGGGATCGACCACCGCTGGGGGGTGGGGGTGACCCTGATCAACCAGGCCCGCGCGGCGGAGTTCAACGACGACCTGATCACCGCCGACCGCTGTTACCGGGAGGCCCTGGACACCCAGCGGCTGATCGGCGCGGTCTCCGAGGAGGCGCGCTGCCTGGCCGGGATCGGCCGGGTCGCGCACGCCCAGGGCCACACCAGCCAGGCCTACGACTACCTGAGCGAGGGGCTGCTGCTCAGCCACGCCAGCGGTCAACGGGCCGAGGCGGCCCGGAGTCTGGTGGCGCTGGCCAGGGTGGCCTTCGGCTCCGGACTGCGCGAGCCCGCCTGCCGTCTGGCCGGGGCTGCCACGGCGCTGCGCTCCCGGGTCGGGCTGCCCGTGCGGGAGGCCCCGTGGCCGTTCGAGGACGAGGAGCGGGGGCGCCGACGCCGTCGCCAGATGGTGGTCTGGTGGGAGCAGGGGCACGCCCTGGGCCAGTCCGAGGCGGTGCGTGAGGCGGAGCGGCTGGCGGAGGAGGGCCGTTACCCGGCCCCCCGGCCCGCGCGCCGGAAACGTCCGGGGGACGCGGCGGCGTCCGCTCCGAAGCCCGTGCCGGTCCCGCCCTCACCGGAGACGGCCAGCCCCGGGAAGCTGCTGACCCGGCGGGAGCTGGAGATCGCCCAGTTGGTGAGCACCGGCAAGAGCAACCCCGAGATCGCCCGGACCCTGTTCATCACGTCCTCGACGGCGGCCCGGCACGTGGCCAACATCAATCGGAAGATGGGCTTCAACTCGCGCACGCAGATCAGCGCGTGGATCAAGCGGCACCGTACGGGCTGACCGGGCCGCGAGCACCCCGCGCGGACGGGTCGGCCGGTTCCCGCGCGGGTTGTGTAGTTCTCGCCCGACCACGAATCTACATATGCATCTGCATGGCCAGATGCATGTGCATATTGCCATGAACGCGCTAGGCTCAAAGCCATGGGACTTCGGGCTCCCGGCACCGTGCGAACGGTGTTCGGCCAGTCCCAGAAACGGCCGTCGGACCCCGGGCCGAACCCCCGGGGATCGTCGCGCCGTCGGTACCGGGAGGGTTCCCGGGACCGGTGGGCAACCGTGCTGGCGCGAGGGGAAACCTGGGGAGGTCCCTCGCGGCGAACGTCCGGCGCGGCGCTTCCGGGCTCGCCACGTGGAGGGGGCGTGACGAGCCCGGGCAGCGGGCCCACACGGAGACCGTTCGAGTGGGGGAACGCATGGGGGTAGGGCTGACTTCAGGAACCGGACGACCCGGCCGTCATCTGCCGCGTAGGGACGACCCGATCGGATCGCTCACCGGTGGGCTGTGTGAGCGGCTGCGTCTGCGGACCGCGCGCGGCGGGACGATTCGCGGCGCCTCCGGACGGATGGACGCGCTGACCTTCGCGGCCACCGTCGAGCAGGCGGCCGCGGGGCTGAGCCGTCGCGGCATGTGTCTCGGGGACGTGGTCGGTGTGCTGGCCCCCGTCTCACCCGACCGCTTCCTCGCCTCCTACACGGTCATGGCCGTGGGGGGCCGGGCACTGACGGTCACACCCGAATCCGACCTGCGCACCCAGTGCCGGGCACTGGCCGAGACCGACGCCCGGCTGCTGATGGTGAGCGAGGACCTGGCCGAGCGGGGGCTGGAACTGGCCGAGCGCTCCCGGGTCCGGCAGGTCATCACCTTCGGCAGCGCGCTGGGCACCACCCCGTTCCGGGAGCTGCTGCTGCCGAGCCCGGACGGGAACGTGTACAGCCCGGCACGGGGCCTCTTCGACAACGGCCACCTGGGTTACGAGCCCGCCGGGGACGACATCCTCACCACGCTGCACACCCACCACGACCTGCTGGCCCGCTTCGCGGAGCTGCGGGGCGAGCTGGCGCTGACCGCCGACGACGTCGTCGCGGTGGGCGAGGCCGGGGACGAGGCGACCAGGCTGGCCCTGGTGGCGCTGGCCCTGTGGACCGGGTCGTGCGTGGTCGCGGGTGAGGACTGCCCGCCTCCGGAGGGGCGGCGGATGACGGTCACCTGCGACCCCGTCCCCACGCGCATCGCCTACCCGCAGTCCGACGTCGCCAGCTAGGCCGGGTCGGTCGGCGCGGCCGGGCCCGCGTCGTGCGGCTCCGCTGACGGCGTCGGCACCGTCGGGACCGCGGGGCGGGCCCGCTCGCGGCCGCGCCGTGCCTTCGTGGGTCACGCGGGGGCGGTCTCGCCCGTCGTCTTCGGGGGGTCGGTGTCAGCGCCGGAGGCGCCCGCCGGGGCTCCGTCCGCCGAGGGGTGGGAACGCCGCGCCAGTGCCGTCCGACCCACGCCTGGGGAGACGTACGTCCCTGAGCGCGCCCCGGGCGGGCGTGGAGCGCGTACTGAAGGGTGGGGCGGCCCGGAGGCTCCGAGGCCCGTATCCGCCCCCTGAGGGGTCTCTCAGGCGGTCTCGACGACCGCGTTCCCGTCCGCCTCGTCGTCGATCTCGAACCAGGTCACGTGGGTGGCCTCGCTCCAGTACTCTCCGCTGCGCGTGGCGCAGCTGTCGACGATGAACTTGCCGCGTCCGAAGTCGTCGCCGTCCTCGCGGGTGTGTCCGCTGTCGGTGTCCACCGGGTCGCGCTCACCCTGGTCCGCCACGGCCACCCGGAGCCTGTTCGCGTCGGAGCGGATGAACAGCGTCATCACGCCCCCGCTCTGACCCGAGCGCGAGTGCAGCAGGGCGTTGGTCGCCAGCTCGCTCACGGCCAGTTCCGCGTCGTCCAGGGCCCCGTCGCCGTGCCCGTTCCTGGTGAGGAACTCACGGACCCGCGCGCGGATGGACCGCACCGCGGTCAGGTTTCCCGCGCAGCTCCACACGGTGTGGTCGGTGACCCCACCCGTGAGGTCCCCGACGTCGATCCTCGGTGCGGTCGACGTCACGGCGTCTGGGGCCTCCGCGGGCACGTAGTCCCGGAGTTGCCTCGCCTCAGCCATCCGGTCACTCCAATCACCCGCGACGGGCGCGCGGGTTGCGCCGCCTGCACTCACCTTAGACAAGGGTGTGCCGGGTCCAGAACAGCACACCTGGGTTCCTCTCGCCGGGGATTGGTCACAAAACCTCGTCCCGTGTCCTCCCCGATGTGGACAAAGGAAACAGCTCGGCCCCCAGGACCGGCCATGTGACGTGCAACACCCGGGCAATGCCTGGCCGCATCCGGCCGCGCCCGGCGCGCGCACTCCCCCGCATCGGTGGGCGCGACGCCCCCGGGATCCCGTTCACGCCACTCCAAGAGAGTCACCCTATGTGATCGAGCGCCTGGCAAAGACGGAAAACAAGCGACTAAACGCCACGTTTTCACTACTCACAGGCAACGATGAGGACACAACAGGGGACGCCGAAAACGCGCTCGGGGCATCTACCACGGCGCGGACGGTGCTCGCGAACGGACACGCCGGGCGCCCTCCGGTCCGGCCTGAAACCCCCAGGCCACAGCAGGTGTCACCAATCCCTCAATCACCATCCCGGACACGCCGTAAGAAATCCCAGAGGTGCGCCCGGCACCGCCCCGACCTCGTTTGACGCTTCCTGTAGTGCGAACAAGTATCGATTGGGGCCGATCCCGACAATCCCTACCGGGGGCACCCCCAAGCCACCGTCTGTCACCAGGGTCCCGGCCTCTCCGAAGTTCCCGTCCCCACACGAGGTGTCCCCGTGCCAGCCCAGTCCGAAGACCCCACCACCGCCCTGAACCACCTCACCTCCCGCCGCAGCCTCCTCAAGGTCGGCGCCGCGGGTGCGGCCGTCGCCCCGGTCCTGGCCGCGTGCGGCGGCGGAGGCTCCGGCTCCGGTGGTTCCGGCGACGGCGAGCCCCAGTCCGGCGGCCGCCTGAAGGTGGGTGTCGCCGGTGGCGGCGCCAGCGACACCCTGGACGCGCACGACCCCACCGACAACGTCGACATCGCGCGCAACCACGCCCTGTACGCCGCGCTGATGCGCTTCGGCAACGACGGCACCATCGAGCCCTACCTGGCGGAGTCGCTGGAGCCCAACGAGGACGGCACCGAGTGGACGCTGGTCCTCAAGGAGGGCCTGACCTTCCACGACGGCACCCCGGTCACGACCGAGGCGGTCGTGTACTCCCTCCAGCGCATCCTCGACCCCGACAACCCCATGCGCGGCGCGGGTGACATGCCCGGCGTCGACCCGGAGAAGCTCGAGGTCGTCAGCGACCTGGAGATGACGATCCCGGTCGACGAGCCGCTGGTCACCCTCCCCGAGGCGCTGGCCGAGTACTACAACTGCGTCGTCCCGGTGGACTACGACCCGGAGAACCCGGTCGGCGCCGGGCCCTTCAAGTTCTCCGAGTTCAAGGTCGGGGAGTACAGCGTCTTCGAGCGCCACGAGGGCTTCCACATCGACGGCCTGCCCTACGTGGACGAGCTGGAGATCGTGAACTTCCCCGAGGACGACGCCCGCGTCAACGCGCTCAACAGCGGCAACGTCCAGGTCATCAGCCAGGTCCCGCACGTCCAGGTCGCCATCATGGAGGGCGACCCCGACGTGAACATCCTGGAGTCCGAGACCGGCATGTGGCTGCCCTTCACGATGAACGTGGAGGAGGCCCCCTTCGACGACGTCCGCGTCCGCCAGGCCTTCCGCCTCATCGTCGACCGCCAGGAGATGATCGACCAGGCGCTGGCCGGGTACGGACAGCTCGGGAACGACATGTACGCGCGGATGGACCCGTCCTACCCCGAGGACGTCCCCCAGCGCGAGCAGGACATCGCGGAGGCGAAGCGCCTGCTCGCGGAGGCCGGTCACGAGGACGGCCTGGAGGTCGAGCTGGTCACCTCCGACATCAGCGCCGGTGTGGTCGCCGCCGCCGAGGTCTTCCAGGAGCAGGCCCGTGAGGCCGGGGTCACCGTGAACCTGCGCCGGGTCAACCCCAGCGACTACTGGAACCCGGAGGAGGGCTTCCCGTACGCCTTCGGCCAGGACTTCTGGAGCGCCCGGAACTACATCACCCAGACCGCCCAGGGCTCGGTCGTGGGCGCCCCCTACAACGAGACCATGTGGGGCGAGCACGAGGAGTGGCTGGAGCACCTGGAGGAGGCGCGTCAGACCGCCGACGAGGACGCGCGCCACGAGCTCATCCGCAAGGCCCAGGAGATCGAGCACGAGGAGGGCGGCTACATCGTGTGGGGCTTCGTGAACCTGCTCGACGCCTACCACTCCTCGGTGCACGGTCTGGAGCCGGCGGTCTCCGGTCACCCGCTGGGTTCCTACGCCTTCCACACGATGTGGCTGGAGCAGTAGCGGACATCCGGTTCCCGCACCTCCAGACCGCTACCGAAAGCTCACCATGACTCGACTCATCGTCGTCCGCCTCTTCTTCGGAGCGCTGACGCTCTGGGCGGTGTCCCTCGTGGTCTTCGCGGCCACGCAGGCGCTGCCGGGCGACGCGGCCCAGCTCATCCTGGGCCGCGACGCCACCCCGGAGCGGTTGGAAGCGCTCCGCGACCAGCTGAACCTGCACGAGCCCGTGGCCGTGCAGTACATGCAGTGGCTCCAGGGACTGCTCCAGGGCGACCTGGGCACGTCGTTCTCCAACCGGCTGCCCGTCGCCGACTACCTCACCGACCCGGTGCGGAGCTCGATGACCCTGATGGGCCTGTCGGCCCTGGTCGCGACCCCGGTCGCCCTGTTCGTCGGGGCCTTCAGCGCCCTGCGCCGCGACCGCGCCTTCGACCACACGTCCTCCATGGGCACCCTCGTCCTGGCGTCCGTCCCCGAGTTCGTGGTCGGCATCCTGCTGATCCTGCTGCTCGGACCGGGCGGCCTCGGCGTGTTCCCGTCCGTGTACGCCCGTGACGGGGGCCCCGAACAGTGGGTCCTGCCGGTGCTCACGCTGGCACTGGCCGTGGCGCCGCCGATCGTGCGCATGATGCGGGCGACGATGATCGAGGTCCTGGAGAGCGAGTACGTGCAACAGGCGCGGCTCAAGGGCATGAGCGAGCGCACGGTGCTGTGGCGCCACGCCGCGCCCAACGCGATCGGCCCGGTCGCCCAGGTGGTCGCCCTCCAGCTGGCCTGGCTGGCCGGCGGTGTGGTGGCCATCGAGTTCCTGTTCAACTTCCCCGGTGTCGGCAAGGTCCTCATGGACGCCATCGGCAACCGTGACGTGCCGCTGATCCAGGCCGTGGTCCTGCTCATCGCGGGGATCTACATCCTCGTCAACCTGGTCGCGGACGTGATCGGGCTGGCGGCCAACCCGAAGGTGAGGGTCGCGAACCGATGACTGGACCTTCGACGAGCACACCCGCCACGGAGTCGCCGCGGCGGCGTCCGGGGCTGTTCCGGACCGCGTGGCGGTTCGGCCGCACCAGGGTCGGTGTCGCCCTGACCGGGCTCATCGTCCTGATCGCGGTGCTGGGACCGTTCGTGGCGCCCTACACGGCCACCGAGTTCGTGTCCAAGCCGTTCGAGACGGGTGTCGACGGCACCTTGTTCGGCGGTGACAACCGGGGCCGCGACGTCCTCACCCGCTTCCTGTGGGGCGGATGGACCCTGCTGCTGCTGGCCGCCGCGTCCGCCGGTATCGGTGTGGCCGCGGGAACGGTGATCGGCGTGATCGCCGGTTACCGCCGCGGCTGGGTGGACGACGTCCTCATGCGCACCAACGACGTGCTGCTGGCCTTCCCCCAGCTGATCGCCGCGCTGCTGGTGATGTCGATCCTCGGTCCGAAGGTGTGGCTGATCGTCGCCGTCATCGCGATCTCGCACATGCCCCGCGTGGCCCGTGTGATCCGCGAGGCCACCCGCAAGGTGATCGAACAGGACTACGTGAAGGCGGCCGAGGCGATCGGCCTGCCCCGCTGGCGGATCATGGCGGTGGAGATCCTGCCGAACGTGACCAGTCCGCTCCTGGTGGAGCTGGGCCTGCGCCTGACCTACTCCATCGGCGTCGTGGCGGTGCTCGGGTTCCTCGGCATGGGGCTCCAGCCGCCCACGGCGGACTGGGGCCTGATGATCAACGAGAACCGCCAGGGCATGGCCATCCAGCCGTGGGCGGTCGCGCTGCCCGTCACGGCGATCGCGGTGCTCACCGTCGGCGCCAACCTCATCACCGACGGGCTCTCCCGCGCGGCGATCGGCATCGACAGGGGGGTCGAGAAGTGACCTTGGACGAGAAGACGGAACGCGCGGACCGCCGCGACGGCGAGACCGTGCTGGTGGTCGACGGGCTGACCGTGATCGGCCGCCCCTCGGACGTCGAGATCATCAGCGGCGTCTCGATCACCGTGAAGCGCGGCGAGATCCTCGGGCTGGTGGGCGAGTCCGGTTCGGGCAAGACCACCCTGGGCCTGTCCCTGCTGGCGCACTGCAAGCGCGCCACGGAGATCGTCGGCGGTCAGGTGATGGTCGGTGACCGGGACCTGGCCACGCTCGGCGAACGCGAGGTCCGCGAGCTGCGGGGCCGCGCGGTCGCCTACATCCCGCAGTCGCCCGCCTCCGCGCTCAACCCGGCCCTGCGGCTGGGCGTGCAGCTGACCGAGGCCCTGCACGACGGCGCGCTGACGGCCCAGGAGGCCCGGGACCGGGTCCGCGAGGTCATGCGCGAGGTGGCCCTGCCCGACGACGACGCCTTCCTGCGCCGCTACCCGCACCAGCTCTCCGGGGGGCAGCAGCAGCGGGTGGCGATCGCGATGGCGTTCGTGGGCCGCCCGGAGGTGATCGTGCTCGACGAGCCGACCACCGGCCTGGACGTGACCACGCAGGCGCACGTGCTGGAGACCATCCGGTCGATGACCCGCGACTACGGCACCGCCGGCGTGTACATCAGCCACGACATGGCCGTGGTGGCCGACCTGGCCGACGACATCGCGGTGATGTACCGGGGCGAGGTCGTGGAGCACGGTCGGGCCGGGGCGGTGCTGTCCGACCCCCGGCACGCGTACACGCGCCAGTTGCTGATGGCGGTGCCGCTGCTGAAGACCTCCGGGCACGAGGAGCCCGAGCCGGAGGAGGAGCCGCTGCTGCGGGTCTCCGGGCTGGCCGCCGGGTACGGGCGCACGCAGGTGCTGGAGGGGATCGACGTGTCGGTCTCCCGGGGTGAGTGCGTGGCGCTGCTGGGCGAGTCCGGTTCGGGCAAGACCACCCTGTCGCGTTCGGTCGCGGGCCTGCACCACCAGTTCACCGGCGAGATCCTCTTCGACGGTGAGCCGCTGGCCACCAGCAGCTACCGCCGGACGGCGGAGCAGCGCCGCCGGGTGCAGTACGTGTTCCAGAACCCGTACGAGGCGCTGAACCCGCGCAAGCGGGTGCGCGAGCAGATCCTGGGCCCCTACCGGCACCTGGTGGGCCGCCCCGACGACCCGGACGCCGTGGTGGCCCGGGCCCTGGAGCGGGCCTCGCTGCCCGCCTCCTACGCGGACCGCTTCCCCGAGCAGCTCAGCGGCGGTGAGCGCCAGCGCGTGTGCATCGCGCGCGCGGTGGCCACCGGCCCGGACCTGCTGGTGTGCGACGAGATCACGTCGGCGCTGGACGTTTCGGTGCAGGCGGAGATCGTGAAGCTGCTGCGCGAGCTCCAGGACCAGGGCATGGCGCTGCTGTTCGTCACGCACAACATCGCCCTGGTGTCCAACATCGCCGAGCGGGTCGCCATCCTCAACAAGGGCGAGATCGTCGAGTACGGCCCGGTGGGCGAGGTGATGTCGTCGCCTCGGCACGAGTACACGCGCGCGCTGATCGCGGACACCCCGGACTTCGAGCTGTCCTTCCCGGGCGCCCCCGAGCGCCTGGGCATGGACGCCGAGCGGAAGGGCTCGACGGACCGCGTCTCCGAGGGCTGACCCGGACCTCGAAGGCGACGGGGGGCTGGGCGCGTGGTGCGCCCGCCCCCCGTCCACGTTCAGGGCAGGGGGTCGACCTCACGGGCGGCGGAGTGTTCGGCGGGGCGGGCCAGGGTGACCAGGACCAGCAGGCCCAGGGCGGAGCTGCCGAACAGGAGCAGGCCCATGGGCACCGCCGTGGTCTCGTAGAGGCCGACCATGGGCGCGACCACGGCGCCGATGATCATCGGCAGGGCCCCCAGGAGCGAACTGGCGCTCCCGGCCCGGTTCTCCTGGCCCTCCATGGCCAGCGCGAACGAACCGGTGAGGATCATGCCCATGCAGGTCATGTAGACGAAGATCGGCACGACGAGCAGGACCAGCGGGCCCTGGAGGAACGCGGTGGCGAGCACCACGGCGGTGGCCGACACCGCCCCGACCACGGCCACCGCGAGCAGGGAGCGCTCGCCGTGGCGGTCGCTGAGGCGGCCCACGGCGGTGCTCCCGAGGATGATCGCGATGCCGTTCACGCCGAAGAGGAACCCGAAGACCTGCGGGGACACCCCGTGGATCTCCTGGTAGACGAAGGGGGTCCCGGCGACGTAGGCGAAGCTGCCGCCGTGCAGCAGGCCGACGATGAGCGTGTACCCCAGGTAGCGGCGGTCCCGGAACAGCTCGCCCAGAGCGCGCAGACTGCCGCCCGGTGTGCCCGGGATACGCCGTTCCTCGGGCAGGGACTCCGGCAGGCGCACCGCCGTGACCAGGAGGATCACGGCGCCGAGCAGGGCCAGCGCCCAGAAGACGCTGCGCCAGGTGGCCGAGGGCAGGAGCAGGACCCCGCCGCCGACGACCGGGGCGACCATCGGGGCGACCGCGACCACCACCATGATCAGGGCGAAGAACCGGGTGAGCGCGGTGCCGTCGAAGACGTCGCGCACCACGGCGCGGGAGAGCACCACCCCGGCGCTGGCGGTGAAGCCCTGGAGGAAGCGTCCCAGCACCAGGACCCCGGTGTTGGGGGCGAGCGCGCACAGGGCCGAGGAGAGGACGAACAGGGCCACGCAGACCAGGAGCGGCCCGCGCCTGCCCCGGGCGTCGCTGATCGGGCCGATCACCACCTGACCGACGGCCAGGCCCACCAGGCAGGTGGTGAGGCTCAGCTGTACCTGGGAGGCGCTGGCGCCCAGGTCGTCGGAGATCTCCGGGAAGGCCGGGAGGTACATGTCGATGTTGAGCGGGCCCAGCACCGTCAGCAGGGCGAGGAGGAGGGCCAGCCCCAGCCGTGCGCGGCCGGTCGGGTTGCGGAGCATGGGGCCTCTCTGCGGCGGGGGTGAGGGAGCCCGTCCACGGTACCGAGCGGCGTCGGCGCCGGTCCCGGGTCGGTCCGCAACCTGGCGGGGATGCGTCAGGCTCAGAAGAGCACCGACATGACCTCCCCGACCTGCCGGAAGCCGACGCGCTGGTAGGTGGCCCTGGCGGGGGCGTTGAAGTCGTTGACGTACAGGGTCACCCGGGGCGCGATCTCGGCTCGGGCGTAGTTGACCACGGCCGCCATGCCCGCGCTGGCGTACCCCTGGCCGCGCAGGTCCGGGTGGACCCACACGCCCTGGACCTGGCAGGCCTGGGGGGTGACGGCGCCGATCTCGGCCTTGAACACCACGCGGCCGTCCTCGATCCGGGCGAAGGCGCGGCCGGTGCGGACCAGCTCCTCGACGCGGGCGCGGTAGAGCGCGCCGCCGTCGCCGGAGTCCGGCGGGACCCCCACCTCCTCGGTGAACATGGCCACGCAGGCGGGGACGAGGGTGTTGATCTCGTGGACGCGGACCCGGCGCACCAGGGGGTCGGGGGCGACGACGGGCGGGCCGTTGATCTCCAGGACCGGCTGGCTGGCGCGGATGGCGCGGGCCGGCCCCCAGGCGGGGGTGATCTGTTCCCAGAAGTCGCTGACCGCCTCGACGGGGCCGACGATCGAGGAGCAGCGTCTGCCGCGCCAACGCGCGTGGTCCGCGAACCCGCGCACGGCGGCGGGCCCGGCGTTGACCGGGACGAGGTTGGCTCCCGAGTAACACAGGGCCGTGAGTCTGCCGCGTTCGGTGTGGCCCCAGACCTCGGCCCCGGCACCGCCGGTCATGCCCGTGGTCATCAGTCGTGAGGCGACGAAGACGTTGCCCACGGGGTCCTCGTCCAGGAGCGCGCGGACGGCCTCCCGGTCGCGTTCTCCCAGAATCCGTACCGCCGAGGTCCGCAGCATCGCATCTCCCCCATCTTCCCGGTCACCGTCTCCGGCGGTCACCGGATCGGTTCGTGGGCCCACGACGAATTCGCGCCGATTCCAGCCTATTAGACCGTCTGTCCGGACTCACCTGGATGTTTCGAGTCCGATCGGTCCGAGGCGGTCCACCTGCGCGGCCTCGGCGCCCTGCGCGTCGCGCGGGCTGGGCTCGGGCCGGGCGTCGCAGGTGACGTCGGGGCCCTCCTCGCCGCGTTCGGGCAGGGTCCCGTCCCGGAGGTAGGCGACGACGGTCTCGTCCACGCAGGCGTTCCCGGTGAGGGCGACGCCGTGGGTGATGCCGCCGTCCTCGATCACCAGCGAGGAGCCGGGCAGGCGCTCGCGCAGGGAGTAGGCGCCCGCGATCGGGGTGGCGCCGTCCTCGGTGGCGTGCACGACGAGCACGTCGCCGTCGTAGGCGGGGTGCTCCTCCGGGCCGGTACCGACCTTGAACCAGGGGGCGGACTCACCGGACCACGAGGCGCACGGAGCGTTGTACCAGATGTTGTGCCAGCCCAGGAAGGGCGCCTCCTCGTGGATCCGCCGGGCGTCGCTGTTCCAGGTGTCCCAGTCGCGCGGCCACGGGGCGTCGGTGCACTGGACCGCGAGGTACCCGCCGAAGCCGGGGTCGCTGTCGGCGTCGTCGCCGTAGTTCTCGTGGAGTTCCAGGAGCGGGGCCGGGTCGGAGTCGTTGACCTGCGCGGCCAGGGCGGCGGCGACCGTCGGCCAGGAGTTGCCGCTGTACGCGACGACGGAGGCGGCGCCGTCCAGTTCGGTGGGGCCGACCGTGTCCTCCAGCGGGGCCTCGCGGAGCCGTGCGCGCAGGTCGTAGAAGGCGGCGGCGACCGTCTCGCCGTCGGCGCCCAGACCGTAGGTGGCGTCGTGGCGGGCGATCCAGTCGAAGAAGTTCGCGGCCGCGTGGTCCAGGGACCGGCTCTGGAGGAGGTTGCTCTCGTACCAGGGCAGGCTCGGGTCGACGACGCTGTCCAGGACCACGGCGCGCACGCTGTCCGGGTAGAGCGAGGCGTAGACGGTGCCCAGGTAGCTGCCGTAGGAGTAGCCGAGGTAGTCGATCTGGTCGAGTCCGAGGGCGACGCGGATGGCGTCCATGTCGTGCGCGGTGTCCTCGGTGCGCATGTGGTCCAGGAGCGGCCCGGTGTTCTCGGCGCAGGCGGCGGCGTAGGCCTCGGCGTCCTCGCGCAGCGCCCGCTCCTCGGCGGCGTCGGCCGGGACGGAGTCCTTGCGGACGGGGGCGAAGTAGCCGGGGTCGCAGGTGACGTTGGGTGTGGAGGCGCCCATGCCGCGCGGGTCGAAGGCGACCACGTCGTAGGTCTGGCGCAGTTCCTCGGGCATGCGGTTGTGGGTGTGGGCGGCCCACTTGCGTCCGGCGCTGCCCGGGCCGCCGGGGTTGACCAGCATGGTGTGTTCGGCGGTGCCGGTGGCGGGGACCCGGGAGAGGGCGATCTGGAGGGGCTCCAGGAGGTCGCCGACGCGCTGACCGCCGGTGGTCCTGGCCATGGGGACGGTGAGGGTGGCGCACTCCATCTCGGTACCGCTGACCGGTTCGAGGTCCTCGCAGGGGCGCCAGTCGAGCGCCGTCTGGTCGATCCGGGTGGTCGGCGGCGCGACCGCCTCAGCCGGGGCCGCCGGTACGGCGACCAGTGAGGCCAGGAGCACCCCGGCGGAGACGGCTGCCCACTGTGTGCAGGTTGAACGCACTCGCTTACCCCCGATACCGGCCAGGATGTCCTCATGCATTCTCACCGCTACTGAGCGTGACAACAGGAAGCGACACGGACCCCGTCCGAGCACTCCCCCGGTAACATGTGGCCTGGTCAGATCAGAAATGGACAAAGGGGCAGAATGCGGCTTGATCGTGTCGACGAGCGGATCATCGCGATGCTCGGCGCGGACGCGCGGACGAGTTTCGCGGAGATCGGCGGCGGGGTCGGTCTCAGCCCGTCCGCGGTCAAGCGCCGCGTGGACCGTCTGATCGAGTCCGGCGCCGTGCGCGGCTTCACGGTGGTGGTGGAGCCCCAGGCGATCGGCTGGACCACCGAGGCCTTCATCGAGCTGTACTGCCGCGCCCGCACGTCCCCCGGGGAGATCCGGATCGGCCTGTCCGGCTACGCGGAGGTCACCTCCGCCTGCACCGTCACCGGGGAGGCCGACGCCATCGTGCAGGTCCGCGCCCGCGACACCCAGCACCTCGAAGAGGTGATCGAGCGGATCGGCGCGGAGCCCTTCGTGGTCCGCACGAAGAGCACCCTGGTGCTCTCCCGCCTGGTCGACCAGCCCATCCTCGCCGGTACCGCCGACACGGACCCGCCGGACGAGAACACCCCCTGACCCTCGGCGCCTCGGCGCTGGGAATCAGGGGGTCGCGGGAGCTCCGCCGGATCCGGTCAGTCCTCGGGGAGGGCGACCGGGGCCAGCTCGTCGAACAGGTCGCCCGGGCCGGGGTTGGTCGGGTCGGTCTCCCCGCCGAAGTGGTGCATGACCCCCCACACCGCGTTCAGTGCGGTCTGCACGGCGCCCTCGGCCCACCCGGCGGTCCAGGACACGTCGTCGCCCGCGAGGAACAGTCCCCGGTGCCGCTCGGCCAGGTCCGCCTGGCGGAAGTGCGTGAACAGGCGGCGCTGGTACCGGTAGTGCCCGGGCAGGTTGGCCTTGAACGCGCCCATGAAGTACGGCTCGTCCTCCCAGGAGACCGTGACCGGGTCACCCGTGATGTGCGAGCGCACGTCCACGTCCGGGTAGATCTTGCCGAGCGAGGCGAGCATGACCTCCAGGCGCTCGTTGGCGGACAGCGGCAGCCACTTGAGCGAGTCGTCGCACCAGGTGTAGGAGAGGCAGATGGCCGCCGGGCCGTCCGGGTCCTCGCCCTCCAGCAGGTAGGTGCCCCGGGTCATGCGGTCGGTGAGCGTCATGCTCATGACGTCCCGACCGGTCTCCGGGTCCCGGTCCCGCCAGAACGCGCGGTCCACCGGCACGAACAGCTTCGAGGACTCCATGTAGTGGGTCCGCTCGATCGCGGTCCAGTGGTCGATCGGCAGCAGGTCGTCGTCGCAGTCGATCTTGGACAGCATCATCCAGGACTGCGCCGTGAACACGGCCGCCGGGTAGGTGCGGGTGGATCCGGAGGAGTCGGTGACGGTGAGGTTGCCCGCCGGGGACCCCTTCGCCGCCGTACGGCGCAGCGCGGTCACGGCCGGACGCGGCTCACCGCCGTGCAGCGAGGCCAACGACGTGCCCTGCGCCCAGTGCACGAGCTTGTCCGGGGCGTCCTCCCACAGACGGAGCGGGAGCTGGTCCACTCCCCCGACGATGCCCATGTGGTCGTCGTCGGCGCCCGTGTAGGTGACCCGCAGGATCTCCAGGATGGAGTTGGGGAAGTCGGTGTCCCAGCCGCCGGTCCCGAAGCCCACCTGGCCGAAGACCTCCCGGTCGCGGAAGGACGCGAAGCCCGGGGAGTCGCACAGGAAACCGTAGAAGGTCTGGTTGTCCAACCGCTCGACCAGCCGGTTCCAGATCTCCTTCTGCGTGGCCACGTCGCGGTCGCGGATGGCCCGCTGCATGCGGGCGTGCTCCACGCTCTCCAGGGTGCGGTCCCAGGCGCGCGCCACGTCGCGGTAGAGCTCGGGCAGGTCGTCGAGGTGCGTCGCGTAGTGCGACTCGCCCTTGAGGTCGACGACGGTGCTCGGGGTCGCGGGCGAGAGCGGGTTGGGGAAGGGGCTGGTGCGCAGACCCATGCGGTCGGCGTAGTGCCAGAAGGACGTGGAGGTCGGGGGGAAGCGCATCGCGCCCATCTCCGCGACCACGTCGTCGGGGGCGCCGGGCAGGCGTTCGGTGCGCAGGCGTCCGCCGATCCGGTCGGCCTCGTACACGACCGGCCGCAGGCCCATCTTCATGAGCTCGTAGGCGGTGACGATGCCGGACAGCCCACCGCCGATGACCGCGACCTCGGTGCCGTGGTGTTCGGCGGGCACCTGGCCCAGCCCGGCCGGGTGGGCCAGGAACGCGTCGTAGGCGAACGGGAAGTCGGGCCCGGACATGGTCAGCGGACGGTCGTCGGTCCGGGGGTCGGACACGGGTGCGGTACCGGCGGACGTGGGCACGGCGGACGTCATGGGGCCCTCCTTCGCTGGGGCAGGGTGTGGACCGCCGCGGACGCGGCGGGGTGGGGCGGGTGTCAGGCGGTGGGGTACAGGTCCGGGCGGCGGTCGCCCAGGTAGGAGAGCTCCGCGCGGGAGGCCTCGGTGACGGCCGGGTCGACGTCACCGACCAACAGGGCCTCGGTGGCCCCGCCCCGCAGCAGCTCGGCGCCGTCGGGGCCCACGAGCGTGCTCAGCCCGACGTAGTCGAGCTCGCCCTCGGTGTCGCAGCGGTTCACGTAGGCCAGGTGGAGCTGGTTCTCCATGGCCCGAGCCGGGACGAGGAGGGTGGCGACCGACGTGTTCGGGGCCATCAGCGCGGTGGGCACGGCGAGGAGGGTGGTCCCGGCCCGCGCGTGCGCCCGCACGGCCTCGGGGAACTCCACGTCGTAGCAGACGAGGAGGCCGATCCGGTGGCCGTCGAGGTCGGCCTGGACGACCAGTTCGTCACCGGCGCGGAAGTGGTCCCGGTCCAGTCCGCCGAACAGGTGGGTCTTGCGGTAGAGCGCGCGGGGGGCGCCCGTGGCGTCCACGAGCCGCACCGCGTTGTACACGTCCCCGTCGGCCAGTTCGGGGAAGCCGTAGACGATCGCCACGCCGGTGTCGGCGGCGATCCGGGAGACCTCCGCGAGGAGGGGGCCGTCCGCGGGTTCGGCCAGGTCCCGGACCCGGCTCCCGAGGTTGTAGCCGGTCAGCGACATCTCGGGGGTGACCAGCAGGGTCGCGCCCGAGGCCGCGGCCGCGCCGGCCCGCTCACGGAGCCGGTGGAGGGAGGAGGCGGGGTCGCCGCTGCGTCCCGTGCCCTGGTCGAGGGCCACGCGCAGTGGTGCGGGCATCGCTGCGTACCTCCTGGTGTCGCCGCTGGTCGGCCGCGTCCACTCTAGGTGGCGGGGGGCGTGGGAACCGTGTGTGGGGCGTGCACTCCGTTGCGAGTTCGCACTGATCCGACCTGGTTCGTTGCGCCTGATCCCGGTCTCACGCTCCGTTCCCGCGTGCTCTCGGCAGCAGGGTGAACGCGGGGCGGGGCCGGGGGATTCCCCCGGCCCCGCCCCGTGCCCACGTGGTCGGCTCCGGTCAGGACCCGACCTCCACGGTGGGCTCGTCCTCCAGCGCGGAGCGGCGCATGCCGTAGCCGAAGTAGACGGCCACGCCCACCACGAGCCAGGCGCCGAAGGCGACCCACACGCTGACCGGCATGCTGACCATCAGGTAGGCGCAGGCCAGGACGCCCAGGACCGGGGTCACCGGCGCGCCGGGCATCCGGAACGCGCGCTTGAGGTCGGGGCGGCTCCTGCGCAGCACGAGTACGGCCACGTTGACCAGGGCGAAGGCGAAGAGGGTGCCGATCGCGGTGGCGTCCGCGAGCGGGCCGAGCGGGATGAACGCGGCCAGCAGGGCGATGAACACCGAGGTGATGATCGTGTTGGCGCGCGGGGTGCCCCGGTCGTCCACCTTGGAGAAGGCGGCCGGGATGAGCCCGTCGCGCGACATCGCGAAGAGGATGCGGGTCTGGCTGTAGAGGACGACCAGGACGACGCTGGCCAGGGCCAGGACGGCGCCCGCGGCGAAGATGACCGCCCAGATCGGGGTGCCGGTGACCGCGGTGAGGATCCCCGCCAGGGAGGTCCGACCCTCGGCGAACTCGGTCCAGTTGAGGGCGCCGACCGCGCTGAAGGCCACCAGGCAGTAGATCGCGGTGACCACGATCATGGAGAACATGATGGCGCGCGGCAGGTCGCGCTGCGGGTTCCGGGCCTCCTCACTGGCGGTGGAGGCGGAGTCGAAGCCGATGTAGGAGAAGAACAGGGTGGCGCCGGCGGCGGAGACTCCGGCCATGCCCATCGGCATGAACGGGGCGAAGTTCCCCCGCTGGACGGCGGTGACCGCGATGGCCACGAACATCACCAGCACGGCGATCTTGATGGTGACCATGACGGCGTTGGCGCGGGTGCTCTCCCGCACCCCGGCGAGCAGGGCGAACATCGACAGCAGGACCACGACGGCGGCGGGCACGTTGACCAGGCCGCCCTCCATGGGTCCGGCCAGCAGCGCGCCGGGCAGCGACAGACCCGTGGTCAGCTGGAGGAGCTCGTTGATGTACTGGCCCCAGCCGACGCCGACCGCCGCCACGGAGACCCCGTAGGTGAGCATCAGACACCAGCCGCACACCCAGGCCATGAACTCGCCCATGGTGGCGTAGCTGTAGGAGTAGGCCGAGCCGGAGGCGGGGATCATCCCGGCCATCTCGGCGTAGGCGAGGGCGGAGAAGAGCGCGGTCACTCCGGCCAGGACGAACGCGAGGATGACGGCGGGACCGGCGATCGGGACCGCCTCGCCCAGGACCACGAAGATGCCGGTGCCCAGGGTCGCGCCGATGCCGATCATGGACAGCTGCCAGAACCCCATGGTGCGGCGCAGGCCGTTGTCGCCCTCGGTCTCGGCCACGAGCTTCTCGACCGGCTTGCGTCGGCTCAGACGCCGCCCCAGCGTGGGTGCGGAAGCGTCCGCCCGCGCGGGGCTCTTCTGGTCCACCACGAAATGACTCCTCGACGTTCTGCGGGTGGGCACACCGGATCGGCGCCGCCGTGAACCAACGGGACTCCAAATGTGCCTTGGGCAACGTTAATGGTGTTGCGTGAGTAACATGACCCACATTCATTGCCCATGTCCGCTTTCCATGCCCGAATCATGCGTACTGACGCAAGAAAACGCACACGATGGTGACTCATGTCATATGAGATGACTCACGGTGATCAGGCTCACGTGACCTGCGACGACGCGGGTCCCGCCCGTAGGTGTAAGCGTCCGACCGCCCCGTGTGTTCCTGCCCCGGACCGGCGGGCCCGCGGAAACACGACACCACGGCACGACAAAGGGGAGCACGGCCGTCGCCGTACTCCCCTCGAAGCGTGGTTCCCCTGACGGGGACGCGTCAGCTCGCCACGGACACGCTGGGCTCGCCCTCGACCCCGGCCTCGCCCATCTCCTCGGCGATGCGCATGGCCTCCTCGATCAGCGTCTCCACGATCTTGGACTCGGGGACGGTCTTGATGACCTCGCCCTTGACGAAGATCTGGCCCTTGCCGTTGCCCGAGGCCACACCCAGGTCGGCCTCGCGCGCCTCACCGGGACCGTTCACGACACAGCCCATGACGGCCACGCGCAGCGGCACCTCCAGCCCCTCCAGACCGGCGGTGACCTCCTCGGCGAGCGTGTACACGTCCACCTGGGCGCGGCCGCAGCTCGGGCAGGAGACGATCTCCAGGCCGCGCTCGCGCAGCCCCAGGGACTCCAGGATCTGGGAGCCGACCTTGACCTCCTCCGCGGGCGGGGCGGACAGGGACACCCGGATGGTGTCACCGATCCCCTCCGACAGCAGGGCGCCGAAGGCGACGGAGGACTTGATGGTGCCCTGGAAGGCCGGACCGGCCTCGGTGACGCCCAGGTGCAGCGGGTAGTCGCAGGCCTGCGACAGCAGCCGGTAGGCGTTGACCATCACGACCGGGTCGTTGTGCTTGACGGAGATCTTGATGTCCTGGAAGCCGTGCTCCTCGAACAGCGAGCACTCCCAGAGCGCCGACTCCACCAGCGCCTCCGGGGTGGCCTTCCCGTACTTGGCGAGCAGGCGCTTGTCGAGCGAACCGGCGTTGACGCCGATGCGGATCGGGGTCCCGGCCGCGGAGGCGGCCCTGGCGATCTCCGCGACCTTGTCGTCGAACTTCTTGATGTTGCCCGGGTTGACGCGTACGGCCGCGCAACCGGCGTCGATCGCCGCGAACACGTACTTGGGCTGGAAGTGGATGTCGGCGATCACCGGGATCTGCGACTTCTTGGCGATGATCGGCAGCGCGTCGGCGTCCTCGTTGGTCGGGACCGCCACGCGGACGATCTGACAGCCGGAGGCGGTCAGCTCCGCGATCTGCTGGAGGGTCGCGTTGATGTCGGAGGTGCGGGTGGTCGTCATGGACTGCACGGACACCGGCGCGTCCCCGCCCACGGGCACGTTTCCGACCATGATCTGCCGGGTCTTGCGCCGGGTCGCCAGCGGGCGCGGCGGGGTGGCGGGAATACCGAGATCAATGGTCACGCTTGGTTCACCTCGTCTGCCGCCGGAGGGAGGGCGGCACTTGATGTCGTCCGGTTCGTGGAGAAAGGGCGCGCGCGGCGGCGCCCGGAGGCGTGTCCGGGTGCTCCGTCTCGGTGGCCTCCGCCACGGCGGCGATCCCGGTACGCGACCCCCAGGTTACCCGCCCTTGGGGCGACACACGGCCCTTCGTGGCCGCGCTCACACCAGTTCAACCGGTGTTCATCCCTCGGGGGCGGCGCGAAGGCCGCCCCCGAGGGGTCATCCGAACAGCCGTACGGGGTTGATGAGGTCGGCCACGAGGAGGATGACGCTGAAGACGAGGAAGCAGCCCACGATCACGTAGGCCACCGGTGTCAGCAGCGCCACGTCCACCGGCCCCGGGTCCGGTCTCCTGAACAGCCGGGCCGTCCACTTCTTGATGGACTCCCAGATCGCCCCGGCCATGTGCCCGCCGTCCAGCGGCAGGATCGGCAGCATGTTGAAGGCGAAGAGGAACAGGTTGACGCTGGCGAGGATGCTGATCATGATCGCCACGGTGTCGATCACCGGCAGGCCCTGGGACATGATCTCGCCGCCGATGCGGGAGATGCCGACGATGCCCACCGGGGAGTCCTCGGTGCGCTGTTCGCCCAGGAAGGCGGCGCCGAACACCTCGGGGACCCGGCTGGGCAGGGCGATGATCGCCTCGCCCACGCCGACCAGCATGGTGCCGACCTCGGAGACGGACTCCCCCACGGTCAGCGGCTGGCGCTCCTGGACGAACACCACGCCCAGGAATCCGACGACCTCGGTGGCGGCGACCCTGCGGCCCTGGTCGTCGTAGACGAGGTCGCCCCGCTCGTCGGTGTCGTAGACGATGTTGCCCTCGGCGTCCCGGGCGGGCAGCTCGTTCTCGACGATGTCGACGTCGGCGGTGAAGCGCTCGCCGTCGCGTTCGATCTCGAACTCGGTGCTGCCGAGGGACTGGCGGATCTGACCGTTGACGGTGTCGCCGGTCACCGGTTCGCCGTCGATCGAGAGGATGACGTCGCCCGGCTCCAGCCCCGCCTCGTGGGAGGGGGTGGGCGCGAACTCGTCGGTGCACTCGGTGGCGGTCACCCCGGCCGGGACGACGCACTCGCGGACCGACCCGATCTGCGGGGTCTCCTGGTGCACGCCGATGCCCATGAAGAGCACGCCGAGCAGGATGACCGCGAGCACGAGGTTCATGCCCGGACCGGCGAACATGACGATCAGCCGCTTCCAGGGGGCGCGCTGGTAGAACTGCCGGTCCTGGTCCTCGGGAGACAGTTCCATGTAGGAGGCCTCGCGGGCGTCCTCGGCCATCGCCCGCCAGCGGGACATCTTCCGGGCGCCGGTGTCCTCCCGCTCCCGGGCGGGCGGCAGCATGCCGACCATGCGCACGAAGCCGCCCAGCGGGACGGCCTTGATCCCGTACTCGGTCTCACCCCTGCGCACCGACCACAGCGTCTTGCCGAAGCCCACCATGAACTCGGTGCACTTGATCCCGAACATCTTGGCCGTGGACATGTGGCCGAGCTCGTGCCAGGCGATCGAGAACAGCAGCCCCACGACGAACAGGACGATCCCGACCACGGTCAGCAGAACGACCATGCATCACTCCTCAAGCCGATGTCGGTCCTCAGCCGCGGGTGAGCAGCTCGCGCGCGCGGGTTCGGGCCCAGGTGTCAGCGGCGTACACGTCGTCCAGGGTCAGGGTCGAGGTACCCGGATGGTCCGCCCGCTGGTGTTCAGAGACTACCTGGGAGACAGTGTCCATGATGGCCGGGAACGCGAGGTTTCCCTTGAGGAAGGCGTCCACCGCCTCCTCGTTGGCCGCGTTGTAGACCGCCGGAGCCGTGCCGCCCGCCGCGCCGACCTCGGCGGCCAGCCGCACGGCGGGGAAGGCCTCGTGGTCCAGCGGCTCGAAGGTCCAGCTCTGGGCGCGGGTCCAGTCCATTCCGGGGGCGGCGTCGGGGACGCGCTCGGGCGCGCCGATCCCGTACGCGATCGGGATCATCATGCTGGGCGGGCTGGCCTTGGCCAGGGTGGTGCCGTCCACGTACTCGACCATGGAGTGCACGATCGACTGCGGGTGCACGACGACGTCGATCCGGTCGAAGGGCACGTCGAACAGCAGGTTGGCCTCGATCACCTCCAGGCCCTTGTTGACCAGGGTGGCGGAGTTGACGGTGATGACCGGGCCCATGCTCCAGGTGGGATGGGCCAGCGCCTCGGCGGGGGTGACGTCGGTCAGCTCCTCGGCGCGTCGGCCCCGGAAGGGACCGCCGCTGGCGGTGACGACCAGGCGGCGCACGTCGGAGCGGGCGGCGTGGACCAGGCCCTGGGCCGGGCTGGTGAGCTCGCCCTCGGGGAGGTGGGGGAAGCACTGGGCGATCGCGTAGTGCTCGGAGTCGACCGGGATGATCTGGCCGGGCGCGGCGAGGTCGCGCACCAGCGGCCCACCGATGATCAGGGACTCCTTGTTGGCCAGGGCGAGGGTGGTCCCGGCGCGCAGCGTGGCCAGGGTGGACTCCAGCCCCAGGGCGCCGGTGATCCCGTTCAGGACGACGTCGCAGGGGTGGGCGGCCAGCGCGGCCACGCCCTCCGCGCCGACCAGGACCTCGGCGTCACTGCCCTGCTCGCGCAGGAGGCGGGTGAGGTCGGCGGCGCGGGCGGGGTCCGCCACGGCCACGTGCCCGACCCCGAGCTCCACGGCCTGCTTGGCGAGCAGGTCGGCGCGGCCGCCCCCGGCGGCCAGGCCCACGACCCGGAAGCGCGCGGGGTTGCGCTGGACGATGTCGACGGCCTGGGTCCCGATCGAGCCGGTGGAACCGAGGATCACTACTGTTCGCTGCTGTTCTTCTCGCACCCCTCCATTGTCGCGCACCCGGGGGCCCTCCGCCGGGGGCTGTGGACAACCCCGGGGAACGGCGGGGCGAACCCTCGGGACCGGGGCCCGCGAGGGGCACGCGGGGGGAGGGTCCGTGTCACCGGGTCTTTACAAAGGGCACGGGATCACCTAACTTGACTGGCGAGTAAGTTACCTCACAGTACAGTGCGACGCCGATCACCGCCGGTACGTCCGGCTCCCCCCGATGGTGCTGGCGCGAGCGACCATCGGAGCCTCCCCCGCCCCCACCTCCGAGGTTCCCGCCATGCCCCCAGTCAGCACGCCTCCCCCGTCCCGAGAGCGCACCCCGTCCGGTAGGCGCCTCCACGCCCTCTCCGCCACCGCCGTGGCGGCCGCCGTCGCCGTGGCCGCCCTGTCACCGGCCCCCGCCTCGGCGGTCGCCCTCTCCTCGACCATCAGCTACGAGACGATCGTCAGCCACGACGGCACGGAGCTGAAGGCCAAGGTCATCACCCCCACCGACGCCGAGGGCCCGCGCCCGCTGCTCGTCATGCCCTCCGCCTGGGCGACCCCGCACATCCTGTACGTCGGCGCGGCCAAGAAACTGGCCGAGGAGTCCGGCTACCAGGTCGTCGCCTACTCCTCGCGCGGCTTCTGGGACTCCGGAGGCGGCGTCGAGGTGGCCGGTCCCGAGGACCGGGCCGACGCCAGCGCCGTCATCGACTGGGCCCTGGAGAACACCGAGGCCGACGCCGACCGGATCGGCATGGCGGGCATCTCCTACGGCGGCGGGATCAGCCTGCTCACCGCGGCCGAGGACGAACGGGTGAGGGCGGTCGGCTCCATGAGCGGTTGGGCCGACCTGGAGGCCTCGCTCTACCCCGGGCGGACCATCGACGTGCAGTCCGCCGAGCTGCTGCTCCTGGCCGGGAACCTGCTCGGCACCCCAGGGGACTCGCTCCGTGAGATGGAGCGCGAGTACCGGCGCGGCAACGTCGACCCCATCCTGGAGATGGCCCCGGACCGCTCCGCCGCCACCAAGGTGGACCGGATCAACGCCAACGGGACCGCCGTCATGATGGCGCACGGCTGGAACGACGGCATGTTCCCCGCCGGGCACATCGCGGACTTCTACGAGGAGCTGTCCGGCCCCAAACGGCTCATGCTCACCCCCGGCGACCACGCCACCCCCGAGGCGTTCGGCGCGGTGGGGCTGCCCAACGAGGTGTGGGAGGACCTGGCCCGCTGGTTCGACCACCACCTCAAGGGCGAGGACAACGGCATCGGCGCCGAGGACCCGGTGCGCGTCAAGCCGAACAACGGGAACGGCGCGTGGACCTCGCACGCCGACTGGCCCTCGGTGACGGCGGCGACCGACGAGTACCACCTCGACGAGCCCAGCTCCACCTGGGGCCGCTGGCAGAGCGACGGCGCGATGGTCGGCGAGCCCGCCACGGGCTGGGACTACGGCTTCCGCACCGGGATCGGCACGACCGCCCACAGCGGCACGGTCATCCTGTCGGGGGCGCTCCAGCAGTTCTTCGACGTGCCCACCGGGGTCCTGCTGCCCACCGTGGACCGCTACCGGGCCGCGGTGTGGACCAGCCCCGCCTACCCCGAGGGCGCCCGCGTGGCGGGAACCCCCGAGGTGACGTTCACGGTCACCCCGACCGCCACCGACCAGTCGGTCTTCGTGTACCTGTACGCGATCAACGAGCGGGGCACCGGTTCCCTGCTGAGCCACGCGCCGCACACCCTGCGCGACGCCGTCCCGGGCGAGCCGGTGACGGTCGCGACCGAGCTGTCGTCGGTGGTGTGGGACGTCCCGGCCGGGCACCGCCTGGCCGTGGTGGTCGACAGCAAGGACCCCCGCTACGTCAGTGAGAGCCGGATCGGCGACCGGGTCACCGTGACCTCCCCGGAGGAGGAGCCGACCCGGGTGACCATCCCGCTCGGGTAGGTGCCGGTGCGCACCGGCCCGGATTTCTGCCCCTGATCAGCGCCGAAACCCCGTGTTCCGGTCAACCGGACACCACGGACCGGGCGACCGGTCGACCCGCCTCGCGCGAGGTCGGCCGGTCGCATGCCCGACCAGGCCGCGACACAAACCCAAAGTAGTCATCGAATTACTCCAAGTGTGCGAAGATCGTGGTCATGACCTCGCCCACCGCACGCAGGATCCTCGCCCCGCTGGCCGCAGCCGCGGTCGCCTTCGGGGGCCTCGCCCTCATCGACCACCTGCCCGCCCCGGCCTCGGCCGTCTCCCAGGCCATCCACTCCTCCGCCGTCCTCCCGGACGCGCTCGCCCCCGAACGGCCCGCTCCCGAGAGCCGGACGCCCCTCTCCCGGACCGACGGGATCCACCACCAGTCGGGGGCCGTGACCGGCGAACAGCGCACCGCCGTCCTCGACTACTGGACCAGCGACCGCATGGCCGCCGCACAGCCCATCACCAGCCTCGTGGAGTCCACCCTCGGGCTGGCCGAACCGCTCCAGCGACCCGCCGACGTCGAACCGCAGGCCTCCAGCCCCAACAGCGACGGCGCGCGCTGGAACGACGGCGGCAAGGTCACTCAGACCACCGGCAAGGTGTACCTGACCATGGACGGCCGCGACTTCACCTGTTCGGCCTCGGTCGTGGACTCCGCCAACAGGAGCACCCTGGTGACCGCCGGGCACTGCGCCAAGGACGGCAAGGGCGCCTGGGCCCAGAACTGGACCTTCGTCCCCGGCTACTCCTCCGGCGACAGCCCCCACGGCAAATTCACCGCCCGCGACCTCATGGTCGCCCCCGAGTGGTCCAACCGGGCCGACGACAGCTACGACTTCGCGATGGTCGTGCTGAACAAGGACGGCGGCACGCCGGTGCAGGACCGGGTCGGCGCCCAGAAGCTGTCCTTCTCCACGTGGACCCAGCAGAACGTGGACAAGGGCGTGCAGGTGTACACCTTCGGCTACCCGGCCGCCTCCCCCTACGACGGCCGCGAACTGCACTACTGCTCCGGCCGGACGGTCCCGGACACCGGTGGCACCACCGCGAACGGGGTGCGCTGCACCATGACCCAGGGCTCCAGCGGCGGCCCCTGGTTCACCGACTTCGACACGGCCACCGGCCAGGGCACCATCTCCTCGGTGGTGAGCTTCAAGTACGCCGACGACCGCAGCACCCAGTACGGCCCGCGCCTGGGCGCCGAGGCCAAGCGCCTCTACGACCACGCGGCGCAGCTCTAGGACGCGCCACGGATCCTTCCGTGCCCGGCACCCCGGGGTCACGACGGGGGGCGGCGGCGGCCGAACACCGGCCGCCACCGCCCCCCGTACGCGCGTACGCCCCGCGCCCCTACAGGTCGATCCCGGTGAGGACGAGGACCCGCTCGTGGGTGAGGTCCGTCATCGCCGCCCGCAGGCCCTCCTTGCCCACGCCCGAGCCCTTGACCCCGCCGTAGGGCATCTGGTCGGCACGGAAGGTGGGGACGTCACCGACGACCACGCCGCCGACCTCCAGCTCCCGGTGGGCACGGAAGGCGGTGGGCAGGTCCCGCGTGAACACACCGGCCTGGAGGCCGAAGTCGCTGTCGTTCACCGCCGCGAAGGCGGCGTCGGTGTCCGCGACCCGCTGGACGACCAGCACCGGGCCGAACACCTCCTCGCGCACCACCCGCGAGTCGGCGGGCGCGTCGGCCAGGACGGTCGGCGCCACCGTGACGCCGTCGCGCGTGCCGCCGGTCAGGAGGCGGGCCCCCGCGGCGACCGCCTCGTCGACCCAGGACGTCACGCGCTCCGCGGCCGCCGCGTCGACCAGCGGCCCGACGTCGGTCTTGGGGTCGGTCGGGTCGCCGGTGCCCAGCGTCTCGACCTCGGAGACCAGGCGCCGCACGAACTCGTCGTGCACGGCCTCGGTGACCACGACCCGCTGCACGCCGATGCAGACCTGACCGGCCTGGTTGTTGCCGAACAGGGCCACCCGCCGGGCCGCCCAGTCGAGGTCGGCGTCGTCCAGCACCACGGCGGCCGCGTTGCCGCCGAGTTCCAGGGTCACGTGCTTGTGCGGAGCCCGCCGCTGGAGCTCCCAGCCGAACGGACCGCCCGTGAAGGAGATGACCGGCAGCCGCTCGTCGGTGATCAGCGGAGCGGCCAGCTCGTTGGGCATGGGCAGGATCGACACCATGCCCGCGGGCAGGTCGGTCTCGGCCAGGATCTCCCCGAGGATCAGGGCGGTCATCGGGGTGGCCGGGGCGGGCTTGAGCACCACCGGCGCGCCCACGGCGATGGCCGGGGCCACCTTGTGGGCGACCAGGTTGAGCGGGAAGTTGAACGGCGAGATGCCCAGGACGGGGCCCTTGGGGACCCGGCGGACCAGCGCCATCCGCCCGGTGCCGCCGGGGTCGGTGTCCAGGCGCTGGAGCTCGCCGCTGTCCCTGCGGGCCTCCTCGGCGGCCCAGCGGAACACCGACACGGCGCGTCCGGCCTCGGCGCGGGCCCACTTGATCGGCTTGCCGCTCTCGGCGGTGATGACCTGGGCGATCTCCTCCGCGCGCTCTCCGATGCGCCGGGAGACGTGGTCCAGGGCCCCGGCGCGGACGTGCGCGGGCAGGGCGGCGGCCTCGGCGGCCACCGCGTGCGCGGCGGAGACGGCGGCCTCCACCTGCGCCTCGGTGGGCACGGAGACGACGCCCGCCGTCCCGCCGGTGTAGGGGTTGCGGACGGTCAGCTCGGTGTCGCCGGTCGCGGCGGTACCGGCCAGCCAGAACGGGTGCGTGGTCATGTGGGTGACGCTAACCCCCACCCTGAGACGCCCGCTTTGTCCACCATCACCAATCCGGAGCCCCGGCTTGGCCACTGTGGCGTACGCGGCCGACGAATCCCGGGGCGCACCGGCGCTGGGGAATCGATGACTCGGCCGTTCCGTGGGTAGACGGAGAGTACGACCCGAGGCGGTGGGGCACCGACCCGCCGAAGGGAACTTGGTCAACCGGCTGGCGCGGGGGCGGTCCTTCGTCCACAGTGGTGAGGGAGGGCCCTGCCAGCGGGTTCGGCCGGACCCTCGGGTCCACCGCCCTCGACGGGAACCCGGGAGTGCCCATTGCCGCTCGTCTACCGCACGTTGGTCGCCGTCCACGACGACGACGGGGACCTGGTCCCGGTCGCCTCCTCGGTCCTCTCCCGCTGGCTGAGCAAGCGCGGCAACTCGGGGGCGCGCGTGGACTTCACCGGCTCGGGCCGGTTCGAGCTGAGCAACCGTTCACGGGCGCTGGTGGCACGGCACCACAACGCCGACGAGGGCCTGACCTTCCTGCGGCTGACCACCGAGTCCGAGAAACCGGAGGGCGTGTGGCGCACCCTGGCCACGGTGGTGGTGGACCCCGAGCTCTCCCCGTGGAACTACGTGTGGATCGACATGACCGTCGACCCCGCCGCTCCCACCGACTCCCCCCGCGCCGAGGTGATGCCGCCCGAGGCGGCGCGCATGCTGCTGGGATCGGTGGGCGCGCACGACGGCGCCCACCCGCTTCCGTCCTCGCCCCGCATCGTGCGCGGACGTGACGACGACGACGTGGCCGCCCTCCTCTCGACCATCCGCGACCCCCTGCGACGCCTGGCGATCGTCGCCACCGGGGCGCCCCGCGACGTGACCGTGGCCAACTGGCGCACCTCCATGGCGGGAACCCTGTCCCGCTGCACCGGCATGTGCGCCGGGTACGTACTCGACGGGGCCGCCCTGGAACGGGTCTCCGAGCTCCTCCCCCGCGGTCTGGACGTACCCGCGGGCGGGGTGCGCACCTTCTTACCGGGTGTGGACCCCGCCGACGAGGCGGACGCCCAGCGCCACCCCCGGATGAGTCCGGGCACCCTCGACACGGCCCGCGACGGCGAACGCGTGCGCAACTGGGTGGGCGCCGCCCTGTCCCGGAGGGTGCGCGACAACGCGCTCGGACTGCGCCTGCCCGAGGCGCTCCGGGCGATCGACGCGCTCCTGACCGAGGAGACCGAGGACCTGCGCCGGGGTCCGAACACCCGTGCCCCCGTTCCCCCACGGGCACCCTCCGGATCGGGGAACGTCATCGCACACCAGTCAGACCACGACTCCGTCTCCTCCGTGGAACTCGCCGCCGCCCAGGCACAGGAACAGCAGGTGCGGCGGCTCAGAGAGGAGGTGCGCAGACTCAACGCGCGGATCGGGGAGCTGTCCGAGGAACACCAGGCCGTGCTCGCGGAGACCGCCGACCTCGCGGACGAGCTGGCCGCCGCCCGGGAGGAGCGGCGCGTCGCCCGGTTCGAGGCCGGGTGGCTGCGCGACCAGGCACGGGAGGCGGGACTGTTCCGGCTGGCCGCCACCCCCGCCCCCCGCGACCCCGAGCAGCGGCCGCCGTCCAGCGTGGCCGAGCTCCTGGAACGGATCACGGACGGCACGGCCCTGCCGCACCTGTTCTTCACCATCGAGGACCAGACCGTGTACGAGCTCTCCGACAGCCGCAAGGAGGGGCTGTGGGTGACCCGGGCCTGGGAGGCGCTGCTGGCCCTGAACGACTACGCCCGCTACCAGTTCGACAACCCCGGCAGCGGGCTGGGCTTCCACTCCTACCTGCGCGAACCCCCGGACGGGTACCGGGTGATCCCGGTCAAGCGGCTGGCCTCACAGGAGTCCGACTACGTCCGCAACCGGGGCAAGCTCAACGAGAAGCGGGTGTTCCGCGTGCCGACCGAGGTGGAGCCGGACGGCCGGGTCCCGATGTACGCGCACATCAAACTGGACATCGAGTACGGCATCTGCCCCCGGCTGTACTTCTTCCCGCACCTGGGCCCCGACACCACCAACCGGGTGTACGTGGGCTACCTGGGACGGCACCTGCCCGTCCAGCAGTCCAACTGAGCTCAGACGAGGACGTGCCCGAAGGAACGGGACAGCGCGGCCAGGTCCGGCTCGCCGTACCGGTCCACCAGCTCCCTGAACCGCAGCTCCTTGTCCGGGCCGAAGCGGCGCACCTTCGCGGCGTAGGTGTCGACGGTGAGGAAGACCGGCGGCTCGCTCTTGCTGTGGAACTTGTCCGCGTACATGACCAGCTCCTCCTCCGGAGACTCCGCGAGGTAGTCCGCGACCGGGATGGGCAGCCCCTGGTCGCGCACGTCGTCGCGGGTCACGCCCACGCCCGTGTGGTGCGAGCAGAACCGGCACAGGATCTCCGGCAGCCCCTCCCCCGCCAGCAGTTCGTGGCCGAGCACCCCGTGGCTCACGTAGCGGGGGCCGTCGATCCGCCCCCGCTCGTCCATCAGCCGGTAGACGCCGACGTCGTGGAGCAGACACCCGGCGCGGACGAGGTCGGCGTCCACCCCGGCGGGCGCCGCGGCCAGCAGCAGTTCGGCCACCTCGCACACGGCCCGGCAGTGCGTGTACACGAGCTCGAAGGCCTCGGGGGTGGGCGCGTGACGCTCGTGGAGGGCCCGGATCTCTTCGTCGGTGGGGATCTGCATCCCAGCAGACTAGGGCAGGTCCGGGCCCGGACTACCCTGGGTTCCGTGACGGGAACGAGGACCGAGGCCGTGGCCGGCCTGGCGGAGACGGAGTGGCGCGAACGCGCCGAGCGGCACGGGCGTCGGGTGGACGCCCTGGTGGGCGAGCACGTACGGCGCAGGAGCGCGGGCGAGCGGCACCCCGTCGAGGACTTCCTGTTCACCTACTACAACCTCAAGCCCGCGCAGCTGCGGCGCTGGCACCCCGGCGTCGGGACGGTGCTGCTGGGCGAGGGCGCCCGCGCACGGCTCTCCGAGCGCTTCTACACGGAAGTCCCCGGCGGCGTGGGGCTGGACGTGCCCGCGTTCCTGGCCGCCCGCACGGTGCTGGACTTCGTGGAGCGTCTGCTGTCCTCCGTGGCCGAGCGCCCCGCGCACCTGGGCTGCTTCGGGCTGCACGAGTGGGCGATGGTGTACCGGACCGAGGAGGTACGGCACGGCCAGGTCCCCCTGCGGCTCGGACACGAGGGGACCGACCGCGTCGTGGAGTCGCACCGGATCCAGTGCTCGCACTTCGACGCGTTCCGGTTCTTCACCGAACCCGCCCGCCCGCTGAACACCCTCCAGCCCGCACGGGAACGCCAGGCGGAGCTGGACCAGCCGGGGTGCCTGCACGCCAACATGGACCTGTACAAGTGGGCCTACAAGCTCACTCCGGCGGTCCCCTCCGAGCTGGTCGCGGACTGCTTCGCGCTGTCGAAGGAGATCCGCGTGCTGGACATGCGCGCCTCCCCCTACGACCTCCGGGAGTGGGGGTACTCACCGGTGCGGATCGAGACCGCCGAGGGCAAGGCCGCCTACATGGAGTACCAGCGGGACTTCTCCGAGCGCGGCGCGGTGCTGCGCGAGCGGGTCCTGGACGTGTGCCGGGCCCTGCGCGCGGCCTGAGTCAGAGCGGGTCGGCGCGGCCCGCCTCCCGGGGGCCGCATCGGGTCCGAGGACGCGGCCAGGGGGTTCACGGGGGTGTGGACCGTCCGTTCGAGGGCGGGAGGGCGCAGGCGGCGGTTCCGCCGGGGAGCCGGTACCGGTTGGCGGCCACAAGCCGGTAGGCGGCGCGGTTGAGCGCGCGCACCCCGGGCAGCAGCAGGAACCTGCCGAGGGCCCGCGCGGGCGGCCCCGCGCCCAGGAGCACCCCGGCGACGGCGTCGCCCCCCGCGAGCCGCCGCCCGTCCGGGTAGACGATCCAGGCCTGTTCGTCGGCCTGCTCGGGGGTGAGACCGAGGGCGGGGAGGTCGGAGTCCTGAGAGGCCGCGAAGGCGGTCCGGGTGCGCAGGCGGTCCCGCGCGAAGGCGACCGCACGCTGGCAGAAGCCGCAGTCCCGGTCGTACAGGAACAGCCCGGGGCCGCGCGCGTGAGCGGTATCCGCCATGATCCGGTTCCTCCTGGTTCGGTAACCCCTTGTACCCTCCTACCTCCCCGCTCCACCCGCCCAGCAGTCAGGAAACCCGAGTCGCGTCGGACATTCCCGGGTCATGAGGCCCGGACGCAGGAGTGCGCGGGCGCCCTCGACGGGCACCCGCGCGCTCGGTCCGGATCAGCTCGCGCCGTGCACGATCCGCTCCGCCAGTTCCTCGCGGGGCTGGATCTCGCCGGAGAGGATCCGCTCGGCGTAGTGGCAGGCCACCCGGTGGGTGCCGCTCGCGTCCACGCCGTCCAGCGGGCGCAGCTCCGGGCGCTCGGTGTCGCACCGCTCCTCCTGCCGCCACGGGCAGCGGGTGTGGAACCGGCAGCCCGCGGGCGGGTTCGCGGGCGAGGGCAGGTCACCAGCGAGCAGGATGCGCTCCCGGGTGTCCTCCACCGTCGGGTCCGGCACCGGCACCGCCGACATCAGCGACCTCGTGTAGGGGTGCAGCGGGGTCTCGTACAGCTCGTCGCTGGTGGCCTCCTCGACCAGCGAACCCAGGTACATCACCCCCACCACGTCGCTCACGTGCCGCACCACCGCGAGGTCGTGCGCGATCACCAGGTACGTCAGGCCCAGCTCCTCCTGGAGCTCCTCCAGCAGGTTGAGCACCTGCGCCTGGATGGACACGTCCAGCGCCGAGACCGGCTCGTCGCAGATGATGAGGTCCGGTTCCAGGACCAGCGCCCGGGCGATCCCGATGCGCTGGCGCTGACCGCCCGAGAACTCGTGCGGGTACCGCTGGAGCGCCTTGGCGGACAACCCCACCCGCTCCAGCGCGTCCACCACCCGGCGGCGCTGGTCCTCACCGGTCCGCCGCCGCAGCTCCGCCCGGCTCAGCCCTCGGGCCTCCTCGCCCTCGGGACCGCCGATGCCGTGCGTCTGGAGACCCTCCAGGAGGATGGACCCGATGTTCTGGCGCGGGTTCAGGCTGCCCAACGGGTCCTGGAAGACCATCTGGAGGTTGGCGCGCTCCCGGCGCATCGACTCCGAGTCGAGCCCGGCCAGGTCGCGCTCACCGAACCACACCTCGCCCTCGGTGATCTCGTTCAGCCGCAGCACCGCCCGGCCCAGGGTGGTCTTGCCGCACCCGGACTCCCCCACCAGGCCGTAGGTCTGGCCCTTCTCGATGGTCAGCGACACCCCGTCCACGGCGCGTACGTGCCCCACGGTGCGGTCGACGATCACGCCCCGCTTGATGGGGAAGTGGACCTTGAGGTCCCTGATCTCCAGCAGGCTCATCCCCGCTCCTCCTCGTCGTCGCCCACCACGGCCGGGCTCTCCAGCACGGCCCGGTCCACCACGTCGGCGTGGCTAATGGGGTTCACACAGCGGTGGACGTGTCCGGGGTCCCCGTCGCCCATCCGGACGAGCCGGGGCGGCCCCTGGAGGCACTCCATGGTGTAGTGGTCGCACCGGGGCGCGAACGCGCACCCGTCCGCCCAGGCGATGTTGTCGTTGACCGAACCGCGCACCGGGGTGAGCGGTTCGCCGCGCGGCGCGTCCAGGCGCGGGATGGAACCCAGCAGGCCCACCGTGTACGGGTGGGTGGGGTCGCTGAAGAGCGGCGCGCGCTCGGCGGTCTCCACCGCCCGGCCCGCGTACAGGACGTTGATGTCGTCGCACAGACCCGCCACCACGCCCAGGTCGTGGGTGATCATCAGCAGGCCGGTGCCCTCCTGGATGACCAGGTCCTTGAGCAGCTCCAGGATCTGCGCCTGGATGGTGACGTCCAGGGCCGTGGTGGGCTCGTCCGCGATCATCAGGCGCGGCTTGCAGGCCACCGCCATCGCGATCAGCGCGCGCTGGCGCATACCGCCGGACAGCTGGTGCGGGTACTCGTTCAGACGCCTGGTGGGGTCGGGGATGCCCACCCGGTACAGGAGGTCGGCCGCCTCCTTCCTCGCCGCGGCGCCGCGCATCCCCCGGTGCCGCTTGAGGATCTCCGTGACCTGGACACCGATGGGGACCACCGGGTTGAGCGAGCTGAGCGGGTCCTGGAAGATCATCGCCAGCTGCGATCCGCGCAGGTCGCGCATCCGGCGCTGGGAGACCCTGAGCAGGTCCGCCTCCTGCGGCTCCTCGCCCCGGTCGGACAGGCGCATGACAGCGCTGCCGCCGACCTTCACGCCCCGGTCCGGCAGCAGGCCCATGAGGGCCAGCGAGGTCACGCTCTTGCCGCACCCGGACTCACCGACCAGCCCCGTGACCTTGCCCTCCTCCAGGGTGAAGGAGACCCCGTCGACGGCGCGGGTCGGGTTCTGGCCCTTGCGGTGGAACACCACGGACAGCTCGTCCACCGCCAACAGCGGCGTGCTGGAACTCATGGTCACTTCCTCAACTTCGGGTCGAGCGCTTCCCGCAGCGCCTCACCCAGCAGGGTGAAGCCGAGCGCGGTGATGATGATGCCCAGGGCCGGGTAGACGGCCAGGGACGGTGCGCTGGACAGGAACCGCTGGGCCTCGGACAGCATCGTGCCCCACTCCGGGTAGGACGCGTCCGGGTTGCCCAGGCCCAGGTAGGACAGGGCCGCCGCGTCGATGATGGCGGTCGCCAGGGTGAGTGTGGACTGCACGATCACCGGGCCCATGGAGTTGGGCAGGATGTGCGACACGGCGATCTTCCGCTTGCGCACACCCAGGGCCTGCGCGGCCAGCACGTACTCGCGGTTGCCCTGGGAGATCATCGCGCCGCGCAGCAGGCGGGCGAAGATCGGGACCTGGGCGATGCCGACCGCGATCATGACCGTGGTGAGGCTGGGTCCGACCAGGGCGGCGACGGTGACGGCCAGCAGCAGGGTCGGCATGGCCAGCATCATGTCGATGACGCGCATGATGACGTTGTCGACCTGGCGTCCCCAGTGACCGCCCAGAACCGAGCAGGCACCGGCCAGGCCGCCCAAGAGCGCGCCGAACAGGAATCCCACCAGGGTGGCGACCACACCGACCAGGAGGGTCTGGCGGGCCCCGATCACCATGCGGGAGAACATGTCCCGGCCGAGGTGGTCCAGGCCCAGCCAGTTCTCCGCGCGCGGCCCCACGAACTCGTTGCGGTTCGGGAAGACCTCGCCGCCCCAGGCCTGGGAGGTGGGGCTGTACGTGGCGATGAGCGGCGAGAACAGCGCGATGACGAGGAACACCGCGACGATGACCGCGCCGGTGATCGCCATGGGGCTGCGCCGCATCCGCTGGAAGGCCTCGCGCCAGACCCCGGCGCCGTGGCCGCCGGCGTCCCGGTCGCCCATGAGCTCGGCGAGCCGGTCCACCTTGTCGGCCTTGCGCCTGTGGAACGGGACCTTGTCGTCGGCCCCGGCGGTGTCCGGGGCCTCGGGGTTCGGTGTCGTAGGCATCACTGGGCCCGCACTCTCGGGTCGAGGAGGCTGTACGAGATGTCGACCAGGAGGTTGATGAACACGTACATGGTGGCGATGAGGAGGATGAAGCCGGTGAGCACCGGATAGTCGCGGGTCTGTGTCGCCGCGTAGACGAACGACCCGATCCCCGGGAAGGCGAAGACGCTCTCCGTGAGGACCGCCCCGGCGAAGAGGCTGCCCGCCAGCAGACCGACCGCGGTGACCACCGGCAGCAGGGCGTTGCGCAGCACGTGGCGGGTGCGCACCGTGGTGCGGTGCAGGCCCTTGGCGTTGGCCGTGCGGACGTAGTCCTCGCCCATGACCTCCAGGACGCTGGCGCGGGTCATGCGGGTGATGACGGCCAACGGGATGGACGCCAGGGCCAGCCCCGGCAGGACCAGGTGGGCGAGGGCGTCCATGACGACGTCCCACTCCCTGGTCATGAGGCCGTCCAGGACCACGAACCCGGTGATGTCGGTGCGGCTCAGCCCCGGGGAGAGCCGGAACGCCGACGGGAACACGCCCAGGTTCTCCGCGAAGACCACCTTGAGGATGAACGCCAGGAAGAAGACCGGGGTGCAGATGCCCAGGAGCGAGCCGCCCACGGCGGCGAAGTCCAGCACGGTGCCGCGCTTGCGGGCGGCGAGGTAACCGAGGGGCAGACCGGCGGCGACGGCGAAGATCATCGCGGTCACGGCCAGTTCGAAGGTCGCGGGGAAGCGGAGGAAGAACTCGTCCAGGACCGGTCGGCTGGTCTGGAGGGAGGTCCCCAGGTCGCCCTGCACGATGTTGCGCAGGAAGGTGAGGTACTGAACCGCGAGGGGTTCGTCCAGGCCCAGGGACCGGCGCAGAGCGGCACGCTGCTCCGCGGTCGCGTCGTCGGGGAGGAGGGCGTACTCGGGTCCGCCCGGCAGTCGTTGGAGCCAGACGAACAGCAGGATCGACAGACCGCCGAGAGTCGGGATCAGCTGTAGGAGTCGCCTGACGATGAATCGCAGCACCTGCGCCGCCTTTCGCCAGTGGAACGATGGACGCGAAGCGTCCCCCGCCGGGGTGTGGCGGGTTGGACGGATGGATGTCGGGGGTACCCGGGGGGGTGCGGCGGAACCGCCGGGGTGGCCGTGCGGCGGGCCCGACCGGTCAGGAACCGGCCGGGCCCGGCGGAGTCCCCTCCCGGGTCAGGGAGAGGGGACGGCGCCTACTTCCAGGAGGCCTCGGCGAAGTTCTCCTGGGTCAGCGGACTGACGTTCGGCGGGTTGACGTCCCCGGAGAACGCGATGGAGGGCGGGGAGCTGGAGATGGGCAGCCCGGGCAGGACGTCCATCACCATCTCGTTGAGCTCCTGGTAGCCGGCGACGCGCTCGTCGGCGTCGGGGTTGGTGCTCACTTCCTCCATCTTGTCGAAGAGCTCCTGGTCGTCCATGCCCCAGGCGTTGTTGGGGGTGGAGAACCAGGTGCCGATGAAGTTGTAGGCGTCGTTGTAGTCGCCGGTCCAGCCCAGCAGGTACAGCGGGCAGTTGCCGCTGTCGGTCTGGTTGATGTACTCGGCCCACTCGTAGCTCTTGGCCTCCACCGTCACGCCGGCCTCCTGGAGGTCCTCCGAGATGACGTCGAAGATGTCCTTGGGGGCGGGCATGTAGGGGCGGGTGACCTCGGTCGGGTAGCAGAACTCGAGTTCGAGGTCCTCCTGGCCCGCGTCGGCCAGCTTCTCGGCGGCCAGCTCCGGGTCGTACTCGAACTCGCGCACGTCCGGGGACCAGCCGTCGAGGGTGTCCGGGTGGAACTGCGTGGCGACCTCGCCGCCCTCGGGGAGGATGGTGTCGACGATGCGCTGGCGGTTCACCGCGTGCGAGAGGGCCTCACGGACCTCAAGGTCGGCCAGGGCCTCGTTCTCCTGGTGGTAGGCCAGGTAGAGGACGTTGAACACGTCACGGGTGGGGACCTCGAACCCGGCCTCCTGGAGCGGGCCGACGTCGGCCGGGGCCACCAGGTCGTAGCCGTGGATGTCGCCCGCCTCCAGGGCCTGGCGGCGCGCGTTCTCGTCCGGGATGGCCCGGATGATCATGTTCTCGAAGCCCGCCGGGTCGCCCCAGTAGTCGTCGAACCGCTTGAGGGTGATCTCCCCCTGGTCCTGGTTCCACTCCTCCACGGTGAACGGGCCGGTACCGGCGACCGTCCCCGGGACCTGGGTGTACTCGGGCAGGTTGGGGTTGCCCTCCTCACCGGTGATCTCCTGGCCCTCCATGGCCTCCAGGCTGGTGGGGCTCATGATGCCGAAGGCCGCGAGGCTGAAGCCGCCGGGGTACAGGGAGGAGAACTCGCTGACCTCGATGACGGCGGTGAACTCGTCCTCGGCCTCGCAGGAGACGAAACGCGGGTCAGGAGCCGCGTACGTCTCGTCGTTCTCCGCGAATCCGCCGAAGATCTTCTGCCAGTAGTACGAGTTGTTCGAGCTCTGGTAGGCACCGGTGAGGTTGTACCAGCGGTCGAAATTGGCGCACACCGCCTCGGCGTTCAGGTCGTCGCCGTCGTGGAACTTCACGCCCTCGTGAAGGTTGAAGGTCCAGACCGTGCCGTCCTCGGACTGGTCCCAGGATTCGGCCAGTCCGCCGACGATTTCAGAACCGCCGGATTCGTGTTCGAGAAGGGTCTGGAAGACCTGTCGGCTGTACCGGAAGGTCTCACCGTCGCTGGCGAGGAAGGGGTCGAGCGCGGTGATGTCACCGGCGGAGGCGAAGACGAACGGCTGCGAGTCGTCGCCGCCTCCTCCAGCGCGGTCACTCTCCGCGCAGGCTGTCGCCACAAGCGTGAGCGACGCCGCGACGGCCACCAGGCCGAGCGGCTTACGGGAAGACTTCGTGAACATGGTCCACCTCAGTGATGGGGGACGGGGGTTTGGGGGCCCGTAACGATGAGTCGGACCCTAAACCGCGCCACGACCACCTGGGAAGGTAGACGGCTGGGTATTAATACAACCGTTTCAGATCTGTGCCGTGATCCATAGATCGGATTTTGGCCCGCATGTGTTTAACTGAGCGTCATCTTCACCAGAACCCCTGACGCCCCTACCCCGTGACAATGGGTATTCACCCGAGCACAATTCCTTTTTCTTTATCCGATCATGGGATGAATTAACTTTCGTTGCCGAATGTCCGTTTTTCGATTCCCCTCCCGGAGCCGGACCCGAGGCGCCGGAGGTGTGCGGTTCGTCCTATGATCTGCGGATGGACACTCCCCTTGACGACGCGGAACTCACCGCGTTCCTCGAAGGCCAGGACACCTCCTGGCTGGCCGAGCAGCTGATGCTCGTCGCCGACGAGGACCCCATCACCCGCATCCGCCTGAGCGCGGCGGCCGGAGCGGAGAGCGCGGTGGAGGAGGCCCGAGGCGTCGTACTGACACGGGTCACCGAGCACTCGCCCCAGGAGGCCGCGACCGACCCCGACGACGGGGACCCGCTGCACCGGTCGCTCGACCTGCTGGACGACCTCCTCGACTACGGCTTCGAGGACGAGGTGGGAGACATCGCGGACGAGGCCCGCGAGATCTACGTCAACCGTCACGGGGAGGACGGCAGCGAGCACCTGGCCCGCCTCCACGTCCTGGCGGACGGCGAGGAGGAGGACTGAGCGGCGGCGCCTGAGACAGGACCCACGGAACGACAGGGGCCCGGCGGTGTGTGACCACACGGTGCACACACCCCGGGCCCACGGTGTTCCGAGCACACGGGTCCGAAGGACACGGGGCCACCCTCGGGGCTTTACGGCGTAGATCTCTCTCGTGGCCGGAGAGTGGCGACGTGCCCTGGTCGGACGGCCAGGGCACGCGCCTCACGAACGGGGTGGCAGGAGCGGGGTACTAGGAGGCGCACCAGCGGCGGACGCCGGTGCTCCACAGGGCGATGTTGGTGACGATGACGAAGAGGGCCACCACCAGTGCGACCAGCAGCATGGGGGTGTCCGCGAGCCGGGCCGCCGTGTTGAGCGCGGAGACGCCCACGCCGAGGGCGACCAGAGCGCCGAACTGGGCGGCGCGCCACAGGACGTGACCGGCGCGGCGCACGGGCACCACCAGCGCGACCAGCCCCAGGACGACCAGGGACGCCAGGACCACCTGCACCCACAGTTCGCGCACGACCGGCGCGGGCGCCCCCGCGTCGAGGGTCGCCCAGGACTGGTAGGCCAGGCCCGCGAACGCGGCGGCCGTGACGCACATCAGGACACAGGTCTGCCGAACGTCCTGCGGGGGCCGCACACCGGGGCGACCCGCGGCGAGCAGGCTCCGCCGGGGGGCCGGAAGCACGCTGAAGGGCCGGGAGTCGGAGGATACGGGGGACGTCTGGGTGTCTTGCATGACGAACAGGGTCGCGTGCCCGGGCGTACTTCACAAGTGGAGCGAAATCCCCACACAACCGGTGCCCGACTCGTGACGGAGCGTCCCCTAGTTTCGGGAGAGGCGCGTCTGCTCCGACACGTAGTCCAGGGCCTGTGCACTGAGTTCGTCGAGGTCGCCGCGCACGTCGAGCTCCAGGCCCTCCTCGTCCGGGCCCAGGCGCTCCAGGGTCTCCAGCTGGGAGCGCAGGAGCGCGGGCGGCATGAAGTGGTCCTCGCGGGCCTCGATCCGTTCCCAGATCACCTCCTCCGTCCCGTGCATGTGGACGAAGCGCACACCGGGCGCCCCGGCGCGGAGGACGTCCCGGTAGGAGCGCCGGAGCGCGGAGCAGGCCATCACGGTGGACTCCCCCAGCACCTCGTGCGCCGCGATCCAGTCGGCGAGCTCGGTCAGCCAGGGCCACCGGTCCTCGTCGGTCAGCGGCACACCGGCCGACATCTTGCTGATGTTGGCCTCCGGGTGGAAGGCGTCGGCCTCCGCGAAGGGCAGTTCCAGGCGTGCGGCGATCCGCTCCGCGACGCTGGTCTTGCCGCTGCCGGATACGCCCATGAACACGAAATGCATGCTCTCTCCGAGTCTTGGCCCGCCGCCCGTGCGCGACGCCGCCACCAATAGTGATATCAATCAATCCGGCTAGGCTGCTCCCTGACACCGACCGCGTCGCAGGAGATTCCGAGGGGCCAGATGACCACCGAGCACCGAACGCTGCACAACCGGGTGCTGGCGGTGCTCGGTCCGGCGATCGCCGCCGGCGAGTACGCCCCCGGTCACGCCTTCACCCTCCAGGGCCTGGAGAACGACTTCGGCGTGTCCCGGACGGTCGCCCGTGAGGCGGTCCGGGTCCTGGAGTCCATGGGACTCGTGGTGAGCCGCCCCCGGACGGGTATCCGGGTCCGCCCCCAGCGGGACTGGAGCGTCTTCGACCCCCAGCTGATCCGATGGCGCCTGGCCGGTTCCGGCCGGATGGCGCAGCTGCGTTCCCTCAACGAGCTCCGGGCCGCCGTGGAACCCGGCGCCGCCGCCCTGGCCGCCGAACGCGGGGCCGCCGACGAGCGGGCCCAGCTGGAGGCGGTGGCCGAGCGGATGACCCTCACCGGCCAGGCGGGCGAGCTCACCACCTTCATGGAGCTCGACATCGCCTTCCACCGCCGTGTCCTGGAGCTGTCCGGCAACGAGATGCTCTCCGGCCTGGCCGAGGTGGTGACCGAGGTGCTGGTCGCGCGGACCTCCTACGACCTGATGCCGCACAACCCCCGCCCGGAGGCCCTTCGCCTGCACATGACGGTGGCGAGGGCCGTCCGGGACGGGCTGCCCGACGTGGCCGAGGCCGCCATGAGGGCGATCGTCACCGAGGTCGCGGACGCCCTCAGGGACGACGCCCCCGGCTGCTGAGGTCCTACAGGACCAGGTGCAGGGCGAAGGCGAACCCGAAGCCGATGAAGCCGATCAGGGTCTCCATGACCGTCCAGGTCCTGAGCGTCGTCTTCACGTCCATCCCCAGGAACCGGCCGACCAGCCAGAACCCGGAGTCGTTGACGTGGGAGAGCGCGGTCGCGCCGGAGGCGATCGCGATGACGATCAGGGCCAGGTCGAGGGAGCTGAGCCCGGAGGTCGCCTGCACGGCCGGGGCGATCAGCCCGGCGGCCGTGGTGATGGCGACCGTGGCCGAACCCTGGGCGACGCGCAGGGCGAGCGCGATGACGAAGGCCGCGACGATGACCGGCATCCCCGTGGACTCCAGGCTTCCGGCGAGCGCGTCACCGATGCCGCTGGTGCGCAGGACGCCGCCGAACATGCCGCCCGCGCCGGTGATGAGGATGATCCCGCAGACCGGGCCGAGCGCGCCGCCGACGATCTCCTCGACCCGCTGGCGGGTGAAGCGCCCCCGGCTGAGGACCAGCATCGCGTAGAGCACGGTGATGAGCAGCGCGATGGGCGTCTCACCGAGGAGCCGGAGCGACTGCACCCAGAAGGCGTCGGCCGGGACGGCGCCGGTCTCGGCGAGGGTGGCCGTACCGGTGTTGCCGAAGATGAGCAGCATCGGCAGCATCAGGATGCTGAGCACGGTGCCCAGACGCGGCGGGTCCTCGTGGGTGACGTCGCCGTTGGACATGATGTCGTCCGGGACCGGGATCTCGAAGCGCTTGCCCGCCCACAGGCCGAACAGGTAGCTGGCCAGGTACCAGGTGGGGATGGCCAGGACCGCGCCGACGAGCAGGGTCAGGCCCATGTCCGCGCCGATCTCCACGGCCGCCGTGACGGGGCCGGGGTGCGGCGGCACGAAGGCGTGCATGACGGCGAAGGCGCCGGCGGTGGGCAGGGCGTAGGTGAGCACCGAACCGCCCACGCGGCGGGCCACGCTGAAGACGATCGGCAGCATGACGATGAGGCCGACGTCGAAGAAGATCGGGAAGCCGAAGAGCAGGGAGGCGACGCCGAGGGCCAGCGGGGCGCGTTTCTCCCCGAACAGCTTGATGAGGGCTCCGGCCAGGACGGCGGCGCCGCCGGTGACCTCCAGCATGCGGCCGATCATCACGCCCAGCCCCACGAGGAGGGCCACGTTGGCGAGGGTGCCGCCGAACCCGCTGAGGAGGGTGGGGACCACCCCGTCGACCGGGATCCCCGCGGCCAGCGCGGTGAGCACGCTGACCAGGACCAGCGCGACGAACGCGTGCAGCTTGAATCGGATGATCAGGAACAGCAGGAGCGCGATGGCACCGGCCGCGATCCCGAGGAGGGGACCCGTGCCGTAGACGGGTTCGAAGTTCTCCATGACGGAGCCTTCCGGTGGACGGGACTGGGGCTTGGTCGTGCGGGGACACGCCCTTGACCTGCTCTTGGACCAGGCTCAGTGAATGGTAATACCATTTGTGAGCATATGTGAACACCGGCTTTCGATTTTGTGAGGGTGACCCAGGCCACAGGACCGGATCGGAGCCCCTCCGGGCGGCGGCACCCGGGCGGGCAACGGACCGGAATCTTCACGGCACCGGCGGACAAACCAGGTGATCCGCGCGGCGGATGTGGCGTCCACGGTGTGCGTGAATTGACACCCCGCCCACCCAGACCCCAACCTCATGCCATGAGCGCTGAGCCCACCCCCTCTCTGCACCTCGCCGTTTACGACCGGATGGCCGACTGGCACTACGGCCACACCGTCGCGCAGGCGCGGGAGGGAATCGGCCCCCGTCGGACCGGCAGCCTCCCGGTCGTCACCGTGGGGCTCACTGGGGCCCCGGTGACCACGGCGGGCGGGCTCACCGTGCTCCCCGACGTCACGCTCCCCCAGCTCAAACCCTCGCGCAGCGCGATGTTCCTCCTGCCGGGCTCACCCGACTGGGACACCGAACCGGAGTCCCTGGCCCCGATGGCCTCGGCGGCGGGCATCCTCCTGGACGCCGGTGTCCCCGTCGCGGCGATCGGCGGCGCGACGGCCGGACTGGCCCGGGAGGGGGTGCTCGACCACCGCGACCACACCAGCTCGGCCCCCGACTACCTCCTGGGCACCGGCTACGCGGGCGCCCGCCGCTACCGCGAGGAGCTGGCCGTCACCGACGTGGACCTGGTCACGGCGGGCGGAAGCGCCCCCGTCGAGTTCGGCCGGGCCGTCCTCGCCCGGCTCGACCTGCTCAGTCCGCGCGCCCTCGACGCCTGGTACCGGCTGCACGCCCTGCACGACGCGGACGCCTACCTGACCCTGCTCGAAGAGGCCTGAGCCGGGGTCCCGCCCGGACCGCCCGGACCGGATCCGTCGGAACCCCCCGCGGGCCGGCGTCAGGAGCCGAGGGACGCCGCGCTCATGGCGTCCGCGATCCAGACGTAGGAGGCCGGGTCCTCGTCGTGGTCCTCGGGGACTCCGTTGATCACCGCCACCAGCGACAGGTACCGGCCGTGGGTGTCGTCGTGGCCGGGCTCCCCGGAGACGGCGTCCTCCTCGGCCAGCTGGCGCACGATGTCGGGGACCTGGCGGAACCCGTCTGCCATCCGGTCGCGGACCTCCGGAGTGAGCTCCGTGCCGGAGAGGGCGACCGCCGCCTCCATGAAGCGTGTGACGGTCGACTGCGCGCGCGGGGACCGGGGGGACTCCCCCGCACGGTAGGCGGCGAGCAGGTCCTCCATGAGGGGCGTCCCGCTGTCGTGGATGAAGTCCTGGAACGGCTCGGTGGCCATCGTCCTGGCCTCGGGCGCCGCGTGGGTGTACCGGAGGTGGGCGCGGACCGCGTCGCGGAAGTCCCGGTCCCGCACCAGGTCGGCCAGGGTGATCCAGGCCTCCAGCTGCGCGGCGGTGGGCTCCTCGGGCAGGACGGGACGCGTCGCGCGCAACCGGTCGACGAACCCGTCCGGCACGTCGAGGCCCTCCGCGACGTCGTTCCAGAAGTCGTCGATGGTCCGCTCGCGCTCCTCGTCGGTCATCGTCACCAGTCCGTGCATCAGGTCGACCCGCGCGGCCTCTCCTCCCTCCCTACCTCCCTCCCTGATCAGGGCCCTGAGCACCGCCCGCCTGGACCTCAGGACGCGCTCCTGCCGTTCGACGACCTCCAGGTGGGTCACGAGCACGCCGTGCAGGGTCGTGTCACCGGAGAGCAGCCTCCGGATCTCCCTGAGGTCGGTGTCCAGCTCGCGCAGGGTGCGGACGAGCTCCAGTCCGGCGATGGCGTCGACGTCGTACATCCGGTGCCCGGCCTCGTTCAGGGCCGTGGGCCGGACGACCCCGGCCTCCGAGTAGTAGCGGACGGCGCTGACGCTCAGCCCGCTGCGTCGCGCGGCGTCTCCGATGGGGTACAGCTCCTCGTGGTTCATGGGGATCACTGTGGCGCCTCAAGCGGCTTGAGGCGCAAGCTCGCTCCGCGCCGGGCCGGTCCGGGTTCCGCGGGGGCCGCGCAGTATCGTCGTGGGCGCACCCCCACGCCGAGGAGAACCGTGATCGACCTGCGTTCCGACACCCTGACCAGCCCCACGCCCGCGATGCGGCGGGCCATGGCCGAGGCGGAGGTGGGTGACGACGTGTTCGGCGAGGACCCCACCGTGCGCGCGCTGGAGGAGGAGACCGCCGCGCTGCTGGGCCGGGAGGCGGCGCTGTACGTGCCCTCAGGACACATGGCCAACCAGCTCGGCCTGTACGTGTCCACCCGCAGCGGCGAGGAGGTGTGGGCGCACGAGAACCACCACCTCATCGGTGACGAACAGGGTGCCACCGTGGTGCTCGCCCGCGCCCTGCCCCGGCTGTACTCCGGCGACCCGTTCCCCTCCCAGGAGCTGCTGGAGTCGTGGATCGCGGGCGTCGGTGACGTGCACCGGGCCGACCCCGCCCTGGTGTGGCTGGAGAACACCTTCTCGGGGCGGGTGGTCCCCCTGGCCGAACAGCGCCGGGTGACGGACTTCGCGCACGCGCACGGGCTGCGCGCCCACCTGGACGGGGCCCGGCTGTGGAACGCCGCCGCCCATCTGGGGATCTCCCCCGCCGACGCGGCCGCGGGCTTCGACACGGTCTCGGTCTGCTTCTCCAAGGGGCTGGGCGCTCCGGTGGGCTCGGCGCTGGTCGGTGACGCCGAGACGGTCCGGCGGGCCCGGCGCGGCCGCAAGCTGCTGGGCGCGGGCATGCGCCAGGCGGGGATCATCGCGGCGGGCGCCCTGCACGCCCTGCGCCACCACCGGGAGCGGCTGGTCGAGGACCACGCGCGCGCGGCCCGGCTGGCCGGACGGCTGGCGGGCCTGCCGGGGCTGACGGTCGAGGCCCGGACCAACATGGTGCTGGTCACCACCCCCGACGGCCTGGCCGGACGGTACCTGGAGGCGCTCGCGGCCGAGGGGGTCCGGGCGCTCGGCGGCGGGACCCGGGTGCGGCTGGTGCTGCGCCAGGAGATCACCGACAGCGACGTCGAGGACGCGGCGAAGGCGATCACCCGGGCGGCCGCGGCGGTCTGAGGTGAACCGACCGCAGGTCAGCGCGGTGGCGCGTCGGTAGACTTGGCCGATCGCGCGCGAACCCGGGGCGCCGACAGGTGTTGCGCATCACATCGCGTAGTAGCATCGGGCGTATGACATTGTCGTACTAGAGAGTGGTAGCACCGCAATGCCGGGAAGAATCCAGTCCATCGAACGCGCCGCCGCGATCCTCCGGCTCCTGGCCAGTGGCGCCCGCGGACTGAGCCTGGCGGAGGTCTCCCGCTCCCTGGAACTGCCCAAGGGCACCGCCCTGGGCATCCTGCGCACCCTCCAGCACGTGGGCTTCGTGGAGCAGGACCCCGAGTCGGGCCGGTACCGCCTGGGCGGCGGCATGCTCAGCCTCGGCACCCGGTACCTGGACGGCAACGAACTCCGCACCCGCGCGCTGAACTGGGCCGACACCCTGGCCTCACGCAGCGGCGAGAGCGTGCGCATCGGCACCCTCCACAAGCACCAGGTCCTCGTGGTGCACCACGTCTTCCGCCCCGACTCCTCCCGGCAGACCCTGGACGTGGGCACCCTGCTGCCGCTGCACGCGAGCGCCCTCGGCAAGGTCCTGATGGCCTTCGACCCCCTGGCCGTGCCGGAGGAGGTCTCCGCGGTGGAGACCGACTCCCCGGTGGAACTCACCGCCTTCACCCGCCACACCGTGACGTCGATGGCGGCCCTGGAGGCCCAGCTGTCGGAGATACGCGACAACGTCTGGGGCTGGGAGGCCGAGGAACTGGTCGACGGCGAGGTCTCCATCGCCGCGCCCATCCGCGACCGGCGCGGGGTCACCGTCGGCGCCATCGGGGTGCGCGGCGCCGTCGAGCGACTGCGCGGGGAGGACGGCAAACCCGACATGGAGCAGGTCTCCTACGTGCGCGACGCCGCCCGGGCCATCTCCCGTGAGTTGGGTGTCACACCCTACTGAGCCGGGTCTCACTCCCCGGGCCCCCGCCTGAGCGTCCGCTCCCCCGACACCGGGCGGCGGATCCGCGGGCTGTCTTCACACGCCTTCCCATACCCCGCCGGGCAACGGCCGGACCAAAGGCGGTCACCGCTTCGCCCCACTTCGGGTCAGCCCCCGGAGTGGTGCTTTCCGTGTCCGCGTCCGTCTTGAGACAGTGTCCGCCCGACCGCGTGATCCACGCAACACGATTGCGTCACACGGCCTTGACATGGGAAGGAAAGACGGTTGAAACTATCGCCTATTCATACGTCAATGTCGTACATCGTTCGGTGAGCACCGCCGATCACACCGATTCCCACCCCGTTCCAGAGCCGTCCACCTGAAGGCGAGCACCGATGAGTCAGCAGTACGTCGCCGCGATCGACCAGGGCACCACGTCGAGTCGCTGCATCCTCTTCGACCGGGACGGACGTATCGTCTCGGTCGACCAAAGAGAGCACCGGCAGATCTTCCCGAAGCCCGGTTGGGTGGAGCACGACGCCCTGGAGATCTGGACCAACGTCGAGGCCGTGGTCCAGGAGTCGCTGCGCAAGAGCGACATCACGCCCGACCAGATCGCCGCCATCGGTATCACCAACCAGCGTGAGACCACCCTGATCTGGGACCGCGCCACCGGCGAGCCGGTCTACAACGCCATCGTCTGGCAGGACACCCGCACCGACGACATCGTGCGCGAGCTCGCCGCCGACGAGGGCCAGGACCGGTTCCGCCCCAAGTGCGGGCTCCCGCTCGCCACCTACTTCTCCGGCCCCAAGATCCGCTGGCTCCTGGACAACGTGGACGGCGTCCGCGAGCGGGCCGAGCGCGGCGAACTGCTGTTCGGCACCATGGACACCTGGCTCATCTGGAAGCTCACCGGCCGCCACGTCACGGACGTGACCAACGCCAGCCGCACCATGCTGATGAACCTGGCCACCCTGGACTGGGACCCCGAGGTCCTGGAGGCCATGCGGATCCCGGCCAGCCTGCTGCCGGAGATCCGCTCCTCCTCGGAGGTCTACGGCGAGTCCACCGGCTACCTGGCGGGCACCCCCGTGGCCTCGTCGCTGGGCGACCAGCACGCCGCACTGTTCGGGCAGACCTGCTTCGACCCGGGCGACGTCAAGGGCACCTACGGCACCGGCACGTTCCTGGTGATGAACACCGGCACCGAGCCCGTCACCTCGCACAACGGCCTGCTCACCACGCTGGGCTACAAGATCGGCGACGCTCCCGCCGTCTACGCCCTCGAAGGGTCCATCGCGGTCACCGGCTCCCTGGTGCAGTGGCTCCGCGACAACCTCGGCCTGATCTCCTCCGCCCCGGAGATCGAGACGCTCGCGCGCACCGTCGACGACAACGGCGGCTGCTACGTCGTCCCGGCCTTCTCCGGCCTGTTCGCCCCGCACTGGCGCAGCGACGCCCGCGGCGTGATCGCCGGTCTGACCGGCTACGTCAACAAGGGACACATCGCCCGCGCGGTCCTGGAGGCCTCGGCCTGGCAGACCCGCGAGGTCGTCGACGCCATGAACGCCGACTCCCAGATCGACCTCACGACCCTGAAGGTCGACGGCGGCATGACCGCGGACAACCTGCTCATGCAGATCCTGTCCGACGTGCTCGACGCCGAGGTCGTGCGGCCGATGGTCGCGGAGACCACGTGTCTGGGCGCCGCCTACGCGGCCGGGCTCGCCGTGGGCTACTGGCCCGACATCGAGACCCTGCGCGCCAACTGGCACAAGGCCGCCGAGTGGAACCCGCGGATGGAGCCCGCGGTCCGTGAGCGCGAGTACCACAACTGGAACAAGGCCGTGCAGCGCACCCTGGACTGGGTGGAGCACGAGGACGCCGGGTAGCACCGGGCCGACGGGGGCGGGCCGGTCACACGGCCGCCCCCGGCCCGCGCGTCGACCGCGCCCCAGGGGCTCCTCCCGGTGCCCCGGAGCGCGGACCCGGGGCACCGGGAGGTGTCCCCTTCATCCATCTCGGCAGCCCCGCACGGGGCGGAGGTCTCCATGGAAAACATGTCCGCGTACCTGGCGGAGTTCGTCGGTACGGCCATTCTGATCCTGCTCGGCGGCGGTGTGGTCGCCGGCGTCTCACTCGCCCGCTCCAAGGCCCTCGCCGCGGGCTGGATCGTGGTGACGTTCGGCTGGGGTATGGCGGTCGCCATGGCCGTCTACGTCGTCGGCACCACCTCCGGCGCCCACATCAACCCGGCGGTCACGCTCGGTCTGGCCAGCATCGGCGAGTTCGACTGGGGGCTGGTGCCGGGTTACGTCGCGGCCCAGATGCTCGGTGCCATCGTCGGTGCCTGCCTGGTCTTCCTCGCCTACTTCGCGCACTGGAGGATCACCGACGACCCCGAGGCCAAGCTGGGTGTGTTCAGCACCGCGCCCGGGGTGCGCAACCCGGTCGCCAACCTCACCACGGAGGTCATCGGCACCGCGATGCTGGTGCTGGGCATCCTCGGCATCGGCGGCAACGAGGGTTCGGTCACCAAGGGTGACGCCGACCTGTCCGCCCTGTTCGCGCACGGTCTGGCCCCGCTGCTCGTGGGTCTCCTGGTGTTCGCGATCGGCCTGTCGATCGGTGGCCCGACCGGGTACGCCATCAACCCGGCCCGTGACCTCGGTCCGCGCATCGCGCACGCGCTGCTGCCCATCCCGGGCAAGGGCTCGTCCGACTGGGGGTACGCCTGGATCCCGGTGGTCGGTCCCCTCGTCGGCGGTGTGATCGGTGCCTGGATCTGGCACCTGACCGGCTTCGGCACCTGAACCGGGGCGTGACGACGCTCGTTGGGGGCGCCCGGCACCGGCCGGGCGCCCTCCGGCGTTCCCGGGGCGGCCTCACGTGCTCAGGTGGACCTCCTCCAGGTAGTCGAGGGTCTCCCCGGGCCGCAGCGCCACCAGTCTGAGGTGGTTGACCAGCTGCTGGTAGCGGGCGACCTCGTCGGGCTCCTCCAGGTAGATGCCGTCCGTCGCGGTCTCCAGGTAGACCACCGTGGGGTCGCTGGCGTGCGGGAACTCCAGGATCACGCAGGAGCCCCCGGCTCCGGGGTTGAGCTTGGCGGCCCGGGTCATCTGCACGGTGACGTTGGGCCGCTGGGCCATCTCCATGATGTGCTTGACCTGGGACCGGCGGACCTCGGGGTGGTCGTGCAGGCGCAGCAGGGCGCCCTCGTCGAAGATCGCCCACAGCTCGGGAGGGTCCTGGTCCTCCAGGATGCGCTGTCGGGTCATCCGGGCGTCGATGTCCCGGCGGATCTCCTGGGGGTTGGCCAGACACGCCTGGGCGGCGACCCTCATGTACTCCGGGACCTGGAGGAGTCCGGGGATCACGACGGGCTGCCAGGACGTGATGCGTCTGGCCTCGGTCTCGAAGCCGACGAACCGGGCCGCGAGCACGTCCCGGTACCGGGACCACCAGCCGCGTTCGAGGGACTGGCGGCACAGGTCGAGGATCTCGTCGAACTCTCTGCCCCGGGGGACCTGGCAGGCGTCCAGGATCGCCCTGATCTCCGGGACGCTGGGCCGTTTCTTGACCCCGGACTCGATGTTGGAGTAGGTGGACTTGGACAGGCCGGCGGCCGCCGCGGCCTCTTCGCTGGTCTTGCGGGCGGCGAGCCGCACCCGCCGCAGTTCGGCGGAGAGCCGGCGCCGCCGGATCGTGGGTGAGTACCTAGTGGCCATGATGGGGTTCATCGTAGGACCGGCGATGCCTCCCAAGCTGGACAATCCGGGGAACTCGAAGTCCAGACATCCATCTTGTTTGAGGAATCAGGAAACCGGCTTCTCAAACCCTGGATTCCAGTACCCGGCGAGGAGGAACGGGCTCCTGTCGCACCTTGGGGCGACATGCCCGGCATCGGAGCGGCCCGATACCTCGCGCACGAGGTTTCTGCCCCGACGCCCCGGCCCGGATTCGACAATGCCGAACCACAGTGGACAACAAGCGACTACTCGATCCCCCAGAGTCACACCAGGCCCGGGTGGCACCAGGACAGGCGCCCACCTCCAGCGCCGACCCCCGCTACCGCGACGCCGATCGACCACATCGTTCGGCATTGTCGTATTATGCGTACGACACCCACCTGAAACGTGGAGCCCGTTCAGGTACGTGCGGTAACGCCCCCCTCCCCAACGGACGGAGCACCAGCCATGACCGCCAGCGCCCACCGCAGTGACGCCAGCACCCACCGAGGTCGCACGCGCGACGAACTCACCCGGGGCACCTTCGACCTCCTCGTCATCGGCGGCGGGATCCTCGGCACCTCGGTCGCCTGGACCGCCACCCAGGCGGGCCTGCGCGTGGCCATGGTCGACGCGGGCGACTTCGCCGGGGCCACCTCCAGCGCCTCGTCCAAGCTCGTGCACGGCGGTCTGCGCTACCTCCAGACCGGCAACGTGCGCCTGGTCGCGGAGAACCACAAGGAACGGCGCTCGCTCGCCTCCGACGTGGCCCCGCACCTGGTCAACCACCGCCCCTTCCTCGTCCCCGTCTACTCCGGGGGACCGCACGGCGCCGCCAAGATGGGCGCGGGCGTCTTCCTCTACTCCGCGCTGTCCGCCTTCGGCGACGGCATGGGCCGCCTGCTCTCCCCGCTCCAGGCCAAGCGCCTGGCTCCCGGCCTGCGTACCGAGGGGCTGAAGTCGGTGGCCGCCTACAGCGACCACCAGATGAACGACAGCCGCATGGCGGTCATGACCGTGCGCGCCGCCGTGGACGCCGGGGCCGTGGTGCTCAACCACGCCGAGGTCCGCGGGCTGCGGACGACGCGCGGCCGCGTCACCGGCGCCGACCTGCACGACCGCGTGGGCGGCGACGACTTCGGGATCGACGCGCGGCTGGTCCTCAACGCCACCGGCCCCTGGGTGGACCACCTGCGCCGTATGGAGGACGCCGCCGCCTCGCCCAGCGTGCGCCTGTCCAAGGGCGCCCACCTGGTGCTGCGCACCCCGGAGCCGTGGCGGGCCGCGCTCACCATCCCGGTGGACAAGTACCGGGTGTCGTTCGCGATCCCGTGGGAGGACCACCTGCTCCTGGGCACGACGGACGAGGCCTTCGAGGGCGACCCCGCCGAGGTGGGCGTGGTCCCCTCCGACGTCGACCAGATCCTCGGTGAGGCCGCGCTGGGTATCGACTCCCCCTACCTCGACCGCGACCGCATGACCTACTCGTTCGCGGGGCTGCGCGTGCTGCCGGGCGGGCCCGGGGACACCAGCTCCGCCAAGCGGGAGACCGTGGTCACCCAGGGGCGCGGCGGCATGCTCTCGGTGGCCGGGGGCAAGTGGACGACCTACCGGCACATCGGTCGGACGGTCCTGGAGGAACTGCGGAAGGTGTCGGCGGTGCCGCTGGCCGAGGACATGGCCGACCCGCTGCGGACCGTGCCGCTGCCCGGTCTGGCCAGCCCGGACGCGGTCGCCCAGCGCCTGATCATCGACCGCGACCCCGGCACCCGCCTGGACCCGCTGGTCGCCCGCCACCTGGCGTCGCACTACGGAAGCCTGGCCCTGGACATCGCCGGACTGGTGCGCGACCAGCCCGAGCTGGGCGAGCGCATCCACCCGGACGGCCCGGACGTCTGGGCGCAGGTCGTGTTCGCCCGCGACCGCGAGTGGGCGGTGACCGTCGACGACGCCCTGCGCCGCCGGACCACGGTCACCGTGCGGGGCCTGGACACCCCCGACGTACGCGAGCGCACCCGCGCCGTCCTGGAGGCCTGAGCGCCCACGGGAGGCCCTGAAACCCCACGGGGAGGCCTCCGTACACACACAGGGACCCCGGGGCCGTCAGTGACGGCCCCGGGGTCCCTCGCGTGCGGCCCCGGCCCTCCGCCGGACCGCGGACGCCCGGGCACGGAGCCCGGACACGCGAACGCCCCCGGAGAGACGGACTCTCCGGGGGCGTTCAGCGACGTTCACGCCCACGAGGGGCGACATCGCTAACGTCTATGCGGTCTTAGATCGCGACGACGTTCTCGGCCTGCGGGCCGCGGGTGCCAGCGACGATCTCGAACTCCACGCGCTGGTTCTCCTCCAGGTTACGGAAGCCCGTGCCCTGGATGGCGCTGTAGTGAACGAAGGCGTCGGGGCCACCGTCGTCGGGGGAGATGAAGCCGAAGCCCTTCTCGCCGTTGAACCACTTCACAGTTCCCTGAGCCATGTTTTCTCCTTCAGCTCGGTGTACACGGACGCATACTCACACGCCCGAAAATTGCCGCGAGCCGACTCCAAGAGAAACCGCCCGCCGGTCACAAACTCCGCGGGCAAGACACCAACTGCGAAATTCAACGACTAACAATCTCCAATGAACGTACCACAGCCTCGCCAGCTGGCGAGGGTTTTCGATGTGGCAACCCGCACGGCCCGCCGAGGAATACCGACGGGCCGGGCGGGGAACGCGTGTGATCCCTGTGGCGGACACCGGAGTGTCACCGGAAGGTCACCCGTCGTTCACCAAAGCGTCGTTGACGCACCTCAACACAGGTGGAGCGGTCACGGCCCCGGGCTCCAGCGCCGCGCCTCCCGACACCGTGAAGGTGTGCGACTCGCCGGGCAGCAGCGTCACCAGGGCACTGTCCGCGCTCGCCCCGGGATCGAGTCGATCGACGTTCAGGACCAGATCCCGCAAGAGCACGCGAGCGCGGACCGTCACCCGCAAATCGGAACCGTCCACCCGCGTTTCCACGTCGAATTCCGGCTTTCGGTACTCCAGGTCGAGATCGCGGGAGAAGAACCACCACGCCCGCTCCCCCGCCCCGTCGACGGTCAGCACCTCGCGGACGGGATCCCCCGGCTCCGCGACCCCGGAGGGCACCGGAACGCGCAGTGCTCCGCGCGGCGCCACCCGGACCTCGTGCGCGGAGGCCGCCACCGCGCGCCCGGTCCCGGTGTCCCGGCGGGCGAGGGTCACCTCGGTGACCCACTCCTCGTCCGTGTCGTTGCCCAGGACCACCGCGAGTCCGGCGGAGGCGGGCTGGACGGTGGCCACCCGGTCCGCGTACACGCGCCGCAGCGCGTACCACAGGGGCTTGCGGCGCCCCGCGCCGTCCACCGCCGCCCACGACGTGACCGGCCAACAGTCGTTGAGCTGCCACATCACCGTGCCGGTGCAGTACGGCCAGGTGGACCTGAAGTGCTCGATCCCCACGGTGAGGGCGCGCGCCTGGTTGACCTGCGTGAGGTAGTGCCAGTCGTCGTACTCCCACTCCCGGTCCCCGAAGTGCGCGGCGAGCCCGCGCGCGAGCTTGCCGTTGCCGTCCTCGGCCTTCTGGTGGTGCAGCACGCCCGGGGAGGTCGGCTTGAGCGGGTCGTCGGTGACCGCGCCCCGCAGGGTGGCGTGCGCGGGCGGCGCCTGGTAGCCGAACTCGGCGGCGAACCGGGGCCGGTGGTCGCGGTAGACGGTGTAGTCCTCCTGGTTCCAGACGTCCCACAGGTGCATGGTGCCGTGAGCCGCGGCGTTGGGGTGGACCCCCTCGCCCTCGGAGTAGGGGCTGCCCGGCCAGTAGGGGCGGGTGGGGTCGAGCTCGGCCACCACGCGCGGGAGAAGGTCCAGGTAGTACCCGGCGCCCCACGCGCGGTCGCCCAACCGCTCCTTCCAGCCCCAGTCCTCGTGTCCCCAGATGTTCTCGTTGTTGCCGCACCACACCGCCAGGCTGGCGTGCGGGGACAGCCTGGCGACCGCCTCGCGCGCCTCCGCCTCGACCTCGGAGGCCAGCGACTCGTCCTCGGGGTAGGCGGCGCAGGCGAAGAGGAAGTCCTGCCAGACGAGGATCCCGAGTTCCGAGCAGAGTTCGTAGAAGTCCTCGGACTCGTACATCCCTCCGCCCCACACCCGCAGCAGGTTGATCCCGGCGTCGCGGGCCTGTTCGATGCGTTCCCGGTAGCGGTCCCGGCGGATCCGGCTCGGGAAGGCGTCGTCGGGGATCCAGTTGGCTCCCCTGACCAGTACGTCGCGGGCGTTGACCTGGACGGCGAAGCCCGTTCCCTCGCGGTCGGGCTCACTGCGAACCGCCACGTTCCGGAAGCCGATCCGCCGTTCCCACGTGTCGAGCCGGGGGGTGTCCGGCCCGGCCCCGGCGAGCTCCACCACGAGGTCGTGCAGGGGCTGGTCGCCGTGGCCGCGCGGCCACCACAGCGCGGGTTCGGCCACCACGAGGTCCAGGACGGCCTCTGTGCGCCCCGGCGCGAGGGTGACGGCGGTGGTGGCCCCCGCGACCGTCGCCGTGAGCGTGAGCGGGAGGTCCGTGCCCGGCCCGGTCCGCTCCACCTCCACGTGCGCGCTGACCCGGCCCAGCGAGCCGTCCTCGGAGACCGTCACGAGCGGCCGTACCGAGGCCAGCCGCGCGGTGGACCACGCGTGCAGCCGGATCGGCCGCCAGATCCCGGAGGTGACCACAGTGGGCCCCCAGTCCCACCCGAAGTTGCAGGCCATCTTCCGGATGAACTGGTAGGGCTCGTCGTAGGCGCCGGGCAGCGCGCCCATGCGCTCCCGGTTCCCCTCCGCGTACCGGTAGGGGGACGCGAACTCCACGTCGAGGACGGGGGCCGGGCCGCCCTCCGCCAGCGCCCGGGTGACGTCGAAGCGGTACGAGCGGTGCATGTTGGCGGTCCGCCCCACCTCCCGGCCGCCCACCCGGAGCGCGGCGACGGTGTCCAGGCCCTCACAGACCAGGTCCACGCGTTCGGCCGCGCCCACGGCCGGGAGGAGGCCCTCCAGGGTGCGGGTGTACCTCCAGTCGGTCCGGCCGATCCAGCCCAGCCGGTCCTCGTTGTCGTCGAGGTAGGGGTCCTCGATCAGGCCCCGGTCGAGCAGGTCCGTGTGGACACAGCCGGGCACGGTGGCCGGGACCTCTCCCAGCGCGGCGGCCGACTCCGGCAGTGCGCCCTCGTGTGGCACCGCCGTCAGGGTCCAGCCCTCGCCCAGGTCGAACCAGGAGGTCATACGCTCCCTCTCACTACTGCTCGGGTACCGCTTCGGTACTGCGTTGTTGGTCCGGGGCGGGCCCTGTGCTGACCCGGTGCGGACCCGCCCCGGGGTCAGCCCTGGTCGATGCCGACGAAGTGGTTCTCCTCGATCTCGACCAGCGGTGCGGAGTCGTCGCCCTCGGCGACGGTGGGCAGATCCACGTCCTCGGGCGGATTCGCGGCCAGTTCCGCGTCCACCTCGGCCCAGGTGCGGTGCAGTTGTGGCACGCACGAGAGCAGGTGGCGACTGTAGGGGTGCAGGGGGTTCTCGAACACCCTGCGGGTGGGTCCCATCTCCGCGATCGCGCCCTTGCGCAGGATCACCGACCGGTCGCTGACGTAGTTGCCCAGGGACAGGTCGTGGGTGACGAACAGGACGCCCAGGCCCCGTTCCTTGAGGTCGCCCAACAGGTTGAGCACGTCGATCCGGGTGGAGGCGTCCAGCATGCTGATCACCTCGTCCGCGACCAGCAGCCGGATGTCGAGGAGGAGCGCCCGCGCGATGAGCAGGCGTTGCAGCTGCCCGCCGCTGAGCTGGTGCGGGTACTTGTCCAGCACGTTCTCCGGGTCGAGGCGGACCGTGCGGACCACCTCCAGGACCCGCTCCCGCCAGTCGGCGTCCGAGACCTCCGGGAAGTAGGAGGAGCGGACCATCGCGAAGACGCGGTCGGCCTTGAAGATGGGGTTGAAGGAGCTGAACGGGTCCTGGAAGACCCCCTGCACCCTGCGGTAGTACTCCTTGCGGGCCGCGAAGCCGCGCAGCCGCGAGACGTCCCGCCCCTCGAAGCGGACGGTGCCGGAGCTCACCCCGGTCAGGCCCAGCACCATCTTCCCGATCGTGCTCTTGCCGCTGCCGCTCTCCCCGATCAGCGAGACCACCTCGCCGGGTTCGACGGTGAGGTTGACGTCCCGGACGGCGCGCAGCCTCGCGCCGCCGAACGCCCCGACCCGGTACACCTTGTGCACGTGGCTCAGTTCCAGCACGGCGCTACCTCCCCGTCTTCCAGCAGGCGGCCCAGTGGCCGGGGTCGATCTCCACCAGGGGCGGGGTCTCCTCGCACTCTTCGGAGGCGAGGGGACAGCGTTCCCGGAACCGGCAGCCGGAGGGCGGCCGCAGCAGCCCGGGCGGGGTGCCCGGGATGCCCTCCAGCCGGGTGCCCTCGGTGGTCGTGCCGACCTCGGGCAGCGCCCCGATGAGCATCCGCGTGTAGGGGTGCCTCGGTTCGTTGATGAGCGTGGCCGCCGGGCCCTTCTCCGCGATCCGGCCCGCGTACATCACCATGACCGAGTCGGCCATCTGGTAGACGAGCGAGATGTCGTGGGTCACGAAGATCATGCTCTTGACGTAGCCGCGGTCGCGGAACTCCACCATGGATTCGACCACCGAGCGCTGGGTGGACACGTCCAGGGCCGAGGTGGCCTCGTCCGCGATGAGCAGGGACGGGTTGAGCAGGGTGGCCATGACCATGACCACCCGCTGCTTCATCCCGCCGGAGAGCTCGATGGGGAACCGCTGGAGCACGTCGGGGTCGAGCCCCACGAGTTCCAGTCGGCGGTTCAGCTCCTCCGCGACCGTCGCCGGGCGGACGCCGCGTGCGCGCAGCAGCTCGTTGATCATCCGACCGATCCGGCGGGTCGGGTTGAGCGCGCTCATCGCGTACTGCGGGATGAGCGAGATCTCGTGGTACCGGAACGGGTTCATCGCGCGGTCGTCCGCGACGGGCACGTCCTTCCCGTCCAGCTCGATCGTGCCGTCCACGTGCCGCATCCGGCCGTCCAGCCGGATCAGGCTCTTGCCGAGGGTGGTCTTGCCGCAGCCGGACTCCCCGGCCAGGCCCATGATCTCCCCGTCGGCGAGGTCGAAGCTCACTCCGTCGAGGGCGTGAACGTCCCCGCGCAGGGTCTGGTAGTGGACCTTCAGGTCCTTGACGCGCAGGGTCATCACAGCTCCCGCAGCTTGGGGTTGAAGACCTCGTCCAACCCGACGTTGAGGATGTACATCGAACCGACGAGCAGGGTGATCCCCGCGCCCGGCGGGACGAACCACCACCACATGCCGAGCTGGAGGGCGCTCCAGGCTCCGGCGCTCTCCAGCATCAGTCCGAGGGAGACGCCGCCCGCCGGGCCGAGGCCGATGAAGTCGAGTCCGGCAGCGATGAGGATGGCGCCGCCGAACAGCAGGATGAACGACATCACCAGGTAGGAGCTCATGTTGGGAGCGATCTCGCTGGTGATGATCCGCCAGGTGCGCCGTCCGCTGAGCCGGGCCAGGTCCACGTAGTCGCGGGTGGCCAGGGTCAGGGCCTGGGAGCGGACCGCGCGGGCCGCCCACGGCCACGACGTCAGGCCGATGAAGAGCGCCTGGACGACCAGTCCGCGGACGTCGAGGTAGGCGACGGCGACGATCAGCACGACCATGCCGGGCAGGACCAGCACGACGTTGGTGAGCATGTTGAGGATCTCGTCGACGACCCCGCCCTTGTACCCGGCCACGAAGCCCACGGTGGTGCCGACGAGGAAGGCGATGCCGCCGCCGAGCAGGCCGGTGAGGAACGTGGAGCGCAGGCCGTACACGAACTGCGCCCAGATGTCCTGGCCGAACGTGGTGGTGCCCATCCAGTACTCGGAGCTGGGCGGCTGGCTCTGCGGGCCGATGTAGACGTTGGGGCCGTGGTCGATGAACAGGGGCCCGACGAGCCCGACCGCCAGGAGGGTGAGCACGATCCCCGAGCCGATGAGCAGCTTGGGGTTGCGCCGGGCGAAGTGCAGGGTCTCGGACATCCGGCGCTCGCCGGTCGCCTCGGGTGCGCCCCCGGGGTCGGTGGCCCCGGGGGCGCCGGGGATGCTGCTCATGACGCGCCTCCCGTCATCTGGACGCGCGTGCGCGGGTCGACCAGGACGTAGATGATGTCGATGATGAAGTTGGCGATCAGCACGCCGACGACCACGAACAGGAAGATCCCCTGGAGCAGGAAGAAGTCGCGGTTGTTCAGCGAGTTGAGGATCAGGGTCCCCAGGCCGGGGTAGTTGAAGACGATCTCGGTGAGCAGCGCCCCGGCGATCAGCGTGCCCAGCTGGACGGCGAGCCCGGTGATCTGCGGCAGCATCGCGTTGCGGAACGCGTAGCGGCGGATCAGTCGGCGGGGGGCGCCCAGGGCCTGGAGGTAGTTGGAGTAGTCCGCCTCCAGCTCGTAGATGATCATGTTGCGCATGCCGATCGCCCAGCCGCCCAGGGCCACGACGAACATGGACAGGAACGGCAGGAACCAGTGGGAGATCAGGTTCGAGACGAACGTCCACGACCATGACGGTGTGAGCGCGAAGCTGTACCCGCCCGCGGTCGGGAAGAAGCCGCCGACCACGGACAGCGAGTAGGCGAGCAGCAGCGCGATCCACATGTAGGGCATCGCGGTGAGGATGTAGCCGATCGGCAGGACGGTGTTGTCCAGGACCTTGCTCCGGGCCGCGAAGGCGCCGAAGCGGTTGCCGACGATCCAGCTGAGGATGATGGCGGGGAGCAGCAGGCCCAGGGTGAAGGGCACGTGCCGCAGGATGACGTCGGTGACGGGCTCGGGGTAGAGCCACACGCTGACCCCGAGGTCACCCCGGAAGAGACCGGCCCAGAAGCTGAGGTACTGCTGGTGGAGCGGGGTGTCGAGGCCGAAGACCTCGTTGTAGTACGCGGTCATCCGCTCCAGCGCCTCGGGGTCGGAGACCGAGGCCCTGCTGAGCATGCTCCGGACGGGGTCGCCGGGCATGAAGCGCGGGATCATCCAGTTGATGGTGACCGCCACGACGAAGGTGATGGCGTAGATGCCGACTTTTCGGCCCATGTAGCGCCACACGGGTGTCCTCCAGGTGTGGGGGCGCGGGTCGTGGGGCGCTCCCGCTCGGGGAGCGCCCCACGTGTGCGCTATTCGGCCAGTTCGATCTCGGCGAGGGTGTAGATCGCGCCCATCTGGTACATGTTGTTCCACATGGTGGCGAAGTGGTCGGGGGTTCCCTCGTCCTCACTGGGCCAGTTGGTCCACACCTGGTTGCTGGCCTGGGACCACATGCCGTTGTACCAGAGCGGGATGATCGGCAGGTCGTCCAGGAAGATGCCCTGGAGGTCGGAGGTGATCGCGGCCATGTCCTCGGTGTCCTCGGCGGGAGTCGAGGCCAGCTGTTCGGTCAGGTCCCAGGCCTCCTCGTTCTCGTACCGGGCGTAGTTGGCCGTGGTCTGCTGGTCGCGGATCGGCAGCTGGAAGATGAAGTCGTAGTACGTCCAGGGCGTGTTGCTGATGCTCCGGTCGTTGTTGATCATCAGGTCGAACTCCGCCTTGCGGAAGTTCTCGATGAGCAGCTCGTGCTCGGGGAAGGCCGGTTCGACCTTGATCCCGACCTCCTGGGCGTTCTCGGCGATGACGTTGGCCGCCTCCATCCAGTCGCTCCAGCCCGAGGGGACCTCCAGGGACAGGGTGATGGGTTCGCCGTCGGGGGTCTCGACGAAGCCGTCGCCGTCCTCGTCCAGGTAGCCCGCCTCCTCGAGGATGGCCACGGCCTCGTCGGAGTCGTAGGTGAAGCCCTCGTCCGCGACCAGCTCGTGGTCGACGAACTCCTCCCACTGCGGGAGCAGACCGGTGGGGTCGGCCGGCTCGACGAGGTTGGTGTAGGGGCCCTCGACGATCTGGTTGACGTCGACGGCGTGGGCCAGCGCCCGGCGGAACTCGGGGTCGCCCAGAGCGGGGTGCTCGTGGTTGGGGACGAGCCAGGCGGTGTTCGCGGACTGCATGTAGGGCGGGCCCGCGAAGTAGCTGGTGATGTTGTTGTCGTTGCTGATGACCTGGTCGATGCCGGGGAGGAAGTTGTTGGAGAGGTCGACCTCGTGGTTGTTCAGCATGTTCATCGTGACGTCGTTGGACGCGTTGACGATGTCCACGATGTAGGTCGGCTTCATCTCCAGGCCGAGGGCCTCGGTGCCCCACCACTCGTCGTTGCGCCGCCAGACCATGCGGTCGTCCGCGTGGTTCTCGTAGACGTAGGCGCCGGTACCGACCGGGTCGCGGTTGGGGTCGTCGTTGACCTGTTCCTGGCTCTTGTCGGCCCAGAGGTGGTCCGGGACGATCGCCCGGTTGGCCACCCAGTTCATCCACTCCTGCGGGCGCGCCTCGGAGAAGGTGAGGGTCACCTCGCGCTCACCGGTGGCCTCGGCGCTCTCCAGGTAGTCCCAGACGTTGCTGTAGTGGATGTCGAAGTGGCCGAGCTCCAGGGTGGTGACCACGTCCTGGGCGACCAGGGGTTCGCCGTCGCTCCACTCGACCCCGTCGCGGAGGGTGATGACGTGCGTGTTCTCGTCCGGCCACTCGTCGCTCTCGGCCAACCAGGGCGTGTACGCGCCCTCGCTGGGATCGAAGACGAAGAGGGGCTCGTAGACCAGCCCGACGGTCCCGACCGCGTAGTTGCCCTCCATGATGGGGTTCCAGTTGGTGGGGGGACCCCAGGCCGTACCCGTCGTGTACAGCGTCTCGTTCCGGGGGTAGCCCCCGGAGTCGCCCCCTGCGCCCTCGCCCGAGCACGCGCTGGCGACCAGCACCAGCGCCGCCAGAGCGGCGGGAAGCCTCAGAGATCTCATCTCGACTCCTCCTTTCACCCGGTCGGCCCTTCGTATGGGGGAAGCCGATCCTGGCTCGGAAGGCTGGGAGCGCTCCCAATAGAGGGAGCGAAGGACCGTTGCTGAACCGGGTAAGTGACGTTAACAACAACACGGACCGGCGAACCCCGTCAATCCCCGACACTTCGGTGTTATCCGCTTGTAACAGCGGATTCGGGGTCCCCCACCAGCGGCCCCGTGCTTCCACGAGGGTGCAGCTCCCCCACCGGACTCTCCTCGCTCTCCACCCGCTCGCCGTCCAGGACCCGGCCGAGCATCCCGGCGACCTGGCGACCGTGACCCACCACGTCCCGGCTGATCGCGGTCAGTGAGGGCCGCACCAGACGGCACAGCGCCGAGTCGTCCCACGCCACGATCGACAGCTGGCCCGGCACGTCCACGCCCATCTCGGCGGCCACACCGAGCCCGGCCACCGCCATCAGGTCGTTGTCGTAGACCAGCGCGGTGGGCCGGTTCGCGGAGGCCAGCAGGCGCCGGGTGGTCCGGGTACCCGCCTCCCCCGTGTAGTCGGCGTTCACCGAGTACGCCTCGGCCAGCCCGGCCCCGGCCGCGGCCTCCAGGAAGGCGGCGCCGCGCACCCGGGTGTGCAGGAAGTCCTCCGGGCCCGCGATCCGGGCGACGCGTCGGTGCCCCAGCGCCGCGAGGTAGCGGACCACCTCCCGGACCGAGGCGCCGTCGTCGGAGTACACGCAGGGCAGACCGCCCACGCCCTCCGGCCCGCCGAGGAACACGGCGGGCAGGCCCAGGGAACGCACCGCCTCCGGACGGGGGTCGTCCGCCCGCAGGTCGACCATGACCACCCCGTCCACCCGGCGCTCCGAGGCCCAGCGCCGGTACACCTCCAGCTCCGCCCGGTGGTCGTCGGTGACCTGGAGCAGGAGGTCCACCCCGGCCGAGGCCAGCTCCGTCTCGACTCCGGAGACCAGCTGCATGAAGAACGGTTCGATGCCGAGCGAACGGGCCGGCCGGTCCACCACCAGCCCGACGGCGCCGACCCGGCCGCCCGGGGCCAGCGCCCGAGCCGCCTTGCTGGGTGCCCACCCCAGGTCGTGGGCGATGTCCAGGATGCGCCTCCGGGTCTCCTCCGAGACCCCGGGGCGCCCGTTGAGCGCGTACGAGACCGCCCCCTTGGACACCCCCGCCGCACGGGCGATGTCCATGATCGTCGGCCTCCGCATCAGAGCACCCACAGTGTCTCCCTCACGTCCTCTCTCCTCCCGTCCCCGGTCGCGGACCGGGGCTCCGAACAGCCGGTTCACTGAACCGGTTAAGCGATCGACACGGGATTGTACCCACGGCGGTACCGGGCACCCCAGGGGTTTTCGGGGCGGCGGCGCGGGGCGGGGCGCGCCGGAGCGGGAGGGTCGGGGAGGCGGCTACCCCTGGCAGCCGGGGCACCAGTACAGGGTGCGCCCGGACAGCTCGGTGGCGGAGACCGGCGACGAGCACACGCGGCAGGGGTCCCCGGTCCGGTAACAGACGTAGAGCGTGTCGGGCCGGGGCACCGGGAGCGCGTCGGGGTCGGGCCGGTCCTCCGGCCGCGTGGTGATGATGTAACCGTCCCTGACGCCGTCGCGCAGGAGCGCCGTGAGGTCGGCCCACAGGGCGTCCCACCGCTCCCGCGTGAGCTCCCGGCCGGGGGTCAGGGGGTCGAGCCCGGCGCGGAAGAGGGACTCAGCCCGGTAGATGTTGCCGATGCCCGCGATGACGTCCTGGCGCATGAGGAGCACCGCGAGACTGCTGCGGGACCGGCTCACCACACTCCAGGCCCGTTCGGGGTCGGCGTCGGGGCGCAGCGGGTCCGGACCGAGCCTGGCCTGGACGGCGTGCTTCTCCGCCACGGTGATGACCTCGCACGCCGAGGCGCCGCGCAGGTCCGCCCAGCCCGAGGAGTTGACCAGGCGGACGCGGACGGCGCCCACCGGCTCCGGTGGGACGACGAAGCCGTCCGGATCGCGGCGCAGGTCGAGGCGTTCGGCACCCTCCGCGCGGGGCGCGCCCAGGTGGCGCTCGCCGTCGGCGTCACCGAAGGACCAGGCACCGTAGAGGCCGAGGTGGACGCGGAGCCACTCGCCGGAGTCGAAGCCCAGGAACAGGTGCTTGCCGTGCGCCTCGCTCTCGGTGAGGACCCGGCCGTCGATCCGGGCCGCGCCCTCGACGAAGCGTCCCTGGGGGCTGCCGGCCCTCACCGTGCCGCCGCCGAAGGTCTTCTCGAAGTGTGCGGCCAGCCGGTGCAGCGTGTGACCCTCAGGCACCCGTGTCCCCTTCTGTGAGCATGTGTCCTTCGCTCCAGGATAGGGCGCGGGCCCGCACACCCGACCGGGGTCGAGGGGTCAGCAGGCGGAGAGGATCTCCTCCACCAGCGTCCGGGGATCGGTGAGGCAGCGCCAGGCGGGCACCACCACCACGAGGTCGTCCGTGGCCTCGCTGAGTGCTTCCCCCCTGGCGAGCAGACGGCGCAGGGCGGGGCCGTCCGGCTCCCCGTCCAGCAGCAGGAGCACCCGCCGAGCGCCGTAGCCGACCACGAGGTCGGCGGCCCACCCGTCGAAGCTGCGCCCCACCTCCACTCCGGTACCGGCCGTGCGCAGGGCGTCCACCAGGGCGATGCCGGCCGGGGTGGTGCCGGGCCCGGAGCGTCCGCCGAGGAGGTCGCGGAGGGGGCCGTCCCCACCGGTCCAGTGCCCGCGGTCGCCCACCACCACGAGGCGTTCGCGGGTCCGGGTGAGCAGGGACGACCACAGGTGGTTCATCCGGCGCACCCTGCGCTCCGCGATGGCCGGGGCGCCCGCCGCGAGCATCGGGGAGAGCACGGTGACGTCGGCACCGGCGGCGTCGGTGTCCAGCATGTCGGGACCGCCCACCCGGACCCGGCGGCGCAGGTGGCGTTGGCGCAGCAGCCTGCGGAGCAGCGCCACCTGCGGTTGTAGCGGGGCCACCACCGCGAGGTCGGCCCCCTCGGGCAGCTCCCGGTCGAGCTCGGCCACCACCACCGCCACCCGGTAGGCCTCCTCGCGGTTGATGTAGGAGGACCCGGGCGCCGCCTCGCACTCCCCCGCGACGTCGCGCCACTCGAAGGCGGGCCCCTCGCCGCCCCGGGGCGGGCCCGCCACCACGAGCCGCCCGCCGTAGCAGTGCCGGGAGGCGGACGCGGCCAGGACCTCGGGGGCGCCGTCGTGTTCGCCCAGCCAGAGCGTCGTCGGGGTCGCCGCGCGCACCGCCCGCAGCGCCGAACCCGCGCCGTACCGGAGCGCGCGGTCGTCCAGCTGGTCCGCGACCAGACCGGCGGTGGCCAGGGCGCGCCGCTCCTCCTCCGGTTCCAGCACGCTGGCCGGGCCCGGGTGGGCCGGGTCGCCCGCGACGACCGCGCGGTGGGCCCGGTAGAGCACCGGCAGGAGTTCGCTGACCCGGGTCCGCTCGGCGCCCACCACGACCACCAGGTCGAACATGCCCGCTTCCGAGGGCAGGGCGCGGGCCTGGTCGGTGCGGCAGGTCCACACCGGCAGCGCGTCGAGGAGGTCGGCCGGGCCGGGCCAGCTCCCTCCGTGGTTCCAGTTGAGCGCCTCCACGCGGTTCTCGATGGAGGCGCGGCCCCGCCGGAGGCGGGGGCCGGTCACCGAGGCCAGGCAGGCGGCGCTGGCCGCGCGGTGCCGGGCCCAGGCGTCGGCCAGCTCCCGGGTGAGTTCGTTCAGGGGCGCGCAGCGGGTCCGGCGGTCCACGGCCTCGCGCCACGCGCTCTCCAGCCGGGCCACGGCGCAGAGCTGGTCGAGCCCCTCGGGGTCGGTGGCCACACCGAGTTCGCGGCGGACGGCGGCGCGGTGGTGGAAGCCGCCCAGACCGCCCCCGGCCGCGCGTTCGGCCCGGTGCAGCCAGTACTCGGGGCCGCCGTGCTCGGGGGTGAAGAGGGTGTCGGGGGCCCAGCCCCGGGCGATGCTGCGGCCGCGCTCCTCGGCCAGGTGGGCGAGGACGTGGCCGTCCGCGGCCAGCGTGTCCATGGCCGACCAGACCCGGCGGATCCGGTTCCACGAGGCGACCAGGTCGTCCCGGTGGCCGGTGCCCTCCTCCCCGTCGGTCGGCGGGCCCGCGACCGCCGGGGACTGTGCGTGACGGGAGAGCAGACGGGTGAGCTGGCGCTGTTCGGCGGCGCGTTCACCGGTGCCGCCCGCGCGGACCACCGGGTGCGCGGGGGCGGTGTCGGCGCGGGCCAGGACGGCGTCGAGGTCGGCCTCGGTCCGGCCGCACACCAGGACCCGCTGGCCGCTGGCGACCGCGGTGCGCACGAGCGCGTCGACCAGGTCGTGGACGCCGCTCCGGGGAGGGGCGGCCACGGCGGTGAGCTGTTCGCGCATGGCGGCGCTCAGGACCGCGTACTGGGGCTGGCTGAGTTCGGTGGCCGAGACCGGGACCGTCGGGGGGTTGTGGTCCCGGGGGTCGCGTCGGTGGGCGCGCGGGCCGCGGAGCGGGGATTCGGGGATCCACCGGCCTGCGGCGGGGTCCGTGACCCGGGCGGTGGGGGCGGCATGGGCGGAACTGCCGAGCAGGGACTCCAGCGCGGTGCCGAGGACGGCGCCGGGGTCGAGTCCGTCCTGGTGGGTGGGGTCGAGGTCCGTGAGGACCCCCTCCACCCCCTCGGCCGGGGCCGGTGCGCCGTCACCCGTCGCCGTGGGTCCCGCCCGGAAGAGCACGGCGGTGTTGTGCGCCCCGGGGGTGAGCGGATGGGGCCTGCCCCGGGTGCCGAGCGGGGCGATGTCGTCGACCCGTTCGATCTCCAGCCGGGTGAGGAGGGTGCGCACCTTGACGGCGAGGTCGGCGACGGCGGCGGGCCGGTGCGCGGGGTCGGGGGCCCCGGAGCGGAGACGGGTCCGCAGCTCGAAGAGGTCCTCGGGGTCGGTGATGCCGAGCCGGGCGAGGAGGGCGGTGTTGACGTCGGGCCGACCCACGGCGCGCACCAGCGGGCCCGGGCCGGTGCCCGGGAGACCGGTGGCGCCGACCGCCCCGGGTTCGTCCACGGCCCGGACGTCCACGGTGAGGAGGGGCAGGGCCACGCGGTCCGCGCCCTCACCGAGGATCACCAGGGGGTAGCCGTAGCGCAGCGCCTGACCGTGCCGTACGGCCAGACGGGTCACCCGGGCGCTCTCGGGGTGCGCGGGCAGCGTGTCCCTGGCCCCGCTGAACAGCAGTTCGGGACCGGCGGGAAGGCAGGCGCAGGTGTCGGTGTCCAGGCGTTCGGCGCGCACCACGTGGGTGAGCACGGACTCGCGGCGCAGGCAGGCCCGCAGGTAGGCCAGGAAGGAGCGGATCCCGCCCCGGTCCGCCGGGGCCTTCCAGCGCACGGACGGCGCACCGACCCCGGCGGCCCCCCGGTCCCGGCCCGCGAACCGGCCGCCGGTGGTCGGGTAGGAGCCCAGACCGCCGATCTGCTCGTCGTCCTGTAGTGACCTCACGACGCCCCCCTGACCACCCGACCACGCGTGATCAGATGACTACCCCCAGCTATCAGGGCCATTGTGGTGCATTTTCCGCGCCCCCACCCGGCGAACGCCGGAACCGGTGCCACTTTCCCCGGGGCCCGGTCCGGCGCGCGCTCAGTGGGACGTCCGGCCGCCGACCACCCCGCGCAGCCACACGGCGACCAGCTCCACGGCCAGCGCGACCCCGAAGACCATCAGGGTGATGAGGGTGACCACCCCGAACTCCAGCACCCGGGCGGCGTTGAGCAGTTCGTAGCCGATCCCGCCCGCGCCGACGATGCCCAGGACGGTGGCCGACCGGATGTTGACGTCCAGCTGGTACATGGCGTGTCCGACGAAGGCGGGGAGCGCCTGGGGCAGTGTGGCGCCGAAGAACACCTGGACCCGGCTGGCCCCGGTGGCCCGCAGCGCCTGCTCGGGACCGGGGTCGACTTCCTCCACCGAGTCGGCGACCAGCTTGCCGAGCAGTCCGACGGCACCGATGGCCAGGGCGAGGGTGCCCGCCACCGGACCGAGCCCGATCATCACCACCAGGACGATGGCCAGGATGAGTTCGGGGACGCCGCGGACCAGCACGACGAACATCCGGCAGGCCTGCCCCACACGGTGGTGGGGGGCCACGTTGCGCGCGGCGAGCACGCCCACCGGGAGTGCCAGCACCAGGCCGAGCAACGTGGCGGCGAAGGCGATCTGCACGGTGACCAGCAGGCCCTGGATGAGGCGTTCCCCGATCCCCCCGGTCTCCGGCGGCCAGAACAGTGCCAGGGCGCCCAGCGGCCCCCGGCCGGAGTCGACGAACCCGGTGAAGTCCGCCAGCGAGTAGCCGACCGACCCGGCCAGGACCGCCACGGTGACCAGCGCGTAGAGGGCCCGGCGCACCCGGGAGGGGGTCCAGGGCGGGCTCACCCGGGCCGAGGCCCGTGCGGCGGCGGAGGCCGCCCGGGGGTCCACTGCGGCGTGTGGCTCCCCCGCCATGCCGGGGGCACGTCGGCGCAGGCGGGCCGTGAGCCCGGTGATCCCGGTGGGGCGCTGGTCGGTGTGCGGCAGCAGGGCCCGGCGCACGGCGACGGACGCCAGCTCGATCACGACGCACAGCACCAGCACGACCACCGCCAGGGCCATGCCGCGCTGGTAGTCGAGGCGGCCCAGGGCGTGGGCGAGGTCCTGGCCGATCCCGGCGACGCCCACGAAACCGAGGATCACGGAGATCCGGAGGTTGATGTCCAGCCGGTGCATGGCGGTGGCGACGAAGGCGGGCAGCACCTGGGGCAGCACCCCGCCGGTGAGCTCCTGGAGGCGGCTCGCGCCCGCCGCGCGCAGCGCCTGGCGCGGACCCTCGTCGATCTGCTCGACGGCGTCGCCGTAGAGCTTGGCGACCATGCCGACCGAGTGCAGCCCCATCGCCAGCACACCGGTCACGGCGCCGAAGCCGAAGAGGCGGAAGAACAGGATCGCGAGCACGACGTCGGGGACGGCGCGGGCGACCACGATCAGGGCCCGCGCGGCCAGCCGGGCCGGTCGCCCGGGGGTGGTGTTCCCGGCCGCCCACACCGCGAGGGGAAGGCTCAGGACCACCGACAGCAGGGTGGCGGCGATGACGATGGCCAGGGTGGTGGCCAGGGGTTCGACCAGTTCACCGGGGGCGGGGAAGTCCAGCGGGAGGGTCCGGGAGAGGAAGTCGGACGCGTTGTCGGCGCTGGAGACGAGGGTGGCGACGTTGACGCGGAGGTCGAGGACGGACCACACGCCGATCCCGACCAGGGCGAGCAGGGTGAGCGCCGCGGCCGTCCCGCTCGGGCCGGGCGCGGCCAGGGTGCGCGGTCGGACGGCGGGTTCGGGCCTCATTCGCACGTTCACCGTCAGCCGACCGTCACGGGGGCGCCGCCCACACGTCCGTAGACGGACATCGCCCGGGCCCGGTCGAGTTCGCGGACCGGGCTGTCCAGCACCACCCGTCCCGAGCGCAGGCCGACGATCCGGTCGCCCCAGGAGAGGGCGAGGTCCACCTGGTGCAGGCTGCACAGCACGGTCAGCCGCTCCTCGGCGGCGACCTCCCGGATCAGCTCCATCACCTGGTGCGCCGACTCGGGGTCCAGGGAGGCGACCGGTTCGTCGGCCAGCAGGACCTCGGGGCGCTGGAGTACGGCGCGGGCGATGGCGACCCGCTGCTGCTGGCCGCCGGAGAGGGTGTCGGCCCGCTGGAACGCGCGGTCGGCCAGGCCGACCCGGTCCAGCTGGGCCAGGGCCTCCTCGCGGACGGCGCGCGGGTAGGTGGGCAGTCCCAGGCGGGGTCCGCGCAGGCGCCCGAGGGCCCCGGTGCACACGTTCTCCAGGACGGTGAGCGATCCCACCAGGTGGAACTGCTGGAAGACGAAGCCGATCCGGCGGCGCAGGGCGCGGAGTTCGCGGCCGCGCGCGGCGGTCACGTCCACGCCGAGGACCTCGACCCCGCCGCTGGTCGGCGCCTGGAGGCCGTCCACGTGGCGGAGCAGGGTGGACTTGCCCGAACCGGACAGACCGAGGAGGACGAGCACCTCCCCGGCGTCGGCGGTCAGTGACACCCCGTCGAGGGCGACGGTGTCACCGAAGCGTCTGGTCACGTCGTCGAAGCGGACCACGGGCGGGGTGCCGGGTGCGGCGGCTGGTGCGGCTGGTGCGGTGTCCACGCGACTCCTCAAGGTCAGTGGAGGGGGCGGGTCGGGAGGTGGGGGCGCCCGTCGGAGGAGGGCGCCCCGTGGTCACGCGGGTTCGGTCAGGCGTCGGCGCACTGCGGCGCCCCCGTCGTCTCGCAGACCGCGTCGAGCGGGGCGTAGAAGTCGTCCGGGACGGCCTCCCACCCCCAGATCCGCTCGTCGGTGAGGTCGCAGTCGCCCGCCTCGCAGTAGCCGTTGGCGGCGAGGTAGTCCTGGTTGGCCTTCTCCTGGAGGGCGGTCACCACCGTGTCGAACAGCTCCGGCTCCAGGCCGTTGTAGACGGTGACCGGGGAGCTGGTGATGGTCTCGGACTCCCAGACGACGCGCAGGTCGCCCTCCTCCAGGGAGCCGCTGTCGACGAGGGTCTCGTCCACCATCGAGTCGAAGGCGAAGCCCGCGTCGCACTCACCGGCGGCGACCGCGACGGCCGAGGCGTCGTGGCCCCCGGCGAAGGTCTCCTCCCAGTCGCCCTCCTCGATCCCGGCCTCCAGCAGTCCGGCCAGCGGATACAGGTACCCCGAGGCGGAGTTGGGGTCGACGAAGCAGAGCTGCTTCCCGGCGAAGTCCTCGATGCCCTCGATGTCGGAGTCGGCCGGGACGACGCCGTAGGAGACGTAGCCGGGCGGCTGGCCCTCCTCCTGCACCATGGCGCCCGCGACGCTGATGTCCGAGTCGGCGTTCTTGGCGATGTAGTAGGAGAAGGGGCCGTACTGGGCGATGTGGATCCGGCCGCTGCGCTGGCCCTCGATGACCGCCGCGTAGTCGGTCGCGGTCTGGAACTCCACCTCCAGGCCGGTCTCGTCCCTGAGCATCCTGATGACCGGCTCGTAGCTGTTCTGGAGCCCGCCCGCCTCCTCCGAGGGGACCGCGGCGATGACCAGGGTGTCGGGGGAGGCCCCGTCCCCGCCCGCCGAGGCGTCCTCTTCGGCGCTCGGCCCGCAGGCGGCCAGGAGGGCGAGGGCTGAGGCCGCGGCGGCGATGGCGCCGACCCTACGGCCGGGTCTGGTCTGCATGGTTCGGAGGACTCCTCGACGTGGTCCGCCCGGAAGCGGACATTTCACTCATGGGGACGTCTCCACTGTGCAGATCCCCGACTGTCGTGAGCCGAAGCCGAGGTGACCGGGCAGGGAACGCGGCACGGCGTCTTGGTGCGGACGCCGACGGCGGGGGTCAGCGGCGGCCCTCGCGGACGCGCAGCGCGATCCACAGTTCGGTGCGGTGGTCGGGGTCGTCCAGGTCGCCGGGGAGCAGTTCCCGGATGCGCCGCATCCGGTAGCGCAGGGTGTGCCGGTGCACGCCCAGCCGCTCGGCGGCGGTGTCCCAGCGGCCCGAGGCGGCCAGGTAGGCGCGCAGCGAGGCGAGGAGTTCGGGTGCGGCCCTCTGCCGGTCGATGGGGGCCAGCAGCTCGTCGGCCAGCCGGGCCCCGGCGGAGGTGTCCAGCAGACCGAGCAGGCCGCCCGGAAGCTGGTCGAAACGCTGGAGCTCGCGCCCCTCCTCCTCGGCGGCGGTCAGCGCCCGCTCGGCCTGGGAGCGCGCGGCGGCCAGCTCCGGGTAGCCGACCGGGGCGCTGACCCCGACCGGTCCGGCCAGGACCTCACCGAACACGGTCGCGTCGGCACTCGCGGCGGCCAGCACCGCGGTGCGGCCCTCGTGCTCGGCCACCAGGACGCCGTCGGGTCGGGGTCCGTCCGGCACGGCCGTCCCGACGGCCACCACCACGGGTTCGGCGGGCAGCACCGACCGCAGGTCGGCGGCGCCCGGGTGGACGGGGTCGAGGGCGCCGTCGAGCAGGGCCGTGAGCACGCCCGCCCCGGTCCCCGCGCCGGGCGAGGGGCGTTCGAGTTCGAGGGAGAGCAGGGACACCGCCGCGTTGACCAGGGTGCGGTCGTCGGAACCGGACACGCGGACCCCGCCGACGGCCAGGAAACCCCGTGCCCGGCCGCCCGTGGCCAGGGGCTGTACGGAGACGCGGTCACCCTCCGAGGCCACCGAGACGCTGGCCCGGGGTCCCGCGCCGCGCAGCCGGGCGAGCTCGTCGGCCAGGCCGGGGGCGCGCGCGGCGGCCGACGCGGGGGCCGCGTGCCGGACCGCGCCGTCCGGGGAGAGCAGCAGCACCCAGCCGCCGAGTTCGCGGGCGAGCCGTTCGACCACGGCGGGGGCACCGGTCAGCGCGGCCCGGGTGAGCGCGCGCTGGGCGGCGAAGGCGCGGTTCAGCCCCTCGTACTCCTCCTGGGCGAGCAGCCGGGAGACCTCCTTGCCGACCGCCATGAACGGGGTCAGGCGGTGGACCTCCAGGAGCGCCACCCCGAACTCCTCGGCGGCGGCGACCAGCTCGTCGGGGGTGTGCTCGAAGTTCACGGCGGCGCCGAAGCCGATCCCCGCGATGTCGCGTTCGGCCAGGCGGCGCACGTAGTCGCGCAGGTCGGGGAGCCGGTCCACCCACCGCACCCCGGTGGTGAGCACCAGTTCTCCCCCGGCGAGATAGGGAGTGGGGTCGGCCAGCTCGCTGACCGCGACCCACTCCACCTGGCGGTGCGTGCGGTCCTGGCCGGTGAGCAGGCGCAGGCGCAGGCTCGGCGTGCGCAGCAGCGCTCCCAGTGTCGGCGGCATCCGGTCTCCCCCGTCGCTCCCTGACGCAATGGCACACGACTCCCCACCGATTATCCACTGTGTCCATGGGTGTCCGGTTCGGCGCGATCTAGTGTCTTGCTCGTCCGCACCGTCGCACCGCACAAGGAGGCAGCCGCATGGCACAGACCGAGGTCGTCCAGTCCCGCCGGATCGTCACCGAGATCCCCGGCCCCAGGTCCCGCGAGATCCAGAAGCGCCGGTCGGCCGCCGTCGCCCAGGGCGTCGGCAGCGTGCTGCCGGTGTACGTGGAGCGCGCGGGCGGCGGCATCGTCGAGGACGTCGACGGCAACGCGCTGATCGACTTCGGCTCGGGGATCGCGGTGACCAACGTCGGGAACGCCGACGCGCGCGTGGTCGGGCGCGCCGCCGAGCAGCTCGGCCGCTTCACCCACACCTGTTTCATGGTCAACCCGTACGAGGCCTACGTGGAGGTGTGCGAGGCGCTCAACCGGGTCACCCCGGGCGACCACGAGAAGCGGTCCATCCTGCTGAACTCGGGCGCGGAGGCCGTGGAGAACGCCGTCAAGATCGCCCGCAGCGCCACCGGGCGGCAGGCCGTCGTGGTGTTCGACCACGCCTACCACGGCCGCACCAACCTCACCATGGGTCTGACCGCGAAGAACATGCCCTACAAGCAGGGCTTCGGGCCGTTCGCGGGAGAGATCCACCGCATGCCGATGGCCTACGCCTACCGTTGGCCGACCGGCCCGGAGAACTGCGGCCCCGAGGCGGCGGCCGCCGCGATCGACCAGATCGTCAAGCAGGTCGGTGCCGAGAACGTGGCCGCGATGGTCATCGAGCCCATCCAGGGCGAGGGCGGCTTCATCGAGCCCGCCCCCGGGTTCCTGCCCGCGCTGGTCGAGTTCTGCCGCGCCAACGGGATCGTGTTCGTCGCGGACGAGGTGCAGACCGGTTTCGCGCGCACCGGCGACATGTTCGCCTGCGACCACGAGGGGATCGTCCCGGACCTGATCGCCACGGCGAAGGGCATCGCGGGCGGCCTGCCGCTGGCGGCGGTGACCGGCCGGGCCGAGCTCATGGACGCCGTGCACGGCGGCGGTCTGGGCGGCACCTACGGCGGCAACCCGGCGGCCTGCGCCGCCGCGCTGGCCTCACTGGAGGTCATCGAGACCGAGGACCTCACCGGCCGTGCCCGCGAGATCGGTGCGCTCATGCTGGACCGCCTGCGTTCCTTCGCCGACCGTTTCGACGTCGTGGGCGACGTGCGCGGCCGGGGCGCGATGGTCGCCATCGAGCTGGTCAAGGACGGGAAGGAGCCCCACCCCGAGGCCGTGGCCCAGGTGCTCGCGCACTGCCACTCCCGGGGCCTGGTCCTGCTCAGCGCGGGCACCTACGGCAACGTGATCCGGATGCTGCCGCCGCTGGTCATCGGGGACGACCTGCTCCGCGAGGGCCTGGACATCCTGGAGGAGGCCCTCGCCGGGCTGTGACGACCGCCTCGGCCACGGGTCGGAAGGCCGACCGGGTACCCCTTCCGTGAGGAGGGGGTGCCCGAACACGGGCCGAGGCGAAGCGTCAGGCCCGAAGGGGCACAGCTACCGGGTCCCCCACGCGTAGCTCTGTTTGCGGAGCTTGAGGTAGAGGAAGGTCTCGGTGCTCTCCACGGTCTCCACGGCGCGGATCGCGGCGAGGATGTCCAGCAGGCGGGCGTCGTCCTCCGCGACGACCTCCACCATGAGGTCGAAGGAGCCCGCCGTGATCACCACGTACTCGACTCCGGCCAGGTCGGAGACCGCGTCGGCGGCGGCGTTGAGGTCGCCGCTGGTGCGGACGCCGATCATCGCCTGACGCTCGAAGCCCAGGGTCATGGGGTCGGTGACGCCCACCACCTGGACCACCCCGGACTCCAGGAGGCGCTGCACACGCTGGCGGACGGCGGCCTCGGAGAGGCCCACCCTCTTGCCGATGGCGGCGTAGGAGAGGCGTCCGTCCTGTTGGAGGACCTCGATGATGCGCTTGGCCGTCTCGTCCAGCACCACCCCGTTGACCCGTCGCGCGGGTCCGGGGTCGGGGAGCTCGGTCACTGGCGCCTCCACGCTTGAAAATCAGGAATCCCTTGTCAGACCCGGGATTCACAACGGAATCCAACGTACTGCACCCGGTGTGACGAGCCGGTCGACCCGAGGTCTCCTACTGCTGGTCCCGGAGCGAGTCCAGGGACAGCAGGGCCACGTGGAGGGACAGGCAGGTCTCCACCGACTCCAGGTCGGCGTCGAGCACGTTGCCGATCCGGCGCAGCCGTTCGTAGAAGGCGGGCCGGGACAGGTGTGCCCGGCTCGCGGCCAGCGCCTTGTTCCGCCCCGCGCCGAGGTAGTGGCGGAGCATGTCGGCCAGGTCTCCGCCGTGCCGGGCGTCGTGGTCCAGGAGCGGCCCGAGCTCGCGCTCCACGTAGGTCTGGAGGCGCTCGTCGTCGCGGAACAGGTGGAGCAGCCCGCGCAGGTGCAGGTCGGGCAGGCGGTAGAAGGGACGCCGGTCGCTCTGCTTGATCGCCACGTCGCCCACCTGTCGGGCTTCGAGGAAGGAGCGGCGCACCTCGCGGACGTCGTCGGCGGTCGACCCCACGGCGAGCACCGCCGCGTCCCCCACCGCGCCCCGGACCCGGTCCGCGAGCAGGTGCAGTGTGGCGTCCAGGCGCCTGCGGTCGGGCAGCGCCAGCAGGATGCCCACACGTAGGTCGTCGAGGGAGCCCACCAGCGCGGGGAGTCGGAGTTCGCGGCAGGCGCGGGCGGCGCCCTCCGCGGTGTCGGACAGGCGGGCCTGGGCGGCCAGGCCCGTCCCGCTCTCACGCAGGCGCAGGACCAGGCCCACCATCTCGCGGTTGTGCAGGGGCACCCCCACGGCGCGCGCCCGGACCAGCGCCTCCTCCGGGTCCGAGTAGGCGCGGTCGATGATGCCCGTGATGATCGTGCGGTGGGTCTGGCGCTCCAGGCTCTCCTGGTGGCGCTCCAGCAGGCGGCCCAGGGCCAGGGTGATGGCCGCGCGTTCGATGAGCATGGTCTGCCGGGCGGTGGGGGCGGCCCCGGTGATGAGGATCAGGCGCCCCCAGTCCTGTCCCCGGGCGCCGACCGTGGTGACCAGCCAGCCGGAGGCGGGCGCGTGGACGGTCCGTGTCCCGGTGCGGACCGCGCGCGAACGGCTCTCCCAGGCGGTCAGCAGGGTGCCGGGGTCCTCGCCGTTGAGGTCGCAGGCCAGGACCTGGTGGGTGAGGTTCTCCAGGACCACCGGGCAGCCGGAGAGCTGGGCCACCTCGTGCAGGATCTGCCCGACGTCGGCGCCCTCCACGGACAGCTGGGTGAAGACCGAGTGGAGCTTCTCGGACTCGCGGAGCTCCTCCAGCTGCTCGTTGACCACCCGGATGTGCACGGCCTCGGTGATCTCGACGAAGCGGGCCTCGCGGTCGAGCAGGATGACCGGGACGCGGGCGTCGCGGGCGGCGTCGAGGAAGGCCTTGGGGAGTTCGGCGTGGTACTTGCGGCCGAGCTCGACGGCGATCCCGCTGACCCCGGCGTCCGCGATGTCCTCGATGTACCGGCGCAGGGCGTCGGGGTCGTCGGGCATGGCGATGCCGGTGCTGAGCACCAGCTCACCGCCGCGCAGCAGGTGGGCCAGGTCGGTGACCTCGGCGATGTGGACCCAGCGCACGGCCACGTCCAGGTACTCGGACCCGGCCACCACTCGGGGCCTGGCCTTCTGGAGAGCGGGCAGCTGGAGGACCTCGGCAAGGGTGGGAAGCACAGGCGACAGTCTAGGACGCTCTGTCAGATTCGAGGGCGTTTCGCTTTACACCGTGCTGAGCCGCCCCCACCCGTGAGCACCGGAGGGACGACCCGACGGATGCTTTACATGTTGTAAAGCCGACCAGCATGTTGTCAACATGGTGATTCTGGCCAAGCCCCCCGGCGCTGGGGAGACTGGGGGCATGTCGGAACTCCTTGCGCGCCACCGCGCGGTCATGCCCTCCTGGTTGCCCCTGTACTACGAGTCCCCGCTGGAGATCGTGAGCGGAAAGGGCGCCCGTGTCACGGACGCCGAAGGCCGCACCTACCTCGACTTCTTCACCGGCATCGTGACCAACATGCTCGGCTACGACGTCGCGGAGGTCCGCGAGGCCGTGGAACGCCAGCTCGCCAAGGGCGTCGTCCACACCTCCACCCTCTACCTCATCCGCTCCCAGGTGGAGCTGGCGGAGCGGATCGCCGGGCTCTCCGGCATCCCCGACGCCAAGGTCTTCTTCACCAACTCCGGCACCGAGGCCAACGAGACCGCCCTGCTGCTGGCCACGCACGCGCGCGGCAGCGACGAGGTCCTGGCCATGCGCGGCAGCTACCACGGGCGCTCCTTCGGCACCGTCGCGGTCACCGGGAACCGCGCCTGGAAGAACTCCTCGCTCTCCCCCCTCAACGTGCACTACCTGCACGGCACCGACCACGCCTCCCCCGCGTTCCGGAGCCTCGACGAGCAGGAGTACATCGACGTCTGCGTGGCCGACCTGCGCGAGGTCCTGGACACCGCCGCGCCCAACGTGGCGTGCCTGATCGCGGAGCCGGTCCAGGGCGTGGGCGGGTTCGCGATGCCCCCGGACGGCCTGTACGCGGCCTACAAGGAGGTCCTCGACGAGCACGGCATCCTCTTCGTCTCCGACGAGGTGCAGACCGGGTGGGGCCGGACCGGGACCAGCTTCTTCGGGATCGGCAACCACGGGGTCACCCCGGACGCCATGACCTTCGCCAAGGGGCTCGGCAACGGCTTCGCGGTGGGCGGCGTGGTGGCGCGCGGCGACCTCATGGACGGCCTGACGGCGCTGGGCGTGGCCACCTTCGGCGGCAACCCGGTGTCCATGGCGGCGGCCGGGGCCACCCTCGACTACGTGCTGGAGAACGACCTCCAGGGCAACGCGCTCCGCCAGGGGGCCACCGTCGTCGAGGGCCTGCGCGCGCTGCGCGAGCTCGACTGCGTGCGGGACGTGCGCGGCAAGGGCCTGATGTTCGCGATCGAGATGGCCGACCCCGCCACCGGTGCTCCGTCCTCCCCGCTGGCCGGGAAGGTGCTGGAGGCCGCCCGTGAGCGCGGGCTGCTGGTGGGCAAGGGCGGCGTGCACGGCAACGTGCTGCGCATGGCCCCGCCGCTGACCCTGTCGACCGAGGAGGCCGCCGAGGGCCGCGACATCCTGCTGGACGCCGTCCGCGCCGTCGCGGACCAGGCCTGAAGCCCGCCCCACCAGGAAGAGGAAGCATGAGCAAGCACGTCACCCACTGGATCGGCGGCGGCGCCCACGAGGGGCCCGCCGCGCGGACCGGCGACATCTACAACCCGGCGTCCGGCGCGGTCACCGGAACGGTGGCCCTGGCCGGGGCCGAGGAGGTCGCCATCGCCGTGGCGGCGGCGAAGGCGGCCTTCCCCGGATGGCGGGACACCTCGCTGTCCAGGCGGGTCCAGGTCCTGTTCCGGTTCCGGGAGCTGCTGCGCGCCAACAGCGACCGGCTGGCGGCGGCCGTCAGCTCCGAGCACGGCAAGGTCTTCTCCGACGCCCAGGGGGAGGTGGCCCGGGGACTGGAGGTCGTGGACTTCGCCTGCGGCATCCCCCACCTGCTCAAGGGCGGGTACTCCGAGAACGTGTCCACCGGGGTGGACGCCTACTCGATCCTCCAGCCGCTGGGCGTGGTCAGCGGCATCACGCCGTTCAACTTCCCGGCGATGGTCCCGATGTGGATGTTCCCGGTGGCGATCGCCTGCGGCAACACGTTCGTGCTCAAGCCGAGCGAGAAGGACCCGTCCGCGTCCCTGATCCTGGCCGAGCTGTGGGCCGAGGCCGGACTGCCCGACGGCGTCTTCAACGTGGTGCACGGGGACAGGGTCGCCGTGGACGCGATCCTGGAGCACCCCGACGTGGCGGCGGTGAGCTTCGTGGGCTCCACCCCGATCGCCCGGTACGTGTACCGCAACGCCGCCGAGCACGGCAAGCGCGTCCAGGCCCTGGGCGGCGCCAAGAACCACATGGTGGTGCTGCCCGACGCGGACCTCGACCTGGCGGCGGACTCGGCGGTCTCGGCTGGCTTCGGTTCGGCGGGCGAGCGCTGCATGGCCATCTCGGCGGTGGCCGTGGTGGACGCGGTCGCGGACGACCTGCTGGAGCGTATCCGGGAGCGCGTCTCCCGGCTGCGGGTCGGCCCCGGGGACGACGACCGCAGTGAGATGGGTCCGCTGGTCACCCGGGAGCACCGCGACAAGGTGGCCTCCTACCTGGAGTCGGGGGTCCGTGAGGGGGCGACCCTGGCGGTCGACGGCCGGGTCCACCCGGTGCTGGGCGGGGAGGCGGACGGCTTCTGGCTGGGCCCCTCGGTCCTCGACCACGTCGACCCCGGGATGTCCTGCTACCGCGAGGAGATCTTCGGCCCGGTGCTGAGCGTGGTCCGCGTGCGCGACTACGACGAGGCGGTGCGGCTGGTCAACGGCAACCCGTACGGCAACGGGACGGCGATCTTCACCAACGACGGCGGGGCCGCGCGGCGGTTCCAGAACGAGATCGAGGTGGGGATGGTGGGTATCAACGTGCCCATCCCGGTGCCCATGGCGTACTACTCCTTCGGCGGCTGGAAGCAGTCCCTGTTCGGCGACTCGCACGCGCACGGCACCGAGGGAGTCCACTTCTACACCCGGACGAAGGCGGTCACGGCCCGGTGGACCGACCCGGGACAGCGCCCCGAGGGCGGCGTCGACCTGGGGTTCCCGACCAACGGCTAGCACGGGACCCGTCGAAATAGTGGACGGATGTCTCTCACTGACGGTCTACGGCGGGCCACACGGAGTATCGTGGTTCACCGGCGCCCTTCACCGGGCGCGACCGCGCGCCGAGCGCGCCACGAGAGACCATCCTGGATAGACGCGCTCAATTCCCCTCCTCCCCATGGAAGCGGGTGCGTCAACGGAAGCGCTCCGGGTCCTCAAGACTCCCCCTGGACCCGGAGCGCGACCGTGTTCACCGGCCTTCATCGCCTAGCGTGCCGCGATCAGCGACCCGCCCGCGGAGACCGGCTGGTGACCGATGATCCCCGCGCACTCGTCGCATCCGTACACGTGGCTGCCGTCCGGCAGTTCGCCCAGGACCCGGCGGGGCCGGGGCCACTTGACGTGGCAGACGACGCAGGCATCCCCCATGCACTGCGCTCCGCTGAGCCAGCTCGGGTCGTAGACGTGGATCTCGGATGCGGCGTCGGGCCTCGTGTCCCGTTCGCACATCGTGCTCATTCCGCGCAATGTCCTTGCTCCCCCCGTGGTTTAGGACAGTCTGGCGGGCCGATAGTTACCGGCTCTTAATTGAATCAGAAGCTCTCGGCACCTGGAAGGGTCCGGACCGATCTAAATCACTCCGTGCAGGGAGATCATAACCCTAAGTGACGAACCCTGGGAAGACCCCAGTTCATTGAGGATCTTTCCTACGAAGAACCGGATATGTCCCGTCCCGTGCGGGGCTGGGACTCAGTCCTGGTCGTGCGGAACCACCGAGAATCGGCGCAGGGACAGCGCCGGGTTCGTGACACGGACCGCTTCCACACGCGCGGCCGAAACCTCCGCCGAGGCCACCTCGAAGGTCTGCTCCCCCAGGGATGCCAGCGCGGTCCCCATCGGGTCGACCACCACGCTGTTGCCCGCGCCGGTCGGCGCGGACTGCCCGGAGGCGGCCACGTACACCGTGTTCTCGATGGCGCGGGCCCGGGCGAGGGTGCGCCAGTGGTCCTCCTTCAGCGGCCCCGGAACCCACTGCGCCGCCAGCAGCACCACGTCCGCCCCGGCGTCGGCGATCCGCCGGGTCACCTCCGGGAAGCGCAGGTCGTAACAGGTCTGGAGGCCGAAGACCACGTCGTCGACGGTGAAGGTCTCCGGGTCGTCGATCGGCCCGGGGGCGACCACGTCCGACTCGCTCGCGCCGAAGGCGTCGTAGAGGTGGACCTTGCGGTAGAGCGCGACCCGCTTCCCCTCGGGCGAGAGAGCGACGAGCGTGTTCGTGAAGTGGGTGGCACCCTCTCCCCCGGACTCGTTCACTCCCAGCACCAGGTACACGCCCTCCCGACGGGCGGTGTCGGCGGCGTCGTCCAGGAACGGCCCGTCCAGGGGTTCGGCGGCCTCCACGAACCGGTGGTCGGTGCACGGAGCGGTGAACATCGTGTACTCGGGGAACAGGACCACGCGCGCGCCCCGGGCGGCGGCGCGAGCGGTCAGCTCCGCGACCGACCGCTGGTTCTCGGCCTTGTCCTGCCCCGGCGCGAACTGGGCGACCGCGACCTGCACCATCGAACTTCCCCCCTCGTGACCTGGGACCCGAACCCGCGAACGGCCCCGAACGTGCCCCGAGTGTACGCCCGGGCCCCACACGCCCCTCGCCCCGCGACGAGCACGTGCACGTACACGTGCACGTGCACGGCCTGTGCCTTCGCGCTCCCGCCCCGTCCGCCGCCGGTCGGGTTCGACACCGCGGCGCTCCCCCTCCACCTCGGGGCGGTGCCGCCCGCCGGGGGCTGGGGCCGCTGGGGTTCCGCGACCTGGCGAGCGTCCGAGCCCCGGCCCGGGGGGCCGCCCGGTGCGCCGCTCGGCGTCTCGGGCGGCCCTCCCGGGCCCTGTGGGTGCTACTCGTCGACCAGGACGTCCCAGTTGACGTCACCGCCGTCGACCGAGGTCACGGTGAGGGTCACACCGAGCGTCTGTCCCCCGTGGGTGAGTTCGCAACGCATCTCCGCGCCCTCCTCGGCCGGGAGGTCCCCGGGGCAACTGAAGTCGTCCGGCGCCTGGCCGACCTGCTCGGCCAGCCGATCGCTCGACTGGCGCTCGACCTCCGCGACGTCCACGGCGGCGGCGGTGTCGCCCCCGGTGCTCTCCTCGCCGTTCGCGGCGTCCGAGGCGTCCGAGGCGTCGCCGCCCAGAGGCTCGGTGTCCCCGATGCTCCACTCGAAGGAACATCCGGTGGCCAGGAGCAACGCTCCCAGCGCCGTTCCGACGACGATCCCACTGCGTCCGGCCCGCATGGCGGCCTCCCTGCTGTTCGGTGATCAGGCACAGGAACAGACGCCGCCCACCGCGCTCCGGTTCCACGGCGGACCGTCCGGTATCAGCCACGGTGAACGGGTACTCCACGCGACAGGGCACCAACCCCGGGAGGAACCTTGGTGAGACCGGTCCTGATCGTGACGGCCGTGACGGCACTGGTGCTGGTGGTGCTGTTGGGATTTCTGTGGGCCATGCAGCGATCCGTGATCTACCTCCCCTCCCACGACGAACCCCCCGCCGCCGGGTCCGTGATCGAGGGTGCCGAGGACGTCCGGCTGCGCACCGGGGACGGGCTCGAACTGGGCGGCTGGTTCGTACCCCCGACCGCCGGGGACCGGGAGGCGGCCGTGCTGGTGACCAACGGCAACGCGGGCGACCGACGGTCCCGTGCACCGCTGGCACGCGCGTTGGCCGCCGAGGGGTTCTCCGTGCTGCTCTTCGACTACCGGGGGTACGGGGGCAACCCGGGCTCCCCCAGCGAGAAGGGTCTCGCCGCCGACGCGCGTGCCGCCGCCGACCACCTCTCCCAGCGCGGCTTCGACGCGGACCGCACCGTGTACTTCGGGGAGAGCCTGGGCGCGGCCGTGGCCGCCGACCTGGCCGAACAGCGCCCACCGGCGGCGCTCCTCCTGCGCTCGCCCTTCAGCTCCCTGGCCGACCTGGGCCGTCACCACTACCCGGTGGTGCCCGTGCGGGCGCTGTTGCGGGACGAGTTCCCGGTCGCGGAACGGGTCGCGGGGGTCGAACGGCCCACCACCGTGGTCGTCGGTGACGCCGACGCCGTCGTACCGCCCGAACAGAGCCACGAGGTGGCCGGGGCCAGCGCGGACCTGTTCGAGGAGGTCGTCCTGCCGGGAGCGGGCCACAACGACCCGAGGACGATCCACGGTCCCGAGGTCGTCTCGGCCGTCACCCGCCTCGCCGACCACGCCCTCTGAGCGGATCCGGCCCCGCCCTCTCTTCGGTCCCGCACGATCGCTAACATAAACAGATCAGTCGGTCTATTAATGTACGAGACTCGGGGCGGTCGATGGGCGAAGAAGCGGACGGAACGGCGGAGCGGGGTTCGACCGGCGGCGGGAGGAGCACGAGGCGAAGGGTCCTGCGCGGACTGCTGGTCCTGGGCGGCCTGGGCCTCCTCGCCGGGACCGGGGGTGTGGGCCACTACCTCGCCACCATGTACCGCCCCCGGGCGGAACCACAGCGAGGTCACCTCGCGCTGACCGGGGCCACGGTCCTCACCGGAGTGGAACTGGAACCGCGTGAGAGCACGACGGTACTGGTCTCCGACGGCGTCATCGCCGGGATCGCGGACGACGGCGACCTCGAACTCCCGGCGGGCACCGAGATCGTGGACCTCGGCGGGCACACGTTGTTGCCCGGCCTGATCGACCTCCACGTGCACCTCGGCTTTCCGCAGCAGGATCCCGGGGAGGAGCTGGGGACGGCCGACATGCCGGGGGTGGTCTACGAGATGGCGCGCTACGCCCCGTCCGCCCGGCGCGCCCTGATCGACCACGGTGTGACGACGGTGCGCGGGCTGGGTGACGACCACGTCTGGATCACGGAGATGCGCCGGATGCTCCGCAGGGGCGAACTGGAGGGCCCTCGGCTCTTCACCTCGGGTCCCCTGTTCACCACCCCGGGCGGCCACCCGGTGGTGACCTTCGGTGTGGAGCCGGACTCCGGCACGGTCCGCCTCCCGGCCACCCCGGAGGAGGCCCGGAGCGCCGTACGCGAGCTCGCCTCCGGCGCGGACCCCGTGGACCTCATCAAGGTCGTGCAGGAGAGCGGGGAACCCGGGCGCCGGGAGTTGGACCCGATCCCCTTCGAGATCCTCGAAGCCGTCGTCACCGAGGCCCACGAACACGGCCTGCCCGTGACCGCGCACTGGGGCGCCGAAGCCGACCTGGCCGACGCCCTGGCCGCCGGGGTGGACGGGCTCGAACACCTGGAGGCCCGCGGTGTCCTCGACGGCTGGCCCGAGGAGCTGCTGGCCGAGCTGGTCGAGCGCGACATCCCCGTCACGCCGACCCTGGCCGTGACCGAGGTGGGCGGTGACCACGAGGTGCACCGTCGGCTCAGGGAGCGCGCGGGCGAGCTGCACGCCGCGGGCGGCCGGATCGTGGCCGGAAGCGACGCGGCCGTGCCCGGTGTCGGCTTCGGTGACGGTCTGCACCGTGAACTGGAACTGCTGTCGGAGAGCGGTATGGGCCCGCACGCGGCGCTCAGGGCCGCGACCAGCGAGGCCGCGCGGGTGCTGCGCACCGACGAGGTCGGCGCCGTCGAGGTGGGCCGCGCGGCCGACCTGCTCGCCGTGGCCGGTGACCCACTGGCCGACATCTCGGCGATCCGCGACGTGGCCGCGGTCTACCGTGACGGCCGCCGAGTGGTAGGGAGATAGGTCATGCGCAAGGTCGATCCCGCCCAGTACCGGGCCAAACGCCGTCACATCATGCACGCCGCCGCTCCGCTGTTCGCCACCCAGGGCCTGGACGGTACCTCCACCGCCCAGATCCGTGCGGCCGCCGGGATCAGCTCGGGCACGCTGTTCCACTACTTCCCCAGCAAACGCGCGATCCTGATCGCCCTCCTGACCGACGAGGGAGGCGACGACGCCGAGCGGATCGCCGTCGCTCGCGACCACGCGGACCCCGGATCCGCCCTCCTCGACCTGGTGGAACACCTCGCGGCTCCGGCGGCGAACCCCGTGGCCGCCGGGCTGGTGTTGGAGGCGCTGCGCCAGGCCCCGCGCGTTCCCGAGCTGGCCGAGGCGCTGGAGGCCGACAACAGCGCCGAGTTCGACGCCCTGACCCGCCTGGTGTCCCGGGCGACCCGGGAGGGCGGGGCCGATCCCGCCCTGGACGCGGAGGCCACCGCGGGCTGGATCCAGACGCTGGTCGGCGCGCTGTTCCTGCGCGCGGCCACCGAGACCGGGTTCGACGCCGACACGCACCTGCGTGACCTGCGGCTGATGCTGGCCCGGTTGGTGGGTCTCACCGATCCCCGAGCCGGGGGCTGAGGTCCCGCCGGGGTTCAGGGCAGGAAGGACATCGCCCAGGCCGGGGCCAGGACCAGGATCAGGAAGCGCGCGAACCGGGTGGCGAAGGTGACCGCGCAGAACAGCACGAGGTTCATGCGCAGCACCCCGGCGAGGACCGAGACCACCATGAACGGCGGGACGCTGGCGAAGGAGCTCAGGGCGAGCAGGCCCGCCCCCCAGACGGGGCGTTCCTCCGCCCGGGCCCGCCAGCGGGACACCCGCTCCGTCCACCGGCCGGGGGTGGCGGCGCGGCGCCGCAGCCACGGCGTGGAGATCGTCCCGTACCCCACGTAGTAGTACGGGATCTTGCCGAGGGTCTGGCCCAGCGCGGCGGCCAGGGCCATCGGCACGAGGGCGCCGTCGTCCACGAGGGCGACGGCGCCCAGCAGGTACAGCTCGATGTTGATGAGCGGGACCAGCCCGGCCGCGGTGGCCACCGCGAAGGCCAGGGCGGTCTCGACCACGTCGGTCTACTTCTCGGCGGCGGCGAGCTGCCCGCAGGCCCCGTCGATCTCCTGGCCGCGGGTGTCGCGGACGGTCACCGAGACTCCGTGGGACTGGAGGCGCCGGACGAACTCGCGCTCGTCCTCGGGGCGCGAGGCGGTCCACTTCGACCCCGGGGTGGGGTTGAGCGGGATGAGGTTGACGTGCACCAGGTGGCCCTTGAGGAGCTTGCCGAGGAGGTCGGCCCGCCAGGCCTGGTCGTTGATGTCCTTGATCAGCGCGTACTCGATGGACACGCGGCGGCCGGTGGTCCCGGCGTAGCGCCAGGCGGCGTCGAGGACCTCGTCGACCTTCCAGCGGGTGTTGATCGGCACCAGCTCGTCGCGGAGCTCGTCGTCGGGGGCGTGCAGGGAGATCGCCAGGCGGACCTGCATCCTCTCGTCGATGAGCTTGTTGATCGCCGGGACCAGGCCCACCGTCGAGACGGTGACGCCGCGCTGGGAGATGCCCATCCCGTTGGGGACCGGGTCGGTGATCTGGCGGACGGTCTGGAGCACCCGCTTGTAGTTGGCCATGGGCTCGCCCATGCCCATGAACACGATGTTGCTGATCCGTCCCGGGCCGCCCGCGACCTCGCCGCGCGCCAGGTCGCGGGCGCTCGCCACGACCTGGTCGACGATCTCGCCGGTGGACAGGTTACGGGTGAGACCCGCCTGGCCGGTGGCGCAGAAGGGGCAGTTCATGCCGCACCCGGCCTGGGAGGAGATGCACAGGGTGACGCGGTCCGGGTAGCGCATGAGCACCGACTCGAACATCACCCCGTCGAAGGCCTTCCACAGGGTCTTGCGGGTCATCCCGTTGTCACAGGTGATGTGCCGGACGGGGGTGAGCAGGGTGGGCAGCAGCGCCTCACCGAGCCGTTCCCGGGAGGACTCGGGGAGGTCGGTCATCTTCGCGGTGTCCGACTCCAGCCCGCCGTAGTAGTGCTTGGCGATCTGCTTGGCCCGGAAGGGCTTCTCGCCCAGCTCCCTGACGACCTCCAGCCGCTCTTCGGGGCTGAGGTCGGCCAGGTGCCGGGGCGGCTTGGCGCGGCGGGGTGCGACGAATGTGAGCTCGGCGGGCATAAGGATCCGTAAGGAGTGGAGTCGGTGGTCTGCGCCCGGTGCGGGAGGGAGGTGGCGGCACGGGTCGTTATACGACCTATACGCGACTGCGGTGCTGCTCCGACTGTCAGGGCACTACCGTCGATTCTACTTAGCTCGTGGACAGGCCGGGCGGCTCCGCCCGCTTCCGGCGGACACGACGACATGACAGCCCGTCGGCGCGTGGGAGGGCCGGTGACCGAGATCGACGTCCTGCTGGACGAGATCAGTCCCTACCAGAGCCGCCGCGTCGTCGTCGAGTGCGACTCCCACACCACGGCCGCGTACCTGCTCGACGCCCGTGAGCGGATCCGGGTACCGGTGTGGCTGGCCAACCACGAGGCGGCCCCCCGCGAGAGCGCGTCGGGCGGCCTCCACCGGGGTCAGGCACCGCTCATGCCGGAGGGCCACACCAAGCACCCGCAGGGGCGTCCGCGCTTCGACCCGGCCACGCTGCGCGCGGTGTGGTTCGAGGAGGGCGACGGGGTGGCCCTGGTGGACGAGGAGGGTCTGCTCGCGGTGATCCCGGGCTGGGCGGAGGCCGACAGCGGCCTGCCCGGCTACGCGCGCGAGGCGATCGGGCGCAGCGCCTACGCCTGGGAACTGGACTCGGTGCGCGACCAGCTGTGGCCGCGCGTGGTGCACGCCGAGGCCTACTGGGACTGGCGGCGCGCCTCCGGGGCGTGGCGCAGCGTGCAGCGGACCGTCCTGAGCCACCTGAACCGCAGGGTGGGCGAGCCCGGCCACTACTGGGACGTGTCCGACGGGCACCCGCCGCTGCTGCGGGTCTCGGAGCGGCCGCCCTCGCGCGACCGGCCCTTCACGGTGCTCTCCACGGTGGGGATGTGCGGGCAGCGGATGCCCACCCTGGACCGGTACATGGCCGACACCTCGAACCACGCCCGGGTGGAGCTGGCCCTGGCCACGACCCTGCCCGCGCACCACGCGGCCCGGATCTTCCGGTGGATCGGGGCCTTCCCCTGGCGTGCGGTCACGTGGTTCGGGACCGGGCACACCATCAAGTGGCTGGACAACCCCGAGGACCGCTCCATGCGCGGCGGCGCGGGCGCGGTCCTGCTCCTGGAGGACCCGACCCCGTTGGTGACCGATCCCACCCGGGTCCCGCCGGACACCTCCGGGCTGTCCTTCCAGGGCGACCCCGTGCGGTGGCTGTGGATCGTGCCGATCACCCGCCCCGAACACCTCTTCGCGAAGGAGCACGACAGCGCCACCCTGGTGGAGAAGCTGGCGGCCGAGGGCCGGAGCTGGGTCCTCGGCCGCTGAGCGGTCGGCCGCCGGAAAACCGGTTGACCCGCGTCCGGCCTTCGGAGAGGGTGCCCCGGTCGACACGGTGACCGGAGGGTGGGCTCTGATGGAGCGGGGGCACGGATGACCGCGCCGAGGGGATCGGGGCCCGGAGTCACGGCACCGCTGGCCCACGCGCCCTTCCGCGTCCTGGTGACCGGCCGGGTGCTGATGCTCTTCGGCAACGGCATGGCGCACGTGGCCCTGGCCTTCGCCGTCCTCGACGTGACCGGCTCCCTGGCCCAGGTGGGGCTCGTGGTGGGCGCCCGGTCCGTGGCCAACGTGGCACTCCTGCTGTTCGGCGGGGTCCTCGCGGACCGGCTGCCGCGCACCCTGGTGATCCAGGGCGCCTGCCTCCTGGCGGCGCTCTCCCAGGCGGTCCTGGCGCTGTCCCTGCTCAGCGGTGCGGCCACCCTCTGGCTGATGGTCGCGCTGGGCGTGCTCAACGGGGCCGCTGCCGCCGCCAACCTGCCCGCGATCGCGGCGCTGACCCCGCAGACCGTCCCGGCGTCGCTGCTGCGCCAGGCCAACGCGGTGGCCGGCGTCGCCAAGCAGCTGGGCATGTTCGCCGGGATGTCGGCGGGCGGGGTCCTGGTGGGCCTGGTCGGTCCGGGTTGGGCGATCGGTGTGGACGCGCTGCTGTTCGCCACCGCCGGGGTGGTCTTCCTGTTCCTGCGGGTGCCGTCCACGTCGGCGCGGAGCCGCGGGGTGCTGCGCGACCTGCTGGACGGGTGGAGCGAGTTCGTGGCGCGGCCGTGGGTGTGGATCATCGTGCTGCAGTTCATGGTGGTCAACGCCGGGTGGTCGTCGGTCACGGCGGTGTTGGGGCCGGGGATCGCGGACGACACGTTCGGACGGACCACGTGGGGCCTGCTCATGGCCGCCAACAGTCTGGGGCTGCTGGTCGGCGGGGTGCTCGCGGCGCGCTGGCAGCCGCGGCGGGCGCTGTTCTACGGCACGGCGCTGGTCACGCTCCAGACGCTGCCGTTCCTCGTCCTGGCCGGGCCCTCTCCGCTGGTCCCGCTGCTGTTCGCCGCGATGTTCGCGGGCGGGGTGGCGGTGGAGCAGTTCACCGTGGCCTGGGAGGTGTCGTTGCAGGAGAACGTCCCGCCCGAGCGGCTCTCCCGCGTGTACTCCTACGACGCCCTGGGGTCGTTCGTGGCGATGCCCGTGGGGCAGATCGCCATCGGGCCGGTGGCGGAGGCCATCGGCCCGGAACGGTCCCTGCTGATCGTGGCGGGGCTGACGCTGGCGGCGACGTTCGCGGCGGTCGCCACCCCGAGCGTGCGTTCCCTACGCCGTCGGTGAGGCGCGGGTGCGGCCCGGTCCGCGCCGGTCGCGCACCTGCCGGAAGACGTGGTGCAGCCGGGCCATCTCCTCGTCACTGAAGCGCTCCACGAAGCGCAGCAGGGTCGCGCCGGGGTCGGGCCCGGTCTCCAGGACCTCCCCCATCACGCGGGCCGTGTACTCGGCGTGGGTCTCCCGGGCCCAGTAGACCCAGGCCCGGCCGTCCTTCTCACGGTCCACCAGCCCCTTGTGGAAGAGGATGTTGGCGACCGTCATGACGGTCGTGTAGGCGACCTCGCGGTCGTAGACCATGTGTTCCCGGACCCCGCGCACGGAGAGCGGGCCCTCCGAGCTCCACAGGGCTCCCATGATGGCCGCCTCCAGTTCTCCGAGTCCCTTCACGGTCCTCCCCACCCGACATGTCGCGTTCGTAGGCCGATCGTAGGCACGGGCGGCTCCGCCATGGGGGAGAACGGGGAAGAGCGCGCAGATCCGAACACCCCCGCCGCCGGTCACCGGCGTTTCACCGTCGGACGCGGTCCGGTGGCCGTCGGTTGCTGTCCGGTGGCCCTGCTCACGGCCACCGGCGGGAAACGTGGTGCGCACCACAGGGCGCCTGGCCGGAGACGGTCACAGGAATGCGCACCGAAAACCCCGACAAACAGGAGCAAACGCTCCATGTTGACCACGCAACGCAAAGTGACCGGCACGTAGCGACAAGGTTCGTGTGAAAGATTGTTAGGTATCTCCCAGTTTCAACTACACCGATGTTCCCGTCAGGGAGGTCGGTACAAGTAGCCTTGTACCCGACGAGTGCTGGCCAGGACAGATTCTTCCCTGCGAAGGGGAGCGACTCCGTGCTTCTTCGAGCCCGCCTTGCCAGCAGCCACCCGTCTTTCCTAATCATTCACAAGCGAGCTGCGGAAGTGGGCGATCTCCGCCGTGTCGTCTGAGGCGTCTCAACCCCTGACAGATTTCGGCCCGAACGAGTGGCTGGTCGAGGAGCTTTACCAGAAGTACCTCACCGACCCGAATTCGGTTGACAAGGCTTGGTGGAACTTCTTCGCGGACTACAAGCCCGCGGACTCGGCCAACGGGAAGGGTGGGGGCACTGCGACCGCAAAGGCGCAGACCGAGAAGGCCCCCTCCGCACCCGCGCCGAAGAAGAAGGCCACTGCGGCCCCTGCACCCAAGAACACCAACGATGCTCTCCAGGTCAACGAGGAGCGGCTGCGTGGCGCACCCGCCCGCACCGCGACCAACATGGAGTCGAGCCTGACCCTGCCCACCGCGACGAGCGTGCGCGCGGTGCCGGTCAAGCTGCTGTTCGACAACCGCATCGTCATCAACAACCATCTCCGGCGCGGCCGCGGTGGGAAGGTCTCCTTCACCCACCTCATCGGCTACGCCATGGTCAAGGCCCTCAAGGCCCTGCCCGAGATGAACCACTCCTACACGGAGATCGACGGCAAGCCCGGCGTCGCCAAGCCCGAACACGTGAACTTCGGCCTGGCGATCGACCTGCAGAAGCCCGACGGCTCCCGTCAGCTGGTCGTGCCCTCCATCAAGAAGTCCGACGAGATGGACTTCAACGAGTTCTGGAGCGGCTACGAGGACCTGGTCCGCAAGGCCCGCAACAACAAGCTGGGCGTTCCGGACTTCCAGGGCACCACGATCAGCCTGACCAACCCGGGCGGCATCGGCACCGTGCACTCCGTGCCGCGCCTGATGCCCGGGCAGGGCACCATCCTCGGTGTCGGGGCCATGGAGTACCCGGCCGAGTTCCAGGGCGCCTCCCAGGACACCCTGAGCGAGCTCGGCATCAGCAAGGTCATGACGCTCACCTCGACGTACGACCACCGGATCATCCAGGGCGCCCAGTCGGGCGAGTTCCTGCGGCGCATCCACCAGCTGCTGCTGGGCGAGGACGGTTTCTACGACGAGATCTTCAACTCGCTGCGGATCCCGTACGAGCCGGTCCGCTGGGTCCAGGACATCCACGTCAACAAGGCGACCCAGCTCGACAAGACCACCCGGGTCCAGGAGCTGATCCACGCCTACCGCGTGCGCGGCCACCTCATGGCCGACACCAACCCGCTCGACCACGAGCAGCGCAAGCACCCGGACCTGGACGTGCTGGAGCACGGCCTGACCCTCTGGGACCTGGACCGCGAGTTCCCCACCGGGGGCTTCGGCGGCAAGCAGGTCATGAAGCTGCGCGACGTGCTGGGCGTGCTGCGCGACACCTACTGCCGCACGGTGGGTATCGAGTACATGCACATCCAGAGCCCGGAGGAGCGGGAGTGGATCCAGTCGCACATCGAGCGCGAGCACGAGAAGCTCGACCGTGACGAGCAGCTGCACATCCTGCACCGGCTCAACAGCGCCGAGGCGTTCGAGACCTTCCTCCAGACCAAGTACGTCGGTCAGAAGCGCTTCTCCCTGGAGGGCGGCGAGTCGCTGATCCCGCTGCTGGACGGCGTGATCTCCAAGGCCGCCAAGGCCGAGCTGGACGAGGCCGTCATCGGCATGGCCCACCGCGGCCGTCTGAACGTCCTCGCCAACATCTGCGGCAAGTCCTACGGGCAGATCTTCGGTGAGTTCGAGGGCAACCTCGACCCGCGCAGCGCGCACGGCTCCGGTGACGTGAAGTACCACCTGGGCACCGCGGGCACCTTCCAGACCCGCGAGGGCGAGTCGATCCAGATCTCGCTGGCCGCCAACCCGTCCCACCTGGAGACGGTCAACCCGGTCGCCGAGGGCATCGTCCGCGCCAAGCAGGACGTGCTGGACAAGGGCCCGCACGGCTTCACCGTGCTGCCGATCCTCATCCACGGTGACGCGGCCTTCGCCGGTCAGGGCGTGGTGGCCGAGACGCTGAACCTGTCCCAGCTGCGGGGTTACCGCACCGGTGGCACGGTCCACGTCATCGTCAACAACCAGGTCGGCTTCACCACCTCGCCGACCGACAGCCGCTCCAGCGTGTACGCCACCGACGTCGCGCGGATGGTCCAGGCGCCGATCTTCCACGTCAACGGGGACGACCCCGAGGCCGTGGTCCGGGTCGCGCACCTGGCCTTCGCCTACCGTCAGGCGTTCAACAAGGACGTTGTCATCGACCTCGTCTGCTACCGCCGCCGCGGTCACAACGAGACCGACAACCCCGCGTTCACGCAGCCGCTGATGTACGACGTCATCGACGCCAAGCGCTCCACCCGCAAGCTGTTCACCGAGTCCCTCATCGGGCGCGGCGACATCACGGTGGAGGAGGCCGAGCAGGCCCTGCGCGACTACCAGTCCGAGCTGGAGCGGGCCTTCACCGAGACCCGCGAGGTCGAGAAGAAGCCGATCGAGCCGGGCGCCGTGGTGAAGCCCGAGGTGTTCACCGAGGCGCGTCTGGACCACTCCAAGGTCGAGACCGCCATCAGCACCGAGACGGTCAAGCGGGTCATCGACACCCAGGTGTCGATGCCCGAGGGCTTCACGCCGCACCCGCGGCTGGCGCCCCAGCTGACCCGTCGCGCCACGATGGTCGAGACCGACACCATCGACTGGGCCACCGGTGAGCTGCTGGCCTTCGGCTCGCTGCTGCTGGACGACCACCCGGTCCGCCTGATCGGCCAGGACAGCCGTCGCGGCACCTTCGGTCAGCGCCACGCCTCGCTCATGAACCGCGACACCGGCGAGACCTACACGCCGCTGAAGCAGTTCGACAACGGCACCACGAAGTTCCTCGTGCACGACTCGCTGCTGAGCGAGTACGCGGCGCTGGGCTTCGAGTACGGCTACTCCCTGACCCGGCCGGACGCGCTGGTCATGTGGGAGGCGCAGTTCGGTGACTTCGTCAACGGCGCGCAGACCGTCATCGACGAGTACATCAGCGCGGGCGAGCAGAAGTGGGGCCAGCGCTCCAGCGTCACCATGCTGCTGCCGCACGGCTACGAGGGCCAGGGCCCGGACCACTCCTCGGCCCGCATCGAGCGGTTCCTGCAGCAGTGCGCGCAGGAGAACATGACCGTCGCGATGCCGAGCACCCCGGCGAGCTACTTCCACCTGCTGCGCTGGCAGGCGAAGTCGCCGTTCGAGCGTCCGCTCGTGGTGTTCACGCCCAAGTCGCTGCTGCGCCTGAAGGCCGCGACCTCGGCCGCCGACGACTTCACGTCGGGCCACTTCCAGCCGCTGATCGGGGACGACTCGATCTCGGCGGACAAGGTCCGTCGCGTGGTCATCTGCTCGGGCAAGATCTACTACGACCTGGACGCGGCCCGCCGCAAGAGCGGTGACAAGCACACCGCCATCATCCGGGCGGAGCGGCTCTACCCGCTGCCGATCGAGGAGATCCGCGAGCAGCTCAAGGCCTACCCGAACGCGGGCGAGGTCCTGTGGGTCCAGGAGGAGCCCGCGAACATGGGTCCGTGGCCCTTCGTCGCGCTGGTCTTCTCCGAGCAGCTCGACCGCCCGTTCACCCGGATCTCGCGTCCGGCCTCCTCCGCGCCCGCGGCCGGTTCGGCCAAGCGCCACGAGGCCGAGCAGCGTGCCCTGGTGGACACGGTGTTCCCGCCCGCGGAATAGGACCGGTTCCATGTACTACACCGATCGCGGGATCGAGGAGTTGGAGAACCGCCGCGGCGAGGAGGAGGTCAGCTTCGCCTGGCTCGCCGAGCAGCTGCGGGTGTTCACCGACGTCAACCCCGAGTTCGAGACCCCCGTCGAACGACTGGCCACCTGGTTGGCCCGGTTGGACGACGAGGACGAGGAGTAGTCACGCGGAGCCGCCGTGAGCGGCGTCATCCGGCCGAGGGGCCCGGGTCTTCACCGACCCGGGCCCCTCGGCCGTTCCCGTACCCGACCCCGAGCCGTCCCTGACACGACCCTGAAATCCGCGACATATCTTGAGTTCGGCCGACTCGCGACATATCGTGAAGTCATCGAGAGCGAGCGGAAGGGATCCACGATGGCACGTTGGTCCATCGACAGTCCGACGACCCACACCCTGGACGGCATCGTCGCCCTCAAGGTGCGGATCGTCAGCGGACAGGTCAACATCATCCCGACGGACGACCCGGTCACCTTCGAGATCTCCGAGATCGAGGGCGAGCCCCTGGAGGTCACCCAGGAGGCGGGCATCCTCACCATCCACTACCAGGACCTCACCGGTCAGGGGCTGCTGGACCGGCTCAAGCCCATCCAGCTGGGCCGCTACCGCAACATCGCCTCCCGGCGCGCCACGGTCGACCTCCGGGTCCCCCGTGACTGCCCGGTCGAGGTCACCACGGCCGGGGCCCCGGTGGTCGTGGCCGGACTGACCTCCCGAACCCGCGTGCGTACCGCCACGGGCGAGGTCACCCTGGACAACGTCTCCGGGGAGACCGAGGTCAACACGGCCTCCGCGAACGCCTCCGTGCGCGCGCCCGGCGGCACCCTCTCCTTCAACAGCGCCAGCGGACAGCTCGCCGTGGCCGGCGGCCGCCTGGCCGAGCTGCGCGCCAAGACCGCCTCGGGCCACGTGCTCGTGGACACGGACCTGGCGGCCTCCGCCCGGGTCCGGGTGACCACGGTCTCCGGCGAGGTGGCCCTGCGGGTGTCCTCGGAGAGCTCGGCCTCGGTGGAGCTGCGCGCCGTCACCGGCAAGGTGGACTCGGACTTCGGTCTGGACCGGCGCAGCGCCCCGGCCCGCACCGCCCTGACCGGCAAGATCGGTGTGGGCGTCGACCCCGCCTCCATCAGTGTCAACACCGTGTCCGGGCGGACCGCGCTGCTGCGGCGCGCGCCCGAGGCCCCGGCCGCGATCCCCGAGGGGGCCTCCGAATGAGCACCGTCTTCGGCCACGGCAGACTCCGGCTCTACCTGCTCAAGCTGCTGGACGAGAGCCCGCGCCACGGCTACGAGATCATCAGCCTGCTCCGGGACCGCTTCCTGGGCGTGTACTCGCCCTCGCCCGGCACCATCTACCCCCGGCTCGCGAGGCTGGAGGAGGAGGGGCTGGTCACGCACACCGAGGAGGGCGGCCGCAAGGTCTACAGCCTCACCGACAAGGGCCGCGAGGAGCTGCGGGCGCGCGAGAGCGACCTGGACGACCTGGAGAAGGAGATCACCGACTCGGTCCGCGACATCGCCCGCGCCGTGAAGCAGGACGTCCGCGAGACCATCAGCTCGCTGCGCGACGAACTCAAGTTCGCCTCGGGTGAGGGGCGCCGTGAGGGGTCCGGCGCCGGGGACCGCGAGGGGTCCGAGGACGGGGACCGGGACCGGGACCGGGACCGCGACCGCGACCGCGACCGCGGCGACAACGGTATGTGGGCCCGCGAGTGGGAGCGGTTCGCCCAGGGGTTCGGCGCCTTCGGCGCGGCCTGGGGCGGTCGCGGCGAGTCCGAGGGCTCGGACCGCTCGGACCGCTCGGAGCGCTCCGACTCCGGCGACGGTCCGGGACCCGGTGGGGAGGACCGCTCCGAGTTCGAGCACGCCCTGCGCGACTTCTCGGTGAAGGTCCGCGACATGGTGCGCGGCGCCGGCCAGGTGGGCGAGTCCGCCAGCAACGACCTGCGCCGCATCCTCGACGACACCGTCGAGGTGATCCGCCGCGACATGGGCCGCTGGGGGCCGCCCGACCGCGAGGAGGGCCCCGCGTCCTCCGATGACTCCGGGACCGCTGAGCGCCCCGAGCCCCGGACCGAACCCGAACCGGAGGCCCCGGACGCCCGACCGATGCCGCCGTCCGGCGGGGACCCCTGGTCCACCGCCACCGGCGAGGACGACCAGAAGAAGGACTGACCGAGGACCGGCCCGGGCACGGGGCCCGGAGGACCGCGCGGGGGCGTGGTCCTCCGGGCCCCTCCGTGCACGCGGTCGGCGGAGGAGGGGAACCGTGTGGGTTCCGTACACGATCGAGCAGGACGAGGTCGGGGTCTGGTGCGCGCGCGCCGTGCTCCGCGCGGGGGTCACCGCCCACGGCGAGGGGGACACCCCGGACGCCGCGCTCGCTGACCTGCGCGCGGCCTTCAGCCTGCTCACCGAGGAGTTCGGCTCCCCCGCCGAGCTGCTGTGAGGACCCCTGGCGCTCACACGAGGGCCAGGGCCACCAGCAGGACGAGCCCGGCCAGGGCGGGCGGGACCGTGAGCAGCCACGCCAGTACAGGGAGCAGGGTCACCACACCGAGGCGGCCGTGTACACCCGCTCCCCCGCCGCGTTGTCGGGGCAGGCGCGACCCGCCACGGTGGCCCCGAGAGGGATCCTCAGAGATGCGACACAACCGTCGAGAAACTTCGGGGACTCGTGTGAACGACAGGGGCCCGGAGACCGTGCTCGGTCTCCGGGCCCCGTCGTGTGGTGCCTAGCGGCGGGCGACGCCGTCCTCGCGGGCCTGGGCGGCGACGGCGGCGGAGACCGCCGGGACCACCCGGTCGTCGAACGGGCTGGGAATCACGTAGTCGGCGCTCAGGTCGTCACCGACCAGCCCGGCCAGCGCCTTGGCGGCGGCCAGCTTCATGTTCTCGGTGATGTCGGTGGCCTGGACGTCGAAGGCGCCTCGGAAGACGCCCGGGAAGGCCAGCACGTTGTTGATCTGGTTCGGGAAGTCGCTGCGCCCGGTGGCGACGACGCTCGCGTACTTGCGGGCGACGTCCGGGTGCACCTCCGGGTTGGGGTTGGCCATCGCGAAGATGACGGCGTTCTCGGCCATGGTGGCCACGACCGACTCGGGGACCTCGCCGGCGGACAGGCCCACGAACACGTCGGCGCCCTTCAGCGCGCTCTCGATGGAGCCCTGGAGCCCGGCCCGGTTACTGATCTCGGCCAGCTCCTGCTTGACCGGGGTCAGGCCCTCGCGGCCCTGGTGGATGATGCCCTTGGAGTCGGCCACGGCGATGTCACCGATCCCGCCGTCGATGAGCATCTTGGTGACGGCGACCCCCGCGGCGCCCGCGCCGGAGACGACCACGCGCAGGTCGGCCAGGGTGCGGCCGGTGAGACGGGCGGCGTTGTGCATCGCCGCGACGGTCACAATGGCCGTGCCGTGCTGGTCGTCGTGGAAGACCGGGATGTCCAGGCGCTCGCGCAGCTTGGCCTCGATCTCGAAGCAGCGCGGCGCGGAGATGTCCTCCAGGTTGACGCCGCCGAAGGACGGCGACATGCGCACGACGGTCTCGACGATCTCGTCGGCGTCGGTGCAGTTGAGCGCGATCGGCACGGAGTCGACGTCCGCGAACTGCTTGAACAGCAGCGACTTGCCCTCCATGACCGGCAGGGAGGCCTCCGGGCCGATGTTGCCCAGGCCGAGCACGGCGGTGCCGTCGGTGACGACGGCGACCAGGTTGCTCTTCCAGGTGTAGGTCTCGACCAGTTCGGCGTTCTCGGCGATGGCGTCACAGACGCGGGCGACGCCGGGGGTGTAGGCGAGGGACAGGCCCTCCTGGTCGCTCACGTCCACGGAGGAGGTCACGTGCAGCTTGCCGCCACGGTGCATGGCGAAGGCCGGGTCCTCGTCCAGGGGGGACGTGTTCTGGGTACGCGAAGAAAAGGTGGTCACTACTCAAACCCCTCGGTCTGCTGTACGTCCGCGTCGGCCATGACGTGGACGGTGGGCCACGGAGCGCGCGCGAAGACGTCAGGGTGCCAGGGGGCCCTCGTCGGCACCGGTCGGCCATGACCGGGGTGTACGCCGGGAGGGGTGGTCTTCGCCGGACTCTTATACGAGTACTGCGCGTCCGCATCTCACGGGGATGACCCGTTACGCAATTCTCTCACAACGGTGACCGGAGGAAAATCGCGGGTCGAGAGAATAGAACGTTACTGACGTGTCGCCCCACGACACCGCATCCGCCCCACGTCCCCACTGGTCGGTCCCGCGAGGACGCGGACCCACCCCTCGACCAGGCACTCCGTGCTCCCCGAAGGAGACCCACCATGGCCCTGCGCAAGCCCCTGTCCGAGCCCCGGACCTACCTCACCGCCCTGGCGACGGCCGGGGTCCTGGCCCTGGCTGCCTGCGGCAACGGAGAGGCCTCCGACGACGCGGACGCCCCCCAGGCCCCCGACGTCGCCGTCGACGAGGAGCTGGCCGCGCTGCTGCCCGACGCGGTGGCCGAGGCCGGTGCCGTCACCATCGGTGTCGAGGCCTCCTACCCGCCCGGCGAGTACCTGGACGAGGACGGCGAGACCGTGCTCGGCTTCAACATCGACCTCATCGAGGCGGCGCTGGGCAAGCTCGGCCTGGAGGCCAACTGGGAGCCCACCACCTTCGACTCGATCATCATCGGCGTCGACACCGGCACCTACGACCTCGGCGCCTCCTCCTTCACCGTCACGGAGGAGCGCATGGAGGCCGTGAACATGGTCAGCTACTTCTCCTCCGGCACCCAGTGGTTCGCCCCGGCGGGCAACCCCGAGGGCATCGACCCCGACAACGCCTGCGGCCTGCGCATCGCCGTGCAGACGGGCACCACGCACGACCACGACATCGAGGCCCGCAGCGAGGCCTGTGTCGAGGCGGGCGAGGATGCCATCACCATCGAGAAGTTCCCGACCCAGCCCCAGGCCACCGAGACCATCATCTCCGGGCTGAACGACGCCTCCCTGGCCGACCTGCCGACCTCGCTCTACGCGCTCCAGCAGACCGGCGAGCAGCTGGAGTTCATCGGTGAGCAGTACGACGCCGCCCCCTACGGCGTCGTCGTCAACCAGGAGCAGGAGGAGCTCTCCGAGGCCGTCGCCGCCGCCTTCAACGCCATCATCGAGGACGGCTCCTACGAGGAGGTCCTCGCGGAGTGGGGCATCGAGGGCGGCGCCCTGGAGGCGGCCGAGGTCAACCCCGCCGTCTAGTACGCCCGAACACCAAGCGAAAGTCTGACTGTGACCTCACCGAGCGAACCGGTGGGCGGCCCGGGGTCGAAGGAACCGACCCCGGGCCGTTCGGCCGCACCGATCACCGCCGTCCCCGTCCGGTACCCCGAACGGTGGGTGGCCGCCGGGATCATCCTGGTCCTCGCCGCGATGTTCGTGCACATGCTGTTCACGAACCCCGCGTTCAACTGGCCGTTCATGTTCGACAACATGTTCTCCGACCCCGTGCTGCGGGGCGTGTGGGTCACGCTGAGCGCGGCCGTGCTGTCGATGGTCATCGGTGTCATCCTCGGCATCGTCCTCGCGGTGATGCGCCTGTCCGGGAACCCCGTGCTCGTCACGGTCTCCTGGCTGTACACGTGGTTCTTCCGCGGTGTGCCCCGGCTCGTGCTGGCGGTGCTCTTCGGCAACATCGCCATCCTGTACTCGACCATCCACATCGGGCTGCCGTTCGACAACTACTGGATGCCGTGGCTGGGCCTGGAGGGCGACGCCCGCTTCTTCGAGATCGACGCGCGCACCCTCCTGACCGGCTACACGGCGGGCCTCCTCGCCCTGTCCCTGTCCGAGGGCGCCTACATGGCGGAGATCATCCGGGCGGGCCTGCAGTCCGTGGACAAGGGTCAGACCGAGGCCGCGCAGGCGCTCGGGATGAGCCGGAGCAAGATCATGCGGCGGATCACCCTGCCGCAGGCGATGCGGGTGGTCATCCCGCCGACCGGCAACGAGACCATCGCCATGCTCAAGGACACGGCGCTGCTCGCCTACGTACCGGTGACCATCGAGCTCTTCTACCAGCTCCAGGCGATCGGTACCCGGAGCTACCAGATCTTCCCGATGCTGGTGGCCGCGTGCCTGTGGTACCTGGCCATCACCAGCGTCCTGATGGTGGGCCAGTACTTCATCGAACGCAGGTTCAACCGGAGCGGGCGCGGCGTGCGCAACAGCATCGTGGGAGGGGCGCACTGATGGCCGACCAGACCAAGGACCAGGGGCCGGAGGGCGTCGTGGAGACCGCCGAGGGCACCGAGCTGCCCGCGGACGCCCTCGTGGTGGCCGAGAACGTCCACAAGAGCTTCGGGCGCCTGGAGGTCCTCAAGGGCATCGACCTCCAGGTGATGCGCGGCGAGGTCATGTGCGTGGTCGGCCCCTCGGGGTCGGGCAAGTCCACGTTCCTGCGCTGCGTCAACCACCTGGAGAAACTCACCGCGGGCCGCCTGTGGGTCAACGGCGAGCTCATGGGCTACCGGCAGAAGCGCGGCCGCCTGTACGAGCTGCGCGACACCGAGATCGCCGCGCAGCGCAGCGACATCGGGATGGTCTTCCAGCGTTTCAACCTGTTCCCGCACCTGACCGTACTGGGCAACGTCATCGAGGCCCCGGTACAGGTCAAGAAGGTGCCCCGGGCCGAGGCCACCGAACGCGCCAGGGAGCTGCTGGAGCGGGTCGGGCTCCCGGACAAGGCGGACGCCTACCCGGAGCAGCTGTCCGGCGGCCAGCAGCAGCGCGTGGCGATCGCCCGCGCCCTGGCCATGGAGCCGTCGCTGATGCTGTTCGACGAGCCCACCAGCGCCCTGGACCCCGAGCTGGTGGGTGAGGTCCTGGACGTCATGCGCGACCTCGCCCGGGGCGGCATGACCATGGTCGTGGTCACCCACGAGATGGGCTTCGCCCGCGAGGTCGGTGACTCCCTGGTCTTCATGGACGACGGCGTCGTCGTGGAGTCCGGCACCCCCACCGAGGTGCTGACCAACCCCCGGCACGAGCGCACCCAGGCCTTCCTCTCGAAGGTGCTGTAGCCGCTCCCCGGCGCCCGTGACCCGGTCCTCCGGGCCACGGGCGCCGGTCTGTGCCGACCCGACCACCGCCCCCCGGAGAGCACCGTCGCCTCCGACGCGCCGTCTCCCTGGTCCGCCGCGGCCCCGGAGTTCACCGGGACGTGCCTCCGATGCCCTTGACCCAGGGGGCTCCCGCCTCCAGAGTCGTCACGTGACATCCACCTGCCGCCCGGGGAGAGGCATGGACGCGCGTACGGACAAGGTCCGCGAGCTGTGGGAGAAGAGGGCGGGAGGTTACGACGCCGGATCGCGGCTGGAACCGGCGAGCATCCGGCGCACGCGTCGGCTGCTGTGCGGCGGCGCCCGGGGGCGCACCCTCGAAGTGGCCGTGGGTACCGGGATCAACCTGGAGTACTACCCGCCGCAGGTGGTCCTCACCGGGGTGGACCTGAGCCCCGCCATGCTCGCGCGGGCCAGGGAGAGGGCCGAGGAGCAGGGGCGCCCGGTGCACCTGGTGGAGGGCGACGCGCAGCGACTCGCCTTCGCGGACCAGTCCTTCGACACCGTCCTGTGCGCGCTCGCGCTGTGCACGATCCCCGACCAGGAGCGCGCGCTGGCGGAGATGCACCGGGTCCTGGTCCCCGGCGGGCGGCTGCTGCTGGTCGACCACATCGAGTACACGCGGTTCCCGTTCCGGCTGCGCGAACGCCTGCGCAAGCACCCGCGCAGGCTGCCCCGCGCCGTCGCGGAGGAGGTCGGGTTCGAGGTGGGACACCACGACCGGCTGATGATGGGCATGGTGGAACGCCTGGTCGCGCACCGGCCCCGCTGAGTCGGGCGGCGCCCCGCCGACGCGGCGCGTACCCTGGGATCGCCCCCCAACGATGTGTTGACGGTCCGTCGCCCGGACGGCGACGCGCTGACCGCACTGGCTCCCGCGAGGGGCCCGGGCGGACCATTCGTCTCGTGTTCGCCCCCCGAGGGCTGGACACGATCCCTTCGCCCTGCGTCAGTGGCAGGGTGAAACGAGATACATTGCTCTCAAGCGGCAACCTCGCCCCCCGAAGGAGGGACGTGACCGAAGAAACCGCTGTGCCCACGGCCGACGCCACCGGTGTACGCGACGCTGTCACCGTCAACATGCCCGCCGACAGCGCTTATCTGTCTGTCCTGCGCACGGCGACGGCAGGGCTGGCCGCCCGACTCGACTTCACCCTCGACGAGATCGAGGACCTGAGGATCGGGGTTGACGAGGCCTGCGCGATGCTCCTCTCCCAGGCGCTTCCCGGCACAGAACTGACCACGGAATTCGAACTCACCCCCGACGGGATGCGCATCTCGGTCTCGGTGATGACGGCGGACGGACGCCTGCCCGCACGTGACACCTTCGCCTGGACCGTGCTTTCCGCTCTCGCCGGGGATGTCGACGCGGGGGTCGGACCGGACGACCGCGTCTACATCGTCCTGTACAAACGCCGTGGCGCCCTGGAGCCGGCGTGAGCGAAAGGGGGCCCGCTCTGACAGCGAAGACCGAGCACGCGGTGCCCGACCGGGCGCGCGCGAGAGAGTTGTTCGAGCGCCTTAACGACCTCGACGCGGAAGCGCCCGAGCGCAGGGCGATCCGCGACGAACTGGTCGAGCTCCACCTGCCCTTGGTGGAGTACCTGGCCCGCAGGTTCCGCAACAGGGGCGAGTGGCTGGACGACCTCACACAGGTGGCCACGATCGGGCTGATCAAGTCCATCGACCGGTTCGATCTGGAGCGCGGGGTGGAGTTCTCCACCTACGCGACCCCCACGATCGTCGGTGAGATCAAGCGCCACTTCCGGGACAAGGGCTGGGCGGTGCGGGTGCCGCGCCGTCTCCAGGAGCTGAAGCTCTCGCTGACCAAGGCGGTCAGCGACCTGTCCCAGCGTGAGGGGCGCTCCCCCACCGTCGCGGAGCTGGCCGCGCACCTCCAGATGACCGAGGAGGAGGTGCTGGAGGGCCTGGAGTCCGCCAACGCCTACTCGACGGTGTCGTTGGACGCCCCCGACAGCGGGGACGAGGACGCCCCTGCGGTGGCCGACTCCCTGGGGATCGTCGACGAGTCCCTGGAGGGCGTGGAGTACCGGGAGTCACTGAAGCCGCTCCTGGAGCAGCTGCCGCCCCGGGAGAAGCGCATCCTGCTGTTGCGCTTCTTCGGGAACATGACGCAGTCGCAGATCGCCCAGGAGCTCGGGATCTCCCAGATGCACGTGTCGCGCCTGCTGGCGCGCACCCTGGCACAGCTGCGTCAGGCGCTCACCACGGACGACTGACCGGTGCGCGGCCGACGGCCGCGGTGACCGTTACCGGCGCCCCTCGGTGTCGGAGAACAGCACCGCGGTCGTCGGCGGCGCCAGGACGGCGGCCGCCGCGGCCACCGCGACGGCGAGCATGACGGCGCAGATCGCGTACTGCTCCCCCGTGTACATGTAGTACGCCACCACGGCCATGAAGAGCTGGGTGACGACCACCGGGGTACGGGCCCAGTCGCGCAGGTTCCAGAGCCCGTACGCGACGAAGACGAGCAGCACGCCGACCCCGACGCCGATGACGGTGAGCGGGAGCGCCGAGGAGACCGGATCGGTGGCCCGGCCGGTGATCGCGGTGTACAGGCTGTAGATTCCGGCGACCGCCGCGACCAGCCCGATCAGGGCCTCCAGCACGGCGGCGATGACGATGGTGAAGGGACGCGAAGACACCCGACGAGCCTATACGCGCTCCCGGTGTCCCCCTCTCCGCCCCGCCCCTCGGTGCGCCCCCGACGCCCGGCCACCCCCTTCACCACGTGACGCGTGCCCCTCCGGGGTGACTCCCGTCCGCTCCTCCCCGAGGGCACCGCACCGCCTTGGGCGTGTTTTTGTGGATGCTTTCGCTGGTGGCGGCGGAGCCGCCATCGATGTGAGCGGCCTCCAGGCAATCTCTCGCAAGCCGTGGAGCGAGAGGCAGCCCGGGGTTGGCTGTCCGAGCTTCATCGGCGCGGCGAGAGGCAGCCTGGTGGTCGCGAGCGCGGAATGATCCAAAAAACACGCCCTAGACTGGCCGGGTGCGAGCCCTATTCATCGTGAACCCCCAGGCGACCACGACCACCTCCCGCACGCGCGAGGTGATCCTGGGCGCGCTGGCCTCCGAGCTGGACGTCACCCCCGTCGAGACCGCCTACCGCGACCACGCTCGCGAGCTGGCGCGGGGCGCGGCGGCCGACGGGTACGAACTCGTGTTGAGCCTGGGTGGTGACGGCACCGTCAACGAGGTCGTCAACGGGCTCCTCGCCACCCCCGAGGGCCTGCCCCGCCCCCGTTACGCCGTGATCCCGGGCGGGAGCGCGAACGTGTTCATCCGTGCGCTGGGGGTCCCCGGCGACCCGGTCGAGGCGACCGGCGCGGTCCTGGAGGCCATCCGGGCCGGACGGGAGCGCGAGATCGGGCTGGGCCGGATCACCGGCGACCAGGACGACCGCTACTTCACTTTCTGCGCTGGTTTCGGGTGGGACGCCGATGTGGTGCAGCAGGTGGAGCAGGAACGCGGCAACGGCCGCAAGGCCACTCCGGCGCTGTACGCGGAGACCGCGGTAAAGCTGTTCTTCCAAGGGGATATCCGCGATCCGTCACTCAGCGTGTCCAACGACGGAAGGTCCCTGGAGGACGTCTATTTCGCGCTGGTCACGAACACGACTCCCTGGACCTACGCGGGTGCGCTGCCACTTCAGCCGACCCCGGCCTCACGATTCGAGCTGGGCCTGGACGCATTCGCGCTGACGCAGTCCTCGCACGCGCTGACTGGCTGGGTTCTTTCCCAAATGTTCTTCCCCAAGGGCCTTCCCGCACGTGGGGACGGGTACGTGACCTGGCATGACCAGGCCTCGCTGCGCATCTCGTCGTCCCATCCCCGGGCCTTCCAAATCGACGGTGAATACCTGGGCGAGCGGGAAGAGGTCAACTTCCACTCGGTACCGAAGGCATTACGAATCTTCTGTTAATAACGTCGAAAGCAGCCATTCCCAGCGACTGTGACGCACCCGACACGCCGAACAGGACCTTTGGCCTCGGGGACTCTTGCGTGCCCCCCGCGTTCCTGTCACGCTCAAGATATCGCCGCGAGTTACGGGCGAGTTAATTTGGGCGCTTCCCACGTGGCCGTGGGGTGAAACCTCACTTACCTCGGCCTTGACGACACCCTCCGGTGGACCCCCTCCGCCGGGCGCCCTTGCACATTCCGATCGTGAAAAGCTTCACAAATGATCGCCTCACTGTGAGGAGTGACCGCATGGACTGGCGCCATGACGCAGCCTGCCGTGACGAAGACCCCGAACTCTTCTTCCCCATCGGCGACTTCGGCCCCGCACTGAACCAGATCGAGGAGGCCAAGGCGGTCTGTCAGCGCTGCCCGGTCAGCTCCGCCTGTCTGAAGTGGGCGCTGGAGAGCGGCCAGGACGGTGGCGTCTGGGGAGGCACCTCGGAAGAGGAACGACGCCGTATCAAGCGCCGCGGCACCGCGCTTCGCCCCATGGTCCGCAGCTGACCACCCACCCCGGCTGACCGACGACCCCCCGCTGGCGCGGCGGGGGACCGCGCACCCGCGCGAGGCGCCGGGCCGGGAGCGGCGCCCCCGGCCCCTCGGGCCCTCAGGGGACCTCCCGCTCCTCGTGCTCCAGGGGCAGGCTGATCGCCACCTCGGTCCCGCCGGAATCCTTCGGCTTGATCGCCAGGGTCCCCCCGAGCTCGCCCACGATCAGGGTCCGCACGATCTGCAGGCCCAGGCTCGTGGTCCCCTCCAGGTCGAAGTCCTCCGGCAGTCCGCCGCCGTCGTCGGAGACGGCCAGCTCCAGACTGCTCGGCCCGGGATGGCCAGGACCGGTGTCGAACCGGCGCACCCGCACCTCGATCAGCCCCGGCCCCTGGCCCAGGCCGTGCTCCACCGCGTTCTGTACCAGTTCGGCCAGCACCATCGACAACGGCGTGGCCACCAGCGCGTTCAGCAGCCCGAAGTGGCCGTCGCGCCTCGGCACCACCGCCTGGCCCGTGGAGGACACCTCCGCCGCCATCTGCATGACCCGGTCCGCGATGTCGTCGAAGTCCACCACCTCGTCCGGGGTGTGCGAGAGCATCTCGTGCACGATCGCGATGGACCCCACCCGGCCGACCGCCTCGTCCAGGGCCGCCCGCGCCTCGGGGATGTCCAGGCGCCGCGACTGGAGCCGCAGCAGCGCCGCCACCGTCTGGAGGTTGTTCTTCACCCGGTGGTGGATCTCCCGGATGGTGGCGTCCTTGGTCATCAGCTCGCGCTCGCGCCGCCGCAGCTCGGTGACGTCGCGGACCATCACCAGCGCGCCGATCCGCACACCGTCGATCACCAGCGGTATGGCCCGCAGCTGCACGGTGACCCCGCGCGCCTCGACCTCGGCCTCCTGCGGAGCGCGTCCGCTCGCCGTGTAGGTGAGGTTCTCGTCGCGGGCCTCCCCCTGCGCGGCCAGTTCCAGCGTGGTGCGGTCCAGGCGGGCGCCCACGAGGTCGGCGGTCAGGCCCAGGCGGCGGTAGGCCGAGAGCGCGTTCGGGCTCGCGTAGACCACCTCGCCGTTCTGGTCCAGGCGCAGCAGGCCGTCACCCACCCTCGGTGAGCGGACCATGAGCGGCCCCTGGTCGCTGAACGGGAAGGCTCCCTCCGCGATCATCTGGGCGAGGTCGCCCGCGCTCTGGAGGTAGGTGAGCTCCAGGCGGCTGGGCGTGCGCGCCGAGCTGAGGTTGGTGCTGCGCTGGATGACGGCGATGAGGTTGCCCTCGCGGCGGACCGGGATGGTCTCCTCGCGCACCGGGACCCCGCCGGACCAGTCCGGGTCGCCGTCACGGCAGATCCGGCCCTCGCTCCAGGCGCGGTCGATCAGGGCCCGGCGTCCGACCACCCGGGGCGCCGAACGGGACGTGACATCGGTCATGTCGTCCCGGAGCACCGCCTCCACCAGGTCGTCCTGGAAGGCGGTCGGGCCGGTGGTGGGTCGCATCTGCGCGATGGCGATCCATCCGTCGTCCTCCCGTAGGCGCACCCACAGCACGAGGTCCGCGAAGGAGAGGTCGGCCAGGAGCTGCCAGTCGGAGACCAGCGAGTGGATCCACTCCAGGTCCGCCTGCTTGAGTGACGTGTGGCGGCGAATGAGGTCGCTGAGGTGAGGCACTCACAAATCATCCCATGAAGCCGTGCATACTCAAGGGACACGCACTCGACCAGTGGTCCACACCAATCGACGGCCGGAAGGCGGCCGCACCGACCACGTCCTGGCGGGGCGCGGAACGCGGCGGAGGAGACTGATGACTGGTCAGCACACACTGGACGGCAACCCCAGAGTGCCCAAGTACTACCAGGTCAAGAAGCAGCTGCTGGAGCTGATCGAGGCGATGCCGGCGGGGAACCCGGTCCCGCCCGAGCGCGCCCTGGCCACCCAGTTCGGCACCTCGCGCACCACGGTGCGCCAGGCCCTGACCGAGATGGTCGTCGAGGGCCGGCTGCTGCGCATCCAGGGCAAGGGCACGTTCGTGGCCAAGCCGAAGGTCGCGCAGATCCTCCAGCTGACCAGCTACACGCAGGAGATGCGGGCGCACGGCCTGCACCCGGCGACCCGCATCCTGGACGTCAGCTACATCAACGCGGACGACCAGCTCGCGGAGCTCCTGGCCATCCGTTCCGGCGGCCGCGTGCTGCGCATCGAACGGCTCCGGCTTGCCAACGGCGAGCCCATGGCCGTCGAGACGGCCCACCTGGCCGCGCGGCGCTTCCCCGGACTCCGGAGGCAGCTGGACCGCTACGCGTCGCTCTACGAGGCTCTCGCGAGCGCCTACGACGTCTCCCTCGCGGAGGCGGAGGCCTCCATCGAGACCGTCCTCGCCACTCCCAACGAGGCCCGCCTGCTCGGCGTGGACGTGGGCCTGCCCCTGGTCCTGCACTGCCAGCACAGCTTCGACGGCGACGGGCACCCCGTGGAGTGGGTCCGCTCGCTGTACCGGGGCGACCGCTACAAGTTCGTCACCCGGTTGCGCCCGCCCCGGGACTGACCCCCTGCCGCCTCCGTGGCCCGGACGGGACCCGCCGTGACGGGCCCGGACCGGGACGCGCGTCGGGACCCCGGCCCGATCACCCGCGCGCGAGCACGCAGGCGAGGGCGTCGACCACCTGGGGGTCGTACTCGCTGCCGGTGTCCATCCGCAGCCGCTCCACGACGGCGGCCCGGCGCTCGGCGTCGCCGTTCTCCCCGACCAGGTCGTCGAAGGCGTTGGCGACCTTGATGACGCGGCTGCCCAGCGGGGGCACGCCCTCGTCGCCGTCTCCGGCCAGCGGCTCGCACTGGCGGCGGACCATCTCCGCGACGTTGTCCAGCACCCCGGTCTCCCGGATGATGGCCGACCCCAGCTCCGCTATCCGGCGCTGTTCCCTCGGTGAGGACAGCACGGTGGCGCCGCCCGCGATGGGCTCGCGCAGGGAGAGCTGGCCGATGTCGTGCATCAGCGCCGCGTACTCCAGCTCCAGCAGCTCCGCCTCGGCCAGTCCCAGTTCGCAGGCGATGCCGTGGGAGAGCTGGCTGACCCGCCGCGAGTGGCCGTTCTCCACGTAGCCGCCCACCTCGGTGACCCGGGACAGCGCCCGCACCGTCTCCAGGTACGTGCGGCGCACCTCGGCGTGCCTGCGGAAGGCCACCTGCGAGACCAGCAGCGGGGCGAGGAAGACCAGCAGCCCGACCAGGCCGGTGACCGTGCAGGCCAGCGCGATCAGCACACCGCTGGAGGCGATCGCGCCACCGGTGGCCACCTGCGCCCGGGCCTCGTCGCGCATGGCCACGACCAGGCGGGTGCGGAGCCGTTCGGCGCGCAGCAGGGCGGAGACCGCCACGTCCAGCGACCACGCCAGGGCGACCAGGACGGTCATCATCAGGGCGACCACGACCGAGGGCCCGGTCAGGGACAGGGCCTCCACCAGGGGCCGGAAGGCGACGGCGAGCAGCAGCGCGGTGAGCACTCTGCGCGCGACGTCCTCCAGCCGGGGGCCGTGGCCCACCGCCACGTGCGGGAGTTCGCCCAGGGCCACGCCCAGGGCGACCACGGCCACCACCTGCCAGGCGGTGTGGTGTATCGCCTCGCCGCCGAGGCTGAGCAGGAACGCGTACGCGATCGCACCGGCCAGGGCGATCGGAGCGGACTCCCGGTGCCCGGGCAGCGTGATCCGGGCCAGTTCGCCGCCGGCGATGACCAGGCAGAAGGCCAGGGCGACGTAGGGCTGGTGGAACCCGGTCGCGGCGGTCCACACCAGGGCGGCGAGGGAGGCGGCGCCCACCCCGCCCACGAGCAGGGCCCGGAAGGGTCTCGCGGTGCGCCAGACCGGCCCCCCGGAGCGCTGGTGGCCCAGGGCCCCGCCCTCGGGGCCGCCGGGGTGCGGCCCGGGGAGCGCCCCGTCCGACTGCCTCTGCGTCATCACCGGTCCTGGCCCCCCGTCACCGCGGCCGCCGACGTGGACTCGGCCACCGTCGCCGTCCCGCTCCGCTGCGGTGCGGACGGTACCGTCGCGCCCGTGTCGCCCGACTCCGGAGTGCCGGAGGCGCCGTAGCAACCGCCCGGCGGCTCCGCGATGTCCGGGGTCTCCCATCCCTCACGGGTGACGGCCCGGACGAGGGCCTCCACCATCCGGGGGTCGAACTGACTGCCCGCGCACCGCCGGAGCTCCGCGATGGCGTCCTCCACGGACCACGCCTTGCGGTAGGAGCGCGTGGAGGTGAGGCAGTCGAAGACGTCGGCCACACTGATGATCCGGGCGGACTCGGGGATCTCCATCCCCACCAGCCCCATCGGGTAGCCGCGCCCGTCCAGGCGCTCGTGGTGGTGCCTGATGCCCGCGAGCGCCTCGTCCAGGAAGCTGATCTCGCGGACGATCTCGTACCCGCGCGTGGGGTGCAGCTTGATCGCGGCGTACTCGTCGTCGGTGAGCTTGCCGTTCTTCTGGAGGACCTTGGTGGGCACGCCGAGCTTGCCGATGTCGTGCAGCATGCCCGCGTACCGGATCTTCTGCACCCGCTCGGCGGGCATACCCAGCTCGGCGGCGATCATCGCCGACCCCTCGGCCACGCGCATGCAGTGGCCCCGGGTGTAGTAGTCCTTCGTCTCCACGGCCTGGCACAGGGTGGCCAGGGTGGCCTCGTGCGCCCGCGCCTCCTCGGTCTGCTGGCCGAACACCCACCGCGCGATGAACAGCGGCAGCAGGACCAGGAGCGGGGCGATGATCCCCACCGCGCCCCAGATGGCCGCGATCGCCAGCCCCAGCATCTGGTAGCCCACGGAGGCGACCTCCAGGGCGGCCAGCGGGCGCCAGCGCAGCGGCCCCGCACCGGCGGGCCGGGTGACGCCCAGGCACCACATGAGGGCGCCGATGAGCACCGAGTTGAGCAGCGTGTGCGTCAGGACCGCGACGACGTACGGCAGGACGATGCCGGGGAAGTCGGACTGACCCGGCACCCCCACCGTGCCTCCGAGCAGGAGGTAGACGTGTCCGGCCGCGTAGGCCGCCAGCGCGAACTGGGCGCCGTTGAAGGCCCGCTTGACCGGGCCCTGTCGGCGGATCGCCAGGCAGGACGCGAATCCGACCACGGCCGCGCCGGCCGGCCCCACCAGCACGACGGCGGCCAGGGCCACGGCCGAGCTGGGTGAGATTCCGGCTTCCTTGACGTCGACGACGACGTGTGTGCTTATCGACTCCGCGACGACGAAGAGGACCGCGATGAGTACCAGGGTCCCCAGGTCGATCCCCGCGTAGGGACCGACGAGCATGATGGCGACAGCACTGACAACGATGATCCCGACGTAGACACGCGCGCCCCAAGGAAGAGCCCGCACCCCCGTTCACCCCCCACCGACGACGACCGGACTGTCATGGTTTCACCGGTTCTGTTCTACCACCAAGACCATCCGGTAAAAGTGGAAGCCACAAAAACGGCGGTCATCATCGGACCGAACATGGTGACGAGCATCGTCGTCCCCCTTCTCCCTGTGGCGACTGCCCCCTCATCCCCCGGGCACGCCGCGCAAATTACCTTATTCGTTGGATAAGGCCTCCAGTTTAACGGGCCACGACACCATCCTGATTACCCCCAACCCGAACCGGGGCCGCACTCGACTCCACAGAGGGCACGAAGTTCCGGAGCGTGGAATTACTAATTCAATTAGTCATTCCAGATGGCTACACAGAGTGACAATAGGTCACAGGCGCGACACTGGGGACCGCCGACGCCCCGGGCGATCCTGCACCCAGGGCCAGCCAACCCCATCAGGCATGACTACCCATCGTGAGCAATCGAAACGGACTCTCACAAGTTCAAGGAAATTCATTCCGACTCGGTCACGACCGAAAACCGATTCGCGGCATCGGGCGTGTCGAACCCCTCAAGAACCACCAACTCGGCACCCGCGTGACCAAAACCCCCCGGACTCACGGGGATGCGTCGCACTCTATTCTGCAAATGCAGACAAATGGCACAGAACGCATCAGAGCACTACAAGCACCCCTGAATACACAAAAGTGGCGAAAGCTGGAATGCCAGCTTTCGCCACCCGCGTCCCGGACGGCCCGCGGCCGCCGACGGCCCGGACCGGTGTCAGGCGGGCGCCCCCGGGGAGTCGGCCCTGGCCTCACGGGCCAGTTGCTCGTTGCGCGCCTCGGCGAGCCGCCCGAGGACCTTGTCCCGCAGGTCCAGCGGGACGGGATCGCAACCGCAGTGCTTGGCGACGAGCTTCTTCACGGCCTCTTCCAGGCCGTACTCGTCCAGGCAGGGGCTGCACCCGTCGAGGTGCGCCCTGACCTCGGGGCAGTCGCTCTCCTCCAGCTCACCGTCAAGGTAGGTGTAGAGCTTCTCCAGCACCTCGCTGCACGGGGTGTCCGTCTCCGACTTGTCGTGGCCGCCGCTCATTGCCGATCTCCTCGATCCGACCCGCTCACCTGTGCTCGGCCCCCCGCCGCCGACCCCGACGCGACGGCCGAGGCCTCCGCCGCCCTGGTCGCGGCGAGGAAGCCGCGGTCCACCGCGTACTCCTCAAGGTGCGAACGCAGCTGGCGCCGTCCTCTGTGCAGCCGGGACATGACCGTCCCGATGGGGGTGCCCATGATCTCGGCGACCTCCTTGTACGCGAAGCCCTCGACGTCCGCGAGGTACACCGCGATCCGGAAGTCCTCGGGAAGCTCCTGGAGGGCGCGCTTGACGTCGCTGTCGGGGAGGTGTTCGAGCGCCTCGGCCTCGGCGGACTTCAGCCCCGCCGCCGTGTGCGAGGCGGCCTGGGCGAGCTGCCAGTCCTCGACGTCCTCGGTCCCGGCCTGCTTCGGCTCCCGCTGCTTCTTGCGGTAGGAGTTGATGAAGGTGTTCGTGAGGATGCGGTACAGCCACGCCTTGAGGTTGGTCCCCTCCTTGAACTGGTGGAAGGAACCGAACGCCTTGGCGAAGGTCTCCTGCACCAGGTCCTCGGCGTCCGAGGGGTTGCGTGTCATGCGCAGCGCCGCCGAGTAGAGCTGGTCGAGGAAGGGAAGCACGTCCCTCTCGAACCGCTCGTCCCGTTCCCCGGCTGTCTCCTGGCTCTGGTCCAAGCCCTTCGGCCTCCTCGCGCTGGTCCCTGGTGGGGTGTCCGTATCCCAACGATACGTTCCCACACCCCCGACCTGCGCGTCGACGCCGCGTGGCGCCAACGCCGTTTCCCTGCGCTCCAGGCACGCACCAGCGGTCGGCATGCTCGTGACCCAACCCCTTCCCTGCTGCCGGGTCCCGTGTCCGGAACCTCGCCTCGGACGGTGCTGGTGACAACAACGGCCTCCACGAGCTGATTCCGTCCTGGGAGCGGGACGGGGTCCCGGATCCGAACTTTGTCGTTTGACCGCGTCGGTGAAGGTGAGGCATGGCAGAGTGCGGGTAGGACTCACTGAAGGATGGGAGAGGAGTGCACGTGCGACCGTCCTCGACTCCAGCCTCCGACCGCCCCCGATCGCCCGCCGCCCAGTTCGCCACCACGGACCGGCTCTCGGACTACTGGCGTTTCTACTGGGCCGTCGCGGAGGCGCAGATCAGCCGGTGGCTGCCCGAGCGGCCCGCCCGGCTCCTCGACCTGTCCAGCCCCGACTTCCAGGGCACACCGCGCGCCGTCGCGGCCGGGCACGACGTCGTCACCCTGCTGCCCTCGGTGGACATGGCCATGCGCCGCCCGCTCACCCTGGTCAACGGACGGGCCGTGGTTCCGCCCCCCACGCCGCGCGGGCGGCTCCGGCACGTGGTCGGTGACTCCGCCTTCCTGCGCGCCTTCAGCCCCGGGTCCTTCGACGGGGTCATCGCGGACAACCGGGTGTTCTCCCGGCAGCTGGCCACCGAGTCGTCGATGTCCGAGGTGGCCCGGGTGCTGCGCCCGGGCGGCCGGGTGCTGGTCTGCGTGGACTCCGTGGTCCTGGGCATGGCGCTGCTGGCCGAACAGGACGCCTGGCCGGAGCTGAGCCACGCGCCCAGCGCGGACGTCCTCCTGGTGCCGTGGCCGGACGGTTCGATCACCCGTTGTTTCACCGCCGAGCAGCTGACGGAGATGGTCACCGAGGCCGGGCTCGAACTGGAGTGGATCAAGCCGCGCACGGTGCTGTCGGCGTCCACGGTGGAGATGATGCTGGCCCGCGACCCCCGCTCCATGGCGCGGCTGGTGGAGATGGAGCTGCGCGCCGCCGACTCCGACGACTACGTCGGCGTCCACCTGGTCGCCAGCGCCCACAAGCCCGCCTAGCCAGGGCTGACGTGGCGGGCCCGCCACCCACGGCGGGGTGACGGGCCCGGGGCGAGCGGTTCCTAGTCCGCGAGCGGCAGGTAGACGCGGTTACCGCCCTCGGCGAACTCGGCGGACTTGTCGGCCATGCCCTTCTCGATCGCCTCGACGGTGTCCAGGCCGTTCTCCTCGGCGTACCTGCGCACGTCCTGGGAGATCTTCATCGAGCAGAACTTGGGCCCGCACATGGAGCAGAAGTGCGCGGTCTTGGCGGGTTCGGCGGGCAGGGTCTCGTCGTGGAAGGCCTGCGCCGTCTCCGGGTCCAGGGACAGGTGGAACTGGTCCTGCCACCGGAACTCGAAGCGCGCCTTGGACAGCTCGTCGTCCCACTCCTGGGCGCGGGGGTGGCCCTTGGCGACGTCGGCGGCGTGGGCGGCGAGCTTGTAGGTGATGACGCCGGTCTTGACGTCGTCGCGGTTGGGCAGCCCCAGGTGCTCCTTGGGGGTCACGTAGCAGAGCATGGCGGTGCCGTGCCAGCCGATCTGCGCGGCGCCGATCGCGGAGGTGATGTGGTCGTAGCCGGGGGCGACGTCCGTGGCCAGGGGGCCGAGCGTGTAGAACGGTGCCTCGCCGCACAGCTCCTCCTCCAGGCGCACGTTCTCCTTGATCTTGTCCATCGGCACGTGGCCGGGCCCCTCGATCATCACCTGCACGTCGTGCGAGCGGGCGATGTGGGTGAGCTCCCCCAGGGTGCGCAGTTCGGCGAACTGGGCGTCGTCGTTGGCGTCCGCGATGGAGCCGGGGCGCAGGCCGTCACCCAGGGAGAAGGTGACGTCGTACCGGCGGAAGATCTCGCAGAGCTCCTCGTAGTGGGTGTAGAGGAAGCTCTCCCTGTGGTGGGCCAGGCACCAGGCGGCCATGATGGAGCCGCCGCGCGAGACGATGCCGGTGACGCGGCGGGCGGCCAGCGGGACGTACCGGAGCAGGACGCCCGCGTGGACGGTCATGTAGTCCACGCCCTGCTCGGCCTGCTCGATGATGGTCTCCCGGTAGATCTCCCAGCTCAGCTTGGTGGGGTCGCCGTTGACCTTCTCCAGGGCCTGGTAGATCGGGACGGTGCCGATGGGCACCGGGGAGTTGCGGACGATGCGTTCGCGGGTCTCGTGGATGCGCCTGCCGGTGGACAGGTCCATCACGGTGTCGGCGCCCCAGCGGGTGGCCCACACCATCTTCTCGACCTCCTCGGGCACCGAGGAGGTGACGGCGGAGTTGCCGATGTTGGCGTTGATCTTCACCAGGAAGTTCTTGCCGATGATGGTGGGTTCGGACTCGGGGTGGTTGCGGTTGACCGGGATGACCGCGCGGCCGATCGCGACCTCGTCGCGGACGAACTCGGGGTCGGCCCCCTCGCGGGCGGCCACGAAGCGCATCTCGGGGGTGATGGTCCCGGCCCTGGCGTGCGCCAGCTGGGTGACGGCGCCGTTGACGGGGTCCGGTGTCCAGGACTCGCGGGTGCGAGGAAGCCCCTGGTGGACGTCGATGTGTGCGGAGTCGTCGGTGTACGGGCCGGAGGTGTCGTACAGATCGAAGTGGCTGCCGTTGCTGAGATCCACCCGGCGGCGCGGGACACGGAGGGTCGTGCCCTCGGGGGTGGTGATCTCCTCGTGGACCTTGCGAGATCCCATGATGGGACCTGTGGTCACCCGGTGCTCGTCGGTGGTGGAAACGTCACGACCGTCGATAGCCGTCATGGCATGCCTCCCTACGTCGGAATTACCCGAACAGGTTCTGCGGTCGGCGACACCCTTGAGTCGCCCTCTCAGCCCGCCATGGCGCGAGCTCCCGCGTTGCGTATTCACATGTGCGCACGTGGAACGTGCCGGAACACCTCGATCACGGTGTCCCGGGCCGGGGGAAGCACTCCCCCGTGGCCTCGCACACCATACACAGGCCGTCCCCGGGCCTGTCCAGCCTCGCCGGGGTCAGAAAAGTGTCTCCGGTTCGCCGCGACCGGAGTCCTCGGCCGGTTCCAGCAGGTGGGGGCCGTTGTTCTTGACGCTGTTGACGTCGGTGGAGACCTCGTCCACCGAGAACCGGTCCACCGGGGAGTCGTCCAGCACGTGGGCCAGCTCCTCGGCGCCGGTGGCGGGGTCGAGCCAGACGGCCCAGTCCTCGCGCGGCACCACGACGGGCATGCGTTCGTGGATGTGGGCGAGTTCGGGGGCGGCCTCGGTGGTGATGACCGCGCAGGTCCACAGCCAGGCGTCGGGGTCGCTCGGGTCGTCGACCTCGGGGTCGCGCCAGCGCTCGAAGATCCCGGCCAGGGCGAGCGGTTCGTCTCCGGAGTAGTGGACCGAGAAGGGCTTCTTGGCGGCCTTGGCCTTGCGCCTCTTGTGCTGGGGGTCAGTGGCGGGAGAGGTGCTGGCCTCGGTGGTGCCGTCCTTGTTGAGCAGCTGCCACTCGTAGTAGGCGTCAGCGGGGAGGAGGCAGCGGCGGTTCCGGTAGGCGGTGCGGAAGGCGGGCCTGTCCGCGACCGTCTCGCTGCGCGCGTTGATCATGCGGTAGCCGACGTTGCGATCCCTGGCGCCGCCCGGCACGAGACCCCAGCGCATCGTGTGCAGGGAGCGCGGTCCCGGTCGGCCGTGGGCGCCCCCCTGGGGAGGCGGGCCGAGCACGGCGTACACCGGGCTGCCCGGCGCGATGTTGTAGTCCGGGTCGAGCTCCTCCAGCGGCGGCCAGGCGCGCGGGTCTCCCGCCGGGCCCAGCGCCTCCTCGGGGAGGGAGAAGGCCATCTGGAGTTGGTGCACGTTCCGGGACTGGGCATAGCGACCGCACATGGGCGAGATCCTATGCGATCCGGCCGCTGGCCCCCGGGGGCGGTCAGCCGGTCCCGGCATCCTCCGGCGCACGCTCCCCGGGTTCCTCGGCGGTCCGGGACCGCCAGGCGCCGAGCAGCCCGGCCAGGACCGCGACCGCGCCGACCGGGCCCAGGGTCCAGGGCGCCCAGCGGTCGAGCCCCCGCAGCAGCAGCGACCGCACCCGGGCCTGTTCGGCGTATCCGAGGACCTGTCTCTCGACCAGGGTCAGCTCGGCGTCGAGCAGCTCCACCTCGCCGGAGCCGTTCTGCGGCCGCAGGGTCTCCGACCTGCGCTCCTCCAGGTTCACCACGATGCCGGTGACCGGCTCGACCCAGAAGGTCCGTTCCGCCGTGAGCCAGCGGTTCACGCTGACCGTGCCCTCGGCGTCCGGGTCGAACAGCGCCGCCGGGACCTCCCGCGCGGAGTCGGGGACCTGGGTGGCCTCCACGGTCTGGGTGTAGCGGCGCACCGCCACCCCGGCGACCTCGTCGTCCTCCTCGAACTCGACCGAGGGGGCCGCGCGCACCTCGGCGTCGTAGAAGGAGTGGTCGCCCTCGGGGACCCCGGGCGGCCAGTGGAGGACCAGCCCGGCCTGGCGCACCGCGCGGTCGCCGTTGACGTGCTCGCCGCAGCAGTTGACCGCCCGGCCGGTCTCGCGGTCCACGATCACCCGGCGGCTCCAGTGGTCGAGCACGCGGTCCGAGGAGGACGTGTTCACTGTCATCTCCCAGGCCGACCAGTCGGCGCCGTGCGCGGAGGCCTCCACCCGGGTGTCCCGTTCGAGGTCGACGCCCTCCACACGGGTCCAGGTGGCGGTGTCCAGGAAACTGGCGTCGTCGTCGACCATGCGCAGGCCGAGGGTGGCGTCGGCCGGGTGCGGGGCGACCCGGTCGTGCACGTACAGCGGCAGCAGCAGGGCCAGGGTCAGCAGGAACGCCCCGGCCGCCACCAGGACGGTGCCCTGGGGAAGGCTCCGCCCGGGATCCGCGCCCGTCCGCGTGGAGGTCCTCACCCGCGCACCTCCTCGACGTCGTGACCGGCCTCGGGCAGGCGCGCGGTCCCGTGTTCCGGCCCTGACCCGTTCTCGGGCGGTCCGGTCCGCCGGTGCCCGCCGTCGGAGCCTTCGGCGGCGCCCCCGGCCGAGCCCTCCGGGGGCCCTTCTGGGGGATCGTGTTCGACCCCGCGCTGTCCCAGGGCGAGGACGAGTCGGGCCATCGCGGGCAGGCACAGCGCCTGCGGGACCCAGCCGCGCAGCGCCGTGCCCAGGGTCTCGGTGATGTCGTGGAAGGGCAGGTTCACCACGAGGTGGGTCCCCGAGGCCATGGCCAGTCCGGCCAGGGCCAGCGACACCGTGACCACCCACGGACCGGCCAGGTACGGCAGTGCCCGTCCGCCCAGGGACGGCCTGCCGGGTTTGGCGTGGCGCAGGCGCTTCGGGGCCCGGCGGGCCAGCCACCACAGGGACAGCAGGAGGACGCCGACCACGGCCGCACCCGCCCAGCCCGCGACCCACACCCCGTAGGCCAGGCCCACCGGCAGCACCACCCAGCGGGGCAGCCATCCCGGACCGGCCCCGGGCAGGGCGCGCGCGCCGCGCGGGGGCGCGGCCGTCAGCCGCCTCCCGCCCGGAAGCCAGCGTCGCGGCCACAGCGCCAGCACGACGAGGAGGGCGGCCAGGGCCCCGCCCACCGCCAGCACACGGTGGTACACGGCGTCGGGGGTGTAGGTGAGGGTGACGGTGCCCGCGCTCCCCTCGGGAAGCACCCAGGCCTGTTTCCAGCCCTCCAGCCGTACCGGTTCGAGCGGTCCGTCGCCGCCGTCGATCCGGGCCTCCCAACCCTCGTTGAAGTTCTCGTTGACCACCAGGAGGCTGTCCTCGTCGACGTCCACGTCGAAGCGGCGTTCGCCCGGACCCCAGGAGTGCACGGTGTCGACCTCGGCCATGCTGACCTCCGGGGCCCCTCCCGCGGCGCCGGGTCGGTCGCCGGTCTCCACGAGCGCCGAACGCACCTGGTAGCGGTTGCCCGGGTCGACCACGATCCGGTTCTCGCCCTCGGTGAGGTCCAGGTCGGTGCAGGTCTCGTACCGCAACGGGCGCCCGGTGAGCTGGTCCGCGAGCGTGCCGTCGCTGATCCTGGTCTCCACGCGCCGGTCGTTGACGCGCAGGGTCGGGCCCAGTCCGCAGGTGGTGGACGCGTCGCCTTCGGGGAGCGGGTCCACCGCGGGCACGCCGGGGAGGTCGACCGTGCCGATCTCCAGGGCCTGCCCCTCGGGGCGCTCGAAGGTCACGCGCAGGGACGAGGCGGTCAGCTCCGCGAAGTCGACCCGGCCGCTGCCGTCCAGCCACCCCTCGCGGACGGTTCCGCCGCCCTCGACGGTGACCCGGATCGGCCGCATCACGCTGTCGGCCCGGGGGAACTCGACCCTCATGTGGTCGATCGCGGTCGGCTCGCCCAGCTCGACGTCGAGCCAGGGGGCCTTCTCCTCCGGGTCGGGGTACCAGACGGTGGCCTCGTCGTCGTCGAGCGCGCCCCGGCCCATGGCGGCGGGGTGGCTGACGGCGGTGGAGGAGCCGGTCACCCGGGGGTACCCCCCGGCGCGGTTGGCGGCGTTCTCCGCCTCCCGGGGGTCGGTGAGGACCACCTCGCCGGAGATGGCGTGGGATCCGGCCGCCGCCCCCTCGGAGACCTCGAAGGTGCGGTCGAGCCTGCTGGAGTCCTCACCGCTCACCTCCAGCCGGGGGTTGCACACCCACACGTGCGAGCCCTCCATGCAGCCGGGGGCGGTGCCGGTCGACCCGGTGAAGAGGAGGGAGCCGGCGTCGGTGGGTCCGGGCACCCGCAGGGTCCGGGTGGCCTCCAGGCCGGGCAGGGAGATCATGGAGATCCCGACCCGGGTGCCGAAGCGGTACTCCGGTTCCCACGCCAGTTCGTCGATCCGTACCCGGAGTGTGGTGGTGAGCCCCGGCGGCGCGGCCAGTTCCTGGGGCTCGTCGGTGGCGGCCACGGCCACCTCGGTGCGGCCCTCGTCGGTGACGAGGGTGACACGCGAGGGCGGCGGCTCTCCGGACAGCTGCTCGAAGGCCACGCTCAGACCGCTGAGGTCGCGGGGCTCCTCGAACTCGACCTCGATCCACTGGCCGATGGCGCCCGCGAAGGCGCTGGAGCGCCAGGCGGTGCCGAGGTCGGAGTCCAGGGCGGCGTGGGGGGCGTGGCCCGGGTCGCGGTCGCTGGCCCGGGACTCCACCCCGGCCTCGGAGCTGGACGCGGTCAGCCCGGCCACGCCCAGGTCCTCGGCGTGGGAGACGTACTCCTCCCAGGCGGGGTCCATGATGTCGGGCGCGGGGACGTCGCGTTCCAGCTCCTGGTCCTCGGTCATGGTGGCCGAGACGTTGCGGCGCACGTCGGAGTAGACGACCTCGCGGCGCCGGACGGTGTCGGTGACGATCGTGTCCTCGGCGGCGACGGTGTCCGCGCCGGGGTCGTCCCCGATCAGGATCGGGCGGTCGTCGTTGACCATGCCCTGTTCGGCCAGGTGGAGGACGGACTCCGGGCCGCCGGTGACCCTGAGCGCGTCGCCGGAGGGCACGGTGCCGACCGTGGGCGCGGCGCCCTCCACCTCGTAGACGGTCAGGGACGGGTACGGCTGGTCGAACCACTGGGAGGCGGACGAGTGGTCGATCGAGCCGATCACCGGTCCGAACTCGGCGGCCTCGCTGATGCCCGGGGAGTTCCGGAGCGACTGGTGGACGCGGGCGGGCCAGCCGCCGTTGTTGCCCACCCGCTGGAGGTCGTTGCGGACGATCAGGTGGGTGACGCCCAGGCGGGCGAAGGTGTCCGCGAGCCCCTCGGAGCCGCGCCCCGAGGAGACCCGCTGGTCGATCTCGTGGTTGATCCGCGAGATGCCGGAGGAGCCCCACGGGATGATCTGGTGGTTGGTCCAGGCACCGGAGAGCAGTGGCTGCATGGGTTCGTCGAGGGGGCGGCCCCACTCGTACTCGCCGCGCGCCGACCCGGGCAGCGCCATGGTCATGCCGCGGTCGTCCCCCTGGTCCTCCAGCCACTCCACGGCCTCGTACCAGTGGTCCGGGATCTCCTCGAACCCGCCCTTGGGGGCGATGCCGACGGTCGCGATGGGGGCGAGCGTGACCAGGAAGACGGCGGCGCTGGCCCCGGCCACGGTACGGCGGACCCGGGCGACGGCGCCGGGGTCGCGGCCGCCGCCACGACGGTCCGCCCAGTCGCGGGCGACCACGACCGGCAGGTGGGCGAGGCCCAGGACGATCGGGAGGCGGATGAGCGCGTCGAACTTGTGGACGTTGCGGAAGGGCGCGAGGGCGCCGTCGAAGAGCTCGCGCATGAGCGGCGCGAAGGGGCCGGTGAGGGCGCCGGTGTGGCCCGCGACGACGATCGCGGTGCCCACCAGCAGGCAGCTGATGAGGAAGAGGCGTTCGGGGGTGCGCCGGTTGATCAGCCCGGCCAGGCCCAGCCCGGCGACCAGCGCGGTGACCGCGACCAGCCAGGGGGTCAGGGAGAGCTCCGCGCCGGAGGGCAGGGCGGTGTTGCCCATGTCGGGCAGGAAGCCCATCCAGTTGGAGGTGCCGCGCAGGGAGTTGAACAGGGACGTGATCCCCGTGGTGACGGCGGCGTCCTCCGTGTAGGGCATGAACGAGTACACGTACCGCGACATGATGAGCAGCGGGACGATGTACCAGAACGACGCCAGGACGAGCGCGCCCGACCACCACAGGATGAGCCGCCACTTGCGCGGACCGCCCGCCCTGGTCAGCAGGTAGAGGCCGGGGACGACCAGGACGGCCAGCTCGGAGGCGGCGTTGGTGCCGCCGCACATGAGGAAGGCCAGCCCGGAGAGCAGCGCCATGCGCGCGGGCGGATACCCGTGCCGGGCGCCCAGGACGAGCGGCAGCAGGATCCACGGCATGAGCAGCATGGGCTGGAGCTCGGCCGAGTTGTACGAGAGCAGGGTGAGCACGCGCGGGGCGAGCGCGTAGGCCACACCGGCGATGATGCGGGTGTTGACGGTGCCCAGGCCCAGGGCCTCCGCGACCTTGTACACCCCCGTGAACGCGGCGATGAGGAGCACGGCCATCCACAGGCGCTGGATGAGCCACTCGGGCATCCCGAGCACCTCGAACAGCAGGTGGAAGGGGCCGTTGGGGAAGAAGTACCCGTAGGCCTGGTTCTGGAGCTGGCCGAAGTACGAGGCGTCCCACAGGTGCAGGGCGCGCTCCATGAACCCCAGGGGGTTGACCGTCAGGTCGATCTTGGTGTCGCTGACGATCCTGCCGGGGTCGATGCTGGCTGCCAGTGCTCCCAGGAGCAGACACACCGCGAGGACCTTGAGCCGCGCCAGCAGCCTCTCGTCCACTCCGCCGGGGGCGGTCGGTGTTCTGGAATCCTCCGGTTCGCGCCTGGCGGTGGATTCCGCCGAAGTCACATCTTCGCTTTCTTGCCTGCTGTGGGGTCGGGGGTGCCGGGGGCGGTGCGGGCGGGGGCGTCCAGACCGAGTTCGGCGGCGACCAGGCGGGTCATACGGGCGCCGCTGGCCTCCCAGGTGAACCGGGACGCCCAGGCGCGGCAGGCCCGCCGGACCTCCTCGGAGCGCCGGGGGTCGGACAGTTCCGCGAGGGCACGGGAGACGACGTCCTCAAGGGTCTGGCCCTCGCGGACGAGCCATCCGGTCTCGCCGTCGCGGACCGAATCGCGAAGTCCGTCCACATCGTAGGCCACGGTGGGCACGCCGAGCCGTGCGGCCTCGATGACGGTGAGGCCCCACCCCTCGAACTCGGAGGCGGTCACGTGCAGGTGGCAGGAGGAGAGCACGGTGTCCTTGTCCTCCTCGGAGAGGAAGCCGTGCAGGTCCACGCGTTCCTGGAGGCCGTCCCGCGCCACCTGTGTCGCGAGGTGTTCGCCCTCGGGGCCGCGGCCGATGATGTGGACGCGCAGGCCGGGGTGGGCGCCGTCGAGCGCGCGCACGAGGTCGACGACGCGGGAGACCCGTTTCTGCACCACGAGGCGGCCGAGGCTGACCAGCGCGGGGGCGCCGTCGGCGGGCGCGGGCGCGGGGACCGTGCCGGTCGGGGCGGCGGGGAGGCCGCCGTTGTGGACGATCTCGATGGGCGCCCGCCAGCCGAGTTTGTCGCGCATGGCGGCGCGCGAGGACTCGGAGACGGTGACGGTGGTGCAGTTCCGGTAGACGCGGGAGGCCACGGCCGACTCCAGGAAGCGCCCCAGCCAGGCCAGCGGTGCCGGGAAGTAGGCGTTGAACTGGAGGTCGTGGACGTGGTGCACGACGCTGACCACCCTGGTGCGGCGGCGCAGGACCAGCCGGGAGAAGAAGGGGATGCCGTTCATGCAGTCGAAGGCGAGGTGGTACTCGCGTCTCCACAAGGCGAGCCAGGCCATGACGCGCGGGTAGACGGTGAACCGGCCTCCCATGCGGCGGATGACGATGCCGTCCTTGGTCTCGACCCGGGCCTGGTGGGGCTCGCGGCTGGTCAGGAAGGTGACGATGGCGCCGCGTTCGGCCAGGTGGCGGCTGATCCGCCAGGCGTACTCCTCGGCGCCGCCCGCGGTGGACTGCCAGGGGTCGCGCCAGTTGATCATGACGATCCGGACGCCGTCGAGGCGGGGGCCGGGGCCGGTCCCGGGGTCGGCGGGTTCGACCGGTGCGGAGACCGTGGCGGTTTCGGGGGCGACGGCCGGGGAGGGAACGGTGGCCTGGGCGGGGGTGACCGTGGGGCGGCCGGGCTCCACCCGGGCTGGGACCTTCTGGAAGACCACACGCTCTCCTTCCGCGCGGTGCCCGGCGCGGACCCTGGGCGCGCACGCGGAGAACACGCGTGAGCACGCTGAGCGAGCGCTCGGGGGAAGCGTCGAGCGCACGCCGAACGGGCCCGTCGACCGGACGTCATTGGGGATGGGCGGTCACGAGGGGTGCGACCGTGAGGGGGCGGGGCGGGCGCCCCGCTGGCGGCGGGGCGCCCGCCTACCTCGGCAAGAACGGCCGCCTAGCGGTCGCCGTAGTTGTAGAGGGTTTCGTTCACCGGTTCCGCGGTCGCGGTGGACTCGGTGGCGAGGTTGGTGGCCACCACGGTGGCACCCCCCGCCAGAGCCGCGCCGATCACGCAGGCGGCGATTACCTTGATCACTTGGGGATCTCCTTCCGCGCGCCCCGCTCCGTTCTTGGTTGGGGACGCTGGAACCCGAGACTAGAACCTGATCTAGCCATAGACCAGATGATTGCCCCAACTGTAACTAACCCGCTGGTAACTTCCAACCCCGACAAAGGGTCTTTGTCTGCCCTGATGTGCTGGTCATCCACTTTCAGAAGGGTCAGATCGGCACCCTCGACCACCGGGGAAAGGGACTCCGCCCCAGACCAGAACCGGTTATCGACCGGTGCTGACACGACCACGAAGCGGACCCCGAGACCACCCAGGAGCTCCGCCAGGGCGTCGGGGTCGGACAGCCACCGCTCCCCCGGCAGGCCGGTCGCGGGATCGGGGTCGAGCAGCCGCGCGGCCTCCCGGGCACGGGCGTCCTCGCCGGTCACCACGACCCGACCGCCGTCGGCCGTGCCCACGCTGAGGTCGTCGTTCCAGATCGTGCGCCGGTCGAAGAGCTTCGTCGCCGGGTCGAGCACGACCACGGGTTCGCCGGACCACTCCGGTCCCCGGTAGGCGCTCCAGGGCAGGACCAGCACCGCACCCGGCCGGTCGTCGGCGGCCACCGCCTCCCGGGCCGCCAGCCACTCCCGCGGGTACTCGACCGACGTCAGCCGTCCTCCCGCGCCCCACAGCAGTCCCGGCAACACCACCACGGGCGCCAGTACCACCAGCACCGCACCCACCACCCGCCACAGCGGGATCTCGGAACCCCCCGAGGGTTCCCCCGTCCCGGAGGCTCCCGCGCGATCCGCGCGCCCTCCTCCGCCGTCGGGCAGGGCCCGCAGCAGCCACAGCACCACGGCGCCCGCCCCCAGCGCCTGCACGAGCGAGAGCGGCGCCAGGTACAGCTGGCCGTCACGGAGCGGACCGAACCCGGCCCACAGGTCGATCAGCGCGGCCAGGAACTCCCGCCCCGGAGCGGAGATCCCGAGGAGCGCGACTCCGAAACCCACCGCCGCCGACACCGACAGTCCGACGCCCACCGCCGGACGGGCCCGCCGCAGCCACCAGACCCAGCCCGCCAGTGACACCGCGCACACCAGCGCCCGGGCCGTGGCGGTCACCGGTTCCCCGTAGCCGGGCGGCACCGCCCCCGAGTTCCACACCCCGCCCAGCAGGAGCAGCGACCCCAGCGCGCCGAAGGGGGTGTCCGAGCGCGCCGCGAAGGCCTCCACCCCGGCCGGGTCCGTGACGGCGCCGCTGGTCAGGGACGGCAGCAGCCACGGCAGCGACACCAGGACCGGCGCCAGCGCGAACAGGGCCGCGTTCCGCCAGCGGCGGGGCCCGGCCAGCACCTGCGGTCCGGCGGTGAGCGCGCTCAGCACCACCGAGGAGAACCCGCCGATCGCCGCCGGGACCAGCGCGCGGACCACCCCGGCCAGCCCCGCGCCCGGACGGTCCGACGCCAGCCGCGTCACCGCCCACAGCACCCACGGCAGGCCCGCGTAGCCCAACAGCATCGCCCACTGCCCCAGCAGCAGGCGCTCCGCCACGAAGGGGTTCCACACGTAGAGGACCCCGGCGGCGGCCCCGGCCGCCAGCACGCGGCCGTCACCCGGCGACGCTCCGGGCACCAGGCGGACCAGGAGCCGGAAGGCGCCCGCGCCGCCCACCGTGAACACCGCCAGCAGGGCGAGCGCCTGCACCGTGTCCCCGGGGAGCACGAGGGACAGGGCCGCCACCACCGCGTCGCTCGGGATCGCCCTCGGGAAGCCGTCCGCGCCCGCCAGCACCGTGGGCAGCGAGAGCCCGGGGACGAAGAGCATGTCGTACCGCAGCACGTACCCCGGGCCGAGGGCGGGGCCCAGCGCGAGCACCCCGGCGAGCAGGCCCACCAGCCAGGGCAGGAGCCCCACCGTCACCCGCGCGGCGGTCCGCATCAGCGTTCCGAGAGGACGACGCTGTCGGAGTAGCCGCCCTCCACGTAGTCCCGGTGGGCACGGATCGCGATCTCGTAGGGACCGGACACCGACGCCGCCCAGCGCGGCTGCTCACCGACGGAGCCCAGGGTGCGCCAACCGTCACCGGTACCGGGACCCCGCCCGTCCGGGGGCGCGCAGGACTCGCGCGGCTCGGGGGCCGCCGGGACGGACGGTTCGGGGTCGGGGTCGGGTTCGGGTTCGACACGAGGCGGTTCCGGACGCTGTGTCGGGGTCGGCCCCGGCTCCCCGACCCCCGGCTCGGTGCCTCCGGGGACCTCCTGGTCGTCGGTGGACGGGTTCCCCGGACGGGGCCCGACCAGGTCGCGCGGGGTGGTGGACACATGGCGGCCACGGGAGAGGGACCGCTGGTCCGGGACGCACTCCAGCTGCCGGAGCCACACCTCGTAGTGCCCGGCCTCCGCCACGTCCTCCCACGTCACCAGGGTGCCGCCGTCGTGCACCCGGACCCAGGACGGCGCGGGCGGGGGCTCGTCGTCCCACACCAGTTGGAGGGGTTCGGACTCGGTGCCCTCGTCGCGCCCCTTGAACGGGCGCACGACGAACTCGTAGCGGGCACCGCTGAAGAGCGACCCGACCACCACGAACCGGTCGTCCTCGTCGCTCTCGACGTCGGCGGGGATCACCCCGGCGTCGTCGGGGTCCGGTTCCACCCGGCGCTGCACCACGCGGTAGTCGGTGGCCCCCGGCACGTTCTTCCAACTCAGCAGCAGGCCGTCGTCGGTCTCCTCGTACTCCGGCTCCGGCGCGGTCAGCGGACCGGCGGAGAGCTCGGGCAGGGGTCGCGGGAACCCCTCCCCCACCCCCAGCGGCGCGGCCAGCGCGTCCGCGAACGCGGCGGCGATCTTGAGCTCCCCGCGCACGTTGGGGTGGGTGGCGTCCCAGTTGTCGAAGGCGGGCGCGTACTCACGGGCGACCTGCGCGACGACCACGGGCGAGGTGGCGGAGGTGAGCTGACCGGCGAGGTCGACCAGCCCCATGTTGAAGCGGGCGATCTCGTCGTTGACCCGGCGGTCGTCGTCGGTGCCGTCCACCTCGGGGAGCTCGCCCACCACGAAGCGGGCGTCGTCCAGCACGACCCGCACCGTGGAGACGGTCTCGGCCACGCCGTCGAGCGCTTGGTCCGCCCCGCCCCCGGCGAGGATGTCCTCGGTCCCGGCGAGCATCAGCAGGTACTGGGGGTCGTGCTCGACGGCGACCTGCGCGATGTCGGAGGACAGCTCCTGCGCGGTGGCGCCCCAGCGCGCCGCGTGGTCGGTGTCGAAGTCGGGCTCGGCGTAGCTGAGGTCCCCGGGTTCCTCGGAGTCGAGGGAGTACATGTCGTCGCTGGGCCCGACGAAGTCGAACTCCACGTCCTGCCGGGACAGGTGGGACCACAGGTGGTAGCGCCAGGTGTGGTCACCGCTGCTGCCCTGGGTCGCGGCGTCGCCCACCATCATGATGCGCAGTTCGCCGTCGGGCGGGCCGGGCACCGGGACGGGGGCGCCGTCGCCGGTGTCCTGGCCCCCGTCGAGCCCGCCGGACCCGGTCTGGAGGAGCAGCATGGTGACCGCCATGGCCGAGAGCATGACGCCGAGCAGGCCGAGCGGGCCCGGTTCGAACCGGGAGCCGGGGCGGCGCCACACCACGAGGTCGCGCCAGTCGCGGTCACGCCAGTGGTCGGCGGTCAGCCAGTACGGGGCGCGCGGCGACCACCGGTTCCGGCCCGTCTCGGCCGGGACGTGGTGGTCGGCGCCGGGTTCCCGCTCGTCGGGGTCGCGCTGCTCGGGGGTGGCGTCCTCGCCCGGGTCCTGCACCGTGCCCCATCTCTCGCCGCCGCGATAGCTACAGGTTCCTGTTCAGCACCGGAGCAACAATCCCGCTAGTCAGGCAACCAGGGGGCAGTCGCTCGCCAGACAAGACTAGAACTGGTTATATGGATGCCGTCAACCTTCTGGCCCAGCCGGGTCCAGCGGCACCGAGCCGAAAGGCCCCCCACCGTGATCGGACTCCTGGTCGCGCTGCTCTCCGCGCTGGTCTACACGATCGGCCTGACCGTGGAACAGCGCGCGCTGCACGGCTCCGAGTCGATCTCGATCAACCGGCCCCTCCACCTGGCCAGGGTACTGCTGGGTAACCCGAGGTGGGTGTTCGGCTGCGCCTTCGCCGCCCTGGGCAGCGTGGGCCTGATCGTCTCCCTGGGCCTGGCCCCCGTGTCCGTGGCTCAGCCCGCCTTCGCCGCCGGTGTGGCCACCACCCTGCTGATCGTCACGCTGGTGCGGGGCGAGCGGATCACCCGGGGCGAGTACGTGGCGCTCGGGGTCATGCCGGTCGCCCTCGGGCTGCTCAGCCTGTCCACCGTGGACGGCGCCGAGACCGGGACCACCGCGAACACCCCGCTGCTGGTGGCCGTCAGCGTGGTCACCGTCGTGGCGTGCGTGGCCGTGATGGGGTTCGTGGGCGGCCGGGGCAGGTACGTGTCGGCGGCCGCCATGGGCGCGGCGGCCGGGCTCGCGCAGGGCAGCGCCGGACTCCAGGGCAAGGGGCTGGGCGGCCTGCTGGCCGACAACGGGTTCCTGTCCGCGATCGTGCCCGCCCTGCTCTCGCCCTTCCCCTACCTGTACGCGTTGGGCTGGGCGGTGGGGATCGTGCTCTTCCAGACCTCGCTCCAGCGCTCCCGGGCCTCCATCACGGCACCGGTGTCGAACGTGGTCGGCAACGTCTTCGTGGTGGTGGTCGGCACGCTGCTCTTCGGTGAGCAGCTGCCCGAGGACCCGCTCACGCTGGCGCTGAGGGTCGGCGGGTTCGCGCTGACCCTGGTCGTGGTGGTCCTGGTGCGCGGCAACGTGGCCCAGGCGGAGGCCGACACCAGCAGGCTGCGCGGGGAGCCGACCCCCACCGGAACGGAAGGGCCCGGACGGAGCTGACCCCGCCCGGACCACCGGCGTTCCCTAGGCGGCGACGGAGACGGCCTGGCGCAGACCCGGGGCGGCCACGTCGGCCCAGGCGCGCACGACGCTCTCGGGGCTGTGGGTCTCGTCCGAGGCCAGGATGAGGCCCGGCTCGGCCACCCAGGCGCCCAGGTCGGCCAGGAGGATGCGCAGGTCCTCCTCGATGCCGTGGCTGTTGCGCAGGTCGTCGACGACGGCCAGCGGCACCGCGACGGTGTGGCCCAGGCCGAGTTCGGGCAGCCGGTCCAGGAAGACCTTGAGCAGCCCCGTGTAGGTGCCGTGGACCTGGGGGGAGGCCACCAGGAGCACGTCGCTCCGGCTCACCCGCTCCAGGGCCTCGGTCACCGAGTCGGCGGACTCGGCCAGCAGGTCCTGGCCGATCGCGGCCAGGTCGATGATCTCGGGCGTCGAGGTGACCCCGGCGCGGGTGGCGACCTCGGCGGCGGCGCGCAGCGCGGCGGTGTGCACGGAGGAGTGGGTCTGGGGGGCGGCGACGAGCACAGTGAAGCGAGTCATGGCGGAGAACTCCTGGGTTCGGTCAGAGCGAGCCGGGATCGACCGGAAGGAACGCGGGGGGCGGTGATCGGAAGACACCGGAGGGGAACCGCTGTTCCTCGTGGACCTCGACCGAGCGGGACCTCGTCGTCCGGGACTCGTGTGCGGTGGTCCAGTCGGGGGTGCTCACACGGACCGGGAGAGATGGTCCGGGACCCAGGTGGGAGTCATGAGCGTCCGGTGTCTGCGTAAGGCACGGGGGCACGGTCAGAACCGTGGCGGGGCGGGGCCCCGCAAGGCGCTAGCTACGACAGAGCGCGCTCGCCTGCTGTCTCAAGTCGACATGCAGGCGCTGGACAAGCAGCTCACCGGCGGACATGTCTCCATCATGAGGCGCGTCGGCCGCTATCGTCAATGCGTGCCGCCACCCCTCCTTCGGGGGTGTCGGGCTCCGCGTGGGCCGGTCCACCTCGCGGACAACCGTCCCAGGGAGCGGGATCACCCTGCTCCGCTGGGGATACGCGACGGCCCGGAGGGTGCGCACGACCCCCGGCGAACCGCCCGTTCACGGAAATGTAATTTACGACACACGACGCCCGACTCCCCGCCCCACGGCGGTACCCCCCAGACACAGGGAAGGCCCAGACATGGCCCAGACACCCCTCACCCTCACCGGCGCGCGCGCCATCACGGCCGACGGCACCCACGAAGGCTGGATCCGGATCGAGAACGGCCGGGTCACCGAGCTCGGCACGGGCGACCCCGGCCCCGGAGAACGGCACGACGTCGGCGGACGACTGGTCGCGCCGGGGCTGGTCGACACCCACATCCACGGCGGGGCGGGGCACGCGTTCCCCGAGGCCGACCCGGAGGGCGTGCGGGAGATCGTCGCCTTCAACCGCAGGTCCGGGGTGACCTCCCTGGTCGGCGGGCTGGTCGCGGCCACCCCCGAGAACACGCTGCGCCAGGTCTCCGCGCTGGCGGAACTGTGCGACGCGGGGGAACTGGCCGGGATCTACCTGGAGGGCCCCTTCATCGCGCGCTCCAAGTGCGGGGCGCACGACCCCGAGCTGCTGCGCGACCCCGACACCAAGGAGTTCGACGCCTGGATCGACGCGGGCCGCGGCCACGTCCGCATGGTCACGGTGGCGCCCGAGCTGCCCGGCGCGCTGGACCTCATCCGCGCCGCGCGCTCCGTCGGCGTGGTGGCGGCGGTGGGCCACACCGAGGCCAGCTTCGAGCAGACCCTCGCCGCGATCGACGCGGGGGCGACCGTGGCCACGCACGTCTACAACGCGATGCGCCCCCTGAACCACCGCGACCCGGGTCCCATCGCCGCGGTCCTGGGCGACGAGCGGGTGACGGTCGAGCTGATCCTGGACAACGTGCACGTCCACCCGGGCGCGGCCCGGCTGGTGTTCGACGCGGCGGGACCGGAGCGCGTCTCGCTGGTGACCGACGCGATGTCCGCGACCGGCTTGGGCGACGGCGAGTACACCCTGGGCGACCTCCGGGTCCGGGTCCAGGACGGCGAGGCCAGGCTGGTGGAGAACGGCGCGATCGCCTCCAGCACGATCGTCCTCCCCCAGGCGGTCCGGAACACGGTGGCCCTGGGGGTGCCCGAGGCGGACGCGATCCGGTCGGCCTCCTCCGTGCCCGCCACCGCCCTGGGCCTGGCCGACACGGGCCGGATCGAGGTCGGGGGCCACGCCGACCTCCTCGTCCTCGACGACGACCTCACGGTCTCCTCGGTGATGTACCGTGGCGGCTGGATTTCGGACACTTCGGTGTTCTAACGGCGTGTCGTGAGCACGGTACGGATTAGTAACTTGACCCTGAGCGACAATTACGGACAGGGCGTCGAGGAAAGCACCGTGCCTGACACGAAAGGAACCACCATGGCTCAGTCGAGACAGGCCAACGACCAGCAGCCGACCCGCGTGCCCTCCGAGGAACGCGAACACCTCGGCAAGCTCGCCGGCGAGCTGACCCGCTACGAGGTCCAGGCGGAGGTGGTGGACGAACCCGACCTCTGCCTGCGGGTGCGCAACCCCGCCTCGGTCTACGCGGTCGAGGACGTGATCTGCGAGCGCCGCGAGCACGACTTCGCGTTCATCGCCTCGTTCGGGGTCCACCTGGGCAACAGCGGCAGCGTGTCGCTGACCGCCCACAAGGTGGCGTGGCTCGTCGGGGCCACCAAGGAGTAGGCGACGACCGACGGGGGCGATGCCGACGGGTACCGCCCCCGTCAGGCGTTTCCCGAGGGCTTGGTACCTTCGCCAGAGGTGCCCCCGGACGCAAAGGACCTCCCGTGACCGCCTTCCGCTACGGGCTCGACCCCGTCGACGAGACCTTCTTCGAGACCGCGCCCATGCGCTGGCGGGTGGGTCTGGAGCTCGCGGCCTCCCCCGACGAGGTCTGGGCGGGCCTCACCTCGTCCCGGCCGCTGTCCTGGTGCCGGGCCCTGCCCGAGGTGCTCCACACCTCCGAGGCGCCCTACGGCGTGGGCACCACCCGGGAGGCCAGCGTCCTCGGCACGTACCGGATCCGGGAGGAGTTCTTCCGCTGGGACGAGGCCGAGCGGCGCAAGTCGTTCCACGCCACCGAGGCCACCCTCCCCCTGTTCAGCGCCTTCGCGGAGGACTACCACGTGCTCCCCTTCGACGTCGGCAGCAAGCTCGTGTGGTCGTTCGCCTTCGCCCCATGGAAGGGCCTGGACAGCGCGGTCCAACTGGGGAGGCCCCTCACCGAGACCCTGCTCGCCTCCCTGGTGAGGGACACCCGAAACCACTTCGGTTCACTGACCGAAGTCCGCTGACCCGCGCGGTCAGCGGTTCCTGATCCTCGCCAACAGCTTGAAGGCGAGCCAGACCACGACGACCATGGCCGCCAGACCCACCGCTCCGCCCACCACCGCGCCCAGCAGGGTCGCCACCCGGTCGGCGGCGTCTCCCTCCCACAGGGTCCTCCCGAGGCTGAACAGCGAGACCACCAGCACCGCCAGGAAGAACCCGGTCACCGCCACGCCCGGCAGGCCCCAGAAGAAGCGCCTCCCCGAGGGTTCGGGGCGCTCCTCCAGCACCGCCTCCGGCCCGACCACGGCCGCCCGCGCCCGCTTGAAGTAGGCGTGGGTCAGGTAGTGCCCGCACGGCTCCCAGCCCTCCGGGGCCAGCCGCCGCGCCATCCGCTCCCGCTCCCCGCGCCCGAGCGCCGACTCCTGTCGGTACTCCCAGGCCTGCGGGGGCTCCTCCCGGTGGCTCACGAACCGGCCCTGCCGGTCCAGCCGGACGATCTCCCAGCCCTGGGCACCCAGCTCGTTCATCCGGCCCTGGGCCGCGAAGGAGTCCGCGCCCCACACCAGGGCCTCGGGCCCGGCCTCGACGTCCTCTCCCCCGAGGTCGTCCGCGAACTCCGCGACCGGACCGAACTCCTCCTCCGGGTCCACACCGCTCTCGGCGACGAAGGCCGCGAGGTCGTCGACCGTCTCCCGGACCCGCTCCTCAGCCACGCCGCGGGCCCGCAGCAGGGTCGTCAGCTCTTCCAGGTAGCTCATCCGATGCCGCCCTTCCCCAGTACCTCACGCACCGACGCGTCGAACTCCAGCCAGGCGGCGCCCTGTTCGGCCAGGACCGCGCGGCCCTGGTCGGTCAGTTGGTAGTAGCGCCGTCCCGGCCCCTTCTCCGCCGCGCGGAACTCCGCGACGACGAGGCCCGCCTCCTCCAGCCGGTTCAGCACCGGATACAGGGTCCCGCCCTTGATCCGGCCGAACCCGGCCTCGTCCAACCGGGCCGCCAGGGCGTAGCCGTAGCTCTCGCCCTCCGTGAGACCGGCCAGGACCAGTAGGTCCAGGACACCCTTCAACCAGCTCGATCGACGATCCATCCGTTCTCCTTCAGACCACGGGGGCGGGGTGCCCGGACCGCTCGGGCCTCGGGGTGAGCAGCAGCGCGCGCAGGTCGACCAGGACGTGCACGAGGATCGGCGCGATCAGGTTGCCGGTGCTCAGGTACAGGTAGGTGAGGGCGAGGCCCAACAGGCCGACGAACACCATGTCCCTCACACCCTGGTACAGGTGCGCGAGGGTGAAGACCACCAGGGCCAGGCCCGCCGCCGCGTACAGGGGCAGTCCCAGGGAGACGCCGACCGCGATGAGCAGTCCCCGGAAGATGATCTCCTCGCACACCCCGGCCGTGACCGAGGTACCGACGGCGCACCAGCGTTCACGGGCGGTGCGCGGCAGCATGGGGTCCAGTGTCGGGGAGACCGGCATCGCCTTCCCACGGGCGAGCAGGGTGACCAGCACCGCCGCGATCGCGAAGCCGACCAGCATCCCGGCGACGGTCCCCCAGTCCACGTCCCCGTGCAGGCCCAGGTGGGCCCATGCGACTCCGGGTGAGAGCAGGACGGCCAGGGCCGTGAGCCCCGTCAGCCCCCAGAAGACCGCCATCCCGGTGCCGAAGAACCGCAGGTACAGGCCCGGATCACTGTCCCGGTCCCGCTTGAGCACCTCGAACACGCGCTTGCCCCACAGCGGCTCGACCACGAGCAGGTAGGCGAAGACCAGCCCCGCGATGACGAGTGCCGCGGGTGAGAAGACCGGGACGTCAAGCTCGATCGGCATGGGTGCCACCTCCATCGGTTGATCTACCTAGACGGTAAAGCAACCTAGTTAGGATCGCAACCTATGTAGCCATGCGGTGCCCACCGACACGTCCCGGGCATGACGAAGCGCCCCGCGGGGAGGGGCCAGAGGCCCCCGGACCACGGGGCGCTTGGGCGCGAGCGCCCGCGACTACACATCAGAGAGGAGACGGGGGAATCCCCCGAAGAAACGACGAAGGCGGCCCTGCTCGCGCGTGAACACGCGAACAGGGCCGCCTTCGAAACAGGTGGAGGTGGCGGGAATCGAACCCGCGTCCTTCAGCATCGAGCCAGGGCTTCTCCGGGTGCAGTCTGTAGTGTCGTTCTACTCGGCCCCAGCGCTTGTACAGACACATCGCTGACGGGCCCAGCCACGAAAATGTCCCGCTCAGGCCCCGTGGCCTGATCTGAGCGGTGAGTCATCTAAATGGTGCCGGATCCCGAGCCGATGACGAGCCCGGGCCGACAGAGTCGCTATCGCTTAGGCAGCGAGAGCGAACTCAGTGCGCTTGGAATTGGCACTTGAATTTACGCGAATGCAGGATTAACGAGGTCACAAACACAACCCTCGACCCGCTTCCCCTGGAACGGCTACCAAAGTCGAAACCGATCACCCCCTGTGAAGTTGTCAAGACCACCTGTCACCCGAGGGTTCCGGGCGGCCGACAAGCGAGTGAACGAGCACTCGCGTGATCGTCACTCTACCTGTTGAACGGTGTGGGGACCAAGCTGATTCCCCGTGACGGCGGGGGATTCCCCCGGGCAGGGAGAAACCCCCGTGAGGCGGACTCCAGAGCGGTCGACGCGGCTCACGGGGGCGGTCGGCCTGGGTTGGGCCGACCTTGAAAGGCGACAGGGCCTCCCCAGAGACGAGGTCCTGCCTCTCACGCTGGCCCGCTACCCCTGTCGCGGTACCAGTCACAGGGAAAGACGCCGCCGGAGCACCCGTGGGTTGCTCCGGCGGCGTCCTCGATCCGAGTTCTCACTGGCCGGTGAGGTCGGCCTCCGCCTCGGTGCCCAGGCCCTCCGGCGGCGCGGACTCCTCACCGGGCACACCCTCGGTACCGGGCGCCCCCTCGGCTCCGGGGACTCCCTCGGTACCGGGCACGCCCTCGGCACCGGGGACGGCACCGTTGGCCAGCCCGTTGAGGAAGCTGGTCGCGGAGGTGACGGCGTACTGCTGCCACTGGCTCATCTCGGGGTCGACCTCGGCGAGGACCGCGAAGGCGACGTCCCCCTGGTAGCCCACGAACCAGTGCAGCGCGGTGCCGTCCTGCTCGGTGCGGGCCGCCTGGCCGTACACCTGCTCCTCGCCGACGTTCACCTCGGGGATCCGGAGGGTGACCGCGTCGCGCAGCCCCTCCCGGACGACCTCCAGGTTGGTCTCGTCGAGCTCGTTGGCGTTGGCCGGGCTGGGCCCCTCCTCGCGGACGAGGGTCGGGCCGTGCCAGGAACCGTCGGCGATGGCCCCGGCCGCCAGGGCCATGGAGAGCGGGCTCACCTGGACCCCGTGGTCACCGATCATGGCGGAGGCCAGTTCCGCGTCGCCGTCCGCGATGTCCACGGTCCCCGGGGAGACGGGCAGCGGCAGCTGCCAGTCGGCGCCCAGGCCGAGCTGCGCGGAGACGTCGGTGAGCGTGTCGGCGCCGACCTCGGACGCGATGTCGACGAACCCGACGGTGCACATGTAGGTCATGTTGCGGACCAGCGTGGGGTTCTCGGCGAGGAAGCCGTTGCTGGGGTTGGTGAACACCTGGTCGCCCACCTCGGACTGGAACCCGCAGGGCATGGCGCTGTCCGCCGTGACCGCCCCGGCCTCCAGCGCGGCCAGGGCCGAGACCATGGTGAAGGTGCCGCCGGGCGCGTAGGACCCGGTGAAGGCAGCGTCGTCGGCCGTGCTGCCGGAGGCGTTGGCGGCCGCCAGGACCTCTCCGTTGGTGGTGTCCACCGCGACGAGGTAGCCGTCGCCGGGCAGCGACTCCAGCGCGTTCTGCGCGGCGTGCTGGGTGGCCAGGTCCAGGGTGGTCTCGATGCCGCCGCTGCGCACGCCCTCCCAGGACTCCAGGACGTCGGTCTGGTCGCCGTCCTCGCCCAGGCTGACCACCTGTGTGGTGGCGGTGCCGGCCAGCTCCTGCTGGAAGATGTTCTGGAGGCCGCTCAGACCCACGGTGTCGCCCGCCTGGTAGGCGCCCGCGACACGGGAGGAGACCCGGTGCTCCGACGTGCCCGCGACCTCTCCGAGGACGAACGGGGCCACCGTCGGTGACAGGTTGACCTCGACCTCCTGGGTGTCGACACCGGAGATGCTGGAGGCCTCGCTCAGAAGGGCGCTGTCCGCGTCGCGCATGAGGACCAGCGGCTGGAACTGCTCGGGCGGGGCGGAGCGCACCCGGTTGAGCAGCGGGTCGGGGTCCTCGTCGAGGAGCTCCGCGAGCTCCGTGACGCCCGCTTCCTTGTCCTCCATGTCGGCGGGCAGCACACCGAAGGCGGTGACGCTGTCGGCGGAGACGAGGGGTTCACCGGACCGGTCGAGGATCTGGCCCCGGTCCTTGATCTCGTAGCTGACGGCGAGGCGCTCGCCCTCGGAGAGGTCGGGGTGGATGACGCTCGGGGACCAGTCGATGACCCAGCCGGTGGGGCCGTTGGTCAGCGACATCCGCCCGGTGTAGTTCCACACCGGGTCACCGATACCGAGGTCCGCGGTGGCGCCGAACTCGGCGCTCGCGGACCCGCCCTCCGTGGAGATCCGGCCGAGGTCGAACCGGATGGAGGCGAGGTCGAGCTGGTCGTGGACCTCGGTCAGGGCCCGCTCGACCTCCTCCGGGTCACCGGTGGTGTACCTGGCGGCCTCGGCGTGGTTCCCGTCCTGCCAGGCGAGCAGGAAGGACCTGACTGCCACCTCCGGACTGGGGTGGGTCGTGCACGCCGCGAGACTCAGGGCGACGATCAGGCCACTGCTGGCGGCCGCGATCCTGCGGCCGAGGGGACGGGGGGACACCTTGTGTGTTCCTTTCAGGCGCCTCAGTGTGGGACAGCTCAACGCCGACGGCGAAGCGCGCGCTCCATGTCACGCTTGGCTTCGCGTTCGGCGATGGCATGGCGCTTGTCGTACTCACGCTTACCGCGAGCCAGAGCGATCTCCACCTTGGCCCGCCCGTCACTGAAGTACAGGGAGAGCGGGATCAGCGTGCGCCCGGGCTCCCGGGTCTTGCCGATCAGCCGGGAGATCTGCTCGCGGTGCAGGAGTAGCTTACGTGATCTGCGGGCCGAGTGGTTGGTCCAGGTGCCCTGTGAGTACTCCGGGATGTGCACGGCTTCCAGCCACACCTCGCCGTCGTGGATGTGCGCGAAGCCGTCCACGAGGGAGGCGCGTCCCTCTCTCAGGGACTTCACCTCGGTACCGGTCAGGACCAGCCCCGCCTCGTAGGTCTCGTCGAGGTGGTACTCGTGCCGGGCGCGGCGGTTCTGGGCGATCAGTTTCCGCCCGGTTTCCTTGGCCACGGTTGTATCCCTTCATGCGTCCGGGGGGCCACGTCGTGTGGCCCCCCGGTACCCGGCGCCCGCCCTGAATCCGGCGGTGACCCGTCAGACCTTCAGGTAGCGGCGCAGGGTGAGGAACGAGGTCACGGTGCACAGGAGCACACCGAGGATCATCGAGACTCCGATGACGTACAGCAGCGAGCCCGTGCCCAGTGCCACGTCGAACTGGAACCACTCCTCGATCTGGGTGAGCAGCGTGTACCTCGTGGCCACGATGAACCCGGACGCGATGACACCACCGATGAGACCGGCGATGGCGCCCTCCAGGAGGAAGGGCAGCTGGATGTAGAAGTTCGACGCGCCGACCAGGCGCATGATGCCGGTCTCCCGGCGGCGGCTGTAGGCCGACAGCCGGATGGTGTTGCCGATCAGCAGCGCGGCGGCGGCCAGCTGCACACCGGCGACCACCAGAGCGGCCCACTTGAGACCGTCGAGCAGCCCGAAGAACTGTTCGAGGACGCGCTGGTCGTTGGAGACGGAGTCGACACCGGCGGCCCCGTCGACGGCCGCGCGCACGGTGTCGTAGTTGTCGGGGTTGGTGAGCTGCACCCGGTAGTTCTCCGGGATGTCACCCTCCTGCGCGGCCTCCGCGAGGGCCTCGTTGGAGGAGCCGATGCGCTCCTGGAAGTCGGCCCAGGCCTCGGCTGCGGTGAGGTACCGGAAGTCCTCGACCTCGGGCAGCGAGTTCAGCTGCGCCTCAAGGGCCTCGCGGTCCTCCTCGGTCGCCGCGCCGTTCTCCTGGCAGGCGGCGGTCGGTGAGATGTCGTTGCACATGTAGATGGTCAGCGTGATCCGCTGGTCCCAGTAGTTGCGCATCTCGGAGACCTGCTGGTTGACCAGCAGACCGGCACCGAACAAGGCGAGTGAGATGGCCACGGTCGTGATGACCGCGATGGTCATCGTCAGGTTGCGACGTAGGCCGATCCACGTCTCGGAGAGAACGAATTGTGCTCGCATGATCTGTTAAAGGTCCATCCTTCGGGGCTTCGCCGTGCCGGTGGTCTCGCGGTCGCCGACCGCCCGGCGACGAGCGTGCCAGGGGTCAGTACGCCTGGCCGTAGACGCCGCGCGTCTGGTCGCGCACCACCAAGCCCTCTTCAAGCTCGATCACGCGCTTGCGCATCGAGTCGACGATGGCGGCGTCGTGCGTCGCCATGACGACGGTCGTGCCCGTGCGGTTGATTCGGTCCAGCACCTTCATGATGCCGATGGAGGTCGCCGGGTCGATGTTTCCGGTGGGCTCGTCGGCCAGCAGGATCTGCGGGCGGTTGACGAAGGCGCGGGCGATGGCCACGCGCTGCTGCTCACCACCGGAGAGCTCCCCGGGCATGCGCCCGGCCTTGCCTTCGAGGCCCACGAGCTCGACGACCTCGGGGACGACCTTCTTGATGAACCGCCGGGGCTTGCCGATGACCTCCAGGGCGAAGGCGACGTTCTCGAAGACGTTCTTGTTCGGCAGCAGGCGGAAGTCCTGGAAGACGCAGCCGATGCGGCGGCGCAGGTGCGGGACCTTCCAGTTGGACAGGCGCGCGAGGTCCTTGCCCGCGACGTGCACCCGTCCCTCGTTGGGCTTCTCCTCCTTGAGCACCAGCCTGAGGAAGGTCGACTTGCCGGAGCCGGACGGGCCGACCAGGAAGACGAACTCGCTCTTGTCCACGTCGATGGAAACACCGTCGAGCGCGGGGCGCTTCTGAGTTGGGTACAGCTTGGTGACGTTATCGAAGTGGATCACAGGCGCATCACAAGGCTCTCGAAGGTATGGGCACCCGGCGGACTGAGCTCCGCGCGGGATCGTACCGGCCGCATGGCCACCGACAGTTTAGAGGGGGCAGGGGCCCGGATTGTCCAGGTCCTGTCGCACCCGAGAGATCCGTGGAGATCAGAGCACTATCGGACAACAGCCACGAGCATATCGGAGGTGTCAACCGATGATAACGTTCACATATAGCAGTTTCGGTAAAACTGCGGAGTCGTGAGCGTCACCGTTGGGCTACGGAGCGGGTTCGACCGCTCCTGGTTCCACTCGTACGACCGGGCGTGTCCCCGCCGCTCGGGCGGGGACGCCACGGGTCAGTTCTGTTCGTTCTTCTCCCGGCTGCGCATCCACCGGATCTCGGCGTCGATGAACGCGTCGATCTCGCCGTCGAGGACACCGGAGGTGTTGCCGGTCTCGGCGCCGGTGCGCACGTCCTTCACGCTCTGGTACGGGTGCAGGACGTAGTTGCGCATCTGGGTTCCCCAGCTGCTCACCGAGTCACCGCGGATCTCGTCCAGCGCGGCCTGCTCCTCCTCGCGCTTGCGGGCCAGGAGCTTGGCCTGGAGCATCGACATCGCGGTCGCCTTGTTCTGCAACTGCGAGCGCTCGTTCTGGCAGGAGACCACGATGCCCGTGGGCATGTGGGTGATGCGCACGGCCGAGTCGGTCGTGTTGACGCCCTGGCCGCCGGGGCCGCTGGAGCGGTACACGTCCACGCGCAGCTCGGTCTCGTCGATCTCGATGTGGTCGCTCTGCTCCACCATCGGGACGACGTCCACGCCCGCGAACGACGTCTGGCGCCGGTTCTGGTTGTCGAACGGCGAGATGCGCACCAACCGGTGGGTGCCGTGCTCGCCCCGCAGGGTGCCGTACGCGAAGGGGGCCTTGACCGCGAACGAGGTGGACTTGATGCCCGCCTCCTCCGCGTAGGAGGTCTCGTAGACGTCCGTGGGGTAGCCGTGCCGCTCCGCCCAGCGCAGGTACATGCGCTGGAGCATCTGCGCCCAGTCGGCCGCGTCGACGCCGCCGGCCTGGGAGTTGATGGTGACGATCGCTTCGCTCTCGTCGTGCGGCCCGTTGAGGAGCGTGCGCACCTCCAGCTCACCGATCTCCTTGCGGAGCTGCTCGAGCTCACGGTCGGCCTCGGCCTTGGTGTCGGGGTCGTCCTCGCCCTCGGCGAGCTCGTAGAGCACCCCGAGGTCGTCGAGGCGCTGTCCGATGCCGTTGACCTTGTTGACCATGGACTCCAGGCTGGAGAGCTGGCGCGTCACCTTCTGCGCGTTGGCCTGGTCGGCCCACAGTTCGGGGTCCGCGGACTGCTCGCGCAGTTCGGCGATCTGGGTCTGCATCGCCTCCAGGTCCAACACGGCGGTCACACTCGCCAGGGTCGCCGCGAGTTCCTTGATTTTCTCTGCTGGGTCCAGTTCTGCCACGGGACCCAGTGTAGGTCCCAGCGGGAGGGCGCCCCCCATCCGTGCCCGGCGGACCCGCCCGGGGAGGCCACCGTCACCGTCACCGGGCCCCAGGCGGAGCGGGCCCCGGACACGCCGAAGGGGCGCCCGGTGGTCCGGACGCCCCTCAGGTGCTCAGTCGGCTAGTCGACCAGCGAGCGGATCGACCGCAGGGCCACCGAGAGGGTGGCGAGGTCGAAGCGCTCGTTCTCCTGGATCTCCGAGAGCGTGATCCCGGCGCGCTGCACCGAGGCCTCGTTCTGCTCGGACCACTGGGCGATCAGCTCCTCGTTGGAGCCCTCGCCGCCCGCCTCCAGCACGCGGCTGGTGAGGTCCGCGTGCGCCGAGTACAGGTCGTCGCGCAGCGCCGAACGGGCCATCGTGCCCCAGCGGTCGTCCCGGGGCAGGTCGATGATCCGCTCGCGCCACCAGCTGATGTTGAACCGGTCGGCCAGCTCGAAGTAGAGGCTGGCGACCCGCCCGGCCGGCTGGCCCGTGCGGTGCGCGATCTCCACCAGGTCCAGAGTGGAGTAGGCCGGGACCATCACGGCGACGCGCTCCGCGAGGTCCGAGGGCACGCCCAGCGAGACGTACCGGTCGCGGCGCTCCTCGAAGGCCTCCAGGTCGCGTCCGCGCAGCAGCTCCCGGAGCTGCGGCAGCACCTCGCCCACGCCCTCCGCGAAGAAGCCGATCTCGCTGGCGAGGTCGAACGGGAAGGTCCGGTTGCGCAGCAGCCACCGGGCGGAGCGCTCGGCCAGCTTGCGAATCTCCAGCAGCAGCACCAGCTGGCTGTCGACCGAGATCTGGTGGTCCAGCTCCTCGATCTCGCCCCAGTACTGGCGCAGGCCCAGGATCTCCTGCGTGACCAGGTAGGCGCGGGCGATGTCCGCCGCGCTGGAGCCCAGCTCCTCGTTGAGGCGGAACGCGAAGGTCGTCCCCGACCGGTTGACCATCTGGTTGGTCACCTGGTTGACGATGATCTCCCGGCGCAGCGGGTGCGACTGCACACCGGCCGCGAAGCGGTCCAGCCGCAGCGGGGTCGGGAAGTAGTCCGTCAGGGTCGACGCCAGGTACGGGTCGTCGGCCAGGTCGGACAGCCCGATCTGCTCCTTGAGGCTGATCTTGGTGTAGGAGAGCAGCGTGGCGAACTCGGGGCCGGTCAGCCCCTTGCCCTGGGCCCGCCGCTCCGCGATCGCCTTGTCGGAGGGCAGGTCCTCCTGCTTGCGCTTGAGGACCCTGGTCCGCTCCAGGTGACGCATGTAGCGGCCGTGGACGTGCAGCATCTCGTGGGTCTGCTTGCGCGCGGCGGCCAGGACGGCGTTCTGGGAGTAGTTGTTGTCCAGGACCAGCGACGCGACCTCGTCGGTCATGTCGATGAACAGCTGGTCGCGGTCGGCCTTGGCCATCTCGCCGGACCGCACCTCGCGGTCCAGCATGATCTTGATGTTGACCTCGTGGTCGGAGGTGTCCACACCGGCGGAGTTGTCGATGAAGTCACTGTTGACCCGGCCGCCCTCGCGGGCGAACTCGATACGGGCGGGCTGGGTCAGGCCCAGGTTTCCGCCCTCACCGACCACCTTCACGCGCAGCTCGGTGGCGTCCACGCGCACCTGGTCGTTGGCCTTGTCGCCCGCGTCCGCGTGGGTCTGGCCGCTGGCCTTGACGTAGGTGCCGATCCCGCCGTTCCACAGCAGGTCCACCGGCGAGGTGAGCACGCACCGGATGAGCTCGTCCGGGGTGAGCGCCGAGACGCCCTCGTCGATCCCCAGAACCTCGCGGACCTGCGGGGTGATCGGGACGGACTTGGCGGTGCGCGGGTACACGCCGCCGCCCTCGGAGATCAGCGACGGGTCGTAGCTCTCCCAGGTGCTGCGCGGCAGGCGGAACACGCGCTCGCGCTCGGCCCACGACGCGGCCGGGTCCGGGTCGGGGTCGAGGAACACGTGCCGGTGGTCGAAGGCGGCCACCAGTTTGATCTTGCGGGACAGCAGCATGCCGTTGCCGAACACGTCACCGGACATGTCACCGATGCCGACGACGGTGAAGGGCTCCTCCTGGACGTTGACGCCCATCTCGCGGAAGTTGTACTTCACCGACTCCCACGCGCCCCGGGCGGTGATGCCCATGGCCTTGTGGTCGTAGCCCACGGAGCCGCCGCTGGCGAAGGCGTCGCCCAGCCAGAAGCCGCGTTCGTTGGAGATCGCGTTGGCGGTGTCGGAGAAGGTCGCGGTGCCCTTGTCGGCGGCGACCACCAGGTAGGAGTCGTCGCCGTCGTGCAGGACGGTGCGCTCCGGGTGCACGACCCGGCCGTCGACGAGGTTGTCGGTGACGTCCAGCAGGCCGCTGATGAACTGCTTGTAGCAGGACACGACCTCGGCCATGACCTCCTCACGGCCGCCCCCGGCGGGCAGGCGCTTGCAGACGAACCCGCCCTTGGCGCCGCTCGGCACGATGACGGAGTTCTTCACCATCTGCGCCTTGACCAGGCCGAGGATCTCCGTGCGGAAGTCCTCGAACCGGTCCGACCAGCGCAGGCCGCCCCGGGCGACGGAGCCGAAGCGCAGGTGGACGCCCTCGACGCGCGGCGAGTACACGTACATCTCGAACCGGGGCCGCGGGTTGGGCAGGTCCGGGATCTCCTGCGGGTTGAGCTTGAGCACCAGGTAGGGGCGCCCCTCGGAGCCGCCCTGGTAGTGGTTGGTGCGCAGGGTGGCCTGGATGACCGCCAGGAACGAGCGCAGGATGCGGTCGTGGTCCAGGCTGGCCACGCCGTCCAGCTCGCCCTCGATCTTGCCGACGATCACGTCGCCGCGCTCGGCGCGTCCCTCGTCGGCCTGGTCGGGGTCGAAGCGGGCCTCGAAGAGCTCCACCAGCAGGTTGGCGATCCCGACGTTGGCGACGAGGACGTCGGCCAGGTAGTCGGGGGTGAAGGTCGATCCGGTCTGGCGCAGGTACTTGGCGTAGGCGCGCAGCACGGTGAGCTGGCGCCAGTCGAGTCCGGCGCGCACGACCAGGGCGTTGAACCGGTCGGACTCACCGAGGTCGCGCCAGGAGGCGTCGAAGGCGTCCTCGAAGAGGGCCTTCAGGCGGCTCGGGGAGAGCTCGGAGGCCTCCAGCGGGCCCAGGCCGAAGTCGTAGATCCAGACCCGGCCCACCCCGCCGACGGTGATGTCGTAGGGCAGCTCGTCCACGACCTCCACGCCCAGGTGCTCCAGGACCGGCAGGACCTGGGAGAGCGAGATGGGCTGTCCGATCCGGGCCAGGCGGAAGCGCCAGGTCCCGGGGGCGGCCCCCTCGGGCTGGTAGAGGCTGGCCGAGAACTCGCCCTCGCGGTCCTCGGAGGAGGTGCGCTGGAGCAGCTCCTCGATGCGGAAGATGTCCCTGGCGGCGACCGTGGGGTCGTTGTCGATCTTGTAGGCCTCGGTGAGCCCGGGGCCGTAGCGCTCCTTGAGCGTGGTGGCGCGGGTGGGGCCGAACTCGTCGACGAGCGCGTCGTCGAAGTCGGCGTCCCAGGAGCGGGCCGCCTGGCGGACCTTCTCCTCCAGCGCGACCTGGTCGATGTCCGCGAGGGTCTGGCCGCTCTGCGCGCGGGCCACCAGGTAGAGGCGGGCCAGCGGGGCGGCGCCGATCATCACGTTGTGGTCCATGGTGGCGCCGTGGAAGGCGTCGGCCAGGACCTTCTGGATGTCGAGGCGCACCTGGGTGCTGTACTCGTCGCGCGGCATGTACACGAAGCAGGACATGTAGCGGCCGCCGTACGGGTCGCGGCGCATGAACAGCTTGGTGCCGCGGCGGTCGCGCAGCCGGAGCACGCCGCGCACGATGCTGTAGAGCTCGCCCACGGGGATCTGGAGGAGTTCCTCGCGCGGGAAGGTCTCCAGGAGTTCGATCAGGTCCTTGCCGTCGTAGCTGTCGGCCTCGAACCCGGCCAGGGCCAGGACCTCGGCCTGTTTGCGGCGCAGGATCGGGATCTGGGCGATGCTGCTGGTGTTGGCCTGGGACGAGAACAGGCCGAGGAAGCGGCGCTCCCCGACGATGTTGCCCTGGGCGTCGAACTTCTTGACGCTGACGTAGTCCAGGTACTTGGGCCGGTAGACGGTGGCGCGGGAGTTGGCCTTGGTGAGCACCAGCAGGTAGGGCTCGCGGGCCTTGCCGCGGATCTCCGGGGGCAGCGCCGAGAACCGGGTGGAGGCGGACGGGTCCATGCGCAGGATGCCGAGGCCGCTGCCGGGCTCGGGGCGCAGCGAGTCGTCGCCGTTCTCGTCGGTCACGAGGGCGTACTCGCGGTAGCCCATGAAGGTGAAGTGGCGCGAGGCGATCCAGCGCAGGAAGTCGACGCTCTCCCCGATCTCGCGGGGGTCGACGCCACCGGCCACCAGGCGGTCCGGGTAGGCGGAGAGCTCGTCGGCGATCCGGATGACCCGGTCGCTCATCTTGGCGGAGTCCTCGTCGGCGTAGCGAACGTCGTTGAGGACGCGCTCCAGCCGGGTGGTGATCTCCTTGACGCGCCCGGGGTCGCTCTGCCGGTCGATCTCGATGTGCATCCACGACTCGTCGATGGGCAGCAGGCCGTCGCCGCCGATCTCCGGGTCGATCTCCACCAGGCGGCCGGACAGGTCACGTCCCACGGTCATCTGCGGGTGGATGATTAGCCGCACCCCGGCGCCCAGGTCGCTGAGGGCCATGGTCACGGAGGAGACGAGGAAGGGCGCGTTGTCCGTGACGATCTCGACGATGCTGGTCTGCTGTTCCCAGCCGTCGTGTTCGAGGGTCGGCGTGTAGACGCGGACCTTGGCCCGGCCCGGCGCCCGCTCGGCTCCGAAGGCCTGGTGGGCCTCGGCGGTCCCGCAGATCTGCTCGGGGCTGCGCCCGCTGATCTCCTCCGGGTCCGTGTGGCGGTAGTAGAGGGGAAGGAAGGCGCGGACCGCGTCGGCGGCCTCGGGGCTCAGTCGGTCCCCCGGACTCCACCGGGAGGCCGCGTCCTTGAGCAGCTTCTGGAGGATGACGTCGGATTGCCCGGACATAGGGATCTCTCACTCCTTTGTGAGCAACGTCGCACGAGCGCAGTAGAGGACACCCGGTCATGTGACGTGTGTGACTCGTCAGGCGACCTGTGAACTTCTGTGGCTGTCATGTGAATTCTCGTGAGGTCCTTGGGCCGCAAGGATCCCACGAGGGCGTTGGTTGGATTGGTACCTGTGCGCACAGGTGGCGTCAAACGAGGTCGGGACGTCATTGTCCCGGCCTCTGCCCCCACGAAGTGGGGACGGACCCCAGGCTACTGCTTTTCGCGCAGGAGAACAGGACCAACACCGTTACAGCACGATTACGCACTGTAAGACCTGGATTGCGGCGGACACCGGAGCACCCGCGTGCCCGGTGCGGTCACCGCGTCGTGGCCTGGTGGACGGCGCTCATCACGGCCCTGGGGTCGCTCAGGTCCGGGAGCACGATCTGCGCTCCGGCCTCCCGGAGCTGGCCCTCGGTCGTGGATCCGTTGAGCACCGCGACGGGGATCGCCCCGCCGATCATCGCCGCGCGCACGTCCGGGGCGGAGCCGGTGACGAACACCGTCTCGTCCTCGGAGTAGGCCCGGCCGCCCTCACCGGAGGCGTGCAGCCTGATGGACTGGATCAGGCTGGACTTGGGGTAGTTGACGGAGCCGAACCCGCCCACCCCGAGGTTGAGGTGGGTGTCCAGGCCGAAGGCCACCAGCTTGGCGGTGGCGTTGGCCCGGGTGCTGCCGCTCACCACGGTCTGCACGGTGTCCGGCAGCGCGGCCACGGCCGCCAGGGAGGCGGCGGCACCGGGCATGACCCGCCCCTTGGCCAGGAGCTGTTCGTGGCGGGCCGCGAAGGAGGCCTCCAGCGCGGCGAGGAAGTCGCCCAGGACCTCGGAGTCGGGTTCGAGCTCGACGTAGTTGCGGGCGCAGAACTCGAAGAACATCTCGGAGTCCGTGCGCCCCGAAGCGGAGGTCAGGTAGACCAGCGGCTCGCCGGTGACCTTCTCGAAGGCCTCGGCGTAGGCGGCCCGCATGACCTGTCCCACGTCGAGGAGGGTGAGGTCGATGTTCCATAGCACCAGGCGGCTGATGGCTGACTCCTCGGCGTCGGGGTTCGGGGACGCCACCATTGTGCCGGATGGGCGATTCAGGGAGGAAACGGAGCCCGAACCCGGCTGCTGGCCGGATGGGGCCACTCTCCGCTCAGGGCCCTCACCGAGGCGTACCGTGATGGTCCCCGCGCCCCCTGGAGGCCCCGTGGACGGCAAAGGCGTGCTCGCCCTGACGGCGGCCCTGATCGGCGGAATGTTCCTGGTGCTCTACTTCGGGATGGGACTCCTGCACCGGGTCTTGGACGGCGACGGTGCCGCGCTCGGGCCCCTGGTGCTCCTCGTCTCGGGGACGGTGCTGGCGTTCGCCGCCCTCAACGCGTGGCTGGACTGGGACTCCGACGGCGGGAGCGGTGGTGGTGGCGGGGGCGGCACGGGCAGCAACGGCGACGGCGGTGACGGAGGAGGCGACGGCGGCGGCTGAACCCAACGCCGCCCCGCAGAGGCGAGGCCACCGTTCGTGATCCGGCAGGCATCCGGGCAAGGAGCCCCGTCCCAGGCCAGGAGTGACGCGCGAAGCACACGCGACGGCGTCCCAGCCCGGGTCAGGACCGGGACGCTGACACGGGAACCTCAGACGTGCGAGGGACGTGCGGCGATCAACTGCGCGAAGGCGGCCCACTCGGCGGCCCCGATCGGCAGGAAGCCGTGATCGGGGTTCTTGGAGTCACGGATGGCCGCGCCGGTGGGCAGGTCCGCGACCTCGACGCAGTTTTCCTGGGAGGTGGAGTAGGAGGACTTGCGGAAGGTCGGAGCGACCTGGGCCACCTCGACGCAGTTCTCATGACCAGTGGAGTAGGAGGACTTGCGGAAGGTGAGGATGGGCGCGACCTCGACACAGTTCTCCTGGGCGGATGAGTAGGAGGACTTGCGGAACTCCAGCAACATGATCAGGCTCGCTTGTCGTGCTCGGCGGCGATGGATTCAATCAGGTCGAGAGAACCCTGAGGGTCCAGCGCCAGGTTTTGGACGGCATCGAAAATCAGCGCGTGTCGGTCGAAGTAGTCTCCATCTTCGACGTACAGCGTCTCCACACCGGTCGTGATGGATACGATTCCCGGCTCCGGCCTTGGAAAATCGTACAAGGCGAAGGCCCCATCGATTGCAGGGTGGGCCCCAATCTCATCAGGCAGGGCAAGCACGGTCACCCTGTAATGCGCAGCCATACCTGCGAGGAAGCGCAACTGTTCCGCCATCACTACGTGAGACCCAACTACTTTGCGTAGGGCAGCCTCATCGATGACAGCGGTCAGGCGCGGTCCATCAGGTGCGTCCAGCACAGATCGTCGCGCCATCCGAGATTCCACCTTGCGCTCAAGCTGGTCTGGCGGAACTATCTGACTCGCCTGAGACACAGCCGAGGCGTATTCCGGTGTCTGTAGCAGTCCCGGCACCACTACCACCTCGTACGTTCGAATTCGGACCGCTTCGGCCTCCAGGTCAGGCAGAGCCCCCGGGAAGAGGTCAGCGTACTTGTGCCAATCGCTGCGTCCGCGAGCCTCCTCAGTCAGACTGAGAAGGTGCGCCCGGTCGTCTCCCTCCACCCCGTAGAGATCGAGCAGGGCTTCCACCTCGGAGCGCTTCGGATACTTCCACTCGTTGCGCTCAGCACGCGTCAACTTGGTGGCAGAGGACCATCCCAGCTCTGCCGTCACCTGAGCGGCGGACATGCCGCTGTTCGCCCGCAGCCGTTTGAGTGCGGCCGACAGGCGACGGCGCCGTACGCCAGGCGAGTGTCCACCAGTCACGGAAACCCCTTCCAGACCGAACCTTTGGGTCTGAATCGTAGTGGTGAACACTCCCGGCAGGTTTTTTAGATCAAACACAATGAACACCTTGAGATTGTGTCTGAACACAAGCATACTGGAGCCAGTGGGACACCCATACCGGGTGTTGCCTCCTCTACGTAGGGAGCTGACTCCATGGCGTCAACCTTTGTGCCTGATGTCGAGCTGTACACCGAGGTCATCCAGATCATCCGGGGCGGTGAGCCCGATGAGGACGGGATCCCGCTGGCGGGGCGGATCTCGCCGCTGACCCCGAGCTACAACACCCAAACCTGTGCCTGCTCCTGCGTCGCGATCGGGCACAGCTTCTGGGAACAGCTCGACCGGCTGAACCCCTACCGAAAGGACAGCGACATCTGGATGCGCGTCCTCCTGGAGGGCGACGACGAGGGCGGGCTTCCCGAAGGGGCGAGTGTCATCGAGACGAGGCGGGTGAGCTACCTCGTCCGCTAGAGCCCCCTCCGTGCCGTTGGGCGGCGCCGCATTCGTCACGCGGCGCCGCCCATCCGCACGGCCGGACATCATCCATGGCAACAGTGCCTCAAGGAAAGCGGTACGGCGTGAACCTGGACAACCTTCACACGCGGCTGGTCGACCGGTTGGACACCACCAACACGATCCGTGCCGCCTTCACCGACCACCCCCGACACCGGTTCATCCCGGACCTGGTCTGGCCCAGCGCTCGGGGCCTACCGCTCTACCGAACCGCCGACCTCGCGCGGTGGGCGGCGTACGTCTACGACGATGACGCCGTGGTCATCCAGGCCAATGACGGGGGCAGTGGCTCGTCCAACATCGCCACTTCCTCCTCCTTGGCACCGCAGCTCATGGCGGACATGATCGCGGCGGCCAGGGTGGAACCCGGAATGCGGGTGCTGGAGATCGGTACCGGGACCGGCTGGAACGCCGCGATCCTCGCCTCCCTGGTCGGACCCACCGGGCACGTGACCTCGTTGGAAATCGACCCCGACGTCGCCGCACACGCCCGGTCGCGGCTCTCGGGAACCGGAGTGCGGGTCATCACCGGAACCACCGCTCCCGATGCGGACGCCTACGACTCGGTCATCGCCACCTGCGCGGTCAGGCACGTACCCGAGTCGTGGACCGCCTCCCTCGCCTCTCCGGGCGTGGCCGTCCTCCCCTGGGCGCCCTACGACTACGACGGCCCCACCCCGGTTGTCGCCCTGTCCCACACCCTCCAGGGCGACTTCCTGTGCGATGCCTCGATCATGCGCGACCGCACTCAGAGGCTCCCCCGAGACACCTTCGCGGGGACCGCCCAGGAGATGGAACAGGTGGGTGGCTTCCCTGTCGGCTCCCGAGAGCTGGTCGACCGTGGCCTGCTCACCCGCCTGACCCTGGCCACCCCAGGTCTGCGTATCGAGGAGGGAAGACGCCCCTGGGACGGTGACTCCGCCCCGGTCATCGCGCTGAGCACGGCCGATTCCTGGGTGCACCTGTGGCCGGACGGCACCACCACGGGGGCCGGTCCCCGCGACCTCGGCAAGGAACTGGGAGAGGCCTACGTCGAACTCGACGCGGCGGGCTGGCCCGAGCTGGCGGAGTTCACCCTGGAGGTCTCCCCCGACCGCAGAACGCACACGATCCGAGCAGGTGCCCTCGGCCCCTGGGAACACAGCGTTTGGTGAGCGCTCCCGGGGACGCCAAGGGCCGGGCCGCCGCGCGCCTGTACGAACGCCTGGGCTGGGAGCGTCCGGGCGCGATCACGCACGCCTTCGACGGATCCCCCGGGGTGCCCGCGTACTGCTACGTCTGGGACTCCTCGACCAGGTAGCGGATCTCCTGGACCGCGAACCACATGAGCTCGTGGTCCTCGGCGGCTTCGGAGGCCGGGTCGGCCGCGGCCTCGGCGATGTCGGCGGCCGCGTCGGTGTCGTCCAGGTGCGCGGACCGGAGCTTCTTGTAGGGCACGCCGCCCCGGACGGTGACCCGGACGACCCCTTCGGCGTGGCGTCCGCCCCGCTCCACGGCGGCGTCGGGCATCTCGGCGGCGAGGACCACGCGGCGGCGGGGCGCCCCGGGGTCCTCGGACAGCATGCGCAGGGAGGCCTCGGCCGCCGCGTACATGGCGTCGTACTCGGCCTCCTCGGGGTCCCCGTCGGGCCCGGCGTCGGCGGTGAAGGTCGGGAGGGCCTCCCCCTCCAGTCGACCCCGGTCGAGCAGGGCCGCGAGCGCGGGGACGGTACTGGGCAGGAAGACGTACATGGGGCTCTCCAGGCGGGATCGGGTCCCTACGAGTTTCCCAAAGAACCCGACGGGGTCAGACCGGCTGCCGCTGGTGGTCGTCCTCGGGGGCCAGGAAGCGGGACAGCGCCCGGCGGGTGCTCTCCACGTCCGTGTGCAGGATGCCGGTCATCCCCAGGGACTCGGCGGTCTCGATGTTGTGCGCCAGGTCGTCGATGAACACGCAGTCCTCGGGCTCCAGGCCCAGCTGCTCGCAGGTGTGCAGGTAGATGCGCTCCTCGGGCTTGCGCATACCCACCTCGCCGGAGATCACCACCGTGTCGAAGGTGGACGCGAAGTGGTCGCGCGGATAGCCGTTGCCCCAGGAGTTGGACAGCAGCGCGGTCCCGTGCCCGCTCCCCCGGGCCGAACGCAGGGTGTCGTACATGGCGTCGACCGGGTCGAAGTGGGCGAACATGCGCTCGATCAGGCCCTGCGCCCGTACCGGGGCGCCGTGGGTGGAGCGCAGCAGGGCGGCGAGGTCGCGCTCGAACAGGTGGGTCTCGATCTCGCCGCGTTCCAGGGCGTGCACGGGGTTGTCCGGCACGCTGTTGTCGAAGTACGGACGCATGACCTCGTGGTAGTGGTCGATGTCGATCCGGTCGGACCTGAGCCAGGCCCGGATTCCCTCGGGCAGGGGTGGGGTGAGCACACCGCCCCAGTCGGAGATGACCCCTCGTCGGGTGCCGTTCATCCGCTCGCCTCCTTCGGTGATCGCCGTGGGGACCACCGCCCGGCCTCGCGCGGAGCCGAGCCGGACGGGGAACGGTTCTTCCCGTTCCCCGTCCGGTTCAACCGCGTCTCACCCGGTGGCGACCCGGCGGCGTCAGTAGCCGAGCCCGGTACCTGCGGTCACGTCGGCGCCGGGGATGTCCACCGGCAGGGTTCCCGAGGGGGCGACCTCTCCGGCGATCACCCGGGCGGCAGCCACCCGGGAGACCTCCACCGCCGAGTACAGGGCCAGGTAGGCGTCGACGTCCGGGAAGGCCTCCAGGTCGTAGGGGCCGCCCTGGGCGACCACGACCACGGGGGTGCCCTGGGAGCGCCCCGCGGCCACCATGCCGCGCTGCTCCTCGGAGCTCCGCGCGTTCCGGGTGCCGACCACGAGCACGTCCTCGCCGCCGTCCACGACCTCCAGTCCGGCGTCGGTCAGGGCCGGGGCGATCCGGTCGGCGCCCTCCCCCTGGACACGCACGCGGGTGCCCGCGTCCAGCGGCAGCAGGTCGGCCTCGTTGCGGACCACGGTGACCGAGGCGTCGGCCACCCGCTGGGCGGCCTCGGCGTGCTCGGTGTTCTCCATGGCCGCGTCGGCCTCGGCCGGGTCGGCGGACTCGCGCTCCAGGACGCCGCGCTTCTCCTTGAGCGTGAGGATGCGCAGCACCGACTGGTCGATGCGCTCCTCGGTGAGTCGGCCGCTCTCGACCGCCTCCCGGATCGCCGCCACGGCGGCGCCCGGGTCCGGCGGCATGAGGAGCTGGTCCACCCCGGCCTCCACCACGCGCACGGCGACCTCACCGTCGGCGTGGGTCTGGCGCACGCCCTCCATGTTGAGGGCGTCGGTGGTGACCACCCCGTCGTAGCCGAGCTCGCCGCGCAGGATCTCGTCGATGATGACCGGCGACAGGGTGGCCGGGTCCTCGCCCGGGTCCAGCTGCGGCATGAGCACGTGCGCGGTCATGATGGCGTCCACGCCCGCGTCCACGGCCGCCCGGAACGGCGGCAGGTGCTCGGCCTCCCAGCGGTCACGGGGCAGGTCGATCACAGGCAGGCCCGTGTGGCTGTCGACGTCGGTGTCGCCGTGTCCGGGGAAGTGCTTGATGACCGGCACGACGCCGTGCTCGGAGTAGGCGTCGGACTCGGCCAGCACCATCTCGGACACCAGTTCCGGGTCGGAGCCGAAGGAGCGGATGCCGATGACCGGGTTGTTGGGGTCGGTGTTGACGTCGGCGTCGGGCGCGTAGTTCATGTTGACGCCGACCGCGAGGAGTTCGTCCGCCGTGGTCGACGCCCGCAGGGCGGCGAGGTCGGTGTCACGGGTGGCGCCGACCGCCATGGCGTCGGGGAACAGGGTGCCCACGGGCATACGCACCACGAGGCCCTGTTCCTGGTCGATGCTGACGAACAGGGGGACGCCCTGCCCCACTTCGGCGGCCTGGTCCTGCATGCCCGCCGACATCTGTGCGATCTGCTCGGCGTCGTTCAGGTTGGCGTCGAAGTAGATGACGCCGCCGGGCCGGTGCGCCTCGATCTGGGCGGCGTTGTCGGCGGCCGTGGTGCCCTGCGCGGTCAGGACCAGGAGCTGGCCGATCTTGTCGTCCAGGTCCATCTCGGCGAGCAGCTGTGGGGCCAGGACCGGCTCGAAGGGCTCGGCCGTGGCCTCGGCGCTGGGGTCGTCGTTCTCGGGCGAGGTGTCCACCTCCTCGGGTGTGGTGCAGGCTGTGGTGATCAGGGCGAGGGCCACGCAGGCCGGGGCCAGGGCGCGTGGAACGGACGATCTCATAAGGGACTTCATCTCCGCCGGATCGCTGGTTGCGGCCGGAGACTACCCGCTCCCCGGAGCGGGCAGGACGCACCCCGCCGTGGCGGGGGCGGAACGCGGAGGGTCACTCCCAGACGAACAGGTCCTCTCCCAGCTCGACCGCTCCCCCGGCCAGCTCCGAGAGGGCGCCCGGCTGGGCGTCCAGGGCCACCACCGGCACCACCGAGGGCCGCCCGGCGGCGGCGACCGCGCCGGGCGACCAGCGGATCACCGGTGTGCCCGCCGCCACCTCCGTGCCCTCCTCGGCCAGGAGGGTGAACCCCTCCCCGGCGAGCTGCACGGTGTCGATGCCCAGGTGGACGAGGACACCGCGTCTGTTGTCGGCGGCCATGACCACGTAGGCGTGAGGGTGGAGCTTGACCAGGGTCCCGGCGATCGGGGCGACCGCCTCGTGTTCGGACTCCTGGCCGCCCTCCTGTCCCGGTTCGGGGTGGACGGCCACACCGGGGCCGACCATGCTCTGGGAGAACACCGGATCGGGCACCGTGTCCAGGGACAGGGCGGTTCCGGCGACGGGCGAGAGTACGCGCAGCGCACCGTTCAGGTCTGACATGAGGGAGGTCTTCCCTGGGAGCGGGACTTAACCCGGATAAGGGGCGGCCAGAAGGGTACAAAGGCCTGACTTTCCGGATCCCGCTCCGACGGGCTAGTCCAGCAGGTCCTGGATGTCGTCCGTGAGGGAGTCCGCCTCCGGGCCGACCACGACCTGGACGACGTTGCCCGAGACCAGGACGCCGTGCGCGCCCGCCGCCCGAAGGTCGGCCTCCCGGACCAGAGCGGGGTCGCTGACCTCGGTGCGCAGCCGAGTGATGCAGGCCTCGATGTCCTCGATGTTGGCGGCGCCGCCCAAACCGGCGACGATCGCCGTTGCCTTGTCCGACATGTGCCCTCCGTGCTCTACCCGGGATCACGTGACCCGGGGGGGTCTGAGCCGAGCTTAGAGGTGGCGTGCCTCACACGCCAGGGTCGGCGCGGTGGTCGATCGTCGCCGGAGGCGCCGGGCTCAGCCGGAGCGGCCCGGATCGCCGCCCCCGCTCGGGGCGTCCGACCCGGGTTCGGTCGTACCGTCCGCCCTCGCCGGAGCCGTGTGCGGTGCGGCCTCGGGCTCGTCGGGGTCGGGCTCCCGTCCGGGCGTGGGGAAGTTGAACCTGCTGATCAGCAGGTAGAAGATTCCGAAGTAGACCAGGAAGTAGAACGCCCCGAACAGCAACAGCACACCCAGTCCCTCGGTGTTGCTCTTCGTCGCGTTCAGCAGCAGGTCGATCAGCCCCGCCGAGAAACCGAAGCCCAGTTGGACGTCGAGCAGGTTCATCACGGCCAGCGAGACCCCGGTGAGCACGATGTGCACCGCGAAGAGCACCGGCGCCACGAAGATGAAGGCGAACTCCACCGGCTCGGTGATGCCCGTGACGAACGCGGTCAGCGCCGCCGGGATCATGATCGAGCCGATCTGCGCGCGCCGGGCCTTGGAGGCCGTCAGCCACATGGCGAGCGCCGCTCCCGGGAGACCGAACATCAGCACCGGGAAGAAGCCGGACAGCAGGGTGCCCGCCTCCGGGTCCCCCGCGAAGTAGCGGGTGATCTCCCCGTGCGAGACCACGCCGCCGTCGTCGGTGTAGGTGCCCGAGACGAACCAGACGAACGAGTTCACCACGTGGTGCAGGCCCAGCGGCAACAGGACGCGGTTGATGACGCCGTACACCCCGGCGCCGAGGGCGCCCGCGCCGATCAGGGCCTCGCCCAGGTTCTGGATCCACATGCCGACGATCGGCCAGACCAGGCCCAGCACGACGCCCAAGCCCAGACCGGCCAGTGCGGTGACGATGGGGACGAAGCGGCGGCCGCCGAAGAAGCCGAGCCAGGTGGGCAGCTTGATCCGGTGGTAGCGCTGCCACAGCACGGCGGCCACCAGGCCCACCACGATCCCGCCGAGCACGTCGGTGGGGTTCTTGACGGCGTGGTTGATCACCGGGAGGACGGCGTTGACCGCCTCCGGATCCGCGACCGGTTCCCGGGTCACCGGATCGGTCGCCAGCGGATAGGTGACCAGCCGGGACCCGATGTCGCCGGCGGGGCCGTCGAAGGTGACCATCGTCCAGGTGGCCACACGGTCGAACACGAGGTAGCCGACCACGGCCGCCAGGGCGGTGGAGCCGTCCGCGCGTCGGGCGAAGCCGATCGCCACGCCGATCGCGAACAGCAGCGGCAGGGCCTCGAAGATCGCCTCACCGGCGGTGCCCACGGCACCGGAGACCGGCTGCATCCAGCCCATCCCGTCGATCCCGGCCAGGCCGTCCGCTCCGAGCAGGTCGTCCTGGCCGAGGCGGAGCAGGATCGCGGCGGCGGGCAGGACCGCGATGGGCATCATCAGGCTGCGGCCGAGCCGCTGGAGCACGGCCAGCGCGGCCGAACCGCGCTTGCGCGGGGGGTCTCCGGGTTCGGCGGGGGCGTTCTTCGCTGGGGTTGGGTCCGACATGGTGGGGGGTCCTCCCTTTCGGACGCGCGCCCCTGGCGCGCGAGACGTCAGTCTCCGTGCCTCCGCGGGTCCAGGCGGGAGTGCAGCTGGTAGCGGTCGGCACGGTAGGTGGACAGGGCGAGTTCCACGCACTGTCCCTTGGCGAAGCTGCGGCGCTGCATGATCAGCACCGGGCTTCCTGCGGGTAGGCCAAGGAGACGGGAGTCGGCCGAGTCGCAGATCCCGGCCTCGATGGTCTGCTCACCGGAATCCAACAGGATGTCGAACTCGTTTTCCAGGACCTCATAGAGGGATCGTTCGGCCAGATCGTGGTCCTCCAGGCCGGGCACCATGGCCGCCGGGATGTTGGAGCGCTCGACCGCCATGGGCTCGTCGTCGGCGGTCCGCATGCGCTCGATGTGGTGCACGAGGGTGCCGGGGGCGATGTCGAGCATGCGCGCGGTGTGGCCGCTGGCCGGGATGACCTGGCGGATCAGCTCCCGTGCTCCCGGCTCGAAGCCCCGGGCCCGCATGTCCTCGCTGAAGGAGGCCAGGACCAGGGACATCTCGATCTTCGGCCGGGCCACGAAGGTGCCCTTGCCGGGGACCCGGTAGAGGCGGCCCTCAGCGACGAGGAGGTCGATGGTCTGGCGCACGGTCATGCGGGAGAGACCGTAGGTGGAGCTCAGCTCGCGCTCGGAGGGGACCATGTCGTCCACGCCCAGCCCGGCCGCGGTGATCCAGTCCAGGAGCAGATCGCGGAGTTGGACGTACTTCGGCAGGGGGTTGCTGGCGTCGATCGGCATGGAGCGGGTGGCCTTCTCGGTCGGCGGGTCGGGTGGTCCGGTGGTCGGCGTTCGACCTTAGCGCGGCATCCGCCCGGACTCGTGGCACTTGCCGGGTCATGCCGGGATCTGACTGGTATAGTCCGGACTAGACCATAGCTCGACCCGCGTGTCAATCCTCCTTGTGGTACGCGGAGTGAACCAGCATCGTGGCTGGCCAGCGGCGTAGTCCGGGCCGTCCACTCGACCAGCGCGGCCCCCGGCGTACGTCCAGGACCGCACGTCCCCACCGGAAGGCTCCGTATGTCCACCACGAGCATGATGCTCTCCGAGATCGCCGAACAGCCCGAGGCACTGCGCCGCACCTTCGCCGAACTGCTGCCCCTGCGCGGGGAGATCGAGGCGCTCGGCCGCGCCACCAAGCACGTCCTGTTCATCGCCCGGGGTTCCTCGGACAACGCGGCCGTCTACGGCAGCTACCTCCTCCAGGCGCACACCGGCCGCCTGGCCACGCTGGGCTCGCCCTCCATCGCCACCGCCTACGGCGCGCGGATCGACCTCTCCGACGTCCTCGCCGTGGCCATCTCCCAGTCCGGCAAGACCGAGGAGATCGTCGAGACCATGCGCTGGGCCGCCGACTGCGGCGCCCGGACCGTCGCCGTCACCAACGGCGCGGACTCCCCGCTGGCCGCCGAGGCAGACGTCGCCCTGGTCACCCGGGCCGGGAACGAGCTGGCGGTCCCCGCCACGAAGACGTACAACACGCAGCTGGCCGCCCTCGCGGTGCTGGCCCTGGGCCTGGGCGCGAACCTGGACGCCGGGGAGCTGGAGCTGGTGCCCGCCGGTATCGAGGAGACCCTCGCGGCCCCCACGGACTCCCTGGAGGAGATCGTGGAGCGGATGGTGGCCGTGCAGGGCGCGGTGATCTCCGGTCGCGGCATGGCCTTCTCGACCGCTCTGGAGGCCGCCCTCAAGCTCAAGGAGGCGTGCTACCTGCACGCCATGGGGCTGTCCTACGCGGACCTCCAGCACGGCCCCATCGCCGTCGTGGACCCGCGCACCCCGGCCCTGCTGGTCGCCGCGCCCAGCGGCCCCACCCTGGAGGGCACGGTCGCCCTCGCGGAGCGGGTCCGCTCCGCCGGTGCCCCGGTGTTCGGCTTCGGCGGCGGTTCCGCCCTCGCCGCCGCCAGCGACCTCTCCGTGCCGGTCCCGGACGTGCCCGAGTGGGTCGCGCCGATGAACCTCATCGTCCCCGCCCAGCTGCTCACCGAGCACCTCGCCCGCCGCCTGGGCTACGACCCCGACGTCCCCCGCGGCCTCAACAAGGTCACCCAGACCACCTGAGCCACAGGGTTCTCCCCGCCACCCACCGCTCCCACGCTCGACGGGTCTCGGGCCGCACGGGGGCGTCCACGGCCCGGCACCGCGCACGCGGCGCCGGGCCTTCGTCGTTCCAACTCACGGCAAAGAATCCGGCCGACCGGGGCGGGGTCGCGCGCCCGGCACCGCGTCCGTCGCGGGCGCGGCCCACAATGGGCGCACCGCACAGAGGAGAGACCGTGGCCAAGTACGTGATGATCAAGCACTACCGGGGCGCACCGGCCTCAGTGAACGACGTCCCCATGGACCAGTGGACGCCCGAGGAGGTCTCGGCGCACGTCGGCTACATGAACGACTTCGCGGACCGGCTGAGGGGGACCGGGGAGTTCGTGGACTCCCAGGCGCTCGCCCCGGAGGGGACCTTCGTCCGCTACGACGGCGAGGGAAGCCCGCCCCTCACCTACGGTCCCTTCCCCGAGAGCAAGGACCTCGTCGCGGGCTGGATGGTGATCGACGTCGACAGCCACGACCGCGCCCTGGAGCTGGCCGCGGAGCTGTCGGCCGCCCCCGGGGCCGGAGGGCGGCCCATCCACGAGTGGCTGGAGCTGCGCCCGTTCCTGGGTCCGCACGGCTGACGCGTGTGGGCGCGGCCCCCTCGGGGAGCCGCGCCCACACTCCGGTGTCCCTCAGCCGTTACTTGGCCGTGGGGTCACCGTGGCACTTCTTGTACTTCTTGCCGGAGCCGCAGGGGCACGGCGAGTTGCGGGCGGTGCCCGCGTACTCGTCGTCCACCGTCTCGCTGTGCCGCTCGACGGTGCCGTCCTCGCTCGGCGCGGAGTACTGGAGCTTGTTCGGCTGGTCCTCCCCGAACCCGGGTACCACCACGTCCTCGGGAGCCTCGGCCTCCTCGGACGGGGCGTCCGCCCCGGCGGCCTCGACGTCCTCGTCCACGGCCGTGGCCACGGCGGTCGCCCCGGAGGAACCACCGACGGTGGCGGCGGTCTGCGCGGCGGCGGCGGCCGTCAGCGCGGGCTCCTCCTTCTTGCGGACCTGGACCTCGACGTTGAAGAGGAAGCCGACCGACTCCTCCTTGATCGCCTCCAGCATCTGCTGGAACATGTCGAAGCCCTCGCGCTGGAACTCGATCAGCGGGTTGCGCTGGGCCATCGCGCGCAGGCCGATGCCCTCCTGGAGATAGTCCATCTCGTAGAGGTGCTCACGCCACTTGCGGTCCATGACCTGGAGGATGACGCGGCGCTCGACCTCGCGCATCGCCTCCTCACCGAGGTCCGCCTCACGGGCGTCGTAGGCGGCCTTGGCGTCCTCGACCACCTGGGTGGCGATGAGCTCGCCGGTCAGGGTGTGCAGGTCACCGTTCTCCTCGACGAACTCGTCGACGGTGAAGCTGATCGGGTAGACCTGCTTGAACGCCCGCCAGAGCTTGTCGAGGTCCCAGTCGTCCGGGTCACCCTGGGCGGTCTCCTCCACGACGTAGCCGCGCAGGACCTCCTCCAGCATCTCGATGACCTGGTCGCGCAGGTCCTGGCCCTCCAGCACCTTGCGGCGCTCGGAGTAGATGACCTTGCGCTGGCGGTTGAGGACCTCGTCGTACTTGAGGACGTTCTTCCGGATCTCGAAGTTCTGCGTCTCGACCTGGCCCTGGGCGGAGGCGATCGCCTTGCTCACCATGCCGGACTCGATCGGCTGGTCGTCGGGGATGTTCAGCTGGTTCATGAACACCTCCAGACGACTGGAGTTGAACAGACGCAGCAGGTCGTCCTGGAGCGACAGGTAGAAGCGGGACATGCCCGGGTCACCCTGACGTCCCGAACGGCCCCGGAGCTGGTTGTCGATGCGGCGCGACTCGTGGCGCTCGGTGCCGAGCACGTAGAGCCCGCCGGCCTCGACGACCTTCTCGTGCTCCGCCTCGAACTCGGCGGTGGCCTTCTCCAGCGCGTCGGGCCAGGCCGCCTCGTACTCCTCCGGGGTCTCCAGGGGGCTCAGGCCACGGGCCTGGAGCTCCTCGTCCGCGAGGAAGTCGGGGTTGCCGCCCAGCATGATGTCGGTACCGCGACCGGCCATGTTGGTGGCCACGGTGACGGAGGCGAGCTTGCCCGCGCGGGCGATGATCGACGCCTCACGGGCGTGGTTCTTGGCGTTGAGGACCTCGTGCGGAACGCCCTCGCGCTTGAGCATCCGGGAGAGGAGCTCGGACTTCTCGACGCTGGTCGTACCGACCAGGACCGGACGTCCCTCCTCGTGGCGCTCCGCGATGTCCTCGGCCACGGCCTGGAACTTGGCGTCCTCGTGCTTGTAGACGACGTCCTTGACGTCCTCGCGGACCATCGGCTTGTTGGTCGGGATGGGGACCACGCCGACGCCGTAGGTCTGGGTGAACTCCGCCGCCTCGGTCTGGGCGGTACCGGTCATGCCGGACAGCTTCTCGTAGAGGCGGAAGTAGTTCTGGAGCGTGACCTTGGCGAGAGTCTGGTTCTCGTCCTTGATCTTGACGCGCTCCTTGGCCTCGATGGCCTGGTGCATGCCCTCGTTGTAGCGGCGACCCGCCAGGACGCGACCGGTGAACTCGTCGACGATGAGGACCTCACCGTCCTTGACGATGTACTCCTTGTCCTTGCGGTACAGCTCCTTGGCCTTGAGGGAGTTGTTGAGGAAGCTGATCAGCGGGGTGTTGACGGCCTCGTAGAGGTTGTCGATCCCCAGCCAGTCCTCCACCTTGGCCACACCGGACTCGGTGATGCCGACGGTGCGCTTCTTCTCGTCGACCTCGTAGTCGGTGTCCTTCTTCAGGCGGGGCGCGATCTTCGCGAACTCGGCGTACCAGCGCGAGTTCTGCTCGGAGGGGCCGCTGATGATCAGCGGGGTGCGCGCCTCGTCGATGAGGATGGAGTCGACCTCGTCGACCAGGGCGAAGAAGTGGTCCCGCTGGACGGTGTCCTTGAGCGAGAGGGCCATGTTGTCGCGCAGGTAGTCGAAACCGAACTCGTTGTTGGTTCCGTACGTGATGTCGGCCAGGTAGGCCTTGCGACGCGCCTCGGCGGTCATCTGGGGGCCGACGACGCCGACCTCCAGCCCGAGGAAGTGGAAGATGCGGCCCAGGTTCTGGGCGTCGCGTCGGGCGAGGTAGTCGTTGGTCGTGATGACGTGCGCGCCCTTGCCCGCGAGCGCGTTCAGGTACACCGCGAGGCTTCCGGTCAGGGTCTTGCCCTCACCGGTCTTCATCTCGGCGATGTTGCCGAGGTGCAGGGCGGCCGCGCCCATGATCTGAACGTCGAAGGGGCGCTGGCCCAGAGTGCGCTTGGCCGCCTCACGGACGGTCGCGAAGGCCTCGGGGAGGAGGTCGTCGAGGGACTCCCCCTCCTCGTAGCGCTCCTTGTACTCCTTGGTCAGGTCGCGCAGTTCGTCGTCCGAGAGGTCGACGTAATCGTCCTCAAGGGCGTTGACCTGGTCCTTCAACTTCTTGAGCCGGCGCAGGATCTTACCTTCACCCGCGCGCAGGAGCTTGTCGAGTATGCCTGGCACTTCCTATGCGCTCCTCGCAGATCGCGGTTGGCTCCACCGAGGGGGTGGAGAGTCAGATCTAGGCCCGCTGACCGCTTCCCTTGGCCACGGAGGTCAGGGGTCAATCCTGGGTCCTCGGGCCTACATCCTAGAGGACCCGGAACCGCTTCCCGTCCTCTGGACAAACGAGCGGGACGGGCCTGGATGTTCCCACCTTTTTCGTGATCATTCGTGCAGAGTCGCGCATTGTTCCGGGTAGTTCAAAGGGAGAGAGCGGTGGTTTCGGCGGACCCTTTCAGCCGGTTCGGGCGAATCTCCACCGGACGCGACCGTGTTCCCAGGGGGACCACATGCGAACCAGAAGAGAGCGTGAACCCGCCGAGGCATCCGACACCGGAACTCGACTGTCGAGGACCCCGGACGACGCCGTCGACGAGTTCCTCCACGGGCGGCGCCCGACCGTGCTCGGGCCCCGCGACGACGAGGACCCGGGGCTCGCGTGGGAGGCGTACCGGCCCACGGACGAGGAGAAGGACCGGCACGGGCACATCCGGGGGTTCCAGCGCCAGGGCGGTTCGCTGGCCCCGACCAACGGTCACCGGGGAAGCGCGGCGTCGTGGGCCTGCGTGGCCCTCGCCGTGGTGGGGTTCGGCCTCGGCGGTCTGGCCCTGGTCCTGGGCGGATCGGTACCGCTGCTGGTCGCCGGGGCCGTCCTGATGGTCGCCGCCGCCGTCGTGGCGGTGGTCTTCGACATCCTCACTGACGTGGTGCTGGATCCGCCGCGCCTGGAGTCGGAGGAGCCGCACCAGACCCCGCTGCACCGGATCAAGCACCCGCGCAGGGCCTGACACGGCACGCGTCGCGGCGGGCCGCTCGGGCCCGCCGCGACGTGTGTTCAGCCCACCTCCGTGCGGGGGTGTCGGGGACGAGGACCGCGTGGACTAGTCCACGAGACGAAGGACGCCGTAGTTGAAGCCCTTGCGCCGGTAGACGACGCTCGGGGTGTCCTTGACCTCGTCATGGAAGAGGTAGAAGTCGTGTCCGACGAGTTCCATCTCCATCAACGCCTGGTCGATGCTCATCGGCTTGGCACGGTGGAACTTCTCGCGCACGACCACGGGGGTGTCCCCCTGGGTGTCGAGTTCCACGAACTCGTCGGAGAAGCGGCCGTCGAGTTCGACGCCGTCGATCGCCTCCTCGTCACCGCGCTGGGCCGGGGGAGCCTTGGTGACCGTCTGGACGGACGAGGGCAGGTCTCCGGGGAGGTTGGCCGTGGCGGCCGCGACGGAGACGGGAGTGTGGTTTCCGCGGTGCACCTTGCGGCGGTCCGCGGACTTGCGGAGGCGGGCCTCGATCTTGTCGATCGCGAGGTCGAGAGCGCCGTGACGGTCCACGGACGCGGCCTCGCTCCGGATGACCGGGCCGTCGGAGTGGATGGTCAGTTCAACCCGCTCGCGGACGTCAGCGAGCTTGGGGTTGCGCTCCTGGGACACCTCCACATCGACGCTCATGCCCTTGCGCTCCCACTTGGAGAGCCTGTCGAGCTTGTTCTCGACGTGCTGTCGGAACTTCTCACTCACACCAGTGCGTCGACCTTTGACGATGATGTCCATAGGACCCCCTTCATCGCGTGGCCGTCGTGAAGGCGACGGCCAGGCTGGCTCTGCTCCCCTCCCACGGCGGGGAGGGTGTGACGCGTCAGCCCTCCTTCCGTTCGTGCCCCGTTCTCTTGGGGGGCACCGCTCGGTTGGAAATCCGTATACCCATCAGAGGCAGGGTCATCACGCGCCCCAGGGACACGATTGGCCGGGGCCTTCGGATGGGAAAGAAAGAAATTTGACTCGTTTGGGGTGATTCGCCCACCAGACGGCGAAGACCGGGCGGGATCGGTCAGGGCCCGGGAAGCTCCGGGGAGGAGAGGGCCGAGGTGGTGTCGGGCCGTGGGGAACCGTGTGGGGGCCCGCCTCCCCGGGACCTGCGTCCCGGGCACGGCGAACCCCCCAACGTCGGTATGCCACCCGTCCGGCCGACCTGGTCTTCGTCCCCACATCCGCCTGCTGAGAGTGTCGCCGCTCTTGTACGCGACTACTGCTCTTCTCCCGGTCATGAGGGACATCGGGACCCTCAGCGGGGCAGGGCTTACCTCTAAGGCGCACCGTGATCGGTCGACGAAAAGTCGCCTTACGTGGGCCGTTTCGCCTGCGCCTGGCATCGGCTTGCCGGATGCGCTCCACGGTGTTCCCGGGAGCACTGAGTATCCGGCGCAACCACGGACCCGGACGGGTGCCATACCTGGACCGTAACCTGTCCCAGCGCGGATGTCAGGTAGCGAACGGGGTACCAAGCGGTCGACAAGCGCCGCAAACCCCTGCGAACAGGCATGTTTCGCCCGATCAGGGGGGTTTGTAAAACCTTCTTTCCGGCCCGGCCCCCGACCCCGAACCGGGTCGGCCCGGAACCCGGTCGCGCTCCGCGAACACCAGGACACCCACCACCCGGGCCCCCGCCGCGCGCAGGGCGCGGGCCGCCTCCTCCACCGTCGCCCCCGTGGTGAGGACGTCGTCGACCACGACCACGCACCGCCCCCGCAGGTCCCAGCACCCGATGGGCGGCCACAGAGTGGCCACCAGGCCAGCCGCAGACCCCGACCCACCTCGCGGATACCCCCGACCCCGCCGACTCCACCACGGCCCGCTGAACCGCCCGCGCACAGTCACGGATCCGTCCGGACCACCGCACGGCGTTCCCGTGGGCCCCGCGTCCGCATCCGCCCTCGCGGACCCCTCACCGGCGGACGGACGCCCCGTGCCGAAGCTCTCGGATTCCGGTCGCCCGCGCGCCGCAACGGGGCCCCTCACCCGATCGCCCGACGATTCCACGGGATCCAGGGCCGCGCGTGTCATCGCGGCCCCCTCACCCGCACAGGACCCGTGTACCGGGCCTGATCCGCCGGTGATCCGACGCCCCGCCACGAAGCCATCGGATTCCGGTCGCCCGCGCGCGGTCAGAGAACCGTCCGAGCGGTCGCCCGACGTTCCCGTCGGCCCCTCGTCCGCATCAGTCCTCGCGGGCCCCTCACCGGCGGACGGACGCCCCGCGCCGAAGGGACCCGGTTCCGCACGACGAGAACCTGCACGGGACCCGATCCGGAGCCACCGCCCTCCGGGGGGCCGGGGCTCGGCGGTGAAGACGCCCACCCGGTTCACCAGGCGTTCCGCCCTGCACAGACCCACCTGCGGGCGGGCGCGGCGGGCGTAGCGGAGCACCGGGGCCACCCCGGCGGTGGCCGTGGGTCCCGCATCGTGGGCGCAGGCCCGCGCGAGCCTCAGGACGGCGCCGCGCCCGGACCGCGCCCCGCGCCCCGGGACGGGCACCAACAGCGTGTCCGGGGCGGCCCAGCCCGAGGCCCGGTAGGCGACGGCCAGCCTTTCCCCGAGGAACCGGGTCAGGCGGTGTTCGCCCCGGTGCTTGAAGGCGAGCAGGACACGGCGGTGGTGACCCGCGTACGGTCCGGCCGCCCAGGTCGGCGGGCGGCGCCCGCCCGCCTGGCGCGGCCGGTGGTCCAGCAGGGTGCGGCAGCGCGCGCACAGCGGGTCGCCGGGACCGGAGCAGCCCGCGCAGTCCCGGCGCTGCACGAGTTCCGCGAGGGGGTCGAAAAGGGTGGCCAGGCGGCGCGACGCGCGCACGAGCGCGCCGAACCACCGCCGCCCGGGGGAGGCAGGGTCCATACCTCCAGCTTGGGTGGGGCGGGGCCGGAGCGCCAGTGCGGATGCGCGGGCTGTGGACAACCGGTCCGGGAGTGGTCAGCCCGGGAAGGTGGGCGAACCGCCCTCCACCACGTTCTGCCAGTTCAGGGGGTCGTTGGACACCCAGATGTTGCCGTCGTCCGAGCCCGCGAGCAGGGGTTGCCCGGGCGCACCGGAGATGGTGATCATCCCGGCGACCGGGGCTCCGGCGCTGGCGGCGGGCGTCCCGCCGTCCAGGGAGACGAACAGCGCCTGGGTGGTGCCGCCGTCCCGGCTGCCGAGGACCACCAGCTGGTCGCTCGAACGCCAGGCGATGCTGGTGATGTTCTCCAGCTCCTGGTCCGCGAGGCTGATGAAGGCGCCGACGGACACCTGGCCGTCCTCGCCCTCGACCACCCGGCCGACCTGGAGCGAGCGCACGCCGTCCCGTTCGGTGACCACGGCGGCGCGGGCGCCGTCGCGGGAGATCCTGAAGTGCACCAGCGACTGGTCTCGCAGGCCCCTGACCTCGGCCTCCACGACCTCCTCGCCGTCCCGGAGCAGCCAGAGCGCGGTGTTCCCGGGAGCGGGCGGGTCCTCCTCCGCCGGGCCGGTGCCGGGGTCCTCGTCGTCGCGGGGCCCGTCCTCCTCCTCTTCGTCGTCGGAGCGGCCCTTCTCCCCGGTCTCCTCGACCACCCAGAGGTTGCCGTTCACGTCCCAGGACAGCTCGGTGAACACGCCGTCGCTGAGCACCTCCTGGGTGTGCGCGCCGGGGCTGGCGAAGCTGGTGACCACCTCGCGGCCGCCCAGGGTGATGCCCGCGATGGTGCTCTCGTCGAGCGAGACCGCGAACCGGTCCAGCTGGACCTCTCCCGCGCCCAGGGGGCCGGGGACCCGTTCGGCGTCGTTGAAGTTGTCGGCGTCCCAGTCGGCCGCCGACCAGAGCTGGCCCTCGTGCGTGTAGTAGGCGTGCACGCCGGAGAAGGTGGCGCCGGGGCTGACCCTCGCCCAGTAGTCGCTGCCCGGCCGGGGGCGGTCGGAGCTGTCGCCGTCGGACTGCGGGAAGCTCACCTCGTCCCCGTTGATCCTGAGGGTGAACTCCTGGATCTCGGGGAGCTGGCGCAGGGTCCAGGCGATCTGGGCGCCCATGCCGTACTCGTCGGCGTCGGTCTGCCCGTTGATGTCGATGACCGCGCGTTCGGTGTCGATCTCCAGTTGGGGCGCGGTCCCCTCCGGGAAGGCGGAGAGCACGGCCGGGGCCAACCAGTCGGTGGGGCCGCCGATGAGCTTGCGCAGCAGGCGCTCGGCCAGCTGGTCGGTGCTCACGGGCAGGTACACGGGGTCCGGCACCAGGGCGGTCCCCGCCGGGTTGAAGAAGTACAGGTTGAACGGCCGGTAGGTCCGCTCCACGTCCAGCTGGCTGAGGATGATCTCGTCCGGGAGGTCCTGGATGCGCCACTCGCCCTCGGGGTCGTCCTCCTCCTTGGCGAGGGTGAAGGTCTCCTCCAGCATGGTTCCGGTCTCGGCCGGGACGTACTTGCCGCTCTCGTCGATGCTGGCGATCTCGTTGCTGCGGATGCGCACGGTGGCGCTGAGGCCGTCGGAGGAGACCTCGGAGTCCATGTCGACCGCGTCGAGGTCGGAGAACACCCGTACGGCGGCGTCCGGGGTCCACTCCTCGCTCTGCTCGGGGAGCATGTAGCTGCGGGCGGCCTTGTGGTCCTCCTCGAAGCTGCCGAGGTCCTTGAGGAAGCCGTCGATCAGGCCCTCCGGTTCCACGCCGGGCTGCGGTCCGGCGGGCAGGAGCCGCACGTAGCCGCCGTAGGGGTCGCCGGAGCTGTCGCCGCCCTCACTGGGGACGACGGGGCCGGTCATGGGAACACTCGCACAGGCCGCGAGGGACACGCAGGCGAGCGTTCCGGCCGCGATGGTGCGCGCGGCCCGGGCCAGACGTCCCGGGCGCTCCACGTCGCTCACAGCACCTCCTCCTCGTCGGGTCCGAACCGGCCCCGCACGTCCTCGGCCGCGTTCCCGCCGTCCTTGTCACCGAAGGGCGGGTAGTTGCGGCCCAGCGCGATCTCCGGCGGGACCAGGGGCAGCGGTGATCCGCGCAGTTCGGTGCCGGACTGGCGGGGCAGGGAGAGCCGGAACTGCGAGCCCTGTCCGGGCAGGCCCCAGGCCTGGAGCCAGCCGCCGTGCAGGGTGGCGTCCTCCTTGGCGATGGACAGGCCGAGCCCGGTCCCGCCGGTGGTGCGCACCCGGGAGTAGTCGGCCCGCCAGAAGCGGTCGAAGCACAGGTGCTCCTCCCCCTCCTTGAGCCCCACCCCGTAGTCGCGCACGGCCACGGCGACGGCGTCCCGGTCCCCGGCGGCGGCCACCACCACGTCGCGCCCCTCGCTGTGCTCGATGGCGTTGACCACCAGGTTGCGCAGGATGCGGTTGATCCGCCGGGTGTCGAACTCCGCGACCACGGGGTCGGCGGGCAGGCGCAGGACCACCTTGATGCCCCGGCCCTCCGCGATCTGCTCGGCGTCCCCCACCGCCTTCATCACCGAGTCCCGGATGTCCGCCGACTCGATGCCCAGGGTGGCGGCCCCGGCGTCGTGGCGACTGATCTCCAGCAGGTCGGCCAGCAGTTCCTCGAACCGCTCCACCTGGCTCTGGAGCAGTTCCACGGACCTGCGGTGGGAGGCGTCCAGCTCCTCGCGGTCGTCGAACAGCAGGTCACCGGCCATACGGATGGTGGTGAGCGGCGTCCGGAGCTCGTGCGAGACGTCGGAGACGAACTGGCGCTGGAGCTTGGACAGCTCCTCCAGTTCCTGGATCTTCTCCTGGAGGTTGCCCGCCATGTCGTTGAAGGACATCGCGAGCCGCGCCAGGTCGTCCTCGCCCTGCACCGTCATGCGTTCGGTGAGGTCCCCGGCGGCCAGGCGTTCGGCCGACTGCGCGGCGGAGCGCACCGGTGTGACCACCTGCCGGGTGATCATGAACGCGATCAGCCCGAGGAGGATCACCAGCAGCACCGCGACCAGGGCGACCGTGCCCTGCACCAGGTCCAGGATCTCCTGCTCGTGCTGGAGCGGGAAGATGTAGTAGAGCTCGTACGCCTGGTTGATCTGGGCGCCCACGACCAGGGCCGGTTCGACCGAACCGTCCTCCATGTCGATGCGCGTGTACGTGTGGTACTGCTGGTCGAACACCTCGGACTGGCGGACCTGTTCGACCAGGCGCGGCGGGACGCTGCCCTCACCGGTGGCCCAGCCGAGCTCGTCGCTCACCGAGGGCAGGATGAACACGCTGTAGAGCCCGGTGTCGCCGCTGCGGCTGGTCAGCTCGCTGGCGACGTTGTTCAGGAGACGGTTGCGGTCACCGATCTCGTTCTCCTGGAGCTCCGCGAGCGCGTAGTTGAGCCCCGCGCGGTGGTCGTTGACCGCCGCGTTGGTCTTGGCGTCCAGCAGACCGCCGCGCACCTCGGAGATGAGCACGTACCCCAGCCCCGCCATGACCAGCAACGACAGGACCAGGGTCGTGCTGATCACCCGCAGGTGCAGGGAGCGGCGCCAGTTGGTGTGCACCCCGCGTACCAGCGCGCGGGCGGCGCGCTGGGCGAGGAGGTAGGCACGGGTCAGACCCGTGTTGTTGTCCCGCCAGCCGCCGCTCTCGGGCAGGCCGGGGGGAGGGGCGGACCGCTCTCCCTCGGAGTCGGCTCCCCTCCCCTCCTCGGGTTCGGACGCGGTCATGTGGGTCCAGAGCGGGTCAGGCGGTCCCGGCCTTGTAGCCGACGCCGCGGACGGTCACGACGACCTCGGGGTGCTCCGGGTCCTTCTCGATCTTGGCGCGCAGGCGCTGCACGTGCACGTTGACCAGGCGCGTGTCAGCGGCGTGACGGTAGCCCCAGACCTGCTCCAGCAGGACCTCGCGGGTGAAGACCTGGCGCGGCTTGCGGGCCAGGGCGACCAGCAGGTCGAACTCCAGCGGGGTGAGGCTGATCTGCTCGCCGTCGCGGCGCACGGCGTGCCCGGCGACGTCGATGGTGATGTCACCGATCTGGAGGACCTCGGGCGCGGGCTCCTCGGTGCGGCGCAGACGCACGCGCACGCGGGCCACGAGCTCCTTGGGCTTGAAGGGCTTGACGATGTAGTCGTCGGCGCCCGACTCCAGACCGAGGACGACGTCCACGGTGTCGCTCTTGGCGGTCAGCATGACGATGGGAACCCCGGACTCGGCGCGGATCTGACGGCACACGTCGATCCCGTCGGCCCCGGGGAGCATCAGGTCGAGGAGGACCAGGTCGGGCTTGGTCTCGCGGAAGGCCTCCAGAGCCTTGTCGCCGTCGTGGACGAACGAGGGCTCGAACCCTTCACCGCGCAACACGATGCCCAGCATCTCGGCGAGGGCGAGGTCATCGTCGACAACCAGTACACGTCCCTTCATCGGTGTGTCCGGCGCCAGGGTCCACCGCCTCGGAGGCGGGGGGTACCGGCGCCTACTCCTCTCTCCTGGAACACTCAAGCGGCGTCAGTGGTCGGTGCCCGTGATCCCCGGGTCGGGGAACGATCCCCGACTGGGGGACCGCGTTTCGCCTCCCCCAACCTTGCCAGCTTCGGACACTGTTGGAGGAGCGGTCAGCGGTGTTGGGCCCTTTTGGACCGTATTCGGTCACCGGCGGCGTCATCCCTGGCAAAGGAAGGCCCGGAAAGCTTCGTGACTTGGCCGGTTGGTAACAGAAAGCATACAAAAGGAATGAAGTGCGTGGGTTGCCTACGACACACTGCAAGGCCACTGAGAAGCGGTGGAACCGGCCGGTAGGTTGGTTTCCGACACGTCAGAATTGGCGCGAAAACGCTCGCGCGCAGTAACCGAACCTCACGGAGGGCGGGCAGATGAGCCAGGAGGACGACCACCGGGAGAGGCCGGGGGGCATCCCCGACGGTCCCGGAGGACAGGGGTCGCCCGATTCTGGAGACACCCCCGGGTCGGGCGGTTGGGCCGCCCCGGGGCAGGGGTCCCCCTCCGAACCGGGTGAGAGCGGTCCCACGCCCGCTCCCCCGCCGCCTGGCCACGGAGCCCCCGGCTTCGCGCCCCCCGAACAGGGCGCTCCCCCCGGATACGGCCCCCCGCCCGGCCAGGGCGCGCCCCCGGGGTACGGCCCGCCTCCCGGTCACGGCCCGCAGCCCGGGTACGCGCCGCCTCCCGGTCACGGCCCGCAGCCCGGGTACGCGCCGCCTCCCGGATACGGCCCCCAGGCCGGTCACGGCCAGCAGCCCGGCTACGGACCCCCGCCGGGGTACGGTCCGCCTCCCGGGTACGGACAGCAGCCCGGCTACGGCCCGCCCGGCCAGGGCGCGCCCTACGGGCACGCGGCCCACGGCCAGGACCCGAACGCCCCGCGGCCCGCACCCATCAAGCCCGGGATCGTCCCGCTCCGCCCGATGTCGCTAGGTGACGTCTTCAACGGCGCGTTCAGCTACGTCCGCCAGAACCCGCGGACCACCTTCGTGCTGTCGCTGATCGTCATGGCGGTCGCGTCGATCGTCGGCAGCGTCGCGTCGACCTGGGCCACGGGCGACTCCCTGTCGTCCCTGAGCACCCTCGACGAGATCATGGCGGACCCGGAGGCGTTCGACCCGGACGACCCGATGTTCGCGACCTCCCCGTTCGCGACGCTGCTGTCCTTCGCCGGCGCCCTCATCGTGCTGGTCGGAGGGGCGATCCTGATCGGCACGCTCTCCTCCGTGGTCGGTATGGCGGTGCTGGGCTACCGGCTCACCATCGAGCAGGCCTGGGCCTCCGTGCGCGGCCGGGTCGGCTCCATCATCGCCCTGGCCTTCATCAAGCTGGGCATCCAGATCGTCATCGGCGTCGTCGCGGCCATCGCCTTCTTCATCGCGCTCTTCATCGGCCTCATCGCCGGTTTCGGCATGGCGGACCCCGTGGCGGGCCTGATCATCGGGTTCCTCATCGTGTTCGTGGCGGCCGTGGCCGTCGGCGTACCGACCATGTGGGTCTGGGTCCGCCTCTACTACGCCATGCCCCTGGTCGTGCTGGAGCGGCTGGGCCCGGGCCAGGCCATGGCCCGCTCGTGGCGGCTCTCCCAGGGCGCCTGGTGGCGCACGTTCGGCTACTGGCTGCTGAGCGGGGTGATCGTGCTGGTGGTGAACATGCTGCTGGCCGGTCCGCTCGGGATCGCCCTCCCCTTCCTGTTCGAGGTCGACACCTTCGGCCCGATCCTGGCGGGGACCGTCAACTACGTGGTCACCGTGCTGATCTACGCCGTCACGCAGCCCTTCCTCGCCGGTGTGACGACCCTGCTCTACATCGACCTGCGGATGCGCCGTGAGGGTCTCGACCTCCAGCTGCACCAGATCGCCCAGCGGGGCCAGCCGGTGGGCTCGGAGGTCTACCTTCCGGGGTACCGCACGTGAGGGGCCCGCTCATCGCGCCCCTGGACGTGACCGGGGAGGAGGGTCGGCGGCGCGCCATCGAGGAGCTGTCCGACCCCCTCTACGGCAAGAACGAGCCCTCCCTCTTCGACCGGTTCCTGAACTGGCTCGGAGAACTCCTCGACCGCCTCGCCGCGGCGGGCGAGGGCGTCATCCCGGGCGGATGGATCCTGGCCCTCGTGCTTCTGGTCGTCGCGGTCCTGGTGATCGTCCTGATCGTCTACCTGCGTCCCTCACGCAACCGGAAGGCCGAGCCTCCCCTGCACGAGGGAACGGTGCGCACCGCCGCCGACCACCGGGAGCTGTCCGACCGGGCCGAGGCCCGGGGCGACTTCGCCGAGGCCGTGACCGAGCGGCTGCGGGCGGTCAGCGTGGACCTGGAGGACCGGGCGATCGTCGGCCCCCGCCCCGGACGGACCGCCACCGAGCTCGCCGCCGAGGCCGCCCTGTCACTGCCCGGTGAGGCCCGGGGGCTGGACGAGGGCGCCCGCCTGTTCAACGACGTGGTCTACGGAGACCGCCCCGCCACGGCCGATGCCGCCCGCACCATGCGTGAGCTGGACGTGCGGCTGAGCGCGGCCCGCCCCGTACTCGACGACGAAGGGTCCCGATGACGACCACCGCACCGGGGCCGGTCCCTCCGCGATCAGGCACCGGACGCCTGTGGCGCGCCAGCAGGCTGCCGCTCGCCGTCATCACCGTGCTGGTCGTGGCGGCGGTCCTGCTGTCGCTGGGCGAGGAGCAGTTCCCCTCCGGCTACCTGGAGCCCGGCAGCCCCGAACCCCAGGGGTCGCGCGCCTTGGCGCGGCTGCTGGACGAGGAGTCCGACGTTACCGTCGCCCGTACCTCACGTGAGGCCGCACGGGCGGTGGAGCGCTCCGGCGACGACACCCTCCTGCTGCTCACGCTCGACCACCGGCTGCTCCCCGAGGAGCTGGACACCCTCGCCGGGCTGGAGACCGACACCTTCCTCGTGCAGCCGTCGCTGCGCTCCCTCACCACCTTCGCGCCCGGCGCGGACGTGACCGGCCGGGCCCACGACGACGGCACCCGCGCCCCCGACTGCACGATTCCCGACGCCACCCTCGCCGGGGACGCCGGGGTGGCCGGTGAGCTCTACTCGGCGGAGCCCGGGACCGAGGCCCTGGGCTGCTACCCCTCCGAGGAGGGTTTCTCGGTGCTCCAGGTGGCCCGGTCCGACGGGTCCACGACGACGGTCCTGGGCACCGGCGCCCCGCTCACCAACCGCGACCTCGACTCGGCGGGCAACGCGGCGCTGATGCTCAACCTGATCGACGCGGAGCACGTGGTGTGGCTTCGGCCGGACCCGCCGCAGGAGGTCGGGAGCGCCAACCCGTGGGACCTGGTCCCGCTGGGCCTGCGCTGGTCGCTGGCCCCGCTGGCGCTGGCCCTGCTGCTGTTCGCGCTCTGGCGCGGACGGCGGATGGGCGCACTGGTCCCCGAGGCGCTTCCGGTCGTGGTCCGGGCCGCCGAGACCACGGAGGGCCGCGCCGGGCTGTACCAGTCCCGGCAGGCGCGCGACCGTGTGGCCGCCGCGCTGCGCGAGGGGTTCCTGGAACGGTCGGTGCCCAGGCTGGGCCTGAACGCGGACGCCGGTCCGGACGCCGTGGTGGCGGCCGTGGCCGCGCGGAGCGGGGCCGATCCCCAGTCCCTGGCGCCGTTGCTGTACCCGGCCGAGCCGGACCCGTACACGGCGGACGACGCCGCGATGACGCGGCTGGCCGAGGAGCTTGACCGACTCTCCGAGGCCCTGCGGTGAGCCCCGCGCCACCGCCCCGCGGACGAGAACAGACCACTGAGGTATCGAGAGAGGTAGACGGCACGTGAGCGCCTTCACACCCGAGGCACTGCCCTCCGCCGACGAGGCCCGGGCGGCGCTGACCGCCCTGCGCCGCGAGGTGGCCAAGGCGGTCGTGGGCCAGGACGAGACGGTGACCGGGCTGGTCGTGGCACTGCTGTGCCGTGGCCACGTACTGCTGGAGGGTGTGCCCGGTGTCGCCAAGACGCTGCTGGTGCGCACGGTCTCGCAGGCCCTGTCACTGGACCACAAGCGGGTGCAGTTCACCCCGGACCTGATGCCGGGCGACGTGACGGGTTCGCTCGTCTACGACCAGCACACGGCGAAGTTCGAGTTCATGAAGGGCCCGGTCTTCACCAACCTGCTGTTGGCCGACGAGATCAACCGGACCCCGCCCAAGACCCAGGCCTCCCTGCTGGAGGCCATGGAGGAGCGGCAGGTCACCGTGGAGGGGCGGCCGGTCGCGCTGCCGGACCCGTTCATGGTGGCGGCCACCCAGAACCCGGTCGAGTACGAGGGCACCTACCCGCTGCCCGAGGCCCAGCTGGACCGCTTCCTGCTCAAGGTGACGGTCCCGCTGCCCGAGCGCAACGCCGAGGTGGCCATGCTGGGCCGCCACGCCGCCGGGTTCGACCCCGGTGACCTGGCCGCGGCCGGGGTGACCGCCGTGGCCGGGGCCGCGGAGCTGCACGCCGCGCGCGCGTCCGTGGCCCAGGTGCGGATCGCGCCCGAGGTCCTCGGCTACATCGTGGACCTGTGCCGCGCCACCCGCTACTCCGCCTCCCTCCAGCTGGGCGCCTCGCCGCGTGGCGCCACGGCGCTGCTGCGCACCAGCCGGGCGTGGGCGTGGCTGTCCGGTCGCGACTACGTGACCCCCGACGACGTCAAGGCCCTGGCCAAGGGCACGCTCCGGCACCGGATCGGCCTGCGCCCGGAGGCCGAGCTGGAGGGCGCCACCGCCGACGGCGTCCTCGACGGCGTGCTGGCCTCCGTCCCGGTGCCCCGCTGATGGTGGTCACCGGCCGGGCCGCGCTGCTGGCGCTGGTCGCGGCGGTCGCGGTGGCGGTCTCCGGGGACATCGGCGGGATCGTCACCGCCGTCTCCGTCGGTCTCGTGGTGCTGCTGGTCGTGCTCGACGTGCTGCTGGCGACGTCTCCGGGGCGGCTCCGGCTGTCCCGGGAGGGTGACACCACGCTGCGTCTGGGCGAGTCGGCCGAGGTGTTCGTGACGCTGGCCAACCCGACCCGGCGGCGGCTGCGCGGCTGGGTCCGCGACGCCTGGCCGCCGAGCGCGCACGCCTCCCCCCGGTCCCAGCCGCTGCTGGTGGGCCCCGGGGAGCGGCGCCGTGTGCGGACCGGGCTCACCCCCACGCGCCGGGGCGACGCCCGTGCCGCCGGGGTGACGGTGCGCAGTGTCGGACCGCTGGGGCTGGCCGGGCGTCAGCGCACGCTCACGGCCCCCTGGACCGTGCGGGCCCTGCCCCCGTTCCACAGCCGCAGGCACCTTCCGGGCAAGCTGTCCCGGCTGCGCGAGCTGGAGGGACAGCACACGGCGATGGTGCGCGGCCAGGGCAGCGAGTTCGACTCCCTGCGCGACTACGTGCCCGGTGACGACGTGCGCTCCATCGACTGGCGGGCGACCGCCCGCAACGACGGCGTGGTGGTGCGGACCTGGCGCCCCGAGCGGGACCGGCGCATCCTCATCGTGCTGGACACCGGCCGCACCTCGGCCGGTCGGGTGGGCGACACGCCCCGGCTGGACCACGCGATGGACGCCGCGCTGCTGCTGACCGCGCTCGCGGGCAGGGCGGGCGACCGGGTGGACTTCATGGCCCACGACCGCACCGTGCGTGCGCAGGTCCGCGCCTCGGGCAAGGGCAGCCAGGTCAACCGGGTGGTGGAGGCGATGGCCACGCTGGAGGCCACGCTCGTGGAGTCGGACCCTGCGGCCCTGGTGAGCTCCGTGCTCACCCAGGGGCGGTCCCGCAAGCTGGTCGTGCTGCTCACCGACCTCAACGCCACCTCGCTGGAGGAGGGGCTGCTGCCGAGGCTGCCGCTGCTGTCCACGCACCACCTGCTGCTGGTGGCGGGGATCAGGGACCCCGAGGTCGAGGAGATGGCGGCCGGGCGGGGCAGCCCCGAGGCCCTGTACCGGGCGGCGTCGGCCGAGCGGACGCTGGGCGAACGGCACCGGATCAGCAAGGAGCTGCGCCGGATGGGCGCCGAGGTGGTGGACGCGACCCCCGAGCAGATCGCCCCGGCGCTCGCGGACGCCTACATCAACCTCAAGGCCCAGGGGCGCCTGTAGGACCGGACCGACGAGGGGCCACCACCGCGCGCGGTGGTGGCCCCTCGTGTTCTCGGGTCAGGCGTCCTTGTCGGAACCGCCCCGCAGCTTGGCGCCGACCTCCAGAGCGGAGCGCTCCTCGGTCAGCCGCCGCAGGGCCTCCTCCTTGGAGACGGTGGAGCGCGGGGTCACCAGGCTGACGACCACCCCGGCGACCAGGGCCACCACCAGCGACGGGATCACGGCGTTGCCCCAGAAGGCGGTGAACGAGGCGACGTTGTTGACGACCAGGGCCGCCACCGATCCGCCCAGCATCGCGGCGATCCCGCCCTGCCAGGTCGCGCGGGGCCAGAACTTGCCGAGGAGCGACGCCACCAGCAGGCCGGTGAGCACCGTGGAGATCATCAGGGTGATGTACCCGATCAGGGTCGTGGCCATGAGGGAGAACACGAGGGCGAGACCCATCACCGCGGTCAGTCCCCACCGCGAGTAGCGGACCAGGTTCCTCGGGTCGGGGAGCCTTCCGGTGACCAGCTGGGAGATGTCGCGGACCAGGATGGTGACGCTCACGATGGCGTCCGAGTCACCCGAGGACATCGTGGCCGACAGCCCGGCGACGAGCAGGAACGCGCCCAGCCACACCGGGAACAGGGTGGTGACCAGGTACGGGAAGGCCATGTCCGGGTTGTCGAGCGCGGGTTCGAGGGTGTGGGCCGACATCCCCGCGATCGCCGGGAGGACTGAGAAGGCCGCGAAGAGGACCCCGGCGAGGACGAAACTGCGCCGCACGGTCCGCACGTTGACGGCCGCGTAGATCCGCTGGCGGTACGACGGGGTGGCCAGCACACCGACGGCGATGACCACGGCGAGGGAGAGCGCGGGCACCGGGCCCAGGGCCTCGTAGCCGAACAGGGAGAGCGCCTCCTCGGAGGAGCCCTCACTGAGTCCGTCGAGTCCGCCGACGCTCACCAGGGCCAGGACGGCGAGGACGGTGAAGCCGAGGAAGAGGATGGTGCCCTGGATGGCGTCGGTGATGACCACCGCCAGGTAGCCCCCGACGATCGTGTACACCCCGAAGCCGAGGGCGATGACCACCTTGGCCGTGTTCTGGTCCATGTCGGTGAGGAAGGAGAGGTACATGGCCCCGCCCATGATGTGCGCGCCCAGCCATCCCACCGAGGCGAGGAACAGCAGGACGGCCACCACCCCCTTGATCGCGCGGCTGGCGCCGAAGTAGTAGCTCATCTCCTCCGGGAAGGTCATGAACCCCTTCTCGCGCACGTCGGCGAAGAGCCACAGCAGGAGGAAGACGCCGGTCGCGCCGCCGACCCCGTACAGGGCCCCCGCCCAGCCGTTCTGGTACGCGAAGCCCACCGCGCCCAGGCTGGAACCGGTGCCGACCAGGGTGGCCAGGGTGCTCCCCATGACCAACGGGGTGCCCAGGCCGCGTCCGGCGAGGAGGAAGTCCTCACCGTCCTTGGTGCGCCGGGCGACCCACCAACTGATCGCGATCATCAGCAGCACCGAGGCGAGCAGTGCCGACAGGTAGATCACGTTGGACTGGCTCATGACGAACCTCCAGGGATGACGGGGGGAGGGGGTGGGTGGGGAGTGGGGAGTGGGGTGGGGGGTGTGGGTCGAGCTGGGGCGGGGCCCGTGCGGCCCGGATCCGGGAACCGGGCCGCACGGCGGGAGCGGGGGCTCGGGGCCCCGGGGTCAGCTGGCCGGGTGGTACAGCACCGCGTCGACCTCGATGGCGAAGCCGGGCAGGTCCGCCTGGATGGTGGTCCGCACCGGCGCCTTGTCACCGAAGTACTCCGCGAACACCCCGTTCATCGCCTGGAAGTCGGCCAGGTCGCGCAGGTAGACCCGGGCCTGGACGGCCTCGGACAGGTCCGCTCCCGCGGCCGCCGCCACGGTGGCCAGGTTGTCGAACGTGGCGCGCGCCTGCTCCAGGAACGGGCCCTCGATCACCGAACCGTCGGTGCGGTGCGGCGTCGCTCCTGCGAGGTAGACGAAGTCCCCGGCCACGACGGCGTGGGAGTAGGGGCCGCCGGGCGGTGCGGCGTCCGGGGTGTTGACGATCTTCTTCTCAGCCATGCTTCCTCCTTGGGTGGGGTGGTGCCGGTGGTTGACCGGACCGGTTCAGAACAGGGTGCGGACAGCGTCCACGACCCGGCCGTCCGCGTCGAGGACGGGGATCAGCGGCCACTTGTCGAACACCGTGCAGGCGTGGGAGAGCCCGAGTTCGACCACGTCACCGACGCGCAGCGCCTCCTCGGCGGGGCCGCTGAGGTCGAGGAACGCGTGGTGGTCGTTGAGCTCGACCACGCGCGCGCCGTCCGTGAGGGGGGTCCGCTCGCCGTCGCGCAGCACCGCGCGCGGCACGGGCAGGTCGACGTCGAACGACACGTCGCGCTTGCCGACCCCCAGCAGCGCCCGGCCGGGTTCCGGGCGGGACAGGACCCGCGCGTGGCAGCTCAGCGCGGGGCGCAGGGGGTCGTCGTCGGCCGCGGACCGCAGCGGGGAGGCCCGCTCCATGAACAGGTCGTCGTGGGCCACGTAGCAGCCCGAACGGACGATCCGGCGGACCGGGCGCGACAGTTCGGGGGGCTCCGCGAGGGCGTCGGAGACCAGGTCGGGGTAGCTGCTGCCGCCCGCGGTGACGATCACCTCCGCCGCGCCGTCGAACAGGTTCTCGGCGTCGGCCCGGCGGGCGAAGTCGTACAGGCGGTCCAGCCAGGCGCGCACGCGGTCCGGGGAGTCGTCGTCGCGGCGCTGCGGGAACACGCCCTCGAAGGCCTCCACCCCGACGAGGGTGAGTTCCGGGGAGGCGGCGACCGTCCGGGCCAGCTCCAGGGCGCGCTCCGGGTCGCGGACGCCCGTGCGGCGCCCGGCCACGCCGAGCTCCACCAGGACCGGGAGCGGTCGCGCGGCTCCGGCCAGGGCGTGTTCCATGATCCGGACCCCCTCGACGGAGTCCACCAGGCACAGCGGCTCGAAACCGGGGTCGGCCAGCGCGTCGGCCAGCCAGGACAGCTGGTCGGGGTCCACGACCTCGTTGGCGATCAGGACCCGGGGCACGCCGAAGCGGCGCATCACCCGGGCCTGGGCGACGGTGGCGGCGGTCAGGCCCCAGGCGCCCCGCTCCAGCTGCGCCGACCACAGCCGGGGGGCCATCGTGGTCTTGGCGTGCGGGGCGAGGTCGACGCCGCGTTCGGCGCACCAGCGGGCGAACCGGTCGAGGTTGTGGGTCAGCGCCGCCTGGTCGAGGGTGACGGCGGGCAGCCAGAGGTCTCGGAGGTGCAGGTCGGCGGCGCGGATCCGGTCGACCGTGGTGGGGCCGTCCGGCAGGGACCGCGCCTCCACCGGCGCGGAGTCGAGCTCGGCCAACCGAGCGGTGGGAAGCCCGGGTCCGGTGGCGGTACCGGTGGGCAGGGGTCTCGAAGGTGAGTCTGTCAAGGTGGGCTCCCGTCGTGTCCGGCCCTCAGGCACGGTCCTTGGCGGCTGGGCGGGGGAAGGGCTCGTCGAAGTCCTCGGGGCGGTCCAGGCGCTGGACGGCGGAGCGCACCTGCCGGTGGCGGTGGTCCTCGGCCCGTTCCTGGGCCGCGCTCAGCGGTACCCACGCCGGGGGGGGTTCGGCGGCTCGGGGTGTGAGCAGTCGGCCGCGGGCGTAGGTGGCGGTGTTGGTCAGGCGGAGGGGTGCCTCCCGGGTGCCGCCGTGCACGTCGACGACGGGGAAGCTCCCCTCCTCGGCGTCGAACACGGCGATGTCGGCGTCCGCGCCCGGGCTCAGCGTTCCGGCGGGCAGGCCGAAGGCGCGGGCGGGGCGGTGGGTCACGGCCGCCACCACGTCGGTCAGGCCCATTCCGGCGGCCAGGGCCTTGCCCATGACGGTCGGCAGGTCGAACGCGGGGCCGTACACGGAGCGGATGTGCAGGTCGGTGGAGACGAGGGGGACCAGACCGGCCGCCAGCTCGGCTTCGAGCACGTCGAAGTCGAAGGCGCCGGAACCGTGCCCCAGGTCGAAGAGCACGCCGGAGTCGCGCAGGCGCAGCAGGGTGTCGGCGGGGCGGCCGTCGACGACCAGGCCGGTGGCGACCCCGGTGGCGCAGTGGGTGACGACGTCGCCCTCGGTGAGGAAGGGGGCGATGTCGGTGAGGTCGGGCGGGCCGTAGCCGATGTGCACCATGAGCGGGCGCTCCAGGCGCCGGGCCAGCTCCGTCGCCCTGCGCAGGGGCTCCAGGCCGTGCATGCCGACGGTGTGGCTGTCCATGCGCGCCTTGACACCGCAGACGAAGTCGCCGTTCCGGGCCACCACGGCCGCGGCCGCGTCGACGTCGAGGTTCTCCAGGACGTGGTGTTCGCCCGTGCGGCCGACCAGCCCGATCCCGGAGACGTTGACCAGGGCCCGGACGCGGAACGACGCGGGCTCGGCCACGGTGCGGCGCAGCCCGTCGAGGCCGTAGGCGCCGGCGGAGCCCGCGTCGATCCAGGTCGTGACACCGGTGCGCCAAGCGATCGGTTCGGGGTCCACGCCCCAGTAGGTGGAGCCGTGCAGCACGTGGGTGTGCGCGTCCACCAGGCCGGGGAGCACGAGCTTCCCGTGGACGTCCTCGACCCGCGCGGCCCGGTCCCTCGGCAGGTCGGTGCCGACCTCCGCGATCCGTCCGGCACTGACGGCGACGTCGGCCGTCCCGTCACGCCCCGAGGCCGGGTCGATGACGCGGCCGCCGCGCAACATCAGGTCCCACACTCAAGCCACCCCCTTGTGTTGCGTACTGCGCAACACTGTTGCGCGGTGAACAACATATTGAATAGCATTCGCCGGTGACGCAGGTCAACACATCCCGTGAGCCCAGTCACCAGACGAACCGGAGGTCGTGAGTGAGCACGCAGCGACGGATCGAGGTACCAGCGCCGTCCTCCCCCGCGAGCTCCCAGGACGCTTCCCCCGCCCCGCTCGACGCGGTGTGCGTGGGCGAGACGATGGCGCTCCTCATCCCCGAGCCGCACCCGGACGGGACCCCCCGGTTCCACGCCGAGGTCGGCGGAGCCGAGTCCAACGTCGCGGTGCACCTCGCCCGCGCGGGACGGACCGTGGCGTGGCGCAGCGCGCTGGGCGGCGACGTGTTCGGGCACCACGTGCGCGGACGTCTGACCGGCGCGGGCGTACGGTGCCTGGTCCGGGAGGACCCCGCTCGCTCCACCGGCCTCTACATGAAGGAGCCCTCCCCCGAGGGCACCCGGGTGCGCTACTGGCGCGCCGGGTCGGCCGCCTCCACGCTGCGCCCGGCGGACGCGGACGAGGTGTGGCGGTGCCAGCCCCGCCTGGTGCACACGACCGGGATCACCGCCGTCCTGTCCGACACGGCGGAGGGCCTGGTCCGGGAGCTGTTCGAGCAGGCTCCCCCCGACACCCTGCGCAGCTTCGACGTGAACTACCGCCCCGCGCTGCACGGCGCGGGCAACGCCGACCTCCTGCTGGACCTGGCCCGCCGCGCCGACGTGGTGTTCTGCGGCCTCGACGAGGCGCAGTCACTGTGGCGGGTGGAGTCCCTGCCCCAGCTGGTCGAGCTCCTGACCGGCCCGGACGGACCCGACCTCGTCGTCGTCAAGCAGGGCGCCCGGGGCGCCACGGCCGTCAGGGACGGACGCACCTGGTTCGAACCCGCGCCCAGGGTGGAGGTCGTCGAACCCGTCGGAGCCGGGGACGCCTTCGCCGCCGGGTTCCTCGACCGCCTGCTGGACGGTGCTCCCCTGCCCGACTGCCTGGCGGAAGGCGCCAGACTGGCCGGGGTGGTGCTCGGGCTCCCCGGCGACATCCCGCCTCCGCAGGAGGGGTCCCCCGCCACCCGCTGAGAGGCCGTGCCAGTCCGAAACCGCCTCCGACCACCCCAGGGGCCGCGCCCCTGCCGACCAAGGGGAGAACCACCGGTGTCCAACAGTGTCGAACGCGCTCTGCGCATCCTCGTGGAACTGGCCGACGGTCCCAGCACCATCAGTGAGCTCGGCCGCCGCCTCGACGTGCACCGCACCACCTCGCTGCGCCTGCTGCGCACCCTGGAGGAGGAGCGGTTCGTACGCCGCGCGGACGACGGCGCCTACCGGCTGGGCCCACGACTGGCCGCCCTCGCCGCCGCCGCTCTGGACGGGCTCGACATCCGCGACGGCGCCGCCCGGCACCTCGCGGCGCTCAGCGACACCTGCGGGCAGACCATCCACCTGGGCGTACTGGAGGGCCGTCAGGTGATGTACCTGGACAAGGTGGAGTCGCGGCAGGCGGTGCGCATGTACTCGCACATCGGCGCGCTGGCGCCGCTGCACGCCACCGGGATCGGCAAGGTCCTCCTCGCCTACCTGTCCGCCGGGGAGCGCGACGAGCTGCTCGGTGCGTCCCCCTACCCCAGGTACACGCCGAACACGCTCACCGACCGCGCGGCGCTCGACGAGGTCCTCGACCGCACCGCGCGCCAGGGCTGGGCCCTGGACGACTTCGAGCACGAGGAGTTCATCCACTGCGTGTCCGCGCCGGTCTTCGACGCGGCCGGACGGGTGGCCGCCGCGATCTCCGTGTCGGCTCCGAGCATGGTCCTGGACCGCCCGGGGCTGCTCGCCTACACCGAGGACCTGACCTCCACCGCGAGGGCCATCAGCGAAGAACTGGGTTGGAGCCAACGATGACCACGAACGACGGCGCCCCGACGGGATCGATCCCCGGCTGGGCCGACTTCTTCCGCGAGGGGCTCTCCACCGTGCCCCTGGTCCTCATCCTGCGCGGGACCACACCCGACGAGGCGGTCGCCGCGGCACGGGCCGCGTGGAGCGCGGGGGTGCGGCTGGTGGAGGTCACCCAGGAGAGCGCGTCGGGCCCGCCCGCCCTGGAAGCGGTGGTCCGCGCCGCCGAGGGGCGGCTCCCCGTGGGCGCGGGGACGGTGACCACTCCCGAGCGGCTGCACCGGGCGGTGGACGCGGGCGCGGAGTTCGGGGTGGCCCCCGGACTGGACCCGGACACCGTCGCTGAGGCCGACCGCCTGGGTGTCCCGTTCCTCCCCGGGGTCTCCTCGCCCACGGAGGCCGGGCAGGCGCTCCGGCTCGGTGTCACCACGGTGAAGGCGTTCCCGGCCAACGTGCTGGGCCCGGCCTGGGTGTCCGCCGTGGCGGGCCCCTTCCCCGAACTCCGGGTCGTGGCCACGGGCGGGGTCGGCGCCCGGAACGCGGCCGAGTTCCTGCGCGCGGGCGCGGTCGGCGTGGGGGTGGGCCGCTCCGCCACCGAGGGCGGCGCCCTGGCCGGGCTGCTCGGGGCCCTCTAGCCGGTTGGCTGCGGTGGGATCGCCCTTTCGTGCAGTATGTGTGCATGGCCTCTCCCCCCGAAGCCCACAACCACGCCGACGGGCCCGTGTACGGGCACCTGGTGCAGGCCCGGGACATCCACGGTGGCGTCACCGTGAACGCCGCCCCGGCGGCCGCCCCGGTGCTCGACGTCTCCCTCGACCCCCCGCGCCCCGCCACGACCGTACGCGGGCGCCACGACCTGCTGACGGCCCTGCGCGAGGGCATGTACGACGGAGACGCGGTTCCGCACGTGCTCACCGGAGCCGGCGGGTTCGGCAAGACCACCGTGGCGGCGGCCCTGGCCGAAGACGCACGCTCCGAGGGGTGGACGGTGTTCTGGGTGCGCCCGGACACGATCCTGCCGAGCATGCTGGAGGTCGCCGTGGAACTGGGCGGCTCCCGTGAGGAGGCGGACCGGTTCAGGACCGCTCCCCGTCAGGCCGCGCGCTGGGTCTGGCGGCACCTGGACACCGCGCCCCGCCCCTGGCTGCTGGTCATCGACAACGCCGACCAGCCGGAGCTGTTGGACCCGGAGAACCGTCCGGGCGAGCAGCGCGGCTGGATGCGGTCGAGCCCGGGCGGGTTCGTCCTGGTCACCAGCCGTGTGGGCGACCCCGCGCTGTGGGCGCCCGCGACGGTGCACCGTGTGGACTCTCTCCACGGCCAGGACGCGGTGAACGCACTGGTCGACCACGCGGGAGGGCCACCGTCACCGGGGGCCGAGGCCTTGGCCGAGCGCCTGGGTGGGGTCCCGCTCGCGCTCTTCCTGGCCGGACGCATCCTGGCCACCCACGGCGTGCTCTTCCCCGACGCGGACGCGCTGCTGGGGCACCTCGACGAGGACCCGACCCGGCTCGACGCGCTCTCCGAGCCGCTGGTGTCCGGCGCGGACAGCGAGCGCCGCCTGCTCTCCGGGGTGTGGGAGCTGTCCCTGCGCATGGTGGGCGAGCGGAACCCGCACGCCGTGCCCCTGCTGCGAATACTGGCGGTCCTCGGGAGCGGCTCCACCTCCGTACCCCTGCGCAGACTCCCGCTGGGCGAGCTGGCGGAGGGAGGGCTGGGCCCCCTCCACGAAGCGGGCCTGGCGCAGGCGATCAACGCGCTGGTCGTCCACGGGCTGGTCACCACCGCACGCCGGGACTCGGGAGAGGTCTCCCTGCGTCTGCACCCCCTGGTCTCCGAGAGCGTCCGCGCGCGCCTGGACTCCGACTCCCTCCCCCTCCTGGAAACCGTGCGGCGGCTCCTGGAGTGGCGGGCCGACCACGACCTCGCCCTGGAGATGGGGGCGCACTCGGCCCTGCACGCCGTCCTGCTGCGGATCCACGGCCGCGCCCACCCGGCGCCCGTGCGCGCGTGCACCCTGTTCCACCGGGCCGTCATGCTCCTCGGCCTTCGGGAGGCGGCGGAGAGGGGTCTGCGCAAGGTCGTCGACCAGAGCCGCGCCGACCTGGGTGACGCGCACCCGGAGAGCCTGAGCGCGCGGCACGCGCTGGCCGACGCCCTACGCGCCCTCGACCGGATCGAGGAGGCGGAGGGGCTCTACCGCGCGGTGCTCAGTGAGCGCGAACGGGTGCTGGGGCCCCTGCACCCGGAGACGCTGAGCAGTCGCCACCAGGTCGCCCTGATGGCCGGGCTCCTCGGTGACCTGGACACCGCTGAGCAGGAGTTCCGGGAGCTCTGGCGGACGTACGAGGAACGCTCACAGGAGGAAGACCGGCTCGCGCTGAACACACTGGAGAACCTCTCCTTCGTCCTCCTCTACCGGGGTGACCACGATGCCGCCGAGGAGGGGTTCCGCAGGGTCGCGCGGGGACGCGGCGCGACCCTGGGAGAGCTGCACCCGGCCACGATCGACGCTCGGTTCGACCTGGCCAGGGTCGCGTTCGCGAAGGAGGACCACCGCGCAGCGGCCGACGGGTTCGAACGGGTCGTGGAGCTGCGCGAGGGGGTCCTCGGCGAGGACCACGCTCACACGAGGCTGGCGCGGGAGTGGTGGCAGAGGGCGACCCGGGCGTTGACGGGAGACTGACCCGTCACCGCCGGTCCGCGACGACCGTGATGAGCGCGGACCACTCCCGTGCCCCCACGCCGACCACGGCGGCACTGCGGTTCTGGGTGTCACGGACCAGGACCGGGAGACCCCCCCGAAGGGCCACCTCGACGCACGCCTCGTTCTCGAAGCTGCTGTGACTGCTCTTGACCCACACCTCGGAGGTCAGGGGGCCGTGACGGAACACCACCCGCCCCGGTACCCCCACTTCGACACAGTTGTGCATGAAACTGCTGTGACTGCTCTTCACCCAGCGGATGGCGTCGTCCATACGCACGATCGTGACACGGGACCGCACGGAATCACAGGCCCTTCGACCCCTTTCAGCCCGCCACGGGGAGGGCGGCCGGGGCGTCCGCGATGTCGCCGGTCTCGCCCTCCTGGTAGGCCCTCTTTCCCACCGTGTACACGTAGACGAAGAACAGGACCTCCGCCACCACGCCGATGCCGATGGCGATCCACGTGTTGGTGATCCACCCGGTGACCAGCCCCTCGATCAACCCCGAGACGAACAGCACCACCACCAGGCCCAGGACCACCGCGATGGCGGCCCGGGCCTCCTCACCGAGGGCGCGCAGACGGGTCCGTTCGCCCGGCACGATCAGCGACCACCCGATCTTGAGGCCCACGCCCCCGGCCACGAACACGGCGGTCATCTCCAGCAGGCCGTGCGGGAGGATCAGCGCGAAGAACACGTCGCCGCGCCCCATCGCGAACATCATGCCCCCGGCCATACCGAGATTGACCGCGTTGAGGAAGAGCACGCCGAGGGTGGGCAGCCCGAAGGCCACACCGAAGATGATCGCCTGCGCCGCCACCCAGGCGTTGTTGGTCCACACCTGGGCCGCGAAGGAACCCGCCGGGTTCTCCACGTAGTAGTTGGCGAAGTCGTGCTCGACGTAGCGCGCGATGGACTCGGGGGTGCCCAGGGCGGCCAGGACCTCCGGGTTGGTGGCGATCCACACCCCGGTGACCGTGGCCACGGCGAGGGTCCCGGCGGTCACGCCGATCCACCACCAGCGCAGCCGGTAGAGCACGGCCGGGAACACCCGGGTGAAGAAGCCGGTGACGTCGGTCCACGAGGAGGCGTGCGAGCCGGTGACCGCCGAACGGGCGCGGGCCACCTGGGAGGTGAGCCGACCCGCCAGTTCCGGGTCCTGACCCGAGGAGCGCACCACCGACAGGTGGGTCGACACCCTCTGGTAGAGATCGACGAGCTCGTCGATCTCCTCACCTGTGAGCGAACGGCGCCGACGCACCAGTTCGTCCAGTCGTTCCCACTCCCGGGCGTGCGCAGAGGCGAACACGTCGATATCCACGTAAGGGACATTACTGGATTTCGGTCCCCGGCTCCCCTACGGGTGAGAACGGCGCCGCGCGCTGGCGGGTAGTGTCGGGGAGACGGTTTCAGACACCCGGTAAGGGAGCGTGCACTGGTGTCCTATCCCGGTGGTGGCGAGACCCGTGACGACGTGTACGGCGCGACGCCGCTGGTCACGGGTGACGCGGTGGTGCTCGAACTGCGCCCGGCCGGGTTCGCCACGCGCGCGGCGGCGATCGCCATCGACTTCCTGGTGCAGGTCATCGCGTTGATCGCCCTGGGTCTGCTGGTGAACTGGATCGGCGTGAGCGTCGACTTCGCCGCGACCAGCGCGGTCTCGCTCGCCTCGACCATCCTCGTCATCGTCGGCTACCCCGCCGCGTTCGAGTCGATCTCCCGCGGGCGTTCCCTGGGCAAGATGGCCCTGGGCCTGCGGGTGGTGGGCACCGACGGCTCCCCCGAACGCTTCCGGCAGGCCCTGGGCCGCGCGCTCTCCGGGTTCGTCGAGCTGTGGATGACCTTCGGCGTGATCGCCCTGGTCACCTCGATGCTCAACCGGGACGGCCGCAGGGTCGGTGACTTCGTCGCCGGAACCATGGTGGTGGAGGAGCGCACCGGGGGCCGCCGCGACACGGCCGTCCCGATGCCGCCGCACCTGGCCGCCTGGGCCGCGACGACCGAGCTGTCACGCCTGTCCCCGGAGACCGCCAACGCCGCCCGCCAGTACGTCCTGCGCTACGGCGAGCTGGCCGAGCACACCCGCCACGAGATGGGCGCCCAGCTCGCGGACACCGTGGCGTCGCAGATCAGCCCGCTTCCGCCGCCCGGCACCACCCCGCCGTACTTCCTCGCCGCCGTGCTGGCCGAGCGCCGCCGACGCAGCCTGGAGGCCATGAACGAGGGTCAGGGGCGCCAGGAGCTCAGGTAGGCCTCCTGGTCGGGGGTGAGGACGTCGATGCCCACCCCCAGGGCCGCGAGTTCCAGGCGCGCGACCTCGTTGTCGGTCTCCTCCGGCACCTCCACCACGCCGGGGGCGAGGGTGGCGTGCTCCCTCGCCAGCCACTCGGTGGTGAGGGCCTGCACGGCGAACGACATGTCCATGACGGCGGCCGGGTGCCCCTCCGCGGCGCCCAGGTTGACCAGCCGCCCCTCGGAGAGCAGCAGGAGCCTGCGGCCGTCCTCGAACTCGTACTCGTCGGCCTGTTCACGCACGCCCCGGTCCACGGTGACGGACAGCGACTCCAGGGCGTTGAGGTCGATCTCCAGGTCGAAGTGGCCCGAGTTGGCCAGGATCGCCCCGTCGCGCATCACCGCCAGGTGTTCGCGGCGGATCACGTCCCGGTTCCCGGTGGCGGTGACGAACACGTCCCCGACCGGGGCCGCGGTCTCCATGGTCGCGACCGTGTACCCCTGCATCACGGCGTCCAGCGCCTTGACCGGGTCCACCTCGGTGACGACCACGTTCGAGCCCATGCCCCGGAACCTCTCGGCCAGTCCCCGACCGCAGTAGCCGAACCCGGCCACGACGACGGTCCGACCGGCCAGCAGGGTGTTGGTGGCGCGCAGGATCCCGTCCACGGTCGACTGCCCGGTGCCGTAGCGGTTGTCGAACATCCGCTTGGTACGGGTGTCGTTGACCGCCACCATCGGCAGCCGGAGCTCACCCTCCGCGCTCATCCTGCGCAGCCGGATCACCCCGGTGGTGGTCTGCTCACACCCGCCGAGGACCCCCTCCAACAGCTCGGGACGGCTCACGTGCGCGGTGTTGACCAGGTCGCAGCCGTCGTCCAGCAGCAGGTGCGGCCGGGACTCCAGGACGGTGACCAGGTTGCGGTCGTAGGCGGCCGTGTCCATGCCCGCCCACGCGTGCACGGCCACCCCGTACTCGGTGACCAGGGCGGCGGCGGTGTCGTCCTGCGTGGACAGCGGGTTGGAGGCGGCCAGCCACACCTGCGCCCCGCCCGCGCGCAGGACGCGGAGCAGGTTGGCGGTCTCGGCGGTCACGTGCAGGCACGCGGCCACCCGCAGCCCTTCGAGCGGGCGTTGGTCCGCGAACCGGGCGCGGACGCTGCGCAGGACCGGCATGGAGCGTTCGGCCCATGCCACACGGCGGACCCCGGCCTTCGCGAGGCCGAGGTCCGCCACCTCGTGTGAGGGAGGAGTCATCTGAGTAAGGACTCGCCCCTAGTAGCGGTAGTGGTCGGGCTTGAACGGCCCGGACACGTCCACGCCGATGTAGGCGGCCTGCTCCTTGGTGAGCTCGGTCAGCTTGACGCCGAGCGCGTCCAGGTGCAGACGGGCGACCTTCTCGTCGAGGATCTTCGGCAGCGTGTACACGTCGGTCGGGTACTCGTCGGGCTTGGTGAAGAGCTCGATCTGCGCGATGACCTGGTTGGTGAAGCTGTTGGACATCACGAAGCTGGGGTGGCCGGTGGCGTTGCCCAGGTTCAGCAGGCGGCCCTCGGAGAGCACCAGGACGGACTTGCCGTTGTCCTGGGTCCACTCGTGGACCTGCGGCTTGATCTCCTTCTTGGTGATCCCGGGGACCTTCGCCAGGCCGGCCATGTCGATCTCGTTGTCGAAGTGGCCGACGTTGCCGACGATCGCCTGGTGCTTCATGCGCAGGATCTGGTCGGCCATGATCACGTTGAAGTTGCCGGTGGTGGTGACGAAGATGTCGCCGACCTCCAGCACGTCCTCCAGCGTGGTGACCTGGAACCCGTCCATCGCGGCCTGGAGGGCGTTGATCGGGTCGATCTCGGTGACGATGACGCGGGCGCCCTGGCCGCGCAGCGCCTCGGCCGAGCCCTTGCCGACGTCGCCGTAACCGCAGATCACGGCGACCTTGCCGCCGATGAGGACGTCGGTGGCGCGCATGATGCCGTCCGGCAGCGAGTGGCGGATGCCGTACTTGTTGTCGAACTTGCTCTTGGTGACGGAGTCGTTGACGTTGATCGCCGGGAACGACAGGCTGCCGTCACGCTGCATCTCGTAGAGGCGGAGGACACCGGTGGTGGTCTCCTCGGTGACGCCCTTGATCTCCTTGGCGATGTTGGTCCACTTGCCGGAGTCCTTCTTGAGGCTCTCCTGGAGGAGGGTCAGGACGACCTCGAACTCCTCGCTGTCGGCCGTGGACGGGTCCGGGACGGCACCGGCCTTCTCGAACTCGGCGCCCTTGTGGACGAGCATGGTGGCGTCACCGCCGTCGTCCAGGATCATGTTCGGGCCCTCGCCGGGCCAGGTGAGGGCCTGCTCCGTGCACCACCAGTACTCCTCCAGCGTCTCGCCCTTCCAGGCGAAGACGGGCACGCCCTTGGGGTCGTCGACGGTGCCGTCGGGGCCGACCACCACGGCGGCCGCGGCGTGGTCCTGGGTCGAGAAGATGTTGCAGGAGACCCAGCGGACCTCGGCGCCCAAGGCGACGAGCGTCTCGATGAGGACGGCGGTCTGCACGGTCATGTGCAGCGAGCCCATGATGCGGGCGCCCGTGAGGGGCTTGCTGTCACCGAACTCGGCGCGGGTGGCCATGAGACCGGGCATCTCGTGCTCGGCGAGACGGATCTCGTTGCGGCCGAACTCGGCCAGGGAGAGATCTGCGACCTTGAAGTCGAAAGCCATGCGTTCCTCACTCGTCAAGTCATGGTTGCCACCCGATTCTAGGCCCGCGGCCACCCTCCGCACACAAACCTCACACAGAGATGTCAGATTTGCGCTTCAGGACGGTGGCGGTGGGTTAGGGTCACCTGCATGGCCGCCCTCGACGACGACCCCACAGCGCCCGGACCGCACGGCGCTCCGGTCCCCATCTCCGCCGCCGCCGAGCGGGTCGGCAGCACCGCCCGGATGCTGCGCTACCGCGAGGGTCTCGGTCTGCTCCCCCGCACACAGGAACAGCCCACGGGGCGCGGCCACCGGCACCGCCGGTTCACCGAGGAGGACCTGCGCACGATCGCGGGCGGGCTGGAGCTGGAGCGCGAGTTCGACATCCCGCCCGCCGCGCTCGCCTTCGCCCTGCGGGTCCTGGCCGAACCCGAGGTGCTGGCCCGGGTGCGCGCGCACGGCGAGCGTCTGGGTCGGCTGGCCGCCGCCCCCACCCGCGCGCTGGACTTCGAGAAGGAGAAGGCCATGCGCCTCCTTCACGCACGTCGCCCGACCCCCCAGGGTCCCGGGACGCGCGGCGGCCGTTCCGGTTGACCTGAGGCCACGGCCGTCACCGGACACCCAGACCAACCGTTCGGCATGTTTTGGCAAAGACTCCACGGGCTACGGATGAGACCGTGGACAGCCAACTCGGAGACACGCCCTGGGAGACACTCCCCGAGCGCGTGCGCGCAGACCTCAGGGACGTCGACCTCCTCCGGACGGTCTGGGCCCACCGGCGCCAGGACCGGCCCCACCAGCGGCACGGCGCCGCGCGGCGGGAACTGACGCGGGACCGCGTCCGCGAGTGGGGTGGCGGAGCCGACCTCACCGACCTGCTGCTGACCGGCGAGTCCGTGTCCGGAGAGCCCATGACCGGACCCCACGTCGCCGCGCTGGCGGGACGGGTGGCCGAGCTTCCCCCCGGAGGGGAACGCCGGGGCGTGCCCGACGGCCCCCCGTTGCGCCCGCTCCGGACGGCGCTGTCCACCGAACACACGCTCCGCCTGGCCCGGGCCGCGACCGTCCCCGCCCACCCCGTGGTGCGGGCCGCGCACACCTACGCCGAGTGCGTGCGGGTGGCGGCCGAGGCCTCCGGGGAGCAGACGCACGGCGCCGGGGCCGCCTGGACGCTGCCGTGGGTACTGGCCTCACGGGTCCTCCAACGGGCCGACCTGCCCCCGCTGCTCCTCGACCCCGGCACCCCTCCGCCCGACCCCGCGGGCAAGCACGACCCCGAGGAACCGCTCGCGCCCCTGGTCTCCCACATGGCCCGGCTGGTCACGGGCGCCCTGCGCGACGAACTCGCGTGGCACCCGGAGGAGGCGGTCCCGACGGGGCGGCCGGTTCCCCCGCTGACCGCCGTGACGCGGCGCCGCGTCCTGGAGCACGTGCGTTCCCGGCGCGGCTCGGTCGCGCTCCTGCTGAGCGCCCTGGACCCGGCCGCGACCACCACCGTGACCTCGGGCGACGGCGGCCGGGGCGGAGACGCCGCGCACTGGTGGACCTGTCTGGAACTGCTGGCGGACGGGGTCTCACTCGCCCTGTACGTGGTGGTCCGGGACGTGGGCAGCCCGCCCTCGGGGGTGCTGGCGGTCACCGCGCACGCGCGCCTGGCCACCCCGGAGGGGGTTCGGCGGGCGCTGGAGATGTCCCGGAGCGACAGCGTCACCGTCCTGCCGACGGACTGCGTGGACGACCGCTGGCCCCAGGTACGGGACCTCGTGGACGAGGCGGTGTCGCGCGCCGTGCACGAACTCACCCGCGGGTGAGCGGGGCCGCCCGTCAGCCGCTGAGGCCCAGGATCAGCAGGAGCAGCAGCAGGATGATGATGGTGACCAGCACCGCCGGGATCACCCAGCCCTGCTGGAGGATCGAGTCCTGCTGGCTCGGCCGCTGGTGCGGCGTGTAGGTCTGGTTCGGGTTGACCGCCCCGGTCATCATCGGGTTGGCGCCCTGGTGCATGGCGTGCGGCTGGTGGTGCGGGCCCGGCGCGCCCGGCCTCGGGTTGGACATCCCCGGGTGGGCGCCGAAGCCGCCGTGCCGGGGGTCCGAGTTCACCGGGTGGCCGCCCATCTGGCCGGGGCGGGGGTTCGAGGTCCCCGGGTGCGCGCCGAAGGGGCGCGGGTTGGACACGCCGGGGGGGTACCCCATGCCCGGCTGTCCGCCGGTGTGCGGGTACTGCGGTGCCTGCGGGTGCACGGGGGGCAGCGGGTTGCCGTTGAGCAGACCGGTCTGCGCCACCCGCTCTCCCTGCTTGAGCGCGTCGTCGGCGTCGTTCGAGGGGCCGACCGGGCCGTCGTGGCCGAGCAGCCGCATGAGCAGGGTCTGGGCGTTCGGGCGGCGGTTCGGGTCCTTGTCCAGGCACGACTCGACGATCGGCCGCAGAGCGTCGTCGACCCCGTCCAGGTCCGGCGGGGCGCTCACCACACGGTGCACGACGGCCGGGACGGTGTCCGAACCGAACGGCGCGCGGCCGGTCGAGGAGAACGCGATCACGCAGCCCCAGGCGAAGATGTCGCACTTGTCGGTGATCCCGCGGCCCTCGATCTGCTCCGGCGCCATGTAGGAGGGCGTGCCGACGATCGAGTTGGTCATCGTGGCGGTGCCGTCGTCGACCCGGGCGATGCCGAAGTCGATCACGCGCGGGCCGTCCGGGCCCAGCAGCACGTTCCCGGGCTTGAAGTCGCGGTGGACGATCCCCGCCTTGTGGATGGCCACGAGCGCCGTGGCGGTGGAGACGGCCAGGCGCTGGAGCGCGGCGCCGCGCACCGTCTTGCCCTTGGCCACCGTCTCCTGGAGGTCCTTGCCCGGAACGAACTCGCTGACCACGTAGGGAGGGTCACTGTCGAGCTGGGCGTCGATGATCGCCGCCGTGCAGAAGGACGCGACCCGCTGGGCGGCCCGCACCTCCTTCTCGAACCGCTTGCGCAGGTCGGCGTCGGCGGACCACTGGTCGTTGAGGACCTTGACCGCGTACTCGTCGCCGTCGCGGTCCTCAGCGAGGTAGACGACCCCCTGACCGCCCTTCCCCAGCCGTCCGGTCACGCTGTAATCACCGAAAGCGGAGGGGTCGCTCGGCAGTAGCGATTCGGGACCGGGCATCGATGTCCTCCTGGGAGGTGGGCTTGAGCGGGGGCGCAGCATCAGGTTAACGGGCACGGGACGCCGGGTGGGGCCGCGACCGGTCGCGGCCCCGCAGGTGTCCCCTCACCCGGACGTACCGGATATGACTGCCGGAACGCGGAGTTCGTTCCGTCCCCCACCCAACCTTTTCCGCCCGTTCAGGAGAGCGTGCGCGCCTCGTCCACCAGCAGGACCGGAATCCCGTCGCGGATGGGGTAGGCCAGGCCGCTCTCGTCGCAGACCAGTTCGTCGGTCTCCGGGTCGTGGCGCAGCGGGGCCTGGCTCTGCGGGCAGGCCAGGATCTCCAGCAGCCAGCCGTCGATCTTCGTGCTCATGGTTCTCGTTCCTCGTGTGATGGCCGTGTCAGGCGCGGACGATGGCCAGGACCTCGTCGCGCAGGCGCGCCACGGCGGTGTCGTCAGGGGCCTCGACGTTGAGCCGCAGCAGCGGCTCGGTGTTGGAGGCGCGCAGGTTGAACCACGCGCCGTCCGGCAGGGTGACGCTGAGGCCGTCGAGCTCGTCGACGGTCACCCCGTCCCGGTCCCCGAACGCGGCGCGCACCGCGGCCATGCGGCCGTCGGCGTCGTCGACCCTGGAGTTGACCTCGCCCGAGGCCGCGTACCGGGAGTACTCCTCCGTGATCCGCGAGAGCGGACGCTCGTCCGCACCCAGGACACGCAGGACGTGCATGGCCGCGAGCATACCCGTGTCGGCCTTCCAGAAGTCCCGGAAGTAGTAGTGGGCGGAGTGCTCCCCGCCGAAGATCGCACCGGTCTCGGCCATGGTCGCCTTGATGAAGGAGTGGCCGACGCGGGTGCGCACGGGCTTCCCGCCGCGCTCGGTGACGATCTCGGGGACCGCCGCCGAGGTGATGAGGTTGTGGATGACGGTGCCGCCGGGCTCGCGCTTGAGCTCCTCGGAGGCGACCAGGGCGGTGACGGCGGACGGGGAGACGGGCTCGCCCCGTTCGTCGATCACGAAGCAGCGGTCGGCGTCGCCGTCGAAGGCCAGGCCGAGGTCGGCCCCGGTCTCACGGACCCTGGCCTGGAGGTCGACCAGGTTGTCGGGGTCCAGGGGGTTGGCCGGGTGGTTGGGGAAGGTGCCGTCCAGCTCGAAGTACAGGGGGACGACGTCCAGCGGCAGGCCCTGCTCCAGGACGGCGGGGACGGTGAGGCCGCCCATGCCGTTGCCCGCGTCCACGACGACCCTGAGCGGGCGGGACCCGGAGAGGTCGACGAGCTGGCGGAGGTAGTCGGCGTAGCCGGGCAGCAGGTCCCGCTCGGTGACGGTGCCCTTCGGGCCCTCGTGGGCGTCGGGGTCCTCGGCGCCGGACAGGAAGTCCTCGGCGAGTCGGCGGACGTCGGCCAGGCCGGTCTCGGCGCTGATCGGCGCGGCGCCCGCGCGGCACATCTTGATGCCGTTGTACTCGGCCGGGTTGTGGCTGGCGGTGAACATGGCACCGGGCAGGTCCAGGGAGCCCGAACCGTAGTAGAGCAGGTCGGTGGAGCCGAGTCCGGCGAAGACGACGTCCACGCCCTGGGAGGTGACGCCGTCCGCGAAGGCGCGGGCGAGCTCCGGCGAGGAGGGTCGCATGTCGTGGGAGACCACGACGGCGGGTCCACCGGCCACCCGGGCGAAGGCGGCGCCGACCGCGTGGGCGATCCCGGCGTTGAAGGTGTCCGGGATCACACCGCGTACGTCGTATGCCTTGAAGATGCTTCCGAGGTCAGCCACGTCTGCTCCGGCCAGGTCGATCCTGCGACGAATTCGGTCCAGCGCCCCGTTGTTCGAGCGCCGTACAAAACTAGCAAGAGCGGGCCGGGTCAGCCGTTCGGGTGGTGCGGCGGGCGTTGCTCGCCCCGGTCGGACTTGACCACGCGCAGGTGGCCCCGGCGCAGCGTCTCGTGACCCTCCCCCACGGGTTCGCCGGGGGACGGCTCTTGACGCGCGGGCGGCCGCGCCGCCTCACGTACGGCGTCGGCGAGGGCCTCCAGGTCGTCACTGCCGGGACCTCCTCCCGACGTCTCGACCGGAAGCCGAACGACCTCCCAACCACGCGGCGCGGTCAACCGTTCGGCGTGGATCGCGCACAGGTCGTAACAGTGCGGTTCCACGTAGGCGGCGAGCGGACCGAGGACGGCGGTGGAGTCGGCGTAGACGTACGTGAGCGTGAATACGGCGGGCTGCCTGCACGCGGTGCGGGAACAGCGTCGAACATGGCTCACAGCGTTTGACTGTATGCCTTTACCGAGGGACACGCCAGCATCGTCCCATGACCTGCACAGTTTTTGGGCGACTGTTCTTGACCCGGGAGGGTCGACGTCCGATTCTTCCGAGGCGCCAGGACTTCGCGCAGGGCCCGTGATGGCTTAGTCTCGAAGTGTGCGACGAGTGCGCCTTTCCAGTGGCCAACCAGACAGAGTGCGGCGCCGGGACCGCCGGGGCCGGGGCATCCGCGGTCCTCTCGTGCCCTCCGACCTGCCCGTCTCCCGCAGTCGGGCGCAGGCCTTCGACGACCTTGTCCTGGACGCCGTCGAACGCCTGGAACGCCTGTGGGCGCGTGAGCTGGCGAACGTCGACTTCCTCGTGGAGGACGTTCCCCCGATCCCGCCCCACGGCGACCTGACCGAGGCGATCCCCTTCTCCCGACTGGAGAGCGAGCCCACGGGCCGCGCGCGGATCATCGTCTACCGGCGCCCCGTGGAGATCAGGACCAAGGACCCCGAGGAGCTGGCCCTCCTCGTCCACGAGACCGTGGTCGAGGAAGTGGCCAACCTGCTCGGCGTCGAACCCGAGTCCGTGGACCCGGAGAACTGATCACACCTCGTCGAGCGACCTCTCCAGCTCGTCGAGGCAGGACCGCCAGCCCTCCGCCGTGCGCTCGGCCCACTCCCTGCCCGTGAACGTGTGCGCCAGCACCAGGTGTCCGTCCTCACCGACGGTGAGGCGCATCTGGTGCTCGCCCGTCTCCGGGTCGAACTCCCGGAAGCCGAACGCCCGAGGCGGGTCCACCTCCGTGACCACGGCGGTCAGGTCGCCGCCCTCCTCGTCGGCGAAGACGATCTCCCCACCGACCCTCAGGTCCAGCCGGTCGACCGTCATCGGATACCACCGGCTCAGCTCGGCGGGCTCCGTGAGGGCCCGCCACACCCGCTCCACGGGTCTCCCGAGGTCACGCTCCAACGTCAGCGTCCACCGGTCGTCCCCCAACGACGCCAGCTTGGTCTCACCCATGTCCGCTCCCTCCGGCCGATCCCTCTCGCAGACCTCACTACCCACATCCACCCCACCACCTACCCTGCGCCCCTCCTCCACCTGTGTGGGAGGGGGTTCGCACGGGGGCCGAGGGAACCGGCGGTCAGGGGACGATGCCGGTCATGCTGTCGCGGACCACGGGAAGCTGGACCCTCACCGGGGCGGGAGTGACGGGCAGGACGCTGACGCCGTCGCCCGAGCGCAGGACGCGGGCGGCGTAGACCGGGCCGGAGTCCTCCAGCAGCTCCAGGCGGACCGCGTAGCCGTCCTCGGGGTCGGCCCCCGAGGGGACCCCCCAGCCCTCGGTTTCCGTGCCGAACACGTGGGTGGTTCCGGCGGCGACCTCGGCGCGGACGGCGTCGCCCATGCTCCCGTCGGCGGCGATCGGGGTGGCCACCACCCTGGCGTCCCGGTCCAGGGCTCCCAGGACCAGTTCCACGTCGACGTCCTCGGGCATGTCCGGGATGACCGCCGTGGTGTCGAGCGGACCGGTGAGGGGGTCCGCGGCGGCCGTGTAGGCGGTCTCCACGACCTTCTTGCCGTCCACGGCCTCCGCGACCACCCCGGCCACGACCGGGCCGTCGGCCTCGACGACGACCGTTCCGGGGGCCTCGGCCAGCGCGCCCTCCAGGGTGAGCCAGGCGGAGGCCGCCGGCGGGACGTTCAGGACCAGGGGTTCGTCGTCGGTGCCGTTGGGCTCCTCGGTCACCACGCGAACGCGGGCCTCGACCGGAGCGTCACCGGGGGCGGCCACGAACAGGCGGCGCGTGCCCTCTCCCCCGGGCACGCCGGGGATGACGTGCTCCTCGTCGGGCGCACGGGTCGGCGGAACCCAGTCGCTGTTCCCCGAGGAGTGTTCCGCGAGCAGGGACGCGGCGACGCGGCCGGTGCTGGTGCGCACGTGGACGCCGAGCGAACCGGTGCTCTGGATGAGCTCCGTGACGTCGAGCTCGGTCGACTCCCCCGGCCCGAGATGGATGCCCCGGCTGTCCGGGGAGTAGGACGGCCCCTCCATGGTGTAGAGGTCGACGCTGACCGTGGCCCGGAAGTCCTCCGGGTTGGCCAGGTGCACGGTGAGGGTCTCCAGGTCGACTCCGTCGGGGTCGTCCGCGCCGGGAAGGGCGAACCAGGTACCGATCGACGGGGCGGCGCAGCGGACCTCGGTGATGCCGTCGTCGGAGACGGTGGTCTGCGCGGCGTCGAGCCCGGAGGCCAGGGAGCCCTCGGCGTGCAGGGCGGTGGGCCGGGTGGCGTCCCCGGTGTCGGTGCTCCAGACCCGCCCGGGTTCGGTGAGCTCCTCCCCGAGCGTGTCGGTGTCGGGCCCGTCTCCGTCCACCGGGGACAGCGGGACGGCCCACAGCTGACCCTCGTCGTCACGGCTGACCCGGGGGGCGAAGGCCGCGATCGAGCTGTCGGCGTCGTCGGAGGGCTCGTGCGGGGCGGGGCAGACGCGTGCCGCCAGGTCCGGGCGGACGGTGTCGGGCTCGGACACGCCGAGCTCGGCGTTGACCGGCCGGATCACGAACGCCACCCCGAACAGGGCGAGCAGCGCCAGCGCGACCAGCCCGAACAGGGCGAACCGGTTCTCCACGATCAGTCGCATGTCCTACCCCTCGTCCTCGGTGCCCGCGCGGCGCCTGGACGCCCTGCGGGTCCCGGCCCGTCGTGTGCCCCGCGTGCCTCGGCGCCTGCCTCGGACGGCGGGGATGGAGCCGGTGGTGGTCGGGCCGGGATCCGGTTCCGGCTGTTCCTCCGGCACCTTCTCCGTCGCCTTCTCGGGAGCCTTCTCCGGTGCCGCGCGGCGGGACCTCCCCGTACGGCGGGGACGCCGGGGGCGGGGCATCGGGGTGGCCTCGATGAGCCTGCGCTCCTCCTCCGTCCGCACGCCGGGGGCGGCGAGCACCGCCACGATCAGCAGCAGCGCCCCCTGGGTGATCCGCCAGGCGGTGTGGACGAGGTCCGTGTGCCACACCCGCAGCTCGCCGCCGTGCACCGGCAGGGCCCACGCCTGGGTCCCGTTCTCGGTGTCGACCGGGGTGAGCTCGTCCCCGTCCAGGGTGGCCCGCCATCCGCCGTCGGCGGGTTCCGCGAGGGCGAGACGGCGGCCGGTGTGGCCCTCACCGATCTCGGCCGTGAGCTGGTCCGCGGAGCCCTCCACGCGCAGGGCCTCGGCTTCGAGGCCGTCCTCGGAGACCGTCCGCAGCACGCCGGTGGGTTCCGCGATCCGCCAGAGGCCGTAGTGGTCGGACAGCGACTGCCGTCCGAGCCCCGGGGTGCCGTCGAGGGTGTCGACCATGGTGGCGTCGGCGGGCCCCCCGAGCTCGGGACGCGGGTAGAGCACGTACTGGACGCCGTGGTCGAGCAGGGTGACGAGTTGGTCGCTGCCCTGGCCCGCGGCCAGCTCCGCGACGGCCTGGTCCATGGCGGCGCGGGTCCGGGGTTCGGGAACGACGCGCTCCTCCCCCAGCCGGGGTTCGCGGCCCCGGACCACCACGTAGTCCACGCCGCCGTCCTCGGCGGGGGTGACGATGACGGTGCGGGGCTCGGTGCCGTCCGCGCTCACGCTCTCCAGGGCCCCGGGCACGGAGCGGGGCGCGTTCGCGGTCATCGGCCCGTCCACGCCCTCCCACATCCACAGGGCCGCCGCCGAGACGGGCGTGGCCAGCGCGAGCAGTGCCACGGCCAGCGCGAAGTACCTCCGGAGGCCACCGAGGCGGATCATGTTCCCGAAGGCGCGGGCCGCCGTGGCCGCCGTCAGGAGGACGGCGGTGGCGGCGAAGGACAGGGCGACGCCGGGCCAGACCAGGGCGGGCGGGCCACCGAAGTAGGGCTCGATGACGATCCTGCTGGTCAGGACGGCGACGAGCATCCCGAACAGGGCGAGGCTCCAGCCCGCCGCCACCAGCATGCGGTTGCGGAGCAGCAGCAGGGAGCACAGGGCGGCGGCGATGAACCCGGCGGTCACCCAGACCGGGGGCGTTCCCGGGCCGCCCGGGGAGAGCATGAGCAGTTCCGTGGGGGTCGCCCCCGGGTTGGACAGCTCGGGCCGGTGCAGCCCCGCCTCCAGCAGCCACAGGCTGGGGTGCATCAGGAGTTCGAGGGTCCACGGCATGAGGAGCACCGCGGGTGTGCCCAGGCTGATGCCCATGCTGACGAAGATCCGGCGGCCGAGGTGCCCGAAGGCGACCGCGACCAGGACCCCGGTGACCAGGCACAGGAGCCAGACGATGGGCACGAAGGCGGTGGCGACGGTGAGCGCCAGGCCCAGCCCCCAGGCGGCCCGGCGCGAGGGCTTGGGCGGCATGGAGACCAGGCGGACCAGCAGCAGGCCGAGGACGGGCAGCAGCGCGTGGACGAGGGCGGTGCCCAGCCTGCCCTGCGCGACGGCGCCGGTGGCCATGGGGAGCAGGGCGTAGGCCCCGGCCATCCACAGGCGGGCCGGGCGGAAGCGCAGCACCTCGCGGGCGAGCAGGTAGGAGGTGAGCCCGGCCAGCGGCACGCAGCCCAGGAGGATCACCATGACGGCGATCCACGGCTGCCCGAAGGTGAGGGTGGACAGCAGCGCGAGGAACCCGACGTAGGGCGGGACGGCCCCGGACGAACCCACACCGCAGTCCGGGTGGCCGGCCAGGTAGAGGTTCCACAGGTCGAGGGCGTTTCCGGTGACCGGGGGCAGGGCGCCTCCGGCGAGCATGCCGCCGAGGAGGAGGGAGCGCTCCGCGATGATCGTCACCACGGTCAGGCCGATGACCAGCAGGACGCCCGGTTGGAGGACCACGCGGCGCAGGAAGGACGAGGAGTCGTCGGCGGGGCCGTCGTCCTCCTCGCCCGGGGGCGCGGTGACCGCCTGGTGGCGCCCGGCGGTGTCGGCCATCCGTTCCCCGGTGAGGATGCCGGTGACGGCGTCCGCGAACTGCCGCATGGCCACCCCCCGGGCCAGGAACGGCCGGATGGCGCTGTAGGTGCGGCGGCGGTCGCGGCGGCGCCGGAACCGGGCCCGGGCCAGGCGGAACGGCCGACCGTAGACCAGGGTGATCGCGGCGGCCTCGTCCAGGGCGTTGGCCGGTTGCTTGATGAGCAGGTACATGACCACGCGCAGCAGCGATCCCACGGAGTTGCGCAGCAGCGCGAACACCATGCCGCCGACGGGCAGGTTGGCCAGCAGCACGAACACGGCGTGCCTGCGGTCCACGCGGCGCGGGTGGTTGCGGGTGGCGGTGATCTTCCTGCGGCGGCGGGCCGAGGCCTCCGCGTGGTAGGCGACGGCGTCGGTGACCAGGCGGACCCGGAGCCCGGCGCCGCCCACCCGCCAGCAGAAGTCGATGTCGTCGCGGAACAGCGGCAGCGCCGGGTCGAACCCGCCGAGGCGTTCCCACACGTCGCGACGGACCAGCATGCCCGCGCTGGAGACGGCCAGGACCTGGCGGGTGCCGTCGTGCTGGCCGTGGTCGAACTCCCGCTGCTCCAGCCCGGTCTCGCGGCGCCCGGCGCCGTCGATGGTGACGCCCGCCTCGACGAGGAGGCGGCGGTCGAACCAGTCGCGGAGCTTGGGGCCCAGGACCGCGCTGCGGGGGTCCTGGTCGGCGGCGGCGAGCAGGTGTTCGAGTGCGTCCTTCTCCGGGGTGAGGTCGTCGTGGATGAGCCAGATCCACTCGGTGGCGTCGTCGTCGAACCCGTGCACCTCGGTGGTGGACCTGGGCAGGTCCAGGGCGGCCTTGACGGCGTCGCCGTATCCGGTGCGGGCGGGCAGGTCGATGACGGCGTCGGCCGGAAGGTGGTCGGCGAGGACGTCGGGGCTGCCGTCGGTGCTGCCCGTGTCGGCGGCCACGACCCGCTGTACGGCGCGGGTCTGGGCTCGGAGCGCGGACAGGGTTTCCGACAGCCATCGTGAGCCGTCGTGGGACACGATGACCGCGGTGACGACGTGGCGGGCGGAATCCAGGTCAGGCACGGCTGTGGTCGGGTCTCTCCGGGAGAAGGGGCGGGCCCGTGCGCGGGCCCGGGGTGTGCCGACCGGAGCGGTCGGTGGGCGCCTCAGTGCGCCGGGGCGGTTCGCGGACGCGAACGCGGGTCATCACGATACGCCACCGCACACCATTACGGATCATTTTGGTCGGGGACGTGAGGGGCGACCATAGCGGTGCATTCGGCGCCGAGCGGACCTCACGGACCAATCAGGCCCAAGGGCCTGAAGGGTACGGAACATGAAAAAGGCGCGCCCGGGCTCGTGGCCCGGGCGCGCCGTGACGCGTACCCCTACAGCATGTCCGCCAGGAAATCGAAATCTCCCCCGGCGGCCTTCTTCAGCCTTCGGCGCTCGCGCTCGGAGAGTCCCCCCCAGATGCCGAAGCGTTCGTCATGCTCCAGCGCGTACTCCAGGCACTCCGCACGTACCTCGCACGACTGGCAGACCTTCTTCGCCTCCCGTGTCGAGCCGCCCTTCTCGGGGAAGAACGCCTCCGGGTCGGTCTGCGCGCACAGGGCACGTTCCTGCCAGCCCAGATCTTCGTCCGAGCCGTGCGCCAGCGGGATGACCTCGCTCATGCGCACCTCCTGTAGCCCCCCAATAGATGTCCCCGACCCTTTTCGTCCCCCAGGTCGGGTGGAAATCCCACATTGGAATTACACGCGTGCGCTTCACTGTGAGTCAAGCGCGCTGCGTGGTAATCCACTGAATATCATGTAACGAACCTCCAGCGGCAGGCCCGCGATGTCCGTTCTGTGGATTACCACGCAATTCACGTACCTTCCCAAGGCGTGGAGAGCGCGGCGATCAGGGCCGGTTCAGCGCTGGCCGTCGTTGCCGTACCAGTTCTGCTGGCCGTCGTTGCCGCCCTGTCCTTGCTGGTCAGAGCCGTATCCGGCACCGGAGCCGTACTGGGCGCCGTAGCCGCCGCCGCTCTGGTCGGCGGCCTCGGCCCCGTTGTTCTCACCGGAGTTAAAGAATGGTTCAACTCCGGGGGCGGCCTGGGGGTCCTGCCCCTGCTGGGCCTGGGCCTGGGCGGCCGGGTCCTGGTACCAGCCGTTGGCGATGGCGTCCTGGGCCTGCTGGTCGGCGGCGGGCTGCGGCGCGTACTGCGACGGGTCGTAGGCCTGGCCGTAGGCCGCCTGCTGCTGGGCGGCGGCGTCCTGACCGTAGGCGGCCTGCTGGCCGGAGGGGTCGTAGTTGTACGCCTGCTGCTGGCCGGAGGCGTCGTAGCCGTAGGCCTGCTGGGCACCGGTCCCGTACGCCTGCTGCTGAGCGGCCGCGTCGTAACCGTAGGCCGCCTGCTGCTGCGCGGCGGGGTCGTAGCCGTAGGCCTGCTGGGCACCGGTCCCGTACGCCTGCTGCTGAGCAGCCGCGTCCTGACCATAGGCGGCCTGCTGCTGCGCGGCCGGGTCCTGGCCGTAGGCCTGCTGGGCACCGGTCCCGTACGCCTGCTGCTGAGCAGCCGCGTCCTGACCATAGGCGGCCTGCTGCTGCGCGGCGGCGTCGTAACCGTAGGCGGCCTGCTGCTGCGCGGCCGGGTCCTGACCGTACGCCTGCTGGGCGGCGGCGTCGTAGCCGTAGGCCTGCTGCTGGGCGGCCGGATCGACCGTCTGGTAGCCGGTCTGGGCGAAGGACTGCTGCGCACCGGTCGCGGGCGCGAACGGCTGCTGGTTGTACACCTGCTGCTGCGGCTGCGCGCGGGGGACCACGGTGGGGTCGTTGAAGATCTTGATCAGGTAGAACCCGAAGAAGCCGAGCACGGCGCCCTGCACCGCGCGGCCCAGGAACCCGGCGAAGGCGACGCCGCCCTCACCCGGACGAATGTCGATGAAACCGCTGATCAGGGCGATCAGGCAGAACAGCAGACCGACGCCGACCAGGATCATCGCGGTCAGGATGACCGGAAAGGAGCTGGGTCGGGTCCGCTCACTGGTCAGTACCAGGGCGATCGCGGCCGCGAGCAGAAGGGTGACGGTGAATCCGTAGAAGTCCCCGCCGTTCGCCACCATCGCCAACGGGAAGCTGTAGCCCTGCGCGCTGGAGCTGATGATCACCGAGATGAGCCCGGCCAGCATGTGGACGCCCAGGGCTCCCAGCAGGACCCAGGCCCCGGGCAGGCGCAGGCGGTCGAGTGTTTCGTTGTTCAAGAGAGGTTCCCCTCTGCTGCTTCGCCGTCGCGTCGGAGGAAGCTTGGCATATCGTCGGGCTGTCGGGTGAATCGGCCGGAATGCGCTCGAAAGGACGTGGGGACACCGAACGCGGGGCCGATGAAGTGGGATGGCGACCACCGCCCGAAGGTTCACACACCGTCGGTACCGGTTCGGTCACGCTGGATCGTACCCACGCAGGGGCAGACGACCCATACTCGCCCCCAGCCTGCCAGACTTGGGCGCATGCGGATAGTCGTACCGGCTGGCGGTATCGGCGGCGCGCGTTTCCTCCGTGGCCTCAAGGCCGCTATGGGAATCGACGCCGCGACCGAATCCGACCAGGCCACAGACCACCAGATCACCGTCATCGGGAACACCGGTGACGACATCACCCTCTTCGGTCTCCGGATCTGCCCGGATCTGGACACCGTCATGTACACCCTCGGCGGCGGGATCAACGAGGAACAGGGCTGGGGCCGCACCGACGAGACCTTCACGGTCAAGGAGGAGCTCGCGGCGTACGGGATGAAGCCCACCTGGTTCGGGCTGGGTGACCGCGACACCGCCACCCACATCGTCCGGGCTCAGATGATCGCCGCCGGATACCCGCTCTCCGCGATCACCGCGGCGCTGTGCGACCGCTGGCAGCCGGGTGTCCGCCTCCTCCCCATGACCGACGACCAGGTCGAGACGCACGTGATCGTCGACGACGAGGACGGGCGCCGGGCGATCCACTTCCAGGAGTGGTGGATCCGACACCGGGCCGCTCTGCCCGCCGAGCAGATCATCAGCATGGGCGCCGAGAAGGCCAAGCCCGCCCCCGGTGTGATCCGCGCCATCCGCAACGCCGACGCGGTGATCATCCCGCCGTCCAACCCCGTGGTGAGCGTGGGTTCCGTCCTCAACATCGAGGGCATCCGCGAGGCGATGGCGGGCAAGACCGTGGTGGGTGTCTCACCGATCATCGGCGGCGCCCCCGTGCGCGGCATGGCCGACGCCTGTCTGACCGCCATCGGCGTGGAGACCAGCGCGGGCGCGGTGGCCGAGCACCTCGGCTCCGACCTGCTGGACGGCTGGCTGGTGGACGAGGCCGACGCCGGCACCCGGGTGGACGGCGTGGAGGTACGGTCCCGCCCGCTGTACATGAACGACCCGGAGACCACCGAGGCGATCGCCCAGGCCGCCCTGGACCTGGCCGTCGAGCTCTCCGAGCGCGGGGAGCGGGCCCGGTGAGCATCGAGACGCGGACGGAGCGGAACCGGGTGGACGGACCACGGGTGAACGAACTGCGGGTGCGCGGACTGCCCGGCATCCCCGAGGTGCGCGCGGGCGACGACCTGGCGGCACTGGTCACCGAGGCCGTGGCCGCTTCCGGCCAACCCCTCGTGGACGGCGACGTCCTGGTGGTCACCTCCAAGATCGTCAGCAAGGCCGAGGGGCGCTCCCAGCCAGGCGACGACCGTGAGGCCGCGATCGACGCCGAGACCGAGCGCGTGGTGGCGCGGATGGGCCACATCCGGATCGCCCAGCACCGGTCGGGCCTGGTCATGGCCGCCGCCGGGGTGGACGCCTCGAACGTCGCCCCGGGCACCGTGCTCCTGCTGCCCGAGGACCCCGACGCCTCCGCGCGCGCCCTGCGCGCCCGGCTGGCCGAGCTCCTGGGCGTGCGCGTGGGCGTGGTGGTCTCGGACACGTTCGGCCGCCCGTGGCGGATGGGCCAGACCGACGTGGCCATCGGCGCGGCCGGGATCACCCCGGTGCAGGACCTGCGCGGCACCACCGACGCCCAGGGCAACGTCATGGAGGCCACCATCAACGCGGTGGCCGACGAGGTGGCCGCCGCCGGTGAGCTGGTCAAGGGCAAGACCTCCGGGATTCCGGTGGCCGTGGTCTCGGGCCTGGTCGGGATGGTCACCGAGGAGGACGGCCCCGGAGCGGCGGAGCTGGTCCGCCCGGCCGACGACGACCTGTTCCGCTACGGCTCCAGGGACGTGGTGGCGGCCCGGCGGACGGTGCGCTCCTTCACCGACCGGCCGGTGGACCCGGCCCTGGTGCGCCGTGCGGTGGCCACCGCCGTGACCGCACCCGCCCCGCACCACACGACTCCCTGGCGCTTCGTCCTGGTGGAGTCGCCGGACACCCGCGAGCGGCTGCTCGACGCGATGCTCGCGGCCTGGGTGGAGGACCTGCGGCGGGACGGGTTCACCGAGGAGCAGATCGCGCGGCGGACCCGGCGCGGCGACGTGCTGCGCGGCGCTCCCACCCTGGTGGTGCCGTTCCTGGTCGCGGACGGCGCGCACCCGTACCCGGACGAGCGCCGCGCGGACGCCGAGCGGTCGATGTTCCTCGTGGCCATGGGCGCGGGCGTGCAGAGCCTGCTGGTGGGCCTGGCCATGGAGGGCCTGGGCTCGGCGTGGATCTCCTCCACGATGTTCTGCGCCGACGTGGTGCGCGAGGTCCTGGAGGTGCCCGAGGACTGGCGTCCGATGGGCGCGGTGGCCGTGGGCTACGCGGCCGAGGCGCCGAAGGAGCGCCCGCCCCGGGACCCGGACGCCTTCATGGTGGTGCGCTGACCCCCACGTCGGAGGCGGCGCGTCCTCCGTCGTGACCCGACCCCGTCCCGGCATGCTGGGGCGGGGTCGGGCCGTCGGGGGGGAGCCGGGATGTCCGTTGAGCACTACGTGATCGTCACGCTGGTCGTGGTGGTCGCGGTCGTCGTGGGCCAGCTGGTCGCGGGGCGGATCAGGATCCCGGGAGCGGTGGTCCTGGTGATGCTGGGCATGCTCCTCGGAGTGGTGCCGTGGATGGACTCCATGGCCATCCCACCGGAGGTCGTCCTCCTGGTCTTCCTGCCGCCGCTGATCTACAACGCGGCGTTCTTCTCCTCCCCCAGGGACATGCGGGACCTGGCGCGGCCCATCATCGTGATGTCGGTGGGGATGACGCTGGCGACGGCGTTCGGTCTGGCCGCCGTCGTCCACCTGCTGATCCCGGACGCGGGCTGGCCGGCCGCGATCGCGCTGGGCGCGGCGATCGCGCCGACCGACGCCGTGGCGGCCTCCGCGATCCTCAAGCGGGCGGGCACCCCGCGCCGGGTGCTGACCATCCTGGAGGGCGAGTCCCTGATCAACGACGGGGTCGCCCTGACCATCTTCAGCCTGGCCGTCACCGCCATGATGCGTCCGCTCACCCCGGGGGACGCCCTCTTCGAACTGGGCAAGGTCGTGGTGGGCGGGCTCCTCTACGGGGCCGTGGTCGCGGTGGTGATCGCGTGGGGGCGCGGCCGCATCCAGGACCCCTCCCTCCAGCTGATGACGGTGCTCATCACCCCGTTCGTGGCCTACATCCCCTCCGAGATGGCGGGGTTCTCCGGGGTGCTGTCGGCGGTGGTGGCCGGGTTCTACCTGGGTACGCACGGCGAGGGTCTGCTGCCACCAAGGGTGCGGGTGAGCGGGCAGACCATCTGGAGCACCCTGGTGAGCCTGTTGGAGGCGATGCTGTTCGTGCTCCTGGGCTTGCAGCTGGACTCCGTCGTGCGGTCGGTACGGGAGAACTTCGCGTTCGTGCAACTGCTGGTGGCGGCGCTCGTGGTGACGGTCACCGCGATGGTGCTGCGCATGGTGCTGATGTTGTTCCTGACGTCGTTGCAGCGCTTCGTGTCACGGTCCCGGTTGGACGTGTCGGGCTTCCGGGAGCGCGTGGCGATCGGCTGGAGCGGGATGCGCGGGGCGATCTCCCTGGCGATCGCGCTGTCGTTGCCCGCCACCCTGGGCGGGCAGGAGTTCTCCGAGCGGGGCGCGCTGATCTTCATCGCCGGCGTCGTCGTGATGGGCACGCTCGTGGGGCAGGGCACGACACTGCCGTGGCTGCTGCGCAGGCTGCGACTGACCGACGAGGGCACCCGTCACCGGGAGTTCCTGCGGGCCGAGTACGAGATGGACTGCGCCGCCGTGCGCAAGGTGGACGAGATGCTCACCGGGGGTGACCTCGACGACCGGTCGGCGGACGCCATGCGCGACCGGTTCAGCAAGCGGATCGGCCACGTGAAGGGGCTCCTGGACGGGGGCGACCTCGACCGGGTGAAGGAGGACGCCCGGGACCGCAGGGAGACGCTCGCCCAGATCAACCAGGCCCGACGGGACTCCCTCACGTCCCTGTACCGCTCGGGGGACATCGACCACGACGTGTTCACGAAGCTCGCCCGGGACATGGACATCCGGGACAGCGGGAGCGGTCAGTACGGAATGTGACTGGTACCGGGTGCCCAAGAAAACCGCAAACTTTCCTAACCATTTCCGTTGACTGTCGCGGAACGTAACTTTAAAGTTTCCTAACAATTACCGGCTCACAGAGCACGCCTTCGTCACCCCGCTCGGCGAAAGGAACACTCCCCATGCTCAGCCCCCGTAAGACCAGGCTCGCGATCCTCAGCGGCCTCGCCGCGGTGGCCACCGCGTTCGTCACCTCGGTCGGCGCCCTGACCCCCGAACCCGCGCAGGCCTCGACCGCCCCCGTCGAGACCCAGCAGACCAGCCAGTGGCTCACCGGCTACTGGCACAACTTCAACAACGGCTCGACCGTGATGCCGCTCTCGGAGATCCCCGCCGAGTACAACCTCGTGGCGGTCGCCTTCGCGGACAACCATCCGCAGCTCGACGGCGGCATCACCTTCAACCTGGCCAGTGACGAGCTCAACGGCTACACCGACGCGCAGTTCCGCGAGGACATCGCCGCCATCCAGGCCCAGGGCCGCAAGGTGATCATCTCCGTGGGCGGCGAGCTCGGCCACGTGAACGTCACCAACCCCACCCAGGCGAAGAACTTCGCGGACACCACCCACGCGCTCATGCAGGACTACGGGTTCGACGGCGTGGACATCGACCTGGAGCACGGCATCAACGCCGAGCACATGACCAGCGCCCTGCGCGACCTCAGCGGCAAGGCGGGCCCCGGGCTCATCATCACGATGGCGCCCCAGACCATCGACTTCCAGAGCCCCAGCGCCGGGTACTACCAGCTGGCCAGCAACATCTCCGACATCCTCACCATCGTGAACATGCAGTACTACAACTCGGGCAGCATGCTCGGTTGTGACAGCAGCGTGTACCAGCAGGGCACCAGCGACTTCGTCGCCGCGCTGGCCTGCATCCAGCTGGAGATGGGCCTGAGCCCCGACCAGGTCGGCCTGGGCCTGCCCGCCGTGCCCTCCGCCGCCGGAGGCGGCTACCTCGCCCCGAGCGGGATCATCTCGGCCCTGGACTGCCTGGAGACCGGCACCAGCTGCGGTTCGTTCTCCCCCACCACCCCGTACGGGCCGATCGGCGGCGTGATGACCTGGTCCATCAACTGGGACGCCACCAACAACTACGCCTTCGCCAACGCCATCTCGGCCCGACTGCAGTAACCCCCCGAACCCGCGGGTCCACTCCCTCCCCGCGGCCAGCGCCCCGTCGCCTCACTCCCATCCCCGACGGGCCGCGCGAGAAAAAGGGGCGGGACGCCACCCCCGGCGTCCCGCCCCTCCTTCGTGCCCCACTCCCGAGGAGTGGATCAGGCCCCCGCCGGGAAGGTCAGTTACCCCGCCCCCGTCTGAAAGGAAACCCATGGATCGTCTCTGGGACGTCGACCCCTCAGCACGCTTCGCGAGGCGTCTCGGCAGGACCGCGGCGGAACTCGGCGCCAGCAGGGACAACGACGACTGCCCCGAGATCTGGGAACTCGACAACGGCGACGTGGCCGTGGTCGGTCGCGACGCCACCGAACTCCTCCGCGACCGGCTTCCCGCGGATCTCAGGGTCGGTGGCGACGAGCGCCTGGTGGTCATCCCCGGGAGCATGCTCCGATCCGCCAAGGACGACATCCCCGACGCCTGACCCGGGGGTGCGGGGCGCTCTCGGCGTCCCGCACCCCTCCGTGGCTGGTCAGGCCATGGGCAGCTGGGGGCGCAGGATGCTGGCGGCCACGCCGTCGCTGGCCTCCGCGACGCGGCGGCGCTCCTCCGGGACCGGCCCGTAGGTGGTGGTGCGCTGGCGGACCGGTCGGCCCGTGGGCTCGACCAGCGCCTTGATGTCGCTGATGGTCTTGTACGAACCCTGGCCGGAACCGGCCATGCGGCTGATGGTCTCCTCCATCAGGGTGCCGCCGACGTCGTTGACTCCCCCGCGCAGCAGCTGGCGGAAGGTGTCCTCGGCGAGCTTGACCCAGGAGCCCTGGATGTTGTCGATGCTCCCGTGCAGGAGGAGGCGGGCCAGGGCGTGCACCGCGCGGTTCTCCCGGGCGGTCGGCCCCGTGCGGGCCAGCCCGGCGAGGTAGATCGGCGCGTTGGTGTGCACGAACGGCAGCGGGACGAACTCCGTGAAGCCCGGCCTGCCGTTGCGCTCCATCGACCGCTCCTGGAGCGAGCGCAGCAGCTTGATGTGCGCCACCCAGTGGTGCGGGGAGTCCACGTGCCCGTACATCATCGTCGACGTGGTCGGGATGCCCAGGTCGTGGGCGCTCGTGATGACCTCGATCCACTCGCTGGCGGGGAGCTTGCCCTTGGTCAGCACCCACCGGACCTCGTCGTCGAGGATCTCGGCGGCGGTCCCCGGGATGGACCCCAGCCCGGATTCGCGGGCGCGGGTCAGCCAGTCGCGCACCGACAGGTTGGTACGCGCGGCGCCGTTGACCACCTCCATCGGGCTGAAGGCGTGGACGTGCATGTCGGGGACGCGTTCGCGGACGGCGGCGGCGATGTCGAAGTAGGCGGTGCCGGGCAGGTCCGGGTGGATGCCGCCCTGCATGCACACCTCGGTGGCCCCGGCCTTCCAGGCCTCCTCGGCGCGGTCGGCCACCTGGTCGAGGGAGAGCGTGTAGGCGTCGGCGTCGGTGCGTCGCTGGGCGAAGGCGCAGAAGCGGCAGCCCGTGTAGCAGACGTTCGTGAAGTTGATGTTCCTGGTCACGACGTAGGTGACGTCGTCCCCGACGGTGTCGCGGCGGACCCGGTCGGCCAGGTCGGTGAGCGCGTCCAGGGCGTCGCCGTCGGCGTGCAGCAGGGCCAGCGCCTCGGAGTCGCCGAGTCCGGCCGGGTCGCTCTCGGCGCTGCGGAGGGCGGCGGCGATCTCGGGGTCCAGGCGTCGGGGTGCGGCTCCCTCGCGGTCCACTCCGGAGGCGAGTTCGTCCCAGTCGCCGTAGACGGCGTCGAAGTCGCCGCGCCGGTCGCCGGTACGGCCCTCACCGTCGATCTCCGTGTGCAGGTCGGTGCGCCCCGAGGAGACCAGGACCGCCTCCGGCTCCTGCCAGGGACGGCCCACCAGGGGCGCGTCCGCACGGGCCAGGCCGGTCTCCGGGTCCACGAGCGCATGGACGTGCTCGCGCAGACGCGGGTCGACCCAGGGTTCCCCCGCCCGGATGTACTCGGGGTACACCGTGAGGCGTTCGCGCAGGTCGAAGCCCTGGGCGGCGGTACGGGCCGCGAGGTCGTCGATCTGCGGCCAGGGGCGTTCGGGGTTGACGTGGTCGGCGGTGAGCGGGGAGACCCCGCCCCAGTCGTCGATGCCCGCGCGGATCATCAGCTCGTACTCGTCCACGCCTCCCCGGTCCGCGCCGATGAGGTTGGGCGGGGCCTGCACGTGGGCCTTGGGGCCCATCACGAGGCGGGTGACGGCGATGGTGGCGGCCATCATGTCGCGTTCGGCGTCGGGGCGGTGCATCATCGCGGTGTCCGGCTTGGCCCGGAAGTTCTGCACGATGACCTCCTGCACGCCGCCGTAGCGGCGGGAGACCCCGCGCATCGCGAAGATCGACTCGGCGCGGTCCGCGACCGTCTCACCGATCCCGAGCAGGATGCCGGTGGTGAAGGGGACGCTGGAGCGTCCGGCGTCCTCCAGGGTGCGCAGCCGTACGACGGGGTCCTTGTCGGGGCTGCCGTAGTGGGGCTGGCCCTTCTCGGTGAACAGCCGCCGGGAGGTGGTCTCCAGCATCATCCCCATGGAGGGGGCGACGGGCTTGAGCCGCTGGAGGTCGGACCAGGTCATCACCCCGGGGTTGAGGTGCGGGAGCAGCCCGGTCTCCTCCAGGATCATGATCGCCATGGCGCGCACGTAGGAGAGGGTGTCGTCGTAGCCGCGCGAGTTGAGCCACTCGGCGGCCTGCTTCCAGCGGTCCTCGGGCCGGTCGCCCAGGGTGATGAGGACTTCCTTGCAGCCCAGGGCGGCGCCCTCGCGGGCGATCTCCAGGACCTCGTCCGGCGACATGAAGGGCGCGTCCAGACGCCCGGGGACGGTGGCGAAGGTGCAGTAGTGGCAGCGGTCGCGGCACAGGCGGGTCAGGGGGACGAAGACCTTGCGGCTGTAGGTGATGACGCCGGGGCGGCCCGCCGCCTCCAGGCCCGCGTCGCGGACCCGTCCCGCGTACTCCAGGAGTTGGTCGAGGTTCTCGTCGCGGGCGTGCAGCAGCACCTCCGCCTCGGTGACGTCGAGGGTCTTGCCGTCCCGGGCGCGGGCCAGGGCCCTGCGCATGGCGGACGCGGTCGGTGTGGGAATGGGGGCAGGGTCGTTCGCACCACTCATAAGCGATCACCCTACGCGTCCGGCCGTTCCCGTTCGCGGGCGCCACCCGGTCGGGCCTGTGGACAACCCGGGAGGGCGGGGGTCCGCGGCATAGGCTTGGGGGGTGCTGACTCGGCTTCGACGGAACTCCTGGGTGCGCCTGGCCCTGCTCGCGCTGGTGTGCGCGTGCGCGGGCGCCGCCCTGTACGCCAACTGGACGCAGGCGCGGACCGCCGTGTCCGAGCTCCCGCTGTGGGTGCTGCCCGCCGCGGTGCTGGCGGGGATGCTGGGGCTGGCGGCGCAGATGATGGCGTGGCGCTCGTTGCTGGCCGGTCTGGGCTCGCCGTTGCCGACGGCGGCGGCCGCCCGGGTGATGTTCGTGGGCCAGCTCGGCAAGTACCTGCCGGGGTCGGTGTGGGCGTTCGTGGCCCAGGTGGAGCTGGCCCGTGACTGGAGGGTGCCGAGATCGCGCGGGGCGGCGGCGACCCTGCTGGCGATCGCCGTGACGGTGGCCGTGAGCCTGGCCGTGGCGGCGGTGGCCCTGCCGCTGTCCTCCGCCGAGGCGGCCCGGCGCTGGTGGTGGGCGCTGGCCGCCGCACCGCTGCTGCTGGTCTGTCTGCACCCGAGGGTGCTGGGGTGGGGGGTCCGGCTGGCGGCGCGCCCGTTCGCGCGGTTCCGTGAGGTGGCGGAGGCGGGTCCGCTGGAGATCGGCGGGCGTTCGGTCGCGGCGTCGGTGGCCTGGACCCTGGTGGCGTGGGTGCCGTTGGGCGCGCACGTGTGGTTGCTGACCTGGGCCGTGGGTGGCGAGGCGCTGAGATCGGTGGGCCCGGCGGTGGGCGCCTACGCGCTCGCCTGGACGCTGGGGCTGCTGGTGGTGTTCGCACCCGCCGGGTTGGGTGTGCGCGAGGTGGTACTGGTGGTGGCGCTGGCCCCGGTGGTGGACGCGGGCGCGGCCCTGGTGGTGGCGGTACTGTCCCGGCTGGTGATGACGGTGGCGGACGTGGGTTGGGCGGGGTTGTCGCTCCTGTTGTCCGGACCGCCGGAGTCCGCTGCCGCCGATGCGGAAGGTGATGGGAGAGACGGGAGAGAGGGGAGACCCGTCCGGGGTTCGGGGTCGGTTCAGGAGCCGGGAGTTTCGGGCCCGGGTCCGAAGGCGCGCACGGGCTCCGAGCAGGACCCCGAGTAGGACCGCCCACCGGAAGGGGCGCCAGGGGCCCGTCCACCGGTGATCCACGGGCCGGGCGGACACCGGGGCCGTACGAAGCGAGATACGGGGGCCGTACCGGGCTTCACGTGGCTCAAGGGCCGGGCGGGAACCGGAGCCGGGCGGAGTCGGGGCTCCGGGGTCCGCGCGAGGCCAGGCCCGGACCAGCGTCCGCGAAGGAGTCGTCTCCGGCACGAGGAGGCCCGGGAGCCGAGGGACCGGGCACGGGGCCCGAAGGCGGACCGTGAGCCCGGTGCGCCCGGAGCGGGGTCCGCGAAGGCCGGGAACACCCGTGCAACAAAACAGGAAAGAAACCTTCCTTTGCGCGTGGGTGCGGCCTATGCTCATGCCGTATGAACTGGGCCCCCCGCTTCCCACGTGTCCTGTCCGCCCTCGCCGTGACCCTCACACTGGCACCGGCCACCCTCGGCGCGGCCGATCCGGCGGCCGATCCCACCCCCGAAGGCCCCTCCCACGCGTACGTGAAGCCCGCCGAGGTGGCGTGTGACCAGGGCGCCGGAACCCTCACCGTTGTGGGTCAGCTCTTCCCCGTGGTGAGCGACTCCCCCGACGGCCAACCCGAGTTCTCCCTGAGTCTGGCCGCCGAGCTCGCGTCCGAGGAGGAGACCGAGGACGAGACCGAGGGAGAGGAGGGGACGGCCGACCTCGAACTCGAACTGGTGCCGAACCCCGAGCCGCTGCCCGGGATCAGCGCCGAGGAGATGGGCGCGGCCGCCGAACGCGCCGGAACCCTCACCGCCACGCTCTCCGGCAGCGACGGCAGGCTGCTGACCGGTGACGATCCGCCCGCCCTGGCCTGGGAGGACTGGGAGCCGCCGCTGGGCTTCTACGAGGTGCGCGTGGCCACCGAGACCTTCGCCCTGCCCGGGTTCGGGGACTGCTCGGTGACCGCCGCGACCCCGGTGAGCAGCGTCCAGGTGGGTACCGAGGACGAACTGGAGGAGCAGCGGGCATCGGGCGTGGACGAGTCCTCCAGCCTGCGCGAGTACCTCCCGTGGGTCCTCCTGGGCGTGGGTGTGCTCGGCGCCGTCTGCATGCTGGTGCCCGCCGTGCTCCACCTGCGCCGCCGCCGGGCGTCCTGAGGTCAGGCGGACAGCAGCCGGTCGGTGTAGGACCTCCAGTACGGTTCGGCGTCCACCGGCCGGACTCCCGCCCTGAGCCGGGCGGGCGTGCCCGGCTCGTAGAAGGCGGCCAGCGCCCGGGCGAGGTCGGCGGTGTCCCCCGGTTCGCAGAGCAGCCCGTCCACACCGTCGCGCACGTGGTCCGCGAGGGTGCCCGCACGGGTGGCGATCACCGGCAGACCGTGTTCGTGCGCCAGCCACACGTTCTGGGTGGCGGTGGCGGACCGGTAGGGCAGCACCAGGGCGTCGGCACCGGCGAGCAGCCCGGGCAGCTCGTCGGCGGGCACGTACCCCTCGCGGAACCGGACCCGGTCGGCCACGCCGAGCTCCTTGGCCAGGTCGGCCAGGTCGGCGGACCCTCCCCAGAACTCACCGGCGACGGTCAGGGTGACGTCCTGTGGAGCCCCCTCGGCCAGCGCGCGCAGCAGTACGTCCACCCCCTTGTACGGGCGGACGATCCCGAAGAACAGCAGGCTCCGGTGCTCCTCCGCCCCTCCGGCGGGCGCCCCGCCGGTGTCGGGCAGGTGCGGCGGCATCTCCGCGACCACGGGGCGCGGTCGGCCGGGGCCGAGCAGCCCCTCGGCGAGGCGGCCCTGTTCGGCGGAGTGGGTGAGCACCCCGTCCACCCGGCGCAGCAACGCGCGGACCAGGGAGACGTCCACCGCCCGGCGCTCGTGCGGCAGCACGTTGTGGCACAGCGCCACCACCCGGGTCCCCCGCCTCCGGGACCTGATCCCGGCGAGGAGGCCGAGGTAGGCGGGCACCTGCACCGGTGAGAACAGGGTGAGCACCACCAGGGCGTTCTCGTCCGCGAGCCGGCGTCCCGTGCGCCACCAGCCGTCCGGCCGGTACCAGGCCAGCTCGTGGCGGGTGTCCGGGTAGGGCTCCCCCTCGGGGTCGGTGATGGTCTGCGTGCCCGGGTAGAGCGCCGCCGGGTACTGCGCCCGCCACGACTCGATGCCCGTCTCGTGGCCGAGGCCGCTCAGCCGGTGCGCGAGTTCGGTGGTGTGCCGGGCCCCGCCGCCCTTGTAGGGGTGCGCGGGTCCCACGAGGGTGGTCCTGCCGGTCACGGGTGCTCCCTGGAACGGACGATGAGGTCGGCCAGGAGCGCGATCGCCGCGATGATCAGCCCGGTCATCAGGATCATGACGGTGTTGTTGGGCATGTAGAGCGGGTTGCGGACCTGGTCGTAGACGAACTTGGCCGCCCCGATCCCCAGCAGCCACAGGGCGGGCGGCATGAGGACCTTGAGCGGGTTGAAGTACATGACCATGCGCAGCACCTGGAGGATGTACCGGTAGGCGTCGCGCACGAAGTGGAACTTGGACGTGCCCGCCCGCTTGGCGTACTCGATGGGCACGTACCTCAGCGGGTGCTGGTTGGACAGGAACGCCAGCGTGATGGTGGTGACGCAGGAGAACCCCGGGGGCAGCAGCCGCAGGTAGGGGCGGGCCACGTCCCGGCGGAACACCCGGAGCCCGGAGTTGAGGTCGGGGATGCGGGTGTTGGTGAGGCGTTCCGCGACCTTCCGGATCATCCACTTGGCGGGGACCCGCAGCGCCTTGTGCGATCCCATCTCCTGGGTGCGCGCGCCCACGACCTGGTCGATCTCCGGGTCGTTGTCGAGCATGGCGACGAACTCGGGGATGCGCTCGTTGGGGTAGCTCATGTCGGCGTCGGTCCACACCACGAACTCGCCGCGCGCCCGCTGGCTGCCGATCCGCCGCACGGTGCCCGCGCCGCCGTTGTGGCCGAAGGGGACCACCCGCATGTGCGGGAAGAGGCCCTCCACCTCGCGCAGCCGGGTCAGGGTCGCGTCGGTGGAGGCGTCGTCGACGGCGAGCAGTTCGTACCCGTACCCCGAGGAGTCCATCGCCGAACAGATCCGTTTGATCTCGTCGACGACGTGCTCCTCCTCGTTGTAGCAGGGGAGGACGATCGTGACCCGCACCGGCGGGGCGTCGTGCTCCGGGGCTCGGCCTTGGGCGTCTGCGTGGCTCATGGTCCTTCTCAGCGGGGTGGTCGGGGAGGAGTGGGTCTCACGCCGGATCGTTCGTGGCGGGCAGGACGGCGGTCCACACGCTGCCGTTGAAGGTCCAGTGTCCGGTCGGGGGTTCCATGAGGGTACTGGGGTCCATCCGGGCGACGACGTGGAAGTGCCGTTGGGGTTCCACGGCGGAGTCGGTGAGCGCGTCGAGCGGTTCCCAGTCGGGGGCGGCCAGCACCGCGTCCCGGCCCCGCTCGTGCACGGCGGCGACGACCCTGTCCACCGCCTCCGGGGAGGGGTCGTCCAGGGCGGCGGTGGGCACACCGCAGACGTTGCGCAGCAGCGGCATGTAGTTGCCCGCCATCCCGGAGTCGACCACGATGACCGAGGCGTCGGGTGGCAGGGACGCGCAGAGGTCCTCCGTCGCCGCCACGGTGCCCACGTCCTGCCGGTACCCCATGATCCCCGACGCCGAGGTGATCGCGCCGGGCCCGAGCATGGCGACCGCGGAGCCGGCTGCCACCACGACCGGGAGGGTGCGGACCATCGAGGTGGCGCGGGTGTGGCGGACGGAGTTCTCGCAGTAGCGGGTCAGCCAGGCCAGGAACCAGACCGCGAACAGCACGAACGCGGGGATCACCAGCACGATCAGGCGCCTGCTGGCCCAGGGGTGGTCGGGTGTGATGGCGGGGCGCAGGAGCGTGGTGGAGACCGTCCACACGAGCAGCATGGCGGGCAGCAGCCACTGGAGGTCGCGGCGCAGGGTGAGGCGGCGCAGGACCAGGGCCACGCCCAGGGAGGCGAACAGCACGGTGCTCAGGCCCACGTACCAGCCCACCCAGTACAGGCTCATGTCGTAGTAGGTGCGGCTGCCCTCGATCGGCAGTCCCTCGATCTCCTGGACGGAGGCCACCCACTGGTCGGTGAAGTCGCTGCCGTGCCCGTAGTCCGGCCAGAGCAGTGGGCGGACGGCGAAGCCGACCATGACGAGCAGCGCGAGGAGCGCCATCGCGTTGGGCAGCCAGCGGACCCGTTCGGTGTGCGGCAGCCCGAACCGCCACAGGGCGGCGGTGAGCGCGACGGTGGCTCCGATGACGGCGGCGCTGATGAGCAGGAGGGGGTTCAGGGAGTCGGACAGGTACTCCAGGTACGGCAGTGAGTAGCCGTACCCCGCGACCAGCCCGTAGCCCACGCCCACGCCGAGTCCGGTGAGCAGGGGAAGCGCCTGCCCGCGCCGGGCGACCAGCAGCAGGCCGACGAAGCCCACCACCGGTAGGAGGTCGCGGATCGCGTCGATGCGCACCAGCACGCCGAGGCCGAACACCAGCCCGGCCACCAGTGCCAGCGCCTGGGGTGCTCCCCAGCGGTCGGTGAGGGACCGCCGGCGGCTCAGGGCGTCGACGGCGAGGACCATGCCGCCCAGGAGCAGGATCTGCGCGAGGGGCTCGCTGTAGGTGAATCGGCTGACCCACTGCTGGGGCAGGCAGATCGCCAGGATCAGGGCGGCCAGCGGGGCCCAGCGCGCGCCGACCAGGCGGGCGGTGAGACCCGCGAAGGTGAGCACGCCCAGTGCGCCCAGTACCGGGGTGGTGACCAGCATGCCGTCCAGCCCGCCGAGCCAGTAGCCGACCGCCAGCACCAGTGGCGCCCCGGCCATGAACTGCGGCCAGATGACGTCGTCGCGCTGGTAGTGGGCGAGGCTCTGGTAGCTCAGGGCCGGGTCGTCGCCCGCGATGAGCTCGCGCTGCTGCGGGATGGGCAGGAAGCCGTTCTCCGCGATCCAGGCCGTGTACATGGCGTAGGAGGCCGGGTCCCGCCGGATCACCAGGGCCTCGGCGTGGTAGGCGATCTGGACGGCGGCGAAGCCCACGGTGACGAGCAGGACCGCGACCACCGGCCACCAGGGCACGTCCTCCTCGTCCGGCGGGTCCGGGAGCAGGCGCGGCACCAGGGCGCACGCCGCGACCACGGCGGGCAGTCCCAGGACGAGTCCGGCCAGCGGGGTGAACTGGCCGAGGACCAGCAAGGGGAAGGCGACGAGGAGCCAGGCCGAGAGGGCGATCGCGGGGAGCGCGGTCACACGGGCGAGGAGCCGTCCGGGAAGCAGGCGCATGAAGGCAACTCTGGCACTTCGCCCTTCGATACGCACACTCCGTCCTCAACCATGGCGCGACCGTGACAAAGGGGGTCGCGTCCGGAGGGGCGGGCTGACGGGCGGGAGGAATGATCCGACGCACGACCTAGCATGGGCGCCATGTCCGACTCTCCCGCGCGGCTCTGGCGCGCCCTCGTCTCCGCCGATCCGACCCGACCGTTCGTGACCTCCTACGACGACCTCGGGGACCGGATCGAACTGTCCCGGGCCACTCTCGACAACTGGGTGTCCAAGACCTCGAACATGCTCGTGGACGGCTTCGGCACCCAGCCGGGTGACCGGATCTCCCTCGCCCTGCCGCCGCACTGGCAGTCGCTGGCGTGGGTGCTGTCCTGCTGGTCGGTGGGGGCGGCCGCGGTGCTCTCCGAGGGCGGCGCGGCGCCCGAGGTCGCGGTGGCCGGGCCGGACCGCGTCGCGGCGGCCCTGGACAGCGGCGCGGAGGAGGTCGTGGGCACCTCCCTGGACCCGTTGGGCCTGCCGCTGCGCGAGGTCCCGCCGATGGTCACCGACTACACCGTGGAGGTGCGCGGGCACGGCGACCACTTCCCCGCCTACCCGGTGGACGCCGCCGAACCGGCCCTGGAGTCCGCGGGGCGCACGCTGACCGGCGCCGAGGTCGTGGCGGCCGGGCAGACCCTGGCCAAGGCCTGGGACCTGGGTGAACGCGACCGCCTCGCGGTGGTCACGGCCCTCGACGCGCCGCTCGACTCCTTCGGCGCGGACCTGGCCGTGGTCACCGCCGCCGTCGTCTCCGGGGCTCCCCTGGTACTCACCCCGCCGCCCGCCGAGGACGGACTCCAGCGGTTCCTGGACCGGATGGGCGCGGAGGGCGTGACCGTCCTGTACGGCACCGAACCCGCCGGGGACCTGCCCTTCCGCCGGGTGGCCCGGTAGGAACCGCGGCGGCCCCCGCCTACGTCCCGTGGGCGGGGCGCCAGCCGCCTCCGTTCCGGCGCGACTCCGAGGGTGACCGGTCGGCCCCCTCCGCCTCCCGGGCCCGTTCGGCGGCCCGGTCCCTCCGTGCGGCCTCCCGCTGCTCCTTCTGCGCCCTGCGCGCCGCGCGCTCCTCGCGGGCGGCCCGTTCGGCCTCGGCCCGGTAGAGGTCGGCGGCCTGTGCGGCGAAGTCCGGGTGCATGGTGTCCCCCTGCTGGTCCGTGTCGGCCGGGAGGCTCCTCCCGGCTGGTTCCAGACTCCGGCTAAGGCACCCGGCCGCACATCGGGAGACTTCACCAGATGACGGCGCCGTGCCCCGCCTCAGAAGGGCGCGGGACACGGCGCGGGGACGTCTGAGGTACCTCAGAGGACAGGCGGGGGGGTGGGGGCCGCAGGGCGGGCCGGGCTCAGGACTCCCGGTAGTAGGCGTCCGCGACGGTCCCGGCGCGCTTCGACTCGTCGTAGGTGTACACCTCGCGGCCGTCGACGAACACGCGCTGGGCGCGGCTCATGATGTCGAGCGGGTCGCCGGACCACACGACGACGTCGGCGTCCAGACCGGGCCTCAGGGACCCGACCCGGTCGTCCAGGCCCATGATCTCGGCGGGGTTGACGGTGAGCGCGCGGATCGCGGAGTCGCGGTCCATGCCCTCCTTCACGCACAGGATGGCCTGGTACACGAGGAACTCGATCGGGATGACCGGGGCGTCGGTGGTGAGGGCGACCTTCACGCCCGCGCGGTCCAGGATGCCCGGGTTGGCCAGGGTCCGGTTGCCCACCTCCACCTTGGAGCGGCTGGTCATCAGCGGTCCGGTGATGACGGGGATGCCGCGCTCGGCGATCTCGTCGGCCAGCAGGTGGCCCTCGGTGCAGTGGTTGATGATGAGGCGGTAGCCGAACTCGTCGGCCAGGCGCATCGCGGTGTGCATGTCGTCGGCGCGGTGCACGTGCTGGCACCAGGGCACTTCGCCGTCGAGCACCTGGACGAGGGTCTCCAGGGTGTTGTCGCGGTCGAAGGGCGTTCCCTCCTGGACGGCGTGGTCCCGCTTGGCCTTGTAGTCCTGGGCCTTGGTGAAGGCGTCGCGGATGACCGCGGCCACGCCCTGCCTGGTGGAGGGGAGGGTGTCCTTCTTGCCGTAGACGCGCTTGGGGTTCTCACCGAGGGCGCTCTTGACGCTGGCGGGCTCCTTGAGGAGGCGGTCCTCGACGCTGCGACCCCACATCTTGAGGGCGACGGTGCGGCCGCCGATGGGGTTGCCGGAGCCGGGCTTGATCACCGAGCTGGTGACGCCTCCGGACAGGGCGTCCGCGAAGCCCTGGTCGGCGGGGTTGATGGCGTCGATGGCGCGCATGCGGGCGCCGTTGGGGTCGGTCATCTCGTTGGTGTCGTCACCGGCCCAGCCGATGGTCTCCTCGTGGATACCCACGTGGCCGTGGGCCTCGACGAAGCCGGGGAGGACCCACTGTCCCGCGGCGTCAACGATCTCAGCGCCTTCGGGGACGGTGACGTCGGCGGCCGGTCCGACGGCGGCGATCTTCCCGTCGGAGATGAGGAGGGTGCCCCCGTCGATCGGGTCGCCGTCGACGGGCACCACGTATCCGGAAGTGATTGCGATATCCATGGCGGGCAACCTAGCCCATGGACGGTCACGTTCCCAAGGGTGTTCAGTGACCGATCACCCAACGACCGCTCATCCCTCGGGCCAGCGCGCGGTGAGGAGTTCGGACTCGGGGGCGAGGTCCACACTGGCCTCCTCGATGGAGTCGCGCACCATGCGGCAGTGGCCGACGTCCTCGGTGTCCCCGGTGAGCTCACCGCCCTGCGCGGCGAAGGCGTAGACCATGCTGGGGCGGTCCGCGAACTCCATGATCCGGAACGCGCCGCCGAGCCCCGGGTGGTGCGGGGTCTCCTCGGGGATCACGGCGAGGCTGAGGATGCCCGCCTTGACGAGGTCCCCGAGGAAGTCGCGCTGTCCGTTGAGGACGTCGGCTCCGCCCTGGGGCCGCTGGAGCACGGACTCGTTGAGGACCACGCGCAGGGCGGGGCCGTCCGGTCCGGTGGTGGCGGCGCGTTCGGCCATCTCGTCCTCCACCATGGCCTCGATCTCCTCGCGGTCCAGGTTGGGGTGGCGCGGTTCGAGGATGGCCCGCGAGTACTCGCGCGTGCGCAGGAAGACGGGGACCGCCATCGGCTGGTGCTCCCAGAGGCGGGCGGCGTGCGTGCCGAGCTCGCTCATGTCTCCGAACTCGCTCGGGAAGGCCTCGGCCTGAAGGGTGATCGCCCAGGCGTCGACCAGCTGGTGTTCGGTGCCGAGCGCGGTGTCGACCCGTTCGACCAGCGATCGGGCCGGGCGGCAGTGCGCGTCCTCGACCTCGCGGAGCTTGTCGTCGGTGACCCCGACGTTCCTGGCGAGCTCGGCGCGTGAGAGACCCCGGTCGGAGCGGGCACGCAGCACCCGCGCCCCGAAAGGGAGCCACATCGCCGACGGCAACACGGTGTTCACGCCCATAACCTCTCCCGTCCTAGGCCGGTCAGCAGACACCTGTGGAGGGCAGGTGGTGGCGTACCCTCTGTGCGACGCCCCAGCCCCTGTGGTCCGACCTTCTCCCGGTTCGGGGCGGCTGGTCAAGCGACCGGGCGGGTGCGGCCATCCGTGATAAGTCCGCACAAATCCGTTGATGTCGCCCCAGCGCTGTCGAGTGTTTCCCCCGATTGGAAGGTCCGTTGGTCTACTTCGCCCTCTTCCTCGCCCTCCTGTCGCTCGTCTTCTGGGTCTACGTGCTCTTCGACGTCATCGGCTCCGACTCCGCGAGGATCCGACTCCTGCCCAAGCCGGTGTGGGCGGTGATCGTCCTGTTCCTGCCCAAGGTCGGCGCCGCGCTCTGGTTCCTGCTGGGCCGCCCGCCGCGCGACCCCGCGCTCGCCCAGGGCCCCGCGGGTCCGCCGCCGCCCTTCCCCGAGTACGAGCACCCCGGACGCGCCCGTGCCGTCTCCCCCGAGGAGGACGAGGCGTTCCTGCGGCGCTGCCGTGAGCGCGCCGAGGAGCAGCGCCGCCGCGCCAGGGAGATCCAGGAACGCGAGTCCCGGGAGCGCCGGGAGCGCGAGCACGGTGGCCGCGAGGAGAGGGGGCGTGAGGCCGGAGGCGCGTCCGGCTCGGAGGACGCCACCCGCGACGGGGACGAGGACCCGATCGGTCCCTCGTCCTGATCCTCTCCCCCGAAGACCCCCGGAACACGCCGGATCCACGATCGGGCCAGCCCACGGGACCGGCGCCCACCCGTCCGCAGTAACCTGTGTGCCGCCCCGCCGCGAACCCGACCCCGGAAGTGAACCGATGAACCGCTTGACCCTGCCGGTAGCGATCCTCGCCTCCACCGCCCTCCTCGCCACGGCCGCGTGCCAGAGCGAACCGGAGTCGCCGGAATCCCCCGAGGCCACCGAGGCCACGGAGTCGGAGGTGGAGGTTCCCGACGTCGACGGCGCCACCCTGCACACCAGCGAGGGCGACATCGAGGTGGAGTTCTTCGCCTCGGACGCTCCGCGCGCCGTCACCAACTTCGTCGAGCTCGCTGAGGGGGACGGTCCGAAGAACGAGGAGACCGGCGCCGCCGAGTTCTACGACGACACGGTGTTCCACCGCGTGATCGACGGGTTCATGGTCCAGGGCGGCGACCCGACCGGGACCGGTCGCGGTGGCCCCGGCTACCAGTTCGAGGACGAGTTCGAGTCGGGTCGCGAGTTCGACGAGCCGGGTCTGCTGGCCATGGCCAACTCGGGCCCCGACACCAACGGCTCGCAGTTCTTCCTCACGGTGGCGCCCACACCGCACCTGACCGGCCTGCACACCATCTTCGGCAAGGTCGCCGACGAGGAGTCGATGGAGGTCCTGGAGGCGATCTCGGTCGTCGAGACCGACGGAGCCGACCGCCCCACCAGCGACATCGTGCTGGAGTCGGTCACCGTCAAGCACGCGGGAGACTGACCTCCGCACGGCAGACCCGACGGCGGCGGTGCCCTGAGGCACCGCCGCCGCCGTCGTCGGGTCACACGTCCGTGGTCGTCAGCGCCGCCGCTTGGCTCTGGCCGCGCGGGCGCGCTCCACCGCCGGACCGATCGCCTCGACCAGCCGGTCGACGTCCTCCTCGGTGGACGTCCGCCCCAGTGACAGCCGCAGACTGCTCAGGGCCGTGTCCGGGTCGGCGCCGGTGGCGAGCAGCACGTGGCTGGGCTGGGCCACCCCGGCCGAGCAGGCCGATCCGGTGGAGCAGGAGATGCCCCTGGCGTCGAGCAGCATCAGCAGGGCGTCGCCCTCGCAGCCGGGGAAGGACAGGTGGGCGATCCCCGGGAGCCGCAGCTCCGGATCGCCGTTGACCACCACGTCGGGCACGACGTCCCGGACCCGGGCCTCCAGTTCGTCGCGGAGCGCGGTCAGGTGCTTGGCGTGTTCCTCGCGCCCGCGGACGGCCGCGTCCACGGCGGTCGCGAGTCCGCGCGCGAGCGGGGCGGAGAGAGTCCCGGAACGGATGTCGCGCTCCTGGCCGCCTCCGTGCAGCACGGGGGTCGGGGCGAGTCCGCGGGCGACCACCAGGGCTCCGGTGCCCACCGGACCGCCCAGCTTGTGGCCGCTGAGGGTCAGCGCGCTCACGCCGCTCGCCGCGAAGTCCACCTCCCGGGCGCCCACGGCCTGTACCGCGTCCGTGTGGAAGGGGACACCGTACTCGGCGGCGACGGCGGCCAGCTCGCGCACCGGCTGCACGGTGCCGATCTCGTTGTTGGCCCACATCACGGAGACCACGGCCACGGAGGCGGGGTCGCGCCCGATCGCCGCGCGCAGGACCTCGGGGGCCACCCGGCCCAGGGCGTCCACGGGCAGTTCCTCGTACACGGCGCCCTGGTGGTCGGCCATCCAGCGCGCGGGGTCGAGCGCCGCGTGGTGTTCGACGGCGCTGACCAGGATGCGGGTGCGCCGCGGGTCCTCGGCGTTGCGGGACCAGTACAGGCCCTTGACCGCGATGTTGTTCGACTCGGTCCCGCCCGCGGTGAAGACCACCTCGTGCGGAGTGGAGCCGACCGCCTCGGCCACGCGTTCTCGGGACTCCTCGACGGTACGCCGAGCGGCCCGTCCGTGGCCGTGCAGGGACGATGGGTTACCGAGCGCGCCGAGCTGGGCCGCCACATCGGCGATCACCTCGGGGCGGACATCGGTCGTGGCTGCGTGATCCAGATACACCATGGCGCATTCCAGGATACGTACGACCACATCCGCCCCTACCCCCCTGCCCCTCCTCTTCGTCAACGGAGACCGCGGGGCGGGTCCGCCGCACCCGCCCGCCGTCGAGCCGCCGCACCCCGCCCTGTGCGGTCGCCCCGCCCGACTCCTTGTCCACAGGCCCACCACGACCTCCTCCGCACCCGACCACGGACCGATAACCTTGGACCATGCCTGACTCCGTGCCCACGCCGTCCGCCTCGCCCGCCACCCCCGCCGGGGAGCACTGGCCCGCGCCCGTCGCGCGGCAGCCGGTGCGCGCCCGCGTCTCCCTGCCCGGATCCAAGTCCGTCACCAACCGGGCGCTGATCCTCGCCGCGCTCTCCGAGACGCCGTGCGTGGTGCGCCGCCCCCTGGTAAGCAGGGACAGCGAGCTCATGGTGGACGCCCTGCGCGCCCTGGGCACCCGGGTCACCGAGATCCCCTCCGACGACCCCGGGGTCCCGGACCTGTCCGTCACCCCGGTGGCCCCCCGGGGCCCGGCCAGCGTGGACGTCGGCAACGCTGGCACCGTCATGCGCTTCGTGCCGCCGCTGGCGGCCCTGGCCTCCGGGGACGTGCGCTTCGACGGCGACCCCCGCGCCCGTGAGCGGCCGGTGGACGAGCTGCTCGGCGCCCTGCGCGCCCTGGGCGCCGACATCGACGACGAGGGGCGCGGCGCCCTGCCGATGACCATCCACGGCACCGGTGCCGTGCGCGGCGGCGAGGTCACCCTGGACGCCTCGGGGTCCTCCCAGTTCGTCTCCGCGCTGCTGCTCAGCGGCGCCCGTTTCACCGAGGGCGTGCACGTGCGGCACGAGGGCCCACCGGTCCCCTCCCAGCCGCACCTGGACATGACCGTGGAGATGCTGCGCGCCGTGGGCGTCCGGGTCACCACCGGCGAGAACTCGTGGAGGGTGGAGCCCGGGCCGGTCCGGGCCTCGGAGATCACCGTCGAGCCCGACCTCTCCAACGCCGCGCCCTTCCTGGCCGCCGCCCTGGTCAGCAAGGGCGAGGTGACCGTCCAGGGGTGGCCGGAGCACACCACCCAGCCCGGCGACGCCCTGCGCGATCTGTTCACCCGGATGGGCGGCGAGGTCTCCCGCTCCGGTGCGGACCTCACCCTGCGCGGCACCGGCGAGATCCACGGGATCACCGCCGACCTGCGGGACGTGGGCGAACTCACCCCCACCATCGCCGCCGTGGCGGCCCTGGCCGACTCCCCCTCCCGCCTCACCGGGATCGCCCACCTGCGCCGTCACGAGACCGACCGCATCGCGGCGCTGGCCGCCGAGATCAACCGCCTGGGCGGGGACGCGGAGGAGCTCTCCGACGGGCTGCTCATCCGGCCCCGGGCCCTGCACGGCGGGGTGTTCCACTCCTACGACGACCACCGGATGGCCACGTCCGGCGCGGTGATCGGGCTCGCGGTGCCCGGGGTGGAGGTGGAGAACATCGCCACCACACGCAAGACGCTGCCCGACTTCCCGGGCCTGTGGTCGGAGGTCCTGGCATGAGCCGCACGCGGGGCGGCGGACGCCACCTGGACGAGGACGACATCCGTGTGCGCGCCCGGGGCGGCTCCAAACCCCGCACCCGTAACCGGCCCAAGCACGAGAACGCCGTGGAGGGCCTGGTCACCGCCGTGGACCGGGGCCGGTACCGCTGCCTGGTGAACGGTGTCCCCGTGGTGGCGATGAAGGCCCGCGAGCTCGGCCGCGGGTCGATCGTGGTCGGTGACCGGGTGGACGTGGTCGGTGACCTGTCCGGGAGACCCGACACCCTGGCCCGCGTGGTGCGGGTGCGCGAGCGCGCCTCCGTGCTCAGACGCACCGCCGACGACACCGACCCGGTCGAGCGCGTGATCGTCGCCAACGCCGACCAGCTCGCCATCGTCTGCGCCCTCGCGGACCCGGCACCGCAGCCGCGCTTCGTGGACCGCTGTCTGGTCGCCGCCTACGACGCCGGGCTGGAACCGCTGCTCTGCCTGACCAAGGCCGACCTCGCCGCACCCGACGAGATGCTGGGCACCTACAAGCCGCTCGGGCTCCCCTACGAGGTGCTGAGCCCGGAGGGTGACCTCGACGAGCTGCGTTCCCGGCTGGCGGACCGGACCACGGTGTTCGTGGGCTCCTCCGGTGTGGGCAAGTCCACTCTGGTCAACCGGCTGGTCCCGGGCACGGACCGCGCGGTGGGCCACGTGAACGCCGTCACCGGCCGTGGCCGCCACACCTCCACCTCCGCGCTCGCGCTGCGGTTCGAGGGCGGTTGGCTGATCGACACCCCGGGCGTGCGCAGCTTCGGCCTGGCACACGTCTCCCCGGAGGAGATCGTGTCGGGGTTCCAGGACCTCTCGGAGCTCGCCGCCGACTGCCCGCCCGCCTGCTCCCACCAGCCCGACTCCCCGGAGTGCGCCATCGGCGCGGCGCTGGCGCGCGGCGAGGTGGACGCCGAACGGGTGGCCTCACTCCGCAGGCTCCTCAGCAGCCGCGAGGGCGACGACGACACCGAGAACGCCCCGCCGACCGGCCCCCACTCCTGACGTCCCGGCGAGTGGTCGGAGGCGGTGCGCGCCAAGGGGCCACCCGAGAACTCAGGCGGTCCGCGCTCCGGTGTAGTCGGCGGGCAGGCGGTGCTCGCGGCCCCAGGCGCCCAGGGGCTCCAGCGCGCGGTTCAGGCTGCGGCCGAGGTCGGTCAGCGAGTACTCCACTCGGGGCGGGACCTCCGCGAAGTCCTCACGCCGCACGATCCCGTCGTCCTCCAGCTCGCGCAGGTGCGAGGCGAGCACCTTCTCCGTGATCCCCGGCAGGGCCCGGCGCAGCTCACCGAACCGGTGCGGCCGCTCGTCGAGCGCCCACAGCACGAGCACCTTCCACTTGCCGCTCACCACGTCCATCGCGGCGTCGATCCCGCAGTGATACCCGAACTGCCCCTGTTTGGCGGCCATGTCCCCACCCCGTTCACCTGCTCGCTTACCCCGAAGTGCGCGCCCACTTCGAAGTGCGTACTTGTCCCGCTTCGAGCGCGGTACAAGCCTAGACACATGACCAACGACAACAAGCCCCGCGTCGTCCTGCTCGGACTCGGCGCGATGGGCACCGCCCTCGCCAAGGCCTGGCTGAACGCCGGGCACCCCCTGACCGTCTGGAACCGCACCGCCGCACGGACCGAGCCCCTGCGCGCGCTCGGCGCCGACGTGGCCCCCACCGCCGCCGAGGCCGTCGCCGCCGGAACGCTGGTCATCACCTGTCTGATGGACGACGCCTCCGTCGGCACGGCCCTGGACGGGGCCGACCTCGTCGGCAAGGACCTGGTGGACCTCACCACGGGAACCCCGAAGGAGGCGGACGCCCGCGCGGAGTGGGCGCACGACAGGGGCGCCCGCTTCCTCAGCGGCGGCATCATGTCGAGCCCGTCGATGGTGGGCGTCCCCGAGGCCGGGGGCTACGTGTTCTACAGCGGCTCCCGCGAGCTCCTGGACCGGTACGAGTCCGCGCTGGCCGCCGTCCTGGGCGTGCACTACACCGGCTCCCGCCCCGGCTCGGCGGCCCTGTACGACATCGCGCTGCTGAGCGCCATGTACGGCATGTTCGCCGGGGTCACGCACGCCTTCGCCCTGGTGCGCGACGAGGAGATGCCCCTGAAGGAGTTCTCGGGTCTGCTCACCTCGTGGCTCACGGCGATGCTCATGTCCAACGACACGGTCGCGGACCAGCTCGACAGCGGTGACTACACCAGGGACGTGCAGGCCAACCTGGCCATGCTGGTCTCCGGCTTCCGCACCTTCGAGGTCGCCGCGCGGGAGCAGGAGGTGGACTTCCGCCTGCTCGCGCCCTACCTGGAACTGTTGGAGGAGCGTCTGGGCCAGGGATACGGCGACGAGGGCACCGCGGGTGCCGTCGGACTGCTCGCGAAGCGCTCCTGACCGGCCTCAGAGGTCGACGGTCCCGCCGCAGCGCCAGTAGTGGGTGCGGTCGCTCTCCATGAACCCCTCGTCGACGAGGCTGCGGCGCAGCACCACGTGGTCCGCGCTGTACCGGCGCAGGACCCCGTTGAGCTGGTCCTCGGTGTAGCGCACGCCGGGTTCGAAGGCCCGCGCGACGTGGTCGAGGAGGACGAGGCGGTCGGGGCGCCGGACGGGGACGGACGTGATCCTGCCCCGGGGCATGTACGCGCGCAGCACCTCGGCGCGTTCGGCCCGCCCTGGCCGCTCCGTCACCCGCGCCTCCTCACGGTCCACCAGCAGCATGCCGTGCACGACCGTCTCCACCCGGTGGGCCGCCTGGTCGGGGTCCACGGGCTGGAGCGCGTACGAGACGGTCAGTCTCAGGCTGACGTCCGCCACCGCCTCGGCGGTGGCGGGCGGCACCTGCGGGCAGTGCTCCGCCAGGGTCCAGGCGATACGTTCCCGCAGCGCGTCCAGGAGCGGCGCCGCCCGGGTGGTGAGCACCGGGAGGAGCTGGTCGTCCCCGGTGACCACCGCGCGCAGCAGCGGATTGTCCCGCGCGGCGAGCAGGACCATCCGGGTGGTGCGGCTGACCGCGTGGGCGGGGTCGTGGCCGTCGGCCGCCAACATCGCCTCGACGGTGTCCAGGAGCGCGGTGACCTCCCTCACCACCACCGCCTGGAGAAGGCCCTCCTTGCTGCCGAACACGTTGTAGAGGGTCTGCCTGGACACGCGGGCGGTGGCGGCGACGTCGATCATCCGCCGCTCGCCCCAGTGCCCCGCCAGCACCTCGGTGTAGGCGGCGTCCATCAGCCGTTCACGAACCCCGGTGCCCTCCCGGGGCCGTTTCTCTCCGCTCACCCCACCATCCTCGCACCCGCTCCCCGGGGCCGTCCTCCCCCTAACACTCTGGTCACGCCGGGGGCGGCGCTTTGGGCATGTTCGTGCCCGGGACGGTAGCGTTACCGGCCATGGTGTCCTTTGACGATGATCTGCGGCTGGCCCACGTGCTCGCCGACGCTGCCGACGACATCGCGGTGAAGCGGTTCCGCGCCCTCGACCTGGTGGTCGACACCAAGCCGGACCTCACCCCGGTGACCGAGGCCGACCGCATGGTCGAGGAGACCCTCCGCGGGGTGCTCTCCCGCGCCCGACCGCGCGACGCGGTCGTGGGCGAGGAGTACGGCCGCAGCGGCAACAGCAACCGCGTGTGGGTCATCGACCCCATCGACGGCACCAAGAACTACGTGCGCGGCGTCCCCGTGTGGGCCACGCTCATCGCCCTGCTGGAGGGCGACCGCCCGGTGGTCGGCGTGGTGTCGGCCCCGGCGCTGCATCGCCGCTGGTGGGCCTCGAAGGGAAGCGGCGCCTGGACCGGCCGCAGCCTGTCCAAGGCCTCCCGCTGCCAGGTCTCCAAGGTCCAGGAGCTCTCGGACGCCTCGCTGAGCTTCTCGTCGTTGAGCGGCTGGGAGGAACAGGGGCGGCTGGAGTCGTTCCTGGGGCTGACGCGGTCCGTGTGGCGGACCCGCGCCTACGGTGACTTCTGGTCCCACGTGATGGTCGCTGAGGGCACGGTGGACATCGCGGCCGAGCCCGAGCTCTCGCTCTGGGACGCGGCCCCGCTGCCGATCATCCTGGAGGAGGCCGGCGGTCGCGCCACCAACCTGCGCGGCGACGGCTTCGAGGACGGCGGCCCCCTGGTGTGCACCAACGGTGCCGTCCACGACCAGGCGCTCACCTGGCTCAACGGCGGTCCGACCCCGTTGCGCCGTCCGGAATAGCCACCGGCAACCACGAAAAGCACCTGCGCGATTACTTTCAGTAGTAGCGTGCGCTGTGTGCTGACCAAGACAACGCATCGACGCCGCGCTGTCGCGTTGTGCGCGGCGGCCCTCCTCCTGGCCACGGGGTGCGGCCAGGGCCACGGCCACACCCCGCAGCAGCTCAGCGAGATGATCGCGGACACCGTGCGCGACTCCGCCGCCTCGGGCCCGCTCGGGCTCGGCGTGCCCGACACCCTGTTCGACCCCGCCCGCTACACCTGCTCCCCCGCCGTGGACCCGGGGCTCCCGGGCGGCTGGCGCAGCGAGGCCCCCCGCAAGGCCGTGGCGGACGGGGATCCGGTGGAACTGGGTCTCTCCGACTCCGAGGGCGGGCACTCCGGCCCGGTCGCCGCCACGGTGACCGACCCCGCCGGGGAGAGCTCCACCGCCGAGGCCGATCCGTCCGGCGGCGACTGGGCCCGCCTGGACTACCCGGACGCCTTCGACGGTGCCGCGGATCTCACCACCGGCGTGTACACGGTGGTGTGGTCGGACGCGGGCACCGGAGCACCCATCACCTGCGACGGCTTCGAGGTCGAGTAGGCCGCCCCCTTCGTCGTGACCCCGTGTGGCCGGGAACGGCCAAGAGAATAATCCTCCCGGTCTGAACCGAAACCCCCCGCAATGGCGATGGGTCTGGTGAAACCCCGCGCAACGCGGGGCGACCCGGCGCCGCCCCTCGCCGCGCCGGGCTCCACAGACACACGGGAAGGGGCTCCATGCTGCGTTCCCTCAAAGCTGGGATCGTGCTGGCCTTCGCCGGTTCCCGAGCCAACGTGGCCCGAACCATCCTCTCCTGCGCGGGCATCGTCGTCGGTGTCGGCGCCCTCATCATGGTGGTCACCGCCGGCGAACTCGGCCAGCGCTACGCCACCGCCTTCGGTGAGGCCAACGCCGGTCGGGCGGCGACCATGGAGGTCACCGTCTTCGACAAGGTCACCGACCTCGACGCGTTCGAGGAGGACCTCGGCCGCGCGGGCGGGCTGGAGGTCTCGGTCCACACCCGGTCCGAGTCCCCGCCTCCGCTCCGCCAGGGCGACCAGGTCTTCGGCGACGTCGACATCATCGGTGTCGACGTCGCGCTCGGTGACATCCGCCGGATCAACCTCACCCAGGGCCGGTGGTTCACCGAGGCCGACCTGGAGTCGCGCGCACCGGTGCTGGTGGTCAACGAGGCCCTGGCGGAGGAACTGGGCGACTTCGCGGACGTCCAGCTCGGCAACGGCCGCTGGTCGGACGTGCGAATCGTCGGCGTCACCCAGGGTTCCGTCTACGAACGGGGCTGGTACAGCGCCTACCTGCTGAACGCGCCCTCCACCGGGGAGATCCTCTTCGGCCCCGAGTGGTCCCCCGAGAGGCCCACGGCCTCACAGGTCACCTACGTGACGCGGATCGACCCCGCGGACTCCGCCGCCGCGGAGATGGACTTCGGTGAGGAGTTCACCGACCGCCTCGTCTCGGCGAGCTGGCGCTGGGGGGTCGACAGCCGGGACAGCCTGATGGCCTACCGCACCGACAACTCGGAGATGACCGACGAGCTCATCGGCTACCTCTCGATCGGGCTGATCGGGGTCGCGGTGATCACCCTGTCCACGGGCCTGCTCGGCGTCCTCAACGTCGGACTCGTCACGGTCCGGGAGCGGCGCCGGGAACTGGCCACCTACCGGGCGCTCGGCGCGAGCCGGTTCACCCTGTTCGTGGCCGTGGTGATGGAGGCGGTGGTGGTCGCGGTCGTCGCCGGTCTGATCGCCCTCGCCCTGTCCTGGTTGCTGGTCGCCGTGGCCTCGGTGGTCATCGGAAACCTCATGTGGCTGCCACCCGACATCAGCATGACCGTTCCGCCCTCCGCCGCGCTGGTCGGACTGGGCAGCGCGGCCGTCGTCGGGCTCTTGGCCGGGATCATCCCCGCGATCCGGGCGCTGCGCGCGTCCGTCGTCGCCGGGCTGCGGGAATAGGAGACACAAGTGAAGAAGTGGATCATCATCGGCGCGGCCGTCACCCTGGTGCTGGGACTGCTCGGTTCGGGCTACTTCCTGCTGTCCAGCTTCGGAGGTTCCGGAGCGGACGAGGAGGAGTTCCTCGGTGAAGCGGCGGTGGACGTCGGCGGCGCCCCGATCGAGGTCGAGCTGGGCACGGTGAGCTCCCTGCTGGTGCTCGACGCCACGGTGCGCCCGGAGCCGGGCAGGGCGCTCAAGGCCCCCAAGGGCGGCACCGTCACCCACCTGTGGCTGAACAACGGCGACGCGGTGGAGAACGGCGCTCCGATCATCAACGTGAAGGTGCCCGCCGAGACCACCGCGGGCGCGGACGAGGAGGGCGAGGAGGCCGCCGCCTTCACCGAGGTCTCCCTGTACGCGCCCACGGCCGGGACGATCAAGGGCATGGGCGACGTGCAGGTCGGTGACGTCCTGGAGCCCGGCGCGACCGTGGCGACCGTCGCCCCGGACCAGTTCCGAGCAGTGGCCACGGTCCCCGCGAACGACCTGTACCGGCTCTACGAGGACCCCGACGACATCATGCTGAAGATCGACAAGGGTCCGCCCGCCTCGGAGTGCTCGTTCATCTCCCTGGGTTCGGGCGAGGGCGGCGCTCCCGCCGAGCAGTCCGCGCAGGACGAGTTCGGGGAGGAGACCGAGGGTGGCGGAGGCGGCGCCGAACTGTCCTGCCGCGTCCCCGCCGACCTCCAGGTGTTCGACGGCGTCCAGGGGCAGATGTCGGTGAGCACCGGCGAGGCCGAGGACGTCGTGGTCATCCCGGTGACCGCCGTGCGCGGCACCTCCGAGGAGGGCGAGGTGCTTGTGGTGGCCGAGGACGGCTCCGAGGAGCCCCGCGAGGTCACCCTGGGCCTGTCCGACGGCCAGTTCGTCGAGGTCACGGGTGGTCTGGAGGTGGGCGACACCATCATGGACCCGGTGCCTCTGGACCCGCGCTTCGACGTCCCCGGTGCGGAGTCCGAGGAGGACTTCGACGAGGAGCTCCACGGGATGGGTGGCTAGATGACCGCCGACGCTCCCTACCCCTCGGTCGTGGCGCCGCGCCGACCCGGCCCCCCGCTCCTCCAGGTGCAGGACCTGACCAGGCACTTCATGGTGTCGGGGACCCGGATCGACGTGCTGCACGACTGCACCTTCGACGTCGCCCGGGGCGAGGTCGTGGCCATCGTGGGCCAGTCGGGGTCGGGCAAGTCGACCCTGCTGAACGTCCTGGGTCTGCTGGACAAGCCGAGCACCGGCTCGTACGTGTTCGACGGCGTGGAGACCACGCCCCTGCGCGAGGGCCGGATGTCGCGGCTGCGCGGCGACGGGATCGGTTTCGTGTTCCAGCAGTTCCACCTGCTGGAGCGGCGCTCGGCCCTGGCCAACGTGGGCGTTCCGATGGTGCTCGGCGGTGTGCCGGTGCTGCGCCGCCGCAGCCGTGCCAAGGAGCTGCTGGAGTCGGTGGGGCTGGGGCACCGCCTCAACTCCCAACCGCACCAGCTGTCCGGCGGTGAGCAGCAGCGTGTGGCCCTGGCACGGGCGCTGAGCCGGGAACCCGCGCTCATCCTCGCGGACGAGCCCACGGGCGCCCTGGACGCGGCCAGCAGCACCATGATCATGGACCAGCTGATCAACCAGGCCCGGGAGCGCGACGCGGCGGTGGTCGTGGTGACACACGACTCCAAGGTCGCTGAGCGCGCCGACCGCGTGGTGGAGCTGGTGGAGGGCCGCACCCGCTGAACCGGACCCCGGTGCCGCCTCTTCCCCAGGCGGCACCGGGGAACGCTCCTTTCCCCATGGCGTGGGAACACGAAGAAAGCGCCGGGTGGATTCCTCCACCCGGCGCTTCTCTTTCTTGGTAGCGGGGACAGGATTTGAACCTGCGACCTCTGGGTTATGAGCCCAGCGAGCTACCGAACTGCTCCACCCCGCGTCGTTGTGATCTCTACTTTAGGGCCTTTCGCCCCAGGTGGCAAATCGGCTCTTTGTGAAACTGAACCGATCGGAGATCCACCCGTTCGTCCCGGTCAGCTTCCCGACCAGGCCTATTGGCTACTCTACCAGGCTTTCCTCGCGGTCCGCACCGGCATTTTCGCCGCGCACACATATTGGCGACCGAAGAGCCACCGATATGCGCTTCCCGAATCACCTGTCGGAACAGATGGCCGGGAAAAGCACCGGACCCGGGATTTCTCCCGGGTCCGATCTTGGTAGCGGGGACAGGATTTGAACCTGCGACCTCTGGGTTATGAGCCCAGCGAGCTACCGAACTGCTCCACCCCGCGTCGTTGTGTCTTCAGATTAGCGCGCCCCGGCGGGAAAGCCAAATCGACCTGCGCGGGCCCTCCCCCGCCCGGCCTCCCGCGCCCCCGGACACGGGAACGGGGCGGGACCCGGCAGGTCCCGCCCCGTCGTACTCGGCGCCCCGAGGGGCGGTCGGTACGGCTACGGACTAGTTGCCCGCGGCCTCCTCCAGGGCCTCAAGGGCCTCACGCAGGCGCTCGTTGGCCTCGTCGTTCGACTCCTGGGCTTCCTCCCAGGCCTCGACCGCCTCGTTGAGGGCCTCGGTGAGGTCACTCGGGTCGCCTCCGCCCGAGCCGCCCTCAGAGGTCTCCTCCTCGGAGGTGCCCTCCTCCGTCTCCGGGTCGGGCAGCGGGCCCTCTCCGCCCTCGAACAGGTTGTTCAGGGCGTCCTGGAGGTTGCTGCCGATGGCGACCTCCTCGCCGAAGCCGACCATGACCTGCTGGAGCAGCGGGAAGGACGCGGCTCCGCCACCACCGGCCTGCACGTAGAGGGGCTCCACGTAGAGCAGGCCGCCGGCGAACGGCAGGGTCAGCAGGTTGCCCCGGGTCACCTCGGCGTTGGACTGCTCCAGCGGGAGCAGGACCTCACGCACGTCGGCGTCCGAGTCGAACGCGTTCTGCACCTGGCCGGGACCGAAGATCACCGTGCTCCGGGGCAGCTCCAGCAGCTTGAGCTTGCCGTAGTCCTCGGACTCCGGGTTGCTGTCCACCGCCATGAACGCGGCCAGGTTCTCACGACCGCGCGGCACGAACGTCGTGGTCAGCGAGAAGCTGGGCTCGTCGGCACCGGGGTAGTTGATGGTCTGGCGGTAGGGCGGCTCGGAGACCTCGCCCTCCTGGGTCGGGTCGTTCGGGACCGACCAGAAGTCCTGACCGCCGTAGTAGGCGGCGGCGTCGGTGACGTGGTACTCACGCATGATCTCGCGCTGCACCTTGAACAGGTCGTCCGGGTAGCGCAGGTGCTGGACGAGCTCGTCGCTCATCTCGTCCTTGTCGGTGATGGCGCCCGGGAAGGCACCCTCCCACGTCTTGAGGACCGGGTCCTCCTCGTCCCAGCCGTACAGGGTGACGGTTCCGTCGTAGGCGTCGACGGTGGCCTTCACCGAGTTCCGGATGTAGTTGACCTCGTTGCCGGGCAGCGCGCCGACCTGCTGCGCCGAACCGTCGGTGAAGGTGTCGGTCACCGCCTGCGTGAAGTCGATCCGGTTGGCGTACGGGTAGCCGTCGGACGTGGTGTACCCGTCGACGATCCACAGGACCCTGCCGTCGACGACCGCCGGGTAGGGGCGGCTGTCGACCGTGAGGAAGGGAGCGACCTTCTCCACGCGGTCCAGCGGGTCGCGCTCGTAGATGATCCGCGAGTCGCTGGTGATGGCGCTGTTGAGCAGGATGCTCGTTTCCTGGTACTTGATCGCGTACAGGATGCGGTCGAAGAAGTTGTTGAGCTCGACGCCGCCATCGCCCTCGTAGCGGTTGTACTCCTGGGAGTCACCGCCGGTGCTCTCCTCGGCGCCCTCGTCCGTGGCCTCGGCGTCCTCGGCGGGGGCCTCCTCTGCGGGACTCTCCTCCGCGCCGTCGGCGGGCGCGCGGGCCTCGTCCGGGCTCGGGCTCGCGTCGACCGCGTCCTCCAGCGTCGGGACCTCGGGTTCGTCCGAGGCGGGGTCGACCGGGTGGTCGTACTCCTCCTCCGCCTGGACGATGACGTACTCGGCGCCCTCGCGGCCGTAGTAGATCCTCGGCTCGTACTCGCCCGCGACCTCGCTCAGTTCACCGCGCGGCGGGATGTTGTACTCGGTGAAGACCGGACGGCCCTCGTTGTCGATCAGGTTGCCCGCGGCGGCGACCATGCCGAAGCCGTGGGTGTAGATCAGGTGGCGGTTGAGCCAGTTGTCCTGGTCGGCGGGCGGGCCGTCCAGCTCGCGGACCGCGACGATCGTGTCGATCAGGTTGCCCTCGGCGTCCGGGTAGCGGTCCACCTCCAGCACGTCCGGGAACTGGTAGAAGCCTCGGACCTGCTGCATCTGCTGGAAGGTCTGCGAGACCACGGCCGGGTCGGCCAGACGCACGCTGGGGATGGTGTCGGCCTCGGCCGCCAGCTCCTGCGGGGTGAGCTCCGTGGTGGCGTCGTAGGTCTCCACCTCGGCGTCGGCGATCCCGTACGCCTCGCGCGTGTTCTCGATGTTGCGCTCGATGTACGGGCTCTCCAGGCGCTGCTCGTTCGGGTCGACCTGGAAGCGCTGCACGATCTCGGGGTAGGCCACACCGACGACCACGCCGGACAGCACGAGCAGTCCGAGGGAGGCCACCGGGATCATCGTGTTCTTGAAGACGATGTTGGCGAAGAACAGGACCGCGCAGATCACCGAGATGACGGTGAGGATGGTCAGGGCGGTCTTGACCGCGTTCACGTCCGTGTAGGAGGCACCGAACGTGTAGCCGCGGTCGGAGAACACCAGCCCGTAGCGGTCCAGCCAGTAGGAGCCCGCGCGCAGGAGTACGAACAGGCCCAGCAGCACCGACAGGTGCACGCGGGCGGCAGGGGTGGCGCGCTGCCCGGAGTCGTTCTGGAGGCGGACGCCGCCGTACAGGTAGTGCACGATCACGGCGGCGATGAAGGCCAGGATGACGGCCGCGTACAGGTAGCCGAGCAGGATGCGCAGGAACGGGTAGGTGAACGCGAAGAACGCGACGTCCATGCCGAACTCGGGGTCGTTCACCCCGAAGTCGACTCCGTTGACGAACTGCAGGTAGGAGCGCCAGTCACCGCTGGCGGCCGCTCCGGCCAGGAGCGCCAGGGCGCCGACGGCGATCCAGAAGAAGAGCTTGCGGTGCGGGTCGATGGACTGCCGGTAGCGGTCCAGGCCCTGCTGCTCCAGACTCATCGGTCTGACACCGGGCCGGGCCCGGTACGCGAAGAAGATGCTCGCGCCGACGATGACGGCCATCACGAGCGCCGCTACGGCGAAGAGCAGGACCCGGGTCCACAGCTCGGTCAGGAAGACCGAGGTGTAGCCGACGGAGCTGAACCACTTGAAGTCGGTCCAGAAGTTCGCGGCGAACATCAGTCCCGCGATGATAACGACCACGGTCGCCGCGACTGGCGCGAGCAACCTTGATCGGCGAGGCATACGCGCAGGTGGTGCGCCGGGCGATCGGAAGCTCACGCCTCCCCCTCGTTCTGGCTTGGTAGGTGCGTTGGTTGCGCGTGTGGCGCCTTCATTACTGAAAACTTAATCGGTGGCCGTCGGGTTCCCGAAATCACCCTCCACCCGGTGACAAGGCTGCATCGTTGGTGTATCGGAGTCGCAACCGGAGGGCACCTTGCGACCCTACTGCCGCCGAACGGGCCCGGCGAGGTTCCCACATCGGGGACCATGGAAACGTGTCGAACATTCGCGAAGCAGTCATGGACCTGGAACGCCACGCCGCCGAGCAGGGGTGGGACCGCCCGTTGGGCCTGTACGCCCTGGTCCCCACCTCGGAGCTGCTGGCGGCGGAGCCCGCTCTGGCGAGCATGCTGGGGATCGCCTCCCCGGCCGACCCCGACGAGCTGACCCCGGTCGAGCAGGAGGCGCTGTCCCCGGACGTGCCGTTGGAGGAGGCGTTGGGGCGCATCCTGTGGCCGGAGGGCGTGGCCGGGTGCGCACTGGTCATGGAGCGCCTGGTGGTGAAGGGCTCGGACGAGACCCTGGCCGCCGGTGAGGACCCCTCCGCCTCCGGCAAGGAGACCGAGGAGATCCGCATGGTCGCGGGCGTGCTGCGGGACGGTTCGCGGCACTGCGCCATGCGGATGCGCAGCCATGACAGCGAGACCGAGGTGCTCAACGGCCCGGACCTGATCCCGGCCCTGACCTCAGCGCTCGCCCTCACCCTCGACCTGGACGAGGAGCTCCCCGAGAAGGAGAGCTGACCCCACCCGTACGAAGGACCCCCGGACCACACGGTCCGGGGGTCCTCTCATACCCACATGTTCGCCTCAGCCCCAGGCGTGCTTCCTCTCTGTACGCCCCAACCCCTCTGCAAAGGCGCCGAACACGCATCGAAGCGAAGCGGAGATGCAAGGAAAACACTGCTACTCGCAGCGCGGCAGTTCGCCCTCTCCCCCGCGGATGACCTCCAGGGCGTCCATGGCGTCGGTGAGGGTCTCGACCCGGACGACGTCGAGGTCGCCGTAGGCGGCGGACTGGGAGATCTGGGAGCAGCTGTCGGCGGCGACGAAGAAGTACTCGGCGCCGTCGCGCTTGGCGCTCACCATCTTCTGCGGGATGCCACTGACCCCGCCGACCTGGCCGTCGGAGGTGATGGTGCCGGAACCGGCGATCCTGGCTCCTCCGGTGATGCTGTCCTCGCTGAGGCGGTCGATGATGCCCAGGGAGAACATCATGCCCGCGCTGGGGCCGCCGATCTCGCCCACGGAGATGGAGATGTCGACGGGGAAGTCCATGTCGTCCGCGATGAGGACGCCCACGGCGGCGTTGCCCTCCTCGCCCGCGACGGTGTCCATGTCGACCTCGACCTCCTCGCCGTCGCGCTCCAGGACGAGGGAGACCGGTTCGCCGGACTCGCGGTCTCCGACCCGTTCGACCACGTAGGAGCTGCCGACCAGTTCCTCGGTGTCGGCCCCGGTGGTGTGGGTGGGCACCTTCTCGCCGTCCACCTCGATGATGCGGTCGCCGGGCTCGACGACGCCGTCGGCGGGCATGTCCGCGACGGTGTCGGCCACCAGCGGGACCGCCTCGTAGTCGATGTTGAGCTGGTTGAGGGCGGCGGCGGTGGCGTCGGTCTGCGAGTCGTTCATCTGGACGGTCTGCCGCTCGGTGACCTCCTCCTGGGAGCGTCCGGCCGGGAACAGCAGTTCCTCCGGCAGGACGGCCTGGCTCGGTGAGAGCCACGCGGTCACCAGCGTGAAGAGGTTGAGCCGGTGGTCCGGTCCGCCCGCGTACTGGACGGTCACCATGGAGAGCGATCCGTCGTGCTCGTAGTTCTCGGCGCCCTCGACACCGATGACGGGCACGCCGTCCTCCTGCTGTCCCAGGGTGTCCAGGGTGACGCCCGGGGCCGCGACGAGGTAGGGCATGGGCAGGTGGAGACTGCCGTACCCGAGCCCGGCAAGCAGGACGAGAGCGGCGACAAGGGTCATGACACGACGAACCATGCTGACACCTTAGAGCCCTTCGGGACCTGGACGGGAGGACTCAGGGCGAGCCGACCCACTCCGTCCCGCCGTCCTCGAAGGCCTGGTTCTTCCAGATGGGCACCTGGGCCTTGAGGTCGTCGATGAGCCTGCGGCAGGCCGCGAAGGCCTCCTCGCGGTGGGCGGCGGAGGCCGCGACGACCACGGCGAGGTCACCGATCTCCAGGTCCCCGACGCGGTGTGTGGCGGCCATCCGCACGACCGGGCGGTCCGGGGCGGTGGTGTCGCTCAGCACCTTCTCCATGACGACGCGCAGCTGCGCCTCGACGGTCGGGTGGGCCGAGTACGAGAGGGCCGCGACGTCGCGCCCGTGGTCGTGGTCGCGCACGGTGCCGATGAAGACGGCCGTGCCGCCCGCCCTGGGGTCGGCCACGGCCGCCAGGACCTCGTCGACGGACAGGGGCGTGTCGCGTACGGCCGCGAGAGTGATCTGATCCACCCGGGAACCGTATCAAGCGGCACGGATCAGGACTTCCCGCGCTTGCGCAGATGGCGGATGGCGGCGGCGGTGCCGATGGCGGCGGCCGCCGCACCGGCCGCGCCGGCGGCCGTGATGGTGACCTCCTTGCGTCCGAGGCTGCGCCCGGCGATGGCGTGCTTGCCGCTCTTGGAGTCCAGCAGGGCGGCCAGCGCCGACTCGTTGTCGTGGTCGGGCTTCCACCCGGCCTCGCGCAGGGAGGCGCCGTCCACCACGCAGGGGTAGACGAGGAACTTGATCTCTCCGGCGGCGGCCGGGGTGATGCGGGCCTGGTGGAGGCGGCGGACGGCCCCGAAGGCGAGGTTGGCGGGCACCTCGAAGTGCTTCATCCCCGCGATCTCCTCCACCTCCCCCTGGGTGAGTGAGCCCTCGCTGGCCACGGCGACGACCCCGTCGGTGCCGGTCACCTCGTGCAGGGCGCAGAAGGCGAGCGCGGAGGCGAGGTCGTCCTCGTGGCAGAACTGCCAGTGCTGTTCGTGGCCCTTGACGGTGAGCAGCCGGGGCGCGGAGAAGTGGCGGCTGAGGAGGGTGTCCAGCTCGGGGCCGACGAGCGGCGCGGGGCGCACCACGGTGACGCTCAGGCCCGGGTGGGCCCTGCGGGCGCGTTCGGCCAGCTCCTCGACCTCGGCGAAGTCGCCCATGAGGCCCTCGCTGTTGTCCGAGACGCGGGTGGCGTTCTCGGGCAGCGGGACCGGGTTGTCGGGGGCCGCGCCGTAGACCATGGTGCTGGTGATGAGGAGGACGCGCGGGACGCCCGCGGCGGCGGCCGCCGTCAGGACGGTCTGCGCGGCCCGGATGTTGTGCGCCCGGCGCGACGACGGCCTGGTCTCCAGCGAGCGGTCGTCGGCGGTGTGCACGAGGACGTCGATCCCGTGCAGGCGGGAGACCAGGCCCGGGTCCTGGACGTCCGCGATGCGCCAGGTCACCCCGCGCAGGTCGGCGAACTCGTCGTCGATCGCCACGACCTCACGCGCCGAGATGGAACCTTCTGGGGCGGCCAGGCGTTGCACGAGGAGTCGGCCCACTCCGGAGGCGGCACCGGTGACCGCCACCACCATGCCCGCCCGATCCGAGGGGCTGTGCTGTGGGCGAACCTGGCTGCTTTCGGTATTCACTCCGGGCGACTCCCAGCTAACGTGACAGTGGAGACCAAACCTAATCCTGCCTGAGGTCTGATTGTGAGCGACCTGCCTTTCGGTTTCAGCATGCCGAACGATCCCGATGACGAGTCCGGACGCCGTTCAGGCGACTCCGGCTCGGGTGCCGGCAGCGGCGGCCCGGGCGGGGGGAACCCCGGAACACCGGACGGATTCCCGTTCGGTGACCCGCAACAGATGGCCAACATGCTCCGCCAGTTCGCGGACATGATGTCGTCCCAGCCCGCCCCCGGTGCGCCGGAGGCCGGTCAGACGTCCCCGACGTCCGGCATCAACTGGGACATGGCCAAGAACATCGCGCGGCACGCGGTGTCCCAGAAGGGGGACCCGAGTGTGCCGCCCGCCGACTACGCACGGATCGAGGAGGCACTGCGCCTCGCCGACCTGTGGCTCGACCAGGCTACCGACCTGCCCTCGGGGCTCCAGACCGCCCAGGCCTGGAGCCGGTCGGAGTGGATCGAGAAGACGATGGACTCGTGGGCGCAGCTGTGCGACCCGCTGACCGCCAAGACGGTCCAGGCCATGGGGCAGAACCTCCCTGAGGAGATGGCTTCCATGGCCGGTCCGCTGCTGGGGATGATCCAGCAGATGGGCGGCATGATGGTCGGCCAGCAGGCCGGTCAGGCCATCGGTGAGCTGGCCCAGGAAGTGATCGGAACCACCGACATCGGCCTTCCGCTGGCCGGTGAGGGCAACGCCGCCCTGCTGCCCTCGGGGGTGGCCCGCTTCAGTGAGGGCCTGGAGATCCCCGAGGACGAGGTGCGCCTCTACCTCGCCGCCCGTGAGGCGGCCGTGCACCGCCTGTACTCGCACGTGCCGTGGCTGCGTTCCCACGTGTCCCGGCTGGTCGAGGAGTACGCGGCCGGGATGTCGTTCGACGTCAGCGGCCTGGAGGACAAGCTCGGCGGGGTCGACCTCTCCAACCCGGAGGCGCTCCAGGAGGCCCTGTCCGGCGGGCTGGGTGGCGAGGGACTGCTCCAACCGGAGGACACCCCCCAGCAGAAGGCCGCGCTGAAGCGCCTGGAGACCACCCTCGCCCTGATCGAGGGCTGGGTGGCGACCGTGGTGTCCTCGGCCGTGTCCGAACGGCTGCCGCAGTCGGGCGCCCTCGCGGAGACCACCCGGCGCCGCCGCGCCACCGGTGGGCCCGCCGAACACACCTTCGCCGCCCTGGTCGGCCTGGAGCTGCGCCCGCGCCGTCTGCGCGAGGCCGGAGCCCTGTGGGCCGCGCTGGAGGAGGCCCGTGGTGTGGAGGGCCGGGACGCCGTGTGGCAGCACCCGGACCTGATGCCGACCGCCGACGACCTGGACGACCCGGACGCCTTCGTGCACGGGCGCAGCGAGTTCGAGGGCACGGACTTCGACATCTCGTCGCTGACCGACCCCGACGGCTCCGAGCGCCCCCGGCCCGGCGACGACGACGAGGACGGCAAGTAGGTGACTCTGCACGCCGACGCCCGGTCGGTGCTGGACGCGTGGACCGCGCCCGACGCCGACCAGGAGCAGCTGCGCCGCTCCTACCTGGGGCACCTGGACGCCCACGGTGACGCCATGTGGCGTACCTGCCTGCCCGGGCACCTGACCGCGAGTTCCGCGATCGTCTCCGCCGACGGTTCCCGGGTGGCCCTGGTGCTGCACCGCGTCCACCGGATGTGGTTGCAGACCGGGGGCCACTGCGAGCCCGAGGACACCACCCTGGGCGGCGCCGCGCTGCGGGAGGCCACCGAGGAGTCCGGGATCCGGGGTCTGACCCTGCTGCCGGAGCCGGTGCGGCTGGACCGCCACGCGGTGCCGTGCGGCGGGGGCAGTTTCCATCTGGACGTGCAGTACGCGGCGGTGGCTCCGGCCGACGCCGTGCTGGTCCGGGACCCGGAGGAGTCCGCCGGGCTGGACTGGTTCCCGGTGGAGGCCCTGCCCGAGCCCAGTGACGACTCCGTCCGGGCCCTGGTGGACGCCGCCGTCCGCGCGCACCGGCGGATCACCGCCGCGAACTGAACCACGAGGGGCCCGCCCGGAGGAGATCCGGCCGGGCCCCTCGTGGTGCGTACCCCCGACGCCCGACGGAACGGAACAGACCATGCACCTCCGGCCCGCTGTGAGGCGTTCGCCGTGTCCCTGATCACCGTGGTCGGCATGCTCGGCGGGCTGGTCCTGGTCCTGTTGGCCAGACGGGTCCGCAAGGCGGCCGACAGCCTCCTGGCCGACGAACGCGCCGGGCTGGTCGGTCCGCGTGAGGTCGCCCGCGCCCGGGTGGAGCAGAAGCGGCGTTCGCTGCGGCTCGGGCAGGGTGTCGTCGGGTTCATGGGGGTGCTGCTGGTCGCGGTCCTGGGCCGTGCCGCCGTCTCGGGATCGTGGGGCGGGACCACCACCTACTACGCCGCCGTCTTCGGGGTGCTGCTCGTGGTGAGCGCCGTGGTGCTGGTGCGCGTCGCCGCCGACGTCAGGGCCTCCGAACGGGAGCTCGACGCGTCGGGTGACTGAGGGACCCTCTCACCCGACACTCCACTCGATGTACAACTTCCTGTACATTGGGAGACGAGAACTTCGCTCTGGCACTCAGGAGGAACCGTGACCAAGACGATCACCTACTCCGACTCCCGTGCCCACTACGCGGCCACCATGGACGCGGTCGTCAACGACCGCGAGGAGGTCATCATCACCAGAGCCGGGCACGAGCCGGTCGTGATGATGGCCCTGTCCGAGTACGAGTCACTCAGAGAGACCGCCTACCTCCTCCGCAGCCCCGAGAACGCCCGCCGTCTGGTCGACGCCATCGAGCAGGTGGAGTCCGGGCACGGAATAGAGCGGGGCCTCGCCGAATGAAGCTCGTCTGGGCGGAGACTGCCTGGGAGGACTACGTCTGGTGGCAGGGCCAGGATCGCAAGGTCCTGAAACGCATCAACGTGCTCATCAGGGACATCGACCGGCATGGCAACGAGGGCATGGGGAAACCCGAACCCCTGCGCCACGGGTTCCACGGCTACTGGTCGCGCCGCATCACCGACGAGCACCGACTCGTCTACCGGCTGCACGAGGACGAGATCCGCATCGTCGCCTGCCGATACCACTACGGCAAGTAGGCCCTACTCCTCGAAGGCGACCTCGTCGGGTTCGAGGGCCTCGTCCGGGTCCTCGTCGTCGCGGTCGGAGCGGCTGCCCGCGCTGAACCCCTCCAGGTAGCCGCGGGCGCGGTCGGCCTTGGGGTAGCGCCGGACCAGGTCCCAGAAGTCGCGACCGTGGTGCGGGATGCGCAGGTGGGCCAGCTCGTGGACGAGGACGTAGTCCACCACCCACGAGGGCATGCCGGCGACGCGGCGGGAGATGCGGATGGTGCGGGTGTCCGGGGTGCAGGAACCCCAGCGGGAGTTCTGGTTGTCGACCCAGCGGACGCTGTCCGGGAGGTGGGTCCCGTCCAGGTAGCGTTCGGCCAGTTCGACGGCGCGGTCCTGGAGTTCGCGGTCACCGGGGTGCCTGCGGCCCTCCCGGGCGCGGAGCTTCTGCAGCATCTGGTCCACCCAGCGCTTTTCCTCTGCGCGGGAGAACGTCGCGGGCACGAGGACGACCGTGGTGTCCCCGTCCCTGTAGGCCGACACGGTGCGGCGGCGACGAGGACTGCGTCGTACCTCGACTTTGGTGTTCGAGGGCACAGTGTTTACGGTATCCGAGGTGGGCCCTCGCGAACAGGTGTGGGTTGTCCGGATATGTGATTTCTTTCGCGCCGTGTCCGGCCCGGGCCTTCGGGGGCGGAATCGGGGTCCCGTCGCGGATTCCCCTCTGACCAGGGGGCTTCAGGCCTGGTGAGACAGGACACACTGGGACCGGATTCGGGGCCTCCCGCTGGTTTTGGTTACACAAACGAGACCGAACGGCGCGTTCCTGACGCCCTTCGGTCTCGTTCGTTCACTCACTTGTCAGTCCGCGTCAACATAGCCTTGACCACGCGATTTCCATGATCGCCTGCTCCGCACGGCGCTCCTCGCGCTGCCGGGCGCGCAGCTGTCGGGCGCCGAGCCGTCTGATCTGAAGGTCGCGGGGCTCCTCGTCGGTGCGCTCCACCATCTGCATGAGTTCCTGCATCATCGTTTCGAGTCCTCTGGGTTTCGTGGGTTCTTGGGGTGTTCAGGCGGCGACGGGCGCGGGGTTCTTGCGGGGACGGCCACGGGGGCGCTTGCGCGCCACGACCTGACCGGAGACGAGCAGCTGCCCGCCCCAGACGCCCCACGGCTCACGCCGTTCGAGCGCGTCCGCCAGGCACTGCTCCCGGATGGGGCAGGAACCGCAGATCGCCTTGGCCGCCTCGACCTCCGCGGGGGACTCCGCGAAGAACAGGTCCGGCTCCATACGGCAGGGAATGTCGACCTCGCCCAGCTGGGGCGCTTCCAGGACCGACGCGAGCATCGGTGCCCTCCAAGATCTTTGATCGTTCGTACAACGCGGTCGGTGTTCAGTCACCGGAACGGGTCCGGTGAGGGACCTGGACTTGCGATGCCGCCGCCTGTTCCCGCGCCCCTGGGGGACGGAGAACGAACGGAGATACAAAGAAAGCCGCGGCCCCTGTGTCGGGGTCCGCGGCCACGGTCGAGGATCTCGGCCTGTGCTGCTCTAGGCCGGAATCTTCCGTGGACACTCCCCCGATGCGCCGTAGCGCGGGGTTTCGTGCGATGCCTCGATGACGCCACCGGTGAACTTGCCGCGATCAAGGGCAGGCTCGGACTCGTGGCGCGGCTCGCCGATGACGCCGGACTCGGACATACCGGTCCCCTGGAACACGAGGCCAGATCCGATGAGCTGGACCATGCCGAGGGACTGGATGCCGTTCTGGGCGCTCGGACGACCGCCGATGGTGCTACCGCTCAGGCCGATGCCCGACACGACTCCTGTCGGGAACGGACGCCAAGCGGCCTCGGAAGCGAGGGACAACGAGGTCATCGAGTTCATCTCCGTGGTGGTCATTTGATCGGGCACCTCCTTCGAAGTCGGGCACAGGGTCTCGCACCTGTACCGAGAGCGGTTGGTTCGACGAGTACACACTACGGGCCGCCCACAAAGATCGGCAACCCATTTTTGACCTGGGAAAACGTCCGCATCCGGCCAGAACTCACCGGGAATGACGAAGGGCCCGGGAACGTTGCCCCGAGCCCTGTGGTGCCGGTCCGTCAGGACCAGCCCTCCGCGTCCACGACGCGGATCATGCCCTCCTGCACCACGGAGCAGACGAGCTGGCCGTCGCGCGTGTAGACCAGGCCCCGCGCCAGCCCCCGGGCGCCCTGGGCGGTCGGGGACTCCTGCGCGTACAGCAGCCACTCGTCGGCGCGGAACGGGCGGTGGAACCACATCGCGTGGTCGAGGCTGGCCATGGCGATCCCCGCGAACGACCTCCCGTGCCGGAGCAGCACGGTGTCCAGCAGGGTCATGTCCGAGGCGTAGGTCATGAGGCAGACCTGGGTGAGGCGGTCGTCCGGCAGCTCGCCGTCCACCTTGAACCACACCGGGTTGGTGGCCGTGCGCAGCTCCGGGTCGCGTTCGGCCTCGAACGACATCGCGCCCACCGGCCGCATCTCGATGGGGTGCCACTGCACGAAGTTGGGGACCTTCCCGAACGCCTCGCGCAGCCGCTCACGGGTGCTGAGCAGCTCCTCGGGCGGCGGGACGTCCGGCATGGGGATCTGGTGGTCCAGTCCGGGCTCCTCCTTGTGGAAGGAGGCCGAGAGTGTGAATATCGCCTTCCCGTGCTGGACGGCCACGACCCGGCGGGTGGTGAACGAACGCCCGTCGCGGACCCGGTCCACCTCGTAGACGATCGGCACGGTGGGGTCGCCGGGCCGTATGAAGTAGGCGTGCAGTGAGTGCACGTACCGTTCGGCGGGCACGGTCCGGCCCGCGGCCACGAGCGCCTGCCCGGCGACCAGTCCGCCGAAGACCCGCTGCGGCCCCTCCGCCGGGCTGATCCCCCGGAAGATGTTGACCTCGATCCGCTCCAGGTCCAGGACCCTCAGCAGGTCGGCCAGCGACTGGCCCCTGCGTTCGGCGTCGTGTTCACTCATCCTCGTCCTCTCCGTCCCCGGCCTCCCCCGCCGGTTCCCTCCCCGCGACCAGCGCGAGCACCGCCTCACCGTAACGGTCGAGCTTGGCCGGACCCACCCCGGACACCGCCGTGAGCTGGGAGACGCTGGAGGGTTCCTGCTCGGCGATGGCCTGGAGGGTGGCGTCGGTGAAGATCACGTAGGCGGGCACCTTCTGCTCCTGGCAGGTGCGCTTGCGCCAGTCGCGCAGCCGTTCCAGGAGGGCCTCGTCGTAGGTCGAGGGGCAGTCCACGCACCGGCCCAGCTTGCGCTCGGTGGCGTCGGAGAGCACGTTCGAGCAGACCCGGCAGCGCGCCGTTCCGCCCTTACGCCGGTCGCGGCGGTTCGCGGTGGAGGGCGAGGCCGGGCGCAGGCCGTCGAGGAATCGGGAGGGCTTGCGGGACTTGCGGCCGCCCGGGGAACGCGAGAGGGACCAGGACATGGCCAGGTGTTCGCGGGCGCGGGTGACCCCCACGTAGAAGAGCCTGCGCTCCTCCTCCACCTGTTCGTCGGTCTCGGCGTAGATGATGGGGATCATGCCCTCGGTGAGGCCCACGAGGAAGACCGCGTCCCACTCCAGGCCCTTGGCGGAGTGCAGGGAGGCGATGGTCACGCCCTCGAACCCGGGCGCGTGCTCGGTGGCCATGCGCGTCTCCAGCTCCTCGACGAACGTGCCCATGGTGGCGGGGCGTCCGTCGGGGCCGGGCCTGGCGGCCATGTCCTCGGCCAGCTGGGCGAGCGCGGACAGCGACTCCCAGCGCTCCCGGGCCTGGCGGCCCTCGGGCGCGCTGTCGGTGAGGCCCATCTGGGAGAGGAGGCCGCGCACCGTCGCGACCAGGGGTTCGGCCACCTCGTCGGCGGCGGCGTGCCGGGCCCCGCGCAGGGTGTGCACGGCCTGCTTGATCTCGGGGCGCTCGAAGAAGCGGGTGGTGCCGCGCACGGTGAACGGGACGCCCTCGTCCGCGAGGGCCTGCTCGTAGGAGGCCGACTGGGAGTTGGTGCGCACCAGCACCGCGATCTGGCTGGCCGGGGTGCCGTCCTCCAGCAGGACGCTGATCTTGCGTGCGACCCCGGTGGCCTCGGCGGGCTCGTCGTCGTACTCCTGGTACAGCGGGTCCGGTCCGTCGGGGCGCTGCGCCTGGAGGGTGAGGTGGTTGGCGGAGGTGGTGTCCCTGGCCTGCGCGATGACGTGGTTGGCCACCCGCACCACCTGGGGCGTGGAGCGGTAGTCGCGGACCAGCCGGACGACGGTGGCGTGCGGGTAGCGGTTGGCGAACCCGGTGAGGTAGCTGGGGGTGGCCCCGGCGAACGAGTAGATGGTCTGGCTGGGGTCGCCCACCACGCACAGGTCGTCGCGGTCGCCCAGCCAGGCGTCCAGGAGGAGCTTCTGGAGGGGGTTGACGTCCTGGAACTCGTCCACGACGAAGTACCGGTACTGGTCGCGGACCCGCTGGGCGATGGCCGGGTACTCGGTGATCATCCCGGCGGTGAGTTCGAGCATGGACTCGAAGTCGAGGAGGTTGTGCTCGCGGCACAGCTCCTCGTAGGCCTCGAAGACCCGGGCGACCTCGCCGGCGTTCATGGGGGCCTGCCGCCCGGACTTGGCCACGGCCTTGTCGTAGTCGCTGGGCCGCACCTGGGTGACCTTGGCCCACTCGATCTCGCTGGCGAGGTCGCGCAGCCCGAGCCGGTCCGGCTGCTGGCCGACCGAGTTGGCGGCGCGCGCCACCACCGAGAGCTTGCTCTCGATGAGCTTGGGCTTCTCCCCGCCGATCACCTGCGGCCAGAAGAACCCGAGCTGGCGCAGCGCGGCCGCGTGGAAGGTGCGGGCCTGGACCCGGGGGGCGCCCAGGGAGCGGAGCCGACCGCGCATCTCCCCGGCGGCGCGGGCGGTGAAGGTGACCGCCAGGATCTGCTGTTCGGAGACGACCCCGCTGGCGACGGCGTGCGCGATCCGGTGGGTGACGGCCCTGGTCTTCCCCGTTCCGGCACCGGCGAGGATGCACACGGGGCCGCGCAGGGCGCGCGCCGCCTCGGTCTGTTCCGGGTCCAGTCCCTCCAGGACGCGGTCGGGGTCCATGGTGCTCCTGAATCTGGTTGGGGAGGCTGCGTCCGCCGGGGCGGCTGACTCGCCGTGGGCGCACAGTCTCTCAAGTATCGGTCGTCACCGGGAGCGGATGGGCCGGGTGCGCGGGTGTCGGCGGCGGCGCTTCCCCGAGCTGCCCGAACAGTCCGGGTGAGACATTCCAGAACCAGGAGGCCCTGTGAGGCGTCCCACGTTGTGTCGATCGGTCATGGGAAGCGGCGGGACCCCCTTGGTGTTGGAATGGGGGTACTGATCCCCGAACATGACCGTCGACCAGGAAGACGTGAGCGAGATGACGAGTACGGGCACCGAACGATTCACGATGTACAGCACCCCCTGGTGCGGGTACTGCAAGCGCCTCAAGAGCCAGCTCTCCCGTGAGGGCATCGCGGTGCGCGAGGTGAACATCGAGGAGAATCCGGAGGCCGCGGAGTACGTCATGAAGGTCAACAACGGGAACCAGACGGTCCCGACGGTGGTCTTCAGCGACGAGACCGCGATGACCAACCCGTCCCTCGCTCAGGTGAAGAAGAAGTTGGCCGAGCTGTCCTGAGGACGAACGGCGCGGGCCGCCCTGGTGCGGCCCGCGCGGCGGGACCCCCTCCCCCAGGGGGCGGACACCCCCGCGTTCCGTACGGCGGCGAGGTCGGCACCGTAGCGCGGACGATGACGGGGAGTGTTGAGTTGGGGGACGATATGAGGCCTCATGACGTGGCGGTCACCGACACGGTGACCGTCGAAGTGGTGCGGCGCACCCCTAACGGGTGGCGCGTGGGCACCGAGCAGCACGGGCACGATGCGCCTGACCTGGTCAGCGCCATGGTCCTGGCGGATCTCCTCACCTCCGAGGCGGGGACCGGCCGTCCCCGCACGCAGGCGCCCGGCCGGGCCCCGGAGGGGGCCTCCGAGGTGGAGCGGCTGCGGCACACGATCACGCAGCTGGAGCACGCGCTGCACTCGCGGGTCGTGGTGGAGCAGGCCATCGGCGTGCTGGCGGAGCGGCACACGATGCCGCCGCGCGAGGCGTTCGAGAGACTGCGCTCCTCGGCCAGGTCGCGTGGCAGGAAGGTCGCCGACCTGGCTCAGGACGTGGTGGACAGCAGCACGAGTCCGCTGACCGTCCTTCCGGACGAGCTGACCGGGACCGGGACCGCCTGAACCGCCCCGGGTGACTCGGCCCGGGTCGCGGGTCCCGGTGGAGCGGGCCCGAGGGTGTGGGCCGCGGGCGTCCGGTGCGGGGGGACGGACGGCCCGCGGTTCCGGTCCGCCCGTGTGCGCGGTGACGGTTCCGTCGCCGCGGCTCACCAGCCTCCGGGCAGCTCCGCGCCGTACCAGTGCTCGATCAGCGTGCGCGCGATGGAGACCCGGCCGGGGAGGCTGACCTCCTCGGAGTGCACGGCCTCGGCCAGTGCGGCCCGGGTGAACCAGCGGGTCTCCGCGATCTCGTCGTCGGTGCGTTCGGTCTCGCCCACCGCGCGTGCGGTGTAGCCCATCATGAGGCTGCGCGGGAACGGCCACGGCTGGGAGGACACGTAGCGGGGCGACTCCACGACCACGCCGGCCTCCTCCGCGACCTCGCGGATCACGGCCTGTTCCAGGGACTCGCCCGCGTCGACGAACCCGGCCAGCACGGAGAAGCGCTTCGCGTCCCAGTGGGGGTTGTTGCCGAGCAGGCACTCCTCCTGGCCGTCGCGTTCACGGTGCACCAGCATGATCACGGCCGGGTCCATCCGGGGGAACTGTTCGGTGCCCTCCTCCTCGCAGACGCGGACGTGACCGGCCTTCTCGATGCGTGTGGGTGCGCCGCAGCGGGGGCAGAAGCCGTGGCTGGCGTTCCAGTTGGCGAGGGCGATGGCACGGGTGAACAGGCCGGTGTCGTGGTCGCTGAGGATCGCGCCGACCTCGCGCAGGGACGCGGGTTCGGCGACGGGATTGGGCTCCAGCTCCTGGTGGGAGCGCACGGCGAAGTAGGCGCGGTCGCCGTCGCTGCCCAGGAGGTAGCGCTCGCCCGGGGGCGCGTGGTGGGGGTCGGTCAGGACCAGTTCCCGGGTCTGCCCGGTGGTGACGAGGGCCCGCGACTGCTTGGCCATGAGCGCCTGCCAGCCGTAGCTGCCGGGTTCTCCGCCCTCCAGGACGAGGACGCGGGTGCCGGGGTCGGCCCAGGCGGCGGCGAGCCAGGCGTCGTCTCCGCGCCGGTGTCCGGCGGGGTCGACGGTGGACCGGGCGAGCAGGGGTGTGGCTTCGGTTTCCATGGGACCTTCCGACGTGGTGGTTCTCCCCCAGGTGTAACGCCTTCGGGGGGTCCGCGCACTCCCGTTGGGCAAACCCGCGCGGCCGCCGCCCGGACTGCGGCGGCCGCGAACGGATCCGGGGCGGGGGCTCAGGCGTCCGTGGCGGCGCCGAGCTCCTCCCACAGGTGGGCGACGCTCTCCGCGCCCTTGAGCAGGAGCGGCGTCTCGACCTTCTCGTTGGGGGCGTGGATGCGGTCCTCGTTGAGGCCCACGGCCACGAACACCAGCGGCGCCTCCAGGATGTCCGCGATGTCGGCCTCGGGGCCGCTGCCGCCCTCGCGGGTGAAGAGGACCTCCTTGCCGAAGGCGCGCCCCATGGCGGAGCGGGCGGCCTTCAGGGCCGTGGAGGACAGGTCGGAGGCGCAGGCGCGCACGCCCGGCCCGCCGAACTCCAGCTCGGCGCGGACGCCCTCGGGGGTGGCGGCCTCCACGTAGGCGCGGACGCGGTCCTGGATCTCCAGGGGTTCCTGGCCGGGGACGAGGCGGAAGCTGATCTTGGCGTGGGCGGAGCGGGGGACGATGGTCTTGCCGCCCGCGCCGGTGTGCCCGCCCCACATGCCGTTGATCTCGGCGGTCGGCCGCAGCCAGACGCGCTCCAGGGTGCTGTACCCCTTCTCCCCGCGCGCGGCGGTGGAGGCTGCGGTGGCCAGCCACTCGGCCTCGTCGAAGGGCAGTCGTGCGATGAGCTCGCGCTCCTCGGCGCTGGCCTCGACGACACCGTCGTAGAAGCCGGGGATCGCGACCCGGTCGTCGGCGTCGTGCAGACCGGAGAGGACGTCGCTCATGATCTTGAGCGGGTTGGGCACGGCGCCGCCGAAGGAGCCGCTGTGGAGGTCGCGCTCGGGGCCGTACAGGCTGATCTCGACGTCGGTGACGCCGCGCATGCCGACGCACATGGACGGGGTGTCCGCCGCCCACATGGTGGTGTCGGAGATGACGGCGACGTCGCAGCGCAGGCGCTCGCGGTTGGCCTTCATGAGGTCCGCGAAGTGGACGGAGCCGGACTCCTCCTCGCCCTCGACGAGGAACTTGAGGGTGACCGGCGGGGCCTGTCCGCCGGAGGCGGCCAGGGCGGCGCGCACGCCGAGGGCGTGGAAGAGGACCTGGCCCTTGTCGTCGGAGGCGCCGCGCGCGTACAGGGAGGTGCCGCGTTCGGTGGGGACGAAGGGCTCGGTCTCCCACTCCTCCAGGGGGTCCACCGGCTGCACGTCGTGGTGGCCGTAGACGAGCACGGTCGGCGCGGCGGGGTCGGAGGCCGGCCACTCGGCGTACACGGCGGGCAGGCCGGGGGTCTCCCAGACCTCGACGGTGGGGAACCCGGTGGCGGTGAGGTGGTCGGCCAGCCAGCGGGCCGAACGGCGCACGTCGTCGTGGTGCTCGGGGTCTGCGGAGATCGAGGGGATCGCCAGCCACTCCTTGAGCGAGGAGAGGAACTCGTCCCGGTGGGCCTCGATATAGGCGCGCGCGTCCATCAGCCGTCCTTGTCCTAGACATCCTTGTCAGGATCGACCTTAGAACCTGGACAAAGAGGACTTGACCTCGCGACTCCTTGTCACGGGGGTGGACTGCGCCGACGATGGGTCGTACACAGTGCGTCCAACGAGGACGAGTGCGTGGACCTGATCTTCCACGCCCTGTCGGAGACCACGCGCCACGACATCCCGTACCACCGGTGGAGGGGGAGCTGTCGGTGCCGGTCCGGCCCCGCCGATCATCACGGCGCGGCCCGAGACGGAGCGCTCCGACCAGACCGAGGCGCCCGGCGCGTAGCGCCTCGGACCACCACGAAGGGATCGAACCGATGGCTGTCACCAGTGTTGACAAGGACTTCGAGAACCAGACCCTCACGCTCACCTGCGACCTGCCCGCCACCGTGGAGCGGAGCTGGGAGCTGTGGTCGGACCCGCGCCAGCTGGAGCGCTGGTGGGGGCCGCCGACCTACCCGGCGACGGTGGTCCTGCACGAGTTCACGCCCGGGGGCGCCGTCACGTACTACATGACCGGTCCCGAGGGCGACCAGCACCACGGATGGTGGCAGGTGGAGAGGGTGGAGGCGCCGCGTTCGCTGGAGTTCACGGACGGTTTCGGGGAGACACCGGGCGACCCGGGCGACCTGCCCGTCGCCTCCGTGCGGGTGGACATCGGTGAACACGGCGGCGGCGTCCGCATGACCGTGCGCACCACCTTCGCGTCCACGGAGGCGATGGAGCAGATGCTGGACATGGGTATGGCCGAGGGTATGCAGGAGGCCATGGGCCAGATCGAGGACGTCCTCGCCTCCTGACCCGGACGGACCCGCACCAGGCGCCCCCGCACCGCGACGACGGTGCGGGGGCGCCGCGTGTCCGGGGCCGGGATCAGCCCCGGGCGGCCTCGCGCTCGGTGAGCAGGTCCGGCAGGGCGGCGACGGAGTCCAGCACGTGGGTGGCCCCGGCCGCGCGCAGGGTGTCGGCGTCGTGGGCGCCGGTCAGGACCCCCGCGACGAGTCCGGCCCCGGCACTGAGCCCCGTGCGCACGTCCGAGGCGGTGTCACCGGCCACGGCCACCGCCGCCACCGAGGAGACCCCGGCGCGCAGGACGGCGGCCAGGACCATGTCCGGGTGGGGGCGGCCCCGCCCGCCCACGTCCGACGGGCACAGGGTGTGGTCCACCAGGTCCCGCCAGCCGAGGGCCGCGAGGATCCGGTCCTGGGTGTCGCGGGCGAACCCGGTGGTCAGAGCGACGACGCGGCCCTCTTCGCGCAGACGGCGCAGGGTCCGCTCCGCTCCGGGCAGGGGGGCGCAGTGGCCCCGGTCCACCAGGTCGGCGTACGCGGTCTCGAAGGCGGTGTTGGCGTCCCGGGCGCGCTCCTCGTCGCCGCCGCTGAGGTGGCGGAACACGGTGATCTTGGATTCGCCCATGGTGGCGCGCACGTGCGCGAGGTCGGACTCGGTGAAGTCCGGCAGGGCGGCGCGGAAGGCGCGCTCGACCAGGCCGTCGTCGGCGACGGTGGTCCCGGCCATGTCCAGCACGACCAGTTCGGTGCGGACGGGGTTCTCGGTCATGGTCACCATTCCAGTTGGTCCGCGGTGGTCTCGGCCAGGGCGGGGGCGCAGGTCATGCCCCGGCCGCCGGGCCCGGTGACCAGCCACGCGGAGTCGGCGACGGGGGCGCGGTGGACGACGCGCGCGGTGTCGACGCACTGGGCGTAGACCCCGGCCCAGCGGCGGCGGACTGGCGGGACCGGGCGGCCGAGGAGGCGTTCGGCCACCCCGGCGAGGTGTTCGTAGGGGTCCTCGACGGTGTCGAAGGAGAAGGGGTGTGCGTACTCGTGGGTGTCCCCGATCGTGAGGGAGCCGTCCGCGCGCTGGACCATGAGCAGCTGCGTGCCGTGGTCGCGGGCGGTGGGCGGCTGGGGCTGCCCGTCGTTGAGGGCGTCCAGCTCCGCGCCCCGGTAGGCCGGGTAGTAGCGGAAGCTGTCGGCGTCGGCCACCGAGGTGGTGAGGGCCGCGTCCAGCGGGGCGGTCTGCATCATCTGGAGTCGGACCCGGCGCACGGGCAGGTCGGGCGCGAGTTCGCGGACCAGGCCGCCGAGCCAGGCGCCGGTGCAGAGCACGACCTGGTCTCCGTGGTGGACCTCGCCGTGGTCGTCGCGAACGGCCCCGGGCGCGGGGAGGTCCCGGACCTCCCGGCCGGTGAGCAGGGTGTACCGACCGCTGCGGGCGAGCTCAGCCTGGAGGGCGCGCTGGGCCACTCGGGGCTCGACCTGGGCGTCGCGGCGGCACCACAGGCCGCCGAGGAGGTCCCCGCGCAGGGCCGGGTTGACCTCGCGGACACGGTCGGCAGTGAGCAGTGCGAACCCTCGCCGCTCCGCCTCAGGGCCCCGGGCCGCGGCCTCGGCCACGGCCAGCTCGGCGTCGGTGGTCACGGCGGTGAGCGAACCCGAAGGGCGGAAGCCCAGGTCGGGGACGCGCTCAGCGATCCCCTCCCACAGTTCCCGGGCCCGCAGCGCGGTCTCCAGTTCCGGTCCGGAGGAGCGGCCGCTGACCCACACCAGGCCGAAGTTGCGGACGGAGGCGCCCCGGGCCGCGGCCTCGCGTTCGATGTGGACGACCTCATGGCCCCGGGAGACGGCCTGCCAGGCGTGCATGGTGCCGAGTACCCCGGCGCCGACGATGATCACTCTCATGCCCCGAGCGTGGCGGGCGCGGGTGGAGGGGCCGGTTCCCGGCGGGGAAGCGCGGGTGAACCGGCCCCGAACTCTGTCCCGACCGGCGGGGCGAGGGACGGTTTCCGCGTGAACACCCCGTGTGAACAGGGAACCTTCTACGCTGACCGGGACTCTGAGTCAAGGGGCGGGAAAGGCCCGCCCACTCGCACAGGAGGCCCGCGTGAGCAACAACCCCCAGATCGCCGCCAGGTTCGGTGACCTCTTCGACACCCTGGACACCGACGGCGACCAGGCCGTGACCTGGGCGGACTACCAGAGGCTCGTGAACCGGTACCTGTCCGGCTACGGCATGGAGGCGTCGGCGCCCAGGGCCGTCGCGATCCAGGAGGCGTACGAGTCCCTGTGGGGCACGCTGGTGCGGACCTCCGCCGAGGTGCGCCTGAACCGCGAGCAGTTCGTGGACGCCATGCAGGAGGCCACGGAGGACCGGAGCCGGTGGAACACGGCCGAGGCCGTCGCGGAGGCCGTCTTCGACCTGCTGGACGGGGACGGTGACGGCACCATCAGCCAGGAGGAGTTCCTGGTGTACGCCAAGGCCCTGGGCGCCCAGGAGGAGGACGCCCGCAAGCGGTTCGCCCACGTGGACACCGACGGGGACGGCGACATGAGCCGCGAGGAGTTCGTGCAGTCGGCCCGCCTGTACCTGTTCGGTGACGACATCGACTCCCCCGGCGGCTTCGTCTTCGGCGTCGTCTAGTGCGCCGCCCCGGTCAGGTGGTCCGCGCCCGGCTGACCGGGGCAGGAGCTGGTCCGGGGTCCCCTCTCACCCCTCACTCCGGAAAGCGGGTCCCCGCCTTCCGCGCCTGGTGGAAGAGATCGAAGAGGGTCGCCTCGATCGCCATGTCCGCGATGGTCCGCAACGTGTCGTCGGACCAGGGTTCGAGGTCGGGAAGGCGTGAGGAGGCGTCGCTCCTCATCGTCGACATGACCGTGTCCAGGTTGGCGCGACCGAAGCACCAGAGGATGGTCTCCGCGTCCGGCGTCCAGCCTTCGCTCCCGCTCGTTGCCATGCGGTCCAGGTAACCAGATCTCGCCTGTTCAGCGGGGTTGCGACAGTCCGGCGGGCCGGGCGGGCAGCGGAGGGGGCGGTGAGGGAAGCGGGGGTCCTTGGGCCTGTGCGGAACGGTGAGCCGTGTCGCGGCCGGTCAAGGAAAGACGGCAGCGAAGGTGGGTCCGGTCCCAGGGCTGCGCGGAACGGTGAGCCGTGTCGCGGCCGGTAGGTGGGCAACGAAAAGCGGCGACGAGGGTGGGTGTTCCTCCGGGGCTGCGCGGAACGGTGAGCCGTGTCGCGGCCGGTCAAGGAAAGACGGCAGCGAAGGTGGGTCCGGTCCCGGGGCTGCGCGGAACGCTGGGCCGTGTCGCGGCCGGTCAAGGTGGGTGACGAAAAGCGGCGGCGAGGGTGGGTGTTCCTCCGGGTCTGTGCGGAGCGGGCTTCGTGTCGCGGCCGGTCAAGGTGGGCAGCGAAAAGCGGCAGCGAGGGCGGGTGAGGGTTTGTGTAGCACACCCGTGCGACCTTTTTGGGGTTATCCACAATGGTCGGGCGACCATTTCTCCTGGCCAATGGGAACGCTTTTATGGCCACTCGGCTATAGTGCCACAAAGAGCTATTAGCCTACTATGGGAATATGGATCTCCTTCCCGCAGCACCCGCCTCTTCCACCGGGTCCACCCCGGTGGAAGAGGCCGTGCGCGCTGCCCGGGAACAGGCCACCGCCTTCTTCACCCGCGACCTGGCGCCCGGATGTGAGGGCGAGGTACTGGACCAAGCCACCCGCCTGTGGGAAGAGCTCGACCAGATCAAGTACCACATGGTCACCGCCCTGGCCCGTATCGAGGCCAGCGGGCAGCTTCTGGGCGAGGGCGGTCAGCGCGACCTGGCGAAGTGGATACGACACTCCTTCGGTATTCCCGCCGCCCAGGCCAACGAAATGGCAACCGTGGGACGCTCCGCAATACGTGAGACTTTCCCGGGAACCACGCGGGCCATGGAAGCGGGTGAGCTTTCTTTCGGAGAAGCCGCCGCGGTGGTGTCGGGGGTGGAACGGGCGGTGGAGAAAAGGAACCCCGCCGACAACCCCGACCCCGACCTGTTCCGCGCGAAAATGGAACACGGGCTGCTCGCCTTCAAACAGGAACGCCCCCACACCTGCGTGGCGGGGCTGGGTAGGGCCGCCCTGCAGATGGGGGCCAGGCTCGACCCCAACCGGATCGAACGCGACCACGACGCCGCCCACGCCGAGCGGGGCGCGATGCTGTCACGGACCTTCGGTGGGAGTTTCCTGTTCCAGGCGTGGGGGTCGGCCGCTGACGCGCTGCGGTTGGAAGCGGTGTTGGAGGGTTACGCCAACCCGCACCACCCCGAAGAGGGGCTGTCGCGAGCGCAGCGGGACTATGACGCGTTCTTCAACGCGGTGGGCCACGCCCAGACCCACCAGGGGTGTGAGAAGCCCTCCACCCCGGCGGCGCTCATCAACATCCTCATCCCCGCCACCACCCTGGCCGGGGGCGAAGGCCAGGACCCGGCGACCACGCAGGAGGGGCGGGTGGTCCCCACCAGCATGGTGCGGGAGCTGCTGGGGGAGAGTCTGGTGCGGCACCTGATGGTGGAGCACCGCACTGGTGCGGTGCTGGACGTGGGGCACGAGTACCGGACCGCGACCCCGCAGATCAAAGCGGCCGCGTACCTGGGGCACACCACTTGTGCGTGGCAGTACGGGTGTGATGTGCCGTTGAAGTGGACGCAGGCCGATCACATCGTGGAGTGGTGGCAGGGCGGGCGTACCAGCGCCGACAACATCCAGCCCTTGTGCTCGACTCATAACCGGTTGAAGCACCGGTGGGGGTTGCGTAAGGACCGCAGGATGTGGGCTGGCCGCAACCGGGGCCGACCACCCACCCCACCAGGAATACCGGGCCTACCGGGCCGGGTGCCAGCACCACGCCCACCCCGCGAATAACCGCCGAACCCCGGCCCCCTACCCCCGCACGCCCCACCGCACTTCTGCACGCCCAACCGCACTTCTGTGTGCCTGGAGTGAGAGGAACCCCGTCATGCCCACACCCGACACCCCCGCCCAGGCCGTCCCCGCCCAGGGCGTGACAGGCCTGGGTCCAGGCCCGCAGGCAGGCGCGAAGACTCCCCCCGACAGCACGTCCCGCCCTACGGACCACCGACCCCGACCCCGCTCGCTCCCTCGCTACCGCAGTTCCGTTGGGGCGGGTGACCGGCCGCGACACGAAGCCCGCTCCGCACAGAGCTGGGGACACACCCACCTTCGCTGCCGCAGTTCCGTCCGGGGCAATGACCGGCCGCGACACGATGCACGCTCCGCACAGGGCCGAGGACACACCCACCCTCGCCGCCGTAGTTCCGTTGGGGCGGGTGACCGGCCGCGACACGACACACGCTCCGCACAGACCCCAGGAAACACCCGCCCTCGCTGCCGCAGTTCCGTCCGGGGCAATGACCAGCCGCGACACGACACACGCTCGGCACAGACCCAGGGACACACCCACCCTCGCTGCCGCAGTTCAGTCCGAGTGGATCGGGCTCCGTCATGTCCGGGGGCATCGCCCGAGCGCTCAGCCGGGTTCGGGGATGTTGGTGATCAGGGCCGCCAGTCCATCCGCGTCCAGCAGGTCGGCGGGGCGCACGGTCTCTCCGGCCCGCACGTAGTGGAACGCCGCGCGAACCTCCTCCAGCTCCACCCCGGCCAGGTCGGCCCAGGCCAGACGGTAGGCGGCGAGCTGCACGCCGACCGCCCGACGCTCCACGTCGTTACCCGGCGGTCGACCGGTCTTCCAGTCCACGACGTCGTACCGCCCGGTCTCGGCGTCATGGAACACCGCGTCCATCCGGCCACGGATCAGCCGGTCACCGATGACCGTCTCGAACGGCACCTCGACCTCGGCCGGAATCCGCGCGCCCCACTCGCTCTCCTCGAACCGGCGCTGGAGTTCGGCCAGGTCCTCGTCCTCACCGGCGGTCTCGTCGGCGGCCCCCGGCAACTCGTCCAGCAGCGTCGCGTTGTGGCCGAACCGCTGTTCCAACCACGTGTGGAAGGCCGTGCCCCTGCGCGTGTGCGGCGCGGGTGGCCTCGGCAACGGTCGGCGGATCTGCCGGGCCAGCGCGGAGGGATCGCGCGCCAGCCAGACCATGGAGGACACGGACAGGTGGTCGGGCAGCTCCACCTGGACCGGCCCCTCCCCCGGACCCTTGGCGGCCCGGTCCCGGTGGGCGAGCAGCAGTTCGGTGTCGCGCTCCCAGCCCTGGAGCCTGCGGCGCAGCCCCTCGGGGGGCTTCCTCGGCCCGGCCGGTTTCCCCTCACGCAGACGCGCACGCGCCTGCTCGACCAGCTCCGCACCGGCCAGGATCTGGGCACGGCGGGAGTCGGCGGGGGGCTGTTCCCCCGGGGTCGGCTCGCGCTCCGGTACCGAATCCGGGTCCAGGTCGGGCTCGGGCTCGACGATCGCGTCGAAGTCGGGCGCCGGAACGTCGTCGAACTCGGGGTCGTACTCCGGCTCGTACTCGAAGTCCGGCACGGGCTCCGGCACGGCCGGGACCGGCAGCAGCACCGGGGCGGGCTCGGCGGAACCCGAGGCGGCGGGCACGTCCTCGGGCGGCCACACCGCCGAGGACTCCTCCTCGTCGTGCGGGTTGGTGTCCTCCGGGTCCGGCGGCGGATCCCAGCGCACCACTCCCCCGGCGCCCTGCTCACAGGCCTCCCGGATCTCCTCCAGGAACTCCGAGGGCCCGCGCGGGGTACTGCCGGTCCGTCCCCACCAGTGACCGGTGCACACCAGCTCGTAGGAGGCCCGGGTGACCGCCACGTACGCCAGCCGCCGCTCCTCCATCAGGTGGCGGGCCTCCTCGGCCTCCTTGAAGGCGGCGATGTCCTCCTTCTCGACCCCGCGCAACGTGGGCAGGCTGGAGCGGTCGCCGCGCAGCGGGTACGGCAGCTGGTGGTCGGCCTTCACCCAGGCGTGGGAGTCGCGGGCCTTGGCGGGGAAGAGCGGCGCGCGGGCTCCCGCGCTCACCCCGGGCACGATCACCACGGGCCACTCCAGGCCCTTGGCGCCGTGCATGGTCATGAGCTTCACGCTGTCCGAGCCGCCCACGCGCTCCCCCGGGCTGAGGGCGCTCTCGTTCTCCTCGGCCGCGTTGAGGTAGCCGAGGAAACTCCCCAGGGTGGGGTCCTCGGAGTTGCCGACGAAGCGGACGGCGTGGTCCACGAAGGCGTCCAGGTCGGCGCGGGCCGAGAGGGGGTCGCGGTTGGTGCGGGCGCCCACCTCGATGTCCAGGCCCAGCATCCGCTCGATCTCGGTGATCAGGTCCGGCAGCGGCTGCCCCACGAGCTTGCGCAGGGTGCGCAGCTCCTCCGCGAGACGGCCGAGGCGTTCGTAGGCGGTCTCCGAGTAGTTCTCGGCGGGACCGGGGTCGTCGACGGCGTCCACGAGACTGCCGCTCTCGGCGGTGAGGTCCAGGACGGTGCGGCGCAGCAGGTCCTCCGACTCCTCGTGCGCCCCCTCCTCCGCTGCCGGTCCGGTGAGGTCGCGGCGGGTGTGCCGGGCCAGCTCGGTGGCGCGGGTGCCGAGGGCCGCGAGGTCACGGGGGCCCATCCGCCAGCGCGGACCGGTGAGCAGGCGGGCGAGCTCGTTCCCGGCGGAGGCGTCGTGCACCACGCGCAGGGTGGCGATGATGTCGCGAACCTCGGGCACCAGCATGAGCCCGCCCAGGCCGACCACCTCCACGGGGATGCCGCGCGCCTCCAGGGCGTCGCGCAGCGGCGGGAACTGGGACCTCTTACGGCACAGCACCGCGACGTCGCCGGGGCTGACCCCGCCGTCGGGCCCCCCGCCGGACTCGCTCTCGGGCCACACCAGCCCGTCCGGGGCGAACACCTGGCCACCCGGCCGGTCGGCGTCGGCACGGAGCAGGTCCCGCACGTGGTCGGCGATCCACTCGGCCTCCTCGGTCTCCGTGGCGAACAGCCCCGCGCGCGCCGTGCCGCGCCCCTGCCTGGCCTGGCTGGGGTGCAGCACCGGGACGTCGGCCGCCTCGGCGCGCAACGGTTCCGAGATGCGCTTGGCCACCCGCAGGACCCGTTCACCGTTGCGGAAGCTGAAGGTGAGGCGGCGGACCGGAGCGGGGCGTCCGGGCGCGACCGGGAAGTCGGTGGGGAAGCTGGTGAGGTTGGCGGCGATCGCCCCCCGCCACCCGTAGATGGACTGGCAGGGGTCGCCCACGGCGGTCACCGCGTGCCCCTCACCGAACAGCGCCCGCAACAGCACCAGCTGGGCGTGGCTGGTGTCCTGGTACTCGTCCAGGAGCACCACGCGGAACCGGCCGCGCTCGATCAGCCCGACCTCGGCGTGGTTCTGGGCGATGCGGGCGGCCAACGCCATCTGGTCCCCGAAGTCCATCGCCTCGCGCGCGTGCTTGGCGTGGTCGTAGCGGTCCACCAGCGGGAGCAGCTGCTCGCGGCGGCGCTGGGTGTCCACCAGGTCCCGGGTGGGCTGGGTGGGTTTGCGCGACATCGCGTCCACCCCGGCCTGGATCCAGCGGCCCACGCCGCGCACCTGGTCGGTGGTGGTGAGGTGGTCGGAGATCTGCCCGGACAGGTCGAGGACCCGGCGGGTGACGGTGTCCGCGCCGACGTTCACGTGCTCCATGGGGCCGTCGTACTCACCGACGATCCGGGCGGCCAGCTGCCAGGCCTGGCCCTCGCTGAGCAGACGCGACGTGGGCTCGACCGCCTCGCGCAGGGCGTGGTCGGCGACGATCCGTCCCGCGTAGGAGTTGTAGGTGGAGACGGTGGGCTCGCCGTCCAGCAGCTCGTCCGGGAACTGCTCGGTGTCGCGCAGCTGCTCCAGGCGCTTGCGCACGCGCTCGGCCAGCTCGGCGGTGGCCTTGCGGGTGAAGGTCAGCCCGAGGACCTGTTCCGGGCGCACGTGGCCGTTGGCGACCAGCCACACGACGCGGGCCGCCATGGTCTCGCTCTTGCCCGAACCCGCGCCGGCGATCACCACCCCGGGCTCCAGCGGCGCCGAGATGACCTGGGCCTGCTCGGCGGTGGGTTCGGGGCGCTTGAGGAGCCGGGCCAGCTCGGCCGGGCTGAAGCGGGGCCTGTGGGGGTCGGGGGATGCGGAGGCGGGGGTCCCGGGGATGGGTTCAGACATGTCGGCCCTCGTCCTGGACCGGGCAGCAGGCGCGCACGGCGCACGCGTTGCACCCGGTGTTGCGGGTGGCGGCGAAGCGGGACCCGCCCATGCCGGTGGCGACCTCGCGGACGAGGGTCTGCGCCCATCCGGGGTCGGGGTCCTCGCCCAGCGGGGGCTGGGCCTGCTCGCGCGCCTTCTTGCTGAGTGCGGCCTTGCCGACCTGGACGAGGGCGGCGCCGCCGGGTTCGGCCAGGCCGAGCTTGGCGAAGGCGCCCCGGAGCACGGCCATCTGGTAGACGCCGAGCTGGGGGTGGCGGGCCAGGTCGTCGGCCTTGGTGCCGCCGGTCTTGATGTCCACGACCACGGCGCGGCCGTCGGAGTCGCGTTCGAGGCGGTCCACGCGGCCGGTGATCTCGATCCCGCCCACGTCCACCTTGAAGCCCTCCTCGGTGACGACCAGTTCGCGGTCGTTGACGGCGTCCCAGGTGATGAACTTGCGGACCATCTCGTCGGCGCGGTCGCGCTGCTTGTCGGACTGCCAGGGGCCGCCGAAGTCGAGGTCGGCCCAGATCTCGTCCATGCGGGCGCCGACCTCCTCGGCGGTGCCGCCCTCCGCCACCAGGACGGCGACGGCGTGCACGACGGTGCCCAGCGCGGAGGCGGAGTCGCCCGAGGAGGCCCCGGCGGCGCGCTCCAGCAGCCACCGCAGCTGGCAGTTGGTGAAGCTCTCCACCTGGGAGGGGGACACCCGGATGGTGTCCTCGGGGTCGGAGAGCGGTCGGGCGTCGGAGAAGGGGGTGAGCGCGTACCACTCCGCCGGGTCGGCGCCCCGGACGCCCTCCTCGGCCAGGCGGGCCAGGTGCGCGGCGGCGGCGGTGCGCAGGGGGTCGGGCGCCTCGGGGTCGGTCACCACCGAGCGCAGGTCCGCGACGAGCGCGGGCAGGGAGAGCCAGCGGCGGCCGGTGCTGACCGGCTCCGGGTCGCCCAGGCCCATCTCGTTGAGGAAGCGGGAGGGGCGTTCGTCGGTGTCGTCACCGCCCACGCAGGTGACGTAGAGGGAGCGGCGGGCCCGGGTGAGGGCCACGTAGAACAGGCGGCGCTCCTCGTCCAGGAGTTTGGAGGCCAGGGCGGCGCCGAAGGAGTCGGCGGCGTGGCTGCCGGAGTCCACCAGCTCCTCCACGCCGAGCAGGGAACCGCGCAGCCGCAGGTCCGGCCACTCTCCCTCCTGGGCGCCGGCGACGACGACCAGCCCCCACTCCAGGCCCTTGGAGCGGTGTGCGGTGAGGATGCGCACCGCCTCGCCCTCGGGGGCGCGCTCAGCGAGGCTGTCGCCGGGGATCTCCTGGGCGGCCAGGTCCTCCAGGAACCCGTCCGGGGTGCCCGGCGGCAGGCGGTCGCAGTAGCGGGCCGCGCTCTCGAACAGCGCCACCACGGCGTCCAGGTCGCGGTCGGCGGCGGCGCCCCGGCGGCCCCCGGCCAGGCTGGCGCGCATGAAGCGGTCCGCGAGGCCGCTGTCCCGCCACAGCTCCCAGAGGACCTGTTCGGCGTCGGCGCCCTTGGCGGCCAGCTCCCGGACGGTGCGCAGGGCGTTGGCCACGCGCAGGGCCGGGGCGGCCACGGCGGGGTCCACCAGGGTGAGTTCACCGGGGTCGCGCAGGGCGTCCACGAGGAGCCGCGCGGAGGGCCGGTATCCGGTGTCCTCGGTCCCGGCGGTGGTCTCGTCGGTCTCCGCGTTCGCGACCCGGTCCAGGTCCAGGCGGCGCAGGGCGCGCACCAGTCGGCGCAGCCGCACCGAGTCCGCCTCCCCGAAGGGGCTCATCAGGAGCTCGCGGGCGGCGTCGTCGTCCAGCTCCTCGGGGCGCAGGCCGTGGCGGATCAGGCCGAGCAGGGGGCGGACGATGGGCTCGGCGGCCACCGGGAGGTCGTCGGAGCCCACGACCACCGGCACCGAGGCGGCGGCGAGCGCGCGGCGCAGCACCGGGAGCTGGCGGCTGGAGGAACGCACCAGGACGGCCATGTCCGACCACGGCACCCCGTCCACCAGGTGGGCGCGGCGCAGGGTGTCCGCGATGACCGCGGCCTCCTGGGTGGAGCTGTCCGCCATGAGGACGTGCACCTCGCCGTCCGGGACGCCCTCGGCCGGAACGAGGTCGCGGTGCGCGTTGACCCGGCCCCGAGCGGAGGCCACGGCGGGAAGGCGGCGGGTGAGGCCGCGTGAGGCCGCGAGGAGGACGGAGCCGCTGCGACGGCAGGTGCGCAGCGCCACGACCGGGGCGTCGGCGCGCCGCAGCGTGGGGAAGCGGCGCGGGAAGTCGAGGATGTTGTCCACCTCGGCGCCGCGGAAGCCGTAGATGGACTGGTCCGGGTCGCCCACCGCGACGAGGTCGCGGCCGTCCCCGGCCAGGGCCCGCAGCAGCTCCTCCTGGGCCGGGTCGGTGTCCTGGTACTCGTCGACGAAGACCACCTCGTGGGCGGCGCGCTCGCGCTCCTGCACCTCGGGGTCGGAGAGCATGTTCGCGGCCACCCGCACGAGCTCGGCGTAGTTCAGCGTGGGGACCGGAGCGATGTCGAAGCGGCCGTTCATCCGGGACAGGAACCCGGCGGCGGCGGTCCAGTCGTCGCGGTCGCGCTCGGCGGCGGCCAGGGCCAGCTCGGCGGGGCCCAGCCCGCGTTCCTGGGCGCGCATGAGGAAGTCGCGCAGCTCCTCCGCGAACCCGCGTGTCTCCAGGGCCGGGCGCAGCCGCTCGGGCCACTCCTCGGCGCCGTCCTGGAACTCCCAGTTCAGCAGCTCGCGGACCTCCATGAGCTGCTCGGGCCCGGACAGCAGACGGGGCGGGGCGTCGCCCATCCGCTGGAACTCACGGCGGATGAGGGCGTAGGCGTAGCTGTGGAAGGTGAGCGCGAGGGGCTCCCTGGTGGTGCGCCGCAGGCGGCCGGTGATGCGCTCGCGCAGCTCCTGGGCGGCCTTGCGGCTGAAGGTGAGCACCAGGATGCGGGAGGGGTCCACGCCCCGGTTGTCGATCCGGTCCACCACGGCCTCGACGATGGTGGTGGTCTTGCCGGTCCCGGGACCGGCCAGGACCAGGAGCGGACCGCCGGGGTGGTCGACCACGCGCTGCTGGTTCTCGTCCAGCACCGGAGGCGGCAGCACCTGGTGGGCGCGCCGCACAAGACGGTACGGGGATGTGTTCACGCCTCCAGTTCACCAGAGGTCGACGACCATCGCGGACGCCACGGCGGCGCCCGGCACCCCCGTCAGGCCCCGCTTCCCCCGTCCCATCGGGCTTCCCGCATGTCCACCCGGTCGCCGCTCGGGCGCATCGGTGTGGCCTCGGCCGCGTAGTGGGATCGGGCACGTACGAGGTGCCCCTCGGCGGGGCGCCCGTCCGAGCGCACCACCCGCCACCAGGGCACCGCCCCGCCCCAGCGGGACATCACCGACCCCACCTGCCGGGGGCCGCCCCGACCGACGTACTCCGCGATGTCGCCGTAACTCATGACCCGGCCCGGCGGGATCCGTTCGACCACCGAGAGGACCTCCTCGGTGTACTCGTCGACGGGCTCCGACTCGTCCTCGCCGGGTTCTCGGGGGTGGGGCTCGACCATGCGCCGAGCCTATCCACCCCCGCCGACACTCGTCGGTGTCGGCTACTCGGACACGACGTTCATGTGGGTGCCCCACGCCAGCTCCGGGTCGCGCCTGCGCGCCGCGCGGGCCTGCACCAGCCCGTAGGCGCCCAGGGCGGCGATGATCGCGCCACCCACCCACGCCGTGATCGCGGCCCCCAGGACGTCGGTGTAGCCCAGCGCCCACGGCAGGACGAACAGCAGGACCCCGGCCGCCGTCACGCCGAGCTCGGTCACCAGCGCTCCGGGCCTGGTCAGGGACATCGTGGCCATGACGATGACCGCCAGGCCCACCAGGAGGAACGTCGCCCCGGAGAAGCCGTACATCCCGTGCCCGACCCAGCTCAGACCCACGGCGAGTCCGAGGACGACCGTGGCCACGTCCGCCCAGCGTCCCTTCTCACGCATCACGCCACCTCCTCGCGGCAGGGGCCGGTGCCGAGGGTCGACAGCGCGCCCCGTGCGTGATTCGTACCCATCTATCCCACTTGGTAGGGCTTCGGGCCAGGGAAAACTCCACCCGGAAACACGAAGGGCGGCGCCGGTGCTCCGGCGCCGCCCTCTCGGTTCGCTAGTACTCGGGCAGGCTCGGGTCGACCTGGTTGATCCAGGCCAGCACGCCGCCGCCCACGTGCACGGCGTCGGAGAACCCGGCGGCCTGCACGGCGGCCAGCGCCTCCGCCGAGCGCACGCCGGACTTGCAGTGCAGGACCACGCGCTTGTCCTGGGGCAGCTGCTCGAAGGCCTTGCCGTTGAGGAACTCGCCCTTGGGGATGAGCGTGGAGCCCGGGATGCTGACGATCTCGTACTCGTTCTTCTCGCGCACGTCCACGAGGAAGATCTCGTCGGGCTTGTTGTCCAGCAGCTCCTTGAGCTCCGGAGCGGTGATGGTGGAGCCCGAGGCGGCCTCGGTGGCCTCCTCGGACACGGCGCCGCAGAAGGCCTCGTAGTCGATGAGCTCCGTGACCGGCTCGGTGTCCGGGTCCTTGCGGACCTTCACCTCGCGCCAGGTCATCTCCAGGGCGTCGAAGATGAGCAGGCGGCCGACCAGCGGGTCACCGATGCCGGTGATGAGCTTGATCGCCTCGTTGACCATCACCGAGCCGATGGACGCGCAGAGCACGCCCAGGACGCCGCCCTCGGCGCAGGAGGGGACCATGCCGGGCGGCGGGGGCTCCGGGTAGAGGTCGCGGTACTGCGGCCCGTACTCGTTCCAGAAGACGCTGACCTGACCGTCGAACCGGTAGATCGAACCCCACACGTAGGGCTTGTTCAGGATGACGGCGGCGTCGTTGACCAGGTACCGGGTGGCGAAGTTGTCCGTGCCGTCCAGGATCAGGTCGTAGCCCGCGAGGATGTCCAACGCGTTGTCGGACTCCAGGCGGTCCTGGTGCAGGATGACCTCGACGTTGGGGTTCACGTCCTTGATGCTGTCCCGGGCGGACTCCGCCTTGGGACGGCCGACGTCGCTCTGCCCGTGGATGATCTGACGCTGGAGGTTCGACTCGTCGACGACGTCGAAGTCGATGATGCCGAGCGTGCCCACACCGGCGGCGGCCAGGTAGAGCAGGGCCGGGGAACCGAGACCGCCCGCGCCGACGACCAGCACCTTGGCGTTCTTCAGGCGCTTCTGGCCGTCCATGCCCACGTCGGGGATGATCAGGTGGCGCGAGTAGCGGCGCACCTCGTCCACGGTCAGCTCGGCGGCTGGTTCGACCAGCGGCGGCAGCGACACGGTGACTCCTCATGACTGTTCGGATCGCTCCGCGTCCACCTGGGGGGCGGTGCGCGGAGCTGCTTGCAGTTATACCCAACCTAACGGGTGGGGTATTCCATTCCCACCCCGGGTGGGCGTGGTACTCGTCGCTTCCTGACCTCCGTCAACCACCGAGGCCCGGGGGTTCATTCCACGCGGTGCGCGGCGGTCGGCCGCGCGGCTCCCCTTGCCCCGACACCCGGCGCGGGTAGTGTCACTCGTACGCTCCGCGACGATGTTGGGAGGACCCGGTGGCAACTGACAGTGGGAACCGACGCACCGCCCCCGTGGAGGAGGACCCCGCCTCGGCGGTGCCCGAGGCCGACGCGGCCGAGCAGCGCGAACAGGCGGACGACGGCGAACCCCGTGAGGACTGGACCGAACGGGCCTCGGAGGAGAACTTCGACCAGGCGGACGAGGCCGACGTGATCGAGCAGGTCCGGGAGGCCGGACAGGACGAGGACGAACGCCGCTGACCACGGGCGTCCCTCCGTCCTCACCGCCCACACCGAACCTACGCCGGAGTAGGATGGGAAAAAAGCTGCGGGCCGCGTCACAGAGCCGAGGCCGGGCCCGACAGCGTCAGCCACGCAGATGTCCGGTGAACGGCGTGCATCTGCAATGCCGAGTTCGGAGGGTGTGGGTGTGACAGCTCCATCAGACGCCCGCGCCCGGGGCACGCGACTGCCCCGGGTCCGGCGCCGCCGCCAACTCCTGGCAGCGGCTCAGGAGGTCTTCGTCGCCCGCGGCTACCACGCCGCGGCGATGGACGAGATCGCGGACCGCGCGGGAGTCAGCAAGCCGGTCCTGTACCAGCACTTCCCCGGGAAGCTGGAGCTCTACCTGGCCCTTCTGGAGGAACACTCCGAGGCCCTGGTCGAGAAGCAGCGGGAGGCGCTGGAGAGCACCGACGACAACCGTCAGCGCGTCACCGCCAGTTTCCAGGCCTACTTCGACTTCGTCGCGGGCGACGGAGAGGCGTTCCGGCTGGTCTTCGAGTCCGACCTGCGCAATCTCCCGGCCGTCCGGGAGAAGAGCGAGCAGACGTTCCAGCGCTGCGCGGAGCTGATCGGCAAGGTGATCCGCCAGGACACCAGCATCTCCGACGACGAGGCGCACCTGCTCAGCATCGCGCTGGTCGGCATGGCCGAGACCAGTGCCCGGTACTGGCTGAACAACCACGGAGCGATCCCCAAGGACGCCGCCGAGCAGCTGGTGGCCCGGCTGGCCTGGCGCGGGATCAGCGGCTGGGACCTGACCCGGCCCGCCGACGAGGACGAGACCGGGGACTGACCCCCGGGCCGCACACGTCACGGCCCCCAGAACACGATCGTGTTCCGGGGGCCGTTCTTCTTTTTCCGCAATTACGCCCCGGCATTGTCCCGAATCACCGGTCGAAAAAGAACCACAGAATGGCCATTCCTCGTCCAAGACTGGGCAATCAACGCGACACCGGCATTCGGAACGGTTCAATTATCGTGCGACGGGTATCGCGGAACTGAGAAGTAACGCGCTTCTCTTCGCCGTATCCGCCCGGCACCGGCAACCGGTCAACCGGACGGAACCGACGATTCGGGGGTGAGGACGTATGGACATCGGTCAGGGCCTGATGGACGCCTGGCAGACGGTGGCGGGTTTCGTGCCGTTGCTGCTGGGCTTCCTGGTGATCCTGGTACTGGGCTGGATCATCGCCTGGTTCGTGGGGAAGGGCGTCGCCAAGGGCCTGCACAGCGTCGGTCTGGACCGCGCACTGCACCGCGGAGGCGTGGGCGAGTACTTCGAGCGCAGCCGCTGGACCGCCAGCGAGCTGGGCGGGAAGATCATCTACTACGTCGGCCTGTTGTTCGTGCTGACGCTGGCGTTCAACGTCTTCGGACCGAACCCGGTCAGCACGCTGCTCAACGACGTCATCGCCTGGATTCCGCACGGCATCGTGGCGCTGGTGATCGTCGTGGTGGCGGCCATGATCGCCAAGGCCGTCCGGGACCTGATCACCGGTGCCCTGGGAGCGCTGTCCTACGGCCGCTTCCTGGCCAACGTGGCGGCCGTGGCCGTCCTGGCCCTCGGTGTCATCGCCGCGCTGAACCAGATGGGCGTGGCCACGACCGTCACCCTTCCGGTGCTGGTCGCGGTGCTCGGCACCATCGGCGGCATCCTGGTGGTCGGCGTCGGAGGCGGACTCATCCGGCCGATGCAGTCCCGCTGGACGAACTGGCTGGACGCGGCCGAGCGCGAGACCGCCCGCGTGAGCGGCGGCGAGAGCAGCTACAAGGCGGGACGCGAGGCGGCCATGGGCCGACCCGGCGCCACCGCGGAGGAGGGCTCCAAGGAGGAGGCCTCCAGCCTTCCGGGGCAGCGCGGGAGGGGCGGTGAGCCCACCTCGTAGCCGCGAGGGAACAGAGCAGCAGTAGAGGGCGGGGCCGTCGGCCTCGCCCTCGTCGTGTGTGCGCCGCCGGTGCGGCGCCCCGTCACAGGAACTCGGAGTCCCGCAGCTCCTGCCGGGACAGGCTCTCGATACGTCGGAACGCCAGCACGCCCGTGGCGATCATCGGCAGGAACGCCAGCCAGAAGACGACGCTCCTGGGACCGGTGAACACCATCGACACGAGCGCGACGACGAAGATCAGTGCGAAAAGCGCGAAGTCGACGCGATCCTGTTGGATCAGGACGCCGACCGGTGGGCGCGCCGCCCCATGCCGACCGCTCCTCATTCGCTTTCCTTTCTCGCGGCTCTTCGGGCCGCTCCGCCGGTCACGGTGCCCGGGTACCGCCTCGCCCCTGGAACACCGAGAATGCCACGTTGCATTCCGCAGGCCACTGGAACCGGCGCGGTGCGCCGATCCGGGTCGGGCCGTCGTGGTTCACCGGTGCCAATTCAGCGTACGCCCAAGAGGCGGCTTCCGCCGGAGAACCAGAAGGGCGATGACAGCGAGAGGAATCGCGTCGCAGATCACACCCGCCTGCGGACGTCACCAACCTAGCGGACGAAACCACGGTCCTTCGCCAGTCGGCAGATCGCGAGAATACGGAGTGTCTCCCAGTCATAGCTGGCGTCCTCGGAGTCCCAGCCGCGTTCGAGGCAGCCGTCGAGGAATCCGTGCAGGTACGTTCCGAGCGTGTTGGCGGTGAGCTCGGCGCCGCCGGAGACGATGCCTTCGCACACCTGTGCGGCGTGCTGGTCCAGCTCAGCGCTCATCCAGGGAGGCACCGGCGCGTCGAGGGGGCCGATCTTGTGGAAGTCACGGGTGAGTCCGGCCAGCGGGTGGCGCACGGAGGTCCCACGGGGCATGGAAGTACCTACTCGCGTGGTCAGGAGACGGGAAACTCCATCGACTCTATGTGCGCCGAGCCAATGGATCGTAACGAATGTGTTGGAAATTACCCGCTCTTGACCAAGTGGGACCAAGTCCCGGTCAAACTCCCGAGAAGGCGGCAACCACCACCGGACGGGCGATCCGGACGCCTATTCGGCCAGACCCATGGCGGAGAGTCGGGCCGCGTGCCCCTCCGTGAGCGAGGCGAACATCCGGCTGACGGCGGCGAGGTCGCCCAGACCCGAGTCGCCCGCCCTCCCGTTCCGCTCGGCCACCTTCGGGTCACGCGCCAGCAGCGCGGCCAGCCGGGGCCGGTCCACGGCCACCGCCTGCGCCTGGCTCAGCGCCTCCCCCACCAGGCGACGGGCCCACAGGGACAGGCGCCCGGCCAGCTTCGGGTCCTCCGCGAGTGCGGCGCGCACCTGGCCGGCGACGAACTCGGCCCGCTCGGTCTCCGCCAGCACGTCCTCGACGAGGGCGCGGGTGTCGGCGTCGGCCAGCTCGGCGACCCTGCGGTAGAAGTCACCCGCGATGCCGTCACCGACATAGGTCTTGACCAGGCTCTCCAGCCAGCTCTGCGGTTCGGTGCGCTCGTGCCAGGCGTCCAGCGGCCGCAGGAACGGGGCCATGGCCTCCTCCGGGTCCACCCCGAGCTCCGCCAGGCGCCGGTGGAGCGCCTGGTAGTGGTTCTGTTCCGTGGCGGCCAGACCGGCCAGCTGACCCTTGGTCCGCAGCGAGGGCGCCAGACCGGCGTCGTCGGCCAGACGGAAGAAGGAACCGAGCTCGGCGTAGGCGAGCAGGCCGAGCAGATCGATCACGCCGGGATCGGCAGAGGAGCCTTGGGTCATGCCCGTCAGGGTATCGTCCGGCCCCTCCTGCACCCAATCGGGGACTAAACGCCTCCTGGGAACGGTTGCACCGGCTGGGAGCGGGTACGGTCACGCCCGTCGGAGCCCGCCACGCGGCGGGGTCCACAGCACAGTGACCAGCTATGTGCACCGGGCTAACCAGCAGCTAGACTCAGCGTGATGACCGGCGCGCACGATCGCGGCGCCGCGTCCCGCACCCCCGCGACGCGGGCCCTCCCGCGCGCACCTTCCGGCGCCGCGGACGCGGGCGCCCAGCGACGTGCCAGCCGGACACCACAACGTGTCCTCACGAGCAGTGCGGCGTGAGGGAGCAACGGCCCACGCGCCCAGCTACGCACCGCACACGACAATCCAGCGGATGGAACCGAGACATCGTGACCAGGGAACCCCCCGGGCCGCGCGGGTCCAGTCGGCAGCGCCACCGGGGCTCCCTCGCCGAAGCGGGAACCGGTGAGCCGCGCCCTCCGCGGCGGCCAGAAGCCGCCCGCGACCGCACCCCGCCGCGGCCACGAACAACGCTGCGGCCCGCCTAGATGGAGGCTTGAGCCCTGAGCAGCACAGAAGCATCAACGACACCCACGACCACCTTCCGCGACCTCGGCGTGAGCCCGGAGATCGCGGACGCCCTGGAGGCGGAGGGGATCATCTCCCCGTTCCCGATCCAGGAACTCGCCCTGCCCATCGCGCTGAACGGCAGCGACATCATCGGCCAGGCGCGCACCGGCACCGGCAAGACCCTCGCCTTCGGTCTTCCGCTGCTCCAGCGCGCGCAGGACAAGCCGGGCACGTCCAAGCGGCCCCGCGCCCTGGTCGTCGTCCCCACCCGTGAGCTGGCCATCCAGGTGGCCGCCGACCTCACCACCGCCAGCAAGCGCAGCGGCGGCCGCATCCTGACCGTCTACGGCGGTCGCTCCTACGAGCCGCAGATCAACGGGCTCAAGGAGGGCGTCGACGTCGTCGTCGGCACCCCGGGCCGTCTGCTCGACCTGGAGAACCAGAAGCACCTGCGGCTGGACGAGGTCGCGGCGGTGGTCCTGGACGAGGCCGACAAGATGCTCGACCTCGGTTTCCTCCCGGACATCGAGCGCATCCTCAAGAAGATCCCGACCGAGCGCCAGGTGATGCTCTTCTCGGCCACCATGCCGAGCGAGATCGTCACGCTCTCCCGGAACTACCTGCGCCAGCCCACCCACGTGCGGGCCGGCGACGACAACGAGATCGACGGCTCGGCCATCACCAAGCGGATCGCCCAGCACGCGTTCCGCACCCACCAGATGGACAAGCCCGAGATGCTGGCCCGGCTCCTCCAGTCCGAGGACCACGGCCAGAGCATGGTGTTCTGCCAGACCAAGCGGGCCTGCGACCGCGTCGCCGGGGAACTCAAGGACCGCGGCTTCGCCGCCGCGGCCGTCCACGGTGACCTCGGCCAGAGCCAGCGTGAGCGCGCTCTGCGGGCCTTCCGCAACGGCAAGATCAACATCCTGGTCGCCACCGACGTGGCCGCCCGCGGACTGGACGTCGACGACGTGACCCACGTGGTCAACTACGAGACGCCCGAGGACGAGAAGACCTACACGCACCGCATCGGCCGCACCGGCCGCGCGGGGCGTACCGGTACCGCGGTCACGTTCGTGGACTGGCAGGAGATGCCGCGCTGGAAGCTGATCAACGGCGCCCTCGACCTGGACTTCCACGAGCCCGAGGAGACCTACTCCACCTCGCCGCACTTCTTCGAGTCGCTGCGCATCCCCAAGGGGACCAAGGGCAAGCTGGCCATGGACAAGCGCGGGGAGCACGCTGGTCTGGAGGCCGAGGAGGTCGAGGACATCGGTGACACCGGGCAGCCGCGCGGCGGCGACCGGGGCGGCCGCAAGGGCCGTGGTGACCGCAAGGAGCGCGGCGAGCGCGGTGAGCAGGGAGGCCGTAAGGCTTCCACCACCCGCGACCGCGACCGCGGCCGTTCGCGCCGACGCACCCGCAGCGGTGAGAACGTCGGCCGCTCCGAGGGCACGGCGGAGAAGGCCGCGGTGAAGGCCGACGTCCCCGCCAAGGGCCCGGAGCAGTCCGGCGAGGGTGACGGGGCCCGCCGGGTCCGCCGTCGTCGTCGCACCCGGGGCGCCGTGCGCCGCGACCCCGAGAACACCTGAATCACCTGATCCGAGAACGGTCGAATCCGCGTCGGGTACCCCCGGACCGGTAGTCCCATCGTCTAGGGTGGCCCGACGTGAGTACACCTGAGTTCCTCGATCCGCCGCCGGGTGTGCGGCGCACGGACCTGCGTCTTTCGTATGGTCCGGTGGCCGCACTCCGGGCCCAGCCCACCTCCGGCGGCACAGTCCTCGCCCCCGCTGTCCTGGTGCACGGTTTCACCGGCAGCAAGGAGGACTTCATCGCCCTCCTCCAGAGCCTGGCCCAGGCCGGGCGGGAGGTGGTGGCGATCGACCTGCCCGGCACGTACCGTTCGCCGGGCCCCGAGACCCTCACCCCGCCGCCCGGGGTCGAGCTGCCCGACTACCGCCTTTCCTCCCTGGGCGCGGTGGTCGGGGAGGTGCTCGACGTCGTCGGCGACGGCGGCCCCGTTCACCTGGTGGGGCACTCCTTCGGCGGCCTGGTCTGCCAGGAGGCGGCGCTGACCGAGCTCGCGCCGCTGGCCTCCCTCACCCTGATGTGCTCCGGCCCCGGTGCCCTGAGCGGCCCCGCGGCGGACCGGGCACGCAACCTCATCGCCGCGCTGTCGATGGACCCCACCCCGGAACGGCTCCGGACGCTGTGGGACGAGCGCTTCGCCGCCGAGGCGCGCGCCCGCACGGCCAAGCCCGAGGTCGTGGACTTCCTGCGCGAGCGGTTCCTGGACACGAGTGCCCTGGCCTTCATCCGGATGGCCGAGGACCTCCTGGGCGCCCGGGACCGGATCGACGAACTGGCCGGGGTCGACCTCCCCGCCCTGGTCCTGTACGGCGAGAACGACGACGCCTGGCCGCTGGCCGAGCAGGACGGCATGGCCGAGCGCCTGGGCGCGCGGCGGCTGGTGGTTCCCGGCGCGGGCCACTCCCCCAACGTGGAGGCCCCCGAGACCACGTCGAGCGCGCTCACGGACTTCTGGAACGAGACGGAGTCCGTCGGTCGGCGCTGAGCCCCGTCGCGGACTCGTGGCAGCTGGAAACGGCCGGGTGGCCGCCCCCGTGGGGAGCGGCCACCCGGCCGTTCGCGGGTCCGGAGGGATCAGACCCAGGAGTCGAAGTTGCGGCCCTCGGCCTCGACCGTGGTGGACGGGCCGCGGTCCGGGAGGACGCGGGTGTCCGGCGGCAGGGACAGCAGGCCCTCTCCGATGGACGCGAGCTGAGTGGTGTAGTCGATGTACGTGTTGCCGACCATGCCCGGCTCGCCCTTGCGGAGGATGTCACCGCTGAACACGGCGCCGAGCTCGCTCACGTAGTAGCCGACGGAGCCGTTGGTGGTGCCGGGCAGGGCCAGGACGTCGATGTGCAGGTCACCGATGTCCAGGGCGCCCTCACCCTCGACGTCGATCTCGGGGCGGTGCTCCGCGCCGTGGAGGCGGCGCCAGGCACGCATCTCGCGGGGGTGCAGGGCGATGTCGGCCTCGGTCTCCTGGGCGATGGCCAGGGCCGACTCGATGTGGGGGCTGTAGCCGTTGGTGCAGGCCACCAGGTAGACCTCGCGGTCACCGACGGCCTTCAGGATCGCCTCGGCGTCGTGGGCGGGGTCGATGACCACGACTCCGTCCTTGTCGGCCTCGATGATCCACGTGTTGCTGATGATGTCGTACTTCTCGCCGTCGAACTCGAAGGTCCCGGCGGTGCGGACACGGGTGACGCCGTCGGAGTCGGGGCCGGTGACTCCGACCTCCACCGCCTCGTCGTCCTCGTCCTCGTCCACGGACGCGGCGGCGGTCTCGTCCTCCGCCTTGTCCTCGTCCTCCGCCTCGGCGTCGGTCTCGGCGGCGGTCTCGTCGGCGGTCTCGTCGGCGTCGTCCTCGGACTCACCGGCCCCGTCGGCCTTGGCGTCGTCGTCCTCGGTCTTCTCCGCGTCGGTCTCGGTCTGCTCGGACCCGGAGTCCTCGGCGTCGGGCTGGTCCTCGGCCCTGACGTCCTTCTCCTCCGCCTTCGCGTCCTCGGACCCGACCGCGTCGGTCTCGGTCTCCTCGGTGGTGTCCTCCGCGACCTCCGCAGCGGAATCGGTGGCCTCCTGGCCGTCCTGCTTCTTCGGCTTCCGCTTCCAGAACACGGCTACAGACCTCTCATCCAGGGGTAAGTGCTACAACACTGCGACCATTCTCGCGTCCCCGCGCAGTGGTCCGTACCGTACCGAACACCGGGCTCCGGCGGCAGGTCACCCCACGATCAGCGGAACCCCGGTCGCGGGGGCCGTGAGCTCCTCGAACGCCTCGGGCGCCGTGGTACGGCAGCCCAGCCGGTGCCCGGTCAGGGATCCGTGGTCGTCACTGGATCCGGTCACCACCACACCCAGATCGGCGGCGACGCCCCGCCAGAACTTGCGCTGGGTCCGGTTGTGCGAGGGGTGGTCGGCCTCGATCCCGCCCAGACCGGCCGCCGCCATGCGCTCGGTCAGCTCCACCGGAACGGCGCCGTTGGTGGCGCCCTCGGCCCGCCCCGGGTGGGCCAGGGAGCAGACCCCGCCCGCCTCCCGGACCAGTTCGACGGCGCGGACGGGGTCGATCGCGTACCGGGACGCGTAGGCGGGGCCGCCCGAACCGATCCACTTGTCGAAGGCGTCCTGCACGTCCCGGGCCGCGCCCGCCTCCACCACCGCGCGTGCCAGGTGGGGGCGGCCGATGGTGTTGGCGTCGGCGTACTCCGGCTCGCCCGCCCCGGCGATCTCCAGCACCCGCTCCCAGGTCACGTCCACGCCGTGCTCCTGGAGTTTGCCCACCATCTCCTCGGCCCGCGAGGCCCGGTCCGACCGGACGCGGCGGAGCTCGGCGGCCAGACCGGCGGAGTCGGGGTCGAACAGGTAGGAGACCAGGTGGACGCTGGAGCCCTCATAGGCGCAGGACAGTTCCATGCCGGGGACCAGGGTGAACCCGGACGGCAGGTGCTCCGCGGCCTCCCCGATCCCGCCGACCGTGTCGTGGTCGGTCAGGGCGAGTACGTCGAGTCCGGCGGCGACCGCGTACGCGATGACCTCGGCTGGGGCGTCGGTTCCGTCGGAGACCGAGCTGTGGGAGTGCAGGTCGATACGTGTCACCGGGCGATTGTACGTAAGCGGGGGCGTTCCCGCTCGGTACGGGGCCCGGCCCCGGTCAGTCCTGTTCGCCGTCGACCACCAGGATCCGGCTGAGGAACGGGCTGGGCGCCCCGAACGGCGGTTCCAGGGCGACGCCGCCGTCCCGGAGGTCGCGCAGGTCGCGCAGTGAGCTGACCTCGCACATCACCAGACCGGTGTCGGCGGAGGCGAAGACCAGCCACAGCCAGTGGGAGAGCGCCTCACCGGCGTAGGCGGCTCGGTCGCGCCCCACGTCCAGGTTCCACAGCGCCATCTCGTGCCCGTCGAAGCGCACCTTGGCGTCGGGCGGGCCGGAGTCGAAGCCGTGGCCGGGGTCGGGCCCCTCCAGACCGGCGATGCGGGCGCCCAGGCCGATCCCCGGGTCCTCCGCGACGATCACCGCCTCACCCACGCCGCCGAGCGGGTTGGGGCCGGACAGGGCCACGGCCACCGCCAGGGCGCCGCTGCGCTCGTCCCCGACCTCCGCGAACCCGGTGACCACCCACCCCGTCGGCAGCGGCCACGGGACCCACACGGGGACCCCGGCCTGTGCGAGGAGGGTGTCGAGTGCGGCGGGGCCGGGTGCCCGTACGCCCTGGAGGGGTGCCACCGCCCCGTGGGCGTCACACCTCCACGCGCTGGTCCACAACCCCGGGGGTTGTACGGCGCGTCCGCAACGTGGACACGAGGGCTGGGCTTTCATGTCCTACGTTTTTACCCGAGTGGTGTCCTGCGAAAACGCGGAGCGGGCGGGGTGCGATCGCACCCCGCCCGCTCCGGAACCTGAGGACCGACGGCCCCCCGTTCACTGCCTACTGCTGCTGACGCTTCCGGTTCGCGGTGATCCGGCCGCGCTCCTTCTGGTCGAGGATGACCTTGCGGATGCGGACGTTCTCCGGCGTCACCTCGACGCACTCGTCCTCACGGCAGAACTCCAGGGCCTGCTCCAGGGAGAGCTTGCGCGGCGGCACCAGGCGGACGAGCTCGTCGCCGGTGGCCGAACGCATGTTGGTGAGCTTCTTCTCCTTGGTGATGTTGACGTCCATGTCGTCGGAGCGGGAGTTCTCCCCGACGATCATGCCCTCGTACACCTCGGTGGTCGGCTCGACGAACAGCGTGCCGCGCTCCTGGAGGTTGAACATCGCGAACGCGACGGCCACACCGGCGCGGTCCGCGACCAGGGAGCCGTTCGGCCGGGAGCGGATGTCACCGAACCAGGGCTCGAACTTCTCGAAGACGTGGTTGGCGATACCGGTGCCGCGCGTCTCGGTGAGGAACTCGGTCCGGAAGCCGATGAGGCCGCGGGACGGGACCAGCCAGTCCATGCGGACCCAGCCGGTGCCGTGGTTGACCATGTTCTCCATACGGCCCTTGCGGACGCTCAGGAGCTGGGTGATGGCGCCCATGTACTCCTCGGGCGCGTCCACGGTGAGGCGCTCGACCGGCTCGTGCACCTTGCCGTCGATGTTCTTGGTGACCACCTGCGGCTTGCCCACGGTCAGCTCGTAGCCCTCGCGGCGCATCTGCTCGACCAGGATGGCCAGCGCCAGCTCGCCGCGGCCCTGTACCTCCCAGGTGTCGGGGCGCTCGGTCGGCAGCACGCGCAGGGAGACGTTGCCGATGAGCTCCTTCTCCAGGCGGTCCTTGACCAGGCGGGCCGTGACCTTGGCACCCTTGACCTTGCCGACCAGCGGCGAGTTGTTGGTGCCGATGGTCATGGAGATGGCGGGCTCGTCCACCTTGATGAGCGGCAGCGCCACCGGGTTCTCGGGGTCGGCGAGGGTCTCGCCGATCATGATCTCCTCGATACCGGCGATGGCAGCGATGTCACCGGGGCCGGCCTTCTCGGCGGGCTTGCGCTCCAGACCCTCGGTCATGAGCAGCTCGGTGATCTTGACCTGCTGGGTGGTGCCGTCGGTGCGGATCCACGCGACCTGCTGGCCCTTGCGGAGCTCGCCCTGCTGGACGCGGACCAGGGCCAGGCGGCCGAGGAAGGGGGAGGCGTCCAGGTTGGTGACGTGGGCCTGGAGGGGCGCGTCCGGGACGTACTCGGGGGCCGGGATCGTGTCCAGGATGGTGGAGAACAGCGGAACGAGGTTGTCGTTGTCGGGCACGGTGCCGTTGGCGGGGCGCTCCAGGGAGGCCTTGCCGTCACGGGCGCACGTGTAGACGATCGGGAACTCGATCTGCGACTCGTCGGCGTCCAGGTCCATGAACAGCTCGTAGGTGTCGTCCACGACCTCGGCGATCCGGCTGTCGGGCCGGTCCACCTTGTTGATCACGAGGATGACGGGGAGCTTGGCCGCGAGGGCCTTGCGGAGCACGAAGCGGGTCTGCGGAAGGGGGCCCTCACTGGCGTCGACGAGGAGGACGACACCGTCCACCATCGACAGACCGCGCTCGACCTCGCCACCGAAGTCGGCGTGGCCGGGGGTGTCGATGATGTTGATGACCACGTCCTCGCCCTCGGGCGTGGTGTAGTGCACCGCGGTGTTCTTCGCGAGAATGGTGATGCCCTTCTCGCGCTCCAGGTCGTTGGAGTCCATCACACGGTCGTCGACATCCTGGTTCTCCCGGAAGACTCCGGACTGCCAGAGCATGGCGTCAACGAGGGTCGTCTTGCCGTGGTCGACGTGAGCCACGATGGCGACGTTGCGCAGGTCACTGCGGCGGGCGGAGCCCTCGACGGGCGTAGCGCTGGACATGCTTAAGTCTCGATCTCCTGTACTGGGTAGAGACCGCAGAGTGCCACGGCCCGTAGCCAGTTTATGCGGTCATAGCGGGCTGGTTGGGAAACGTACAGGTCACCCCGGTTAGTTTCGTCACCCTGGAAGGGGTGCGGACCGGGGTCCGCCGATCGCCCGGAATCCCTGTCAGGAAGGGCTTTCGTGCGTTCGGAGGAGCGGGGGGAGCGCCTCCAGGAAGGGGACGTCGGCGGGCATCCAGTCGAGGTCGCGGAGCCCCTCCGCGGGCACCCAGCGGACCTCCCGGTGCTCCAGCGCACGGGGTTCCCCGGCGAGGAGTTCGGCCCGCAGCAGGCGCAGCACGGCGGGGCGGGTGTGTCCGTCGGAGGGCGCGGGGAAGGGCACGTCGGCGCCGACCGGTTCCCCGGCTCGGACGGTGACGCCCAGTTCCTCCCGGCACTCGCGGACCAGTGCCTGGGCGGGGGTCTCCCCCGGTTCGGTCTTGCCGCCGGGGAACTCCCACAGTCCGCGCAGGCGCTCGGGTTCGGCTCGCTGGGCGGCCAGGACGCGTCCGTCTCGGATGATGGCCGCGCCGACCACGATGAGTGTCTCTCCCACGGGGAACCACCCTAGGCCCTCGCGACCAACTCAGGGGCTGTCGAGGACCCCTCCCGCCCCGGTGCCCACGCCGCCGGGGTCGGCCGCCGCGAGGTGCCCGCGACGGCCGACCCCGGAGGCCTCGCCGCTACGCCTCCGCGGCGGAGGCGTTCAGCACCCCGGGGATCCGCAGCAGTCTGCCCTGCCGGTCGCTGACGTAGACCGCGTCGTGGGCGTGGTCCAGCCCGATCCCGCAGACCTGGCCGAGACCGTCCGCCGCCGCGCGTTGGAGGCCCTTCTCCTCGCCGTCGGTGCGGACGACCTCGTGCAGTCTGCCGCCCGCCGGGTCGGCCACGTAGGCGTGACCCGAGCCGTCCAGCGCCACACGGATGCTCTGTCCCAGGGCGGTGGCCACCCGCTGCGGGGTGGCCTCCTCCGCCGACAGGTCGACCTCGTACAGCTCGCCCCGGTCGTACTGGCCGACGTAGGCCCGGTCACCGTTCAGCGCCACCCCGGCGGCCCTCGGCACCGGCCAGCTGCGCCGCCGCTCCGCCGAACCGCCGTTCAGGTCGTACTCGACCAGCCTTCCGGCCCCGAGGTCGCTGACGTAGACCCGGTCGTTCGCCGGGTCCACCGCGACGCCGTAGGCGTACACACCGTCCACGACCGTCACGGGTGCGGCGGAGGGGTCGGAGAGCCTCACCGTGATCAGGCGCCGGTTGTTGTGGTCGGTGAGGTAGGCCCTGTCCCCGGGCAGGTCCAGCGCCACGTCGTTGGTGTCCCCCAGGCCCTCCGCGACCCACTCGGTCTCGCCGCTGTCGAGGTCCACTTTGTGGAGCCGACCGCCGCGACCGCGCTCGACCACGTACGCCTTCCGGCGGTCCGGGTCCAGTGCGAGGCCCTCGGCCCTGCCCAGCCCGGTGGCGACCTCGTCCGGGGTCGCCTTCGGGACCTCCGGTCGCGCCAGGTCGACCTTGTGGAGGGGGTGGTGCTTCTCCTCGAAGACGAGGTTCTCCAGCTCGAAGACCTCGTGCTCCCCTGCCAGGGTGGAGACGACCTCGGCCTCGCCCCTCTGCATGAAGGGTTTGCCGTCGTCGGTCAGGTCGAAGGCCTCCTTCTCCTGGCCGGTCTCGTTGAGCTTCCAGGCGAGGACCCTGGAGTACCGGGGGTTCGAGGACTGCGGCCCGGCGGGACGCGCCTCCTTCACCTCGACCGGCTCGGGGTAGTAGAGCGCGACCCAGCCGCCGAAGGTGATGGGGAACTCGTAGTCGAACCTGCGCACCTGGCGGCGCTGGGTGGCCAGCACGTCGACCCGGCTGCCGACCTCACCGCTCAGGGTGGACGACGTCTTGAACCCGGTGGTGAGTGAACCGCTGACCGATCCGGTGATCCCGAGCATCAGCTGGGCCGACAGCTCCCCGGTGCCCGTCGCGGTCCCCGTGGCCGTGGTCGTGCTCGTGGTCTGCGACTGGGACTCCGTGTCGACGCCCTGGTTGTCCTTGCTGTTCTTCAGGGTGGTCTTCTGGGAGTTGTTCAGGGCCATGCTCTTCTGGAGCTGCTGTTGCAGCGAGGCGGTGGCCTTCGCGCCGAAGGTGAGCTGGACCTGCCCCTGGAGCGACCAGCTGATGGTGTTCGAGATGGAGAACTCGACCGTGTGCGACCAGGTCGTGGGGGTCGGGTCGGTCCGGTTGACGTACGTCTGCTTGGAGACGACGTCGGGCGGCGGCTGCGTGATGTCGCCGCGCTCCTCGACGAGGGGCACGCCGACCGTCATGTAGGCGCGCCACTCGCGTTGGTGGGCCGTGTCCTCCCGGTCGGGGAAGTCCCCGAACCGCCCCTTGTTCAGGGAGAACCCGGTGGGGTACACGTACCGGTCCTTGCCGTCGGAGGTCTTCCGCTCCGCCTTTCGCCTCAGTTTCTCCCGGTCCCGTTCCAGGATGACCGGCGCCTTGGCGGCGATGTCGAGTTCCTTGAGGTTCCGCCCCGTCATCGGGTGCCGGATGAAGCGTTCTCCGAGACGGGTCGTGCTCACGTGGTTCTTGGTGGGGCCGCCCATGGCCTTCTCCTTTTCTCGTGACGGAACTCAGGTGGTGGTGCCGATTCCCGAATGGCGACCGGGCGTCATTCCCTGGGCGGCTCGCGGTCGAAGCCCCTGACGTTCGCCGTCGACTCCTCGTTGTCCTTCTTCAGCCCCTCCCGTTCCTCGGCGCTGATCCTCGGTTCGTCCTCCTCCTCGACCTCCACCCGCACCCTGCTGAAGGCCTGGTCCTTGGCGGCGGAGGCCGTTCCGGCGGTGGACTCGGGGTCCTCGCTGGCGTCCTGCTGCTGGGCGGCGACCGTCCGGGTGTTCCCGAACAGCGGGGTGACGAAGTTGGTCAGGATCTCCAGCGCCTCAGGCGAGGTCTCGCGCACGAGCTTCGGATCGCGCTCCACCTCGGGGATTCCGTCGAAGAGCTCCGGGTCCACGCCCTCCCACTCGGGGCGGGCCCCCGGGACCCTTCCGTGCACGTTCCGGGCGGACTCCTCGGCGGACCCGGCCTCGTTCCCGCCGGTGCCGAAGATGTTCTTGAAGGTCATGACCCTCTCCCTTTTCTGTTCTGGTCTCTCACGGGATCACTGCTACTGCGAGGCCTCGCTTTCGCACCACCGGGTTTCGATCGAAGGGTTCACCGCGCACCACTGATGAGGGCGAATCGCCACGGGGCGCTTTCACCGGATTTCACTGATGAGTCGGGGGGGGTCGAGGGTGACGTCATTTCCGGGACGGGGACTCCGCGCCCGTCCATACCCCCATGATGAACCATGTACGCGGTTCATGCATGCTTTTTCCGGACAGAAACCCACCAGCCTCGCAATTGGTCTGCAAAGTCTGGAATAAGAACCTCACGAATTAGATAGACCTATGTCCGGACATGCGAATTTCGAGGGCGCGCCGGGTCGGCCGAGGCGAAGCGGGGTTCAGTCCCCGAGGGGTCTGAGCAGCCGGTGGGCGAGGGAGGTGTGCCGCCGCCCCGAGGAGGCGTTGGCGACCGCGCGGTCCAGGGCACGGCGCGAGCCCACCAGCACGACCAGCCTCCTGGCCCTGGTGATCCCGGTGTAGAGCAGGTTGCGTTGGAGCATCATCCACGCCGAGGTGGTGACCGGGATGACCACCGCCGGGTACTCACTGCCCTGGGAACGGTGCACGGTCACGGCGTAGGCGTGCGCGAGCTCGTCGAGCTCCGCGAAGTCGTAGGCGACCTCCTCGTCCTCGTCCGTGCGCACGGTGAGCTCCTGGGCCACCGGGTCGATGCCGGTGACCACCCCCAGGGTCCCGTTGAAGACGCCGTTCGCGCCCTTGTCGTAGTTGTTGCGCACCTGGGTGACCTTGTCCCCCACCCGGTACACCCGGCCACCCAGCCTGCGCTCGGGTACGTGTTCCCCCGGCGGGGTCAGCGCGGCCTGGAGCGCGGCGTTGAGGTTCACCGCACCGGCCGGTCCGCCCTTCATGGGGGTGAGGACCTGCACGTCACGGCGGGGATCCAGGGAGAAGCGCCGGGGGATGCGCCGCGCGACCACGTCCACCACCGTCTCGGCGGCGTCCTCCGCCTCCTCGCACGCGAACAGGAAGAAGTCGGACATCCCCTGGAACTCCGGCGGCTCCCCCTGGTTGATCCGGTGCGCGTTCGTGACCACACCGGACTGCTGGGCCTGGCGGAACACGTGGGTCAGGCGTACGCGGGGGACGGGCGAGCCCTCCTCCATCAGGTCGCGCAGGACCTGCCCGGCGCCCACGGACGGCAGCTGGTCCACGTCACCGACGAACACCAGGTGCGCCCCGGGCGGAACCGCCTTGACCAGCTTGTTGGCCAGGACCAGGTCGAGCATGGAGGCCTCGTCCACCACGAGGAGGTCGCAGTCCAGCGGGTTGTCGCGGTCGTGCGCCGCCTCACCGCCGGGGCGCAGTTCGAGGAGCCGGTGGACGGTGGAGGCCTCGTGGCCGGTCAACTCGGTCAGGCGCTTGGCGGCCCGTCCGGTGGGGGCGGCCAGGATGATCCTCGCGTCCTTGACCGACGCCATGGTGACGATGGAGGACACGGTGTAGGACTTGCCGCAGCCCGGACCGCCGGTGAGCACGCAGACCTTCCTGGTCAGCGCGGTGCGCACCGCCTCGCGCTGGGCCCGCGCCAGGGTGGCCTCGGAGCGCCGGTCGAGCCAGTCGAGGGCCCGGGGCCAGTCCACGTCGGTGAAGGCGGGCAGCCGTTCCAGCGGCGTCTCCAGCAGGGACCGCAGCCCGCTGGCCAGTCCGATCTCGGCGCGGTGGAAGGGGAGCAGGTAGACCGCGCGGACCGGCGCGCCCTCCGGTCCGGGCACGGTCTCGCGGACCACGCCCTCGGCGGCGACCAGCTCGGCCAGGCACTCGATGACCAGCCCCGCCTCCACCTGGAGGATCTTCACGGCGGCGGAGATGAGCCGTTCCTCGGGCAGGAAGCAGTGCCCGTCGCCACTGGACTCCGAGAGGGTGAACTGGATGCCAGCCATCACCCGCTGCGGGCTGTCGTGCGGGATACCGACCGCCTGGGCGATGGTGTCGGCGGTCCGGAAGCCGATGCCCCACACGTCCGAGGCCAGCCGGTAGGGCTCCTCCTGGACGACCCGGATGGAGTCGTCGCCGTACCTCTTGTAGACCCGCACCGCCAACGAGGTGCTGACCTGGACCCCCTGGAGGAAGACCATCACCTCCTTGATGGCCTTCTGTTCCTCCCAGGCGTCGGTGATGAGCCCGGTCCGCTTGGGGCCCAGCCCGGGTACCTCGATCAGCCGGGCGGGCTCCTCCTCGATGACGTCGAGGGCGTCGGTGCCGAAGTGGTCGACGATCCGCTCGGCCATTCGCGGCCCGATCCCCTTGATGAGCCCGGAGCCGAGGTAGCGGCGGATGCCCTGCACCGTGGCGGGCAGCACGGTGGTGAAGTCGTCCACGTGGAACTGGCGGCCGTACTGGGGATGCGATCCCCAGCGGCCGTACATGCGCAGTGACTCGCCGGGCTGGGCGCCGGGGAGGGAGCCGACCACGGTGAGCAGGTCGGGGCCGCCGCGCCCGGTGTCGACCTTGGCGACGGTGTAGCCGTTCTCCTCGTTGGCGAAGGTGATCCGTTCCAGGACGCCCTGGACCACCGCCCGCGCGGGCGCCGACATGGCGTTCTCCGTCCTCTCAGCGGCCGTCCGTACCGGGGAGCGGTGGGGCGTCGTCCCCCAGGACCGCCAGCACGCGGTCGCGGTCGGCCCGGCGCAGGCCCCCGGCCACCCGGGTGTAGGAGTGCGCCAGCATCTCCAGCAGTTCGTCGTCGGGGACGGTGCCGTCCAGCAGCACGGAGTTCCAGTGCCGCTTGTTCATGTGCCAGCCCGGTGTGACGGCGGCGAACCGTCCGCGCAGCTCCAGGGCGAGTTCGGGGTCGCACTTGAGGTTGACGGTGGCGCCCCGCTCTCCCGGGCCTTCGGTGAGCAGGGCGAACATCTTCTGGTCGGCCACCTTGTACACGAGTGCCCCCGGCCCGAAGGGCTCGCTCTCCCCGGCCTCGGGAAACCACAGCGCGGCGTCGATGAACTGTTCCGGTGTCATGCCCTCTCCCCCCGTCCGCTTCCGAGCCTGCCAGACCGCACCGACCTTCGGGAGCCCCTCCCCCGGCCTGTGGACAACTCTCCCGGCGCCGCACGGGGACGGGCCGCGGCGGAGGCCCGCGGATATGATCCGGCTCTCACCTCCCCACGGCCGGTTGGAGTGCCCATGAAGGCGCGCGGTGTACGCAGACTCGCCCCGCTCGTGCCGGGGGACCCCCTGGAAGTCGGCGGGCACCGGGTGCGCGGCCGGGTCGGTTCGGGGGGCATGGGCACCGTGTACGCCGCCGAGTCACCCGGCGCGCACGGCTACCTGGCCGTCAAGGTGGCCCACCCGGAGCTCGCCCGCGACCAGCGGTTCCTGGAGCGGTTCACGCACGAGGCGCGCCTGCTCGCGAAGGTGGACAGCCCCTGCGTGGCGCGGTTCGTGCGCGCGGACGTGGGCGCCCGGCCGCCGTGGATGATCACCGAGTACGTGCCGGGTCCGACCCTGCGCCACCACGTGGAGCGGTTCGGGCGGCTGCGCGGCGGGATGCTGCTGGGGCTGGCGGCGGGCGTGGCGGAGGCCCTGCGCGCCGTGCACGCGGCGGGGGTGGTGCACCGCGACCTCAAACCCGGCAACGTGGTGCTGTCCGGTCGGGGGCCCAAGCTCCTGGACTTCGGGATCGCGCACGCGGTGGAGGACCCCGACCCCACCAAGTGGCGGCGGCTGCGCCGGATGCGCCGCGCCTACCGGGCGCTGGGGATGCCCTCACCGGCGGGTCTGTCGGACGAGCGCACCGCCCGGATGCTCGACCGTCGGGGCACCCCCGGGTGGATCAGCCCGGAGCAGTACCGGCGCCAGCCCACCACGCACGGGTCCGACGTGTTCCTGTGGGGCGCGACGGTGGCCTTCGCGTCCGTGGGCCACGACCCGTTCGGGACCGCGCCGCCCAGGGAGATGGCCCGGAGGGTGACCGCCGAGGAGCCCGACCTGCGGTACCTGCCCGTGGGGCTGGAGAAGCTGGTGGTGGCGGCGCTGAGCAAGGACCCCGACGACCGTCCCCGCTCCGGGGAGCTGCTGCGCGCCGTCCTTGACCTGGAGGGCCCGGAGGGCGGGGTCCGCACCCCGGCGGGCGCGGGGGACGGCGGTGTGCGCGGGCTGCTGGAGCGCCACTGGACCAGGGTCGCGGTGCGGCCGCCGCTGCCGCCCCGCGAGTGGTCGGGGCTCAGAGGAGGCCGAAGTAGGCGCGGCTCTCCTTGGACCACATGAAGGCCAGCATGGCGGCGGCGAAGCCCAGCGGGACGATCGCGAGGAGCTCACCCGAGAGCAGGGCCCACAGCAGGATGCCCGCGGCGGCGCCCTGGAACAGCAGGGCGCTCCAGAAGACCCCCACCGTGCGGCGGCGCAGGCGGGTGGCGACGAGGACGGACAACGTCCCGTAGACCCCCGTCACCAGGGCCATCAGCCCCATGTACGAGCGCATCATGTCGGCGTCGAAGGCCAGGGCCACGCCCTGCTCGGCGGCGAGCGCGGCCTGCTCGTCCAGGGCCTCCTCCATCACCTCGGCGGGCGCGGACAGCCCCATCACGAAGAGGAGCAGGAGCAGGAGGCCGCTGACGCCGCCGATGAGCATCAGCGTGCGGACGGTCACGACCCGGCGGGGCATGGGTGCGTCGGGACGCAGGGCCTCCAGATGGGGGGCGTCGAAGTCGGGCATCCCCCGTTGCGAGGGCACCCCGCCCTGTCCCGAGTCGGGGTCGTACGGGTCCTGGCCAGAGGGAAACACGGACGTCCTCCGAGGGAATCGAGCCGACTGTCCCCTCCATGGTAGGGGCGTGCCGTCGTGGGGGCGCGGGCCGGAGGCGCCCGGGCGCGCGTCGGTCCGAAACCGGCTACGGACCGCGACCGCAATCGAACCCCGGCCACGCTGGGCTATCGTCTCAGGGCGAGAACCAGCCTGCACACGGAGATTCCGCAAATCGTAACCCCCCGTCCCGTGTCCTCACCCCCGTCCCCATCTAGGGTGAAAAAACTCCGACCCCTCCCGCCCCCGGGGCGGAATCCCCGCACAGTCCCCCAAAGGAGTCACAGCAGACATGTCCAGACTCGTGCGCGCCACCGGCGCACTGATCCTGACAGGCGCGCTGGTGGTGCCCCTGGCCCCCGCGGCCAGCGCGTACGCACCCACGGACACCCCTGACAGCGACGCCGCCTTCACCCTCACCCTGCTGCACGGCAACGACCCCGAGTCCGCGCTCCTGCACGCCTCGGCCGACCCGGACTTCGGCGGCGCCGCGCGCTACACGACCCTGCTCAACCAGCTCCGCGACAGCGAGAACGCGGGCACCGGGGCCGGAGACGGCGAGGCCGCCCACCGCGGCGTGGTCGCCGTGAACTCCGGCGACCTGTACCTGCCCGGACCGGAGTTCGCCGCCTCACGGGAGGAGGGCGCGCCGTTCTACGACGCGATCGCCACCTCCTTCGCGGAGTACGACGCGGTCTCCATGGGCAACCACGAGTTCGACTTCGGCCCCGACGTGTACGCCGAGTTCATCGGCGCCCTGCCCGAGAGCACCCCCGTGGTCGCCGCCAACGTGGACGTGTCCGGCGAGGCCGCCCTGGCCGCCCTGGAGGCCGAGGGCCGGATCGCCCCGAGCACCGTCGCCGAGGTCGAGGGCGAGCGGATCGGCATCGTCGGCGCGCTCTACCCGCCCCTGGCCTCCATCACCAGCCCGCGCGACGTCGTGGTCGACGAGGTCGTCGGCCCGGTCCAGGCCGAGGTGGACCGGCTCACGGCGGAGGACGTCGACAAGATCATCCTCATCTCGCACCTCCAGAACATCACCTACGAGGAGCGGGTCGCCAAGGAACTGACGGGTGTGGACGCCATGGTGGCCGGTGGCGGCCACGAGGTGATGGCCAACCCCGACGACGCCCTGGTCCCCGGTGACGAGGTCACCGTCCACCCGGGTTCCGGTGAGCCGCTGTCCTACCCGCTGGTGGTGGACAACGCCGACGGCGAGACGGTGCCCATCGTCACCGCGGGCTCCAACTACAAGTACGTGGGCCGCCTGGTCCTCAACTTCGACGCGGCCGGCGACCTCCTCTCCGTGGGCGACCGCTCCGGCCCGGTGCGGGTCTCCGGCACCGGCGCCGACGCCGTGGAGCCGCACCCCGAGGTCGAGGCGCAGGTGACCAAGCCGGTCACCGACTACGTCGCGGAGCTGGCCGAGACCGAGGTGGCCCAGAGCGAGGTCGCCCTGGACGGCACCCAGAACCCCGGTGTGCGCACGCAGGAGACCAACCTGGGCAGCCTCATGGCCGACGCCCTGCTGGACACCGGTCGGCGCAACGCCGACGAGTACGGCGTCCCCGAGCCGCAGATCGGCATCCAGAACGGCGGCGGCATCCGCAACGCCTCGGTGATCCCGGCCGGTCCGCTGACCGTGCTGGACACCTACTCGGTCGCGCCGTTCGCCAACCAGGTGGCCGTGGTCCCCGAGATCCCGCGCGGCCAGATCAAGGAACTCCTGGAGCGCGGTGTGGCCTCCGCGCCCGCCGCCGACGGCGGGTTCATGCAGGTCGCCGGGGTGAACTTCGCCTACGACCCCGAGCGGACCGCGCAGGTCGTCACCGAGGACGGCGAGGTGACGACCCCGGGTGAGCGGGTCCGCAACGCGATCCTGCACGACGGCACGGTCATCGTCGAGGACGGCGAGGTCGTGGACGGCGACGCCATCTCGGTCGTCACCAACGACTTCTCGGCGGGCGGCGGCGACATGTACCCGTTCCGCGGCGCCGACTACACCGTGGTGGGCTCCACCTACCAGGGCGCGCTGGAGCGCTTCCTCACCGGGACCCTCGACGGCCGGATCAGCGCCGAGGACTACCCCGAGGGCGGCGCCGACCGCATCGTGGTAGGGGAGAAGGCCACGGTGCCCTCCGGCGGTGACGACGACGATGACGACGACACCGACCCGACCGAGCCGCCCGCGTCGCCCGGCCCCAGTCCGAGCCCGAGTCCGAGCCCCAGCCCGACCGACGGTCCCTCCGGTGGGCCCACCGACGGCCCGGGCGACGGGAAGCCCGGCGACCCGGACGACAAGAAGGGCGGCACCCTGCCGGTCACCGGTGGGGCCCTGACCAGCCTGGTGATCGCCGCCGTGGTCGCCATCGGCGCCGGTGGCGGAGCCCTCTACCTGAGCCGCAGGCGCGGGTCGGCCGCGGGAACCGGCGGGATCGAGGGCTGATCCCCTCCCGTTCGCCCTCGCCGAGCGCGGACGCCGAACAGTGAACGCGGGCCCGTCCGAGTGGAGACTCGGGCGGGCCCGCGTCGTCGTGCTCGGGCGGTCCTGGGACGGGGGTCAGCAGCGCGGCAGCCCCTCGATCGGCTTCCAGGGCTCGCCGTTCCGGAAGGCGGTGGCGCTGACGAAGACGTCGTGGTTGCCCGTGTCGTCGTCGGTCAGCGCCCACCAGGTCGAGTAGCCGTCCTCGCCGTCGGAGTGCGGCTCGCCCTCCACCTGGCAGAAGAAGTAGTGGCGCCCGGCCCAGAGCCAGCCGCCCGTGGGGTACCGGCTCTCCTGGGACCAGTAGGTCCGGGCGTCGCGCCAGGTGGTGTAGTAGTGGCGGCGGGAGAACGGGGTCGCCGCCGGTTCGTTGGCCGGTTCGGCGGTCGGCTCGGCGGTCGGCTCGGCCACCGGTTCGGCCGGGGGTTCTGCGGCCGGTTCGGACGTCGGCTGGGCCGTCGGCTGGTCGGCCGGGGCGGTGACCGGCTTGTCGGTCGGCCCGTCGGCCGGTCTGTCAGCCGGTCTGTCAGCCGGTCGGGGCGGTCCCGCGTTCGGTGCGTCGTCCCGGGGGTTCACCGGGACCTCGACCCGGACGGCCTCCGCCACGGTGGTCCCGGAGGCCGGGGCCGCGAGAACGGTCGGGAGGCAGACCGCGAGGGCCAGGGCCAGGGTGAGTCCGGCGGGGGTGCCCCGCCGCCGCGTGCCGGGCTCCGACGACGCCGCCGACTCCCGCCACCCCCTGGGTCGGGTCGGCCCCTTCGGGCCGCCGGGTCGGTTTCCGGCCTTCTCTTCGCGACGCACCATCCGCACTCCTCGCGTACCCCCGGACCGGGATCGGGGTCCGAGTGGGGTGACGGGTCCGGTGGAGGTGCGCGCCCTGGGGCCCGCCAACCACCACCAACACCACCATTGCCACCCCTATCATCACTCAGAGTGTTCAAGAGGACACGTCACGACGCGGCGGATTCGTCGGAAGAGGGGTCAGCAACCGGCGAAGGACCTGGCGTCGCGGGTCATGTCGTCGCGCTCGGACTGGTCCATGCCGCTGCCCTCGAACCAGATGAACACGATGTGGCAGGCGTTCTGGGCGTCGACCATGTCGTTGTCGTCCTCCTCCGCCTGGGCGCGCAGGTTCACGATGACGATCGAGGCCGTCAGGATGTCGTCGAAGTCGATGACGCGGGCGAGGTTGGTGTCCATCGCGCTCGTGCAGGAGAGGGCCTCCTCCTCCCCGCCGCCGCAGAGGTCGTCGGTCACGTCCCGACCCGCCTCCAGGTCGTAGTCACCGCTGAGCTCGGAGATGACCTCCTCGACGGTCACCTTCTCCTGGGGCTCCTCCGTGGGAGGGTCGCTCGGCTCCCGGGTCGGTTCGGCGCTGGGGAAGGGGTCCTCGGTCGGACTCGGGGACTCCTCGGGCGCGGGCGTGGGAGAGGGGGACGGCGAGAGCTCCGGTCCGGGCTCCCGTTCGGCGGCGATCCGACCGGTCACGACTCCGCCCAGGGCGAGCCCGCCGCCGAGGAAGGAGGCTCCGGCCAGGATGGCGATGACGGCGAGCACAGCGACCACGCCGGTGCCGTACCGGCCCCGGGGGCGAGGTGCCTGGGGAAAGGGCGCCTGGGGAGGCGGCCCCTGGGGAGGGGAGCCGAATTCGTTTCCGCCCGGGGGCGGCGGCTGGGGATTCACGTCCTGGCTCCTCTGCTGTCCGGGAGTTCTGTCGAAGGGCACTCCTACACCCCGCGTTCCAGCTTCCCAGTTTCACCAAGAACGTGCAAAGAAAGAGCTCCTGGTAGCCATTTGCACTATTTGACCGGTATGTGATTAGCGTATTTTCGGCCAACCTTGGGCCATCCGGCGCGCATAATAGGGAAATGCGCCACCCTGGACCTACGATCGGCTCCATGACCTGCGTTTTGCTGGCCGAAGACGATGTCTCGATCTCCGAGCCTCTCGCGCGCGCACTACGCCGCGAGGGTTACACGGTAGACGTGACCGTCAACGGCATTGAGACACTCGACCGCGCCCGTGCGGGAGACATCGACCTCATGGTCCTGGATCTCGGGCTCCCCGAAATGGATGGCCTTGAGGTGGCACGTCGGCTCCGCGCCGAGGGTCACGGAACGCCGATCCTCATCCTGACCGCCCGAGCGGACGAGGTCGACACAGTCGTCGGCCTCGACGCCGGTGCCGACGACTACGTGACCAAGCCGTTCAGGCTCGCCGAACTCCTGGCCCGCGTCCGCGCCCTGCTGCGGCGCGGCGGAGCCGAGGTGCCGGTGGTCCACGGAGTCCGCATCGACAACGACTCGCGCCGCGCCTGGCTGGGCGACCGCGAGCTCCAACTGACCACCAAGGAGTTCGACCTGCTGCGCGTGCTCGTGCGCGACGCGGGCAAGGTGGTCACCCGTGAACAGATCATGCGGGAGGTGTGGGACACCAACTGGTGGGGGTCGACCAAGACCCTCGACATGCACATCTCCTGGCTGCGCCGCAAACTCGGTGACGACGCCAACCAGCCTTCCTACATCACGACCGTCCGGGGCGTGGGGTTCCGGTTCGAACGAGACTGACACGACCTTGGGTTCGACGCGCTTGCCAGTCGACCGCCCAGGGGGTCGGACGGACGTGAGGTGACATGCGCAGGCGGATGGTTTTCTCCACCCTGGTGGTGACCGTCATCGCCGTCATGCTGCTCGGGCTGCCCCTGGGTGCGCTCACCTACAAACTGGTGCACGACGAGGCCAGTCGGCAGCTTGAGGGCGAGGCCGAACTGATCGGCGCCGAGAGCGACAACATGCTGGAGCTCCACGGCGAACTGGATCTGGCCGAGTTCGACCGGGAACACCCGAACCGGTTCGTCCGCATCACACCCGCGGGCGAACCGACCGCCGTGACGGCGGGCGATCCCGCGTTGAACCCCGAGGCCGTGGACTCACCGCGCCTGCTCAGGGCCACCGTCACCACCGGCCGCGACACCAGGGTCGAGGTGTGGAGTGACGGCGAGGACGTCCAGGAGAGCGTCGTCCGCGCCTGGCTGGGCATCGCCTCGCTCTCCCTGCTGGCCATCGGGGTCGCCGTGGGCCTGTCCATGTTCCAGGCCCGCCGCCTCACCCTGCCGCTGGTCGATCTGGCCGCCACCGCCGAACGGCTCGGCTCCGGGGTCACCACGCCCTGGGGACACCGCTACGGCATCCCGGAGGCCGACCGCGTCGCGGAGGTCCTGGACCGCAGCGCCGAACGCATCGCCGGGCTCATCGCCACCGAACGCCACTTCGCCACCGACGCCTCGCACCAGCTCCGCACACCGCTGACCGCGCTCACCATGCGGCTGGAGGAGATCATCGCGGAGTCCGACAACGCGCAGGTGGTCCGTGAGGAGGGCGAAGCCGCCCTCGCCCAGACCGAACGCCTCGTGGAGACCGTCGAGAGCCTGCTGGGCCGCGCCCGCAAGAGCCAGAACCCCGAGGTGGAACCGGTGGAGCTCGACCCGGTCCTCAACCACCTCCAGGCCGAGTGGTCGCCCGTCTTCCAACAGGAGAAGCGCCGACTCCTCGTCACCGGAGACCCCGGACTGACCGCCATGACCGTCCCCACCGACCTCGCCCAGATCCTCGCGACACTGGTGGAGAACGCCTACAAGCACGGTGCGGGGACGGTGACCATCCGCCGCCTCGACACCGGTCAGTCCGTCCGGGTCGAGGTCAGCGACGAGGGTGAGGGTGTCCCCGAGCACCTGTCCGGGCGGATCTTCGAACGCGAGGTCAGTGGCGGCGGCGGTACCGGCCTGGGACTCGCCCTGGCCCGCCACATCGCGGAGTCCGAGGGGGCGAGGGTGGAGCTGGTCCAGACCCGGCCGACCACCTTCGCGCTGTTCCTGCCCGCCGGGGCCGGGGGGCTGTCAAAGATGACGGGGCCCGTCTGATCGTGCTTCTTTGGGCCTCCGCTTCGCTTCGGTGCGTGTTCGGGCGCCCCCCTTGTGGCAAGGTTCAGGGCGGGACTCACGCCCGTGGCTGAGCCGGGCCGTTGGCTCCTCGGCCGAGGCTGAGGAGCCACGCCCGCTCGCCCAGCCCCGGGCTCACGGCGAAGTGCGAACAGCACACATCGATGCGGGGCCTAGTTGGCGCTGGCGTGGGCGGTGGAACCCTGGGCGGCGGGGGCCTCGCCCCGGACCACCAGGTCACTCCACAGCCCGCGGACCCGCTCCAACCCGTAGACGGACGTCACCTCCGCGCGGGCGCGCTCGCTCTCCTCACCGAACCGGCCCTCGGAGACCGTCGCGTGGATGGACTCGGCCATGGCCACCGCGTCGTCGTGGATCCAGTGCGGGTCGTAGATGGTGTCCGAACCCGGCCACGCGAGGAGGGCAGGGACCCCGCCGGAGGCCGCGCACTCGGCCGGAGCCAGGTGGAACGACTCGTCGTCACTGGTGGACAGCACGATCCCCACCCGGCGCAGCCAGGTGGCCACGTCCGGCCCGAAGCCGTCGAAGACCACACCGGAGGCCAGGCTCTCGTCCCGCTGGATGCGCCGGTACACCCGCTCGAAGTAGGAGCGCTCCTCCGGCCGGTTCCAGATCCACCAGTACTCCCACGGCTGCTTCGTCTTGACCGACAGCGTGTAGCGGGGGTCCATCCGGCGCAGCTCCGAGAGCACGTCCAGTCCCCGGTCGAGGCGCTTGCGGGACGGCGCGATGCCGATCATGCCGAGCGAGTACTCGGCCCCGGCGAGCTTGGGGCGGTCCAGCTGGCGGTCGTCCACCCAGTTGGGCAGCACCACGACCTTCTCGGCGGGCCAGCCGGTGATCTCACGGGTGAGGTCGGCGTAGTGCGGGCTCACGCAGACGACCGCGTCCACCTTGGCGATCTCCAGGCGGCGCGGCCACTCCGCGTACAGCTCGAAGCGGTGCAGGCGCACGATCAGCCGCTGGTCGGGGCGCTTCCACTTGGCGTAGAAGAGCGCGTTGGGCCCGCACCACTCGCAGATGACCACGTCGGCCCAGGCGGCGAGCTCCCGGGACCGGTACTGGTCATGGGTACTCAGCCCCTCCCACTCGTCGATGCGCACGTCCAGGCCGGGAAGCGAGTCCAGGTACTCGGCCAGGCGGGTGAAGAACTTGAGGTCGTGCCCGGCGATGACCACCTTGAGCGGGCGCTCCGGGTCGGTGCCCTCGGGAGCGGCGGGGATGGCCTCGGCCAGGTACCCGCGCAGGCGCTCGGCCGCGCGTTCCAGGGTGTGGTTCGCGGCGGCGGCCCGGCAGCGTTCGGCGGCCTCGGCGTAGACGGCGCGGTCGTGGTAGGCGCGGGCGATCACGGCGGCCACCGAGGCGGTGTCCTCACCGGCGAACAGCGGGTAGTCCGCGCCCAGCAGGGCCTCGTGCATGGGCGTGCGGTTGAGGACCACGGGCAGGCCGAGCGCGCCGAGTTCCAGGACCTTGGTGGACAGCTCCAGGCTGGCGTCCATGTCCGGGTCGCGCCAGGAGAGGCCGAAGTCGCACTCGGCGGACTGGCGGAGGGCGTCGGCCCGTGCCATGCCGCCGCGCCAGTCGACGTGCGGGGTGCTCTCCAGGGCCCTGCGCATGCGCTTGGCCCAGTCGGCGGGTTCGGAGTGGATCTTGTCACCGATCATCACCAGCTCGGAGTCCACCCCGAGGCGGGCCAGCTCCTCGGGCAGGCCGGTCATCTCCAGGGTGTTCCAGCGGGGCGCGAACTTGCCGGTGTAGGCCAGGCGGGTGCGCGCGTGCGTCTGCCCGTCGGCGGCGATCCCCTCGGGCACGGCCGCGACGGGCGGGAACAGGACGGAGCGGCCACAGGCGGCGGGGATCGTGGACTCCAGGAAGGCCCGCAGCTCCTCGGTCTGGCAGAGCACGAACCGGGAGGCCAGCGCGATGTCGGTGAGCTCGGCGGTGGCGGTCGCGGAGAGTTCCCCGACGCTGTGCGGGAAGTCCGTGAGGTACGTCCACAGCCTCCCCGACAGGCTCTCCTCCTGGGCGGCCAGCCCGGCGAGCCGACGGCCCCGGACCACGACCAGGTCGAAGGGCCTGCGGGCGTGCATCCCGCCCATGAGTTCCACGGCCTGCTCGGGCGTGAGTCCGCGAGGTCCGAGGTCGGACAGGAGCTTGTCCTCGTAGGGGCGGATCAGCCTGACCGCGGGGTTCGCGGTGAGCGGCGCCGTGAGCCGGTCGGTGCGGACCTGGGCCTTGAGCAGCAGGGTGACCTCGCAACCCGCCGCCGCCAGGGCCTGCGCCATCGACTGCGCCCAGATCGCCGAGCCGTCGATGATGTTCAGGTCCACGTCCCCGTACAAGAGTGCGCGCGGAGGAGCTGTGCTCACGTTCTTCCCTTCGGATGCTGATGGGTGGCCCGAGTCTTGCGTACTACCGCGCCGCGCGCGTCCGTCGGGGGCGGACCGGGCGACGACCGGTCGGGCGGCGTCACGGTGGTCAACCGACCGCGCCCGTCGAGGCGTCGGCGTGGGTGGGTCCCTCGTTGTCGCCGTCGGTGCCGGAACCGTGGTCCGGGCCCAGGGCCAGGAGCCGGGTGCCGCGCCGGTTCCACTCCGCCGGGAGCCAGCCCCGGCGCAGGAGGTCGGTGCGCGCCAGCTCCGGGGTGACGGAGGTGACGAACACGTACTGTCTGCCCCCGGTGTCGCGGTCGAAGAAGCCCCGCTCCCCCATGCCCGGGGCGCCCGGGTCGTCGGAGTCGGGCGTGCCGACGGCGTCCGCGTCCGAGCACTCGGCGGCGCAGGCGAGGTCGGCCAGGCGGTGGCGGCCCACCGGACCGGTCCACAGGTGCGCCCACGGCGAGGTGGCGCGTTCGGCCAGGGCCGCCCAGTGCTCCGGTTCGAACCCGCCGACCTGGGAGCGGGTGCCCTCCCGGGTGAGTTCCTCGGGGGTGTCGGGCGCGATGGTGCGGACCGTGCGCACGGTGAGGCCCTCCGACCGCAGGCGCTGGACCCCGGGCATGCGCGCGGCGGTGTCGGGGACGACCACCTCGGCGGGGCGCAGGCGTGAGCCGAGGAGGTCGGCGGCGAGGCGTTCGGCCTCGGCCTCGGAGGCCGGGTCGGCCAGGACCGCGACGCCCCTGCCGCTCAGCGGGAGTTCGGTGCCGGGCGTGCCCGACGCGAAGTCGAGGCCCTCCAGGAGGGCGGCCAGCCGGACGGGGGCCGCCTCGTCGAGGAAGACCTGGCGCAGCATGGCCCGCACCTCGCGGGGCGTGGGCGGTTCCGCGCGCAGCCGGGGCACGGTGACCGCGAGGTCCTCGGTGTCCGGCGCGGGCACGGCCGGGTGCGAGACCACCCGGGTGCCGCAGGCCCAGGCGCGGCGGCGCAGGCGCAGGTCGCCGTGGCCCGACTCGGGGATCACGGCGACGTTGGCGGCGCGCAGGGCGTCGGGCAGGTCCGGGGAGTCGGCGTCCACCACACCCGCGCCGAGGTCCACGAGGACGTCGGGGACCGGCTGGTCCGGGGAGGTGCGGACGAAGACCGCCTCGGGGCCGGAGACGAGTTCGGCGGCCACCGGGTTGAACTGGTGCAGCGGCACCCCGGCGTCGCCCTTGTGCACGCGGTCGAAGCCGAGCTGGCGCAGGGCGGGCGGGGCGGGTGCGTCGTCGAGCAGGACCGTGGGGATGCCGCGCGCGGCCGCGGACTCCAGCACCCAGTGCAGGGCGCGGGTGCGGTCGACGGCGGCGGGGTCGCCCACGTGGGCCCACGGGGAGCCGGGCGCGGCGGCCGAGGACGACACCAGGAGCAGGTCGACGTCGACCGCGTCCATGACGATCTGGGCGTCGTGCGGGCGCAGCGGAACCGTACGGAGGTACGGGTCCACGGCCTTCTCCACGGCCGGACCGAGGACGGTGGCGACGACCAGCAGGTCCTCGCGGCCGCCGCTCAGCCCGGTGAGGAGGCGGGCCTCCTGCCGGTCGGCGTCGAAGGAGCGGACCGGCTCGACCCCGCGGCGCTGGGCGTGGTTGGTGCTGCCGCTGCGGCGCCACAGCCGGTAGAGGTCGCGCGGGAGCCTGACCAGGGAGCGGCCGGGTCGTTTGGCGGCGGCGGTGAGCGCGCGGCCCACCTGGAGGGAGGTCGATCCCTCAAGCGAGGCGAGACGGGCCTGTGCCTCCTGGAGCTGGGCCTCGCGCTCGGCCAGGGCTTGCCGAAGCTGTTCGGTCTGGCTCTGTTCACGCCGTTTCACGGTCTGCCACCTTGTGCTCGGTTCGGGAAACCTCGGGTCGGGACACCGGGGTGTCCGTGGTGTGGTCCGGGTGCCGGGGGGCGCCCTCGCGGATGGGGGACACGGCCGGTCACCGCGACCACTGGGTGAGGACGGCGGCGATGCGCTCGCCCGAGCGGCCGTCCCACAGCGGTGGCACGTCACCGATCCGTTCCCCGGTCCGGCCGTCCAGGACCTTGCCGAGGGTCTGGAGGAGGTCGGCCTCCGTGACCAGCTGGTTGGTGCCGTGGGTGATGGTGATCGGGCGTTCGGTGTTGGGGCGCAGGGTCAGGCAGGGGACGCCGAGGATCGTGGTCTCCTCCTGGACCCCTCCGGAGTCGGTGACGACGGCGGCGGCGCCCCGGGTGAGGGCGACGAAGTCGAGGTAGCCGAGCGGTTCGAGCAGGCGCACGCGCGGGTGGTCGCCCAGCCCCGCGCGGTCGAAGGCGGCCTTACCGCGCGGGTGCACCGGCATGACCACGTCGGTGAGGTCCGCGATCTCGTGCAGCCGCTCGGTGAGGAGGGCGACGTTGGCCGGGTCGTCGACGTTGGCGGGGCGGTGCAGGGTCGCGGCCACGTACCGCTCGGGCAGGTCGAGGCGGGCGCGCAGGGCGTCGGCGTCGAAGCGGTCGAGGTTGCCCAGGAGCGTGTCGATCATCGGGTTGCCGACGAGGTGGACGCGGTCCGGGGAGATCCCCTCGGTGGCCAGGTGGCCGACGGCCTCGGGGCTGGTCGCGAAGAGGAGGTCGCTGAGCTGGTCGGTGACCCGCCGGTTGATCTCCTCGGGCATGGTGTTGTCGAAGGAGCGCAGGCCCGCCTCGACGTGCGCGACGGGGATGCCGAGCTTGGCGGCGACCAGGGCGGCGGCGACGGTGGAGTTCACGTCGCCGTAGACCACGACCATCCCGGGCGTGTTCGCGGTGAACTCGCGCTCCAGGCCGACCATGAGCGCGGCGGTCTGGGCGGCGTGCGAACCGGAGCCGACACCGAGGTCGACGTCCGGGGTGGGCAGGCCGAGGTCCCGGAAGAAGACGGCGGACATGCGGTCGTCGTAGTGCTGACCGGTGTGCAGGACCGTCTGGTGCGCGCCCCGCCCGCGCAGGGCGGAGACGACCGGCGCGGCCTTCACGAAGTTGGGGCGGGCCCCGACCACGTGCACGATCCCGGTGTCCTGGCTGCCAAGAGGCGCACTCGTTGCCACGGCTGTTTCCTTCTGCTTCTGGTGGGGGTGTCTGCTGTGCTGGTGTGGGCCGGGGTCCGGCCGGGCGGTCGGTGCGCGCGGTCCGGGTGACGGAGTTCTTTGCCCCAGCCGTCCCGTCCGTGTCGCCGTGTTGTCACCATCCGGCCACGTCCACGTGGTTGTGTGACTGACCGTGCATGACTCCCAGATTTCCGAACCCCGTGTTCCGCGTTCGCGCGTCCTCTGGCCGAGGGCGGTGACCTTCACCGCGACGCTGGCCTGGCACCACCTGCGTTCCGATCCGGCCCGCCTGCCGCTGCTGGCACTGCGGCTGATGCCCGGCCCGGTGCGGACCCCGGCGCGTGCCGTGTCCGCCCGTTCGGGCGCGCTCCCGCGCGCCTACTCCCTGTGGGACCAGGGACGGCGCGCGGAGGCACGCGAGGTGCTGCTGTCCGCCGCCACGAACGCCTCGCCCCGCAGGGTGGGACGCCTGGTCGCGGCGGCACTCGCCGCCGGTGACGCCGACACAGCTCGTGACCTGGTCGAACGTCTTCCTCCGGGGCCGCACAGGACCTCGGCGGAACATCGGACGGCCCTGGCCACGGGGCGTGCCGTCCCCGCGTCCCCGTCCGTTTCGCCTGACCGTCACGGGTTCACGTTAACCCGCGGTGCGCCAACGCGGCCTGACGACACGGTGAACGCTCAGCGACCGGCCACCGGCACGGATGACGGCGGGCGCTGGCGGGTGGCGGCGGACCCGGGGCGGCCCGGGGCGGGGATCCGGGTGCTGCATCTGGTCACCAACGCGCTGCCGCACACCAACGCTGGCTACACCCAGCGCACGCACCGGATCGCGGTGGCGCAGCGGGAGGCCGGGATGGACGTGCACGTGGCCACCCGGGCCGGGTATCCGCTGACCAAGGGGGTACCGGACCCGCGCACGCTGGTGTCGCTGGACGGTGTGGCCTACCACCGGCTCCTGCCGTGGGCGGCGCCCCGGGACCACGCCGACGAGCTGGAGTCGGGGCTTCGGCTGGCGTCGGAGCTGGTGGAGGCGGTCCGCCCGGACGTGCTGCACGCCGCCAGCAACCACCACAACGCGCGGCTGGCCCTGGAGCTGGGCCACCGGTTCGGGCTGCCGGTGGTCTACGAGGTCCGGGGGTTCCTGGAGGAGTCCTGGCTGTCCCGGGATCCGTCCCGCAGCGTGGACGATGCCTTCTACCAGGCAGAACGCGCCAGCGAGACCGAGTGCATGCTGGCCGCCGACCTGGTGGTGACGCTCGGGGAGGCCATGCGCGCCGACATCGAGGCCCGCGGGGTGCCCCGGGAGCGTCTGCTGGTGGTCCCCAACGCCGTGGACGAGTCGTTCCTGGAGCCGCTGCCGTCGGGGGACGAGGTCCGCCGGGGGCTGGGCATCGGACCGGACGAGTTCGTGGTGGGCACCACCACGAGCTGTTTCGGTTACGAGGGTCTGGACGTGCTCCTGGACGCGGTGGCGTCCATGCGTGAACGGGGCGAACGGGCCCACGCCCTGGTGGTCGGCGACGGGCCGGAGCTGGCCACGCTGCGTGACCGCGCCCAGCGGCTCGGGCTGGAGGGCGCGGCGCACTTCCCGGGGCGGGTCCCCGCCGACCGGGTCCGCCACCACCACGCCGCGCTGGACGTCTTCGCCGTGCCACGACTCGATGAACGCGTGTGTCGCTTGGTGACACCGTTGAAGCCGGTGGAGGCCATGGCTGGTGGGCTTCCCGTTGTCGCGAGTGACCTTCCCGCACTGCGAGAGATCGTGGAACCGGGGGTGTCCGGTGAGTTAATTCCGGCGGGCGAATCGGCACGTCTAGCTGATGTCCTCACAAATCTCGCCTACAGTCATCCAAAGCGGACGTCCTACGGTCAAGCTGGTCAGAAGCGTGTCGGGGCCAACCGAACGTGGACCGAGGCCGCATACCGCTACAGCCAGGCGTATCGGGTTCTTATTCGAAAAATGTCCGAACCAGGACAGATCCCGTAACCGAGGACAACGTCTACCTACACTCGGACGTCCAGCACTCCGAATGGTGGATCCAAGGCAGTCCTCGACTATTTGCGCCCGTTCACGAAATGAATGCGAGTGTGACCGCGAAGTGGATGCCGCAGCCTCCAACCCAGTCCCTGTCCCCGAGCAGAGCTCCGGTTCGGCCAGCGATCTCGTCGTCCTCGGCCTCGGTTACGTCGGTCTCCCGTTGGCGGCGGAGGCCGTCTCGGCGGGACTGAGGGTGACCGGATTCGACGTGAGCACGAGAGTGGTCGACGGTCTCAACGAGTCCGTGTCGCACATCGACGACCTGTCGACGGACGACGTCGCCTCGATGCTGGCCCGAGGGTTCAGCGCGACCACCGACCCGGCGTGCCTCGCCACGGCGCGCACCATCGTCATCTGCGTTCCCACGCCGCTCTCCCCGGAGGGCGGCCCGGACCTGGGCGCGGTCACCTCGGCCTCCAGGGCCATCGCCGCGCACCTGTCCCCGGGCACCCTGGTGATCCTGGAGTCCACCACGTACCCGGGCACCACCGAGGAGGTCGTCCGGCCGCTGCTGGAGGAGTCCGGCCTGGTCGCCGGCGCCGACTTCCACCTGGCCTTCTCGCCCGAGCGCATCGACCCGGGCAACCCGACCTTCGGCGTCGCCAACACCCCGAAGGTGGTCGGGGGCCTCACCGAGGAGTGCGGCGAGGCGGCCGCGGCGTTCTACGGGAACTTCGTGAACACCGTGGTCCGGGCGCGCGGCACCCGTGAGGCCGAGATGGCCAAGCTGCTGGAGAACACCTACCGGCACGTGAACATCGCGCTGGTGAACGAGATGGCCGTCTTCTGCCAGGAGCTCGGCATCGACCTGTGGGACTCGATCTCGGCGGCCGCCACCAAGCCGTTCGGCTTCCAGGCGTTCTACCCGGGTCCGGGCGTGGGGGGTCACTGCATCCCCATCGACCCGAACTACCTCTCCTACAAGGTCAAGACGCTCGGCTACCCGTTCCGGTTCGTCGAGCTGGCCCAGGAGATCAACGGGCGGATGCCCGCGTACGTGACCCAGCGCGCCCAGGAACTGCTCAACGAGTCCGGCCTGGCGCTGTCCAGGTCCAAGGTCCTGCTGCTGGGCGTCACGTACAAGGCCGACATCGCCGACCAGCGGGAGTCGCCCGCGCGCCCGGTGGCCCGCAAGCTGGCCGCGAAGGGCGCCACGCTGACCTACCACGACCCGCACGTGGACTCCTGGGAAGTGGACGGGACGGACGTGCCGCGCTCCACCGACCTGGAGCGGGCGATGGCCGAGGCCGACCTGACCATCCTGCTCACCGACCACGCCGACTACCGGCCCAAGCTGCTCACCGAGTACGCGCGGCTACTGCTGGACACCCGGGGTGTCCTGCGCCGCTCGGACCCGGAGGCCGACGCCGTGGCCGAGGTTCCCTCGCAGGCGCGCCGCCGCGTGCAGCGTGAGGGTGTCCAGGTCCTCTGACCAGCCGCTAGATCCGGTACCACCGAGGCACGCCGCTTCGGACGCCACCGCGCGTTCGACGGCGTGCCTTCGTGCGTTCACGGTGACCCAACGAAGGGTTCACCGGAATCACCCCACGCGTCCACTCAGCTTTCCTCGGCGTGTTTCCGCTGGTGAATACCGTGTCGTTCAGCTGATTCCGCACCCTCGGGGCGGATCATCGAATACGGACGAGTCGTACAAACGGTGACATAAGTAGGTGAACCCGATGCACGCGCTTGTGGCCACGATTGTGCACCACCCCGAGGACGCCCGGATCCTGCACCGACAGATCCGCGCCCTCGTGGACGCCGGACACACCGTGACGTACGTAGCCCCGTTCCGGGAGTGCGGGGTGACCCCGTGGGACCAGGTGCGTTCCGTGGACGTACCCCGCGCCTCGGGCCGCGACCGCCTGTCCTCGCTGAGGGCGGCCCGGTCCGCGCTGGCGCATCTGGCGCCGGAGGCCGACCTCCTCCTCTTCCACGACCCCGAGCTGCTGCTGGCCCTGCCGGCCAAGCGCCCGGTGACGGTGTGGGACGTCCACGAGGACACCCCCGCCGCGCTCCTCACCAAGTCCTGGATCCCCGAACGTCTGCGCAGACCGCTCGGCGCCGTGGTGCGCCGGTTCGAGCGCCGCGCGGAGCGCAGGATGCGCCTGCTGCTGGCCGAGGAGGGGTACCGGCCCCGCTTCCGGGGCGCCCACCCGGTGGTCCCCAACACCACCGAGGTCCCCGAGACCCCGCTCCGGCCGCCCGGCGACGACCGGGTCGTGTACCTGGGCCAGCTCTCCAGGGCCCGGGGCGCCCACGACCTGATCGAGGTGGGCCGCCAGCTGCGCGACCACGGCGTGCGCCTGGAGGTCATCGGCGGCGCCGACCACGAGATCCGGCCGCTGCTGCGCGACGCCCACCAGGAGAACGCGCTGCACTGGTACGGGTTCGTGCCCAACGACCGGGCCCTGCGCATGGCCGCGGGCGCCCTGGCCGGGATCAGCCTGCTGCACGACACCGACAACTACCGGCACTCCCTGCCCACCAAGGTCGTGGAGTACATGGCCCACGGTCTGCCGGTGGTCACCTCACCGAACCCGATGGCGCGGGCCCTGGTGACTCAGCGCCCGGAGGGCCCGGCGGGCCTCATGGTCCCGTTCCAGGACCCGTCGGCCGCCGTCCGTGCCGTGCTGGAGCTCCGCGACGACCGGGTCCGGCGCGAGGAGTACGCGCGCACCGGCCACCGGATCGCGCAGACCTCGTTCCACTGGCCGGTGCAGGCACGCCTGTTCGTGAAGCAGCTGGAGGAGTGGGTCACCGAGGCCAGCGGGCCGCGGCCGTCGATACCGCGCCCGCGCGTGCCCCGGCCGGGCAGCCGCCGTCCGGCGCCGCTCGCTGAGTGAGTGAGCTCACCAATGGTTCCCTGGTGAAATATCTTCCTGGCAAACCAGGTTGTGCTCGGTAGCCGGCCCCCAGCGGCATGCCCTGAACCGCTCAAGCACAGCTGAGGTTTCCCTATGAGTGACGCTCTCGTTCTGGCCAAGGACGCGCAGGACCTTCTGTTCCGCAGCGCCCGTACCGCCAACTCCTTCACCGACGAACCGGTGACCGACGAGCAGCTGCGCGCCATCTACGACCTGGTCAAGTTCGGCCCCACGGCGATGAACAACCAGCCCCTCCGGGTGACCGCCGTCCGCTCCCCCGAGGCCCGGGAGCGCCTCGTCAGGCACATGGCCGGGAACAACGCCCCCAAGACCGCCAAGGCCCCGCTGGCGCTGGTGCTGTCGGCCGACAGCTCCTTCCACGAGCACTTCCCCACGACCTTCCCCGTCCTCCCGGACGCCCGTGAGAACTTCTCCGGCATGCCGGTCGAGGCCCGTGAGGACATGGCCCTGCGGAACGCGTTCCTCCAGGTCGCCTACCTGATCGTCGGCGTGCGCGCCGCCGGTCTGGCCGCCGGGCCGATGACCGGCTTCGACGCCGAGGGCCTGCGCGAGGAGCTCTTCGGCGCGGACTCCACCCAGACCCCGCTGGTCGTCATGAACATCGGCCGTCCCGGGCCCGACGCCTGGTTCGACCGTCTCCCCCGCCTCGGCTACGAAGCGGCCGTCACCGAGATCTGATCCTCCGTGGCGGGAAGGGGCGGGGCGCCGCACGGGCGCCCCGCCCCCGTCATGTCGGTACCGGCGCGGGCCCGAGCACCAGCAGGCAGACGTCGTCGTAGGCGTGCCCGCGCAGCGCCGCCGCCAGCAGCTGGTCCGCGGTGTCCTCGGTCCCCAGGGACCGTCGGGCGGCTTCCCCGAAGCACGCGCTCAGCCGAGCCATCCCGGTGTCGATGGACTCGCCCCGGCGCTCGACCAGACCGTCGGTGTAGAGCAGCAGGGCACCGCCCGGGGGAACCTCCACGCTGTTGTCAGCGTAGGTGAGGTCGATGGGCAGGCCCAGCATGCCGCCGGAGTCCGCTTCGACCGGAGCCGCCTCCCCCGAGGCATCCCGCAGCAGCGGGGGCGGGTGCCCGGCCGACGCCAGGGTCACGTGGGGATCGCCCGGGCGGAAGCGGACGATGACCGCCGTGGCGAACAGGTCCGGCTCCAGACGGTCGAGCAACCGGTGCAGAAGACCCAGGAGCGCCGCCGGGCTCCGTTCGTCAACGGCGTAGGCGCGCAGGGCCGTCCTCAGCTGGCCCATGGTGACGGCCGCGTGGATACCGTGCCCGGTGACGTCACCGACCACCCCGATGTACTCGCCGTCCTCGACCGGGAAGACGTCGTACCAGTCGCCCCCCACGTTCATGCCGTCCTCGGCGGGCAGGTAGCGTGCGGTCAGCTCCATCCCCGGGAGCCGGGGAAGCCGGGTCAGCATGGCGCGCTGGAGGGCCGCCGCGGTGTTCCGCTCGTGCTCGAAGCGCTGCGCGTTGTCCATGGCCGTGGCCACCCGCCGCGCCAGCTCCCCGAGCATGACGTCGTCGTCGGCCCCGTCCGCCCGGTGGAGGACCATGGCGCCCAGCGAGCGAGACGCGAGGAGGAACGGGAAGGCGGTACCGACCACACCCTCGGGCGAGGCCCGGCCGCGAACGGGACGCCGTTCCGCGACCGCCCGGACCGCGATGTCCGGAGCCTCCCCGTTCCCGGAGCCCTCCAGGGGCACCAGCGCCCCCTCCTCGACCACCCACAGGTCCACGGCGGACGCGTACACGGGGATCAGCAGCTTCTCCAGGCGCCCGCAGATCTCCGACCGCTGAAGGGTCGCCATGAGCTGGGCGCTCGCGGCGGACAGGAAGGTCAGCCGGTTACGCGCCGTCTCCGCCTCGTCCCTGGCGGCCCGCTCCGCCCGCAGCAGCCTCCTCTGTTCGTCGCTGGCCTGCGCGAGCTCGGCGTGAAGGGCCAGCACACCCAGGTTGGTCTCCTCCAGCTCCCGCTGGTGGGAGTCGAGTTCCCGGGCCCGCTGGGCGGCCAGCCCGGCCATTCTCCTCTGGTGCCGGTCGTCAGCCAGCTGCTGGGCGGCCAGCAGTTCGACCTCGGATGCCGGTGGTTCCAGGGCCGCGTCCGGGAGCGGACCGTCCAGGACCAGGATGCGGGACCAGGCGCCGTCCGGCTCCGCACCGTCCCCGAGCACACTGGCCCGCAGTTCGCGGCGGTCCCCCGACGCCTCCAGCCGTACGACGGCGGCCCGACCCGCCCCGACCCGCTCCAGAGCGTGTTCGGTGGTGGCGGAAAGGAACTCCGCGCCCTTCTCCATGACGTGTCCGTCCGCGCGCAGGACGTGCCCGACCCGGGCACGGGCCAGCGCCACGTCGACAGCCGAGCGCACGCGCTCGTCCAGGAGGCGATGCCTCATGTTCCCTCCCCGTGGAAGCGTCCGGAATGCCGCACGACGGCGACCGCCGTGTCGTCCCGAAGCGGGCGGGCGGCACTTCCGGCGTCCCGGAAGACCCGTGCCGCGATCAGCGCGGCGTCCCGGTCGGCCAGGCGTTCGATCCCCTCCGGGGACCACCGGCTGGGCAGCCCGTCGGTGCACAGCACCAAGAGGTCGCCCGGGTGCCACTCACGGATCACCGGCGCCGGAGTGCGCAGGCCGAAGGCGCCGACGATCCCGGGGCGGGACAAAAGCGTCTCCCAGCGGCCGGCACCGTACAACCGCGCTCCGATGTTACCCACCCCACAGAAGGTGAGCCGGTGTGCGGACTCGTCGATGTCGGCCACGGCCACGGCCGCACCACGGCTCGACCTCAGCTCCGTGTGCAGGAACCGCAGGAGGTCCTCGGGCCTCCCGCCCGCCCTGTTCCGCACCGTCCGCGCGGCCAGGTCACTGGCCTCAGCCGCCGCGGCTCCGTGCCCGAGGCCGTCAGCCAGCATGACGGTCCGGCGCCCCGAGGCGCTGCGGAACGCCAGTCCGTCCCCGGACTCGGGCGCACCGCACAACGCCAGGTGCAGACCCCCGGTCACGGCGGGGGAGGCGAAGGCTTCGCGGGCCCCGTGCGGACCGAGCCGGGCCAGAGCCAGGGTGCCCTGCCCGAGGACGCTGTCCACGGCGAAGTAGTCGCAGGCCCGCAGACACGCGCCCAGGCCGGTGCCGAGGGAACTTCCCGTCGTGAAACCGTCCGTCATGGCGCGGTCCACGTCACGGATGCCCGGCCCGTGGTCGAGCGCCAGGATCTGGAGGGCGCTGACGTTGCCCCACGGGTCACGAGAGATCTCAGCGACGAGTCTGCCCTCACCCGCGTACTTGACCGCGTTGGTTGCCAGCTCGGTCGCGACCAGGGCGGCGTCCCCGACGCGTTCGGGGTCGAGCCCCGCCGCGGAGGCCGCTGCCTCGGCCGCCTCGCGTGCCCTGCGGACCAGTGTGGAGTCGCTGACCACCACGTCCCAGATCCTGGTCATCGGCGTCCGTGGAGTTGGGGTCGCGACCAGAGGGTGGCGGTGACGGCGGTGCCCTCTCCGCTCGTGGTCTCGACGGAGAAGTCGTCGACCAGCCGTTTGGACCCGCTCAGCCCCATGCCTAGTCCCCCCGCCGTCGAGTAGCCGTCTCCCAGGGCGAGGGCGACGTCGGGGATCCCCGGGCCCTCATCGGAGAAGACCAGGGTGATACCCGACCGGCCCTCGCCGTCAGTGACGAGGTCGACGCTCACGTGCCCGCCCCCGCCATGGATCAGGGTGTTGCGGGCCAACTCGCTGGCAGCGGTGACCAGCTTGGTCTGTTGGACGAGTCCGAACCCGAGCTCCTGGGCCAGGCCGCGCACACGCTGACGCACCGTCATGAGGTCGGCGTCGTTGCGGACCGGCAGGCTGAAGGCGGTGCGCTCGTCGGTGCTCACGTCTGGACCCCGTCAGTGCCCCTGGCCGCCGTCCGTGGTGCGGTGTCGCGGATCTCGACCCCGAAGCAGGCCGCCGCCTCCGATACCGTACGGGCGGTGTCGAGTCCGGGCAGTGTGAGCCCAAGCTCGACCAGGGTGATGGCGACGCTCGGCCGCATGCCCACCAGCACCGCTTGGGCAGCCAGGAGCCTGGCTCCGGCGGCCAGTTCCGCCAGTACCCGGGCGAGGAAGGAGTCGACCATGTCGAGTCCGCTGATGTCGATGATCACGCCGCGTGCTCCCGTCGAGGAGACGGCACGGGTCACGTCCGTCCGGAGGTCGACGGCGGCGTGGTCGAGGAGTTCTCCCTGGATACTGATGAGCAGGATGCCGCCCAGGTCCAGGACGGGGACGGGGGATGCTCCAGGCTGCACGTGCGGGTCCGATCAGTGAGTCAGGCGCGGGGGGTGAGCCCCTGGATGTTCGTGTTCTGCCGTTCCAAAGCGAGTTCCAGGGCGTCCGCGAGAGTGGCACGGGTGGTGACCGGGCCGAGGTCGAGCCCGAGCTGGACGATGGTCTGCGCGATGGCGGGCCGGATACCCGAGATCACGCAGTCGGCCCCCATGAGGCGGGCGGAGGCGACGGTCTTCATGAGGTGCTGGGCGACGAGTGAGTCAACCGTGGGCACGCCGGTGATGTCGAGGATGGCCATGTTCGCGTTGTGTTCGACGATCGCCTCCAGGAGGTTCTCCATGACCACCTGGCTGCGCGCGCTGTCGAGCATGCCGATCAGCGGCACGGCCACCAACCGGTCCCAGAGCTTGATCACCGGAGTGCCCATCTCCATCAGCTGCTGGCGCTGGCGGTCGACGATCTCGCGGTTCTCGTGGAGGGTGGTCTCGATGACGACGACCCTGAACGTGGACAGCAGCTCGGTCCACAGCAGGCGTGCGAGCAGCACGTCGCGTCCGTCCGCGGCTCCGACCTCGCGTTCGAGGATCTCGACCGGGGCGATCCCGAGCGCGCCAACCTCACGATCGATCTGACCGACGGAGAGCCCGGACCGGCTTCGGGAGGCGCTCATCGCCGCCAACTGCTGACGGATCGCTCCGAATCCGGGAGCCTCGATGTCGTCGACCCGACCGGTCTCCGCCACCTGGGCCAAGGACTCGATCACGGAGTGGCAAGCCTCCACGGCCTCGTCCCGTGTGACGGTGAAGACCGCCTGGAACAGCGGAAGGTCCGCCCAACGCTGGGCGATCTGTTCACCTCTGTCCCGCAGGACACGGGCCACGGTCCGTGCTGTGTTCCCGGCCGGGGAGTCCTCGGTCATGTCGATTCCGTTCTCACTCGTTTGTCGCCCGACAACTGTCTACCAGACCGTCCCGCCGCAGACGGTCCCCGTAGCCTCGCCCCTGGGCGGATCAGTCCTTGCCCCGCCAGTCGAGGCACACCACCAGGGCGTCGTCCTCGCTCCGTTCCCCTCGACGGTGTCCGCTGAGGTGACGCAGGATCTCCTGGGGGACGGAGGCGGCGGGCAACAGCCGGGTCGCGAGGATCGAGCGCGCCAGCGAGCGGTGGCCGAAGGTCTCCCGGTCGAACCCCGACGCGTCGAAGACCCCGTCACTGACGAAGACCAGCCGGTCACCCGGCTGGACGGTGAAGCGCTGGGTCGTGTAGACGGTGTCCTCCGCCATGCCCAGCGGCATTTGGGCGTCGAACGGGAAGTGCGCCACCGAGTCGTCCCTCAGCAGGTACAGGCGCGGCGATCCCGCGTCGACGACCTGGACCTCCCCAGTGCCCTGGTCGAAGGAGAGCAGGAGCAGGTCCAGGTAGAGCTCCCCCTGGTGCTGCGCGAAGACCGCCTTGTCAGCGAGGGCGACCTGGTCGGCCAGCGGGACTCCGGCCCGGCGCGCGTTGCGCAGAGCGTTCACCGCGAGGCTGGTGAGCAGGGACGCCTCGATGCCCTCCCCCATGCCGTTGGTGACGCCGAGGAGGAGGTGGTCGCCCCCGGCCGACCAGTCGAAGTTGTCGCCCCGAATGGCGTAGGCGGGCTCCAGCTGGGCTCCCAGCGCGTACTCCGGACACTCGTAGGCACGGCCCGCCAGGAGGTCCCACTGGATCTCCGCGGCCAGGGTGAGGCGGCCCCGGCGGCGCAGGGTGCGGTAGAGGTCGGTGTCCCGTTCCGAGACGAGCAGTTCGTGGCCCAGGGCGCGCGCGATGCGCTCCAGGTCCCCGACCACCCCCGGAGCCGGCGCGGCCGAGGGCAACTCCACCACGAGCACCCCGGTGCGATCCCCACGGACGGTCACCGGGAGGCGCGCCACTGAGCGGCCCGCGCTCGGGAAGCCCTCGACCATCGGTTCCTGGGAGCCGAAGACCCTCCCCTCGGTGCTGTTGAAGAGGGAGAGCCAGCGGGGCTCCTCCCCCGGAGCGATGACGTGGCACAGGGACGTCATCCCGTAGTCGGCCAGCAGCAGGTCCACCGCCAGCGCCTCGAAGTTCTCGGTCAGAGCTGCGCGCAACGCGGTCAGCAGACCGTCGGGCCTGGCCTGCTGGAGGGCCCGTACGACTGCCTCGTAACCGTTCAAAGTCGTCAACCTGTGTTTTCTGTCAGGGGAAGTAGACGTCCCCGCCCGATCTTCGTGGGGGGACGGCGAGCAGGCACGGAACCGGGCGTTCCGTTATGGTCTTGGAGATACCCGGCCGCCAGCCAGGGCGCGGGTCCTACTCACAACGGCGATGTGGTGAGGCGAAAGTGAGCGCTGAATCGCAGGAAATGGCACATGACGCCACGCGGGTCGCCTCGGAGGCGACCGAGCTGATGGAGGTGCTGTGGGGCCGTGGGCGCGAACTGGCGACAGCTCCGGTCTCGGCGTCGCAGCTCAAGGTCCTGTTCATCCTCGACGGCGAGGACGGCGTGAACCTGCGGACCATCACCGATCGTCTGGGCTCCACCCCTCCGTCCGTCAGCAGACTGTGTGACCGCCTGGAGGCGGTCGGCTTCGTACACAGGACCTCCAGCCCCAACAGCCGCCGCGAGCTGAGGATCTGGCTGACCGAGAGCGGGCGCTCGTTCATGCGCGACCTCCGCGCCCGGAGGGAGCGGGAACTCCACACCGTGATCGCCCGGATGCCCCCGAGGAAACGGGCGATGCTGCTGGAGGGGCTCGCCGCCTTCCAGGAAGCGGCGAACCGTGTCGACGGTGACACCGGAGACGCCGAACACGAGCGGCAGGGATTCCGTACGGCGTGAACCGCCGCCGTCCGGGCTCCCTCCCACCGGAAAACAATGCCCACATAGTCAACTATTGTCAAGAAGCAACAGTCTGGCCGGCCTCCGGTGATGACCGGGTGGGCCGGGCCCCGCACACGAACGCTCCCCAGGAGTGGGACCGAGTACGTCGGTCCGGCTCCTGGGGAGCGATCCACGGGGCGGGCACCGTTCGCGCCGGCGCTCTCAGCCCCTCTGTGTCCTCGGCCTCGGCCCGCGCGCGGGGCCGACGACCCGTCAGATGACCGGGGGGCGGCCGGCGCGGGTCATCCGCCAGGCGGTGCGCCAGCTGATGGGCGTCCGGCGTCCCGCGTCCTCGCGCCAGCCCTCGCGGAAACCGGAGAACCACGACTTCAGGGCCTCGCGGTCCCGCTCGCGCAGGACGGTCAGCCCCACCCAGGTGCCCAGGTAGGCGAAGGCCAGGGGCCACGGCAGGTTGCGGCGGGCCAGCCACACCCGGTTGCGGGCGTTGAGCCGGTAGAAGTTCTCGTGCCGGGTCGGCGCCACCGCCGGGTGGTACATCACGGCGTCGGCGTCGTACTCGATCGTGTACCCGGCGTCCATGATCCGCCAGGCGAGGTCGGTCTCCTCGTGGGCGTAGAAGAACTCGCCGGGGAGGCCGCCGCCCTCGTCGAAGGCGGTCCGGCGCACCGCGCTGGCCCCGCCGAGGAACGTGGTGACCACGCTCGACTTGCGGGAGTCGCCCACGCGCAGCCGGGGCACGTGGCGGCGCTGGTCGGGGCCGCCGTCCGGGTCCGCGATCCGGAACGAGAGCGCGCCCAGCGCGGGGTCGGCCGCGAACCGGTCGCGCACGTGCCGGGCCAGGTCCATGGACCGGTACCAGCCGTCGTCGTCCAGGAACAGGACCACGTCGCCGCTGGTCGCCCGCACGCCCTCGTTACGGCCGGCGGGGATGCCCACGTTCTCCGGAAGCCGCACCGTGGTGACGCCCTCGGGCAGCTCGGGCAGGTCCGCGCCGTTGCCGACGACGACCACCTCGACGTCGGCGTCCTGCTGCTCGAACACGCTCGTGATCGCACGCCGCAGCTCGGCCGGGCGGTTGCCCATGGTGAGCAGAACACAGGACAGTGTGGGCTTTCCGGGCACCTGGGAACTGCTCCGTTCGGCTCTGGGCGCACGGTTGTCGTGCGCGGAGGGCGCGCCGGAGCCTTGCGATGGAGGGATCACGGGTGTGGCCATGGTTGCGACCGTTCAGTGGACGACGTGCGGCTGACAGGTGGACACATGCCAACGTTCGCAGAAACAGACTAACGAAAGAATAAAAGCGACGTGTACGGAGCCGTGGACGGGGTAACGTCCACGGCTCCGTCAGTGACGTCGAGCGTCGGCGCCCCGCTACTCCAGGCGGCGGGAGGCGAGCACGCTCACGAAGTGCGCGAAGCTCATCAGCACCGCGACGGCGGCGCAGGCCACCACCAGGACGCGGGTCGCCAACAGGTCCCCGAGGAAGAGGTCGGCCACGGCCGCCACCACCACGATCAGGGACAGCTCCACCGCCTGGATCAGGCGGTGGACCTTCAGCGCCGAGGCGAGTCGGCGAGCCAGGCTCAGACCCGAGGACTTCGGCCGCATGGCCTCCTCGGTGATCTTCTCCGGCAGCCCGGCCTTGGCCCGGGCCACCACCACGTTGTCGGTCTCGGCCTTGATCAGGACGACGCCGAGCGCGGCGGCCATGCCCAGGATCACCCAGCCGCCCGACTCGAACTCGCCCTGGGCACGGATGCCCAGGCCGACGAGCAGGGCGACCTCGGACACGTAGTGCCCGATGCGGTCCAGGTAGATCCCCGCCACGCTAGTGCGGCCCGTGTACCGGGCCACCTCTCCGTCGGAGCAGTCCAGCAGGAGGTAGATCTGCACGAACACGGCGGCGAGGACCGCCGACCACAGACCGCCGAAGGCCACGATCACACCGGCGAGCACGCCGAACACCATCATCAGGTAGGTGATGGGGTTCGGTGGCACGCGCAGCCGCACGAAGAGGGTCGACAGGTACGGGGAGAGGTCCCTCATGTAGAGACGGCCCGCCCAGTGCTCCTCGTTGACGCGCTCCTTGATCCCCGCGGGCTGGCCGCCCGCGCGGACCTCAGCGACCGACGGCTTCGACATAGTCCGCGACACTCCGCCCGATCTCGTCCTCGGAGAGGTTCAGGTGTTCAAGGATGGTGAACCGACCCGGGCGGGTGCCCGGGGCGTGGGCCACCGCGCGTGCGAACGAGGCCTCGTCGAGCCCCACGTCGGAGGGCACGATCGGCAGCGAGTGGCGGAGCAGGCAGGACCTGATCTCCTCCAGCCGCGCCTGCGGCCAGTCCAGGTGCTTCACCCGCAGGTAGGACGCGAACAGCGCGCCCAGACCGGCGAGCTCGCCGTGGTTGCTGGTTCCCGGGTACAGCTGCGTGACGGCGTGCAGGATCTCGTGGCAGGCGCCACTGGCCGGACGGCTGGAACCGGCGACCGACATGGCCATCCCGGACAGCACCAGCCCCTCGGCCAGGACCTTGAGGAACCCGTCGGAGTCGATGGAGTCGGGGCGGTGCAGGACCGCCTCGGCCGCCACGCGGGCGAAGGTGACCGCCATGCCGTCGACCGGCTCGCCGTTCACCCTTCCGGCCAGTTCCCAGTCCTCGATGGCCGAGATGTTGCTGACCACGTCACCGACGCCGGACCGGACCAGGTGCGGGGGGGCCGCCTGGACGTAGTCGACGTCGATGACCACGGCGATGGGCATGGTGACGCCGATCGACGGCTTGCCGCCCTCGTGCTCCAGGGAGCTGACGGGGGAGGCGATGCCGTCGTGGGCCAGGTTGGTGGCCACGGCCACCATCGGGATGCCCGCCATGGTCGCGGCGAACTTGGTGACGTCGATGGTCTTGCCGCCACCGATCCCGGCCACGGCCTCGTACGCGCCGGAGCGCAGCTTCTTGCCCAGTTCGGTCGCGGCGTCGACGGTGCCTTCCTCGACCTGGAAGACCTCGCACTGCGGCAGGTCCAGGTCAGCGGCGATCTGCGCGCCCTGACCCGGGCCCACGGCCACGGCGATGCGTCCCTCGGTCGCGATGCGGCGGTCGGCCAGCACCGTCCCGAGCGAGGCGATGGCTCCCCTGCGGACGTCGATCGCCAGCGGGGAGGGAAGCATTCGGGCTAGTAGTGGCACGCGATCTCCCTCGCCTTGGCCAGGTCGTCGTGGTTGTCGACCTCGACCCAGTCGACCTTGCCGATGGGGGCGACGGAGATCTTCTCGCCGCGGCGGACGAGCTCCTGGTAGCCGTCCTCGTAGTACAGCTGCGGGTCGCGCTCCCAGGTGGCCTTGAGGGCGTCGGCCAGGCGCGGGGCCAGCGAACCCTCGATGAGGGTGGCGCCGATGTACTCACCGGCGGCGGTCGCGGGGTCCATGAGCTTGGTGATGGTGCTGAGGTGACCGTCCTCGTCGAGGGTCACCTTCATCTCCTCGTCGGCCAGGTTTTTCACGTTGTCCACCGCGAGGAGGAGTTCCGGCCCCCGGGCGGCGAGTAGCGTTTCCTCGACACTGACGGGGTGGACGGTGTCGCCGTTCACGAGGAGGACGCCCTCGGAGAAGAACTCACGCGCGGTCCAGAGGGAGTAGGCGTTGTTCCACTCCTCGGCCTTGTCGTTGTAGCTGAGGGTGAGCTTGACGCCGTGGCGCTTCTCCAGCGCCTCCTTGCGCTCCTCCACGGCCTCGGCACGGTAACCGACCACGACAACGACGTCGGTGAGCCCGGCGGCGGCCAGGTTGCGCAGCGAGATGTCCATGATGGTCGTCTCGCCGTCGACTGGAACCAGGGCCTTGGGCAGGGTGTCGGTGTAGGGACGCAGACGGCGCCCCGCGCCTGCGGCGAGAACCATTCCGAGCATGAGGGCGTGTTCCTCCTTAGTTCGAGGAGGCTGTCACGCCTCCCCGTTCGTTCCGGCGGCCGGTTGGCCCCCGTCTCCCTGGCGGGCGATCGGGTGATCCCCCAGGACGTCGGCGCCGTCGCCGCCTTCCGTCGCGGTGCCGACGCGGACGTCGGACACCGGTGTGGCGCTCCAGGTGCGCACGGCCTCGCGAACGAGCAAGATCGCCAGGTATGCGGCGAGTATGCCGTAGGCGGCGGTGAGGGCGGAAAACGCGCCCCCGACCGCGATGACGAGCATGCGGCCGTCCCAGCCGAGCGCGGCGCGCCGTACCCGTTCCGGCCGGTGCACACCGACCGCGGGACGTGCGACGTCGTCACGGTGGTGGCAGACGACCGTCACCAAGAGTACGAACACCAGGGGACCGGGCACACCGGACGCGAGCCCGACCACCGCCAGGTAGCTGTACTCGGTGACGCGCAGGAGCGGAGGTACGAGCCAGTCGTACCGCCCGTCGTGGGGGTGGCCCGAGGCCAGACCGGACAGTAGCAGGGCAGCGACCGGTGCGAACAGGGTAATGCCTGTCAGCCGTCCCCCGTCCGCCGCCATCAGGACGAGCACGACGACGGCCCCGGCGACCGTGGTGAGCAGCGGCGGGGCGAGGCCCGGCACCAGCCTTCCCAGCAGCGTCCCCATGTGACTGTCATCACGGAGGAACCTGAGGTCGGGGACGGTCGGCAGGAACCTCTCCCGCTCGGGCACCTCCCCCGCGCTCACGGACGGGCCTCCCGCGAGGAGGGGTCGACCAGTTCGCCGGTGATCGCGATGACGCAGCCGACCACGAGGCTGAGGAAGGCGATCCGCGCGTCGAAGGCGACGGTGGCGACGGCGATGACGAGGAACCGGGTGGGCTGGCCGAAGACCATGATCCGGCGGGCCAGGTGGGCCAGGGAGAGTCCCCCGGCCGCCTCGGCGGACTCCGCCCCGACGGTCGGCCGGGCCCGGGTGACGGTCTCCGCGGCGCCGTCCCGGGGCGGGGGCACCCTGGGGCCGGGGATTCGGAGGCCCTCAGGACGACGCTGTGAGGGCGGGGCGAGAGGATTCGGGTTCGAGGGCGCCGGAGGGGCCGAGCGGGCCACCAGGAGCGCGTCACGCAGGGCCAGGGCGATCAGCGCCCCGGCAGCCCACCCCCAGGCGCTGGCGAACCCGGCGGCGGCCGCTCCGAAGGCCAGGCCGACGTAGACGACGTACTCACGGAGCGGGGCCACCATGGACACGGTCCAGACGGTGAGCGCGTCCCGGCGGTGGGCGCGCATCCGGGCGCGGACGGCGTCACAGCACAGGATCAGCCCGAGCAGGGCCGATCCGGCCGCGGCGCCGACGTCGTCGGCGCGGCTGAACCAGACCGCCGCGCCGACCGCCACCACGAGGCTGATCCGGGTCACCCCCGAACGGGTGACGTGCCTGCGCTCCAACATGCGCGCGGTCACCCGCGCCACCGTGCCAGTCATGTCCGTGCCCTCCCAGTATCAACTGAGAGTCACCGTCGCCCACGCTCTGTGCGCAATCAACCACTGACACGCGTATGGCGCCGGTCGTCCCCACTTCGGCCTTTACGGACAGTTCCAGACACGAAAGAGCGCACCTCCGGAACAGTCCGGGATGCGCTCTTTCGGATGAATCAGGCGGCCTGTCCGCCGTCCTTGCCCTCGTTGCCGTCCTTGGGCTGCTCCGGGGCGGGGTCGGCGGCCTTCTCCTCGGCCTCGACCTTCTTCTCCGCCGCCTCGGCGCGCTTCTTCTTGGCGGCGTCCTTCTTCTTGCGCTCCTCGATCTCCGCCTTGGTGTCCTCGTTGTAGGCGGCCAGCGCGGAGTCGATGTCGGTGTCCAGGGCGAGCGCGCCGCCCTTGATGTACAGACCCCGGTTGCAGAAGCGGCGCAGGTCCTTCTCGTTGTGCGAGACCAGCACCATGGTGCGCTCGTTGGCGAGCATGCGGTCGATGGCCTCGTAGCACTTGCGCTTGAAGGCCTTGTCCCCGACCGCGAGGACCTCGTCCACCAGCATGATCGGATGCTCCAGCTGCGAGATGAGCGCGAAGCCCAACCGCACCTTCATACCGCTGGAGTAGTGCCGGACCGGGGTGTCGATGAACTTCGGCTTGACCTCGGCGAAGTCGACGATGTCCTCGAAGCGCTCGTCGATCTCCTTCTCGCTCATGCCGTGCAGCGAACCGACCAGGTACACGTTCTCGCGCCCGGTCAGGTTGTCGTTGAACCCGGCGCGCAGCTCCAGCAGCGGGGCCACCTTGCCGTGCACGCTCACCTTGCCCTCGTCGGGGAGGAGCACCCCCGCGATCATCTTGAGCAGGGTCGACTTGCCGGTGCCGTTCTTGCCGACGATGCCGACGCAGTCGCCCTTGGCGATGTCGAAGGAGACGTCGCGCAGCGGCCAGAACTCGTTGCCCTCGGCGTTGGGGTCGCGCTTGCTGCCGTGGATGAACATCTCACGGAGGCTCCGCTTGCGGCGGCGGTTCACGGCGAACTTCACACCGAGGCCCTGGGCCTCGATGACCGGACCGCTGGCGACCGCGGCCTCGTAGGTGGACGCCATCACAACTCCTTCAGAACGGACATCTCCAGGCGCCGGAACGTCCAGTACCCGATGACGAGCATCAGGATGGAACCGACCACCGCAGAGGTCAACGCGAGCGGGCTCGGCGTTAGTTCCGCGTACCCGGGGAACCACACCGTTCGGTGCATCTGGAAGATACCCATCAGCGGGTTCAGCTCGTAGACCGTCTTCGCCCAGCCCGGCGCACTGGAGTCGAGCACCATCGCGGCCGGGAACAGGATCGCCGAGCCGTAGAACAGGATGCGAGTCAGGATACGCGTCAGCCGTTCCACGTCGCGGAGCAACACGTTGACCGCGGACAGGAACAGGGTCACGCCCAGGCCGAACATGAAGGTCAGCACGACCGCCAGCGGCAGCCAGAGGAACATGCCCTCCCAGCTGAACCGGCCGCCCAGAGCGAACACGAAGATCAGCAGGACCGGCCAGGTCAGCAGGTACTCGATGAACTTGGTGCCCACGGTGGCCATGGGGAAGATCTCACGGGGGACCTTCATCGTGGTGATCAGCTTCGAGTGCGTGATCATCGCGCGCGGCGCCTCGCTGAGGATCGCACCGAAGGTGGTCCACGGCAGGATCCCCGCCACGAGGAAGAGGATGTAGCCGCCGGGGGCCCCGTCCGGCATACCGCGATCCGCCTGGAGCACGATGCCGAAGACGAACCAGTACACCAACGTCAGCGCGAGGGGTTCCAACATCGTCCAGGCGTATCCCAGCACGGACTGCTGGTACTTGACCTTCAGGTCGCGCCGGACCAGGAGGCCGACGACCTTCCGGTTCTCCCAGACGGCCAGCGTCCTTGACGCCACCGCCACCTCCAAGGTTTGAGATCGTCCGGATCACGATGTGCCGGACGTCGCGTCTACGAACTCGCCTGCGCGCACCGACCGTCTGCTCGGTCGGTTCCTCACCGGACCGGAAGAGGGGGCATCCGGGCGACCGGGGGAAGTCGCGCACCGCGCCCGGCTCCACTACCGAATCAGAGGAGGTAGCGACCGGGCACGCCCAACAGGCGTCCATAGGTTACCGCTGCATGGGACAGACCGTGCCAACCACGTGCCGTGCCAGCCTCATTCGTATTGTTCGCGACCAAGCACGGAAGTCCCCCGATCCGGCGCGACCGCCGGTCAGGAACGAGGGGGGCGTGGACGAGGATGCTGTGCTGTACTCGATCCGAATCCCTCCGCGAAGGCGCCGAACCCGGGCCGAAGCGAAGCGGGGGCCCGAAGAGAAAGAGAATCCCATGCGCGTGATCGCGGCCGTCCTGGCCGGAGGGGTCGGCTCACGGATGGGCGCCCCCTCCCCCAAGCAGCTGCTGCCGTTGGCGGGTCGCCCGATCATCGAGCGTTCGATCGCGGCCTTCGAGGCCAGTCCCGTGGTGGACGAGATCGTCGTGCTGATGGTGGACGGGTTCGTGGGCCGGGTCGAGGAGATCGTGGCCGACGCGGGTTTCACGAAGGTGACCCGCGTGCTGCCGGGCGGGGCGACCCGGACGGACACGTCCTTCGCGGCGCTGGCCGCGATGGCGGAGGCGGACGACTCCGACCTGGTGCTCCTCCACGACGCGGCCCGCCCCCTGGTGCGGCCGGAGACGATCGCGGCCTGTGTCGCGGCGCTCGGATCGGCCGGGGCCGTGGGGGTGGCGGTGCCCAGCGCGGACACGGTGGTCGAGGTGACGGCGGGGAGCGACGGCGGCGAGGTGATCGTCCGGACCCCGGACCGTTCCCGGCTGCGCAGGATGCAGACGCCGCAGGGGTTCCGGCTGGGGGTGGCCCGGCGCGCCTACGAACTGGCGATGGCCGATCCGGAGCTGGTGGCCACCGACGACTGCGGGGTGGTGCTGCGGTACCTGCCCGAGGAGGAGGTCCGGATCGTGACCGGGGACGAGAGCAACGTCAAGGTGACCAACCCGGGTGACGTGGAGGTCGCGGAGACGCTGCTGCGCCGGGCAGGGGAGAGCGCCGGTCCGGGGGCCGCGTCGTGAGCGGGGTGTTCGAGGCGACCGAGGTGATCGGCCACCGTGGCGCGGGCCGGGGTGTGGTCGAGGGGGCGCTGGAGAACACGCCCGCGTCGTTCGAGCTGGCGGCCCGCACCGGCGCGGACTGGATCGAGATCGACGTGCGCCGCACGGCCGACGACCGGCTGGTGCTGTTCCACAACGCGGCGCTGGACGACGGCCGGGCGATCGTGGACCTGACCGAGGCGGAGTGCCGTGCGGAGGGTCTGGTCGGCCTGGAGGAGGGGTTGGCCGCGATCCCGCCCGAGCTGGGGCTGGACGTGGACGTGAAGACGGTCATGGAGGACGGGGTGGACGCCCCGTCGCGGCGGACGCTCTCCCTGGTCCTGCCGTTCCTGCGCCGCGAGTCCGGACGCCGGAGGGTGTTCGTGTGCTCCTTCGACCCGGGTCTGTTGCTGGGGGTGCGCGAGGGCGCGCCGGGGGTGGCGACGGCGTGGATGCCGTACGTCCGCAACCCGGCGGACAGCGCGATCCCGGGCGCGGTGGGTATGGGCTGTCCGGTCGTGGCGGTGGACGCCCGGGCCCTGGGTCTGGCGGAGGACGGGCCGAAGCCGGGCCGTCGCACGCTGGAGTACACGGTGGAGACGGCGCACCGGGCCGGGCTGGAGCTGATCTCCTGGTGCCCGGACCCGGTGGACGCGGCGCGGTTCGCGGCGGCCGGGATGGACGCCGTGGTCGTGGACGACGTGCCGGGCGCGGTGGCGGCGCTCGGTCCGGCCGGGAACCCCGGGTAGGGGCCCGCTCAGATCCGGTCGAGGAGTTCGGCCTTCTTCTCGCTGAACTCCTCGTCGGTGAGCAGGCCCTTGGCGTGCAGGGCGCCGAGCCGTTCGATCTGCTCGAAGATCCACGCGGTGTCCGCGCCCGTCGTCACTTCGGCGGCGGGTTCGGGACTGGTTCCCACGGGAGCCCCCGCGCCGTCGTCCGGCCGCGCGTCGGCGCCCCCGGGGAGGCTCGCGGTGAGCCGGGGGGCGCGCACGGCCTCCACGGCGCTCCGGGCGGCGTCCTTCCACCACTCCGGGTCGACGGGGCCGGGCCGGGTGTCCGCGTCGGCGACCTCGCCGGAGCCCAGCGCGTGCCTCTCGGCGCCGCGCGCCCACCGGTGCGCGGTGACGGTGGCCGCGAGCAGGAAGACCTGGTGGATCTCGTTGCCCTCCTCACCCGCGCGCAGCAGGTTGAGGTCGTTCCTGGGTTTGGCCGAGGCCTCCAGCGCGCTCTGCTCCGTGACGATCCGGACGAAGCCCCAGCCCGTCTCGTCGAGGGGCGCCCACTCGGCGGCGCGGATCTCCGCGAGGTCGTACTCGCGGCGCTGTTTCTTCTTCTTGTAGCCGCTCGCGTAGATGCCCGCCCAGACCAGGGTGAGGCGGTCGCCCTCCAGACGCGCGGTGCCCTCACAGGTCATGATGTGCAGCGGCAGGGCGGGGACCAGGCGGGTCGGGGTCGCGGGGTGGGGCTCCTCCGCCTGGCTCGCGGCGAAGCGGAGCTGGTCGGCCAGGTACTCCGCGACCAGTTCGGTCTTGGCGGATCCGGTGAGCCGGAAGGGCTGGGCCTTCTCGTCGAGCATCGCGCCGACGGCCTCGTAGGGGTCCATGCGCTCGTGCAGCCGCAGGTTCATCACCCAGCCGTTCTTGCGGCCGGCTCCGGGACGGAAGTCGACCTCGCGGACGGCCGCGACGGGTACCTCCAGGGTGCCGAGGAGTTTGAGCAGCGGGCTCCTGAACCAGCCCTTCGTCTCGTACCGGATGGAGACCGACTCCCCGTCGAAGCCCCAGGCGGCCTGGTCGCCACGCAACTCGTCCATTGACACCTTCTCCAGTTCTCAGCAGCCCACTGACCCCTGCCTAGCAGAACGTCCGCCCCCGATCGAGGGCGGACGTCGTCCACTTGTGGCCGATGCGGCCTCCGCGCGGCGGCGCGGGCGGGTACCGGTCAGGCGTTGCCGGAACCGTTCGCGGGCTCACTGCTGGTGCGGGCGGTGCGGGAGTCCGCGCCGAGCCCGGGCGGGCTGGTGATGAAGCCGACGCCCCACGACATGTGCATGGTGGCGAGCGCGACCGGGATCAGCGGCCACGAGGACGCGGGCAGGCCGCGGGTGAGCGGCGCCGAGGCGGCGGTGATCAGGGCGAGGTAGGCGGCGGGCACGAGCCAGAGCGGCCAGAGGAACACGCCGCCGACCAGACCGGCCGCGATCCCCGCCACCGCCACCGGCGGGGCCAGGTAGCGCAGGTTGATGGTGCCCCGGTGCTGGCGGGCGACCACGCGCCGCCAGCGCCCGTAGTGGAAGTACTGCTTGGCGAGCAGCCGGACGTTGCGGCGCGGTCGGTAGGAGACCCGCATCCGGGGCTGGAACCAGACGGTGCCGCCGGTGGTGCGGATGCGGTGGTTCATCTCCCAGTCCTGCGCCCGCAGGAACGCCTCGTCGTAGCCGCCGACCCGCTCCAGGGCCGAGCGGCGGAAGACGCCGAGGTAGACGGTGTCGGCGGGACCGCCCTCACCGCCGGTGTGGAAGCGGGCGTTGCCCACCCCCACCTTGGAGGTCATCGCGGCGGCCACGGCGCGCTCCCAGGGCGTGGTGCCCTCGGCCGCCATGATGCCGCCGACGTTGTCCGCCCCGGTCTCCTCCAGGGTCTCCACGGCCACCCGGAGGTAGTCCGAGGGCATCATCGCGTGCCCGTCGATCCGGGCGACGACGTCGTGCGTGGAGGCGCCGATGGCGGCGTTCAGCCCGGCGGGGGTCTTCCCCGTGGGGTTGTCCACCACCTTCACGCGCGGGTCGGCCGCGGCGAGGCCGTCGGCCACCTCGCGGGTGCGGTCCGAGGAGGGGCCCACGCCCAGAACGACCTCCAGCTCGCCCGGGTACTCCTGGGCGAGGACGTGCTCCACCGCTGCGGCGAGGTGGCGCTCTTCGTTCAGTACGGGCATGACGACGGAGACAGGCGGCCAGGACACGGGCACTTCCCAAGGTCAAGACTGTCGGGACTGCGTGACACCGTGAGGGCTCCAGGGGCGCTCGGGCCCCGGGCTCGCTCGACGGTGGCGCGGCCTCAACGGTACTGCACGCGGAACCGCCGGACGGCCGCGTCGTCCGGGTGTGCGGGAGTGGCGCGCGGGGAGGGCGTGTCGGGACGTCCGGGCCCCGGAGAACTCCCCCGCTGATCACGGCGTCCCACCCAAAGGGGAGAACAACACGCCGAGGGTTGACATCTCGCACCCTTCGGCCGATCGGGTGACAACCTAGATACCCAGGTACCTGGATGCCTAGGACACCGTAGAACGGGTGGGACGGGGACGCCGATGAGCGACGGGGACGCCGGACGGCAGAGGAACACGGGCGAGTTCCGACGGGCACGCTCGCAGCCTCAGCCACCCGGTCGGCGGCGCTCGTCACGGTCCGGTCGGTTCACCGTCCCCGAACCGCGCGTGCGCCGCCGCCGCAACGGCCTGGTCCTGATGAGCGTGCTCTCGGTGCTGGTCCTGCTCGCCTCCGGGACCTCGTGGGCGATCACGGGGTGGATGTCCGGGGCGCTGAACCGGTTCGACGTGTTCGGCGGGCTCTCCGAGGGCGACCGTCCGGAGGAGACCGGCGGGTTGACCTTCCTCGTCATCGGCTCCGACAGCCGGGACGAGATGAGCAAGGAGGACAAGAACGCGCTCAGCGTGGGGTCCACGCCGGGGCAGCGTTCGGACAGCATGATGCTGGTCCGCCTCAACCACGAGCGCGACCACCTCACCGTGGTGGGCCTCCCCCGCGACCTGTGGGTGGACATCCCCGGCGAGGGCGAGGACAAGATCAACGCGGCCTACGCCTACGGCGGACCGCAGCTCGCCGTGCAGACGGTGGAGTCCGTCACCGACGTGCGGATCGACCACTACGTCGAGGTGGACTTCAACGGGTTCGTGGAGGTGGTCGACGCCCTGGAGGGGATCGACGTGTGCCTGCCCGAGCCCATCAACGACCCCAAGGCGCACCTGGACATGCAGGCCGGGACGCACCGGGTGGACGGCGCGGAGGCGTTGGCCTTCGCCCGCACGCGGGCCACCCCGCGCGGCGACCTGGACCGGATCGACCGCCAGCAGCAGGTGCTGTCGGCCATGCTCGACCGGGCCATGAGCACCGAGACGCTCTCCGACCCGCGCAAGCTGACCGCGTTCCTGGACAGCGCGCTGACGTCGGTGACGGTCGACGAGGGGCTGGACACCAGCACCATCAACGACCTCGCGTACCAGATGCGCGACGTCGACCTGGGGAACGTCACCTTCGCGCAGGTGCCCATCGCGGACATGGAGCACTGGACGCCGCGCGGCGACGTGGCCCTGCTGTGGGACGAGACCGCCGCCCGGGAGATGTTCGCGACGATCAACGCCGACCGCCCCCTGTCGGAGCCCGAGGAGGAGCCGGAGGCCGCCGAGGAGGACGGCGAGCCGGTCCCCTCCGACATCAGTCTGCGGGTGTTCAACGGCACCGCCACCCCGGGGCTGGGTTCGCAGATGGACTCCCAGCTGTCGACGGCCGGGTTCGACGTGACGGACGGCGCCGAGAACTGGAGCAGCCGCGACGTGGCCACCACGGAGGTCAGGTTCGGGCCGGGGCAGGAGCAGGCCGCCGAGTACCTGGCGGGCACCCTCCCGGGTTCACAGACCGTGGAGGACCGGACCCTGGACGAGGACCTCCAGGTCGTGATCGGATTCAACTACACGACGTTCGAGGCCCCCCGGGTCGAGGCGACCGAGGCGGCGCCGGAGGAGGAGCCCTCCGCCAGCGCCGAACCGGCCACCACGACCGCGAAGGACAACATCTGCGGGTGACCCCGCGAAGAAAGGGACACGTGCTCCGCCACCTGGTCGGTCTGCTCTCCGGAATCGCCCTCGCACCCGTGCTGTGGGTGGGTGTCGCGTGGTCGGCCGACCTCCTCCCGAAGATCACCCAGGGCGAGGTGACCGTCGCCACGGTGTTCTCCGTGGTGGTGCTGTGCCTGGTGGGGATCGTCGGCGCCTACCTCGTGGCGTCCGGGTTCTCCCCGCTGGCGGCGGGCGCCTCCGGACTCCTGCTCGTGGCCCTGTGCCTGTGGCCGGTGGTCGCACGGGACACGGTGGAACCGGCCCTGTACTGGCTCAACGAGGAGAGCTTCCTCTACCCGAACGGCGCGGGGCTCGGTGTGGCGCTCCCCCTGGGCGTGCTGCTGCTGGTCTCCGCGACGACGCCGACCCGGTGGCGGGCGGCCGCCGACACCGGCCCGTCGGGCCTCCCTGCCGCCCGTGTGGTGGCCAGCCACAGCCGCGAGGAGTTCCAGCGGGGCGGGCGGCCCCCGGCCGAACCGGCGTACGACGGCGAGTCGGTCACCCTGGTCGACCCGAAGCGGGTCTGGAACGACGGCGGACCGGCGGGCGACACCGTTCCGGACGTGCCGCCGCCCTCCTCACCCGTGCGGCGGTACGACGATCCCAGCAGGACCACGACACCGTTTCGTCGCGGAGAGAGCGGCGCGGTGTGGACCCCGGTGGACGAGGATCCCGGTCACAGCGGGTCGTTCGGGGACGGACGCTACTAGTCGGCACCAGGGTGTGTGACACCGCACGAACCCCGACAGTCCTCCCCCGGTGCCGAGCGACCCCAACCCGCCGGTAATCTGACCGCCTGACTGTTCACGTGTTGTTCGGTCACGCGCCAGACCCCGACGCGTAGGGTGATGCACCGTCCCCCACGGACTACCCGTCGGCCGAACCATGTCCGTTTTCTGCCCTCATGCGGGATGTGAGCCGCCACCAGCGGGCACACCAGCTGGTGAGGCGCGTGCGGAAGCAAGGAAGGAACACCAGTGGTCGAAGCGGAACGTATGCGGGTCTCCGTCATCGGAACCGGCTATTTGGGCGCCACCACGGCCGCCTGCCTGGCCGAGATGGGCTACGAGGTCATGGGCCTCGACGTCGACGAGGCCAAGATCAGCATGCTGCGCTCCGGCAGGGTCCCCTTCTACGAGCCCGGACTCGACGAGCTGCTCACCGCCAACCTGGAGACCGGTCGGCTGCGCTTCACCACGGACTTCGCGGAGACCGCCGAGTTCGCCGACGTGCACCTGATCTGCGTGGGCACCCCCCAGCGGGACGACTCCGGCGCCGCCGACCTGCGGTACGTCAACTCCGCGGTGGACCAGCTCGCCCCGCACCTGACCCGGCCGACCGTGGTCGTGGGCCGCTCCACCGTTCCGGTGGGCACCGCCGCCACCCTGGCCGCCCGCCTGGCGGCGCTCGCGCCGGTCGGCGCGGAGGCCGAGCTCGGCTGGAGCCCGGAGTTCCTCCGTGAGGGCTTCGGCGTGGAGGACACCCTGCGGCCCAACCGGATCGTGATCGGCACGGACTCCTCCCGGGTGGAGAAGACGGTCCGCGCCCTCTGGCAGCAGCAGGTGGACGAGGGCATCCCCTTCCTGGTCACCGACCTCCAGACCGCCGAGCTGGTCAAGGTGTCGGCCAACGCGTTCCTGGCCACCAAGATCTCCTTCATCAACGCGATGGCCGAGGTGTCCGAGGTCGCGGGCGCGGACGTCATCCAGCTCGCCGAGGCGCTGTCCTACGACGACCGCATCGGCGGGAAGTTCCTCGGCCCGGGCCTGGGCTTCGGCGGAGGGTGCCTGCCCAAGGACATCCGCGCGTTCATGGCCCGCGCCGACGAGCTCGGGGTGGAGCCCGCGCTGTCGTTCCTGCGCGAGGTGGACGCGATCAACCAGCGCCGCCGTGCGCGCACGATCGACATCGCCCGCCAGCTGATCGGCGGCAACTTCGCCGGGCGCACCGTGACGGTCCTGGGTGCGGCGTTCAAGCCGAACTCGGACGACATCCGCGACTCACCGGCGCTGGACGTGGCCTCCACCATCGCGTCCCTGGGCGCTCGGGTGACCGTGTACGACCCGGCCGCCCTGGAGCGTGCGCGCGAGGCGCACCCGGAGCTGAACTACGCGGACTCCATGCTGGAGGCCGCGCGGGGGGCCGACGTGGTCCTGCTGCTCACGGAGTGGGCGGAGTTCCGCGAGGCCAACCCGGAGGAGCTGGCCACGGTGGTGGCGCAGAAGAGGATCGTGGACGGGCGCAACGCCCTGGACCCGATCTACTGGCGCGCCTCCGGCTGGACCTACCGCGCACTGGGCCGCCAGTAGCGAACGCACCGAACGGGCCGTCCCCTGGGGGCGGCCCGTTCGTCGTGTGCGCCCGACCCATGATTGACTTCGCACCGTAGTCATACGGTGACCCTTGGTGCTCCCAGGGGTCCAGTCGAACGGAGTCCGATGTCGAAGTTCCCCTTGGTGGTCGGTGCCGTCCTCGCCTTGGTGGTGGCCACCACCGCCTCCGCCGCCCCCTCGGGCCACCCGGCGCCCGGCTCCCCGCGCGCCGCTTCCCACCTGGGGCAGCCCTCCTCCGCGGGCAACCCGGAGACGGAGTACGAGCTGCTCAGGAACCTGTCCCCGGTGGAGTACCTGGACCGCTGGTGGACCGTCGAGGGCAGCTGGAACCGGCCCGGACACGACGCGGTGGTGGCCGACGCCCAGTCCCTGAAGGAGCTCCAGGAGCTGCCCTCGGGCTGGATGCTGGACCGCGTCGGTTCCCCGTGGGGCTCGTTCCTCGCCCACGCGCCCGCGCCCGCCTCCCGGCACGCGTCGTAGCGCCCCCGGCCCGACCTGCCCGGAACAGGGTCACTGCTCCTGGCGGTTCGCCTCGTCCACCTTCTCGCGCAGCCACTCGGGGATGGACCCCTCAGCCCGAGGGACACGCCGGTATGTACGTACGTCAAAATGTTAGGCTGGCGGCATGAGCCAACGTGAGGACCTGCTGGTGGGCGCGAAGAAGTGCCTGGCGGAGAAGGGCTACACCAAGACCACCGCCCGGGACATCGCCGCCGCCTCCGGCGCGCACCTGGCGTCCATCGGATACCACTTCGGCTCCAAGGACCGCCTCATGAACACCGCCGTGATCGAGGCGACCGGCGAGTGGGGCGACGTCTTCGTCGCGGCCGTCGCCCGGGCCCGGCCGGAGACCGCGCGGGACCGGGCCCGGCTCCTGCTCGGCACGCTGTTCGCGACCCTGCCCGAGCACCGCGACCTCATGGTCTCCAGCGTCCAGGCCTTCGGCCAGGCCCAGTTCGACGAGGCCATGCGCGCGAACCTGGCCGAGGGGATCGCGGAGGCCCGCCGGGAGTTCAGCGCCCTGATCCTCGGCGTCCCCGTGGCGGAGGTCGACCCCGGGACCGCCGCGGGCCTGGGGTCGATGGTCTACAACCTGGTCACCGGGTACGTCCTCCAGTACCTGGTCGACCCCGACTCCCTGCCCACGGTCGACCAGGCGATGGACGGGCTGCGCGCGCTCCTGCCCGAGTGACCTACCGGCCGAACCCCATGGTCCGGCCGCCGTCGGCCACCTCGCGGCGCAGCCGCTCGCCCTTGGCGTGCGCCTGCTCCCTGAGCTCCTCCTGGAACGCGGTCATCCGCTCGGCCAGCCGCTGGTCGTGCGCGGCGAGCTGGCGCACGGCCAGCAGACCGGCGTTGCGGGCGGCGCCCACCGCGACGGTGGCCACCGGGACCCCGGCGGGCATCTGCACGATGGACAGCAGCGAGTCCATGCCGTCGAGGTACTTGAGCGGCACCGGGACGCCGATGACCGGGAGGGTGGTCACCGAGGCCAGCATCCCCGGCAGGTGGGCGGCACCGCCCGCACCGGCGATGATCGCCTTCAGGCCCCGGCCGGCGGCCTCCGAACCGTAGGAGATCATCTCGTGCGGCATGCGGTGCGCCGAGACCACGTCGGCCTCGAAGGGGACCCCGAACTCCGTGAGCGCGTCGGCCGCGTCACGCATCACCGGCCAGTCGGAGTCGGACCCCATCACGATGCCCACCACGGGCTTGCTGTCGGTCACTTCTGGTCTCCTCGCAGGTAGGAAGCGGCGTCGCGGGCGCGCTCCAGCAGGTCCTGGTAGTCGTCGCCCATCACGGTGACGTGCCCGATCTTGCGGCCCGGACGCACGTCCTTGCCGTAGAAGTGCACCTTCACCTCGGGGTCCTTGGCCATCACGTGCAGGTAGCGGCGGTAGACGTCGGGGTCCTCGCCGCCCAGCAGGTTGGCCATGACGGTGTAGGGGGCGTTGGTGCGCGGTGAGCCCAGGGGCAGGTTCAGGACCGCGCGCAGGTGCTGCTCGAACTGCGACGTGCGGGCCCCCTCGATGCTCCAGTGGCCGGAGTTGTGCGGGCGCATGGCCAGCTCGTTGACGACCACGTCGTCGGCGGTCTCGAACAGCTCCACCGCGAGCACGCCCGTGACGTCCAGGGCGTGCGCGATCTCGATGGCCAGCTTCTGGGCGCGCAGGGCCAGCTCCTCGGCCAGGCCCGGCGCGGGGGCGATCACCTCGTGGCAGATCCCGCCGCGCTGGACGGTCTCCACGACGGGGTACACGGCGACCTGCCCGTGCGGCGAACGGGCCACCTGGACGGCGAGCTCGCGGGAGAAGTCCACCTTCTCCTCCACGAGCAGCGGGACGTCCTCGGCGGCGGCGCGGTCCACGACCTCGCGGGCCTCCCCGGGGCCGTCGACGACCCACACGCCCTTGCCGTCGTAGCCGCCGCGCGCGGCCTTGAGCACGACCGGCCACCCGGTGTCCCCGGCGAACCCGGTGACGTGTTCGAGGGTGGTCACCGCCCGCCAGCGCGGGGACGGCGCGTCCAGTTCGGCCATGCGGGTACGCATCCGCAGCTTGTCCTGGGCGAAGCGGAGGGCGTCGCGGCCGGGCCTGAGCAGCCCGCCCGCCTCCTCCACAGCCCGCAGGACCGGTTCGGGCACGTGCTCGTGGTCGAAGGTGACGACGTCGTTGGCCTTGGCGAAGGCCAGGACGTCGTCGAGGCCCCGGTCGTCGCCCAGGGTGACGTCGCCGCAGACCAGGGCCGCGCTGTCCCGGGGATCGGCGGCCAGGACGGAGAAGTCCACTCCCAGTCCGATGCCCGCCTGGTGGGTCATCCGGGAGAGTTGGCCTCCGCCCACCATTCCCACACGGGGGACGATGCGGTTACGCTCGCTCACAGTTCCTCAACTCAATGCTCGTCAACCGCGGATGCGGGGCGGCCCCGCGCACGGCGGAACCTGGCCGTTCGGCTCGGAACCCGCGGCCGGGGTGTCTCTCGAAGGCCCCGGATAGAGTCTAGGGCGTGCGGGTGCGCCACCCCAGGGCCCACTCCCCCGCCGCCGTGACCCCCACAAGGACCCGGAGGGCGCAGGCCATGCGCGAGTTCCTCTCCCGTCGCCCCCGGCTGGCCCGGCTGGCCTCCGAGGTCGGCAAGTTCGGCTCCGTCGGCGCGATCGCGTACGTGGTGCAGCTGACCGCGACCAACCTGCTGTGGGCGGGCGGCATGGGGTCGATGGTGGGGCAGGTGGCGGGCACCTCGTGCGCCATCGCGGTGGCCTTCGTGGGCAACCGGTTCTGGACCTTCAACGACCGGGCCAGCACCGGCCTGGGCCGGGAGACCTTCCTGTTCCTGGTGATGAACGGCGTGGGGATGCTCATCCAGGTGGGCTGCCAGGCCTTCTCGCTGTACGTGCTGGGCCTGGAGGGCACCCTGGCGCAGAACGTCTCCGGCAACGTGGTGGGGGTGGGACTGGGGACGCTGTTCCGCTTCTTCGCCTACCGCACCTGGGTGTTCCCACCCGATCCCGTCCCGGACGCCGCCCGGTCTCAGACCTGAGCGGCGGCGCTGCGGCTGCGGACCCCGTGGCGGCGCGCCATGGTGCCGACCAGGAGCAGGTAGAGCCCCACCTGCACCACGGCCAGGCCGAGGGTCATCGGGGTGTTGGTTCCCAGGGGCAGGCCCCCGCCGAGCACGACCCCGGTACCCACCTCGTCCAGGCGGCCCTCCACGGCGCACACGCCGAACTGCACGAGGCTGTTCACCACGTGCAGGCCGATCGCGGCCTCCAGGCCGCCGGTACGCCAGGTCACCCAGGCCATCCCCAGGCCGAGGACGGCGAGCGCCGCCGTGTTCCACAGGTCCCCCGGGTGGGTGGCCGCGTACAGGGCCGCGAACAGCGTCCCGCCCGCCAGGATCGCGGGCCACGGGGAGCGCAGCACCCGGGAGAACGCGGTGTCTCCCGCGGGTGACCCCAGCGAGCCGACGAGCTGCATGACCATCCCGCGCAGCGTCATCTCCTCGGCCACGGACTGGAGCGGGACCAGCAGCACGATGACGAGCATCGCCGCCGCGAGGACCTCGACGCTTCCGTAGTCGACGGTGATCGGCAGGTCGGTGGGCCCCTCCCCGGTGAACGCCAGGAGCAGTGCGGTGCCCGCGGTGACGGGGACGGCCGCCGTGAACACGCAGCGGGCCAGCCAGCGCCAGCGCAGGTGTCCGGTGACCGAGAGCAGGGAGCCGGGTCTGCGCCACTGCACGACGCGGGCCACGAAGAGTGTGACCGGTGCCAGCAGGGCTATCGCGGCCAGACCGAAGGCCAGCCCGGCGATCTCGCCCACCCGGACCGAGTCCGGGGCCAGTCCGCTGCCGCCGAGGATCGCGACGATGGTCATCACGACCACCACGCCGACCCACAGGAAGAACAGCAGGACGGCGAAGACCAGGAGCGCCAGCGGCGGCACCCACCAGCGGAACCTCGTGGTCCGGGCGAGCCTGTGATACGACTCACCCTCGGGGATCTCCGCGCAGGCGAAGAGGTTCGGCCGCACCGGACGCGGTGGTGGCCAGGCCCACACCGAGGGGTCCGGGGTCAGGGCGGGGTGCCCACCGGGCGGGGTCTGACGTGCGCCGCCGGGCGGCCAGGCCCAGGTCTGCTCCTGGGTGTGGCTACCAGAAGTCTGCCCCTCCGGCCCCTCAGGCGCGGCGGGCCAGGACGAACCAGGCGGTGGCGGCACATTTCCCATCGTGCGCTGAGACTACTATCCGGGCATGTATCGCCTGCGTTAAGGCCACGCCGTTATCGCCTGGTCACGGTACGGGGCAGAAGCCCCGAAGGCCCCCGGACGGCGGAATAGCGGACCGCCCCTCCCCTGTTGGAACTGGTGGTCCTGCGGGCGGTCACTCCGGCGACTCCACAGGCCAACCACCCCGTCCCGCTGACCTACGATTGAGTACATGTCCTCCACACCAACCACCGAGCAGGTCCACGAAGCCCTGGCCACGGTGCAAGACCCGGAGATCCATCGACCCATCACCGACCTCGGCATGGTCAAGAGCGTCGAGATCGGTGACGACGGCGCGGTGCACGTCGGTATCTACCTCACGGTGGCCGGGTGCCCGATGAAGGGCCGCATCGAGAAGGACGTGACGGGAGCGGTGACCAAGGTCGCCGGCGTCACGAAGGTCACCGTCGAGCTCGACGTCATGAACGAGGAACAGCGCAAGGAGCTCCAGACCAAGCTCCGCGGCGGCCAGGCGGAGAAGGAGATCCCCTTCGCCAAGCCGAACTCCCTCACCAAGGTCTACGCGGTCGCCTCGGGCAAGGGCGGTGTCGGCAAGTCGTCCGTCACCGTGAACCTCGCCGCCGCGCTCGCGGCCCAGGGTCACAAGGTGGGCGTCGTCGACGCCGACATCTACGGCCACTCGGTGCCGCGCATGCTCGGTGCGTCGGACTTCCCGACCAAGGTCGAGGACATGATCCTCCCGCCGACCGCGCACGACATCAAGGTCATCTCGGTGGGCATGTTCACCGAGGGCAACACCCCGGTGGTGTGGCGCGGCCCGATGCTGCACCGCGCCCTCCAGCAGTTCCTCTCCGACGTCTTCTGGGGCGACCTGGACGTCCTGCTGATGGACCTGCCCCCGGGCACCGGTGACATCGCGATCTCCGTCGCCCAGCTCCTCCCGGCCGCCGAGCTGATCGTGGTCACCACGCCGCAGCAGGCCGCCGCCGAGGTCGCCGAGCGCGCGGGCGCGATCACCGCCCAGACGCACCAGCGCATCGCCGGTGTCATCGAGAACATGTCCTACTACCAGCCGGAGGACGGCGGCGAGCCCGTCCACCTCTTCGGCCAGGGCGGCGGCCAGACGGTCGCCGACGCGCTGACCAAGACCCTCGGCGCCGAGATCCCGCTCATGGGGCAGGTGCCGCTGGACACCCGTCTGCGCGAGGGCGGCGACGAGGGCCAGCCGCTGGTCCTGACCCACCCCGAGGCCGAGGCCAGCAAGGTGATCGTCTCGATCGCGGAGAAGCTGGTCGGCAAGCCGCGCGGGCTGGCCGGGATGCAGCTCGGCATCTCCCCCGCCGGTCGCTGACCGACCCCCGGGTCGACTGGAAGACACGCGTACGGCCCCCGGATCCCTGCGGATCCGGGGGCCGTCGTGTTTCTCCGGGGTCGGCGGTCGCCGGTCAGTCGCCGGAGCCGAGGGTGACGGTGACGGTCTCCCGTTCGCCGTCCCGCTCGTACTCGATCTCGACCTCCTCGCCGGGGGTCCGGTCGCGCACCAGGGCCTGGAGCTCGCCGTGGGAGTCGACCCGGCGGCCGTCGAAGGTCACGATCACGTCGCCCGGCTCCAGCCCGGCCTCGTCCGCGGGGCCCCCGGACTCGACGGCGCGGGGGTCGTCCGCGATCACCGCGCCGACGACCGAGCTCTCCTGGTCGAAGGTGACCCCGAGGTCCGCGTAGGTGGTCTCGCCGTGGTCGATCATCCGGGTGACGACCTCCTCCGCCTCCGTGGAGGGGATGGCGAAGCCCAGCCCGATGCTGCCGCCCTGCTGCTCGCCCATGAACCCGCCGCCCATGGTGATGATCATCGAGTTGACGCCGATGACCCGCCCCTGGATGTCCACGAGCGGACCGCCCGAGTTGCCGGGGTTGATCGCGGCGTCGGTCTGGAGGGCGAAGAACTGGCTCTCGCCCTCGTCCGAGCTGACCGGCCGGTCCTTGGCGCTGATGATGCCCTGGGTGACCGTCCCGTCCAGGCCCAGCGGGGCGCCGATCGCGATGACCTCGTCACCCACGACCGCCTCCTCGGAGTCACCGAACTCCAGCGGCTCGACCTCGTTGGGCTCCTCCAGCTGGAGGACGGCCAGGTCGGAGCTGGGGTCCGAGCCCACGACGGTGGCCGCGCTGGTCTTGCGGTCGCTGTACTCGATGACGATCCCGTCCTCCTCCAGCGGGGCGGAGACGTGGTCGTTGGTGACGACGTAGTCGTCCGCGATGACGAAGCCGGAGCCGGTCGCCCCGACCCGTCCGCCCGCGCTGCGCAGGGAGACCACGCTCGGACTGACGCGCTGCGCCACGCCCGCGATGGTGTCGGCGGCGCGCTCGGGCGCCTCGGGCGGGGGTTCGTTGATGGTCGGCCCCTGCTGGGAGTCGGGGGCCGCCTGCTGGCCGGAGCCGAGCAGGCCCCCCGCGAGGCCGCCCGCTCCGCCCGCGATGAGGGCGACGACCAGCATTCCGCTCAGCGCGGCCCAGGCGGGGACTCCGCGTCTGCGGCGTCCGGCCGAGGGGGCGGGGGCGGGCTGGCCGTACCGGGTGGGGGCCCCGGGAGGGGCAGCGAAGTGTCCGTGGGTCGGTGCCTGCTGGGTCGGCTGGCCCTGGTGGGAGGTGTGCCCCTGGGGCTGCTGTGACTGCTGGGTCTGGTGGGAGGCGGGGGTCTGTGCTGCGGGCTGCCCTTGGGACTCGTGGTACGCCTGCGGTCCCTGAGCCTGTTGGCCCCGCCCGGTGGGCTGCCCCGGGAGGGAGGGCTGGCCCTGGTGTGACGGGTACGCCTGCGACCCCTGGGACTGCTGGGGCCACTGCTGGGCGGGGACCTGGCCGGAACGGTCTCCGGGCGGGGGCGGCTGGGGGTTCGTGGGGTCCGCGCCGCCCTGGCCCACCGGGGGGTCCGGGTGGGGAGGCTGGCCTCCCTGCGGGTGCGGCGGGGCGATCCACGCACCGGCGGGGCCCCGCGGAGGTTCGGCGGGCACCTGCCCGTGGGCGGGCGCGTCCGGCGCGCCCGGCTGGGGTGCGCCACCGTTCGGCGGGGGCGGGGTCCACCCCTCGGCGGGTTCCGAACGGTCGTTGTCCTGACTCAAGACCTGCTCCGTTTGTCGCTCGGCTTTCGGTCCCGGCACGCGCCGCGCCGGTCGGCCGGGCCTACAGCAGGCCCAGCCGGGACAGACCTCTCAGCACCCTGGCCCAGAAGCCGGAGTCCTCGGGGCCTGGCAACGCGGCCACCGCCGAGGAGGCCAGGTCCGCGGGGGCGTCGGCCAGGACCGTGTAGACGAATCCGTTCGCCTGCCACACGCTCTGGTACTGGCCCGCGTCTCCGCCGAAGATCGTGTCGTGCCCTGTTGTGACGCCGCCACCCCCCGTCCCGGTTCCGGTGTATCCGTTACCAAGTGTGGAGGGATGTTCGGTTCCCAGCTTGCCACGCTGGACGAAGACCGAGACCTGGGAGAGCCCGTCCGAGTAGACCGCGTGGACCACCCGCTCCCCCTCGTAGCGTTTGGAGCGGGTGTCGACCAGCCTGAGGTCCCAGGTCAGGTGCTCGGGCAGCACCCACCCGGCCTCCCGGAGCGCCTGCCGTTCCCCGTCGTCGAGGGCGTCGCCCCAGGGTGAGTCCCCGAGGGCCTCGTCCGGCCAGGCGCCGTCGCCCAGGTCGAGGTCGGTGAGGTGGCTGCTGAACGCCTCGTCCCCCGAGCGGTCGTACACCACGTGCCCCAGCAGGAGGTGGGTCTCGTCGTCCACCCAGAAGCGTCCGGCCACCGTGGAGTCCGCGCGCAGCGCCTCCACCAGGTGCGCCGGACGGCCGTCGAGGCGTTCCCGCCCCGCGTCGACCACCTGGTAGGTCTCCTCCAGCACGGCCAGCAGCCGCTCGTCGAGGGACTCCAGGGCGGAGGAGCTGAGCACGACGAACGCCGACTCGGTGTCCTCCTCCCCCAAAGGGGACATGGCGACGCCTGAGTCGGGGCGATTGACCACACTGAGGTCCACCCCGTCCCGTCCCCGTGGTCCGCGTACCTCGCGGACCGCGGTGTAGGCCACCCGGCCGTGCGCGTCGGAGGCGCGTTCCAGGACGGCCATGCCGTGGTCCTCACCCTCGGCCGGGACCGCGGTGGCCTCCGGGTGGACCGCGCCGGTGAGCACGAGGGCGCACAGCAGCGCGGCGACGACCGCGGGGGCGGGGGCGGAGTTCGGTCCGAGAGAGGGTCTGCCAGCCCTCACCGGGTCGTTTCGGTCGAGGCCGAGGACGGGGATCCCTCGGCCGCGACGGGCAGGGGCTCGAACGGGGGGTGGTCCGTGGGCAGCGGTTCCACCACCGGGATCTGGCGGCTGGTCACCGCGTGCTCGACCGCGAAGTCGGCCAGGTGCGGCTCGACGATCGGGGTCTCCTCCCCCTCACCGCCCGCGACGAACGCGCTCCCCAGGAGCGCCGTCGCCACCGCCAGCCCCGCGACGGCGTAGCGTCCGCCGGAGAAGTGCGGCAGCAGGCCGGAGAACCGGTCGCCGCCCCGGGGTTCCGGCCTGGGCGGGACGTACCGCTCCGGCTGGGTGCGCGGCTGGGTCCTCTGCCGGCCGGGTGACGCGGTGTCCGGGGTGGGCGAAGCCTCGCCCCGGTGCACCGGTTCGCTCGGGCGGGTCGGCCCGCCCACTCCCATCAGGGGTCCGCCCGTGGGGAACCCGCCCAGGGGGCGGGAGTGGCCCAGCGGCGGGCTGGACCCGAAAGGGCCGGGGGGCGGAGGGTCCGAGGGGCCGCGATCACCCCGATCACGTGCCCCCGGGCCGCCCGGGCCGCCGAGGCCCGGCTGGGACATGAGGCGTCCCATGAAGTCCATGTCGGGTTCGGGTTCGCCGAGCCCGGTCAGCCTGCGCTTGAGTCTGCGCATCATGTCGGCCTCGAACCGGCACGACTCGCACTTGGCCAGGTGGATGAGGGCGCGCTCGTGGTCGGCGGCGCCCAGTTCCCCGTCGATGAGCGCCGACAGGCGCTCCCCGAGGTGGTCCATGCTCATTCCGCCTCCCCGTGCATCACGTTGGCAGTGGCGCCGCCGGTCCCCTCGGTGCCCCCCTGGGCCCCGTTCGCGGCCGCCAGGGACCTGCGGTGCTCCAGGGCGCGGCGCAGCTGGGCGCGGCCCCGGTGGATGCGGCTGCGGACGGTGCCGAGCTTGACGTCGAGGGTGGCCGCGATCTCCTCGTAGGAGAGCCCCTCGATGTCGCAGAGCACGACGGGGGCGCGGAACTCGGCGGGCAGGGCGTCCAGCGCGCTCTGGACGTCGGCGTCGAAGTGCCGGTCGTCGTAGCGCTGGGCCGGTGAGGGCTCGCGGCCCTCCAGGCGTTCGTCGGCGTTGTCGGCCAGCCCCTCGAAGCGGATGCGGGCCTTGCGCCGGGCCATGTCGAGGAAGAGGTTGGTGGTGATGCGGTGCAGCCACCCCTCGAAGGTGCCGGGGGTGTAGTTGGCGAGGGAGCGGAACACACGGATGAAGACCTCCTGGGTGAGGTCCTCGGCGTCGTGCTTGTTCCCGGTGAGGCGATAGGCCAGCCGGTAGACGCGCGGCGAGTGGACGCGCACGACCTCTTCCCAGCTCGGGGGTTCCCATGCCTCGAACTCGACGGCAGGGCCGGTCTCTGGCACCGCTGCTCCCTTCATCCCGCTGAGTTCACCACGCGAGGACAGGTAGGGGGGCGTTCACTTCGTGGCGATCAACGTGCGTTCATCCCGATTCAACGTCGGAGGGCGCCGATTAAGTTCCCGCCACCACACTCGGAGTTCCGGCTGGTTCAGGCTAGTCTTTTGCCCAGGGACATACCTGGCCGCGACCACCATTCTACGGTGGGTGACGATCCCCCGGTCAGAACGCCTGGCCATGACATTCAGCAGTGCTTGGGAGGCCGTCATCAGCGCAGAAGAGAGCGTCGCCCGGACCGCGTGGGTCCGGACCGAGCAGGCTCGGTTCGAGGAGTCCGCCATGGGGGACGGACCTCTGGCGGACGCCTACGACGCGGGGGTACGCGCCGCGGCCTCGCCGGTGGACGCGGCGACGGGGGCCGCGCTGCGGTTCCTCACCGCCGCCATCGGGGCCCGTTCGGTGGTGGAGATCGGCACCGGCTGCGGGACCTCCGGGATCTGGCTGCTGCGGGGGATGGTCCCCGAGGGCATCCTGACGACCGTGGACGTCAACGCCGCGTACCAGGACTACGCGCGCTCGGCCTTCTCCCGGGCGGGGTTCGGCGCGGGCCGGGCCCGGCTGATCCGGGGGACGGCGCTGGACGTGCTGCCCCGGCTGACCGACGGCGGGTACGACATGGTGTCGGTCGACGCCGACCAGGCCTCCTACCCCGCGTACCTGGAGGAGGCGCTGCGGCTGCTGCGGCCGGGCGGGGTGCTGGTGTTCAACAACGTGCTGACGGCGCCCACGGAACCGGACAGCCCGCTGCGGGTGCCGGACCCGGCGGAGATCGCGGTGCGCGAGGTGATGCAGCGCATGCGCGAGGACGAGGCGTTCATCCCGCTGCTGGTGCCGGTCGGTGAGGGGCTGCTCGCCGCCATCCGCCCCTAGACCGTGTTCCGTGGATGCTTCCGCGCTCGCGGCCCGTGCGGCCGGGACCCGTCGGAGGGGGCGCCGCCGGTACCCGGACACACGTCGGGCCCGGACGGAGGGGGTGTCCGCCCGGGCCCGTGGTCGGTCGGCGCCGACCGGGACGCCTACCTCGCGGCGAGCCAGCGGAGCAGGGTCCGGGTGGCGAAGGCCGTGCCGCCCTTGGTGAGCAGGCCGCTCTCCTTCATGGACCGGCCCGGACCGGCGATGTCCAGGTGGGCCCAGGGCAGGCCGCCGGTGAACTCGCGCAGGAACAGGGCGGCGTCGGTCGCCCCGGCCGGACCGAAGTCACCGCCGCGGGTCCCGATGTTGGCCAGGTCCGCCACCCGGGAGCCGGTGGTCGGGACGTAGTCCTCGGTGAGCGGCATCCGCCACAGCGGCTCGCCCGACTGCTCTCCGGCGGTCTCGATCTGCGCCGCGACCGTGTCGTCGGTGCTGTACAGGGCGCCCGTGCCGGTGCCCAGCGCCAGCTTGGCGGCGCCGGTCAGGGTGGCGACGTCCACCAGCACGTCCGGGTCGAGGCGGGTACTGGCGTAGCCCATGGCGTCGGCCAGGACCAGGCGGCCCTCGGCGTCGGAGTTGAGCACCTCGACGGTCCGGCCGGTGTAGGTGGTCAGCACGTCACCGATACGCGTGGCGTCACCGGAGAAGGCGTTCTCCGCGAGGGCGAGCAGACCGGTGACCCGGACGCCGGCGCCCACGGACGCCAGCGCCGACAGGACGGCCAGCACGATCGCCGCGCCGCTCATGTCGGTCTTCATGAGCTTCATGTTGTCGTTGGGCTTGAGCGAGAGCCCGCCGGTGTCGAAGGTGATGCCCTTGCCGACCAGCACCACGTGCGCGGTGGGGTTCTCCGGCGTGTAGCCCAGCTGGACCAGCCGGGGCGGCCGGGAGGAGCCCTGGCCGACACCGAGGATGGCGCCGAAGCCCTCGTCACCCAGGTCCTTCTCGTCCCACACCCGCACGTCGAGCCCGACCCGGTCGGCGGTCTCGCGCGCCCGGGTGGCCATCCACTCCGGGTCCTTGGTCAACGAGGGGGTGTTGATCAGGTCCCGGGCGAGGGCGGTCGCCGTGGCCAGGGTGGTGCCCAGGGCCAGGGGCGCCGCGAGGGCGGCGGCGTCACCGACCACGTCGATCACCGGCGCGGGGCGCTGGGACCTCGGGGGTTCGGTGGTCCTGTAGGTGAAGGTGTACGAGGCCAGCAGGGCGCCCTCGACGAAGGCCGTGGCGGCCTCGCCGTCCGCGCCGGGCCAGGCCAGGGCGACGCGCTCGTTGCCCCGTGCGGCCCGGGAGAGGGCGGCGCCGGCCTTCCGGAGGTCGGCGGGGCTAGCCGAACCGACTCCGAGAAGGGCCAGGCGGACCAGGCCCCCGTCCCGGGACACCGGGAACTGGCAGAGCTCACCGGACCCGCCGGTGAGTGCGTAGTGCGCGAACAGGTCCGCGAGCGACGACGGAAGGACCTGTGTCAGTCCACCGTCGGTGACCCCTTCGACCGCCTCGGGGCCTTCCTCGCCCGCGAGTACGGGGAGGACCAGCAGGTCCGCGGTGGATTCGGCGAGGGTCCCCGGTACGGGGTGGATCTCCGTGGCGAATGGCACAGGCCGCTCACAATCGTTCACTCTTCGGGGAGGTTCACGCAGGTGGGAGGTGTGGAACCTCGGGGGTCATCAGGGCGTTCCGGCCCAGGTGGGGGACTATTGGTGCCGGTTAACCGACGACGCCCCGAAGCGCGTCCCGGAGCTCGGTCGCCTCGTCCGGCGTGAGCTCCACGACCAGACGGCCGCCGCCCTCAAGCGGGACCCGCATGATGATGCCGCGACCCTCCTTGGTGACCTCCATCGGCCCGTCGCTGGTCCTCGGCTTCATCGCCGCCATGCCATTCCCCTTTCTAGGTGTTCCTCGCAGGTGACCGGGGCCGACCCACAGCACCGACGCCCGATCCGCAGGGTCGTCTCGGCTCCGGAGCCGTCGGCCGGTTCCGGGTGACTCGCGCCCGTGTGGCTTGAGGGTCGGGAATCACTCTTCGACCATTATCTCGGAGGTTGACCCCTGGGTGTGCGCCAGGCGACAGCCGGGGCACCTCCGTGAGCGCCCACCGGCGAGGAATCGTTGGTCAGTAAGGTTATATCGGTCTCGACCGAAACCCGCGCGGTGTGCGGGCGTCCGTGCGGCCTCCGCCCCGGGCGGTCCCGGCCGCGGCGCGGGCCCTCCGGCCCGCTCAGTCCAGCGCGCCGGTGGAGACCATCCGCGTCCCCTCACGGGTCACGGAGGACCACTCGGCGTTGAGCCCGTCGCCCTCGGCGGGCCAGAGGGTCAGTTCCGACTCGTCCACACAGCGGTCCTCGGGGTCGGAGGTCTCGGTGTAGGCGTACACGAGGCGGTCGCCGTCGCGTGCCGACAGCTCCAGGGTCCCGGAGCAGGAGAAGGTGGTCCAGGCGGTGCTGCCGCGTTCGGCGCCCTCCTCGATCCGCACCTCGGCGTCCCACTCGGCGACGGGCCGACCCTCGGTGTCCACCTGGCTCATCCGCCCCGACCAGGCCCCGACGAACTCCTCGGGGTCGGACATGGTGGTGACGGTGTCCTCGTGGGCCCCGTCCAGACGGGACCAGGCCGCGAAGCCGCCCCCGCCGATCAGGAGCAGCGCGGCCAGGGCCACGGCCGTCCTGGCGAACTGGCGGCGGCGCCTGCCCGTGTGCCGGGTCGATCGGGGCGGCGGCCAGAGGGACATCTGGCGCACCGGGGTGGAGGAGTTCCCGGGCTCGTCCTCGGAGCCCGCCCGGAGTTCGGGTGCTGTGTCCATCCTCGCCATCCTCACGACGGTCCACCCGCTCCGGCGGAGCAGGGGTACGCATGTACAGCGACCGAGAATAGATCACCCGAACGCACCACATCCGACCAAGAACGACAAGACGGATGTGATGCACGGCATAGGAGACCCGGGCGTGCCGGGGCCCCTCCGGGCCTCCAGGCGGGGTCAGGACCGGTCGTCGGCCCGACCGCCGACCGAGGCGTCGTCAGCCTCGGGGGTGGTTTCGGACACGATTTCGGGGGAGGTTTCGGGGGTCGCCTCGGGGTCGGCACCGAAGTCGGACGCCGGAGCGGCGTCCGAGGGCGCGTCCTCCGCGCGGACGTCGGCCACGGTGGGCGCGGGGACGAGGGTCACGCTCTCGACGTCGTCGGTGGCCCCGTCGAGCTCGTCCTGGCCCGGCAGGTAGGCGCCCGGGCTCGGTCCCGTGCCCCGGGGCACGTAGGACGGGTCCAGGCGGGCCAGCCGCCACTCCAGGTCCTCGATCCGCTCCTCGCGCTCGCGCAGGGTGGACGTGAGCCGCACCAGCAGCTCGTCGACGGCGCGCACGTGGTACCCCCACATGGACAGCGGGACGAGGAGACCGGCCAGGTCACGGGAGCCCACCGGGCGCCCCTCCGGCAGGTTCAGCGGAGGGAAGTCGGCCTCGAACCGGGCGAGCTGCCCGCCCTTGCCGAGCACGACGAAGACCACGCCGACGAGGACGGCGAGCGCGGCGGCGGCGACCAGGATCAAGATGAAGAAAGGCACGGGACCGATCGTGCCACACCGCCGCACTCCCCAGGGAGCGCCGGGCATGGGAGACTCGGCGGGTGTCGAACGCACCCTTCCGAGTCCTGACCCCGACCGCGCCCGGCGCGGAGGCGGGGGATCCCGCCCCCTCCGAGGACGGCCCGGGGAACGGCGCCCCCTGGACGGTGGACGCCGGTCACCGGCCCCCCGCCGCCCGGGTCGAGGCCCTCGTCGCGGAGGGGCACACCGTCCTGGTCCGCTGCACGCGGCCGGACGGCGGGGAGCCGCGCACGGACCTTCCCCCGGCGCCGCCGGGGATCGTGGGCGCGGTCCCGGTCGCGGCGGCCGAGGAGGTGGCCCTGGCGACCGCGTACGCCTGGGCGGGCGCGAGGGTGTTCGTCACCGACCACCCGGAGCGGGTCCGGCGGGCCCTGGACATGGTCGCCTCGGTGCGCGGCGATCGCCCGCCCGCTGCCGTGCGCAGGGGGCTCGCCTGAGCGGCGGCTAGCTGGAGGGGCCCGCCTCGTCGCGCTCGAACCTGTTCTCCAGGTGCAGGTGCGCCTGCTGGATGATCCGCACGGCCTCCTCCGGGTCGTCGGTCACGTACAGGAGCTCCATGTCGTGGTCCGCGACGAGGCCGTGCTTGAGCAGGCTGTCCTCCACCCAGCCGCGCAGGCCGCCCCAGAACTCGGTGCCGATCAGCACCACGGGGAACCGGGTGATCTTCTTGGTCTGGACGAGCGTGATCGCCTCGAACAGCTCGTCGAGGGTCCCGAACCCGCCGGGCAGCACCACGAAGGCCTGCGAGTACTTCACGAACATCGTCTTGCGGACGAAGAAGTACCGGAAGGTCATCCCCATGTCGATGTACGAGTTGAGCGACTGCTCGAAGGGGAGCTCGATGCCCAGGCCCACGGAGAGCCCGCCCGCCTGCTGGGCGCCCTTGTTGGCCGCCTCCATCATGCCGGGGCCGCCGCCGGTGATCGTGGCGTACCCGGCCTCGGCGAGCCGCGCCCCGACCTGCACGCCGAGCTCGTAGAACTCGGAGCCGGGCTTGATCCGCGCCGAGCCGAACACGCTCACGGCGGAGGGGAGCTCGGACAGCAGCCCGAAGCCCTCCACGAACTCCGACTGGATACGGAGCACGCGCCAGGGGTCGGTGTGCACCCAGTCGGCGGGGCCCCGCCGGTCGAGGAGCCGTTGGTCGGTGGTGGTGTCGGGGATCGCGCGGCCGCGGTAGGTGAGCGGTCCGGCACGCCTCACGTTCTCTTCTTCCGTCATGCTCGTAAAGCTATCCATCCGTGGCGGGACCACACCCGAACGACGCGTGTCGGTCCGGTGACCGGTAACGGACACGGAACCGCCCACCAGGGCCGGAGCCCCGGCGGGCGGTCCGCTGTCCGGGTTCGCTCAGCGCCGTCCGGTGAGCCAGGCCACCATGCGCTCCTCGGCCTCGCGGATCTGCGTGATGCTCGCGTACTCGTCACGCGTGTGGGCGAGCATCGGGTCGCCGGGGCCGTAGTTGACCGCGGGCACCCCCAGCTCGGAGAAGCGGGAGACGTCGGTCCACCCCAGCTTGGCGCGGGCCTGTCCCTCACCCACGGCGGTGACGAAGGCCGCCGCCGAGGGGTCGTCCAGACCGGGGCGGGCCGGGGCGGAGGAGTCGGTGACCGTCACCTCGAAGCCCGCGAACACCTCGCGCAGGTGCGCCTCGGCGTCGGCCGGGGAGCGGTCGGGGGCGTACCGGTAGTTCACGCGGACCACGCACTCGTCCGGGATGACGTTCCCGGCCACGCCGCCCTCGACGAACACCGCGTTCAGCCCCTCGTGGAAGGTCAGGCCCTCCACCTCGGGCTGGCGGGGCGTGTAGGCGCGCAGCACGTCCAGGATCGCCCCCGCCTTGTGGATGGCGTTCTCGCCCTTCCACGAGCGCGCGCTGTGCGCCCGCCTGCCGTAGGCCGTGACGTCCACGCGCATGGTGCCCTGGCAGCCGCCCTCGATGACGCCGTCGGTGGGCTCCATGAGGATCGCGAAGTCACCGGCCAGCCACTCCGGGTGGTTCCGGCTGAGGCGGAGGAGGCCGTTGCGGACGGCGTCCACCTCCTCGTTGTCGTAGAAGACGTAGGTGACGTCGTGGACCGGCTCGGTGACCAGAGCGGCCAGCTTGAGCTGGACGGCCACGCCCGACTTCATGTCGGTGGTGCCGCAGCCGTAGAGGCGGTCGCCGTCCACGTGCGAGGGGACGTTGTCCACGATCGGCACGGTGTCGAGGTGCCCGGCGATCACCACGCGTCGGCCCCGCCCGAGGTCCGTGCGGGCCACGACGGCGTCGCCGTCCCGGGTCACGGTCAGGTGGGTCAGGGCGGACAGGGCGTTCTCGACCGCGTCGGCGAGGGCCCTCTCGTCCCCGCTCTCGGAACGGATGTCCACGAGGGCGGCGGTCAGGTCCGCCACGTCCGAGGTCAGGTCCAGCATGGTGTCGCCCCGTTTCGGTGAGGTGAGTGGATGGGTCTCGCGCATGGCCACCCTAGAACAACGGCGGGGCGCCCTCCCCGGATGGGAGGACGCCCCGGACGTGGGCGCGCGGTGCGCGACCGGGCGCGGAGCCTAGGCGTTGACGCCGTGCTCGCGCAGGAGGTCGTTCAGGGCGAGCTTGTCGTGCTCCTGGCCCTCTTCGAGGCGCTTGAGCACCAGCAGGACCGGCATGCCGAACTCGCCGCCGGGGAAGCTCTTGGTCCGGCTGGAGGTGACGCACACCGACCAGGCCGGGGCCTCGCCCCGGGCCAGTTCCTCGCCCGTCTCGGCGTCGAAGACGCGCGTGGAGGATGTGAGGATGGTGCCCGCGCCGAGCTTGGCGCCCTTGCGCACGCGGGCGCCCTCGACGACCATGCTGCGCGAGCCCAGGAAGGCGTCGTCCTCGATGATCACCGGGGAGGCCTGCGGCGGCTCCAGGACGCCGCCGACACCCACGCCGCCGGAGAGGTGGACGTTCTCACCGATCTGCGCGCAGGAGCCGACCGTGGCCCAGGTGTCGACCATGGTGCCGGAGCCGACGTAGGCGCCGATGTTGGTGAAGGACGGCATGAGCACGACGCCCGGGGCCAGGAAGGAACCCCAGCGGGCGATGGCGCCCGCGACGACGCGGACGCCGTCGAAGCGGGTCTTCAGGGGCATGCGGTCGTGGTGGTAGAAGTCACCGACGTGCGACTCCTTCATGTCCAGGACCTTGAAGCCGAGGAGGATGGAGCGCTTGGCGCGCTCGTCGACCACCACGTCGTCCGTGGCGGGGTCGACGAAGGCCACGCGGGCCTTGCCCTCGTCGATCTGGTCGATGGCGCCGGTGATGACGGCGCGCGCCTCGGCGTGGTCGGGGGTCAGTTCGGAGCGCCGCTCCCAGAGTTCGTCGATCTGGTCGGGCAGCGGACTGGTGTACGAGCTGGTCATGTGAACCCACGTTAGCCGCTCGTCCGGGGTGGGTCGTCTGCGCCCCGCCCGCTCCGGATGAGCCTTTGGCCACTCGTGCCGACGGCCTCCCCGGGCCGGGGCCGACGGCGGTCCGGAGACGGGCCGGGTGGCCCGGTCACGAGGCGGAACACACGTTCCACGAGGGTTCCCGTCCACGGTTCGCGGCGCAGACTACAATTTCGCGCAGGCTCGTCCGGGAACCGCCTCCGACAGGGAACCCCGACGCGCCCAGCACACCGCCTCGGCCCTCCCCTCGGGTCCGCGACCGGTGGGCTCCACCCGTCGCCGACCCTTGGTTCGCCCGTGCCCAGTAAACGCAGGACGTTCTCCGCGTTCGCCAAGATCCTCCTCATCCTCACCTTCGTCTGCGGGCTGTTCGTGGGCGGGGCCTACTACGTGCTGACCACGTTCGAGCCGCTGGACACGCGCGAACGCCCCGAGCCCGGCTGCCGTCTGGCGCTCCCCGAGGGCCGCTACGACATGGAGATCACCCAGGCGGCGAACGCGGCGACCGTGGGCGGCGTCGCCTTCAGCCGCGACCTGCCGGAGGAGGCGGTCACGGTGGCGTACGCGACCGTGTGGCAGGAGTCGACCTTCTACAACGTCGAGTACGGGGACCGCGACTCGCTGGGCCTCTTCCAGCAGCGGCCCTCGCAGGAGTGGGGCGACCCCGAGGAGATCCTGGACCCGGTGTTCTCCAGCCGGTCGTTCTACGACGAGCTGGAGGAGGTCGGCGGATGGGAGGACCTGCCCGTCTACGAGGCCGCCCAGCGGGTGCAGCGCAGCGCGCACGGGTTCGCCTACGACCAGCACGAGGAGCTGTCCTCCGGGATGGCCGAGGCCTTCACCGGGCGCGGCGGAGCAGCGGTGACCTGCTGGTTCGACGAGGCGACCCTGGAGTCGCTGCGGGCGGGGGACGCGGACACCGCCGGGGCCGAGGAGGAGATGGCCCGGGTGTTCGGCACCGACCCGGCGGAGCTCCCCGTGCCGGAGGGGCAGGAGGGGCGGACCGGTGACCTGGGCTGGGCGATGGCCCACTGGGCGGTCGTGCACGCCGAGGAGTACGGGCTCACGTCGGTGTCGTACGGAAACCAGCGGTGGCGGGCCTCGGAGGGCATGGACGGCGCGCAGAACTGGACCGAGATCGAGGACGCGAGCCAGGACACGGGCGGCCGCGTCGTCCTGAGGTAGGGCCGCCCCCGGACGGAACGGGTCCGTCTCCGGGGGCGTTCCGAGCGGCGGCGCGTTCCGTGGCCGGGGGCCCGGACCGCACCGCCGGACATCACTCGGCCAGGCGCTTGGCCGCGGCCTCGACCCGCTCGTCGGTGGCGGTGAAGGCCACGCGGACGTGGCGCTCGCCGGTCGGGCCGTAGAAGGCACCGGGGGCCACCAGGACGCCGCGCTCGGCCAGCGCCTCCACCGCGCCCCACGAGTCGTGGTCGGGGTGGCTGGCCCACAGGTACAGGCCCGCGTTGGAGTGCTCGACGCTCCACCCCGCGCCCTCGAAGGCCGCGCGGAGCCTCGTGCGACGGGCCCGGTAGCGCTCCTTCTGCTCGGCGGCGTGCGCGTCGTCGTCCAGGGCCGCCCTCATGGCCGCCTGCACGGGCGCGGGCACGATCATGCCCGCGTGCTTGCGCACCGCGAGGAGTTCGGCCACCAGGTCGGGGTCGCCCGCCACGAAGGCGCCGCGGTACCCCGCGAGGTTGGAGCGCTTGGACAGCGAGTGGACCGCGAGGAGGTTCTCGTGGGAGCCGCCGCACACGTCCGGGTGCAGGATCGAGACGGGCTCGGCGTCCCAGCCCAGGTCCAGGTAGCACTCGTCGGAGGCGACGATCGTGCCGCGCTCACGGGCCCACTCGACCACCTTGCGCAGGTGGTCGGCGCCGAGGACGCGGCCCGTGGGGTTGGCGGGCGAGTTGACCCACAGCAGCTTGACGTCGGCCGGGCCGAGGGCGGTGAGGCTGTCCGAGGCGACGGCGGTGGCCCCGGCGATGCGCGCGCCCGCGTCGTAGGTCGGGTACGCCAGTTCGGGGTGGACGACCGTGTCACCGGGGCCCAGGCCGAGCAGGGTGGGCAGCCAGGCCACGAGTTCCTTGGAGCCGACCGTGGGCAGGACCGCGCCGTCCGCGACCCGGACGTCGTGGCGGCGCTCCAGCCAGCCCTGGATGGAGGCACGCAGTTCGGGGGTGCCCCAGGTCAGCGGGTACCCGGGCGAGTCGGAGGCGTCGGCGAGCGCCGCGCGCAGGTTCGCGGGCACCGGGTCCACGGGGGTGCCGACCGAGAGGTCGACGATCCCGTCCGGGTGGGCGGCGGCCGTTCTCTTGTACGGCGTCAGCCGGTCCCACGGGAAGGTCGGAAGCCGATCGGTCACCGGTCGACGTTCACCCATCGGTGCACTCTCCATTCGGTTCTCGGGCCGTTCAGGTCTCGGTCGGGCCCCACACAACAGCGTCGCGCCGACCCCGGGTGGGATCGGCGCGACACGTCACGTCGGCCACGCGACCTCTGCGCCAAGGGGTCGCGCGCGGCTCACTCGGCCTGCGGGGGCAGCTTGGCGACGATCGGGTGGTCGCGGTCGATCTTGCCGACCTTGGAGGCGCCGCCGGGGGAGCCCAGGTCGTCGAAGAAGTCGACGTTGGCCTTGTAGAACTCCGACCACTGCTCGGGCAGGTCGTCCTCGTAGTAGATGGCCTCCACCGGGCAGACCGGCTCGCACGCGCCGCAGTCCACACACTCGTCCGGGTGGATGTAGAGCATGCGGTCACCCTCGTAGATGCAGTCCACGGGGCACTCGTCAATGCACGCCTTGTCCAGCACATCAACACAGGGCTGCGCGATGACGTAGGTCACGTCGTACTCCTTGTCTCACCCCCGCTAACCCGCGGGGAGGCGGGGACCTTCAGAGGGCACCGGCACCGGTTCCGACGTGCGGGCGTCGTTCGTGGTCCGGGCTCTGTAAAGCGATTGGCACAGATGTCGTACTCCTAGTATGGCGTCGGAGAACACCCATCGCACACTCGGGGGGTTGGAAACCATGCACCTGGGCGGTCGACTCGTCCACAGGATCACTCCGGAGGACCTCGGCGCAAGGGTCTCCGTGCGAATCACCCGCGCCGAGGGCGGCTTCACCGATATCGTCGGCGTGGTGGAGTCCTGGACCGACGGCGTGCTCACGCTGCGCAGGAGGGACGAATCGACGGTGGAGGTCACCGAGGCCGACGTGGTCGCGAGCCGTGTCGTTCCCCCGGTACCCCCGCGTCGGCCCCGCTAGGGGGCGAGGCGCCCACAAGCTGGAATTCTTCGGCCTTTCCGGGGTAGGACAGGCACAGCCCGGGACGGTGAACCCCCAACCGTGACCCCGGGCCGACAACGGAGCACCGTACCCGGCCGTCCCACCCCCGGACGGGCCGGGCACGAGGTACGCGGGGAGGTGGCGCCCATCATGAGGGAGGCAGTCGCGTCCGCACTCGCCGAGCTGGCCCGGCGGGACGAGCGGGCCGCCGACCTGGCACGACTGGCTCTCGACACGCTCGCCCCCGAGCAGGAGATCCAACGGCTCAACCAGCACGCGGTACAGCGGTTCTGCTGGTACGAGCTCCCCATGCGCTTCCAGGACTCGGCCGACGACCGGCTGTTCGCGGCCCGTTCCCTCGGCCACCTCTTCCAGCTCCTGAAGCTGAACCGGTACGCGGACGTGTGCCGGGCCTCGGAGACCGCCACCCTGCTGGCGCTGTACGACGCCGACCACACGGCGGGCCTGGCCATGTACGAACGGCTCATGTGGGAGTCCGGGGTGGAACCGCCCGACCTCCCCGAACTCACCTGGGGCACCAGCGTGGGCGACGTGGAGCTGCACGCCCGGGGGGAGACCGCCGCCGCGCTCGAACTCGCCATCACGCTCGGGGACATCCGCCCCGGGAAGAGCGGCTGGCGGCCCGCCCAGGAGCGGTTCGCCCGGTCCTTCCTCACCCAGCCCGACCACCGGGGGCTCAGCCACCTCGACCGGGTCCGCGAGGAGCGGGTCCGGGCCTGGATCTCCTCGTCCGCGCACCCGCACCGGCAACGGCTGTGGCCGCTGGTGGGTCAGATCATCGCCGGGGCGGACGTGCCGCGCGGTTCGACGGCCGCGATGGCGCCGCTGCAACGGATGCTGGACCTGGCCGCCGACGGGATCGCCCTCACACAGATCGGGTACATCTCCCCCGGCGTGGTCAGGCAGCTGTGTGAGGACTTCGGCTGGACCACCACCCCGGAACCGCCGCGCAGCGAGACCGACGCCACCCAGATCATCGCCCTGCACCAGGTACTGCGCACGATGCGCGCCGTCCGCCGGTCCGGGCGCCGACTCGAACTCACCCGGCGCGGGCAGCAGCTGCGCGAGGACCCCGAGGCGCTGTGGCAGGCCGCCACCGAGACGCTGTGCCGGACCGGCGGCATCCAGCAGGCCGCCGCCGAGACCCTGCTCGGGATGCTGCTGGGCCGCTCGCCCCAGGGGCTGGGCTCGCACGCCCGCCCGGCCACCTCCGACGCCGAGGCGGCCGAGCGGACCCTGACCGAGTCCGGGTGGCGACCGGTGGACCCGCCGGTGGCCGCCGGACGGCACGCCGCAGCGCACCGCCGCACCGCGGAGACCGCCTCCGACCGGGTGCGCGCCATGGTGATGGCGGTGGGCTGGCTGCTGGAGGCGCTCGGGCTGGTCACCGGGGACGACTCCGACGGCCGCAGGGAGCTCACCCCGGCGGGGCGCGCGTTCGCGGTGGCGTGCCTGCACAAGTCGGCGGTCGCGCCCCGCGCGGTGGTCTGAGGCGGCGTCCGCGCCCCGGACACCCGATGCCATACTTCCCCTCGGCCAGCGCCCCGGGGACGGGTGCGGCCGTCGAACCGGGGAGGCACCCATGTCGCGTCAGGTCACCGTCGTCACGGGCGGGAGCCGGGGCATCGGCGCGGCCACCTGTGCCCGGCTGGCACGGGACGGCCACGACGTGGTTCTCGGATACGCCCGTGACGAGGCCGCCGCGCTGCGGACCGCGGAGCGGGTGCGCTCCGCCGGGGGCCGGTGCGCGACCGTGCGTGCCGACACCTCGGAGGAGGCGGGGGTGGAGCGGATCTTCGACACCGCCGTCGCGGAGTTCGGCCGGGTGGACGGTCTGGTCAACAACGCGGGGGTGACCGGTCCGCTCGGCGCGTTCGTGGACGTGTCCACCGAGGACCTGCGCCGCGTGGTCGACGTGAACCTGCTGGGTTACCTGTTGTGCTGCCGACGCGCCGTGCGGGAGATGAGCGCGGGCGGGGGCGCGATCGTGAACGTCTCCTCCGCCGCGGCCACCCTGGGCAGCCCCGGCGAGTACGTGCACTACGCCGCGACCAAGGCGGCCGTCGACACCCTCACGGTGGGGTTGGCCAAGGAGCTGGGACCGGTGGGCGTGCGGGTCAACGCGATCTCCCCCGGCATCACCGAGACCGACATGCACGCCGCGATGGGCGCTCCCGACCGCCCCGTCCGGGCGGCGTCGCGCATCCCGCTCGGTCGTGCGGGGCGTCCCGAGGAGATCGCCGGGGCGATCGCCTGGCTCCTGTCCGCGGACGCCTCGTACACGACCGGCACGGTCCTGAGGGTCGCCGGAGGAATGTAGGGCGAGGTCAGGGCGGGGACCCGGCGGGTGAGGCACCCGCTGCGAGGAGGTGCGCGCCAGGGCCTAATCTGGAGCGCGAACCACCCGCGACCAGCAGGAGCATCATGCCCACGCCCGAGCCGCCGCAGCCGGCGGACCCCGACGCCGTGACCGTTCCCGACAGTGAGGCGGACCCCGGCGAGCGGGAGCGCGCCGCCGACCCGTGGTCGCGGATGCCCGACGACGCCCTGAACGCCTCGGGGGTCGGCTCCGACCACGCGGACGGCGGGGACGACGCGGAGGGCACCGGTTCCGCGCCGGATCGCGGGGCCGACGGGGGCTCCGACGCGGGAGGGGACGCGCCCGAGCGCGCGGAGAGCTGGGCGGACTTCCTGCCGAGCCCGGTGTTCCTGCTGCTGCTCGGCCTGGCCGGGTTCGCGGGCTGGCTGTCCTGGACCCACGCCGAGCTGGACTGGGCCGCGGAGGGGACGTCGGTCACCCCGCTGATCCCGCCGCTGCTGATCCTGTTCGGGTGGATCGTCTCCGTGGCCGTGCACGAGTTCGCGCACGCCCTGGCCGCCTACCTCGCCGGGGACCGCTCCCTGCGCGGCAGCGCCTACCTGCGGTTGAACCCGTTCGCCTACCGTGAGGCCTTCGGCGGCCTGGTGCTGCCGATCGTGTACCTGGGGGTCGGCGGGTTCGGCCTGAACGGGCCGCCCACCTACGTGGACTGGGACCGCGTGCCGAGCCGGGGGCGCCGGGTCATGGTGGCGCTGGCCGGGCCGCTGGCCAGCCTGGTGCTGTCGGCCGTGCTGGCGCTCACCGTCTCACTGCTGGTCCCGGTCGGCCAGGACACCACGAACTGGGCGATCTCCTCGCTGGCCTTCCTCGCCATGGCCAACATGACCAGCGCGGTGGTGAACCTGCTGCCGCTCCCCGGTCTGGACGGGTACCACGTGCTGGCCGCCTTCCGGGGCGCCGGGTGGACGGAGTTCGTCCGGGTCAACGGCCTGTTCTGCTCGATCGCCGTGTTCGCCGTCCTGTGGCTGCCGGTGGTCCGGGACGTGTTCGAGAAGGCGGGGTACGCGCTGTTCGACCTGATCCTGCCCAACCCGACCATCCCCGGGATGATGTTCCACGGGAAGCTGCTGCTCCAGTTCTGGGCCTAGCCGGGCCTAGATCGCGTTGGTGACCGCGGGGGTGGGGCGCGGCGGCAGGACGAGGCTGCGCATCACCCCGACGGCCAGGGCGATCATCGAACCGAACAGGAAGACGTAGTTGGCCGGTTTGGCGGAGAACACGATGTTCCCGCCGGTCAGGTAGCCGACCATGGCCAGCATGACCACCAGGTAGCCGACCGCGAAGGCCACGGCACCGGACTGGCGGCGGCTCCCCCACCCGGCCAGACGGCACAGGGCGTACACCACGGCCAGGTAGGCGACCACCGCCACCACTCCCCCGACCTGCTGGGAGAGGCCGAGGTCCCAGAAGTGGGAGACCCAGCCCATGGCGAAGCCGGAGAGCACGCCCACGCCCAGGCCCGTGACCAGCAGCACCGCGAAGGAGAGCACGGTCATCGCGGACGACGCGAACGGGTGGGGGCTGCCGTGCGGCACCGGGGCCGGGCTCGCCTCGTTGTCGGGAGTCTCAGGAGTGGTCACGGAAGACGAGGGTAGGCGCTCCCGGGCGGGAAGGTGGCACGCTCCCCCCGCCGCACCACGTCACAGCCCGGCGAACAGGTCCGACTCGTAGCCGTCCTCGTCCGGACGGGGCGGCGGCCCCAGCAGCAGGGTGAAGTACTCGACGGCGTCGATCTCCTGGGCGATGTCGTTGGACAGCGCGAACCGCTCCCCGTCCACGGTGATCTGGGTGGCGTGCGCCCGCATGGCCAGGGCCTTGGCCGCCCAGTGGTCGGAGGCGTCGATCCGGGTGGTGACGATCGCGTCGGGGGTGCCCCGGGCGATGTCCGACACCTGCTTGGGCGGGGTGAAGGGCCCCGCCTCCTCGTTGAGCCGCGCGATGGACTCCTCGATGCGGGACACCGGCTGGGCGATCGCGTAGAGCTTGCCGACCCGCCACGGTGTGCCGGGCATGGCCCGCTCGTTGGCCTTGGCGCAGGCGCGGCGGGTGATCCGGTGGGCCTGCACGTGGTCGGGGTGGCCGTAGCCCCCGTGTTCGTCGTAGCTGACCAGCACGTGCGGGCGGACCTCGCGGATGATCTCGGCCAGGCGGCGGGCCGCCTCCTCGACGTCGGCGCCCCAGAAGGCGCGGGGGTGGTCGTTGGTGGGGCCGCCCGCCATCCCGGAGTCCCGGTAGTGGCCGGTCCCGCCGAGGAAGCGGTGGTCGCGCACGCCCAGGGCCACGCAGGCCCTGTCGAGCTCCCCGACCCGGTACTCACCCAGGGTGTCCTCGCGGTCGGAGGTCAGGTGGGCGAGATCGGCGGGGATGACCTCGCCCTCCTCGCCCAGCGTGCAGGTCACCAGGGTGACCCCGGCCCCCTCGGCCGCGTACTTCGCCAGAGTGGCACCGGTGACGATGCTCTCGTCGTCCGGGTGCGCGTGCACCATCATCAGTCGCCTGTCCATCACGCAGCGAACAATACCGGGCGGATACGTGCGTCCCAGCCCAAACGCGACCATCCACCCGACGGCGGAGGCCTCTCATGACGGGCGAGGGCCACGGGGCGGCCGGGGCGTGCCATGGGACACAATCGGCGTATGAGCTTTCCTCGCCAACAGGCAAGAACCCAGCGCTTCACCATCGGAGTCCCGCGCTCGTTCCAGATCTCCCCGGACGGGGAGCGCGTCCTCTTCCTGCGCGGGCGTGACGGTACCGACCGGGCGACCTGCCTGTGGTCGTACTCCGTGGAGACCGGTTCCGTGTCGGTGCTGGCCGACCCCAGGGACCTGGGCGCCGACGACGAGAACCTGCCCCCGGAGGAGCGGGCCCGCCGCGAGCGGATGCGCGAGCACGGCGGCGGCATCGTGTCGTACACGGTGGACGACGCCTTCACCCGCGCCGTGTTCACCCTGTCCGGCCGGGTCTTCTACGTGGACCTCGTCGGGGACGACGCCGCCCCGCGTGAGCTCCCCGTGGCCAGCCCGGCCGTCGACCCCCGCGTCGCCCCCGCCGGCGACCGGGTGGCCTACGTCCACCAGGGCGCGGTCCGCGTGGTCGACATCGCCGACGGCGGCGACCCGGACCGGGACCGCGTCCTCGTGGAGCCGGACGGCGAGCACGTCACGTGGGGCCTGGCAGACCTGGTCTCCGCCGAGGAGATGAGCCGGGTGCGCGGATTCTGGTGGGCCCCGGACGGGAGCTCACTGGCCGTCAGCCGGGTGGACGAGTCCGAGGTGAACCGCTGGTTCGTCGGCGACCCGAACCACCCCGGCCAGGAGCCGCAGCCGCTCCGCTACCCGGCCGCCGGAACCGCCAACCCGGACGTGCGGCTGGCGGTGCTCGCCGTGCCGTCCGCGACCGCGTACCGGCGCGACGGCCTCCCCGAGCCCACACCGATCGAGTGGGACCGCGAGGCGCTGCCGTACCTGCCCACCGTGGGATGGACCACCGGACCGGACGGGAACCCCGTCCTGGTGTTCACCGCGCAGAGCCGCGACCAGCGCACCCTCACCCTGTTCAGCTCCGACCCCGCCACCGGCCTGGTCTCGGCGGTCCGTACCGAGAGCGACGACGTGTGGGTGGAGATCATGCCGGGCGTGCCCGCGTTCACCGCGTCGGGCGACCTGGTGTGGATCGGCCGCGACGGTGCCCGGGGCGAGCGCCGGGTGTTCGTGGGCGGGAGCGCGGTCAGCGCCGAGGGCGTGTACGTGCGCGGTGTGGTCGACGTCGACGGCGACCGGGTGCTCTTCACCGGTTCGCCCGCGGGGCGCCCGGGCGACGTGTCGCTGTGGCTGGCCGACACCCGGCTGGGCACCTGTGCCCCGCTGGAGCTGCCGGGCGGCCCGGACGACGGCCACGGCGGGCTGCGCTCCGGTCGGCTGCGCGGGGACACCCTCGTGGCGCAGCACCGTTCGATGGACTTCACCGGGGTGCGGACCCTGGTGGTGCGGGACGCCAGCCGGGAGACCCGGCGCGCCCACGGTGAGATCGAGAGCCTGGCCGAGACCCCCGAGCTGCCGGAGGTCCGGGTGCACACCTGGACGGCCGGTGACGGGATCCCCACCGCGCTGGTGCTGCCGTCCTGGTACCGCGAGGGCGAGGACCCGCTGCCGGTCCTGGTCGCCCCCTACGGCGGCCCCCACGCGCAGCGGGTGCTCAACGCGCGCGGCGCGTACCTGTCCTCGCAGTGGTTCGCGGAGCAGGGCTTCGCGGTGCTCATCGCGGACGGTCGGGGGACGCCCGGGGTGGGCGTGGACTACGAGCAGGCGGTCCACCACGACCTCGCGGAGCCGGTCCTGGAGGACCAGGTGACGGCGCTGGAGGAGGCGGCGGAGCGGTTCGGCTGCCTGGACCTGACCCGGGTGGGCATCCACGGCTGGTCGTTCGGCGGGTACCTGGCGGCGCTGGCCGTGCTGCGTCGCCCGGACGTGTTCCACGCGGCCGTGGCGGGCGCCCCGGTGATCGACTGGGCCCTGTACGACACGCACTACACCGAGCGCTACCTCGGCACGCCTCAGGAGGAGCCGGAGGTGTACGAGAGGACGTCGCTCATGGCGGACGCCGCCAAGCTGGAGCGGCCGCTGATGCTGGTCCACGGCCTGATCGACGACAACGTGGTGTTCGCGCACACGCAGCGGCTGTCCGAGGCGCTGCTGGCCGCCGGCCGCCCGCACACGGTGCTGCCGCTCACGGGCGTGACCCACAGCCCGTCGGACCCGGTCACGGCGGAGAACCTGCTGCTGTTGCAGGTGGACTTCCTGAAGCAGAACCTGAAGGGCGCGTAGGCCCCCGGTCGTGGCCCCGGTCCCTCACTCCCGTGCGGGAGTGAGGGACCGGGGCCACGGCGTGTTCGCGCCGGGTCAGGGAACGACCTCGATCTCGTCCTCGGTCGGCACCTCGATCGTCACCGGTTCGTCGAAGCTGACCACGAAGACCTCCCAGCCGTCCACGCCGCCGAACTCGTCCTCCGCCCCGGAGGTCCGCTCGCGGGAGTGCTCGAACCGCTGGAAGCGGCCGTCCACGCCGATCCACAGGTCGAACTCGTAGTCCAGGCGGGGGGAGCCCTCCTCGTACGGGCTCTCACGCGCGTAGGTGCCCGCGTAGTGGTGGGCCGGGCCGTGGTCCGGCTCCGTCTCGAACAGTTCCTGGTTCTGGGCGGTGTTCCGGACGTCGTCGGTGACCCCCATGTAGGTCACCCGGGGCTCGGCCCCCGGTTCGAGCAACCTGGAGGGAAACCACAGGAACGACCACTGATCGGAGCCGAACTCCGCGTACTGGGCGTCGGTCCTGGCGGGTTCCGCCACGCGGGAGTACGGGCCCCGGACCAGCTCCTCCCAGGTGGGGGCCTCCGGGACCAACCGGCTCAGGCGGTCCGCCCCCTCACCCGTCATGGGGTCCCCGCCGACCGCCAGCGTCTCCGGGATCACGGGCCCGCCGTATCCGGCGCTGTAGACGGCCGGACGCGGCGCCTCCGTGAACCGGTGCACCGTGAAGTTGCCGTGCGCCGACGCCCCCAGGGAGTGCTGGTAGGCCTCGAAGCTCCCCACGTCGTTGGCGAGGCCGATCGCCTCGGAGAGCACCGCCTCCCAGTCCTCCGGGTCCACTTCGGCGGCCAGGGCCGCGCCCGTGCCCGAGCCGTCCCCCTCCTCGGTGTCGGTGCCGTCCGCGCCGGTGTCCCCCGCGTCCGTTCCCAGCCCCGGGATCCCGAGGGCCGGGACCCCGTTCCCCGGCCACACGAGGACCGCCCCCGCGACCAGGGAGAGGGCGAGGGCCGCGGCCCCGACCGCCGTCACGGTCCCCGCCCTCCTCCGGCGCACCCGCCGGGGCTGCGGAGCGGAGATCCCGCGCCACTCGGTCGCGAGCAGGCCCGGGACGATCGCGGTCGCGTCGGCCGCTCCCAGCGCGGCGACCCGGGTCGCCGCCCAGGTGCCGGTGAGTTCGGCCAGGACCTCGGCGGCGGCGGGCCGCGGAGCGGGATCCTTCGACAGAGCGCGGCGAACCGGTGAGGCCAGGGGTTCGGCCAACACGGACAGGTCGGGCTCCTCGTTGCGGACGCGGTGCGACAGCACGTCCGGCTGACCGGCGCCGAAGGGGTTCTCCCCCGTGGCGGCGAACAGCACCAGCGCGCCCCAGGCGAACAGGTCCGAGCGTTCGCTGGCCTCCTCGCCCAGGTACTGCTCGGGAGCCACCCAGCCGGGGGTGCCGAGCAGCCCTCCGGTCGCGGTGAGCGCGGTGCCGTCGGCGGCGCGGGCGATCCCGAAGTCCAGCACCTTCGGGCCGTCCGGACCCATGATCACGTTCCCCGGTTTGAGGTCCCGGTGGACCACACCCGCCGCGTGGATCGCGGCCAACGCCTCGGCCAGGCCCACCGCGAGCGCCGTGAGCACTCCGCCGGAGAGCGGGCCGTGCTCACGGACGTACTGGCGCAGGGTCAGCCCGGGAACGTACTCGGTGGCCAGCCACGGGGTGGCGGCCTGGGTGTCCGCGCCGAGGAAGGCCGGGGTGCAGGTGGCCCGCACCCTGGCGACCAGCCCCACCTCACGGGCGAACCGGGCCCGGAACTCGGTGTCGGCGGCGAACTGGGGGTGGACCACCTTGACCGCCGCCGGGGATCCGTCCCCCGCCAGTCCCGCGTAGACGGCGCCCATGCCGCCCGCGCCGATCCGGCCGACCACCCGGTAGGCACCGAGCTGGTCGGGGTCGCCCGAGGTGGGCGGATCCATCCCCGGAGGGAGGTGGTTCCGGGTGAAGGGCGGAGAGGGGTGGGGCGGGGGGTGTGGGCTCATGTCTGCTCCGGTTCTTCGGTGTGGGCACAGCTGGCGGTCAGGGCACCGTCGGTCATCGTCGTGTCGTGCGGCTCGACGCTGCCCGCGCGGTCCGAGGCGTCCTCGGGCGCACGCTCCCCCGAAGTGAGACAGAGACCTCCCGGGTACCGGAGGTCCTCCTGGGCCTCCCGTCTGATCGAGGCGGGTACGTGGTAGACCACCCGGGCGTCCCTGAACACCACCCGGACCCTCGCCGTGGGATCCTCCGGTCCGAGGTCCGCGAGGATCCCGGTGTTGACGGAGCCCTCGAAGTCGAGGACGTCGTCTCCGGAGCGGATGGCCCGTACCCCGACGAACTCGTCGCTGTGCACACGCAGGGAACCGTGGTCGGGCAGGTACTCCAGGTCGACGGTGAGCCCGTCGTCCCCGAACTCCTCAGTCAGGACGGCGCCGAAGCTCATGCGCAGCACGTCCAGGGGCTCACCCTCTCCGTCGGCGGGTTCGAGACGCCGGACGAGTACGGTCTCGGTGCCGGGCTCCGGCTCCACCACGACGTTCCCGGTCTCGTAGAGGTCGCGGTACTCGTCGGGGACGTCGTCGGGGATTCCGGCGGTCGAGCCCCCGGCCGTCCCCCCGCCCCCTTCCCCTCCGCCTGTTCCGGTCCCGCCTGTTCCGGTCCCCGCCGAAGAGGTTCCGGTTCCGTCGGGACCGCGCGGCCTGGTCGCGGGCGGGGAGCCCTCTCCGGTGAGGGCGCGCACGCCGAGCCCGACGACCAGGGTGAGGACCACGGCCCCCGCGACCGCGACGAAGGCGGTCCGGTGCCGCCGCGCCCAGCTCCGCCGTGGCGGGGCTCCCCGTGTCCACTCCTCCCCCGTCCCCGGAAAGGGCGCGGCCTCCCACACCCCGGCCAGGAGCAGGGTGGCGTCCGTGTCCCCTCCGGAGCCGAGCAGCACCGCCAGGGTCCGCTGGAGCTCGGCGGCGGTCGGCCGCTCCTCGGGGTCCTTGGCCAGGGCCCGCTCCAGAACGCCGTGCAGCGGCTCGGGGACCCCGGTCAGGGACGGGGGTTCGGAGAGGATCCGCGAGACGACGGCGTCGGAGGTACCCGTGCCGAAGGGGCCCCGGCCCGTGGCGGCGTGGACGACGAGCCCGGCCCACGAGAAGACGTCCGAGAGCTCCGTGGCCGGGGCTCCCCGGTACTGCTCGGGCGAGATCCAGCCGGGGGTCCCGACCAGTCCGCCGGTCCTGGTGAGGGCGGTGCCGTCGGTGGCCCGGGCGATCCCGAAGTCCAGTACCTTCGGGCCGTCCGGGGACAGGATGACGTTCCCCGGTTTGAGGTCCCGGTGGACCACACCCGCCGCGTGGATCGCGGCCAACGCCTCGGCCGCCCCGAACGCGAAGCCGGTCAGTTCGCCGCCGGAGAGCGTGCCCCGGGTGTTCACGAACTCGGCCAGGGTGGGCCCCGGCACGTACTCGGTGGCAAGCCAGGGCACTTCGGAGCGGGTGTCGGCACCGAGGAAGTCGGGGACACAGGCGGCGCGCACACGGCGGACCAGCCTCACCTCACGGGCGAACCGGTCCCGGAAGTCCGTGTCCGAGGCCAGGACCCGGTGCACGCACTTGACCGCCACCCGCCGGTCCCGGTCGTCCAGGGCCGCGTACACCACACCCATGCCGCCCGCCCCCACCCTCCCGACCAGGCGGAACGGTCCGAGGTACCGGGGGTCGTCCGGTTCGAGGGGCGCGACACCGGTGGGCGTTCCTGGGGAAGTGTCCATGGGAGGCGGTTCCTGGTCGGGGGCGGAGTTCGTCGGTGGCGGGGAGACGGGGCGGGCCCGGGCGCCTCGTGGTCGTCACCCCGCGAGGAGCTCCTCGTCGATCTCGACCGGCTGGTTGAAGTTGAAGAACCTCACCGTGCGCATGAGGGTGAGCATGTCACCGGGGTTCTCCCCCGGCTCGTCGGTCACCGCCACCAGGGAGTAACCGAGCGGATAGCCGTCGTCGGAGACCCAGATCTCGAACTCCGTCTCCTCGGTCATGGTCTCGGGGTAGTGGTCGTGTCCGTGGATCACGGTGCCGGTGTAGCGGTGGCCCTCCCGGACGATGTCCGTCGCCCCCTGGTCCGCCTGCTCCCGGAGCTCGTCGTCGAGCAGGTCCCGGGAGACGAACCGCACGTCGGACGCGGCCAGACCCGTGTACTCGACCTCCACGCCCTGGTCCAGGATGTCCTCGAACACCCCGAACAGGTCCTCCCAGTCGGCGCGGAGGTCGGCGTCGACCTCGTAGGGCGGGGGTTCCCGGTCGAAGTCGCGTCCGATGACCTCGTTCATGTTGGTGGGGCTGCGCAGGTCCCACCAGTAGCGGTGCCCGTCCAGGTTCTCCCCGGTGACGACGGTGCCGCTGCTCGTCGGCCCCAGGGAGCGTGTCCTCACCATCACCGGTTCCGGCCCCCTGGTGTACGTGTAGCCGAACGTGCTCAGGGCCCCCGGATTGCTGTGTCCCCAGTAGTCGTGGGTCGTGAAGCTGTCGGCCTCCAGCGCGAGGGCCGCGGCGTCGGCGAGTACGGCCTCCCCCTCCGACGGGTCCTCCGCGATGGCGGGGGTGCCGTCCGTCTCGGTCTCCTCGGCGGCCACCGTCTCGTCCGGGGCGTCGTCCCTGAGGAACCAGGCTCCCGCCGCCACGGCGCCGCCGATCAGCGTCAGTGTGCCCAGGACGGCCGCGACCCCCTTGGCCCCGGCCAGGGCGCCGATCACCCCGCCACTGCCCGCGGCGCCTCCGGCTGCACCTCCGGCCGTGCCCATGGCGCCCCCGGCAGCACCTCCGGCCGCGCCCGTGGCTCCGGCGGAGGCCAACCCCCCGGCAGCGCCCGACCCCGACCCGGCCCCGGCGGCCCCGGCTCCTCCGGCTCCGGCCGCGCCGACGGCACCGGTCCCTACAGCACCCGCAGCCGCACTGGCCCCTCCGGCCCCTCCGGCCCCGGCAACCGCACCGGCACCTCCGGCACCCGCAGCACCTCCAGCACCCGCCGCACCTCCAGCACCCGCAGCCCCTCCAGCGCCCGCCGCACCTCCAGCACCCGCAGCACCTCCGGCGCCCGAGCCCAGCATTCCCGCGCCGACCACGCCCAGACCCGCTACCGAGGCGGTGCCCAGCGCGGCCGCCCAGCGGGCGGGGTCGTGTCCGGCCGCGTCCACTCCGCGCCAGTAGTCGGCCAGCATCCCGCGCAGCGCCCGCCGCGTGCGCGTGCGGTCCGGAACCGCCTCCGGGCGGACGTCCTCCCCCGTCGCGGGCGGCAGCAGCGCGGTCAGGAGGTCCACCGCCGTGGGCCGCTCGGGAGCGGCCACCGACAGCGCCCGTTCCACCAGGGCCAGCAGGTCCTCGGGGACCCCCTCGACGTCATGGTCACCCGCCTTGACGCGCGCGGCCAGCTCCGCCGCGCTCCCCGTACCGAACGGGGCGCGGCCGGTGGCGGCGAGGGTCACCAGGCCGCCCCAGGCGAACACGTCCGCAGCGGGGTCGGCCGTGGCCCCGGTGTAGCGTTCGGGCGCCGTCCAGCCCGGTGTGCCGTAGGTGGCGGACGCGTCCTGCTCAGGGTCGGTGCCGATCTCGACCGCGATCCCGAAGTCCACGATCCTGGGCCCGTCCGGTGCCAGGATGACGTTGCCCGGCTTGATGTCGCGGTGCGCGATGCCCGCCGAGTGCAGGGAGGCCAACCCCTCCGCTATGCCCAGGGCGAACGTGCGCAGCATGTCTCCGGTCAGGGGTCCGCACTCGCGCACGTGGCGACGCAGGTCCCGGCCGGGCACGTAGTCGAAGGCCAGCCACGGGACCGGCGCGGAGGGGTCGGCACCGTGGACGCGCGCGGTGCTGATCCCGTCGGCGCGGCGCAGCATCCCGACCTCGCGGGCGAACGCCTCCCGGTGTCCCGGCCGGTCGGCGTACCTCGCGTGGACGGTCTTGACCGCGACACAGCGCCCGTGCGGTTCCAGCCCCGCGTACACCACACCCATGCCCCCGGCCCCGATCCGGCCCACCAGCCGGTAGGGGCCGATCCGGCGGGGGTCGGAGTCGGTCAGGGGGCCGAGGCCGGGCGGAACGTCCGGCTGGGGCTCCGGCCCCTCGGCCGGGTGGGGGAACGTGCTCATCGTTTCCCTTCACGATGACGGGGCGCGGCGGGGCAGGGGGTGGGAACGGGGTCGGGAACGTCCCGACACCCGGTTCAGGGGCGGGTCGCCTGGATCTCGGTCGGCTCGGGGACCTCGACCTCCACCGGGAGGTCGAACCGGAGGAAGTCCAGGTGCTGCGTGTAGCTCCTCGGTTCGCCGCTCTCGGCCACCGCGTCCGGGTCGGGCACTCCCACCACGACGAAGCGGACCGGGTACCCGTCCTCGGAGACCCAGAGGTCGAACTCGACGTCCACGGGGCCGTGCGAGAGCTCCACGAACTCGTGCTCGAACGTCCCGGTGTAGTGGTGGCCGCCGCGTTCCAGCGGGTCCACGTCGCCCAGCAGCTCCTCGGGGATCTCCGCGTCACCGATCGTGCCCCGGCCCTCGTAGGTGACCTGCGCCCCCTCGGCCGTGAGCCCCTCCAGGGTGCGGAGCTTCCGCTCCCAGAGGTCCCGGGGCGCCTCGGTCTCGGTGCTCCCGGGGCCAGGGTCGCGGAAGTAGCGGCGTTCCCCGCCCCCGATCACACCCGTGTTCTCGGGGGCGAAGTGCACGAGCTCGGACAGGTCGTCACCGTAGGACAGCTCACCGTTCGTGCTGGGTCCGAAGTGGACCGTCCGGGACATGGCGGGCTGCGGCTCCTCCGTGTACCGGTAGTGGGCCTGTGTCTGGTCACCGATGTCGTTCGTGTATAGGCGGTCGTAGGTGGTGAAGCTGGACGCCCCCAGGGCGAGCTCCACCGCGTCGGCCACGACCGCGTCGATGTCCTCGGGCACCTCGGCCACGGCGGGGCCGGTGCGCTCCTCCTCGACGGCGTCCCCCGCCGCGTCGTCGGTGTCCGGACTTCCGGCGCCGACCGGGCTCCCTACGGTGCTGATCAGCGCCCCGCCGCCGATCAGGGCCCCGACCAGCACGGCGGCGGTTCCGGCGAGCAGGAAGGGCCCGAGCGCGCGGCGCGGGCGGCCCACGGGGCGGAGTCGCGGAGCACTCACCCCGGTCCACTCGGCGGCCAGCAGCCCGGACACCGCCGTGACCGGGTCCTCTCCCACGGTGAGCTCCTGGAGGAGCTCCAGTGCGGTGGGGCGTTGGTCGGGCTCCTCGGACAGGGCGCGGCGGACCAGCGCGTCGAGGTGCGCCGGGACGGTGCCCGTCGCGCCCCCGCCCGTGGCGGCGAAGCGCACCAGCGAGCCCCAGGCGTACACGTCGGCGTATCCGGTGACCCCGGCGGGGTCGGCGGAGCGCTGCTCGGGAGCGGCCCACCGCGGGGCGGAGACCGGCTGCCCGGTGGCGCGCGCAACCCCGAGGTCCACCACCCGGGGGCCCTCCGGGGACATGACCACCCGGTCCGGGTCCAGGGCCAGGTGGAGCGCCCCGGCCGCGTGCCCCGCGGCCACGGCCTCGGCGAGTCCGGCGGCGAGAGCGGTGAGCATGCCACCGTGCAGCGGACCGTGCTCGGCCACGTGCGCGGCGAGGGTGAGCCCGGGGGTGTACGCGGAGGCCAGCCAGGGTCGGGCGGCCCGGGCGTCCGCGCCCCGGTGGCCGGCGACGCAGAGGGAGCGCACCCGGGCCAGGCGGTCGAACTCCGCCTCCAGCCGGGCGCGCGCCTCGGGGGTCTCGGCCGACGGAAGCACGCGGATCACGGAGGCCGCTCCGGAGTCGTCCGTCGCGAGCAGGACCGTGCCCGCCGCGTCCCGGGAGATCCGACCGATGACCCGGTGGCCGCCCAGCGACGCCGGGTCGCCCTTGGCCGGACGGTCCACGCCCGGTGGCAGGTGGTCACGGTCGGGGGTCGGTACGGCGGCGGACGGGCCAGCAGAAGGGTTCATGGGGGAGGTGCTTCCGGTCGGAGGAGGGGAACGCGGAACCAGTATGGGCCCGGCAGATCTGATGCGGTCCGCGCCGGGGTGGTTCACGCCGTCACGCTCGGTCTCCGGCGGAGGTCCCGAGCCCCGCCGGAGCGGGAGCCCGGTCCGGGTCTAGCCTGGGGGTATGCGCTCGTACACCCCGTTGCTGGCCCTGGTGGCCGACCTGCTCTGCGTGCTCGTGTTCGTCGTGGTGGGCAAGGCCGACCACGCGACCGGCCTGGGCCTGGCCGAGGTGGCCGCGACCGCGTGGCCATTCCTGGCCGCCCTGGCCCTGGGGTGGGTCGTCACCCTGGCGTGGCGCTCCCCTGGCCGGATCTGGCCGACCGGTGTCCTGGTGTGGGCCGTGACCGTCGTGGGCGCCATGCCGTTGCGCCTGCTCAGCGGGGAGGGAGCACCCCTGTCCTTCGTCGTGGTGACCTCGCTGTTCCTGGCCGCGACCATGCTCGGCTGGCGCGCCGTGGCCCAGCTGGTCTCCCGGAGGAAGCGACAGACGACGGCCTGAGGGGGAAGACTGGGGGTGTACACCCGTCTCCGCACCCTCAGGGAGCCCCCCGTGTCCGATCCCGTCACCGCCGCCGTCGTCGCCGCCCTCGCCACCGCCTCGGCCACCAAGCTCGGGGACGGCCTCGGGGAGGGCGTGGTCTCGACCTTCAGGTCCCTGTACCGGGCGGTGACCAAGCGGTTCCGCTCCGAGCCGGAGGCCCTGGAGGCGCTGGACGACCTCCGGTTGGAGCAGGACGACGCCGAGGCCGTGGAGACCGTCTCCGTGCACCTGGAGCGGGCCGCGCGCGAGGACCCGGAGATCGGGCGGCTCCTGGCGGAGCTCCGCTCGGCGGTACAGCAGATCAACCAGGAGGGCGAGGGTTCCGTGGTCAACCAGATCCACGGTGACGTGAGCGGGTCGGCCCGGGTGATCCAGGGCCGCGACTTCCACGGGGGCATCCACCTCTAGGGGCCGCGCCCGGTCGGGGACGGTGTGACCGGCTCGGGTGGCCGTGGGCGGTTCGTAAGCTGGAGGCGATGAACGAGCACCCCGCCACCGAGGCCACCACCGTGATCCCCGTCGAGCACCCCTCCGGGGAGGACGAGGCCCGTGAGGTGGGCGTCGGACCCTGGGAGGGGCCCTGGCCCGAGGGCGACCAGTACGACCCGGAACTGCTGGCCAACGGCGACCGCCGCAACGTGGTGGACCACTACCGCTACTGGCGGCGCGAGGCGATCGTGGCCGACCTCGACACCGTCCGGCACGAGTTCCACGTGGCGGTGGAGAACTGGTCGCACGACTTCAACATCGGTTCGGTCGTGCGCACCGCCAACGCCTTCGGCTGCGCGGCGGTCCACATCGTCGGCAAGCGGCGCTGGAACCGGCGGGGCGCGATGGTGACCGACCGCTACCAGCACGTCCACCACCACCCGGACACGGAGTCGCTGGTGGCCTGGGCGGCCGAGCGCGACCTCGTGCTGGTCGGGGTGGACAACCTGCCCGGAGCGGTCCCGCTGGAGACCCACCCGCTCCCCCGGAACGCCGTTCTGGTGTTCGGTCAGGAGGGTCCGGGCCTGTCCGAGGAGGTGCGGGAGGTCTGCGCCGCGGTGCTGTCGATCGCCCAGTTCGGGTCGACCCGGTCCATCAACGCCGGCGCGGCCGCCGCCGTGGCCATGCACGCCTGGGTGCGGGCGCACGTGTTCGACCAACGGCTGACCTAGGGCCCGACCACCCCTCGTCCGTGATTGTCCCGTGATCTAACATGGGCGGGTCGCGCCCCCTACCAGGAAGTAGCCAGGATGAGTCCGATCGTCACCTCCACCGCCCGCTCCGCCACCCTCGACGACGTGCCCGGGGTGGCCCGGGTGCTCAGCCGCTCGCTGCACGACGATCCCCTCTTCCGGTGGCTGTTCCCCGACGACGAGCAGCGCATGGCCAGGGTCCGCCGGTTCTTCGCCCTGACCGTCGGCTACGGCTACGTGCCCGCGGGCGACACCCGGGTCACCGAGCTCGCTGAGGACGCGGGGGCCGCGCCGGTCGTCCGCGCCGCCGCGCTGTGGGCCCAGCCGACCAGCAACCCGGAGGGCCCGATGGTGTCCGTGCGCACCTGGCCGCACTGGGGTCCGCTCATCGGCCGCGCCCGCCTGGCCGCGTTCGTCCGGATCTTCGCCGAGTGGAAGATGGCCGCCCCGCAGGAGTCGCACCTGTACCTGGCCGCGTTGGGCGTCGACCCGAGCGCGGCGGGCACCGGGCTGGCGGGCGGGCTGCTCACCTCCGGGCTGGACCAGGCCGACTCCCACGGGCTGCCGGTCTTCACCCAGACCCTCAACGACAAGAGCGTCGGCTTCTACGAGAACTTCGGTTTCCGCTGCGTGCACCAGGTTCCGCACGAGGGTGTCGGCACCAGCTACTTCCTGCTGCGTCCCGCCTCCTGACACCCCGGTCGCGCCCTTCCCGGAAAACCGCCCACCCGTGATGATTCCGTGATCTAGCATGGGCGGTGACGACCCCGGGACGAGGGAGACTGCGCAGATGACCCCGATGGCCACCACCGTCAAGTCGGTCCGCACCGCCACGATGGACGACGTCCCCGGGGTGGCGCGGGTCCTGAGCAGGGCCTTCTACCACGACCCCTTCTTCCGCTGGCTCTTCCCGGACGACAACCGCCGGATGGCCCAGACCGCCCGTGCCTTCGCCCTGATCGCCGGGTTCGGGAGCATTCCGGACGGCCACACCACGGTGTACGAGGTCAAGGAGGATCCCGGACGCGCCCCGGTGGTGCGCGGCGCCGCCCTGTGGACCCCGCCCGAGGTGTCCGGCGACCGGCTGCCCGTGATGCTGCGGTCGCTGCCGCACTGGCTCGAACTGGTCGGCCTGTCCCGCCTGCCGGAGATGGTCCGGTACCTGGGCGAGCTGCGGGCCTCCGAGCCCGAGGAGGCGCACTGGTACCTGTCGGTGCTCGGCACCGCCCCCGTGGCGCGCGGGACGGGCGTGGGTGCGCGGCTGCTGCGCGCGGGCCTGGCCCGGGCCGACGCGGACGGCGTCCCGGTCTACCTGGAGACCATGAACTCGGCCAACATCGGCTACTACGAGAGGTACGACTTCCGGGTGGTCCGCGCGATCAACGACCCGTCGTTCCCCTCCACCTACTGCATGCTCCGCCCCGCCGTCTGACCGTCCGACCGTCTGTCGGTACTCGCTGGAAGAGTGAGGGGCATGCTGATCGCGATGGCCGGGCTGCCCGGCACCGGCAAGAGCACGCGGTCGGCGCCTGGGCGCATGGACGGGTGGACGCGGGACGGGCCGCACCCCGAGGGGTACGGCCCGTCCTGACGACCGGGGTCGGACTAGCCGATGCCCTTGCTGAGCGAGCCCAGCAGGTCGCGGTTGAGCTGCGAGATGGTGTCCAGCGGGATGCCCTTGGGGCAGACCGCCGCGCACTCACCGATGTTGGTGCAGCCGCCGAAGTCCTCGTGGTCGTGCTGGTTGATCATCTTCACCACGCGCGAGGCCCGCTCCGGCTGCCCCTGCGGGAGCATGCCGAGGTGGGTGACCTTCGCGGCGGTGAACAGCATGCCGGAGGCGTTCGGGCAGGCCGCCACGCAGGCGCCGCAGCCGATGCAGGTCGCGGCGTCGAACGCGCGGTCGGCGTCCGGCTTCGGGATCGGGTTGGCGTGGGCGTCCGGCGCGGTACCCGTGGGGGCGCTGATGAAGCCGCCCGCCTGGATGATGCGGTCGAACGAACCACGGTCCACGACCAGGTCCTTCACGACCGGGAAGGCCTTGGCCCGCCACGGCTCCACCGTGATGGTGTCGCCGTCGTTGAAGCTGCGCATGTGCAGCTGGCAGGTGGTGGTGACCTCCGGGCCGTGGGCCTCGCCGTCGATCACGACGCCACAGGCACCACAGATGCCCTCACGGCAGTCGTGGTCGAAAGCGACCGGGTCCTCGTTCTCGAGAGTGAGCTTCTCGTTGAGGACGTCGAGCATCTCCAGGAAGGACATGTCCGGCGAGACGTCCGTGAGCTTGTACGTGACCATCCGGCCTTCGTCGTCACGGCCCTTCTGGCGCCAAACGCGCAGGGTGATGTTCACTTGTAGCTCCGCTGCTTCATCTCGACGTACTCGTACTCCAGGGCTTCCTTGTGGAGCACGGGCTTGCTGTCAACGCCACCGAACTCCCACGCGGCGACGTAGGCGAACTCGTCGTCGTGGCGCAGGGCCTCGCCGTCCTCGGTCTGGCTCTCGGCGCGGAAGTGGCCGCCGCAGGACTCGCGGCGGTGCAGGGCGTCGATGCACATGAGCTCGCCCAGCTCCAGGAAGTCGGCCACGCGGTTGGCCTTCTCCAGAGCCTGGTTGAGCTCCTCGTTCGTGCCCAGCACCTTGACGTCGCGCCAGAACTCGGCGCGCAGCTCACGGATGAGCTCGATCGCCTTGCGCAGGCCCTCCTCGTTGCGCTCCATGCCGCAGTAGTCCCACATGATGTGGCCGAGCTCCTTGTGGAAGGAGTCGACGGTGCGGGAACCGTTGATGGAGAGCAGCTTGTCGATGCGGGAGGTGACCTCCTCCTTCGCCTTGACGGCGTCGGGGTGGCTCTCGTCCAGCTTCTCGAACGGGCCGTCGGCCAGGTAGTCGTTGATGGTGTTCGGCAGGACGAAGTAGCCGTCCGCCAGACCCTGCATCAGCGCGCTGGCACCCAGGCGGTTGGCGCCGTGGTCGGAGAAGTTGGCCTCACCGGTCACGAACAGGCCCGGGATGGTGCTCTGGAGGTCGTAGTCGACCCACAGGCCACCCATGGTGTAGTGCACCGCCGGGTAGATGCGCATCGGAACCTCGTACGGGTTCTCGCCGGTGATGCGCTGGTACATGTCGAACAGGTTGCCGTACTTGGCCTCGACGGCGTCGCGGCCCAGACGAGCGATCGCGTCGGCGAAGTCCAGGTAGACGCCCAGGCCGCCGGGGCCGACGCCGCGGCCCTCGTCGCAGACGTTCTTGGCGGCGCGGGAGGCGATGTCACGCGGCACCAGGTTGCCGAAGGCCGGGTAGATGCGCTCCAGGTAGTAGTCGCGCTCGCCCTCGGGGATCTGACGCGGGTCGCGCGTGTCGCCACCCTCCTTGGGCACCCAGATCCGGCCGTCGTTACGCAGCGACTCGCTCATCAGGGTCAGCTTGGACTGGTAGTCGCCGCTGACCGGGATGCAGGTCGGGTGGATCTGCGTGTAGCAGGGGTTCGCGAAGTGCGCGCCCTTGCGGTGGGCACGCCACGCGGCGGTGACGTTGGAGCCCATGGCGTTGGTCGACAGGAAGAACACGTTGCCGTAGCCGCCGGTGGCCAGGACCACGGCGTCGGCGAAGTGCGTCTCGATCTCGCCGGTGACCATGTCACGGGCGATGATGCCGCGCGCCTTGCCGTCCACGACGATGACCTCGAGCATCTCGTGGCGGGTGTTCATCTGAACGGTGCCCGCCGCGATCTGCCGCTCCTGCGCCTGGTAGGCGCCGATCAGCAGCTGCTGACCCGTCTGGCCGCGCGCGTAGAACGTACGCGAGACCTGCACGCCGCCGAAGGAGCGGTTGTCGAGCAGACCGCCGTACTCACGGGCGAACGGCACGCCCTGGGCCACGCACTGGTCGATGATCTCGACGCTGGTCTGGGCCAGGCGGTAGACGTTCGACTCACGGGAGCGGAAGTCGCCGCCCTTGACTGTGTCGTAGAACAGGCGGTGGATGCTGTCGCCGTCGTTGCGGTAGTTCTTCGCGGCGTTGATGCCACCCTGCGCGGCGATGGAGTGCGCGCGGCGGGGGCTGTCCTGGTAACAGAACGAGATGACGTTGTAGCCCGCCTCGCCCATGGTGGCGGCGGCGGCCGCACCGGCCAGGCCGGTGCCGACGATGATGACGGAGAGCTTGCGCCGGTTCGCGGGGTTGACCAGCTTGGCCGAGAAACGGCGCTGGTCCCAGCGCTCGTTGATCGGGCCCTCGGGCGCCTTCTCGTCGCGGATCGGGGCGCCCTCGATGTAGAGGTCGTTCTCAGACATTTACTTCACCAGTCCAAAGGTGACCGCCAGGGGCGGAAGCAGGAAACCGACCGTCACGACCAGCGCGATCGCCACGGCGACGGCGTTGATCTTGCTCTGGCGGCTGGCCTTGTTGACACCGAGGGTGGCCATGCCACTCCAGATGCCGTGCCGCAGGTGGAAGCCCACGGCGATGACGGCCAGGACGTAGAACAGGGTCACGAACCAGAACTCGGGCTGGAACCCGTTCACCAGTCGTTCGAAGGGACTGTCGGACTTGCCGCCGGGAGCGATGACGTTCACCGTGAGGTGGAGGATGTGGAAGATCACGAAGAGCGCGATCAGCACACCTCCCCAGCGCATGGTGTAGGAGGCGTAGGTCCGCTGGACCCGCTTCTTCACCACGTAGCGCTGCTCACGGGCGTTGCGCGCGCGGATCGTCAGAACCGCGGCGGAGTAGATGTGGATCAGGATGCTCGCGAGGAGCACGATCCGGAAGACCCAGAGGAAACCGCTCTCGGGAAGGAGCGGGTACCCGATCTCACGCAGTGCGTGCGCATAGCTGTCGAAGGCCTCCTGGCCCGCGAAGACCTTCAGGTTGCCGTACATGTGCGCGATCAAATACAGCACAAGGATCGCACCGGAGGCCGCCATTGCTGACTTGAGCGCCACCGTGGACCCGTAGGCCGTAGACCGCTTCTTGGTCAAGGTACTGTTCGCCACAGCCTGCCACTTTAAATTCGAGTTAAGTCTGACGTCCAAGTCATCAGGACCCTGGTGTCGATAGCCGTAGGCTATGGACCATGCAGTTCCAACAGCTGGCCTACTTCGTCGCTGTGGCCCGCACGCGCCATTTCACCCGCGCAGCAGAGCTTTCTCGCGTCGCCCAGCCGAGTTTGAGCAAACAGATCCGGAGCCTTGAGCGCGAGTTGGGCGCGCCGTTATTCAGTCGTGCTCGGGGAAACATCACACTCACACCCGCAGGTGAGGCCCTGCTTCCGCTGGCCCAGCGCATCCTCACCGACCTGGAGACGGCCCGCCGGGAGGTCGCGGAGCTGGCCGGGGTCCGGCGGGGCCGGGTCCGGTTGGGGGCGACGCCGTCGCTGTGCGCCGGGTTGCTGGCCGACGTCCTCTCGGACTTCCACAGGCGCTTCCCCGGGATCGAGCTGCACGTGGAGGAGAGCGGCTCCCGCGACCTCATCCGGGATCTGGGGAGGGGGGAGCTGGACCTGGCCCTCATCATCCTGCCACTGCACAGCAGCGACCCGGACTTCTCGACCACCCCGATCCTGAGGGAGAACCTGGTGGTGGCGAGCCCGACCTCGCGCCCCTCCCCCAACGGGCGGGCGTCGATCCGCATCACGGAGCTGGAGCACCGTCCGCTGGTGATGTTCCGGCGGGGTTACGACGTCCGCGAGGCGACGCTGCGCGCCTGCCGCGCGGCCGGGTTCGAGCCGGACCTGGCCGTGGAGGGCGGCGAGATGGACGCTGTGCTGAGGTTCGTGGAGGCGGGGCTGGGCCTGGCGGTGGTGCCGAGCATGGTGCTGCGCAACCGCCCCGGCCTGAGGGGCACTCCGCTGGCCCGGCCGAGGCTGCTGCGCACGGTGGCCCTGGCCCGGCGCAAGGACGTGGAGCCGTCCCATTCGGCGGAGGCCTTCCGCCGCCACCTCAACGAGTACCTGTTGGCGATGTCGCCGGAGGACCTGGGCCCGGACCTGGAGGTGCTGATCTCGGCGGCCGACGCGGGCGACCCCGGCCACGAGCGCCGGTGGGAGGGGCCGGGCGGCGGTACGCGGGTCGACGGGGATCCCACGGACTGACGCGGAGCCGCGGGCGGACGCGGGCTCCGGGAACCCCTGGCACTCCCGGAACGGGTTCCGGCCCGCTGACCTGCTGATCCCGCGTCCGTGCCGATCCGGTATCGGCCACTTCGCGCCGCTCTGTCACCGACCCTCCTCCGAACCGGGGTTCCTTCGCCGCGCGGCCCCTCTGGGTGACCCTTGGTGGCACCCGCCGCTCCACCGGCCGTCCCCCACCGGATCCGCGCGGGAGTCAGGCATCCCCTATGCGGAACGTGGTCGCCATGAGTCTCAGTTCGATTTCCCTGAAGCAGGTCGTCTCGGTCGCCGTCGTCGCGGTCACCGCGGCGGTGGCGCTCAGCCCACCGAGGCTGGCCCTGGCGCTGGTCTTCGCCGGGCTCGCCGTCCTCGCGCTCGCGGTCGCCTTCGCCGTGGACAGAGAGCGCAGAACCCTCGCGGAGAAGATGGAGGAGGTGCGCGTCCAGCTGGACGAGATGGCGCTCGACCGCCGTGACGAGGTGGGCGCGGCGCGCGACCGCGACGTGCGGGTGCGCCAGACCATCCAGGAGGCCGCCGACGCCTGCGCGGACCGGACCGTGGAGGGCTGGGCCCGGTACGAACGCCAGCAGGCGAGGAGGTCGGCGTCCCGGACCCAGGACGCGGGGGCGGACGGGCGCTCGGGCGGAGGTTCGCACCGGAGCCCGGGTGGCGGCTCCGGTCGGGGCTCGGACCCGGACACGGCGCGGACGCCGGCGGAACGGAACCTGTCCGAGGCCCAGGACCTGCTCTGGAACGGGTACAGCTCCCTGGGGCTGGAGCGGTTGCGCCGTCTCGGCGCGGACCACGAGGCCACCCCGTCCGTGCGCGCCGAGGCGCACAAGACGCTCTCCAACTGGCACCGTGCGACGGGGCAGCCCGACAACGCCCGCGACCACGCCCACCTGGCCGACCTCGCCGCCCCACGCGCCGCCCGGGGAGCCTCCGGCGTCCCCTCTCTGCTGACCGCGCGCATCCGCGCGCCGCGTGCGGCCCGGCACTTCGACGTGGTGCTGATGTCGGACTTCCGCCTGCCGGGCGGCAGCACCGGAAGCAACGTCCAGGAGATCACCGCGCAGCGTGACGCGGGGCTGACCACCGGCCTCGTGCACCACCCCGTGCTCCGCGCCGACCAGTCCCGCGGGGTGAACCCCAGGGTCCTGGCCACCGTGGACAACGACCGGGTCCGTTTCGTGGCGCCGGACGAACGCGTCACCTGCGATCTGCTGGTGGTGCGGTTCCCGCTGATCGGTCAGCACCCGATGGACGTCCTTCCGTCGGTGGAGGCCGCGCGGCGGATCGTGGTCCTCAACCAGACCCCGAACCGCCGGTACGGGGCGGGGGCGGAGGAGACCGGGCACGGGGAGCACGGGGAGGCCGCCCCGAACGAGGCGTGGGACGTCGCGCGCTGCGTGGAGGGGTTCACCGGCATGCTCGGGGAGCACAGCTGGTACCCGGTCAGCGCGCGGGTGCGTGAGGCGATGGTCCTGCACCACGCCTCGGAGATGGCGGGGGTTCCGCTGGCGGACGAGGACTGGACCAACATCATCGACCTCGACGCGTGGCGGCGCGGCGGGCGCCGGAACCCGGACGGCCGTGTGCTGCTCGGCCGCCACTCGCGGGACGACCGGGACAAGTGGCCGGAGGACCCGGCCCTGCTGGCGGCCGCGTACCCGGCGTCGCCCGGGTGGGAGACACACGTGCTGGGCGGGACGAGACACGCCGAGCGCACGCTGGGCGGGCTGCCCGAGCACTGGACCGGGCACGCGTTCGACGCGATGGGCGTCCGCGAGTTCCTGCACGGGCTGGACGCGTACGTGTACTTCACGGGTCAGGGGTACCTGGAGTCGTTCGGCCGGGCCCCGTTGGAGGCCATCGCGGTCGGACTCCCGACCGTGCTCCCGCACGCGTTCGCCCCGGTCTTCGGGGACGCCGCGCTCTACGCGGAGCCGGAGGGCGTCCGCGGGGAGATCGAGGCTCTGATGGGTGACGAGGAACGGTACGCCCGACAGGTGCGGACCGGTCACGAGGTGTTGCGTGAGCGGTTCAGCCGTCAGACGCATCTGCGCAGGCTCGCGGAGCTGGGGGTGCGGGTCCCGGCGGAGTTCGTGGAGGCGCCGAGGGCGCTGCTGGTTCCCTGACCCGGAGTGGGGTCGGGAGGAGGGGGTGAGGGGGCGTGGCTCCCTCACCCCCTCCTCCGCATTAACACAGGAATCCTGGAAACCGAAAAGGGCAATGGTTGCATAAGGGATTTCTGACTATAAGTAGCAACAAAAGACAAAGGAATAGTGGCGCACATCACAACAATTCCGGGCCGTTTTCCCCGACCTGGAACGTGACCGTGATCACAACGACCTAGCGTTGCGTAGCAGACCGGTTCGCTACTGCTTCCCCCGCAGCACTGCTCGCCCACAGCGATCCAGCATCCGGGAGCGGTCACGGCCACCGGAGGCACGGGTCCGCGCCCCGTCTTCGGGTCCGACCGCTCTCCACAGGAGGTGGAGACCACGGTGACCCCCACTCACGACGCGCGCCCCGGCGGCGGCCGGGCACGCCTGAGCCAGCGAACACTGCGCACCGACCGATGGTGGCTGGCCCCGACCCTGACGACGTTGGGCCTGGCCGCCTTCCTCGTCTACGGGGCGGCCCGGGTGTTCCAGCAGGACCACTACTGGGTCCAGGAACACCACTACCTGACCCCCTTCTACTCCCCCTGCCTCGCCCAGCAGTGCGTCCCCGACGCCTCGCTGTTCGGGCGGCTGCCGTGGGAGTTCCCCCCGATCCTCCCCTACGCCCTGCTCAGCCTGCCGATCCTGCTGCTGTTCCGGGTGACCTGCTACTACTACCGCAAGGCCTACTACCGCTCGGTCTGGCAGGCGCCCACCGCCTGCGCCGTGCGCGAGCCGCACCGGACCTACACGGGTGAGACCCGCCCGCTGATGCTCCCCCAGAACGGCCACCGGTACTTCTTCTACTTCGCCGGAGCCATCGTCCTGGTCAACACCTGGGACATGCTCGTCCCGTTCTTCCACGGCACGGAGGGCGGGTTCGGCATCGGGCTCGGCAACCTCGTCATGCTCACCAACGTGGTGCTGCTGTGGGGCTACACGTTCGGCTGCCACTCGTGTCGGCACATCATGGGCGGCCGACTGCGCAGCTTCGCCGGGCGGCCGGTCCGCTACTGGCTCTGGTCCCGCGCCTCCGCGCTGAACAACCGGCACATGCTGTTCGGCTGGCTGAGCATCGCGTCGCTGATCGCCACGGACGCCTACGTCGCGCTGGTCGCCAGCGGCACCATCACGGACCCGCGCATCCTCAACTGAGCGTGAAGGAGTACACGCGCCCCATGCCCCCCACGCCCGGCCTTTCCTCCAGGCTCTCCCCGACGTCCAGGATCTCCCCGACCTCACCCGGGTCACCGTCACCGGCCACGGCCACGGGACGCACACCACCCTCCGGAACCACCTCCGCCGACGAGCCCTCGCCGCGGTCACGTCGCGGTGAGGGCGACGGGATCACCCGGCACCGCTACGACGTCGTGGTGATCGGCGCGGGCGGCGCCGGGCTCCGCGCCGCGATCGCCGCCCGGGAACAGGGAAAACGCACCGCGATCGTGTCGAAGTCGCTCTTCGGGAAGGCCCACACGGTGATGGCCGAGGGCGGCGCAGCGGCCGCCCTGGGCAACACCAACGCGGCCGACAGCTGGAAGGTGCACTTCCGCGACACCCTGCGCGGCGGCAAGTTCCTCAACGACCCGCGCATGGCGGAACTCCACGCCAGGGAGGCCCCCGAACGCATCCTGGAACTGGAGTACTGGGGCGCGCTGTTCGACCGCACCGAGGACGGTCGGATCAGCCAGCGCAACTTCGGCGGGCACGAGTACCCCCGCCTGGCGCACGTGGGCGACCGCACCGGGCTGGAGCTCATCCGCACGTTCCAGCAGCGGATCGTGGCCCTCCAGCAGGCGGACGCGGCGGAGTTCGGTGATCCGGACGAGCGGCTGACGGTGTTCGCCGAGACCGCCGTGACCAGTCTGATCAGGGAGGGAGGGGACGACGGACGGATCGTCGGCGCCTTCGGCTACCGCCGGGTGGACGGCGGGTTCATGCTGTTCGAGGCCCCCACCGTCATCCTCGCCACGGGCGGCATCGGCAAGGCCTTCCGCACCACGTCCAACTCCTGGGAGTACACCGGTGACGGGCACGCCCTGGCCCTGCGCGCGGGAGCCTCGCTGATCAACATGGAGTTCGTCCAGTTCCACCCCACCGGCATGGTCTGGCCGCCGTCGGTCAAGGGCATCCTCGTCACCGAGTCCGTGCGGGGCGACGGCGGCGTGCTGCGCAACTCCCGGGGCGAGCGGTTCATGTTCGGCTACGTGCCCGACGTCTTCCGGTCGCAGTACGCGGAGACCGAGGAGGAGGCGGACGGCTGGTACGACGACCCGGCGCACCACCGCAGGCCGCCGGAGCTGCTGCCCCGGGACGAGGTGGCCCGGGCGATCAACAGCGAGGTCAAGGCCGGACGGGGCTCCCCGCACGGGGGCGTGTTCCTGGACGTGTCCTCGCGGCTGCCCGCCGAGGAGATCCGGCGGCGCCTGCCGTCCATGCACCACCAGTTCAAGGAGCTGGCGGACGTGGACATCACGGCCGAGCCGATGGAGGTGGGGCCCACCTGCCACTACGTGATGGGCGGGGTGCGGGTGGACGCCGACACCGCCGCGTCGGACGTGCCCGGACTGTTCGCCGCCGGGGAGGTGGCGGGCGGGATGCACGGCTCCAACCGGCTGGGCGGGAACTCGCTGTCCGACCTGTTGGTGTTCGGGCGGCGGGCGGGACTGGGCGCCGCCGCGTACGTGGACGCGCTGGAGGCGGGCCACGAGGACCGCGCCCGGAGGAAGGGCGCGCTGGAGCGGGCGACGGCGGAGGCGGTCGCCTCGTCGCTGGCACCGCTCAAACAGGGGGCCGGGGAGAACCCGTACGCCATCCACTCCGAGCTCCAGGACACCATGAACGACCTGGTCGGGATCATCCGCAAGGGCCCGGAGGTGGAACGGGCCCTGGAGCGGCTGGCCGGGCTGGCCGGGCGGGTGGACGTGCTCAGCGCCCCAGGAGACCGGGTGTACAACCCCGGCTGGCACCTGGCGCTGGCCCTGCCCAACATGCTCCTGGTGTCCGAGGCGGTGGCGCGGGCCGCGCTGGAGCGCACGGAGTCGCGCGGCGGGCACACACGGGACGACTGTCCGGAGATGTCGGCCGAGTGGCGCCGGGTGAACCTGTCCGTGCGCGCGGTCGACGGGCGGGTGGAGCTGGAGCGGACCCCCGTCGCGGACATCCCCGGTGAGCTGCTCGCCCTCTTCGACCGGGACGAGCTGGCCAAGTACCTGACCAAGGAGGAGCTGCCCGACGAGGAGCAGGACCGGGCGGGTGCCGGAGATCCCGGCGGGACTCACGGGGCGGACGGCACGGGCGGTGGCGACGGAGCAGGGGCGAGCGAGGAGGGCACGTCATGAGCGAGCGGACGTTCCGGGTGTGGCGCGGCGGACCGGACGGGGAGCTGACCGAGTACCGGGTGGAGGTGAACGAGGGCGAGGTCGTCCTCGACGTGCTGCACCGGCTCCAGGCCACCCAGACCCCGGACATGGCGGTGCGGTGGAACTGCAAGGCGGGCAAGTGCGGCTCCTGTTCGGTGGAGATCAACGGTCGGCCCCGCCTGTCCTGCATGACCAGGATGAGCGTGTTCGAGGACGACGAGGTCGTCACGGTGACCCCGATGCGCACCTTTCCCGTGGTCCGTGACCTGGTGTGCGACGTCTCCTTCAACTACGCCAAGGCCCGGGAGATCCCGTCGTTCACCCCCGCCCCCGGGACGGAGCCGGGCGACTTCCGGATGCGGCAGTCGGACGTGGAACGTTCGCAGGAGTTCCGCAAGTGCATCGAGTGCTTCCTGTGCAACAACGTGTGCCACGTGGTCCGTGACCACGAGGAGAACAAGGAGCACTTCTCGGGGCCGCGCTTCCTGATGCGGGTCGCCGAGTTGGAGATGCACCCGGAGGACACGGCGGACCGGCGCCGGACGGCCCAGGAGGAGTTCGGGCTCGGCTACTGCAACATCACCAAGTGCTGCACGGAGGTGTGCCCCGAGGGGATCCACATCACGGACAACGCCCTGATCCCGTTGAAGGAGCGCGTGGTGGACCGCAAGTACGACCCGCTGGTGTGGCTGGGGTCGAAGATCGGCAGACGGCCGAAGGACACCCCGATCGCCCCGAACGTCCGACGCCCGGAGGAGGGCCGGGGAACGGCGGAGTAGGCGGAGGAACGGGGTCGGCGGAGCCCGGTGGGAGGAGGGGCCGGAAGGAGTGTCGGGCGGTGGGCGTCCCCGCCGCCCGGCCCCTTCCGCCGCGCGGTCACGGACGCGGGTTCCGGGGCTGTCGGTCCTCGGGGATCGTTCTCGACTTCGGTCGGACCACGGTATAGCTTGACCGTTCCGACACCGGTGTCGCCTCTCCCCGAGCCCCGGCTGGGCGGGCGACGACCGGATCGGGGTACGGGCGGGGGACGTGCCATGGCCGGGGAGTACAGCCTCAAGGACCACTTCGACGGGGTCAGCGCACGCGTCCTCGGGGAGTCGGTCCACCGGGTGTACGCGGGCTTCGACGTCGACGGGTACGTGGCGGAGGTCGAGGGGCTGGTCGGGCCGCTGGAGCTCAAGGAACGGGTCCTGGTGATGGCGAGGGGCCTGCGCGACCGCCTGCCGGAGCACGTCCCCGACGCCGTCGGCGTGCTGGTGGCCTCGCTGGGGGACGACGCCCTCGGTGAGGGCGAGGGCATGTTCAACGAGGGCTTCCACCTGATGGCCGTGGCCCGGTTCGTGGAGGAGTACGGGCTGGACCACCCGGAGGTCTCGCTGCCCGCCCTGGTGGAGATCACCAAACGCCACACGAGTGAGTTCGCCGTGCGTCCGTTCGTGCTGCGGCACTACGAGACCACGATGGAGCTGATGCGGACCTGTGCCCTCGACCCCGACCCCAACGTGCGCCGGTTCGCCAGTGAGGGCATCCGACCGCGACTGCCGTGGGCACGCAGGTTGACGAGGTTCGTCGAGGACCCGGCCCCCGTGCTGGAGGTCCTGGAGGCGCTGAGGTCGGACCCGTCGAAGTTCGTGCGCACCTCGGTCGCCAACAACCTGAACGACGTGTCGAGGGAACACCCCGGGCTGGTGCTGGACGTGGCGGAGCGGTGGACCCGGGAGAGCCCGACCCCGGAGACGGCGTGGACCGTCCGGCACGCCCTGCGCACCCTGGTGAAGAAGGGCGACCAGAGGGCACTGGCGCTGCTCGGGGCCACGGGCGGTGAGCTGGTGACCGCGGAGGGCCTGACCCTGAGCCCGCAGGTGCTGGAGCTGGGCGGGGCGCTGTCGGTGCGGGTCGACCTGGTGAACGGGGACGACCGGCCGCACACGGTGATCGTCGACTACGTGGTTCACCACGTGCGTGCGAACGGGGGACGCAACCCCAAGGTGTTCAAGTGGACGACGTTGGAGCTGGGCGCCGGGGAGCGGAGGACCCTGGAGAGGAGGCACCCGGTGCGGCCCATCACGACCCGGACCTACTACCCGGGGGAGCACCTGGTGGAGGTCCAGGTGAACGGGCTGGTGAAGGCGGAGGCCGGGTTCGGGCTGATGCTGACCCGCACCCCCTGACGAGGGCGGGAACCGGCGCGCCTCCGGCCCCGGGGTCTGAGGGGGTGTGGCCGACCGCGCGGGGCGCCGCCCCGAGGCGTCAGAAGCCCCGGGTGGACCACTCTTCGAGGTGGTTGGCGGCCTCCGCGATGGTGGTGGACTCGCCGTGGCCCGGGTGGACGATGGTGTCGCCCGGGAGGGTGATCAGCTGGTCGCGGATGGACGCGATGATCGTCGGGAAGTCCGAGGAGGGCTGCCCGGTGGCTCCGGGGCCGTCGGGGAAGAGCGTGTCGCCGCTGAAGACCACGCCGAGTTCCGGGGAGTGGAACGAGACGCCGCCGGGGGTGTGGCCCGGGGTGTGCAGCACGTTGAGCTCCACGTCTCCGGCGCGCAGGACCTCGCCGTGCAGGAGCGGGGCGTCCGGTTCACGGTAGGGGTGGACCTGGTACCACAGCTCGGAGTCGTCCGGGTGGAGGAGGATCGGGCAGTCCGTGAGGTCGGCCAGGGCGACGGCGGCGTTGATGTGGTCCGGGTGGCCGTGGGTGCACACGATGGCCATGAGTTCACGGTCGCCCAGGCCGCGGGCGATGCGCTCGTGGTCGTGGGCGGCGTCGATCACCACAGCGCTCTCGTCGTTGCCGACGATCCACACGTTGTTCTCGATGTCGGACTCGGCGCCCTCGACGCTGAAGACACCCGAGGTACGCAGCTGCTGGATGGGGGTCACACTCTCACCGCCTCACGTTGGGGCTTCGAGCCTATCCCTCCGGAGGCGTCGGCACATGCGGTTGCGCGTCGAAGTCCCGGCGTAGCGCGTAGGGCTGGATGAGGCCCAGACCGTGGGCGTGTCGGGCCCGGACCTGCACTACCTGGAGGCCCTCCTCGTCGCTGAGGCTCTCGGCCAGGGCCTCGTCGATGAGGACCGTGCCGGGCCGCGCGAAAGAGGTGAGTCTGCTGGAGCGGTTGACGGTGGTGCCGAAGACGTCCCCGTGCAGGGTGAGGACCGGTCCGTAGGCCACACCGACCCGGACGTCGGGGACCTCCACGTGGGTCTTCACCCCGGAGGCCAGGCGCAGGGCGATGTCCGCGGCCTGGAGGGGCGAGTCCGCGACGTAGAGGACCTCGTCACCCAGGGTCTTGACCACGCGTCCGCCGCCGGAGGCGACGATGTCGGCGGCGGTGGCCTCGAAGCCCTCCACGACGCCCGCGAGTTCGACCTCGTCGAGCTCGCGGCTCAGGGTGGTGAAGGAGACCAGGTCCGCGAAGCCGACGATCAGCGGGTAGTAGTTCGGGACGATGTCGTTGTTGTTGGACATCACCGCGAGGGTGCGCGCCGTGGAGGCGGCGAGCTGGCGGCGCCAGATGTGCAGCAGGAGGCGCTCCACGTCGGGCAGGAGCTCCTTGACCTGGTTCATCAGGGGGCTGGCGGAGTCCTCGTTCTGGAAGATGAGGGTGCTCAGGATGCTGGTCTGCCAGTCCGCGAGTCTGGCCATGGTCTGGCCCATGGCGCGGGCGAAGCGGACCACGCCCTCCTCGTCGAGGAGCCCCTCCTTGAGGAGGGAGTTGGTGATGCGCAGCGCCTCGACGTCGCTCTCGGCGAAGATCACCGAGTCGTCGCCCAGGGTGGGAAAGCCCAGGGCGCGCCAGACTCGTCCGGCCAGTTCGGGGTCGGCTTCGGCGAGCTCGACCGCCTGTTCCCTGGTGTAGACCGCTTCACCACCGAGCAGGACGGACTCGATCGCTTTCGGGTCAGGACGCGACGGCATACGTTCTCTTTCACGGCCTTACCGCACGGGGGCGGTGTGGGATGCACCTCCAGCTTACGCCGATGGTGCGCCGGGGTCAGGTTCCCGACGGGTACTCGGGCCGCTGGGCCGCGTTGACCTGGCGGTAGATCTCCGACTGGAACCACTGGGGTCTGGGCACGCGCTGGAGGACCATGCCCTCCTGCTCGGACGCCGACTGGATGGACAACGTTCCGTACCGCATGATCCGTTCCCAGAGGCTGATGTTGAAGGAGACATCGTTGACCCTGGTGAGCGGCATGTCCCGGCCCTGTTTGGAGATGATGCCGTCACGCATCATCAGCCGCCGGTTGGTGAGGATGTAGACCGTGGTCGCCCACTTGAGCATGGGGACGAACCAGAAGGCCAGGGCGGCGACGACCCCGACCGCCACCACGACGCCCGCGGCGATCAGGCTCCAGTCCTCGGACCAGGGGATGAAGAAGAGGGCGGTGCCGACGACACCGATGATGAGGATCAGCGCGACGAACTCCCCGGCGAGGAGGGTCCAGTGCTGCCGTGCGACGTGGACGAGTTCCTCGTCGTCGGAGAGATAGCGGTCCGCGATAGCCATAAAGGTGATGATGGCACACGATTCACTGGCCCGGCCGGACGTGTACGACGTCCCCGGCGCTGAGCGCCCGCCCCTCCACGAGGAGTCGCGCCTGGTCGTCGACGCCGGTCGCGGTGCCGTCGAGGTAGGTGTCCCCCGGCAGGTGGACGCGGACCCGGCGGCCGATGGTCACGCACACGTCCCGGTACTCGTCGGCCGGTTCCCAGGCGGAGTAGCGTCGCTCGAACTCCTCCAGGACGGCCACGAGGAGGGTCTCCCGGAGGGTGTCGGCGCCCTCGGCGCGCAGGGAGGTGGCGGTCTCCACCGGGAGTTCGTCGCGCGTCTGGGAGACGTTCAGCCCCATGCCGACCACGATTCCGGGGCGGGCGGGGTCGGAGAAGTCGGCCTCGGCCAGGATCCCGGCGAGCTTCCGCTCCCCCAGGAGCAGGTCGTTGGGCCACTTCAGCCGTGTCTCCAGGCCGGTCGTCCTGCGGACGGCGGCGACGGCCGCCAGTCCCATCAGCGGGGACACCCAGCCGAGCTCCTCCGAAGGCACCCCGGGACGGACCAGCAGCGAGAAGGTGAGCGCGACCCGCGGCGGTGTCGTGAACCCGCGCCCGAGCCTTCCCTTCCCTGCGGTCTGGTGCTCGGTGACCAGCACGGTCCCCTCGGGGGCGCCTTCCTTGGACCTCGCGACCAGTTCGGTGTTGGTGGATCCGGCCTCGGGGACCACCTCGACCCGTCGCCAGAGCCCGCCGGGCCGGATCACCGCCGAGGTGATCGCGGCCCGGTCCAGGGGAGGGATCTCGTTCATCCGTCCATTACAGCAGTCAGCCGGTGTTCTGGAGACCGGCGGCGACACCGTTGACGGAGAGCAGGAGCAGCCGTTCCAGGTGCTCGCTGTCCTCTTCGGAGAGGGACTCGGCCTCCTCGCCGCGCAGCGCCTCCAGGGCCCGGAGCTGGAGATGGCTGAGCGCGTCCACGTACGGGTTGCGCAGGTCCACGGCGCGGGACAGAACCGCGCGGTTCTCCAGCAGGCGGCTGTGGCCGGTCACCCTGAGGACGAGCTCGCGGGTCAGGTCGTACTCGCGCAGGACCGTCTCGCTGAGTTCGGGCCGGTCGCCCAGGGCGAGGTAGCGCTCCGCGATGGTGCGGTCGGTCTTGGCCAGGCTCATCTCGGCGTTGTCCAGCAGCGACGCGAACAGCGGCCACTCGCGGTAGGCGGCCTGGAGGACGGGCAGGTCGGCCACGGCGGCCAGGCCCGTACCGAGGCCGAACCAGCCGGGCAGGTTCACGCGTGTCTGGGTCCACGCGAACACCCACGGGATCGCCCGCAGGTCGCCCAGGCCCCGGGCGGCGCCGCGCCGGGAGGGACGCGATCCCAGGCGGAGCTCGCCGAGCTCCTCCAACGGGCTCACCTGGGAGAACCACACCGCGAAGTCGTCGGTGTTGATGAGCGACAGGTACGCCTCCTGGGCGGCCTCCGCGATGGTGTCGGCGTGGCGCCGGTAGCGCTCGGCGGCGGCGCGCTCGTGCTCCTGGACGGCGTCGGTGGAGGCCATCAGGACGGCGTGGCCGACCTGTTCGATGTGGCGGCGCCCGATCGCGGCCTGTCCGTAGCGGGCGAAGATGACCTCGCCCTGCTCGGTCACCTTGAACCGCCCGTCGACCGAGCCCGGCGCCTGGGCGAGCAGGGCGCGGCTGGCCGGGCCGCCGCCACGGCCCAGGGAACCGCCCCGGCCGTGGAAGAGGGTCAGGCGCACGTCGTGCTCGCGGGCCCACGCGGACAGCCGGGCCTGGGCGTCGTAGAGGCGCAGGGTCGCGCTGACCGGCCCCACGTCCTTGGCGGAGTCGCTGTAGCCGAGCATCACCTCCAGGCGCCGGTCGTTGTCGGCCAGGCGCCGGCGGACCGGCGGGAGGTCGAGCATCCCGGCCAGGACCCGGGGCGAGGCCTCCAGGTCGGCGCCGGTCTCGAAGAGCGGGATGACGTCCAGGACCGGCACGCGCTTGGGCGGCAGGGCGTAGGTGGCCAGCTTGTGGACGGCCTCGATGTCCTCGGCGGAGCGGGTGAAGCTGACGATGTAGCGGCGGCAGGCCTCCACACCGAAGCGCTCCTGGATCCAGGAGACGGTGCGGATGGTGTCCAGGACCTCCTCGGTGCGCTCCGAGAGGGGGCCTCCGGCCTCCAGTTCGGCCAGGGCCGCCGCGTGGACCTCGCTGTGCTGGCGGATCTCCAGTTCGGCCAGGTGGAAGCCGAAGGTCTCGGCCTGCCAGACGAGGTGCTGGAGGTCGCCGTAGGCCTGGCGGACCGCTCCGGCGGCGGCGAGGGACTCCTGGACCAGGCGCAGGTCCGCGAGGAACTCCTCGGCGTCGGTGTAGGCGAGGTCGGCGTCGCGTTCGCGGGTGGCGCGCAGGCGGGCGGTGGCCAGGAGCAGGAGCTGGCGGTGGGGCTCGTTGGGTGAGCGCTGGGTGATCTCGCCCATGAGCGCGGGCTGTCCGGCCTTCGCCTCGGAGAGGGCGTCCAGGAGCGCGGGGCTGGCCGGGGTCAGGTTGGAGTAGACGGTGAGGGCCCGGGCGATCCGGCCGGAGGCCGTTTCGAGGCCGCGCAGGATGTGCTCGGACTGGATGGTCATCGCCTCGCGGGTCACCTCGTGGGTGACGAAGGGGTTGCCGTCCCGGTCCCCGCCGATCCAGCTGCCGTAGCGCACGAAGGGCGTGGCGCGGGGCGGGCGGGTGCCGGTGCCCTCGGGGTCGATAGCGGTGTCGAGGGTCCGGTAGACCTCCGGCACGATCGCGAAGATCGTCTCGTCGAAGGCGGCGAGGGCGGTGCGCACCTCGTCGAGCGGGTCCAGCTTCGTGTAGCGCAGCTGGGAGGTGCGCCAGAGGAGGTCGATCTCCTCCAGCAGGCGGCGGTGCGCCTCGGCGGCGGCGCCGCTGCCCTCGTGCGCGGTGTGCAGGTCCTCCAGCTGGGCGCTGATGCGCAGGATGGAGGTGGAGACGGCGCGGCGCCGGGCCTCGGTGGGGTGGGCGGTGAGGACGGGGTGGAACTCCATGCCCTCGATCAGCGCGTTGAGGCGCTCCTCGCCGCCCTCGCCCTCGCGGACGGCGCGCACGGCGGCGGCCAGGGACTCGCGGGGCGGGTTGTGGGCGTCGTCGCGTTCGCGCAGGGCGCGCATGCGCTGGTGTTCCTCGGCCAGGTTGGCCAGGTGGAAGTAGACCGTGAAGGCGCGGGCGACCTGCTTGGCGCGTTCCAGGGGCCAGACCGCGACCAGGCGGGTGATCTCCTCGGTGGTGACGGTGCCGTCGCGGGCACCGATCACCGCGTGTCGGAGTTTCTCGACATCGTCGAGCAGGTCCGCGCCGCCGCTTTCGGCGAGAACCGTTCCGAGCATCTCACCGAGCAGCTTGACGTCATTCCTGAGCTGTTCGGGGACTTCCTGGCGGGCACTGTCGCGTTCTGCGCTAACCGCTGTCATAGGGCCGACCCTACAGAGATCACGCCTGGCGGCATGTGCGCGGGGGCGGTTTCCCGCAGTTTTGCCCAGGCGTTAACCGGTGTTCTACAAACGGGCGCAATTCACAATTACTCACTTTTCTCGGGCATCCTTTACACACCGCGATTCCCGGGGGCCGCGCCTCGACATTCGGGCCCCGGGAGGCCGGACCTACTGACGAGTAACCCGGGCCGCGTGACGATGAACCAGACCCCCGGAGCTAACCTGGGCTGTTATGGCCACAGAAGCCCCTGAACCGCTGTCCGCGGCTGAGATCGACATCCACACGACCGCGGGCAAGCTCGCGGACCTGCGACGACGCAGGTACGAAGCCGTGCACGCCGGCTCCGAGCGGGCTGTCGAGAAGCAGCACGCCAAAGGCAAGATGACCGCTCGCGAGCGGATCGACGCACTGGTCGATCCGGGCTCGTTCGTCGAGTTCGACGCGCTGGCCCGGCACCGCTCGACCAACTTCGGCCTCGACGCCAACCGCCCCTACGGGGACGGTGTGGTCACCGGCCACGGAACCGTCGACGGCCGCCCCGTCGCCGTCTTCAGCCAGGACGTCACCGTCTTCGGCGGATCACTGGGCGAGGTCTACGGCGAGAAGATCTGCAAGGTCCTCGACCACGCCCTCACGAACGGGTGCCCCGTCGTGGGCATCAACGAGGGCGGCGGCGCGCGCATCCAGGAGGGCGTCGTCGCGCTCGGCCTGTACGCCGAGATCTTCAAGCGCAACACCCACGCCTCCGGCGTCGTCCCGCAGATCTCCCTGATCATGGGCGCCACGGCCGGCGGGCACGTCTACTCCCCCGCCCTCACCGACTTCGTCGTCATGGTCGACGAGACCTCCCAGATGTTCATCACCGGACCCGACGTCATCAAGACCGTCACCGGCGAGGACGTCTCCATGGAGGAGCTGGGCGGCGCCACCGCGCACTCCACCAAGTCGGGGGTCTCCCACTACCAGGGGGCCGACGAGCAGGACGCCATCGACTACGTGAAGTCCCTGTTGTCGCACCTGCCCGACAACAACCTGGAGGAGGCCCCCCGGCTGGCCCCCGAGGACGACCCGGGCGACGAGACCACCGACACCGACCTGGCCCTGGACACCTTCGTCCCGGACTCGGCCAACCAGCCGTACGACATGAAGCGGGTCGTCGAGTCGGTCCTGGACGACGGCGAGTTCCTTGAGGTACATGCCCAGTTCGCCACCAACATCGTGGTGGGCTTCGGGCGGGTCGGCGGCCAGTCCGTCGGCATCGTCGCCAACCAGCCCATGAGCTTCGCGGGCTGCCTGGACATCGACGCCTCCGAGAAGGCCGCGCGGTTCGTGCGCACCTGCGACGCGTTCAACGTCCCCGTCCTCACCTTCGTGGACGTGCCCGGCTTCCTGCCCGGCACCGACCAGGAGTGGGACGGCATCATCCGCCGGGGCGCCAAGCTGCTGTACGCCTACGCCGAGGCCACCGTCCCGCTGATCACGGTGATCACCCGGAAGGCCTTCGGCGGCGCCTACGACGTCATGGGCTCCAAGCACCTGGGCGCCGACGTCAACCTGGCCTGGCCCACCGCCCAGATCGCGGTCATGGGCGCGCAGGGCGCGGTCAACATCCTGCACCGGCGCACCCTCGCCGCCTCCGACGACGTCGAGGCCGAGCGGACCCGCCTGGTCGGGGAGTACGAGGACACCCTGCTGAACCCGTACTCGGCGGCCGAGCGCGGCTACGTGGACGGGGTCATCCTGCCCTCGGAGACCCGGGTGCAGGTCACCAAGGCGCTGAGGGCGCTGCGCAACAAGCGCAGGCAGCTCCCGCCCAAGAAGCACGGGAACATCCCGCTGTGAGCGCGCCCGAGAAGCCGTCCCCGCACCTGGTGGTGGTCAGGGGCGAGCCCACCGAGGAGGAGCTCGCCGTCCTGACCGCCGTGCTCACCGCCCGCGCGGCGGCGGCCCGGGCCGCCGCCGGGGCCCCCGAGCCCGAGCGGCCCGTCTCCGGCTGGCGGGACCGCGCGCGGGGCATGCGCACACCGCCGCGCCCCGGCCCCGGCGCCTGGCGCCTGAGCACCAGGTGACCCCTGACGTGCTCCCCCGATACCCAGACCCTTCGTCGAGCGGTCGGCGTGTGACCCGCTCCGTGCTCCAGCTGGAGGATTTCCACCGTGCGTAAAGTTCTGATCGCCAACCGAGGCGAGATCGCCGTGCGGATCGCCCGCGCCTGCCGCGACGCCGGGATCGGCAGCGTCGCGGTCTACGCCGAACCCGACCTCGACGCCCTGCACGTCAAGGTCTCCGACGAGGCGCACAGCCTGGGCGGCTCCACCCCCGCCGACTCCTACCTCGACATCGGCAAGCTCCTGGCGGTGGCCGCCTCCTCCGGCGCGGACGCCGTCCACCCCGGCTACGGGTTCCTGGCCGAGAACGCCGACTTCGCGCAGGCCGTCATCGACGCCGGGCTGACCTGGATCGGCCCGCCCCCGTCGGCGATCACCGCCCTGGGCGACAAGGTCCAGGCCCGACACATCGCGCAGAAGGTCGGCGCCCCGCTGGTCGCGGGCACCCCCGACCCGGTGGAGTCCGCCGAGGAGGTCGTGGCCTTCGCCCGGGAGCACGGCCTGCCGATCGCGATCAAGGCGGCCTTCGGCGGCGGCGGACGCGGCCTGAAGGTGGCGTACACGCTGGACGAGGTGGCCGACGCCTACGAGTCGGCGGTGCGCGAGGCGGTGACCGCGTTCGGTCGCGGCGAGTGCTTCGTGGAGCGCTACCTGGACAAGCCGCGCCACGTGGAGACGCAGTGCCTGGCCGACACCCACGGCAACGTCGTGGTGGTCTCCACCCGTGACTGCTCCCTCCAGCGCCGTCACCAGAAGCTGGTGGAGGAGGCGCCCGCCCCGTTCCTGTCCCCCGACCAGATGGAGCGCCTGTACAGCGCCTCGAAGGCCATCCTGGCCGAGGCGGGCTACGTGGGCGCGGGCACCTGCGAGTTCCTCGTCGGGGTGGACGGGACCATCTCGTTCCTGGAGGTCAACACCCGCCTGCAGGTCGAGCACCCGGTCACCGAGGAGGTCACCGGCATCGACCTGGTCCGCGAGATGTTCCGCGTCGCGGACGGCGAGGAGCTGGGCTACGGCGACCCCGAGGTCCGCGGCCACTCCTTCGAGTTCCGGATCAACGCCGAGGACCCGGGGCGCGGATTCATGCCCGCCCCCGGCACCATCACCGCCCTGAACCTGCCCGGCGGACCCGGCGTGCGGGTGGACACCGGCTGCGAGGCCGGGTTCACCGTCCCGCAGGCCTTCGACTCGATGGTCGCCAAGCTGATCGTCACGGGGCGCACCCGCACCGAGGCGCTCCAGCGCTCCAAGCGGGCCCTGGCCGAGTTCGCGGTGGGCGGCATGCCCACGGTGATCCCGTTCCACCAGGCCGTCGTCGAGGACCCGGCGTTCGCCCCGGCCGACCCCGACCAGCCGTTCGGGGTGTACACCCGCTGGATCGAGACCGAGTTCGAGAACACCATCGAACCCTGGGCGGGCGAGCCCGGCACCGCCGAGGCCCCCGAGCGGGAGACCGTGACCGTGGAGGTCGGCGGCAGACGCGTGGAGGTCGTCCTGCCCGCGTCGCTGGGCGCGGCGGCGGCCCCGGCGGCCGACAACGGCGGGAAGCGCAGGCGGTCGGCCCGCAGGGGCGGCGCGGCGGCGGTGGCCAGCGGTGACTCCCTCGTCTCCCCGATGCAGGGCACCGTGGTCAAGCTGGTGGCCCAGGAGGGCCAGCAGGTGGGCGAGGGCGAGACCGTGGTGGTCATCGAGGCCATGAAGATGGAGCAGCCGCTCACCGCGCACCGGGCCGGGGTCGTGACCGGCCTCAAGGTCACCCCGGGCGAGACCGTGGGCAACGGCGCCGTGGTCTGCGAGATCAAGGACGCGTAGGGCTCCGGGCCCCCGGTCCGTGGAGGGGAGGCACCGCGCCGGTGCCTCCCCTCCGGCGTCTCCCGGGGGTGATCCTCGTCGCGTAGGACGCCGGGAAGATCCAGCCCAGTAGGGGCTCCCGACGGCACCTTCGGGAAGAACGTCCGATTGTGTATGGAAAAGGTAAGTGATCCGGGTTAGTGTTCTCGACTGTGACGAACATCTGGGGACTGACGCGAAGGTGGCACATCGACCTGTGCCGCTTCAGCAGCCACGCGTGTAGCTAGGTCCACGCGCGCCCGTGCCTTCCGCCGGGCAGCGCGCCGCTCACCCTTCCCAGGTCACCCATCCCGGTGATGCCCGACCGATCCCCTGCGCCGAGCTCCCGCGGCCCGCCACGCCGACCCGTGACGTCGTACGTGTGCGCCCGGCCACCCATCCCTGGAGTCATCCTTCCGTGTCTGAGCAGACCACAGTTCCCAGACGTAAGCCGCGTTTTCCCTTCGCCGCACAGGTCTTCGCCGGTGTCGTCCTCGGCATCGTGCTCGGTGTCGTCGCCCTCCAGATCGGCCCCGTCGGTGACGGTGAGCCGAACTGGCTGGCCGTCACCCTGGAGACCGTCGGCTCGACCTTCGTGGCGCTGCTGCGCACGATCGTGCCGCCGCTGATCGTCCTCGCCGTCATCTCCTCCATCGCCAACCTGCGCAACGTCGCCAACGCCGCGCGCCTGGCCTGGAAGACCCTGCTCTGGTTCGCCATCACCGCGCTGGTCTCCGTGGCCATCGCGATCGCGATCGGCCTGACCCTGCGCCCCGGCCTGAACAGCGCCGTGGACGCGGGCACCGCCGCCGAGCCCTCCACCACGGGTTCCTGGCTGGCCTTCATCGAGAGCATCGTCCCGGCCAACTTCCTGGGCCTGGCGGCGAGCACCTCCGCCGCCGACGACGGCTCGCTGAGCACGTCGCTGTCGTTCAACGTGCTCCAGCTGATCGTGATCGCCGTGGTCCTGGGCATCGCCGCCGTGAAGGTCGGCAAGCCCGCCGAGCCCTTCATCGCGTTCACCTCCTCCACCCTGGAGGTCGTGCTCAAGGCCCTGTGGTGGGTCATCCGCCTCGCCCCGATCGGCACCGTCGGTCTGCTGGGCAACGCCGTCTACAGCTACGGATGGACCACGATCGGCGCGCTCGGCCAGTTCACCGTCGCGATCTACCTCGGCCTGGCCCTGGTGCTGTTCGTCGTCTACCCGCTGGTCGCCCGCCTCAACGGCCTCTCCCCGGTCAAGTACTTCACCGGTGTGTGGCCCGCCGTCCAGCTCGGTTTCGTGTCGCGCTCCTCGCTCGGCACCCTGCCCGTCACCCAGCGCGTCGCCGAGCAGAACTTCGGCGTCCCGCGCCACTACTCGGCCTTCGCGGTGCCGTTCGGCGCCACCACGAAGATGGACGGCTGCGCCGCGATCTACCCGGCGATCTCCGCGATCTTCGTCGCCCAGTTCTTCGGCGTCGGCCTCGGCCTCACCGACTACCTGCTGATCGTGTTCGTCTCGGTGATCGGCTCGGCCGCCACGGCGGGCACCACCGGCGCGACCGTCATGCTGACCCTGACCCTGTCCACGCTGGGTCTGCCCCTGGAGGGCGTGGGTCTGCTGCTGGCCGTCGACCCGATCCTGGACATGGGCCGCACCGCCACCAACGTGGCCGGTCAGGCGCTGATCCCCGCAATCGTCGCCAAGCGCGAGGGCATCCTCGACGTGGTCCGCTACAACGCCCCGCGCGGCACCACCGGCTTCGTCCCCGAGGACGAGCCCGGCACCGCCACGGGTGACGCGATCGCCGCCGAGCGGGCGGAGGCCGAACGCGCCGCCGCCGAGGCCTCCGAGGAGGCCGACCTCGCGGAGTCGGCCGCACGGAGCTAGCTCCCCGCAGCAGACGACGAGGCCCGCCGGATTCCGCCCGGCGGGCCTCGTCGTGTCCCCGGGGGCGCACACCGCGATCAGCGGGGATCCGGAGTCGGCGGCCGGTCGCGGGAACTGTGGCGGCCTCCTGTTCGTCCTGTGGTTGAGGGAGGCGAGAGGATCGACATGTTGCGCCGCTTGGTAACACCCACAGTGCTGACCGCCGGGCTCGCGGCGGCGATGGTGACGGCCGGGGCGGCATCCGCCACCGCCGACACCGGGACCGAACCCCCGCAGACGCAGGACATCGTCGCGGAGCTGGAGAACGACGGGGTCTTCGTCGACCCGTCGATCGAGGGCTTCCCGAGCGGTGACGAGGCGGCCCTGGAGGCGGCCGTCGCGAACGCGGACACCCCCGTCTACTACGTGCTCCTACCGCGTGAGGTCACCACCTCCGAGGCCGGGGTGAACACCATCATGGAACCGGTGATGGCCGAGGTCGGTGACGGGGCGTACGGGGTCCTCGGCGGGAGCGAACGCTTCTTCGTCACCTCCCCCAACCTGGAGGACACCACCGCCGTCCGGGACGCCGCGCACTCCGCGAGCCCCACCAACCCGACGGACGCCCTCGTGGCGCTGCCGGAGGCCGTCCAGTCCACCGAGACCGCCGACGAGGCCCCGGCCGGGGGCGGCGGCTCCGGACTGGTGCTGCTCACCGTCCTCGTGCTCGTGGCCGCCGCGGGCGGCTGGTACGTGTACAACGCCCGCAAGAAGCGTGAGGCCGAGAAGGCCAAGCAGCTCCAGGAGATCAAGCAGATGGCCACCGAGGACGTCGTCCGCCTCGGTGAGGACGTCGCCCGTCTGGAGATCGACCTGTCCCAGGTGGACGACGCGACCCGCGAGGACTACTCCCGGGCCATGGACTCCTACGACCAGGCCAAGGCCCAGCTGGACACCATCCAGGAGCCCGACCAGGTCAGGCAGGTGACCAGCGCCCTGGAGGACGGCCGCTACTACATGTCCGCCACCCGGGCCCGGATGAACGGCGACCCGGTGCCCGCGCGGCGCGGCCCCTGCTTCTTCAACCCGCAGCACGGGCCCTCCACCGAGGACGTCACCTGGGCCCCGCCCGGGGGCTCCCCCCGGTCGGTCACCGCGTGCGCGGCCTGTGCCCAGGCGGTGCGCACCGGCGGGCAGCCGGACGTGCGCATGGTCGAGGTGGACGGTGAACGGCGTCCGTACTACGACGCCGGTCCCGCGTACTCGCCCTACGCCGGCGGCTACTTCGGCATGAACATGATGATGGGCATGTTCACCGGCATGATGATGGGCTCCATGATGGGGTCGATGATGGGCGGCGGCATGATGGACGCCGGAGGGGACATGGGCGACGGCGGCGGAGGCGACTTCGACGGCGGCGGCGACTTCGGGGACTTCGGCGGCTTCGACTTCTAGGGAGTGTTTTTTGGATGCTTTCGCTGGTGGCGGCGGAGCCGCCATCGATGCGAGCGGCCGTCCAGGCAATCTCTCGCAAGACGATGAGTGAAGGTCAGCCCGGGTTTGGCTGTCCGAGCTTCATCGGCGCAGCGAGAGGCAGCCTGGTGGTCGCGAGCGCGGAATGATCCAAAAGAACACGACCTAGTCGGGCGCCACACACGGAAGGGCCCCGGGAGAGGTGAACTCTCCCGGGGCCCTTCCGTGTTCCTACTCCCGGCCGACGGGTGTCGGGGAGTCCTGGTGGACGCCCTCCACCCAGCGCCGGACCGCCTCGGCGGTCTCCACGGGCGCGGACTCGGTGGTGTCGAGCAGCGTGACGGGCGGCCGCAGCCTACCGGCCTCCTCCGTCAGCCAGTCCTGGTGGTCCAGGGTCTCGTCGATCCTGGCCTCGTCCCAGCCGCGCCAGTCCGGGCGGGCCCTCAGCCTCGCGGCGAGCGCCCGGGGGTCGCAGGTGAGCGCGAGGTAGTGGACCCCCGAGAAGAGGGCGCGCTCGGGCAGGTGTTCGAGTTCGGGCGGAGCCACGGTCCCGCACAGCACGACGGGCCGCCCGCTCTGCTGGACCATGGCGGCGGTGCGCAGCCAGGTCGAGCGGAACAGGCGGTGGTCGTCGGCGGGGTCGCGCAGGCCGCCCACCCAGAGCAGGTCCTGTTCGAGGACGACGAACCGCTCGGACAAACGGGCCAGGAGTTCCCGGGCCACGGTGGACTTGCCCGTGCCGCTGGGCCCCGTGACGCACAGGAGCGGCAGCCTCAGGAAGGGACGGGTCAGACCGCAGAAGGAGCAGCGGAGCAGGTGCTCCCCCGCTCCCGTGTCGGGTTCCCCGTCCCACTCCCCGCAGTGTGTACAGATCAGCGGGTGCACGGCCGTCACCTCTGCGGCTAGTCGAAGAGCTGTTCCAGGAACCCCTTGCGGCGACGGCGGTAGGGGCGGGGGGAGTCGTTGTACCCGCCGCCGCCCCGGTAGGCGGCCGGGGAGTCCGCGTAGCCGCCGCCGTAGCCGCGCGGGGAGTCGGGGTAGCCGCGCCGCTGGCCGGGGCGCTGGCCCGGGTAGGGCTGGGGGGAGTGCGGGTCGGGCGGGACGGCACCGTAGTGGCGCTGCTCGGCGGAGACGACGCGCTCCAGCTCGCCACGGTCCAGGAAGATTCCCTGGCACCCGTCGCACCGGTCGATGTGGACGCCCTGACGGTCGTAGGTACGCATCTGGCTTTGGCACTTCGGACAGATCACCCGGAAAAGGTACTCCCGGGAGTGTCAAGGGGATGTAAGGAATCCGGGCCCGCCGTGTGTCCTGCACGTGATCCACACGGCGGGCCGGGCCCGCGTTCCGGGGAACCCGTCGACTACTCCGGGGAGGCGAGCATGAGCGAGCGGGCGGCCTCGGTGACGCTGCCGGACAGCGAGGGGTACACCGAGAAGGTGTGCGCGATGTCGTCCACGGTCAGGCGCTGCTGCACCGCGATGGACACGCCCAGGATGAGTTCGCTGGCGCGCGGGCCGACGATGACGCCGCCGAGGACGATCCCGGTGTGCTGACGGCAGATGAGCTTGACGAAGCCGTCCTTGACCTGGTTCATCTTGGCGCGCGGGTTGGTGTTCAGCGGCAGGGTGACGGTACGGCCGTCGATCCGCCCGCTGCGCACGTCGTCCTCGCTGGCGCCGACCGCCGCCAGCTCGGGGTGGGTGAACACGGTGGAGGCGACGGTGGAGAGCTGGAGCGGGGACACGGCCTCGCCCAGCGCGTGCCACATGGCGATGCGCCCCTGCATGGCCGCCACCGAGGCGAGCATGTTCACCCCGGTGCAGTCACCGGCGGCGTACACGCCCGGGACGGTGGTGCGGGAGACCCGGTCGACCTCGACGAACCCGCCCCTGCCCAGGCGGACCCCGGCCTCCTCCAGGCCCAGGCCCTCCGTGTTGGGGATCATGCCGACGGTCATCAGGCAGTGGCTGCCGTCCACGGTGCGGCCGTCGGAGAGGGTCACCCGGACGCCGTCCTCGGTGCGCACGACCGACTCGGCGCGGGTCTGGCTGAGGACCGTCATGCCGCGTCGCATGAAGACCTCCTCCAGTACCTCGGCGGCGTCGGAGTCCTGCGTGGGCATGACCAGCTCGCGGGAGGACACGAGGGTGACGTCGGAGCCCAGGGCCTGGTAGGCGCTGGCGAACTCGGCGCCGGTCACGCCGGAGCCGACCACGATCAGCTTCTCCGGCAGCTCCTCCAGGTCGTAGAGGTGGCGCCAGGTGAGGATGCGCTCGCCGTCCGGCTTGGCGGTGGGCAGCTCGCGCGGGTGCGCGCCGGTGGCGATGAGCACGACGTCGGCGCGGATGCGGCGGTCCCCGACGGCGACGATGTGCGGGTCGACCAGCCGGGCCTCCCCGATGACCACCTCGACGCCCTCCTTGACCAGGCGGGCACGGGTGTCGTCGGACTGGGCCTGGGCCAGGCGCTTGATCCGCGAGTTGATCTGGTCGATGTCGACCTCGACCGGCTCCTTGTGCTCCTCGGCCGCCGGGATGTGGATGCCCAGGCTGCCCGACTCGCGCACGTACGTGGTGCGGGTGGACGTGGCGATGAGGCTCTTGGAGGGGACGCAGTCGGTGAGGACGCAGGAACCGCCGATTCCGTCGCGCTCCACCACGGTCACGTCCGCGCCCAACTGCGCGGCGACCAACGCCGGCTCATAGCCCCCGGGCCCGCCACCGATGATCACGACCTTCGTCACGCTGCTTCACTCCCTCTGCGGGCGATGCGGCCTACCCGTTCCCGGTCCGGGGCGATGTTCGGGCATGGCAGGGCACCACCTGGTTGTCTCGCTTCCCTCCATTGTCGGCCATGCCGGGTGTCGATGACCGCAGCCACCCCCGGTCAGCGCACGGTGCCGGGTGGGGACGGGCCCGTCGGACCCCCTCCCGAGCTCGGAGAATGCGACGAAGGACACGTGGACCGGGGCGCTCGACGCACCCGAGGTCACACGTACATTCCGCCCTTCGGACACCCTGCGTTGCGCTCCGGTGTCAACTGACTACAGAGCGGTAGTATCCGACTTGTGAGTGAATCAGAGCAGCCGCCCCGAACCACGGGCGAGGCGAAGCAACTGGCGGACTCCGCGGCGAAGGAGCTGTTGGCCCGGGCCGGTGCCGACAGTTTCGACGCCCTGGTGGTGCTCGGCTCCGGCTGGGCTGGCGCGGTGGACACGCTGGGCACGCCCGACATCGAGATCGACGCGACCGAACTGCCCGGGTTCGTGCGGCCCACGGCGGAGGGGCACAGCGGCAGGATCCGCAGCATGTGGGTGGGCGACAAGCGCGTGGTCGTGTTCGTGGGACGCGTCCACCTCTACGAGGGGTTCGGCCCGATGGTGGCCGCGCACGCGGTCCGGACGGGGATCGCCGCGGGCGCCCGGGTCGCGGTACTGACCGGCTCCGCCGGGTCCCTGCGCACCGACTTCCAGCCGGGCCAGCCGATCGTCGTCCGGGACCACGTGAACCTCACCGCGACCTCGCCGCTGGCCGGTCCCGACTTCGTCGACCTGACCCACGCCTACAGCGAGCGCCTGCGCGGCGTCATCCACGAGGTGGACGTGACACTGGCCGAGGGCGTGTACGTGTCGACGACGGGCCCGCAGCTCCAGACGCAGACCGAGCTGAAGGTGCTGCGGCAGGCGGGCGCGGACGTGGTGGGGCGGTCGATCGCGCTGGAGACCATCGCCGCCGTCGAGATGGGGGCCGAGGTCCTGGGCCTGTCGATGGTCAGCAACGACGCACTGGGGTCCGTACTGGAGCCGTTCGAGCAGGAGCGCGCCCTGGAGGTCGTCACCCAGCGGGCACGGCGGCTCGGTGAGCTGCTGAACCGGGTGCTGGAGGCGGCCTGAGGCACGGCGACCCCGTTCCGGGGTCGGACACGGACAGCACGAAGCCCGGCCTCGGCCGGGCTTCGTCGTGCCGGGTGTCCGCGATCCCGTGGGGACCGCGTCCGGAAGCGGCTGGGGCACCCTCGACCGGACCCGAAACGTCCGGTACCGGCGTGGCGAGCGTACATCCCGAGGCCATGGGATGGACGGCACCGAACGTGGGTCCGGTCGAAGGTGGTGCTTTCCCCGGTGCCACCCAGCGCCCGGGATCCCCGCAGACCCCGTTGGACTGGCGCTGACAGCACCTTCTCTTCCCGATATTCAGTTGAACCGCGCGCGTTGCCCTGGGAGGGGGATCCGGGTGGGTGGCCATCCGCGCGAAGCCCGCCCACCCGGAACGTTCTCCCTTAGGCATGCCTAACCTAACCAGAACCCCGGGGGGTGCGTCAACCCCGCGTCCGGCGCGTCCGCCCGGCCTCGGGCCGACGGCCCGCCCCGGCCCCGACAGACGACGGGCCCGGCCCCTCGCACGGTGCGGGGGGCCGGGCCCGATCCGGGACGAACGGCTGGTCAGGCGATGAACAACACGGCCACGAGGAGCACCAGCGGCACGCCCAGGACGACGATGACCTCGACCGGCACCATCGTCTGCGGGCGGTCCTCGGCGCCCAGCGCGGCCGGGCCCTCCTCGTCGATCTCCTTGATGGGGCCGCGCAGCGGACGGGCCCGGTACTTCTCCGCGTCACGGCGGAGCTCACGGGCGACCAGGTCCACCGGGCGCATCGCGGTGGGGTCCCTGTCGTCGTCGTGGTCCAGGTAGCCCGACTCACGGCGCATGTTCTCCCGCACCTTGGCCCGCTTGGTCTCGCGCAGCGGCCAGGACCGGTAGACCCGCTCCGGGGTGTGCACCCGCAGCACGTCCACCACGTCCACCCACTGCACGGCGGCCCACGGCACGAAGGTCTCGCGCAGCGGGTTGACCATCCGGACGCCGCGCTCGGTGGAGACCACCCGGGGGCGCAGCCACGTGGCGTAGACGGCGGCGACGCTGAACACCAGGACGGCCCCGGCGATCCAGGCCATCCGGTCCTGCCCGCGCAGCACCAGGTCCAGCAGCAGCAGGACCGCGACGACGATCCAGACGATCGCCAGCACCCGGGAGGAGGTCGAGTAGTGCGTGGTGACCCCCTCGGAGGATCCGGCCATCAGTGCGTCGCCCACTTCAGCTGCGCGAACCCGGGCTTGATGGTGCCGTTGATCAGCGCCAGCCGCTCGTCGAACGGCAGGAAGGCCGACTTCATGGCGTTGACCGTGAACCACTGGAGGTCGTCCCAGTCGTACCCGAAGGCCTCGCTCAGCTTGGCGAACTCCTCCGACAGGGTCACCCCGCTCTGGAGGCGGTTGTCCGTGTTGACCGTGACCCGGAAGCGCAGGTCCCGCAGGAGGCTGATCGGGTGGTCCGCGATGGACTCGGCGGCACCGGTCTGCACGTTGGAGCTGGGGCACATCTCCAGCGGCACGCGCTTGTCCCGCACGTACTGGGCCAGGCGCCCCAGCACCGGCACACCGTTCTCGTTCTCGGTGATGTCGTCGATGATGCGCACGCCGTGGCCGAGCCGGTCGCAGCCGCACCACTGGAGCGCCTCCCAGATGGAGGGCAGTCCGAAGGCCTCACCGGCGTGGATGGTGAAGTGGAAGTTCTCCCTGCGCAGGTACTCGAAGGCGTCCAGGTGGCGGGTGGGCGGGTTGCCCGCCTCCGCGCCCGCGATGTCGAAGCCGCTGACCCCGGCGTCGCGGTAGCGCACCGCCAGCTCCGCGATCTCCGACGAGCGGGCCGCGTGGCGCATGGCGGTCACCAGCTGACCGGTGCGGATGCTCCGGCCCGCGTCGGCGGCGCGCTTCTCCCCCAGTTCGAGCCCCTCCTGGACGGCCTCCACGACCTCCTCCAGGGTGAGGCCGCCCTCCAGGTGCTGCTCGGGGGCGTACCGCTGCTCCGCGTAGACCACGCCGTCGGCGGCCAGGTCCTCCGCCGACTCGGCGGCGACGCGCACGAGGGCGTCACGGCTCTGCATGACCGCCGTGGTGTGGGCGAAGGTCTCCAGGTAGCGCTCCAGCGACCCGGAGTCCGACGCCTCGCGGAACCAACGCCCCAGCTCGGCCGGGTCGTAGGTGGGCAGGTCCCGGTAGCCCGCCTCCTGCGCGAGCTCCACCACCGTGGACGGGCGCAGCCCGCCGTCGAGGTGGTCGTGCAGGAGCACCTTGGGCGCCCGGCGGATCTGTTCGACTGTGAGTGGCTGGTTCATCCACTCAGGATGCCACCAGGCGACGAGGGCACCCGACACGGCGACACGAAGTTACCGACGATCCGGCAGAAGCCGCCCGGTGGCCACGTTGGCGGAGGTCCGGGCGCCGTTGGTGCGGGGCGGCGGAAGGGCCGTCAGGCCAGGGCCTCGCTGTCCGAGCGCACACCCTCGGGGGCGTCCTCCCACAGGGAGGTGAGCGCGGTGGTCACCATCAGGCGGGTGCCCGCGCCGATCGCGCGCTCGTCGGCGTCGAAGGTGCCCCGGTGCAGGTCCAGCATGTCGCCGCTCCAGTCCGGGGAGTGGGTGCCCAGCCGGGCCAGCGCGCCCGGAGCGTGCTCCAGGTACCAGGCGAAGTCCTCCCCGCCCAGGCTCTGCGGGGTCGGCGTGACCGCGTCGGCGCCCAGGGCCAGGGTGGTGGCCTCGCGCATGATCTCCACGCTGCGGGACTCGTTGATGGTGGGCGGGACGCCCCGGCGGTAGGTGACCTCGGCGTCGGCGCCGTAGGCCGAGGCGACCGACTCCACCAGGCCCTTGAGGATGTCGGGGGCGGCGTGCCAGGCCTCGTCGTCGAGGCACCGGACGGTGCCCTCCGCGACGGCGTCGTCGGGGATGACGTTGGGCGCCGAGCCCGCGCTGATCCGGCCCCACACCAGGCTGAACCCGGCCCGGGGGTCGACCCGGCGGGACAGCGCGGCGGGCAGCTCGGTGACGATCTTGCCGAGCGCGTAGACGAGGTCCGAGGTCAGGTGCGGGCGCGCGGTGTGCCCGCCCGGGCCGGAGAGGCGGACCATGATCTGGTCGCAGGCGGCGGTGATGCCGCCGGTGCGCAGACCCACCTTGCCGACCATCTGGCGGGGGTCGCAGTGCAGGGCGAAGACCCGGTCCACGCCCTCCATGCCACCGGCCCTGACGACCTCGACCGCACCGCCGGGGAGCTCCTCGGCGGGCTGGAAGAGGAGGCGGACGCGGCCGGGCAGCGCGCCCGCCCGGTCCTGCTGGGCGAGGAAGATCCCCGTGGCCAGCAGGACCGTGGTGTGCACGTCGTGCCCGCAGGCGTGGGCGACGCCGGGGACGGTGGAGCGGTAGGGGACGTCCTTCTCGTCGGTGAGGGGAAGTGCGTCGATGTCGGCGCGCAGGGCGACCATGGGGCCGGGGCCGTTCCCGATGTCGCAGATCAGGCCGGTGCCCTGGGGAAGGGTCCGGGGTGCGAGCCCCGCCTGGCGCAGGCGCTCGGCCAGGCGGCCCGTGGTGCGGTGTTCCGCGAAGGCCAGCTCCGGGTGCATGTGCAGGTCCCGGCGGAATCCCGTGAGCTCCCGCTCATGGCGCGCCAGAAAAGCCGTCAACTGCTCCGGCAGGTCACGTCCCTGCATGCGAGGGTCCCCATTTCGTTACTTCTATCGCGCGCCGACAAATGCCGCGCGGGCGGTGTCCCCCTCGAACTCGGCTGAGAGCAGGTCCACGACGTCTTCGAGCGAACCGCCGTCGGCGACCACCGCTCGCTGACGCTCGTAGGAGGCACCCTTGTCCAGGATCTCGGTGACCAGGTCCAGGTCCTCCGCGCAGCCCAGGCGGGCGGCGACCGGCGCCAGTTCGCGGACCAGCTCGTAGAGGTCGTCGCGGATCGGAACGGTGGTCCCGTGTGAGTCCGTGATGACACGAGCGTCGAGTCCATAGCGGGTGGCCCGCCACTTGTTGTCCTTCACCACCCAGGACGGCGGGCTGGGCAAGCTGTACCCGCGGTCGAGCTGGTGATCGAACAGCTCCACCAGACACTGGGAGAGAGCGGCGGCCATTCCCACCTCGCGCAAGGTGGGAATCCCGTCGAACATCCGGATCTCGATGGTGCCGAAATCCGGGTGCGGACGGATGTCCCACCAGACTTCCTTGATAGAGGCGATGGTACCCGCATTGAGAAGGGTTTCGAGGTAATCCTCGAAAGCGGGCCACCCGGGGAGGTTCGGCGGGGGCCCCGAGGTGGGGAGCGCGCCGAAGACAATCGAGCGCGCGGAGGCCAGCCCCGTGTCATGACCACCCCAAAACGGGCTAGAAGCACTCAAAGCCAGAAAATGTGGGAGATACTTCGCAAGTGCGTTCACAATGGGAATAGCCTTCTCCTGGCCGCGCACCCCCACGTGGACGTGTACACCGCAGGTCAGGATCCTGCGGGCCAGCCACTGCATCTGCTCGACCAGCTCCCCGTACCGCTTGCCGGGGCTCAGCTCCTGGTCCCGCCAGTGGTCGATCGGGTGCGTGCCGGAACAGGTCAGCGTGGCACCGCGGGGTTCCAGCACCTCCCGCATCCGCGCCACGTTGCGACCGAGGTCACCCTTGGCCTCCTCGACCGTCTCGCAGATCCCCGTGACGACCTCCACCTGGGACTGCATCAGCTCGTGCCGCAAGGGGGGCACCGCGGCCTCACTGCTGAGATCCGGGAGTTCGGCGAGGAGCTGCCCCGCCTCCTGTCGCAGGTGGCGACTGTTCCGGTCGACGAGTTGGAGTTCCCACTCGACCCCGAGTGTCGCGCGCTCGGACGATTTGAATGCGATTCCCATCTGACCTCCTGGTGTGGGACAGCCCTTGTGACCGACGCACCGCTGGTCCCGGAGAACCGGTCATCCGGGACAGAGGAGGACTACCCGTCTCACACCGCGCGCATACGGAATCAACCCACAGTAAAAAACGACTTCTTTCCGATCCTTTTCCGTTTCCGTGGTCATGTGCGCCGCATGCGCACCGCCACCGCCGCGACACCCGCCGCGACCACCGCCCCGACCAGCGACAACCCCAGGGCGAGCAACCGCTGGGCGAGTCGTCGCTCGGCCAGTGCCTCCGGGCTCGGTCGCAGAACCGGGCGCGGACGCGTCCAGTCCATGCCGTTCTCCTCCGGCAGCGGGAAGGACCCGGTGTAGGGCGGCAGCACCGGCAACCAGGTGGCCGTCCAGGCCGCGCTGAACATGACCACGCGCATCACCAGGTTGATCCAGACCAACAGGCCGACCAGCACGGCGAAGGACGCGTACACCGGGTTGCCGAGGGTCCCCGCCAGCAGCTGCGTGGCGACGTTCTTGAGGATCTCGAACGCCACCGCGCCCAGCAGGGCGCCGCGCCACATCACGGCGGTGGGCCGCCCCACCCCCGACAACAGGGAGAAGGCCAGCACGAACAGGCACGTGTTCACGCCGATCGCGATGACCAGGGCCAGCCCCCGCAGGGACAGGTTGGCCACCACCGACCCGTCCAGCCCCACCAGGGACAGCAGCCAGACCGTGGCGGTCTGCATGAAACCGGTGAAGGCCACCGTGAAGACCAGGGCGGTGCCCAGGGCGACCATCACCAGCAGGTCCACCAGCTTGCGCACCAGGACGTTGGGGCCCTGCCGGAGGCTGTTCAGCCAGATCGTGTGCAGGGCCTCCCGCAGCGCCGACACCGAGTTCAGCCCCGCGTACAGCAGGCCCAGCAGACCCACGACGCTCGCCCCGACCCGGGCCCCCGCGATCTGCTCCATGGGCAGTTGCTGCGACAGCCCCGGCAGCACCTCGTCCAGGGCCGTCTCCAGGTAGTCGGTGAGCTCCACCTGTTGGGAGGCGAGGAAGCCCACCACGGCGAAGGCCAGCGCCAGGAGCGGGAAGAAGGAGAGGAAGGTGAAGTAGGTGACCGCCCCCGCCAGCTGGGTGCCGTTGCGGTCCGAGTAGCGCTCGTAGGCGCGCACCAGGTGGTCCACCGACGGGTACCGGCGCCGCAGACCCCAGTAGCCGTCCATCGCCGCGTTCTGGTAGCGCTGGGCGGTCTCCTTCGCGCGTGTCCTCTTCTCACCTCCGCTCCGCTTCGGGTCCGGCGGTACCCCTTTGGGCCCTCCGCTCCGCTTCGGCCCGTCGTCCGGCGCCGAACGGGCACCCCCCAGCGGCCGGGGTGAACGGGCGGCCCTCACGGGTGCGTCCAGGGTGAACGGGCGGCACTCACGGTTGTCGCTGAGGTGGCGGGTCGGCCGTCCACCTCTGGCTGGGACACCCGTGGCCAGGGCGCGTGGTCGGAGTCGACGGTCGTGGCTGGGGTGGGCAATCGGGTCTCCTCCTGTGGCTGGGGCGGGCGATCGGGGCTGGCGGTGGGAGTCGTCGGGTCGGCAACCCTAGCGCCGGGGACCTCTCGGGAGGAAAGCCCCACGCCCGTCCGGTACCGAGGTGGGGGCAGACTTGGACCCGGTGTTCACCGAGGAGAGCGGGGGCGGGACGTGGGGGTCACCGGGGCGCGGGTGCGCGCGGTGTTGGGGGCGCGGACCACGGGGCCGGTCGGGGACTGGCCCGAGGGGCGGGACGACGACGCCCTGCGTGCGGAGTACACGCGTCTCTTCGGGGCCGAGCCCGCCGGACTGTGGCACGCGCCCGGGCGGCTCGCCCTCATGGGCGAGCACACGGCGGCCAGTGGCGGGGCCGCCCTCTACACGGCCCTGCCCTGGGGCGCGACGGTCGCGGTGGGCACCGACGCGGACGGTGCCACGCGTGTGGCGACCCCCAGCGGCCCTCTGGGCGGCCGGACCCCCGCGGCCCGCGCGGCGACCCGTGCCGTGGACGAAGCGCGCGAGAGCGGGCGTCTGGGCGCCGACAGGGGCGTACGGGTACTGATCGGCTCGAACCTGCCCGAACACGCCTCCTTGGGACACGCCGCGGCGGTCGAGGCGGCGGTGTCCCTGGCCCTGGCCGACCTCGCGGGGGCCGACCGGCCCACCGGCGTGGCCCTGGACGCGCGTGCCGGGCACGCGGTGCGGGTGAACCTGGCCAGCGGCCGGACCACGGTCCTCCCGTTCGACCTCGAAGGGGCCGGGCTGCGGCTGGTGGTGCTGGAGACCGGCGCGCTGCCGAGGCGGGACCCGCGACCGAGGCGCGCCGCCGAACTCGCGCGGGCCCAGGACACCCTCGGCCCGCTGCGCTCCGTCCAGGACCTGCCCGGGGCGCTGCGCCGACTCCAGAACCCCGTGCTGCGCCACCGGGTGGAGTACGCCGTCACCGAGGTCCACCGGCTCAACGCGGCGGTCGGGCTGCTGCGCGCGGGCCGCGCGGCGGAGACCGGGCCGATCCTGTCCGCCTCGCACCTGTCCCTGCGGAGGTTCGACCTGCCCCTGCCCCCGGTGGAGCTGGCGGTGGAGACCGCCGCGCGGGCCGGGGCCCGGGGCGCGCGTATGTCGGGCTGGGCGGGGACGGCGTTCGCGCTGGTCGCGGAGGAACGCGTGGCGGATCTGGGGTCGGCGGTCCGGGACGCGTTCGCGGAGAAGGGGTGGCCCCCGCCGCGCGTCCGTGCGGCGTTGCCCTCGGACGGGGCCGTGCGGAGGGCCTGAACGGGCCGCCGGAGGACATCGGATCGAACCGGACTACTCTGTCAGCGATCACAAGGGACGTACGACACACACCCGAGCGACACATGGCACGGAGCGGATAGGCGATTCGATGGCTGACCGACGGCACCGGGAAGGGCCGGGCTCGACCGGTGGACACGACGACGCGGGCGTGTTCCGGCGCGGGGGCGACCCAGACAGTCCGGACGAGTTCGAGAGGCTGTACCGCCCCCGTGAGTCCGAACAGCGGGTGGTGGGCGACACCCGACGGCTCCCCCCGGCCGACCGGGTCCCTCCGCACCGCCCGAGGAAGCGCCGGACGCACAGCGCCGGGCGCGAGTACGACGGGCGCGGGCACCAGCGTCGCGCCCGGGAGCGCCGCAAGAAGACCGCGCGGAACACCGCGATCCTGGTCCTGGTCCTGCTGTTGGTGGTCCCCGGGGCCTTCTACCTGTGGGCCGACTCCCGGCTGGAGCGGGTGGACGCCCTCCAGGACTACGAGGGCCGCCCGGACCGCCAGCCCGGGACCACGTACATGATCGTCGGCTCCGACAGCCGGGACGGTCTGGACGACGACCAGATCCGCGACCTGGCCACCGGCCGCGCCGAGGGCCGCCGGACGGACACGATCATGGTGCTCTACATGCCGCGCGACGGCGAGCCGACCATCGTCAGCGTGCCGCGTGACTCCTACGTCCCCATGGCGATCCCCGGCTACGCGGACAACAAGATCAACACCGCCTTCGCGGACTCCGTGTGCGGCACCGGCGAGGACGGCGAGGAGGTCTGCGGCGGCCCGGCCCCGCTGGTGCAGAGCTTCGAGCAGGCCTCGGGCGTGCGGATCGACCACTACGTGGAGATCGGCATGGGCGGCTTCGTGGACCTGGTCGACGCGGTCGGCGGCGTGGAGCTGTGCCCCGAGGAGCCGATGGCGGACCCGAAGGCGGGCCTGGACATCGCGGCGGGCTGCCAGGAGATGGACGGCGGCACCGCGCTGGGCTACGTGCGCACCCGCGCCACCGCCCGCGCCGACCTGGACCGCATCCAGCGCCAGCGTGAGTTCTTCTCCGCGCTGATCCAGGAGGCCAGCGCCCCCTCCACGCTCTTCAACCCCTTCAAGTCGGTGCCGCTGGTGCTGGCGGGCACCGACACGTTCATGGTCGACGAGGGCGACAAGCTCCGTCACCTCGCCAGCATGCTGCTGGCGATGCGCGGCGGCACCCAGACCACGGCGGTTCCGGTGGGCGACACCCCCACGCTGGACGGTGTGGGCTCGGTGGTGCTCTGGGACGAGGTGCGGTCCGAGCAGATGTTCGAGGCCATGCGCACCGGGGAGGCCATCCCCGAGGACGCCATGCAGGACTGACCCCGGGAACGAGCGAAGGGCCCGTCACCGGAGTGACGGGCCCTTCTTCGTGACGTTCCGTACTGTGCGCGCCTACCCCCCAGCGGGCGCACGGCCGGCACGTCGGCTCGTGGTGGCCGGAGGGCGAAAACCCCCTCTGGCCTGCCGGTTCTCACCGGCGTGTCTCCACAATAGGTCAAAGTTCGCGAAAGGGGCGAATCGTGCTCACGTGTCCTACGTCGCACACGGTGTCCGAGGACCCCCTCCGACCCCGTCATCCTCCCACCTCCCACGCACGGATGTGGGCCGAACACGGGAAACACTCCCGGGAACTTCCGCGTTCCACGCGCTCCGAACCCCCGCGAACACCGCGTTTCGTGCGTCTCGCCCCGCCCCCGGGACCCCCGGGGACGACGAGGCCCGGGCGCCCCCTCACGGGGACGCCCGGGCGTGGCCAAGGTCTCACCGCGCCGGTCGGCTCAGGACCGCCGCGACGAACCGGGACCTAGGTCGTGTTTTTTGGATCATTCCGCGCTCGCGACCACCAGGCTGCCTCTCGCTGCGCCGATGAAGCTCGGACAGCCAAACCCGGGCTGACCTTCACTCATCGTCTTGCGAGAGATTGCCTGGAGGCCGCTCACATCGATGGCGGCTCCGCCGCCACCAGCGAAAGCATCCAAAAAACACTCCCTAGGCGAGACGCTTGCTCAGGTTCTCGTCCAGAGCGGCGAGGAACTGCTCGGTGGTCAGCCACTCCTGCTCGGAGCCGACCAGCAGGGCCAGGTCCTTCGTCATCTGGCCGCCCTCGACGGTCTTGATGACGACGTCCTCGAGGGTGTTCGCGAACTCGACGACCTTCGGGGTGTTGTCCAGCTTGCCCCGGTGCTCCAGACCGCGGGTCCACGCGAAGATGGACGCGATCGGGTTGGTCGAGGTGGGCTTGCCCTGCTGGTGCTGGCGGTAGTGACGGGTCACGGTGCCGTGGGCGGCCTCGGCCTCGACGGCGCTGCCGTCGGCGGTGCGCAGGACCGAGGTCATGAGGCCGAGCGAGCCGTAGCCCTGCGCGACGGTGTCGGACTGGACGTCACCGTCGTAGTTCTTGCAGGCCCAGACGTAGCCGCCCTCCCACTTGAGCGCGGCGGCGACCATGTCGTCGATGAGGCGGTGCTCGTAGGTGATGCCCGCGGCGGCGAACTTGTCCTTGAACTCGGTCTCGAAGATCTCCTCGAACACGTCCTTGAACATGCCGTCGTAGGCCTTGAGGATGGTGTTCTTGGTGGACATGTAGACCGGGTAGTTCCGGTCCAGGCCGTAGTTGAGGCTGGCCCGCGCGAAGTCCTCGATGGACTTGCGGTAGTTGTACATGCCCATCGCGACGCCGCCCTCCTCGGGGAAGTTCGCGACGTCGAACTCGACCGGCTGGCTGCCGTCGGCCGGGGTGTAGGTCATGGTGACCGTGCCGGGGCCGGGGACCTTGAAGTCGGTGGCCTTGTACTGGTCGCCGTGGGCGTGGCGGCCGATGATGACGGGCTTGGTCCAGCCCGGCACCAGACGCGGCACGTTCTCACAGATGATGGGCTCGCGGAAGACGACACCACCGAGGATGTTGCGGATGGTGCCGTTGGGCGACCGCCACATCTTCTTGAGGCCGAACTCCTCGACGCGGGCCTCGTCGGGGGTGATGGTGGCGCACTTCACGCCGACGCCGTACTTCTTGATGGCGTGGGCCGCGTCGATGGTGATCTGGTCGTCGGTGCGGTCACGCTCCTCGATACCGAGGTCGTAGTACTTGAGGTCGATGTCGAGGTACGGCAGGATCAGGCGGTCCTTGATGAAGGACCAGATGATCCGGGTCATCTCGTCGCCGTCGAGCTCGACTACGGGGTTTTCGACCTTGATCTTGGCCATGGCTGTGTGGCTGTCCCTTCAGTCCTCGCTACCGCCTCGTGCGGCGGAGAGTCGGGGCCGGTTCGTGGCCGGTCCCGGTCCGCGCGCGCGGCAATCCCTGATCCCGCCCGGTGTCCGTGCTGCCCGGGAGGCGGAGCTTGTCAGTGTCGCGGTATCTCGACATCAAGCTTATTCGACGCCTAGGAGGAGAGTTGCGGCGCCACCCAGGCCAACACGATCAGAAGGACCGCGAGCGCCACCAGCGTGAACAGATCGACCCATCTCCGGCGTACCGCGAGCAGTCCGATCCAGTCCTTGGGCAGCAACAACCTGAAGGTGGCCGCGAGCAGCAGCGCCGCCGCGATGATCGCCGGTCCGCGCTTGAAGTAGGCGGCGGCCACCACGACGATCCCCGCCGCGAGCGCCGACAGCACCAGCGCGTAGGGCACCTGGGAGAGCCAGTAGGGCACCTTCGGGCGGCCACGGCCCTCCGACCCGCCGTCCGGGGTGCCCCCGTCCGACCGCGCCACCTGCGTCTGCTCAGCGTCGTCCACCGCGTCCCGACCCGTTCGCTTCCGAATTGCCTGGCCGCCGCGCGGCCCGTACCCACGGCCCCTCCCCGGTCGGCTGGCACAGACCGGCCACACGTCGAGGAGGAGCTGTCCGAAACCGAACGGCACCCCAGTGTGGCTCATGTTCTTGGCGGTTCCGAACGCCCCGCACGAACAGGGGCGCCGTCATCCCGGAGGGACCGCTTTCATACTAGTGAACCGCACGGCCGAAGCCCCAGGGCTCACGGAAACGGACTTGTCTCCCTCGGGGGCCTCCCGTGACCGTTTCCTGCTTCCGGTTCGGTCACAGAGCCGTATTTCCCCGCCTTATCCGCCTAACTCCGAAGTAAGCGCGTAGAACACGTACCAGCCGGGTAACCAAGGTGGAGATGAGCGCACCGGTGAGCGAGGACGACCCCCATGAAGCCCACGCGACGTGTAGACCGATCGGCCACCCCCCGACAGCCACCTCTCCACCACCGTAGGCCGCACCCCCACCGACCGCGCCCCAGCAGCCCGGGAGGAGTCACCGTGGACGGTCCCTACCTTCGGTTGGAGGAGACCGGTGACATCCGCCCCCTCCCCCACGAGGTCACCACGGTCGGCCGCGGCGAGGGGGCCGACATCCGACTGACCGACCCGAGTGTCTCCCAGCTCCACGCCGAACTGGTCCGGCGCGGGCCCTACGTTTACGTCGTCGACCTCGGCCTGTCCCGCAACGGCACCCGGGTCAACGGGCGGCCCATCGCCCGCCGCGTGCTGGAGGAGGGGGACGTGGTGAGCTTCGGCGGCGCCCGCTGCCGGATCGGCGGCCTGCCCAGTGAGCAGCTCAGCCCCGACATCGAGCTACGTCGTGGGGCGGCGCCCGAACTGACCCGCCGTGAACTGGACGTGCTCACCGCCCTGTGCCAGCCCGCGCTGTCCGAGGAGGCCTTCGTGGCCCCGGCCACAGCTCGCGACATCGCGGAGGCCCTGGTGGTCACCGAGGCGGCGGTCAAGCAGCACCTGCTGCGGCTCTACCAGAAGTTCCGCATCCCGGAGGGGCAGAACCGGCGCACCCGGTTGGCGAACGAGGTCGTCGCCCTCGGTCTGGTCCGCCCGATGCCCGTGGGGGGACGCACCCGCCGAGCCAGCTGATCACGGTCGCCGGGTTTCACCGGCGGGCGGCCCGCACCGTCTCGGCCAGAGCGCTGAACTCGGCACGCACCCGCGCGATATCGGTCGCGTTCGCGGGGTCGAGGGCCTCACGGCGGCGGACGCACGCGCGTCGGCCTTCAGTTGCCTTAGCGATCACCCGCTCATCGGGGGCGTCCTTGGCCTCTTCGTGAGCGATCAGGGCGCTGTAGGCGCCCATCGCGCCGTGGATCGCCTCCAGCGCGGCCTCGTAACGGGCCAGCTCGGTACCGGACCATGACTGTTCGTTCGGGGAGTTCTCACTCATGACGTCCACCTTGCCTTGGGGAGGGGCGGATACCCGGGGCCGCGCCGTCGTGCGTCGCGTGTTCGCCGGTCGGCTGAGGATACGCCGTCGGCCATGAAGGAGCCGGTCCCGAGCACGCCCGTAGGACCGGCAAGGTCCATCCCGCATGCGCGCGGGGAGCAGCTCGGCCTCGGTGCCGAGGCTGATGACGAACTGGGTCCATCCCCACGTGCGCGGGGAGCAGACTCTTTGAACTGGCAACTTACCAATGGCAAGTGGCCGTTTTTCCAACTTCTCGAAATACGGACACTGGGAACATTCCTCCCGTAGTCGCCATAAGGCTCAATGCTCTCCCAGGCCGCGTCGTTCGGATTGCCTTGCTCCAGCGCGAGCCCGTCAGCTGAGGGGGCGGCCCCGGACGGGACCGCCCCTCCACAAACCGGAGCCTAGAGCTCGGCGGCCTGGCGTTCGGCGGCCTCTACCACGTTGACCAGGAGCATCGCCCGGGTCATCGGACCCACACCACCCGGGTTGGGCGACACGTGCCCCGCGACCTCGGGGACGTCCAGGGCGACATCGCCGACCAGGCCGTCGTCAGTACGCGAGACGCCCACGTCCAGCACGGCCGCACCGGGCTTGACCATGTCCCTGGTGATGATCCCCGGCACACCCGCACCGGCCACGACGATGTCCGCCCGGCGCGTGTGCTCGGCCAGGTCACGGGTACCCGTGTGGCACAGGGTGACGGTGGCGTTCTCCGACCGTCGGGTGAGCAGCAGCCCCAGAGGACGACCCACGGTCACCCCCCGTCCCACCACGACGACCTCGGCGCCCTTGATCGGCACCTCGTAGCGGTTGAGCAGCTCCACGATGCCGCGCGGGGTGCACGGCAGCGGCGCCTTCTCCATGAGGACCAGCTTGCCCAGGTTGACCGGCTGGAGGCCGTCCGCGTCCTTGGCCGGGTCGATCAGCCCCAGCACCCGGTTCTCGTCCAGCCCCCGCGGCAGGGGCAGCTGCACGATGTAACCGGTGCAGGCCGGGTCCTCGTTGAGCTCGTGGACGGCCTGCTCCACCTGCTCCTGGGTGGCGTCGGCGGGCAGGTCGCGGCGAATACTCGCGATACCCACCTGGGCGCAGTCGCGGTGCTTGCCGCGCACGTAGGAGTGGCTGCCCGGGTCGTCACCGACCAGGACGGTGCCCAGACCGGGGACGACGCCCTTCGCGTGCAGCTTCGCCACCCGCTCCGCCAGTTCCTCCCTGATGGCCTTGGCGGTGGCCTTGCCGTCCAGAACGATCGCGCTCATGCGTAGCTCCTCGCTGACTGGTTAGTGGAAGAAGTGGCGGGTGCCGGTGAGGTACATCGTGACCCCGGCCGCCTCGGCGGCGGCGACCACCTCGGCGTCGCGGACCGAGCCGCCGGGCTGGACCACGGCGCGCACGCCCGCCTTGGTGAGGATCTCCAGCCCGTCCGCGAACGGGAAGAAGGCGTCGCTGGCGGCCACGGAGCCCCGGACGCGTTCCCCGGCACGGGAGACCGCGAGACCGGCGGAGTCGACCCGGTTCACCTGACCCATGCCGACGCCCACGGTGGCGCCGTCGGAGGCGAGCAGGATCGCGTTGGACTTGACCGCGCGCACCGCCTTCCAGGCGAAGACGAGGTCAGCGAGGAGTTCCGCGTCGGCGGGCGCCCCGGTGGCCAGCGTCCACGTGGCCGGGTCGTCGCCCTCGGCGTCGATGACGTCGGTGTCCTGGACCAGCAGGCCGCCGCTGATCTGGCGGGTCTCCACACGCGGACCCTGGGCGGGGTCGGAGACCACCAGCAGGCGGATGTTCTTCTTACGGGACAGCGTCTCGACGGCCTCGGCGGTGAACCCGGGGGCGACGACCACCTCGGTGAAGACCTCGAAGATCTGCCCGGCCAGCTCGGCGCCGACCTCGCGGTTGGTGGCGATGACCCCGCCGAACGCGGAGACCGGGTCGCTGGCGTGCGCCTTGCGGTGCGCCTCGGCGTTGTCGGCGCCCACGGCGATCCCGCACGGGTTGGCGTGCTTGATGATCGCCACGCACGGCTCGTCGAAGTCGTGGGCGGCGCGCAGGGCGGCGTCGGCGTCGACGTAGTTGTTGTACGACATCGCCTTGCCGTGCAGCTGCTCGGCCCCGGCCAGGCCGCTGGGGGTGGCCTCGGTGTACAGCGCCGCCTTCTGGTGCGGGTTCTCGCCGTACCGCAGGGCCGCCTGGCGGGTGTGCACGGAGGCACGGAAGGCGGGCCAGCCGGTGCTCTCGGCCTCGGCGTCGGGGGCGTAGGTGCCCGCGAACCAGTCGGCGACGGCGGCGTCGTAGGCGGCGGTGTGCTGGAAGGCCAGCCCGGCCAGGTGCTTGCGCTGGTCCAGGGTGTAGCCGCCCGCACGGACCGCTTCGAGGGTGGCGCCGTAGCTGGCGGGGTCGACCACGATCGCCACGCTGCCGTGGTTCTTGGCCGAGGCGCGCACCATGGCGGGTCCGCCGATGTCGATCTTCTCGATGCAGTCGGCCTCGGAGGCTCCGGAGGCGACGGTGTCGGAGAAGGGGTAGAGGTTGACCACGACCAGGTCGAAGGGGGCGATGCCCAGTTCGCGGATCTTCGCGACGTGGTCGGGGTTGTTCTGGTCAGCGAGGAGACCGCCGTGCACGGAGGGGTGCAGGGTCTTGACCCGGCCCTCCATGATCTCCGGGAAGCCCGTGACGTCCTCGACGGGGGTGACGGGGACGCCGGCCTCGGTGAGGCGGGCGGCGGTGGAGCCGGTGGAGACGATCTCCACCCCGGCCGCGGCCAGGCCGAGGCCCAGCTCCTCCAGGCCGGTCTTGTCGTACACGCTGATCAACGCACGCCTGATGGCCTGCTGGGTCACCGGGACTCCTTCGTGTCGGTGCGGCCGAACCGCACGTGCCTGCCGTCGATGGTCCAGCCCTCGCGGGCGAGGCGGCCGACCGTGTCGACCAGCATGCGCCGTTCCACGACCTTGATCCGCTCGTGGAGGCTGGACTCGTCGTCGCCGTCCTCGACGGGCACCGCGACCTGGTCGATGATCGGACCGGAGTCGACGCCCTCGTCGAGGAAGTGGATGGTGGTGCCGGTGACGCGGACACCGTGGGCCAGCGCGTCACGCACGGCGTGCGCGCCGGGGAAGGAGGGCAGCAGTGCCGGATGGATGTTGACGGCCTGGTGGCGGCCGATGACGGCGGGCCCGAGGATGCGCATGAACCCGGCGGAGACCACGAGGTCGGGTTCGTGTTCCGCGATCCGGTCGGACATGGCGGCGTCCCAGGCGGACCTGTCGGAGAAGGAGCGGAAGGGGACGACGAAGGTGGGGATTCCGGCCGCGTCAGCGACCTCCACGCCCCGTGTTCCCTCGCGGTCCGTTCCCACTGCGACGATCTCGGCCCCGTAGGAGGGGTCCTTCGCGGCTTCCGTCAGGGCGGCCATGTTGCTGCCCGTCCCCGATATGAGAACCACCACTCGCGCGGACAAAGCGTGCGTCTCCCTCATGTGTTGAAGAACGGTGCGGGGACCGGGTCCCCACTCCCGGGGGCGCCGGGGGACGGCACAGCATCCGGGATGCGCGTACGCCTGGTACGGACGCCAGGCCTGGGCCTCGTCGGCCCGTCCGCGTTCCCACCCTATCGGGCCGGGTAGCGTCTACCTCACGCGGACCGGGCCGTCTCCGCCTCCGGTGGAGGCCTCGGAGGGGTCGCGGTCCCGTCTCACCAACGCCACGCGATCCGCTCGGGCGAGCGGACCACGGCGCCCCACGGTGCGGGGCGTCCCCGAAGGAGTGAACCTGTGACCGACAACAGCCCGGAGCCCCGTGCCGACGGCCAGCCGCCCAGGGTCGAGCGAGGAGGCCTGTGGGGGCTGTTCCTGGGCCTGGCGGGCCTGCTCTTCCCGCCGTACGGCGTCGTGCTGTCCGTGTTCGGTGTGGTGCAGGGGTTCCGGGCCCGGCGCGCGGCGCGTTCGCACGGGTCGCAGGCCCCGGGCGCGCTGATGAGCGTGGCCCTGGGCGTGGTCGGGATCGTCGTGTCCTCGGCCATGATCTCGGTCCTGTTCGTCTACCAGGACCAGGCCTCCGCGTACCGCGACTGCTCGGCCAGATCGCACACGGTGTCCACCCAGAAGGACTGCGACGAGGCGTGGGAGTCGGACACCGGGCTGCCCCCGGTGATCCTCGGCGGCTAGCCGCGGCGACAGCGCTCCGCGAAGGGGGCGGTGGGATCTCTCCCACCGCCCCCTTCGTCGTTTCGGGTGCCTTCGTCCGACTCCGGGTGGTATCGACCCACGTCATCGCCGGTTTGCGGACATCACCACATGGGAAAAGCGCGGTTTCCCAAACCACCAGCCACAGCCAAAGGGATTACACTTAGTATGCAATCGTTCACTAAAAGTGCTGCCATGTCTGTGTGGAGAGGACCCGATGGACACCGACGTCCCAGGCCCGTCCGGACCGGAACTGAAGGAGTACACCGCGCTGCTGAGGCGCCGCTGGCGCCTGGTGGGCGCCGGAGTGCTCGGCGGGCTGGTCCTGGCCACCGCCGGGCTGTTCGCGGTTCCCTCGACCTACACCTCCGTGGCGGCCGTGCAGGTCCAGCCGACCGAGATGGCCGAGTTCACCGGGGAGCGGTCCGGCCGCCTCACCGGGGACGTCAACCTCGACAGCGAGGCCCAGGTGGCCGTCTCCGACCAGGTCACCCGGGGCATGGCCGAGGCGCTTCCGGGCGACCCCTCCCCCGCCGACCTGCGGGAGCGGATCGAGGTCACCGTCCCCTCCAACAGCAACATCCTCGAACTCCACTACTCCGCACGCTTCCCCGAGGTGGCCCGGGACGGCGCCGACGCCCTCGCCACCGCCTACCTGGAGCACCGGGCCGAGCGGACCCGCGCCCTGGTCAACGCACGGCTGGACGCCCTGCGCGAGGAGCAGGAGGGCCTGTACGAGCGGCTGTCCGAGCTGACGGCCGGGGACTCGGACGCCGCGCGGGTGAGCGCCGACGCCCAGGCGGACGCGCTCCGCCAGGAGATCAGCGACCTCGGCAACGGCATCAGCCCGCTCAGCGCCCTGCTGGAGACGGTCTCGCCCGGCCAGGTCATCACCCCGGCCGAACTGCCCGAGTCCCCCTCCTCCCCCGTGCCCGCGCTGTGGCTGGTCGCCGGGGTCGCCCTCGGCCTGCTCACCGGGCTGCTCGCGGCGGTGGTCCGCGACCGCCTGGACCCGCGCGTGCACGACACCGAGGACACCGCCCGCGTCGGCGCCGTCCCCGTCCTGCTGGACCTGTCCTCCGCGAGGACCGCCGACGGCTCCGGCCCCGGTCTGCTCACCGACGCCGAACCCGGCGGCCAGCACGCCAACGAGTTCGCGCACCTGGTCCGCGCCCGCCTCACCGGGAACACCCCCGTGGCCGCCGCGACCGCTGACGACGCCGACGACCGGCCCGCCCCCGGACAGGTGCTCGTGGTCACCGGCACCACCCCGGGGCGCGCGGGCACCGCCGCCGCCGTGAACCTCGCCGCCGCCCTGGCCCGGACCGGCTCCGAGACCCTCCTGGTCTGCGCCGACCCGCGCACCGACACCGCCGGGGAACTCCTCGACCTTCCCCAGGGGCCCGGCCTGGCCGAGGTCCTGGTGGACGGGGAGGACCCCGCCGACCTGGAGGCGCGCCCCACCGCCGTGCCGCGCCTGCGGGTGCTCCGCCACGGCCGCCCGGGAACCGTCGCACCGATCCAGGGCGGCGCCGCCGAACTGGTGGAGCTGCTGCGCCCGCGCGCCGCGTTCGTGGTGGTCGTGACCGCCTCCGTGGTCGAGAGCGCCGACGCCCACGCCCTGGCCGGGTCCGCCGACCTCCTGCTGCCCGTGGTCGAACTGGGCCGTACCCGCCGCGCGGACCTGACCGGCCTGGTCGCCGCCGGTGCGCGGTTCGGGGTGACCGTCCCGGGCACCGTCACCGTGTCCCGCCAGCCGAACCCGGTCCCCGTCTCCGCGTCCGCTCCCGCTCCGCAGGAGTCCGCCGAGGCCCCGGAGTCGGGTCGGGCCGAGTCGGCAGTGAAGGCCGACAAGGCCGGGAGCGGTGCCGTCGGCGCCCCCTCCGGCACCGAGGTCGCGGAGGCCGCCGAGTCCGCTGGTGCCGCTGAGGGCACAGAGTCCGGCGAGTCCACTGAGGCCGCCGAAGCCGCTGCGGCTGGCAAGGCCGACGTCGATTCTGAGGTTCCGACGGGGTCCAGCGCCAAGTCCGCCAAGGCCACGGAGTCCTCCGAGGCGGTTGAGGCCTCCGGGGTCGCTGAGTCCAAGAGGCCTGTCGAGACCGCCGGGGCCACGGAGGCCACCAAGCCCGCCGAGACCGCGGGTGCTGCTGAGGGCACGGAGTCCTCCGAGCCCGCTCAGACCACCGGGGTCACTGAGACCGCTGCGGCCAACAAGACCGCCGAGGTCGACGAGCCTGCCGAGACCGCTGAGGTCTCCGTGACCAGCGAGGCCGACGACGCCGAGGCCGAGGTTCCGACGGGATCGAACGGCACCAAGCCCGCCAAGGGCACGTCCGCCACGTCCGCCAAGAAGAAGGCGACCAAGCACAGGCCCGCGGCCGCGGGGTCACGGTCTTGACCGGCCGGGGCGCCGCCGTCGGCGGCCGACACGTGCACGGTTCGGCCTGGCAGGTCGCGCCGCGACGCGGGGGCGCCCCGGTCACCGGGTACCCGCTGGTGTGGCTCCTGGCCGGGTACCCGCTGTGGTGGGCACTGGGGATGGGGCAGTTCGCCTACTGGCTCTTCGCCGTCCCCATGCTGGCCGAACTGGTGCGCCGCCACCGGACGGTGGGGCTGCGCGTCCCGCCCGGCTTCTGGCTGTGGGGGCTGTTCCTGGTGTGGGCGGTCCTGGGCCTGACCCTCGTCCCGTTGGAGATGCCGGGGACGGTGCCGGAGAGCGGCGGCTACGCTGGCGCCCTGCTACGGGTGATCAACTACCTCGTGCTCACGGTGCTGCTCCTCTACGTGGGCAACCTGACCGAGCGCGAACTCCCGGTCCGCGTGGTGGTGTGGGCGCTGGCGGTGCTCTGCGTGGTGACGGTCGCCGGGGGCTACCTCGGGATGCTCGCGCCCCGGTTCGAGTTCACCGCGCCGCTGGAGTACCTGATCCCGGGGTCCCTCGCCAAGGACCCCTACATGCAGACGCTGATCCATCCCGCCTCCGCCCAGGTCATGGACGTGTTCGGCGGGATCGAGTCGGCCCGCCCCAAGGCGCCATGGGAGTACACCAACGTGTGGGGCTACATGCTGTCCCTCCTGCTGGTGTGGGTCGTGGTGGGCTGGTTCGTCCAGGGTTCGGCGTGGGCCCGGCTGGGTGCCCTGGCGCTGGTCGCCGTGTCCGTGGTCCCGGTCGTGCACTCCCTCAACCGCGCCCTGTGGGCCGGGCTGGCGCTCTCCCTGGCGTTCGGCGCGGTGCAGGCCGTGCGCCGGGGGCGCGTGGTCCTGGTCGGCGCCGGGGCGGTCGCCGTGGTCGCTGTGCTGATCGCCCTGGCCCTGTCCCCGCTCGCGGACGTGGTCCGGGCCCGCGCCGACAACCCGCACAGCGACGACGGACGGGCGGCGACCAACTCCGCGTCCGTCGAGGCCGCCCACCTGTCCCCGGTCAACGGCTGGGGCACCACCCGGGAGGCGCTGGGCAGCTCCGACTCCATCGCGATCGGCCCCACGGCCGAATGCCCCGGATGCGGCCAGCACGTGATCGGCAACGCCGGTCAGCTGTGGATCACCCTGATCTCCAGCGGCTGGGTGGGCACCGTGCTGCTCTTCGGGTTCTTCGCCCGGGTGGCGTGGCGCTACCGCGCCGCGTCCACTCCGGTCGGTCAGGGAGCACTGCTGACCGTCCTGCTTCTGTTCTGGTACATGTTCTTCTACGTCGCGCTGATGTCCCCCCTCGCCGTCACCATGATCGCCGTCGCCCTGCTCTGGCGCGGCGAGGAACCGGTGCTCCGGCGACGCGGGACCGCGCACACCGGCGGGGGTGCCTGGTGAACAGCGAGACCACCTATCTGACCGACCTCGCGGCGGTGCTGTGGCCCTGCGGGGGCCTGCTCGGCACCGGCGACGGGGCGGTGCGCCGGATGGCGTACCGCAACCGGGGCAACCAGTACCTCCCGGTGCCCAACGCCCACAACCCGCGGGTGATCCTGCCCGCGCACAACCGTTCGGCGGCCACGCGGGGGATCACCTCCTTCGCGCAGGGGCACTCCCTGCGCGAGCGGCTGCGGACCCTGCTGCTGACCAGCGCCTTCGCCACCGGGGTGGCGCCGCTGCTGCTGCGCGACCGCCTGTTCGTGGGCGCGGGGCCGGGGATCGAGCACGCGCTCACCACGGCCCTGGACCGCGAACTCGCCATCGCGATCCACGTGGGCCCGCCGCGCGCCAACCGCAAACCGGTCCTGCTCCTGCTCACCCCGGGCGGGCGCACCATCGGCTACGCGAAGGTCGCCGTCAACGACCTCACCGCGCGCCTGGTGCACGCCGAGACCCGGGCCCTGCGCCACCTCTCGCAGGCCCGGCTCCGGGACGTGACCGTGCCCCGGCTGCTCTACGACGGCGAGTGGAACGGCCACCCGATGCTGGTGCAGGAGGCGCTGCCGGTCGGCCACCAGACGGACCGGCCGACCCGGCACCAGCTGCTGCGCTGCGTCACGCAGATCGTGGGGCTGGCCCAGGTGCGCGAGCGCAGACTCTCGGAGAGCCCGTACCGCAGGACCCTGGACGAGCGAATCGCCAGGCTCGGCGCGCGTCCCGAGGCCACTCCCCTGCGCACCGCGCTGCACCGGCTCCCCGACGTGTCCCTGCCCTTCGGGGCCTGGCACGGCGACCTGACCAGGTGGAACATCGCGAGCACGGCGCGTCGCGCCTTCGTTTGGGACTGGGAGCGGCTCACCATGGACGCACCCGCGGGGTTCGACGCCCTGCACTTCGACCTCAACGAGTGCGTGCAGGCCGGGGTGCACCCGGGTGTCCACCGGTGGCTGGACAGCGGCACGCGCCTGCTCCGCGATCCGATGCTGGCGGGCTTCGGCCTGCGGGACCACACCGTGTCCACGGTGATGGCGCTGTACCTGATCGACCTCGCCACGCGTTACCTGCACGACCGCCAGGCGGAGTCCGGCAGCGGCATGGCCGCGGTCGACGACTGGCTGCTGCCCGCGCTGGACGGACTCCAGGAGAGGGCTGCCCACGAGGCCGTCCGGTCCGTCTGACGGCCGCGCCGGGCCGCCCGGCACACGCACGAAGTAGCAGCCGCGCCCGCTCCGCGGCTGGCCGACATCAGCCCGGTCCCCGTCCCGGACGGGGGCCACGCACACTAGGAGCTCGCGATGCCCCGGGCCACCTCGCCCCTGAACCGCCTGGCCGTCCCGGCTCGGCGGGCCCTGCTGCCGCTCGCGGACGGGTTGGGCGGTGTCACCAGCGCCGCCCGAGCCGTGCCCGACTTCCTCATCTGCGGGGCCCAGCGCTCGGGCACCACCTCGCTCTTCAAAGCCCTGTCCCAGCACCCGGGGGCGACCGGACCGGTGCTGCGCAAGGGGGTGCACTACTTCGACACCGGCCACCACCACGGGCCGGACTGGTACCGGTCGCACTTCCCGCTGCGCGCCTCGCTGCGGCCCCGATGGGGGCGGCCCCGGGTCCGGGTGTTCGAGTCCAGCCCCTACTACCTGTTCCATCCGCTCTCCGCCGAACGGATCGCCAAGGAGCTGCCGGACGCGCGGATCGTGGTGATCCTGCGCGACCCCGTCGAGCGGGCCTACTCGGCGCACGCCCACGAGACCGCGCGGGGGTTCGAGACCGAGCCGTTCGCGCGCGCCCTCGAACTGGAGGAGAAGCGGTTGGCCGGAACCGAGGAGCGGCTGGTGGAGGATCCCGCCCACCACTCCCACGCGCACCAGCACCACGGGTACGTGGCGCGGGGCCGCTACGCGGACCAGCTGGAGCGGATGGAGGCGGCGGTGGGGCGCGAGCGCATGCACGTGGTGGACTACGCCGACCTGTTCGACGGCGGTCCCCGCGCGCTGGGCGGGATCCTCGACTTCCTCGGTCTTCCGCCGGGGCGGGACATCTCCCTGGGCAGGCACAACGCCCGCAAGCGCGCGGTGATGCCCGAGACCCTGCGCGCCGAGCTCACCTCGCGTTTCGCGGACAGTGACGCCCGGTTGGCCGCCTGGTGGGGGCGCACCCCCTCGTGGTGCGCGTGACCCCCACGGGGACGCGTTCCGGGAACGGCCTGGGCCGCGTCCTGCGCGGCGGCGCGGTGAACATGGCCGGGGCGGTGGTGAGCGCCGCGCTCAACCTCGCGCTGATCGTGGCGATCACCCGGGCGTTCTCGCAGGAGACAGCCGGGCTGCTGTTCTCGGCCACCTCGGTGTTCCTGATCATGGCGGCGGTGGCCAACGCGGGCGCCCCGGACGGGCTGGTGTACTTCATCGCCCGGATGCGGGTGTTCGGCCGCCCCGAGGGCGTGCCGGTGCTGCTGCGGCTGGCGCTGGGCCCCGCCGTGCTGGCGTCCTGCCTGGTCGCGGCCGGGCTCATGGTCTTCGCGGGGCCGCTGGCCGAGGCGCTGGGGTCGGAGGAGGCCACCGCCTATCTGCGGACGCTGGCGCTCTTCCTGCCCTTCGCCGTGCTCACCGACTCCGCGCTGGCGGCGACCCGAGCCCACCACGACATGTCCGTGACGGTCGTGGTGGACAAGGTGGGTCGGCCGCTGGCCCAGCTGGGGCTGGTGGGGATGATCGCGCTGTCCGGCTCGGCCGGGCTGCTGGCCCTGGCCTGGGCCGGTCCGTACCTCCCGGCGGCGGTGCTGGCGTGGTTCTGGCTGGGCCGGATCGTGCGCCGGGCCGGGCCGTCCGACCCGGCGCCAGCCGACCCGGAGCCGACCGAGCCGCCACCGGTCGGTCCCGAGAACCGCGACGAGCGGGTCACTCCGGCGGTGTTCTGGTCGTTCGCGCTCCCCCGCGCCCTGGGCGGGGTCGCCCAGATGGGGGTGCAGCGCGGCGGGGTGGTGATGGTGGCGCTGCTGAACGGGCTGGCCGGGGCGGCGGTCTTCACGGCCGCCACGCGGATCATGGTCGTCGGACAGTTCGGTACCCAGGCCGTGCTCTACGCGGCCCAGCCGCGCTTCGCGGAGCTCCTGGCCGCGCGCGACCACGCGGCCGTGCGTTCCCTGTACCAGGCGGGGACGGCCTGGCTGGTGTGCCTGAACTGGCCGCTGTACCTGACCGCGCTGGTGTTCGCCCCCGAGGTGATGCGGCTGTTCGGGGACGGGTACGCCGCCGGGGTGCTGGCTCTGGTCATCGTGTGCGCGGGCCAGCTGACCGCCCAGGTGCTGGGGATGGGCGACCTCGTCCTGACGATGACCGGGCGCACCGGGCTCAACCTGCTCAACAACGTGATGTCGCTGCTGGCCAACGTGGCGGTGTGCGTGCTCCTGGTGCCCGCGTACGGGGCTGCGGGCGCGGCCGTGGCCCTGGTGGTCTCCGCCCTGGTCCGCAAGCTCCTGCCCCTGTGGCAGCTGCGCTCCCTGGTGGTGCTGCACCCGTTCAGCCGTCCGGTGCTGGCCGCGACGGGCAGCGCCCTGGTGTGGTTCGGCGCGCTGCCGATGCTCCTGGACGCCGCGACCGGCGGCGGGGTCCCGGTCCTGGCCGCGGCGGTGCTGGTGGGGGCCCTCGGGCACCTCGGCACGGTCTGGCGGCTGCGCGACCGCCTCGAACTGCGGAGGTGAACCCGGTCCGTCCACCCACCGTGTGCACGACACCCACAAGCCGACACTCAGAGTAATGGATTGATCACATTATGTCTGCACGACCGGTTCTCCTGGTGGCCTCCAGCGGCGGCCACCTCACCCAGCTGCGGTCCCTGCGCCCCTGGTGGCGCGGGCGGGAACGCGTGTGGGTCACCTTCCGGACCCCCGACGCCGAGTCCTCGCTCACCGACGAGTCGGTGCGCTGGGCGTACCACCCCACCACCCGCCACCTCGGCAACCTGCTCCGCAACACCGGCCTGGCACTGCGGATGATGCGGGAACTGCGCCCCGCCGCCGTGGTCAGCACCGGCGCCGGGGTGGCCCTGCCGTTCTTCGTCCTGGCCTGGCTGATGCGGATCCCCACCGTCTACATCGAGGTGTACGACCGCATCGACACCCCCACCCTCACCGCCCGGCTCTGCAAGCCGTTCACCCGGCTGTACCTCGCCCAGTGGGAGGAACAGCGCTCGTTCATGCCGACCGCCATCACCGTAGGACCGCTCCTGTGACCGAACAGACCACACGACCCACCCAGAGCCCCGAGGGCAGCGACCACCCCGACGTGGTCGTCAGCCTCGGCACCGACCACCACTCCTTCGACCGCCTCGTGCGGTGGATCGACGACTACGCCCGCCGCAACCCCGACCTGAGCGTCCTGGTCCAGCACGGACACAGCCGGGCGCCGGAGAAGGCCTCGGGCACCCCGTTCCTGTCCGGAGAGGAGCTGTCCGAGGCGATGCGCTCGGCCTCCGTGGTCGTCACGCACGGCGGCCCCGGAACCATCACGCAGGCGCGGGCCGCCGGGCACCTGCCCGTCGTGGTGGCCCGGGACCCCGAGCTGGACGAGCACGTGGACGAGCACCAGCTGTTGTTCGTCCGCAGGGTCGAGGACGCGGGACGGGTGCGTGCCTGCGCCACCGCCCAGCAGCTGCACGCGTTCATCGACAAGGCGCTGGAGTCCCCCGAGGACTTCCGGGTGGACCCCGCCGCCGAGGACGGCCCCGACCGCGCCGCCCGGCGCGCGGGCGAGCTGATCGACCTGCTCACCGACGACCGGGACGACGCCGCGCGCAGGGACACGGGCGACCGGGCGGCAACCGGGGCTCCGACCGACACCTGGCCCGCGGTGACCGTGGTCGTCCCCACCCGGGACCGGCCCGAGCTGCTGCGCCGCACCCTGCGCGCGATCGTCGAGCAGGACTACCCGGGGCGGATCACCACCATCGTGGTGTTCGACAACGACCAGCCCGACCCCACCCTCGCCCACGGTGAGGGCGACCGCCCGGTCCGCGTGGTGACCAACACGCTCACCCCGGGGCTGGCCGGGGCGCGCAACACCGGTGTGCTCGGAGCGGACACCGAACTCGTGGCCTTCTGCGACGACGACGACACCTGGATGCCCGAGAAGCTGCGGGCCCAGGTGGAGATCATGCGCGACGAGCCCGACACCGACATGGTGTGCTGCGGCATCCAGGTGGTCTACGACCGGGTCGAGTCGGAGCGGACCCTGGACCGCACCAGCGTCACCTTCTCCGACCTGCTGCGCTCCCGCCTGACCGAGCTGCACCCGTCCACCTTCCTGATCCGGCGCCGGGCCATGATCGACGGCTGCGGGACGGTGAGCGAGGAGATCCCCGGCAGCTACGGGGAGGACTACGAACTCCTGCTGCGGCTGGCCCGGCGGGGTCCGATCCGCAACATCCCCGAGCCCGGCGTGCGGGTGCTGTGGCACCGCAAGTCGTTCTTCTCGGAGCGCTGGCAGACGATCTCCACCGCACTGCGCTGGCTGTTGGAGCGCTATCCCGAGTTCGCGCTGGTGCCGCGCGGGTACGCGCGGATCGCGGGACAGATCGCCTTCGCGGAGGCGTCGGCCAAACGGCGCGGCCAGGCGCTGCGGTGGATCGGCCGGACCCTGCGCCGCCGACCGTTGGAGGCCCGCGCCTACCTGGCCCTCCTGGTGGTGTGCGGGGTCCCGCCCGCGTGGATCCTGCGCCTGCTCCACCTGCGCGGCAAGGGGCTCTGAGGCGCGCCACCCGGGTCGTTCCCCCGCTCCCGTACGGCGGAACGACCCGGGTGGTTCGGGTGGTGCCCGGTCGGACCCCCCTCGGCGTCGTCCTCTTCGCTGAGAGTGAGGGCGGCCCCGGTGCCCGTTTCGGTGCCCGGCCCGGAGGCCACCGCGTCGAGCGGGTGCGCCAGGACGCACCCGCCACGAACCGTCCGGGTGTCCGCTCTCCCGGGGTCCGGAGGTCGATCGCTCCCCGGTGCGGGCTGACGAGGCCCGGTGCGGGCCCGGTCCCGCGACGGTCGCGACGGTGGCCTGGAACATCCGCTCCCAGACGGGCGGTCCGACCCGACCGATAACCTCTCCCTCGTGCCCCGCACGGGGTCGGGGCGCGCACACGACGACACCGGGGGGACGCCATCTTCGAAGCGAACACGACCGAGGTGCCCGTGATCAGGGAGGCCGCCAGCGAGGACGTGGCCGGGGCCGCCGACACCCTGGCCGAGGCCTTCCGGGACTACCCCTTCACCCGGCACACGATCTCCGCCGACGACCACCTCGCGCGCCTCCGCGAGTTCCAGCGGCTCTTCCTGGCCGAGGTCGGCCTGCCGCACGGCCGGGTGTGGGTGAGCGAGGACCTGTCCGCCGTCGCCGTCTGGTCCACTCCCGACTCGGGCGGGGCCGACGAGGTGATGGCCGGGATGCTGCCCACGCTGGTCAACCTCGCGGGTGACCGCGCCGACGCCTTCGCCTCGGCGGAGGAGGTCATGGAGGCGCACCGGCCGAAGGAGCCGGTCTGGTTCCTGGGCACCGTGGGGGTGCGGCCCGGGGCGCGGGGCCGGGGGCTGGGCCGGGCCGTGGTCCGCGCCGGTCTGCGGGAGGCGGACGCGGAGGGCGTGCCCGCCTTCCTGGAGACCTCGACGCCGGAGAACGTCCGGCTCTACGAATCGCTGGGGTTCGCGGTCACCGCCGAGTACGAACTGCCCGACGGAGGCCCGCGCACCTGGTCGATGTTCCGGCCGGTGGGCGGCTGAGACACACCGGGGCCGCCCCGGTGGCACCGGGGCGGCCCCGTCCGTGCTCAGTCGCGGGTCACCGCGTACTCCGCGAGGCGCCGGACGCGCTCGGGCAGGTTCACGTAGGGGTCCTTGCCCGCCTGCTCGAACCCGCGCCGGGCGTGCTCGTTGGCCAGGATCCGGAAGTCGCAGTCGGCACCGACCTCGCTGTCCCAGAGTTTGACGGCACGCACCCGCTCGTAGCGTCTGAGGACGTCCGGGACGTCCGTGTACCACTTCGTGGTCTCGCTGGCGCCGATGTCGGTGGTGCCCATCTCACCGATCATGACGGGCTTCTGGGGGTCGATGCCGTGCTTGGGGCCCTCCTGCTGGATCCACTCGTAGGTGGGGGCGAGGGCGTCCTCGAAGGAGTCGACGTGGTTCCAGTCGTTCATCTTGTCGCAGCCGGTCATGTTGTACGCCTCCCAGCTGATCCAGTCGACGTAGTCGTTGCCGGGCCACAGTCCGGGGAGCCGGTCCAGGTTGCCGGGCCACCCGGTCACGTTCCAGACCCAGATGGCGTTGTCCGCGCCCTCGGAGCGGTAGAGGTCGACGATGTGCCGCCAGGAGCTCACGAACTCCTCCGGGGTGCCCCGGTTGTTGTAGCGGGCCTTGCCGTCGGCCTCGTGGTCGAAGGTGACGAAGTACGGCACGTCGAGTTCCGCGATGGCCCGCGCCTGGGAGCGCAGTGAGGAGTCGAACTCGCCCGCGATGATGTCGCGGTAGGCGATGTCGGAGCGCCCCTGGGTGAAGCGGCGGGCCTCGATGTTGGTGTGCACGAAGCGGCCCTCGGCGATCATGCGCCGCTCGCGGTCGCCGGGGACGTCGGGCTGGTCGATGCCGCGCCAGGTGTAGACGATGTCCATGTCGCGGTCGACCGCCGCCTCCAGCGCCGCCACGTCGTCGCCGTCGGGGCTGGCGCCCCACCAGACGCCGCAGGAGGGTTCGAGGATGTCCGAGACCGTGCACTGGGTCTCGACGGTGGAGGGCAGTCCGAGGAACGACGCCGAGTTCGGGACGGAGGGGCTCTGCCGTGGCCGGTCCTCCGTCGGTGCCGCGGCCTCCGTCGGGCCCTCGCCCACACTCGTCAGCCCCAGGGCGAGGAGTACCGCCCCCGTCGCAGCCATGCCTCGTACCGGTCCGCCCACCATGGTCAACCGCCCCCTAGTTCCCCCGATGACAACACAGAGTGTTCACGCAATGACAATACGTTATGTATCCCCCGTGCAACACCCTGGGAACCAGGTAGCGGACATCAGTACCCATAGCGACCGCGCGTGGGAGCGGTGACCGCCTCGACCAGACACCGGCGCCAGGGGGCCAGTCCGCGCCGCCAGCCGTGGTCGGCCCGGACGCCGACAGGGCCCGCCTGGAAGCGCATCGGGTTGCCGGAGACGGCGTGCCCCGCCGCGAGTTCCACCCCGTCCCCGCCCAGGCGGAGCGGGTCGCCCGCGTGTCCGGCGAAGGCGGCGACGCGCCCGAACTCGCCCTCCGGGTCGGCCACGAAGTCCTCGTACCGCACCCTCAGGGTCGGGAGGCCCTGGCGGGCCAGCTCGTCCAGCGTGGAGTTCTGGGTCATCCACTGCACCGCCGAGCGCCCCGCGGAGTAGCGCGCCATCTCCGGCTCGGAGCTGCCCGGAGCGGCGTCCGGGCGGGCCACCCGCTTGCTCCAGGAGTGCGCCACCGCCCGGGGGTCGCGGACAACGTGCAGGAGGCGCATCCCGGAGCCGTACCGCCAGCGCAGACAGGCGGCCAGGGAGGCGTGCTTGCTGGCGTCCACGATCACCCGCGCCCCGCTGACCTCGGCGACGGCCGCGTAGAGCCGGTGGTAGAAATCCGTGTAGCGCGCGCACCGGGCCGCGAGGGCGCCCTCCCCCGCCGACCCCTGGAGCAGCCCCGGGAGGAAACGGGTGCGGTCGACACCGTCCTTGAGGCGCAGCACCGACTCCACGTCCAGGCGCTCCCAACCGCCGAACGCCCGCTTGCCGACGTCACCCCAGAAGCCGCAGTCGGCGAACGCCAGGCCGCACCCGCAGCGCTCGTTCTCCACCAGCCCCCGGCGCCACAGGTGCACGACCTCACCGACGGAGCAGAACCCGGGCAGCTCACCAAGGAGGCGTTCGATCAGCGTGGACCCGGAACGGCCCATCCCGCCGACGAACACCAGACGATATCCATCCACGACCCCAGGCTATTACCTTTGGTCATGAAGCATGAACACAAAGTGACGCGACTGTCGGGGCGCATGGGAACGGCCCCGGGCGGGAGGGGTACTCCCGGCCCGGGGCCGTCCGTCACTCGTCAGTTCCGCCGGGTGTGGACGCGCGGGGTCTCCACAACCCCGCGGGCTACAGGCCCTGGACGTTCAGCAGCAGGTTCACGGTGCCGCTGGGAACGCCGCTGAGCTTGTCCGAACCACCGTTCTCGGTGAGCCAGTCCAGGATGACGCCCTGCTCGTCGTCACCGAGGGAGCTCTTGTACAGAGCGGCGGCGCCGGCCACGTGCGGGCTGGCCATCGAGGTGCCGGAGTAGCTGTCCGTGCCGCCACCGGGGATGGTGGACTCGACGTCGACGCCGGGGGCGTAGATGTCGACGGCCGGGCCGTAGTTGGAGAAGGACGCGGTGGCGTCGGAGTCGTCGGAGGCACCGACGGTGACCACGCCCTCGGCGCCGCCCGGGGAGACGTTGTCCGCGTCCTGGCCCTCGTTGCCCGCGGCCACGGCCACGAACACGCCCGAGTCGGCCAGGGCGTTGACGGCGTCGTCCACGGCCTGCGAGGCCGGGCCGCCCAGGGACAGGTTGGCGACCGCGTTGGCGTCGGCGTTCGCGGCGACCCAGTCGATGCCCGCGATGACGTCGTCGTAGGTGCCGGAGCCGTCGTCCCCGAGGACCTTGACGCCGTAGAGCGAGGCGCCCGGCGCCACACCGTAGCTGTCGGAGCCCACGGTGCCCGCGACGTGCGTGCCGTGGCCCTGACGGTCACCACCGTCACCGCCGGTGGCGTCGAAGCCGACCTCGGCCCGACCGCCGAAGTCCGGGTGGGAGTCGTCGATGCCGGTGTCGATGATGTAGACGGAGGTGCCGCTGCCGTCGGACTCCGTGGTGTAGGAGCCGTCCAGCGGCAGGTCCTCCTGGTCGATGCGGTCCAGGCCCCACGGGACCATGGTGGTGGCCTCGCCGACCTGCTCGATGTAGGCGACGCCGTCCTGGGCGCGCAGCTCCTGGACCTCGGCGTCGCTCAGGGCCGCCGAGTAACCGTTGATGGTCTCCTCGTAGGTGTGGTTGACCTGGTCGGCGGAGATGCCGAAGGCCGACGGGGAGACCGAGCTGGCGTTCATGGTGTCCTCAAGGACCACGAACCAGTCACCGCCGGAGGCGGCGGAGCTCGTGTACACCGGCGCGAGCTCGGAGGCGCCGGCGGTGGCGCCGCTCAGCGCGAGGGGAATGGTGAGGGCGCTGACCGCGACAGCGCTGAACGCGACCCTGCGAGTGGGGTGCTTCTTCACGCGGTTCCTCCTTGTGGGGGTTTCCATAGTGGGAGTACGCGACAGGTCATAACCGTGCGTATTGGCTCGATTGCGACCCTGTACGCGATTCGCACACTTTAGGCAGACTTGACCCCGGATTGCCAGAGGCTGAGAGAATTTTTCTCAACGATCACTCTCCGCGCTCCTATCCGATAGGCCAGAATCGCTCCGTTCGAGGTGACACTCTGGTTGGTCCTCGCCCCTGCACACGGCCCTAACGCCGGGTAACTTGAGCTCCTCCAGGCACACCAATGACCCGGAACCGATCGGCACCGAGGACCAGAAAAAGTGCTCCGAGGATTCACACCCTGAAATGTGCGCGTAAGAAACCGGGGCCCGAGTGGTCCGGTCCGGGTCGCCCGCGAACACCACTCGGAACACACGAAACGGGGCCGCCGAAAGGCGACCCCGTGAGGAATGTTTGGCTATTCAGCGGGTACGTCTAGTCAGCTTTGACGACCATTCCGGCGCCCACCGTGGTGTTGGTGGCCTCGTCGATCAGGATGAACCCGCCCGTCTGCCGGTTCTTGGTGTACTCGTCCACGAACAGGGGCTGGGTGGAGCGCAGCCGCACCCGGCCGATCTCGTTGAGCGCCAGGTGGTCGGCGCCCTCGTCCCGGTGCAGCGAGTTCACGTCCAGCCGGTAGCGCAGGTCCTTGACCACCACCTTCGCGGTCCTGGTCGTGTGCTTGACGAGGAGCCTGGAACGCGGCGTGAGCTTGCGCGCGTCCGTCATCCAGCACACCATCGCCTCGATGTCCTGGGACACCGTGGGGGTGTTGTTGGGGCGGCAGATCATGTCGCCCCGGGAGATGTCGATCTCGTCCTCCAGCAGGAGGGTGACCGACATGGGCGAGAACGCCTCCGCGACCTCGCCGTCCGCCGTGCGGATCTTCGCGATGCGCGTGGAGAGCCCCGAGGGCAGGTGGGTGACCTCGTCCCCGGGCTTGAGGACCCCGCCCGCGAGCTGGCCCGCGTAGCCCCGGTAGTCGTGCAGTTCGGGGTCGTCCGAGCGGTGCGGCCGGATCACGTACTGCACCGGGAAGCGCGCGTCGATCAGGTTGCGGTCGGAGGCGATGTGCACGTTCTCCAGGTGGTGCAGCAGGGAGCCGCCCGTGTACCAGGGCATGTTCTCGGACTGGCTGACCACGTTGTCGCCGTGCAGGGCTGAGATGGGCACGAACGTGAGGTCGCGCGCGTCCAGTTTGGCGGCGAACTCCGCGAACTCGGCCTTGATCTCCTCGAAGCGGTCCTGGGAGTAGTCGACCAGGTCCATCTTGTTCACCGCGAGCACCAGGTGCGGCACCTGGAGCAGGGTGGTGAGGAAGGCGTGGCGGCGGCTCTGCTCCTGGAGGCCCTTGCGGGCGTCCACCAGGATGATCGCGAGGTCGGCGGTGGAGGCGCCGGTGACCATATTCCGGGTGTACTGGATGTGCCCGGGGGTGTCCGCGATGATGAAGGTGCGCCGGGGCGTGGCGAAGTAGCGGTACGCCACGTCGATGGTGATGCCCTGCTCGCGCTCGGCGCGCAGTCCGTCGGTGAGCAGTGCCAGGTTGGTCTGCTCCTCGCCCCGTGCGGCGCTGGTGCGCTCCACGGCGTCGAGCTGGTCCTCGAAGATGGACTTGGAGTCGTACAGCAGACGGCCGATCAGCGTGCTCTTGCCGTCGTCGACGGAGCCCGCCGTGGCGAACCGCAGGATGTCGTTGCTCATGGTGCCTGTCCTATGCGCGAAGTGTGGGGCGGTTCAACAACCGTGGGGACGGGAAGCGGTGGGAGCCGGACGCCCGGAGACCGGGCCGAAGCGGAGCGGAGGCCCAAAGAGACACGGCTAGAAGTAGCCCTCGCGCTTGCGGTCCTCCATGGCTGCCTCGCTGGCCCGGTCGTCGGCGCGGGTCTGGCCGCGCTCGGTGATCCGGGTCGCGGCGATCTCCGCGATGATGTCGTCCAGCTCCACGGCCGAGGACTTGACCGCCCCGGTGCACGTGAGGTCACCGACGGTGCGGTAGCGCACGGTCTCGGTGAAGGGGACCTCGGTCTCGTCGCGCTGGATGAGCGGAGAGTCCGCGAGAAGGATGCCGTCGCGCTCGAACACGCTCCGCTCGTGGGCGAAGTAGATCGAGGGCAGCTCCAGCTCCTCACGCTGGATGTAGCCCCACACGTCGAGCTCGGTCCAGTTGGAGATGGGGAAGACCCGGATGTGCTCGTCGCGGTTGATCCGGGTGTTGAACACGTTCCAGAGCTCGGGGCGCTGGTTCTTGGGGTCCCACTGGCCGAACTCGTCACGGAAGGAGAAGACCCGTTCCTTGGCCCGGGCCTTCTCCTCGTCACGGCGGGCGCCCCCGAAGGCGGCCGTGAAGCCGTTCTCCTCGATGGCCTCCAGCAGAGCCGAGGTCTGGAGGCGGTTGCGGCTGGCCCAGCGGCCGGTGGGCTCGGTGACCTTGCCCGCGTCGATCTGCTCCTGGACCGAGGCCACCACCAGCCGGACCCCGGCCTGGGCGACCCTGCGGTCCCGGAACTCGATGACCTCGTCGAAGTTGTGCCCGGTGTCCACGTGCATGACGGGGAACGGGACCGGGGCGGGCCAGAAGGCCTTCTCCGCCAGGCGCAGCATCACGATGGAGTCCTTGCCGCCGGAGAAGAGCAGCACCGGCCGCTCGAACTCCGCCGCCACCTCACGCATGATGAAGATCGCCTCGGCTTCGAGGACGTCCAGCTGGGAGAGCTGGTAGCGCCCGAGCGCCTGCTGACTCGCCTGACCCATGGAATCCGCCTTAGAAATACCGACACTCACGTCCGGTTCCGCGGCGGTGGGTGCTGCGGTTCAGCCCCCCGCGTGCGGACCGGCGCTGTCAAGGTCCGCGCCGTCGCGGATGCTTGCCAACAACATACCCGACAATTCCGATCGGCATACAAGGACATCGGGGAGTAGCGGGTCGGCTACGTTGTAGCGCAGCTCCGAGCCGTCGATCCTGGAGGTGTGCAGACCCGCCGCGCGCGCGACGGCGACCGGCGCGGCGCTGTCCCACTCGTACTGGCCGCCCGCGTGCACGTAGATGTCGGCGATCCCCAGCAGCACGGCGCAGATCTTGGCGCCCGCCGACCCCATGGGGATCACCTCGGCGCCCATCTGCGTGGCCATGCGCTGGACGAACGCCGGCGGCCGGGTCCGGCTGGCGGTGATGCGCAGCCGCTGCCCCTCGGGGCGCTCCTCCGGCAGCCACGGCGGATCGACCGTGGACAGGCAGCTGCCCTGGGCGGGCAGCGCGACCGCCCCGGCGACCAGGTCGCCGTTCTCCCACAGCGCCACGTGCACCGCCCAGTCGGTGCGGCCGGGCTCGGAGAACTCGCGGGTCCCGTCCAGCGGGTCGATGATCCAGACCCGCCTGGCCCGCAGCCGCGACTGGTCGTCCGCGCCCTCCTCGGACAGCACCGCGTCGCTCGGCCGCAGCCGCCCGAGCGCGGAGAAGAGGAACTCGTGCGAGGTGCGGTCACCCAGGGTGCGCAGGACCTCGGGCTCGTCGAATCCGTGGCGGGCGCGCAGGCGCAGCAACAGCTGCCCGGCCTCGCTCGCCAGGTCCCGAGCCACCTCATGATCGTTTCGGATGTTGTTCACCGGCTAGTATGCTCCCGCCCCACGGATCACCGCTGACCACGTCTTCCACAGGATCTGGATGTCCAATGTCAGCGACCAGTTTTCCACGTACCGCAGATCCAGACGGACCGATTCCTCCCAGGAGAGGTCGGAACGGCCGCTGACCTGCCACAGGCCCGTCATCCCCGGTTTGACCACCAGCCGACGGCGGACGTCGTGCCCGTACTGGGCGACCTCCTCCGGCAGCGGGGGCCTCGGGCCGACGAGCGACATCTCACCGCGCACCACGTTGACGAGCTGGGGAAGCTCGTCGAGCGAGTAGCGGCGCAGCCACGCCCCCACGGACGTGACCCTGGGGTCCCTACGCATCTTGAAGAGCACTCCGTCGTGCTCGTTCCGGGCTCGGAGGATCGCCTTGAGGGCGTCCGCTCCGACCACCATCGTACGGAACTTGTACACGGTGAACTCGGTGCCACCCCGGCCCACGCGCGTCTGCCGGAAGAAGACGGGTCCGCCGCCCTCCGAGCGGATCAGGACGCTCAGGACGAGGAAGAGGGGCGAGAGCAGCGCCAGCGCCAGTGCGGCGGCGCAGCGGTCGAAGGCGCCCTTGACCACGCGGCGGGTGCCCTCCAGCTCGGGGTGTTCCACGTGCAGCAGGGGCAGGCCCGCCACGGGACGGATGGTGGTGCGGGGCCCGGCCACCTCCATGAGGGCGGAGGCCACGGTGAGGTCGGTACCGGTCTTCTCCAGCTCCCAGGCGAGGCGGCGCAGTTCCACCCCGTCCATCTCCGGGCAGGCCAGGACCGCGACCGTGTCGGCGCCGACCAGCGCGGCGGCGTCGGCGGCGTCGGTGAAGGAGCCCAGGACCGGGCAGCCCTCCACCTCGGTGACGTCGGACTCGTGCGAGGGCAGGCACACGCCCACCACGCGCATGCCGTGGTAGATCTCGTCGCGGAACCGCCGGATGAGGTCGCTCGCCGAGACGCTGTAGCCGACGACCACGACCCCGCTCATACAGGCTCCGGAGCGGCGCCGCCGGTGCAGCGCCTTGCGGCGCGCGTAGCGCAGGCCCAGGGAGAGCAGGACGATCAGCGGGAGTGCGATCAGCACGTAGCCGCGCGCGAGGTCGAACTTGACGGCGTAGGCGCCGACCGCCACGGTCGCGGCCAGGATCGCACCGGCGACCGCGACCCTGCGGTACTCCTCGGTGCCGACCCCCAGGAACCGCCGTTCGTATCCGCCGCCGAGCCGGACGAAGACGACCCAGACAGGTGGCAGGACCAGGGAGAGCAGCAGGTAGGGCGTGGTGGTTCCGGCCAGGAGGGCGTCGTGGAAGCGGACCGCGCTCCCGGCCAGGGTCGCCACGAGGGCGGCGGTCAGGTCCAGCGCGACCAGGCCGAGGACGTAGGGACGGAGCCAGGTCTCGGCCCGGGGCCCGGTGTTGACCGGGATCCGCCGGATCCCCCGGACCGGCGTGCCCGGCCGCGGCCGGTGCTCCCGTCGCGGCGCGGAGGACTGTCCCTGGACGGTCCCACTGGTTGTGACCACGTTTCCCCCAAGACCACTTAAGGCTGCGAATGCTCACCATGGGTGACCACCCCTGGGCGCGCGCCGACGGCGCGAAGGTCAGGGATGAATGTCTCTCCGGGCACAGAACGGCTGCCGTCAACCCGAACAGTAACCAAAAGTAGTCGAAAAGTCGCTCTGAGTGTCGGCCTGTTGGGGAAGAAGTCCCGTTCCCACCAAGAATGTGTCTCCCCCGAGACCGTCCGGGGTCGATTTAAGGGGACACGGCGGGTCCGGAATCTGTCATGACCGAAACCCTGAGCTGAACGTGACCGACTCAGGCGAGCGCGGGATCCATCACGGCGGCCAGCCTGAGGTGGGGCTCCGCCTCCCCGTGCCGCCCCATCCGCTGGAGGGTGCGACCCAGCAGCAGGTGCGCGTAGGCGTCGTCGGCCGTCTCCCCCAACAGCGCCTCCAGGACACCCCGCGCCCGGTTGAGCTGCGCGGACCGGTAGTAGGCGCGGGCGGCCAGGAACCGGACGCCGCGGTCCCCCGCGTGTCCCTCCATCAGCGGCCGGAGCAGTTCGAGCGACCCCAGCGGGTCGCTCCGCTCCAGCAGGGACTCCGCGCGGCGCAGACGAAGGACCTCCTCCGGCAGATCCCTCGGCGTCCGTCGGGAGGCCTCGGCCAGGAAGTCGCGGATCACCCCGGCCTCGTGCGCCCCGGCCAGGGAGGTGCCGTTCGCGACGAAGGTGGGCGAGGTGCGCACCCCGTCGGCGCGCCCCGTGAGCAGCAGTTCCCGGACCGTCTCCTCGCCGCCGCCCGCCGCCAGCAGCGCGGGGCCCCGGGGGAAACCGGCGGCGACGGCCACCTCCTCCAGCACCCGGGCGTCGGAGATGTCCCGGGCCGCCACGAAGTGGGCGCGCATGACCCCCTCCGCCACGGCGTCCTGGAGCACGGGTCCGCCCTCCTCCTCCGCCAGCGCGATGAGCCGCTGGGCGTCGTGGCTGCTCGCACGCCAGGCGGCGCCCCAGCGATCGGCCGACCCCTCGGCGCGGGCGATCCCGGCGACCCGGTCCCGGTTCTGGGCCGGGGTCAGGTGCGGGGCGCAGGCCCGCAGGGCCGCGTCCAGTCGGGGGTCGCGCACCACCTCGGCCAGGGGTTCGGCCACGGCGGGCGCCGACGGGTCGATGCGGTAGGGGCGCCACACGACCTCGGTCCCGGCGTCAGCGAGTTCGAGGCGCCGTCGGCCGATGTAGGCCCAGGGGCAGACCACGTCCGCCCAGATCTCCACTCTCATGCCGTCAACATAAACGACACCTGTTGATTAAGCAACAGGTGTTGTTTTATCCCGTAGACTCGGAGGATGAACCCGGACGACCCCCGCGTGCGGCGCACCCGCGACCGCCTGCGCGCCACACTGCTGTCCCTGGCCTCCGAGCAGGAGCTCGACTCCCTCACGATGGCCGCCGTCGCGCGCCGCGCGGAGGTCAACCGCGCCACGGTCTACCAGCACTACGCGGACCTCGACTCCCTGGTCGCGGACGCCATGGAGGACGCGGTCTCCCACGTCTCCCGCTGCGCCGAACTGTGTCCCCTGGACGCGCCGCGCGAACGCGCGCCGGAACCGCTGGAGGAGTTGTTCGCGCACGTGGCCGACCACGCCGTGCTCTACCGCAGGATGTTCTCCGAACGGGGCGGGGCCCGCCTCAGCAACCGCCTGCGCGACCGGATCACCGAGGTGCTGACGGCGCGCTTCGCCGAGGGGGCCCGACCGCCCGGGTACGACGACGTCCCCGCGGCGTTCCACGCCGCCTACCTGGCGGGGGCCCTGGTCGGGGCGATCGCCCACGCGGCCGCGGGCGCGGGGTCCCCCGGTGACGACGCCCTGGCCACCTGGCGCCTGCTGCGCGGATGACCGGGCACGCGGATCAGGCCGCGGTGTGGAAGATGTTCTGCGCCCGGCCCAGACCGTCCCTGAGGATGGTCCGCACCGCGTCGGCGGCCCGCTCCACGTTCAGATCCAGCTCGGGAGCCTCGGTCGAGGAGAAGTCGCGCAGCACGTAGGCGGCCGGGTCCATCCGCCCGGGTGGACGGCCCACGCCGAACCGGACCCGCAGGTAGTCCGGGCCGGACAGGGAGGCGGTGGCGGACTTCAGCCCGTTGTGGCCGCCGGACCCGCCGCCCTTCTTGAGCTTGAGGGCCCCGAAGTCGATGTCCATCTCGTCGTGCACGACGATGATCCGCTCCATGGGGACCTTGTAGAACTTCGCCAACCCGGAGATCGGCCCGCCGGACACGTTCATGAAGGTGCGCGGCTTCGCCAGGACCACGGGGGCGCCCTCGATCCGGGTCTCCACGACCTCGGCGTGCGCCTTGTGGACCTTCCAGCGCTCACCCTTCTCGGCGGCCAGGGCGTCCACCACCATGAACCCGGCGTTGTGCCGGTTGCCCGCGTACTTGGGGCCCGGGTTGCCCAACCCGACCACCAACCAGCGCTCCGCCTCGGCCATGTCCTCGCCGTCCCCGCTCTTCCGGATACCCAACATGCTCAACACTCTCCACATGCCGACCGACACTATCGGCACCCGAACCGCACCCCCACACGCCGAACGCGCGGCCCCCGGATCGGGGACCGCGCGTTCTGGGCTGTGTGGTGCGGGACCGCGCCTACTCGGCGACGGCCTCCTCACCGGCGGCCTCGGTGCTGGTCTCCGGCTCCTCCTCCACGCGCGGCGCGGAGACGGTGAGCAGGATCGACTCGGGGTCGGTGACCAGGGAAACGCCCGAGGGCAGCTTCAGGTCGGCGGCGGTCGGGGTGGTGCCGACCTCCAGGCCGTTGATGTCGAACTCGACACCATCGGGGATGTGGGTGGCCTCGGCCTCCACGGTCACGGTGACGAGCTCCTGGTTGAGCACGCCGGGAGCCTTGACCTCACCGGTGAGGGAGACGCTGATCTCGACCTCGACCTTCTCGCCCTTGGAGACGACGAGCAGGTCGACGTGCTCCAGGAAGCCCTTGATGGCGTCGCGCTGCACGCTCTTGGGGAGGGCAAGGTTGTCCTTGTCCAGGCCGTCGAGGCGAATCAGGACGTTCGGGGTCTTCAGGGCGAGCATGAGCTCGTGGCCCGGCAGGTTCAGGTGGCGGGGCTCGGTGCCGTGGCCGTAGAGGACGGCCGGCACCTTACCCGCGCGGCGGGCGCGACGGGAGGCGCCCTTGCCGAATTCCGTGCGGGGCTCGGCAGCGATACGTACCTCGGACACGACAAAACTCCTCGGGTTCAACCCCGCAGCACGGGGAACACGACTCCAGTAGTACGAACGATTCTCGCCCTCGGCGAAGAATTGCGACGGGGTCACCCAGCTCGCTGAGGACTCGACCGCCCTGGTTCCAGGCGTGCCCGGCGAGCCGTCACCGGACCCGTCCGGCCCGGGAACGCTCGTCGCGCACCCCTGCCCGCGTTGATCCCGGGCGGAGACACAAAAGGAATCCACCCGGACACGGGGACACTCGGCCAAGTCTACTGTCTCTGGTGACGACTCCGTACATGGCCCGTCCAGGTCCGGCCGGAGGGCACCCGCGCCCGGCGCGGGTGCCGACGACGACGCTGGTCGAACAGGCTCGTGACCGAACCTAGTCGAACAGGCTCGTGACCGAACCGTCGGTGAAGACCTCGTTGATCGCGCGGGCGACCAGCGGCGCGATCGAGAGCTGCGTGAGCTTCTCGAAGGCGCGCTCCTCGGGGACGGGGAGCGTGTTGGTGATGACCACCTCGGAGATGCGCGAGTTCTGGAGCCGCTCGGCGGCCGGGCCGGACAGCACACCGTGCGTGGCCGCGACCAGGACCTTCTTGGCGCCCTGCTCGAAGAGGGCCTCGGAGGCCTTCACGATGGTGCCGCCGGTGTCGATCATGTCGTCGACCAGGACGCACACGCGGTCCTTGACCTCACCGACGACCTCGTGGACCTTCACCTGGTTGGCGACGTCCGGGTCACGGCGCTTGTGGATGATGGCCAGGGGAGCGCCCAGGCGGTCCGCCCAGCGGTCGGCGGTGCGCACGCGGCCGGCGTCCGGGGAGACCACGGTGATCTCCGCGTGGTCGACCTGGCTGGCGATGTGGTCGGCCAGGATCGGCAGCGCGAAGAGGTGGTCCACCGGGCCGTCGAAGAAGCCCTGGATCTGGTCGGTGTGCAGGTCCACCGCCATCATCCGGTCCGCCCCCGCGGTCCGGAACAGGTCGGTGACCAGGCGCGAGGAGATGGGCTCGCGGCCCCGGTGCTTCTTGTCCTGGCGGGCGTAGCCCAGGATCGGGGTGACCACGGTGATCCGCTTGGCGGAGGCGCGCTTGAGCGCGTCCACCATGATCAGCTGCTCCATGATCGACTCGTTGACCGGGTCGGCGTGGCTCTGGATGACGAACGCGTCACTGCCGCGCACCGACTCCAGGTACCGCATGAAGATCTCGCCGTTGGCGAAGGTGTCGAACCGGGTGGGGACCACCTCTATCCCCAGCTCCTTCGCCACCTCCTCGGCCAGGGCCGGGTGCGTACGCCCCGAGAACAGCATCAGTTGTTTCTGGCCGGTGGCCTTCATGCCGGTCACGTGTTTCTCCCCCACAGTCACTGCTTGTTCGCGGCGTCGGCTCTGTGCCGTTCCGCCTGCTCCGCCGCCTCGGCGGGCGGAGTTCCCGGACGCTTGCGCCGCGTCCAGCCCTCGACGTTACGCTGCCGGTGTCCTTCGGAGATCGCCAGGGCACCGGGCGGGACATCGTCGCGGACCACGGTCCCGGCCCCGGAGTAGGCTCCGTCGCCCACGGTCACGGGAGCGACGATGGTGTTGTCGCTGCCGATGCGGACGTGGTCACCGATGGTGCTCCGGGACTTGTTGACCCCGTCGTAGTTGACGAACACCGAGGAGCAGCCGATGTTGCTGCCCACGCCGATGTCCGCGTCCCCGACGTAGGTCAGGTGCGGGATCTTCGAGCCGGTGCCGACGTTCGAGTTCTTGACCTCGACGAAGGCTCCGGCCTTGGTCCGCTCGGCCAGGCGGGTGCCCGGCCGCAGGTAGGTGTAGGGGCCGACGGTGGCCCAGGGGCCGATCTCCGCCCCGTCCGCGGTGGTCTCGCGGACCTTCGCGCCGTCACCGACGAGGGTGTCGCGCAGGTCGGCGCCGGGGCCCACCTCGGCGTCCTCACCGATCCGCGTGGTGCCGTAGAGGCGGCTGTTCGGGTGGACCACGGTGTCCGCGCCAATGCTGACCTGGGCGTCCACCCAGGTCGTCGCGGGGTCGACGATGGTCACGCCGGACAGCATGTGCCCGGTCAGGAGACGGTCGTTCAGGACGCGGCGCGCCTCGGAGAGCTGCACCCGGTTGTTGACGCCCTGGACCTCGTTCCAGTCCTCGGCGCTCCAGGCGTCCACCCGGTGCCCGTCGCCGCGGAGCAGGCCCACCGCGTCGGTGATGTACTCCTCGCCCTTGGCGTTGTCCGTGGACAGGCGCTGGACGACCTTGTTCAGGAGGGCGCCGTCGAAGGCGTACATCCCGGAGTTGATCTCGTCGACGAGGTGCTGTTCGGGCGTGGCGTCGGCGTGCTCGACGATCTCCGTGAAGGAGCCGTCGGCGTCGCGCACGATGCGCCCGTAGCCGTGGGGGTCGGGGACGCGGGCGGACAGCACGGTGACCGCGTTGCCCTCCTTCTCGTGCGCCGCGACCAGCGACGCGAGCGTCTCGCCGCGCAGCAGGGGCGTGTCCCCGCAGGTCAGGACGACGGTCCCGGAGAGTTCGACGCCCTGGGCGGCCAGGTCCTCGACCGCCATGCGCACGGCGTGGCCGGTGCCGTTCTGTTCCTCCTGCACCGCCGTGACGGCTTCGGGGGCGACCTCGGCCAGGTGGGCTCGCACCTGGTCCCGGGCGTGGCCCACGACCACCACCGTGTTGCCGGGATCGAGTTCTCTGGACGCGTGGAGCACGTGGCCGAGCATGCTGCGGCCGTTGAGTTCGTGAAGGACCTTGGGAAGCTTCGACTTCATTCGGGTGCCCTCACCCGCCGCGAGGATGATCACGGCAGCCGGACGGTTCACGCTCACTGGAGGAGACCCCTCGTGATAGCTGGCATATGAACGTCGGCTCACCCTTCGGCGGCGCGACCCGCATGCCGCGCGGGCGGCCGTCGGATGACCAGCGGCCGACATGGGAAGGATACATGTGTGTCACCGGCACACATCAGGCACGTGAGGGCGCAGCGCGCGCGGCGCCCGGCGGACGCCCGCAGGAGCGGGCCAGCCGGACGCCGGTGTGAGTTGTGCCGCCGTCCCTCTCCCGTGCCCGGCACGGGGTGCGTCCCGTCCCCTCGGAGGGGCGGTCGCGCGACGGCGGGAGTTGCTCCCGGACCAGGGCTCGAACCTGGACGATGGGGACCAAAACCCCAGATGCTGCCGATTACATCATCCGGGAACGCTCCGGACGCTCGTCCGGACGCTCGACACCAACATAGCGCCTCCACCCGGGGGCTTGCCAAACCTACGGGGTCGTAGGTTACGGTTACGTAGGAATAGGTTGGGCCGTCCCGCCGGGTGCACCGCACCCGTGACGCCGTCCCGACCGGCGACGACGTTCTCCGTGACGAGGTGCAAGACCCATGACCGCCGCTCCCGAGGTGCCGACCGAAGGCGCCGAGAAGCCCACCGGGACCGCCACCGACGCTCCCAAGCGCGAGGCGATCCCCGAGTACGAGCCCGAACTGCGGGGCAAGGCCGAGCGCTACACCGTCTTCGCCTTCGTGTTCGTGCCCCTGATCGCGCTGCTCGCCGCGGTGCCCTTCTTCTGGGGCTGGGGCCTGTCGCTGCTCGACATCGCCATCGCCGCGGTCTTCTACGTGATCAGCGGCCTGGGCATCACCGTCGGCTTCCACCGCCACTTCACCCACGGCTCCTTCAAGGCCAAGCGCCCGCTGCGGATCGCGCTGGCGATCGCGGGCTCCATGGCCATCGAGGGCAGCGTCATCAAGTGGGTGGCCGACCACCGCCGCCACCACAAGTACGCGGACGCCGAGGGCGACCCGCACTCGCCGTGGCGCTTCGGGGACGACTGGAAGTCCGTGGCCAAGGGCATGTACTACGCCCACATGGCGTGGATGTACCTCGACGAGAAGAAGACCTCGCCGCGCCGCTTCACCCCGGACCTGCTCAAGGACAAGGACGTCGTCCTCGTCGACAAGCTGTTCCTGCCGATCGTGCTCTTCTCGCTCTTCGCCCCCGCCGTCATCGGCGGCCTGGTCACCATGTCCGTCTGGGGCGCGGTCACCGCGTTCTTCTGGGCGAGCCTGGTCCGCGTCGCGCTGCTGCACCACGTGACCTGGTCGATCAACTCCATCTGCCACACCATCGGCGAGGAGAACTTCGAGGTCCGCGACCGCTCCCGCAACGTGTGGTGGCTGGCCATCCCGTCCTTCGGTGAGTCCTGGCACAACCTGCACCACGCCGACCCGACCTGCGCCCGCCACGGTGTGCTCAAGGGCCAGATCGACATCTCCGCCCGGGTCATCTGGGCGTTCGAGAAGTTCGGCTGGGCCACCAAGGTGCGCTGGCCCAACAACGAACGACTCGCTGCCAAGCGGGTCAAGGTCTAGGATCAGTAACCATCATGGGAGCAGCCGACAGCGAGCAGAGGACCCGAGTGCGCCGCAAGCGCATGACGGGCAAGGAGCGTCGGCAACAGCTGTTGGAGATCGGCCGGGAGCTGTTCGCCGAACGCGGGTTCGACGCGACCTCCGTTGAGGAGATCGCCGCGCGGGCCGGGGTGTCCAAGCCCGTGGTCTACGAGCACTTCGGTGGCAAAGAGGGCATCTACGCCGTCGTCGTCGACCGGGAGATGCGCACGCTCCTGGAGATGATGGGCGAGGCCCTCACCGCCGACCACGCCCGAAGCAAGATCGAGAAGGCGGCCCTGGCCCTGCTGCGCTACGTCGAGGAGGACAGCGTGGGGTTCCGGGTGCTCACCCGCGACTCGCACGTGGCCTCCGGGACCGGCAGTTTCGCGAGCCTGATCAACGACATCGCCAGCCAGGTCGAGCACATCATGGCGGACGAGTTCTCCGAACGCGGCTACGACCCGGCGCTCGCCCCGATGTACGCGCAGGCCCTGGTTGGTATGTGGGCGCTGACCGGCCAGTGGTGGCTGGAGGTGCGCAAGCCCAAGCGTGAGGTGGTGGCGGCGCACCTGGTCAACCTGGCCTGGAACGGGCTGTCCGCGCTGGAGTCCAAGCCGAGACTGGACACACGCCGCAAGCGTTGACCGTGGCCCCGGCCGCGGGAGAGTCACCAGTGGGGCGGGTATTCGTATACCCGCCCCACTATCTTGATGTCAAGAGATATGCTGGTGCCATGCGCGATGAGGTGGATGGGCTGATCGAGGCGTGGCGCTCCGAGCGGCCGGACGTGGACGTGACACCCCTGGAGGTGTTCAGCCGGGTTTCCCGGCTCGCCCGCCACCTCGACCGTGCCCGCCGCACCGTCTTCACCGAGCACGCCCTGGAGCCCTGGGAGTTCGACGTCCTGGCCGAGCTCCGCCGCTCCGGCCCGCCCTACGAGCTCAGCCCCGGGCGCCTGCTGCGGGCCACCCTGGTCACCTCCGGAACCATGACCAACCGCGTGGACCGGCTGGCCGCCGCCGAACTCGTGCGCCGCCGCCCCGACCCCGCCGACAAGCGCGGCGTGCTGGTCCGGCTCACCGCGAGGGGCGCCGAGCGGATCGACGCCGCCCTGGCCTCACTCCTCAGCTACGAGGAGACCCTTCTGGCCCCGATGCCCGCCGCCGAGCGCGAACAGCTGGCATCGTTACTGAGAAGCCTTCTCGCGCCCCTCGACAGGAGCCCGTCCGGCCCGCAGGGGTGAGGACGCGGCAGGGGCGCGCCGTCACGGGCCCTGGTTGGAGAGCACGTTGAGAATCCGTTGGATGGCCGCCGTCGCCGCGACCCTCGTCGTCGTCGGCTGCTCGGGTGAGGACGCGGGAGAACCCGCCCCGGCGCCGAACCACTACCTGTCCCTGGGCGACTCGCTGACCGTGGGCGTGCAGCCGGACGAGCAGGGGCGGACCCGGGAGACCCCGGAGGGGTACACCGACGTCCTCTACCGCTCGCTGAAGGACACCGACTCCACGCTCCGGCACGAGCGCATGGGCTGCGGCGGGGAGGACACCACGACCTTCGTCGGCGGCGGCATCCCCGGGTGCGACGACCGTTACGAGGAGGGGTCCCAGCTCGACCAGGCCGAGGACTTCCTTCGGGAGCACGGCGACGCGGTCGGCCTGGTCACCCTCACCATCGGCGGCAACAACTTCACCGGCTGCGTCGAGGGCGTCCACGAGGAGGCGCTCGGCATCGACGGGATCAGCGTCGACGAGGCCTGCGTGACGGACGGCCTGGAGCGCCTGGAGACCGAGGTGCCGGTGATCGCGGAGCGCCTGGTCGATGCGGCCGACCCGGGCACGCGGATCGTCGGGATGACCTACTACAACCCGTTCCTGGCCCTCGCCCTCCTGGAGGACCCCGACACGGCGGGCGACGCGAGCCTGTCCACCCGGACGGCGGAGATCCTCGACCGGGTGAACGCGTCGCTGACCGCCTCCTACGAGGCGGCCGGGATCGACGTGGCCGACGTGGACACCGCCTTCGACGGCTCCGACACCGAGGTCCCCGCCGACAGCGCCACGGGCATGCCGGTCAACCTCCAGCGGATCTGCGACCTCACCTGGATGTGCGACACCGCCCGGGGCCCGGACATCCACACCAACCTCGCCGGCGCCCAGGCCATCGCCGAGGCCTTCCAGGCCCGGATCCGCTAGGACACGGAGCCGCTTCGACCACCCATGAACTCGATGAAACTCCTCCACCGGACGGGACCGGCCCTGTCCTTGGCCCTGCTTCTCTCCTCGTGCGCGCTCACGGACGACCAGGCGGAGCCGCCGCCAGAGGCGAAGGAGTCCTTCGTCCCCTACAGCTGGGTCTCCGCGACCCTTGAGCACAGGATCGTCCTGCGACTGGTCGAGGAGGAGTTCCTGGAGAGCATCGAGGACTACGTCGACTGCGGAACGGGTTGAGCGGTCAGGCGCCCTCGGGCAGGGACCGCTCGATGAGCTCCACGATCTCGGGGGCGTCCGGCACGGTGGCGGGGCGGAACCGGTGCACCTGGCCGTCGGGGAGCACCAGGAACTTCTCGAAGTTCCACTTCACCCGCCCGGCATTGCCCTCCGCGTCGGGGGCGTTGGTGAGCTCGGCGTAAAGGGGGTGCTGGCCCCGTCCGTTGACCTTCACCTTCTCGGTCATCGGGAAGGTCACCCCCCACGTCATGGAGCAGTACTCCGCGATCTTCTCCTCGCCGCCGAACTCCTGGAGGAACTGGTTGCTGGGGAGGCCGATCACGGTGAACCCCCGGTCCTCGTAGCGCTTCTGGAGCTCCTCCAGCGCGCCGTACTGCGGGGTGAGCCCGCAGCGGGACGCCACGTTCACCACCAGGCGCACCTTCCCGGACCACTCACCGAAGGTGGTCTCCCGGCCGTCGATCATGGTCACCGGGATCTCGTCCAGGCCAGCCATGGCGTCTCCTCCTGAGTTCGGAACCGTACGGGCAGCCTACTGCCGGTAGAGGGCGACCAGCAGGCCGTGGCGCGGTTGGTCGTCGTCGGCCTCCTCCGTCTCCGAGACCAGGGCGAGGAGCGTGTCCTGGAGCCGCCCGGCCTGCTCCGGGGTGAGCCGCAGGTGGCGCAGGGCCAGCAGCGGGTCGTCCGGTGCGGCGGCGAACTCCTCGGAGACCGCCCGGAGCATCGCGGCGGCCGGACCGGGTCGGGCGTCCGCGATCTCGACGCCGCCCGACGTGCGCCGGTAGTACTGCTCGGTGCCACCCCGCACCCGCCTGCTCTCGGAGGCTTCCACCATCCCGGCGGCGAGGAGCGGCTTGAGGTGGTGGGAGACGTTGCCCTTGCGGGTGTCCAGGGTCTGGGCGAGCTGGCTGACGGTCGCGGGCCGCTCCCCGAGGACGAACAGCATCCGCTGGCGGAGCGGGTGCGCCAGCGCCTTGAACTGCTCCGGGGAGGAGATCGGCTGGGGGTCGTCGTTCATGACCTCAAGGGTCAAGAACTCTTGACGCTTTGTCAAGCCGCGTGCTCTACTAAGCGCCCCCACCCCCCATCCCAGGAGCACCATGGACCCCGACCTGATCGACGAGCTGGTCACCGAGTCCGGCCGCCTCGTGGCCCGGAACTACGTCTTCCCCGAACTCGCCGAGCGGCTGCGGCGGCTCCTCGCCGAGCGGCACGCCTCGGGCCACTACCGCCGGGCGGACGGCCCCGCCTCACTGGCGGAGCTGCTCACCGCCGACCTCCAGTCCCTGAACGGGGACCCGCACCTGCGTCTCCAGCACCACGAGGACGAGATCCCCGACCTGCCCGACGACTCGGGGCTGATCGAGGTCATGGCCCGCGAGGCGCGGGAACGGTGCGGCGGGGTCGCCCGGGTCGAGCGGCTGGACGGCGGTACGGCCCTCCTGGAGCTGCGGCCGCTGCTGTATCCGATGTCGATGGCGGCGGCCCAGCTGACGGCGGCGCTGCGGCTGGTCGCGGAGGCGGACGCACTCGTCATCGACCTGCGGCGCAACCGGGGCGGTGACCCCGCGACGGTGGCGTTCGTCTGCAGCCACCTGTTCGACGAGCCCACCCACCTGCACACGATGTACTTCGGTGACGGCGGGGCACCCCGGCAGTCCTGGACGCACGCGGTGGCCGGGCCCGTGTTCGGCGGCCGCAAGCCGCTGGCGGTGCTGACCGCCTCCGACACCTTCTCCGGCGCCGAGGAGCTCGCCTACGACCTGCAACAGCACGGGCGGGCCACGGTCGTGGGCGAGCGCACCAGGGGCGGCGCCCACCCGCGCGAGGGCTTCCGGCTCCACCCCCACCTGGAACTGGCGGTGCCGACCGGCCGTCCGGTCCATCCGGTCACCGACACCAACTGGGAGGGCACCGGGGTGCTGCCGGACCTGCCGTCGGGCGCCGAGGGCGCCCTGGCGGCGGCCCTGGCCCACCTGTCGCGCTGAGCGGTCAGTCCCCGATCAGCTCGGCCTGCTCCAGCCAGACCATCTCCAGCTCCTCCTTCTCGGAGGCGAGGGTGCGGGCCTCGGCGTCGAGGTCCGCGAGCCGGGTGTAGTCCTCGGCGGCCGCCGCCATCTGCTCGTGGAGCTGTTCCTCGCGCTTGGCGATCTTGTCCATCCGCCGTTCGACGCGCTGCATCTCCTTCTGGGCGGCGCGGCGCTCGGCCTGGGACACGGCGGGGGCGGCGGCGGGCGCCTGGACGGCGGTCTCGGAGGCGCCCAGGGGCACGGTGACCTCGCCCGCGCTGGCCTCCCGGCGCTCCAGGTACTCGTCCACGCCTCCGGGCAGGAACGCCAGGCTCCCGTCGCCCATCAGGGCGAGCACGCGGTCGGTGATCCGCTCCAGGAAGTACCGGTCGTGGCTGACCAGGACGAGGGAGCCCGGCCAGCCGTCGAGGAGGTCCTCCAGCTCGGTCAGGGTCTCGATGTCGAGGTCGTTGGTGGGCTCGTCCAGCAGCAGCACGTTGGGCTCGTCCATGAGCAGGCGCAGCAGCTGGAGGCGGCGCTTCTCACCGCCGGACAGGTCACCGATCGGCGTCCACTGGCGCTCGCCCCGGAAGCCGAACTTCTCCAGCATCTGGCTGGCGGTGTAGTCGCGCTTGCCGATGGTGATGTGCTCGCGCACGTCCATGACGGCCTGGAGCGGGCGCGCGGTGGGGTCGAGTTCCGCGACGTTCTGGGACAGGTGCGCCAGCTTCACGGTCCGGCCGGTGCGCACCGTTCCGGAGTCGGGCTCGCGCTCCTCGGCGAGGATCTTCAGGAGGGTGGACTTGCCCGCGCCGTTCACGCCGACCAGACCGACCCGGTCACCGGGGCCCAGCTGCCAGGTGAGCTCGTCCAGGAGCGTGCGGTCGGGGATGGAGACCGAGACCTTCTTGAGGTCGATGACGGTCTTGCCTAGCCGCGAACTGGCGAAGCGGACCAGCTCCACGGAGTCGCGCGCCGGCGGCTCGTTCGCGATGAGCTGGTTGGCGGCCTCGATGCGGAACTTGGGCTTGGAGGTGCGCGCGGGCGCTCCCCTGCGCAGCCAGGCCAGTTCCTTGCGCATGAGGTTCTGGCGGCGGTCCTCCTCGGCGGCGGCCTGGCGGTCCCGCTCGGCCTTGGCCAGCACGTAGGCGGCGTACCCGCCCTCGTACCTCTCGACGGCGCCGCGCCCGACCTCCCAGGTGCGGGTGGTGACGGCGTCCAGGAACCACCGGTCGTGGGTCACGACCACGAGGGACTCCGGACGGCCGCGCAGGTGCTCGGCCAGCCACGCGATGCCCTCGATGTCGAGGTGGTTGGTGGGCTCGTCCAGGATGATGAGGTCGTGGTCGTCCACCAGCAGCCGCGCCAGCCCGGAGCGGCGGCGCTCGCCGCCGGACAGCCCGGACATGGGCACGTCCAGGTCCCAGCCGCCGAGCAGGCCACGGAGGATGTCGCGGATGCGCGCGTCCCCCGCCCACTCGTGCTCGGCCCGTCCGCCCAGCACGAACTCACCGACGGTGCTGTCGGGGAAGACGTCCCGCTGGTGCAGGAAGCCGACCCGCAGCCCCCGGTTGTGCACGACCCGACCGGAGTCGGGCTCGGTCCGCCCGGCGAGCACGGAGATCATCGTGGACTTGCCGCCGCCGTTGCGGCCGACCACCCCGATGCGTTCGCCCTCGTCCACGCCAAGGGACACCTTGTCGAGGAGTACGAGCGGCCCGTAGGCCAGGGACACGTCCTGAAGGTTGACCAGATTCGTCATCCCTTCCATTGTGCTGCCCCCGCGACGGTGAACGGACCGGCTGACCGCCAGGAACGACACTTTTCGCTTCTCGGCCCATTTCGCCACCGATCGCCGCACGGAAGGGCTACTCTTCTGCCCTGTCCTCGGCACCCCCGCTTGCGAGCCACCCCCCGGAGGCCCGCATCGCAGGACGGCGTGAACCGAAAGGGGAGCCCATGCGCTCCGTCCGTGCCGCCGTCGCGGCCGTACTCCTCACCGCGTTCCTCGTACCCGTACCGGCGCACGCCGCGTCCACCACGGGTGCCCTGATGATCACCCACGTGCGGCCCAACGCCGCCGGGGCCGACGTGAAGAACAACAAGCAGACCAACCTCAACGGCGAGTACTTCGTCGTGAAGAACGTGTCGAAGAAGACCGTCGACCTCCGGGGCCACGTCCCGGACATCACCTCGAACACCTACGGCCGGGCGCTGCCCTCGTACAACCTTCCGGCCGGGGCCGTCGTCCACGTGCACACCGGCTCCGGGAGGAACCACAGGGACGCCAAGGGCACGCACCACGTCTACCGGGGCTACGCGCGCCACGTGCTGCCCAACGACGGCACCGGGCGCAACCCCGACCTCCGGCTGAAGAAGCCGGGCAGCAAGGACGACAACAAGGCCGCGGGCACGTTGAGCAGCTGCAACTGGGGCAAGGCGGCGGACGGGAGAACGTACGCCTGCTAGGTCGTGTTTTTTGGATCATTCCGCGCTCGCGACCACCAGGCTGCCTCTCACTGCGCCGATGAAGCTCGGACAGCCAAACCCGGGCGGGCCCCCGCTGTGCGACACTGCGGAGCTTGCGTAGCAGCGCACAGTAGGGGCGACGGCCGCTCGCATCGATGGCGGCTCCGCCGCCACCAGCGAAAGCATCCAAAAAACACGACCTAGATCGTTGATGTGAAAAGTGTGTGCCCTGGTCAGTGGTCGTAAGCGATCAGCGACCGCTTGACCGGGGCGCCGATCAGCCAGTTGTGCCAGATCACCGCGTTCAGCGCGCAGACGCGCTGGCACACCCTGGCCCAGAGCCCTTCGGTCGTACGAGCTTGGTGGCGTTCCAACCCGAGTTGGTTCTTCAACGTCCAGATCACCGCCTCGATCCGCTGACGCAACCACCCCGGGAAAGCGTGGTCGGGCTCGTCCTTGCGCGAGGGGCGGACCAGAACGTGACCCAGACCAGCGGCGGCCTTCTCGATCCCGGCCCCGGCGAACCCTTTGTCGCACACGATCGGCACCGGCCCCGGCCCGGGGGCGCAGCCCTGCACGTGGAGCAGGTGCAGCGCCTGCTTGCGCTCGTCCAGCTCCTTGGGATGGGCCAGGGAGAACGCGCACACCGACCCCTCGGCAGTGGTGATCAGCATGAGCTTGGCGCCCCAGTAGAACGCGTGGTGGGACTGGTCCATCCCATAGCCAGCGATCTCGCCCAGGCCGGAGCGGTTGACCGTCACTCGTGAGGCACCGCAGCGCACCGGGGTGCCATCCATCAACCGCAGTTTCTCGTGCCAGGTAGGTGCGACTCGGGCGAGCCACCGAGCTGCTTGGAGCAGGGCCGGGGCCGTCGCACGCAGGTGGCGGTTGTACTCGGACTGGCTGGGCAGACGCGGGAAGAGATGGCCGATGCGTGCTGGTGCGGCGCGCATCCAGTGCCGCTCGGAATCATGGCGCAGCAGGACCTGGGCGATGGCCACACAGACCAGTTCGGCGTCAGTGAGCAGGCGGGGCCGCCCCGCCCGTCGGGGTCGGTTCGCTGAAGGGAGCACCTCATCGTCCAGATGGACGTAGAGTGCTGTCAGAAGGGCGTCAAGGTCTTTGGTCACACTCTGATCCTTGACGCCCTTCGTCATGCCCGCAGCAGGTTCAGCGATTTCCCATCAACGATCTAGGGCGTGTCCGGCGGACACGCCCTGGGGCGGGACGCCCGGGGCCGCACCACGCGAGGCCCCGGGCGGGTCCACTACACCAGGAAGAACTCCCGGGCGGACTTGGCGATCCCCTCGACGTCCAGACCGTGGAGCCGGTCGTGGTCGGCGGCGGTGCCGTAGGCGCGGACCTCCGCGCGGCGGGACACGCCCAGGGACATCTGGCGGTGGCGGCGGTCGGCCAGGGCCTCGGACACCTCGTGGGCGGAGGTCCCCTTCAGGTAGGGCTCCACGATCAGCACGTCGGCGTTGCCCGCCGCCCCGGTGAGCGAGCTGAGGCCCTCGTGGTCGAAGGGGCGGACGGTGGAGGTGTGGGCGACGGTGACGTCGAGGCCCGCGGTGGCCTCCAGCACCCGGTCCAGCATGGGCCCGACCGCCACCACCACCCCGGCGGAGCGGGAGGAGCCCGTGCGCAGCACGTTCAGGCGGGGGCCGACGGGCAGCGCGGCCTTGTTGGTCTGGGCGGACAGCCGCAGGTACACGAGGTCGTCCCCGGGCACCGCCCTCTCCATCATGGTCCGCACCTCGTCGGGGTGGCCCGGCACGTGCACGGTCCAGCCCGGCAGGGTGTCCAGGAGCGCCACGTCCTCGGGCGCCTGGTGGGTGCGGCCCTCGGCCGAGGCGTCGTGGGAGGCGCCGATGCTCACCAGGATCGCGCCGGCGTCCTGGTGCGCGAGGGAGATCTTGATCTGCTCGAAGGGGCGCTCGACCAGGAACGGCGTGTAGCTGTGCACGATGGGGCGCATACCGGAGAGCGCGAGGCCGCCGGCGACGCCGATCATCGCCTGTTCGCGGATACCGAGGTCGATCACGCGCCCCGGGTGGCGGGTGGCGGCGCGGCGGAACATGTCCGCGGAGATGGCCGCGAGGACCAGCGCGACCCGGGGGTCGCGGTCGAGTGCCTCGTGGGTGGCGGCGGCGAAGGTGTCACGCATGACCTGGCTCGCTTTCAGTTTCCGTTGCGGACGCGGGCGACGACGGCCAGCGGCCGTCCGGAGCTGGTGCGGGTGAAGGCGTGGTGGAGGGCGTCGTGGTCGCGGCCGCCGACCTCGCGGGTCTCCCAGCCCTCGACCTCGAACCGGCGCCCGACACCGCCGGGCCAGCCGTGGGTGGCGGAGGCGTTGTCGATGACCACGACGGTCAGGTTGTCGGTGCCCAGGCGCGCGGCGGCGGCGATGGCCTCGTGGTTGCTGCCCTCGTCGAGTTCGCCGTCGCCGACCAGCACCACCACGCGGGGTTCGGTGCCGTCAGCGCGGCGCACTCCCTGGGCGCGCAGTCCGAGGGCGGTGCCCAGGCCCAGCGGCAAACCCTGGCCGAGGGACCCGCTGCCGATCTCCGCACCGGGGACCAGGACGCGGTCCGGGTGGTGGCCCAGCGGGGAGTCGAAGGCGGTCCAGCCGCGCAGGGTGGGCACGTCGAGGAAGCCCTTGGCGGCGAGTACGGCGTAGAAGGCGGCCGGACCGTGTCCCTTGGAGAGGAGGAAGCGGTCCCGGGCCGGGTCCTCGGCGGTCTCGGGCGAGACGTCGAGGACCCGGTCGTAGAGGACCCAGAGAACGTCGAGGGTGGAGTGCGCGGCGGCGTTGTGCTTCTCGTCACCCTCCATGAGCCCGATCAGCGCAGGGAGGTCGGCGTACCTGGAGAAGGTGGCTGGCGTCGTCATGCCACCAGTGTTCTTCCTCAACCATGGTTGAGGTCAATGGCGGAAATCGCCCGAATCGGGACGACAAAGCCAGTGATATGCGTCACACGACGGTGGTTCCCGGGACGTCGCCGTCGGCCGCGATGACCTGCTCGCACAGACCGGTGGCACGCAGCGCGGACACCACTCCGGCCTCCCGTTCCGCCACCGCGACCGGGTCCTCTCCCCCGCCGCCGACCAGGAAGGCGCACGTGGGCCCGGATCCGGACACCAGGGCACCGAGCGCACCGGCGGCGCGGCCCGCGTCCAGGGTGTGTCGGAGCTCGGGCAGCAGCGAGAGCGCGGCGGGCTGGAGGTCGTTGCTCAGCGAGGCGCCCAGGGCCACAGCGTCACCGCTGGCCAGGGCCTTCTCCAGAGCGGCGTCCAGACGCGGTTCCGGGGCGTCGGGACGCAGCCGGTCGTACTCACCGAACACGTCGGCGGTGGACAGGCCGCGCGGGGACAGGGCGAACACCCACCGGTACCGCCCGGGGCTGGCCATCGGTTCGAGAAGTTCTCCGCGCCCGGTCCCCACCGCCGTGTCACCGACCAGCCCGAAGGCCACGTCGCTGCCGAGTCGGGCGGCGAGGCCGAGGAGGCGCTCCCGGGACAGGTCACAGCCCCACAGGCGGTCGCAGGCCACCAGCGCGGCGGCGGCGTCCGCGCTGCCCCCGGCCATGCCGCCCGCCACCGGGATGCGCTTGTCGAGGTGGATGTCCACGGGGAAGCCGACGCCCGTCTCCTCGGCCAGCAGGATCGCGGCGCGGGCCGCGAGGTTGCTCTCGTCCAGCGGCACCCTGGCCAGGTGGGACTCCGACTGCCCGGTGGCGGTCAACGCGGTGAGGGCACGCGGCCGACGCGGCGACGCCGCCTTGACGGTAACCTCATCGAACAGCGAGACGGCGTGGAACACGTTCACGAGGGCGTGGAAACCGTCCTCGCGTCTGGGCCCCACCGCCAACTGGAGGTTCACCTTCGCGGGGACCCGCACGGTTACGGTGGTATCAACGGTCACGAGTCCCCAATCGTAAAGGAACCCCCACCTTGCGTGAACACAGACCCCTCCACGGGGCGCGCCGTGTTCACCGCCTCCCACCGGCGCGGACCTCCGCGCCCGGGAGGGCGGGTCCCCTTGATCCAGGGTTCGTCACCACTGTCATGTCAGCTACCGCCCGACCCCCGAACGACCCGATCCGGTCCGTGAGTGGGAATCAGGGCACAAACACCGCTACCTTGGGGCAAGGCGGGGTTTGGACACCGTCGGGGAGGGTCGCTTGCCGTCGGATGGGCTCCCGAAGAACCTGGAACCGCTGGCCGCCGGAGATCCGGCCACCATCGGTCCCTACGTGCTGTCCGGGAAGCTGGGCAGCGGCGGCATGGGCACCGTCTACCTGGGCAGCACGCCGGAGAAGAACAACCAGGTAGCCATCAAGGTCATCCGTCCGGAGCTCGCCTTCGACGAGCAGACCCGGGCGCGCTTCCGCGACGAGATGGAGAACGCCCGCAAGGTCGCCTCCTTCTGCACCGCCAAGGTGCTCGACCACGGGACGTTCGAGAACCGTCCCTACATGGTCACCGAGTACATCGCGGGCACGGCCTTGGCCGAGCACATCGCCGAGCACGGGCCCCTGGACTCCTCCACGCTGCACGGCTTCGCCCTGGGCGTGGCCGCGGCGCTCGCCGCCATCCACCGCACCGGGCTGGTCCACCGGGACCTCAAGCCCGCCAACGTCCTGCTGTCGCTCTCCGGCCCCCGGGTGATCGACTTCGGCATCGCGCGCGCGATGAACACCGCGACCAACCACACCCAGACCGGCATCGTCATGGGCAGCCCCGGCTGGATGGCGCCCGAGCAGCTACTGGAGGAGAAGGTCACCACCTCGGCGGACATCTTCGCCTGGGGCTGCCTGGTGGCGTTCGCGGGCAACGGCACGCACCCCTTCGGCAACGGCGACGCGATGACGCTGGGCAAGCGGGTGCTGTTCGCGGAGCCGCAGATCGGCAACCTGGACAGTCCGCTGGACCGCCTGGTGACCCGCGCCCTGGCCAAGGAGCCGGGCCGCCGCCCCACCGCCCAGGACCTTCTGCTGGAGCTCGCGGGCGGGGAGGACACCAGCAACCCCAACGACATGGTCTCGCACGCCCTGCACCAGTCGTGGCGGCCGAACCTGCCCCCGATGCCCCCGGGCATGCCGCACCCCGCGCACCAGACCATGTCGGGCATGCGCCATCCGGCGCCCGGCCACTACCAGCAGCCCCCGCCGCCGATGCCGCCGCCCGCGCACCAGACCGGCAACTACACGCGGTCGCAGCACGTGCCGCCGCCGGTCCACCCCGTCGCCGGTCACCCGGCCGGTCCGCACCCGGTCACCCACGGCCAGCAGCAGCGTCCCGCCCCGGCGGGTCCGCCCCCCGCGCAGCACCCGGCCGCCACCGGCCCCATCCCGATGGTGCCGCCCCCGGCCGAGCAGCAGCAGCGGGGACCCCAGCCGTACGTGCCGCCGGTGCCGCCGCCCCCGCACCGGCCCGCCGCGCCCGGCAGGAGGGGCGGTCTGTTCTGGGGTCTGCTCGCGGGCGGTATCGCCCTGGCCGTACTGCTGGTGGTCGTGGCCGTCCTCGTCCTCAACCGGCCCGGGTCCGGTGCGAGCGACCAGAACACCCCGCCGGCCAACCAGGGCAGGGAGGATCCCGCCCCGGACCCGAACGTGCCCGACGACGGTCTCGGCAACATGGACCCGGAGATGCCCGACCCCTCCGACACCGACGGGGAGAAGGTGTCCGAGGACGGCACGGTCCGCTACACCGCCGAGGTGCGCTGCCTGGAGGCGATCCCGGGCCGGTCGAGCATCGAGGGCGGGGTGTACTGCGTGGCCGACCTGGCCCTGGAGAACCTCGGCAGCGACGAGATCGTGTTCAGCTCGGCCGAGCAGCGCCTGGTCACCGAGAGCAACCGGTGGATCACCGCCGACACCCCCACCTCCGAGGAGAAGAAGGGCACCCTCTGGGAGCCGGTTCCCCCGGGCGCGGAGGCCCGGGGTGACCTGGTGTTCAGCGTGAGGTCGGGCGAGGAGCCCTCCAGCCTGGTCCTCACCCACTCCGAGGACGCCGACGACACGGAGATCCGCGTGTCCGTCAGCCAGGACTGACACGGGGCTCCCCGAGACGGGGCCCCGAAAACGCGTCGGGCCCGGCACACACCGTGTGCCGGGCCCGCTCATGTCAGGAGCGCCGCGGGGCTACTCCCACTCGATGGTGCCCGGGGGCTTGCTGGTCACGTCCAGCGTCACCCGGTTGATCTCGCGGACCTCGTTGGTGATGCGGTTGGAGATGCGGGCGAGCACGTCGTAGGGCACGCGCGACCAGTCGGCGGTCATCGCGTCCTCACTGCTCACCGGGCGGAGCACCACGGGGTGGCCGTAGGTGCGGCCGTCACCCTGGACGCCCACCGAGCGGACGTCGGCCAGCAGCACGACGGGGCACTGCCAGATGTCGCGGTCCAGCCCGGCGCGGCTGAGCTCCTCGCGGGCGATCGCGTCGGCCTCGCGCAGGATCTCCAGGCGTTCCCGGTTCACCTCACCGATGATCCGGATGCCCAGGCCCGGGCCGGGGAAGGGCTGGCGCCACACCATCTCGGGCGGCAGGCCCAGCTCCTCACCGACCTTGCGGACCTCGTCCTTGAACAGCTCGCGCAGCGGCTCCACCAGCGTGAACTGGAGGTCGTCGGGCAGGCCGCCCACGTTGTGGTGCGACTTGATGTTCGCGGTGCCGGTGCCGCCGCCGGACTCCACGACGTCCGGGTACAGGGTGCCCTGGACCAGGAACTCGACCTCGGCGCCGTCCTCGCCGCTCTCCGCGACGACCTCGCGGGCCGCCTGCTCGAAGACGCGGATGAACTCGCGACCGATGATCTTGCGCTTCTCCTCGGGGTCGGTCACCCCGGCCAGCTCCGAGAGGAACTGCTCCTCGGCGTCGACCACCTTGAGCTTGGCGCCGGTGATCGCGACGAAGTCCTTCTCGACCTGGTCGGCCTCGCCCTTGCGGAGCAGGCCGTGGTCCACGAACACGCAGGTGAGCTGGTCGCCCACGGCGCGCTGCACCAGGGCGCCGGCGACGGCGGAGTCGACACCGCCGCTGAGCGCGCAGATCACGCGCTTGTCACCGATCTGCTCGCGGATGCGCTCCAGCTGCTCCTCGACGATGTTCACCATCGTCCAGGTGGGACGGCAGCCCGCGCCCTCGTAGAGGAAGCGACGCATCAGCTCCTGGCCGTGCTCGGTGTGCATGACCTCGGGGTGGAACTGGACGCCGAACAGGCGGCGCTCGGTGTCCTCGAAGGCGGCGACCGGGGCGCCCGCGGTGCTGGCGGTGCTCTTGAACCCGGCCGGGGCCTGGACCACGGAGTCGCCGTGCGACATCCACACGCTCAGGTCCTCGGGCAGGCCCTCGAACAGGACGGAGTCGGCGCTGGCGGTCAACGCGGTGCGGCCGAACTCGCTCAGGTCGGTGCGGTCCACGACCCCGCCCAGGGCGCGGGTCATGGCCTGGAAGCCGTAGCAGATGCCGAAGGTCGGGACCCCGGTCTCGAACAGCTCGGCCCCCACGCTCGGGGCGCCCTCGGCGTACACCGAGGAGGGGCCACCCGAGAGGATGATGGCCTTGGGTTTCTTGGCGAGCATCTCCTCGACCGGCATGGTCGAGGGCACGATCTCGCTGTGCACGTGGCATTCCCGGACCCGTCGGGCGATCAGCTGCGCGTACTGCGCACCGAAGTCGACGACGAGGACGGTGTCGAACGTGCTGTCAGCACCAACGGACACGACGGAGGACCTTCCGCAGAAAAATGTGGATGTCCGTCCAGTCTAGGCCGTTCACCACGGTCGGGACGCACCGACGGGTGTGCCGCCCGGCACGCGGACCGGGTGTCCGGACCGGGTGTCCGGAGCGCTCAACCCGCGAACCCTCCGGGGTTGGCGGACTGCCAGCGCCAGGTGTCGCGGCAGGCGTCGTCCACGGTCAGCTCCGCCTTCCAGCCCAGGTCGCGGGAGGCGGCCGAGGGGTCGGCGTAGCAGACGGCGATGTCGCCGGGGCGCCGCCCGGTGACCGTGTACGGGACGGGCGACCCGGTGGCGCGCTCGAAGGCGCGCAGGCTCTCCATGACGGAGGTGCCCTGGCCCGTGCCGAGGTTGTAGACGCGGTGGCCGGGGGAGTCGGTGAGGTGGTCCACGGCGGCCAGGTGGCCCGCGGCCAGGTCCACCACGTGCAGGTAGTCGCGGACTCCGGTGCCGTCCGGGGTGTCGTAGTCGTCCCCGTACACGTTCAGGCGCTCGCGGCGTCCGGCGGCGACCTGGGCGATGTAGGGGAAGAGGTTGTTCGGGACGCCCTGGGGGTCCTCACCGATCAGGCCGCTGGGGTGGGCCCCGATCGGGTTGAAGTAGCGCAGGGAGACGATCCGCCAGCGCGGGTCGGCGGCGGCCAGGTCGTCCAGGATGCGCTCGGCGAACAGCTTGGTGTTGCCGTAGGGGTTGGTGGTCGACAGCTCGGCGTCCTCGGGGATCGGCACGCGCCGGGGGTCGCCGTAGACGGTGGCGGAGGAGCTGAGGACGAGGTCGCGCACCCCGGCCTCGTCCATGACCTCGCAGAGGGTCAGCAGGGCGTCGAGGTTGTTGCGGTAGTAGCGCAGGGGCTGCTCGACGGACTCGCCCACGGCCTTGAACCCGGCCAGGTGGATGACGGCGTCGATCTCGTGCCGCTCGAAGACGTCGCGCACGGCGTCGGCGTCGGTGCAGTCGACGCGGTGGAACGCGAGCGTGCGGCCCGTGATCCGCTCGACCCGGCGCAGGGCCTCCTCGTGGCTGTTGACGAGGGAGTCGACGACCACGACCCCGTGCCCGGCCTGGAGGAGTTCGACCGCGGTGTGGGTGCCGATGTACCCGGCGCCACCGGTGAGCAGTACGTTCATCATCGCTTCCCTGGGATGGGCGGTGCGGACCCTCCCAGGATAGGGGCGCGCCGCGACCCATCGCGGGTGACCCTCGCGACGTGTCGGATCGCCCCGGGAACACGGGGGGCGGGCGCCGCGTGCGGTGCCCGCCCCGTCGTGTGTCGTGCGGTGGTCAGCTCCGGCCCGGCGAGGTGCTGCGCCGGGTGTCGATCCGCAGGACCTGCGGGTCGTGGTCGCTGACCTGGTCGTGGAACTCGGAGTTGATCCGGGCGATCTCGTAGTCGACCCGTCCGGCCAGGGCGCCGTTGACCAGGATGTGGTCGAGGGCCTGGGAGTTGCCGTCGAAGACGTAGTTGTAGCCCTCACCCCCGCCCAGGTCCGCCATGGGGTTGGTGAGCGCGCCGTCGCCGGTGAGGATGTCCAGGGTCGTCGAGAACTGGAAGTCGTTCAGGTCGCCCATCACCACCAGGTTGGCGTCGGGGTCGGCGGCGAGGAGGTCGTCCGCGAACTCGCGGACCAGGGTGGCCTGCTGGTGTCGCTGGGTCTCGGTCACCCGGCTCGGCGGCTGGTTGACGCCGTGCAGGGACTCGTCGCCGCCCTTGGCGTTGAAGTGGTTGGTGACCACGTACACGTCGCGGTTGAGCGCGCGGAAGTGGCCGACCAGCGGCTTGCGGCTGGAGTTCCAGGCCTCGTCCCCGGGCGCGATCCGCCCCGGGGAGACGGACAGCCCGACGCCGCGTTCGCCCTCCACGACCTCGACGGGGGTGGTGGCGTCACCGCCCTCGACGTCCACGAACTGGACCCTGGCGGGGTTGAAGAGGAAGGCGTTGCGGATGTTCCCGCCGGGGACGCCGCCGTCCTTCTTGTCCTCGGGGCTGATCTCCCGCCACTCGTAGGCGGGGCCGCCCGCCGCCTCGATGGCGTCGACGAGGCGGTCCAGGGTGACGTCGGCGGCCACGACGCCGTCGTCGGTCTCGCTGCTGTTGTCCTGGATCTCCTCCAGGCCGACGATGTCCGGCGCGCCCAGGTAGCTCACGAACCCCTCCGCGAGGGCGTCGAAGTCGGCCTGGTCGTCCGCACCGCCGAGGTTCTCGACGTTGTAGGTGGCCACGCCGATCTCGTGCCGCGCGGTGTCGCGGACCGCGACGCGCTCCAGGTCACCGGGGACGTGTTCGCCCAGGGTGGTGGCGCGGATCAGGTAGCCGCCGAACCGGCTGTAGGCGACGGGGCCCTCGGTGACGCCCGCGAGGGTGTCACCGACGTCGGCCTTGGGGAAGGGGCTCACGTCGCGGTCGAGCAGCGACTCGATCTTCACGCGGCCGCTGTTGGGGTCGTCGTAGGAGCCGTAGTGCACGCCGCCGTTGGGGGTGCGGTTCGCGTCGGGCCGGGTGGTCACCCACAGGGCGTGGTAGCCGTCGGTGGCCCCGACGACGGGGGCGTCCTCGACGCGGACGGTCATGTGCTCGTGGGCGGCCCAGAAGTCCAGGGCGTACTCGTCGGGCCGGAGTTCGAGCTCGGTGACGTCGCCGCCGTGGTCGGGGGCGTACGCCTCGGGGATCGCGTCGGCGTCGAGCAGGACCGCCTCCGGCAGGTCGTTGCCCCGGGAGAGGGTGGTCCAGCGGGCCTTCTCCAGCTGGGTGGCGGTCTGCGCACCCGCCTGGGGGCGGTACTCGCCCACCTGTCCGGCGGCCAGGACCTCGTCACCGACCGCGACGTCGGGGGTGGTGGAGCCGGTGAGGACGAAGAGCGCCTCGCTGGTGCGCGGGTCGCCGTCGCCCTCGGTGTCCTGGAACCAGAACCCCCGGGCGCTGCCGAAGGCGTTGACTGCGGTGACCACGCCGGGCAGGCCGGTCACCCGCTCCCCCGCGTACGGGGAGGTGCGGGTGGTGCCCTGGACGTCGTGGATGCGCAGGTCACCGGGTTCGACGGGCTCCTCCGGCCCTCCCCCGCCGGGGCCCTCGACGGTCTCGCCCGCGCCATTGGTGGGGGTCGGCTCGCCCACGGTGAAGTCGGCGGAGTTGTCGCCGGAGTGGGTGAACCCCCCGTCGCGCGAGGCGGAGGTGGTGTTGCCGGTGCCGGGCGCGGGTGCCCCGGCGTGGACCACGGCGTCGCCGTAGCCGACGACGTCGACGATCGAGCCGTCCTCGGCGCAGGTCGCGGCGGTGCGGCACTCGACGGGGGTGGTGCCCGACACCAGGAGCACGGCCCCGGCGGAGGCCGACATGTTGGTGTTGCCGGTGTCGTCGGGGGCGGGGAGGTCGGTGGTGCCGCCCGCGCCCGCCGCCTGGCGGACGAGGTGGTGCTCGCCCGCGGCGACGCTGCCGCTGAGCGGGGTCACCTGGACCCGGGTGTTCGGTCCGGGGCGCGCGGGCAGGTACTGCACGCTCCACCCGGTCAGGTCGACGTCGGCGGCGGTGGGGTTGCCCAGCTCGACGAAGTCGTGGCGCAGCTGCGCGCCGCTGTTGCCACCACCGCCGTAGACCTCGCTGATCACGGGGGTGTCGGCGGAGGCGAGGGCGGGCAGCGGAGCCAAGAGGCCCGCTCCCAGGGCGGCGGCCGCGAGCGCGGCGGCGGAGGCGAGGGATCTCCGGCGGACCGGGACCGTGGCTCTGGAGGGGGTTGGGGACACGCCTGCTCCGGTTTCTGCGGGGAATGGGGGGATCCGTGCGGCCACATCATCGCCGCCACGGGTGTCCGCTTGAAGGAGTGCGCGTGAAATGAAGGCGTCCCGGTGTCCGATTGTTGTGATCCCACGACGGTCGGCGGCCCGGACCCCGGTGTGATCCTCCAAGGTCCGGGCCGCCGTCGCCCCGCTGGTCCGGTCCGGTCCACAGCTGTGGGCCGACCCGGGCGGTCTACCCGCCGATCCCGGCGCGGCCCGCGTTGCCCAGGTACACCAGGTACTCGGCGGGGTCCAGCGGGTTGCCGTCGGTGCGGGTCCGGTGAGGGGGCCGCCCCCGTACCGGCCGGTCGCCCGCCGGACGGCTGACCCACACGCCCTCGCCCCGGGTGGCCCCGGCGAGCGCCGCGCCGACCGGGTGGGCCTCGCCCGCCCCGACCTCGCCGGTCACCCGCCAGGTGTCCCCCTCGGCCTCGGTCTCCCGGACCCGGGCCCCGTGCCCGCCGAGCAGGGAGAGCACCGAGCTGAGTTCGGTGGCGGGCACCGACAGCTCGAACGCGTGCACCGGTTCGAACACCCGGCTCCCCGCCCGTTCCAGGGCCCGCAGGGCCACCATCGGGACCAGCAGACGGAAGTGCGCCGCCTCCGCGAGCGGGGCGACGTAGCCGCTCCGCACCAGGGTCACCACGCAGTCGGTCACCGGCCAGCCGTACAGCCCCTGCCCGAGGGCGTCGCGTACGGCGTCCTCCACCGCCCGGTCGTAGGCGGGCAGCAGCGCCCCCAGTTCCGTCTCACGCCGGAAGACCACACCGGACCCCTCCTCCCCCGGGTCCACGCGCAGCCCGACGGTGACGGGGCCGCCGATCTCCCGGGTGAGGCGGACCGGCTCGACCGCCGTGCCGGAGCCGGACGGGCGTTCGGCGTGCACCACGCTGCTGGCCGCGAAGACCGCCTCGACGCCGAAGTCCTCGGCCAGGGTGGCGGCCACGACCTCCTTCTGCACCTCGCCGTGGAGGAGCACGGACAGCCCCTCCCCCGGTACCGTGCGCAGCCGGATCAGCGGGTCCTGGTCCGAGAGCGCGGCCAGCGCCGAGTGGAGCCGGTTCCCGTCCTCCGGGCGGACCGGCCGGACCACCGACTCCAGGGCCGGGCGCGCCAGCGGCGGGGCGTGGACGGGGCGCCCGATCCGGTCACCGACCCGCAGCCCGGGCAGACCGCGGATCCGGCCGATCCCGCCCGCTGTGAGGGGTCGGTCCCGTTCGCCCTCGGATCCGACGACCTCCAGACGCGTGAGGCGTCCCTCGTGCGGTTCGCCGTCGGCGGGGTCCGCCCGCTCGAACCCCACCCGCTCCCGGGTGCGCAGGGATCCCTCGTACAGCCTCAGGTAGCCGGTCTTCTCGCCGGTCGGTGAGCGCTCGATCGCGAACACCGTGCCCCGGGGCTCTCCTGCGGCCTCCCGTCCGGCACCGGCGCCCCCGTCCGGTCCGGGCCCGGGGCGGGCGGGCAGCAGGTCCGCGAGGGCCGCCGTCAGTTCGGGGATTCCCGCACCGGTGATCGCGGAACCCGACAGCACCGGGTGGGCCAGGCCGCGCAGCACCTGGGCTCGCAGCGTGGACCGCAGGGACTCGGGGCCCGGGAGCGGCCGGTCCTCGACCAGCGCGGCCAGGAGCCCGTCGTCGTGTTCGGCGAGGAACTCGGCCGTGCTGGCGGCGTGCCCGGGGTCGCCCAGGTCGAGGGCGGCCACCCGCGCGCGTGCGGCACCCGCGTCCGTGACGGTGTCCAGGGCGAGGGCGCGGCCGGTGAGGCGGCGTCGGACCTGCTCGAAGACGCGCGCGGGTTCGGCGCCGCCCCGGTCGATCTTGTTGACGAACAGCAGCACCGGCAGGCGCATCTCCCGCAGCACCCGCATGAGCAGGCGGGTGTGCGGCTGCACGCCCTCCACGGCGGACAGCACCAGGACGGCGCCGTCGAGCACCGCGAGGGCGCGTTCGACCTCCGCGACGAAGTCGGCGTGGCCGGGGGTGTCGATCAGGTTGACCTGGACGGCGCCGACCCGGAAGGACGCCACGGCGGTGCGCACGGTGATGCCGCGTTCGCGTTCGATCCGGCCGGTGTCGGTCTGGGTGTCGCCGGAGTCGACGCTGCCGAGCCGGTCGGTGGCACCGGCGTCGAAGAGCAGGCGCTCGGTGAGGCTGGTCTTACCCGCGTCGACGTGCGCGAGGATTCCGATGTTCAGGGTGGTCACGTGCGGTTCCCAGGAGAGTTTCGATCCGGATGGTGGACTCGGAGCTTCCGTGGGATCGCCGCATGCCGTCGGCCCTTCTGTCGTCGGTTCTGATCAGGGAGATCATGCGGAAAAGGGTGCGGGGCGCGCAAGGGGTTTTCCCGCGCGCCCCGCACCCTCCGCCGGGTCGGCCCGGCTACAGCCGCGGGTCGACCGGCTCGGTCTCCAGGGCGAGCACCGCGAACACCGGTTCGTGCACGCGCCACAGCGGCTCACCTGCGGCCTGGCGGGTCAGGGCCTCCAGCCCGAGCTTGTGCTCGCGCATGGCCAGGCCGTTCTTGCGGCCGAGTTTGCGGTCCCTGAGCACCGCGATCCGTTCCGGGTCGGTGTAGTCGGCCCCGTAGATGATCCGCAGGTACTCGGGGCCGCGCACCTTCAGCCCCGGCAGGGCCAGGCCCTTGCGCCCCTTCGCCCGGGCACCGAGCAGGGGTTTGACCACCATGCCCTCCCCGCCGTGGTCGACCATCTCGCGCCACCACGCGGCGGCGGCCGCGCAGGAGGCCGGTTCGGTGGTGTCCACGACCAGGTAGCGGGTGGCCTGGACCATCCCACCGGTCCCGGCCAGCTGTTCGGCCACGCCCATGTGCCAGAGGTGGTCGGCCTCGGTGTACTCCTTCCCCTCGGTGGCCAGGAGCGCGAACGGGGCGTAGCGGAGCCCGTCCGCCCCCTCGGTGTCCCAGGTGTAGCGACGGTAGACCTCGCTGAACGCCTCGGTCTGCTCGGTGCGGCGGGCGATGGTCGCGGCGAGCCCGCCGACGTCCACGCCCCGGGCGGCCGCCGCCGACAGGGCGGCGGAGGCGGCGGGCAGGGAGGCCCGGGCGGCCGCGCCCACCGAGGCGTACTGCTCCCGGATGAGCGCGTGCGCCTTGGCGGACCAGGGCAGCATCTCGCCGTCCAGGGCCAGCCAGTCGGTGCCCAGCCGGTCCCAGAGCCCGGCCTCGGTCACCGCCCGCCGCAGCCGGTCCACCACCTCGGCCTGGACCTCGGGGTCCCGGAAGAAGGGGCGTCCGGTGCGGGTGTAGACGGTGCCGAGCTCCCCCGGGACGAAGCGGCGCGCGGCGGCGGCCCCGTCGCGGCACAGCACGGCCACGGCCCGCGAGCCCATGTGCTTCTCCTGGCAGACCACCTCGCCCACCCCGGAGCCCCGGTAGGCGGCGAAGGCCTCGTCGGGGCGCTCCAACAGTTCGGGGTCGGCGGCGGTCGGGGCCGGGGCCATGGTCGGCGGCAGGTACACCAGCCAGCGGGGATCCACCGAGAACCGGCTCATCACCTCCAGGGCGGCCATGGCGCTCTCGGGGTCGGCGCGCACGGTCCCGTACCCGGTCTCGACGACGAGTCCGGCGTGGGGGTCGCCCACGCCGACGTCCTTGATGTCGACGACCCGGCCGGTGCCGTCCTCGTCGCGCTCGGGCGGGGTCTCGACCAGGGGACGGACCGGCTCGTACCAGGTGCGCTCGGCGTCCACGTCCACGATCTCCCGTTCGGGGTAGCGCAGCGCGGTGAGCCTGCCGCCGAACACGCAACCGGTGTCCAGGCAGATGGTGCGGTTGATCCACTCGGCCTTGTTCGTGGGGACGTGCCCGTAGACCACCGTGGCCCGGCCCCGGTACTCGCGGGCCCAGGGCAGGCGGACGGGGAGGCCGAACTCGTCGGTCTCACCGGTGGTCTCGCCGTACAGGGCGAAGGAGCGCACCCGCCCCGAGGCGCGGTTGTGGTACTCCTCCTTGAGCCCGGCGTGCGCGACCACCAGGTCGCCTCCGTCCAGCACCAGGTGGCTGACCAGGCCGTCGCAGAACTCCAGGACCTCCTTGCGGAACTCCTCGCTCTCGCGACCCAGCTGCTCCACGGTCTCGGCCAGGCCGTGGGTGAGTCGGCCCTTGCCGGTGCTGAGGTGGCGGACCAGCTTGTTCTCGTGGTTTCCGGGCACGCAGAGGGCGTCGCCGTCGGAGACCATCCCCATGACCAGGCGCAGGACGCCGGGGCTGTCGGGGCCCCGGTCCACGAGGTCACCGACGAACACCGCCGTACGGCCCTCGGGGTGCCGGGCGCCGACCGGCCGTCCCCGGTCGTCGCGGCGCAGCTGGTAGCCGAGCCGCGTCAGCAGGCTCTCCAGCTCGGAACGGCAGCCGTGGACGTCACCGACGATGTCGAAGGGGCCGGTGAGCTCGGTCCGCTCCGGCCAGGGGCGTTCCAGCTCGATCCGGACGGCGTCGATCTCCTCCTGTCCCCTGAGGACGTACGTCCGCCGGATCCCCTCTCGGGACATCCGCTTGAGGCCCTCCCTGAGGTCGCGGCGCTGACGGCGGATCACGTGGTCCCCGAAGTCGCGGTCGAGGCGGGCGCGGTTGCGGGCGCGGGCCACCGACTCGGGCACGTCGAGGACGATCGCCGTGGTGAGGACGTCGTTGTCCTTCGCGATGCGGACGAGCTGGTCGCGTGCCCTGCGCTGGACGTTGGTGGCGTCCACCACGGTGAGCAGTCCGCGCCGCAGCCGGATGTCCACGATCGTGCCCAGCAGGGCGAAGGCGTCGGCGGTGGCGGTCTGGTCGTTCTCGTCGTCGCTGACCACGCCCCGGCAGAAGTCGGAGCCGATCACCTGGGTGGGCTCGAAGTGCCTGGCCGCGAAAGTGGACTTGCCCGATCCGGAGACCCCGACCAGCAGGACGAGCCCCATGCGGGGCACGCCGAGCACGCGGGGCTCGCGGGCGGCCTCGTCGTTCGGCTCGTTCACTTGGTGAAGACTCCCATCTGGGTCGGTGCGCCGGTCTCGGGGTGTTCGGGGCCGACCGGCAGGTGTCGGACGGTGTAGCCGTGTTCGGCGGCGACCCGGTCGGCCCAGGCGGCGAACTCGGCGCGGGTCCACTCGAAGCGGTGGTCGGCGTGCCGGAACTCCCCTTCGGCCAGTCCCTCGTAGTGGCGGTTGTACTCGATGTTGGGTGTGGTGACCACGACGAGCCGGGGTGCGGCGTCGCCGAAGACCACCTGCTCCATGGCGGGCAGCCGGGAGGGGTCGAGGTGCTCGACGACCTCCATGAGCACCGCCGCGTCGTGGTCACGGAAGCGCCGGTCCCGGTAGACCACGGAGCCCAGCAGCAGTTCGGGGCGGGTCCCGGGCCGCGATCGCTCCTCGCGGCGGGTGTCGGAGTCCGCGAAGAGGGGCCGGTGGCGCCTGCCGCCGTCCGGGTGGCAGCCCTCGCAGAGCCTGCGGTGGGCGATCTCCAGGCTGCCGAGGTGCACGTCCACGCCGGTGACGCGCTCCAGGGAGCGGTCGCGGACCAGCCGCTCCAGCAGACGGCCCCCACCGCAGCCGAGGTCGATGACGCTGGTGGCCCGTTCCGCGCCCAGGACCGCGGTGACCGCGCCCGCGCGCTGTTCGGCCAGGGAGGGCTCGCGCTCCTCCACGGCCGGGTCGCGCGGGAGGGCGGCGGCGTTCTCCCCGGGGGCGCCGTCCTCGTCGTCCGGTCCGGACCCGGGGTCCCCGGCCTCTTCCAGCCGGGCCAGGGCGGTGCGCACGTACGTCTCCCGGCGCGCGAGGTAGCGGCGGGTGATCCAGGCGCGTTCGGGGTGTCCGGCCAGCCAGCCCGCGCCCGCCTCGTCGACGACGCCGTCGACCGGGGCCCCGCCCGCCCGCAGGAGCTTGTCGATCTCGGTGGAGTCCACCCAGTAGTGCTTGTGGCCGCCCTCCATCGCGGGCAGCAGCACGTACAGGTGGCTCAGCGCCTCGGACAGCCGCAGGGTGCCGGTCAGGGTGAGCGACAGGTGGTGCGAGTCGCCCCAGCCGGGCAGTTCGGGGTCGAGCGGGACCGGGATGGCCTCCACCGACCAGCCCAGGGGCTCGAAGAGCGCACGCGCCCTCTCGGGGCCGGGGCGGCAGGGCACGGCGGGCAGGTGCAGGACCAGCGGAAGGGGTGTGCGCGCCAGTTCGGGGCGGCGCTCGCTCGTCCCCCGGATCGCGGACCGCAGCACCCTGCCCAGCGCCACCGTGAACAGCGAGGAGGAGGCGTAGGGGCGGTCGTTGACGTACTGCGCGAGGGCGAAGTCCGGGGTGCTCACCGACGTCCGCGAGCGCAGCAGCGCCCGCGGGTCCACTTCCAGGAGCAGCGCGGCCGTACAGCGTTCGTCGGTGGCCTCGGGGTAGAAGACGTGCGCCGTCCCGAAGGACTGCTCGAAGCTCTGCGCCTTGTCGGGGTGCTTGTGCAGCAGGTGTCCGAGGTCCGTCGCCGGTTGGGCCGTGGTGGTGATCGTCAGTAGCACCCGTGCATTGTTTCCGACCGGGCCGGTACCGACCAGTGCTTTTCGGACCGGCCTCGGTCGGGTTCAGACCCCGGCGGTGTCCCGGTTTCGTCGGGAGCGGGTGGTCAGCAGCGCCGCGAGGGCGACCGACACGGGGAGGGAGACCAGGGTCATGAGGTACCAGGGCACCCACGGGCTGGTGGCGTTGGCGAAGTCCGGGAACCGGTCCCACAGCCAGAAGTCCAGGTGGATGGCCGCGTTGGTGGAGAGCACGGTCAGGACGAGGTAGAGCGGCAGGGAGTACAGGACGACGGCGAGGGGCCGGGGCACGCGCGTCAGCCGCAGCAGGAGCAGGGCCAGAGCGGGGGCGGAGAGCACGGTCACGGCCCTGGCGGCCATTCCGGCGCCGATGTTGGCCCCGACCACCTCGTCGGACTGGAACGCGACGAGGAGGGTGCTGAGCAGAAAGCCGAGGCCTTCGGCCAGGAGCGCCGCGCCCACGCCCACGGCGAGGCCGAGGAGTGCGGCGCGGATCGGGGAGATCGCTTCGGGGGTCGTCTTCGTCATGGGACCAGTCTGTGCCGCCGCCGCCCGCCCCGCATGAGTACTCCTACTCAACCCCGCCCGGCGCGCCCGTTCCGTCCTCCCCGGGCGCGGGTCGGGGATCCACCCCGAGCTCGGACATGGCCAGGGCCGCCTCGGTGCGCGCGGGGCCGAAGAAGGCCCAGGGCACGTCGCAGACGTACCGGCCGACCATGCCCAGGTGCCAGCGTGCCAGATCGGGTTCTCCCGCCCGGTGGAAGGCCCAGCCGAACAGGTGGTGGGCCTGGACGTCCCGCACGTGCGGGACGGCCGCCGACGCCCACCCCTGGGCCAGCTCGAACAGCTCGCGGACGGCGTCGCCGTGCAGGCGTCCCATCGCCATGGAGGTGATGTAGGCGCTGTTGCCCTCCCGGACGAGGCGGCGCTGCTCGCCGCGCAGGTACTCGGCGTGGGCCAGGGCGAGGACGGACGGCAGCGGGCTGCCCTCGGGCGCGGTGTCGGCGGCCGCCCCGGCGGCGGCGAACATCTCCTCCGCCGATCCCCCTCGGGTGGGGGCCAGGGAGCGGACCCGCGTCACGTGCGCCGGGTACAGGTGCGGTGCCCGGGAGGACGCTTCGGACCAGGCCCTCTCGCGTTCCTCCCGCTCCCCCAGCCCCATCGCCACGGTCTGGAGCGCGGACCAGGGGGCGGCGTCGTCGGGGTTGAGCCGGGCGGACTCCGCGAGGGGGTCCCGCGCCTCGTGCAGGGCGGCCTCGAAGGCCTTGCGGTCGGCCTGGGCCGCGCCCGCTCCCCCGGAGGGCAGGGCCACGGCGCGCGCGAGCAGGGCGTGGCCGAGCCACAGCATCGTGTCGGCGGGGTCGGCCCCCTCACCGACCAGCCCGGCGATCTCGTCGGGGCTGTCCACGGCTGCCCGGCCCAGGGCCTCGGCCTGGTAGGCGCGGGCCTCGGGGTCCTCCCTGGTCTCCACGAGCAGGGTCGCGCCCGCCTCCGCGTCGCCCGCACGCACCGCCTCGCAGGCCGCGCGCAGCAGGGGGTCCGTTCCGTAGGAGGCCGACAGGAGCACCGCCTCCAGGTCGGTGCCCTGGAGGCCCCGTCCCGGTTTCCATCCGAATCGCCACATGCCAGCGAGGTTAGGACATGCGGCGCGGAACACGGACGGGGCGCGGTGGCAGGTGCCACCGCGCCCCGTTCCGGGAACCGGCGTGCGGGTCCCGTACGCCGACCGCTAGGCCTTCGTGGACTCCGTGGACTCCGCGGTCCCGGGAGCCTCGGTGTTCTTCGAGGGCTCCTCGGGTGTGGCGGGAGCTGCGGGCTCGGCGGCCTTCGGCTGCTCCCCACCGAGCGGGGCGACCAGGCCCTTCGCCTTGTCACGGCGGTGGTTGACCACCTGGAGGGCGATGAGCACGACGCCCGCGACCGTACCGGCGGCGATGAACAGGTCCGGGGAGACCTGGACGGACAGCAGCGACTCGGTCCAGCCGCTCCACTCGGGGGCGATCAGGACCAGGGCGGCGGAGAGCCCCAGGGCGATGCGCTCGCCGAGCAGGGTGCGGCGCAGGAAGAAGCCCTCGATCGCCATGGCACCGGCCGCCAGCGCGACCGATCCGGTGGCGATCGACACCACCAGGTCGATGACCGGCCCGTCCACCTCCATGAGCGACGAGTACGCCATCAGGAGCGGGATCAGGTAGAGGCCCTTGGCGAACTTCCACGAGGACACGCCGGAGCGCATCGGACTGGAGTTGGCGATGCCCGCCGCCGCGAAGGCCGCGAAGGCCACCGGCGGGGTGACGTTGGAGTCCTGGCTGAGCCAGTACACGATCATGTGCGCGACGATCAGCGCCAGGCCGAGCTGCTCCAGCGCCGGACCGGCCAGGATCACCAGCACCACGTAGGACGCGGTCACCGGCAGGCCGATGCCCAGGATCAGGGAGGCCAGGGCGACCATCACCAGGGTCATGAAGAGGTTGCCCGCGAAGGCGTTGACCAGGACGTCGGAGAAGACCAGGCCCAGGCCGGTGAGCCCGACCATGCCGACGATGATGCCCGCCACGGCGCACGCCACGGAGACCGGCAGGGTGCTGCGGGCCGCCATCACGAACACCTCCAGGAAGTCCTTGAGGCTGAGGCGGCTGCTCGCGCGCAGCATGGCCACCACGAGCAGGGCGCCGCAGGCGGCCAGACCGGCCTGCGTCGGCGGCACGTAGTTGAGCAGCAGGACGATCAGCAGGATCAGCGGGGCCATGAAGTGCCAGCCCGCACGCATCACGATCGCGAAGGTGGGGACCTCGTCCTTCTCCAGCGGCCGGATGTTGTTCTTGCGGGCGAGGATGTCCACGAACAGGAACATCAGCGCGAAGTACATGATCGCGGGGATGATCGCGACCTTGACGATGTCTGCGTAGGGGATGCCCAGCCGCTCCGCCATGAGGAACGCGCCCGCGCCCATGATGGGCGGCAGGACCTGTCCGCCGGTGGAGGCCGCGGCCTCCACCCCGGCCGCGTCGTGCTTCTTGTAGCCGACCTTCTTCATCAGCGGAATGGTGAAGGGGCCCGTGGTGACCACGTTGGCGATGGCGCTGCCGGAGACCGAACCCATCAGGGCGCTGCCGAGCACCGCGCCCTTGGCCGGGCCGCCGACCATGCGGCCGGTGAGGACGTAGGCCAGACCGACGAAGAAGTTGCCGCCGCCGGTCTTGGACAGCAGCGCGCCGAACAGGATGAAGACGAACACGAACGTGACGACGACCCCGAGTGTGAGCCCGTAGATGCCGTCGTTGCCCAGGTAGGCGTGGGTGGAGATGCGCTGGATCGTGACGCCCGAGTGCCCGAAGTCGCCGGGGATCAGCGGACCGACCCAGGCGTAGTAGATGAACCCGGCCACCAGCAGCACCATGACGAGGCCGACGGAGCGCCGGGTGGCCTCCAGCAGGACCACGATCGCGACCAGACCCATGATCCAGTCCAGGTCCGTGTAGGCGCCCGCGCGGCGGGCGAGCTCCGCCTGGTACACGATCGGGTAGAAGCTGACCACCACGGTCGCGACGACCATGACGAGGTCGAGGACCGCCCCCAGCACCAGGGCGACCGGGTTCCCCTCCACCGTCGACTTCTTGAACGGCGGCATGATGATGAAGACCATCAGCATGACCAGCATGAGGTGCATGAGCCGCTGCTGACGCGCGTCCAGGCCGGAGCGCAGGGCGATCCAGAGCTGGAAGGCGGTCAGGGCGATGCCCAGGAGCAGGATGATCCCGCCCATGGCGAGCCCGAACCGGCCCTCACCCCAGCGCTCGGCGGCGATCCGGCGCCAGAACGGCGGGGCGTCGTCTCCGAGGCCGTCGACGTCCGGCAGGGCGTCGGCGGAGGTCCCGGTCCTGCGGCCGCCCTTGCCGAAGCCGACCTCGGACGACTCCTCGGCGGCGGTGGGGGTGGCGGCGTCGTCGCGACCGTCCCGCTCCGTTTCCTCCGGCGTCGGGGGCGCGTCACCCCGCACCTGTGGTTTCTCAGCCATGTTCTTCCTCGGGTTCAACAGACGGACCGCGCGGGGCGTGAGAACACGGTGACCACGCGGCGGAGGGTGCTTCAGGCGGGGGGAGGACCTGACTTCGGGGACTGCTACTCGTCGCAGACCGGCTGCGGTGAGCGGCCGACCAGCAGGACGAGTGTGGAGATCCGGGCGGGCTCGACGGCCACCCTGCGGGAGGTGAGGCACGGGGAGAGCCGCACCTCGGTGTCGGGAGTGCGGAGCCGGTGGTCCACCGAGGCGGTGCCCACGCGGATCGCGAGCTCCGGGCCGACGTGGCGGTTCATGTCCTCGATGACCCACCACTCGCCGTCGGCGCGGCCGGTTCCCTGACCGGGGATCTGGCCCATGCCCGCGCCGAACTGGCGCAGGCGGGTCGAGTCGGCGACCAGTTCGCCGTCACGGACCTCGATGTTCTCCTCGATCGGCAGGTGGTCGATCGAGTGCACGTAGGAGACGGTGAACTGCTCGCCCTCGGCCAGCGGCAGGTGGCCGAGGCGGTCGCCGTCGACGCTCAGGCGCAGCGCCGGCCACACGGGGACGAGCGCGGCGACGACCAGTGCCGCGCCCAGCCCCGCGCCGACCCACAGGGCGGCGCGGCGGAGCACGGAGATCCGTGGACGCCGGGGTCCGGCGTCCACGGATCGTCCCACCGCGGTCGGTTCCATCGGTGTGTGCGACCTACTCTTCGTCGGTGTCCTCGGCGGCGCTGTCGCCCGCCTCGGTGCCCTCGGGACGCAGGTCCTCGGGGATCTCGACGCCCTGCTCCTCGTAGAAGCGGATGGCGCCCGGGTGGACGGGGACGGGGCTGTTCTCGATCGTCTCCGGGACCAGGTACTCCTCGCCGGGGGCGTACACGCCGACCACCTGGTCGATGTTCTCGAACATCGCCTTGGTGATCTCGTAGGCCTGGTCCTCGTTGAAGCTGCCGGGCACGACCAGGGCGTTCCAGACGGCGATCGTCGACACGTCGTCCTCGATGCCGGGGTAGGTGCCGCCCTTGACGACGTGCTCGGTGTAGCCGCCGTAGCCGCTGACGATCGCGTCGCGCTCGTCGTCGCACATCTCGATGAGCGCGATGTCCTCGGTGGTGCCGAGCTCGGTGATGCCGGAGTGGCCCTCACCGACGACCCAGGAACCGGCGTCGAGCTGGTTGTTGGTCAGGGCGTTCGCGGTCTCCGCGTAGCCGAGCTGCTGGATCTCGACCTCGCTGGGGCCGATCTCCAGCGAGTCGAAGACCTGGTTGGTGGTGGCCTCGTTGCCGCTGCCGATGTCGCCGACCGAGTAACGGGTGCCGATGACGTCGGAGAAGCAGTCGAAGCCCTCGCTCTCCTTGATGCTCTGGAGCGTCACCGCGTGGAAGACGTTCGGGTACAGGACCGCGAGCGAGTAGGTCTCGACGGGGTCGCCCTCGAAGTCGCCGGTACCGGTGAAGCCCTGGTCGGCGGCGTCGCCCTGGACGATGGCCAGGTGGCTCTCGCCGGAGCCGAGCAGGCGGATGTTCTCCACGGAGGCGCCGGTGGCCTCGACGGAGGCGGACTGGCCTTCGAGGTTGTCCCCGATGATGCCCCGCAGGGCGCCGCCGATCGGGTAGTACACACCGGTGGTGCCGCCGGTGACGATGCTGAGGTTGTTCTGGACTTCGCCGCCACCGAGCTCGATGTCCTCGGCGGCCTGCTCGGCGGGCTGTGAGCAGGCGGCCAGCATGAGCACGCTGGCGGGGATGGCGACCAAAGACAGTGTGGAGCGTCGCATGGTTGTGGGGGTCCTCTCGGGGTGCTTCGTGCGTCAGGGGGCGCGGGAGTGCCGGGGGATACCCGCTCGCCGGGCCCGGAACCCGGGTTCGGCTCCGGCACGCGGGCCGCGGGACGCAGTCGTGGCCCCCGCCCCGCCGCCGCGAGCAACGTAACCGCCATCACGTCGAAACCCGCAGGACCCGAGAAGGGATTTGAGCCTCTTCTGAGGTTTCGCACTCGTTGGTATCGTTCGACCATGGCGTCCTCCGTCCCCCAGCGTCTCTGGAGCGTCACCGGGTTCGTGGCCGCCTGCGCGGTCGTGGTCACGGTGCTCACCTGGGCGTCTCCCCTGCACCCGGCTCCCCTTCGGCTGTCCGTCGGAACCGGCGGCGCGGGCGGGGTCTACCACGTGTACGGCAGCGGTCTCGCTCAGGTCACCGCCGCCCGGCAGGACACCTGGATCACCGCTCTGACGACCGCCGCGAGCGTGGAGAACAACCTCCTGGTCGCGGACGGGACGCTGGACGTGGCCTTCACCCTCTCCGACGTGGCCGCCCTGGCCGTGGACGGCAGGGAACCCTTCGAGCGGCCCCTGCCGATCTCGGCGATCGCCCGCCTGTATGACAACCACACGCACGTGGTGGTTCGCGCGGATTCCCCGGTGGAGGAGATCGCGGATCTGGCCGGGGGCACGGTGTCGGTGGGTTCGGCCGGGTCGGGCACCGAGATGATGGCCGACCGGCTCCTGGAGCTGTCGGGGCTGACGGCGTTGCCCGAAGGGAGGCGCCCCGACTCCGACGGGGAGGTGGAACGACTCCAGCTGTCGATAGGCGACTCGGCCCGGGCGCTGGAGGAGGGGCGCGTGGACGCGTTCTTCTGGTCCGGGGGGATACCGACCCAGGCCGTCGGTGACCTGGCCGAACGGATGCCCGTGCGCCTGCTGGACCTGGCCGAGCACGTGCCGGGGCTGACCGAGCGGTACGGGGAGTACTTCACGGAGCTGCCGGTCCCCGCCGGGACCTACGCGGACGTTCCGGCGGTGAGGACGATCGGGGTGCCGAGCCTGCTGGTGGTGAACACGGCGATGCCGGACCACCAGGCGGAGGAGTTCACCCGGCTGCTCTTCGAGTTCCAGGCCGACCTGGTCGAGATCCACCCGGTGGCGCTGCACCTGCACCCGCGCTCCGCGATCTCGACCCTGCCGGTGCCGCTCCACCCGGGCGCCGTCGACTACTACCGGTCGGTCAAGTACGCCAACGACCGGCCACCCCCCGAGGCCATGGAGCCCTCCGGAGCACCGTCCCCGGTCCTGGGCCCCTGAGGCTCCGGAAACCTGTCTGGCGGCGTCTCGGAGTTCGCTCCGGACGATGGAGGGGAGCGCGGTCCACCCCGAAGCTGAGAAGGGCGGGTGCTCCCTCGGGCACCTGGGGCCACGGATGCCCGCTCCGGCACCGAGGGCCGGGGAACGCTAGGCCCCTTCCAAGGACCCCTCCGCCTTGGGCTCGGTCTCGACCCCGTTCTCGTCTCCGGTGTGACCGGCCAGGCGGAGCCTCAGGCGGGCGTCGATCCCGTTCGGCTCCCGGGAGGTCAGGGTGAGGCCCGCTCCCTGGAGTTCGAGGAGCGTGACCACGATGGACAGTCCCAGCCCGGAACCGCCACCGCCGCCGTCCCGCCAGAACGCCCGGGTGGCCTGGGCGAGCTGGTCGTCCGGGAGCCCCGGGCCGTCGTCCACCACGTGCAGGTCCAGGTGACCGTCCTCCCCCTCCCCCACCGGTTCGCCCACGTGGACGGTGATCCGCACCCCCGCCCCGCCGAACTTCAACGCGTTGTCGATGAGCGCGTCCAGGGCCTGGTCCAGGGTCCCCTCCACGCACCGCACCATGGCCGACTCCGACCCCGTGCACTCCAGCACGGCGCCCGCGCGGTCGGCGATGGGCCCCCACGCCGCCACCCTCAGCTCCGCGACCTCCCTCGCGTCCTCCCACACCATGGAGTGCTCCGCGTCCTCGGCCTGCGCCAGGGTGAGCAGGCTGTCACAGATGCGGGTGAGCCGGTCCACCTCGTCCAGGGCCAGCCCGTGCTCCCGCAGCCCCTCGTCGCCCAGGTGCCGGGCCAGGCCCCCCACCCTCAGGCGCAGCGCCGCCAACGGGTTGCGTACCTGGTGCCCCGCGTACGCCACGAAGGTCCGCTGGCTCTCCAGCATCGAGGTGATGGTGTCGGCCATCTGGTTGAAGGACTCCCCCAGCCTGCGCAGCTCCTCGGGCCCCGCCGCCGTGCGAACCCGGGTGTCCAGGCTGCCGCCGCTCACCGCCCGGGTGGCCTGGGCGAGGTCGTCGATGGGCCGCAGGATCCACCGGGTGAGCGGACCGGCGACGGCGATACCCGCCACCATCAGGGCGGTCACCACCAGCCAGGCCACGAACCACTGTCCGAGGGTGGCGCGGCGCAGCGCGCTGGTCGGAGAGGCGGTGACGGCCGCCCCCACCACCTCGCCCGAGCTGCCGATGGGCTCGGCCACGATGAGCGGCCCGTCCTGCCAGGGCCAGACCACGCTGTCCGCGGCCCTGCGGTTGCCCGCCAGCGCCCCCCGGACCGCGTCCGGCAGCGGCTCCTCGCTGTCGGGCCAGCCCTCCGGGTCCAGGTCCGCGAGGGTGAGCCCGGGACTGGAGGAGGCGACCACGTCGCCGTCCCGGTCCACCACCACGGCCGTGATCCCGTACACCTGCTCGTAGACCGTGAGCTCGCTGACCAGCCCGGACAGCGCACCCTCGGACCCCGACAGCACCCCGGGCTCGGCCAGACCGGCGAAACGGGCGGTGTCGTTGATCCGGTCGAGGACCATGTCGGAGGTGCCCCGGGCCGCGATGTTCCCGCACAGGGGGAAGGCCAGCGCCAGACAGGCGACCACGAGCAGAGAGACGTAGACGGTGACCACGCGCCGGTGCATCAACGTGCCCCTTTCGCGCGCGGGACCCCCGTGACGCAAGGCCCCGACCCGCGCCAGACCGAACCCCTCACCGGGAGGCCGGGGCCGCCGCGGCCCCGGCGGTCGTGTACTCGGCGGTCACCAGCTGGTAGCCGACCCCGCGCACGGTCCGGATGAGCCCGGGCGAGCCCAGCTTCGAGCGCAGCGTCCCTATGTGCACTTCGAGGGTGCGCAGCGTGCCCGGCCAGGCGGTCTGCCAGACCCGGAGCAGCAGGTGTTCACGGGAGACCACCCCGCCCACCTCCCGCAACAGGACCACGAGCAGGTCGAACTCCTTGCGGGTGAGCTCCACGGGACGACCCGAGCACACCACGGAGCGCGTGGACAGGTCCACGCGCAGCGGCCCGGCCTCCAGCACGGTGCCGACCCGCCCGCCGGTACGGCGCAGGACCGCCTCCATCCGGGCGCACAGCTCCTCGATGGCCAGCGGCTTGACCACGTAGTCGTCGGCGCCGGAGCGCAGCCCGAGGATTCGCTCGCGCTGCTGGCGCCGGGCGGTGACCATGATGATCGCGGTGTCCCCGAAGTCCTGGCGCTCACGGATGCGCTGGCACAGCTCCACGCCGTCCATGTCGGGCAGCCCGAGGTCGAGCAGGACGATGTCCGCGGGAGGCGCGCTCAGGGCGCCCCCCGCGGTCCTCACCTGGTCCACCTCGTAGCCGTACGTCTCAAGCGCGCCGGCGAGGGCGTCGGCGAGGCGCACGTCGTCCTCTACAAGCAGCACCTTGATCATGGGCGGGGGTCCTTCGGAGGGTGAACACGACAGGGAGCAACTCCACGCACCCTAACCCCACGATGTGCCACAAACCACAACGGCCGGATCAGTGATCAGCAACAATACGAACCGGCCGAAGGACCCCGCGCCCCGGGATCACCGGTCAGGAACGGCCTCCCGGCCTGCCCACGTGCATGTCCGGCACGATCTCCGGAGCACCGTGCTGGACCGCGTCGGCCTCCTGGTCGGTGTCCTGTTCCTGTGCGGCGCGCTCGGCCTCGATGCCCTTGCGGTAGTACTCCACCTCGCGCTCGACCTGTTCCTTGGTCCACCCGAGCGGTTCCGCCATGAGCGCGGCGGCGGACTCGGCGGCGGCGATCCCCCGGTCCCAGGTCTCGAAGGTGATGCGGGTGCGCCGGGACAGGACGTCCTCCAGGTGACGGGCGCCCTCGGCCTCCACCGCGTAGACGACCTCGGCCCGCAGGTAGTCCTCGCCGCCCTTCAGCGGCTCGCGCAGGTCGGGCCGCTCCCGGATCAGGTCGAGGACGTCGTGCACCCCGGAGCCGTACCGGCGCAGCAGGTGCGAGACCCGGGAGACGTGCAGCCCCGAGTCCCGGGCGAGCCGGTGCCGCTGGTTGTACAGAGCCGCGTACCCGTCCGCGCCCACCAGGGGCAGCTTGTCCGTGACCGAGGCCGGGACCGCGCCGCCCAGCCCGTGCGCGACCGCGTCCACCGCGTCCTTGGCCATGACCCGGTAGGTGGTGTACTTGCCGCCCGCGATGAGGACGAGCCCCGGCACGGGGTGCGCCACCGTGTGCTCACGGGAGAGCTTCGAGGTCTCCTCGGACTCCCCGGAGAGCAACGGCCGGAGCCCGGCGTAGACGCCCTCGACGTCGTCGCGGCCCAGGGGCGTGCGCAGCACCTGGTTGACGTGGTCCAGGACGTAGTCGATGTCGGCCCGCGACGCCGCCGGGTTCTCCTTGTCCAGGTCCCAGGGGGTGTCGGTGGTGCCGATGATCCAGTGGCGGCCCCACGGGATCACGAAGAGCACGCTCTTCTCCGTCTGGAGGATCATCCCCGACGAGGCCTGGATGCGGTCCCGGGGCACCACGAGGTGCACGCCCTTGGACGCGCTCACGTGGATCTGACCGCGACCGCCCACCATCTCCTGGATGTCGTCGGTCCACACACCGGCGGCGTTCACCACCTGCCGCGCGCGGATCTGCTTCTTCTCGCCGGTCTCCAGGTCGGCGGCGGTCGCCCCGACCACGTGCTCGCCCTCGCGCAGGAACTCGACCGCCTGGACCCGCGAGGCGATCCTCGCCCCGAGCCCGGCGGCGGTGCGCAGGACGGTGGTCACGAACCGGGCGTCGTCCACCTGGCAGTCCCAGTACTGGACCGCCCCGGCCAGGGCGCTGCGCTTCAGTGCCGGGAAGACCCGCAGCGCTCCGGACCTGGTCAGGTGCCGGTGGGAGGGCAGGCCCCGGTTGTTGCGCGAGGTCATCGCCAGGGTGTCGTACAGGGTGACGCCCGCGCCGATGTAGAACCGCTCCCAGTGGTGCTGGAACGGGAAGAGGAACGGCACCGGGCGGACCAGGTGCGGTGCGATGGTGGTGAGCAGGAGCCCGCGCTCGTGCAGCGCCTCGCGGACCAGCTCGAAGTCGAGTTGTTCCAGGTAGCGGAGGCCGCCGTGGATCAGCTTGCTGGACCTGCTGGAGGTCCCCGAGGCGAAGTCCCGTGCCTCGATCAGGCCCGTGGAGAGCCCGCGCGAGACCGCGTCCAGCGCGATGCCCGCGCCCACGATCCCGCCGCCCACCACGAGGACGTCGAGCTCCTCGTCCGCCATCGACGCGAGCGCCTCGGTGCGCCCCTTCGGCCCCAACCAGGTGGTCGCCATGGATGGTCCTCCCTTTCGATCGGTGTCCCACCAAGGCGCATACCCGGAGTGGTGGGGCCCCAGGCTAACCGGAGGCCGTCAGGGACGTGGGTTGCCACACCCCATACCGCCGGTTTACCTCCGAGACGGGGCGGAACGGGATCAGGCGGCGTCGGCGTAGGCGTGCGCGTAGGCCAGGACGTCGCTGACGTAGGCGGAGGAACGGTTGTACTCCAGGACCGCAGACTCCCAGTCCTGCGCGGAGGCGAGGTCGCGGCCCTCCCCGCACAGGTAGCGGGCGGCGGTCAGGGCGGCGTCGTCGACGTTGTGCGGGTCGGGGCTGCCGCCCTCCAGGGACTCGCCCCACCGGGCCCAGGTGCCGGGGATGAACTGCATGGGGCCGATCGCCCGGTCCCACTCGGTGTCGCCGTCCAGCTCGCCGCCGTCGGTGTCCGGGATGGCCTGCGTGTTGTTGGTGCCGTCCAGCGGGATGCCGATGATGTCCACGGTGGTGTTGCCGTCGGGGCCGAGCTCGCCACCCGCGTAGGTGCCGTGGCGGGACTCGACGTAGCCGATACCCGCGAGCGTGGGCCAGGACAGCTGGCACGAGGACTGGTCGGCGTCGAGCACCAGCTGGGCGCTGGCGTAGCCCTCTAGGGCCCGGCGCGGGATGCCGGTGTTCTCCGAGACCTCGTCCAGCCACTCGTCGCTGGGGCGCAGCGCCTCGGCTGGTCTGGACTGCTCGTCCGCGCCGAGCGCCGACTCGGCCGGGTCCCCGTTCTCCCGGGCGGTCACCCCGGTCTGGGCGGGCGGGCCGGTGAGCTGGTCGTGCGGCGGGGTCTCGATGGTGCCGACCTCCGGGGTGGCCTCGGCGGTCGGCGCCTCCCAGTCGTTGAGGGCGGTGGACACGCGGCCGACCAGGACCACGACGCCCGCCGTCACCAGCAGGCAGACGACCAGCGCGAGGCTGACCGCGATCGCCGGTCCGCGTCGGCGCCGCCGACGGTGCCCCGCACGGTCCGCCGCGGCGGCGCGGGGCTCCTCCTGGGCGCGGGGCTCCTCGGAGGAACCGGACACCCGGGGGGCACCGGACTCACTGTCACCCATGCAGTCCTCCAAGAGAAAGTCACCATCGGATCACGAGACTGAAAAACACGCACCATAGTGGCACACTGTGGCCGCCCGGACGCACCCCCCTTGGACGACACGGGGGGCGCCCCGGTTCACCGGGACGCCCCCACGACACTCATGTCGGGTCCGACCTGCGGGGAGACCCCCGCCGCCACTCCCTACCTGTGCGGGTTCACCACGACCTCGACCCGCTGGAACTCCTTGAGGTCGGTGTAGCCCGAGGTGGCCATGGTCCGACGCAGCGCGCCCATGAGGTTCATGGAGCCGTCGCTGCTGGAGGCCGGACCGTGCAGGATCGACTTGAGGTCACCGATGGTGCCCACCTCGACCCGCTCGCCGCGCGGCAGCTCGTTGTGGTGCGCCTCGCTGCCCCAGTGGTAGCCGCCGCCGGGCGCCTCGGTGGCGCGGGCCAGCGGGGAACCCACCATGACGGCGTCGGCGCCGCAGGCCAGGGCCTTGGCGATGTCACCGCTGCCGGTCATGCCGCCGTCAGCGATGACGTGCACGTACCGGCCGCCGGACTCGTCGAGGTAGTCGCGGCGGGCCGCGGCGACGTCACCGATGGCGCTCGCCATGGGGACGGCCACACCCAGCACCGAACGGGTGGTGTGGCCCGAGCCGCCGCCGAACCCGACCAGCACACCGGCGGCACCGGTGCGCATCAGGTGCAGGGCGGCGGTGTAGGTGGCGCAGCCGCCGACCACGACGGGCACGTCGAGGTCGTAGATGAACTGCTTGAGGTTGAGCGGCTCGGCGCGGCCCGAGACGTGCTCGGCCGAGACGGTGGTGCCACGGATCACGAAGATGTCGACCCCGGCGTCCACGACGGCCTTGTGGTACTGGGCGGTGCGCTGCGGCGACAGCCGGGCGGCCGTGACGAGACCGGCGTCACGGATCTCCTCGATCCGGCGGCCGATCAGCTCCTCCTGGATCGGCGCCGCGTAGATCTCCTGGAGACGCTTGGTCGCGGCGACGTCGTCGAGCTCGCGGATCTCCTGGAGCAGCGGCTCCGGGTCCTCGTATCGGGTCCACAGACCCTCCAGGTCCAGGACGCCGAGGCCGCCCTGCTCACCCACGGCCACGACGGTCTTGGGCGAGGCCACACTGTCCATGGGGCTGACGACCAGGGGCGTCTCGAACCGGTAGGCGTCGATCTGCCAGGCGATCGACACCTCCTCCGGGTCGCGGGTCCGTCGTGCGGGCACGATCCCGATCTCGTCGAGCTCGTAGGCGCGACGCCCGTTCTTGCCCAGCCCGATCTCCACCTGAGCCAACTGTTCGATTCCCCTCTGACGTGCGGCGCCGGTCGGTCGACCGTCGCGTGACCGCGGACGCGAGTCTATCCGGCCGTGGTCGAACCGGTTCCGGCGCCGCCCCCGCGCGGACTAGCGCGCGTTGTAGTTCGGCGCTTCCACGGTCATCTTGATGTCGTGCGGGTGGCTCTCGCGCAGCCCCGCACTGGTGATACGCATGAGCTGGCCGCGCTCGCGCAGCTCGGGCACGGTGCGGCTGCCCGCGTACCACATGGACTGGTGCAGGCCGCCGACCAGCTGGTGGGCCACGGCGGACAGCGGGCCGCGGAACGGCACCTGGCCCTCGATGCCCTCGGGGACCAGCTTGTCCTCGGAGGAGACGTCGGCCTGCGCGTAGCGGTCCTTGGAGAAGGAGCGGCCGCGCATGGCACCGAGCGAACCCATGCCCCGGTAGGCCTTGAACTGCTTCCCGTTGATGAAGATGAGCTCGCCCGGGCTCTCCTCGACACCGGCGAGGAGGCTGCCGAGCATGACGGTGCTGGCGCCGGCGACGATCGCCTTGGCGATCTCGCCGGAGTACTGGAGGCCGCCGTCCGCGATCAGCGGGACACCGGCGGGGCCGCAGGCGAGCCCGGCCTCCAGGATGGCGGTGAGCTGGGGGGCGCCCACACCGGCGACGACGCGGGTGGTGCAGATGGAGCCGGGGCCCACCCCGACCTTGACGGCGTCGGCACCGGCGTCGATGAGCAGCTGGGCACCGGCGCGGGTGGCGACGTTGCCCGCGACGATGTCCGCGCGGGAGTTGGCCTTGAGCTTGGCGACCATGTCAGCGAGCCCGGAGGAGTGGCCGTGCGCGGTGTCGACCACGATGAAGTCGACCCCGGCGTCGATGAGCAGCTTGGCGCGCTCCTCGGCCTCGGTGCCCACACCGACGGCGCCGCCGACCACGAGACGCCCGTTGGAGTCCTTGGTGGCGTTGGGGAACTGCTCGCTCTTGATGAAGTCCTTGACGGTGATGAGCCCGCGCAGGCGGTTCTGGCCGTCGACCAGGGGCAGCTTCTCGACCTTGTGCTCGCGGAGCAGCTCGAAGGCGCGTTCGCGGCTGACCCCGACGGGGGCGGTGACGAGGTTCTCGGTGGTCATGACGTCGCGGACCAGCCGGGAGCGGTCGTCCTCGAAACGCATGTCGCGGTTGGTGACGATGCCCACCAGGGAGCCCTGGGCGTCGGTGACCGGGACACCGGAGATGCGGTAGTGGGCGCAGAGGCGCTCGACCTCCGCGAGGTCGTCCTCGGGGTGACAGGTGACCGGGTCGGTGACCATGCCCGCCTCGGAGCGCTTCACGAGGTCGATCTGGGCTGCCTGGTCCTCGGCGGAGAGGTTGCGGTGCAGCACCCCGGCGCCGCCCTGGCGGGCCATCGCCACGGCCATGCGGGCCTCGGTGACGGTGTCCATCGCGGCGGAGAGCAGGGGAATGCTGAGGGTGATGTTGCGGGAGAGCTTCGTGGTGGTGTCCACATCGCCCGGCTGGAGGTCCGAGTAGGCCGGTACCAGCAGGACGTCGTCGTAGGTCAGACCCGGCGGAAGCAGCTTCCTCCCGTAGTCGCTGTGGTCCTGGCTCATGACACAACCTCCGCTGTTCCCGGCGACAACTGCGCGGATCGCCCCCGCGTGTCGTCTCATCCTAGGTCGTCGTCCGGTACCGCCCAGGTGGAATGCGATGTTCGCCCGGTCACCTCGGTCACGAAACGGCCACCGCCCTCACCCAGGACAGCAAGCCAGCCACCCCCAGTCATCCCGCCCCAGCCACACCCCCGCAGATAGAGGGGTCAAGGCCCATCCCCGCAATGGCGGGGAGCAGTCCTACATGCCAAGCACTGCCTACTCGATGCCAGGATCATCCCCGCGCGTGCGGGGAGCAGTCTCGCTGACCTGCGGGTCTAGTGGCGGCGGGGGGTCATTTCTGCAAGTTGTTGCGAATCAGACAAATCCCCACACACCTTCCATGACCCTGTGAGCGAGCCCCTCAGCGGGGGTAGCGGCAGTAGCCGCGTTGGCGGGGCCGAGCCGGGCACCGGCGCTTCCCGGGGCGGGAGGCACGGTGCTCAGGGGAGGACGCGGTTCGCCAGGGCCACCTTCCGAAGCCGAGCAATAGCTCGGTGCTGGGCAACCCGTACCGCACCTGCCGACATGCCAAGGAGATGTCCCGTCTCGTCTGCTGTAAGTCCTGTGATCACCCGCATGACCAGCAGCGTGCGCTGCTGTTCGGGCAGTTCGTCGAGGAGGGCCCGGGCCCGCTGGGCCTCGGACACGCGGACCGCCGACTCCTCGGGGCCGGGGCCGTCGTCAGGCTGTTCCGGCACGGTGTCGGTGGGAACCGTCTCCACCCGACCGGCCACGCGGAGGGTGTCCGCGACCTTGTGCGCGGCGATGCCGAACACGAAGGAGGCGAAGGGCCTGCCCCGGTCCTGGTAACGCGGGACGGCCGTGAGGAGGGCGATGCACACTTCCTGTGCGACGTCGTCCGAGTAGTGCGCCAGGCCCGAGACCCGGGCCAGACGGGTCCGGCAGTACCGGACCACCATGGGTCTGACCTCGCGCAGGAGGGAGTCCATGGCCCCGTCGTCGCCCCGGACGGCGAGTGAGCCCAGACGGTTCAACCCCGTGTCACGCGGAGCGGGGTCCGCCTCCTCGTGCCCTGGGGGCGTACCTGGCCGCTGCGCGGTAACGCCCTCGCGGGCGCCTGCATCCGTCACGTTAGGAATGATGCCCGCAGTTGGGGACCCAACCACTCCAATCAGCAACTACAGAATGGTCACATTTTGGGAAAATAGCCCGAAAACGGTACGTAGTTGCGGGTGTGAAACGGCTCTCCCGTGGTAGTGGACGGGGGTGGGACGACGGCGCGCCCCACCCCCGGACCGGGTCCTCACGGACACCGACCAACGTCCCTAGTGGGCGTGGCCGTGACCGTCGTCCGCGTCCTCCTCGGGCTTGTCCGCGACCAGCACCTCGGTGGTCAGCAGCATGCCCGCGATGGAAGCGGCGTTCTGGACGGCCGAGCGGGAGACCTTGACCGGGTCGAGGATGCCCTCGGCGGTCAGGTCGCCGTAGGTGCCGGTGGCGGCGTTGTAGCCGTGACCGACCTCCATCTCGGAGACGCGGTGGGTGACCACGTAGCCCTCGGCGCCCGCGTTCTCCGCGATCCACCGGGCGGGCTCGACCAGCGCGCGGCGGACGATCGCCGCACCCGTGGCCTCGTCGCCGGTCAAGCCGAGGTCGTCCAGAGCGGTGGAGGCGTGCACCAGGGAGGCGCCGCCACCGGCGACGATGCCCTCCTCGATGGCCGCGCGAGTAGCCGAGATGGCGTCCTCGAGACGGTGCTTCTTCTCCTTGAGCTCGACCTCGGTGGCCGCGCCGACGCTCAGCACGGACACGCCGCCCGCGAGCTTGGCCAGGCGCTCCTGGAGCTTCTCGCGGTCCCAGTCGGAGTCGCTCGCCTCGATCTCCTTGCGGATCTGGCGAACGCGGTCCTCCACCTCGGACTGCTCGCCGCCGCCGTCGACGACGGTGGTGGTGTCCTTGGTGATGGTGATGCGGCGGGCCGAGCCCAGCACGGACAGGTCCGCGTTCTCCAGGGTCAGGCCGACCTCCTCGGAGATGACCTGGCCGCCGGTGAGGACGGCGATGTCCTGGAGCATGGCCTTGCGGCGCTCACCGAAGCCGGGCGCCTTGACCGCGGCCACGTTGAGGGTGCCGCGCATGCGGTTGAGCACCAGGGCGCCCAGGGCGTCGCCCTCGACGTCCTCGGCGATGATCAGCAGCGGCTTCTTGTTCTGGACGACCTGCTCCAGCAGCGGGAGCAGCTCGTTCAGGTTGCCGATCTTGCCCTGGCTGATCAGGATCTGCGCGTCCTCCAGGACGGCCTCCTGACGGTCTCCGTCGGTGACGAAGTAGGGCGAGATGTAACCCTTGTCGAACTGGAGGCCCTCGGTGAAGTCGAGCTCCAGACCGAAGGTCGGGGACTCCTCCACCGTGATGACGCCGTCCTTGCCGACCTTGTCGAAGGCCTCGGCGATGAGGTCGCCGATCTGGGCGTCCTGCGCGGAGTTGGTCGCCACGTAGGCGATGTCGGCGCGCTCCTTGATCGGCACGGCGCGCTCGAGCAGGATCTCGGAGACCCGGGCGGCCGCGGCGTCGATGCCCTTCTTGAGGGACATCGGGGAGGCGCCGGCGGCGACGCTGCGCAGGCCCTCGCGGACCAGCGCCTGCGCCAGCACGGTGGCGGTGGTGGTGCCGTCACCGGCGGCGTCGTTGGTCTTGGTGGCGACCTCCTTGACCAGCTGCGCGCCCAGGTTCTCGTAGGGCTCGTCCAGCTCGATCTCACGGGCGACGGTCACGCCGTCGTTCGTGATGGTGGGGGCACCGAACTTCTTGTCGATGACGACGTTGCGGCCGCGCGGGCCGAGCGTCACCTTGACGGCGTTGGCGAGGCGGTCCACGCCCCGCTCGAGGGCGCGGCGGGCGTCGTCCTCGAACTCCAGGATCTTCGGCATGTGTGAGTACTTCCTCTAACGGTTCGGGTCGAAAGAGAACATCCCGCCCCGCCCGGCTTCAGGGCCGACCGGTGCGGGATGTTCGAAGGCTCTGCGCCGAGAGCTACTTCTCGACGACCGCGAGGAGGTCGCGGGCGGAGAGAACCAGGTACTCCTGGCCGTCGTACTTGACCTCGGTGCCGCCGTACTTGCTGTAGAGAACGACGTCGCCGACGTTCACGTCGAGGGCGACGCGCTTGCCGTTGTCGTCAAGGCGACCGGGACCCACGGCCAGGATCTCGCCCTCCTGGGGCTTCTCCTTGGCGGTGTCCGGGATGACCAGACCGGAGGCGGTGGTCTGCTCAGCCTCCAGGGTCCTGACCACGACGCGGTCCTCGAGCGGCTTCAGCACGGTCTTGGTGGCGGTCGACACGGTGTGACCTCCCCCTTCAAAGTCTCGGTGTATCTGACGTCGGCCCATGCGTGAGCACGGACCAACCACGTAAAAGGGGCGACCGCGGCGGCCTGTCGTCGCGGGTGCCAGACCGGCCTCGTCGCGTTTAGCACTCTACCCCCGAGAGTGCCAGAATGGAAATGTGGCGGGGCTCCGGACCCTGGGGCGGACCCGCCACCCGTCGTGCCCACAGCAGGAGGATCCATGCGCGTTCCCGCGTTCTCGGCGCTGCTCACCGACGCGGGACGGGAGGTCCTCGCCGGGGTGGACCCCGCCGCCGCGGCCAGCAACCCCCTCGCCGCCGCTTCGCGGCTGCGCGCCGACCCCCGGGTCGCCGCACTCGACCCCGACCTCCCCGTGTCCGAGCTCGTCAACGCCGTGATGACCCAGGTGGGCCTGCGGGAGCGGGGCCGGGCCAAGTTCGGGGAGAACGCCGCGCGCATGTACTTCACCCCGAACGGGCTGGAGCAGTCCACCCGCCGGACCGTGGCCGAGTACCGCGCCGAGCGCACCGCCCGGCACCTGCCCCCCTCGGTGGCCGGGGGCGCCGTCGCGGGCGACCTGTGCTGCGGGATCGGCGCGGACCTGCTGGCCCTGGCCGGTCGGGGCGTGCCGGTGGAGGGCGTGGACGCCGACCCCCTGACCGTGGCGGTGGCCCGGGCCAACATCGAGGCTCTGGGGCTCACGGAGCACGCCCGCGTCCGGGAGGGCGACGTGAACGCGGTCGCGGTGGGCGACCACCCGCTGCTGTTCTGCGACCCGGCCCGGCGCGGAGGGCGGGGCCGGGTGTTCGACCCGGCCGCCTACTCGCCGCCGTGGGACGTGGCCACCCGGCTGGCGGAGGGCGCGGAGGCCGCCTGCCTGAAGGCCGCCCCGGGTATCCCGCACGAGGTCCTCTCCCCCGCCGCCTCGGCCGAGTGGATCTCGGTGGACGGCGAGCTGAAGGAGACCGCGCTGTGGTTCGGCGGGCTGGGCTTCGGCCCGGACGGGCCGCGACGGCGCGCGACGGTGCTGCACGAGCGGGCGGGCCTGCTGGCGAGCGAGGGCGCGGTGGCGCACCTGGACGAGGAGCCCGACCTGGGCCCGGCGCCGGTGGCCGCCGCCCGGCGCTACCTGTACGACCCGGACCCGGCCGTGGTCCGCTCCCACCTGGTGGCGGAGGCGGCGGCGCGGGTGGACGGCGCGCTGCTGGACGAGCGGATCGCGTACTTCACCTCGGACCGGGCCGAGCGCTCACCGCTGTGGCGGGTGCTGGAGGTGCTGGAGTTCGCACCGTTCTCACTGAAACGGGTGCGCTCGTCGGTGCGTGCGCACAAGGCCGGAACGGTAACGATCAAGAAACGCGGTTCGGCGGTGGACGCCGAGAAACTCCGGCGGGATCTGCGCGCCTCGGGACCGGAATCGGTGACTGTCGTCCTCACGCGAATCGGTGAGAAACCGTTCTACCTGCTGTGCCGTGAAACAGAGGCGGCATAGGCCCTCCGGAGGCCCCGTGCCCGCCCGCGCCCGGGTGCGACGCGGGCCACATTCGGAGCAGGCCACGCAGACCATATCGTTATCTCCCACACCCATATCTTTCACGGACCCCTGGGGTCGCGCCGGACTGTGTCGTTAAACTGGCGCCGCAGATTTCTTTCCCTTCTCATGGGTTCTCCGGAAGGCCGTGCTCGTTCGATTCGCCCAGCGGTTCGGTCGGCACCGGACCCACGCCCCCCGTGTATACACACAGTCACACTTCGGTCACATTGGGGCGCAGGCGGCGCGGTGCAACGACCGCCCGGGGACCATCGAGAACCCGTCCGCGCGACCACCGTGCGGCGAAGTGGGCGGGAGCGCCAGAACCATAAGGAGCACCTCGGTGGAACAGACCAATCACAACTTCCTCAATGGGGGAGGTCAGGCCGGAGTCTCCGACCGCATGCGTGACCTGCTCTCCCAGGCCGCGCAGGAGCACGTCTCCGAGCAGAAGTCCCAGGGTGCCGTCAGCGAGGAGATGCGCCAGCGCCTTGAGGGCATGGAGTGGCTGCTCCGCGAGCTGCGCGAGCGGGAACTCACCGCGCTCGCCGAGGCGATCACCACCGTCGACGGTCGGATCGACGACTTCCTGGCCCGCCCGCCCGAGTGGGCCGAGGCCCTGGCCGAGCACATAGAGGTGGTCGGCAGGCAGGTCAAGCCGCTGTCGGAGATGTCGTCCCTGAGGGCCGACACCCAGCGCGTGGCCGGGCACCTGGACACCGCCCTCACCCGGCTCCAGCGCATGGCCGAGACCGGCAACCGCACCTCCGAGCAGGTCACCGAGATCGGTGAGCGCGTCACCGAGCTGGGCGAGACCGTCGGCACCCGCCTGGACGCCCTGGACCGGGCCCTGGCCGACCTCGGCACCCGCGCCGAGGCGATCGAGACCTCGCTGTCCACCCTGGACACCACCCTGGGCGAGCGCCACGAGGAGCTCAGCGCCACCGTCCGCACCACCCTGACCGAGGGCCGGGAGCAGCTGGCCGAGGCCATCTCCGAGAGCCGCTCGACCGTCGAGACCGCCGTGAAGGAGAGCCGCGAGGCCCTCGAAGTCGCCGGTCAGGAGCACCGCGAGGCCCTGGAGGGCGCCACCGCCGAGCTCGGTGAGCGCGTCACCACCGGCCTCACCGCCTCCCTGGAGGAGCGCACGGCCGAGCTGCGCGGCTTCGTCGAGGAGCGCACCGCCGAGCAGCACGAGACGCTGCTCTCCCGCCTCCAGGAGAACACCGGCGAGCTGGGCGAGCGCACCTCCGCGCTGGCCGAGGAGCTGGGCGCCCTCGCCACGGCCTCCGGCGAGCGCCACGACACCCTCGCGCAGGAACTGAAGGACCACGCCGCCGCCTCCGTGAAGCGCCACGAGGAGATCACCGGCAAGGTCACCGAGAGCGTCGGCCACCTGAACACGCAGGCCGAGGAGAACCACGCCGAGGCCACCGCGGCCGTCGCGGACGTCACCGGCTCGCTCGCCAAGCTGCGGGAGAACCACGAGAAGTCCCTGAACGACCTGCGTTCGCACGTGCGCCAGCGTCTGGCCGAGCTCGACGAGCAGATCGAGCTGGGTCGCACCGAGACCCGCGAGCACGCCGAGAGCACCGCCGAGGGGCTGCGCGAGGCGCTGACCAAGCGCACCGACTCCCTCTCCACCCGCATCGCGGAGGACGCCGCGAAGGTCGCCGCCGACCTGGCCGAGCTGCGCGCGTTCGTCCAGGAGGACAACGCGAAGCTGGCCTCCGACGCGGAGGACCGGCACCAGACGCTGACCGAGGCGCTGACCGACCAGGCCGACGCCCACCGGACCGCGCTCGACGAGCGGCTGGACCGCCACCGCGAGAGCCTCAACGGCAAGGTGGACAACCACCTGTCGCAGATCACCGGCAAGGTCGACCACGAGCTGGGCCGCCTCACCGACCGGTTCGACACCTTCGAGGGCCACTTCGAGGGCAGCTTCGAGGGCGTCGAGGGCAAGATCGACCGGGTCGACGGCCGGATCGACGGCCTCAACGGCCGCCTGGACGGCATCGACGGCCGGGTCAACGGCGTCGAGGGGCAGTTCGAGGGCGTCAGCGGTCACTTCGAGGGCGTCGACGGCCGCATGGAGGCCATCGACGACCGTCTGGAGGCGCTCAACCAGCGCCTCAACCAGCTGCCGCAGACCCTGGAGGTCAGCGAGCTGCACCGCCGCCTCACCGAGCTGGTGGACCGTCCGCTGCTGGACCACACCGGCAAGCTCGACGAGATCGACTCGCACGTCACCACGGCGGTGGACCCGGTCATCCGCGAGCTCAAGCAGCGCCCGGACCGTCACGAGCTGGAGGAGACCGTCACCGAGGCGGTCGAGAACTCGCACGACGACATCACCAAGCGGTTCTCCTCCCTGGAGGAGACCGTGCTCGCCCTGGCCGAGGCGCTGCTGCGCCCGGGCCGCGACGGCAAGAAGAAGCGCCGCCGCGACGAGGACGACGAGGAGTAACCACGCGTCAGCGTGAACGAGGGGCCCGGGGCGGTGACCGTCCCGGGCCCCTCACGTGCGTAGGGCTCGGTTCTCGGCCCGGTCGGCCTAGGGGACGAGGACGATCTTGCCGAACTGCTCTCCGGCGGCCAGGGCCCGGAAGGCCTCGCGGGCCTCTGCGAGCGGCAGCACCCGGTCGATCACGGGACGCAGACCGGTGCGCACGCACATCTCGGTGAGGGCGGCCAGTTCCTCCTTGGTGCCCATGGTGGAGCCGAGCACCCGCAGCTGGAGGAAGAAGACCCGGGTGAGCTCGGCGGAGGGGGCGTCGCCGCTGGTCGCCCCGCAGGTGACGACGGCGCCGCCCGGCTTGAGCGAGTGGACGGAGTGCTTCCAGGTGGCCTGGCCGACGGAGTCGAAGACCACGTCCACCTTCTCCGGGAGCCGCTCCCCGGAGGGCAGCGCCGTGTGGGCGCCCAGTCCGAGGGCGAGGGCACGCTTCTCCTCGCTCCTGCTGGTGACGTACACGCGGTGCCCGACCTGCGCGGCCATCGCGATGAGGGCGGCGGAGACCCCTCCCCCGGCGCCCTGCACGAGGACCGTGGAGCCGGGTCGCAGGTCGGCCTTGCCGAAGAGCATGCTGTAGGCGGTCAGCCAGGCGGTGGGCAGGCAGGCCGCCTCCTCGAAGGACAGCTCCGGGGGCTTGGGCACGAGGTTCCCGCGGGGAACGAGCACCTTCTCCGCGAGGGTGCCGTCGTGGATCTCCGACAGGAGGGAGAAGCGCGGGGAGCGGCCCGGCTTCGGCGGTTCCTGGACCACCCCGTGCACGATGACCTCGTTGCCGTCCTCGTCGATCCCGGCGGCGTCCCCGCCGAGGACCATCGGGAGGCGGTCCTCGCTCAGTGCGACGCCGCGCAGGCTCCACAGGTCGTGGTGGTTGAGCGCGGCGGCCCTGACCCGGACGGTGGTCCACCCCTCGCGGGGCGCGGGGTCGGGCCGCTCACCCGCCTCCAGCCCGGACAGGGGGTCGTCGAACGAGATGCGTGCAGCCGAGATCGCGAACATACCGGCACCCAACCACAGCGGCCCCGCGCCGCTCCCCGCCGGGTGCGCCGGTCCGATGCGTGGACACACGTCGGGCCCCGCCGGTCCGGTGACCGGCGGGGCCCGACGGAGGGGCTACACGGCCAGCGGGGACTCCACCGGCAGCGAGGTGTCCGTGGCGAGGTCCAGGGTGGACGGCGGCAGGCCCGCCGCCACCACCTCGGCGCCCAGGGCCGCGATCATCGCGCCGTTGTCCGTGCACAGGCGGGGGCGCGGGACGCGGAGTTCGATCCCGGCCTCCTGGCAGCGCTGTTCGGCCAGTACGCGCAGTGCGGAGTTGGCCGCCACGCCGCCGCTGATCACGAGGGTGCTCACGCCGTGCTCCACGCAGGCGTCGACCGCCTTGCGGGTGAGCACGTCCACCACGGACTCCTGGAAGGCGGCGGCGATGTCGGCCACCACCAGCGGTTCGCCCCGGCGGTCGGCGTCCTCCACGTGCCGGGCCACGGCGGTCTTCAGCCCGGAGAAGGAGAAGTCGTACGTGCCGTCGCCCCACTTGCCGCGCGGGAAACGCATCGCCTTCGGGTCGCCCCGCTGGGCCGCCTTGTCGATGGGCGGGCCGCCCGGGTAGGGGAGCTCCAGCAGCCGCGCGACCTTGTCGTAGGCCTCCCCGGCGGCGTCGTCGACGGTGTCACCGAGCGAGACCACGTCGGTGGCCAGGTCGTTGACCAGGAGCAGCGAGGTGTGACCGCCGGAGACCAGGAGGGCGATCGAGGGCTTGGGCAGGGGCCCGTGCTCCAGCTGGTCCACGGCGACGTGACCGACCAGGTGGTTGACCCCGTAGAGGGGCTTGCCGAGCGCCATCGCGTAGGCCTTGGCGGCGGAGACGCCGACCAGGAGGGCGCCGGCCAGGCCCGGCCCGGCGGTCACGGCGACGGCGTCCACGTCGGACAGTCTCACCCCGGCGGAGTCCAGGGCGCGGCGCACGGTGGGGGTCATCGCCTCCAGGTGGGCGCGACTGGCCACCTCGGGCACCACGCCGCCGAAGCGCACGTGCTGGTCGACGCTGGAGGCCACCGACTCGCCCAGCAGCTCGCAGCCCCGGACCAGGGCCACGCCGGTCTCGTCACAGGACGACTCGATCCCCAGGATCAACGGCTCACTCATGGCTTCCCTTCTCCGCGACGCGGCGCATGACGATCGCGTCCGCCCCCTTGTAGTAGCCCCGGCGCACGCCGATCGCCTCGAAGCCGAAACGTGTGTACAGGTCCTGGGCGCGCGGGTTGTCCGAGCGCACCTCCAGGAACATGTGGGTGACGCCGCGCGCGGCGGCCTGGTCGAGGAGTTCGGTGAGCAGGGCCCGGCCGATCCCCCTCCCCCACGCGTGCTCCGCGACGGCCATGGTCTGGACGTCGCCCTCGGGCGGGACGAACCGCAGCCCGGCGTAGCCCGCGAGCCCGGCCTCCGACTCGGCCACCACGTAGTGGCGGGTGGAGGCCTCGGCCAGTTCGTCGCGGAGCGTGTTCTCGCTCCAGGCGTCGAGGGGGAACAGGGCGCGTTCCAGGTCCATGACGGCCGGTACGTCGGCGGCGGTCATCTGGCGCAGCGCCACGGGAGCGGTCACCTCACCCACTGGCGCACCTTCTTCGGGGCTCCGGGCTCGACCGCGTCGGGGCGGCGCAGGTAGAGCGGGGCGGGTTCGGGCAGCTTCTCGCCGCGGTGCAGGCGCAGCAGGGCGAGTTCGGCCATCGCGGCGGCGTCGGGGTGGAGCGGTTCCAGGGCGGCGGTGTCCTCCGCGCCCAGCACGTCGGCGTACATGCGGGCGCCGTCACCGACCAGCGGCAGGCCGCCGGTGTCGATCTCGGCGGGCCGGTCCACCCGGACCTCGCCCACCCGGGTGAGGTGGTCGTCGTAGCGCGCCCAGAACACCTCCTTGCGGCGGGCGTCGGTCATGCCCAGGAACGGTCCGGTTCTCCTGGTGGCGAAGGCCAGGGCGTCCAGGGTGGCGACCCCGTGGCAGGGGACGTCCAGGGCGTCCGCGAGGGCGTACGCGGTGGCCAGGCCCACCCGCAGGCCGGTGTACGGGCCGGGGCCCATGCCGACCGCGATGTGGTCGAGGTCGCCCAGCACCAGCCCGGACTCGGTGAGCAGGTTCTGGATGGTGGGCGCGAGGAGTTCGCCGTGGCGACGGGCGTCCACCGAGCTGGCGCTGGCGCGCAGCAGGAAGGAGCCGTCCGGGGTGGTCTCCCCGATGGCGGCGGTGACCGCCGGGGTGGCGGTGTCGAAGGCCAGGAGCAGCACGGGTGTTCCGCCTATCCGTTCCCGGCGGCGGTGCCGGGCAGGTCGATGTCGGTCCACCGCGCGCCCACCGGGCGCAGGTGGACGGTGCGGGTGTCGTCGGAGTGGCGTTCGATCCGGATCTCCAGGCGGTCGTCGGCCAGACCCTCGGCCACGCCCTCACCCCACTCGACGACGGTGACGGACTCGCCCAGGGTCATGTCCAGGTCGATGTCGTCGACCTCGTCGGGACCGCCGAGCCGGTAGGCGTCCACGTGCACGAGGGCGGGGCCGCCGACCAGGGACGGGTGGATTCTGGAGATGACGAACGTGGGCGAGGTGACCGATCCCCGCACGCCGAGGCCCTGTCCGAGCCCCTGGGTGAGGGTGGTCTTGCCCGCTCCCAGCGGCCCGGAGAGGATCAGCAGGTCCCCGGGGCGGGAGAGTGCGGCCAGGTCACGGCCCAGAACGCGCATGTCCTCGTCCGTCGCGGCGGTCACCGCGTGGACGTGGGACGCGGTGGTGGCTGTGGTGTCTGTCATCGCTCTCACAGGTTGGTCCGTGTGGTGGTCAGCGCCGGAGCGCGCCGAAGGTCCCTCTTCACCCAGGTTAGGCCGGGTGGAGAAGGTTCGTGACCGATATCGGGGACTGCGTCAGCCGACGTACTCGCGCGGTACCCGGGCACCGATCCGCGTGATGATCTCGTACGGGATGGTGTCCAGGACGTCGGCCCAGTCCTGCGCGGTGGGAACGCCCCGGCCCGGGTCTCCGAACAGGACCGCGAGGTCGCCCGCGCGCACCGGATCGTCTCCGACATCGACAACGAACTGGTCCATGCAGACTGTTCCCGCGATGGTGCGGCGGGCGCCGCCCAGCTGGACCGGGCCCCGGTTGGTGGCGGCGCGGGGCACCCCGTCCGCGTAGCCGAGCGGCACGAGGGCCAGGGTGGTCTCCTCCTGGGTGACGTACCGGTGGCCGTAGGAGACGCCGCTGCCCGCGGGGACGCGCTTGGTGAGTGCGATCCTCGATTCGAGGGTCATCGCGGGGCGCAATCCGGGCACGTCCAAATCAGGGATTGGGCAGAGTCCATAACTCGCGATTCCGCCCCGCACCAGATCGAACCGCGCCTCCGGCAGGGTCAACAGCGCGGCCGAGTTGGAGATGTGCCGGACCTCCGGGTTCAGCCCCGCCTTGTCCGCCACCAGGAGCGCCTCGTGGAAGACGTCCAGCTGCGCCTGGATCGACGGGTGACCGGGCTCGTCCGCGCAGGCGAAGTGCGACCACAGGCCGGTGACCCGGACGGTGCCCTCCTGTTCCGCGAGCGCGGCGGCCTCGACCACGGAGGCCCAGTCGCCCCGGTTCACGCCGCCCCGGTTCAGGCCGGTGTCCGCCTTGAGCTGGACCCGCGCGACCCGGCCCAGACGGCGGGCCTCGGAGACCACCGTGTCCAGCACGGCGCGGTCGCTGATCCCGAGGTCGATGTCGGCCTCGATCGCCTCCCCCACCGGCTCCCCCGGGGGAATGATCCAGGACAGGACGGGCACCGTGACGCCCGCTCGGCGCAGCTCCAGCCCCTCCTTGATGAGCGCGGTCCCCAGCCAGGTGGCTCCGCCCGCGATCAGGGCACGCGCGGCGGGGACCATCCCGTGGCCGTATCCGTCGGCCTTGACCACCCCCATGAGGGGCGTCCCCCCGGCCAGTTCACGGAGCAGCCGGGCGTTGGAGGTGATCGCGTCGAGATCGACGCGAGCGTGCGCGAAAGGAGCCATACCCACAGTGTTCCACGCGTGGGTTACCGCTGCGGAGCTGCGGGTATGTGGCCTACGACCGAGTTCGAGCCCTATTTTGGGGATATCGGGATGAACGAAATCGGAAGTGAACGAGCCGTCAACGTGACCCGGCTCTGGTCCGGCGGCCTGGCCACCGCGGTGGTCGCCGCACTGGTCATCTTCGCCGGAACCCTGGTGGTTCGCGGGGTCTTCGGCGTCCCGGTGCTGGCACCGGAGGAGGCCGGGAACCTGGGTGACGCCGGAACGGTCGGTTACGCGCTCCTGGCGGGGCTGGTCGCGCTGCTCGCGACCGCACTGCTCCACCTGTTGCTGCTGTCCGCGCCCCGGGCGCTCTCGTTCTTCGGCTGGATCGTCGGTCTGGCCACGGCCATCGCGGCCGTCACGCCCTTCACACAGGGCGCCGAGATCTCCAGCCAGGTCGCGACGGGCCTGATCAACCTGGTCTGCGGTATCGCCATCGCCTCGCTGCTGCGGGGCGTCGGCCGGACCGCGGTGATCAGCCGGGTCCCCCGACAGGCCAGACGCGAGGAGGGCCCGGCACTGCGCCACGAGGGTGTCCTGCCCGACGTCGAACGGCGGGAGTACGACCCCACGCGCTACCGCGCGATGGAGGAGGACGCCGAGTACGACGCCGCTCGCGACCGTGCCGAGGCCCAGCGCGCGGAGGAGGACCGTGCCCGTCACGGCACCCGCGACGACTGACCGGAGATACGACACCGCCGGGGGCGGGGACCCGAGAGGTCCCCGCCCCCTTCGCATGCCAGGATTTCCACTGCACGGACTCGTCGAACCAGCCCCATCGAACGGTTCGGCCCCGAAACCCAGCCCTCCGCCCCCGATGGGAGAGCCCACCCCCATGTCCCAACCCCCACAGAGTCCCGACGCCGAAGCGCAACAGCGTGAGAAGGAAGAAAGGGCCACCCAACTGGAGGAAATGCTCCGTTGGGCCGGAATGAGCGACCGTGGGATCGAAAAACTCCGGAACGGCGAGGACCGCACCGGACTCGGCTGGCAGCGCCTGGCGAAGGCGGTGCATAACAAGTATCCGACCATGGGGAAGGACTCACCGGAAGCCGACGCGGTCCGCCCGGCGGTCATCGAAGGTCTGCGCTTCGCCCATAGGGGAAGCTCCGGCCTGCAGGAGTTCGCATACAGATACGAGTACTTCAAGGCCCTCTACGACGAACAGAGCCAGGACATCGCCACCAACAGGCGAGATCTGTCCAAGGTCGACAAACTTGAACTAGCCTCCAGAAGAATGACCAGGATCGATGTCCAGGGCGTACTCGACGCCGATACAGAAATAATTCGCGAGGAGCGCCGACAGGGAAGAGTCGACATCAACCTGAACCAGAGCGACGAGGAGGTTGTCTCAGCAATTCGAGAGCAGGCTGACAACATCGGCATGGGCCACGACACCTCCACCGCCTACCATGCCCGAAAACACTTCGGCGAACTTCCGAAGGAAGAACAAGTAGGGCACCCCGTCGCGGCATACCTCAAGAGCCTGGCATCTACGATCCGAAATGGGGAGGTCAGCAGCTTCAACAGGATGGACCAGGGACAATCAGCAAGCATTGTCATCGACCGAATACTTCCACAAAGAAAAGACAAAACACTAAAGAAACAGGAGTCCTCATCAAAGGAATCCGGAGAGGTTTCCGCACTCCGGGCCCGACTGTTCATTCGCCCGCAAACAGGCGTCGTGGCACCGACCCACATGAAAGACAAGGTAGAGAGGTCAGCCGAACATGAACGAGACTAGGGCCGAGGAGAACGTGATCCTCTCCCTACTGGAGAGCACCGATAACGAAACAAGCGGAGCTGCCATCGCGAGCATCTACGATGAGGCCGTGGACCGACTCGTGACCCTGTGGGCGTACAACAGGATGAACGAACAAGAGTGGCCTCCGGACTTCGTTGACAAAGTCCGCGGACTCCTGAAGTCAGATGCAAATCGACATGGATTCCAGGCCTACGTCAGCAAGTGTGAAATGCTTGCGTTGAGAAGCATGCAGGATGGATTCCGACGCTCCTGCTACTATCGGAGTCACATTCAGGTCGTGATCGACGAGTTCGTTCCCTTCGCCGAGCTCGTGCATCCAGCAGACGTGGGCGGGCTGGCTGAGATCGATGAGCTCTACGTCAATGACGCCAACGAGATCCCGCCCATCCCACCCGGCGACATCCCCTCCTGGGTTCCTGAATCCCACTGGTGGTGGCGGGCTCCCACGCGCCTTGACATGAGCCAACAGGAAATTGAAGAGAAGCTCTACGACTACCACCCTGAGGACTGGGATTCCTGATGACCGACGGCAACCCCTCCCCGGTGGAGACGCGGCTCCAGCGGGACCTCGCTGAGGTGAACGCCCTGGGCCGGGGCGGCGTCCGCGTCGACCTGAGCGCCGGGTCCAAGGCCGTGGTGACGACCCTGCGCGAGTCCGCCGACCGGATCGGTTTCGACTCCCCGATCAACGCCGCGGTGCACGTCATGCGCCGCCTGGACGAACTCCCTCCGGCCGAGCGCGGGAACCCGATCCCCTCGTACCACGCCTCCGCCTCGGAGTCCGTGCGCACCGGGCGCGCCAGGTCCGGGGGTGTGGACGAGGGTGTGTTGCGCCTGGTCTTCGAGCGGGTCGCCCCCCTGTCCCCGTCGGCCACGGTCACCCTGTCCACCCAGGTGGAGATCATGGGCGACGGCACGGCCCACCTGGCCGAGCACGGCTGGCCCGCGTTCCCGCAGAGCCCCGTGCACGCCTTCTCCGGCAGGCCGGAGGAGCTGCTGGAGCAGGCTCGGGTCGGCCTCGCTGACCCGGAGGCGCCCCTGGACCAGTCGTTGCTGTTGCTGTGGGGAGCCCGGATCGGTTCGCCCGACCTCGTCGGCACGCAGGAACAACGGCTCTCGGTCGCGGAGCGCGCCGCGGTGCGCGGCGGGGAGATCCGCAGGACGGTGGCCCGCGCCGAGCAGCTGGCCTCCGGTCCCGAGTGGTACGCGGCCTGCCTGTACCGCTCCATGCTGGAGAACCTCTTCGAGGGCTTCCTGGGCGCGGTGACGTTCGCCGTGGTCAAGGCGGAGGACATCGACGACGTCGACGAGGAGCTGAAGGAGGGGCTGCCGCAGGCCGAGGGCGCCGTTCCCGAGGCGGTCCCGGCCGGGGCGCCCGAGGGGCACTGGTGGTGGCGGGCTCCGTTCGCCCGTTCCTGACCCACCTCCGGGGAGCGGGACCCGCCACGGGCCCGCTCCCGGTCAGGCGCCCATGACCAGGGACTCGGCGTGTTCGGGGCTCAGGCAGTGCTCGATGACCATGACGGCCGCGCCGATCACGCCCGCGCTCTCACCAGCCTTGGACGAGGCGATGCTCAGGTTCTCCGTGGCCAGCGGCAACGAGCGCTGGTAGATGACCTCCCGGACCCCGGCGAGCAGGTGGTCCCCGGCCATGGCCAGCGCACCGCCGACGACGATCACCGACGGGTTGAACATGTTGACCGAGGCGGCCAGCACCTCACCGACGTCGCGGCCCGCCTGGCGCAGGGCGCGCAGCGCCGGGACGGACCCGTTGCGGGACAGTTCCACCACGTCGCGGGCGCCCGAGGCGGGGACCCCCTCGGCGGTCAGGGCCTCCGCGAGCGCGTGTCCGCTGGCCACCGCCTCCAGGCAGCCGGTGTTGCCGCAGCGGCAGGGCCGGTCGGCCCCGCTGGGCACGTGGATGTGCCCCATGTCCCCGGCGGCTCCCTGAGCACCCCGGTAGACACTGCCCTCGCTGACGATCCCGCAGCCGATGCCCGTGGCGACCTTCACGAAGAGCAGGTGGCTCGCGGTGGGCCAGGCGACGTGGTGTTCACCGACGGCCATGATGTTGACGTCGTTGTCCACCAGCACGGGCCGGTCGATGCGGCCGCGCACGTGGCCGGACACGTCGAAGCCGTCCCAGCCGGGCATGATCGGCGGGTTGACCGCGCGCCCGGTGGAGTGCTGGACGGGGCCGGGCAGGCCCACGCCGACGCCGAGCAGGTCACCGGTGCCGTGTCCGGATGAGGCGAGCAGGGCGAGACCGTGGTCCACCACCCAGTCCAGGACGGCTTCGGGGCCCTGCGCGATGTCGATGTCGGCGCGGTCCTCCGCGAGCACGGTCCCCGACATGTCGGTGAGGGCGAGCCGGGCGTGGGTGGCGCCCAGGTCGGCGGCGAGCACGACGCGTGCGTCCGGGCGGAACGAGAAGGTCGTGGGCGGTCGCCCGCCGGTGGAGACGGCTTCCCCGGCCGGTCCGATGAGCCCGCTGGCCAGGAGCGCGTCCACGCGCTGGGTGACCGTGGAGCGGGCCAGGCCGGTGACGGAGGCCAGCTCGGAGCGGGTGCGTGGACGTCCGTCGCGCAGCAGCCGGAGCAGGGTCCCGGCGCCGGGCGCGGCTGTGGCGGCCGGGGTTCGCTGTGGAGCTGTCAGCGCGTCTTCCGTCATGGGACCAGTGAAGCACAGGATCTATTGAGTGGCCGTCATTCATCTATTTTGTCCACATCCGGCAACTTATGCTTGACCTTCGACATAAGTCAGACGTAACGTCTCGGTCATGTCAGTGAAACAGGTCACAGGTCTGGGCGGTTCGCCGGGGCACACCGCCCCCTCGGCCTACCGCGCCGCGGTGATCGGAACCGGCTTCATGGGCCGGGTCCACACCCACGCCGTCCGCGCCTCCGGCGGCGAGGTCGTCGGTGTGGCGGGGTCCTCCCCCGCCAGGGCCGAGGACTTCCGCGCCGCCCACGGCCTCGCCCGGGCCCACGCCGACCCCCTCGAACTGATCCACCGACCCGACGTCGACGTGGTGCACGTGTGCACCCCCAACCATCTGCACGCCCCTCTGAGCCTGGCCGCCCTCGCGGCGGGCAAGCATGTGGTCTGCGAGAAGCCGCTGGCCACCGACGCCGAGACCGCCCGCGGCCTCACCCGGGCCGCGCACGAGGCCGACCGGGTCGCCGTCGTCCCCTTCGTCTACCGCTTCCACCCCATGGCCCGCGAGGCCCGCGCCCGGGTCGCCTCGGGCGCCGTCGGCCGGATCGGCCTCGCCCACGGCGGCTACCTCCAGGACTGGCTCCTCCACCCCGAGGAGGACAACTGGCGCGTCGACCCGAAGATCGGCGGCCCCACCCGGGCCTTCGGGGACATCGGCTCGCACTGGTGCGACATGCTGGAGTTCGTCACCGGCGACCGCATCGACGCGGTGAGCGCCCAGACCTCCCGGTTCAACGAGCACCGGGGCGAGGCGGGCCGCGCGGTCACCACCGAGGACCTGGTGACCCTCCAGTTCTCCACCGAGGGCGGGGCCGTGGGAACCGCCGTGATCAGCCAGGTCTCCCCCGGCCGCAAGAACCAGCTGGTGCTGGAGGTCTCCGGCACCGAGGGCTCGCTCCGCTTCGACCAGGAACGCCCCGAGACCCTCTGGGCGGGCGGGCGCGACCGCTCGGCGGTCATCTCCCGCGACGACGCCGACCTCGGTCCGGACGCGGCCCGCATGGTCACCCTCCCGGTCGGCCACCCGCAGGGCTACCAGGACTGCTTCAACGCCCTGGTCGCGGACACCGGCGCCGCCGTCGCGGGCGGGGAACCCGAAGGACTCCCCGTCTTCGCGGACGGACTGCGGGCCGCCGTGCTCGCGGAGGCCGTGCTGGAGTCGGCCCGCGAGCGCCGCTGGGTCGACGTCCCCCGGACGGACCGTTAGGTGCGCGCCCCAGTGGTCCGATCCGCCCAGGTTTGTACGAAAGACCGAGACCCCCTCGGCCGCGACGACCTGGAACGGTTACGGACCGTGAACCCAGGGGCCTCAACAGGTTACTCAGAGCCCCTGGTCAACGGAACCGCCACGACGGAGAATGCCAGCGAGTCGTCTCGCCCAGGTTCCTCCCTGCCCCCGACGAAAGGTGCCGCCGTGGACTGATCACACCGATGAGGCGGCCACCCCCCCGCTTCCGAACGCGATAGCAGGAACTCCCCGACGGATCGCCGCACGCGGCCCACCGTCCCTGCCGTCGGCGCCGGCACGCCGCACGGACTCATCGACCCCCCACCCCCAGGTGAGGTTTCCCGTGATCAAGAGACCCCTACGAACGCTGGGCGCGCTGACGGCGAGCATCGCGTTGGCCCTCGGGCTGACGTCGGTCCCGGCCCAGGCCGACGCCGTGGAGGAGGAGCCGTTCACCGCGCTCATCTTCTCCAAGACCACCGGCTTCCGACACGACTCCATCCCCTACGGCGTCGCCCTCTACGAGGCACTCGCGGAGGAGCACGGCTTCGAGACCGAGCACTCCGAGGACGCCGACATCTTCAACCCGGAGGACCTGGCCCGCTTCGACGCGGTCATCTGGCTCTCCACCACCGGCGACGTCCTGGACGAGGGCCAGCAGGCCGCGTTCGAGGAGTACGTCCAGGACGGCGGCGGGTACGTCGGCGTCCACTCCGCCTCAGACACCCACTACGACTGGGAGTGGTACGGCGACCTGGTCGGCGCGTACTTCGCCAGCCACCCGCCCGGCACCCAGGACGCCGAGGTGATGGTCAACGACCGCGCCCACCCCTCGACGTCCATGCTCCCGGCCAGCTGGGACCGGCACGACGAGTGGTACGACTACGACGTCAGCCCGCGCGGTGACGTCCACGTCCTGGCGGGCCTGAACGAGGCCTCCTACGAGGACGTCGTCGACCCGGCCGGACAGATGGGCTTCGACCACCCGATCGCCTGGTGCCAGGTGTACGACGGCGGCAGGTCCTGGTACACCGGCGGAGGCCACACCGTCGAGTCGTACTCGGAGCCGGAGTTCACCGCCCACCTGCTCGGAGGCCTCCAGTGGGCCGCCGGACAGGTCGAGGGCGACTGCGGCGCCACCCAGTGGGACAACTTCGAGAAGGTCACGCTCGCCCAGGGCGAGGAGAACGTCGGCGAGCCCATGGGCATGGCCGTGCTCCCCGACGGCCGGATCATGCACACCTCCCGCAACGGCCAGGTGTCCATGTGGTCCCCCGAGACCTACAGCACGAACGCGCTCGCGGACGTCCCGGTCTACGACCACGACGAGGACGGGCTCCAGGGCATCGCGCTCGACCCGGACTTCGAGGAGAACGGGTGGGTGTACCTGTACTACGCGCCCGTGATCGACGGCGTCCCCTCGGGCGCCGCACCGGAGAACGGTTCCCCGGAGGACTTCGAGCCCTTCGAGGCGCACAACAACCTGTCGCGCTTCCAGTTCGTGGACGGTGACGAACCCTCCCTGGACCTGGAGAGCGAACAGGTGATCCTGGAGGTCGAGGCCACCCGGGGCATGTGCTGCCACGTCGGCGGCGACATCGACTTCGACCCCGACGGCAACCTCCTCCTGTCCACCGGCGACGACACCAGCGCCTTCGGTTCGGACGGGTTCAGCCCGCACGACGAGCGGGAGAGCCGCAACCCGGCCTTCGACGCCCAGCGCGGCTCGGCCAACACCAACGACCTGCGCGGCAAGCTGATCCGCATCTCCGTCAACGAGGACGGCGGATACGACATCCCCGAGGGCAACCTGTTCCCGCCGGAGACCTCCGACGCGGACCTGACCCGCCCCGAGATCCTCGCGATGGGCCTGCGCAACCCGTTCCGGTTCTCCGTGGACCAGAACGACGGCAGCGTCTACCTGGCCGACTACGGACCGGACTCACCCGTGGCCGACCCCGAACGCGGCCCGGAGAACACGGTCACCTGGCACCACATCACCGAGCCGGTCAATATCGGCTGGCCGTACTGCATCGGCAACAACTCCGCCTACAACAAGTACGACTTCGGGTCCGGCACGTCCGGGGAGCCGTTCGACTGCGACGCCCCGGTCAACGAGTCGCCGCGCAACACCGGGCTGACGGAGCTGCCCCCGGTCACCCCGGCGTCGATCTGGTACGGCTACGACGAGTCCGAGGAGTTCCCGCACCTGGGCACCGGCGGCGGCGCCCCCATGGGCGGCCCGGCCTACGACTTCGACCCCGAGCTGGACTCGGACAACAAGTGGCCCGAGTACTACGACGGCGTCCCGCTGCTGTACGAGTGGAGCCGCCAGTGGATCAAGCAGGTGCACCTGGACGACGAGGGCGGTGTCCTCGACATCACCGAGACCGTCCCGGACATCGACCTGGCCAATCCCATGGACATGGAGTTCGGCCCGGACGGCGCCCTGTACGTGCTGGAGTACGGCTCCGGCTGGTTCGGCGGGGCGGAGGACTCCGCGATCTCCCGCATCGACTACTCCGGGTCGGGCGACAGCCCGGTGGCCCGGATCGGCACCAGCGCCACCTCGGGTCCGGCGCCGCTGACCGTGGAGTTCTCCGGTGAGGGCTCCTTCCACCCCGGCGGCCTGGCCTTCGACTACGCGTGGAACTTCGGGGACGGCACGACCTCGACCGACCCCGCGCCCACGCACACCTTCGAGGAGGCGGGCCGGTACAACGTCAGCCTCACGGTGACCGATACCGAGGAGCGCACGGGCACGGCCACGGTGACGATCACCGCGGGCAACACCGCGCCCAAGGTCGCCTTCGACTCGCCCCGCGACGGCCAGTTCTTCGACTGGGGCGACGAGATCCCGTTCGACGTGACCGTGGAGGACACCGAGGACGGGTCGATCGGGAACGGGATCGACTGCGGCGAGGTGGACGTCACCTCGTCGCTGGGCCACGACAGCCACGCCCACCCCTGGACCCAGTACGAGGGCTGTGAGGGTGTCAGCGTCACCGGGACCGACGGCGGTCACGGCCACGACATGAACATCTTCTGGGTCCTCCAGGCCGAGTACACCGACCGCGGCGGGGACGGCGTTCCGGCCCTCACCGGCAGCGACGGGATCAAGCTCAACCCGTCGCGGATGCAGGCGCAGTACTTCACCGGCAGCGAGGGAGTGGTCACCGACTCCACGGAGGACCCCAACGGGGGCCTGCGCAACCTCGGCGGCATCCACCACGGCAGCTGGGTCTCCTACGACCCGGTCAACCTGCACGGGGTCGAGCAGATCGGCTTCCGTGTGGCCTCGGACGGGGCGGGCGGCACCATCGAGGCCCGCGCCGACTCCCCCGACGGTGAACTGGTCGGCTCGGTCGACGTCGCACCCACCGGCGGCTGGCAGGAGTGGACCGACGTCACGATGGACGACGTCACCGACCCCGGCGGCACCATCGACCTCCACCTGGTCTTCGTCAACGACGGGGCCGGGGACGAGGCGCTGTTCAACGTCAACTACTTCGACGTGAACGCCGACCACGACGGCGGCCACGAGGACGGGCCCGAGACCGAGCTGACCAGCCCGGCCGACGGCGCGACCTTCGAGGCGGGCGAGGACGTCCCCCTCTCGGCGGAGGTCACCGACCACGGTGACGCCGGGATCGAGGAGGTGGAGTTCCTCGTGGACGGGCAGCCGGTCGCCACGGTGGCCGAAGGCCCCTACGAGGCCTCCTGGACCGACGTCCCCGAGGGCGAGTACGCGGTCAGCGCCGTGGCCACCGACGGCGAGGGCCGCACCGGCGCCTCCGCCACCCACACCATCACGGTCGGGGACGAACCCGCCCCCGTGGAGTGCGCGCCGCCCAAACTCGACGACGGCTACCGCGCCCTGTGGGACGGGGAGTCCCTGGACGGCTGGAACATGGCCGGTCCGGGGAGCTTCGAGATCGTCGACGACGGTGACGGGTGCGTCCTCCAGACCGAGGGCGGCATGGGCCTGCTCTGGCACGAGGACGAGCTCGGCTCCTACCGGATGAAGCTGGACTACCTCACCCACGAGGAGTCCGACAACTCCGGTGTCTTCGTCGGCTTCCCCGACCCGGGCGACGACCCGTGGGTCGCGGTCAACGAGGGCTACGAGATCCAGATCGACCCGTACGGCGCCCCCGACGGAGACCCCCTCACCCAGACGGGGGCCGTGTACACGTTCCAGGCCGCCTCCTCCCACCCGGAGGTCGTGGGCGAGTGGAACACGATGGAGATCGAGGTCGACGACCCGATGATCCGCGTGTGGATCAACGGCGAGCTGGTCAACGAGTTCGAGAGCACCGACCCCGCCCGCGACCTCTCGGCCGGACGCGTCGGGCTCCAGAACCACGGCGCGAACGACCTCGTGTGGTTCCGCGACGTGCAGGTCACCGACCTGGAGGACGAGACGGAGACGTTCACCTTCGCCGAGGTCCACGAACGGGTCGGGGAACTGGCCGAGGCGGGCGGTCTGACCGCCTCCGAGGCCACCCGGCTCACCCGTCAGCTGGAACTGGCCGAGCACCACGTGAGCGTGGGTCGGCCCGCACAGGCCGGACGCTCGCTCGACCGGTTCCGGACGACCGCCGAGACCGTGGCCGACCCCGACACCCGAGAGGAGCTGGGGCGCCTGGCCGACGGCCTCGAACACCTGACCGCACCACCCGAGTAGCTCCGGATCAGCAGTAACGCGACGAACCGTGGCGGGGCCGGACCCCGGCCCCGCCACACCCCCGCGGCGTCGCTCGCACGGCACGCGCCGCCCGTGACCCGGCCAGTGTCAACCTGACAGGAGGTGCCCGTGAGCACCGATCCCTTGAGCAGCCAGCAGGGGAAGACCCCCTCCCCGGACAGGACCGAGGGGGTTCAATCCTCGAACTCCAACCCCACCACCTGGTGGCTGACCGGTGGCTCCGTGCTGCTGGTCGGCGCCGTCGTCGCCTCGGTGGTGCTCTTCTTCGGGGGCGGGGACGACCAGGTCTCCCCGGACCCGGCCCGGGTGGCGGAGCTGGAGGCCTCCGCCGACGCCCGCCACGTGGACCAGGTGTCCAGCCTGATCGGCCACACCAGGGCCGCGCACGAGGAGCTGGTCCCGGCCCTGGAGGCCCTGAACGGGGTCCTGCCCGCCGACGGCTCCGCGCCCTCCGAGGACTTCCCGGACGACGAGGAGATCGACGGCTGGCTCGGCACGGTCCGCGACGCCGGAGCCCACTTCGAACTCGACGACTCCGGCCGCACCGACTTCAACGTCACCCTCTCCGGGCTGGACGGCTCGGTGGACCTGCTCGGTTCGGCGGTGAGCGCCTACGCCGCCGCCGCTCGGGCCGACGAGGACCAGCGGACCGAACTGCTGGACCTCGCCGCCGACCTGCGCGACCAGGCGGTCACGGCCTGGTCGGTGGCGGCCACCCAGCTCGACATGGTCAGTGTCGACGCCGGACACGGCCACATCCACCTGTACCTGCCCTCCGAGCCCGGCAGCGGCGCCCTCCAGCCGGACGAGGCCGAGGAGGGCGAGGGGGCGACCGGGGACGGTCCGCCGCCCGGCCACGACGGCCACTGACACGAGGTCCACCGGGACGAGCACGACAACCAGCAGGGGAGCACATGACACGCATCGGAGTGTGGTTGGTCGGGGCGCGCGGTTCGGTCGCCACCACGGCCGTCCTGGGGGCGCTGGCCGTGCGGGCGGGCGCCGCCGAGCGGACGGGGTGCGTGACCGAGCGCCCCGAGTTCGCCGACGCTGGCCTGCCCGGCCTCGGTGACCTGGTCTTCGGGGGTCACGACGTCTCGGACACCCACCTGTCCAAGAGCGCGGAGCCGCTGGCCAGGTCGGGCGTGGTCCCACCGCACCTCCCCGAGGCCTTCGCGGACGAGCTCGACGCCGTGGACCGGCGCGTCCGCCGGGGCGTGGAGCCGCGTCCCGAGGGGTTCGCCCGCTGTCACACGGACCGCCTGGAGCAGGACCTGCGCGCGTTCGCGGAGGACGAGGCGGTGGAGCGCGTCGTGGTGGTGGACCTGTCCAGCACCGAGCCCCCGCCGGAGCGGGTGCCCGAGCTCTCCGCGCCCGACCTGCTGGAGGCGGCCCTGGACGCGGGGACCGCACGGATCCCGGCGAGTTCGGTGTACGCGTACGCGGCCCTGCGGGCGGGGTGCTCCTTCGTGGAGTTCACTCCGAACGCGGGGCCGCGCCCGCCCGCGCTGGCGGCCCTGGCCGAGGAGCTGGGGCTGCCGTGGGCGGGTTCGGACGGCAAGACCGGGGAGACCCTGGTCAAGAGCGTGCTCGCGCCGATGTTCGCGGCCCGGGCGCTGCGTGTGCGCTCGTGGTCCTCCCTGAACCTCCTGGGCGGCGGCGACGGGGCGACCCTCTCCGACCCCGCGAGCAACGACAGCAAGACCGCCTCCAAGGCGCGGGGCCTGGAGCACCTGCTGGGGCACCCGGTGGACGGGCCCCTGCACATCGACTACGTGCCCGACCTGGGCGACGCCAAGACCGCCTGGGACCACGTGTCCTTCGAGGGGTTCCTGGGCGCCCGGATGAGCCTCCAGTTCACCTGGTCCGGCTACGACTCGGCGCTGGCCGCGCCACTGGTCCTGGACCTGGCCCGGCTGGCCGCCCACGCCCACCGGACCGGTCGCGCGGGACCGGTCCCGGAGCTGGGCTTCTTCTTCAAGGACCCGGCCGGGAGCGACGTGCACGGGCTGGCCGCGCAGTGGGAGGCGCTCACCGCCTGGTGCGCCGGACCGGCGGAGGGGGCGGGGCGCGGATGAGCCGGAAGCTGGGGTCCCTGGCCCGGCTGGTGCGCCTGCCCGCCGCGTTGACCGTGCTCGGTGACTCCCTCACCGGTGCCGCCGCGGCCGGTCGGCTGGGCCGACCGAGTACCTGGGCGCTCCCCGCCGCCTCGGTCTGTCTGTACTGGGCGGGGATGGCCCTCAACGACTACGCCGACCGCGACCTCGACGCGGTGGAGCGCCCCGAACGCCCGCTCCCCTCGGGGGAGGTGTCCCCGGGTGAGGCCCTGGCGGTGGCGACCGGGCTCACCGCCGCCGGGGTGGGGATCGCGGCGCTGGCGGGGGGCGGCCGGTCCGCGCTGGTGGCGACCGCCCTGGCCACCACGGTGTGGACCTACGACCTCGTCCTGAAGCCCACACCGCTGGCCCCGTTGGGGATGGCGGTCAACCGGGGGCTGGACGTGCTGCTGGGTGCCGGTGACCGGACCGGCGCGGCGGTGCTGCCCGCCGCGGCGATGGCCGCGCACACCTACGGGGTGACGACGCTGAGCCGGGGCGAGGTCCACGGCACCCGCCCGGAGGTGGCCGCCGGGGCGCTGGCCTGCACCCTGACCGGCGCGGTCGTGGCGGCAAACCCGTCGCGCACGGCCCCCGCCACGGCGCGGGGCACGGTGGGCGAGCTGGCCGCCGGGGCCTTCGCGGGCTCGTTCGCGGCCACGGTCGGGCTGGCCCAGGCCCGGGCGGTGGCCGAGCCCAGCGCCGACCACGCGCGGGAGGCGACCGGAATCGGCATCCGGGGGATGATCCCGCTCCAGGCGGCGCTGCTGTCCCGGTACGGGGCGGTCGGCACGGCCTGCGCGCTCGCGGCCGGGGCCCCGGTCACCGCGCGGGCGGCCAGGGCGGTGTCGGTGACATGAGCGAGCACCTGAGGCTGGGGTACGGGACGAACGGGTTCTGGGACCACCGGCTGGACGACGCCCTGGCGATCATCGCCGACCTCGGTTACGAGGGGGTCGGGCTGACCCTGGACCACCCCCACCTGGACCCGTTCTCGTTGGACGTGAACGCCCGGGTGGCGGCGGTCGCCCGCAGGCTGGACGCGCTGGGCCTCGCGGCGGTCGTGGAGACCGGCGCCCGGTACCTGCTGGACCCGCGCCGCAAGCACGAACCCACCCTGGTCTCCGACCGGGACCGCGACGTGCGGGTGGACCTGCTGCGCCGGGCGGTGCGGGTCGCCCACACCCTCGGCGCGGAGGCGGTGTCCTTCTGGTCGGGGATCCTGCCCGCCGGGGCCACCCGGGAGCAGGGTCGGGACCGGCTCCTCGCCGGGGTGGAGAAGGTCCTGGTGACGGCGGACGAGCTCGGCGTGGACCTCGCCTTCGAGCCCGAGCCGGGCATGTTCGCGGAGCGTCTGGAGGACGTCCTGGAACTGCGGCGCGCGCTGGGCGACCCCGCGCGGCTCAGGGTGACGTTGGACGTGGGGCACGGGGTGTGCAACGAACCCGACGGCCCCGAGGGCGCGGTGGCCCGGGCCGGGGAACTGATCGCCAACGTGCAGCTGGACGACATGCGTCCCCGGGTGCACGAACACCTGGAGTTCGGTGAGGGCGACCTCGACCTGGCCGGGGTGCTGGGCGCCCTGGACCGGGCCGGGTACACCGGGCTGGCCTCGGTGGAGCTGCCCCGGCACGGGCACGCGGCGCCGCTGGTCGCGGAGCGCTCCAAGCGGGCGCTGGACGCGGCCTGGGCCCGGGTCCTGGCGGAACGGGGTGAGCGGCAGTGAGCGGCACGGGTGGTCGGACCGGAGGGAGCGGGACCGTGGTGGACGTCGGGGATCTGTTGGCGGAGGGCGCCCGCGCGGAGCTGGCCGCGCTCCGCGCCGAGCTGGCCGAGCGCCCGGAGCGCGTCGCGGTGCTCTTCCCCGCCGCCGCCCGCCGGGTGGCGCGCGGCGCCGGGCCCTCCGGCGATCCCTCCGGGACGGCGGGGCCCACCCTCGACGACCTGGTACGCGCGGACCTGCTGCGCCAGGTGGCCCGGGTGCTGTCCCCCGCCGACCTGGCCGGGGAGGTGGACGCCCTCTACGAGTACGGCGACGCCGAGGAGCGCCGCGCGGTCCTGCACGCGCTCGGCCGCCTCGACACCCGGGAGCCCGAGGTGGCCGCCACCGCCCGCCGCCTGCTGGCCGACGCCCTGCGGACCAACGACACCCGGCTGGTCGCGGCGGCGGCCGCCAGCGGGGCCCAGGCCCTGCTGGACGACCACTCCTGGCGCCAGACCGTGCTCAAGTGCCTGTTCGTCGGAGTGCCGCTGCGCCTGGTGGCGGGGGTGGACGAGCGGGCCGACGCCGAGCTGGCCCGCATGTGCGCGGACTTCGCCCGCGAGCGCGAGCGCGCGGGCCGGGCGGTACCCGCCGACGTCCACCGGGTGCTGGACCGCTTTCCCCGGACCACCGGCACGGACGGCCCTGAGGGTCCGGACCCCCGCTCATAGGAGGCACCATGCGTATCTTCGACCCGCACATCCACATGACCTCGCGGACCACCGCCGACTACCGGGCGATGTACGACGCCGGGGTGCGCGCCCTGGTGGAGCCCGCGTTCTGGCTGGGGCAGCCGCGCACCAGCGTGGGCTCCTTCCGTGACTACTTCGACGGCCTGGTCGGATGGGAGCGCTTCCGGGCCGCCCAGTTCGGTATCCGCCACCACTGCACCATCGCGCTCAACCCCAAGGAGGCCAACGACCCCCGCCTGGCCGGGGTGCTCGACCTCCTCCCCCGCTACCTGGCCAAGGACGGGGTGGTGGCCGTGGGCGAGGTGGGGTTCGACTCGCGCACCTCCGAGGAGGAGAAGGCCTTCCGGCACCAGCTGGACCTGGCCCGGGAGTTCGGTCTGCCGGTTCTGGTACACACCCCGCACCGGGACAAGGTCGAGGGCACCCGGCACACCCTGCGGCTGGTCGAGGAGTCGGGGATCGCCCCGGAGATGGTCCTGGTGGACCACCTCAACGAGACCACCGTGGAGATGGTGCGCGACTCCGGGTGCGTACTGGGCTTCTCCATCTACCCGGACACCAAGATGTCCCCGGAGCGGATGGTGCGGGTGCTGTCCGAGTGGGGCCTGGACCGCATGGTGGTGAACTCGGCGGCCGACTGGGGGCACAGCGACCCCCTGACCACCCTGTACACGGGACAGCGGATGCTGGAGGCCGGGTTCACCGAGGACGACGTGGACCGCGTGCTGTGGCGCAACCCCGTGGAGTTCTACGGGCGCAGCGGCCGCCTGCTGCTGGAGGACGGCGCGGGACCGGCGGCCGGAGCCACCTTCTCGGGCAACTCGATCCTGCGCGGCGAACGCCCGGAGGCGGGTCCGCCGGAAGGCGCGACGGAGGACCCGCGAGGGGGCGCCGCATGAGGTTCCGGCACCCCGACGGCACCGTCGTCCACCTCGCGTACTGCACCAACGTCCACCCGGCCGAGGACCTGGACGGAGTCCTGCGCCAGATCCGGGTGTTCGGCGGCGGGGTCCGCGCTGCCCTGGGCACCGACCGGCTCGGCCTGGGCCTGTGGCTGCCCGCGCCCCTCGCCCGCGAACTGGCCGCCTCCCCCGCGCTGACCGACAGCCTGCGCGCGGGGCTGGCGGCGGCCGGTCTGGAGACCGTCACCCTCAACGCCTTCCCCTACACCGGGTTCCACGCGCCGGTGGTCAAGCACGCCGTGTACTCCCCGGACTGGACCGAGCGCGCCCGTCTCGACTACACGGTGGACTGCGCGCGGGTGCTCGCCCGGCTCATGCCCGACGACGCCGCGCGGGGCAGCGTCTCCACCCTGCCCCTGGCCTGGCGGGAGCCCTGGGACGCCGACCGCCTGGCCGCCGCCCGGGCCCACCTCACCGAGTTCTCCGCCGTGCTGGACGGGCTGGCCGACGCCGGGCGCCCGGTGCGGGTCGGACTGGAGCCCGAGCCCGGCTGCGCCGTGGAGACCACCGGGGACGCCGCCCGCCTGCTCGCGGACCCGCCCCCCCACGTGGGCGTGTGCCTGGACACCTGCCATCTGGCGGTGGGGTTCGAGGAACCCGGCGCCGCGCTGGACCGCCTCACGACCGCCGGGCTGCCGGTGGTCAAGACCCAGGCCTCGGCCGCCGTGGAGGCACCCGACCCGGCCGACCCCGCGACCCGCGCCGCCCTGGCCGCCTTCACCGAGGACCGGTTCCTGCACCAGACCCGCGAACTGGCCGACGGCCGTCTCCGGGCCCGGGACGACCTGCCCGAGGCCCTCGCCGGGCCCCGTCCCCTCGGCGGAGGCGGCCCCTGGCGCACCCACTTCCACGCGCCCCTGCACTCCCCCGCCGCCGCTCCCCTGCGCGGCACCACCGACCACCTCGACCGGACCCTCTCCCTCCTCCTGGGCCCCGACGGCGCCCGCACCGACCACGTGGAGGTGGAGACCTACACCTGGACGGTGCTCCCCGAGGACCGGCGGCCCGACGGCGAGGAGGGACTGATCGCCGGGATCGCCGCCGAACTGGCCTGGGCCCGCGACCGGCTCACCGCGCTCGGGCTCACCCCGCTCTGACGGCCGACCACCGCACGCCACGGCCCACCCAGGAAGGACCGCTCCATGACCAGCCGCCTCCTCGTCGTCAACGCGGTCGGGCTCACCCCCCGCCTGCTCGAACACGCCCCCCGCCTGAGCTCCCTGGCCGATCGCGGGTGGCGGGCCCCGCTGGACACCGTCCTGCCCGCCGTCACCTGCACCGTGCAGTCCACGTTCCTGACCGGGACCGCCCCCGCCGAGCACGGCGCCGTCGCCAACGGCTGGTACTTCCGGGACCTGGGCGAGGTGTACCTGTGGCGCCAGCACAACCGGCTGGTCCAGGGAGAGAAGGTGTGGGAGACCGCCCGCCGCCACCGGCCGGACTTCCGGACCGCCAACGTCTGCTGGTGGTACGCCATGGGCGCCACCACTGACTGGACCGTCACGCCCCGGCCGGTCTACCACGCGGACGGCCGTAAGTCCCCGGACTGCTACACCCGGCCGGTCGGACTGCACGACGAACTCACCTCGGAGCTGGGCCCCTTCCCGCTCTTCAACTACTGGGGGCCGACCGCCTCGATCCGCTCAACCGAGTGGATCGTGGCCGCCACCCGCAGGCTGTTGCCCCGGGCCGACCTCACCCTCTGCTACGTCCCCCACCTTGACTACGACCTCCAGCGCTTCGGCCCGGACTCCGAGGAGGCCCGGCGGGCGGTCCGCGACCTCGACGCCGCGCTCGCCCCGCTGCTGGACGACGCCGAGGCCGCCGGGGCGGCCGTCCTGGTGCTCAGCGAGTACGGGATCACCCCCGCCGACCGGCCCGTGCACGTCAACCGGCTGCTGAGGCGGGAGGGGCTGCTGGAGGTGTACACGCAGGAGGGCATGGAGTACCTGGACCCGTGGGCCTCGCGGGCCTTCGCGGTCTCCGACCACCAGTGCGCGCACGTGTACGTCCGCGACCCCGCCGACCAGCCGAAGGTCGCGGAACTGCTGCGGGAGCTGGACGGGGTCGACCTCGTGCTGGACCGCGAGGCCCAGGCCGGGTACGGGCTCGATCACGAGCGCTCGGGGGAACTGGTCCTGTTCGCCGAACCCGGGGCCTGGTTCACCTACTACTACTGGCTGCGTGACGGGTCAGCCCCCGACTTCGCGCGCGGCGTGGACATCCACCGCAAGCCCGGCTTCGACCCGGCCGAGCTCTTCCTGGACCCCGCCGATCCCCTGGTCAAGGCCAGGGCGGCGGCCAACCTGGTCCGCAAGAAGGCGGGCCTGCGCTACGCGATGAACGTCGTCCCCCTGGACCCGGGCTGTGTCCGGGGCACCCACGGACGCCCGCACGACGATCCCCTGGACGGGCCCCTCGTGCTGTGCACCGACCCCTCGCTCTCCCGTGACCGCGTCGCCGCCACCGAGGTGCGCGACCTCATGCTCGGCCTCGTCGGTGTGCCGGCACCGGCGGGGCCGACCCCGCGCTGAACCGACCGGCGAACCGGGGCCGCGGCCGTCCGGCCCGGCCCCACCCCCCGACACTCTGGAGGCAGCCCGATGACCCGACCGGTCACCCTCTTCACCGGCCAGTGGGCCGACCTGCCCTTCGAGGAGGTGTGCGCGCTCGCCTCCTCCTGGGGCTACGACGGCCTGGAGATCGCCTGCTGGGGCGACCACCTGGACGTGACCCGCGCCGCCGTGGACGACGCCTACGTCCGGGAGCGACGGGAGGTCCTCGAACGCCACGGCCTCGGCGTGTGGGCGATCTCGAACCACCTCCTCGGCCAGGCGGTGTGCGACGACCCGATCGACCACCGTCACCGTGACGTCCTGCCCTCCCGGGTCTGGGGCGACGGCGAACCCGAGGGGGTCCGCCAGCGCGCGGCCGAGGAGATGAAGCTGACCGCCCGGGCCGCCGCGAGGCTGGGCGTGTCCACGGTGGTGGGCTTCACGGGGTCCGCGATCTGGAAGTACGTGGCGATGTTCCCGCCGGTCGGCGCGGACGTGATCGAGGCGGGCTACCGGGACTTCGCCGACCGCTGGAACCCGATCCTGGACGTGTTCGACGAGGTGGGCGTGCGGTTCGCGCACGAGGTGCACCCGTCGGAGATCGCCTACGACTACTGGTCGACCCAGGCGGCGCTGGAGGCCGTGGGGCACCGGGAGGCCTTCGGGCTGAACTGGGACCCCAGCCACATGGTGTGGCAGGACATCGACCCGGTCGGCTTCCTGTGGGACTTCCGAGAGCGGATCTACCACGTGGACTGCAAGGACGCCCGCAAGCGGGTGGGCAACGGCCGCAACGGGCGCCTCGGCTCCCACCTGCCGTGGGGCGACCCGCGCCGGGGATGGGACTTCGTGTCCACCGGTCGCGGTGACGTGCCGTGGGAGGCGTGCTTCCGCGTGCTGAACTCGATCGGGTACGAGGGGCCGATCTCCGTGGAGTGGGAGGACGCGGGGATGGACCGGCTGGCCGGGGCCGCCGAGGCGGTGCGGTTCGTGCGGGCCAACGCCTTCGACGCGCCCGAGGCCTCCTTCGACTCCGCCTTCGGGTCGGACTGACCGCTCCCGGGAGGAGGGGCGTCCGGTGCCACGGGGTGACCCGTGGCACCGGACTCACATCATCGGTGCGATGACCACCCGGTACCGTCCGCCGTCCGCGGTGACCACGTCATGGCGGAAGTCGTTGGTCCGGTTGACCGAACGCTGCACCGCGTCGCTGCCGAAGGCACTGGTGTCCACCGAGGGCAGGTGCTCCCGGAGGGCGCGGACCGCCTCGTCCACGGACAGGGCGGTCCCCCGGTGTTCGGGGGTGATGCGTCGGCCCCCGTCGGTGAGCCGACTGATCGCGATCCGGAACATACCGGGTCTCCCTGCGCTGCCGGGGGAAGGTCACCGGCATTCTCCCCCATACTCGGCGGACTGGCCAGTGGGGTCAGAGCCAGGCGACCTTGGAGTCCTCGAGGTCGTAGCGCGCGGAGACGATCTCCAGCTTGCCCTCGGTGACGAACCTGCCCAGCTCACTGTCGTCGCGCAGGCGCTGCGCGATGTGCTCGGCGTTGGCCCGGACGCAGGCGTCGAGGAAGTCCACGCCGTCGTCGGGGGTGGACTCCACGACACCCAGGATCTCCGCGACCAGTCCGCCGATGTGGCCGTGCGGGAGCTGGCCGGTGCGGTGGGCCTGGACCGCGGCGTCGACGGCGCCGCAGGTCTGGTGGCCCATCACGACGATGAGCGGCGTGTGCAGGTGCTCCACGGCGTAGGTGAGGCTGCCGAGCACCGAGCCGTCGAGGACCTGGCCCGCCGAGCGGATGGTGAAGAGGTCGCCCAGCCCCTGGTCGAAGACGAGCTCCGGGGGGACCCGGGAGTCGGCGCAGCCGAGGATGGTCGCGAAGGGGGCCTGGCCGTTGACCAGCTGCTCACGGCGGGGTCTGCCCTCGTTCGGGTGTCTGGACAGGTACTGCGACCAGCGCTGGTTGCCCTCCTTGAGGAGGCGCAGGGCCTCCTGCGCGGTCTGGGCGACGGGTGCGGCGGGGGCCGTGTCGGCCCAGGCCAGGGAGGCGGGGATCGTGGTGGCGACGGCGGCACCGACACCACCGAGCAGCGACGCCTTGAAGGCACCGCGACGGGTTATGGCCATTTGGGGCTCTTTTTCCGTTTCACGAACAAAATGACTTTTGCCAGCAAAGCGGGTAAAAGCTACTCCTGGTGTGCGAGCCCCTACAAGGGGATTAACGGGTCCCTAACGACAGTTGGCCACATTCAGCCATCCGGGAATCAGACGCGCCTCCGGGCATGAGCCGTACGGCCGGGAACCAGGGTTGCCTACCGACCGTTCGTTCAGTAAACAGGTTCCCAAGGTGGGCGACCCGGCCCGACCAGGCGGCCCCGCGCACGTCCGCCCCCGTCAGGAGGTAGATTCGACAACCGTGTCCCGATCTTCCGCACCCGAACCAGCCACCCCGAGACAGACCGGCAGGCGCCGCTCCGGACGTCCGGGGCACGACGCCGACTCCGTGCTCCGCGTGGCCGCTCGCGTGTTCAACGAACGCGGCTACGACGGAACGAGCATGGAGGACCTGGCCCGCGCCCTCGGCGTGACCAAGTCCGCGATCTACCACCACGTCACGGGCAAGACCGAACTCCTGCGCCAGTCCCTGGACCTGGCCATGGACGCGCTGTTCGAGGTCACCCGCGAGGAGGGCGCGACCACCGGACCGGCCATCGCTCGGCTCGAACACGTGCTGCGCGGCAGCGTCCGGGTGCTCGTCGAGGAGCTGCCCCACGTCACCCTCCTGCTGCGGGTGCGCGGCAACACCGAGGTGGAGAAGCACGCCCTGGAACGGCGCCGCAGGTTCGACCACCTCATCGCGGACCTGGTCCGCGAGGGCGTGGTCGACGGGGACATCCGCAGCGACGTCGACCCGGCGGTCGCCTCCCGCCTGCTCTTCGGCATGGTCAACTCGGTCGTCGAGTGGTACAAGCCGGACCGCGGCATGTCCTGCGAGGAGATCGCTGACTCCCTGTGCCACATCGCCTTCGAGGGGTTGCGGTCGCACCGGGACTGAGCCACCCCGGCGGCCCCGGCGGCCCCACTGGCCACATCAGGCCAGCGGATCGGCGGTGGAACCCTGGCCATCGGTGACGGGGGTCCCTACGCTCCATGAACAGGGGTCACGACTGTGACCCACGTCATGGAAAGCAGAGAACAGGGACCGTGTCCGATCTCCTCCCCCAAGGCTGGATGACGCCCTCGATCGCCTACGCCATCTCGGCCGTCGGCGCCTTCCTGGGCCTCTCCTTCGCCGCCAGGGCCCGCCGTACGACCGGCTTCTTCCGATGGCAGTGGCAGGCGCTGGCCGCGGTCTCCCTCGGCGGTATGGCCGTCTGGGCGATGCACTTCGTCGCCATGCTCGGCTTCACCATCCCCGGCACGCCGCTGCGCTACGACGGCCTCCTGACCGCCGTCAGCGGCGTGATCCCCGTCGTGGTCTCGGTCCTCGCCCTCCAACTGGTGCTCCGAGCGGCCACCGCCGTCCGCGTCCTGGCCAGCGGACTCCTGCTCGGCTCCGGGATCGTCGCCATGCACCACGTCGGCGTGGCCGCCATGAACCTCCACGGCACCCTGCACCACGACCCGTTCACCGTGGCCTTGTCCGCCGTGATCGCCGTGGTCGCCGCCACCGTCGCCCTGTGGTGCGCCGTCCAGCGGTCCGGGCCGATCGCGACCGTCCTCGCCTCCCTGGTCATGGCGGGCGCGGTCACCGCCACGCACTACACGAGCATAGCCGGGACACACGTCGTCCCGGCCGACTTCACCCCCGTCTCCGCCCCCGACGGCGCCAAGGCGTGGGACCTGCTGCTGCCGGTGATCACCGGCCTGTTGGTCCTCCTGCTGATCTGCAGCCTCTTCCTCCTGCTCGGTGACGACGAGGAGTACGAGCGCGGGAACCGTCCCTCGCCCCGGGCGGCGGAGCACGGGGACGCCGAGGAGGCCTACACCCCCCGGCACGGCGTCCCCGCGGTTCCCCGGCCCGGGGACGACGTGTGGACCCGGCGCCGCTGAGCGCCCGCGGGAAAACCACTGGCACCGCGCCGAGGCCCTGTCCTAGGGTCGGTGCGTGCCGTGCGGTCCGCGCCGGCCGCTGACGAGAGGAGCACGCCATGGCCCGCCTCATGCCTGGCCCCGGTATCCGAACCTCGATCGTCAGCGAGCCCTAGGTCGCGTCCAGCGGCGGCTCGCGCTCCTCAGAGAGAGCACTGTGAGTCACCACAGCACGAACACCACATCCGAAGAACACCCCGCCCACCCGCTCTCGGTCCTGGGCTGGAACCCCCGCGTCGAGGCGGCCTTCGACGCCGTCGCCCACGGCCGACCGGAGGTCCTGCTCCCCGCACGGGTCTCCGAGGCCCGCCGGGGCGCCGTCGGCGTCCGCCTTCCGGGGCACGAGACCGCCGCCCTGTCACCCGCGGTGCGCAGGGCGGCGGAGGCCGACCCCTTCACCGCTCCGACCAGCGGCGACTGGGTGGCCGTCCGCAGGTCCGGCGACACGTGGCTGGTGGAGGCGGTCCTGGAGCGCTCCGGAACCCTCGTCCGCCAGGGCGTGGCCAAGGACTCCCACGACCAGGCCCTGGCCGCCAACGTCGACGCCGTCCTGATCTGCGAGGCGGCCGACCAGGGCCCCAACGTGGGGCGTCTGGAGCGGTTCCTCAGCCTGGCCTGGACCAGCGGCGCCACGCCGGTCGTGGCCGTCACCAAGGCCGAACTCGCCGGTGACCGCCTTCCCGAGGTGGTCGAACTGGTCGAGTCGGTCACCACCGGCGCCGAGGTGCACACCGTCAGCGCGCACACCGGCCTGGGGCTGGCGGCGTTGTCCGCCAAGCTGCGTCCCGGGGCCACCTGGGTCCTGCTCGGCACCTCCGGCGCCGGGAAGTCCAGTCTGCTCAACGCGCTGGCGGGGCGCACCGTCATGGAGACCGGCGGGATCCGTGACGATCGGCGCGGCCGCCACACCACCACGCACCGTCAGCTGATCCCCATGCCCGGGGGCGCGCTGTTCCTGGACATCCCGGGGGTGCGCCGCATCGACGTGCCCGGGGACGGGACCGGTGTGGACCGCACCTTCTCCGACGTCAACGAGCTGGCCGAGCGGTGCCGGTTCCGGGACTGCTCCCACGGCGCGGAACCCGGGTGCGCGGTCAGGGCCGCCGTGGACGACGGGGAGCTGGACTCCGGGCGCCTCGAACGCTGGTTCAGGCTGCGCCGCGAGGCCGAGTGGAACCGGTCGAGGGGCGACGCCCGCATGCGTGCGGAGCGCCGTAAGGAGTGGAAGCGCAACACCCGCGAGGGCCGGGAGGCGGGCCGCCTGAAGCGCGGCCACTGATCCCGGTCAGTCCCGTCCGAGCTCCGTGCAGACGCAGGCCTGGTTGCCGTCCCGGTCAGCCAGGACGACGAACGTCGGGGCCCGGCTGTCGTCGACGACGCGTCCGCCCGCCGAGACCGCCGAGGCGATCCGTGCCTCGGCGGTCTCGGGCGGGACGACGACGTCGAGATGGAAGCGTTGCCGGTCCGGTGCGGTGGAGTCGGTCTTCTGGAACCACAGGGTCGGGCTGCCTCCCGCCGGATCGACGACCTCGCCGTCCACCTCACCGGCTGCCAGGAGAGCGGTCCAGAAGGGACGGACCGCGTCCGAGACCGGCGTGTCCAGGGCCAGTTCCAGCACCTGGACGCGCTCGGGTCGCGGGGTCAGCCCGCGCTCGGAAGCGAGTGCGGTGATCCTCTCCGCCAGGCGGACCTCCCGTGGGGTGACCTCTCCGGTCTCACGGTCACGCAGCGCGAACTGGACGTGTCCCGCGCGCAGGTCCGCGTCGGGAGGATGCCCGGCCTCCTCGGCCACCTCGGCCACGGCGGCCACCAACGCCGCGCCCGCTCCGAACGATCCGGTGTCGAACCTGGCCCGCAACGCGCCCAGTAGCCACCGCCACTCCGCGAGGTCGATCTCCCCGGCCCTGAGTCCCGTGCTTCGTCTCACCATGCCGCGACCCTAGGGGAAGGGCCCGTCACTCGGCCAGCTCCGGAGCGGTTCGGGCCGGTCAGAACCCGAAGGCCCGGCGGGCGTTGTCGGCGACGATCCCGGCCAGCTCCTCCTCACCGAGCCCCTTGGTCTCGGCCAGCACCCGCAGGGTGAGCGGGATGAGGTAGGGGGCGTTGGGGCGGCCCCGGTAGGGCTTGGGGGTGAGGAAGGGGGCGTCGGTCTCCACCAGGACCAGCTCGGGCGGGGCGACCTTGGCCGCCTCTCGCAGGGGCTCGGCGCTGGCGAAGGTGACGTTCCCGGCGAAGCTCATGAAGTAGCCCCGCTCGGCGCACACCCGGGCCATGTCGGCGTCGCCGGAGAAGCAGTGGAAGACCACCCTCTCCGGCGCGCCCTCCTCCTCCAGGACGCGGAGGACGTCCTCGTGCGCCTCGCGGTCGTGGATCATGAGCGCCTTGCCGTGCCTCTTGGCGATGGCGATGTGGCGGCGGAACGACAGCTCCTGGGCGCGGGCGCCCTCGGGACCGGTGCGGAAGGTGTCCATCCCGGTCTCTCCGACCGCCACCACCTGCGGCAGCGCCGCCAGCGCGTCGATCTCGGCCAGCTCGGCCTCCAGGGCCTCGGTCCCCCCGGCGGGTCGTGCCTTCCCCGCCCAGTCGGTGTCGTCGGCCTCCACGCCCTCGGCGCCGTCGCCGTGCACCACGCGGGGGGCCTCGTTCGGGTGCAGGGCCACGGCGGCCCACACCCTGCCGGGGTGCCTGGCGGCGGTCTCGGCCGCCCAGCGGGAGGAGGGGAGGTCGACGCCCACCTGTACGAGCGGGGTCACGCCCACGGCCTCCGCCGCGGCGATGATCTCCTCGACCTCGGGGGTCTGCATGTCCATGTGGGTGTGGCTGTCGGCCACCGCGACCCGCAGCGGCTCGGGTGCCGGGGGCGGGGTCTGCGCGTTGCGCTCCCTGACCGCACTGCCCTTGCGTCTGCCCATGTCATGCCCCCATCACGTGTACTGCGTGCGCCGTGGTGATTCTAGGCGGCCCGCGCCCTCGGATCGGCCGGTGATTGGTTCATCATTGACTCGGCGCCCCGCTGAGGCCGCCGCCCGGACACGAAGGAGGCGGGCGCCGGTCCACGTGGACCGGCGCCCGCCTCGGCGTCGGGTCGGAACCTACTCGGCGTCACCGGCCAGGCGCGCCAGCTCCTCGTCCACCACGGACGGGTCGAGCTTGGTGAACAGCGGGGTGGGACGGCTCAACGGGGTGCCCACCGCGATCGGCGCGGACTCCCAGCGGGCCGCGTTGTCGGCGTAGTCACCGGTGATCACCGGGTAGTCCACCTTCTCCTCGGAGCCGCCGATGGTGTCGTGGCCGGACTCGATGCGCGGCATCCCGGTCCAGGTGCCCGTGCCCCCGAGCATCGCGTACACCTTGTTGGCCGACTCCGGCAGGAACGGCGTGAGCAGGGTGTTGGCGTCGCTGACCAGCTGGAGGGAGACGTGCAGGACGGTCGCCATCCGCTCCGGGTCGGTCTTCTTGAGCGCCCACGGGGCCTGGTCGGAGATGTACTTGTTGGCCTCGGCCACGGTGCGCATGGCCTCCTGGAGACCGGCCTTGAACTGCGACCTCTCCAGACGGGCGCCCACGGTGGCGAAGGCCTCCCGGGAGGCCGCCAGGACCGCGCGGTCCTCGTCGTTCAGCTCACCGGCGGCGGGGATCTCACCGAGGTTCTTGGCCGCCATCGAGATGGAGCGGTTGACCAGGTTGCCCCAGGCCGCCACCAGCTCGTCGTTGTTGCGGCGGACAAACTCGGCCCACGTGAAGTCGGTGTCCTGGTTCTCCGGGCCCGCGGCCATGATGTAGTACCGCAGCGCGTCGGCGGAGTAGCGCTCCAGGAAGTCACGCACGTAGATCACGACACGGCGCGAGGAGGAGAACTTCTGCCCCTCCATGGTGAGGAACTCGCTGGAGACGACCTCGGTGGGGACGTTCAGCTCACCGAACGGGCCGACCTCGCCGCCCTGGTCGCCCTTACCGCTCGCGCCGAGCAGGATCGACGGCCAGATGACCGAGTGGAAGACGATGTTGTCCTTGCCCATGAAGTAGAAGGACTCGTTGTCCTCCCCCTGCCACCAGCGGCGCCAGGCCTCGGGCTCACCGATGCGCTCGGCCCACTCGATGGACGCGGACAGGTAGCCGATCACCGCGTCGAACCACACGTAGACGCGCTTGGCGGCGTTGTCGCTCCACCCGTCCAGCGGGATCGGCACGCCCCAGGTGAGGTCACGGGTGACCGCGCGCGGCTGGAGGTCCTCCACCAGGTTCAGGGAGAACTTGAGGACGTTGGGGCGCCACTCGCCCTCCTTGCCCTTGAGCCACTCGGTGAGGACGTCCGCGAAGGCGGGCAGGTCGAGCATGAAGTGCTCGGTGTCCACGAACTCCGGCGTCTCGCCGTTGATCCGCGAGCGGGGCGAGAGGAGGTCGATCGGGTCGAGCTGGTTCCCGCAGTTGTCGCACTGGTCGCCGCGCGCGCCGTCGAAGCCGCAGATCGGGCAGACGCCCTCGATGTAGCGGTCGGGCAGCGTACGGCCGGTGGACGGGGAGATCGCGCCCTTGGTGGTGCGCGTGAAGACGTAGCCGTTCTCGTAGAGCGTGGTGAACAGCTTCTGGACGACCGAGTAGTGGTTGCCGGTCGTGGTGCGGGTGAACAGGTCGTAGGACAGACCGAGCGCGACCAGGTCCTCCGCGATGATCCGGTTGTAGCGGTCGGCCAGTTCCCGGGCGCTCACGCCCTCCTGGTCGGCCAGCACCTGGATCGGGGTGCCGTGCTCGTCGGTGCCGCTGACCATCAGCACGCTGTTCCCCGACATTCGCTGGAAGCGCGAGAAGACGTCGGAGGGGACCCCGAAACCGGAGACGTGGCCGATGTGGCGCGGGCCGTTGGTGTAGGGCCAGGCGACCGCGGTCAGGATGTGGCGATTCGACGACATGCCTCAAGACTAAAGGTGGCCCGGGGCGTCCGAGCACCAAACGGCGCCCCGGAGGCCGCTCGTCCACAGGGGCGACCACGTGATTCCCCCGGAAGGGTGCCTACCCGTATGCTCTGCTGGATGGAGCCGCGTGCCCCCGGGGCACCGGCCCGAGCCAGCACGACCCTCCAACCCGGCCTGAGGCGGTGGTCACCACGGTTACCCGTGCCCTACCCCGCCCTGCCCTGCGGACCGGATCGCTGATCACCAGCGTGGTCCTGCTGGTCATCCTGTCCTTCCCCGTGGCCTCCGGCCTCTCCGGGGAGAGGGACACCGTCGCCCTGCCCTCACACGGAGGGCACAGCGCCCCCGAGCGCGACGCCGCGCAGGCCCCCGACGACGACCCCTCGGGGACGTCGGAGGAGGCCCACCCGTACCGCGGGACCGAGACGGTCTCGCTCGGGCCGCCCGTCTCCGTCTGCGACCAGCGGTCGGTGCTCCGGGACCTGCCCGACGCCGTCCCCGCGTGCGCACTGCGCCTGGCGGTGTGGGACCAACCCTGGTGGCCGCTGCCCCTGCCGCACCACGACCCCGTTCCCGAACGGGTCGACGCGGAGGAACTGCCGCCCACCCGGGCACCGCCTCTCACCGCGCACACCCTCGTCTGACCATCCCGGTCGGCCGCCTCCCGGAGCCGCGACGGCGCCGGGACCGGCCTCACGCACCCCCCGCCCGGCGCCGCCGGGCACGCGACCGGTACCCACCATCCGCAGTGAGAGGTTCACCCCTTGTCCAGTCAAACGGGAGCCGGGGCGCGCTGGACACGCGCGCTCATCTCCCTCCTCGTCATCCTCGTCGCGTTCGGCGCGGCGTGGTTCATCCCTCCGCGCCTGGGTCTCGACCTCAGCGGCGGCACGCAGATCGTCCTGGAGACCCAGGACGGCACCGACGGCACCCAGGCCAACTCGGAGAACACCGACAAGGTCGTCGAGGTGCTGCGCCAGCGCATCGACCGCCTCGGTGTGGCCGAGGCGACCATGTCCCGGTCCGGTGAGAACCGGATCATCGTCGAGCTCCCGGGCGTGCAGGACCCGGCGGAGGCCGCGCAGATCGTCGGCCAGACCGCCCAGCTGTCCTTCCACGAGGTCCTGGGCGTCGGCGAGCAGGGCGGCCAGGGCGTCCAGGCACCCGGCGGCGGCGACTTCGCCAACGCCCCCGCGGACGAGGCCCGCGCCCCCTCCGACGGCCAGGACGGCGCCCCCGAGGGCGCTCCCGAGGGCGGCGGCGAGCTGCCCGAGGGTATGGAGGGCATGGAGGGCCTGGAGGACATGCTCGGCGGCCAGGGCGGCATGCCGCAGGCCCCGGCGGGCCCGTCGGCGGAGAACCCCGAGGACGTCGCCCTGACCCTGCCCGACGAGCAGGGCAACATGCTCCAGCTGGGTGAGACCTTCATCCAGGGCGACCGGGTCTCCACCGCCGACGCCGGTCTCGACAGCGCCAACCGCGCCCAGTGGGTCGTCAACGTCAGCTTCCGCGGCGAGGGCCGCGACCAGTGGCGCGAGCTCACCGGCCAGGCCGCCTGCTACAACGACGGCGACCCCCGCCGCCGCGTGGCGATCGTGCTGGACGACCAGATCATCTCCGCCCCGCAGGTGGGCCTGGAGATCGGCTGTGACGCCGGTATGTCCGGTGGTCAGACCACCATCAGCGGCAACGACTTCACCAGCGAGAGCGCCAACGAGCTGGCCGTGCTGATCGAGGGCGGCTCGCTTCCGCTGCCGGTCACCGAGGTCCAGCGCCAGACGGTCGGCCCGACCCTCGGTGCCGCCGCCATCGAGGCCAGCGCCATCGCCGCGCTCCTCGGTATCGCCTTCACCGCCCTCTACATCACGGTGGTCTACCGGCTGGTGGGCTTCCTGGCGTCGATCGCCCTGGCGTTTTACACGCTGATCGCCTACGGAGCGCTGGTCGCCTTGGGGGCCACACTGACCCTGCCGGGTCTGGCCGGTTTCGTGCTGGCGATCGGTATGGCCATCGACGCGAACGTGCTGATCTTCGAGCGCGCGCGTGAGGAGTACCAGCGACAGCAGCGGACGTACGAGGCGAACAAGTCCGCCGGGATGAAGGACGCGGGCGAATCCGAGGGGTCCAAGGCCGAGAGCGGCGCCCTGGCCCGACGTCGCCGCCGCGCCATCGCGCCCAACCTGGAGAAGGCCTTCGTCCAGGGCTCGCAGAAGGCCTGGAGCGCGGTGCTCGACACCAACGTCACCACGCTCCTCGCCGCCGGTCTGCTGTTCTTCTTCGCGTCCGGCACGGTGCAGGGCTTCGGCGTCACGCTGAGCATCGGCACCATCGCCTCGATGGTCTCCGCGCTGATCATCGCGCGCGTGTTCGTCGAGTGGGCCGTGCGCCGCGCGGTCATCAAGAAGCACCCGTCGGTCACGGGGCTCAACCGCATCGGCCCGATCCGCACCTGGCTGGTCGAGAAGAACCCGCAGCTGATGGACTTCCGCCGCGTCGCGCTCATCGCCGCGGCCCTGGTCGTGGTCGCCGCGATCGCGGCCCCGCTGGTCCGCGACACCAACCTGGGCGTGGAGTTCACCGGCGGCCGGGTCATGGAGTACGAGATCACCGGCGACGAGACGCTCTCGGTCGACGAGGCGCGCTCGCTCATCTCCGGTCTCAACTTCCCGGGTTCGGACACGGCCGTGGTGCAGGAGTCCGGTGACGGCGACATCGCCGTGCGCACCGGTGACATCTCCGACACCGAGGCCGCCACCATCGCCGACGCCCTCTCCGAGGAGACCGGCGGCGTGGAGCTGGTCAGCGACGAGCTGATCGGTCCGAGCATGGGCGACGAGCTGCGCAACCGGGCCCTGATCGCCCTGGGCGCGGCCCTCGCCCTTCAGATGATCTACCTGGCCTGGCGCTTCCGCTGGTCCTTCGGTGTCTCCACCATGCTGTCGCTGGCCTTCAACATGGTGCTGGTCATCGGGCTGTTCATCTGGCTGGGCAAGCCGATCGACGGTGTCTTCCTCGCCGCGATCCTGAGTGTCATCGGCTTCACGGTCAACGACACGGTGGTGGTGTTCGACCGTGTCCGGGACGAGTGGGCGAGGGACGACAAGTCCTCGTTCAAGGAGATCGCCAACCGCGCGGTGCTCAACACCCTGCCGCGTACGGTCAACACGACCGTCGGCGCGTGGATCATCCTGAGCTTCCTCACCTTCCTCGGTGGGTCCTCGCTCCAGGACTTCTCCATCGCGATGCTGGTCGGTCTGACCACCGGTGTGGTCTCCACCGTGTTCGTCGCGGTGCCGCTGGCCATCTGGCTCCAGAAGTGGGACCGGACGCCGGCCCCGCACGTGCTCAAGGAGCGCAAGGCCAAGGAGAAGGTGGCCGCCAAGGCCGCCCGCGACGCCGACGACGGCGCCGTGGTCTGATCCGCTCCACTGGCAGAGGAGGGGCCCCGGTCCGCGCGGTGTGCGCGGACCGGGGCCCCTCCCCGTCCCGGGGGTTCGTCCCGTCAGCCCTGGGTCGGCACGGGGGCGCCCTCGGAGGCCTGGACCAGCACGAAGCCCTGGCCCTCCAGGGAGAGCTGGAAGGCCTCACCGCTGCCGCGCCCGACGATGGCGCCCGCCTTGACCGTGCGCCGGATGCCGGTCCGCAGCGTGCTGGACCAGGCCACGGCGGCGTCGGTGTCGACGAAGGTGGGCTGGTCGATGTTGAGCAGCACCGGCGTGCCGTGGCAGGCGACCGCCACCCGGCCGTGTCCGCTGAACACCGTGTTGAACAGGCCCCCGGCCATCATCCCGGCGCCCTGGACGCGGCGGATGTCCCACTCCAGGCTCGGTTCGAAGGCCAGCACGTTCTCCCCGCTGACCGTGATGGAGTCCCCCTCCAGGTCGATGAGGTGGACGTCCCAGGCGTCCCGCGCCAGGAAGACGTCGCCCTGCCCGGAGACCCGCATCAGCGGCATGCCCTCACCGGTGAAGGCCTTCTTGAAGAACTTCCCCACGCTCCCCGCGCCCTGGTAGGAGAAGTCGATGTTGCCCTGGTAGGCGACCATGGAGCCCTGCCGGGCGAGGAACTCGCCGTTCAGGCCCACCCTCAGCATCTTGTGGTTCTGGAGGTGCATACCGGGCCGCTGGGTCTCCTGGGCCTGCTGGAAGAGTGCGCTGCGCATGGTGGGATCCTCGTTCCTGTCTCCGGTTACTGCCAGGTTCGACGCTCCCCGTCCGAAAAGGTTCCGACCAGGGACGAAACTCTCACTCGGCCTCGACGACCCCGTGCACCAGGTCGTACACGCGGCGCTTGGGAACCCCGGTCTCCTTGGCGACCCGGGTGATCGCCTCCTTGCGGCGCACGCCCTCCTCCTCCAGCGCGGCCACGGCCTCCACCAGGTCGGTGTCGCTGGTGCGCTCGGCCCGGGGGCGGGCGCCCTCCACGACCACGGAGATCTCGCCGCGCACCCCCTCGGCGGCCCACGCGGCCAGCTCCCCGAGGCCGCCCCGGCGCACCTCCTCGTAGGTCTTGGTGAGCTCGCGGCACACCGCCGCCCTGCGGTCCGCGCCGAAGGCCCCGGCCATCGCCTCCAGGGTCGCGGCGATCCGGTGCGGACTCTCGAAGAACACCATGGTGCGGCGCTCGTCGGCCAGCTCGCCCAGGTACCCCTTCAGGCCCTTGCGCGGCGGGAAGCCCTCGAAGCAGAATCGGTCGGTGGGCAGTCCGGACACCACCAGGGCGGTGGTCACGGCCGACGGACCGGGGATGGCGGTGACCGTGATCCCCTCGTCCGCGCAGGCGGCGGCCAGACGGTAGCCGGGGTCGGAGACCCCGGGCATCCCGGCGTCGGTGACGACCAGGACCTCCTCGCCGTTCCGGAGGTCGTCGAGCAGTTCCTCGCTCCGGCGGGTCTCGTTCTGGTCGTAGTAGGAGACGATCCGGGCACCGGTCGAACCGCCCAGCCGGAGCCCCACACGGGAGGCGAACTGCTTGAGCCGACGGGTGTCCTCGGCCGCGATCACGCGCGCGTTCTCCAGCGCGTGCAGCAGTCGGGGCGGTGCGTCCTCCTGGTTCCCGATGGGAAGGCCCGCCAGCACGAGCCTCCCGACTCGCCGCGTCCCGTCAACGTCCTCAACCACTGTGATCCCCGTCCTGTCGCGCTACGGTTGGCTCTATCGCGCCACCCGAAACCCGGTTTCGCGGCCCGTCCGCAACGGACCCCATCTCTGACCCCAACCTACGAGCCGAGATGACCACCACCGCACTTCACAGCGAGGTACCGCCCTCGAACCCCCCGGCCGCGGCCCAGCCGCCCACGCTCCGTTCCCGTTTCTCGCCCCGCCTGCCCAGCCCCTGGTGGCTCGGGTGGCTGGGCGCCCTCGTCGTCGCGGGCTTCGCGGGCGCGCTGAGGTTCTTCAACCTCGGCCAGCCCGACCGCATCTACTTCGACGAGACCTACTACGCCACGGACGCCCACGCCCTCTGGGAGTTCGGGTACGAGCACGACACGTTGGAGAACTCCGACGACCTGCTCAGCCAGGGTGACCCGAACATCTGGACCGGCGCGGGCGACTTCATCGTCCACCCGCCCGTCGGCAAGTGGATGATCGCGCTCGGTGACTGGCTGTACTCGATCATGCCGTTCGGCTCGGCCGTGACACCCGAGGGCTGGCGCGTGGCCTCGGCCGTGGCCGGGGTCCTCTCGGTGCTCATCCTGGTGCGGCTCGCCACCCGGATGACCCGCTCGGTGCTGCTCGGCTGCACGGCCGGGCTCATCATGGCGCTGGACGGGCTGCACTTCACGCTCAGCCGCATCGCCATGGTGGACATCTTCCTCACCCTGTGGATCCTGGCCGGGTTCGCGTGCCTGGTGATCGACCGGGACAGGACACGGGAGCGGCTGGTGCGGCTCGCGGAGGCCGGGGTCGACGTCACCACCGTGGGCTGGCTCGGGATGCGCTGGTGGCGGCTGGCGGCGGGGCTGTGCTTCGGTCTGGCGATCGGCACCAAGTGGTCGGCGCTGTTCTTCGTGGCCGCCTTCGGGCTGCTCACGGTGGCGTGGGACTACGGGGCCCGGCGCAGCGTCGGGCAGCAGCGCCCGCTGGGCCGGTGGTTCGGCTTCGACGCCGTCCCCGCGTTCGTGCAGACCGTGGTGGTGGCGGGCGTCGTCTACCTGGTCTCGTGGTCGGGCTGGCTCCTCACCCGGGGCGGCTACAACCGGGACTTCGCGGACGGGCTGCTCCCCGACTGGGTCCCGGGGTTCCTGCGCTCCCCCATGGAGGCCATGTGGAGCCTGTGGGACTACCACGGCCGCATGATGAACTTCCACTCCAACCTGAGCAGCGACCACTCCTACATCTCCGCGCCGTGGGAGTGGCTGATCATGCGCACCCCGGTGCTGTTCCACTACAACGGCCAGGCCGTGGGGTGCGACACGGGGAACTGCGTGACCTCGGTGGTGTCCATCGGGACGCCGGTCGTCTGGTGGCTCAGCATCATCGCGGTGACCGTGATGTTCGGCTGGTGGATCACCTTCCGGGACTGGCGCGCGGGCGCGGTGCTGCTCGCCATCGCGGCGGGGTGGCTGCCGTGGTTCGCCTATCCCGAGCGCCCCATGTTCCTGTTCTACGCGCTGCCGATCCTGCCCTTCCTGGTCCTGGCGATCGTGCTGGCGCTGGGGCTGGTGATGGGGGCCGGCGAGGACAGTCCCCGGTTCGCCCCGTACCTGCGGGCGCTGGGCGGGGTGGTCTTCGGTGTGGTGGTCCTGCTGACCATCGCCCACTTCGCGTATCTGTATCCCGTCTTGTCGGCGTATCCGATACCTGAGGAGACCTGGCGGGACCGACTCTGGTTCGACGTGTGGGTGTACGGCCGGGACGCTTCCTGACGCTCTCCGGGGAACGGGTAATACCGTTCCCCGGAACACATCTCCATTAGTGGCAGAAGGGCGGGAAAGCAACAGTTTCGAGTTGCCGAAACAGGACACTCCGGAATCCCGGATTCCTGCCGGAAAGGCCTCGGCAGGGCACCACTTCCCCTGGTACTGTCTGCAACTGGTTGCTGTTGTTGTTTCCATGGATGCCCAAGGCGCCTCGCGGAACTTCACGTGGGCGCTTGTCGATTCGGGATTACCCTTCGTCGGTTGGCGCCCGGCGACCCGGGACCAGCAGGGTGCGGTCCCGCCGTAGTCCCCAAGGGAGAGCACATGGCTCAGGGCACCGTGAAGTGGTTCAACTCTGAGAAGGGTTTCGGGTTCATCGCCGTCGAGGGTGGTCAGCCCGACGTGTTCGTGCACTACTCAGCGATCGCGGGCACCGGCTTCCGGAACCTGGAAGAGGACCAGAAGGTCGAGTTCGACATCATCCAGGGCCCGAAGGGCCCGCAGGCGGCGGACGTTCGCGCGGTCTGACCGTCACACGTGCGTCTTCCCAGCCCTCCGCTCCGTGAGCGGGGGGCTGGACCGCGTTCCGGGACCGTCGGCGGTGGTCGGGGGCGTGGCGCCGCGCCGGTGGCGGCCAGGGGGGTGGGCGGTTACCGAAGCCCGGCGAGACCGGTTAACCTGCTTGAAGCCGGTCGGTACACCAAGAGCGAGGACTGAACATGTTCGGCATCAGTGGGGGAGAGTTCGTCCTACTCCTTCTGCTCGCTCTCCTGATCTTCGGCCCCGACCAGCTCCCCAAGGCCGCCCAGCAGGTCGGCCGGGTGCTGCGCCAGCTCCGCACCATGGCCAACTCCGCCTCCGCCGACATCAAGGAGGGGCTCGGCCCGGAGTACAAGGACTTCGACGTCCAGGACCTCAACCCCAAGCGCTTCATCCAGAAGCACTTCTGGGAGGAAGAGGAGGAGGAGACGGGACGCAGACCCGCCTCCCAGCTCAACGGCAAGCGTCCGCCCTTCGACGACGAGGCCACGTAGGCCCCGTCCTCAGCCGACGAGCATCAGGAAGAACGCTCCCAGCGCGAGCAGCACCACCGACCCGATGATGATCGCGGGCGATCCGAGGGCGACGATCAGCACCTCCAGCGTCACCGCTCCGCCCAGTGCCGCGGCGATCCACGGCCACCGGGCCCGGGGCGCCCAGTCGTGGCGGCGCTCGCGGGCCGTGGTCACCAGGAACGCCAGCCCGATCAGGAGCCAGAAGCCCAGGTGGGCGGCGATCCGCGTGCCCGGCTCGACGTAGTCGGCCATGCCGCCGACGATCATGACGTAGAAGACGGTCCCGACGGCCAGGCGCCAGAAACACCGGCTCCGTTCCACCGGGATGACCTTGCTCCTGGCCCGTGTGGTGCGCCGGAAGCGTTCGGCGGCGACCGGTGGTTCGTGCTCCCCCGGTCTCGGTTCCGGCGGCGGCCCGGCGCGGTGCGGCCTCCGCTCGGGTTCGGTGGGGCGGACGTAGCCGCCCTCCGGCTCTGGTTCCTCTGGCTGCTGGTATCCGCCTGGGTACTGGGGGGAGTCGGACACGGAGGTTCCGCCCCTTCACGGTCGGTCCGGACCTGACTGTCCTGTTGTCGTACCGGGCTCCTACCCGTCACGGTCGGGGGTCAAATCCCCGACACGCGTGTTCCGGGAACGCGGAAGGGGTCCGCCGACGTCGTCGGGCGGACCCCCTGCACGTGAGTTCACTGAAGAGCGTTCAGCGTGCGCTGGTTACCACCAGCTCCAGCCGTTGCCCTTGCGAGAGGCCTTCGCGTGCGTGGTCATGGCATCCACCTTTCCATCGATGTCTCCGGCCCATCCCGCAACCAAGATGTCCCATCCCGGCGGGCTTCACAAGACCCGTGTTCGAATATTCGTCATTCCGTGGTCGACCTACGACCAAAGTTTGCAGCAGTGGCGTACGAAAGCCCACTGGAGTCGCTGTTGTCGCAGTTCAGGCAAGTTCCCTTTACCCACGCCAAACACACCCTCCCCGATGACCTGCAAAAACAAGACCGGCGCGGAGCAAAATCCCCGAAGGCGAACATAACAGAGTGTGATGCTATCGCTATTGCGGTTTGGGCGCTGGAAAACCACGCAATCGCTCTCGCGCGGGCCGGGAATCGACGTGGGACGCGTACAGACACCGGGACAAGGCGTAAGAAACCGACACAGAACATCGCTTCTTGGGCGTATCACCAGAAGACGGGCGATCACGCTTCGTGTCGAAGGGGGGACACCCACCCGTGTGGAAACCGGTTCCTTCACGCACGCCGGGGCTGGGTTTCGGTCTCTCCCTAACAGAGGTAATCTCCGCCGCTTTTCACCGGGGAACGTCGCGCCCGCCCGCCACCGGAGGCTGTGGTCAGCCGAGTGCCAGGCCGCCCGCGATGAGCGCGGCACCCGCGGCGACAAGGCCGATGACCAGGCTCGCCGCACCCAGGGGGATGAGCAGCCGCAACCGGTTGGGGGCCTGGGGATCGCGGCCGACCACCGACAGGAAGAACCCGGCCGGGATGAGGATTGCGGCCAGGAGGACCAGGTCCCCGAGGAGCCGCCCCCAGTCCGGAACCGTGGGCTGGTCCAGCAGGAGCCGGACGACCAGGCCGAGGATCACCAGGACCCCGGCGTGCGCGTGCCCCGCACGGAAGTAGGAGCGCTGGAGTTCGTTGGCGGGGAAGGCGCCGTTGACGACCCGGAGCAGGAACGTGCCGCCGTAGGCGATGCCGACCACGGTGAGCAGGACGGCGCCGGACGTGATGAGCGTTGCGGCTGACATGGGTCACTCCTGTGCTGGTGAGGGGGGTCGCCCCGAGGGGCCGAAGAGGAGTCCGGCGCTGCGTCGGGTGACGGACAGCAGATCGGCGTCCCCGAGAAGCGCGCGCACTCCGGAGTTGTCGAGGTTCCCGGTGAGCGCCAGGGTGGCGATGCCGTGCACGATCGACCAGCCCGCCACCACCCCGGCGGCCGGATCGTCGGCCGCCCTCCCCCCGTCGGACACCGACGCCACTCCGGAGCGCAGTTCGCCGAAGGCCGCGTCACGCGCGGCGGAGAGGGCCGGGTCGTCCTGGTCGAGCAGGGTCGGCGCGAACATCACCTGGAAGTGGGCCGGGTGCTCCATGGCGAAGCGCACGTACTCGACCCCGGACTCCAGGAATCCCCCGTCCGCCTCCCGGTTGGCCGCCAACCTGCGGGCCAGCTCGGTGAAGCCCTCGGTGGCCAGGGCGTTGAGGACGCCCTCCCTGCTGCCGAAGTGGTACCTCGGTGCCGTGTGGCTCACCCCGAGGTCGGCCGCGAGCGACCGCAGGCTGAAGGCGTAGGGGCCCTCCTCCTCGATGACCTCCGCGGCCCGCGCGAGCACGGCGGTACGCAGGTTCCCATGGTGGTATCCGTCTGCCATGAGTGGAACCATACACCGGAAAGTTTCCACTGTATAGATTCGGTCGCGTCGATCCGAAGGCGCCGACCCATAGGACATCCGGACCTACCGGGGTACTCTGGGGTACACACCGGTCACCCGACTCAGGGTATAGACGCTTCGCCGGTGACACTCGGGGCTCCGGTCCGGACGACCGCCCGCCACAGGGATCAGCAGCATTCGTCCAGTGCGACCAGGGACACAGTCGAAGGGCCCGGTTCGGTGAACCGGGCCCTTCGACTGTGTGCGGGAGAGCGTACCCGGGAGAACGAAACGACCCCGCGAGGAGGCCGAAAGCCCCCGAACAGGGTCGCCTCAGAGCCACCGGGGGTCCCAGGGGGTCGCCCCCCTGAGGGAAAACGAAACGACCCCGCGAGGAGGCCGAAAGCCCCCGAACAGGGTCGACTCAGAGCCACCCGGGGGTCCCAGGGGGTCGCCCCCCTGAGGGAAAACGAAACGACCCCGCGAGGAGGCCGAAGGCCCCCGAACAGGGTCGTCTCAGAGTGAAGTGGAGCTATGGGGATTTGAACCCCAGACCCCCTCGATGCGAACGAGGTGCGCTACCGGACTGCGCCATAGCCCCTGAAGACGTTTGAAAGACTATCAGGAGATTGCGGGTGGTCCGAACCGAAGCTCCGGGGTCAGTCTCCGGCGGCCCTCAGGCGGGCGTCCGCGTACTGGTCGTAGACCTGGCTGCGGCGCTCGATGAAGGCGATGATCTCGGCCTCGCGCTCGGCCTCGCGGGCCTCCTCGGCCTCGGCCCGGCGCGCCCTCAGGACCGCCTGGCGGCGTGCCCTCGCCACGGCCTCGCGGCGCTCGGCGTCGGCCTTGGCGGCCTCGCGCAGCAGGGCCATGTGTCCGACGAGCAGCAGGACCGGCGGGGCCATGACCCACCAGGGACCGAGGCCGAAGGCGACCGCCACGACGGTGCCGACGTTCAGCAGGGTGAGCACGGTGGTGCGTCGGCGCCGACGGGCGATGACGCGGGACCGGGGCTCGTGGCCGACGCGTTCGACGGCCGGGCGACTCCGCTCGGGAGCCTCCTCCTCGGCGCCGTGGTCGTCCCTGACGGCGGGGCGGCGGATCACCTGGGTCTCGGTGAGGTCCGGGTCCCCCTCGTCGTCTGAGTCGTCCTCAGCGCGCTGCTCGTCTTCCTCGTCGGCCTCGGACGCCTCGACGTCCTCGTCCTCGCGGCGGCCGTCCTCGGGGACGGTGTCCACCGCGTCCTTCCGCAGCAGCATCGGGACGAGGACGATGAGCCAGACCACCACGATGGCCAGGTACAGAGGAGAGCTGCTCATCACCCCTCCTCACGATGACGGCCACTGAACGTTGGTCGACACTTCGTCGACACCGCCCCGCGTGTGGCTGGACGTACCCCCGGAAGTAGAGACGTCCTCCGGCTGGACATCGTTCCTGGCCCTCGTCGGACCGGGGTCGATTCCCGTGTGCCATATCCACGCGTTGCCCGCATCGTCAATGCGTCTATGTTCCGCACGGTACGACCCCGTGTCCATAAATGCGCCACATTCCGACCGGAGTGTCGCAAGATTGTGGACCCTCAGTTTCGGTCGTCACACCCTCCTGAACGAAAGAGCAGGTCAGGCGATGACTGCGGAGCGCAGTGCCAATTCAACGCAAAGTAATGAATCATTGTGCTTAAAGAGGGGTTTAAGATCCGGACGCATCCGTGATCGTGCCATGTTCAGTTCGATCCCGGGTGCGGACTCGCCGGATCCCACGGATCACCGCCACCGTTCGGGCCCTGTGGCCCCAATGCGGAACCAGGGCCGGAACCCCCCACCTCGGGCGGACCGGAAGGCGTTCCGTCGTACCAGCGCCGCAGCACGCCACGGGGTACCTCCTCCGCCGTGAGGCCGTAGCAGATGTGGTCCCGCCAGGCACCGTCGATGTGGAGCTGGCGTCTGCGCACCCCCTCGTCGCGGAATCCCAGCTTGGTCACCACTCGTCGGCTGGCGCGGTTCTCGGGACGGATGTTGGCCTCGATCCGGTGGAGTCCGACAGTGAAGAAGGAGTGGTCGACGGCCAGGGCGACGGCGGTCGGGGTGATGCCCCGACCCGCGTAGGCGCTGTCGACCCAGTAGCCGACCTGCGCGGACCGTGCCGAACCCCACACGATGGCGCCCACGGTGAGCTGGCCGACGAAACGGCCCTCGTAGGTGATCGACCACGGCATCGACAGGCCCTGCCTGGCCTCGCGGCGGATGGCCTGGAGCATGGCCACGTAGGGCGTCAGCCCGGTGGTGCGCAGCGGCATCTCCGGGTAGGTGGGCTCCCAGGGCCGCAGCCACTCGGCGTTGCGCGCCCGGGTGTCCCGGAGCACGGGGGCGTCGCGAAGGCGCAGAGGGCGAAGCGCGATCGGCCCCTCCTGAAGGGTGGCGGGCCACCCCTGTCTGCGGTTCACGTCCGTCCTTCCGAGCCCTCCGGACCGCCCTGCGCGGTCGCGCCACCGCCCCTCGGTACTCGTGGAGCACCCGGTGTCGGTGACGCCTTCCAGTATTCCACTCCGACGGCGTGAGGTGGCGGGCGTCACCCTCACGGCACGAGAATCGGATGTTTCCTAACTCCATTCACGCCAGTACCGAAAACAGGTACCAGGTCAAGGAATTCTCCACCTCCGGAATGCCCCCGATGTGATTCCGGTCATTGTCCGGTGTCATTCGGGCCGGGGGTGGTCTCCGCCACGGAGCTGGTCGATCGCGTGGCCCAGAACCGGCTCCAGCACGTCCATCCCGTCGCGCACACCGCCCCTGGAACCGGGCAGGTTCACCACGACCGCCCGGTGTCCGGAACGCTCCGCGATCCCCGCCAGGCCGCGCGAGAGGATGGCGGTGGGAACACCCTTCTCCCGACCGGCCGCCCGCAGCGCCTCGGCGATACCGGGGATCTCCCGTGTGAGGAGGGGCCGCGTCGCCTCGGGGGTGAGGTCCTGCGGGGTCAGCCCGGTGCCACCGGTGGTCAGGACGGCGTCCACGCCCTCGTCGAGCGCGCGCTCGATCGCCTCGGTGACCGGCGCGCCGTCCGGCACGACCCAGGGTCCGACGACCCGGCAGCCCATGGCCCGGAGGCGTTCCGCGATCACGGGCCCGGAACGGTCCGGGTAGACCCCGGACGCCGCGCGGTTGGACGCGGTCACCACCGCGACCCGGTGCACGGCGTCACTCACCGCGCCTCCAGTGGCCCTTCTTCCCGCCGGTCTTCTCCTCGACCCGCACCCGGGTGACCTCGGCCTCGGGGTCGATCGCCTTGACCATGTCGACCAGGCCGAGGGCGGCGGTCATCACGCAGGTGAGCGCCTCCATCTCGACACCGGTGCGGTCGGCGGTGCGCACCGTGGCGCTGACGTCCACCCCGTCGTCCGTCACCGTCAGGTCCACGTCCACGCCGTGCACGGCGATCGGGTGACACAGGGGGACGAGGTCCGGGGTGCGCTTGGCCCCCTGGATGCCGGCGATCCGGGCGACGGCGAGGGCGTCGCCCTTGGGGACCGCTCCGTCACGCAGGGCGGCGACCGTCTCCGGGTTGAGCAGGACCCGGCCGGTCGCCGTGGCCGTGCGGGCGCTCACGGACTTGGCGGAGACGTCCACCATGCGCGCGGATCCGGACTCGTCGAGGTGCGTGAGGCCGGAGGGGTGCGCCTCCGGGCGTGGGGTGTCGGTCATCGCTGTGGAGCCACTCATCGTCTCGTGCGGGCTCGCGGCCGCCCGGAACGGTCGGCCACGGGGTCGCGTGGTGACGCGTCCAAGGACGACCGTACTCCTCCGGGACGACACCCGCCGCCGTCAGTGCTCGGGCAGGACCAGGACCTCGACCAGGTCACCGGCGGCCAGCTCGGTGACCTCCTCGGGGACGACCAGGAGCGCGTTGGCCTCGGCCAGCGCGGACAGCTGGTGGGAGCCCTGCCGCACCGCCGGGGCGACCGCGGGCACCGGGTCCAGGGCGGTGGGGTCGGAGAGCACGGCACGCAGGTAGGAACGGCGGTCGCGGGGCGAGCCGACCGGGGTGGCCAGCCGTGCCCGCACGCTCGGCAGCGGCTTCGGGGGCAGGCCGCGCAGCCTGCGCAGGACCGGCCGGACGAACAGGTGGAAGGACACGAAGGCGCTCACCGGGTTGCCCGGGAGCGTGAGGATCGGGGTGTCGTCCGGACCGATCGCGCCGAACCCCTGGGGCTTGCCGGGCTGCATGGCCACCTGGGTGAACTCGACGGTGCCCTTGGTGGAGAGCACCTCCTTGACCACGTCGTAGGCGCCCATGCTCACGCCCCCGGTGGTGACCACCACGTCAGCGCGGATCAGCAGGTCCTCCAACGTGTTCCACACGGTGACCGGGTCGTCGCCGACGAAGCCGTGGCGGTACACCTCGCAGCCCTCGTCGCGGGCGGCGGCGGCCAGCATGTAGCTGTTGGACTCGTAGATCTGCCCCGGGCCGAGGGGGCGGCCGGGCTCGACCAGCTCCTCACCGGTGGAGAGCACCACCACGCGCGGCCGGGGGCGGACCGGGACCGAGCGGCGCCCGACCGCCGCGAGGACACCCATCTCCCCCGCCCCGATCCGGACCCCGGCGCTGAGCACCGTCGCGCCCTCCCGAACGTCCTCGCCCCGGCGCCGGACGAACGCGCCCTCCCGCGCGGGGCGGTCGATCGCCACCTCCACGGTGCCGCCGTCGGTCCACTCCACCGGGACCACGGCGTCCGCGCCCTCGGGCATGGGCGCCCCGGTCATGATGCGGGCGCACAGCCCCGGCCGGATCGCCGCGGGGTCCGCGTCGCCCGCCGGGATGTCGGCCACGACCCGCAGCCTGACCGGGGAGTCGGCGGTGGCCCCGGCCAGGTCGGCCGCGTGCACCGCGTACCCGTCCATCGAGGAGTTGTCGAAGCCCGGCAGGGACACCGGGGAGACGACCGGCTCCGCGAGCACCGTTCCGTGCGCCTGGAGCAGGTCCAGCTCGGTCGGCTCGGGTGCGGCGACCAACCCCAGGAGGTCGGAGATGTGCTGTTCGACGCTCTTCATGAGGTCCTTCCGGGTCGTGGACGCGCTGGGGGCCTCCCCCGCCACGGGAGGAGGCTCCGGACCCATTGTGACCATCCCGGGAGCCGACGTCCCGGACCCGGGCTCCCGGGTCAGCCCCGGAGCCGCTCCTGGCGGTCCAGGAACTCCCGCAGCCAGGGCAGGAGCTCGTCCGCCAGATCCGGGCGGCGGCAGGCGAACTCCACCACGGTGCGGATGTACTCGGCCTTGTTGCCGGTGTCGTAGCGGTTGCCGCGCAGCAGCACGCCGTGGACGCCGCCGCCCTGGTCGGGACTGGTCCGGGCCAGTTCCTTCAGGGCGTCCGTCAGTTGGATCTCGCCGCCGCGTCCGGGCGCGGTGTCGTGCAGGACGGGGAAGACCGACGGGTCGCACACGTAGCGGCCGATGATCGCCCAGCGGCTCGGCGCCTGTTCGGGGGAGGGCTTCTCGACGAGGTCGGTGACGGTGACCACGTCGTCCTCGTCGGTGGCCTCCACCGCCGCGCAGCCGTAGAGGGACACCTGCTCGGGCTCCACCTCCATGAGCGCGACGACGCTGCCGCCGTGGGTCTGCCGCACCTCGATCATGCGGCGGAGCAGGTCGGCGGACTCGATGAGGTCGTCACCGAGGAGCACCGCGAAGGGGTTGTCGCCCACGTGGGCCTCCGCGCACAGCACGGCGTGGCCCAGGCCCCGGGGCTCACCCTGGCGGACGTAGTGGACCTGCGCGAGGTCGCTGGACTCGCGGACCGAGTTGAGCTTCTCCTTCTCGCCCTTGGCGGCCAGCGCCTCCTCCAGCTCGTAGGCGCGGTCGAAGTGGTCCTCGATGGAGCGTTTGCTGCGCCCGGTGATCATCAGGACGTCGCTGAGCCCGGCTTCGACGGCCTCCTCCACGACGTACTGGATCGCGGGCTTGTCCACGATCGGCAGCATCTCCTTCGGGGTGGCCTTGGTGGCGGGCAGGAAACGGGTGCCCAGCCCCGCCGCCGGTACGACCGCCTTGGTCACGGCGGCGTCGGTGCGGGGTCGCTTCTGGTCGGTGTCGGCGCTCATGAACGGCACTTTAGGACAGACAACCCCGATTACGTGGACCGATGACTTCCCGTGGCCGAGAAGTCCCCGTCGTTTCGGGCGAAGTCGTGGTAACCGCAACCGAGTGTTCACCCCTCCGGGGAGGCGGGGGCCGGGTGCCACACTGGGGCCCATGGGTGCCACGAACGAACACGACCGCGACGCCAAGCGCGCACTGCGCGCCCGCCTGCTCTCCGCGCGGCGGGAGAGGGACGCGGCGGAGCGCTCCCGTGTGGGTTCCGCCGTCCGCGACACCCTCATGGAACTGCCGTGGCTGGCCATGGGCGGAACCGTGGCCTGCTACTACTCCGTGGGCGGCGAGCCCGGCACCCGGGGGCTGGTCAACGCGCTGTGGAAGCGCGGCACGTACGTGCTGCTGCCGGTCTTCCTGCCCGACGGGACGCTCGACTGGGCGGCCTACGAAGGTCCGGACGGACTCGAACCGGCCGGACACGGACTGGTGGAGCCGACCGGGCACCGCTACGGCCCCGAGGTGCTGGGCCGCGCCGACGCGGTGGTCTGCCCGGCCGTGGCGGTGGACCGGAGCGGGACGAGGATGGGGCGCGGCGCGGGCTGCTACGACCGCGCGCTGCCGCTCCGGGGCCCGCACACGCCCGCGATCGCCGTGGTCCACGACGAGGAGTTCGTGGACGCGCTGCCCGCGGAGCCGCACGACCGGCCGGTGGACGCCGTCGTGACCCCGGGCGGCGGGCTCCACGTGTTCGACCCCGGCTCGGCGGTCTGGCCCGGCGGCGCCCCGGACGGCCGGCCCCGGTGAGGCCCGTGCGCCCCGGGACACGGGGCCGGGGGGATTAAGGCGACGGGGCGGAACGTTATGGCTGGCGGTCGTGTCCCGGACCTGCCCCGGTACGCGCGCACCCCGCAGGCCCGGCCCGGTACCGCCCGGCTCACGGGACACCCGGCGCCGCAGCGGTGAGGGGTTGTCGCGGCCGTGGTCGGCGAACGCGTACTATTTAGCAGTCAACGGGTGTGAGTGCCAGCAAGGAGGACCCGGAACAGTGCCTACGTACCAGTACGCGTGCACCGAGTGTGACGCCCAGATGGAGGTCGTGCAGAGCTTCAGCGACGACTCGCTGACGGTCTGCCCCGAGTGCGAGGGGCGCCTGCGCAAGGTGTACTCCGCGGTCGGCATCGTCTTCAAGGGTTCGGGCTTCTACCGCACCGACAGCGGTAAGTCCACCACGAACAGCTCCGCCCTGACCGGTTCCAACACCGACGGCGGCACCGAGGGCAAGGGCGAGAAGTCCGCCGACTCCGCCAAGCCCTCCTCCGACTCCGGCGGCACCGGCACCCCCGCCGCCGCCTCCACCGCCAGCACGGGCGGCAGCGACAAGTCGAGCAGCAAGAGCACCAGCGGCAGCACCGCCGCGACCAGCAGCTGAGCCACCGCACCGTTGACCGTGGCCGCGCCGCCGAGGCCCCTCGGCGGCGCTTCTGTTGTCTCCGGGGCCCCCGGGCACTGCGGGGTCCGGGCGGAAATCCGCCCTGTGGACAACCCTCCCGGGCCGCCTCCCCCGGCCTAGCGTTGGAGACATGAGCAACCCCCCGCCCCCGTTCCGGCTCCGGCGCGGCCCGCTCCGCCTCCTCGACCGTCACCGCCGCGCCGTCGCCTCGGTCCTGACCGCCCTGGCCGTGGTCTGCGCGGTCCTCGTCCTGCGACCCCCTCCCCAGCCCGAGGCGGAGGTGCTCGTCGCCGCCAGGGACCTCGACGCCACCGCGCCGCTGTCCGGGGACGACCTCACCCCGCTCGTGATGGCCGAGCGCTCCGTCCCGGACGGGGCCCTCGCCCCCGGGGACCCGACGTCCGGGCTCTCGCTGAACGCTCCGGTGCGCCGGGGCGAGGTACTGACCGACGCCCGGCTGAGCGACCCCCCGGCGCTCCGCTACGGCGCTGACATGGTCGCGGTCCCGGTGCGGGTGGCCGATCCGGGGGCGGTCGGTCTGCTCTCCCCCGGCAGCCGCGTGGACGTGCTCGCGGCCACGGGCGCCGACGGGTTCGGCGGACCGCACCCCGGACCCGGGCACGCCGTCGAGGTCGTCGGGGACCGGCCCGTGCTGGCGGTCCCGGCTGAGGAGGGTCCGAGCGGGGAGGTCGGGGCGCTGGTCCTCATCGCCGCGACCAGCGAGGAAGCCAGAGCCCTGGCCGGGCACGCGACCACCTCGCGACTGTCTGTCACGATTCGCGGTTGACCGATGACCAGGGGTGGTGAAAGCTGTCCCGGGCGCCCCACCGGGCGCATCCATCACTCACGAACACGTAGGGCAGTTCCATGGAAGGCTTCAAGAAGTTCCTGCTCCAGGGAAACCTGGTGCAGCTGGCGGTCGCGGTCGTCATCGGCTCCGTCTTCGCCGGCCTCATCTCGGCGTTCACCGAAGGGTTCATCACCCCGCTCCTGGGGATCTTCGGCGGGATCCCCACCTTCGCGGACCTCTACTTCGAGATCAACGGCAGCAGGTTCCTGTACGGGGCCTTCGTCGACGCCCTGGTCTCCTTCCTGATCACCGCCGCGGTCCTCTACTTCCTCGTGGTCCTGCCCATGGGCAAGCTGATGGAGAAGTTCATCAAGGCCGAGGAGGCCACCACCCGCGAGTGCCCGCACTGCTTCTCGGAGATCAACAAGAAGGCCAGCAAGTGCGCCCACTGCACCAGTGAGGTCACCCCGGAGACCGTCTCCTAGTGCGTTCAGGGGCCCGCACGGCCCCCGTTCCGACACACGTGAGGGCGGCCCCGCGGGGCCGCCCTCCGGGTCGCTGGCGGCCGGTCCGGGACCGGCCGCGCGCGGTGCTCTAGCCCTCGTACTCCCAGTGCCAGGGCTCGAAGGGGCTGGACTTCGCCCAGGCCGGGTGGATCCAGTTGTACTTGGCCCCGTGCTCCTCCATCCAGTTCCACCGCTCCGAACGGAAGTTCTGGATGCCGCAACCGAGGTCGATCGCCTGGCCCAGACCGTGGTTACTGGTACCGGGCACGGCCGCGAAGCCGGGCGGCTCCTGGGCGTAGACCCGGTGCTGGTTCGGCAGGTCGCGGTAGGCGCTGGTGATGCAGATGTTCTCGCCGAACTCCTCGACGTACTCGACGTTCAGCTGGAGGAACTCGACGGCGGCGTCGGCCCTCAGGAACTTGTCGTCGTACAGCGAGCAGAGTGCCTCCTGCGGGAGCAGCCCGTTGGGGTAGCCGCCCGCGTTCGAGGCCGCGCTCGGGTCGCAGTCGGCGGCCGCCATGTACGCCTCCGGGTCCAGACCCCGCGACTCCAGCTCGTCCGTGAGCTCGTTCATGCTCGTCTCGGACTGTTCGCGCAGCGAGTCCACCTCGGCGGCGAGCTCGGCCTGTTCGAGCTGCGTGAAGGTCTGGAGCTCCTGGGCCTCCCCCGCCAGGTCCACCTGCTCCGCGCGGAGGTTGGTGGCGTCCTGGATGAGCGCCTGGTTGTCCTCGGACAGCTTGGCCGCGTAGGACTGCGTCTGGAGGTCGTCGTCGAGGTCGCCCGCCGCGAGGAGTCCGAGGACGCCGGCGTCGGGCTGCTGGTACATGGTGCTGGCCAGCTGGGCGAGCGGTTCGCGCATCTCGGTCAGGTCGCCCTCGATCTGCTGGAGCTCGTGGAGCGTGGAGATCAGGTCCTCCTGCGCCTCCTCCAGGGCGTCCTGACGCGCGACGTACTCGTCGGTCGCCTCCTCCAGGGCGTCGGCGGCGGACTCGGCGCGCTCGCGGAGGTCCTCCAGGCTCGCCTCGGCTGGCGGAGCCAGGGGTACGGACCCCGGCACGACGAACAGGGACGTGACCAACATGAGTGTCAGCGCCTGCGCGATCCGGACCCGGTGGTGTGCCCCCAGGACGGTCAGCACCCCGCTACCCGGTACGCGGGACCTACGCCGCGCCGACTCGGAAGTGAACGGCACGAATGATCCTCCGGCTGCATTTTCCTCGAACACCTACTCGTGGCCGCAAGGCAACGTACTACATGTCCACATGCGGACACACTGGACAGTGCGGCCCGACGGCCGAACCCGTGGACGGTTGGCCGCCGCCCTCCCGGCCGTCTCGCACGGCCTCTGGAAGAAGGCCTGGTCGTCGGGGTGCGATGACCGCTCACACCCGCCCGCCCAGAGTGACCGAAGCGCGCGGGCGGCTCTCATCACGACACGCGAAATGAACAACATCACACCGCAACCAGGACAACCAATCGTAGGTCAGCGTACTGTGCCGCGCACGCAGAGTGCCTCGCCCGCACCGCCCCAACACCAATCGACACCCCACGCACACCCATCCTGGGTTAGGCTTGGCCCCGTGGCCGGGTAACGTCCGGCCCTGGCATCACCCATGGCTCCATAGCTCAGGGGATAGAGCACCGCTCTCCTAAAGCGGGTGTCGCAGGTTCGAATCCTGCTGGGGCCGCCTCAACGGAAGGGCGCCCCTCTCGTCGGTCGAGAGGGGCGCCCTTCCGTCTTTTCCCGCGTCTGGAATCCGTCCCAACCCCGTCAAGACGTCACAAGTCCCCACGAGACCCTCCCCGGCCGCGAAAAAGTTGCCGGACCCCTCCGTGTCGGGCGGCGGCCCCCGCCCCCTTCCGAGCCATCATGGACAGCGAAGGACCAGGCAGGACGCGTGCGTGAGCACGGACGGGGGTGGCCGGATGGCGGACGGGGACGACATGACCGAACTCGGGGCCGACGACAGGGGGCGCCAGCGGGGCGGGTCGCCCTCCGCGATCTCCGGGGCGCTGAAGAAGGACCCCCAGCCCGGCCCGCAGCACTGGGGCGGTCCCCGGCCCCGCAGGGCCGATCCGGACCGCTTCTTCCCCCGGAAGTTCCCGCGCCTGTCCCCGAAGGACGTCTGAACCGGACCCGGCGACGAGGGCCGCGCTCAGGTGGCCCAGCTCACAGGAATCCGCGCCAGGGGGCCAGGACGATCTCGCTGAACTTGGCCGCGAACGGGCGCCCCCGCCACTCCTCCTCGGTCAGCTCCCGGGCGTTGGTGAGGTCGGTCTCGAAGACCTTCTCCAGGTGCCGGGCCACGCCCTCGTCGAAGATCTCCACGTTGATCTCGTAGTTGCCGGTGAGGCTGAGCCGGTCCACGTTCGCGGTGCCGATCGTGCTCCACCGGCCGTCCACCGTCGCGGTCTTGGCGTGCACCATGGCGTCCTCGTACAGCCAGAGCCGCACCCCGCCCCGCAGCAGCTCCGAGTACCGGCCGCGCGCCATCCAGTCCGCGACGACGTGGTTGGAGTTCTCGGGCACGAGCACGTTGACGTCCACGCCACGGCCCGCCGCCTCGATCAGGACGTTGGCGAGCTCGCGGTCCGGGATGAAGTAGGCCTGGGTGAAGATCACCCGCTCCTTGGCCCGGTCCACCGCCTCCAGGAACATGGCCCGGATCGGGTAGATGATCAGCTCGGGGACGTTGCGGTGGACGCGGATGCGCGAGTCCCACTCCGCCTCCCCCAACCCCTGCAGCTCCGGCTGGTCCGCGCGCCGGTTGGTGTTCCAGAAGTCCACGAAGGCGTTCTCCAGCTCCCACACGACCGGGCCGACGACCCGCAGGTGGGTGTCGCGCCACTCGATGGCGTAGGTGGAGCCCACGTTGAACCCGCCGACGAAGCCCGTCTTCCCGTCCACCGTGAGGATCTTGCGGTGGTCGCGGCCGGACTTGCGCACGTTGAGCAGGAGCACGCCGGGGCGGAAGGCGGGGTAGCGCATGACCCGCACGGAGGGCGGGAAGCGGAAGAAGGAGCGCGGCACCACGAGGTTGGCGAAGCCGTCGTAGATGACGTACACCTCGACCCCGCGCTCGGCCGCCTCGATCAGCGCCGCCTTGAACTCCTGCCCCACAGCGTCGGCCTTGAAGATGAAGGACTCGAACAGGACGCGGTGGCGGGCGCCCCTGATCGCGGAGAGCATGTCCTCGAACAGGTCCTCACCGTAGGTGTAGACCGTCGCGGTGGTCTCCCCCACGGGCACCGAGGCGGGATCGGTGCGGGGGAAGTTGGCCCGGTGCGGCCGGACCCTCTTGCGCCACTGGTCGATCCCGACGAGGGTCGCGACCACGGCGACCTGGGTGGCCAGCAGCCCCAGCAGCCCCCGTCTGACCCAGGTCGTGATGGTCGAGCGTGTCAGCATGCGGTCGCCTCCCGAACAGACCGTCCGCCGCGCCCCCGGAACGGCGGCCACCCCGGCACCAAGGTGGAGCACCACCGTAACCCGGCGCCCACCCCGGCCCCGGGCACGAACCGCGTTCCGGGGCGAACCAGGCGCCGCTGCCCGTCCGTCCCGAACCTGGACATAAGACCGCGAACGACCCGGGGCCCGCCGTGCCCGGGGTCAGGTGTCCTCGCGGCGGCGGAGCACGAGGAGTTCCGTTGTGGGGCTCTCCCGGCGGCCGCGCACGAGCCTGCGGTCCACCCGGTACAGGAGCGCCCCGGCGAGCCACCCGGTCGGCGCGGTGACGGTGGCGGCGCGCAGGACCCCGCCCCAGACCTTGCGCCACGGCAGAGAGGCGTCGACCTGGGCGTTCATCAGCATCAGCATGGGCACCCGGCGCACGATGTCGAACCCGGCCTTGTCGGCCAGCGACGCGATCGTCTCCAGGGTCCGGTTGACCTGGTGCTCTCCGCGCTGTTCGGGGCGCTGGAGGCAGTTCTCGGAGATCACCAGGGTGCCGCCGGGACGCACGACCCGGCCCAGGGAGCGGAAGGCGGCGGCGTACCGGTCGTCGTCGGTGATGTGGAAGAGCACGTCCATGCAGGAGGCGGCGTCGAAGCTGGCGTCCTCGAAGGCGTCGAGCTCGGACACGTCCTGGCGGAGGAAGCGGTGGTCCGGAAAGCGGCCGCGCAGGCGTTCGACGGCGGCGTCGGTCATGTCGCAGCCGGTGACGTCACCGACGCCCAGGCGCTCCCACTGGCTCACGTAGAACCCGGTGCCGCTGCCCGCGTCGAGCACGCTGGCGCCCTCCAGCCCCAGCTGGCCGACCTCGCGGAGGAAGACCTCCTCGCGCACCCGGTACATCCAGGTGTTGAAGGGCCGTCCGAGGGCGCGGTAGCCGACGCCGCTCTCGGTCCAGTCACCTTCGAGCCGGTGTTCCCAGAAGTCACGGAGTTCACTGTGCGTAGCCATGCGACCACTTTCACATCGCGGTCCGTCGTTGTCCTGCCGCACCGCCGTGGTCCCACCGGCGGGTTCACCGGGTCGGCGGCGATCCCGCGTCCACACCCGTGGACACGTCCGAATCGCCCCCGTCAGCTGCTAAGAAAGAGGAATCCACCCGCCCCGGGACGTTCGCGGCCTTCGCGCGGAAACCCGCCGCGCCGACACGGGACGGGTGCCCCACCCCGTTCTGTCACCCTCCGCTGTTAGAACGTGTGGCACACCCCCCGGCCACGACGGAAGGCTCCCCGCCATGATCAAAGAACACCTCACCGACCACGCCGGACTCCCCGTGGTCGACTTCCTCGACGCGCAGGCGGACGAGCACTACCTCCACCTGGCCGGCACACGACCCGCGTCCGGAAGCGCGACAGGCCCCCGCTCCACGCAGCACGCGCGCATGGAGGAGGCCAGGAAGGACCCCGGATCGGTGGCGTGGCGGCTGCGCCTCGCTGGCTACGCCGAGGAGTTCGTGCCCTACCTGGACCGGTTCTTCGCGGAGGTGGACACCTCCCCGGTGACGGCGCTGGTCATCGGTGACTGGGGGTTCGAGGACGGCTGCGACGTCTCCTCCCTCGAACTCCGGGACGCCCTCATCCGCCACGTGGACGCCCTCCCCGCGCTGCGCTCGCTGTTCATCGGTGACGTCACCTTCGAGGAGAACGAGATCTCCTGGATCCACCAGTGCGACCTCGCTCCCCTGCTGGACGCCTACCCCCTGCTGGAGGAACTGACCGTCCGGGGCGTCGGTGACACCTACAGCGGAGGAGAGACGCTCTCCCTGGCGGTCGGCGGCCACCGGTCCCTGCGCTCGCTCACCGTCCAGAGCGGCGGCCTGCCCGGCCGGGTGGCGCGCGAGGTCGTCGCGGCCGACCTGCCCGCGCTGGAGCGGCTGGAACTGTGGCTGGGCATGGCCGACTACGGCGGCGACACCCTCGTCGAGGACCTGGCGCCCCTGCTGCGCGGGGAGGCCCTGCCCGCCCTGCGCCACCTGGGTGTGCGCAACGCACCGCGCACCGGCGACTGGCTGCGGGCCCTGGCCGGGGCCCCGCTCACCGCCCGCCTGCGCTCGGCGGACCTGTCCCTGGGCACCCTGCGCGACGACGACGTGGAGGACCTGCTGGCCTCCGTACCGGCCTTCGCCCACCTGGAGAGCCTGGACCTGCACCACCACTTCCTGAGCGAGGACGGGGCCGAGCGTGTGCGGACCGCGTTCACGGAGGCCGGGGTCCGCGTCGACCTCTCCGACGGACGCGGGTCCCCGACCGACGAGAACGTCCACTACTACCCGGCCGTCGGGGAGTGAGCCCCGCCGTGTCCGTCCCCGTCCCCGCCCCACTCCCGACAGGATCCCCGTGCCCAACAGCAGCCATCTGACCGAGTACGCCGGACTGCCCGTGGTGGAGTTCACCGGGTGGGAGACCATCCGCCGGGAGTTCCACATCGCCATGTCCTGGGCGAGCAACCGGAGGGAACGCCACCCCGACCTGCCGCCCTCGTACGAACCGCTCTTCCGCGCGATCGCCGCTCCCGGCTCCGTGGCGTGGCGGCTGCGCGCGGAGGAGGCCGGCTACCACCGGAGGGCCGCGCAGACCCTCACCGAGTACCTGGACGAGTTCGAGCAGCTCGTCCCGAGGGACGAGGTCCGGGCCCTGGTGGTCGGGCACGTCGAGGAGCGGGTCGAGGGCGGCGGAACCCTCCTCGACGAACTGGTCGGCCGCGTGTTCGCGTACACCAACCTCCGTTCCCTGTTCTTCGGGGACGTCATCCAGGAGGAGAACGAGATCTCCTGGATCGAGCACGGCGACCTGGGGCCGCTGCTCGCCGCGCTCCCCCACCTGACGGCCTTCACCGTGCGCGGCGGCAGCGCCGACCTCGACCTCACGATCACCGAGCCCCACGGGCTGAGGAGCCTGACCGTGCAGTCCGGCGGGCTCCGCCCCGAGCTGGTCCGGACCGTGTGCGCGGCGCCCCTGCCCGAGCTGGAGCACCTGGAGCTGTGGCTGGGCGACGAGGAGTACGCCGGTGAGCACACCACCGTCGAGGACCTCGCCCCGGTCCTGTCCGGCACCGCGTTCCCGAGGCTGCGCTCCCTGGGCCTGCGCAACGCCGACAACGCCGACGACTGGGTGGCGGCGCTGGCCGGGGCCCCGGTCACCGCGACGCTCACGGAGCTGGACCTGTCGCTCGGGGTCCTGACGGACCGGGGCGCCCGGATCCTGCTGGACACCCCCGTCTTCCACGGTCTGCGCCGCCTCGACCTGCACCACCACTACCTGTCCGAGGAGACGGAGGGGCGGCTTCGCGCCGCCCTCACCGCCTCGGGGGTCGAGCACGACCTCTCCGAGCGTCTGGAGCCCGAGGAGAACCCCTACGCGGAGGGCGGCCTCTCCTACTACACGGCGGTCTCCGAGTGAGCCGGGACCGGCCGCCCCTCGACCGTCCGCTGGTGGTGGTGTGCGTTCCGGGCAACCGCCGCCTGGCGCTGTTCACCGAGGCGGCGCGGGCGGCCGGGCTCCCCGACCCCGTCCCACTGGACTGGCGCGACCTCGCGGACCCGGAGGCCGGTCCGGTCACCCTGCCGGAGGGCGCGCTGGTGCGCGTGGACTCGGCGGGTGAGGACGCCGCCACCGCCCGCCTGCTGCGCGGCTGGCGGCACGACCCCGACCTCCACCGGGTCGAGGGCGGCGCCGACCAGCACCGCGGATTCGTCCGCGCCCTGGGGCGGCTGTCCGAGGCCGTGGCGGCCACCCCCGGGGCGCACCTCCTCCAGGACGCGGACGACCTGGCCGACCTGTGCGACAAGCGCCGTTGTCACGCGCGGCTGGACGCGGCCGGTGTCCCGGTCGCCCCGGCCCTGCCCGGACCGGTGACCGGGTACGACTCCCTTCGATCGACGATGGCCGGGTCCGGCTGGCGGAGGGTGTTCGTCAAACCCGCGCACGGCTCGTCGGCCGCCGGGGTGGTCGCGCTGGCCACCGCCCCGCGCGGGCGGGTCCGGGCGGTCACCTCGGCCCACCTGGTGCGCGCGGGCGGGTCCGTCGAGCTGTACAACGCGCTGCGGCCCCGCTCCTACACCGACGAGGCCGACGTGGCGGCGATCGTGGACGCGCTCGCCCCCGACGGCCTGCACGTGGAGCGCTGGGTCCCCAAAGCGGGGTTCCAGGGGCGCGTGATCGACCTCCGCGTCCTGGTGGTCGCCGGGCGGGCCACGCACACGGTGGTGCGCTCCTCGCACTCACCGATGACCAACCTGCACCTGGGCAACGCCCGGGGCGACCTGGCGGCGCTGCGCGCGAGCATGGGCCCGCGCGCCTGGCGGGCGGCCACGGCCACGGCGGAGGCGGCGGCGGGGGTCTTCCCGGGCACGCTGCACACCGGGGTGGACCTGCTGGTCTCACCCGGCTGGCGCGGCTTCACGGTCTGCGAGGTCAACGCCTTCGGCGACCTCCTGCCCGGGGTCCTCCACGAGGGGCGCGGCACCCAGGCCGAACAACTGCACGCCCTCGCCACCGGCCGGTTCCCGATTCCGGCACCGCACCCGACACCCGAACACGCACCCACCGGGGAACGCCCTTGAACACCGACGCCGCCTCCGGCCTCCCCACGCCGGACATGAACACCGTGGTGGGCACGCACGACATCCTGCTGCTCACCCTGGACACCCTGCGCCACGACGTGGCGGTCGAGCTGGCCGAGGCCGGACGCACCCCGAACCTGGCCCGGCTCCTGCCGCCGGGCGGCTGGGACGAGCGGCACTCCCCCGCGAGCTTCACCTACGCCTCCCACCTGGCCATGCTCGCCGGGTTCCTGCCGACCCCGGCCGCGCCGGGTCCGCACCCGCGCCTGTTCGCCGCCGCGTTCCCCGGCAGCGTCTCCACCGCCCCGGGGACCTGGACCTTCGACACCCCCGACCTCGCCTCCGGCCTGGCCCGGGAGGGGTACCACACGGCCTGTGTGGGCGGCACGGGCTTCTTCAACCGCAGGTCGGAGCTGGGGTCGGTGCTGCCGGACCTGTTCGAGGAGAGCCACTGGGAGGAGTCGTTCGGCGTGGCCGACCCGCACTCCTTCGAGAACCAGGTGGCCCGCGCGGTCGAGGTGAGCGCCGCCCTGCCAGCGGAGCAGCCGCTGTTCCTGCTGCTCAACGTCGCCGCGCTGCACCAGCCCAACTGGTTCCACCTGCCCGGGGCCACCCGGGAGGACGGGGACACCCGGGCCAGCCACGCGGCCGCCCTGGAGTACGTCGACCGGCACCTGCCGCCGCTGCTGGCCGCGATGTCCGCCCGGCGCCCCTGCTTCGCCATCGTGTGCTCGGACCACGGCACCGCCTACGGCGAGGACGGCTACACCGGCCACCGCATCGGCCACGAGACCGTCTGGACCGTCCCCTACACCCACGCCGTGCTGCCCCACAGCACCGAGGAGGTCGCCGCGTGAGCATCACCCCGATGGCCGAGCCCGTCCGCGCGGACTCCCCCTACCGCTCGTACGTGTACGCCTACCCGCACAAGAGCGCCTACCGCCCCTTCACCGAGCGCCCCCGCCTGGACGACCTGTGGGCGCGCGAGGACGCCAGCGCCCTCTCGCTGTACGCGCACATCCCCTTCTGCGAGATGCGCTGCGGGTTCTGCAACCTCTTCACCCGCTCCACGCCCCCGGCCGAGCAGGTCACCGCCTACCTGGACGCCTTCGAGCGCCAGGCCGAGACGGTCGCCGCCTGTCTGCCGGAGAACGCCGCGTTCGCCCGCGCCGCCCTGGGCGGGGGCACACCCACCTACCTCACCGCCGACGAACTGACCCGCGTCTACGACACGGTCGAACGCCACTTCCCGCTGGACCCGCGCGCGGTCCCGGTGTCCGTGGAGACCTCCCCCGCGACCGCCACCCCGGACCGCCTCCAGGTCCTGGACGCGCGCGGGATGACCCGGATCAGCATGGGCGTGCAGAGCTTCCTCGACTCCGAGGCGCACGCCGCCGGCCGCCCGCAGAAGCGCGCGGAGGTGGACCGGGCACTGGCCGACATCCGCGAGCACGCGCGGGCCGACCTCAACCTGGACCTCATCTACGGCATCGACCGCCAGACCGCGAAGACCTGGGCGTACTCGCTGGACACGGCGCTCTCCTGGGAGCCGGAGGAGGTCTACCTCTACCCGCTGTACGTCCGGCCGCTCACCGGGTTGGGCCGCCGCGCCCGCGCCTGGGACGACCACCGGCTGGCGCTGTACCGGCAGGGCCGCGACCACCTGCGCGAACGCGGCTACGAGCAGGTGTCGATGCGGATGTTCCGGAGGGCGGACGCCCCCGAGACCCTGGCCTCCGCCTCGGACCACCGCTGCCAGACCGACGGCATGGTGGGGCTGGGCTGCGGCGCCCGCTCCTACACGGCCACCACCCACTACTCGTTCGACTACGCGGTGGGAGTGGGCCGGGTGCGGTCGATCATCGCGGACTACGTGGGGCGCGACGCCGCCGACTTCGCGCGCGCGGAGGTCGGGTTCGTGCTGGACGGGGACGAGAGCAGACGCCGCCACGTGCTCCAGTCGCTGCTGCGCGTGGAGGGGCTGGCGGTCGCCGACTACACGGCCAGGTTCGGCGCGCACCCGGCGGCGGACTTCCCGGCGGAGTTCGCGGCCCTGGCGGAGCGCGGCTGGCTGGAGGACGGAGCCCCGGACGCCGCCACCGTCCGGCTCACCGAGGAGGGGCTGGCGCACTCCGACTCCGTCGGCCCCGACTTCTTCTCCGCGCGCGTCAACCGCCTGACCGCCGAGTACGAGGCGTCATGAGCTCCACCGTGGACCTGCCCGACCCGCTGCGGCGGCGTCCGGACACCGCCCTGCCCGCGCACCTCACCCTCCTGTACCGGGGACCGTTGGCCAGCTGCGACTACGACTGCCAGTACTGCCCCTTCGCGAAGCGCCGGGACGGCCCCGAGACCCTGCGGGCGGACCGGGCCGCCCTGGAACGGTTCACCGACTGGGTGGCCGGGAGCACCGGCACGCGCCTCTCGGTGCTGTTCACACCGTGGGGCGAGGGGCTGACCCGCTCCTGGTACCGCCGTGCCCTCACCCGGCTGAGCCACCTGCCGCACGTGGAGCGGGTGGCGATCCAGACCAACCTCAGCGGCCGCACGGCCTGGCTGGCCGACTGCGACCGCGACTCCGTCGCCCTGTGGACCACCTACCACCCGGGCGAGGTCGGGCACGACCGCTTCCTGGGCAAGGCGCGTGAACTCATCGCGCTCGGGATCCGGTTCAGTGTGGGAGTGGTGGGGCAGCCCGAACACCTGGCGGCCGCGCGGCGCATGCGCGCCGACCTCCCCGAGGAGGTGTACCTCTGGGTGAACGCCGCCGAGGGGCTCACCTACACGGACGCCGAGGCCGAGGTCTGGCAGGCGATCGACCCCCACTTCCACTACAGCCGCGACCCGCACCCGAGCCTGGGGATGCCCTGTCGCACGGGTGACAGCGTGCTGTCGGTCGACGGCGACGGCGAGGTGCGCCGCTGCCACTTCGTGGACACCCCGCTCGGCAACCTCTACGACGGCTCCTTCGCCGCCGCGCTCGGCCCGGGTCCGTGCCCGCTCACCAGCTGCGACTGCCACATCGGGTACGTGCACCTGGAGACCCTGGACCTGTACGACGTGTTCCGCGGCGGGGTGGTCGAGCGCGTCCCGGCCGTCCTGCCCCCGCGCGCTCCCGGGAACCCTCCGGAGGCCTGACACCGGCCGGTTCCCCGAAGGCGGACGGCCGCCCCGGCCTCAGCGCGCCTCCGGGATCGGGATGGTGACGCAGCCGGTCCCGCCCAGGTCCAGGACCACGCCCTCCGGGGTGCGCACCAGGCGGAGCACCAGCACGGCGCAGTTCGGGCAGCGGGCGACCAGTCCGGGGCCGTCCGCGTACACCAGCAGCTGGGCGCACACGCCCTCGTCGCCGCAGAGGGCGCACCGGCGCACGGCGGTGGTCAGGTCCACGCTGAAGACCTCCGACAGCGGCCCGGCGAGCACGTTTCCGTCCAGGATGGTCGGTCCGGTCATCGTCCGCCTCCGCTGCCGTAGCGTTCGGTTCTGATCCTGCGCTGGTCGTGGCCCAGCGCGACGAGGCCGTCCGCGACGGTCTCGACGAACCCGGTCGGCCCGCACACGTAGCACTGGGGCGCGAACTCGGCCGGGAACCCGTGGGTGTTCAGGTCGGCCACGCCCAACCGCCGGGGTCCGCGCGCCGCCCCCGGCGGGGCCTCCCGCGTGTAGGCGAGGAAGACGTCCACGCCCGGGTCCGCGGCGGCACCGAGCTCCTTGGCGTAGTAGCGGTCCTCGGGAGTCCGCAGCGAGTACAGGACGCGGAACAGGGCCCGGCTCCCGGTGCGTCGGCGTTCGCGCACCATCGACGCGAGCGGGACCACGCCGGAGCCGCCGCCGATGAGCACGACGGGGTCGGTGGCGTCCGTCCGCCAGACGAACCAGCCCCCCAGGGGCCCGCGCACCCACACGCGGTCCCCGGGCCGGAAGTCCCGGACCAGGTACGGGGAGACCTCCCCGTCGGGTGCCAGCTGGACGGTGAGCTCCAGGCGGTCCGGCTCGGAGGCCGACGCGACGGAGTAGGAGCGCTCGGCCGTGTACCCGTCCTCCGCCCGCAGCTGTACGTCCACGTGCTGTCCGGGCCGGTGCCCGGTCCAGCCGGGCACCGAGAGCACCAGCGTCCGGGCGGTGGGGGTCTCCCACCGGTCGGACTCCAGGACCGCGGGCGTCCACGAGGGCACCGGTCAGTCACCCCGGTAGCGCTGTTCACGCCACGGGTCGCCGTAGTCGTGGTAGCCGCCCTGCTCCCAGAACCCGGGTTCGTCCTCGTGGGTCAGGGTCAGGCCCTTCACCCACTTGGCGGACTTCCAGAAGTACAGGTGCGGAACGAGCAGGCGGGCGGGCCCGCCGTGCTCGGCGGGCAGCGGCTCCCCGTCGAAGGTGTGCACGACCCACGCCCGTCCGTCCGTGAGGTCCTCCAGCGGCAGGTTCGTGGTGTAGCCGCCGTAGGAGTGGGCCAGCACGAAGTCGGCGGCGCTCTCCACGTCCGCCAGCAGCGTGTCCAGGGAGACGCCGACCCAGTCGGTCTCGAGCTTGGACCAGCGGGTGACGCAGTGGATGTCCACGCGCGGCCGTTCCTGGGCCAGACCCATGAACTCGTCCCAGGTCCAGCTGTGCGCGGCCCCGGTCTCGGCGGTGACGGTGAAGGCCCAGTCGTCGGTGTCGACGCGCGGCGTGGGGCCCACGCTCAACACCGGGAAGTCGTCGGTCTGGTACTGCCCTGGCGGAACGCGGTCGGATGCGGCGTCACGCCGACCCTGGAACCCGCGCGTGAACATGTTCATGCTCGCCCCCCTGTCGTGAGACGTTCGCACCGGACACCCGGCGCGCACGGCGGACGGTCTAGCGGACCCCGGCGCCGGTGGACCGCGCGGCCTGCTGGCGGGGCACCGACGAACGGGTGCCGAGGACGTCGCTGAGGAAGTCGCCGGCCAGCACCAGGGCCGCCCGGTTCGCGTGGGTGTCGCGCATGCTGTCCACCATCATGAAGTCGTGGATCATGCCCTGGAAGCGGACCGCGGTCACCGGTACCCCGGCCTCGCGGAGCCTGCGGGCGTAGGCCTCTCCCTCGTCGCGCAGCACGTCGGCCTCGCCGTTGAGCACGATCGCGGGCGGCAGGCCGCGCAACTCCTCCAGCGAGGCCCGGAGCGGGGAGGCGTAGACCTCCCGGCGCTGTGCGGGGTCGGGGGCGTACTGGTCCCAGAACCAGATCATGCCGTCCCGGTTCAGGAAGTACCCGAAGGCGAACTGGTGGTAGGACGCGGTGTCGAAGTCGGCGTCGGTCACCGGGTACAGCAGCGCCTGCCCCCGGAGCGGGACGTCACCGCGGTCCTTGGCCATGAGCGCCAGCACGGCGGCCATGTTTCCGCCGACCGAGTCTCCGGAGACCGCCATCCGCCCGCCGTCGAGGTTCCTCTCGGCGCCGTGGCGCACGACCCACTGGGCGGCCGCGTAGTTCTGCTCGATCGCGGTCGGGTACCGGGCCTCCGGTGAGCGGTCGTACTCGGGGAAGACCACCGCGGCGCCGGTACGGGTGGCCAGTTCGCGGACCAGGCGGTCGTGGGTGTCGGCGCTGCCGAAGACCCAGCCCGCGCCGTGGATGTAGAAGATCACCGGCAGGACACCGGTGGCGCCCGCCGGGCGGACGATCCGGATCGGCACCTGGCCGGTGGGGCCGCCCTCGACGGTGATCCACTCGTCGGTGATCTCCGGTTTGGGCACCCCCTCGCCGCTCTGCACGCCCTCCAGGACGTCCCGGCCCTCCTCGGGAGGGAGTTGGTAGATGAAGGGCTCGTTGGCGTTGGCGTCGGCGAACTCCTGGGCTTCCCTCTCCAGGACCACCCTGTTCTCGGACATGTCTTCTCCACGGGAACGGCGTCAAGGGTCGGGTCTCCGAGCGCGCGCTCCGCCCCGGAACCCGGGGTTGGGGATGCCCGTCCCCCTCAGCCGGGTAACCGGGTTTTCGCAACATTGGACGCCCGCAAGCCAGAAATTGGCGGCGCCGCGACCGGTCCCCCGGCGATCTGCCGCCCGGGTGTGAGATGCGCCGAAACCCCTTCGAATCCGTCACTGCCCGACGCCATAATGTGCCCATGGCCCTTCCTCGCGTGATCGCCACCGACCTTGACGGAACCCTCCTCGACCAGAACGGTCAGGTCTCCCCCCGCAACCACCGTGCCCTCACCGCCGCCGTGGAGGCCGGGATCAGGGTGGTCATCGTGACCGCCCGTCCGCCGCGCACCACCGAAACCTTCGCCGCCATGTTCGACTGCGCCGCCGTGGTCTGCGGCAACGGCGCCCACACCCAGCTGCCCGGGGAGGCCGAGCCGCTCGTGCGGGCGATCGACCGCGACACCTCGGGAACGATCGTGGAGAAGCTGCGGCACTCCCTGCCCGGTCTCGGGTTCGGGGTGGAGACCGGCACGGACTTCTACCACGACACCGACTACCACCTGGAGCCGTGGATCCGGAGCGAGTGGGTCAAGGGCGTGCTGGAGGGCACCGACGCCCTGCTGGCCGCCGCGACCCCGGTCACCAAGCTCATCGCCCGGTCCAAGCAGTACCCGGTGCAGCAGATGTACGAGGCGTCCGTGGCCGCCGTGGGCACGCTCGCGGAGCCGACCTACTCGGGCGGGGCGGGCCTGGTGGAGATCAGCGCGGTCGGGGTCAACAAGGGGAGCACCCTGGCGATGCTGTGCGAGCGCTGGGGGGTGGACCGCGAGGAGGTCGTGGCCTTCGGGGACATGCCCAACGACCGTTCCTCGCTGACCTGGGCGGGGACCGGGTACGCGATGAGCAGCGGGCACCGTGACCTGCTCGACCCCGCTCTCGGCCTCAGGGTGGCCCCGTCCAGCTTCGAGGACGGCGTGGGCCGCGTGGTGGAGGAGATCCTGGAGCGGGCCTGACCGACGGGCCCCGGGGATATTCACTGGCCGGGACCGCGGTGCGGCTCCTACGGTGGCGGGGTCCGTTCCACCTCCGTCCCCGAGGAACCGCCGTGCCGCATCCCGCCCAGCTCGTGTCGTCGCTCTCCGCCCCCGAACGCCTGTCCCTGTTCGCCAGGGCCGTCACCTCGGGGCCCGAGGGCCTGGACCGGGGTGAGGTCCGGGGCACCGCCAGGCACCTGGCCCGGCTCCTCCGGGACGGGCTGGTACGCGAGGAGGGCACGCGGATCGTCGCCGTGCCCGGGATCTTCGCGGAGGCCATGCGCGCGCACCAGGAGGTGACCAGGTCCACCGATCCCGTGGACGCGCTCTTCCACGAGGGGCGGCTCACCTCGATGCCCGCCAGGCGCGAGCTGCGTCTGGCGGCCCTCCGCCGTATCACCGGGCGCCTGTTCGCCCCGGAGCTGGAGTACACGGAGAAGCAGGTGAACACGGCGATCCTGACCTGCTTCGACGACCCCTCCACCCTGCGCCGGTACCTGGTCGAGGAGGGCTTCCTGGAGCGCGAGGACGACGGCAGCCGCTACCGCCTCGCCCGGGGGTAGGGGAAGGGTCCGGTCAGAAGCCCTCGGGCTCCGGCCGCTCTGATGCCATGGTCAGTGGCGCTCTCTCCCCCGTACCCCTCCGCAGCAACGGTCTCCGAACCCGGACGCACGCGGAAGCGGGCTCCGGATCCTCAGATCCCGAGCCCGCCTGGCTCAGTTCCTCCACTTGACCAGCAGCTCAATGACCGACCGCCACGCGTCCGGGTCCCGCGTCAAAGCATCTGCTTGACCAACGAAGGCCCCTCGAACTCTTCGGGGATGGCGTCCATGAGCACTTCATTGACAGTCTGGCCAAGCCACTGGTTCGAGTTGCGACGGACACCCTGTCGTTTGAACCCGGCCTTCTCGTAGGCGCGGATCGCTCCGGAGTTGGGTTCGATGACGGTCAGGTACACACACGCCAGGTTGGTGACGTGGAAGGCGTAGTCCAGAACGAGCCGGGTGGCCTGGGTCCCGACGCCCTTACCGCGAGCTTCCCCCAAAGCGACGACGTACTCGCCGTTCCGCCTCATGGGGTCGACATAGACCTGAGCAGCTCCGACGGGAACAGGGCCTTCGCCGGTGAGATCGTAGACAGTGAACTTCAGCTGCCGGTCACTGGAGTTCTGGTAGCTGTCATAGAAGAGCCTGCCCACCTCGAACGGTTGGGGAGTCTGGCGGTTGTAGCCCACGATCGTCGGGATCGTGTTCTCCCACCTCCAGTACAACTCCTTGAGATCCTCACGTAGCGGGCCGATCCCTGCCCTGGTGTCTCGCAGCCAGATCACCGGAGTGTCGTTCATTCGGTGTTCTTATGTCCTTCCGGGGTCACGTAGAGCCGTGCGTAGCTTTCCGCCGCCAGTTCCGAGGGAGCCGCTCCGTCCAGAGTCTCCACCCATGCGTGGACGGTGATCGGGTCAGTGCTGAGCCCGTGACACCACCGAACACCCTTCCCCGCGAACGTCAGGAGCGCGACGACCGCGATCGACTCTTCCAGACAGGCAGCCCGAACAGGGCTGAACAGACTCACCCGCCGGATGGCATGGACCGCCTGAAGAACCGTCTCCACAGACGCAGGGGGGCGGGGTTTGGCTGTGAGGGCACTCGCGAGCTGGACCATACGTGCCATGCGGCGATGCCGTGGTCCTGCGTTCTGGCAAGCAAGCGTGAAGGTAAGCGCACCTCCAGCCGCGGCGAGCCAGGTCACTGGAGCCCGTCGGGGCGGGTCCAGGGCGACAGGAATCTCGTTGGTCCCCCAGTTCGGGCGCCAAGGCGGAGTTGATACAGGCCTTGGCCACGGTTGAGGACTGGTCGTTGTGCGCAGTGTCCCAGCCGCGCAGAGCTCTTCCGCGAGGAGCCCTCCCACCTCGTTGGACAACGCTGCCACGGCTGAGAGGTCGCCTGTGTCAGCCAGTTCGCGCCACCAGTGCGCGTACGGCCCGATCAACGTGCGTACCTTCCCCGTGGCGTAGTCAATGACCACGACCGCGTAACCGAGATCGCAGGCAACCACCGAGCGCGGGGCGGTCACGTAGTTGGGCACGGCTTCTCCCAACGAATCGGTGCGGCGTTGTCCAGGCTGCGAACCCAGGTCTCTGCGGCGATGGTGTTCTTGAGTTGGTACAGGGGAGGCCCTGTTCCCGCTGCTGCCTGGGAGAGTGCTCGGCGCAGGGCGGGAAGGTCGATGAGGCCGAGTTCGTGAAGGCGCCCGTCCATGAGTCCGAACAGGTCCGGGAGGGCGTCACGCAGCCCGCAGTAGTGATCGGATGTCGCATCACCCTTGGTCGTCCGAGCGAGAAGGCTCGGAGGAAACAGGTCGCTCATAGCCTGAGCGAGGACGGGCTTGTAACGGACAGGGCTCGGTAGAGCGCGGACCGGGATTCTCAGGTATGTGTCGATCAGGTGGGAATCGGTGTAAGGGTTGTGCAGCTCAACCCCCGTGGCTCTGGCCACCTGAACATCGGAATGGGCGCTCCGCCCGATCTCGCTCATGGCGTGAAGAATGTGGTTACCAACCGCCGTACCCGTGGAGATCCCTGGCAGGGAGGCAGGGGCCGGACTCCGACTTCGGTGATGGGCCTCGTTCGTGAACCAGGCGGGCAGTGGCTCGACCAACCCCTGCTGAGATCGGATCAAGCGCCATACGTGAACGAACGACGTGTTGCGGAGCTGCGCCCATTGGGCGGTTTCTTGCATGGCACGGCGGATGTCGCCTTGGCTCATCAGGTCGTTCACGATCTCCAAAGGGGTGGTGAAGAGGTTGTCGCCCCCGTCCCCAGTCATGTGGAGAGCACTGCCAAAGCGGCTGAGCCATGCGAGTTGGTGGCGAAAGAACGCGAACGTGACGGTCGAAGGAGCTGGTTCGTCACTCGCGGGGATGTCCGCGAAGTTCTGGTACGGGACCTCGTTGGGTCCGCAAGGAAGGAAGTACCTGCTGATTCCACCACTCTCGGCAGCGGCGTGAGCATAGTCCAGGTCGCCACCGGTCGTGACACCTGCGGGATGGCCGGTGACCACAGGAAAACTCCCCTGTTGCTGAGCGGCAACCAGTGCGAGCGCGGTCGAGTCGAAACCGCCGGAGAAATCCGACGTGACGGTGCCCGCGGCGGCCAGACGAACATGAACGGCACCTTCGAGAGCGCTACGAAGGTTGTGAGCGTGAGGAGCCCCTGGAATCCTGCGAGGTCGCCAAGTCGGGAGGGTTCGCCGGTGCCCCGAAGGCGCCAGGTCGAGACGATGTCCGGCCGGGACACGCCGCACTCCGTCGAAGTAGGAGGACTCACTGTCTGGGCGTCCGATGTCCGGTGGGTTGATACGACGAACAAGGTGGTTGACGTCTATGCCCGCGTCATCGAGCGAGGCCAGGAGCCGAGCGCTGCTGGCCCAGACCACAGTGTTGGCATACTCGCGAACGTAGACCGGGTTTGCCGACCCCAGGTCCGTCCACACCGAGGTGCCTTTGACCGAGGCTTCCAGCACGACATAAGAGCCAGACCAGAGCCACGCGACATCATCGGGGATACCTCGCTCAGCCAGTTCCTGTACGTGAGGCCCTGGAATTCCACACACTCCGACCACGGCGACAAGGCGCTCCACCGACGCTGCGGTCCGAATCCACTTGGCCGGAAAATCCTCCCCGATCCAGGCTGAGCGCGCTTGGGGCCACAGGTAGCGGGTCCCTGCGGGCCGGGGAACAGTGGCGGGACCTTCATGTCCCCCAAACCACCTCATCGGGCATCCTCTCGGCCACCAGGGCGTTCGAAGGAACCCCTCCGAACGCCCCTTGCGAGGGCCACTAGTTGTAGACCTCGCGCTTGTTCTCGTTGGCGCTCTTCCTACCGCCGAGCGTGAGTTCAGCGGCGTCCCCCATGTCCACGACGAGATCGTCCATCTCGGAAGGGTCTTCCATGACTGCTCCTCCTCTCACATTCCTCGTTGTGGTGGTGGAGAGGTAACCCTCCACCATCGGTAACCACATGGGAACGCGGAAAGGCGAGGTGAGACCAGAGTGAGCGCGATTCAGTTCGGATTCACTCAGGTACTCACGTCATCGGTCCGTCATAATCGACTCCATGTCCACCCCCGGCGGCTTTCCGGCCGCGCTCACACATTGGCGCACACACCGCGGGCTGACGAAGAGGGCCCTCGCCCAAGTGATGGGATTTGACCCCTCCTACCTGAGTCACATCGAGGCGGGCCGCTACCCAGCCAGCGAGGGTTTCGTACGGCTCGCGGAACGGAGGCTCTCGACCGGGGGCGAGCTGTGGCGGATATGGCGGGACGAATCTGGTCCCACCGCAAGCTCCGCTGGCTCCGGTGGACTGTTCGTCGACACGGACCACGCCGAACTCCGCTTCCAGGACGGGATCTACACGGCGCGGATGCGTCGGCGTGTGGTGAACGGCGGGGACGAGCCGGTGAGCCGGTATCTGGTCCGCATCAGCGTGGACCGGTACCCGGGGCAGCCCAAACGGTCCAACGAGCTGTATCGGAACCATCCCCTCACTTGGGAGGGCCTTCGCCTTACCGCCTCCTGTGACGGGGAACCGATGCGTTGGACCGCCAAGCACGACCGGGACTCCTTCAAGGAGGTGTGGCTCAGGTTCGAGAACGAGGCGGGGATGTTCCCGCTCTACCCGGGGCAGAGCGCGACTCTCGAATACTCGTACATCGTCAGCGAGGACCAGTGGGGCCAGTGGTTCCAACGAGCGGTGCGGCTGCCGACTCGTGCGGTCAGTGTGGAGCTGGACTTTCCTGCCGAACTCACCCCTTCGGCCTGGGGCACCGAAACTTCCACCACCGCCGAGGCGGTCCCTCTACGCTCTCCCATACACAGGGCGGAGCAGTCAGAGCGTGTGCGCTTCTCCTGGCATACCGACAGCCCCCCGATAGGCGCCAGGTACCGCTTGGAGTGGCGGTGGCGAACGGGTCAAGAGCCCGTACACACACGTCCCTCGCTGCGGAAGGCCAGCGATCGGATGGTCGCGGCCGGAATCGTCCAAGAGGGCCACCCAGCGTTGGACAACCCGGCAGCGCCGTTCGATCTGCCCCAGGAGTCGGCCGAAGCCGAAGAAGTGGTCGACCATCTCCACCGCGCGATTCAGCGGGTGCGGGACCATCACCACTTCGGGAAGGGCATGGGCCTGGCCGCGCCACAGATCGGAATCACGAGGTCCGCCGCGATCGTCCTGCCTCCCGACCCGGATGCCGCACCCGTGGTCCTGCTCAACCCGCGTGTCATCGACACCTCAACGGAGTCGGACACCCAGTACGAGGGCTGTCTGAGCTTCTTCGACGTACGCGGACTGGTACCACGCCCACGAAGCGTCGAGATCGAGCACACACAGCCCGACGGCGGCACTGTGATCACCGTGTTCACCGACGCCATGGCCCGTCTCGTCGCCCACGAGGTGGACCACCTTCACGGAGTGGTATATCGAATCCGCATGCCCGAAGGTCTACGGCCCATCCCCGTGGAGGAGTATCGGGGCACCGGCCGTTCATGGAGCTACGAGGGATCAGGCTGAACCGGTACTACGCATCATCAGCGGACGGCTTGACCAGGCAGAACTCGTTGCCCTCGGGGTCACGCAGAACCTGGAACGAGCCCTCCTCGTCGGTGACCACCTGCCCCACGGTGGTGGCGCCCTGCTTCACGACGGAGCGGACGGACGCGGAGAGGTCGTCGACGACCACGTCGGCGTGGACGCGGTTGGGGCGGGCCTTGGCCTCCTCGGTCGGCTGGAACGCCAGCCGGGGCTGTCCCGCGGCTCCGTGGAGAACGGCCCAGCCGTCCGACTGGGCCTCGACCTCCCCACCGAGCACGAAGGCCCAAAAGCGGGCGAGGGCGAGCGGGTCGACGGCGTTCACGACCCACTGGGCGACGGATCCGGCAGTCATGCTGGCACAGTAACACCACGTGAGGCGTCCGCCCGGGCACCGAACCCGGGCGGACGGGTGGCTAGTGGAGGACCTTCAGGCCGACGACGCCCGCGACGATGGCGAGCAGGCACAGGGCCTTGGGCACGCTGAAGCCCTCACCGAGGACGAACATGCCGATGAGCGCCGTACCGACGACACCGATGGACACCCAGACGGCGTATCCGGTGCCGAGGGGAATGGTGCGCAGGGCGAAGGCCAGACCGGCCATGCTCAGGGCGAGGGTGACACCGAAGATCACCGAGGGCCACAGACGGGTGAAGCCCTGTGAGGCGTGGAGCGCGGCGGCCCACGCGGTTTCGAGAAGACCGGAGATCACGAGAACGATCCAGGCCATGACCTGTTACCTCCCAGACGTGCGAGCTGTGGTCCGCGCCGTCTTGTCTTGACCGGGTACGGCGCCCCTCGTCCGGAGTCTCAGGTACTCGCAACCTACAACCACCCGTGCGGGGTGGTGCTTCCAGGGTGGGTGGTCAGACGTGTCACCACGGGGTCAGGGCCGGGTGCCGTCGACTTCCTCGTGGTAGGTGCGGCGGGTGCGCTCGGTGTGCTCGCTCATGAGTGCGCGGGCCCGGTCCGTGTCGCCGCGCTCGATGACCTCGACCAGCTGCTCGTGCTCGTCCCAGGAGGCGGAGCCCCGGATCCGGGCCACCGGGGCGTAGTACCAGCGGACCCGGCGGTCCACCTGGGCGGCGAGTTCGGTGAGCACCCGGTTGCCGGAGGCCTCCGTGACGGCGCGGTGGAAGTCGGCGTTGGCCTTGACCACGGCGTCGGTGTCGGCCCGCTCGGCGGCGGCGCGGCCGGTGGAGACCAGCTCGCGCAGGCGGCCGATCTGTTCCGGGGAGGCGTGCTCGGCGGCGAGCCGGGCGGACTCGGCCTCCAGCATGGCGCGCACGGCCAGGAGCTGGTCCGCCTCGCTCTCGGTGGGGGTGTGCACGAACGCCCCGTAGCCGGGCCGCAGGTCCACCCACCCCTCGTTGCTGAGCCGCTGCATGGCCTCGCGGACCGGCTGGCGCGAGACCCCCAGAGTGCGTGCCAGCTCGGTCTCCACCAGGTGCTGGCCCGGGGAGAGCGCACGCGTGGTGATGAGGTCGAGAATGGCCTCGTAGACGGCCTCGCGCAGCGGAACCGGGCGCTGGATGCGTCCCGCGACGGCGTTCAATCCCTCCGAGGGCATGAGGAGTCTCCAGTGTCCGGCTGCACGGTCAGGGTCGTTGTAGACAGTGTACGAAGTCCGTCGCGCGCGTGGGTCACGCTGGCACCCCGACGAGTTCGACGCGGCCGGGGGCCCGGCCGGGCGGAACCACCGCGAGGGCATCGGCCACGGCGACGGCGCGCAGGTCGGCGGAGCCGCTCGCGGGCAGTTCCACCGCGAGGTCGCGGCTGACCCGCACCGGGACCAGCCGGGTGTCGCGGGGGTGCGGGCGCACGTCCCCGACCAGCCGGACCCGCCGTCCCGTGTGCGCGGGGTCCCGCCGACCGGCCCGTCCGCTGAGCACGGGCACCAGCAGGGTGAGGGCGGCGGCGAGGGCGGCCCCGGGGTTGCCCGGCAGTCCCACGACCACGGCCCCCGAGGGCAGGACGGCGAGCAGTTGCGGGTGGCCGGGTCGGCAGGCCACACCGTCGACCACGAACCTGGCACCGAGTGCGGTCAGCGCCGTGCGCAGGTGGTCGGCGGGGCCCGCCGAGGAGGAGCCGCAGACCGCCACGGTGTCCGTCCCCACCACGGAGTCCAGCCGCTCCTCCAGGGCTCCGGCGCGGTCGGGCACCGCGACTCCGGGTTCGCCGTACCCGCCTGCCCAGGCCACCAGCCCGGGCAGTACCGGGCCGATGGCGTCGCGGACGGCACCCGGGCGCGGCACCCCCGTGTGCACCACCTCGTCCCCAGTGACCAGGACGCGCACGCGCGGGCGCAGCACCCGGAGGGTGTCACGGCCCAGACTGGCGGCCAGCCCCAGGAGCGCGGGGGTGACCGGGCTGCCCGCGCGCGCGGCCACCGTCCCGGCCAGGGTGGTCTCGCCCCGGCGCCGGAGGTGCCGCCCGGGCGCCACCTCGCCGCCCAGAAGCGGGGCGGGCCGTCCGGACGCTGCCGTGGCGTCCTCGTGGGGGAGGACGGCGGTGGTGCCGTCCGGCACCACGGCGCCCGTGGCGGTCTCCACCGCCTCCCCCGGCTGCAGGCGTACGACCGGCCCCCGGTGACCGGCGAGCGACCGACCGAGTACGAGCCAGGGGCCCGCACCGCAGACGGCGTACCCGTCCATGGCGGCGCTGTCCAGGGCGGGGACGTCGATGGCGGAGACGAGGTCCGCGCCCAGGGTCGCTCCCCGGGCGTCGGCCAGGGGCACGTCCACGGCCCGCGCCCCGCCCGCCGCACCGACCTCCCGGGCCAGCTCGCGGGCCCGGGGCCAGGGGGTGGGCGCGTGGGTTCCGGACGGGCGGCGGTCACGAAGAAGCGGAGAAGTTTCCCAGGCACCCGAGTCGGGCATTCCTTCTCTCCCTGCCGTGGTGAGGGGATGGATGCGACCGAGCATACTGTATACAGTATGGAATAGGAAGGAGTCCTCATGCGCATCGCCATCCTGGGCGCCGGAGCCATCGGCGCCTACGCGGGGGCCGCCCTGCACCGCGGCGGAGCGGACGTCCACCTCATCGCCCGGGGCGCCCACCTGCGCGCCCTGCGCGAGCGCGGCGTCCGGGTCCTCAGTCCCCGTGGCGACTTCACCGCACGCCCGCACGCCACGGACGACCCGACCGAGGTCGGCCCCGTGGACGCCGTCCTGCTCGGTCTCAAGGCCCAGCACTACGCCGACTGCGGTCCGCTGCTGCGCCCCCTCCTCGGCCCGGCGACCGCCGTGGTCGCCGCGCAGAACGGCATCCCCTGGTGGTACTTCCACGGCGTCGAGGGGCCGCTCGCGGGCCACCGGATCGAGAGCGTGGACCCGGCCGGGGCGGTCAGCCGCGCCATCCCGGTCGAACGCGCCGTCGGCTGCGTGGTCTACGCGGCCACGGAGATCGTGGAACCGGGCGTGGTCCGGCACATCGAGGGCACCCGGTTCTCCCTGGGCGAGCCGGACCGCTCCGACTCCCGCCGCTGCCGCGACCTCTCCGAGGCGATGACGGCGGGCGGGCTCCGGTGCCCGGTCGAACCCGACCTCCGCGTGGACGTCTGGGTGAAGCTCATGGGCAACATCGTCTTCAATCCGCTGAGCGCGCTCACCCGCTCGACCATGGCCCAGATCTGCCGCCACCGCTCCACCCGCGACCTGGCCCGCACCATGATGAACGAGACCCTGGACGTGGCGGCCCGGCTGGGCGTGCGCACCGACGTCTCCGTGGAGCGCAGGCTCGCGGGCGCGGAGCGGACCGGGGACCACCGCACCTCCACCCTGCACGACCTCGAACGCGGCCGTCCGATGGAACTGGACGTGATCCTGTCCGCCGTGGTCGAGCTGGCCGACCTCACCGGCGCCCCGGCGCCCACGCTGCGCGCGGTCGACGCCGTGGCCGGTCTGCTCAACCGGCGGGTCTCCGAACCCGCCCTCGCCTAGCACCCGGCCCCGCACCATTGCCCGTTCCTCCAACATTGCATACAGTATTCCCTTTGAGGCCACGAACCCCGAGCGAGGCCACATGCGCCGTTCCGCAGACCACTCCAACCCCCTCGACCGACTCACCCGACCCCTCGTCCGCGAACACGGAGAACTCCGCCCGGCCACGTGGGAGGAGGCCCTCGACCGCGCGGCCGCCGGCTTCCGGGCGGGCGTCGAACGCCACGGACCCGACTCCTTCGGCATGCTCTCCTGCGCCAGGGCCACCAACGAGATGAACTTCGTCGCGCAGAAGTTCACCCGCGTCGTCGTCGGCACCAACAACGTCGACTCCTGCAACCGCACCTGCCACGCGCCCAGCGTGGCGGGCCTGTCCGCCGCCTTCGGCTCCGGCGGCGGCACCTCCTCCTACGCGGAGATCGAGGACACCGACCTCATCGTCGTCTGGGGCGGCAACCCGCGCTTCGCCCACCCGATCTTCTTCCAGCACGTGCTCAAGGGCGTGCGCAACGGGGCCCGGCTCTTCGTCGTCGACCCCCGCCGCACCCCCACCGCCGAGTGGGCCGACCGCTGGTTCGGACTCAACGTGGGCACGGACATCCCGCTCGCGCACGCCGTGGGCCGGGAGATCCTGCACGCCGGACTGGCCAACGAGTCCTTCGTCGAACGCGCCACCAGCGGGCTCGACGAGTACCGCGCGCTGGTGGAACCGTGGACGCTCGCCGCCGCCGAGGCCGAGACCGGCGTCCCCGCCGAGGCCATCCGGGAGCTGGCCCACGCCTACGCCCGCGCCGAACGCGCCCAGCTGTGCTGGACCCTCGGCATCACCGAACACCACAACGCCACCGACAACGTCCGCGCGCTGATCAACCTGTCCCTGCTCACCGGGCACGTCGGGCGGCACGGATCCGGGCTCAACCCGCTGCGCGGCCAGAACAACGTGCAGGGCGGCGGCGACATGGGCGCCATCCCCGACCGCCTCGCCGGGTTCCAGGACATCCTGGACGCGGAGGTCCGGGCCCCGTTCGAGCGCGCCTGGGGCCGCTCCATCCAGGGCCGCAAGGGCCTGAACCTCACCCAGATGTTCGAGGCGATGGAGGAGGGGGAGCTGAAGACCCTCTACGTCATCGGTGAGAACCCCGTCCAGTCCGAGCCCGAGACGCACAAGACCACCGCCCGGCTGCGGGCCCTGGACCACCTGGTGGTCCAGGACATCTTCCTCACCCGCACCGCCGAGCTCGCGGACGTCGTCCTCCCCGCCAGCGCCGCCTGGTGCGAGTCGGACGGCACCTTCACCAACAGCGAGCGGCGGGTGCAGCTGGTCCGCAAGGCCCTGGACCCGCCGGAGGGCGCCAGGGACGACATCGAGATCATGTGCGCGCTGGCGACCCGGCTCGGACACGACTGGGAACGCCCCTCGGCGGAGGAGATCTGGGACGAGGTGCGCTCGCTGTCCCCCATGCACCGGGGCATGAGCTACGCGCGCCTGGCCGAGCACGACGGCATCCAGTGGCCCTGCTACTCGGAGGACACGCTGGAGCCCAGCTACCTGCACTCCCGGCTGTGGTCGAAGGACCCGCGCGAGCGGGGCGAGCCCGCGCCGTTCGGGATCGTCGGCCACTCGCCGCCGGTGGACCTGCTGGACGAGGACTTCCCGTTCCGGCTCACCACCGGACGCCGCCTGGACGACTACAACACCGGCGTGCAGACCTCGGGCTTCTCCTCTCCGCTGCGCCGGGGCGAACTGCTGGACCTGTCCCCGGAGGACGCCGCCAAGCTGGGGATCGAGCACGGCGAGACGGTCCGGGTGACCTCGCGGCGCGGTTCGGTGCTGGTCCCGGCGTCGGTCACCGCGTCCATGCGGCCGGGGCTGGTGTTCATGACCTTCCACTTCCCGCACCAGGTGGACACGCAGCTGCTCACCATCGACGCCACCGATCCGATCGCCGGGACCGCCGAGTACAAGGCGGCCGCGGTGCGGATCGAGCGGGTGGGGCCGCGTCCTCCGGAGCGGCGACGGGAGGTCCCCGACCAGGTGCCGGGCTGAGACCCGCGCGCCGAGGCGGGCCGTCCCCGGTGGGACGGCCCGTCCGGGGTGCCCGTAGGACCCCCACCCTCACGAACCCACTCGGGAACCAGGGTTGTCATTCCGGAGGACCACTCTTACTGTCTTCTGTATACAGAATCCTGTGATCTGTCCTACACACGATTGAGGTGATCCGGGCGTGGACCTGCGACTTCTGGACGAGGTGGCCACCGACGCCGAACGCGACGCCGTCGACACGCTCCTGGGGGCGCCCGCGTCCGGCTGGGAGGGCGGGACCCGTCAGGACTCCGACCTGCGCTACGCACGTGGCGGGCACGCCGCACGCGACCAGCGCGACCTGCTCCTGCCCGCCCTGCACGCCGTCAACGACCGCGTGGGCTGGATCAGCCGGGGCGCGCTCAACCACATCTGCCGCAGGCTCACCGTCCCCCCGGCCGAGGCCTACGCGGTGGCCTCCTTCTACGCGATGTTCGCCCTGCACGAGCGCCCCCGCCGAGTCGTGCACCTGTGCACCGACATCGCCTGCGCCGCCTCCGGTTCGGGCGCGCTCCGCGAGCGCCTGGCCGCCCGCCTGGGCCCGCCCGGCGGCCACTCCGACGACGCCGGGGCCCCCGGCACCACCTGGCACGAGAGCCCCTGCCTGGGGATGTGCGAGCGCGCCCCGGCGGCGCTCGCCCTCGAAGCGGGAAGCCCCGCGCGGTACGCCGTCGCCGCCCCCGCGACCCCCGACGCCCTCGACTCCCTCGCCGAGGCCCCGCCCACGGAGCCGGAGTCCGCGACCGGCTCCGGGGACGACACCACCGGTCCCGACGGCACCGCCAACGGCTCAGCGATCGCCGACCCGCCGACCCCGGTCGGCGCCGTCGACGCCGTCAACGGGCACTCCCTCGACGGCCACCGCCCCGGCACCACCACCTACGCCGCCGACCCCCTCCTCGGCGGCGCCCCCGAACCCGACCCGGCGGCCGCGGTCCCCGACGCCGGTTCCCCCGACCACGTCCTGCTGAGCCGGATCGGCCGCGTGGACCCCCTCAGCCTCGACGACTACCGCGCGGCGGGCGGGTACGCGGCGCTCCGCGAGGCCCTGCGCCTCAGCCCCGCCGGGGTGATCCGCGAGGTCACCGACTCCGGGCTGCTCGGCCGGGGCGGTGCCGCCTTCCCCACCGGCCGCAAGTGGAGCGCCACCGCCCAGCAGCCGGACACCCCGCACTACCTGGTGTGCAACGCCGACGAGAGCGAGCCCGGCACCTTCAAGGACCGGGTCCTCATGGAGGGCGACCCCTTCTCCGTGGTCGAGGCCATGACCGTCGCCGGGTACGCGATCGGCGCCCGCACCGGCTACCTCTACATCCGGGGCGAGTACCCGCGCGCGCTGCGCCACCTGGAGAACGCCCTCTCCCAGGCCCGGGAGCGCGGACTGCTCGGACCCGACGTCCTGGGGTCCGGCTTCTCCTTCGACATCGAGATCCGGCGCGGCGCGGGCGCCTACATCTGCGGCGAGGAGACCGCCATCTTCGGCTCCATCGAGGGACAGCGCGGCGAGCCCCGCACCAAGCCGCCCTTCCCCGTGGAGAAGGGCCTGTTCGGCAAGCCGACCACGGTCAACAACGTGGAGACCCTGGTCAACGTGCTCCCCGTGCTCCTCATGGGCGGTCCGGCGTACGCCGCTGTGGGAACGAAGGGCTCCACCGGGCCCAAACTGTTCTGCGTGTCCGGCGGCGTGCGCCGCCCCGGCCTGTACGAACTGCCCTTCGGGGCCACCCTGGGCGACCTCGTCGAGGCTGCGGGCGGGATGCCCGAGGGGCGGTCCATCCGCGCCGTGCTCCTGGGCGGGGCGGCCGGGACCTTCGTCCGGGGCGACGAGCTGGACATCCCGCTGACCTTCGAGGGGGCGCGGGCCGCCGGGACCTCGCTGGGTTCGGGCGTGGTGCTGGTCCTGGACGACACCGCCGACCTCGGCGCGACCCTGGCGCGCGTGGCCGCCTTCTTCCGGGACGAGTCCTGCGGACAGTGCGTGCCCTGCCGGGTGGGCACGGTCCGCCAGGAGGAGTCGCTGCTGCGGCTGCGCTCCGGCGCCTCCCCCGCCCAGGAGCTGCCGCTGCTCCGGGAGGTCGGCCTGGCCATGCGGGACGCCTCCATCTGCGGCCTGGGCCAGACCGCGTGGAACGCCGTGGAGTCCGCGATCGACCGGCTCGGCCTCTACTCCGAGTCCGACGGCACCGGCTCCCCGGCCCCCGACAGCCCACGGAACACCGACCCGCACACCCCAGCCCCGGGCGACCGGGCTGCGACCGAGGAGGCCCGATGACCGTCCCCGTACTCCTGCCCACCCCCCGACGCCTGATCGACGCGACCATCGACGGCGCGACCGTCCGCGTGCCGGAGGGCACCACCGTCCTGGAGGCCTGCGCCGCCGAGGGCACCGAGGTGCCCACCCTCTGCCACGGCGACACGCTCACCCCCCGCAACGCCTGCCGCGTGTGCGTGGTGGAGGTGGAGGGCGCCCGCACCCTCGCCCCGGCCTGCTCCCGCAAGCTGGAGGAGGGCATGAGCGTGGCCACCGACTCCGAGCGGGTGCGGCACAGCCGGAAGGTGGTCCTCGAACTGCTGGGCTCCTCGGTGGACCTGTCCACCACCCCGAAGGTCGCCGGGTGGATGGACCGCTACGAGGCGGAGCCGGAGCGGTTCGGCCCCCGGGCCGAACCGGCGGCGCTCGGCGTCCGCGACGCCCGGCGCGCGGGCGAGCACGAGCCCGGCGACGGCGCGGAGGCCGCCACGGTCGAGCAGCCCCCCAAGGTCGACAACGACCTCTACGTGCGCGACTACTCGAAGTGCATCATGTGCTACAAGTGCGTGGACGCCTGCGGCGACCAGTGGCAGAACACCTTCGCGATCGGGGTGGCCGGGCGCGGGTTCGACGCCCGCATCTCCACCGAACACGACGTGGAGCTCCCCGACTCGGCCTGTGTGTACTGCGGGAACTGCATCGAGGTCTGCCCGACCGGGGCGCTCTCGTTCGCCACGGAGTTCGACATGCGCGCGGCGGGCACCTGGGACGAGGAGAGCCAGACCGAGACGACCACGGTCTGCACCTACTGCGGGGTCGGGTGCAACGTCACCCTGCACGTCCAGGAGAACGAGATCGTGAAGGTGACCTCGCCGCACGACAACCCGGTGACGCACGGAAACCTCTGTATCAAGGGCAGGTTCGGCTTCCAGCACGTACAGCGGCGCGGCGACGGCTGAGGCACGGGGCTGTGACCGGGGCCTCTCCGGGCCGCCTGTCCTCCATACGCCGATTTGACGCTTCGTCCCCTCGACACCGAATGTCGGGAAGAGTAGACCAGTAAACGCACTCGGGCACCGGAAGGCGGTGGTGGGGAATGGGACGGGTGACCGCCCGTGAGAAGGTCCTCCGTATCAGGGAGGGAGTCGAGAGCGAACGCGTCGACACCCTCGTGGTGGAGGAGCCGCTGGAGATCAGGCTGGACGGCGCCCCGTTGAGCATCACCATGCGGACCCCCGGGAGCGACTTCGACCTCGCCGCCGGGTTCCTGGTGAGCGAGGGGGTGGTCTCCGAGGGGCCCGAGGTCACCGCCATCCGGTACTGCGCGGGGGCCACCGCGGACGGGTCCAACACCTACAACGTGCTGGACGTGTCCCTGGCCCCGGGGGTGGCGCTCCCCGACACCTCGCTGGAGCGCAACTTCTACACCTCCTCCTCGTGCGGGCTGTGCGGCAAGGCCAGCCTGGACGCCGTGCGCACCAAGGCGCGGTGGCCGGTGGCCGACGACGGCCTGCGGATCGACGTGCCCACCCTCACCGTCCTCCCGGACCGGCTGCGTGAGGCCCAGCGGGTGTTCGACCGCACGGGCGGCCTGCACGCCGCCGGGCTGTTCACCGCCGACGGCGAGCTGCTGGCCGTGCGCGAGGACGTGGGGCGGCACAACGCGGTCGACAAGCTGGTCGGCTGGGCCCTGCGCTCCGACCGCCTCCCGCTGAGCGAGACCGTGCTCATGGTGTCGGGGCGCGCCTCCTTCGAGCTGGTCCAGAAGGCGTGGATGGCGGGCATCCCCATGATGGCCGCCGTCTCGGCCCCCTCGTCCCTCGCTGTCGACCTGGCCACGGAGGCGGGCATGACGCTCGTCGGCTTCCTGCGCGGCAGCTCCATGAACGTCTACACCGGAAGGCATCGCGTTCTCCTGGAGAGGGCGCTCGCGTCCTCGGCGGCCCCAGGGGCGACGCGCCCTCCGGAACGGTAGACGCGGACCTGGTTGGCGCGTTCCAGCCCCCCGCACCAACCAGGTCCGATACCGGCCCACCCGGGGCGGCGGCACCAGCCGCCGCCCCGTCGCGGTGTCCGGTCGATCCGACCGGCCGTCTCAGCCCAGGAGTTCCCGGGTGAGGCGGGCGGTCTCGCTCGGGGTCCGGCCGACCCGCACCCCGGCCGCCTCCAGGGCCTCCTTCTTGGCGGCGGCCGTGCCCGAGGAGCCGGAGACGATCGCCCCGGCGTGGCCCATGGTCCTGCCCTCCGGGGCGGTGAAGCCCGCCACGTAGCCGACCACGGGCTTGGTGACGTGTTCCCGGACGTACGCGGCGGCGCGCTCCTCGGCGTCGCCGCCGATCTCACCGATCATCACGATCACGTCGGTGTCCGGGTCGGCCTCGAAGGCGGCCAGGGCGTCGATGTGCGTGGTGCCGATGATCGGGTCGCCGCCGATCCCCACCGCCGTGGAGAAGCCGAGGTCCCGTAGCTCGTACATGAGCTGGTAGGTGAGCGTGCCCGACTTCGAGACCAGGCCGATCCGGCCCGGTTGGGTGATGTCGGCCGGGATGATGCCCGCGTTGGACTGTCCCGGGCTGATGAGGCCGGGGCAGTTGGGGCCGATGATCCTGGTGCGGTTGCCGCGCTCGGTGGCCAGGTGCCAGAAGGCGGCGGTGTCGTGGACCGGGACGCCCTCGGTGATGACGACGGCCAGACCGATCTCCGCGTCGACCGCCTCCTCCACCGCGTCCCGGGTGAAGCGGGGCGGCACGAAGACCACGGTGACGTCCGCGCCGGTGGCCTTGACGCCCTCCGCCACGGAGCCGAAGACGGGCACCTCGGTGCCGTCGAAGTCGACGCCCTGCCCGGCCTTGCGCGGGTTCACGCCACCAACGACGTTGGTGCCGGACGCGAGCATGCGCCGGGTGTGCCTGGTGCCCTCGGCGCCGGTCATGCCCTGGACGAGCACCCTGCTGTCCCTGTTCAGAAAGATGGCCATGGGGGTTTCTCCTGTCGAAGGGGGCGGTCAGTTCCGCGCGGCGAGTTCGGCGGCGAGCCGGGCGGCGCCGTCCATCGTGTCCGCCTGGCGCACGGCCGGGTGGGCGCGGGCGGTGAGGATCTGGCGCCCCTGCTCGGCGTTGTTGCCGTCCAGGCGCACGACCAGCGGCTTGCCGACGTCCTCACCCCGGCTCTCCAGGAGTTCGAGGGCCTGGACGACGCCGTTGGCCACGGCGTCGCAGGCGGTGATCCCGCCGAAGACGTTGACGAGCACGCTCCGGACGGCCGGGTCCCCGAGGATCACGTCGAGGCCGTTGGCCATGACCTCGGCGGAGGCACCGCCGCCGATGTCGAGGAAGTTGGCGGGGCGCACGCCGCCGTGCTCCTCCCCGGCGTGGGCGACCACGTCCAGGGTGGACATCACCAGTCCGGCTCCGTTGCCGATGACGCCGACCTCGCCGTCGAGCCGCACGTAGTTCAGGCCCCGTTCCCGGGCGCGGAGTTCGCGTTCGTCGGTCCCCGCGCCGTGGGAGAAGGGGGTCCGCTCGGGGTGCCGGTAGGCGGCGTTGTCGTCCAGGGTGACCTTGCCGTCGAGGGCGACCACCCGGCCGTCGGCGGTGCGGACCAGCGGGTTCACCTCCACCAGGGTGGCGTCCTCGCCCACCATGACCTTCCACAGGGCGGCGATGGCCGTGGCGGCCCGGTCCCGGACCTCCTCGGGCAGCCCGGCGGCGGCGCAGATGCCCAGCGCCTCCTCCCGGCCCACTCCCCGGGAGCCGACCGGGGTGCGCACGACCGCGTCGGGCTCGGCGGCGGCGACCTCCTCGATCTCCATGCCGCCCCGCGCCGAGCAGATGGAGAGGAACTCGCGGTGGGCGCGGTCGAGCAGGAAGGAGAAGTAGTACTCCTCCGCGATGTCGCTCGCCTCCTCGACGAGGACGCGGTGAACCGTGTGGCCCCTGATGTCCATGCCGAGGATCTCCTCGGCCCTGGCCCGGGCGTCGGCGGGCCCCTCGGCCACCCGCACGCCTCCGGCCTTCCCGCGCCCACCGGCCTTGACCTGGGCCTTCACCACGACCCTCCGGCCGAGGCGTCCGGCCACCGCCGCCACCCGTTCGGGGGTGTCGGCGATCTCGCCCTCGACCAGCGCGACCCCGTACTCACCGAAGATCTGTTTGGCCTCGTACTCGTGGAGATCCAACGCTCCTCCTCCGTCCGCTCGTCGCCCCCTTCCAGTGATACTCCACATTGTATGCAGTATTCAATAGGCATTGTTGTCGAGATGCCCCTTCACAAGCCCTCCGGGACTTTGCATACTGCATACAAGGAGGTCGCCATGTTCCCCCGCCATCTGCCCGGACCACCGCCCCGACCCGCCCCGGCGGAGCCGGAGCCACCGCCCGCCCCCGCGTCGGAGGCCGCCGAGGTGCACGACTGGCGGGGCAGGCGCTACACCGTCGGCCCCTCCGCGCGTCGGCTCACCGGAGCGCCCCGCTCCGTGCTGCTGACCCGCGCCCTGCTCGCGGTCGGGGCGGTGGGCGTCCTCCAGTTCGGCTACGGCGCGGCCGTGCCCCTCCTGACGGCGGCGCACGGCTGGACCCCGGCCCAGGCGCTGACGCCGTTCCTGGTCTGGGCCCTCGTCCAGGGCTGCCTCGCCCCGGTGCCGCGCCTGCTCCGGACCCGGGGGCTGCTCCGCCCGGGCGCGGCGATCTGCGTCGGGGCCGCGCTGTGTGCCGTGGCCGTGTACACGGTCGGGCACGCCACGGACCCGCTGACCGCCGTGGCGGGGTACGGTCTGCTCGGCGGCGTGGGCGCGGGGCTGGTCTACCACTCCTGTGTGGACCTGGTGGGCGGCTGGTTCCCGGACCGTCCCACCGTGCGTCTGGGCGCCGTGGGCGGGGCCTTCGCCCTGGGCGCGGTGCCACTGCTGCCCGCGCTCGCCCTGGGGCCGCCCTCCGGAGACCCCGGCCCCGCGGCCACGGCGCTCGCGTTGGCCGTGCTGGTCCTGGGTGCGGCGGGCGGCGTCGGCCAGCGCGGCGCCCCCGCGTACTGGTGGCCCCCGGGGAGCGACCCCCGCGCGGCGGCCCTGCGGCGCGGCGCCGACCCGCCGGCCGCGCGTGACTTCAGCGCGGGCCAGGCCTGGGCGAGCGGGCGCTCCCTGCACGCCCTGCACACGATCGTGGCGCTGTCCGGGACGGTCGGGCTGTTCACCCTGGTGGTGCTCCCACCGGTCCTGTCGGGCCTCGGTCGAGATCCGGCGGAGATCGCGGCGGCCGTCACGGCGTTCGCCCTGGGCAGCGGGGTCGGGCGGCTCGCGGCGAGCGGAGCGGCCGAACGCGCCGGACGGCGCCGGACCCTCACCGCGCTGCTGGCCGCGACCGCGCTCGGGCAGGCGGCCCTGGCCGCGTCCGCCCCGGACGGCCCCCTGCCGCTCCTGCTCGCCGCCGTCCTCGTGGTGGGCGCGGGCACCGGCTCCTGCTACCCGTTGACCCGGGCGATCACCGAGGGGCACTTCGGCAGGGGCCAGCACCGTGGCACCGGCCAGCACCACGGCACGGTGCGGGTCAGCGGGTCCGGCCGGTTCCGCGCCCAGGAGGACGACCCCGCCCGTTCGGCCGACCTCGCGGGGCTGGTCCACGGCTCCAAGGCGGTCGGCGGACTGCTCGGCGTGGGCGGCGCGATCGCGCTCCTCACCCTGGCCCCGGACTCCTCGCACACCGTCGCCCTGGCCGCCTCCGGCCTGCTCACAGCCGTGGCCGCCCTCCTGGCCGCACGCCTGCGCCGCCCCCTGCCGATCCGGACGCTCCCTCCGGGGGCCGGGACAAGTCGGCCCCCCGGGGTCTGGACAGCGCGGCGCCGGAGTGTTCCAATGTGATGCACACGGTATACAGTATCCGATCTTCACGTGATCACACGCTCCGTACCCTCAGCACGAAAGGGGTCGTCGCACCGATGGCCGAAGGCAAGGTACCCACCGAAACGAACAGCGACAGCAGCACGATCTCCGGCGGCCACCTGGTCGCCAAGGCCCTCAAGGCCGAGGGGGTCGACGTCGTCTTCACGCTCTGCGGCGGCCACATCATCGACATCTACGACGGCTGCGCCGACGAGGGCATCGACGTGATCGACGTCCGGCACGAGCAGGTCGCCGCGCACGCCGCCGACGGCTACGCCCGGATCACCGGCAAACCCGGCTGCGCGGTGGTGACGGCGGGCCCCGGCACCACGGACGCGGTCACCGGCATCGCCAACGCCTACCGCGCCGAGAGCCCGATGCTGGTCATCGGCGGCCAGGGCGCCCTCAGCCAGCACAAGATGGGCTCGCTCCAGGACCTGCCGCACGTGGACATGATCAACCCGATCTCCAAGTTCGCGGCCACCGTCCCGCACACCGAACGCGTGGCCGACCTCGTCTCCATGGCCTTCCGCGAGGCCAACAACGGCGCCCCCGGCCCGTCCTTCCTGGAGATCCCCCGCGACGTGCTGGACGCCAAGGTCCCCGTGGAGCGGGCGCGCGTGCCCGCCGCCGGGCACTACCGGGCCTCCACCCGCCAGGCGGGCGACCCGGCCGCCGTCGAGCGCCTCGCGGAGCTGATCGTGCGCTCCGAGCGGCCCAGCATCCTGCTCGGCAACCAGGTGTGGACCACCCGGGCCACCGACTCCGCCGTCGAACTGGTCCGCGCCCTCAACATCCCGGCCTACATGAACGGCGCCGGACGCGGCACCCTCCCGCCCGGCGACCCGCACCACTTCCAGCTCTCCCGGCGCTACGCCTTCAGCAACTCGGACCTCATCATCATCGTCGGCACGCCGTTCGACTTCCGGATGGGCTACGGCAAGCGCCTCTCCCCCGACGCCACCGTGGTGCAGATCGACCTCAACTACGCCACCGTCGGCAAGAACCGCGACATCGACCTCGGCATCGTGGGCGACGCCGACGTCATCCTGTCCTCCGCGCTCCAGGCCGTCTCCGGCTACGGCGACACCGGGGCGCAGGGCCGCAAGGGCTGGCTGGAGGAGCTGCGCACCCAGGAGCAGGCCGCGCTCGACAAGCGCGCGCACCTGCTGACCTCGGACTCCACCCCGATCCACCCCTACCGCCTGGTCAACGAGATCAACCAGTTCCTCACCGAGGACTCCGTGTACGTGGGCGACGGCGGCGACATCGTCACCTTCTCCGGCCAGGTGGTCCAGCCGAAGTCACCGGGCCACTGGCTGGACCCGGGGCCGCTCGGCACGCTCGGCGTCGGTATCCCGTTCGTGATGGCGGCCAAGTACGCCCGCCCGGACAAGGAGGTGGTCGCGCTCTTCGGAGACGGCGCCTTCAGCCTCACCGGCTGGGACTTCGAGACCCTGGTCCGCTTCGACCTGCCCTTCGTGGGGATCGTCGGCAACAACTCCTCGATGAACCAGATCCGCTACGGCCAGATCGCCAAGTACGGCGCGGACCGGGGCGAGCTCGGCAACACCCTGGGCGACGTCCGCTACTCGGAGTTCGCGAAGATGCTCGGCGGGTACGGCGAGGAGGTCCACGACCCGGCCGAGATCGGCCCGGCCCTGCTCCGCGCCCGCGAGTCCGGCAAGCCCTCCCTGATCAACGTCTGGATCGACCCCGAGGTGTACGCCCCGGGGACCATGAACCAGACGATGTACAAGTAGCCCGGAAGGAGAGTCATGGGCAAGGCACTCGACGGGGTCCGCGTCCTGGACATGACCCACGTCCAGTCGGGACCGTCCGCGACCCAGATCCTCGCGTGGATGGGCGCCGACGTCGTCAAGCTGGAGGCGCCCTCGGGCGACATCACCCGGCGCCAGCTCCGGGACCGCCCCGGCGTGGACAGCCTGTACTTCACGATGCTCAACTCCAACAAGCGGAGCATCACCCTCAACACCAAGAGCCCCGAGGGCAAGCGGATCTTCCTCGACCTGGTGCGCCGCAGCGACGTGCTGGTGGAGAACTTCGCTCCGGGCGCCCTGGACCGGATGGGGTTCACCTGGGAGGTGCTCGCGGAGGCCAACCCGCGGCTGGTCTACGCGTCGATCAAGGGGTTCGGCCCGGGCGCGTACGCCGACTTCAAGGCCTACGAGGTGATCGCCCAGGCCATGGGCGGCTCCATGAGCACCACCGGGTTCGAGGACGGCCCGCCGCTGGCCACGGGCGCGCAGATCGGTGACTCGGGCACCGGAATGCATACAGTGGCCGGTATCCTCGCCGCGCTCTACCAGCGGGTGCACACCGGCCGGGGCCAGCGCGTCCAGGTCGCCATGCAGGACGCGGTGCTCAACCTGTGCCGGGTCAAGCTGCGCGACCAGCAGCGGCTCGCCCACGGCCCGCTCTCCGAGTACCCCAACGACGACTTCACCGACGAGGTCCCCCGCTCCGGCAACGCCTCCGGCGGCGGACAGCCCGGCTGGGCCGTGCGCACGGCGCCCGGCGGACCCAACGACTACGTGTACGTGATCATCCAGCCCGCGGGCTGGGCGCCCATCGCCCGGCTCATCGGCCGCCCCGAGCTGGCCGAGGACCCCGAGTGGGCCACCCCCGAGGCCCGGCTGGACAAGCTCGACAAGGCCTTCGCCCTGATCGAGGAGTGGTCCGGGGAACTGCCCAAGTGGGACGTGCTCTCCGCGCTCAACGAACACAACATCCCGTGCGGGCCGATCATGTCCACCCGGGAGATCATCGAGGACCCCACCCTGAGGGAGAACGGCGTGGTCACCGAGGTCGACCACCCCGAGCGCGGCAGCTACCACACCGTGGCCTCGCCCATCCGCCTCTCCGACTCCTCGGTGGACGTCAGCCGGTCCCCCCTGCTCGGTGAGCACAACCCCGACATCTACCGCGACGAGCTGGGCCTGACCCCCGAGGAACTGGCGGAGCTCTCATCGAACGGAGTGATCTGAGCGCATGGCCGTCTTCACCCCCGAACGTTCCGACCGCGACCCCTCCCCGGTCCGCGAGGTCCTCGACCGGGCCCGCGCCGAGGGCCGGACCGCGCTCACCGCCCCCGAGGGCCGCCTCCTCGCGGAGGCCTACGGCATCCCCGTCCCCGGCGAGGCGCTGGCCCGCAGCGCCGAGGAGGCCGCCGCCCTGGCCACCGAACTCGGCCTCCCCGTGGCCGCCAAGATCGTCTCCCCCGACATCCTGCACAAGACCGACGCGGGCGGCGTGGAGATCGGACTGAACAGCGCCGAGGAGGTCGCCGCGGCCTACGAGCGCGTCACCGCCAACGCCCGCGCCCACGACCCCGACGCGCGCGTCGACGGCGTACAGATCCAGCAGATGGTCCAGGGCGGTCTGGAGGTCCTGGTCGGCGCCACCACCGACCCCACGTTCGGCAAGGTCGTGGTGTTCGGGCTGGGCGGCGTCCTGGTGGAGGTCCTCAAGGACGTCTCCTTCCGTCTGGCCCCGGTCAGCCGGGAGGAGGCGCTCACCCAGGTGGGCGACATCCGGGCCGCCGAGGTCCTGGACGGGGTCCGGGGCGCCGAGGCGGTGGACCGGGAGGCCCTGGCCGACCTCCTGGTGCGCCTGTCCGAGCTGGTCACGGACTTCCCGGAGATCGCGGAGGCCGACCTCAACCCCGTGTTCGCCTCCGCGTCCGGGGCCGTCGCCGCCGACCTCCGGTTCGTCCTCGACTTCGAGCCCGCCGAGGGGCCCCGCACCTTCGGGCGGGAGGAGATCCTGGCGTCCATGGAGCGCATCTTCAAGCCGCGCTCCATCGCCGTGATCGGCGCCTCCAACGAGGAGGGCAAGATCGGCAACTCGGTGATCCGCAACATCGTGGACGGCGGGTACCGGGGCGCCATCCACCCCGTCAACCCGAAGTCGGCCGAGGTCAACGGCCTCACCTCGTACAGGTCGATCACCGACGTGCCCGGCGACGTGGACGTGGCGGTCTTCGCGATCCCGGCGAAGTTCGTCGCCGGGGCCCTGGAGGAGGCCGGGCGCAAGGGGGTGGCGGGCGCGATCCTCATCCCGTCCGGGTTCGCGGAGACCGGCGAGCAGGAGCTCCAGGACGAGGTGCTCGCCGTCGCCCGCAGACACGGGGTCCGGATCCTCGGACCCAACATCTACGGCTACTACTACACGCCGGAGAAGCTGTCCGCGACCTTCTGCACCCCCTACGACGTGGCCGGGGGCACCGCCCTCACCTCGCAGTCCGGCGGGATCGGCATGGCGATCCTGGGGTACAGCCGCAGCACGCGCACGGGTGTGTCCGCGATCGTGGGCGTCGGCAACAAGGCCGACATCGACGAGGACGACCTGCTCACCTTCTTCGGCCAGGACGAGAACACCAACGCCGTCGCCATGCACCTGGAGGACCTCAAGGACGGCCGGGCGTTCGTGGCCGCCGCCCGCGAGGTGGTCCCGAAGAAGCCCGTGGTGGTACTCAAGGCCGGCCGGACCTCCGCCGGGGCCCGCGCCGCCGGGTCCCACACCGGGGCGCTGGCCGGGGACGACAAGGTCTACGACGACATCCTCCGCCAGGCGGGCGTGGTCCGGGCCCCCGGACTGACCGAACTCCTGGAGTTCGGCCGCGCCCTGCCGGTCATGCCCGCGCCCGGCGGCGAGAACATCGTGATCATCACCGGTGCGGGCGGCTCGGGCGTGCTGCTCTCCGACGCCGTGGTCGACAACGGGATGTCGCTGTACGAGATCCCGCCGGACCTGGACGAGGCCTTCCGGGCCTTCATCCCGCCGTTCGGGGCGGCCGGGAACCCGGTGGACATCACCGGGGGCGAGCCGCCCTCCACCTACGAGAAGACCATCCGCCTGGGGCTGGAGGACCCCCGCGTCCACTCCCTGGTGCTCGGCTACTGGCACACGATCGTCACCCCGCCGCTGGTCTTCGCGGACGTGGTGATCGACGTGGTGAGCAAGGCCCGGGCCGCCGGGATCGACAAGCCGGTGGTGGCCTCCCTCTCGGGTGACACCGAGGTCGAGGCGGCCAGCCAGCGGTTGTTCGAGCACGGGATCGTCGCCTACCCCTACACGACCGAGATGCCGGTGAAGGTTCTCGGCGCGAAGTATCGCTGGGCCCGCGCCGCCGGACTACTCTGACCGAATGCCCGGCCGGTGCCACCGGCCCCGGCCGGGCCAGCACGACACACGACCGACACCAGCCACTCGCCACACACCGAGCACACGAGCCACACCCGCCCGGCGGCCCCTGGAGCCGCCGCCGCAAGGCCGCCGGGCCCCTGGCCACCGCAGGGGACAGCCACGTCCAGCCACGGTGACCCCCAGCCACGTGTCCACCACGATCAGGGAGGTGCCGCACCACCCGGGGGCGACATGCGAACCACCGACTCGCATTCGCACACACACGGAGTACCGCCTTGGATTCCTCACGCCCCGAACCCGACTCCTCTGAACCCCCGGCGCCGTCCGGGACCCAGCGACCGCACGTCCCGGCCCAGCGCCGGGCCCACCCGTCCGAGACCGGCCCCGCCGCCGAACCGGTCACCGCCTCCGCCGACGCGCCCTCCGACCCCCCGGCCGACGCCACCGCCGCTCCCCCGCAGGAGCAGCGGTACTGGAAGGCGGGCAAGCTGGAGCCGATGCCCATCCGGGAGCTCCCCAAGGCTCCCCCGTCCATCCACATCCTCGGCCCCACGGTGTTCCTGGTCGCCCTGGGCGTGGGCATGGGCGAGTCCTACATGTGGCCGCGCCTCGTCCTGGTCTTCGGGCCCGAGATCCGCTGGCTGTTCCTGATCGGCGTCTCCCTCCAGGCCGTGGTCATGCTGGAGATGTCGCGCTACGCGATGGCCACCGGGGAGAGCATCTTCTACGGCGCGGCACGCGTGTTCAAGCCGCTGATGTGGTTCTTCTTCCTCACGGCGATCCTGGTGTACATCTGGCCGGGCCACCTCTCGGCGGGAGCCTCCGCCTTCGAACGGGTGACCGGCATCCCCTGGCAGGCCACGGCGGTGGCCGGGATGGTCCTCGTCGGCGTGGTCTTCACCCTCGCCAAGGTCATCTACGACCTGCTGGAGAACCTGCTCTCCATATGCATCGGCCTGCTGGTCGTCGGCACGTCCGTGGTCGCGGCGATGGTCGGCAACCTGTCCGACCTCACCTCCACCATCAGCGGGATGTTCTCGTTCGGGTACTTCCCCGAGGAGGCCATGTCGGCGGCCTGGTTCCCCATCGTCGTCGGCGCCATCGCCTTCGCCGGACCCTCCGGCATGCAGCAGATGTGGTACACCCTGCACCTGCGCGACAAGGGCGCGGGCATGGGCGCGCACATCCCCCAGATCCGGGGCCTGCGGCACGCGGGCGAGCAGGAGGCCGTCCCCTCGCGCGGCTTCATGTTCGACACCTCGGACCCGAGGGAGATGGAGAAGTGGAAGGGGTGGCGCCGCTGGGTGACCTTCGACGCCCTGGTGCTCTTCTGGGGCATCACCATGCTGGTGACGATCTCCTTCACCGTGCTGGCCCAGTCGGCGGCCCGGTTCGACCCGCAGGTGGCGCAGCTGATCCGGGACGGCGACCGGGAGGCCTCGCTCGACGCGATGGCGGGTGCCTTCTCCGCCGCCGGGAGCCCCGTCCTCGGCACGGTGTTCTTCCTCTTCATCGCGTTGATCGGCATCAACGCCACCCTGGGCCTGTTCGACTCCTTCTCGCGCGGCCAGGCCGACATGACGTACAACTTCGTGCCGGGTGCCAAGAAGATCGGGCTGTCGAAGCTGTACGGGATGTTCCTGTGGGGGCTGATCGCGTTCGGCACCGTCATCCTGCTGTTCGGACCGGCGGACGGACCGGCGGCCATCCTGGACGTGCTGGCCTTCCTGTCGGCCTTCGCGATGGGCGCGTACTGCGTGGTGCTGCTGCTGGTCAACAACATCGCGCTGCCCAAGCCGATCCGCCCGGGGATCGTCTCCAACGCGATCATCGCGCTGGCCGCCGTGTTCTACCTCGGGGCGCTCTTCTACTCGCTGATCGCGTTCGGGGTGGTGGTCGACTGATGCCCGCCACGTCCGCCCTCCGCCTGGGAGGCACCCCGCCCAACCACCTGGAGGTCGCGCTCCCGGGGGCGGCCATCGGCGTGGTCGCCGGCCTGTTCGCCACGGGAGTGGGGATGGCGGCGGGACTGCCCCTGGCCATGACCGGCACCGCCGGGCTGGCTCTGGGCCTCCCGCTCGCCGTGCTCGGCGCCGTGTACAGCGTGCTGCTGGCGCGCGGGGTCTTCCCGATCGGGGCGGTGGCCCCGCTGGCCCTGTACTGGCTGGTCGGGTTCCCCGCCGCCCAACTGTTCGACGCCCACATGGTGGCGTGGGTGATCGGTGACGGCCCCGCGCTGCGCGAGCCGCTCCTGTCGTTCCTCGCGCTCCAGGCCATGCTGAGCTTCGGCTTCACCATCGGCTTCCTGTGGCTGCACGAGCGGGTCATGCCGCACTGGCTGATGCGCGTGCGCGACCACAACCCGGTGGCCGAGTCCCTGTTCCAGCGGTACCTGGTGCACGCGGCCCACCTCAACCGCCGACGCGACGGGCGCAGGGCGCGTCGGCCCCGACGAGGTCGCGGGCGCCCGGACTGATCCACCCCCGTTCGAGGAACGGGAACCGAGCTGACGGCCCCGGCGGGCCCCCACCCGCCGGGGCCGTCAGCGGTGTGCGGGACGCGTTCTCCGAGGGGCGTCTCCCCAGGCGGGGCGGGGCGCGGGCCGCCCGTCGACCGTTCGTCGCGTCAACCGACCGTTCATCGCACGGTGGGCGACCGCTCGACGCTCCTCGTCCGCGTTCGGCGCGCGCCCCGGCACGCCCCCCTGCTCAGGCCGGGTGGCCCTCCTTACAGTGCTGGGTAACGCACGTCACACGAACCGGTCATTCCAGGCGAACCCGCTCGACGCGGGAACGCGACCGGACGCGGCACCTTCCCCGCCATCCCCCCGGAGGTTCACGAAACATGGCACACGACAGCCCCCCGAAGGGTCCGACACCACCGGACGGCAACGGCGGTGGCGACGTACCCATCACCGACGCGGCGTACGTCGCGATGCACGCCGACCCGCGGTTCGTCGACTTGAAACGGCGCCTGTACCGCTTCATCTTCCCCATGAGCATCGCCTTCATGGCCTGGTACCTGCTCTACGTCCTCATGTCCGCGTTCGGCCGCGACGTCATGGGCACCGTGCTGTTCGGCAGCGTCAACGTCGCCCTGGTCTTCGGCATCCTCCAGTTCGTGTCCACCTTCGGGATCGCCGTCCTGTACACGATGTACGCCAACCGGAACTTCGACTCGCTCGCCACCGAACTGCGCGACGAACTCCAGAACGGTTCCTCGACGGACCAGGAGGACGGCCGATGATGCTCGCTCAGGAGGCGGTCAGCGAGAGCAGCCGCATCGTCACCCTCGTCCTCTTCGCCCTGATGATCGCGGCGACGCTCGGCATCACCGTCTGGGCCAGCCGCAACACGCGCTCGGCCACCGACTTCCACTCCGGCGGACGCGGCTTCTCCCCGCTCCAGAACGGCCTGGCCATCGGCAGCGACTACATGTCCGCCGCGTCCTTCCTGGGCATCGCGGGCATGATCGCGCTCTTCGGCTACGACGGCTTCCTCTACTCCATCGGCTTCCTCGTGGCCTGGCTGGTCGCCCTGCTGCTCGTCGCGGAGCTGCTGCGCAACTCCGGCCGCTACACCATGGGCGACGTCCTCTCCTACCGGATGCAGCAGCGCCCGGTGCGCACCGCGGCCGCGGTCTCCACCGTGGTCGTGTCGATCTTCTACCTGCTCGCCCAGATGGTCGGCGCGGGCGCGCTCATCGCCCTGCTGCTCGGCATCCAGGAGGGGCAGACCTTCCTCGGCATGGACGCCCCGACCGCGAAGATCGTCGGGATCGTCGTCATCGGTCTGCTCATGACGATCTACGTGGCCTTCGGCGGTATGAAGGGCACCACCTGGGTGCAGATCGTCAAGGCCGTCATCCTGATGGCCGGCGCCGCGCTGCTGACCCTGCTCACGCTGTCGCTCTACGGCTTCAACCTGGGCGCCCTGATGACCGACGCGGCCAACGCCAGCCAGGCGGCGGCCGACGGCGACGCGGCCGCATTCCTCGAACCGGGGCAGCGCTACGGGGTCGTCGTCGAGGGGGACGCGCTCCAGACCCTGTGGAACAAGCTGGACCTGATCAGCCTGGGGCTGGCGCTGGTCCTGGGCACCGCCGGTCTGCCGCACATCCTCATCCGCTTCTACACGGTCCCGGACTCCCAGAGCGCCCGCAAGTCCGTCAACTGGGGCATCGGCCTCATCGGCGCGTTCTACCTGATGACCCTCGTGCTGGGCTTCGGCGCCGCCGCCCTGGTGGGCTTCGACGCCATCACGGCGCAGGACGCGGCCGGGAACACGGCCGCACCGCAGCTCGCGTCGGTGGTGGGTGAACGCATCGGCGGCGAGATGGTCGGCGCGGTCCTGCTGGCCGTCATCGCCTCCGCCGCCTTCGCCGCGATCCTGTCGACGGTGGCGGGCCTGGTCATCGCCTCCTCGTCCTCGCTGGCCCACGACTTCTACAACTCGGTCATCCGCAAGGGCAAGGCGACCGGAGCCGAGGAGGTCAGGGTCGCGCGGTTCTCGGCCATCGGCGTCGGCGTGGTGGCGATCGTGCTGGCGATCTTCGCGCAGAACCTCAACGTGGCCTTCCTGGTCTCGCTGGCGTTCGCGATGGCCGCCTCCGCGAACCTGCCGACCCTGCTGCTCAGCCTGTTCTGGAAGCGCTTCAACACGGCCGGGGCCCTCGCGGGCATCTACGGCGGTCTGATCAGCGCCGTCGGCCTGGTGTTCTTCTCGCCCGTGGTCTCGGGCTCGGAGTCCGCGCTCATGCCCAACGTCGACTTCGCCTGGTTCCCGCTGCCCAACCCGGCCCTGGTGTCGGTGCCGATCAGCCTGGTCTGCGCGATCGTCGGAACGCTGATGTCCAAGGAGCGCGACTTCGACAAGTTCGCGATGCTCCAGGTCCGTGCCCTCACCGGCGCGGGCGCGGAGAAGGCCGGCAGCCACTAGGTCACCGCTCTCCCGTTGACGGGCCCGTCGCCTCCCCGGGCGGCGGGCCCGTCCCGTGCACCTTCCGTGACCAGCGACGCACAGCCCGGAACGAAGAGGAAAAGCGAGGGTCAGCACGTGAGCGCCGACACATTTTGCGGGGATAGGATCGGTCCGTGTCCTATCGGTGGCTGTCGCGGCTTTCCCCCTCCCGGCGCCCCACGTCCTCGGAACGCCGGGCGAGCGTCGAGTTGATGCGCCAGGTCCACGCACTGGGAGCCGACCTCCGGGACGGCCTGCACGGGCGCGGCGCGCACTCCGCCGCCCGCCGTCTGCGCCAGGTCCTGGCGGTGGACGGGGTGCTCCTCGCCGACCTCGACGGAACGGTCGCCTCCCATGGGAGGTGCCCGGCCCCCGCCGAGGTCGAAGCCCTGCTGTCCCAGGTCTTCGAGTACGGCGGCGGCGCCCGTTCCCGGCTGCCCGACGGCACCTCGGTGTGCGCCGTCCCGCTGACCGTCGCGGACGAGCTCTCCGGTGCCCTGATGGCCTCGGGCCACCCGGTGGAGGCGGACGTGGAGGCGGCCGCCGCGCTGGTCTCCGACTCCCTGGACCACGCCGCCCTGCGCCGGGCCCGCGCCCGCATCGCCGCCGCCGACCTGCGCACCCTGCGCGCGCAGATCTCCCCGCACTTCGTGCACAACGCGCTCGCCGTGATCGCCGCCCTGGTGCGCACCGATCCCGACCGGGCCCGCCACCTGCTGTCGGACTTCGCGGACTACCTCCGGTACGGGTTCTCGGAGAAGGGCGACTACGCCACGGTCTCCGACGAGCTGGAGGCCACCCAGACCTACCTCGAACTCCAGCGGGCCCGCTTCCACGACCGCCTCGACATCACCGTGCGGATGGCGCCCGAGGTGCTGCCCGTCGCCATCCCCTTCCTGGTGGTGCAGCCGATCGTGGAGAACGCGATCCGGCACGGGCTGGAACGCAAGGAGGGGACCGGGCACATCAGCGTGTCCGGGTTCGGCGAGGGCCCCCTGTGCGTCATCGAGATCGAGGACGACGGGGTGGGCATGCACCCCGAACTGGCGCGCGCCCTGCTGGCGGGCACCGGCCCCGAGTCCCGCGGCGTCGGTCTCGCCAACGTCGACCAGAGGCTGCGGGCGGTCTACGGACCCGAGTACGGTCTGGTGATCGAGACCGCTCTGGGAGAAGGGACGAAGGTGACCGTGCGCGTACCGAGGTTCGCCCCCGGGGTGGTGGTCCGGTGAAGCCCGAACTCCGCGTGCTGGTGGTGGAGGACGAGTCCTCCACCCGGCAGGAGATGGCCTCCCTGCTGGGTGACATGCCCGAGGTGGCGGAGGTCCTGGTGGCCTCCAACGGCGCCACCGCCGTCCGCCTGCTCGGCACGACCAGCATCGACGCCGCCTTCCTCGACATCCTCATGCCCGGGTTGGACGGCATGGACGTGGCCCGGGTGCTGAGCGTGATGTCCGAGCCGCCGTCCATCGTGTTCGTGACCGCCTCCGAGGCGCACGCCGTGGAGGCCTTCGGTATCGGGGCCGTGGACTACCTGCTCAAGCCGATCCGGCCGGAGCGGCTGGCCGAGGCGGTGGGGCGGATCGCCCAGCTGCGCGGGTCCGGCGGCGCGTCCTCCCCGGCGGAGGACCTGCACGTGGTGCAGATCGACACCGGGCGCAGGACCGTCTTCGTCAAGCGCGACGACGTGCAGTTCGTGGAGGCGCAGGGCGACTACGTGCGGCTGCACACGGCGGACGGCACGCACCTGATCCGCCTGTCGCTGTCGTACCTGGAGGAGGTGTGGGCCGCCGCCGGGTTCATCCGCGTGCACCGGGGGTTCCTGATCGCCATCCCGTGGGTGCGGGACCTGCGGGTGACGTCCTCCTCCGGGCTGGTGGCCGGGACCCCGGCCGGGGACGTGCCGGTGAGCCGCCGCCACAGCCGCCGACTCCGGACCCAGCTCATGGAGGCCGCCCGACGCGACCAGCTGGGCCGTTCGGCCCGCCCGCCGGGAGCGGTCAAGGAGCAGCCGTGACCGCCGGGGGTGGGGTGTGAGCCCGCGCCGTGAGAAGCTCACCAGCCCGCAGACGCGCATCGCGCTGGCCCGTGGCAACCGTCCCGCGCACCACCTCATCCCGGTGCCCGCCCCGGTGGACACCGAGGCGGCGCGGCGGCTCTTCCGGGCGCAGCGGCGCACGGCGGTGCGCACGGTCCTGCTGCTGGCGGTGGTGCTCTTCGGGCTGAGCGGGGCCTTCGCCCTCTTCCCCGAGCTGGGCCGGACCCGCCTGGTCGGGGTCCCGGTCTCCTGGCTGCTGCTGACGGTGGCGGTGTACCCGCTGCTGTTCGGGCTGGCCCTGTGGCACGTGCGCGCGGCCGAGCGCCTGGAGGACCGGGCCGAGGGCGGCGGCGCCGGACCCGACGGGAAGCCATGACCACGGCCGTTCTGGCGATAGGCCTGGTCCTGGTCACCAGCCTGGTCATCGGGGTGTACGGGGTGCGGGCGGCCCGCTCCACCTCGGACTTCCTGGTGGCCTCCCGGCGCGTGTCACCGAACTGGAACGCCCTCGCGATCGCCGGTGAGTACCTGTCCGCCGCCTCGGTGCTGGGCCTGGCCGGGCTGCTGCTCAAGAACGGGCTGGGCACCATGTGGTACGCGGTGGGGTTCACCGCGGGCTACGTCGCCGTGGTGGCGCTGGTCGCCGGGCCCATGCGCCGCTCGGGGGCCTTCACCGTGCCGGACTTCGCCGAGTACCGGCTGGGCGCGCCCCGGCTGCGCAAGCTCTGCGGGTGCGTGGTGCTGGTGATCATGCTGCTGTACCTGGTTCCGCAGTTCAAGGGGGCCGGGGTGGTGCTGAGCCTGGTCAGCGGGACCCCCTACTGGGTGGGCGTGCTGCTGGCGGGCCTGGTGGTGAGCGGGTCGATCGCGGCGGGCGGGATGCGCTCGGCCACCTACGTGCAGGCGTTCCACTACGTGGTGAAGCTGGCCTTCCTCGCCGTGCCCGCGATCTTCCTGGTGGTGCACGCGGGCGCCGAGACCCGCGCCGAGGCGCTGCACCCGGAGTGGGGCACCCACTTCCCCCGGACCACGCCGGTGGAGTTCACCGTGGCCACGGAGTTCAGCCTGGACCACGCGGTCACCGTGACCACCCCGGACGGCCGGGAGCTGGAGCTGGCCGCCGGAGGGCACGCGGTCGAGCAGGGCACGGAGTACGTGTTCCCGGAGGGCGCCACCATCCCGCACCCGGCCGGGCTGCCGGAACTGGGCAACGAGCGGTGGAGCACCCCGCTGCTGAACGTGGGCGGCTACCCGCTGTTCGAGACGTGGTCAACGCTGCTCGCCATCACCCTCGGCTGTATGGGGCTGCCGCACGTGATCATGCGGTTCCACACGAGCCCGACCGCGCGGATCGCCCGCCGGGTCGCGGTCGGCGTGATCGCGCTGCTGGGGCTGTTCTACCTGTTCCCCACGGTCTACGGCCTGCTGGGCCGGGTGCTCACGCCGCAGCTGGTGATGCTCCAGGGCACCGACACCGTGGCGGTGGTGCTGCCAGCGGAGGCCGTCCCCGGTTCGGTGGGCACGCTCCTGACCGCGTTGGTCGCGGCGGGGGCCTTCGGCGCGTTCCTGTCCACGTCCTCGGGTCTCCTGCTGGCGCTGGCCGGAGGGCTGTCCCACGACCTGTTCCAGGGGAGCGTGCCGCGGCTGCGGCTGGCCGTGGCGGTCGGCGCCTGCGTCGCGGTGCTCCTGGCGCTGCCCGCGCAGATGATCGACATCAACGTGCTGGTCGTGTGGGCGTTCACGGTGGCGGCGTCCACCTTCTGCCCGCTGTTGGTGCTCGGTATCTGGTGGCGGCGGCTGACCCTGCCCGGGGCGGCCGCGGGGCTGATCGTCGGCGGGGTCACCGCGACCGGTGCGGTCGGCTGGTCGATCCTGTTCAGCACGCCCGAGGGCTGGGTGAGCGTGCTGCTGGCGCAACCGGCGGCCTGGACCATCCCGCTGGCCTTCCTCACGATGACGGTGGTCTCCCGGTTCACCCGCCCGCCCGAGTGGGCCGAGCACGCGGTCCTGCGCCTGCACTCTCCCTAGAGCGTGTTCCGTGGATCCTGAATCTCGCATCTGTGGCTCTGACGCTCGGTGCGCACCCGGTGCGTGAGCCGCAGATTCGAGCTCCGAAGAGGAGTGGGACCCGATCCGCCCTCTGCTGCCCACCGATGACTGCCCGCTGTGAGCCCCGACCGCAGTACCGGCGTGGTCTGCTGGCGACGCCATCTTCGACGGACGCATCCGAGGTGTGCGTCAAACCCGAACGGTGCGAGCGTTGTTCTCAGCCCGCGCGAGGGAACATGCGCTCGACGGCGGCCACCAGTGCGGCGCGGCGGGCGGCGACGGAGGGGGCCGCCGCCTGGCCCGCGGCAGCGGCGGCGATTTCGGGCTGACCCGCCCAGGTCATGGCGATCTGGTTGATCAGGGCGAGGACGTCGACCGGGTCCCAGGCCGGGTCGAGCGACCCGGCGCGCTGAGCGTCGCGGAGTTGGTCGAGCTTGCCCGCGACCGTGGCCTGGAGGCGGCTGGCGGCGCTGCCTGCGGGCTCGACCTGCTCCAGGCGGCCCCACATGATCAGGCGGTAGTGGTCCGGACGTGCCGTGAAATGGTCGAAGAGGGTGCCGACATAACCGGGCAGGTCGGTCGGGTCCAGCTGCGTCGCCTCGACGAGTGCGGTCGTCTCGCGTTCGGCGACGTGCGCGTAAAGGGCTTCCTTGCTGCGGAAGTAGGCGTAGACACGTTCCTTGCTCGTCCTGGCCTGCTTGGCTATGCGGTCCACGCGGGCACCGGCGATCCCGTGCCGGGCGAACTCCTCCTTGGCCGCGGCGACGATCCGCTGGCGCGTGGAGTCGGCGGACTCACCCGCGATGGCGGCGTCCGGGGTCTGGCCGGGGTTGGTGGAGGAAGGCATGAGCCCAGGATAGGCGACCGAACCGTTCGGTATTGCGTTGCGCTCCGGACGGGCGTAGGGTCACACCAAACAGTTTGGTTTGGTCGGCTGCGGGGTGCCGACACGACACGAGGAGCGATTGCATGCAGCACCGAAGCCTGGGACAGCAGGGACTACGCGTCTCCGCGCTCGGACTGGGCGTGATGGGGATGTCCATGGCCTACGGCCCCTCGAACGACGAGGACGGCATCTCCACCATCCACCGCGCCCGCGAACTCGGCGTCGACTTCTTCGACACCGCCGAGATGTACGGCCGAGGCACCGGCAGCAACGAGACGCTGCTCGGCAGCGCGGTCAAGGACTTCCGCGACGAGGTCATCCTGGCCACCAAGTTCGGCTTCGACATGACCGGCGAGACGCCCGGGAGCGGTGTCAACAGCCGCCCCGAGAACATCCGCGAGGTCGCCGAGAACAGCCTGCGCTACCTCCAGACCGACTCCATCGACCTCTTCTACCAGCACATCTCCGACCCCGACGTACCGGCCGAGGAGGTCGCTGGCGCTGTCGGTGACCTGATCACCGAGGGCAAGGTGCGGTACTTCGGCCTGAGTAACGTCGGCCCGCAGTACATCCGCCGCGCCCACGCCGTCACCCCGGTCACAGCCCTTCAGTATGAGTACTCGGTCTTCGAACGCGAGGTGGAGGACGAGATCCTGCCGGTCCTGCGGGAACTGGGGATCGGCCTGGTGCCGTACTCGCCGCTCGGCCGCGGCTTTCTCTCCGGCGTGGTCAGGCCCGCCGACGAGTATCCCGAGGGCGACATGCGCCGCTGGGACGAGCGCTGGCAGGGCGAGAACTACGCCTACAACCTGAACGCCGCCGAGCAGCTCCGTAAGCTCGCCGCCGCCCGGGGCATCACCCCCGCCCAGCTCGCTCTGGCCTGGCTGCTCGCCCAGGGCGAGGACGTCGCCCCGATCCCGGGCACCCGCAGCGCCGCACGTCTGGAGGAGAACGTCGGCGCCACCGACGTGGAACTCACCGAGACCGATCTGGCCGGTATCCGGGAAGTCCTCCCCCAAGGCTCCGCAGGCAGCCGCTTCCCGGCCTCGATCATGGCTGGCTACCGCACCGCCTGACAGCCCGTCCACCAGGTTCGGCGGCCCCGGGCATGCGGCGGCGAGCAGCTGCCGCATGCCCTCCCAGTCGGGCTGGAGCAGTACACCTGGGCGCTGCGGTCCCATCGAAGATCGCGGCCCGCCTGTCGTAGCGGGCCGCGACCGCCCGGGACGCACGCGCCTGCCCACCCGGGATGTGAACGAGTGCGCGGTCCACTCCTGCCTCCGGCGGCTCCGCGAGTTCGAGCGTTCCGTGTCGGGTCAGTGGAGCAGGGGCATGAGGTAGATGACCTCCCACGCCTCGAAGACGGCGATGACGAAGAGCACCAGGACGATGACGGGATAGAGGCGCAGGTTGACGCCGAGGCCCGCCCGGTACCCCGCCCGTTTGGACGGCAGTCCGAGTCGCTGGTACCCGAGGGTCGATCGCCAAAGAATGATCGCGCCGAGCGCCGCCAGGATGTAGGCCTGGAATTCGATGATCAGGACGGGGATATGGGGGATGAGGGCGATGGCGGCGTCCGAGGATGTCGGGGTGAGCCACATGCCGATCTCCATGGCTCGGTAGACCGTGGCGACGACCCCGAAGAACGGGATGACGAGCGAGGGAATCGTGGTCGTGAGCAGGGCGGCAAAGGTGAGGTTGAAGATGAACGTGCCTAGGGCAGCCGACACGAAGTCGCCGTTCACGTAGGCGGTGACCACGAAGTCCGCGGGGCCGGGCAGGTCCAGGAAGGCTTGGGCGCGTTCGAGTCCCCTCTCCTGCAACCCGAAGAGGGCTGTCACGGCCATCGTCACTCCCAACAGGCCGTAGACGGCGATATTGAGAAGGACGTAGGTTCTCCCATGCTCTCTGAGGACGTCCAGGAAACTGCGAACAAGACGCATCAGGTTGTTCCCTTCTGGTTCCGCGGCCGAGTGGTGGCGACGCCGTTCAGTGGCCAAGGGCATCGAGGGCTGTGGCGATGATCGTGGGTCGCCATTCCCGCTCACGGCCGACGCGCACGGCGGTCAGGCAGGCGTGGGTGAGCAAGGCGGCAGCGCTGATCACCCGGATCTGGCGTTCCTCGTCGGAGGGGGCCCAGTCGATCCCGAAGGCGCGCGTGACGGCTTCCCCGCAGGCGAGGAGCTCCGCGGGCGCGTCGTTCGGATCGATGTCGATCAGGCCCAAGGACAGCGTGCTCACGCCTGGCCACTGGAACGTGAGGTCCACGAACCCGGCCACCAGGCCCTGGTCCCGCTCCTCGCCTGCGGGGAGGGTCTCCACCTCGGCGGTGACGGCGGTCACCGCCCGGCTTATCGCGGAGATGGCCGCCTCGTAGAGCGCGTCCTTGGTGGCGAAGCGGCGCAGGATCCCGGCCTTGGAGTATCCGGTCGCGTCAGCGATCTGTTGGACTGATGTGTTCTCGAAGCCGTGGCGGGCGAACAGGCCCGCCGCCCGGTCCACGATCTGAGCGTCGATCTGCTCACTGTTCGGTTTCACCATGGGGAGACCCTATCGCATGTGTGACCATATTGGTCACAAGATGACCGATCTGGTCACAACAGGGGGTCCATGCGGAAGCGTTGCGGTTGGCGGCGGAGTCCCCTGGCCTGGTGCTTTGCTGGCCGGGCGAACTCATGTGGCGGCTCCGCCAGGGGAGGACCGAGTACCAGGATCCACACCATCTGCGCTGGCCACGGCAACCCCTGGTCACCACCCTCACCCCGGGAGGGACGCCGACCGTGCTCAGCGCTGCCTGCCACTCAGTCGCGCTGAACAGGAGGTGGCCGAGCTCGCGGTTCTGCCTCTGGCCTCCTGCGGAGGGCCCAGCCACTTCCCCACCCGGTCACGTCATCAACGACGGGTCAGGACACAGAGGTGCGCACCGCGTCCTCGTTCGCTTGGGCGCTCAACAGCAGGTCCCGGTAGGGCGAGGTCACCACCGGGTGGGGGCCCAGCTCCAGGAGTTGTTCGATCTCTTCGAGTTGCCGCACGGCCTCCTGGCGAGAGCCTTCGGAGACGATTTCGGTCTCGACGAACGATCCCAGGCCCGTGACCGTGTCCACCACCACCGAGAGCTCCGGTTGCCCGGAGTCGCGGTAGCAGGTGCGCGACTTCTCCACCCGGGCCAGCCGGACCATGCCCAACGCCTCCAGCAGAGCATGGGCGTGTGCGACCTGGGCAGTGTCCGCCAGGGCCACGTTCGTCTCCTGCTTGGCGATGACACCCGTGGTGCTGTGGGTGGTGGAATCGGAGGCGGGCTTGTAGGTGACCTCGCACCCACCGTCACGTTCACGGACCCGCAGGCACTCGACCGTGACCAGGAAGTCGACGTCGGGCCTGCTGTAGTAGGTATCGACCTCCACCGTCGGCTCCATCGCGACGAACCCCGACTGTTCCAGCCGCTGTTCCAGGAGCTCGCGATTCTCCAACTTACGTTTGCGCTCAATCTCCATCAGTGGCATCGAGGGTTCATGCCCTTCCAGGGGGCCAAGGCCGCGTACACGCGAGCGAGGTTGTGTTTGCTGAACGACTCTCGAACACTGGCCAGTGCCTCGGCCAGCATCCGGGAATCCGACATCGGGATGTTACGGAAGAGCACGAGCTGTTTGGCCACGATGTCCTATGCCCTCCTCGCCACTAATGGAAAGCCAGGATGCACAAGCAGCTCGCACGACTTATCGCCCCTCACACCGGCCGCATCGACCATGTGGAGCCAACCCCGGGACACAGCACCGCGACCACCGCCATGGTCACCGGCAAACACGGTCGGGTGTTCGTGAAGGCCGTCCCGGACCGGCCGGGCGGGCTTCTTGAAGAGGTGGAGCGTGAGGGGCAGATCAACCCTCACTTGGGCGGGTTGGCTCCCCGACTGCTGTGGCAGGCCCGGGGGGACGGATGGTTCGTGCTGGGGTTCGAGGTCATCGACGCCCGTCCCACCGACTACGCACCTGGTTCCCCGGACCTGCCGCGACTCGTGGAGGCCATGGACCGGATCGTTGGTCTCCCGCTCCCCGACGTGGCACGGCCGTGGGTGGAAACCCGGTGGGACAGGGCCCTATCGGGTGAGGAAGTCCATGCGGTCCGCGGTGACCACCTCACCCACGCGGACCTCCACCCGCACAACATCGTCATCGACACGAACGACAGGTTGTGGGTGCTCGACTGGGCGTGGCCGACCCGGGCATCAGCGGTCGTGACACCTTCGGGGTTGGCTGTGCAGCTGGTGTCGGCTGAGCAGACCCCGGCAGACGTGGAGAAGCTTCTTGCGGCATCGTCGGTGTGGAAACACCTTGATCAAGAGGTGTTGGTGACGTTCGCACGAGCGCAGGTGCGGATGCACCGGCACTATACGAAGCTACGTCCTGGTGAGGAGTGGTTGGTGGCCATGTTGGACGCTGCGAAGGCGTGGCACCAGCATGTGAAGGGGTGACCAGAGACCTCAGTCCCTAGACCATGATCGCGCGAACACCAACAGGCGCCCCGTCTCCTTACCTGGTGGGCCCGTTGTACGCGGGCCTCTATTCGGTGATGGCCAGCAGGGCGGCGGCCCACTCTGCCCCGGTGAATCCCAAAGCGCCGAGGTCGCGGTTCTGGGTGTCGCGGACCAGGTGCTCACCAGGGAGGTCGGCCACCTCTACACAGTTGTTTCCGGTGCCGCTGTAGGACGACTTGCGGTAACTGGCGACCTCAACGCAGTCGTTGGCGTTAGCGCTGTAGCTGGACTTGTGGAAGGTGAGTTCGTCGATGTAGGGGTGCATCCTGGGGACCTCCGCTGGAGATGGGGGCACTGACTGACTCATACACAGTCCTGCCCGCTTCCACACCCCGTGTGCAGAGAAGAACGTCCCGACCCCCTGTCCAGCTGTGGACAGTGGAGCCTGTGCCTGCTCTGAGGGGCCGGGAATACAGGGAAGCGGGTGCCCTGGTGAGGCATCGAGAAGGCCCCGACGCTGAGGTCAGGGCCTTCTGCGTTCGATCTACTGAGAGACGCGAAGAAGCGCTGTCCACTCGATGGAGGGGAAGGCCAACGCGCCGAGCTCCCGGTTCTGGGTGTCGCGGACAGCAGACAAACCGGGGGTGTCGGCTACCTCGACGCAGTCCTGGCCCTTCGCTGAGCTGTGGCTGGACTTGCGGAAGCTGAGTTTGTCGATGTGGGGGTGCATCCCTGGGGACCTCCGCTGAGAGTGGGGGCACTGACTGGCTCATACTCAGTCCTTCCCGCTTCCACACCTCATGTTCAGGAAACCCCCCGAGACTCTGTCCACCTGCGGACAGTGGAGTCTGCTTCCCCTGTTAATGGGCGCTGGGAGCAGCGACCGCAGGATACTTTCAGGTTCAGCACGACGAAGGCCCCCAGCTCGCTTGAGTTCTAGAGAACGTGGCTGGGGGCCTTATTCGTGTTTGGCTACTTGATGGAAGCACGCAGGAGGGCTGCCCACTCACTCATCGGGAACTCAAGGTGACCAGCCGCGCGGTTCTGGGTGTCGCGAACAGCTGCACCAACAGGGATGTCGGCAACCTCGACGCAGTTGTCGCCTCGCCCGCTGTAGGACGACTTTCGGAAGTTCAGGTCAGTGGATGAAAGCATGGTCGTCCTTGCTAAATGAATGATTCCAGACACCGAATGGAGGCTTCCGGCGACTCTGCCGAGCTGCATATATGCCCGAAGATGCCGACGTAGTTTTGGATAGCCTCTGGTTGCTCTAGGTACAGATCCTCTGTCGCGGTCTCTATGTACACCAGGGGTAGGTCTGCTGGGTCGGGGAAATCCAAGAGCATGAAGGACCCTTCCATCGCAGCATGGGAACCGGCCTCATCTCGAAGAACTTGAATGTCGATGTTCGGTCGCTCTGCGATGGCGATGAGCTGCCGGATCTGAGCTGACATCACTTCGGGCCCGCCGACCCGCTTGCGTAGGGCTGCTTCGTCGATCACCGCCCACACGCTTGGAGCGGCTTCAGCTGCGAGGATTTCTTGTCTCTTGAGTCGCCCCGCGACCTTGCGCTCGATGTCACCATCGCTGAGCACTCGACTACCTCGAAGCACTGCGGCAGCGTACTCAGGAGTCTGAAGCAGCCCTGGGATCAACAGTGCTTCGTAGGTGCGGATCATCGAGGCGCCTGTCTCGAAGTCTGCCAGTCCTCCGCGAAGCACATCCTTGAAGTCGACCCACCAGCCTCGACGTCTGGACTCGCTCGCCAGAGACACGATGGCCTCGCGCATCTCAGTGGGGAGTTCGTAGACCTCGGCCAAGTCCTTCATGTCGCGGACGCTTGGGAGCTTCCACTCGTTGCGCTCCATGCGAGACAGCTTGCCGCTCGACCAGCCGAGCTGCTTGTTCACGCTCTCGATCTTGAGGTTGCGCTCTTCGCGCATCCGTCGAAGCAGAGCGGACAACCTGCGTCTTCTGGCGCTCGGACTGTACCTGCTATCGGTCACCACGTGTCACCTCCTAGCTTGCCTGATCATAGGCCAGCCAACGGGAATCAGACATATCACCCAAGTGCGAATCACATCTTGTGAAAAGCATGACACGTATCGCATGATGGTTATTCGCGATCGTCTATGCCGCCCTCATCCGGCGGCATCTCGTACCGGAGGTGTGCGCCGTGGCGCCCCGATCCCTGAAACTCTCCGCGCTGGCATGCATGTGCCATCTCGCGTCCGTGGCGTTCCATCGCCGTCGTCCCAGGCAGGCCGCGCGTGTGCGGGCCTTCGCTGCCAACCCCCGCACCACCACTGCTCGTTCTCGTGGCCCAGTGATCCCCTCGCCCAGGAGGCCGATCGACTCCGTCCCCATGCAGGTCTTGGAGGCTGTCCTGGCGGGGCTGCGGCGTCTGGCGGTGGCCACGTGAGCGTGTTCTCCCCCGAACTGACCCACCGCGAGACCACGGTCCCGCTGGCGAGCTTCATCAAGCCGTTCCATGCCCACTACTTCTCCCGCACGGTGGGCACCCCGTTCCGCAAGCGCAAGTACGCCTTCGCCGGACTCCCCGGCCTCATGCCCCTCGTGCGGGCATTCCTGGACACCAGCGCAGCCGAACGCTCCACCGACTACCGGTTCCTGTTCACCCTGCTCGGATCGGAACTGGCCAACAACTCCCTCGCCCACTCACTGTCAAGCGAGCACGGCAGCACCTACACACTCACCGTGGACCGGGGCGCGACCGGGATGACGCTGACCTGCCAGGACCAGGGCAGCCGCCTCCCCCTTGAACCGGGCCCGTTCACCGCGACTGACCTGGACACGCTCGACCCGGAATCGGGCCCGGGGAGCGGCCAGGGCATCGGTTTGGGGCTGGTCAACGCGTTGGCGGACCGGTGGGGAGACAACGGCAACCCGAAGTTTCGGCAGGTCTGGTTCCACCTCTCCTACGACCTGACCAACAACCCGTGGACCCGGATCGAGGGAGAGTGCTGATGTTGGACGTGGACACCCGGGACTTGTTGGCCGTGGCCGAGGACGCCCTGACCGCCCCGGCCCATCTCACTCCCGCTCAGGTGGACGTGTGGCACAACCACACCCTGCGCAACCGCCTCCCCCTGGTCCTGGAAGCCCTGCGGACCGCTCGCGAGGAGAGCAACGCCGAACTGGCGATGCAGCTGATCGACCAGGCCATCCACGACCACCCCGCACCCACACGGGTACCCGGCAACAGGCCGGTGCCGGGGCCGGTCCCGAAACAGAACAACCCCCAACCGGAGTCCCTGCCGGTTCCGGAGCACGTGCTCTGCGCCCTACTGCACAAGCACTGGAACATGACCGTGGAGGGCCAGGTCCCCAACGAGACCTTCGTGGCCCGCCGCCCCCTGGGGTGGACCGGTGAGGGGGACCCCTACGAGCGGATCACCGCACCCAACCGCACCGAACTCCTGCGGCTGCTCGCCCACCGCCACCTCGGTGTTCACCGGAGCGATCCGGAACCTCCGCCCGCTGCCTGAGAGGCCCCGAAGCCAGTCCATGAAAAAGCTCTGGCGGGTGCAGCAACACCCCCAGAGCAGGCCGACAACCACCCCTGGTTAGAGAAAGCGAATTGCCGACATGGCCATTGTGCCGCACACCCATGCCCTCAACCACACGAACAGCCCACCCAGTGACGAGCTCCGGTGGGAGTGCCGCGTCTACCCCGGTCAGCTCTCCCAGACCAGCCAGGTTCGCGCCGACCTCGCCTTGGACCTCGGCCGGATGACCAGCCTTCCGGCCGAGGCGAGGGAAGACATGGTCTTGTGCGTGAGCGAGATGTTCGCCAACGCCTGCGAGCACTCACGCTCCGGACAGGACCCCGACGGCAGGGTGGTCCGGACCCTGGACACGCCCAGGGCGGGAACGGTCCGGATCTCGATCATCGACGACGGCACCCGAACCGACACCACCAGCAGCACTTTCCCGAAGGTCCCGCGCCGTCGCACAAGGAGGGACTGGGAGCGGGCCGAACGCGGCCGGGGCCTGCTCATGATCGGTGAACTGGCATCGAGGTGGGGCACCCGGCCGGTGCTGGACTTCCCGTTCTGCGCCGGGATCGGCACTGTCATCTGGGCCGAGTTCACCCTCCCCGACCTGACCACGGTTGGGGGTACCCGGTGACCGGCAGCGCTCAGATCAGCACGGAAGTACGCTCGGTCCTGGCCGCGCCCCGAGGCCACCGCTTCCCCCGCCCCGCCGCACGCCCGAAGCGAGGGTCCGCCCCTTCCTGGGGCGTCCCAGTTCCGTCAGGGGCACCCCAGGAACCGGAGTCGCACCAGGCCCGTCAGGAACGACTGCTCCGCCAGATGCAGGACAACCCCCGGGTGGCCTACATGCTCGAACACGGTCCGGTGCCGCACTGGGTGCACGTCGCCCGCCAACAGCGCGAACGCGCGGCCCGGGAAGCCCGGGAAGCCCAACAGGCCGCCGCCCGGTTCCAGCCGGAACCCGTGCTTCCCCGGGGTCGCCACCGTGCGCCCCGCCGGTGGTGGGGATGGCCCGCCGCCGCCATCAGCTCCACCCTCCTCCTGGGCCTGAACGCCCTGGAGATCCTGGGCCAGAACCTCACCCACCACGTCGGCATCCTGGCCTGACCCGACGAGAGAACGGGGCCCGGTGACGACCTCGTCACCGGGCCCCGCCCGTCCCCCGCCCATGCCCCGCCCATCCCCCGCCCATCCCCCGCCCCGATGGGCGGTACTGATGGCCCCGGGGCCGAAAGGCCTTGGTCCGCCGAGTCGGCGGTTGGTAGGTTCACAGCACCCCCGCGCGAACCCACCACCGGAGGACAAAGTGCCCCACGCTTCCCCCCGCCAGAAGAAGACGTCCCGGTTCACCGCGCTGACCGCCCTGGTCACGGCCACCGTCCTGCTCGTCCCCGGCACCGCCAGCGCCGAGATGGGACAGGTACGCACGGAGAGCCAGGAGGTCATCATCACCGACGAGGGCGTCTTCGAGGTCGGCGCGGACGTGGAGAGCCTGGAGGCCTTCCTGGAGGAGAACCCCGAGTACGCCCCGACCGTGGAGGACCCCGACCGCGTGGGCGCCCGGGCCACCGAGTCGCTCCCCATCACACACGGCACGCTGACCACGCGCACCACCGGGTGCGACAGCGCGACGGTCACCTACAAGAAGACGACCGGATCCCGGCTGACCATCAAGTTCTCCATCGCGCAGCTCGGCAGCCTCACCCGCAACGGCCCCACCCTCAGCATCAGCGCGGGCCAGACGCGGAGCTTCACGGCCAACCTCTCCCCCATCGGCAACGTCCAGGGCCGCATGGCGGTGGACGAGCAGAACAAGACCTTCGTCAACAAGTTCATCAGCTGCCGTTAGGTGCCGGGCGGCCACACGAAGCGGGTGCGGGCACCGTAAGCCCGCACCCGAGGTTCAGCCTCGCGTCGCGAGTCTCATGGCCGCCAACCGATTGAGTGAGACGTTCTGCTCCGCGGCCTCGATCACGAGCTGGCGGTGCAGTTCCGGAGGAACCCGGACCTGGAACTTTCCGGAGTAGTTCCGTTCCCCGATCGGCAACGGCGGACTCTCACCCGAAGAGATCATGTCCTCGACCGTGTCGGCAGCCAGCCGACGGATGCCCGCGAAGGCTTCCGAGCTCTCCGGCGCGACCCAGGACAGGGACGGGAACTCGGCGACGGTCCCGACATAGGACTCGTCCTCGGCCGACCATTGGACACGGTAGGCGTAGTGCTCGAATCTGTTCACCGTTCCCCTCCCATCTCTCGATCGCAGCGAGAACCTGTCTCACCTGATAGGCCTTCGCCGCGCCGTGGTCGTTCTGAATATTCACCCGCGGGTCCCCCGACCAGGGCATCCTGTACACCCGTCGCGAGGTCCCACTCTGCCGTGTGCACCGAAGTAGTGCTCGTACAGCTTCGCGAGGTCCGTGAAGCGGACCGACTTCGGCTGATCCCGCATACGTACGAGGATCTTCTCAACGCTGCCCATGCACAGGAAGTATCACTATTGATACTGCCACCAGCTTCCTGATGTGGGAGGCACGAAGGGCCTGGGCCGCGTCAGCATGCGCGGTTGCGGGTTCCACCCTGGGGAACCCGCGCACCCCGTAGCATCACCGTGTGAACAGACCTCAGCACGGGCGGTCACGGAACCTCTCGCCGCCGCCCCCACCCCCGTCACCACCCCGGCACCGGCACGCACGGAGAAGGACGGCCCCCGGCACCCACCGGCGGGCCTGGTCGCTCCTCACCCTGATGGCGGGCGCGCTCGTGCTCGCCTGCGGCCCCGCCCCGGCCTTCGCCGAACGGGCCGACCCCTCCGTCAGTGTCGGCCCGTCGGGGGTGCGCGTCGACGACGGCACGTCCCAGGTGGACGTCGGCCCCACGGGCACCCAGGTGGACACCCCGGACGCCCACGTCGACGTCCGGCCCGGATCGCACGTCCTGGTGTGCGCCAACGGGGTCCGCGTGGTCGTCCACACGGGTCAGGCTCCGTCGTGCCCCCAGCCCCCGCCAGCTCCACCCGCCCCACCGGTCCCACCGCCCGCGCCGCCTCCCGTGGAGGAGCCCGCCCCGCCGCACGAGCGGACCGTGCCCGAGGCGGCCCCGGCCCTGCCCGAACCGACCGTGCCCGGCCCAACCGAACCGGAGCCCGAGGCGGAGCCCACCGCACCCGCCCCGGCCGAGACACCCCCGGAGGCCCAAGCCTCCGAACCGCCCGCCGAGTCCTCACCGCCCGCCCAGGCGCTCCTGGTGGACGCGGGCCCGCCCGTCGCGTCGCCGTCGTCCTCGGCGTTCACCCCGCTGCGCACGATGGTGGTCGTCGCGATCGTCGCGGCGGGCGCCTCGGTCGTCGGGGGCCGCGCCGTGGCGACCCTCTCCGCCGAGTGACACGCGGCCCGTCCCGCCGGATGACCCCGGCGGGACGGGCCGCGTCGACTACGGGAGCTCCAGCGTGGAGTCGGACCGGTCGAAGCCCGCCAGGGCCTCCTCCATCGAGCCCGCGTCGTTGGCCAGAACCCCGTTGTACGGGTTCCCCATGAACAGCAGCAGCGCGATCGTGCCGAACACGAACACCAGGTTCACCGCCGCCCAGAAGAAGGCCACCCCGGAACCCTTCCGGATCATGGCGAACGGCAGCACCGCGATGACCACGGCCGTCAGGGCCGACACCGCCAACAGGGCCGCCGGGATCTGGTCCCCCGCCGCGTCGGCGCGCTGGCTGCGCGCGTCGCTGAGCTTGGTGACCTCCTGGCGGGCGGTCAGGCGGTCCAGCCCGTCCCCGGTGTCGGACACCGACAGGCCGCGCACCGACGCCGCCAGCAGGGCGAGATCGTCGTCACCGCCGGGGCTGAGCTCCCCCTTGGTCTCCATGAGCGGCCAGTCGTCCTCCACCACCGTCTCCAGGTAGGTGCGCAGATGGCCGCGCACGGCCTCGCCCTCCTCCCCGGGGAACGCGGTGCTGCTCCAGTACAGGGCCTGGGCCGCCCCGGCCTCGGAGATCAGGTCGTCCTCGGCCGACTTGTAGTCCTCCCAGCCGATGACCACGGCCATCGCCGCCGCCACGAGGTACAGGGACAGCACACAGGGAGCGATGACCACACCCACCGCACCCTCCGCGAAGGATCCGGAGAGCCGGAACCGCCAGGCGACCAGGGCGGCGCCTCCGACCATGGCGACCAGGACGGCGAGGGCGACGAACAGCGTGGGCAAGGAGGCTCCCGGGGGGTTCTCGACAGAGGACGGACCATCCTTAACACGCGGCGCCGCGCCGGTAGCGGGAAAAACACAAAGCGTCACCGGGCCGTGCCCACGCCCTGTCAGCATCTGTCCCCTATGTCATGACCTGCCCGGACACGACGAAGAGGGGCGCGGGCACCGTGGTGCCCGCGCCCCTCTCGGGAGGTGACCGGCCGTTCGCGCGGAAGGGGGACCGGCCGGGAGGGCGCTACTTCTCCAGACGGCTCAGCAGCGCGTGGTACTCGTCCCAGAGCTCGGCGGGCAGGTCGTCACCGAAGGTCTTGAAGAACTCGGGAACCAGGGCGGCCTCCTGCTTCCAGACGTCGGTGTCGACGTCGAGGACGAACTCCATGTCCTCGGCGGAGATGTCCAGGCCCTCGGTGTCGATGCCGTCGGCGGTCGGCAGGTAGCCGATCGGGGTCTCGACGGCGGCGGCCTCGCCCTCAAGGCGGTCCACGACCCACTTGATGACGCGGCTGTTCTCACCGAAGCCCGGCCACACGATCTTGCCGTCGGCGTTCTTCTTGAACCAGTTGACGTAGAAGATCTTCGGCAGCTTGGACGCGTCGGCCTGCTTGCCGACCTTCACCCAGTGGGCGAAGTAGTCGCCCATGTTGTAGCCGCAGAAGGGCAGCATCGCGAACGGGTCGCGGCGCAGCTCACCGACGGAGCCCTCCTGGGCCGCGGTCTTCTCGGAGGAGACGTTGGCACCCAGGTACACGCCGTGCTGCCAGCTGAAGGACTCCGACACCAGCGGCACCGCGCTGGCGCGGCGGCCACCGAAGAGGATCGCGGAGATCGGGACGCCCGCGGGGTCCTCCCACTCGTCCGCGATGGTCGGAGCCTGCCCGGCCGGGGTGGTGAAACGGGAGTTCGGGTGGGCGGCGGGCTCACCGGACTCGGGCGTCCACGGACGGCCCTTCCAGTCGGTGAGGTTGGCCGGGGCCTCCTCGGTCAGGCCCTCCCACCACACGTCGCCGTCCTCGGTGAGCGCGACGTTGGTGAAGATGCTGTTGCCCCAGAGGGTCTCCACCGCGTTGGCGTTGGTCTTGGCGCCCGTGCCGGGAGCGACGCCGAAGAAGCCGGCCTCGGGGTTGATGGCGCGCAGCTGGCCGTCGGCGCCGAAGCGCATCCAGGCGATGTCGTCCCCGACGGTCTCGACCTTCCATCCGGGGATGGTCGGCTGGAGCATGGCCAGGTTGGTCTTGCCGCAGGCGCTCGGGAAGGCGGCGGCGACGTAGTGGGACTTCCCGGCGGGCGAGGTCACCTTGAGGATGAGCATGTGCTCGGCCAGCCAGCCCTCGTCGCGGGCCATCACCGAGGCGATGCGCAGCGCGTAGCACTTCTTGCCGAGCAGGGCGTTGCCGCCGTAGCCGGAGCCGTAGGACCAGATCTCGCGGGTCTCCGGGAAGTGCGAGATGTACTTGGTGGAGTTGCAGGGCCAGGCGACGTCCTGCTGGCCGGGCTCCAGGGGGGCGCCGACGGAGTGGACGGCCTTGACGAACTCGCCGCGCTCCTCGATCAGGCGCAGGGCGGCGGAGCCCATGCGGGCCATGATGCGCATGGAGACGACGACGTAGGCGGAGTCGGTGATCTCGACGCCGAGCTGGGAGATGTCCCCGCCCAGCGGGCCCATGCAGAAGGGCACGACGTACATGGTGCGGCCGCGCATGGAGCCCTTGAAGACCTCGCCGAAGGTGGCGCGCATCTCGTCGGGGGCGATCCAGTTGTTGGTGGGACCGGCGTCCTCCGCACGCTCGGAGCAGATGAAGGTGCGGTCCTCGACCCGGGCGACGTCCGTCGGGTCCGACTTGCAGTAGAAGCTGTTCGGGCGCTTCTCGGAGTTGAGACGGGTGAAGGTGCCCTGCTCGACCAGCTGGTCGGTCAGGCGGGTCCACTCCTCCTCGGAGCCGTCACACCAGACGACCTCGTCCGGCTGGGTGAGCTCCGCGACCTCACGAACCCAGGAGGCGAGTTCCTCGTTCTTGGTCGGGGCGGCGCCCACATCAGTACCCACGTCAGCAGTCACAACGGCTCCTCATCGCACTTACGAGATCCCTCGAATCATGAACGACGAGTGCCGAAGCTGACCAATTGGACTAGGCCAATGGTCTATACGCGTAGGCGCGACGGGGCTGATTCCACTGCACAGCAGGGGATTCGGGTGGTTCAGGTACGTGCCGCGACGTGTCCGCGCGGGGCGCGCTCCGGCACTGCTCGGAGCCGCTTTCCCCTGTTCTGCGGGCAGGACCGCGACCCGAGGCGACACACGGTGCTGTTCGTCACACAACGGACGCGGGACGCGAATCCCCGGAATAGACCTCTGGCGGGATCAGCGGACGATCGCGACCGGCCCCCGGGCCCCGTGCAGGACCGAGTGGCTCACCGAACCCAGCAGGAGCCCGCGGAAACCGCCGCGCCCGCGCGAGCCCACCACGACGAGATCCGCCGGGGTGGCCTCCTCCAGGAGCGCGACCACCGGGTGCGCGCGCACCACCCGCGTCTGGACGCGGACCTCGGGGCGCAGCAGCCGCAGGTCGGTGAGCTCCTCGTCCAGGGCGTGCCGGGCCGCCTCCGCGGCGGTGGCGTCGTCGAACAGCTCGGGCGGGATCGGCCCGGTGGCCGCCGCGAAGGCCACCAGCGGCTGCCAGGCGCTCACCGCGACCAGATCGGTGTCGGCGAACTCCGCCTGGGAGAAGGCGAACTCCAGGGCGTGGCGGCTGGGTTCGGAGCCGTCCACCCCCACGATCACCCGGCTGCGGACCCCGTGCGCGGACGCGTGGTCGCGGGGCAGCACGATCACCGGGACCGGGGAGCGGGCCGCGAGTTCGATGCCGACCGACCCCACGAAGGCGGCGGCGATCCCGCTGAGCCCGCGCGAGCCCACCACCACGGCCACCGCCCCGGGGTCGGCCGTCTCCGTGAGCAGCGCCTCCGCCGGTCGCGAGAAGGAGACGCGGGTCTGCACGGCGAGCTCGGGGAACAGCCGGGACGCCCAGTCCCCGGCGTGGTCGAGCAGACGTCGGGCACCCGCGCCCGGCCCGTCCTCGGTGTGTTCCCCCGTACCGCCCCAGACTCCGAGGTCCTCGGTGGCCAGCGGGTTCGCCGCGGCGACGATCCGCACCCCGAGACCGCGGAGCGAGGCCTGGTGCGCGGACCACTCCAGGGCGTGCCTGCTGGAGTCGGTGCCGTCCACCCCCACGATCACCCATCGTGTCGTGGCTGCGCCGTTCATCACGTGCGCCCTTCCGTAGGTCGTCGATACCCCCGCGGCTCCGGACCTACCGGCCGGTGTCCCGTGGTGTTCCACGATGATGCCGCTCGAACACGCACCCGTGGATAACAGTGCCGCCGCGAGTTGGCTGACGTAGGGTCCCAGAACGGCCCGTGTCCCCGCGACGACGGAACGTGCGGGCGCCCTGGCGCGTCCGAGAGTCATACACGAGTCAGCTGCGGACACTGGGGGCGCGATGCCTTACTCGAACACCGCGACACTGCACTGGGACCACCGGGACGGGCGTGTCGCCGCCGTGGTCGCCTCCATCGTCTACAGCCTGTGGACCGTCGAGGTCGTCCTCCCCGCCGGACCGGGCACACCCGCCGGGGCCCTCGCGGATCCCCAATCCACGCTCGGACAGTTCCTCGACAGCGCGCACCGGACCGCCGCGATCCTGGTGATCCTCGCGGCCGGGCTGGGTCTGGCCCTGGGCGCCCGGCGCCCGCGCCGCTGGCTGACGTTCTCCTGGTGGTCGATGGCCGTGTTCGGCGCGGCCTCGCTGGCGGCCTCCCTGTTCCCCGGCCGCTGCGTGGTGTCCACGGACGCCGCGTGCACGGTGGAGTCGCTGGTGGAAGGGGTCCGGGGGGCGACGGTCGTCCAACCCGTGCTGGCCGTGGTCGCCACCCTGGCCGCGCTGCTGGCCTCGGCGGCGCTGACCTGGGACCGCAGGCGGGCCGGGGAACGCGCCTGGGTGGTCCTCGCGCTCATCACGCTGGCCCAGGCGGTGGCCGCCGCGGTGGTCCTCGTCCTGGCCGCGCTGGTGTACGCCTCCTCGGGGGACGGATCGCCCGGGGTCGCCCTGGGCCTGGCCGAACGCGCCCACCTGCTGACCGTGGCCCTGTGGCTGCTGGCGGCCGGTGCCGTGCCAGGCCAGTGGAAGCGCGCGCGCAAGCTCAACGACACCGGGCACCCGACCAACTGACCGGTGGCTGTCGGGGCGCGGCCTGCGGGGCTGCGGAACCCCGGGGCCGGGCCGTCGCGGTTCGGGGGTCCGGGGTCCGGGTCCGCGCGGATCCGGTTCCCGGGGCTCCGGGGCGCGCCCGCCCTCTGCGTCTCTCACGCGGAACGGCGCTCCTCTCCCCCGCACGCGTACCCGAGCCACTCGGTGTAGGCCTCCAGCGCGGCCCGGGTGCCGGGAGCGTCCGGCCCCAGGTCACGCTCACACTCGCGGTGGAGTTCCGCCAGCCGCGCCAGGGCGGTGGCCTCGTCCGAGCGCAGGGTGATGACGAGGGCCCGGAACATCACGGTCAGCCCGTGGTCGGGGCCCAGCGCCCGGCGGAAGTCGTCGAACAGCGCGGTGATCCGCCGCTGTCCCTCCTCCCCCTGGAGGTCGCCCTCGGCGGCCAGGCGCAGCCGCACCAGGAGCACGTTCGGGTGGAGCGGGCCCAGCTCCCGTTCCCAGCGCTCCCGCAGTTCCCTGTGCACGCCGACCGCCTCGGAGTCGCCCCGGGCCTCCAGGACGAGCGCCCGGGCGAAGAGGGTCGCGGGGTGGTCGTCCCCGTGCAGCCGCCGCAGGACGGGAAGCAGCGCCTCGGCCTCCGTGAGGGCCCTGTCCAGGTCACCGGTGGTGACCCGGGCGGCGGCCACCAGGAAGCGGGCCTCCGCGGTGGCCTCGTGCTCGGCTCCCAGGATCCGCTCCAGGTCACCGGTCAGCCCCTCCACCTCGGCGCCCGCGGCCTCCGTCTCCGCCAGCAGGAACAGCAGACGGGCCCGGCCGACCCGGGCCAGCAGGGTGAGGCGGTGGTCCGCCGGGAGGTGGCGCTCCAGGTCGGGGAGGAGCTCCCGGTAGTCGCGCTCGGCGGCGAGCAGGTCACCGGCCCCGGTCCGGTGGTGGGCGAGCAGGCGCCGGGTGTTGAGGACCTCCCTGTGGTGCGCGGGCTGGACCGCCTCCCGCGCCGCGAGCAGGTCCGCGCAGGCCCCGGCCGCCCCTTCGTGGTCGCCCGCCTCGGCCCGCCAGCGCACGAGCTGGACCCGGGCGGCCAGGGTGTCGGGGTGTCCCGGTCCGTGCACCCGCTCCCGGGCGGCGACCTGGTCCGCGCAGGCCCGGGCGGCGCCGGTCGGATCCCCCGCCCGTGCGTGCCAGCGGATCAGCTCCGCCCGGGTCTCCAGGACGTCCTCGTGGTTGGGCCCGAGCGCCCGGCGCCGGCGGATGAGGAGTTCGGCGTAGGCCGCCACGGTCGCGGCGGCCCGGTCGGTCTTCCCCGTCCACCAGGCGAAGCGTTCGTAGGCGGCCAGCGCGCCCGGGTCGTCGGCTCCCCTGGCCTGCCCGACCGTCTCCGCCAGACGGCCGTAGCTGTCGGCGGCCAGGTCGGTGAGGTCGGACTCGCCCCACAGGCGCGCGATCTCCGCGTGCAGGGCGAGCATGTGCGGGTGCAGGGGCCCGGCGCTGTCCGAGAGCTGACCGGCCGCGCCGCTGAGGGCGATCGCCGCCCCGGCCGGGTCGTCCTCCCGCTCCTGGCACAGCGCCATGTGCACGCGCAGGGTCAGGGCGTCGGGGTGGTCGGCCCCGAACCGTTCCTCCGCCTCCGCGTGCAGCGCCCCGAGCTCGTCGGCGGAGCCGCGTTCGACGGCCCGCCGCACCCGCCGGTCGAACGCCCCGTCGCCGGTCCCGACCGGTTCCCGCAGTTCGTCGAGGACGACACCCCTCATGCTGTTCCCCCTTCGCGCGTCCGTCCGCACCAGATCCGACGACGGAACCGGCCCCGGGGTTGCACACACCTTCCGAAGGGTTCAGGCGAGGGGGTCGGGGAGCGGGCGGGTGTGCACCACGTGCAGGGAGCTCACCGCACGGGTCAGGACCACGTAGAGGCGGTTCACGCCGCGCTCCTCCGCCTCGACGATCGCGGCGGGTTCGGCCACCACCACCGTGTCGAACTCCAGGCCCTTGGCCAGGCTGGCCGGGACCGCCACCAGACGGGCGCCGTCCATCCCGGCATCACCCAGGAGGGGGGCGTCCACCCCCTCGGCGGCCAGGGCCTCGCACAGCTCCGGCAGCTGGTGGTCGGCGGCGATCAGGCCCACCGACCCCTCGCCCCCGAGCGCGCTCCGGCAGGAGTCCGCCAGCGCCGGGGCGATGCCCTCGGCGGCCGGGACCAGCCTGAGGGCGCCCGGGGATCGGCGGACCGCGACCGGCGCGCCCAGCCCCGGGGCGATGGAGGGCAGGAGCCGCGCGGCGAAGTCGATGATCTGCGCCGGCACGCGGTACCCCCGGTTCAGGGCGTGGAGGTGACCGGTGGGCTTGCCGAGGTGTTCCAGCAGCGTCGTCCAGTTGCGGGCCGCCGAGGGGCTGGTGCCCTGCGCGATGTCCCCGAGCACCGTGAGCGAACCCGCCCCGGCCCGGCGGCCGATCGCCCGGCACTGCATGGGGCTCAGGTCCTGGGCCTCGTCCACGACCACGTGCCCCAGTCCCGGGACGCGCTCGATCAGCGCCGTGGCCTCGTCCACCAGGGCCAGGTCCTCCTCCGACCAGAGCGCCGACTTCGGGCCGCGCGGGCTCCCCGGCAGGAGCAGGGCCCGCTGCTCCTCGGCCGTGAGCAGGCCCTCCGCCGCGCGGGCCAGGCGCTCGGGGTCGGTGAGCAGCCCCAGCACCATCCTGAGCGGGTCCACCTTGGGCCACAGTGCGGTGACGGCGGCGCGCACCGCCGGGTCCCGGCGCACCCGGGTGTGGGTGCGGTCGTCGCAGACCTGGCCCTCGGCCTCCATCAGGGTGAGGACGGCGTGCGCCATGCGGTGGGACAGGAGTTCGCGGCCGGACCCGTAGGCCACGCCGCGCTCCGCGAGTTCGTCCAGCAGCGGGCGCAGGTCCTCCGGGTACAGCCGCCAGCGGCGCGAACCCTGACGGACCATCACGGTCTCCTCCGGGGTCCGCAGGTGCGCCCACAGGTCGCGGCGGAGCACCTCGGCCATGACGGCGGAGCCCTTGGTGCGCGCGGCCTCGGGGGTCTCCGTCCGGCGGACCCACCCCCGGGCGGGCCGCAGGCGCTCCGGCAGGTCCCGGGTGAGCAGCTCGTTGACGGTGGTCTGGTGGACGTCCACCTCGCCCAGGGCCGGGAGCACGTCCTGGATGTACGAGAGGAACGAGCGGTTGGGGCCGATGATCGCCACACCGTAGCGAGAGAGGCGCTCGCGTTCGCTGTACAGGAGGAAGGCGATGCGGTGCAGGCCCACGGCGGTCTTGCCGGTGCCGGGAGCACCCTGGACGCACAGGGTGGTCTCCAACGGGGCCCGGACCAGGACGTCCTGTTCCGGCTGGATGGTGGCGACGATGTCGCGCATGGGACCGGTGCGGGGGCGCTCGATCTCGGAGTTGAGGAGCTCGCCGCCCAGAGCGGCCTCGGGGGCGTCCGGGCCGATCATGAGGTCCTCGTCCTCGAACGCGGTGAGGACCGACTCGGGTTCACCGTCCTCGCCGGTCAGGGTGCCGAACCCGTAGCGCCGACGGACCCGCACGTCCATCCGGTCGCTGGGAGAGGCCTGGTAGTAGGCGACGCTGATCGGCGCGCGCCAGTCCAGGACCACGGGGCGGCCCCGGCCGTCATGGACGTGGCGGCGGCCGATGTGGACGCGGTCGGGGTGTTCGGAGGGGGTGTCGTCGAGGAAGACGGTGCCGGGCTCGAAGTCCATCCGCCCGAAGTACAGGGGGGCGCCGGGGACGTCAGCCAGGGCGGCCAGGCGGCGTTCGCGACCGCGCCGCAGGGCGGCGTCGGTGACCTTGTCCTTGGCGGCGTCTCCGAACAGGAGCTCGGTGGCGTCGACCGTCTCGCGCATGCCGCGCAGAGCGGCGCGGGCGTCGCTGAGCGCCCGCCGTTCGGCGATGATCTCGGGGTCGGCGGGCACGGCTGAGGGATCGTTCGTGGTCATGGGGACCTCGTGGTTCGGCGGGACAGGACGCGACCTCACGCGTGCGCGCGGTCCCGCCCCGGTCGCCGCGAGGGCCCGGTTCGTTCCGATCCATGAGCGCGCACCACGACCCGGGGGGTCGGTGATGCCGAACCTGTGAGCCTACAGCTACCAGACGCCGGAGCGGTCCGGGGTGAGCATCGCGTCCTGGACGCTGTCCCAGCGCACACGGCCGAGACCGCCGCCGATCTCCACGTCCTCGATGACGGCGTCGATGGTCCGCCGGTCGTACTCGTCGGTGAGCTCGACACCGCCGTCGCGGTAGTCGGAGACCAGTCCGACCACGTACTGCCGCAGGTCGGTGACGCCTCTGCGGGCGGCGGCGCGGGCCTGTTTGTCCCAGCGAGCGTCATGCGGGATCCATGACGCGACGACCTCGGTGGGGGTGGGGACGTACTCGTTAGGAGTGGCCATAGGGTCACGGTAGCCATGAGGCGGGGAGCACGGGGCCGTTAGCCGGATTGTCCGGCGGGCCGCCGCACCTCGGGCGTCGACGCGCACGCGACCCCGCGAGGACCCCCGCGCCCCGAGGACCCCGCCCCGACTCGGTGCGGAGGGCCCGGGTGTCGTCGAGACCCCTGTGGCCGCATGCGGCCCCGCCCCCGCCGAACGCGCGTCGGCCTCCCCGACCGCGGAGACGGCCGGGGAGACGGCCGGGGGAGACGCGGAACGCGCTCAGGTCTTGCGCAGGCGCACCCGGCTGACGCGGTGGTCGTCGCCCTTGAACAGCACGAGGGTGGCCCGCCCCCGGGTCGGGCGGATGTTCTCCACGAGGTTGACCTCGTTGATGGTCTCCCAGGTGTTGGCGGCGAACTCCAGCGCCTGGGCCTCCTCGATGGTGGTGGCCATGTGGTGGAAGTAGGAGCGGGGGTCGGAGAAGGCGGTGCGCCGCAGCTCCCGGAACCGTTCCAGGTACCAGCTGCGGACGTTGTCCACCTTGGCGTCGACGTAGATGGAGTAGTCGAAGAAGTCAGCGACCGCCAGCCGTCCCGCGGTCGCGGGCTGGAGCACGTTGATGCCCTCGACGATGAGGATGTCGGGGCGGTGCACGGTCTGGCGCTCACCGGGCACGACGTCGTAGTGCAGGTGGGAGTAGACGGGGATGTCGAGGCGGTCGGCTCCGGCCTTCATCTCCGACACGAACCGGACCAGCGCGCGCCGGTCGTAGCTCTCCGGGAACCCCTTGCGGCGCATGAGCCCGCGCGACTGGAGGACCGAGTTCGGGTGGAGGAAGTTGTCCGTGCTGACGAGCTCGACGTCGGGGTGGTTGGGCCACTGGGCGAGCAGGGAGCGCAGCAGGCGCGCCGTGGTGGACTTGCCCACGGCGACGCTGCCCGCCACGCCGATGATGAACGGCGACGGCCGGTCCGACTCCCCGAGGAAGGCGCGCACCGCGGCGTGCCGCTGCTGCGTCGCGCCCACGTAGAGGTTGAGCAGACGGGAGAGCGGCAGGTAGATGTCGCGGACCTCGTCGAGGGAGGTGGGGTCGTTGGTACCTCGCAGGTCGCTGAGGTCGGCCTCGGTCAGGGACAGGGGCGTGGAGGCCCGGAGTGCGGCCCAGGCCGCTCGGTCCAGTTCCACGTACGGCGAGGAGATGCCGTTCTTCGTCGCGTGAGACACGGTTGACCACCTTAGACGAGGCGCTCCCCCACTCCGGGCAGCCGGTCCCCCGATTGTCCGACGCGGGACGGGAACGTGCGGGACACCACACGTACACGCGGGCGACACGCGAGGTTTTTTGGGTGGGTTCGTCGGGGAGGAACCGGTTCCACTCGGCGCCCTCCCCTACCCTCCCACCTGCGTGGTCCACCTCGGATACACCAAATGGTCTATACCGCCACCTGGGAAAATGACTATTGGTATGTACCACTGGTTGGTCGATTCCGGACATCTTTTGGCCTACGCTGGCGCCCATGTGCGGAATCGTTGGCTACGTCGGGCCGCAACCGGCGCTTGAGGTCGTCGTGAACGGCCTCGCGAGGTTGGAGTACCGCGGATATGACTCCGCGGGTGTCGCTGTGCTGGGTGAGGGAACCCTGCGCTCCGAGAAGCGGGCGGGCAAGCTCGCCAACCTGCGCCAGGCCCTGGAGGAACACCCTGTCTCCGGTGAGGGCGCCGGGATCGGTCACACCCGTTGGGCCACGCACGGTGCGCCCAACGACGTGAACGCCCACCCCCACGTCGACAACGACAACCGGGTGGCCGTCGTCCACAACGGCATCATCGAGAACTTCGCCGCCCTCCGGGCCGAGCTGGAGGAGCAGGGCTGCAAGTTCCTGTCCGAGACCGACACCGAGGTCTCCTCCCACCTGCTCAGCAAGGAGCTGGAGCGGCGCGGCGACGGTGACCTGCCCGGGGCCATGCGCGAGGTGTGCAAGCGCCTGGAGGGCGCCTTCACGCTGGTGGCCGTCTCCACCGACGACCCCGACCTGGTCGTCGCGGCGCGCCGCAACTCCCCGCTCGTCGTCGGTCGCGGCGAGGGCGAGAACTTCCTGGCCAGCGACGTGGCGGCGTTCATCGCCCACACCCGCGAGGCGGTCGAGCTCGGCCAGGACCAGGTCGTGGAGCTGCGCGCCGACTCCGTGCTCGTCACCGACTACGAGGGCAACCCCGTGGACGTGCGCGAGTACCACGTGGACTGGGACGCCTCGGCGGCGGAGAAGGACGGCTACGACTACTTCATGCTCAAGGAGATCGTCGAGCAGCCCAAGGCTGTCGCGGACACCCTCCTGGGCCGGGTCTCGGTCGACGGCCAGCTCACCCTGGACGAGATGCGGCTGACCCCCGCCGAGCTGCGGTCGGTCGAGAAGATCGTCATCATCGCGTGCGGCACGTCCTATCACGCGGGCCTGATCGCCAAGTACGCGATCGAGCACTGGTGCCGGATCCCCTGCGAGGTGGAGGTCGCCAGCGAGTTCCGCTACCGCGACCCGATCCTGGACCAGCAGACCCTGGTCATCGCCATCTCGCAGTCCGGCGAGAGCATGGACACCCTGATGGCGGTCCGCTACGCCCGCGAGCAGCGCGCCCGCGTGCTGGCGATCTGCAACGTCAACGGCTCCACCATCCCGCGTGAGTCCGACGGCGTGCTGTACACGCACGCCGGTCCGGAGGTCGGGGTGGCCGCCACCAAGACCTTCCTCACCCAGCTGGCCGCCTGCTACCTGATCGGCCTGTACCTGGCCCAGGTGCGCGGGATGAAGTTCGGTGACGAGATCAACGCCGTGATCGCGCAGCTGGCCACCATGCCGGAGCAGATCGAGCGGGTCCTGGACTCGGTGGAGCCGGTCCGTGAACTGGCCCGCTCCCTGGCCGACGAGAAGACCGTCCTGTTCCTGGGCCGCCACGTGGGCTTCCCCGTGGCGATGGAGGGCGCGCTCAAGCTCAAGGAGCTGGCGTACATGCACGCCGAGGCGTTCGCCGCCGGTGAGCTCAAGCACGGCTCGATCGCGCTCATCGAGGACGGCCTGCCGGTGGTCGTCGTGGTGCCCTCGCCCAAGGGGCGCAGCGTGCTGCACGACAAGATCGTCTCGAACATCCAGGAGGTGCGCGCCCGCGGCGCCCGCACCATCGTGATCGCCGAGGAGGGCGACGAGTCGGTGCGTCCGTACTCGGACTCGCTCATCGAGATCCCGGCGGTGCCGACCCTGCTCCAGCCGATCGTCGCGACGATCCCCATGCAGGTGTTCGCGTGCGAGCTCGCCCTGGCCAAGGGCAACGACGTGGACCAGCCCCGCAACCTCGCCAAGAGCGTGACCGTGGAGTAGGTCGTGACACGTGCGGGGCGCGTCGCACGGGGGTCCTCCCCCGGCGGCGCGCCCCGTTCTCGTGGTCAGTGCAGGGCGTGGGCCGTGTGGCTGGCCCGGGCCGCCACGACGTCGGCGTGGGTGGGCAGCACCCCGTGCAGGTCCAGGACGTCCAGGATGCGGCTCAGCTGGCGGGGCGGGCTCGCGACCAGCAGGTGGCGCTGGGAGCCGGCGGCGATCCGCAGGGCGCCGACCAGGGCGTTGACCCCGGAGGCGTCGATGAAGGCCACCTCGGAGAGGTCCACGACGGTACAGTTCTCGACCACGGAGGAGGCCAGCCGGGCGTACACGCCCTCGGCCGTGGCGATGTCGATCTCGCCCTTGAGGTGGACGACGGACATGCCGTCGCAGCGGAAGCGCTCCTGGTCCGGATCCAGTACGGCCACGCCTTACTCCCGTGTTCGGGGCCGGTGGGGTCTGTGCCGCCGTCGGTCAAATGCCGACATGCCTTGACAGCCTACTCGGACCGGCGGACTCCACAGCTGTCCCGGAACGCGGTCACCGCCCGTTTCCCGAGGAAATCGACGGACCGTCAGAACGGATCAGAACCGCAAATCGCCCAGACGATCTTTCCGTGACCGTCCACGGGATTCCAACCCCATTCGCGACTGAATGCGGCCACCAGCCCGAGCCCGCGCCCCGACTCGGCGAAATGGTGCGCCTCGACCCGGACCGGTCCGCGCGGGTTGGGGTCCGCGACCATGCAGACCACGGCGCCGTCCCGGGGGAACGGCCGCAGCTGGAGGGTGACCCGGGTGTGCTCGGGGAGGTCGTCGGAGACCGCGTGACGGCACGCGTTGCCGACCAGTTCGGAGATGACGAGCCGGAGGTCCTCGGCCAGCCGCGAGAGCCCCCACGCGGACAGGTTGTCGGCGCCGAACTCCCGCGCCGACCGGACCGAGTCCGGTACCGCGCCGTAGCAGGCCGCAGCGCCACCGGGGGCGCGGGTGCTCTCCCCGATGCCCAGTCGGCCGAGCGACGGGTCCCACCACCCGCCCCGGGTCGTCTCGGGCGTGCGCGCCCGGGAGTGCGGACCCCAGGATGCCCCGGCGTGCAGCTCCGAAGGCACCAGCTCTGTGTTCATCACGGTCCTCACGGATGATGTCGGTTCGCGCGTCCGGCCTGCGCCGCGCTCTGCTCCGGCATACGTGTTCCTTACATACGCAAACCACAGATGCACGTGCAGCGCAACGTTCGGCAACACTATAGGAAGCCCTCCCCCTTTCGGTAGGCCCCCTCACGAAGAATTCGTCCGCCCGTCTTCCGGGATTCTCGCCGGTACCCTTCACTGGGGTTCGAATCGGCGCTCGACGCCCCTGTCCCGGAAGAACGACATCGGTATACTGAGCGGTCGCTCCCGCCAATACCACTCCATAGGGAGGCGAAGTGGTAGCAGACCCAACGCCGAACCACCAGGTCACACAGGATTTCCTGGCCAATTCCAGTGGTGGTCCCACCGTGCTGCGCATTCTGCTCGGCACCCAGCTGCGGCGCTTGCGCCAGGAGAAGGGCATTTCCCGGGAGGACGCCGGGTACGCCATCCGGGCGTCCCACGCCAAGATCAGCCGGATGGAGCTCGGCCAGGTCAGCTTCAAGCACCGCGACGTCGACGACCTGCTGAAACTGTACGGAGTGCGGGAGCCGGAGCAGCGCGAGGCGCTGGTCGGGATGATCTCCAGCGCCAACGCCCAGGGTTGGTGGCACAAGTACGGCGACGTGCTGCCGCAGTGGTTCGGCGTCTACGTGGGCCTGGAGGAGGCCGCGTCGGTCATCCGTACCTTCGAGGTCCAGTTCGTGCCCGGACTGCTCCAGACGGAGGCCTACGCCCGCGCGGTGATCCGGCTCTCGCGCACGGCCACCTCCGAGGAGGACGTCAACAGCCGTGTGAACATGCGCATGCATCGGCAACGGCGTTTCACGTCCGCCGAGGGCGATCCGCCGCGCCTGTGGGCGGTCATCGACGAGGCGGTGCTGCACCGTCCCTTCGGTGACCCCGAGGTCATGCGGGAGCAGGTCGAGCACCTGTTGGAGATGGCCAGCCGCCCCAACATCACCATCCAGATCGCCACGTTCGCCATGGGCGGCCACCCGGCCGCGGGCGGCCCGTTCAGCATCCTGCGGTTCCCCACGCCGCAGCTGCCGGACGTGGTCTACCTGGAGCAGCTGAGCAGCGCCCTGTACTTCGACAAGTTCGACGACACCAGCCGCTACGCGCAGACCATGGACCACCTGGCCACCCAGGCTCCCCTCCCGGGCCAGACCCCGGACCTCCTCCAGGACTTCCTCAAGCGCTACGGGGGTTAGGACGGGCCGGTCCGCCGGGCGCCGCCCGCGCACAGCCACCGCGACCGGCCCGCCCCGTCCCCCCCGATCCCCCGCGCCCCGGACCCGCACCCCCCGCGACCCCGTGAACGCCCTGCGTACCCACGGGGTCGCTTTCGTGTCCGCCTTCGGCCACGACTGGGAAACAATCCCGGAACACCGAACCTTCTGCGCCTCCGGCACGTTAGTCCTGACATGCGGTTCCTTCGATGCCATCGCCGTGCACCGATCGGGGGTTGATTACGGATGCAATCACCGATGCACGTGCATGGACTACGCTTTGGCCTCGTATGGGGACAAAGGGATCACCCGCCAATAAACCGCCCGTCCCTGGACAGGACGGACGGTGCCCGGGTGGTCGGGTCCGACGGTCACGGCGTGCCGGAGCCGTCCGCGGACACCCCGCTCACCAGTCCCCGAACTTCCAGGAGGTTGAGGATGCAACCGATCTACAACGGCGTCCCCGCGGACCGGTTGGAGGTCGCATGGACCAAGAGCAGTTGGAGCAACCCGGACGGCAACTGCGTGGAGGTCGCGACCCTGCCCGGCGGTGACATCGCCGTACGCAACTCCCGTGATCCCCAGGGTCCCGCGCTGGTGTACACGCCAGCCGAGATCAGGGCCTTCGTCCGGGGCGCCAAGACCGGCGACTTCGACGCCCTCCTCGACTGACCCGAGCGGTGCCGGACCCGACGCACCGCACCCTTCCGAACCACGGCGCCCGGGGCCCTCATCCCCCACCACAGACCATCCCGGGACCCGTGTCCGCGTCGTCGGCCCCGTGGTCGACACACCCGTCCCACGGCGGCCTCCTTCCGTCCACGACGCGGACACGGACGGAGCCCGGCACCCACCAGGGTGCCGGGCTCCGCTGTTCTCCAGCGCCCGTCCGAACGGGCCCCGCCGCTAGAGGCGGGTCGGGTCGACCAGGCCGTTGGCGCCGACCGGGGCGTTCTCCCACGGGAAGTGGGTGGCTCCGAGGGCGGGCTTGAGGTCGAACAGCCAGGCGGCCTTCTCGTCGTACTTGGCGAAGAAGGGCTGGCCGACCAGTTCCGGGTCGCGCGCCTGGATGAAGTGCAGGACGAAGACCTTCTCTCCCATGATCTCCGTCACGCCGTCCACACAGACCTTGCCCGGGGTCGCGGACATCGACGGGCCGCGCACGGTCCGGGCGAGGCCCGAGACCTTCTGGTACGCGCCCCGGAAGATGTCGTAGGCCTCGGCCAGCGGCACCGCGAAGTAGTCCTGCGGGCCGGTGTCACGCTCGACGAACATGTAGTAGGGCACCATGCCGTGGCGCAGGTGCGTCCGCCACATGTCCTCCCACGTGGCCGAGGAGTCGTTGATCGTGCGGATCAGCGGGGCCTGGGTGCGGATGACCGCCCCCGTGGCGCGGATGCGGCGCACGGCCTCCTGCACGAGCTCGGACTTCATCTCGTTCGGGTGCGAGAAGTGGGCCATGAACGCGAGGTTCTTGCCCGAGGCCACGACCTTCTCGAACAGGCGGAGCGTGTCGTCCGCGTCCGGGTCGGTCGTGAAGCGCTGCGGCCAGTAGGCCAGCGCCTTGGTCCCGATCCGGATGGCCTCCAGGTGCTCGATCTCCAGCAGCGGCTCGATGTAGCGGGAGATGACCCCCTCACCCATGATCATCGGGTCGCCGCCGGTGAACAGGACGCTGGTGACCTCGGGGTGCGAGCGCACGTAGTCGACCATCTGGTCGATCTCGCCGGACGCGAACTTGAGGTCGGCGTCACCGACGAACTGCGCCCACCGGAAGCAGTAGGTGCAGTACGCGTGACAGGTCTGGCCCTGCTTCGGGAAGAAGAGGACCGTCTCCTTGTACTTGTGCTGGATACCCGGGATGGGCTCCTCGTTGCCCGTGGTGGGCACGTTGAGGTCCATCTGCCCGGCGGGGTGCGGGTTCAGCTTGGCGCGGACGCCGTTGGCGGCCTCGTTGAGCTCCTTGCGGCCAGCGCCGGAACTGATGAGGTCCGCGATCCTGGAGACGTCGTCCGCGGGCAGCATGTCGGCCTGCGGGAAGACCAGGCGGTAGATCGGATCGTCGGGAGCGGCGTCCCAGTCGATCAGCTCGTCGATGACGTAGCTGTTGACGCGGAACGGCAGCACGTGCGCGACCGCTTTGACCGCGAGCTGCTCGTCAGCCGCGAGACCGGCTCTCGCCGTGAGCTCGTCAAGGTGTTTCGTCGTGTAGGCACGAAACCGACGTCCGGCGGACGCGGACTGTGCCACGTCTGGCGTTACGCTCACGCCTCTCCTCTCCTGCGGTTGGACAGGGGCCCGCCCTCATGGAGCAGGGCAGCCCTGAGCCGGTGGCTCCGGCATACGGGTACCGGGGAACCACCTGGGGATGAAAAATCAGTTATCGGCTGTGACCAGAGTGTTTCCGGCGGACCAGCCAGCGAGCGGATATACCCCGTCTAGGGGCTTTGTACCCACTCTGCGTAATATCCAGCCCTGACCTGGACATACAGGAAGTATCCTCGCATGACCGCACGAACGTACCGTCCGTAGGCAGCGGCGGAGCGACCCGATAACGTGTCACCACATCACCCCGTGCGGCCCCGAAAGGGCGCGGTCACCCGTGCCGTGAAACGGCGCCGAGCTGCGCGGACGGCACGCCCACCCGCCCACCAGCACCAACCGACCGTGTGAGGAAGCTGTGACTGGCACACCCGACGCGGACGCACCGGTACCGCGTACGTCACCGCCCATCATCGCGGTGGACGCCATGGGCGGCGACAACGCCCCCGGGGAGGTCGTGCGCGGCGCCGTCAGGGCCGTCCGTGAGCTGGGCCTGCGGGTCCTGCTCGTGGGGCGCCGGACCGAGATCGCCGCCCAGCTCGCCGAGGAGGGCGCCCTGCGCGACGTCCCGGTGGTGCACGCCGAGGACAACCTCGCCATGGACGAGGGGGCCCTGGCCAGCTGGCGCCGGCCCCGCTCCAGCGCCGCGGTGGCGTGTCGGCTGATCCGGCGGGGCGACGCCGACGCCCTGGTCTCGGCGGGTTCGACCGGCGGGATCGTGGCCACCTCCACGGTGCGGCTGCGAACCCAGCCCGGGGTGCTGCGACCGGCCCTGGCCGTGACCCTGCCGACCGGACCGGTGCCGACGATCATGGTGGACGCCGGGGCCAACGCCGACGCCAAGCCCGAGATGCTGGTCCAGTTCGCGCACCTGGGGTGCGCCTACGCGCAGACCGCCTTCGGGGTGGAGCGGCCCCGCGTCGGCGTGCTCAACATCGGTTCCGAGCCGGGCAAGGGCAACAAGCTGATCCGCAGGGCCAGCGAACTACTGGCCGCCGAGGGATCCGAGTCCATGGACTTCCGGGGCAACATCGAGGGCCACGACCTGATGCTCGGCAGGGTGGACGTGGTGGTCACCGACGGCCACACCGGCAACGTGGCGCTCAAGACCATCGAGGGGACCGCCGCCTTCACGATGAACGCCGTCAAGGACGCCCTCACCTCCTCCACCATGGCCAAGGCCGGGGCGGTGCTCCAGCGCGGCGCCCTGCGCAGGCTGCGGGAGCGGTTCGACAGCGAGACCTACGGCGGCGCCGCCCTGCTGGGCCTGAACGGCACCGTGGTCATCGCGCACGGGGACAGCCACCCGGAGGGCATCGCGCAGGCCTGTCGGCTCGCCCACGACCTGGCGGGCGGGCGGATCGGTGACCAGATCCGCCGCCGGGTGCCCCAGCGCTCCCCGCACTGGCTCCACCGCCGCTCCGAGGAGCGCTGACCCGGATCCGGGCGGCCGCGCCCGGTCCGGTCCCGGGACTCGTTCAGCCCCGGAGCCGTTCAGTCCCGGGAGGCTCCGAAGGCCCGCACGTAGGCCTCCTGCTCGGGGGTCTCCACCGCGTGCGGGGAGTAGTGCTCGCGTACGAAGGACACGGCCTCGTCGGCGGGCACCCCGTCCAGCACCGCGAGGCAGGAGAGCGCGGTCCCGGTCCGGCCCCGCCCGCCCAGGCAGGCCAGCTCCACCCGTTCCCCGTCGGCGCGCTCCAGGGCCTCGCGGAACCCCGCGAGGGCGTCCTCGTCCTCGGCGGGCAGTCCGAAGTCCGGCCAGCGCACCCAGCGGGCGGACCACAGGAAGGTCGGCGGCTCGTGCTCCAGCAGGTAGACCCCGAACCCCGGTGTCGGACCCTGCGGCAGCGGGTAACCGAGGCCCCTGCCACGGACCAGGCGGCCGGAGGGCAGTCTCAGCACGCCGGGGGTGTCGGGGTTCCACGCTTCGCTCATGGAGGGGAGCGTATCCGGCGGAGCCCCGGCGAATCGGCGTCCGGGAGGACCGTTTGAAACCTGTCGGGAAGGGGATAGGCGGTCGGTAGTCTTAGGGGCATGGCCGACCCGCAGGAAGTACTCTCGCGACGGGTCCAGTCCGCCCTCGGCGCCGCCTTCGGCCCCGAGTACGCCGACACCGATCCCGTCGTCCGCCCGTCCCAGTTCGCTGACTACCAGGCGAACGCCGCACTCGCGCTCGCCAAGCGCCTGGGCCGCAAGCCCCGCGAGGTCTCCGCGGCGATCATGGAGCACCTCGACGTCGCTGACGTGTGCAGAGACATCGAGGTCAGCGGGCCGGGCTTCATCAACCTCACGCTGCGCGAGGACTGGATCGCGGACCAGGCGCGCCAGCTCCTCGACGACCCGCGCGTGGGCGTTCCGGTCCAGGAGCGCCTGAACATCCCGGTCGACTACTCCGCGCCCAACGTGGCCAAGGAGATGCACGTCGGCCACCTGCGCACCACGGTGGTGGGCGACTCCCTGGCCCGCACCCTGGAGTTCCTGGGCCACAACGTCATCCGGCAGAACCACATCGGTGACTGGGGCACCCCCTTCGGCATGCTCATCGAGCACCTGCTGGAGGCCGGGGAGGACTCCGAGGAGGCCGACCTCCTCACCACGGACCCCAACGCCTTCTACCAGGCGGCCCGGACCAAGTTCGACTCCTCCGGCGAGGGCGCGGACGACTTCGCCGCCCGCGCGCGCCGCCGGGTGGTCGCCCTCCAGAGCGGGGACGAGGAGACGCTGCGCCTGTGGCGCGAGCTGGTGGGCCTGTCCCGGGTCTACTTCAACAAGGTCTACGCCAAGCTGGGCGTCACCCTCACCGACGAGCACCTCGCCGGTGAGAGCAGCTACAACGCGATGCTCGCGGACGTGTGCGACGAGCTGGAGTCCAAGGGCATCGCGGAGATCAGCGACGGCGCCCTGTGCGTGTTCCTCGAAGGCTTCACCGGCCGCGAGGACAAGCCGGTCCCGCTGATCGTCCGCAAGAGCGACGGCGGCTACGGCTACGCCACCACGGACCTGGCGACCGTCCGGTACCGGGTGGACGACCTCAAGGCCGACCGCATCCTGTACGTGGTCGGCGCCCCGCAGGCCATGCACTTCAAGATGGTGTGGGCCACCGCCCGCGCGGCCGGATGGCTGCCGGAGAGCGTCGAGACCACGCACGTGCAGATCGGCAACGTGCTGGGCCCGGACGGCAAGATCCTGCGCACCCGCAGCGGCGCCCCGGTCCGGCTCGTGCAGCTGCTGGACGAGGCGATCGAGCGGGCGGCGGCCGTGGTCGCGGAGAACCGCCCCGACCTGGACGCCGAGAGCCAGGCGGAGATCGCCCGCAAGGTCGGCATCGGCGCGGTGAAGTACGCGGACCTGTCGGTCTCGCACGACACCGAGTACGTGTTCGACTTCGACCGCATGCTGGCGCTGACCGGGAACACCGGCCCGTACATCCAGTACGCGCAGGCCCGGATCCGCTCCATCTTCCGCAAGGGCGGGGTGGACCCCCGGTCCGTCGACGGGCGGATCACCGTCTCCGAGGGCTCCGAGCGGGACCTCGCGCTGAAGCTGCTGGGCTTCGGGGCCGTGGTGGAGCAGGTGGGCGACCACCTCCAGCCGCACCGGCTGTCCACGTACCTGTTCGAGCTGGCGCAGACGCTCACCGCGTTCTACGAGCACTGCCCCGTGCTGACGGCCCGGACCGACGCCGAGCGCGAGTCGCGGCTGGCGCTGGTGTCCGTGGCGCTGCGCGTGCTGGTCCAGGGGCTGGACCTGCTCGGCGTGGAGTCGCCCGAGCACATGTAGCGCGTCGGCGCGTGTACGTCGGGAGGGTCGGGGCCACGGGCTCCGGCCCTCCCTTCGTGTGTGCGGCTCTCCGCCCCAAGGGGGCTCCCGGTCGGGGCGAGTCGAAAGTCTCGCCGCAGGTCAGAGGCGAACCAGGGGTTCTGGTCGGGCGTCGGACCTACAGTATGTGGACGAATGTCTCATACCGGACACAAAGGGAGTTAACGCCCATGACATCCACCCCCGAGTTCGGCCCGGGCCCCGGTACCTGGCACCTCGACCCGCTGCACTCCAGCCTGATCTTCGTCGCCCACTACCTGCGCTTCGGCCGGGTCCAGGGCACCTTCGGCAAGGCCGACGGGCAGGTCCGCGTGGCGGAGGACCCTGCTCGTTCCTCGGTGGAGGTCGTGATCGAGTCGGACAGCGTCAACACCGGCGTCAACGCCCGCGACGCGCACCTGCGCTCCGCCGACTTCCTCGACGTGGAGCGGCACCCGGAGATCCGCTTCACCTCCACCCGCCTGGAGCCCGGCAGGAAGCGGAACTCCTTCCGCCTGCACGGCGACCTCGCCATCCACGGCACGGCGCTCCCCGTCGTCCTCAACGGCGAGTGGGTGGGCGAGGCCCCCGACTACGCCTCGCCCGACGACACGTACGGCCACTTCTTCTCCGCCACGACCCAGATCAGCCTGTCCGACTTCGGGGTCGGCGACGGCGGGCCCGTGCCCTGGGGCGGCCGCCTGGTCGGGGACACCGTGGACATCGTGCTGGAGGTCCGCCTCCAGGACCAGGACCCCGCGCCGTTCCTCAAGCAGATCGGGCACACCCCCTGACCCCCGTGGCCAGGGCGCGCGCCCGATCCCGTCCGCTGCCGTCCGGCACCCGAGCCGGGCCCGGACACCGGAGCGGCACCGCACTCAGCCCCTGATCAGGGCCTCCACCTCGTCCCGCGAGGCCATCGACGAACTGGCTCCGTGCCGTCCCACGGAGATCGCGGCGGCGGCCGCGGCGAACTCCATCGCCTCCCGCGCCGACCGGCCCTCGGCCCGGGCCACCGCGAACGAGCCGCAGAACGTGTCACCGGCCGCCGTGGTGTCCACGGCCTCCACCCGACGCGCCGGAACGTGCACCGGCTCCTCGCCCCGACGCCCGAACAGCGAGCCGTCCTCGCCCAGGGTCAACAGCACCTCGGGCACCCTCTCCAGCAGCGCCGCCAGCGCGGCGCGCGGTTCGGTGTGCCCGGTGATGGCGGCGGCCTCGTGCTGGTTGGGCACGAGCACGTCCACGTTGGCCAGGAGCTCGTCCGGGAGCTCCCGCGCTGGCGCGGGCGTCAGGTAGACCGGCACGCCCAGGCCCCGGCCCAGCCGCGCCCCGGCGACCACGGCCTCCATCGGCAGCTCCAGCTGGAGCAGCAGCGCGGCGGCGCCGGCCACCCGCGCCTCGTCTCCGTCGACCGCCCCGGCCTCGGCGTTGGCGCCCGGCACCACGATGATCCGGTTGCCGCCACCGCCGTCCACGGCGATGTGCGCCACCCCGGACACCCCCGGGACGGTGCGCAGACCGGAGGTGTCGATCCCGCTGGACACCAGGTTGGCGCGCAGTTGGGCACCGAAGGCGTCGTCTCCGACCGCCCCGAGGAAGGCCACCTCGGCCCCGGCGCGCGCGGCCGCGACCGCCTGGTTGGCGCCCTTGCCTCCGGGGACCTGCCGGAAGTCCGTGCCGGTGACGGTCTCGCCGCCACCCGGGACCGTGTCCACGTAGGCCACCAGGTCCATGTTGACGCTGCCGAGGACGGCGACGCGCGGCACGGCGCTCACTTCGTTACCCACTTCTCTGTTCATTCCCCAGGTCACTTCTTGGGCCGGTCGACCGGCTGGCTGTCCGCACCGTCGAGGGCGACGATGACGGGGGCGTGGTCGGAGGCGCCCTTGCCCTTGCGCTCCTCACGGTCGATGCTCGCACCGGTCACCCGGGCCCTCAGCGCGGGCGAGGCGAGCACGAAGTCGATGCGCATGCCCTTGCGCTTGGGGAAGGACAACCCCTTGTAGTCCCAGTAGGTGTAGACGCCGGGGCCGGGCGTGTACTCGCGCACGACCTCGGAGAACCCGGCGCCGACCAGCTCGGTGAAGGCGGTGCGCTCGGGTTCGGTGACGTGGGTGAGCCCCTCGAAGGCGGCCATGTCCCACACGTCGTCGTCCTGCGGGGCGATGTTGAAGTCACCGACGTAGGCGATCTGGGCCTCGGGGTCCTCGGCCAGGCGCGCGGCGCCCGCCTCGCGCAGGGCCTCCAGCCAGCGCAGCTTGTACGCGTAGTGCGGGTGGTCGATCTCCCGGCCGTTGGGCACGTACAGGCTCCATACCTGGACGCCGCCGCAGGTGGCCGCGATGGCGCGGGCCTCACGCTCCTCGGGGTCGCCGTAGCCCGGCTGGCCGGGGAAGCCGATCCGGACGTCCTCCAACCCCACGCGCGAGGCGATCGCGACCCCGTTCCACTGGGAGAGGCCGTGGTGGGCGACCTCGTACCCGCGGTCGGTGAGGACCGACGCGGGGAACTGGTCGTCGCGGGCCTTGGTCTCCTGGATGGCGAGGACGTCGATGTCGCTCCGGTCCAGCCAGTCGCCGATCCGCTCGGCCCTGGCCCGGGCACTGTTCACATTCCATGTCGCGATACGCACAGCCAAAGGCTAGAGGATCGCGCCGACGGACCGCCCCGACCTGGCCGGACACGCGGGTCGGGCCGGTGCGGACAGGGGGAACCCCGGTGCGGCCGTCCTCCGCACCGGGGTTCGGCGACTCCCGGCATGAGCTCGGTTGGTTTCCGTCGCGCTTCGTTGGACGGCCGGGCCCCTCGAACGGTTCGCATCGTGCGCAAGGTTTTTCCCGCCTTCCAGGTACCGGGACCCTCATGGGTATCGGACCCACACCCTCCGGGTAGGCCTGTGGTGGAGGCCACACAGACCCTCCCCCCAGGTGAGGTGAGCGTGTCATGTCGACGGACGATCCCCGCGAGGCCCGCCGGGTGGCCGAACGCGCCAGGGAGGGCGGAGGGAACCGGCCGAGCTTCGCCAAGGAGCTGTACCTGGGCCGCCTGCGCCTGGACCTGGCCGATCCCCCGTACCCGGACGAGCCGGAGACAGAGCGGGCGGAGGCCTTCCTCGCCCGGCTGCGCGAGGTGTGCGAGGACGTCGACGCACCCCGTATCGAGCTGGAGGAACGCGTCCCCGACGAGACCGTCGCGGCCCTGCGCGGGATCGGCGCGTTCGGGATGCGGATCCCCGCCCGGTACGGCGGACTCGGCCTCTCCCAGCTCCACTACGACCGCGCCCTGACCCTCGTCGGCTCCGTCTGCCCGGCGGTCGCCGCCCTGCTCTCCGCCCACCAGTCCATCGGGGTCCCGCAGCCGGTCGCCCGGTTCGGCACCGAGGAACAGCGGCGGGCCTACCTGCCCCGCTGCGCCGAGGGGGCCGTCAGCGCCTTCCTGCTCACCGAACCCGACGTGGGCAGTGACCCCGCACGGCTGCGCGCCACCGCCACCCCCGCGGACGGCGGTGCGGCGTACCTGCTGGACGGGGTCAAGCTGTGGACCACCAACGGCGTGGTGGCCGAGCTCCTCCTCGTGATGGCGCGGGTGCCCGAGGGACCCGGGCACCCGGGCGGGATCACGGCGTTCGTGGTGGAGGGCGACTCCCCCGGCGTCACCGTGGAGCACCGCAACCGCTTCATGGGCCTGAAGGGCCTGGAGAACGGGGTGACCCGCCTGCACGGGGTCCGGGTGCCCGCCGACCAGCGGATCGGCGCGGAGGGCGAGGGGCTGCGCATCGCGCTGTCCACACTCAACACCGGACGCCTGTCCCTGCCCGCCCTCTGCGTGGGCGCGGGCAAGTGGGCCACCGGGATCGCCCGTGAGTGGTCCCGTGAGCGCGTGCAGTGGGGTCGCCCGGTGGGCCGACACGAGGAGGTCGCCAGGAAGCTGTCCTTCATCACAGCCACCACCTACGCCATGGAGGCCGTGCTCGACCTGACGGGGCGGATGGCCGACGACGGGCGCCACGACATCCGCGTGGAGGCGGCCCTCGCCAAGCTCTGGACGTCGGAGATGGCGTACCGGGTCGCCGACGAGCTCGTCCAGGTGCGCGGCGGGCGCGGGTACGAGACCGCCGGATCACAGGCCGCGCGGGGCGAGCGCGGGGTGCCCGCCGAGCAGCTGCTCCGCGACCTGCGGATCAACCGGATCTTCGAGGGAAGCACGGAGATCATGCGGCACCTGATCGCCCGCGAGGCCGTGGACGCGCACCTGGCCGTGGCCGGGGACCTCGTCGACCCCGACGCCAGCCGGTCCCGGAAGGCGAGGGCCGCCGCCAGGGCGAGCGGGTTCTACGCCCGGTGGCTGCCGACCCTGGTGGTCGGCCGGGGCCAGGTGCCGTCGGCCTTCGAGGAGTTCGGCCCCCTCGCCCAGCACCTGCGCTTCGTGGAGCGCGCCTCGCGTCGGCTCGCGCGCTCCACCTTCTACGCGATGTCCCGCTGGCGCGGAGGGCTGGAGACCCGGCAGGGCTTCCTCGGGCGCGTGGTGGACGTCGGCGCCGAGCTCTTCGCGACGAGTGCCGTGGTCGTGCGCGCCCGAGCCGACGCCGACGCCCACCCCGAACGGGGCACCACACCGCTGGAGGTGGCGGACGTGTTCTGCCACCAGTCCCGGCTGCGGGTCGACGCCCTCTTCGAGGGGCTGTGGTCCAACACCGACGAACTGGACGGAAGGCTGGCCCGCCGCCTGATGGCCGACTCCTACACCTGGCTGGAGGAGGGCGTTCTGGACCCGTCGCTGCCCGGGCCGTGGATCGCGCCCACCGACCCGGGACCGTCCGTGCTCGACGACCTGCACCGCCGGATGGGCTGAACCCGAAGATGTCGTCGGCGGCGGATACGGTGACCAGATGGCCGCACCACACCCCCGCCGCGACGCGGAGATCTCACTGCCGCAGGCCCGCCGGATCGCCCTGGCCGCCCAGGGCTTCCACGATCCCCGGCCGGGCTCCACGCCCACGCTCGCCCACCTGGCGCGCGTGGTCCGGCGGGTGGGCCTGCTCCAGATCGACAGCGTGAACGTGCTCGCGCGCAGCCAGTACCTGCCGGTGTTCGCCCGGATCGGCGCCTACTCCCCCGCCCTCCTGGACCGGGCCACCACCACGAGCGTCGGTGACAGCCCGGCCCGGCTGGTCGAGTGCTGGGCGCACGAGGCGAGCCTGGTGCCGCCCGCCACCCACCGCCTCATGCGGTACCGGATGGAGCTCAACCGCGCCCAGTCGAACGTGGGGTGGATGAACGGCATCCGCGAGGACAGGCCCGAGCTGGTCAAGGCGGTGCACGAGGAGGTGGCCCGGATCGGCCCGGCCACCGCCCGGGAGGTCGAGGCGGCGCTGGCCCACGACGTGCCGCGCGCCAAGGACCACTGGGGCTGGAACTGGTCCGAGATCAAGCGGTGCCTGGAGTACCTGTTCTGGATCGGTGACCTCACCGCGAACGGCCGCAACACCCAGTTCGAGCGCCGCTACGACCTGCCCGAACGCGTCCTGCCCGCCGAGGTGCACGCGCTCCCCCACCCCACCTCGGAGGAGGCCCACCGCGAGCTGGTCGCCATCGCGGCCCGCGCCCACGGGATCGCCACCGAGCCCGACCTGCGCGACTACTTCCGGCTCAAGGGCGCCGGGTCCCGCGCCGCCGTGGCCGACCTGGTGGACTCCGGAGAACTGGTCCCGGTCACCGTGGAGGGCTGGGAGCGCCCCGCCTACCTGCACCGGGACGCCCGCGTCCCCCGCAGGGTGGACGCCCGCGCCCTGCTCAGTCCGTTCGACTCCCTGGTGTGGACCCGCGACCGCGCGCAGGAGCTCTTCGGGTTCCGCTACCGCCTGGAGATCTACGTGCCCGCCGCCAAGCGGGTGCACGGCTACTACGTGCTGCCGTTCCTGCTGGGCGACGACCTCGTGGCCCGGGTGGACCTCAAGGCGGACCGCGCCTCGGGCACCCTGCTCGCCCGGCAGATCACCCTGGAGGAGGGCGCCCCCGCCGACACCATGCCGGAACTGGTGGAACAGCTGGAGGAGATGGCGGCCTGGCTCGGCCTGGAGAACGGCGTCGGCGGCGAGGGCCTCACCCACCCCGCCCGCTGACGGCGCGGGTGTGCCCTCCCGATCCGGACGCCCCTCCTCACGACGACGGGCCGCGCACCTCCTCGGGCAGCGGAGAGAACCCCTCCATCGCAGCGGCGGCACGCAGGTTCTTGTCGAACACGGCGCATGACGTACAACTCGGGTCAGCCGATCGCACAGCCTTGGCCGTCGCGAGCTGTACCGCGTCGTAGGCCCTGAGACCGTGTACCGCCGTCAGCCGGACCGCCTCCTCCAGGATCTCGGCGGTGACCCTGACCGCCGAGAAGCGCCGCTCCTCACCCGGTGCTCCGAAGTAGTCGGCTTCGAACTCCGCCACCAGGATCCGGGTGCTCTCGGCACCCAGTTCTCCGACGCGATGCTTGCGCCACAGCGCCGCGGGCACCTCGACCCTTGTCAACTGGGACACCACCAGCGGCTCCTCAAGCTCGCGGACCTGGTGGCTCCCGCACTCGTCCGCGTAGAGCTTGACCACGGCGGACGTGTCAGCGAAGACGCTCATTCACGCCCTTCCGCCACAAGGTCCTCCAACGAGGTACCCCCTCCCGCCGCGCGGCGGGCCTCTTCGACCGCCTCACGACTGGGTCGGGTGCGCGGCGTCCCGGACACGTCCAGGAGTCCCGCCTGCGCCAGCTTGGCTCGTACCGCCTTGGCCTCGTCGTCCTCCAGATCCGGGTCGGTGGCCGCACTCATCACCCGGGTGACGTACTCGTTGAGGCTGACACCCCGCCTCTCGGCGGAGCACCTGACTCTGCGCATCAGCTCTTCATCGGTTCTCCACGTCATCTGGCTCATAATCCCCACACTAGATGCAGGCATGCCTGCATGCAAGGAGGGTGGCCCCTGACGGCGGGCCGCGCACACGTGGTGCGCGGCCCGTCGAGGTCCGGGGGTCAGACGCGTTCGACGATGGTGACGTTGGCCTGGCCGCCGCCCTCGCACATGGTCTGGAGGCCGTAGCGGCCACCGGTCCGGTGGAGCTCGTTGACCAGCTTGGTCATCAGGATCGAGCCCGTGGCGCCCAGCGGGTGGCCCAGGGCGATGGCGCCACCGTTGGGGTTCACCCTGGCCGGGTCGGCGCCGAGCTCCTCGGTCCACGACATCGGGACCGGCGCGAAGGCCTCGTTGATCTCCGTGACGTCGATGTCGTCGATGCTCAGACCGGCCTTCTCCAGGGCGATCCGGGTCGCCGGGATCGGGGCGGTGAGCATGTAGACCGGGTCGTCCCCGACCAGCGACAGCTGCACCACGCGGGCGAGCGGGGTGAGCCCGTGCCGCTGCACGGCGCGCTCGGAGGCGATGAGCAGCGCGCCCGCGCCCACGGAGATCTGGCTGGCGATCGCGGCGGTGAGCTCCCAGCCCTCACGCAGCGGCTTGAGCCCGGCCATCTTCTCCAGGGTGGTGTCCGGGCGCACGCCCTCGTCCCTGGCCACCCCCGCGAGGGGGGCGATCTGCGCGTCGAAGTACCCGGCCTCCTGCGCGGCGGCGGCCCGGCGGTGGCTCTCCAGCGCGAACTCCTCCAGCTGCGCGCGCTTGTAACCCCACTTCTCGCACATGAGCTGGGCCCCCCGGAACTGGGAGATCTCCTGGAAGCCGTACCTCTCGATCCACCCCTGCCCGTACAGCGGGAGGTCGTTGTCGAGGGCGAACTGGACGTTGGCGCCCATGGGGACCATGCCCATGTTCTCCACGCCCGCCGCCACGACCAGGTCCTGGGTGCCGGACATGACGCCCTGCGCGGCGAAGTGGATGGACTGCTGCGAGGATCCGCACTGGCGGTCGATGGTGACGGCGGGGACCGACTCGGGCAGTCCGGCGGACAGCCACGCGGTGCGGGCCAGGTCCAGGGCCTGCGGACCGGCCTGGCTGACCACGCCCATGATGACGTCCTCGACCGCGGCCGGGTCGACCCCGGTGCGCTCGACGAGCTCCTTGAGGACGTGGGCACCCAGGTCCGCCGGGTGCACGGCGGCCAGGGCACCCTTCTTGGTGCCGACGGGGGTGCGTACCGCACCGACGATGTAGGCCTCAGCCACTGGGTCCTCCAAGGGGCGTGGGATGTGACGTCCTATAGAACCGAACTGTATTCGGTTTGAGTCCCCAGGCAAGCCCCCGGCCCCGTCTTGCGAACGTCCGCGCAGGTCTCAGTCCGTGCGGTCGCCCCAGCGCCCGGCCTCGTCACCGAGGGTGGTGCCGGTGACCCGCTCCAGGACGTCGAACACGTCCGGGTGCTCGTCGGGGCCGAAGTCGGAGAGCAGCGAGCGCAGCGCCGTCCGCTGCGCCTCGTACAGCTGCCGCACGGCGTCCTCCCCGCGCCAGTTGAGCTCCCAGGGGGCGCTGTCGTCGACCAGGTAGCCCGCCTCCAGCAGTTCCTGGTGGGTGTCGGCCCAACGGGAGGCGCTCAGGCCGGACATGCGCACCAGGTCGTCCACGCCGAGCGGCCCCTGGACCCCGATGTGGCTGAGCGCCCAGCAGGCCTCCGCCGAGACCTCCAGGCCGGAGGCCTCCCGCAGCCGCTGGTACATGGTCTCCGTGCCCTCGGACCCGCAGGCCTCGTAGATCTCGCGCTCCACCTGGTCCATCGCGCTGCGGCTCGGCGTGGCCACCGGGGCCACCGTCTCGTCCAGGTCCGGTGTCCTGATGGTCGTGCGCAGCACGTCCTGGCGCAGGAAGAGGGCGAGCACCAGGCCGACGAGGGCGACCGGCACCGCGCACAGGAAGACGGTGTCGATGGCGTCGGCGTAGACCTCCAGGAAGCTCGCCTGCACCTGCGGGGGCAGGCGGTCGATGGCGCCCGGGTCGCTCTCCAGCGAGGTCGCGTCCACCCCCGGCGGGAGGTCGATCGCCCCCGCCCGCGCGGCCAGGTCCGAGGCCAGCTGTCCGGCGAAGACCGATCCGAACACCGCCGTGCCGAAGGAGCCGCCGATGGACCGGAAGAAGGTCGCTGACGAGGTCGAGACCCCCAGGTCGTCGTAGGAGGAGGCGTTCTGCACCACCAGGACCACCACCTGCATCACCAGGCCCAGCCCGGAGCCCAGGACGAAGAAGTAGACGCCCATCTCCCACAGGGAGCTGTCCGGCCCCATGCCGGACATCAGGAAGAGGCCGATCGAGGTCAGGGCCATGCCCGCGACAGGGAAGACCTTGTACCGGCCGGTCCGGGTGACCAGGCGGCCGCTGGTGATCGAGGTGATGAGCATGCCCATGACCATGGGGAGCAGGTGCAGCCCCGAGGCGGTGGGTGAGAGGCCGTGCACGATCTGGAGGAAGAGCGGCAGGAACGCCATCGAGCCCATCATCGCGAAGCCCACGCAGAAACCGATGGCCATGGCGACCACGATGGTCGGGTTCCGGAACAGGCTGAGCGGCATCACCGGGTCCGGGGCGCGCCGCGCGGTGAGCCACCACCCCACACCGAGCACCAGCCCCGCGGCCGCCAGGGAGAGGATCTGCCAGGACAGCCAGCCGTAGACCCCGCCGCCCCAGGAGGCCACCAGGGTCAGGCAGACGGCGGTGGCGGCCAGCAGCGTGATGCCCGCGTAGTCGATGTTCCGGCGGCCGACCGGGTCCTGCCGGGGCAGCACGGCCACGACGGTGAGGAAGGCGAGCAGCCCCAGCGGCAGGTTCACGTAGAACACCCACCGCCAGGACAGGTGGTCCACGAACAGCCCGCCCAGCAGGGGCCCGGCCACGCTGGAGACCCCGAAGACCGCGCCGAACAGCCCTTGGTACTTGCCGCGCTCCCTGGGTGAGACGACGTCACCGATGATCGCGGAGGCCAGCACCATGAGCCCGCCGCCGCCCACGCCCTGGAGGCCCCGGGCCAGCACCAGCTGGAGCATGTCCTGGGCCAGGCCGCACAGCACGGAGCCCACGAGGAAGATCGCGATGCACGCGAGGAACAGGCGTTTGCGGCCGAACTGGTCACCGAGCTTGCCCCAGAGCGGGGTGCTGGCCGTGACCGCCAGCAGGTACGCGGTGATCACCCAGGACAGGTGGTTGAGCCCGCCGAGGTCGGAGACGATCGTCGGCAGCGCCGTGGAGACGATGGTCTGGTCCAGCGCCGAGAGCAGCACGGCCAGCATGAGGGCGGTCATGATCAGCGCGATCCGCCCTCCATGGGACTCGCGCTGGTCGGCGGGGCTGTGTGTCATCGAATCGCCTCCCGGGGTCGGGCCGGCCGACTCCGCACGGCCCGGCTGCTGGTCCACCCTAGGAACCCGCACCCGCCGCGCCTCCGGGAGCCGCGCGGAGGTCCCGGAACTTTGCTCCGGCTTGCCCCCCGTACTTCAAAACCGAACGCGGTTCGGTTACCGTGTGGGAACACAGTGATCCCCGACACCCTCGGAGCTGAGCATGAAGCGGGAACTCTTCGACGCCGACCACGACCTCTTCCGCGAATCGGTGGCCGAGTTCCTCAAGCGGGACGTCGTCCCCTTCCACGCCCAGTGGGAGAAGGACGGGATCGTGCCCCGGGAGGTGTGGGTGAAGGCGGGAACCGTCGGCCTGCTCGGCCACGGCGTCCCCGAGGAGTTCGGCGGCACCGGGATCGACGACTACCGGTACAACCAGATCGTCAACGAGGAGATCTGCCGAGCGCACGCCAGCGGCCTGGGCATCACCCTCCAGAACGACGTCATGGCGCCCTACATGGTGGGGCTGACCACCGACGAGCAGAAGCGCCGCTGGCTGCCCGGCTTCGCCAGCGGCGAGCTGATCACCGCGATCGCCATGACCGAACCCGGCACCGGCAGCGACCTCCAGGGGATCCGGACCTCCGCCGTACGCGACGGCGACGAGTTCGTCGTCAACGGCGGCAAGACCTTCATCACCAACGGCATCAACGCCGACCTCGTCATCGTGGTCTGCCAGACCGACCCCGACGCCGGGGCGCAGGGCTTCTCCCTGATCGCCGTGGAGCGCGGCACCCCCGGCTTCGAGCGCGGCCGCAACCTCGACAAGGTCGGCATGAAGGCGCAGGACACCGCCGAGCTCTTCTTCGACGACGTCCGCGTACCGGCCGCCAACCTCATCGGCACCGAGGGCCAGGGGTTCATCCACCTGCTCCAGAACCTGCCCCAGGAGCGGCTGTCCATCGCCACCTGCGCGGTCGCCTCGGCGGACCACGTCCTCCAGCACACCATCGAGTACTGCCGGGAGCGGACCGCCTTCGGCCGGTCGATCGGGCGCTTCCAGAACACCCGTTTCGTCCTGGCCGAGTTGGCCACCGAGGTGGACCTGGGCCGGACCTACGTCGATCGCGGGGTCCAGCTGCTCAACAAGGGTGAGCTCACCGTGGAGGACGCCGCCAAGGCCAAGTGGTGGACCACCGAGATGTGCAACCGCGTCATGGACCGGTGCCTCCAGCTTCACGGCGGGTACGGGTACATGATGGAATACCCCGTGGCACGGGCCTGGCAGGACTCCCGCGTGCAGACGATCTACGGTGGCACCACCGAGATCATGAAGGAGATCGTCGGCAGGGGCCTGGGCCTGTAGGACCCCCGAACCCCGAAGGGACCGGTCGTGAGCGGATCGTGGGACGGCCTCATCGTGATGGGCCTGCTGGTGGTGCTCCTGGTCATCGCCGTGCGCAAGCTGAGGCCCAAGGTCCACATCCCCTGGGCGACCAGCGGCATCGTGGTCTTCTTCGTCTTCGTGTGCCTGCTGCTGTGGGCCAACTCCTACCGCTGAGCACCCGCGCGGACACACCGAGGGCCCGCCGCCCCGGCTCCTCGACCGGGTCGGCGGGCCCTTCGGCGTCCGGGGGGATGGACGGGCCCGGCGCACGGTCCAAAGGCGGGTGAGGACCGTACGGGGCGGACCCGGCCGTGATGGTCTGACGAGGGCATGGTCGGGCCGGGGGTCGGTTCCGGTGTCGGTCAGGGCGCGTACGGGTCGAAGTCGATCCCGTCGGGCACGGCCTTGGCCAGGGCGTCGGCGAACCGCTCGTCCTTGAGGTCGAGCTGGGCCGCCCCGTAGTCGGCGGTCACGAAGATCTCCCGGATCCCCTCGGGATAGCCCTCCCAACCGACCAGGTCCGGGTACTGCCACACGCCGTAGTGGTTCTCCGGCGGGTCGTCGTGGTCGGCGGCGAACCGGAACGCGTGGGTCGAGGCGCCGTCCTTGTGGTAGACGATCTTGGGGTGGGTGCCCTCCCACCGGACGTCCTCCGCCGCGCGGGTGTCGTAGTCGCCGTGCGCCGAGGCGGACACGTACCGGGCCTCGTCCTCGAACACCCACACGACGACGTGCTCCAGGTCGTGCCGGTGCCCGCAGCAGCCGTGCATGATCTGGTCCTTCTCGAAGTAGAGCGCGTACATGTACGCGCACCACCCGCTGCCGTCGCAGCTGGACCGGGAATAGGAATTGGTGTTGTCGAGGTCCGACTGGTCCCGGCAGTTTCCGTTCAGCGCCCCCGAGGTGTTCAGGCCCTCAGCGACAGTTCCGTCGGGCCCGATGGCGGGGGTGGAATAGCAGCCGTCCGTGTCGTAGTCGAAGGCGGGCTGCCATTTCGCCTCGGCCTCGGAGGAATGGGCGGGAAGCGCCGTCGGCGGTTCAGCGAAGGCCGGCGAGGCCATCGCGACCACCAGGGCCAGCGCACCGAGGATCGGGACACCACCCCGCACCGGAAGACGAAGGGAACCCGGGAACCTCTTGGGACTTTGTCCCATGAAACCCCAAGAGGAACCCGGAGTCACTTTCGCGCCGTGCTCACGCAATGCGCGCACCACCATTCCCCGAGCCGATCTTGTCCTTTACCACTGAATAAAGTAACCAGCCGACTACAGACAAACAAGACGGGTTCGGTGCCTTTTTTTCCTGCCCGGAAACAGGTTTACCGCGACACTGTCCCCGACCAGCGAAGAAGGGTGCCCGCGCCGGTCAGAGCCGTCCCGCGTCGATGATGCGTTGGAGGAACCGACGGGTGCGCGGCTCGGTCGGGTCGCCCAGGACCCGCTCCGGCGGCCCCTGTTCGAGGATCCGCCCGCCGTCGAGGAAGCACACCGTGTCCGCCACCTGCCGGGCGAACCCCATCTCGTGCGTGGCCAGGAGCATGGTCATCCCGTCCTCCCTCAGCCCGCGCACCAGGTCCAGCACCTCTCCGACCAGCTCCGGGTCCAGGGCGCTGGTCACCTCGTCCAGCAGGAGCAGGCGCGGAGAGTTGACCAGGGCCCGCACGATCGCCACCCGCTGCTGCTGACCGCCCGAGAGCCGGTCCGGGTACTCCCCCGCCTTGTCCAGCAGGCCGACCCGGTCCAGGAGGGCGCGCCCCCGTTCCTCGGCCTCCGCGCGCCGCCTGCGGTGCACCCGGCGCGGCGCGAGGGTGACGTTGTCGAGCACGGACATGTGCGGGAACAGGTTGAACGACTGGAACACCATGCCGATCCGTCGGCGGACGCGGTCCGGGTCCACCCGGGGGTCGGTGACGTGCTCGCCGTCCAGGTGGAGGGAGCCGTCACTGATCGGTTCCAGCAGGTTGGCGCAGCGCAGCAGGGTGGACTTGCCGGACCCCGAGGCGCCGATCAGCACCACCACGCCGTGCTCGGGCACGTCGAGGTCGAGGCCGTCGAGCACCACGTCGCCCCGGAACTCCTTGCGGACGCCGCGCGCCCGCAGCACCGGCGAATCGCCCTCCAGTCGGGAGAGCCGTTCGAGCTCACTCACCGCGCCCCCTCCGAGGACTGTCTGCGGGCGGCCCGTACGGTCACCCAGTCGGTCACGGCCACCAGCGGGATCGCCATGAGCACGAACAGCACCCCGGCCACCACGTAGGGCGTGAAGTTGTAGGTCTGCGCGGTGGCGATCTGCGCGGCCCGGATGGCGTCGATCGGTCCGGCCAGCGAGATCAGCCCGACGTCCTTCTGGAGCGCCACCATGTCGTTGAGCAGCGGCGGCGACACCCGGCGCACCGCCTGCGGCAGCACCACCCAGCGCATGGCCTGAGCGTAGGTGAGCCCGAGCGAGCGGGCCGCGGCGATCTGGCTGGGGTGGATCGACTCGATGCCCGCACGGAACACCTCCGCGATGTAGGCGCCGTAGGTGATGACCAGCGCGATCCCGCCCAGGACCAGGACGCTCGGCGTGCCCTCCAGCCGGAGTCCGGGCACGCCGAAGGTCATCAGGTACAGCACGATGATCAGCGGAGCGCCCCGGAACCCGTACGTGTACGACGCCGCCAGGGCCCGCAGCGGGAAGAACACGGGTCCGCGCAGGGTCCGCAGGATCGCCACGACCAGCCCCAGGGCCAGTGCTCCGAGCGCGCAGAACACCAGGACCCGCAGGTTGAGCCAGAGCCCGGTCAGGACCGCCGGGAGGGCGTCCCGGGCCACGCCGAGGTCGAAGAAGGTCTCCCGCACCCGCTCCCACCCCGGCGATCCGACCACGACGGTGACCAACACGGCCCCCAGCGCCGCCGTGGACAGCGCGCCGACCAGGACCGAGCGCACGCTCTGGCGTCGGCGGAACGTGACGCGCTCGGCCTCCAGGAGGCTGGGGACGCGTGGCTCCCTCGGTCCGGTCACGACAGTTCGGGGGCGTCGGCGGCCTCGGCGAGCCACTCCTGTTCGAGCGCGGCGAGCGTGCCGTTCTCCCGCAGGGTGTCCACGGCTTCGGACACGCAGTCCGTCAGGGGGGAGTCCAGGTCGAGGACCAGCCCGAACGACTCCTCCTCCGACTCCGACTCCGCCTTCGGCAGCTGGCCGACGATCTCGGCGTCCTCCAGCTCGGCGGAGGTGACGTAGAAGGCGGTGGGCAGGTCGAGGACGACCGCGTCCACCTGGCCGTTCTCCAAGGCCTGCTTGGCGTCGTCGTTGTTGTTGAAGACCAGGGGCTCCTGCTCCGGGTCGATACTCGCGACCAGGGCGTCGTAGCTGGTGGTGCCCACCTGGGCGCCGACCACCAGCCCCCGGAGGTCGTCCAGGCCCTCGGCCCCGGCGGCCTCGCCGTCGGAGAGCGCCACCACCGCCTGCCGGACGTCGTAGTAGGGCGAGGAGAAGTCGACGGCCGCGCGCCGCTCCTCGGTGACGGAGAACTGGTTGACGTCGAAGTCGTAGCCCTTGGGTCCGGGGGCGATGGCGTTGTTGAAGGTCACCACGGTCCACTCGACCCGGTCCGCCGGGTACCCCAGCTCCTCGGCCACCGCGTGGGCGACGGCCGACTCGAACCCCTCGCCGTTGGCGGGGTCGTCCCCGACGAACCACGGCGGGTAGGCGGGGCTGTCGGTGCCGATGGTGAGCGTGCCCTCGGTGAGCGTGGGCAGCGCCCCGGGCTCGCAGGCGGCGGCGTCGCCCCCGGCGTCCTCCGCGGCGTCCTCGGGCGAGCAGGCGGTGGCCAGGAGCACGGCCGACGCCGCGACCGCCCCGAGGCGGACGAAGGGCGGAAGGAGGGGACCACGGGATCGGGGCCGCAGGGGCATGGGGTACTCCGGAAGCTCAGGCGGGGGACGATGATTTCCCCACATTAGCGACCTGAGCAGTGGACAACCAGGTCTCCTACGTCACGCTCGCCCGCCGGTCCACGGCCGTCCCGTCGCACGACCCCTCCTCGACGGGCCCGAGTCGCGAGGTGCTCTCCACGAGGGAGTCCAGCCTCGCGCGCGCGGTGAGCAGGTCGGAGACCGCGTCACTGAGCCGTTCGCGTTCGCGGTGCAGGTCGGGGAGCATCCCCGAGCAGGAGGGGGCCAGGGTCCCACCGTCGTCGGCCATGCAGGGCAGCAGCTGGCCGATGGTGGCGGTGTTCAGTCCGGCGGCGAGCATCAGACGGATGCCCCGCACGGTGGCCGCGTCCTCGTGGACGTACTCGCGGTACCCGCTGGGCCGCCGCTCGGGCCGGAGCAGGCCCTGCTCCTCGTAGTAGCGCAACGAGCGGACGCTGACGCCGGTCAGCCGTGCCAGCTCCCCGATCCTCATGTGATGACCGCCACTCCCGGTTGACCCTCACGCCGATGTCAGGGTCCAACCTATCCGGCATGACGAACACGCACCCGTCCACCCGACACTCCACCGAGATCACCGTCATCGGCCTGGGCCCGATGGGCCTCGCGCTCGCGGAGGCCCTCCTCAGAGCGAACCGCTCCCTGACGGTCTGGAACCGCACCGCGGCGAAGGCCGACGGCCTCGTCCGACGAGGGGCGCGCCCGGCGCCCACCGCCGCCGACGCCGTGGCCGCGAGCCCCGTCACCGTCGTGTGCCTCAGCGACTACCCGGCCGTCGACGGGATCCTCGACCTCCTCGGCCCGCTCGACGGCCACACGCTGGTGAACCTCAGCAGCGGCACCCCGGCCGAGGCCCGGGCCACCGCCGACCGGGCGGCCGGCCTCGGGCTCGACTACCTCGACGGCGCGGTCATGGTCCCGCCCCCGCTCGTCGGCCACGACGGATCGGTCCTGCTGTACGACGGTCCCCTCGAGGTCCTCGACCGGCACCGGGAGATCCTGACGGACCTGGGCGAACCCCGCCACCTCGGCGCCGAGCCCGGCCTCGCGGTGCTCCACAACGCCGCCATGCTCGGGATGATGTACGCGACCCTGAACGGCTTCCTGCACGCCGCGGCCCTCGTCGGATCCGCGAACGTCCCCGTGACGGACTTCGCGGAGCTCGCGCTGGGCTGGTTCATGCCCGTGGTGCTGTCCCCCGACGGGATCGCGGAACAGGCGCCCCACCTGGACGCCGGGCACTACCCGGGGGACCTGGGAGGCATGGGGATGAACCTGAACGCGCTGGAGCACATCACGCGCACGAGCGAGGAGCAGGGGGTCCACTCGGAGCAGCCCCGGATGCTCGCACGGGTCGCGGAGCGGGCGATCGCCCGGGGCCACGGCGCCGACAACTACTTCGCGGTGTTCGAGGTCCTGAGGAAACCCGACCCGGACGTCCTCTGACCCACGCGCCCGGGCCGCCCGTCCACGTTGGCGGGCGGCCCGGGCGGCCTACGCGTCGTCGTCCTTCTCGGCCTCTCGGACCTCGGCGTGCATGGGCATCTCGAACCAGACCGCCTTGCCGTCCGGCGTGGGCCGCGAACCCCAGCGGCTCGCCAGCTGCTCCACCAGGTAGAGGCCGCGACCGCCCTCGTCGTCGGCGGCGGCGCTGCGGATGCGCGGCAGACGCAGGTCGTGGTCGAAGACCTCCACCCACACCGCGTTGGCGCCACGGCGCAACCGGAGCAGGAACTCCTTGTCGGCGGGGTCGTCGGAGGACTCGTCCTCCTCCGCGACCGCCTCCAGGAGATCACTCCAGTCCTCGTCGAACTCGTCGGCCGCACCGCCCGCGCTGAGGGGGGTCTCCGAGTCCAGGACGCCGCTCCCGGTGAACTCGCGGTGCACGGGGTGCGGGGTGGCGTGGATGACCACGTTGGTGACGATCTCCGAGACCAGCAGACAGGCGAGCTCGGCCTGGTCGCGGTCGACCCCCCACTCCTTGAAGGTGTCGGCCGCCAGGTGCCGGGCGGCGCCCACGGTCGAGGCCTCGGAGGGGAACCAGCCCTCGCGCAGCGCCAGCTCCTCGGAGTGGGTGCGCACCACCATCAGCGCGGTGTCGTCGTCCAGCACGCCGGGCACGCTGTGCACGGCCGCCTCGGCGATCTGGTCCACGTCCTTGTCCGCGACCTCGGCCACGCGTTCGGTCATGCGGGCCAGCGCGCGCTCCGGGTCCGCCTTACCCCCGACCGGCCTGCGGTCCACCAGGCCGTCGGTGTACATGACCAGGGTGGCGCCCAGGGGAAGCCGCAGGTTGGCCTGGTGGTAGACGATGTCCTCGCCCGAACCGCCCTTGGCGCGCACGCCCAGCATGCGGTCGGTGACCTCCAGGTCGAGGGTCTCGACCGACTCGGAGGTGATGAGCAGCGGCGGCGCGTGCCCGGCGTTGGAGTAGGACAGCTCGCGGGACCAGGCGTCGTAGACCATGTACAGGCAGCTGACGCTGGGGATCCACACGCCGCCCCCGCTGTCGGGGATACCGAGCTGGCGGACCCACTCGTCGAGCTCGCGCAGGATGTCGGCGGGCTCCCGGTCGGCCTGGGCGAAGGCGCGCAGCGCGGCGCGCAGCTGGCCCATCACGGCGGCCGCGTGCGGGCCCCGGCCCTCGACGTCACCGATGACGAGGCCGACACGTCCGGCCGAGAGCGGGATGGCGTCGTAGAAGTCGCCGCCGACCTGGGTCTGGATGCCGTGCCCGTGCCCCTGGAGGGGGCCGGCCGGGAGGTAGCGGTGCGCGACGGTCAGGCCGTCCAGGGAGGGGAAGTCGCTGGGCAGCAGGCTCCGCTGGAAGGCCACCGCGGTGCTGCGCTGCTCCTCGAAGAGCCGGGCGTTGTCGATCGCCAGGGCGACCCGGGAGGCGATGGCGCCGACCAGGTCGCGGTCGAAGCCGCCGTAGCTGCTCTTCTGCCGGGGCGAGAGCCCGGACAGGGCGAGGGTGAGCACGCCGAGGACCTCGCCGCGGGCCCGGAGCGGGGCGGCGATCGCGGAGGTGACACCGACCTGGCGGGAGACCCGGTCGGAACGGTCGTTGGGAGAGTTCTCGAAGAGGTAGTCGCTGGTGACCACCGTCTCCAGGCGGCGCATCGCCTGCGTGACGAAGTGGCGTTCGGGGTAGCGGACCTCGTCCCCGACGTCGAACCACGTGTTGGCCGGGGGCGACCAGCCCTCGGCGTGCACGGACACCTGTCTGACCAGGCGGTCGCGGTCGTAGAGGTCGATGAAGCAGTGGTCCGCGAACTGCGGCACCAGGATCCCGGCCACGCCCCTGACCGTGGAGTCGAACTCCAGGGAGCTGGCCAGGCGGCTGCCGATGCGTTCGAGCAGGCCGTACTGTTCCTCGACCCGGCCGCTGCGCAGCGCCTCACGGGCGATGAGGGTGATCCCGTCGATCTCCCCGGACTCGTCGCGCATGGGCACGGCCTGGGCGCGCACGTGGATCCACGAGGAGTCGCCCTTGAGCACGGCGAACGTGCCCTCCCACGGCTCGCCGCGCAGCACGCGCCGCGCCAGCTCGGAGGCGTGTTCGCGGTCGGACTCGTGGATGCCGATGTCGAGCAGCGACAGGCCGACGTAGTCGCGCCCGCCGACGAACCCGAACAGCTCGCGGGCGTACGGGTTCCAGTATCGAAGGAGGCTGAACCGGTCGATGACGACGATCGCGATCTGGGCCTGGTCGACGACCTCGGCCGTGACGAGCGCGTCGCTCTCCCGGAAGGGCTCACCCCACCGTGTCATCTAGCCGCCACCTCGCCGTCATGAGCTGCACACATGCCCGCTCCGGGTACCCCGAACGACCGCACCTTGGGGCGAGCGTAGCAACACAGTCAACGTTCCCGCAGCGCAATGAGACAATCCCGATGAGCAACCAATCAACGTGGACGAACGTTTCACGGCTTGGCGACGAAGATGTGCCCGGCGACGTCCGCCGGGAGCTCGGTGTCCTCGCCGTCGCCGATGACGCGCACGCCGTCGTCCGAAGCCTTGAGCACGACTTCCTGTCCCGGTTGTACCCCGGATTCGCGCAAGGTGAGCATGATGTCCGCGTCCGGCTGGAGTTGTTCGCTGATACGGCGCACCGTCACGGTGGTCTCCGAGTCGGAGGCGGCGTCGATCATCGGCACGATGGAGTCGTCGGTGAACGGCTCGGGGGCGTAACCCTCCAGGCCCAGCTCCTCCAGCCCCGGGATCGGGTTGCCGTGCGGGCACACCGACGGGGCGTTGAGCAGCGTGACCAGACGCTCCTCGACGGCCTCCGAGATGACGTGCTCCCAGCGGCAGGCCTCGATGTGGACGTCCTCCCACGGCAGCCCGATGACGTCGACGAGCAGGCGCTCGGCGAGCCGGTGCTTGCGCATGACGTGGGTGGCCAGCCTGCGACCCTCGGCGGTCATCACCAGGTGACGGTCGTTCTCGACCTTCAGCAGGCCGTCGCGCTCCATGCGGGCGACGGTCTGGCTCACCGTGGGGCCGCTCTGGTGCAGGCGCTCGGCGATCCGGGCCCGAAGCGGGACGATGCCCTCCTCTTCGAGCTCGAAGACCGTACGGAGGTACATCTCCGTGGTGTCGATCAGCCCGTGTGCGGTCAAGACTCCCCTCCCAAGGCTCTGCGCCCGACGCGCGGTCACGTGCGGGCACGGCAGGTCTCTCACAACACAGGCCGGGACCACGTGATTCCCTGGGGCCAAGTGGGGACCGGGGCGTCCGCAGGACCGCGGGAGCGACCACCGATGCGTCCAGCATATCGCGGCGCGACGGGCGTGGATTTCGACACTGTCTCACGATACGGACACCCGGGGCCGTGGCGACCCGCGCGACACAAGGGTCCAAGGTCACAGGCGTGCAGGTGACCCGCCCGATACGGGAAGTATCCGAAAGACCCTTGCGCGACCGCCGTACGGCCCCGACCTCTCGAACCCGCGTTCGACGCGACCAACGTCACCTCGGGGCGAGCGCGGATCAGGGCGCGAGGCGCTCGATCTCCCAGGCTCCCCCGACCCGCAGGTAGCGGAACCGGTCGTGCATGCGGTCCTCACCGCCCTGCCAGAACTCCACCTCGCCGGGAACCAGGCGATAGCCGCCCCAGTAGGTGGGTCTCGGTATGGGTTCGTCCGCGCCCCACACCGAGTCGAACTCGTGGAACAGCCGGTCCAGCTCGGGGCGGTCGGCCACCGGCCGCGACTGGCGCTCGCTCGCCCAGGCACCCAGCTGCGAGCCCCGGGGGCGGGTGGCGAAGTAGCGGTCGTTCTCCTCGTCCCCGAGCCGCTCCACGCGTCCGGCCACGAGGACCTGGCGCCGGATCGCGTGCCAGGGGAAGACCACGCTCGCGCGCGGGTCGGCGTCCAGGGCCCGGCCCTTGCGCGACGTGTAGTTGGTGAAGAACCGCAGCCCCGTGCTGTCGTAGCCCTTCATCAGGACCGTCCGCGACCGGGGCATCCCGGAGGGCTCCACCGAGGAGAGCACCATCGCGTTGGGTTCGGCCAGGCCGGACTCGTAGGCCTCACCGAACCACAGGTGGAACTGGGACATCGGGAGGGCGGCCAGGTCACGGCGGCGCAGGGGCTCGCCCAGGTACGGCTTGCGCAGTTCCGCGGGGTTCTGGTGGTCCACACGAGGCATACTCTCACGTCGGCCCTCACCCGCCCCCGGAGGCCAGGGGCAGGCACTCGGCACCGGGTTCGACGGTGTTCGCGTTGCGCATGCCGCACCGCTGGACCACGTGCTGGCGCTGCCTCTCTCCGGTCTCCGGATTGACCGTCTCCGGCCCCACCAGCACCAGCTGCACCATGCGGCCGTCGTACCAGTTCCCGTCGTTCCCGGCGTCGAACTCGATGTAGCCGGAGACTCCGGTCAGGTTCCGGGTCCCCTTGATCCCGCTGTGCAGGTCGTCCCGCTGGTCCTCGTACTGCTCCTGGGTGCGCAGGAAGGGAGGCCGGTCGAGGCCGACCCACCGCAGGGGATTCCTCGCCGCGAGTTCCTCCCGGGTCAGCCCGGTGGCGGGCAGAGCCTCGGAGACCACCAGCAGGGCGTCGCTGGCCACGGCGGCGTGTGCGATGGAGGGCAGTTCCTTCTTGGGGACCGGCCGCACCTCGCGCTTCTCTCCGGCCTTCTCCTCGAACAGCTCGTCCTGGAGTGCCTTGATATCGCTGTAGAAACCCTGGTCACCACCCCCGGGGCGACCGTCCGAGCCGCCCCAGGGCCCGCTGGGGGCCAGGGGCGTGTAGAACACCGAGTGGTAGGCGGCGTTGTTGCCGATGAGCTCCTCCTCGTCAGAGACGAACTTGGAGACGTCGTCCCCGCCCAGGATGGTCATGCGGCCCTCCACGCAGTCCTCGCCTCCGGTTCGGGTGAACCGGCGGTAGAACTCGGTGAAGTCGTCAGAACGGCCCGCGTAGTAGAGCAGATCCGGCGGGTCGTCGTCCGTGCACAGACGCTCCAGCTGCTCCTCGTAGGTGGTATCGTCCTCCGACTCACCGTTCTGGTAGAGCAGCACGCCCCGGTCGTACTCGTTCCGGCCCAGTCCCTCGGCGCCCTCCCACACTCGGCCTCCACGCCTCTCGAAGGCGTCGATGAACTCCCGTGCGAGGTGCGGTCCGTACTGTTCGTGCGCCCCTCCCTCAGTGTCTGTCTCGCCGCTGGCGATGGCGACGGCGGTCTCGTGCGGCTCCAGCCCGCGCTCCACGCCGTCCTCCCCCCGCCAGGACACCCCGGAGCGGGCCCAGTGTGCGGACTGCTCCGCGATCCTGGTGTTGGCCGGGGAGATCGGGAAGTAGAACTCGCTGTGCTCGCGGTCACCGGACTTGGCGACGTCGTCGAAGGTGGCGGTGGTGCCCACCATGGTGATCGAGGCGTCCCCAACCTCCTTGATGGCGTCACTGTTGGGCACGACGCTGTGACCGAAGCCGACTGCGGCGATCGGTCGGTCCATGCCGAGCCGCTCGTTCTCGGCGCGGTCCACGATCTCCTTCGCGGCCACCAACGAGTGTTCCCAGTCCCGGCCCGCGTTGGCGATGAGCAGCTTGATCCGGGGATACCTGGGATCCTTGATCCGGTTGTGCTGATCCTGCTGGTAGGCCAGGCCGAGGAGCTCACCCTGACCTCCGGAGAGCGAGGGGTCGTCGGGGTCGGCCACATCCAGCTCGGCGAGGTGGGCGATGGTGACGTAGGGCTGGCCGCTGGCCTCCACGGCCTTGTTCTGGTCACGGACGCGCTCGGAGACCTCCTTCAACCGATCGTTGAAGACGAACGCACCGTCGGTGACGCCGACGCACTGGTCCCCCTTCCGCGTGATGCCCTGCGGCTGCCAGACCCCGTCCTGGACACACGGGTTGCTGGCCTGCGCCAACGAGGGCAGGAAGACGACGCCGAACAACACCGCCACGGCGGTCACCCCCGCAATCCCGCTGGTCCACATCCCAACGAGGACCGGCACGCTGCGGACCCATTCCAGGCGTCCTCGCGGGGTGATTTCTCCTCCGTCCCCGGAGAGCTTCGGGATACGTCGGGTGATGACGCGTTCGGCTCCCAGGACCCCGGAGAGGTAACGGTGGTAGGTCCACCGGCGGACCAGATCAAGCGCCTCCCTCTTCCGACTTCCCGCCTCGTCCTCGTCCGTCGCCTTCTTCTGGTCGAGTTCGGGCAGGAAGCCGTACCGGGTGACGTCGACGACCCCGTCTACCAGGGGGGCGAGTCCGCCGTCGCGCACCTGCACCAGCAGCAGAGGGTCGGGGAAGCCCCTGCGCAGGCGTTCCTGCTCGATCAGCCACACGAAGTAGCGGCCGACACGGTCCATTCGGCGCTGGTCATAGATGAGCACCGGTCGGACGTCTCCTCCGCGCCGCAGGCGGTGGCCGACGGAGTACTCGCGGTGGAGATCGTCCAGTAGGGCGTTGACCGCGATCCTGTGGGTACTGGGCGCCTGTCCCGCCTTGCTGGTGCTCCTCTGCACGTGGGCCTCGTCGTCGAACAGCCTGATCAGCTGAACGCCGTGGACACGGTGACGACCGCGCGCTCCCCGGGCGGGGCTCGGTTCCTTCGGCGTGTCGGAGCCGCCGTTCTTGTCGGAGGCAGCCCCCTGGACCGTCCGGGTCTGGCGCATGACGTACCGGTGGTGGCGCAGCCATCGGTAGGGGCGCCACGGAAGCAGGAAGAAGAAGACCGTGAGCAGGTAGACGCTCATAAGGAGGGCGCCGACCAGCAGGGATACGAGCTCGTTGGCCTGCTGCGCGGCGAGTCCGATGAACGCGAAGGTGAAGGGGGCCGCAGCCACGAAGAGGGACAGCACGAAGGAGACCGGAGTGAGGATCTTGTCGTCGGCGTTGCCGAAGGTGATCCACTTCGAGGCCGTGTTGACCCCGTTGGAGAGGGAGGCCACGCCCTTCGCGAGGGCGCGCCCGTAGACGACCCAGCGGCTCTTGGCCAGCTCCCAGCGGCTGGGGGATGGCACGGCCCCGGGCTTCTCGGCGGCACGTTGCGCGCGGGCCAGCAGGTTCTCCCTGTCCTCCCGGGCACTCTCCAGCCGCACCTCGCGCAGTGCCTTGATCACCTCCGCCTGGGCGTCACTGCTAGGGGTGTCATCGTCCTCGAGGGCTGAAACGACCTTCTCGTAGTTGCAGCGCTGGAGCCACAGCAGGGAGCGGACCTGGGCGAAGCGGGGCGGTGGCGGCGCCCTGTGGCCACTCGGCACCTTGATCTGCTCGTCCTTCCAGGGGAAGGCGTCCTTCACCAGTCGGTCCAGGAAGCCGTAGAGCTCCTCGACGGTCACGACACCGTCCGCCTCACCCGTGTATCCGCCCTCGGGCGGCCTCCTGCGGCGGTTCCGCCCGTTCGCTCGACGCGGAGCGTCGGTGTCCGGCGAGCTGGGGTCCTTCCTGACTGCTTCGCGGTCCTTCTTCAGTGCCCCTTTGGGAAGCATCCAGACGGGTCCGACCCCGCCTTCTAGCACCAGGGCATGCAGAACGGCTGTGGTGTCCTCGGGACCCTCGGTCACCAGGTCCAGGACGGGAGGCGGCTCGGCGACGTCACCGCGTTGCCTCTTGCCCAGGCGCGCCGGACGGCGCCGGGTGACCGTGTGTTCCAGACTCCGGACGACGAGGCGCTCGGAGCGCGAGGGGAGTCGGCGCAGAGCCTCGAAGACTCGGATGAAGGAGGGCTTGGTCGGCTCTTCCTGAGTGCGAGGTGTCTGGTCGGACACTCGAAGGTCCCTTCACGGTCGATTCTGTAAGGTCCGCCCCCCGGCAGCTGCCTCATTAGACAGCAACAGGCAGCGGGCCGACATCCCCTTTCCCCGAATCGAGACTGGCCCATACCGGCCAGTAGCTCCGACCTGTGATGATTCGTTGCACCTGTCACGTGATTTCACGACACCAATTGCCGACCTGACCGGCGCTCCCGCGACGTCCACCACTACGCTGGTCGGCGTGACCGAGATTCAGATTCCCGCGAACCTGCTGCCCGCCGACGGCCGTTTCGGAAGCGGCCCCTCCAAAGTCCGCGCCGCCCAGCTCGACGCCCTCGCCGCCTCCGGCTCCCGCTACCTGGGGACCTCCCACCGGCAGAAGCCGGTCAAGTCCCTGGTCGGCCGCGTCCGCGCCGGTGTGAGCGAGCTCCTGTCCCTGCCCGACGGCTACGAGGTGGTTCTCGGCAACGGCGGGACCACCGCCTTCTGGGACATCGCCGCCCACGGCCTGGTGCGCTCCAAGTCGCAGCACCTGGCGTTCGGTGAGTTCTCCAGCAAGTTCGCGAAGGTCGTCGGGGGCGCCCCCTGGCTGGACGACCCGACGGTCATCACCACCGACCCCGGCACCCACGGCGAGGCCGTCGCGGAGGCCGGTGTGGACGTGTACGCGCTCACCCACAACGAGACCTCCACCGGCGTGGCCGCGCCGATCCGCCGGGTCGCCGGGGCCGACGAGGACGCGCTCGTCCTGGTCGACGCCACCAGCGGCGCGGGCGGTCTGCACGTCGACATCACCGAGACCGACGTCTACTACTTCGCCCCGCAGAAGAGCTTCGCCGCCGACGGCGGCCTGTGGATCGCGGTCATGTCGCCCAAGGCGCTCGCCCGGGTCGAGGAGATCGCCGCGAGCGGTCGCTACGTCCCCGAGTTCTTCTCGCTGACCACGGCGGTCGCCAACTCCGCCAAGGACCAGACGTACAACACCCCGGCGGTGGCCACCCTCCTGCTCCTCGCCGAGCAGCTGGAGTGGATCAACGGCCAGGGCGGCCTCAAGTGGGCCGTGGCCCGCACGCACGAGTCCAGCTCGATCCTCTACAACTGGGCGGACCGCTCCCCCGTCGCGACGCCGTTCGTCACCGACCCGGCCCAGCGCTCCCAGGTGGTCGGCACCATCGACTTCTCCGACGAGGTCGACGCCGCCCGGATCGCCCAGGTGCTGCGCGCCAACGGCGTCGTGGACACCGAGCCCTACCGCAAGCTGGGCCGCAACCAGCTGCGGGTGGCGATGTTCCCGGCCGTGGAGCCCAGCGACGTGAACGCGCTCACCGAGTGCATCGACCACGTCCTGACGCGCCTGTCCTGACGGGGATCACCAGGGGACCGTCCTGAATCGGTCCGCCGACACTGGAGAATGGAGGCCGACCCGCCGCGCGTGGGTCGGCCTCCTTCTCCTACTTCCGCTCATCGTTTCCCAGGACGGTCCCACTGTGCGCAGGAACAAGAAGACTGAACTCCCCATCAAGATCATCTCCCACCGGGGGGCCTCCGGTCACCGGCCCGAGCACACGCTGGCCTCGTACGAACTGGGTGCCCGGCACGGCGGCGACTTCATCGAGATGGACCTGGTCGCCACCAAGGACGGCCAGCTGATCTGCCGCCACGAGCAGGAGATCGGTGAGACCACCGACGTGGCCGACCGCCCCGAGTTCGCGGACCGGCGCACCAAGCGGACCATCGACGGCCGCACCGTCGAGGGGTTCTACGCGCAGGACTTCACCCTGGCCGAGATCAGGACGCTCCGGGCCCGCGAGCGCATGGCCAAGGTCCGCCCGGACAACGCGGTGATGGACGGGACCTACGGGATCCCGACCCTCCAGGAGGTCATCGAGCTCGCCCTCTCCCTGACCAAGGAACTGGGCCGCCCGATCGGCATCTACCCGGAGACCAAGCACCCCGCCCACCACGTGGAGCAGGGCCTGGACCTCGAACCGCCGCTGATCGCCGCCCTCCGCGAGGCCGAGCTGGTCGGTGAGGAGCCGAGGGTCCCGGTGTTCCTCCAGTCCTTCGAGGCCGAGAGCCTGCGCAAGCTCTCCGAAACGGGACTGCCGCTCGTGTACCTGATGGGTACCGAGGAGCACTGGACGCACTACACGACCCCGGACGGCCTGGCCGAGGTGGCGGCGTTCGCGCACGCCATCGGCCCGCACAAGAGCCTGGTGATCCCCACCAACGAGGACGGTTCCCTGGGCGAGCCCACCGACCTGGTGAAGGACGCCCACGAGGCCGGGCTGGTCGTGCACCCCTTCACGTTCCGCAGCGAGAACCACTTCCTCCCCACCGACCTGCGCTCCGACGGCGACCCGAAGGACTACGGCGGCTTCGCCGCCGAGTACGAGGCCTTCTTCGACGCGGGTGTGGACGGCGTGTTCACCGACTTCTCCCGGCACGCCTTCCTGTGCCGCGAGCACTACCTGGACCCGCAGCCCGAGAAGTAGGGGCCACCGGACCTCCGGGGCGAACACAGGTCGGGTGGACGCGGGAACCGGCGCCCTCAGGTGCGGCGGACCAGGAGGACGATGCCGCCGATCAGGACCACGGCCACGACGGCTCCGCCGAGGATGAGCGGGAGCGCGCCTCCGGCACCCGACTCCCGGGTCTCCTCGCCCTCGCCCTCGTCGGCGGCCGGGGAGGCCTCGACCTCGGCCTCGGCTTCGGCCACCGCGTCGGGCAGCAGCTCCCCCGACAGCGGGACACGCCAGACCGGGGAGTTCGCGCCCTCGGTCCCCGCCATCAGCGCGGTGCCGTCCGGGGTGAAGGCCACCGACTCGCCCTGCTCCATCTCGGGCAGGTCGAAGGAGCCCACCGACCTGCCCGGCACGCCGTCGGTCCCGTCGTAGACGCTCACCCCCCAGTAGGTGCGGATGGCGTAGCGGGTCCCGTCCGGGCTGAACGCGGCGTCGGTGGCGAAGAGCGGCGCGGAGTCCACCCTGGTCAGAACGTTCTCCCCGAAGGGGTCCAGGTTCTCCGGCGCGGCGTAGACGCTGCCCGCGAACTCCTTGGACACCACGTAGAGGCGGCCGCTTCGGGGGTCGATCATCATCCCCTCGGCGTCGCGCCCGCCGTCCTCGTAGGTGAAGGTGAACACCGACGGGTCCAGGACGGAGTCACCCAGGACCTCGGGTTCGGTGAAGTGGTAGACCCGGATGTTCGGCCAGCCGCCGCCGAAGTTGTCACCGATGTCGCCCACGAAGACCGTGGGCACCCCTTCGGGCCCCTGGGCGACGCTGATCGCCTCCCAGTCACGGCGCTCGATGTCGAGGGTGACGGTCGCGAGCGTCTCACCGTCCTCATTGACCGCGTAGACCTCGGAGGGGTGGTCGCCGCTGTCGTTGTGCGTCCACCACACACCCTCGTGCAGCAGGGAGGGGGCCAGCCCGCTGGACTCGGAGATGCGGTCGTCCTGGAACTCGAAGGCGATCTCCGAACCCTCGGGGCCCTCGCCCCCGCGCGGGTAGTCGACCCCGCCCGTCCCGTCCTCGGGGTCCACGGGGGCTGCCGCGGCGGAGGCCGTCGGGGCCAACGCGAACAGGGCAGCCGCGACGAGGGTCAGGGATCTTCTCATGCCCGCCATCCTGCCAGGGCGGACGGCCGGGGGCTTGCACCCGGGTGCGAGCGGGAACATTCGGCATAGAGAGCGCCGCAAGGAGAGACCTCATGAGGATCGTCGCCTGTCTCAACGGTGACCGCCGTCCGGGTGCGCACCCGGCGCTGCCCGTCTCCGTCGACCAGCTCGTCACCGACGCGCACGCCGTGGTGGCGGCGGGCGCCACCGCCGTCCACATCCACCCGCGCGACCCCCGAGGGGCGGAGTCGCTGGATCCGCAGGTGGTGGCGGACCTGATGGAGCGGATGCGCGCGGACGGGCCCGACGTCCCGGTGTCGCTCACCACCGCGCTGTCGGCGGAGTCCGACCCCTGGCGCCGCTACGACCTGGTGCACCGGTGGGCCTCACCGGCTCTGCCCGACTCGGTGTCGGTGAACCTGCACGAGGCGGGTTCGGTGGACCTGATCCAGCTCCTGGGCGACCGCCGGGTCGCCGTGGAGGCCGGTGTGTGGACGGTGGACGCGGCCCGCATCCTGGTCGCGACCGGGGTGGAGGTGGCGGCGGTGCTGGTGGAGCCGACCCAGGTGGCGGTGGAGGACGCCCGGCGCAACACGGAGGCGATCACCCGTGTGCTGGACCGGGGCCGGGTGCGCGTGCCCCGCCTGCTGCACGGCGTGGACGCGACGGCCTGGCCGGTCCTGGAACAGGCCGTGGAGGAGGGCCTGGACATCCGGATCGGCCTGGAGGACACGATGCGGCTCCCGGACGGCACGGAGGCCCACGACAACGCCGCCCTGGTGACCCACGCGATCTCCCTCACCGCAGCCGCGGCCTAGGCGAGACTGCTGGCACGGCCGTAGCTCCGGTTCACCGGGTCGGTCCGTCGTCCTTGCCTGAGGTGTCGCGTGTCCGCCGGGTGGGAATGGACAGCTGTCTGCTCCTGGTCTCCTTCTGCGACGCCGCGCCCTCCCTTGCCATGGACCGCAGCTGTGAACCAGGACCCCGCCCGGGACTCGCCTGCGATTCCTTTCTGGCCTTCAGACCCGTGGTGTGGAGCTTCTGTTCGCTCCTCTCCTTCTTCAAGGTCGCCATCGTCGGCCCCACCGACACCCCCAGATCCCGAGTGCCGACAGCAGGAAGAATCACCGCACCCGGCCCCTGCTTGCCGTGTTGACCGGGGAGAGCGTGCGCACCGTGAATGATGGCCTCGGCCAGGTGCCCCTCCGTGAACTTCCCGTCCAGGAGCCGGTCCCGGACCCCTCTGCTCAGGCTCAGGTACTGCGGGTACTCGTCCATCATCTTGCCCATGGACGCGCCCCAGCGCTTCTGTCGGCGCTTCTCGACCTGCCGGGGATCACCCTCCTTGTTGATGAGCGCACGGCAAAGATCCTCGTCTCGGACGACGAACCGTTCTCGCAGTTTCGGGGGCATGCGATCGGGATCCGAAAGAAACATGCCTGCGCCCGAACTCTCGGTCACGAGCACAGGGACACCCTCACTGAAGGACTCGCTGGCGACCAGCCCGAACCCTTCGCCCAACGAAGGCATGAGCACAACATCGCACCGGTCACGTTGTTCTTGGATTACCCGGTCGTCATCGGTGTAGGGCAGACACTCCACCACTCCCGGCCCGAGAAGACGATCCGCGGCAGCCTGTTCGTCAGAGAGCTCGTCGGGGGGTATTCCGAGTAGGGTGAGCCGAGCGTTCCGACGGCCCTGCTTGTGGATACTTTCCATCGCCCCCAGAGCGATTGACTTCCCCTTGGCCGAGTCACCCAGTCGCCCATACAGCAAAAACCTGACCGGCTTGTCCGGATCACGCATCCGCTCCGCAGCATGCTGGGCACGCTGGGCGTCTCCGTGCTTGGAGGTCATGGTCGGCGGAGCGGCCTCCAACACATGGGGCGTCCCCACCCGCAACAGGTCGGCGGACAGAGCTGGGCCCACCCCCACTCCCAGGTCGGTGCGCTGCATCGTGCTGGCGAACCCGCTCTGGTAATGGCGCTCGAACCATTTACCGTCCGCCATCGGATACTCCGTGTAATAGGACAGATTGTGGTTCACCTGAACCAGACGCGCCTCAGGGAGAATGTCCTTCATCTGAGGACCGATGTGCCGGAACTTCCCGTTGATGACGATCATGGTGGGGTCCTGGTGATCGTTCTGCTTCCGGTATCTGTCGATCGCCGGTGTCATGTGCGACCACAGATGCCCCTCCAACTCAGAAAGGGTCTTTCCTTCGGGAGGGGCGTCGGGAAATCCCAGTTCCGTGACACCCTCGATCGCTTCGTACCCACCTACAGACAAAGCCGTGACCTGGTGCCCCCGGTCCAGGCATCCACTGATGAACGACCGGTTGAACCTGCTGATCCCGTCGTCGAGTTTGGTGGGGCCAAGAACCAGCAACCGTTCGCGGCCCGTTCTCCGCCCGCTCACAGCACCTCGATCCGAGATTCGAGGCGCCGCAGGAAGACGCACAGCGGGAACGCGTCGAACTGCATCTGCCCCACGCTCAGGCCAGGGGCGATCCGTGCCGCAAACTCGTCCAACACCTCCGCGATCACCAGCGCGTAGGTGGGGGTCAGCACGATGCGACGATCTCTCTTGACCGGCCACGAGGAGTACTGGTAGTCCTCCAGGGACTCCTTCTCGTCCGGCCCCGTGGGAGCGTCCTTCCTGGTGAACCTGTCACGGAAGGATCTACCGTCCTCTTCCAAGGACACGACCATGGCGGCTTCACGCACGCTGTCCACAGAGGGGTCTACCCCCTCCGTGGGTTCCACCCACGCGGGCTCCTGGCTTCCCTCCAGGATCCGCGACACCCTCCGAGCCGCGTCGACCACCGGCACCGAGACTCCGCTCTCCCAGTTGCCGATGACCTCCTCTCTGGAGGGAACCGCCTCGGCTGCCGCCTTGGCCAGAGCGCACAACCTCCCGTAGTCGGCTTCGGACACCTCCCTCTCCCGTACCGGGAAGCCGCCCCGCACGGGCTCGACGCGCGCCGGTACCTCAGGCACATCCCGCAAGGGGGCACGCAACTGGTCGGCGAGATCGCGATACACCTCGGCCAGCTCCCGACTCTGGGGACCGAAGGTCACCGCCGGTCGCCCGGGCGCCACCCGGGCGTCGAGCTCCCCTGCGAACAGGTAACTCAGCGAACTGTGCCACCCGGTCGAGAGGATCACCGCGCTGCCCGGGGCCAACCCCGCGTACCCCATCGGGCGCGGCTCCGGGGTGAGCTTCGGTCCGTTGACGATGCGTTCGTGCCAGTCCTCCGCCGCCTCCGTCAACGTGATCGGCTGTCCTCCTGGCCCCCGACGCGACAGTACGTGGTGCGCGGGATCGAAACCCTCCAGGGCCTCGACATCCTCCCGCGCCAGCCGCGTCAACTCCGCCTCCAGCGCAGTCCACGCCGCACTGAGGTGCGGAGGCCATTCCTCACCCAACCAGGGATAGATATCGTCCTGAGTCCACATCATCTGCGAGGCAGCGGTACGGACACGGCGGAAATGCTCCGCGCGGCGCTCGTTCACGAAAGGCCCTTCAGAGGGGAGTCAAAGGATGGTCCCGCTATCCTAAGCACGCCGAACAACAGCGACCAGTTCACCGGAACACGGTCGAATCAGGGGGATCGACCTTCGCGTAACGAGAAGCGCCTCGACCTCGGAATTCGTGGATCCACGATCCTGATTCGGCGACGGAACGATCTCCGCATTCACCCTCGCCAAGGGACGGGCCTAGGTCCCGGTCTCCTCCGAGAGCTGGCGTTCGATGCGGTGCCGGGTGGCGGTGAGTGCCTCGATGCGTTCCCTGACCGCCCGGAGCCGGTGCTCGTAGAGGGCCACGGCCTCGGCGCAGGCGGGTTCCCGGACCAGGTCCAGTTCCAGGCAGTCCTGGAGTTCCTGGACGTCCTCCGAGGTCAGCCCGGATTCGAGGAGGAGGCGGATGTTGCGCACCCGGTCCACGGCCTCGGGGCCGTACTCGCGGTAGCCGTTGGCCGTCCGCTCCGAGGCAAGCAGTCCGCGCTGCTCGTAGTACCGCAGGGAGCGCGGGCTGGCGCCCGTGCGTTCGGCGAGCTCTCCGATGCGCATGCCGTCTCCGACCTGGTGGGGCCGCGCGGGTGCGCGGCCCCACCAGCCTACGAAACCCGTGCGGTCGGCCTGCTGGCGGGGAACCAGCGGACGGAGAGCGCCATGAAACCCAGCGCGGCCAGGCCCACGGCGGTGGCGGCCACCGGGACACCCGCTCCCCCGTGTCCGGCGACGACCGCACCGCCCAGGGCCCCGGCCACCGCCGTGCCCACGTACAGCCCGCCGGTGTTGAGCGCCAGGGCCTCGGTGCCCGCGTTCCCGGCCAGGAACAGGAGCCTGGCGCTCATCGGTGCCGCGAACCCCCAGGCCGCGAAGCCCCACAGGCCGAGGACGCAGGCCAGGGCCCAGACCGGGACGCTGGCGGGGAGCCCGAGCACGGCCAGGAGCAGGCTGGTCCCGACCATCCCGGCGAAGGTGCTAAGCAGGACCCGGTCCGCCCCCCAGCGGTCGGTGGCCCGCCCGCACAGGAAGGTGCCGACCGCCCCGGCGACGCCCACCACCGCGATCAGCGGGGCGAGGGCCGCGCCGCCCGTTCCGGTGAGGTCACGGGTGAGCGGAGCGACGTAGGTGTAGGTCATGAACCCGCAGGTGGCACCGGCGACGGTCCCGGCCACGCAGGTCAGGATCGCGGGACGGCCCAGGTGGCGCAGCTGATCGCGGAGCCCCGCCTCGGGCGCCCCCGGGAGCGGGGGCAGGTACCGGAGGGAGGCGAGCAGGACCGCGACGGTGAGCAGGGCGACGGCGACGAAGGCCCAGCGCCAGCCGAACACGGAGCCCAGCAGCGCGCCGATCGGCACCCCCAGGAAGAGGGCGACCGTCAGCCCGGCGGCGACCGCGCCCACCGCGCGTCCGGTGTGCCCAGGCGGGGCGAGCCGGGCCGCCGTGGAGAAGGCCGCCGGGGTGAGGGCGGCGGCCACGAGGGCGGCGAGCACCCGCAGGGCCAGGAGGGCGGTGTACGTGGGCGCGAGGGCGGTGACCAGGTTGACGAGGGCGAACACCGCGAGTCCGCCGAGGAGGAGGGTACGGCGGGGCATCCGGGCGGTGGCCACCGCCAGCGGCGGCGCGGCCACGGCGTAGGTGAGGGAGAAGACGGTCACGAGCTGCCCCGCGGCGGCGACGCCGACGTCGAGGTCCAGGGCGATGACCGGCAGGAGTCCGGCGATGACGAGGTCGTCGGTCCCGACCGCGAAGGCGATCAGGGCCAGGCACGCCAGCCAGCCGGAACGGAGCGTGGGAGTGGACATGGCCGCACGCTAGGACCCTGACACCTGTGTCAGGGTCAAGCCCGCTCAGCCGAAGAGGGCTCCCAGGACCACGATGAGCATGATCGAACCGAGCACCACCGGCAGGAGCCAGCGCTGCTTGCGGTTGTTGGTGAGCATGCTCATGACGTGCCCCGCTCCGGTGCTCGTTGGGATTCGCTACCCCAGGGTAGTCCCCAGCTCCGGACGGTCCGGTAGCGGTCCGGCCCTGACGGGCGGCTCTCCACGAGGGCGATCCGGTCGGCCCGCCAGCCGGTGTCCGGCGCCGGGCCCAGGGCACGCAGGGTCCGGGTGACGTCGCGGGGCCTCCGGGCGCGGGCGAGGGTGACGTGCGGCACGAAGGGGCGTGACGAGACGGGCACGCCCGCGCCTCGGGCCGCCTCGGCCAGGGCCCCGGCGAGCTCCGGGAGTCCGTCGCCCCGCACCCCGGCCCATACGACGGACGCGTGGTGTCCCGGCCCGCCCGCCCTGGGGAAGACGCCCCAGCCGTCGAGGGACAGGTCCGGGGGCGGGTGCCCCTCCAGGGCGCGTTCCAGCGCCGTGGAGAGTTCGGGGACGCGCACGGCGGGCTCCCCCAGGAAGAACAGGGTGAGGTGCCATCGCTCCGGCGGGGTCCAGCGCAGCTCCGGCGCGGTGGGCCGGGCGGCGCGCACCGCCCGTTCCAGACGCTTCCGGACCTGGTCGGGCGGCCACAGCGCGACGAACAGGGTCATGACATCATCATCCCTTCGACACCCGCCGCCCGCCACCTCGTCCTGTGAGCCGCCCCCGTGTACGTCCTCGCCTGTGTGTTCGTGGTCCTGACACTGGCCGCCCTGATCCGCATCACCGCGGGCTTCGGGTTCGCCCTGGCCGCCGTGCCGCCGCTGGCCCTGCTCCTGGACCCGGTCACGGCGGTGGTGGTCTCCGCGACCCTGGCGGTACCGCTGAACCTGTGGGTCGCGCTGCGGGACCGGGCCCACGTGGACCGGCGGGCCGCCCTGCTGCTGCTCGTGTGCGCCCTGGCGGGGGTGCCGTTCGGGCTGTGGGCGCTCAACGTGCTCTCCGAGCAGGTCCTGCTGGTGCTGATCGCGGCGACGGTCGTCCTCGGCACCGTCCTGGTGTGGCGCCGGGTACGCATCCCGGGCGGTATGGGGGCGGTGGCCGGGATGAGCGCGCTCTCGGGCGCCGCGTTCGCCTCCACGGCGATCGACGGCCCCCTCATGGTGGCCGGGCTCCAGGGCTCGCGGCTGGCCGAACTGGAGCCCCGGGTCCAGCGGGCCACACTCGCCGTGACGTTCTCCGCGACGAGCGTGGCGACGCTGGTGGGCTTCGGGTTCGGCGGCCAGCTAACTCCGCAGGTCAGCAGCCTGCTGCTGGTCGGTGCCCCCGCGCTGCTGATCGGTACCCTCGCGGGTGAGCGGCTCTTCCGCAGGCTGGACGCCGAGCTCTTCCGCCGCACCGTGCTGGTGCTGCTCGCGGTCAGCTCCGTCTCCATGGTCACCCGGGTGGTCACCGCCTGAGCCCACGGGTTCCGGTCCGCGCCACCTCCGGGGCAGCAGGTCGCGGACGGCCACGCCCCTGGTGCGCATCAGCAGCACGGTGAGCACGCCGACCACGACGGTGGTCACCGCGCCGCCGGTGAGCAGGCTGGCCTGCGGGCCGAAGGCGTCCGCGATCAGGCCCACCACGGGCGCGCCGATCGGGGCCACACCCATGAACACCAGCAGGAACATACTCATGACCCGGCCGCGCATCTGGGGGTCGACGCTCAGTTGGAAGGTGGCGTTGAGCGTGGTCACGAAGGTCATGAAGAGCACGCCCATCGGGACCAGGACCAGCACGAAGGCCACGTAGCCGGGCATCAGACCCGCCACGAGCTGGGTGGCGCCGAACCCCATCGCGCCGATCAGCACCAGCTTCAGGCGCGGGTGCTCACGGCGCGCTGCCAGCAGGGCCCCGGCCAGCGCGCCCACCGCGAGCGCGGCGGCGGCCACACCGAAGGCGGTCGCGCCGGTCTCGAACACGTTGTTGACCATGAGGGCGATCTGGTTCTGCGCGTTGGCGCCGAAGAACTGCACGGAGCCGGCGAGGACCAGCAGAAGGACCAGGTCGCGTCTGCCGCCGATGTAGCGCAGACCCTCGCGGATCTGCCCCTTGCCGCGCGGGACGCGTTCGGTGGGGTTGAGGTCGGCGGTGCGGATCAGCAGCAGCGCCACGATCGTGAAGGCGAACGAGAGCCCGTTGACCATGAACACCGGACCGCTGCCGACCAGGCCGATCAGCACACCGGCGACGGCGGGGCCTGTGACGCGGCCGAGCTGGAAGCTGGCGCTGTTCAGGGCGATCGCGTTGGGCAGCAGCTCCCGGTCGACCATCTCCGGGACGAAGGCCTGACGCCCCGGGTTGTCGAGCACGGTGATCAAGCCGAGGCCGAAGGCGAACAGGTAGACGTGCCAGACCTCGGCCGCGCCGAGCGTGGCCAGGACGCCCAGGCCGACGGCGAGGACGCCCATGCTGGCCTGGGTGATGATCAGGAGCTTGCGCTTGTCGAAGCGGTCGACCATCGCGCCGCCCCAGAGCCCGAGGAAGAGCATCGGCAGGAACTGGAGCGCGGTGGTCATCCCCAGCGCGATCCCGCTGCCTCCGCTGAGTTGGAGGACCAGCCAGTCCTGCGCGATGCGCTGCATCCAGGTGCCGGGGTTGGAGACCAGCTGGCCGAGCGCGTAGATGCGGTAGTTGCGCACGGCCAGGGAACGGAACATCGCGATGCGGCGCATCAGTCCCTCCCCGTCGGACACCGGGGAGGGACGGACGCGACCACCGGAACGTGGTTTCGGGGGCAGAGAAGTAAACGGCGTTGACTCATCAATGGACGCAACGCCGTCCACCCCGCCGCGCATTCCCCGCCCCTGGTACACGGCGCGGGCCGACGCCCCCGCCAGGGGACGTCGGCCCGGGTCCGACACGGCTCAGCGGATCAGGAGGTCACCCGATCAGCGCGTAGATCGGCGCCTCCGCGAAGTGGATCAGGAAGACCACGGAGATCAGCCACAGGAGCGGGTGCACCCGGCGGCCGCGGCCCGTGACCAGCATGACGAACGCGTAGGCGAGCAGGCCGAACCCGATCCCGTTGGCGATCGAGTAGGTGAACGGCATCATGATGATCGCCAGGAAGGAACCGATGCCGATGGCCGGGTCCTTGAAGTCGATGTTGGTCACCTGGGTCATCATCATGAAGCCGACGATCACCAGGACCGGGGTGGCCGCCTCGAAGGGCACCAGGGTGACCAGCGGCGTGAACAGGGTCGCGACCAGGAACATCGCGCCGGTGACGATCGGGGCGATACCCGTCCGGGCGCCCTCACCGACACCCGCCGCGGACTCCGCGTAGAGCGTGGCGACCGACGCGGAGCCGACGCCTCCCAGGATCGTGCCGAGGGAGTCCGCGACCAGCACCTCACGGGTGCCCTCGATGTTGCCGTCCTCGTCGGCCATGCCGCCCTGGTGGGCGACGCCGACCATGGTCCCCATGGTGTCGAAGAAGTCGGCCAGCAGCAGGGTGAAGACCAGCATGACGACGGTGGCCACGCCGATGTCGGAGAAGCGGCCGGACAGACCGCCGTCGAGGAACATGCCCAGGAGGGAGACGTCCGGAAGCGCGACCAGGTCGCCCGGGCTGGTGGGCAGGCTCGGCACGGTCAGGCCCCACCCGAGGGCGTCGGCGCCGTCACCGAACAGCGTCTCCACCGCGATGGCGACGAACGTGGTGGCCACGATGCCGATGAGCAGCGCGCCGCGCACGTTGCGCACGTAGAGGGCGATGCTCAGGAGCAGGCCGATGACGAAGATGAGGATCGGCCAGCCGTTGAGGCCGCCGTCTCCGAGCTGGACCGGGGTGCCCTCGCCCGCCTGCACGAAACCGGCGTTGACCAGGCCGATGAGCGCCAGGAAGAGGCCCACGCCGACCGCGATGGCCACCTTGAGACCGGGCGGGATCGCGGCGAAGACCGCGGTACGGAAGCCGGTCAGCACGAGGATGAGCAGGACGACGCCCTCGATGATGATCAGCAGGAAGACGTCGGCCCAGGTCATGAGCGGCGCGATGCCGTAGGCGACCACGGCGTTCAGGCCCATGCCCGCCGCGATGGCGAAGGGGTAGCGGCTGACCACGCCCATCAGCACGCAGGAGAGGGCGGCGACCAGGGCCGTCATCGCGGCGACGCCGGGGATGCCCAGGGTGTCGCCGTTGACGTCCTCGGCGGTGCCGATGATCAGCGGGTTGAGGACGACGATGTACGCCATGGCGAAGAAGGTCGCCATGCCACCGCGGATCTCTGTGCCGATGGTGGAGCCGCGTTCGGACACGCGGAAGTAGCGGTCCACCGCGCCTTTGGGCCGTCGGTGCTCGTCAGTGGAGGAGGGAGTCGGTGCGTTCACGTCGTCAGCCTGACCTGGTCGTGTTACTGGACAACAAGGATTCTGCGCCAGATTAGTTGCATCTTCGTACAACACCAGACACCCGTTTCACATCAATTTCAGAGAAATCGCCATATGAAGGGGAGATCGGATCATGGGGTGTGACCAAGGCATCTCCCCGTCGGCCTCGACCCGTCGCACCGCTACCGCACCCGCCGGACACCAGCGGATAGCCTGGATCCGTGCCCAAACCTCGTCAGCCCGACCCCGAAGTCCACGAGAGCGACTACCGCGTCCCGGCCGCCATCGGCACGGTCGCGTGGACCATCGCCCTCGTGGTGCTCCTCGCCATGGGAGACGGCGTGCCGTCCTCCGAGAAGTGGTGGATCGGCGTCTGTGTGACCGGGATCGCCCTGGGAGTCTTCGGGTTCCTCTACATCCCGCGCCTGTTCCGCAAGCGCGACGAGGCGGCGGATCGGGTGGCCGAACGGCTGACGGAGGAGGACCCGAGCGCACCCGGAACCCCCTGAACGGCACCGCCAGCGCACCGGGGCACCTCGTCACCTGACCGATAATGGGCGGGTGTCTGAGACAGAATTCCCGCGAGGACTCGCCGACCGGCTCCGTGGCACCCTGATCGACGCCGACTACACGGTGTCCGGGGTCCGCGACCGCCTCGGTGACGCCGCCGCCAAGGCCCTGGCCCGCGAGCAGCTCGTGCCCGCACTCCGCGCCACGGGCGGGGAGGAACGCCTCGGACTGCTCCTGCGCCTGTGGTGGCTCCAGTCCCCCATCCCGGCGCGCGCGGCCCGTGCCATCCTCCCCGTCGACGAGCTCGCTGACGCGGGACTGGTCACCGTCGAGGAGGGGGCCGACGGCGCGGTCGTCCGCGCCCTCGTCCACCTGGGCCCCTGGGAGCTGGAGGACGGCAGACCCGGCTTCGTCGTGTCCGACCCCAAGGTCCGCCCGGGCAGCGGGCAGGTGCCGGGCGCCGACCACGTGGTCGGTGCGGGCGGCGCGTCCGCCAACCTCTCCCGCCTGATCGTCGACGGCCCCTACGACCGCGCCCTCGACCTGGGCACCGGCTGCGGCGTGCAGGCCCTCCACCTGGCCTCCCGCGCCCGCGAGGTGGTGGCCACCGACCTCAACCCGCGCGCGGTGCGCCTGGCCGGGATCAGCCTCGCCCTGTCCGGGATCACGGGCGCCCGCCTGGCCCAGGGTTCGCTCTTCGAACCGGTCCGGGACGAGCGCTTCGACCTCATCGTGTCCAACCCGCCGTTCGTGATCACCCCCGAGGCGGCCCGGTACACCTACCGCGAGTCCGACCTGCCCGGCGACACCGTCTGCGCCGAACTGGTCCGGCAGGCCCCCGCGCACCTCACCGAGGGCGGTTGGGGGCAGTTCCTCGCCAACTGGACGCACACCGACTCCGACGACTGGCAGGACCGGGTGGGCGGCTGGATCACCGGCACCGGATGCTCGGGCTGGGTCGTGCAGCGCGACGTCCAGGACCCCGCCGAGTACGTGGAGCTGTGGCTGCGCGACTCCTGCGAGCACGGCACCCCCGAGTACACGCGCCGCTACGACGCCTGGCTGGACTACTTCGACCGCGAGGGCATCAAGGGGATCGGCTTCGGCTGGATCAGCCTGCGCAACGACGTCGCCCAGGACGCCACCGTGCGGGTGGAGGAACTGCGGCACGACGTCCAGCAGCCGGTGGGCCCCTACCTTCCGGACGTGGTGGACGGCGCGATGACCGCCCACCGCCTGACCGACGCCGCCCTCCTGGCCGCGCACGTGGCACTGGCCCCGAACGTGGTCGAGGACCGCGTGGCCGTGCCGGGTGCTCCCGACCCGGAGAAGATCCTGCTGCGCCAGCGCGACGGGCTGCGCCGTGTGGCGCGGATCGGCACGGTGGAGGCGGCGCTGGCCAGTGTCTGCGACGGCACCATGCCGGTCGGTCCGCTGCTGGACGCCATCGCGGACCTCATGGGCGAGGACCCGGTGATGATCCGGGAACGCACCCCGGAGGCGCTGCGCACGCTGATCTCCGAGGGGTTCTTCCGCGTCGCCCGCTGACGGACCGCCGGGGGCGGTCCCCCACGACCGCTGACGAACCGCCGGGGCGGGCCCCGTCGATAGGAGACAGGGAACGGCCCCCGGCGGGGGCCGGAGACGTCCCGTCACCCACGCCCCGAGGACCCCACCATGACCACGCGCAGCACCGACAGCGACCAGTCCCCTCCCGAAACCGAGGCGCGGCCCGCGCCCGCCCGGGACCGGTCTCCGTGGTTCTCCCTGGCGGTCGCCGTCGGAGCGGGGCTGCTGGTGGGGGTCCTCACCTCGTACGCGCAGGGAATGCTCCCCGAGGTCCTGTCGCCTCTGGCCAACTCGTCGGGGTCCTGGAGCGTGGCCGCCTTCCTCCTCGCGTACCCGTCCCGTCGGCGGGGGTTCGCGATAGCGACCGGCGTGCTCACCCTGTTCGCCATGGTCGCCGGGTACGACCTGGCCTCGGTCCTGAGGGGCTTCTCCCCCTCCCTGGGCTCGTCACTCTTCTGGTGCACGACCGCGGTCGTCGTCGGCCCCTTCCTCGGGTGGGGCGCCCACGCCCTCAGGACGCGCTCGCGGTACACGCCCCTCGCGGTGGGCGCGGTGAGCGGCCTTCTCGTCGGAGAGGGCCTGTACGGCCTCACGGTCATCGCCGCCACCACGCCCGCCGCGTACTGGTGGGGGTCGATCACGGTCGGCGCGGCCCTGCTCGTCTGGGCCGTGGTCCGCCGCTTCCCCCGCCTTCTCCCCGCACTGGGCGCGGTGGCGGTCGCCGCCCTGGTCTCCGTCGTCTTCCCGCTGGTCTACTCCGTCGACCTGAGCTTGCTGTTCACCTCGCCCCTCCCCTTCTGACCGGAGGTCCGGCCAGCGGCCTCGCCGTTCCAGCCGCGCTTGTGGAAGAAGGCGAACGCGGCGGAGGCGAGCAGGACGACGGCGGCGATGACCAGGGTGACCAGGAAGCCGTTGTCGAAGGCCCGGGCGGCCGCGGACACCAGCTCGGCGGCGTTCGCGGCGTCCAGGTCCCGGGCCGCGGCGAGGGCCTCGTCCATGCCCTCGGCCGCCGAGGCGGGTGCCCCGTCGGGCAGGCTGACGGTCCGCGCGAACACGGCGGCCATCATGCTGCCCAGGATCGCGACCCCGGTCAGGCTGCCCAGCTCGTAGGAGACCTCCTCCACGGAGGCGGCCATGCCCGCCCGGTGCGCGGGGGCGTTGCCGACGATCGCGGCGGACGCGGCGGTCATCGCGGCACCGGTGCCCGCGCCGAGCACCAGCAGTCCGGCGACGGTCCAGGGCAGCGGAGCGGAGGCCGACAGCAGCACCACCACGGTTCCCACCGCGGAGGTCAGCAGCCCGGCGACGATCATCGGCCGGGTGCCCACCCGGTACAGCAGGGCTCCGACGGCCACGCCCACGGGCAGGGCGCCGAGCGCCATGGCGGCGACGGTCGTGCCCGCCTGCAACGGGCTGAACCCCAGCACCAGCTGGAGGCGCTGGGTGAGGACCAGCTGCACCCCGGCCAGCGCGAACATCGCCATCCCGGCCGCGAGCACACCGACGAGGATGCGCGGGTCGCGGAAGAGCGCGAAGTCGATCAGCGGGTAGGTCTGGCCGCGCTGGCGGCGTACGAAGCTCCAGAACCCCGCCACGGCGGCGCCCAGCGCCACCACCACCGCCAGGAGCGACGGCTCGGGTCCGGTGAGCTCCTTGATCGTGTAGACGAGGCCCACCAGGCCCACCATGACCTGCACGGACGCCAGCAGGTCCCAGGGGCGGTCGGAGCTGCCCGAACCGCCCGGCGCGACCACGGCGGCCAGAACCAGCGCCACCAGCACGATCGGCACGTTCACCAGGAAGACCGAGCCCCACCAGAAGAACTCCAGCAGCGCCCCGCCGACGATGGGCCCGACCGCCGCGCCGACCATGGCCATGGTGCCCCAGACCCCGATCGCGATCCCGCGTTCGCGCTCGTCCACGAAGGTGACGCGGATCAGCGACAGCGTGGCGGGCATCATCGCGGCGGCTCCCACCGCCAGGAAGGCGCGCCCGGAGATCAGCATGGCGGGGCTGACCGCGTAGGCGGCCACGAGTGAGGCCGCGCCGAACAGCACGAGCCCCACCAGGTACATCCGCTTGTGCCCGACCCGGTCTCCGAGGGTCCCGGCGCCCAGGAGCAGGCCCGCCATCACCAGCGGGTAGGCGTTGATGATCCAGAGCCGTTCCGAGGCGCTGGCCCGGAGGTCGGAGCTGAGGGTGGGCAGGGCCGTGTAGAGCACGGTCATGTCCACGGAGATGAGCAGCAGTCCGGCGGAGACGGCGGCCAGTACGAGCCAGCGTCTGGCCCTGGAGACGGGTGCGGTCCCGACCTCGTGCGCGTCACTCATGAGACCTCCTCGGTTCCGGGAGCCTGCGGCTCCGCTCCGGTCAGTTCGGCCACGCGAGCCCGCAGGGCCCGCGCCACCCCGTCCGGGAGCGCGTTCCCCGGGGTGGCGTTGAACAGCCAGAGCCCGTCGGCGGCCAGGCGGGCGAGGAACAGGTCCAGCCCGCGCTGGTCGACCGCGCGTGGGGTGGGTGCCCAGCGCTCCATCAGCTCGCCCCAGATCCGGGCCAGCTCGGGGTTGGACTCGGCCTCGACCATGAAGGCGAGGTCGGCGTGGTTCACCTCGCCGCGCATCATGACGCGCACGTAGGCGGCGCCGCGTTCCTCGGGGGTGGCCTCCGTTCGGGGCCCACCGAGCTCGGCGAGGAACCGGTCCTCCCAGCCCTGGACGAGGTGGCGCTGGATCGCCAGGAGCAGGTCCTCCCGGGTCCGGAAGTGGTAGAGGAGGCCGCCCTTGGTCAGCCCGGCCTCCTCGGCGGTGGCTTCGAGGGTCAGCGCGGTGATGCCCTGCCGTTCGGTCACCCGGACGGCGGCATCGAGGATGAGGGTTCTCGAACTGGGTCGCATAGGAGTAACTGTACCTTCCAGAAGGTACAGTTACTACCTGTGAGGCGAACCACAGTCCAGGACGCCAAGGGATTCCGCGAGGGTTCGTCCGCCGTCTTCTGAGGGGGCCGGTAGCGTCGTCGTCATGAGTGCCACTCCGACCGTCCGCGTGTCCTCCCTCGCCGTCTACCCCGTCAAGGGATGCGCGGGACTCCCCCTCAGCACCGCCGAGTTCACCTCCGCCGGGATCACCCACGACCGCTCGTTCATGGTGGTCGACGACTCGGGCGACTTCCGCAGCCAGCGCAGGGACCCCCGCATGGCGCGGATCCTCCCCGACCTCACCCCGGACGGCTCCCGGCTGGTCCTGAGCACCGAGGGGTTCTCACCGGTCAAGGTGGACGTGGACCCCGAGGGCCCCCGTCTCGACGTGACGGTGCACCACAACCCCCTCGTGGGCGTGGACCAGGGCGACGAGGTCGCCGGATGGCTCACCGAGCTGTTCGGCCGCCCCAGCCGCCTGGTGCGGGTCCCGGACGACAACCGGCGCGTGACCACCGGAGTCACCCCCGGCACCGCCGGGTTCGCGGACGGCCACGCCGCCGTGATCGGGTCGATGACCTCCCTGGACCTGCTCAACGAGCGCATCGTCGCCGACGGCGGGCAGCCCGTGCCGATGGCGCGGTTCCGCCCGAACGTCATCGTCACCGGCTGGACCGAACCGCACACCGAGGACCTGATCCGCCGGGTGCGGATCGGCACCACCGAGCTCGGCTACGCGAAGATGTGCACCCGCTGCGCGGTCACCACGGTCGACCAGGAGACCGGGGAGAAGCGCGGCCCCGAGCCGCTCCGCGCCCTGGCCGCCTACCGCCGCGTCGCGGACGGCGGCGTGGCCTTCTGCACGAAGTTCGCGGTGACCGCCCCGGGCACGGTGTCCGTGGGAGACGCCCTGGACGTCACGGAGTGGGCCGACGCCCCCGAGGCGTAGGCCGCTGGTGGGGCGTCGGCGGCGGGGACACGTTCCCGCCCCCGGGCTCCGAGGGGGTGTGCGGCGTGCACCCCACAACGGCAACGTGGTCGCCGCGACGCGGCTATTCCAGGTCGGCTTCGGCCAGCAGGTGTGCGGCGGAGGACGGGTCCCGCAGGACGGCCGCGAGCAGGTGGCGGCGGGACCACTGACCGGCCCGCCAGCACAGGGCGCGGGCCAGCCCCTCGGAACCGGAGGCGTGCACCGAGCCGTCCCCGACGTACCACTCCACCTCCACACCGTCCACGGTGAGCTTCTGGTGGTGCAGGTACGTGCGGTCCGCCTCACCGGCGAGGAACAGGGCGGCCTCGTCGGGGACCGCGCGGACACGACCGGCCGAGTTCACCTTCCCCGTGACGCTCTCCGACGCCAGGTCCAGGTCGAGCACGTCGGCCAGCCGCTCGGCGGCCGCCGCCTCGGCCAGCACCAGCGGCCGGTCCGCCACCAGGGGAAGCAGGTCCGGCGAGTCCACCACCACGGCGTCCTCGGCGTCAGCGACCACGATCGCCCCCTCGCTGACCGCGCGCACCAGTGACGGCGGGGAGACGAGGTCGGCGTCGACCTCGGCCAGCGCGGTCCACAGGCGGCGCAGGGCGCCGCGGCTCACGTGCCGGGCGGGGTCGGCCAGGCGGTTGAGCAGGTCGTCCGGGCCGTCCGGGTCCGCGAGCAGGTCGGAGAGGGTCGTGCGGACCCCCAGCGCCCGGGCGAACTCGGGGTCCACGTCGGCGGGCACCTCGTCGTAGAGCCCGGCCAGCGCGGGTTCGGCGTCCGCGGTGCGCAGCTCCACCGGGGCGCGACCGCCCAGGAGCGCCCGGGTCCGCAGCCACCAGGCGGTGTAGGACGGGACGTCGACCACCCGGCCGTCCGGCATGAGCAGGCGGGCGGGCTCGACCACCGCCTCGCGCAGCGGCTCCCGGGAGAGCATCGCCAGGGCCTGCGGCCAGGCGTCGTCCGCGACGTAATCGAGGTCCGCGACGCACACCAGCTCGGGGACGACCGGTGGGAGCTCGGGGTCGCCCACGCGTTCCAGGACGTCGTCGGCCCAGTCGTCCAGGCCCTCCGGGCCCTCGTCACCGGCTCCCTCGAAGGTCAGCGGGGCCTCACCCAGAGCGGCCTCCTCGGCACGCACCACGGTGAGCTCCCACAGGGCGCCCACGGCCCGCAGGGCGTCGACGCCGTGCCGCTGGACGAGGTCGTCGTGGACCGTGCCGAACGGGGCGTCGTCCACCAGCAGGTCAGCCAGGGGCGCGCCGGGCACGAGGAGTTCGGCGGCGATCGAGTAGCCGTCCTCGTCGTCGCGCAGGGCCAGCTCGGACAGCCAGGGAGCGTCCCGGACCGTCGTGCCGGAGGCGGCCACCAGGTCCAGGACGGCCTCGGAGACGGGTTCGGGGTCCTCGGCGTCCAGGGAGTCCCGGACCGCCGCCTCGGTGCGGGGGTCGGCCAGCACGGTGGCGGCCCCGGCCTCGACCGCGCCCAGGCGCAGCAGCAGCGGGTGGGCCGCCTCGGGGTGCACGACGCGCACGCCCAGGGTGGCGAGGGCGGCGGGGTCGAGCCGGTTGCCGTCGGCGTCCGCGACCCTCGCCCAGTCGTCCGTGGGCACCAGCAGCGAACGCGGCCCCCGGACCAGGCGGTCGTCGGCCAGGGGGACCGGCAGGGAACCGAGTTCGTCGAGGTCGGCACCACCGCTCCCCGCGGCGCCCAGGGCCGTGTAGAGGCCGCGCCACCACTCGGGCGCACGCCGGGTGTCCCCGAGTAGGTCAGCGAGGTCGGCCAGGCCCAGACGGCGCACCCGCAGGGAGGCCAGGGCCGGATGGCGCGGGCTCCAGGAACCGGGCAGCAACGGAGGCACGAGGTCGACCAGCAGGTCGACGAGGTCGGCGGCGCCGCTCGCTCCCCCGGTGTCCAGGAGGACGGCGTCACGCGGGGCGACCGGATGGCCGGCGGCGGTGACCAGGAACGGGGTGTCCCGGAGCGGTTCGGCGACCCGGGTGCGGAAGACCGCGTCCACGGCGCCGCCGCCCACCCGGGTGGCGGGCACGAGGTCGAGGGCGGCGGCGGGGGCGAAGCGGCGCAGCAGCGCGCAGTAGGCGTCGGCCGCCTCCATGAGCAGGAGGTCCGTGGCTGCGCCCGGCTGCACGGAGCGCCGGTCAGCGCCCAGCGGGAACGTGCCGATGAGCACGGCGGGCAGGTCGAGTTCGGTGTCCGTGGGGGTGGGCGCGTGCACGACGTGCTCGACGTCGGCGGGCAGCGTGGCCACACTGCCATCGGGGGTCACGGGCGCGGCCCAGGTCAGCGACCACGTGGAGCGTTCGCGTTCCTCGGTGGGGCGGTCCGCGAGCAGGTGCGCGGCGAACTCGCCGGAACGGCGCAGCACGCGCCAGGGCGTGACCCGGGTGCCACCGGCGTCGGTGTGGGTGGTGACCAGGTCGGTCCCGTCGTCGCCGGGCGCGCGGGTGAGCGTCCGCTCCTCGCCGTCGACGACGACACGCACCTCGGAGAGCCCCTCCAGGGCGAGGAGCAGCGCCTCCCCCGTGCGGTCCAGGAGTTCCAGGACCCGTTCGCGGGCCCGCTCGTCACGAAGGACCAGCGTGACGACGGTGTCGTAGTCGCCCCCGGGCCGTTCCGGCACGACGTCGGCGCAGAAGGGCAGGCGCAGCATGGGCACGTGCCCGGAGCGGCGGCCCACCTCGTCCGCGAGGTCGGCGTGGGTGCCGTCGGCGTCGAGCAGGTCGGTGACCACGGCGCGGGCCCGCTCGGCGGAGAAGTGCACGGCGGTGCCGCCGGAGTCCACGGTGACGTCGTCGCTGAGGGACACCACGGCGGAGAAGCCGACGCCGAACCGGCCCGCCGAACCGTGGTCGTCGCGTTTGCTGGAGGCCCGCAACGTGGCCAGGGACTCCACGCCCTCCGAGGTCAGCGGAGCGCCGGTGTTGGCGGCGGTGAGGCGGTCGCCGTCCAGGGCGAGGAGGAGTCGGCCGGGAACCCCCGCCCGGCGGGCGGCGTCGGCGGCGTTCTGCGCGAGCTCGACCACCACCCGGTCGCGGTAGCCGCCGAGCGCGAAGTCCTCCTCGGCGTTGGCGTCCTCACGGAAGCGGGCGGGCGCGTCGGCCCACGCCGACAGCACGCGGCGGCGCAGTTCGGCCGTGTCGAAGGTGTCGTCCACCGAAGCGGTCACCGGATCGGCCATGGTGGTCTCCTCCTGCGCTGGGCGCGCGGTCCGATCAGCCCGACACGAGTGTGCCGGGAGCGACAGGGCGAGCTTGGTGGTAGCTCGACCCTAGCCCACGACCGCGGCGGTTCGGGTCCGGGCGGAGCGCGTGGCGTGCGCGCCGGGGCGCGTACGGGAACGGGCCCCGCCGCGTGTGCGACGGGGCCCGTTGTTCGGGTGGATCGGCCCGTGTGGTCGGCTCGTCAGGAGTCGCTGGAGACCAGTTCCAGTTCCGTGGTGTCGTCGAAGACGATGTGGTCGTACCCCATCTCGTCGACGACCGGTGCGACCGGCTCGTTCTGCGGGCCGGGGCGGCGGACCTCGGAGTGGGCTCCGCAGCCGTGGTCGAGGGACACGACCCTGCCGTCGTCCGGGGCGTACTCGTTGGTGCACACGCCGAACATCTGGCGCAGCTCACCGGCGAGCGGGGTCAGGAACCCACAGGTGGCGCAGGCCGCCGGGGCGGCCGTGGCGATGGGGCTGCGCGGTCCGGGATCGCCGTTGTACCAGCGCTCCGCGGCCTGCTCGCGGCCGACCTCGGAGAGGACCTGGCGTCGGCCCAGTCCCAGCTCCCACACCATCTGCTTGTCCATGCCCTCGGCGTCGAGTTCGCTGTCGGGCACCTGCGCGTAGCCGGGGACGAGACGTTCGTCGTCCTCCTCGGTGGGAAGCAGGTCCCCCACACCGACGTCGCCCGGGCGCAGCCGTTCCTTCCAGGGCACCCAGTTCGGAGCGACCAGGGCACCCTCGCCGGGCAGCAGGACGACCTCGTTGACCGTGACGTCCTTGGCGCGCGAGGCGCGGACGACGGTGACCGAGTAGGTCCATCCCGGGTAGGAGGGGTCCAGGCACTGGAAGTAGTGGGTGACCAGGCGTGTGTCCTCGACCTGGGCGGTGAGGTGCTCACCGACCCATTCGGGTCGCCCGACCTCCGCCGCAACCGAGCGGGCCAGATCCACCGCGTCGACACATGCTTTGTCCGGTACAGGAGAACGTCGAGAAGGGCTCACGTTCACCATTCTCACTGATCGCGGGCACCGATTTGACCATAACGCGGGTCAAGGTTCGGCCGATACGCCCTCTTGACGGAGTCTTGTGCCACCAGAGACGGCGGATACGGGCGATCTGGCCGCTCACCGACCGTGATTCCGGGGGTTCAGGACAGGAAGTCACACGTTTTTTCGGCCAGCAAGCCCCCGGAGCGATCGAAGAGCCCCCGAGACGGCGAAAAGGCCGCGGCGGACGCCGAACACGTCCGCCACGGCCCCTGACCAGGTGCCTCGGGGGCCGTCAGGCCTCCAGGTCGTCGGCGACCACGCGCAGCACGGCGGCGACCCTGGCCGCCTCGCGCTTGTCGGGGTGGTGGCCGCGCCGGTAGCCGTTGGAGACGTTCTCCAGGAGTTTGATGAGGTCCTCGGTGATGAGCACCATCTCGTCGGGCTTCTTGCGCCGCGCCCTGGCCACCGAGTGCTGCGTGTCCAGGAGTCGGACCTGGAGCGCCTGGGCGCCCTTGCGTCCGTCGGCCACGCCGAACTCGACCCGTTGGCCGGGCTTCAGGGTGGTGGTTCCGGTCGGGAGCGAGGTGGAGTGCACGAAGACCTCACCACCGTCGTCCTGGGTGAGAAAGCCGAAACCCTTGTCGCCGTCGTACCACTTGACCTTGCCGGTGGGCACGTAGTGACCTCATGCTTTCACTGACGGGCGCGCGCGACGTCGGAAACGGTGCCGTCCACCTGTTCCCCCGCCCCGGGCGGCCCCTGGTTTCCACGGGTGGTCCCAGATTAGTGCCCGAGGGTCGAACAAGGCGAGGGATTATGGGCGGGGCCGATTCGACGGCGCTCCGCGCTGGTGGAACACGGAACGAGGCCCGGATACGGCTCACCCGGGCCTCGTGGCGTCGACGTCGCCCCCGTCACCGCTGGGTGCGGAGTGTGGGACGGGACTCGGCGGGGTCAGGGACGTCGTCGACGGGCCGGTGCCCGAGCTGGAGGCCGGACCACCTGTCGTGCACCGCCTCGAAGCGACAGCGGCGGTGTACCGACATGACTACCCGACCCACCCCACGGGGATACGCGCCAACGGGCCGACCGGAAAAGGTTATTCCCCAGGGTTTGCCAACCAATGACGGAACGGACCGGTTCGGGGCGTTCGGGCTCCCGACGGGTCAGCTCCTCAGGGACCGGTCCGCGACCCGGGCCGCGCGGGCGGCCTTCGGGAAGAGGTAGAGCACGCACACCAGCGAGGCGACGCCGAGGGCGGGGACCCCGGTGGCGGGCAGGGCCTGCTGGATGTACTGGTCGACGAACTTCGCCTCACCCGTCCACAGGGCCGTGCCGACCACGCAGGCCAGCAGGGGGAGACCCACGCCGACCCACTTGTCCCGGGTGTTCCACACCTGGCTGAGCACGATGAGGGCGGCGCCGAGCACCCACAGGAAGGCCACGTCCCACCACACTCCGGCGAGGACGAGCATGACCAGGGCCACGGCCTCGGGCGGGTGGTGCCGGAGCAGCATGAGGGCGTTGCGGGTCACCCCGGGCTTGCGGGCGACCCGGCCGTCCATGCGCAGGTCGGTCTGGCTGGGCCCCTCCAGCAGGGACATGAACCCCTGGTTGGGGCCGCCTCGCCAGGGCGGCGGCGGACGGTCGGCGTGCCGCGGCTTGGGCGGGATCATCTCGTCGTCCTCGAGGTCGACCGCCTGGCCGGTGAGCTCCTCCCGCACGATGTGGTCGGGGGATCCGAAGCCGCGGAGGATGCGCCGCACGGTGTCGACGTCGTCGGCCTCGGCCGCCTCGCGTCGCTCGTCGATGCGCGCCCGCAGGCTGGCGAGATAGGCGGTCCGTTCCCTGGGCGTCACACGACCGTACAGCGCGAGTCCGACCTCGGAGAGATAGTCGAGTACCAATTGTTCCGAGCGCTGGGTCATGGCCCCATATTGGCCCACATTGACCTGCCTTTTAACCCCTCCCCCTCCTTTTCGGTCCGAGAATTCCGCCCACATACGGTTCGACCCGCCGTGATGGGGGAGGCGGGCGGGTGCGGGTGTGCTCCGCCCCGCCCCATCACTTAGCGTTGATCCGATGACCGACTACGCGCCACCCGGGTCCGACCGGGGCACGGGCGGCCCCGACGGCGATCCGCCGGGGCGGCCCCCCACGTTCACTGCCTGGCTGCGCTCACGCTCCGACGACGAGCTGACCGCCCTCCTGGACGCGCGTCCGGACCTGGTGCAGCCGGTCCCGGCCGACATCGGCGCCCTGGCCCACCGCGCGACCTCGCGCAACACGGCACTGCGCGCACTGGAACGGCTCGACCGGTTCACGCTCCAGGTCCTGGAGTCCGTCGTCGCGCTCGGGGACGACCGGCTCTCCGAGCCCGTGGGCGCCCAGCCCGCGGAGCTCGCCCACGGGCTGGGGCTGTCCCCCTCCGGCGGCCGGGGCACCGAACCGCTGGACGCGGCCCTGGACACCCTGCTCTCCCTCGCCCTGATCTGGCCGGACCACGGGCGGCTGCGCCCGGTCCAGGTGCTGCGCGAGCTCCTGACCCACCCGGCGCAGCTGGGACCGCCCGCGCGGGCCCTCCTGGCGGCGCTTCCGCACGAGGCCGTCCGCCGGTTGGCCCGGGACCTCGTCCCGCACAGCACCGCCAGCAGCCCCGTGGAGACGGTCGCCACCGCGTTGTCGGACCCCGCACGGCTCGCCGCCCTGATCGGCCAGGTCGAGGCCCCCGCGCGGCGCCTGCTGGACAACCTCGCCTGGGGACCGCCCAACGGCACCGTCACCGACGCCCGCCGGGAGGTCAGCCTGGCCACGGCGGCCTCGCCGGTCGAGGCCCTCATCGCCCGGGGCCTGCTGGTGGCCACCGGTGACGACACCCTGACCCTGCCCCGCGAGGTCGGCCTGCACCTGCGCTCCGGAGTGCTGTTCCGCGAGGTCGAGACCGCTCCGCCCGCCTTCGAGGGGCGCCCGGTCTCCCCCGAGGCCGTCGCCCGCGCCGCCGCCGGACAGGCCTTCACCGTGCTGCGCGCCGTGGAGGAGCTGCTGGAGCGGTGGACCGAGGAGCCCGCCGCCGTCCTGCGCAACGGCGGGCTGGGCGTGCGCGACCTGCGCCGGGCCGCGCAGGCCATGGACACCGACGAGGACACGGCCGCCCTGTACCTGGAGGTGGTCCGCGCCGCCGGGCTGATCGGCACCGACCACCGGGTCGCGGGCGAGTGGCTGCCGACCCGCGAGTACGACCTGTGGCGGGAGCGCGCCCCGGAGCGCCGGTGGCTGCTCCTGGCCCGGGCGTGGCTGGGTTCGGACCGGGTGGCCTCCCTGACGGGCTCCCGCGACGCGGGCGGTCGCGTGCGCAACGTGCTCGGCCCCGGGCTGGTCAGACCCGCGGCCCCGCAGGCCCGACGGGACCTCCTCACCGAACTGGGCGAGGCCGAACCGGGCCTGGCTCCGAGCGGGGACTCACTCCGGGAGCGGCTGGCCTGGCACCGCCCCCGCCGCCAGTCCCCCGTGTACGCCGACCTGGTGGGGGCCGCCCTGACCGAAGCGGCGGCGCTCGGCCTCACCGGCCTGGGGGCGCTGGCCGAGCACACCCGTCCCCTGCTCGGCCTCGACGAGGACGCCGAGGAGACCGCCGCACGCCTGCTCTCCGCCGAGCTGCCGGAGCCGCTGGACTACGTCCTCGTGCAGGGCGACCTCACCGCCGTGGCGCCGGGGCCGCTCGTCACCGAGCTCGCCCGGGAGCTGGCGCTGGTCGCGGACGTGGAGTCCACCGGGGGCGCCACCGTGTACCGCTTCACCGAGGACTCCGTGCGCCGTGCCCTGGACGCCGGGCGCGGCGTCTCCGACATCACCGAACTGCTGGAACGCCACTCGCGCACCCCGCTGCCGCAGGCCCTGCGCTACCTGGTCTCGGACGCCGGCCGCAGGCACGGCAGACTGCGGACCGGCACGGCCGCCAGCTACCTGCGCTGTGACGAGCCCGCGCTGCTGACCGAACTGGTCTCCGACCGCCGGGCCGCCGACCTCGAACTCCTCCTCCTGGCGCCGACCGTGGTGGTGAGCGGCCTGAACCGCGCCGCGCTCACCGAGCGCCTGCGCCAGCTGGGCTACCATCCGGTTCCCGAGAGCGGCGACGGCACGATGCGTCTGAGCCGCCCCGAGGTACGCCGCGCCGAGCCCGACCCCTCGTCCACCGTGGAGGGCGCGCCGACCCCCGAGCTCACCCGGGCCGCCGTGCGCGCGGTGCGGGCCGGGGACGAGGCCGCCACCGTCGCCCGCGTGCCGGTGTCCCTGCCGGAGGGGGGCACCGCCGGGTCCCGGGCCTCGGCGGTCATGGAGGTCCTCTCTGAGGCCGCCGTGGCCGAGCGCCGCGTGTGGATCGGCTACACCGACACCGACGGCCGCCAGGTCAGCCGGATCGTGGAGCCCACCCGCGTGGACGGCGGCTTCCTCACCGCCTACGACACCACCCGCGACGCCGTGCACCGCTTCGCCATCCACCGCATCACCGGAGTGGCCGAGCTCGCCCCCTCCGACTGACGGGTCCGGAACCGCGGGCGATTGGCCGCCATCGGCCACACCTGAGGCAGATCCGCAGCCCCGAAGCGGGGAAGAAGGGATGATCGAAGCGTACGGACGTCCAGCCGCCGGAAGGGGTGCGGAGTGCGAACCGTCGGTCCGAACGACCCCCGGCAGATCGGACCGTACCGACTCACGCACCTCCTCGGTCAGGGCGGTATGGGACAGGTCTTCCTCGGCCGGACCAGGGGCGGCTGGGACGTGGTCGTCAAGATCATCCGACCCGACCGGCTGCACGAGAGCGACTCCAGGAGCCCCGAGTACCGCGCCCGGTTCGCCCGTGAGGCGCAGGCGGCCCGCAGCGTCGGCGGCTTCTACACCGCCCACGTCCTGGACGCCGACCCGCACGCGGAACAGCCGTGGATCGCGAGCGCGTACATCCCGGGGCCCACGCTGTCACGGGCGGTGCGCGACCAGGGTCCGATGTCCCCGCCCTTCGCCCGGCGGTTGGCCGCACGCCTGGCCGAGGGCCTGTCCGCCATCCACGGCCGCGACCTGATCCACCGCGACCTCAAGCCGGGGAACATCATCCTGGCCGACGACGGCCCCAAGATCATCGACTTCGGCATCGCTCGTCCGCTGGACAACACGGCCATCAGCAGTACCGGACGCATCTTCGGCACCCTGTCCTGTATGTCTCCGGAGCAGGCCAGAGGCCAGGAACTCACCCCGGCTTCGGACGTGTTCAGCCTCGGCACGGTGCTCGCCTTCGCGTCCACCGGCGTCAACCCGTTCCAGACCAACAGTGCACCCGCGACCCTGCTGCGCGTGGTCGCCGCCCCGCCCCTGCACGCCTTGGAGGACCTGCCGTCGGACCTCAGGGACACCGTCACCGCCTGTTGGAGCCACGCACCCGAGGAGCGTCCCGCCCCGGACGACATCATCACCCTGCTCTACGAGGTGGATCCCGAAGCCGGGGACGCTGAGCCCGAGCCGACGATGCCGCAGGTTCCCCCCTCACCAGCAACGAGCAACACGCTGGAGGGGACGACCGAACCAGTACCGGAGGCGGAGTCGGAGCCGGTAACGGAGGCCACTCCCGAGGCGGAGCCCGAAGCGAAGCCCGAAGCGAAGCCCGAAGCGGAGCCGGAGCCGCAAGCGGAGCCCGAGTCCACAGCAATGCGGCACTCGATGGTCCCGCAGGTCTCGCCACCACCGGAAACGCTGGAACGGAGTAGCGAACCGGCCTCCGAAACCGGACCGCAGTCACCGGAACCGACCACCGAACCAGTACCGGAGGCGGAGCTGGAGCCCGAGGTCGGGAACGGGACAGTGCCGGAGGCACGGTCAGAGACGGGACCCGAGCCCGAAGCGGAGGCTCAGCCCCACCCGACGGTGCCGCAGGTCTCGTCTCCACCGGAGACGGTCAACACGCGAGGGCTGGCGACCGAACCGGACCCGTCGTACGACCCCGGTCCGGCGCAACGACCCGAGCTCGCGCTCCGACGAGTCGCGCGGGTCCCCCGGACCGATCCCACCGTTGACCCCTCCGCGCTACGGCTCCTGATCGTCTGCGTGGCGGCTTTCATCGTGATCGTGGCGATCTCGCTGATCGCGTCCTGAACATCCTCACCCCGGGGGACCGCGAGTCCGACCCACGGCCGCTGTGCTTCGAAGGGCACCCGCACCGGGTGGAGCCCGTGGTCTTCGCTCCCGATGCGGCCACTCCGGTGACCGCCATCCTCGTCTGGCCGATCGGTTGACGCCTGGCGCGGAGCGCCGAGGGGCGGGCGGGCTAGAGTGGCGTAGGTCGATCAACGACGGCGAGAGACACCCCATGAGCAACGCACCGCTGCCCCCCGGAGCCTCCTCCCCCCGCGACCGGGCGCGCGAGGACCGCGTCCCCGAGGGCCGGGACCGGGCGCCCGAGCGGGAGCGCGACGACGACCGGCGCGAACCGGTCCCCCCGGGTTCGACGGGTGGCGCCAACAGCTCCACCATGGCGCTCATCCTGCACGCGGCGACCGCGCTGTGCTGCATGAACTGGATCTTCGGGATCGCCGGGATCACCTTCGCGGTGCGGGCCGCGCACGCCCGCGACCGGGGCCGCCCGGACCAGGCCGAGGTCCTCACGCGGTACTCCTGGTACTGCCTGGGCGCGGCGGGGGTGATGTTCTTCGTGATGCTGGTGCTGACCTTCGTGATGTTCACCCAGGCGGGGGACTGGATCCAGCAGATCGTCCCCGTGGTCAACTTCTGACCCCGGTTTGGGGCAACGAGTACGGGATCGTCCGCGTCCCACCCGTGTGGGGCGGGTATGCGACCCACAGACACGGTGAACTGCGTGAGGGGGCACGGACCAGCGGTGAACGGTGACCGGAGCGACCCCAGGGCCTTCTGGGAGCGGGGACGGACCTCCGTCCCCGGTTCGGGGCTGCCCGCGAGCACCCCCGCCGCGCGTCCGTCGGCGCCCCCGGGACGGGCGGCCGCGCCGCCCCCGCCCGGACCGCCCGCGTACCAGGCCGTCGCGTCGGCGCCCCGGCCACCGACGGGACCCCCGCCGCCCTCCGGGCCGCCTCCCCGTGTGGGCGGCGCGGTCGCGGCCCTGTTCGTGGCGGTCAGCACGCTGATCGTCCAGGTCCTCGGTGTCTCCCTGGGCCTGTGGTTCTTCGTCCTCTTCGCCAACGTCCCCGGGATCGTCCTGGGTGTGATGGCGCTGACGAAGGTCCCCGACACGGACGCGGTGGAGCGGTACATCCGCTACACGTGGACGTGCACCTTCGCCTACACCGCGTTCTCGGTGGTGTTCCTGCTGCCGGTGATGGTGATCGCGTCGATGCTCCTGTTCCTGGGGGCCTGACCCGCGTCGGCCGGGCGCGCCGTAACGAACCCCACCCCGGCACGGGCATGATCGGAGGGGTTCCCGTGTTGCACCTGGGGCCACCCTCGTCCCCGTGACCGTGCCCGTTCCCGCCGGAAGGCCCCGTGTGTCCTGCCTGATCGTCCAGTCCGACAAGACGCTCCTGCTAGAGATCGACCACGAACTCGCCCCGGAGTGCCGCCGATCCATCGCGCCGTTCGCCGAACTCGAACGCGCCCCCGAACACGTGCACACCTACCGGATCACGCCGCTGGCCCTGTGGAACGCGCGCGCCGCCGGGCACGACGCCGAGCAGGTCGTCGACTCGCTCATCCGCTTCTCCAAGTTCCCGGTGCCGCACTCGCTGCTCGTGGACATCGCGGAGACCATGGACCGCTACGGGCGGCTCCGGCTGGTCGGCGACCCCCGGCACGGCCTGATCCTGGAGTCCTCGGACCGCGCCGTCCTGGAGGAGGTCGTGCGGGCCAAGAAGGTCAAGGGCATGCTGGGCGAGCGGATCAGTGAGGACTCGGTCTCCGTCCACCCCAGCGAGCGCGGCAACCTCAAGCAGACCCTGCTGAAGATCGGCTGGCCCGCCGAGGACCTGGCCGGGTACGTGGACGGCGAGGCGCACGACATCGACCTCGCGGACGGCGACTGGGAACTGCGCGGGTACCAGCGCGAGGCCGCCGAGAGCTTCCACGCGGGCGGCTCCGGCGTGGTCGTGCTGCCCTGCGGCGCGGGCAAGACCATCGTCGGCGCGGCCGCGATGGCCATGACCGGCGCGACGACGCTGATCCTGGTGACCAACACCGTGTCGGTGCACCAGTGGAAGACCGAGCTGCTGAAGCGGACGTCCCTGACCGAGGACGAGATCGGTGAGTACTCGGGGACCCGCAAGGAGATCCGACCGGTCACCATCGCCACCTACCAGGTGATGGCGGCGCGCCGGAAGGGCGTGTACACGCACCTGGAGCTGTTCGACGCCAAGGACTGGGGCCTGGTCGTCTACGACGAGGTCCACCTGCTGCCCGCGCCGATCTTCCGGATGACCGCCGACCTCCAGGCCCGGCGCCGCCTCGGCCTGACCGCCACCCTGGTCCGCGAGGACGGCCGGGAGGGCGACGTGTTCTCGCTGATCGGGCCGAAGCGCTACGACGCCCCGTGGAAGGACATGGAGAACCAGGGGTGGATCGCCCCGGCGGACTGTGTGGAGGTCCGGGTGGACCTGACCGAGTCCGAGCGGCTGGCGTACGCGACCGCCGAGCCGGAGGACCGGTACCGGTTCTGCGCCTCCTCGGAGACCAAGACCACCGTGGTGCGCCGGATCGTGGAGCGCCACCCGGAGGAGCAGGTCCTGGTGATCGGCTCCTACATCGACCAGCTCGACGAGCTCGGTGAGCGGCTGGGCGCCCCGGTGATCAAGGGCGAGACCCGCAACAAGGAGCGCGAGCGCCTGTTCGACGCCTTCCGCTCCGGCGAGCTGCGCACCCTGGTGGTGTCCAAGGTCGCCAACTTCTCGATCGACCTCCCCGAGGCGGGGGTGGCGGTCCAGGTGTCGGGGTCCTTCGGTTCCCGGCAGGAGGAGGCGCAGCGGCTGGGCCGTGTGCTGCGTCCGAAGGCGGACGGCCGGACCGCGCGGTTCTACGCGGTGGTCGCCCGGGACACCCTGGACCAGGACTACGCCGCGCACCGGCAGCGGTTCCTGGCCGAGCAGGGCTACGCCTACCGGATCGCGGACGCGGGCGACCTGCTCGCGGAGGAGGAGAGCTGACCCGGTGACCCCGGGTCAGAGCGAGGGCAGGACGCCGATCACGTACGTACCGGCGGCGATGCCCCAGGCGATCAGGGAGTAGGTGAGGGTCCGGGTGCGCAGCAGGCGGTCGCCCCGGACCGAGGGCGCGGTGAAGGCGGCCAACAGCAGGGCCAGGCCGAGCAGCGCGGGGATCACCGAGGCCAGCGCGAACAGCTGGGACTGGGCGGCGCACGCGGCGTAGCCGGAACTGCCGGGATCACCACAGAACACGTCGTCCCCCGATCGGATCGTTCATGCGGTCGTACTCCCCCGACCGTACCGTTTCGGCGGGGCCGGATCGCCGTGTGCAGCGACCGGATCGGATCCGAACCGGGTTCTGAATGCGAGTGACCCAGGACACCTTCAGGGCTTTACACGAACCCCGCCCGTGTCCAATCATGAGGGGCAGTACACCCGACGGAGGTACCCCCCATGACCGACGCACCGGCCACCGAGCGCCGCGACGGCTTCCACTCCCTCCGCGGCGGCGGACTCAACTGGGACTCGCTCCCCCTCAGGCTGTTCGCCAAGGGCAACGCGCGGTTCTGGAACCCGGCCGACATCGACCTCTCCCAGGACGCCGAGGACTGGCGGAAGCTCGACGACGAGGCGCGCTCCCGCGTCCTGCGGCTGTGCGCGCTCTTCGCCGCGGGCGAGGAGGCGGTCACCGAGGACCTCCAGCCGTTCCTACGCGCCATGGCCGCCGAGGGCCGCCTGGGCGACGAGATGTACCTGACCCAGTTCGCCTTCGAGGAGGCCAGGCACGTCCAGGCCTTCCGGCTCTGGCTGGACGCGATCGGCGTCCGGGACGACCTCCACGAGTACGTGGACACCAACCCCGGCTACCGCGTCCTGTTCTACGACGAACTCCCCCGTTCGCTGGACGCCCTCCTGGACGACCCCAGCCCCCGCAACCAGGTGCGCGCCTCGGTCACCTACAACCACGTCATCGAGGGCTCACTGGCGCTGACCGGCTACTACGCCTGGAACCACGTGTGCACCGTCCGCGACATCTTCCCGGGCATGCGCCGGATCATCAGGCGGATCGGTGACGACGAGCGCCGCCACATGGCCTGGGGCACCTTCACCTGCCGACGCCACGTCGCCGCCGACGACCGCAACTGGGACGTGGTGAGCGAGCGCCTCGACGAACTGCTCCCCCACGTCATGGGCACCGTCCGGGACGGCGACGTCCCCTCGAAGGACCCGGCCGTCCAGCGCTACGAGCTCCCCCCGGGCGAACTCCTGGAGTACGCGAGCGACCGCGCCCTGCGGCGGTTGGGCGCCATCGAGTCCGCGCGCGGGGTGCCGCTCTCCCGGATCGACCTGGACGCCTCGCCCGAGGAGCTGGAGGAGCGGTTCGGGGAGGAGGACCGCGCCGCCATGGCCCGCCTGGAGAACTGAGCTCCCGGGGTCACCTGCCCTCGCGCAGGACCAGGTCGATCGCGATCGCGGACGCCACCACCAGGGTGCGCAGGGGTTCCGGAAGGGAGGGGTAGCGGTGGTGCAGCGCGTAGCTGTCCGCCGCGGTGAGGATCTCCCCGAGGTCGGGCAGGCTGCGGTCGACCCGGGCCACCTCGTGCGCGTTGTGGTCGTTGATCCGGAAGTCCCGGCTGACGAGGTCGCCCTCGATCGTGCCGATCTGCCGCTTCCACGGGTCCATCAGGGTGAACTGGGCCCCGAAGAACTTCAGGTCCTGCTCGATGCTGCCCACCGGGCGACCGTCGGGCAGGCTCACGCTGGTGGTCGCGGTCATCCAGGACCAGTGCTTCCGGATGACGAGCCGGACCGCGCCGTTGAGGTCGGTGACGTGCACCAGCCTCTCGAAGCCGCCGGTGTTGCGGGAGAGCTGCCGCAGCACCTGCACGCCGCCGCCCGCACCCTGTTCACGCGCCCACGCGATCTGCCGTCCGAACTGGTCGAGGATCTCGTAGTCCGAGACGTCGGCCATGAGGCGTCTGGGCTGGCGGACCAGGAGGGGGCTCGCGGAGAAGATGTCCATGGGGAGCGATCCTAGAGCGCGTCCTCGGCACGCCAGAGTTCGCGTCTGCCCCTCTCGGCCTCCAGCGCGATCCGGCCGAAGGGCTCCGACCGCCACCCGCCCTCGCGCCGGTGGTTGGCGTACAGCACCTCACCCTCCCGGGAGAGCACGTACACCGAGTCCGCGAGGTGGTGGGTCTCCAGGAACTCGACGGTGTTGGGGACGCCCAGGTAGAAGCGGTCGTGGTGGATCTCCGGCAGCCAGCGGCCGAACCCCTGGTCGCGGGTGGCCCGCTCGTGCCGGTCGAAGACCGAGAACCGGCTGTTGGAGGCGTGCGTGGCCACGAAGGCGACCTCCACCCGGTACCCGGCCTCCCGGAAGCCGAGCACCCACCGGGCGGCCCAGTCCGCGCGCCCCAGCGGGTGGCTGCACACGACGTCGTGGCGGCCCCGCCGCACGTGCTCCATGGCCCGGTCGTGCACCCCGCCGACCTGCGCGGACACCGACGTGGAGGCGGCCCGGTCGTCGGCGGTCATCGCCCACTCGTAGTCGGGCGAGAGCCGCAGCAGGTCGTCGCCGTCGTAGCTGACCGTCCCCGGAGGCAGCACCGGCAGGAGGAGGCGCTGGAGGGTGGACTTCCCGGAACCGGGCTGGCCCCCGAGGAGCAGCAGCCGGGGGCGTTCGCGCGGGGTCCCGGTGAGCCGGTCGCGCAGCGCGAGGTCGAAGAGGGCGTCCTGCTCGGCGTCGGTGAGCTCGCGGCCCAGATCGTCCGGGGTGGCACCCGAGGGGCGCGGCGCGGGGTCGGCGCGGAGCTCACGGAGGGTGCGGGAGAGCACGGCGTTGGCGTGGGCGACCTCGTCGGGTGTCATGAAGGGCAGCCGCGCCTCCTCGGAGAGCAGGAGCCGCGCGCGTTCGACCAGCGACGGGTCCTTCTCCGTACGCGCGAGGCAGGCGCCGATCGCCGCGCTGTGGAGGTTGTAGGCGCGTTCGCGTTCCTCGCGGTGTTCCGTGGTCTGGGGCGGCACACCGCCGCTGGAGCTCTCCGCGAGGAGGGGGTGGACGTCCGCCCCGGGCCGTGCGGCCGAGGGGTCGGGGCCCGATCCGGGACCGGTTCCGGAGGGGGAGGGTGCCATGTTCGTCCGCTCTCGCCGTGGCCCGGCCGGTGCGGGCCGTGGGTGTACGGAAGACGAGATTAGTGGCTCAGGTCACCACAGGGCGGCGGTTCTCGCCCGCGCACCGCGACCTAAAGTGGCCACATGTCAGCGAACTCGCTCCCCTCACCGTCTCCCGCCGTCATCGAGGCCCTGGCCTGGGTCCACGTACGCGACGGCCGCCTGTTGTGCGTGCGCCCCGAGGACAGGGACCTCCTGTACGTCCCCGGCGGCAAGCGCGAGCCGGGCGAGAGCGACGAGGAGGCGGTGGCCCGCGAGACCCTGGAGGAGGTCAGCGTGGTCCTGCGCCCCGGCACCTTCGACCTGGTCGCGGAGATCGACCAGGAGGCGCACGCCCAGGCACCCGGGACCCGTGTGCGGTTGGTCTGCTACTCGGCGGAACACGACGGCGAGATCGTTCCGGACAACGAGATCCTGGAAGCGGTGTGGATCTCCCACGCCGAACGCGACCGGTGCGCCCCGGCCGTACGCGACCTGGTCGAGATCCTGCACCGGCGCGGCGAGCTCCCCTAACGCGAGGCCCGCCCCGGTGCGGACGGCGCCGGGTCGGGGGCCCTCCGCGACCAGGTGCCGGTGTCGCGCAGGAACAGCATGGCGACGGTGACCCCGAGCGCGAACGGCAGCAGGAAGACGGTTCCCATGACCGTCTCCAGGCCGTCGACCTCGAACAGGCCCCAGTTCAACAGCCCCTGGGCCGCGACCTGGAAGGCCAGGTGGAAGCCCACGCAGGCCCAGACGTTCCCGGTGACCACACGCAGGCAGCCGAGCACCACGCTCATGCCGAGGAACAGCGGCAACCTCTCGGCGAGGACCTCCCACCCTCCGGTGAGGACCCACAGACCCGTCCCCCACAGGGTGAACAGCGCCGCCTGCCCGAACACCGCCAACCAGGCGGACATCGCGGTGTTGAGGTTGCGGAACAGGTATCCCCGGAAGATCAGTTCCTCCGGGACCGCCTCGTAGAGCAGCACCAGGACGGTGAGGGCCGCCAGGGAGAGCACGACCTCCGTCAGGGGCACGGCCGGGGTGACCGACGCGCCGAGGGCGAGGGCCACCCCCAGGCCCACCGCCGCCGGAAGCAGCCAGGAGAGCGCGCCCACAAGGAACGGCCACCAGGCGTCCCGCGGACCGGTCAGCCCCAGGCCGGACCATGAGCGGCGGTCCAGGTACCGGCGGGCCGCCCAGACCAGCGCGGTCCCGAGGACGCCGATGACCACGGCGTTGATCCAGTGCGCGAGGTTGCCCTGACCCCCCGGTTCGTCCGACAGCAGGTCGTTGGCCAGGAGCAGCGCGGACCAGAGCAGGACGGCACCGGCGGTGACGGCCGCGATCCGCAGGGGGAGGCCGGGCCGGTCAGGAAAGCTGTCGTTCATGGGTCCAGGGTTCCGTCCCGGCCCGCACCAACACCATCCGGGAACACCCGGAGAATCCCCTGAACCGCCACTGCGCGGGACGCGAGAAAACCAGTGGCCTCCTCCGGTCTCCGCTGGTTAGGTTCGGTAACCGTGCGCGTACTTCCCCAGCCTCCGGGCGACCCGGACCACCGATCCGCCAACCGCTTCCTGCTCTGGCTCACCCGCATGGAGTGGCGTTCACTGCTGTACGCGTCGCTGATCGCCTCCGCGTACTACCTGAGCACGATCCTGGTGTCGTTCGTGCTCGGCGCGGCGCTCGACTCCGGGCTGGCCGAGGGCGGGTACGGCACCCTGCTGTACTGGTTCGCGCTCATCGGACTGTGCGCCGTGGCGGGCGCGGCCCTGACCCCCCTGTACGAACGGGCCAGCTGCTTCAACTGGTACGCGTCCGCCTACCGCACGGTGCAGCTGATCACCCGCCGCTCCTCACGCCTGGGACCGACGCTCACCCGGCGGCTGCCCACCGGCGAGGTGGTGGCGGTCGGCACCGACGACATCGACCAGATCGGTGAGCTCTACGAGCGCTCCAACCTGTTCGTCTCCTCGGTGGTCGCGGTCCTGGTGGTCGCCTTCCTCATGCTCACGTCGCACGTCACCTTCGGGCTGATCGTCCTGGTGGCGGTACCGCTGATCGTCGTCGGCATGGTCCCGCTGCTGCGCCCGCTCAACCACCGCACGCACGCCCACCGCGACCGCCAGGCCGAACTCACCACGCGGGCCACCGACCTCGTGGCCGGGCTGCGGGTCCTGCGCGGGGTGGGCGGTGAACGGTCGACCGGCGAACGGTACCGCGCCGAGTCGCAGCGGGTCCGGGCCGCCGGGGTCCGGGTCGGATGGATGGACGCCGCACTGGAGGCCGTCCGCACTCTGTATCCGGGACTGCTCCTCGTGGGGATCGTCTGGTACGGCGCCCGGCTGGCGCTGGTCGGTGAGCTCACGGTGGGGCAGCTGGTCTCCTTCTACGGCTACACGGGCGCACTGGCCAGCGCCGTCCGCTACTTCATGCTCTTCTCCTCCGACCTGGTGACCGCCAGGGTCGCCGCCACCCGCGTGGTGCGGGTCCTGGGCATGGAGCACGACCTCACCGAACCCGCGATCCCGGCGGAGGCCCCCGCCGGACCGCGGGACCTGCACGACCCGGGCAGCGGCGTGCTCCTCGCACACGGGAGGGTCACCGGCGTGGTCTGCGCCGACCAGACCGACGTGGGGCCGGTGATCGAACGGCTGGGCCGCTACCGGGACGGCGGCGGTGCCGAGCTGTCCGGTGTCCGCCTGGACGCCCTGCCGCTGCGGGAGGTCCGCCGTCGCGTGCTGGTCGCCGCCAACGACGCGCACCTGTTCTCCGGCCGGTTGCGCGACGAACTCGACCCGGACGACACCGGCTCCGACGAACACGTCACCGCGACGCTCCGCGCCGCGTCGGCCGAGGACGTGCTGGCCCAGTCGCCGCTGGGACTGGACGTCGAGCTCACCGAGCGCGGCCGCGAGTACTCCGGCGGCCAACAGCAGCGCCTGCGGCTGGCCCGTGCCCTGCTCAGGGACCCCGAGGTACTGATCCTCGTCGAACCCACCTCTGCGGTGGACGCCCACTCGGAGGCGGCCGTCGCTGAACGGCTCCGCGGGGTCCGCGCCGACCGCACCACCGGGGTGGTCACCACCAGCCCGCTCCTGCTGGACCGCACCGACCACGTCCAGTTCCTCGTGGAGGGCCGGGTGGCCGCCGAGGGCGCCCACCGGGACCTGCTCCGCACCCACGACGCCTACGCCGCCACCGTCCTGCGCACGACGCTGGAGGAGGAGAGGGTATGACCCAGACCGCCGACCCCCGTCCCTCAGGCGACCGACCCGGGTCGCCCTCCCCCGGCGGGCCGCCCACCGCCGCGGTGGACCCGGCCGCCCTGCCTGTGGCGCCCACTCCCGAGGTGTGGCGCCGGCTGCGGCGCGCGGGCCGCGACCACGGGCCGCTCCTGCTCCAGGTGGTCGTGCTGTACGCCCTGGCCACGGGGGCCGCGCTGGTCGCCCCGTGGGTGCTCGGAATGATCATCGACGCCGTCCGCGACGGGGCCGGCCCGGAGCGCGTGGACGTCCTGGCCCTGGTCATCGTGGCGTCCCTGCTGGTGAACGCGGGCCTTCTGCTGGCGGCCGTGGCCCAGTCCATTCGCTTCGGAGAGGGGCTGCTGGCCGAGCTGCGTGAGGAGTTCGTCCGGTCGGTGCTGCGGCTGCCCCTGGGCACCGTGGAACGGGCGGGCACCGGCGACCTGGTCTCACGCACCGGCCGCGACGTCAACTCCCTCAGCGTGATGGTCCGCGAGTCACTGCCCGTGTTCGCCACGGGCGGGGCGACGGTGCTGGTCATCCTGGTCGCCCAGGCCTTCCTGCACCCGGCGCTCATGCTCGCGTGGCTGCCGTCGGCGCTGATCATCTGGGTGAGCACGCGTTGGTACGCGCGGCGGGCACCGGACGGGTACCTGGCCGAGATGGGCACGTACTCCCGGCTCACCCAGGGCGTGTCCGACACCGTGGAGGGGGCGCACACCCTGGAGGCGCTGGACCGCCAGGAATGGCAGGACCTGCGCACCGACGCCGACGTGCGCCGCGCGTACCTCGCGGAGCGGTACACGCTCTGGTTGCGGACCGTGTGGTACCCGCCGCTGGAGTTCTCGTACATGGTCGCCTCGGCGACGACCTTCCTGGTCGCGGGGGCGCTGTACGTCCAGGGCGAGCTGTCCCTGGGGCAGATCGCCACCGCGGTGTTCCTGACCGTGCAGATGTCCAAGCCGTTGGAGCGCATGATCGACCAGATCGACAACGTGATGGTGGGCTTCACCGGGATGCGGCGTCTGTTGGGGGTCCAGACCCCCGAAGAGGCCACGCGCCCCGAGGCCGGGACCGGGAACGGTGAGCCCGGTGGCGGTGAGCCCGGTGGCGTGGCCGTCGACGGCGTGCGGTTCGGGTACACCCCCGGCACCGAGGTGCTGCACGGGGTCGACCTGGACCTGCGCCCCGGGGAGCGGCTGGCCATGGTCGGCCCGAGCGGTGCCGGGAAGTCCACCCTCGGAAAGCTCATGGCCGGGGTGTACCTGCCCGGTGCCGGTACCGTCCGCGTCGGCGGCACGGACCTGGCCGCGCTCTCCCCCGAGGAGCGCCGGGAGCGGGTGATCCTGCTCAGCCAGGAGAGCCACGTGTTCCGGGGGACTCTCGCGGAGAACCTGGCCCTGGCGCTGGAGGACGACGGCGCGGACCGGGACCGGCTGTGGCGGGCGCTGGAGGCGGTGGACGCCGACACCTGGGTGCGGTCGCTGCCGGAGGGCCTGGACACCCGGGTGGGCTCGGGGCAGGACGCCCTGGACCCGGCCCACGTGCAGCAGCTGGCCCTGGCGCGGGTCGTGCTGGCCGACCCGCAGGTCCTGGTGCTGGACGAGGCGACCTCGATGATCGATCCGCGTTCGGCCCGGCGCCTGGAGGGTTCGCTCGCCGGGGTCCTGGCGGGCCGTACCGTCGTGGCGATCGCCCACCGGCTGTACACCGCGCACGACGCGGACCGGGTGGCCGTGGTGGACGGCGGCGAGATCGTCGAGCTCGGCACCCACGACGAACTCCTCGCCCGGGGCGGTTCCTACGCGAGGCTGTGGAACGCCTGGCACGGGGAGGGCTGACCGTCCGGGGCACCGGAAAACCAGTGGACGGTCCGGCCCCTCCCGGGTGATCCTCCTCGGATGACCACCCCCGGGATTCCCCCCCTGTACCGCGACGTCGACTTCAACGGCCCGCTCAACGACGAGCGGGCCGTTCGGCTGATCCGCTCGCTCGGGCCCCTGGCCGGACGCCACATCGTGGACGTCGGCTGCGGCTGGGCGGAGCTCCTGCTCCGCGCGCTGGCCACCGAGCCCACCGCGACGGGGTTCGGCATCGACCTCAGCGAGGACTACGTCCGGCTCGGCCGGGCCAACGCCGAGGAGCGCGGGCTGGCCGACCGGGTCGAGCTCGTGGCCGGGGACGTCGGCACGTGGCGGGGCGAGCCCGCGGACCTGGTGCTCAACATCGGTGCCAGCCACGCCTGGGGCGGCGATCCGGTGGTGCACACCGCCAACGCCCTGGCGGCGCTGGCGGACCTGACCCGGCCGGGCAGTCGGGCGGCGTTCGCGGAGTGCTACTGGAGGCGGCCACCGACCGACACCGAGATGGCCGCCATGCCGTTCATCCCGCGCGAGCAGTACCGCTCCCTGCCCGAGCTGGTGGACTTCGCACTCGCGCACGGCTTCCGGCTGATCGCGCTGACCGAGACCACCGTGGACGAGTGGGACGAGTTCGAGAACCTGCACTGCCTGGGCTGGGAGGACTGGCTCCTGGAGAACCCGGACTCACCCGACTTCGAGGAGGTCCGCGACCGCGCGGACCGGCACCGTCACGCGCGCGTGCACGGCCAGCGGGAGACCCTGGGCTTCGCCTACCTCACCCTGCTACGGGTCTGAGGCGGGGCGGCGACGCGCGGGCGTCGGAACGTCCTTCCTCCCTCGACGGTCGTGCGCCCGACCGGGCCGCGGTGGTGTGGACACTCGGTGCTCGCGGTCGGGGCACTGGCACGGCACCCGGGGGTCTCCGGGCATGACGAAGGGGAGGGTTCAGAAGAAGCGCAGGCGCTCCCGCTCCTGGCTCTCGGCGTTCTCGACGTAGACGCGGTCGCCCTCGGCCATGACGGACTCGAGATAGGCGTACACCTGAAGGGCGCGGTTGATGACGTCGGTCTGGGTGTCACCCGTGGCCGCGACGGCCTCCTCCATCGCCTTCGTGGAGCGCGCGGTGAGGTTGACGGTGACTCGCGCGGGGGACCCGGCGACCCTTCTCCCCGCGGGTCGGCCCCGTCCCTGGGAGGCGTCGGTCAGTTCGGTTCCTGTGCCCTTGGGTGACATGGCGCGACCTCGTTCTCTGGCTTGACTGCGGTGGTCTCGATCCGCGAGGAGCCGCGGGAAACACGAGCTCGGGGAGTGCCGGAGACACCGCGCGCGGGACGGCGCGGTCGGCACGGGGAAACGACGGGGCTCGCACGGAGGATCGAACGCCTCGACGCGGTGATCCCTCCGGCAGCGGCACGGGCCGGGGCACATCCATGAGCTGTTCCCGGCCATCGGCATATCCCCCCAGCACTTCCGCGTCTTTGGTAAGGCTATCAATATCCTGACAGCTGTAGTTAGTCAGAGTCAAATGCATCAATCGTCCGCACGTTTGATGCATGGTATCCGCCATGGTGATAGGCTACGGAGCGTGGACACTCGGCGCTCCGGCGTCACAGGTGCCGACCTGGCCCCCATCGCACCAGGGAGCGGCACCACCCCCCTGTACGCCAACGGCTGGAGGTTCGTTCATGGGAGACCCCCCGGGGCAGCCCCCGCAGCAGCGGGAGACTCGGGAAGAACCACAGGTGACGGAGCTCCGTCTGGACGACGAGACCCCGCGCTCGCGGGCGGACGTCGACATCGACAGAACCCCCTTCACCTACGGGATGGAGGCGAGCCTCAACTCGGAGGGGCTCTCGGCCCGCTTCAAGGGGCGGGCCCGCGCGGGTTCCCCGGCGGAGCGGGCGTCGGCCTCCCTGCTCGCCCTGAGCGGAACCGTCCTTCCCCCTCTCGCGCTCGGCGGCCTGGCCCACGTCGTCGGAGCCCCCGCGACCGTCACGCTGATCGTGGCCGGGGTCGCGTGGATGCTCGCCACCCTGGTGGCCCTGCGCATCACCGGCACCCGGTAGACCGTCGGTGACCGGCTCCGGTCCCCACCGGAGACGGTCACCGACGGCCCTGCCCCCGCCGCTCGGTACGGTCGCCTCATGGACTTCACGGAACACCCGGTCTTCGGTGACCTGGCCGCACGGGCCCGCGCGCACGGGATCGGGCGGTACGCGGCGGGGGCGATCGTGCACCGGGGCCGCGGGCGGGAGATCCTGCTGCTGCGCCGCCGCGACGACGACACCTCCCACCCCGGAGCGGAGAGCCTTCCCTCGGGCGGGGTGGACCCCGGCGAGGCGATCCTGGACGGGCTCGCCCGGGAACTGCGGGAGGAGATCGGGCGCGCACCCGGGCCACTCCCCCTGGAACCCTTCGTGACCTGGTTCGACTACGTGTCCCGGCACGGGGTCCGCAAGCGCCAGTTCACCTTCGCCCTCCCCCACGACGGGGCGGACGTTGTGCTCTCCGACGAGCACACGGACCTCCGCTGGGTTCCGGCCGAGGAGTACGCGGACAGCGACCTCACCCCGCAGGTCAAGGCGGCGGTGCGCGCGTGGCTCGACTCCCGGGGCACGTGACCCTCCCCCGCCCGTGATCCCCGGCGCCCTCGGCCGACGTCCCGGAGCTCCCGGCCGACGTCCCTGCGCGGCACCCTCCCGGCCACCGACCGACGATCGCTCCCACCCCTGACGGCCGCGTACCGGCGCACGCACCCGGCTCCGCTCCGGTCACCCATTCTTGGCCCGCCCTTGGGCACGTCACCTCCCCGAACCGGGTACCTCCGCCAACGTGCGCGGCCCGCGCACCGTCCGGCCGACGAGGGGACAGCATGACCACGGGACCCAACGCCGACACCCTGGTGATCTTCGGGGTGACCGGTGACCTCGCCAGGAAGTACCTCCTCCCCTCCCTCTACCACCTGGTGGAACGGGGAGAGCTACGCGCCCGGATCGTGGGGGTGGCCCTCTCCGACTGGGACACCGAGGCACTGCGGCGCCGGACCCGCGAGGCCGTCACCGATCACCTGGCCGAGACCGACGGGTCCGCCCCCGTGGACGAGTCCGCCCTGCGGTCCCTGACCGACCGGATGACCATGGTCACCGGCGACCTCAACGACCCCCGCACCTACGCGGACCTGGCCGGGGCCCTGCCCGACGGCACCCACACCGCCCACTACCTGGCGGTCCCTCCGGCGCTGTTCACCATGGTGGCCCGCGCCCTGGCGGACGCCGGGCTCAACCGGGACGCCCGCCTGGTGGTGGAGAAGCCCTTCGGCCACGACCTCGCCTCGGCCCGCGAACTCCACCGGGCGCTCCTGGACTGCTTCCCCTCGGAGAGCCTTTACCTGGTCGACCACTTCCTCGGCGAGGAACCCGTCCGGGGGCTGCCGGTGACCCGGTTCGGCAACACCCTGCTGGAGCCCGTGTGGAACCGGGCGTTCGTGGACAACGTGCAGATCACCATGGCCGAGGACTTCGGGGTGGACGACCGGGGCTCCTTCTACGACGCGGCGGGCGCGGTCCGGGACGTGTTCCAGAACCACCTGCTCCAGCTGTTCGCCCTGCTCACCATGGACGCGCCGGTCTCCACCGACCCCTCAGTGGTCAAGGACGAGAAGCTGCGCCTGCTGCGCGCCGTGCGCACCCTCGAACCGGCCGACGCCGTCCGGGGCCGCTACCAGGGCTACCTCGGCACGGAGGGGGTGCGGCCCGGCTCCACCACGGAGACCTTCTTCGCGCTGCGCATGTGGGTGGACAACCACCGCTGGGCGGGCGTGCCGTTCTACGTGCGGTCGGGCAAGCACCTGCCCCTCACGTCGTGGGAGGTGGTGGCCGAGCTCAGACGCCCCGCCGCCGACCTCTACCCGGGACCGGCCAACCTGGTCCGGTTCCAGCTGGAGCCGTGGTCGGGGGTGACCTTCGAAATGCTGCTCAACGAGCCCGGCGCGGAGAGCGACTCGGCGGCGCGCCTCGTGCTCGGGGCCGACGTGGGACGCCAACTCGGGCCTGGGCACGAGGCCTACGACCACGTGCTCCACGGCGCCGTGGTGGGCAGTCCCGAGCAGTTCGTGCGCTTCGACGTGGTCGAGGAGTCGTGGCGGATCGTCGACCCGCTGATGGACCTGTCGACGGAGCCCGAGCCCTACCCCCGGGGCTCCTACGGGCCGGAGTCGGCGCAGGTCCTGCCGGGGCCCCAGAGCTGGCACCCGCTGGCCGACGCGATCCGCCCGCGCGAGGGCTCCCGGGGCTGAACACCGGCGGGACCGAGCATCGGGAGGGGCCCGGAACGTGCGAAACCGGGCGGCCCCCAGGGGGACCGCCCGGTCGTCGCGGGCGAGGTCGCGTATCCGGACCTCAGGCGCCTACGGGCTCACGCCCGGTGTCACGGACCTGCTAGAAGTCCATGCCGCCCATGCCACCGGTCGGGTCGCCGGCGGGAGCCGCGGCCTTCTCCGGCTTGTCGGCGATGACGGCCTCAGTGGTCAGGAACAGACCAGCGATGGACGACGCGTTCTGCAGAGCGGAACGGGTGACCTTGGTCGGGTCGATGACGCCGTCCTTGAACAGGTCGGTGTACTCGCCGGTGGCGGCGTTGAGGCCGAACCCGGGCTCCAGGTTCTTGACCTTGTCCGCCACGACGCCGCCTTCGAGGCCGGCGTTGACCGCGATCATCTTGAGCGGCTCGGCGATGGCGCGACGCACGATGTCGGCGCCGATGGCCTCGTCACCGTCGAGGTCCAGCTTCTCGAACGCGGGGACGCTGGCCTGCAGCAGCGCGACGCCACCACCGGGCAGGATGCCCTCCTCGACCGCGGCCTTGGCGTTGCGGACGGCGTCCTCGATGCGGTGCTTGCGCTCCTTGAGCTCCACCTCGGTGGCGGCACCGGCCTTGATGACGGCCACGCCGCCGGCCAGACGCGCGAGGCGCTCCTGGAGCTTCTCGCGGTCGTAGTCGGAGTCGGTGCGCTCGATCTCGTTGCGGATCTCGTTCACGCGACCGGCGATGGCGGTGGCGTCACCGGCACCGTCGACGATGGTGGTCTCGTCCTTGGTGACGACGACCTTGCGGGCGCGGCCGAGCAGGTCGAGCTCGGTGCTCTCCAGCTTGAGGCCGACCTCCTCGGTGATGACCTGGCCGCCGGTCAGCACGGCGATGTCACCGAGCTGGGCCTTGCGGCGGTCACCGAAGCCCGGAGCCTTGACGGCGACGGACTTGAAGGTGCCGCGGATCTTGTTGACCACGAGGGTCTGGAGGGCGCCGTCAGCGACGTCCTCGGCGATGACCATCAGCGGGCGGCCGGACTGGAGGACCTTCTCGACAACGGGCAGGAACTCGTTGTTGTTGGAGATCTTCGAGTTGACGATGAGGATGTACGGGTCCTCGAGGACCGTCTCCATGCGCTCAAGGTCGGTGGCGAAGTAGGGCGAGATGTAGCCCTTGTCGAAGCGCATGCCCTCCGCGAGCTCGAGCTCGAGACCGAAGGTCTGGCCCTCCTCGACGGTGATGACGCCTTCCTTGCCGACCTTGTCCATCGCCTCGGCGATGGTCTCACCGATCTGGGTGTCACCGGCGGAGATGGAGGCGGTGGAGGCGATCTGCTCCTTGGTCTCGACGTCCTTCGAGAGGTTGCCGAGCTCCTCGTTGATGCGGGCCACGGCGGCCTCGATGCCGCGCTTGAGGCCGATCGGGTTGGCGCCGGCGGCGACGTTGCGCAGCCCCTCGCGGACGAGGGCCTGGGCCAGGACGGTGGCGGTGGTCGTACCGTCACCGGCGACGTCGTCCGTCTTCTTGGCGACCTCCTTGACCAGCTCGGCCCCGATCTTCTCCCACGGGTCCTCGAGCTCGATCTCCTTGGCGATGGAGACACCGTCGTTGGTGATCGTGGGGGCGCCCCACTTCTTCTCCAGGACGACGTTGCGACCCTTCGGGCCGAGCGTGACCTTCACGGCGTCAGCGAGCTGGTTCATACCGCGCTCGAGGCCGCGACGGGCCTCCTCGTCGAACGCGATCAGTTTGGCTGCCATTGAGTTCTTGTCCTCCCGTGACCGGGCTGATACGCGATGGGACGAGGCGTGCGCCCGCGACGGACGACCGCTTCCGCACCGGCAACCCTGCTGCCGGAGGTCCACGGTCTCGCAGCCTCGATCCGGTTAGCACTCGGCAAAGGTGAGTGCTAACCACTCCCTTTTTTAGCACTCGGCCATGGAGAGTGCAAACGATGTGGTCACGATTTCTCCACCTGGAGAAACAGCTGTGACCAGGACGAACTTCCCTCCCCACAGCGGTTTGAGCGCTCCGCGAACAGAAGGCGAACCCCCGGTTGACCTGGTGGCCAGGTACGTACCGGCCCGGTGACCAGGGGTCCGCCGGCTCAGCCGTTGAGGCGGCGCATCGAACGGACGCCCACCGCCAGGGCCACCACGGTCATCCCCGCGTGCGCGGGGAGCAGAAAACCCCGCCCCCTCTGAGGGGGCGGGGCTTGGGACCATCCCCGCGTGCGCGGGGAGCAGACTTCTTGACCAGGCAACTTACCAGTGACAAGGGCTCGTTTTTCCAACTTCTCGAAAGTTGGACACCGAGGACATAACCCCTACATGCCACATGACTCATCGCCTCCCGAACTCAACCACGAACCATGGAACCTGACGTCGGCCCACTCCACCCGCCGCCGCCCTCGTGCCGGGGGAATCTTCCTCGCAGGTTACGAGGGGCCACGGACAGGCGGACGCCCCCCTCGACCATGGAAAGTGCAATCGATGCGGTCACGATTTCGTCAGCCGGAGAAACCGCCCTGATCAGGCTGGACTTCCCACCCCACAACGGTTTGAGCGCTCGGCGAACAGGGGAGGCGCCCTCAGTAGACCTGGCGTCCAGGAGTTCGCACCTCGCTCAGCCGTTGAGGCGGCGCATCGAACGGGCGCCCACCACCAGGGCCACCACGGTCATCGCGACCGCCACGGCCCAGCCGACCAGGACCGTGCCGTCCCACGCGCCGCCCCCGAAGAGCACGCGCGCGGCGTCCACCACGTGTGCCACCGGGTTGAACCGCGACAGCGTGTACAGCCACCCCGGGGCCAGCTCCATCGGCAGCAGCACGCCGGAGAGCAGCATCAGCGGCATCATCACCGTCTGGATGATCGGCGCGAACACGTAGGTCTGCTTGGCGAGCATCGCGGCCAGGTAGGAGAGCGTGGCCAGCCCGATCCCGAGCACCCCCAGCAGAGCGAAGCCCGCCAGCGCCCCCGGCAGGGTGGTCCGGAAGCCGAACGGCAGCACCAGCAGCAGGATCAGCAGCATCTGCGCCAGCACGATCACGAGGTCGCGCAGGACCCGGCCGAGCAGCAGGGCCACCCGGCTGGCCGGGGTGGCGAGCATCCGCTCGTACGCCCCCGAGGCCATCTCGGGCAGGAGTCCGAACCCGGCGAACCCGGCGGTGAACAGGGACAGCATCACGAAGAGGCCGGGCACGAACCACTGCCACGGGTTCTCCCCCTCCGCGCCCGCCAGCCCGGTCAGCAGCGGCGCGAACAGCACCAGGTACAGCAGCGGCTGGAGCATCCCGAAGGCGATCATGAACGGCCGGTGCCAGACGGGGTGCATCTGCCGGGCGAACACGGTTCCGGTGTCGCGGAGCACGCCCGCGACCCCTCCCGGGCGAGCCGGGGCGTCGGTCGTGGTGGTCACTGGTCCTCCTCGCGCAGGCTGCGGCCGGTCAGGGTCAGGAACACGTCGTCCAGGGTGGGTCGCTGCACCTGGACGGTGCGCAGGTCGAGGTCGGCGGCGTCGAGGGCGCGCAGCAGCTCCGGCAGGACGGAGTCGCCCCGGGCCACGCGGAAGCGCACCTCGTGGTCGGCTCCCCCGTGGACCCGGGCACCGCCGTCCGGGGCGATCCGCTCGGCCACCTCGACGGCGCCCCGGGCCTGCTTCTCGTCCGCGAGGACGAGGCTGACCAGGTCTCCGGAGACGCGGCCCTTGAGCTCGTCGGGAGCACCGTCCGCGATCACCCGACCATGGTCGATGACCAGCACCCGCTCGGCGGCGGAGTCGGCCTCGTCCAGGTAGTGGGTGGTGAGCACCACCGTCGTCCCGAACTCCTCCCGCAGCCGCGCGACGTGCTCCCACAGGTTGGCCCGGCTGTGCGGGTCCAGGCCCGTCGAGGGTTCGTCGAGGAAGAGCAGCCCGGGCCGGTGCACCAGGCCCATGGCGATGTCGAGCCTGCGCCGCTGCCCGCCGGAGAGCGTGGTGACGTCGCGCCCGGCGGCGGCGGTGAGGTCGAGCATCTCCAACAGGTCGTCGGCCCGGCGGCGCGCGGTGCGCCGGTCGAGCCCGTAGAGGAGCCCCTGGGAGTACGGCTCGTCGCGGACGCGCTGGTCGTCGGCGGCCCCGTGGCCCTGACCGACGAACCCGATCCGGCGGCGTACCTCAGCGGGTTCGGTGCGCACGTCGCGTCCGGCGACGGTGGCCGTCCCGGAGGTGGGTTCGAGCAGGGTGGTGAGCATGCGCAGGGTGGTGGACTTTCCCGCTCCGTTGGGCCCGAGAAGCGCGACGGTCTCGCCCTCGGCCACGTCGATGTCGACGCCCCGGACGGCCTCGACCGTCTCTTTGCCCACCCGGAAGTGCCGGGTGAGTTCGCGTGTGTGGATCATGGACCTCTCCGTATTAAAACTTGAATACATGGGCCAGACTGCACCACCGGGACGGCGTATTCAAGTTTTAATACGGAGGAACGGGGCCGGAACGGGGCTCAGACCGGTGGCAGGCCGAAGGCGTGCGGGCTGTCGTCGGCCATGACGTACTCCCCCGCCTCCAGCGAGGAGATCAGCCGCCGGGTCCACTCCGCGCCCGAGTCGATCGAGTACTCCCAGAGCCGGAAGAGCTCGCGTACGTGGGGCGGCTTGCCCCACGCGGACTCGGAGAGGCCCATCGACTCACGGACCCCCGCCACGTTCCTCTCCAGCCACTCCAACCGCTCCCGCAGCAGGCCGATCACGTCGGCGCGCGGCAGGCTGGTCATGAGGGTGATCCCGGCGCACAGCAGGGCGTGGTCCTCCGTGGAGCTCAACGCCTTGCGCAGGAGCCGGTCGAGCTCCGCCTCCCCCTCCTCCGTGATCACGTAGGAGGTGCGTTCGGTGACCTCGCCCTCGGCCACGGACTCACGGAGCCTCCCCTGCTCGGAGAGCTTGCGCAGCGCGTGGTACAGGGAGCCCCACTTGATGTTGGCCCACTCCTCGGCGCCCCAGTCCATGAGCTCGCGGCCCACCCGGTAACCGTGGGCCCGCCCGTGCACGCGCACCACGCCGAGCACCAACAACCGCGTCGCAGACATCGCCATCCTCGTCCCAGAAGAATCCTCCTCCCAGGTTACGAGGGGCCGGACACACGGACGGGGCGGGCGCCCTCCGGCGCCCGCCCCGTCCGTGTGGTGCCGTCGGTCAGCAGCCCCCGGCGACGGCGGGGATGATCGAGATCTGCTGGCCGTCGCGGACCTCGGTCTGGAGGCCCTTCTCGAAGCGGACGTCCTCGTCACCGACGTAGACGTTGACGAAGCGGCGGACCTTGCCGTTGTCGTCGAGCACGCGGGCGCGGATGCCCGGGTGGTTGGCCTCCAGGTCGTCGAGGACCTCGGCCAGGGTGCCGCCCTCGGCGGTCACCTCGGACACGTCGTTGGTGTAGGTGCGCAGGATGGTGGGCACGCGGACGCTGACGCTCATGGTGTTCGTACTCCTGGGACGTGGGTGGTGGGAGGGGGCGCGGGTCAGGCCAGGCCCTCGGCCTTGAAGGCCTCGACGGACGGCTTGATGGTGGCGGTGACCCCGGAGTCGACGGCGTTGAGGGTCTTGAGCCCGTCGCCGGTGTTGACGATGACCGTCTCCGCCTCGGGGTCGAGCGTGCCCTCGCGGACGAGCTTGCGCAGGACGCCGGTGGTCACGCCGCCCGCGGTCTCCGCGAAGATGCCCTCCGTGCGCGCCAGCAGCTTGATGGCGTCGACGATCTCGTCGTCGCCCACGTGCTCGATCGCACCGCCGGTGCGGGTGGCGATGTCCAGCACGTACGGGCCGTCCGCCGGGTTGCCGATCGCCAGCGACTTGGCGATGGTGTCCGGCTTGACCGGCTGGATGACGTCGTGCCCGTCGGCCCAGGCCCGGGCGACCGGCGAGCAGCCGGTGGCCTGCGCGCCGAACACCTTGTACGGGCGGTCCTCGACCAGGCCGACCCGGATCAGCTCCTGGAAGCCCTTGTCGATCTTGGTGAGCTGGGAGCCGGAGGCGATCGGGATGACGATCTGCTCGGGCAGGCGCCAGCCGAGCTGCTCCGCGATCTCGTAGGCCAGCGTCTTGGAGCCCTCGGCGTAGTAGGGCCGCAGGTTGACGTTGGTGAAGCCCCAGCTCTCGCCCGCCTCGTCACCGATGAGCTCGGAGCAGAAGCGGTTGACGTCGTCGTAGTTGCCGTCGATGGCCACGACCTTGCCGCCGTACACGGCGGCCATCACGACCTTGCCCTCCTCCAGACCGGCCGGGATGAACACGCACGAGTCGAACCCGGCGCGGGCCGCGGCTGCGCCCACGGCTCCGGCGAGGTTGCCGGTGGAGGAGCAGGAGAGGGTGGTGAACCCGAAGGTGCGGGCGGCCTCGACGGCGATCGCGACCACGCGGTCCTTGAAGGAGTGCGTGGGGTTGGCCGAGTCGTCCTTGACGTGCAGGGACCGCAGGCCGAGTTCGGCGGCGAGGCGGTCGGCCCTGACCAGGGGGGTGAGGCCGGGGTTCATGTTGGGGAGGTCGGCCACGTTGTCGGGGACCGGGAGGAGGGAGCGGTAGCGCCAGATGTTCTTGGGGCCGCTCTCGATCTGCTCGCGGGTGACGGTCCCGAAGTCGTAGGCGATCTCCAGGGGGCCGAAGCAGAACTGGCAGGCGAAGATCGGCGCGAGGTCGTAGCGCTCACCGCACTCCCGACAGGACAGGGCGGTCCCGGGGCCGAAGGCGCGGACGGAGGTGGGTTCAGCGGCGGCAATCGCCATGGCGAGGCGTCTCCCCTCATCTTTCCTGGTGGCCACCTTGACCCCAGGCCGGAGTTGGCACCTGCCTCGACGGGTCGCGGTGATCGCGGTTCCACATGTCGAGATGGTTGCCGGGGCTTCGCAGGGCCGGTCCCTCCACCCCTCTGGATGAGCAATATGAAGTTGTGGCGGTTCTTCTCCGAGAACGCACCGTCACTGTAACTGAGGTGCTGACCGATTTTCCACGCCGGGTGATCCGGATTACACAATCCGGCTCGCATGGTGAGACGGCACCGTCCACGTGGGGCGCGACCCGGAGGCGGCCTCCCCGCCCGTGTGACGGTGTCCACGGTTGACTCTGAGGGGGTTTGGGGCCGCTGCCCGCAGGCGAGACCTAGGGGAAGTGCGTGATCCCCGGACCATCCTTCGTCGAGAGGACGACCACGTGGACAAGGCTCAGATCCTCATAGCCTCCAACAGGGGCCCGGTCTCCTTCTCCACCGCCGACGACGGTTCCCTGACACACAGTCGGGGCGGCGGCGGACTGGTCTCGGGGATGATCTCCGTGGCCACCGAGATCGACGGGCTGTGGGTGTGCGCGGCCCTGTCCGAGGCCGACCGTCGGGCCGCCGCCGAGGCGCCGGGGGCCCGTCTGGACCTCGCGCACGACCTCGACGGCATGCGTGTCCACATGTTGGAACTCCCTGAGACGACCTTCTCGGGCGCCTACACGGGGGTCGCCAACTCGACCCTGTGGTTCGTGCAGCACATGCTGTACGACACCCCGAACAAGCCCTCCTTCGGCTCGGACTTCCGGAACCTGTGGGAGGACTACGCCGCCTACAACAACGCCTTCGCGGAGGCGCTGGTCGGCGGTGCGGCCGAGAACGCGCGCGTGGCCGTGCAGGACTACCACCTGGCGCTGGTGCCGCGCATCCTGCGGGCCCGCCGCCCCGACCTGCGGATCGCGCACTTCTCGCACACCCCGTGGGCCCCGCCCGAGTACTTCCGGATGCTGCCCGCCCAGGTGGCGCGGGAGCTGCTGGAGGGGATGCTCGGCGCGGACCGGCTGGGGTTCCTGAGCCCCCGCTGGGCCGACGCGTTCCTGCGCTGCTGCGCCGAGATCCTGCGCGCCGACGTCGACCTCGAACGCCGCACCGTGGAGTACGGGGGCCGGGTCGTCGAGGTGGGCGTGCACGCCCTGGGCGCGGACGAGGAGGGCCTGCGGGAGAGCGCCTCGGAGCCCGCCGTGGCGGACCGCAGGCGCACGCTGGGCGAGGCCGTGGGCGACACCCGCCTGATCGTCCGCGTGGACCGCACCGAGCTGTCCAAGAACATCGTGCGCGGCCTGGAGGCGTACCGGGAGCTGCTGACGGCGCACCCGGAGTGGCGGGGCCGGGTCACCCACCTGGCGTTCGCCTACCCGAGCCGGGGCGACGTGCCGGAGTACCGGGAGTACACGGAATCCGTGCTGCGGACCGCGAAGGAGATCAACGAGGAGTTCGCCACCCCGGAGTGGACCCCGCTGGTACTGGAGGTCAACGACGACTACCCGCGTTCGCTGGCCTCGTTCCAGATGGCCGACGTGCTGCTGGTGAACCCGATCCGGGACGGCATGAACCTGGTCGCCAAGGAGGGCCCGGTGCTCTCCGAGCGCGACTCGGTGCTGGTGCTCTCGCGTGAGGCGGGGGCGGCGGACGAGCTGGGCGACGCCGCGCTGCTGGTCAACCCCTACGACACCGTGGAGACCGCTGAGGCGCTGCACCGGGCGCTGTCGATGTCCGAGGGCGAGCGCAAGGAGCGCCGGGAGCGGCTGGCCGAGGCGGCCGTGGCGCTGCCGCCGCGCCGGTGGTTCCAGGAGCAGCTGCGCGCCCTGGGCGCGCACGGCTAGGTCGGGTACGGGGTTCGGCTTCCTGCGCACGCCCCGCATGCTGATGACCGCGATGCGGGGTGAGGGGCTCCTTCCGGTGAGCGATGGTCGGTGCCGGGTCGTCGCTGCCCGCGGCGGGTTGCACCTTCCGTAGCGGCATGTGGTCCTGTGGACCCACGTCCCGGTCCCTTGAGGAGAGGTCCCCGCTCATGCACCTGTCTTTCGTCCCGCCCCGTCAGGTCAGGATCGGTGACGCGGCGGCCTTCGCCGGCACCACGCCACGGGCGATCCGCCATTACCACGAGATCGGTCTGCTCCCCGAGCCTGAGCGGGGCGTCGACGGCCGCCGCCGCTACGGGTACGAGGACATGATCCGCCTGCTGTGGATTCGCAGGATGGCCGACGCAGGGATCGCCCTGGACGACATCCGTGACTCCTTCGAGACCGGCGCGACTTCCGGCGGTGCGGACGGCGGAGGCGGTATCGCGGGCGTCCTGGAGCGGTTGGAGGGGACCCTCGCCGAACAGGAGGCGGAACTGCGGCGGCAACGGACCGCCGTGCAGCGGATGCGCACCGAAGGCAGCCGGATGGGCCTGCTCTCCGACTTCGTCACCGACCGTCTCAGGAGCCTGCCCGAGGGCTCCCTGCGTCAGGCGGACCTGGACACTCTACTGATCACCGAGCGGGTCTTCGGCCCGCTCGGCGCGGCCGTCCAGGCCACCCGCTTCATCGCCCTGGCCACGCATCCCGCTCTGCGGGAGGACTCCGACCGCGTCGATGCCGCCGAGGAGGCGCTCGACGACGGTGTCGCCGTCGACGATCCACGGGTGGCCCAAGTGGCCGCCGAGCGGCACGCCTTCGAAAGAGCCCTGCACGCCGTCATCGAGGAGTCCGGCCTGGACGAGGACGACGACGCCCTCTTCGACGCCTGGGACACTCTGCACCCCGCTCCCGCCGACGCCGACGACGGCGAGGACGTGATCGGCTCCGGCAGGCGGGAGGCCGGATCCATGAGCGCGTTCGAAGCCATCGGCAAGATGCCCTACGACGTCTCCCCGGCCCGATGGCGCTGTATGGAACTGGCCATCGAACTGTCCGCCCAGGACTCACCCGCCCCCTAGGACACGGCCAGACGGGGCTGGAACGACGCGAGGGCGTGTCCCGTGCTGGACACGCCCTTCGGCGGGGTCGCGTGGCGGTCGGACTCCGGTCATCCGGTTCGTCACCGGTCGTCCGGCCGGGGGTCGGTCAGTTGGTCCGGGAGACCGCCTTCCAGGCCTCGGCCTCGGCGAGGAGTTCGAGGACGATGTCGGACTTGGCGTCGGCGTAGTCCTGGATGCGCTTCCAGGTGCGCTCGGAGAGCTCGCGCTTGACGGCGGTGTAGCGCTCCCGGGCCCCGGCGTCGGCGGCGAGGTAGTCGCGGAAGAGCCGCATGCGGTCGACCTCCTCGCACCCCTCGCTGAAGACGTGGAGGTTGAGGTTGACGCTGGGGCCCTTGAGGACCCGGTGTTCGTACCAGTCGGGTTCCGCGATGACCAGGGTGTACCCCGCCTTCTCCAGGTCGGGGAGGTAGGCGGGTTCGTCGGCGGAGTCCGCGACCACCATGACCAGGTCGACGCAGGGCTTGGCGGCCAGGCCGGGCACCGCGGTGGAGCCGACGTGGTCCAGGGAGAGCACGCGGTCCCCGAGGGCGCTCCGGACACGGGACTCCTCCTGTCGGAACAGGTAGGGCCACTTGGGGTCGGGTTCGGAGAGGCGCACGCGACCGTTCACCAGGTTGCGTGCCATGGGGTCGGTGGCGACCCGCCTGTCTCCTCGTGAGGGCAGAGAGGGCGATTCGAGGGGCGACATTCCACAAAGCCTTGTCGTCCGGCGTACCCGCGTCAAGGCTTTCGACGTGCCTTACATATGCACGCGCATCCGTGACGCCACGGACTGTCGGAGCGGCATGACCGAACGCGACGGTCAGGGCTCGGGCGGGCCGTCGGGGGTGGAGACCACGAGGACGAGCGAGCCCTCCCACTCGGGCAGCTCGCGCAGGTGCCCGTGGCGCGCGTCCCACGTGCCGTCGCGGAGGTCGCGGGACAGGTCCTCGTGGAAGCGGGTGTGCGCGGCCTCGTCGACGAAGCTCCACGCCGAACAGGCCTGCCGGGCCCCGGGGTCGAGCAGTGCCTCGGGGCGGCCGTAGTAGGCCTCGTTGAAGCCGTCCGAGCAGTCGAGCGGAATCGGTACCCGCGTGACGGTGGTCGTGCCGCCCAGCCCCTCGGCCAGGGCCGACGGTTCCGGGTAGCGGCGCGCCTCGGTGTCCAGGACCTTCGGGCAGTACTCGTACAGCCAGAAGTCGCGCACCAGGGCCGGGTCGCAGGTCAGCACCGCCACGGGCCCCGTGGTCACCCGCCGGACCTCGGCCAGGCCCCGGGCGGGGTCGGACCACTGGTGGACGCTGAAGGTGGTCATGGCGGCGTCGAAGGAGCCGTCGGGGAACGGCAGCGACTCGGCGGTGCCGTCGACCGCCGCGGGCAGGTGCGCGGGGCGCCGGGCCCGCATGCTGGCCGAGGGCTCCACGGGGGTGACGTCGCGGTCGGTGGGTTCGTAGGAACCGGCCCCGGCCCCGACGTTCAGCACCGTCCGGGCCCCTCCCAGGGCGGCGTCCAGCAGTGCGGCGATCCTCGGTTCCGGTTGCCGGTGGTCGGTGTAGGTGCGGGCGATCACCCCGTAGTCCGCGTCTCCCGCGCTGCCGTCCCGCATCCGAACCATGCCGTCTCCCGCCGTCGAGGTGTGTGCCGGGTCAAGGTGGTGCCGCTGGGACCCTAACCAACGAAGGGCCGCGGCGTCACGGGGTTTTCGCCCGATCGGCCACGGCCCGCGGCACGCGCGTCACCTCACGCGCGGATCCGCCTACTTCTTGCGGCGGCGGCCGCCCTTCCTCCGGGAGGGGCGCTCCTCGGCCCGCGCCTGCTCGGCGCGCTCGGCGGCGAGCCGCTGGTCCTCCTCCTGCCGCTCGGCGTCCACCCCGTAGGGGTCCTTGGTGCTCCGGCGCACCCAGAGCACCAGCAGGATCACGATCAGCGCCAGCACCACGCCGACCAGGGCGAACCACATCCAGACCGGCACGGCCGGGGAGTCGTCCTCCACCAGGTTGTCGTCGATGAGCGGGATGGACTCAGCGTCCCCGGAGGCCTGCGCCACGGCCGAGGGCAGGTACAGGGAGGGCAGCCCCTCGGTGCCCTGCTGGGAGCCCTCCACCAGCGCGGCCCGGAGCTGCTCCGCGCTGAGCTGCGGGTACTCGGAGGTCAGCAGCGCGGCGGAACCGGCGACCACGGCGGCCGCGTAGGGAGTGCCGGTCACGTCGGTCTGACCCATGTCCGGACCGGCCGTGGACAGTTCGGCGCCGGGCGCGAGGAGATCGATCGACGCGGGCGGCGGCGAGCCGGGCAGGAGCACGCCCTCCTCGTCCACGCCGCCCACGGCCAGGACGTTGGGGTCCGCCTCCCCGCCCGCCGGGGCGACGACCAGGGTCGCGCTCCGCGCGGCCGACGCGGTGGCCGCCTGGAGGTCCTCGTCCTGTGCCACCTCGTCCGGGAGCAGGATGACCTGGGCCCCCTGGTCCAGGGCGTGGTCGATGGCCTCGGCCGGGCCGTCGCCGGTGGGCAGGACCAGCAGCCCGGCGCGCGGAGCCACACCCAGCACCCCGCCGTCCGCGTCCATGCCGTGCCCGTGTCCGACGACCAGGGCGCCCATCGCCGTGCCCACGTCGGTGTCGCCGCCGTTGCCCCCGAACTCGGTGTCGACCACCAGGTTGTCCCGCAGGTCGGGGTGGTCCTCGTCGACGGAGACCCCCGGCAGGGCCACGGTGACGCCCTGCCCCTGGCTGGTCTCCCAGGCCTCCTGGGCTCCGATGGACGCCAGGGCCCACTGCTCCGGCCGGAAGTCCGGGACGTCGTCGGCGGCGGCTGGAACCGCCGTCAGTCCCAGTACGGTGAGCGCCGCGCAGGCACCCGCCGTCGCGCCGATCACGTGGCGCTGGTGTGTCCTGCTACGGCTGTTGCCCCCGAGCACGTCTGGCTCCCTCGAACGTTGCGGTCGGTGCTGCGCCGGGCCTCCCCGGACCCTCGCAATTCTGTCATGAGCACAGGATTCAGGCTTGGACAAGTGACCTGGGGGGTAGGGAACGTAACTGTATCCCTGGTGCCAGTCCTGGGTTTTCCGCTCCTCATCCGGCATGTCGAGTCGCTAGCATGAGTCGCGCCGATCCGGACAAACCAATTACCCGTCCAGGGGGTGTCCCATGCCGAATATCGGTCCGTCCGACGACGGCCAGTCGGCCCTCGCCGAACGCGAACAGCGAATCCTCGCCTTCGAACGCCAGTGGTGGAAGTTCGAGGGATCCAAGGAACAGGCGATCCGTGACGAGTTCGGGTTCTCCGCGACCCGCTACTACCAACTGCTCAACGGCCTGGTCGAGCGCCCCGAGGCGCTCGCCTTCGACCCCATGACCGTCAAGCGCCTGCGCCGCCTGCGCGCGGACCGCAGACGTCAGCGCAACGCCCGCCAGCTGGGTATCCAGCTCTAGGACGGGCGGGGCCTCCGGAGACTCCGCGAGGCACGCCACCGCCCGGGCGCGGCACCCGCCCGGGAATCCCCACAGCGCAGCCGACACCGACAAGGTCCCCGCATGCCCTCGTCCCCAGCAGACGACCTGCCCGCGCCCACCACCGAGGCCGGGCGCGCCGCGCTCGGCGCACTGGTCTCGGAGCCGTCCGGGGCACTGGTCGCCTTCGACTTCGACGGCACCCTGGCGCCCATCGTGGCCGACCCGCGCGACTCCGCCCCGCAGCCCGGGATCGTGGACGCGCTGGCGGCGCTGGGGTCCCACGTGGGCACCGTCGCGGTGATCACCGGCCGCCCCGCCGCCACCGTGGTGCGGCTCGGGGGCCTGGAGCGGGTGCCGGGGATCGTCGTGCTCGGCCACTACGGCGCCGAGCGGTGGACGGACGGGCGCGTGGTCGCCGCCGACCCGCCGCCCGGGGTGGCCCTGGTCCGCGAGGAACTGCCCGCCCTCATCGACGCCTCCGGCGCACCGTCGGGCACGTGGATCGAGGACAAGGGGCGTTCCCTGGCCGTACACACGCGGCGCGCGGACGACCCCGAGCGGGCCCTGGAGCTGCTGTCCGGCCCCCTCTCCGAGCTCGCGGAGCGGGCCGGTCTCCAAGTGGAGCCCGGTCGGCTGGTCATCGAGCTCCGTCCACAGGGTGTGGACAAGGGCGCCGCCCTCACCTCCCTGGTGGAGGAGAGGTCCGCCCGGAGCGTCCTCTTCGCCGGTGACGACCTGGGCGACCTGCCCGCCTTCGCCGCCGTCGCGGCCCTACGCGGCCAGGGGGTCCCCGGACTCACCGTGTGCTCCTCCTCCGACGAGGTGACCGAGGTCGCGGACGCCGCCGACCTCGTCGTCCCCGGACCCGCCGGGCTGACCGACCTGCTCGGCCGGCTCACGACGAGGATTCGTGGGCTTGCGGGGTGAGCGCCGAACGCGCGGCCGTGCGCAGGTCCACCAGACCGGTCCGGTCGCGCCCGTAGTTCACGGCGTTGGTGAGCACACCCACGTAGCGCCCGCTCTCGGGGTGCAGGAACAGGCTCGTGCCGGTGAACCCGTTGTGGTAGACCACGCCCTCCGGGGTGACCAGCCAGGCGAGTCCCCTGGACAGCCGGGCCCCGGCGTCCACCTGCGGTGACCAGCTCTCCCGGATGAACGACGCCGGGATGACCCCGCTCTCACCGTCGTGCAGGCGCAGCACCTCCCGGGCGAAGGCCCCGAGGTCGATCGCGTTGCTGAACACCCCGGCGTGCCCGGAGACACCGCCCATCAGCGCCGCCGCCTCGTCGTGCACCACGCCCCAGGAGGGCGCCGCGCCGACGAGACGCCGTTCGGTCGGCGCCACGCTGGGCGACCTCGCGAGCGGCCCGTAGGTGGTGGAGCGCAGGCCGAGGTCGGCCCACAGGTCGTCGGCCAGCCGGTCCAGGGTGCTGCCGTACAGGCGCTCCAGGAGGAGGCCGAGCAGGATGAACCCGCGGTCGATGTACTGGTAGCCGGGTTCCTCCAACGGGTCCGACAGGATCGCCTCGGCCAGGTCCTGGTCGGTGCCCACGTACCGTTCCATCCAGCACACCGGGTTGAGTCGGCTGGTGTGCGTGAGGATCTGCCGGGTGGTCACCCAGGCCCCGGGGAGGTCCTCGCCAGGAAAGTATTCGGACATCGGGGCGTTGATGTCCAAAACCCCCTCCGCGATCGCCCTGCCGACCAGGGGCCAGGTCGCCATCACCTTCGTCAGGCTCGCGACGTCGTACGAGACGTCGGGAGCGGTGTCGTGCTCACCGTCGGTCCGACCGACCGCCACGAACTCCCACATTCCACCGGTGCCGACCACGGCGGCCCCACCGGGCAACCAGTCCGCGTCCACCATCACCTTCAGGACGCCACGGATCCGCGCCCCAGTCTCCGTGAGCCAGTCACCATCACGCACAACACGCCTCCCCCCGAGCGGTCTCCCCCACTTCTCGGCGGATACCCCGTTCACTCCGGCTTGTCACACCCGTGCCGTCTCCGAACAGTACGAAACCCCCGCAGGTCATGGCCGTAACCACACCGCTTTGGCGTGGCGTCGTCCCTGGCCACGGGGAGGGACCGGAGCGGAGCCCCGAGTGCGGCTCCGGCCTCGGGCCGCGCGGGCGGGGCGAAGTAGGCTGGCGCCACGAAGTTCCGAGGAGGACGATGAGCAGCAAGACCCCCGTTCCCGCCGGTTTCGTCGGCGTGGCCGGAAACATCGGGATCAAGGACCCCCAGGACGACTTCTTCACGGTGGTCTCCCAGGTCCCCACGGCGGTCTCCGCCGTGTTCACCCAGTCCCGGTTCGCCGGGCCCAGCGTGCGGCTCAGCCGTGAGGCCGCGGCCGACGGCCGGGCCCGGGGCGTCACCGTGGTCGCCCGCAACGCCAACGTGGCGACCGGCCAGGTCGGAACGGCCGACGCGCGCGAGGTCCAGGAGGGTGTGGCCCGCGCCGCCGGGGTCGACCCCGACCAGATCCTGATCGCCTCCACCGGGGTCATCGGCCGCCCGTACCCGATGGACCGGGTCCGCTCCTACCTGGAGGACCTCCCGGCCGAGTTCCCCCCGGCCGACCTGGACCGCTCCGCCGCGGCCATGATGACCACCGACACGCACCCCAAGATCGCCACCGCGAAGGTCGGCGGCGCGACCCTGACCGGGATCGCCAAGGGTGTCGGCATGATCGAACCCAACATGGCGACCATGCTGACCTGGTTCTTCACCGACGCCGAACTGGAGCAGCCGGTCCTGGACGCGGTGTTCCGCCGGGTGGTGGACCGGACCTTCAACGCCCTGAGCATCGACACGGACACCTCCACCAGCGACTCCGCCGCGATCTTCGCCAACGGGTTGGCCGGGCCGGTGGACGTCACCGAGTTCGAGGAGGCCCTGTACGGGGTCGCACTGAGCCTGGTGCGGATGATCGCCTCCGACGGCGAGGGGGCGGGCAAGCTCATCGAGGTGCGGATGACCGGCGCTCGCGACGACGCCCAGGCGAAGCGGATCGGCAAGGCCGTGGTGAACTCGCCCCTGGTCAAGACGGCGGTGCACGGCGCGGACCCGAACTGGGGCCGGGTCGCGATGGCCGTGGGCAAGTGCTCGGACGAGACCGACGTGTTCCCGGAGAACGTGCGGATCGTGTTCGGGGACGTGGAGACCTTCCCGACCCAGGCGACGGAGGAGACCCTGGAGCGCGCCGCCCAGCACATGAAGGGCGACGAGGTGGTGATCAGCGTCGATTTGGGCATCGCCGAGGGCGCCTTCACGGTCTACGGCTGCGACCTGACCGAGGGCTACATCCGGATCAACGCCGACTACACGACCTGAGCCGGGGCCGCGAGGCCCGCAGAACACGCGAAGGCCCCGGTGGGAGCACCACCGGGGCCTTCCCGCGTCCTTCGGATCCGATCCGATCAGATGTGGACTGCGGGGCCGTCCGTCATCCGGCCCGCCTTCATGAAGAGGGAGAGCCCGGCGGCCACCAGCATCACCACGGCGGCGATGCCGAACGCCAGCTGGAGCCCGTCCAGGAAGGCGAGGTTGCTGGCCTGGGTGATCGCGGCGGCCGTGGCGGCGTCCGCGCCCTCGGGCAGGACCGCCCCGCCCTGCGCGACGGTGCTCTGCATGGCGGAGAGGTCACTGGCGGAGGGTTCGGCCAGCCCGGCGTCGGCGTAGTGGGCGGGCAGTGTGGAGATGATGGTCGCGGACATCACCGCGCCCAGGACGGCCGTCCCCAGTGAGCCGCCGAGCTGCATGGCGGCCTGCTGGAGCGCGGAGGCGACCCCCGCGTAGCGCACCGGGGCGTTGCCGATGATCGCGGCGGTGGCGCCGGTCATCACCAGGCTCAGGCCCACGCCCAGCAGCACGAACGCCACCGAGACGTAGGGAACGCCGGTGTCGGCCTGCAGCCGGGACAGCAGGAACATGCCCGCCGAGGCGGACAGCAGCCCCGCCGTGGTGGGCAGGCGGGCGCCGACCCGGTCCAGGAGGCGTCCGGCGATGGGCGACGTGATCGCCATCATCGCGGTCATGGAGATGAGCTGGAGCCCGGTCTGGGCGGGGCTGAGGCCGCGCACGCCCTGGAGGTAGAAGGTGATGAAGAACAGCGAGCCCATGAGGCCCAGCGCCATCGCCACGGTCAGGACCACACCGATCGACAGCGACGGGTGCGCGAAGAGGGCCAGCGGGACGAGCGGCTGTTCGGGGCGGCGCTCCCACACGAGGAAGGCCGCGCCGAAGAGGACCGCCGCGCCCAGGGAGGCCAGGGTGACCGGGTGCGCCCAGCCGATGCTGGGGGCCTCGACCAGCGCCCACACCAGGGCGAAGATCGCGACGCTCACCAGGACGATGCCGGGCACGTCCATGCGGGACCCCGCGTCGGTGGCCCGGTTGGCGGCCAGCAGCCACAGGCCCAGGCCCAGGGCGACGGCGCCGACCGGGACGTTGATGTAGAACACGGCCTCCCAGCTGAGGGCGCCGACGAGGAGCCCGCCCAGGATGGGGCCGCCGGCGGTGGCGGCGCCGATCAGGCTGCCGAACACGCCGAAGGCGCGGCCCAGCTTGGAGGGAGGGAAGCTGGCCCGGAGGAGTCCCATGGCGGAGGGCAGCAGCAGCGCGCCGAAAATCCCCTGGACGATCCGGAAGGCGATGAGCATGATGACACCGGACGACAGCGCGATCGCCACCGAGGAGAGCACGAACCCGATCACGCCGACCAGGTACGTGTTCCGGTAGCCGAAGCGGTCACCGATCTTGCCCGCCGTGATGAGGAAGACCGCGAGCCCGAGCAGGTAGCCGTGGGTGACCCACTGGAGCTCGGCCAGGGAGGCGCCCAGGCTGGCGCCGATCGCGGGGTTGGCCACGGCCACGATGGTGCCGTCGAGGGCGACCATCATGACGCCGAAGGCGATCGCGACGAGTGTGGCCCAGGGGCTCTCCGTGAAGCGGGGCCGTGCCTCGGCCGCGGTCGGAGGGCGCCGCTGATCTCTCGGATCTCGTGGACTCTGCTCGGCCTGCGTGGTCATGTGCGCCCCGTGTCTTCTCTTCTGGCTTCCGGTACCAGACGAGATTATGTCAGTGACTGACATTAGACAATCGCTGACTTTTGTCAGTGACTGACATCACCTCGATCCCGCGTGTATCCTCCAGGGACAGGAAGATGGCGTCTCACCCGGGAGTGGAGGCACGTCCATGAGCACGACGAGCCCCGAGAGCGTCGGGCTGCGCGAGCGCAAGAAGGCCGAACTGCGCAACACCCTCATCGAGTCCGGGCTGCGCCTCTTCCATGAGAAGGGCTACGAGGCGACCACCACGGAGGAGATCGCCGCCTGCGCCGGGGTCTCCCAGCGGACGTTCTTCCGGTACTTCGCCTCCAAGGAGAACGTGGTCCTGGAGGCGATCGAGGAGGTCGACGAGCTCCTCTGCGCGTTCGTGCGCGACCGCCCCGCCGACGAGCCGCCCTTCCGTGCGCTGCGCAACGCGATGCGGGATCACTGGGAGGTACTGGAGCGCGAGGAACTGCACCTCCAGGGCAGCGCCGCCAACTTCATCTCACGGAGCCCCGAGCTCATCGAGGTGAACATGCGCTACTGCGTCCGACGCCAGTCCCGTCTCGCTCGCGTCATCGCCGAACGCGCCGGGGTGGACCCGGCCGACCACCGGCCCGGCCTGGTGGCGGCGGTCTTCTACGCCACGCTCAACAACGGCTTCCAGGTGTGGGCGGATTCGGGGTGCGGTGACAAGACGGACGGGTTACTCCGGTGCTTCCTCGACCAGCTCGACCTGGTCCCCGAGGCCGTCTGCGGGAGCTGGGGGCAGGATGGTGGCTGAGGAGGTCGTTCCCATCCTTCGGGTGGCCGACGCCGCCGTCGCCCTCCGCTGGTACCAGCGCCTGGGGTTCACCCTGGAGTGGGAGCACCGCTTCGAACCCGGCTTCCCCACCTTCATGGAGATCGGCCGGGGAGGGATGCGGCTCTTCCTGTCCGAGCACACGGGCGACGCCCGCCCGGACACCCTCGTGTACCTGCGGGTGAGGGACGTGGACGCGATCGCCGCCGAGTTCGGCGCGACTGTGGAGGAGGCTCCCTGGGCGCGCGAGACCGAACTCCGCGACCCCGACGGCAACCGCCTGCGCGTGGGCACCCCGAAGGACTGAACCGCGCCCGCCGTCGTGGGCGGGCGCACGGAGGAACTCAGCCGGTCTGCGGGCCGTTCGACCCCCTGCCCCCGAGGTGGCGGTGCGCGAGCGGCCTCAGCGGTTCCGTTCGCGTGGGCGCGGTGACCCGCTCGAAAGGGTCACCGTCCGGGTGTGGCAGCCCTCCTCACCGGAGTCGCGCCGGGACACACGAAGAGGCCCCGGCGACCAGGCCGGGACCTCTTCCATGAATTCAGACCACGAGGGTCAGAGGTCGGTGACCTCGGGGTGGGCCGCCTTCCGGACGGACTCGCGGGCCTGCGCCGGGGTCTCGGCGTTCAGGGCGAGGCTGGCCAGCGCGCGGCACTCCTCCTCGGTGTGCCGTGCCAGCGCGAAGCGCACGGCGGGCAGGGCCGGGGGCGCGGCGGAGAGGCTGGTGACGCCTAGACCCACCAGCACCAGCGCCAGGAGGGGGTCGGCGGCGGCCTCGCCGCACACCCCCACGGAGCGCTCCGCGCGCTGTCCGGCGGCACCCACCTGGCCGATCAGGGCCAGGAGCGCGGGCTGCCAGGGGTCCAGCAGGTCAGGAAGCGAACCCAGGGTACGGTCGGCCGCCATCGTGTACTGCGCCAGGTCGTTGGTGCCGATGGACACGAAGTCCACCCGGGACAGCAGCCGGTCCGCGAGCAGCGCGGCGGCGGGCACCTCCACCATCACGCCGACCTCGGTGATCCCCGCGTCGCGGGCGAGGGTCGCGAACTCCTCCGTCTCGGCGGGCGTGGACACCATCGGCGCCATCACCCGGACCCGGGTGTGCTCGCAGGCCTTCGTCGCGGCCGCGATGGCGGTGAGCTGGTCGGAGAGCAGGTTCGGGTGCACGCGGGTGGTGCGGAAGCCGCGCACGCCCAGCGCCGGGTTGTCCTCCTCCCCGGTCTCAGCGAACGCCAGGGGCTTGTCCGAGCCCGCGTCCAGGGTCCGCACCGTCACGGTGCGCCCCTTGAAGGCCCGGAACAGCCTGGTGTAGGCCTCGGTCTGCTCGGCGACCGTCGGCGGCTCCGCTCTGTCGAGGAAGAGGAACTCGGTCCGCAGGAGACCGATGCCCTCGCTGTCGTGAGCGGCGGCCTCGTCCGGGTCGCCCTCGCCCGCGTTGAGCAGGAGGGACACCGGGACACCGTCGGACGTCCGGCCGGGGCCGGAGCTCTCGGCCAGGACGGCGCGGCGCCGCTCGGCCCGCAGGCGGACCCGCTCGGCCACCTCGGGGTCCGGGTCCACCTCGACGGTGCCCTGGTCACCGTCCACGGCCACCAGGGTGCCGTCGGTCAGGTCGGCGGCCCCCGGACAGCCCACCACGGCGGGCAGACCCAGGGACCGGGCGAGGATGACGGTGTGGCTGGTGGGCCCGCCCAGGCGGGTGACGATGGCCTTCACCTGGCTCGTGTCCAGGCGCACGGTGTCGGCGGGCGCGAGGTCCTCGGCCACCAGCACGTGCGGGTGACCGGGGTCCGGCAGCCCCGGCATGGGCAGCCCCAGGAGGACGGAGACCGCCCGGTCCCGGATGTCGGCCAGGTCGGCGGCGCGCTCGGCCAGGTAGCCACCGGCGGCGAGGAGCAGGTCCTGGTAGCGGCCGCAGGCGTCCCGCACCGCCCAGGCGGCGGCCCGGCTCTCCGCGATGCCTTCCTCGACCTGGCGCCGCAGCTCCGGGTCCCGGGCCATGAGCGCCTGCGCGTTGAGCACCGCGGCGGCCTCACCGTCCAGCCCGGCGGCACGGCCTTCGAGGTCGGTGGCCACGCTCTCCAGCGCGGCGCGCGCGGCCTCCTGCTCGGCCCCGACGTCGGCCACCTCGGGCTCGACGTCCGGGAGCGAGGGCGGAGCCGCCATCCTGGCCACCGGAGCGACGGCCCCACCCGGACCAGCCGCGATGCCTTCCAGTGCCCGGGTGGGGTTCGTCTGCTCCATGTGTGCTCTCCTGAGGGGGTCTGTTTTCAACTAGCCAACCCGGAAACGGCTCGCGACGCCAGGGTGGATCCGGGATCTGTGGACAGGGGTCAGGGCTCGATGGTCACCTTGACGGCCGTGCCCGAGGCCACGGTCTCGATCGCCTTGTGGACGTCGGCCAGCGGCATCCGCTCGGTGATCAGGTCGGCGACCGGCACGGCGCCCGAGGAGATCAGTTCGAGGGCGCGCTTATTGTGCTGAGGGCTGGAGCCGTTGGCACCGAAGATCGAGATCTCCTTGTAGTGCACGACGTTGGCGTCCAGCTGGATGACCGGCGCGTCCTTGGGCAGCCCGCCGAAGAAGCTGATCCGGCCGCTGCGCGCCACCATCTGGAGCGCGTCCTCCTGCGCCTTCCCGGAGGCGGCGGCGGTGATGACCACGTCCGCGCCGCGCTCGCCGGTGAGGCGGCGCACCTCCGCGACGGCGTCGGTCTCCTCGCCGCAGATCGCGGCGTCCGGCTCGACGAGGGCGGCGGACATGTCCAGGCGCCCCCGGTTGAGGTCCACCAGGTACACCTTGGCCGCGCCCTTGGCCCGGGCCAGCCGCACGTGCAGGCAGCCGATGGGACCGGCGCCCATGACCACGACCGTGTCGCCCTCACCCACCCCGGCGATCTCCTGGCCGTTGAGCACGCAGGCCAGCGGCTCGGCCACGGAGGCCTCGGCGAGGTCCACGTTGTCGGGCACCCGGTTGACGCCGTCCACCGCGAGGACGGCCTCGGGGATGATCATGTACTCGGCGAAACCGCCGTCGTAGTGGTAGCCCATGGACTCCTGGTTGGAGCAGACCGTGAAACGGCCGTCGGAGCACTCCACGCACTTCCCGCAGGGGATGGCCGCGATGACCTGAACGCGGTCGCCCTCGGCCCAGCCGTCGACACCCTCACCAACCTCGACGATCCGGCCGGCGATCTCGTGGCCGATGACCCGGGGCGGGCGGATGTGGTGGTGGCCGTGCTTGGAGATCTTCACGTCGGTGCCGCAGGTGGAGCAGTTGGCGACGGCGATCTTGAGCTGCCCCGGTCCGGGGGTGGGCTCGGGTGCCTGCTCCAGACGGATGTCACCTGGGGCGTAGAAGCGGGCGACGAGCATGTTCGGGCCTTTCTGGTGGGGCTTGGCCGGGGCGGGTTCCTCCGCCCCGGCCGGTGGAGCGTTCTGTGGTTCGGGCTCAGCCCGCGGCGGGTGCGAGGAGTTCGAGGACGTCGTCCACGCTGGTGGCGGAGCGCAGGCGGGCCGCGCGCTCGGGGTCGGTGAGGACCCCGGCCAGCGAGGACAGCACCTTGAGGTGCTCGTCGCCAGAGGCCGCGATGCCGATGGCGACGTGCACGGTGGGCCCGCCCCAGTCGATCCCCTCCGGGAACTGGATCACGGCCAGGGCCGTCTTCCTGACCATCGTCCGCGAGGCGTCGGTGCCGTGCGGGATGGCCACCCCCTCCCCCACGAAGGTGGGGATGGAGGCCTCGCGCTCGTGCATCGCGGGCACGTACCCGGGCTCGACGGCGCCGAGCTCCACGAGGAGGGCTCCGCACTGGTCGATGGCGTCGGCGCGGTCCTTGGCGGACCCACCGAGCCGCACGGACTCGGCGGTGAGGGTGAGGTCAGTCGGCAAGGGTGCCACCGTCCCGGATGGCCGCCTCCACACGGGCGAAGGCGGGGTCACCGAGGAACATCTGGAAGGGCACTACCACGGTGTCGGTGACACGGTGGCGGGCGCGGTCGACCAGCCCGGTGTGGCACAGGACGAGGTCGGCGTCCTCGGGGATGCGGTCGACCGGGGAGTGCTCGACGCTGACGCCGTGGGGCGACAGGGTCTTCTTGAGCTGCGTGGTGAGCAGGACGCTGCTGCCCATCCCGGCGTCGCAGGCGACGACGACCTTCTTGATGTCGGAACCTTCGATGGAGGCCATGAACGGTTCTCCCTGTTCTGTGGTGAGTGGGTTTCGGTGGACTACTCGCCCTGGTCTGCCTGGGCCTTCTCCGCCTTGGCCTTCTCGGCCTCGGCGGCCTCGCGTTCGGCCTTGCGCTCGGCCCGGCCGAAGCCGAGGAGCAGCGAGGCGACGGCGAACGAGGCGAGCGTGCCGACGACGACACCGGCCAGGACGCCGATGTGGTCGCCGCGCGGGGTGACCGCCATGAGCGCGAAGATGCTCCCGGGCGCCGGGGTGGCGAGCAGGCCGACGTCGAAGAGGAGGAACGTGGTGATGCCGGACATGCCGCCCGCGATGGCCGCGAGGATCAGCTTGGGCTGGGCGAGGATGTACGGGAAGTAGATCTCGTGGATGCCACCGAAGAAGTGGATGATGATCGCACCGGGGGCGGTCGCCCTGCTCAGCTTCGGGCCGAAGAGCATGCAGGCCAGGAGGATGCCCAGACCGGGGCCGGGGCTGGTCTCGATGAGGAACTCGATGGCCTTGCCCTGGTCCGCGACCCGCACCACGCCGAGGGGCCCGAGGACACCGTGGTTGATGGCGTTGTTGAGGAACAGGACCTTGGCGGGCTCGATGATGATCGAGACCAGCGGCAGGACCGAGAGGTCGATCAGGAACTGCACGCCCTTGCCGAGCCAGGCGGCGATGGTGGTGACCACCGGCCCGATGGCGTACAGCCCCGTGATGGCCATGAGGCCGCCGAGGATGCCCGCGCTGAAGTTGTTGACCAGCATCTCGAAGCCGCTGGGGGTCCTGGGCTGGAGGACCTTGTCGATCTGCTTGATCAGGTAGGCGGCGAGCGGACCGGCCAGCATCGCGCCGAGGAACATCGGGATGTCGGCGGAGACGATCACACCGATGGTCGCGATGGCGCCGACCACGCCGCCGCGCTTGTCGTAGATGAGGTGACCGCCGGTGTAGCCGATCAGCAACGGCAGCAGGAAGCCGATCATCGGGTCGACGAGCTGGGCCATGTGCTCGTTGGGCCACCAGCCGTCGGGGATGAACAGCGCAGTGATGAGGCCCCAGGCGATGAACGCGCCGATGTTGGGCATCACCATGCTCGCCAGGAATCCACCGAAGCGCTGGACTCTGGAGCGCACGGCGACGAGTCTGCCTTGCTGGGTTGACATGGGGGAACCTCCTGGGAGGTCCGGCGGGCGGTCTGCCTCGGCCGGGAAGGGAATGGCTGTGGGGTGGTCAGGCTGTGGGGTCGTCAGACGGAGCGGACGGAGGGACCGGCCGTCTCCAGTTCGTCCGAGAGTCCGTCCGCGAGTCCGTCGTCGGTGATGACCAGGTCGAGGTCCTCGACGGCGGCGAAACGGGCGAAGTGGTCGTTGCCGACCTTGGTGTGGTCGGCGAGGAGCACGGAGCGCCGAGAGGAGGCGATCATGGCCCGCTTGACCTCGGCCTCGGCCGGGTCGGGGGTGGTCAGACCACGTTCGACGGACACTCCGTTGGTGGCCATGAAGGCCACGTCGACGAAGCACTCAGCGAGGGCGCGCAGCGCCCAGGCCTCGACGCTGGCCTGGGTCCTGGTGCGCAGGCGCCCACCGAGGAGCATGAGGTTGATGTTGGTTCTGGGAGTGAGGGTGAGGGCTATCGAGAGGGAGTTGGTGACGACGGTGAGCTCGCGGTCCGTGGGCAGCTGTTCGGCCAGGCGCCCCGTGGTGGATCCGGCGTCCAGGAGGATGGCGCCCTCGTCGGGGAGTTCGTCGAGGGCGGCCTTGGCGATCCGCTCCTTCTCCTGGGTCATGACGGAGTCGCGCACAGTGAGAGCGGGCTCGAAGCCCAGTCGCTCGACGGGGATCGCGCCACCGTGGACCCTGCGCAGGACCCCGTGCCGCTCCAGGGCGGTGAGGTCGCGGCGGACGGTCTCATAGGTCACGTCGAACTCCGAGGCGAGCCCCGTGACGTCGACCCGGCCGTCGTGGCGGGCGCGTTCGAGGATCACCTTCTGGCGCTCTTCCGCGTACATGTTGGATCACCTGTGTTTCGGTGTGGTTTTCGGTGAGTTTAATGGTGTTGCATGGGACACACAAGGGGTATCTCCCCCCAATATCCCAGCAACCCCACCAGGTTGTCAGCAGAGGGATCATCCGACCCTCGGGCGTCGTGACCAGGAGACCGCACAGCCCACACCGCCCCTGAGCGACCGAAGAGCACCCATCGGATCCGCGTCACACCATTGACACACACAGACAAACACACATAATCAAAGACAGAACCACATCCCTGATGGAGCCACCCACAGCCAGCCGAACCCCACCTCCTCGGGCGCACCCCTCCACCCCCGGAGGCACCCGGACCGGGCGCGTCACACCCCTCGAAGAGAGCACCCATGATCCTGACCCTCACCCCGAACCCGAGCGTCGACCACACCCTTGAGGTCGACCGCCTCGTCCGAGGCGAGGTCCTCCGCGTGCGCGCCACCCGCTCCCAGGCGGGTGGCAAGGGAGTGAACGTCTCCCGGGCCCTGTTCGGCAACGGGGTCCCCACCCGAGCGGTCCTCCCCGTCGGCGGTGGCGGCGGGGCCGAACTCGTCACCCTCCTCGACGACCTGCCCCGCGTCACCGTGCCCATCGCCGGGGAGACCCGCGCGAACGTCACCGTCACCGAGACCGACGGCACCACCACCAAGCTCAACGCCGCCGGCCCCACGATGTCCCCCGAGGAGATCGAGGCCCTGCTCGGCGCCCTGGAGGGCGAGCTGACCCGCGCCCCCTCCTGGGTCGTGGCCAGCGGCAGCCTGCCCGCCGGGGTCCCCGAGGACCTGTACGTGCGCGTCGCCGGCCTGGCCGCCGCCCACGGCGTGCCCCTGGCCCTGGACACGTCCGGAGCGCCGCTGGCGGCCGCCGCCAAGGCCGGGTCGATCTCCCTGCTCAAGCCCAACCAGGAGGAACTCGCGGCGCTGGTCGGCCGGGAGCTGGCCACCCTCGGAGACGTCACCGAGGCGGCCCGCGAGGTCCTCGCCTGGGGCAACGAGTCGGCCCTGGTCACCCTCGGCGGCCACGGCGCCCTGCTCGTCACCGAGCGGGACGCGCGTTGGGCGCGCGGACCGCGGGTACGCACCCTGAGTACCGTGGGCGCGGGAGACAGCGCGCTCGCGGGCTTCCTCGCCGGAGAGGGCTCACCCCACGAGCGCCTCCGTCAGGCCGTGGCCTGGGGGACCGCGGCCGTCGCACTCCCGGGAACGACCGTCCCCCACCTCGACGACGTCGCCACCGACGGGGTCAGCCCGGCCACCGAGCCCGACCCCGCCTGGCGGATCGACGCGTCGTGACCGCCCGTTCCACAGCCACAGACCGCCGTGAACGGGGCCGGACCACCCGGCCCCTCCCGACACCCCCAAGGACTGACATGCCCGAGCGCACCGTTGTCATCGGCTCCCTCCTCGGCCTGCACGCCCGGCCCGCGACCCTCTTCGTCCAGGCGGTCAACGAGACCGGCCTGCCCGTGACCGTCTCCCGCGCGGACCACAAACCGGTGGACGCCCGCAGCGTGCTCGCGGTGATGGCGATGGGGGCCTCGCACGGCGAGACCGTCACGCTGACCTGCGAGGACGAGGGCTCGGACGCGGCTCTGGACGGGCTGGTGGAGATGCTGGGCAAGGAACTCGACCCGAAGTAGCCCGAACCGGGGCGGGCGGCCGTCCCCGCCCGCCCCTCAGATCAGCCCCGCGTCGAGCAGACGGACGGCCTCCTCGCGCATCTCCACCTTGCGGACCTTGCCGGTGACCGTCATGGGGAACTCGTCCACCACGTGGACGTAGCGCGGCACCTTGTAGTGCGCGATCCGCCCCTCGCAGAAGGCGCGCAGGGCTTCGGCGGTGAGGGGCCGGGCGCCGTCGCGCATGCGCACCCACACCATGAGCTCCTCGCCGTACTTCTGGTCGGGGACCCCGATGACCTGCGCGTCCAGCAGGTCCGGGTGGGTGTACAGCAACTCCTCGACCTCGCGCGGGTAGACGTTCTCGCCGCCTCGGATCACCATGTCCTTGATCCGGCCGGTGATGCTGACGTAGCCGTCGAGGTCCATGACGGCGAGGTCACCGGTGTGCATCCAGCGGGCCGCGTCCACCACCTCGGCGGTCCGGTCGGGCTGGTCCCAGTAACCGAGCATCACGGAGTAGCCCCGGGTACAGAGTTCGCCGGGGGTGCCGCGTGGGACCGTGACCCCGGTGTCGGGATCGACGACCTTCACCTCCAGGTGCGGGCCCACTCTTCCCACGGTGGACACCCGGCGCTCCACCGAGTCGTCGACGCGGGTCTGGGTGCTCACCGGAGAGGTCTCCGTCATCCCGTAGCAGATCGACACCTCGGCCATGCCCATCCGGTCGATGACCTGGCGCATCACCTCCACCGGACACGGTGACCCGGCCATGATCCCGGTCCGCAGTGTGGAGAGGTCGTAGGAGTCGAAGTCGGGGAGAGCGAGCTCCGCGATGAACATGGCGGGCACCCCGTACAGCGAGGTGCAGCGCTCGGCCTGGACGGCGTCGAGCGCGGCGGCGGGGTCGAACCCGGGACCGGGGATGACCATGCAGGCGCCGTGGCTGGTGGCGGCCAGGTTTCCCATCACCATGCCGAAGCAATGATAAAAGGGCACCGGTAGACAAATACGGTCATACTCGGCATACCCCAGCAGCTCACCGACGGAGTGGCCGTTGTTGAGGATGTTGTGGTGGGAGAGGGTCGCGCCCTTGGGGAACCCGGTCGTGCCGGAGGTGTACTGGATGTTGACCGGGTCGTCCGGGGAGAGCGTGGCCTCGACCGCGGCCAGCCTCGCGGGGTCGCCCTCGTCACCGGCCGCGAGCAGGGCCTCCCAGGCGGGACCGTCGAAGAGCACCACCTCGCGCAGTTCGGGGCACTCGCCGCGCACCCGCTCGATCATCGCCGCGTAGTCGGAGGTCTTGAAGGACGGCGCGGCGACCAGTACGGAGACGCCCGCCTGGTTGAGCACGTACTCCAGCTCGTGGGTGCGGTAGGCGGGGTTGATGTTCACCAGGACGGCGCCGACGCGGGCGGTCGCGTACTGCACGAGGACCCACTCGGACCGGTTGGGCGACCAGACGCCGACCCGGTCGCCCTTGGCCACGCCGAGGCCGAGGAGTCCCAACGCGACCCGCTCGACCTCGGCGCCGAACTCCGCGTAGGTGAGCCGGAGCCCGGAGGCGCGGTCGACCAGGGCGTCCCGGTCGGGGTGCGCGGCGACGGTCCGGGCCAGGTCACCACCGATGGTGTCACCGAGCAACGGGGTGGTCGAGGTACCGGAGGCGTAGCTGGGAAGGGCGTTCACACTCAAGTCCAGGCTCCTAGCCGTGCGCGCGACAGAGGGCCCCACGTCCGGGAGAGGCGCCGTTTCACCCCTTCCGCCATGTAAGCCAGATCACACCTATCACGCGCTCCGGCCCCCGGGAAAGCCTTCCGCGACGCCCCCGGTCGTCGCCTACTCCCTGACCCGGTGGACCTTGTGCGCGGCCGCCTGGGCGCGCGGACGGACCACGAGCAGGTCGACGTTGACGTGCGGCGGCCGGGTGATCGCCCACACGATCGTGTCCGCCACGTCCTCGGCGCTCAACGGGTCCGGCACCCCGGCGTACACGGCCTCGGCCCCCTCGGCGTCCCCGCGCAGGCGGTTGAGGGAGAACTCCTCGGTCCTGACCATCCCGGGGGCCACCTCCAGCACCCGGACCGGTTCCCCGCACAGCTCCAGGCGGAGCGTGGCGGCCAGCGTGTGGGCCCCGTGCTTGGCGGCCACGTAACCGCCGCCGCCCTCGTAGACCCCGTGCCCGGCCACCGAGGAGACGACCAGGACGGTGCCGTCCCCGCTCGCGATGAGCGCGGGGAGGAGGGCCTGGGTCATGTTGAGCACGCCCAGGACGTTGACCTCGTACATGCGCCGCCAGTCGGCGGGGTCGCCGGTGGCGATGGTCTCGGTGCCGATCGCCCCGCCCGCGTTGTTGACCAGCACGTCGCAGGAGCCCAGGGCCTCCGCGAAGGCGTCGACCGCCGGACGGTCCGTGACGTCGAGGACCTGGGCGCGCGCCGAGTGACCGTTTCCGGTGATCTCCTCGGCCAGCGCCTCGATCCGGTCGGCGCGGCGGGCCACCAGGACCACGTCGTAGCCCTCGGCGGCGAGCCCGCGCGCGGTGGCGGCACCGATCCCGCTGCTGGCTCCGGTGACGACCGCGGTCGCTGTCATGTGGTTCCTCCCAAGGTCAGGTGTCGCGCCGAGCGTATCGGGGGGCGCGGCCCCCGCCGCGTGGCGGGGCCGAGGGGGAAACACGTGGAGTTCCTGCCGGGGCCCACGGTCGGGACGGCACGGGGCAGTGGGCGGCACGGGTCAGGGCTCGCAGCCCGACCGGGTGGTGCCGTCGGAGCGAGGCGCTGGGCTTCGAGGAGAACCCTGGGGCGGACGATGGCCCGCGACGGAGGCCGGAGGCCCCTGTCGGGGAGGAGGCAGCGGCAGGACCGGCGGGGGCCGAGAGCGCAGGGGGTTCTTCGCTCCCCAGCGAAGAACCCGGAGGCCGAAAGGAAACGTTGCGTTTCCTATCATCTCGAACTACAGTTTAGGAAACGCATCGTTCTCTAGCTCGCGAGGGGGCGGACCGGTGGCACCTGGAAGCCAGGAACCAAGAGGCGCCCTGCCGGAGGAAGCCGGCACCCCGAGGCCGAGCACAACCGACGGGACCCCACCGGCCCACCCGCTCCGACAGTCGACGGCGGCACTGCGGCTGGCGGAGAGGGCCCGACCCCGCACCCGACCGGGAGGCACCGTGAACCCCGACCCCACCGGCACGCCTGCGGTCGCGCCACTGGACGCCTTCGGCGCCGACGATCTGCCCCTGGTCGGCGGCAAGGCGGCCAACCTGGGCGAGCTGCGCCGCGCCGGGCTACCCGTGCCCGACGGGTTCGTGGTGACCACCGAGGCCTACGCGGCGGTCGCGGAGTCCGTGGGGCTGGGCGACCTCGTCCACTCGATGGACCGGGCCGCCCCGGAGGGCTCCGCACCACCGGCCCGCTCCGGCGACGGTCCGGTATCGACTGCGAGCGCACCCGCGTCCACGACGAGTCCCTCCCCGAAGGCGGACCCCGACGACCGCCCCGGAACCGAGGGCCCACGGGCCACACCACCCCCTGACCCGGAGGGCTCCCTCGCTCCGGAGGGCCATCCCCTGGGAGGACCGTGGCCGGAGGAGCTTCGAGCCGCCGTGACGAGCGCGCCCGTCCCCGACGAGCTGCGGCGGAGCATCGCCCGGGCCTACGAGCGGCTGGGGTCGGACGTCGCGGTCGCGGTGCGTTCCAGTGCCACCGCCGAGGACCTGCCCGGCGCGGCCTTCGCCGGGCAGCAGGACACCTACCTCAACGTGGTCGGCGCGGACGCGGTGGTCGCTGCGGTCCGTCGCTGCTGGGCCTCGTTGTGGACCGACCGGGCGGTGGCCTACCGCAGGGAGAGGGCGGTGGACCAGGCCGAGGTCCGCATCGCCGTCGTGGTCCAGGAGATGGTGGACTCCGAGGTGGCCGGGGTGATGTTCACCGCCGACCCGGTGAGCGGGGCGCGCGACCGGATCGTGGTGGACGCTGCCTCCGGGCTCGGTGAATCGGTGGTGTCGGGCCTGGTCACCCCGGACCACTACCTGCTGGACCAGCGCGGCCGGGTCATGGAGTGGACACCCGGGCGCGACGAGGTGGTGATCCGGTCGGTGGCCGGCGGCGGGGTCCACCACGAGGAGGCACCGGGCCGGGGCGGGGGTACCGACCGGGGAGCGCCGGTCCGATCCGGACGGCCCGCCGCGACCGGCGCGGGCGCCGCGGACAGCGCGGACGGCCCGGACAGCGCGGACGGCCCGGACAGCCCGGGTTCGCGGCGGGCGCTGCTCTCCGGGGACCAGCTGACGATCCTGGCCGCGCACGCCCGGACGATCGCCGCGCACTTCGGTCGGCCGCAGGACATCGAGTGGGCCCTGTCCGAACAGAGGTTCCGGATCGTGCAGTCCCGCCCGATGACGGCTCTGCCGCCGCCCCCCACCCCGCTCAACCGGCGGCAACGACTCCAGGCGTCCATCCTCACCGAATACCTGCCCACCCGCCCCTACCCCATGGACGTGAGCACCTGGCTGGGGCGCGGACCCGCCGCGATGATGCGCGAGATCACCGAGTACTACGGGCTGGCGGGGGCCTTCACCGACTACCTCCGGGAGGAGGAGGGGGTGGTGGTCCAGCTCGTGCCGCCCTCCCCGCGTCCGACACCACGCATGGTGCTCACCCCCTGGAAGCTGGTCCGCAAGGCGCGGCGCTTCCGCTCCTCCGACTGGACGGCGGACCCGAGGCTGGCGGGCTTCCTGGAGGAGGCCGACGCCCTGGACGCCCAGGACCCGGCCGCCCTGTCCTGGGCCGAACTGGTGCGGGTGCCCGACCAGGCCCTGGCCCTGATGGGGCCCTGCCGTGACCTGAGGATCGACTATCTCCCCGGCAGCGGGCTAGCCCTGGCTCGGATGGCGCTGGCCACGGCCGTCCTCGGGCACCGCTCCCTGCTTCCGGACCTGATGGGCGGCGCCCGTACCCGCACCGAGGACTCCAACGAGGCCCTGCGGGCGCTCGCGGACCGGGCCCGCGCCGTCCCGGAGCTGTACCGGCTGTTCACCGAACGGCAGCCCGCCGAGATCCTGGGCGCGCTGCGCGAGGAGGGTGCCGAGACCGCGTACGCCACCTTCCGCACCGAGCTCGACGCCTACCTGCGCGAGTACGGGCGCCGGGAGACCACCTCCCCGCTGCTGGTGAGCCCGCCGACCCTGGCCGAGTCCCCCGAGGTGGTCCTGGGACTGGTGCGTTCCCTGCTGGCGCGGGAAGGTCAGCCCGGGGCGGGTACCGTCTCCCGGTCCTCCGAGGCGCGGCGCCGGATGCTCGGGCACCCCCTGCTCCGTGGACACCGCGCCCGGGCCAGGGTCGAACGGTGGCTGCGGGAGGCCCAGGACGGCGTGGCACTGCGCGAGGACACCCACTTCTACTTCACCGCGTCACTGCCAGCCCTGCGCCGGGCCCTGCTGGAGATCGGGGACCGGCTCCACCGGGCGGACGTGCTCGCCGAACCCTCCGATGTCTTCCACCTGCGCATGGAGGAGGTGCTGGAGGTCCGGGACGTCGAGGCGATCCCCACCGCACAGGCTGACCGCCTGCGCTCCCTCGTGCGGGCCCGGGCCGCCAAGCGGGCCGAACTGGCCGGGGTCGCGATGATCGACCCTGCCGAGGCCTTCCCGCGCGGCGGCACCGGCGACGCCCTGGTCACGGGTGCTCCGGCCAGTTCGGGGAGGGTGAGCGGGCCGGTCCGGATCGTCCGGGGTGCCGAGGACTTCCCCCGGCTCCGGGAGGGTGACGTGCTGGTCTGTCCCTACACCAACCCGGCGTGGACACCGTTGTTCCAGCGGGCCGCCGCGGTGGTCGTCGACTCGGGGGCGATCGCCTCCCACGCGGCGATCGTGGCCCGGGAGTACGGGATTCCCGCGGTGATGGGCACCGGGACCGGGACGACCGTCCTCACCGACGGCGAGCCGGTGACCGTGGACGGCGGCAGCGGCCGGGTCACCAGACCTTCGTAGGATGCGAACATGTCCGCCGAGAGCACCGACCACCGCAAACGCCCCCGCCGAAGAGGGGAGGCCCTGGTCAACGCCATCCTCGAAGCCACCATCGAGGAGCTGGCGGAACAGGGGTACGCGGCACTGACCATGGAGGGGGTCGCCGAACGGGCCAGGGCGAGCAAGGCCTCGCTCTACCGGCGCTGGACCTCGCGGTCCACCCTGGTGATGGACGCGGTGTACCACCTGTTGCCGCACCCGTCCGACATCCCCGACACCGGCGGGCTCCGAGGTGACCTCCTGGTCCTGCTGCGGCAGAACGCACGGACCCTCTCCGGTCCGGCCGGAGCCGCGCTGCGCGGCCTGCTCGGTGAGGCCCTGCCGTATCCGGAGCACGCTGCGGAGATCCGCTCACGTTCCCAGGGCATGGGGCGGAAGATGATGGAGGAGGTGGCACGCAGAGCCGTGGCCCGGGGGGAGATCCCCGCCGAAGCGGTGGTCGGCGCCCGCCTGGACGTGGGTCAGGCGTTGCTGCGCCACCACTTCCTCTTCCGGTTGGAACCCATCCCCGACGATCTGGTGGTGGAGATCGTGGACACGGTCCTGGTCCCGCTGTTCCACACCCTTCCGCACGAGGATGCCGATCACGGCGAACGGGTGACCAGGGCGGACGCGCGGGCCTCACGGTGACGGAAGCGCCGGGAACCACTTCGGGAGCCCGGGAAAACGCGTGGAGTGGCAGGGCGGGGCGCTGTTAGCGTCGGCGAAACCCCACCGGCCCGGTGCACGGGTCCCGACGGAAGCGGGCCGCCCATGTCCCCCAGCACTTCCGATCCGACCCCGGACGAAACCGCCCCACCCGCACCGCTTCCGAAGGGGAGCCGGTTTCCGCTCCTGGCGCGGCTCAGCGCCTTCACCCTGGTCAGTACCTCGGCCGACTTCGCCTACGGCGCGGTCTTCGTCACCGTGATCCTCGCGCGCGGGGCCGACCCCTGGGCCGTGGGACTCATCCTGGCCGGGGGCCACCTCATCGGTTTGGTCATGGAGGCGCCCAGCGGAGCCCTGGGCGACCGGTACGGGCACCGCCGTCTGCTGACCCTCGGCCTCCTGGTGTGGGGGTCGGGGTTGGTGGCCCTCGGTCTGGCGGACGGACTCGTGTTGACCGTGGTGGGCGTGTGCCTGGGCAACATCGGCATGTCCCTGAAGTCCGGCACCCTTGAAGCGATCCTGATCAACCGGATCGGCTCCCACGACAGGAACGCCCGCATCACGAGGATCGTGCGGGTCGCCTCGGTGTCCACGCGCCTGGGTTCCGTGCTGGGTGCGGCCTCCGTGATGGTCGGGGGCACGTGGTTGTCGGCGGGCACGATGATCACCGTGGGCGGCGCCCTCGTCCTCCTGTTGGGCGTGCTGGCCCCCGTGTGCTTCCCGCCGACCTCTGGGCGGCGGGACCGGCGGGTGGGAGCCATCGTCCTGGAGTCGGTGGTCCTGGTGGCCTCCCGCCGGTTCCTCCCCCCGGTGGTGCTGGCCCTGTCCCTGATGGTCGCGACCATGCTGCTCGTGGTGTCCTGGCAGCCCATGCTGCTGGCCGAGTACGGCGACGACGTGCGCCTCAACGGCCTGGTGCTCCTGGTCATGAGCCTGTCCCTGGCCGCCGGGGCGGCCTGCGCCCGCTGGGTGCACCCGGACCGTCCGCACGTGTGGGGCGCGCTGCTGTCGATGGGGATCGGCCTCCCACTGGTCCTGGCCGCCCACGGAGCGGTTCCGCTGCTGGCGGGCCTGGTGGCGGCGGAGTTCCTCATCGGGCTGGGAGGGGTGCTCTCCGGGGCCTGGTGCCAGCTGATGTTCACCGACGCCAACCGGAACACGATGTTCTCGGCGGTGACGGTGGTGACCCTGCTCGGCAGCGCGCTCACGACCAGTTCGTTCGGGTGGCTGTGGGACCTGTGGGGCATCGCCACCGCCGTGTCCGTCCTGGCCGTGTTCGCCTTCGCGCTGGCCGCCGCCGCGCTGGTCCTCACCCGGCTCCTGCCGGAGTCGGCGGACTTCACCTGGGCCGTGCGGCGCAACGAGGACGCGGCCCGGGACTGATCCGGCGCGCCTGTTAGCCTGCGCGCAGGTCACGCGGGGAGCGTCCCGCACCGGACCCCCGGAAGGCGGGAAACATGGATCTGCACGAACTCCTCGGTGCGCGCCGCGTCCTCCAGGCCCCCATGGCCGGAGGCACGTCCACCCCCGCCCTGGTCCACGCCGTGGACGGTGCGGGCGGCCTGGGGTCCCTGGCCGCCGGGTACCTGTCCGCGGAGGCGCTGGCCGAACGGATCACCGGGGTACGCGGGCTGGGGACCGACGTGTTCGGAGTGAACGTGTTCGTCCCCTCGGGCTCACCGACGCCCGCGTCCGTGCTCGACGGCTACCGGGGGGACCTCGCGGGGGAGGCCGACCGGCACGGGTCCGAGGTCGGCCCGCCCACGTACGACGACGACGCCTGGGACGCCAAGATCGACCTCCTGGCGAGCTCCCCCGTCACCGTCGTGAGCTTCACCTTCGGCTGCCCCTCCGCCCGGGTCCTGGAGCGGCTGCGCGACGCGGGTTCGGCCACGGTCGTCACCGCCACCACCGTCGAGGAGGCCCGGACCGCCGTGGCCCGGGGTGCCGACGGGGTGTGCGTCCAGGGTCTGGAGGCGGGCGGGCACCGCGCCACCTTCGACCCCGCCCGGGGCGACGACAGGCCCCTGCTCTCCCTGCTGCCCGACGTGGTGCGCGCCGTCGACGTGCCGGTGGTCGCCGCCGGGGGAATCATGGCCGAGGAGGACGTCGCCGCCGCCCTGGCCGCCGGGGCCACCGCCGTCCAGTTGGGCACGGCCTTCCTCCGGTGCCCGGAGAGCGGCGCCCAGCCCGCGCACAAGGCCGCGCTGGCTGACCCGTCCTTCGCCGGGACCTCACTGACCCGCGCGTTCACCGGTCGTCCGGCGCGCGGACTCACCAACCGGTTCATGGCCGAGCACCCGGACGCGCCCGCGGCCTACCCCGAGGTCCACCACATGACGAAGCCGCTGCGTGCCGCCGCCGCGCGGGCCGGCGACACCGGGGGCATGGCCCTGTGGGCGGGGACCGGGTTCCGTCGGGCCCGGGAGCTGCCCGCCGCGGACCTGGTCGCCTCGCTCCGCGACGCCGTCTAGCGGGGCCAGTCGTCGGTGAGGGCCACGAGCGCGTCGGGCAGTCCGGCCCGCCAGCAGGCCCGGTCGTGGCCGCCGTTGTACTCGACCAGGGTCGCGAACCCGTCGTCGCGGCCCAGTTCCGCGCCCCGACGCAGCAGGGCCCGGTGCACGCGCCCGTTGGCCCCGATCAGCGACCACTCGCGTGGCCCCGCGCCCGGACGCCTGGCGCCGTGTGGCCCGAGTCACTGGGGCCCTATGCGTGGGGGGACGAGGTTCAGAGGGACTCCACTCGCGGATTTGCGCTCCGGCCCATGAGTCTTCAGATGCAGCCTCACTTCCTCTTCTAGCTTCGGGGCTCCTCCCGGACGCTCGGGCATGCCCTCGGCCCAGGACACCCCGGGATGTACCTGGTGCCACTTGGGCCGACGCCCCTCAATCCTCTTCTTCCCTGGCGGATTGACGCCGAATCCTTCGAGAATCATGTTCCAAACGGGCTTGAGCTCCGAGATCATCAGCCTTTCAGCCATCGGGGTGAAGAGATCGTCTGCTGGCAGATAGCGAGCCTGGAAATCAATCAGGTCCAGGTTTTTCGCTGCTTCGATGGTTCGCGCGTGCTTATTGAGCCGATCCCGCAGACGGAAGCCCTCCCAGGCCCGATGCACCTCTCCCCCCTTTCGCGACCCCGAAGGGTCTGCTTTACCTACGTAAATCGGAACTTGGAGCTCCAGGGACGAGATGGGCTCGTAAAGCTCACTATCACCCGTGTAATAGAGGGCGTAAATTCCGCAACCCGGAAATTGGGGAATATCACCCAACGGCACAGGACTCGAGGCAACCAGCGCCCATAGAACACTGCGGCCAAGATTTTCTCTCTTCAATGGGTCGTACACCCACCCGGGCGTGGATTTAGAGTCCACCTGACCCTCCGAGAAATTCTCACCCATTTTATTTCCGTTCTTTTGAAGCTCCGCCAGGCATTTTCATCCGCAGGCCACTCGATCCGACTTTAGACGACTTAGATCACAATCGTGTGGACAATGAACAAAGAGGGACTATTCCGCGGTATGCTTTGACCATCACTGAGCTGCTGGGGGGACCGAACATGGACCGGAAGTCTGTAGAGCTGTTCGCAGGGGGCGGCGGGCTCGCGATGGCTGTGCATGGGGCCGGTTTCCGACCGCTTCTCGTCAACGAGTTCGCCAAGCGGGCCGTGGAGACGCTGACCGTCAACGGGGCGACGCTCCGGGAACCCTCGGACACCTCCGTTCCTGGTCCTGACTCGGCGTACGGGTCTCGGGCGACGGGTTGGCCGTTGGTCCCGGGTGATGTGCGGGACATCCCTTCCTTCGAGTTCTTGGCTCCTGCCGGGGTCGACGTCCTTGCGGGCGGACCACCCTGTCAGCCCTTCAGCCTCGGAGGTGTGGCGAGGGGGGACGAGGACGAGCGGAACATGTTCCCTGAGATGTTCCGGGCGATCCGCGAGATGCGCCCGAAGGCCGTCGTTTGCGAGAACGTGCGGGGCCTGCTCCGAACATCCTTCCAGCGTTATTTCGAGTACATCAAGAGGGAGATGAGTTTGCCGTTCGTGCGACGGGCGGAGGGCGCCACTTGGGAGGAGCATGACGCCGTCCTACAGGATCGCCTCGCGAATGGCTCTGTGGATCCCACCGAGCGCTATCACGTGGTGCACGTGCCTGTGAACGCGGCGGACTACGGTGTGCCCCAGATTCGTCATCGCGTCATCATCGTCGCCTTCCGGTCCGACCTGGGAGTGGATTGGGCCCGTCACCAGCCCGTTCCCGAGTACTCGGAGGCCGCGCTGATCGAGTCCATGCACGATGGGACCTACTGGAAACGACATGACGACGCGCCTGGCATCGACACGACGCGGGAGAGGGTGATGGCTGATCTGCGCCCCCCCGGTTTCATGTCGGATGGGCTGCGCCCTTGGCGGACGCTCAGGGACGCGATCAGGGGCGTCGATGAGAATGAGGGGGTGCCTCTGCCGCCCGTCCCGGAGGAGGCCGTGCGAGGGAAGCTGGTCGTTGGCGGAGTCCCTGACCACGTTGGTTGGCCTGGGGCGCGAATCTACACCGGGCACACCCCCAACGAGCTGGATCGCCCCGCGAAGACGGTCAAGGCTGGTGTGCATGGGGTGCCGGGTGGTGAGTCAGTGATGCGTCTGGACGACTCCACCTTCGACGGGGCGGGCTACCGGTACATGACGGTGCGGGAGACTGCCAGGGTGATGACCTTCCCTGACGAATGGGAACTGGCTGGGCCCCGTGGTGAGAAGATGCGCCAACTGGGGAACGCCGTTCCGGTTCGACTCGGGCGGGTGTTCGCGGACGCTGTTCGGAACGCGCTCGAAGAAGCGGGGGCTTGAGCCTTGCCCACGGGACGTGCGCAACGAGGCTGGGGTGACCGCCCCCCGCCTCCACGAGCCTGGCGACCTCGCCCGGGGATGACGCGCGCGGCTCGGTCGGCGGAACAGGATCGAGCGGTCGGCGGACGTGGTCGTCGTGTGGTCGTCATCTCCGACGGGACTGAGGCGACCGGGTCGGTCGCTCTACGGGTGTATGACCGCACTCGTCGTATCCGCGCCTACTTGCGATGGTCGGAGAACGGACGAACCCGCGAACGCTACTTGGGAGAGGTCGATGCCGACACACGCGCCGCCAACTTGGCGCGGGCGTGGAACCTCGCCCGTGCGGCCGGATTGGTCAGGGACCGGGCCCTTCCGATCGGCTCCACCGCGACCTCCGGGGCGGCACGCGCGACCATGAGAGCGAACAAGGGACGTGACACCGGTCCTGAGTTGCTCCTTCGATCACTCCTGCATGCGCGAGGCCTTCGTTACCGCGTCAACGCCCGACCGCTGCCGGAACTGGCGCGGACCGCCGATGTCGTTTTCCGAAAGGCGCGTGTCGCTGTCTTCGTGGACGGCTGCTACTGGCACGGGTGTCCCGAGCACCATCGCCCGGCCAAGCGGAGAGCGGACTTCTGGCGCGACAAGATCGAGGGAAATCAGGCGCGCGACACCGACACGAACGAAAAGCTGCGAGCCCAAGGGTGGACAGTCGTCCGAGTGTGGGAGCACGAGACACCGGAAACTGCTCTGGAGAGGGTCTTGACGGCGCTCGATGAAGGCCTGGAGGGATCCTCTCCTGGTTCCGGGGGATCTAACACCACCTGAGTCTTGTCGGTTCGAAGCCTGGTGTGTCTGGGCGGGGGAATCGACGACGAGGCTGATCCTCGGCTGACCCCGGCGGGGAAGGCACCGCTTCCGGGAGGGCGGTTCGACTGTCGGTGTCGGCCCCTAGAGTGGCCGCTGCCCCCAGCGTCCACCCCCTGGAGCCCCCGTGACCCAGACTGGTCAGCGCCGTTCCCTGTGGCGCTTCAGCCGCGACGAACGCACCCTCGTGCTGGGTTCGCTGCTCAACTCCATGGCGTTCTTCGCCGCCCTGCCGTTCGCCGCGCTCTACCTCGCGGACCGGACGGAACTGTCGGCCGCGGGGATCGGCGCGGTGGTCGGTGGCATTCCGCTGATCGCCGCGTTCGGCGGCCTCCTGAGCGGGATGGTCGCCGACCGGTTCGGCGCCGTCCGGCTCATGCGATGGGGGCTCCTGCTGAACGTGCTGGTCTACTCGGCGCTGGCGCTGGCCTCCGCTCCCGCCGCCATCGTGGCGCTCTTCCTCAGCCTGGGCGTGGCGCGCACGATGGTCGAACCGAGCATGAAGAAGCTGCTCTCCCTGTCCGACACCGGCGACGGCCGAATCTTCCGGGTCCGCTACATCACCCTGTGCATGGGTGCGATCGTCGGACCGGCCGTGGGCGGCGTCCTGTTCCACGTGGGTCCCGCGGCGTTCTTCCTGGCCCCGGCGGCCTTCTTCGCGCTCTACCTGTCAGTGGTGGTGGTGCGCGGCGCGGAATTGACGCGCTTGGAGACCTCCTCCAGGAGCACCACCCCAGTTCCGTGGACCGACGCCCTGCGTGACCGCCACCTGATGGCCGCCATCGGCGCGGGAGCGGTGGTCTTCCTGATCATGGCCCAGATGGACACGTCCATCCCGCTGTACATGAAGGGCGCCTACGGCGACCGGACGGAGTACCTGTTCGCCTCGTTGCTGGTGCTGAACGCCGCCCTGGCCCTGGCGGTACAGCCCCCGGTGATCTGGCTGTCCGAACGCCTCCCCCGGGGGCCGTTGGTGACCCTGGGGTGCGTGTTCTTCGCGGTCGCCTTCGTCTGCGTGTGGCTGGGCACGACCAACGTGGTCCTTCTGTACGTGGCCATCGTGTTCTGGACCCTGGGCGAGGCGATCCTGCTGCCCCTGCCGGACGTGGCGGTGCACTCCCTGGCCACGGACGACCGCAAGGGCGCCTACTTCGGCCTGTCCGAACTGCGCTACCTCGGGTTCTTCGTCGGTCCCGTCCTGGGCGGAGCCCTCCTGGACCTGTCCGCCCCCGCCTACTTCGCCACCATGGGGGCCGCCGTCTTCCTGTGCGTCCCCCTGCTCCTGCGCTCCTTCAAGGAGGAGCCTCGGCCCCAGGCCTGAGTACGGGGAGGCGCCCCGTGGTCCGTCGGCCCCGGGGCGCGGAGGTGGCGGTCCACCCATGGGTCGTCCCGCTCCACCTCCGCGCCCCGGTCAGCGGGCGCTGATGAGGACGTAGCGGCGCAGGGCCAGCGGGGCGAAGACCGCGATGACCACGGCCGACGACAGCGCCGCGTACAGCACCGCGTTCTCCGCGGGCCAGCCGGTCGGCTGCGCCAGGCCCGGCGGCGGGGCGTTGCCGAACAGCTCCCTGGCCGCCGAGGCGACGGCGGTGACCGGGTTCCACTCCGCGACGACCCGCAGCGGCGCGGGCATGCCCTCGACGGAGACGAAGGCGCCCGACACGAAGGCGACCGGGAACAGCCAGACCAGGCCCAGGCTCTGGGCCACCTCGACGCTGCGGGCGGTCAGCGCGATGAACACACCGATCCACGAGGTCGCGAAGGCGAAGAAGAGCAGGAGGGCCACGCCCAGGACCACCTCGCCCGCGCCCGTGGTGACCCGCCATCCGATCGCCAGCCCGCACGCGGCCGTGACCAGCAGCGACAGGGAGCTCGTCGCCAGGTCCGACAGGGTCCGGCCCAGGATGACGGCGATCCGGGACATCGGCAGTGACCGGTAGCGGTCGACGATGCCCTGCTGGAGGTCGTTGGCCAGCCCGACCGCCGTGAAGGACGAGTTGAACAGCAGGGTCTGCGCGAAGATGCCGCCGATCAGGAACTCGCGGTACTGCGCGCCGCCCAGGCTGCCGCCGAAGACGAAGGCGAGCAGCAGGACGAACATCACCGGCTGGATGACCCCCGCGACCATGGATCCCGGGGTGCGCACCACGTGGAGCAGGTTCCGGTGGGCGACGACCCCGCTGTCGCTCACCGATCTCATCAGTGCGTTCACCGGGGACCTCCCACCAGGGAGGCGGGTTCGTCCCGCCCGGTGAGTTCGAGGAACACCTCGTCCAGGGTGGGGCGGCGCAACGCCACCTCCACGACGGGGACGCCGCCACGGCGCAGCGCGGCCAACGCCTCGGTCAGCGCCGTCTGTCCCTCGGAGGTGCCCACGGAGAGCCGCCGGGTGCCCGGGTCCGTCTCCGGGCGGCCGTTGCCGTGGTCCGCGACGATCCCCGCGGCCGACTCCAGGTCGGCGGCGTCGGCGAGGACGAAGTCCATCCGCGCCCCGCCCATGTGCTCCTTGAGGGCGTCCGCGCTGCCCCGGGCGATCACCGTTCCCTGGTCGATGACCACGATCGTGTCCGAGAGCTGGTCGGCCTCCTCCAGGTACTGCGTGGTCAGCAGGACCGTGGTCCCGTCCTCCACGAGGGTGGAGACGATCTCCCAGGTGTCCATCCGCCCGCGCGGGTCCAGGCCGGTCGTGGGTTCGTCGAGCACGACCACCTCGGGCCGGGCCACCAGGGCCCCGGCCAGGTCGAGGCGGCGGCGCATGCCGCCCGAGTAGGCGCCCGAACGCTGGTCCGCGACGTCCCAGAGCCGGAAGCGCCGCAGCAGTTCCCGGGCGCGCGCGGCCGCCTGCGCGCGGTTCATCCCGTACAGGCGTCCCACCATGCGCAGGTTCTCGAAGCCGGTGAGCTTCTCGTCCACGGCCGCGTACTGGCCGGAGAGCCCGATGCTGCGGCGGACCGCACCCGGGTCGGCCACCACGTCGTGACCGGCGACCCGGACCCGTCCGCCGTCCGGCCGGAGCAGGGTGGTCAGCACGCGGACGGTGGTGGTCTTGCCCGCTCCGTTGGGGCCGAGCAGCCCGAGCACGTGCCCGCGCGGCACGGCCAGGTCGATGCCCCGCAGCGCGCGGTGTCCCCCGAAGGACTTGGTCAGTCCCTCGACGTCGATGACATGGTCGTCCCCGTCCACGTCACTCCCTTCGTGGGTTGGGGGCCCGGCCGCGCGGCCGGGCCCTGGTTCTCTCAGGCGGCGTCGAGCTGGCGCACCCGGTGGGGACGCATGTCGGTCCAGTTGGTGTCGATGTAGGTCAGGCACTCCTGGCGCTCGGCGGGGCCGTGGCGCACGACCCAGCCGGCCGGGACCGGGACGAAGGCGGGCCACAGGGAGTGCTGGTCCTCGGCGTTGACCAGGACCAGGAAGGAGGCGTCGGTGTCGTCGAACGGGTTCTGCATGGGGTGCCCTTCTGTGTTCCGAGCGGCGCGTTGTCACGGGCCGCGGTTGTCGGTGGTGCGTGGGGGTTCAGCGGCGGTGCGCCAGTGGCCGGGCCATCCGGTCGGCGAGGACCGGGCCGATCACGGACAGCGCCTCGGGTGTGGTCATGAGCGCGTGGGTGCAGGTCACGTCGTGGTCGTCGATCCGACCCCCGACGTAGGGCCGCCAGGTCCGCGCGAGGTCGACACCGGGAACGCCGTCCAGCGTCGCGGTGAAGAAGAGGAGGTCTCCGTCGAAGACGGGCGGCTTCCCGTGGCGCAGCAGGGTCACCTGCCGGTCGAAGCCGAGGAGCATGGCCTCGACCGCGTCCTTGGAGAGCTCTCCGAGGGGGTCGCCGTGGCGCCGGAACACCGCGATGGCGTCCTCGGTCGTCGGGGACTCGCCCAGGCCGTCGGCGTCCTCGGCGTAACCGACGGCCCGGAGCAGCGCGTCGAGGACCTGGGTGTCGTCCTCGAAGCCCGCGTCGGCGGACTGGCCGAACGGGTGCGAGTCCAGCAGGGCGAGGGTGGCCACCTCGTCGCCGGTCTCCCGAAGGTGTCCGGCGAGCGCGTGCGCGATGTTGCCGCCGAAGGACCAGCCGAGCAGGTGGTAGGGCCCCTCCGGCTGGATCTCGCGGATGCGCGCGGCGTAGTCCTCGGTGAGCGACCGCAGGTCGGTGGCGTGCTCGGTCCGGTCGCCGGGGCTGAGTCCGGGGGCCTGGAGTCCGTACACGGGGTGCTCCGCGCCGATGTGCCGGGCCAGCCCCGCGTAGGGCCAGGCGAGTCCTCCGGCGGGGTGCACGCAGAACAGCGGGGCGCCCTCGCCGGTGGGCCGGATCGGCAGGATCCGCCCGAGTCCGGTCCCGGTGGTCTCCCCGTCCGCCGCCTGGATGAGCCCGGCGACGGTGGGGTTCTGGAAGAGCATCGGCACCGTGACCTCCTGGCCGAGGGCGGCGCTGACCCGCCGCACGAGACGCGCGGCGAGCAGCGAGTGCCCGCCCATCTCGAAGAACCCGTCGTGCACGCCGACCTTCGGCAGGTCCAGGACCTCCGCGAACAGCTCACACATCCGGATCTCGCGCCGGGTCCCGGGAACACCGGTGACCTGCGGCGCGTGCTCCGCGGGGTCCGGCAGGGCCGCGTTGTCGACCTTGCCGTTCACGGTCAGGGGCAGGGACTCCAGGCGGACGAACACCGCCGGGACCATGTACTCGGGAAGCCGGGCGGCCAGGTGTCGGCGCAGCTCGGCGTCGCTGGGACCGGGGTGGACGAGCGGCACCGGGTAGGCCACGAGCCGCGCGTCGCCCGCGGCCGTGCGGCGGACCAGGACGGCGGCCTCGGCCACGCCGGGGTGGTCCACCAGTGTCGCCCTGATCTCCCCGGGTTCGATCCGGAAGCCCCGGAGCTTGACCTGGTCGTCGGCGCGGCCGACGAACTCCAGCGTGCCGTCGGCACGCCACCGCACCAGGTCGCCGGTCCGGTACATGCGTCCGCCGGCGGCGGCGAAGGGGTCGGCCACGAACCGCTCCCCCGTCATGCCGGGGCGGCTGCGGTACCCGCGCGCCAGCCCGGCCCCGGCGATGTAGAGCTCACCGAGCGCGCCCACGGGCGCGGGCTGGAGTCCGCCGTCGAGCACGTACACCCGGATGTTGCCCACCGGTCGGCCGATGGTCGGTCCGGCCTCGCCGCCGATGCCCGCGATGACGGCGTCCACCGTGGTCTCGGTGGGGCCGTAGAAGTTGTAGGCGCGCACGCCCGGGCGACGGGTCAGGTCGTCCCAGAGGTCGGCGTCGACCGCCTCGCCGCCCAGGGCCACCACCGAGAGCGCGTCCGAGTGGTCGAGCACGCCCTCGGCGATGAGCCTGCGGGCGTAGCTGGGGGTGGTCTCGACGGAGTCCACGCGATTGCGCGTCAGGTAGTCGGAGAGCCCGGAGGGGTCCCGGCGCACGGAGTCCTCGACCACGTGCAGTTCGTGCCCGTCGACCAGCCAGAGGATGGGGTCCCAGGAGGCGTCGAAGGCCACCCCGGCGGTGTGCGCGACGCGGAGCCTGCGGCCCAGTTCCTCGCTGACCGGGGTGAACAGCTCCTCCTGGTGGCTCAGGAAGAGGTTGACCAGCGACCCGTGCTCGACCTCGACGCCCTTGGGCCTGCCCGTGGAGCCGGAGGTGTAGATGACGTAGACGATGTCCGAGGCGGTGAGCGGGCGGACCCGTTCCCGGTCGGTCAGCGCGCCCGCGGTGCCGCAGTGGCAGTCGCCGTGCTTGTCGGTGATGGCGTCCACGTCCCGCACCAGCGGGGCGTCGGGGACCCGGTGGGCGAGCGAGGAGTCGGTGAGCACCAGTCCGGGTGCGGCGTCCTCCAGCATGGTGGCCAACCGCTCGTCGGGGTGGTCGGGGTCCAAGGGCAGGTACGCGGCGCCGCTCTTGAGCACGCCCAGGAGGCTCACCACCGTCTCCACCGAACGCTGGAGCAGGACGGCGACCACGTCCCCCGGACCGTTCCCGAGCTTGACCAGCGAACGGGCCAGGCAGTTGGCGCGGCGTTCGAGGTCGGCGAAGCTGAGCCGTTCCTCCCCGCAGACCAGGGCGGTCGCGTCGGGGGTGCGCCGGACCTGGCCCTCGAACAGTTCCACGACGGTCTCGACCGGGAGCTCCCTGCGCAGGCCGTGGCCGTCCGCGAGGAGTCCCTCCCGTTCCTCGCCGGAGAGGATCTCCAGGCGGCCGAGCCGGGCCTCCGGGGTCCGGGTGGCCGCGTCGAGCAGCCGGACGTAGCGCTCCACGAGCCGCCGGGCCGTGCCGGGGTCGAACATCGCGCTGTTGTACTCCAGCGTTCCCCTGACACCGGCGGCGCCGCCGAGCGGTCCGGCCTGTTCGGCCAGGTCGAAGGAGAGGTCGAACTTGGCACCCAGCGCCGGGGCCCCCGGTTCGGGGCGCACGTCCAGCCCGGAGAGCTCCATGGTGGGCGTCTCGTTGTTCTGGAGGGTCAGGGCCGTCTGGAACAGGGGGTGCCGCCCGAGCGCCCGGGAGGGGTTGAGCCGCTCCACGATCTGCTCGAAGGGCACCTCCTGGTCGTCGAAGGCGTCCAGGTCGGCGTCGCGCACCCGCGCCAGCAGGTCCGTGAAGGTCGGGTTGCCGGAGGTGTCGGTGCGCAGCGGGAGGGTGTTGACGAAGAACCCGACCAGTTCGTCCAGGGCGGGGTCGGTACGCCCCGCGACCGGGCTTCCGATGACGATGTCGTCGCCCGCGCCCAGGCGGGTGTGCAGGGCGGCGAGACCGGCCTGGAGGACCATGAACAGGCTCGTGGACGTGGACCGGGCCAACCGCAGCAGGCGTTCGTGCAGGTCCGCGCCGATCTCCACCCCCGTGCTGGCGGAGGGCTGGGAGGCGGTGGCGGGACGGGGCCTGTCGGAGGGCAGCCGCACCTCGTCCGGGGCCCCGGACAGGCGGCGCTCCCAGGCGTCGAGGCTGTGCCGGATCGCGCTCTCGGGGTCGCCGTCGTCGCCCAGGACCTCGCGCTGCCAGAGCGTGTAGTCCGCGTACTGCACCGGCAGGTCGCGGGCGAGGGCCGCGGTGCCGTGCACACGGGCGGTGTAGGCCATGGAGAGGTCGCGGGCCAGCGGCGCGGTCGACCACCCGTCACCGGCGATGTGGTGCAGGACCAGCAGCAGGACGTGCTCCCGGCCCACCTTGAACAGGTGGCCGCGCAGGGGCGTCTCGACGGCCAGGTCGAAGCCCCGGCCCGCCTCGCGGACCAGGGCACGCCGCAGCTCCTCCTCGGAGGCGACCTCGACGCACTCGCCGCCCGGGGCGACCGCCTCGGGGGGCAGCACCTGCTGGAGGGGTTCTCCGTCGGTGTCGGGGAAGACCGTGCGCAGGCTCTCGTGGCGTGCGGAGACGTCGTACAGGGCCCCGCGCAGCGCCTCGGTGTCCAGCTCGCCGGTGATCCGCACCGCCATCGGCAGGTTGTAGAGGGCCGCCGAGGTGTCCAGCCGGTTGAGGAACCAGAGCCTGCGCTGGGCGAAGGACAGCGGGATCCGCGCGGGCCGGGGCATCGGGCGCAGCGGCGGCCTGGACTGGCGCCCGGTGCCGAGCGCGGCGGCGAGACCGGCCACGGTCGGGGCCTCGAAGAGCGTGCGCACGGCGACCTCGGCGCCGACCGTGTGGCGGATGCGGGCCACCAGGCGCACCGCGAGGAGCGAGTGCCCGCCGAGGGCGAAGAAGTCGTCGTCGATGCCCACCTCGGGCACGTCCAGGACCTTCGCGAACAGCTCGCACAGCACCGTCTCGTCGCGGGTGCGCGGGCCGCGTCCGCCGCCGGTGACGGCCTCGGGCTCGGGCAGCGCCGCACGGTCCAGCTTGCCGTTGGGTGTCAGCGGGAGTTCGGGCAGCACCATGACCACCCCGGGGAGCATGGCGGCGGGGAGTCTGCGCGCCGCGTGGTCGCGGATCCCCCGGGTGTCGGGGCGCCCGCCCGGACGCGCGGTGACGAAGGCGGACAGGCGCGCGTCCCCGTCCCGGGTCCGGGTGAGCACCACGGCCGCCTGGGCGACGTCGGGGTGTTCGGCCACGACCGCCTCGACCTCACCGAGTTCGATCCGGTGGCCGCGCACCTTGACCTGTCCGTCGACGCGGCCGACGTAGCGCAGGGCGCCGTCGGGCCGACGGGTCACCAGATCGCCGGTGCGGTACATCCGGCTCCCGTCGGCGGCGAACGGGTCCGCGAGGAAGCGCTCGGCGGTCAGCCCCGGGCGGCCGAGGTAGCCGCGGGCGACCCCGGCCCCGCTGAGGTAGAGCTCTCCGACGACCCCCGCGGGGACCGGGCGGAGCCTGCCGTCCAGGACCCGCGCACCGGTGTTGGCGATCGGTCCGCCGATCACCGGCTCGGCCTCCTCGTCGGAGCGGGCCGTGACGCTGTCGACGGTGCACTCGGTCGGTCCGTACAGGTTGTGCGCGGTCAGGCCGGGGACGTCGCGCAGCTCGGCCCAGAGCCGGGCGTCGACGGCCTCGCCGCCCAGGGCGAGCACGCGCGGCCCGGTGCCGCCGTCGAAGAGCCCCAGCGCCACGAGCTGCCGGGCGTAGGAGGGCGTCGTCTCGACGGCGTCGACCTCCCGTTCGCGCAGGAGGGTCACGAGCCGTTCGGCGTCCCCCCTCACGGGGTCCTGGACGATGTGGAGTTCGTGGCCGTCCACCATCCACAGGAACGGGTCCCACGAGGCGTCGAAGGAGACCCCTGCCGTGTGCGCGACCCGCAGGGGTCGTCCCGCGGCGGCGACCGCCGGTCCGAACACGCGCTCCCGGTGCGAGTGGAGCAGGTTGGCCAGCGAGCGGTGCTCGACGACGACGCCCTTGGGGCGCCCGGTGGACCCGGAGGTGTAGACGACGTAGGCCGCGTCGCGGGGGCCGGGTCGGTCCGGGACCCGGAGCATCGGTGTGTCCAGCGGCAGCGCGTCGACGTACAGCACCGTGCTGTCGGCGGGGAGGCGCGTCCGGTGGCCCGTCGTGGTGAGCACGTGCTCGGGCCGGGCGTCCGCGAACATGTGGTCGATCCGCTCGCGGGGGTAGGACGTGTCGACGGGCATGAGGGCGGCTCCGCTGCGGAGCACGCCCAGGAGCGCGACGGCCAGGTCGACCGAGCGCGGCAGCACCGTGGCGACGGTCGAACCGGGCCCGGCGCCCCGGTCGGCCAGGACGCGGGCCAGGCTCTCGGCGCGGGCGTCCAGCTCGGCGAAGGTCAGGGAGTGGTCGCCCGCGACCACGGCGATCCGGTCGGGCGTGCACAGGACCTGGGCCTCGAAGGCCTCCAGGATCGAGTCCGCGGCGCCGGAACGGGACGGTCCCGCCGCACCCGCGTCCAGCTCCGCCCGTTCCCCGGGGAGCAGGAGCTCCGCCTCCTCGACCGCGGTGCCCGGAGCCTCGGCCAGAACCGAGAGGAGGTGCGTGAACCGGTCGGCCACGGAGCGGGCGGTGCCCTCGTCGAAGAGGTCGGCGTCGTACTCCAGGTCACCGAGGAGTCCGTCCGCGGCACCGCCGGAACCGAGGTGTTCCGTCAGGTTGAAGGTGAGGTCGAACTTGGCCTGCCGGGCGCCGGTGTCCTCCAGCACCGTGGTGTCGAGGTCGCCCAGGGACGGCCGCGCGGCCGGGATGTTCTGGAGGGCGAGCATCACCTGGAAGAGCGGTGGCCGCGAGCCGAGGCGGGTCGGGCGCAGCTCCTCGACCACGCGGTCGAAGGGGGCGTCCTGGTGGGCGAAACCGGAGAGGCAGGCCTGCCTGGATCGGATGACCAGGTCGTCGAAGGTCGGATTTCCGGACGTCCGCGTGCGGATGACGACCGTGTTCACGAAGAAGCCGACGAGGTCGTCGAGTTCCGCCTCCGTGCGGCCCGCCGTGGGTGTGCCGACCGTCAGGTCGGTGCCCGCGCCCAGGCGTGAGAGCAGTGCGGTGAGCCCCGCGTTGAGCACCATGAACAGGCTCGCGCCGTGCCTGTCCCCGAGCTCGTTGAGGCGTTCGTGGAGTTCGGGTGACAGGCGCAGCGGAACCGAGCCGCCGCGTCCGCTGGACCGTTCGGGGCGGGCGCGGTCCACGGGCAGGACGGTCTCCTCCGGGGCCCCGCGCAGGGCCTCGCGCCAGTAGGCGAGCTGACGGGAGAGCTCGCTCCCGGGGTCGTCGTCCCCGCCGAGCACCTCGTTCCGCCAGAGCGTGTGGTCGGCGTACTGGACCGGGAGGGGTTCCCAGTCGGGGGCCCGTCCCTGGGACCGGGCGGAGTAGGCGTCGGACAGGTCGCGGGCGAGCGGTCCCAGCGACCATCCGTCACCGGCGATGTGGTGCAGCACCAGCAGCAGGACGTGGTCGCGCTCACCGACCCTCAGGAGCCGCACCCGTAGCGGGGTCTCCACGGAGGTGTCCACGCCGCGGCCCGCCTCGGCCGCGATCACCCGCTCCAGGTCGTGTCCGGGGCACGACACGGCGGCGAAGTCGAGGGGGCTCTCCCCGGGCGCCAACACGTGCTGGCGCGGCTCCTCGCCGTGCAGCGGGAACACGGTGCGCAGGGTCTCGTGCCGCTCCACCAGGTCGTCCAGCGCGGCGCGCAGGGCCTCGGTGTCCAGCTCACCGCGCAGCCTGAGCGCGGCCGGGATGTTGTAGGCGCCGGAGTCGGGCGCGTACCGGTTGAGGAACCAGAGCCCGCGCTGGGCGTGCGACAGCGGCAGCACCTCGGGGCGCTCCCGCGCCTCCAGCCGCGGAGCGGTCCCGGCCCCGTCCGGGAGCACCCCGACCAGCCCGGCCACGGTCGGGTTCTCGAAGAGTTCGCGGATGGCGGGGGCCGCGCCGAACTCGGCGCGGATCCGCCCGATCAGGCGGCTGGCCAGCAGGGAGTGGCCGCCCAGGGCGAAGAAGTCGTCGTCCACACCGACCCGTTCGACCCCGACCGCCTCGGCGAAGAGCGCGCAGAGCCTGCGCTCGCGCTCGTCGCGCGGCGCCCGGAAGGAGTCGGAGCCGCCGGACGGCAGGGGCAGGGCCGCGCGGTCGAGTTTGCCGCTGGGGGTCAGCGGCAGCTCGGGGACCCGGACGGTCGCGGCGGGCACCATGAACGCGGGCAGCCGGTCCGAGGCGTGGGCGCGGACCCCGTCCGCGTCGGCGTGGTCGTCGACGACCACGTAGGCCACCAGGCGGGTGTCGGCGCCCTCACCGACGGGGATCACGGCGGCCCGTCGGACGCCGGGGCTCTCCCGGACGACGGCCTCGACCTCGGCCGGTTCGACGCGCACCCCGCGCACCTTGACCTGGTCGTCGGCGCGGCCGAGGAACCGCAGCGTGCGGTCGGGCCCCGGCGAGACCAGGTCGCCGGTGCGGTACATGCGGCTGCCGTCGGCGGCGTAGGGGTCGGCCACGAACCGTTCGGCGGTGAGCACGGGACGGCCGAGGTAGCCGCGCGCGACGGACGCGCCCGAGACGTACAGCTCACCGGTGGCGCCCGGGGGGACGGGCCGGAGCCCGGAGTCCAGGACGTAGGCGCGGGAGTTGGCGACCGCCCCGCCGATGTGGGGGTGGCTCTCCGGTGTGACGGGCGCGGTCAGGCTGTCGACCGTGGTCTCGGTGGGGCCGTACAGGTTGTGCGCGCTGACGTGCTCCAGCGACGCGAGCGTGTTCCACAGGTCGGCGTCCACGGCCTCGCCGCCCAGGGCGACGACGGTGGGGCCGCCGGGCTCCGCCAGCCCCTCGGCCAGCAGCGCGCGGGCGAAGGAGGGTGTGGTCTCGATGGCTTCGAGCCCGTGTTCGCGCAGGTGGGCGACGAGCCGCTGGGGGTCGCGGCGGACCTCGTCCCCGACCAGGTGGAGCTCGTGGCCGTCGACCATCCACAGGAAGGGGTCCCAGGCGGCGTCGAACGAGAGCCCCGCGGTGTGGGCCACGCGCAGCGCCCGCCCGTGGCGCTCGCGGGCGGGGGTGAAGACGAGTTCGCGGTGCGAGTGCAGGAGGTTGAGCAGCGACCGGTGCTCCACGGCGACCCCCTTGGGGGCACCCGTGGAACCGGAGGTGTAGATGACGTAGGCGAGGTCGGCGCCGGTGGCGGGCCGGGGCCGGGCCGACGCGGGCGGGCGCGGACCCCCTTCGACGGCGGCCCTGGTGGCCGGGTCGTCCATCAGGACGGTCGCGGGGGCATCCTCGGGCGCTCCGTCCGCGGCTCGGGACACCGTGTCGCCGTGGGCGAGCACGAGTGCGGGACGGGCGTCCCGCACCATCGCGGCCAGTCGGCCCGGCGGGTAGCCGGGATCCAGGGGCAGGCAGACCGCGCCGGCCTTGAGCACGGCCAGCTGCGCGACGGCGAGGTCGGTGTGGCGCCCCAGCCGGACCCCCACCACGCGTCCGGGGGCGGCGCCGAACGCGCGGAGGTGGTCCGCCCAGCGGTCGGAGAGGGCGTCCAGTCGGGCGAAGGTGAGGCTGCTGTCCGGTGCGACGACCGCGGTGCTCGCGGGGAACCGGGACGCGGTGATCGCGAACTCGTCCGCGACCGTCAGGTCGGGCAGTGCCCGCGCCGGGCCGTCGCTCGCGCTCGGCCGCGTCCGCGCCTCCTCGGCGGAGCGGACCTCCAGGGACCCCACCGGGGCGGAGGGGTCCTCCGCCATGGCCCGCATGACGGCGAACAGGCGGCGCTGGTGGTCGACGAGCCCGTCGCGCGTGTACAGGTCGGGGCTGCCGTCGAAGTCGACGCGGACGTCCTCCGTGGCGCCGAGCCCGTGGAAGATGACGGACAGGTCCTCGACGGGGCCGACCGAGAGGTTGTGCGTGGTGGCCGGGAGTCCGGCGAAGACCAGCCGTCCCAGGGCCGGGATGATGTTCACCGACGGACCGGTGAGGCGGCGGCCGACGTTCGCGCCGCGACGCAGGTCCTCGCTCCGGTACCGCTGGTGCCGCAGCGCCCGCCGGGTGTCCAGGGCCACCTGCCGCAGGAGTTCCGACACCGGCTGGTCGGGGCGGACCCGGACCCGCAGCGGAACGATGTTGGAGACCGCCGCCGGGACCGTCCGTGAGTGCGACGTGCGGCGTGTGGTGACCGGCAGGCCCAGGACGACGTCCCGGGCGCCGGTGAAGCGGTGGAGGTAGACGGCGGTGGCCGTGAGGACCGCGGTGGGCAGGCTGGTGCGCTGTTCGCGGGCGGCGGCCTGGAGCCCGGCGGCGATCTCGCGGGGCAGGCGGTCGGTGACCCTGTGCAGGCCGGTGGGCATCCGCACGGGCGCACCGGCCAGTCCCACCGCGTCGGGGGCGTCGGCCATCCGCTCCGCCCAGAAGCGCCGGTCCGTCTCCTCGGTGCCGTCCTCCCGGTAGTCGGCCTCCTCCTCCAGGAGTCGGCTCAGCGAACCGAAGGGGCTGGGGCCCGGCTCGGTCCCGGCGGCCAGGGCGTCGTGGATCTCGGTGACCCGGCCCAGGACCAGCATGGCCCCGTAGCCGTCCAGGAGCAGGTGGTGGACGCGCTGGTAGACGAAGTGGCGTTCCGCGCCGAGCCGGAAGACCACCTCGGAGAACAGCGTCTCGCCCCGGACGTCCTGCGCCCGGTCGAGGTCGTCGCGCATCCACCGGCGGGCGGACTCGGCGGGGTCGGTCTCGTCGGTGAGGTCCACGACGGTGGGCCACCAGTCCTCGGGCCTGCGGACCTCCTGCCAGGGCACCCCGTCCTCCTCACCGAAGCGCAGGTGGAGCGACTCGGTCTCCAGCACCGCCTGGCGGAGGGCGGCGCTGAGGATCGAGACGTCCAGCGGACCGTCCAGCTCCAGGTACTCCGCGATGGCGTACACGGGGTTCCCCGGGTCCATCTGCTGCGCGTACCAGAGCCCGGTCTGGGCAGCCGTGAGCGGCAGTCGGCGGGCTCGGCCGGTGTTCGTCATCGAAGACCTTCCAATCGCGTCGGCGCCTCTGCTCTTGCAGCGACGGGCCGCGGTTGCGGGGAATTGAATGCCTGTGTCCGGGATGCCTCGGGCGGGGAGCGGGGCACGCCAGCGGATCGGCCATCCCGGACGGGGCCGGGATGACCGCTTTCAATAGCTTGTCTGTGATCACTGGTGATTCGTGGTGAAAGTTCGGAAGGATTGCGTGATGCACGTCACACATAGCAATCAGATACTTACTAAAAGCCATATTCCGGACAGGGCAAAGGGGCCGGAGTGCACCACTCCGGCCACTTTGAAAGGAGTCGCTAGTTGTTGATCTGGTAGTTGCCGATGAAGACGGTGACCAGTCCGCCGTCCCCGAACAGACCCAGACCGCCGAGCAGTCCGCCCGAGGACGACGGGGCCCCGACGGCGGGGGCCGCGGCCGCCTGAGCGGGCGGGACGGCGAGGCCGAGGACCGCGGAGGAGGCGAGGACGGAGAGCAGGAGCGCGGAGACGCGTCGACGAACTGACGTCATGGCGGGGGTTCCCTTCGATGGTCGGTCGGGGCCTGTCGCCGGTTGGACGAACCGCCCCTCAGGGTCCATTCGTCGCCGAAGGGCCGGGGTATTGGTCCGTTCGGTCATGAAATCCGCCGAATGTCGCAACCGATCCGCGCCCCGCGCTGACGGCCTCCTCGGCACGGAACCCACACCCGTCCGCATACGCTCGACTTCGATGCGCCCCGCCAGGGGGAACAGAGTTTTCTACCACTTGGTAACAATTAAATAGACTGCGATCGAGCCCTAGAGCACACGAGCGGAAACGCCCTAGGGTTCCGACATGGGTGTAATGCGGAAGCGTGTCCTTCTTCGTGTCTTTCTGGGCTTTGTCGCCACGGTCGCGTCTCTCGCACTGATCGCCTCGCTCCTGGCCGTCTGGGCGGTACGGAGCTCCTTCCCGACCACCTCCGGCGAGCTGACGCTGTCCGAACTCGGCGCCCCGGTGACCGTGCTGCGCGACGAACACGGCGTGGCGCACGTGTACGCCGACGACGCCGAGGACCTGTTCGTGGCCCAGGGGTTCACCCACGCCCAGGACCGGTTCTGGGAGATGGACTTCCGCAGGCACGTCACGGCGGGCCGCACCGCCGAGCTCTTCGGCCCCGGCCAGGTGGAGACCGACGTCTACCTGCGCACCATGGGATGGCGGCGCGTCGCCGAGCAGGAGTACGACCTCCTGGAGGAGGACACCCGCCGCTACCTGGACGCCTACGCGGCCGGGGTGAACGCCTGGATCGACGACAACCAGGGCCTCTCGGCCAGCCTGGAGTACGGCCTCCTCGGGATCACCGCGGACGACTACACCGTGGAGCCCTGGACCCCCACCGACAGCCTCGCGTGGCTGAAGGCCATGGCCTGGGACCTGGGCGGCAACCTCCAGGACGAGACCCGGCGCGCCCTGCTCCTCGCCGACGGCCTCGACGAGGAGCTGATCGAGGAGCTCTACCCGCCGTACCCGACGGAGAAGCACGCCCCCATCACGGACACCGACGAGCATGAGGGGACCGGCTCCGAGGCCGACCTGGGCCGCGCCCCCGACCTGCCCGAGGAGGCCCTGGCGGCGCTGGGCGGACTCTCCGACGTGCACGACGCCGTCCCCGACCTCCTCGGCCCCTCCGACGACCCCGACCTCGGATCCAACTCCTGGGTCGTGTCCGGTGAGCACACGGAGACCGGATCCCCGCTGCTCACCAACGACCCCCACCTGGGTGCCTCGATGCCGTCCACCTGGTACCAGATGGGGCTGCACTGCACGGAGCTCACCGAGGAGTGCCCCTTCGACACCAGCGGGTTCAGCTTCTCGGGCCTGCCCGGCGTGGTCATCGGCCAGAACGAGTCCATCGCCTGGGGCTTCACCAACCTCAACCCGGACGTCATGGACCTCTACCTGGAGCGGGTCGAGGGCGACGAGTACGTCGTGGACGGGGAGAAGCGCCCCCTGGAGGTCATCGAGGAGACCATCGCCGTCTCCGGCGGGGAGGACCTCCAGCTGACCGTCCGGTCCACGCACCGCGGCCCGATCCTGTCCACCACCGCGGCCGGCTCCGACCTGCGGGAGATCGGCGCGAACCCCCGTGAGGGCGACGATTCCCCCTACCAGGTGTCCCTGCGCTGGACCGCGCTCCAGCCGGGCACCACCGCCGACGCGATCTTCTCACTGAACCGCGCCCGTGACTGGGACACCTTCCGCGAGGCCGCGAGCAAGTTCGACGTGCCCTCGCAGAACCTCGTCTACGCGGACAACGAGGGGAACATCGGCTACCAGGCCCCCGGTCTGGTGCCGGTACGGGGCAAGGGCGACGGCCGCTGGCCCGCCCCCGGCTGGGACTCCGACTACGACTGGGAGGACGAGTTCCTGCCCTTCGACGAGCTGCCCAGCGTGTACAACCCGGAGTCCGGGGTGATCGTCACCGCCAACGAGGCGGTCGTGGACGAGGACTACGAGCACTTCCTGACCTCGGACTGGAACTACGGCTACCGGGGCCAGCGGATCAACGACCTCCTGGACGAGGCCACGGCCGAGGGCCCCGTGGGCGTCGCGGACATGGAGCGGATCCTCGTGGACTCGCTCCACACCAGCGCCCTGGAGATCACCCCGTACCTGCTGGACGCCCCGGTGGAGGGAACCACGGCCGAGGCCCGGGACCTCCTCGTCGACTGGGACCACCGCAACGAACCCGACTCCGCCGCCGCCGCGTTCTACAACGCGACCTGGCGCCAGCTCCTCCCCCTGCTCTTCGACGAACTGGGGGCGCACGGCATGGACGGCCGCTCACGCGGGATGCACGTGGTGTCCCAACTCCTGGAGGACCCCGACTCGGTCTGGTGGGAGGGCGCCGAGGTCAGCGGACGCGAGGAGGTGCTGGCCGCCGCGATGGACGCCGCCGTGGAGGAGCTCACCGAGCTGTTGGGCGACACCCCCGCCGACTGGCGCTGGGGCGACCTGCACACCCTGACCGCCACCCACGACTCGTTCGGGACCTCGGGGATCGGACCCGTGGAGTGGCTGTTCAACCGGGGCCCCGTGGAGAGCGCGGGCGGCTCCGACCTGGTCAACGCCACCGGTTGGAACACGGCCGAGGGATACGGCATCACCACGGTTCCGTCCATGCGCATGGTCGTGGACCTCGCCGACCGGGACTCCTCCACGTGGGTCCACCTGACCGGCAACTCCGGGCACGCCTTCCACCCGAACTACGACGACCAGCTGGAGCTGTGGGCCCGGGGGGAGACGCTTCCCTGGGCGGTGACCGAGGAGGCGGTCCGGGAGGCGCACACGGACGCACTCACCCTCGTTCCGTGACGTCGGACGGCCCCGAGGCGCGACGCTCGGGGGCCGTGCGCGTCACAGCGGGAACGAGGTCCCGGTCATCTCCTCGGACAGGTCCCACAGCCGCCGGGCCGCTTCGGTGTCCAGGGCGGCTCCGCTCCGGCTGGACGGGCCGGGCGCGCCGTTCACGAACAGCCCGGTGGGCCCGGCGAAGAACGCTCCGGGGACGTCCTGCGTGGCCGCGTAGACCGTGGGCAGTGCCCCGCCGGACGCGCTCTGGGCGAAGATCCGGTTGCCGATCCGCAGGAGCCCGTCCTGCAGGCGGTTCTCGCTGCGGCTCTGGAGGTTGGTGGCGGCGTAGCCGGGGTGCGCGGCGGTGGCCAGCACCGGTGAGCCGACCTCGTCGAGCCTGCGCTGGAGCTCCAGGGTGAACAGGAGGTTGGCCAGCTTGGACTGCCCGTAGGCCCGGTAGGGGGTGTAGCGGCCCTCCAGGTTGGGGTTGTCGAAGTCGATTCCCCCGGACAGCCGGTGCAGGCCGGAGGAGACGGTGACCACGCGCCCGGTGACGTGTTCCAGGAGGAGGTTGGTGAGGGCGAAGTGGCCCAGGTGGTTCACGCCGAACTGGGTCTCGAACCCGTCCGCCGTGCGGGACTCGGGGACCGCCATGAGGCCCGCGTTGTTGATCAGGAGTTCGAGGTCGCCCTTCCATTCGGCGGCGAACGCGCGGACCGAGGCCAGGTCGGCCAGGTCCAGGCGACGGACCTCGGTCTCGCCCGGGATCTCGGCGGCGGCGCCCTCCCCCTTGGCGGTGTCGCGGACGGCCAACACCACCCGGGCGCCGCGTCCGGCCAGGACCCTGGCGGTCTCCAGGCCCAGGCCGCTGTTGGCGCCGGTGACGACGGCGCTCCTTCCGGTCAGGTCGGGCAGGCTCACGCTGGTTCGGCTCATACCGCCAACGTAGGCAGCCCATCGGAAGTTGTCAATGACAACAATGCTGTCATTGCAAACATTGGACTATGCTGATGGGCATGGCTGACCGCCCCTACCACCACGGCGACCTCCGCTCCACCCTGCTGGGCAGCGCCGAACGCACCCTGGCCGAGCGCGGCCCCGGCGCCCTCTCCCTGCGCGAACTCGCGCGCGAGGCCGGTGTCAGCCACGCGGCGCCCGGCCGCCACTTCAAGGACAAGCAGGCGCTGCTCGACGCCCTCGCGCTCGACGGGTTCCAGCGGCTCCAGGCCGCCCTGGAGCACGCCAAGGAGGCGCAGGACCAGTCGGAGGCGGACACCGGCTCCTACCTCCTGGGGCTGGCCCGCGCCTACGTCGGCTTCGCCCTGGCCAACGCCGCCCTGCTCGACCTGATGTACGCGCGCAAGCACGACAGCGACATCTCCGACCAGCTCTCCGCGGCCGTCGGGGACATGATCGCCATCGTCCTGAACACCATCTCCGAGGGTCAGCGCACGGGGGAGATCGCGGAGGGCGACCCCATGACGATCGCCTTCACCGTGGCCTCCACGCTGCACGGGTTCGCCTCGTTCAGCGCCAACGAGACCGTGGAGAACGTCGAGGAGGGGCTCCAGGCCGTGATCCGGGTCCTGATGACCGGCCTCGTCCCGCGCTGAGCCGGGTCGGCGCGGAAGCGCCGGGTCGGCGCGGAAGCGCCGGGTCGGCGCGGAGGCGCCGGGTCGGCGCGGGATCAGTCTCCGTACTCTCCGTGCAGCCGCCACCAGGCGTAGGGCTCCCCCTGGGGGACGCCCTCGGGGCTGTCCTCCCAGAGTTCCTGGCGGCCCAGCGGGGTCAGGTCGAGGAGGCTCCAGTTGGTGCCCAGCTTCTCCACGCCCCGGCCCTGGGTGAAGTAGGTCCGGTACACGGACGCCTCGTCCCGGATGAACACGCTCAGCCCGAAGTTCTCACCGCCGTCCACGGTGACGCCCATGTCCTCGTTGAAGCGGCTTCCGAAGGACGAGTACCAGGGCACCGTCCACCCCATCCGCTCGCGCACGGCCGCGATCTCCGGGTAGGGGGCCCTGGACACCAGGGCGAGGGTGGTGTCCCGGGCGTTGAGGTGCGCGGGGTCACCGAGGTTGTCCACGACCATGGAGCAGCCTTCGCACTGGTGGTCGGAGCCGGGCGGGAGCATGAAGTGGTAGACGATGAGCTGTCGGCGCCCCTCGAACAGGTCCGTGAGGGAGGACTCCCCGTTCTCACCCGTGAACACGTACTCCCCGGGCATCCGGACCGCGGGCTGCCTCCTGCGCTCGGCCGCCAGCCGGTCCTGCGCGCGGGTCAGCTCCTTCTCCTTGGCGATCAGCTCCTGGTGGGCCCCGTTCCACTCGGCCGGTGAGACCGCGTCGGGCACGTACATGGCTTCCTCCTCGGGCGGTTCGGCGGGGGCCGCTGAGGTGTGGAGGGCCCGTCCACCGGTGTCTCCACCGTGCCACTGACGTACGACCATCGTCGGCAGGCCCGACAGAAGGCACCGTCGTGTCGGTCGGTCCGCGTGGCGGACACGACGAAGGCCCACCGGGGAGTACCCGGTGGGCCTTCGGAACGTCGAGGGGCCGGTGCGGCGGTCGCCTCACGGCGGGTGGCACAACAGGGCTCCTGACCACCACTGGGGTGCGGTATTCCCTGAAGGCTTTGATTAGAGCCCGGGGGACACTTGAACCGCACCGACCCGAACCGTGTAACGACACCACCCCCGGGGCTATTCCGCGAGCCCGGAGAAGTTTTCCGAACCCCCTGAACCGGCCGGGACCTGGGCGTGTTCGCCGGATCCTAGGCTGAACCCATGGACGAACCCGGACGACGGATCCGGCGGCTCCCCAAGGGCCGGGCCGCCCCGCTCACCGATCTCACCCTCTGGGTGACCCTCTCCGGGCTCTCCCTGGCCGAACTCTCCAGGCAGGACGTCCACTCGTTCCTCTCCGGGGCCGCTCGACCGCCGCTGCCCCCGGACGCCGTCAGGCGCTGCTGACGGAGAGTTTCACCGCGAAGCCGAGGAAGAGCGCGCCCGCCGCCGAGGTGGCGCCCGCCGAGAGCCGCCTCCGCCGTCCGAAGGCGGCCGCCAGCCGCGTCCCGCTGAAGATCAGCACGGACAGGTAGAGCAGGCTGAACGCCTGGAGCAGCAGCCCCAGCACCAGGAACGACAGGGCCGGGTAGGCGTAGGCGGGATCGACGAACTGCACGAAGAAGGAGATCAGGAAGAGGATCATCTTCGGGTTGAACAGGGACACAACGAGCGCCCGGTGGAAGGGGCGCTCACCGGTGGTCGGCCTCGCCGCGTCGGCCGCCCGCTGCTCCTCGGCGCGCTGGTGCCGCGAGGTCCAGATGGCGTGGGCGGCGCGCAGCATCCCGATCGCCATCCAGACCAGGTAGGCGGCTCCCGCGTACTTCACCACCGTGAACAGCAGCGGGTTGGTCTGGAGCAGGGTCGCCGCACCGGCCGCCGCGAGCAGCATCAGCAGGGTGTCACCGGTGAACACCCCGGCGGCGGCCCTGTAGCCCGTGCGGGTGCCCCCGCGCGCGGCGACGGAGAGAACGTAGAGGGAGTTCGGCCCCGGCAGGAGCACGATGAGGACGAGTCCCGCCAGGTAGGTCGGCAGGTCGGTGATACCGAGCATGGACGCAGTGTTTCATCCGGCCCCCGGACACGCGGACGTCGGGTCCGCGTCACCTGCCCACGCCCCCCGGTGCGACATCCCGGTGCCCGTGACAGGAGGGGCGCCGTCGCAGGGGCCGTCCGCTGACCACCCGCTCAGCGCGGGTCCGCCGACCCGTCGGTTCCGGATCCGCCCGGGTCCGGGCCGCCGGTTCCGGCGACCGCGTCGTCAAGGGTGACCAGGTCCAGGAGTTGGCGGGCCTCCGAGAGGGCCTCGGCGAGCTCCACCCGGCCGGTCTCCGACACCTCGAAGAACGCCTCCTCCATCCATCCCCGGGTGGTCGCCAACCAGGCGACCACGCGCTCGTCGCGGTCCCGGGGCGCGGTGTGCGCGACCTCGCCCACCAGCTCGACCAGGGTCCACAGCGCCCTCGGGGTGCTCCGGCCCCACCACGACTCCAGGTACGGGCCGGGGTCCTCCCCCGACTCCGCGAGCGTCGTCCACGGCGCGTGCCCGCGCTCCTCCTCGGTGAGACCGAGCTCCCACCAGACGGACAGGCAGGCCCGCAGCGACGCGCGTTCGTCCTCGGGCCAGTCGGTCCACCCGGCCTGACCGAGTTTGGCGAAGAGCCCGTGGAGGTCGGCGTCGCCCCGGAGGGAGAGCTCCAGCAGCCGGGGCAGGAAGTGGCGCAGGTCGTCCACGTCGCCCCACGTGTTCAGGGCCTTGTGGGAGTACCGGCGCAGCCGCTCAGCGTCCAGCTCCCGCAGCGGAGCCCCGAGCAGGTCACGGTGGTCGTCCTCGGTGACGCAGTGCTGGCACCCCTCGACCCTCTCGGGTCGGGGGTAGCGCGCGAACACCCGGTACACGTCCTCGATCTCGCTCTGCACGACCCCAGCATGACCCAACGGCCCCGGCGGCGCCACGGTTGCCGATGGCCGTGTCTGGTCGGGACGGGTCGCGCGCGGGCCCCTCCCCCGGCGCTCAGCCCACGCAGTCGCAGTGCGGGACGGCGACGTTCAGCGCGGTGGCCAGCACCGTGAGCACCAGCGGCAGGACCACCACCAGCGCGGCGAAGAGGTAGGTACCCGGTCCCGCGGTCGCCCGGGCGGGGCGCACCTGTCGGCGCACCCGACGCACCGGGCAGGCACCGGTCACCGACAGCGCCGGTTCGGGTCCCCGGCCCCCGGCCATGATCCCCAGGGCGTGGGCGAGGGCGTGCGGCCCCGCCTCACGGGCGGCGTGGTCGTCGGCCACCCACTCCACGAGTTCGGGGACCTCCCGGGCGGCCGCGCGCAGCAGCGGGACGCCGGGGAAGGCGGTGTCCAGCAGCCTGGTCCAGGTGACCAGGAGGTGGTGGCGGCCGTTCAGGTGGGCCCGCTCGTGGGCGAGGACCGCGCGGAGTTCGGGTCCGGTCAGCCGGTCGAGCGCGCCCCGGGTGACCACGATCCCGAAGCGGCGTCCGGGCAGACAGTAGGCGGCGGGTTCGGGATCCTCCACCAGCCAGACCCGGTTCAGGTGGAGAACGCGGCGGTCACCGACGGCCGCGAGGGCCCGGCCGTGTTCCCGGGTCCAGGCGCGTCGGCTCCGGCCGCGGCGCGCGGCCGTCCACGCGAGGCGGGCCAGGCCGAGGGCGCCGAGCAGTCCGGCGACCGCCACCCCGCTCTCCGCACCGTTCTGCTGGACGGCCTGGTAGAGGTCCACGCACGCGGCGACGAAGGCCTTCACCCCCGGGCCCATCACCCGCGTGGCCAGGGTGGCGAGGAGGACGGCGGAGGCCAGCAGCCACACGACCGTGGTGAGTGTCCAGAGCGCGAGCATGGCCCTGGCGCTGGCGCCGAGCCCCTCCTGGAACGCGCGCAGGACCCGGGGCCCCGCCGTGCTCCACAGCAGGACCGCCGCCAGGGCCACCACGGACCAGGTCACGGGTCGTCCTCCGGCCGGGGGATGTCGGCGAGCAGGTCGCGGAGGAGGTCGAGGTCGCGCGGATCCATCCGGTCCACGAACCGCAGCAGGGCCACCTGGGAGTCCCCGCTGTCGTCGAGGGCCCCGTGCATGCGGTCGGCCGCGTACGAGGCCCGGTCGCGCAGCGCGCGGTAGAACCACAGGCGGCCGGTGCGTTCCCGGTCGACCCAGTCCTTGCGGCGCAGGTTCTCCAAGACCGTGGAGATGGTGGTGTAGGCCGGTTCGCGGTCGGCCAGGTCGTCCACCACCTCGCGCACGCTCAGGGGGCGGTCGGCGGCCCACAGGACCGCCATCACCGCGGACTCCAGTGACCCGAGCCCCGGAACCGTGTTTCTCATGGCCCACCGTTCGTCATGCGCTTCTCCGTCCAAGAATAGGCAACCCCGGGCCCCGTTCAGCGGACGGGCAGCGCGGCGAGCACACTGCCCCCGTCCTCGGGGACCGGCATGATGGCGGGACCGCCGGGGAGCGCGGCCACCGGGATCCGGTCCGCGGTCTCCCCGCCGAGCCCGGCGGCGACGTCCCCGGTGGCCGCGTCGACCACGCGCCCGGTCCCGCCCTCGGGGACGTCCGTGTACAGGGTGCCGCCGACCAGACCGGCGAGCCGTTCGGCCGGGAGGGCGGGCAGCTCCCAGACCGGAGCGGGCTCGGTGGCGGCCAGGCCGTACAGCCGGGCCTCCCCTCCCCCGGCCGGGGCTCCGAGGACCACCGTGCGGCCCCGGCCGTCTCCGAGCAGGCGGGGGCGGGTGCCGGGATCGAGGGTCAGCAGGCGTTCACCGGTCCGGAGGTGGTGCACCGTGTACAGCAGCGCCTCCCGGTCCTCGTCCGCTCCGGCCTCGTCGGGGTCGGCCGTCCACTCCAGGACGACGGCGGCACCGGAGTCGCTGGAGGGCCGGGGTCCGTACCCGACCGCGACCGGCCGGTCGCCCAGACGGTCGGGGACCGCGAGGTCGGCGTGGGTCCACAGCCCCTCCCCGTCGGGCCCGACGGCCCGCAGCGCGCCGTCCCGGTGCAGCAGCAGCGTGCCGTGGTGTTCGTGCAGGACGGCGTCCCCGTCGTCCTCGTCGGCGACGACCTCTCCCGTGGCCGCCGCCAGCGCCGTCCTGGGGCCGGTCTCCTCGGTCATGACGCTGCCCGACACGGCGGCGAACACCAGCCCCGGTCCGACCAGCGTCCCTGGGACCTCGGTCGGTCCCCACCGGAGCTCCCCGGTGTCGGGGTCGTGGGCGGAGGCGGTGGTCACGTGGGCGAGGACGCCGCCCTCGGGGTCGGGTTCGCGGTCCAGCAGCACGACGAACTCGTCCCCGCCCTCCTCGGCGCGCGTGACCGTGAAACCGGTGCAGCTGGGGTCCCGTTCGGTGGCCCAGCGGGTGACCCCGTCCCGGTCCACGCCGAGGAAGTGGAGCGGACCTCCGGCCCTGTCCTGGGACACCCCCACGAAGGAGGAGCCCGCCGCCCTGGGCTCGGAGGAGAAGGGCGCCGTCCACAGGGCCGCCCCCTCCAGGGGGTGCGGGAGGGCGCCGGTGACGGCGGGCGGGGGTACGGCCGGGGTGTCGCGCGGTTCCACGCCGGGCGTTCCGCCCGGTCGCGGAGCGCAGGCCACCACCAGGAGGAGGGCCGCCAGAGCGACGGACCGCCCCGTGTGCTCCCGCGCGCTACTCCGCACGCCCGGTCGCCCGTCCGGGGTTCGGGGAGCCGTGCTCCTCGGCTTCCTCGGCTCCCGCCGCCTCGGTGATCTCCCCTTCCCCGGTCCCGTCCTCGGCGGTCTCCCCCTCGGTGGTCTCCTCCTCGTCGCGGTTCCGGCGCCGGGAGCGGACGGCGGTGACCGCCACGAGGGCGACCACGACGGCCAGCGCCACCAGGGCGATGAGGTCGGTGCTGGTCCCCAGCCGCGCGAACTCGCCCTGGGCGCGGTCGGCGGCCTCCGCCATCCGGTCGAAGCCGGGGAGCGAGGTCATCGAGGCGGTGCCGTCGAAGACCACGAACAGCACGCCGATCCCCACGAAGAGGGCGCCGGACAGCAGGGCCGTCGTGTGGGTGCGGAGCGGGCCCAGCTCGACGGTGCGGCCGCGCAGCCACTGCCGTCCGCCCAGGTCGAAGTGGTCCCAGAGCAGCGCCAGGAAGAACATCGGCAGGACCATGCCCAGCGCGTAGGCGGCCATCAGGAACATGCCCCGGACGGGGGTCCCGGTCGCCGCCACGGTGAGGACCGCGCCGAGGATCGGTCCCGAGCAGAACCCGGCCAGCCCGTAGACGGCGCCCAGCCCCAGGACGGACAGGTTGCCCCGGCCTCCGGCGAAGCGGTTCTGCGCCCGCGCCAGGACGCCCCAGGTGAAGCCGAGCCCGAGGATCTGCGCGACGCCGAAGGCGATGATCAGGCCGCCCGCCACCGAGATGAGGAGGTCGCGGTGCCCGTAGAAGAGGACGCTCACCATGGCCGAACCGGCGCCGAGCGGCACCAGGGTCAGGCAGAGCCCCACGTAGAAGACGCCCGTGCGCAGCAGGAGCTGCCCGGTGTCGCGGAAGGCGTAGGCGAAGAACGACGGCAGCAGCAGGGCGCTGCACGGACTGAGCAGGGCGAGCAGTCCGCCGAGGACGGCGGCGACGAATCCGATGTCCATGGCGGTCACTCCCCGGCCGCGGCGAGGGCGGTGTCGACGCTCTGGACGAACACGTCCAGGGGCTGCGCGCCCATGATCGGGTCACCGTTGACGATGAAGGCGGGGGTGGCGCTCACCCCGATCTGCTGGCCCTCCATGAAGTCGTGGCCGACCTCGATGCTGGTCCGCTCGGAGTCCATGTCCTCCTGGAACCGGTCGGCGTCGAGCCCGAGGTCCGCGACGATCCCGTCGAGGATCCCGTCCGGGTCGTCGGCGGACTTGAGCTCGTCCTGCTTGGCGAACACCGCCTCCTGGTACTCCCAGAACGCCTCCTGCTTCCCGGCGGCGGCAGCCCCGAGGGAGAGGTCGGTGGACAGGTCGCCCAGGTAGGGGAACTCCCGCCACTCGATCCGCAGGTCACCGGAGTCCACGTACCGCTCGATCAGTTCGGGCTGGGTCTCCTGCGCCCAGGAGGCGCAGTAGGGGCAGGCGAAGTCCGAGTAGGCGACCAGGACCACGGGGGCGTCCTCGCTGCCCAGGGCCATCGGGTCGTCGGCGTTACGGCGGGCCAGGGCCTGGCCCCACTCGCGTTGTTCGGCGTCGATGTGGTCGACCGCCGAGGCCGCGTCGGGGGTCCCCTGTTCCTCTCCGCCGCCCTCCATGCGCAGTCCGATGACCACGGCGACGACCAGGGCGACCGTGACGGCCCCGCCGATCAGCAGCGGCGACATCCCGCCCTTCCCGGTGCCCCTGCGTGTGGCCGCTCCCTTGGTCCCCGCACCCTTCCGGCCCGAGTCCTGTGGCTTCCTGGCGTCCTTCGGCATGCCGCTCCCCCCGCTTTCTATGACAGATAGAGAGTACTCTATGCTCCATAGAAACCGCGTGGGGCGTGCCGTGCGCCGACCCCCGCGCCCACTCTCCCGGAAGGACGGACCATGCGCGACTGGGGAACCCGCCAGTGGTTGACCGCCGCGGCAGGGACGGCGCTGACGCTGCTGGTCCTCGGCCTGCCGGCGGTGCTCATCCCGAACGGGATCTTCGCCCGTGAGATCGAACCCACCTGGTGGTCCCACCCCGTCTGGGTGGCCACCTCCGTGCTGTCCGGGCTGCTCCTGGCCACGTACACCCGACCCGTCCCGGAGGGCTCCGAGGGCCCGGGCGGACGGCGAGGACTCGGCGGGGGGCTGCTCGCCTGGTTCGCGATCGGCTGCCCGGTCTGCAACAAGATCGTCCTGCTGGCGCTGGGCACCAGCGGCGCGATGGCCTGGTTCGCGCCGATCCAGCCGTTCCTCGCCGTCGCCGGGCTCGTCCTGCTGGTCGTCGCGTTGCGGGCCCGGCTCCGCGCGAACGCCTCCTGCCCCCTCCCGACCCCGGCCTGACGGTCACACGGGGACGTGCGGGGAGACGGGGGCGCGGGCGTACGGCGGTCGAGCTACTCCCCGGTGATCAGCCGGGACACGTAGAGCACCGCCCCGGCGGCGAGGGCGGCGACGCCCATCGAGGCCACGAGGGAGGCCAGGCCGAGAATCACCCCCTCCAGGGCGACCCAGGACTCCAGGAAGTCCCGGAGCGGGGTCCGTGACAGCACGAACACACCCATGAAGACGACGAACGCGATGATCGGGGAGAGTTTGTCCACCCGTTCATTATGCGAGGGGCCCGCCGGTCCCCACGCCCGGGTGGCCCCCTCCCCCATGTGTCACCGTTCACCCGAATGCGGCGGTGTTTCCCCAGGTGGACCTGGTTCGTCCGGGGTTGTGAGCGGGTACCACCCGACTGTGACCAGCCTGGGGGAGGCCGGTCGTCGAACCGTGGGGAGTACGGATGCGCGCCACCGTCGGAGACCAGCTGCACACACACGGGGTGACCAGTTCCAAGGGCGAGCACGAGGCCGAGATCATCGACGTCCTCGGGGCGGACGACGGTCCGCCCTACCTCGTCCGCTTCGCTGACGGCGAGGAGCGGGTGGTCTACCCGGGCCCCCGGACGGTGGTGCTCCCCCGGACCCCGAGCGACTGACCTCCGCCGACGCGCGACGCACCGCGCGACGCGTGGCACACGCCGAAGGGAAGAGGACCCCTCCGGCCCGAGTGCAGGTCGGGCCGGAGGGGTCGGTACCGGGGGGAGCGGCGGGGTCCGCCTACTCCTCGGTGGCGGCGGTGATCCGCCAGACCTTCCCGTTGGCCTTGGACAGCAGGTACAGGCCGCCCTCCGCGTCCTGCCCGAACCGCAGGTCCACCCGGGAGTCGCCCGCCAGTTCCCGCATGTCCGTGGGCTGACCGGCCGCGTCCACCAGACCCACCCGGTAGAACGGAGCCCGGTCGCCTCCCCGCGCCATGTCGGCGGTGTCCGCGAACCGGATCTCGCCGCTGACGATGTCACCGAAGAGGTACCGGCCCTCCAGGGCCGGGTACGGGCCGCCCCTCGGGACGAACCCGCCGACCAGCGACACCCCGGAGTTCCGGCCCAGGGACACCACGGGATAGGTGTAGCCGTACTCCGCGTCGTCCTCCGGCAGCGGGTAGACGTTGGACGGGTCGGACCGGTCGAAGCGGAACCCGCCCTCCCGCTCGTTCCACCCGAAGTCGTCTCCCGGCCTGAGTTCGTAGACGGAGTCGATGGACTGTTCACCGATCATCCCGACGAACATCCGCCCGTCCTCCGGGTCCCAGGTGAACCGGTGCGGGTTGCGCATACCCAGGCCGTAGACCTCGCCCAGGGCGTCGGGGTCGTCCGCGAACGGGTTGTCGCCCGGGATGCCGTAGGCGCCGCCGGGACCGTCGTCCCCCTCGGGGTCGATCCGCAGGACCTTCCCCTGGGGCTGGCCGGGGTCCAGCGGGTTCGGGCTGAAGTCGGGCACCTCGTCCCCGTCCCCGGAGGCCACGTAGAGCAGCCCGTGGTCGGGGTCGCCCGGCGCGGCGGTCGGGTCGAAGCCGATCTGCTGCATCCCGTGCAGGAACCGGCTGTACCCGATCCGCAGGACCTCGCGGCGTTCACCGGAGAAGACGTCGGCGGCCGGGTCGTCGGCGGTCCACTCCGTGACGACGCCGTGCACCCGGGTGTCCTCGGGCGGCGCGTGCGTGGGCGTCCGGGTCTCCAGGGCCGCTCCGGCCTCGGTGTGCACGGTGTAGAGGCGGCCGTTCTCCGCGAACCCGGGGTGGAAGGCGGCGAAGCCCAGCCCGGTGCCGAGTGAGGGCCGGATGACGAAGTCGGGGAACTCGTCCCAGGCGTTCAGGTACTCGGTGGCCGCGCCGGTCTCCTCGTCCACCAGGTAGAGCGGGCCGTTGAGGTCGGGGACGGCCAGGCGCCCCGATCCGCCGTCCGGCCCGGGGACCTCGGAGACGAAGTTGATCCGCGCGCCGCCGTCGCCGTCGGTCTCGGGCAGCCGGGTGAGCTCCTCCACCTGGAGGGTGACCCCGGAGGGCAGCGGGGTCTCGGGGATCGGCGTCTCCACCGGCCCCTCGCCGTCGTCCACGACCTCGCAGTCGCCCGCGTCGCCGCTGGGCACGCGCAGGTTCGCGCTGTGCGGGTCCACGGCCACGTCGTCCACGAGCAGGCGTCCGGCGCTGTCCGCCCCGTTGAGGGCGAAGAACCGGTCCAGTCCGTCCTCGACCGACTCGCGGAGGGCGAACTCCGTCTCCTCCCCCACGGGCAGCCGGGTCGTGGTGCGGTACGGGCCGCCCCTGCTGTAGGCGCGCACGGTGTCGGCGCCGTTGTCCACCACCATCCAGACGCACTGCCAGGCACCGGACGGCCAGGATCCGGCCTCGGCGAAGGTGTCGCCGTCCCGGACGTTGAGCACGTCGGAGTTCTGGCTGTTGGCCTGCGCCCGCATGTCGTCGAAGCCGCTCGGGGCCGCCACCTCGGTGAGGCCCAGGGAGGTGTCCAGATCGGCGTCCCGGTGCATGCGGAAGAACAGCGTTCCGGTCGCCCCGTCCGCGATCTCCGGCACCGCCCGGTCGGCGGCCAGGCCGTCGCCGGTCATCTCCAGGACCCGGCGGTCCTCCGAGGGCCGCGTGGGGTCGGGCACGACCCGCGCGTCGGCGTCGGCGCGCCAGCCGTCCTGGCCGTCGAGCGCCGCCGCGTCGTAGTCGTCGAAGTCGACCACCTCGGCGTACTCCGGCGCGGGGTTGGCCGTGGAGTCCGTCTCGGGGGCCAGGTGGACGTTGTCGAGGTGGGTGTCGCCCGAGGGCGGCTCGTCGGCGTCGTTGAGCAGGAGGAACGTGAGGAGCGGGCCCTCCCCCGCGGTGCGGAAGGCGAACTCGGTGTCGCCGTCCGGGCCCCGGGCCGGCGCGGGTTCGCCGCCCGCGTCCGCGACGTGCACCCGGTAGGTGTCGGCCGCGTTGTCCACGACCAGCCACACCGCGTGGCGCTCACCGTCCGCGATCTCGGTGTCGAGGACCTGTTCCCCGTCCCCGTCCCGTGCCACGAGGCCGCGTTCGTCCAGGGTGACGTGCGGGCCGAAGTCGTCCGGGTCGAAGGGGTGGCCCGTGGTGTCGGCGCCCAGCCCCGGCGTGGGGTTGGCGCTCAGCCCGATGTCGAGCCCGGTGGCCGCGAGGTCGTCCGCGACGAACTCCCAGAAGACGGTGCCGGTGGCGTCCGCCTCCAGGGCCAGGTCACCAAGTTCGGCGTAGGCGTTGCCCCGGTACCGGACCGGCTCGGGGCGTTCGGACAGCAGGATGCTCAGCGCCTTGCCGGAGAGCGAGGCCGGTGCCTCCTCGGAGACCACCGCGCCGTCCGGGGCTCCGGGGGTGTTGACGTGCCAGGGGCCTTGGCCGCGCAGGCTGCCGTTGGCGTAGTCGTCGAAGACCGCCAGGGGCCGGAAGCCGTCGGCCGCCGCGTCGGGCGGACGGGTGGTGGGGCCCTCCGACGCCGTGACGGGTGCCGCCGACATGAGGGAGGCGAGGAGCACGCAGGCGGTGGCCGCCGCCGCGGTCCTCGGCACGGGTGGTCCGGCTGGTCTCGGGCGGGGGGACACGGGATCGGCGCCTCGCATCGTCGCTGCTCCTTCGGGGGGTGACGGAGTGTGCTCGCCGGGGAGGGTGACGCGGGGGTCGGCGGGGTCCGGCGCCGACCCCCGGGAGGTCGGCGCCGGACGGGTCAGGTCCGCAAGGCGGGCTGGGCGAGGTGGGGGGCGATGACCTCACCGAAGGCGCGGACGCAGTCCCGGACCACGTCCGCGAATGGCGCGTCCCACACCCGCTGGTGGAACACCTCGATCTCGACGTCCCCCCGGTACCCGGTCGCCTCCACCGCGCGGGTCAGGGACGCGAAGTCGACGTGCCCCTCGCCCGGCAGCCCCCGCCCCAGGAGCGCACCCTCGGGCAGCGGGGTGAGCCAGTCGCACACCTGGTAGGAGACGATCCGGCCCTCCGCCCCGGCACGCGCGATCATCGGCAGCACCTGCGGGTCCCACCACACGTGGTAGGTGTCCACGACCACTCCGACCGTCTCCGGGTCGAGGTCGCCGACCAGGTCGAGGGCCTGCCCGAGGGTGGAGACCACCGCGCGGTCGGCGCAGAACATGGGGTGCATCGGTTCGACGCCCAGGCGCACCCCACGGGCCCGGGCCTCCGGTTCGAGGCGGTGCAGCGCCGCCCGGACCCGCTCACGGGCCGCCGCGAGGTCGCGGTCCCCTGGCGGCAGCCCGCCGACGACCAGCACGAGCACCGGGGCCGACCCCGGGGCCCCGGCCTCGGCCAGCGCGGCGGTCTCGTCCAGCGCCCGGAGGTTCTCCCTCCACTGTTCGTCGGCGGTGCCCGGATCCGTGACGAACCCGCCCCGGCACAGGCTGGAGAAGCGCAGCCCGGAGTCGGTCAGGCGGGCGGCGGCCTCGGCCAGGCCCGTCTCCGCGACCCGGTCGCGCCACAGTCCCACCGCCCCGACCCCGGCGGCCACGGCGTGGTCGATCGTGGCCGCCAGGTCGGCCCGCTTGATGGTGGCCTGGTTGAGCGAGAACCGCTCCGAGCCCGTCCGAACGGCACTCACGTCCGCGCCTCCCTCTCCTCGGTCACACCGTGTGTCATCAGCAGGTTCCGCCACCTCCGCGCGGCGAGCGCGGGGTCCGCGAGCGCACCGCACGCGTCGGCCAGTTCGATCACCCGGGACAGGTGCGGCAGGCTCCGGGCCGAGTGCAGCCCGCCCACCATCGACCACCCCGGCTGGAGCCCGTTGAGCCAGGCAAGGAAGGCCACCCCCGTCTTGTAGTACTGGGTGGGCGGCGCGAAGACCTGCCGGGACAGTTCCTCGGTGGGTCCGAGCACCCGCCGGTAGGCGGCGGTGTCTCCGGACTCCAGCGCGGTCAGCGCCGCCGACGCCTGCGGGGTGACGGCGGCGAACGCGCCCAGCAGGGCGTCGGAGTGGTGTTCGCCGTCACCGAGGATCAGGTCCACGTAGTTGTAGTCGTCGCCCGTGTACATGCGCACCCCGTCCGGCAGCCGGGAGCGCAGGGAGCGCTCGGCCGCCGCGTCGAGCAAGGAGAGCTTGATCCCGGCGATCATGTCCGCGTGGTCCTCGATGAGGCCCACCACGGTGTCCATGGCCTCGGCCGTGTCCCGTGACCCGAAGTACCCGGACAGGCGGGCGTCGAAGGCCTCGCCCAGCCAGTGCAGGACCACCGGGGTCCGCGCGGCCCCGAGCACCTCCGCGTAGACCTTCGCGTAGTCGGCGGCGTCGCGGGCGGCCGCCGCCAGGTGCCTGCTGGCCATGAGCACGACCCCGGAGCCGGTGGACTCCACGTGTTCGAGCTGCGACCGGTAAGCGCTTACCACCCCGGCGAGACTGACCGGGGCGTCCGGGAGCTGGTCGGTGTTGACCCCCGAGACGACGAGGTCGCGGGTGGGCACCCCGTGCTCCCGACCGAACTCCGTGGCGGCGCGCGCCGTGCGTTCCACCAGTTCACGGGTGGCGGCGTAGTCGAGTCCCATGTTCCGCTGGGCGGTGTCCATCGCCTCCGCTACGCCGAGGCCCAGCCCCCACACCCGTCGTCGGAACCCCAGGGTGGAATCCCAGTCCACCTCGGCGGGGGCGCCGGGCACGTTGGCTCCCCAGGGCACGGGCACCACGTGGGCGGCGGCGTAGACCGACCGCACCCGGTGGTGTCCGCGCGGGGCGACCGGCTCCGGCGCGGCCGCGAGGGTCAGTCGGTCGACGCGGCCCGAGGCGCGCGGCAGCAGCACCCGGGGCGGGTCCGCCGGGTCCACCGACTCGGCCGACGGATCCGCCGGGTTCGGGGCACCCGTCATGACCGCGCCTCCGCGTCCCCGCCGAGCGCGATCCGGCGGCCCGTGGCGGCGGACTCCAGGCCCCGCTCAGCGAGCAGCACCCCGCGCGCGGCCGACGCGAAGTCGAACCGGTGCGGCCGTCCCGCCACGAGGTCGCGCAGGTACTCCTCCCACTGCGCGCGGAAGCCGTTGCCGAACTCCGCGTTGTCGGGCACGCGGCTCCAGTCCGCCCGGTAGTCGTGGGCGTCCGCGAGGTCGGGGTTCCACACCGGGCGGGGCGTGGTCTCACGGGTCTGCACCCGCCCGTTGAACAGCCCCACCACCGCGGAGCCGTGCGTGCCGTCCACCTGGAACTCCACCAGTTCGTCGCGGTCCACCCGCACGCACCAGCTGGAGTTCATCTGGACCACGGTGCCCTCGCCCACCTCGAAGATCGCGTACGCGGCGTCGTCGGCGGTCGCGGTGTAGGCGGCTCCGTGCTCGTCGACCCGCTCCGGGATGTGCGTGGCAGTGTGCGCGTACACCGAGCGCACCGGCCCGAAGAGGTGCTCGAAGACGTAGTTCCAGTGCGGGAACATGTCCACCACGATCCCGCCGCCGTCCTCCTTGCGGTAGTTCCAGCTGGGGCGCTGGGCGGGCTGCCACCCGCCCTCGAACACCCAGTAGCCGAACTCCCCGCGCACCGAGAGGACGCGGCCGAAGAAGCCGGACTCGACCAGCCGCCTCAGCTTCAGCAGCCCCGGCAGGTACAGCTTGTCGTGCACCACGCCGTTGTGCAGGCCCACGCGCTCCACCTCACGGGCCAGCTCCTCGGCCTCCGCGTGGGTCTCGGCGGTCGGCTTCTCGCTGTAGATCGCCTTCCCCGCCGCGATGGCCCTGCGCAGGGCGGGGACCCGGGCGCTGGTGAGCAGGAAGTCGGCGTAGACGTCCAGCCCGTCGTCGGACAGCGCCGCGTCGAGGTCCGTGGTGTACTCGTCGACGCCGTGCCGCAGGGCGATGCGGTCGAGCTTCTCCTTGTCGCGCCCTACGAGGACGGGGCGGATCGGTACCCGGGAGCCGTCGGGCAGGGCGAGCCCGCCCTCGTCCCGGATGGCCAGGATGGACCGCACCAGGTGCTGGCGGTAGCCCATGCGGCCGGTGACACCGTTGAGGATGATCCCGATCGTCTGTGTCGTCATGTCGTGCAGGTCCTGTCCAGTTGCGGTCGGTCGACCGTGGCTCGGGGTCAGTCGGCGGTGGCGGTGGAGCCCAGGAGTTCGCGGATCCGGGCGGTCACGCGCTGGAACTCGGGGTTCTCCAGGGTGGGTTCGTACTCGCGGTGGCCGGGGATGGCGATGTCGAACTCCTCGATCACGCGGCCGGGGCGCGGCCCCATGACCACGGAGCGGGAGGCCAGGTACACGGCCTCGGCCACCGAGTGGGTCACCAGCACCACCGTCATGCCGGTGGCCTCCCAGATCCGGCGGAGTTCCACGTTCATGTTCTCCCTGGTCAGCGCGTCGAGGGCGCCGAAGGGCTCGTCCATGAGCAGCACGTCGGGTTCGTGCAGGAGGGCACGGCACAGGGAGACGCGCTGCTGCATGCCGCCGGACAGCTCGAAGGGCATGGCCTTCTCGAAGCCGGTCAGGCCGGTCATCTCCATGAGCTCGTCGGTGCGTTCGCGCGCCCACGCCTTGGGCAGCCCGCGCATCTCCGCCTGGAAGAGGATGTTGTCGCGGGCGTTGCGCCAGTCCAGGAGCGCCGCCCGCTGGAAGACGAACCCGACGTCGCGGCGGGGCCCCTCCACGGGCGTCCCGCGCAGCGTCACCCCGCCCGCGCTGGTCGCGGTGAGCCCGGCGATCACCCGTAGGAGGGTGGACTTCCCGCATCCGGACGGGCCCGCGATGCTGAGGAACTCGCCGTGCTGGATGGTGAGGTCGATGCCGCTGAGCGCGTGCACCGTGCGGTCCTTGGTCCGGAAGGTGACGTCGACCCCGTGGATGTCGACCATCGGGCCCGGTTCGCGGGGCGGTCCGGCCCCGGCGCCGTCCTGGGCGCGGTCGGCTGTCCTGGCGAACATGCTCACTGTCCTTCCGTGGTGAAGGAGGCGTCGAAGTAGGTTCCGGTCTCCTTGGCCTCGTTGATCAGCCCGGCCTCCGCGAGGACCTCGATGGTCTCCCGCCAGTCCTCCTCCGAGGTGTGGCCGGGCTCCAGGCCCTCGCTGTTCTGGGTGTGGAGGAGTTCGACGGTCCCCTGCCACTGCTCCAGGAGCACCTCGCCGCTGGGCATCTGCGGGTTCTGCCCCTCCATGGAGGCGACCGCGTCCTCCGGCGACTCCTGGGCGGCGGTGAAGGCCGCCGTGGTCGCCGCGACCATGCGCTGGACCAGGTCGGGGTCGTCCGCGATCGTGGAGCTGTGGGCGAGCAGCCCGTTGCTGAAGAAGCTCAGCCCGGCGTCGGAGTAGCGGAGGTAGTCGACCTCCTTGCCGCTCTCGGCGGAGATCTTGGGTCCCTGGTCGTGGCCGAAGCCGATCAGGGCGTCCACCTGGCCGGAGATGAGGGCCGCGTTCTTGCCCGCCGAGTCCAGGTTCTGCTGCTCGACGTCGTCCTCGGAGAGGCCCACCGCCTCCAGGTACAGGGGGAAGGTGAGGGTGACCGCGTCTCCGGCGGAGACCGCGATGGTCCTGCCCCTGAGGTCGTCGGGCCCGGAGATGCCGGTCTCGGAGAAGTACTGCACGGCGGCGGGCGTGGACTGGAGGTAGACGGCCACGGAGCGCACGTCCACGCCCTCGTCCACGTTGGCGAGCAGCGCGGGGGTGTCCGCCCAGCCGAAGTCGAAGTCCTGCTGGCCGACGGCCTGCACGGTCCGGGCCGAACCCTGCCCGGCCTCGATCGTGAGATCGATCCCGTGTTCCTCGAAGATCCCCTCCTCCACGCCGTAGTAGAAGGGGGCGTGTTCGCCGTAGGGGTACCAGTTGAGCTGCAGCGTCACGGCGTCGGTGTCGCCGGATCCGGCCGTCTCGCCGTCCCCGCCGCAGGCGACGAGGGCCAGGGCGCTCGCCCCGGCGGCGAGGGCGGTCAGGGCCGGACGCGAGGTGGTGCCGTACCGCGTGGTGCGGGAGGGTCGGGTGGCCATGAGGGGTCCTTCGGGAGTTCCGGGAGCTGCTGGGCAGGCGTGGAGCCTGGGTGGCCCGGGGGTCCGGGCTTTCGGGTGTGCGGAGGGGTGTGCGGGCGACGGGCCCGTGAGCGGCGCGGGCGCGGGTCGGGTTCGGGGGTTCAGCCCCGGTTGCGGCGCGTGGCGTGCCAGGGGATGAGGAGCGTCTCCGCGACCTGGATGATCGCGAACAGCAGGACGCCCAGCGCGGACATGATGATCAGCGCGGCGAAGAGCATGGCGGTGTCGATGTTGCCGTTGGCCTGGAGGATCACGAAGCCCAGGCCGGAGTTGGCGCCCACGAACTCGCCCACGACGGCGCCGGTGACGGCGAGGGTCGCGGCGATCTTGAGGCCGGACAGCAGCTCGGGCAGGGCGGCCGGGAACCTGACCTTCCAGAACGTCTTGAGCCGGGACGCGCCCATGGTGGAGGTGAGTTCGAGGAGTTCGGGGTCGACCGAGCGCAGACCGCTGATCCCGGAGATCACCACCGGGAAGAAGGCCATGAGCACGGCCACGAGGATCTTCGGGCTGGCGCCGAACCCCAGCCACACGACGAACAGCGGCGCGATCGCGATCTTCGGGATGACCTGGGCGAAGAGGATCAGCGGGTAGAAGGTCTTCTCCAGAGTGGGCGAGTAGACCATCAGCACCGCGACGAGGACGCCGACCACCGACGCGATGACGAACCCGGCGACGGTCTCCCCCGTGGTGACGAGCGTGTGGCTCCAGAGGTACTCGGGGTTGTCGGTAAACGCTTTCCAGGTGTCGACGGGCGACGGGATGACGTAGGGCTGGACCAGGCCCGTGGTCGTGACCGCGAACCAGGCCACCACCAGCAGGGCGAGGAACGTGGCGGGGTAGACCGCCGCCGCCCCGATCGAGGGGCGACGTCCACGGCGCGTCCCCGCGGAGGCCTGCGTGGGCGAGGGGGCTGGGGCGGACTGAGTCTGTGGAGTCATACGGACCTCGTGTCGCACTTCGGGGGATGGCGGAAGAAGCCTCGGCTATGATGGAAAGCGCTTACCCAGACGATCCGGAAGCGGGATAGCGCTTTCCCGTTTCCGGAATATTAAGTTCGCGTAGGTGGGGTGTCAATGCCCCCACGAGGGACGGGACGGAAAATGCGCAAGACGAGGACCAGGGCATCCAGCGGAAACCCGACCCTCACCGACGTGGCCGCGAGGGCCGGTGTGTCCCTGGCGACGGCCTCCCGGGTACTCAACGACAGCGACCGCAAGGTCGGCCGCGAACACCGCGAGCGGGTCCTGAGCGCCGCCCGCGAACTCGACTACCGGACGGACCTGTCCGCGCAGGCCATGGCCCGGGGCAGCGCCCCGGTGCTGGCCCTGCTCGTCAGCAGTATCGACGACCCGTACTTCTCCGCCCTGGCCGCCGGGGTCGCGGACTCCGCCCGCGCCCACGGGGTGATCGTGACCATCGCCATCACGGCGCGCGACAGCGAACGAGAGCTCACCTCCGTGCGCACGATCCGGGGCCAGCGGCCGCGCGCCATCCTCGTGGGCGGCAGCCGCATCGCGGGCAACCCCCACACCGACGCGCTCCTCGCGGAGCTGCGGGGATTCGCGGACGGCGGCGGGCGGACCCTCTTCCTGAGCCAGTCGGTGGGCGGCCTCGGCGCCGTGCACCCCGCCAACACCGCCGGGGCCAGGGAGCTCGGCACCGCGATCGCCGGGATCGGGTACCGCGACGCCGCGATGGTCACGGGCGCGGGGTCCCTGGAGACCGTGGCCGAGCGGACGGAGGGCCTGCGGCAGGGACTCGCGACCCGGGGCGGCGGGATCTCCGTGGTCGAGAACGACTCCTTCGACCGCTCCGGCGGCTACCGGGCCACCCTCCGGCTCATCCGGTCCGGCCGGATCAGGGAGGTGGACGTGTTGTGCGCGGGCAACGACTTCATGGCGGTCGGCGCGATGACCGCCCTGCGCGACAACGGCATCCAGCCGGGCCGCGACGTCGCCGTCACGGGGTTCAACGACATCGAGACCGCCGCCGACGTCACCCCCCAGCTCACGACCGTGCGCTTCCCGCTCGCCGCCATAGGGCGCCAGGCCGCCGACCTCGCCCTGGACCCCACGGCCCCGCTCACCGAGGACGTCTGCGTGCCGGGCCAGGTCATCCTGCGCGACTCCTGCCCACCGCTCGCGAGGTGAGCCGGCCGGACGGCCCGCACCGCACCCGACCGGGAGCCCTCCCCGCCTCCGGCAACCCTGACCAGGCGTTCGACCTTTCGCGCGCCAGGTTCCTCCCGGCACGCGGCCCCACCCGGACCCCGTGGGGCCCAGTGCGGGGCCCAGTGCGGGGCCCGCGGGCGGCATCGCCCCCTCAGCGGGGGCTCATCCGGGGGCCGGTCCGGTGGAGTCGCGCACGACCAGCTCGGTGCGCACGGTCAGGACCGCGCCGGGCGGATCCTCGCGGGCGCCCAGCGCGAGCAGGCCGCTGGTGCGGCCCGCGTCGGCCAGCGGAATGCGGACGGTGGTCAGCGCGGGAACGGCGTCGCGGCTGAACGGGAGGTCGTCGAACCCGGCCACCGAGACGTCCCCGGGAACGTCCAGCCCGCGCGAGCGGAGTTCCGCGAGGGCGCCGAGCGCCGCGTTGTCGTTCCCCGCGACCACCGCCGTGAGCCCGGGTGCGCGACGCAGCAGCTCCGCCACCCCGGCCCGCCCGGACTCGCGGTCGAAGTCGCAGGTCACGACGGGACAGCTCTCCTCCGTCAGCCCGGCGTCCGCCAAGGCCCGGAGGTGGCCGTCCAGCCGCAGCCGCGAGGTGGTGCGGTGCTCCGGACCGGTGAGGTACCCGATGGCGCGGTGTCCCGAGGCGACCAGGTGCGCGGTGAGACCGCGGGCGCCCTCGCGGTTGTCGAAGTCGACCGCGACCACCCCCGGCAACCGTTCTCCGTCGCGACCGGTCAGGAGCGGACGGCCGCACAGGACGACGCGCGATCCGGCGGAGGTGAACTCGGTGACCTGGTCGACGAGGGCGTCACGGTGGCCGGGGTCGTTGACCGATCCCCCGGTGAGCACCACGGCCCTGGCCCGCTGTCTGCGGAGGAGCCTGAGGTAGCGCAGCTCGCGTTCGGCGGAGCTCGCGGTGTTGCACACGACCGCCAGGACGTCGCCCTCGGCCATGGCCCCCTGGATGCCGCTGGCGATGACCCCGAAGAACGGGTCCGCGACGTCGTGCACCAGGACGCCGATCAGGTCGGAGCTGGCCGCCGCCAGGGCGCGGGCGTTGCCGTTGACCACGTAGTCCAGCTCGGTGACGGCCCGGTGGACCCGTTCGGCCGTCGCCCGGGCCACGGGGTAGTTGCCGTTGAGGACCCGGGACACCGTCGCCGGTGACACCCCGGCCCGCCGCGCCACGTCAGCGAGTGTGGTCGCCATCTCCGCCCTGGTCCCCCGTTCCGGAGCCTCCCGACCGCGCCGCCGCCAGCGCCGCCCGGGGAGGCGTTCCCAGCAGTATGGCGAAGTTCCCCGCCCGGCGCAGGCGGCGGTCGGGCGCTCTTGGGGACCTTGACAACGGGCGGGAGGCGAACGTACTTTCTCGGCATAGAAAGCGCTTTCCCCCCTGCGCCCCGGGAGCCGTGGTGAGCCCGTTACCCCAGCCGAACAGCCCTGACGCCCCGACACCGCCACACGGCCTCCCCGCGCTGCCCGGAGGGATCGGGCTGTCCGGACTGCGCGTCTACGACTGGCCAGCCGCACCGGGGAGCGACGACCTGTGCGGCGGCTCCCCCCACCTCCACCTGGCCTGTACCGAGGCGTACGCGGTGACCGGGGGCTCGGGTGCCGTGCAGACCCTGACCATGACCGGCTTCGCGTCCACACCGCTCACCGAGGGCGACCTCCTCTGGTTCACCCCCGGAACCGTGCACCGCCTCGTCAACCACGGCGACCTGCGCATGATCGTCCTCATGCAGAACGCGGGCCTGCCCGAGGCCGGGGACGCCGTCCTCACCTTCCCCTCCGACGTCCTGGCCGACCCGGCCGCCTACGCGAGGGCGGCCGCCCTCGACCCCGCCGACCCCGAGGGCTCGGCCCGTGAGCGGCGCGAACTCGCGGTCTCCGGCTTCACCCTGCTGCGGAAGCGCCTGGAGTCCGGCGACACCTCCGCACTGACCGACCTCCACACCGCCGCCCTGCGCCTGGTCTCCGCCCGCCTGCCCGCCTGGCGGACCCGGTTCGAGCAGGGTCCGGCCGCCGAGGTCGCCCGCACCGCCGCCCACCTCGACGCGCTCGCGGAGGGCGACACCTCCCACCTGGTCTCCGCGTCCGTCCACCGGGGCGGAGCCGTCCCGGCCTGGGGCATGTGCGGACGCCTCGACAAGTACGAGAGAACCGAGCCAGCCGAGTGAGGCGGGGGATGACCGGGACGCCGGTCATCCCCCGCCCTCGTTCCACCCCTCGTTCCACCCCGCCCGACCGTCAGGCAGGCGCGCCCTTCCCCGCGCACTTCGCCCTGCCCCTGCCGTGCCCGCGGCCCCCTCCCCCATCCGCGGCCACACCGAGTTCAGCACTCACCCGACCCGCACGAGGGAGTCTGTTCATGTTCCTGAGACCACGCCGCTCCCTGGCGACGACCCTGGGGTTCGCCCTGGTCGCCGGGGCCTTCCTCCCAGCCGCCCCGGCGCTGGCCTTCCCCGCCGACCTACCTCCACAGGAGCCCGGGGTCACCCTCCGGGTCTTCGACGTCGGCTTCGAGCCCGAGCAGATCTGCACCCTGGTCGAGGGGCAGACCCCCAACGTCGACGTCCTGCGCGAGACCGTCGACTACGAGACCACGGAGGAGTTCGGCGGCATCGCCAACAACTTCATGGCGCACGTGATCGGCAACCTGCACGTCCCCGAGGACGGGACCTACGACTTCCGCCTGATCAGCGACGACGGTTCACGCCTGTACCTCGACGGCGAGGAGATCATCGAGAACGACCAGCGCCAGCCGCCGACCGCCGTCGACGGGACGGCCGAGCTCACCGAGGGCGCGCACGCCCTGCGCATCGACTACTTCCAGGGGGCCTTCGACAAGGCGCTGCGGCTGGAGTGGAGCCCGCCCGGGCAGGACGGCTTCGTGCTCGTCCCCGAGGACGTGCTCACCACCGACGCGGACGTGACCCGGGTGACCTCGCCCGGGGTGAAGGTGTGTTCGGACGCCGGTATGAGCCCCGGCGACGGGGCGCCCCTGGCCGACGTGCACCCGAACTACACCCTGACCGACCTGCGACCGGAGGGCTTCGAGCCGAAGGTCACCGGCATGGACTGGTTCGACGACGGCCGGATGGTCATCACCACCTGGGCGGGGCGGGAGAGCTTCGACGGCGCCGTCGAGGTGGTCGACGGCACGGTCGGGGAGGACGCCGACCCCGGGAACGTCACCACCGAGGTGGTCGCGACCGACATGAACGAGCCCCAGGGGGTGCTGGTCGAGGACGGCGAGGTGATCGTCGCGGAGAAGCACCAGCTGAGCCGACTGGTCGACGCCGACGGTGACGGCTTCTACGAGGACACCGAGCAGATCGCCACCTGGCCGAGCGGCGGGACCTACCACGAGTTCGGGTTCGGGCTCCTGTCCGACGACGACCACTACTACCTGAACCTGTCGGTGGCCATCACCCCCGGCGGCAGGACCACGGTCCCCCAGCACGTGGAGAACCGGGGCACCTCCATCAAGGTGGACAAGGACACCGGAGAGGTGGAGTACGTCGCCGGCGGCCTGCGCACCCCCAACGGCATCGGCTGGGGCCCCGACGGCGGGATCCTCGTGGCCGACAACCAGGGCGACTGGCTGCCCGCGTCCAAGATCGTCGAGATCGAGGAGGGCGCCTTCTACAACCACTACACGACCCCGGCGGGGCCCTTCGACGACCAGCCGGTCACCCAGCCCGTCCTGTGGCTGCCGCACAACGAGATCTCCAACTCCCCCACCAACCCGGTGCTGGTGGAGTCCGGGGTGTTCGAGGGCCAGACGGTCTTCGGTGACGTCACCTACGGCGGGATCCAGCGGGCCTTCCTGGAGGAGGTCGACGGCAGGAAGCAGGGCGCCGTGTTCCGGATGACCCAGGGCCTGGAGTCCGGGGTCAGCCGCCTGGCCGTCGGCCCGGACGGAGCCTTCTACGTCGGCGGCATCGGTGGCGGCGGCAACTGGGAGCAGCCGGGCAAGCACCCCTACGGCCTCCAGAAGCTGACGCCCGCCTCCGAGGACGCCATGGACATCCTGTCCATGGAGATCACCGAGACCGGGTTCGACCTCACCTACACCAAGCCCGTCTCCGACGATGTGGTCGAGAACGCCGCCGAACGCTACGACGTGGCCCAGTGGTCGTACAACCCGACCTCGCAGTACGGCGGCCCCAAGCGCAACCAGGAGACCCTCCCCGTCACCGGCGCTTCCGTCTCCGACGACGGGCACACGGTCAGCCTGGACATCGGCGGCCTGCGCGAGGACCGGGTGGTGCACGTCCGCTCGCCCCGCCCGTTCGAGGCCGCCGACGGCACCGAGCTCTGGAGCACCGAGGCCTGGTACACGGTGCACGGCATCCCCGGCTACGAGGCGCCGCCCAACGAGATCGGCCTGTACGAGGCCGAGGACGGCACGCTGCGCGGCGGCGCGGGCATCGCCGACGAGCACCCGCACCACACCGGCGAGGGCTTCGTGGACGGCTTCAGCAACATCGGCGCCTCCCTGACCTGGGACGTCCACGTGGACGAGGCGGGAACCCACCCCGTGACCTTCCGCTACTCCAGCGGCCCCAACCCGTTCGTCGGGCCCAAGACCATCTCGTTGGACGTCAACGGCGAGGACCTGGGGCAGATCACGGTCGAGACCACCGAGGTCTGGCAGGCCTGGGCCGACCACGTGGAACAGCTCGACCTCCGGGAGGGGTCCAACACGATCACGGTCACCGCCGGTGAGGACGACGACCGGCACGTGAACTGGGACCACCTGCGCGTCCAGCAGGAGCCCTGCGCCCCGGCCACGCCCGACGAGGGGTACCGGATGCTGTTCGACGGCACCCCCGAGAGCCTGGCCGACTGGGAGATGGCCGGTCCCGGCGACTTCGTCTCCCAGGGCGACTGCACGATGCGCTCCGTCGGCGGTCTGGGCTTCACCAGCTATCCGGAGGAGTTCACCGACTACAGCCTGACCCTGGACTGGAAGATGGGCGGGGACGACAACTCGGGCGTGCACCTCGGGGTCAACGACCCGCAGGGCGACCCGGCCGCCCGCAACCGGGGCTTCGAGGTCCAGATCGACGCCACCGACGAGCCCCACCTCACCACCGGCGCCATCTACAACTTCCAGGGCGCCGACATCGAGGCCCGTGACGAGGCCCTCAACCCGCCCGGTGAGTGGAACACCTACGAGATCGTCGTCGAGGACCACCGGGTGCGGGTGTACCTCAACGGGACGCTGATCAACGACTTCGACAGCGAGGGCGCCGACCCCGACCGGGACCTGACCGGACGGATCGGCCTGCAGAACCACCACACCGGTTCCGACGTGTGGTTCCGCGACGTGCAGATCAAGGAACTCGGCTGACCGACGGGGGCGGGGCGCACACGCCCCGCCCCTACTCCGGGTCCCCCTCCAGGATGAGGAGGGCCCGGCGTATGACGTCCCGCTGCGCCTCGTTGTAGAGGTCGGCCACGGACATCATCGCGGCCTTCTCGACCACGGCCCGGGGCATCGTCAGCCGCGAGCCCGGGTCGCTCAACCAGGGGTGGTTCCTCCGGTGCCCCTCCAGGATCACCGCCACCCGCTCCGCCAGACGCTGGCGCGCGTCCGCGCTCGCGTCCGGCGGCAGGGTGTTCATCTCGTGGTCGAGGTCGGTGGGTTCCGCGTCGATCATGCTCCGCAGGTCCGCCACCGCACTCTCGTCGTAGAACCTGCTGGAGATCGCGATGACCGCACGGTCGGCGTCGCTCAGCCGTTCGGCCACGCCCTCGAACCCCGCCGGGACGTCGGTCGGTGTGCCCTCGCGCAGCAGCGCCGCCACCTCCTCCCGTGCCCGACGCAGGCGCTCGATACCGGCCTCGAGTTCGGCGTCCAGGGCCCGCAGGGCGTCCGCGGAATCGGCGGGCCCCATCCGGTCCACCCGGGCCAGCGGTACCCCGAGCTCGCGCAACCGGCGGATCTGGAGGACCCGCGCCAGGTGCCGCGCCTGGTACTGCTTGTAGCCGTTGGCCCGGCGTTCCGGCTGGTCGAGCAGGCCGACCCGGTGGTAGTGACGGATGGTGTTCACCGTCGTCCCCGCCATCGCGGCGAGCTCACTCGTGCTCCACCCCATGGACACCCCTCTCACACTCCGGTGTACCGCATCAGAGCGTGCAGGTCGCGCCCGGTTCGGGCACCTCCAGGTCGATCAGGTACCTGGCGGCGGCCTCGTCCACGCACGCGTTGGTCCCCAGGGAGACGATCCCGTGCCCCTCGCCCTCGACGGTGAGCAGCGCGCTCCCGAGGGTGTCCGCCAGCTCGATCCCGCCCGCGTGCGGGGTGCTGGGGTCACCGGTGATCGACACCACCAGCGTGTCGGGCAGTCCCTCGACGTCCTCCGCGTAGGGGAATCCGAGATCCGGCTCGGCGGGCCAGGCCTCGCACCCGTCGCGCGCGCCCTCGGTCACGTCCACCCCGGGGTCCATGAACGGCGCCTGAGCGTAGGTGGCCTCCCGCAGCTCACCGCCCTGCTCCGGGGTCAGGCGCTCCTCGTCCATGCAGTTGATCGCGTGGTTGGCCTCCAGCGAGTTCGGCCACCGCCCGTCGGGGCCGCGCAGACCGAAGTCGTAGATGAGCTGCATCAGGGTGTCACCCCGCCCCTCCTGGACCTCGGCGATCCCGTCGATGATCCGGGGCCAGCTCTGCGGCGAGTACAGCCCGGCGATGACACCGCCGACCGCCCCGTCGAAGTCCAGCTCGGACTCCAGAGCGGGCACGGGGTCCTCCCGCAACGGCCGCACGATCTCCTGGAACCGCTCGGTCGCCTCGTCCGGATCCGTGCCGAGCGGGCAGTCCGCCTCGGCCGCGCACGCCACGGCCATCTCGTCGAACGCCGCCTGGAACCCGGCGTACGCGTTGACCCGCCGCTCGAAGCTGCCCTCCAGCGGGCTCATCGCGCCGTCCAGGACCATCGCGCGCACCCGGTCGGGGAACTGCTCGGCGTAGACGGCCCCCAGCCGGGTGCCGTAGCTCTGCCCGAAGTAGGTCAGCTCCTCCTCGCCCAGGACCGCCCGCAGCACGTCCATGTCCCGTGCGGTGTCCCGGGTCCCCAGGTGTTCGAGGACCTCCACACCCCCGGAGCCCTCGGCGCACCGTTCCATGATCTCCCGGGTGTCGTCCTCGGTGAAGCTCACCGTGGTGCCCTGCGACCCCAGCGGCACGACCCCGGTGTCGGCCTCCTCGTCGGTGTAACAGTCCACCGCGGGCGTGGTGGCGCCGACACCGCGCGGATCGAACCCGACGAGGTCGAAGCGCTCGGTGATCTCGCTCTCCGCGAGCCCCGCGAAGGCCAGGGCCGCGCCCACGACCCCGGAACCCCCCGGACCGCCGGGGTTGTAGACCAAGGAGCCCGTCGACTCACCCCGCGCGGGCACCCGCAGCACCGCCACCGAGGCGCGCTCCCCCTCGGGGTCCTCGTAGTCGAGCGGCACCTCCATGCGCGCGCACTCGGCGCCCGGCGCCAGATCCAGGAGCGCGGCCTCCCCCGCCGTGTCCGGGTAGTCGGCGCACCCCTCCCAGGAGAGTTCCTGGGCGTGGAACCCCTCCAGCGCGGAGTCCGCCGTCTCCTCCGTCGCGCACCCCGCCAGGACCCCGGTCAGTGCCAGCGCACCGGCCCCGGCCCTGATCAGCCTTCCCCCTCGTCGACGATGTTCCACTTCCACCCCTCCGGTACGTCAGCACGTCGGGGCCAAGCAGACACCCTGTTCCCAGAACAGGGTCAAGCCAGTTCCCGGCACGGTCGGTTCCGGCGGCTGGACGGGCGGGGGATCGCTCCGCACCGGGCGACCCCGCGCCCCTCCGGGCCGACACGTCACGGGGGTCCTCCGCCATCCGGTGCGTCACGGATGGCCCCCGGCGACCGCGAGCACTCCTCACTCTGGGTGCTTCGTCATCCTGTTCTCCCCGGTCGGGGGGCGAAGCGGATCGAAGCCGCCTCCGCACCAGCACTCGTACGACCCTGGGAGGATGCACGCATGACGCAGGAGCCCAGTGCGAGCATCCATCCGCTCGACGCGCATCGCGATCCGTCCGACACCGCCCGCGTCCGGGGCCTGGCCGCCGAGGTCGCGGCCCGCTATGGCGGCGAACTCGCGCGCATGCAGCGCGCGAACGGGTACTCGAACGCGACGTGGGTCGGTGACGGTATCGCCGTGCGGATCGCGCACACACCGGTCGACATGGCCCGCGAGGTCGCGCTCGTCCGTGCTCTGCCACGAGAGGTCGGGCACCCCGAGATCCTCGGGGAGGGCACCACGGAGGGCCACGGCTGGATCGTGACCGCGGAGGTTCGCGGCCAGAACCTGCACGAGGCATGGCCGACGCTGACTCCTGCGGAGCAACGACGGGCGGTCTGTCAACTGTGGGCTCGGACCCGGATCGTGCACGATGCGAGCGCGTCTCTCAGGCCGCGCGTCGCCTCGCACGGGGGTTTCGTTCCGGCGTCGCTCGACGATGCCACGGCGGCGGCGGGACGCGCCGAAGTGGCGCTGGGGCTGTCCCGCGCCCAGCGGTCGCGGCTCCACGAGGTCGTCGAGGGCTACTTCCGGGCCGCGCCCCTGGTCGAGCAGACCGTCAACCACGGCGACCTCGCCCTGATGAACGCGCTGTGGGACGACGAGGTCGTCGCCCTGCTGGACTTCGAGTTCGCCGTGCTCGGTCCGGTCGAGATCGACCTGTGCCGACTGGTGTGCGAGGCCCGAGTGTCCGAGGAAGGCCAGCGCGTTGATTCGGAGGCGGGCGCCGCCGCCGTCGGGATCGCCGCCCGTCACATGGACCCGATCCATGGTCGCGCGCTCGTCCACGGCGCCGCGGTTCTCGACCAGCTCCGCGACCTCGACATCTGGCTCGCCCCTGACAGAGCCGAGGAACGTGTCGAGGACCGGCGCCCGGCCCGCCTGCTCACGGACCTGCTCGACGCCGAGGGCGGCTATCTCGCGCCCCTGCTCGGGTGACCGGATCCGGCACGCCTCGTCCGGGGGCCTCGACGTGCCCGGTCTCCGTGGCGGCACTTCGGCGCACCACCCCGTTGACTCGCGGTTTACCTCCGTGAACAGCGGGAACTACCGTGAGTGCCCAATTGACATCTCTCAGCAACTGGAGGTTCTCATGGAGGAACTGCCCACGCAGCTCGGTCTTCCGGTCATCCTGTCGGACGAGATCATCGACGTGGAGGGATGGCGCCTGGAACTGGTCGAGGGCGACCAGGACTGAGCACCGGGTGACGGTCCGGGGGCGGCGGGCTCTCGACGGGGCCCTCTCCACGACGCGGGAAGGACGAGGGACCTGTGGACGCAACGGATGCGGGGCCGGTCACCGGTGTCCCCCGCACGTACCGGGGTTCGACGCAGGAACGACTGCACGGACGCGACGTCGCCGATCCCTACCGCTGGTTGGAGGACGGGGAGGACCCCGACTGCGCGGAGTGGTTGGCGCGGCAGTCCGCTCTCCTGGAGCACCACCGGTCCTCGTGGCCGGGCCGTGCGGCCTTCCGAACGCTGTTGGAACGAGCCTCCGCCCCCGGCGCACGCCCGCCCGTCTGGCGCTCGGGACGCCGCTTCGACCTGCGGGCCCACCACGGCCGCCAGCTCCCGGAGCTGAGGGTCCGCGACCGCGACGGCGCCGAACGCACGCTCGTGGACCCGCTGGCGGAGGACCCCTCCGGGACGACCACACTGGACGCCTGGCGCCCCTCCCCCAGCGGAGACCTGCTGGCCTACCAGACCTCACGCCGGGGTGACGAGCGTCCCCGGCTCCGGGTCATGGACGTCACCGACGGCCGCGTCGTGGACGGCCCGATCACCCCCGGCCGTGCCACCCCGGTGGCCTGGTCGCCCGATGAGACGGGCTTCTACTACGTGTCCGACCGGGTGGAGGGCGCACCGGGCCGGTCCCTGCGGTTCCACCGCGTCGGCGCGGCCCCGGACACGGACCCCGAACTCCTCACCACCGACCTGCCCCAGATGTCGGTCACGACCAGCCCGGACTCCGGGTGGCTCATGCTCAGCGCCGCACCCGGCGCCACCTCCGGCAACGTCCTGTGGCTCGTCCGCGACGCCCACCCGGCCAGCGCGGTCCGTCCGGTCCTGGTACACGACGGCACCGCGGACGGCACCCGCGCGGTGCTCCGCTTCGCCTCCGGCGACCGGATCTACGCGATCACCGACTCCGGCGCCCCGTTCGGCCGCCTGTGCGCCGTCGACCCGGACGATCCGCACTCCACACGGTGGCGCACCGTGATCGACGAACGGCCGGGCCGCGTCCTCGCCGACTGCGCGATGCTCGCCGAGTCCCGCGTCCCCCGGCTGCTCCTGGCCTGGTCCCGGCACGGATCGAGCGAACTCTCCCTGCACGGTGCCGACGGGGCCCTCCTCGGTGACGTCACCCTTCCCGGGTCGGGCAGCGTCTCCCGGCTCACCGCGCCTCCCGAAGGCGGGCAGCGGGCCTGGTTCACCTACACCGACTTCACGAGCCCGCCCACCGTCCACCGCTTCGACCTGGGCACCCGGCGCTGCGTCGCCGAACCCGAGCCGACACGTCGCGGTTCGGCCCGGGCCGAACCGCGTCCCCGCGTCCACGAGGTCGTCTACGCCTCCCATGACGACACACGGGTGCGGATGCGAGTGGTCGTCCCACCCACCGGGGAGGGGCCGTATCCCACCCTGCTGACCGCCTACGGCGGGTTCGGCGCCTCCACCCCTCCCGCCTACTCGCCGAGCATCACCGCCTGGGTCCGGGCGGGCGGTGCCTACGCGATCGCGAGCGTGCGCGGCGGAGGCGAACAGGGCACCGCCTGGCACGAGGCCGGGCGCGGGCGCAACAAGCCCAACGCCGTCGCCGACTTCGTCAGCGCCGCCCGGTGGCTCGTCGACCAGGGGTGGACCACACCGGCGCGGCTGGCCATCAGGGGCGGATCGCACAGCGGACTGCTGGTCGCGGCCGCTCTGACCAGCAGCCCCGAGTCGTACGCCGCCGCCGTGGTCTCGGACGCGGTCACCGACATGCTCCGCTACCACCGCTTCGGACTCGGGCACCTGTGGACCGAGGAGTTCGGTACGGCCGCCGACCCCGAAGAGTTCGCCACCCTGCTCGGCTACTCGCCCTACCACCGGGTCCGAACGGCGACCGCCTACCCGGCGGTCCTGCTGACCTGCCCCCGGGTCGATCCACGGGTGGACTCACTCCACACCCGGAAGCTGACCGCGGCGCTCCAGCACGCCTCGCCCCCCGACCCGCGTCGCCCCGTGCTCCTGCGCTGTGAGTCCGACGTGGGGCACGGTCAGCGTTCGCTCTCGCGCTCGCTCGACCTACAGGCGGACGTCCTCGCCTTCTGCGCCGCGCACACGGGACTGCGCCCACCCGCGGAAGCTGCGTGATCCCCGGTCCCGGAAACGACTCCGGCCCGGTCGGGTGACCGGGCCAGAGGAAGTATGAGAGCCGACGAGGGGACTTGAACCCCTAACCTATCGCTTACAAGGCGATTGCTCTGCCAATTGAGCTACGTCGGCCGACCGCCGGGGCGCCTGGCCCCGGTACGTCCAAGCAGAATGGTACCGGGTCCGGCGCCGACTGGCCTACTCGGACTTCCCAGCGGTCACTGTGTCAACGACATCGACGAGACAAGGAGCCGGTGGGCTATATAGAGTTCTCCTATGCCACCACTGAGGCTCACCCTCCAGACCCAACTCGTTCTACGCGAGTTGTTGACGTCACCTGACAAACCTGTGTACGGGTTGCAACTCTGCGAAGAGATCGGACTTCCCGCAGGCACCGTCTACCCGATCCTCACCAGGCTCCTGGCCTGTGGTTGGGTCTCAAGCCGCTGGGAGACGCCCGAAGAGCAGGCGGACGCTGGCCGACCCCGGCGGAAGTACTACCAACTCACGGCGGACGGTTGCGCCGAGAGTCGGGTGGCCTTGGCGGAAGCACACCAGCAGAACGCGGCCGTACGCAGACTGTGGGAGCTGCGCACTCCCGAAGAGGGGCCCGCGCAGGCATGAGTTCCGATACCCCCCCGAAACCGACCCTCCCACGTCGGCCACCCATGAACGAGGAGCGAATTCGTCGGCTCCGCGGTGAACAGAGCTCTCCCCGATCGATCGCCCGCCGCACACTCGGTCTGCTCCAGACCGTGCGCGAACTCCTCCCCCAGACTCTCGGCCCCTTCAATTACCGCGTCCACCCCTTCGGGCTCGACGCCGCCGGGATCATCTGTCGCGCCCTGGAAGCCGCGTTCACTCTCATGGAATCCATCGCGGCACCCGCAGCGGAGGAACGTATGGAGGACAGCAAGCGTGTCTGTGCGGTCCTCGCGGACCACTGCAAATCGCTGCGCCAGGGTCGAAGCGAAGAAGTGCTTACCAAGATCAGGTCGGCGGCGGATGACCTCAAGATCGCCGAGGCGATGCTCGACGACATCGCCAACGGGCGGATTCGTTCCTATCGGCACGGTGCCGAAGACACCGTGCCGCCTCGCACGCCACGCCACTCTCTGCCACTGCTGCGCCGAGTTGCTCGTGCACTCGCACTGGTCCTTCCGAGTCAGCACCGTGAGGACTGGATCGAAGAACGAATCAGCGACCTCCACTATCTGCCCGCAGGCAGAAGAATCATCTACGTGGTGCAGATGGCGGGAGCGATCCCGGGCCAGGCGCGAGTCATGCGCAGAACCGATCGCGAAGCGGCGTAGCCCCCTCCAGGTCGGCAAGGATCTGACGCATGCCCAACGCGCGCTCAACCACCCGACTCCCACGACTCAAGAGAAAGTTCCACGACCATGTCCCGAACCGACCCGACACAGTCCGAACCCAACGGAGAAGGGCCTGAGTCGGTGCACGTCAGCACACGATTCGCGGTCATAGCACTCTGGAGCCTGGTCTGCGCCGCGATCATGTGGTGGGTCGCTTGGCGCTCCGGCACACCCGACGGGACCGCACCTCTGGTGGCGGTGAGCACCCTGGGGGGAGCGTTCTTTGCCCTGAAGCAACTGATCCGTTGAATGCGCGCCCCAGCGGCAGCCGTCACCGTGACATGATCAAGCCCCTGCCGAGGCGGCAGGGGCTTCCGAATACGACCTTCGGCTAGCTGGCCTCGGCTCCGCGTCGGCGGGCCACCTCGTAGAGGGAGACACCGGCGGCCACGGAGGCGTTCAGGGACTCGGCGCCGCTGATCGGGATGCTCGCGACCACGTCGCAGACCTCGCGGACCAGGCGGGACAGACCCTTGCCCTCGGAGCCCACGACGATCACCAGCGGGCCGGTCGCCAGCTCCAGGTCGGGCAGCTGGGTGTCGCCACCCGCGTCCAGTCCCGCGACGAACAGCCCCGCCTTCTTGTAGATCTCCAGCGTGCGGGTCAGGTTGGTGGCCTGGGCCACCGGCAGCTTGGCCAGGGTTCCGGCGGAGGTCTTCCACGCGGCCATCGTCACGCTGGCGGTACGGCGCTCCGGGATGAGCAGGCCGTGCGCGCCGAAGGCGGCGGCGGAACGCGCGATGGCGCCCAGGTTGTGCGGGTCCGTGACCCCGTCCAGGGCGACGATCAGCGGCGGGGTGTCCGACGCCAGCGCCTTGTCGAGCAGCCCCTCGGCCGCCCAGTACTGGTACGGGCGGACCTGGAGGACGATGCCCTGGTGGGTGGCGCCGGGCAGGCCGTTGCTCTCACAGCGGCGGTCCAGGTCGGTGCGGTTGACCTCCACCACGTCCACGCCCTGGGCGCCCGCGAGCTTGGCGGCCTCGTTGACGCGGTCGTCCGGGTCCAGGCTGTTGGCCAGGAACAGGCGGGTGGCGGGCATGCCCGCGCGCAGGGCCTCCACCACCGGGTTGCGGCCGATGAGGAGGTCGGAGTTGTCCGGCCGGTTGGGCGAGCGCTCCTTGCGGGGGCTGTCCGAGGCCGCGGGGCCGCCGGTCTGCCCGGCACGCTTGTTGGCCTTGTGCCGCTGCTTGCCGTCGTACCAGTGCCGCTGCTCCGCGGGCAGGGTGCCGCTCTTGGCCTCCAGGGAACGCCGGCCCTTGCCGCCGCTGCCCTTCGTGGGGCCCTTCTTACTCTTCTTCGCCGGCATGGTCGCCGCCTCCCGTTACGTGTCGCGAGCATGCCGGAAGGACTCTTCCGGCCGATGGGGTAGCCGCGGCGCCGAGGGGCGGCGGCAAACTCCCAGCCTAGTGCCGACCCGGCACCACACGCGTCGGTGCCGGGGCCGGGATGTCCCGGCCCCGGACACGGAGGAGCTCAGCCCTTGCGCAGGTCCCAGCGCGGCCCCTGCGGGGTGTCCTCCACCACCACACCGGCGTCCGCCAGCTGGTCGCGGATGGCGTCGGCGGCCGCGTAGTCCTTGCGTCCGCGCGCGGCCTGGCGCTGTTCGAGGGCGACGGCCACCAGGGCGTCCACGACCTCGGTCAGCCCCTGGTCCCCGCCGCCGCACCACTGCTCGCTCAGCGGGTCCAGGCCCAGCACGGAGAGCATGACGCGCAGTTCGGCGGCGAGCTCCTGGGCCCGTTCCTTGTCACCGGCGGCGAGCGCCGTGTTGCCCTCGCGCACGTGGCCGTGGACGATCGCCAACCCCTGGGAGACGCCCAGGTCGTCGTTGAGCGCCTCGGTGAACGCGGGCGGGACGTCGGCGGCCGGGGTGATCGTGCCGAGCACCTCGACGGCTCGGGTGAGGAAGCCCTCGATCCGCTGGTAGGCGGCGGCGGCCTCCTGGAGGGCGGCGTCGGAGTACTCGATGGTGGACCGGTAGTGGGCCTGGCCGAGGTAGTACCGCAGCTCGACCGGGCGCACCTTGCGCACCACCTGCGGGATGAGCAGCGAGTTCCCGATGGACTTGCTCATCTTCTCGCCGCCGATGGCGAGCATGCCGTTGTGCAGCCAGTACTGGGCGAAGCCGTCACCGGCGGCGCGCGACTGCGCCTGCTCGTTCTCGTGGTGCGGGAAAATCAGGTCGATCCCGCCGCCGTGGATGTCGAAGCTGGGGCCCATGTACTTGGTGGCCATGGCGGAGCACTCCAGGTGCCAGCCGGGACGGCCGCGTCCCCAGGGCGTCTCCCAGCTGGGCTCGCCCGGCTTGGCGCCCTTCCACAGGGCGAAGTCGCGCGGGTCCCGCTTGTCGCGGTCCGGGTCGGAGTCGGCGGATTCCACGACCTGGTCGAGGCGCTGGTTGGAGAGCTCCCCGTAGGCGGGGTGCGAGCGCACGTCGAAGTAGACGTCGCCCGATCCGTCGTCGGCGGCGTAGGCGTGCCCGGCGTCGATCAGGCGGCGCATGAGCTCGATCATCTCCGGCACGTGACCGGTGGCGCGCGGCTCGACGGTGGGCGGCAGGCAGCCCAGGGTGTCGTAGGCCCAGGTGAAGGCGCGCTGGTTGCGCTCGCTGACCTGCCACCACGGGACGCCCTCGTCAGCGGCGACCCGGATGATCTTGTCGTCGATGTCCGTGACGTTGCGGCAGAACGTCACCGCGTATCCGAGGTGGGTCAGCCAGCGGCGCAGGATGTCGAAGTTGACACCGGACCTGATGTGGCCGATGTGCGGGGGTGCCTGCACGGTGGCACCACACAGGTACAGGGAGGCACACCCCTCACGGATGGGGGTGAAGTCTCGGACCTGTCGGGCACTGGTGTCATAGAAGCGCAGACTCACGTTGTCAAGACTATCCGTTCTCCCCTCACCGGGGCATCACAAACCAGTAAGCACCACCGGTTCGGTACGGGGTTCGGGGCGAGACGCGGTCCGGATCGCTCCGGACAGCCCGGAGAACTCATATGGGGCGAGCCGTATCGCCCCCGCCCACATGTGAGATGACCCGGTGTTCCGACCCCTCCTCGGAGTGGGATCGCCCGGCACGCTCCGCCAACCGGGACGGGTCGGCGGCGGGCACCCTTCGGCACCAGCGTCGGGAAGCAGCCGGAATCGGCCGGAATCTCGTGTTCGCGGCACTGCCTGGACTACGCTTCGGTGACGATGGCCCCTTTCAACAACGCCCCCGAGACAGGGACACGGAACGGTCGGACCGCGAATCGCGGCGCGGGAGCCGGTGCTCTCGTCGGTGGCGCCGTGTTCGTCAGTGTCATCGCCCTGTGCGCCCTAGTCATCGCCTACAACGGCATCTACCGGTTCGCCCTGATCGTGCACCACGAGGGCGGCTTCCTCCCGCACGTCTTCCCGGTGACGTTCACCCTGCTGGTCCTCATGGCCTTCTGGGTGAGCTACGTCCTGCGCGCGGCTCCGCCGAGCGAGCGCCTCTGGGTGGACGTCGTCCTCATCCCCCTGCTGATCCTCGCCGCGGCCGTGCCGATGGTGCTGCACAGCATGAACATGGTGGACCGCATCGCGGCGAACCACGAGGGGATCGTCCAGGTGGTGGTCGCGGTCGCCCCGCTGGCCGCCCTGCTGGTGGCGTTCCTGCTGTGGATCACCGTGCGCGCGCACGTCCGCAGACGCAACAGCCGCGGCCGTCCGCGCGCCAACCCCGCCGACGACCGCGCCACCGTGCTGCGCGGGCGCCCGAGGCCGGAGGACGCCCCGCCCCGCGACCGGGACGGGACGGAGGCGCTCAAGACCCGGCTGCTGCGCCTGGGCTCGGACGGGACGGAAGCGACGGACGAGTCCGACGAGGACGAGTCCCGGGTGGCGCCGCTGCCCGCCCGTACCTCCACCCTGCGCCGTGACCGCGAGGAGCAGGAGGAGAAGGAGCGGAAGGAGCTCCTCGAACGCGAGGACCGGGAGCGCGCCGAACAGGAGGAACGCGAGCGGGAGGAACAGGAGCGCGCGGAGCAGGCCGAGCAGGAGCAGGCCGAACGCGGGCGCGCGAGCGAGGCCGCCGTCGAGGCCGGTCCCGTGGACCTCCCCCGGGACGACCGTTCCGACGCCGACGACCCGGACTCCCCGACGGAACCGGTCGCCGCGGTGGACGCCGGGGCTGGGGAGGCCGCCGAGGCCTCCGTGCCCACGCTGCCGCTCCCCCGTCGGGCCCGTGACAGCGACAACCCGATCAAGCGCGCTGCCGCCGAGCCGCCGGTGGTGCCCGCCCCGACCCATTCCCCCGAGTCCGAGTCCGAGCACACAGCCGGGCACGGGTCCGAGGGATCCGGGGACCCGGCCGCCCCGGACTCCGACCGCCTCGCCGACGAGGGGTTCGAGCACGACTCCCCGGTGGCCGACCCCAGCACGGACGAGGCGGAGGCACCCGTCCCCGCTCCGGTCGTTCCGGAGCCCGAGCCGGAGCCGGAGCAGGCCCCGGAGGCGGAGCCGTTCGTCGCGGGGGCCGGGACGGAGGGAGGAACCGGTTCCGAGGAACCCGGGGAAGAGGTGTCTCCGGAGGCCCGCCGGGGCGGCGGCCCCGTGGAGCTGTGGCCCGAGGGCGAGACCGGGTCCGGCCCCCTGCCCGAGATCGAGGACCTTCCCGCCGTGGCGGAGGAGGAGACGGGCGCGGAGCCCGAGTCCGCGGACGACCACGGCGGGTCTCCGCTGTGGGAGCCGCCGTCCGAGGACCCGGCCCCCTCGCACCTGGCCGACTACGTGCCTCCGGTGTGGACCCCTCCCGAGGACGACACCCCGGCCGAGCCCGCTCCCCTGGTGGGTCGGGCGACCGGTGAGGCTGAGGCGACCCCGGCCCTGGACCACGACACCGGCCCCTCGGTGCGGGCCGCTTTCCGGATGGGTTCGGTTCCGCCCGGTGCGGCCCGACCGGAGCCGGAGCCGCTGCCCGATCCCGAGCCCCTGCCCGAGGACGAAGCGGAGGTGGAGGCCGAGGCGGAGCACGATCCCGAGCCGGAGCCCGAGTCGGTGGCGCGACACGAGCCCGAGCGCGAGCCGTTGACGGAGCGCGCGCCCCGCACCGGTCCGCGCTCGCTCAGGTCCATGGAGAAGCGGCCCATGGTGCTGAAGCCGAAGCGTCCGCCCATGCCGGACTTCGCCTCGGGCCCGCCCTCGCGCCGCGTGCGCAGTGAGCCGCTGCCTCCTGAGGACCACTGAGCAGGACGTGCGCCCCGGCCTCGGACGGGGCCTGAACAAGGGGACGTCGGCCCCGGAACCACGGGTTCCGGGGCCGACGTACGTCCGGGACCGGGGCGGCGGGGGCGCGTGGCCGGGGCGCCTGGGCTGCTGAGCGGCGGGGGCGGGCCTGGGTGAGGGCAGCACGGAGCGGGCGGGAGCGGAGGATCCCCCGAAGTCGACGCTACGCGTGTCTGAGGGGGCTCCACCAGAGTCGGTCCGTTCGCCTGTGGACAACCCGCCCCGCCCTGTGAACGACCATCCGGATCGTGCTCTCACACGGCTGTGAACGGCGGGTTTCGGTCCCCTGACCAGGCACTCCGTCACGGACCGGATACCGGTCCCACAGCGGCGCTTCGAGGGATTCCCGCGAGACCGAGCGACCGAAGGTCCCCACCCCGGCGCCGGACACCGCAGGGGCGCTCCGTCACGGACGGACTCCGGCCATCAGAACGGCGGGAGGAAGCCCCCTCAGGAGCCTCGGTGGCCGGGAGGGACGACCTGGCGCTACCCGGACACCCGACGCGACCAGTCACGGGCCCCGCGCCGCCCTCGACAGCCACCGCCCCGTGCGGGCTGACGGGGGGCCGCACGGCAGCGCTCCCCCGGCGCCGGACACCGCAGGCCTGGCGCGGTCGGCGCTCGGACGGCCGTGGCCCCAGCTCAACGCACGGAGGGCGGCCCCGCGACTGCGGGGCCGCCCTCCGTGCGTGTGTCAGTCCCTGGGAGCGCAGACGGCCGTGGCGACGGCCGCGATGCCCTCGCCCCGACCGGTGAGGCCCAGGCCGTCGGTGGTGGTGGCCGACAGGCTCACCGGCGCACCCACGACCTCGGAGAGGGTCTTCTCCGCCTCGTGGCGCCTGGGAGAGAACTTGGGTCGGTTGCTGATGATCTGGACGGCCACGTTGCCGATCTCGAATCCGGCCGCGTGCACGCGGGCGACGGTCTCGGTGAGCAGGGCCGCACCCGAGGCGCCCTTCCACCGGGGATCGGCCGTGCCGTAGTTGGATCCGAGGTCACCGAGTCCGCAGGCGGACAACAGCGCGTCGCACGCCGCGTGGGCGGCGACATCACCGTCGGAATGGCCGCTGACACCGTCTTCACCCGGCCATTCCAAACCGGCGAGAAAAAGTGTCCGTCCAGGAGAAAACGGGTGGACGTCGGTACCGACGCCCACCCGAGGCATTTTCGTCATGAATTACGTGATTCCGCGAGTATCAGTTCGTCAGAACCTCGTCGAGGAGGGCTTCCGCCTTGTCCTCGTTGGTCTTTTCCGCGAGTGCGAGTTCGCTCACGAGAATCTGCCGGGCCTTGGCCAGCATCCTCTTCTCGCCCGCGGACAGGCCACGTTCCTTGTCCCGGCGCCACAGGTCCCGAACGACCTCGGCGACCTTGTTGACGTCGCCGGACGCCAACTTCTCCAGGTTCGCCTTGTAGCGCCTGGACCAGTTGGTGGGCTCTTCGGTGTGAGGTGCGCGCAGCACCTCGAAGACCTTGTCCAGGCCCTCCTGCCCCACCACGTCACGAACGCCGACATCCTCGGCGTTCGCGGCCGGCACACGCACCGTCAGATCGCCTTTGTCAACCCTCAGAACGAGGTAGGTTCTGTCCTCGCCCTTAATGGTGCGAGTCTCGATCGCTTCAATACGAGCAGCCCCATGATGGGGGTAGACAACAGTGTCGCCGACCTTGAAAGCCATGTGACAGGTACCCCTTCCGCTACCACAAGGATACCACGAATCTGTGACTTAACGTACCTATTAGGTTTGCGAACACGCAGGTCAGGCCACACATTTTAGGCCTTGACAAAGTGTACCCGAGGAGTCCCGGCCACCCGGTCGGAGCGCTCCCGAGAGGCCTCCACCCCTGCTGGCCAGCCGAAGCGCGGCTTGACGCGGGCGCGGATCGGGGTAGGGTTCGCCCCCGCCCGGACACCCTCCGCGAGCGTCCAGAGCGATAAAGGTCACGATTTCGGATCGGGTCGGCCCGCCCGTGACCCGTCCGGATCCCCGGGCCCGGCCAACCCGACCGCACCGCACGTCATGACCCCGTCATCAGGCCTCGGGCTCGTAGTCCTCACGCTTCTCGCCCGTCACCATGTAGACCAGGTTGTCCGCCACGTGCACCGCGTGGTCACCGAAGCGTTCGTAGAACCGGCCGACCAGGGTGACGTCCATGGTGGCCTCCACCCCGTACTCCCAGCCCGGAGCGAGGATGCGCTGCAACAGCTTGCGCCGCAGCCGGTCCATCTTGTCGTCGTCCTTGTCCAGTTCCAGAGCGGTGTCGGGGTCCCGCTCCATGATCACCTCACCGGCCTTGATCACCAGGAGCTCCGCCTGGTGGCCCATCTCCAGGACGATGGAGCGGACCGGCTTGGGGATCGCGGAGTCCGGGTGGCGGCGCCGGGCGATCTTGGCGAGGTGAACGGCGTGGTCACCCATCCGCTCGAGATCCCCGCGCATCGAGAGGGCGGTGATGATGGTCCGCAGGTCGGAGGCGACCGGCTGCTGCCGCGCCATCAGGCTGAAGGCGGTGTCCTCGATCTCCTGGTCGAGGCGGTTGAGCTCCTCGTCACCCGAGATCACCTCCTGAGCCGCGTTCAGGTCACTGTCCAGCAAGGCCGTGGTGGCCCGCGCGACTGCGTGCCTGGCGAGCCTCGTCATCTCGACGAGGCGTTCACTCAGGCTGTCTAGGTCCTCATGGTAGGTATCGCGCATGTCCTCAATGCTCCCAGTCTGTGTTTGAAGGATCGGCCAAGAGTTGGTGAACGATGAAAGAACCTCGGTTGTGTCACATGCCCTGACCGGGTAAAGCCCCAGTCCGCACGTTTACGATCGAATCGTGCAAGGGGAACTTCTCGCCGCGGTCGTCGGCATCATCGGGCTCGTCGCGGGCGTCGCCATCGGCGTCGTCGCCGCCAGCCCTCTCTTCCGTACGCGCACCACGGGCGAGGAGGCGCCGTCACCACGCCACGACGGCAGCACCCTCCCCCAAGGGGTGGCGGAGGTGCTGTCCGCGCTTCCCTCCTCTGCGGTGGTCCTCGACTCCGGCGACCGCGTGCTGCGCGCCTCCTCCGCAGCCAGGGCCTTCGGCATCGTCCGAGGGGAGGAACTGGTCATAGGCGAACTCCTCACGCTGGCCCGCAAGGTCCGGCGCGACGGGGTGATCCGGGAGACCGACATCGAGGTGGCCGTCCGCAAGTTCGGCCCCGACGCCACGTCCTTCGCCGTGCGGGTCGCCCCTCTGGGCGGCACCGGCCTGGTGCTGGTGCTGGCCGAGGACCAGACCGAACACCGCAGGGTGGAGGCGGTCCGGCGCGACTTCGTGGCCAACATCTCGCACGAGCTGAAGACCCCCGTGGGCGCGCTGTCCCTCCTGGCGGAGACCGTACAGGACGCCAGTGACGACCCCGAGGCGGTGCGCCGCTTCACCGGGCGCATGCAGACCGAGGCGTCCCGGCTCACCGCGGTCATCCAGGACCTGATCACCCTCTCCCGCATCCAGGGCGCCGAGCCCATCGCGGAGCCCGCCCCGGTGGACCTGGGTTCGGTCGTCGAGGAGGCGATCGACACCGTGCGCATGCCCGCCGACGCCAAGGGCATCGAACTGGTCGGCAGCGGCGCCGAGGGGCTGACGGTCCTGGGCGACGAGGCGATGCTGGGAACCGCCCTGCGCAACCTCATCGCCAACGCCGTGGCCTACAGTCCGAAGAACACGCGGGTCGCGGTGTCCGTCGGGACCTCGCGGAGCAGCGTGGACATCAGCGTCGCCGACCAGGGGATCGGCATCCCCCAGCAGGACCTGGAGCGAATCTTCGAGCGGTTCTACCGTGTGGACGCCGCTCGGAGCCGGGCCACCGGTGGTACCGGTCTCGGCCTGGCCATCGTCAAGCACATCATGACCCACCACCGTGGAGAAGTGACCGTGTGGAGCAAGGAGGGGTCGGGTTCGACGTTCACACTGCGTCTGCCCAGACCCGAGAGCCGGGAGCTCGACGCGACCCGGAACGACAACCACCAGGAGACGGCACAGTGACGCGCGTACTCGTAGTAGAGGACGAGGAGTCCTACAGCGACGCCCTGTCGTACATGCTGCGCAAGGAGGGCTTCGAGGTCGCGGTCGCGCCCACCGGGACCGTCGCTCTGGAGACCTTCGACCGGACCGGCGCCGACCTGGTGCTGCTGGACCTCATGCTTCCCGGGCTGTCCGGCACCGAGGTGTGCCGGACCCTGCGGCAGAAGTCCAACGTCCCCGTCATCATGCTCACCGCCAAGGACTCCGAGATCGACAAGGTCGTCGGTCTGGAGCTGGGCGCCGACGACTACGTGACGAAGCCGTTCTCCTCCCGTGAGCTGGTGGCGCGCATCCGCGCGGTGCTGCGCCGCCGGGGCGAGGACGAGATCGTCCTGCCCGCCGCCCTGGAGGCCGGCCCCGTCCGGATGGACGTGGAGCGGCACGTGGTGACGGTGCGCGGGGACAGCGTGCAGCTCCCGCTGAAGGAGTTCGAGCTGTTGGAGGTGCTGCTGCGCAACGCCGGGCGGGTGCTCACCCGGATGCAGCTCATCGACCGCGTGTGGGGCGCCGACTACGTCGGTGACACCAAGACCCTCGACGTGCACGTCAAGCGTCTGCGCGCGAAGATCGAGGAGGACCCGGGCAGCCCGCGGTACATCGTCACGGTGCGCGGCCTCGGCTACAAGTTCGAGCCCGTCACCGTCGAGGTCGAGTAGGGCGCCGGGCGGGCACGGAAGGTCCCCCTGCGGGTCCCTCTCCCCTTCCCGTCCGGCTCCTCCCCTTCGTGTCCCGGGTCGCGGTGCTGCCGCGGCCCGGGACCTCGTGTGTCCGGGGCGCCCGCGCCGCGCTGTCGCGCCCTTTTGAGGGCCTGACCCGCGCCGCCGGGCGCGTCCGGTGCGCCCCGGACCTGGGGGACGTCCACGGCCTCCGGTACCCGGGGCCCTCAGGGACGTCCGCTCACTCGTCCCGGGCCGCCGCGCTCCCCGGCTCCCGGTCGGCGGGCTCGGCGCCCGCCATGCCGCGTACCGACGGCCGACCGCTCCCCGCGTGGCGTGCCACGGCTCGGGCCAGGACCTCGCACGCGCGGCGGAGCTCCGTGCCGCCCGCCGTCCCGTAGCCGATGACCAGGCCGTGCACGCCGGGGTCGCCGTGGCTGGCGCGGCTGGTGTCCTCCACCAGGACCCCCTCCTCGGCCGCCGCCGCGATCACGGGCGCCACCGCCTCCTCGGGCAGGGTGAGCAGCACGTGCAGCCCGGCGGTGTCCCCGCCGATCCGGGGGCCGAGGTGTTCCACGAGCAGGGCGCGGCGGCGGGCGTACTCCAGGCGCATCCGGCGCAGGTGCCGGTCCAGGTCCCCGCGTTCGAGCAGGAGGGCCGTGGCCGCCTGGACGGGTCCGCTGGTGCGGTCGGACAGGTCGGCCCGCACCCGGGCGAGGCGGTGCAGCAGGTCGGGTTCGGCCACGATCCAGCCGATGCCGAGGTCGGGGTCGAGGGTCTTCGAGAGGGTGCCGAGCAGTACGACCCGCTCGGGGTCGAGCCCGTACAGGGCGGGCAGGGGCGCCACGTCGTAGCGGAACTCGGCGTCGTAGTCGTCCTCGATCACCACGGCTCCGGTCCGCCGGGCCCAGGCCAGGAGGCGTTCGCGGCGGGGCACGGGGAGGCGCCCGCCCAGCGGGTACTGGTGGGCGGGGGTGGTGTAGACGAGCGCGAGGTCGTCGGGCAGGTCGTCGGGGCGGATCCCGTCGTGGTCGACGAGGCAGGGAACGATCTCGGCGCCGCGTGCGGCCAGGATGGTGCGGGCCTTCCCGTAGCCGGGCTCCTCGACCCCGGCGCGGAAGCGGACTCCGGGGGACGCCGCCGTGCCCGGCCACCCCTCCGCTCCGGCGGTCATGGCGCCGACCAGGTCGATCCCGTTCCCGGTCCCCCGGGTGACCAGGACGTTCTCGGGTCCCACCCGCACGCCCCGGGTGCGGCGCAGGTGTTCGGCCAGCAGGGCGCGCAGCCTCGGGTCCCCCTGGGGGTCGGGGTCGTCCGAGGGCGGGACCTCGGCGGCGTGCCGCCAGGCCCGGCGAAGTGCGGCGCGGTCGTGGTCGCGGACCCAGGCCGCGCCGGGCCGCAGGTCCACCGCCCCGGCACGGCGGATCTCGTCCCGTGAGGGGCGCCCGCGGACGGGTTCGGCGGTGCGCGGGGGTCGCGGTCGGGCGGGGGCGGACGGTCTCGGCAGGGGGCCGTGTTCGGCCACGAAGGTGCCGGAACCGTGGCGGCCGTCGAGCCAGCCCTCCGCGTAGAGCTGCTGGTAGGCGTCGGTGACCACCGTGCGGCTGACCCCGAGCTGCCCGGCCAGGGCCCGGCTGGAGGGCAGCCGTTCACCCGCCCTGAGTGCTCCGGAGGCCATGGCCTCCCGCAGCGCGCCGGACAGCTGCGCGGTGAGGGGCGTGGGGTCGGCGCGGTCGAGGCGGACCGGCGGTTCGGTGAGGTGTCGCGGCAAAGTGGTCTTTCACTTCCTGCCAGAAGTGGCCATGGTTGGGGTATCCACTTCTGCCTACCGTAGACGCATGCTCTCCACCACCGAACGCACACGGCTCAACCGCGCCAAGCACAAGACCCGGACCGACCGCGCCGAACTGTACGACCTCCTCGACGAGGGCCTGGTCTGCCACATGGGCGTGGTCGTGGACGGTTCGCCCCGGGTCGTGCCCACGGGGTACGGGCGGATCGGCGACACCCTCTACCTGCACGGGTCGACCGGAGCCCGGTCCCTGCGGGCGGCGGGCGAGATGTGCGTGACGGTCACCCTGCTGGACGGGATCGTCCTGGCCCGCTCGGGCTTCCACCACTCCGTGAACCACCGGTCCGCGATGGTCTTCGGAACGCCGCGCGCGGTCACCGACGAGCAGGAGCGCTGGGACGCGCTGCGGGCGATCACCGAGCAGCTCGCTCCCGGTCAGTGGGAGGCGGCCCGCCAGCCCGACGCCAAGGAGATGGCGGCCACCAGGGTGCTGGCGCTGTCCCTGGAGGAGGCGTCGGTGAAGGTCCGCACGGGCCCGCCCGCAGACGACGAGGAGGACTACGCCCTCCCGCTCTGGGCGGGTGTGCAGCCGGTCCGCACGGTGTTCGACCCCCCGGTCACCGACCCGGCCCTGGTCCACGACCTCCCCGTCCCGGAGCACGTCCTGGCGCGCGTGACCCGGTGACCCCGTGACCCGGTGGGCGCGGCGGGACTCCGGCCGCGCCCGCGCCCTCAGGCCTCCACGATGACCGTGAAGGGGCCCTCGTTGGTCAGGCCGACGGACATCTGGGCACCGAACACGCCCGTGGCCACCTCGGCGCCCTGGTCGCGCAGCTCGCGCACGACCGCGTCCACCAGGGGCTCGGCCACCGGTCCGGGCGCGGCCGCCTGCCAGGTGGGACGGCGGCCCTTGCGCGCGTCGCCGTAGAGGGTGAACTGGCTGACCACCAGCAGCGGCGCCCCGACGTCGGAGCAGGACTCCTCGCCCTCCAGGATCCGCAGGGACCACAGCTTCCTGGCGACCTTGCGGGCCTCCTCCTCGGTGTCGGTGTGCGTGACCCCCACCAGGGCCATCAGTCCGGGACGGGTGATCTCTCCGACCACCTCGCCCTCCACCGTCACCGAAGCGTGCGACACCCGCTGCACGACAGCGCGCATGGTCCTCCCCTGTTCCCGTGTGTACTCCCCGCCCCTGGTCGGGGCGGTGCTACCTCGATCGTTGCAGCTGGTTGAGCAGGCGCATACGTCGGGTGTTGGTGATCAGACCGGTGAGGGTGACCACGAACGTGCTGATCGAGTCCGAGAAGTCCTCGATCCGCCACTCGCGCGGGCCGGTGTACCAGTGCAGGCCGTCACCGTCGAGCTCCTCGGGACTGAGGTCCGCGATGGCCGCGGCGGCCAGGATGTTGGCCCAGCGGTCGACGTCGTCGAAGATCACCGCGTAGGGGAGGTAGCGCGAGTACAGTTCCACCCGTTCGCCGGGCGGGGCGCTCTGGGCGCGCTGGCTGAGCAGGTAGTCGCGGAAGCCCATCGTGTGCGCGTACACCGAGCTGCCGAGCCTGGTCTTGGCGGGCATGTACTGCGCTCCCGCGGTGACGGCGGCACCGGCGATGACGACGGCCAGCCCGGTGAAGGCGGCGCTGGTGAACACCGCGAGCACCCCGGTCAGGACCACCCCGACGGCGGTGAGGGCCATGCCCACGGTGGTCCAGGTCCCCCGCACCCGGCTGGGCGACCGGGAGAACCACTTGAGCCGGACCATGTCGCGGTACAGCTCCTCGCGGACCCGGTCCACGCGCGCCGGGAAGTCGTCGGAGTGGCGGGGGGAACCGAGCTCGGACAGGCGCACGGTGCGGCGCTCCCCGAAGAGGGCGTCCAGCAGGAGCCACTCGGAGGAGAGCAGGGTCTCCTCCGTCGGCCCGTCCAGGCGGACCAGCCGCCAGTCCACCGACGTGAAGTGTTCGTGGGGCAGCTCCTCGACCCGGATGTGACCGCGTACGGCCAGGTCGAGGACGGTGCCGGTGAGGTCGGCGATGTCCACGCGCTCGTCGACCAGCGTGCCGATCTGACCGGGGTGGACGTCGTCCGGCGGGGCGAAGCGCATCCGGCCGTGCTCGCCGCGGGCCACAGGGGCGTGGTCGCCCTCCGCCGCCTCGCTGCGCAGCGCGCGTTCGTCGCGGCCCCGGAGGCGGATGAGGGCGATCAGCCCGCCGACCAGGACCAGCAGCAGGAGTCCGAACACGCTCGCGGTACCCGGTGTCACCTGGAAGGCGGACGCCAGCGACCACCGGCGGTTCAGGAGGGGTTCGCCCTCGGCGGTGCCGGGCGGGTAGTTCACGACGATGTCCAGCCGGTCGCTGGGGGTCATGTCGGCCTGGAGGAAGTGCGCGACGACCGCGTCCCCGCCCATGTCCGAGGCGGTGCAGTACATGGCGCTGCGGGGTTCGCCCGCCAGGCACGACAGCGCCTCGGGGGGCTGCGGAGCGGTGACGGTGACGTCGGTGGAGCGGACGTCGTGGCTGTAGGCGCCCACGGCCCGCCACTCCAGCTGGACCCCCTGGGCGACCTCGCCCACGGTGCCGCTGACCCGGTAGCTGAGCCGCACCCCGCGCGTGCCCTCGGTGGGGATGCGCACGAGGAGGGCGCCGTCGGTCTCCTCGGTCTCCACCTGGAGGGTGGAGCCGCCGGAGTCGACCGCCGAGACCCCGTTGATCTCGAACCGGCGGTCGTGGTCGGTGTCGTAGAGCATCGTGGCGGTGAGGGCGCGGGTGAAGGTCTCCGGCGCCGGGCCCTCGAACCGGATGGACTCCTCGCCGTGCAGAATGCCGAGTTGGTCCAGTTCCAGACGGATATCGTTGGTGATGACCGCGTCCGTGGCGGAACGTCGGTCGATGACCGTCGGTTCGTGCCCCGGTACTGTGGTTGCCGGTGCGGTCGCCGTCACCGCGTGCGCCTGCCCTCCCGGCCACCCCGCGGCGACCACCACGAACGGCGAGGAGAACACGAGAAGGGCCGTCGCCATCGCGACGGCCGGGCGCCAGGAGCCGACCCACCACATGACGCGAGAGCTTATCCGGTCCGTGAGCGGACCGTATCCATCGGGCGCCCTCCCCGGCGTCGCGTACCGGACCCCCGCTGGTGGCTCCGTCGACCGCCCCTCCGGCGTGGCCGGACCTCCCGCGCGGAACGGGGGCGCGGTCGCGTGCTGACCCGACGACGGAACCGACCCGTGTCCGACCCCTGGGCGGAGCGCCCCGGCTTCCTCCAGCGCATGGGGCTGGGAGTCTCGCTGTCCCTGGGCACGGGGCTGGCCGCCGTGGGTTTCACGGGCTTCCTGGCGTTCTCGGCGCTGCTGCCGACGGCGCAGCCCGCCTGGGGCGGGCCCGTGGGACCGGACGCCACCCAGGTGCTGTCGGCCGAGGCGGCCTCGGCGGAGTCCGACACGGCGCGGATCGAGGACCCGCTCGGGCAGAACCCGCTGTACGCCAACGGCGAGCTGGGCGAGGTCACGTGTCGGCCGCCGAAGATGGACGCCGAGGACCCGAAGTCGGTGGAGACCTTCGTGCACTCCATCGCGGACTGCCTGGACGCGGCGTGGGGCGCGTACTTCCATGAGGCGGGCATCCCGTTCTCCTCCCCCAACCGCGTGTACTGGTACGCGGCGGGGAACAGCCCGTGCGGCCCCTTCCCCAAGCAGGGGACGGCGGCCTTCTACTGCCAGGCCAACCAGGGCCTCTACCTGGGGGTGGAGGACATCGTGGCGGCCTCGGCGGGCAGTGACGAGGCCGAGGCGTACACGTTCCTGCTCAGCCACGAGTACGGGCACCACGTGCAGGGGCAGTCGATGATCCTGGCCGAGTTCCGCTCGCTCCGGGCCAACGCCGACCAGGAGACGGCGGACGAACTCACCCGGCGCAACGAGCTCCAGGCCAACTGCCTGGGCGGGGTGTTCGTCGGCTCCGCTGAGGAGTCCCTCGGTTACGGGAAGTCGGAGCGAGCCAATATCCTCGACTCCGTCGGGCTCCGCTCCGACCACGCGGGCACGAGCACGCACGGATCGGTGGAGAACGGTCGTCTGTGGACCGCGCACGGTCTGGACCGTCTCGACCCGGCGGCCTGCAACACCTGGGAAGCCCGCGAGGAGCTGGTGCGGTGAGCGGTGACCACGGACCGGGAGGCTCCGACGAGCCCCGCGGGCCCGGCCCGGGCGGTTCCGATCCCGCCCTGTCGGCGGCGTCCACCCGGCTGGAGTACTCCCGCAGGGCCCACCGCACCAACCGCAGGGTGTTCAGCGCGGTGTGCGGCCTCCTGGTGGCCCTGCTCGCGCTGTCGCTGCTCTCCTGGACCAGCGTCAACGAGGGCGAGTCCGCCATGGACACGGTCTCCGAGCGGGCCGACGGCGGGGGCGACGACAAGCCCGGCCAGCCTCCGAGCCCCACCGCCGACGCGCCCACCGGTCAGCTGGGACTACCCGGGCGCACCGTGCCCGACCGGCCCTCCGGCCACAGCGCGCTGGTCGCCAACCCCATCTACGACACCGGTCGGCTGAGTCCGCTGCCGTGCCCGGTACCCGAACTCGACGTCGACGACCCCGGCTCGATGGAACGGTTCCTGCACCTGGTCGCGGACTGTCTGGACGACGTGTGGAAGACCCAGTTCGACCGCGCGGGCATCCCGTTCGCCCCGCCGGACCGGGTGTTCTGGGACGAGCCCGGGGTGAGCCCCTGCCGTTCCTACCCGTCCCCGGCGGGCGCCTTCTACTGCCGGGCCAGCGCGTCGATCTACATCGGCACCTCGGACGTGGTGGAGAAGTGGAACGGCTCGGACGACAGCGTGGTCTACGCGTCCCTGCTGGCCCACGAGTACGGGCACCACGTGCAGGGCGAGTCCGGGCTCCTGGAGTACTACCACGAGCAGCGCCAGCTGGAGGAGGACGACGCGGGGCGCAACTCCTGGACGCGCCGCAGCGAACTCCAGGCGAACTGCCTGTCGGCGGCGTTCCTGGGGTCCGTCCGGGTGAGCTACCCGCTCTCGGAGGGGGACCTGTCCACGCTCCTGGACGACGCCTCGGCCACCGCCGACCGCCCCGACGGCCCCGAGGAGGAGCGCACGCACGGTTCCTCGGACAACAGCGTGTGGTGGACGCGGACCGGTTGGACCGAGCAGTCGGCGGGGGCCTGCAACACCTGGGACGTGAGTGACGAGGGAATGGTCAAGTAGCACGCCTGGTCACGGGTTGTCCACAGGCTCCGGCTTTCCGTGTTTCATCGCGACTGTGCGTGGCAGGATGCTGACATGCCGGACACCCCCGAACCCTCCGGCTCGTACGAGCCCGAGCACCCTCGCCCCGTGTCTCCCACCCTCTCCGTCACCCGGACCCCCGCCGCCAGGCACTCCCCCGTGGACACCACGGTCACCACCCTCGTGCCCCCGGTCGCGCCCACCGCCGAACCCCGGTCCGCTCCCACCCGCAACTGCGTGGAGCTGCGCGTGCACGGGGTCAGCGGCGGCCAGGCCGAGGAGCTCCTGGACGTGGAGCCCGCCATGCGCGTGGGCGGCGACCGGCTCGCGGGCTTCTTCCGCTGGCGGCGTGAGCCGGACACCCAGAGCGTGCCGGGGGTGCGGCGCGAGATCTTCGCCTGGGGCAACCTGACCTCGGGCAGCTCCTCCCGGGCCTTCTGGCTCCTGCTGCTGCCGTTCATGATGCTCAACGTGGCGTACTGGATGCGGCCCGGCCGGATGGACCGGGGCCAGACCGGGGTCCGCAGGGCGGCCAGCATCGCCTACGGGGCGGGGGTACGGCTGCTGGCGCTGTCGTTGACCGTGCTCATCACCCTGGCCTCGGCCGGGGTCGGCATGGACCTGGTGGGCTGGCAGTGCGCCGGGCTGGGTGACGCGTGTGTCCAGGCGCGCCCGTGGCTGGCCTTCCTCGCCTCGTCCTCCTCGCCGCTGTCGGCGCCGGGTTGGGGGCTGCTGGTGGGGGCGGTGCTGCCCGCCGCGGTGATCGTGGTGCTGTGGCGGCTGTCCCGGAGGACGGCCGCCGACTACGAGGTGGTGACCGGCCCGGTGCCGCCGGACCACGCCGAGGACGCTCCCCTGAGCCACCCGGACTTCTGGCGCAACAGCGAGATCATGGCCCGGCTGAGGTCGGTGCACATCGCCCTGGCGGTCGGTACCGTCGCGGCGCTGCTGCTGGTGCCCGCCTTCCTGCACGACCTGTCGGCCCGGTCCGGGGGGTCGGCCGCCGAGCCGGGCGCCTGGTGGGTCGGGGCGGTGCTGACGTTCCTGCTCGCGACCGTGGCGGCCGCGAGCACCGCGAGCGTGCTGGTACCCGGGCTGGATCCGCGGTGGAACGCCCGGGCCGACCGGTTCTGCCGGGTGCTGCGGGACACCGTGCTCGTCCTGGTGGTGGCCGTGGCGGTCTACACGGTGTGGCCGCGCCCCGGCTGGGTGGCCGAGGGGCGGTTGCCCGGCAGCGGCACCATGCTGAACACGCTCTTCGCCACCCAGGGCGCGCTGGTGCTGATGCTGCTGGTGGCGGCCCTGGTCCTGTTCGCGGTGGACCGCCCGCACGAGCGGACCGCCATGCGGGGGCTGGCCGGGCCGTCGACGGCGGCGCTCGGAACACTGCTCGGTGGCGGGTTCTCGGCCGCGCTGGTCTACCAGGGGTCGCTGTGGCTGAGCGGCTGCGGTTCCATGAGCGCGCCGGAGGCGGACTGCCTGGCGCTGTCGCCGCCGACCGCCTACTCGTGGCTCCAGCTGGCGTTCGCCTTCGAGGCGGTGATCGTGCTGGCCGTGGTGGCGGTGCTGGCCCTGCGCCTGCGCGGGGCGGTCCGCGCGCAGCTGCCGGAGGTGACCTCGCTGTATTCGCGGAGTGTGCGGGACCGCCGGACCTGGGACATCGCCAGGGCCAGGGCGGCCGGGCGGATGACCGAGGTGCTGCCCGCGGTGCTGGCCGCGCTGTTGCTCCCGGTGGTGCCGCTGGTGGGGCTGGCGCTCTACTCGATCATCACCGGGAACCTGGTGGCCGGTCCGGTGGACGCGCCCACGGCCGTGGCCGGGGAGTTCCAGGGCGCGGTCCAGAGCGCGTTGGACGCCCTGGTGGGGGTGGGGTCGCTCCTCGGCGGGGCGAGCCTGGTGGCCCTGGTGTGGATCGGCCGGAGCGCGTACCGGGACCGGCCGACCCGGCAGGCGGTCGGCGCGGTGTGGGACGTGGGGACCTTCTGGCCGAGGGTCGCGCACCCGCTGGCCCCGCCCTCCTACGCCGAGCGCGCGGTGCCGCAGCTGACCGCGAGGGTGGCGAGGATGGCCGGTGAGGGCACCGACGTGGTGATCTCCGGCCACTCGCAGGGCTCGGTGCTGGCCGCGGCGACCGTGTGGCAGCTGCCCCGGAGCTGCCGCTCCCGGGTCCGCCTGATCACCCACGGCTCACCCCTGGACCGGCTGTACGCGCGGTACTTCCCCGCCTACTTCGGACCGGCGTCCTTCGCGGACCTGACCGGGAGGGTGTCGGCCTGGCGCAACCTGTGGCGGGTCACCGACGCCATCGGCGGTCCGGTCAGACGCCGTGGCGCCACCGTGGCGGGCGAAGACGGGGGCGAGGCCCTGGAGATGGTGGACCAGGCCGAGCCGCTGCCCGACCCGCGCTCCTACGACGCCCCGCCCGGGGAGGCCCGACGTCCGGAGATCCTGGGTCACTCCCACTACACGAGCGATCCGGCCTACGCGGAGGCGCTCTCCGAGGTGCTGCCGCCGGTGCCCTCGCCGCCGAGGGACGCGCCGCCACGGGCCTCGGCCCCACACGGCGGGTGAGGCCGGTCCCGACGGGCCGGGGCGGCGTCACGCGGTGGCGGGCGCCACCGGAGGCCGGACGGCTCGGCCGCCCCGGGTTACCAGGGGCCGTAGGGACCGTTGTTCTGGTTGCCGCCCACGCCCTTCACGGCGGGCCGGACGTCCAGCAGGAAGATGAGGGTCGCGACGAGGCCCAGGATGACGAACATGCCCGTGCCGGTCAGGACGGCGAGCAGGGAGACACCGGAGGCCACACCGGTGAGGATCACCCACAGCTTCTTGGTCTGCTTGTCCATCACCACGAAGGCCTGCTCGGGCGTCCTCAGGGCCTCGATGAACGCGTACAGGCTGGCCACGAAGGTCACGAGGTAGATCAGCTGCCAGATCCAGAAGAACAAGACTCACTCCAGTCGCCACACGCGTCCGAACGGGGTTCCGCCCGCTCTCCACGTTAAACGGACCGGACGCGAGGATCGTGCCCGAGGGAGGGGCAGATCACGGACCGGGTGCGCGCGAAGTGTTCCGGACCACCCGGCGCGGCGTGCGCGACGGTCAGATGGGGATGTGCCAGAGACAGGTCACGGTGGCCAGCAGGAAGGCCGAGGCGCCCATGATCACGGCGCCCGCGTGGTACGGGAGCTCGTCGTCGGGGCGCAGGAGCCGGTTGACCCGGCGCATGACGGTGGGCTCGGCGGCGTGCACGGCGGCCATCGCACCGGCGGGCACGGGCGCGGGCCCGGCGGCGCCGAAGCGGAGCAGCGCCATGGCCAGCTCGCGGGAGGAGCTCCTGCGGCGGGCCTGGTCGTCGGCGCACATCTCGATGAGCAGCGCGACGCTCTCGTAGTAGGTCCGCACCAGGCGCACGCGGGGGAAGGCCCGCTTGAGGGAGGAGAACGGGAGCAGGACGAGGTCGTGGCGTTCGCGCAGGTGGGCGTGCTCGTGGGCGAGCACCGCGGCGAGCTCGCGGGTGTCGAGCACCTCCAGGGCCCCGGCGCTGATCACCACCTGGGAGCGCAGCACCCCGGGCAGGCAGTAGGCGGCGGCCGCCGGGTGGTCGACCACGCGCGCGCCCGGGACGTCGGGGTGTTCGCTGGCCACCAGTTCGAGCAGGTCGTGGTGGCGTCTGCGGACCCGGACCACCTGGACGAAGGAGGCGACGAGCCCGGAGAAGAGCACGAGGGTGAGCGCGGTCGCGAGCACGACGGCGGCGAGGTGGCTCAGCCCCTCGATCCCCTGTGAGAACTCGGAGATGATGAACTGGCCGGTGAGGAGGTCGGTGGCGGCGGCCAGCAGGCCGCCGGCGGCGCCGAGCTCGTAGGAGGACAGACCGTAGGCCAGCAGCGCGCCGATGGTGGACACGCCCCAGGCCAGGCCGAGCGCCTGCCAGGCGATGACCGCCGTGTAGGGACCGCGGGAGGGCCACTTCGCCCGGTGGAGTGCTTCCATGGCGACGAGGCAGCTGACCGCGACGAGAGTGAGGAGGGCGGCACTGACCATAGGGGCTAGTTCCTTGGCTGCTCGATTTCCGCGAGTGCGCGACGAAGCGCTTCAGCCTCCCCGCCGTCCATGGACTGGACGAAGGCGGCCAGGGCCGCGTCGCGGTCAACCGTCTGACCGAGCGCGTCGAACATGAGCTCCGACACGTAGTTCTCACGGCTGGCCGCTGGACGGTACCGCCACGCACGACCTTCGCGTGCCCGGTCGACGACCTTCTTCTTGGCCAGTCGGTCGAGCACCGTCATGACGGTCGTGTGGGCCAGGTCCCGATCAGCGAGAGCCTTCCCGACCTCACGAACCGTCATTGGTTCGTTGCGTGCCCACAGTACATCCATCACCGCGCGTTCAAGTTCGCCAAGCCGATTCATGGTCACAAGTCTACGACCGGTAGTACGACACTCGGCAGTACCCCCCATATAGCGCGTGACCTGCCTAGATGCAGGTACTTTGATCCTGGTCGGATCGCGTGCCGCATACCGGTCCGACCGTCCCGGCCCAGGCTCACCGCCCTCCGGAGTGGTTTCATGTCACGCACCAGCACCGGGGACGCCCCGATCGACCGGCGCGACCGCTCCGGGAAGCGGGAAGCGACCGGCAACCGCTTCGCGCGGCACCGCGACGGTTGTGCCTGTGGCCACCATATTCGCCACCCATTCACACAAACATGACATTCCCCCGATACCACCGGGCCGTGTTTGTGTCCCAGCGAGACAGGGGTATTCCCCTCGATGCCAGAATGGCGACCGAACGAACAGGGATGGCAACAATGGGTATCCGAACGTGGGACTCAGTCGGCGGCGGCCCTCACAACCGTCTGACGGACCTGGAGGAGCAGGAACTCCAGCAGATCGAACAGGCCCAGTCGACCCAGGAAACCGACGCCTAGGGAGTGTTTTTTGGATGCTTTCGCTGGTGGCGGCGGAGCCGCCATCGATGCGAGCGGCCGTCGCCCCTACTGTGCGCTGCTACGCAAGCTCCGCAGCCTCGCACAGCGGGGGCCCGGCAATCTCTCGCAAGACGATGAGTGAAGCTGCCCCTACTGTGCGCTGCTACGCAAGCTCCGCAGCCTCGCACAGCGGGGGCCCGCCCGGGTTTGGCTGTCCGAGCTTCATCGGCGCAGTGAGAGGCAGCCTGGTGGTCGCGAGCGCGGAATGATCCAAAAAACACGACCTAGCACCGGTCCGCGTCCGGGGCGGCACCTTCCTTCGACGGAACGCCCCGGACCCCGGTGCCCGCCCCGACCGGAAAGGCGCTGCCCCCACCGGGCCGCTCGATGACCACGACCTCCACCCCGGCACACCGCACCCATCAGGCCGGAGAGCGCGCCTTCTCCCTGGACCGGGCCCGCGAGCTCGCCGAGCAGACCCTCACCCAGGCCGGACTGCGCGCCCGACTGCACGACTTGGACGGCGCCTGGCGCTGCCACCTGCACCGCTTCGACGGCACCCCGGCCCCGGCCGGTGTCGGAGCGGGCAAGGGCGGGAGCGAGCAAGCCCGCGTGGGCGCGCTCTTCGAAGCCCTGGAACACCACCACAGCGACGCCCACGCCATCACCGCCGAACAACTGGTGCTGCGCTCCTCCCAGGAGCTCGTGTCCGAGGAGCTGGCCACCGACCCCGCGATACGCCCCCTGACCCTGGCCCCGCCCGCACTCCTGGCCTGCCGCACCCACACCGCGCTGGACGGATCCGGCGCGGGTACGGACGTGCCGGTGTACCTGCACACCCCCTCCTACCTCGCCGCGACCCCCCATCAGCGCCGTGCCCTGGGCGACGCCTTCGACTACTCGACCGTGGCGCGCTACAGCACCAACAACGGGACCGCCATCGGCGCCACCGCCACCGAAGCCTTCGTGCACGCCCTGGCCGAGACCGTCGAACGTGACGCCCTCTCGGTGCTGCTCTCCTCCACCTTCCTGGCCCCACACCCGGCGCCCCTGCGCGTGGTGGAACCGACGAGCCTGCCCGAGGACCTGCGTCAGCTCCACACCCGGGCCCAGGACCGCTCCGGCACCGCGGTGTGGCTGCTGGAGATGACCACCGACCTCGGCATACCGGCGTTCCACGCCTACGCCCCCGCCCGCCGGGGCCACCACATGGCCGGGTACGGCGCCTCCCTGTGCGCCACGCACGCCGCCCGTCGTGCCCTGGAGGAGTTCGTGCAGGTCCTCGCGATCTTCGAACACGAGGAGCACCCGCCCCCCGACCTCGCCGCGCTGTCCCGCCACCCCGCTCTCCTGCGCGCTGGCCGGGCCGATCTCACTCCCCGCCTGGACTCCGCGAGAGTGCTCGCCTTCACCGCCACCACGGCGCCCGTGTCCCCTGCCGGACACCTGGCCGCGTTGGTGCGCGTGCTCACCGCCCACGGGCACCGCCCCTACGGGCGCATCCTCCACGAGGCCGCCAACGGAGTGAGCACGGTCTCGGTGTGCGTACCCGGCCTGGAGCGCTTCTTCGCCGTCACCAGCGGCCAGTGCGTGGTCCCTGGCCCGCGTGCCCGCGCACACATGACCCGGGCGGTGGACTGAGGTTCGACCGGGCGATTCTGGAACCACATTTCCACAGGCCGGATATCTTGGGCATCATTTCTCATGCAGCCTTGTGTCGAATTCACGACCGGTGGCACCGGCCCTCGTGACACCCCCACGTCAATTCGGGACGGTTTTCCCGGAAGGGGTCCGAGACCTGACGGGCCCCGGGGACGGACCCCCGTCCACCGCGCCCCAGGCGTCCGACGTACGCTCCGTTCCATGGGACACCGGCATCCGAGCAAGCTCAAGAACCCAGAGGTGAGTCATGCGCGTGCCCGCTGGCTGTTGCGCGCGGAACTCGCCGGATGTGACGCCTGCCGCGCCGAGGGCGACGAGGACGCCCTGTCCGACCTCGCGTCGGGCGGTGTCTTCGACTCCCTGATCACGGGTTTCGTCCTGTCCCGCGTCCAACAGTGGCACTCCCCGAGCCGCCCGTCCCAGTACCCGGCCACGGTGTACCGCATCGCCCCCATCGACGAACGCGACTTCTGGCGGCCCCCGACCCAGCACTGCATGCGCGTGTGCACGGTGACGGGGGCCGGGGGCGACGGCGTGGACACCCTCCCCGCACTCCGGGAACTGCGCCTGATGTCGGCCCGGGACCGCTCCCTGGTCCTGGACGACGTCATCGACGGTCTGGCCGAAACGGAAGGTTGACCTTGAATCCCGTGCTCCGGCTTCCCCTGCTGCCCGATCCCGGCACCCGCATGTCCCCCAAGCACGACAAGCCCATCGTCGGTCAGTGCGAGAGGTGCGGTGAGTACCTCAACGCGGGGGTGCGCACCTGCCCCAACTGCGGGCACTACAACGGCTGAGCCGTTCCGCCCGGGGGACCGCCCCCGGGCGCTCCCCCGTCCCGGACACGGGTGCGGTCACCGGCCGGGGTCCGCGATCGGGGCCGGGTAGCCCTCGACACCCTCCCCGTCCCCCTCGTTCCAGGGCCGGTGGACCCGCGCCCCCGACAGCTCGGCCAGCTCGGGGACGTGGCGGCGCACGTAGACGCCCTCGGGGTCGAAGCGCCGCGCCTGCCGCGAGGGGTTGAAGGCCCGGTTGGGCCGGGTGTCGTTGCCGGTCCCCGCCGTCCACTGCCAGTTCCCGTACTCGTTGGCGACGTCCCCGTCGGTGAGGTGCGCGTCGAAGTGCGCGCCCCCCTCACGCCAGTGCACCCGCAGCGTCCTGGTGAGGAAGGCGGCGGTGATCATGCGGGTGCGGTTGTGCATGAAGCCCTCCCGGAGCAGCTGCCGCATGCCCGCGTCCACGATCGGCACGCCGGTCCGGCCCTCCTTCCAGGCGGCCAGGGCGTCCGGGTCGTGCCGCCACTCGCGGTCACGCGCCCGGTAGTCGCGGGTGTTGATCCACGGGAAGGCCGCCGTCACCTGGTGGTGGAAGTCGCGCCAGGCGAGCTGGCGCACGTACGCGTCGCCGCCCGGCAGGTCCCGCGCTGCGGTGGCGACCTCCAGCGGGGAGAGGCAGCCGAACCTGAGGTCGGCGGAGAGGCGGGAGGTGGCGGCACCGGGGAGGTCGTCGTTCCGGTCCCCGTAGTCGGCCAGTCCCCCGTCGGTCCAGGAGCGCAGGCGCGCGCGTGCCCGGGTCCAGCCGCCGGTCTGCCGTTCCGGGGCGAGGGAGCCCGCACCGGCGGAGTCGTCCGCGTCGAGCGGGTCGCCCGGTTCGAGGCCCTCGGGCAGTTCCAGGCGCTCGGGCGCGGGCAGCACCTCGCGCCACCGCTCCGCCTCCCAGGCCCGCCAGTAGGGGGTGAACACCTTGTAGTGGTCACCGCTGCCCGGGGTCACGTCGCCGGGCGGGACCACGGTCAGCCCGGGGTGGGCGCACACCTCCAGCCCGGTGGCGTGCAGGGCGTCCAGGCGCCGGGACGCGAACCGGCTCACGCCCGCGCTGAGGTGGACGGTGCGGGCCCCGGTCTCCCGGGCCAGCCTCCCGACCTCGGTGGCGGTGTCGCCCCGGCGCAGGAGGAGGTCGCCCCCTCTCTCCCGCAGGGCCGAACGCAGGTCCGCGAGCGCCTCGCCCAGGTAGGCGCGGCGGTTGCGGGCGGCGCGCGCCAGGAGCCCGGGTTCGAGGACGAAGAGGGGGACGACCGGGCCGGGGGCGCGCAGGGCGGCGCTGAGCGCGGGGTGGTCGTGCGGGCGCAGGTCCTGCGTGAACAGGACGATGACGGGGGTGCCCACCAAGGACTCCTTCACTTTGCGAGACCATCACACTACTGGGTGTGTTCCTTGGTGGTTACCCGACGCCAGCGGGGGTAGGGCCCCACCATGAACCCGCCTTCCCGACCGGTCGTCGGCGTCTCCAGCTGCCTCATCGGAGCGCCCGTGCGCTACAACGGCGGGCACTCGCGCTTCCGGTTCCTCACCGACGAGCTGGACCGGCACGTGGACTGGCTGCCGGTCTGCCCGGAGGCGGAGATCGGACTCGGCGTCCCGCGCCCCACCCTGCGCCTCCAGGAGCGCGCGGACGAGCACCCCGGCGAGGCCCGGGTGATCTCCAGCAGGGGCGGCGCCGACCACACGGACGACCTCGCGCGGGTGGCCGACCGGCACCTGCGGGAGCTGCGCCGCCTGGACGGCTACGTCCTCAAGAACAAGTCACCGAGCTGCGGCCTGTACGCCCTTCCGGTCTTCGACGACCACGGCGACCGGCAGCGCGGGACCGGCCGGGGGGCCTTCGCCGCCAGGCTCACCGCGCTGCTGCCGCACCTGCCCGTGGAGGAGCAGGGCCGCCTGTCCGACCCCGTCCTGCGCGAGCACTTCGTGGAGCGCGTGTTCGCGCACCACCGCCTGCGGACCCTGCTGGAGGACGCGTGGCGCCCGCGCGACCTGGTGGCGTTCCACACCCGGCACAAGCTCCAGCTGATGGCGCACTCCCCGGACGGCTACCGGGAGACCGGCCGGATCGTGGCCCGGGCGGGCACCGGCGACCCCGAGGAGGTCGCGGCCGCCTACACGGAGGCCTTCCACCGGACCCTGGCCGTCAAGGGCAGCCGGGGCAAGCACGCCAACGTGCTCCAGCACGTCCTCGGGATGGTCAGCCCGCTGTTGGACGACACGCGCCGACACGACCTGCTGGCCGGGATCGAGGAGTACCGGGAGGGGCAGGCCCCCCTCAGCCTGCCGGTGGCACTCCTCCGGCACCACTGCTCCGCCGAGGCCGTGACCTGGGCGAACGAGCAGACCTACCTGCGCCCCTACCCGGAGGCCCTGCGACTGCGGCACCCGGTGTCCGTCTGACCCCACCGGAGACGGACCCGGGGGAAGGGGACGGAAGGGGGGTTCGGGGGCGGCGCCCGACAGTACGCCGCAAATTCCATGCCCAGCGAACACATTCGACTACAGTGGGTCACAGTTCTCGGCCGCGTCGTGCGCGGTTCCCGGTTGCCCCCGACCCCCGAGGTCCCCGACGTGTTCGTCACCATGCCCCGACGCGCCGCAGTGCTCGTCTCCTCCTGCGCCGTCGTGCTGCTCGCCACGTCCCTGGCCACCGCACCACCGGAACACCTGGTCGAGAGGATCGGCCACCACCTGGCCGCGCCCGAGCCGGAGCTGACCCACGGCCACGCGATGCTGCCCCCGGGCCCCGGGCCCGCCCCGGCGCCCATTCCCCACCCGGGGCAGGTCGCCGTCTGCGAGGAACCCGGCCGCGACCAGGTCGTCACCCTGCCCGACCCCGGAACGCCCGGAGACGAGGGGCGGCCCGTGTGGATCCGGCGCCCTCCCGGGCCCGACAGCACCGACCTCCCCGTCCTCTACCTGCTGCACGGGTCCGCCTCCACCCACCGCACCCTCATGGACGCCGGCCTGGGGGCCCGCCTGGACCGGCAGATGTGCCGCTCGGGGGTCGAGTTCGTCGTCGCGGCCCCGTACGGACAGGAGAGCGGGGGCTCCACCACGGAGTGGGGCGACGCCCACGACGGCCGCTTCGCACTGGAGAGCTTCGTCACGCGGGACACCGTCGACGCGGTCGAGGGCGAACACCCGCGTCCCCGGTCGCTGCGGGCGATCGGCGGCTTCTCCATGGGCGGCTACGGCGCGGCCGCCCTGGCCCTGCGCCACCCCGACCTCTACTCGCAGGTGGTCGGCTGGGCGGGGTACTACCGCGTGGACGACCCGCACGGGATCTTCGGGGAGGACACCGCACCGCACTCCCCCGACCGCCTCCTGGGCTCGGAGGAGGTGCGCGACCTCCGGTTCATGCTGGTGGAGGGGCGCGCGGACCACACACCGCTCCAGGAGGGCAGCATCCAGGGGGAGGCCGCGCGCTTCTCGGCGCTCCTCGCCGAACACGGTATGACGGTCGACACCCTCCGGCCCCGCGGCGGCCACGACCTGGAGACCTGGCGCAACACCTTCCCCGAGGCAGTGGACTTCCTGGTGTCCGGGTGGACGTCTACACCGTGACCACGGCCGGGTCAACCCCGGCCCCCTCGGACGGTCCGGTGGGGAACAGTGTGTACCTTCGTCGCTGTTGACGACTACGGCTCGCACACTCGTTGCTTACACGACTCGGAGGAACCACCGGTGTCCGGACCCCTGCCGCTGGGACGCAAGACGGCGGTTCCCTCAAGGATCGCGACCGTCAGTCTGCACACCTCCCCGCTCGACCAGCCCGGCACCGGTGACGCGGGGGGCCTCAACGTGTACGTGGTCGAGGTCGCCCGGCGGATGGCCGAACGCGACGTGGCCGTGGACGTGTTCACCCGCGCGACCAGCGCCGACCTCCCCCCGGTCGTGGAGCTCGCGCCGGGCGTGAACGTGCGGCACGTGCCCGCCGGACCCTACGGCCGCCTCGACAAGAACGCCCTCGCGGACCACCTGTGCCCGTTCGTCTTCGGGATGCTGCGCGCCGAGGCCCAGGGCGACCCGGGCCACTACGACCTCGTCCACGGCCACTACTGGCTCTCCGGCAAGGCCGGGGTGATGGCCGCCCGCCGGTGGGGCGTGCCCATGGTGCAGTCCATGCACACCATGGCCCGGGTGAAGAACGCCGCACTGGCCGAGGGCGACTCCCCCGAGCCGGAGGCACGAGTGCGGGGCGAGGACCAGCTGGTCCGCCAGGCCGACCGGCTCATCGCCAACACCGACGACGAGGCGCGGCAGCTCACCGGCTTCTACGGCGCCCGGAACGAGCAGATCAGCACGATCCCGCCCGGGGTCGACCTGGAGACCTTCACCCCCGGTTCGCGTATGGAGGCGCTGGAACGGATCGGGCTGCCCCGTGACGCCGAACTCCTCCTGTTCGTGGGCCGCGTCCAGCGGCTCAAGGCCCCGGACGTGCTCATCCGCGCCGCAGCCGACCTGCTCGAACGCGACCCCTCCCTGCGTTCCCGCCTGGTCGTCGGGATCGTCGGCGGGCTGTCCGGGGGCGGCCGGAACGAGCCCCGCCTGCTCACCGACCTCGCGCGGTCCCTGGGCGTCGCCGACGTGGTGCGGATCGAGCCGCCGCAGGACCGCGCCCGCCTGGCCGACTACTACCGGGCGGCGACGGTGACCGTGGTCCCCTCCTACTCCGAGTCCTTCGGTCTGGTCGCCGTGGAGTCGCAGGCCTGCGGCACCCCCGTGCTGGCCGCCCGTGTCGGCGGCCTGACCACGGCGGTGGCCGACGGTGCCTCCGGGGTCCTGGTGGACGGGCACGACCCCCGGCACTACGCCGCCGAGCTTCACCGGATGATCACCGAACCGGCCTGGCGTGCCAAGCTGGCCGGAGCGGGCCCACGGCACGCCGCCACCCTGGGGTGGTCGCGGACCGTGGACGAACTCCTGGACGTGTACCAGGACACCCTCAACCCGCGCGGTCTCCGCCTGGCCGAGGCCCGTTGACCGGGGCGGGAGCGACGTGACGAGAGGCGAGGACGTGGCAGCGGAAACAGAGCGCGAGAGCGCCGTCAGGGCGATCACCGAGGCCGTCGCGGAGGCCGGCCTGGAAGTCGAGCGCCCCCGCGAGGGGTCGTTCCTGGTGACGATCCCCGGTACGGCCAAGCTCAGGACCATGGTGTGGCTGGAGGCCGGTCCGCACAGCCTCACCCTCACCTCGTTCTTCTGCCGCCAGCCCGACGAGAACCACGCCGCGTTCTACCAGTGGCTGACCCGGCGCAGCTCGGACATGTACGGGATGGCGTTCGTCTCGGACGACGTCGGAGACGTGTACGTCCGGGGGCGCCTGCCGCTGGGCGGGGTGACCCCCGCCGAGGTGGACCGGTTGCTGGGCTGCGTGCTCACCTACTCCGACGAGAACTTCAACACCGCGCTGGAGCTGGGCTTCGCCACGGCGATCCGCAAGGAGTGGAAGTGGCGGACCGCGCGCGGCCACGACACCCGCAACCTGAGCGCGTTCGCGCACCTGGCCGAACCCGTCACCGAACAGTAGGCCCCGCCGTGGGCGGTCACCCGGACGGGATCGCTAGGCTTGCCCCCATGGGAACTCTGGTACTGCTTCGACACGGCGAGAGTGTCTGGAACGCGAAGGGCCTGTTCACCGGCTGGGTGGACGTGGACCTCTCCGCGCAGGGCGAGGAGGAGGCCCGCCGCGGCGGCGAGCTCCTCAAGGCCGCCGGGGTGACCCCGGACATCCTGCACACCTCTCTGCTCAAGCGCGCGATCCGCACCGCGAACCTCGCGCTGGAGACCGCCGACCTGCACTGGCTGCCGGTCGAGCGCTCCTGGCGCCTCAACGAGCGCCACTACGGCGCCCTCCAGGGCAAGGACAAGGCGCAGACCCGTGAGGAGTACGGCGACGACCAGTTCATGACCTGGCGCCGCTCCTACGACACGCCCCCGCCGCCCATCTCCGACGACGACCCCTACTCGCAGGCCGGGGACGCGCGTTACGGGCTGCTCCCGCCGGAGCTGCTGCCGCGCACCGAGTGCCTGAAGGACGTCCTGGACCGCGCCCTTCCGTACTGGTACGACAACATCGTCCCGGACCTGGCCGCGGGGAAGACCGTCCTGGTCACCGCGCACGGCAACTCGCTGCGCGCCCTGGTCAAGCACCTGGACGGGATCAGCGACGCCGACATCGCGGGGCTGAACATCCCCACGGGCATCCCGCTGGTGTACGAGCTGGACGACCGGTTCCAGCCCACCAACCCGGGCGGCACCTACCTCGACCCGGAGGCCGCCAGGTCCGCCATCGAGGCCGTGGCCAACCAGGGCAAGAAGTAGCCCGGACCCCGACCTCCCGTGCCCGCGCCGCCGACCGGTGGTGCGGGCACCGTCGTGTCCGGGGTCAGTAGACGAGGGCCTGGGCGCCGTCCCGGAGGGTCTCCTCCACGAAGGTGGCCGCGCCCGCGACGCGCACGCCCTCGATCAGGTCCTCCGGGGTGAGCTCCCGGCGGGCCGCGCACTGGGTGCAGACCGTGACGGCCCCGGCGGCGAGCACACCCGCGAGCAGGTCCTGGAGCGGGGCGGCGTGGGGGAGGGCGAACTCCTCGGCCCGGCCGGGCACCGCGAACCACGAGGCCTCGCCGGTCAGCCAGAGCGACACGTCCGCGCCGCTCGCGACCGCCGTCGCCGCGACGGTGAAGGCCTGGTTGCAGCGCTCCGGGGAGTCCGCACCGGCGGTGACCTTGATCACCAGGGAACGAGTCATGCGGTCAGCCTACTCAGAACGCGGCGGCGGTCACGACGGCGCCACCGATCGCGCAGAGGGCGAAGGCGGTCAGGAGCAGGATCGCCTCGCGGCGTCGGGGCGAGACGCGGGCGGGGCCCTCCTCCACGCCGTGCTCGACGGTCAGCGGGGCGCCCTCGGAGGCGACCAGCACCACCCGGCCGTCGCGCACGTCGACCTCGCCGGTGACGCGCACGCGCGCCCCCTGGCGGATGATCCACTCGCGGTACTCGAACTCGATGGTCTCGCCCCGGAAGACACCGGAGATGCGGCCGCGGACGCGCGGCAGGAGGTCGTCGGCGGCGGCCGCGACCCCGGGCTGGGGGCGGCCGACCAGGCGCTTGAGGCAGAGCTCGGGGTCACGGGGTTCGACCCCCGCCGGGTCGACGTAGACGCGCTCGACCGCACCGGTCCGGCCCTCGGCGACCAGGCCGAAGAGCTCCTCCGAGCCGTAGTCCGCGATCGAGTCGCAGGCCCGCTCGGTGACGGCGCCCTCGGCGCGGTCGCGGACCAGCGGACGGTAGTGGCGCAGCACCTCGTGGCCGTGCCACACGCACTCGGAGCCCGCCAGCCCGGACTCGATGGGACCGGACGGCCCGACGGCGGCCACACCCGTGAGCGTCACCCGCTGGCCCTTGAGGGGCACCAGGGCACCGGGCAGGAGCTGGGCCAGCCCGCGCTGCCGCAGCCAGCGGCGCAGCCCGACGACGGTCAGCGGCAGGAGGACCACCGCGACGGCGAGCAGCGCCACACCGATCACCATGAACACAGGCAGCCCCTTAGTAAGCGCGTCGGAGGTCAAGGACGACTGCGGGCGCCGAGCCCCAAGGACACACCGCGTCTGCTGACAATCTTTACCAGTTCTCCAGGAAAGCGGGGCCAATTGGGCATGTCCAGTCCAAGGCTGCTCGATGCCGCGGATCGCACACGGCCGGGTCGTCACCGGAGGGGTCGGGGCGCCGCGCAGCAGGGCGTGTATCCGCCGAGCATGCCCTAGGCTCGTTGGCTATGGATGCTGAGGTACACCCCGATCTGGAGAAGCTGTCGTTCCTGTTCGGACGCTGGGAGGGCGTCGGCGTCGCCGGTTACGCCGACGAGGAGGAGCTCCAGTTCGGCCAGGAGGTCGAGTTCGAGGTCAGGGACGGAGCTCCCTACCTGGACTACCGGAGCCGGGCCTGGCGCATGAAGGCCGACGGAACGCTCGGAGAGCTCATCACCGAGGAGTCCGGCTACTGGCGTGCGCTGTCCGAGGAGGACACGGCCCAGTACGCCAAGGACGACGAGAAGAACATCATCCACCTGGAAGTGCTGATCGCCCACAACGAGGGCTTCATCGAGTCCTACCTGGGCAACGTGTTCGCGAACCGGGTGGAGATGGCCACCAACGCGGTGATGCACACCATCACCGGCCTGGAGGTCCAGGCCTCGCACCGCCTCTACGGGCTGTTCGGTGAGGACCGGGACACCCTGGGCTACGCCTGGGACCTGGCCGCGCGCGGGCACGACCTGCGCTCGTACATGTCGGCCCAGCTCAAGAAGGTCGGAAGCAAGTAGGGCCGCGCTCCGACCCGTGGTCGGAGGAGGGCATGGGCGAACCCCGGGCTCTGTCCCGCGTGTGCGGGGCCGGTCGGACCAGGTCCGGCAGCCCGGGGTTCGGGTGTCCGTCAGGTATTCGCGCGAACGACGTCGGGCGAACGCTCAGCGTCGTCCTAGCGGACGGCCACCTCGCCAGTCCTCGAATGAATCATTTCTCGGACCACCTCCTTTCCTGCGTGCTCCGAAGGTACGTCCCGTGGCCGGGGTGGGGCAAGTGATTTTCGGAGCTCCGTCTTCCCTGTTCAGAAGGGGTGCCCCGGGGCGTTTGGCGGGCCGGATAACCTCGGTTCCATGACTTCGCCGCTGCTGACCACACCGGGTGCCGTGAGCGCCGACACCCCCGACTCCGACGTCGCCGCGCACTACGGCGACCCCTCCCACGAGGCCCGCGCGATGGAGCGTTCCAGCGCCTGGGTCGACCGGAGCAACCGTGGCGTGGTGCGCGTGACCGGACCGGACCGCCTGGGCTGGCTCAACGACATCACCAGCCAGCTGACCCGGAACCTCGCCCCCGGTGTCGCCACCGAGTCGCTGGTCCTGGACACCCGGGGCCACCTGCGCCACCACCTGTCCCTGGTGGACGACGGCGAGACGACGTGGATCCACACCGAACCCGGCGGCGGACCGGCGCTCGCGGAGTTCCTGGACTCGATGGTGTTCACGCTGCGCGTGGAGGTCGAGGACCTGTCCGACGCGTTCTCCGTGCTGACGGTGCTGGGTCCGGAGCGCTCCAAGGTGGCGGCCGTGGCCGAGGGCGTGCTGAACCGCGCCGCCGAGGACCAGATCGACCTCTTCGTGCCCTCCGGCGACCTCGTGGCCGTCGCGGAGAAGCTCACCGCCGCCGGGGCCCGCCCGGCGGGCATGTGGCCCTACGAGGCGCACCGGATCGCCGCGCACCGGGCCCGCCCGGGGCTGGACTCGGACGAGCGGTCCATCCCGCACGAGATGGACTGGATCGGCTCCGCCGTGCACCTGGAGAAGGGCTGCTACCCCGGTCAGGAGACCGTGGCGCGGGTGCACAACCTGGGCCGACCGCCGCGCCGCCTGGTGATGCTGCACCTGGACGGGACCGTGGAGCGGCTGCCGAAGCTGGGCAGCGACATCGAGCTGGACGGGCGCAGGGTCGGCCGGGTCGGGACGTCCTCCCGCCACCACGAGCTGGGACCGATCGCCCTGGGCCTGGTCAAGCGCACCGTCCCGGTCGACTCCGACCTGGTCGTGGACGGGATCGCCGCGGGCCAGGAGGTCGTCGTGGACCCGGACACCGGCGCCAACGCCGACCTCAGCGACTTCCGCAACAAGCCCAGGTAGTCGACCGGAACGGGGCGCGGACCGGTGACCGGTCCGCGCCCCGTCCGGGAGCCGCGCGGGCGTCAGACCGTGAGGACGATCTTGCCCCGGGTGCGGCCGGTCTGGTTCAGGCGCCAGGCCTCGGCCGCCTCCGCCAGCGGGAACGCGCGGTCGACGTGCACCTTCAGCGCGCCCGCGTCCGCCAGAGCGGAGAGTTCCACCAGGTCGTCGTGGTCGGGCCGGACCCACAGGTACTGTCCGCCCTCCGCGAGGACCCCGGGGTCGGCGATCGAGACCACCCGCTCCCGGTGTTCCGTGACCGGGAGCGCGGCCACCCCGCCGCCGACGAAGTCCAGGACCGCGTCCACGCCCTCGGGCGCGAGCGCCCGCACCCGTTCGGTGAGCCCGTCCCCGTAGGTCACGGGTTCCGCGCCCAGCGCGCGGAGGTGGTCGTGGTTGCGCTCGCTCGCCGTGCCGATGACCCGCGCGCCCCGGGCGACCGCGATCTGCACAGCGAACGCCCCCACACCGCCCGCGGCGGCGTGCACCAGCACCGTGTCACCGGAACCCACCGAGACGCGCTTGAGGGACTGGAGGGCGGTGAGCCCCGCCAGGGGCACCCCGGCCGCCTCCTGCCAGCCCAGTGACGCGGGCTTGGGCGCGATCAGACGCACGCTCGCGGAGACCAGCTCGGCGTAGGTGCCGTTCTTGGCCCAGTCCTTGCGGAGGTAGCCGTAGACCTCGTCCCCGACCGCGTACTCCCCCGCGTCGAACCCGACGGCCTCGACCACACCGGAGACGTCCCACCCCGGGACGAGCGGGAAGTCGGCCTCCATGACGGGGTCCAGACCGCCCGCCGCGAGCTTCCAGTCCACCGGGTTCACCCCGGCCGCGCGCACGCGGATCAGGACCTCCCCCGGGGCGACCTTGGGATCGGGCAGGTCCACCAGGGCCAGGTCGTCGGCGGATCCGTACTGCTGTAGTGCTATTGCCTTCATGTCGGGTGACAAGGCGGTGACGGAGTGATTCATTCCTTCCGGACGCGATCGGGCCCGGTGGGAGATCCCACCGGGCCCGATCGGGTGTGACCTAGCGCAGGGCCGCGGCCAGGCGCTCGTCGTGCAGACGCTCGCCCCAGGCCGGGGGGAGCGGGTTCAGCTGGCCCACGCGCCAGCGCAGCAGGAGGTCGGCCAGCTGCGGGTTGCGCGGCAGGGCCGGGCCGTGCAGGTAGGTGCCCAGGATCTGGCCCTGGTAGGCGCCCTCGGTGTGGTCGTCGTTGCCGATGCCCTTCACCGTGGTGGACAGCGGTCTGGCCTGGGGACCAATCGCCGTGCGCCCCTGGTGGTTCTCGAAACCGGTGATCCGGCCGACGCCCAGGGCGGGGTCGACGTCCGCGACGATCTCGCCCACCGCGCGGGTCTGGCCGCGGGTGCTGCGGATGTCGAGGATGCCCACGCCCGGGAGCGGGTTGGCGTCGTCGTCGCCGTAGCTCTCACCGATGATCTGGTAGCCCGCGCAGACCGCGAAGACGCAGGCCCCGCGGGCGGCGGCCCGGGCCAGACCGCCGTCGGCGCGCAGCCGGTCGGCGGCCAGGATCTGCGGCCGGTCCTCGCCGCCGCCGAGCAGGTAGATGTCGCCCTGCTCGGGCACCGGGTCGCTGGAGTGGACGTGCACGATCTCGGTGGGGATGCCGCGCAGTTCCGCGCGGCGCTTGAGGATGAGGACGTTGCCCTGGTCCCCGTAGGTGCTGAGCAGGTCGGGGTAGATCCACACGATCCGCAGGGCGCTGCTGGTGTTCGACATGGGTGTGTGTCTCCTACTGGACGCGGCCGTACGCCGTGCGGATCTGCTGGAAGGCTGTGTAGTTGGCGATGACGTCGACCTTGGTGATGTCGGGGCGCTCGGCCTTGAGCTTGCCCAGCACCTCGTCCACGCGGTCGGCGACCTCGAAGGGCACCTCGTCGGTCTCCAGGCGCAGCGCGAGGTCCGTGCGGCGCTCGCCCATGACGAACACCCTGCGGTCGCGCAGCACCGTGTAGTCCACGTCCCAGAGCCAGGAGGTGTCCTTGCCGTCGGGGATCTGGGCGTTCACCGCGAGGATCACGGGGACGCGGGGCGGGTCCAGGACCGCGAAGGACTCCAGCCATCCGGCCGGGTTCTTGGCGAGCAGCAGGCGGACCTCGACGCCCATGGTGACCACGGAGGTGTAGCGCCCGGCCACCGAGGTGACCTCGCGCAGCCGCTCGATGGTGCGCTCGGGGTGCATGCCGTACCCGGCGGCCGTGGCGGCGGCGATCGCGGCGTTGGCGCGGTTCGCGTCACCGGGCAGGTTCATCCGGAGCTTGGTCTGCTGGCCGTCGGGGGCGATCAGCACGTCGTTGTCGTTGTCCACCGCCCAGGTGGTCCGGGGCCGCGCCAGGCCGCACTCGGGGCACTCCCAGTGCGGGTCGACGTCGCGCTTGAGGTGACCGCCGCACTCGGGGCAGCACCAGGAGTCCTCCTTCCAGCGCTGCCCGGCCGACACCCAGGTGGCGTTCGGGGCGCCGAGCCCCGCCCAGGCCACGAGCGGGTCGTCGGCGTTGGCGATGACGTGGGTGTTGCTCTGCGAGAGGGCGGTCCGCCACTTCTTCGCGAGCAGGTTGATCTCCGAGGCGCGGTCCATCTGGTCGCGGCTCAGGTTCATCAGGACCACGAAGGAGGGGTTGGTGGCCTTGAGCACCTGCGGAAGGTACTTCTCGTCCACCTCCAGCACACCGTTGACCGCCGACTTGTTGTCGGACAGGGCGGTGATGTGCCCGGTGGGCATGTTCGCGCCGTACTCGTTGGTCGCCACGTCCCCGAACTCACGCAGGGCCTGCGCGATGAGCCGGGTGGTGGTCGTCTTGCCGTTGGTGGCGCTGACCAGGGCCAGGCGACGGCCCTGGGCGAGCTTGGCGAGCAGGTCGGGCTCGACCTTGAGGGCGACGCGCCCACCGATGACGGAGCCGTCTCCGCGTCCGGTGGCCCTGGACAGGCTGGCTGCGCTCCTGCCCAGTACCGAGGCCAGTTGGGCGCGCAAGGGAAGCTCGCTCATCAATTCTCCACGATCGGTAGATCACCCGCACGGACGCGCTTCGGCGGCGGGCGATGTGTCGGGCCAAGCTTATTGTCCACCGAACCTCAGACCCGCCAGTCCAGGCGCTCGGGCGGCGGCCCGAGGTTGGGCGGGGCCTTCTCCGGGTCGGTGCGGCCCACGGTCCCGGCCGTCTCCGCGACGCCGTGGCCGTCGGATCCGCTGGTCGCCCCGGGGGTGTCGTCCCGAACGGTGCGGTCCGGTCGGAGGGGGACCTCCGCCGGTGCGGTGCCCCCGAACGGCTCGGAGCCGCCCGCGTGCGCCTTCCGGGGCTCGCCGGCCCCGGTACCGCGCCGGGACACCGGTGCTCCGGCGGTGGCTCTGCCGCCACCACTGGCCCCAACGTTCCCGCTGGTCCCGGTGTTCCGGTTGTCGTCCACCGTGGCCAGGGTGGCCGTGGACAGGGTGAGGATACCCGGGTTGGTGTCAGCGAGGATCGGCCCGCCCCGGGTGAGGACGAGGGCGGCGGTGGACGGCAGCTCCCGCAGGGACCGCGCGTCCAGGCCGAGCGGGCACGTTCCCGGTTCCTGCTCCACGTCGGGCCGCGCCGGGGTGTCGATCTCGGCGGCCTGACTGGTCACCCGCCCCCACGCCGTGGTCGATCTCACATGGCGGACCAGGTCGAGGGGGGCGATCGCGGCCGTGGCGTTGCGGATCAGCGCCCCGGACTCGGTGTGCGGGGAGGGGAAGAGGAGGTCGTCGTCCTCCTCGTCGTCGGCCGGTTCCACCACCGTGCCGCCCACGGCCGCGCCGATGACCTCGGTGAGCCGGTGCACCTCCAGGTCCCGGGGGTCGGCCGCCACGGCGACCGCCGCCGCCACCGCTCTCCCGACCTCCTCCGCGTCGTCGTCCAGCCCCATCACCACCGGCAGGCAGCTGGGGTCGGTGAAGCGCGCCAGGGCGGCGGGGACGGCGGTGCGGAACAGCAGGACCACCTCCACTCCGCCCTCCGACGCGGCGGCCAGGACCTGGTCCACCTCCTCGGCCGGGAGGGTCTCCGCGCCGCAGACGACCACGCTGCGGGTCCGAGGGGGCCGGGCCCTCGGGCGTCGTCCGGCGGAGGCCGGCTCGGGCGAGCGCGCCTCCAGGAGTTCGCTGAGCGCGGCCACCGCGTAGGTGCCGTAGACCCGGGCGGCGCCCTCCCCCGAGGCCCGGTCCGTCGAGATGATCTTGACCTGGGCGTAGGCCCCGTCGTCGGCCCTGGTGCCCACGGCCTCGAAGGGGCTGAGCCGGTTCTCCAGCGTCCAGGCGCGTTCACGTATCCCCGGGTCGTCGGCGCACCGCTCCCGTACCCGGGCCCGCTCGGCCTCGGACAGCAGGGCCAGGGCGGCGTCGTCCTCGGCGGTGTCGTCCTCGGGGGTGACCAGGGCGCGCAGCCCGCCGATGAGCCGGGCGACTCCCACCTCCGGACCGAGTACCTCCAGCAGGCGCAGCAGCAGGGTCTCGTCCGCGTCGGCGTCCTCCAGACGCCCGGAGGCGGCGGCCGCCGCCGAGAGGACCCGGGCCCGCTGCCCGGCGTCCAGGTTGGTGCCGAGGGTCATCCGGGGCAGGTCGGCCGGGAGGACCCAGCGCCGGGGCCCCACCGCGCAACGCCTGGCCAGCCGGACCAGCTCGCTGGTGACCGAACGCCCGGTGAGGTCCACGACGGTGAGGTCGCCGCCCTCACGCAGCCGGGAGATGCCGACCGTGGTGAGCAGCGCCGACCATCCGGCGTCGCCGCCGCCGACCACGAGCACCGACGAGACGTCCGGGGGCACGGTCACGCCGTACCAGCGCGGCTGGGCCTCGTAGGCGCGCGCGGCGGCCTGCCACTCGGTGTACCGGCGCGCGTGTGCGCGCTGCTGGTCGTGCAGGGCCCGCTCCCGCGCGGCCCGCTCCTCGGCCAGTCGCGCCTCGGCGCGTTCGAGCCGGGTGGCCATCACCTGCCTGCTCTGGAGCAGCGCGAAGACCAGCGGTGCCGCGATCGCCGCGCAGGCGAACACACCTCCCAGGGCCAGGCTTCCGGGGAGGATCCGCAGGGTCCACAGCAGCGGGCAGAGCAGGGCGAACAGCCCGAGCCCCGCCAGGGCGTAGTGGAGCGGCCGGTTGGTCTGGGCCTCGCTGTCGAACTGTCCGGCGACCCACTCCTGGCTCAGGGTCTCCGCGTCCGCCGGCGCGGGGCGGCGCGGGGCCGGTCCCGGCGGCGGCAGCACGACCCTGTGCCGCCAGCCGAGGTAGGTGCGTCCCGCCTCGCTTCGGGGCGTGCTGGCCGCGGCCGCCGACGACCGTGGTGTGGGCACCGTCCGAACACCTCCTGACCGGCGGGGGGAGTACCGCCGGGATACCTTCACGCGGGGGTTCCGGCCAGGGGGGTCGGAGGTCGGGGCTGGGGGCCCGCGCCCGGCGTGCTTGCCACGGGCCGCGCCCCTTCGCGGGAGGGCGCCGGGGGCGTCCGGACGCTGCGGAGAACACGAACCGTGACCTTCAGTGAATCAGGGCCGCCCACCGCTTTCCAGTCCCCGTCCACACCTGTGGACAAGTGCCTCCGCCCCACCGGGAGGAACCCGTCCGAAGCGCCGCCCGAGTGAGTGGGGGGCGCGGGCACGAGCGATCGGGACGGTCCCCTGAGTGCCCCGATCCGGAACGCTTCCTCTGCGCACGCTGACCGCACGGGGAGTCAGGAGACGACCGGGCACCGAAGGCACCCAGGCCCGGACGGAGCACGGGGGACGGATCAGTCCGACGTCACGGGCCCGAACGGGCTCGCGGTCCCGGGACACGGGTCGACATAATGATGGTGGCCTCGTGCCGGGGGCTCGCCCGGGAGGGGCCGCCTGGGCCTCTCCCCCATCCCCCTCACACGCCCCGCCCAGGTGCTCCCGGGCGTTGCGGTCGACGAGGAGTCCCCCATGGCCGTTCAGACGCACGCGCTCCCACTCCTCGGGATGCTCCTCCAGAGCGCCGCACTCGTTCTGCTGGTCCTGGCCGGGCTCTGGAACCACCGGCGAAAGCGGTTCGGGTGGAGTGAGAGGGCTCTGGCGCTCCAGGAACCCGTCACGGAGGAACGGCGCCGGGTACGCCCCTTCCTGCGCGACGGGACGGTCGCCCCCGACCCCGAGCTGGCCCGCCTCACTGTCAGGGTGGCCGAGCACCGCGTGCGCAGGCTGGAGAACCCCTGGCTGCTCAACGGCGTGAGCCTCAACGCCCTGGGGGTCAGCCTGTTCGCGATCCACTACTCCTACCCGGGCCCGGCCCTCTGGGTGGCGTTCGCCCTCTTCCCCGCCGCCCTCAGCGCCCCCTTCATCCGACAGGTCACGCTGGACCGGGCGCGACGGGCCCTGGAGGCCAACCGGGAGCTGGCGGAGCTGCACGAGGGCTCCGAGGAACCCCCGGAGCACACCGTGGCCAGGGAACGCTGAGGGCACGCGAAACGGCGCGGCGCCGGTGCCGGACGAAGTGATTCGTCCGGCACCGGCGCCGCGCGCGGTGGTACCGCTGTCAGGCCTCGACCTGGACGTCGATGACCTTGCCGACCTCGGCCGTCACCCTGTACTCCCCGGTGAAGCCCTGGGAGGCCAGGACCCGCAGCTTCCACTCGCCGTCGGCGGCGAAGAAGCGGAAGGTGCCCTCGTCACCGGTGGCGACCTCCCCGACGAAGTCGTCGGAGGAGTTCAGCAGACGGGCGTAGGCGCCGCGCAGCGGCTGGCCGTCACGGGTCACCGTGCCCTGGATGACCGCCTGGTTGCCCGCGTCGACGTCGGCCAGGGCCACGCCCCCCTCGGGTGCTCCGCAGCTGTCGCTCACTTGGCCTCAGCCTCTCCGAGCTCGACCGGGACGCCCACCAGGGAGCCGTACTCGGTCCACGAGCCGTCGTAGTTCTTGACGTTCTCCAGCCCGACGATCTCGTGCAGGGCGAACCAGGTGTGCGAGGAGCGCTCGCCGATCCGGCAGTACGCGATGATGTCCTTGTCGAGGTCGACCCCGGCCTCGGTGTAGAGCTCGCGCAGCTCGTCGGCGGTCTTGAAGGTGCCGTCCTCGTTGGCGGTCTTGGCCCACGGGATGTTGCGCGCGGTCGGGATGTGCCCCGGGCGCTGCGAGGTCTCCTGCGGCAGGTGCGCGGGGGCCAGCAGCTTGCCGGTGAACTCGTCGGGCGAGCGGACGTCGACCAGGTCCTTGGTGCCGATGGCCTCCACAACCTCGTCACGGAAGGCGCGGATCGAGGAGTCCTGCTCCTTGGCCGAGTACTCGGTGGCGGCCCGCTCCGGGACCTCCTCCACGAGTTCGCGGGAGTCCAGCTCCCACTTCTTGCGGCCGCCGTCGAGCAGGAGGACGTTGTCGTGGCCGTAGAGCTTGAAGTACCAGTAGGCGTAGGCCGCGAACCAGTTGTTGTTGCCGCCGTACAGGATGACCTGGTCGTCGTTGCCGATGCCCTTGGCGGACAGCAGCTTCTCGAAGCCGGTGCGGTCCACGAAGTCACGGCGGACCGGGTCCTGGAGGTCCGTCTTCCAGTCGATCTTGACGGCGCCGGGGATGTGGCCCTTGTCGTAGGCGGACGTGTCCTCGTCCACCTCGACCAGGACGACGTTGGCGTCGTCCAGGTGAGCCTCCACCCAAGCGGCGTCCACGAGGACGTCGGAGCGGCTCATGAGGAACCTCCTGTGCTTTCTGTGCGGTGTCGCGTGTGCGGTCGGTGCGTCGCGTTCCGGGGGCGCGGTGCCCGGAACAGGGGTTTCTGGGCGGCCTCCCCGCCCCTGACGGCCACCGGATCGTTCACCGGGGACGCGGAAGGGCACGGGAGAGGCACTACGCGTGGGAGAGGGCGGTCGCGGCGATGGTGAGCCGTTCCGGGCACGACGGAGGATGTTCCCGGGGTCACCGACGGTGGCGACGGAGGAGAGGGAACCGTCAGGTGTCGTCGGGGTCCGGGACGAACGACGGGTGTACGCCGTCGTTCCCAGCGCGTACTCGGAAGGGGCCGGTCGCACGGAGCAAGCGGGGGCTCGGAAGGCCCGTCCGCCCTAGGGACACGGACAGAGCGCGGCAGCGACGCGGCAGAAGTCCACCGCTCGTCGCTTCGTCAGATACGCGCTCGTCAAGGAAGTCACGTCCTAGACGCTACAGCCCGCACCGCGATCTTGTCACGGGTGTCCTGGATCACAGGACAGGCGTCCCAGAATGTGGGACGCCTGGGGGCGGGGGCGCCGGAGCGGGGTACGCCCGTCAGCGCACGGCCTCGCCCAGAGCGGCGATCACGTCGGCCTTCCGGGGCTGACCCCCGGCCCTGCGGACCACCCGGCCGTCGGCGTCCAGCACGAACACCGTGGGAGTCCCCTGGATCTCCAGCCGACGCACGAGGTCCAGCCGGGACTCGGCGTCGACCTCCACGTGGGCCACCCCCTCGACCATGCCCGCCACGTCCTCCAGGACACGGCGGGTGGCGCGGCAGGGCTGGCAGAAGGCGCTGGAGAACTGCACGAGGGTGGCCCTCGCGCCCAGCTCGGCTCCGAGCACGTCGGGGCCGAGCGTCTCCGCCGCCGGGGCCATCAGACGGCCTCGGAGCCCATCAGCGGGACGTCGGTGCCGGTGCCGGTGATCTTGAGGCCGTTCGAGGTGGCCTCCATGTCCTTGGCGGTCAGGCCGAAGGGCAGCTCGGGCACCTGGGCGCTGAAGGTCAGCATGTTCGAGACCATGTCGTCCACGTTGAGGGGGACGTCCGCCACCGCGATGTCGACCGGGGTCACGTGCAGGGTGTCGCCGTCGACGCTGAACTCGCCCGCGCTGGAGACGGAGACGCTCCGGCCCAGCTCCGGCACGGCCAGCTCGCCGTTGATGCGGGGCTCACCGTTCTCGGTGGTGATGGTCATGCCCTCGGGCAGGTACGGGTTGAAGTAGGCGTAGGGCACCACGAAGGAACCGTCCACCTGGCCCGCGGTCACCGTGGGCTGGTCCATGAGGTCGCTCAGCGGCGCCTCGACATCGGAGGCGGTGGCCTCGATCTTCTCCACCGTCACGCCGTCCATCGTGGCGCTGTCGGCCTGGATGTTGACCTCGGTGTAGGTACCGCTGATCACCTGCGGGAGGAAGGCCCACCCCTCGATGGACACGTCCGGGTCCTCGGACATCTCCATCTGGTCGGCCAGACGTCCGGCCAGGGTGCTCTGCGCGAACGAACGCGCTCCGACGTCCGCCACCACGACGAGCGCGGCGAGCAGGATCAGGAAGACGACAAGGAACTTACGCATCGGGGCTCCCAGCAACTTTCTTTGGCTCCGGCGCGGCTCTCGGCTGGGTCATCCGGCCGGTCTCGGTCACACGCCATCGGCACCCGACGGGCACCGGTCATGAAAAACCTGTAGGGAAGGGTACTTCACCCGGGATGGGACGCGGGGCGCGCCGCATTGGTTGCGCCGGGGGCGTGACCACGGGCGGTACGCGGCCCCTCCGAACCGCGCCGGAGGGACCGAAGAAAGCGTGGAACGCCTGCTCAGCGGGGCATCAGCATGGCGGCGAGGCCGTCCGTGGCGGCGGCGCCGGAGAGGGAGAGCTCGATCACGTTGGTGGCCACCACGTGCCCGGAGAGGCGCCGTGTGAACTCCATGACGTGCGGCTGCTGCTCGTGCTCCTCCTGGGCGAGTTCGTCCCGGTAGATCGCGTAGACGATGCGCTGGAGGGGGGCGCTGGGCACGGTGTGCGAGGCGAACAGCAGGGTGTCGGGCTCGCGCTTGGAGACCTCGGCCACGACCGCGTTGGCGAGCTGGTCGAACCCGCCGCCCTGGCCGTCGGCGAGCGTGTAGATCGTGATGACGCCGCGGACCTTGCTGGGCGGGGCGGCGGGCGCGCCCTCGTAGAGGTCGTCGTAGTTCTCGGCGTTGCGGCGCTTGCGGCGCACGGGCTCCTCCTGGGGCTCGTCGTCGAGTTCGTCTTCGTCGTCGTACTCGTCGTCGTAGTAGTCGTCGTACCCGTCGTCATAGGGGTCGCGGCGCGGCTTGGCGGCCAGCGCCCCGGCACCCCAGAGGGAGGAGACGGCGCCGAGGACCAGCAGCGGACCGAGGGCGCCCAGCCCCATGCGTCCGACCACGACGGAGAGGAGCACGGCGAGCGCGACCAGACCCAGCACGGCCAGGTCGGTCCGGCCGGGGCCGCGGATACCGCGGCGCGCGACAGCGACGACCGCGAGGACGAGGAGGACGGCGACGAAGCCCTGCACGCCGTTGATGAGCGAGCGAGGGATCAGGTCGTAGTGCTCTCCCAGCGGGGGGAAGGCCGCGTCGAACCGGCCGCTGATGCGGTCGACGCTGAGCACCACCAGGGGAACGATGGTCAGGGCGGTGACGATGAGGCGCGTGGCGAAGCGGCCGTTGGGTGAACGGACCGCGAACTCCAGGGCGCCCCAGGCCGCGTAGAGCGGTCCCAGGAGGCTGACGCCGATATGGAACAGACGGAAGGTGACCTGACCGAAGTCGAAGAGCACCCCGATGACCGCCGCGCTGAGGCCGACCGTCACCCCCAGGGACGCGACCAGCCAGGCGATCGCGGAGACACTGGGACGGCGTTGGGCATACGCGGTCAGCGCGGCGGTGGCGCTCCAGCCCACCAACGCGCTGATGAATGTCAGTCCTACCGTGACCATCCCGACCATGATGCTGCACCGCAAAGGGTGGATGTGCACCGCGTGCACCTTCTCCGGGGCGGTGACCGGGAAGATCCCGCAGAGTGGGGGCCAAAACCGCGCTCTACACTGTGACCTTCATCACCAGGTTTGGCGCTCTCGCCCTGTCGCGGCCCGGCACCCGCAGGTGGTCATAAGCTCGCAGTACGCGGGGAAGCGCCACCCCGGACATCCGGAGGGCTGCCTCCCCCACCACAGCCAGGAGAGAACCGTGTCACACGACGCCGTTTCCCCGAAACCGGTCGGCCCCGGAGCCGCTTTCTTCGACGTGGACAACACGCTCATGCGAGGCGCGTCGATCTACCACTTCGCCCGCGGCCTGGCCTCCAGGGACCTGTTCACCACCCGGGACCTCATGCGGTTCGCGTGGGGGCAGACGGTGTTCCGGGTGACCGGCAGCGAGCAGCCGGAGCACATCAACGCCGCGCGCGAGGCCGCCCTGGCCTTCGTCGCCGGACACGGTGTCGAGGACCTGGTCACCCTGTGCGAGGAGATCTACGACGACACCATGGCCGACCGCATCTGGGAGGGCACCCGCGCACTCGTGCAGGAGCACCTGGACGCGGGCCGTCCGGTGTGGCTGGTCACCGCGACCCCGGTGGAGCTGGCGCAGATCATCCGCCGCCGCCTGGGGTTGACCGGCGCGCTGGGCACCGAGGCCGAGTGCGTCGACGGCGTGTACACGGGGCGGCTCAACGGCGACCTCATGCACGGTCCGGCCAAGGCCGTGGCGGTACGCGCGCTGGCCCGCAAGGAGGGTTGGGACCTGGCGGCCTGTTCGGCCTACAGCGACTCCTCGAACGACCTGCCGCTGCTGTCGTTGGTCGGTGACCCGCACGCGGTCAACCCGGACGGCGACCTGCGCCGCTACGCGCGCACCCACGAGTGGCCGGTGCACGACTTCCGCAAGCACCGGGCGGCCCTGAAGGTGGCCCTGCCCGCCGCCGTGGCGGGTGCCGTGGCCGGAGCCGTGGCCGTGCGCGCCGTCAGACACCGCAGAGCCCTCAGCCTGCGCTGAGCACGACGGGACCGCCCCCGGCGCCCCGGACGCCCCGCTGGCGCGCGACGGCGGCACACGCGAGCTCACGGGCGCACCGCCGTCACCGCCGCCGGTAGAACACGGGCAGGGCGCTCATGCCCTCGGCCCGCAGGGCCGCGCGGACCCTCTTGAAGAAACTCGGCCTGATGAGCTGGGCGAGGAGGAAGCGCACCGGCCCGCCGGGCAGGCGCACGTGGTTGACGAGCGTGTAGGGCGCGTCGTCCAGCGGTTGGAGCAGGGTGGAGTTGTCGACGCCCGTCTTGTCGACGTACCAGCGGGCCAGCTCCTCCCAGACCGCCACGGCGCGCTCGGGGTCCGGAGCGGTGAAGTGGTTGAGGAGGTAGGTGGCCGAGGGGTCGTCGCCGGTCACCCCGATGCGGCGGGTGTTGCGCGCGGTCATGACCAGCTCGCCGTCCAGCTGGCGGTAGGCCTCGGAGTCCAGCACGTCCGCCACGCGGTCGGGTGCGGCCACGGTGACGAGCAGGACCGCGTCGTAGCCAGGGGAGCCCTCCAGCGGCGGCATGAGCACGGCCTCGTAGACCGTGGTGGAGACGACCGGGGGCAGCTCCTCCAGCTCGTCGGCGAGCACCCGGAACCGCGCCAGGGCGCGCTCCCGGTCCGTGTCGCGCCGAACGAGGGCGCCGTGCCGGGGAGGGGCCACGCGCGCGCCGACGTACACGTAACCGTACGGATGGGGATCGAGGAAGCCGGTCCGGTCCGGTTCCGGGCTGTTCCTGGGCATGGCGCCTCTCCTCCGTCGGTCAGGGCGGGGAGCCCCGTCACGGTGCGTACCACCGACCCTAACCCCGAAGCTTCGCCTTTCCAAACAGTTCGGAAAGACAAATCATATGATCGTAGACATGACTGCAGACAGGGCACCGGAGTCCCCCGACGAACGGGACCGCGCACTCGTGGCGGAGCTGGGCGTCATCCCTCAGCTGGAGGTCTACTTCCGCCGGGTGCGCGTGGAGATGCCCGCCGACGTCGCCGAGGCGTTCTCACGGCACGGACTGACCGCGCGGCACGGCGGAGTACTCGGCCAGCTGGCGGTGGTGCCGTCGATCGGCGTCTCCGATCTGGCCAGACGGATGGCGGTGTCCCTGCCGACCGCGAGCGAACTGGCCGGGGACCTCAGACGCGCCGGACTCGTGGTGGCGGAGGAGGACCCGGACAACCGCAGACGCACCCTGCTGAGCCTGGCCGACGACCACCGGGCCTCGGTGGAGACACTGGTGGCGGCACGGGCGGCGCCGCTGCGGCGCGCGATGGAGCGCCTGCCGGAGCGGGACCGTGAGGGGTTCGCGGCGGGGCTGCGGGCCTGGGCCGATGAGATGCGCGACTGGTGAGACCGCGCGGGGCCGCTACCGGCCCAGGGTGGCGCGGGCCAGGGCCAGCACGTGGATCGGGCGGAGCCCCGCCCCCCGGGGCGAGCCGCCCCGGCTGTGCGCGTAGGACTCGAAGGCCTCGATGGAGCTGTAGGAGGGCACCCAGTCCAGGGCCCGGCACAGCGGCGCGGGGTCCAGACGCGGGGCGCTCAGCCCGCCGCGCACCGCTCGGGCGGCGCTGGAGCTGGCGTAGTCGATCCGGCCGTGCCTGGCGACACCGCGCAGCACCCTGAGGCCGCGTGCGGGCACCGGGAGGCGCTGGCCGCCGACGCGGCGCAGGCAGTCGGAGAGCGGGACCTCGTCGGCCCCGGAGACGTCGAAGAAGCCGGTCTCGTCACTGAGCGCCATGCGCACGAGCGCCTCGGCTCCGTCGTCCTCGTGCAGGAACTGCACACGAGGGTCGCGGCCCATGACGGTGGGCACGACGCGCGAGTCCATGTAACGGGTGAGGGGGGTGTCCACGGAGGGACCGATGAGGTTGGCGAACCTCAGGACGGCCACGGACAGGTCCGGGCGGCGGCGCTGGAGGCCGCGGGTGTGCCGTTCGACCTCGGCCGCGTCGTCGGCGTCCAGGGTGGCGCTGGAGCGCACCACCAGCCGCCGGACGGTGGAGGAGCGCTGGGCCGCGCCCAGGACCCGCATGGTCCCCAGGAGGTTGTCCTCCCTGTTGGGGTCCTTCGCGGTGTCCAGGCCCAGGTGCAGGACCAGGTCGGCGCCGGACTCGGCGACGATGCGGTCCAGGCTGCCGTCGTGCAGGTCGACGTGCTGGAACTCGACCCCCATGGTGCCGTTCGGCGGCGGAGCGGAGTCCGCGCCGATCACCCGGTGCACACCGGGCCCCTGGCTCAGGGTCTGGGCGACCCCGGCCGCGAGGGGGCCGGAGACCCCGGTGACGAGTACGACACGAGCCATGGAGACACGTTCCTTGGAAGGAGACGGTGGTGGTCCGGATGGGCCACGAACCGCTCACCCCCGTCGGAGGCGAACCGGTGAAGATGACCCGTGAGTCACAACAGTGGTACACCCGGAAAATTCCGTTCCCCGGCTGACGCCGGGCAAGGGAAGTGAAGTGTCTCCGCGTCCGGGGCGTGCCAGCGGCCCGCCCGCGCCCGCGGAGAGACGACCTACGTCGCGAACGCTCCTACTTCTTGTTGCGACGCGCCACACGCGTGCGCTTGAGCAGCTTGCGGTGCTTCTTCTTCGCCATCCGCTTGCGGCGCTTCTTGATGACGGAACCCATGGGATCACCTTCTCGCTGACGAGTGAGTACGGACATGCCGAACCACTGGTGACGAACACCTGCTGGCTCGGATGCGGTTGCTGGGCTCGCCCGGGCACACGCGCGCGCAGCGCGGGTGGCCGGTGCGACCGGGGCGGGCCCCGGGGAGGACGACGGTCACTGGTACACACGTCTACCGCACCCGTGGGCCCAGCTTACCGCTACGGGCAACCCGGGCGGATCACGCCCCTGGAAGGGACGGACCGTCGCCGTAGAGGACGGCTGCCGGTTCGGCGTAGCTGACGCTGGCCAGCCGCTGATCCGCGAAGGTCAGCGACGTGACACTGGCGAGGTTACATTCCCGCAGGTCCGGCCGGTGCCACAGGCGCCTGCCCTCGGCCGCCCGACGGGACATCCAGATCGGCAGCTGGTGGCTGACGCACACGGCCTCACGCCCCCAGGCGGCCCGCCGGACGACCTTGATGACCTCGACCATGCGGTTGACGATGTCCTGGTAGGGCTCGCCCCACGAGGGCCGGAAGGGGTTGTACAGACGCCTGAGCACCTGCGGATCGCGCGCCGACTTGGCGGACAGCGCCATCCCCTCGAACTTGTTGGCCGCCTCGATGAGCCGGTCGTCCAGGGTCACCGAGAGGTCGAACGCCTTCTGGAGCGGGACGGCGGTCTCCTGGGTGCGGTCCAGCGGCGACGAGTACAGGGCGGCGATGTCGTGGCCCTCGAACCAGTCGGAGGCCATCTCCGCCATCCGCTGTCCCCGATCGCTCAGGTGGTAGTCGGGGAGGCGGCCGTACAGGACCTTCTCGGGGTTGTACACCTCTCCATGCCGGAGGAGGTGGACGACGGTGGTCGTGGTCATCGTGGAGGATCCTTCCGAGGTGCGGGTCGGGTCAGCCCTGGGACTGGGCCTGCGCCGCGGCCCGGGCGGCCGCGGGCAGGGCGTCGACCACCCTGCCGACGGCGGCCTCGTCGTGCGCGGACGAGAAGAACCACGCCTCGAAGGCGGCGGGCGGGAGGTAGACGCCCTGTTCGAGCATGGAGTGGAAGAAGGCGGCGAACACCTTGGTGTCCGTGGTGCGGGCGCTGTCGAAGTCGGTGACCTCGCGGTCGGTGAAGAAGACCGTGAAGAGGTTGCCGCCGCCCTGGATCCGGTGGGTGACGCCCTCGGCGCTGAGCGCCTTGGAGATCTCGCTCTCCACCTGGGCGGAGACCCGGTCGATGTGCGCGTAGACCTCGGGGGTGGCGCCGCGCAGCGTGGCCAGACCGGCCGCCGTGGCCAGCGGGTTCCCGGAGAGCGTCCCCGCCTGGTACACGGGGCCGTTCGGGGCGAGGCGGTCCATGATCTCGGCGCGTCCGCCGAAGGCCGCCGCGGGCAGGCCGCCGCCCATGACCTTGCCGAAGGTCATGAGGTCGGGGGTGACGCCCTCCAGACCGAACCAGCCGGAGGCGCTGACCCGGAAACCGGTGAGGACCTCGTCGAGGACCAGCAGGGCGCCGTGGGCGTGCGCGATCTCCTTGAGGCGGGCGTTGAACCCGGCCTTGGGCGGGACCACGCCCATGTTGGCGGGGCAGGCCTCCGCGATCACGCAGGCGATCTCGTCGCCGTGCTCGGCGAAGGCGCGCTCCACGGCCTCGACGTCGTTGTAGGGGAGCACTAGGGTGTCGGCGGCGCTGGCACCGGTGACGCCCGGGGAGTCCGGCAGGGCGAACGTGGCCAGGCCGGAGCCGGCCGCGGCCAGGAGGGCGTCGACGTGGCCGTGGTAGTTGCCCGCGAACTTGATGATCTTGCTGCGTCCGGTGAACCCGCGCGCGAGGCGGATCGCGGACATGGTGGCCTCGGTCCCGGAGTTGACCAGGCGGACCTTCTCCACGGGGGTGCGCTCGACGATCAGCTCCGCGAGCTCGACCTCGCCGGGGGTCGGGGCGCCGTAGGAGGTCCCGGCCGCGACGGCGCCGTGGAGGGCCTCCACCACACTCGGGGCGGCGTGCCCGAGGACGAGCGGCCCCCACGAGCAGACGAGGTCGACGTACTGGCGACCGTCGGAGTCCGTGAGGTAGGGGCCTTCGCCCTTGACGAAGAACGGCGGGGTGCCGCCGACCGCCCCGAAGGCGCGCACGGGCGAGTTCACGCCGCCGGGAACAACGGCGGCCGCCCGCTGGAAGAGCTCTGCTGAAGTCTGTTGAGTACCCACCTCACCAGTGTGTCAGCTGTGCTCTCCCCCGCGACCGTGACCCGCCCCGCAACGCCCGCGGGCCCCTGCGGGGCCGGTTCCCGCACACCCTCAGTCGCGCCGGATCACCCGCACGAGCCGGTGGACGCGCCGTCCGTCACGACGAACCCCGCGACGCCTGGTCGCACGTTCCCCTGTGCCCCGCTTGGCCAGGAACGCACGCGTGCCCCGCCGGGGGGGGACGGGGCACGCGTGGAGGGGGAGGGTGGATCAGACGTTGCTGTGGGCGTTCGCGCGGGTCCGCCCGGCCTCGGGGCCGTGGTCCGCGTCCTGGGCGCGCAGCAGGGGGCGCAGGCGGTCGTTCTCGGCCAGCTTGTCGACGACGGCGGTCATCGGGCGGGCGGCCAGCAGGCAGACCAGGGTGGCGACGAGGGCACCGACGAGGAGGCCCACGGTGACGTCGTGCGGGTAGTGGGCGCCGACGAACACCCGGGAGAAGGCCTCCAGGACGGCGAAGACGGCCGCGACGACGGCGAAGCGGCGCCAGGCGATGATCACGGCGGCGGCCGCGGCGCCGGCGATGGCGGCGTGGTTGCTCGGGAAGGACCAGTCACCGATGGGGTCGCACGTGGCGATGGTGTTCAGGTCCGTCATGGCCTGGCAGGGACGCATCTGTTCGAAGAACGACTTGATGGTCCGGCTGACCGCGTAGGCGATGACGGTGGCGACCGGCGCGAAGAGCGCGAGGCCGACCAGGCGCGAGCTGACGGACCGGGCGCGCCACCAGGCCATGAGGAAGAGGATCGCGAACACACCGAGGAACAGGTCGGTGCCCCACTCCGCGGCCGTCTGCATCCAGGGGTCGAGTCCGTCGGCGAACTCGATCACGGACCGTGACCAGGAAGCGCTGACGGCGAAGATGTCGGAGACCATCTCTCTCCAGGGGTCGTACGGGGAGGAGAGTCGCCCTGACGGCAGGGGGAAGACGGGGCGACGTCCCGGTGACGGGACTCCCACGAGCGAATGACGGGAAGGTCCTTATCCTGTCATCCGTGGAACCCCTCTGAGACCGTGGAAGCCCGAACACCAACGAAAGAGACACGGCCCATCGACCAAAGAGGGGAACGGGCCCCGGTCGGGAACCGCTGCTCTACCGACCAGTAACTTGGGCTCGTCCACTCACTCCTCACGGACCGGAGCTGTCATGGCCACGGACTTCACCACGGCGGACCTGATCGACGACCACGGCGACACCCTGCGCAGCTGCTCCACGCAGTTCCGCCAGTTCGGGAGGCACGAGGTGTTCTCCGGGCCGATCCGCACCGTCCGCTGCCACGAGGACAACGGGCTGGTCAAGCAGATCCTCAACACCCCCGGTGAGGGATCCGTCCTGGTGGTGGACGGCAACGGCTCCCTGCGCAGCGCCCTGATGGGCGACATGATCGCCGAGGCCGCCGTGCGCAACGGCTGGGCCGGGGTGGTCGTCAACGGCGCCGTCCGCGACACCGCCGCCCTGGGCGGGCTGGAGCTCGGGGTCAAGGCCCTGGGCTCCAACCCCCGCAAGTCCCTCAAGGACGCCGCCGGACGCCAGGACGTACCGGTGACCTTCGGGGACGTCACGTTCGTCCCGGGAGAGTGGCTCTACAGCGACCACGACGGCATCGTGGTCAACGCCACCGAGATCTAGCGCACTCCGTCGCGCCACGACTGGCGGCCGACGAAGGGCACCGCGCACCCCAGCAGGATCACGGGCATCAGCAGCAGCCCCGTGAGGGCCGCCCACCGGGGCTCCGGGAGCAGGAGGCCCACGGCCCCCGTGAGCACGCCGACCGCCACGACACCCCCGCCCACGGACCAGCGCGCCCGGCTCCACCAGCGGACGGCGGGGGTGTCGAGGCCCTCACGGGCACGCACCACCGGGACCAGCAGGCCGAGGGCGACCAGGAAGACCGCCAGCAGGAGGGCCATCAGCTGGTCGGTGGACAGCGGCAGGGCGCGCCCGGCCTCCGAGTGCAGGATGACCACGTGCACGGCCAGCAGGAACGCCGCCAGCACGGCCAGGTGCAGGTCCAGCAGCCGGCCCAGCGAACGCCCGGACCAGAACACCGGCAGCCGGAGGGCGCGCTGGAACCCGGCCCCCAGACGCGCGCCGAGGGTCAGCGCCGCGACCAGCAGCAGGATCGTCCCCGGCGCCGCCGTGGTGAACAGCCAGCGGGGCGTCATCGTGGGCTCGCCGTCGAGCCCGACCTTCCCGCTGGGGACCACCTCCGGGATCTCCGGCCACAGGGTCACGGTCACCGCCACGGCGAGCAGCGCCATGAGCGAGGCGAGCACCGCCCCGACCCACGGAACGGGGACGGCCCCCCTTCCGACAACGGTTTCCGCCGAGTTCGCCGCCATGCGACTCCCACCTTTCGATTCGCTCGATTCGTCGATGGGAGAAACGTTAGGAATTCCGCGCGGCGGACACATCGAGCCCGGGGCACGCACCGGTCATGTGCCTGGTCGGGGGCGGGACATGCCGGAGGTCATGGTCGGAACATGCCCGTATCCATGACCCTTCGGGCATTTCCGGGCACCGCCTCGCGGCTACTCTCGAAGAATGCGGAAGAAGGATTCCCTGCCCGACCTCTCCTCGTGGGTGACGCTCCGCGCAGACCGCCCTCCCCGGGTCCTGAACCTGCTGTTCTGGGCCGCCGTGGTCTCGACCGGACTGACCTACGGGTTCGTGTTCCTCGTCGCGCCGGAGACGTTCCCCTCCGGCGACCCGGTGGTCGACGTGGTGATCCCGGTGATCATCGCGTGTCTGGTGGTCTCCTGCGCGCTCTGGCCGCTCCTGGCCTGGTCGCCCTCGGCGGGGTGGGGGCACCGCGCGGCCAGCGTCCTGTTCCTGGCCGTGTCCGTGTTCTCGCTGGCCTCCAACAACTACACCGTGCTGGTCCTGGTGTGCCTGGCCACGATGAACGCCATCGCCGTGTTCGGGATCGCCGGGGCCTGCGGCTACGCGGCCTTCCTCGGCGGGGTGAACCTCCTGCTCGTCCTGCTGCTCCCCGGCGACCCGCTGCTCATCGGCCTCGTGACGACCGGCAGCGCGCTGATCCTGGTGCTGGCGTCCGGCCTGGTGTACGTCGCCCTGCTCGTGGCCTCCCAGCGGGCCGAACGGACCCGTGAGCTGCTGGCCGAACTGGAGGAGGCCCACACGGAACTGCGCCGCCACGCGGAGCGCGTGCGTGAGCTGACGGTCGCGGAGGAGCGGGCGCGCATGTCGAGGGAGATGCACGACAGCACCGGGCACTACCTGACCGCCCTGGCCATGACGCTCTCGAACGCCCTGCGCTTCCGCTCCGCCCGCCCCGACGCCGCCTGGGAGGAGGTGGAGCAGGCCCGGGAGCTCGCCCGGGACGCCCTCACCGACACCCGCCGCTGGGTGCGCGCCCTGCGCCCGCTCCAGCTGGAGGGGCACGCGGGCACGGCGGCCATGCGGGCGATGGCCGAGTCCTTCGACGGCGGCGGTGCGCGCGTCGTCTTCACCGACTCCGGGTCCTGGCCGCACCTGTCCCAGGAGGCGGAGCTGGTCTGTTACCGGGCGCTCCAGGAGGGGCTGACCAACGCGATGCGCCACGCGGGCGGCGACCGGATCGAGGTGGAGGCGGGCGGCTCGGCGCAGGGCGCGTACGTGTCGGTGACCGACAACGGCACCGGCGCCGCTGAGGGGGCGGCCCGCGGCGGATTCGGCCTGCGGGGCCTGCGCGAGCGGGTGGCCGCCGTGGACGGTTCCCTGAGCACCGGGAACCCGCCGGGCGGCGGCTTCCGGCTCCTGGTGACCGTCCCCGCCGAACAGGCCGCCCCGGCCGTGGTCGGGGGTACCGGATGAGGCCGGTCTCGGTGCTGATCGTGGACGACCAGGTCCTGCTGCGGCAGGGGCTGCGCAAACTGCTGGAGATCGAGGAGGGCGTCGAGGTCGTCGGGGACGCGGCCGACGGGGTGGAGGCCCTGGAGTTCCTGGCCTCGGCGCCGCCGCCGGACGTGGCCCTGGTGGACGCCCGTATGCCGCGCATGGACGGGATCGAGTTGATCACCCGGATGCGCGCCGACCACCCGGGGGTGCCCGCCGTCATCCTGACCACGTTCGACGACGACGCGCTCGTCTTCGGCGGGCTGCGCGCGGGCGCCCGGGGCTACCTGCTCAAGGACGTCCCCCCGGACGAACTGGTGCTGGCGATCCGTCAGGCTGCGCGCGGCGAGACCGTCCTGGGCGGTCCGGCCGCAGACCACCTGGTCGCCGCCCTCACCGCTCCTCCGGCGTCCGAGCCCTCCCCGGTACGACCCGCCGCGCTGTCCGGGCGCGAGTGGGAGGTGGCGCGCATGGTGGGCACGGGGGCGACCAACCGGGAGATCGCCCGCACCCTGTTCATCACCGAGGGCACGGCCAAGAACCACGTGACGAGCATCCTGCGCAAGCTGGACCTGCGCGACCGCACGGCACTGGCCCTGTGGGTCGGTGACCGCCGCGCCTGAGCGGGGCTCCGACCGGAGTCACCCGCGTGCCGGGGGCGTTCAGGTACCGGAGGCGTTCAGGCGCCCGGGACGGCGAACTCCTCGCTGGCGTCGTTGAGGATGTCGAGGACCGCGATCGGGTCCGGCAGGACCACGGCGCCCTCCACGTCGCGGGGGTTGCGGATCCAGGTGACGCGACCGCCGGAGGGCAGGGCGGAGGGGGCGCCCAGGACGAAGCTGTCCCGGCAGTGCCAGCGCAGGCCCGGCATCGCCTCGACGGCCTCGGGGACGCAGTCCAGGTGGCACGACCACCACTCGTCCTCGTCCATCGGGGAACGGGTGGCGACGAAGAACATGTAGCGGGAGTCCAGGGCCGCGACCGGGCCCGCGGGTACGCCCGCGCGGCCCATGCGGGCCAGAGCCATCACACCGGCCTCACGGGGGACGTCCAGGACGTCGAAGACCCGGCCGGTCGGGAGCACGATGTTCGCCCGCGGGTCGGCCGTCCACCACCGGCGGATGGTCTCGGTGTCGGTGCTGGCCTCCACCCCCCAGGCGGCGGTGACCGGGTGCGCCGCCGGGTCCGGGCAGCCCATCCGGTCGCACGTACACGCGCGGTCCTCACCCGGGGACGTGCCCCGCACCACCGGCCAGCCCAGCTCGGCGAAACGCAGGGCCGACTCCAGCATGCTGTCCGTTGCGTGGCGTCGTTTACGTCGGTACAACACGTCGGCCATCTGGGTCTCCCCGGTCGTGATCGGTGCGGGCGCGGCCGGTGGAAGGGCCGGGCGCCCGGCGGCCGCGACCGGGGCGTGGGCCTGGACGCGTCAGCGCAGCAGGCGGGCCGCCTCGGTCGCCCAGTACGTGAGGATCTGTTCGGCCCCCGCGCGCCGGTAGGACGTCAGCGTCTCCAGGATCGCCCGCTCCCGGTCGAGCCAGCCCTTCTCGGCCGCCGCCTCGATCATCGCGTACTCGCCACTGACCTGGTAGGCCGACACGGGCACCGGGGAGGTCTCCGCGACCTTGGCGACCACGTCGAGGTAGGCCAGCCCCGGCTTGACCATGACCATGTCGGCGCCCTCCGCGACGTCCAGGGCCACCTCGCGCAGGGACTCGCGGACGTTGGCCGGATCCTGCTGGTAGCCGGAACGGTCCCCGAACTGGGGAGCGCCCTCGGCCGCCTCGCGGAAGGGCCCGTAGAACACGGAGGCGTACTTGGCCGCGTAGGCCAGGATCGGCACGTGCGGGAATCCGGCGCGGTCCAGTCCGGCGCGGATCGCGCCGACCTGGCCGTCCATCATGCCGCTGGGGGCGACCACGGCGGCACCGGCCTGGGCCTGGGCGACGGCGATGGACGCGTACCGCTCCAAGGTGAGGTCGTTGTTGACGTGCCCGTCCTGCTCCAGCGGACCGCAGTGGCCGTGGTCGGTGTACTCGCACAGGCAGAGGTCGGCCATCACCACGATGTCGTCCCCGACCTCGTCCGCGAGGTCGCGCAGCGCCACCTGGACCACACCGTCGGGGTCGTCGGCCTGCGACCCGACGGAGTCCTTGTGTTCGGGGATACCGAACAGCATCAGGCCGCCGACACCGGCCTCGACCGCCTCCCGGGCGGCCTTGCGCAGGCTGTCCCGGGTGTGCTGCACCTGACCGGGCATCGAGGAGATCGCCACCGGTTCGGTGAGCCCCTCCTTGACGAACATCGGCAGGATCAGGTTCTCCGGGAGCACCCGGGTCTCCGCGACCAGACGACGCAGCGCCGGTCCTCGGCGCAGTCGGCGCGGCCGGGCGACGGGGAACTCGGCGTCATGGCTGGCGGCGGTCATGGGTACTCCCGGATGGGCTGGGTGGTGGTCGGGAACCGAGGGCACGGTTCGGGGTTCACTGCTCAGAGCTTGCGGCGGCGGCCGCGGCGCTTCTGGCTCGGCTTGAGGACCGGCTTGCCCGCGTCGATCGCCTCCTGGCGCTTGGCCGCACCGTACTCCGAAAGCGCCTCCGCGAGGGCGGAAACCGAGGCTTTCGGCGCGACCACGTCCACACGCAGGCCGAACTCGATCGCCGTCTTCTCGGTCTCCGGGCCGATCACGGCGATCGCGGTGGTGTTGTGCGGCTTCCCCGCGATCCCCACGAGGTTGCGGACCGTGGACGAGGACGTGAAGAGCACGGCGTCGAAGCCGCCGCCCTTGATCGCCTCGCGGACCGGCTGGGGCGGGGGCGCCGCCCGGACGGTCCGGTAGGCGGTGACGTCGTCGATCTCCCAGCCGAGGTCGGTGAGCCCGGCGGCGAGGGTCTCGGTGGCGATGTCCGCGCGCGGCAGCAGGACCCGCTCGATGGGGTCGATCTCGGCGTCGTAGGGCGGCCAGACCTCGACCAGCCCCTTGCTGGACTGGGCGTCCTCGGCGGGCTCCAGGTCGGGCTGGATGCCGAAGTCGCGGACGGCCTGCGCGGTGGCGTCACCCACCACGGCGACCTTGACCCCGGCGAACGCGCGGGCGTCCAGGCCGTAGGACTCCAGCCGCTCACGGATGGCGCGGACCGCGTTCACGGAGGTGAAGGCCACCCACTGGTAGCGGCCGGTCACCAGACCGCGCACGGCGCGCTCCATCTGCTGCGGGGTGCGCGGGGGCTCCACGGAGATGGTGGGCACCTCCTCGGGCACCGCGCCGTAGCCGCGCAGCTGGTCGGAGAGGGCCACGGCCTGCTCCTTGGTGCGGGGCACCAGGACGCGCCAGCCGAACAGCGGCCGGGTCTCGTACCAGGACTGCTCGGCCTGGCGGGCCACCGGGGAACCGACGATCATCAGCGCGGGCGCCGTGACGTGGTGGTTCTTGGCGTCGGTGGACTTGAGTTCGGCCACCAGGCGGCCCAGCGTCGAGGTGACGGTGGTCTGCCGGGTGGTGCCCCCGGCGCGCACGACCGCGACCGGGGTGGTGGCGGGGCGGCCACCGGCGATGAGGGCCTTGCACACGACGTCGAAGCCGGGGCCCCGGTGCTCGGGCGCCTCCTCCGGAGGGGCGTCGGCGCCCAGGATGACCAGCGGGGCGTCGCTGGCGGCGGCGTCCTGCCAGTCGACCTCCCGGTCGCCGTGCGGGCGGGCGTGCAGCACGCGCAGCTCGGCCTCGTCGTCCCCGAGAAGGGAGATGCCGCCGAAGGTCGGGACGGAGGTGATGGAGGAGACCCCGGGGGCCACCTCGACCTCGATCCCGGCCTCGCGGCACGCGGCGACCAGGGCGGCGCCCCGGCAGCCGAAGAACGGGTCGCCCGAGTACAGGCGCACGACCCGCTGACCCTCGCGGGCACGGGTGACGGCGAGCGCGTTCACGTCGCCACCGCACTCGGCGGCCTCCACCACCGTGACGTCCTCGGAGCAGTGCGCCAGCAGTTCCTCACGGAAACCGGCGAGCTCCTCGGCGGCGGGCTCCCTGAGGGTGACGACCACGTCGGCCCGGCTCAGCAGCTCGGCCCCGCGCAGAGTCAGCAGGTCGGCACCTCCCGGACCGGCACCGACCAGGGCGACGTGACCGGACCCGCGCTCGCGGCGACGCGGTTCCTCCGGCTGGGGGCTGGCGTTGGCGTTCACGTACTGGCTCCTCGTGTGTGGGTCGCCCGCGCCCCGGGGCGCGGAGTCCGGGGCGGTGACAGGGAGGTGGTGGTGCGGTGGTGGCCGGACCCTCTCTCGCGGGCGACGGGCGACGGTGCCCCCGCTGCGCCCCGCTCCGCGGCCTCGCACGGCGGCGGCCCACCCGGGGTCGGCCGTCCGTCGGGTCTGGTCAGCGGCGTGCGAGGCGGACGCGGTCCGGGGAACACGGTCTAGGGGGTGTCCCGCTCGGCGAAGGCCTCGGCGACGATGCGGTCGGCGCCCTCGGCGATCATCTGGCGGGCCAGGTCGCGGCCGAGCCCGACGGCCGTGTCGAGGTCCTCCGGCGACGCCAGGTCGATGGTGCGTTCACGGCGCACGGCGGTGGCGCCGTTGGTGGCGACCACGGCGGCGCGCAGGCGCAGGCGGCCCTCGGCGTACTCGGCGTAGGCGCCGACCGGGGCGGCGCACCCGGCCTCCAGCTCCGACAGCACGGTGCGCTCCGCGACGACCTCGGCGCGGGTGGCCGGGTGGTCGACGGAGCCCAGGTAGGCGAGGTCGGAACCGGCGCGTTCGGTCCGGCACTCGATGGCCAGGGCGCCCTGACCGGGGGCGGGCAGCATCTGCTCGGGTGCGAAGACGTCGGTGACGTCGTCACGGCGGCCGACCCGGCCCAGTCCGGCGTAGGCCAGGACCACGGCGTCGAGTTCGCCGGAGGTGACCTTGCCCAGGCGGGTCTCGGCGTTGCCCCGGATGGGGACGTAGACGAGGTCGGGGCGGAGCGCGGACAGCTGGGCGACGCGGCGCGGGGAGCCCGTGCCGACCTTGGACCCGGCGGGGAGGTCCGCGAACTTGAGCCCGTCGCGGGCGCACAGGGCGTCGCGGGGGTCGTCCCGCTCGGGGATGGCCGCCAGGACCAGTCCCTCGGCGGGGGCGGTGGGCAGGTCCTTGAGGGAGTGCACCGCGAAGTCGATGGTTCCGGCGACCAGCTCGTCGCGCAGGGCGTTGACGAACACGCCGGTGCCGCCGAGCTGGGTCAGGTGGGCCTTGGTGACGTCGCCGAAGCTCGTGATGAGCTCCAGTTCGATCGCCTGGCCGGTCCGCTCGGTGATCGTGTCAGCGACGCCCTGGGACTGGGTGGTGGCCATGGTGCTGCGGCGGGTGCCGAGCCTGGCGGGTACGGAGGTCGTGCCTTCTGCGGTCATGCCTTCTCCTGTGCGGGCCGCGCGGCGGGGCTGCGGCGCCCGGGACAGGTCTCCCCGTCCGGGGCCTTCGGGATCTGGAGGTCGAGGTCGAACAGCTGGCGCAGGGCGGCCTCGTAGGACTCACCGTCCGGGGCCGCAGCCAGTTCCTTCACGCGCACGGTCGGTCTGTGCAGCAGCTTGTCCGCGACGCGGCGCATGGCGCGGCCGATCTCCTCGCGGGTGCGGTCGTCGAGGTCGTCGGGGAGGCGGCCGTGGAGGCGGGAGAGCTCGGACTCCACCACGTCGCGGGCCTGGGCGCGCAGGGCGACGACGGTGGGGGCGACCTCGTTGGCGCGGCGGATCGCGCGGAACTCGTTGACCTCCTCGTCGACGATCCCGCGCACGACCGGAAGGGCGTTGGAGTGGCCGGGGTCGTGGTCGGACCCGGTGGCGACGGCCTGGCGCAGGTCCTCGATGTCCACGAGGTGGACCCCGGGGAGCTCGCGCACGCCGGGGTCGATGTCGCGGGGCAGGGCCAGGTCCAGGAAGACCAGGGGGCGGGTGCGGCCCTCGGTGGCGGCGGCCACGGCGTCGGCGGTGAGCACGAGGCCCTGGGCTCCGGTGCAGGAGATGACGAGGTCGACCTCGTTGAGGGCGGCGGCGGCGTCGGTGAAGGGCACCGAACCGGCGCGCACGGTGTCGTAGGCCTCGTTGAGGCACTCGGCCAGCCGCGCGGCGCGCTCGGGCGTGCGGTTGGCGACGACGACCGTCCCGGCGCCCTGGCGGGCGACGGTGTTGGCGGACAGGGCGCTCATGGAGCCCGCGCCGAGGACCAGCACGCGGGAGCCGGTGAGCGGACCGGCGGGGAGGGCGGCGCCGAGGGTGCGGGGCTCGGATCGCTCGGAGACGTCGGTGGTGCGGGGGCCCTGGCCGGACATGGGGCAGCCCGCGGGCGGGGTGACCTCCGCGGCGGGCAGCGACGGGTCCGGGGTGACCGCGAGGTCCCGGGTGGCGATGGTGAGGCCGAAGCTGACCATGTCGGCCCCGGCGTGGTCCAGGTGGGTCTCGGTGTGGGCGCGCTTGCCCACGCGCAGGGCGCGCTGGCCGAGGTCGTTGAGGACCCGTCCGACCGAACCGGTCTCCTGGCCCTCCTTGAGGGCGTCGCGGACCTGGCCGAGGATCTGGCCCTCGCCGACGACCATGGAGTCGAGGCCGCAGGTGACGGAGAACAGGTGCTGGACGGCGTTGTCCTCGAAGTGCGCGTAGAGGTGCTCGTTGAGCTCCCCGAGGGTGACGCCCGTGTGCCAGGAGAGGAGTTCGGTGATGGCCGCGACCCCGCCGTGGAGGTTCTCGACGTCGGCGTAGACCTCGGTGCGGTTGCAGGTGGAGACCACCATGACCTCGTTGACCGCGTCGGAGCCCACCATCTCACCGACCGCCCTGGTGCGTGTCTCGCCGTTCAACGCGACACGTTCGAGCAGCGCCACCGGCGAACTCCGATGGCTCAACCCCACGGCCAGGACACTCATCCGCACTCCTATGCAGGCACTATGTCTCTCCATGTTCGGGCACGGTCGCGGACCACCGCCGTCTACCCCCCGAAACGCGGCGTACGCTCGCTCTTCGCCGCCGCTCGGGCCTGGGGACCCCTGCCCCAGGACCCGGTCCGTCTCATGTCACTTCCAGCCCCGACCCGTACGTTCGGCCGTCGCCGTCGGCCCTGCGCTGCGCGTGGAAGGCGAGGATCTGGAGTTCGATGGACAAGTCGACCTTACGCACATCGACCCCGTCCGGCACATTCAGCACGACGGGGGCGAAGTTGAGGATGCTGGTCACTCCGGCTTCCACGAAGCGGCTGGCGACACCCTGCGCGGAACCGGCCGGTGTGGCGATCACGCCGATCGACACGCCCTTGGAACGGACAACCTCCTCCAGGCTGTCAATATGCCTCACGTCCAGCGACGCGACGGACCGCCCGACCACCTCCGGGTCGGCGTCGAGCAGGGCCGCTATCCGGAACCCCCGGGTGCCGAAACCCCCGTAGTTGGCCAGTGCGCGACCCAGGTTGCCGATGCCGACGATGGCCACCGACCAGTCCTGGGTGAGACCAAGCTCACGCGAGATCTGGTAGATGAGGTACTCGACCTCGTAACCCACGCCTCTCGTCCCGTAGGAACCCAGATGGGAGAGGTCCTTGCGGAGCTTCGCCGAGTTCACTCCGGCGGCACCGGCCAGCCCCTCGGAGGAGACGGTGGCGGTGCCACGGTCCTGGAGGGCCTGGAGGGCGCGGAGGTAGACCGGCAGCCGGGCGACGGTGGCCTCCGGGATTCCCCTCTCCCGGGGCCGAGGCGGACGTGTTGTCACAGGGTGGCGCTCCTGGGGGGCGGTCGGTTCGGGCGGGTGCGGGGTGTGGGGCGCACGGTTCCGGCGCCGACGGCCCGGAACACGCGTCTCCCCCGCCCTACGGGTCGTGGGAACCTCAGATTACGTGCTTGTGAAAGCACGCACAAAGTGGGGTCCGGTGTGAGGCCCCACGGGCGAGTTCCCACAAATGCACCCCTGGGAGCCCGGCGCGGAACACGAGATCACATCACGCGCATTCCGGGCATCGGCGTGGAGCGCGCGGCGACTCGGAGGAAGAAGTCGCGGACGCCCCGAAGCCGTCCTCCGAAGGATCACGGAAGTGGCGGGAAGAGACGCGTAGGCGGTGCGGAAAAGGCGCCGCCGGACATTACCGGTGACACCGCCACGGGTCGGCGGCGCCATTTCCGCTCCCGTCCCGTTCCCGGGGAGAGCCCCCGCGAAGGGCGCTCAGGAGGAGAGCGCGGAACGCAGCCGGTCCTCGGACACCCGCCAGAAATCGTGCTGCCGACCGTCCACGAAGGTCACCGGGATCTTGTCCCAGTACTCCTCGCGGTCGGCCTCCGGAACCTGCGCCAGGTCCTGCTCGGCCCGGCCGGCCCCGAGGTCGTCCGTCACACGCTCGATGACCGACCACGCGTCCTCGCACAGGTGGCACCCGGCCCTGCCGAGCATGACCACGCGCGCCTTTCCCGCCCACTGCTGGGTTTCCGTCATGTTTCGCTCCGATTCCGCCACGTCCTCGGCCCCCTCACCCGCCCGCGAAGGGCGGTAGGACCTCGATCACAGTCCCGTCCGTGACCGCGACCTCACCGTGCGCCCGCCGCCCCACGGGACGCTCGTCCACTAGGAGCGACGAAGCCCCCAGCACACGCCGGAAACGGTCGTCGGTGTGCAGGAGACACGCCGCTTCGAGGGCGGCCGCGAGGGTGTCGGCTTCGACTGTCTCCTCAGCCGTTCCGGCGGCCTCCTTCGCGGAAGCCCAGTACCGGATAGTGCACTTCGCCATCAGTTGATTATCCTTGGTGTTGCTCGGAGGCGACGTATTCGACAAATCTTCACCGGGGGCAATGGCGCCTTCGATCGCCCGACACAAGCGGGCCGACGAGAAGAGACGCATGAGCCATCTGCTGTTACTCACGAACTCGAACGAACCGTCCGACCACGTTCTTCCCGCCCTCGGACTCCTCCTGCACTCGGTGCGGGTGGCTCCCGCCGAGGCCGGAGCCCTGCTGGCCTCCGGAGCCGGCGGGAACCCGAGCGCCCCGGTTGACGCCATTCTGGTCGATGCGCGAACGGACCTGGCGGCGGCCCGCAACTTCTGCCGTCTGCTCGACACCACCGGACTCGACTGCCCGCTGCTGGTGGTCCTCACCGAAGGCGGCGTCGCGGCGCTGACCCCGGACTGGCAGGCCGACGACTTCATCCTGGTCACCGCCGGTCCCGCCGAGGTCGAGGCCCGTCTGCGCCTGGCGGTCGGAGCGGCCGAGGCCGGGTCCGACGACCCGGACGAGATCCGCCGGGGCGACCTGGTCATCGACGAGGCCACCTACATCGCCCGCCTGCGCGGCCGCATCCTCGACCTCACCTTCAAGGAGTTCGAGCTGCTCAAGTTCCTGGCGCAGCACCCCGGGCGGGTCTTCACCCGGGCACAGCTGCTCCAGGAGGTGTGGGGCTACGACTACTACGGCGGGACCAGGACCATCGACGTCCACGTGCGGCGCCTGCGCGCCAAGCTGGGCTCGGAGTACGAGTCCCTGATCGGCACCGTGCGCAACGTGGGCTACCGCTTCGTGCCGGACCCGGTCTCGAAGTCCGGGACGGCCCAGAAGCCGTCCTCGGAGGCGCCGGAGGCCTCCGAGGCGGCGGAGACGGCGGAGGCCGTGCCCGCCACCCGTTCCGCCGGGGCCTCCTAACGACCGGCCGCACCACCCGACCCTTCCGGGGCGCCCGCGCGGGCGCCCCGGAACCGTGTCCGGGGATCGGCCGGATTGGAGCGGCGCGCACCCTCGTGCTCGACGCCCCCACGCCCTAAGATCAGTGGGGCACCCGACGGACGGGGCTTGGCAGGCGTGGCGGAGGCCCGTCGCCGGGTGCGGCCCGAGCCGCTGACGGCGCGCCCCCGGAGGAGTGAGATCGCACCGATGCCGACCCCCGCTACCCACGCCCCCCACAGACCCCGTCTCAGCAGCGTCCTCGGCGCGGCCTTCGTCGGTTCCACGTTGATCGCCGTGATGTCGCCGGCGCACGCCGACCCCGCGCCCTCCGCCGTCATCACCTTCGCCAGGGGCGACGACACCGTCGTGCTGGGCGAGGAGGCCCCGCCCAACACGCTCTCGGTCACCAACACCGGGACCGTCCCGATCTGTCTGCTCGACCTGTCGACCGACGCCTCCGAGTTCCCGGCGGGCGCCCCCACCGCGTCCGTGATCGCACCGGACGTGACCACCGAGAGCACGGTCTCGGGCGCACCCCGGCAGGACACCGCGGTGACCGCGACCCTGCGGTACGCGCCCGCCCCCGAGGAGGGCTGTGAGGGCGTGGACGAGGAACAGGCGAAGGAGGTCGTGTCGGACCCGTGGACGGTGACGGTCACCGACCCCGAACCCTCGCCGACCCCCACACCCACGGAGAGCCCCTCGGAGCCCACGGAGGAACCCACCGAGGAGCCGTCCGGGGAACCCACCAGGACCCCGAGCCCGTCGCCGACGCCCTCCCCCACGAACTCCGCCAGCCCCACGCCGACCCCGTCACCGACCCCGTCAGGGACGCCCACGCCCGCCCCGTCCGCCAGTGAGAGCAGCGCCGGAGGCGGCTCGGGCAACGAGCGCGGCCCGGCCAGGACCCCGAACCGGCCTCCGCGCTCGACCGTGAGTGCCGCCCCCACCAGCGACGCGACCATCCCCACGCTCCCCCGCAGCGAGGCGGACCTGCCCGACCTCGCTCCGGGAGAGGCCGAGGACCTGGCCGAGCTGCCGCTGGTGACACCCACCGCGAACGAGGACGCCGAGACCGAGATCGCCGCCGACCACTCGGACATGGGCCCCTCGATCGCACCGGCCGTCCTGCTCGCGGCGTTCCTGCTCGCCCTGCTGCTGGCCACCCCGCTGGCTCCCACCCGCCGGGTCCGCCTCGGCGCCGGATACCAGGGCAAACGACGCAAGGGCTGACACGCCTCCCAGTGGACCCGGGGTTCCGGCCCCGGGTCCACGCACCGATTCGGCCGCTCGGGGCATCAGTTCGGGCGTCGACATGGGGAATTCGGCCAACACGATCTAGGATTCTGGCTCATGAGTACCCCGCTAGTCACTGACAACCTCGCACCGGAGCTGGTCGGGCCCGTACTGGCCCTGGCCGAGGCCGCGCGTGCGCAGGACGGGGCCGCCGCCCTGTCCGAGCACACCCTGCTCCGGATCAGACACGGAGCCCCGTCCGGCAGCAGCCGCTTCCACGTGGTCTCCCACGACGACCGCGTCGTGGGCTTCGCGTTCGTGGAAAGAGGCCAGGGCGAGCCGGACTCCGGCGAGGTCGTCGTGCACCCCGAGCACCGCAGGAGCGGACACGGTTCCGCGCTGCTGCGCTCGATCCGGGAGGACGCGGGCCCCCACGGGGTGCGGGTGTGGGCGCACGGGCGCACGCACGGAGCGGTGTCGGTGGCGGAGTCCGAGGGCTGGACGCCGGTCCGCGAACTCCACAAGATGCGCATGCCCCTGCGCGACCTCGGCCCCGAGGTCCCGGGCGGACCGTGGACAGCGCCCGAGCTGCCCGAGCCCGTCCTGCGGCCCGAGGTCGCGGACCAGGTGCGCATCCGGCCGTTCGTGGTCGGCCAGGACGAGCAGGCGTGGCTGAGGGCCAACGCGCTCGCGTTCGCGGACCACCCCGAGCAGGGCTCGCTCACCCTGGACGACCTGCTCCAGCGCGAGGTCGAGGACTGGTTCGACCCCCGAGGGTTCCTGGTGGCGTCCACGAACAGCGGAGCGATCGCCGCCTACCACTGGACCAAGACGCACGCGGACGGCGCCGGACTCAGCGACGACGAGGCCGTCGGCGAGGTCTACGTGGTGGGGGTCGACCCCGCGTGGCAGGGCACCGGGCTGGGCCGCGCCCTGACCCTGGCCGGTCTCGTCCACCTGCGTGACGCCGGGCTGCCCTGGGTGCACCTGTACGTGGACGGCGACAACGAGGCCGCGGTGCGCCTGTACGAGTCCCTCGGCTTCTCCATGTGGGACACGGACGTGATGTACGCCCCCTCCGACCCGCGGAGCTGAGTGCCGTCGCGGGCCGCCCCCGAGGCCCGCTCGACGTGCGGCTTGTCACATTCACCGGGCCAACCCTTGTGCGCCACAAGAGTGCGACGCCGCGTTCACCTTCCGTTCACCTTCTCTGGGACAACTGGTCACTTCCTGCGCCTACCTTCGCATTCGGCGCGGTTCGGCTGTTTTCCGCGCGTTGACCGTGGCACCACGGTCGGGTCTCGCGTGGTTCACCGCCGTCCCGCTGGGACGCGGACCGATGACCAGCCCCGCAAACCTTTCCGAACCGGAGAATCCATGACGACCACGGACGCGCCCAAGGCGGCACCGCCGCCCGCGGGCAAGCGCCGGATCGGCGATGTCGTTTTCGCCGGGCTCGCCCGAGGATCAGGAATCCTGATCCTGCTGATCCTCGCGGGTGTGGCCGCCTTCCTCCTGGTCCAGGCCTGGCCGTCGCTGCTGGCCAACACCTCGAACTTCCTGACCGACCAGTCATGGAACGCCAACGTCCGGGAGAACCCGTCGTTCGGTGTGGCCGCGCTGGCCTTCGGCACCGTCATGGCCGCCGCGATCGCGCTCCTGCTGGCCACTCCGGTGGCGATCGGCATCGCGCTGTTCATCGTCTACTACGCGCCCCGGCGGCTCGCCACCACGCTCGGCTACCTGGTCGACCTGCTCGCCGCCATCCCCAGCGTGGTCTACGGCCTGTGGGGCATGATGGTCCTGGCCCCCCAGCTGGTCCCGGTCTACGAGGGCATGACGACGTACCTCGGCTGGATCCCCCTCTTCGCGGGCCCCGCCTCCACCTCCGCCCGCACGCTGCTCACCGCGGGCATCGTCCTCGCCGTGATGATCCTGCCGATCATCACCGCGATGTCCCGCGACGTGTTCCACCAGGTCCCCCAGGGCCACCGTGAGGCCGCGCTGGCCATGGGCGCCACCCGCTGGGAGATGATCCGCCTCGCGGTCCTGCCCTTCGGCAAGTCCGGGATCGTCGGCGGCGCCATGCTCGGCATGGGCCGCGCGCTGGGCGAGACCATGGCGGTCGCCATGATCCTCTCCCCGTCCCTGGCGATCTCCTTCAACCTGCTCCAGAGCGGCAACCAGACCATCGCCGCGCACATCGCCCTCCAGTACCCGGAGGCCACCGGCTACGGCGTGTCCGCGCTGATCGCCGCGGGCCTGGTCCTGTTCGCGATCACCCTGGCCGTCAACATGGGCGCCCGCTACGTCGTGGCCCGGGGCAACAAGGAGTCCGCATGAGCATGACGACGACGCAGCCTCCTGCCCCCGACGCGGGAGCTCCCGAGAACGACCTCCGCTCGGGCGCCCTGCCCACCCGCTTCCCGCTGGTCCTGCTGGTCGCCTGCGGCATGGTGGTCGCGGGCGTGCTCGCCGCCTTCTCGTCCTTCGGCGTCATCCTGTGGGCGCTGCTCACCGCCGTCTCCTACGTCGTCATCGTCGTGACCGCCTCGGCGCGGATCGAGGGCGGCCGCAAGGCCAAGGACCGCCTGGTCACCTCGCTGGTCTACTCGGCGTTCCTGCTCGCGATGGCGCCCCTGGTGTCGCTGCTGTACACGGTGGTCGGCTACGGGCTGGACCGCTTCGACGGCTACTTCCTGTCCGTGTCGATGAACGGCGTCCTGCCGAGCATGGACGCGGGCGGCGTGTACCACGCGATCGTCGGCACCCTGGCGATCACCGGCATGGCGACGCTCATCTCGGTGCCGATCGGTGTGCTCACCGCCGTCTACCTGGTCGAGTACGCCCAGGGCCGCCTGAAGAAGGTCATCACGTTCTTCGTGGACGTCATGACCGGCATCCCGTCCATCGTCGCCGGCCTCTTCGTGGTGGCGCTGTGGATGATGCTCTTCGGCCCCGGCAACACCAACGGCGCGGCGGGCGCGATCTCCCTCGCCGTGCTGATGATCCCGGTCGTGGTCCGGTCCAGCGAGGAGATGCTCCGCCTGGTCCCCCGCGACCTGCGCGAGGCCTCCTACGCCCTGGGCGTGCCCAAGTGGCGCACGATCACCAAGGTGGTGCTGCCCACCTCCGCCGCCGGTCTGACCACCGGAATCATGCTCGCCATCGCGCGCGTTATCGGAGAGACGGCGCCGCTGGTCCTCACCGCGGGATCGTCGGCGGTGTCCATCAACTGGAACCTGTTCGACGGGCAGATGATGAGCCTGCCGGTGTTCATCTACTCGCAGTTCCGCATGGGTGGGGCCGTCAACTACGAGAGGGCCTGGGCCGCAGCGCTGACGCTGGTCCTGACGGTCATGCTGCTGTTCGTCCTGGCCCGTGTGATCGGCCGACTCTTCGCACCCAAGACCCGCTAGATCGAGGAACTTCCTGTGGCGAAACGAATCGACGTCTCCGGACTGCACGTCTACTACAGCGACTTCCTCGCGGTCGAGGACGTGTCCATGACCATCGAGCCCCGCTCCGTGACGGCGTTCATCGGCTCCTCCGGCTGCGGCAAGTCGACCTTCCTGCGCACGCTGAACCGGATGCACGAGGTCACCCCCGGCGCCCGCGCCGAGGGCAAGGTCCTGCTGGACGACCTCGACATCTACGGGCGCGAGGTCGACCCGGTGATGGTGCGCAGCGAGATCGGCATGGTCTTCCAGAAGGCCAACCCGTTCCCCACGATGTCGATCTACGACAACGTGATCGCGGGGGCGCGGCTCAACAACAAGCGGATGAGCAAGTCCGAGGCGGACGGGCTGGTCGAGGAGTCGCTGCGCGGCGCCAACCTCTGGGAAGAGGTCAAGGACCGCCTGCACAAGCCCGGTTCGGGCCTGTCCGGCGGCCAGCAGCAGCGCCTGTGCATCGCCCGCGCCACGGCCGTGAAGCCGTCCGTCCTGCTCATGGACGAGCCCTGCTCCGCCCTGGACCCCATCTCGACGCTGGCGATCGAGGACCTCATTCACAAGCTGAAGGAGGACTACACGATCGTGATCGTCACCCACAACATGCAGCAGGCCGCCCGCGTCTCCGACCGGACCGCCTTCTTCAACCTGTCGGCCCCGGGCAAGCCCGGCAAGCTGATCGAGATGGGCGAGACCAACCAGATCTTCACCCGCCCGGAGAAGAAGGAGACCGAGAACTACATCACCGGCCGGTTCGGGTGATGGCCGTTCCTCTGGTGATCGACACCGACACCGCGCAGGACGACTGCGTGGCCCTGCTGGTCGGGCTGCTCGACCCGGCGGCCGACCTGCGGGCGGTGACCATGGTCGCCGGGAACGTGGGCTTCGACCAGCAGGTCCGCAACGCCTTCCTGACGCTGAACGTCGCGGGCGGGCGCTCCGACGTGCCCGTGTACCTGGGGTGTCGGCGTCCCCTGGTGCGCGAGTGGGTGAGCGCCGAGAACGTCCACGGGGACGGGTCCGGCGGGCTCTCGATGGACCAGGACGGGCTGGAGCCCCGTGGCGAGCACGCCGTGGACGCCCTGGTACGCCTGGCCGCCGAGAACCCCGGTGAGCTGTCGATCGTGGCCATCGGTCCGCTCACCAACATCGCGGCCGCGGTGGTCCGGGACCCCGACTTCGCGGGCAACGTGAAGTCCCTGTACGTCATGGGCGGGTCCAACAACGGGCGGGGCAACATCACGGCCGCCGCCGAGTTCAACTTCTACGTGGACCCCGAGGCCGCCAAGGCGGTGTTCGCGGCCGGGTTCGACGTCACCGTGGTCCCGTGGGACCCGCTCACGCTGCGGCACGCGGTGTTCGGGCAGGACCGGCTGGACCGGATCGCCGCGCTGGACACCCCGCTGTCCCGCTTCTTCACCAGGATCTGCGCCGCCACCCTGGAGTTCGACCGCAGGGTGGGGATCGACGGCACCACGCACCCGGACTCGCTGACGGCGGCGGTGCTCCTCCACCCGGAACTGGTGCGCTCGGTCTCGCCGTACCACGTGGACGTGGAGACCGCCGGGGAGCTCACCCGCGGCTACTCGGCCATGTCCTGGGGCGTCCACGGGCTGGAGCCCAACGCGCGGGTCGTCGAGGAGGTCGACGCGGACGGCTTCTTCGAGTACCTGCTGTCGCTGCTGTCCCGCGACACCGAGCCGCCGAGGACCGTCAGCGGTCTGTGAGGGCGATGGTGCCCTGCGCCGCCGCCACGGTCCTCTCCCCGTCGTCGACCATCACCAGGTCGCAGCGGCACACGGCTCGGCGGCGGGTGGACTCGACGACGTGCGCGCGGGCGCTGAGCAGGACCCCCTGGGCAGGGCGCAGGTACTCGATGGAGAACCCGCTGGTGAGCACCGAGGGGCCCAGCACGGTGCCGCCCGCGAAGGTGAGCGCGTTGTCGGCCGCGTAGGCGAGCACCCCTCCGTGCAGGAAGCCGTTCTGCTGGCGGAGCTCGTCGCGGACGTCGACCTCCAGCACGGCCCTGCCGGGCTCGAAGACGGCGATCCGGGCCCTGACCAGCTGGCTGAAGGGCTGGGCGGCCAGGACGCTGTTGGCGAGCTCCGGGGTGATCTCCTCGGCCATGGGGTTCCTTCCTGAGGCGGGTACCGCCACCCTAGGCGCCCGGGGCGGGGCCGTCCCGATGTGAGCGGCCCCGCCACCGGACTCAGGGAACCTCGGCGACCTCCGAGCCGTAGGGGACGGCGCGCACCAGACTCACCCTGAGTGTCCGCCCGTTGGGTGCCGTGTAGGTGCGCTCCTCCCCCTGCTCGGCGCCGAGGATCGCCTGACCCAGGGGTGACTCCGGAGAGCAGACCGGCATGCCGTCGGAGTCGGCCCGGTCGCGCACCCCCAGCAGGAAGGTCTCGGGTTCGGGGTCGGTGCCGTAGCGGACGGTGACGACCATCCCGGGCTCCGCGATGCCGTCGTCCGGAGGGGCCTCACCGATGACCGCGTCCCTGAGGATCTCCTGGATGCGGTTGACGCGGGTCTCACGGGCGTCCTTGTCCTCGATGAGGGTGAAGCCCCCCGTTCCGGGGGCGGACATGCCCGTGAGGACCGCCAGTTCGGCGGTGAGGCGTTGGTGGGTTCCCGGGGTCAGCCAGGCCATGGGGTCTCCTTGTACGAAGGCGCCCCGTCGGGGTTCGACGGGGCGCGGACGGGTTCCTGCCGGATCAGCGGGTGGGGTCGAAGGGGCGCAGCGCCGGGGACGGTGTTCCGGTGGCGACAGTGCGGGCCAGGAGGCGTCCGGTGACCGGCCCGTGGGTGAGCCCCCACATGCCGTGTCCGCCCGCCACGTAGAGCCCCGGGACGTCGGTGCGGCCGATCAGGGGCAGGCCGTCGGAGGTGACGGGTCTGGAGCCCACCCACTCGTCGGTGCGCTTCCCCAGGTCCACGCCGTCCAGGTAGGGCGCGGCGGACTCGGTGATCGCCCGGACCCGCTCGGCCCGCAGGGGCGCGTCGATGGCGCGGAACTCCATGGTTCCGGCCACGCGCAGGCCCTCGCCGTGCGGTGTGCAGGCCACCCGGACCTCGGGCAGGTAGACGGGGCCGGGAACGATCCGCTCCGTGGGGACCATGAAGCTGTAGCCGCGTCCGGCGCGGAGGGGCACGTTGACGCCCCAGGGTCGGGCCTGGCGGCCGAGCCACGCGCCCGTGGCCACCACGACGGCGTCACCGGTCTCGGTCTCACCGTGCGCGGAGTGCAGCCGGAACCCGCCGTCGCGGGCGGCCTCCACCCTGGTCACCCGGAAGCCCTCGACCACGCTCCCGCCGCGTTCGCGCACGGCGTCCGCGAGCGCGTGGGTGTACACGCCGGGGTTGACGTACCGCTGTCCGTCGATGCGCACGCCCGCCTGCACCCGCGCGGAGGCGAGCGGGTGGGCGGTGCGGGCGGCCTCGCCCTCCAGGGCCGCGTAGGTGAGCGGCAGGCCCGCCTCGCGGGCGGTGTCCAGCTCCATGAGGAGCCGGGCCGCGTGCTTGCGCGAGCTGAAGAGCGCGGTGATCGGGGACGACTCGACCCTGGCGTGCACGCCCCCCTCGAAGAGCTCGTCGAAGGCGTCCAGGCAGGCCGAGCTGAGCGGCACGTTGCCGCGCAGCGCCCGCTCCCAGGTCGACTGCCTGCTGTTCAGGGCGAACGAGGCCAGGAAGTGCAGGAGTCCGGTGTCGGTGGTGGGCGGGACGGACAGCGGGGCCCGGGGGTCGAGCAGCGCCCTCAGCCCGTTGCCGAGCACGCCCGGCTCGTTCAACGGGATGGCCAGGCCGGGCGAGATCCAGCCCGCGTTGCCCCAGGACGAGCCCGAGGCCACCGTGTCGCGTTCGACCACGGTGACTCCGACCCCGTACTTCTGGAGGAACCAGGCGGTCGAGAGACCGACGATCCCGGCCCCGACGACGATGACGGTACGCGGTGCGCCCGCGCCCTTCCCGGACATGGCGAGTTCTCCTGTGCTGGACGTCGGGTGCGAAGCCGCACCCGCCCAGAGTCTCTCCCGGAAGACCGCGGCGTCCCTTGTCCACGGGGAACAATCTCGGCGTACGCTGATGTGGGGATCACACAACGTGTCCAAGGGAGTGGCGTCGATGGTGTTGCTGGACCGGCTGGTCACCATCCTCGGCACGTACGGCACCCGGCTGGTCGGCCCCCGTCCCGCCCCGGACACGGTGCTGCGCGGGGTGGCGGTGCACGACCCGGCCGACCCCGGCCCGGAGGAGGCGGACGTCCTGCTCGCCGTGGGCGTCCAGGACCCGCTCCACGCGGTCGAGCTGGCCGAGCGCGCCCGGTCCCTGGCCGTGGTGGTGCGGGTCGTGCGGGAGGGCGGGGTGGACCCGCACGGGGAGGCCGCCGTCCGCGCCCGGGGCCAGGGGATCGCGCTGCTGACAGTGGACCCGTCGGTGTCCTGGGGACAGGTCGCCGGGGTGGTCTACGGGCTGGTGCTGGAGGGCGGCGAGACCGAGGCGGGGCGCGGCCCCGCCGACCTGCCCGCGCTGGCGGACACGATCGCCGCGCGGGTCGGCGGGCCGGTGACCATCGAGGATCCGCGCCTGCGCGTCCTGGCGTACTCGAACCGCCAGTCCGAGGCCGACCAGGCCCGCTGGGACACCATCCTGGGGCGCGGGGTCCCTGAGGCGCTCCAGCGCCGTCTGGAGGCCACCGGGGTCATCGCGCACCTGGCCTCGTCCACCGAACCGGTGTTCCTCCCGCCCGAGCCCGCACTGGGGATGGGCGGCCGCACGGCGGTGGCCGTCCGGGTCGGCCGGGAGTTCCTGGGGTCGCTGTGGGCGGCCTGTCCGGGACCGCTGGACGCCGAACGCTCGGCGCTGCTCGCCGAGGGCGCCCGCACGGTGGCCCTGCACCTGCTGCGCACGAGAGTCAGCGCGGACCTGGAACGCCAGGTGGAGTCGGATCTGGTCAGCCGTCTGCTGGAGGGCGCCATGGACCCGACCGAGGCGGCCGGGCGGCTGGGGCTGGCCGCGACCCCGCACCGGGTCGTCGCCCTCCAGGCGCACACACCCGACGAGCGCCACTCCGCCACCCTCATGACCTTCGAGCGGGCCACCACCGGTTTCGGCTGGTCGCGCCAGGGCCGGAGCACGGTGTTCGGGAGCACGGTCTACACGGTCCTGCCCTGCGGGGCCGACCCATCCCCGGCCCGCGCGTGGGTGGCGGAGACCACCCGGGGGCTGCCCGGGCACGTGGTGGTGAACGCGGGGATCGGCGCGCCCGCCGACCTCGCCGGTCTGGTCGCGAGCCGCAGGGAGGCGGACGAGAGCCTCACCCTGCACGCCGCCCGCCCCGAGGGCGCGGCGGTGGCCTACGACGAGTCCTGGGGCGACGTGCTCATCCACCGTCTGCGGATGGCCTCGGCGTCCGGGCGCCGACCCGCCGACGGACCGGTGGCCGCCCTGACCCGGCACGACGCCGAGCACGGCACGGAACACGCGCGCACCCTGCGCGCCTGGCTCCGGGCCCAGGGCGACCCCAACGCGGCCGCCGAGGAGCTGGGGGTGCATCCCAACACCGTCCGGCACCGGATGCGGAGGATGGCCGAGGTGACCCCGCTCGGCCTGGACCAGCCCGACATGCGACTGGCCCTGGCCATCGCCCTGGAGGCCCACGCCGGGGAGTGAGGGCCGACTGGGGGCGCGGGGGTGTCCGGGGCCGGTTCGGGGACCGCCGGATCAGGGGTCGGGGGCCGCCGCCCTAGCCGTTCTTCACCACGATGGTCTCCACCGTGTTGGCCACGTGCTCGAAGGCGTCGGCGGCGGTCTCCAGCTCCTCGATGACGTCCTTGAGCTTGAGGACCGTCAGCGCGTCGTACTCGCCGCTGAAGAGCTTCGCAAGGAGCTTGCGGTAGATGCGGTCGGCCTGGTTCTCCAGCTGGTTGATCTCGATCCAGTAGCGGGTGAGGTCCTTCATGGACCGCAGACGGGGCATGGCCTCGGCGGTGAGTTCGGCCGCCCTCTCCAGCACCTCGATCTGGTCGATGATGCCCTTGGGCAGCTGTTCCAGCCCGTACAGGTTGATGAGGTCGACGGCCGCCTCCATCGAGTCGATGACGTCGTCGAGGTTGGAGGCCAGGCGGTAGATGTCCTCCCGGTGCAGGGGAGGCGCCGAACTCTTGTTGAGTCGGCGCATGATCGCGTGGGTGGCGTCGTCACCGGCGTGCTCGCAGGCACGCATCTTCTCGGTGATGGCCTCCCGGTCGGCCCCGTCGCTCATCAGCTCCACCAGCAGGCGGGCTCCGATGACCAGGTTGTTCGCCGAGTCGGTGAACATCTCGTAGTAACTGTCATCACGCGGGCGCAAGCGCAGGCGCACGTCGTTCTCCCGATGGTGCGGTGGTCTTCCTTGGTGGATGTTAAGGGCGCTGACCAGCTGCTTCAGCGCGACAGTGCGGGATGCTCACGTCCGGACCCCGATTGGGGGAGGCGGGTCCGGGTATGGTCACCCCTCGTTCATCTGTCTGTGTCGACGCGTGGAACGCCATCTGCGCGGGTCCCCTCGCAATCCTCCCAATCTCGGACGACACCGGGACGGTTCGGGACGCTACCGTGTCCCGCTCCCCCTGGCCAGCGGGGCGCTGAGACACGAATCACTCGATCACCCGGAGACCGACAGGCAGTTCCCCCTGAATCCCCTTATGTCCACCTTCGGTCCATCGCCCGGTAATGACAAGCACCCCTGGCGTCAACCCTGCCCCACGCGCCGGAGCCGAGGCCGTGACCTCGACGAACCCGACTCCGTCGCCGCCCCGCCATAGGATCTCGTGCATGCCTTCAGCCCTGACCCCGAGCTCCGTGCGCCGGTTGCGCTCCGCCCTGGACGAACAGCTCTCCGCCCTGGGCGAACCCGCCTTCACGGGCACCGACGAGGAGGCCGTGGCGGCGGCCGCGCGGGCGGTCCTGCGCGCCGAGGAGCCGCTCCGCCCCGCGGTGAAGGCCGCCGTGCGGTGCAGCCTGGCCGTCCTGGCGGACCGCGTTCCGGGCCGCAGCCTGGAGGTGCGCGTCCCCCCGTACGGCGCGGTCCAGGTGATCGAGGGGACCACGCACACCCGGGGCACCCCGCCGGGGGTGGTCGAGACCGACCCCCTCACGTGGCTGCGGCTGGCCGTGGGCGGCGCGGACTGGGAGGGAGCCGTGCACGACCACGGGGTGCGGGCCAGCGGTGTGCGCTCCGACCTGTCCGCCCACCTGCCGCTGTGGTCGGACGAGGGGACGGGTCGGGGTTCCGTCTGACCCCGAGTGACCCCCCGGCGTCGGGCAGCGGCTAAGCTGTGCGTGTGTCGTACTCCGACGGCCGGCTCTCCATGGACCTCGATCCGCTCGAACGCGGCCCGCAGGACGCCTGCGGCGTTTTCGGGGTCTGGGCACCCGGCGAAGAAGTCAGCAAGCTCACCTACTTCGGCCTCTACGCTCTTCAGCACCGCGGGCAGGAATCCGCGGGCATCGCCACGAGCGACGGGGAACGGATCGTCGTCTACAAGGACATGGGACTGGTCTCCCAGGTCTTCAACGAGGCGACGCTCGACTCCCTGAAGGGCCACCTCGCGATCGGCCACTGCCGTTACTCGACCACCGGTTCACCGGTGTGGGAGAACGCCCAGCCGACCTTCTACACCGCGCGTGAGGGGGGTCTGGCACTCGGCCACAACGGCAACCTCATCAACACTCCGGAACTGGCCGCGATGCTGCCCGACCAGCGCCGGGGCGCGACCACCGACACCGAGGTGCTCACCAACCTCCTGGCGGCCCGCGCCAAGGAGGGGCACACCCTGGAGGACGCGGCCCTGGAGCTGCTTCCCCAGGTTCGGGGCGCCTTCTCCCTCGTCTTCATGGACGAGGACACCCTCTTCGCCGCGCGCGACCCGCAGGGCATCCGCCCGTTCGTCCTGGGCCGCCTCGGGGAGAACTCCGGCTCCGGCGGCTGGGTGGTGGCCAGTGAGACCGCCGCCCTGGACATCGTGGGCGCCACGGTCGTCCGCGAGATCGAACCGGGCGAACTCCTGGTGATCGACGGCGACGGGGTCCGTTCCCGCCGCTTCGCCCCCACCCAGCGCAAGGGCTGCCTGTTCGAGTACGTCTACCTGGCGCGCCCGGACACCACCATCAACGGGCGCAACGTGAACTCCACCCGCGTGGAGGTGGGCCGCCGCCTGGCGAAGGAGCACCCGGTCGAGGCCGACCTCGTGATCCCGGTCCCCGAGTCCGGCACCCCCGCCGCGGTCGGGTACGCCGAGGCCAGCGGCATCCCGTTCGCCCAGGGGCTCGTGAAGAACTCCTACGTGGGGCGCACGTTCATCCAGCCCAGCCAGACCCTGCGCCAGCTGGGCATCCGGCTCAAGCTGAACCCCCTGCGGGAGGTCATCGAGGGCCGCCGCCTGGTGGTCGTGGACGACTCGATCGTGCGCGGCAACACCCAGCGGGCGCTGGTCCGGATGCTGCGGGACGCCGGGGCCGCCGAGGTGCACGTGCGCATCTCCAGCCCGCCCGTGCTCTGGCCCTGCTACTACGGCATCGACTTCGCCACCCGCGCCGAACTCATCGCCGCGAACCTGTCGGTGGAGGAGATCGCGGAGTCCGTCAACGCGGACTCGCTGGCCTACGTGGACCTGGAGGAGCTCATCGCCGCCTCCGAGCAGCCCAAGGACCAGCTGTGCCGGGCCTGCTTCGACGGGGTGTACCCGTTGGAGGTCGACTCCGACTCCCAGGGCAAGTACCTGCTGGAGAAGGCCTGCGGCACCCCCGAGGGCTCCACCCTGGCCACCAGCCACAAGTAACGCGCGCGGCGGGCCGCGGCCCGCCGCGTCCGGCGGGACACCCCTTCCGGACCCTCCGGCGTGCCCTGGGACGGGCACCGGAGGCTCGCTCAACAGCGAACACCGCACACCACCGATCACGAGGAGAACTCGCGTGGCAGCCGACAGCACAGGGGCGACGGGCGCGTACGCGGCCGCGGGCGTCGACATCGCCGCCGGTGAGCGCGCCGTCGACCTGATGAAGCGTCACGTCGCGCGCACCCGCCGGCCCGAGCAGGTCACCGACGCCAGTGGTTTCGCCGGTCTGTTCCGTCTGGACACGGCCAGATACCGGGACCCGGTCCTGGCCACCTCCACCGACGGCGTGGGCACCAAGGTCATGCTCGCCCAGCAGATGGACAAGCACGACACCATCGGCATCGACCTGGTGGGGATGGTCGTCGACGACCTGGTCGTCAGCGGCGCCGAGCCCCTCTTCATGACCGACTACATCGCGACCGGCGCCGTGGTGCCCGAGCGGGTGGCCGAGATCGTCGGCGGTATCGCGGAGGGCTGCCACCAGGCGGGGTGCGCGCTGATCGGCGGCGAGACCGCCGAGCACCCGGGCGCGATGGACCCGGACGAGTACGACCTGGCCGGGGCCGGCACGGGTGTGGTCGAGGGCGACGCGATCCTGGGCCCGGACCGGGTGCGCGAGGGCGACGCCGTGATCGCGATGGCCTCCTCCGGTCCGCACTCCAACGGCTACTCGCTCATCCGCCACATCGTGGACCGGGCCGACCTGGACCTGTACTCCGAGGTTCCCGAGCTGGGCGGGGTCCTGGGCGAGGTGCTGCTCACCCCGACCCGTGTCTACGCGAAGGACTGCGTGGCGCTGACCGCCGAGGTCGAGGTGCACGCGTACTCGCACATCACCGGCGGTGGCCTGGCCGCCAACCTGTCCCGGTCGCTGCCGGAGGAGCTGGACGCCGAACTGGACCGTTCCACGTGGGCGCCGTCACCGGTCTTCGCCTACCTCGCGGAGAAGGGCGAGGTCAGCCGGGAGGACATGGAGGCCACGTTCAACATGGGCGTGGGCATGGTGGCCGTCGTCGCCGAGGACGACGCCGACCGTGCGCTGGGCGTGCTCGCCGGGCGCGGCGTGGAGGCCTGGCGCCTGGGCGTGGTGAAGGGCGGTTCCGGACGGGCCGTGCTGAACGGCGAGTACCGGAGCGCCTAGGTGGTGCCGGTTCGCGCCCGAAGGACGCGAACATAGCCGGTGCGAACCACCGCAGTGGTTCGCACCGGCTATATCCACCTGTCCGCGACGGTCCCGCGACGGGGACCGTGACCGCTACAGGTCAGCGGTTGTTGTCCGAGCGACCCGAAAGACTCGACCGGTTCCGACGTCTACTTGTCGGAGTCCGAGTACTTGTCGGCAAGATCCGCGTAGCGGTCGATCAGGTCGTCCTGAGGTTCCGTGTAGGAATCGTCCGGACCCGACGGCCCGGAGGGAGACCCCTCGTCCTCAGCGACACCCAGCTCCGACCGCAGCCGCTCAAGGTCGGTCCCACCGGAGCTGTACTTGAGCTTCCGGGCGACCTTCTGCTGCTTGGCCTTGGCTCGGCCGCGCCCCATTGGCTCGACCCCCTCAACGATTGGGTTCCGACGAACCCCAGATCACTTACTAACCCGCACTACCAGGCTGACGGCCGTCAAACGCGACTGACGTCTGGCGCCAGCTTACGTACACATACAACCGTACCTGGTCGGACCCCACCGTGCCTACGCCACCCGGGTGTGACGGATGTGGTGTGCGCACGGAACCCCTCCCTGCCTGGCCGTTCTCACGGTGAGTGCCAGACGGAACGATCTGTGCCACGATGCGATCGTGCTGCCCTACACCGCGTATCTGCGCGTCTACCAGCCGATCACGGCCTTCTCTCCTCGTGACCGTCGGTACTGGGAGGGGTACGCGGAGTCCCCGGACCGACCCAAACGCGTGAACGCCCTCGCCGCGGAGCACGCGGAGAGTCTGGGCCGGACCATCGCGACCCCGCCGGTGGTCGCGCCCGCCGAGGAGAGCGGGGACGCCTACCTGCGCCGGGTGAACGAGCGGTTGTACGTGTGCCCGTGGCAGACGCGCCTGCGGTCCTGGCGCGCGTTCGGGGAGTTCACGGAGTCCATGCCCCGCCCGATGGTGGAGGCGTTCGTCCCGGCCAGGGAGGCCGACCGCGCCGAGACGGGATACCGGCAGTGGCGCGACTCGGGCGCGCTGGCGGAGCCGGGGATCCTGTCCAGCAACTGGACGATCCCGATCCCGTGGTTCGTCGCCTTCGAGCCGCAGGAGCGCTGCCTCGTCCTGTCCGCCGGACCCACCAGGACCCTGCTGTACCTGACCAGGACCGCGCTGGCCCGCCGCCGCCTGGAGCACACGGCGGCGGTGCTGCGGGAACGTGTCGGAGAGCACGCGGTCTCCTCCTCTGCGGAACGGCTCACGGAGTGGCTGGCCACGACCGCGCACCCCGAGTCCCTGCTCGAACTGGACTACGGGGGGCTGCCGCACCTGCTGAGCGACGAGCACCTGAGCGAGGACCACTCGGTGGCGGAGGTGGCCGAGGCCGTGGAGTCGCTCGCCAGGGGCGAGGGCTCCCGGGTGAAGGAGCTGCGAGCGAGGCTCACGCGGCGCTGGAGGTCGGTGCGCGCCCTGGAGCACGCCAACTGACCGTCATGTTCCGGTCGACCTTTCTTGGACACTTCGCACGCCCTGTCGTCATCCCGACCGGGGTGCGAGCCGGGACACGGGGGCGCCACGCCGCACCCCAACCTGGTACACCAGGTTTCTCGGCCGCACGAAACCGTCTTTTCGCACGTGACGGCGGCGCACGCTTCCACCCGCCGAGAACGCCCCTCCAAGCGCCGTGAAACTGGGCATAACGCCCGATAGGGATCGGCGTAGACTGTAGCGAGTCGACCACAGAGAGCACTCAGAGTAACCAGGAAACCCTGCCACGCCGAGGAATCGCGTGGCCCGACCCCCCTGCCGCAGCGGACCGGCCGCCCACCCCGCCGCTCCGCCCCACACCACCCCGAACGGCGACCGACCAGGGCCCGCGCTCTCCTCCCCCAGACTCGGCCCCCGGGTTTCGGTCAGCCCCGCCCTAGCACTTCGGGTTCTCCGGATCGAGAAAAACGAGGCCCGAGAACGAAGTTTTGACCGAATACGCCACATGCCACTAAACGTGTCGCTAGAATCACTTAGCGTGACGCGGCCACGGGCGGCTTTCAATGGCCTCCCACGTGCAAAGTTGCTTGGAGTGGTCGCGCAAACACCTCGGGTGATATCAATAGGACTCAAGTGGGACTATTGGACATCCGGGCCAAGTGCCAGGAATCAGGCTCAAGGATCGGCACACAGATCCAGGAGGAGAGGCCGTACACATGTCGACTCGCACGCCCGAGGCGGAGCCCCTGTTGACCCCCGCCGAGGTTGCCACCATGTTCCGCGTTGACCCCAAGACCGTGACACGCTGGGCCAAGGCGGGCAAGCTGACCTCGATCCGCACCTTGGGTGGCCACCGCCGCTACCGCGAGACTGAGGTCCGCGCCCTGCTGGCCGGAATCCCCAGCCAGCGCACGGAGTGATCTCCCCGGTCTGTGCCGATTCCGGGGGGAACGGCTGGACGCGTTCCGGCTGCTGACAGATTTCTCAGGGCGGGCCACCCGTACGGGGTGGCCCGCCCTCCCTCACGCACCGCCCGGGGCACGGGTCCCCGCCCCGGCCCCCGACCGGGGCGGACCGGCCGCGGTCAGTCCTCGATCTGGTCATCCATGGCGGTGGTCCGCTTGCGGGCCAGGAAGGTCGCCGCGGCCCCGCCGCCGACCGCCACCACCGCCGCGGTGACCAGCGCCGCCAGGGAACTCCCCGTGGTGGCCAGCCGCTGGCTCGCGGACGCGGTCTCCCGTTCCCCCTCACCGCGCTCCCCTTCACCGGGCGCGTCCGCCGCGATGTGGGTGGAGCCGATCGCCCAGGAGTCGGCGAAGTCCACCGTGAACCCCTGACCCAGCTCGGGGTCCCCGACCTGGACCGACACCGAGAACGAGGAACGCACGCCCTCGCCCTCCCAGTCCTCGTCCTCGTCGTCGAAGGTGCCGGAGCTGGTCACGAAGCGGACGCTGACGGGCACCTCGACCAGTGTCCGGCCCCTCTCGTCGAGGACCTCCAGGGTCTCCTCTGCCAGGTGGTCTCCCTCGAAGTCGGTCACGGGCTCACCGAACGCGGTCAGCTCCCCGTACTCGAAGGTCGTCTCGGTCGCCCCGTCGTAGGCCGCGGCCGCGCTGGTCCGCACGTCCGTGAGGGAGAACTCGACCGCGTTGGAGTCGGCGGAGACCGTCTCGGACTCCTCCTCACCGAGGACCACCACGTCCTCTTCGGAGGGTGTGGCGCTGGCGCCGGGCTCCTCCGAAGGGTCCTGGAAGGGCGTGTCCGGGGTGGGCCGGTCCGACCACCGGGGTCCCTGGTCTCCGGACTCCCCCTCCTCGGGCCCGCCCTCGTCCTCGACGGGTGGTTCGGTGCCCCTCTCGGGCTCCGGCGTCGGAGTCTCCTCGACCTCGCCGCCCGCGCCGTCGACCGGGTCGATCATGCCGAGGCCGATGAGGTCGTCCACCCCGATCCGGACCGTCGCCCGATCCACCGCCGACTGGGCCAGGGCGCCCCTGTCGTTGACCAGGGTTCGGCTCTCGCCCTCGACCCGCGCGAACCGCGCGAGGTCGCCCACGACGGGGTCGGCACCGGCGGCGTCCTCGGTCTCACCACCGAAGCTGATCGCGGTGGAGTATCCCGAGACGAGGTCACCGTCACCGACCCAGGCCTGCGCGTTGGCCCAGACCAGCTGGTCGGCGGAGGCGGGGGAGGCGGACGCGACCCCGAGCGCGCCGAGGGCGGTGAAGAGGGTTCCGCCCACCAGGAGGCGGCGAACGGACATTCTGGCGGGAGTCACCACGACACTCCTGTTGCATCTGGGGGATGACCGGCCCTGGGGCCGGTCCCGACCCGGCGCCGTGGCGTCGTGTCGGGGTGTTCCGACCGGCCTCGCGGGCCGGGGGCGGTGTTTCCGGGGCGGGGTGTGCGCACTCCCGCGCCGGTCGTGGACGGGTTCGTTGTGGAGTGCCGTGTGCGGAACGCTCCACACGGCGAGCCTAGTCGCTTGATCACAAAACGGAAACCGTTCCGTCGCCGTCGGGCGGCGTTTCACGGCCTTCGGAGCGCCGCCGACGCACCGTTGTGAGCCGGTGGAACGCCGAACCGAACGGAACAGTGCTCCAGGGGGCGTGGCGGGTGAGCGGTGATGGGGGCCGAGCGCGATCCCCTCGGCGGGCCACCCGGGACCCCGCCGCCGGAGGTCCGTCAGCGCTGGTCGCCGTGGGTGATCCCACCGGCTCCGCGCCCGCCCCGGGGGCAGGACACGGCGCGGGCGCGCGCTCCCCGGGACACCGGGGCGGGGCGGACTCGCGCCACGGCGAGAGCCTTTCGTCCGTGTTTGTGCGGGTACGGCGGGGTCACGGACAGCGGCTAGGTTTGAGGCATGCTCGTCTGCGCACCCACAGGGCGCCGGAGCCGCGCCACACGCGCCCTGGCCCTGCTCTCGCTCGCCGTCGTCTGGACCGCGGGCTGCTCGTCCCCGGCGGGCGGCGCACCCGGAACCGACCCCACGGCGGCGCCTCCGCTCCCCGGCCCGGAGGACGGGTCCGGCGCCCCCAGCACCGACGACGAGGCGCCCCCACCCGGCGAGGGCCCGCTCGGTGACCGGGTCGTGGTCATCGACCCGGGTCACAACGGGGGCAACGCCGACGCCCCGAGCGAGATCAACGCGATGGTGCCCGCTGGCCCAGGCGAGAAGGCCTGCGACACGGTCGGCGCCGAGAGCGTCAACGGCTACCCCGAACACGAGTTCACCTGGGAGCTGTCCCTGCTCGTCCAGGAACGGCTGGAGGCGGACGGTGCCACGGTGGTCCTCACCCGCGAGGACGACGAGGGCGTGGGGCCGTGCGTCAACGAGCGTGCCGAGATCGGCAACGAGAACGACGCGGACGTCGCCCTGTCCATCCACGCGGACGGCGGACCGGGTTCGGGACGGGGCTTCCACGTCATCACCCCGGGCGAGGTGAGCGGGTTCACCGAGGAGATCGTCGAGCCCTCCGCGCTGTTCGCCGAGGACCTCCGCCGCGAGTACCTGGAGGGCAGCGGGATCCCCTACGCCGACTACCTGGCCGAGGACGGCCTGGACGAACGCACGGACCTGGGCGGGCTGAACATGTCCACGGTCCCGAAGGTGTTCCTGGAGGCGGGCAACATGCGCAACGCCGAGGACGCCGAGCTCCTGGAGGACCCCGAGTGGCGCGAGCGCGCCGCCGACGCCATCGCCCGCGGTCTGGCCACCTACCTCCTGCGCGGGTAGGCGCCGCCCCGAACACACGGAGGCGGGCCCCGGGGATCTCTCCCCGGGGCCCGCCTCCGTCAGTCACCCCGAACCGTCCGGGCCGGTCGACTCACGCGGCCGGACGGTCGGAGGTCCGACTAGGGAGTGTTTTTTGGATGCTTTCGCCGGTGGCGGCGGAGCCGCCATCGATGCGAGCGGCCGTCCAGGCAATCTCTCGCAAGCCGTGGAGCGAAGGTCAGCCCGGGTTTGGCTGTCCGAGCTTCATCGGCGCAGCGAGAGGCAGCCTGGTGGACGCGAGCGCGGAATGATCCAAAAAACACGACCTAGCCCTCGTTGGTCTCGGGGGCCTCTTCGCCGTTCTTCTTCTTGCGACGCGCCAGGTAGGCGGCGGCGCCACCGCCGGCGGCGATCGCGGCGCCGGCCGCGATCAGCCCGGCGAGCGGAGAGCCGGTCTGGGCCAGGGGCTGGGCGTCCTTGGCCTCGGTCTTCGGGACGGTGTCCGCGTCGCGCTCCTTGACCGGCGGGTTCTTGGCGTCGTCGTCGCCACCGCCGTTGTCACCACCGCCGTTGTCCCCACCGCCGTCGACCGTGCCGGTCGTGATGCCCGCGGCGCTCTCGGCGATCAGGAAGCCGGAGACGATCTCGTCACCGACGCTGAAGGTGATGTACATGTCGGTGATGGCGTCGTTCCAGACGAAACCGGCGTCCTCGGTCTCGTGGACCGCGCTGACGGGCTCCAGCGACACGGAGAGCTCGACGGTCTCGCCCTCGACGTCGGCCTGGAGGGTGGAGGCGCCCAGGACCCCGGCGTCGAAGCCGTGGTTGACCGCGCCGTCCCAGCCCTGGCTGGTGGAGACGCTCGCACCGTTGATGGTGGCCTCGAGCAGGACGTCGCTGCCACCGTCGACCAGCTCGGAGTTCTCCTCGTCGAGCTCGATGACGTCGGCGGAGGCGGTCGTGCTCTCGGCCTCGTCGTCACCGTCCTCGGCGGGGGCGGAGGGCTCCTCGGTCGGCTGCGGGGCGGGCTCCTCGGTCGGCTGCTCGGACGGCTCGTCCGTGGGCTGGTCGGTGTCGCCGTCGTCCGGGACGTCGGTGTCACCCTCGCCGTCGCCGTCCTCCGGGGACTCCTCGCCCTCGGACGCGTCGTCGTCGCCCTCGTCCTCGCCGTCCTCGTCGTCGTCCGGGGTCTCCTCGTCCTCGTCCTCGTCCTCCTCGGGGTCGAGGATGCCGGGGAGGTCGGCCTCGGTGATGACGATGCGCGCGGTGTCCACCACGGCGGTGCCGGTGGCGCCGCTGGAGTTCACGGTGGCCGTGGTGGTGCCCTCAACGGTCAGCCAGTCGCCGATGGCGCCGCTGAAGGTGTCCGAGACCGTCTGGTCCTTGGTGATGTAGGTCTGCGTGGGGGAGGAGGCGCCCAGGGCCGAGGCGTAGCCCCACCCGTAGGTGTCGGCGTGGGCGGGCGAGGCGGCGCCCAGCGTGAGAGCACCCAGCGCGGCGAAGGCGACACCGCCCTGGAGCACGCGGCGTGCGGAGATTCGAGAAGCGTTCTTCAAGATCAATCCTCGTTTGGATCGTCCAGGCCCACATGGGTCGGGGCCAGGCCTGGTCTGGGCTTCCACCGCCGGAACACAAAGGCGGGAAGTCTCGGAACGCGGAATCACGGACCAGGGTCGAATGGGGGACGGTCAAGGCACACAGAAGCCCATGACCTGCGAAAATAGAGAGCGTGCACGGTTTCGGCCCGCAGAGGGCAAGAGCCGGAAGAACCGGCCGAGTTGCTTTCCATTCCCTACGGAGACAATACAGTCCAAGTAATGATCAAATGCATGATCACTGATCTCAAAAACATCACGATGAACGGTTGAACGCACTGAGTAACCACTCTCGGCAATTCCGGTTATTCTTTTGGATTCCGGTAAACCTTCTCTCGGCCGGGGCGTCTTATAAGGAAGACCCCGACGGAAGGGGCCTGGTCAGTGCCCGGGTCGCGTCCGCACCCGGCCAGAACCACCGGCCGGTATGGCACGGGTCACCTCCCCTCGGCATAATGCGAACCGTGTGTTCCCCCCGGCGCTCCCGCGTCCGCACTCCGCGCGTGTCTCCGCTCGGCGGAGAACGGAGTCCGGCCGCTCGGCGGGGCCCGGCGGCCGTCCGAACGGCCCCGGAGGCACACGCGGACGCGTGATACCGCACCTACGAACCTCGTGAACTGCACAATGGGGACCATGCCTCTGACACCGGCGGACATCCGCAACAAGAAGTTCCACACGGTGCGTCTGCGCCCGGGTTACAACGAGGAGGACGTGGACGCGCTCCTCGACCGGATCGAGGCGACGCTGGTCGCGCTGGAGGGCGGGCCGCGCACGGGCCCGCTGCTCACCGCGGACGAGATCCGCAACTCCCGGTTCCGCACCACCCGGATGAGCCCCGGCTACCGCGAGGACGAGGTGGACGACTTCCTCGACCTCGTCGTCGCCGACCTCGCCGGCCGCGGCCTGGGCCAGCCCGCCGCGACGCCTCCCCTGCCCCCGCACCCGGGTCAGGCCGGACCCGGCCAGCCCCCTCCCGGCCAGGGACCGGGGTACGCGGACCCGCACCGCTCCGACCAGCCGCCCGGCGGCCCGGCGGGCGGCCCTCGGATGGCGCCCGGGGACATCAGGGAGAAGCGCTTCGCCACCACCCGGCTGACCACCGGCTACAACGAGCAGGAGGTGGACGAGTTCCTGGACCGCGCCGAGTACACCCTGGAGGTCCTCCTCCAGGGAAGGCCGGACCGGGCCACGCTCACCGCCGCCGAGGTGGAGCGCGTCCAGTTCGCCACCACCCGGGCGCGCCCGGGGTACGACCCGGCCCAGGTGGACCACTTCCTCGACGAGCTCGCGGAGGAGTTCCGCCGGTACGAACACCCCTGAGCCCGGACACGCCGCCCCCAACCACACCACACGAAGGGAAGCGGAAAGTAATATTTAGGCACAGGGAGTAGTCATCCCCTGTCAAGGGCGGCCCGAGGGGAGCAGTATGCGACATTCCATGCCGTCTTGGGGGACCTCCCCGACCAGCGCGGTCCACGGGGTCCCCGGCTGCACCACCGTCCCCGGACCGTGGTCGGCGCACCAGCCCTCCCCGCACGCGAGCGAGCCGTACCCGGCCGACGCCGACGAGGAGGTCGTCCCGGCCTCGGCGCACCCCTGGGAGAGACCGCTGCTCGCATTGTGCGTGACGGTGACGCTGGTGCTGACCGCGGTGCTGTTGCGGCTGGTGTGGTCAGTGTCGGGTTCACTGCTGTGGACGGCGCTGTCACTGGCCGCGGTACCGCTGGTGTGCTGGTCGGCGCGCGGCCTGCGGTACGCCCGCGAGCGCGCGGAGTCGGTCCGGATCTCGCCCACCCAGTTCCCCGAGGCCTACCGGGTGGTGGTGTCGTTGGCGCGGGACATGGGGCTGCCCCGGGCCCCGGAGGCCTACGTTCGCCCAGGGCCGGTCTCGGTGCGCGCGGACGCCGCCGCGCACGGGTTCCGGCGCTACCTGGTACTCCCCGACGCCGTCTTCGACGACCGGGGCCTCCCCCAGGACCGGGAGGCCCTCGCCTTCCTCGTCGCGCACCAGGTGGGCCACGTCGCCGCCGGGCACACGGGGTACTGGCGGCGGGTGGCCACCCTCGGCGCCGACCTGGTCCCCGGCCTCGGCTCGGCGCTGTCCCGGGCCTCCGAGTACACCGCCGACAACCACGCCCACGCGCACGTGCCCGAGGGCGCGCACGGGGTGCGGCTCTTCGCCGGGGGCCCGTCCCTGTACCCGCGTGTGAACCTGGGCGAGATGGCCGCCCGGGCCCGCACGGACCGGGGCTGCGCGCTCCTGCTCTACCACCTGCTCTCCCGGCGCCCCAGCAACACCCGCCGGATGGCCGCCCTGCGCGACCGCGACCGCCGGGGCCGGGTGTTCCTGTAGCCCACAGGCGGGGATGGCGACCGCTCCGACCAGGGACTCAGTCACGAAGCGCGACCCTCGCCACCCTCAGGAGGCTTGACTCGTTCGAACACACGTTCGATAGACTGTGCCTCGTGAGTCTCCTGAACGACCAGATCAACGTCCGTTCCACCGACCGTGGCCACCCGGCGCAGTTCACCTGGCGCGGCCACACCTTCCGCGTGCGCCGGATCATCGGTGACTGGCCCGCCCGGCCCGGAGCCCCGGGCGTACCGGCCACGCACATCCATCTGCTCCGGGTCTCGGCCGAGTCCGAGACCGGGCAGCCCAGCATCATCGACATCTCCCGTGACGCCGCCTCGGACCGCTGGACCATGCGGCGCCAGTGGAGCTGACGGACGCGTCCCGGGCGCGGGCGGCCGCCCGCCGGGCCGATCCCCGGCGGGCGGACCGTCTCAGGGCCAGAGCTCGGCGGTGTGCGCCCCCACCAGGGCGCGGACCCGCTCCACGAACGCGTGCGCGGGCACCGGGTCCAACCGGCGGCCGTCCCGCAGCCGCACGGCCACGGTGCCCGCCAGCGCCTCCCTGCCGCCGATCACCGCCTGGTACGGCACCAGCCGGGACGCCCTGACCCGCGCGCCCAGACTGCCCCGCTCCGGTCCGGCGACCTCCGCGCGCAGACCCAGTTCCACACACCGCTCCACCAGCCGCTCCGCGTCCGCGACCTGGTCTCCTGAGACCGGCACGGCCACGACCTGCACGGGCGCCAGCCAGGCCGGGAACGCACCGCCGTGCACCTCGATCAGGTGGGCCACCGCCCGCTCCACGCTGCCGACCACGCTCCGGTGCACCATGACCGGCCGGTGCCGTGCGCCGTCGGCCCCGACGTAGGTCAGATCGAACCGCTCCGGCTGGTGGAAGTCCACCTGGACGGTGGAGAGGGTGAACTCCCGCCCCGCCGCGTCGGTGAACTGCACGTCGATCTTGGGCCCGTAGAAGGCCGCCTCGTCCTCGGCCCTTTCGTAGTCCAGCCCCGAGCTCTCCAGGACCTCGGTGAGCAGGGCGGTGGAACGGCGCCACAGCTCCGGGGCGTCCACGTACTTGCCACCGGGACCGGGCAGGGACAGCCGGTGGCGGGTCGCGGAGATCCCCATGGCCGCGTGTGCCCGCCGCACCAGCTCCAGCGCCGCGCCCGCCTCGTCCACGACCTGCTCCAGGGCGCAGAAGACGTGCGCGTCGTTGAGCTGGATCGCGCGGACCCGGCCCAGCCCGCCCAGGACCCCGGAGCGCTCGGACCGGTACATCCCGCCGAGCTCGGCCAGACGCAGCGGGAGTTCGCGGTGGCTGCGTGACCGGGATCGGTAGATCACCGCGTGGTGCGGGCACAGGCTCGGCCGCAGCACGAGCTGTTCGTCACCGCCGCCCAGGTCCATCGGCGGGTACATGTCGTCGCGGTAGTGGGTCCAGTGCCCGGAGATCTCGTACAGCTCGCGTTTGCCGAGCACCGGCGAGTACACGTGCTGGTAGCCCGCACGCCGCTCGGCGGCCCGGACGTACTCCTCCAGGGCGTGGCGTACGGCGGCGCCGTCCGGCAGCCAGTAGGGCAGGCCGGAGCCGATCAACGGGTCGGTGCCGAAGAGCTCCAGCTCACGGCCGAGCCTGCGGTGGTCGTGCTGTGCGGTCATCTCGTTCCTCCTGGTGTGGGACGAGTGAACGCAGGACGAAGGCCCCGGGGCACTCGCCCCGGGGCCTGTCGAAAACACGGTTCAGCGCGCCGGGACGGGTTCCGGCGTCGTCGTCATGGTGGCGCGCTGCATGTCGGTCAACGTATCACCGGACGTAGTACGGTTCGCTGCCGTCACCGCGGGCCCAGCGGATGCGTTCGAGGACGCGCTCGGCCATGGGCGGCGTCTCGGACTCGGCGAACCAGTCCACGTCCAGGCTCTCGTCACCGTCGACCCTGGGCGCGCCTCCGACCGGACGGCACCGGAAGGCGAGGTCGAGGAACTGCACCCGGTCGCCGTTGGGGTAGGTGTGCGGTTCCTGACCGACCACGGTCACCAGGCGGTCCACCTCAACCCGCACCCCGGTCTCCTCCCACACCTCGCGGACCACCGCCTGGGCGGGCTGCTCCCCCGGTTCGAGGATGCCGCCGGGAGTGGCCCAGCGTCCGTCGTCGGAACGCTGGTGCAGCAGCACGCGGCCGTCGTCGTCGAGCACCACTCCGGTCACCCCCACCAGGGGGAGGAGGGAGTGGCCGACGTGCTCGCGCAGCTGGGTGACGAAGTCCGGGACGGGCATGCCACCGACACTAGCGCCGACTCCGGCGAGTCCCGCTGATCAGCCACGCCCGCGTCGGAGTTCGGCGTACTCGTGGTCCAGGATCGACATCAGGACCGCGTCGTGCCAGGCGCCGTCCCAGCGCAGGTGCTGACGCCACACGCCCTCGCGGACAAACCCCGACCTGGCGTAGGAGCGTTCGGCGTTGACGTTGAAGGCGAACACCTCCAGGGCCACCCGGTGGAGCCCGGCGGTCTCGAAGGCGTACTCCAGGACCAGGTCGGTGGCCTCGGTGCCGTAGCCCTGGCCGGTCCACGCCATGGAGTTGAGCGCGATCCGGTAGTGCGCCTCGGCGTTGTCCGGGTCCAGGTCGAGCAGCGCGCAGTCCCCGAGGGCCGTGCCGTCCGAGGAGCGGATCACCCAGTCGGCCCGGTCGTTCCGGTGCTCCCACTCCGCGAACACGCGGCGCAGCTGTTCGGGGGTGAACTCCTGGTGGGTGCCGGTGAACCTGCGCACCTGCGGGTCCATGTCCACGAGCGCGGGGATGAGCTCGTCCGCGCAGGCCGCGCCGAGCGGTTCCAACCGCACGCGCTCCCCCACGAGGACGGGTTGGTCACGGAAGACGTCTGAAGGCACCATGATGGGAATCCAACCAGCGCCCCCACACACGGGCAACGGGAATACGAGGGGGTACGGGTGGCGGCCGGTACGGGCACGGCGGGTCTCCACACCATCCGTGAGAACAACCTCCGCGCCGTGCTGCGGACCGTCAGGGCGCTCTCCCCCTGCTCACGCGCGGCCGTCGCCGCGGCCACCGGACTGAACAAGACCACCGTGTCCAGCCTGGTCAGCGACCTGATGGACCGCAGGCTGGTCCGGGAAACCGGGCAGTCGCCGCAGCGCCGGGTGGGCCGCCCCGGAGTCCTGCTGGCCCTGGACGACCGTTCCGTGGCGGCCGTCGGCGTGGAGGTCAACGTCGACTACCTGTCGGTGGTGGCCGTGGACCTGGCCCACCGGGACCTGGTGCGGCGGCACGTGCCGCTGGACGCGCGCTCCGTGGGGCCCGAGGCCTGTGCGGGCCGGATCGCTACGGCCCTGCGGGAGGTGGCCGGGGAGCCCGAGATGGAGGGCCGCGCGGTGGTCGGGGTGAGCGTGGCGGTTCCCGGGCTGATCGACTCCCCCACCGGCACGGTGACGCGGGCGCCCAACCTGGACTGGCGGGACGTTCCGCTGCGCGGCCTCCTCCGCTCCGCGCTGGAGGGCTCCGCCCTGGCGGAGGCGACCGTCCTGGTCGACAACGACGCCAACCTCGGCGCCATGGCCGAGTACCGGTTCGGATCCCTGGCCGGGCTCGCGGACCTCGTGTACGTGACCGGCGAGGTGGGGATCGGCGCGGGGGTGCTCACCGGTGGTGAGCTGCTGCGCGGCGCGGCCGGTTTCGCCGGGGAGATCGGCCACCTGGAGCTGGCCGCCGACGGGCCGGAGTGCTCGTGCGGGCGGCGGGGCTGCCTGGAGGCGCTGGCCGGGATCGGGGCGATCCTGCGTGCCGCCCTGCCCGACCGGGTCGCGGACGGTCCCCTGGAGAGCCGGGACGTGGCGGCCCTGGTCGGCCTCGTGGTGGAGCGCGCGTCGGCGGGTGACGGTGCGGCCGTCGCCGCCCTGGAACGGGCCGGAACCTGGCTGGGACGCGGGGTGGCGACCCTGGTCAACGTGGTCAATCCCGGGGCCGTGGTGTTGGGCGGGTACTTCGTGCCCTTGGCCCCGTGGCTGCTCCCCAGCTGTCGTGCGGCGGCCCGGGCCCACTCCTTCGCGTCCGAGGCGGGCGGCTGCCGGGTGGAGCCCTCCTCCCTCGGGATGAGCGCGGCGTCGCGGGGCGGCGCCGCCGTGATGATCCACGGCCTGGACTCGGGTGCCCTGCCGCTCCCGTAGGCGGAAACGCGGTGGCCTCCAGAGCCTCCCCTCGCCATGATCGCCTCGTGGTTCCCTTCCTGGAGACCGACCGGCTCACGCTGCGACCGTTCGCGGCGGCCGACACCGACCACCTGGTCGCCCTCGGCGATGACCCCGAGGTGACGCGCGGTCCCGGCCCTGGTCCGTCTGGGCTTCACGGAGCTGGGCGTGGAGCGGGTCACCGCGAACACCATGGGCGTCAACACGCGTTCCCGCCGGGTGATGGAGGAGTCGGGACCGGTTCTCGCCTGGACCTTCACCGGGGACTGGCCGGAGCCGATCGAGGGGGCCGAGCACGGCGAGGTCGAGTACGGGCTCACCCGCGCCGCGTGGGAGGGGCGCAGACGGGCGTGACCGCCGCCCGAACCGGGGTGGCGGAGACCGTTGACAATTAGTTGTGACTCTAGACAAACTGGCCGGGTCCGGCGCCCTCCACGGATCGAACCCCCCGGGAGCACACATGACCGACCTCCGCCCCACCCCTGAGGACCGCTTCAGCTTCGGCCTGTGGACCGTGGGCTGGCGCGGCGTCAACACCTTCGGCGATCCGGTACGTCCGGCGCTCGACCCGGTGGACGCCGTGCACCGTCTCTCCGACCTCGGCGCGTACGGCGTCACCTTCCACGACGACGACCTGATCCCGCCGCGCAGCACCCCCGATGAGCGGGAGGCGATCCTCCGGCGCTTCCGGAGCGCGCTCGACGAGACCGGGCTGCGGGTGCCCATGGTCACCACCAACCTGTTCAGCCACCCGGTCTTCCGGGACGGCGGGTTCACCTCCAACAGCCGGGACGTGCGCAGGTACGCGCTGCGCAAGGTCGTCCGCAACATCGACCTCGCGGTCTCCCTGGGCGCGCGGACCTTCGTGTGCTGGGGCGGCCAGGACGGCGCCGAGACCGAGGCGGGCAAGGACCACCAGGCCGCTCTGGACCGTCTGCGCGAGGCCTTCGACCTGCTGTGCTCCTACGTCCTCGACCAGGGCTACGACCTGCGCTTCGCCATCGAGCCCAAGCCCAACGAACCGCGCGGCGACGTGCTGCTGCCCACGGTCGGCCACGCCCTGGCCTTCATCGAGCGGCTGGCCCACCCCGAGATGGTGGGGGTGAACCCGGAGGTCGGCCACGAGCAGATGGCCGGTCTGAACTTCGCGCACGGGGTCGCCCAGGCACTGTGGGCGGGCAAGCTCCTCCACATCGACCTCAACGGGCAGCGCGGCGTCAAGTACGACCAGGACCTGCGGTTCGGCGCCGGAGAACTCAAGGAGGCCTTCTTCCTCGTCGACCTGCTGGAGCGCTCCGGGTACGACGGTCCCCGCCACTTCGACTTCAAGCCGCCGCGCACCGAGGACGTCTCCGGGGTGTGGGAGTCCGCCGCGGGCTGCATGCGCAACTACCTCCTCCTGAAGGAGCGGGCCGCGTCCTTCCGCGCCGACCCCGAGGTGGCCGCGGCCCTGGCCGAGGCCCGGGTGGCCGAGCTGTCCGAACCCACGCTCTCCCCGGGGGAGGGCGTCACGGACCTGCTCCGCGAGGAGCTGGACCTGGAGACGGTGGGACGGCGCGGCTACCACTTCGAGCGGTTGGACCAACTCGCCCTGGAGCACCTGCTCGGCGCTCGCTGACAGGGGGCACCCCCGGCGGACGGGGGACGTTCGCCGGGGGGACGCGGAGGCTCGCAGTCACCCGAGAGGTCCCGGGTCAGTGGACTACGGCGTCCGGGGCTCGTTCTCCCGGTCGGCCGCGCGCTCGTCGTAGAGCCTCGCGAAGTCCCGTGCCCGCTGGCGGTAGCGCCTGGTCCAGGGCCCGAGGAAGAGCAGGTACGCCAGGAACAACAGGGTGAGCGTCGCGCTGAAGAGGAAGTCGAACCCCAGGCCGTCGAGCGCGTAGTTCACGATGGTGAGCGCACCGAACATCAGCATTCCGGCCACGCTCAAGACGTTGACGGTCCTCGGGGAGTTGATCTTCGCCTCCGCCTGGGCGGCGACCACCCGCGCGATCCGGTTGACCTCCTCCCTCTCGTGCAGGCCGCCGCGGCGCAGCTGACGCTTGGCCTCCAGCAGGTCCACCGGATCGGTGCCCGGACGCAGGATGGAGGTGCCGAGGGTCCGACGCAGGAACCAGGGCATCAGCCACACCATGAGGGCGCCCACGATCACCGCGGGGGCGGTGGCACCGATGAGGACCGGGACGAACGAACTCCAGTCGTCGAGCAGGATCACGCAGAGGACGAGCGGGGGGAGCAGCGTCAGGAGGAGGACGACCGACATGACCCTGGCGGCGTAGGCACGCGGGTGGTTCTGCGCGTAGACCTGCATCTGGCCGAACAGGGCCCTGGGATGTCGGCGAGCGGACGGGGGGTGCGTCGTGTGCTCGTTCATGCCGAACCCACTACCCGGAATTTCCGTTACCAATCCGATACCTTTCGCTGGGGGTTCGATGACCGTCCCCCCGCGCACGGGCGTCGTAGGCGTCGGCCACGGCCCGTGCTCTTCGCCTGCCCCGGGTGTCGACGGGGACGGAGACGGCCACCATCACCACGAAGAGGAGGCCCGTCGCCAGGAAGAACACGGACATCCCGTTCCAGGAGCCGTCCGAGGTGTACCGGTTGAGCGCGTTGAACAGGTTCAGCGCTCCGAGACCGCACAGCAGCAGCACCGACGGCCACAGGCGCTGCCTCAGGACCAGCGCGGCCAGGTCCCTGGCGATCCGGTCCACCTCGGGCACGCCGGTCAGCTCTCCCGACCGGAGCACCCTTCTCGCGGCGCGCCCGTCGGCCGGGCTGGATCTCACCAGGCGCCTGCCCAGGGAGAGGTGCACCAGAGCGGCGACGAGGACGGCGAAGAGCGGGAGGCCCAGGACCGCGCCGACCGCGGCCACGCCGATCAGTATGCGGACGGAGAAGTCGCTGACACCGAGGACGAAGCCGAAGACCATGGTCAGGAGCATGAGCAGTGCGAAGCTGACCCCCGCGACGATCCTCGCGTTACGCGGGTCGTAACCGACCTGGAGGAGGAGGCGGCGGAGGGGGTCGAGGAGGCGGCGGGGGGACCGGGGGGAGGGGGTCGTGTCGTCGATGCACCCATTATCCCCGAAGGAGGCGGGTGAGGCCGGTTGTCCACAGGGGAGGGCCGCGCCGCTTCGGGGCGGTCACGGCGGGGCGACACCCGATCCTCTCCGGGCAGGGCACCGAGCCTGCCGGAGGAGGGCACGGGAGAGGAGGGGTGTCAGCGGCGGCCACGGTCCCGGGAGGGGGCCCACGGAACCCTGGATTCCGCTAGCCGGCCTGGCGTTTGGCCTCCAGGGCCTCCATCGCCGCGACGGCGGTGGCGACGGTCTGGTGGACGGGAACCTGACGGTGCAGGCCGACCAGTCGGACGACCTTGGTGACGCGTTCGTTCAGTGCCGCCAGTGACAGGGAACCGTCCCGCTCACGGACGTTCCGATAGGCGTTGATGATGACGTTCAGCCCGCTGGAGTCCATGAAGTCCAGGGCGGACAGGTCCAGGATCAGCCACGGACCGTGGTCCTCGATCGCGGTCTTGATGTGTTCCTGGAGGTCGGCGGCGGTCGCGATGTCGAGCTCTCCCTCGATCGCGACGATGACGCTGCGGCTCTCGAACCGCGTGCTCAGTCCAAGCCTGTGCACGTTCACTCCTCCCGGCCCCACGTTCAGATGGTGAGGGGTCCCTCGCTTAACCATACGCAGCCCGGCCGGGAACGACTACCGGACCCGGCTCCACTCCCACAGAGCCGGTCCGGTGAGGGGAGACACTTGCGCGCCCGAGCGGCCTGGTAAGTCGTTGGACACACACGGTATAAGCGAACCGCTCCCACGGGAATGGCATCAGGCAAGAAATTTTCGCCTCATGGGCGAGAACCCCCTCCGCCCAGGGCGATACCTCCCGTTCACCCTGGGTCATTTCACGACATGGTAACCGGTGTTGCCTCGTGCCCCTCAGGCACTCCCACCGTCACTCTCGGCCCGGTCACGGTCCGTTCGACCCTCCGCGTCACCGTCACCCTGGGTGAAGGAGTCCAGCAGGGAACGCGCGGCCAGGGTGGCGGTGGTCTCACCCGAACGCACCCGTGACTCCATCGTCGGAATGAGGTCGGCCACACCCGCGTCCCGCAGGAACGTGTCCATGAGCTGGTCCCGCACCTGGTCCCACATCCAGCTCACACCCTGCTCGCTGCGCCGGTCGGCGAGGGCGCCGTCGCGCTCCAGCACCCGCCGGTGGTCGAGCACCGTGTCCCACACCTCGTCCAGCCCGTCACCGGTCAGGCCACTGCACGTCAGCACCGGCGGCCGCCACTCGGGGTGGACCGGCTGGAGCAGGCGCAGGGCACGGGAGAGCTCCCGGGCGGCCTTGCGGGCGTCGTCGGCGTGCGGGCCGTCGGCCTTGTTCACCGCGACCACGTCCACGAGTTCCAGGACGCCCTTCTTGATGCCCTGGAGCTGGTCCCCGGTCCGGGCCAGGGTGAGGAACAGGAAGCAGTCCACCATGGCGGCGACGGTGACCTCGGACTGGCCGACCCCCACGGTCTCCACCAGGACCACGTCGAACCCGGCCGCCTCCATGAGCAGCATGGTCTCCCTGGTGGCGCGGGCCACCCCGCCGAGGGTGCCCGCCGTGGGCGAGGGCCGGATGAACGCGTCCGGGTCCACCGCGAGGTCGGCCATGCGCGTCTTGTCGCCCAGGATGCTGCCGCCGGTGCGGGTGGAGGAGGGGTCGACCGCGAGTACGGCCACCCGGTGCCCGCGCGAGGTCAGCCGGGTGCCCAGCGCGTCGATGAAGGTCGACTTGCCCACGCCGGGTACCCCGGTGATCCCCACCCGTTGGGCCTTGCCGGTGTGCGGGAGCAGCCGCACCAACAGCTCCTGGGCGGCGCGCGTGTGGTCCGGGCGGCGCGACTCCACGAGGGTGATCGCCCTGGCCAGGGTCGGCCGGTGCCCGGACAGCACCCCCTCGGCCAGGGCGTCCACGTCCACCGGACGCCTCCCGCGCACCGCCACGTCCACTCCCCTTCCGGCCGGGTCCCGGCCGTTCGCCTCCGGCCGGGCCGCTCCGGCCCGCCCGCGCTGAACAGTCAGCCCCGCTGCCCCGTGCCCTCCGGGTCCAACCGTTCCTCCAGCTGGTCGAGCAGGTCGATCGCGGCCTCCGCGATCACCGTTCCGGGTGGGAAGATGGCCGACGCCCCGGCGGCGCGGAGCTCGTCGAAGTCACCCGGCGGGATCACCCCGCCCACCACGATCATGATGTCCTCGCGGTCGAGTCCGGCCAGTTCCTCGCGCAGCGCGGGCACCAGGGTCAGGTGTCCGGCGGCCAGGGAGGACACCCCGACCACGTGCACGTCGGCCTCCACGGCCTGGACGGCGACCTCGGCCGGGGTCTGGAACAGCGGGCCCACGTCCACGTCGAAACCGAGGTCCGCGAAGGCGGTCGCGATCACCTTCTGTCCCCGGTCGTGGCCGTCCTGGCCCATCTTCGCCACGAGGATGCGGGGACGGCGCCCCTCGGCCTCCGCGAACTCGTCGACCCGGGCGGTCACCCGATCCATCAGTCCGGCCGCGTCGGAGCTCCCGGCCGCCTCGTTCCTGTACACACCCTGAATCGTACGGATCTGGCCGGAGTGGCGGTTGAAGACCTTCTCCATGGCGTCGGAGATCTCCCCGACCGTCGCCTTGGCGCGGGCGGCGTCGACGGCGGCGGCGAGCAGGTTGTTGGTGAGGGACGCGTCGGCCCTGGACTCGCGCCCGGCCGCCTCGGTGAGGGCGTCGAGGGCGGCGCGCACCCGGTCGTCGTCGCGCTCCTCGCGCAGGCGGCGGAGCTTGTCCAGCTGTTCGGAGCGGACCCTGGAGTTCTCGACCTTGAGGACGTCGATCTCGTCGGCGGAGTCGGGCCGGTACTTGTTGACCCCGATCACCGGCTGCCGTCCGGAGTCGATGCGCGCCTGGGTGCGGGCGGCCGCCTCCTCGATGCGCATCTTGGGCAGTCCGGCGTCGATCGCGGCGGCCATGCCCCCGGCCTTCTCGACCTCCTGGATGTGCGCCCACGCCTTCTCGGCCAGCTGCTGGGTGAGGCTCTCCACGTAGTAGCTGCCGCCCCAGGGGTCGACCACGCGCGTGGTGCCGGACTCCTGCTGCAACAGCAGCTGGGTGTTGCGGGCGATGCGCGCGGAGAAGTCCGTGGGCAGGGCGAGCGCCTCGTCCAGGGCGTTGGTGTGCAGCGACTGGGTGTGACCCTGGGTGGCCGCCATGGCCTCCACACAGGTGCGCGCGACGTTGTTGAACACGTCCTGCGCGGTGAGGGACCAGCCGGAGGTCTGGGAGTGCGTGCGCAGGCTGAGCGACTTGTCCTTGGCGGCGCCCAGGTCCTTGACCAGGCGGGCCCACAACAGGCGGGCCGCGCGCAGCTTGGCGACCTCCATGAAGAAGTTCATCCCGATCGCCCAGAAGAACGACAGCCGGGGCGCGAAGGCGTCCACGTCCAACCCGGATCTCTGACCGGCGCGGATGTACTCCACGCCGTCCGCGAGGGTGTACGCCAGCTCCAGGTCGGCCGTGGCCCCGGCCTCCTGCATGTGGTAGCCGGAGATGGAGATGGAGTTGAAGCGCGGCATCCGCTGCGAGGTGAAGGCGAAGATGTCGGAGATGATCCGCATGGACGGCCGCGGCGGGTAGATGTAGGTGTTGCGGACCATGAACTCCTTGAGGATGTCGTTCTGGATGGTCCCCGACAGCTTCTCCGGGGGCACCCCCTGCTCCTCGGCGGCCACGATGTACAGCGCCAGGACGGGCAGCACCGCGCCGTTCATGGTCATGGACACGCTCATCCGGTCCAAAGGGATCCCGTCGAACAGCTGGCGCATGTCGTAGATGGAGTCGATGGCCACGCCCGCCATGCCGACGTCGCCGGCGACCCTCGGGTGGTCGGAGTCGTAGCCCCGGTGGGTGGCCAGGTCGAAGGCGACCGAGAGGCCCTTCTGCCCGGCGGCGAGGTTGCGGCGGTAGAAGGCGTTGGACTCCTCAGCGGTGGAGAAGCCCGCGTACTGGCGGATGGTCCACGGCTGGTTCACGTACATGGTCGGGTAGGGCCCGCGCAGGTACGGCGGGATGCCCGGCAGCCCGTCCACGAAGTCCAGGCCCGCGCGGTCGGCGGGCGTGTACAGCGGCTTGACGCCGATCCCCTCGGGGGTCTCCCACTCCAGGGCGTCGGCGGCCTTGCCCGTGGATTCCTCCAGGGCGCGCCGCCAGTCGGCCGCGCCCCGGTCGGCGCCGGTGAAGGCCGGAAGGCACGGGTCGACGGCGGAGAAGTCGGGGATCATGCGGTCTCCCCCTGGGTGGAGTCGGTCGTGGTGGTCGGGGGGTCGGTGAGGATCACGTCGACCAGGTCGGTGAGCAGGGCGACGGCGTCGCAGCCCCTGTGAGCGAAGGCGTCCACCCCGGCCTCCCGGTAGGCGTCGCGGGGCGCCCCGGCGAGCAGGACGCGGCGGGCTCCGGCTCCCTTGAGCGCGCGGGCGACCTCTTCGGCGTGCTCGTCGTAGAGCCGGTCCGAGGAGCAGATCACCGCGACCCGGCTGCCGGAATCCGCGAAGGAGCGCGCGGCGGACGGCGCGTCGTCGAGGGGGCCCGGGTCGTCGGCCTCGATCCCCCCGGCGGCGAGGAGGTTGGTGGCGAAGGAGGCGCGGGCGGTGTGCGCGGCGACCGGCCCGAGGGTGGCCAGGAACGCGCCGGGCCGGTGGCCCGTCGCGGCGGTGTGGGCGTCCGAGCGGTCCCGCAGGGCCTCGTAGTCCTGGGCGTAGCGGCGGACCGGGAAGCCGCCCCGGACCGGTTCGGGACGGGCGGGGTCGGGATCGCGGACCAGGGGTTTCTCGTTCGGGTCGGGGAACTCGCTGACCCCCGTGAGCGGGGCCGTGCGGCGGGCGAGGTCGTGGCGGCGGCGTTCCCAGAGGCGGTCCACGGCGGCGCGGAGTCCACCGTGTTCGATCGCCGCGCCGATGCCCCCGGCGCGCTCCAGTTCCTGGAAGAACGCCCAGCCCGCGCCGTAGAGGTCGCGGGTGAGGGCCTCGACGTAGAACGATCCCCCGGCCGGGTCGATGACCTGGGCCAGGTGCGACTCCTCGATGAGGAGCGACTGGGTGTTGCGGGCGATCCGGCGGGCGAAGTCGTCGGGGAGTCCCAGTGCGGAGTCGAAGGGCGCCACGGTGACCGCGTCGGCGCCGCCCACCCCGGCGGCGAAGCAGGCCACCGTGGTGCGGAGCATGTTCACGTGCGGGTCGCGTCGGGTGAGCATCGCGTCCGAGGTGGTGGCGTGCAGGCTCGTGCCGCGCCGGTCGGCGGGCACCCCGCAGGCCTCCAGGACCTGGTTCCACATGGCGCGGACGGCGCGGAGCTTGGCGATGACGGAGAACTGGTCGGCGTTGGCGGCGAGCCGGAACTCGATCCGGCGGGCGGCGTCGGCGGGGGCGATCCCGGCGTCCGCGAGGGCGCGCAGGTAGGCGGTCCCCGCGGCGACGGCGGAGCCGATCTCCTGGGCCTCGGAGCCGCCCGCGTCGTGCACGAGCGTGCCGTCCGCGACGAACAGGCCGAGCCCGGGGTAGCGGGCGGCGTGTTCGGCGGCGAAGCGGGCGGTGTCTGCCACGTCGGGGCGCTCCCCGGCCAGGGCTGCCGCGCTGAGCGGGTCCAGGCCCAGGTGGGAGATGACGCGGCCGTCGGGGACGTCGGCGTCGGCGTGCGCCCGGAGCAGGGCGGTCGCGGCGTCGAGGGCGTGGGGCCCGGGTGCGGACAGCACCACAGGGGCGAGGTCGAGGTAGACGTCCGCGAGGGCCTCGCCCAGGCGGGAGAGGGGGACCCCGCGGGGTTCGGCGGTGTCGGCGCCCACGGCCACCCACAGCGAGCTCACGCCGTTCATGAGGTCGCCGTGCATGCGGCGGCGCAGTTCGGCGGGGTCGGCGTCGGTGTGCCGGGCGCGGATGTCCCAGCCTCCGGCCACGCCTCCGCCGGGACGGTGGCCGCGCGTGAAGGGGGGAAGTCCGGGGTAGCCGGGGTCGGCGGCGGGCGGATCGGCGGTGTAGAGGGGTTCGATGTCGAACCCGTCGTAGCCGTGCGTGGCGAGGACGGACTCGGGGGTGTCCGCGAGCCGTTCCTCGGCGACACCGCTCTTGCGCAGCACCCCGGCGACGAGTTCGCGCCACCGCTCACGTGTGGCCGCCGGGAAGCCTTCGGCCAGGTTGGGGGCCGCGGTACCGGCGGCCCCGCTCTCAGGGACGTCCATACTTCGAGATGGTAGAGAACCGCGTTCGGTTCCGTTGATCCGGGGTGTGGTGCTCGGCACAGGATCGACCTCCACCGCCCTGACCTGCGCGTCGACCGGGTCAGACACACGGTCCACTCCAGCCCCACCATATGACATAGACCACATAGTGGCCCGCCTCAGAACCAAAAGCCCCGGTCAGGGACCCAAGCGGACACCCCAACCGCTCTCCTGACGGGATGACCCATGCTGAACTCCACCCGCCGACACCGTGTCGCCCTCGGACTGGTCGCCGCCGGTTCCGCCCTCGCCCTCGCCGCCTGCGGCGGCGAGGACCCCGAGCCCACCCAGCCCGACACGGCCGCGGTCGAGGAGGTCGAGGACGAGGCGGCCGAGGTGGACACCTCCTCGTTCAACCGGGGACCCGTCCCCGACGAGGCTCCCGAGATCGACCCGGAGGCGGATCTGCCCGCCGAACCGGACGCCGCCGCGCCCCTGGGGGACCGCATCGCCTGGGAGGCGCTGGAGCGGGTCTCCACCTTCGCCTCGGTGACCGACCCCGACGCCACCTCCTCCTGCCCGGAGATCGCCGGTGAGGAGGGGGAGTCCGTCACCTGCACGGTGACCTTCCTGGACGAGGAGTTCGAGTACACGATCGACATCAGTTCTTCGGGCATCCTGATCAACTACGACTGGGATCTGCCCGAGGGCCCGCTCGTGCGCGAGGTCGTCGAGGACAGCCTGCGGGTGAGCGCCGAGTCCGAGCTCGTGCTCTGCGACATGGAATCCGACGTCGAGCGCGGCGAGACCGGCGGCGAGGCGCCCTTCCTGTGCCAGAGCCTGGACGAGGAGACCGGCGACGTCACCGAATGGGAGGTCAGCATCTCCCAGTACGGCTCCTTCTCGTTCTACCGGGTCTGATCCACCCGCGTCGCCCCGCCCGGCGGCCCCGGGCAGCGGAGGGCCCCGCCGAACACCCTGTTCCGAGGGGCCTCTCACGTTCCCGGGCGCCGGGTCAGCCGCAGTTGGTCCCGTTGCGCACGACCCACTCGCCGCCGATCGAACCGCCCCAGTCCACGCACTGCCCGGCCGCGTCCAGGTAGACCGGACCGGCGTAGGAGGTGAAGCTGCCCGGGTCGGTCTTCCAGGAACCGGAGTCGGAGCGCTTGAGTGCGGCGTCCATGTCCATCGCGGAGCCGGGGCTGGACCGCGTCACGACCACGCAGTTCCTGCCGTTGGAGTTGTTGTAGGCCAGGTGGACCGTACCTCCGGAGACGGAGGCCGAGTTCACCACCCCGTACCCGCTCCCGCACTCCCCGTTGTAGGAGTCGGCGGAGGCCGGGGCGGGGCTGGCGAAGGCCGCGACCAGGACGACGGTGAGCCCGCAGGAGATCCGGCGGGTGAGTGACTTCAGCACTTCTGCTCCTCCTACCAGGGCGGGGTTCCGCTACCGCTGGTCTTGTGGTGCTCCACGAGTCGGGTGATGGTGACGGTGCCGCCGCTCTCGGTGTAGGTGACCTCCGCCGAGACGGTGCGGCTGCCGGAGTTGGCGTAGCCGGTGAGCGCGCCGGGGCTGGAGGAGACCGATCCGGCGGCGCCGTCGGCCACACCGCCGCCCTGCTCCTGGCAGAAGCTCCACGCGCACACCACCGTGGCGCCGTCGAGCACCGCGTACCGGCCGGATCCGCCCTCGGGCTGGAAGGCCACCACGTGGTCGCCGGACGGGCGCTCGCCCGACGCGCTCACCCCGGCGCCGACGGTGGCCATGGCGGTGGTCGCACCACCGTCCTCCTCGCCCTCGTCGTCCTCGCCGTCGTCCTCGCCGTCGTCGGCGTCCTCCGAGGGGTCGTCCGACGGAGAGGCCTCCTCCGTGGGCTCCTTGCCGACCGGCCCCGGACGGCGCTGTTCGTCGTTGGAGCCCTCCTTCACGGAGTCGCCGCCCGGCTCCTCCTCGTCTCCGGAGAACCACGAGGCGACGGGCAGCGAGTCCCAGTTGCTGGCCAGGGCCACGCCGCCGAAGCCGAGTCCGGCGATCAGCAGGAGGGCCCCCAGGCCCGCCCCGACCAGGGCCAGGACCCTGCCCCCGCCGCCGCTCCGGGGCGCCGCCACCGCGAACTCGCGTTCGGGCGCGGTCTGCACGCCGTGCCAGTTGTTGTCGACCAGGGCGCCCATCACGCTCCCGGCCGCTGCGGCCGAGGCCACCGGGGCGAAGGACCGCCCGGGGTGGGTCACGGACACCATCTCCGAGACCAGCTGGAGGGCCGTGGGCCGCTGGGAGCCCTCCTTCTGGAGCGCGCGCCGCGCGAGGTCGGCCAGCGGACCGGTGAACCCCTCGGTGTCCGGTTCCCCGCTGATCACCCTGTGGGCGATCGCGGCCGGGTCCCCGCTGCCGAAGGGCGGTCGCCCGGTGGCCGCGTAGGTCACCAGGGCGCCCCAGGCGAAGATGTCGTCGGTGGTGCTGGCGGGCTTGCCCTGGTAGTGGTCGGGGCTGATCCACCCGGGCGAACCCATGACCGATCCGGTGCGGGTGAGCGCCGTCTGGTCCACCGCCCGGGCCACCCCGAAGTCGAGGACCCGGGGCCCTTCGGGCGACAGGACGATGTTGGCGGGTTTGAGGTCGCGGTGCGCGATGCCCGCCTCGTGGATCTGGGCGAGCGCCTCGGCCACACCGGCGGCCAGGCCGATCAGCAGCTGTTCCTCGAGCGCGCCGTGCTTGCGCATGTAGGCGCTGAGCGTCATGCCCCGCACCAGCGGGGTGACCAGCCAGGGCCGGTCGGCACCGGTGTCGGCGTCCAGCAGGGGGACCGCGCACGCGCCGCCCACCCTGCGGAGCAGTTCGACCTCACGGGTGAAGCGCGCCCGGAACTCCTCGTCGGCGGCGTACTCGGGGTGGATGAGCTTGACCGCGACGATCTCGCCCCCGTTGGCCTGGGCGGCGTACACGACGCCCATGCCGCCCGCGCCCAGGCGTTTGAGGGGCTGGTAGGGACCGATCCTCGCGGGGTCGGTCGAGGTCAGATCGGTGGCGGTGACCGGAAGTGAGACGGCTGATGGGGTTGGGTTCACTGGGAACAGATCCTGATCGGCATACGGGTGGGACGGTTGACTCTGGCAGCGGGGTCAGGCGCCCACCGAGAACAGGGGTGGCGAAGGGGGATCAAGGGGAGTAAATGGATCCTAGCGCCTTTAACCTCGCGCACAAGGTACCTTCACCCCCCCGGCTCCGGCGGTCACGGCATGGGCACCCTCACCTGCTGGACCCTGCCGTCACCCAGGTGCAGGTAGGCGGTCCCCGGGGTGAGCCTCGGGCTGGACACGCCCTTGGGCAGCCGCAGCCCCAGGACCTCGCCGTCGGCCTGGCTCTGCGGGGACAGCAGCGCACCGATGCGGTTGCGCTTGAGGTGGACGTGCCAACCGTTGAAGCCGCCCTGGAGCGCCTCGTTGGTGCCCGCCGCGACGATGCCCCATCCCGCGCCCACCATGCCGCGCGCGATCCGCGTGAACTCCTTGCCGAGGTCGCTCTGGAGCAGCAGCTCGGCGTCGTCGATCACCACGACCGCCGTGTCCGCCTCGAAGCGCCCGAGCGCGTCGTGCAGCTGCGAGAGCCTCGGTTCGGCGGCGTCGATGACGGCCCGCACCCCGCGCTCGTTCCGCAGATCGGCCAGGCGTGAACCGCGCGGCGTGACCAGCAGCAGCTCCGTCCCTCCCTCCAGCAGCGACGCGGCCATGGTCGTGAGCATGCTGGACCGACCGGACTGGGGAGGGCCGCTCACGAGGAAGGTCGGGATCCGCGACAGGTCGGCGGTGACGGCGGTGAGCTCGTTTCCGCCGACCCCGATCAGGGCGTGCAGCGGACGGGGCCGCTGGGTGCGGTAGCGGGCCATGTCCGCGTAGCTCAGGCGGTCCGGCAGGACGTCGACGCGGAACGGCCTCGGTCCGCCGCCGGGACCCTGGCGCTTGGAGACGAACTCCGCGATGCGTGCGAGCTCGGCGCCCTGGGCGGCACCCTGCGGGTTCTTCGTCAGGAGCGCGATCTGGACCTCCAGCGCGTCGCCCGCACGGAAGGCCCGGCCGTCCGGGACCTCCTCCGGCAGCGCCCGGGCCTGGAGCCCGGCCGAACTGTAGTCCCCGCTGTCGTTGCAGCGCAGGACCAGCAGGTCCTCCGTGGTGGAGGAGTACTTCGTGCGCGTCAGCAGGCGGTCGCCGGTGGCGACCACGTGCACGCCCACGCCCGCGCCGTCCCGCATCAGGGTGGTGACGTCCTCGACCAGCGCCCCGTAGTTGTACTCCCCGAAGGCCTGCTCGAAGGCGTCGAGCCGGTCGATGAAGAGCACGATGTGGGCCGGTCGCTCCTGGGCCGGCAGCTTGGCCCGGAGCTCCTCCAGGTCGGCGCAGCCGTGCGCGGCGAGCAGCTTCTGCCTGCGGTCCAGCTCCTCCCCGAGCAGCCCCAGCAGGCGCACGACGCGGTCGCCCTGGGTGCGCTGGGCGACCGCCCCGCAGTGCGGCAGCCGCTCCATCGGCAGCAGGGCTCCGTTGCCGCAGTCCAGGCCGTACATGTGCACGTCGTCGGGGTGGTGGCCCAGAGCGAGCGAGGCGGCGAGGGTGCGCAGCGTCTGGGAGCGGCCGGTCCGGCCCGACCCCATGACGTGCAGGTGTCCGGTCCTGGCCAGGTCGAACGTGTACGGCATCTGGCGCTGCTGCGCCGGGACGTCGATGAGCCCGAGCGGAACAGGGCGCACCGCCCCGGCCTCGGGCTGCGGGGGCCGCCCCCGCAGGAGCGTCGACAGGGTCAGCGACGTGGGCAGCGCCTCCAGCCAGGGGCTGGGCTGCCGCCGCGCGCCGACCCGCTCGGTGGCCTCGCGCACGGCCGCGACCAGCGCCGTGAGGTCGGTGGCCTCCACGTCGCCGCTCTGTTGGCTCTCCTTGGCGGCGATCGGAGCGGGAAGCGCCAGGTCGGACCACTTCACCGGGTGGGCGACGGGGGCGGAGGCGTTCTCGACGGCCACGATCCGTCGGCCGCCGACCCGGCCCGACTGGAACGGCAGCAGCGACGCGTGACCGAGCCGGGCGTAGGCGCGGCCGGGGGTGTCGATCCCGATGTGGGCCGACTCCGCGGCGTCGATGACGTCGCGGCTCTCCGTCTCGTCGGTCATCCGCAGCGCGATCCGCAGGTTGGTGTTGGCGCGGATGTCGTTGGTGACCACTCCGCCGGGGCGCTGGGTGGCCAGCACCAGGTGGATGCCGAGGGAACGGCCGCGCTGGGCGATGTTGACCAGGCCCTTGACGAAGTCCGGCAGCTCGCGCGCCATGGACGCGAACTCGTCGATGACCAGCATCAGCCGGGGCATCTGCGGCATGCGCGGGTCGCGGTCCAGGAGTTCGAGGTAGTCCTCGATGTCCTTCGCCCCGGCCTTCGCCAGGATGTGCTCGCGGCGGTGCAGCTCGGCGCCGAGCGAGACCAGGGCGCGCCCCACCAGGTGGGTGTCCAGGTCGGTGACCATGCCGACGGTGTGCGGCAGGTCCACGCAGTCCTTGAACGCGCTGCCGCCCTTGTAGTCGACCAGGACGAACGACATCGACTCGGGGCGGTTCACCGCCGCCAGCGACGCCACCAGCGTCTGGAGGAGTTCGGACTTTCCGGAACCGGTGGTGCCCGCGATGAGCGCGTGGGGGCCGTCCCGCCGGATGTCGACGGCGAAGGCGCCGTCCAGGCCGACACCGAGGGTGGCGACCGTGCTGCGGCCGCCGCCCGCCCAGTGGGCGGCGATGGCGTCGCCGTTGGGCGGCTCCAGACCGATCACGTCGAGCAGGCGCGCGCTGCGCGGCAGGGAACCGCCGGACTCCCCGACGCTGCTGTCGCGCAGGGGCGCCAGGGCCCGTCCGAGTCGGTCCGCCCAGGCGGCGGAGGGAACGTCGGCGCGCACGTCCTCGACGTTGTCGAAGGAGGTCCGGCGCAGGCGCATCCCGTGCGGGGTGATGCTGACGACCGCCCGGCACTCCTCGGGCAGCAGCCGCTCCTCGGCGTCCAGGCACACGACGTAGATGCCCACGTCGGGGCCCTCGCGCAGCAGCTGCACGACCCCGGGCAGCGAGCGGATCCGGCGGGCGCCGTCGAGGACGACCACGATCGCGGGCTCGTCGTCGACGGCTCCGCGCGCGGCCTGGGCCCTGGCCTCCATGATCATCAGCAGCTCAGAGACGCGGCGGGCGCACGTGGTGGCGTCGATCCCGATCCGGCCCAGCGAGAGCTGGGGCAGGTCGCCGCGCAGGTGCGGGACGTAGCGGGTCCACCGCCAGCGGGTGTGGTCGCCCTCCATGGACAGCAGGTAGAGCTGGAGTTCGGCGGGGCTGTGCAGGGCGACGAGCTGGGCGACCAGCCAGCGCTCCAGGGCGTGTGCGCCCTCGCCGGTCCCGGCCACACCCACGACCCCGTTGTCCTTGACCGACACGCTCACCGGCACGTCCCGCATGTCCCAGGTGACCTCCTTGCGGTGGTCGTCCTTGGTGGGGTCCATGAGGACGACCTCGGAGGGGATGCTGCCGGTGCCCACGCGCAGCTGGGTGAAGTCCTCGTCGATCTTGCGGCGCTCCCACAGCCGGGAGCGCGGCCCGGTGGACAGCAGCAGGACGGCGGCGGGGTCGGGGCAGGTGTCGCGGAGGCGGCGCTGCGCCAGGACCAGGGCGTCGCGGGCGTCCTTGGTGACCCGCTCCGTCTTCTCCTCGAACTCCAGGAGCTGCTTCTCGTAGCGGGCCTTGGTGGTCTTGCGCTGCATCAGCTGCATGAACAGCACGGAGACCGGCGCCAGCAGGCCGATGAGGAGCATCTGCGGGCGGTTCATGATGAGCGCGCCGCCGACCGCCATGGTGATCGGCATGAGGATCATCATGAGCAGCTGGGCGATCGGCCGGTCCGGCGGCTCGGGTGGGCTGGGCAGCTTGAACTTGGTCTTGGTGGGCGCGGGGTGCAGCCGGGGCGGACGGTTGTAGTCCAGGCCGGTGCCGTCCTCGGAGGTGACGACGGAGGCGTCGGGCCGGTGGTTGGGCCACGCCTCGAAGAGGGTGCCGCCCAGGGTGAGCTGCTCCCCCTGCGGCCACGCGGTGTCCGGGGCGACCTCGTCGCGCTCCAGGTACGCGCCCTGACCGGTGCTGGTGGCCCGGATGGTGACGGTGCCGTCGGGGGACACGCGGATCCGCGCCCAGTGACCGTCGGCGTCCACGACGAGCACCGCGCTCTCGTGGTCACCGACGACGTAGTCGCCCGGGTCGAGCCGGACGACCCGCCCCGCGTCGGGGCCGGAGACCACCCGGACCTCCACCACGCCGGGGGGCTCCGCCTTGACCTCCGCGGGACCGCCCACACCGATGACCGACCCGTCCAGGATCCCCGCGTCCGCGAGGGACACGGACGGATCGACCCGCCGGTCACCGACGTAGAGCGGGACCTCCTGGCCGTCGACGCGCGGCACCGTGCGGACCACCGGGTCCACGACCTCGGTGAGCTGGCGCACGGTGGCGCTGGGGTCGGCGTCGACGAGCATGTCCAGACGCAGGGGCGAGGAGGCGACGGGGCCGGAGCCGTTCGGCCCGTCCACGGACGGGCCGGTGGCTGGGGTCGCGGTGAAGAGAAGGCGCACGGTGAGGACTGCTTCCGGGTCTCTGCCCTCGGGGGCGGGTCGCGTTGGTCGACGCTGTGGTCGGTGGGAGCCGCGCGTCCGCCCCGCGCCCGCGCGGGAGCCGTGAGGGGGAGGGAGGGGTCCGGCGCGGGCGTTCGGGGCGGGGCGGCTCGGTTCGGGGCGGGTGCCCGCGAGGAGCGCGTGGTTCGGGGGCGGCGCGGGGCCGTCAGCCCTTGAGGCCCTCGCCCAGCTTCTCGTCGGTCTCGCTGAAGGTGGTGCCGACCTGCTTGAGGTACTTGGCGATGCCGTCGAGGCCCTTGTTGACGTCCTCGAAGCCGCTGTTGAAGTCCTCGAAGAACGGACGGAAGTGCTTCTCCGCCGCGGGGGTGCTGTAGCCGTCCGAGATCAGCGCGTCGACCTTGTTCTTGATGGACTGGAGGCGCTCGGTGAACTCGTTGAACTCCTGGGTGAGGGAGCCCGAGGTCTCCTCGGTCTTGTCACTGTCGACGTTGTACGCGGGCATGTGTGTCTCCTCGTGTGTGTGCTCTCGGAGCGACCGCGCCGGGCCGAGGGGCCGAGAGCCCTTCTGTGATCATTGTGGCTGATACCTGCTCAGGGGTGATGGTTCACCCCTGGTGCCACCGGTCCCGCACCGTTCGGCGGGGGCTCAGTCCCCCTCGTCGGCGGGGACGTCGCGCTCCCAGAACCGCGCCGACGCGGTGATCGCGTCGAAGAGGTCCAGGACCTCGTCGACCTCCCGGGAGTTGGGGCTGGTGCAGCTGACCAGGATGCGCTTGTCCAGACCCGGGTACTCCAGTGCCGTGTGCATGGCCACCGTGCGCAGGATCGCCTCGTCGGTGTCGTAGTCCGTGACGCCCTGGATACGGCCGCACTGGCCCAGGCCGGACTCGGTCAGGTCGACGACGGTCTTCTTCAGCCAGGTGCCCTCGCGGGCGGTGGCGGAGTCCTGGTAGACGTAGTCGACCAGGCGCAGGGGGTCGATGGTGTGCTCGCCCCGGCCCGCCGGGAAGGCGAACACGCAGACGGTCGCCATGAAGAACCCGTCGTCGTACTCCTCGAAGGTCCCGGAGGCCGAGATCAGCCCGGACCCGGTCGCCTCGTCGGTGACCCTGGCCATGTCGGCGATCAGCTCGTTGAGCGCCTCCGCCTCCTCCGGCCGGTTCCCGTACTCCTCCAGGACCTTGGCCCGCATCTCCGCGAGCGCGTCGCCGGACAGGTCGTACTGCTTCCAGCCTTCCGGAAGCGCGTAGTCGAACAGGAGGTCCCGCTGCGGGACGTCCTCCTCGAACAGGTAGGGCATGGCGGTGGTCCTCCTCGTGCGGCCGGGTGCGGCTCTGTGCGGTCAGGCGGCTAGACGGCGGCCTGGTTGGGCGGCCCGGCCGGCGGCTGGTCGCCCTTCTTCTTGTCGGTCAGGCTCTTGCCCAGCTCCTCGTCCGCCTCCTCGAAGGTCTCGATGACCGGACCGATCGCCTGGGTCAGGGCGCCCAGGTCCTCGGCCTGGCGCTCGTAGTTCTTCTTGCAGTCCTTGCCGTAGTCCTTGGCCTTGTCGACCAGGTTGCCGGGGCCGATGTCCTCCGCCCGGTCCTCCGGGCTCTGGTACGAGTCGTTCTCGCTGTCCGTAAAGGCGTTCTGAATCCTGATCAGCGACGACTCCATCTGCTTGAGCGCGTCCATGTCGATCCGGACGATCCTTGCCATCTGTCTCCCCTTCCTGGTTCGTACGGTGTCCGGCCGTGCGGTGTCAGCCCTGGTCCTGCTACTTCTCGTCCTCGGGGTCGCCGTTCCGAAGCTTCTTGAGCTCGTCCCTGAGCCTCTCCCTCTCCTCCTTGGCGTCCTCGAGGAAGCGGTCCACCCGCGCCCGTTCCTTGACTTCCGCACCCGTCTCGTCGTCGGAGGGGGCGGTGTCCCTGCTCTCCTCGTACTTCTTGAGGTTCTTCTCGTCGAGCAGCGCGTCGAGCGCGTCGATACGCTCCTGGACCTCCTTCTCCTCCAGGGCCCTCGCCTCCTCCGCGCGGAAGTCCTCGTGGTACTCGTCCAGGTACGCGTCGCGGAGGTTGTTGCGCATCGCCTGGTGCCCCAGTTCCAGCGGGAGGTTGGGCAGGCCGTCGGCGCCCCCGTACCTGCCCTCGGCCGCCGCCTTGGGGATCGCCGTGCCGAGCTGCATGAAGGACTGCACCACGTAGCTGGGGTTGGGCAGGCCGTCCGGACCGAACGCGATGCCTTCGGAGAGCCAGTCCTGCCCCAGCGCCTCGGCCCCGAAGTGTCGGAGGAAGTCGAAACCCGTTCCGGCGACCACGTTGAGGATGTTCTTGAACATCTCGAAGGGGATCGCCTGGACACCGGCGGCCCGTGTGTCCCTGAGCGTGGTGACCGGATCGGAGTCCGAACGCCGGGACCCACGTGGGGTGTCTGCCGAACGGTCGCCCTCGGGTGTGGCGCCGTCGTCGTCACGGCTCGGCGAGGGGGCGCCGTCGTCCCCTCGCGCGGGGTCGGTGCCCGCTCCGTCCCGGACGGGGTCGGCGGTGTCGGGCCGGGTCGGGATGTCCACCCGGTGCTGGGTGCCGTCCGGTGCGTTGATCCGCACGTGGCCCTCGGTGACCCGCAGGTCGGGCCCACCACCGCTCGCGTCGACCCGCACCCCTCCCCTGGCGTCCCTGAAAGTGGTCCCGTTGGCTCCGTCGACGACCTCGGTCCGCCCGGAGGCCGACCGGCCGCCCGCGACGTCCCCGCCGGTCTCGAACCTGATCTGGTCGGGCGAGGTGATCGGGTTCTGCCACCGGAGCCCCCCGTTGCCCCGGTACAGGGGACTGCGCGCTCCGCCTCCCTCGGGCCGGGCGGTGACGTCGATGCTCTGGGCACCGTTGCTGCCGCGCGTCCCGTCGGGGCTCGTCGACACCTCCCACGCGTCGGAGTCGCGACCGGTGCCCCGCGCGCTCAGGCCGTCGGACGTGACGTCCACGGTCCGGTCGCCGGAGTTCACGGTGCCGGGTTCCCGGCCCGGGCCCATCGTCGTGTGGATCCCGTCGCGCCCGGCCCAGACGCTCGTCCCCTCACTCGTGGAGACGGAGGACTCGTGCGTGGAGCTCTCCCCGAAGGGCGGGCGGTGTTCGCTGTCGCTCCTGGTCTCGGCCACCCTCTCGCCCGGGATGGCACCGCCTTCGTCCGTACGCGCGGTCGTGGTCGCCTCTCCGTCGGACACCCGTACCCGGTCTCCGTCGGTGTCGCCCCTGAGCCCTTCGGGCCCGGAGACGCTGAGCCGTCCACCACCGTTGTCGGCCCGGTGGCTCCCGTCCCTGGTGTTCACCGCCACGGAACCGTCGCCTCGACGCGTCACTTCCAGGGAGTTCTCCCTTCCCCCGGGCGCCGCCACGCTCACGTCCCCGTCTCCGGAGGTGCGCACCGACCAGCCGTAGGGGTTGTCGACGCGCAACGCGGGGGCCGCTCCCGGCCCGTCACCGCCACGCCCCGGTTCGATCGTCACGCTGGTGAGCGTGCGACCGTCCGGGGAACCGATCACCAGGGAGGGGGTGTTGGTGGCCGGGTCCAGGGGCAGGTTCGGGTAGGTCTCGCCCAGCACGGGCGTGCCGTCCATGTTGTAGGTCCGTTGGCGGCCACCGTCGACCACGTGGATCGCGCTCGTTCCCTGGTGGTCCACGATCTGGACCCGGGAACCGTGGTCGAAGCCGACCTGCCCCGGCTCCGCAGTGACGTTCCCGGACCTGAACACGGGGCGGGTGCCGCCCCGGCCGTCGGTCACCTGCCTGAGGGTGGCGTCGTTCCCTTCCCCGTGGGTGGACGACCGGAGGTCGATGCCGCCGTCCGCGCGGATCTCGGCGCTGGAGGGACCGCCCCTGACGCTGCCGGTGCCGTCCTGGCGTAGTTCGAAGTCGACGCCGCGGTCGGCGTGGGACAGGTGTGCCGAGTCGGGCCTGACCTCGGCGCGGGCACCGCCGGATTCGACGCGGACCGTCCCGTCGGCGCGGTCGAAGCCGTGCGAGGCCCCGCCAGGAACGTCGACCCGGTAACCGTCGACGCCCACCTCGGCGTTCCTGCCCGTGGTCGGGTCGGTCGCGTGGGAACGCGGAGCGCGTCCCGTGCTGTCGACGGCGGCCCGGGTGACGTCGGGACCGCTGCCGTTGGTCCTCAGGTCGACGGGGCCGTCACCGGTGTGGCTGACCCGCAGGCCGTCCGCGTCCCGCCGTACGGTGAGTCCGTCCTCGGTGCGAACCTCGCTGCCGTTCGGGTCCCGGGAGACGGAGACGTCACCGTCGCTCGTGGACACCGTCAGCTCACCGTCGCGGTAGGAGGCACGGCCCCTGCCTCCGGGACCGGTCACCTCCAGGTCGCCCGTGCGGATCGTGCCGTCCCGCTGGGTGCGAACGGACGAACCGTCGGCGGCGGAGACCTCGAAGCCCCGCTCCGTGCTCCGCACACCCGTGCCGTTGACCTCGGCCCCGTCACGGGTCACGTTCATGGTGAAGTCCGAGCCGCCCTCGCGGGTGGCCGGATAGCGGTAGGCGGTGTTCTGCTCCCCGTCCGGTCCACGCGTGGTGGTGAACTCCCCCTGGCCGGTGGTGCGCGTGTGGGTGACGGTCGAACCGTCCTGGGTGGAGGCACCGGAGCGATCGCCACGCGGGGCGTCGGAGGCCCGCGTGCCCTCGCCGTTCCGAGCAGGCGCGGACTCGCCGGAGATCTGGCCCGGGGTGCCCTGCTCTGGCGTGTTCGGGGCCTGCTCGGCGCGGTGCGCGGGGTTCGGGTCGCCACCGTCCGACCGAGACTCGGAACGCGTGTCGGCGAGTGCCCCGGCTTGGGGAGCGGCGTCGGGTTGGCCGTCGCGGTTCCCCGGCGAGACGTCCACGTCGCCCGGCTCACCGATCCGAGCCCGGGGGGAAGCGGGCGGCTGGGGCGTGTTGGTGCCGCCCCCGGACCGGGTGACCGGCGCGAAGTCCTCCCTGGGTTCGCTACTCGGACCTCGCCCGCCCTGGCTCTCTCCGGAGTCACGTGAGCCAGGTCCGTCGGTGTCGGTCGCGGAGTCCCGCGCACCGCCCGCGCTGGGCAGCCCGTCACCGCGCGACGGCGCCGGGTCTCCGGAGCGCCCCTCACCCGTGGCGGGTCCGCTGTCCTGGCCTCCCGCCGGACTCGCACCACCGTCACCCATGGAGGTGGGCGAAGGAGCCGCTCCCGGGGGTCCGTCACCGAACTGCGACGTCAGGTTGCCGGAACCACCATCACCCACAGGGGCGGACGACGCACTCGGGCCCGAGGGTCCGTCACCGAGCTGAGGTGAGGGACCGGACCCGCCCTCGCTCGCGGTGGCGGGCGAAGCGTCAGCAGCCGGGGGCCCGTCACCGAACTGCGACGTCAGGTTGCCGGAACCACCATCACCCACAGGGGCGGACGAGGCGCCTGAGCCTGAGTTCCCGTCACCGGACTGAGGCGAGGGATCGCCCCCACCAGTCGCAGAGGACGCTGCGGAAACATCCGGACCACCCGCGCTGGGCAGCCCGTCACCGCGTGACGGCGCCGGGTCTCCGGAGCGCCCCTCACCCGTGGCGGGTCCGCTGTCCTGGCCTCCCGCCGGACTCGCACCACCGTCATTCACGGAGATGGTCGAAGCGGCCGCTCCCGGGGGTCCGTCACCGATGTCGGGCGACAGGTCACCGGGGCGGCCCTCGCCCGTGGCGGGACCGCCGTCCTGGCCTCCCGCCGGGTTCCGGCCACCCTCACCGCCGCCGTCGCCGTCCGCCCCGCCGGAAGCGGGTGCCAGGTCCGGGTCCGGTCCGTCGACACCGCTGAGATCCGGCGCCGGTTCGCTCCCTCCGCCGCCGGAACCGCCGCTGTCGGAGCCGCCGCCGAAGCCGGGCAGCGAACCGTTGTCCTTGAGCACCCCGACCGTGGAACCGGCGGCGCTGGTGCCGAAGGCCGTCAGCGCCTCGTTGGCCATGTTGAGGTCGCTGAAGCTCTTGCCCTCACCCGCGACCTGGACCGTGACCGACGAGGCCATGCTGGCCGCGCTGTCCTTGACGATGGTGGTCGCGATCTTCCCGCCCGTGGTGTTGGCCGCGTGCCTCACCCCGTCTGCCGTGGAGCTGGCCGCCTGTCTCACTCTGACGGGCACCGCACGGCTGGCACCGTTGCGGACCGAGGAGGCCGCCCCGCGCACACCGCCCGCCACACGCTGTCCCCCCATGCGGGTGGCCGTCGCGCCGGCGGCTCTGCCGACCGCGCGTCCACCGCGCAGCAGAGCGCCGCCGGGGACCAGGGAGATCGCGTCCATGCCCAGGGTGAACAGCGACTCCCGGTTGAAGCCGAGCTTGCCCTCCTTGTGCAGCGAGGCGGCGCTGATCGCGAGGACGGTCAGGGCGAGGGCGATGCCCAGGCCGGGGATGAAGATGGCCGCCAGGCCCGCGACGACCATGGCCACCGCGTACAGCAGCGGGTTCTCCTCGACCCACGTGACGATCTTGTCCAGCCAGCCCCAGAGCTTGCGCGGGCTGCCCTGTTTGGCCTCCTCCAGGGCGTCGGCGCACTCGCGGGCGGCCTCGTCCATGTCGTTGAGGACGCTGGTGAGCCTGGTGATGAAGGCGTCCCGGGCGGGGTCGTCGCCGTCGACCTTCTCCTTCCAGGCCTCGGGGTCCTCCAGTGCGGCGTGGGCCGTGGCGGCCTGGCGGGCGATCGACGCGCTGTCCAGCCGTGCTGTGCCGAGGGAGGTCTGCCACCGGTCGAGGGCCTTGTAGCCCTTCTCGTAGGCGTCCTGTGCCTTGTCCAGGTGCTTGGGCAGTTCCTTGACGAGCTCCTTGAGCGCGGCGACCGTGTCGCCCTCCCCCAGCTCGTCGCCATCGAGGCGCCGCATGTCGGCGGCGGCGTCCTTCGCCGCGTCGGACAGCTTCTCGTAGAACCTGCTCAGGCCGATGACGTCGTCCGTGTCCCACGGGACGGGATCCTCGGAGCGGTCGAGCAGATCCCACCGGAGGTAGTCACGAGGTTCTTTGGCCACGTCCGCAGTACTCGCCTTCCAGGTCCGACAGGGCACCGTCGTGTTCCGCCCACAGGGGCGCGGCACGAACAGTCGGGGGGCTTCGCGGGCCTCGGGGGCATCGGGCACCGCGCGAGTCCGACATCATAGACTCCCACCCTCATGAGTTAACAGATGCACCGGAAGCCCTCCGAGTTCCCGTGAACCGGAAGAAGACTTTCCGCATCATCTCCTCCGGGCGACACACCAGTAGAGACAGCAACGGGAGAGAGCGAGTGAACCTGACAGCGGCGGCACGACCCCTCGAAGCACGGTCGGCGGCGACGCGGACGGTCCGCACCGCCACCACCCTCGCCGTCGGCAGCTCCCTGCTGGCGGCTCTTCTGTCCGCGCTGGGCGCGACCCCGGCCGGAGCGGACACCACGGGCACCTACGACATGTGCCCGCAGGTCTACTACTACGTGGTCCCGGAGGGCTCCCCCGGGCTGGAGGCCATCGCCGACCTCATCCTGGACGACGCCGAACGCGCCGACGAGATCCACGAACTCAACGCGGGCCGCACCCAGGCGGACGGTCAGGCCCTGGGTGAGGACCGTGCGGTCCAGACGGACTGGCGGCTGGTGGTCCCCTTCGACTCCGGGGGCGACGGTGTCTACGAGGGCCGCGACCCCCTGTGCGTGGTCGCGGTCGACCAGGCCAACGCCCAGGGGGTGGCCCCGCCGAGCCCGCACCCGGCTCCCCCCGCCTACACCCCGCCGCCCGAGGAGGAGCCGTCGGCGCAGGAGGGCGAGGTCACCGACGTCACCCCGCAGAACGACAAGCCCAAGATCGACCCGCGCCTCCTCGCGGCCGGTGCGGCCGGACTGGTCCTGCTGACCCTGCTGACCCTGTTCTGGCAGCCGATCGGCCGGGCCATCGCCTGGCCGTTCCGGAAGATCGCCGCGCTCCCCTGGCGCAGGCCCCGCAAGCCCCGGTCCGCGCGGATCGCCGCCGCGACGCGTCGCCGCCGGGCCGCGACCGAGCTCGTCACGGCGGATCCCGACGCGGTCCACCGTGCGGGGGGCGCCCACGCCGACCTCCTCGGAGCCCCCGCCGAGATCCCCGCCAGGCCCGTGGCGATCCTGACCACGCCCGGGGAGACGACCGCGATCGTCCCCGCCGGGGCGACGCCCCCCGCGACCTCGTGGCGGGTCGTGGACACCACCACGTGGCGCTACGCGCGCGGTTCGGGGGCCTCGGGCCCGCTCAACTTCGCCGCGTCCACCCACACGATGGTCCGGCCCGTGGTCAACGGGGTCCTGGCGTGCCTGGGCCCCCTGGAGGACGGGGAAGCGCTCGTCCACGTCGACCTCACCCGGGTCCGCGGCCTGCTGGCGGTGGACGGTGATCGGACGGTCGCCGCCGACGCGGTGCGCGTGGTCGCCGACGCGCTCCGCGCCAAGGGGCTGACGGTCCGGGTCCTGAAGTCGGGCCAGCCGCTGCACACGGTGGTACCGGCGGCGCTGCCGGACCTGACCGTCCCGGACCCCGTCCAGAGCCTGGAGCACAGCGCCGAGCATCCGCTCGTGGTGGTCGTACCGCGACCGCTGGGGACGTCCGACGAGCACGTGCTCGGCAACATCCCCCCGAACACCCTCGTGGTGGGCACCGGGGAGTCGGTGCACGCGCGCTGGCAGTGGGAGGCCCACGAGGACGGCACCCTCGACACGGGGGCGCTCGGCCTCAGGGTGGTCCTGCGGATGCCCGAACGCCGCCAGTGAGCGGGTCGGGCGTCAGTCCGGGTCCCCGGCGCGTTCCTCGCGCCGGATCTCCCGGACGCGCCCGTAGCTGACGGCCGCGAAGGGGAAGGGGACGCGGAGGGCGTTCGGGTCCATGCCCTCCGCGAGCAGCGCCCGGACGAGTTCGTCGGGGGTGTCGGTGCGGGCCGTGACGTACCGGCCGTCCCGGCCGACGATCTCGACGCCCTCGCCCGCGCGGGCGTTGGTCAGGTTCAACCTGCTCAGGCGCCACACGTGACGCCCCTCGAAGCGGGCCCGGCCGACGTACCCGATCTCGTCGGCCCGGAGCCTGACGCCGCGACGGCCCGCGTTGACCTCCAGCACGCCGCTCGCGACCCGCATGTGGACGCTGGAGACGTACACGAGGGTTCCGCCGATGACGGCGGCGAGGAACAGCACCGCGAGGAAGGGCCACCAGAACGGCCCCTCGTCCACGATCAGGATGCCCGTGCCGACCACGCCGACGGCGGGGCCGACCACCATGCCCACGATCCGCAGCACCGGGTTCGTGACGACGCTCCGCTCGTAGCCGGGTCGGGGGACGTGGGTCCGGTCGCTCATCGGATCAGCTGGCGTCGTCGGAGGGAGCGGGGGACCCGGACTCCTCGGCGTCCACGTCCTCCTCGGTGTCCCCCGGGGCGGGGCCCACGACGAAGCGCTGCCGGTCCTGGACGAGGATGGCGTGACCGGTGTCGGTGACCGCCTCCACGTAGGCGGAGAGCTCGTCCCCCACCACGTCCATGGTCTCCGCGTCCAGCACCAGCTGGAGGTCGCCGTCCTCGTTGGAGCGTGAGTCCCCGTAGACCAGGCCGCCGTGGGCGAAGGCCGGGGAGATCGAGCCGTCGTCCTCCTCCAGACCCCAGCGGACCTCGCCCCGGACCAGGTCGACGGCGACCATGGTGGCCTCACCGCTGGCCTGCGAGAGCAGGAGGGTTCCGGTGTCGGAGTCGTGGAGCAGGCCGGGGACGCCGGCCTCGTCGAAGTGCCGGGAGACCGGGTTGGTGCCCGCCTCCTCCAGGGTCCACAGCGGCTCTCCGTCGACGGTGTCGTGGGCGGAGAGCACCGAGGGCGCCTCGGGCTGGGCCCAGCGCAGCAGGATCGTCGCCGGGACGTCCTCGTCCTCCCCGTCGTCCTCGCCATCCCCGGGTTCCTCAGGCTCCTCGGGCTCCGGTGCGGGGAACACACCGAGGATCTGCGGGAGGGGGACCGGCGCGGTGGCGGGCAGCCCCAGCTCCTCGTCGCTGGCGGCCACCGACCACAGGAGTTCGCCCGCGTCGTCGGGGTCGAGCGAGTGGGCGCGCAGGACGGAGTCCCCGGAGTCCAGCAGGACGGTGTCGTCCCAGGCGGCCACCGGGACGCCCAGGCGTTCGGGGTCGTCCGCGCTGGCCTCGGTCTCCGCCTCCGGCGCGGTCTCCTCGTCGGTGTCCTCGTCCGCCTCGGCGTCCTCGGACTCGGACTCGGGCTCGAAGGAGTAGGACCACAGCTCCTCACCCTCGGCGTCCAGCACCGAGAAGTCGCCGTGCGGCTCCTCCGCGCTCCACTCGGCCGGGCGGCGCACCGCGACGCCGTCCAGGTAGAGGTCGCCCTCCTCCGCCGGTTCCCAGAGCCGCCGCCCCTCGGCGTCCAGGACGAAGGGGGTGTCGTCCGCGTCGGTCATGAGCAGGACGGTCTCGCCCCCGGTGTCGGTGTCGAACCCCCGGAAGCGCGCCTCGCCCTCCCAGAGGGTGTCGCCGGTCGCGGCGTCCTGGAGCAGGTGGCGGTCCTCACCGCCGGAGCTGATCAGGAAGGCGCCGCCGACCGGGCTGATCCGGACGCCCAGGGGGTCGTCGAGGATCTCGTGGGAGTCCGCGTCCTCACCGTGCAGGTGGCGCAGGACCTCGCCCTCGATGCCGGGGGGCACCTCTCCCTCGAACTCCGTGGGGATCGGAGGGGGCTCCTCCTCCGGCGCGGGGGCGGGCGGCTCCGGCTCACCGGTGCACCCCGCGACCAGCAGCGCCGCAAGGCCACAGGTCAGCGCCTGAAGCACCCGTGAGCTGCGCATTGACGGTATCTCCCCACGAAACGATGACGTTTACGGCAAATCCTAAGCCGGGGGGCGGCCAGGTGGATACACGGTGTCGACCACTCGTTACGGGCCTGTGAGCGCGCCGTTCCCGGGTTCAGGGACCGGTTTCGGGCTCCACCTCGATGGTGGTGACACCCCTCACCTCGAACTCGCCCCGCCCTCCGGTCAGCTCCGCGAGGCGGACCTCGAATCCGGGCAGCTCGGCCTCGGGCAGCGCCACCTCGATCCGGACCCGGTCCTCGTAGGCGACCTCCCGGACGGTAAGCGAGGAGTCCCGCAGGTCGCTCTCCAGTCGGCCGCCGAGGACGTAGTCGGCGAACACGTCCACCACCAGGAGCTGGCGCCGCTCCAGCAGGCCGAACTCCTCGACGGCCGCGGAGACCGCGTTGCCGTAGGCGCGGATGAGCCCGCCCGCACCCAGTTTCGTCCCACCGAAGTACCGGGTGACCACCGCGACGGTGTCGGTGATCCGACGGTGGCGCAGTACCTCCAGCATGGGCACCCCGGCGGTCCCTGCGGGCTCGCCGTCGTCGCTGGACCGCTGGACCCCGCCGTCGTCACCCAGGACGTAGGCGGTGCAGTTGTGGTTCGCGCTCCAGTGCTCCTTGCGGCGCTCGGCGATGAACGCGCGGGCGGCGTCCTCACCGTCCACCCTGGCCATGGCGCAGATGAACCGGGACTTCCTGATCTCGATCTCGTGTTCGCCGCCGCGCTTGATCGTTCTCATGTCGCCTGTTCAGAAGGGTTCGTGGTGGGACGCACCAGTCTGCCATCCCCGGAGGGGACGGCCTCCCCCGCCCGCTCTGCTGGTACGGTCCCCTCACCGGAGGGACCCAGGAGCGCGCCGGGAGCCCCCGCCGCGGGGGCCGGGCGCGCGGTCGCGCCCTCACGGGGGCGGCGCCGACCCTCCGACACCCACCACAGTTGCCGCACTCGTAGTTATCCCACATGCACTTTGGGTAACGTTGCGGACAGCCACAGCACTGATCACCGGGGAGTCCCGACATGCGCACCACGCCACCCGCCGTCGGTCTGGTCCTGACCGCCCTTCTCGCCACCGGGTGCACCCAGGGCGCGCCCTCCACCAGTGACGGAGCGGCCGCCACGGAGAACCCCGCCGTCCAGCCGACCACCTCCCCGAGCGTGACCGCGTCGATCTTCCTCCCGCCGGGCGAGAGCGCCGGGGCGATCACCTACGACGAGACCGCGGTCCCCGAGGGGGCCACCGCGGACGTCCAGGTCCGCGTCCAGGACGGTTCCACGTTCGTGCAGTTCACCGGGACCGGCCTGGAGGCGGACCGGGACTTCGGCGCCCACGTGCACACCCGCCCGTGCGGTGACGACCCCGCCGACGCCGGGCCGCACTACCAGAACGAGGTGGACCCGGCGGCGACGGAGGACGAGCCCTCGGCCGACCCCGAATACGCCAACCCCGAGAACGAGGTCTGGCTGGACATGACCACCGACGACAACGGCAACGCCTTCATCACCTCGACGGTGGACTGGGAGTTCCGCGAGGGCGAGGCGCACTCCCTGGTGCTGCACGACGAGCACACCTCCACCCACGAGGGGCACGCGGGCACCGCCGGGGACCGCCTCGCCTGCGTGACCGTCGAGTTCTGACGCCCGCGGACGGTCCCGGCGGCGATCAGTCCGGGAGCACCCTGCGCAGCACCACCTTCTCCGCGAGCGCCCAGGTCGTGGAGGCGAACAGGTAGATCCCGGCGGCCAGCGGCACGAACGCCGCGATGACCACGGTCGTGAACTGCATGTAGGACAGCGCGGCGAGCATCGGGGGCTGCGCGGGGTTCTCCCTCATCATCGGCAGCACCACGTAGCGGCGGTTGGCCCAGGCCACCACGGCCAGGAGCACCAGCAGCGCGGCGAAGACCGGGGGGACGAGGGACCCCTCGACGCTGGTGACCAGCGTGGAGCCCAGCTCGATCCCGCCGAAGGTATGGGCGAGCAGCGGCTCCTCCCCCGGTCCGGCTCCGATGAACAGCCCGTACAGGGCCACGACCAGCGGGATCTGCACGAGGCCCGGCAGGCAGCCCGCCAGCGGCGAGGTGCCCGCCTCCGTGTAGACCTTGCGCTGTTCCGCGAGCATCCGCTCGGGGTTCTTCCCGTGGCGTTTGGTGATCTCCGCGAGCCGGGGCGCGATCCGGGCGCGCTGCTTCTCCGCGCGCACCTGGGCCACCCCCAGGGGCAGGAGCAGGAGGCGCACGGCGACGGTCAGACCGACGATCGCCAGCCCCGCAGCCAGGGCCCCGGCGAGCGGGGTGAGGGTGGAGGTGAGGGCGGAGAGAACCGCCGAGAGCATGCTGATGACGGCCGCGATCGGCCCGAAGGTGTACAAGGTCGGGACCCTTCGTCTGGGTGGAATGTTCAGACGTCAGGCCGCTCGGAGCCGAGCCACGGCGGAGCGCGCGAGGGCGCGTCAGGGCGTGGGTCAGCGAGCGGCCGGAAGGGCCGCGCCGGGGGCTCGGGGACGCGGTCTGCCCGCCGCGTCGGGGTCGCACAGGGTGAGGACGGGGAGCTTCCTGGCTCTTCGGCGCATCGCGTGCGCCGTGCCGGTGGCGGTGTCGCCCACCGGCCACAGGGCCGTGCCGCGCAGGGCCAGCCAGGTCAGGGCCGCACCGACCGCCACGACCAGCAGGGTCAGGGCGGCGCCCTCCACACCGGGGAGCGGGAGGTCGGCGGGGAGGAAGCCGAGGGCGAGGAATTCGAAGAAGGGCAGCAGGTACTGCACGCGCGCCCTCCCTTCCCATCCGTTGGCACCATCGTACCCAAGCCCTCACCAGCGCGACGAAGGCACCGTCCACCCTGTGGAGAAATCCGCCGACACTCCGCCGTGGCTCCCCACCTTTCGCGTGATCCTGTAGCTAAATGACACAGAGTAACCATCTCCGCACTCGGCAGCGCCCTTCGGTGCCCGTCCGCGTCTCCAGTACCTGTGCCTCAAGGGCTCGCGCGAGCCCGGTGAAAAGGGGAATCCCGTGCCGATCCGCCCTGCCAACCTCGCCACCATGTCCGCGACCATCGCCGGAGCGATCTCCGGGATGGCCAGCAAGGAGGAGACCGCCCCGGTGCGGGTCACCTTCGAGTCCGGCCACGAGCAGAACGTGGAGAACGGCGGCTGCCGTGTCCTGGAGACCGGCCAGGGCGGGGTGGTCGAGATCGAGGGCGAGTCCCGGTTCGCGCTCTTCGCCGGCAACAGCTGTCAGGGCAGCCGCAGCCTCGCCTCCGGTCAGGGCTCCGTCCGCTTCGGCACCCCGGTCCTGGCCGGGGCCATCGTCATCGGCTAGCCGTCGGCGCGGATGCCGGGGACCCCGTCCGGGACCCGGTCGAGGGTGTCCCCGCGGGAGCGCAGCACCTCGCCCGCCGCGGCGTGCCCCAGGCTCAACCGCCGCTCCGGTGTGAGGCCGTCGAGCAGGCCCGACAGGAAACCGGCGGCGAAGGCGTCACCGGCGCCGACCTCCTCCACCACGTCCACCGGCGGGGCGGGCACGAACACCGTGTCCGCCCCGTCGAAGCTCGTCGCCCCCCGCCCGGAGTCCTTGACCACCAGGGTCGGCACCTCCGGGAGGACCGCCCGGACGTCCTCCACGGCGGGGGTGCCCCACAGGCGTTCGGCCTCGTCACGGCCGACGAAAACCACGTCGGCGCGGCGGGCGAGGTCCAGCAGCACCGGCCCGGCCTCGCGGGCGTCCCAGAGGGCGGGCCTGTGGTTGACGTCGAAGCAGCGCAGCGCGCCGTTGCCGGACCGCCGGTCGAGGAGGTCCCGGACCAGCGCGGCGGCCCGCGAGGACAGCGCGGGGGTGATCCCGGACAGGTGCACCAGCCGGGGACCCCGGGACCACACCTTCTCGCCGTCCGCCACGGACATCATCGAGGCCGCCGAGCCCCTTCTGTAGTACAGGACCCCCGCCCCGCCGGGAGCCGTGTCCTTCACGTACAGGCCCGTGGGGAGGTCCGGGTCCACCTCGACACCGCGCACGTCCACGCCGCAGCGGGCGACGGCGTCGGTGACCATCCGCCCGAAGGGGTCCGCGCCCACCCGGCTGACCCAGGCCGAGCGGTGGCCGAGCCGGGCCAGGGCCATCGCCACGTTGGACTCGGCGCCGCCGGTGCCCACCGTCAGACGGGCTCCCTCGGCCAGGGCCTCGGGTGAGGTGAGCACCGCCATGGTCTCCCCCACGCACACCGCGTCGATCCGGGTCATCGGGCGTTCCTCCGAACGGATCGGCCGGGGAGGCGGTCGGTGCGGCGCCCGTCCCGGACGGTGAACTCCCCGGCGATCATGACGTGCTCGATCCCCACGGGGGTCTGACGGGGCTCCTCGTAGGTGGCGGGTGAGTTGACGGTGTCGGGGTCGAACACGGCCAGGTCAGCGACGGCGCCGACCTGGATGACCCCCCGTTCCGCGAGGCCGAGCCGCTGGGCGGGCCGTGAGGTGAGGTGGCGGACGCACTCCTCCAGGCTGAGCAGGCCGAGCTCGCGCACGTAGTGGCCGAGGTAGCGGGGGAAGGTGCCCCAACCGCGCGGGTGGGGCCGTTCTCCGACGAGGATGCCGTCGCTGCCCGCCGTGTGCGCGCCGTGGCGCATGATCGTGCGGATGTTCTCCTCGTTGCCGACCTGGAGGAGGCATCCGCTGCGGAGCTCGTCCGCGATGAGGAGGTCGACGAACACCTTCCCCGGCGCCTCGTCGCGGTCCCTGGCGAGGTCCGAGACGGAGGAGCCCACCGCCCAGGACAGCGCGGGGTCGGCGGTCCCGGTGACCACGAGGGTGGTCCAGTCCATGGGGACGCCGTGGTTGCCGTCCGTGCCCGCCTCCTCGATCTCCCGCAGGACGCGGGTCCGGGTGGCGGGGTCGCGCAGGCGGGCGAGGGTGGCGGCGGTCCCGCCCTCCTGGGCCCAGGAGGGCAGCGGGGCGGCGAGGTAGGTGGCGCTGGCCCGGTAGGGGTAGGTGTCGAGGGTGACGTCCAGGCCGTAGCGGACGGTGGCCTCGTCGATGGCGTCGAGCACCTCGGGGGCGCGGCCCCGGTTCTGCGGGAAGTTCACGTGGCAGTGCGCGAGGTGGAGGGGCACGTGGGCGCGGCGGGCCACCTCCAGGCACGCCTGGTAGGACTCCACCACGCGCGAACCGTAGTTGCGGTGGTGGGGGCAGTAGTAGCCGCCCGCCGCGCGGACGGGTTCGAGGAGGGCGACGATCTCGTCGTCGCTGGCGTACATGCCGGGGGTGTAGGTGAGCCCGACGGAGAGTCCGTGCGCGCCCTCGGCCATGCCCCGGGCGACCATCGCGCGCATGCGGTCGATCTCGGCACCGGTGGCGGGGCGGTCGTCGTTGCCCAGGACCGCCATGCGGACGTTGCCCTGGGGGACGAGGTAGGCGGCGTTGGTGGGGGAGCCGCGGTCGATCAGGTCCAGGTACTCACCGACCCCGCGCCAGGAGTAGTCGAGTTCGGGGGTCCCGTTCCACGCGGCGATCTGTTCGCGGATGGGTTCGGCGGTGGCGTCGGTGACGGGCGCGTATCCGAGCCCGTCCTGACCGAGCACCTCCAGGGTGACGCCCTGGAGGACCTTGGCCTCGTGGGCGGGGTCGGCGAGCAGGGCGAGGTCGGAGTGGGCGTGCATGTCCACGAACCCCGGGGAGACGGCGAGGCCGGACACGTCGACGACCTCACCGGTGGTCCTGGCGCTCCCGGGTGGGACGATGTGGCTGACGCGGCCGTCGCGCAGGACGAGATCTGCGTGGCGGGAGGGCCCGCCGGTGCCGTCGATCACCCGACCTCCGGCGAGTACGGTCTCGGGCTGCACTGTTCCTCCGTTCGGGGTCCCCGACCCCCGTTCGGCGGTTCCGCCGTCGGAGGGTCGGTGTGGCCCAAGATACGCTTCAGGAAAGATAATTGGTAACTTTGTTGCCAATAAATGTGCTCGCGGGCCGCCCGCGTGACCGCACGATCCCCGGCGCGCACGGGAGCACGCGAGACCCGACCGAAGGAGACGCATGTCCAAGAAGGCGGTCCAGACCGACAAGGCCCCCGTTCCCGCCGGTGCCTACAGCCAGGGCGTCGTGGCGGGCGGCTTCCTGTACACGGCCGGGTTCGGCCCGCAGGACCCCGAGACCGGCCGGGTGGCGCCGACCGTGGGCGAGCAGACCGCGCAGGTGCTGGCCAACGTCGCCGCCGTGCTCGCGGAGCACGGCCTGACGCTGGACGACGTCGTCAAGTCCACGGTCCACCTGGAGAACCTCAAGGCGGACTTCCCGGAGTTCAACGCGGTCTACGAAGAGCACTTCACCGCCCCCTACCCGGTCCGCACCACGGTGGGATCGGACCTGGCCAACATCCTGGTCGAGATCGACGTCGTCGCCAAGCTCCGCGACTGACCGGCCCGCCTCGGGCCGCTTCCCGGTCGTGTCCCGATCGCGTCCCGGCCACCCGCCCCGAGGGCCGGAGCCCCGGCGGGCGCCCCGGGTACGCACCAGGCCGACCGGCCGCCCCCGACATCGGCTCCCCGGGGGCGGCCGGTCCCCCCGCGGGACCCCGCACGGCCCGGTCGGCCCGAGCGAGCACCCCTAGGCCCGACGGCGCGCCCGCACCACGAGGTCGTGGACGGTGTAGATGGTCCCGTCCAGAACCTGCTCGGAGGGACGCGCCTCGTTGACGAGCACGTCCCACTCCCCCTCCATGAGCGCGGCGGTCACCGCATCACCCTCGTAGAACAGCTCCGGGTACGGCGGACGCGGCACCCCCGCCTCCAGATCGCTGGGGTGGTGGGCCACCACCAGGAGTTCCCCGCCGGGCGCCACCGCGGCCGCCAGGTCCGCGAACAGCAGCGCCCGGGCGTTCGGGTACAGGTGCATGAACTGGACCGTGACCAGCTCGTACTGGGGGGACGGCGGGGCCCACCGGGTCACGTCCGCACGCAGCCAGGTGATCCGCTCCGCCACCCCCGCGCCCGCCTCCACCGCGTGCGCCGCCGCGCGGTCCAGCGCCACCGACGAGATGTCGACCGCGGTCACCCGCCAGCCGCGCGCGGCCAGCCACAGGGCGTCCGCGCCCTCACCGGCGCCGACGTCCAGCGCCCGCCCGGGCCGGACCCCCTCGATCTCGCTGACCAGGTGCCGGTTGGGCCGCCCGCTCCAGATCCGCTCGCTGGAGCGGTACCGCTCGTTCCAGAACTCCTCGTCCATCTCCTCGGACAGGGAACCGTACTCGTCGGCCATGTCGACCACCTCCGCCCCCAACTCTGCTCAGCCGGACGCGGTGAAGCGAGTTCCCTTGCCGAACCGGCAAAGGAGTCCCGTGAAAGGGGTGGAGAAGCCGGGCCGTAATTTCACATAAACCACAGAACTCAGCACCCTTCACATGAATCCCACCGACCGTCCGCAAATCCCCCCGGTGACACCAAAGGACGAAGAAACATGATCATCTGGCGCGGCTGGGGCATTCTGGTCCTACTCATCGCTGCGGCCATCGCCGTACCCTGCGGCGTCATCGCCGGGCACCTCATGGGTTCCCAGGCGTCCGGCCTGGGCGGTGCCGTCGGCTGTGTCCTCGCCGCGGTCGCCGTCCACTTCGTCGGCCGGAAGCTGAACGCCCCCAAGCAGAGCTTCCACCCGGCCACCGGGCAGCCCATCGAGCACCGCAACGCGCACACGCTCTTCTTCGTGCCGATGCAGTACTGGGCGTTCATCCTGCCGGTCGTCGCGGTCGGCGTCGCCGCCACCGCCTTCCCGCTCTAGGGAGTGTTTTTTGGATGCTTTCGCCGGTGGCGGCGGAGCCGCCATCGATGCGAGCGGCCGTCGCCCCTACTGTGCACTGCTACGCAAGCTCCGCAGCCTCGCACAGCGGGGGCCCGGCAATCTCTCGCAAGACGATGAGTGAAGCTGCCCCTACTGTGCGCTGCTACGCAAGCTCCGCAGTGTCGCACAGCGGGGGCCCGCCCGGGTTTGGCTGTCCGAGCTTCATCGGCGCAGTGAGAGGCAGCCTGGTGGTCGCGAGCGCGGAATGATCCAAAAAACACGACCTAGGGCGGGGACTCCCGGGCCTCACGGCCCGGGAACGCCCCCGCCCCTCCTCTGCCTGGGAGGGGCGGGGCGCGTCAGAGGCGCGGCCTGGGACCGGCCGCCTCAGGAACCCTCGGGCTCCGGTTCACCGAAGTCCTTCAGGCACAGCTCCAGCAGGGCCAGGACCCGCTCCTTGAGCTGTTCGCGGTCGTGCGCCCGCAGCGCGCCCGCCCCCTCCACGCGGCGCACCCGGCCCACCCCCAGCAGGACGGCGGCCACCAGCGACGCGTGCACGCGCGCGTCCGGTCCGCCCAGGTAGACGGCGAGGGGATCGATCAGCGCGCTCTTGAGACGCCCCTGGTAGACCGACTGGAGGTCGGGGTCACCGGCGGAGTCGTCCAGCGAGAGCTGCAACGGGGTGCCCTCGCCGTGCAGGCGGCCGACGGAGTGCTCCGCCAGGCGCACCGTCAGGTCCTCGGGGGCACCCTCCTCGATGAGCCGGGGAAAGACGCCGTCCTCACGCAGGATCTCGGTCAGGAGACCGGCCTTGGAGCCGAAGTAGCGGTTGATGAGCGCGACGTTCACCCCCGCGTGCGAGGCGATCTTGCGCGAGGAGACCGCGCCGTACCCCTCACTGGTGAACAGTGTCTTGGCGCTGGCGAGAATGCGCTCCCGGGTCGCCTCACGGCCACGCGTCGGCGCCTCCGCACCGGTTCCGGTCTGTTCCGGACGCTCCATCTGCACACCCCTTGGTGGCCGTGATTCTGGCTTTCAGTACTCCAGGTTGACACCTGGGTACACCCCACGCATACCGGAAGCGTCGGAGAGATACCGATTTGACAGGTCAACAGCGTTTACATATACCTGACGTGGATGCTTGCCCCCGGTGTGCTTGCCGTGGGGCTTTCGTGCGTCCGGAATCGGGGGCCTCATGGAACAGTCAGTGCAAGGGACATCCACCGCACGGGGCTCCTCCCCCGGAACCGCCCCCCAGGACCTCACGGCCCCCGGCCCCCTGCCCGAACCCGCGACCGAGTACCCCCCGCGCCAGGTCGTGCGGCGGATCATGGTCGGCCTGGTGCTGGCGATGCTCACCTCGATGCTCACCAACTCGATCATCGGCACCGCGCTGCCCACGATCATGGGCGAGCTCGGCGGGCAGGACCGGCTGGCCTGGGTGGCGACCGCGGCCCTGCTGACCATGACCGCCTCCACCCCCGTGTGGGGCAAGCTCTCGGACATCTGGGGGCGCAAGCTCCTCTTCCAGATCGCCCTCGGCGTCTTCATCGTCGCCTCGCTCGCGGCGGGGTTCGCGCAGGACATCAACTGGCTGATCGCCGCCCGGGCGCTCCAGGGCCTCGGGGTCGGCGGCCTGGCCACACTGCCCAACATCATCCTCGGCGACGTCGTCTCGCCCCGTGAGCGCGGCCGCTACAGCGGCCTGATCGGCATGGTGTTCGGCGTCTCCACCGTGCTCGGACCGCTGGTCGGCGGATTCCTGGTGGACAGCCCCCTCGGCTGGCGCTGGTGCTTCCTCATCACCGTCCCGCTCGCCGTGGTGGCCTTCGGCGTCATCCAGTTCATGTTCCGCATGCCGTTCACGCCGCGCCACCGGCCCACCGTGGACTGGCTGGGCGCGGGGCTCATCTTCAGCGCCGCCAGCACGGTGATCGTCCTGCTCAGCCTGGGCGGCACGCAGATCCCGTGGAACTCCGCCCCCGCGTACGCCATGGGCGCCGCCTCGGTGCTGCTGACCGTCGCCGCCGTCCTGGTCGAGCGCCGCGCCAAGGAGCCGATCATCCCCACCCGCCTGTTCCGCGACCGCACCTTCGTGCTGGCCTCGGCTGGCTCGGTCACCGTGGGCATGATGATGTTCGGCCTCATCATCTACATGCCGCAGTTCCTCCAGATGGTGCACGGCATGACCCCGACCGTCTCCGGTCTGATGACCCTGCCGCTGGTGGCCTCGTTCCTGCTCACCTCGATCGGCTCCGGCTTCGCGATCAGCGGGACCGGCCGGTGGAAGGCCTACCCCGTCGTCGGCATGGTGCTGTGCGTGGTCGGGTTCGTCGTTCTGAGCCTGACCCAGTTCGACACCGGGCTGACCACGGTGGTCGTGGGGCAGATGCTGGTGGGCCTCGGGTTCGGCCTCAACATGCAGATCCTGCTGCTGGCCACCCAGAGCTCGCTGCCGGTGCGGGACATGGCCTCGGGAACCGCCTCCGTCACCTTCTTCCGCAACCTGGGCGGGGCCATGGGCGTCGCCGCCTTCGGCGCCGTCATGGTGAGCCGCCTCAACGCGGAACTCGCCACGGCCGCGACCGCCGCGCAGGAGGCGCTCGTTGTGGACACCGCGAACGGCACCGACTCGGGCGCCCGTGAACTGACGGTGGGGCTGGAGCAGGCCGCCGAGTCCGCGCAGGGCTCACCGGAGCTGGTGCACTCGCTGCCCGGCCCCGTGCGCGACGTGGTCGTGGGCGCCTTCGACCACGCGATGCAGGGGGTGTTCGTGGCCGGGATCCCCATCGCCGCGCTCGGCCTGATCGCGGTCTCGTTCATGAAGGGCGTGCCGCTGCGCGGTGGCGGGCCCAAGCGGGCCCGGAGCGCGGACGCCGCGGAGGAGTAGCGGGCCGGGGTCACGGGCCGAGTGCGGCGCCGGGGCTCAGAGGTAGCGGCGGAAACCCGCGGCGGAGGTGTCGAAGCCCAGGGCGGCGTAGAAGAGGTGCGCCCCCTGGCGGCTCTCGTGCGAGAGCAGCTCGATCTTGTAGCAGCTCGCGTGCGCGGCGCGGTCCACCGCGTCCTCCATGAGCGCCCGGCCGATGCCCTGGAGTCTGGTGTCGGGATCGACGACGAGGTTGTCCACCACCGCCCAGGGCTGGGCGTCATGGGTCAGGTTGGCCACCACCAGCAGGTCCAGGGTCCCGATGATCTGGCCCCGGCGCTCCGCCACCAGCACGGTGCGGTCGGGGTCGTTCTCCATACGGGTCCAGGCGCGTACGGCGGCGGAGGACATGCGAACATGAGCGCTCTGCGTGTGGGTGGTGTCACCGAGTTCGCGCAGGAGACGCAGGATCGCACCGAGGTCGGACCGTATGGCCGCGCGGATAATCATGGCTGTCGGCATCGTAGCCGACAGCCTGCGACAAGGCGGACGTCACCCTACAACTGACCACAAAACACCAAGGGCGGGACTGGCCGGTCCCGCCCTCGTGACACACCCGCCGGACGCCGGTCCGGCGCCGTGTCAGGGCTTGCGGATGATCCGCACGCCCTCGTCGTTCGCGGGCGGCTGCTGCTGCCCGCCCTCGGGCCGACGGTACACGCCGGTGATCCCCGGGTCACCCCCGGTCGCCTCCGCGGGCGGAGCCGCCGGAGCCTGCTGCGGACCGCTCGGCTGCTGGTAGGGCTGCCCCGGGGCCGGAGCGTCGAAGCGGGCACCCTGCGGGGGCTGCGGAGCGACCGCCCTGGGCTCACCGCCCTTGCCCTCGTCCTGCCTGGGGGCCTGCTGCGCCTCGGGCTTGGGAGCGTCCTGCTGCCCCTGCCCCTGCCCGGGCTTCGGGAGCGGCGCGATGCGCACGGTGGCCTGGTCCGGTTCCTGCTGGAGCGGGGGAAGCTTGGTGGTGGCCTCCTCCTTGTGCTCCGGCTGGGCGGCGGGCTTGGGAGCCTCGGGGGCCTTGGCCTCCGGAGTCTTGGCTTCGGGAGCCTTGGCCTCGGCGGGCTTGTCCTCGGCGGGCTTGGCCTCGGCGGGCTTGGCCTCGGAGGCCTTGTTCTCGGGGGCCCGGTTCTCCGGCTTGACCGCTGGCTTGGGCCGCACCGGGTTCTGCTGGCCGGGGTGCTGCTGGCCCGGGTTCTGCTGGCCCTTGGGGGCCTCGGCCGGAGCGGGCGCCGTCTCCTCGCGGGACAGGCCGGTCTCCAGGGCACCGGCCTTGTCCTCGGCCGTGACCAGGTCGGCCAGCGTGGAGTGCATGTCCTTCAGGCGGCGCAGCGCCTCGGCGTGCGTGGCCGTCAGCGTGGCCAGACGACGGTCGGCCGTGTCGTGGATCTTCTTGGCGCGGGCCTCGGCCTCGCTCAGGCGGCGGTCGCCCTCCTGCTTGGCCTGCTCACGGAGCTGGTCGGCCTCCTTCTTGGCCCCGCCCACCATCTCGTTCGCCTCGGAGCGCGCGGCGGAGACGATCCGCTCGGCGTGCTCCTCGGAGTCCTTGCGGTGCTTGGCGACCTCCTCCTGGGCCTTCTTCTGGGCCTCCTTCACCTCGGTCTCGACCCGGGAGCGACGCTCCTTGGCCTCCTCCTCGGCGATGCGGAGGATCTCCGCCATGCGCTCGCTGATCTGCTCGTGCTCAGGCTTGACCTGGGCCTTCTCGCGGGCGATCGCGAGGTCGCGCTTGTACTGCTCCAGTTCGTCGTCCATACGCTGGAGACGCTCACGGAGGTCCTTGAACTGATTGTCCATTCGGACGTAGTAGTCGTCGACGTGCGCCTTGTCGTAGCCGCCCTTGCGCACCGTCGGGAACCGGTCTTGTTGCAGTCCGCCGCCCGGCAACATATCGCTCATGTGCCTTTCATGTCCTTATACACCGTTGCTGCACGTCGCAGATGGTGAGAGATGGTGAGAGTCGCCCCGTACCCATGTGACGCCGGAGCACCCGTCGGACCGTTCGGTCTGGCTCGCCCGCGGATGCCCCCGTCGAGCTCCGGCTCGGCACGATGAGGGGCACCGGCCGAGAGCGGAGCGTGACGCCGTGGGCACCGTCCAAACGACCAAGGTAGGCACGTGCTGCGTCACGGCGTCAAGAGCCGTGACGGGTACATCGCCGTGCGGACCCTGGTCACGTTCTTACTAAGGTATGCGCGATCATCCCCGTACGGGGGCGTAGCGGTCAACTTCCTACCCTCCGACCCCAGGGGACCCCCAGCGAGAGGACCCACGCATGGACAGCGCGACCGACGGACCCGTGATGGAGCCGCGCCCGGAGGCGAGGATCGGCGGTGCTCCCTTCGGTGAACCGGAGATCCATCCCACAGCCTGGATCGCCCCCGGAGCCGTGGTGGTGGGACGCGTCCGCCTGGGCGCCGAGAGCAGCGTCTGGTACGGATCGGTCCTGCGCGCCGACACCGAGGACATCGTGGTCGGTGAGCGGGTCAACATCCAGGACCAGTGCGGGCTCCACTCCGACCCGGGCCAGCCCGCCGTCCTGCACGACGACGTGAGTCTCGGGCACAAGGCGATGGTGCACGGCGCCGTCGTCGAGGAGGGTGCGCTGATCGGCATCGGCGCGATCGTGCTGGGCGGCGCGCGGGTCGGCCGGGGCGCGCTGGTCGCCGCCGGGTCGCTGGTCGCGCCGGGCAAGGTCGTCCCGCCGGACACCCTCTGGGCCGGGGTCCCCGGCAAGGTCGTCCGGGAACTGAACGACGACGACCGCCTCGTGCTGGAGCACACCCCCACCGCCTACGCCGCCTACGCCGTCCAGCACCAGGACGTCATCTGGCGCTGACCTCCCCGGGCGGCGCCGACACGCGGTGGACCCCGGTGCGCGGGGGCTCCGCGTACCGGGCCCCGTTCCGTGTGCGGGGAGGCGACGGATCGGCGGTCGCCCGTGGTTCGCATGGGGGAGGACCCGCTTTCCCTCCCCCCAAGGGGATGTGGGCCACTGGCTAACCCGGATGATCCCGTCACTGGCCCACAAGAGTCATGCGCTCCGGGGCCCGGCGGCCCTAACCTGGAAGTCCTCTCTCCTTGTGGGATCGGTTCCGTCGCGCCGCGCCCGCATCGCCCCGACGCGCGGGGCGGCCGTCCTGTCCTGCGACAACGGGTGCCCCCGGGAGGTGAGTGGTGGTGAACGGCCTGGGTGTGGACGACCGGCTCCACGACCACGTCGCGTTGGACGAGATCGAGCTGTACGCGGAGGTCCTCATCGCGGTGGCCGACACCGACCGCCAGCTCAGTCCCGCCGAGATCGACCGTGCGCTGGGCCTGACCAGGACTCCCCTGGCCAGCGAGGCCGTGGCCCCCTCCGGAGGCAACGGCGTCAGAGAGACCGCCGACGGCGAGAACCCCCCGGTCTCGGCGTCCGAAACCGCCGCGCCGGACGGAGGGTCCCGGCACGGAGCCCACGCCTCCAGGATCCCCGCTCCCACCAGGACGAAGCGGCCGCGCGGCGGGTCCGCCCCGGAGACGCCGTCCGAAACCAGGTACGCGGGATCGGTGCCCCCGGCCCGTGACGGCCACCGCCCGCCCACCTTCGTCCTCCCCGTCCACGGCGAGGTCCCGAACGGCGCCTCGGCGTCGCATCCGCTGTGTGACGTGGTCCTGCCGCACTTCGTGCCCTGGCGCGCCTGGCACCTCTGAAGTCACACCCGCCCCCACGGAACCACTCGCCTCCGTTTCGGAAACCGAACCGTCCGGAATCGGCCTGATCCGGCCACGTTCGTCCCGCTCCGCGTCGACTCGTACTGGGTACTCCCCTAGTGGGCCCCTCAGCCCACAGAACGGCCAGCAGCCCTCAGGAGCCGAGATGCACGCAGGACCCGACAGGCCGGAGCGCGAGGACGAGCGCTCGGACCCACGCGCCCCAGCGGACCGCCATCCTCGCCGCGTCGTGGGCGAACCCGACAACGCGCGCCGTGTCACCCTCACCGTCGCGCTCGTGGTGACCTTCCTGTTCCTCCTGGTCACGGCCGGAGGCATCGGTTGGTTCCTGTCCAACGGAAGCGGCACGGGGACCCAGGACGACGCCGCCTCGGACGACACGGCGGAGGAGACGGAACCGACCACGGGGTCGGGTCCCCCGCCCGGCGACGAGGGAACCGTCACGGACTCCAGGTCGGGGCTGGCCTACGTCCTGCCCGGTGAGGGGTGGGCCCGGCTCGGAGACGACCAGGTTCCGGCGGAGTACTCCTCGTACACCGTGTTCGGCTCCGAGGACGATCCGGACGCCATGATCGTCACCGGCACCGAGGAGCTCGGCCCCCTGGAGCCCATCGCGGCCACCGGGTTGTCCCTGGCCACGGAGATGGCCGGGGAACTGGTCGCCGGGGGCGCGGACCTGCGGATCGAACCCTCCGAGGAGACCACCCTGGGCGAGCGCCCCGCCTTCGGTGCCACCCTGGGCGACGCCTCCGACGGGAACGGCTACGGGCGGTTCCTGGTGATCCAGGTGACCGACGACCGGGGCGCGTTCATGCTCGGCCTCAACACCAGCGGCGGCGAGGAGGCCACGGCCGGGATCGACGCCGCCTTCGACACCCTGGGCACCGTCTGACCCCACGGCTCCCCGGACGTTCCGCGGCGCCCCGGTCCAGGGCGCCGCGGAACAGGGGCGGCGGTCAGAACGGGATCACGGCGCGGAGCAGGAAGCCGCCGTCCCTGGTCCTGGCCCTGGACAGGCTCCCGCCAGCCAGGGCGACCCGCTCGGAGAGCCCCGCCAGTCCGTTGCCGTCGCTTCCCCCGACTGCCTCGTCCTTCGCTGTGTCGTTGTGCACCTCCACCACCAGGCCCCTCGACACGTTCGCTCCGTCCCGGGTGAGCCGGAAGCTGATCTGGCACTCCTCCGCGTCGCTGTGCCGCATCACGTTCGTGCCGCCCTCGCGGACCACCCAGGCGGCCAGCCCGGCGGCCTTCGGCGGGAGCTCCAGTCCTTCGAGACCGGTGACGACGGTCCGGGTACCGCCCGACTCCAGGACCGCGCCGACCGCCGCGACCTCACCCTCCAGATCGACCTCCCGGTCACCGCTCACCGCGGACCGCATCTGCTGGAGCGCCTGACCGGCCAGCCCCTGGACCTCGGCCATCTCGGTGACGGCGCGGTCCGGGGCGCGGTCCACGAGCCGTCCGGCCAGCTGGGCCTTGACGGCCAGCGCGGAGAGGCTGTGCCCCAGCAGGTCGTGCATGTCCCGCGCGAAGCGGAGCCGCTCCTGGGTGACCGCCAGCTGGGCGCTGGCCCGCTGCCCGGCCACCGCCTCACGGCTGATGTCCCACAGCCAGATGGTGCCGAAGGTGCTGAAGGCGAAGGTGAAGGCCACGAGCACCGCGCCGTACCAGAGCAGTCCGTAGACGAGGGGGTTGATTCCGTTCGGTTCGAAGAAGGGGCCGAAGGTCGGGATCAGCGGGAGGGGGGAGAGCAGCAGCAGGGCGCTGACCAGTGCCCCGGGCCAGCGGGTGGTGAAGAAGATCCCGGTGCCCCACCAGGCACCGATCATGATCAGCACGATGGGCGGGTTGTTCAGGAAGACCGCGCTCAGCAGGAGCAGGGCCACGGAGGTCCACCACAGCCTCGGGCTGGGCCGCCGGTTGCCGTCGATCCGCTCCTGGAGCAGCCGGAGGAGCAGGCAGGCGACCACCACCGCGAGGAGCGCGCCGACCACGGAGGTCCAGAGCGGCAGACCGTACTCGGAGCTCAGGGGCAGGTCCACGAGGGCCAGCCCCACGATCAGCAGGCTGTTGAACCCGATCAGGCCCATGATGATGCGTCGGGAGAGGCGTACCCGCCGGTCGTTGGCCACGTCGCTGAGCAGGTCCGGGTCGTCCTCGGGGGACGGCGGCCCGTCCGTTCCGGAGTCCTCGGGGACGACCGGCACCGGCACCGGCCCGGCGGCGACCGCAGGCATGGGCGGGCCCGCCCCGTTCCGGCCGCTTCCGGTCGGCTCGGGGACCGGCTCCGTCAGGGGCAGAGCCGCCCGGAGGAGGAAACCGCCGTCGTCCGTCCGGGACGCCGTCAACGTTCCGCCGACCCCGGCGATCCGCTCGGCGAGCCCGGCCAGCCCGCTGTCGGACCCCACCCCGTCCGGGACGGCCTCCCGTGCCCGGTCGTTGGCCAGTTCCACGACCAGCTCTCCGTGGCCCGCCCCGGGCACCACAGTGAAGACGATCCGGCAACGCTGGGCGCGGCTGTGCCGCAGGACGTTGGTCCCGCCCTCCCGCACCACCCACGCGGCCAGGGCGGACGTGTCCGCCGGAAGGTGCGGGTCGGCCAGCCCGGAGACCGTCGTGGTGGTCCCGTTGGCCTCCAGGACCGCGCGGACCGAGCCCACCTCCGCGTCCAGATCGATGTCCCGGTACCCGCGGACCACCGAGCGCACCTGTCTCAGCGTGGCCCGTGCCAGCTCGTGGACCTGGCCGATCTCCCGCTTCGCCGTCTCCGGGTCGCTCCGGACGTTCCTCCCCGCGTGCCCGGCGCCGATGCGCAGGGCGTCGAGCCGGTGCCGGAGCAGCTCCCGGATCTCGTTGGTGAAGCGGAGCCGCTCACCGTCCACCGCCAGCCGCGCGCGGGCCTGCTGGCCCTCGGTCACCTGCCGGATGCCGTCCCACAGCCAGACCGTGTAGAGGCAGCCGAGCCACAGGAAGCCCGCCCAGACGAGCATGAACAGGCTGTGGCCCACGAGACTGGAGGAGAACCCCGGGAACCCCGGCGGGTCGTCCGGGCCCGGCAGCAGCGGCATCCTGATCGGGCTGATCAGCGCGCTCACCGCCACCACCACGACGGCCCCGGCCGAGAGGCGCAGCAGCCCCCTCCGCGAGGTCAGGAAGGCGAACAGCACCCCGGCCGAGGCGCAGACGGCGAGAACGCTCGTGGTGTGCCAGAGGAAGAGGCACAGGACCGCGAGCAGGGCGACGGTGTTCCGGAACAGGTTCCGGTCCGGCCGGTGTCTGCCGTCCAACCGGTCCCGGATCATCCGGAACATCGCCAGCGCGCACAGCACGGAGGCGACGAACAGGACGACGGTCCGGGCCACGGCGAGCACCAGGACGTACGTGGGCTGGCCTCCGAGCATGTCCTGGGCGTAGACGAGGTCCACCAGGAGTCCGGTCCCAGCCCAGAAGGGAACCAGGAACGGGAACGCGGCCATGCTGAACAGGCAGTACAGCCGGGCCCGGCGGATCCTCCGGGCGAACCCCGCGCTCATCCCCGGTGGTTCGTGCGCCTCCGCGCCACGGCCCGTGGCCGCCGTGGCGGCCCCGGATCCCGGCACCGCCACGGGCGCCACGCGCCCGCTCCGCTCCACCACGTCCGCCTCCCCGCGTCCCCCGTGCCTGCTTCCAACGTAAGGCCGGAGCGACCCCCCGGAGCCGTTGTCCACAGGCCGGATCTCCCGTCGGCTCCCGGCACGGCGGAGCCGGGAGGCCCCGTCCCGGCCGCCCGGCTCCGCCCCTCCGGTGCCAGCCCTAGGGCTGGCGCGGGTCCCACTTGAAGTAGCGGCGGACCAGCAGCGACAGCACCACGATCCAGGCCAGCATCACGCCGATCGACGGCAGAGCGCTGCCCCACAGGGCGGCGGCGCCCACCGCCTCCGCGGCCTCGTACCCGCCGAACACGTCGTAGCCGGTGAAGGCGGCCTGCGCCATCTCGGCGGCCGGGGCGACCGGAAGGACCTGCGCGACCATGCGGACGGGCTCGGGCATCAGTTCGAGTGGAAGGAACACCCCGCCGGTGATCAGGAGCCCCATCATGGGGACCACCGAGAACATCTGCGCCGACTCAGCGCTGCGCACCAGCGGCGTGATCAGCAAGCCCACGAGGGTCATCGCGACGGAGCTCAGCAGCACCGCGACCACCAGCATCACGGGGTCGGCGGGCAGGTTGCCCCCGAAGGCGGCGACCGCGCCGAGGACCAGGGCGGTCATCGCCAGGGAGAACAGGACGACGACCACCGTCACGCCGCCGAAGATCGCCGTCTGCGGGATCCCGCTCACCCGGAGCCGCTTGAGGACCAGCGACTCACGGCGCGCGGCGAAAACGTTCGAGGGGTGCCCGATCCCCAGCATCAGACCGATACCGATGACGGCCGACGCCAGCGCCAGTTCGTGGGTGGTGAAGCCCCCGAAGGCCGGCGCGCTGGGCGTCGACAGCATCGGCGCGAAGAGGACCAGCGGCAGCACCAGGTACATCAGCGCGGTCTTGTACCGCACGAAGAGGGTGAACTCGGTGCGGGCCAGGCGCAGGGTCCGCTTCAGGGTGCCGGGCGCGGTCCGTTCGGCCGCACGGGCCGGGGGCCGGGTGGTGGTCGTGCTCATGGAGTCTCTCCTGGTTCTGGTGCCGGGGTCGCGCTGCGGCGCGTGGTCCCGGTGACGGGGTGGGTTCGCGAGGGCGGGTGCCGTCCGGGTCGGGCGGCGTGCCCGGCCTGCTTCCTCAGGTGAGGAGGTCGGCGGCGCCGTCCGCGACCTGGAGGAAGACGTCCTCCAGGGAGGCGCCGCGCACCTGGAGGTGCTGGAGGACGACCCCCTGTTCGGCGGACCACGCGACCAGCGCGGCGACGGCGCGGTGGGCGCGCTCGGCCACGTCCCCGCCCGTGACCGTGTAGGTGGCCCACAGCTCCTGGTCCCGGGTCTCCACCTCGATCGAGGCTCCGGCCACGTCGGGCAGGTCGGAGGTGCGCACGTCGCCGGGGAGCAGGAAGCTGACCCGGTCGCCCCAGCCCGCGAGCACCCCGGACAGGGTGCCCTCCACCCGGATCTCGCCCCGGTGCATGATGGCGAGCCGGTCCGCGAGGCGCTCCGCCTCCTCCAGGTAGTGCGTGGTGAGCAGGACCGCCACCCCGCTCTCCTTGAGGTCGTTGATGATCCGCCAGGTCTCGTGCCGCGCCTCGGGGTCCATGCCGGTCGTGGGTTCGTCGAGGTAGAGGACCTCGGGCCGGGTGAGCAGCGCCGAGCCCAGGTCCAGGCGGCGCTTCTGCCCGCCGGAGAGCTGGCGGACGCGGAGTGCGCGCTTGTCGGTGAGGTCGATCAGCTGGAGGATCTCCTCGACGTCCCGGGGCGAGGCGGCGAGGTCGCTGGTGAGCCTGAGGCTCTCGTCGACGCTCAGGTCCTCCATGAGCCCGCTGCCCTGGAGGACGGCGTTGACCCGCTCCCGCACCCCGGCGGGCTGGCCGAAGGGGTCCTGCCCGAAGACGCGGACCGTTCCGGAGCTGGGTCGGCGGAAGCCCTCCAGCGTCTCGATGGTGGTGGTCTTCCCCGCGCCGTTGGTGCCGAGCAGGGCGAAGAGCTCGCCGGGGCGGATCTCGAAGGAGACCCCCCTGACCGCCTCGAAGTCGCCGTAGCGCTGGTGGAGGTCGCTGACGACCACGGAGGGACCCGTGGTCGACGTGGGGTCCTGGGTGGCGGCGGCCGGTCCGGTGTGCTCTGTCGTCGTCATGGCCCCAGAGTCCCGCGAACCGGGCCCCGGCTGACAGACGTCGCTGTCACCCGTCACTGATGACACTTCATCCGCCCCCGTCGCTGACAAATGTCATCCCGGGGCCCCGTCCGCGTTCCGTCCCCTTGGTCCGGCCCCCTCCGCCGGGCCACGGGAACACGGCCGCGCCCGTACGTGCCCCTTCGACAACTCACCTACGGACGCGGCCGACGCCACCGGCCGGGGCCGCGCCCGTCGACACGATGTCGGGCGCGGCCCCCCGGCGGTCACCAACGTTCTACACGACTCCGATCGGGCGCGTCCGTGGAATGTGGCAATTCCCGGCGCCGGGATTCCGAACTCCCGAGTATTGGTTGCCTTCTTCTTGGGAAACATCGTCCCGGGGGTGCCATCTCCGCGTTGGGCGCAGACCGAACGCCGGTGCGAATGACATCGGCGGCCCTACGCCCGGCGCCCCCGCTGATCAGGCAGGACAGGCATGCTCGCCACCCCAGGGAAATGCGATCCACGGGGCCGATCCCCGGTCGGGGAAATGGCGTGCCGACATCTCCACGGAATTCCTTCACCCGGAGAAAGACACTGGTCAGGGCCACCCCCGAAGGAACGATCCCCCTCCGAACCGCCTTCCGGGACCAAGGACACCAATCGTGCACAGACCGTTTCGCTCCCGACCCGTTCGAGACGCGCACAACCGGGCTCCGGGCTCCGCCGCAGCCCCGGAGGGTCGTCCCGGTTCAGCCGGCGACCAGGCGGACCGCCGACTCGACCGCCGCGCGCTGAGGGGCCAGGTCGGCGCCCTCCGGCAGGCGGGCACAGGTGAGCCACAGGCCGTCCACGAGCACCATCAGCAGCTCCGCCGCGGCCTCCGGCTCCTGCCCGGAGGCGAGTTCCCCCTGGTCCCGGGCGTACTCCAGGACGGCGCGCAGGTTCGCCCTGGCCTGGGCGTCCAGCTCGGCCAGCACTCCGGCGAACACCGGGTCCACCGCCGCGCGGGCGTAGTAGGCGGCCCAGATCCGTGTCTGGGCCCAGCGCCGCCCGTCGGTGGGCAACAGGTCCAGGAGCACCAGCCGCAGGCCCTCAGCGACGGTGAGCCTCTCCGGCCCGACCCGGAACCGGCCGAAGCGGGCGGTCACCTCATCGACGGAGGCGCGCAGCGCGAAGTGCAGCAGCTCGTCCTTGGTGGCGAACTCCCGCTGCACCGCCCCGGCGGACAGCCCCGCCTCGGCGGCGACCACCCGGACGCTGACGCCCTCAAGCCCCTCCCGGGCGGCGATGCGGTGGATCGCCTCAGCGACCCGGCCCCGTCGGGTTTCCCTGTCTACGACCTTCGGCACACCGTCATTCTGGCACAGGACCGCCGCCTTGGAGCCCGCGTATCGGTACGGTCGTATCGCCAAGGGTCCGTCCCCCGGACACGCGAGAGGGGGCGGGGTGCTCGTGGCACCCCGCCCCCTCGAACGCGGATCGCGACCCCGCCGGGACTCACCCCGGCGCGGGAAGGACGCTAGGCGTCGGCGGTCTCCTTCTCCTCGCCGCCCGCGGCCGGGTTGTCACCCTTGACCGAACGGAGCAGCAGCTGGGAGACGTCGACGACCTCCAGCGACTCCTTGGCCTCGCCCGCCGACTTCTTCTCGTTGATCGCGTCACCGAGCATGACCTGGCAGAACGGGCACGCGGTGGAGACGGTGTCCGGGTTGGTGGTCAGCGCCTCGTCGACACGCTCGGTGTTGATGCGCTTGCCGATCCGCTCCTCCATCCACATGCGGGCGCCGCCTGCGCCGCAGCAGAAGCCGCGCTCCTTGTGGCGGTGCATCTCCTGCGTCTTGACGCCGGGCACCTGCGCCATGATGTCGCGCGGGGGCGTGTACACCTTGTTGTGGCGGCCCAGGAAGCACGGGTCGTGGTAGGTGATGTTCTCGTCGATCGAGTTCACCGGGGTGAGCTGCCCCTCCTCGACCAGCTTGGCCAGCAGCTGGCTGTGGTGGATGACCTCGTAGGTCCCACCGAGCTGCGGGTACTCCTTGGCCAGCGTGTTGAAGCAGTGCGGGCAGCTGGCCACGATCTTCGTGACCCCGGCCTCGTTGAGCGTCTCCACGTTCTGCTGGGCCAGCATCTGGAAGACGTACTCCATGCCGAGGCGGCGCGCCGGGTCACCGGTGCAGGCCTCCATGCCGCCCAGGACGGCGAACTTCACGCCCGCGATGTCCAGCAGCTCCGCGATGGCCTTCGTGGTCTTCTTGGCGCGGTCCTCCAGGGCACCGGCGCAGCCGACCCAGAACAGGTACTCCGTGCCCTCGGGGAGCTTGTCCTCGACGACCGGGACCTCGACCGGGTTCTCCTGGGAGGCGAGCTCCTCGATCCAGTCCATGCGCCGGTCCTCGGCCATACCCCAGGGGTTGCCCTTGTTCTCAAGGTTCTTGAGCAGGGTGTTGGCCTCGGACGGGAAGTTGGACTCGACCATGACCTGGTAGCGGCGCATGTCCAGGATGTGGTCGATGTGCTCGATGTCGACCGGGCACTGCTCCACGCACGCACCGCAGTTGGTGCAGGACCACAGCTCGTCGGGGTGGATGACGCCACCCTCCTCCTCGGTGCCGACCAGCGGCTTGTTGAGGAGGGCGAGGACGTCGACGCCCGCGTGGCTCTCGTCGGGTGCCTCCGCGAGGGTCTCCTCGGTGATGCCCTTGAGGAGGTACGGGGCCTTCTCGTAGGTGTGCTTCTGGAGGTCGAGGATGACCTTCTTCGGGGAGAGGGGCTTGCCGGTGTTCCAGGCGGGGCACTGGGACTGGCAGCGGCCGCACTCGGTGCAGCTGGTGAAGTCGAGGAGGCCCTTCCAGGTGAAGTCCTCCAGCTTGCCCGCGCCGAACGGGTCCTCGTCCGGGTCGGCCTCCTCGAAGTCGAGGGGCTTCTTTCCGGAGGCGTCCATCATCTGCTTGGCGGCACCGAGGGTCGGGGTGCCGTCCGCGTTGCGCTTGAAGAAGATGTTGAACGGCGCGACGAAGCGGTGCCAGCCGATACCCATGGTGAGGTTGAAGAACAGGACCACGAAGAACAGGTAGCTGATGATCAGCTTGAACGCGGCGACCAGAGCGATGGCGGGCTCGGCCACGGCCGCGTCGCTCGGCAGGATCGTGCCGACGGCGTGGGAGATCGGGGTGGCCCAGGCCGGGAAGGGGAAGTCACCGATGGCGACCTTGAGGCCGCGGATCACGAAGATCGAGATCAGCAGGCCCCACAGATAGGCCTCGACGTAGTACGCGGTCCACGTCTTGGAGTTGTAGAAGCGGGAGTCCCGGCCCTTGCGGTGGGGGCCGTTCAGCAGACGGTAGATCGTCAGACCCACGATGCCCGCGAGGCTGGTTGCGGCGATGAACTCGATCGCCAGGCCGAAGACCGTCCAGTCGTAGATGACCGGCAGCTTGAAGTGCGGGTCGAAGACCTCGCCCTGGGCCTCGACGACCGTGAAGAACAGCAGCGGGAACGAGACCATCACGAACCAGTGGGCCACACCGACCCACGGCCGCTTGAGCATCCTCGTGTGTCCGAGGATCTCGATGAGCGTCATCGTGAGCCGCTTGCCCAGCGACTCCGTGCGCTCCGGCTCCACCGCTCGGCCCACACTCACGGTTCGCCAGATCTGGTAACTGCCCAGAGCGAACGTGGCAAGCGCGGCCACGGCGAAGACCGAGGTGATGATGCCCAGCGTCAAGTACAGAGGATGCATCGTCCGTGGCCTCCCATCCTGCTTCTGTCACCCGGTGCGCCACACACCGGTGGTCCTATTGATGTTACTAGCGAGTAATAGCACGGCGGCCACCGGCCCGGAGCCCAACCACGCGGCGGCGGGTGCCACCGTAGCCAGTCGCGACGCGACCTCCCTCACGCGGGTGCGCCCGAGCCTCCCCGAACACACCGCGCACTCCTATCAAAGCGGACCGGGGGCACGGCGCGGGCCACCCGGCCCCGGACCGGACCGCGGCCGTGTCGCGACACCCGACCGCGCGACACACCCCGGAGGGCGACCCCGAGACACCCCCGGCGCCCCTGGTTTCCAGGTCAAGGATGTCCCCGAGTTGTCCCGGGGTTCACCCACTCCCCTCGTGAAATCACCCCAGGTCGGGAACATCCCCGCGAGGCCACCCGTTGTCAGGTCGTAGGAAGTAACTTGAGTGGGGTCGACTCAACTGACTTGACAGCCCCAACCCGACGAAGCAAACTTACGCCTGAACGACTCAACTTTGACGGAGGAAACAACCATGGCACGTGCGGTCGGAATCGACCTCGGTACGACGAACTCGTGTGTCGCGGTCCTTGAGGGTGGCGAGCCGACGGTCATCACCAACGCCGAGGGCTCCCGCACCACCCCTTCGGTCGTGGCCTTCGCCAAGAACGGTGAGGTGCTCGTCGGCGAGGTGGCCAAGCGTCAGGCCGTCACCAACGTCGACCGGACCATCCGCTCGGTGAAGCGTCACATCGGCACCGACTGGTCGGTGCAGATCGACGACAAGACGTTCAACCCGCAGCAGATCAGCGCCTTCATCCTCCAGAAGCTCAAGCGCGACGCCGAGGCCTACCTGGGCGAGGACGTGACCGACGCGGTCATCACCGTCCCGGCGTACTTCAGCGACTCGCAGCGCCAGGCCACCAAGGAGGCCGGCACGATCGCGGGCCTGAACGTCCTGCGCATCATCAACGAGCCGACCTCGGCCGCGCTCGCCTACCACCTGGAGAAGGAGGACGAGGCGACGATCCTCGTCTACGACCTCGGTGGCGGCACCTTCGACGTCTCCCTCCTGGAGGTCGGTGACGGCGTCGTGGAGGTCAAGGCGACCAACGGCGACAACCACCTCGGCGGCGACGACTGGGACCAGGCGATCGTCGACTGGCTGGTGGAGAAGTTCAAGAACTCCAACGGCGTCGACCTGGCCAAGGACAAGATGGCGCTCCAGCGCCTGCGCGAGGCCGCCGAGAAGGCGAAGATCGAGCTCTCCAGCTCCAGCGAGACGCAGATCAACCTGCCCTACATCACGGCCTCGGCCGAGGGCCCGCTGCACCTGGACGAGAAGCTCACCCGCGCCGAGTTCCAGCGGCTGACCTCCGACCTGGTCGAGCGGACCAAGACCCCGTTCCAGCAGGTCATCAAGGACGCCGGGATCAGCCTGGACCAGATCCACCACGTCGTTCTGGTCGGTGGCTCGACCCGTATGCCCGCCATCGCGGAGCTGGTCAAGGAGATGACCGGCGGCCAGGACCCCAACAAGGGCGTCAACCCGGACGAGGTCGTGGCCATCGGCGCCGCGCTCCAGGCCGGTGTGCTCAAGGGCGAGGTCAAGGACGTCCTGCTGCTGGACGTCACCCCGCTCTCCCTGGGCATCGAGACCAAGGGCGGCGTGTTCACCAAGCTCATCGAGCGCAACACGACCATCCCGACCAAGCGCTCCGAGATCTTCACGACGGCCGACGACAACCAGCCGTCCGTGCAGATCCAGGTGTACCAGGGCGAGCGTGACATCGCCCAGTACAACAAGAAGCTGGGCGTCTTCGACCTGACCGGTCTGCCCCCGGCGCCGCGCGGCGTCCCGCAGATCGAGGTCGCCTTCGACATCGACGCCAACGGCATCGTCAGCGTCACCGCGAAGGACCTGGGCACCGGCAAGGAGCAGTCCGTCACCATCTCCGGTGGTTCGGCCATGTCCAAGGACGACATCGACCAGATGGTCCGCGACGCCGAGCAGTACGCCGAGGAGGACCGCAAGCGCCGCGAGGAGGCCGAGGTCCGCAACAACGCCGAGTCCCTCGTCTACCAGACCGAGAAGGTCATCAAGGACAACGAGGACAAGATCCCGGCGGACGTCCGCTCCGAGACCGAGACCGCCGTCGCCGAGCTGAAGACCGCTCTGGAGGGCACCGACACCGAGGCCATCCGCTCCGCGAGCGAGAAGGTCGCGCTGGCCAGCCAGAAGATCGGTTCCGCGATCTACAGCCAGGGCCAGCAGGGTGAGGACGCCGCCCAGCCCGGTTCCGAGAACGCCGACTCCTCCACCGAGGACGCCGACGTGGTCGACGCCGAGATCGTCGACGAGGACAACGGCAACGGCAACGGCAAGGGCAACCAGGGTTCCTGACCCGCGACGGCCGGAGACGGCTGAGGAAGGAGGGAGCGTCGGACATGGCGCCGTCGGACAAGAACAACCCGGAGACGGGTGACGAGGACCAGGGTCCGGTGATCCGCGACAACCGCAGGATCGACCCCGAGACCGGTGAGGTCCGCACGCCCGAGGGCGAGTCCGCCGAGGAGGCCACGGCCGCCGAGGAGGAGCCCGAGGTCGTCGAGGCCGAGATCGAGGACGTCCCCGAGGTTCCGGACACCCCGGAGTCCGTGGTGACCGAGGCGATCAACGCGGACGAGCGGGTCATCGAGCTCACCAACGACATCAAGCGGGTGCAGGCGGAGTACGCCAACTACCGCAAGCGTGTCGAGCGCGACCGCGTGGCCGTCCGCGAGGTGGCCACCGCCCAGGTCGTCGGTGAACTCCTGCCGATCCTGGACGACATCGGCCGGGCCCGTGAGCACGACGAGCTCAACGGCGGGTTCAAGGCGGTGGGTGAGGCCCTGGAGGCCACGGCCACCAAGCTGGGCCTGGAGCGCTACGCGGAGCAGGGCGACGAGTTCGACCCGAACGTCCACGAGGCGCTCACCCTGGTTCCGGTTCCGAACATCTCCGTCCAGACGGTGATCGAGGTGTTCCAGCCTGGGTACCGCATGGGTGAGCGGGTTCTGCGCCCCGCCCGCGTGGTGGTCGGTGAGCCGTTGGAGGGCGCGGGGGACGACGAGTCCGCCGACACGTCCTCGGACGCCGACGACTCCACCGCCGAGAGCGGCGAGGACAAGCAGTAACCCGATCCGGGCCGAAGCGACAGCGGAAGGCCCGGGGCGGACATGACCCGGCCGTGGCCGACGTGAGAACGTCGGTCACGGCTCCGGGTCGCCCCCGGCACCCCAGCGGTACGGGGCCACGTGGAAACATCGGACGCAACCGGCACCAGCGGGAGAAGGCACCAGTCGATGAGCACCAAGGACTACCTGGAGAAGGACTACTACAAGGTCCTGGGAGTCTCAAAGACGGCCTCCAAGGACGAGATCAAGTCGTCCTACCGCAAGCTGGCCCGGGAGAACCACCCGGACGCGAACACCGACGACCCCCAGGCCGAGGACCGCTTCAAGGAGATCTCCGAGGCGTACAACGTCCTCTCGGACGAGAAGCGCCGTAAGGAGTACGACGAGGCGCGCTCCATGTTCGGCGGGTCGTACCGGCCCGGCGGCGCCGGGCCCGGCGGGTTCGACATGAGCGACATCTTCGGTCAGAGCACCGGCGGCGGGGCCGCGGGCGGGGAACGCCTGAGCGACCTCTTCGGCGGACTGTTCGGCAACCGCGGGCGGGGTGGCACCGCCACCCGCAGCAGGCGCGGGTCCGACATCGAGACCGAGACCACACTGAGCTTCCGCGAGGCCGCGGACGGGGTGACCCGTTCGTTCCAGCTGAGCAGCGAGGCCCCGTGCCCCACGTGCAAGGGCACGGGAGCGCGCGCCGGCACGGCCCCGCGCATGTGTCCCAAGTGCAGCGGCACCGGGCACGACAGCACCAACCTGGGCGGCTTCTCGCTGTCCGAGCCGTGCAGCGAGTGCAAGGGACGCGGCCTCGTGGTCGACGACCCCTGCCCCACCTGCACCGGCAGCGGGCGCGGCAAGAGCACCCGCACCATCCAGACCCGCATTCCGGCCGGTGTCAGTGACGGCCAGCGCATCCGCCTCAAGGGCAAGGGCGCCCCCGGCGAGCACGGCGGCCCCAACGGTGACCTCTACGTCGTCGTCCACGTGAAGGGACACCCGGTGTTCGGCAGGAGCGGCGACAACGTCACCATCACGGTCCCGGTGACCTTCCCCGAGGCGGCCCTGGGCGCCGAGGTGCGGGTCCCCACCCTCAGCGGTTTCCCGGTGACCGTGAAGGTGCCGCCGGGCACCCGGAACGGGCACACGCTGCGGGTCCGCGGCAAGGGCGCCACCCGCAAGGACGGCACCACGGGGAACATGCTGGTCACCTTCGAGGTGGACGTGCCCAGGACACTCAACGGCGAGGCCCGCGAGGCCCTGGAGAAGTTCCGCGCGGCGACCTCCGACTACGACCCGCGCGACGGGCTCGAAGCGCGGGCGAAGGGCGCGTGAACAACGTGAACGATCCTGCCTTCGGCGCCGACGCACCGGTCTACGTGATCTCGGTGGCCGCTGAGCTGGCCGGGATGCATCCGCAGACGCTGCGGCAGTACGACCGGCTCGGGATCGTCTCTCCGGGCCGCACGTCCGGCCGGGGCCGCCGGTACTCCATGCGCGACGTACGGACGCTGCGCGAGGTGCAGCGCCTGTCGCAGGAGGAGGGCATCAACCTCGCCGGGATCAAGCGGATCCTGGAGTTGCAGCACGAGGTGGAGCAGCTGCGTGAGCAGGCGTTCCACCTGGCCAACGAGCTTGAGGCGGCCCGCCGGGCGGTGTCCCGGCGGGGCCGTCCGGCCCGTCCCGAGGGCGGGCCGGTGCGCGGGGAGCTGGTGCGTCGCACCCGCGTCACGATCTTCAACACCGCCGAGCCCGAGGACCCCGACCAGGGCCGCCAGGGCGGCCCCGGTGGTCAGGGGCCGAGTGGCCAGAGCGGCCCCGGCGGCCAGGGCCAGAGCGGCCCCGGCGGCCAGGGCCAGGGCGGCCCAACGGGCGGCCAGGGCTCCGGAGGGCCGGGCGGCCAGAGCGGTCAGGCCGGTCGGGACGACACCGGCCGGAGCGGTCCGGGCCAGGGCTGACGGACCCGGGGGGCCACCGTTCGGGGAACGGTCTCAGACGCCCCCGCATGATCACTCTGAGTAACAGATTCTGTGGAAGGGGTAACCGGACATGAACTACAAGCTCACGCGGAAGAGCCAGGAGGCCCTGGCCGCCGCGATCCGTGAGGCCACCGCCGACGGCAGCCCGCAGACCGAACCGCTGCACCTGCTGAACGCCCTGCTCGACCAGGCCGAGGGCATCACCCGACCGCTGCTCAAGGAGGTCGGCGCCAGCCCCGACCAGCTCAAGGACAAGGTCGAGTCCGCCATCGGCGCCCTGCCCAAGGCAGCCGGTTCGACGGTCAGCTCACCGTCCTCCTCGCGCCAGCTCATCGTCTCCATCAACACCGCCGCCCAGCGCGCGCAGCAGATGGAGGACGAGTACGTCTCCACCGAGCACCTGCTGGTCGGGCTGGCCACCGACGGCGGCGAGGCCGCCCGCCTGCTCAACGAGGCCGGTGCCGCCCCGGACACGCTGTTGGAGGCCTTCGAGCGGGTGCGCGGCACCGGGAAGGTCACCTCGGAGAACCCGGAGGACACCTACCAGTCGCTGGAGAAGTTCGGTGTGGACCTCACCGAGCGCGCCCGCGAGGGCAAGGTGGACCCGGTCATCGGCCGGGACGGCGAGATCCGCCGGGTCATCCAGGTCCTGAGCCGCCGCACCAAGAACAACCCCGTGCTCATCGGTGAGCCCGGCGTGGGCAAGACCGCGGTGGTCGAGGGTCTGGCGCAGCGCATCGTGGCCGGAGACGTGCCGCAGTCGCTGCTCGGCAAGCGCCTGATCAGCCTCGACCTGTCCGCGATGGTGGCGGGCGCCAAGTACCGGGGCGAGTTCGAGGAACGGCTCAAGGCGGTGCTCTCGGAGATCAAGGAGTCCGAGGGCCAGGTCATCACGTTCATCGACGAACTCCACACCATGGTGGGCGCGGGCGCGGCCGAGGGCGCCATGGACGCGGGCAACATGCTCAAGCCCATGCTGGCCCGGGGCGAGCTGCGCATGGTGGGCGCGACCACCCTGGACGAGTACCGGGAGAAGATCGAGAAGGACCCCGCGCTGGAGCGCCGCTTCCAGCAGGTCATGGTGGGCGAGCCGTCGGCCGCGGACACCATCGCGATCCTGCGCGGCCTCAAGGGGCGCTACGAGGCGCACCACAAGGTGCAGATCTCGGACTCCGCCCTGGTGGCCGCCGCGACGCTCTCCGACCGCTACATCACCGCGCGGTTCCTGCCGGACAAGGCGATCGACCTCATCGACGAGGCGGCGTCCCGGCTGCGCATGGAGATCGACTCCAGCCCGGTGGAGATCGACGAACTGCGCCGCACGGTGGACCGCCTCAAGATGGAGGAGATGGCGCTCGACAAGGAGTCCGACCCCGCGAGCCAACAGCGGCTGGAGCGGCTGCGCGCCGACCTCGCGGACCGCCAGGAGCAGCTCACCGGCCTGGTGGCCCGCTGGGAGCAGGAGAAGGCCGGGCTGAACCGGGTCGGTGACCTCAAGGGCCAGCTGGACGAGATGCGCACGAAGGCGGAGCTGGCCGAGCGCGAGGGCCGCTTCGAGGAGGCCTCCCGGCTGATGTACGGGGACATCCCGCAGCTGGAGAAGCAGGTCGAGGAGGCGTCCAAGGCCGAGGAGAACGCCGAGGCCAACGCCGGGGACACCATGGTCAAGGACGAGGTGGGCGCCGACGAGATCGCCGACGTCGTCTCCTCCTGGACCGGTATCCCCGTGGGTCGGCTCATGGAGGGCGAGACCTCCAAGCTGCTGCGCATGGAGGACGAGCTGGGGCAGCGGCTGATCGGGCAGCGGGACGCCGTCCAGGCGGTGTCCGACGCGGTGCGCCGTGCTCGGGCGGGGATCTCCGACCCGGACCGCCCCACGGGGTCGTTCCTGTTCCTCGGTCCGACCGGCGTGGGCAAGACGGAGCTGGCCAAGGCGCTGGCCGAGTTCCTGTTCGACGACGAGCGCGCGATCGTGCGCATCGACATGAGCGAGTACTCGGAGAAGCACTCGGTGTCGCGCCTGGTGGGAGCGCCCCCCGGGTACGTGGGCTACGAGGAGGGCGGCCAGCTCACCGAGGCCGTGCGGCGCCGCCCGTACACGGTGGTGCTGCTGGACGAGGTGGAGAAGGCCCACCTGGAGGTGTTCGACACCCTGCTCCAGGTGCTGGACGACGGTCGCCTCACCGACGGCCAGGGCCGTCAGGTGGACTTCCGCAACACCATCCTCATCCTCACCTCCAACCTCGGTTCCCCGTTCCTGGTGGACCAGTCGCTGGACGAGGCCACCCGCCGGGAACGCGTGATGGACGTCGTGCGGGCCACGTTCAAGCCGGAGTTCCTCAACCGCCTGGACGACGTGATCATGTTCGACGCGCTCTCCACCGAGGACCTGACCAGGATCGTCGACCTCCAGGTGGACAAGCTGGCCCGCCGTCTGGCCGACCGGCAGTTGGCGCTGGACGTGACCCCGGCGGCCCGCGAGTGGCTGGCGCTGACGGGATACGACCCGAACTACGGTGCGCGGCCGCTGCGCCGCCTGGTGCAGTCGAGTATCGGGGACCCGCTCGCCCGCGAGCTGCTTTCGGGTGAGCTGACCGAGGGGGATTCCATCCAGGTGGATGTCAACGACTCCCGCGAACGGCTGACGGTGAGCACGCGCAAGGCGGACCAAGCGGTCTGACCGGCGGCGAGGGGCCAGCGCGGTCCCTCGCCGTCCCGGTTCAGAAGAACAGCAGGGCCCCCAGCACGCTCAGCACCAGACCGACGACGATCGCGGTCCAGGCGTAGCCGGTGAAGCGGGCCCGTTCCTCCTCGTCCTCCTTGCCCATCGCCACCGCCGCGAAGGCCACGCCGACGACGCCGCCGATCAGGTTGCAGCACACGAGCGTGAGGATGGCGACGGTGAGGGCTGTTCCGGGGCTGCTGTCACCGGAGGACGCATAGGCCATGGGGGGGCTCCAGGGTCGGGGGATGTCACTTGATGGGATGCCCCCGGGCGCTCGGTGGTTTGCGCGGACCGTCGGCCATTTCCGCACGTTGTCGAGAAACGGACACGGTCCTCATTGGCCCCTTCGTTCGAGCACTGTCGGCGAACCACATCGCTCATCAGGCCGAATACGACCTCGCCGGTATCCGATACTGATCGCCTCACTCACGGACCCCTCCGAGAATTCAGCGCAGCGGTTTCAGAAGTCTGAACTCGTTTCCCGAAGGGTCCGTCAGCAGATGCCAGGGCGCCCCGCCCTCGGTTTCCACACGAACCGCTCCCCTTTTCACCAACGACTCCAGGGCGTCGGCCTCCCGTTCGTCCTCATCGAGGCGTAGGGCCAGGCCCATGAGGTTCGGTTCGGTCTCGGGTTTGGGACCGAGCTCGTCGCAGAACGCCAAGCGGATGCCGGGACCGTGCGGGGGACGCAGCTCCGGGGCACTCCCCTCGGTGGGTGTCCAGCCGGTGACCCGGGCCCAGAAGTCCCGATCGGACCGAGGGCGCGCGGAGTCCACAGGCAGTGATCCCAGCCCGGGTCCTGCCTCCTCGTAGCGATCACCGGGCATCACACAGAACAGGTTTCCCTCGACGTCGGCCAGCACCTCCCAGGGCACGTCCCCCTGCCCCACGTCGCGGGGGGACGCGCCCCGTGAGCACAGGGTTCGGGCCCAGGAGCGGTGGTCGCTCCCGCCGTTGAGGTCGAGGTGCAGCCGAGTGATGGCCGATTCCGACCGAGGGGTGGAGGAGGACGGTGCCGGGATGACGCGTAGCGGCACCCCCGGAGCGGGGAGCAGGAAACCGGCAGGCCCTCGACTCACGGTCGGCACCCCCAGGGCCTCCGACCAGAAGCGGGCCAGCGTGGCGGGATCGTCGGCCTGGAGGGTGATCGAGTCCAAGAGCATGGCGCGGAGACTAGCTCAGGGGTACGACCCTCGGAGCGGGCTTCCTTCCCGTGCGCCGTCCGGCCGCGACCAGGTGGCCGATGATGCTCGGAGCGTCGTTCCTCGCAGGTGGAAGGCCTCGGCCCGCCGATATCAGCCGCTCGGGCACCGAGTTCACTCGCCCAGAAGTGCGCCTGTATTTCTCCTCGGGGCACGTCGAAATTCGGAACGGACAAAAAAGGATATTGCCCATGGTTACGAGAGGTCGTTAGTCTGACGGAGTTGAACTACGGTTCCGTCGACTTGTGGAGGTGCACATGTGGGACTGGGTGTAATAGCTGATTCTCAGCAACGCACGGAAATGACGCCTCAGCACTCGTGAAGGCGCAGGCCAACGAGACTGCTCCCCGCACTCGTGAGGAGACCAGCGGCCCTCAGAAGCTCTCTGAGGGCCGTTCTGTTTTCCCGCGCGCGGGATGGACCCCTCCGCGACGCCCCGGAACGGCGGCACAGCCGTCTGCTCCCCTCGCTTGTGGGGGTGGTCGGGGCACGACGTCTGCCGGGCCCCGACCTCTGGGTGGTTCAGGTCAGGATGCCGATGTGGTGGGTGAGGTTCTGGCCCAGGATCTCCAGGGTGTTGAGGCCCAGGAGCAGGGTGGAGCTGATGGCGGTGGCGGGCCATCCCCACCAGGGGCGGGGCGCGCGGTGGCGGCCCCGGGGGAGCGCGCGCTCGGTTTCGGCATGGGTAGCGGCCTCCGCCCGTCGGTCCTCCCTCGCCTTCTGTTCGCGGTGTTGGCGGGCCACCTTGACCCAGTGCGGGAGGGGTCCGTGTTCGAGCATGTACGCCACCCGGGGGTTGCCCTGCATCTGGCGCAGCAGGCGTTCCTGACGGGCCTGATGGGTCTCGGTCCAGGCGGACTCTGATTCCAGGGCAGGGAGGGCTGGCTGGGGTGAGCGTGTGTGCGGGCGGGGGAAGCGGTGGCCTCGGGGTGCGGTCAGGACCGACCGGATCTCCTCCCTGACCTGGTGTGCGGTCATCGGGCACCTCCACCACAGGTGTCCCCACCAGCGGACAGGGTGGTCAGGGCGGGGTGGGTGAACTCGGCCCAGATCACGGTGCCGAGCCCGGCACAGAAGGGGAAGTCCAGCACCGGCCGGAATCCCCATCGGGTGGCGAGGTGGCCGAGCAGCAGCAGGCCCCGGCCGCGCTCAGCCTCGTCCCACTCCTTGCGCGTGCGACGACGCGGGACCTTCGGGGAGGAGTCCGTGGTGTTGGTGCGGGTGCCGTCGTCGATGATCGAGACCCGGACCGTCCCCGGTCGGGGCTGGTCCAGGGTCCGGACCACCCGTCCGTCGGGGTCCTGTCCGGAACGGGAGTGCTCACAGGCGTTGGCGAACATCTCGCTCAGACACAGGACCATGTCCTCCCGCGCCTCGACCGGGAGGCTGGTCATTCGGTCGAGGTCGGAGGCGAGGTCGATGCGGACCTGGCTGGTCTGGGAAAGCTGCCCGGGGTAGACACGGCATTCCCACCGGGGAGCGTTGTCGGTCGGGCTGATCGTGTGGTTGAGGGCAGGGGTGTGCGGCACAATGGCCATGTCGGCAATCTCTTTCTCTTGAACGGGTTGTGCTTGTCGGCCTGCTCTGGGGGTGTTGACGCACCCGCCAGAGCTTTTTCATGGAACGGCTTCGGGGCCTCTCAGGCAGCGGGCGGAGGTTCCGGATCGCTGCGATGAACACCGAGGTGCCGGTGGGCGAGCAGCCGCAGGAGTTCGGTGCGGTTGGGAGCGGTGATCCGCTCATAGGGGTCACCATCGCCGGACCACCCGACGGGACGCCGAGCCACGTAGGTCTCTTTGGGTGCCTTGCCTTCCACCGTCATCGACCAGTGCTTGTACAGCAGGGCGCAGAGCACGTGCTCCGGAACCGGCAGGGACTCCGTGTGGGGGTTGTTCTGCTTCGGGACCGGCCCCGGCACCGGCCTGTTGCCGGGAACGCGTGTGGGTGCGGGGTGGTCGTGGATGGCCTGGTCGATCAACCGCACCGCTCGTTCCGCGTCGCTCTCTTCCCGGGCGATGCGCAGGGCCTCCAAGACCAAGGGGATGCGGTTGCGCAGAGTGTGGTTGTGCCACACATCCACCTGCGCCGGGGTGAGATGGATGGGGGCCGTCAGGGCGTCCTCAGCCACGGCCAACAGGTCCCGGGTGTCAACGTCCAACATCAGCACTCCACCTCGTCCGTTCCGGTGTCGATCCGGTTCCAGGGGTTGTTGGTGAGGTCGTAGGACAGGTGGAACCAGACCTGACGGAACTTCGGGTTGCCGTTGTCTCCCCACCGGTCCGCCAACGCGTTCACCAACCCCAACCCGAATCCCTGGCGCTTGCCCGAACCCGTATTGGAGTTGAGGGCGGGCAGGTCGGTGGAGGTGAGCGGGTCGGGGTCCATCGGGCGCCGGGTGCCCTGGTCCTGACAGGTGAGAGTCATGCCGGTCGCTCCCCGGTCGACCGTGAGTGAGTAGGTGCTGCCGTGCTCACTCGACAGGGAGTGCGCGAGGGAGTTGTTGGCCAACTCCGACCCCAGGAGGGTGAAGAGGAACCGATAGTCCGTGCTGCGTTCGGCGGCGCTGGTGTCCAGGAACGCCCGCACCAGAGGCATGAGACCGGGGAGTCCGGCGAAGGAGTACTTGCGCTTGCGGAACGGGGTGCCCACCGTGCGGGAGAAGTAGTGGGTGTGGAAGGGCTTGATGAAGCTCGCCAGAGGGACCGTGGTCTCGCGGGTGGTCAGTTCGGGGGAGAACACGCTCACGTGGCCACCGCCAACCGTCGCAGCCCGGACAGGACGACCTCCAGGACCTGCATGGGGGCGGAGTCGATCGGCCTTCGGGGTGCGGGGATCAACGGACCACGGGAACGAGCAGTGGTGGTGCGGGGGTTGGCGGCGAAGGCCCGCACACGCTCAGCCTGCCGGGGACGAGGGCGATGGAACGCCACGGACGCGAGATGGCAGACACATGCCAGGGCAGAGAGGTACAGGTATCGCACAGGCGTCTCCTTCTTTGGACGTTGCTGGATGGGGGCAGCGGCGGATGAGCACATCTCCATACTCCACTCGAAACTTTTAAATCGCAAGACCTCAGTCAAGATACAGTGATCCGAACAACCGTGATGAGGAGTTGCGAAATGTCTGGTTCGGGGCGGGCGGCGATACCATCGGCGACAGATCCAAAGGAGGTCGATTTGAGCAGCCCATCCGTCGCCAGACGGCAGCTGTCTGCACAAATGCGCGCGAAGCGAATCGCCACGGGCAAGACCATCGAGCAGGTTGCTGAGGACCTGGAGTGGTCGAGCACGAAGGTCTCGAACATCGAAACTGGCCGATCGAAGAAGCCCGCCGTGACGGACATCCGTGTGTTGCTCGATCTGTACAAGGTCAGGGACTCAGCAGAGCGGGAAGCGATCCTCACCCTGGTCCGTCAGTCTCGGGAGAGCGGTTGGTGGAACCGCTACGGTGACGCGATCGGCGGCCCGTACACCTCCTACGAGGCCGGGGCGACCGGTATCAAGATCTTCGAGCCGCAGTACATCCCTGGTCTCTTCCAGACTGAGGCGTACGCTGCAGCCGTTGCCCAGGCAACACTTATTCGCAACCCAGACGACATCGCCAGAGCGGTCGAGGCCCGGATGCGGCGCCAACAGCTACTCACCCAGCAGGAGGATCCACCGTTCGTGTGGGCGGTGATCCACGAGGCAGCCCTGCTCATGCTGCGGTCGCATCCGGAGCTATTCCATCCGCAGGTTGACCGGCTCGTTGAGCTGGCCGAAGCCCCGAACAACGTGACCATCCAGGTGCTCACCATGGGTGCGGGGTTGCATGCTGGGATGGGAGGGCCGTTCGTGATCCTGGACTACGAGGACGCCGCAGCGATCGCGTTCTTGGAGACAAATACGGATGGCCTCTACCTGGAGAAGCCGACCGAGGTCACTCGGTACCGCCAGTCCTTCGACCGGTTGGTTGCCAAGGCCCTCGACCCTGATGAAGTGCCCGCATACCTGCGAGCGCTGGCCGCCTAGAAAGTCACGACCATGCACTCATCCACTGACAGTCACCTCGCGTTCCGCAAGTCGAGCTACAGCAACCCCTCCAACTGCGTCGAGTACGCCGACGCCGGGGAAGGGACGGCTGCTGTGCGGGACTCCCAGAACCCGGAGAACGGCCACTTCCTGCTATCTGGGCGGGAGTGGGGGGCACTCCTGGGCGCCGTTCGTCGCGGATAAGTCTGCAAGGAAGCAGGAAGGCCCCGACAGGAACCTGTCGGGGCCTTCCTACGTACTCATCCAGGCACACTGGACCCGCTGCTTAGTGGGCGGGAAGCGAGCTCGATTGTCCACAGTTGGAAAGGGGTTCGGAGCGCCTTCCCTTGAACACGGGAGCGCGGGAGCGGGCAGGACCGTGCATTAGTCAGTCAGTGCTCCCACTCCCAGCGGAGGTCCCCACGATGCACCCCAACGCCTCCCTGGGTTCAGTGAGACCTATCGGAGTCGGGCGGTGTGGCTCCGGGGACAGGATTCGGGGCGTTTTCCTCTGCACACGAGGTGTAGCCGTAGGCAGAACCGTGCATGAGTCAGTCAGTGCCCCCACCCCCAGCGGAGGTCCCCACGATGCACCCCCACACCGACGAACTCACCTTCCACAAGTCCAGCTACAGCGGCGGGCAGACGCAGGACTGCGTCGAGGTCGCCCGCTACCGCAAGTCCTCACACAGTGCGAACGCCAGCGACTGCGTCGAGGTCGCGGACCTCCCCACTGGCGCTGCCGTCCGCGACACCCAGAACAGGGAACGTGGTCACCTGGCGTTCGCGTCGCCGGAGTGGCGCGCGTTCCTCGCCGGAGTTCGACTCAGCTGACCAAGGCATCACGCAGGACCCCGGTTCTCACCCGGGGTCCTGCGTGAACTCCTTCGTGCCACGCCCCAACCCGGATGCCGGTTTCCGGAACCTCACAACCCGAGGACGCGGGCCTCGACCTCGGGGTCCAGGCCCACCTTGGGACGGTCCGGGCGCTGCTCCGCCTCCCCGCCCACGGACTCCAGCCACGCCCACGTGTCCGCGACGGTCTCCTCCACCGGCCGACAACGCAGCCCCGTCGCGAGCGCGCGATCGACGTTCCCCTGGTGCAGGAACCCGTGCAGCTCCCCCGGCGGAAGCCACATCGGCAACTCCCGCCACGGGGCGATCCCCGCGTCCGCGATGACCTCGGGCGAGGTCCACCGGAACTCCGTGTCCGACCCCGTCACCTCCCTGCACGCCGTCAGGAAGCCCTCCATGGTCGTGTGCCCGATCGGGCTGACCATGTTGTACGGCCCGTTCAGCCCCTTCTCCGCCGCGTCCAGGGTCCAGGCCGCGAGGTCACGCGCGTCCACGTACTGGAGCGGGAGGTCCCTCGGCCCGGGGGCCAGCACCGGCCCGCCCCGGGCGACCCGGTTCAGCCACCACGGCAGCCGACCGATGTTCTCGTACGGCCCCAGGATCAGCCCCGCGCGGACGAACAGCGACCGGTCACCGAACACCGCCTCCGCCGCCAGCTCACCGCCGCGCTTGGCCCGCGCGTAGTCGGTGCCGTCGTCGTCAACGGAGGCCTCCACCACAGGAGCGCCCTCATCGGCTCCGGGCTCAGCGGGCGAGACGTACACGGAACGGCTGGAGACGTAGGAGTAGTGGCCGACCCTGCCGTGCAGCAGACGCGCCGCCTCGGCCACCGCCACGGGAGCCATCGACCAGGTGTCGACCACCAGGTCCCACTCCCCCTCCGCCAGCGCGGCGAGCCCGCCCTCCTCCGTACGGTCACCGTGCCGGACCTCGGCCCCGGCGGGCGACGCGCGCGTCCCCCGGTGGAAGACGGTGACCTCCCACCCCCGCGCGATCGCCTCCTCCGCGACCGCACGCCCCACGAACTCCGTACCGCCCAGAACCAGAAGTCTCGTCATGCGGCCAGTCTTCCGGTGCCGCACCACCCGCGCCAGACCCTCCTGCCCACAGCAGAAGTGCGCGAACGGCGTGTGAAGGCCGCCGCGCAGCATGACGGTGTCCCCAACGAAAGGAACACCATGCCCGTCCGCCGGTCACTCGGTTCGGTCTCAGCCACCCTGTTGCTGAGCGCGCTCCTGCTCGCCCCCGGCACCACCGCCGCGGCGAACACCCAGGCCTCCGGGTCCGCCACGACCACCTCGCAGAGCTCCGCCCTTCCGGTCCTTCCGCCGGAGCACTGCGTGATCCTTCCGATCGTCTGCTTCCCCCTCCCCCAGCCACCCGCGTAGGTCCGAGGACGACCAGTGACACCCGTGCGCGCGAGCGGACCGCACGCGCGCACGGCACGATCTCACTTCCGGGCGCGTTCCAGCAGGAGGTCGCGTTCGCGTTCGTTGCGGGTGAGCTCGGCCGCACGAGCGAACTCCGCTCGGGCCTCCTCCGCGCGGTCCAGGCGTTCCAGCAGGTCGCCACGGACGGTGGGCAGGAGGTGATAGCCGTCGAGGGCACCGGAGGCACTCAGGGCGTCGACGATCCCGAGCGCCTCCACCGGCCCCAGCGCCATGGACACGGCCACCGCGCGGTTGAGCTCGACGACGGGTGAGCCGGTGCGCCGGACCAGCTCCTCGTACAGGACGGCGATCCCGTTCCAGTCGGTGTCCTCGGGCCGGACGGCGACCGCGTGCAGAGCGGCGATCCCGGCCTGGAGCGAGTAGACGCCCCGGGGCTCGGCGGGATCCGTCGGCATCGAACGGCTCAGGGCCCGCACGCCCCGGCCGATGAGCAGCCGGTCCCAGCGGGAGCGGTCCTGCTCCGCGAGCGGGACCGGCTCCCCTCCGGGGCCGCCCCGGGCCCGGAACCGGGAGGCCTGGAGCTCCATGAGGGCCACCAGCCCGTGCACCTCGGGCTCCTGGGGCAACAGCTCCACGAGGACCCGGCCCAGGCGCATGGCCTCCTCGCACAGCTCGGGGCGTAGCCAGCGCTCCCCCGAGGTCGCCGTGTAGCCCTCGTTGAACACCAGGTAGAGGACTTCGAGCACATCCGAGAGCCGGGCGTCGCGGTCGGGTCCGCTCGGCACCTCGAACCGGACCTTCTTCTGGGCCAGCGTGCGCTTGGCGCGCACCACGCGCTGGGCCACGGTGGCCTCGGGAACCAGGAAGGCGCGAGCGATCTCGTCGGTGGTGAGGCCGCCGAGCAGCCTCAGGGTGAGGGCGATCCGCGCCGGGGTGGACAGCACCGGATGGCAGCAGACGAACATCAGGCGGAGCAGGTCGTCGCCGTAGTCCTCCTCCAGGACGGCGTCGAAGTCGGACCGCCCGTCGTGGTCGGTGAACTCCCGGCCCAGCTCCACCATGTGCGACCGGAAACGCTCGTCGCGCCGCCAACGGTCGAGCACACGCCGTCGCGCGACGGTGGTCAGCCAGGCCCCGGGCTTGCGGGGCACACCCTCCTCCGGCCACTTCTCCAGGGCGGAGACCAGGGCGTCCTGGGCGAACTCCTCAGCGAGCCCGACCTCCCCGACCATGCCGGTGAGCGTGGCGACGAGGCGGGCCGACTCGATGCGCCAGACCGCCTCCACCTCGCGTTCGACGCCGGTGTGGCCCATGGTTCCATCACAGCACCACGGGCCACACAGGTGCAACGGGATTCGGGCCCCCGGGGCGACCCTCAGCCCTGGCGGCTCTCCTCCTCGGCACGGCGCTCACGCTCGTGCTCCTTGACCTCCTCGGGCATGTCCTCCAGGTCCTCCAGCTCAGCGATACGGCGCAGCTGGAGCTTGAGTTCGCCCGGCTCGCCCTTGGCGGGGTGCGGGCACCTCCTGGCCCACTCCAGGGCCTCGGCGTGCGAGGACACCTGGAGCACCCAGTACCCCGCGATGAACTCCTTGGCCTCGGTGAAGGGCCCGTCCAGCACGGTGGCCTCACCGTCGCGGAAGATGACCTCGGCCCCGGCGGAGGTGGGCGCGAGCCCCTCACCGGTCAGCAGGACCCCGGCCCGGACCATCTCCTCGTTGTACTTCCCCATCTCCTCGTAGACCTCGGGGCCGACCTCGTAGTCGGCGGCCTCGGACTCGGGGGTGCTCATGATCGACATCAGGTAGCGCATGGTGCTCTCCGCTCTTCGGGTGCGGAACGGGGTCCGTTCCCCGCTCTCACCAGTACGTCGAACGGGGCGGGCCGGGATCGACACACTCCTCAGGATTCTTCCTACTTTTTCTCCTGCCCGGGTTCCCGCTCATGTTCACCCAGGTCAGCGACTTTTCCCCAGGCTTCGGCCCCTGATGCGTCGGCCACCGCCGCGGCCTCGTGCTCGTCCGCCTGGGCGGTGACCCGGCGCAGCGCGGACGCGGACACGAGCAGGGCGACGAAGACCACCGCGCCCGCCGCGACCGGCACGTAGGACAGCTCGACCCGGCCGAGCGCCCCGCCCAGCAGGGCGCCGATCGGGGAGAAGCCCGCACCGGACACCTGGACGCAGGACATCACCCGCCCCATCTGGGCACCGGGAACGATGAGCTGGATGGCGCTGAGCATCACGATGTTGGAGGAGGTCATCGCGAACCCGATCACCGTCCACGCCACGGCGGCCACGTAGGCGTTGGGGGCGAGGCCGAAGGCGACGCAGGACACGGACGCCAGAGTGAAGAGCGCCATCTCCGTGCGGAACCGGCCGAGACGGCCCACGATCCGGCTCACGGTGGACGCACCCAGGAGCGCGCCCACCGCGGAGGCGCCCAGGAAGACCCCGTAGAGGGCGGCGGGCACCCCGAAGTGGTCCCGGACCAGGAGCACCATCACCGCGGACTGGCCGACGAAGGCCATGTTCATAACCACGTTGAACGCCAGGATCGGGCCCAGGGAGCTGCCACGGAAGACGAAGGCCAGCCCCTCACCGATGTCGTCGAGGACCGAGCGCACCGCTCCCTTCCCGTCCCTCTCCTCAGTACCGCCCTCGGGTCGGCGGGGGCGGCGCACCGCCAACGGCAGGCCGAGCAGCACCAGCGCACCCAGGACGTAGGCCCCGGCGTTGACGGCCAGCGGCAGGAACGCCGCCACCACGAACAGGAACCCGGCGAGCGGCCCGCCCGCGAACTGCTGGGTGACGGTCTGACCGCCGACCAGACGGCTGTTGGCCCGGTCCAGCGCGCCGGCCGGGGCGATGTCCGGCAGCATCGCCCGCCCGGCGAGGTCGTAGAACACCTCGCAGACCATCACCGTGAACATGACCGCGTACAGCGCCCAGATCGAGGCGTGACCGGTGACGATCAGCAGGGACAGGGCCACGAGCGCGCCGCCCCGGCCGAGGTTGGTCAGGACCATCAGGCGCACCCGGTCGACCCGGTCCACCACCACGCCCGCGAACAGGCCGACCAGCAGCCAGGGCAGGAAGCGGACCGCCGTCAGCCCGGCCACCAGCAGGGGGTCGTTGGTCAGCATGGCCGCCACCAGCGGCAACGCGACGAGCATCATCCCGTCGCCGAGGTTGCTGGACAGACTCCCCGCCCAGAAGCGGTGGAAGTCCCGCCCCATCGGCGGTTTCGCCTTCTTCTCGGGGAACGCCCGGTCGGGGGGTGCGCTGTTCACGTGGGGGATGTCCCTTTCACGAGGTGGGGGCTGCCTGCCGGGTCCAGGCTCCCCGGCAGCGGTCAACTCCGGGTCACGGGTCCCGTGCCGTTCACGCCCCACGGACGGGCACGGACGCCGCTCCGCCCTGTTCACGGGGTCTCCGAGGGAACGAGCGCTTCACCGCGTGACCGGATCAGGACAGGCCGCGAACGTGACCACAAGCGGTCAGGAACGGCCCCGGGGGCCGTCCTGAACTGGGGCGTTCGGTAGAGTTCCTGGACAGTTCGAACGGTGGGGGCGGGGGCACGGGTGGGCGTTTTCCTGAGTGCCGCGTTCGGGTTTCCCACCGTCCTGTTCACGCCGATGCTCGTCGTCGTGCTGGGCTACTGGATCCTCGTGATGGTCGGCGCCGCCGACACCGAGCTGCTCGACGGCGTGGACGCCGACGGCGACGCCGTCGGGCTGAGCGCGTTCCTCAGCAGGGCGGGCCTCGGCGGGGTTCCGGTGACGGTGGCCCTGAGCCTGCTGATCTGTGTCGCCTGGTTCGTGAGCATGATGGGAAGCATCTTGACCACCCTCATCGAGACCACCTCCACCCCCCTGCTCTACGCCCTCGGCGCCGTGGTGCTGCTGATCGCGCTGGTCGCCGCCTGGGCGGTCACCAGCGGCGTGGTCATGGGCCTCCAGCGCTTCCTGCCCAAGGGCAGGGGCGACTCCAAGCACGAGCTGGTCGGCCGCACCTGCGTGATCCGGATCGGTGAGGCCCGCGAGGACTTCGGCCAGGCCGAGATCACCACCGCGGGCGGGGCCGCCATCTCCATCCCCGTACGCACCATCAGCGGTGAGGTCCTCTCCCTGGGCAGTACCGCGCTGATCTTCGACCACAGCCCGGACGACGACGTCTTCCTGGTGACCGCCTTCGACGCCGCCCTCGATCCCGGGCAGTCCTGACCGCCCGACCGGGCACCTCCCGCCAGCCGCCGTGCTCCCGGTCCGCCCGTGAGCAGGGACGACCTTGGCCGACCGTGGAACCGTTCGCGCCACCGTCGCGTCCCACACCATGACGAACGCTTCTCACCCCCGGTCGCCGCACCGCCAGCCCCGCGTCGCTCCCCCGGTGCCGGACCGACCACGTTCACCTCGCAGAAAGAGACCCCCACGTGTTGCTGAGTGCATCCTCCACCGGCGGCCAGGAGGCGGCTGACGCGGCCTTCCTGACCTTCGGAGTGGCCCTGGCCATCGGCCTCGTCGTCCTCATCGCCCTCCTGGTGATGGTCACGCGCCTCTTCCGGAAGGTCGAGCAGGGCAAGGCCCTGATCATCTCGAAGGTCCGCGACGTCCACGTCACCTTCACCGGCTCCATCGTCCTCCCGGTCCTGCACAAGGCCGAGATCATGGACATCTCCCTCAAGAGCCTGACCCTGGAGCGCGGCGGCCGTGACGGCCTGACCTGCAAGGACAACATCCGCGCGGACATCAAGGTGTTCTTCTACGTCCGCGTGAACGAGACCGCCGAGGACGTCAAGAAGGTCGCGAAGGCGATCGGCACCGCGCGCGCCAGCGACCAGGACACCCTCCAGGAACTCTTCAACTCCAAGTTCTCCGAGGCGCTCAAGACCGTCGGCAAGCAGTTCGACTTCGAGGAGCTGTTCACGCACCGCGAGCAGTTCCGCCACGCGATCGTGTCGCTGATCGGCACCGACCTCAACGGCTACATCCTGGAGGACGTGGCCATCGACGAGCTGGAGCAGACCCCGCTGCACCAGCACGACGCCAACAACATCCTCGACGCGCAGGGCATCTCGAAGATCACGGAGCGCACCGCCAAGGAGCACAAGCGCACCAACGAGTTCGAGAACGACCGCAAGAAGGAGATCGACCGCCAGAACACGGAGACCGCCGAGACCCTCGCCGAGCTGGAGAAGCGTCGCGAGGAGGCGGCCGCCAAGGCCAAGCGCGAGATCGAGATCATCCGCGCGCAGGAGGAGGCCGAGACCGCCCGGGTCCAGGCCGAGGAGCGGCTCAAGTCCGAGACCGCCAACCTGCGCACCTCCGAGTCGCTGGGCGTCCAGCACCAGAACCAGCAGCGTGAGATCGCGGTCGCGGAGAAGAACCGCGAGCGCGTCATCGCCATCGAGACCGAGCGGATCGAGAAGGACCGCCTCCTGGAGGTCATCGGCCGCGAGCGCGAGACCGAGCTGAGCCGCATCGCCAAGGAGAAGGAGGTCGAGGCCGAGAAGCGCGAGGTCGCCGACGTCGTCCGCGAGCGCGTGGCCGTCGACCGCACCGTCGCGGAGCAGGAGGAGGCGATCAAGAAGCTCCGGGCCGTCGAGGAGGCCGAGCGCCAGCGCCAGGCCATCATCATCCACGCCGAGGCCGAGGCCCAGGAGAACCTGGTCAAGGACATCAAGGCCGCCGAGGCCGCCGAAGCCGCCGCGAAGCACCGCGCCCAGGAGGAGCTCACGCTCGCGGAGGCCCGCCAGCAGGCCGCCGAGCTGGACACCCGCGCGAAGATCCGCCTGGCCGAGGGCATCCAGGCCGAGGCCGCCGCCGCCGGTCTGGCCGACGTCCAGGTGCGCGAGCAGGACGCCGCCGCCGTCGAGAAGCTCGGCCGCGCCGAGGCCGTCGTCGCCCGCGAGAAGGCCGATGTCGAGGCCGACGCGGTGGAGAAGAAGCTGCGCGCCGAGGCCGCCGGTCTGACCGACAAGGCCGCCGCCATGGCCGCCCTGGACCAGGTCAGCCGCGAGCACGAGGAGTACCGCCTGCGTCTGGACGCCGAGAAGGAGGTCCGCCTGGCCGGGATCGACGTGCACCGTCAGGTCGCCGAGGCCCAGGCCGCGGCGATGGCCGCCGGTCTGGAGAGCGCCGACATCAACATCGTCGGCGGCGACGGCGCCTTCTTCGACCGCATGGTCAACTCCATCGGCATGGGCAAGGCCGTCGACGGATTCGTCGGCAGCTCCGACACCCTCCAGGCGCTGGGCAGCGGCTGGCTGAGCGGCGAGGGCAACTTCGCGGAGGACGTCAAGCGGGTCCTGGCCGAGGCCGACACCGAGGACGTCAAGAACCTCACCGTCTCCGCGCTGCTGCTCAAGCTCATCGCGGCGGGCGGCCCCCAGGCGGGCAGGCTGGACAACCTGCTGAGCACGGCCCGCTCCCTGGGCCTCGAGCAGCTTCCCGTGAACGCCCTCGCCCCCGTGAAGCAGTGAGGTAGTCCTCCGTGACCGAGGCCCACTCCCAGGAGACCGAAGGCCCCGGACCCGACACCGAGGACGCGCGGACGCTGGACGCGGGCACCTACGAGGTGCTCCGCGCCCGGCTCCGCGAACAGACCGGTGAGCTGGCCCGGCGGACCGAGGAACTCAACAACCGCCGCCTTGGGGTGTTCGGCGGCACCGAGCTCTCCCTGCGCGGTACCGAGCGCATCCGCACCGAGCACAACTGCGTGCCGCGCGACATCGTCAGCGTGGGGCGTTCCGTCGGGGACGACGCCGACGGGGACATGATCCTCTTCGGTTACAACGTCTACATCGGCATGCAGAGCCAGACGCACGTCTCCGACGTGTTCTCCCTGCACCGGTACGAGCACGACGGTGACTCCTTCGAGTTCACCGACACGGACGAGGAGGCCGTTCCGGGCCTCCTTGCGGACGAGCGGTTCCGGCAGGAGTTCGCCCAGCTCTACCGCTACTACCGCGACGCCCGCCTGCTCCAGCTGCGCCGGGTCGAGGAACGGCTGCTCGCCGTCTTCCAGACCGGCCCGCGCACCGAGGACGTGCGGGTGCTGCGGTGGTCGGTCTCGCCCACGGGTGAGCTCTCCTACCTCGACGACCGGGGCGAACGCGACCACGTGTTCCCGCCCTCGCACGACTTCTCGTGGACGGAGGCCACCCGCGAGGACCACGTGCAGGGGCGGCACCCGCACATCTCGATCCGCGACGAGCTGTTCGTGGAGACGGTCGGCGGCGACCTCACCATCAAGGTGGAGAACAACACCGAGGTCGGGGAGGGCGTCTACAGCGAGCCCGTCGACGAACCGTTGCAGAGCCTGGCCGACGCGTCGGTGTTCCACGCGCAGGTCGGCGCGCTCGTCCTGCTGAAGGTCCAGCCGTACAACGAGACGGTCTGGCGCCACCTGGTCTTCAACACGCGCACCAAGGAGGTCGAGCGCCTCGACGGCATCGGCCAGTCGTGTCAGCGCCTGCCCGACGACCAGGGGCTCATCTTCCCCGGCGGCTACTACCTGGCCACCGGGGTCGCGCGGACCTTCGACACCGACGTCACGGACCTGGAGTTCGAGCGGGTGGTGCGCTCGCCCAACGGCGAGGACGTGCTGTACGTCTTCCACTCGCGGGCGGACGGCCGCAGCCTGCTGCTGTCGTACAACACCATCCGCAAGGAGGTCGCCAACCCGATCGTCTGCCACGGCTACTCGCTGTTCGACGACGGGACGATGACGGTCTTCCGGGACAACTCCGGTGAGCCCACCCGGGTGCACCCCATGCAGGTGTGGCAGACCCCGTACGTGTCCGACGTGTACGCGGCCGCGCAGCCTGTCGGCACCGGGCCGCTGGAGCGGATCGGCAACGCCGAACTGGTCCAGGGCGTGTCCGAGTGCCTGTCGGTGGCGCGGATCTCCGAGGACATGCGGCCCTCGTCCGAGGTGTTCGAGGCGCTCATCGCGTCCTGCCGCCGGGTCCTGGACCGGTTCCACTGGCTGGGCGACGAGGCGCTGGGCGACCTCGCCACCCCGCTCACCGAGGTGCGGTCCACGGCCGAGCGGGTCCTGGACGAGTTCGAGACCGTCCAGGAACTCACCCGGCAGGCCGCGCGGAGCCTCACCGAGACCGAGGAGAGGGTCACCGCGCTCATCCGCCGGTCGCGGGGCGAGACCCCGCGTTCGGCCGAGGGGTGGGTGACCCGGCTGACCGACCTGCGCCGCGCCCAGGGGCAGGCGGCCACGCTGCGCGAGATGCGCTACGTGGACACCGGCCGGATCGACGCGGTGGAGGAGGGCCTGGGCGAGGAGATCGCCTCGGCCGGGCGCCGCACCGTCGCCTTCCTCGAACAGGACGACGCCTTCGACGGCTACCACTCCGAGGTGGAACGGCTGGTCGGGGAGGCCGAGGCGCTGGAGGCGGTCAGCGCCGCCACCGCCGTGGGCGAGCGGATCGCGGAGCAGACCGAGGGCCTCCAGGTGGTCACCGAGGTGATCGGCTCCCTCGACATCGGTGACGCCCAGGTGCGCACGCGCATCCTGGAGCGGATCAGCGAGGTGATGGCGGGGGTCAACCGGGCCCGCGCCACGCTGGAGTCGCGGCGCAGGGAACTGCTCGCCCTGGAGGGCCGGGCCGAGTTCGCCGCCGAGTTCGCCCTGCTGGGACAGGCCATCACCGGGGCGATCGCCGCGGCGGACACCCCGGACCGCTGCGACGAGCAGCTGGGCCGGATCATGCTCCAGCTGGAGAACCTGGAGTCCCGCTTCGCGGAGTTCGACGACTTCCTCCAGGAGCTGTCGGACAAGCGCGAGGACGTCTACGAGGCGTTCTCCACCCGCAAGCAGTCGTTGGTCGACGAGCGCTCCCGCCGGGCCGACCGGTTGGCGTCCTCCGCCGCCCGGGTCCTGGAGGGCGTGCACCGGCGGGTCGCGGCACTGGCCACGCTGGAGGACATCAACACCTACTTCGCGTCGGACGCGATGGTGACGCGGCTGCGCCGCACCGCCGAGGAGATGCGCGCGCTCGGGGACACCGTGCGCGCCGAGGAACTGGAGGGCCAGATCCTGGCCGCCCGCCAGGAGGCGGGGCGGGCGCTCCAGGACCGCACCGACCTGTTCGAGGGCGGCGCCGGCGGGGAGACCATCCGGCTGGGCAGGCACCGCTTCGCGGTCAACACCCAGCCCGTCGACCTCACCCTCACCCCGCACGACGGGCAGATGTCGGTGGCGGTCACCGGCACCGACTTCCGGTCGCCGGTCAGGGACGAGGCGTTCCAGGAGACCCGGCACCTCTGGGACCGGTTGCTGGTCTCCGAGAGCCCCGAGGTGTACCGGGCGGAGTACCTGGCCACGTCGATCCTGAGCGCGGCCGAGGAGGGGTCCGGCGGGTTCTCGCTGGAGGCCCTCAACGAGGCCGTCCTGCACCCCGAGAACGGGGAGTCCCTGGAGTCCCTGGTGCGCGGGGCGGCGGAGTCCCGCTACGACGAGGGCTACGAGCGGGGCGTGCACGACCACGACGCCACCCGTGTCCTCTCCGCGCTGCTGCGGCTGCGCGCCGGGGCCGGGCTCCTGCGCTACCCGGGGCGGGTCAGGGCGGTGGCCCAGCTGTTCTGGGCGTACGGCGCGGACCAGGAGCGGCGGGGGGCCTGGCGGACGCGGGCGACCTCGCTCGCGCGGGCCCGGAGCGTGTTCGGTGCGCGCCGGTCGGCGGCGATCGACGCGCTGCGCACCGAGCTGGCCGAGGGTGTGGACGCCTTCCTCACCGACACCGGCCTCCACCAGGACGCCGACCTGGAGCTGGTGGGCGACTACCTCTTCGAGGAACTGGCCCTGGACGGCCCCGCCGAGCGCGGGTTCGTCTCGGGTGCGGGCGCCCGTCAGCTGCTGGACCGGTTCCACCGGGCCCTGGGCAGCACCCGGGAGACCACCCGCAAGGCCTTCGAGGAGGACCTGCGGGGGCTCGGCGAGGACCTGGCCGCCCGTCACCAGCTGGTGACGGCGTGGTTGGAGGCGTACGCGACCACGCTGGAGGAGCCGCCCGCCCCGGGCGACCTCCCCGAGGCCGCCGCGATCGCGCTGTCCGAGGTGGACCGGTACGAGTCGTCGGCCGCGGTCGGCGAACGCGTCACCGGGCTGCTGGGGTCGCACCCGAGGATCAGCGAGCGGTCGCTGGAGGTGCGGTTGGACGAGATCCTGCCGCGCACCCGGCGGTTCCGCACCGTGGAGGTGCCCGCGTACCGGGACTTCCAGCGTCGCCGGAACGCGCTGGTGGCGACCGAACGCGAGCGCCTGCGGCTGGAGGAGTACAAGCCGAAGGTGATGAGCGGGTTCGTGCGCAACCGTCTGCTGGACGAGTCGTACCTGCCGCTGATCGGTGACAACCTCGCCAAGCAGCTGGGCGCGGCCGGGGACGACAAACGCACGGACCAGAGCGGTCTGCTGCTGCTCATCTCCCCTCCCGGGTACGGCAAGACCACGCTGATGGAGTACGTGGCGAGCCGTCTGGGCCTGGTGTTCGTCAAGGTCAACGGCCCCGCTCTGGGCCACGCGGTCACCTCGTTGGACCCGGCCGAGGCCCCGGACGCCACCTCCCGCCAGGAGATCGAGAAGATCTCCCTCGCGCTGGAGATGGGCAGCAACACGATGCTGTACCTGGACGACATCCAGCACACCAACCCGGAGCTCCTCCAGAAGTTCATCTCGCTCTGTGACGGCCAGCGCCGGATGGAGGGCGTGTGGGAGGGGCGGACGCGCACCTACGACCTGCGCGGCAAGCGGTTCGCCGTCTGTATGGCCGGCAACCCGTACACCGAGCAGGGCAAGCGGTTCCGCATCCCGGACATGCTGGCCAACCGGGCCGACGTGTACAACCTGGGTGACGTGCTCTCGGGCAAGGAGGAGCTGTTCGCGCTCAGCTACATCGAGAACGCGCTCACCTCCAACCAGACCCTGGCGCCGCTCTCCACCCGGGACCGCGAGGACGTGTACACGTTCGTGCGGATGGCTCAGGGTGACGACTCGGTCGGCACGGACCGGCTGAAGCACCCGTACTCGGCTGCGGAGGTGGACCGAATCGTCTCCGTCCTCCGGAAGATGCTCCGGGTGCAGGAGGTGGTGCTGGCCAACAACCAGGCCTACATCGCCTCGGCGGCGCAGTCGGAGGACGCCCGGACCGAGCCCCCGTTCCAGCTCCAGGGTTCGTACCGGAACATGAACCGGCTGTCGGAGAAGATCGTGCCGGTCATGAACGAGGCCGAGGTGGAGGCCGTCATCGACGACCACTACCTGGGCGAGGCGCAGACCCTCACGTCCGGCGCGGAGGCCAACCTGCTCAAGCTGGCCGAACTGCGCGGGGTGATGACCCCCGAACAGGAGGAGCGCTGGCACGAGGTCAAGGAGGGCTTCCGTCGCGGCCGTGCGCTGGGCGGATCCGACGACGACCCGATGACCAGGGCCATCGGCGCGATGGGCCTGCTGGCCGACCGCGTGGGCGAGATCGGCACGGCCCTCGGACGAGGCGCCGACAGGTAGCCGAGAGAGGGACCCGAAGGGGGCCGCCGACCCGCGAGGTCGGCGGCCCCCTTCGGACTCAGACGATGGGGAAGCTCTCGTCGCCGATCACCATCTCGACCCGCAGGTTCCCCCCCAGGGCCTCCACGTACCTCCTCAGGGTGTCGACCTGCGTGTGGCCGATCTCCCCGCGTTCGATGCTGGAGACCCTGTTCTGACTGACGTTCAGCTGCTGGGAGAGCTGCACCTGCGTCAGCTCGGCCGCCTCCCTGAGCTCGCGCAGCCGGTAGGACCGAACCTCGTCCAGCAACCGCTGCTTGTGCCGCTCCACCGCTTCCCGGTCGACAGGACGCTTGGCCAGCATGTCTCGAAGGTTCGTCATCGGTGTCCTCTCCCTAGTCCGGAGACGTGTTCGTCGAAACGCTGGTCCGCGAGTGGAATGCTGACCCGGTACCACTTCTGCCAGTTTCCCGACTTGTCCCCGCCCACCAGCATGATCGCCCTGCGCACGGGATCGAAGGCGAACAGGACCCGCAGTTCGGATCTCCCCCTGGATCCTGGGCGCAGCTCCTTCATGTTCGCGTGCCGTGACCCCCTGACCGTGTCCACCAGGGGTCGGCCGATACCGGGCCCGTGTGTGGCCAGTACTTCGAGCGCCGCGATCACTTGTTCGTACGAGCCCTGGTCCAAGGCTTCCAACCAGGGTTGGACGAGTTCCAGTTCAATGTCCCACACCAGCTTAGGTATACAACGCACAGGTTGTAAAGGAAGGTCGTTCGGGTGTCTTCCTCAGTCCTGATCAGCCGGTGCGGAGCAGGAGGCGGCGTTCGAGTTCGGGGGCGAGGGTGCGCATGTAGGTGGTGGTGATGTGGCTCGCGTCCCAGTAGACGAGGACGTTGCCGACCACCGGGCTGCACAGGTCCGGCTCGCACAACAGGTCGGTGAGGTCCAGGGCCGTGACGTTGGCGGGAAGCTCCGCCCCGTCCAGGGGTGACTCCTCCGCCAGGGAGTGTCCGGGAGGCACCGCGCACCCCTCGGGATCGGACTCGGAGAGGCAGTCGGGGGCGTCGAAGGGCAGGCGCGGGGTGTCGCGGACCGCGACGACCTCGATGCCCAGGGCCTCCAGCTCCCGCCACCGGTCCACGTAGCCGTCCACCAGAACCTCCTCCCCGAAGCCCGCGCCGGTGTCCAGGCTCGTCGTGGTGCCGGTGGTGAACACCGCGTCGGGGCGCAGGGACCGGAGCTCGTCCATGACGTCGGCGTTCCACTCGGCGCACTCGGTGTAGGGCTCCCCCTTGTGGAGCTGGGGCGCGTCGGTGAACAGGCAGGCGCCCTTGGTGATGTTGACCAGCCGCCAGTCGCGGCGGTGCGCGATGTCCTCCAGGGCGGGGAACCAGTGGGCGGCGTGGGAGCCGCCGACCAGCGCGACCGTGCGGTCGGGGTCCGAGGAACCGTAGGAGCAGGTGATCGCCTCGGTTCCGGAGGTGGACTGGTTGCAGCCGTCGTCGTAGGTGACCGGAAGGTCCAGGGTGGCGGAGGCCGCGGGCGGGTGGACCGGGTCGGGGTACGCGCCGGGGTCGTCGTGGGGCAGCGCCAACGCGCCGGGGTAGCGGGCCGGGTCCGCAAGCAGTTCCTCCAGTCGGCGCTGGTCGGCGTCCATCCGGGCCGTCCACGCGCCCGTCGCCAGCAGGACGGGGACCAGGCAGGCGGCGGCGACCACCGGGGGCCGCCGCCGGGTCCCCGCGCGGCCGAACGCGACGATCCGGTCGGCCAGCGGGGTCGTCACCGCCGCCAGGGCGATCGACACGACGAGGACGAGGGCTCCGCCGAGCGGGCTGGCGAGATCCCGCCCGGTGAGCTCCAGGTGGAGGACCAGGATCGGCCAGTGCCACAGGTACAGGGCGTAGGAGAGCGAGCCCAGGTACAGCACCGGGCGGAGGGTGAGCCAGCGGTCCGCACCCCAGGGGTAGCCGGTGGTCCCGGCCACGATGACCGCCGTGGCGGCGAGGGTCGGCCACAGGGCCGCGAAGCCGGGGAAGGCCGTGGACACCTGGAGGAGCACACCGCACAGGACCAGCGCGGCCAGGCCGAGCCAGCCGAGGAGGATCCGCAGAGTGCGGGGCGGGTTCAGGTACGGCAGGAGGAGGGCGAGCAGCCCGCCGAGCGCGAACTCCCACAGGCGCGCGCCGGTGTCGAAGTAGGCCCACGGCTGGTCGGCCCGGGTCATCAGCACCGAGTAGGCGAGGGAGAGCGCGAAAACCGTGCCCAGGACGGTGGGGAGCACCCGGCGCACGGGTCGGCCGAGGCGGGTGGCCCACCACGCGGCCAGGCCGACCACCACCGGCCACACCAGGTAGAACTGTCCCTGGACCGACAGCGACCAGAAGTGCTGGAAGACGCTCGTGGCGTCGTCGCGCGCCAGGTAGTCGACGGAGCCGAGCGCCAGGTGCCAGTTCATGTGGTGGAACGCGGCGGCCACGGCCTCCGCCACGGTGTCGCGCCAGCGCGCCTCGGGCAGCAGCAGCCGGGCGCCCAGCAGGGACACCGCGATCACCAGGGCCGCCGTGGGCACCAGCCGCACGGCGAGCCTCCCGAGGAAGGCGCCGTAGCGGAACCCGCCGCGCTCGACCGCGCGCACCAGGGAACCGGTGATGAGGAAGCCGCTGAGCAGCAGGAAGACGTCCACGCCGCCGGAGACCCGGCCGAACCAGACGTGGTAGACGGCCACGAGCAGGACGGCGACGGCGCGCAGGCCGTCGATCTCCTGCCGGTGTCCGGGCTGCGGGGGGAGGCGGGGCGTGTTCACGGGAACCCCAGGTTCGCGATCCGGGGTGACCGCGCGGGGTACGCGGGTTGGCCCCCACGGGAACCCGCGGGGAAGGGCCGCCCCCCGATACCCCGGGTGTGGTCGACGAACCCGCCATGCAACCACTCGAAGATGAAATCAGAAGAGACTATCTATAATTCAGCGAAGACATGGGCGCCCCTTCCGGACCCATTGGCCGATCTCGGCCATGGGCAACAGAAGCCGAGAAGAACAAAATGATCTTCGAAAGACTCCCCACACCTGCATAAACTCAGCGAACGCGAAGACCATGGCATCCTCTTTCGCGTATTGACTCATTAATGCACCCATGTCTAGAGTGAAAACAGATGGAGCGCTCCATCAGATCAACGAATGGCAGACGGGGATTCGGAGCCGGCGACACCCAGCGGGCCCGAATCCGAAGAACGTGTCCTCTTCGCCATCCGGCAAGAACACGGACCGCCCTCTTATTGCCGTTCATTTCGCATCGACAAAGAATAGGTGGAATCAGCCATGAGCGCATACAAGAAGCCGACTCTCACCCGCATCGGCAGCTTCAAGAAGATGACGAAGTCCCTTGGTCGCCTGCGTTGTCACGACGTGTTCAACGCCCGCGCCCTCTGGACCACGCGCCCCGGCTGCTGATAGCGGCAACAGCCAGGACGCGGAGCGGAGTCCTCGCCTCCGCTCCGCGTCCGCCCCGGGTCACCGCTTCGAGCCCGTTGAAAGGAGGATCGCATGGCGATCATCGTCCTGCCAGACAGCCCCTCAGACCCAGGAATGGTGGCGTACCTGCTGGACGTCGTCGGACCGGTACTGTGCCAGCACCGTTCGGGGCGACCGTGGATCTTGGGTGGCCCTCAACGGGGTGAACTCGTCGTGACGCGAAACCGGGATCTGGACGTCGCCGTAACGGGACACTCCCACATCGACGAGGCATGGTTGTCCTCCGCGATCCGCAATTGCAGGACCGTGGACGATCTGGAGAGGACAGCGGCGAGGGTCGTCGAGTTCGACGTGATCCTTCTGGCGCATTCGGCAGGACACCTGCGGGCCCAGGCCCCGGCCTTCCTCACTCGATCCCTGTTCTGGACCAAGGTCGACGGCCAATACGTGATCAGTGACGAACAGTACCCGCTGGCCCTGCTCAACGGCCTCGAACCCGACCCGGGTGTCCTCGCGTGCCGACTCAGCAACGCCGACGTGTCCCACCCCTTCTCCCGGCACCCCGTGTGGCGTGGTGTGCACGGCCTCGGCGCGGGCGAGTACCTGAGAGCCACAGGACCGTCGGCTCCGTCCCGGAGAACCTGGTGGACCCCTCCCGAACCCGACCAGGACGTCGAGTCACTCGCCCCAGCCCTGACCGACGGCATCCGCGAGGCCTTGGCCACGAGAACACGGGGACGGTCCACGGTGAGCACGGACCTGTCCGGCGGTCTCGACTCCACCACGCTGAGCTTCTACACGGCGGAGACCGACTCGAAGCACCACACGTTCTTCCTCCGCACGAGCAACCCGGCCAACAACGACTGGAAATGGGCACGACGCGCGGCCGCGGAGATGGGTTCCTCGCATGTCGCGGATTCGTATCAGGCCACGATGGAATCCCTTTCCGAGAACCCGGAGATCGATCTCCAGCGTTTTCCCGAGGGGCCGAACAGTCTTTCCACGACCGTCGCGGTCACGCCGGTTGTCGAGCAGGCCCTGGCCGGAACGGGGAGCTCCCTCCATCTCAACGGCCACGCCGGTGACGCACTGTTCGGCGAGGTGTCCACCATGGTCTGGTCATTCATGAGATCACGGGCCAAGGGCCGCTTCTCGTGGCTCCGGAAGTACCGAACGATGAACCGGATGCCGGTGGTGGCCACGGTCGGAATGGTGACGAGGAACAGCTCCTACGAGAAGGAGCTGCTGAGGTTGGCGCGGGGCGATTTCCGCAGACCCAAGCACGACATCGTCGATCACTCAAGCTGGATCGACGCGCCACAGCCACCCGCGTCGCTGAGTGAGTACGCGAGATCAGGGGTGGCTCACCTGGCGCAACAGGAGATCGAGCAGGACTCGAAGAGCCTTTCCGAGGACAAGACCACCCATCAGATCCTCTCCTACCTGATGGCGCACGGATCAACCACACGAAGAATGAATCTCACGTCGGAACGAATCCAGTTCGACAGTCCCTACCTCGATCGCCGCATCGTCGAGCCAGCGCTGGCTCTCAACATCGCGGATCGGACTCGGAGGCACCCGATCAAGCCCCTTCTCGCCGCCGCGCGCCCTCCCAGCATGAGCCTTGAGTACTTCACACGAACCGACAAGGGGGACTACACCGCCGAGGTGTTCGACCAGCACAGCAGGAGGGTCGATGCGGCCCGCGAACTCTTCATGGGTGGCACCGAGCTCGAGGACATGGGCCTGATCTCCGGCTCCGCGGTGGTCCACTCCCTGGAGAGGTACTCCGTCAACGGATCGTCCTACGGCGAGGCGGCCGAACTGGAGTTCGCGGAGAGGTGGCTGCGCTCCGTTCGGGATGCGCGAGGATCCCGGGCGCAGTGGAGGCGATTCCCTTGAAGCTCAGAGAAGGAGTCGAACTGGCCCACAACGAGGACGGGGCGATTCTCCTCGACACGCGCCGCGGCGTCTACTGGCACCTGAACGACCCGGGTGTCAGGTTCATGAGTTCGCTGTCGGAAACGGGTTCCTTCGAGGCGGCGGTACACGAGGTCTCCCAGGAGTACGACGTCAGCCCGGTCACGGTGAGGCGCGACTTCACCAAGCTGCTCAAGGAACTGAAGAAGGCTCGGGTCCTGGAAGGGAGAATTCCATGAGCAGTCCCGTATCCCCGGAGAGAGGCAGCGGAACGCGCGGGCTGACGTCCGTGATCGCGCGGATCTCCGTCTGCGTGGGATTCCTGCTTTCCCATCTGCCTCCCGCGATCCTTCGCAAAGCCCTGTCAAAAGTGGTGGGGAGCGGACAGAGGCCGGATGACCGCGACGTCGTCCACTGTCGGCGCGCCGTCGTGTCGGTGAGCAGGCTGTGTGCCGGTGAAGGCTGTCTTCCACGTTCGATCGCGACCGCGGTCATGGCGCGCTGGTACGGATTCGGGGTGACCTGGTGCACGGGGATCCAGGACCGTCCCTTCGCCGCCCACGCCTGGGTCGAGGTCGACGGCAGACCCGTCGACGAGGTCTCCGACCTCTCAGCGTTTCACAAGGTCATGGTGGCCGCACCCCGGTACGCCGTGGATGACACGGGCCAGAGATCATGACGGTCTCGGACACGGACGCCACCGCCGGATCCACGAGGGCCGCGAAGGATACGAGTGCGTCCACGGACCAACGGAAGGTCGCCGGCTTCCGCGACGCCCTCCCGTTGCTGAGGCCCTATCGGGGACGTCTCCTACTGGCGCTCGCTGTCGGTCTGCTGTCCACGACAGCCGTCGCGGTACAACCTCTCCTCATATCCAACATCGTGGACACGTTCGGAGGGGAGATCCCCCTGCCGGAGGTCGCGGCGGTGGTGGGCCTTCTCATCGCGGGCGCCGTCCTCACCGGCATCCGGGAGGTGCTGATCGAGCGCACCGGTGAACGGTTCGCCTATGACACACGGAAGAACCTCGTGCGTCACGTGTACTCCCTGCCCATGGGAGGGCTCGAGCGTCGGAGCAAGGGCGATCTCGTCTCCAGGGTGACCACCGACGTCTCCGAGACCCGTACGATCCTCACCTCGGGTCTGGTCGACCTCGCCGTGAGCGGAGCGACCGTGGCGGTGTCGATCGCCATGATGGCGTTCATCGACCCGGTTCTGCTGGGGCTGGCCGTCGCCTCCGTCCTTCTGGTCCTGTTTCTGGTCTTCGCCATCGGCAGACGGATGCGACCGGTCGGACTACGTATGCAGACCGCCGTCGGTGCCCTCGCGGAGACCGTGTCCGGGGCCATCGGCTCCATGAAGACGATACGCGCGACGGGCGCCGTGGACAGCGAGACGGAGCAGGCCACCGCGAAGGCGTCAGAGGTGCACGCGGCCGGACGATCGGTCGCCGGCCTGCGGGCCGTGGTGCAGACGGTGTCCGGGGTGTCCATTCAACTGCTCCTCATCGTGGTCGTTGGCCTGGGAGCGGTACGAGTGGCGTCCGGGGCCATCTCCACCGGTGACCTGAGTGCGTTCATCATGTACCTGATGCTGATGGTCGCGCCGATCGCCATGGTGGGGAACGTGGTGTCCATGCTGGGTGAGGCGTTCGGCGCGCTCTCGCGGATTCTTGAGGTCACGGAGGAGCCCGCCGAGAGGGACGTTCACTCGCCGGGCTTGGTCTCTCCGACCCGGGCTTCGGACGGAAGCGTCATTCGCTTCGAGGGTGTGTGCTTTTCCTATCCCACCTCACCGTCTCCGTCCGGACGAAGGGACCAGGTGCTCTCGTCGGTGTCACTCGCGATCGAGCCGGGCACGACCACGGCCATCGTCGGCCCGTCGGGGGCCGGAAAGACGACGCTTTTCTCGCTTATCGAGAGATTCTACGAACCAACCGCAGGCAGAATCCTCTTCGAGGGAAGAGACGTCGCCGGAATGTCAAGAAAGGAGCTCAGGTCACGCATCGCCTACGTCGACCAGGACGCGACGCTCCTTTCCGGAACGGTCCGCCACAACCTCACCCTGGGTACCACCGGTCTCACCGACGAGGAGTGCGTCGCCGTCCTCCAGGAGGTCGCACTCGCCGCGGATCCCACCCAGGCACGGCTCTACCTCGATCAGGACGTGGGGGAGTTCGGTTCACGCCTGAGCGGAGGCGAGAGACAACGCGTCTCCCTCGCGCGCGCGCTGCTCGACGACGCGCAGATCCTGTTGCTCGACGAGGTCACCTCCAACCTCGACAGCCGCAGCGAGGGACTGGTCCGCGAACTGCTGGGAGCTCCCCACCCCAGACGCAGCTCACTCGTCATCGCGCACCGCTTCTCAACGGTCCTCTCCGCCGACAAGATCATCGTGATCGACGGTGGCGCAGTGGTGGACCAGGGGGCTCACGAATCGCTCATGGCAACCTCCGACCTCTATCGGGACCTGGCTGAACGGCAGTTCCTGCACGAGACCTCCGGCCGCACCTAAAGGGAGCATGGCAACTCAGATAAGACACTGACTTCGGACCGGTCGAACAATGACCGAAACCAGATGCGGATCCGCTGTACACCCGGTGTGGAAAGCAACGGAACGTGGTGAGCGGAACAGGAGACAGAGCACCGCGAAGTGAGTAGGATGCCTGAACCGTGGGCAACAACCCCACACCCCACAGAGCAGTCCGATTATTCGGTCGCGGATTTATGAATCTCGACAGTACTGCCATGTCAGAAGCGTTGTCCCACAAAGAGAAGCAGGGAACCAGGGTGCTGAGTGTCCGCCTCCATTCTTTACCATCGGCACCGGAAATCGACTTTGAGCTGCTGAAACCACACGGAGACGCAGGGAGCGTTCAACCCCATGATTGAGATCACCAACGTGTCCAAACGCTACGGTTCGAAAATGGCGGTGGACTCGGTGAGCTTCACTGCCTCTCCGGGACGGGTGACCGGCTTTCTCGGACCCAACGGCGCCGGCAAGTCCACCACCCTGAGGATCCTCCTGGGTCTGGACCGTGCCACATCCGGAACCGCGTTGATCGACGGACAGCCGTATTCCTCCCTCCGGCAGCCGTTACGCACGGTGGGAGCCATGCTCGACGGTGCGGCGGCGGTACCCGAGCGTCGCGCGGTCGATCATCTGCGCTGGATCGCGCAGTCCAACCGCATACCGGTCCAGCGTGTCGGTGAGGTCCTGGAGACCGTTGGACTCTCGGACGCGGCCAAGGTCAGGGTGCGAAAGTACTCCCTCGGTATGAAGCAGCGCTTGGGGCTGGCGGCGGCGCTGCTCGGCGAACCACGGGTGCTGGTCCTCGACGAGCCGGTCAACGGCCTCGACCCGGAGGGCATCCGGACCATTCGCACCTTCCTGCGTGGATACGCCGCCAAGGGCAACACCGTTCTGCTCTCCAGTCACCTGATGAGCGAGACGGAGGAGACCGCGGACGATGTCGTGATCATCAACAAGGGCCGGATCATCACCGGCGGTACGCTGGCGGCCGTCACTGCCGAGCACACCTCGCTGGAAGAGGCGTTCTTCTCACTCACCGGCACCCAGCCCGGGCAGAGTTGGTGATCGGCGTGGTGAGCGTCATCCAGTCGGAACTGACCAAGATCCGAACCCTCCCGAGTGTGTGGGCGGTCACCGGGATCCTGGTCGGGCTGAGCGTCTTCTTCCAGTTCCAGGGGCTCGCCTCGGTGCGGGAGGCGCTGTCCACCCTGGACGCGAACGGCATGCACTGGTGGTACGGCAGGCCCGTCCCCGCAGACCTCGACATCATCTCCTCGATCGGCAGCAGCGTGTTCAATCCGGGGATCTTCTTCCCCGTGCTCGGGGCGGTCATCGCTGGCGCCGAGTACCGGACCGGGCAGCTGGGCCTCAGTGTGCTCGCGGTACCCTCGCGCGTCCGTCTCGTCATCGCCAAGAGCTGCGCCGTCGGTCTCTTCTCCCTGGGGTTCGGTCTCTTCTTCGCCGTACTCACCATGGTCTTCACCTATGTGGGGGTCAGGGACTGGCAACCCGACCTGATCTGGAGACCCGAGGCCCTCGCCTCGATCGCGGGGTCGGTGTTGTTCATCGTCGCCATCACTCTGGTGTCGTTCTCCATCACCCTGGTCACCCGACGTGTCCTCGTCGGTGTCCTCGTGTTGGCGGCGTTCGTGGCTCTGACGATGACACAGGCGCTCGCCGCCCTCGCTCCGGCGCTGGACGCGATGACTCCGTTCAGTGCGGCACGGAACATGCTGTTGCAGAGTGAGGGGTTGGATCTCGCCGGTCCGCCCTTCACCTCGACTCCAGCGGTGGGCGGGATGGTCCTGGTCGTCTGGGTCGTCCTGACCGTGCTCTGCGCGGTGATCGCCGTCCAGAGGAGGGACGCCCGGTGAACCCCACGACCTCGTTTCCACCCATCCGCACGCGGGACGTCGTGTCCGCGGAGATGACCAAGATCCTGAGCCATCCGACCACCCTGGTCGCGCTCGCGATCACCATGGCGGTGAACACGCTCTTCGCCGTGGTGGCCAGCAGTGAGACCGTTCGGTTCGGCTCGGGTGACGACGTCGCGCCGCTGTCCGCCTTCGCTCTGGTGATGTTCGCGCCGATCTACGTGTTCCTTCTCGTGCCCGTGCACGCCATCGGCAGCGAGTACCAGGGCGGACAGTTCCGGATCACCCTGACCGCGGTACCCGCCCGGGGCCGACTCGCGTCCGGCAAGTTCCTGGCCATGGTCGCGGTGGTCGTCGCCGGGGCCGTCGTCGTGCTCGCGCCGGGCCGCGTGGTCCTGGGTCTGTCGGAGGGAGTGGGCGCGGGTCCCCTCGCCATGGACCTGGCCCGCTGGGTCCTCGCCTACACGTTCATGTCAGTCACGGCCTTCGGTCTCGCCGCCGTCCTGCGCGGCACCGTCGCACCACTCTCCACCTTCGTGGTGGTGGCCATCTTCACTGGTGGAGGGTTCCTGCAATGGCCGGAGGGGATCCGTTTCCTGCCCGACCAGGCCAGCATGAGTCTTCTCGGAACGCCGGCCTTCGAGGTCACTGAGATAACACCGGCGGCCGCCGCCCTGACGCTCGGTCTCTGGGCCAGCGTCCTCTCGGCGGCCTACGCCCTCGTACTCCTCAGGCGCGACGCGTGAGCGCCCGAACGGGGGCCACGGTCCCCTGCCGTACACGCGACCAGGTCATCCCCGTCTCGGGCACCCCCAGGGAGAGGACAGATGGTTCGGTACCTGCTCTATGACAACACCTGCTCTCACTGCTCGGACATCGCCACGATGGTCGAGCAGGTCGGGGGCGGCTGGTTGGAGACGCGTAGCCTCCAGGACCCCGGAGTACGGGAGATCCTCGACCGCGCCAAACCCGGTTGGTCGTCACGCCCCATGCTCGTGTCAATCGACGGAGATCGGGTCCGGGTCTCATGGGGCCTGGCGATGGCGATGCGCATGTTCTTCGGCCTCGGCCCTCGACGCACGCTTCGTCTTCTGACATCGGCCGTCTAGGGGGCGCGACCCTGCGAAGGGCACCTGTCACCGGGTCCCGGTCGTAAGCGGATCCGCTCACGATCGGGACCCTCCTGGCGTTCTCAGGTGACGAAGTCCTTCCCAGGACCGCCGCCTAGAGGCGGATGGTCTCGCGATCGGGGTCGGTGATCATCTTCGGGTCGCGGTCGCGGAGCAGCGCCATGATCGGGGCGACCGTGTCGGCCTCCTGGGCGTACTCGCCCTCCTCGGTCTTGAGCCCCACGACCTGGAAGAACAGCACCAGGCCGTTGTCGGTGTCCAGGATGCGCATGTCGGCGTCGGGCACGATCGCGAGCGAGGTCATGTCCCCGTTGGCGCTCTCCCCGCCGAGCGGGGACCGGGTGACGATCCAGTGCCCCACGTCGAGCTGCGCACCGGCCACGTACTGGTCGGCCAGCGCGTGCAGGACGCGGAGGATCCACGCGGGCACCGTCTCGTCGCCGTCCTCACGCGGGATGCGGCAGGTGAACTCGAACCCGGCGCCGGAGACCCGCTTCTCCTCGCTGGTCTTCTCCCCCAGCTCGGTGAGGCCGAAGGTGACCAGCAGCCAGTGGCCCTCCATCGGGTAGGCGAGCACCCCGTTGATCCCCTGCTCGGACTCGCGGGCGGGGAACTGGATGGTCAGCGGGTGCACGTCCGGGTAGTGCTGCGCCCACCCCTCGTAGATCTGGGTGAGTCCGGGCAGCAGTTCCAGCATCGTGTGCTCTCCAGGTTCGTGATCGGTGCACCTCAGAGAATATGCGGCCGGGGATCGGCACCGTCCGGGGACGAGGCCGGGTGCGGCGGCGTGGTGGCTCCGGAGCCGGGATCGCGCACCGCGCCACGAGCACTCCTCAAGCTGCCTGAGGTGCCTACTGTCCGGAGCACACCCCGACTTTCAGCATTCTTGCTCCTTGAGTATCCGCCTCCGAGTGCAATAGTGACTTTTGGTGCATTTCATCTTACGGGCGACGATGGAAAGAATTGTGAGCATGTCCGAAAGCGAAGGAAATAAACTTCTTTTGGGAAATGATGTACACCAGGCCTTGTTTGATGGCACAGTGGTCCTGTTGGCACGCAAACCCAGTTCGTGGGCATATTTCCACGAGACTGCGCGTGTTCCCTGTTTGAAAGAGGAATTTCGTGGCGAACGAGATCAAGTACGGCGACCTCATTCATTTGCAGAACGGGTACAACAACTGGGCAGGCGGATACCTCGACACCAACGGGCATCGCCCGGCTCCCGCCAAGTACGGGGTCTCCACAGCGGACACACCCACGCGAGGCGCCGGTACCGGAACCTGGGAGGTCCTCTCGGCCACGGGCAAGGCCGCCGGGGCGCTGGTGATCAGCGGGGACGTGATCTACCTGCGCAACCTCTACCTGGACGACGGCGGGTACCTGGACACCAACGGGCACGCGTCCAACGCCCAGCAGCAGTCCGGCGGCAGGTATGACGTCTCCACCTCACCGGGCAGGGACCGGGCCGAGGGCACCGGCCGCTGGCGGATCCTGGCCCAGACCTCCAGCCCCCTGGACCAGTCGGTGCGCCTGGGCGACGTGCTGCTGCTGTGGAACCTCTACGCCAACGGCAGCTTCCTGGAGACCAACAGCACCTCCGGCCCCGGCCTGTACGACGTGTGCACCAACGCCTACTTCAACCGGGCGGCTGACGTCACCTACTGGAAGGCCCTGACCGCCCAGGTGTGATCCCTCAGCACCCGCGGTCGCTGCCACGACTCCGGTCGTCGACAGGATCAGGTATCTCCGACACCGCTTGAGAGGACCTTCGCTGACAGCGGGTGCTCTCCGGCCTGAGCCAAGCAGGTATCCAAGAACCCCTGCCGGGTACGCCCGGCAGGGGTTTCCGCAATGGTGTCGGCGGGGACGGAATCTGGACGTGGTGTGGCCTGGTCAGCCTTGTGTCGTCCTCCACAGGCCAGTGCGTCGCGAAGCTCGCCGGAACAAAGCGAGCTCCACGGATAGCTGAGGCGCCTCGGGTGAGAAATCCCCAGTCCCGTACAAAACCCGTGCGGCAGCACTTTCCCGGGCGGCTGTGGGCCCCGAAAGGAGTGCCCCCCGGTGGGATGGAGGCGTCTCATCGTGAAAACAGGGGAACCTGTTTGGGCGTTCGCCAGCCGGACGGGCATCACCACTGCTGTGACTGATCCTGATGACGAAACTGGTGAAGACGGGAAGGTCGAGTCCCCACTGGACGACACACTCCACCACCACCGCAAGTTCTCCAGGTCGGTGAGGGCAGAAGTCTGTGGTGGTGGACCCCCGGGGATTCCGGTACCCGTCACGCTGTGCCCCCGCCCTTGGGGTCAGACCCCGGCGAGCGCACGACCGGTGTCGCGGGCGGCGTCGAGGGCCCTGGTGCGCTCCTGCTCGGCGAGGTCCCTCAGGCCCTCCATCCCCGGAGTGGTGGCGGCCAGGGTGAGCTCGCACTTGATCAGGGTGAGGTCGGCCTGCCAGAGGTCTCCGACGACACGCTCCAGATAGGGCGTGGAGTGGTCCCAGCCCTCGCGGGGGGTGCCGGGACCGTATCCGCCTCCGGCGGTGGTGACCAGCGCGGTGGGGACCCCCTTCAGCACCGGGTTGGTGGCACCGGCACCGGCGATGACCAGGTCGACCCAGGTCTTGAAGTGCTGGGAGACGCCGTAGTTGTACATCGGTACGGCCAGGATCACGGCGTCGGCGCTCTCCAGTTCCCCGGCCAGCCGGGCGGCCAGGGCCAGCGCCTCGTTCTGGGCCGGGGTGCGCTCGGCCTCGGGGGTGGCGGAGCCCACGGTGGCGTGGACCCAGGCGTCGGCGGGCAGCGGGTCGGTCCCCAGGTGGCGGCGGTTCACGACGCCGCCCGGGTGCGCCGTGGCCCACTCGGTCTCGGCGCGGTCCGCGATCTCGGCGCTGGAGGACACGGACGGGAAGATGCTGCCGTCCAGTCGGAACAGGTGCATGATGCCTACTTCTCCCAAGGGTTCGGTGTACCGCTGACCGGACGCGTGCCCGGTGTCGCGGCGTGACGACAGCATAAACGGACTATCCCCCGCTTAGTATTCCCGGGGTAGGTTGGCTCCGTGGATGTGCCAGTGGTCCCCTTCGGAAAACCGCGCCCCGAACGGGCGGACGCGGCCCGCAACCGCGAGCACCTGCTGCGGACGGTCCGCGCGATGATCGTCGAGCTGGGCCCGGAGAACGTGACCATGGACGGCCTCGCCGAGCGTGCCGGGCTGGGCAAGGGAACGGTCTTCCGACGCTTCGGCACGCGTGCGGGCATCTTCCAGGCCGTGATGCACGACGACGAGCTGCGGTTCCAGGAGGCGGTGCTGTACGGCCCGCCGCCGCTGGGGCCCGGGGCCGAACCGAAGGAACGCCTGATCGCCTACGGCCTGGCCCGCTTCGACATGCTCAGGACCAACCACGCGGTCATCCGCGCGGGCCTGGACCGTTCCGCGCTGACCCCCGCCTCCGTGAGCATGACCCCTCCGCACTTCCGGATGCTGCTCCGACAGATCAGGCCGCCCCTCCCCCACCCGGACGGCCTCGCCCTCCAGCTCTCCGCCGCCCTGGAGGGACCGTTCCTGCTGTACCTGGGCACGGACGACCTCTCCGGCCCGTCGGGGGAGGACGGCTGCGACCACCTGGCCGACAGCTGGCGGACCCTCGTCGAGCGCGTCCTCGGCGGCTGAGCCCGCCCCACGGTCGGAGTTCGACCGACCGGGGCCGACCGACCGGGACCCGCCGACCGGGGCGGTCCGCCGTGCACACCCCCTTGCCCCGATGCGGCCGGAGAAAGGGATCCGTCTTTACGCGGAGCGTCGCCCCCGGCGCCTAACGTTCTGTTCCACCCTTCGAAAAGGGACCGTGAACAGGAGCAACGAGTGAACGCCAATCTCGCCCTCGCGGCGGCCGAACCCACGGACGGATTCGTCGGGTGGGTCGTCGGACTCATGGAGGTCCTCGGCGGACCGGGGGTCGGTCTGGCCATCGCGCTGGAGAACCTCTTCCCGCCCATTCCGAGCGAGGCGATCCTGCCGACCGCCGGTTTCGCCGCGTCCCGGGGCGAGCTGGGCCTGGTGGAGGTCCTGCTCTGGGCCACCGTCGGCTCCGTGGTCGGCGCGCTCGCGTTGTACGGTCTCGGCGCCTGGCTCGGGCGGGAACGCTTCAGGGCGGTGGCGAGCCGTGTCCCCCTGGTCAAGCTCAGTGACATCGACCGGACCGAGGACTGGTTCGCACGGCACGGGCCGAAGGCGGTCCTCATCGGGCGGCTCATCCCCGTGTTCCGCAGCTTCATCTCGATCCCGGCCGGGATCGAGCGCATGTCCCTGCCGCTCTTCCTGGGGCTCACCACCCTGGGCAGCGCCGTGTGGAACACCCTCTTCGTCCTGGTCGGGTACCACCTGGGCGAGCAGTGGCACGTGGTGGAGGAGTACGTCAGCGCGGGGTCCAAGGTGGTCCTGGGCCTGGTCGCGGTGGCCTGTGTCTGGTTCGTCGTCGCCCGGGTCCGGGAGCGCCGACGCGCCCGTCGGACGGGCAGCCCGGACGACGAGGAGGACTCCTACTCCCGGCGCTGAGCGTGAGGGGACCCGGTCAGGGGCCCTTGTCCGATCCGGGAGCGGGAGGTAACTTTCCTCCGAGTCAGACATCCACGTTGGAAACCACCGACAGTGACCCGGCCGGTGAGCCCCCTCCCCTCGAACCCGCTCCAGAGGTGGACACGTGAAGACCCCCCGACCGCCGTTCCGACGGCGTGCCCTGACCACCCTCACCGCCCTGGCCGCCGCCGCGCTGCTCTGCGCCCCGCAGACCGCCCTGGCCGCGCCCGACGACACCGTCGAGTTCGTCCCCACACCGGCCGACACCCCCGCCGAACGCGCCGAGGCGGACCGGGAGGCGGTGGAGGAGAAGCTGGCCAACACCGCGATCCCGCCCGGACCGCTGAGCTTCGGCGCCGAACCCCTCGCGGCCGCCCGGAACGCCGCCGAGGGCGCCGCCGCCGGCGCCTCCTGCGCGATCACGGCGGAGTCCGCCACCGCCCTGGCGCTGGCCCCCGTCTGGCCCGAGGTCTCCGCGAGCTCGTCCCTGCCGCCCTCACCGATGACCCTGTCGAGGTACGACAACCAGTCCGGCCTGTACGACCCGGCCGGTCGCGACGGCCTGTTCTTCAACCCGGGCGTCGGCCTGTGGCAGATGGACTCCGCCGGGCTCGGGACCAACAACACGGCGGGCGAGGCGATCGACTCCGTGTGGGTCTCCGACTTCGTGGTGCCCTACATCGTGGACAAGTACTGCGCGGCCATCAACCGGGGCTCCGCGGCGCCCGCCGCGCGTGCCACCGCGTGGGCGGACTGGAACGCCTGCTCCGGCGGGGACTGTGACACCGTGTACTGGCGGGCGGTGAACACCGGGATCACGTCCGACCCGAGTGTGGGCCGCCACGGCGGGGCACAGCCGCGCACCTGCGAGTTCGAGGGCGCCTCGTACGACTGCCTGTTCGTGGACGTCGCCGACGCCCAGGGCGCCGACTGGTGGACCCGGCCGGAGAGCGGCCGCTCTCCGGTGCCGTCACCGTTCTACGTGTTCAGGGCCGGTTCGGGCGACAGCCTCCGCGAGGTGCGCGTGTGGCTCGCGGCGGACTCCGGGCACGGGGTGGACGTGACCGTCACCCGTCCGTTCGGCGGCAACGCGCGGGACTCGCTCTCCTGGACCGACGGTCCGGCTCTGTGCGACACGACCGCCGGGCGCGGCTCCTGCTGATCACTTTGCGTGTCGAATGAACGAGGGCTCTGGTTCCCCGTGGAACCAGAGCCCTTTCTCCTTTCCGGTGTTCCCGCCGTGAAGCGCAGAAGAACCGGCAGCCACACCAGGGAAAAGGATCAATACAACCTCTATCTACCGCTCTGGCCGCATGTTACTTTCTTTCCTCCCGGGGGACCCGCCAGGAAGATTCAAAACGAAGAGGCCACACAATGCCCCATTCGACGGCACCCGAGATCGACCTGCCCGAGCTGGACTTCGACGACATGGAGGTGATGAGCGTCCGCGAGGCGGTCGCCGTCCCGGAGACCGGGGCCACCAGCGGTTCCAGCTCCTGCACCTCCACCTCGTGCTGCGGCTCCAGCAGCTGCTGCTCCGGCGGCTCCTGCGGCTGACGGAGTACTCCGGGACGGCCCCGTCACCGGAACGCGCGTGACCGCGTTACCCAAGCGTGAATTCGGCAGGGGCAGGCTCCAACGTTTCACGTCAACATCCCCCTCACATCAGAAGAAGGTGTCCGATGGCGTCGCAGGAAACCCCCACGATCGACCTGCCCGACCTCAACTTCGACGACATGGAGGTGATGAGCGTCCGCGAGGCGGTCGCCGTCCCGGAGACCGGGGCCACCAGTGGCTCCAGCTCCTGCACCTCCACCTCGTGCTGCGGCTCCAGCAGCTGCTGCTCCTCGGGTTCGTGCGGCTGACCCCCTGAACCGGGGCGGCCCTCTCGCCGGGGCCGCCCCTCCCCCGCCCCCGAACCCCCCAGAAGAAGCACGACGAGGGCCGCACGTGTACGCGATCGACGCCACGGACATCACCAAGGACTACGGGAAGGGAGAGGTGCTCCACGGCATCTCCTACCAAGTGCCCGCCGGACAGATCGCCGCGCTGCTCGGCCCCAACGGGGCGGGCAAGACGACGCTGATCGAGATCCTGGAGGGGCACCGGGGACGCACCTCGGGCCGGGTGGAGGTGCTCGGCCTCGACCCCGGGAACCGCCGTGACTTCGCCCGGCTCCGCACACGCATGAGCGTGGTTCTGCAACAGACCATGCTGGAACCGGGGCTGTCGGTCCGCGACATCCTGCGCCGCCACGCCTCCTACTACCCGGACCCGCTCGACGTGGACGACGCCCTCGCCCAGGTGGAACTCACGGAGAAGCGGTCCGCCCTGGTCAAGTCACTCTCCGACGGCCAGCGCCGCCGTCTCGACCTCGCCCTCGCGCTGACCGGCCGCCCCGAACTGCTCTTCCTCGACGAACCCACCACGGGGCTGGACCCCGTCTCGCGCCGCCGCATCCGCGGGCTGGTGGCGGGGTTGCGTGAGAGCGGCACGACCGTGGTGCTGACCTCCCACGACCTCACCGAGGTCCAGGAGCTCGCGGACCGCGTGGACGTCATCCGCGACGGTTCCTTCATAGCCTCCGGCAGCCCCGACGACCTCGTCCGGGGCTCGGCGGCGTACACGGTGGTGGAGTTCGCCCGCCCCGAGGGGACGGACGACCGCCTGCCCGAGGGGGCCGAGCTGGTCAACGGCAGGGTGCGCATCCTGACCGACGACCAGGACGCGGTGGTGGAGCGGGTGCAGGCCTGGGCCCGGGACGAGGGGACGCGGATCAGCGGCCTCACGATCGTGCCGCCCAGCCTGGACGACGCGTACGTGGCGATGTTGGAGAACGGCGTGCTGGAAGCGGAGAAGAGCGAATGAGCGTCACGGGAACCGAACGCGCGCGGAGCACCCGCCGCCCGTCCTCCTTCTGGCTGCACGTGGACGGCGAGCTCAAGGAGTTCTGGCGCTCGCCCATCACCCTGGCGTTCATCGTGCTCATGCCGGTGATGTTCTACGTGGGCTTCGGGCTGGCCTTCCGCTCCCAGGCGGACGAGATCCGGCTCGTGGGCGAACACGAGGTCACCCAGGCCAACCTGAGCTTCGGCGGCATCCTCGGCTTCGCGCTGATGTCCGTGGCCTTCGCCAACGTCGCCATCGGACTGGCGATCCGCCGTCACCACGGGCTGTTCAAGCGCTTCCGCACCACCCCGGTCAGCCCGGCCACGGTGATGGGCGCCTACCTGGTGAACACGCTGCTCACCGCCGTGATCGTGCTGGGTGTGGTGACCGCGATCGGCCTACTCGGCATGGGCGTGACCATCGACCCGGCGCGTCTCCCCCAACTGCTGGCCGCACTGCTGCTCGGCTTCCTGTGCATGGCCCCGCTGGGCGCCGCCGCCTCCCTGCTGCCGCCGAACGCCGACGCCGCCGTACCCATGGTGAACGGCATCTTCTTCCCGACCGCCTTCCTCGCGGGCGGGTTCGTCGTCCTCCCGCTGGGCGACACCGTGGGCGCCGTCGTCGACCTGCTTCCGGGCCGACCGCTGACCCTCCTCGTCCAGGGCGCCCTGTCCGAGTCCGGTCCCGTGTGGGACTGGTCCGCGGTGGCGCTGCTGCTGGCGTGGTCGCTGCTGGGCACCGTGGCCGCGCTGCGCTGGTTCCGGTGGGCCTCCGAGCGGGAGCCGCGCGGGTTCGGTTCGTCCAAGCGCAAGGAGAAGGACGAGGTCACGGCACCGGAGGGGACCGGGGCTTGAACACTCCCGACGCACCCTCACGGTCCTTCGAGGTCGTGGAGGGTCCCTACCTGGTCTCCAGGGTCAACCCCCACCCCCACCGGCAGCTGCGCGGCGCGGCCCCGACCGCGCCCCTGCTGCGCTCCCTCGCCCGGCTCGAACGCGAACGCGAGGAGCTGCGCGAACGACTGCTGGAGGCCCTGCACCGGGCCGCGCCCGAGCTGGGCGCCCACCGGAGCGCGGCGCTGGCCGCCAAGCGCGCCGTGTTCAACCGCCGCCCTCCCCGGGAGGACCTGTACGACCACCCCGTCACCCGTGAGGTCCCCCTCCTGGGCGCGTGGGCGGACCTCTGGCGGGAGACGCGTGCCGCGGCCGCCCTGGTCGACGCCGAACACGAGCCCGCGCTCACGGCCGAGCGCGCGGCCCTGACCGCGTGGGCCCGCGACCCCGGGGTGGACCGGGCCACCGCGCTGTCCAGCCCGGACCTGCACCGGGCGGTGGCCGCCCGCGCCGCCAGGGACGGCGCCCCCGACAAGCGGATGCGCAAGGCCGAGGCCGCCCTGGTCCGGTACTTCTCGCGCTCCACGGTCAAGGTCAGCCCGTACTCGCTGTACACCGCCGTGCACTTCTCCCCCCTGGAGGCCGAGGAGGCCGGGGCCTCGGAGGAGGCCGACCGACCCCTGACCCTCACCTCGCACGCCGCGCTCCGCCGCCTGCTCCCCCGGCAGGCGGCGCGGGCCCTGGCCGCCGACCCCGAGGCGCGTCTGGGCCTGGAGTGGGTGCTCACCGGCGGGGCCCGGCGCGAGGTGACCGACCAGGGAGAACGCCTGGTCGTGCGCCGCCGCCGGTGGGCGCCGCCCTCCCCCGGGCTGCGCGCGGAGGCCTTCGGTGAGGAGGAGGTCCGGCTGCCCATGACCGGGAGCTGGGACCGCCTCGTCACCGTCCTGGAGAAGCGCGCGGCCGCACCGGCGCGGTTGGCCGCGCTGCGCGACGCGGTCGCCGCCGACCTCGGCTGCGGCGCGGACCGGGCGCTGGGCGTGCTGGACCAGCTCATCGGGGTGGGCGTCCTGGTGCCGTGGTCGCCCGTGCCCGAGCAGTCCCCCGACTTCACGCGGCACTGGCACCGGCTGGCCCGCTCCCTGCCCGGCGAGGCGGCGGCACGGGTCGCGACCGCCTTCGCGGAGACCGAGACGGTGCTGGCCGGGTTCGCTGACTCCGACGGGGCCGGTCGCGCCGGTGACGTGCTGAGGCTGCAACACCTGTGGTCGGCGGCGGTCGGGGTGGAGGGCTCGGCCACCTCACCCGTGGTGGAGGACTGCCTGGTCTCCCGGGGCGTCCCCGTGGAACGGGAGCGCACCCGCACGTGGTCGGCCGACCTCGGACGACTCATGCCGCTGCTGTTCGCCCTGGACGACCAGCGGGTGCTCTCGGGCGCCCTGGAGCAGGTGTTCGTGTCCCGCTACGGCCGGGGCGGGCGCTGCTCCGACCTGGAGGGGTTCGCCCAGCACGCGCGGGCGGCCTTCCCCCTGACCCAGGAGCTCATGGGCGGTGACCCCGCCGCCCTGGCCGGGGCCGACCCGGAGCTCACCCGGGTGCTGGCCGCGCGTCGGCGCGCGGTGGACCACCTGGTGGAACTCGGCCGCTCCGGCGGGGACCGGGTGGAGGTGGACCCGGCGGTGGTGGACGAGGTCGCGGCGATGCTGCCGGACCGGGAGTTCGCCGCCCGGCGCTCCTTCGCGGTGTTCGGCCAGGCCGTCCCGGACGGGCTGGTGGTCAACCACCTCTACGGCGGCCGGGCCCGCTACTTCAGCCGGTTCCTCGGTCACCTGCCGGAGGAGGTCCGGGACCGGGTCGCGGACCACGTGCGGCGGCTGGGCCCGGCGGAGGCCGACACCGTGCACATGCGGTCGGCGCTGGGGTTCAACGCGAACCTGTCACCGGCGCTGGCCGACGAGGAACTGGCGCTGCGCGACGAACCCACCCTGGTGCCCGGCCCCTCCACCCTGGACCTCACCCTGGTGCACACCCCGCACGGGCTGCGCCTGGTCCGGGACGGCGGGCGCGAGATCGACCCCGTCTACACCGGATTCCTCGTGCCGCACGCGCTGCCCTACGACGAGATGCTCGTGGCGATGGTCGCGGACTCGCCGTTCTTCTCCTTCGCTGACCTCACCATCGACCTCCACGACCGCTGGACCCGGCGCGGGTTCCGGGGCGGGACACCCCGGATCGGGTTCGGTGCGCTCACCCTGTTCCGCCGCAGGTGGGGCATGGACACCGCCGACCTCTCCCCCCGGCCGGAGGAGTCCCCCGCCCGACTGCACCGACGGCTGAACGTGGACCGCGAGCTCCGGGGCATCCCCGAGCAGGTGTTCGTCCGCCCGCTCCAGGGGGGCAGGCTCGGTCCGCTGGAACGCGCCATGGCACCCAAGCCCCAGCACGTGGACTTCCTGAGCAGGCTGCACACCGGCACCGCCGCCAAACGCCTGGCCCACCTGGGCCCGGCGCTCCTGGTGGAGGAGATGTTCCCCGGCCCGGACCACCTCCGTGTGCACGGCCCGGCCGGTGCGCACGCCAGCGAGCTGTTCCTCGAACTCTCCACGGTGCCGCGCGCGGCGGGCACCGCCCCCGCTCCCCCTTCCCATCCCCCAGGCGAAGCGAGGCTGACCCCTTGACCGTCGGACTCAGAGTCAACTACCACGACAGCGACAAGAGCGCCCTGCTCGGAGACTGTCTCGTACCCGCCGCGCGCACGGCCGCCGCCCGTGAGGGCGTCACCGCCGCGTGGCTGCACCTGCACTGGCGGCTCGGCCCGCACTGCGTGCTCTACGCGGACGGCGACCCGGCGGCGGTGGAGGCAGCCCTGGCCCAGGCCGAGGAGGGGGTCCGCGCCTTCCTGGGCCGCCAGCCCTCGCGGCGAAGGCTGGACCCCGTCCAGTACGAGGCGTTCTCCCAGCGCATGGGACGGCTGGAGCTGGTGGAGGGCCCCTACGCGCCGATCGAGCCGGACAACGGCACGCGGCGCCTGGCGGGCGACCCGGTGGACACGTTCCTGCGCGGCCCCGAGGCGGTCGCGCTCAAGGGGCGGGTCCTCACCGACGGCCTCTCCCGTGTGGCCGACCAGGCGGGCGGGCGCGGCGGCGAACGGGCGGTCTCCGCCAACGTCTTCGCCGGGATGGGCGCGATCGCGACGCGCTACCCCGAGTGGGGCCTGCGCTCCGGCTACCAGGCCTTCCTGTCGCACTGGAAGGAGTACTTCCACTGGTCCGACCCGCAGGGGGCGGCGCAGGAACGGCTGGCCACCGCCTACCGGCGGCAGCGCGAGGGACTCGTGGCGTCCCTGCGCGCGGTCCACGAGCGCGACGGCGCGGACCCGTACGCGCTGGCCTGGGGCGAGTGGGCCGACCGGTGGCTGCCCGAGGCGGTCGCGCTGGCCCGCCGGGACCACATCCTGCCGTTCCCGCATCCGGAGCGGCAGGAGCAGGCGGCGAAGTTCGGTGACGACGTGCGGGTGCGCTGGAGCGGTTCCGACGACCGTTCGTACAGCGACTTCCACCGGGAGTTCCGCAAGCTCGACTTCACCCGGCTCGGAGACGGGTACGGGTTCGCGGCCTTCCGGTTCCTCATCAACTGCTTCTTCGACCTGCTGCCGCTGATGGGGGTCGCCCCCGTCCAGCGCTACTCGGTGGCGTACCTGTTCACCGAGGCCGCGCAGGAGGTGGTGGGCGAGGGCTGGGAGGAGACCGTCCGCCGGGTCGTCGACCACCAGAGCGCGGACCCGGCGCTGCGGCCGACCCTTCCGTGGGTGGGCGATGCCTGACACCACCGCGACCACCCCGGCGGCGCGGCTCAAGAGCGCCGTCCGCGCCCGATCGCTCGCGTCGGAGGGGGTGGCGCTCAGCATGGGCGCCACCGCCGTCGTCGTCCGGGGCTCCCGGGCCGACACCGTGTGGCGGGCCCTGGAACCCGCCCTCCGCGCCGGATTCCACCGCTCCGACCTGCTGGAACGCTTCCCCGAGGCGGGGCGGCCGTTCCTGGCGGGCATCCTCGACCAGTTGGAGGAGCACCGGTTCCTCCGCGACCTCGAACCCGAACCCGCCTCCCTCACGGAGGCCGAACGGGCCGCCTACCCGCACCTGGAGTCGGTGACCCACCGGCCGTACGCCGCACTGGCCGCGCTGCGCACGAGTGCGGTCCGGGTCCGCTCCTCGTGCCCGCTGTTGGAGGCGGCGGTACGGCGGGCGCTGGCCCGCGCGGGGTTCGGGGAGGTGCACGCGGACACCGGGCCGATGCCCGAGGCACCGGTCCTGCTGACTGCCCGGCTCTCCCCGAACGGGGGAGCGGCCGAGGCCGAACACGTCGTCGCCGCTGGTGACGGCCTCTGGCTGACCGGGCCGCGCGACCGTCCGGGCACCCCGGACCTGTCGGGGCGGTTGCGCGCCTGGTTCGCCGGAAGGGAGGGCGATCCGGACCACCGGGAACCGGACGCCGCCGCGCTGGGGGTGACCCGGAGCCTGGTCGCCGCCCAGCTGGCCCTGGCCCTGGTGGCCCAGGTGGCGCGCGGGGTGTCCGCCCCCGGGGTGACCTCGGCGCCGGGACCGGGCCCCGAGTTCATGGTGACCACCGACGAGCTGGTCAGCGAGCCCCACACCCTGCTCGTCACGGAACCGCTGGACCCGCGCGTTCGCCTGCCGCTGCCGGAGACGGCGCCCGAGGGGTTCGCACCAGCCGAGCCGCTGGAGGTCCCCGACCGCCTGGACGCCGTGACGCACCTGTGGGACCGCGTGTTCGGTCCGGTCGCCCCACCCGCACCTGGGAACCTGTCCCAGCTGCCGGTCGGCCTGGCCAGGTCGGGGAGGCACGCGGGACACGGGCTGACCACCGCGCTCGCTCGGGAGAGCGCCCTGGTCAACGCTCTGAACGAGGTCGCGTGGGACACCCGCGGAACCACCGGTCCCACTGATGGTGGAACCGACCCCCGGACCACGAGCGGGACCACGGGAACGACCGATGGGACGACCGCGACGGGCTCCGCGGCGGGCGGTACGGGACACCGTGCTGGCGGGGTCGAACACCGGGCCGGACTCGGGTCGACCGCCGTGCCCGACCACGAGAACGCCCTGCACGAGGTGTGGGAGGAGTCAGGACCGGGTGGACCCGGGGCACACGCCGGGGACGCACTCGGACGGGAGACCCCGGGAGCACGCGCGGGGCTCGCTGACGCGCCCGACGCGGGTGGCCGTCCCGAGGCGGGCCGCGCGGACGCGGGCCGCCCACCCGGGGGTCCGGCATCCACCTGCGGACTCGGGACCGGGCTGACCCAGGCCGCGGCGATCGGCGCGGCCGTGGGCGACCTCGTCCTCCGCGAACCCGACGCCCGCTGGAAGGACGTGGACACCCCGTCCCCCTCCCCGACCGCCCGCCGACTCTGGGCCGCGCTCACCCTGCGGTTCGGGGTCGCGGCCGAGCTCACCCTCCAGGAGCTGGACGGCACCGGTGTGTGGCGGGCCCGTGTGGCCTCGGACGGAGGGCCGCTGGGCACGGGCGCCGCGCCCGACCCCTCCACCTGCGTGGAGGAGGCACTCCTCCACGCGGTCGCGCGCGTGCGGTTGGCCGACGAGGCCCCCGACGCGGTCCTTCCGCCCGCCGCCACCGGCACACCGGCGCTGGCGCGGTGGGCCCTGGAGACCGGTGCCGTGCGGGTGGAGGCGCCCGGCGGCGCCGACACCTGGCGCGACCTCGGGGTGCACTCGGCGGTGGCCGCGTGGACCTGACCCCCGACCTCGACGGCCTCTCCCCCGTCGGTGCCACCCTCGACCGGCCGCACACCGTGCGCGTCGGCAGCGGGCTCCTGCACTCCGCGATGAGCGGTGCCCTGGCCGTCCTCGGCCCGTGGACCCCGGACGGGGCCACGGGCTGCGCGCGGTGCGCCGGACTCTGGCGCTCGGACGTGGAGGGCGAACCGGACACCTCCCCGCCGCCTCCGGACGACCTCCTCACGCTGTGGGCCGACGCGTTCGCCGCGCTGACCGCCACCACCGACCCGGTCGACCTGCGCCTTCGCATGGTCGTGCTGGACTGCCGCACCGGGGAGGTGACCCGGCACGGCCTCGTCCCCCACCCCTCCTGCGGACACTGCTTCCCGGACGGTCACGGCCTCGGGGTCACGGAGCCGGGCGACACCCTCGACCTCACCGATCCGCTGCCCGCCGTGGGCGACGCCCTGCGCACCCGCGCCATGGACCGCGACGTCCTCCGCGACCGGCTGCTGGACTTCCGGTTCGGTCCCGTCGCGCACGTCTACCGCGACGAGGAGTCCCCCCTGGCCCTCATGACCTGCGAGACCGTCGCACCCGGGCACGCGTCCCGCGAGGGCGGGTACGGGCGCTCCACCCGCTTCACCGCCAGCGAGGTCCCCGCCTTCCTCGAAGGGGTGGAACGGGTGACCGGCGGGCGGCGGCTGAACGGCGCCGCCACCGTCCACGGCTCCTACGCGGCCGTCGCCGACGACGCCGTCGACCCCGCCCGCCTGGGCCAGCACGAACCCGAGTGGTACGGACACCCCACGTTCGCACCCGTGCCCTACACCCCCCGCACCCCCACCACCTGGGTGTGGGGCTGGTCCACCCGCGAGCGGCGCCGGGTCCTGGTCCCCGAACACGTCGCGTACTGGCACGCGGGCCGCCCCGAGGAGCGGTTCCTCTACGAGTCGTCCAACGGCTGCGCCGTGGGCGGGACGTTCGCGGAGGCCGTCCTGTACGGGTTGTTCGAGGTGGTGGAGCGGGACGCGTTCCTGCTCGCCTGGTACTCGCGCACCCGGCTGCGGCTGATCGAGGGGGCCGACGACCCCGACCTCGCGCACCTCAGGGACCTGCTGACCGAGCGCGGCCTCACCCTGCGCCTGTTCGACCTCACCTCCGACCTGGGGATACCGACCGTCCTGGCGACGGTCACCGCCCCGGAGGAGGCGGTCCGCGAGGGACGCGCGCCCGCGCTCAGCCTGGCCACCGGCACCCACCTCGACCCGCGCCGCGCGCTCATGGCGGCGGTGGAGGAGACGGCGACCAACGCGCTGATGTACCCGAAGTGGGTGCGGATGCGCCCGTCCGTGTCGGTGGAGCGGTGTCGGCCCATGCTCGACGACCCCACCCTCGTCCGCACCCTGGAGGACCACACCGGCCTGCACGGACTGTGGGAGGCCCGCCCGATGTGGGAGTTCCTGGAACACCCCGGCGGGAGCGTGCCCCTGGACCGGCTCACCGCCGGGCGGTCCCCCTCGTTCGCCGGAACCGACCTCGCCTCGGTGCTGCGCGACCGCCTCGCGGCAGTGCACGGGCTCGGCCTGGACGTGGTGGTCGTGGACCAGAGCAGCGCCCCGTACACGGCGGCCTCCGGCACCCGGGCGGTCAAGGTGATCGTGCCCGGGGCCCTGCCGATGACCTTCGGCCACACCCACCGCCGGACCCGCTCCCTGGAGCGGCTGACCCGGGCGTCCGCGCTGTTCGAGGGAGGGGTTCCATGGGAAGCGCCCGGCAGGACGTACCCGGTTCCGCACCCGTTCCCCTGAGGGACGGGTACGAGGACGCGCTCGCGCACTTCCACGCGCAGTCCCATGACAAGGACGTCTCCCAGGTCGAGACGCTGTTCTTCGGGGACGGGCCGTCGAACGGGCTGGCCCGGCCGGTCCCCGGGCAGCTGCGCCCTCCGACACCCGCGCTGGGGCCGCTGCGCGACCTCGACGCCGCCGCGACCGCGCTCGGCGGCGGCTGGTCGTCCGCGCAGCGTCTGCTCGCCGCGTGCGTGGAGGCCGTCCGGGTCCGCCGGATCTCGGCCGCCGACCGGTATCCGGTGCACCGGGCCTACCCCTCCCCCCGGGGCCTGTTCGGGGCCGACCTCTTCCTCGTGGCGCCGGGAGGTCCCACCACGCACGGAGATCCCACACCACCCGGAGACCCCAACACCCCCTGGGACCCCACCACGCACGGAGGCCCCAACACCCCCGGGGACCCCACCACACCCGGAGGCCCCAACACCCCCGGGGACCCCACCACACCCGGAGGCCCCAACACCCCCGGGGACCCCACCACACCCGGAGATCCCAACACCCCCTGGGACCCCACCACACCCGGAGATCCCAACACCCCCGGGGACCCCACCACACCCGGCCGCCCCACACCACCCGGAGACCCCACCACACCCGGAGACCCCAACACCCCCGGGGACCCCACCACACCTGGCGGTCCCACACCCCCCGGGGGCCCCACACCACCCGGAGACCCCACCACGCACGGAGATCCCAACACCCCCGGGGACCCCACCACACCCGGCCGTCCCACAAAGCCCGGGGACCCCACTTCCTCTGGAGGCCCCACCACGCACGGAGGCCCCACCACCCCCGGGGGCCCCACGTGGTGCCTGCGGATCGACCCGCAGTCGCACGCCCTGCAACCGGTCGGGGGTCCGGCGGTCCCCTCGGACCTGGAAGGGGCCCGCCTGGTGGTGGCGGTGGACCAGCACCGGTACCCGCCCGAGTACGGTCGGCTCCGGCCCTCGCTTGCCCGCTTGGAAGCCGGTCACCTCCTGGCCACCCTCGGTCTGACCCTCACCCGGGCCGGTCTGCGACCCCGCACCCACCCCGACCCGGCGCACCCGGCCTGCGCGGCGGCGGCCCCGCTCCTCCCCCCGGGCATGACCCCCGTCGCCGCCGTCACCCTGGACGGCCCGGCCCCCGCCACCGGCTCCGGAGTCGGAAACGGGGACGGGAGCAGAAGCGGGAGCAGGAACGCGAACAAGAACGGAGACGGCCCCGGAAACGGGGTGTCCCTCTCCCCCGAGGCCACCGCCCGGGTGGCGGCCTCCGTCGCCCCGGCGGGCCGTACCCTGCGGCGCTGGCTGGACGAGCGGACCAGCGGGGTCTCCACGGCCAACCTGGTGACCAGCGTGTACGTCAGCCCCGAGCAGGGAGCCACGATCACCTCCGGCCTGGTGCGAGCGCTCGCGGCCGTCCACGAGGTCCTTCCCCGTCCCCACTCCCTGCGGCTGTTCCAGCACACGCTGGAGGACGACCGGGTGGACGACCGGGTCGTGCGCGAACTCCGCCCCGACGGTTCCGCGGGGCCCGCGCGTCCCGTCCCCCGCACCGGCGAGACCAACTTCTCCGCCACCCTCGGCCACACCCTGACCGTGGACTTCCCCGCCTGGGCGCACGCCCTGGGCCCGGACCACGCCGAGACCGTCCTGCACACGCTCCTCGGATGGATCGCCCAGTGGGGGTGCCTCGGTGCCGCCGCCACCGACCTGTGCGCCCGCCCCATGCGCAACTACGCGGAGGCCGACTGGGCCTTCGTCCTGGGCCTGGACCCCGACCACACCCCCGCCTACCAGCTGTGGGTGCGCGCCGAACGCGGCACCTACCTGGACACCCCCGTCGACGCCGCCCCGGAGACCCCATGACCCGCACCTGGTCCGCCGTGTACGTCTACCTGCACCGCGGCCGCGCCGACATCGACGCCTTCCTCCTGGACCACCTGGCCCCCGAGGCGGAGCGGATGGTCTCCTCGGGGCGCGCCGCCTCCTGGTTCTTCCTCCGCTACTGGGACGGCGGGCCGCACCTGCGCGTCCGGTTCCTGGACGCCGGGCCCGACGCCGTCGCGGAGTTCGCCGAGCGTATGCGCGCGCTGGCCAAGGAGACCTCGGCGGCCGCCCTGGACCTGGACAGCGAGGCCTACTACGCCGACCTCCCCCAGGCCGACCCCGCCCGCTGGTACGCCGACGGCGAGGTCACGGAGGCGGTGTACGAGCCCGAGACCGAGCGGTACGGCGGCCCGCGCGCCCTGGAGGCGTGCGAGGACTTCTTCGTCGTGAGCACGCGCATCGCGCTGGCCGTGCTCCGGTCCGCGCCCCACCAGCACCAACGCCAGGTGGTGGCGGCCGACCTCACCTCCCTGGCCTTCGGGGCGCTGGGCTTCGACGACGTGACAGCGGTCCGGCAGGCGCGCGGGTACTACGCCACCTGGGACTACTCGGCCGAGGTCGCGCGCGGCGGCACCCAGGCACGCGCCGAGGCCGAGCGGCTGTTCCACTCGGCGCCCGCCCGGTGGTTGCAGCGGCGCCCGCAGGTGGAGCGGCTGGTGGCAGGTGGCGGGGCCTCCACCCACCACCTGTGGGACCGGGGGCTGCGGGAGACCGTCGCGCGTCTGCGCCGGATCGACGCGGAGGAGGGGCTGGCCAACGGGCTGGACCGGATCGTCTGGTCTCTGCTGCACATGACGCACAACCGGCTCGGACTGGACATCGACGACGAACGCCGGATCGCCTGGCTGCTCTCGCTGGCCTACCCCCGCTGGGAGCCGCCGGGTGACTACTTCGACCCCGGCGTGAGCTCCCCTGACCGCACCTTCCTGGAGGCCGGCAAGTACCGCCCGGACACCATGGCCGGGGACCACCTCCCCCGCGAGGTGCCGCCGGAGGGGGTGCGCGAGGGGGCCTCGGCGGCGCCCTCGGTCCCGCTCCCCGCGCCCGCCCCGCTCACCGCCTCCCTCGGGCAGGTGCTGGCCGAGCGCAACAGCGACCACGGTGACTACGGCTCCCGCCTGGAACTGGCCGACCTCTCCGCGCTGCTCGGCCACGGCGCCGGGATCAGCCGGGTCCGCGCCGACCAGCCCGGCCGCCACGCGCCGCCGCGGACCCATCCCTCACCCGGGGCGGCCTACGCCACGGAGGTCTGGGTGGTGGCGCGGCACGTGGCGGACCTGGAACCGGGGGTCTACCGCTACCTCCCCGAGGGCCACCGGCTGCTGAGGGCGGACGGGGTCCCGGAGACCGACCGGCTGACCGAGCTCTCCCCGTTCCTGCGTGAACACGCCGACGGACGCCCCGGGGTGACGGCGTCCACGGTGGGCGCCCTCGTGTTCCTGGTGGGCGATCTCGGTCGGCTCCGCCAGGGTTACGGGCAGCGGGCGCTGCGGCTGCTGCTCCAGGAGTGCGGGCACGTGGCGCAGAACCTGTCCCTGTGCGCGGCCGCCCTGGGCCTGCGCTCGCTCGTGGTCTCGGGGTTCGCGGACGACGCGGCCAACGCGCTGCTACACCTGGACGGGGTGGACCGGACGGTGCTGACCCTGCTCCCGGTGGGCACCTGAGCCACAGGGACCACTTGCGAACTGGACGGACGATCGCTTTACCTGGCCGTGGGGAGACAAGTGTCTACCCTCACTGGCATCTTGTTCTACTGGGTAGTAACATTGGCTTGTTACTAGTCGGTAGATCCGCGTGTACAGACACCGCGGCCAGGGACACAGCGGAGCTGTCCATGACGCATTACAAGAGCAACCTGCGCGACATCGAGTTCAACCTCTTCGAGCTGTTCCGACGCCAGGACGTACTGGGCGACGGCCCCTTCGAGGAGCTGGACGAGGAGACCGCGCGCACCATCCTGGACGAGATCAACCGTCTCGCCACCGGTGTCATCGCGGAGTCCTTCGAGGACGCCGACCGCAACCCGCCGGTCTTCGACCCCAAGACCAACACCGTCGCACTCCCCGAGAGCCTGAAGAAGTCCTACCAGGCCTACATGGACGCTGGCTGGTACAACCTCGACCTGCCCCAGGAGCTCGGCGGCCTCGGCGCCCCCCGCTCCCTGGTGTGGTCCGCCGCCGAGCTGATCCTGGGCTCGAACCCGTCCATCCACATGTACTCCGCCGGTCCCGGCTTCGCCAGCATCCTGCACTCCGAGGGCAACGAGGCGCAGAAGAAGTTCGCGGAGCAGGCCATCGAGAACGGCTGGGGCGCCACCATGGTGCTCACCGAGCCGGACGCCGGTTCGGACGTCGGCGCGGGCCGCACCAAGGCCACCGACCAGGGCGACGGCACCTGGCACATCGAGGGCGTGAAGCGCTTCATCACCTCGGCCGAGCAGGACATGACCGAGAACATCTTCCACCTGGTGCTGGCCCGCCCCGAGGGCGCCGGCCCCGGCACCAAGGGCCTCTCGCTCTACCTCGTGCCGAAGTTCCTGGTGAACGAGGACGGTTCGCTCGGCGAGCGCAACGGCGCCTACGTCACCAACGTCGAGCACAAGATGGGCCTGAAGGCCTCCACCACCTGTGAGCTGACCTTCGGCGACAAGCACCCCGCCATCGGTTACCTCGTCGGTGACAAGCACGACGGCATCCGCCAGATGTTCCTCGTCATCGAGTACGCGCGCATGATGGTCGGGACGAAGGCGATCGCCACCCTGTCCACGGGGTACCTGAACGCCCTGGAGTACGCGAAGAACCGCGTGCAGGGCAACGACCTCGCCGGGGCCAAGGACTCCCCGAAGGTCACCATCACGCACCACCCGGACGTGCGTCGCAGCCTCATGACGCAGAAGGCGTACGTGGAGGCCATGCGTTCGCTGGTCATCTTCACCGCCACCCAGCAGGACGCCATCCAGATCGCCCACTCCAAGGGCGAGGACGCCACCGCGCTGGAGGCGATGAACGACCTCCTGCTGCCCATCGTCAAGGGTGTGGGTTCGGAGCGCTCCTACGCGCTGCTCGCGGAGTCCCTCCAGACCCTCGGCGGTTCCGGGTTCCTCCAGGAGTACCCGATCGAGCAGTACATCCGTGACGCGAAGATCGACACGCTGTACGAGGGCACCACGGCCATCCAGGCCCAGGACTTCTTCTTCCGCAAGATCGTGAAGAACGGTGGCCAGGCCATCGGCACGCTGTCCGCCGAGATCAAGGCGTTCGCGGAGAGCGACGCGGGCAACGGTCAGCTCAAGGAGGAGCGCAAGCTCCTGCTCGCCGCCCTGGGCCAGGTCGAGAAGATCGTCGAGCTCATGGTCGGCCACGCGATGGGCTCCGCCGAGGACAGCCGCGAGCTGTACAAGGTCGGCCTCAACTCCGTCCGCCTGCTCTTCGCCTTCGGTGACGTGGTCCTCGCCTGGCTGCTGCTCCGCCAGGCCGAGATCGCGCTCAACAGCATCGACGGCGCCAGCGACGACGACCGGAACTTCTACACCGGCAAGATCGCCGCCGCGCGCTTCTTCGCCGAGCAGTTCCTGCCGCGCGTGGAGTCCGAGCTGAAGATCGCCCAGACCGTGAACCTGGGTCTCATGGAGGTCCCCGAGGAGGCCTTCTAGCCTTCCGGAGGGTCATCAGCGCCTGAGGGGCGGGACGAGCGATCGTCCCGCCCCTTCGCCGTTCCCGGGGCCGTTCCGGGGCCCGGGAGGGGGCCTCTCCCCCTTACTGGTGGGCGGCGGCCTCCTACTGCGGGGCGGCCGTGCGGGCCCGGCGGCGGATGAACACGGCCAGCACGCAGGTGGAGAGGAAGGTGGCGACGGCCATCGGGGTGAAGGCCCACTGGTAGGAGGTGGGCTCCTCCGGCAGGGCCTGGAGGATGGCCCCGGCCGCGACCGTGCAGATCACGGCGGTGGTGAAGCCGCTCATGTTGACCAGGCCCGAGGCGACGCCGGTCCGGCTGGCCGGGATGCCGTCGCGGGCGAAGTCGAAGGAGACCGTGGGCGCCATGACCTGCCCGAGGGCACTCACGGCCAGCACCGCGACGCCCACGGCCACGGGGACGCCGCCGGGCCAGGCCACCAGGAGCAGCCAGCCGATCGTCAGGGTGCCGCTCAGGGCCAGGGCGAAGTACACCCTCACCCCCGGCCAGCGACCGACGAGCACGCCGGCGAGCGGGGCCAGCCACAGCGCACCGGCGGCCAGACCGGTGAGGGTGAGGGCCGCGGAGCCCTCGGACAGCCCCAGGCCTCCCACGAGGAAGGGGTAGCCCCACAGCACCATCATCATCGTGAACGGCGCCATGACCGCCGCGTGGTGGGCCATCCCGATCCGGGGGCCGTCCGCCCTCAGCGCCTCCCTGAGCGCCTCCCACACGGAGATGGGGTCGGCGACCGTGGACCGTCCGGCGGCGCCGACGGGGCGGTCCCGCACCACCAGGAGCACCATCAGGGCCATGAGCACCGTGACCCCGGTGGTGGCGAGGAAGGCCGCCTCCCAGCCGACGCCGTCCAGCGCCCAGGCGAGCGGGGCCGCGCTGGCCACCTGGCCGGTGCCGCCGACCACCCCGGTCAGACCGCTGACCAGGGCGTAGCGCGAGCGCGGGAACCACAGGGCGGCGAGCCGGATGACGTTGAGGAACACGAGTGCGTCACCGAGACCGATGAGGAACCGTCCGGCCACGGCCAGTTCGATCCCCGGCGCCAGCGCGAACAGGCAGGAGCCGACGGCCATCGCGATCATGCCCATGACGAGCGTGTACCGGGGGCCGAGCCGGTCGGCCAGGAGTCCGGCGGGCACCTGGAGGACGACGTACACCAGGAGCTGGAGCATCGGCAGGAGGGAGAGGAGCGCCGGACCGACGTCGAACCGGCTCTGCGCCTCCAGCGCCGCCACGCCGAGCCCGTTGCGGTGCAGCATGGCGAGGAAGTAGCCGGCGACCGCGACACCCCATACCAGCCAGGCCCGTGCACCACCCACCGGCTCCATGGAAACTCGTCCTGTTGCGGATGCCCTGTCACCGGATGTCTGGGTATGCGTCACTTAGCTGCTTCTCTCCTCGTTTGCACCGCCTTCCAGTGTCCTCCAGGCCGTCGAACGCTCACCACACCGGGGTGACCAGGCACGCAACACGGACAGGAACATCCCCCGAGGACGGGGATGCGGACTCGGCAAGGAACGGCAAAGACCCGGCAACGCACGCGTTGTCACCCTGAGTCATCGTGAGTGCGCCAAGGGTTCCCAAACTGGGTGAGACCCACGACAACCAGGACGGGACTACGGCCTCTTCTGCGCAAAATCACCACAGGTACAGCAGTCCGAAAAACCCCATCTGAACTGCACGTTTCTGCTTTAAACAGGTCCATACTCAGTTGTTAACTGTGAGATGCGTCACTCAAAGAAGCCTCGACTACGAGGGGTCAGTTACTGCTAGCATCCGGAGCGCGAAGAATAACTACGAGGTAACGACACCGTTCGGACCTCGCCAACTTCGCGGAGGGATGTCACCAACGCCGGACGACGGCGAGGTGAACGGAACTCACGCCGCGGCGACGTGGTCGCCACAAGCACACAGGTCAGCACACCCGCGGTATCCCGACACACACTGGAGACGACCTTGAGTCACTGGCGCCTGAACAATCCCCGGGCCTCCCGGGCGAAGTCGGCCCTCGCCAGACGAATCAAGCACAAGCCCCGCCACGCGTTCTGCGCGGAGCGCGCGATCACGGCTCTGCTGGGCGAGCTCGCCTCGGTCGCCTCCCGTCCCCTCTACTGGTCCGGCACCTCCGAGATGGCCGTCGCCTCCGTCATGCGCGACGTCAACGTCTGGTGTCGCGACGGCCGCTTCTTCTGGAACGACCTCTTCCAGGGCGGCACGATCTCGCACCCCGCGAGCGACCCCGTCGGCGCCGCCGCCCTCCTGAACCCGTTCGCACAGGTCCCGGAGCCCGCGCACTACTACACGCACCGCCAGCCGGTCGCCGCCTGACGCCACCCGGGTCCCACTTCCTCCCGCGCGCGCGACGCCCGCGCCCCCTTGCGCCACGACGACGGCGCCCACACGCGTGCCCGCTCCGTCGTCGTCCCGCCGTCGTCCCGCCGTCGTCGTCCCACACCACCCCTAACGCGCCCCGCGGCCGCCCCGGTTCGCCGTGCCACCGACCGGATCAGGCCACGAGCCTGGGTGGTTTGTCGTGAACCAGCTACATTGGCGGGGTACACCGACCCCTCGGTCGCCCCGGACCTGCCGTAACCCCTGACTCCAGCGCGCGGCGGTCGCACGCAGTTAGGACCCCGCCGCGGTGCAGCCCCTCGCCTCCGACGACCCGAACGCCATCGGCCCCCACCGGCTCCTCGCCCGTCTCGGCGCCGGCGGTATGGGCAAGGTGTACCTGGCGCGGACCCCCGACGGGCACCTCTGCGCCCTGAAGGTGGTCAAGGCGGACCTGGCCCACGACAGCCAGTTCCGCGCCCGGTTCGCCCGCGAGGTCCGCACCGCGCAGCGCGTGCGCGGCCCCTTCACCCCGGCGGTGGTCGACGCCGACCCCGAGGCCCCCGCACCGTGGATGGCCACCGAGTACGTGCCCGGCCCCACGCTCAAGGAGGCGGTCCGGGAGAACGGCCCCTTCCCCGAGGAGTCCCTGCGGGTGCTGGTCCTGGGCCTGGCCCGCGCGCTGTCCACCATCCACACGGCGGGGCTCATGCACCGCGACCTCAAGCCCAGCAACATCCTGCTGTCGCCACGCGGCCCCCAGGTGATCGACTTCGGCATCGCCCGCGCCGTCGAGGGCACCGTCCTCACGCGCACCGGACAGACCTTCGGAACCCCGGCCTACACGTCACCGGAGCAGATCACCGGGCGGAACGTGTCCCCGAGCGCCGACGTCTTCTCCCTGGCGGGAGCGGTGCTCTTCGCCGCCAGCGGCAGGCCGCCGTTCGGTCAGGGCAGCCCGGTCAGCACCCTCAGCAGGGTCATGAAGGGCGAGCCCCGCCTGGAGGCCGTGGCCGAGGGCCCGCTGCGGGACCTGCTGGCCCGCTGCTTCGCCAAGGACCCGGCAGGACGCCCGGACGCCGACACGATCCTGCGGGAGGTCTCCGCCCTCCCGTTGCCGTCCGCCGAACACGGTTGGCTGCCCTCCCAGGTCCACCGGCAGATCAGCGCCAAGGCGAGTGAGACCCGGCGGGCCGAGGAGGCCGAGCCCCCGCGGCCGCCCGCCCCGGAGAGGGGGAGGCGGCGCGGTCGGGCCGCCCTGGTCGCGGGTGCGGCCGCCGCGGCCCTCGTCCTGGTCGGCGGCGGCGCCCTGGCGCTGAACGCCCTCCCCCTGGGCTCGGACGGGCCTTCCGGGGACACCGCCGACGCGCCTCCCGCCGACGGGGACGGCGAGGGGGACGAGGCACGGGACGAGATGGACGAACTCGGTGAGCTCGCCCTCCAGGGCTTCCTCTACAACATCGACTTCTCCGAGGACGGCGAGCGGATGCACGTCTTCGGCTCCAACACGCTCTCCAGCTGGGACTGGCGGGAGGGTGTGTCGGTCGACCACTACACCCCCACCCCGACCGGCGCCATGATCACCCCCAACGGGTTCGCGGCGGGCACCACCACCGACTACGTCGAGGTGTGGGACGGCGGCAGCGACAACCGGATCGCGGTGATCGGCAACGACGAGGACGAGGAGCGGGGCCAGTTCGACATGCCCGCGCTCACCTCCGACGGCGGCCGCGTCGCCACGCTCAGCTCCGACGACGGCACCGTGGAGGGCGAGCCGCACATCCAGGTGTGGGACGTCCGGGACGGGGAGGTCCTGAGCGAGTTCCCCATCGAGGGCATGCTGACGGACCTGTTCTACACACCGGACGACTCGGCCCTGGTCGGCGTGGTCGCCGAACGCGGCTACGAGACCCATGTCGGCGTCCTCGTCTGGGACCCCGAGACCGGGGAGGAGCTCCAGCGGTTCGAGGGCTCCGACTACTACCAGGTCTCCCTGGCCGGGGACGGCAGGACCCTGGCCATGGTCACGGACCGCGACCGCGCCCGCGTCGCGGACATCGAGACCGGTGAGGTCCGCGACCTGGAGGACCCCGGGCTGCGGAACAACGAGCTCTTCGAGGTCCAGATCTCCGTCGACGGCTCCCTCGTCTACGGCGCCACCTCTGAGTACGCCGAGGAACCGGGGTTCGTCTGGGACGCGCGCAGCGGCGACCTCGTCACCCCCGACAACCTGGTCCTCAACCCTCCCGTCGGGGTCCACCCCGACGGCGAGCACATCGCCACCGCCTCCGACCCCGAGGGCGGCGTCTACACCATCCTCATCCTGGACGCCGACTTCAACGTCGTCGCCGAGGTGAGCTGACCTCCCGGAAGGCACCATGGAGCACCCCTCCCCCAACGACCCCGGACGGGTCGGCCACTACCGTGTCGTCGCCCTGCTCGGCTCCGGTGGCATGGGACGCGTCTACCTCGGCCTGGACCCCTCAGGTTCCCCCGCCGCCGTGAAGGTCGTCCGGGCCGAGTACGCCTACGACCCCGGTTTCCGCGAAAGGTTCGCCCGCGAACTCGAACTCGCCCAGCGCGTGCACGGCAACTACACGCCACGGGTGCTCGCCGCCGACACCTCGGGCCAGACCCCGTGGCTGGCCACCGAGTACGTCATGGGCCCCTCACTCCAGGACCTGGTCCAGGACACCGGCCCGCTGCCCGAAGACACGGTGCGGTTCATGGGGCGCGGCATCGCCCAGGCCCTGGAGCGCGTGCACGCCACGGGCCTGGTCCACCGCGACCTCAAACCCGGCAACGTCATGGTCTCCGCCGCCGGCCCCCAGGTGATCGACTTCGGCATCGCCCGCGCGTTGGAGGACGCCCGGGGCGCCGAGGAGGAGAGGATCATCGGCACCCCGGGGTACATGGCCCCCGAGACCGTCGACGGGCGGGAGACCGGGGCGGCCGCGGACGTCTTCGCGCTCGGCGGGGTCCTGGTCCACGCCCTCACCGGCGACGGCCCCTTCGGCGACGGCCATCCGTCGGCGGTGCTCTACCGGATCGCCAACCTGGAGCCCGACCTCGACGGCGTCCCCGCGTCGCTGCGCGGCGTCATCACGGCGTGTCTGGAGAAGGACCCCGCCCGCAGGCCCAACGCGGCCCAGGTGCTCCAGGCGCTCGGCGGTCCCACCGCCCCGGCGGAGTCGTCCGCCGCCTGGCTGCCCCCGGCCGCCGCGGCCCGGATCGACGGCGTCGCCCACGAGTACGGGAACGCGGTCCGTTCGGCGGGTGCGGGCGGCGTCAGGGGCGCGATGGGGCGCCGCCTGTTGATCGTCGGCGCCGCCGCTCTGGCGCTGACCATGGTCGGCGGGATCGGTGTGTGGGCCGCTCGGGACGCCGGTCTGATCGGGTCCGGACCGGGTGCCGCCTCCGAGGAGGAGGCGGGTGTGCCGGACCGGGAGGTCTGTTCCCCCTCCGAGCACCTGGCCCCCGCGTACACGGAGGCGGCCAAGGACGAGATGACCGTGCCCAACCACGGCGAGAGCGGCCTCTTCTACACGGGCTTCTCCCACGACGGCGAGGTGCTCGCGGTCACGGGGGTCGGCGGGGTGGCCCTGTGGGACTGGCGGGGACACGAGGAGCTCGCCCTCATCGAGGCCGAGATCGCGCCCGGGTTCGGCCACCCGGTGTTCAGCCCCGACGGCTGCAAACTCGCCTACGCCGCCGACGACGGCGCGTACGTGTACTCGCTGGAGAGCGGGGAGGTGACGGTCCTCTCCGAGGGGTACCAGGTGGGCGCGGTCGCCTTCACCCCGGACAACGCGCGGCTGGTCGTCGGCAACGGGGACTACGAGGTGGACTCCGGCGTCGTGGAGTACGACCTGGAGACCGGGGAGCTGGCCACCACCTACACCGACATCGGGAACACCGTCATCTCGGTCGCCGTCTCCCCCGACGGCGGGTACGTCGCCGCCCAGGACATCCTCGAACGCACGACGGTCTGGGACACCGCGACCGGCGAGAGCGTCGCCACGGGCGAGGAGATCCCGGGCACCGACCCCTCGGCCCTGAGCTTCGCCGACGAGGAGACCCTGGTCCACCCCGACGCGATGGGGGCGCGCGGCCAGAGCGTGGTCTCCGACCAGAGCGTCCCGTTCGTCACCGAGGAACTGGAGGAGGGGCTCGCGCTGCACGAGGTCGAGTACAGCGTGGCGGCCGACCGCGTGTACGCCACCTTCGTCCCGTCGGACTACGACCCCGAGCACGCGGTCATGCGGATCTGGGAGTACTCCACGGGCGAGGAGCTGACCTCCGAGTCCGGAGAGGGCTTCCTCTGGCAGATCAGCATGCACCCCCAGGGCGAGGTCATCATCGGCGTCCCCTCCTCCGGCAACGGGATGTGGGTCGTGGACCCCCAGGAGATGCGCATCATCGACCGCCTCTAGGCTCCCGGTCTCCCGTCCCTCCCTCCGCCCCCGGAAAGGCCCATGTTCCCTCTGCACCCGCACGACCCGCCCTCCGTGGGGCCGTACCGTCTGTACGCCCGTCTGGGAGAGGACTCCTACGCGCGCGTCTACCTGGGCGCCGTGCGCGCGGAGGACCCCGTCGCGGTGAAGGTGGTCCGGCCGGAATACGCCACCGACCCCGCCTTCCGTTCCTCCTTCACCCACCAGGTGACGACCGCGGGGGGACCCAGGGGCCCGCACGTGTGCGCGGTCCGCGACGCCGACCTGCACGGGGCGGTGCCCTGGGTCGCGGTGTCCCGCCCCCTCGGCCCGAGCCTGGCCGAGCTCGTCAGCGGGAACGGGCCGCTCCCGGCGGACGCCCTGCACCCGCTCGCCCTGGCCCTGGCCCAGGGGTTGGACGACCTGCACGCCTCGAACCGCGCCCACGGTTCGCTCTGGCCGGACGGCGTGCTCCTGTCGACCGACACCGCCCTGCTGGCCGACCCCGGCCTGGAGTGGGCGGTCAGCGACACCGACCGGCGCGCGCCGCATCCGGCCTTCGCGGCGCCCGAGGGAGGAGCCGCCCCGGCAACGGACGTGTTCTCGTGGGCCTCCACCCTGTGCTTCGCGGCCAGCGGCGTGGAGGGCCCCGACGGGCTGGCCCGGGTACCGCTGCAACTGCGCGGGCTGATCGACGCCTGCCTCAAACGCGACCCCCGGCTGCGCCCGAGCGCCCACGACCTCGTGCGGATGCTGGGCGGCCCGGCCGAACCCGCCGCCTGGCCTCCCCCGGTGCGGGCGGCGATCGACGCGGCCACCGAAGCGCAGGGAGCGGTGCTGGTCCCGGCCGACGCCGCTCCCGCCCCCCGGAGGCGGGGCCGCGCCCTGGCCGTGGGCGCGGGGGTCCTGGCCCTGGTGGTGCTGGCGGGAGCGGGGGCGGCGTACGCCCTGTTCGGCGGCGAGGCGGCGCCGGAGGACCCTCAGGACCCCGACGCCCGGGCCCTGGTCTCCGGGACCGGCTGCCCGGACGGCCCCGGGTTTCCCGCACCCGAGGAGCCCCTGCCCGACGACGCCACGTTCTGGGGCCCCGCCTTCTCCCCCGAGGGGGACGTGCTCGCCGCGGCCTCCACCGCCGGACTCACGGTCTGGGACTGGGACTCCGGTGAGCTGGTCGCACGGCCGACGACGCACTCGACCTTCGGTGTCGAACCCAGGTTCTCCCCGGTCGGCTGCACCGTGACCTCCGCCCGGTCCGTCGAGTACGAGGGCCGTGAGCACCCGGTGCGGATCGGGCACACCCACGACCTGTCCTCGGGTACCTCCGCCGAGCACCTGGGCCCCCAGGAGGGCCCGGACGACAACGGCCGCTGGCTGCTGAAGCCGAAGGACGTGGAGGCCATGGACTTCTCACCGGACGGCGGCCTCCTGGCGGTGACCGTCAGCGGCGCCAGCGGCGAGGACAGCACCGTGGTGATCGACACCGCCACCGGTGCGGCGGGCGCGCCCATGGCCCCGGGCCTGCACTACGGCACCGTGTTCGTGGACGACCGGCACTTCGCCACCAACAGCGACGGCGAGATCCATGTCTGGGACGCGGAGACCGGCGAGGAGGTGCACGTCGTCGTCGCTTCCTCGAACACCCGCCTCGCGGCGGTCCCGGGCGAGACCCAGGTGGCCTACCTCGACGGCGACCGGGTCGTCATCAGCGACTACACCACCGGGTCGGAGGTCGCCTCCTTCACCCGGGAGGAGTTCGAGACGGACGACGAGCCCATGCTCACCCGGCTCCTGGTGGACGGCGAACGGAACCGCGTGTACGCGACCTGGCAGGTGACCACCGGACCCGGGGCGTGGCGGTTCCACACCTACGTGTGGGACCTGACCAGCGGCGCGAACCTCGCTGAGGGCAAGGAGGTCATCGGCGCCTACAGCGCCCTCGTCCCGCACCCGGACGGCGGGGTCCTCGCCGCCAGCACCGCCGTCGACAGCGAGCTGGTCCTGGTCGACCCCGACACGTTCGAGGTGGTCGAGGAGCTGAGCTGACCGGATAACAGAACCCGCCGCCCGTCCCCGTCCCCGTCCCCGTCCCCAGGAGCTGACCCCGTGTACCCCCCGACCCCCACCGGCCCCTCCCACGTCGGCCCCCACCGGCTCCTCGCCCGCCTGGGCGCGGGGGGAATGGGGGAGGTCCACCTGGCCCGTACCCCCGAGGGCGGACTGGCCGCGGTCAAGGTGGTCAAGGAGGACCTCGCCGGGGACCAGGAGTTCCGTTCCCGGTTCGCACGCGAGGTACGCACCGCCCAACGCGTGCGCGGCCCGTTCACCCCGGCGGTGCTCGGCGCCGATCCCGACGCGGACCCGCCGTGGATGGCCACCGAGTACGTGCCCGGCCCCACCCTGAAGGAGGCGGTCCGGGAACACGGCCCCTTCCCCGAACCCTCGCTCCGGGTCCTGGCCGTCGGCCTGGCCGGTGCCGTCCAGGCGATCCACGCCGCCGGGCTCATGCACCGGGACCTCAAACCGAGCAACGTGCTGCTGTCCCCGCGCGGCCCGCAGGTGATCGACTTCGGCATCGCCCGTGCCGTCGAGGGCACCGTGCTCACCCGGACCGGCCAGAGCTTCGGCACGCCCGCGTACACCTCCCCCGAGCAGGTCAGGGGAGAGGAGACCAGCCCGGCCAGCGACGTCTTCTCCCTCGCCGGCGTGGTGGTCCTCGCGGCCACCGGCAGGCCGCCCTTCGGCGCCGGTCGCGCGGCGGACGTCCTCCCCCGGGTGATCGGCGCGGCCCCCGACCTGGACGGCGTCCCGGAGGCCCTGCGCCCGCTCCTGTCCCGGTGCCTGGCCAAGGACCCCGCCGCGCGCCCCACGGCCGACGCCATCGTGCGCGAGCTCTCCGCCGGACCCCTGCCCTCCGCCGAACACGGCTGGCTCCCCCCACGGGTCGGCGAGGCCGTCAGCGACCACGAGTGGCGGGCCCGCGCGGTGACCGCCCCCGCTTCCCCGGTACCTTCCCCGCAGCCCGTCACCCCGACGGGCGGCCGGGGCCGCACCGCCCTCATCGCCGGGGCCGCCGTGGTCGCCGTCGCGGTGCTGGCCGCGACCCTCGTGCTCCTGTCCACCGCCCCCTGGCGGGACGGCACCACCCCGCAGGAAGGGAGCGCTCAGGAGGTGCCTCCGGAACCGTCCGAGGTCTTCGGGGACCGGCTGCTGGGCGTCGGCTTCGCCCCCGACGGGGAGAGCCTGTACGTCTCGGGCATGGATCACCTGGTCGAGGTGGACTGGCGGACCGGGGAGGAGCTCCGCCGCTTCGAGCAGCGTCCCAACCACCTGGCCGTGGGCGCGGACGGAACCGTCGTGGGGACCGTCCTCGACGCCGCCCTGGTCTGGGACCCCGGGGCGGAACGGGCCCGGCACCTGTTCGACGGGGAGCTCGGCGAGTGGAACCGGTCCGTGCCGAGCGCCGACGGGAGCAAGCTGGCCGTCTCGGTCAACGACGGCGAGGGCGAGCCCCTCGTCCAGGTGTGGGACCTGGGGACCGAGGAGGTCGAGTTCGAGATCGGAACCGACTCCCACGCCCGGGACCTGCACTTCAACGCCGACGGTTCCCTGCTGGTCGTCAGCGACTACTCGGGGACCGGCACCTCGGCCGTGTGGGACCTGGCCGCACGCGAGACCGTGCTGGAGCTTCCCAACGAGGACTTCCCCGCCGTCCCCAACGACACGGGGCACCACCTCAAGCATCTGGCCTTCCACCCGGCCGACCCCACGCTGCTCGCCGTCACCACCGGTCCCGAGGACACCGCGCTGTACGACCTCGACAGCGGCGCGACCACGCCCCTGGAGGCACCCGGGACCAACGGACACCCGCTGTTCGAGATCCACTTCTCCCCGGACGGGTCACGGCTGGTCGCCAGCGGCGACGACGGCGCCTCGGACCGGGGAGGGCGGGTGTGGGACACCGCCACCGGGGAGCTGCTGACCGAGGGCGGGGCACCGCTGTACTCCCTGCTGGGCTTCCACCCGGAGGGCACGGTGATGGCCACCCTCACCCACGACCAGGAACGGCTCCTCGTCGTCGACGCCGAGAGCTTCGAGGTGCTGCACGAGTACCCCGAATAGCACCTCCGGAGTCACCCGACCGACGCGAGAACAGGGAATGCCCCACCAATCGACTCGTCGGGCACGTCGCATTCCCGTACCCGACGGTTCGGCGGGTGTTCGCGCACCCGCCCTTCGACGACGGAATCGTTCGGATGCGAGCGCCGGAACCCATTCCCGGAGAAATCAACGCACCGGGATCAGTTGGCTCCGGTCATCTCGGCCACGAACTCGAACAGGCCCATTCCCCAGGCGAACATCACGCACATCGCCATGATGACGAGGATCTCGGTCCAGTTGAGGACCCTCCGGAGCGAGGCCCTGGGGACGTCGTTCAGCTTCACCCAGCTCAGGACGCTCAGGAGCGTGCCCCCGAGGAGCACGACCACCGGGAGCCAGGGGCCGAACACCGGATACTGCGTGACCACCGCGACCCCCGCGGCGCCCAGGCCGACGACGCCCGCCAGACGCAGGGGCAGCACGTGCCGGATGCGGTCGAACAGGCGGGAGCGCATCACCAGCAGCACGCCGAGGAGGGCGCACAGCGCCAGGTCCGGAATGCTCGAACCGAAGTAGGCGAGCAGGACGGTGACGGCGCCACCCGCGACGGCGGTGCCCATGACGATCCCCAGCAGCAGGCGGTCGCTGTTGGTGAAGGTCTCCTCGAAGCGTTCCGTGGCCACCTGGCCCGACCGCCCGACCTCGTAGTCGAGGCCGGAGAGTCCGCCCATCACCATCGCCACACGCGGCAGGGCGCCCACACACAGGGTCAGGGCGATGCCCATCGCGCGCACCCCCTGCGTGGGATCCACGAAGATCCCGACCAGCACCAGCACACCGGCCGCGAGGACCACCACCGTGAGCCCGGCGATGTAGGAGAGCCCGGTCTCGTGCAGCGACCAGCCGATCAACGCCACGAGCAGCCCCCCGGACAGCGCGATCCCGGCCGTGGTGAGGGGTGACGCGTTGACCACCAGTTGCGCGGTGAGGACCGCCGTGGCACCTCCCCACACGCACGCCGTCGCGAAGAGGACGTTCGCGACGACGGGCAGCGGGCGGCGAGCGGCCAGCAGCATCGTCCCGACGGTGAGGAGCGTACCGAAGGCCGCCACCCCCAGGTAGCCCACCGAGGGGCGCAGCCACATCATGAGGAACAGCATCAGCAGCGGGCCGATACCGCCCACGAGCAGGCCGAACGACAGCGTGGTAGTCGAGTTCCAGATCCACGCGGTCTCGTCCACGCTGTCCTCGACCGCGCCGCGTACGTCGTCGACGTGCGCGGGGCGGCTCGGGGCCACCACCCGGTCGAGGAGCAGGACGTCCCCGTCGTAGACCCCCGCGCCCTCCAACGGTTCGTCGGACCGCACCGGGCTTCCGTCGACCGTGGTGAGGGACCAGGAGGCCGGATCCGAGGGCTCATCCTCGGGGACGCACACCTCGATGATGCGCGGCATGAGCGCGGCGACGGGCACGCTCCCCGGTAGCGCCAGATCGGCCCAGTTCTGGGGTCCGGTGATCGTGACCCTGCAGTATCCGCTCACCCGAGACCCTCTTTGTCAAAGTGTGTGCTTTTTTCCATGGCTAAGGGCTGTGCCAGACGCGAATTAGGTGATTCGCGTTGTTCACGAGATCATCTATAGCGTAGTCACCCAGACACGAGACCTCACAGGTGGACGGAGAAGGGACCCCCGTGGCGACGAGACCTGTTCCCCGGCCCGCCCGCAACACCCCGCCGGCTCCCGGGAACTCTCCCCTGGTCATCGCGACTCCGCCACAGATGCCGGAGAACGCTCCGGCCGGCAGCTCGGGCGCGATGATCATCATGCCGATCATCACCGGATCCGGCTCCCTCCTGATGTCCATCACCATGGGCCACCGGCCCTTGATGATGGTGGCGGGCGTGATGATCATGATCGCCAGCGTGATCGTCGGCATCATCATGTTCGTCGCCCAGCACAACGGCCCTCGTAAACGTATTCGGGAGCAGCGGGAACGGTACGTCGACTACCTGGACCAGCTGCGCGAGATCGTACGCGAGGTCGCCGCCACACAACGTTCGGACAACGCCTTCCGGCACCCGACACCCGACCTTCTCACGGAACCGGCGCGCTCCCGGGCGCGGAGGTGGGAACGCAGGGCGTCCGACCCCGACTTCCTCGACGTCCGCGTCGGGTCGGGCACACGCCCGCTCGCCCGGCGCCTCAAGCTGAAGGTGGACACCTCCTCCCCCCTGATCGTCTACGACCCCGTCTGCCAGGGGGCCGCGGACCAGCTCATCGAGCTCTACGGTGACGTTCCGGAGATGCCGCTGGTCGTCTCCCTCCACAAGTACGGCGTGATCGCGATCAACGGCGACCGCGCGGCCGGACGCGGGCTCGCCCGGGCGATGATCGCCCAGCTGTCGGTCTTCCACTCCCCGCACGACCTGCGCGTCGGAGTGGTGCGGGACCAGAAGCTCCGGGCGCAGTGGGAGTGGCTGAAGTGGCTGCCCCACAACACCTTCGACGACGCCATGGACGGGCCGATGCCGGCCCGGTTCGTCTCGGGGAACACCGTGCAGATCGCGGAACTGCTCTCGGACGAGATCGAGCGCCGCACCGTCGACCTGCAACGCCGTCGAGGCAAGCCCCCGGGCCCGGGAACGCAGCGGCTCGTGGTCGTCCTGGACGGTGAGTACCAGTCGACCCTGTCCGGCCTGCACGCCGAACCGCCGGTCTCCAACCTGGCCGACCTCGGCATCCACGTCATCACCCTCGTGTCGGACCGCAGGGAGGAGCCCGACGGCGTGCAGCTCCGGCTGCTGATCGAGGCCGACGGCACCCTGAAGGAGGACACCGAGGGCACCAGGACCGACGAGGACCCGACGCACGTCCCCCTGGAGGGGAGGGCCGACCGCTCCGACGTCGCGCGGCTGACCACCCTCGCCCGGGTCCTCGCCCCGTACGGCATCGCGGTGACCGACGGCGACGACGCCATGCACGAGACGGTGGGGCTCCCGGAGATCCTCGGGGTGTCCGACGTGGCCGAGCTGGACACGCGCCGTACCTGGCGCAGGCGCAGCACCGGTGACTACCTTCGCGTCCCCATCGGTGTGGGACCGGGCGGCAACACGGTCCTGCTGGACCTGAAGGAGTCGGCGTTCGGCGGCATGGGCCCGCACGGCCTCGTCGTCGGCGCCACGGGCTCCGGCAAGTCGGAGATGCTGCGCACCATGGTGGCGTCCCTGGTCATCAACCACTCACCGGAGAACCTGGCGCTCCTGCTGGTGGACTTCAAGGGTGGCGCGACCTTCGCGGACACCGACCGCCTGCCGCACAGCGCCGGGCTGATCACCAACCTGGCCGACGACGACGGCCTGGTGGTGCGCTTCCGGGAGGCGACCTTCGGGGAGCTGCTGCGGCGGCAGCAGATCCTGAAGAACGCGGGCAACCTGCCCAACCTGCACGCCTACGAGGCGGCCCGGGAGAGCAACCCCGAGCTGGAGCCGCTGCCGCACCTGCTCATCATCATCGACGAGTTCTCCGAGCTGCTCACCGCGCACCCGGACTTCGCGGAGCTGTTCGTGGCGATCGGTCGCATCGGCCGGTCCATCGGCGTGCACCTCCTGCTCGCCACCCAGCGCCTGGAGTCGGGCAAGATCAAGGGGCTGGAGTCCCACCTGTCCTACCGGGTGGGCCTGCGGACCTTCTCCGAGGCGGAGAGCCGTGAGGCGATCGGTGTCGGGGACGCCTACCACCTCCCGCCGGAACCCGGCTCGGGGTACCTGAAGGTCGACACGTCCGTCTTCGAACGGTTCAAGGCCGCCATGGTCTCCCAGCCCTACGAGCCGCCGGTCAAGGAGGAGAAGACCGAGTACGACCCGGTCCTCCCCCTGCTGTCCTACAACGGCCTGAACAAGGTGACCGGGTCCGGTTCGCTGGTGGAGTCCCTGGTGGACTCCATCAGGTCGAAGTCGGAGGACAAGCCCAAGCAGGAGAAGCGGACCACCCTCCAGGTGACCGTGGACCGGCTGGTGGCCTCGGGAGCCGACCCGGTGCGGCCCGTCTGGCTGCCGCCGATGCCGGAGATGCTGACCTTCGACAGTGTCCTGACCGACCTCGGCGAGGGGGACGACCTCCAGGGCGAGGGCACCGAGCCGGATCCGGCGGAGGCGAAGGCGGTCTTCGGCCTGACCGACATCCCGCGTGAACAGCGCGTGGTCCCCGCGGAGATGGACTTCACCGGCGGCGAGGGCAACATCGTCGTCCTGGGCGGGCCCCAGTCCGGCAAGTCCACCCTGCTCCGAACGGTCATCACGAGCCTGGCGTGGCGCTACCCGCCCGGCCGGGTGGCGGTCTACGCGATCGACTTCGGCGGCGGGGCGCTCCAGGCGATGGACGAGCTCCCGCACGTGGCCGGTGTGGCCGGGCGTTCCGACCCGGAGAGGGTGCAGCGCATCCTCACGGACGTCTCCGGGCACCTGGACCGCCGCCAGCGCGTCTTCCGTAAGTACAAGCTCGACTCCCCCGCCGCCCTGCGCCAGGCCCGCGCCGAGGGCAGGGTGCCCTCGAACGTCGTGGGCGACCTGTTCCTGATGATCGACGGGTGGTCGGCGGTCCGCGACTCCTTCGACGCGGCCGACGACTTCCTGATGGACATCGCGACGCGGGGCCCCTCCCTGGGCGTGCACACGATCCTGACGGGCGCGGCCTCGTCCCAGGTCCGGTCCCGGTTGCAGGCGCTCTTCGGCGGCCGGTTCGAGCTGCGCCTGAGCGACCCCATGGACTCGGGGATCGGACGGAAGATCGCGGAGGACATCCCGAAGGACGCGCCGGGCCGTGGTCTCACCTCGGAGGAGTACCACGCCCAGGTGGCCCTGCCCCGTGTGGACGGGGTCGCGGGCGACGAGGATCTGACCGACGGCATCCAGGACCTGATCAAGCGGGTCAGGGAGCGCTGGCCGCAGGACGCGGTCCAGGGCGTACGGACGCTGCCCGCCCGCGTGGAGCTGGACGACCTGCTCAAGGGCCGCAAGACGGGCCGCACCAGGTCCCGCGAGCTCGTGCTGGGCATGGCCGAGAGCTCGTTGGCCCCGGCCGTCACGAACCTCGACCGGGACCCGCACCTGGTGGTCTTCGGAGACCCGCAGACCGGCAAGTCCACGCTCATCCGGGGACTGGTCAAGCAGATCGTGCAGCGCCCGGCGAAGGAGCTGGGCATCGTGATGGTCGACTTCCGCCGTTCCCACCTGGAGCTGGTGCCGGAGGACCACCTGTTGGCCTACTGCACGACGGCGGAGCAGACCAAGGCCGTCGCGGACAACCTCGCCGGTTCGCTCCAGCAGCGCCTGCCGGGCCCGGACGTGACCCCCAAGCAGCTGCGGGAACGCAGTTGGTGGAAGGGGCTCGACCTGTACATCGTCGTGGACGACATGGACATGCTCGCCTCGCGCAGCAACCCGTTGGCGTCGCTGGCGAAGTTCATCCCCCAGGGCGCGGACCTGGGCCTGCACATCATCGCCGCCCGCCGTACCGGCGGTACGGCGCGGGCCATGTTCGAGCCGGTGCTCCAGTCGCTGAGCGACATGGCCACCCCGGGTGTGCTGTTCTCCGGTGACCGGATGGAGGGGCGCCTGGCCAACGGCGCGGCCTCCAAGCAGCTGCCCCAGGGCCGGGCCCAGCTGGCCCTACGCGGCAAGCGCCCCGACCTGGTCCAGGTCGGCTGGAGCGAACCCCCCGCGTAAGGAATCGGGGCGGTGCCGTGGAAGGACGGTCCACAGCGCCGCCCCGCTCACGAATCCGGCAGACACCCGAGCAAGGAAGTCGTCCCCAGAACCATGCGGCGTCGTTCACTGGTCATCGCCGCGAGCGCCGCGGGCCTCGTCCTCCTTGTGGCCGTCCCCGTGTCATGGCCCCACCCGGAGTCCCCCGAGGTCGAACACGTCACCACGGGAGAGCTCGGAATCCACGCTCCTGGCACGCTGGACGGGACCTCTGAGTTCGAGGACCTCCCGGTGGACCCCGGCCTACGGGCGACCGACCTGCTCCATACCCAGGGTCGCGTCCTGGCCCATGTCCCCGGTGGAGTCGCGGCGATCCAACATCCCGACGGAACCAGGCGCTGGAGCCACCAGGTTCCCGGCACCGAGCCGGACGTGGGCGTCACACCCCGGGGCGACGCGGTGGTGGTCACCTATCCGGTGCCCGCCCGTTGGGGACGGGAAGGCCTGCAGGAGGTCGTTCTGGACATCGACACCGGTGAGCAGCTGCACAGCGATCTCCTGGCTCCCGACACCTCCGTCGCCGTGGACCTGGGATACGCCAACACCCGTGTCCTCGTCGAGGAAACCGTCCAGGGGCAGGATCGGGAGAGCGGCGAGACCATCTGGGAGGTCGATCCGCGCTCCTGGTGCGCCGACGCCGAGTCTCCGGTCCGTGATTTCAGTCTGGCCGCGGACGGCGGCCACACGTACCTGTCGGTGGTCTGCGACGGCACCGACGAAGCCCACCTGGCCGCGCTCTCCGGCGACAGCGTCGAGTGGGAGCTGTTCACCGCCGCCAACAGCACCGCGCCCGAACTGATGCTGATCAGCAACGAGCTGCGTCGAGGCATCGACCACGACCCGGTCGCTCGCACCGTCAACGAAGACTTCGGCACGGCTCACCGATACGTGGACGTCCGTCACGGCGGCTCGGTACTCCCTCCACAGCTGGAATCACCCGCCTTGGAGGAGTACGTCTCCAGCCCCTCCGAGGACCCGGCCGAGCCCGTGGAGGTGTTCGTGATGGGCTCCAGGGACATCGTGGATTCCCACGTGCTGCACCAGACCGTTCGATCCCTGCTCGATCAACGGGTCCTGTCCCCGGGCGATCTGAGCGACGACCTCTTCCTGTCCGACCAGGGGGAGGAGCGGCTCCTCACCCCGCACGACGGATTGACGTACTACTCCGACCTCGCACGCATCCATCTGCGTGAGGCCCTGGAAGGACTCGAAGGGTGATCACTGGAGTCGGTGCGAGTGCCGAACAGTCGCACTCATGCTCCAGGAGGTTCCCTTTCCTTCCTGACTACAGGTCCTCATGTGATCCAATCCCGTGCGGTCCCGGCCTGACCGATCACATCGCATTCAGAGGATGACCGTGGAGCTGAAGAGAAAACTGACTGCGATCGCGCTTCTTCCATTGCTCTCGTCGTGTTCTCTGGTGCCTGGGAGCTGGCAGGCAAGCGAGATCGACCATGTGGTGTACCAGGGATCCGCTGAACCGCTGGAGGTTCCACAGAACCTGACCTCCGTAGGGTGGGGCTGGGAGGCCCCCGAGGAAACCGACATCGTCGACGTGTGCCCCTTTCCCTTCGGTGTGGTCGTGACCGTCTCGGACGGGGTCGTCGCCCTACGGGGCGACACAGGAGAGGAACTCTGGCGGTACAGACGCGTGGGCGAGGCGGTGACGGACGCGAACATCACGCCGAGCGGGGATCGTGTCGCACTCGCCTACCCCGTCGAAGAGGACGAGTCCGAAGCCACAGTGGCACCGCACGACGTCGTCCTCCTCGACCCCGCCACGGGCGAGGAACTCGGCTCCCACACGGAGGACTTCACCGCTGAGGCGGTAGTCCCCTCGGACATCGCGGCACTGTCCCCCACCCCAGAACACCTGGGTCTGCTCTCCGACTCCTCCCGAATCGTCTACCGCGACCTGGACGATGGGAACATCGGTGTTTTCTCACTCGATCTGGAGACCGGCGACGAGCTGTGGAGCCTCACCGACCTCGAAGGAGAAGGTCAGGAGGGGCGGGACTTCCACCCGAAGGGAGTGGTCGCCTCGGGCGACGCGATCATCCTTTCGGGCAACTTCATGGACGAGGACATCGCATCCCTCGACGAGACCGCCGAGGAACAGGAGCACACGGTCGTTCTCCTGGGACTCGACGCCAACTCAGGAGAGGAGCTCTGGCGCCACGAACTCGACAGGGAAGCTCCCATCGACCTCCACCCCATCAGGCTGGGTGTTCAACCGACTTCAGGTGCGGTGATCGCGGAGACCCCGAGTCCGCATGGCGAGGAGTGGATACTCGACCCTGCTTCGGGGGAACGCCTGACCGAGGAGGAATTCTTCTCGGGCCGAGAGAGCAGTGTCATCGGAGTTCTGGAGGACACCGTGGTGACCGAGATCCGACAGACGGATGACGACGAGCTCGACTACTCGTACACCGACTTCACCGGGGACACCCACACGACGATCCGTGTTCCAGCACCGTTGGAGCGTCGGTGGAGTGCGTTCGTCCTGCCCCTTGAGGAAGCGATCGTGTGGCTCGACGTGAACCGGACCGAGTACTCCCGCGATCCCGATGAATCCGTGTGGGACAAGGCACGCCTGGTGATCGATGAGGACGGTGAGTCCCGAGTGATCGACCTTGGTATCCGGGTCGAACGGGACTACAAGGAGGACGGGAGTCCTTCAGGCCCGTTCCCCAACCCGGCCGACATGACCGTCGCTCCAGGCGCGCTGGTGGTGCAGGAGAAGGTCCCGGGAGGCCCGCGCCGCCTTGTGGGCGCGGTTCCGTAGCGTTAGGTACTCGGGCGAGGACGGAGGATACACGTCGGAATCGGCCCCACGCGGGTGAGCGGGGACTCCTGGATTTTTCCATTCCGGCGGGAAATCATACGGATAGACGAAATTCGGTTCGAAATTCAATCGGGGCGAAAGTGGAACAGCCAACAAACAAAGGAATATGATCCGATTTTTTCGATGATGCACGCGCCAAGATCGGCGTCCGCACCCATCGCGATATTCGCGCTCTTCCTGGGCGCCCTCGGATGCGCCACAGACGACGCACAGGAGATTTCCACATCCGTGGAACCACTGGCCGGGAACGCGGTCGACCACAGCACGACACCCAGACCAAACGAACCACTCCCCGCGCCCACGACGGTCTCCGAGGCCGCCTGGGTGTGGGAAAGTCCCGCAGGCAGCTTTGTGACAGCCGTTCATCCCTCGTCCAATGGGGCGATCATGGAGTTGAACAACGGAGCAGTTGCTCTGGACACCTCCACCGGCGAAGAGGCCTGGAGATTCCTCCTCCCGGAATACCACACAGCCAAAAAGGAGACGGACCTCTCCGTTTCTCCAGACGGATCAGTGATCGCATTCACTCCTGGGCAATCCATGGTCGTTCTTGATGCTGAATCTGGCGAAGAAATAATTCGACTCGAACACAACGCATCGGGTCCTTCTCAATTCACTCCAACCGCTGCTGGCTTGATCGGTGATTACGGACTTTTCACCGTTGATTCTGGCAACGAAGCCCATGTCACCATGCAACCTTGGGACGAGGGGGATAGTGGATGGGAGACGGTAGTACCAGCGTGCACCCAGGGAGAATTGGCGGACGTCTCTCAAGGCGTACTCACCGATGCCCAAATCGTCATCGAGTACTCTTGCCCCTTCCAAGAGGCGACTCTGGTAGGGATCGACCAGGCCGAAGGCGAGGAACTGTGGAGGCTTGAGCAAGGCCGGGATTACAGCCCGGACCAGGATATTTTTCCCGCACCCAGCCCGTCCGCTGACTTTGATTTCGGTGTGGTCGGGGATCTGGTCGTTCTTCAGAACATTTCCGAAGAACGAGGAACAGTCGTCATCGATACCATTTCTGGCCAAGTCCTCACTGACAGACTGCCCAGTACTGTGGAAACCCCACTTTTGCGCGTGCTCCCTGATGGATATTTGACCGTGCAGGAGGAGGTAAACGAAGACTCCACAAACAACACTCTTACTTACGAACTACGTGACTTCGACGGTAACGTACGCAGCGAGGTCATTACCAGCCCTGAGGTAGCACGTGGCAGACTCAACAACTTCCTCGTCCTGGATGATTCTCTGCTGAAAGTTCGAATGACTGGCGCCACCGAGAGCCAGGACATGGCCGTGCTTGATTGGGATTCCAAGGAAGACCACCGCATCCCTCTTCCGGTGAGTGTGGACACGACCGGCATACCCAGTATCGGGCGTGCCGACAGCGAAGTCGGACCGTCCACCTTCCGTTCAGTTCCGGGCGCGATCATTCTTCGGGAGTTCCCCGGAGTCAAGAACCCCCAACGCGTGGTCGGCTTTCATTGATGTCTGCGAATCCAGGACCATGAACACGAGGTGATCGACGACATTTTCCTTCCTTGCCTGAGGGAAGAACGGCCACACATCACACAACGACCGAGATACCAATCCTGCCTCGCGCCCCCAGAACCGTGTGAGGCCTGGACGCCCCAGGGGGCGACCTCGAACTCTGCTCCGGAAAGCAAGGTGTGCCGTTAGAAGGTGACAGAACCAGCTATTGTGCCCGGAGCACTCACTCACTCGGCCAGAAGGGATCAGATGAGGCCCAGAAGAGCCTGGTCTCCATCATCACCGTCCGCCGCGTAGGTGAGCACCACAGCGCCGGGTGCGACGGTGGTGGAGACTCGTGCTTCGTCCTCAGTGACGACCTGACTCACATCGATCACTGCGGGCCTGTTCTCGGAGCTCCAGCCGTGGAACCACACTTGCGCGTCCGACCCGAGTGAGTGCTCACCGGAGTTGACGACGCCCTCTTCCAGGACGGTCGAATCGTCAGTCCCCATCCCGGTGACGTCAGAGGAGTCCGGTATCGCCTCAGCGGGGTTGGGCAGGGTGGCCAGCGTCGTCCCCTCAGGGTTCTCACGCTGGTACTCCCCGTCGCGGGGGTACCAAACCACGACCGATCCGTCCTCCAGTACTCCGATGACCGCACCCTCCCATTCACCGATGACCTCACCCGTCGAGACGTCGAAGAGAACATTGGGGGAGTTCAGCGTCCTCATCACCAGGTGCTGTTCGGAGAGAGGATCGAGGCTTCGATGATCCATGGACTGGAAGGCATGGATACCGAAGTCCTCCTCGAAGCGCCATAGCTCCTCACCGGTACGCAGATCGCGACCGACCAGGCCGGAGAGGACGACGTCTCCTTCCTCCCGGGTGAAGGTGAAGTCGCGCACCACGCTCGGTGCGCAGGTGAATTGCTCCACGACCACGTCACCAAGGACGATCACACCGTCGGTGCTGCTGTTCAGGCCTTCGGCGGTGGTGCACTCAGTCGGTTCCTCGTGGGTCCACACCCGATCACCCGTCCCCAGGGAGAGTGCCGTGAGAGCCGGACTCTGGGAGGAACGGACGACCATGGTCCCTTCGCCCACAGACTGGCTGAAAGAGCTGACGTCCACACCGGTGTCCTCACCACCCGCCTCGTCTCGGGCCGACTCCTCAAGGATCTCGCCCGTGGACGAGTCGAATCGAAGCAGCAGAGAGCCAGCCTCGGGCTCCTTGATCTCCAGTGCCAGGTACTCGCCGTCACGGGAGGCGTACGCCGCGAGGGCGGCGTCCTGGGCGCGGTATCGCCACATCTCCTCGCCCGTGTCCCCGGCGAGCACGACGTACCCGTCATCGAGTACGACGGCCACGCCTGTGGGCACAGGAACGGTATCGACGATCCGAGCGCCCTCAGGAGGCTGCCACTCCCAGCCGACCTGCTCGATCCGTTCCGGGTGGGCCAACTCCCGTACCTCGTCGCTGGTGGTGTGGTCGGAACCTGAGGAGGTCCCACACCCTGACAGCGGTAGGAGCACGGCCGCGCACACCGCAGCAGGCAGCGACGTCCCCCTCGTTGGTCCTTTCATCGAGCTGAAGTCTGCCACCTACCCCCACTGAGCCCCATAGTGAGCGGATAGCTGTCGGCCGCACTCTTCGTGCTCCCTCGCCGTCGGCCCAGGGAGTCAAGACGGTCCGGGCCCGGGGGCACTGGTGGTGCAGGAGAAGGTCCCGGGAGGCTCGCGCCGCCTTGCGGGCGCGGTCCCGTAGCGGCCTCGGCGCGGGGCGCGGACCCGGTGTCCGCTCCCCGCGCCGGTGGCGGTACCCGGTCCCACCTGGGTGAACGGAGAGTCTCGTTACCTACTTGTTCCCTTTGGTATGAAACCCTCGTTGCCTCATCGTCGTCGCAACAGTCGATCCTGACCTCATCTCCCCCACAGCGGAGACAGCGGAAGCCGGTTCATCGTGCCGGTGCGCATCCTCTTCCGAAAGGAGTGCCCCCATGACCGAATCGGGCGCCAACCCGATCGAGGCGATGGAGGGCGGCGAGTACGCGGAGACCCTCGCCGCCGCGATGGCCGGGCTGGCCGACGCCTTCGACATCCTCATGGGCGACGCGGCGAGCGCCAGCGGCCACGAGGACCTCCGGTCCGGGTTCAACAAGTTCCGGGAGGAGGCCGACCAGGCCCTCATCGACCTCCAGGAGCACGGCCTCGCCCTGGCCAACAACATCCAGGCCGGAGCGGGAGAGATCGCCAGGAACGACCAGGAGAGCTCCGAGGACTTCCACCCCTGGTCCTCCCACCGCGAACTCAACTTCTGACCCCGCGACGCGACAGCCCCCGCGTCCCCCTCACCACCCGCTCGATCCCCACCCCTGAGGATGTCCGTGGCCACCATCGCCCTCGCCTTCGCCCCCCGTGAATTCTTCGGCAAGCCCGACACCATGTACGAGTGCGCAGCGGACCTGGAGATCCTCAACGCCCGCGTGCTCGGCCGGGCCGACGACCTCGGGGGCGGCTTCGACGCGGCCGCGCAGCAGTTCACCGACATCATCGCCTGGGACATCCGCGGGCAGTCCGAGGAGGACGTCCAGAAGTGGCGGGACGCCGCCGTCACCGTCAGCTACGCGGCCTCGGTGGCCGAGATGTGGGCCGACGCCGTCCAGGCCTTCCACGACGAGCGCGACGCCCAGAACTCCGACTGGCGGAACGGCAAGAGCGAGAAGGAGGGCGCCGTCCCCGCCGCCTACCAGGGGGACCGGATCACGGAGTCCCACCCCCAGGCCGACGGGTTCCTCTGGACGGACTGGGGCGCCGGGGACGAGAAGAGGTGCCGCGAGCTGTACGACGAGCTCTCCACCATCCGGGACGGGCTCGTCACCCGTGAGCAGACCAACTGGGACAAGCTCCAGGAGAACGCGGAGGACGCCCGGCGGATGCTGGAGGAGGGGCCCACCCCCGAGAACGTCTCCAAGCTGATCGAGGCGGGCAACGCCAGCTGGGGGTTCCTCAGCCTCGACCCCTCCCGCTACTCGTCGCTGATCGGCGACGACGTCGAGCTCACGCCGGAGAACGCCGAGGAGTACGCGAACGACCTCGCCGCCTACTGGTCCGGCGACCGTCCCATCGATGACCGGTACCACGAGCTCATGCTCGTGATGTCCATGCTGGGGACGAGCGCCAAGCAGCACCAGGAGAACGGGACGGAGTTCAGCGCCGACGAGGTCGGCTTCCTGGAGGAGTTCTACAGGCAGCTGGAGGACCCCTACCTCCGCGACGGCGTCGGCGGCGGCCTCATGGTCTACCCCGAGCTCATGGCCGAGTCCGGCATGTCCGACGAGGAGCGCGAGCGGGCCCTCGGAGTGCTCGGAGACGGGCTCCTGGCGCTCTCGGATCCCAGCATCGGCGGCGGCTACGACAGCCTGCCCCAGAGCTTCCGGTACGCGGTCGAGGGCCCGTGGATCAACCCCGACGCCGACGGCAAGATGCCCGCGACCCCCGTCTCCCTGGGCATGGACATGAAGGCGCTCTCCGCCTTCATGGAGCACACGGACGACAACCTGGAGGCCGGGTACGGACTGTCCACCAACCTCCACCTGGCCACCGGGGCCTTCCTGGACGCCTGGGGGGACGAGGTCCACGACTCGAGCGGGGTCCTGCCCGACTCCGAGCAGGTCTCGCACATGATCGACGTGGCCTCCCGGAACAAGGACTCGAACTACTACATCCTGACCGGCGAGCACCTCAACGAGGAGCCGGGCGTCCCCTACGGCGACGCCGACCTGCGCAAGCAGGCCCTGGAGGGAACCCTGACCTTCGAGTGGCACGACAACGGCCACACCGCGCGACAGCTCACCGACTGGCTCGCGGAGGACGTCCACAGCGAGGACCCCGAGCTGAGCCAGCGCGCGGGCGACGCTTTCGCCGGGTTCATGCGGACCATCACCGACCCCGACATGCACGACGCCCTCATCAACACGGGCGTGGACGTCACGGAGGGGGACAACGAGTACTCGGACGCCTCGTTCACCCAGTTCAACGGAGCGCTCGCGGACAGCCTGGCCGATATCTTCGACGCCCACATCTACAGCTTCGCGGACAGCGACATCTTCGAAGGAAGGGACCCGGTCACGGGGGTCGAGGACTTCGACCCGGAGACGAACTTCGTGCGTATGGGCCCGGATGAGCGGGCCATGTACATGCAGTTCCTCGCGGGCAACGACGAGAGCGCCGCGAACGTGGCCAACTCGATCGACATCTACCAGCAGATCGAGGCCGCCTCGTACTTCGAGCACGGCCAGGACGAGCAGACGGCGCGCGGTTCCGGCCATCTCCAGGCCCTCTTCGAGGAGGGACTGAAGAGGGACTCGGCCGACCGGTCGGCCGATCTCGACGAGCAGATCAAGCGCCAGGAGCAGATCGCCGGCTTCGCGGTGACCGAGGCCAGCAACCTGTCCCAGAAGATCCCCGTCATCGGCCAGGGCATCTCGAAGGGGATGTCGCTGGCGAAGGACGACATCGTGAACGCGATCATCGACGGCGAGTACGACGTCTCCCCGCGCCACCCGACCTTCACCGGGGCCGAGTTCATCGAGCGCAACTACCGGCTCGAGGGACTCGACTACCTCGCGCAGCAGTCCCCCGACACGCTCAACAGCGTCGTCACTCCCGAGGAGTTCCGCACCCTGCTCGACGGCGAGGCGATCACCATCGAACGGGACGGCATTCCGCTCACCTCCGACGACCTCGACGACGACTTCGTCTTCGACGACTCCGTCACCGTCGACGTCGAGAAGAACCCCCAGAACTGGAAGGACAACCAGAACGGGGACCTCGACCGGATGGACTCGGCCGTCAGCAACATCATGGACGACGTGGAGATCACCACCTCCGACGGCCGTACCCACACCGGTGACAAGCGCATCACCGACGTCATCACCCAGTACAACAACGCGTACAACGACACGCGGGGCTACTTCGCGGACAGCAAGGAGAACTGACGCCCAGCCTCCCGTGAACGATCCCCGACAGCACTTGGAGAGTCCGTTGATCCGCCGTGAGGGCCGTGTGCCCGCCTTCCTGGTCGTCGCCGTGTCCGCCGCTCTGGCCCTGACCGGTTGCTCGGACTCCGGGTCCGCGACCGAACCGGCAGCCGAGGAGACCCCGGACCACATCTCGGCGTTCTGGGTGGAACGTGAGGTGCGGGTGCGCACCCTGGACCGGATGTTCACCGAGGGCGACTCCAACGAGGTCATGGAGAACACCGGTGACCTGAGGGACCGCTTGTTCGAGTCCCGGATCGTCCGGGAGGAGGGTGACGGGTACGTCGTCGAGCTCGACGAGGACGAGTGGGACACGTCGATCAACCTGTCCCGGATCGACGGCGCGTTGAACGACGCCATGTACCGCAACGAGGTCACCTGGTGCGGGGACCCCGTGAACGGCGAGGAGTTCGTCGACGCCTACGTGGACGAGTTCGGTGAGGCCCTCGACAGCTTCGAGGCCTACGAGGAGAGCGTCGTCGACTACGTCGACTGCGGCACGGGGGCTCCGTGACCGGTATCGGCCGCTCCGTTCCGGGGCCTTCGACGTCTGCCGGAGAGGACCAGTGATGGGGCCTACGGGTGCCGCCTCGTTCCGGCCCGTGCGTCTCCCGGAGATCCATCGGCAACGCCGGACGACCGGCCTGACCGTCCTCGCAGTCTCCGCTGGACTGGTTCTGTCCGGTTGCTCGACGTCCGAGGCCGACCCCGAGCCCGCGTCCGGTCTGCCCGAGGACTACGTCTCCGTACAGTGGGTCGAACGAGAGGTGCGGGTCCACACCCTGGACCGGATGTTCACCGAGGGGGACTCGACGGAGGTCGTCGAGAACACGGGCGCCGCTCGTGACCACCTCCTGGATTGGGGGGTCGTGTCCGAGGAGGGGGACGGCTACGCCGTTCAGTTGGACAAGGGCTCCTGGGACGACAAGATCCACCTGGCCAAGGTCGACGGGGCCCTCGGCGCCGCGATGAACCAGAACGAGGTCGCGTGGTGCGGAGAGGCCGTCAGTGGCAAGGACTTCGTCGACGTCTACATGGACGAGTACCAGGACTCCTTCGACACTCAGGACGAGTACACGGCGAGCGTCGTCGACTACGTCGACTGCGGCACGGGGGCTCCGTGACCGGAACCGGCCACTCCATTCCGGGGCCTTCGACGCCTCCTCGAACTCCGGGGTTCGCGAGAGGCGGGGAGGGAATGCTCACCCGATTCGCCTCGTCACGAAATACGCACGTACATTGACCGAAAGGTCATACCCTTACTAATCTCCGTAGCGCCGTACCTCCCGTGTTCGTGAAGCAGCGGACGAACACCCTGCCCATGGGGGACAGGCCCACGAACTCACCCGCCAGCGATTCCTTGAAAGGGTACGGATGTCCCAGCACGCCGGTCTTGAAAATGTCAATAGCCTGTCGCAGGGAGGCGAACAGCTCGGTCAGGAGTCCGACGGCCTCCGCACCCAGATGAACCAGCTCATCAACGACATGAGCGGCGACGCCGACTCCCTCCAGGGCCAGGCGCTCCACGACTTCCGTGAGGCCCGGAACAGCCTCACGGAGCGCTTCGACGAGCTCATGACCTGGTGCAGCCAGAACGGCATCAAGCTGAACGAGGGCCAGCAGCAGTTCAACCTCACCGACAGCGAGGCGAGCGACGACTTCTCGGCGTCCGGCCAGGACCTCGGCGGCCTCTCCCGCCCGGTCAACGCCTGACCCTCCCTCCTCCACCCGTTCCACCCCCAGGAAAGGCACTCTCATGGGTTCCCAGTTCGACGTCTACGGAAATGTCGGCGGTCTCCAGACGCTGGCCTCCGACCAGCAGGCGCACCTCGGTCGTTTCACCGCGATCATGAGCCAGATCAACGAGCAGTCCGAGAGCACCGTCAGCCAGTGGGAGGGCTCCGGAAGCCAGCAGTTCCAGTCCAAGGCCCAGGAGTTCGACACCCACTTCTCCGAGGTCAACTCCGCGTTCGCGAAGATGATCGACGCCACCAGTGACACCGCGGACAAGTACGGCAAGCTCACCCGGTACCTGGACGGACTGTTCTAGTAGGCTGACCTTCGATGTCCTCCCCACCTTCGCCGCCCTCCACCGACCCCGATCCACAGCTTCCGGAGGCGTTCCACTACACGCCCGACGAGGAGAAGTACGTCCTCGAGGCGGACGCCCTCCGGCACCGGCAGCTCCGGTCCGCGCTGCTGTACGGGTCCAGTCGCTACTGGCGACGGCGCCAGCGGGTGTGGCCGGCCGTGATCGGCGGGGCCATCCTCATCGCGCTCATCTGTGGGGTCATCGCCCTGGTGGGGGCCTTCGGCCGCCAGCAGGAGATCAACGAGGAACGAGGGTGGGGAGCCAACCGCCAGGTCGGGAGCGCCGCCATCGACCTGTCGGCCCCCTCGGACCGTCCCTGACCGCACACGCCATCCCCCGCTCCGTCTGACCGGGCGGGCCTCCACCACGAAGGGGGCGATCTCCCATGTCCGTCTGGGCGCCGGGGTACGAGACCTCCACTCAGCTTCGTCAGGGACGCCGTGCCCGGATCTTCCGTGCGGTCCGTGTGACCAGCGGCGCCGAGGTCGTGCTCAAGGTCCTGCCGATGGAGGCGGGGCAGGCCGAGCTCGGGCACCTGCGCACCCTCGACGGGGTCCCCGGTGTGGTCCCCCTGTTGGACGCCGGAACCACGGCGGACGGCGAGTTCTTCGTGGTCACGCCCTTCTACTCCGACGGTTCCTTCGGGGAGATGCTGGCGCGGAAGGGCCCCGCTCCTATCCAGGAGGCGGCGGCGGTCGCGCGCAGCGTGGCCGGGGCGCTGGGGGCCCTGCACGGCCGGGGGCTGCTACACAACGACATCTGCCCGGGCAACGTCCTGCGCGCCGGACGGACCCCGGTGCTCACGGGCTTCGGCGCGATCGGCCGGGTCGGGGAGGCGTTGCCCCCGCCGCCCCCGCAGATGGAGTCGTTCCTCCACTCACCGCCGGAGTCGCTGCGCGGTGAACCCCGCACGGCCGCGTCGGACGTCTACCAGCTCGCCTCGACGGTCTGGACGATGCTCACGGGCCGGGCCCCGTTCTCCACCACGGACGGAACCCCCTTCGATCCCCGGGCCTACGCCCAGCGTGTCCTCGGCGAGGAGGTCGCGCCGGTACCGCGTCAGGACGTGTCCCGTTCCCTGCGCGGGGTCCTCACCCGTGCCCTGGCGAAGGACCCGGCCAACCGACACGCGAGCCCGGCCGAGTTCGCGGCGGCCTTCGAGAAGGCGCGGTCCGGACGTCCGGCCGCGGCCCCCAGCGGTGCCCAGCCCTCGATGCTCGCCGCCCCGGCGGACGCCTCCGCTGGTCCACGCCCGACGCCCACGGGCCCCCAGGAAGCGCCCGCGCACAGCGCACCCCAGACACCGCCCGTCTCCCCGGGCACCTGGACCCCGGCGGCTCCCTCGGGTCCGCAGGCGCCCGTGGCGCCGCCTTCCGGGCCGCAGACACCCTTCGCCGCACCATCGGGGCCGCAGGCACCTATGGCGCCGCCCTCGGGGCCGCAAACACCCTTCGCCGTACCCTCCGGTCCACAGACACCCGTGGCACCGTCCTCCGGACCGCAAACACCCTTCGCACACTCGGGTCCACAGGCGCCCGTGGTGCCGCCCTCAGGTCCGCAGACACCCTTCGCGCACTCGGGTCCGCAGGCGCCCGTGGTGCCGCCGTCCGGCCCCCAGATCTCCCACCTGTCCGCGCCCTCGGGGCCGCACGCGCCACCTGCCCCGCCGACCCCGGCCCCCGTGGAGACCGGCCCCGAACAGACTCCCTCGACCCCGCCGGAGGACAGGTCCCGCCTGGCCAGTGCCTCGAGTCTGCGCCCGCCCCAGCGCCCCCTGCCCACTCCCGAGGAGCGGGAGCGCCACGGGGCCGTACCGGAAGCCTCCCCGCACAGCACCGCCGACCTCATGATGGCGAAGCTGCGCGGCGAGGAGGTCTCCCCGCTGCGCGCCTGGGCCCGGTTGGAGGGGTGGAACGGGGACGCTGAGTCCGCGTACCTGCCCACCGAAGAAGTCGTCGAGGAGCGTTCCTCGGACCCGGAATGGGACTCGCTCTCCGCTCCCCTCGAACCCCCTCGGTGGCGCAAGCAGATGCACATCGGCGTGACGGTCTGCGGGGTCCTCCTGGTCACCGTCGTGGGCAGTGCCTTCGCGGCCAGGAGCCCCTCCCAGCCCGTGGTCGAGACCGTGGCCAGCGAGGAGGCCGAGGCGAAGACGGAGGAGGAGGCACCCGCGGAACCGGTGGCCGCGCCCTCACCCCTGCCCGAGGGCAGCCCTCCGTCCGAGGTCAGGCTGGAGGACACCCTCAGCGCCGTCACCATCTCCTGGGCCGATCACACCGGCGGCACCGGTTCGTACTTCGTGGTCGGCGGCCCACAGGGGCACGCCCCGGCGACCCTGGCCAGAACCGGCCCAGGCGCGCTGACCGCACAGGTCCCCACGGACAACACCCAGGGCGAGTACTGCTTCGTCGTCGTCGCCGTCGACGGAAGCGCGGCACCCGCCGAGGAGGTCTGCACGACCCGTGCGGCGGAGCGGGCCGCCGAGGCGGAACGCCTGGCCGAGGAGGAGGCCGCGGCGGAAGAGGAGGAAGAGGAGGAGAACGAGCCCGACCCCTCGCCGTCCCCCTCCCCCAACGCCGACGAGTAGCGACCTCCCTGGCTCCCCGTCACCTGGAAAGTCCGGGACCATTCGTCCCGTACGGCAACGAGAATGGTCCGGACTTTCCCACGCCCACCGCTCCAATTTCGTTGCCGAATGGTGAATGGACCGGGGTCCTCTCGCTCCGGCCTCTTCGTTCGGTGAAAACGGAACGGTTGTGCGCTGGTGAATCCCCGCGACCAGGGGCACCCGGGGGAGAGTCGTCGGGTACCGGGCCCCGTGGCCGCGCCCCTCGGATAACGTGAGGTTCGGGGAGAACCGTGACGTGTCGCCGGGGATCCCACACCCTGGAACCACCCGCTCCTCCTTCTCCCCCGAAAGGCGATCCATGCGGCGTTCACTCGCCTTGGCCTCTGCTGTGTGCCTCCTCGCCGTGACGGCGTGCGAGTCCTCCTCCGGGTCCTCGGAGGGAGCACCGGAGACGGTCGAGGAGCTCACCGAGGGCGGCCTGGTGGGGCTGGCCCTGGTGCACCGGGGGTTCGAGGGCGGAGACCCGGAGACCGAGCAGGTGCTGGTCTTCCACGATCCCGACACCGGGGCGCCCCTCCAGCAGATCGACCTGCCCGACGGAGCGGTGGACCCCATGGCGCCCGCGGTGCCGGTGCACAAGCGGTTCTCCGAGGACTGGCAGTACTTCGCGTTCGTCACGAACGAACCCAACGCCGTGCACCTGGCGGACCTGACCGACCCCCAGGACTCCGAGGAGGAGGGCGAGGAGTTCTCGTACCAGCCGGTCGAGAGCATCCAGGCCTCGGGGGACGAGACGCTGTCGGACCCGGTGATCCACGGGGACCGGCTCTGGTACGTCTCCGCGCAGGGCCAGGGCCAGCCGCCGCAGGTCCAGTCGGTACCGCTGGAGGCTCCGGGGGGCACCCCCAACCAGGAGGGCAGTCTGGCTCTCGGGGAGGGACAGCGGCCCAGCGACTGGACCATCACGCCGGACGGTTCCCTGCACATCCGCAACAGCGTCCCCACCCAGCAGGTCGCCGGGGGCGAGGGCAACCTCGTGGTGCGTTCGACCAACGGCACCGTCGTGAACGCCACCCTCAACACCGGTGGCGAGCAGTGGCAGACCTTCGACGACGCGCCGGTCTGGGGCGGTGAGCAGGCCCTCCTCCGACCGGACGGCGACGGGGACCTCCAGGGCGCCCACCTGCTCACGGTCGAGGGCCAGGGGTACGGGACGACCCGCCTGCTGGAGGACGCCTCCAGCCCGGTCGTGCAGTACACCCTGGCGCCCGAGCGGGACGCGATCCTGCTCCAGACCGAGGAGGCCTGGTTCCGGGTCGACCTGGAGGAGGCGGCGGTGACGGAGACCGAGGAGAAGTTCCCGCGCTACCACGACACCTCCATGGACGGCTGGCCCCTGGTGGTGCGGTGGTCCCAGGAACCGCCGCCGGACGCCCCCTCGGCGAGCCCCGGCGACTGACACGGGAGCCAGGCACACGGCTGATCCGGCCCCCGTCCCCGCCTTCTCACCGCCGATCGCACCTCTCGGGCAGTTCAGTGCCCCCCGATGCCCGCACCGGGCAGGAGTTCATCGACCTCGTCCTGCACATCCGACCGAATCGATTCTCGTAGCCAGGGACCACGACGGATCAGGTGAGGCACGAGCCCGAGGCCGGATCTCGATCGTCAGGACAATCCCACCGCCCGGATGCTCACATCGGACTCCTCCGCGACGACGACGGCTCCCGGTACGGGCACCAGCCTCGGGGCATCGGCGTTCGCGTTGATAGAGCCCTCGGTCTGGAACAACAGCGGTTCGTTCGGCGACAGATCCACCGGTACCAACCATGACTCGCCGTTCTCCCAGGAAAGGAACTCCGCGTTCACCTCACCCCGGGCCCAGACTTCGTCGGTCAGGTAGTCCAGGCGCAGCATCCCCTCTCCGGTGACCATTCCTGGATGGATGGCCGCTTCCCCGGGCCGGACGGAGCCCTCGACGTGCTCTCGGCGGGAACCGTCGAAGTTCATCACCTGGTACCGGACCTCCTCCGGATCCTGGGACTTCTCGACGTAACCGTCCCCCAGCAGAGCGACGCGCTGCCAGTCCTCGCCGTCAGAGAAGGCGGATCCGGGCAGTTCATCCCCGGTGTGGGGGTCCAACAGCCACCGCTCCCTTGCCTCGGAAGAGTTCCCGTCGTCCGATTCCAGAAGCAGCACCCGTCCGTCATCGGAGAGTGTGACCTGCGGCTGTTTCACCCTGTCGGCCGTGAAGGAGAACTCCTCCTCCCAGAGGACGTCCCCCGTTCGGGCGTCCAGCCCTACCACTGAGAGAGTCTGACCAACCCCGGCCTCCGCTTCCGCACGGGAGCTCTCCGCGAGTACGGCGCTCAGCACGATGGTGTCGGCGGTGACAACGACCTCACCCGCGTGGAACTCTTCCGCTTCTTCCGGAATGTCCTCCGCGAACTCCCACAGCGGCTCCCCGGTCTCCAGCGATGCGGCGGTCACGCGGAATCTCCCTGCCCCTGAGTGGGACAGCCGTGCGTCGTCGGTCAGGAGCGACGACCCACCGTCGCCCCCACCAGCACGAACGGGAAACTCCGCCAGCAGCTCACCGGTTCCCGTGTCCAGCACGACCACGTCGAGGTCACCTTCGTCCTCTCCCCGGTAGGCCAACACCACGGACGCCTTTCCGGGGGTGGTCGACGCCGACGCCAAGGTGCCATCAGGAATCCGGTACCGCCAGAGCTCGGCCCCTGTCGTCCCCTCCAGCCCCACGACCCCGTCAGTGAGAACCATGACGGCGCCCCCGACGCCCGCCAACACGTTCCGCAGCACGAAGCTGTCGGGGGCCTCCCACACCCAAGCGACCTCCGAGACCGCATCCACCGGGGAAAGTGCTCTGACCTCACCTGAGTAGGTCACCTGCTCATCGGACAAGAAAACCGCCGGGAGTGAACAGCCTGAAGCCACCACGGAGAGAGCCACCGCCGCGGCGGCGATCCCCACACCACAGGCACCCTTGGAACACACATCAATCCTCGTCACCTGCCGTGTCCCTCCTGCGACATCGGCGCCCCAACTCCAGAGACACATCATCCAACACACCACTTCTGTCACCACCGTGAGATCCACGGGTAAGCGGTGTGAGGTCAGTCCGACCACGGTCCATGGACCTGGGTTCTCCTCCGTCACCACCACGGCCCCAGGCACCGTAGCCAGACGAGGAGCGTCGGGAAGAGTCATCGCGCCGCCCTCGGACCTGATCCATCACTCTTTGTTCGCGGTCATGTCAACGTTCAGAACCAGAGGGCCGCCCGAGGCGTCCCAGCGTGCGAACTCGATGTTCATCGATCCACGGTCCAGGTCCGCTTCGGTCAGGAAGTCCGGCCGAAGCACCCCCTCCCCTACAAGCAGGCCCGGGTCGATGTCACCTTCGGCCGGACGCTGGTGAGTCTCCAGATTGGCTAGTTCCTCGCCGCCGAAAGACATGTGCCAGTACTCGACCGTGCCCTTGTCATGGTCAACGGCGGTCTCGACGTAGCCGTCGTCGAGCAACCCCACGCGGTGACGTTCCCGGTTCTGGTAGGCCGCGCCCTTGATCTCCTCTCCTATCTCAGGGGCGATGAGTAACTCATGCCGTTGGTTTCCGGTCCCTACCTCCAGGAAGAGCGCTTCGGCTCCGGGGGAGAGTTCGTGCTTTGCGAGTGGGGAACGACATCCCTGTCGCAGAGCCGATCGGTGCCGTTCCACCGATTCGGAGAGCCCACGTTAGCCTTCTTCGGTCTCGACGCCCCTACTTCAACTCCCACCCGACCCCCTGAGGAGCGGATATGGAACTGAACGGAATTCTGTCCGTGACGGCGCTGACCCTTCTGCTCTCGTCGTGTTCCCTGATACCCGGGGCCTGGCAGGAGAGCGAGATCGACCATGCGGTGTTCCAAGGGATCGCCGAGCCGCTGGAGGTCCCCGAGAACCTTGCCTCCATGGGGTGGGGCTGGCAAGCCCCCGAGGAAACCAACGTCGTCGCGGTGCATCCCGCCTCCTTCGGAGTGGTCGTGACCGTCTCGGACGGGGTCGTCGCCCTGCGGGGCGACACCGGAGAGGAACTCTGGCGGTACAGACGTGTGGGCGAGGCGGTGACGGACGCCAACGTCACGACGAGCGGAGAACGCGTGGCGCTCGCCTACCCCGTCGACGCGGAAGACGAAGCCGCAGTGGCATCGCACGACGTCGTCCTCCTCGACTCTTCCACGGGCAAGAAGCTCGGCTCCCACACGGAGGACTTCACCGCTGAGGCGGCCCTACCCGGGAACGTCACGACGCTGTCCCCCATGCCGGAACACCTGGGCCTGCTCTCCGACTCGTCCCGAATCGTCTATCGCAAGTTGGACGGCCAGAGAACCGGGGTGTACTCACTCGATCTGGAAACCGGCGACGAAATGTGGAGCCTCACGGACCTCCACGGAGAAGGCCAGGAAGGGCGGGACTTCCACCCCAAGGGAGTGGTCGCCTCAGGCGACACGATCATCCTTTCGGGCAACTTCATGGACGAAGACATCGAATCTCTTCCCGAAACCTCGGAAAAGCAGGAGCACACGGTCGTTCTCCTGGGACTCGACGCCGACTCAGGCGAGGAGCTCTGGCGCCACGAACTCGACAGGAACGCCCCCCTCGATCTCCACCCGGTCAGATTGGGCGTTCAACCGACGTCAGGTGCGGTGATCGCTGAGGCCCGCGGCGTGGATGAATGGATACTCGACCCCGGCACAGGGGAACGCCTGACCGAGGAGAAATTCTTCTCAGGGCGAGAGGGCAATGTCATCGGCGCTCTGGAGAACACAGTGGTGACTGAGTTCTCGCTGGTGGATGACGACGAGTTCGAGTACTCGTACACCGACTTCTCCGGGGACACCCACACGACCATCCGCGCCTCCGCCCCGTCGGAGCGCATGTCTCGTGCGTTCGTCCTGCCCCTCAAGGAGGCGGCCGTCTGGCTCGACGTGAGCCAGACCAACACTTCCTTGGACCCCGAAGAAGCCGCCTGGGACGAGGCACGCCTGGTGATTGATGAGGACGGCGAGTCCCGTGTCATCGACCTCGGTGTCCGGGTCGAACGCGACTACGCCCAAGACGGGAGCGAAGCTCAGCGCTCTTCGCTCCCCAGTCCGCCCGACATGACCGTGACCCCGGGCGCGCTGGTGGTGCAGGAGAAGGTCCCGGGAGGCCCGCGCCGCCTTGTGGGCGCGGTCCCGTAGCGACAGGGCAGCTTCACAGCACCGCCGCCCGGGTCGGGGAGCGAGTGGTCCAGGGGGCCGGGAAGCGTTCCTCTCCTGACGTTGCGCTGGCACTGGCCGGTGTCTGTCACCGTTTCAGTCGGCCGCGCACGACGTGGACGCCCCCTCGGAGAGCCCCGGCGACTGACACACCACGGGGAGCTTCCTTACGTTCTCAGGGTGCCCCATATAGCGTGAAATCCCGCGACCCCAGGGAGAGGACACCTCGAATGCCCAGGAAAAGGAACCAGCGCGGCACCATGGCCGCGCTCACCTCGCTGCTCGACAACACCCGCGCCGTGGCCGGGTCCGCCACGGCCTTCGGCGCCCCGGTGAGTTCGGGCGCGACCACGCTGGTCCCCGTCGCCAGGGTCAGCACCCTGAGCACCATGGGCGGCGGCACCGGGAACCTCCCGTTCTTCGGCGGTGACGGCGCCGGGGGCGTGGGCTTCACACGGGTCCGCCCGTCGGGATACCTGGTGGTGGGCCCCGACGGCGCCGGCTACCGGCCCATCCGCCAGCCGGCCACCGCTCTGGCCATCCCCCTGGCCGTGATCACCGCCGTCGCGGTCACCCGCATCGTCTCGGTGTCGGTCAGGGAGGCCCGCCGCCGAAAGATGGTGGAGGCCCTCCACACCCGGCAGGAGTGCGACCCTGAGCGCTGAGCGGTCACTTTCCGTGGTGTGACGTGGGCCGTTTCGCTTCCGGGCGGACTCCGTTAGCCTCGGCGGGTCGCGGCCGCACGGTTGTTCGGAGGGCGTTCCTTGTCCGGGGTCATCGTCGGGTTCGGGGTCATCGCCAGCATTGTCGTCATCGGCTACATGCTCGGGCGCATACCCCTGCTCGGTCCGGGGGCCAGGGAGGTCCTCAGCAAGCTGGCGTTCTTCGTCGCCAGCCCCGCTCTGCTGTTCACGATCCTGGCCCGGACGGACCTGTCCATCCTGGTGTCCGGCCCGGTCCTGGTGAGCGTGCTCAGCGTGGTCATCGTGGCCCTGGCCTTCCTCGTGGTGGGGCTGGTCCGCCGCTGGGGCGTCGGCCGCACCACCGTGGGCGTGCTGGGCGCCTCCTACGTGAACGCGGGCAACCTGGGCATCCCGATCTCCGTGTACGTGCTCGGGGACGCCTCCCTGGTCGCCCCGATCCTCCTGTTCCAGCTGCTGGTGCTGGCCCCCGTCTCACTGACCGTGCTGGACCTGGCCAACGGGAACGTGCGGGGTTTCTGGCCGGTCCTCCGCCGCTCCCTGGGCACCCCCGTGCGCAACCCGGTGGTGATCGCCTCCATCGCCGGGGTCGCGCTCTCCGCCTCCGGCTGGGTCCCGCCCGCTCCCCTGATGGAGCCGTTCGAGCTGATCGGCGGCATGGCGGTCCCGGCGATGCTCCTGGCCTTCGGGATCTCCCTGCACGGCAGCTCCCTGCCGGGCCGAGCCGGACCCGACCAGGTGCCCGTGCTGCTGGCCGTCATCCTGAAGTCGGTCGGGCTTCCGCTGACCGCCTGGGCGCTGGGAGCCCTGGTGTTCGGGCTGGAGGGCGCCGCCCTGTTCTCGGTGGTGGTCCTCGCGGCCCTGCCGACGGCGCAGAACGTGTTCAACTACGCCACCCTGTACCGGACCGGTGAGACCCTCACGCGTGAGGTGATCCTGTTGACCACCTTCCTCACGGTGCCGGTGCTGTTCGCCGTCACCTTCCTGCTGGGCTGAGCCCCCTCCGGGGGCACGCCAACACTCTCCAGAACTCGACCAACGCTGTGTTGGTTTTTGTCGGTTCGGGGTTTCTTGAGCGCCGTACTACAGCTGGCCGTACCCCGAGGAGGGTCACGGGCTCCAGTGCCTCCGAAGCGCCGGGTTCCTAGCGTTGACGGAGACATCGGAACGCCCCATTGGAGCCCCAGTTGCCCGCCCTTCGCTCCCTCGCCGCCCCTCTCGGCCTCGCCCTGGCCGCCGTCCTGGCCCTCCCCGCCGCCGCGGGCGCCGCGCCCGTGGCGGCCCCACCCCCCTCCCTCGAACTCACCGAGGAGGCCGCCAGGGAGTTCGTCGACCAACGCGTCCCCGAGCTGCTGGCAGAACACGGCGCACCCGGTGTGGTGGTGTCGGTCGTCGGGGACGGCGCTCCCCTGGCCTCCGCCGCGCACGGGGTGGCCGACCTCGCCGCCGAGACCCCCCTGGACCCGCTGGCTGGTCTGCCCACCGCCTCCGTCGCCAAGTCCTTCACCGCCCTGGCCGTCCTCCAGCTCGTCGAGCGGGGCGAGGTGGACCCGCACGAGGACGTCAACACCTACCTGCCCGAGGACCTGCGGGTCCCGGACACCCACGACGAGCCCGTGACCCTCCACCACCTGCTCACGCACAGCGCCGGGTTCGACGAGCGCACCGAGATGGACGACCCGGAGGACCCCGCGAGCCAGCGCGGTCTGGAGGAGTTCCTGCGGGACAACACCCCCGAGCGGCTGTTCCCGCCCGGCCGGTTCACGGCCTACTCCAACTACGGGACCGGGCTGGCCGGGTTCGTGGTCCAGGAGGTGAGCGGCGTGCCGTTCGAGGAGTACGTGGAACGGAACGTGTTCGCCCCGCTGGGTATGGACGACACCCGGTTCCGCCAACTCCACGAGGAGGACGGCCTCGTCACCGCCCACCGGTCGGACGGCTCCCCGGTCCCCTACCCCCACATCCCGCTGCCTCCGGCCGGGGCCGCGGTGACCACCGGCGACGACATGGCCCGGTTCATGCTGGCGCTGCTCGGCGGCGGTGAACTGGACGGCGAACGCGTGCTCGGTTCGGAGTGGACCGACGCCATGCTGGACCGGCGGTTCGAGGTCCACCCGGAGGCCACCGCCATGGGCTACGGGACCTACGAGTTCCGGACCGGCCCGCCCCGGGCCGTGGGCCACGGCGGCGACCTGGACGGCGTCCACACCGGCTACGTGCTCGTGCCCGAGATCGGCGCCGGGGTGTTCGTGGCCGTCAACGGCGACGACTCCGGACCCGACGCGGGGGCCGACCCCCTCCGGGACCTGCGCTTCGCCGTTCTGAACGGCTTCGTCGACGCGTTCGCCCCCGCCGAGGACACGGACGGAACGGGCGCCGGGAACACCGACGCGACCCCGGCGAGCGCCTACACCGGCGGCTACGTGACCACGCGGCGCCCCGGTTCGGGGAGCGGGCGGATCGTCACGCTGTTCGACAACGTCACCGTGCGGGACGCGGGCGACGGGGCCCTGAACGTACGCGGAGGCCTGGTCCCGGACGACCGCTGGGTCCCCGTGGGCTACGACGTGTTCGAGGCCGAGGAGACCGGGGAGCGACTGGCGTTCGTCATGGAGGACGGCGAGGCCGTCGCCGTGTACCTGGACGCCAATCCCACCAGCGGCTACGACCGGGTTCCCGTGTGGGGCACCCCCGGCGTGCACCTAGTGACCGTCGCCGTCTCCCTGCTGCTCCTACTGAGCGGGGCCGTCCGTCTCCGCCGCCCGGGAGGGGCCGCGCGGACCGCAGCCGCCGTGTCGTCCGGGCTCACCGCCCTGGCCTGTCTGGCCGGTGTGGGGCTGGTCGTCTACGCGGTCCTGGACCTCAACCGGCTCCAGGAGTGGCTGCTCGGCGGCTCGGCCGCGCTCTCCCTCCCGCTGGGTCTGGCCGTCCCGCTCGCCGTGGTCACCGCGGGGTTCGCGGTCACCGCCTGGGTGCGCGGCTGGTGGGGGCCGGTCCGCCGGGTCCACTACTCGCTGCTGCCGGTGGCCGCCTTGGCCGTCGTCGCCGTGGGCGCCCAGTACGGCCTGGTCTGGCCTTTCGCCTGAGAACCGCCGCGGTTCCGGAAAAAGCGGGGGTCAAGGGTTGGTCACGCCCCCGTCGCGGGAACACCTCTCAGTAGGGCCCGCCCCCACCCCCTTGGGGGCGGGCCCGACCAACACGTCGGGGCCGGTGCGGCCGGGGTCTCCCCCGGCCGCACCGGCCCCTCGTCTTCGGCTACCCCCAGGCCAGGGCGGTCAGCTCCGGGTCCTCCAGCGCGGTGCCGACGTCGCGCAGCACCTTGGAGCCCAGTTCACCGTCGACCAGACGGTGGTCGAAGGAGAGCGACAGGGTCGTCACCTTCCGGATCTTCAATTCGCCCTTGTGGACCCACGGCATGTCGCGGATCTGCCCGAAGGCGAGGATGGCGGCCTCACCCGGGTTGATGATCGGCGTACCGGCGTCCACACCGAACACACCGACGTTGGTGATGGTGATGGTCCCACCGGACATGTCGGCCGGGGTCGTCTTGCCCGACCGCGCCGTGTCGGTGAGGGCCTTCAGGGACGCCGCCAGCTCCGGAAGGGACTGGGAGTCGGCGTCCTTGATGTTGGGTACCACCAGACCGCGTTCGGTGGCCGCGGCGATCCCCAGGTTCACGTAGTTCTTGACCACGATCTCCTGGGCCTCCTCGTCCCAGGAGGAGTTGACCTCCGGGTGGCGGCGTACCGCCATGAGCAGGGCCTTGGCCACCAGCAGGAGCGGGGACACCCGGACGTCGGCGAAGTCGCGGCGCTCGCGCAGCCGGGACACCGCCTTCATCGTCCTGGTGACGTCCACCTGGAGGAACTCGGTGACGTGCGGCGCGGTGAACGCGCTGTTCACCATGGCGGCGGCGGTGTGCTTGCGCACGCCCTTGATCGGGACGCGCCGCTCACGGGCGGTGCGGTCCACCGTGGGCGCGGCCGAGGTCTCCGCGGCCGTCTCGGCGGCGACCGGAGCGGGCGCTGCCGCCGCACCGCCACCGACGGCGGCGTGCACGTCCTCGCGGGTCACGATCCCGTCCCTGCCGCTGGGCGCGACCGTGCTGAGGTCCACCCCGAGGTCCTTGGCCAGCTTGCGGACCGGGGGCTTGGCCAGCGGACGTCCGGGCGCGGGCGCGACCGCGACCGCCGGGGCGGGCTCGGCGGGCCTGGGCACGGGCGGGGACACCGGGCCGGACGGGGTGGGACGGCGGCGGGCGCGGCGCTGTGTGGCGGCGGCCTTCTCGCCGTAGCCCACGAGCGGCTTCTCCCGGACCTCCTCGGGCTCCTCGGCCTTCTCTGGCTCCGGCGCCTCGGAGGTGTCCGGGGCGGCGGCACCGGAACCGCCGGTGCCGTCGTCCACGGTGATGATCACCGAGCCGACCTCCACCGTCTCGCCCTCGGCCGCCAGCAGCTCCCGGACCGTCCCGGAGAACGGGCAGGGGAGCTCCACGACCGCCTTGGCGGTCTCGATCTCACAGATCATCTGGCCGTCGGCCACGGTGTCGCCCGGCTTGACGTACCAGGTGAGGAGCTCGGCCTCGACCAGGCCCTCACCGACGTCGGGCAGTTTGAACGCGTGCACGCCGTCGACCGCGGGCGTGCTCTTCTGAATCGCCATGTCTTGCGGTATCCCCGATCTAGTACGCGAACGCCCGGTCAACGCCGTCCAGGACGCGGTCCAGGTCCGGCAGGTAGTGCTCCTCCAGCCTGGACTGCGGGTAGGGCGTGTCGAACGCGGCCACGCGGATGACCGGCGACTCCAGGTGGTAGAAGCACTCCTCCGTGACCCGGGCGGCGATCTCCGCGCCGGGGCCGCCGGTGAGGGTGGCCTCGTGCGCCACGACCAGGCGGCCGGTGCGCTTCACCGACTCGGTGATGGTCGGGTAGTCGACCGGAGCCAGCGAGCGCACGTCGATGACCTCGATGGAGTGGTCGGTGTCGGCCTCGGCGGCCTGGAGGGCCGTCTTGACCATCGGGCCGTAGGCCAGCAGCGTGCAGTCGGTGCCGCGTCGGGCGACGCGTGCCGACCCCAGCGGGGTGACCTCGGAGAGGGACGCCTCCGTGTCGACCTCGGCCTTCTCGTAGTAGCGCCGCTTGGGCTCCAGGAAGATGACCGGGTCGTCGGAGCGGATGGCCTGCTGGATCATCCAGTAGGCGTCCTCAGGGTTGGCCACGCTGACCACGCGCAGACCGGCGGTGTGCTGGAAGTAGGCCTCGGGGGACTCGCTGTGGTGCTCCACCGCGCCGATGCCGCCGCCGTAGGGGATGCGCATGACGACGGGGACGCTGAGCGTGCCCGCCGAGCGTCGGCGCATCTTGGCGAGCTGGGTGAAGGTCTGGTTGGCGGCGGGGAAGAAGAAGCCGTCGAACTGGATCTCCACCACGGGCCGGTAGCCGCGCATGGCCATGCCGATGGCGGTGCCGACGATTCCGGACTCGGCCAGCGGGGTGTCGATGACCCGGTCGGCGCCGAAGTCCTTGTGCAGGCCGTCGGTGACCCGGAAGACACCGCCGAGCCTGCCGACGTCCTCGCCCATCATGAGGACCTTGGGGTCGTGCTCCATGGCGGCGCGCAGGCCCGCGTTGATGGCCTTGCCGATCGTGAGGTTGGTACCCATGGCCTAACGGCCCCCTTCCGCGCCTGCGCCCTCGAAGGAGGACAGGTAGTCGGCGAACTCGGACCGCTGCTGGTCGATGTGGACGTTGGGCTCGGCGTAGACCTCGTGGAAGATGTCCAGCGGCTCGGGGTCGGGCATGGAGCGGCACTGGGTCCGCACCTGCTCGCCGACCCGGTCGGACTCCTCGTCCACGGCGGTGAAGAACGCCTCGTCCGCGAGGTCGTTGAGCTCCAGGTAGCGGCGCACGCGCAGGATCGGGTCCTTGGCCTTCCACTCGTCGAGCTCGGCCTTGTCCCGGTAGCGGGTGGGGTCGTCGTTGGTGGTGTGGGCGCCCATCCGGTAGGTGAACGCCTCGACCAGTGTGGGGCCGTTCCCGGTCCGCGCGTTGTCCAGGGCGGCGCGGGTGACCGCGAGGCAGGCGAGGACGTCGTTGCCGTCCACGCGGACGCCCGGGAAGCCGAAGCCCGCCGCGCGCCGGTAGATCGGCACGCGGGACTGGCGCTCCAGCGGCTCGGAGATGGCCCACTGGTTGTTCTGGCAGAAGAAGACCACGGGGGCGTTGTTCACCGAGGCGAAGTTGAACGCCTCGTTGGTGTCGCCCTGGCTGGTGGCTCCGTCACCGAAGTAGGAGATGACGGCGGTGCCGTCCTCACCGACGGCGCCGTCGCGCTGGACGCCCATGGCGTAGCCGGTGGCGTGCAGCGCCTGGCTGCCGATGACGATCGTGTAGAGGTGGAAGCCGTGCTCGTGCGGGTCCCAGCCACCGTTGGTGACCCCTCGGAACATGCCGAGGAGTTCCTTGGGCTCGATCCCGCGGCACCAGGCGACGCCGTGCTCGCGGTAGGAGGGGAAGGCCATGTCGCGGTCGCGGAGTGCGCGTCCGGAGCCGATCTGCGCGGCTTCCTGGCCCAGGAGCGAGGCCCACAGGCCCAGTTCGCCTTGGCGCTGGAGGGAGACCGCCTCACTGTCGACCCGTCGGACCAGGACGAGGTCTCGGTAGAGCGCGCGGATCTCCTCCGCGCTGATGTCCAGGGGGTAGTCGGGGTGCTCGGTCAGCTCCCCTTCCGGTGTCAGGAGCTGAATGAGCTCCGGTTCCTCGTGCGCGGCGATGTGCGACACGTCGCTCCTCGGGTTCTCGGGGCCGACTTCGCGTGGGTGAACGCTGATCGGCCGGATCACGGTCCGTCCACCCGGGGTGTTGGGTGGGTGCGGACGGCCCTCCCCATATCGTGACAGAACTCACTATGGAGAGCGCAAGCCCCCAGCGACACCTTTTCCCCTGCCCGACCCATGATCCCGAACCCTGGCGACAGCGCAACTACCAGGGCTTCCTAGCTTTTACAAGGTCTTCCAACTACTTTGTGGCAACTTGTCCGCAACCGGCCGAACGCCGCTGGTCCGGGGCCCGACCCCGGCCGCGAGGGATGACACCTGTCATACGGGCGGCCGTGTGATTCGCAGCGAAATCGCGTGATTCCGGAGACTGCCGCGTGAGGGGCGGCCGGACCTAGGTTCGAACCATGCACCCCGAAGACGACCACGCACCGCCGCACCCCGCCCCGGCACACCACCCCGCCGCGCCCCAGGGGCCCGCCGTGCCTCCCGGAAACCCTCCGGGACCGGCTCCGCGGCGGCGTCGCGGCCCTCGTCCGGTTCCCCCGGGGCGGGAGTACCACCGGGTTCTGGCCACCGAGAAGCGTCAGATCTGGCGGGGGATCGCCGCGCTCGCGCTCCTCATGGGCGGGATGCTGGTCTTCTCGTTCGGGTTCGCGATCCTGGGCATGGTCGTCGACCTGCTGCTCGGTCGGGACAGCCTGATGACCGGCGGCGACGAGTACACGCCGGTGCTCCACGGCGCGACCCTGCTCGGCCTCGCCCTGCTCATCCCGTGGAGCATGCTGATCCAGCGGTGGCTCTACGGCGTGCGCGGCGCCTCGCTGCACTCCGTGCTGTCGCTCTTCCGCATGGAGGTCTTCGGCCGGGCACTCCTGGTGATCCTGCCGCTCTGGACGCTCTACATGGCCGTCTTCACCGTGGTGGGTCCGTCCGTCCCCGAGGCGGACTGGGCGTTCCGGGACATCGTCGCGATCTTCGCCCTCACCCTGCTGCTGGCGCCGCTCCAGTCGGCCGGTGAGGAGTACGGGTTCCGCGGTCTGGCCTTCCGGGTGGCCGCGAGCTGGGGCCGGGGGCCGCGTACGGCGCTGGCGCTGGGCGTCGTGGTGTCGAGCCTGCTGTTCACGTCGGCGCACCTCGCGCTCGACCCGTGGCTCAACCTGTACTACTTCACGATGGGCGTGGCCCTGAGCCTGATCACGTGGCGCACGGGCGGCCTGGAGATCGCGGTGGTCATCCACGCGGTGAACAACACGGTCGCCTTCCTGCTCTCCACCGTCCTGCGCAGCGACTTCGCCGAGGGGTTCGACCGCTCCACGGGGGCCGGCTCGGCGGCGATGCTGGTTCCGTGCGTGCTGCTGGTGGCGATCACGGCCGTGGTCTGGTTCCGCACCAGGCGGACGGGGCCGGAGCTGACCCCGGCGGAGCACCCCCGGGGCGCGGACGGCCGGGCGCCGGATGCGTCAGGAACGGCGGGGGTCGGGGAATCCGGCCGGGCGGCGGATAACGGCCCCTGGGGCCCCTGAACCGCACCTGGTTCCGAACACGGAGAATGCACCGGTGCCGACTCCGGGTCGCTGCCGGTGCGTTTTCCGTCAGAAGTCCGGTGAGTGGCCGAAGGCGGACGGTCCCACCCGTTCCCGCGCTTCGCCCGGGGCCCTTCCGATTTCACCGGGAGCACTTGGCGGCGCGTGCTCGGGCGCCATTGGCGGGCCGCCGAACGGCCCCCGGCGGCACGGCCTCCGGGCGCTTTCGGGACCCCGTTCCGGCCACGGGCGCGGCCGGTCACTCCGACGCGGTCCGCGCCTCCTGGGCGGGGACCCGCATTCCGCGCTCGCGGCCGTAGTCGGCGAGCATCTCGCGGAGCTGGCGCCGTGCCCGGTGCAGGCGGGACATCACCGTGCCCAGGGGTGTGCCCATGCGCGCGGCGACCTCCTTGTAGGCGTACCCCTCGATGTCCACGAGGTAGATGACCTCCTGGAACTCCTCGGGGAGCCGGGCCAGGGCCTGCTTGATGTCGGAGTCGGGCAGGTGGTCCAGGACCTCAGTCTCGGCCGAGCGCATCCCCGACGAGGTGTGCGTCTCGGCGGCGGCCAGCTGCCAGTCCTTGATCTCGTCAGTGGTCTCCTGGCGCGGTTCCCGCTGCTTCTTGCGATAGCTGTTGATAAAGGTGTTGGTCAGGATCCGGTAAAGCCAGGCCCTCAGGTTGGTTCCGGCACGGAACTGGTGGAAATTGGCGAAGGCCTTGGCGAACGTCTCCTGGACCAGGTCCTCGGCGTCGGCCGGATTGCGCGTCATGCGCAGGGCCGTCGGGTACAGCTGGTCGGCGAACGGTGTCACCGCGGTGGCGAAGTCCAGTGTCTGCGCCTCGTCACGGGCCCCACCGGTCGTGGAGATCTGATCCTTTTCGAGAGTCGTCAAGATTCCCCCTCGGGACGACCGAATGATCACTTCCACCCTGTAAGACGCCGCCACACACTCCCAATGATGACATCAATTGAGGTGATACGGGTCACGAACGAGTCGAAACCATCACCTGTCCCGGCAAGGACGCGGCAAAGGCCCCGCGTGGCTCCTGGCCAGGACCCGTGCGCGCCCCCGGGTGTCATACGCTGGCGACGCCCGCCAGGCGCGTCCGGACGAGGCGCCCTACAGAACGGCGGACCAGTGGCATACCCATTTTTCCTGTGGAGGACCTGTGGCCCGCGTCGTGGTTGACGTCATGCTCAAGCCCGAGATCCTGGACCCGCAGGGCCAGGCCATCGCCGGCGCCTGCCCCCGCCTCGGATTCGAGGGGATCGAACAGGTCCGCCAGGGCAAGCGTTTCGAGGTCGAGGTCGAGGGCGAGGTGGACGAGGCGAAGCTCGCCGACGTGCGCCGCCTGGCCGAGACCCTGCTCGCCAACACCGTGATCGAGGACTTCGAGGTCCGCCCCGCCTGATCCGGTTTTCCCACGGGCACCGGAGGCCACGGGGTGGGAGCGGCACCCGGCCGCGAATCGGTCGTCGCCAACCGCGCCCCCAGCTCCCCCGAGTGTCGGAAGTGTCCCGGATGTTCAGCCGCGTCCCTTCGAGGGCGCGGCTGTTCGTTTTACCCGTGGCGGCCTCGGGAAGGGTTCCTAACGTGCCGAGCTGGTAACCGACACGGAGCACGAGAGGTACACGGATGGACACCGTTTTCTCGATCTCCCTCCCCAGGCAGGCGTACACGGTCGCCGTCGTACGCGACGTCCTCGGCGCGCTGCTTCGCCGTTCGGGCCTGTGCGCCGGGTGTGTCGACGACATACTCCTGGCCGCCTCCGAGGCCTGTTCCAACGCCGTCGAACACGGGGAGACATCCCCCGACTACGAGGTGGGCGTCGAGCTCGCCGCGAACTGGTGCGAACTCCAGATCTCCCAGACCGGGAGGGCCCCCGAGACGGGGTCACTCGTCCGGAGATTCGCCTCGGATCACACGCCCCTCCCGGGTCTGACGTCAGAATCGGGCAGGGGCATCTCTCTGATGCGGTACCTCATGGACGAGGTCGCCCTGCGTCCCGAACCACACACCACCGTCATCCTGCGCAAACGCGTCACGACCTGCGACCCCGCCCATCGGGGGGCCTCGGAACGGGGCCAGCCGTCGACGCGGTTCGCGCTCCTGTAGACCGCCCCCGGACCCGGGCGTCCGCCCGTCCCCGCGCACCGTCCGCGCGGGGGTGCGGCCTGTGTGGTCCCGGTCGTCCCCGGTCAGTGACGTACGCCTCGCGAACTGTCGGGTCGCACACCCGCACCCCCTCCAGACGGGCCTTCCTTGGGAGGATCACACAGGACGGACCCCCTCGAAGGGGGTGAGGGTCGTACCCGAGCACAGGTGAGCGGGTACGCTGCGGATGTGGGGCGTGTTCCGTGGAATCCTCCGCGCTCGCGTCGCCAGGCTGTCTCCCTCCGCCGTCCCGGCGACGGGCCAGCCGCCGACTCCTCCCCGTCGAACAAACAACCCGGAGTGTGCTCATGACAGCCCGTGTGGGCGTCGTCACCTTCCCAGGCTCCCTTGACGACAAGGACGCCGCTCGCGCGGTGTCCCTGGCGGGTGCCGAACCCGTCGCGCTCTGGCACGCGGACAACGACCTCAAGGGGGTCGACGCGGTGGTCCTGCCCGGCGGCTTCTCCTACGGGGACTACCTCCGCTGCGGCGCCATCGCCCGGTTCGCCCCGCTGATGTCCGAGCTGGTCCCGGCGGCGCGTTCGGGCGCCCTGCCGGTCCTGGGCATCTGCAACGGCTTCCAGATCCTGTGCGAGAGCCACCTGCTCCCCGGTGCCCTCACCCGCAACTCCTCGCTGCGGTTCGTCAACCGCGACCAGGTCCTGCGGATGGAGAACACCCGGACCGCGTGGACCAACGGCTACGACGAGGGCCAGGAGGTCCTGGTCGTCCTCAAGAGCGGCGAGGGAAGCTACGTCGCCGACGAGGAGACCCTGGACCAGCTGGAGTCCGAGGGCCGGGTCGTCGCCCGCTACGTCGGGGGCAACCCCAACGGTTCGCGGCGCGACATCGCGGGCGTCACCAACGAACACGGCAACGTGGTCGGGCTGATGCCGCACCCCGAGCACGCGGTCGAGGCGCTGACCGGGCCCTCCACCGAGGGGCTGGGCTTCTTCACCTCGATCCTCGGCCACCTGGCCGCCCCGGCCCAGGCCTGACCCACCGACCCGACCCACCCCGACAGGGAGACGATCCTCGCGATGATGGCGCTGCTGCGCTCCCGGAGACTGCTGTACGTACTCGTGGGGCTGGTCGTGGTCGGCCTCGTGGTCTCCGGGGCCATCGGCCTCTTCCAGTCGTTCAACTCGCCCCCCGTGGCCCCGCCCGCCGGCGGCCAGGGCCAGCAGACACCCGGGCAGCAGGGCGAGCAGGGCGAGCCCCCGCCGGAGGTCGGTGCGCTGGGCAGCCCGCCCTCCGGGTTCACCTACGTCGACCAGGCCGAGGCCCACTGCTCCCAGGGGCAGTGCTTCCGCCTCATCGTGATCGCGGGTGAGGAGGGCGAGGAGCTCGACGGCGACCCCCGGGAGGCGGTCCGGTCGGTGTACGAGCACCTGCTCTCCAACGGCTGGCGCCAGGAACTCCCGCAGGGGGTCGAGTCCGAGGACGACGTCGAACTCGTGGACACCGTCCTCACCGACGACACGACCCTGGTCGCGGACTCCACCGGCGCCGACCCCGACGCCCCGCCGCTGCTGATGCTCGGCAACGCGGGTACGCCCGCAGACTGATCCGGTGCCGGGCGGCGGACACAGCCAAGGCTCGGCCTCCACCCTCCGCGCAACCCCGCGACACCCGAACGGAAGCACCGCATGTCTGAAGCACCCGGCCTCGACACCGTCGCCACGGCGACCGACAGCCCGGACACACCCCAGCCGTACGCCGAACTGGGCATGGCCAAGGACGAGTACGAGCGGGTCCGGGAGATCCTGGGGCGCCGTCCCACCTCCGCCGAACTGGCCATCTACTCGGTGATGTGGAGCGAGCACTGCTCCTACAAGTCCTCCAAGGTGCACCTCAGGCAGTTCGGTGAGAAGGCCCCGGAGAACGACGCGCTGCTCGTGGGCATGGGCGAGAACGCGGGGGTCGTGGACGTCGGTGACGGACACGCGGTCACGTTCAAGATCGAGTCGCACAACCACCCCTCCTACGTGGAGCCGCACCAGGGCGCGGCCACGGGCGTGGGCGGCATCGTCCGCGACATTCTCACCATGGGCGCCCGCCCGGTCGCCGTGATGGACGCGCTGCGCTTCGGCCCGGCCGACGCCGACGACACCAAGCGCGTGCTGCCCGGCGTGGTCTCGGGCATCTCCTTCTACGGCAACTGCCTGGGCCTGCCCAACATCGGCGGCGAGATCGGCTTCGGCGCCGGGTACATCGGCAACCCGCTGGTCAACGCCCTGTGCGTGGGCGTCATGAAGCACGAGGACATCAAGCTGGCCCAGGCGCCCGGCCCGGGCAACAAGGTGGTCCTGTTCGGCTCCACCACCGGACCCGACGGGATCGGCGGCGCCTCGGTGCTGGCCAGCGCCACCTTCGACGACGAGTCGCACGCCAAGCGGCCCAGCGTCCAGGTCGGTGACCCGTTCATGGAGAAGCTGCTCATCGAGTGCAGCCTGGAGCTGTACGCCCAGGACATGGTCGTGGGCATCCAGGACCTCGGTGCCGCGGGCGTCTCCTGCGCCACCACGGAGCTGGCCGCGGGCGGCACCGGCGGCATGAACATCCAGCTGGACCGGGTCCCGCTGCGCGACCACCGGCTCACTCCCGAGGAGATCCTCATGAGTGAGTCGCAGGAGCGCATGATGGCGATCGTCGAGCCCGCGAAGATGGACGACTTCCTCGCGGTCTGCGACAAGTGGGGCATCCTCGCCACCGAGATCGGTGAGGTCACCGACGTGACCCCCGAGGAGGCCGAGCGCGGCGGCCGCCTGGTGATGACCTGGCACGGCGAGACCGTGGTGGACATGCCGCCCCGGACCGCCTCCGACGAGGGCCCGGTCTACCAGCGCCCCTTCGCCCGCCCGGAGAGCCAGGACGCCCTCCAGGCCGACGACGCCGCGAAGCTGCCGCGTCCCGAGGGCGACGCGGAGCTCCGGGAGCAGCTCCTGCGGGTCCTGGGCGCGCCCGGCGTGTGCGACCCGACCTGGGTGACCCAGCAGTACGACAGCTACGTGCGCGGCGACACGGTCGTGTCCACCCCGCACGACTCCGGCATGATCCGGATCGCGGACGGCTCCGACCGAGGCGTGGCGCTGGCCACCGACGGCAACGGCCGGTTCACCCGCCTGGACCCGTACGCGGGCACCCAGCTGGCCTACGCGGAGGCCTTCCGCAACGTCTCCGCCACGGGCGCGCGCCCGCTGGCGGTCACCAACTGCCTCAACTTCGGTTCGCCGGAGGACTCCGGGGTCATGTGGCAGTTCGCGGAGACCACGCGCGGCCTCGCGGACGCCTGCCAGCAGCTCGGCACCCCGGTGACCGGCGGCAACGTCAGCTTCTACAACCAGACCGGTGACGTGGCGATCAACCCGACCCCGGTGATCGGTGTGCTCGGGGTGATCGACGACGTCAACGCCCGGCTCCGCTCGGGCTTCGACACCGACGGCGCCCGCGTGTTCCTGCTGGGTGAGACCCGCGCCGAGTTCGGCGGGTCCGCCTGGGCCGACGTCGTCCACGACCACCTGGGCGGTCTGCCGCCGGAGGTGGACCTGCCCGCCGAGGCCGCCCTCGGTGAGGTGCTGGCCTCCTCCGCCGAGCAGGGCCTGGCCGCGGCGGCGCACGACCTGTCCGACGGCGGTCTGGCCGTCGCCCTGGCCGAGGCCGCCCTGCGCGGCCGCAAGGGCCTGCGGGTCGAGGTGGACGGCGACGCCTTCACGTCGCTGTTCAGCGAGTCCGCCGCGCGCGCGATCGTGGCGGTGAAGCCGGGCCGGGAGGAGTCGTTCGTGGCCCTGGCCGCCCAGCACGGCGTTCCCGTCACGCAGATCGGCACCGTCGGCGGCGAGAGCCTGTCGGTGAGCCACCCGGGCGGTGTGGTGGAGATCGGCCTGGACGAGCTCCGCGCCACCCACGAGGAGACCCTGCCCGCCCTGATGAACGGCGTGTAGACACCCGAGACGACGAGGGGGCACTCCCACACGGGGTGCCCCCTTTCGTGTGCCCGGATCCGTGGGGTGGGTCAGACCCGCCCGGTGCCGCAGTCGACGTAGTCGATGACGCTCGCCTCGTAGGCGTCGAAGGTGTTGAGGGTCTGCCAGAACTCGTCCATGTAGTCCTCGACGAATTCCTCGCCCTCCAGGGCGTCGCCGCACCAGGTGACCTCGTTCCGTCGCATGGCGCTCCCCAGGGCTCCGTCGATCCGGCCCAGGTTGAGCGAGGTGTCCCACGTGTCCTTGTCGAGTTCGACGACGTACCCGTCGCCCTCCTCACGGACGACCCCGGCGTCGAACAACACGTCCCTGGTGGGGCCCGTGTTCGCGATGACCTCGTTGGAGTCGCCTTCGGCGAACATGCGGACCAGGGTGTGCACCCGCACCTCGCGTTCCAACCAGAACACCGGGATGAAGGGCGTGGTCGCCTCGGCCTCCGTGTCGGACTCGGAGTCCGGGTCGGCGTCGGGGGCGGAACAGCCCGTCAGGAGCAGGACGAACGGCAGGGCGACGGCCAGGGGGGCGGGCACACGGCCCTCGCGGTGGGACAACCTTCTCCTCCGGTTGACGGGGCGCAGCGTTCCGCCCCATTCTCCCGGCACCGGGGACCACCGGAAGGCACCCCGGAACGTGCGTCAGCTCCCGTTGGGGTAGGACTGTTCACAGGGAGGTGTCAACGACATGGAACGTGCCAGACGCGGCAGGTTGAAGGGGGCCCTGGGGACCCACGACCGCCCGGCGAGCGCGCTGGGTTTCCGGCTGGTCCTGGCGGTGTTCGGGGCGTTGGTCCTGCTGCTGGGGACGGTGGCGGCCATCGTGCTGACCAACCAGGCGTGGTTGGTCATCGTCCTGGGGGTCGGGTTCGTCGCGGCGTGCGTGAACGTCTACTGGGTGAGCCGCCGTCTCCACTACGAGCGGCCCGCGTAGACGCGCACCCCGGCTCGCGGGGTGTCCGCGTGAGGGGACCGTCCGTCAGCTCTCCGCGGGGCGGCGGGCCTCCAGCATGAGCGCGTGCGGCCGGTCCAGGTAGTCGCGCCAGAAACCGGCTCCGAACTCGTGCTCGCCCTCGGGTGAGACGTGGTGTCCGAGGCTACGGAGCGCCGTGAAGCCCGCGCCGGTGAGCGCCCGGTCGAGCGCCTGCCTGGTCCAGTACCGGGCGCTGATCTCCTCCTCGCCCATGATCAGGGTGATCCGGGACCCGTCCGCCAGGGGTTCGGGCACCACCAGGTCGAATCCGTAGGGCCGGTAGTAGCCGGGTACGGTGCTCAGGTCCGGGTTGGCCGGGAGGGCGACCAGTCGGCCACCCGGCTTCAGGGCGGTGAACGCCTGGGCGCACAGGGCGTCGAGTTCGTCCCGGTCCTCGGCGTAGGGCATGACGTAGACGGACAGGACGAGGTCGAAGCGCCCGGCGAACCCGTCGGTGAGGGGCGCGTGCGCGTAGCGGACCCCCAGGGGGTGTTCGCGCTCGGCCCGGCGGGCGTGCTCCAGCATGCCCTCCGCGACGTCGGCCCCGACCACGCCCTCCGCGCCGAGCCTGGCCAGCGTCCTGCTGTGCGTGCCGGTCCCGCAGCCGAGGTCGAGTGCGCGGAGCCCGGTCACGTCCCCCAGAGCGCGGACGATGCTGGGGAGTTCGAGGTGTCTCCGGAAGGGTGTCCGTGCGAAGTCGTCGTAGGTGTCGCCGAGTGCGTCGAACTGGGCCATCGCGGCCGCCTCCGTCCCTCCGCCCGCCCCGTCCGAGGCGGGACGTGCCGTCGTCCTGCCACCACCGACTGTACGCGCGGGCAGAATCCCCTACGGTGGACCCGGTGAATTCGGCCACCATTCCGGACGGAATCGGAAACCCCTGGGGTCGGTGGGAGCACTGTTCTTTCCTGTTGGGTGAGTGGCGAATTCTCTGACTCATTCTCAATATTCGAAGTAAATCCTGTTTGCCCTCCTGCGCTACGGGCATGGTCGTCGACACCCCACGGAGAGAGCAATGCAGGTTTCCGATAAACTGACCGACCGAAGCAATTTCCTGATCGAGAACGGGCGTTTCGTGACGCTCGCGACGCAGTCGCCCGACGGCGCCTGGGCGTCGACCGTCAACTACGTCCCCCTGCGTGAGCCGCTGCGCCTCCTCTGGTACTCGCTTCGCGCGGCGCGCCATTCACAGAACATCCACGCCGACCCGACGGTCTCCGGATCGATTTTCATGACCGGACTCCCCGGGTTCGGTCTGGACGGGGCCCAGTTCGCCGGAAGGGCCGCACCGGTGACCGGAGACGATCTTGGGGACGTCGCGGAGTTCTACTACCAAAGGAACTTTCCCGACGAGGCGACCCGCCAGGAATGGCGCCGCCCCCTTTCCGAATTCCACGGGGACGGGCACCGCCGGTTCTATGTCGTCGAGATCGAGTCCTGGTGGCTGCTCGACGTCGACCAGTGGCTCGTGGACATGAACGACCAGCGCGTCGGCGTCCCACTCGCACCCCTGGCACGGAGATGAACGCGACGCACGCCGAGACGATGCCCGCCCTGTACAAGTCCGGCCCGGGGCCCGGCCTGGAGCTGATCGAGGCTCCCGTTCCACTGCCCGGAGCGGACGAGGTGCTCATCCGCGTCCTGCTGACGGGGATCTGCGGGACCGACCTGCACATCGTCGAGTGGGACGACTGGGCCCGGAGCTCGGTCCGCACACCCCTCATCCCCGGGCACGAGTGCGTCGGGCGGATCGTCCGGACCGGGAGCGGGGTCCGGGGGCTGCGCGAGGGACAGACCGTCGGTGTCGAGGGACACCTGACCTGCGGCCGGTGCGCGCAGTGCCGCTCCGGGGCCCGGCACCTGTGCCTCGACAACACCAACCTCGGCGTGCACACCGACGGGGTCTTCGCCCGCTACGTGGCGGTCCCCGCCGCCAACGTGTGGGTGCACGGGCGGGGGGTGCCGTTGGAGGTCGCCTCGATCTTCGACCCGCTGGGCAACGCCGTGCACGCGGCCACGACCCACCCCGTCAGCGGACTGTCCGTGCTGATCACCGGCGCGGGGCCGATCGGGCTGATGGCGGCCCAGATCTGTGCCCGTATGGGTGCCCGGTCGGTGGTCGTCACGGACGTGAGCTCCTATCGTCTGCGGCTCGCCGAGAACATCGACGTGGTGTCCGCCCCCGCGTCCGAGGCGGGTACCGAGGAGCTGCGCGAGGCGGGTGACACCCCGCTGGGCTTCGACATCGGCCTGGAGATGTCGGGGGCGCCCGAGGCCCTGCGGACCATGCTCGACGCCGTCAGCCCGGGCGGCCGGATCGTGGCACTGGGGCTGCCCTCCCGCGAGACCCCCGTGGACTGGGCCGACATCTCCACCCGGATGCTCAGCATCCAGGGCGTGAGCGGTCGGCGCATCCCCGAGACGTGGCGCGGTGTCGCCGCGCTGGTCGCCAACGGGCTCGACCCCTCCTTCGTCATCACCCACACGTTCCGCTACGACCAGTACGCCGACGCCTTCGCCACCGCGGCCGGTGGAGAGGCGGGCAAGGTGCTGCTGGACTGGACCTAGGTCCGCCGAGGAGACCACACATGCCGTTACACGTGGCCGTCGAACCCGACACCGGCACCCTGGACCCCCGTGCCTGCGAGCGGCTGGTCCGGGAGACCGGTGCGCCGGTGTTCTACTCCCTGGCCTTCCTGCGCGCGTTCGAGGCCTTCCCGCTGCACTCCGTCGAGCGCGGCGCCCACATCGTCGTCCATGACGGGGCCGGGAGGGCGCACGCCCTGCTGCCGGTCTATCTCCAGCGGGGCGTCGACCCGATGGGGGCCCTGGCGGCCAACCGGCCCGAGGCGCTGGACCACCCGGTGCTGCTCTCCCACGTCTGGCACTGCTACGAGACGACCATCCCGGCTGTGAGCCCCGAGGCGGCACGTCTGGCGCTGGCGGCGATGGGCGACCTCGCCTGGGAGTGGGGCGCGGAGCTCCACGGGGCGGCCAACATCGGGGAGGACAGCGCCGAGGCGCGCCTGCTCGGGGCCGCCGGTCTGTCCGGGACCCCCCTCGACCGGATGTGGAGCATGGACGTCTCCGGTCTGGGCGGGTTCGACGCCTACCTGGAGAGTCTGGGCGGCAAGCCCCGCAGGGAGATGCGCCGACAGCTCCGTCGGGCCGAGGAGGCCGGTGTCCGGGCCCGGGAGCTCGGCGTGGACGACGCGGACCTGGACGGGTTCGTCCGGCTGGCGCGCGCCACCGCGGGCGGCAAGCACGACAACGCCGACTACTACCTGCCCGGGGTCTTCCAGGGGTTCCTGGGCGCCTTGGGGGACTGCGCCCGTGTCACCGAGCTGCGTGTCGACGGGCGGCTGGTCGCGGCGCTGGTGTGCCTGGTGGACGACGCCCGCCACCACCTGTGGTGCCTGGGCGTGGACGACGGCGCCTGCGACGGGTTCAGCCCGACCTACGTCCTGGTCGCCCACGCCCTGAGGTCGGCGTTCTCCGAAGGTCGGCCGACGGTGACCGCGGGCAGGCGCAACGGCTGGTTCAAGGCCCGCTACGGCTTCCGGTCCACCGAACTCCAGGTCTTCCTCTCCTAGGGGCCCTGCTCGGCGGGGGTGAGGGTGACCGCGACCGGGCGGTGGTCCGAATGCGGCACGTCGGGGTTGGCGGGATCACTCGGAACCAGGCCGCCACTCGTGAGGACGTGGTCGATCTGCTGGCCGGAGCGGGTGTCCGCCGCCATCGTGGGGAAGGGCCGCACCTCCGCGAAGGCGTCCCGGTAGTCGCCCCCGGACCAGCCCTCCAGAGGTAGTTCCTCCGGTTCGAAGTTGAGGTCCCCGGCGATCACCACAGGCGCTCCCGTCGTCCACCTCGTCTCCTCCGCGAAGAGCATCAGCTCGCTCATCTGGTCGCTCGCGCTCGGGTTCGCCAGGTCGTACCCCTCGGGCTGGAGGTGTGTCGCGATCACGCTCACCTCCGTGTCCGCCCACTCCACGGTGACCGCCAGCGCCTGAGCCCCGGTGGGTCCGCTGTCGGGGAGCGCCTGTCGGCGCACCTCGGTGACCGGCAGGCTGGTGAGCACGGCGTCCCCCCAGAACGGGCCGTCGGCCGGACCCCAGTACGCGGTCATGCCGAGTCGCGCGGCGAGCAGGGACAGTCCGTCGCGGCCCCCGTTGAGCAGCCAGCCCCGGTCGACCTCGCTCAGGGCGACGACGTCGGCGTCGAGGGCGCGCAGCGCGTCCGCCTGCTCCGCCACGGAGAGGCGCCCGTCCATCCCGAAGCCCATCCGCACGTTGTAGGCGGCCACCCTCAACCCCTCCGCTCCGGATCCGGCGGCGGGCGCGTCGGTGCGTGCGACCGGCGCGACGACCGTGGCGGCCAGGGTGAGCGCGGCGGCCGCGGTGGTGGTCCGCACGAGTACGCGTCCTCCCCACGGTGCGGGTCGCGCGGCGGTCGCGCCGGGCAGGATCGCGGCGGCGAGCACGGCCAGCGCCACGAAGGGCACGTGGTCGTTGGGAACGTGCAGGTCGTAGGCGGCGTAGAAGGCGAACACCAGGACCACGAAGAGGAGGAGGCCCGACGCGGCGAGGAGACCGGTCCGGGTGGGTGCGCTCGTCCTCACCGTGGCCGTCCATCCGGCGCAGGCGGCCAGGGCGGGCTGGCCGAGCAGCAGCGCGGCGAGCGACCACGCGGGCAGGGTTCCCTGCGCCTCCCCGGGCAGCAGCGGCGCCAGCCACAGCGTGGTGAGGATCGCGAACAGCACCGCGAGCGGCAGGAACGGGTTCGGGATGAGACGGCGCGGGTCGGCGGCGACCAGCACGGACAGCACCGCCACCACGCTGAGCGCGGCGGCCGCGAGAGGGGTGCCGCCGATGGTCTCGGCCACGGCGGGGTTGGCGGTGTACAGCCCGGACAGGAAGAGCAGCGGTCCCAGGGCCAGCCAGCCCCGGGGGCGGATCGGAGCCGGATCGCCCGGGACCGCCCGCCAGGTCCGGGCCGCCGCGAGGAGCAGGCCCAGCGGGGCCGCGAACACGGCGACCCAGGCGGCGGGGCCCTCCCGCCAGACCAGGTCCACCGTGCCCAGCGCGGTGTGCACGGCGGCGGAGGCCGCCAGTCCCGCCACGAGTCCGACCATGGCCCCGTGGCCGGTCACCCGGCCGTCCACGGCCGTGGCCATGGCCGTGCACACCAGCCACACGGCGCCCAGGCCGACGAGGGCGGAGGCCAGGTACAGCTGGGGGTCGCCGCCCTGGGTGAACTGGAGTCCCAGGCGGCCGACCGCGAGAGTCGCGGCGGCGGCCAGGGCGACCCCGAGCGGGGGCAGTCGGCGGGCCAGCGCCACGAACGGAAGGGGGAGCAGGAACCAGGCGAGCGCGTAGGCCCCCATGAGTTCCGGGCGGGTCGCGCCCGCCTGCCCGAAGAGGGTGATCAGGGAGGGCAGGAACACCCGGAGCACGTCCAGGAGGAGGACCGTTCCGAACGCCGTGACCAGTCGTCCCTGGTGCATGTCGCTCCAGCCGTCGGGGGGGTAAGTGAACGATTCTCACTTTTCCGGCGGCGCGGCGCAAGGGCGGAACGCGAGGGGGCGGGGTCCGCGCGGACCCCGCCCCTTCGGCTACCCGCGGTTCTCGTAACCCTTCGGGAGCCACTTCTCCCAGACGTCACGGTTCTCGTCGACCCAGGTCTCCGCCGCCTCGGGCGGGGAGACCCCCTCGTCCGCGATCATCTGCGCGACCTCGTTCTGCTGGGAGTTGGTCCACTTCCAGTTGTCGATGAAGCGGTACGCGTAGTCGTCCTCCTCCACGAAACCGGCCCTGAAGATCTTGTTCAGGTCGTACACCGGGTAGTCGCAGGGGACGTCGTCCAGGTTGGCGTCGCACCCGTCGTGGTAGTCGGGGAAGTCGACCTTGACCAGGTCCACCTCCTCCTGGAACCACTGCGGGTCGTAGAAGTAGAAGAGCACCGGCTCCTGGTTGGCGTACCGGCGCCGCACCTCGGTGATCTGTGCGGCCTCCGACCCGGCGTAGACGATCTCCAGGTCCAGGTCGAAGGCGTTGATCATCCCCTGGTCCTGGCTGACGAACCCGGGAGCCCCCGCCAGGAACTCGCCCTTGTCGCCCGTCTGGGCCGTCTGGAACAGGTCGGTGTTGGCCTTCAGCCCCTCCAGGGTGGTGATCTCCGGGATCTCCTCCGCCAGGTAGGCGGGGACGTACCAGCCGATCACGCCCTCGTTGCCGTTGGGGCCGCCGTCCACGGCGGTGCCGTTGCCGTCGGGGCCGTACAGCTCGTACAGGTCCTCGTGGCCCCAGTTCTCCACGATCACGTCCATGACGCCCTGGTCGAGGGCCTGCCAGGAGGGCTGCTCGTCCACGCGGACGAGCTGGACCTCGTAGCCCATCTCCTCGCGCAGGATGTTGGCCAGCACCTCGGCGCTGGCCTCGTAGCCCACCCAGCCGTTCACGGCGATCCGCACGGTGTTCGGATCGCGGGCGATCTGGTCGGTGCGCACCGCGCAGGAGCTCACCATCACCAGGGCCAGACCCGCGGCGAACAGCCGGAGCAGGGCGCTCCTCCTCAGAAACCTAGGCACGGGGTGCCCTCCTTCCCTGCGTCACCCGGTCCAGGAACAGACCCAGGGACACGATCGCCAGACCCGAGGCGATACCCAGCCCCAGTTCGTTCTGGGCCAGCCCGAGCACCACGTCGTTGCCGAGCGCGCCCGCGCCCACCAGAGCGCCCATGACCACCATGGACAGCACCAGGATGATGCCCTGGTTGACCGCAAGCAGCAGGGAGCCGCGCGCCATGGGCAGCTCCACCTTGGTGAGCAGCTGCCACTTGGTGGAACCCTGCGACGTCGCGGCCTCGACGGTGCCCGCCGGCACCCCTCGGATGCCGTCGTTCACCAGCCGGATCACCGGAGGCAGGGCGAAGATGACCGCGGCCGCCAGGGCGGGGACGGGCCCCAGCCCGAGCAGCGCCACCGCCGGGATCAGGTACACGAACGGCGGCAGTGTCTGCATGAAGTCGAGTACCGGCCGAAGTACCAGGGCGAACACGTCGCTGCGGGACATCAGCACGCCGACGACCACGCCCAGCGCGATGGTGACCACCGTGGCCACCAGCACCTGGGAGAGCGTGTCCATGGCGTTGTCCCACACCCCCAGCAGCCCGATCGCGAGGAAGCACAGGGCGGAGACCAGCGCGACCCGCCTGCCCGCGAAGATCAGTCCGAACGCGGCGGCGGCGAGCGTCACCAGCCACCACGGCGATCCGCTCAGCAGGTTGTCGAGCGGGCCCAGGATCCAGCTCTGCGTCCAGGAGCCCAGGGCCGCGGCGGCCGGACCGATCGCGGACTCGATCGCCTTGTCGGCGGCGTTGACCGGGATGTCGATCCGGATCGACAGCTCACGCGGCCAGCCGCCCAGTCCGAAGAGGCGTCCCACGGCGGCGGCGCCGACCGCGGCGGCGAGCATCCCGCCGAGGAGCGGCAACCGGTACCGTTCCTCGACCTTCGGGGTGCGCGCGCCGTGGCCGACCGCGCCCGTGACGCGGTCCATCGCGATCGCCAGCATGACGATCGCCAGGCCCGCCTGGAACGCCTGGCCCACGTTGATCTTGGACAGGGCCTGGTAGATGGCGTCACCGAGGCCGCCCGCGCCGATCACCGACGCGATCACGACCATGGAGACCGCGAGCATGATGGTCTGGTTGACGCCCAGCAGGATGGTGCGCTTGGCCAGCGGCAGCTGCACCTTGGTGAGGATCTGCCCCGGGGTGGAGCCCAGTGAGGCGGCCGCCTCGATCGCGCCCTTGTTCACCTCGCGGATGCCCAGCGCGGTGATCCGTACGACCGGCGGGAGCGCGTAGACGGCCGTCACGACCGCGGCCGACGCGTTGCCGATACCGAAGAGCAGCACGAACGGCAGCAGGTAGGCGAAGGCCGGCATGATCTGCATGAAGTCCAGCACCGGGCGGATGGCCCGGTAGAACGCCTCGCTCCGCCCGGCGAGGATACCGAGCGGGATGCCGAACAGCAGGGCGATGAACACCGAGGTGATGATGAGCGACAGCGTCGTCATCGACTCGTTCCACAGCCCCGTCAGCGCGAACACCGCGAAGGTCGCCAGGACCAGCAGGGCCACCCGCCAACCGGCGACCCGCCAGGCCGCGACCACCCCGATGACGGTCACGCCGAGCCAGGTGAGCCCGTTCAGGAACTGGTTGATCAGCACGACGGCCGATCCCAGTCCCACGGAGATGTAGTTGAAGAAGTAGAGGAACAGCGGGCTGTCGTTGCGGTTGGCGACGATCCAGGCGTAGACCCCGTCGAGCCAGGCCATGAAGCCGCTGCCGATGGTGCCCGGGAAGCCGCCCGCCCAGGACGGGGAGCCCGCCAGGCGGGTCAGCTGGTAGCCCGCGACGAGGACCACGACCACCAGCAGGGCCTGGAACCAGCTCCTGCGCAGGAGGCCTTCGTCGCCCCCCGCGCCCTTCGTGCCGGAGGCCGTGGCTCCGGCGGGTTCGGTCACCGTGGCCATGTCACGCACCGTTCCCCGTCGCGTCGGAGCCGCCGTGGTCGACGGCGTCGTCGGAGATCTCCTCCACCGCCTCCTCGACCATCGCGTCGACCTGTTCGGCGCCCTCCAGCTGGTCCTCCGCGATGGCGCGCAGCACGTCGTCGCGGCCCACGTAGCCGAGGAGGGTGTCGCCCTCCACGACCCGGACCGGGGCGGTGCTCGCGGCGAGCATCGGCAGGACCTCCGCCAGGACGGTGCCGGGTTCGGTGGTCGGGCCGTCGGTGCGCTCGTCCGGGTAGGCGTCGCGGACCAGCCACCGGGCGGTGAGCACGGTCGTGCGGGCCACGTCGGACGTGAAGTCCGCGACGTAGGAGTTGACCGGTCGGCCGACGACCTCCTCCGGGGTGCCCACCTGGACGAGCTCGCCGTCGCGCATGATCGCGATGCGGTCGCCCAGCTTGAGGGCCTCCTGGAGGTCGTGGGTGATGAAGACCGAGGTCTTGTTCAGCTCCTGCTGGAGCCGGATGACCTCGTTCTGCATGTCGCGGCGGATGAGCGGGTCCAGGGCGCTGAACGGCTCGTCGAACAGCAGTACCTGCGGGTCGACGGCCAGGGCGCGGGCCAGGCCCACGCGCTGCTGCATGCCGCCGGACAGCTCGCCGGGGCGGGACCGCTCGTACCCGGCCAGGCCCACCATCTCGATCATCTCCTGCGCCCGCTCGTAGCGTTCGACGCGCGGCATCCCGCGCACCTCCAGCCCGTAGGCGACGTTGTCGATGATCCTGCGGTTGGGCAGGAGGCCGAAGTGCTGGAAGACCATCGCCATCTTGTGGCGGCGCAGTTCGCGCAGGCGCTGTTCGGTGGCGTCCCCGATGTCCTCGCCGTCGAGCGTGACCGAGCCCGAGGTGGGCTCGATCAGGCGGGTGAGGCAGCGGATGAGCGTCGACTTCCCGGAGCCGGACAGGCCCATGACCACGAAGGTCTCACCGGGGCGCACGTCGAAGGAGACGTCGCGCACCGCGACGGTGCAGCCGGTCTCCTCCTTGATGCGGTCGCGGTCGGCCCGCTCCAGCTCCGTGCCGATGACGTCGTCGGCGTTCCTACCGAAGATCTTCCACAGGTTGCGGACGGAGAAGGTGACGTCGGTGGGGCCCGTCGCGGGGGCCGCTTCGGCGGCCGGGGCGCTCATCGGGCCTCCCCCTCAGTGGCGGACCGATCCTCGCGGATCAGGTCGGCGGCGCGCTCGCCCAGGGCGAGCACCATCACCATCGGGTTGGGGGTGGGCAGGGTCGGGAACACCGAGGCGTCCGCGACCCTGAGGCCGCGCAGCCCGCGCACCCTCAGGCGGGGGTCGACCACGGCGTTCTCGTCGTCGGCGGCGCCCATCCGGCACGTGCCCGCCGGGTGGTACACGGTGTGCGCGGCGCGGCGGCCGTACTCGGACAGCTCCTCGTCCGTCCGGACCTGCGGTCCGGGGGCGACCTCGCGCTTGATCCAGGAGCGGAACGGCTCGGTGGCGGCGACGTCGCGGGCGATCCTCAGCCCGTCCACGATGGTCCTCTCGTCGTACCCGTCGGGGTCGGTGAAGTACCGGAAGTCGAGGGCGGGCTTGGCCGCCGGGTCGGCGCTGGTGAGGTAGAGCTTGCCGCGCGAGCGCGAGCGCGGGATGTTCGGGGTCATACAGACCGCCCAGCCGTCCTCGGGCGACTCGTAGCCCAGCCGCTTCGTGTTGTCGTCGAAGGGGATCTGGTAGATGTGGAACATCAGGTCCGGGCGGGGGTCGTCGCCGTCCTCGCGCCGCACGAACAGGGCCGCGTCGGAGTCCATCACGGTGTTCTCGGGGACCCGCTTCGTGGTCTCCCACATGATGATCGACTCCGGGTGGTCCTGGAGGTTCTCCCCCACGCCCGGCAGGTGGTGGTGGCTCTCGACGCCGATCGCGCCCAGCTCCTCGGCGTTTCCGACACCGGACAGCATGAGCAGGCGGGGGCTGTCCACGGCGCCCGCCGCGACGATGACCTCCTGGCGGGCGCGGACGGTGATCCGCTCGCCGTCCTTCGTGGTGGCGCTGACGCCGGTGGCGCGGTCCCCGTCGAACAGGATCCGGCCGACCCAGGTCTCCAGGAGCACGGTGAGGTTGCCGCGCACGTCCATGATCGGGTGCAGGTACGCCACCGAGGCCGAGGAGCGGTGGCCGGTGTAGGGGTCGTAGGCGATGGACAGGAACCCGGCGCCGTCGGAGAACCCGCCGCCGTGGGAGGTCAGGGCGTTGAAGTCCTCGACGACCGGGACGTCCGCCGCCTCGGCGGCCGAGGACACCCAGTCCTTGACCATCGCGTTCCGGTCCTTCTCCGCGATGGGGATGATGTTGCACTTGATGCGGTCGGCGTAGGACTGCACGGTGGCGTTGTCCCAGCCCTCGGCGCCCGCCGCCACCCAGTCGTCCAGGTCCTCGGCGAACGGCCGGAAGCTGATGAGCGTGTTGTGCGAGGAGCAGCCGCCCAGCACCCGGGCGCGCGAGTGCAGGATGTGCGAGTTGCCGTTGGGCTGCTCGGTGGTGGTGTACCCGTAGTCGAGGTCGCTGTCGAGGACGCTCAGCCAGTCGCGGAGCCTGAGCACGTGCTCCAGGTCGCGGTCGTCCGGCCCGCCCTCGATGACGCAGACGGTGGTGCCGGGGTCCTCGGTGAGCCGGTTGGCGATCACCGATCCCGCCGTGCCTCCGCCGACGATGACGTAGTCGTAGGTGGTTTCTTTCGTGGACACGGGCCGAATCCTCTCGTTCGTGTGGCTCAGGGGGATGCCGGGGAAACCGACCTGTGTGTACTCGGTCTGGCATGTGCGTTCCGGTGCCGCGGCGTTCGCGGCACTCGGTGAGAAGGGCACCCGCCGACGCGGAGGACGGAACCGCGTCGGCGGGTGGCCTGCGGGTTTCCGGGTGCCTGTGGCGCCCGGTCCCCGGAGGGCGGTGGTCGCTAGCCGAACCAGCGCTGCGGTTCGGGCGACAGGTTCCGGTAGACGTGCTTGGCCTCGCGGTACTCGTCGAGTCCGGCCAGGCCGAGTTCGCGGCCGACGCCGCTGCGGCCGAAGCCGCCCCACTCGGCGCCCGGGAAGTACGGGCCGTAGTCGTTGATCCACACCGTGCCGTGGCGCAGGGCCGCGGCCACGCGCTCGCCGCGGGCGGTGTCGTCGGTCCACACGCCGCCGGAGAGCCCGTAGTCGGTGTCGTTGCCCAGCTCGATCGCCTGGGCCTCGGTCTCGAACCGTTCGACGGTCACGACCGGGCCGAACACCTCGGTCTGCACGATGTCCATGGAGCGGTCGCAGTCCACGAACACGGTGGGCCGGTAGAAGTAGCCGTCCCGGAGGTCGGCGTCCTCGGGTCGCCTGCCGCCCGCGATGACCCGGGCGCCCTCCTCGACGCCGCGCGCCACGGCCTTCTCGACCTTGGCGCGGTGCTCGGCGGAGACCAGGGGACCGCAGCGCACGCCCTCGTTCTGGCCCCGGCCGATGCGGATCGCCTCGGCCCGGCGGGCGAGCTCGGTGGTGAAGGCGTCGTGGATGTCGTTGTGCACGATGAGCCGCGCACCGGCCGAGCACACCTGGCCGGAGTGGAAGAACGCGGCGCTGAGCGCGTAGTCCACGGCCGTGTCGAGGTCCACGTCCGGGAAGATGATGTTGGGGTTCTTACCGCCCAGTTCCAGGGCGATCTTCTTGACCGTCTCGGCGGCCGACGCCATGATCCGGCGCCCGGTGACCAGGCCTCCGGTGAAGGAGACGAGATCGACGTCGGGGTGCTCGGACAGGGGGGCTCCGGCGTCGGGGCCGCTGCCCAGGACGAGGTTGACCACCCCGGCGGGGACGCCCGCCTCGGTGGTGAGCTCGACCAGCTTGGCGGTGGTCACCGGGGTGACCTCGCTCGGCTTGATCACCATGGTGTTGCCCGCCGCGATGGCCGGGGCCATCTTCCAGGCGAGCTGGAGCAGCGGGTAGTTCCAGGGCGTGATCATGCCGCAGACGCCGACGGGCTCGTAGACGACCTTGCTGTGGACGCCCTCGGGTGCGGACACGAGGCGGCCCGCGTCCTTGTCGGCCAGCCCGGCGTAGTAGCGGAAGACGTTGGTGACGTCGTCGACGTCGATCCCGCCCTCCTCGATGGTCTTGCCGGTGTCCAGCGACTCCATGACCGCGATCTCCTCGCGGTCGCGCTGGAGCAGGTCGGCGATCCGTTCGAGGACGCGGCCCCGCTCGTCGGCGGAGGTGCGTCGCCACTCGCCGTGGTCGAAGGCGCGGCGCGCGGCGGCGATGGCGGCTTCGGTGTCGTCCCTGCCGCCCTCACTGACGATGGTCAGTACGGAGGCGTCGGCCGGGTCCAGGATCTCTCGGACGCGTCCGTTCCGGGCCGCCCGCCACTCGCCGTCGATGTACAGGCTGGTGGCGGTGGACGCTCCGGGTTCGGACAGGTACGGCACGGTCGGCAGGGTTACATGGGTCTGGTTCACGGACCCTCTCTGCCCAGGATCGCTAGTCACAAACAGCCTCGTCTCGTAGGTCACATACGCCACAACGCTCCCATAACCCCCACTGATCAGGGCAAACAGCGCGTTACGGTACGTCTCGGCCGTGGCTCATATCACCAGCCCGCCTGGACAGACCTACGCCCCGGCCCTCCCCTGGGGCAGGTGGACACACCACCCTGGGGAAGACCGGGACGAGTCTTTGACGTGTGTTTGTGTGGAACTCGGTCGGTTCCGGACGTTCGGCGCGAGGCCGAGGTTCAGGCGGCCGCCTCGTCGGTCACGCGGCGGATGGCCTCGACGGCGACGTCGGGCTCGTCGACGTGGATGTAGTGGCCGCTCGCCTCGGCGGTGCTGAGCCGGCTGCGGTCGGAGAGCGCCAGCCACTGCTCCTGGCCCTCGGTCCACACGCGCTCCAGGTCGTCGCCGTACTCCGCGATCTCACCGAGGTAGCGGACCCCGTGCTGGATGACCTCCACCGGGATGTCCCCCGCCGAGCGGACCTCCGGGTCGCTGTCGATCAGGATCCCCTCCGGGTTCTCGCCCTGGAAGATGGCCAGGTTCTGCGCGCGCACCTCGGCGCCCTCCCCGGTGGCCGACTCCGGGATCACTCCGGTGATGTCGTCGATCATCGTCGGGGACGTGGCGTCCAGCAGCACCAGCCCGCTGACACGGTCCTGGTGGTCCGGGGCGTAGCGGGCGGCGATCAGGCCGCCCAGCGAGTGACCGGCCAGGACCACGGGGCCGTCACCGGCCACGTCCTCCAGGACGGCGGTCAGCGTCGCCCCGGCGTCGTCGATGCTCTGTAGGCCCTCCGGCTGGTCGCTCTCGCCCTCACCGAGCCGGTCGTAGGAGCAGACCCGCTCGTCCTCGGCCAGGGTCTCCTGCACACCCGCCAGGGTGTCCAGGCCGTCACCCATGCCCGCCATCAGCACGATGACCGGTCGGCCGTCCGAGGGCGTACCGGAGCAGGAGACGTTGACGGAGGCGCCGTCGACCTCGAGCGTCTTGGTCCCGGTGAACAGCTGCCCCTCGGTGAGCACCTCGTTGGCGGCGTCCTCCAGGTCCGACTGCACCTCCTCGGCCGCCGACCCCAGTTCGGTGCCCACCTCGGAGAGCACTCCGCACCCGACCAGCCCGGGAACCGCCGCGGCGCAGCACAGAGCGGTCAGGGCGGTCGTCCGGAAGGTGCGGAACATGGGGTGCCTCCAGGCAGCGGGCCCGGCCGTACGGAGTGGCCGGAAGGGGAATTCGGTATGTGGAGAACGCTACGGAAACCGGGGCCCGGGGTCGTCACCGCTGAGTGGACACCTGTACGTAGCTCGCATGGGGGACAAAGGGAGCGTCGCCGTGGCTCTGCGCGACTACACTGCGTCCGTGACCTGGCTCCGACGTCTTCCCCTTCTGTGGCGGCGGCTCGACGTCACCGTCCGAGACCTGCCCCTCGCCCTCATCCTCCTGTCCGTCTCCTGCGTCCCCGCTCTGCACGGTTACGGCACCCAGGTCGGCGGAGTTCCGGACCGCCCCCTCGACGCCCTGGGCGTGGTCGCGCTCGCCCTCCAGTGCCTGCCGCTGGCCGGTCGGCGGCGGTGGCCCGCGCTGACCCTGGCCCTGGTGGCGGTCGGCTTCGCCCTCGACCAGCTGAGCGGGTACCACCTGATCGCCGGGACCGCGATGCCGATCGCGCTCATGAGCGCGGGCGTCCACCTCGACCGGTACCGGCGCACCACCCTGCTGGTGGGGACGGCGGGGTTCGTGGCCCTGGCTCTGGCCCTGACCCGGCTGGGCGAGGGGGAGACCCCGGCCGAATGGGTGGTCTTCTACTTCGCGCACGGCCTGGCCTGGGGGATCGGTTCGTGGCTGCGCTCCACGCGGGTGGCCGAGGCCGAGCGGCGCCGCCGCCTGGCGGCGGACACGCTGGCCGCCGAACGCGCCCGCATCGCCCGGGAACTCCACGACGTCGTCACCCACCACGTGACCGCGATGGTCGTGCAGACCGAGGCCGCGCGCTACCTGACCGCCGCGCCCGAACGCCTCGACCAGACCCTGAGCACGGTCACCGGCACCGGCCGCCAGGCCATCACCGACCTGCGGCAGCTCCTGGACGTGCTCGACCCGGCCAACCCCGCGCCCGCCAACGACGAGGGGATGCTCGACGTGGTGGAGCGGACCCGCCGGGCCGGGCAGCCCGTGAGGTTCAGCGAGGAGGGCACCCCGGCCGGGACCCGGGGCGGCGCCGAACTCGTCGCGCACCGGGTCGTGCGCGAGGCGCTGACCAACGCCCTCAAGTACGCGCACGGAAGCCCCACCACGGTGCGCGTGCGCCACCGCCCCGAGGAGATCACAGTGAACGTCGACACCGAGCGCCCCGGACCCCCGGGGGTCTCCCCCGGCGGCAGCGGACGGGGCCTGGTCGGGCTGCGCGAACGCGTCGAGGTCATGGGTGGCGAGTTCACCGCCGGACCCCGCGGCGACGGTTTCACCGTGCACGCGCGCATCCCCGCGCGGCCATGAGCATCAGGGTGCTGGTCTGCGACGACCAGGTGCTGATCCGTACCGGGCTGGTGACCATCATCGGCGCGCAGCCGGACATGGAGGTCGTCGGGGAGTGCGGTGACGGGCGCGCCGCCGTGGAGCTCGCGGAGCGCCTGCGGCCGGACGTCGTGGTGATGGACGTGCGGATGCCCGAGCTCGACGGGATCGAGGCGACCCGGCTGCTGGCCGGATCGGAGGTGGAACACCCGGTGAAGGTCCTGGTGGTCACCACGTTCAGCCTCGACGAGTACGTGTACGAGGCGCTGCGCGCGGGCGCGAGCGGGTTCCTGCTCAAGGACGCTCCCCCGGACCAGCTGCTGCACGGCATCCGCACCGTGGCCTCCGGCGCCGCGCTGCTGGCCCCCGAGGTCACCCGCCAGCTGGTGGGCCGCTTCGCCGCCCGGATCCGGCCTTCCCACGCCCCCGAGACGGAGGTCCCGCTGACCCCGCGAGAACTGGAGGTGCTGGGGCTGATCGCCGACGGGCTGTCCAACGGCGAGATCGCCACGAGCCTCTTCATCAGCCAGGAGACCGTGAAGACCTTCGTCTCGCGCATCCTGACCAAGCTCGACCTGCGCGACCGCGTCCAGGCGGTGGTGTACGCCTACCGGCACGGCCTGGTCGCCTAGGGGGGATTACAGATCGGCCGTCCTGACGTACATTAGGTGTACCTAAGTCGGTTGGTCCGGTTTCTCCGCGGAGCCGCTGACCGCGCACCCCACCGAGGATCGTATGCAGCTGGAACAGGAACGCCGCGACGTCTGTCTGACCGCTCGCGCCATCGCCCAGCACCCGGGAACGGCGCCCGGCGAGGCCGGGACCGTCAGTGTCCGCAGCGGCGACCTGGTGGTCGTCACCCCGCACGGTGTGCCCCTGGACCAGCTCCAGCCGATCGACTGTCCGGTGATGTCGCTGGACGACCGGATGCTGGAGGGTCGGCGCGACCCCGCCGCCGAGGCCACGCTCCACATGGCCGTGCACCGCCACGCCGCCGAACAGGGCCGGGAGGCCCTCGCCGTGGTCAACGCGTTCACCGCGGACACCGTCGCGGTCTCCTCGGTGTTCCCCGAGCTCCCCCCGATCCACCACCGCGCCGCCGGTCTGGGCGGCGCCGTCAGCGTGACCCCGTACATGCCCTACGGCACGGGTGACATCGCCGACCAGGCGGTCAAGGCCCTGAAGGGCCGCGACGCCGCCCTGCTCGCCAACCACGGCGGGGTGGCCCTGGGGCGCGGCCTGGAGCAGGCTCTGGCGAACCTCCGGCTGCTCGACTGGCTCTGCTCCGCCTACCTGCGCGCCCGCCAGCTCGGTGAGCCCCGCGTCCTGAGCGAGGACGAGCTGGCGGAGGCCCGGCAGCGCGACACCTACGGCTGGGCGGGCCCCGACCCCTTCCTGTAGACCGCACGCTCAGGCGTCGTCGGGCTGCTCGTCGGGCTGGGTCCAGGCCAGGTAGCAGGCGGGGAACGACCGGTGCACCACCAGGGCCAGCCAGACGACCGGAAGCAGCAGGCCAGCGGGCACGGTCAGATCCGCCAGGGGGAACGTGCCCATGAGCTGTGCGACGCCGACGACCGCCACCACCAGCAGGAGCAGGGCCGACGTGACCGAGTGCCCGAGGTCCCGGGCGGCGTCGATCTCGGAGCGTTGGCGCTCGTCCACCACCTCCGCGTAACCGTGCAGGGTCCGCGACCCGGCTTCGAGCCTCTGGAGGGCTCCGGTCTGCGCGATCATGAGGACGACCACCGCGAGGCTGGATCCCGTCAGCATGAGGGCGCTCTGGGACAGGGCCAGCGAGGTGAGCGCCGCCGTGCCCATCAGGACCAGGGCCACCGCCAGGTACAGCCTGCGGACACGGGCGGTCCGGTCGGCCCAGAGGGCACGGGTCCGGGGATCCTCGAACTGGTCGACCAGCTTCTGGCGACGGGCCCGCGCGCGCTCTTCGGTACGTGCGTTCATGTCTCTCCCTGGGGGGTTGGGGGGGTGACCGGTCACCGGCCGATGCGGGGGAAGGGTTCGGTGGAGAAGACGACCTCGACCGGGACCTCGAAGTACCGCGCGATGCGCAGCGCCAGGTGGAGGCTCGGGCTGTACTCGCCCCGTTCCAGGTAGCCGACGGTCTGGTAGTGCACCCCGAGGGCCTCGGCCAGTTCCCTGCGGGAGACGCCGCGCTCGGCCCGCAGCATCGCGATCCGGTTGTGGATCGTCTCGGAGCCCGCTCTGGGGTGGCGTCCGTCGGTCTTCTCGGTGGGCACGCTCTTGTTCCTCTCGGGCCGCTTGCGGTTGATAGTACGTGTACTACATATGGCAGCACAGGGGATATGGAACGTCGCATCTGTGCTCGGTAGTGGAAGAGCAGGTCAACGGAGGGGGCGACACGGGTGGCCGGATCCGGCCATGCGTCATCCGGGTACGGATACTCAGGTGTACGTCATGCTCGGACCCGAGAATGGTGCCGACCACCCAGCCCGCACGGCAGGAGGCCCCCATGCGCTGTAGCTACATCAGGCTCCTCGTGAACGACTACGAGGCCTGCTTCCGCTTCTACGCGGACATCCTCAAGCTCCCCGTCCTGTGGGGCGACGAGGTGAGCCGCTACGCCGAGTTCGACGTGCGCTCGGGGACGCGGCTGGCCCTCAACCAGCGCGAGGTGATGGCCGAGGCACTGGAGACGGACACCGCCGACCCCGCCCTCCCCCACCAGGACCGGCTCGCGGTGATCTTCGAGGTGGACGACGTGGACGAGACGGCCGCGGGGCTGGTGGCGAGCGGCGCCCGGCTGGTGATGGAGCCCCGCGACTGGACGGCGTGGGGCATCCGCGCCGCGCACTTCCGCGACCCGGACGGCTACCTCCTGGAGGTCAACAGCCCCCTGGTCCCGCTGGTCTGACTCAGGCCGCGACGTGCTCCGCGAGCAGCTGGTTGACCCGGTCGGCGCGCTCCACGCCGAGCAGGTGCGCGGCGCCGGGGACCACCTCGAACCGCGCCTGGGAGATCCCGTCGGCCAGGCGGCGCCCGTGCCCCGGCGGCAGCAGGGGGTCGTGCGCGGCGGAGGCGACCAGGGTCGGCACGCGCACCCCGGAGACCAGGTTGCGCTGGTCCATGGCGGCCAGGGCGTCGCAGATCGAGGCGTAGGCGCGCGGGTCGACGGAGCCGAAGTCCTCCGTGAACCGGGCCGCCACCTCCGGGCGGTCGTCGGTCAGGTCGGGCGTGAACCAGGGCAGGACCACCTCGGCGGTGACCGCGTCCATGCCGCCCTCGCGGACCTGGGAGGCGATCCGGTCCCAGCGGTGCGTGGGCGGGGTCCGGGACGTTCCGGCCAGGAGCACCAGGCGCTCCAGGGTGCGCGGCGAGTTGGCGGCGATCCACAGCAGGAGGGCGCCTCCGAGGCCGCCCCCGACCGCCGAGACCCGCGTGAACCCCCGGTCCTCCAGGAGCCCGAGGACGTCCAGTGCCAGGTCCTCGACCGAGTAGGGGCCCTCGGGCACCGGTGAGAAGCCGTGGCCCCGGTGGTTGATCCGCAGCACCTGGCGGTTGCGGGTGAGCTCGGGCATCTGGGGTTCCCAGACCGACATCTTCGTACCGAACGGCGGCACGAGCAGCACGACGGGCGCGTGCCTGGGGCCGTCGAGCCGGTACTGGAGCGGAATCAGGGCCATGGAACCTCCGGGTCGCCAGAACGCCAGGTTATCCACACAGCTTTCAAGGAAGCCAGAAAACCCGGTCATGCCCAGCAAATGGAGGACAGTCGTTGACCGCCTCGCTCCCTAGGGTCGAGGCATCGAGACGGACCCGACTGAGGAGTTTCCATGGGTGAGACGAACAACCAGGTCAACGTCGAGCGGGAGTCGCTGCTGGACTTCCTGGCCCAGCAGCGCGCGTTCCTGCTCACGACCCTCCAGGGGCTGGACCAGGAGCAGGCCACCCGGCGCACCACCGCGAGCGGGCTGTGTCTGGCGGGGATCGTCAAGCACGTGACCTCGGTGGAGAAGGGGTGGATCGACTTCATCGAGGAGGGCCCGCATGAGGTCGACTACGAGTCCCAGGACACCCTGGACAGACACGAGAACAGCTTCCGCCTCATCGGTGAGGAGACCCTGGAGGGGACGCTCGCCGCCTACGAACAGCAGGCCAAGGAGACCGACGCGTACGTCCGCGCCCTGCCGGACCTGGAGGTCAGCCAGAAGCTCCCGGCCGCGCCGTGGTTCCCGGAGGAGAAGTCCTGGACCGCCCGTGACGTGGTCATCCACCTGATCCGCGAGACGGCTCAGCACTGCGGGCACGCCGACATCATCCGGGAGTCCCTCGACGGCCAGAAGACGATGGGCTGACCGACACCACCCTGGGTAGTGCGCGCGCCACCCTCCGCATGCGGGACGATGGGCCTGACCCCATCCCGAGCGGCGAGGAGCGCGGAGTGAGCCCGACCTGGATCGACATCGACGACGAGGCCCTTCGGGAGGCCATGCGTTTCTCGGGCGCGCGCACCAGGGACGACGCGGTCAACCTGGCACTGAGGGTGTACGCGGCGCGCCACCGGAGCCGCGCGGAGACGTCGGGGGAGCGCAGGCGGACCGATCCCCCGGCGGGGAGCCGCCGGAACAAGCAGCCCTGAGGACGGAAAGAGAACGGGGACGTTCCCACTGAACAGTGGAAACGTCCCCGTCTACGAGGTGGCGAGGGTCGCCTCCGCATCCCCCCTCAAAGTACGGAGGCAACCCTCGCTCTGGGAAGCGGCCTGCGACTCCTCCCCCCTGGAGTCGCGGCCTGAAGGTCTGCCACGTGGAAGCGATCTTGTCGTTCCGCGTTGATAGAGACACTACCGACCACACCCACGAATAACAACCCTGTGTCACGAGAAACTACTTAAAGTGATCGTCATTCCTGGGGCGTGGCCCGGCCAAGCGGGGTGTGGGCATCGTCAACACGGGGTCATGAGTGGACGCTCCGAGGGCGGACATAGCCTGGTCGGGTGAGATCTCCGCTCTTCAGCCCACGCTGGCTCGGCCTGCACCTGCTGGCCGTCCTGGTGGTCGCCGTGTGCGTCGCGGGCACCTACTGGCAGGGCACCCGTGCCTTCGAGCCCGACCGCGACGTCATCACCAACCCGGTGGAGGACCTGGCCGACGCCATCCCCGTCTCGGACCTCGGTGAACCCGGCGATTTCCTGCACCCCAACCTCACGACCAACACGGCGGTCGAGGTGTCCGGGCGCTTCGACGCCGGGGCCCAGCTCCTCGTGCCCCGGAGCCTGGACGGGGTCGACGGCTACGTACTGGTCCTCCCCCTCGTCACCGAGGACGGGGTCGCCATGACCGTCAGCCGGGGCTGGACGGAGGACGGGACCGGGCTCCCGGACGTCCCCGAGGGGGACGTCACCGTGACCGGTTGGCTCCAGCCGCCCCAGGACGCCGCGGAGGGGGTCGTCCCCATGGGCTCCCCCGAGGTGGGGACGGTCGAGCGGATCGCCCCGTCCGTGCTGGTCGGAGAGTGGGACTACCGCCTCTACGCGGCCTACGTCACCCTGCCCGAGAGCGAGCCCGCCGTCGACGGGCTGACCCCGGTACCGCCGCCCGAACCGCCCACGGAGTTCACGGTCAACTGGCGCAGCCTCAGCTACGCCGTGCAGTGGGCCATGTTCGGCGTCTCCGGCGTGGTCTTCTGGATCATCCTCATGCGCCGCGAACTGGCGGAGGAACCGGCCTCGGAGGATCAGCCCGTGGCGACGGGCTCCTGAGCCTGGTCGGCGGCGAGCTCCTTCGCCTGCTCGGACCGGACCACGCGGTGCTCGACCACGAAGCCGAGGACCGGGATGGTGCCCGCGAGCACCACGCCCAGGGTGCGGCCCGCGCCCCAGCGGCGGTCCAGGGCCACCCACAGGACGACCAGCACGTAGGCCATGTAGACGTAGCCGTGCGGCATGGCGACGTAGAGCATCAGCGGCGACTCGGGGCCGAACCAGTGCTCCCACCCCTCCGGCGCACCGACCAGGTGGAACTTCGAGTCCTCGCCCACCAGGTACTTCGCGGGCATGGCCAGGAAGGTCAGACCCAACAGGAAGACTCCCGTGATGTACGCGAGCACCCGGTACAACGCGAACGACACACGCCTCTTGTCCACTGCGACTTCACCCATTCAACGACTGCGCCCCGAGGAGGGTCGGGTCCCCTCCATCGAGGCTAAGCGGTGTCCGGCACGGTGGGCCCCTGGGGTGGGCATGCTCGGAGAATCTCACATTCCCGCAGGTCGAGGCGGTTACCGATCCTTGTGGGAGACCCGGGTGGGACTGCTCCACCGGCCGTCGGACCTGGCGGTCCAGGCCTTCGGGATCATCCGCAGGGCCAGGTAGGAGTCCACGATCCGGATCGGGAAGAAGAACAGCCCGTAGAACAGGTACGAGGGCCGCCGCCGCACCATGGTCATGACACAGGTGAGCACGTAGTCCGGCACGAGCAGGCCGATGGCCAGGGCCGTCAGCGGCAGGAACGCCGTGACCGCCGTGAACCCCTCGGTGAGGAACGGCACCCCCGCCAGCGCCTCCCCGCCGACCGTGCCCAGCAGTACGAACAGGGCGATCGCCACGGTCACCAGGAAGAGCACCGAAACCAGCACGACCTCCACGACGTACAGGGCCAGGGCCGCCCAGAAGAAGCTCGGCCACACCCCGTGCCGCCGCACCGTCTGCCAGAAGCCGAGGGTCCAGCGGCCCACCTGCTTGCGGTAGTCCCGGAACGTGAACGGGTCCTGGCTGTAGGCCTTGGTGTCCGGCCGCATGGAGATCCGGCCGAGGCGCTTGTGGTGCACCTCGAAGGTCATGTTGAAGTCCTCGATCACCAGCCCCGGGGGGTTGACGGTGATCTCCCTCAGGGCGCGGCTGCGGTACACGCTCGCGAACCCCGGCACGATGAAGGCGACGTTGGCCCGCTTCCAGGTCTGCCCGAAGCGCATGAAGTACTGGAGCATGAAGTACAGGCGGTCCCGGTAGGCCGAGATGACCCGCCCGACCAGCCCCCGCTCCCGGGGCTTCCACTCCGAGACGACGAAGCCCGCGACGGCGGCCACGTCCGGGTCCCGGAGCTGCCGTCTGGCGCCCTCGACGTATCCCGGGTCGAGCTCCGTGTCGGCGTCCAGGATCAGCACGCCGTCGTAGTTCTCGGTCAGTGAGAACTCCTCGATGACCGCCTCGATGGCCCCGGCCTTGCCCCGGTTGGTGAGGAGTTCGAGGACGTTCACGCCGGTCCGGGCCGCGATCTCGGCGGTGGCGTCCCCGGACGAGTCCGAGACGACGTAGACGTCCCACCGGTCGAACAGGCTGAGGGCGGAGGAGATCGCGGCGCCGATCACCGGCTCCTCGTTGTGGGCCGGGATGACGACGGCGAGGGTGGTGACCTCGGGGTCCCCGGCCACCAGCGGCCCGCCCGGGGCGGCGGTGTCGAGCGCTCCCTCCTCGGCGGACCCGCTCGCCCCGCCCCCGGTCAGCTCCTCGGTTCCCCCGGGGCCGCCCGCGCCCACGAGGAGGCGCCGCCGTTCACGGCTCCCGGGGACGCTCGCGCGCCGGTCCTCGGGGCGTCGGCGCAGGGCCGCCCGCGCCCCGCCCTCGGCCAGCCTGAGCAGGCCGACCACGGTCCACAGCAGCAGGTTCAGGCCGAAGGCCATCCACAGGAAGACGTACCCGAGGGCACCGATCCCGGCGGCCGCGGCCATGGACGACGCGAAGTCGAACCAGTAGACGAAGAGCGCGACGGCCAGCACCAGGGCGATCAACCCGGTCAGCAGCCCACCGATGGAACGCACGATACGCACAGCCCTGGGACCCCTCGAATGTCATCGGTTTTCGGACCGACATCAACCCGCGAAGTCGGCCTTGGGTTGACGTCCTACGCGGACGACGGGTTCACCCGGGTTCGCGTCCTATGTAGGCCACGCAAATCGTATACACGGGCTTGCGTGAGGTGGTACCCATTAGAAGATATTTGCGACGAGGTGCCGGAGGTGACCACCGCCACCGGTTTATACGAGGACCCATGGGATCCCGGTAAATCCCCGTCGCCTGACCGACGAGTTAAGGAGAACGCCCGGAGTGATCGGCGACCCACGATCCCCCGCGCCAGATCCCGCGCACGGCGCCCCGGGGCCCTTCTCCGGGAACACCACCCTGACCAGCGACGACGACGCGCGCGTGCGCGTGGCCGTCCACCAGCCGCACTATTGGCCCTGGCTGGGACTGATCGACAAGATCGACCGTTCTGACCGTTTCATCATGCTTGACACGGTTCAGTTCGAACGTCGGGGTTGGCAGAACCGAAACTACGTCGCCGGCCACGGTGATCCGGTCCTTCTCACCGTGCCCGTCACCCAGGCGAGCCGCGATGAGCGCATCCTCGACAAGAAAATAGACAAATCACAGAAATGGCGCAGTAAGCACTTCAGGGCACTCTCTGAACACTGTTACCGCAAGGCACCCTTCTGGAACGTTTACCGGGAGGAAATCGCCCGGCTGTACGAAACGGAGTGGGACGACCTCGCGGACCTGGCCATCGCCACCACGCGCCTGCTGACACGCGGATTCGGCATCGCCACACCCGTCCTGCGCGCGAGCGAGCTCGGGGACTTCCCCGGGCACAAGAGTGAGCTGTTGGCCCAGATCTGCGCCAAGGCGGGAGCGGACACCCTGCTCTCGGGCGACGGCGCGAGGGACTACCTGGACCCCGGGGTCCTGGGCCGCTACGGGATCGCCATCGAGTGGCAGGAGTTCCGCCATCCGGTGTACCGGCAGCACACCCGCGGCCCGTCCGACGGCTTCGTGCCCCGCCTGTCAGCGATCGACCTCCTGCTCAACGCCGGACCGGACGCGCTGGGCGTGCTCCGTCAGGCGAGAGCCCGCGGCTGACACCGATCAGCGAGCGGGCACCGTCCACCCGGGCCAACGGGCGCGGTGGGCCCGGCGGCCCGGGCGGCGACCGATCGCCCCACTTCGGCAAAGAACGGGAAACCGGCATGACGACGGACTGGTCCCAGGAGCGCCTCCTGGTCTACTCCCCCCACCCCGACGACGAGACCCTCGGCTGCGGCGGGCTGATGCACAAGGCCAAGCGCGCGGGCGCGGAGGTCTTCGTGCAGTTCCTGACGGTCGGTGACACCGCCGACCAGTCCCCGAAGGGTTTCTCCACCGCCGAGGAGCGCCACACCGAGATCAAGAAGGTCTCGGAGCACTTCCGCTGGGACGACTGGCACATGGCGCTGCCGGGCGACGAGCACCACCTGCGGCTGGACGCGGTCCCCCGGGTGGACCTGACGCGGCTGATCGAGCGGGACAGCCCGCTCTCGGTCGCGCGCCTGCGGCCCACCGTGGTGCTCGTTCCGCACCGCACGAGCTACAACCAGGACCACCAGGCCGTGGCGGAGGCGGTGCACACCGCCCTGCGCCCCTCGAACAGCGGTCTGCGCCACCACCCCGCCCTGGTGCTGTCCTACGAGGAGGCCGCCGACCAGTGGCGGTCCGAGCCCGTGGACTCCCCCAACCTCATCGTCGCGCTCTCCGAGGCGGACCTCGGGGCCAAGCTCCAGGCGATGGAGCTGTACGGCTCCCAGAGCCACGAACACCCCCACACGCGTTCGGAACTCACCCTGCGCAGCCTCGCGGTCCTCAGGGGCATGCAGGCCGGGGTGGCCCTCGGTGAGGGCTACCACGTCCTGCGGCACCTGGCCTGACCGGGCGTACGGCCCGAACTCCCCCACCCGTCACACGTAACCCACCCCAGTGAAGCGCAGGACACCTGCATCACCCGTAGTGGAGGGCACACCATGAAGGCCGTCATCACCGGCGGAGCCGGGTTCATCGGCTCCCACCTGTGCGACCACCTGGTCGCGCGGGGACACGAGGTCACCGTCCTGGACGACCTCTCGACCGGTTCACTGTCCAACCTGTCCCAGTTGAAGGGCTCTCCCGCCTTCCGGTTCGTCCAGGGGGACATCCTGGACCGGGACCTGGTGGACCGGCTCGTCTCGGAGTCGGACACCGTGTTCCACCTCGCCGCCGCCGTGGGCGTCTACAACATCGTCGACAACCCGCTCCGCTCGCTGCGGATCAACCTGCACGGGACCGAGAACGTCGTGGAGGCGGCGGTCCGGCACCGGGTCCCGTACATGGTCGCCTCGACCAGCGAGGTCTACGGCAAGAACGACGCGGACGGCATCAGGGAGGACGCCGACCGGATCTACGGCTCGGCCACCAAGAGCCGCTGGTCCTACGCCGCCGCCAAGGGGCTGGACGAGCTGGTGGCCTACGTCCACGGCACGGAGTCCGGCGTGCCCTGCGTCATCACCCGCTTCTTCAACGTGGTGGGGCCGCGGCAGACCGGCAGATACGGGATGGTCGTGCCCCGGTTCGTCGACCAGGCGCTGTCCGGCGAGCCCGTCACCGTCTACGGCACGGGTGACCAGCGCCGGTGCTTCGGGTCGGTGTTCGACGTGGTGCCCGCGATGACCCGGCTGATGGACACCCCCGAGGCCTACAACCAGGCGGTGAACCTGGGCGGGCACGAGGAGGTGACGATCAGGGGCCTGGCCGACCGGGTCGTCCGCCTGACCGGCTCGGGCAGCCCGATCACCTACATGGAGTACGAGGAGGCCTACGGCGAGGGCTACGAGGACATGCGGCGCCGGTACCCGGACACCTCGCTGGCCGGGAGGCTGATCGGCTACGAGCCCACCCTCGACCTCGACGCCATCATCGGGTCCATCGTCGAGCACCGCCGGTCGGACCGGTCGGTCCCCGCCCCCGCGTAGCCGCGCGCCACCGGAACCGCGGTCCCGCCACGGCCGCGACAGCCACTGACGGGAGGTCCTCCCCGGGTGCCCCGCCGCCCGGACCGCCCGTCGCCCCGCCGGGCGGTGACGGACCCCGGCTGACGGGGACGTCGACGAGGCCCGGCCCCGCCTCACGGACTCGGCGCGGCTCCCGCAGCGCACTCACGGCAGGAGCACCGTCGCCACCACGACCAGGGTCAGGACGAGGACGCCCGCGCTGAGCAGGACCATCGCCCAGGGCCGGGCCACGCTCAGCGGGGCCCGACCCGTCCCCGGTTCGCGGAGTCCGTACTCGGTGCGGCGCCAGCGCAGCCACAGGTGCAGCCCGAGGCCGGTACCCAGCAGCAGGGTGAAGGCCATGACGGCCGCCCGCAGCGCGGGGTCCACCTCGGGTACGACGCCGGAGCCGGGGTCGAGCGGCCCCCGCAGGTAGACCAGGCCCACCACGGCGAGCAGGATGAGCGCGCGCTGCCAGGACAGCAGCGTGCGTTCGGGCTGGAGGCCGGGGTCGCGGCGGTCCTGCTCCGGTCTCACAGCAGGTTCCCCAGCAGGACCAGGAGGCACACCGCCGCCACGGCGAACGTGGTGATCAGCGGGAGCAGGCTCATCGGGAGGGGTTCGCCCCGGCTCATCACCCGCTGCACGCGGTACCAGCGCAGCGGCGCGTACACGGTGACGACTCCGGCGAGGACGGCCAGCAGCAGACCCACCAGGGTGCGCGGCGTCTCGTCCCAGCCCAGGGGGAGCAGGTGGAGGACCGCGACCGCGCCCGCGAGCAAGGCCAAGGCGGTCCGGATCCACGCCAGGAAGGTACGTTCGTTGGCGAGGGTGAAGCGGTAGTCCACGCCCTGCTGGTCCTCCGGCGCCTCGGAGCTCATCGGTCCCCCCGGTTTTCGGCGTTCGGCCCACAACGGAAGCTCCGGTCACGACAATGAACCCGTGCCCCGCAGGCCGACACTAACCGTGTTCGCTCTTTCCTCCCAAACAGGTATGCAACACGCGTTGTGTCGGAAACCACCGGCCCGGTAGGGGTGCGCGCACCACCTCCCAGGCATGTGGAACAAACGAGTGGGCACTACCGCTGTAGCACCCAAGAGGATGGCAGTTGGCCACCGGTCGACACCAACAACGAACGAAGAGCAGGAGACCACGTGTCCACCGTCGAACTCACCAAAGACAACTTCGCGGAAACGCTGAAGGACAACAGCTTCGTCCTGATCGACTTCTGGGCTGACTGGTGCGGTCCCTGCCGCCAGTTCGCCCCCGTGTTCGACAAGTCCTCGGAGAAGCACACGGACATCGTGCACGCCAAGGTCGACACCGAGGCACAGCGGGAGCTCGCCTTCGAGTTCAAGATCCAGTCCATCCCGACCCTGATGATCGTGCGCGACCAGACGGTCATCTACAACGAGCCGGGCGCCCTCCCCTCCGAGGCCCTGGAGAGCCTGATCACCCAGGCCCGGGAGCTGGACATGGACGAGGTCAAGCAGAAGATCTCCGAGCAGGGCGGCGACTCCGCGCAGTAGGGTCCCCACCGTCCCCGACCGCCCCGGCGCCCGTGTCACGACCGGCACGGAAGCGTCGGGGCGGTCGTGTGTCGGGGACCGGTTCCGTGGCCGGGGGCGGGAGGCGGTTCACATGGTCCGGGGCGGTCCACGACCGGACCGCCCGCGCCCGGCACCCCGACCCCCGGGAACCCCGATCCTGGTGGCCCCGCCCCGGGCGGCGCCTGCGGCGGGCGCACCGGCCGACCCGCCCGCCGCGCCCCTCCGTGACGGTCCTGACCGGTGAGGACACCCGAACGTCACCGGGGGCTTCCTACTCCACCGCCCACGTTCATCTTGGCCACGGGGTTCGTTCACCCGGGCTTCACGCGGACATATTTGCATGGGAATCGACCGCACTCCGCGGGTTTCATCCCCTCATGCACACCGAGCTCCGTCCGACCCGGAAGTGGCCCCATGTCTGTCAGCAACACCGCGACCCCGCGAGGCACCGAGTCCGGCCGCGGCATCGCCCCCGACACCGTCCGGTACAACCGCGAGGTCCCCGGTCTGGGCGAACCCGTCTTCGACATCAGCGACCTGTCGATCCACTACGGGTCCAACAAGGCCGTGCGCGACGTGAACATGCAGGTGGGCCCGCGTCAGATCACCGCGATGATCGGCCCCTCCGGCTGCGGCAAGAGCACGGTCCTGCGCACGCTCAACCGGATGAACGACCTCATCCCCGGCGCGCGGATCGAGGGTCGGGTGACCTACCACGGTGAGGACCTGTACGCCTCCGACGTGGACCCGATCGAGGTCCGCCGCCGGATCGGGATGGTCTTCCAGAAGCCCAACCCGTTCCCCAAGTCCATCTACGACAACGTCGCCTACGGTCCCCGCATCAACGGGGCGCGCGGCAACATGGACGACCTGGTCGAGGAGACCCTCACCAAGGCCGCCCTGTGGGACGAGGTCAAGGACAAGCTGAAGGAGAGCGCCTTCGCCCTCTCCGGCGGCCAGCAGCAGCGCCTGTGCATCGCCCGCACCATCGCGGTGAACCCCGAGGTCATCCTCATGGACGAGCCCTGCTCGGCGCTCGACCCGATCGCCACCCTCAAGATCGAGGACCTCATGTACGAGCTGGCGGCCGAGTACACGATCGTCATCGTCACCCACAACATGCAGCAGGCGGCGCGCGTCTCGGACCGCACGGCCTTCTTCACCGCCAGCGTGGACGGCGCGGGCGAGCGCTACGGCAGCCTCGTGGAGTACGACGAGACGGCGACGATCTTCAGCAAGCCCTCCGACCAGCGCACCGAGGACTACATCTCGGGCCGCTTCGGGTAACCCGCCCGGTCGAGCTCCACCCGCCCCCGTAGCTCTCGACGAAGTGGACCCGCCATGCCCGCGCTCACCTGCTCCGCACCGGTTCCCCCGCCCACCGGCGCGCCGGACGACGAAGCGAGGACGCGGCGCGCGGAGGGTCCGTTGCGGGTCCTGCTGGTGGAGCCCGAGTCCGAGCAGTCGCACCAGCTGGTGCTCTCGTTGAGCGGACACGACGTGGACATCACGGTGTGCGTGGACGGCGCCGAGGCCCTGCTCCGGGTGGGGATGGTGCGGCCGGACACCCTGCTGACCAACGCGGCGCCGCCCGAGGTGGACCTGGAGACGCTGGTGCGGGTGACCCGCCGGGCCATGGACATCCCGATCCTGATCGGGGTGGGCGCGGGCGACTCGCAGCGGGCGATGCGGGCCCTCTCGGCGGGGGCCACCGCCTGTGTGAACCGCCCGTACCGCATCCCCGAGCTCGCGGGGCTGCTGCGCGGCTCGCTTCCGGGGAACGAGGCCGCCCCGCCGTCCGACCCCGGCGGACCGGTGGCGCTGCGCTCGGGCGACCTGGAGCTGGACGCCCTGGGGCACCGGCTGTTCGTGGACGGGCAGCCGGTCAACCTGGCCCTGCGGGAGTTCGGGATCATGGACTTCCTGCTCCGGCACAGCGGCAGGGTGGTCAGCCGGGAGGAGCTGTGGACCGAGGTCTGGCGCAAGCCGCTCCCGCCGGTGAACAACACGATCGCCGTGCACATCCGGCGCCTGCGGCACAAGCTGGGTGACTCGGAGGCCCAGCCCCGCTTCATCCACACGGTCCGGGGCATCGGCTACCGGCTGGACACGACGAACGGCGGGTAGGCGCACAAAGGCGGTCGCGTACTTTTTCGAGGGCCCTCCGGCAGGCACCGGAGTGGCCCGCCGTTCACGTACGCGTCACCCTTTTCTGATTCCCACGGAACGGTGACGTCCGAGGAATGCAAATCTGTCATCCCCCTGAACCCCGGTTCCGACAGCACTCTCGGACACGTTCTCATCACAGCAGGTCAGAGCGGACACTGGCGATCCTCCGACGAACGTCCGCACCACGACACACACCATCGCACACAGTGGCCGTTATCGAAAAGTGACCCCCATTCACCTGGCATTCACTGTTCTTCTACCCAACCGCCTCTATTTCGATGACACCACGACTTTCTACGCGCCTAGTGTCGTTTCACGTCAGCCCCGACAGCGGTCATTCAACGAGGAGAACCACGACATGCGCAACGGGCGTTCCAAGCTCGCCGTCCTGGCGGCCATCCCCCTGCTCGCCACGGCGTGCGGCAGCGGCTCCGACGGCGCGGACGGCTCCGCCTCGGGCGGAGACCTCAGCGCCTCGCTGACCGGTGCCGGGGCCAGCTTCCCCGACCCGCTCTTCCAGGACTGGATGCACACCTACAGCCAGGAGGTGCAGCCCGGCGTCAGCATCAACTACCAGAGCGTGGGCTCCGGCGCCGGCATCGAGCAGTTCCTGGAGCAGACGGTCAACTTCGGCTCCTCCGAGCGCTACCTGACCGACGAGGACCTGGCCACCGCCGCCGACGGCCGCGGCTGCGAGGCCATCCAGTTCCCGGTCGTGTTCGGCTCGGTCGTCATCGCCTTCGACAACCCCGACCTCGACGGTCTGGTCCTGGACGCCGAGACCATCGCCGGCATCTACTCCGGCGACATCACCTCGTACACGGACCCGGCCATCGCGGACCTCAACCCGGACGTGGACCTGCCGGACGACGAGATCATCCCGGTCCACCGTTCCGACAGCTCCGGCACCACCGAGGTCTTCACCCACTACCTCTCCACCGAGGTGGCCTCGTGGGCCGACGAGTACGGCTCCGGCGGCGAGATCGACTGGGCCCCCGGCCTGGTCGGCGGCCAGGGCAACGACGGTGTCGCCCAGGGCATCAGCCAGAACCCGGGCGGCGTGGGCTACGTGAACCAGGCCTTCGCGCAGGAGGCCGGTCTGGCCTCCGCCAAGGTCGTCAACGCGGACGGCGAGCCCATCGCGCCGACCCTGGAGTCCACCACGGCCGCCTCCGAGGAGGCGGAGATCCCCGAGGACTTCCGGTTCAGCATCGACGGCATCGGCGGCGAGGGCTACCCGATCGCCGGTACCAACTGGATCTTCACCTACACCTGCGGCTACGAGCAGGCCGAGGCCGACGCGATCATCGACTTCTGGACCTGGGCCCTGACCGACGAGGGCGCCAACGAGATCGTCGCGGAGCTGGGCTACGCCCCCCTCGGTGACGAGCTGAAGGAGCGCGTGCTCGCCGAGATCGAGCGCACCAACTCGGAGAACGAGGGCAGCGGCGACGCCGCCGAGGCCGGTTCCGAGGAGTAGAAGCCTCACCGGGGCCGGGGCCGGAGCGCCCCGGCCCCGTCCTCTCCGCCCCCGACCGGGGCCACCACGCGTCTCCCCCTCCCACGAAAGCCATCAAGAGGAGAAGCACCATGTCCACTGAGGCCCCAGAGGCCCCGGCCCCGGAGGAACCCCGGCGGGGCACGACGCTGAGGTCGAGCAAGGGGAGGATGGCCGACCCCCTCTTCAAGTGGGCGGTCGCGTCCTGCGGCACCATCGTCCTGGTCATCCTGGCCCTGATGGTCCTGCGCACCACCACCGAGGCCTGGCCCGTCTTCGCGAAGGAGGGCTTCTTCGGCTTCCTCGCGGGGGAGCAGTGGCAGTCGGGCAACTCGCGGAGCGAGATCACCGGCACCTACGGCGCCTGGCCGTTCATCTACGGCACCCTGGTGACCGCGACCATCGCCATCGTCATCGCGCTCCCGCTGGCGATCATGGTCTCCTTCTACCTCACCCACATGGCGCCGCGCCGGATCGCCAAGCCGCTCTCCTACACGGTGGAGCTGCTCGCCGCGGTCCCCAGCGTCATCTTCGGCCTGTGGGGCCTGCACTGGTTCCTGCCGACCGTGCTGCGGCCGTTCTTCGAGTTCCTGGAGGGCGTCCTCGGCTGGTTCTTCCTCTTCGAGGGCCCGATCCGCGGGGTGGGCTACCTGTCCGCCGGGATCGTGCTGGCCATCATGATCCTGCCGATCATGACCGCCATCATCCGCGAGGTCATCGCGGTGCACCCGGTCGAGCAGCGGATGGCCGCCTACGCGCTGGGCTCCACACGCTGGGAGGTCCTGCGCAACGTGGTCCTGCCCGCCAGCTTCTCCGGGATCGTGGCCGCCGCCATGCTCGGCCTCGGCCGCGCGCTGGGCGAGACCATCGCGGTCCTGATGCTGATCGGCGGGTCCCAGTCCTGGGGCGCGAGCCTGTTCGGGACCGGCAGCAGCATGGCCTCGCACATCGCCGCGACCTTCGGTGAGGCCACCCCCGAGTCCAGGACCGCCCTGATGGCCATCGGTGTGGCCCTGTTCCTGGTCACGATGATCGTCAACATCCTCGCCCGCGTCATCGTCTGGCGTCTGGGACGCATGACGGGAGACGCCGCCGTATGAGCACCATGACCTCGACTCCCCCCAGCAGGCACGTCCCGCTGAGCCAGCGCCCCCCGGGTTCCTCCTTCCGGCGCCTCAAGGACCGGGGCGCCACCGTGGCGCTGACCGCCGCGATGGTCGTCGCGATGATCCCGCTGGTCCTGATCGTCTTCGAGGTGACCCGTCGCGGCATCGGCGTGGTCAACCTGGACTTCATCACGCAGGTCGAGCCCCCGCCCCGGCGCGAGGGCGGCGGCTACGCGGCCGGGTTCTTCGGAACGCTGTACATCATGGCGCTGGCCGTCCTGATGTCGATCCCGTTCGGCATCGCCACGGCCGTGTACATCGTGGAGTACGGGCCCAACCGTCTGACCTCCGCGATCCGCTTCTTCACCGACGTGATGACCGGCATCCCGTCGATCTTCGTGGGTCTGTTCGTGTACGGCCTGCTGGTGATCGGCTGGGGCGGCATGGGCTTCGGCACCTTCGTGGGCGCGGTGGCCATCGCGGTGATGATGCTGCCCATCGTCACCCGGTCCTCGGAGGAGATGCTGCGGCTGGTCCCGAACGAGATGCGCAACGCCAGCTACGGGCTGGGGGCGCGCAAGTGGCAGACCATCGTGCACACGGTGCTGCCCGCCGCCGCACCGGGTCTGACCACCGGTTCGATGCTGGCGATCGCTCGCGGTATCGGTGAGACGGCGCCGCTGCTGCTGACCGCCTTCGGCACGGGTCTGGTCGTGACGTCCTTCCAGGGCGACCCGCAGGGCGCGGTCCCGATGCAGCTGTACAGGGGCGCCACGCAGCCCTTCGAGTCCGGTATCGACCGTGCGTGGGGCGCCGCGCTGTGCCTGTTCGTCCTGGTGCTGGCCTTCACCGTGGTCGCCCGCTGGGTGGGCTCGAAGGCGTCCACGAACACGCACTGATCGCCGGAGTCCCCGGAGGGGCCGTCTCCCGCCCACCGTGCGGGGGACGGCCCCTCTCTCGTGTCGCGGGACACGGGCCGGTGGGTCCTCCGGTCGGGGGCAGACCTCCCGGTGGCCCCGCGGGGCGTGCCTCGATAGCCTGGCGCGAGCCCGTTCCCCAGCAGATCCGGAGAGCCACCGATGGCCGACACCACCGAGTACGCCGCCACCTTCACCCTCGTGGACACCGACAACGACGGCCTCATCTCCGCCCAGGAGCTGGCCGCGCTGATGCGCAACCTCGGTGACCAGACCACCGACGAGCAGGCCGCCGAGGTCGTCCGTGCGATGGACGGCGACGGCGACCAGCGGATCTCCCTGGAGGAGTTCGCCAGCTACATGTCCCGCAACCAGGGCTGACCGCGCCTCAGAGGGGGTTCGAGGCCAGGTAGACCACGTCCGGGACGCCCCGGGCCACCACCACCTCCACGACCTCCACCGTGGCGAAGCGCCCCCGCAGCAGGGCCTCGAAGCTGTCCACGGCGTTGGCGCTCCAGAACGAGAGGACCCCGCCGGGGGTGAGCAGCCGGGTCAGCTGTTCGAGCCCGGCCGCCTCGTACAGGCGGTTGTTGTTCTCGACCACGGTCCAGTCCGGGCCGTTGTCGGTGTCCAGGCACACGACGTCGTAGCGGCCGGGCCGGTCGGCTGCGGAGGCCTCCGCCAGCCAGGTGACGATGTCGGCGTTGTGGACGCGGCAGCGGGGGTCGCGGTGGACGTACTCGGCGGCCTCACCGAGTTCGTCCTCGTGCCAGGCGATCACCTGGGGTTCGAGCTCCACCACGTCCACTCGGGAGACCCGGGGGTTGTCGAGCGCCTCGCGGGCGGAGAAGCCGACGCCGAGCCCGCCGACCAGCACGCGCGCGTGCGAGCGGCCCGGGGGAAGCGCCGCCAGGCTCGCGCGCACCATCTCGCGCTCGGACGTGCCGTCGCGGGTGTCCATCAGGAAGAGCCCGTTGGAGTAGATCTCATAGTGGGCGCCCACCCGGCGTAGTACCAGGTCACCGCCGGTCTCGCCGGTCACCCGGGCCAGGGTGACCGTCTCTCCCTCGGATGCGGGATCTCGTGTTCGCTGGTTCATGACCCACATTGTGCCCGTTCCCCTCGCGGCGGACCGGTGGTATCCGGTCGGCGGGCCGGTGGAGGACCGCTGGTTGACTCACGAGTAGGTTGGGTTCCGGCGCGTCACGTGAGGAGTGTGTATGTCCATGGGTGAACGCCTGGAGAAGCTGCGCGGAGCGGCCCCGCTCGCTCTGGGAGCCCTGTTCGTGGGTTCGGGGGTGCTGCACTTCGCGGCGCCCCGGCCGTTCGAGTCGATCATGCCGCGCCGCCTGCCCGCGCACCGCGCGTTCGTGTACGGCAGCGGTGTGGCCGAACTGGCCTGCGGCGCCGGACTGCTGACCCGCCGGAGGTGGGCGGGACCGGCCAGCGCGGCGCTGCTGCTGGCCGTGTGGCCCGCCAACGTCCAGATGGCGCTCGACTCCGGCTCCGGACGGCTGCCGTCGGTGGCCGACAACCGGGCCGTCGCCTGGGGACGCGTCGCCCTCCAGGTCCCCCTGGTCTGGGCCGCCCTCCAGTCCCGCCGCACACCGCGCGGCGACGCCTGAGGGCCGGGTCTCGTGCTCTCTGGATCGTTCCGCCCACCCGTCGCCCACCACCCTCGACGGACGCGGTCGAACCGTCGCCGCTGATCCGACTCCGCCACCACCGGCGACGGCATCCGGTCGCCTCCCTACGGTGAAACGGTCTCCGGGCGGGTGAGGCGGTGGGTCAGGGCGGCGGGCACCGCGCACAGCCAGCCCAGGCAGACCGCCCACAGCAGTCCGGACAGGGCCCCGGCGAGGGCGTAGGAGAACAGGGCCACCGGCCCCGCGCCCACGGCCAGGACGGCGGCGGACGCGCGCAGGGCGTTGGCCAGGGCCAGGCCCAGGACCACGCCGGACCAGGCGGACAGCAGGGTCCGCCAGGCGTTCGCCCGGGGGCGGACCCGCCGTGCCCGGTGGACCCACCCGGCGGTGACGGCGGCCAGCGCGGCGACGGCGACGAGCTCGGCCGCCAGGTGCCAGCCGGGCTGGCCCACGAGGGTGGTGGCGCTGAGTCTCGGGAAGGCGAAGGGGACGCCCAGTGACGTGGGCAGTGTCAGCCAGGCCGCGCGGGATCCCAGCCAGGTGAGGAAGGCGGCGTTCCCGAAGAGCAGGCACGGGACGAGGGTGGCGGCCCCGGCGACACCGGGGACGAGGAGGGGGCGGGTGGCCGGGGGGCTGTTGCGAATAACATTCACCTTTTGCATGATAGTGATCCAGGTCTCATCAGCACACCTCCCGGAGCCATCCTCCCCCCAGGAGCGAGATTGCAGCCCACCGGCAAGCGCAGGCTCGTCACCGCCGCCCTGACCGTGCTCGTGCTGGTGGCCGGTGGTCTCACCGCCGCCGCCACCCGGCACGAACCCGGGCCCACCCGGTACCTCACCGACGATCAGGGAAGGGCGCTCTTCCTCCACGGCCTCAACACGTCCGGGTCGGCCAAGGGCGACCCCGACCGGCTGCCGTGGATCACCGAGGACGACGTCCAGGCCGAGTACGACGCCATGGGCACCAACTTCGTCCGCTTCCTCATCCAGTGGCAGGCCCTGGAACCCGAGGAGGGCGTCTACGACGAGGAGTACCTGGACGCCGTGGCCGAGCGCGTGGAGTGGTACGCCGACCGCGGGTACCACGTACTGCTCGACATGCACCAGGATCTGTACGGCCGCCACACCAGCCCCGAGGAGCACTCCGGCAACGGCGCCCCCGAGTGGGCGACCCACAACGACGGGCTGCGGGTGGAGAGCCGGGAGATGTGGGAGCTGGTCTACCTGGAGCCCGGGGTGATGCGCTCCTTCGACCACTTCTGGGGCACCACCGGGGAGCACCCCGGGCTGATGGACGCCTACGCCGACGCCTGGGGCCACGTGGCCGAGCGCTTCTCCGGCCACCCGGCGGTGATCGGCTACGACCTCATGAACGAACCCTTCGGCGGCAGCCTCCAGGGCGCCGACTTCGAGACCGGTCCCCTCGCGGAGCTCTACCGCCGCTCCGTCGCGCGGGTCCGGGAGGTCGACCCGGACACGTGGATCTTCGTGGAGGGCCAGGCTGTGGGCGTGAACTGGGGCCTGCCCTCGTTCCTGCCCCGGATCGAGGACCCCCGCGAGGGTGAGCCCAGGATCGTCTACGCCCCGCACATGTACGCCCTGCCCATGGACCTGGGCCAGCCCTACGAGGGTGCGGCCCGGGAGCGGATCGACGCCAGCGTGGAGCTGTGGTCCCGCAACGTCCGCGTGGTGGGCGAACGCCTGGAGGCGCCGATCGTGCTGGGCGAGTTCGGCCTGGACATGTCCGGCGCGGGCGCCCCGGAGTTCGTCGGCCGGATGCTGGAGGAGACCGAGGCCATGGCGGCCGGGCGCGTCTACTGGTCCAACGACCACGACGGGTGGGGCCCCTGGGAGGACCGGGCCGAGGGTGCGGAACTCACCCCCGGCCCGTTGGCCCACGTCATGAACCGGGCCTACCCGCGCGCGGTGGCGGGTCAGCCCCTGGAGCTGGGGCTGGACGACGCCTCCGGGGCGCTGTCGGTGCGCTACGCCGAGAACGGGGCGTCCGGGGCGACCGAGCTGTACCTGCCCGAGGACGTCTTCGGGGAGGGGTACCAACTGACCGTGGACACCCCGGCCGGGGACGACGGCTGGACGTCGCGCTGGGACGACGCGAGACGGGTCCTGCACGTCACCGTCACGGGCGCCGCCGACGGCGACGAGACCCTGCTGACCGTCGCCCCCTCCTGAGCGGGGTCCCGGTCAGAGGCGGCAGGCGTAGATGTCGGTGACCAGGATGGCGCGGGCGCCGAGCTGCCAGAGGTCGTCCATGATCCGCTGGGCCTCCCTGCGCGGCACCATCGAACGGACCGCGACCCAGCCCTCGCGGTGCAGCGGGGAGACCGTCGGCCCCTCCATGCCCGGGGTCAGGGCGACCGCCGCCTCCAGGTTCTCGGCGTGCACGTCGTAGTCCATCATCACGTAGTCGCGGGCCACGAGGACGCCGCGCAGACGGCGCAGCAGCTGGTCGATCTGCCGGTCCTCGGGGGCGTCCGTCGGCCGGATGACCACGGCCTCGGAGACCAGGATCGGGTCACCGAAGGTCTCCATCCCCGCGTTGCGCAGCGTGGTGCCGGTGGAGACGACGTCGGCCACCGCGTCGGCCACGCCGAGCTGCACCGAGCTCTCCACGGCGCCGTCCAGGTGGATGACGCGGGCGTCGATGCCGCGCTCGTCCAGGTAGGCGCGGAGCAGGCCGTCGAAGGAGGTGGCGACGCGCTTTCCGTTGAGGTCGGAGACCTCCATGGCGCCACCGCCGGGCGCGGCGAAGCGGAAGGTGGAGCCGCCGAAGCCCAGCGGGAGGACCTCGTCCACCGGGGCGCCGGAGTCCAGCAGCATGTCGCGGCCGGTGATCCCCGCCTGGAGGATCCCCTCACCGACGTAGACGGCGATGTCCTTGGGGCGCAGGAAGAAGAACTCGGTGTTGTTGTCGGGGTCGACCAGCACGAGGTCGCGGCTGCTCTTGCGCTGCCGGTACCCGGCCTCGCCCAGCATCTGGACGGCGGGTTCGGACAGCTGGCCCTTGTTGGGCACGGCGATGCGGAGCATGTCGGGCATGACGGGTTCCTTCTCAGTTCTGGCGTGGTTCGGGGACGTCCGGTGGGCCGGTCCGCGCACGCGCCCGGTGAGGGGCGCGCGGTACCGGCCTACAGATGCTTGTAGACGTCCTCGAGGCGCAGGCCACGGGCCAGCATCAGAACCTGGAGGTGGTAGAGGAGCTGCGAGATCTCTTCGGCGGCCTCGTCGTCCGACTGGTACTCGGCGGCCATCCAGACCTCAGCGGCCTCCTCGACGACCTTCTTGCCGATGGCATGGACGCCGGCGTCGAGTTGGGCGACGGTCCCGGACCCCTCGGGGCGGGAGCGTGCCTTCTCTGACAGCTCGGCGAACAGCTCTTCGAAGGTCTTCATGGTCTCTTTCCTCGACCGGCAGTGCGGTACCAGGGTAGGCGCAACCGGCGGCCCGTGACCAACCGGGGACCGAATGTCTCAGTATGTGGGAGACCCAGGTCAGGCCATCCGGCGGGCGACGGCGCGGACCAGCGGGCGGGGCAGGAGGCGCAGGATGCCGTCGGCGGCCTTGTACTGGGCGCCGGGGATGACCGCCGAACGCCCGGCGGACCAGGCGGCCAGGGAGTCGCGGACGATGTGTTCCTTGGGCACGAAGGCGAAGGCGGGCATCCCCTGCTCCTGGACGCCCCGGGTCATGTCGGTGCGCACGAAGCCGGGCAGGACCACGGTGACCTGGACGCCGTGTTTGCGCACCTCGGCGGCGACGCTCTCGCTCCACAGGGTCACGAACTTCTTGCCCGCGCCGTACACGGACCCGCCCGGGTTGGCGGGGATCTCCCCGGCCATCGAGGCCACGTTCACCACGCCAAGCGGCTCCGTGTACCCGTTGGCGCGGCGGGCGATCTGCACCGGCAGGACGGCGCGGGCCAGCTGGAGGACGGCGCGGACGTTGAGGTCGATCATGGCGTCGATCTCGGCGGGGTCCTGGTCCGCGAAGGTTCCCCCGTCGCCGCGCCCGGCGTTGTTGACGAGCAGGTCCACCGGCGCGAGCGCACCGGTGCCGTCCTCGGTGAGGCGGGCGGCCACGGCGGCGACGCCCTCGGACGTGCCGAGGTCGGCGGGCAGGACCTCGACGGAGGTCCCGTACCGTTCCCGGACCTGTCCGGCGAGTTCGTCCAGGAGGTCGTGGCGGCGCGCGGCCACGACGAGGGCGTAGCCGCGCTGGGCGAGGCGCCGGGCGTACTCCTCCCCGATCCCGCCGGAGGCCCCGGTGACCAGTGCGGTCCGGGAGCGGGAGGGTGCGGGGGTCGTGTCGGCGTCGCTCATGCCCTCAGGGTAGGGCGTGCCGCCGCGCCCGCCCGGCGCGGGCGCACCGCGGGGTTCCCGTTCCGGTGGTGGTGATGGCCACGCGGTGTTTCCCGGACAAACGGCCGCGCGGTCTCCCCTGGGAGACACCGACGCGTTAGCGTTCACTCATGTCCGAGACCCAGAGCCCCACCGGACCCCTGGCCGCCCTCAGGCTGGAGGAACGTCTGCGTGACACCAGACTCTTCTTCAGCCAGGCGCTGCGCACCTTCCATGCGACGGGTTCCATCGTGCCCAGCAGCAGCGCCCTGGCCCACGCCATGGCCGAGCACATCCGCCACCGACCCGATCCGGACGAACCGTTGCGCATCCTGGAGGCGGGTGCCGGGACCGGCGCCATCAGCCGCGGGATCGCGGCGGCCATGCGTCCGGGTGACACCGTGGACTTCGTGGAGGCCAACCCGGAGTTCGCGTCCTACGTGGAGCACCTGTTGGAGACCGACCCGGTGATGTCACCGATCGCGGACGGCGCGGAGGTGCACGCCTGTCTCGTGGACGAGATGGGCACCGACCGCACCTACGACGTGATCGTCTCCGGCCTGCCGTTCGCCAACTTCACCGCCGACAACGTGCGCGGCATCCTCGACTACTACTTCACCGTGCTCCGCCCCGGCGGGACGCTCTCCTTCTACGGCTACCTGTACACGAAGGAGGTCAAGGCGGTGATCGCCCGCCGCGAGGACTACCTCCGCCAGGCGCGGACCAGCTGGGTGGTGCAGGACTGGCTGGACCGTTACGGGATCGGCTCGGAGAAGGTGTTCGCCAACATCCCGCCCGCGTGGGTCCACCACCTCCGCAAGCCGGAGTGGGAGTCGTCGAGCTCCTGACCCGGCGCTTCGGCGCGCCCACGATCACTCCCCGTCTTCCGCGCACCCCGTCCACCGGCCGTGGACCCCGCTCCACGGCCCGCGGGCGGGGTCCTGCGTGTCCGGACCACCCACCATGTGAGTGATCTGCATCACTCTCTTCACGTGCACGCGCACGTGTGGGGCGCAGGTAGTCTCGCGTTGACTTCTGAGGCACCTGATCTTTTACAGAGCAGCACGGATGACCGTTTTATCCGTTTGAATGCCAAATGTTCTTTAGGTCTACTCAAAGGCCCGCGAAGTTCATCCCGCGCCCTACGCCCCTGGGTCTACGTTTTCCGTACGAGACCCATGTGATCCGGAAACATGCGCGCGGAGTCCTACATCTCACCTATTTCCCAGGTCGGTAATGGACCAGTGGAGGAGGCAACGTGACGCTCACCCAGGTGGTCAGAGCGACTCCGGCGGTCCCGCAGGGACCAACCGACACGATCCTGGAGACCATGCCCCTCGACGTCCGGCAGCGCGTCTCCGCGCTGGCCCGCACCTCACGCCTGCTCGTGGCCTGCGACTACGACGGCGCCCTGGCCCCGGTCGACTCCGACCACCGGGGCCCGCTCCCCGAGGCCGTCCGCGCCCTGCGCGACCTCGCTGACCTGCCCGGCACCGTGTGCGCGGTGATCTCCGCGCGCCCCCTGCGCGACCTGGCCGCCCTCTCCCGGCTGCCCGCCGAGGTCCGCCTCGTGGGCGCCTACGGCACCGAGTTCGACACCGACCTCACCATCGACCCCCGCCACCCCGGCACCGGCCCCGACGCACCGCCCGCCGACAAGTCCGCCGCCCTCGAACTCCTGCGCGAACAGGTCGAGGCCACCGCGATCCTCTACATCGGCGGCGGCGAGGGCGAGGAGCCGGTGTTCGTGAACCTGCACGCCGGAGCCGACGCGGGTGTGCGGGTCGGTGAGGAGCCCACCGAGGCCGCGCACAGCGTCCCGGACACCCCCACCGCCGCGTCCCTGCTCACCCTCCTGGCCACCGAGCGCCGATCCTGGGTGTTCGGGGAGCGCCCCACGCCCATCGAGCGCATGTCGATGCTCTCCAACCAGGCGTCCGTCGCCCTGCTGGGCCCGGACGCGCGCCTGCTCTGGTTCTGCCACCCCGAGCCGGACTCCAACGCCCTGTTCGCGGAGGTCCTGGGCGGCCGTCAGGCGGGGGTCTTCGCGATCTCGCCCGCCCACGGCGGGCTCCCCCTCGGCCAGCGCTACCTGCCGGGCACCATGACCGTGCGCACCCGCTGGTCCCGCCTGGAGGTCACCGACTACCTCGCCCACGACACCGAGCCCGGCCGCACCGACCTCGTCCGCGTGATCGGCGGCGTCACCCCCGCCACCGTCGAGTTCGCCCCGCGCCCCGACTTCGGCCGCGCCCCCATCCGCATCACCGTCGAACCCGAGGGCCTGCGCGTCCAGGGCGCCGACTTCCCCATGGTCCTGCGCTCCCCCGGTGTGGAGTGGTGCGTGGACCACGACGGCACCGACGACGTCGCCCGCGCCACCGTCCACCCGAGGTCGGAGCGGCCCGTGGTGCTGGAACTGCGCTGCGGCACCGACTCCCTGGCCGCCGAGGAGCGCACCGAGGCGGAGCGCCAGGAACAGGCGGCCCTCCACTGGTCCTCGTGGGTGCGGGACCTGGACCTGCCGCGCACGGAGAACGCCCTCGCCGCCCGTTCGGCGTTGACGTTGCGTGGGTTGTGCACCCCGACCGGCGGGGTGATGGCGGCGGCGACCACGTCCCTGCCCGAGGAGATCGGCGGGGTACGGAACTGGGACTACCGGTACTGCTGGCTGCGTGATGGCGCCCTGACCGTGCAGGCCCTGGTCTCGCTGGGCTCGACCACCGAGGCCGAGGCGTTCCTGGACTGGGTCCACCGCGTCGTGGACTCCCTGCCCTCACCCGAACTCCTGCGCCCCCTCTACTCGCTGCGCGGCACCGACCTGGGCCCCGAAGAGGTCATCGAGTCCCTGTCCGGCTACGCCGGATCCCGCCCCGTGCGCATCGGCAACCTCGCCGACCACCAGGTCCAACTCGACGTGTTCGGCCCCGTCGTCGAACTCATCACCCACCTGTGCCGCGCCCGCGGGGAACTCACCGACCGCGACTGGGACCTGGTCCGCTCCATGGCCCAGGCCGTGGCCCGCCGCTGGCACGAGGCCGACCACGGCATCTGGGAGGAACGCGACGAACCCCGCCAGCGCGTCTACTCCAAGGTCATGTGCTGGCTCACCCTGGACCGCGCCATCACCCTGGCCCAGACCTACGGGCGCACGGTGGACCCCACCTGGCCCGACCTGCGCACCGACATCGCCCAGGAGGTACTGGAGAAGGGCTGGAACGAGCAGGCCCAGGCCTACACCACCGCCTACGACGGCACCGACCTGGACGCCGCGTCCCTGCACATCGGCCTGTCCGGGCTGATCGACCCCGCCGACGAACGCTTCCAGGCCACCGTCACCGCCGTGGAGGCCGAGCTGCGCTCCGGGCCCACCGTGTACCGGTACCACCGCGACGACGGCCTGCCCGGCGGCGAGGGCGGCTTCCACCTGTGCACGACCTGGCTGATCGAGGCCTACCTGCTCACCGGCAGGCGGGCCGAGGCCGAGGAGCTGTTCAAGCACCTGGTGGACAGCGCCGGACCCACCGGTCTGATCCCCGAGGAGTTCGACCCGGTCACCGAGCGCGCTCTGGGCAACCACCCCCAGGCCTACTCGCACCTGGGCCTGATCCGCTGCGCCCAACTCCTCGACCAACACTGACCCGCATGACCGCCGAAGGGGGTGTCCCGCCCGGGACGCCCCCTTCGGCGCGTCCGGGGGGCCGTTCCGTCAGAGTTCGGTCCGCTCGTCACCACGCCCGGGTCGGGACCGGACCCGGTACGGCGTGGATCACCCGGCTCCGTCCGAGGTGAGAGGTAGGGTTCCCGCACGTTCCGCACACCGGAAGGGACCCAGCATGGCCACGACCCTCACCCGACGCGAGCTCAACCGCGCCACCCTGGAGCGCCAGTTCCTGCTGGGCCGGGTGGCGCGACCGGCCACGGAGGTGCTGACCCGCCTGGCCGGACTCCAGGCACAGACCACGCACACCTGGTACGTGGGGTTCCAGAGCCGTGTGGAGGACTTCGACCCGCACGAGGTGGGCCGCCTGCTCACCGACGGGGCCCTGGTCCGCATGTCCCTCATGCGCTCCACCCTGCACCTGGTCACCGCCGAGGACGCCGCCTGGATGCGCCCGACCACCCAGGAGGTCATGGAGCGGGACCTGTCCCACGGCTCCCACGGGAAGGCCACCGCCGGGGTGGACCTGGAGGCGGTGGTGACCCTGGGACGCAAGATCCTGGAGGAGCGCCCGCTCACACCCAAGGAACTGGGGGACCAGATCGGTGCCCGCTGGGACGGGGTGGACGGAGCCGACCTGGCCTACGTGGTCCGCTGCCTGCTGCCGGTGGTGCAGCTCCCGCCGCGCGGCGTCTGGGGCGCCTCCGGACAGCCGGTGCTCGCCCCCGCCGACACCTGGACCGGTCTGCCGATGGCGCCCGGTCCCGACCGGGAGGCGCTGGTACTCAGGTACCTGGCGGCCTTCGGCCCGGCGAGCGTGCGGGACGTGCAGGCCTGGTCCGGGCTGACCCGGCTGAAGGAGGTCGTCGACGGCCTGCGTGAGCGGCTGGTGTCCTTCCGGGGCCCGTCGGGCACCGAGCTGTTCGACCTGCCGGAGGCCCCGCGTCCCTCGGCGGACGTCCCGGCTCCGGTGCGCTTCCTCTACGACTTCGACAACCTGCTGCGCGGGCACGCCGACCGGAGCCGGGTGATCTCCGACGACCACCTGCGCGGGCTCTCCGCGCGCAACGGCATGCCGCCCGCGACGGTGCTGGTGGACGGCGAGGTGGCCGCGTCCTGGAGGGTGGACCGGAGCCGCGGCAGGCCCTCGCTGGACGTCGCTCCGTTCCGCTCGCTCGACAGGGCGGACATCGAGGAGATCACCGCCGAGGGCACGCGCCTCCTCGCCTTCCTCCTCCCAGATGAGGAGGGTGTGCGCCTGCGCTTCACGGACCCCGACTGACTCCCCGCCCACACGGGATCCGCCCGTTTTGTGCACGTGCATCCTGACCACGGAGGGCACGGGCGGGTATGACAGGATTCTGGGGTGACTGAAGAGTTCCGCGCCGCGTTCCAACGTGTGCTCGACACCGCCGCCAGCCAGGCACCCGGCTTCCCCGAAGCCGTGCACGACGTGTTCCGGCTCTCCTCCCAGGTGTCCCGGGAGGAGCTGGCCATCGCGCTGGAGGCGCTGACTCCGGTCCTGGGGGACTGCGAACCGCACGCGGGGGTGGCCGCCGACCTCTCGGTCCTGGCCGGAGCCCTCGTCGAGTCCGGCGCGCCCGCCGGACAGGTGGGCCTGGAGGTGCTGCGCCAGCTCGGCAGCTACGGACAGGCCGCCGTGGCCTTCATCCACGCGTGGGAGAAGACCGGCGGCGGCTCCCTGCCCGCCCCGAACGACGTCGGCGAGGCCGAGGAGAAGCGGGTCGAGCAGGTCCTCGGGGACAACGCCCCGCTGGCCACCGTCGGCTGGTGGACCTCGCTCCGCTACGGCCTCGCGGCCAAGGCCATGCTCGGTGACTCCGGGGTGCGCGCCGCCGTGCGCGCCGACCCCGGCGCGCTGCACGAGCTGGGCCAGATCGTGCAGGCGCTCTCCACGCGGCTGAACGAGTTCGGTGAGGTGGGCGAGCTCCTGCGGATGTCCGAGGCGGACCGGCTCCTCGTCCTGGACCGGGCCTCCTGGCGGGGGTTCCGGGTCGCCTTCGACGGCGTGAGCGACAACTTCCAGCTCCACACCCTGCTCGCCGACGCGCTGATCGGCAAGGAGGGGCACCGCCTGCCCGGCACGCGCCCGGACCCGCGCTGGGTCGCGGCCTCCCTGGACGGCCCGGTGGACCCGCTGGCCGACGTCGTGCGCGGCGAATGGGACCTGGTCGGCGGGGACGGCACCTGGGTGGGGAACGAGGCCTGCCCCGGGGACGTCCCGGTGGTGGACGGCGAGCGGGTCCTCGTGCTGGAACCGCAGTCGCTGCTGCACTCCTGGCGGGCCGGGCGGCGCCATCCGCACATCACCGGCTCCCTCACCGTCCTGGAGGAGCTGCGCGCGGACCAGGCGACGGCCTGGTGGGCGCGGACGCACCCGGCCGGGGCGGTCCGCCACCCGCAGGCCCCGCCGATCGAGAACGACGACACCGGCGCGCACCGGCGCCCTCCCCGGCACTTCGGCGTGGCCGCGCACTTCGCGGAGGTGGACTCCGGTCCGATGTCGGCGCCGTTCGCCGCCCTGGACCCGGACCTGGACGCCCCCGGCGGCGGTCTGTCGACGTCCTTCGAGGACGTCACCATCAACCCCGGGACGGCCCCGGTGTTCCCGGACTCCCCCGCCTCGCTGTTCGACCCTCCCGCGCGACCTCCGGACGCCGGGGAGGAGGACGAGGACGACCTCGACGACTTCACCGTCCCCGCTGCCTGGTCCGGCGCGCTGTCCCCCGGTCCGGGACTCGACGGCCCCCTCGACGACCCCCTCGGCCCGCCCCTCGACGAACCCCTGTGGCGCGAACCCCGCTCCCTCTCGGAGTCGGACCCCCTTCCGGAGCCCGACCCCCTCGACGCCCCTCCCCCGGCGGACACCCCCGTCGCCGACGCTCCCCCCGCCGACGACCGGCCGCCCGGCGCCCGGCTGCTGCCGCCGATGCCTCCCGGGGTGTCGGACAGCAGCACCTGGGCCCCGCACTGGAAGTGGCCGATGGGGCCGCCCGGGCGCTGACCCCGCCCCGCCCGCGCACCCGACCCCTCCTCGGCGCGCGGGTACATGACAACTGTCATCCCCCTCGCACCGCGCCCCTCACACGAGGCCGGTGACGGCTGGGACTGTGGGCCGGGCGCCGGTTCACGGAATCATGGAGGACATGATGACGACGAGGGACACCCCTCAGGACCGCGGTCGCCCGGACGGGGACGGTGACTCCTCCCGGCCCACCCGCGAGGAGGCGCTCAAGGAGGCGGGCCGGGTCTGGGACGAGGAGGAGGCGCTCAGGGCCAAGGAGCAGTGGAGGAACCAGCGGCCCTGGCCGAGCACGATGCAGCGGCAGGACAAGGTCCTGGCCTGGATGCTCATCGGTATCCCGGCGTTCTTCCTCCTCACCATGCCGCTGCGCCCGCTCTTCATCGCGGACCACGCCATCCCCCTCGCCTTCGCCACCGGCAGCCACGCGGCCGTCGGCGCCGCCGCGGCCTTCGCCAGCATCGGTGAGGCGCCCCTGTGGCTCGTGGTCGTCGCGGGCGTGGTCGGCAAGGTGAAGATCGACTGGTTGTTCTGGTGGGTGGGCCGCCGCTGGGGACAGGGCATGATCACCTTCCTCGTCCCGAGCGAGCGGGGCCGCCGGTTCGCCGCGCGCCTCCAGACCATGAACCCCTGGGTGATGCGACTGCTGATCCCGCTGAGTTACCTGCCGGGTGTGCCCGGGGGCATCCCCCACGTCGTGGCCGGGGTGAACGGGATGCGCCTGGGCACCTACATGCTGCTGGACACCCTCGGCGCCCTGATGGTCACCGGCGTCGTGGCCGCCGTCGGGTACGGCTCGGGACAGGCGGGGGTGGACGTGGTCCTGCTCGTCGACAGCTACGCGCTGTGGCTGACGCTCGCGCTCATCTTCGGTATGGCGGCGATCCCCACCTACGGCGCGATCAGGGACCAGCGGGCGCGCCGGGCGCAGGCGCTCGGTGAGGCCGCCGAGGCCTACGACGCCGAGACGGACCGCCTCGCCGCCGGGGAGGGGAGCGCGGCCGGGCCCGCGGAGAAAGCGGTGGGGGAGGTTCCCACCACCCCCACACCCCCCAGCAGCGACGACGCCTGAAAGTCATCTCCCGGTCGCACCGGGTCGCGCGCGGAGGCGGACTCCTTGGCTAGGCTGGCGTTCGGCAATCCGACACCCCGGGCAAGCCGGCTGCGCTGGGTGCGTCACAAACACACTCAAGGAGATCCCGTCATGGGACAGCAACACTTCGATCTGGTCGTCCTAGGCGCCGGGCCCGGCGGCTACGTCGCGGCGATCCGCGCGGCCCAACTGGGCCTCAAGGCGGCCGTCGTCGAGGAGAAGTACTGGGGCGGCGTCTGCCTGAACGTGGGCTGCATCCCCTCCAAGGCCCTGCTGCGCAACGCGGAGCTCGCCCACCTGTTCAACAACGAGGCCGACGAGTTCGGCATCAAGGTGAACGGGACCGTGGAGTTCGACTACGGCAAGGCGTTCAGCCGCAGCCGTCAGGTGGCGGACGGCCGGGTCAAGGGCGTCCACTTCCTGATGAAGAAGAACAAGATCACCGAGCTCAACGGTCGCGGCACCTTCGTCGACGACCACACGATCGAGGTGCGCGGCGAGGACGGCTCGACCGAGACCGTCACCTTCGACAACGCGGTGATCGCGGCGGGCTCCTCCACCAAGCTGATCCCGGGCACCTCGCTGTCCGAGCGGGTCGTCACCTACGAGGAGCAGATCCTCAGCGAGGAGCTCCCCGGCAGCATCATCATCGCGGGCGCGGGCGCCATCGGCGTCGAGTTCGCCTACGTCATGCGCAACTACGGCGTCGACGTCACCATCGTGGAGTTCCTCGACCGGGTCGTGCCGATGGAGGACGAGGAGATCTCCAAGGAGATCGCCCGCGCCTACAAGAAGCTCGGCGTGAAGGTCCTGACCTCCACCAAGGTGGAGACGGTCGAGGACACCGGCGAGGGCGTCAAGGTCACGGTCACCGGCGCGGACGGGCAGAAGCAGACCCTGGAGGCGGACAAGCTCCTCCAGGCGATCGGGTTCGCGCCCAACGTCGAGGGCTACGGCCTGGAGAAGACCGGTGTGGCGCTGACCGACCGACGCGCCATCGAGATCGACGGGCGGGGCCGCACCAACGTCCCGCACATCTTCGCGATCGGTGACGTGACCGCCAAGCTCATGCTGGCGCACACGGCCGAGGCGATGGGGATCGTGGCGGTGGAGACCATCGCGGACGCCGAGACCCAGGAGATCGACTACCGGTTCATCCCGCGCGCCACCTACTGCCAGCCGCAGATCGCCAGCTTCGGCTACAGCGAGAAGGAGGCGCGGGAGGCGGGGTTCGACGTCCAGGTCGCCAAGTTCCCGTTCATGGCCAACGGCAAGGCGCACGGTCTGGGCGACACCCGGGGCTTCGTGAAGATCATCTCGGACGGGAAGTACGGCGAGTTCCTGGGCGCCCACATGGTCGGCCCGGACGTCACCGAGCTGCTGCCCGAGCTGACCCTGGCCCAGCAGTGGGACCTGACAGTGCACGAGGTCGCGCGCAACATCCACGCGCACCCGACCCTCAGCGAGGCGGTCAAGGAAGCGGTGCACGGCCTGGCCGGGCACATGATCAACTACTGATCCGCAGCGCCCGCACGTGAGTGAACGGGGCCGGTCCCTCGGTTGTCCGAGGGACCGGCCCCGTCGTCTCGGGGTCGCCGTTCCGCGTCAGCGGATGAGCGACTCCACGTAGCCGTCCAGGCCCACCGACGCGTAGTGGGCGCGGGCCATCTCGATCTTGGTGAAGACGTCCTCGTACCCGGTCTGGGTGCCGTCCTCGTCCACGTACACCATCGCGCCGCTGATGTTGAAGAAGGTGACCATGTGGTCGCAGTCCTCGGGGACGGCGAGGGTGTGGATCTCACCCGGCGGCTCGTAGACGAAGTGGCCGGCCTCGGCCACCCAGTCGTGCTCGTGGTAGTGCCAGCGGCCCTCGATGACGTAGCCGAAGACCGCACCGGGGTGGCGGTGCCGGGAGACGATCCCGGACGCGGTGACCTTGAGCAGGTTGCACCACTGGCCGGTGACCGTGTTGAGCATCAGGGGACGGAACCACACGTTGGGGGCCTGCGGCACCCACACGCGCGGGTCCTCGGGGACGGCCGGGATCGCGATCTCGTCGGGGATCCCGGCGGAGGGGTTGATGACGGGGGCTCGGTTCGGTGACACGGTTCCTCCAGGTGGACGGGGTGGGACGGAACTGGGGGCGGCTCAGGCGGCCAGGTAGCCGCCGTCGACGGGGAGGACCGCGCCCGTGACGAACCCGGCGTCCGGGCCGCACAGGAACTCGACCGCCCCGGCGACCTCGGCCGGGTCGCCCCAGCGGGCCATCGGGGTGCGGCCCAGGATGCGCGCCTCGGCCTCCTCGTCGGCGCGGACCCCCTCGGTGAGCTCGGTGCGGATCCAGCCGGGCGCGACCGCGTTCACACGGATGCCCTGGGACGCCCACGCGACCGCGAGCGACCTCGTGAGCTGGGTGACCCCGCCCTTGCTGGCGCTGTAGGCGGGGACCAGGGGACCGCCGAAGAAGCTGAGCATCGAGGCCACGTTGACGATGCTGCCCCCGGCCGCCTCCAGGGCGGGCCGGGCGGCGACGCACGCCCGCATGGCGCAGGTCAGGTTGATCTCCACGACCCTCGCGAACACCGCCGGGTCGAACTCCTCTTTCCTGCGGATGATCCCGGCCGCGTTGACCAGCGCGTCCACGCGCGTGAAGGAGGCCAGGTACTCCTCCAGCGCGTTCTCGCCGGTGACGTCGAGCTCGGTGACCTCGGCCCGTTCCCGGAGCCGGGCCGGGGCCCGGTCGGCGCCCAGGCCGCAGACGGCGACGCGGCGGCCCCGGTCGGTGAAGCGGGCGGCGACGGCCGCGCCGATGCCGCTGGTGCCCCCGACGACCACGACGGTCCCGTCGTCTGACCTGGGTTCGGGGACGTCCCCGGGTGCTGTCTCCATGCGCTGCTCCTTCTAGGCGTCGGAATCCGGGACGGCGAGGGACTCGATCCAGTACTCCCGGGCGAGGGCGTCGACCCCCGCCGGTGACACCCCTCTGAGGTGGACCGTGGTGTCGGTGGTCCCGGCGACCCGTCCGTGGTCCTGGAGCCTGAGGAAGTGGTAGCGCTCCGGCTGGAAGCCGAGGACCACGTCCACGTCGAAGCGGCCGCGCTCGTCGGGGGCGTCCCCGAGGCCGGGCTCGGCCTTGCCGACCGCCTGGACCCCCAGCCACCCCTGGTAGAGGAGGACGAGGAGCAGCACCAGCGCGATCCGCCGCAGGGTGGCGCTGCGGATCGCCCGCGACCCGAGGGACCTAGCGGACATCGGCGGGGCTCCCGTCACTCTCCTGGGTTCCGGCGCCGTCACGGTCCCGCTCGGCGTCGACCGCCAGGAGCCCGTTGATGCGGGCGACGGTCTCCCGGAAGCCGGGGTGGTCCACCGCCGCCTTCCAGGTGCGCGGGCGGGGCAGGTCCACGGTGACGATCTCCTGGACGGTGCTGGGCCGCGGGGACAGCACCACCACGCGGTCGGAGAGGAAGACCGCCTCGTCGATGTCGTGGGTCACGAAGAACACCGTGGGGCGGCGCTCCTCGAAGATGCGGGTCAGGTCCTCCTGGAGCCGACGCCGGGTCTGCGCGTCGATGCTCGCGAAGGGCTCGTCCATGAGCATCACGGCGGGTTCGTTGGCCAGCACGCGGGCCACGCCCAGCCGCTGGCGCATGCCGCCGGACAGCTCGTGCGGGTAGCGGTTCTCGAACCCGGCCAGCCCCACCAGTTCCAGGTACTCGCGGCCGCGCTCCTCGCGTTCGCGCCGTTTCACGCCCTTCATCCGCAGCCCGAAGACCACGTTGCCGAGCACGGTCTTCCACGGGAACAGGGCGTGCCCCTGGAACACCACGCCCCGGTCGGGGCCGGGGCCGCTGACCTCGCGGCCGTCCACCGACACCGTCCCCGCGGTGGGGTTCGCGAACCCCGCCACGGTGTTGAGGACGGTGGTCTTGCCGCAGCCGCTCGGGCCGAGGACCGACACGAACTCGCCCCGTTCCACCGTGAAGGAGACGTCACCGATGGCGACGACCTCGTCCCCGGTGTAGGTGTCGGTGTAGACCTTCTCCAGGTGCTCGATCACCAACGCGGTCATCTGTCGTCCTCCATGCTTCGCACCAACCCCCACCGCTCCACGGTGGCCCGCTCGAACGGAGCCAGCACCAGCGCGTCGAGCATGTACCAGAGCACCCCGAGCACGACCATGCCGAGGAACACCTGACTGACGTCGCCCACCCGGCGGGCGTCGAACATCATGAATCCGATCCCGCTGGTGCCGACGATGATCTCCGCCGCCACCAGCGCCCGCCAGCCGTAGCCCAGGCCGGTGCGCACACCGGTGGCCACGGACGGCAGCGCGCCCGGCAGGATCACCTCGAAGAACACCCGGACCCTTCCGGCGCCGAGGCTGCGCGCGGCCCGGATCAGCTCCTTGGGAACCTGCTCGACCCCGGAGACCACGCTCAGCATGAGCGGGAAGACGATCGTGTAGACGATGACGAACGTGACGGCGGTCAGGCTGAACCCGAACCACACGATGACGATCGGCAGCCACGCGATGTCCGCGATCGCCTGGAAGAACAGCAGGATCGGCCACACGGCCTTGCGCAGCCGCCAGAACAGGGCGGTGAGGAAGCCCATCGGGAGCCCGATGAGCAGGCCGAACCCCACCCCGTACGCCAGCCGCTCCAGGGAGTCGCCCAGGTAGCCGACGAGGATGCCCTTGCGGACCAGCTCGACGAACTCCAGCAGCACCCGGTCGGGGCCCACGAAGAAGGCCTGCGGGAAGAGTCCGCTCTCCGCGAGGACCCACCACAGGGCCACCACCGGCACGAACGGGCCCAGCGTGCGGAAGGCGGGGCTCCGGGTCAGCCGGAGCCAGACCCGCCTGTGCAGCGGGGCCCGGCGTCGGACCGCCCGTGCGGGCGCGGCTCCCCCTGGGGAACCGTCGCCCGCCGTAGCGGTTCCGGCGGGTCGGACGGTCCCGCCGGAAGTCTCACCCAACGACCGCATCAGCGACCACCCCCCGTCATGCCCCACCGCTCCACGGTGTTCCGCTCCAGCGGGGCGAGCAGGAGGCGGTCCATCAACAGCCACAGGACACCGATGACCACCATCGAGGCGATGATGACGTCGGTGGAGAAGGAGGTCTGGGCCAGGAACAGCGCGTAGCCCAGCCCCGCGCTGGTCGCGATGATCTCCGCCGCCACCAGACCGCGCCAGCCGTAGCCGAGGCCGATCCGCAGACCGCTGACCACGCTCGGCAGGGCGCCGGGGAGGAGGACCTCCCAGAACAGCCGCCAGGGCCCGGCCCCCAGCGAACGCGCCGACCTCAGCAGCTCGCCGGGGATGCTGCGCACGCCCAGCATGGTGTTGTAGGCGAGCGCGAAGAACATCGCGTTCCACACGATGAAGATGACCGCACCGTCCCCGTAGCCGAGCCACAGGGTCGCCACGGGGATCCAGGCGATCCCGGCGAGCGCCACGGAGAAGCGCAGCAGCGGGGTGAAGAAGGCGGAGAGGATCCGGCTGGCACCGAGCGCGATCCCGAACGGGATCGCGGTGACGATCGCGATGACCGCGCCGACCAGGACCCGGTACAGGCTCGCGCTCAGGTGCCGGGCCAGCTCACCGCTGACGGCCATCGCCCACAGGGCGTCGACCACGTCGGTGACCTGCGGGAAGACCCGTTTCGGCACTCCGGTCACGGCCACCGCGGCCGCCCAGGCTCCCACCAGGGCGACCAGCGGCAGCACGAACCAGAGGAAACCGGCGGCCCGGTCTCCGGTACGGCCGCGGCGTGGGGCGGCCGTACCGGATCGCGCGGTGCGTCCGGAACCACGCGTCGGGCCGTGCGTCATACGGCGCACGCCTCCTGGTCGACCTCACGGATGAACGTGTGGTCGGCCTTGATCTCGGCCGTGTTGGGAACCTCGGGGAGATCGTCGAACAGCTCCGGGTTGTTCTCCTCGACGGAGAGGATCGGGCCCGGGACGAACAGGTCGTTGATGTCGGTCTCGTACTCCAGCTGGCCCTGCTCCTCCAGCAGGAGCGCGACGGTGTCCAGCGCCAGGTAGTTGCAGGCGGAGAAGCGGCCGTCCAGCTGGGCGACGTTGTACTCCATGGCGGCCTGGGCGACCTCGGGGTCGGTGCCGGTCAGCCAGCGCGCGGCGGAGTCGGCCGCGTCCTCGGGGTTCTGCCGGATCCACTGGTCGGTGGCGGCGCGGGCGGTGAGGAAGGCCTCCACCATCTCGCCGTTCTCCTCCAGGTACTCCGGCGTGGTGATGATGTACCCGATGAAGGGGATGTAGCCGCCGCCGCGGAGGATCTCCTCGGAGCCCTCGACCTGGTCGGTGATGGTGATCGGCCACGGGTCCCAGATGACGGCGGCGTCGATGCCGCCGGTCTCCAGGGCGACCGGCATGTCCGGCGGAGCGGTGTTGACCATCTCGACGTCGTCCGGGTCGATCCGCAGGTCCTTGAGGAGGCCCAGCAGGTACAGGTGGTTGATGGAGCCGAAGGTGGTGCCGATCTTGGCGTCCTCCAGCGTGGAGAGGTCCTTCGGGTCGATGCCGGAGTCCTCGGCGGCGACGATCGCGGCCGTCTCGTCGATGCTGCGCTGGACGGCCGAGCCGGTGTAGTTGCCGACCAGGGCCAGGTCCACGCCCTCGCCCGCCGCGGCCAGGGCCGGGACGCCGACCTGGATGATGTCGACCTCACCCGCCTCCAGCGCGTTGATCGCGTCGACGCCCGTGGGGAACGGGTCGGCCAGGGTCACGTCGAGGCCGTGGTCCTCGAAGTAGCCGATCTCGGTGCCGACCGGGAGGCCGATCTGGTCGATCGCGGACACGTATCCGGCGCTGATGGAGCCGCTGACGGAGCCGCTGGCTCCCTCCACATCCTCGTCGACGGTGGACCCGCCGCCGCACGCCGTGGCGAGCAGCGCGACGGAACAGACAAGGGAAAGGGGTGTGAGCGGAAATCGCTGCATGAGGGTTCTTCCGGTACGGGGTGTGCGCCCTCACACGAACGCTTGCACGTGCCGTTTCCACTGGTGGAAGACGCACCTGGAACCCGCCCGCGCGGCGGTGAGGGAATGGGGCTGGAGGGCGTGCGAAGCTCCGGAGGACGAGGAGTCGCCCGGAACTTTCATGCTTTCGCTTGCCGACCGTATCGGGATATCGCCCCAACCGTGAAGTTCCCTTCGCTTATACCCTTATCAGGAAAGCGAATACTGCCCGGTCGGGGTGACCTATTCCTCACCGCGTCGTGTGTTCCGTACCCTTGTCGACAGCGTTCCCGCAGGTCGGGGCGCTTCGGTTACAGCCTGGAGAATTCTCCGCGCCGCCGGGGTGAGGGCGCGGGTGGAGTCCCAGCAGACGGCCACACGGCGTCTGGGGGCGCCTTCCAGGGGCCGCACCCGGACCCCCCGGGTGTCGGCGCTCCAGGCGGCCAGCCAGTTGGTGACCCCGACCCCGATCCCGTGCGCGACCAGCGACACGAGCGTCTGCGGCTGGTTGGTGGCCTGGACCGGGGTGATGGTCAGACCGTGTTCCTGGAAGACCCGGTAGGACTCGAACTCCGCCGTCTCGGGGGCGTCGAGGCGTCCTATGACCACGATGGGGTGTTCGGCCACGACCGCCATGGGGACGGGGTCGGGGACGTCGGAGAGCGGGTGGTCCTCCGCGTGCACCACGACCAGCGGTTCGGCCCACAGGGGCCTGCTGACCACCGAGGGGGACGCGGGCTCGGGGGTCATGGGTCTGAGGTAGAGGTCGATGCCGCCCGCAGCGAGGGCCTCGTCCAGTTCGAGGGTGGCGTGTTCCGTGAGCACCACCTTGATGTCCGGGTCGCTGACCGCGAGGGACTGGAGGAGTGCGGGCACGAAGGCCGCGCTGGCGCTGGGATAGGAGCCCAGGGAGACGATGCCGCGCGTGCCGCCCCGCCAGGGCGCCATCGCGGACTCGGCCCGTTCCAGGGCGCGCAGGACGTTGCGGGCCTGGACGGCCAGGGCGCCGCCCGCCTCGGTGAGCTGAACCGGACGCTTCTTCCGGTCGAAGAGCGGTTGGCCGATCTCCCGTTCGAGCGCGGCGACGTGTTGACTGACCCGTGGCTGTGACCTGCGAGTGGACTCTGCGGCGGCGACGAAACTGCCGGTGTCGACCACCGCCAGGAACGAGACGAACCACTCAAGGCGAATGTCCGTGTCGAGCATGTCGGGGGGTGCTCCGGATTGCCTAGGGGATGAGGGGGGTCACACAATACCGAAAAGGGAAACCAGGTGCGAAACCGGTCATAAATCACACTGGCACCTACGGCCCCTCCCTTTTCAGACTATTACCGATACTGATTCTGGCATTCCGGGAACCGGGCGCCGAGGCCGGATCGTCCCCTCCTGCCCCCACCCCCCGCGACGGGCCGCCCCGGAGCCCCGGACTTGCTAGGTTTCCCTGTGTGTCCCCCGCCGGAGCCGCCTCCGCCCGGCGCACCCCCGAACCGAAAGCCACCCATGCGCCTGATCCCGTCCTCACCCCTCTCGTGCCTGGGCACGGCCGTCGCCGCAGTCGTGATCGGCGGTGTCGTCCTCGTCGGCTGCGACGTGGTCGACCTCGACCTGGACCTGAGCATGTCGTCAGGCGGCGCGGACTCCCCCGAGGAGGAGGCGAGCGCCAGCCCGAGCCCCGAGGAGCAGCCGGAGGAGGAGTCGTCCGCCTACGGCCTCCCGGAGTCCTGTGAGGCGGCCGGCGCCGCGCAGATCGTCGGGGACCTGGCACCGGGCCAGGTGCTGACCGAGGAGAGCGGGGAGATCGACGGGATCGAGGACGCCGAGCAGCTCTCCTGCACGTTCAGCGACGGGAGCACGGGGCCCGGGACGCCGTCGTTCACCCTCGTGTTCACCTCGGGCGCCGACCCGAGCGCCAACCCGGACGTCGTCCAGGTGCCCGGCGCCGAGGCGGAGATGAACTGGGAGGTGGACGTCGACGTGGACGTGGACACCTACCACACGGAGGACTCCGACGACCTGGGCGGCGACCTGGAGTACGTCGGCACGGTGGACGGCTCCAGCCGCCACCTGTACCTCCAGCTGCCCGGCGACTTCCACGTCACCGCGATCGCCTACTTCGAGGACGTCGAGCGCGGCGACCTGGAGCGGGTGGTCCTCCAGGCCGCGGGCCAGATCCGCGACTAGACCCCCACGTGCGAGGGGCCGCCGACGCGTGTCGGCGGCCCCTCACGCGTTTTCGGGGTCGGCCGGAACTCCCCATCGGACGGCCGGTCCGGGTGTGCCCGGCCCGGCAAAAGCACCGTCGGCGGACGTTCCCACCCCCGGCCCACCCGGAATCCGCATCGCCTCACCGACGCGCTCAGAGGTTCCTTGCCACCGCCCCCACCTGCTGGGATTCTTCCCGCAACACCGCAGCGAGCCTGGTCTCGCACGTCGTGGCCCGATCCCCCTCCGCCCCTGTCACGCGGCCCCGTGCCGCCCGGAAGGAACCTCTCGTGACCGACGTACACACCACACCGGATCTCGCCCGCCAGTCGGGGACCTTCGCCATCGGTGGAGACCTCCCCGTCCACCGCCTCGGTTTCGGCGCCATGCAGCTGACCGGTCCCGGCGCGTGGGGAGAGCCCCAGGACCGCGACGAGGCCGTGGCCGTGCTGCGGCGCGCCGTCGAGCTGGGCGTCACCCTCATCGACACCGCCGACTCCTACGGCCCCGAGGTCAACGAACGGCTGATCCGCGAGGCCCTGCACCCCTACCCCTCGGACCTCCTCGTGACCACCAAGGTGGGAATGACGCACTCCGGCCCCGGGGAGTGGGAGGCCAACGGAAGGCCCGCGCACCTCAAGCGCCAGGTGGAGGCGAGCCTGCGCAACCTGGGCCTGGAGCGCATCGACCTGCTCCAGCTCCACTGGATCGACCCGGAGGTGCCGCTGTCCGAGCAGCTGGGTGCCCTGGTGGAACTGCGCGAGGAGGGCAAGATCCACCACATCGGGCTGACCGGTGTGACGAGGGAGCAGCTCCGGACCGCCCGCAAGACGACCCCCATCGCCTCGGTGCAGAACGAGTACAGCCTCAGCCAGCGCAGGTCCGAGGACGTGCTGGAGCGCTGTGAGCAGGACGGGATCGCGTTCCTGCCCTGGGCACCGATCGCCCGCGGTGAACTGGCCGGACCGGACTCCCCGCTGGCCCCGATGGCCGCCGAGCTCGGGGTGACCCCGGCCCAGCTCGCGCTCGCCTGGCTGCTGCACCGGTCCCCGGTGATGCTGCCGATCCCGGGCTGCGCGCGGGTCGGGCACCTGGAGGAGAACATGGCCGCCGCCTCGGTGAAGCTCACCGAGGAGCAGAGCGACCGCGTCCGGCGGCTCCTCGCCGTCTGACCCGCGACACGGTGGACGTGGAACGGCCCCGGTCGGCGTACGTACGCCGACCGGGGCCGTTCCCGCTTCCGTGTGCTCAGGAGATGTCGGTGGTGATGGTCTCCCCGAGACCGAACATCTCGTCCATCTCGACGGAGGCGACGTCGACGTCGTCACCGACCACCGCGATCTGGCCCTCGACGCGCTGGCCGGGGCTCAGGGTCACGGCGGAGAGCGGGTTGATGTCCGCGAAGATCGCGTCCGCCCAGTCCGACCGGACGGTCCCGTCGGCCAGGATCACGTTGAAGTAGATCGGGTTGACCTCAAGCGGTTCGTCGCTGTTGTTCTCGACGGTGACGTCGATGACGGTGTACACGGTGTCGTCGATCGTGTCACCGGCCGTGCCCGCGTGGGAGGCGGTCAGGACGATGTCGGAGACCTCCTCGGCGGCCTCCTCCTCGGCGGGCTCCTCCTCGGCCTCCTCGGTCTCCTCGACCGCGGCCTCCTCGGTGTCCGAGGAGCCGGACTCGGTGGAGGAGGACGTCTCGTCACCTCCGCTCAGGGCGGCCACGCACCCGACCATGAGGAGCAGGATCAGGAGGACGCCGAGGCAGCCACCGCACCCGAGGCCGACCTTCTTGCCGGTCGACATGCCGGACTTCGGCGGCACGGGCGGGGGCCCGTAGGGCGGCTGCCCGCCGTAGGGCTGGTTCGGGTCGTACGGACCCTGGTTCGGGTCGTAGGGGGGCGGCTGCGCCCCGTACGGCTGGTTCGGGTCGTACGGAGGCTGGTTGGGGTCGTACGGAGGCTGCTGACCGTACGGCTGGTTCGGGTCGTACGGGGGCTGCTGGCCGTACGGCTGATCGGAACCGTAGGGCTGGTTCGGGTCGTGGGGGTGGGACATGGGGCTCCCTCTCTGGGAACAGGAACGGCGGAGCGGGAGCCGCCGGGGGACGTGTGCGTCGTTCAGACGTGCGGGCCTGGTACCGGGTTCCCGCTCACGGCGCGTCTGTCGACAGACGTTAACCGGCTTCGGAGACACTTCGTCACGAAATGGGGACCAGTTCGGTCACAGGGGGCGAACCCGGTCGAACGCGGGTCCGCGCGGGCGACCGGCCCGGAACACGAGAGGGGCCGCCGACCCGTGGTCGGCGGCCCCCGTGGGTTCCCGGATCAGTACTCGACCGGGATCTCCTCGAACTCACCGAACGGACCCGCGCGCAGGGTCAGTTCCTCCACGTCCACGGGGGGCGCGGGGTAGACCGCGACCAGCTCGTGGGTGTTGCCGGGCTGGATCATGTGGACCTCCTCGGCGAAGCTGCTGTAGCGCCCCTCACCGAAGTCCATCTGGGCCACGTAGCGGACCAGGCCGTTCTCCGGCTCGAAGAGCTGGAAGCCGCCGAGGGTGCCCTTGTTGAACTGCTCGGGCCCGCCCGCGACCGACTCGGAGCCGCCCAGCTCGGGGGTGAGCGGCTGGTCCGTGGTGTTGGTCATCGCCACGGTTCCGATGACGTACGCGCCGTCGCGGCGGAGCGGATGGATCTCCAGACGGATGCCGTCCTTCTCCCCCTCCGCGACCACGGAGCCCGGGTCGTCGCTGTACGGCGCGGGCCACGTGACGTTGCGCTGGGCCACGCCCAGGCCGTCGTCGTCGTACTCCTCGTCCTCGGTGGCCTCGACGGTGGGGTTGAAGACGTACGAGAACTCGACGCGGCGGTTGCGCGCGCGGGCCTCCTCGTCGTCCGGACCGCCCTCGCGGGCGATCGGCTCGCGCTTGCCCCGGCCCTCGACCTCCAGCGCGTAGTCGGTGCCGAGCTCCTCCGCGAGGAGGTTCCGCACGGTCTCGGCGCGCTCCACGGACAGGTTGTCGTTGTACGAGGCGTCCCCGATGCCGTCGGTGTGGCCGATGACGGTGATGGTGGGGTCGTCGGGGTCGACGTTGTTGGCCAGCGTGGTCGCGGCCCTGCGCACGACGTCGGCGGCGGTGTCGGTCAGGTCCGAGCGGTCGAACTCGAACATGACGTCCGAGTGGAGGGAGATGATCTCGCGGTCGCCGTCACGCGTGGTGGAGGCGATCTCGGAGTCCACGAAGCTCTGTACCCAGCCCTCGTCGGCCACGGCGTCCTCGTCGGGACGGCGGTTGGCGAAGGTCAGGTTCTCCCCGCGTCCGGGCGGGTCGTCGAGGCTGAGGTGGTCCGGCCCGTTGGGGTTCTCGGGGTCCGCCCTCTCCTCGTCCACGTCCTGGACGGGGATGCCGGTCATCGCGCCCAGACCGCTGCCGACGAAGGTCACCTGGGACACCTCGTCGGGGATGCGGGGGAAGTACCGGGTGTACTCGTTGGTGACCCCGTCGTGCACGGGGTAGAGGCCGTCCTCGTTCGGGCTCTCGGATCCGTACTTGAGTCCCCCCTCGTCGAGGAACTGCCGGTACACGCGACCGGTCAGGGGGTCGACGAGCGTGTGGGCCATGCTCAGGTTCCGGTTGGGCCCGGCGAAGTCGTCCAGGTAGGTGACCTCGTAGTGCATGACCGTGTAGTCGTCGGTGCGCTCCAGGCCGGTGATCGAGAAGCGCATCTCGGCGTCCTGCCCGGTGTCCTGGAAGATCCGGCCCTCGCGGACGTAGGGGAACTCCTCCTTCACCTCCGGCGGGCCCGACGCGTCGCCGAAGGTCTCCGACCACCAGTCGGACACGGGGGTACAGCCACTGAGCAGGAGGGTGCCAGAGACCATGAGCGCGACCACGGTGAGGGGCGTCTTCCGCGCCATGTGGGGGAACTCCGATCGTTGAGGAGACGTACGGGCAACATCCTCCTGCACTCACGGGGTCGAACCGACCACTGCGTCCCCGTAGGGGCGGCGACGACCTGCCTGGCCAGGGGTGACCCGTATGGGGGATTCTTCGCCCGCGGAGCAGGACCGCCCCCTCCAAAGGTGCGGTCCGCCGGGCCCGGGCGGCGTGTGTTCGTGCCCGGGTGGTGTGAGTCGGGGACCACCCAACAAGCTACCGACGCGTAGCGTCGTATCCCGGTGACGGAAGGACATCACCCGAAGGAGTGACGCATGCGCAGATCCACTCGCGCCGCGGCGACGACCGCCGTGGCGCTCGTCCTCGCCCTCGGAGCCTGTGGTTCCGGGGGCGACGACGAGGACCCTGAAGGGGCGGAGCAGGAGACCGGGGAGGGCTCGGCCGGTGACGGGAGCGCGGCCGGACCCTTCGGCCCCGGGTGCTCGGACTTCCCCTCCGAGGGCGAGGGCAGCCTCGACGCGATGGCCGACCAGCCCTTCGCGACCGCTGTGGCGGGGAGTCCGGTGCTGGGCCGCCTGTCCGACGCCCTCAAGCGGGCCGGGCTCGACGGGGAACTGGACACGGCCGAGGGGATGACCGTGTTCGCCCCGACCAACGAGGCCTTCGACATGTACCCGGACCAGGAGATGGACGACCTCCTCGACGACCCGGACAGCCTGGCGTACCTGCTCAACTACCACGTCGTCGCGGGGGAGGTCGGCAGCGGGGAGCTGAACGGGGGCGTGTTCGACTCCCTCAACGGCGGCCGGGTGCGCACCTCGGGCTCGACCGGCGCGTACACGGTGGACGACTACTCGCCCGTGGTCTGCGCGGACGTGCGGACCGCCAACGCCACCGTGCACGTGGTGGACATGCTCCTCATGCCGTCCTGACCGGGGCGGACGGAGGGGCACGCCGGGGGCCGGGGGAGAAATCCCGGAAAAACCGCCCGTCCACCAATCCGGTTCCCTCCCGGCCCCGAATGACCCACGTGACTACCAGGACACGCGGGGAACAGCACCCGCCACACGACGGACGGCGCCGAGGCGTCGGGGCGGGTCTCGGCCTGCTCGTCGTCGGGGCGGCGCTCGGCTTCGGTGAACTCGCCGCCGGGCTCCTCGGCGTGACGTCCCCGGTGGTCACGGTCGGCGACGCGCTCGTCGACAACAGCCCCCGGTTCCTCATGTCATGGGCGATCGCGCTCTTCGGCACGGCCGACAAGGCCGTGCTGGTCACCGGAGTGCTGCTCGTGCTGGTCCTGTCCGGGGCGGCCCTGGGTGTCGTGGCTTCGCGCCGCCCCGTGGCGGGATACGTGGGACTGGGGTTGTTCACGGCGGCGGGGCTGACCGCCGTGGCCCTGCGCCGCGCCGACGACCTGGGGGCGGCCGCGGCCGTGGTCGTCGGCGGGGTCGCGGGGGCCGTCGCCCTCGCCCTGCTGCTGAGGAGCCTGGGCCCGGTCCGCGCAGAGGGGGCGGGGTCGGATCCCGGAGCCGGGCCGCGGCACGGAACCGACGCGGACCCGACCACCGGGACGGGTTCCGAGGGCGACACCGGGAACGGCTCCGAGGACGACACCGGGCAGGCCCGGGAGCCGGGCGCGAAGGGTGACGCCCCCGGCGTCTCCCGGACGGGCTCGGACGCGGGTCCCGGCCGGAGGGGCTTCGTGCTCACCGCCGCCGGGGTCCTGGCCGCCTCCGGGGCTGCGGGTGCGCTCGGACGCGCGCTGCCGTCCCTGCTGGGCGGCGCCGGTTCCGGAGCCTCGCTGTCCCTGCCCGCCCCGGCCGCGCCCCTGCCCGCCCTGCCGTCCGGCGCCGACCTCGGCGTTCCGGGGCTGGCCCCCTTCACGACCCCCAACAAGGACTTCTACCGGATCGACACCGCCCTGACGGTCCCCCGGCCGGACCCCGCCCAGTGGACGCTGCGCGTGCACGGGATGGTGGACCGCCCGTTCGAGATCACCATGGACGAACTGCTCTCCCGCGACCTCGTCGAGGCGGACGTCACCCTGTCGTGCGTGTCCAACCAGGTCGGCGGGGACCTGGTCGGCAACGCCCGCTGGCTCGGGTTCCCCCTGGCCGACCTGCTGCGGGAGGCCGGGGTGCACTCGGGCGCGGACCAGATCCTCAGCACCTCCAGCGACGGCTGGACCTGCGGCACCCCCACCGAGGTGGTCATGGACGGCCGCGACGCCCTCCTGGCCGTGGGCATGAACGGGCGGCCGCTCCCCCGCGAGCACGGCTACCCCGCCCGCCTGGTGGTCCCCGGTCTGTACGGCTTCGTCAGCGCCACCAAGTGGGTCACCGACATCCGGCTGACCCGCTTCGCCGACGAGGAGGCCTACTGGGCCCAGCGCGGCTGGGGTGTGCGGGCCCCGATCAAGACCATGTCCCGGATCGACGTGCCCTCCCCTCTGGGCCGGGTCGGGTCCGGCGAGGTGGTCCTGGCCGGGGTCGCCTGGGCCCAGCACACGGGGATCGCCGGAGTGGAGGTGCGCGTGGACGACGGCGACTGGTGGGAGGCCGAGCTCGCCGCCGTCCCCGGCATCGACACCTGGGTCCAGTGGGTCACGGAGACCACCGTCGACCCCGGAAACCACTCGGTGGAGGTCCGGGCCACCGACACCACCGGCTTCACCCAACCCTCCGAACGCGTGGACCCGATCCCCGACGGCGCCACCGGCTGGCACCGGATCCGGTTCACGGCCACCTGAGCGGCGGGGCCGAGAGCCGCCGCCGCGCACCGACACCCCCTCACACCGACCGAACGCAGTCACCGACAAGGGAGATCACGATGAACCGCATGACCGCCACCGCCCGCAGGAACACGCTCGCCGCCACCGCCGCGGCCGCCGCGCTCGCCTTCGGTCTGTCCGCCTGCGGTGGCATGGACGACTCCGCCGGTGAGAACACGGACGCCGGGGCCGCCGAGGAGACCGAGGGGACCGGTTCCGAGGAGGGCATGGACGAGGGCACCGACACCGCCGGTGAGAACTTCGGGCCGGGCTGCGCCGAGGTGCCCGCGGACGGCGACGGCAGCTTCGAGGGCATGGCCCAGGACCCGGTCGCCACGGCCGCGTCCAACAACCCGCTGCTGTCCACCCTGGTCACGGCGGTGGGCGAGGCCGACCTCGTCGACACGCTCAACTCGGCCGAGGACATCACCGTGTTCGCGCCCACCAACGAGGCCTTCGACAAGATCCCCGAGGAGGACCTCAACGCCCTGCTGGAGGACCAGGAGCAGCTCACCGAGGTGCTGACGTACCACGTGGTCGAGGGCGAGCAGGCTCCCGACGCCCTGGAGGACGGCACCTTCACCTCGCTCCAGGGTGACGACGTCACCACCGAGGGCGCTGGCGAGGACTTCACCGTCAACGGCGACTCCCGCGTGGTCTGCGGCAACGTGCAGACCTCCAACGCGACCGTCTACCTCGTCGACACGGTGCTGATGCCCTCCTGATGAGAGGCTTCGTCGGAAGGTCACCCGGGCGGTCCGCGCGTTGAGGCCGGGCCGTCCGGGTCCCCGCCGGGAAGCCGACCGGGCCAGCCCCGAGGCCGGGTCACGGAGAGAACGAACCACCGCCGAGACGAGAAGGGTCCGGATGGACAGGGCAGCCGCCGCGCCGCACGACGCGTCCCACGACGCCGATCCGCCCGGGTTGGAGGAGCTGTTGCGCCTCGTGGCGCGCGGCGACGAACAGGCCTTCGGCCGGGTCTACGACCTCATCAGCCCCACCGTGTACGGGCTGGTGCGCCGCATCCTGCGCGACCCCGCCCAGTCGGAGGAGGTCACGCAGGAGGTGCTCGTCGAGGTGTGGCGCAGCGCCTGCCGCTACGACGCCCGCCGGGGCAGCCCCCAGGCCTGGGTGATGACCCTGGCCCACCGGAGGGCCGTGGACCGGGTGCGGTCCGAGCAGGCCAGCAGCGACCGGGAGGCCCGGGCCGCGGCGGCCGACACCCAGCGGCCCTATGACGAGGTGGCCGAGGAGGCCACCAACCGGCTCGAACGAGAACGTGTGCGCCGATGTCTGGACACGCTGACCGAACTCCAGGAGCAGTCGGTGCGGCTGGCCTTCTACGGCGGCTACTCCTACCGTGAGGTGGCCAGACTGCTGTCGGCGCCCCTGGGCACCATCAAGACGCGTATGCGTGACGGGCTGATCAGGCTCAGAGACTGTCTGGGGGTGGAGTGGTGAGAGGGACGATGGGACAGGACACGCACACGCTGACGGGGGCCTACGCCCTCAACGCCCTCTCCCCGACCGAGAGCGCCCGGTTCGAGGACCACCTGGCCGACTGCGACTCCTGTGTCCAGGAGGTGCGGGGTTTCGCCGAGACCTCCGCGCGGCTGGCCGCCGCGACCGCGCAGACCCCGCCCGCCGAACTCCGGGCCCGGGTGCTGGAGGAGGTCGCCCGGACCCGGCAGCTCGCTCCGGCTCCGGAACGCCTCCCCGAGCCGCGCGCCCGCCGCACCTGGCCGTGGATGCTGGGTCTGGCTCTGGCGGCGTGTGTGGCGGCGATCGTCGCGCTGGGCGCCGTGGTGCTCGACCAGGGCCGACAGGTGGACGAGCTGCACGCCAACGAGCAGCGGATCGCGGCGGTGATCTCGGCTCCGGACGCGGTCTCCACCAGTGCGGAGCCCATGGAGGGCGTGAGCGTGACGGTGGTGAGCTCCGAGGCCCTGGGTGACCTGGTGTTCAGCGCGCACGGCCTGGAGGACCTGCACGAGGAGGACTACCAGCTCTGGCTGACCCGCGACGACGGCAGCGTGTACTCGGCGGGCGTGCTGTCCGTGGACGAGGCCGGGTTCGTGCTGCCGGTCCTGGCGGAGCCGGAGGAGGGCACCGAGGGCGTGGCGGTGACCGTCGAGCCTGAGGGCGGTTCGGACCAGCCCACGTCGGATCCGGTGATGGCGATGCCGGTCACCGGCTGACCGGTACGACTCCGGCGCCGTGCGGCGTTCGGACGCGGTGTGGCCCCCGTCCCCCTGGCGGGGGCCGCGCCGTGTCCGGAGCAGGGCGTTCCCCGAGCGAGCTGCACCCCGGGCCAGAGGATTCGGGGGCGCCGAGTACGACGGGGGGCGCCCCCGAGTAGGCACCACGGGACCGGAGGGGTTCAAGGGTCGCCTGGTCCGCCGTAAGGCGCCTTCTCCCCGGGCCAGCGACACCACGGGACCAGAGGTTCGGGGGCCGCGCCGTGTCCGGCGGAGGTCGATCCCCGGGCGAGCGGCACTCGGGGACCGAAGGGTTAGGGCCACGCCGTGTCCGACGAGGGGCGCTTCTCTCCCGGGGCAAGCGCCAAGGGACCGAAGGGTTCAGGACGCGACTGGCCCGGACCGGGGCTCAGCCCTGTGCGACCTCCTCCGGGCGGGGCAGGTCACGCATGGTGGGGCCGAGCGTGAACAGGGCGGCCAGTGCCGACACCACCGCCATCATCAGGAACACCAGGGTGGGTCCGGCGAGGTCGAAGAGCAGCCCGACCATGAGGATCCCGATCGGCTGGGAGAGCAGCGACATGAACGTCACCGCACCGAGCGCACGCCCCTGGTAGCGGTCGGGGACCGAGGTGGCGACGTAGCCGTAGAACACCGCGTTCACGCAGGGCACGGCGGCGAACACGAACCCCACGATCAGTCCGAGCGACAGCACGCCCGGCGCGACCAGGAGCGCGAGCGCGCACACCGGGGCCGTCCAGGCGGTGAAGAGGAAGATCGTGCTGGGGCGCACCTGGCGCACGACCACCCCGGCGGCCAGGGCGCCGAGCAGCCCGCCGGTGCCCGCGAGCGAGACGGTGAGGCCGACCACGAGGTGGGAGGCGCCCCGGTCGTCGGCCGTGGCGATCAGCGCCAGGAACGCTCCTGTCTGCGTGAAGGCCAGATTGAAGCAGACGATCCACGCGAGCATCGGCCGCAGGATCGGGTGCCGGGCGAGTAGCACGAAGCCCCGCACCGCACCGCGCGGGCTCATCCGCTCGGTCCCGTCGTGGCGGGCCTGCATGGGGCGCCGGATGCGCAGGATCAGCGCCCCCGACACCAGGTAGAGGAGCGCCTCCGTGAGGAAGGGGTAGGCGCGGCCCAGGCTGAACAGGAACCCGGCGAGGGGCGCGCCGAGGGCGGTCGTGGTGAAGAAGCGGATCTGGTTCTGCGCGGCGGCGTCGGCCATCTGCGCGGGTGGCACCAGCTGTTTGATCGCGGCCATGGCGACCGGGTTGGAGACGCCCATGAACGCCGAGGACACCACCGCCGTGCCGATCACCACGGGCACCGTGGCGTGCCCGCTGAGCAGGGTCCCGGCGAAGGCGAAGAGGAGCAGCAGGCGACCGAGGTCGCACACCAGCAGCACGGCGCGGCGGTTGACGCGGTCCGCGAGGGAGCCCCCGACGACCGCCGCGACCATGGTGGTCGCCACCTGGGCGGCACCGACGAATCCGGCCTCGGCGGCCGATCCGGCCAGCGTCAGCATGAGCAGGGGGTAGGCGACCTCGCCGCTCTCCTTGCCCAGCCCGGCGAGGAACCGGCTGGACCACAGGGACTGGAAGTCCTGGTTGCGCAGGAGCGGGGCCGACGCGGCCGGGCCCGCTGGTGCCCTGTCCGGGGGCGGGAGGGGGCGCCGCTGTTCGATCGTCATGGTGTCCGACCACCCGTCGTGATACCCGGTGGGTCCCGGGATGCCCCGCGGCCCCGCTCCGCGCTTCGCCCCAGGCACCCCCGTCGCGGTGTGCGTGCGGGTCGCGGGCGTCAGGAGGGGAAGGCGGGGATCACGAAGGAGGGTCTTTCGGGGGGTGGGTTGCTCAGATCGACATTATGCGTCCGTTGTGGGCATTGCGAGCTTGTGAGCACCCATCAGTCGCATATCCGACTATTTGGCCACTACCGGCCGCACCCTCACGAGCGGACGCCCGTGGGGTCGGATGTCGGGACCGGACCGTGGCGCTGGGCGGCCGCCTCGATCGTCCAGGGGGTGCGTTCCACGTAGGCGACCACGAGGGCCACCGCGAGCGAACCGCCAGCGATCACCGCGTAGGAGAGGGTCCACCCGCCGGTCAGCTCGTTGAACAGGCCGAACAGCAGCGGGCCGCCCAGGGCGATACCGCTGCCCGCACCCTGCACGAAGCCGGACAGCGCGGCCGCCCCCTGCGGCGTGGAGCTGCGGGCGTTGATCATGGTCATGGTGACCACGAACAGGCTGGTGCCCATGCCGAGGAAGAGCACCCACAGCGCGGCGTGCTCGGGGGCCAGGGCCACGCCGAGGTAGCCCACGCCGTAGCCCGCCAGCCCGAGGGCGACGATCGGGAAGGTGTTGGCCGCGCGCAGGGTGACGATCGGCGCGACCAGGCCGAACAGGAGGCTGGCGCCGACCATCAGGGAGACCAGGCTCCCGGCCAGGGCGGGGCTGTGTCCGGCGTCGTCGAGCAGGGCGGGTAGCCACGTGAACAGCGTGAAGACGTTCCAGGTGACCATGCCGAACAGCAGCGCCATCCGCCAGGCCATGCCCACGCGCCAGATCGGGCGGGCCAGGGCGGGACCCCCGGAGGGCACCACGGCGCGCGGGGCGCCGCCGGAGCGCCGCCACTGGACGGTCCACAGGAGCGCGGCGACCAGGGCCAGGACGGACCAGGCGCCCAGGGCCACCCGCCATCCGGCGGCCTCGGCCAGGGGGATCGCGACCAGCGGCGGGAAGAGGGCGCCCAGGTGGATGGCGACCATCTGCACGGTGCTGAGGGCGGCCAGCCGGTCCGGGAAGTACTGCTTGATCAGCGGCGGGACCACGACGTTGCCCAGGGCGGCGCCGACGAGCGCGATTCCGGTGAGCGCCAGCAGGGCGCCGGTGTCGGGCGCGAAGGCGCGCGTCACCTGACCCACTCCGGTGAGCAGCATGCTGAGCGCGGCCGTGGCCTCGGGGCCCAGGCGGCGCATGACGGCCGGGGTGATCAGGCCGAACACGGCGAAGGCCACCAGCGGCAGGGTGCCGAAGACACCCACGACGGTGGCGGTGAAGCCGAACTCCGCGCCGATGGTGGTCAGCAGGGGAGAGAGCGCGGTGACGACGAGGCGCAGGTTGAGCGCCGCGCAGACGATGGCGAGCAGGGCCAGGATGCGGCCCCGCGTTCGCGGGCCCACCGACGGTCGGTCGGTGACGGCCACGACGGAGGAAGGTCTCACGGTGACGGACGTCCCTTGTGTTGCGGTGGTGCGACGTTGCACCAGTGCTGGGCCGACCGGCGGGCGACACTGCCGACCGGGAAAGGATCACTTCCCGGCGAGCCAAATACGACCTTTTCGCTCAAATGTTACGCATGCTCCGGAGTCAAACACAACAACCCGTATTAAGTACGGGTAAACTCCGGTCATGGCTGATCTTGACGAACTAGATACGGCGATCCTGGCCGAACTCCAGTCAGACGCACGAAAAACCAACCGCGACGTGGCCGCAGCGGTGGGCGCGTCGCCCACGACGACGCTGGATCGGACCCGCGCGCTGCGAGAAAGGGGTGTGATTCGGGGCTCACTGCTGGACGTGGACCTCGAACTCATCGGCCGCCCCGTCCAGGCGCTCATCACCGTCAGCGTCGTGAAGCCCTCGCGCCACAACATCGAGGCCTTCCGCGACTGGGTCCGGGCCCTGCCGGACACCCTGTCGGTCTTCGTCACCTCGGGGAACGAGGACTTCCTGGTGCACGTGGCCCTGCCGGACAACAACAGCCTGTACGCCTTCGTGGTGGACAAGCTGACCGAGCGCCCGGAGGTGGCCGACGTGCGCGCCTCGATCGTCTACGAGCACCTGCGCAACAACCACATCGCACCCACCAACGTCCGGGCCCACCGCCCCTGACCGGCGCGGCGACCGGGTGAGGGCGGGGGCGCCGCCGGGTGGCGCGGGGGGTGGGGGCTAGCCTTGCGGGGTTCCCCTTCCCCTCTGCGAGACATCCAATGACCACACCCATCGTCTTCGCGGTGCTGGTGGCGGCCCTGCTGCACGCGGCGTGGAACGCGATCGCGCACGCGATCAGCGACCGGCTGCTCGGCTTCGCGCTCATCGGGCTCGGCGGGATGTTCGCGACCCTCCCGCTGCTGTTCGTGGTCGGGATGCCCCCGCCCGAGGCCTGGCCGCTCCTGCTGGGCTCCCTCGCCACCCACCTGATCTACCTGACCCTGCTGATGCTGTCCTACCGGACCGGCGACTTCGGGCAGGTCTACCCCCTGGCGCGCGGCACCGCGCCCTGGGTGGTGGCCCTCATCGGCGTGCTCCTGCTGGGTGATCACCTGCCACCCCAGGAGCTGGTCGGGGTCCTGGTCATCTCGGCCGGGCTCATGATCCTGGTGTTCGCGGGCGGGCTGCCGAAGCGGCACCACGTGCCCGCGCTCCTGGCCGCCTTCGCGACCGGTCTGGCGATCGCCTCCTACACCGTGGTGGACGCCTACGGCGTGCGTCTGACCCAGGACCCGCTCGGGTACATCACGTGGATCATGATGCTCCAGGGTCCCGTGTTCTTCCTCGTGGCCCTGGCCACCCGGCGGGGGAAGCTGGTCGGGCAGCTGAGGCCGATCTGGAAGGTCGGCCTGTTCGGCGGCGCGGTCAGCGCGGGCGCCTACGGGCTGGTCCTGTGGGCGCAGCTGTCCGGGGCGGTCGCCGGGATCGCCGCCCTGCGGGAGACCAGCATCGTCTTCGCGGCGCTGATCGGGCTGGTGTTCTTCAAGGAGCGCGTGGGGCCGATCCGGATCGTCGCCTCGACCGTGGTCGTCGCGGGCGTCCTCCTCCTGACCCTCTGACCCGGGACGCCTGCGCACCTCCACTCAGCGACCGCCTCGCACCGACGGCCCCACCCGCGAGTGGGACGAACAGCGGCTCCTGATCGTCATGCTCGTCGGCTCGGCCTCGATCAGCGGAGCCTGACTCCGGCCCCGGGCCCGAGCGCGGTTCGGATCGGTCGTAGGCTGACGGATGTGACTGGAATCTCACCGCTCCCCGAGGGCGACGAGGAGGCCGAGCTCCGCCGGATCCTGGGCGGGCTCGGGCTCCCCGGCCTCGTGGACGTGCACACGCACTTCATGCCGGACAACGTGCTGCGCAAGGTCTGGGCCTACTTCGACGCCCTCGGTGCGGGGGTCTGGCCGATCAACCCCCGCTACCGGACGGACGAGCGGGAACGGGTGGCGCTCCTGCGCGGGTTCGGTGTCCTGGGCTTCACCGCGCTCTCCTACCCCCACCGACCGGCCATGGCCACCTGGCTCAACGACTGGTCGGCCGACTTCGCGGAGCGCCACCCCGACTCCCTGCGCAGCGCCACCTTCTTCGCGGAGCCCGAGGCGGCCGACTACGTGCCCGAGGCGATCCGCTCCGGTGCCCGCGTCTTCAAGGCCCACCTCCAGGTCGGCGGCTACGACCCGCGCGACCCCCTGCTCTCCGACGTCTGGGGCGCCCTCTCCGACTCCGGGACCCCCGTGGTCGTCCACTGCGGCTCCGGGCCCACCCCCGGGAACTTCACCGGCCCCGGGCCGTTCTCCGAGGTGCTGCGCCAGCACCCGCACCTGACCGCCGTGGTCGCCCACGCGGGAGCACCCGAGTACACGGCCTTCCTCGACCTCGTCGAGAAACACGAACGCGTCCACCTGGACACCACCATGACGTTCACCCCGTTCACGGAGCGGCGGTCGCCCTTCCCCCGCGCCGAGCTGCCCCGCCTCCGGGAGTTCGGGCACCGCGTCCTCCTGGGCTCGGACTTCCCGAACATCCCGTACCGCTACCTCGACCAGATCCGGAGTCTGGTCGGGCTGGACCTGGGCGACGACTGGCTGCGCGGGGTGCTGCACGACAACGCGGCCGCGCTGTTCGGCCTCCGCACCGGTCCCGACCAGGTCCCCGACACCAGGCAGCACCACACAGAGAGGGCACGATGGAACTCACCCTGACCCCCCTGGAGTTCGCCCGCCGGACCCGCAGACTCCACCCCGACCGGGAGGCGCTGGTCGACCGGGAGCTCCGGCTCACCTACGAGGAGTTCTTCGACCGCTGCGACCGCTGGTCGACCGCGCTCCAGGGCATGGGGGTGGAGAAGGGCGACCGGGTCGCCTACATCGCCCCCAACACCCACGCCCAGCTGGAGTCCTTCTACGCGGTCCCGCAGCTGGGCGCGGTCCTGGTCCCGGTGAACTTCCGGCTGACCGCCGAGGACTTCGTGTACATCGTCAACCACTCCGGCGCCAGGGTGCTGTGCGTGCACTCCGACCAGCTCGACGCCGTGGACGGGGTGCGCGACCGGATGCCCGGTGTGGAGCGGTTCGTCGCCCTGGAGGGCGCCCGCGACGGGTGGGAGGACTACGAGTCCCTGGTGGCAGCGGCCTCCCCCGACTTCGCGCGACCGGAGATCGCGGAGACGGACCTGCTCACGATCAACTACACCTCCGGCACGACCGCACGCCCCAAGGGGGTGATGATCACCCACCGCAACGCGTACATGAACTCGGTGGGCACCCTGCTGCACCTGCGGATCGGGCTCGGGGAGAGGTACCTGTGGACGCTGCCGATGTTCCACGCCAACGGCTGGACCTACACGTGGACGGTCACGGCGGCCGGGGGGACCCACGTGTGCCTGCCCGCCATGGAACCGAAGCGGGTGTTCGAGCTCATCCGCACGGAGGAGGTCACCTGGCTGTGCGCGGCGCCGACGGTGCTGATCATGCTCTCCAACACGCCCGAGGCCGTGCGCGGTTCCGTCCCGCCGGGGGTGCACGTGGTCACCGCCGGGGCCTCGCCCGCCGCCGAGACCATCGAGCGGCTGGAGGAGGACTTCGGCTGGACGGTCACGCACGTCTACGGGCTGACGGAGACGACGCCCTTCATCACGGTCTGCGAGCCCCGGCCGGAGCACCGGGACCTGTCCGTGCGTGAACGCGGCGCGCTCAAGGCCCGCCAGGGGGTGGAGCTCATCACCTCCGGTGAGCTGCGCGTGGTGGACGAGACGGGTGCCGAGGTGCCCTGGGACGGGACGACCGTCGGCCAGATCACCGTGCGCGGCAACGTGGTGATGAAGGGCTACTACAACGATCCCGAGGCCACCGAACTCGCGATGGGCGACGGCTGGTTCCGGACCGGGGACGCGGCGGTCACGCACCCGGACGGCTACGTGGAGATCCAGGACCGGATCAAGGACGTGATCATCTCCGGGGGCGAGAACATCTCCTCCGTTGAGGTGGAGGGCGTGCTGCTCCGGCATCCGGCCGTGCTGGAGGTCGCGATCGTGGGTGTGCCGCACGAGCGCTGGGGCGAGACGCCGCGCGCCTCCGTGGTGCTGTGCGAGGGTGTGTCCGCCACGGAGGAGGAGGTCATCGCCTTCGCGCGTGAGCACCTCGCGCACTTCAAGGCGCCCACCCAGGTGGAGTTCGTGGAGCAGCTGCCCAAGACCGCCACCGGGAAGATCCAGAAGTTCGTGCTGCGCGGCGGCGCCTCCGCCGTCTCACGCCAGTAGAGGGCGGCCGAAGGCCCCGCTCCGTGGGTGCCACGGAGCGGGGGCGGACCTACCCGGGGTTCGGGGTGAGCAGCACGAACCCGGCGCCGAACGGGTCGGCGCCCACTGCCAGGCGTCCCACGCCCGGGACGTCGTCCGGTCCCATGTAGACGTGGGCGCCGGCGGAGGTCATCTCCGCCACGGTGGCGTCGCAGTCGGTGACGTGGAAGACCGGGTGCCAGTCGGCCGCGCCCCGGGTGGCGGGCAGGTCGGCTTCGGCGACCTCCATGACCCCGCCGAAGGCCCGGTCGTCGCCCAGACCGGCGGGGCGGGCCACGGAGTAGACGCTTCCGTCTCCGTCTCCGTCGCCCGGGAGCTCGAAGGCCTCGAACTCCCACCCGAAGAGGCCGCTGTAGAAGTCCCTGGCGCCCTGCGCCGAGGGGGTCCACAGTTCGGCCCACACGAGGGTGTTGGGGTCGTCGGTCCGTTCCATGCCCGGGAGGGTTCCGGCCTCCCAGAGTGAGACCGAGCCGCCCTGGGGGTCGGTCACGTAGGCCATTCTTCCCAGGCCCATGACGTCCATGGGTTCGACGTAGGGTGTGGCGCCCAGTTCGCGGGCGCGGTTGAACGTCGCGTCCAGATCGGGGGTGTTGAAGTAGAGGGACCAGCTGACGGGCTGGTCCTCGGACATCTTCGGCCCGAGTCCGCCGATCAGGGACCCCTCGTACCTGAGCAGCATGTAGCCGCCGGTGTCCGGACCTGCGGACTCCGCTGTCCAGCCGAAGACCCGGCTGTAGAAGTCGATCGCCCGGTCCACGTCGGCGGTGGTCAGCTCGATCCAGCAGGGCGAGCCGATCACGTAGTCGGTGGTGATCATGGTGCCTCCCGTCCGTGGCTCCATATTCGAGTCTGCTCCCGGGCACTGCCATGCCGGGGATGAGCGGGGCAAAGTCTTGACAACGAGCCGACGGGGAGACCGTCGGCCAGCGTGCGTCCAAGCCTTGCACTCGCTGGCGACAGGAGCCGTGACCAGGCGGAACGGGGGGAACGATCACGGGACGTGAGGGCGCGGGTGAATAGCATGAGGTGAGGCTGCACCCGCACGCCACGTCACTCGGGAACCCGGAGCACTCCGCCATGAAGTACACCGTCTCGATCGAGATCGCCCTCCCGCGGGAGAGGGTGGCACAGCTGCTCGCTGACCCGGCGCACATGGCGAAGTGGTTGCGGGGTCTGGTGTCGCATGAGCCGGTGAGTGGGGAGCACGGGGAGGTCGGTACCCGGTCGCGGGTCGTGTTTCGGACGGGGCAGCAGGAGATGGAGGCCACCGAGACCGTCACGCGCCGGGAGCCGGAGGAACTGCACGGGATCCCGGAGGACGTGGTTGTTCACTTCGACCGCGAGATCGTTGCTGAGGGCATGTGGAACGCGGTGCGGGACCGGCTGACCGAAGCCGGTCCGGAGACGACGCTCTGGGAGAGCGAGAACGAGTACCGGTTCGATGGACTGATGATGCGCCTGGTGGGGTTCGTGATGCCCGGAGCCTTCCGCAAGCAGTCGCTCCAGCACATGGAGGACTTCAAGGCGTTCGCGGAGCAGGGGAAGGACGTCCGCGACTCGGAGGGTTGATCCACGATCAGCGGTCGGCGCACAGCTGGTAGACGGGGCTCTGGGAGTGCCGGGCACCTCTGGTGAGCGGATGCCGATTCGGATCTTCCTCCCAGGTGCACGCGCGGCGCGGGCGCCCCACCGATGCCGAAGCTGTTCTTCCGAAGCTTCACCTTCAAGGAACTCGGACGACTCATGACCAACCGACCCGCCGACCTCGACCAGCGCCGCCGAGCGCACGAGATGGGCATCTACAAGCGGTACTTCGACCTGATCGCCTCGGGCGAGAAGACGACCGAGATCAGGGTCAACGACTCATCCCGCCAGAGGTTGAAGGAAGGCGACCTGTTGCGGTTCAAGTGCCGCGACGAAGACGAAGAAGTACTCACGCGGATCACCAGGCTGGCCCGCTATCGGGACTTCGACGAGATGTTCGACCACGAACCCGTTTCGTCGGTCAACCCGACCGCGTCCCGCGAAGACCAGCTTCGCAACATTCGGGAGATTTACCCGGCCGAGCGTGAAGCGCTGGGTGTGGTGGCCATCGGTATCGAACTCGTGCGGGACTGCTGAGTCTCACCGAGAGCAGTAGGTACGGCCGACGTGACGGCGGCCCGGACCAGCCTCTTTCGCCCCGGGAACTGGAGGAGTTCCTGAGTGCTCAAGAACGAGGAAGGCCCCGACCAGCACCAGTCGGGGCCTCCGTTGCTTAGCTACTTGGAGGCTCGAAGCAGCGCGGTCCACTCCGAGGACGGGAAGGACAGCGCACCGAGGCCCCTGTTCTGAGTGTCGCGGACAGCGGCGCCGGTGGGCAGGTCAGCGACCTCCACGCAGTCGCGGCTGGTGCTTGAGTAGCTGGACTTGCGGAAGCGGGCGACTTCCACACAGTTGTCGGTGCGGCCTCCGCTGTAGCTGGACTTGTGGAAGGTGAGTTCGTCGATGTGAGGGTGCATCCTGGGAACCTCCGCTGGGGGTGGGGCACTGACTGACTCATGCACAGTCCTGCCCGCTCCTACCCCCTGTGTGCAGAGGAGAACGTCCCGAGCCCGTGGCCTACTGCGGCCACGGGTCGGTCAACGGAGGATCCTTCCCACCTCAGGAGCACCCAGGTACAGTGCTCGCGGGAAATGCATTGGGTGATGCATGCAGAAGGCGCCGACCACTAGAACTCAAGGGGTCGGCGCCTTCTGCACGTGGGATTACCTGCGAATGACTCCAAGCAGCGCAGACCACTCAGCGGTAGGCACAGCCAGATACCCGGCCTCACGATTCTGGGTGTCGCGGACGGCAGCCGCGGACGGGAGGTCTGCGACCTCAACGCAGTTCTGGTCACGGGCGCCGCTGTAGCTGCTCTTGCGCCAGCCGGTGGGGAGGGTTCGGGAAACGCTCATGGGTTTGCTCTCTACGCTTTCTGCTTCTCAGTGATCAGGGTCCGGATCAGAGCCCGGGAGTCCTCGACCGACAGGGCGAACGCGGTGATGTGCCGCCACAGGCTCTCGTACTGCTCCAAGTGTGACGGCTTCTCCAAGAACAGCTCATCAGACCACGTGGAGACATAGACCGTGCCCGGGTCCGGATCAGGGAAATCGAGGATCACGAACGGTGCTGTGAGCGCTGCATGTGGACCGGCCGCGTCAGGAAGGACCTGGACACCCAGACGGGGACCTTGAACCTCCAAGAGGTGTTCCAGTTGTCCGCGAGGGCTCTTGCGGAAGGCAGCTTCGTCCACCACAGCCCAGTACAGGGGTGCGTCGGGACCGGACAGTACTTGCTTTCGGATCATGCGGGCCTGGACTCGACGATCGTCCTCGTCCTCGTCCTCGTCCTCGTCGGTGAACCTTCCCGCTTTGATCACCGCACGGGCGTACTCCTCTGTCTGGAGTAGACCGGGAATCGCGAGTGCCTCGAACGTTCGGACCGATCGGGCCTCGGCCTCCAGACCAACGAACGTTCCCGATCCCCACACATCGCTGTAGCTGACCCACCAGCCTTGCTGCCGGGACTGCTTGACGAGGGACAGGGTCGCCTCTCGACGCTCAGCATCGGTGATCTCGTAGATGTTGAGGAGGTCCTCAATGTCGCAGCGGTTCGGCCTCTTCCACCTTCATCTGGGGGCCTCCGCTGGGGGTGAGGGTATTGACTGGCTCATGCACAGTCCTGCCCGCTTCTACGCCCTGTGTGCAGAGAAAGATGTCCCGAACTCCTGTCCAGCTGTGGACAGAGGAGCCTGCTTCCCGGGGGCAAAGCGACGGGGTACTGTGTCCTCGGGAATAGGTGAAGGGCGCCGGACCAGCTCCGGCGCCCTTCCTTTCTGTCTGGACTACCGCGTGGTACGTACTTGGGCGAGCAGAGCCGTCCACTCGGTGGCAGAGAGCTCCAAGTGCCCCTGCGTAGGGTTCTGAGAATCGCGCACAGCGGAACCGTGAGGGAGACCAGCAACCTCCACACAGTTGTTGCGGTCGCTGTAGCTGGACTTGCGGAAGTTCAGATCTGCGGTCGGGAATAGGTTCATGGTCGGTCCTAGATCAGGTTCTTCAGGATCTGAAGGGATGCCTCAGGGTAGCGCGCAGACGCCCGGACATGGTCAAACAGCCGCGTGTACCGATCCAGCTCCTCGGGCTCCTCCAGGTACAGGTCATCCATGTCCATCTCGAGGTAGACCACAGGACTCACGCCTGGAACGAAGTCCAGAATGACGAACGGTCCCTGCAATCCAGCATGCATGCCGCTGGCGAACGGCAGAACCTGAAGCGTCACGCTGTTGTCACCTTCGGCCACCTCGATGAGGTGCTCCACCTGTTCTTTCAGCACGTCCTCGCGCTGGATACGGCGAAGAGCGGCCTCGTCGATGACCGCCCACAGCTCAGGAGCATCAGGCTTGGCGAGGATTTGCTGCCGCTTTCGTCGGGTTTCAACGGCACGCTCTATGTCGAACGAGCTCTGGTAGAGGCTCGCCCGCATCAGGCTCTCCACATACCGAGGTGTCTGGAGAAGGCCTGGGATTCGTGCGAGTTCGTAGGTGCGGATGCTCTGCGCCTCGCCCTCAAACGCGACGAAATCGTCAGTGAAGACATCACTGAACTTGGACCACCAACCCAGCTCGCGAGCTTGCCGAGTGAGGCTGAGGATCGCCTCGCGGCGACGTTCGTCAGTGACACCGTAGACATCGAGCAGCCCTCGGATCTCCATGACGGTGGGCTTCAAGCGGACACCGGTTTCGATGTTGCTGATCTTGCCCATCGACCACTCGGTGGCCTCCGAGACCTCTTCGATGGTCTTGCCCGCTTCGACCCGGGCCTTCTTGAGCTCAGCTGACAGGCGTCGGCGCCGGATGGACCTGCGGTTATCCGCCATGTCGCCTCCTGAAGTTTCCCGGTCTCGCTCTCGGATGTTACGGGCGGCGCCAGGGCTACGCGAATCGCTCATCTATGAATCTTTCGTTCATGAAGCCTAGAGGAATGAATGAGCCTTCTTTGAAGCAATATCTCATGAAGACTTGAAAACCTGAAGCTTCAGGGTGACACTGGATCTCACCTATTCCCGCCGGACCTCCCATCCGGCATCCGATCCAGGAGGTGCGTGCTCATGGCGCCCCGACCCCTGAAACTCTCCGCGCTGGCATGCGTGTGCCATCTCGCGTCCGTGGCGTTCCATCGCCGTCGTCCCCGGCAGGCCGCGCGTGTGCGGGCCTTCGCCACCAACCCCCGCACCACCACGTCTCGCTCTCGTGGTCCGTTGATCCCCGCGCCCCGGCGCCCGATCGACTCCGTCCCCATGCAGGTCCTGGGGGCCGTCCTGGTCGGTCTGCGGCGGTTGGCGGTGGCCTCGTGAGCGTGTTCTCCCCCGAACTGACCCACCGCGAGGCCACGGTCCCGCTGGCGAGTTTCATCAAGCCGTTTCACGCCCACTACTTCTCCCGGACCGTGGGCACCCCGTTCCGTAAGCGCAAGTACGCCTTCGCTGGATTGCCCGGTCTCATGCCTCTGGTGCGGGCGTTCCTGGACACCAGCGCCGCCGAACGCTCCACCGACTTCCGGTTCCTGTTCACCCTCCTGGGAGTGGAGTTGGCCAACAACGCCATCGCCCACTCCCTGTCGAGCGAGCACGGCAGCACCTACTCACTCACGGTGGACCGGGGCGCGACGGGCCTGACGCTGACCTGCCAGGACCAGGGCAGCCGCCTCCCCCTTGAACCGGGCCCGTTCACCGCGACTGACCTGGACACGCTCGACCCGGAATCGGGTCCGGGGAGCGGCCAGGGCATCGGTTTGGGGCTGGTGAACGCGTTGGCGGACCGGTGGGGCGACAACGGCAACCCCAGGTTCCGGCAGGTCTGGTTCCACCTCTCCTACGACCTCACCCACAACCCCTGGATGCACATCAACACCGAAAAGGACGAGGTGGAGTGCTGATGTTGGACGTCGACACCCGGGACCTGCTGGCCGTGGCCGAAGACGCCCTCACCGCCCCGGCCCATCTCACTCCCGCGCAGCTGGACGTGTGGCACAACCACACCCTGCGCAACCGCCTCCCCCTGGTCCTGGAAGCCCTGCGGACCGCTCGCGAGGAGAGCAACGCCGAACTGGCGATACAGCTGATCGACCAGTCCATCCACGACCACCCCGCACCCACCCGGGTACCCGGCAACAGGCCAGTAGCGAGCACGGTCCCGAAGCAGAACAGCCCCCACACGGAGTCCCTGCCGGTTCCGGAGCACGTGCTCTGCGCCCTGCTCTACAAGCACTGGAACATGACCGTGGAAGGCAAGGCACCCAAAGAGACCTACGTGGCCCGCCGCCCCCTGGGGTGGACCGGTGACGGCGACCCCTACGAGCGCATCACCGCACCCGACCGCACCGAACTCCTGCGGCTACTCACCCACCGCCACCTGGGCACCCACCCGCCCAAACTCCCGCCCAGCGCCTAGCCAGGACCCGATCCCGCCGAGGCTTCGCCCCCGGTCAGAGCTTCGGCGGGAACCCGAACCATGTCGTTCATCCCGGCACCCGCACCGCTCAGCGCCTTCATGGCGACCTGGCGGACCGCCCCCGCACGCCACACAGCCCACACCAGGACCATCGGAACCGGTGGCCCGCACCCCTAACAAGAAGGAGACCACCCGTGTCGACCATCGCCCCCACCCGCCCGACGACCCCCCGCAGCCCCAGCCGACCCCCTCAGTCCACGCCTCAGCCGTCCACCGCCGCGATGTGCGGCGCCTGCAACGGGCAGGGCGGCACGATGGTCACGAACGACGGCCAGACCCCCGGCAAGAGCATGGGGCGCTGGGTCCCCTGCCAGCCCTGCAAGGGGACGGGAAAGATCTGATGGGGCAGAACGTCACCATGGAGCACACCCCTTCGGCCCTCGCCGCCCGACTCCCGGACGAGACCCCCGACCACATCCGCCGGTTGTTCGCGGCCGTCCCCCGGCACCGGTTCCTCACCGACGTCATGTGGGGTCCGGGCTTCGCCCGCTACGACCGCACCTCCGACCCCGAGGCGTGGACGCGTGCGGTGTACACGGACCAGGCGCTCACCACCCAGCTCGACGACGGCCACGAGGGCGGCAGGCTCATGCCCTCCTCGTCCTCCTCCGCCCCCACCGTGATGGCGCGAATGCTCACCGCCGCCGACCTCGCCCCCACTCACCGGGTCCTGGAGGTGGGCACCGGCACCGGGTACAACGCCGCCCTCCTCTGCCAGATGTTGGGATCCAGCCAGGTCACCACCGTCGAGATCGACGCGACCGTGGCCGAGACCGCCCGCTCCGCGCTCTTCACCCACGGCGTCCACCCGACCGTGCTCACCGGAGACGGCGAAGCGGCCGCCGGGGACCTCCTCGGATACGACCGGGTGATCTCCACCTGCTCCGTGTCCCGGGTGCCGTCCGTCTGGCTGCGCCGGATGCGCGGACGGGGACGGATCGTCACGCCGTGGGCACCCACCCCCGGGTCCCCGAGCGGGGCCCTCGCCGTCCTGGACACGACCGCCACCACGGCCGAGGGGCGGTTCGAGGGAGCTCTGGCCTTCATGTGGGCGCGCGGTCAGCGAGACCCCGGAGGGACCCCGCCCCCACATCAGGGGATCGAGGCCCAGACCACCGAACGGGTCCCGGGCGACCCGCGCGCTCCGTGGCTCGACGGCGAGGAGGCACTGCTGCTGTCCCTGCTGATGCCCCACTGGGCCTTCGGAATGGGAATGGAGGAGGGCGGCACGGAGCCCTACGTGTGGGTGACCTCGACCTCCGCCGAGCCCGGGTGGGCGCGGCTGCACGCGGACGGTCGCGTGGAACAGGGCAGCGGCAGGCGACTGGTCGACGAGGCGGCCGGGGCCTGGGACGTGTGGCAGCGCTGGGACCGTCCGGCCGTGTCGGACTTCGGGCTGAGCGTTGACCTGGAACGGGGACTCCAGACCGTGTGGGTCCACGGACCCCAGCACACCCTGTGGAGTACGCCCAGGTAGCGAGTGAGGACCCCACGGCCTGTGGGGTCCCATGAAAAAGCTCTGGCGGGTGCTGACACACCCCCAGAGCAGGCCGACAACAACCCCTGGTTAAAGAAAGCAGATTGCCGACATGGCCATTGTGCCGCACACCCATGCCCTCGACCACACGAACAGCCCACCCGACAACGCCCCCCGGTGGGAGTGCCGCGTCTACCCCGGACAGCTCTCCCAGACCAGCCGGGTCCGCACCGACCTCGCCTTGGACCTAGACCGGATGACCAGCCTCCCGGTCGAGGTGCGGGAGGAGATGGTGTTGTGCGTGAGCGAGATGTTCGCCAACGCCTGTGAGCACTCCCGCTCCGGACAGGACCCCGACGGACGGGTGGTCCGGACCTTGGACCTGCCCCGGCCTGGGACGGTCCGGGTCTCGATCATCGATGACGGCACCCGAACCGACGCCCCCACCGACAGCGCTCCGAGGGTTCCGCGCAGGCGCACGAGGATGGAGTGGGACCGGTCCGAACGCGGCCGGGGCCTGCTCATGATCGGTGAACTGGCGTCCCGGTGGGGCACCCGGCCGGTGCTGGACTTCCCGTTCTGCGCCGGACTCGGCACCGTCATCTGGGCCGAGTTCACCCTGCCCGCCCTGGTCGCTGGTGGGGGTGGCCGATGACCGGCCACCAGCTCAGCCCGGCGGTGCGGTCGGTCCTGACCGCACCCCGAGGCCACCGCTTCCCCCGCCCCACCACCAGCACCCACCGGTCCAGGGCCACCCCACCTCGGCTCGCCTCTCCCCGGGCTGTCCCGCCTCCGGCATCAGGGTCGCCCCGGACCACCCCACCCCGGACCACCCCACCCCGGGCCACCCCACCCCGGGCCACCCCGCCTCCGGCGTCAGAGTCTCCTTGGGACGAGACCTACCAGGCCCGGCAGGAACGCCTGCTGCGCCAGATGGGCGACAACCCCCGCGTGGCCTACATGCTTCAACACGGACCCCTCCCGCACTGGGTCAAGGTGGCCCGCCAACAACGCGAACAGAAGACCCAAGAGGCCCAAAGGGCAGCCGACGCCTCGCGGGCAGAGCCGGAACCCGCCCTCCCCCGGGGCCGCCACCGCGCACCCCGCCCCTGGTGGGGATGGCCCGCCACCGCCATCAGCTCCACCCTCCTCCTGGGCCTGACCACCCTGGAGCTCCTGGGACGAACCCTCACGCACGACATCAGCATCCTGACCTAGGAGCTGTTCCTTGGAGGCGGGAGCGGAGCGGGGCCGACGCCGGTATAGCGGTCGATGTGTCCGGCCGTCATGAACTCTCCGATGCCGAGGGGCCCTGCTCGCCCGCTCCTGCCCAAAAGCAGTGCCTAGCTGTCCGTGAGGGGCATCGCGCGTTTGGCCCAGCCGTCGGTGGATCGGTGGGCGCCCAACCCGGCGGCGTCGAACTCGTCGAGGTCGTCGGGGCCGACGGTCACGCCCAGGTGACGCAGTGCCCGGGAGATCGGGCCGCCCTCCTCCGGGGTGGGAACGCCTTCCCGCTGGTGGAGGGGGCCCAGGACGATCTCGCCCCCGTCCCACACGACCGCGCTCTGGGAGCCGGTCCCGCCGAAGTACTCGGCCTCGACATAGGCCACCGGGCCCTGGTGCGACCACGCGGCGATCCGCTCGGCCAGGTGTTCGGTGAGGCGAACGAATCCGGGCGGGTTGTCGGCGGCCCGGGTGTCCACGGCGGCGAACCCGTCCGTGGCGGGCACCAGCCCCAGCCCTTGGTTCAGGGCCGCAGGCCGAAACGGGGTGGGGTCGTGGGCGACCGAACGCAGGAGCGTGGATTCGGCGATGACGGCTTCGAGGTCATAGCTCACGACGGCCTCCCGGGGTTGAGGTGACGGAACCACACGAGCCTAAGGGGCGAAAAGGCGCGGAAACTCCCAGATTCGCGGCGACACGCTCATGGCTGCGTCCGCTGGTCACGTACGTGACCTCACAGGGCCGCACGGTTCACACGCTGGACGAAGTGGTCACTGGCCTCCGCGACAGACAGCTCCATGGGGCTCAGTGCTCATACCCTCACGACACGCCAACCTAGCCAAGTTGGCCCTCTCAGTGCTTGAAGTGGACGAACAGGCGGCCGAAGTTCTTCGAGTCTTTCTCGACGCGGTGGTAGCGGGCCTTGACATCCTTGCGGTCGAGGAAGCGCAGCACCCGCTTCTTCAACTGCCCCGAGCCCTTGCCCGGGATGATCTCGATGGTCTTGGCCCGCTTCCGTTCGGCCTCGTCCATGATGTCGTTCAGGGCCTTGTCGATGCTGACGCCCTTGTTGAAAATGTCGTGCAGATCGAGCTTGAGTCGCACTCCCGCCCCTTCTCCGATGGCCCGGATAATGCGCGGGGAGACGGCTTCCACGTCTACGACAACTCCCACGTGCACATCGACACCATCACCAAGCCGCCGGAGTCGTCAAGGCCCCGCCCCCGGAACGCGACACCGACAACCCCGGCCCCCGGTCTAGAGCTGGAGCGCGAAGCACACCCGGTCGTCGCCCGGACCGTCGTAGTCCTCGAACGGACCGGTCACCGCGAACCCGAGCGAACGGTGGAACGCGATCGAGCGCTCGTTGGACGGCGAGGTGACCGCGCGCACCAGGGAACGCCCGTCGGCCCGCGCGGCGTCGGTGAACAGGCGGTACATCTCCCGCCCCACACCGGAGCGCCGATGCCTCGGAGCCACCCCGGTGAAGTGCACGTAGGCCTCCGCCGCCCGGTCGGGGCTGGGGAAGCCCACCAGGAACCCCGCGATCCCCTCGTCGTCCTCGACGACCAGGGACGTCCCACCGAAGTGGTCGAGGAACAGCCTCGGCAGGATGTGCGCCACCGGCCTCCCCCACCAGTCGTCGCACACGGCGATGATCCGCCCGTGGTCCTCGGGTACCGCGTTCCGAACCGCGACCCCACCGGGCCCCCGGCTCTCGAACTCACCGCTCCATGCGTTCATCGAAGGCCTCCTCGAAGGGTCTGCGTACCCCGGGATCCCGGTCCAACACCGCGAAGACCACCCGAGCGAACACCCCCGCCAAGTCCCCCTTCAGGTGCTTGGCGAACGCGGCGGCCACCGTCTCGGGACGGTTGCCGAACACCCCGCAGCCCCACGCCCCCAGCACGAGCCGGGTGGTGCCGTGGTGGGCGGCCACGGCCAGCACCGCGCGGACTCGTTCGTCCAGCGCGGGCGGCACCAGCGGCAGGAGTTCGGGCTGGTTCCTCTGGACCATGCGCCGGTTGGGCGCGGCCGCGGTGAGGAAGTCCACCAGCACCGGCTCGGGCAGCCACCCCGCGCGGTCGTCACGGAACACCGGAACGCCCGGTGACCAGATCACCCGGTCGCTGTACAGCAGACTCCGCTCCGCCACGTGGTGGTCGTAGTACTCGGGACAGCGGATCAGCGAGTCGTAGAGCGCGCTGGACCGGGCCAGGCTCTCCTCCTGGGCCTTCGCTCCGTTGGTCACCCCGCCCCCTGGTCTGCGGGCCGAGGCGAAGTTCAGCGCCGCCACCCGGCCCGGCTCCTCCGCGACCAGCCTCCGCGCCGCCGCCAGAGTGCTCTCCCCGGTGACCTCGAAGCGGGTCTCGCGACCAGCCGCCGGGACGGGCAGCTCCGCGATCTCCTCGGGCAGGTGGAGCCGCGTGCCCGCGCGCATCGTCCCCAGGGGCCCGGAAAGATCCACCCGAACGCCGTCGGCCTCGTAGCTCTCCCGCTCGTAGGCGGCACGGGTCTGGTTCCACACCTCACGCAGTCGCTGGGACACGCGGCTCCTCTCGTAGAGCCACGAAGCTACCGCCCGCCCAGGGCCGTCCCCAAGGGGTTTTGGCAGGCGGAAAACCCCTCGACCCCGCCGCGATCCGGCGCGATCATCGGGTCCGTGAAAAACGACAACAGAGAGCTCACCCGCACGTCCAGGTTCCTCTCCCTGGTCCTGCGCCACGACCCCGGCCGGGCCGGGGTCAGCCTCGACCCGCACGGCTGGGTCGAGATCGAGGCCCTGCTCGCGGGCTGCCGCCGTGCCGGGCACCACCTGACCCCGGAGCGTCTGCGGGAGATCGTCGAGACCAACGACAAGAAGCGCTTCGCACTCAGCCCCGACGGCCTGCGGATCCGGGCCCAACAGGGGCACTCGGTGGACGTGGACCTCTCGCTGACGGCGGAGACCCCACCGGAACTGCTCTTCCACGGCACCGTGAGCCGCTTCCTGCCCGCGATCCGCCGCGAGGGTCTGCGGCCGATGAACCGCCACCACGTCCACCTGTCGGCGGACCGGGAGACCGCCCGCCGGGTCGGCGCACGCCGGGGCTCCCCGGTCGTCCTCACCGTCGACGCGGCCCGCATGCACGCCGACGGGCACCGGTTCGGCGTGAGCGGGAACGGCGTGTGGCTGACCGACTCCGTCCCGCCCGCGTACCTGCTCGGCTGACGCGGAAACCGCTACCCCGGCTTGACCGCCGAGAAGATCGCCGTCCCCGGGATCATCCGGCCGCGTACCGGCCCCCAGCCGCCCCACACCTGGTCGTTGTCCTCGGGCCACTCCGGCTCGACCATGTCCCGGAACTCCAGCCCCGCCGCCACGATCCCCCGCAACCAGTCGCCCACGGTGTGGTGGTGCTCGACGTAGACCGCCCGGCCCTCGTCGTCCTCCTCCACGTAGGCGCGGCGGTCGAAGTAGCTCTGCCGCACGGTCATCCCCCGTTCGGTGGGGTCGTCCGGGAAGCACCAACGGATCGGGTGCGTCACCGAGAACACGAACCGCCCGCCGGGCCTGAGCACCCGACCGGCCTCGGCCAGCGCGGTCTCGGCGGCCGGCACGAACGGGAACGCCCCGAACGAGGAGAAGACGACGTCGAAGGAGTCCGCGGCGAACGGCATGCGCTGCGCGTCGGCCTGGACGGCGGGCAACCGGTGCCCGGTCTGCTCGTCGATCCTCCGGGAGTGCTGGAGCTGCCGCCAGGCCAGGTCGAACCCCACGACCTCGCGCACACCCTCCGCGCGCAGCCACCGGCCGCACTGCCCGGCGCCGCAGCCGACCTCCAGGACCCGCTTTCCGTCCAGGTCCCCGAGCAGCCGCACGTCGGCCTCGTCCACGCCCTCGGGCGACCAGACGAACCCCACGTCACGCAGGAAGTCACCGTGTTCGGCCTGGTAGGCGTCGGCGGCGCCGTCCCACCACAGGCGTCCGGCCCGCGCGCTCTCGTCGCCCCGCACCGCGCGCCGCTCCACCCGGCCGGGAGCCGGGTAGTCCATCTGATCGTCCACGTTGCTCCTCGGGCTGCTGACGCGGCTCAGGTCCGGGTCGGCCGGGCGCTCTCCGCCGGTGCCACCGGACCTTCGGGGCCCTCCGGGTCCCGGGCGTCTCCGCCACCAGTGTCCCCGTTCCCCGAACCCTTCGCGTCGGCCTCGCGGGCGTCGCGCAGCTCACGGCGGATCAGGACGACCCAGCCCACCACCGCGACGACGCTGAACACCCACCACTGGAAGGCGTAGGAGGCGCTCATCCCGGTGTTCTCCTCGCGCAGGGCGATGCGCTCGGGGGCCACCTCGGGCACCGGATCCTGGTCGGTGAGCTCCACGTACCCGCCGTAGATCGGGTACGGCAGCTCCTCGGCCAGCCGGTCCACGTCCACGAACATGATCTGGCCCTCGGGCATGCCGTCGCGTTCACGCAGCCCGGTGTTCTCCTCGGTCTCCCCGAACTGGAGGCGCCCGGTCACCCGGACCTCGCCCTCGGGGGCGGCGGGCGCCTCGGGTGTGTCCTGGGCGTTCTCGCCGCGCTCGATCCACCCCCGGTTCACCAGGACGGCCGTGCCGTCCCCGGTGACCAGCGGGGTGAGGACGTGGAAGCCCACCCCCTGGGAGCCGTCCCGGTTGCGGAGCAGGAGCTCGTGCTCCTGGTCCCAGGTGCCGGTGGCCTCGACGGTGCGCCAGCGGTCCGCCGGGGCGACGTCGCCGCCCACGGAGGTGAGCCGGTCCACGGCCACGGGCTCGGCGGCCACGTTGTCCCGTTGGAGGTCGACCGCGGCACTGCGCGTCTCGGCCCGGTCCAGCTGCCAGAACCCCAGCCAGACGAAGGCGGGCACCAGGATCACGACCAGCGCGTGGAAGGCCAGCATGCGTGAGGAGAACAGGACTTTGAGCACGTCTTCGAGGTTATGAGACGTTCCCGGCCGCCCCGCACCGGCCCCGCCCACGCGGACGGGGCCGCCGGTCTCCCGACGACCCCGCAGGTCGGGCGCTGGATCCACGCCCCCGGCCCGGTGCTCCGGGCGGATCCGACTACTCGTCGGCGGCGGCGGTGGCCCTGCGCCTGCGGGCGAAGTACAGACCGGCGCCACCGGCACCGATCGCGGCCACGGCGGCGGCGACCAGACCGCCCAGGGCGCTGCCGGTCATCGCCAGCTCCTCACCGGCCTCCTGCTTGGGGGCGGGCTTCTCGTCGGTCTCCTCGGGCTTCTGCTCCGGGTCCTTCGGAGCCTCGGACTCCTCGTGCTTCTCCGGGTCCTTCGGCTTCTCCGACTCCTCCGGCGTCTCGGGCTCCTCGGGCTTCTCCGACTCCTCGGGGGCCTCCGGCTCCTTCGGCTTCTCGGAGATGGTCTCCACGCAGGAGGCCTCCGCGATGCCGAGCACGGACACCGCGTTGCCGCAGATGTCGACGGCCGCGTTGACCGGGACGGAGACCTGGTTGCCGCTGGCCACGCCGCCCGCGCCGCTCGTGGCCGTCCCGGTGGAGGCGCCCTCGTTGTCCGGGGAGGCGTGGATGATGTTGATGATCGTGGTGCACTGCGCGCTGGAGGCGCCCAGGACGGCGATGGAGTTGCCGCAGATCTCGATGGCGGTGTCCACCGGGACGGTGATCTGGTTGCCGCTGGCCACACCACCGGACCCGTCGGTGTTCAGGGTGGTGGGAGCGTCCTCGGACTCCTTCTCCAGGACCTCGACCACCTCCACGCACTCCGCCTCGGAGATCCCGGCCACGGCCACGGAGTTACCGCACGCGTCCACGGCCGCGTCCACCGGGACGACGAGCTGGTTGCCGCTGGCCACACCGCCCGAACCGTCCGTGGCGGCGCCCTGACCGCTGCTCTCGTAGAGGACCTCGGAGACCTTGGTGCAGGTGGCCTTGGAGATGCCGAGCACCGCGAGCGAGTTGCCGCACAGGTTGGCCTCGACGTCGACGGGGACGACGATCTGGTTGCCGCTGAGCACACCGCCGGAGCCGTCGGTGGTGGTGTCGGCGAAGGCGGCGCCGAAGGGCGCCAGGACCAGCCCCGCGGTCAGTGCGGTGGCGAAGGAGTAACGGAACGTGTTTCGCATGGTGCGGCTTGGACCCTTTCACGAAGTGCTGCCAGGGGATGCGCCGAGCGGCGCGGCGCCGTGAGCCCGGACCCGGCGCCGTCGTCGCGGTCGCCCCGGGTCCCACGGCCAGCGAACCCGTCCACGAAGACGTCGGGACGGCGGGGTGGCCCGCTTGCTCAAGACATGGGTGGCAGCCCGGTTATCACGGAGTTCTTTCCGACCGGAACTGCCAACGGACCGAAACGTTAGCAGTCGAAGAGGCCGCGCAGGCCTATTCCGGAAATGTTGCCGCGAATCATGAACACCCTACGCCCATAGGATATTACGTAGAGTCATTCTTCCTGTTCAGGTGGGTCTGGTTCAACACGAAGCGCTCAAAGTCGATCACCAAGAGCAGTGGATCCCTACTAAGAGGCCTCGGGGAACCGCGCAACAAAAGGGAACTAACCGACTTCGTAGATTCGTTTCGGGCCACCCACTCAGCGCCTCATACCCTGCGCACACAAATAAGCCGATCGCACTTTATGACCGAATAGTCCTTCCTTTTCGCGACCCTCCCCGAACCCCGCCGCACGGCGACGCGCCACGCACCACCGAGGACCGAACATCGCTGGTCAGAGCGGTTCCACCTGCCCCGGACCCAGCACCGCACCGATCAGGCCGGGACCAGCCGGGTCACGTCCCGCGCAAGGACACGCCCTCGGCCCGCCACCGGAGCACGCGTGAACCCGGACCGACCCGCTCCAGGACCCCTCGGCTCAGCTCACGTGCACCACGGGACGGCGGTCGGCGTCCGGCTCGTTCTCCCGCAGGATCTCCCGGGTGAACCCGGCGGTGCCGCCGGCGCCCAACACCAGGAAGTGGAAGAACGCCCGCATCGGTGAGTAGTCCGACCACGCGAAGTAGCAGTGCGGGATGCTCCCCGTGGCGTCGCGCACGCACAGCAGCACCGCCGCCAGCGCGTTGGGGACCGCCGGGCTGCTCACCCGGAGCACGCGGTGCCCGTGGATCCAGGTCCCCCGCACGCTGAGCGTCCCCTCGAAGTCCGAGGGGTGGTGGACGCGCACCTCGACGAACAGGGGGGAGATCCGCAGCGTCACCGGGTTGAGCCGGTGCTGTTCGGCCTCGGTCGCCGCGTACTCGTCAGCCTCCCCCGAACGCGGCCGGTTCGCGAACAACAGCACCTTGCCGTGGCGGGCGGCCTCCCGGACGAACCGGAGGGCGGTCGGGTCCAGGTCCACCGAGTGGGCACGCAGTTCGGTGCTGCGCAGGGTCCGGGAGACCAGCGACACGACGATGATCGCCAGCACGAACAACAGCGCGATGGCCAACCCGTCCGGACGGCTCACGACGTTGTCCACCAGCGCGAACCCGAACACGGCGGTCAGCACCGAGAACCCGAACGTGGCCAACCACGCCCGCCTGCGGTGCACGATGATCGTCACCGCCACGGCGGAGGTCACCAGCATCGCCAGGATGCCCGTGGCGTACGCCCCGGCCTGCGAGTCCACGCTCGCGCCGAACGCGATCGTGATCAGGATCGTCACGGCCGTGTACACCAGGACCACCGGACGGACCGCGGTGCCCCAGGCCGGGGCCATCCCGAACCGGGGCAGGTAGCGCGGCACGATGTTGATCAGCCCGGCCATCGCGGAGGCCCCCGCGAACCACAGGATGAGGATCGTGGAGACGTCGTAGACGGTGCCGAACCCCTGACCCAGCAGGTCGTGCGCCAGGTAGGCCATGACCCGGTCCGCGGCCGGGCCGCCGACCTCCACGTCCTCGCGGGGGACCAGCACGCCGGTGACGAAGGTCGTCGCCAGCAGGTAGACGCTCATGATGACGGCGGCGGTGGTCAGGAGCCTGCGGGTGCCCGTGATGCGCGAGCGCATCCGCTCCTCCGCCGTCTCCCCCTCCGAACGCACCAGCGGCATCATGCTCACGCCGGTCTCGAACCCGGACAGGCCCAGGACCAGCAGCGGGAAGGCGAACAGCACCACGGCGGAGGTCGGCCAGAAACCGTCCCCGACCACGGCCACCTCCCACTGCGCCAGGGTCTCCGGGTGTGCGGCGATGTGGGCCAGGGCCGCCACCACGACCACCAGGTTCAGCAGGAGGAACAGCAGGACCAGGGGGATCGCCAGCCGGACCGCCTCCTTGAACCCCGCGAGGAACACCGCTCCCAGCAGTGCCAGGAGCACGATGGTGACCAGCACGGGGTGGTCGGCCAGCGCCCGCGGCGTGTAGGGGTTGGCCCCCAGGTGGGCGGTGGCGTCGGCGGTGGACAGGGTGATGGTGACGATCCACGAGGTCGCCACGAAGCCGAGGAGGCACAGCACCAGGAACTTGCCCCGCCACTCCGGGAGCAGGTGGGCCAGCATCGCCACCGAGCCCTGCCCGTGGGGGCTGCGCTCGGCCACCCTGCGGTAGATGGGCAGCATGCCGAACAGGGTCAGCAGCACGATCAGCAGCGTGGCGACCGGAGACAGGGCCCCGGCCGCGAGGATGGCGATGCTGGGCAGGTAGCTCAGCGTGGAGAAGTAGTCCACACCGGTCAGGCACATGACCTGCCACCAGTGGTGCTGGCGCTCGGTGCGCGGCCGGGACCCGGGGCCGCCCACGTCGTCCACCTGGTGGGCCGTCATCCACCGGCCGAGGGGGTCCGACCACCGCCCGCGCCGACGCCCCCGGCAGGGGACCTCCCAGTGGTATCCGTCCCGCGTGGCGTCCTGCTCCAACACGCCTCCCCCGGCCGACACGTACGCCCACAAGTCTGCGGGGGCGGACGGTCGAAAGGGGGCAGGTCACGGGTGTGTCGGGCGTTCCGGACCGGCCCCGTCGGGGTCCGACTGGCTCAGGCCGTGTCGGTGCCCTCGATCCAGGGGGCGAGTCCGTCGAGGAGGCGTGCCATGCCGGGCGCGAAGGTCGCGTCGACGTCGGGCGGCCCGGAGACGCTGAACATGGTGGGGAAGCGGCCCTCGACCGCGAGCTGCCGGAACTCCGGCCCCCGGGAGCGCCACCACTGCTCGGTGTCCATGTCGAGTTCGTGCTCCTCCAAAGCCACCCGCGTGGCCTGGAGCGCCATGCCGGAGTTGTAGGCGGACACGATGGTGAGGATCTGCAGGGCCTCGTCGGGGGTACGGCCCTGGGCGACGAGCACCCGCATCATCCACTCACCGTTCCGCAGGAGCGCCGGGGTGACGACCCCGCCCGACATCACCGTCAGCCGGGCGGCCCAGGGATGCTTCCGGTAGATCTCCCACTCACCCACCAAGGCGACCTGGAGGGCCTCCCGCCAGTCGGCGGGCGCCGGTTCGGGCAGCGCGTCGACCGTGTAGAGGTGGTCGACCATCGCCGTCAGCAGCTCGCCCTTGCTCGCCACGTGCCGGTACAGGGCCATGGTGCTCACCCCGAGTTCGACCGAGACCCGGCGCATGGACAGGCCTTCGAGCCCTTCGGCGTCGGCTACGGCGATCGCGGCCAGGACGATGCCCTCGCGGGTCAGACCCGACTCGGTGTGGGGGCGGCGTTCCACGGCGGTGGCGGAGCGGGGGTGTTCCCGCGTCCCGGGCGCGGACCCGGAGACCCGCTCGGACCCTGAGATCCGCTCGGGCTCGGAGACCCGCTCGGGCTCGGGGCCCGGCTCGGCCCCGGAAGCGGGTGCGACGGGGCCCCGGACGACGGTGCCGACCCCGCGCACCGCCTCCACCCGGCCCGCCAGGCGCAGCGCCGAGAGCGCCTTGGTGGCGGTGGCCATGGCCACGCCCCACTGCTGGGTGATCTCCCGCGTGGAGGGCACCCGGCTCCCCGGCGCCAGCTCCCCGGAATCGATGCACGCGCTGATGTCCGCGACGATCCGCTGGTAGGGCGCGAGCCCGTCTCCTGTGTCCATGGTCATCCTCTCCGAGCCAGGCCAAGGGCCAGCCAAGTGTACTAGTGCACCACCGCTGTGACGACACCGCAGCCCACGGAGCACCGCCACGCGAACCCCGCTCCACCACTCCAGGTGCACTAGTGCATTGATTGCGTATTCCCGCTAGAAAAAGGGCTTTGACAGAGTTATTTTTTGTTGTTTAGTGTGTACACACGGGTGCACTACCCGCCCGATCCCCACACCCTCCCACCCTGGCGTGTACATCGTCCACAACGAGCGTGCCGCCACCACCCCACCGGAGACCACCATGGCCCAGCCGTCCACGTCCGCCCCACCCACCCCGGACACCTCCGACCGCCCGCTCCCGCCGGACCGGCGCTCACTGGCACCGGACCTGGCGCGCGGGATCATGCTCCTGCTCATCGCACTCGCCCACGCGCACCTGTTCACCCTGTTCATCGGCGGCACCGAGGTCACCACGACCCTCCTCGACCGGATCGCCACCGGCGGCACGGTCATGTTCGTGGACCTGCGCGCGTACCCGATGTTCGCGGCGCTGTTCGGCTACGGCCTCGCCCAGATCCACCGTCGACGGACCGAACAGGGCCACGAGTGGCGCAGCACGCGGGGGCTGCTGCGCCGACGCGGCCTCTGGCTGGTCGTCTTCGGTGTGGCCCACGCCGCGCTGCTCTTCTTCGGGGACATCCTGGGCGTCTACGGCCTGGTGTCGCTGCTCCTCGTCGGGGTGCTGCGGTTCCGGGACCGGACCCTGGTGGTGCTGGCCCTGCTCTGGATGCCGCTGGCCGCCGCCGCGCACGCCCTGATGGCCGCCGGGCAGGCCATGACCGAGGAGACCCCCCTCCTGATGCCCGACGGCTTCGTGAACGAGCTCGTCTTCCGCCTGACCTTCTACGCGGTCCTCATCGTGGTGATGTTCCTCAGCACCGTGGTCCCGTTCCTGGTCGGCGTCCTCGCGGCCCGGCACCGCGTCCTGGAGAAGCCGCAGGAGCACCTGCGCCTGCTGCGCGCGACCGCGTTCGTCGGCGTCCCGCTGGCCGTGCTCGGCGGGCTCCCGCTGGCCCTCACGAAGGTCGGCGTGTGGGCCGACCCCACGCCCCTGGCGGTCCTGGTCATCTCGCCCCTGCACCAGGTGACCGGCTACGCGGGAGGCCTGGGCTACGCGGCGCTCATCGCCCTGGCCGCCATCCGGCTGAACGCACGGCGCGGGCCGGTGACCGACGCCCTGTCCGCCCTGGGCCAGCGCTCCATGACCTTCTACCTGGCCCAGTCGGTGGCGTGGACGGTGCTGTTCGCCTCGTACACCCTCCACGTGCAGCTCACGTCCCCTGCCGTCGCCGTCGGCATCGCCGTGGCCGTGTGGGCCGTCACCGTGGTCCTCGCGGACCTCATGCGCCGTCGCGGTCGGCGCGGCCCGGCCGAGACGGTGCTGCGCCGCCTCACCTACGGACCCAACCGCTGAGGTGGTCCGGGCCCGGGGGCTTCCCCGGGCCCGGACGGCGGTCAGGCCACCCCGTGCCGCTCGGCCACCGCGTCGATCTCCGCCAGCAGCGCGTGCCTGCGGGCCGCGCCCAGGTAGGAGGCGTGCACGCCGTTGCGGGCCAACCGCACCAGCCCCTCGGCGCCCACCAGGTCGTGCGCGATCCCGTACTCACCGCTCAGGTCGCTGCCGAACAGGGTGGGGTCGTCGCTGTTGAGGGTCACCAGCAGACCCGCGTCGAGCATGGCGGGCAACGGGTGCTCCTCGATCCGGTCCACCACGCGCGTGCGGATGTTGGAGGTCGGGCTGACGTCCACCGGGATCTGGGCGTCCACCATCCGCTCCACGAGGGCCGGATCCTTCATGGTGTCGATGCCGTGCCCGATCCGCTCGGCGCCCAGCAGGTCCAGCGCCTCCCGGACCCGTTCCGGCCCGGCCTGTTCACCGGCGTGCGGAAGGCTGGCCAGCCCGGCCGCGCGGGCCCGGCCGAACACGTCCGCGAACGGGCCGAGCGGGCCCTCCACACCGCCGACCCCGAACCCCACCACGCTGGGCGGGCCCTCCCGGAGCACCGCGTCCAGGGTGCGCTCCGCCGACTCCACCCCGAAGTCCACGGGGAAGTCCGGGATCCACCGCAGCTGGATGCCGTGCTCGCGCTCGGCGCGCATCCGCGCGTGCTCGATCCCGTCGAACACCACCTTCGCCGGAACACCGCGCATGAGGTGCGTGTACAGGCTCACGTGCACCTCCGCGTAGCGGACGTTCTGCGCGGCCAGCCGCTCCGCGACCACCGAGGCCAGCAGGTCGAAGTCGGCCTCCTCCCGCAGGGTGCGCACCGAGGCCAGGTACACCTCGATGAAGTGCGGGAAGTCGGTGAAGACGTACCACTCCCGGAGCTCCTCCAGGGTGGCCGGGATGTCCTCCACCCGGTGCCTCCCGGCGAGCTCGAAGAGGGTCTCGGCGGGCATGGAGCCCTCAAGGTGGACGTGCAGCTCGACCTTGGGCAGGTCGCGGACGAGCGGTCGGAGGTGTGACGCGGGGTTCTGGTCCATGGCGCCAACCTAGGAGCCCGGCGCGACCGCCCGCCACCGGAGGCCGACAACCTGACGAAAGTTGGGGAACTCCGCCCCCGGGTGCTGACCAAAGAGCATGGTGGCGCCCCCGCCACCTGCGTAGATTCTGGGCCATCACCCCCGGCGCAGAGCCAGGCGCAGAAGGAGCAGACGATGAACGCGCGACCCACGGCCCTTCCCCGACCCACCGCCCTCCAGGTGCTCGGCTCCCGGATCCGGGTCCACGCCCAGGGCCACCCGGGCGCCTTCGCGGTCGGCGGGGGTCTCGTCGCCGGAGCGGTCACGGCACTCCTGGCCCTGCTCTCCTCCACGCCCGGTCTGGCCGACCCGACCAGCGCCCCGGGCTGGCTGCTGGCCTCGATCCTGACGGCGACGCTGGTCGTCGCCGCCCTGTGCGGCCTGCTGCTGTTCTTCGAGGCCCGGAGCCTGCCGAAGGTGTCCGAGACCGACCCGGTCCGCTACGCCACGGCCCGGCTCCAGGCGGCCTCGGGCGAGCTGGGACCGGACCCGGAGACCAACCGCCTGGCCCGCCAGCTGGCCGACCGGCTGGAGCGCCGGAGCGACCCCCACCACCACCTCGCCCCGCTCTTCGTGATCATGGTCTTCGTGACGTTCCGCCCGCTCGCGGAGGTCATCGGCCCGGACTTCGAGCCCCTGACGCTGTTCCAGCTCACCCCGACCGTCCTGTTCCTGCTGCTGATCGTCCCCGCCTACCTCGGCGCCAGGGCCAGGTACTCCCGGATCGCGGCCTTCCGCAGCAGCTACGACGCCGCCCTGTCGTGAACGTGACGGCGGCGCGGCACCCGGGGGCGCCGCGCCGCACGTCACACGGGGTCGCTCACTCCGTCGGCAACCCGCCGTTCACCCTCCGGGGGACGGCCCTCGGGTTGCCGTCCCTCAGTTCCGGCGGCAGGAGCGGCTGCGGCACCGACTGGTACGTGACCGGCCGCAGGAACCTGCGGATCGCGGTGCTGCCCACCGAGGTGTACGCGGAGGCGGTCGTGGCCGGGTAGGGGCCGCCGTGGGTCATCGCGTGGGTGACCGCCACCCCGGTCGGCCAGCCGTTCCAGACCACCCGCCCGGCGACGGAGGCGCCCAGGGCCAGCAGCGCCGCGGCCATCGGGTCGTCCTCCTCACCGTGGACGGTCACGGTGAGCTGGCCGTGCAGGACGCCGCCCACCTCCAGCAGACGGCGTTCGTCGGGGTAGGTGACCACGAGGGTGGCCGGCCCGAAGCACTCGGTCAGCAGGTCCTCGGAGTGCTCCAGCAGGGAGTCCAGCCCGGTGCGCAGCAGGGTCGGGGACCACCCCTCGGCGCCCTCCCGGCCCCGGACCAGCACCTCCGTGGCCGGATGGGCGGACAGGGCGTCCACACCCCGCGCGAACCCCTCCGCCACCCGCCCGTTGAGCAGCGGGGCGGCGGCCCTGTCCTCGAAGTCACCGACCAGGGCGTCCAGCCCGGCCCCCTCCGGGACGAACAGCACCCCCGGCTTCGTGCAGAACTGGCCCGCGCCCAGCGTGGCCGAACCCGCGTACCCGTCGAGGATCTCCTCACCCCGGGCGGCCATCGCCGCGCGGGTCACGAAGACCGGGTTGACGCTGCCGAGCTCCCCGTAGAACGGGATGGGCTCCGGACGCGCGACGGCGAGGTCGTACAGGGCGCGGCCCCCGGGGATCGATCCGGTGAAGCCGACCGCCCGCGTGAGCGGGTGGGTGACCGCACTCCTACCCGCCTCGAAGCCGCTCACCAGGGCGAACGCCCCCTCCGGCACCTCGGCCTCGGCCAGCGCCGCCACGACCAGCTCCGTGGTGAGCCGGGCCAGCTCCGGGTGGCCGGGGTGCGCCTTGACCACCACCGGGCACCCGGCCGCCAGCGCGGAGGCGGTGTCGCCCCCGGCCGTGGAGAACGCGAAGGGGAAGTTGCTGGCCCCGAAGACCACCACCGGCCCGAGCGGCACCAGCAGGCGCCGCACGTCCGGCCGGGGCGTGCCCCAGTCCGGGTCGGCCGGGTCGATCATCGCCTCCAGGTACTCGCCCTCCTCCAGGACGTCCGCGAACAGGCGCAGCTGGAAGGTGGTCCGGCCCAGCTCACTCCGGCAGCGCGCCTCGGGGTAGCGGGCCTCGGCCATCGCGACGGGGACGAGGGCGTCGGCCGCGCCGTCCAGGGCGTCGGCCACGGCCCGCAGCGCGCGGGCCCGATCGGTGGCGGGCAGGGCGGCGAGGAGCGGGGCGGCGGCGGCCGCGCGCTCCATCACGGCGTCGAGTTCCTCGGGCGTGGTGTCGGGGGCTGCGGTGGTCATGGCCAGAACCTCCTGGAGGGGTGCGTGCACGGCGTCGGGCACGGGCCCCACGATGCCACGACCGCCCACGCGGGGCACGGCAGCGCCATTCACGACGCGACAACCCGACTACACAAAGCGACATCAGGGAACACAACAGACCAAAGGGGCAACTCCGTTTCCGACTCCGGACACCCGCCCCCACCTCGGAGAACGCCGCCCCCGCGGGGCGTCGGCGCCCCCGCACGAGGTTCCTCCGCACGAAACTGGAATTTCCCCGGAACCAGGTGATTCCGGAAAGGCATCATAGGTTTCGTGACGACTAATTCCCGAAGCTCAACGCCCCCTCGCGCACGACGGGCTCCCGGTGCGACCAACGGGACCGCCGCGACGCGTGAGGGCCGTGGGCCCTCCAGCGTCGCCAACGACGAACTCGCGTTCGCGCAGGCACCCCTGCGCAGGCTCCCGGCCCAACAGCGCAGCATGGTCCGGGTCCAGCGCATGCTCGACTGCTGCGCCGACCTCCTCGACGAGGTCGGGTACGACAACCTCTCCACCACCCGGATCGCCGAACGCGCCGGAGTGGCCATCGGCTCCGTCTACCAGTTCTTCCCGGACAAGAAGGCCATCACCCAGGCCCTCGGGCTCCGCTTCCTCGACCAGTTCGGCGCCCGGGTCACCGAACGGCTGGCCGACACCAAGTTCACCCACTGGACCATCGCCGTCGACGCCATCATCGACGAGTACATCGACATGCACCGCAACGTGCCCGGCTTCCGCAGCCTGCACTTCGGAGACATCGTCGACCCCCGGCTCCTCAGCGGCGGCAGCGACAACAACCGCGTGATCTCGGTGCGACTGCGCCGGATCATCGTCTCCGTCACCGGCATCCCCGACGACACCGAACTCGACCGCGCCATCCACGTGGCCGTCGAGGCCGCCGACGCCGTCCTCAAGCTCGCCTTCCGTGACAACCCCGAAGGCGACCCCGCCCTGGTCCACGAGGCCAAGCGACTCGTGAGCAGCTACCTGTCCCAATTCTCCGAACCAGACGGAGGCGACCGTTCTTGGTAGTCGACACCACAGGTCCCACCACGACCGCACCCGTCACCGGCACCGTCGCGGGTGTCCCCTTCCTCGCCCTGCCCCCCGCCGCCGCGACCGAGGGCCCGGCCCCGCTCGTCGTCGGCCTGCACGCCTTCGAGCCGCCGCGCAGCCAGGCCGCCCTGGCCGGAGCGATCCCCATGGCACCGCTTCCCGCCTGGCGGATCCACCTCGGCCTCCCCCAGTTCGGCGCCCGGCTGCCCGAAGGGGGCGTCGCCGAGATCAACCGGCGCGGCGAGCAGGACTACCTCCTCGAACTCTTCGGCCCCGTCGTGGAGGAGGCCGCCGCCGAACTGCCCCGGGTCACCGACGAACTGAGAGCGGTCTTCCCGGTCGCGGACACCCCCGTGGGCCTGGTCGGCGTGGGCGCGGGAGCCACCGCCGCCCTCCTGGCCCTGGCCGAGACCCGGCTCCCGGTGGGCGCCGCCGCGGTCATCAACCCCATCGTGGACCCCGCGCACGTGGTCGCCGCCCGCGAACACCGCACGGGCGCCCCCTACCAGTGGAGCGCCCAGGCCCACCGGGCCCGCGGCTGGTTGGACCTGACCGCGCACGCCGAGACGCTCTCCCGCACCGGCGTCCCCGTCCTCATCGTCAACGGCGGCCTGGACGAGGTCTCCCCTCCCGAGCACGGCCGCGCCCTCCACGACGCCCTCCAGGACGCGCTCGCGCGGTCCGGCACCGCACGCGCCCCCGAACATGCGCTCCGTCACATCGTGGTCCCCGACCTCGCCCACGCGATCGGCCCCGAGCCCGGCCTCGAACCGGGTCCGCTCACCCCCGCCGGGGTGCTCACCGACCGCGCCCTCACCGAGTGGTTCCACCTGCACCTGACCTCTTCACGGCAGGTCCAGGCACCCGCCCGCCACTGACCGGAGCCCGACCCGTCCCCGACCGCACGCGTGCGGACACGGTGACGGACGGTGTTCACCCACACCACCCCGCGGCCTTCCCCCGCGTCCGCCTCCCGGACGCCGTCGCGACAGTCGGCACGCGTTCCATGGGATCATCCAGTGGCGACCGCGTCCGCGGTCCCACCTGATCCGTTTCGACTCATCCATCAGGAGGGCGAACCACGTGACGGAACCGGCACCGGTCATTGCCAGCGGGGTCGACAACGAGCGGTTGAACGCGCAGCTGCGCTTCATCCTCGAAGTGGACAAACTCAAGCGCGTCCTGCGGCAGAACCTGCTGGTGGACGGCTCCCGGCGGGAGAACTCCGCCGAGCACTCCTGGCACCTGGCCCTGTCCGCCCGAACCTTCGCCGAGTACGCTCCCGAGGGCACCGACATCGACCGCGCCGCCGAGATGCTCCTCATCCACGACATCGTGGAGATTGACGCGGGCGACACCTTCCTCTTCGACCCGGTCAACACCGAGACGCAGGACGAGCGCGAACGCGCCGCCGCCGACCGCCTCTTCCCCCTGCTCCCCGAGGACCAGGCCGCGCGCGCCCGGGAACTGTGGGACGAGTTCGAGGCCCGCCGCACCCCGGAGGCGCGGTTCGCCCGCGCCGTCGACCGGCTGGCCCCCATGCTCGCCAACTGGCACAACGAGGGCGGCGCGTGGGTGCGCTTCGGCGTCACCAAGGCCCAGGTCCTGGAGAAGGTGAAGCTGGTCTCCGAGGGCTCCGAGGCCCTGGGCGCCTACGCCACCGCCCTGATCGACGACGCCGACCGGCGCGGCTACTTCAAGGGCTGACCGGTCTCAGGGGCTGGCTGGCTTCAGAGGCTGGCCGGCTTCCAGGGCAGACCCGGTCCAGGGGCCGACCGGTCGCGGACCGGGGTCAGATCCGGCCCATGAGCAGCTGGACGGCGGCCGTCAGGCCGACGACCACGAGGACCATCCTCAGCGCGGTCGGGCTGAGCCTTCGGCCGTAGTTGGCCCCGAAGTAGCCGCCGACGATCGTCCCGGCCGCGATGAGGCCCACCACCGGCCAGGCGGGCGACGCGAGGACGATGTAGAAGACCGCCGCCGTGCAGTTGGCGATGGTGGCGAGCGCGTTCTTCAGGGCGTTCAGCCGCTGGAGGTCGTCGTCCAGGGTCGCGCCGAGCAGGCTGACCAGGATGATCCCCTGCGCGGCGGCGAAGTACCCGCCGTAGGTGCCGGCACCGTAGGCGCCCAGCGGCATGAGGACGCCGCCGTTCTTGGAGGCGGGCCTGCGCGCCCGGACCCACTTGGTGATCCGGGGCTGGAAGATGATCAGCACGCAGGCGCCGCCGATCATGAACGGCACCACGGACTCGAACACGCCCGAGGGCAGGTAGATGAGCAGCATCGCTCCGGTCATCGCCCCGAAGAAGGACATGGTGCCGAACCGGATCAGCCGGGACCTCTGCCCGGCCAGTTCGCGCCGGTAGGCGATGGTGCCGCTGAGCGTCCCGGGGGCCAGGCCGATGCTGTTGGACACGGTCGCGGTGATCGGCGGGTAGCCGAGCGCGAGCAGCACCGGGAACGTGAAGAGCGTGCCCGAACCCGCGATGGCGTTGATCCCACCCGCGGCGACACCGGCGAGCAGGATGGCCAGCGCCTCCCAGAGTTCCATCGCGGCGCCCTCCCGATCCGTCGCTCCCCGACCGTCGAGGGCCAGAACAGACTACGAGACCCGGTCGGACGGCCTTCGGACCGGGGCTGGTCAGCCGGGGTGACCGGGACCACACCCGGGGGTCCGGGCCGGAGAACCGAGAGAGCCGGGAACACACGGGGAACCGGGAACGCGGGAGACCGGGAACACACGCGGGGCCCCGCCGAACGTACGTCGGCGGGGCCCCGGGTGGCCGGTACGGAACGGATCAGGTCGGGAGCTTCACGACCTCGTTCTGGATCCGGTCGAAGGCGGAGCTGACGCCCTGGAGCGCCTTGCCCATCTCCGCCGGGACCACCCACACCTTGTTGGCGTCGCCCTTGGCGATCTCCGGGAGCTTCTGGAGGTACTGGTAGGCGAGCACGTCCGGGTCGACCCGGCTCGTGTGCAGCGCCTTGAACACCATGTGGATGGCGTCGGCCTCACCCCGGGCGCGCAGGGTCTGCGCGTCCGCGTCGGCCTTGGCCGTGAGCATCTGCGCCTCGGCGCTACCCTGCGCCCGCAGCACGGACGAGGAACGCTCACCCTCGGCGCGCAGGACGGCGGCCTGCTTCTCACCCTCGGCGCTGAGCAGCTGGGCGCGCTTCTCGCGGTCCGCGCGCATCTGCATCTCCATCGCCTCCTGCACGGAGGACGGCGGCTCGATGCCCTTGAGCTCGATCCGGCTGATCTCGATGCCCCAGTCGCGCGTGGCCTCGTCCAGGACGGACTTCAGCTCGCGGTTGATCTGGTCCCGGGAGGTGAGCGTGCCCTCCAGGTTCATGCCACCGATCACGTTGCGCAGGGTCGCGAGCGTGAGCTGCTCGACGGCCTGGATGAAGTTGGCTACCTCGTAGGTGGCGCGGTAGGCGTCGACGACCCGGATGTAGACCGCCGAGTCGACCTCGACCGCGAGGTTGTCCTCGGTGATCGCGGACTGCGGCGGGAAGCTGACCACCTGGACACGGCGGTCGATCCGTTCGCGGACCTGGTCCACACCCGGAATCACGATGTTGAATCCGGAACTGAGCGTTCGGTGGAACTTACCGAAGCGCTCGACGACGTCCTCCATCGAGTGCGGCACGATACGCACACTTCGCCAGAAGATGATCAGAAGTACGGCAACGAAGAGAACGACGATGATGATCGGGGCCATGGGTTAACCCACCCTCCCGACGTCGAACCGGGTATCGGTGTTCAACAGCGGCATCTGCGGCAGCTCCGGATCTCCTGACGGGGGTGGCAGGCAGCGTGGGAGCGGACCGCACCCTCGCGGCTCGCCCCGGGGGATGATCCACGCGCGCCGAAATAGAGCGATCCGCTCACTGAACGTTGACGCTACCCCATACCCCTCCGGGACGACCACATCCGGACGGAAATAGGTTTTACGGACAATACATTCCGCGCATATAAACGTCCCCTATTTACGAGACGGCCTTCGCCGTCCACCGTTCGCCGTCCCGCTCCACCTTCAACGGAAGCCCGAAGGTCTCACCCAGGTTCTCGGCGGTCATGACCTCGTCCAACGGACCGGCCTGCACGACCCGGCCGTCACGGAGCAGCAGCCCGTGGGTGAAGCTCGGCGGGATCTCCTCCACGTGGTGCGAGACCACCACCAGCGCGGGCGCCATCTCGTTGGCCGCCAGCTTGCTCAGCCGACGCACCAGGTCCTCACGGCCGCCCAGGTCCAGACCGGCCGCGGGCTCGTCCAGGAGCAGCAGCTCCGGGTCGGACATCAGCGCGCGGGCGATCAGCACCCGCTTGCGCTCGCCCTCGGACAGGGTGTGGAAATCCCGGTCAGCGAGGTCGGCCACCCCCCAGTGGCCCAGCAGGGCACGCGCCCGCCCGTAGTCGGGGGTCCCGTACTCCTCACGGAACCGTCCGAGGTAGCCGTAGGCGGCGCTGACGACCAGGTCCAGGACCGGCGTCCCCCGCTCGATCCGACCGGACACGGAGGCCCCCGCGTAGCCGATCAGCGGGCGCAGCTCGAACACGTCCACACCGCCCAGGCGCTCCCCCAGGATCTCCACCCGGCCCTCGGTGGGGAACAGCTGGCTGGAGGCCACGTTCAGCAGGGTGGTCTTGCCCGCTCCGTTCGGGCCGAGCACCACCCAGCGCTCGCCCTCCAGCACCGACCAGTCGACACCGTCGAGAAGCCTCTCGCCGCCCCGTCGTACCGTGACCCCGTTCAGGCCCAGAACACGCCCGTCCATCATCCTCCTATCGTCACGTCCCACGCCGGTGCACGGGCCGCCCTACCCTGAAGTAATGCATCTGACGTCCGCACCGCTCGTCGCCTGGGGCAACGCCTGGCTGTCCGGCCACGTCGGGTTGGACGACGCCGTCGACGCCGTCGAGCGCCGGAGCGGCCCCAACCTGATCGGGACAGTACCCCCAGGCGACCTGCCGTTCGACAGCGGCGTACCGCTGCGGACGGCACTGGTACAGCTTCGTGGCCTGGGACTGTCCGGGTTCCGGTTGGCGCTGCCCACCTGGGGTGACCCGTTCGGACTGGTGGGACCGGCCGAACTCAACCAGGCCGCCATCGAGGCACAGGAGGGGGTGCTGGTGCGGCTCACCGGCCGGCAGGTGGGCCTGGTGCCCACCATCGACCGGCGTGGTTCATCCTACGTGGGCGTCTCGTGGGCCCCGTATCGGGCGAACGGGACCGATCCCCAGGTACCCGACCTGCCCGACGCGGAGCGGCAGATGAAGCTGACCCTGCTCCGCGTGGTCCAGGAGATGGAGTCCGTGGACGACGTGGCGGGGTTCTCGCCCGCCGTGCACGGGGAGCTGGGCGACACGGGTCCCCCGCTCCTCGCCCACGGCTACCCCGCGCGGGCGCACCGGGTCGCCGCGCAGGCGGTCCGGCTCGCGAAGATCGTGGAACTGGCCGAGCCCGGGTCGGGGCGCGGACTCAACGCCCACCAGGCCGACGCACGGGCTCGGGCCCTGCGCGACCTGGACGCCGCGGTCCGCCGTGCCCTGGTGGCCGCCCACGCCGCCCTGGGGTAGGAGTGTGGCGATGAGGCACTGGTCGACCAGCGCGATGTCGTGGGAGCGGTGGCAGCGCAGACCGGCCACCCATGGGTAGAGGACCCTCGGGTGGAGGACGACCCCGGGACCGGACCCGAGGCCCGTGACCCGCACTCGTGGAGGGCGTCCGCAGGTGGAGGACGTCCGTGGCCTCGGCTGGTGGATGTCCAGGGCCTCCTCCCCTCGTGACTGCCCAGGCCGCACGCGGCCAGAGGCCGCCCACGCCGCCCCGGGGTAGGGGCAGGGTCCGCACGCGCCCCCTGGATCAGAGGGGACCCTGGGAGGAGCGTCGGGTTTTCTCGGGGTGAAGCCAGGGGAATCACCTGATCCACCGTGGGACCGATCAGACCGATACTGGTGGGGAGAGGCCGTTCGTGGCCGACCCACCGAGGAGGAGAGCCGTCATCATGCAGCCCGAGCACATCCGAGCTTCGGACGCGGACCGGGACCAGGTTGCCGAACGGCTCCGCGAGGCCCTCGCCGAGGGACGGCTCTCGCCGGTGGAGCACGAGGAACGGCTGGACACCCTGTACCGGGCCAAGACCATCGGGGAACTCGCCCCGATCACCTCCGACCTGCCCGGCCCCGGAGGACCCGCCCTCCCCTCCTTCACCTCCATGTCCATGGACCGCAGCGACCCCGACAGCGGCATGGAGATCCTCGGCAGCGAGGCCCGTGACCTGGCCGGACAGAGCAAGGGCTCGGAGAACCTCGTGGCGGTCTTCGGCGGCTGCGAGCGGCGCGGCCGGTGGCTGGTGGAGCCCCGCACCAACGTGTCGGTGCTCTGCGGCGGGGTGGAACTGGACCTGCGCGAGGCGGTGCTGAGCCAGCACGAGGTCACCATCCAGGTCGCCGTCATCATGGGCGGGGTCGACATCACGGTGCCCCACGGCGTGCGGGTGATCAACAACACGTCAGCGATCCTGGGCGGCACGGACCTCCACGGAACGGACCAGGTGACGGACCCGAACGCGCCGGTCGTGCGCCTGACCGGCACCTGCATGCTGGGCGGGGTGGACGTGAAGGCCAAGAAGGTCAAGAAGAAGCGCAAGGGTCGCCGCGAGAAGTGAGCGCAGGGTGTCCACATAGTGAACTAGCTGCGAAAACCTCGGACCCTGCCCGTCACTTCCGCACCACGGCCGAGTACCGTGGGTGGTGCCATGAGTGATGAATCCACGTTGTTGGTCACGATGACCGGGCGCGATCGCCCAGGCATCAGCGCACGCCTTCTGAGCACCCTCTCCGTCTTTCCCGTCACCATCGTCGACCTGGAACAGGTCGTCCTGGGCGGCCGACTGGTCCTGGGTTCGGTCCTGGAGGTCGACCAGCGGGTCGCCCCCGGGGTCAGCGGACAGCGGGTCTTCGAGGAGATCCGTTCCGCCCTGGACAAGACCGCGATCGACCTCGACATGGAGGTCGAGTACGGCGGCGGAAACGGGCGCGTGAACGAGTTCGCCTCCGAGCGGCTCCACGTCACCGTCCTCGCCGCACCCCTGCGCCCCGGGGCCCTGGGCGCTATCACCTCGTGCGTGGCCCGGTCCGGCGCCAACATCGACCGCATCGAGCGGCTCTCCGGCTACCCGGTGACCTCCGTGGAGATGGAGATCTCCGGAGGCAACCCGGACCAGCTCCGGGCGGAACTGGCCATGGAGTCCGCCACCCAGGGTGTGGACGTCGCCGTGCAGTCCAGCGGGCTGCACCGCCGGGGCAAGCACCTCATCGTCATGGACGTCGACTCGACCCTGATCCAGGGCGAGGTCATCGAACTCCTCGCGGCCCATGCTGGCTGTGAGGAGGAGGTGGCCCGGGTGACGGAGGAGGCGATGCGCGGGGAGCTGGACTTCGAGGAGTCGCTCCGCCGCCGCGTGTCCCTCCTCAAGGGGCTGGACGCCTCCGCGATCGACCTGGTCCGGGACGAGATCCAGCTGACCCCCGGTGCCCGTACCCTGGTCCGCACCCTGAAGCGCCTCGGCTACGAGTGCGGCATCGTCAGCGGCGGATTCACGCAGATCACCGACGTTCTGGTCGAACGGCTCGGCCTGGACTACTCGGCCGCCAACACCCTGGAGATCGTCGACGGCGAGCTCACCGGCGAGCTGGTCGGCCCCATCATCGACCGCAAGGGCAAGGCCACCACGCTTCAGCGCTTCGCTGAGGAGGCCGGGGTCCCCCTGGAGCAGACCGTCGCCGTGGGCGACGGCGCCAACGACCTGGACATGCTCCAGACCGCCGGCCTGGGCGTGGCCTTCAACGCCAAGCCGGTGGTGCGGCAGCAGGCGGACACCTCGGTGAACGTGCCCTACCTGGACACCATCGCCTTCATCCTGGGCATCACCCGCGAGGAGATCGAGGCCGCCGACCTCCACGGTTGACCGCGGGGGTTGACTGCGGGGCCGCAGGCCCCTGCTGCTGATGAGCAACAAAGCCCCCGGCTGGCCGCCCCCAGGCCCCGGGGGTCTTTCGTACCCGTGGGGTCCTGCGTGCGCGTACCCGCTCTGAGGGGGTTTGCGCCGTACGGGTTCAACCACCGGGGGTGCCGGTTCGAGCACACCGCCCGCGGTTGAGGAAGCCACACACCTGTACGTCCACACCCCCGGGCTCCAGACCGTGCCGTCCGTTCACCGGTCCGGAGGTTGTCCCCGCAGGCTTCACAGCCCGCCATGGCCAACCCCCACCCACCACACCCAACCCCGATACCGGGGGAACATCCACCCCCACCCACACAGCCCTGCCCACCACCATTTTCACAAACGCACAAACCAGGGCAACAAAAAAGAGAAGGAGAAGAACCCACACCCCAAGGCGTGAACCCTTCCCCTCCCCTTCCAAGAAAAACCGTGGCGGCGACCTACTCTCCCACCCCATCACAGGGCAGTACCATCAGCGCAAGGAGACTTAACGACCGGGTTCGGAATGAGACCGGGTGTGACCCTCCTGCCAAAACCACCACGGAAACCAACACCCACAACCACCACTCAACCCCGAAAGGGAATGACAGCCACGAGCAAGCTTCGTGAACAAAGTGTGCGCGAACATCCAATTATCTGCAGCGGACAAGCCCTCGACCTATTAGTACCGGTCAGCTCCACCCCTCACAAGGCTTCCACACCCGGCCTATCAACCCTGTCGTCTACAGGGAGTCTTACCCTCTCAAGGAGGCAGGAGACCTCATCTCGAAGCAAGCTTCCCGCTTAGATGCTTTCAGCGGTTATCTCTCCCGAACGTAGCCAACCAGCCATGCCCTTGGCAGGACAACTGGCACACCAGAGGTTCGTCCGTCCCGGTCCTCTCGTACTAGGGACAGCCCTTCTCAAGTCTCCAACGCGCACAGCGGATAGGGACCGAACTGTCTCACGACGTTCTAAACCCAGCTCGCGTGCCGCTTTAATGGGCGAACAGCCCAACCCTTGGGACCAACTCCAGCCCCAGGATGCGACGAGCCGACATCGAGGTGCCAAACCATCCCGTCGATATGGACTCTTGGGGAAGATCAGCCTGTTATCCCCGGGGTACCTTTTAGCCGTTGAGCGACACCGCTTCCACACGCCGGTGCCGGATCACTAGTCCCAGCTTTCGCTCCTGCTCGACACGTCCGTCTCACAGTCAAGCTCCCTTGTGCACTTACACTCAACACCTGATTACCAACCAGGCTGAGGGAACCTTTGGGCGCCTCCGTTACTCTTTGGGAGGCAACCGCCCCAGTTAAACTACCCACCAGACACTGTCCCCGAACCGGATCACGGTCCAAAGTTAGATGCCCGAAACAGTCAGAGTGGTATTTCACCAACGCCTCCACCGCCACTAGCGTGACAGTCTCACAGGCTCCCACCTATCCTACACAAACCATCCCAAACACCAATGTCAAGCTATAGTGAAGGTCCCGGGGTCTTTCCGTCCTGCTGCGCGAAACGAGCATCTTTACTCGTAGTGCAATTTCACCGGGCCCATGGTTGAGACAGTGGGGAAGTCGTTACGCCATTCGTGCAGGTCGGAACTTACCCGACAAGGAATTTCGCTACCTTAGGATGGTTATAGTTACCACCGCCGTTTACTGGCGCTTAGATTCCTAGCTTCGCGGGCCGAAACCCACTAACCAGTCCTCTTAACGTTCCAGCACCGGGCAGGCGTCAGTCCGTATACAGCGTCTTACGACTTCGCACGGACCTGTGTTTTTAATAAACAGTCGCTTCCCCCCGCTATCTGCGACCCCACCCAGCTCCGAAGGCATGCTTCTTCACCGGACAGGGCTCCCCTTCTCCCAAAGTTACGGGGACAATTTGCCGAGTTCCTTAACCATGGTTCACCCGAACGCCTCGGTATTCTCTACCTGACCACCTGCGTCGGTTTAGGGTACTGGCCACACACGAACTCGCTAGAGGCTTTTCTCGACAGCATGGGATCACTCACTTCGCCAAAAACGGCTCGGCATCACGTCTCAACCTTCATGAGAGGCGGATTTACCTACCCCTCGGCCTACACGCTTACCCCCGGACAACCACCGCCGGGTAGAGCTACCCTCCTGCGTCACCCCATCACTTACCTACTACAAGCTCGGGTCCCAGACCAGTTCAGAGGCACTCCCCGAAGGGACCACCAAGAACCAGCGTGGTTAGCATCACCTGATTCGATACTGGACGCTCGTGCACGGGTACGGGAATATCAACCCGTTATCCATCGACTACGCCTGTCGGCCTCGCCTTAGGTCCAGACTCACCCTGGGCGGATTAACCTGCCCCAGGAACCCTTAGTCAATCGGCGGCAACGTTTCTCACGTTGCTTTCGCTACTCATGCCTGCATTCTCACTCGCACACCCTCCACCACTCGATCACTCGGCAGCTTCACTGGATGCACGACGCTCCCCTACCAACCCAAGAATAAACTTGGACTTCACAGCTTCGGCGGTGTACTTAAGCCCCGCTACATTATCGGCGCAGAACCACTTGACCAGTGAGCTATTACGCACTCTTTAAAGGATGGCTGCTTCTAAGCCAACCTCCTGGTTGTCTGGGCAACTCCACAACCTTTCCCACTTAGCACACGCTTAGGGGCCTTAGCTGATGATCTGGGCTGTTTCCCTCTCGACTACGAAGCTTATCCCCCGCAGTCTCACTGCCACGCTTCACTTAACCGGCATTCGGAGTTTGTCTGACGTCAGTAACCTTGTAGGGCCCATCAGCCAAACAGTAGCTCTACCTCCAGCAAGAAACACGCGACGCTGCACCTAAATGCATTTCGGGGAGAACCAGCTATCACGGAGTTTGATTGGCCTTTCACCCCTACCCACACCTCATCCCCCAGATTTTCAACTCTGGTGGGTTCGGGCCTCCACGAGGTCTTACCCCCGCTTCACCCTGGACATGGGTAGATCACTCCGCTTCGGGTCCACAGCATGCGACTCAAACGCCCTATTCAGACTCGGTTTCCCTACGGCTACCCCACCCGGGTTAACCTCGCCACACACCATGACTCGCAGGCTCATTCTTCAAAAGGCACGCCATCACAACCCCGAAGGACTGCTCTGACGGCTTGACAGCACACGGTTTCAGGTACTATTTCACGACCCCTCACCGGGGCACTTTTCACCTTTCCCTCACGGTACTAGTGCACTATCGGTCATCAGGACGTATTTTGGCTTAGCAGGTGGTCCTGCCAGATTCACACGGAATTTCTCGGGCTCCGCGCTACTCGGGAGAACATCAACACCTAGACTCTTCCTTCACCTACGGGACTCTCACCCACTCCGGTACCGCTTCCCAACGGATTCAGCTAGAAAAATCATCAGCGCTCCAGGCCGACAGACCTGAAAAGATGCATCCCACAACCCCGCACACGCAACGACTGTCGTCTATCACACGCGCACGGTTTAGCCTCTTCCCCGTTCGCTCACCACTACTAGGAGAATCACTGTTGTTTACTCTTCCTACGGGTACTGAGATGTTTCACTTCCCCGCGTCACCACCAACTACCCTATACATTCAGGTAGCGGCAACCCGACACAACTCGGGCTAGGTTTCCCCATTCGGACACCCGCGGATCAAAGCTCGGTTGACAGCTCCCCGCGGCCTATCGTGGCCTCCCACGTCCTTCATCGGCGCCTGATGCCAAGGCATCCACCGTGTGCCACTATCACTTGGCCACTACAGATAATAAGATGCTCGCGCACACTATTCACAAATCAAAACACCAACCACAAACTCCCCTACCTCAAACCACAAACCCAACCCGCAAGGGCCAGGATCGTGGGAGTTACTGGAGGTGGTAGCGGGAACCAACCACAAGGATTGCTTCCTCAGATACCCAACAGCGCGCCCCCCGACGCTTCTAGTCGCCGGAGGTTAAGTTCAATTTTCTATGAGCCACTCCCCATCACCCCGAAGGATGTGAGGTCCACTTTCGAGTCCGACCAACGATAGAAAGGTGTTGGTCTTCAAAAGACTCCTTAGAAAGGAGGTGATCCAGCCGCACCTTCCGGTACGGCTACCTTGTTACGACTTCGTCCCAATCGCCAGCCCCACCTTCACTCATTCCCTCCCCGAAGGGTTAGGCCACAAGTTTCGGGTGTTGCCGACTTTCATGACGTGACGGGCGGTGTGTACAAGGCCCGGGAACGTATTCACCGCGGCGTTGCTGATCCGCGATTACTAGCGACTCCACCTTCATGGGGTCGAGTTGCAGACCCCAATCCGAACTGAGACCGGCTTTAAGGGATTCGCTCCACCTTACGGTATCGCACGCCCATTGTACCGGCCATTGTAGCATGTTTGCAGCCCAAGACATAAGGGGCATGATGACTTGACGTCGTCCCCACCTTCCTCCGAGTTGACCCCGGCAGTCTCCCATGAGTCCCCACCATTACGTGCTGGCAACATGGAACAAGGGTTGCGCTCGTTGCGGGACTTAACCCAACATCTCACGACACGAGCTGACGACAGCCATGCACCACCTGTCACCCACCAACTAAATGACCCTGTATCTCTACAGGTCCACGGGTGATGTCAAACCTTGGTAAGGTTCTTCGCGTTGCGTCGAATTAAGCAACATGCTCCGCCGCTTGTGCGGGCCCCCGTCAATTCCTTTGAGTTTTAGCCTTGCGGCCGTACTCCCCAGGCGGGGCGCTTAATGCGTTAGCTACGGCGCGGAAACCGTGGAAAGTCCCCACACCTAGCGCCCAACGTTTACGGCATGGACTACCAGGGTATCTAATCCTGTTCGCTCCCCATGCTTTCGCTCCTCAGCGTCAGGTAAGGCCCAGAGACCCGCCTTCGCCACCGGTGTTCCTCCTGATATCTGCGCATTTCACCGCTACACCAGGAATTCCAGTCTCCCCTACCTACCTCTAGCATGCCCGTATCCACTGCAGAACCGGAGTTAAGCCCCGGTCTTTCACAGCAGACGCGACATGCCGCCTACGAGCTCTTTACGCCCAATAATTCCGGACAACGCTCGGACCCTACGTATTACCGCGGCTGCTGGCACGTAGTTAGCCGGTCCTTATTCCCCACCTACCGTCAACCCCACGAGAACGTGGAGCCTGCGTTGGTGGTAAAAGAGGTTTACAACCCGAAGGCCGTCATCCCCCACGCGGCGTCGCTGCATCAGGCTTTCGCCCATTGTGCAATATTCCCCACTGCTGCCTCCCGCAGGAGTCTGGGCCGTGTCTCAGTCCCAGTGTGGCCGGTCGCCCTCTCAGGCCGGCTACCCGTAATCGCCTTGGTAGGCCGTTACCCCACCAACAAGCTGATAGGCCGCGAGCCCATCCCTGACCGATAAAACTTTCCACCCTCCACCATGAGGTGGCGGGTCGTATCCGGTATTAGACGGCGTTTCCACCGCTTATCCCGGAGTCAGGGGCAGGTTGCTCACGTGTTACTCACCCGTTCGCCGCTCGTGTACCCCGAAGGGCCTTACCGCTCGACTTGCATGTGTTAAGCACGCCGCCAGCGTTCGTCCTGAGCCAGGATCAAACTCTCCATAAAGGTCAAACAACCCGTCCCGGCGACCAGAGGTCAGCCTGGGGCGAGTAAACCTAGAAGAAATCCTGACCAACCAACTCGCGTTGGTTAATCAAAGGAACCCTACGCACCGAAGTGCGTCGGGGCCAAAACAAACATGGCTTAAAGAAAATCAAACACGCGCTGTTGAGTTCTCAAGAAACAATCGCTCTTCCCGTACAAGCGCCAGAACCTCAAGGTTCCGTCTGCTCTTCCGGAGAAGGCCTCTGCGTTTCCACCGCTTTAGCGGCTTCTACGCTGTGTTGTGTCTTTACTTTATCAGGTGTTCCGCGCCCCGCCAAATCGGCGGTTTGTGTTGACCAGATCGGGGTAAAGCCCGTTTTGCTTCGTTTGGTTCCGAGTTGCTGCCTTGCGGCTTTTGCTCGTTTCCTTGAAGCGACTCTCCGAGTTTACATGGCCCGAGCAGTGCTCGAACCGGAGTGTTTCGGAGATTGTCTGACTCGAAGATCTGATCACGCCCACGGAGAACCCGTGTTCGTTTCGATCGAGAAGATCCTGATCCCTCCTTGCGACCTTGGGCCGGTCGGAGGCGACTCGGAGAACATTACCCCCCGCGCCGGAGCGCCGCAAACGGTTCTCCCTATGCCGTGGGTCACATCAGTTGAGGAGGCGTCCCTCGCCCGTCCCCGGGGCGGCGTACAGCCACTCCACCTCCAGTGACACGGCGGCGACCGTCGCCGGGACGAAGGCCGTCAGGGCCTCGTGTCCGACGAGCGACGCGGCCACCTGGGCGATGGTCGGGTTGTGTCCCACCACCAGGACGGTCTCGGCGTCGGCGTCGACCTGGTTGACCAGTTCCCACAGCTCGTCCACCCCTGCGAGGTAGGCCGACTCCGAGTAGTCGACGGCGAGGCCCGCGCGCACGGTCGGGTCCATGGCTCCCAGGACACCGTCCAGCGTCTGGCGGGTCCGCTCGGCCGTCGAGCAGATCACGTGATCGGGGACGTGACCGTGCTCGGCCAGGACCCGCCCCACCAGTGCGGCCTGTTTCCGGCCCCTGTCGGTGAGGGAGCGCCCGTGGTCGGTGACCCCGTGGCCGTCCTCCGCCTGCGCGTGGCGCATGAGCAGCAGCGTGCGACTCATGACGAGAGCGCCGTCGCGACGATGGCGAGCAGGGCCATGAAGCCCACCATCGCCCCCACGATGACCAACAAACCCTTCATCCCCGTCAAGGCCCACTCCCTCGCTCTGACTGTCCCCGCTGTCGGAGGCGTCCCCCCAGGTTAGGTGTGCGTCGAAGGTCCGGAACCGCCCCCTCACCCCACGCGGCGCGGCCGCCCGGGATGTCCCGGACGGCCGCGCCAGCTGTTCGGTCCGGCCCCGGTCGGGTCCGGACCCGGCATCAGCCCTGGTTGGCCTCCCCGGCCCGGGCCTCCTCCCTGTGCCCGCCGTCCTCCTCGGCGGGGTCGGCCGCGTCGCCGCCCGCGACGTCCGCGCCCTGGTCCCCGCCACCGGTGACGGCACCACCGTCTCCGGCCTCCGGGGCGTCCTTGGGCGCGGAGACACCGCTGGTCTCCGCGAGGTCCGTCTCGGTACCCGATCCACGGTTCTTCGACCAGAGGACCGCGCCGACCAGCACACCGACCGCGACCACGGTCACCCCGACCCGCAGGGCGACGTTGTCCGCGTAGATCACCACGCTGGGCGCGACGATCAGGGCGACGAGGTTCATCACCTTGAGCAGCGGGTTGATGGCCGGTCCGGCGGTGTCCTTGAAGGGGTCACCGACCGTGTCACCGATGACGGTCGCCTCGTGGGCGGCCGAACCCTTGCCGCCGTGGTGTCCGTCCTCCACCAGCTTCTTGGCGTTGTCCCAGGCGCCGCCGGAGTTGGAGAGGAACACCGCCATGAGCACACCCGCGGCGATCGCGCCGCCGAGGAAGGCGCCGAGCGGGGCGTACCCGAAGGCGAAGCCGACCGCGATGGGGGCCAGGACCGCGAGGAGGCCGGGGGTGACCAGCTCCCGCAGCGAGTCCTTCGTGCAGATGTCGACCACCCGCGCGTACTCCGGCTTCTCCGTGCCGTCCATGATCCCCGGGCGGGTGCGGAACTGGTTGCGCACCTCCAGGACCACGCGCTGGGCGGCCCGGCCGACCGCCATGATCGCCAGGCCGGAGAAGAAGAACACGACGCTGGCGCCGATGATGACGCCGACGAGCACGTCGGGCTGGTCCAGGGAGAGGGAGAAGACCTCGGTGTCCCCGAGCCGCTCCTGGACCGAGGTACGGAAGGCGCCGAAGAGGGCCGTGGCGGCCAGGACCGCCGTGGCGATCGCGATGCCCTTGGTGATCGCCTTCGTGGTGTTGCCGACCGCGTCGAGCCCGGTGAGGATGTCCGCGCCCTTGCCCTCGACGTCACCGGACATCTCCGCGATGCCCTGGGCGTTGTCGGAGACCGGGCCGAAGGTGTCCATCGCGACGATGATGCCGACCGTGGTCAGCAGGCCCGTGCCCGCGAGGGCGACGGCGAACAGGCTCAGGGTGATGGACCCGCCCCCGAGGAGGAAGGCGGCGTACACGGCACCGGCGATGAGCAGGGCCGAGTAGACCGCCGACTCCAGGCCGACGGAGATGCCGGACAGGATGACGGTGGCGGCACCGGTCTGCGAGCTCTCCCCGATGTCCCTGACCGGACGCTTGTCGGTCTCGGTGAAGTAGCCGGTGAGCAGCTGGATGGCGGCGGCGAGCACCAGGCCGATGAGGACCGCCGCGACCGCGATGAACCTGGGGTCGGGGTTGGTCCCGGCGTCCGCGATCTCCTGGAGGACGGTGTCGCTGACCCCGGACATCTGCTCGAAGCTGCTGGGCAGGTACCAGAAGGCCGTGACGGTGACCAGGACGGCGGAGATCGCGGCGGAGATGAAGAAGCCCCGGTTGATCGCGGTCATCGCGCTGCGGTCCCGGGTCCTGGGCGCCACGATGAAGATCCCGATGATGGCGGTGAGGACACCGATCATCGGGACCAGCAGCGGGAAGACCAGGCCCTCGGTACCGAAGGCGACGCGGCCGAGGATGAGCGAGGCGACGAGCACCACGGCGTAGGACTCGAAGAGGTCTGCGGCCATGCCCGCGCAGTCGCCCACGTTGTCACCGACGTTGTCCGCGATGGTCGCGGCGTTGCGCGGGTCGTCCTCGGGGATGCCCTGTTCGACCTTGCCGACGAGGTCGGCGCCGACGTCCGCGGCCTTGGTGAAGATGCCGCCGCCGACACGCATGAACATCGCGAGGAGGGCGGCGCCGAAGCCGAAGCCCTCCAGGACGATGGGAGCGTCGCCCCGGTAGAGGAGGACGACGAGGGCGGCGCCGAAGAGGCCGAGGCCGACGGTGATCATGCCCGCGACGCCGCCGGTGCGGAAGGCGATCCGCATGGCGGTGTGGTTGTCGCTCTCCGTGCCTCCCCGGGCGGCGGCCGCCACGCGGACGTTGCCGCGTACCGCGAGCCACATGCCGATGAACCCGGTGGCGGCCGAGAGCAGCGCGCCGAGCGCGAAGAAGACCGACCGGCCGATGGCGATGGCCCATGTGTCGGCCGGGAGCAGAAGCAGAAGAAGGGGAATGGCGACGACGAACACCGCGAGGGTGCGGAACTGCCGTTTCAGATAGGCCGCGGCTCCTTCCTGTACCGCGACCGCGATGTTGCGCATTCGCTCGGTGCCCTGGCCGGCGGCGAGAACCTCACGAACGAGCATCCCCGCGACGGCGAGCGCGAGTAGCGCGACCACCATGACGAGGATGACGAGGGTGAGGTCCCGGCCCTCCAGTGCCAGTGCCATGCCACTTCCCGTGGCTAGGTTGAGCCCAGACAATCCGTCCTCCTTGAGACGGGCACGTCCTTTTCGGCCCCTTGTCGGGGGTGCGCGGGCCGTCGGCCACGTGGGCTCCGGTGCCGCGCACCGCCGTGGACGTACCGCCGTCCGAAAGGCTCCTGAACTGGCTCGACGGCACGCTTGCCGGGGTCGAAGCGGTGCCACCTTCCTGTGTGGTGAACGCCGCCCGCAGTCACGCACGCGCGGACGGTGATCCCGGGATTCTACGCACGGAACCGAATAAAGCAGAGAGGCGGTTCGGCATTTGTCCAAGAGAGATTAAAGATGTGATCTCACGGTGATCCTGGGAATCGGATAAATGCCTTTAGTGGCATTGTTGGCCCCGCATGGCATCGTATAATGCGTTAACTCGATGTTAACGTTAAAGTACGCATAAAGCCTGGAACATGGAAGTTGCCCCTTAGGCCTCATCCGGCACGCAGGACCCAGGTTCAACATCGACACCGGGTCCGAGCCGGTGTTCCGCGCGATCGGGCTCCCCTCCGTGGCACGAGGCGCGGACCCTCTCCCGGAAAGGAGACGGGGAGAGGGCAGGAAGGGTTTTTCGGTCCGTACGGAACTACGCTCGGCGCAGCCGCATCCCCGAGGGATCGATGCCGTCCCCGGAGGTCGCGCGGCCGGAGTCGAGGTCGTCGGCCAGGCCCCGTGCGAACGCCGCCACTCCGGCCACGTCCACACCGTGCGGCGCGTCCGGACCGAAGGCCTCCACCCGGTCCGCGCCGCGCCTGAGCAGCCGCGCCGCCCCCACCCGGTTGCCTCGCTGCGCGTGGGTGACACCGACCGCCGTCTGCGCGAGGCCCCGCCACAGCTCCCGTTCCGGGTCCGGCACGGACTTCCAGACGGCTTCGAGCACCTCGTGCGCCGTGAACGCGAAACCACCGTCGAGCAGACGCTGCGCCTCCGCGATGCCCTCCTCCACGGTGAACACCGCGTCGTCGGGCACCCGGTCGACCTCACCGACACTGCCGTGCGGCATCGGACGGCCGTAGCGGTCACGCGGGCGCTGGTTCTGCGCCTGCCCGGACTCGTTGCGATCGCGGACGCCGTCCGCCCCGGGCCGAGGTCCCCTGGTCATACGTTCCTCACCGCCGTTCGCCGTCGGCGCCCCGGTCACCCGTGACGCCGAGTCCACCGTCGACTTCCCGCAACCACCCTACGAGAGCGCGTTCCACCTCACGTGGGCGCTCCTCGTGCGGGAAGTGTCCGGCGCCCGGAACCTCCACCCACCTGAAGGGACCGCGCACCCACCGGCGGGAGGAGCGCGCCACCCCGGGCGGACACACCCGGTCCAGGGCACCATGCAGCTGGAGGACGGGCACACCCACCGGGTGCCGCATGCTGCGGCCGTACCTGAACCCGTCCGAGCGGAACCGCGACCGGAAGATCCAGCGGTGGTACTCCAGCGAACAGTGCGAGACCTTCGGGATGGCGAACGCGAGGCGGTAGCGCTCCGCCGTCTCCGGGTCCGGCCAGCCCGGAGCGGACCAGGAGTCCAGGAGCTCGCCCACGCGGACACAGCCGTCAGTGAGGAGGCGGTGTTCGGGCAGGACCGGCACCTGGGCGCGGAGCAGGTGCGGGGTGCCCGGTCCCCCGGAGAACAGGACGCGGGCGGCACGGCGGGGGTGGGGGGCGGACACTGCGGCCAGGGCACGGACCGCGCCGGGGTGGTGGGCCGTCATGGTCCAGCCGACCAGTCCGCCGACCCCGTGGCCGACGACGACGGCGTCCGCAGCGCCGAGTGCGCGGACCAGGCTCGCCATGTCCTGGGCCAGTCCCACCAGGTCGTAGCCGCGCGGTGTCTTGTCGCTGGCGCCGTAGCCGCGCAGGTCGACCGCGACGGCGCGGTACCCGGCCTCGGCCAGGCCGGTCAGCTGGGCGCGCCAGGCCCACCAGAACTGGGGGAATCCGTGCAGGAGGAGGACGAGCGGGCCCTCACCGAGTTCGGCCACGTGGAACCGGGCACCGGCGGCGCTGAGCGTGCGGTGGGTCCAGGGGCCGTCGACGTAGGCGGCCGAGTCGTCCAGCACCGGAGGCTAACGGCTGGCGGGTTCGGCGGTCTCGCTGTCCGTGGCGGGCTCGACCGAACCGTCCCGGGGCGGGCGGATCTCGCCGCGCAGGATGCCCATGAGCCGGGAGGTGGTGACCGCGGTGCGGGCCAGTCCCTGGCGGCGGCGCAGGTTGATCACGGCGACCAGGACGAGGACGGCGGCGATCAGCAGGTAGAAGCCGGTGACGGTGAGGAAGGAGAGCCAGAAGGCCCACCCGACCACCTCGGCGAGGAAGAGTCCCACGGTGACCGAGAACAGGATCAGGACGAGGTGGAGGACGAAGGCCGCGGCCCCGAACTCACCGACGCTCTTGCCGATCTTCGTCGCGTCGGCCTTGGCCTCGAGCTTGGCGAGCTTGATCTCCAGCCGCACGATGCGGGAGAGGTTGTCGGTGGCGTCGGAGACCAGCTCACCGATGGAACGGTCGGAGTCGCTGGCAGTGCCAGGTCGGCCGGTACCCGGCTTGTCCACCATCGTGGGGGTTCCCTTCTCTCGGTCCGTACACGTGGATGATCCTCCGCATCCTCGCACATGCCCTCCCTCCCGTGTCTCTCACGGCACGCAAAACCGGAGGCTTCGGTTTCGTCACGTGGGTGAGCGGGAACGGCGCCCCGTCCCTTCGGAAGGGGCGGGGCGCCGTGGTGTCCGGGCCGGGCGGCGGCCGGGGACGTCGCGCGAGGTCGCGCGGTCAGACCGTTCAGTCGCCCTTCTTGGCGGAGGGCAGCTGCTTGGCGATCACGTCCATGATCGACGAGTCGGTCAGGGTCGAGGTGTCACCGATCTCCCGCTCCTCCGCGATGTCGCGCAGCAGACGGCGCATGATCTTGCCGGAGCGGGTCTTGGGCAGCTCGGGAACGGCGAGGAGCCGGGCGGGCTTGGCGATGGGGCCGAGCGAGGTGCCGACGTGGTTGCGCAGTTCCTGGACCAGGTCCGCGGGGACCTCCTCGGCACCGCCGCGCAGGATGACGAAGCCGACGATGGCCTGACCGGTCACCTTGTCGACGGCGCCCACGACGGCCGCCTCCGCGACCTTCGGGTGGGAGACCAGGGCGGACTCCACCTCGGTCGTGGAGATGTTGTGGCCGGAGACCAGCATGACGTCGTCCACGCGGCCGAGCAGCCACAGGTCGCCGTCCTCGTCCTTCTTGGCACCGTCACCCGGGAAGTAGAGGCCCTCGAAGCGCGACCAGTAGGTGTCCTTGTAGCGCTGGTCGTCGCCCCAGATGCCGCGCAGCATGGACGGCCACGGCTCGCGGATGACGATGAAGCCGCCCTCGCCGTCCGGGACGGACTTGCCCTCCTCGTCCACCACGTCCGCGACGATGCCCGGGACGGCGCGCATCGCGGCGCCGGGCTTGCCCGAGGTCACGCCGGGGAGCGGGCTGACCATGATCGCGCCGGTCTCGGTCTGCCACCAGGTGTCCACCACCGGGGTCTTCCCGCCGCCGATGTTCTCCCGGTACCACATGTAGGCCTCGGGGTTGATGGGCTCACCGACCGAGCCGATCACCCGCAGGCTGGAGAGGTCGTACCCGGCGGGGATCTCGTCGCCCCACTTCATGAAGGTGCGGATCGCCGTGGGCGCCATGTAGGCGATGGTGACCTTGTACTTCTCGATGATCTCCCAGAAGCGGCCCTTGTGCGGGGTGTCCGGGGTGCCCTCGTACATGACGACGGTGGCCGCGTTGGAGAGCGGGCCGTACACGATGTAGGAGTGGCCGGTCACCCAGCCGATGTCGGCGGCGCACCAGTAGACGTCGGTCTCCGGCTTGAGGTCGAAGACCGCCCAGTGGGTGTAGGAGGCCTGCGTGAGGTAGCCGCCGGTGGTGTGCAGGATGCCCTTGGGCTTGGCCGTGGTGCCGCTCGTGTACATGATGTACAGCGGGTGCTCGGCGTCGTGCGCCTCGGGGGTGTGCTCGGTGCTGGCGGTCTCGACGACGTCGTGCCACCAGACGTCGCGCTCGTTCCACTCGACGTCCTGGCCGGTGCGGCGCACCACGAGGACGTTCTCGACGGCGGGGCGGTCCGCGACGGCGCCGTCCACGGCGGGCTTGAGGGCGCTGGGCTTGCCGCGCCGGTAGCCGCCGTCCGCCGTGATGACGAGCTTGGCCTGGCTGTCGTCCAGGCGCTGGCCGAGGGCGTCCACGGAGAAGCCGCCGAAGACGACCATGTGCACGGCGCCGATGCGGGCGCAGGCGAGCATGGCGACGACGGTCTCGGGGATCATCGGCATGTAGATGGCGACGCGGTCGCCCTTGGTCACGCCCAGCGCGGTGAAGGCGTTGGCCGCCTGGGAGACCTGGTCCTTGAGTTCGGCGTAGGTGATCGCGCGGCTGTCGCCGGGCTCCCCCTCCCACTGGAGGGCGACGCGGTCCCCGATGCCGGCGTCGACGTGCCGGTCCAGACAGTTGACGGAGGCGTTGATCCGACCACCGACGAACCACTGCGCGTAGGGCGGCTGCCAGTCCAGGACGGTGTCCCAGGTCCGCTCCCACTGGAGCCTCCGGGCCTGCTCCTCCCAGAAGGCCAGGCGGTCACCGTTGGCCGTGTCGTAGGCGTCGGCCTTGACGTTGGCGTGCTCCGCGAGGTCCGCGGGCGGCGGGAAGCTCCTGGTCTCGTGGAGAAGGTTGGACAGTGTCTCCTGGCTCGGGGGAGTGCTGTCGGCCACTGTGATTCTCCTTACGTCGGCTGTGCGTCCAGCCTAATCATGTGGTCCATACCGGGGGAACAGCCGGGTCGGCGTACAGCGACCGCGTGGCGCGGGCGCGCGACGAACGGTCGGTGAACGGTCACCGGTCCGCGACGAGCGGTCCCTCGAAGCCCGCCCCGGGCCGTGGAGCAGCCGGTGTTACCGACGCGTAGTGTTGGTTTCCGTGAGCGAATCGACTTCTGCATCCCCGTCCGACCCACTGTCCCGGATCGCCGGGCTTCCGGGGGTGAGCGACGCGGTGAACGAGACGCGGACCCTGGTCGACAGGCTGCTGGGGCACCGCATCCTGCGCCGTCGGAGCAGCGACGTGTCCATGGAGTCCTCCCTGCGGGGCGCGTGCGCGTCGGCCGCCCTGGAGGGGGCCGAGGTCTCGATGGACGAGATCCGCGAGGGCCACGTGTACGACACCCGGATCAAGGGCGCGCTCCGTGTCGGCGGCGAGCTGGGCACGATGGTGGACACCTGGCCCCAGGCTCCCCGGCAGGCGCTGGCGCGACTGCACACCCTGGCCGCGGCCGACGCCGTGTCCGAGGACGCCCTGGGCCGCCCCCGACTGGAGGGTGAGCGGGTCGAGGACCCGATGGACCTCGGTCCGGCGCCGAGCGCGGCGGAGGCCGCCGCCCGGTTGGAGGGCCTGTACGCGCTGCTCGGCGCGCGGACGAAGGTTCCCGCCCTGGTGACGTCGGCGCTGGTGCACGGCGAGCTGATGGCGATCCGTCCGTTCGGCTGGGGGGACGGGCTGGTGGCGCGTGCCGCCGAGCGGCTGACCCTGGTGGAGCGCGGGCTGGACCCCAAGTCCCTGGTCACGTCCGAGCTGGGTCACCAGACCCTGAGGGACGAGTACGCCCCGGCGCTGCGCGCGTACATGTCGGGCACCGCCGAGGGGGTCGCGGAGTGGGTCGTGTACTGCTGCCGCGCGGTGCGGGCCGGCGCCCAGGACTCGCTCGCCACGTGTGAGGCGCTCAAGCGCGGCTGATCGGCCGCTCCAGCAGAACCGAACGGTGTTCGTCGAACCGCGTTCGGCTCTCTCGGATAATCGCCAGTTCGCCCCTCTCACTTGATTTACCAACGCGCAATGACGCGGACGCATCTCGTTTCGATCACGCTTGAACGTGCGCGAATGTTTCCTGATTGCTCACGCACATGCACGTGCATCTGAACGGCACCCCGGATGGCTGTCCGGGGTGCCGTTTACGGCGCGCGGGATCGCGATAGAAGTCGCCACCACATATGCCCCGACCTGGAAGAACGTGGCCCCACGAAAGCTCGGCCGACCCTGTGGGACCCCGCGTGGCGCGGCTTCTCGACCCGCACGCCGGAGCGGACCCGGACACCGTCTCCTTTGTTTGTAGGCCGGGGGATCCTTCTTCCAAAAGGTGGCGGGGCGAAGTTTTTCTGTTGGATTCCCGAACCGATAGTCAGTCTCTCGTGATAGCGTCTGTTCCGGAGTCGCGCGAAGGGTCGACAGCGACGGGCCAAAACTCCGGGCTTCTGTCCTAATGGACACAAGCCGCCAATACGGACATTGCGCCCACGAATCAGCGTCACCGTCGTTCCTCGCGAGAAGTACGAACCCGGACACCCCGCACGGGGTTCCGCGCGTACGGACCAGCGCTCCCGATGGACCCTTCCCCGGAGAGCGGACTCCGGCCTGTCCCCCCGAGGCCGGAACCGAGTGGCCCCCAGTTCCCCCTGTGGGGTCTGCTCGACGACCTCCGCTCCGTCTCACCTGACGGGCAGGGACGCACGACAGCCCCCGTACGTGTGTCCCGCCCGCCGGGTGGGGCCGCCGCCGGTCCCCTCCGCCGCACTCCCCGTCACCGGGTTATCCACAGATCCGCACCGGGCCTTCCGCCGCGCCCCCGATTCGGCGAAGGTCGAAAGGGCAGGTTCCCCGCCCTCCCGGAAGGTCCGATGGACGTCCCGCAGCGCACCCTCATCGCCACCGCAGACCCCGCCCTCCTCGACGACCTCCTCCGACTGACGGCTGCGGCCGCCACCGAGGTCACCGTCGCCCCCGACCCCGAACAGGCCCTGCGCGCGTGGGACCGCTCCCCGCTCGTCGTGGTCGGCCTCGACCTGGACCCCGCCCTGCGCGCCGCCGGTCCCCCGCCCCACCCACGGGTCGCGGTGGTCGGCCACGGCACCGAGGACACCCGCCGCGAGGGCGTCTACCTGCTGCCCCGGGACGAGTCGGCCCTCGTCGACCTGTTCTCCTCCGTCTCCGACCGCTCACCGGCACCCGTGGTCTCGGTGGTCGGCGGCCGGGGCGGCGCGGGGGCCAGCCTGCTCTCGGCCGCCCTCTCCCTCGCCGGGGAGCGGGCCGGACTGGCCACCGCCCTGCTCGACGCCGACCCCCTGGGCTGCGGAGCCGACGTCTACCTGGGCTGCGACCACACCGACCCACGGTCCCGCACCGGCTGGGCCGACCTGCTCCGACAACGCGGCCGCGTGCCCTGGCGGACCCTGCGGGAGGGCCTGCCCCGGGTCGGCCGGGTGGACGTGCTCACCTGGGACCGGCGCGACGGCGGCGAGCAAGGGCACCCGCTCCCCGTGGGGGCGGCCCGGGCCGCGCTGGACTCCGCCCGCCGGGGCACCGACCTGGTGGTGACGGACCTCCCCCGCTGCTTCGACCCGGGCACCACCGTCTTCCTCAACCACTCCACCCTCGTGCTCGTGGTGGTCCCCGCCGACGTGTACTCGGTGGTCTCCGCCGCGCGCATGACCCACCGGCTGCGGCAGGAGACGGCACGGGTGCGCGCGGTGGTACGCGGGGCCAGGGGCGGCCTGTCCACCGGGGTGGTCACCACGGCACTGGGGGTGGAGCTCGGCGCCGACCTGCCACCCGAACCGGGGCTGTCCCGGGCCCTGCGGGTGGGCGAGGTCCCCGCCCGGAACCCCCGGTCACCGCTGGCCCGCTACGCGGACCGGGTCGTGTGCTCCCTCCGGGAGGCCCGGTGAGCGCCGTCTGGGACCGGCGCGCCCCCCGCGCGGCGTCGGAGCCCTCGGTACTGGAGCGGGTCCGCGACCGGTTCGTGGCCTCCGGCGCGCCGGTCACCCCGGCCAACGTCGCCACCGCGATCCGCTCCGAGGGCGGCGCCCTGGGCGACCGGGAACTGCTCGCGATGACCAGGAGGCTGGCCGCCGACCTCTCCGGGGCCGGGCCCCTGGAGGAACTGCTCACCTCCGACGTCACCGACGTCCTGGTCAACGGCCCCGACCAGGTCTGGGTCGACTCCGGGGAGGGGCTGCGCCGGGTCCGCGAGGTGCGCTTCACGTCCGAGGACGAGGTCCGCAGGCTCGCCCAGCGGCTCGCCTTCCAGGCGGGTCGCCGCCTCGACGCGGCCGCGCCCTACGTGGACGCCCGCCTTCCCGGCGGGGCCCGACTGCACGCGGTACTGCCGCCGATCGCCCCCGAGGGGGCCTGCCTGTCCCTGCGGATCCCGCCACGGAAGGTGTTCGGCCTCGGGGAGCTGACCGCCAGCGGCACCCTCACCCCCTCGGGCGCGGACCTGCTCCGCGCCCTCGTCTCCCACCGTGAACCCTTCCTGGTCAGCGGTGGTACCGGGACAGGGAAGACCACGCTGCTCTCCTCGCTGCTGTCCCTGGTGGACCCGGAGGAGCGGATCGTGCTCGCGGAGGACTCCCCCGAGCTCCGCCCCGACCACCCGCACGTGGTGCGCCTCCAGACCCGCCCGGCCAACATCGAGGGCAGCGGGGAGGTCTCGCTGGAGACCCTGGTCCGCCAGGGGCTGCGGATGCGCCCGGACCGGCTCGTGGTCGGTGAGGCGCGCGGCCCGGAGATCGTGTCGCTGCTGGGTGCCCTCAACACCGGGCACCGGGGAGGCGCCGGGACCCTGCACGCCAACGGGGCGGAGGAGGTGCCCGCCCGGGTGGAGGCCATGGGGTGCGCCGCCGGGCTCAGCCGGGGCGCGGTGCACAGCCAGCTCGCCGCCACCGGGGTCCTGGTGGTCCACCTGGTCAGGGATCAGGGAGGGCGCCGCCTCTCCGAGATCAGGGTCCTCCGCCAGGGGTCCTCCGGTCTGGTGCGCGCCGAACCCGCGGTGGCCTTCACCCCGGACGGGCACAGACGGGAACACCCCGGCGCGGAGGAGGTGGCCGCCCGGCTGGGACGGGGGTGGCGACGGTGACCCTCCTGCTGGTGTGCGCGCTGGCGGCCGCCCTGGCCTGGTCCGCGCCGACCGGCTGGTACCGGCTGGCCGTGGTGCCCGCGCGCCCGCGCCGCCCCCTCCCCCGTCTGAAGGCGCCGCTCGCCCTCCTGACGCGGCCGCTCGCCCGCCGTGCGCAGGGGGCGGAACGTCGGTGGGCCGTGATCCAGCTCTGCCGGGTGATGGCGGTCGAGCTCCGCTCCGGGCAACCCCCGGAGACGGCGCTGAGGGTCGCGGTCCTGGAGACGGGTCCGCTGGTCGGCGCGGTGTCGGACGTGGCCTCGCTCCGCAGAGCGGCCGAACGGGACGAGGACCTGTGGGCGCTCGCCTACCTGGCGGCCTGCTGGGAGGTGGCGTCGGAGACCGGTGCCGGTCTGGCCGGGGTGGTGGACGAACTGGCGGAGAGCCTGACCGAACGCGAGGAGCAGCGGGCCGAGGTGCGGGCGCGGACCGCCGGTCCGCGCACCACCGCCCTGGTGCTGGCCGGGTTGCCGCTGGTCGGGATGGCGATGTCGGCGGGTCTGGGCGGTTCACCACTGGTGTTCCTGTTCACCACCCCCGTGGGCCTGCTCTGCCTGGGCGCCGGGGTGCTGCTGGATCTCCTCGGCGCCTGGTGGACCCTGCGCATGGTCCGAGGAGCGGTGGCGTGAACCCGGTGCGACACCCCAGACCCACGAGTCCGAGGCCTCGGGGGGCCAGACGGACACCGCCGTCCCGGGCATCCGGGCATCGGAACCGAAGGGGCCTCTCGGCCCGGACCTCAGACGTCCGCGCCTCACGCAGGTGCCCAGGAGTAAGAAGTCGCGTCGACCCGGTACCGGCAGGGTCCTCTCGGCCCAGACCTCTGATGTCCGAGCTCACCGAAGCCATCGAGGAGTTGAGTGCGCCGGGATCCGCTGGGGGCCGCTGACCCCGGACACCCGATGTCCATGCCTCGCGCGAGGGAGGCTGCGTGGTCCCGGATCCGACCACCGAGGGTGCGACGGGTGCGACGGGTGCGACGGGTGCGACGGGTGCGACGGGTGCGACGGGTGCGACGGGTGCGACGGGTGCGACGGGTGCGACGGGTGCGACGGGTGCGACCGAGGATCGTACTCCCCTGTCAGCAGGGGAGGTGGGTTCCCGGGACGGACGGGCGGGCCGTGGTCGGACCCGCTAGGAAACGACGAAGGAGGAGGGATGTTCTTCGAGGTGGCGGCGGTGCTGTGCGCGGCGGGGTCGGTGTGGGTCCTGTGCGGTTCGGACCGCCCACGGGTGCTCCGAGAGGTGCTCGGTACCCCGGAGCCGAGGAACCACGTCGGGCGGGTCGCCGGGATCTGGAACAGGGCGGGGCCGTGGCTACGGCTCGTCGCCCTGGTCGGTGCCGCGACACTGCTGGTCGCCCTCCTCGGAGGGGTGGGCGTGCTCGCCGCGCTGGGCGCGGGCGCCTACCTGTGGTGGCGTTCCCGCCAGGACCGGCAGCGCTCCCCACGGCTGCCGGTCACCGACGACCTCCCCGTGCTCATCGGCCTGCTCGCGTCGGGGGTCCGGGCCGGGGCCACACTCCCTTCCTGTCTGGGAGCGGTCGCCGGAGCGGCACGCGGCGACCTGGGCGCGGAGCTGTCCGCGGTGCGGGACCAACTGAGACTGGGAGCCGAGCCCGCCCTGGCCTGGGAGCGATCGGCGCTGCCCGCGCCGCTGGTGGCGGTCGGCGCGGACCTGGCCCGGGCCGCCGAGACCGGCGCGCCCGTGGCCGACCTGCTCGACCGGCACGTGCGGGACCTTCGCCGCCGGTCCAGGGCGGCGGCCACCGCCCGTGTCGAGCGGCTGGGCGTCCTGGTGGTCGCCCCACTGGGCCTGTGCTTCCTGCCCGCCTTCGTCCTGATCGGCATCGTGCCCATGGCGGCCGAACTCCTGTCGGCCGCCCTCGCACACTGAAGAAGGGGCGGTGGACCCCTGTCCACCGCCCCCCGCTTCAGGTCAGGGGCGCTGACCGATCTCGCCGACCCAGCCCGACCACACGAAGCCGACCTGCTCGGTGAGGAGCGGGTACTCCAGCCCGAAGTCGGCGGCGTCGCCGTAGTCGGGGTCCTGCTCCAGCACGGTGGTGTCGCGGTAGAGCAGCGCGCCGTCCTCGGCGTCGTACATGTACCGGACCTCGGACACCCGGCCCTCGTCCTCCACGGTGAAGGAGAACAGCTCGCCCTCACGGTTCAGGGTGTCGGTGGCGGTACCCAGATAGGTCACGTCCGCGACCTCCGCGAGCACCCGCTGGATCGCCGCCTCCTCGGCACCGGACAGCGGGCGCGACTCGTAGAGCCTTTCCGCCGCGTTGGCCACTGCGGGCAGGGACTCGTCGAGCGGCCCCTCACCGAAGTCCGCCAGCACCTCGAGCATGCCGTCCGTGTCGGTGGGCAGCTCGGCGGGCCACACCAGGCTCTCGTGCAGGGTGTCCTCGTGGGACTCGCTGCCCTGCTCCAGGAACCACTCGTGGTCGGCCTCCTCACCACCGGTCTCCAGCGGGGGCTTCGGCTCGGTGTCCAGGCGCGTGTTGCCCTCCAGGTCCTCCCACCCCGTCCAGTCGTAGGGCACGAACCGGTAGCCGTACGTCTCGTCGGGGTCCTCGTCACCGGCGTTGGCGGTGAGCAGGTGCAGATGCGTGCCGGTGGTGGACACGAAGGCGACGTCGCCCTCGCCCGGAGCCGCGCCGCGCGCCTCGGTGACGTCGGCCAGTTCCGTCAGCGGCTCGGTGCCGTCGACCGGTTCGCCTCCGGCCACCTCGATGGGTTCGGGCTGCGCGGCGTAGGCGAGGGGGATGCCCGCGGGGTCGTCACCGGGCAGGATGACCACTCCCGCGCCGACGGCGAGGGCGGCGGTGGCCGCACCGGCGGCCAGGACGGGGATGCGCTTCCACAGGGGACGGGCCATGGTGTTCTCTTCCTCCAGTTTCGCGATGGCGTTCAGGCGCGCCCGCTGTCGGGACTCGGGGGTGGGGCGAGCGTCCTTGGCGGGGTCGGTGCCCTCGAACGCGTTGCGCAGGGCGGTCAGGTCGTCCACGGGGCCTCCTTCAGGACGCGGACCCGAGCGGGTGCGGGGGCGTCTTCCTTCATGTACGCGGTCAGTTTTCTTCGAGCCCGGTGCAGACGCCCGCGAGCGGTGACGTGGGTGCAGCCGACCACCTTCGCCGCCTGTCGGCAGTCGAGCCCCTCCCAGGTCACGAGCATCACGAGTTCGCGTTCGACCTCCGTCAGCCGGGCCAGCGCCGCGAGGGCACCGGCACGGTCGAGGAACTGGTTGGCGTCGTCGTGGTGGTCCGACCCGGTCTCACGCCCGAGCGATGCGGCGATCAGCCCCTGGCGTCGCGCCGTACGCATCTGGGCGAGCCCGATCCGGCGCGCACAGGCGTACAGCCAGGGCAGTTCCTGGCCCGGGGTCACACGCCCCCGGCGCTGCCAGGCCACCGCGAAGGCCTCCGAGGCGACGTCATCGGCCTGGTCGGGCCCCACACGCCGTCGCGCGTAGCGGTAGACCGCGTCGTAGTGCTCTTCGAACATGTCGTTGAAGTCGCGTCGGTCGGAGTGTTCGTCTCCGGCCCGGCCTTCTCGCATCGGCGTTCCTCCCGTTCTCTCACCCGTCTATGTCTGTGGAGGGGTGTGTGTTCGGTCGGGAGCCGAAACTTTTTCGAGGACCCACGTATGTCCTGGGTCACAGGGGCCCACCCTGTCACTGGAGGCGGGAGGGGCACCCGTGGCCAGTCTCGCCTCGAAGGTGAGGACCGCGCACATCACGGACGCACCCCACAGCGGCTGGAAGAGGACGGCCGTGGGGTGCCGATCACCGCCGGTCACTCGGGATCAGAGGAGCACCACGACCGTCGACCGGGTTCGTCGCGGGCCGGGGACTCACCTGTCCCGGGGGCTCGGGCGGTCACACGCCCCCGGGAATCGGGCTTCGGAACCGGAAAGGCCCCAGAGGGGGCACGATCCCCGTCCGCCGGGGAATCTGGCCCGGTTCTGCCCGAACCCCCTGACGAACGGCGTGGACGGGCGTCCACTGGGGGACCTGGGCCGATTCTGCCCGAACCCCCTGGCGAACCGCGCGGACGGGCTTCCGCCGGGTGCGTCACCCGGGAGGGTGGGCGGGTCCGGCTCGGGAGCGGGCGGTGACCCCTTGGGACAGGGCCGAGGTGGTGCGGGAGACCGTCACCTCGACGGTGAGGTCGTCCAGGTCACAGCTGTCGAGGTCCGCCCCGTTGGCCTCGGCGGTCCGACGGGCCACCTCGCAGGCGGCGTGCGATCCCTCGTGCGCGCGGGCCGCCGCCGCGAGGGCGGCGAGGTCGGCGGCGGTCGCCGCGCGGTCCCGGTCCAGGCGTGCGGTCGAGGTGAGGAGCACGGCGTGGACCAGGAACCACAGAACCAGGCTCAGCGAGATCCACCAGACCGTCGCGGAACCCGAGTCCGGGAGGCCTCGGTTCATCGCGCGTGCGCCTCCAGGGGGACCGCCGCGTCGGCGCCGACGCTGAGCGGCGGGGCCCGGAGGGGGCCGATCCTGAGTTCGGCGCGGACGGTGACCCGCGCCGTTCCCTCACCTTCGGAGAACTCGACGCCGGCCCCCTCCGGCGCCGCCGACAGGGCCAGGGACCGGGCCCGTTCGGGCGGTTCCCCACGGGCCAGGGCCCGGGCCCCGATCCGGGCGGCGTCGGCACAGGAGAGTCGGGCCTCGGCCGCCGCGATCCCGCCGAGGGCGACGGCCAGCACGAGCATCAGGGTGGGCAGCAGCATGGCGGCCTCCATCGTCACGGAGCCGTGGTCAGTGGCGGGGCTGGAGGGCATCGACGAACACCTGGGTGAGGGCGGCCGAGACGGGTTCGCTGGTGGCGATGAGGTAGAGCACGCCCGCGATGGCGACGGCGGCGATCGTGCCGACCGCGTACTCCGCGGTGCTCATGCCCCGGTCGGGGGCGGGCGTCGGGCAAGGGAACACGGGACCTCCCTGGTGGTCCGGGAGGAGGGGGTTCCGCCCGGTCCTTCCAGAGTGCGGTGTGCTCTGGCGGAGGGGAAGGCGTTGTCCCCAGCCTGTGGACAACTCAGCTCGCGGCGCCCAGGACCTCGTCGAGGAGGCGCAGCGCCCCGGACTTGCTCAGGGGTTCGTTGCCGGTTCCGCACTTGGGCGACTGGATGCACGAGGGGCAGCCCTGCTCGCACTCGCAGTCCGCGATGGCCGCCCGGGTGGCGGTGAGCCACTCGCGGGCGGCCGCGTGGCCGCGTTCCGCGAACCCGGCTCCGCCCTCGTAGCCGTCGTAGACGAAGACCGTCAGCTTCCCGGTGTCCGCGTGCACGGCGGTGGACACCCCGCCGATGTCCCAGCGGTCGCAGGTGGCGAGCAGGGGCAGCAGACCGATCGCCGCGTGCTCGGCGGCGTGCGCGGCGCCGAGGAGGGGGACGTCCTCCCCGCGCAGCCGGTCCTCCCCCTCGCGGGGCAGCGTCCACCACACCGCACGGGTCTGGAGCGTGCGTTCGGGCATGTCCAGGGACTGCTCCCCCAGGACGGAACCGGTGCGCACGTCGCGCTTGAGGAAGCCCACCACCTGGCGGACCACCTCGACCTCCCCGAAGCAGACCGACGCCCCGCCGGGCCAGGTCTCCTCGCGGAGCACCGACCGCACGGTGATGTCGGTGGTGTCCCTCGCCCAGGTGCTGTACGGCGGCTCGGCGGCGTGCACCAGGGCCACCCCCTCGTCCAGGTCGAGGTCGTCGACCAGGTAGGTCGCCCCCCGGTGGAGGTAGACCGCCCCCGCGTGGACGGTGCCGTGCGCGGCGGCCTCGTCGATCTCCCCGAGCAGCTGCCCGCTGGCGGTGTCGACGATCTGGACCGGGGGGCCGCCCGCGCCCCGGATATCGGCCAGGTCACTTGCCCGTTCGTGGCTCGTCCAGAACCAGCCTCTGGGGCGCTTCCTCAGGAGTCCCCGGTCCACGAGTTCCGCGAGTTGGCCCTCGGTGGTCTCACCGAACAGGGTGAGGTCCTCGCCCGTGATCGGGAGCTCCTGGGCGGCGGCGCACAGGTGCGGGCCGAGGATGTGCGGGTTTTCCGGATCAAGGACGGTGGCCTCCACCGAGCGCCCGAAAATGGCCTCGGGATGGTGGGCCAGATAGGTGTCCAGGGGGTCGTCCCGCGCGATGAACACCGCCAGGGCGTCCTCCCCGCGCCGCCCGGCCCGACCCGCCTGCTGCCACAGGGACGCCAGCGTGCCCGGCCAACCGGCGATGAGCACGGCGTCCAGCCCGCTGATGTCCACACCCAGTTCCAGGGCGTTCGTGCTGGCCAGACCGAGGAGCTCCCCCGTGCGCAGGGACTCCTCCAGTTCGCGCCGCTCGCTCGCCAGGTACCCGCCCCGGTAGGCCGCGACCCGTCCGGCCAGGTCGTGTTCGCCGTTCTCGGTGAGCATCCGCCGGGCGTTCATCGCGACCACCTCCGCGCCCTGGCGCGAACGCACGAACACCAGCGTCCTGACCCCGTCCCGGACCAGGTCGACGAGCATCTCGGCGGCCTGTGAGGGCGCGGTGCGGCGGACCGGGGCGCCGTTCTCCCCGGTGAGGTCGGTGAGTTCGGGCTCGACCAGGGCCACGGACATCCCCGGCCGGGGCGATCCGTCCTCGCTCACGGCGGTGACCGGGACCCCGGTCAGCCGGGTCGCGCTCTCGGCGGGCGAGCCCGAGGTGGCCGAGGCCAGGACGAACACCGGCTCCGAGCGGTAGCGGGCGCACACCCTGCGCAGACGCCGCAGGATCTGGGCCACGTGCGAGCCGAAGACCCCCCGGTACCGGTGGGCCTCGTCGATCACCACGTAGCGGAGCCGCCGCAGGAACCGCGACCACGCCCCGTGCCGGGGCAGGATGCCGTGGTGCAGCATGTCCGGATTGGTCAGGACGTAGTTCCCGTGCTCGCGTACCCAGGAGCGTTCCTCGGGGGTGGTGTCACCGTCGTAGACGGCCGCGCGCATGCCCGAAAGTCCCAGGTCCGTAATCCATCTGAGCTGGTCCTGGGAAAGCGCTTTCGTGGGGGAGAGGTAGAGCACCGTTTCCCCTGAGTCAATCGCGTCCACAGCGGGCATAAGGAAGCCAAGCGACTTCCCCGAGGCGGTACCCGTGGCTATGATCACATCACGGCCCGAGCGTGCGAGGTCGGCGGCGGCTGCCTGGTGGGACCACGGACCCGTGATCCCCCGTTCGGCCAGTCGTTCGACCAGATGGGGGGCTGTCCACCGCGGCCAGTCCCCACTCACTCCCGCGTTGCGGGCCACATGCTCGATATGGGTGACCTGCGGGTATCGGGTGTCGTCACGCCACACACCGGGGAGCACGGGCTCCGATCGCCTCATCGAGTCCCCTCCTCACTGGACACGTTCACGAGTCGTCGGCCCTCGTTCCCAGGTTCGGGGCACCGCTCGACGTCGGTTTCAGTGTGACATCCGGGGTAGGAGTGGCGCGGGGTCGCCGTTCTTCCGTGCTTGACGGACGGACATTCGCGACACCCGTGGTTGAATGCGTGCTGGTGGGGTAACGCCCGGCAGAGATACTTCGCGATATTTCGCGGTTCGGCGCTGGAGGACTTGTGGATTTGAAGCTTGATCATTACACCGAGGGCGACACCGAGATCGTCGTCGTTGAGGGTGAGATCGATGTCTATACCGCGCCCCGGCTCCGCGAGCTGCTGATCGACCTGGTCAACAAGGGCAACTTCCACCTCGTGGTGAACATGGAGAAGGTGGAGTTCCTGGACTCGACGGGCCTCGGTGTGCTTGTGGGCGGGTTGAAGCGGGTCCGTGCTCACGACGGGACCCTGGACCTGGTCTGCACCCAGGAGCGGATTCTGAAGATCTTCCGGATCACCGGGCTGACCAAGGTGTTCGGTATCCACAGCTCGGTGCAGGAAGCCATCGACAAGCGTTCGTCGAAGTAACCCAGAGCGAGCGATGGCAACCATCACGCTCACGATCAGCGCGCTCCCGGCCCACGTGCGCACGGCCCGGCTCATGGCCGCGACCGTCGCACGTCGGGCGGGTATCGCCGCCTCCGCGATCGACGAGATCAGGCTGGCGGTCGGTGAGGCCTGCTCACGGGCGGTCGCGGCGCACAAGCTGCACTGCCCCACGCAGCCGATCCAGCTCCAGCTGATCGACGGCAGCGGACCCGATCCGGCGACGGATCCCCGGACCGACGCCTCGGCCCCGACGCCGCACTCCAACGGGAGCGCGACACGACGGTTCGAGGTGGTCGTCTCCGACCGTGCCCCCGCGAAGGACACCGAGGAGACGACCCACCTGGAGCCGTTGCTCGACGGCCTCTTCCTCGACGGAGAGGACACCCCTCCCGGCGGGATCTCCGGTTTCTCCCCCGGCCTCGGCCTGGCGGTGATCACCGGCCTCGCCGACGAGGTGAGCATCGATCCCGAGGAGTCGGGGACGGTGGTCCGGATGAGCTGGCCGATCCAGACGGACCAGACCCAGAACCCGAGCTCGAACTAGAAGTCACGTCACGAGGGGGCGCCTCCCACACGGGAGGCGCCCCCTCGTCGTTCCCGGGGCCCGGAGACCGGGCCCCGCCCCGGATCAGTCGCAGGTCTGGGACGAGACCTCCGCGGTGGCGGTCAATCCCTCCTCCGCGTTGGCCGCGACCTCGTCCGCGGTCAGCACGTACCCGGTCTCGTCCTCGTTGGTGGCGGCGGCGAACACCACGCCGTACACCGTGCCGTCGGGGGCCAGCAGCGGGCCGCCGGAGTTGCCCGGGCGCACCACCGCGCGCACCTGGTAGATCTCCCGGCTCACCTGCTGCGCGTGGTAGAAGTCCGAGCCCTGCGCCGTCTGCTTGGCGCGAACGCGCGCCGGGACCGCCGTGAACCCGCTGTTGCGCGGGAACCCGGCCACGACCGCGTCGTCGCCCTGGGCCGCCTCGGTGTTGAAGTCCAGGGGCTCCAGGTCCATCCCGGGCACGTGCAGCACGGCCAGGTCCTGCTGGGCGTCGAACAGCACCAGGGTGGCCTCCAGCTGGTGCCCGTCCCGGGTGACCACGCGCAGGTCCTCGGTGACCCCGGCGACCACGTGGGCGTTGGTCATGATGCGGTCCTGGCCGTAGGCGAAGCCGGTGCCCTCCACCCTGCGCTGGCACGAGGGGGCGGTGCCCAGCACCTTGACCACGCTGCGGCTGGACTCGATGAGCTCCGGGGTGGTGAGGACGTCGGGGTCCGGCGGTTCGACCTCCGCGAGCTCACCGGTACCCAGACCGCTGAACACCTGCGGGAAGGCGCTCTGGTCCACCACCCGCCGGAAGGTCGAGAAGCCCTGGTGGGCGGCGTCCGGCATCAGCGCGTCCACCGACTGGAGGATGCGCGACTCCTTGACCTGCTGGGACACGTACGGCAGGGCCGAGTTGGCCACCGTGCTGCCGATGAACCAGGCGACCAGGAGCACCGAGATCCCGCTGACCACGGCCCCGCCGAGCGCGTCCACGACGCGCGCCGAGTCCCAGGTGACCCTGTTGCGGACCATGGTGCCCAGGTAGGACGCGAGAAACTGGCCCAGTGCGGCGGACAGGAACACCACGGCGATGGCCAGCAGCGCCTGTCGGCCGGGGTCGGCCACCCAGTCCTGGATGAGCCCCGGCGCGGTGAGCGCCGCGACGATCCCCCCGCCGATGAAGCCGACGAAGCTGAAGACGCCGACGATGAATCCCTGCCGGTACCCGGTCACCGCGAAGAGCAGCAACAGGATGACCAGAACCGCGTCGAGCACGGATGCCCTCCAAGAAGTGAGCGTTACCCGACCGGGCGCAGGCCCTGCGGGGTGGCTTCGAACACGTCAGTGAGACCCCGGTCGCGCCAGGGAAGTTCCCATCCGCCGAGCACGAGCAGGCTGTCGATGATCGCGCCGGTGAATCCCCACACGAGCATGCCGTCCACCCGGAAGCCCGGGCCCCACATGGGGCCGCCCCCGTAGCGGACCTTGACCCTGTTGGCGGGCTCGGCCAGGTCCGCGACGGGGACCCGGGCCACGGCGGCGACCTCTCCGGCGTCGGCGGCGCGCACCTCGGAGGGTTCACGCCACCAGCCGAGGATGGGGGCGACCCGGAAGTCGCTGAAGCTCAGGTAGAGCTCGGGGAGGCGGCCGACCACGTCGATCCCGTCCGGCACCGCACCGGTCTCCTCCTCCGCCTCGCGCAGCGCGGCCGCCTCGGGTGAGGCGTCGATGGGCTCGATCCGCCCGCCGGGGAAGGCGGGCTGGCCCGCGTGGCGGCGCAGCCCGTCGTTGCGCTGGATGAGCAGGAGGTCGGGGCCCCGGTCGGTCTCTCCGAAGAGGATGAGCACCGCCGACTCCCGCCCTCCCCGCTCCGGCGGGCGCATCGGCTTGGGTACCGGCATCGTCCGGGCGGCGTCCGCGAGAGCGGACAGCCAGAGCGGGGTCGAGTTCATACGCAGGGAACCTGTTCCGGGGGTTGTCGCGCCGACGTCTGTGCGGGTGCGGACGCCTCGGGAGCCGGTGTGCGCGCACTCACGTGATTCAGGGTACAAACCGCGGCGACCCGCGCCCGCGTCCCCGGGTGCGCGGGCGGTCAGGCGAAGGAGCGCATGCGGAGCAGTTTGGTGGCGGTGGCGGTGTCCGTGGGCCCCTCCCCGAAGGACGGGCACCAGCGGGCCACCGCGCACGCGCCGCAGGCGGGCCTGCGGGCGTGGCACACGCGGCGGCCGTGCCACACCACGCGGTGGGAGAGCATCGTCCAGTCCTTCGGTGGGAAGAGCTCCCCGATCGCGTGTTCGACCTTGACCGGGTCCTCCTCGTCGGTCCACCCGAAACGCCTGACCAGGCGCCCGAAGTGGGTGTCCACGGTGATCCCCGGCACATCGAAGGCGTTTCCGAGCAGTACGTTTGCGGTTTTTCGCCCTACACCGGGTAGTTTGACCAGGTCGGTGAGGTTTCCAGGGACCTCGCCGCCGTGTCGTTCGCACAGGGCCTGGCCCAGCCCCAACAGGCTGTTGGCCTTGGCCCGGAAGAACCCCGTCGAACGAATCATCTCCTCCAGCTCCTCACGCCTGGCCGACGCGTAGGCCTCGGCGTCGGGGTAGCGCGCGAAGAGCGCCGGAGTGACCAGGTTGACCCGCTTGTCCGTGCACTGCGCGGACAGGATCGTCGCGACCAGGAGCTCCAGCGGGGTGGTGAAGTTCAGTTCGGCGTGGGCGTCCGGATACAGCTCCGAGAGCTCCCGGTACATCTTCCGGGCGCGGCGGACCAGCGCGAGTCGGCTCTCACCGGTGGGCGTGGCGTTCTCCGGCACGGCGGCGTCCTCTTCGGACGCGGTGTGGCGGGACTCTGGAGTGTGGGACATCGTCACAGGGTAGGCGTCCGGTCGTGGGGCACGTCCGGGTCGACTCACCCCGGCGCCGGGATTGGTCCGCGCGCCGACGTTTCGGCTGGTGACCGAGATTATGTAACCAATGTCCGGTCACCCGGCGCGGACAAGCCCTGACCCAAGTCGACAACGACTAGGATCCAATGGGCTGACGTCGGCTGTTGTGGGCACGTTGTCTCCCGGCGGACAAGCCGTGGTAACGAACTGGTTTCCCACCCGGTTGCGATATACGTCACACTGTTGACGGTCAGGTTTTAGGAGGACGTGTGGACGAGATCAACGAGGTGCTCCGGAAGGCCCCTCTGTTCGAGGCGCTGGACGAGGAGGACACGGCCGCGCTCCGCTCCTCGGTGAACGAGGTGCGTCTCGGTCGCGGTCAGACCCTGTTCAACGAGGGTGACGAGGGCGACCGCCTGTACGTGATCCTCAGCGGGAAGGTGAAGCTCACCCGCACGGCCGTCGACGGCCGCGAGAACCTGCTGGGCGTGCTCGGCCCCAGCGAGATGTTCGGTGAACTGTCGCTGTTCGACCCGCGCCCGCGCACCGCGAGCGCCGTGGCCGTCACCGACTCCGTGCTCGCCGGGCTCGGCCACGACGACCTGCGGCCCTTCCTGTCCAGCCGCCCGCAGGTGGGGCTCCAGCTGCTGAAGTCGCTGGCCGCCCGACTGCGCCGGACCAACGACGTGATGGCCGACCTGGTCTTCACCGACGTGCCCGGCCGCGTGGCCAAGGCGCTGCTCGAACTCGCCGACAAGTTCGGCAAGGAGGGCGACGACGGCCTGCACGTGCACCACGACCTCACCCAGGAGGAGCTGGCCCAGCTGGTGGGCGCCTCCCGCGAGACGGTCAACAAGGCCCTGGCCGAGTTCGCCCTGCGCGGCTGGCTGCGGATCGAGGCCAAGGCCGTGGTCCTGCTGGACGTCGAGCGCATGCGCCGCCGCGCCCGCTAGACGACCTCAGCCGAACCACAGACGCTGTGCGGCCGTCACCCTCCGGGGTGGCGGCCGCAGCGCTGTCAGGGGCCTCTCAGCCGCTCTCCGGGCCGTGTGGGGCCCCTGTGGCGGCGCGGACCCTACTCCACGAACCCCTCGGGGAGCTCGCCCTTGGTCGCGAGGTAGCGCAGCTGCGCCCGGACCGAGGAGGCCGCGGCCGGACGGATGCTCTCCACCACGTCCGGGTAGACGCGGTCGATGATCGCCTCGACGCCCTCCGCCCCGGCCGCCACGGCGTCCCGGACCTGCGCCAGGCGCGCCTCGCGGTGGTCGATGTAGGAGGTCAGCGCCGCCGCCGGTGAGGTCAGGACCGGTCCGTGCCCGGGCAGCAGCGTCCGCACCTGGTACTCCTCCACCAGGCCGCGGAGCCGGTACAGCGAGTCCAGATAGGGGGCCAGGCCGTCGTCTCCGTCGATCACCGTGGTGCCGTGGCCCAGGATGGTGTCGCCGGTCAGGATGGCGCTGTCGGCCTCCACCAGCAGGCTCACCGAGTCGTCGGTGTGCCCGGGCGTGGCGATGACGCGTACCTCCAGGCCGTCCACGTCGAGCAGCTGGCCGTCCTCCAGCCCCGCGCCGCCCACCCGCACCTCCGGGTCCACCGCGTGCACCGGCGCCCCGGTCAGCTCGGAGAGGTACCGGGCGCCCTCGGCGTGGTCGAAGTGCCGGTGCGTCACCACGGCCATCTGGACCTGTGCGCCCTGTTCCTGCACGGTCCGCGCCACCCGTTCCAGGTGCCGTTCGTCGTGCGGGCCCGGATCGACGACCATCACCCCGCGTCCACCCGGTTCACGCAGGATCCAGGTGTTGGTCCCCTCCAACGTCATCGGGCCTGGGTTGGGGCAGAGCACGCAGGCGGCGCGCAGTGTCCCGGAACCGTCGATCCTCATCGCACCTCGCTTCGATCGGCCGACCCGGACCCGTCCGGCGGGACCCGCTGGGGGCCGCTCGGTGACGGGGAGCCGCGCACCGCCCGGGGCGGACGCTCACCTCGTGGCGTCGGCCCCCGGCAGGGGGAAGTCGCTGCCGTCCGGCGCCACGACACGGATCTGACCGTCTATCTCCCGAACGTCCGGTTCGATGGGAACGATATCCCGTCGGGCCTCCCGCACCCCCTGGAGGGTCCGCCGCTCGGCCAGCTCGGCGCAGGCGATCACGGTCGGCGGCAGCATGGGCATCCGCCCGGCGCTCCACTCGGAGGCGACCACGGACGGGTCGGTCCACCGCGTGAGGTCCGCCTCCCCGCCGACGTCGCGCGACTCCTGCCCCGGAGGGAGTTCGGCGGTGAAGAACCAGGTGTCGAAGCGGCGCGGCTGGTTCCTCGGGGTGACCCACCTCGCCCACGCGCGCAGCCACTCCGAGCGCAGTACCAGGCCGCGCCGTCGCAGCACCTCCGTGAACGCGTGGGTGCGGTCGATCAGGCCGAGCCGGTCCCGCTCCCAGTCGTCAGTGGCTGTGTCGAGGGTGATCGCCTCCTCGCCCGCCCGCTCGGGCTCGCTGGCGAGCAGCACGCCGGTCTCCTCGAAGGTCTCCCGCACGGCCGCGCACACCAGGGCGCGCGCCCGGGGCACGTCCGTTCCCAGGATCCCGGCCCACTCCGCCGGGGACGGGCCGGTCCAGGGGAGGTCGCCGTCGGAGTCCCGTTCGTCCACCCGGCCGCCGGGAAAGACGTAGGCGCCCGGGGCGAACCCCATGGACGGCACCCTGCGCATGAGCAGGACCTCCATGGGGCGCTCGGCCCGCACGGCGTCGGAGCCCGCCGCCGGACGCAGCAGCATCACGGTGGCGGCGGGGCGGGGCCGGGCCACACCGTCGTCCTCGGTCATCGACACACTCCCGTCGTTCACGAAGGCCGCGCTGTGGCCCGGGTCGTCCCCGGGTCCGGTCAGCGGACCTCGACGATCATGTCAACCTCGACCGGAGAGTCCAGCGGCAGGGAGGCGACTCCGACTGCGGCCCGGGCGTGCACCCCGGCCGCCCCGAAGACCTCGCCCAGCAGCTCGCTGGCCCCGTTGATCACACCGGGGTGCCCGGTGAACTCGGGTGAGCTGGCCACGAAGCCGCCCACCTTCACGATCCGCACCACGTCGGACAGGTCACCGACCTCGGCCCGCACCGCCGCGATGGCGTTCAGCGCGCACACGGCGGCCAGTTCCTTGGCGGTCTCGGGGCTGACCCCGGCACCGACCTTCCCGGTCGCCGGAAGGGCGCCGTCCACGAACGGCAGCTGGCCGGAGACGTAGACGTGGGCACCGCTGCGAACGGTCGGCTGGTAGGCCGCGACCGGGGGAACCACCTCGGGCAGGGTGAGCCCCAGCTCCGCGATGCGCTCCTCGGGGGTCGCCATCTACTTGGCCCGCTTCATGTAGGCGACGTACTGCTGGTTACGCGGGTCCGTGCCCTCGGGCAGCGGCGCGGGCACGACGGAGACCAGCTCCCAGCCGTCCTCGCCCCAGTTGTCCAGGATCTGCTTGGTGGCGTGCGACAGCAGAGCCACGCTCTGGTACTCCCACTTGGTCATCGTCTACCCCTCTCGGTCACCGGCGGCCCCAGGGGCCGCCCCTCAACGCCGCTCACCTTACTCACCCGCGCCCACCCGGGAGGTCAGGCGGACCCGGTGACGCCCCCCTCAGGACGGGTCCCTCCGAGTGCCCGCCGGGTTCCAGGGGGAAGCCGACTCCGGTCAGGGCCTCCGAGACCGCCCACAGCCGACGCGCCACGGAGGCGTCCCGCGCTCTGCGCGCCCGTCCGACCAGCTTCGGAGCTCCCCGGAGCCCCATGAGTCGGCCCGGACCGGCGTAGCCGTTCCCAGGGATCTCGGCGACGGCCGCGTAGAGCGTGGGAAGGGCACCGTCGTCCTGACTCTGTGTGAGCGCGCCGATCAGGGCCTGCCCCAGCCGAAAGCCCGGGCCCGGGTCCTCGGACCTCATCAGGTTCGTGGCCGAGATCCCCGGGTGCGCGGCCGTCGCGATCACCGGTGAGCCGACCGCCTCCAGTCGGCGCTGGAGTTCGCTGGTGAAGAGCAGGTTGGCGAGCTTGGACTGCCCGTACGCGGCCATGCCCCGGTAGCGCTTGCGGTGCTGGTTGAGGTCGCCGAAATCGATCGAGCCGATCAGGTGGGCGAGCGAGGCCACCGTGACGACCCGCTGCCGGATCCGCGGGAGCAGCAGGTTCGTCAGCGCGAAGTGGCCGAGGTGGTTGGTCCCGAGCTGCGGTTCGAAGTCGTCGGCGGTGCGGATGGGGGGCGGGAGTGACACACCCGCGTTGTTGATCAGCAGGTCGACGGGGTCGGTGAGGTCCCGGGCGAACGCACGAACCGAGGAGAGGTCGGCGAGGTCGAGTCGTCGGACCTCGACCTCACCGGTCATCTCCGCGGCTGCGGAGCGCCCCTTCTCCTCGCTGCGCACCGCCAGCACCACCCGTGCGCCCCGTTCGGCGAACACCCGGGCGGTGACCCGGCCGATGCCGCTGTTCGCGCCGGTGACGACAACGGTGCGGCCCCGCATCGGGGGCACGCTCGAAGCCGAGAACGCTGCCCGCACACCGCCCGCGGGGGCGGCACCGTCCACCGGGTCGTGCGGGGGACGAGATTCATATGACTTTGTCATATGAATGATGATGGGAGATTCATGTGACACTGTCAAGTAGAATTCGGCCATGGTGACCAGAGCTGAGACGGCTGCGGCGACCCGTAGCGCCCTCCTTCGAGCCGCGTCCGAACTGCTGGACGAGGGCGGTGCGGCGATGGTCACCCTCCGCGGAGTCGGCGCGCGGGCCGGGGTCTCACGCGGTGCGCCGTACGGGCACTTCACGAACAAGGAGCAGCTGCTGGCCACGCTCGCGATCGCGGCGTGGGACTCCCTCGCCGCCGAGGTCGAGCAGCTGCGCACGGGCTCGGGCGACCCGGGCGCCAGGCTGGAGAGCGCGGTCATGGCGCTCATCGGACGCGCACGCGAGCGACCGCATCTGTACGCGCTCATGTTCGCGACGCCCGCCGAGGACCGCGAGGCCGCGGAGTCCGCCGGTCGTCTCCAGGACGGGTTCCTCGACCTGCTCGGTGATCTGGTCGGTACGACCGATGCCCCCCGATACGGCGCGCTGCTGATGTCCACCGCGCACGGCATCGCGGAACTCGAGCGCAGCGGTCACCTCGGGGTCGAGACGTGGCGGGTCGACAGCGAAGAACTCGTGCGTATGACGATCGAGGGCATCCGGCTCGGCGCGCGGAGCTGACCCGGGACCGCCCCGGGGGCAGCAAGGGCGCGGGACGCCTCCGCGCCCGACGACACCTCACCCGTGCCCACCCGGGAGGTCAGGCGGACCCGGGCGCACCCGCGTCCGACTCCCGAAGAGGCACGCACATAGACTCCGTGGGGTGAGCGATCGTGAACAGGGACCGCGCGGAGACGACCCGGGAGCGGCGTTCGCCGGTGCCCGACTGCACATCGTGACCGGCAAGGGCGGCACGGGCAAGACGACGGCCGCCACCGCGTTGGCCCTCTCCCTGGCCTCCCGGGGCGGCCGCGTGCTCCTGGTCGAGGTCGAGGGCCGCCAGGGGGTGGCCTCCCTGCTCGGGAGCCCCGCCCTGCCCTACGAGGAGCGCGAGATGATCTCCGCACCGGGCGGCGGTTCCGTGCACGTGCTCGCGGCGGACCCCGAGGCGGCGCTGCTGGAGTACCTGGAGCTCTTCTACGGCATGCGCCGGGCCGGGCAGGCACTCACCAGGCTGGGCGCCGTCGACTTCGCCACCACCATCGCCCCCGGGCTCCGCGACGTCCTCCTCACCGGCAAGGCCACCGAGGCGGTCCGGCGGCCCACGGGCGCCCGGCGCCGGTCCTCCGACGCCCCCGCCGGAGCACCCTTCCACTACGAGGCCGTGGTCATGGACGCGCCGCCCACCGGGAGGATCGGGCGGTTCCTGAACGTCAACTCCGAGGTGGCCGGGCTCGCCCGGGTGGGTCCGGTCCGCGACCACGCCGACCGGGTCATGGAGGTGATCCGGTCCGACCGCACCCGCGTGCACCTCGTGACCCTCCTGGAGGAGATGCCCGCGCAGGAGACCCGGGACGGGATCGCGGAACTCCGTGAACTGGGGCTGCGCCCGGGCGCCGTCCTCGTGAACATGGTCGCCCCGCCGCTGCTGGATGCGGCCGACCTCGCCGCCGCCGTCGCGGGCGAGACGGACACCGCCGCGATCGCGTCGGGGCTCGGGGCCGCGAACCTGGACCCGGCCCTGCTGGAGGCGCCCGGGGCGCTGGCCGCCGACCTCGCGGGCGAGGTGCGCGCGCACGCGCTGCGCCAGCTCCTGGAGGAACGGGTCCGCGGCGAGCTGGAGGACCTGGGCCCGCCCCTGGTGGAGCTGCCCCGGGTGGAGGGCGGTGTGGACCGCGCGGCGCTGGGCGACCTGGCCCGGCGGCTGACCGATCAGGGGGTGGGACGTTGACCGAGGGCCCGAGAGCGGGAGGTCCGGGTGCGCGGGGCGCGCGTGAGGGCGCGCCGCTGGACGTGGACGCCCTCCTGGACGACCCCCGCAGGCGGATCATCGTGTGCTGCGGGTCGGGCGGGGTCGGCAAGACCACCACCGCCGCCGCGCTGGGGCTGCGCGCCGCCGAACGCGGACGGCGCACCGTGGTGATCACCGTGGACCCGGCCCGGCGTCTCGCGCAGTCGATGGGCCTGGTGGAGCTGGACAACACCCCGCGCCCGGTGCCGCTCCCCGAGACGGCCAAGGGCAGCCTGCACGCGATGATGCTCGACATGAAGCGGACCTTCGACGAGGTCGTCAGGGAGCACGCCGACCCCGAGCGGGCCCGCCAGATCCTGGCCAACCCCTTCTACCGGACCCTCTCCACGAGCTTCTCCGGCACGCAGGAGTACATGGCCATGGAGAAGCTGGGGCAGCTGCGCCAGTCCGGCGAGTGGGACCTGATCGTGGTGGACACCCCGCCCAGCCGCTCCGCGCTGGACTTCCTCGACGCTCCCAAGCGGCTCGGCCGGTTCCTGGACGGCAGGCTCATCCGGTTTCTCAGTCCCCCGGCCAACGGCGCGTTCCGGCTGCTGGGTGCCGGGGTCAACGTGGTGGGGGCGGTGGTGGGGAAGATCGTCGGTGCCCAGTTCCTGGCCGACCTGCGGTCGTTCGTCTCGGCCTTCGACACGGTGTTCGGCGGGTTCCAGAAGCGCGCCGAGCGCACGTACCGCCTGCTCCGGACACCGGGGACGGCGTTCGTCGTGGTGGCGGTCCCGGACACGGACGCGCTGCGGGAGGCCTCGTACTTCATGGACCGCCTGGCGACGGAGTCCATGCCGTTGGCGGGACTGGTGGTCAACCGGACGCACCCGCTGCCGCCCGGCCCGGGCTCCCGGCTGGGCGCCGAGGAGGCGCTGAAGGCCGCCGTGTCCCTGACGGAGGCCGGAACCCACCCGATCGCGGCGGCGGCGCTGCGGTTGCACGCGGAGCGGGTCCGGACGCACGAGCGCGAGGAGCGGCTGCGGTCCCGGATGCTGGCGGCGCACCGGGGGGCGCGGGTGGTCGAGGTCCCGGCGCGGCCCGAGGACGTGCACGACCTCGCCGGGCTGCGGGAGATCGGCGTCGCGCTCGCCGGGGGCGCGCCGGGGTCGGCGGACACCGATGAGCCCGGTACCGATGAGACCGATCCGGGGGAGGCCACGGGTCCCGGGGAGGCAGGTTCGGGGGAGGCCGGTCCGGGGGCCGCCTGAGGCCGCGCCGGACGGAGGGGTCAGGCGGGCGAGTCCCGCAGGGTGCGCGCGATGCGGGAGAGATCGTCCGCGCCCTCCCGGCGCGCCTCCTCCAGCACGGGTGCCCAGTCGGTGACCTCGGGGTGCTTGCGCAGCAGGGAACGGCGTTCCCGCTCGGTCATGCCGCCCCACACACCGAACTCGACCCGGTGGTCGAGGGCGTCAGCGAGGCACTCGACACGCACGGGACAGCCGTGGCAGAAGAGCTTGGCGCGGTTCTGCGCGGCGCCCTGGACAAAAAGGGCGTCGGGGTCGATCTGACGGCACAGGGCCTCGGTCGTCCACTGATTGGTCCACATGTGGCCCACTTCCCAGACGTGTGCTAGCGCTCGCGGTCAAAGGTGGTTGGTGTGCTCTGGTTGAGTGGAGGTGAACACGGTGGCCTCCCGCTACCGCGTGGGGCGCGACGTGCACGTACCGTCACGGCGCCCCCGTATCTCGAAAGTACGGTTCGGATCGCCGCGCCAACAGAACCCACTCGACCCACTTTCCGTCTCACGGATATGGCCCGAGCGGGCCATTGCGCGACCGGCCGACCACCCTCCCCGACCGGGGCAGGGGCGCGTGTCGGCCGAACCGCTCCCGGAGCTCCCCGCGTTAACCGTGGAAGGATGGTCCGGGGGTACGGCTCGTGCGTAGTCATGGGCGATTCGGCGTGAGAACGCACCGTCCGTTACCGATCGCACCGCTTCTGAGCGTTCGTGGTCACTTAGTCTGATGGGGTGGGTCAGGGGACATTGCTTCAAAGAATCAGCCAACTGGTCGTCGTCGGTGTGATCGCCGGCCTCCTCGTCGCCGCACTCGCCCTTCCGGCGGTCGGCGGCATGGGGATCACCGCCCGCAACATCGCCAGCGGCTTCCTGGACATGCCCAGCCAACTTGAGACACCTCCGCCACCTCAGCGGTCGACCATCTACGACAGCGAGGGCGGCGTCATCGCCGAGATCTTCGACCAGAACCGCGAGCTCGTCGACATCGACGACGTCTCGCCGGTCATGGTCGACGCGATCCTGGCCATAGAGGACTCCCGCTTCTACGACCACGGCGGTCTGGACGTCTCCGGCACCCTGCGTGCCGCGCTCCGGACCGTGGGAGGCAACACCGAGGGTGCCTCCTCCATCACCCAGCAGTACGTGAAGAACGTGCAGATCGAGGCCGCCACCTCCCAGGAGGAGCTGGAGGAGGCCCGCGAGGAGACCATCGCCCGCAAGATCCGGGAGCTGCGCTACGCCGTCGCCCTGGAACAGCGGATGTCCAAGGACGAGATCCTCGAGGGCTACCTCAACATCGCCTACTTCAGTGACGGCGCCTACGGCGTCGAGTCCGCCGCACAGCACTTCTTCCAGGTGCCCGCGAGCGAGCTGGAGCTGCACCAGGCGGCGACCATCGCCGGTCTCGTGCGCTATCCGTACCTGTACAACCCGCGCTTCTTCCCCGAGCAGACCACCGAGCGGCGCAACGTCGTCCTGGACCGCATGGTCGCCACCGGGGCCATCACCGAGGCGGAGGCCGAGGAGGCCAAGGCCGAGGACATGGAGCTGGAGCTGGACACCCCGCCCAACGGGTGCGTCCCCAGCGACGAGCCCTTCTTCTGTGACTACGTCGTGCAGGAGATCGAGCAGGACGAGCGGTTCGGCCCCAACGAGACCGAGCGGGCGCGCTGGCTGCGCACCGCTGGCCTGGAGATCCACACGACCCTGGACCCGCAGACGCAGGAGGCGGGGCAGAAGGCCGTGGACAAGTGGGTGCCGCGCAAGAACGACTCCCGCAAGGTCGCCGCGCAGGCGGTCGTGGAGCCGGGCACCGGCCACATCCTCGGCATGATGCAGAGCCGCAACTACGGTCCCGACGAGAGCAAGCTCGGCGAGACCTCGATCAACTTCACCACCGACTCGGACCGGGGCGGCAGCAGCGGCTTCCAGGCCGGGTCGACGTTCAAGGCGATCACCCTCGCCGCCGCGCTGGAACAGGGGCTGCCCTTCAGTACCTCGTTCAACTCACCGAGCTCCACCACGGTGAGCGGCCAGACCTCCTGCAACGGGGGGCGGCTGGAGTCGTGGTCGCTGAGCAACGCCGGTGACAGCAACGCGGGCAACCACAACATGATCTCCGGCACGAAGGCCTCGTCCAACACCTTCTTCGCGCAGCTCCAGGCCCGCGCGGGCCTGTGCAACACGATGAAGATGGCCGAGAAGATCGGGCTGAAGCGCGCCGACGGCACCCTGTTCACGGAGAACGACAACTCGCTCGCCAACAGCAGCTTCACGCTGGGCAGCGAGGAGGTCTCCCCGCTGCGGGTGTCCAACGCCTACGCGACCTTCGCCTCCGGTGGCATGTACTGCGAGCCGCAGGCCATCACCAGGATCGAGGACCGCCAGGCGGGCACCACGATCGAGATCGAGCCCGAGTGCGAGCGGGTGATGGACGAGGAGGTCGCGGACGGCACCAGCTACCTGCTGTCGCAGCCCTTCAACGGCGGCACCGCCGCCAGCCTGGGCATCGGTCGTCCGGCGGCGGGCAAGACGGGAACCACCGACGGCTCCGCTGCGGCCTGGTTCGCCGGGTTCACCCCGCAGATGGCCAGCAGCGTGTTCGTCGGCGACCCGCGCGGTCCCCAGCAGTACCCGCTGCGCAACGTCAGGATCGGTGACCGGTACTTCGGCACCGTGTACGGGGCCACCATCCCCGGCCCGATCTGGCAGGAGACCATGCGCGGCGCCCACGAGGGCCTGGACACCGAGCAGCTGGCGTCCGCGCCCGGCAAGTTCGGCTCCACCTCGGAGCCCCGCGCTCCCCGGGATGACGACGACGGGGACGAGGAGGCCAGTCCGGCCAGCGACGACGGCGGCGTCCCGAACGTCGTCGGGATGGGCGAGTCGGAAGCGGTGGCCGCCCTGGAGTCCGCCGGTTACACGGTGAACGTGTCCGGCACGACGGTCCGCTCCGCCGAGAGCGAGGGTTCGGTGGCCGCGGTCAACCCGAACCCGGGCACCCGTCTCCCCGAGGGCGCGACGGTCAACGTGTTCCTGAGCAGCGGCGGCGGCCGGGCCAACGCGGAGGAGGACCGGGGCCGCAACGGCTGGTTCCCGGCGACTCCGGCGGCCCAACCGGGCCGGGGCGACTGATCCCGTGACACCCGCGAGGGGGCGGTGGTGACCTGGTCACCACCGCCCCCTCGTCGTTTCGCTAGGCGAGCTGGCGCTTGACCTCGGCGGCCACGCGGGCGCCGTCGGCACGCCCGGCGATCTGGGCGTTGACGATCTTCATGACCTTGCCCATCTCCTTCATCCCGGAGGCACCGGTCTCGGTGACCGCGGCCGCGACCAGCTGGGAGAGCTCGTCGTCGGTGAGGGGCTTGGGCAGGTAGTCCGACAGGACCTCGCTCTCGGCCCGCTCGTTGGCGGCGGCCTCGGGGCGGTCGCCCTTGTCGAAGGCCTCGGCGGCCTCGCGACGCTTCTTGGCCTCGCGGATGAGGAGCTTGGTGACCTCGTCGTCGTCGAGCACCCGCTGCGAGGAGCCCGCGGACTCCTCGGTGGCGATGGTGGTGAGCACCATGCGCAGGGTGGCGGTGCGGACCTTGTCCTTCGCCTTCATGGCGGTGGTCAGGTCGGACTTGAGACGGGCTTTGAGTTCGGACATGGCCCGATCCTATGGCCGCCCCGACCGGGCCCACCAACGGTTTGCGCGCGGGGCACCCCGGATCTGAGACGATCGGTACTCGACGAAGGAGGGCCGGATGGGCGCCGACAACAGACCACTGCTGCGCCGGATCGGGCGCGCGGCCGCGATCACCGGGGCGGTCGGTGTGGCCGGGCTGGGGTACGCCTCGGTCATCGAACGCAACTGGTTCCGGCTGCGCCGGTACGAGCTGCCGCTGCTGCCTCCCGGCAGCCCCCGACTGCGTGTGCTGCACCTGTCCGACGCGCACCTGACGCCCGGGCGGAAGATGCTCATCGACTGGATCCGGGGACTGGAGGCCTACGAGCCCGACCTGGTGATCAACACCGGGGACTCGCTGGCCCACCCCGACGCGGTGGGGCCGTTCATCGACGCCCTGGGCCCGCTCCTGGACCGGCCGGGCGCGTTCGTGTACGGGTCCAACGACCTGTTCTCACCCCAGTTGAAGAACCCGGCGCGCTACCTGTGGCGAACCAGCAAGACGGACTACCGCAAGCGCCGGGTGCCGGACCTGCCCTGGCGTGAGCTGGGCGCGTCGATGTCGGCCTCGGGCTGGTTGGACCTGAACAACCACAAGGGCTCGCTGAAGGCCAACGGCCTCGACGTGGCCCTGGCGGGCGTGCACGACTCGCACATCAAGCTGGACCGCTACGAGGACGTCGCCGGACCGGCCGACCCGCTGGCCGACGTCAGGCTGGGCGTGCTGCACTCGCCGGAGCCCGCCAACCTGGACCGCTTCGAGGCCGACGGGTACCAGCTGCTGCTCGCCGGCCACACGCACGGCGGTCAGCTGTGCCTGCCCCTCTACGGGACGCTGGTCACCAACTGCGGGATCGACCGCCGCCGCGCCTGGGGTCTGAACGAGTACGGGGACGCGTGGCTGCACGTCTCCGGTGGTCTGGGCACGTCCCCGTACGCCCCGGTGCGGTTCTGCTGCCGCCCGGAGGCCTCGCTCCTGGACCTGGTCGCCCGACCCTGACCAGCGGGTTCGATGCGTCCGGAATTGACGTGCACAAGCACTCCCCGAGTCCGCTAGACTTGGGGATGTTGCTTCGGGGTGTAGCGCAGCTTGGCAGCGCGCTTCGTTCGGGACGAAGAGGTCGTGGGTTCAAATCCCGCCACCCCGACAGAGCACGAAGGCCGGTCCCACGGGACCGGCCTTCGTCGTGTCCGGGGTCGGTGCCGGACCGCCCCGTCAGTCCCGTGAGTCGGTGCCGAGGTAGGCCAGGATCCCGGCGACGGCGGCCCGCGTGCCGGTGGCCAGCGTCGGTTCCATGGCGGGCGCGAAGTACGGGGAGTGGTTGACCGGGGCCTCCTCGCCCGGGACGAGGTCGAACCCCCCGAACATCCAGAAGACCGAGGGGACCCCGATGGCCTCCGCCAGGTGGCCGAAGTCCTCGCTGCCCATCACCGGCTCGGCCACGGAGACGTTCCCCTCCCCCAGTCCGGCCCTGAGCGCCGACTCGACGCGTGCGGCCTGGGCCGGGTCGTTGTGGCAGCTCGGGAACGAGTAGACCTCCTCCACCAGCGGTTCCGGGGCGCCGGAGACGGCCGCCTCGCCGGAGACGATCCGGCGGACCGCGGAGAGGACCTGCTCGCGGACCTCGGGTTCGAACGTACGGATGTTCAGGGTGAACTCCGCGCGGTCCGGGATGATGTTCTCCTTCAGGCCCGCGTGGAAGGTCCCGGAGGTGACCACGGCGGGGGTGCGCGGGTCGAGTTCGCGGGAGACGATCGTCTGCAACCGGGCGATCATGTGCGCTCCGAGCACGATCGGGTCGATCGAGGACTGCGGCCGAGAGCCGTGGGACTGCTTCCCGAACACCGTCACCCGCAGCGCGTCGGCCATGGCCATCGCGACACCGTGGGAGATGTTGACGGTCCCCGCCTGGAGCGGCATGACGTGTTGGCCCAGGACGACCTCGGGGACCGGGGCCAGCTCCCACAGGCCGTCGTCGACCATCGCCCGCGCACCGGCCGCGACCTCCTCGCCGGGTTGGAAGACCAGCACGAGGGTCCCGGACCAGGCGTCCGGGTGGGACGTCAGCGCGCGGGCGGCGGTGAGCAGCGACGTGACGTGGGTGTCGTGTCCGCAACCGTGCATGACCGGCACCGCGGTGCCGTCCTCCAGCGTCCCGGTGGCCGTGCTCGCGAACTCCAGGCCGGTGTCCTCGGCGATGGGCAGACCGTCCGTGTCGGCCCGGAAGGCGACCACCGGCCCCTCGCCGTTGCGGATGACGCCGACCACGCCGGTGCCGCCGCAGCGGTGGTTCTCGATCCCGAGGTCGTCCAGCTCGGCGGCGACGAAGTCGGCCGTGGCGTACTCCCGCATGGAGAGCTCGGGGTGGGCGTGCAGGTGCCGGTAGATCCGGTGCGCGCGCCCGGTGTCGAGGTCGGACAGGACGGTGTCGGTCGGGCTGGTCATACGGCCTTCCTTCGCGGTCGGGGGCGGGAGGGAACCCCTGTGGGTCGTTTCCCGAAAAACCGGGGCGAATCCACCGAGGGGAGGTTCCGGAACGCGCGGTCCCGGCGGAGACTGGCGGCACCATGAACGAGATCCAGCTGATGTCCGCGACCGCCCTGGTGGCGGCGATCCGACGCCGCGAGGTCTCCGCGCGGGAGGCCCTCGACGCCCACCTCGAACGGATCGAGGAGGTGAACCCGGAGGTCAACGCCGTGGTCACCCTCGAACCGGAGCGGGCCCGGGCCGCCGCCGATGCCGCTGACCGGCGCACCGTGTCCGGGGCCGCCCTTCCCCCGCTGCACGGGCTGCCCATGACCCACAAGGACACCCACGCCGTGGCCGGAACGCGCTCCACCAGCGGCTCCCGGATCCTCGCGCACCACGTACCCGTCGAGGACGACGCGATCATCGCCCGGCTGCGGGGCGCGGGGGTCGTCTCCACGGGGAAGAGCAACGTCCCGGAGTTCGGCGCCGGGTCGCACACGTTCAACGACGTCTTCGGCACGACCACCAACCCGTACGCCCCCCGGCTCAGCGCGGGCGGATCGTCCGGCGGCCTGGCCGCGGCGGTCGCCAGCGGGATCCAGCCCCTGGGAGAGGGGTCGGACATGGGCGGATCGCTGCGCATCCCGGCGTCGTTCTGCGGTGTGGTGGGGTTCCGGCCGTCCTACGGCGTGATCCCCACGCCACCGGAGGGCGACGACTGGGCGTGGCTGACCCGCACCGGGCCGATGGCGCGCGAGGTGTCCGACGTCGCCCTGTTCATGTCCGCCGTCGCCGGCCCCTCACCGAGGGTCCAGCCCCCGGCCCCGGTCACCGGGGCCGACTTCACCGGCCCGCTCCTCGGTGACCTGCGCGGGGTGCGGGTGGCCTGGAGTCCGGACCTCGGGCTCGGGCTCCCCGTGGAACCCGAGGTCCTGGAGGTCCTGGAGGGTCGGCTGCACGTCTTCGAGGAGGCCGGGGCGATCGTGGAGGAGACCGCCCCGGACCTCACCGACGCGGAGGAGGTGTTCCGGACCACCCGCGCCCTCGACTTCGCCGCCGCGCTGGGACCGCTGGTGCGCGAGCACCGGGAGCTGGTCAAACCCGAGGTGGTCGGGAACGTGGAGGCCGGGTGGGCGCTGAGCGCCAGCGAGGTCGTGGGCGCGGCCGCCGCGCGGACCCGGCTGGCCGCCGCCCTCCGCACCTTCCACGCACGCCACGACCTCCTGGTCAGCCCCGCCGCGCAGGTGCTGCCCTTCGACGCCCGGCTGCGCTACCCGGCGTCGGTCGACGGCGTGGAGAGCTCCGGGTACCTGGACTGGATGCGCTCGGCCTACGCGCTCTCCGCGACGGGGCTCCCCGTCCTGGCGCTCCCGGCCGGGTACACCGCGTCGGGGCTGCCCGTGGGCTTCCAGCTCTCCGTGGACCACTACCGGGACGTGGAGCTGCTGCGCCACGCGAAGGCGTTCGAGGACCGCACGCGCTGCGTGGACCGCCGCCCCGAGATCGGGGCGGGCACGGGGCAGCGCGTGCGTCCTGTGACGACGGTGGCGGCCGGGTAGGACCGCCCGAGGTCATCCCACGTGGGCCACGGCGCGTTCCGCGACGGCCACGAGGGTCTCCTCGTCGCCGGTGAAGTCGGCCCCGCCGGTCTTCTTCTCCCAGTGCTCCTGGGCGGCGACCTCGATCAGGAGGTCCCCCTGGCGGACGAGCACCTTGGCGATGCTGGTCGGTTCGTCACTGCCCTCCAGGTAGTGCGACACCAGCGACTCGTCACCGAGGTCGAGGGTGCGCGACTCCAGGACCTCGATCGTCCGGTAGTCGGGGGCGTCGCCGTCGACGACCCCGGCCCGCTCCTCCTCGTACGTCTCCGCCGCCCTGGCGGCGTCCCGCTCCGGATCGCCGTCAGCGTTGACGGGGAAGCGGTAGACGACGGAGAACGCTCCCCGAGTCCCGTCCGAGAACTCGGCGCTCCACCGGCATTCGGAGCTCGTGGCCAGGAACGTCGAGGACGGGAGGACGGCGCCGACACCGCGGAGTTCGGAACCTGCGGGAACCGAGCACGGGTCGGTGGGCAGACCGTCGAACTCCGGGCCCGCGACGGACCCGCCCGACGAGGACGTCAGCGCCCAGGCGCCCCCGACCACGAGGGCGTAGACGGCGAGCGTCGCCGCCACGGTGACCGCGACGGTGCGTCCGGTGCCGCCCCGACGGCGGGCGGGGTCGGGCCCGGGAACGGGCGGGGGGATCTGGCCGGGGACCGGGGCGCCCGGGCCGTGCGGCTGGTGGGGCTGGTGCGGCTGGTGCGGCTGGTGGGGAAACTGCTGAGGGGGACCGTTGTACACGGCTGTGCTCCTGGTTCTGTACGACGTCCGGGCGCTGTGCGGAAGGGGTCACCCGAAGACGTCGGCGGCCACTCCGTCGAGGAGGTCCTCGGCCGTGTTCAGGTCGATCTCCCCGGTGGCGGGGAACACCCTGAAGGAGACATCGGTGACCAGGTCCCCCTCGCGGACGACGAGCGTCACCTTCTGGTTGTAGGGCTCACCGGACCCGTAGTCGATGTCGGTGACGACGAGTGTGCCCTCGTCACCGTGGCTGAGCGGACGGTCCCGTGTCTCCACGACCTCGATCCCCGGGACCGTGAACCCGACCTCGGCGGCGTCCTCGACCCGCGTCGAGAAGAGCTCCTCGGAGGTCGTGGGCAGGGCCTCCGTGTCCGGTCCGCGCTCCTCGCTCAGCTCGGCGTCCGCCGCGGAGAGCGGCACGTACCGGACCAGGGAGAGGAGCACCTCGTCCTCCCCCGCCAGGGACACCCACCAAGAGCAGCTGTTGGCGTAGACGGAGGAGTTCCAGGCCCTGACCTCGCCGTTCATGTCCGCGAGGGTCTGCTCACCGACGGCCGCGCAGGGGTCGCCGGTCGGCAGGCCGCGCGCGGGGCCGGTGGAGGAACCGTAGGCGGAGGAGACCACCCAGGTGAGGGAACCGGCGACCGCCAGGGTGACGGCGGCGGAGAGGGCCACTGTGAGCGCGGTACGGGGACGGCGTCCGGAGGGCTGGCCGGGGGCGCCCTGGGGCGGGTGGCCGGGCGGCGGCCCGGGCGGGGGCGGGTTCGGTCCCGGGGCTCCGGAGTACCCGGGCGGGCCCTGGGGGTGCGGCGGTTGGTACGGCGGCTGACCCGGCGGGCCCTGGTGGCCGAACGGGGGCTGCCCGTGGTGGCCCGGGTGTCCGGGAGGCGGCGGGAAGGGGTGTCCCATGCGAGGGTCCATCCACGAGTACGTGAGTCCTGACCCGTCGAATGTTCTCACGGCGCCCCCGACGAAACCGGGCACGAGCACCGTCCAGGCGGAAAACGGCCCACTCCGGCCATCCGGAACACGGTGGGCCCGCGAACGGGAACGCCCCGGACCGGCGCTGGGCCGGTCCGGGGCGCGCGCCGCGACGCCCGGGGGGTTGGGCGTCACGGCGTAGGGAGGGGGGAGCCTCCGGGTGTCTACGCGGCGCCGACGTTGAGGTCGACGCAGACGTAGAAGGCCATCGGGGTGTCGGCCACGTTCCAGCGGGCCAGCACCGTCTGCTCACCGCTGTAGCCGGAGAGGTCGATGGTGTGGGAGAAGTTCGCCGGCGGCTGCGCGCCACCGTCGTCGATGCTCTCGATCTGCTGACCGTCGATGAAGTATTCCCACGTGCTGGTGGAGTGACGGGCGGTGATCGTCCAGTCGAAGGTGACGGAGTTGCCGACCGGGGTCACCTCCCAGCCGTGGTTGTTGTCGTCCAGCTCGGAGAAGGCGGCGTTGCCTCCGGAACAGCTCATCAGACCCTTGGGGCCCTCGACGCTCTGCGGCTCGTACTGGATCGGCCCGCAGGAGACCGTCCCGGCGGCGCACTGGGCCTGGCGGCTGGGCGGGTTGTTGATGTAGCCGTGGGCGCTGGCGGTGCCCGCGGGCATCAACGTGAAGGCCAGCGCGGTGGCGGCGCCGACGGCCGCGGTGGAGCGGAGCTTGCTGCTGATACTCATGAGGGAGCCCTTCTTCTGGGTCACGACCCTGGGGGGCCGTAGCGGGGTGACCCGGACCGTTGCCGGACCAGGGCGGGTGGAACGCACTCACGGCCGGTTATCCGTGAGCCCGGGCGGGGGTTGCCCGGGGATGTTCCCGTGGGGTCGGGAACCTCCGTCCACCCAGTACCGAGGACGGTAAAGAGGTTGTCACCCGTCGTCAAGATCCCTGTTACCCATGGGTGTGGAGTGACACCCGTACCAGTGGAACGGCCCAGTGGCGGGGCCTCGGGCACTGGTACTGGTGGGGCGGGTGCCCAGGCGGGCACCCCGAACAGGCCCGATGCCGATCGGTTCCCGCATCCGGTCTGCCGCTCCGGGACTGGACCAAGAGGTCGAACCCGCCGACGTTCCACCAGACCTCACCAGAAGGTGACAATCCCCTTCCCCTCCTGCGCGTGAACGTTAGGGGGCGGACATCGGAAAAGCCGTGGACAGGGCCCCGTTGCGGGTGACAGAACGGACCCGGAACGGAGGGGCGCCCGCGTCACCGACGGCCGACCGTGCGCCGGGATGCGGGGCGCCCCCGCGCGGCCAAGAGCGGAGTGATCACGGATGACCCAGCAGGCACACCCACCACGTCCACCCCGGGAACCGCAGGAGTCCCAGACCCGGTCACGCCCCTCGGTACCCCAGGAACCACGGGCCGGGTCACAGCCGCCGATCCCCCAGGAACCTCCGGTACCCCAGGAACCCCCGGCTCCCCCGTCCCGGACGGAACACGGGGCACCTCCCGCGCACCCCTCAGGTCGGACCTTCCTGCCCGGGCTTGAGCTGTCGCGCGCCCTGTACGAGGAGGGGGTCGCGCCCCTCCTGAACGGGATCCCCCACGCGGCGGCCCGCGTGGGGGCGGGATCCGAGGTGCTGGGACTGGACACCCCGCGCTCCACCGACCACGACTGGGGACCGCGCCTCCAGCTCTTCCTCCCCGGCGACCACGAACACATCCGAGCGCTCCTGGAGGAGGGGCTGCCCCGGCGGGTGCGCGGCTGGCCCACACGGTACGAGGCGGCGCCCGGCGACCCCGGCGTGCACCAGCTCACCGACGGCCCCGGCGGGCGCCACCTGGTGGACGTGGTCGAACCCGGCACCTGGTTCACCGAGTGGCTGGGGTTCGACCCGAGCATCGGAGTGACCACCGCCGACTGGCTGGCGACCCCCACCCAGCGGCTGGCGGGGGCGGTCGGCGGCGCGGTCTTCCACGACGGCGTCGGGGCGCTCACCGCCGCGCGCCGGTCCCTGCGCTGGTACCCGACCGACGTCTGGCGGTACGTGCTGGCCTGTCAGTGGTCACGGATCGCCCAGGAGGAGCCGTTCGTGGGACGCTGTGCGGAGGCCGGTGACGAACTCGGCGCACGGGTGGTCGCCGCGCGCCTGGTCCGCGACCTCATGCGCCTGTGCCTGCTGCTGGCCCGCCGCTACCCGCCCTACTCCAAGTGGCTGGGGTCCGCCTTCTCGGCGCTCCCCGAAGCGGCCGAGGTGGGTCCGGTCCTGCGCCGGGTGCTCGCCTCGCCCGACCCGCAGCACGACCTGGCCGAGGCCTACCGGCTGGTCGCGGTCTGGCAGAACCGGACCGGGTTGGCGGAGGAACTGTCCCCCGAGCCCCGCCCCTTCCACGCGCGCCCGTACCCGGTCCTGGACGCCGCGCGCTACTCAGGGGCCCTGCTCGCGAGGGTCGGGGACCCCGCTCTCGCGGGCCGGCCGCCAGTGGGTGCCGTCGACCAGTTCGTCGACGGCACCGACGCACTGGAGCGCGTCGGGCTGGTCCGGGACCTGGCCCGGGCCGTGGGCGGGCCCGGCTCCGGAGAGGTGCCGCGCGCCTCCCCGGACGCGTCCTCGGAGTGCGCAGGGGCGGCCGGGAAACCCGGACAGACGAACGCGGAGGAAGCCCCATAAACCAGGGTGGGCGCGTCACCTGCGACGAAGCTGGGCGCTGCCCTACGATCCAGGCATGGACCTATCCCACGCCCCGCCGGTTCTCCGGCGGCTCAACACCGAGGCCAGCATCCTGGCCGGGGCCAGCTACGCGATCCTGCTCCAGATCGCCCACCCGAGCGTCGCCAGAGGCGTGGCCGAGCACAGCGAGTTCGCCAAGCGCCCTCTCGACCGGCTGCGCGGCACGATGTACTACGTCTACGGAACCGCCCTGGGCACCCCGGAGGAGCGCGAACGCGTACAGGCCATCGTGCGCGCCATGCACCGCAGGGTCCGGGGGCCGGGCTACGACGCCCTCGACCCCGAACTGCTGCTGTGGGTCGGCGCGACGCTGTATCACAGCGCGGTGCGTCTGTATGAGCTGACCGTGGCCGACCTGACCGAGGAGGAACGAGCCGAGTTCCTTCGTGAGACCTCGGTGTACGCCACCGCCCTCGGCCTACCCCAGGAGCGGTGGCCCCAAAGCACCGAGGAGTTCTCAGACTACTGGGAAAACGCCTGTGCCCGTCTGGAGGTCGGCCCGCACGCCGTCGGTCTGTCCCGGTCGCTGTTCCGACCCGACAACCGGCTGCTGTGGCCGTTCACCCTCACGCAACGGTTCCTCAGCGGCGGCCTGCTGGATCCGGAGCTGCGGAGCCAGTACGGGATTCCCTGGTCCGAGGCTCGTCAGCGCCGCTTCGACCGCCTGATGCGCCTCACTCGCACGGTGTACCCGTGCCTTCCGAAGGGCGTCCGGAGACTGCCGTCGACGCTGTACCTGAGGTCGATGCGCAAGAACGGCGGTTGGAAGCCGTCGAAGTCGTCGAAGCGCTGAGGGGTGGCCGCCGGGGAGGGGTTCAGAGGTCCTTGAGCGCTTCCCGGGCCCGGTCGGCCTCGGGCAGGCCCTGTTCCTCGAAGGTCCGGAGCGCGTCGGTGAGCAGGCCCCGAGCGCGCTCGGCGTCCACCACCGGCGCGGGCAGCCCGCCGAGCGCCAGCGAGGCCCTGGCCGCGGCGTACCGCTCGCCCCGCTCGTGCGCCATGGCGAGAGCCTTCTCCAGGGTCCGTGCGGCCTCCGCGTGCCGACCGGCGGCGGAGTAGGTCGTCCCGAGGTCCGTCAGGACCTCCGCGTCCGCGCTGCGGTTGCCGCTCCGGTCCGCCAGATCGAGCGCCGTCCGGTGTTCCGCGACGGCCTCGTCGAACCTCCCGCCCGCCCTGTAGGCGACCCCCAGGGAGTTGTGGGCGTACATCTCCTTCGTGCTCTTGCCCTCGCACAACGCGACGGCGACCCGCAGGGCCTCGTAGGCGCCCTCCAGGTCCCCGAGGGCCGTCCGGGCCTCACCGACGATGAGCGCCGCCTGGTTCCGGCTGTTGTCCAGGCTCTCGTCCGCGCCCAGGGCCAGGACCCCCTCGCTGAGGACCAGGGCCTCCTGGTACCGCCCGAGGTTCATGTACAGCACCGCCAGGTTGGCCCGCTGCATCACCTCCAGCTGCTTGTCCCCCTGGGACACCGCGAAGGAGATGACCCTCTCGATGCATTCGGAGCACTCCTGGAACCGCCCCGTGCGCTCGTGGACCATGCTGAGGTTGGCCAGGGCGCGGATGATCCCGCGTTCGTCGCCCAGCTCCTCCAGGAGACGGAGGGCCTCCTGGAGGTAGGAGAGCGAGCTGTCGAACCTCCCGGAGAGGCAGTGCGCGATCCCCATGCCGATGAGGGTGACCGCGCGGCCCCGCTGGCTGCCGCGCCGCTCGCTGGCGCGCAGGGCCTTCTCCTGCGAGGTGAGCAGGAGGCCCATCTTGCCGCGCTGGGCGTAGAACCTCCACACCGCGTCGGCCATCCGCCACGCCTCCTCGACGCTCTCCCCGTCGCTGTAGAAGTCGATGACGTCGGCGACGTTGTCCTGGTGGCGGTCGAACCAGGCCTCCGCCTCGGCCCGGTCGAGGAGTTCGGCCCGGTACCGCGAGCCCCCCGCCTCGTCCGGGCTGCCGTGCGCGCGGGGGCCCAACAGGTCCGCCGCGCGCTGCGAGACGTGCATGTACTGCCGGGCCAGCCGTGCCCTGGCCCCCTCGGCCTCCGTCGGCTCCAGGTCGGACGAACCCCGGTAGCGCGAGAAGTCACCGATGAGGTCGTGCAGGCGGTACACGTCTCCGTCCGGTTCCTCCAGCAGGCAGACACCCACGAGCCCCTGGAGGAGGTCGTCCGCGTCCTCGGGGTCCATGTCCAGCAGCGCCGCCGCCCCGTGGAGGTCCACGGTGGTCCCGATCAGCACCCCGAGCAGGAGGAAGGCGCGCCGCTGTTCGCCGTTGAGGCTCTGGTAGGAGAGGTCGATCGCCGCCTCGACGTTCTGCCCGTCCATCTGGAGCTCGCGGAAGCGGCGGCTCTGCTCGCTCAACCGGCGCTCGACGTGGCCGAAGGTCCACTTCGGTCTGCTGAGCATGCGCCCGGCGACCACGCGCAGCGCCAGGGGGAGGCCGCCGCAGATCCGCACCACCCTGAGGGCCTGGTCCCGCTCCCGGACGACCCTGTCCTCCCCCAGGACCCTGCCGAGGAGTTCCAGCGCCGACTCCTCCCCCAGCATGCTGAGGGAGACGTAGTCCGTACCGCTGAGCCCGGCCAGGTCGTTCCGGGTGGTGATCAGGGTGAGCGTGCCCTCGGCGGAGGGCAGGATCGGGTTGACCTGCGCGTAGCTGACCGCGTTGTCCAGGACCACGAGCAGACGCCTGCCCCGGAGGGTGGCCCGCCAGAGGGCGGACCGCTCGTCCACCGAGTCGGGAAGTTCCTCGAAGGGCACGCCGACCGCGCGCAGGAGGGCGCCCAGTGCCGCCCCCTCGTCCAGGGGCTTCTTCTCGGCCGTGTACCCGTACAGGTCGATGAACAGCTGCCCGTCCGGGAAGTGGTGTACCAGTTCGTGCCCCGCGCGGACGGCGAGCGTGGTCTTCCCGGAGCCGCCGCTGCCCGAGATCACGCAGACCCGGGCCCGGTCGTCCTCGGAGGTGCCCACACCGACCAGGTGCTCCAGGGTCTCCCGTCGCCCGGCGAAGTCCGGGATGTCCCGGGGGAGGTCGTTCCGGACGACGAAGTGGTCCTTGACCACGGGGAAGGGCGAGGACAGCCCCTTGGCCGGGGTCTGCTCGGAGGTGTCCGCGCGCAGTATCTGGGTGTGCAGCGCGGTGAGGTCGGGGTCGGGGTCGACGCCCAGCTCGTCCGCCAGACGTGATCGGATCTCCTCGTAGGCGGAGAGCGCCGCCGCGCGTTCGCCGCTGTGCCAGAGGGCGGTGACGAAGTGGTGGTGCAGCCGTTCCCGGAGCGGCTCCTGCCGGACGATCGGCGTGAGGTAGGAGACCACCTCGTTCGCGCGGCCCAGTGAGAGCGCGTAGGAGGCCCAGTCGGCCACGGCGGCCCAGCGCTCCTCCAGGAGCGGGGACACCACCGAGTAGTAGAGGTGTTCGGACCCGACCCCGGAGAACGGGACCCCGCGCCAGCACTCCAGCGCCTCGGAGAGCCGCGCGAGGGCGGTCTCCGGATCGGCGGGGTCGGCGCCGTCGCGCAGCCGCCGGAACCGGTGCAGGTCGACCCGGCCGGGGTCGACGTCGGCGAGGTATCCGCCGGAGGTGGTGCTGATCATCCCGGGGAACGCCCGGCGCAGGTGGGAGACCTGGACCTGGATGACCGAGCGCGCCGTGCGCGGAGGGTCGTCGCTCCAGAGGTAGTGGATCAGCTGGTCGAAGGTGACCTCCCGACCGGCGTACACCAGGAGCGCCCCCAGAACACAACGCTGGCGTGGTCCACCGACCGGAAGGGGTCGTCCCTCGGACCACGCGGCAATGGGACCAAGCACGCCGAATTCCACAAGGAGCAACCCTAGCAAGGCCACCTTGTGGAATTCGGAATGCGTCTGAGTCCGTCCCCGCCGAGTGCCCCCCTCTTCACCAGCACTCGGAGCGGCGGCTCCTCAAAGACGCGCGTCTACTTGTCTTCCTTCTTCTTGTCCTCCGGCTTGTCCTCGCGCTCGGCGGGGACACTCTCCTTCGGAGTGGGCTCCTGGTAGGGATCGAACTTGGCTTCCGGCTCCACTCCGGAGACGATCGCGTCGAACTGCTCGTCAACCGTCAGCATCTTCGGCACTCGTACTCCTTTGCGCACTGCACTCGTGTAGAGCCGCAACGTCGCCCTACGTCGTCTACGAAGCATCATGGGCCACCGCCTTCCGGCGGATCCGCCATCCGTGGCGCTTCCGCCTCAGCTACGCCACGGATGGCATGTGTCCGACAGCCGTCGGACCACTGGGAGCTGCGAGCCGTCCTCACGCAGCTACCGATCCGACGAACACGCTTCACGCTAGAGAGGTCCTCTTCCGCTCCGCTTTCAACCGGCTTTCAGTCCGAGCGGAAAAACCCAAGGTCACAACGGCGCTACCCGTTGTTCACTTCCCGTGCCGCAGGGGCTTTCCCCGGTCCCCCCACCTCTTCTCCCCGTCACGGACCGAACACGAACCACGACTTTCCCGCGTTCTCACGAAGAGGACCCGGAAGTGGAGGTCCCACGCTTTCGGAGAAAAATACGGCCGCGGAGGAACGCCCGACACCTCGGGACACGGTCACCCCTCCTACCCCGCACGCGCCCAGGCGAACATCTCCGGCCCCTCCTCTCCACCCGAACCCCCGGCCCCGTCTGCGAACCGGGCACCGAAACCCGTCCTGCGCTGGGCGAACCCGCGGTGTCCTCTTCTGGCCAGGTCCGGGGGACCCAAGGGCGGTTCCGGGGGGATCGACCCGGTTGGGCCTACAGTCGCGCCTCGTGGTGCACCATGTCCTCGAAACCGACGTTCCCCGTCGGTCCCCTCCCCCGGAACCACGAGGTCGAGAGACTGGACGCCCGCGGCGGCGGGGCGTCCTGTGGCCCACCAGCAAGGAGCTCGCGGGCGCCTCACCGTCCCCCTGGAGGGCGGCGGACGGTGAACCGCACCCTCTCCGTCCTGACCTGCGCCCGGACACCCCCTACGGTTACCCCGGACGGCCCGGGCAGCCCCCGGCCGGTCCCGCCGGTCCCGCCGGTCCTCCCCCGGGCCGAACCCAGGGACCTCCCCAGCCACAGGGCCCGCAGAGGCCGTTCCCGCCCCAGCCCGGCCCAGGACAACCCGGGTCGGCCTCCCGCACCCCCCAGGGCCGCCCCAGGGAGCCCCACGGGCACCGGTCCCGCCCGCCCCGGCCGCCGGTGTTGAGCAGACTGACGCTGTAGGTGTCGTACTGTTCCCCGACCAGCCCCAGGCCCCGTAGAAGAGCAGGAGGGGGAGGATGGCCAGCGCCACCCCGTCGACCACCTCGCGCTCGCTCTCGGCGAACCCGTTCCGACGGTGCCGGACGACCTCGGCGCCGAGTTCGGCGTCGATCAACGGCAGTCCCGGCCTGAGCAGCTGGAACATGACGACGAAGGTGATCAGGGTGACGAGGAGGGTGAGACCGAGCCCAGCGAGGGAAAGGGTGGGGTTGACGTCGGTGAGCGCCACCAGCCCGCGCATGAGCAGCGTGTGGGTGAGCATCTCCGCCGTGTAGGCGCACAGCAGGGGATCCCGTGGCTTCGGACGAGGCCGAGGGCGTACACGGGCAGAGAGGCTGCGGAAGAGGTCGTGCGGGCCATAGGTTCAAGAGGTGAGCGGGAACGGTCTCCGTGGATTCCCGTGGTCCACGGCACGCGGACCGGGGAACCCCCTGATCGCGGGACACGAGGAACGGCTCTGGTTGGAGGGGCTTGATGCAGGAGGGCGACGGAAACGGCTGGGTCGACCTGGCCGACGGATCCCGCAGGTGGGGCCGGTACGGCGCCGCCGGGCTGCTGTTGTACGCCACCGACGTGACCGGTTCCGGTCACGTCCTGCTCCAGCACCGCGCGGGCTGGACGCACATGGGCGGCACCTGGGGCATCCCCGGCGGGGCGCGCAACCGGGACGAGACCCCGCTGGAGGCGGCCGTGCGGGAGTTCCGTGAGGAGGTCGCGGGAGACCTCGGGGACTACACGGTCCTGGGCCGCCACGAGCAGGACCTGGCCGTGTGGCGCTACGACACGTTCCTGCTGCACGTGCCGACCCTGACCCCGTTCCGTCCGGGGAACTCGGAGAGCAAGGAGATCCGGTGGGTCTCGGTGGACGCCGCCGAGGAACTCCCCCTGCTGCCCGCCTTCCGCACCGCCTGGCCGCACCTGAGCGCCGACCTGCGCGCGGCGACGGCGTAGTCCGGTGGCCGTCCCTCACGGCGGGGGCGCGGTCCGGAGCCGTCCCTCACGGCGGCGGCCACGATCCCTGCGGGACGGGCACTTTCGGGCCCCGCCGATCGTTGGACCCTTGAGAGGCGGCGGCCCCCACCGTTCTGGGATGATTCGTGTCGGCTTTCCTCCGCGTGCCAGGTGCCAGAACACCGCCTCGGGGGTAAGTCAGGGACGGGCCCTGATGTGCGGACCGCCCCTGGCCCCGCATGCTGAGGGGGACGGCCCTGCGACGAGTGGGCGCCACGCGATTCGACTGGAGCTGTGAACATGACGCTGGAGCGCGGTAACGCATTCACTCCCGTCGCCTCGGCGACGATGATCTGGCCTTGGGGGGCGTCCGTCGTCGGCGGCACCGTGGCCGGTGCCCTCTCCTTCCTCGCCAACTTCGGCCTGGCCGGCATCCCGGCCGCCGTGACCACCGGCATCTTCTTCTTCGCCCTGATCGGCGGGGTCGGCGGCGTGCTGAGCAAGAAGGGCGACCGCCGTGGCCGCCGCTGGGCCGCCGCCTACCCGTTCCGCTACGCGAGCGCCCCGGCCATCCTCGGCGGTGGCGCCACCGCCGTGGTGAGCTACGTCGTGTCCGTGATCACTGACTTCGCCATCATCGGCGGTCTGTTCGGCGGCCTCTGGGCCGGTCTCGGTGTGGGCCTTGCCCTGTGGCTCATCATCGGCGTCGTGGCCATGGTCGCCGGCGACAAGAAGTAGGGGTGATCGGGCGCCACCGTGATGGTGGAGGGGAACAGAAGGGCCTAGGCTCGATGTTTTCCGCCAAGGAGCGGATGGACCACACCTCACCTACGGGAGACAACCGGCGCCGATGACTGAAGCTGCTCGTCAGAAGATGGTCGAGCGGGTCCGCGGGCTCCTTCGCATGGCGGAGGACCCCGCGGTCACTGATGCCGAGAGCCAGGCGTTCACCGCCAAGGCCGCCGAGCTGATGACCCGCCACGCGATCGCCGAGGCCGAGGCCCGCGCCGAGAGGGGCGAGGAACCGGACGCGATCAGCCGCATGGACTACACCGTCCCGGGAGTGGGTGGCCACGGCAAGGCCAGGGTCAGAGCCCTGGCCGACATCGCCGCCGCGTACGGATGCCAGTCCGCGGTGCGCGGGAACAACTCCGAGAACACCGACCGGACCATCATCCTGGTGGGAACGGTCAGCGCGCTGGACGCGCTGCGGATGCTGATGCCGTCGATCTCCATGCAGATGGAGGCCTCGGCCAGGTTCATGAGTTCGTCCCACGTGGCCGACATCCGGGAACTGCGCAACTACACCCGCTCCGAACTGGAGACCGAACGCAAGCGCTACTACCGGTCGTTCGTGCGTGCCTACGGTCAGGCCGTGGCCGAACGCATTCGGGAGTTCCGGGCGCGACTCCAGGAAATGGCCGCTCATGACGCAGAGACTGGCGTCACAGAGGGTAACGGTGAGAACGGTTCGGCGCGCGGTGCGGAGTTGGTTCTACGGGACGACCCGAACCGGGTGAACGAAGAGTTCCACAAGCAATTCCCACAGTTGCGCAAACACCGCCCCGAGCGGACCCACAGCGCGGCCGGGTACCGGGCGGGATACCGCCGTGGGCGCCAGGCGGAGCTGGGTCTGGACACCCCGGTGACCAGCGGACGGACGTCCACTCTGGCCGAGGGCGAATAGCCCCTCACCCCGAGTTGTCCACAGGCTGTGCAGGAAATCCACAGGCGCTCCGTTTTCCCATGTCACACAGGAAATTCGAGCCGATTCGAGAGGCCGTTCGAGCCCCCGAGGGGGCCGATCACCCGGGGTTATCCACAGGCTGGGGAAGCAGCCTGTGGATAACCTGTGGAGAACTTTCCCAAGAACAGCAAAACACCTGGTCAACTAACCCGAAGGGGTTGAACGAGGTAGCGGAACGAGGGTTCCTCTGCCGCATCCGTGAACACCGCGGGTTTCACCGGTTCGGTGAAGTTCAGGTGAGCGGTGTCGGTCTCCACCCCGTTGAGCCCGTCCGCCAGGTAGTCGGGCCGGAACGCGAGCCGGATCGGGTCCCCCTCGTAGCCGACCTCCAGGGCCTCCACGGCCTGGGCGTCGTCCCCGGAACCGGCCTCCAACACGACCTCACCCTCCGTGAAGGCGAGCCGGAGTGGCGTGTTTCGGTCAGCCACCAACGCGACCCTCTTGACCGCCTCCAGCAGCGGTGCCACCGGTACCTCGGCCCGTGCCGAGAACTCCGTCGGGAACCAGGAGGCGTACTTGACGAAGTCGCTGTCGATCAGCCGGGTGGTGGTCCTGCGCTCGCCGTTCTCGAACCCGATCATGCCCTCGCCCCCGAGGGCGACGTCCACGTCGCTCTGGTTGATCAGGCCCCGCGCCGTGTTGGCCAGGGTGCGCGCGGGCACCAGGGCGTCGGCGTCGATCCCCGCGTCCTCCGGCTTCCACCGGAGTTCGCGGACCGCGATGCGGTAGCGGTCCGTGGCGACCACGCTCAACCGGTCGCCGGTGAAGTCCAGGTAGGCGCCGGTGAGCATCGGGAGGGTGTCGTCCCGGCTCGCCGCCGGGGTCACCTGGCGCACCGCCGCCGTGAACGCGTCCGCGGACACGGAGCCGATCCGCTCGGGCATCCCGGGCAGGCTGGGGTAGTCCTCCAGCGGCATGGTGATCAGGGTGAACCTGGCGGCACCGGCGCTGACGAGCACCCTGGGGCCGTCGGTCTCGATGCGCACGGTGCCCGAGGGCAGGTTGTTGACGATCTCCGCCAACAGCCTGCCGGGTACCAGCACGGCCCCCGGCTCCTCCGAGAGGACCTCCACCGAGGCCCGGGTGGAGATCTCGTAGTCGAAGCCGGACAGACGCAGGGCGTTCCCGTCCGGAGAGACCTCCAGGCGCATTCCGGCGAGCACGGGGACCGCGTGCCGCGTCGGCAGGGCCCTGGCGGTCCAGGCGACCGCCTCCGCGAACGCGTCGCGGTCCACACGTAGTCTCACTGCGCCTCCCGGTCGTTGTCTGCGGTCAACGTACCCAGGGGCACCGACAGTCGACGGCTACCCGCGGTTGGGGCGCAGGGTCCACAGCACGGTCATCCGGCCCGTCACAGTGCCGTCGTCGGTGCGCAGCTCGATCTCCACCGGGAACTCGGGGCGCCTGCCCTCGTCCAGCTCGGCGACGACGTCCTCCCGCGACCGGCCCAGCGTGGCCTCGGCGGTCACGTCGCCCATGGCGAGCTTGAGGTAGTTGATCTCGGCGCTGACCGCCAGCGGTACGGCGCGCTCCAGCTGGTCCCCGAAGGTGCCGATCACGATGGCGCCCGAGGCCGACTCGGCCAGAGTGAACATGGCGCCCGCGTGCGGGCCGCCCACGTGGTTGTGGTGGTCGGCGTTGTCGGGCAGCCGCATGACGGCGCGCCCGTGGTCCAGGTCGGTGAAGGTCACACCCAGCGTGCGCGCGAAGGGAACCGAGGCCAGGAACCCGGACTTGACCATCTCCGCCGTCTCGGCGTCCATTTTCTGCATACCCCCAAGGTTACTCACGAGTAACCCCGGTGCGCCACCCCCGGCCGACCCCGGATACTCCCGCGAACCCGTCCCCGCCGTGGGCTACCATGTCTGGCGGAGAGGGCTCCTCTCCCCGGGAGGGTTCGCATAGCGGCCGAGTGCAGTGCTCTTGAAAAGCACCAAGTCCTTGACGGGGCTTCATGGGTTCAAATCCCATACCCTCCGCAGAAGAGAAGGCCGGTGGGCTGGTCCGCAGGGACCAGCCCACCGGCCTTCGCCGTTGCCGGGACCCCCGCGCCGCAGGGGATCCGGACCAGGACACGGGGTCGCTCCCGCGCTATCTTTCTGGCCCAGTCCCCGGCCAGAAGGAGAGCCAGTGAGAGACCGCGTCCTTCACGTCTCGACCACGGGATCGATGGTGCTGCTCCTGTTCGGGGCGGTCTCCGTCAGCGTCCTCGTCCACTGGGTGTTCGACCCACCGACCTGGGTCGTGGGAGTGACCGTCGGCGCTCTGTGCGGCACCGGGACCACCTTCATCGTGAACAGGGCGGTGTCCCCGGCGCGCGGGGAGGGCACCGGCAATCCGCGCACTGATCAGACCACACACCAGCGAACGGAATGACCTGATGGCCGAGTCCGACTCCCCCGTGGCGGCGCCGCTCACCCTGTTCATCGCGATGGTGGTCTCCATGCTCGCCGTCGGCGTCCCCCTGGGCCTCCTCACCGCATGGCCCCCCTGGGTCTACGGAGCCGTGGCCGGTGGGGTGGGCGGACTCGCGGGCCCGCTCGTCACCCGATGGATCGTGGCCAGACGGGCGCACCGCCAGGAAGACCGGTAGGCACCTGTCGCTTTGTCGACAGATCGCCACCGGGGGGTTTGGGGCGGCTCTGGTTCGGTATGCCGGAGGGTGACCGGTTCGACACCGGTGACACACACGGAAGTTCGGGGTGAGGACGATCGGAACAGCCAGACAGAAGATCCTGTGGGTCACCCTCGGGATCGTCTTCACGGCCGGTGCCCTGGCCGTGCTGGTACCCAGCCTGGGCGGGTCCTGGACCGTCTACTTCTTCATGCTGGCGCCGTTCGTGGTGAGCGGCGTCTGGGTCCTGGCCAGCGGCGGCTCCCGAAGGTCCGAGGTGGAGAGCTAGGGGCGGCCCTGGGGCCGCCCCTTCGCTAGTCGTCCTCGTCGGCGTGCTTGGGGAGCACCACCACGGGGATCTTCGCGTGGTGCAGCACGCCCTGGCTCACGGAGCCCAGCAGGAGCCCCCGGATGGTGCCCCGGCCGCGGGAACCCACGACGATGGCGTCGGCCCCCTCGGCGGCCTCCAGGATCGCGTCGACCGGCCCTGCCTGGGTCCGCACCACGGTGACCTCGATGTTCACGTCCTCGCGCTGCTCGTCCATGGCCTCGGCCAGGAGTTCGGCGACGAGCTCCTCGGACTGCTTCTCGAAGATGTTCTCCTGCGGCTGGTGCCCGGCCGCCGTCATCGCGATCGGGTCGTACGGGTAGGGGACCTCCCAGCTGTTGACCACGACCAGCTCACCGTCGGTCTCGGCCGCCAGGTCCACCGCCAGGCCCAGGGCGCGTCGGGAGGGGTTGGACCCGTCGACCCCGACGACGATCCGCTCCAGCTTCGTGGTGGCGGGATGGCCCCTGCCGTCCGAGGGGACCACCACCACGGGGCACGGGGCCTGCGCGGACACGCGCACGCTCACGGAACCCACGAACATCGACGCGAAGGCGCCCAGGCCACGGGTGCCCAGCACGATGAGGTCGTGGGGGTGGCTGTCCCGGATCATCGCCAGCGGCGCCTCCTCCAGGGCGGTGATCGTCTCGACCCGCGCGGACGGCTGCTTCTCACTGATCAGCTCGACGGCCTCCGTGAGGACCGTGGTGGCCTGCCCGGAGATCTCGTCGGTGGGCTCGAACCGGTTCGGCCCGCCGTAGGCGGACACGATCAGCGGCATCCCCAGCGCGTGCACCACGTGGAGCTCGGCGTCCCGGCGCACGGCCTCGGCCGCCGCCCATTCGAGGGCCGCCCGTGAGTGGCTCGATCCGTCCGCCCCCACGACCACCCTGCCGGGACGTTCGTGTCTGCTTGACATGGTTCCCCCTAGAGACGAGTTCCCTCTGTTCACCATCATCACCGAGTCGGGCGCGAACACACGTGAACGGCACAGGGAATCAGTCGTCGGAGTGCGGCGGGAGCACCGCGACGGGGCCGTGCGCCCGGCTCAGGACCCCCTGGCTGGTGGAGCCCATCACCAGGCCCCGCACACCTCCGCGCCCTCGGGAGCCCACCACGATCAGGTCCGCGCCCTCACCGGCCTCCAGGAGGGCGTCCACCGGGTCGGCCTGCATCCGGACCGCGCTGATCTCCAGGGCCTGGGTCCGGTCGTCGATCACCTCGGCCAGCACCCCGGCGACCACCTCCTCGGACTGGCGGTCGAACATCTCCTCGTGACCGTCGGTGCGGTCCTCCGGTAGCGGCACCTCCCAGCTGTTGACCACCACCACCTCCGCGTCCGTGGTCAACGCGTGCTCCAGGGCGAAGCGCAGCGCCCGGCGCGAGGACTCCGAGCCGTCCACCCCGACCACCAGCCTGCCCCTCGGTTCCGGGGCCGCCTCGGGGACGACCACCACCGGGCAGGGGGCGTGGGAGGAGGTGCGCAGGCTCACCGAGCCGAGCATGATCGCCCGCACCGCGCCCAGCCCCCGGGAGCCGACGACGATGACGTCACCGTGCCGGGCCTCGTCGAGCAGGACCTCCGGGGCGTCCTCCGAGGCGAGCACCGTGGCCACGTCCACCTCGGGGTGGACTCCGCGGGCGTACTCGGCGCTCTCGGTGAGCAGCGCGTGCCCGGCCTCCCGGACCTCGTCGCCGGACTGGTACCGCTCCGACGAGGGAATGGTCCCCATCACGACGGGCAGGCCGAGGCCGTGCACGATCCTCAGCTGCCGCCCGTACCCGGCGGCGGTGTCCGCCGCCCAGGCCAGCGCCGCTCTCGCGATCGGTGAGCCGTCCACCCCCGCGATGACCGCTGGCGGGCGTTCCTGTGCGTTCATGTCCACCTCTTCCCCTCACCTCCATTGTCGGGACCGGGCGGCGGTAAACCGGCGAGGGAGGGCCCGCGCGTCCTCTCAGCGCGCGAAGGCCTCCCCCACGTTCGCGGCCAGTTGCAGATAGGCGTCCCTGGTCGCGGGGGCGAGCTGTTCCAGGTCGACCTCCGCTCCCTCCTCCAGGTGACCGTCCCAGGGCACCCGCACGACGGACCGGCAGCGTCCGGCGAAGTGCTCCTCCAGCCGGTTGAGGTCCACGCTGCTCTTGCTGTTGGAGCGGACCATGGACAGCACCACGGCGGCGCCGCGCACCAGTCCCCCGTGCCCGTGGGCGTCCAGCCAGTCGAGGGTGGCGCTGGCGCTGCGCGCCCCGTCCACGGAGGCCGAGCTCACCAGCACCACCTGGTCGGCCAGGCCGAGCACCCCGCGCATGGCGGCGTGCAGCAGTCCCGTGCCGCAGTCGGTGATGCAGATGGAGTAGAAGTGCTCGACGATCCGGGCCACCTCGCGGTAGTCGGCGTCGCTGAACGCCTCCGAGACCGCCGGGTCGCGGTCGGAGGCGAGGATCTCCAGTCGGCTGGGCGACTGGGAGGTGAAGCCGCGGATGTCCGCGTAGCGCGACACCAGGTGGCGTTCGTTGAGCAGGTCGCGGATGGTGGCCGCGGTCTCCAGGCGCACCTTGTCCGAGAGCGTGCCCCGGTCGGGGTTGGCGTCGACCGCGAGGACCCGGTCCCCGCGCAGCGAGGCCAGCGTCGCGCCCAGGGCGACCGTGGTGGTGGTCTTGCCGACCCCGCCCTTGAGGCTGAGGACCGCCACCCGGTGGTGTCCGGAGGCGACCGGCGTACTGGCGCGGGCCACGAGTTCGCGTTCGCGCAGCACCTTGGGGGACTCGCCCGGGTTGATCAGGCCGAGGCTGGCGCTGTGCACGGCCCGGCGCCACCCGCCGGTGGGGCCGTAGCGACGGTTGCGGACGAGGGTGGCGGCACTGAGGGAGTCGGAGGTCTCCCCATGGTCGGCGGGGGTCGCGGGCAGGCGGGCCGGTGCCTGGCTCCCGCTCCACGGCTGGGCCGCGGGCCCGGTTTCGCGAGGCCCGGTGTCACGGGGCCCGGTCAGGGAGGCTGGCGGGGCGGGGGGTTCCGGCGCCGTCCAGAGCCCCGGCGGCCCCCACTGCGGGTTCGCCGCCCTCGGAGAGTCGGCCTCCGGGACCGGGGCGGGACCGGCCCAGGGCCCCGCAGGCTCCCGCTCCGGGGGTTCGGCGCGCTCCGCCTCCAGCGGCGGCAGCTGTTCGGGTTCGGGCACGTCGGAGTCGCCGGGGATCCCGCGCGGCGCCAACGGGTCCCGCTCCTCCGTCGGCCCCCCGAGGCGCTGGGGGCGCTGGGGTCGGCGTTCCTCCTGCCACGGGCCGGAGGGCCGGGGCCGCCGGTCGCGGGCGCCCGGGAACAGCCGGACCGTGTCGCCGGGCTCCTCCGCGGGTTCGTCCGGCGCGTCGTCCTCCGGCGCCGGTGCCCGGAAGGCCGTGCCGGGGGTCGGCGGCGGCGTGTCCTCGGGAAGGCGCGCGTACGGCGGCGGGGGCGGCGCCGCGCCCTCGAACCCGCCGAACCACTGCTCCCTGGGAGTGGGCGCGGGCGAACCCGGTGCGTCCTCGACCTCCGCCGAGTCGTCGGTCCCGTGCCAGTCCGTCCGCTCGTGCGGCTCCGGCTCGGCTGCCGACCCGTTCTGTTCCTGCTGTGCCACCGGGGCTCTCCTGCGTCGAGGGGTGTTCTGTGGAGGAAGGGTCCCGCCGGGTTGCGGGGGTGGGGCCCTCGGGGTTCTCATACCCGTGCTGCACCAGAAAAGCATCCTCCCCGGCGCTCTGAACAGAGTGATCCCCGGAACCCTCCTCCCCTTCCGTCCCGAGTCTGGGTACTGTCGGCCCCATGCACGCGATCAGAATCACCGAACCGGGCGGCCCCGAGGTCCTGGCCTGGTCCGAGGTCCCCGATCCCGTCGTCCGGGAGGGCGAGGTCCTGGTGGACGTGGCGGCCACCGCGGTCAACCGCGCGGACGTGTCCCAACGCCAGGGCTTCTACCCCCCGCCTCCCGGCGGCTCCGAGTACCCGGGCCTGGAGTGCTCGGGCACCATCGCCGAACTGGGCCCCGGCACCGACGGCACCGGCTGGTCCGTCGGGGACCGGGTGTGCGCCCTGCTGACCGGCGGCGGGTACGCGGAGAGGGTGGCCGTCCCGGTCGGCCAGCTCCTGCCCGTGCCACGCGGCGTGAGTCTGACCGACGCGGCGGCGCTGCCCGAGGTGGCCTGCACCGTGTGGTCCAACCTCGTGATGGTCGGCGGTCTGCGCGCCGGACAGACCGTCCTCGTCCACGGCGGCGGCAGCGGGGTCGGCACGTTCGCCGTCCAGTTCGCGAAGGCTCTGGGCGCCCGGGTGGCGGTCACCGCGGGCAGCGAGGAGAAGCTGGCGCGCTGCCGCGAGCTCGGCGCCGAGATCACCGTGAACTACCGGACCGAGGACTTCACCGAGGTCCTGCGGGCCGAGGGCGGCGCGGACCTGATCCTGGACATCATGGGCGGCTCCTACCTGGAGGGGAACCTGCGGTCCCTGGCCACCAACGGCCGCCTGGTGATCATCGGGCTGATGGGCGGCGGCGCGGCCGAGGTCGACCTCGGCCGCATGCTGGTCAAACGCCTCTCGGTCCAGGCGACCACGCTGCGCTCCCGCCCGGCCCAGGAGAAGGCGACCATCGTCTCGGGAGTACTGGAGCAGGTCTGGCCGTTGGTAGAGGAAGGAACCATCCGCCCCGTCGTGGACCGCGCACTGCCGATCGAGGACGCGGCGGAGGCGCACCGCGTGATGGAATCGAGCGCGCACACAGGCAAGATCCTTCTCACCCGTTGACAGCGTGCCGGACACAGCCGAACTAGGGGATCGATGAGCAACGCAGACGACCAGAAGGAACCGCAGGTCCTGGTGGTCGGGACCGACGACCGCCACGGGAACGGGGACGACGACGGCTCCGACGAGCCGCGCACCCTCGCGGACATGGTGGAGCAGCCCGCCAAGGTGATGCGGATCGGCAGCATGATCCGCCAGCTCCTCGACGAGGTGAAGGCGGCCCCGCTCGACGAGGCCAGTCGCGCCCGTCTGAAGGAGATCCACACCTCCTCGATCAAGGAGCTGGAGGACGGGCTCGCCCCCGAGCTCATCGAGGAGCTGGAGCGGCTGACCCTGCCGTTCGCCGAGGGTGCCGCGCCCAGCGACGCGGAGCTGAGGATCGCCCAGGCCCAGCTGGTGGGCTGGCTGGAAGGCCTCTTCCACGGCATCCAGACCACCCTGTTCGCCCAGCAGATGGCGGCCCGGGCGCAGCTGGAGAACATGCGCAAGGCGCTCCCCCCGGGGGTGTCCGGGCTCCAGGCCCAGGGCGGCCCCGGCGCCGAACCGCAGGAGGACCACCCGCACATGGGGTCCGGCCCCTACCTGTAGGACCACGCGTGACGGAGCCCGCCCCCCCACGTGGGGGGGCGGGCTCCGTCATGCTGCCTACTTCTTGCTCCTGGGGGCCTGGACGGGTTCGAGGACGTCCTTGCCCAGGAAGGGCCGCAGGGCCTCGGGGACCACCACGGAGCCGTCCGCGCGCTGGTGGTTCTCCAGGATCGCGACGATCCACCGTGTGGTGGCGAGCGTGCCGTTCAGGGTGGCGGCGAAGCGCGGCTTGCCGTCCTCGTCCCGGTAGCGCACGTTGAGGCGACGGGCCTGGAACTCGGTGCAGTTCGAGGTGGAGGTCAGCTCGCGGTAGGTCTCCTGGGTCGGAACCCACGCCTCGCAGTCGTACTTGCGGGCCGCGCTGGTGCCCAGGTCCCCGCCGGCGATGTCGACCACGCGGTAGGGCAGTTCGAGCTTGTCCAGCATCTCCCGCTCCCAGGCCAGGAGCCGCTTGTGCTCCTCGTGCGCCTGCTCGGGGCGGGTGTAGACGAACATCTCCACCTTGTTGAACTGGTGGACGCGGATGATGCCCCGGGTGTCCTTGCCGTAGGAACCGGCCTCGCGGCGGAAGCAGGACGACCAGCCCACGTACCGGTTGGGCAGCGCGTCGGCGGGCAGGATCTCGCCGCCGTGGTACCCGGCCAGCGCCACCTCGGAGGTGCCCACCAGGTACTGGTCGTCGGCGGGCAGGTGGTAGACCTCGTCGGAGTGCTCACCGAGGAAGCCGGTGCCCTCCATGGTCTCGGGCTTGACCAGCACCGGCGGGATCATCGCGGTGAAACCGGCCCCGACGGCCTGGTTCATCGCCATGTTGAGCAGCGCCAGCTCCAGCTGGGCGCCCACACCGGTGAGGAAGTAGAAGCGGGAACCGGAGACCTTGGCGCCGCGCTCCATATCGATGGCGCCGAGCATCTCGCCCAGCTCCAGGTGGTCGCGCGGGGTGAAGTCGAACTCGCGGGGCTCGCCCACGGTCTCCAGCACCACGAAGTCGTCCACGCCGCCCTCGGGGGCGCCCTCCTCGACGAGGTTGGGCACGCGCGCCAGCACGGCGTCGAGCTCGTCCCCGAGCCGTCCCGCCTCGGCCTCGGCCTCCTTGACCTCCACCGAGAGCGCCTTGGCCCGGGTCAGGAGTTCCTCGCGCTCCTCCGGAGAGGCCTTCGAGACGGACTTGCCCACGCTCTTCTGCTCGGCGCGCAGGGTCTCGAACCGGGTCAGCGCGGAGCGCCGACTGGAGTCCAGTTCGAGCAGCCGGTCGGCCACGGCGGGGTCCTCACCGCGGGCCCGCTGCGATGCACGGAGTCGTTCGGGGTCTTCTCGAAGAGCGCGAAGGTCGATCACGTCTTGCAGGTTACCGCCCACCCCAGGTCGGCCCCACATCTTTTGCCGACAGTCACGTCATGAACCGTCTCCGGCCCCGTATCTCCATCGAAGGACCGAACGGGGAGCGCGAGCCCCCGAGCGGCACGCCGACCGTGGGGGAGAAGTCGTGAAACCGCTGGCTGAGATGACCACCGAGGAACTCTCCGAAGCCCTGGAGGCCCTGGACGACGCGCGCCCGGAGGACACCGCGCTGCGGCTGGCCCTGTACCTGGAGCTGCGCCGGGCCGCCGCCGAGGAGTGGCTCTTCGAGGAGGAGCCGACCGCCCCCGTCGAGGCCACCTGACCGCGTTCGCCTAGGCGGTCTCGCCCGCGCGGACCCGGGCGAGCCAGAGTTCGGCCTCCGCGAAGTCCGCGTCGGTGGCCGGGCGGGGACGCATCGCGGGGGTGGTCCCGGTGTCCCGGCCGCCGCGCGGGTAGCTGCCCAGGAAGCGCACGTCCCGGCAGACCCGGCGGATGCCCATGAGTGCCTCGCCCACGCGGGCCTCGGAGACGTGCCCCTCGGCGTCGATGCAGAAGCAGTAGCTGCCGAGGCCGTCGCCGGTGGGGCGCGACTCCAGCCGGGTGAGGTTCACGCCGCGCACCGCGAACTGGTTGAGCACCTCGATGAGCGCGCCGGGCTGGTCGTCGGTGATGAAGGCGACCAGGGAGGTCCGGTCCGCGCCGGTGGGTTCGGGGAGGTCCCCGGCGCGGGAGAGGTAGATGAAGCGGGTGGCCGCGTCCGAGCGGTCGCCCACACCGGTGGCCAGGGCGTGCAGCCCGTAGCGCTCCCCCGCGATGACCGCGCAGATCGCGGCGTCGTAGGGGGCTCCCGGCTCCGCGACGGCGCGCGCGGCGGCGGCCGTGGAGGAGACGGTGTGGGTGTCGGCGTCGGGCAGGTTGCGGGAGAGCCAGCCCCGGCACTGCGCGAGGGCGTGCGGGTGCGTGGCCACCCGCTTGACGTCCTCCAGCGCGGTCCCGGGCCGCACGAAGAGGGCGAACTCGACGGGCACGGCGGTCTCACCGGTGATGAGCAGCGGTTCGCCGTTGATGAGCTCCGCGATGGTCGCGGTGACCCCGCCCTCCACGGAGTTCTCCAGCGGGACGACCCCGCCGTCCACGTCCCCGGCGCGGACCGCGTCGAAGACCGCCGCCACGCCGTCACACGGGACGCGGGCTTCGTCGGTGGCTTCGGGTCGCAGATCGCGCAGGGCGGCTTCGGTGAAGGTGCCCTCGGGGCCGAGGTAGGCGTAGCGGTTGGGCATGCTGTTCAGGCTATACGCAGCCGGTGGGCCGGGGTGGTCACTTCTCCGGTCGGGGCGCCGGGGGCCCGTGGGTCTCCCCGGATCCCTGGGTCCGGTCGGCGGCGCCCTCGGCGTCGTCCTGCTGGCCATCGGGCCCCTGGACCACCGTGACCAGGGCCTCCGCGCCCTCGTCCGGTGTGTCGGCGGCCGAATCGTCCGAGGCCTCCGTCGGAGCGGGGTCGGGCAGCGTGGCCCCGATCCCGTTGCCCAGGCGCGCCGAGCGGATCACCCGGTACTCCTCGGGGCTGAGCAGGTGGTCCGCCTCGCCCCGGGTGACGGCCTTGGCGTAGGTGCGGGTCTCGGTGCGCCCGTTGATGGACGTGACGACCACGCCGTCACCGTGGCTGTTGAGCATGGCCAGGGAGAAGGAGCGGGCGCCCGACATCTCCTCCAGGGCGTCGTAGTGCAGGACGGCCACGTCGCGGACCGCGCGTGGGTCGGCCCCCGAGGTGTTGACGGCGAGGGCGCGTTGGGCCAGGACCTGGTACTCACCGCGGACCTGAGCGGTCCGGAACAGCGCGTACACACCGAGGGCGAGCCCGGCCAGCCCGGCGAACAGTGCGATGGATGCGATGGTGGTAGTGAACACAGCGCGAGCGTATCCCCACGCATCGCAGCCATGGGGTCACTCTTGGCGATTTTTGCGAGTAATGTGCCCGGTTTTTCGGGAGTGTTCACGCCGACGGCCGCCGTCTCCCGCCGTCACGCCCCGCCAGGTCCGGCGCAGCGCGGGCCGGAGCTCACGGGCGGTCAGGGCTCGGGCGACGTCGACGAACTGGTGCGCCCGGTGCAGCTGGGCCCGCAGGTCCGTGCCGGTCGCGCGGTGTTCGAGCGGGACCTCGACCTCCATGACCCGGAAGCCGCCGTGCAGGACGTCGATGGTCAGCCCGGTCTCCACCCCGAACCCCGGGGCGAGGGGCCGGGCCGCCTCGAAGGCCGCGCGGCTCAGGCAGCGCTGACCGTTCAGCGGCTGCTCGGGCTCCCACCCGGTCGACCTGCGCACACCCTCCCGGGCCAGACGGACCACGAATCCGTGCCCGCCCAGACGCAGTCGGGTGGCCGGGAACAGCGCGATGGTCATGTCCGCCGTGCCCGCGAGCACCGGCTCGACCAGGGGTGCCGCGTCCTTGGCGGTCTCCCCGAGGTCGGCGTCGAGGAAGAGCAGATGGCGCGGGACGCGGGCCGAACCCTCGTCCGCCTCGCGCACCTCCATCCGGCGCACACCCTCGGCACCGGTCTGCATCGCCGCACCCTTGCCGCGGTTGCGGCCGTGCCTGAGCACCCGGGCCCCCGCCTCCAGGGCGAGGTCGGCGGTGCGGTCGGTGGAACCGTCGTCGACCACCACGACCAGGTCGACCCCGGGCAGCGTGTGGGCGGCCACGACGGTGGCGCCGATGCGGTCGTCCTCGTTCTTGGCGGCGATCACCACGGCGACCGCCACGTCCGTCGGCCCCTGGGGCGCTCCTCGTGCCACGCTCACCCGGCTACTGCGCCGTCCCGGTTCCCGCGGCCACCGGCGACGCGTCGATGTCCGGATGGATCACGAAGACCTCGTCCAGACCGGTGACCTGGAGGACCTTCATGACCGCCGGCTTGGGCGCCACGAGCTCCAGGTCCCCGCCCCGGTCGCGGGAACGCTTCATCGCGGAGAGCAGGACGCTGATCCCGGTCGAGTCGCAGAACTCCGCCCTCGACATGTCGATGACCAGGCGCCGTGCCCCCAGCTCCAGGGACTCGACGAGCTCGGAGCGCAACTGGGGTGCCGTGTACAGATCGATCTCACCGCCCACGGTTACCACTGCGACGTCATCTTGAGATCGGCTTGATATCTTCAACTCCACAGTCGTGACTGTAGCGTCCACGCCAGGGCCAGGCCACCTCGTTGGCGGCGTTTCGCTACATCGGTCACGTTCCTCCGCCCGGAACCACGAAAAGCCCAGCTCAAAGCGGATCAGACCGGTGCGCTCCGGTCAGGGCAGGACGCTCCAGGCGGGTTGGCCCTCCATCGTTCCCAGGTCGAGCTCGACCACGTCGGCGGCGTACGCGCGGACGCGCCCCGCCTCCGAGGAGGCGGGCAGGTCGTCGGCGACCCCGGCCGGTTCCCCGTCGATCTCCACCACCGCCCAGACCGTGGTCGTGGTGGCGTCCATCTCGGTGCCCCAGCGGCCCGCCAGGGACTGCACGATGCCCAGACCCCGGCCGCCCAGGCCGGACAGCGCGGGCCGGGACACCCGCGGCATGGTGCTGGAGCCGCCGTCGCGCACCGAGATCTCCAGCCAGTTCTCGTCCGGGCCCTCGTGGCCGACCTCGGCCCGCCAGCACACACCCACGGTGTCGTCCGGGAGGGGGCTGGCGTGTCTGAGGGCGTTGCTGACCAGTTCGCTGAGAATCAGGGCCGCGTCGTCGATCCGGTCCGCCCCGACCTCCAGGGCGCGCAGGTCCGCGCAGAGCGCCCGTCTGGCGCCGGTGACGCTCTCGGGAACATAGGGAAGGATGACGCTTCGCTCGACCTTCCGGGGCGCGTCGCGGCCCCCGTCGTCGTGTGCGGCGTTGTCTCCTGACACAGCTTTCGTCCCCGCGAGTTCGTGCTTCTCGGTCGGCCCGGAACTCGCCCGAAGTGTGCCAGCGAATTCCACCAGGGGTGGAAATGCCCCGATCCCCCGCAGGGGAAACCAGCATGTGGGCGAATCCACGGGGAGGGCCCCCTCCACGACCGCGTACAACTCCGACGTGACAGGGCTTGAGGGTCGGTTGAGGTTTTTGTGGTTTTCCGTGTGTCGCCGTGTCCGTTCTACGCCTTTGCCGGGAAGACCTCCGGCTCTCCCCTTCTCCGCGGCGTTTCGGACACCAGGGCGCCGAGCTCGGCGTCCTCACCCTGGTGCCGGGGCAGCGTGACCCGCATCCGCGTGCCGGTACCCATCCGGTGCGCGGTCACCTCACCGCCCTGTTCCCGCACCAGCTGGCGCACGATGTACAGGCCGATCCCGAGCCCGCTGTACCCCCGGCGGTCACCCCGCTCACCGCTCTGGAAGAACCGTTCGAAGATCCGCTCCTCGTCGCCGGGGTCGATACCGATGCCCTCGTCGTCGACGTGGATGGTGACGACGTCCTCGTCCTCCTGCACGGTGACCCGCACGGTCCCACCGCTGGGCGAGAACTTCAGTGAGTTCTCCAGCAGCTGGTCGATGACCATCCCCGTGACCAGCGGGTCGCCCACGGTCCACAGGGTGCCGCCGGAGTCCAGGATGAGTTCCTGGCGCTCGGCCAGCGGGCGGAAGGCCGCCACGGACTGGCCCAGCAGCTCCACGAGGTCGAACGGCACCCTGTCGACGGTCATCTCGCCGCTGGCCACGTCCGACCCCAACCGCAGCCGCTCCACCAGCTTGGCCAGCGAACGGGCGCGGTCCAGGATGATCTCGCTCGCCTCCTGGCGGCCCTCCGGGCCCAGCCGTTCACCCTTGCGGGACAGCAGCGCCGCGTACCCCTGGATCACCGTCACGGGGGTCCGCAGTTCGTGCCCGGTGCTGGCCAGGAAGAACTCCCGTTCCTCCTCCAGCGCCTTCTGCGCGGTGATGTCGCGGAAGTCCACCACCCACTCGTGGGTGTCGGGGATCCGCGCCATGAGGATCTCCAGCCACCGGCCGCCCTCGTTCTTGTGCTTGACGGGCTCACCGTGCGCGGCCGGTATCGGGAACGGCGGGTGCCGCCCCTCCATCTCCTCGAACGAGTACCCGGTCAGCTCCGCCGCCGACCGGTTCCACTTGCGGACCTTGCCGGTGGAGTCCAGCACCGCGATGCCGTCCGCACTGGAGTCCGACACCGCCTGTTCCCTGGCCCGCTGGACCTTGAGCTCCTCGTAGGCCATCGCGTTGCCTATGGCCACCCCGGCGTGCTCGGCCAGGAGTTCGAGGAGCTCCAGCTCCACGTGCCCCACCCGGCGCTCGCTGTACAGCGCGTACAGGGCGCCGTAGGGGCGGCCCTGCACGTTGGACACGCACAGGGCGATGGTGTGCAGCCCGGGCAGGTCGGCCCAGACCAGGTCCTCCAGGCTGCGGGTGGCGCTGTTGGCCAGCAGCACGGACTTGCCGCTGCGCAACAGCTCACCGAACAGGCTGGACTCCAGGGGCGCGCTGACCCCGTACAGCTCCTCCGACAGGTGGGTGAGGCTGACCAGCTCCACCCGGTTCTCGTTGAGCAGGACGAACCCGCCCGCGTCGGCTCCGGTGAGTTCGGTGAGGCTGCTGATGATGCGGTCCAGGACCGACTTCAGACTGAGGTCGGCGTTGATGTCCGCGACCACGTCGGTCAGCCGCCGGACCAGACGGGCGCGCTCCATGGCGGAGGCCTGCGCCTGGACCTCCTTCTCGCTCGGGTAGAGCACCAGCACCCACCCGGCGTGGTCGCCGTTGGCGTCCCGCACGCAACCGGTGCTGACCCGCACGTCGACGGCGGTGCCGTCCCTGCGCATGCGGCGGGTGAAGATCGTCAACGGGGTCCCGTTGCGCACCTGCTCCAGCACCGCGCCGTGCTCCGGCCGCATCTCCTTGGGGATGATCGGCAGCTCGCCGCCGAGCACCTCGGCGGCGGGCCAGCCGAACATCCGCTCGGCCGCCGGGTTCCAGACGGTGACCCGCAGCGCGTCGTCGACGCCGATGACCGCGTCCACCGAGGACGCCAGCACTGCTTCGGCACTGAGGGGCGCGCGGTCGGAACTCACGACGTCATAGTGCCATTCGTGGGGCCCCACGTGTCGGGGCTTCGCACAATCCGACCAAATTCGACGGCTCTCACGTCACAGCGTGACCACTAGATGACCGTGGGCTCACCTTCGCCCTCAGCGGCCATGTCACGGGCGGCGTGCTGCCAGGCCTGCATGCCCCCGGCGACGTTGACCGCGTCCCAACCGGCCTGGTTGAGCGCCATGGTCGCCTGGGCGGACCGTCCGCCCACACGGCAGACGACGTAGACCCTCTGGTCCTTCGGGACCTCGCCCGCGCGCTCCCCCAGCGTCCGCAGCGGGATGTGCACGGCGCCGGGCGCGTGCCCCGCCCGCCACTCGTCGTCCTCGCGGACGTCGAGGAGGTAGGCGCCCTCCGGCACGTCGTTGACGAGAACCTCGGCGACCTGCTCACCGAACATGTTGGTGACCCCCTGTGTCAGGTGTGTACTGAAAATCGAAGATCGGTGGAACCCGGGAACCGGGCCCTCCGTCCAACCAGTATGCGTAAGCACACCTTCGCAACGGCCCTGCCGGCCCGCCTCGCCGCACTCGCAGCTCTTGGCCTGCTCATCACGGCCTGCGGCAACGAGCCCACCGAGGTGAACGCACCGGCCCCCGACGAGACCGCCGCCAACGAGACGACCCCCGACGAGTCCGCCGAAGTGGAACTCGTGATCGAACGCTCCCTGTCCGAGGACGACGCCCTCTCCGCCGAGGAGGGCTTCGTCGAGGGCGAGTGGACGCTCACCTGCGCCCCCGTCGGCGGAGACCACCCCGACCCCGAGGCGGCCTGCGCCGAGATCGAGGAGGTCGGGGCCGAACCCTTCACCCTCGACACCAGCGACTCCATGTGCACGTTGCAGATCGGCGGCCCCGAGGTCGCCCGTGTCACCGGGCACGTGAACGGCACCGAGATCGACACCGAGTTCAACAAGCGCGACGGTTGCGAGATCGAGCGCTTCGACGAGGTCCACACGGTCCTCAACCCGTAGACCCCGGACACAGGAGGGGCGGACCCGGTCCGCCCCTCCTCGTCTACGTGTGGGGGGTGTCCCAGAAGGCCACCTCGTGGCGCATGCCCTCCAGGAAGAAGCGCTCCGCCCTCGCCGGGTCGGGCTCCGCCTCCTCCAGCATGCGCCCGTACTTCCTGGTCAGATCGGTGAAGGCCGGGTCGGCGTAGGTGTCGATCCACCGCTGGTACCTGGGGTCCGCGGGCCTGGCCTCGGCCAGTTCGAGCCCCAGCGTGTTGTAGCCCCACATGCAGGGGTAGACGGCCGCCAGCCCGTCACGGTAGTCGGCCGCCGCGTCCAGGAGCCAGGACGTGTACGCCTCACAGGCGGCGCCCTTCTCCTTGGTGCCCAGGTCGGCGCCGAACTCCCCGGAGAGGGAACGGTGCAGCTCCAGCTCCTCCGTCAGGGTGCTGTGCGCGATCCCGATCAGGTCCGCGAGGTGTCCGTCCGGTGCCTGCCAGGCCAGACGGGAGAAGGCCCGCGCGTAGTCCAGCAGGTACAGGTGGTCCTGCTCCAGCCAGTAGCGGAAGGCCCGTTCGTCGAGGTCGCCCCGGGAGATCCCGGCGACCGTCGGGTGCGCGAGCTGTTCGGCGACCAGCGGACGCCCGATGTCATGAAGTCTCTCGATGATTCCCACGCCCGGAGTGTCCCATTCGCGTGGACGCCGCCGCCTCCGGTGTCCGTATCCGGCCCCCGACCTAACGATCGAAGATCGTTAGTAGGCCTCCCCGGCCTCTTGGGGCTACCCGAATCCCGCCGCCCGTGCCAACCGAAAGCCCCGCCACGCCCGGGGTTCCGACAGAATCGCGGGGACCGGAGACCCCGGTCGACCAGGCGCCGGAAGGCAGGTTCTGCCACGCGTCCTGCCCGCGACCACCGCCCGGAGAGCCGAAGGACCAGCCGGGCCACGGGCGTGCGACGGGGCCGGTGGCCGAAGGCCGGGCGCCACATCGGGGTGAGCTCGGGCGTTCCCCCGGACACGGCCCTCCTCGCTGGCCCTGGGCCAACGACCAGGGCCGTTCATACACCGGGGGTGTGGGGGTCGCCCCCCACAGGGCACAACGAAAACGACCCCGGGAGCAAGCTCAGCCTGTGACCAGGGCCGTTCATACACCGGGGGTGTGGGGGTCGCCCCCCACAGGGCACAACGAAAACGACCCCGGGAGCAAGCTCAGCCTGTGACCAGGGCCGTTCATACACCGGGGGTGTGGGGGTCGCCCCCCACAGGGCACAACGAAAACGACCCCGGGAGCAAGCTCAGCTTGCGACCAGGGTCGTTCATACTTGAGTGCGCGAGGAGGGATTTGAACCCTCACATCCTTTCGGACACACGGACCTGAACCGTGCGCGTCTACCGTTCCGCCACCCGCGCAGGTGGTGCTGCATGAAGTTGTGTTGCCAGGTGATCCGGGCGTTTTGCCTGTTCCCCCTGGCGACATGAACAAGGCTAGCACGGCTTGAAGGCGGGTTGCACACCGTTTGTCGCGGGCCCGGATCAGGGCTCCCGGAGGGCCCTGACGGGGGTGCGCCTGAAACCAGGGGCACCCGGGCCCGGTTACGATCGTCTACACATACGGAGTGGAGTACAAGGGAGGTACCTCGTGGGAGTGCTCCAACGCTTCGAGCGCAGGCTTGAGGGCATGATCGAAGGCACCTTCGCGATGGCCTTCAAGTCTGAGCTCCAGCCGGTCGAGGTCGCGAGCGCGGTCCAGCGTGAGATGGACGAGCGCGCCGCGATCGTGGCCCAGGGACGCACACTGGTTCCGAACGACTTCATCGTCGAGCTCTCGGCCAGTGACAAGGAGCGCCTGGAAGTCTACGCCGACAGCCTCGGCCAGGAACTGTCCAAGCTGGCCCGTGACTACGCGACCGAACAGGGTTATTCCTTCGTCGGTCCGGTGCGGGTCCAGTTCAGGTCGGACGAGGGTCTGAAGACGGGTCGCTTCCGCATCCGCTCGGGCGTCGTCCGCGGAACGATGGTCAAGGACGGAGAGGTCCGCCAGCCCGTCGGTGACCCGGGACCGGGCGGAGGGCCGCGCCAGACCGGCCGCCCCCGTCTGCTGATCTCCCCGGGCGGCGCGACCGCCGAGGGCAACATCGCCAGCCAGGGCATGCAGCAGTCCTTCGAACTGACGACACCGGTCACCCTGCTCGGTCGCGGCACCGACTGCGACCTGCGCCTGGTCGACAACGGTGTCTCACGTCACCACGTGGAGATCCGGGTCGACGGCGAAGAGGTCATCCTGGAGGACAAGGGGTCCACGAACGGGACCTTCGTCAACGGACAGCAGGTCAGGCAGGCCAGGCTGGTGGACGGGACCCGGATCAGCCTGGGCCGTACCACGATGACCTTCCGCCGGGACTGACCGCCCGGCCCCGAGCAGTCGGACGATCTGGCCGAACCGGACCGCAACCAACCGCCCCGATTCGGCGTCTGAAAGGTCGATGTCCGAGTCAGGCCTGGTATGGACCTGTGTCGGAACTCCGGCCGGGAGGGTAGTCTCCGCGATGACCTGACCGATCGGGCAGAATGTCCGCGCCCTGGCCGCGGACCAGCGACCCAGACTCACCGACTCGAAGGTGGGGCAGAAACGGTGGCGGCGCCGATGACCGCCACCCCGGCCGAAGCACGACAGGGGCTGAAGAGCAGTTCGATGTCCAACTTGACCCTCATATTGATCAAGATCGCGTACCTCGCGGTGCTTTGGCTGTTCGTCCTCATGGCGGTCGGCGTCATCCGCACGGACCTCTTCGGTCAGTCGAAGAAGAAGGCTCGGAAGAAGCCTCGCCCCTCCGCACCGCGCCCGGCCCAGCGCCGTGCGCCGTCGTCTTCCCAGGCCCGACCCCAGCGTCCCCGCCGCAACGAGCCCACGGTCCTGGCCGTGACCCAGGGCCCGCTGACGGGGACCACGGTCGACCTGGCCTCACAGCCCATCCTCATCGGCCGCGCCCCCGACTCGACGCTGGTCATCACCGATGACTACGCCTCGGGCCGCCACGCGCGCGTCTACTCCGAAAACGGCCGCTGGTTCGTCGAGGACCTGAACTCCACCAACGGCACCTACCTCGGCCAGCAGAAGCTGAACCGCCCCCAGCCCATCACGGTGGGTCAGCCCATCCGTATCGGCAAAACCGTCCTGGAACTGCGCAAATGACAATCGCTCTCCGATACGCGGCGTACTCCGACGTTGGATGCCTCCGCGAAGGCAACGAAGACTCCGGCTACGCCGGCCAACACCTCCTCGCGGTAGCCGACGGCATGGGCGGTTACGCGGGCGGTGAGGTGGCCAGCTCCATCGCCATCTCGTCCATCCGCCAGCTCGACACCCAGGACGACCCCAGGGCCGAGGAGATGGCCGAGGTCCTCCAGCGCGCGGTCGAGCGCGCCAACGAGTCGCTCGCCATCCGCATCCGGCAGGAACCCCAGCTGGAGAACATGGGCACGACCCTGACCGCCATGCTGTGGTCGGGTTCGCAGGTCGCCCTGATCCACATCGGTGACTCGCGCGCCTACCTGCTGCGCGGACCGCGCTTCGAGCAGATCACCCACGACCACACCCTGGTGCAGACCCTCGTCGACGAGGGCAAGATCACCGAGGAGGAGGTCGCCACCCACCCGCAGAGGTCCCTGATCCTGCGCGCGCTGGACGGCAAGACCCCGGTCGACCCGGACATCTCCATCAGCAAGGCGAAGGTCGGCGACCGCTACCTGCTCTGCTCCGACGGCCTGTCCGGTGTGGTCAGCAAGAAGACCATCCACGAGACCCTCGTCGCAGAGACCGACCCGCGCGGCGCCGCCAAGAAGCTCATCGAGCTGGCGATCCGCGGCGGCGGCCCGGACAACATCACCGCGGTCGTCGCGGACGTCATCGAGACGGACACCGACCGCGAGGGACCGACCGGCGCCTCCCAGACGGTGGGCGCGGCCGACCAGCGCGACGAGTCGACGGGGCCGAACGAGACCAGCCCGGCCAGACGGGCCCAGGAGCTGCGCGGCGCCGGCGGCGACACCGCCGAACTGGACCCGGTCCGCGAGGATCTCCCGAAGCAGGAGCCCGGCCAGGCCTACGGCGCCCCCCACGAGGAGCGCCCCTACGACACCCGCGACGACTACGACGCGCCGCCCTCGCGCGGCGGGGACGCGGAACCCGAGTACCGCACCCGCAGCTGGTGGCCGATCATCGTGGTCTTCATCGTGGTGGTGGCCCTGGTCGCGGGCGGCGGGTACTACTTCGGCCGCCAGTACGTCGACAGCCAGTTCTACGTGGGCCTGTCCCCGAACGGGGAGACGGTCAGCGTCTACCAGGGCATCGACACCGACATCGCGGGCATCAGCCTCTCCGACGAGGTCGAGACCACCGACCTCCAGGTCACGTCGCTCTCCGACGCCGACCAGGAGCTGCTGAGGAACACCATCACGGTCGACGACCGTGACGACGCCACCCGTGTCGTCGGGGAGCTGGAGGAGGCCGCCGACGACAGCGCCTCGAACGGGTCCACGACGGGCGGCTCCGACAGGGGGACCGAGACCGGGGAATCGGGGTGACCCTGTGAGTACCACCGCGCCCGAGGCGCCCACGGCACTCCCCCCGATCCAGCGCCGCAACGCGGAGCTGGTCCTGATCGGCATCACCGTCGTCATCACCATGGGTGCGATGGCGATCTCCGGTCTGAACCTCAACGGCCAGGTCCCCGGAGCCATGTGGGGCTACGGCCTCATCTTCGGCGCCCTGGCGCTCGCCACCCACGTGGCACTGCGCTTCATCGCCCCCTACGCCGACCCCCTGATCCTTCCGTGCGCGCTGTTCCTGAACGGCATCGGCGTCGCGATGATCTGGCGTCTGGACGCCGCCGACTCCGGCGAGATCGAGCACGCCGGCGTCGGCATGCAGCTGATCTGGACCGCGGTCGGCATGGTCATGTGCATGCTCCTGCTGTTCTTCCTCAAGGAACCGCGGGTCCTCCAGCGCTACACCTACATCAGCGCCCTGGCCGCCCTGATCCTCATCGCACTGCCGATGGTCCCGGGTCTGGGCGTCTCCGAGTACGGCGCCCGCCGGTGGATCGGCATCGCTGGCCGCACCCTCCAGCCCTCCGAGTTCGCCAAGATCGCCCTGGTGATCTTCCTGGCGTCCTATCTGGTCACCAAACGGCAGGTGCTGTCGCTGGCGGCGAAGCAGGTGAAGATCGGCCGGTTCAAGATCATGGACCTGCCGCGCGCCCGCGACTTCATGCCGATGGTCGTCGGCTGGGTCGCCGCGATCGGCCTGCTGGTCATCACCAAGGACCTCGGCACCTCGCTGCTGCTCTTCGGCACGTTCCTGGCGATGCTGTACGTCGCCACGCAGCGCTCCTCCTGGGTGATCATCGGCCTGACCGTGTTCCTCGGGGCGGCCGCGCTCGCCTTCCAGCTCTTCTGGCACTTCCGCCAGCGCGTCGACATCTGGTTCCACGCCTTCGACCAGGAGGTCTACGACCGTCTGGGCGGCAGCATGCAGCTGGTGCAGGGCCAGATCGGCATGGCCTACGGCGGCCTGTTCGGCACCGGCATGGGCGGCGGCCAGGCCCACCTCATCTTCGCCGCGGACAGCGACTTCATCCTGGCCTCCCTCTCGGAGGACCTGGGGCTGACCGGCGTCATGGCGATCCTCGCCGTCATCTTCATCCTGGTGGAGCGGGGCATGCGGATCGCCCTGGCCTCCCGTGAGCTGTTCGTCAAGATGCTCGCGAGCGGCCTGGCCTTCGTCATGTGCTTCCAGGTGTTCGTGGTGCTCGGCGGTCTCACCCGGCTCATTCCGCTGACAGGTATGACCACGCCCTTCATGGCCGCGGGCGGCTCCGCCCTCATGGCCAGCTGGCTGATGATCGGCCTGTTGCTCCGGATGAGCGACAACGCGCGGCGCCCGGCGCCGCAGGCCATCCAGGACGAGGGGGCCACCCAGGTGATCCGACGATGAACACACCCATCCGACGCCTCAGCGTCTTCGCGATGATCCTGTTCGGCGCGCTGATGCTCCAGCTCACCTACATCCAGGGGTTCCAGGCCGAGGCGATCCGCGAGGACCCGCTGAACGGCCGCCAGTACACCGAGCGCCTCAGCGAGCAGCGCGGTCCGATCGTCATCGGTGACGAGAACGTCGCCTCCTCCACGAACGTCGCCGAGGAGGGCGACCCGGCGCGCTACCAGCGCGAGTACGTCGGCGGCACCATGTACACGCCGGTCGTGGGCTCGTTCCGCCGGTTCGGCGCCTCGGGAGTCGAGTACTACGAGAACGCCCTGCTGGACGGCAGCGACGAACGCCTCGCCGTGCGGAACTTCCGCGACGTCATCACGGGCCGCGAGCCCGAGGGCGCGCGGGTGGAGCTCACCATCGATCCGGCGGTCCAGGAGGCCGGTTTCAAGGGCTTCGAGTCGCTGGGCAAGAACGGCGCCGCCGTCGCACTGGACCCGACCACCGGGGCCATCCTCGGTTCGGTCTCCTACCCGTCCTACGACGGCAACGACGTCTCCAGCATCACCGACGTCACCGAGGCCAACGAGAACTACGTGGCCCTGGAGAACGACCCCAACCAGCCGCTGCTCAACCGGGCGCTGCGCGAGCGCTACCCCCCGGGTTCGACGTTCAAGGTCGTGACGGCCGCCGCCGCCATCGAGCACCTGGACGCCGGTCCGGACAGCACCATGGACGCGCCGAACGTCCTGGAGCTGGGGCACCCGCTCCCCAACGCGACCCCCGGCGGCACCTGCAACAACGGGCAGCCGGACACCCTGGCCCACTCCATCCAGATCTCCTGCAACACCTCGATGGCCAACTGGGCGATCGAGATGGGCGGGCAGGCCCTCGCGGACCAGGCGTCGGCGTTCGGCTTCTCCAAGACGGCCGACGAGCGCGACCCCCTGGAGGTGCCGCTGGAGGCAGTCCCGAGCCTGGCCCCGGTCGAGGACGACCGCAACATCCTGGGCCGCGCGGGCATCGGGCAGTCCAACGTCGAGGCGACGCCGCTCCAGATGGCCATGGTCGCCGCCGGTGTGGCCAACTCCGGCGAGGTCATGCACCCGTACCTGGTCGACTCGGTGCGGGACGCCGACCGTTCGGTGGTCACCCAGACCAGCCCCGAGGTGTACAGCCAGGCCATGAGCGCCAGCACCGCGTCCACCCTCACCGACATGATGGTCCTGGTGACCGAACCGGGCGGGTCCGGCACCAACGGAGCCATCCCGGGCATGGAGGTGGCGGGCAAGACGGGTACCGCCGAGACCGGCGGTGAGAGCGGAACCCACAACTGGTACATCGGATTCGCACCCGCGGACGACCCGCAGGTCGCGGTCGCCGTGGTGATCGAGCACGGCGGCGGCAGCGGTGGCGAACTCGCCGCGCCGATCGCCCGCCAGATGATGGAGGCAGTGGTCCAGTAGTGAGCGCCTACGAGCCGTCTTCCCAGAACGGCCCCGGTGGACTGGCCGGGGCCGTTCTGAGCAACCGTTACCGCCTGGAGGAGCAGATCGGCTCCGGCGGTATGGGCACCGTGTGGCGGGCGACCGACACACTGCTCAACCGTTCCGTCGCGGTGAAGCTGCTGCACCCGGCCCAGATGGCCGAGCCGACGGCACGAGAGCGTTTCCGGACCGAGGGCAGAATCACCGCCGGTCTGTCCCACCCGGGCATCGCCCAGGTCTTCGACTACGGCGAGGAGGACGGCCGCGCGTTCCTGATCATGGAACTCGTGGTCAGCGAGCCGCTCTCGCAGGTCCTGCGCGAGCAGGGCCCGCTCAGCTCCGACCAGACCCTCGACTTCGTGTGCCAGGCGGCCAAGGCGCTCGCCGCGGCGCACGCGCGCGGTGTGGTGCACCGCGACATCAAGCCCGGGAACCTGCTGGTGACCGAGGACGGCCAGCTCAAGCTGACCGACTTCGGTATCGCCCGCGGCGACACATCGGTCACCCTGACCCAGACCGGCATGGTCATGGGCACCGCGCAGTACATCTCTCCCGAGCAGGCGTCGGGGCGGCCCGCGAGCGCCGCCTCCGACCTGTACGCGCTCGGTGTGGTGGCCTACGAGTGCCTGGCCGGGACACCCCCGTTCACCGGGGACAGCCCCGTGGCCCTGGCCCTCGCGCACACCCGTGACGACCCGCCCGAGCTTCCCGAGTACGTCCCCGCCGATATCGACGACCTGGTCTTCTCGCTGTTGCAGAAGGACCCGGAGGACCGTCCCTCCTCGGCGGGCGAGGTCGCCCACCTGGCCGCGGTGATCCGCTCCAACGCGGGCACCGGTCCGCCCACGCCCTCGACCGGCTTCCACGGCATGGCCCAGACCGCGGTGGTCGGTTCCATCCCGGACGGCCCCCGTACCGGACCGTCCGGAACCGTGCGGCGAACCGCCGGGCAGTCGGCCGTAACCCCTGTTCAGGCAGGCGACTCGGCTAGTCTGGCCGAGGGTTCGGGTACCGAGCGACGCGTCCGGACCCCCGTGGTGTTGGCCGCGGTGGCCGCGACCATCCTGATCGTGGCCGCGGCCGTGGCGGGGTTCGTGTTCAACCCGGACCGCGACACCCAGAACGTCAACGACAGCACGAAGCCCCCGACGTCCGAGGTCTCCCCGTCCCCCTCCCCCAGCGAGGACGACGACCCGGACGAGGAGATCGAGGCGCCTCCGCCGGTGGACGACACACCGCACTGGACACCCGACACCGGTGGCTGGGAGGAGACGGAGAGCCCCCTTCCCGACGAGGGCGAGGAGGAGCCGACCGTCCCCGAGGACGACGAGAACGACGGGTCCGAGGAGGAGCCCGGAACCGAGGAACCGGGGGGCACGGACCCGGAGACGCCGCCCGAGGGCGGTGGCGAGAACCCTCCCAACCCCGGCCAGGAGAACCCCGGCAACGCTCCGTGAACAGGTAACGAGCCAGAGACGACGATCAGGGTAGGCGGCGGCCCGCGGGCGGCTTCCGGATGACACGAGGATGAGTGCACGACATGTCCCAGCCCCGGCTCCTCGGTGGCCGCTACGAACTCGACACGGTGGTCGGGCGCGGCGGCATGGCCGAGGTACACCGCGCACGCGACCTCCGGCTCGACCGGCTCGTCGCCATCAAGACGCTCCGGCACGACCTGGCACGCGACCACATCTTCCAGGCGCGCTTCCGTAGGGAGGCGCAGTCGGCGGCGTCCCTGAACCACCCGGCGATCATCGCGGTGTACGACACCGGCGAGGACATGATCGACGGGGTCTCCATCCCGTACATCGTCATGGAGTTCGTTGACGGGCGCACGCTCAAGGAGCTCCTGGACGACGACCGCAAGCTGCTGCCGGAGCGTTCGGCGGAGCTGGTGGACGGCATCCTCAAGGCCCTGGAGTACAGCCACGACAACGGGATCGTCCACCGGGACATCAAGCCCGCCAACGTGATGCTGACCAAGAACGCCGAAGTCAAGGTGATGGACTTCGGTATCGCCCGGTCGATGGACGACAACCAGGCGACGATGACCCAGACCTCCCAGGTCATCGGCACCGCGCAGTACCTCTCCCCCGAGCAGGCGCGCGGTGAGCGGGTCGACCCGCGCAGCGACATCTACTCCACCGGTTGCGTGCTCTACGAGCTGCTCACCAACCGTCCGCCGTTCACCGGCGACTCCCCCGTGTCGATCGCCTACCAGCACGTCCGCGAGGACCCGGTGCCTCCGTCAGAGGTGGACGGGCAGATCCCGGAGTGGCTGGAGGACGTCACCCTCCGCGCGATGACCAAGGACCGCGAGGAGCGGTACCAGAACGCCGCCGAGATGCGCGCGGACATCCAGCGCGGCCTGGCCGGGATGCCCACCCAGGCGGGCACCATGGCGATGGCCGCGGCCGGGGCGACCACGGCGCTGCCGCCCGCCGACGACCGCGGGTACGACGACTACGACGACGACTACGACGACTACCGGGACGAGAAGAAGGGCGGCGCGGGCAAGGCGATCCTGTGGACCCTGCTGGGTCTGGGCGTGATCGGCTCGATCATCCTCGTCTTCTTCCTCATGAGCCAGGGCGGCGGGGACGACGTCGAGACGCTGGCCGTGCCCGAGCTGGCCGGGAGCACGCTGCCGGAGGCGGAGGCCCAGCTCACCGAGGAGGGGTTCGAGAACCACCGATCCGAGGAGAGGTCCGACGACGAGGTCGAGGAGGGCACGGTCATCGAGACCGACCCGTCGGCCGGCTCCGAGATCGAGGCCACCGCCTCCATCGTCATCTACGTCTCCTCGGGCCCCGGTGAGCTGGAGGTCCCCAACGTGGAGAACCAGTCGGAGGCCGACGCGATCTCCACGCTCAACGACGTGGGCTTCGAGAACGTCACCACGGACCGCAGGGCGAACGAGAACGTCGCCGAGGGCTACGCGGTGGGTACCGAGCCCGGTTCCGGCACGGACGCCGACCCCTCCGACGAGATCACGCTGATCATCTCCTCCGGCCCCGACCAGGTGGGGGTGCCCGACCTCCAGAGGATGACCCGTGAGCAGGCGGAGAACGCGTTGAGCTCGGCGGGGCTGAGCGGCGACTTCCAGGAGCAGGAGAACGCCGACTCCCCGGAGGGCACGGTCATCAACCAGTCGCCCGGCGCGGGGCAGACGGTGAACACGGGCACCACGGTGACGGTGACGCTCGCGGTGGCCCCGGCCGAGCAGCCCACCGACCCCGAGGAGCCCACGGACCCGGAGGAGCCGACCGACCCGGAGGAGCCGGGCGTGCCGAGCTTCCCCGACTGGCCGCCGCCGGGCGGGGACGAGTTCGTCTTCCGCAGGGGCTAGGACGGTCACGACGGCGGGCGGGTGCTCCGAAAGGGGCCCCGCCCGCCGTCGTGTGCGTGGGCGCGGATCCCCGGGGCCGTTGGGGTATTGGAACCTTCCTCCAGTGACGCGCGCCCCACCCGACGCGTAGACTGTGTGCGTTCCGAACCTCCGCACAACCTTGGAGCAACGACCGTGCCCAAGTCCCGCAGCGACCGCAAGAAGAAGGCTGTCTACACGCCGCCTCCTTCCAAAGAGAAGCCGAAGGTCAGTCCGCGTTGGCTCGTCCCGACGATGCTGGGCTTCTTCATCCTGGGCATTCTCTGGATCGCGGTCTACTACATCGCGGGTTCCCAGGTGCCCTACATGCAGGACTGGCACAACTGGAACCTGCTGATCGGCTTCAGCGGGATCATCGTGGCCGTCATCCTGTCCACGCGCTGGCACTGACCGCCCCCGCCGCGCGCCCGCGCGGCGCCCCCTGACCCGAGCGGGGTCCGACAACGGCACCAACGCCCCCCGTGGGCGTTCGACCAGCCTTGATCAGTTTTCCACAGGGTTATCCACAGGCTGTGGGTAGCTCTGTTCGCATGCCCGGAAACAGGCGCTGGCGTGGCAGGGAAGAGGCCCCCGGAGAACACGCTCCGGGGGCCTCTTCCTGGATCAGACGGGCAGCACGGTGAACCAGAGCTGCGGCGCCACGAACAACAGCGCGAACAGCAGGACCACGAAGGCCGCCACGAGGAGCGCGTGCGTCAGGGTCCGCTGTCCCTCCCCGCCCTTCCGGGTCGGCAGGTAGGCGAAGACCGCGCCGAGGGCCAGCCCCGCCACGAGCCCGCCGATGTGCGCCGTCCAGGAGATGCCGGGGACCAGGAACGTGATGCCCAGGTTGAGCGCCAGCAGGACCAGGATCATCCGCATGTCCAGCCGCAGGCGCCGACCGAGCACGAAGACCGCCCCGAAGAGGGCGAAGATCGCGCCGGAGGCGCCCACCGAGAGCTGGCCGGGCGCGAAGAGCGCGCTCGTCACGGAACCGGCCAGGGCCCCCGCCACCCACAACGCGAGGAACCGGCCGTGCCCGAGCCAGCGCTCCAGCTGCTGCCCCAGGAGGAACATCGCGTACCCGTTGAACAGCAGGTGCATCACCCCGCCGTGCAGGAAGGCCGCGGTGACCAGCCGGTACCACTCGTGTTGCAGGATCGTCGCGAAGCCGTGCATCCCGAACTCGACGACCAGCGGCGACCGCCCGGCCTGGCCGACCGGGTCGGAGGTGCCGAGCTGCGCGAGGAAGCCCACCGCCATCAGGGCCAGGATCGTCCAGGTCACGTACGGCTTCTGGACGATCCTGCCGCCGAAGGTGGTCCGCGCGGAGCGCACCCTCCGGTTCCCCTCCGCCACGCACTCGGGGCACTGGAACCCGACCGACGCCTCGACCATGCAGTCCGGGCAGATCGGCCGCGAGCACCGTGTGCAGCTGACGCCGGTCTCCCGGCCGGAGTGCCGGTAACAGGTACGGGGCGCTCCCGGCTCGGAGCCGGACGCGGACGGGGTTCCTGGCGGAGGGGGGTACGCGGTCATGGGTGGGTCGTCACTCCTCTGGTGTCACCGCTGTGGTGCCCGCTCTAGCGGGTGATCTCGACGCTGTTGATCACCACGTCCTCGTGGGGACGGTCCTGCGCGTCGGTCGAGACCTTGGTGATCTCGGTGACGACGTCACTGCCCTCGACGACCTCGCCGAAGATGGTGTGACGGCCGTTGAGCCAGTACGGCTCACCGACGGTGATGAAGAACTGCGAGCCGTTGGTGCCCGGACCCGCGTTGGCCATGGCCAGCAGGAAGGGGCGGTCGAAGGTGAGGTCGGGGTGGAACTCGTCCCCGAACTTGTAGCCGGGGCCGCCGCGGCCGGTGCCCAGCGGGTCCCCGCCCTGGATCATGAAGCCGTCGATGACGCGGTGGAAGACCGTGCCCTCGTAGAGGCTGCTGTTGGAGGGCTTGCCCGTGGTGGGGTCCACCCACTGCTTGGAACCGTCGGCCAGCCCGATGAAGTTGGCGACCGTCTCCGGCGCCTGCGCCTCGAAGAGCTTGACGACGATGGTTCCCTTGGAGGTGTTCAGCCGCGCGGTGGGCTGACCCGTGGAGTCCGACACCTCAGTGCCTTTCGGTCGAGCGAGATTTACGTGCTCACGTTACCCGTCCGGCCACCGCGTTTCGCCTGAACCCGATCCACGCTCGACGGTGTCGAAACGTAGATCACAGACGCAGAGGACGTATGTTGAGATAACACCCGGATAACGGGGAAGGACGACGGGAAGCCCGAGGGGGCCGCACACGTCGGCACCGCCGGGTGGCAACGAACCTGAGATCGATCGAAGGAGCTGACGACGTGCCCATCACTGCCAAGCGTCGCAAGGCCCGCAAGGAGGCCGAGGCGACTCTCGCCCGCCTACAGGACCTGGCCAAGGAGCAGGCCGACAAGTTCGGCCCCTACGCCGACCAGGCACGGGACCAGGCAGCGCTCAGGCTCCTCCAGGCGCGTGGCTGGACCGCTCCCCGGCTGGAGACCGCCGCGCAGCGTGTCGAGGACACTGTGGCGCCCCGGGTGGCCGGGCTGCTGACCACGGCCGCGCAGCGGATCGACCCGAAGCCGAGCCGCCGGGGGCTGCGCCTGCTCCGGCGCGGGAACCGCCGTGTTCCCCGGGGTGTCCTGATCGGTGGCGCCGCCGTGGTCGGCGGCGTGATCGTGTACTCGCTCATCCGCATGCGCCAGGCCTCGCAGGACGCCGAGTGGCAGGAGCACCTGGACCAGGCCCGCGAGCAGGTCCGCGAGACCCGCGAGCACCTGGAGGAGAAGGCGACGGACACCGCCAAGGCCACCAAGGCCAAGGCGAAGGAGACCGTACGCGCCGCCAAGGACGACTGACGTCCCGGACCTGACATCCCCCTCCCGGTGAGGGCGGAGCCCCTCCGGGAGGGGCCCGCCGACCGGTGGTGCCCTGAGAGCCGCGTCGAGGTCTCGACGCGGCCTCAGTTCTCCTTGATCAGGCGGTAGACCAGCGGGTACCGCCAGTCCCGGCCCATCAGGGCCCCGGCTGCGGCGATGATCGGCAGGATGAACCAGCCGAGGAAGACGCCGACCAGGACCAGGGCCGGGAGCACCAGCCAGACGAGCAGGACGCTCACGATCGCGCTCACCAGGCAGAAGAGCTGGAAGTTGAGCGCCTCCATGGCCTGCCGCCGCAGGTAGGGCGACAGCTCCCCGCCGACGAGCAGCAGCACCAGCGGGGCCAGGAAGGGCAGGAAGAACGCGGACAGGTGTCCGGCGGCCGCCCCGACCTTCTCCATCGGGTTGTCGGTGGTCAGCTTGCCGTCCTGCCGGGCGCCGTCGGTCCTGGGGGCCCGACCCGTACCGCCGGGCGAGACGCTGATCCCCAGGTCGGACGTGAGCGGCACGAGGTCCCCGCTGATCTTGGCCCGCATGGCCCGGTCGAGCCGGTCACCGAACTCGTCCTCGTCCAGTTGCCCCTGCGAGTAGGCCTCACGGAGAACCTCGGCCACGGCGTCGCGGTCGGCGTGGGTCAGCCGGATCTGCGGCTCCGGCACGGCCGGCTCCCACGGATTCCGTCTCTGAGGGTTCTGCACGGCCATCCCCACTCCCAGTGTGCTCCGACGAGCACGGCCGTACGAGGATGGCCGCGCCCCCTCCATCATGCGGCATCACGAGCGGTGCGGGTATGGGGGGCGTCCCTGATCCTCCCCTGATCCGCTCCTCCCCCGAAGGGAGGATGCGGGCATCGACTTTGGTCGGAACGCCGCTCCCCACACCGTCATCCGTCCGGGCTCCCCTCCCAGACGGGTCTCACCTCACTGTCGCGCGGCGGCGGGCACCCCGGTCCGCGCGGGCTCCTCCTCGGTCCGCTCCTCCTCGTAGCGCCGCTCGGCGCTGGTGAGCAGGTCGAACCAGCTGGTGACGTCCTTGCGCCGACGCAGCAGGGCACGGCGCTCGCGTTCGGTCATGCCTCCCCAGACACCGAACTCGATCCGACTGTCCAGCGCCTCGGCGAGGCACTGGGTACGCACCGGGCAGCCCCGGCAGATCAGCTTCGCGCGGTTCTGCGCGGCACCCTGAACGAACAGGGCGTCAGGGTCGATTTCACGGCACTTGGCTCGGGCGGCCATCTTCTCATTCCACATGTTGCCCCACTCCCAAGATCAGCATGTGTGGTGTTCGAATCCCACCGGGCGGCACGGCCGCCGGTGGACGAGAACAGCGGGCCTACGCGAGGACGGTGTACGAGGCCGGGCGGGGGGCCGCACGGCTCGCCTTCGGGGGTCTCTCGTTTCGGCGCGCTGTGTTTCTCGTTGTCGTTGGTGTCGAAACTACGGATTGCCGGAGTTCACCAACAGGCCCCAAGAGGCCTATTTCTCATATGGCCCACTAGGACCATTGCCTCTCCAGGAAGTGTCATCATACACACACGGAGAGTCACCACATGTGATACGGGCGCCCCCACGCAACCACAATGAAAGGTCGGTCTCAGACCATTCCCAGAAAACCATGATGACCTGCGGATTCACGCCATCCGAGCTGCGACTGTCCCCACTGTGACGGGGATGCCGCAACAGGACAGGCTGTCACCGACCCCACCCGATCGGGCTATGCGGACCCCCCGGACAGACGTGCCGGGCAACCACACAGGTCCCCCAATTCACTCCCACACGAACGGATACAGAACTACCGTTTAGTAACCTAGGGGAATTTTTCGCGAGGCCCTTCCCGCGCATCCCATCCAACGCGGCGAAAGGTTCCAGCGCCGGGATTTCGGCACGAATGGTTCCCGGACACGACGAAGCGGCCCTGTGCCGAGCACAGGACCGCTTCAAGGGTGGAGCCAAGGGGAGTCGAACCCCTGACCTCCGGTATGCAAAACCGGCGCTCTGCCAGCTGAGCTATGGCCCCTTCGGACCCGCAGGTCACCTGGAGAGCATACCCGCATCGGAGCCCCGGTCACGCCGGGAGGACCCGGACCCTGGGGCTACGCAGCACAAAGCCGTGGGTCGCACCACGGGATTGTCGGCCCACCCACGTCTTCGTGTCACCTGGAAGGCTCTCGGCCGGTGATCAGCTCTCGCTGGCCGCGGTGGCTTCAGTCCACAGGTCGAGCTCGGCGCGGTCCGCCTGGATCTTGCGGTAGACGGCGAAAGCCCCGAGGGCCACCAGCGCCAGAACGATGATCTTCTTCACTGTCCGGACCCTTTCTCTGTTGGAAAACCGGTCGTACGCACGGGCACCCGCCGTGGGCGGGGGCTCCATGGGCAACTTTATGAGGTTGTCACCTAGCAGACTAGCAAGCCATGGCGGGCGGTCCCTGCCATGGTGGACCGATTCACACCGTCTTCTTCCCCTGATCCGCACTGAGGGGGTTCCGTACGGTCAGGTCAACAGGGCCATCCGCCCCAGAATCCCCACCGTGGCCTGGGGCGAGGCCGCGATCCGGGTGAGTTCGTCCCACACCCTCCGGCACGACCGGAGCGCCTCCTCGGCCTCGACGATCCCGCCGCCCTGGGTCGCCTCCACGTACGCGAGGTCGGCCTCGTCCTCCTCGAACTCCAGGATGGAGAACGGCCCGGCCAACCCCGGATGGGGCCCCGCCGAAGTCGGCAGCAGCTGCACCGTCACGTGCTCGGACCCGGTGGCGAGCTCGACGATCCGCTTCGTCTGCCCGCGAAGCAGCCCCAGGTCACCCGAGACACGGAGCAGGGCGTCCTCCTCGACCACCGCGTGGTAGTGCCCCAGGGACCCTGAGTCGAGGATCTCCTGGCGTTTGAGGTAGGCCGCGACCATCCGCTCGGCCGCGTGCTCCCCGTGCCCCAGCCGCCGCGCCAGGGCCGCCGTGTAGTCGGGGGTCTGCAACAGGTCCGGCACCAGGATCCCCGCGTAGGACCTCAACGAGACGGCCCCGGCCTCGTTGCCCACGTACGCGGAGGACAGCACGTCCTCGTACTCGGTCCACCAGGGGCGCAGACGCGATTCACGCACCAGCGTCAGAACGGCCTCCCGCTGCCCCCCGGTGACCCCGTACAGGCGCAGCAGCGCGGAGATCTCCATGACCGAGGGCCACTTGCGGATCCCGGTCTCGATGTGGCCCAGCTTGGCCGGAGACCACTCCAGCTCCTCGGCCACGTCGTTGAGGGTCATGCCCGCCTGGACACGGCGACGTCGGAGTTCGGCGGACAGCCTCCGCCGGCGAACAGTGGGGCTCGTCATAGCACTGATCCAATGACGCAGAGTGTCGGGAGTATCAGCGAAACACGACACCTAGCATCTAGCAATGAGTTTCTAGAAAAGAGCGACCGATTCGATGCATTACGAGACGGTCCGCAAAGCCAAAACTTCCGGTTTGTTACGATAAGTAGCCACATCCACCACACACGAACCCACAGTTGGATAGCGCGTACGATGCTTGAGGGCGTACCCGCACACATAGAGGAAACCCATGAGCTACCCGCTTGACGACGCAGAGCAGTTGATCGCGAACGCGGAGGCCCAGATGCCTCCGAGCACCCGGTCACGCCTGATCGCGAAACTCCGCATGGGTAAGCACATCGACGACGCCGCCAAGGAGCTGGACATCAGCCCGAAGCAGGTCTTCTCGACGGCGCGAGTCCTCAAGCCCTTCGGCGAACAGCTCGACGCCACGCTCACCAGCCAGCGGGACCCGTCCCTCCCCCACGGCAGCGTCACCGGCTACAACAAGCGCTGCCGCTGCCCCGAGTGCCGCGGTGCCCTCCAACAGCGGGTCTGACCCCTTCCGGCCACCTCTCCCACCTGCGCCAACTCTCCGTTAACCCAGACTTCTCGAACCAATACGCCACACACAGGCTTACGGACGAAGAAGTTGGGGGAGACCGCTGAACATGAACGAGCACGTGGACTGGTCCGGGATGAGCGAGGACGACTTCGTTGCGCTGCTGCGGCAGCTCATCGACTCACCTGAAGCCGACGAGGACTGACCTCCAGGAGCACAACCCCCTGCCCCGGGGCCCGTGCCCCCAGAGGCTCACACCCCACGGGGCGTGAAGCGCGACCACGCCCTGTTCCCCTCAGCCCCAGGGGGTGTGCTTCAACCTTCACCCGGTCGTTGATCCCGCAGGACGCCTTCCCCCTCAACCACCGGGGTTGCGCACGTGCTGGTGCGAAGCTTCCTCAGCCCCTGGGGTGTGCTCGAACCCCAGCCATCCGCTGTGGTAACCGGCCAGGCACCAACCCCCCTCAACCACTGGGGGGTGTGTACGTGCAGGTGTGTAACTTCCTCGGCCCCTGGGGGTTTGCTTGAAGCTCTGTGTCCGGTGGTTGAACGTGCACGGCGCCATTCCCCTCAGACACAGCGGGGTACAGAGGTGAGGGTGCGCGCTTTGCTGGGTGGTGCGGGTTGGCGGGAGTGCGGTGGGCGGCGCTCGGACGGCGGGGGTTTTCGCCAGTGGTGGGGACACGCATCTCTAGAACACATCGGTTGTCCTGGGGGGTGGCCCGTGTCCGTACTTGGCCCTGAACTACCAGTCGTGCCACTGTTCCGCTCGTCCGCCAAGTGCGGTGCGGGCAGAGCACCATCCACCCGCCCCGCCCTGAATAGACCGAGAAACCCCAAGGGGTACGGTGTGACCCGCACGTGACTACCTTTAGCTAACGGGAGAAGCGGGTTGGCCGTAGAGGATTCCCGCCACCGCAACCCCCCACCGTCGAGGCCACCCACCCACACCACCCCCCCCCAGGGATTCAGGGCCACCACCCAAACTCACAATTCACAAACGCACAAACCAGGGCAACAAAAAAGAGAAGGAGAAGAACCCACACCCCAAGGCGTGAACCCTTCCCCTCCCCTTCCAAGAAAAACCGTGGCGGCGACCTACTCTCCCACCCCATCACAGGGCAGTACCATCAGCGCAAGGAGACTTAACGACCGGGTTCGGAATGAGACCGGGTGTGACCCTCCTGCCAAAACCACCACGGAAACCAACACCCACAACCACCACTCAACCCCGAAAGGGAATGACAGCCACGAGCAAGCTTCGTGAACAAAGTGTGCGCGAACATCCAATTATCTGCAGCGGACAAGCCCTCGACCTATTAGTACCGGTCAGCTCCACCCCTCACAAGGCTTCCACACCCGGCCTATCAACCCTGTCGTCTACAGGGAGTCTTACCCTCTCAAGGAGGCAGGAGACCTCATCTCGAAGCAAGCTTCCCGCTTAGATGCTTTCAGCGGTTATCTCTCCCGAACGTAGCCAACCAGCCATGCCCTTGGCAGGACAACTGGCACACCAGAGGTTCGTCCGTCCCGGTCCTCTCGTACTAGGGACAGCCCTTCTCAAGTCTCCAACGCGCACAGCGGATAGGGACCGAACTGTCTCACGACGTTCTAAACCCAGCTCGCGTGCCGCTTTAATGGGCGAACAGCCCAACCCTTGGGACCAACTCCAGCCCCAGGATGCGACGAGCCGACATCGAGGTGCCAAACCATCCCGTCGATATGGACTCTTGGGGAAGATCAGCCTGTTATCCCCGGGGTACCTTTTAGCCGTTGAGCGACACCGCTTCCACACGCCGGTGCCGGATCACTAGTCCCAGCTTTCGCTCCTGCTCGACACGTCCGTCTCACAGTCAAGCTCCCTTGTGCACTTACACTCAACACCTGATTACCAACCAGGCTGAGGGAACCTTTGGGCGCCTCCGTTACTCTTTGGGAGGCAACCGCCCCAGTTAAACTACCCACCAGACACTGTCCCCGAACCGGATCACGGTCCAAAGTTAGATGCCCGAAACAGTCAGAGTGGTATTTCACCAACGCCTCCACCGCCACTAGCGTGACAGTCTCACAGGCTCCCACCTATCCTACACAAACCATCCCAAACACCAATGTCAAGCTATAGTGAAGGTCCCGGGGTCTTTCCGTCCTGCTGCGCGAAACGAGCATCTTTACTCGTAGTGCAATTTCACCGGGCCCATGGTTGAGACAGTGGGGAAGTCGTTACGCCATTCGTGCAGGTCGGAACTTACCCGACAAGGAATTTCGCTACCTTAGGATGGTTATAGTTACCACCGCCGTTTACTGGCGCTTAGATTCCTAGCTTCGCGGGCCGAAACCCACTAACCAGTCCTCTTAACGTTCCAGCACCGGGCAGGCGTCAGTCCGTATACAGCGTCTTACGACTTCGCACGGACCTGTGTTTTTAATAAACAGTCGCTTCCCCCCGCTATCTGCGACCCCACCCAGCTCCGAAGGCATGCTTCTTCACCGGACAGGGCTCCCCTTCTCCCAAAGTTACGGGGACAATTTGCCGAGTTCCTTAACCATGGTTCACCCGAACGCCTCGGTATTCTCTACCTGACCACCTGCGTCGGTTTAGGGTACTGGCCACACACGAACTCGCTAGAGGCTTTTCTCGACAGCATGGGATCACTCACTTCGCCAAAAACGGCTCGGCATCACGTCTCAACCTTCATGAGAGGCGGATTTACCTACCCCTCGGCCTACACGCTTACCCCCGGACAACCACCGCCGGGTAGAGCTACCCTCCTGCGTCACCCCATCACTTACCTACTACAAGCTCGGGTCCCAGACCAGTTCAGAGGCACTCCCCGAAGGGACCACCAAGAACCAGCGTGGTTAGCATCACCTGATTCGATACTGGACGCTCGTGCACGGGTACGGGAATATCAACCCGTTATCCATCGACTACGCCTGTCGGCCTCGCCTTAGGTCCAGACTCACCCTGGGCGGATTAACCTGCCCCAGGAACCCTTAGTCAATCGGCGGCAACGTTTCTCACGTTGCTTTCGCTACTCATGCCTGCATTCTCACTCGCACACCCTCCACCACTCGATCACTCGGCAGCTTCACTGGATGCACGACGCTCCCCTACCAACCCAAGAATAAACTTGGACTTCACAGCTTCGGCGGTGTACTTAAGCCCCGCTACATTATCGGCGCAGAACCACTTGACCAGTGAGCTATTACGCACTCTTTAAAGGATGGCTGCTTCTAAGCCAACCTCCTGGTTGTCTGGGCAACTCCACAACCTTTCCCACTTAGCACACGCTTAGGGGCCTTAGCTGATGATCTGGGCTGTTTCCCTCTCGACTACGAAGCTTATCCCCCGCAGTCTCACTGCCACGCTTCACTTAACCGGCATTCGGAGTTTGTCTGACGTCAGTAACCTTGTAGGGCCCATCAGCCAAACAGTAGCTCTACCTCCAGCAAGAAACACGCGACGCTGCACCTAAATGCATTTCGGGGAGAACCAGCTATCACGGAGTTTGATTGGCCTTTCACCCCTACCCACACCTCATCCCCCAGATTTTCAACTCTGGTGGGTTCGGGCCTCCACGAGGTCTTACCCCCGCTTCACCCTGGACATGGGTAGATCACTCCGCTTCGGGTCCACAGCATGCGACTCAAACGCCCTATTCAGACTCGGTTTCCCTACGGCTACCCCACCCGGGTTAACCTCGCCACACACCATGACTCGCAGGCTCATTCTTCAAAAGGCACGCCATCACAACCCCGAAGGACTGCTCTGACGGCTTGACAGCACACGGTTTCAGGTACTATTTCACGACCCCTCACCGGGGCACTTTTCACCTTTCCCTCACGGTACTAGTGCACTATCGGTCATCAGGACGTATTTTGGCTTAGCAGGTGGTCCTGCCAGATTCACACGGAATTTCTCGGGCTCCGCGCTACTCGGGAGAACATCAACACCTAGACTCTTCCTTCACCTACGGGACTCTCACCCACTCCGGTACCGCTTCCCAACGGATTCAGCTAGAAAAATCATCAGCGCTCCAGGCCGACAGACCTGAAAAGATGCATCCCACAACCCCGCACACGCAACGACTGTCGTCTATCACACGCGCACGGTTTAGCCTCTTCCCCGTTCGCTCACCACTACTAGGAGAATCACTGTTGTTTACTCTTCCTACGGGTACTGAGATGTTTCACTTCCCCGCGTCACCACCAACTACCCTATACATTCAGGTAGCGGCAACCCGACACAACTCGGGCTAGGTTTCCCCATTCGGACACCCGCGGATCAAAGCTCGGTTGACAGCTCCCCGCGGCCTATCGTGGCCTCCCACGTCCTTCATCGGCGCCTGATGCCAAGGCATCCACCGTGTGCCACTATCACTTGGCCACTACAGATAATAAGATGCTCGCGCACACTATTCACAAATCAAAACACCAACCACAAACTCCCCTACCTCAAACCACAAACCCAACCCGCAAGGGCCAGGATCGTGGGAGTTACTGGAGGTGGTAGCGGGAACCAACCACAAGGATTGCTTCCTCAGATACCCAACAGCGCGCCCCCCGACGCTTCTAGTCGCCGGAGGTTAAGTTCAATTTTCTATGAGCCACTCCCCATCACCCCGAAGGATGTGAGGTCCACTTTCGAGTCCGACCAACGATAGAAAGGTGTTGGTCTTCAAAAGACTCCTTAGAAAGGAGGTGATCCAGCCGCACCTTCCGGTACGGCTACCTTGTTACGACTTCGTCCCAATCGCCAGCCCCACCTTCACTCATTCCCTCCCCGAAGGGTTAGGCCACAAGTTTCGGGTGTTGCCGACTTTCATGACGTGACGGGCGGTGTGTACAAGGCCCGGGAACGTATTCACCGCGGCGTTGCTGATCCGCGATTACTAGCGACTCCACCTTCATGGGGTCGAGTTGCAGACCCCAATCCGAACTGAGACCGGCTTTAAGGGATTCGCTCCACCTTACGGTATCGCACGCCCATTGTACCGGCCATTGTAGCATGTTTGCAGCCCAAGACATAAGGGGCATGATGACTTGACGTCGTCCCCACCTTCCTCCGAGTTGACCCCGGCAGTCTCCCATGAGTCCCCACCATTACGTGCTGGCAACATGGAACAAGGGTTGCGCTCGTTGCGGGACTTAACCCAACATCTCACGACACGAGCTGACGACAGCCATGCACCACCTGTCACCCACCAACTAAATGACCCTGTATCTCTACAGGTCCACGGGTGATGTCAAACCTTGGTAAGGTTCTTCGCGTTGCGTCGAATTAAGCAACATGCTCCGCCGCTTGTGCGGGCCCCCGTCAATTCCTTTGAGTTTTAGCCTTGCGGCCGTACTCCCCAGGCGGGGCGCTTAATGCGTTAGCTACGGCGCGGAAACCGTGGAAAGTCCCCACACCTAGCGCCCAACGTTTACGGCATGGACTACCAGGGTATCTAATCCTGTTCGCTCCCCATGCTTTCGCTCCTCAGCGTCAGGTAAGGCCCAGAGACCCGCCTTCGCCACCGGTGTTCCTCCTGATATCTGCGCATTTCACCGCTACACCAGGAATTCCAGTCTCCCCTACCTACCTCTAGCATGCCCGTATCCACTGCAGAACCGGAGTTAAGCCCCGGTCTTTCACAGCAGACGCGACATGCCGCCTACGAGCTCTTTACGCCCAATAATTCCGGACAACGCTCGGACCCTACGTATTACCGCGGCTGCTGGCACGTAGTTAGCCGGTCCTTATTCCCCACCTACCGTCAACCCCACGAGAACGTGGAGCCTGCGTTGGTGGTAAAAGAGGTTTACAACCCGAAGGCCGTCATCCCCCACGCGGCGTCGCTGCATCAGGCTTTCGCCCATTGTGCAATATTCCCCACTGCTGCCTCCCGCAGGAGTCTGGGCCGTGTCTCAGTCCCAGTGTGGCCGGTCGCCCTCTCAGGCCGGCTACCCGTAATCGCCTTGGTAGGCCGTTACCCCACCAACAAGCTGATAGGCCGCGAGCCCATCCCTGACCGATAAAACTTTCCACCCTCCACCATGAGGTGGCGGGTCGTATCCGGTATTAGACGGCGTTTCCACCGCTTATCCCGGAGTCAGGGGCAGGTTGCTCACGTGTTACTCACCCGTTCGCCGCTCGTGTACCCCGAAGGGCCTTACCGCTCGACTTGCATGTGTTAAGCACGCCGCCAGCGTTCGTCCTGAGCCAGGATCAAACTCTCCATAAAGGTCAAACAACCCGTCCCGGCGACCAGAGGTCAGCCTGGGGCGAGTAAACCTAGAAGAAATCCTGACCAACCAACTCGCGTTGGTTAATCAAAGGAACCCTACGCACCGAAGTGCGTCGGGGCCAAAACAAACATGGCTTAAAGAAAATCAAACACGCGCTGTTGAGTTCTCAAGAAACAATCGCTCTTCCCGTACAAGCGCCAGAACCTCAAGGTTCCGTCTGCTCTTCCGGAGAAGGCCTCTGCGTTTCCACCGCTTTAGCGGCTTCTTCGCTTTGTTGTGTCTTTACTTTATCAGGTGTTCCGCGCCCCGCCAAATCGGCGGTTTGTGTTGACCAGATCGGGGTAAAGCCCGTTTTGCTTCGTTTGGTTCCGAGTTGCTGCCTTGCGGCTTTTGCTCGTTTCCTTGAAGCGACTCTCCGAGTTTACATGGCCCGAGCAGTGCTTGAACCGCTGTGTTTCGGAGAGGATGTCTGTGATCGCGACCCGGCTCGAGTCGGCCCTCTCGGGCCGCTCACCGACTCGCGGCGACCTGGAGAACATTACCCCCCGCCCAGACCCCAGGCAAACCGAACCCCTGTGTCCCCAGTCACCGGGGGCCAGGTTCATTCGAGCACCCGGGCCAGTGCCCCACCACCGAGCGCTCGCCCTCCTACGCGTGCGCGTACGCGCGCCCGTTCCCCCAGTTCCCTCCGCGAGCCTCCCCTCCCCGAGCCATGGGTGTTCCCTGCCCCCGCCTCCCCGCGGTCGCGCCTCCCCCACCGCCTCGTGCTGCCTCCCCTCCCTCCCGCCCTGGAGGCGGTTCCCGCGCCTCACTCCCCAACCCCACGGCCCCTCTGGGAACACACCCACTCACCGAAATGAGCACCATGGACAGAGGAAATCCTTACCCAGGTGACAAAGGAAAGCCGCGAACCACTTTCCTTCACCCTTGACTTTCCCAAACAACCGCACCCATCACGGGCTTTCCCGCGTTCCCGCACGTCAGAGCCGCCCAAACTCCGGAACAAGATCATTTTCCCCCGCCCCGAAAAGGTTCCGAAACTTCACCTGGAACTCTTGATATCCAGCCGATCCCGATACATGATGTGCAGCGTTACCGAAACACATTCTCTGGCTCGGATCCACCCGCACACGGGAGGGTTCAGCCGGGCCGCGTGCCGGAAGTTCGGGGGGACGGCGGGCGCAACGCGGTCATGCACCCTTGGAAGGACTCGCATGGACTCCCCATCCCCCGACGGCCGTGGCGGCGCCCCCAGCTCGACCAGCTCCCCCTCCTCCGTTTCCTCGAACAGCCCGGACACCACGTACTCCACGGACTCCCCCGGGAGCCACACCAGCTGGAAGCGCTTCGCCCTGTTCTGCCTCCCAGCCGGGGCGGCCATCGGCGGCATCCTCGTCGCCATGGCGAGCGGCGCCCTGGCGGCCTCCTTCAGCATCTCCGGCCAGCAGTTCAAAATCGCAGCGGACGAGATGCACGGTGAGGGCTTCACCCAGTTCGGATGGGTCAACGCGACCGTTCGCGACGAGCCCGTCCCCCTCGCGACGGCCGGGATCAGGTCCGCCGAGATCACCGGTCTGTGTCAGTCCGTCCTGACCACGGAGTTCCCCCTGGTCGGTTCGATCTCCCTCATGCTGACCGCCGGGGACGCCGGCACCCCGGTTCAGGCGTCCGACCTGGTCATCGACATGGAACAGATGGACGGCAACGCCGAGTTCACCAACATGGAGATCGGGCGGGACGCCTCCACCCTCGACAAGGGCCCCGACGGGCTCGGCTCGGGCCGCGGCCACACGGACCTGTTTGGCATGCAGTCCGACACCATCCACGTGGAGGACCTGGAGCAGACCGCCCGAGCCGCCTCCGCCGGGACCTTCAAGCTCCACAACCTCAGCCTCGGTGTCTCCCGTGGGGACGCCGAGTGCTTCTGAGAGGAGACCGGACCCCGTGGTCAGCGTGGACCAGGTGGCGTAGGCGGCGCCCGTTCCTGGCGGGACTGCTGATGATCCTGGCCGGGATCGAGATGGTGCTGGTCACCCGGATCCCCGTGGAGCTGATGCTCCACCTCGGTATCGGTGCCGTCTCCACCCTCGTGTTCAGCGGGATGCTGATCGTCCTTGGCCTGGTCACCTGGTTCACCCCGAACCAGCACGTGATCACCGGCAGCTTCGCCGGGTTCATCGCCCTGGGCGCACTGGTCCTGTCCAACCTCGGCGGGCTCGTCGTCGGCACCCTGCTGGCGCTGGTCGGGGGCGGTCTGGCCTTCGCCTGGCGTCCGCTCGCACGACCACCCCGTCGACGGAGCGGTCGTCGCCGGGCTCCCCGGGACAGGGAGCCGACGAGTCCGCGAGACCACTGATCCCCCGGGGCGAGTGGGCACCGTACCCCTGCCCACCCCGCCCACCCGTCCCGGGTTCCCGTCAGACAAGTGACGTCTACCTACGTCGGCGCGTGCACACACCTCCAGTCGCGCCGGGCGTCCTCCCCAGGGGCCGCCCGGCCACCCCACCCAAGGAGTACCCATGTCGGTTCCGCGACCGAGATCCCGCACCCGCTCCTGCCTGGCCGTCGCCGCCGTCGGAGCGCTCGTCCTCGGCTGGGGCGGTCCCGCCCTCGCCGAGCAGCAGGGCCCGACCACGGTCGAGCCCGCGGGCGCCGCCTTCACCGCCGAACTCGTCGGATCGGCCGTCTTCACCGCCGGGGACGTCACGATCACCTGCGACGTGTCCGCGACCTCACCCGGCAACGGCAACAACCTGGTCCCCGACGCTCCCGACAACCACAACCCCGACGGCGCGGTGGGCGGCCCCATCAACGCCCCGAACTTCACGGACTGCTCGACCGACGTGGCCCTCGTGAACGCGACCGTCACCGTGAACGACCCCGTCTGGCAGATGACGATGCAGCACGGTTCGCCCTCGCTCGCCACCATGATCGTCCCGGCGGCGGGGATCGTGGTGAACACGACCGGTCTGGCCACCTGCACCGCCACGGTCAGTCCCAACGCGGACGCGCCGATCGGAGGCGAGTGGACCAACGGGGACCCGGCTTCGACGTTGGCCTTCGACACCACGACCGCCGTCGAGGTGGAGGGGAGCTTCGGCTGCCCCAACGTCAGCGAGGCGGGATTCACCGCCACCTACGCGGTGACCAACGCGGACGACCCCGCGAGCCCCGTCACCGTGAGCGGCTGATCCAGCGGGGCCGTTCCGCACGGTCCCCGTAGTGAACGGGGTCGGGTCACGCGTGTCTGACGCTGGCCCGGCCCCACCCCGCACACTCCCCCGCCCTCCCCCGGTGTCGACTCCTCGACTCCTCGACTCCTCGACTCCTCGACTCCTCGACAGCTCGATCCGACCACTGCCGGGGGTCGCCGCGACGCTCCCCTCACCCACGTGAACACGGCAGCCCGCCCGCCCACCCGGGCGCCGATCCCTCACCTTCCCGGCCCACCGGCCACCCGCGGATCTCCACCCGCCCCGGTTCTCGGTGGCACTCCCGGTCCGTGACCGGGCCGAACCCACTCTCCCCAGTGACAACTACGCGCGAGTAGTCACTCACCTGACGACGGAGAAAGTCCGTGGCCTCCTCGCCTACGGTCGCAGTACTCCGTGGAGTCACGAGGCGAAGGCTCCTCGGAGGGCGCGGACCGCTTCGCCCGTCCCCGGACCCCCTCGGAGACCTCATGGCGTCCCAAGCCAGCAGCCCGCCCACCCCGCCGGAACGACCCACCCCGTCGACCGGGTCGGTCCCGCCCGCTCCGTCGACCCCTTCGGCCCCTGCGACGGCGGCCTCGCCGCCCCCTCCCCCGCCCTCGACCCTGTCGAAGCTCCGGCACACGCTGAGGGTCGCGCGGGTCCTGGTGCGGGCCGGGGTCCTCTCCCCCGGGCGCCCGGACCGGATCGTCCGCCAGCTCCGCGCGTTGAAGACCTGGGGTGCCACCATCGCGGGCGGTTACGCCGCCGCCGGTGAGCGTGTGCCCGACCAGGTGTCGCTGATCGACGAGTCCGGAAGCACGACCTTCGGGGAGATGAACCTGCTCGGGCGCGCTCTCGCCCGTGACCTCCACGGCCTCGGCGTCGGTCAGGGAACCCGGGTCGGCATCCTGTGCCGCAACCACGTCGGCCTGGTTCAGGCCACCATCGCCTGCGGGCGCCTCGGCGCCGACGCCGTCCTCCTGAACACCGGTTTGGCGGCGGGCCCCCTGGGCGACGTGATCGGGCGCAACGAGGTCTCGCTGCTGATCGCGGACGCCGAGTTCGAGGAGCTGTGCCGGGGCCTGCCTCCGGAGATCCCCCGGGTGACGGCCTGGGGTGAACCGAGCGTGCCGGGACCCCGGATACCCACCAGGGACCTGCTCTCCGCGGACGGCGCGGACTCCACGGGACCGCCGCCGCCCCCCGAGCGCCCGGGCAGGTTGATCGTGCTCACCTCGGGGACGACGGGTACTCCGAAGGGGGCCCGTCGCCCCACACCGAAGGGGCCGCAGGACGCCGCTTCCGTGCTGTCACGTATCCCGCTGAACTCCGGGGACCGCATCCTCGTCTCGGCTCCGGTCTTCCACACCTGGGGGCTGGCCGGGGTCCAGCTGGGCATGTCGATGCGGGCGACTCTGGTGATGCGTCGCCTGTTCGAGCCGGAGGACGTACTGCGGACGATCCAGGAGCAGCGGTGCACGGTGTTGTTCGCGGTGCCGGTGATGCTGCGGAGGATCATGGACCTGCCCCGGTCGACCCGGGACCGGTACGACACCTCGACACTGCGGATCGTGGCGTGCAGCGGGTCGGCGATGAGCCCGCAGTTGATCAGTGACTTCATGGACGCGTTCGGGGACGTCGTCTACAACCTGTACGGGTCGACCGAGGTGTCGTGGGCGACGATCGCGACCCCGGAGGACCTCAGGCTGGCTCCGACCACCGCCGGTCGGCCTCCCCTCGGAACCAGGATCGCGGTGCTGGACGAGCGGGGCCGGGAGGTACCGCAGGGGAGCAGGGGAGCCATCCACGTCGGCAACGAAATGCTCTTCGACGGATACACCAACGGAAACACCAAACGAATCGCCGACGGGCTGATGGAGACCGGCGACCGCGGCTACGTGGACGCCCACGGGTTGCTGCACGTGGCCGGACGGAACGACGACATGATCGTTTCGGGTGGTGAGAACGTCTTCCCGAGACCGGTGGAGGAGGCGATCGTGACGATGCCGTCGGTGCGCGAGGTGGTGGTGACCGGCGTCCCGGACGAGGAGTTCGGCCAACGCTTCGCCGCCTACGTGGTGCCCTACGAGGGCCGCTCCGTGGATCCGTACGAACTCCGCATGCACGTCCGTGAGGCCCTGGGCCGCTTCTCGGTGCCGCGCGACGTGGTGGTCCTGGAGGAGCTGCCGCGCAACGCCACGGGGAAGGTGGTCAAGCGGCGGTTGCCGAGCAGCGCGCCGGACCGGACGGAGGAGTGAGCCTCGGGGTCACGGGTTCACGGCCGGGGGCAGGGAGGCGTCCCTGCCCCCGCCAACGAAACACCCGTCCGGCCCCGATCCCCCCCGCTCTCCCTCCCCTGACGACTCCCCGCCCTCCTCCCACCCCTCCGTCGCGGCCCGGAACCTGCGCGACGGTGTCGACGTGAACGCCGGTCGACCCCGTCGCGCGCGAACTTGCCCCCGTTGCGCACACATGGTCCCCCGTGTCCCTTTTTTGCTTGTGCACAAGGCAATTGTGGGCTTTGACATCGGGTGCGTGGTTACTACGATGTGGAACGATGCCCGACCGATCCCCCGCCCAGACGGGCGACTTCGAACTCCCGGCAGTCGACGAGCAGATGTGCTTCGCGCTGTACGCGGCCTCGCGTGCGGTCACGAACCTCTACCGCCCACTGCTGGATCCGCTCGGCCTGACCTACCCCCAGTACCTCGTGATGATGCTCCTGTGGGAACGCGGAGAGTGCGCGGTCAAGGAGATCGGCGCGGTACTGCAACTCGACTACGGCACTCTCACGCCGCTGCTCAAACGCCTGGAGACCAACGGCCTCCTGCGCCGGGAACGCGACCCCGCCGACGAACGCTCGGTGCTGGTCACCGCCACGGGGGACGGCGCCGCGCTGCGGGCCCGCGCCCGGGGCATCCCGGAGGCCATCGGGCGGGTCATCGACCTGCCCGCCGAGGAGTTCGAGGCGACCAGGCTCGCGCTGCGGAGACTGACCGCCCACGTGCTCGCGGGCGAGGCCCGCGTCAAGGAACCCTAGCCGTCCCCTTCGGGGGAACGGTCACGAGGACGGGCACCACGGGGGTCGTGCCCGTCCTCCAAGGGTCCGGGGGACCGTGCGGACGGGCCGGAAAGCCCGTCCGCACCGGCTTTCCGGCCTCTTCGGGTTACCGTTGAAGCATGGCGATCTGGGCTTCAGACAACCGTAACGGCCACGTCCGCGAGGCCCTGACCCTCCTGCTCTCCCAAGGGGTGATCGACGACTTCCGGATCAGCCCCGAGGACGAGTTCCCGTTCAGAATCCAGGTTCCCGCCGGGATCGTCCCGATGACCGAGCACCAGGCGGCGCACTTCGCCCTGGGCGCCGTGACCGCGCACTTCGGCCACCTGGCCCGGGACTCCGAGGGGACGGGGACGGGGTTCTGACCTCACAACCGTCCCCGCGCCGCGACGACCACGCGACAACCGCCCGCACGGCCACAGACGCCCCGACCGCGACGGCTCCCCTCGCCCCTCAGCAACCGTCCGGCGCGAGCTCCCAGTGGCCCGGGGAGGACTCGGTCAGCGAGGTCCGCACCGCCGTGTTCCAGAGCCCGAGGGGGTCCCCGGAGCCCAGCGCGTAGGCGAGGCCCTGACGGTGTTCGGCCCGGCCCCGCCGCCGTAGTACTCGGCGGTGGTGGATCCGGGGCAGACGCTCCGTGCCGTCCGGGGCGTAGGGGCGGCGTCCTGGGGGCATCCGTGCGACAGGACGACCAGGGCGCGCCCCGGGGGAGTCGTCGGGGACGTACTCGTACACGGAGAGGCCGCCGGGGTTGGTGCCGAAGGCGGGCACCGGGGCGAGTTCGGCGGCCGAGGCACGCGGCGTCGCGACGACCAGCACCGCCACCGTCGTCAGGAGCACGGTGACCACGGAGAGGAGGGGAACCGCGAACCGGATCGGACCCGACCAGGGGACGGACACGGAGGTCCCGGGCCCGCGCATGGGCCGAACCCACATGGACCGACACCGGGGTGTGTCTCCACGCCCCGTCCCCCGGTCCGCGAGCCGCCCCTAGTTTGCTGGCATGACGACGCACGAGTTCCCGTCGGAGGCCGCGCGGCAGGCCCCCGGTGCCCCCGCCGAACCCTCCCTCCGCCCCCCTTCGGAGCCCGGTGCCTCGCCCGCTCCCGGTGCCGCCCCCACCGAAACCCCGCCCACCCCCGGCGGCCCACCCGCTCCCACTCCCCACACGACACGGGTCGATCTCTCCGGAAGGACGGCCCTGGTGACCGGCGCGGCCAGCGGGATCGGCCGCGCGTGCGCGCTGCGCCTCTCCGCCGCCGGGGCCGCCGTCCGGATGGTCGACGTCGACGGACCCGCCCTGGCCGCACTCGCCGCCCAGGGCGTGGGCGAACCGGTGGAACTGGACCTGACCGACCTGGACGCCGCCGAGGAGACCGCCCGGGGCACGGACATCGTGGTGAACAACGCCGGGGTACAGACGGTCGCCGCCGTCCAGGACTTCCCTCCCGGGCGTTTCTCCCTCATCCTTCGACTCATGGTCGAGTCACCGTTCCGCGTGGTGCGCGGGGCCCTGCCGCACATGTACGCGCGCGGATGGGGCCGGATCGTCAACATCTCCTCCGTGCACGGGCTGCGTGCCTCCGCCTACAAGTCCGCGTACGTGGCGGCCAAGCACGGGCTGGAGGGGTTCTCGAAGGTGGTCGCCCTGGAGGGTGCCCCCCACGGTGTGACCTCCAACTGTGTGAACCCCGGCTACGTGCGGACCGCGCTGGTGGAGAAGCAGATCGCGGACCAGGCCGAGGCGCACGGCATCCCCGTGGACCAGGTGATCTCGGAGGTCCTGCTGGCCCGCACCCCGGTGAAGCGGCTGATCGAACCCGCGGAGGTGGCCGAGATGGTCGCCTACCTGTGCTCCGAAGACGCGTCCTTCGTCAACGGGGCGTCCCTGCCCATCGACGGAGCCTGGAGTTCGAGCTGAACACCACCCCTGTCCCTCAGGACCCTTCCCCCTAGAGATCGGGGGCCGAGCAGCAGGCGCTCTTCCTGGAGCTGCTGCTGCGTGACGCACCGGCCGTCGAGTACGAGCGGCCGGTGCTCCGCGCCCGCTCGGACGGTTCGGACGCGGAGACGGTGGCCGCGCTGGAGAACGCCAAACTGGCCGCGCTGCGGGTGCGCGCGGTGCTGCGGGACCGGCAGCGGCGCGAGTCGGAGCTGAGCGCGCTGTTCGAGACCGCCAACGACCTCGCCGGGATGCGCAGCCTCGACCAGGTGCTCCGGGCGATCGTGGAGCGGGCGCGGCACCTGCTCGGGACGGACGTCGCCTATCTGACTCTGAGCGACCCGGAGGCGGGCGACACCTACATGCGGGTGACGTCGGGGTCGGTCTCAGCGACCTTCCAGCGGCTACGGCTGGCCCCGGGCAAGGGACTGGGCGGTCTGGTGGCCAGCACGTCGCTGCCGTACGTGACCGCCAACTACTTCGCGGACCCCCGGTTCGAGCACGCCGAGAACATCGACGACGGCGTGCGGGAGGAGGGCCTGGTCGCGATCCTGGGGGTGCCGTTGCGGATGAACGGACGAAGGGTGGGGGTGCTGTTCGCGGCCAACCGCCGGGAGCGTCCGTTCGCCCACTCGGAGGTGGCGCTGCTGTCGTCGCTGGCCACGCACGCCGCGATCGCGATCGACAACGCCAACCTCATCGACGACACCCGCCGGGCCCTGGACGAGCTGCACACCGTCAACGAACGCCTGCAACGGCACACGGCGTCGGTGGAGAGGTCGGCGGCGGCGCACGACAGGTTCACCGACCTCGTGCTGGGCGGGGGAGGGGTGCGGGAGGTCGCCTCAGCCATCGCGGCGGTCCTGGGCGGCACGGTGCGCATTCACGACCGCACCTCGGACGAGCTGGTGACCGCGTCCCCCGAGGGTGTGACCGGGGTGACGGCAGCGCTCCGGGAGAACAGTGCGGCCACCATGACCGGGGCGGCCGGGGAGGACGCCGAGCTGGCCGAGGCGGCCCGCTCCTCCCTGGCCAGCGGGCGGGCCGTTGCGGTCGGGGACGCGTGGGTCGCGGCGGCGGTCGCCGGGGCCGAGCCCCTGGGCACGCTCGTCCTGCGCGGGGTGGAGCTGGACGACACCGACCAGAGGGTGCTGGAGCGGGCGGCGATGGTCACCGCCCTGCTCCTGCTCATCCGCCGATCGGTCAGCGAGACCGAGCACCGGGTACGCGGCGACCTGCTCAACGAACTCCTGGAGGTGCCCGCGCGCGATCCGGCGTCCCTGCGCCAGCGGGCGGCGCTGCTCCACGCGGACCTGGACACCCCGCACGTGCTGGTGGTTGCGGAGGCACCCGGGGGAGACCCGCAGCGGTTGCGTTCGGCGGCGGCCTTCGCCGCCGAGACGGTCGGCGGGCTGGCGGCCTCCCGGGGCGGGCGGCTGGTGCTGGCCCTGCCCGGCTCCGACCCGGCCGAGGTGGGCGGACGGGTGGCGGCCGAGCTGTCCGCCGCCGCCAACGGCCCGGTGACGACCGGGCTGGCCGGGCCCACCCGGGGCCCGGCGACCTTCCGGGACGCGTTCACCGAGGCGATGCGGTGCCTCCAGACCCTGCGTGCCCTCGGCCGGATCGGGGACGCCGCCACCACCGACGACCTCGGGTTCTCCGGGTTGCTGCTGAGCCAGGACCGGGACGTGCCCGGCTTCGTGACGGCCGCGCTGGGGCCGCTCCTGGAGTACGACGCCAAGCGGGGCACCCTGCTGGTGGAGACCCTGCGCGCCTACTTCGCCGCCGGGGGCAACCTGTCCCGCGCCAAGGACGATCTGCACATCCACGTGAACACCGTGGCGCAGCGCCTGGAGCGGATCGGGCACCTGATCGGGGCGGGCTGGCAACGCCCCGACCGCGCGCTCGAACTCCAGCTCGCCCTTCACCTGCACGGTCTGCTCGACCAGGGCGTGGATCTGCTCAGCGACCCCGGCCATAGTCGAGTCCACGGCGACGGCCGAGGTTGACGAGACCACGCCGCCGTCCGGACCACGCCGCCGACCAGACCGGGGCGCGGTTCGGCCGCGCATCGAGTGCCCCGACGCCCCCGGCCGAACGGGAACCGGCCCCCCAGGGGGTTGACCTCAACATTGGTTGAGGAAGTGGACTGGACTCCGGGCCCCTCATCGAGGTGGCCCCCGGGCCCGAAGCCCGGCACTCATCCAGAGGGAGACACGATGTCCCAGCCGACGAAGACCCGGCCGATCCTGGTCACCGGAGCCACGGGCAACACCGGCCGCCACGTGGTGGCGGGGCTGCTCGCCGAGGGGGTACCGGTCCGTGCGCTGACCCGGGACCCGCAGCGGGCACGGCTGCCCGAGGGCGTCGAGGTGGTCGCGGGGGACGTCACCGACCCCGCGCACGTGACCCGCGCGGCCAGGGGCGCGAGGGCCGCCTACCTGGTGTGGCCGGGAACCGACGAGGCCGCGAAGGGAGCGGCGGAAGTGGTCGCGGCCCTGGGCGCCGAGGTCGGGAGGGTGGTCTACCTCTCCGCCGCCGGCGCGGAGGAGACCGAGGGCGTGTGGGGCGGCGTGGAACGCGCCGTGCGGCGCTCCGCCCGCGAGTGGACCTTCCTCCGGGTCACCGGGCTCGCGACGAACGCGCTGGCGTGGTCCGACAAGGTGCACCGGGGAGTCGTGCGGGCCCCGTTCGGCGCGGCGACCCGTTCCCTGGTGCACGAGCGGGACGTGGCCGAAATGGGGGTGCGCGCGCTCCTGGACGACGGACACGCGGGGCGGGCGTACGTGGTCAGCGGGCCCGAGGTGGTCAGCCAGACCGACCAGGTGCGGATGATCGGGGAGGAGATCGGGGTCCCGGCGCGGTGGGAGGAGCAGCCGCTGGACGAGGCCCTCGTGGAACTGTCGCAGGAGGTGGGGGTGGACTTCGCCCACCAGCTCATCGAGCACTGGACCGCCAACGTCGACATCCCCGAGGAGGTGTCCGAGGACGTCGCGCGGGTACTCGGCCGTCCCGCCCTGGGCTTCCGGGAGTGGGTCCGCGACCACGTCGCGGACTTCACCCCCGGAGACTGATCAGCCCTCCGAAACTCATCCGGTCCCCGAAGCCGATCCACCCTGCGGGCCGCCCGCCCCGGGGGCTGACCAGAGCGGCGGGACAGGGGTACGGGGCGGCGGGGGAGCGGCCGGGTCAGGGTGTGCGGGGTGCTGCCACCGGTACCGCCCGGGTCAGCAGGGCCCCTGGTCGGACCAGGCGCCCCACTCCCCGCCGAGGTCCGGCGGGAAGCCCTGGATCCACCATCGGGCCTCGTAGACCCGCCCCTCGTGGTGGACCCGGTCGCCCTCCTCGTAGATCGTGCCCGCGTCCCAGGCGGCACCGGCGCAGGAGCTCTCCGGGGCCTCCTGGCCTCCGCCCTCCCCGGAGCCACCGTCGGCGGTGTCGTCCTCCGCCTCCTCCTCGACCGGTTCGGGGCCGGTGGAGACCGTGAGAGTGACGGCGCCGTCCTCGGGCAGGATCGTGCCCGGTTCGGGGTCCTGGCCGCTGACCGCTCCCTCCGCGACGGACTCGCTCGGAGCCTCGACCACGGACACGGTCAGACCGAGCCCGGACAGCGCCTCGGAGGCCTCCGCCCGCCCCATGCCCGACAGCGCGGGAACGATGACCCCCTCGCTGACGTGCAGGGTCACCTCCTCCTCCCGGTCGCCGTCCTCCCCGACCCCGGGGACCGAGGACAGGACGGTGCCCGGCGTCTCCTCGGCGGAGTGCTCCTGCACCACCTCGACCTCGGTGAAACCGGCCTCACGCAGCAGGGCGCGGGCGTCGTTCTCGGTGCCGCCCACGACGTCCGGCACCTCCGCGTGCCGAGGGCCGACCGACAGCGAGAGCAGGATCGACTCGCCGCCCTCCAGCTCCGTGCCCGCCGCCGGTTCGGTCGCGGACACCTCACCCGGGACGACGTCCTCGCTGTAGGCGTCCTTGTAGGTGAAGGTGAGGTCCATGTCCAGGGCGGCCAGCTCCACCTCCGCCATCTCCGGGGAGAACCCGGCGAGATCGGGGAGTTCGGCGTCCCCGCCCGGCACGAGGGCCCATCCCGCGACGCACAGGGCCAGCACCACGGCCCCGGCTCCGACCAGGACGGGCAGGCGCCGCCAGGGAGGGGTGCCCCCGCCCCGGGCGGGGGAGGCCTCGACCGCGAGGGCGTCGACGCCCACGACCGGGATCGGCTGGGTGACGTCGCCGCCCTCGGCACGAGGACGCGGCAGCGACCTCAGTACCTGCTCGACCAGGGTGAGGTACTGTCCGGCGTCGCGCGGCCGGTAGCGGGGATTGGGTTCGGTGGCGTTGGAGACCAGCATGTCCAGGTCGGGCGGCAGTCCGGGGACGGTGGCCGAGGGGCGCAGCGCCTCCCCCTCCTCGGCCCGGAGGTCACCGGTCAGCAGGGTGTGCAGGAGCGCGCCCACCGCGCGCACGTCCGAGCGCGGGGTCAGGTCCTCGACCCCCAACAGCCGGAATCCGGTGATCGTGACCCGGCCCTCGGCGTCCAGGACCACGTCGCCCGGGGCGAGGTCGCCGTGCACCAGGCCCTCGTCATGTGCCGTCCGGAGCGCCTCCAGGACCTCGGCCACGACGCTCAGGGCCATGTGCGGGCCGTAGCGCAGCCCCTGCTCGCCGCCGCCGAGCACCTCGCTGAGGGGTTCCCCCGGCGTCGACGCGGTGACCAGGTACACGTGGTCGCCGTCCCGGCCGTCCCCGAGCACCCGCACGAGGCCGGGGGAGCGGAGTCCGGCCAGGCTCTGGGCCCGGCCCAGGAAGGCGTGGACGGCGGCGGGGTCGCCGACCAGGTCCGGGGCGAGGAGGGTGACGGTGACGGGCTGGTCCGCCACCGTGTCGTGCCCGTCGTGGACGGACACCTGGCCGTCGCCGCCGACACGTTCGCCCACGAGGACGCGTCCGTGCAGCGTGGTTCCGGTGGCCGGAGAGGGGGTGGGGGACTCCATGAGTCGGATTGTACGGCGCCGAAACCGCACGGATCCTTCTTCAACGGGCCGGATACGGACAGAAGCACCTGGACCGGGCGCGCGGTGTCAGCTGTCCGAATTCCCGGCCTCCCCGGGCCGGTTCGTGCGTGACCAGCGGAGTAGAGTCGGCCGACACCCCTCTCCCCTCCTGTGAGGCCCCATGAACACCCTTGGCAGCGACCCCGACCGGGACGGCGGAGACCACCGCCGGGACGACCGGGCCACAGGGGTCCTGCTCGGAGCCGCGTGCGGCGACGCGCTCGGCGTGCCCTACGAGTTCGCCGCCCGGCTCTCCGAGAAGGAGGTCCCCGCGATGGTCGGCGGCGGACTGGGCCCCTACGCCCCCGGGGAGTACTCGGACGACACCCAGATGGCGGTGTGCCTCGCGGAGGCGCTCCGGGACCACGACGACCCCCGCTCCGGACCGGCCCTGGAGCAGACCGCCCGCGCCTTCCTCTCCTGGCGCCGCGAGGGCGCCACGGACATCGGCGCGCAGACCGCCCGGGTCCTCGGTGACACCGAACGGGCCCTGGCCGCCGACGACACGGGCAGGACCGGGGCGGCCGAGGAGATGATCCGGCTGTCCGCGCGGATGTTCGGCGCGGGGGAGCGGTGCGCGGGCAACGGGTCGCTGATGCGCACCGCACCGTTGGCCCTGGCGCACCTCGACGACCGCCACCGGCTGGCCGAGACCGCGCGCGTGTACAGCCTGCTCACCCACGGCGACCCCCTCGCCGCCGAGGCCTGCGTGCTGTGGTGCGAGGGGATCCGGGTGGCCGTGCTGGACGGGTCCGACGAGGGACCGCGGGCGGGGCTCGACCTGCTGGAGCCCCACGAACGCGGGATCTGGGCCGGGTACCTGGCCGAGGCCGAGGCCGCCCCGCCCCACGCGTTCGCGCCCAACGGGTTCGTGGTGCGCGCGCTCCAGGCGGCCTGGTCGGCCGTCGTGCGCACCCCCGTGGACGCAGGGGACCCGGACCGGTACGCGGCCCCGGTGCGGGCGGCGGTGCGCGCGGGGGACGACACCGACACCGTGGCGGCGATCGCCGGTGCGCTGGTCGGCGCCCGGTGGGGGCGCTCCGCCATCCCGGAGGAGTACCTGACGGCGGTGCACGGTTGGCCGGGCTACCGTGCGGACGGGCTCGCGCGGCTGGCCGGGGAGATCGTGCGGCGACACGGAGGTTAGGGCCACGGGCGTCCGTTTGCGGCCACGGAGCGGACGTGCGGCATCATGGTGGCGCACGAGAGCGGGAACGTGAATCGGTACGGGAACGGGGAGCGGCCATGGCGGAGCGAATCGACTGGGTGCCTGCACACGATCACCCGGAGCTGACGGCCGATCCGGTGCGCGAGGCCATCGCGCCCTTCGACGGTTCGGTGCGGGCCGCGGCGATCGACCCCACGCTGGCGGACACCGCCGAGTTCTGCGAGGCCTACGGGCTGTCCCTGGAGACCAGCGCGAACTGCGTGGTTCTGTCCGCGAAGCGGGGCGGCGAGGTGACGTACGCGGCGTGCATGGTGCTGGCCACGGATCGGGCCGACGTCAACGGGGTGCTGCGCAGACACCTGGGGGCGCGGAAGGCGTCGTTCGCGCCGATGGACGAGGCGACCGGGCTGACCGGGATGGAGTACGGGGGGATCACCCCGTTCGGGTTGCCCCGGGGGTGGCCGGTCCTGGTCGACAAGCGGGTGTACGACACCCCGTGGGTGGTGGTGGGCAGCGGCCTGCGCCGCTCGAAGCTGCGTGTTCCCGGCCCGTTGCTGGCCGAACTGCCGGGTGCCGAAGTGCTGTCGCTGACCCGCTAGGGGCGGTGGACTCCGTCCGGCCGAGGCCCGCCGCGCGTCGATTTGTCGACAAATCCACGAGTGGTTAAGGCGGGTTTCGGAACGGGGACGGGCCCGGCACTAAGTGCCTGGTCTGGGGACATACCCGTTCGCGGCCAACAGGCTGTCCGGAAGTGCCCGCGTTCCCCCGCGCGACCGCACGCGCCCCTCCGACCGACCACCCACCCCTTCCTAGGAGACGGGGTAGCGCAGCCGGTACCACTGGGGCGCGGTGCGGTTCATGGGGAAGCCGAGTCCCCTCCGGGGGGCGTCCTCCACGTCGAGGAGGTCCCACCCGGGGAACGCCTCCAGGACCTCGGACCGGGACACCCCGCCCACCATCCTGCGATAGATCGACGGCCCGAACTCCAGCATGATCAGGGTCGCCCCCGGCGCGGCGAGCGCCGTCACACTGCGCCCCTGCGCCGCCCGCTGTTCGGCGTCGAAGCCCTGGAAGCAGCCGATGTCGATGAACAGGTCGAAGAGCCCCAGGTCGGGGGAGAGGTCGGTGGCGTCCCCGACGCGGTAGCTCACCTCGGCGGGCCCCTGGCGACGGGCCGCCTCGACGGCGGCGGGGACCAGGTCGACCCCGGTGACGTCCCAGCCCTGGTCGGCCAGCTCCGGGGTGAACCTCCCCCGGCCGCATCCGATGTCCAACGCCCGGCCCGGGCCGCCCCGCTCCTCGGCCTCGCGGTCGAGGAAGGAACGGAACCGCACCATGGCCACGGGTCCGTAGCGCTCCCACGGGGTGACGCCGAGACGGTACATCCGCGCGTAGTTGGTCATGGCTCCACGGTAAGCCCGGGTGCCCGACGTGGCCAGGCGCCTCGGTGCCGCCGGTGAAATCGCTGGTGGGGCGTTGTTCGGCTGGTCAGAGCCTATTTACTGACCGATCGGTCTGTAATACTGTTCGCTCAGGCCCACACCGAGGAGAGGACCGTCACGTGTCCGAAGTACTGGAGAGCTACGCACAGGGATCGTGGTTCACCCCCGCGGACGAGGGTGCCCCCCTGGCCGACGCGAACACCGGCGAGACCGTCGCGCGGATCTCGACGCGGGGCCCCGACGTCGCCGCGATGGTCGAGTACGCACGTGAGGTCGGCGGCCCCGCGCTGCGCCAGCTCACCTTCCACCAGCGGGCGAACATCCTCAAGGAGCTCGCCAAGCACCTGATGGGGTACAAGGACGAGTTCTACGCCCTCTCCCACCGCACCGGCGCCACCAAGCGCGACACCGTGGTCGACGTCGACGGCGGCTTCGGCACGCTCTTCAGCTTCTCCAGCAAGGGCCGCCGCGAACTCCCCAACTCGACGGTCATCCTGGACGGCCCGCTCGAACCGCTGGGCAAGGGCGGCACCTTCGTCGCGCAGCACGTGTTCACCTCGCGTCCCGGCGTCGCGGTGCAGATCAACGCCTTCAACTTCCCCGTCTGGGGCATGCTGGAGAAGCTCGCCCCGGCCTTCCTGGCGGGCCTTCCGAGCATCGTCAAGCCCGCCGGCCAGACCGCGTACCTGACCGTCGCGGTCGTCCGGCGGATGGTCGAGTCGGGGCTGCTGCCCGAGGGCTCCCTCCAGCTGCTGGTCGGCAGCCACCGGGGCCTGCTCGACGCCCTGGGCCCCCAGGACATCGTGGGCTTCACCGGCTCGGCGGCCACCGGCGCCCTGCTCCGGGAGCACCCGAACGTGGTCCGTGGCGGGGTGCGGCTCAACGTCGAGGCCGACTCGCTGAACTGCTCGATCCTCGGCCCCGACGTGGGCGTGGACGACCCCGAGTTCGACCTGTACGTCAAGCAGGTCGTGGCGGAGATGACCGTCAAGGCGGGCCAGAAGTGCACCGCCATCCGCCGGGTGATCGTGCCCGCCGCGATGGCCGACGCCGTCACCGGGGCCCTGACCGACCGCCTGTCCAGGGTCGTCGTGGGCGCCCCCGACCACCCCGACGCCCGCATGGGCGCCCTGGTCTCGCTCGCCCAGCGCGAGGAGGTCCGCAAGGCCGTCCGGACCCTGCGCACCTCCAGTGAGCTGGTGTTCGGTGACCCCGACCGGGTCGAGGTGACCGGCGCCGACGACGCCACCGGCGCGTTCATGTCACCGATCCTGCTCCGTGCCGCCCCCGGCGCGAAGGAGCCCCACGACGTCGAGGCGTTCGGTCCGGTCAGCACGATCATCACCTACGACTCGGTCGCCGAGGCCGTGGAACTGGCCGCGCGCGGCCAGGGCAGCCTGGTGGGTTCGCTGGTCACCCACGACGAGGACGTGGCCCGCGAGGTCGTCCTGGGCGTCGCCCCCTGGCACGGCCGCCTCCTGGTGCTCGACCGGGACGACGCCAAGGAGTCCACCGGCCACGGTTCCCCCATGCCGGTCCTGGTGCACGGCGGCCCCGGCCGCGCGGGCGGCGGCGAGGAGATGGGCGGTGTACGCGGCGTCAAGCACCACATGCAGCGCACCGCCGTCCAGGGCTCCCCGGACATGCTCACGGCGATCACCGGCCACTGGACGACCGGTTCGCGCCGGGCCGTCGGTGCGACGCACCCGTTCCGCAAGGACCTCGGTGAACTGCGGATCGGTGACACCATCGAGTCGGCGGAGCGCAGGGTCACCCGCGCGGACATCGACCACTTCGCGGAGTTCACCGGCGACACCTTCTACGCGCACACCGACGAGGAGGCGGCCGCCGCCAACCCGTTGTTCGGCGGGATCGTGGCGCACGGCTACCTGGTGGTCTCGCTGGCCGCCGGGCTGTTCGTGGACCCGGCCCCGGGTCCGGTGCTCGCCAACTTCGGCGTGGACAACCTGCGCTTCCTCACCCCGGTGAAGGAGGACGCGGTGATCCGGGTGACGCTGACCGCCAAGCAGATCACGCCGCGCACCAACGCCGAGTACGGCGAGGTCCGCTGGGACGCCCTCGTCACCGACCAGGACGGCGAGCCGGTCGCCACCTACGACGTCCTCACCCTGGTGGCCAAGGGCGAGGAGTAGGACCGGCCCGCGTGTCGATCCGTCTCCCTGTCGACGAACCGACGGGGAGACGGGTCGGCACCGGGATCCGGACCCGGGGCATAACCCTGGTTTATGTTCCCGAGATACGTGTCTTCCTAGGGTGAGTGGAGCGTGAACACCGAGGTTCCGACACGGGCAGGGGCGACATGGGACGCATCACCGTCGACGCCGAGAACAGTGATCCGGTCGAGTTGTACTACGAGGACCAGGGGAGCGGCCAGCCGGTCGTCCTCATCCACGGGTACCCGCTCGACGGACGATCCTGGGAGCGGCAGACCGCCGTGCTCCTCGACTCCGGGTACCGGGTCATCACCTACGACCGCAGGGGGTTCGGCCAGTCGTCGCACCCCGCCGACGGGTACGACTACGACACCTTCGCCGCCGACCTGAGGACCGTCCTGGAGACCCTGGACCTCCACGACGCGGTGCTCGTCGGGTTCTCCATGGGTACCGGAGAGGTCGCCCGCTACCTGGGCTCCTACGGCTCCGACCGCGTCACGAGGGCGGTCTTCCTCGGTTCGCTCCAGCCCTTCCTGCTCCAGACCGACGACAACCCCGGCGGCGCGGCCCCGCGCGAGTTCTTCGAGGACATCGTCGCCCAGGTCAGGGCCGACCGCTACGCCTACTTCACCGCGTTCCTGGAGGGCTTCTACAACCTGGACGAGACCCTGGGGGACCGGATCAGCGAGGAGGCCGTGCACAACAGCTGGAACAGCGCGGCGAACTCCGGGCCGGTGGCGTCCGCCGCCTGCCCGCTGACCTGGATCACCGACTTCCGCGAGGACGTGCCGAGGATCGACGTGCCCGCGCTGATCGTGCACGGCACCGGTGACCGCATCCTGCCGGTGGACGCCACGGGGCGCCGGTTCGCGGAGCTGCTGCCCTCGGCCGAGTACGTGGAGCTCGAAGGGGCCCCGCACGGCCTGCTGTGGACCCACGCGGACGAGGTCAACCAGGTGCTGCTGCGTTTCCTGGCCACCTGACGTGGGAGGACGCGACCGGAGCGTCCGTCCTCGGCGCACCACCAAGCTGCGTGTGACCGAGGACTTCGACGCACCGCCGGAGCGGGTGTTCGCCCTGACCCTCAGCGAGGAGGGCTTCGTGGACGCGATGCCCCCGGGCGTGGAGGTGCTGGGCTGGCCCGAGCGGTTCGGTGAGGGGGAGGTCCTGGACCTGCGCTGGGGCGTGGCCGGGGTCCACCCCGTGCGCTGGGTCGCGGTCATCGACGCCTACGAGGAGGGCCGTTCCTTCAGCGACCTCCAGGTGCGCGGACCGTTCCGTTACTGGCGGCACACCCACACGGTGGAACCGTACGGCGGGGGCACGCGCCACACCGACCTGGTGGAGATCAGCACCGGACTGGGTCCGGCGGGCGACCTCGCCGCCGCGATCGGCGTCCGCGGGGCCTTCGGGCCGAGACTGAACCGCATGCGCGCCGCCCTGGAAGGGTGAACGTGAGAGCGCCCCGGAGGTGCCGACTCCTCCGGGGCGCTGGTTCCGGGCCTACAGGCGGGCGATCGCCCTCGCCGGGTTCTCCATGGCGTCGGCGACGACGCGCATGAACCCGGCCGCCGCGCCGCCGTCACAGACCCGGTGGTCGAAGGCGAACGACAGCTGGGTGATTTTGCGGACCGTCAGCTCCCCGTCCACCACCCAGGGCCGGTCGATGATCCGGCCGAGGCCGAGGATCGCGACCTGCGGGTGGTTGATGATCGCCGCGCTGCCGTCCACGCGGAGCGCGCCGTAGTTGTTCAGTGTGAACGTGCCGCCGGTGAGCTGGGCGGGGGTGGCCCGACCCTCGCGGGCCATCTCGGTGAGCTCCCTGATCCCGGCGTCCAGCTCGGTGGTGGTGAGCCCGTGGGCGCCCATCACCGCCGGGGCGACCAGGCCCCGGTCGGTCTGCACGGCCAGGCCGAGGTTGACCCCGTCGTACTGGACGAGTTCCTCGCGTTCGGTGTCCACCCGGCCGTTGAGCTCCGGGTACGCGCGCAGGCCCGCGAGCACGAACCGGGCCACGTAGGCGAGCAGGCCGGGGCCGTCGGGGTCGGACTGACGCAGGCGCACCAGCTCGGTGGCGTCCACGTCGACCCACACGGTGGCCTCGGGGATCTCGGCCCGGCTGCGGGAGAGCGCGGCCGCGACCGTCCTGCGGAAGGTGCCCATCGGGACCCGCCGGGACTCGGTGAGTCCGGTGCGGGAGTCGACGGCGCCGGGGGCAACCGGCGCCGGGGCGGTGACCGGGGCCGCCTGGGAGGGGACCGCGATCGGGGCGGACGGGGCCGGAGCGGTGTTGGCACCGGCCGCCTCGATCGCGGAGCGTACGTCGCGGCGGGTGATCAGGCCACCCGGACCGCTGCCCTGGACGTCCGCCACGCGCAGCCCGGCCTCGCGGGCCAGCTGACGGACCAGGGGCGAGGTCACCAGTGGCACCCGGCGTGCCGGGGCCGCCTGGATGGGTGTCACCGAGGCCACGGGGGCGGCTGGCCGTGCGGCCTCCGCCGGGCGGTGGCGCGGTCGTCGGCGGCGCCCGGTGCCGGTGGACTCGGGGGTGCCGTAGCCGATCAGGACGTTGCCCGAGCCCGCGCGCTCCTCCTGCCGGTAGCGCTCACCGGCGGTGTCAGCGGAGTCGGCGGTGTCGGCGGGTGCGGACTCCGTCACCGGTGCCTCGGGAACCGGGACCTCCGCGACCGGGGCCGCCTCCGCCACACCGACGCTGATCAGCGGTTTCCCGACCGCCAGCACCTCGCCCTCCTGTCCGTGCAGGACGGTGACCGTCCCGGCGAACGGCGAGGGGACCTCGACGATGGACTTGGCTGTCTCCACCTCCGCGACGGGCTGGTCGAGGTCGACGGTGTCGCCCACGGCGACCAGCCACTTCACGACCTCGGCCTCGGTGAGACCCTCCCCGAGGTCGGGGAGGTCGAACGTACGGGTCGTCACTGGTCCTCCCACTGAAGGTCGTCGACGGCGTCCAGGATCCGGTCCACGCCGGGCAGCTGGAAACGCTCCAGCTTGGGCGGGGGGAAGGGGATGTCGAAGCCGGTCACCCGGCGGACCGGGGCGGCCAGCGAGTGGAAGCAGCGTTCGGTGACGCGGGCGACGATCTCCGAGGCGACGCTGGCGAACCCGCTGGCCTCGGCGACCACCACGGCGCGGCCGGTGGAACGGACCGCCGCGCACACGGTCTCGTCGTCGAAGGGGACGATCGAGCGCACGTCCACCACCTGGAGGCTGCGGCCCTCCTGGGAGGCGGCCTCTGCGGCCTCCATCGCGGTGGACACGGCGGGGCCGTAGGCGATCAGGGTGGCGTCGGTCCCCTCACGGCGGACCACGGCGTGCCCGATCCCGGGGGCGGGGCGGTCGACGTCGACCTCGTCCTTGGCCCAGTAGAGCTTCTTCGGCTCCATGAAGACCACGGGGTCAGGGGAGGCGACGGCCTCGCGCAGCAGGTGGTAGGCGTCCTCGGGGGTGGCCGGGGTGACGACCTTCAGGCCGGGGGTGTGCGCGTAGTAGGCCTCGGAGGAGTCGCAGTGGTGCTCCACCCCGCCGATGCCCCCCGCGTAGGGGACACGGATGACGATGGGCAGGCCGACCCGGCCCCGGGTGCGGTTGCGGGTCTTGGCGACGTGGCTGACGATCTGCTCGAAGGCCGGGTAGGCGAAGGCGTCGAACTGCATCTCGACCACCGGGCGCATGCCGTTCATCGCCATGCCCACGGCCATGCCGACGATCCCGGACTCCGCGAGCGGGGTGTCGAAGCAGCGGTCCTCACCGAACTCGGCGGTCAGGCCGTCGGTGATGCGGAAGACGCCGCCGAGGGGGCCCACGTCCTCACCGAAGACGTACACGGAGGGGTCCTCCGCGAGGGAGTCGCGCAGCGCCCGGTTGAGCGCCTGCGCCATGGAGAGCTTCTCGGTCGCCATGCTCAGTGGCCCTCTCTGCTCAGTTCGTCGGCCAGGAAGGCGGCCTGCTCGGTCAGCTGCGGGGTGGGGGCGGCGAACACGTGCGCGAACAGGTCGGCGGGGTCGGGCTCGACGTCCTGGTTGACGCCCTCACGCATGTGGGCGGCGACCGCCTCGGCCCTCTCCGCGATCTCCGCCTTCCTGGCCTTCGTGAGCACCCTCTTCCTCTTGAGGAAGGCCTCCATGCGCAGCAGCGGGTCGCGGGCCACCCAGGGGTCGACCTCGGCCTCGCTGCGGTAGCGGCTGGCGTCGTCGGCGTTGGTGTGCGCCTGCATCCGGTAGGTGTGCGCCTCGACCAGCTGCGGGCCACCGCCGGAACGGGCGGTCGCGACGGCGCGGTCCAGGACGGCGAGGACGGCGGCGGCGTCGTTGCCGTCCACGCGTTCGCCGTTGACGCCGTAGCCGACGCCCTTGTGGGCGAGGGAGGGGGCGGCGCTCTGCCGGGCCAGGGGCACGGAGATCGCGTACTCGTTGTTCTGCACGAAGAACACGACCGGTGCCTTGAAGACGGCGGCGAAGTTCAGGGCCTCGTGGAAGTCGCCCTCGCTGGTGGCGCCGTCGCCGCACAGCGCCATGACCACGGTGTCCTCGCCGCGCAGGCGGGCCGCGTGGGCGACGCCGACGGCGTGCAGGAGCTGGGTGGCGAGCGGGGTGGCCTGGGGTGCGACGCGGTGGGCGTAGGGGTCGTATCCCGCGTGCCAGTCGCCCTTGAGGAGGGTGAGGACCTCGACGGGGTCCACGCCGCGCGCGATGACGGCGGCGGTGTCGCGGTAGGTCGGGAAGAGCCAGTCGCCGTCGGCCAGCGCGAGCGCGGCGCCGGTCTGGCAGGCCTCCTGGCCGTGGGAGGAGGGGTAGACGGCGAGGCGGCCCTGGCGGACGAGGGCGCTGGCCTGGTCGTTGACGCGGCGGCCGATCACCAGGGAGGTGTAGGCCTCCAGGAGGCGCTGGGTGCCGGGCATCCGCAGGTCGGCGCCGTCGACCGGGACTCCGGACTCGTCGAGCAGTCGGACGGGCTGCTCGGAGGGGAGTAGGCCCTGGTGTCCAGCCATGCTGCAACCTCCTGTTTCACGCAGGGTTCGCGGAAGATCTGTACAGGGCCATGGTGCTGTTCACGACCATCTGTTCGCTACAAACCAGGAGGAATCGAGAAAATGTCGCGAAAGTTCCCATACTTCGCGTCAGTCCGTCCAGGAATGTGACCCGGGACACCTGCCCCCGTGGACATGTGGCCCACGCCTCACGGTCCGGTGACCCTCGCCGCGTGGACGCCCCGAGCCATCGCCGGGGTGCCCCGGCGTCGTTAGCATGTAGCGGTGCCGCGATCGCCCTGACCTGCGATGCGCCGGGCGCACACCACACCAGCGGGAACACCAGGGGGAACCAGACCGTGAGCGACGAGCGCGAGAACCTGAGCTATGAGCTGTTCGGCACCGCGATGCGCGAGATGGCCCAGGCGATCGCGGACGACGGGTACGAACCGGACATCATCCTGTCCATCGCCCGGGGCGGCCTGTTCGTCGCAGGCGGGCTCGGGTACGCCCTCGACGTCAAGAACCTCCACGTCATGAACGTGGAGTTCTACACGGGTGTGGGCACCACCCTGGACATGCCGGTCATGCTGCCGCCGGTGCCCAACGTGGTCGACCTGAGCAAGAAGAAGGTCCTGGTCGCCGACGACGTCGCCGACACCGGCAAGACGCTCAAGCTGGTGCACGACTTCTGCGCCGAACACACCGCCGAGGTGCGCAGCGCGGTCATCTACGAGAAGCCGCAGTCCCTGGTCAAGTGCGAGTACGTGTGGAAGCACACCGACCGCTGGATCAACTTCCCGTGGTCGGTGGAGCCGCCCGTGGTGCGGCGCGAGAACCAGGTGCGCGACGCCTGACCCCTTCCACGAACGACTCCGGCCCCGGGGCCGGAGTCGTTCGTGGAAGAAGCGGGAGACGCCCACGGGTGTTTCACGTGAAACACCCGCCTCTGGGCCGCACCACGTGGACAGCGTGGTGACATGTCGGTGGGTCGACCTGACGACGAAGCACCAGATCGACATGTCGACGCCGGTGGGACCGCGAGCTGGATGACGGGAGCACGGTCACGGGTCCGCGGAACGTCACCCGCCGGTCATGCGCTCCCCGTCCGCCGACGGTGACCCGGAGGTCGGGCCGTCGGACGGTTCGGCACCGACGGGGACGGACTCCGGGGCTCCACGGCCCGCCTGGCCGTAGGCCATCCGGCGCAGGAAGGTCTCGGCCGGACCACTGACGCCGAACCGGCCCATGATCGCGGCGACCACCACGGTGACCGCCCAGACCCCGGCGCCGAGCAGCACCGACTGGGCGTCGTCCAGACGCGTGGCCAGGTTGAGCGTGTACGGCATGAACAGCGCGAGCCACGCCACGGACTGGAGGAGATAGCAGGTCATGGACCGCTGTCCGGTGGCGGCGAGCGCACTCACGACCGGCCCGCGGCGATCACCGAGGGCCACCGCCACCAGGGCGATCAGGGCCGCGTAGCCGAAGCCGCCCGCGTACCCGGACAGGACGTGCAGCCACTTGGCGCCCACCTGGAGGACGGAGTCCGGCGACCAGACCTGGATCAGCACCAGCATCTGCGGGACGGCGCCCAGCACGGCGAGCGGGACACCGATCCCCGCGATCCGCCGCAGGAACGGGAGGTGCCGCTCGGGTTCCTCCAGGAGTCGGCGGCGGGCCGCCCAGATCCCCACGGTGAAGGGGAACAGGGAGATGGGCAGCATCAGCATGACGATCACCGGCCAGCTCCCGAGCCGGATGAACGGGTCCATGAGCGGGGTGACCTCCATGGCCATCTCCTGCTGGGCCCCGGAGGCGGAGAGCACGGCCTCGGCGGCCGAGTACAGCAGGCTGCCGAGGGACATCCAGACGAGACCGTGGGCGAGCAGGCGGCGGTCACCCAACTGGAGCAGCCCGGCGAACAGCAGCGCGATGAGCCCGTACACGGCGATGACGTCGCCGTGGAAGATCAGGACGGTGTGCAGCAGACCGATGACGATCATCCACCGGCCCCGTCTGCGTAGCAGGGAGCGGACCCAGGGCCACTGCCGTCCCTCGGCGGTGCGGCGGAGGTGGATCCGCGCGACGCCGTAGCCGAACAGCGCCGCGAACATCGGGTAGCCGCGCGACTCCGCGAAGAGCGTCATGAAGCCGGTGACCGCGACGTCCAGGGTTCCTGCCAGGCTGAAAACCTCGCCTCCCGTCGCGAACTGCCGGAACATATGGGCGTGCACGGTGGCGATGACCAGGAGCATGAGGCCCCTGGCGAGGTCGGGGGCGAGCGAACGTCGGCCGGTTCCCGCCGGGGTGGGCGGCCGATCCGAAGAGGGGGTGGATGGCACCGGGGACTCCCGTTCTCACTAGCCAATATTGGATACGATTGCGTATCTAAGAAAATAAGATACAGCCCCGTGTCTTATGAACGGACGGACATGACTGACCAGATGCGGCCAGCCGCCAGGACCACCCGAAGGCGCGGGCAGGAGCTCGTCGACGCCATCCACAGGGCCGTGATCGCGGAGACCGCCGAGACCGGTGTCTCCGGCCTGAGCATGGAGGGGGTCGCCCGCCGCGCCGGGACCGCCAAGACGTCGCTCTACCGCCGCTGGGCCTCACCGGAGGACATCCTGGTGGAAGCGGTCCTGCACCGGTATCCGCAGGAGAGCCCGACCCCCGAGGGGGGCGACCTCCGCGAGGACCTCCTGCGAGCACTGGGGCTCTTCCGCGACCTCATGGGCGAGGCCACACTGGGACGGGCGCTCATGGCCGTGTTCGCCGAGGGCCTGCGCCGTCCCGAACTCTTCCGGCGCATGACGACGGACGTGTACGAACCGCGTGGAGGGCGCTTCACCAGGACCGTGCTGGAGCACTACGCCGCCCGAGGAGAGGTCGATCCCGCCCGGGTCACCGACGTCACCACCGATATCGGAGAGGCCATGATGATCAAGTACTGCGCGGACAACCCCGGTGAGCTCCCGTCGTCGGACCACCTGGCGAGGATCGTCGACGAGGTCATCCTGCCCGCGGTCGGCCGGACCCCGGAACGGTAGCGACGGGCGCCGGGCGCGGGAGGGGCACCGGAACGTGCCGACGAGCCGACATCTCGACCGGTGGACCCGCCGGCTCCGCCGGTCACGCCCGCCACAACCGCCCGACGTCGGGCGTCACGGACCGACCAGGCGGGAGAGCTCCACCCGGGAGCGGATGCCGAGCCGGCTGTAGATGTTGCGCAGGTGGTGGTCGACCGTGCGGGTGCTCAGGAAGAGCCGCGCGGCGACCTCCCGGTTGGTGGCCCCGTCCGCCACGTGCCGGGCGATCCGCAGCTGTTGCGGGCTGAGCAGGTCCACCCCGGCGGCCTCGCGCGCCGCCGTGCTGCCGCGTGCGGCGCGCAGCTCCTCCCGGGCCTGGCGCGCCCACGGACGGGCACCCAGCCGGTCGAAGACCTCCATCGCCGTGTGCAGGTGTTCGCGTGCCCGCCCCGGGTGCCGGGAGCGACGCAGGTGCCCGCCGTACAGCAGCCGGGTGCGGGCCTCCTCGAAGTCGCAGTACCCGGAGGCGTGCAGGTCCAGCGCGCTCTCGAAGTACCGGGTGGCCTCCTCGCCCTCCGTGAGCAGCCCCCGGCAGCGCATGACCTGGGCCCGCGCGGTGTCCTGACCGGTGGCCTCCGCCCAGCTGGCGAAGGTCTCCACCGCCTCGCCCACGCGCACCGCGACCCCACCGCGCACCGACGCCTCCACCAGATGCGGGGTGATCAGCAGCCGCACCGCCGCGTGGCCGCTGCCCGGCCCGGAACGCGCCAGCGCGCGCAGCCGCATCGCCGCCTCCGAGGTGCGCCCGGAGCCGAGGTCGAGCAGGGCCAGCGCCCAGGCCGCCAGCCCGGCGGGCAGCCCCACGTCGTGCTCACCGGCCCGCGCCAGCGCGGTTCCGGCGTGCTCCCGGCACGCGTCCTCGTCCCCCCGGATCGCGGCGACGAAGGCGAGCGCGCCCCGGTGGTGGCTCGCGCAGTTGTCCTGACCGGACTCCAGGGAGACCCGCAGCCCCTCGACGGCGCTGCCCTCCGCCAGGGACAGCCGACCGAACCACATCTCCGCGTAGGTCAGGAACTCCAGGATTTGCGGGACCAGCGTGAGCGCCCCGGTGCGGCGGGCCGCCGACGCCGCCCGACCGGCCAGGGCACGCGTGCGCACGTGGTCGCCGCGGAGCAGCCCCGCGATCACGCCCAGCACGAGCGCCTGCGGGTCACCGATCCGGTCGGCGGTCTCCACGGCCCGTTCCAGGAGCACGGCGCCCTCCCGGTGACGCCCCTGGAACATGGCGGCCTTGCCGGTCATGTAGTCGAGGACCAGCCGGTCCCACGGCCGACCGGTGCCGTCCCGGTCCCCGGGCGGCTCGGCCACGAGGTCACGGGCCCGGCGCGCGGTGGCGAAGAAGCGTTCGTGGTCACCGGACAGGCAGCTGGCCTCACCCGCCTGGAGCAGGACCCGCAGCGCCGCGCCGGGATCGCTCAGGGCCAACCGGTCGGCGGCGGGGCCCAGGAGCTGGAAGGCGTCGATGGCCACGCCGGAGCGCAGGTCCATCTCGGCCCGGAGGAGGTCGGCGCGTACCTGGACGGTGTGCGCCCCGACGGCGCGGCCCGGACCCTCCTGGGCCGGGCGCACCCTCGCGAGGACCCGTCTGGCCCGCTCCGGGTCACCCGACAGCCAGGCGGAGCGCGCGGCGTCGGTCAGGCGCAGCCCCCGGAGGGCGGGGTCGGGGGTCAGCCGGGCGGCGTGTTCGTGGAGCAGGGAGGCGGGCGCGTGCCCGCCCCGCTCGACGGCGCGGCGCGCCTCCTCGTGGAGGGCGGCGGCGAGGCGTTCGTCGGGGGCGCCTCCGGCCAGGGCGCGGTGCCAGACGGCGCGTCCGGTGTCACCGGCGGCCTCGTGCGCGCGGGCCAGGTCCTGGTGGGCGGAGCGCCGCTCGGCGGGGGAGGCGCGGTGGTAGGCGGCGGAGCGGGCCAGCGGATGAGCGAGGTCCGTCCGCGCCCCGGTGTCGGTGAGCAGCCCGGCGCGGCGCGCGGGTTCGAGCGGGTCCGGTTCGGCGGGGTCGGGGTCCGGGGCGTGCGCATCGGCCGCGACCCGCACGAGGGCGCGCCGGGTGGCCCGGGGGAGTCGGGCGAGGGCGGCGGCGAAGGCGTCGGTGAGCTCACCCCGGGAGCGCGGCGGCTGGTCGAGGGCGACGGCCCCGGAGCGCTGTTCGGGGCCGGTCCCCTCCAGCAGTTCCAGGGCGGCGCGGGGGTTGCCCTCGGCGGCTCGGGCGAGGGCTCCCGCCACCGGCGCGGCCGGTTTCTCCCGGTCCGGCTCTCCGCGAGCGTCGGAGAGCAGCTCCAGGACCGCCTCCTCGGGCAGGGGCGGCAGCCGGAGCACGGGGATCCCGGTGAGCCGGTCGGGGTCGCCGTCCCGGGAGCTGAGCAGGACCGCCGCCCCGTCGTGGGTGAGACGCCGGGCGGCGAAGGCCACGGTCTCCCGGGAGGGCGCGTCGAGCAGGTGGAAGTCGTCCACGCAGAGCAGGAGCGGGCTCTGCGCGGCGACCTCGGAGAACAGCCCGAGGACCGCGTTGGCCAGCGGGAAGGCCTCGCCGGGGTCTCCGGTGTCCAGGGCGCGGGTGAGTGTCTCGCGCTGGGCGCGCCGCAGGCGCGGGAGGTGGGGGAGCGCGGGGCGCAGGAGCTGGTGCAGCCCCGCCAGGGGGAGCCGTTCCTCGCCCGGGGCGGCCCGGGCACGGAGCACGGTGAAGCCGCGGGCCTCGTCTGCGGCGCGCTCCACCAGGGCGGTCCGGCCCGCGCCGGGGGGACCCGTCACGAGCAGGCCGCCGCCGCGTCCCGAGCGGGCGGCGTCGAGCAGGCGTCGGACGGTGAGCAGTTCGCGGTCGCGGCCGTGGAGGGGCATCGGGCGTGTGAGCGGGTTCACGCTGATCACCCCCTCAAGTTACTCGCCGGTTAAGTCCGAGTAAAGGGACCGGCGATTCAGCCGATGCGCTCCATGTGACCGGGGGCACACAATCGGTTCCCCGCTTCCCCCACCCTCGGAGGTCACATGAGACGGCTGACCGCCCTCCTGTGCGGACTCGTCCTCGCCCTCACCACGGCCCTCCAGGCCGCCCCCGCCACCGCGAACACCCACACCCCGGTCGTCTTCGTCCACGGGTTCATGGGCAAGGGCGGCCAGTGGGACGACATGCGCGCCGCCCTCGTCGACTCCGGTGTCCCGGAGGACCGCCTGCACGTCTTCTCCTACGACTGGGCCCGGTCCAACACCACCATCGCCGGGCAGCTGGCCGACCACGTCGAAGGCGTGCGCGACCAGCACGGAGTGGACCGCGTGCACCTGGTCACCCACTCCATGGGCGGCCTGTCCTCGCGGTACTACATCAAGAACCTCGGCGGCACGGAGACCGTCGACCAGTGGATCTCCATCGGCGGCCCCAACAACGGGACCGACATCGCCAACCTGTGCCCGTCACCGATCACCCCCTGCCAGGAGATGCGGCACGGGTCGGACTTCCTGAACGGCCTCAACGACGGCGACCCCACGCCCGGCCCGGTCGGGTACACGACCCTGCGCTCGCCGTGCGACATCGTCATCTCACCCACGGACAGCACGTCGCTGCCGGGGGCCGACAACATCCGGGTGGGCTGCGTCGAACACATCTCGATGATGTGGAACGGCGAGGTCATCGACCACGTGCGCGGCATCGTCAGCTGACCCGCTTCCAGCTGAGGACGCCGTGTCTCCCTGTCGCCCTGTCGACAAGGGGACAAGGGGACAGGGAGACACGCGGGCGGCCCCTACCTGGCGGGGGCCGGGTCGCTGTCGTCGACGTGCAGGTCGACGCCCTGGATGCTCTTCGGCACCAGGGAGACGGCCACGAAGGAGATCACCGACAGGCCGATGATGTAGACCCCGATGGTCCACGAGGCCCCGAAGGAGGTCAGCAGCATCTCCGCGATCATCGCGGCGAAGGCGCCGCCGAGGATCGCGCCCAGGGCGTAGCCGATGGACACGCCCGAGTAGCGGACCTCGGCCGGGAACATCTCGGCGTACAGCGCCGACTGCGGGCCGTAGCTCAGGCCGAAGGTCAGCGTGAAGACGAAGACGCCCGCGAAGTACATGTAGATGTTGCCGGTGTCCACCATGAACCACATCGGGATCGCCCAGACGGACAGCAGGACGTAGCCGAGCTGGAAGGTGCGCACCCGGCCGATCCGGTCGCAGACCCAGCCGCCGTACAGGGTGGACACCAGCCAGCCGAAGGACGCCAGGGCGGTGGCGAGCAGGACCGGGCCCCGGTCCATGCCCAGACCCATCTCCTCCACCGGGCGCGACGCGTAGGTGGCCAGGAAGGCGATCACCAGGTAGCCGGCGGCGTTGTTGGCGACGAAGATCAGCGCGGAGAGCACAACCTCCCTGGTGTTCTTCCGGAACAGCTGGCCGAGCGGAGCGGACGACTTGGCGCGGCGGTTCTGCATCTCCTTGAAGACCGGGGACTCCTCCACGGTCTTGCGGATGAGGTGGCCGATGATGATCAGCAGGAAGGACAGCAGGAACGGGACGCGCCAGCCCCATTCGAGGAAGGCCTCGGTGCCGATGGCGGTGGTGATGCCCCACAGGACCAGGGTCGCCAGGATCATGCCGCAGGGGACGCCGATCTGCGGGTAGGCGCCGAAGAAGCCGCGCTTGTTGACCGGCGCGTGCTCCACGGACATCAGGGCGGCGCCGCCCCACTCGCCTCCGGCGGAGAAGCCCTGCGCGATGCGCAGGAGGATGAGCAGGATCGGCGCGGCCATCCCGATCTGCGCGTAGGTGGGCAGCAGACCGATGGCGCAGGTCGCGACACCCATCATGACCAGGGTGAATACCAGGATCTTCTTACGCCCGAACCGGTCTCCGAGGTGTCCGGCGACGATCGCGCCCAGGGGTCGGAAGAGGAAGGAGATACCGATGGTCGCGAAGGAGAGCACCTGCGCCACGGCCGGGTTGGCGTCGGCCAGCGGCGCCATGAAGAGGGGGGCCAGCACCAGGCCCGCGGCCTGGGCGTAGATGAAGAAGTCGTACCACTCGATGGTGGTCCCGACCATGGTCCCCGCGAGGACCTTGCGCTTCTCCTTGGGATCGAGGGTTCCACCGGGTCCTGGGACCGTGGCGTCGGAAGTCGCCATTGCTGCTCCGTAGGTTCTCTACCGGCCGGGGGGCCGCGTTCTCTGGCGGGCCCGGGTCGTCGGGCACCCGAAGACGGAACGGCGGATACCGGGACAGACCATGAGCCCCAGCACACCATGCCATGTGATGCAGTGCACTTTCTACACCGGGGTTCAATTTTCGCAGCTAGATGCGCATGTACTGACCGAACGGTCGGTGGGGAATCCTTCCTGACGAGGGAGGCTGGCAGCACGCGACGACCCGGTCACGAACCGCAGGCCCCGAAGCCGTCCACCTGGTGAGACATGCTGATCCGCCGACCTGTCGCCGTGTCACCTCCGGCCCTCCTCGATCACCTCCTCCGCTAGAGGGCGCGGCGCATCACAGCAGCTCCTTCAGGTAGACACCGGTCCGGCTGTCCGGGACAGACGCGATCCGTTCGGGGGAGCCCTGGGCGACGATCCGCCCGCCCTCCGATCCGCCGCCGGGGCCCAGGTCGACGACGTGGTCCGCAGTGGCCACGACCCGCATGTCGTGCTCGGCCGCCACCACCGTGGCCCCGGAGGCGACCAGGTCCCGCAGGCGGCCCATGAGGACGTCGGTGTCGTGCGGGTGGAGGCCCGTGGTGGGCTCGTCGAGCAGGTACACCGTGTCGGCCACCCGGCGGCGCTGGAGTTCGGTGGCGAGCTTGATGCGCTGGGCCTCACCGCCGGACAGCTCCGTGGCGGGCTGGCCCAGGCGCAGGTAGCCCAGGCCGACGCCGGACAGCGTCTCCAAGGCCCGCCGCACGGACGGTTCCTCGGTGAAGAACCCCGCCGCCTCCTCCACGGACATCGCGAGCACGTCCGCGACCGTGACCCCCCGGTACCGCACGCGCAGGGTGTCGTCGTTGTAGCGGGAACCCCCGCAGGTCGGGCAGGGCGCGTAGGTGGTGGGCAGGAACAGCAGCTCCACGGAGACGAACCCCTCGCCCTCGCAGGTCGCGCAGCGTCCCCCCACCACGTTGAAGGAGAACCGGCCGGGGCCGTAGCCGTGGGCGCGGGCGTCGTCGGTCCCGGCGAACAGCTTGCGGACGGTGTCGAAGAGCCCGGTGTAGGTGGCCAGGTTGGAGCGCGGGGTCCGGCCGATGGGCTGCTGGCTGACCCACACCACCCGTCCGTGCTCGGCGGCCTCGTCCGCGATCCCGGCCAGCAGCGTGGACTTGCCCGAGCCGGACACCCCGGTGACCGCGGTGAACACCCCGAGGGGCACGTCCACGTCCAGCCCCCGCAGGTTGTTGCTGGTGACCCCGCGCAGCTCCAGGTGGCCGCGCGACTCGCGCGGTCGGCGTTCGGGCACGGCGCGGTGGAAGAGGTAGCGGCGGGTCACCGACTCCGGGACGTCGCGCAGCCCGGCCACCGGACCGCTGTACAGGACCCGCCCGCCGCGTTCGCCCGCGTCCGGGCCGACGTCCACGATCCAGTCCGCGCCGCGCACGATGTCCAGGTCGTGCTCGACGAAGCACACGGTGTTGCCCCCGTCGCGGAGCCGCCGGAGGATGCCGGTGAGCGCCTCGCAGTCGGCGGGGTGCAGCCCCGCCGAGGGCTCGTCCAGCACGTAGACCACGCCGAACAGCCCGGTGCCGAGCTGCGTGGCCAGCCTGATCCGCTGGAACTCCCCGGTGGACAGGGTCGGCGCGGGCCGGTCCACGCTGAGGTAGCCCAGGCCCAGTTCCTCCAGGACCTCCACCCGGCCGGCGATCTCCCCGGCCAGCGTCGCGGCGGCCCCGGCCCCCTCCCGCCAGGGGCGCAGCAGCACGGCGAGTTCGGCCAGGGGCAGCGCCGCGAGTTCGGTGATGGTGTGCCCGGCGAAGGTGACCCGCAGCGCCTCCTGGCGCAGCCGCCGCCCTCCGCACTCCGGGCAGGTCCGGTTCACCATGAACTCGGCCGCCCTGCGTCTGCGGGCCTCGCTGGCCGAGGAGGCGTACGCCTTGAGCACCAGCCTGCGGGCGCTGCTGTACTTGCCCTGGTAGGGGCGGTGGACCCGGCCCGCCTCCCGGACGGGATGGACGGTCACCACGGGCTGTTCGTCGGTGAACAGGATCCATTCGCGCTCACTCCGGGGCAGCTCCCGCCAGGGGCGGCGGATGTCGTACCCGAGGGCGTCGAGGACGTCGCGCAGGTTCTTGCCCTGCCAGGCGCCAGGCCAGGACGCGACGGCCCCGTCAGCGATGCTCAGCGCGGGGTCGGGGACGAGCGAGTCCTCGGTGACCTCGTGTTCGATCCCCTCGCCGTGGCACACCGGGCAGGCCCCGACCACGGTGTTGGGGGAGAAGGAGTCGGAGTCGAGGTGCTCCGCTCCGGGCGGGTAGGTCCCCGCTCGGGACAGGAGCATGCGCAGCGTGTTGGAGAGCGTGGTGAGGGTGCCCACCGTGGACCGCACCGACGGGGCCGAACGCGGCTGGGCGAGCGCCACGGCGGGCGGCATGCCGGTGATGTCGTCCACTTCCGGGGCGGGGAGCTGCTGGAGGAGGCGGCGGGCGTACGGCGCGACCGACTCCAGGTACCGGTGTTGGGACTCGGCGTAGAGGGTCCCGAAGGCCAGTGAGGACTTCCCGGAGCCCGAGACGCCGGTGAAGGCGACCAGGGCGTCACGGGGCAGCTCCGTGTCCACGTTCCTCAGGTTGTGGATGCGGGCGCCGCGCACCCGGATGCGGTCGTCGAACTCTGTCATGTCCTCAGATGTACCCGCTCGGGCCCGTCACCTCGACGAACGGGGGCGGCCCCGGTGCCGGGGCCGCCCCCGTGGGGAAGTCCCGGGATCAGGTCCCGACCGTGGTCCGGGCGTCGTCGGCGCGGCGCAGACCCAGGCGGCCGCGGGTGGCCAGGGCCAGGATCACGGCGACGGTCAGGACGGCCGAGACCTCGAACACCCCGGCGGGGTCGCCCACGAGCACGCCCTTCAGCCCGGCGACGACGTTGACGGCGGCGTGGGCGACCACGGCGGCGAGGACCCCGCCCCGCGCCGAGTTGAAGACGTGGCCCATGACGACGGTGAGCCCCACGCAGAGCAGGGCGTAGGCGGGGAAGCTCACCTCGGACTGGATGGTGCCCGCCATGTCGAAGAGCGGGGCGTGCCACACGGCCCAGACGGCGCCGAGGGTCACGTTGGCGGCCAGCGGGGGGAGCGCGCCCTGGAGGCGGGGCAGCGCGAACCCGCGCCAGCCCAGCTCCTCGTTGCCGCCGCCGACCAGCGCGATGAGCAGGAACTGGACCGGAACGCCCAGGAGCGCGGCCCTCAGCGCCTGCTCCTCGACGGCGGCCGTCCCCAGGTAGACGGGCAGGGCGGCCGATCCGGCGATGGCCAGGACGACCAGCGCGGCGAGGGCGTAGGGCCGGAGGCCTCCCCTGCGGCCGAGGGAGTGGCGCCGGAAGAGGGCGCCGACCCCGGAGCGGCCCTGGGTGAGGGCGGTGACCAGGATCGCGGCCACCATCGGGCCGAAGCCCCCGACGAGGACGGCCGGGGTGGGGTCGCCGCCGTCGAGGAGCCGGGGACCGAGCCACCAGGCGGTCCAGGAGAAGGCGAAGGCGACGACCAGGAAGGCGGCGAGGCCGCGCGGGTCGACGGCGGTGGTCCGCGAGGGGTCGGGGGCGGTGACGGGGACGGAGGTGTTCGGACGTGTGGAGGGGGTCTCGGTTGCCATGCGGAGAAACATACACCGTTGGATGGAATCCGACAACGTATGATTGCTTGTATGCTGTTGGACATGGATGAACAAGGCCCCGACCAGCGGATCGACAGCGTCTTCCACCGCCCCCAACGGCGCCGACGTTCACAGCCCGCACTCAGCAGGGAACGGATCGTCACAGCGACCATCACACTGCTCGACCGGGAGGGCGCCTCCGCGCTGACCATGCGCAAGGTGGCCGCCGAGCTCGGAGTGCACGCGACCAGCCTCTACTGGTACGTGGAGCGCCGCGAGGACCTCGTGGACCTGGCCGTGGACGAGGTCCTGGCCGAGGCCGCCACCGGTCTGCCCGCCGCCGACCTGCCCTGGGACACCGCGCTCAAGGAGACGGCCCGCCGGTTCTACACGGCGCTGACCGCCCACACCTGGGCCGCGGAGTTCGCGGGTTCACGCCCCCTCGTCGGCCCGAACGCGGTCGCCCTGTCGAGGCGGATCATCGAGGCGCTGGGACGGCTCGGCGGCGGGGAGGAGCGCCAGGCCGTGGCCATCCGCGCGGTGTCCAACCAGATCCTCGGCGCGGCCACCTCGGCCGTCGCCATGAGCGTGACCCGGGCCGACCGCGCCGAGGAGCACGAGGGCGCCGTCGCGACGGCCGTGTCGGAGCCGGACGCCCTGGCCGTGGAGAACACCTACTTCGACCAGGCGCTGGACCTCGTCGTCCGGGGCATCAGGGCCGGTCACGAGGGCTGACCGGTGCGGGGCGCCAGACATCCGACGCCGGGAACGGCGGAGGCCCCGCTCCCTCCAAGGGGAACGGGGCCTCCGGGTGCGGCTCAGGTCAGCCGGTGTAGTTGGGGTCCTGCTCGATCGGGGTGACCGGGCCGGCCTCCGCGGGGTCCGACGGCTTCTCCGGCTCGACCGGGGCGGCCGTGGGCTCCTCGGGGGTGGGCTCCACCGGGGCGTCCGTGGGCTCCTCGACGGAGGGGTCCTCCGGGGAGACCGGGCCCGGAACCTCCGACGGGGCCTCGGCGACGGGGAGTGCCGGGGAGTCGTCCGACGCGAACGCCGGGGCGGTGCCGAAGAAGGCGGCCGCCATCGCGGCGACGATGAGCACTCGGGACTTCACGCGCATGGTTGACCTCTTGTCGTGTGTTCGGGTGTCCGCTCGGTGAGCGGTCATTCGTTGATCTCGACCGGGGTGCCGATCGGCAGGCGTTCGGCCATCCAGGTGACGTCGTCGTTGGACACCCGGATGCAGCCGTGGCTGACCTCGCCGCCCAGACCCGACTCGTCGTCGGTGCCGTGCAGCCCCAGCTGGCCGGGACCGCCCGCGAAGCTCTCCAGGGTGTCGGAGTGCCCGCTGAGGCCGAAGGCGAAGGCCCCGTACTCGCCGCCGGGGTCCGAGGGCTTGAGCAGCTCGGTGAAGTAGTACTCACCGGGCGGCGTCGGGGTGTCGCCCGTACCGATACCGATCTGGCCGGTCAGGACCTCCTCCTCGCCCTCGGTGACCGTGAAGGAGAACTCCGACATGTCGACCACCACGCGGTACGCGGTGACGGTGATCTCGACGTCGTCGGCCTCGATCCAGCCCGTGGACCCGTTGGGCCGCACCGGCAGGAGCACCTCCAACCAGTCGCCCCGGGCCTCCTGGACCAGGAAGGCCCGGTCCGCGCCGAAGTCGTTCGGGCTGGCGAGGGTGTGCACGACCTCGCCGCCGTCCGGCTCGGAACGGACCTCGATCTCGTCCGTGAGGGCCGTCGCGATCCGGGCGCCCTCGGGTTCCGTCCGCTCCTCGGTCCGTACCGACGCCTCGGAGGTCTCCTCCGGCGGCTCCGACGACGAGCAGGCGGGCACGACGGCCAGTACGGCGACGGCGGCCAGAACGGGAAGTCTCCCGACGGTTCCACCGGGTGTCAGGGATCGGCGCATGGGGTCCATCCGGTCGAGGGAGTCCGGCGGGTCTCTCCGCGCCGGACACCATGAAGAGTGGTCGAGGAATGTGAAGAACCCGTGTGGCCGCCGTGTGCGTCCCATGTGGTGACCTGCGGCGTCCCCCGACGCCCCCGTCGGCCCAGCTGGCGGCGGTCGTACGATCATCGGTGCCGGGGGACCCGTCCCCGGTCGGCGAACGGAGGCCCTCACGTGTGCGCGCATGTCCTGGTGGCCGAGGACGACGTGAACCAGGCCGAACTGATCCGGCGATACCTGGAGCACGAGGGCCACACCGTCCGTGTGGTCCACAACGGCCGGTCCGTGCTGGAGGAACACCACCGCGACCGCCCCGACCTGATCGTGATGGACGTGATGATGCCGGTGATGAGCGGGTTGGAGGCGTGCCGGGTGCTGCGGGCCGAGTCCGACGTGGCGGTGCTGCTGCTCACCGCCCGATCCACCGAGGAGGACCTGCTCACCGGCCTGGACCTGGGCGCGGACGACTACGTCACCAAGCCCTACAGTCCGCGCGAGCTCATGGCGCGGGTACGCACGCTGCTGCGCCGCTCCCGCACCCCGGTGCGGGACGAGGAGCGCGTGCTGGAGGCGGGCCCGATCATCGTGGACCCGGCCCGGCACACGGTGCGGGTCGACGGGGAACCGGTGCGGTGCACCCCCGTGGAGTTCCAGTTGCTCCAGGCCCTGGCGGTCCGTCCGGGCCGTGTGCTGAGCCGGGCCCAGCTGCTGGAACTCATCCACGGGATCAGCGGCTACATCACCAGGCGCACCATCGACGTCCATGTGAAGAACCTGCGCCGCAAGATCGAGCCCGACCCCCGGAAACCGGTCCGGCTGGTCACCGTCTACGGCGTCGGCTACAAGCTCGCGGTGCCCGAACGTGTCCGCTGACCGGCCGCGCGGCGGAGAACGGTGGGCCTCCCTGCGGCACGGACTCCTGTTCCGTCTGCTGGCGGGTTCGGTCCTGGTGGCGGTCTGCTCGATCACCGCGACGGCCTGGCTGTCGGTGCAGCGGACCTCGGAGTCCATCACCACCCAGCAGGGGGAGACCCTGACGGTGGACACCCACATCCACGACACCCTCGTCGGGTACGCGGCGGCCCACAGTGACTGGGCCGGAGTGGCGGAGACCGTCGACGACCTGGCGGAGGAGACCGGCCGCCGGGTCGTCCTCACCACCGAGGGCCGGGCGGTGATCGCGGACTCCGCCGCACCGGCCCAGGGAGCGGGGGACGCCCCTCCGCCGCCCACCCGGACCTCGTCGGTGGTGGACCCGCTGGCCGTCGACGTGACCCTGGTCGCCGGCAACGGGGACCGCATCGACCCGCGCGCGGTGGGCCCGTTCGCCCTGACGGAGGAGGAGCGCGGGACGCTGCGCGACCAGGCGGAACAGGGCGTCTCCTGCCTGGAGTCGCTCTACGGCCTCCCCGCCGAGGTGGTGACCGGACCGAGCGGGCGACCCGCGGTCGAGGCCGAGGGCGGGGACGCCTACACGTGGGCCGACTGCGGGCTGGACGCGCTGGACCAGCCGGTCGGCGGTGAAGAGGAGGCGCTGGCCGACCTCAACGCGCGGGCCTCGGACTGCGGCGACCCCGAGGCGAACCTCGAGTACGCGATGGACGGCCGCACCGGGGGCCTCGTGATCACGGGGAGTCCGACCGCCCCGGGGCCGGTCCCGGACGACGCCCGTCCACCGGCCGCCCCCGAGGACCCGGCCGCTCCCGTCCCGACCGCTCCCGAGGAGCCCGTCGATCCCCTACCCGCACCGGAGTTCCCGTCCGAGAGTGAGGAACCCTCCGCTCCGCCGGACCCGGGGCCCCTCGTGCCGGGCGAGGCGCCGACCGAGGTCCCGCAGGTGTGGCCGTCACCCGGTGAGGTCGATCCCGCTCCCGGCGCGGAGAGCCTGACGTGGTCCAGGGTCGAACTGGGACCGGAGGAGGCCGCCTGCCTGGACGCCGCCCGACGGGCCCAGCTCGACCCCCACGTGGCGCCCGCCGCGCTGCTGTTCATCGACGACCCCGCGGAGAGCCCTGAGGCGGGGCTGTCACTGTCCCGCGAGGGCGCCCTGCGCCTGGGTGGCGTGGTGCTGCTGATCCTGGTGTTGACCGTGGTGGTGAGCACGACCATCGCGACCCGGCTGCTGCGCCCGGTGCGCGCGCTCACCGACGCCGTGAACCACATGAGGGAGGGCGGAGGGCCCACCACCCGGGTGGAGGTCCGCGACGCCGGGGAGATCGGCCGCCTCGCGGAGGCGTTCAACGAGATGTCCGAGCACCTGGAGCGGGCCGAGGACCAGCGCAAGGCGATGGTGAGCGACGTGTCGCACGAGCTGCGGACGCCGCTGAGCAACCTGCGCGGCTGGTTGGAGGCCGTCCAGGACGGGGTGGTCGATCCCGACCCGGACCGCATGGAGATGCTGCTCGGGGAGACCCTGCTGCTCCAGGCGGTCATCGACGACCTCCAGGACCTCGCCCTGGCCGACGCCGGCCGGCTGCGCCTGTCCCCGGAACCGGTGGACGCCGCCCTCCTCGTCGCCCGGGTGGTCGCGGGCCACGAGCTGCGCGCGGAGGAGGCCGGGGTCCGCCTCGTCGACGAGTCGCGCGACGTGACCCTCGTCGCGGACCGCACCCGGATGCTCCAGGTGCTGGGCAACCTGGTCGGCAACGCGCTGCGGCACACCCCGGAGGGAGGGACCGTCACCGTGCAGGCGTACCGGGCGGGTCCGGACGCGGTGATCCGGGTGGTCGACACCGGGGTCGGCATCGCGGAGGAGGACCTGCCGCACGTCTTCGACCGGTTCTGGCGGGCGGACCGGTCCCGCAACCGGCGTACCGGAGGCAGCGGCCTCGGGCTGGCCATCGTGCGCGGACTCGTGGAGCTGCACGGCGGTTCGGTGACGGCGGACAGCACGGTCGGGGAGGGGACGGCCTTCACCCTCCGGATGCCCCTGGCCGGTCCCGCCGCCGGGTAGGCACAAGTCGACATGGCGACTCGGCGCGGTGTCGACAAAGCCCCACGAGGAAGACGGGGCCGAAAAAGCAGAGGGTCCACCAGTCAACACTGGTGCACCTTCCCGGCTACGGCGGGCTCGCCCCCTCCGCTGACTGCTCGACGGCGCGGGTCTCACGACCTCTCTTCTGGGTGGAAGCAGGGCGAGGAGGCCCCGACGGAGAGAGTGCCCTTGTCGCTCACACGGAGGGTCATCCCGAACCCGTCCTCGACGTTCCGCACCGAGATCGAGAGCTTGTCGGGACGCCGGTCACGCATGATCTCGTACCCGTTGTCGGTCCAGTACTGGTGCAGTGCCTCAGCGTGGGCCTCGTTGTCCTCGGGGGCGAGGTCACGAAGCCAGTAGACATGGCTGACGGTGACCGACTCGTTCCTGCCGCCTCCCTCGCAGCCACCGGTGATCGGCTGGTCCAGGGGCTCCAACCGGACATCCCCAGGGATTACGCCTACCGCGTCGTTGATGTGCTCGTCGATCTTCTCGACGGCCTCGTCCTCGGTCATGGTCGCTTCCGTTCCGCCGCAGCCGGTCAGCACAAGGGCGACCGATGCGACGCAGGCCGCTGTCCTCCCCAGGTTCTTCACTGAGTTCTCCCCTTCCAGCGGACCCCCTGTGTCGCCCCAGCCCCGCTCAGGTTGCGCTGGCCGAGGACGTCGGCTGGCGTCCACGGTGGACCGACGGGCTCACCTCAGGAGTCCGGTTCTCCGTCGGGCCACACGCAGGGGGAGGCGGCACTCATAGACCGGGAACCCTGGACGAACATCACGAAGGAGTCCTCCTCGTATCCGACGAAGTTGAACAGGTCATCGGGGCGGGCAGCGGCGGGCCTCACGACCTCTCTTCTGGGTGAAAGCAGGGCGAGGAGGCCCCGACGGAGAGAATGCCGTCGTCACTCACACGGAGGGTCATCCCGAACCCGTCCTCGGGGTGGTGCACCGAGATCGAGAGCTTGTCGGGACGCCGGTCACGCATGATCTCGTACCCGTTGTCGGTCCAGTACTGGTGCAGTGCCTCAGCGTGGGCCTCGTTGTCCTCGGGGGCGAGGTCGTGGAGCCAGTAGGTGTGGCTGGCGGTGACGGGTTCGTTCCTGCCGCCCCCGTCGCAGCCACCGAAGTTCGGTTGCCCCAGGGGCTCCAACCGGACCTCCTCGGGGAGCACGCCTACCGCGTCGTTGATGTGCTCGTCGATCTTCTTGACGGCCTCGTCCTCGTTGATCGGGTCCTCCGCAATGGGGTCAGATGTGGATGGTGTCTCGGACCCGCAGCCAGCCACTGTCACGGCGAGTACGGAGAGAGCGGCCACCGTCTTCCAGTTCGTCATTCCGTTCCTGGTTCCTCCATCGGCGTTCGCGGCGGGTCAGAGGACGCCTCGAACGAATTCTCCCAAGTATTCGACGGACATGCCGCTCGCATTCTGGTCGGAACGTTCCCCCGATTCCTTGGGCGGATCGTAGTATTCCGAGTGTGCGGGTCCGAACGGGAACGATCCGCCCGTGGACCCCTCGTTGGACTCGAAGATGGTGGCCCCGAACTCCTCCGTGAACGGGTCGGGTCCGTGGATGAAATCAGGGGTTCTGTCGTTGATCTTGTCGTTCTCGGCCGTGGAGACGTGGACGTCCTCCGGGAGGAACCCGAGTTCGGAGACGTGTTGGGCCTTGACGCCGGGGCTTCCGACGAAGGCGATCTGGTCGGCGTCCAGGCCCTGGTCGCTCATGGCGGTGTGCCCGACCACGGTGCTGCCGTAGCTGTGCCCGATGACTGTGTTGTGCGAGGGCGAGGCCCCCTCGTGGGTGGCACGGAGCCCGGCCTGGAAGCGACTCAGTTCGTCGACCGCACCCTCAGCCCGGTCCTCGGACACGGCCTCGGTCACCGACGGGGCGTCGTAGCCGATCCAACTGATGACCGCCGTCTGCTCGATCCGGCCCTCACGTTTGGCCTCGTCGGCGATAGTCTCAGCGTTACCAACTCGGCTGTTCACGTTCTCCCAGGTGTTCGTGGTCCCGGGAACCATCGTCGCGACGTTGTCAGCGGTGTCGGGGTTGCCATGGGACACAATGGCGCGGCCGTTGTCTCCCCTCTCGAACGCCAACAGGAACTTGTCGGTGTCGGCTGAGCTGTCCCCAAGGTCGTTGAGCAGTGTCTCGACGACGTCCTTCTCGGCCTCCAACTCCTCGATCTGGTTGTCCAGGATCCGTCGTGGTCCGTCGTGGCCGGGGCCGTTACTCAGGGCCTCCCGCTCCTCCCGGAGGTCGTCGATCTCGCTGTCGATCCTGTCGGGCTCCTCGGCCAGGTAGTCGCGGTTGAGTTGGTCGCGCACCGTGGCGGGGATGCCGTCGAGGTCCCGGAGGAGGTCGGGGTCGTCGGCCATGGCCTGTTCTCGCTCTTCCTCGGACAGGGAGTCCCACCAGGCGTTGACCAGGTGGGGCGGTTCGCTGCCGTCGATCTCGTCCGGCACCATCGCGGGGTAGTGGTCGCCGTAGGTGGCGATCTGCCCGGCGGTGAGCAGGCCCGCCTCCACCATGCGCTCCAGGGACTCCTTGCTGGGCCCGGTGCGCAGCTCGATCTTGGTCCGTTCGGCCCGGGTCATCAGGGTGCCCCAGATACCGGAGTGTTCCGAGCGCAGTTCCTCGCGCGTGGCCGCCAACCGATCGGCCTCGGTCTCGCCGCCGAACAACTCCACGAACGCCTGACCGATGACGTAGTCGGAGCCCATGCCCCTGAGCGCCTGGATGTCGGCCTTGGCCTGCTGCCAGCGTTGCACGATGTCGGCGCGGTCGGTGAGGTAGGTGTCGACGTCCCCGGCCCACAGCCGCAGGATCCCGGCACCGTAGGTGAGGGCCTTGGAGGCCTCCTCCCACGCCATGAGCTCGTCGGCGGAGGCGGAGCTGATGTCCCAGGCGATGCGGTCGGTGAACTGGTTCGCGGAGGAACGCATCTGGCTGTCGGTGTCACCGGACCGGCCGAGCATGTCCGCGTGGAGCTCGTCGAGCTCTTCGGCGCCCGAGCGGATCGTCGGAGGGTCGGCCTCGATCGGGTCGGGCAGACCGAGGGTCATGTCCTCGACACTGGTCATGGGGGCTTCTCTCAGGGGGGTCAGAAGTTGATCGGGATGTCGAGTTCCTCGAGCCCCTCTCGGAACTCGTCCGCGTTCTCGGAGTCCGTGGCGGCGATCTCCAGGACCGAACCCTGGACGTTCTGCGCGAGCGCGATGCCGCTCCGGGCGGTCGCCTGGATGTCCTCCAGGGCGTTGTCCCCGTAGGTGGACAGGCCCGAGGTCACGTAGGAGGACACCGGGCCGTGCAGGCTCTCCAGGATCGTTTCGAACCTGCCGCCAAGGAGGGCCATGGTCTCGGCGAGCATCTCCGCAGCCTCCGCTTCGGGGAGGGCGTCGACACTCACGCCGGCTTCGTCGGACATGCGATTCCCGGGAGATGGGGGACGGGGGTCACGTCGACCGTACTCACCGGAAACCAGGTGAGGGACGCCCGCATCCTTCTCGCATCTCCCGCCTGAACTGCATGGATGACCACTCAGGTGAGAACGCAAGACCGGGGCCGGTTGCGGCCACCTCCCCGAGAGGAGGGACCAAGGCCCCTGGACGGTTTCCGCGACCGGATCCGCCGCCACCCCACACCGGGGGGTACGAGTCGACATGGCGACTCGGCGCGGTGTCGACAAAGCGCGCGGGCGGCCCCGGTCCGTCCGCTTGGTCGTGGGAGGTCCGTGTCCACTCAGGGCACGAAAAAAGACCCCCCGGAGGGAGTCTTTTCGCTGGGTGGGCGTACCAGGACTTGAACCTGGGGCCTCATCCTTATCAGGGATGCGCTCTAACCGACTGAGCTATACGCCCGCGTTCCGTCAGGAACTCTACCGCATCCGGAGGGGCGGAGCGAACCGGAATCCTCGGGGTGGGGAGGAGGTGCGCGGCCCCGCCGCGTCCCTCTTCACCTTCGATTTTAGCGGGCTTCGGGAGTGCTCGGGACGGGTCGGGCCCGGCTCCTCGGAGAGGTGCCGGGCCCGGACGGGACGGAGGACTACTCGGCCTCGGAGAGCGTGACGTCCACGCCGCCGACCAGGTCGGAGACCAGGTTGTAGAGCATCGCGCCCACCGTGGACAGGGCGGTGATCAGCACGACGTTCAGCGCGCCGATCACACCCGTGTAGCCCAGCACACGGCCCGGGGAGAACCAGGCGGCCGGGTTGAGGCCCAGCTCGTCCTCTCCGCCGTCGCCCTCCATGAGGGCGTTGATCATGTTGGTGAGTTCGTCGAAGACACCCAGCATCGACAGGGTCGCGTAGATCACCGCGACGGCGACGAACAGGATGATGAAGCAGACGAGGGAGACCACGAAGGCGAACTTCATGACCGACCACGGCTCCACGCGGGAGACGGTCAGGTGGGCCTTGCGGCTCGCCAGGGTGGCCTTGACCGCGCTCGGCCCCGCGGGGGTGGACTCCCCCTCGGGCTCGGACGGCGACTCGGTCATCTCGGGCTCCGCGTTCGTGGCCTCCGAGGAGTCCTCAGCGGTCTCCCCCGCCGTCTCCACGTCCGCGTCACCGGCGGTGGCATCCGCGTCGGACTCGTTGCTGGGTGTGTTCCGCTGGTTCTCAGACATAGAAGCGCTACCGCTGGACTTTCGTTGAGACGGGTCGATCCGTGTGTCCCGTGGGGCCGCCGAAACGCACCCCACGGGACGTACTGGTCTTAACGCGCAGTCTAGGCGTCAGGGTTGCCTTCGCCCGCGACCTGCTCGACCGTGTCGGCGTTGGCGGCCTCGACGGCGTCCGCGACCTCCTCGGCCTCGGCCTCCTCGGCGGCCTCGGCGTTCGCGGCGACGGCCACGATCTTGTTGCCCTTGTCCAGGTTCATCAGCCGGACGCCCATGGTGGTGCGCCCGGACCGCTTCACCTCGGCGGCACCGGTGCGGATGACCCCGCCGGCGGAGGTGATCGCGAAGATCTCGTCCACCTCCGGGTCCACCATGAGGGCGCCGACCAGCTTGCCGCGGGCCTCCACGACCTTGGCCGTCAGAACGCCCTTGCCGCCTCGGTTCTGCACCGGGTACTGCTCCGAGGGGGTCCGCTTGGCGTACCCGTTCTCGGTGGTGACCAGCACGTCGGTGGAACCGTCGTCGGGGCGGATGACGTCCATGGAGAGCAGGTAGTCGCCCTCCAGGAACCGCATGCCGATCACACCGCTGGTGGCGCGGCCCATGGGCCGCAGCGACTCGTCGGAGGCCGGGAAGCGGATCGCCTGGGCGTCGCTGGAGATCAGCAGCAGGTCGTCGTCGGGGAAGACCAGGCGCGCCGCGATCAGCTCGTCCTCCTCGCGGAGGTTGATCGCGATGATGCCCGCCGCGCGCGCGGAGTCGAAGTCCTCCAGGCGCGACTTCTTCACCAGGCCCTCGCGGGTGGCCAGCACCAGGTAGGGCGCCGCCTCGTAGTCGCGCAGCGCCATGATCTGCGCGATCTCCTCACCCGGCTGGAAGGGCAGCAGGTTGGCGACGTGCTGGCCGCGCGCGTCGCGGGCGGCCTCCGGCAGCTCGTAGGCCTTCGTCCGGTACACCCGTCCCTGGTTCGTGAAGCACAGGATCCAGTGGTGGGTGGTGGTGACGAAGAAGTGCTGGACGATGTCGTCCTGCTTGAGCTGGGCACCCCGCACGCCCTTGCCGCCGCGCTTCTGCGCGCGGTAGTTGTCGATGCGGGTGCGCTTGGCGTACCCACCGCGGGAGATCGTGACGACCACGTCCTCCTCCGCGATGAAGTCCTCCATGCGCATGTCACCCTCGAACGGGATGATGTGCGTGCGCCGCTCGTCGCCGTACTTGTCGACGATCTCGCCCAGCTCCTCGCGGATGATGGTCCGCTGACGGGGGTCCGAGGCGAGGATGTCGTTGTAGTCGGTGATGAGCGCCATGAGCTCGTCGTACTCGGCGGTGAGGGCGTTGCGCTCCAGGGCCGCCAGCTTGCGCAGCTGCATGTCGAGGATCGCGCGGGCCTGGATGTCGTCGATCTCCAGCAGGCCCATCAGGCCGGTGCGCGCGTCGTCCGCCGAGGCGCTGCTCCGGATCAGGCTGATGACCTCGTCGATCCGGTCCATCGCCCGCAGGAGGGCACGCAGGATGTGCGCCCGCTCCTCGGCCTTGCGCAGCAGGTACTTCGTCCGGCGGACGATGACCTCGACCTGGTGCTTGACCCAGTGGCGGATCATCTGGTCCAGGCGCAGGGTGCGCGGCACCCCGTCGACCAGGGCCAGCATGTTCGCGCCGAAGGTCTCCTGGAGCTGGGTGTGCTTGTACAGGTTGTTCAGCACGACCTTGGCGACCGCGTCGCGCTTGAGCACGATGACCAGGCGCTGACCGGTACGGCCGCTGCTCTCGTCCCGCACGTCCGCGATGCCGGTGATCTTGCCGTCCTTGACCAGGTCGGCGATCTTCAGCGCCAGGTTGTCCGGGTTGACCTGGTAGGGCAGCTCGGTGATGACCAGGGTCTGACGCCCCCGGCCGTCCTCCTCGACCTCGACCACGGCGCGCATGGTGATGGAGCCGCGCCCGGTCCGGTAGGCCTCCTCGATCCCGCGCTTGCCCACGATGAGTCCGCGCGTGGGGAAGTCGGGGCCCTTGACCCGGGCGATGAGCTGGTCGAGCAGCTCCTCGTCCTCGGCCTCGGGGTTGTCGAGGTACCAGTTGACGCCGTCCGCGACCTCGCGCAGGTTGTGCGGCGGGATGTTGGTGGCCATGCCGACCGCGATGCCCGAGGAGCCGTTGACCAGCAGGTTCGGGAAGCGGGCGGGCAGCACGACGGGCTCGGAGGAGCGGCCGTCGTAGTTGGGCCGGAAGTCGACGGTCTCCTTGTCGATGTCCCGGAGCATCTCCATGGCCAGCGGCGCGAGCTTGCACTCGGTGTAGCGCATGGCGGCCGCCGGGTCGTTGCCCGGCGAGCCGAAGTTGCCGTTCGGGTCGACCAGCGGCATCCGCATCGACCACCACTGGGCCAGGCGGACCAGGGTGTCGTAGATGGCGCTGTCACCGTGCGGGTGGTAGTTGCCCATCACGTCACCGACGACGCGGGCGCACTTGAAGTAACCGCGGTCGGGACGGTAGCCGCCGTCGTACATCGCGTACAGCACGCGCTGGTGGACCGGCTTGAGCCCGTCACGGACGTCGGGGAGGGCCCGGCCGACGATGACCGACATCGCGTAGTCGAGGTAGCTGCGCTGCATCTCGACCTGGATGTCGACGGGCTCGATCCGGTCGGTCACGCGCGAGAGGGACTCGACAGTGGAGTCCCCGCCCTCAGGGGCGTCGGGGTTGTTCGCATCCGTCACGGATGTCGATCCCTTCTACGAGGCTTGCTTGGGGCACGGGTGGGAACGGGGGACCTAGATGTCCAGGAAGCGGACGTCCTTGGCGTTGCGCTGGATGAAGGCGCGCCGCGACTCGACGTCCTCACCCATGAGCACGCTGAACATCTCGTCGGCCTGGGCCGCGTCCTCCAGGTTGACCTGGTCGAGCACGCGGCGGTCCGGGTCCATCGTGGTGTCCCACAGCTCGTTGGCGTTCATCTCGCCCAGACCCTTGAAGCGCTGCACCATGTCGCGCGGGCGCGGGTCCCTCTTGCCCTCGGCGATCCCGGCCTCGATGACCCGGTCGCGCTCGGCGTCGGAGAAGGCGTAGCTGGCGTCGCTGCCCTTCTGGTCCCACTTGATCTTGTAGAGCGGCGGACGGGCCAGGTAGACGTTCCCGGCCTCGACCAGCGGCTTCATGAAGCGGAACAGCAGGGTGAGCAGCAGCGTCCGGATGTGCTGGCCGTCGACGTCGGCGTCGGCCATCAGGATGATCTTGTGGTACCGCAGCTTCTCGGCGTCGAACTCCTCGTGGATGCCGGTGCCCAGAGCGGTGATGATCGCCTGGACCTCGTTGTTCTTGAGGATGCGGTCGATCCGCGACTTCTCGACGTTCAGGATCTTGCCGCGGATGGGCAGGATGGCCTGGTTGTGCGGGTTGCGACCACCCTTGGCGGAGCCGCCGGCCGAGTCGCCCTCGACGATGTAGACCTCGCACTCCTCCGGGTTGGTGGACTGGCAGTCCGACAGCTTGCCCGGGAGGGAGGTGGTCTCGAGGAGGGTCTTGCGGCGGGTCAGGTCGCGGGCCTGGCGGGCGGCCACACGGGCGCGGGCGGCCTGGCTGGCCTTGGACACGATGTCCTTGGCCTCGCCGGGGTTGCGCTCGAACCAGTCGCGCAGGTGCTCGTTGGTGACCTTCTGGACGAAGGACTTGGCCTCGGTGTTGCCGAGCTTCGTCTTGGTCTGGCCCTCGAACTGGGGGTCCGCGAGCTTGACCGAGATGATCGCGGTCAGGCCCTCACGGATGTCGTCGCCGGTGAGGTTGTCCTCCTTGTCGCGCAGCAGCTTCTGGTCCCGGGCGTACCGGTTGACCAGAGTGGTGAGCGCGGAGCGGAAACCCTCCTCGTGCGTGCCGCCCTCCGCCGTGTTGATGGTGTTGGCGAAGGTGTGCACCGACGAGGTGTAGGACTGGTTCCACTGCATGGCGATCTCGACCGCGATGCCGTCGCCGTCCTCCTCGAAGGAGATGATCGACGCGTGCGCCGGCTCCTTCTTGGCGTTGATGTGCCGGACGTAGTCCGACAGCCCCTCCTCGTAGTGGAAGGTGTTGACCACGGGACCGTCGTCGGTGTGGTCGGGCCGCTCGTCGCGGATGGTGATGGACAGCCCCTTGTTGAGGAAGGCCATCTCCTGCATCCGGCGGGCCAGCGTCTCGAACGAGTACGTGGTGGTCTCGAAGATGTCGCCGTCGGCCCAGAAGGTGATCTCGGTGCCGGTCTCGTCGGTCTCCTCGGCCTTCACGAGCTCACCCGTGGGGGCGGTCATCTCGTAGTGCTGGCGCCAGACGTGCCCCTGTTGGCGGATCTCCACGTCCAGTGCCGTGGACAGCGCGTTGACGACGGAGATGCCGACGCCGTGCAGACCGCCGGAGACCGCGTAGGACTTGCCGTCGAACTTTCCGCCCGCGTGCAGCGTCGTGAGGACGACCTCGACCGCGGGACGCTGCTCGACGGGGTGGATACCGACCGGGATACCCCGGCCGTTGTCGGCCACCCTGATCCCGCCGTCGGCGAGCAGGGTCACCTCGATGGCGTCGGCGTGACCCGCCAGCGCCTCGTCGACCGAGTTGTCGACCACCTCGTAGACCAGGTGATGCAGACCCCGCTCACCGGTGGAGCCGATGTACATACCCGGGCGCTTGCGTACTGCCTCGAGCCCTTCGAGAACCGTGATTGATCCTGCGTCGTAGGCCAAGTGGGAACACCCTCCTGCTGGGGACGCCTGTCGGCAGCGGCCGAGCGGACGACGGTCAACCCACGACAGGGTGATCGGAGGGCCGACTTGCCGCGACACCTGGGGGATCACCGTTCGCCGCACGGGCCGTCCGCCCACCCTCTACATGGGAGCGTGATACCGGCTACAGGCGTCTGAAGAACCGTCTCCATGATACCCCGCCCGGTGCGACAAAGTGGCATTCGCGGCCCTGTGCCGCTCCAGAACGAACGTTCGGGGCGGGAGCCGAGTCCCTACACGCGGGAGCCCCCTTGCGCAAGTCCCGGCGCGGTTCAGTGGCCTTCGCAGGGCCACCGCACCCCCTCGGTGCCATGTCACGGAAGGAGAGGGGTCCAGCGATCGGGGAGCACGTCCCGGAACGGTGCCCGAAGGGGCGCGCGGGACCCCAGGTCACAGACGTGCCGGGGCGACACGGGGCAATCCGGGCGGGGTCACCGGCGGCGGAAGCCCGGCCCCTTCACCTTGATCGCGATGACGGTGCCGTCACCGAGCTCCTCGTTAAGACGGCGCATCAGATCCCGAACCATCGCTCGCGCGTGGGCCGCCATCGTCGGTGAATCAGCCACCACGACGAGTTCGCCCTCCGAATAACTCTCCGGACGCAGGTGCTCGGCGTTGAAATCACCGACGATGTCCGCCCACCGGCCGAACACACCGCCGATCGCCACCTGCTCCTGCCAGCCGTGCTCGATCAGCCAGGTGCGCACCGCGTCTCCGAACAGCTGCGGTTCGTTCCGTGACCGCAACCGGCCACGCGCGCGCTTCCGGTTCATGCCCCGGGGGACGGCGCCGCGCTCACGCGCCTCCGCCCGGGCCCGGGCCAGCGCCTGGCGTGCCAGGTCCGCGCCGGAGGCCGGGGGAGCCTCCGGGGCGTGCGGCGCCTGCGGTGCGGCCGGGCCGCCGCTGTCCACAGGCTGTGGACGGACCGCTTCGGCGGGGACACCCGCGGCGTCGCGGCCGACACCGGGATCCACAGGCTGTGGACGACCCTCACGCATCCTCGACCACCCCCTCACGGACCCCGAACCGCGCACCGTCCAGTTCCTTCGGGATGTCCTCCGCGACCGCCGCCGTCACCAGCACCTGCTCGGTGTCGCGCACCCGCTCGGTCAGCCTGCGGCGGCGCTCGGAGTCCAGCTCCGCGAAGACGTCGTCCAGGATCAGGACCGGGTCGTCGCCCTCGGCCCGCAGCAGCTCGAACGCGGCCAGCTTGAGCGAGAGGGCGTACGACCACGACTCGCCCTGGCTGGCGTAGCCCTTCGCGGGCAGGTCACCGAGCTGGAGGTGCAGGTCGTCGCGGTGCGGTCCGACCAGGCTGACGCCCCGTTGGAGCTCCCGGTCGCGCGCCCCGGCCATCGCCTCGCGCAGGACCTCCACGAGCCGGGGACGGTCGTGCGGAAGCTCGGCCCCCTCCTCGACGGAGGAGCTCCGGTAGGTCGGCACGGCGGGGCCCCCGGACTCGGTCAGCCCCGCGTAGGAGTGCGCGATCAGCGGGCGCAGCTCCTCCACCAGGGCCAACCGCGCCGCCAGGAGCTCCGCCCCGGTCTCGGCCAGGTGGGAGTCCCAGACCTCCAGCGTGCTCAGGTCCGGGGTGGCCCGCTGGCGCATCCGCGCCGAGGCCGACTTCAACAGGGCGTTGCGCTGCTTGAGCACCCGCTCGTAGTCGGAGCGCACCCCCGCCATCCGGGGCGCGCGCGCCACCAGGAGGTCGTCGAGGAACCGGCGCCGTTCCCCCGGGTCGCCCTTGACCAGGGCCAGGTCCTCGGGGGCGAACAGCACCGTCCGCAGGATGCCCAGCACGTCGCGGGGGCGCCCGGCCGCGCCGCGGTTCACCCTGGCGCGGTTGGCGCGGCCCGGGTTGATCTCCAGGTCCACCAGCATGTCGCGGCCGTCACGGACGACCTTGGCGCTGACGATCGCGCGCGGAGCACCCTGGCGCACCAGCGGGGTGTCCGAGGAGACCCGGTGGCTGCTGAGGCTGGCGACGTACCCGATCGCCTCGACGAGGTTGGTCTTGCCCTGGCCGTTGGAGCCGACGAACACGCTCACGCCGGGTTCGAGTCGCAACTGGGCCGTCTCGTAGGAGCGGAAATCGGCCAGTTGCAGGTGGGAGACGTACATCCGGCCTTCCTCCTGGAACGGGGGAGCGGGAACGGTGGGGAGGGGCGGCGGGGAACGGTGCCGGGGTCGGTCCGGGGATCCCGGACCGACCCCGGGGGAGGAGCGGGCGCGGTCAGCCCTGCTCGGCGTCCCTGGGCTCGGCCTTGGTGACGGCGTGGCCGCCGAACTGGTTGCGCAGGGCGGCGACGACCTTCATGGCCTCGCTGTCGTCCTGGCGGGAGGCGAACCGCGCGAAGAGCGAGGCGGTGATCGCCGGGGCGGGGACCGCGAGGTCCACGGCGGCCTGTACGGTCCACCGGCCCTCGCCGGAGTCCTGCACGTATCCGCGCAGCTCGGACAGGTCCGGGTCCTCCTCCAGGGCGCGTCCCAGCAGGTCCAGCAGCCAGGAACGCACGACAGTGCCCTCGCGCCAGCTCTCGAAGGTGCCGGGGACGTCCTTGACGATCCCGGAGGCCACCATCAGCTCGTAGCCCTCCGCGAAGGACTGCATCATGCCGTACTCGATGCCGTTGTGGACCATCTTCACGAAGTGGCCAGCGCCGACCGCTCCGGCGTGCACGAAGCCGCCGCCGTCGTCGGGGGTCAGGGAGTCGAAGACGGGGCGCAGGCGCTCCACGTCCTCGGCCCGGCCGCCGACCATGATCCCGTAGCCGTTCTGCCGACCCCACACGCCGCCGCTCACACCGGCGTCCACGTAGCCGACGCCCTTCGCGGCCAGCGCCTCAGCGCGCGGCGCGTCGTCGACGTAGTGGGTGTTGCCGCCCTCGACGACGATGTCGCCCTCGGCGAGGAGGTCACCCAGCTCGGAGACGATCGCGGCCGTCGGGTCGCCGGACGGGACCATCACCCAGACCACGCGGGGGGCTTCGAGGCGGTCGACCAGTTCCGACAGGGTCTCGACGTCGCGGGCGCCGGGGGAGACGTCGTAGCCGACGACGTCGTGCCCCTTCTCACGCAGGCGGGCGGCCATGTTGCCGCCCATCTTGCCGAGACCGATCATTCCGAGTTGCATGTGTACTCCCCTGGGGCACCTGTGGACATGTGGAAGCCGACCGGCCCGTGGCGCTGTGCACGGGCCGGGCGGCGGACGCTCGTCGGTGGAACGGGCGTTCCGGTCAGCCGGAGAGGCGGACCGGCATGATCAGGTAGCGGTACTCGGGGGAAGCACCCTCCTCAGCGGGCTTCCCGGTGAGGATCGCGGGCTTGGTCGAGGTGGTGAAGTGCAGGCGGGCCACGTCGGTGCCGATGGCGCCCAGCCCGTCCAGCAGGAACCCGGAGTTGAAGGCGATCTGGATGTCCTCGCCGTCCAGGTCCGCCTCCAGGGTCTCCACGGCCTGCGCGTCCTCGCCGGTGCCCGCCTCCAGGACCAGTGCGCCCTGGGAGAAGGCCAGGCGCAGCGGGGTGTTGCGCTCAGCGACCAGGGAGACGCGCTTGACGGCCTCGACGAACTCGGAGCGGCTGACCTCCGCGACGGTGTTGAAGGTGTCCGGCAGCAGCGCGCGGTACTTGGGGAACTCACCGTCCAGCAGGCGCGTGGTGGTGCGTCGGCCACCGCCCTCGAAGCCCATCATGCCCTCGCCGGTCTCGCTGCCCGACAGGGCGATGGAGACCTCGGCACCCGAGGTGAGCGACTTGGCGGTGTCGTGGAGGGTCTTGGCCGGAACCAGCGCGACCGCGGACAGGTCCGGGTTCTCCGGCTTCCAGTTCAGCTCACGGACGGCGAGGCGGTAGCGGTCGGTGGAGGCGAGCGTGATGGTCTCGCCCTCGATCTCGACCCGGATGCCGGTGAGCATCGGGAGCGTGTCGTCGCGGCCGGCCGCGACGGCGACCTGGCTGACGGCGGCGGCGAAGGCGTCGCTGCCGATGGTCCCGCTCACGCCGGGCATCTCCGGGAGGGACGGGTAGTCCTCGACCGGCATGGTGTTCAGGGTGAACTTCGCGCTGCCGCAGCTCACGACGACCTTCGGGCCGTCCGTGGAGATCTCCACAGTCTGTGGAGGAAGGTTGCGGGTGATCTCGGCGAGGAGGCGTCCGGAGACCAGGGTCTGTCCGGGCTCCTCGATCTCGATGTCCACGGAGACCTGCGCGGAGACCTCGTAGTCGAAGCCGGACAGGCGCACGCGCTGTCGGCCGTCGATCTCGCCCGCGTCCAGCAGGATCCCGGCGAGGACCGGTACAGAGGGACGCGAGGGCAGTGTGCGCGCTGTCCAGGCGACAGCGTCGGCCAGTACGTCGCGTTCGACCCGGAACTTCACTCTCCGACTCACTTTCCGCCCGACCGGGGACCGGTCGCAGCCTCAACGTTGCAGCTCGTGGGTGTCTCGTGGATCCGCCGGGGGCGTGTCCCCAGGGTGTGGACGGTGTCCGCGACGAGGGCGGACCGTGCCGCTGGAGCGGTCTCGGGCTCCGTAGGGGTCACCGCTCAGAACCGGGCGGCGGAGGACAGGGGCGAGACCACACGTTACCCGGATTCATCCGCTGCCGCTGCCAGCTCGGGACTGACCCGCCGTCACCTCGATCTCAGGGGTTTGTCCACAGATTTTCCGCGAAGCTGTTTTGACGCCACATCTTGGTTAATGAAGGTGCGTCGTAGTAGTAGGGGCTGTGGATAATGTGGATAACCCTTGTTCTCGCAGGTCAGACTGCGAATTTTTGTCCACAGGCCCTGTGGATGACCCTGTGGGTAACTCGGGCCCGTTGTGGACAACCAGAGGGCCCCTCAGCTTGTCCACAGACCGTCCACAGGTTCGTCCACAGCTTTTCCCCAAGTTGTCCACAGTGCCCCGGGGTTCGGTGGTCCGATCATCGGTGTCGGCGTCCACAGGGCGACCCCGGGTTACCCACAGGCTCGGCGCCGTTGTCCACAGGTTGTCCACAGGGTTGTCCACAGAATTGGACCCCTCCCTGTGGATAACTCCGCCGAGAAAACCCCAAACTTTTTTTCGGAGCACGGAGCAGAGCGCGCGAACCTGGACAAAGAGTCTGTGCACAGGGTTTTCCACAGGCCCTTCGCGAATCGCGGGTCCCGTTCCTCGTCAGGGCCCCTGACCGGCGCACTCCGGCCCCGCTGTGGCCAGCGCAACAGGCTTCGGACACCCCGGAAACCAGGGGAAACGATGCGTGTCGGGTACGGACGGTGCGGCTCGGCCACGACACGGACGTACTCCTCCCCAGGGTGCGAACACGCACACAAGCCTGTGGATAACTCGGTCCGGGCGGTTCCGGGGGAGCCTCGGAGACTGTGGACAAGAGCGGAGCGGTCGCACGGGCGCCACCGGACCGGGGGCGGGCTCTCTGAGGGGTTCGGTCCGGGGACAAGTGGAGAAGTCGACACGGCGACTCGGTGACTCGGTGACACGTCGACAGGCGGACACGTCCACCCGGCGACACGGAGGAGGCCCTGAAGAGGACTCCGGGCCACAGGGGAGGCCCCCGGGCACGAAGGAGGGGGCGGGCCCGCATCGCGGCGGCCCGCCCCCTCCGATCGTTCGTTGCCCGGTGCGCGGTCACGTCAGCGAGGGCTGGTCCTTGATCCGGCTGGTCAGCTCGTGCACCTGGTTGTAGATGGAGCGGCGCTCCGCCATCAGCGCCCGGACCTTGCGGTCGGCGTGCATGACCGTGGTGTGGTCCCGGCCGAACTGCTGCCCGATCTTGGGCAGGGAGAGGTCGGTGAGCTCACGGCACAGGTACATGGCGATCTGCCGGGCCGTCACCAGCACCCGGGACCGGGAGGTCCCGCACAGGTCCTCCAGGCTCAGCCCGAAGTAGGCCGCGGTCTGGGACATGATCGCACTGGCCGTGACCTCGGGGACCTCGGCGTTGGGGACCAGGTCCCGCAGCACCTGGCCGGTCAGGTCCAGGTCCACCGACTGCCGGTTGAGGCTGGCGAAGGCGGTCACGCGGATGAGCGCGCCCTCCAGCTCCCGGATGTTGGTGGAGATCTTGCTCGCGATGAACTCCAGGACCTCGGGCGGGGCGGCCAGGCCCTCCTGCGCGGCCTTCTTGCGCAGGATGGCGATCCGGGTCTCCAGCTCCGGCGGCTGGACGTCCGTCAGCAGGCCCCACTCGAACCGGCTCCGCATCCGGTCCTCCAGCGTGGTCAGCTGCTTGGGCGGCCGGTCGCTGGAGATGACGATCTGCTTGTCGGAGTTGTGGAGCGTGTTGAACGTGTGGAAGAACTCCTCCTGCGTCTGCTCCTTGTTCTCCAGGAACTGGATGTCGTCCACCAGGAGCACGTCGATGTCCCGGTAGCGACGGCGGAACCCGTCCGCCTTGCCGTCCCGGATCGAGTTGATGAACTCGTTGGTGAACTCCTCCGAGCTCACGTACCGCACCCGGGAACCCTCGTACAGCCGGTGCGTGTAGTGGCCGATGGCGTGCAGCAGGTGGGTCTTTCCCAGGCCGGAGCCACCGTGGATGAACAGAGGGTTGTACGCCTTCGCGGGTGCCTCGGCCGCCGCGACGGAGGCCGCGTGCGCGAACCGGTTGCTGGAGCCGATGACGAAGGTGTCGAAGGTGTACTTCGGGTTCAGCCGCGCGTGCTCACCAGGGGGGATCTCCTGGGACCGCCCGGGCGGGGAGGTGGGCGCGGGTGCGGCAGGGGCCGCGGGCTCGCTCTCCTCCGCCGCCGGGGGCTCCGCCACGGGCTCGACGGGCGCGGGTGCGGCCTCGGGCTCGCTCGGGGCCGGTTCCGCGACGGGGGCCGACTTCGGGCCGGGCCTCGCGGACGGGCTCTCCCAGCGGTTGGGCTCGTCCCAGGACGCGTCGGACCAGCTCTGCTGCTGCCACAGCTGCTCCTGTGCGGGCTGCTCCCACCCGGAGGAGGCTGCCCCGGGGAACGCCCCGTGGTGCCCCTCCTGGGGCCGCGCCGGGGGATCGGGGAGCTGTTGCTGGGCGCCGTGCGCGGGGACCTCCGCGGCGGGCGGTGCCGGTGCGGCCGGAGCCGGTCCCTGGGGGGCGCGGGCACCGGCGGGCGCGTGACCGTGCTGGTGGGGCGCCGGTCCGCGGTCGTCGGTCCGGGGGCCCTGGACCGAGGGCGAGGGGCCGAGCAGGTCGGCCTGGGCCTCCTGGGCACGGGCGTGCCCCGGGTGCGCGCCCAGCGCCTCGGACGGGTGCGGGGCCTCCTGCCTCTGGGGCGCCTCGAAGGGGTGCGGCCCGGCGGGACGCGCATGCTGGCCACGGGGTTCGTGGGCGGAGGGCTGGTCGGGGCGGCCGTGCGGCGGCGGCTGCTCGGGCGGCGCGGAGAGCGAGGTGTGCGCGCCCGTGTCCCTGCTCACTCCGTAGGGGGAGGGCGTAGGGGGAGGGGTGGGCACGGCGGTGGGGTCCACGGTGACCGCGACCCGGATCTCCCGTCCCAGGTGGGCGGAGAGCGCCTTGCTGATCGCCGGGTAGAGGCGTGTCTCCAGGACCTTCTTGGTGAACTCGTTGGGCGCCGCGATCAGCGCCGTGTCCTCGATCAGACCCAGCGGACGGGTCTGCGGCAGCCAGGCACGCTGGTGTGCGGGGAGGGAGTCGTGGTCGATCCCGTCCAGCACGCTCGACCAGACCATTGCGAGGTTGACCTGTGCTTCAGCCAA